>JBQCHE010000020.1:0-300582 GCA_051954975.1 Ginsengibacter sp. | reverse complement strand
TTTTGTGCTGTTGGTGCAGAGGGGGCAAAAAGATTAAAGCGAATATTGAATTTCATATGCATGTTTAAGTCATCCAAATATACTACATGCGAACAAAATATTGCGCTTTTCCTTGTCCTTTTTTTTCTTACTTTACATTATTTTACGACATTTTACTTTATATAACTCGTTCCCGATTACAACCTGAAACGCTTTCCAGTAAAGCGTTTCAGGTAAATTTTCGGTAAAGATGAGTAAAATACTAAAAGATAAAAAGTCGGGTAGACAAGATTCGAACTTGCGACCCCACGCCCCCCAGACGTGTGCGCTACCGGGCTGCGCCACTACCCGCTAATTTGGCTGCAAATCTAATGTAAATGATAATTCTTTACGAAGAAATTCAGTGTTATTTGAAAACTTGGTAATAAAAATTACAAATATTTATGCCTTTACTGGACGGTTTTTGACTACACGCCAAACGAACTGCCGCATCCGCAGGTGGTGCTGGCATTCGGATTGGAAAAAGAAAAGCCCCGCGCATTTAAGCCGCCTTCCCAGTTTATTTCCATATTATTTAAATAGAGCAAATGAGCAGGATTGATGATGCAATTAATTCCATTTATAATAAAGATTTCGTCTTTTTCTGTTTTTTCTTCAAATCCCAACAGGTAAGACATCCCTGAACAACCGCCGCCTTTTACCCCTATACGTAAGTATTTATTGTCATTTGCCGATGTTGCCATCAGCTTTTTGATTTCTTCTACTGCTGAGTGGGTGAGGCGCACCGGTGATGATTTTGTTTCCATAATTATTTTACAAAATGGCCGTTTAAAGAAGTGTTTCTATCGAATTTTATTAACTCCTCAAAAATACAACCTTAGAAGTGGAATGTTTATTTTTGTCTTTAATTTATCAATATGTCAACATTTGAAACGGTAATTACCATTTTCTTATTCGTGCTGTTGTTAGCTTTCGTGTGGATTCTGACGGAATTTTCAGCTTTGAAAAAACAGGTAGAAGCGCACAAAAATACCGATTCAGATACCATACGGCTGAGGCTGCAGGCGTATGAAAGAATTACTTTGTTGACTGAGAGAATTGCTTTGCAAAACCTTTTATCCCGGCAAAATAATCCGGGTCTTTCGTGCAGGCAAATGCAAATGTCTTTAATCGATTCCATCAAACAGGAATATGATTACAATATCAGCCAGCAAATTTATGTTTCGCCCGAAGTGTGGCGTGCGGTTAACAATTTGAAAGAACAAAACATTTATATCATCAATCAATTAGCCGCAACGCTTCCTCCGCAGGCATCGGGTATCGACCTTAACAAACATATCATTGATTACCTGATTAATAATGCCAATGCTTCGCTGCATAACATTGTGCTTGAGGCAATTAATTACGAAGCAAAGAAAATTATGTAAGTCGAATTCTGGATCAGTAAAGGGACAAATAAACAGGATTTATATGGAGAGCCGGGGAGTAATTTTCATATCTCCGGATTGTTGCTAAAGCCGCCAGCTTTTTATTTTATTATTTGTAAAATAAGCCGCCGCAAATCGTCGTTTATTAAAAAAAATCAGCATGCATTGTGGCGATGAGAAAAAACTAACTCAAATTAAAGCAATGTAAAGTCTAAAATATTTTCAACCCGATGCAACTAAAAATATAAATATGTTGCCTGATATAGTGCTTTTGCTTTTTTATTAAAAAATTAAGGCACCGAAGTTTATTTGAATAATTATTGTTCCGGAATTATGAAATACTTTCTTTTATTGACCATTTTATGCGTTTCTTCAGCGACGCGTGCTCAAAAATACATACTGCTTGATGAAGCTATTGCCCAGCCGGCAGTTTATACCAACCATCTAACCGATTTGGAAAAGTATAAAAAATTCTTTCCTGTTGAGGTGAAAGAACTTCCGCAGTTTTTGGAAATTTTGCAAAAAATTGAAAACCTTCTCAACGAAAAAAACAGTAATGCGGCCGCCACCAATTTCAAAGCAGGTTGCGCTGAATTCAAAGGGCGCGCTTTTAAACTGGCCTCGGGCACACGGTTCGATTATATTCTGACAGCCGATTGTGAAGGTGTCAGAAAGATGATGCATCTATGTGATGCGAAACTGACGAATGCCAACAATGCTTATTTTATCCGCACGTGGATAAAATATATCAAAAGCAATCTGAAGCACACTTAAGACTTTACAGTTTTTCGATTATTAAAGGCCGGTGTTAAAAGACCGCGTCCTGTTAATTTTTAGGTCGCGAAGGAGGGGCGATTTGGGGCTGATATTGATGCTGTAATACCGGTAAAGGCCAAGGGGTGTGATGCTGATAGACATTTGCCAGCAATGCAGATCGCGCGAAATAGACATGCTGAGCGGTTCAATTTTTCCGGATGAAATGTTCAAATAACCCTGCATACCCATTTGCCATTTTGGTGTGATGTTTAACGTGCCTCCAAACTGCATGTTTTGTGTAAATGCGCCGATAAAGCTTTGGCTTTTTACATCAAAGGATTTTAAATAGCTTAATGCAAACGAAAGATTTACAGACCATGGGATATTAAAGTCCGCAAATTCGCCGGGATTATTCCTGATGTAAGCCAAGTCGCTGTTGTATTGGTCCTGCCCGTACAAGGCCTGGTCTGCGGCATTTTCATCGGGCTTCACGCCGGCTTTTTCGCCGGTTTTCTTATTGCCTCCCTGGAAAGAACTTGATAAGGAAAGATTCCAGTTGGTTAATCTTCCTAATGAAATCGGCTTTCTTTTCCAAACCAAAAGGTCTTTGTCGCGCCCTGTGCTGTCTACTTCATAAGGGTCAAAGTTGGCGCTGGTAGTCAGGTTTATTTTGTTGAACAGGTTAGTGGAGGCTGCCGCCGAGATGTTGGAGAAATGACGAAAGTCAACCGGGAAAAAATTATAGCTTCCATTAATGCTGAATGCATCAATCAGTGATATTTTTTTCAACGCATTGCCCGTGTCTTTTTTGTCACGCACCTTCATGGAGAGATTATTTTCCAACCCGAAATTAAAACCTCCAAAGCGTCCATTGGTGTAAGGCCCGTTTAAATTGTAGGTAGTAGGAAAATAGGGGAGAATCTCCTTTCTGCCCGTGGTATCGATGATGGTGGTATAATAATTTTTGCTATTAAAATTGGGCTGATAGCTGATGCCAAAGGTAGGCCTGATTTCGTGGCGGATGGCCTGGATAAAAGAGTTTTTACTTTTTGAGGTTATCATCCCAAAAATGCGGGTGGAAATGCTCAGCCCAAAAGACATCTGCCTCGCCGTATAAAATCCTTTGTTGATAGAGGTGTCAAGCTTCTTGAATGTGCTGTCCCAACTGAATGCCACCTTGCTTTGATACCAGGTTTCATCATAACTTACGGAAGGCGACAATTGAAAAACACCCATTTGCGGCAATGAAAGGCTTATCGGCACCCTGTGGTGAGCGCCCCACTGAAGATTATTTTGTATTTGTTCGGTAAGGCGTGGGTGACCTGTGGAATCACTAAATGAAAACTGGTTTTTTGCATCGAGGTTGTAGCCAATACCGAGATTTTCATACCATTTCAATTCCCCTACAGCTTCCTTTCTGCGAAAAGGATAAATGGTGGTCATGGTAAATCCTAAAGTGGGCAGATTAATATTAAACTCCTTTAACTGTGTATTCTGATTATGATTGGCGCTCAATGTCAAATTAAACGGCAGATCTTGCCATGATTTTGAAAAGGCGATGGACGAATAAAGCTGGTTCTGATAATTTACAGTTGGATTATTCGGAACCTGGCTGTTAAAGCTGCTGGTACCTGCGTTTACGTTTGCAGAAAACGTAACGCCAGGCCGCGACTTGGTGTCCGCGCTGTGCGACCATGAAATATGAAATGACCGGTTTTTACTGAAATCCGGATCACCCTTAAAATTGTAATTGAAATTTTGAATATCAAGCGAGAAGTTGCCACCATAATGATACCGTTTCGAATAGCGGGGATTAAAATGCAATGCCCATCCCCCGTAGGAGTAAATATCCGTTCGAACCACAATATCCCAGTTGTCGCTAATTACTTTATAATATCCAATACCTTCCAACCCCAGGCCTTTTTGCTCGTTCACGGTGAAGTTAGGCGCTAAAAACCCCGAATGCCTTCCCTGGTTTAACGGGTAAATTCCGAAAGGAAAATAAATAGGAATAGGCACGCCTTCAAATTCAGGATGTACCGGTCCGGAAATGGCGACCTTATTGTTTATAAATTTTATCTTATTTGCAATAAAGGCAAAGTGAGGCGTATCGAGGTTGCAGGTGGTAAATCTTCCTTTTAATGCATAAAACACATCAGGGCTTACTTTTTTGATCACCTTTCCATATACATACATCTCGCCCTGTTGAGTATAAGTCCCCTTAGTAAGGCCTTTCCCCGTTTTCATATTAAACCGGATCGAATCACTTTGAGAGATAAAGTCAGAAGATTTATAAGTAGGAAAAGCCACCGTTTTCCCGGTGCTGTCCTTTTTACTTGAAGCTATGATATCGCCCGAAGCTTCATCAAAAGCAATAACAGGGCCCGTAAGTTTATTTTCTTTGTAATTGGTAGTTACCTTATTGCCATACAGGGTGACTGTTTTATTTTTTACATCAATTACCATTGAGTCTTCCGCCGAATAATCAAGAGGCGATTCCAGCGCATTCTTGGCAAGATGGTAAGAAATGGTGTCTTTTCTTTTAAGACTGTCAGAAATTAGATTGCTTAATGAATCCGCGTTTTTTTTTTCTGAAATTGAATCTGTGGAATCCGCTGTTTTAGACGGAATAGAATCGATTATTTTGTTGCCTGCCGCTGGAACAGAATCCCACATAAACTTTTGCTTTTTTGCAACAGAAAAATGATTTTTCTTTGAAGAAATTAATTCTGGATTTTTATAATTGCCTGAGAACGAAACCGGGTATTTCTTTTTAGAACTCAGATCGCTGCTTTTTACCGTGGAATATAAACATACAAGTAAGAACGCTGTAAAAACAAACGGTAAAATATTTTGTGATCTAAATTCGTTTTTGTTTTGCATAGCAGGAAGGCAACAAAAATAGAGATATTCCAATTAAGGTAATGTGAAGATTAAAAAAGAATTAAATTGAAAATTTTACAACCAATATTTGCAATGTTCGAATCAAAAAAGTCCAGGTTATTTTCTCTTTTTAGAATGGTATTTTTCTTATTGACATTCGTACTGATATTTAATGGCAATTCTTATTCTCAGGCGCCGCGTAAGATTAAAACAATAATTATTGACCCCGGCCACGGCGGACAGGATCACGGCGCAAAGGGCGAATATGAAGGCACGCTTGGTTCGTATGAAAAAGACATCACCTTAGCCATTTCAATGAAGCTGGTTGCCGACCTGAAGGAGGCGATGCCTGATGTAAATATTGTTCCCACCAGGACTACAGATATGTTTATGTCTGTACACGAAAAAGCTAAGTTTGCCAATGATCATCATGGCGATCTGTTTGTCTGTATTCACGCAGATGCTGTCGATTTAAAAACCGGGTCCAGAATTGTTGGTTATAAAAATGAAACGTATTATACCCATCATTATGTGGGCAAAGGCAAATCGCGTAAAAAAGTAAGGACAAAACATACCCGTAAAGTAGCTATAAGGCAGTATTATAAAATTCCCACTTCTCGCAAAGGTACAAGTACGTTAATTTTAGCAGCGCGACAAACTAATGATAAAATCAAGGCATTGGAAGAGGGCGATTTGGGCTTTAATACCGACGATGATGACAGCACAGCGAATGTAAATTACGATAGCCCGGAGTATAAAGCCAGCGCATTGTTATATTCCCAAAATTATTTCAGGAAAAGCTACCAGCTTGCTTCGCTTGTGCAGGAGGCAGTAGCAAAAGAAACCGGCCGGCCTGATTTGGGAGTTTGGCAGCGCCAGAAAGGATTGTGGGTATTGCATGCCACCCAAATGCCCGCCATTTTAATCGAAACGGGCTTTGTAGCCAACTACGATGATGAACGCTATTTGAACAGTGAAAAAGGCCAGGAAGAAATTGCCAAAGCGATTACGAATGCGCTTGTTAAATATAGAAACATGGTGGAAAATCCTAAATCGGTCGCCAACGCCTCATCTCCGGCTCCTGAAAACTAAAGCTTCTTACATCTTCGCGTTTTGAGTATGTCAAAACTGATTAACTCTTCTAATGATTACATTCATTTTGTTATGAACTGGAAATGAATTTCCTATTTTCGCATAATACTTGTAAAGGAAATATATATTTAAAGGATTCAGTACGAAAAAATACCAAATGAAAATAAGCAATGAAACAAAGATAGGAGTGCTTGCAGTGGTTTGTGTGGCGTTGTTGATTGTTGGTGTCAGATTTTTAAAAGGAAAGGGAATCTTCAAAAAGGAAACTCAAATTTATGCAGTTTATTCAGATGTGCAGGGATTAAAGCAATCAAACCCCGTGGTAATTAAC
Organism: Ginsengibacter sp.; assembly: GCA_051954975.1. Classification (GTDB taxonomy): domain Bacteria; phylum Bacteroidota; class Bacteroidia; order Chitinophagales; family Chitinophagaceae; genus Ginsengibacter. The sequence goes on along the minus strand of JBQCHE010000020.1, from coordinate 294,114 downwards.
GGCTTGCAGATAGGAAGGATTGCCAAACTGGATGGCGGAAAAGATATGAAGCAGATCCTGGTTACTGTTTCTCTTACCAAAGATGTTAACATCCCAAAAAATTCATTGGCGGTAATCAATCCCAATTTATTAGGCAGCCCCACCATGGAAATCCAGCTTGGTGATGCGACTACTTACCTCAAGAATGGCGATACGTTGCTGACGACGCTGAGCGCCGGCGCTTTTGATGAAGCGATGAAGATCATCAACCCGGTTTTGTATGAAGTAAAAAATGCTGTTAAATCTCTGGACTCGGTTTTGACCACCGTTACTACAGTATTTGATGTGAGGACCAAAGACAATATCCAAAGTATCCTCGCCAATGTGAATACAGCCTCAGCCTCTTTTGTCCTTACTTCAGAATCTTTGCAAAAGATTGTCGATGTTCAAAATGGTTCGCTGGCCAGGTCACTCCAAAATATGGAGCACTTCACTTCAAATCTTAATGACAACAATGACCAGCTTGACAGCATCATAAAGAACACACAGTTGTTGACCAGGAATCTTTCGGCCATTAACTTAAAACAGACGGTAGATTCTCTTCAAATCGCAATTAATAACTTTAAAGCCGGTGCGGAAAAAATAAACGGGAAAGAGGGCTCTTTAGGCCTTCTACTAAATGACAAAACTTTATACCACAATCTTGAAAGCACTTCCGACAAATTGAATATCCTCCTGGATGACATAAGGGTGCATCCGCGCAGATATGTAAACATTTCAGTTTTTGGTAAAAAAGACAGGGGCAATTACCTCACAGCTCCTTTGGTAGATGATAGCGTAAAAGCGGTAAAACAATAATATGTTTTGTAAGCTGAAATATTCCGTACTCATTTTTTTTTTATTATTTACCCAAATTTCATTTGGCCAGGTAACCCCGCCTCAAAATCCACCCGAAGCAGATACGGTAAGAGAATTTGAGATTATCCGCGGGCCAAGCATGCGCGCAATTAAAATAGATTCAGTTACTACGTTACAAACCATCGCCGGAGGCGCCATAATCAAACAAGGCTCTACAGTTTTTTATAGCGACAGCGCCGTGGTGAACCCCGTCACTCATATTATGGAAGCGTTTGGAAATATTGAAATCAACCAGGCCGACACGGTGCATACATACAGCCAGTACCTTAAATATCTTGGCGTTGAAAAAATTGCCTATCTCAAAAACAAGGTAAAGCTTACCAATAAAAGTGGCACTCTTTTTACGGATGATCTTGATTACAATCTTCAGACTGGTATCGGAAACTTTCATAATGGTGGAAAAATAATAGAAGGCAAAAGTGTGATTACCAGCCGTGAAGGAACCTATTATGATGATACAAAAGATATTTATTTTAAGAAAAACGTAAAGCTGGATGAACCTCAAAAGCATATTCGCGCCGACTCACTTGTGTATAATATGCAAACCCGACAAAGTACGTTTATAAGCCCTACGAATATTAAAACTCCGGAGGTGGAAGTGAACACTTCCAGCGGAACGTACGATTTGAATAGCGGCAATGCGTTTTTCACCAACCGGGCTACCGTAAAGGACAGCAGCGGAAGATTGTATTCTGCTAATACTATGGCTCTGGAAAATAAAACCGGTAATGCCCAGTTGGAAGGAAATGCGGTGATCATCGATTCTGCAGGCGGCTACACGATTATAGCCAACCAGGTCTTTATGAATAAGAATAAGAATTCTTTTCTTGCCACCAGGAAGCCGCTTCTGATTATCAAACAAAAGAATGACAGCACCTACATAGCTGCCGATACCATATATTCCGGGTTTACTGCTTTTGTCAAAGATAAAAATGAAGTGTTGCAGAAAGATTCAATGGTGAATGTGAATGTGTCAGAAAATAAAAAAGTAGAGGAAACACTGGCTACCGATTCGACGGCGGAATTCTTTCTTCAACAACGCCATCTCCAAAGTGATTCAGCTAAAATCTATGTCACCGACTCATTGAATTTCCATAAAGACTCTTCTGCTATCCCAGGAAAAAATCCTGCCGATATTAAGTCAAGCGATACCACTCTTTTTATTCCTGAACAGCATCCAAAACAGCCGGTTCCACCGAAAGATTCTTTGAACAACAAGACAGACACCACAAATAAATTAATTCCACAGGACTCGTCTTTATCAGAAAAAAAGAAAAGACGGCGCAAAAAGAACCGTACGATTGCGCCGGCAAAAGATTCCGCGATAGTTAGCGCAACGCTGCCTAAAGATTCAACTTCGGCTGGAAATCCGGCAAAGAATATTTTGCAAAAACCAACTACTGATTCTTCCATACACGAAAAGGAAGTTGATTCAGCAATTAAAGATTCTTGGCACGTAGATTCATTGAAGACAGGTGCTGTAAAGCTTGTCGATAGCTTAAAAGCTATGGGAAACTCGCTTACAGATTCATCAAATAAACCGGATACTTCTATAAGATATTTTCTCGCTTTTCACCACGTGAAAATTTTTAATGACTCGCTTCAAAGTGTGTGTGACAGCCTTTTTATATCCTCTAAAGATTCTGTATTCAGATTGTATTACAGCCCGGTGGTATGGAGCGGCAATACCCAAATCGCCGGCGATACGATTTTCCTTTATACCAAAAATAAACAGCCTGAAAGGTTGTATGTTTTTGAAAATGGAATGATAGTGAATCGTACTAAAGAAGGATTTTTTAACCAAATGGCAGGCAAAACAATTAACGGATACTTTATTGATGGGAAGATAGATTATATGCGCGTAAAAGGCACCCAGGCCGAGAGTATTTATTATCTTCAAAACGAAGACAGCGCCTATATCGGAATGAACAGGGCCACGGGCGATGTGATTGATCTTTATTTTAAAAATGACGACATTATTAAGGTGCTTTTTGTCAATTCTGTTCAAGGTAATATGTATCCGATGAGCCAGATTCCTGAAGATCAACGAACCTTAAAGGATTTTAAATGGCTTGATAGTGAACGGCCTAAAAACCGCGCCGAATTGTTTGAATGACGTATTTCTATATTGAGCAGGCACAGCAAATGAGGAAATACATCATTTTTATTTTTTGCTAAAAAAACGTGTATGCCTTGCTGTTATCATCGGCATTTAAATAAATTGATATGAGTAAAAAAATATTTACATTTTTATTTGCGCTGAATTTTATTTGTGTGTTGCCCTCATTCAGCCAGCAAACCATTATCAAATATTTATCAGGCACAGACAAAGACCATACAGTATTATGGGATTTTTATTGTACAGGCGGCAGCAACAGCGGCAAGTGGACTACCATTTCCGTGCCTTCGTGCTGGGAGTTGCAGGGATTTGGAAGCTATAATTATGGACGGGAAAAAAATCATTCTGATGAAAAAGGACTATATAAATTTCAATTCAATGCTGATAAAAGCTGGAAAAATAAACAGGTGAATATTGTGTTTGAAGGCTCAATGACGGATACAAAAGTGAAGATAAACGGAAAGTTAGCCGGTAAAGTGCACCAGGGCGCTTTTTATCAATTCAAATATGATATTACACCTTTGCTCGAATTTGGAAAGTCTAATTTGCTTGAAGTGGAAGTGAGCAAGCAATCTGCAAATGCGTCGATAAACAGGGCGGAGCGTGACGGCGACTTTTGGATTTTCGGAGGCATTTTCAGGCCTGTTTATTTGGAAGTGTTGCCGGAAGAACATATTAAAAGGCTTGCGATAAATGCAGAATCCGATGGGCATTTAAAGTTGCAGGTTTTCACTTCTCATATTGCAAAAGATTACTCTTTGCAGGCTGAAATTTCAGGTGCAGATGGCGACAGAACGCTTGATTTAATCTCTAAAAGATTGGACAATGCTGATTCACTCACGATTCTTGAACATCAATACAATGGAGTAAAATTGTGGAACCCTGAGTTTCCGAATCTCTACACAGCGAAAATTTCTTTAAAAAATCAGGAAGGAAAAATAGTCCATAGCATTGAACAAAAATTTGGTTTTCGCACCGTCGAATTGAGGCCTCATGATGGTTTTTATTTGAATGGAAAAAAAGTAATTTTCAAAGGAGTGGATCATCATAGCTTCTGGCCTGAGAGCGGGCGAACTACCAGTAAAGCAATAAATATTGAGGATATTAATTTAATCAAAGAAATGAACATGAATGCAGTGAGGATGTCGCATTATCCGCCGGATGTTGATTTCCTTGATGCATGCGATTCCATTGGGCTTTTGGTGTTGGATGAATTAACAGGCTGGCAAAATTATTATGACGATACTACGGGCCACAGGTTAGTAAAGGAATTAGTGATCCGCGATGTAAATCATCCTTCAGTGGTGATTTGGGACAATGGAAACGAAGGAGGTTTTAACCGTAATCTTGATAATGATTATGATTTGTATGATCCTCAAAAAAGATTGGTAATCCATCCGTGGGAAAAATTTAACGGCACCAATACCAAGCATTATCCTGACTTTAATTACCTGGAAAATACCGCATTGTATGGCACCGAAGTGTACTTTCCAACGGAGCTAATTCACGGGTTGTATGATGGTGGTCTTGGCGCAGGATTGGATGACTACTGGAACCTGATGAGGCGAATGCCGCTGAGCGCGGGAGGTTTTCTGTGGGTATTTGCCGATGAAGGAATTGTAAGGCGTGATTTAAACGATAGCATTGATACTCATAGCAACAATGCGCCTGACGGAATAGTTGGCCCGCATCGCGAAAAGGAAGGAAGCTTTTATACCATTAAAGAAATCTGGTCACCGGTATATATTGCCCAGCAATTTATTCCACAAAACTTTGATGGAAAATTGTTGGTCGAAAACAGGTACATGTTTACCAACCTGAACCAATGTACGTTTAAATGGAAGCTGGTAAATTTTGGCAATCCGAATGACGCAATAGTAAAGTCTTCCATAAAAGAGGAGGGAATTATTTTACCAACTTCAATAGAAGCCGGCGAAAGTAAATTTATTGATTTGCATTTGCCGTCTTCATGGCAATCAAACGATGCGCTTTATCTTACTGCGATTGATAACCATCACAAAGAAATTTTTACTTGGAGTTGGCCGCTGCATTCCCCGGCAAATATTACACAAAAGTGGTTGCACAAGACTTCATCTGTTTCTGAAATGGAAACTAGCGGTGATGCACACACGTTAATTGTTACCAATGGAAATGTGAAATTTTATTTTAGCAAAACAACCGGTTATCTTGAAAAAGTAATGAAAAACGATTCTGTATTTTCTTTATCTCAAGGGCCTTCTCTCGCCGGATTTCAGATGCAGTTGGATTCGTTTGATTACAAAAAGGAAAACAATGCCGTGATGGTATATGCACATTATAAAGACGGAAGAAACTGGCTCACTGCTGAATGGACTTTTTCTCCCGGTAAGCCGGCAAAATTATCCTACACCTTCAGCCAGAGAGAAGCTACTGATTTTATGGGAATAACATTTCAATATCCAGAAGAAAAGGTGAAAGGCATGCAATGGCTTGGCCGCGGGCCTTATCACGTATGGAAAAACCGGCTAAAAGGTTTGCAATTTAATATTTGGAACAAGGATTATAACAACACAACCACCGGCGAATCTTGGAACTATCCTGAGTTTAAGGGCAATCATCAAAACGTGTATTGGGCAAAGCTTAGGACCGCTGAAATTCCTGTCACCATTTTTATGGAAAATGAGAATGTGTTTTTGCAGATGTTGAAAACAAATGATCCGAAAGGAGCAAGTAATACAAATACGACAGTAAAATATCCGGAGGGAAATATTGGTTTTATGAATGCGATTCAACCTATCGGAACAAAATTTCATAAGGCAGAAGACATGGGTCCGCAAAGCCAGAAGAATGTTCAACTCAACAGCCCTTACCACGGTGTAATCTGGTTTGATTTTTAAACCAACGTCAGGTTTGATTTTTAATTTCAGTTATTTCTTCTTCCTTTAGTTTGAGATCAGGGAAAAGACTTATGACTAATAACACTACTGAACTGATAATGAGAAAGTAAATTCCATATTGTTTTGTGGGACAAAATCCTTTATAACACGACGTGAATATTACATAGGTTTTTAAGAGGTAGCCAATGTTAAGCGCCTGTAAAAAAATCACGGCTCTTTTTGCCCATATTTTATTTATAAGGATAAATATGATTGAAAGCACCGCGAAAAAAGTAAACACTTTTCCGGGGCGGCCATAAATATTTTTTTCGGAAAAAAAACCAGTAAATGATTTCTGCAGATCAGGATAAAACGCCCACGGCATAAAGCAACTTGCAAAAAGAGTAATTGCCGCAACGATTCCAATAATTTTATAATATTTCATGATGAAGCTTCGGAGAAATTGAAGTTTTATTTGGCTGCAATGTTACTCCAATTTTTCTAATCTGCTTGCCACATCCGGATGACCAATGGAGACTTTAAGAAAAGAGCAAAGTTTTTTTAAAATCTTCGGCTTATCCCTGCGGAAATGTTAAACTGGTTACCGCGTTCAGAAGGCCTATATTCCTGGTTGATGATTCCTGCGCTTATGGAAATGATATTCCATTTTAAAAATGTATGATTAAAATCTGCAGAAATTTTTTTAGAAGAAAGCTTATTCTCTTTATTACTAAATTGAATATTCTGATTATTGTCATCCGGGGAAATGCCCGAGCCAACAGAAATGCCGATATAATCGTCAGCACCTTTCAAATAATACCGCGCAGAAAGATTATACGATTGGGAAATATCGTTTGAGGATGGCGTGAGATAAGTGCGCGCAGTAAATAAAAAATTGCTCCAGTATTTTCCCAAAGAAGCGGTATAAATTTTTGTACCGCTTGTGAAATACAAATACCGGATGCCTAATTCTCCTTCAAAGCTTTTGGGTAAATTGGCATACAAAGACATGCCCGCCCTATATCCGGGAAAAATACCCACATCGCCGGAGTAGCCAAAATTTAGATAACCGTAAAAAGTTTTACTTATATGTGGATAGGCATCCACTTCCGCCTGCAGGCCATTTGACGAAAAGCGGTTGGCATAATTGATTCGTGCTATCACACTGCCCAATTTGGTTTGCCTGCTATAGGCTATGCTTGCGAGGTTCCAGGCCTTGTCAAATTGTTTGTCAAAAGAAGAATTTTCATAACTGATGCTTAATTTATTTTTTGACGTTTCCTCCTTTATTGACGTTGCCAATGCGATTGCCTGGGAATTCTTTTTATCTATTGTCAAAACCTGCTGTAGCGTTTCCGATGCTTCAGTAAATCTTTTTAAATCTTTTAAATTCTTAGTCTTTCTCAATAAAAGCTCTTGTGAATTTGGAAAATTGATTAGCGCCTTGTTACAGATATCGAGCGCCTCCTGGTAATTATCATTCCAGTATTCGAGGTCGGCATAAGCGATGCTTGCATCTTCATTAGGATTCACATCCAGCACTTTTGCCAAATGCATCCGCGCGCTATCGTATTGATGATCCCATGAATAAATTCTTCCTAAAAAAATATCTACATCCGCATAGCCGGGCGATTTTTTCAACGCTTCAAACGCCAGTTCCTTGGCTTTTTGATAATTTTTGTTTTCAAAAGCCGACTTTCTCGCGTCAGCAAACAATTCGTCTGAAGAGCGGGCATTCTGCGCCTGTATTCTAAAAGAAACAGGCAGCAACAAAAGAAGCAAAACTATAAATCTGTTCATAGAAAGTGAAAGAAGCATAACGCTAAAAGCGCCATAGTATTTTAATGATGGGGCAATACAAAAAAAATTAACCTGTTGTTATAGCGCAGAATAAAAATTGTATTTATTTCATGCTTTACTGTGTTTGAACCGGCAGGCACACACGTTTTTCACAAATTCAATTGCTCAATACTTTCTATTTTACTTATTTTACATTCCTAATATTCGAAGTGACATGAAAATTGTTCCAATTATTCTTTATGGACTCATCACGATAATATTAATAGTGCTGTTTAATACTAAATTGGTGCTACCCGTCCCTTTAGGGCAATTATTAAGCCCACAGAAAGGCTTATGGCAAAATGCAGAACCTGTAGATGAAAATTATTCCGCGCAGCTTTCATTTCCACAGTTACAGGGAAAGGTAAAAGTATATTTTGACGAAAGGCTGGTACCACATGTATTTGCCGATAACGAAAACGACGCTTATTTTGTGCAGGGCTACTTGCATGCTAAATTCCGGCTGTGGCAGATGGAATTTCAAACCCGCGCGGCTGCCGGAAGATTAAGCGAAGTTATCGGCCCCAAAGCATTAGAATATGATCGCGACAAGAGACGGCTCGGAATGGTGTTTGCCGCAGAAAAAAATCTGAAAGAGGTTGAAAAAGATCCGGAAACTCTGGCAGAATGTGATAGCTATACAGCGGGCGTAAATGCGTATATAGAAAGTCTTACGGAAAGCACGCTGCCCATAGAATATAAATTGCTGGGCTACAAGCCTGAAAAGTGGTCCAACTTTAAGTCGGCGCTTTTTTTAAAATACATGGCGCTGGAACTGGCCGGAGAAGAAAGCGATTTTGAAAGAACCAACGCAAAATCGGTTTTTTCATCTGCGGATTTTAATAAAATTTATCCTATCGTAATGGATTCGCTGGATCCGATTGTTCCTAAAGATACCGTCTTTGCTCCACCTGCTCTGGTGGTTACTGCACCCGCCTCTGCTGACTCTTTGTATTTTGACAATAAAGATTCCAACAGCATTGTTGAACAAAAACCGGATAAAGATAATGGAAGCAACAATTGGGCGGTAAGCGGCCAAAAAACGAAAAGTGGGTATCCCATCTTATGTAACGATCCGCATTTGGGTTTAAATCTTCCCTCTATATGGTATGAGATGCAAATCACTACGCCGTCTTTTAATGTATATGGCGCTACATTTCCGGGGGCACCCTCTGTCATTATTGGCTTCAATGACAGTTGTGCCTTTGGCTTCACCAATGCCATGCGCGACGTGAGAGATTATTATGAAGTTAAATTTAAAGACGACAGCCGTCAAGAATACTGGTTTGATAGCGCCTGGGTTCCTTCTGATTTTAGAATTGAGGTCATCAAAATAAAAGGAGAGGCTGATTACCTTGATACCGTGGTTTACACCAATATCGGCCCGGTGATGTACGATAAAAGTTTTGATGGAGGCAGAAATACCAATAAAAAAGATTACGCTGTGCGATGGAAGGCGCATGATCCGAGCAATGAATTAAAAATGTTTACGCTGCTGGATAAAGCAAAAAATTATAACGATTATTTGAAAGCGATCAAGTATCTGCATACGCCGGGCCAGAACTGCATTTTTGCCTGTAAAAATGGCGATATTGCTATTTGGGACCAGGGCGAATTTCCTGCAAAATGGTACAGGCAGGGCGATTTCGTGATGCCGGGTACAGACAGCAGCTATTTTTGGCAGGGAATGATTCCGCAGTTTGAAAACCCTCATCTTATTAATCCTGGAAGAAATTTTGTAAGCAGCGCCAATCAAATGCCCACAGACACCAGCTATCCTTATTATTTAGGCGGAAATTATCCTCCATACCGTGCAATAGAAATCAATAAAAGGCTTGAGGGAATGAATAATATTACACCTGAAGACATGATGAAGCTGCAAACCAATAATTATAACATTTTTGGTAAATGGGCGCTTCCGGTTCTGATTAATAATATGCAGGTAAATAAGCTAAGTCCACAAGAGCAAAAATATTTTTCAATTTTAGAGAGCTGGGATTGTAATAATAATCCTGATTCAAAGGGCGCTACCTTATTTGTTGTAACGTGGGACAGCCTGGCAACGGTAATCTGGAATGACGAGTTTGTGCATTCCGGCCTGCAATTGCCGTGGCCCACAGAGAGCGCTTTGCTGGATATCATTAATAAGTACCCGGATTTTGAATTTTTTGATGATATCAATACTGCCAACAAAGAATCTTTATCAGATGATGTGACGGCAGCTTTTAAAATGGCAGCAGCGGTGATAAGAAAAGCTGATGAAGAAGGCAGAATTGAATGGGCAAAATATAAAGATACTCATGTGGAGCACCTTGCCAGGTTAGATGCTTTCAGCCGTCTTCATTTGCCCATTGGCGGAGGAACTAACACAATAAATGCTGCCAAGGCGCAGCATGGGCCTAGTTGGAGGATGATAGTTTCGCTGACACCCGAAACAGAAGCATTCGGCGTGTATCCCGGTGGAGAAAGTGGGAATCCGGGCAGCAGGTTTTACGATAATTTCGTGGATACCTGGGCTGCAGGCAACTATTATAAATTGTGGGTAATGAAACGGAATGAAACGAATGATAGCCGCATAAAATGGACTATGAGCTTTAATTAATTTATGAAAAAATTCTCCTCTTTAAATTACAAATATGAAATTTATAGTTTCCGCAATTTTAATCATACTTTTTAGTTTTTTATCGTGTTTGTATTTTCCATGGTGGTCTGTGGCTGTTGTCGCTTTGTTTGTCTCTGTTTTTATTCAGCAAAAGCATCTGCTCTCATTTATTTGCGGGTTTGTTTCATTGTTTTTGTTATGGGGATTTCTCAGTTTTTGGATAAGCATGAAAAACGACGATATTTTAGCACACCGGGTTTCTGTTTTAATTTTTAAGGTAGATAGTCCCAATTTATTAATATTCGTTACGGCCCTTATCGGCGCTATGGTAGCGGGTTTTGCAGCATTGACAGGTAGCTATCTTCGCAAAGAAAAAATAGTGGAGTCCAATCCGACTGTTTAATATTATTTCCCCGTATCCTGATTTTCTATGAATTTCATAAAGCATGCGTAATTTTTTCACACTGTTTTTTATTCTTTCAACTTACTTAGCTTCCTCACAAACCGTTGAAGGAATGGTAAAAGATACAGAAGGAAATCCGCTTCCTTTTGCCACGATTCTCGTGAAAGGAACGCCCATCGGTGTTACCGCAAACAATGAAGGGAAGTACAGCTTCCATTTATCGCCGGGAAATTACACTTTTGATTGCCGTTATGTAGGCTACGCTTCTTCGGAAAAAAATATTACGGTCACATCTTCAGACCAGAAAATCAATTTCACATTGTCTATACAGAGATTGACTTTAAAAGAAGTCATCATAAAAAACAAAAGCGAAGATCCGGCGTATGAAATTATCAGGCAGGCGATTAAGAAACGCTCTTTTTATGATGAGCAGGTGAAAGCTTTTGAAGCAGAGGTTTATGTGAAAGGGTTGATTGAATTAATGAATTTGCCACGTTCAGTGATGGGCCAGAAAATTCCTGAGGAAGACCGCCGGCTAATGGGTTTGGATTCTTCGGGTAGCGGAATTGTTTATCTTACCGAATCCGTAACAAAAGTGTATGAACAGCTACCGGATAAGCTGAAGCTTGAAGTGGTATCAACGCGCGTCAGTGGTAATAATGGTTTAGGTTTTAGCTTTCCCGCCTTTATCAGCTTTTATAAAAATAATGTCAACATAGCGCCGCAGGTGAATGCGCGCGGCTTTGTATCGCCGATTGCTGATAATGCCTTAAAGTATTACAATTATAAATTTCTCGGTAGTTTTTTTGAAGATGGCGAAGAAGTAAATGTTATAAAAGTAATTCCTAAACGGGATTATGAGCCCTTGTTTTCAGGCGTTATAAACATTACTGAAAATGATTGGCGCATTTTCAGTTGCCATCTTTTATTAACTAACAAATCCGCCCTGGAAATCCTCGATTCTCTTGAAATCTCTCAAATACATCAACCGGTAACAAGAGATATTTGGAGGATAAAAAACCAGGTAATTCATTTTACGTTCAACAAATTCGGCATAAGATCCGAAGGTAATTTTGTGAATGTCTATTCAAAATATAATCTTGAACCCGATTTTCCCAAAGGATTTTTTGATCGGGTTGCAATTAAATATGATTCTGCCGTCAATAAAAAACCTCATTCGTATTGGGATTCTATAAGGCCCGTGCCGCTTGAGCCGCAGGAAATCAGGGATTATAAAACCAAAGACAGCGCTTTTGAGGCAAGGAACGATTCTACAGAAGCCAATGTTGATTCGTTGAAGAAGCGGCAAGGGCCAGTAGAAATCACTCAGATATTTTGGTCAGGCATAAACAGAACGCATTATAGTTACACCAATCAATATGATATTTCATTCGATCCTTTATTGAAAACTTTGCAGTTTAATACAGTCGAAGGGCTTGCTTTTAATCCTTCTTTAGTGATTTCCAAAAATTCCAAAGCACTGAACAGCAATGTTAGTTTCATTGCTGATGCACGATATGGTTTCAATAATCACCACTTAAATCCATGGGGTGGATTTGTATTTAAAAATGTAAACAAATTTGATCCGGATGAAGAATATAAAAATCAATCCTTTTTTGTGGCTGGCGGCAAACGGGTAAGCCAGTTTTTTAAAGAAAGCGACATTGATGGTTTACAAAATACGATTGGCAGCTTATTGTATGGAAGAAACTATATGAAAATCTATGAAAATTATTTTGGTAAAGCAGGGTTTACAAAAGAGTGGGAGAGTGGCGTAAAATTTTTGATTGAGGGAGAATATGAAGATCGGTTGCCGATTGAAAATACCACTGATTATATCTGGAATAAAAAATGGCAACACCGCTATACGCCCAACTATCCTGTCGAGTTATTGTCATCACAGTTTCAACGACACCAGGCGGTTGTAATGCATGCCATGGTTAGCTTTCAGCCGGGCCAGCAATACATCGAATTTCCGAAAAGAAAAGTTTCCATTGATTCAAAGTACCCTGTTTTTACGTTCGGCTACACCAAAGGATTGAAAAACATTTTTGGCAGCGATGTAGATTATGATAAATGGGCTTTTAATATTTCAGATGAAAATATCTTAAAGTTAGCAGGAACCATTAATTACAATGTTACATTGGGCGGCTTTTTGAATAATCATTCCGTATATGTGCAGGATTACAAACACTTTTATGGAAATCTTTCTATCATCGCCAGCCAATATGTAAAGTCCTTTCAAAATACTTCTGTGTACCAGTTTAGTAATGATTCGCCATTTTATTCTGAGTTTCATTTTGAGCACCATGCAAATGGCCTGGTATCGAATAAAATTCCATTGTTAAAAAGATGGAACTGGAATTTTGTGGAAGGATTTAATGCATTGTATGTTCATCCGGATAAAAAATATGGCGAAGTTTTTATCGGATTAGAAAATATTTTCAAAATATTGCGGGTCGATCTCGTCGTTGATTTTCAAAATGGCTATCGGCCGGTATACACGTACCGGATTGGCTTTGGTGGCTTGTTAGCCGCCCCGTTTAATTACCAGAGGTTCAAAAAAACAGAGAAGATTATAAATACATGGTAACGCCAACCAACAGCAAATGAACAAATACCTGCAATTTTTATTTTCTTTTTACCACAATTTTTTCTGTAAATTCTTTGATTACTTCGCTAAAGAATTTGCGTGCCTCTGTAAAATTTTCTGCCGGGATCACGTTTTCTTTCAGCTCAAGGTAAGCGACTGAAGTGATAGCATTTGTCTTTTCATCATAATTGTATTTCGTAGAAAATGTCCCGAACTTAAACCTTTGGTCTTTAGAAACAGGCAAATGTTCTATCGTAAAATTTTCCGGAAGTTGGTAAATAGTAGTATCCGTTTTTACAAATGGAAATGGAAAATAAAAGGCACGTGTGCGCTTTTCATCATCAGGTAATTTGCCGCTCCAAAGCTTATAGATGCGCGGGTTCAAAAACATTTTGCTTCCTGCAGAAAATTCGGGCACTTTTTCTATGGCAAGCTTAAATGAAGTTTTGGCGCAATTATCAGTTTTATCAGTGGTAAGTTCAAACTGATCAGGTTGCGAAAAACCCAGTCTTTTCACCAGGTATTCTTTCTGATCATCCTTTTTCTCATTCATCACATATTCAATAATTTCTTCCTTGTACTCACCCTTGGATTCAAGAATACTTTCAGTTTCACCCGAAGCATCCTCATTCAAAGCTACTTTGGTGGTAAGGTGAAAAGTGTTTTCCAACGAATTGCTCTTAGGCGTGGCTACCAGTTTGCCACCCTGTGGCGTAATAAGCAACGCATTTCGGTTTTCGGTAAAACTGCCAAGAATGCCCACCTGCGTTGCCTTGCTGGTGCATTCCAACCAGGTAGTGTCTTTGTTTTGGGGAACACAAAGTATAACATGCGAAAATGAATTGTGCGGAAACGCAGGATTCACGGGCGTTTGATTATATTCTGCATTTACCAAAGCCGGATAGCTGGTAATCCCCACTGCATCCAGCATCGCCTGCATGTAAGTCGTAAGCGCTTTACAATCACCATACTTTTTTGAATCAACAAATGCAGCATCAAAAGTTTTAAAACCGCCGATGCCCAACTGAATACTTACATACCTGCAGCTATTTTGAAGGTAATGATAAAGTATGGCAATTTTTTCTTTATCGTTGCGCGCATCTTTCACTAAATCTTTTAGATAATTTTTTGTGGCTTCAGGCAGATTTAATGCGCCTTTTGAAAGCACACTATACCACTCGCCAAATTTTTCCCAGCTTGAAAGATCGCCTTCGTATCCATCCATTGAAAATTTTTGAGGCGATAAAAGTATGGCTGGGTAAGAACTTTGGTAATTTGCGGCACCTTCTTCGTACGGGATTGCGGAAAGATCTTTTACTTCCCATGAATAGGTTTTATATTTTCCCGAAGCAGTTTCCTCAGGTTTTAAAGAAACGTGTTGGGCGCTATATTTCAAATCTAAATTGGCAGGAATTGTTACCGTGTACTTTGAATGCTCTATCGACTGTTCAGGAGCCTGGATACGATAATCAGGATAATTCAAAGTGCCTTTATATTTTACTTTATAATCGTATTCAACCGTAATGGGGTAGGAGGGCGCGGCCACCTGGAAGTAATAAAACTTGCCATCTACCACAAGTCCATCGCCGGTTGCAATAGATTTCATCTCTTTCATTTTGTAACGGTTCATTTCTTTGCCATGCGCATCAAAAACTTTTATTTCTGCATCGTCCAGCTTGGTGAAACCATCTGAATTTTTAATAAAATAAAGAACGTCCGAGCCTTCGCCGTCCAAAACGGTATACACGCGGTGTACGGAAAGCGTTGCCAAATCAATATCCTTCACTTCAAAGTTCATTATCTCTTCACGTTTCACGCTGTGAGCATTTTCTACAAGCGCTTTTGGCAAGGTAGAAGCATCATAAATATTTACCTGGCTGAAGATTCCAGAACTTATGAAAGAGAGCAACGCCAGTATTAAAAGTTTTTGCATTAGCTGTTTGATTTCTTTTTAATTACAATTTGCTCATTCAATTTATTAAAGAGCTGTTTATAAAACTCGTGGAAAATCGGGTAGGCGCCTGCTGTATAGTAGGAGCGGTTAAAATCAAGTGTTATTCTAAAATCAATGCCGTTTTGGCCAGGCTGAATTAAGCGCTGCAAAACGATGCTGGTATCCGGCATAATCATTTTCACATTTTTGGGCAACTCCTCAAATTCATATCCCTCCGGAAGGGAGATTTTACCAAGTATGGTATAGGATTTCGGATAATTGAATTCAATATCTGTTGTTCTTTTATCTGCAATGAAAGGATTTTTTTCGAGGCCCTGGAAGAGATTTAAAGTAAAATATTTATATTCTCCTGAAGAGCTTAGAGGCAACGAAAAATCCAGCTTTTGTTCCAGTGGCTGGTTGTCGTCATCCGCATTACTTACATTCAGATTTTTTACTTTTATCGCAGTATATGATTTTAGAAAATAATCACTAAAAGAACTTTTGTTTTCTTTCCATTCTTTTACACGCGGATTTTTTGAATAGCCATAGCTATACACCGTAGCGTTTCCCTGCATGATACCGTCAGGCGTAATTTGTCCAAAAATGGTTACCAGGTTTTTCCACTTATCATTCTTGTTCGATAGGGTAATCCAACCACCAATGGCGTCATCCACCAGGAAAGCCTGGTTGTCCAGCACATCATACGGAATCAGGTTTGCAGGATTGTATTTATCGGCAGCATTTAAAATATATCTTTCATCTCCTGCTATCACGCACGTCATGGTGCTATTAAACTGCTCTAAGAATGGATAAATTGTATTAACCGTTCCATTGTCTTTGGTACTTACCAAAATAGGGTAGGCCTTCAAACCCGCATCACGCAAGAGATTGATAAGAATAAAATTCAGTTCAGAATTGTTGCCGGATTTTTTATCCCATGCAGATTTTATCCCATTGTCAGAATAAACATTTTCGATGCCGTTCCAGTTCATATTTTGACGCACATAATCGTGAACCAACACCATCCTTTTATAAGGGTCATTTACATTTTTTAATGAATCATCAAGCGCCGAAGTATGAGGAAGATTCTTTTTCAATTGCAAGCCAAAATCTTCATCATCTAATAATTTCGTGGTGAGCTTTGGCCATGTAGACATCACTTCTTCTATCTCCCCATTTGGCCATACAATACTGTTTAGCTGGAAAACAATCCTTTGTACATAATCTTTTTCAGCGCCCATGAATGGCTCATCTTGCAGGGCAGGCACGTCTTTAAGTTGAAAAGTTTTTCTTTCTGAACGGTCAGATATTACATTTCCATGGTAGCTTAGAATATCTGTGATAGATTTGGAAGTCTGTTCTACGCCTTGGTAGGCAAGTGTTTGAGTCGCAAACCTAAATATGCCCGGAAGGACAATTTCATATAAGCTTTGCCTGGTAGGAATATCATCCTGAAACTTCCAGTCGTCAATATATGAGTAGGACCTTTTGGTATCGGTATATTTGAATTCTATTACACTTCCTATCTGCACATCGGGCATCGAAAACGAAACCTGTGAATAGCGGTTGTTTAATTTTTTTATAAAAATGGAGGATTTTTCAAGCTTTGTTTTTATTACATCTCCTGAATTGTCGAGATTATAAGTTACGGCAGCTATTTCATCTATCTTCTCAAAATTACTTAAACTGTAAAAGTTGATTTTAATATTGGCTTCATCTAGTCCTTTCTCTTTTAGAATTTTTATTCTTATTCGTCTTTCCGTTGCAATACTAATATTGTCGCCTATTATCCTGAACTCTACATTTCCATAATCAAGTAGTTTATAAGCTTGTGCATCTTTATCGTATTCGCACTCTTTCATCTGAAGGTCTGTTTTGTCAATATCTCCGAATTTGGGAAGTCCTTTTTGAGCAAGTAAAGGAGAGAAATAAAATAACAGGATCAGAATGGCGGCTATCGTTTTCATAGGCAGTTTGGTTTTAAAATCGCACTTGTTAATAATTATTAAAATTGTCTTTAATAAAAACCATAACGATATTTTATGATTTTAATTTTATGGTTCAATAAATAATTATTTTTTTAATGCGATAGTAAAAGCATAAACAGGCTTACTTCTTATTTTCAATTATGCCAAACTGCTTTAGCTTATTTTTACAAAAACAGAAAAATATGAAGCAATTGATTACTTATGTTTTTTTGATGACCGTGTTTTTGAGCTGCAAAGCACAATCGCAAAATCAATATAAAATTCAGAAGGATGACAATTCCCTTCTTTGGAAAATAAGTGGTAATGGACTTAGTAAACCCAGCTTTTTATTTGGAACATTTCATCTGTTGTGCAGGGACGACATTCACTTTAGCAATCAGTTAAAAAAAGCCATCAGCGGCTGCGATGAAATTTACATGGAATTAGACATGGATGATCCGTCTACGATGTTGAGCGCGATGATGTATATGGATATGCGTGGCGATACAACACTTTCTGATCTTTATTCGCCGAAGGATTATGATCGACTAAAGAATTATTTTTCTGACACGCTGAAAATGCCGCTGGCCCTGCTTCAAAAAACCAAGCCTTATTTTTTGGTGGCGCTGCTGTATCCAAGAATGATGGATTGTTCTTCACCGGCGGGCGTTGAAGAAGAATTGCTAACGCTGGCCAAAGCCGATAAAAAAGAAGTTGAGGGATTGGAAACGATGCAATTCCAGGCGTCAGTTTTTGACAGCATTCCTTATCAGTGGCAGGCTAAGGAATTGCTGAAAAACATTGACAGTTTTTCAGTAAACAAAAAAGAGTTTGAAACGATGCTTGATTTTTATAAAAGTCAAAATCTTGATTCGATAAAAACGATGCTTGGCAAAAGTGAATTCGGCTCTGAAAAATATGATAATTTGTTATTGAACAACAGAAATAAAAGATGGGTACAAAAGCTGGATACTGTGATGAAGGAAAAAAGTGTTTTTGTAGCTGTAGGAGCGGGCCATTTAGTAGGGCAGGAAGGCTTAATCAGCCTTTTAAAAAAGCAGGGCTACACGGTGGAGCCCCTGGAAAATAAATAATGAACAGGTCAACTTATTGCTTTTATTTCTCATGAATATGCTATGAAAAATAAGTTTATTTATTGCTTTACTCTGCTGATTTTATTTAGCTGTCATCAAAACGGAAATAAGAACAATAGCGATCAGCCGCGGCCGGCAATACATTCAGAGGAACTGCCGGCGCAAAGCGATGATTCAGCAAATTCTTTATCTCCCCAAAAAGACACCCTGGTTTTCAATCTCACATTGGATAGCGCGAATCAGCATCTTACCGTTCCGATCAGGATATTGGCGGGTGATACCCTATACGCTAATCTGGCTCCAAAAGATAGTAAGGCAAATATTAGAATTAGCCAGCTTGGTTTCCCCGATAGCACATTTGACGGGCCATTCGGCAAAAAAATCAATTACAAAATTAAAGATACAGGCGAATACAAAATTATCATTGGCGAAAACATGATGGCCGGCGACAGATGGAACGGGAATTTTGAATTGAAGGCGTGGGTAAAATAGTAGCGCCCGCAAAATATTTACGGGCGCTACTATTTATCAAAAAAATATTTAGAACTGCTCCAGTTTGCTAAAGAAAAAGTCTCCTTCTATTTGAGCATTTTCATCGCTGTCACTGCCATGAACTGCATTTTCACCGATAGAGGCGGCATATAATTTTCTGATGGTTCCTTCTTCGGCCTGTGCGGGATTAGTAGCGCCAATTAATTTTCTAAAATCTTCTACCGCGTTTTCTTTTTCCAGGATAGCGGCAGTTATCGGACCGCGGCTCATAAACTCAACGAGTTCGCCGTAAAAGGGCCGTTCTTTATGCACTGCGTAAAACTCGCCGGCTTTTTCTTTTGAAAGATGCGTCATTTTCATTGCAGCAATACGAAAGCCAGCTTCGTTTATCATTTTTAAAATCGCTCCCGTGTGGCCTTTGGAAGTGGCGTCAGGCTTGATCATTGTAAAAGTTCTGTTTGTCGTCATTTCTTTTTTGGGTGCGAAACTAATACTTTAATTATGAAAAGCGATATACGTTTGTTGTTAAAATATTTTGAAACAATCACGTAAAAAAATTGCGGATTGCAGATGATTGTTGATTGAAAAGAAGTTCATAAATTATATATTTACATGCTTTCAAAAATGAAAGCGGAACCGTATAAAAATGAATACTGTATTTGAAATAATGCCTTCATCCTACGACCCGGAAAAATGTGCATTAATCTGCGAGGTAAGCAATGAAGGGTTTTCTTATTGCATTAGAAATGAAGATGAAAAATCTTATGTGGGGCTTGCTATTTATCATTTTGATTCCACAAAGCCCGCAGTGGGTTTTCCTATCGCTTTGCAGGTGCTATTTCATCAACATGATATTTTTTCAAAAAAGTTCCGGAAAGTTTGCGTTGGATTTTCGGTTCCGCAAAGCGCGTTGATTCCATTTTCCATGTACGACCGCGACAAAAATCAAACGCTGATGAACCTGTTGTTTGGCGATATCGAAACTGAGAATGTGATACTATCTGATATTATCTCAGAGCAATCACTTTATAATGCTTACAGACTTTCGGCGGCGACGGTGGAGATGGTTAAGAATCAATTTCCGCAGGCAACCATGACGCACCAATATTCATTAATTCTTAAAAACTTTTCCGGAAATGCAGACCGTATGTCTGTTATTTTTTACACACAAAAAGTAGTGGTCCATGTATTTAGCCAAGGCAAACATTTTCTGCTGAATTCATTTGATTTTACTACGGCAAATGATATTTCTTATATTTTATTAAATATTTGCAAACAACTTAAAATCAAACAAATTCATCTCGTGTTAAGCGGCCTGGTAGAAGAAAATTCGGCTCTTTACGATGAAATTTATAAATATTTTGACGATATAGAATTTGCCCCTTTTCGAAAAGAATATAGCTATTCGGAAGAAATTACTAAATTTCCTTCCCACTATTTCAGTCATATCTTTGACATCGATTCATGCGAATAATAACCGGAAAATATGGAGGCAGAAAAATAAATCCTCCGGCCAAAATGCCCTATACACGCCCAACGACAGATGTTGCCAAGGAAGGTTTGTTCAATATTTTGGAAAACAATATTTCAATCGAGGGCATAAAGACTCTTGATCTTTTCGGCGGCACAGGTAGCATTAGCTATGAGCTTGCCTCAAGAGGCGCTGCGGATCTTACGATCATTGAGAAAGATCCCAAAATGTATCAATTTATTAAAAGTAAAATTGCAGAATTACAAATTGCAAATTGCCGGGTAGAAAAATCAGATGTATTTCGTTTTCTGGAAAGCTGCACCGAAAAATATGATTTGATTTTTGCGGGGCCACCGTATGCGCTCACTACCATAACTGAACTTCCGGAAGTCATTTATTCACATAAATTATTAAATACGGGCGGGTGGTTTATTCTGGAGCACACGCCCATAAATAATTTTGAAAACGAACCGATGTTTAAGACAATGAGAAATTACGGCACCACTGTTTTTTCGATTTTTATTAATAAATAACAGGCACTTTGAAACCAATATTTATTACAGGCACAGGAACTGATGTAGGAAAAACGCTCATTTCAGCCATCGTTACAGAATCACTTGAGGCGGACTACTGGAAGCCTGTGCAGGCGGGCTACACCGACGGAACTGATTCACTGTTTGTGGAGAAAATGATTTCTAATCCACATACGAAAATCCACGCTGAGCTATATAAATTAAAATTACCTGCATCGCCGCACCTGGCTGCTCCGGCAGAAGGAAAAGAAATTACTGTTAGGGAAATTGTAGCCAATTTGCCGGCAACCAGCAATCAATTGATAATTGAAGGCGCGGGTGGATTGTTAGTTCCATTGAATCAACAGGAAACAATTCTGACACTCATAAAAAATTTAAATGCAAAAGTGGTTGTGGTAAGCAAGAATGAATTGGGAAGCATCAACCATTCATTGCTGACGGCGGCGGTTTTATCGCATGAAAAAATTGATGTAGCAGGATGGATTTTTACCGGCGACTATATGCACTACGAAACTGAAATTGCCAGTTGGAGCGGATTTCCTTTAATTGGCAGGATAAAACATTTATCTGTTATTTCAAAAGAAACCATCAAAGAGCAGGCATTAAAATTGCACCCTATGCTGAAATCTATTTTATGAAAAAACAGGATTTAAGAATATTGTTCAAACAAAGAAGAAAAGAACTTTCGCTTCATTCGATTGAAAAATTAAATGATCTTATTCTAATCAATTTTCAAAAGCTTCCGATTCCTGACATACAATGTGTTCATACTTATTTATCGTCTTTTAAGCTGGGAGAACCCGAAACTGCTACAATTATCAAATATTTGCAATTCAAAAATCCACTGATAAAGGTGGTAATTCCTAAAGTGGATATTCATGGCGGCCAATTAGCGCATTACCAGTATGACGAGCAGATTGAATTGATTAAAAATCAATACGGCATAGATGAACCAAAAAGCGGAAACCAGGTGACAGAAAATGAAATTGACATGGTTTTGATTCCACTATTGGCTTTTGACAGGAAAGGGTACCGCGTTGGTTTTGGTAAAGGCTATTACGATAAATTTCTTTCCCGATGCAGGAAAGATGTGCTCAAAGTGGGTTTAAGCTTTTTTGAACCGGTTGATGCAATTGAAGACATTACAGGATATGATATTCCTATGGATTTTTGTATAACGCCAAAAGAGAATTTTATTTTTTAAATTATTCTCAACAAACCAGTAAATGGAAAAAAAATACAGAAAAATATTTTTGCCTTTTTCTTTTTTATATCATGGGATAATCCATTTGCGGAATTTGGCTTTTGATAAAAAAATATTCCGATCGGCAAGCTTCGATCTGCCGGTTATTTGCATCGGAAATCTTTCAGTAGGCGGCACGGGGAAATCGCCTATGGTGGAGTACCTTGTCCGGCTTCTTCATAAAAAATACAAAGTAGCTACCTTAAGCCGGGGATACAAGAGAAAGACCAAGGGATTTTATATCGCCAATGAAAATACTACCACGGTTGACATTGGCGACGAGCCGATGCAATTTTATAGAAAATTCCACGACATCACGGTAGCCGTAGACGAAGATCGGGTGATGGGAATTCCGAAGATTCTTAATGACAGGCCCGAGACAGAAATTATTATTTTGGACGATGCATTTCAGCACCGCCAAGTGGCTGCGGGTTTAAATATTTTGCTTACGGAGTGCGATAATTTATATACAAGAGATTTTTTGTTACCCGCAGGCCGGCTGAGAGATGAGAAAAAAAGCAGCCGTCGCGCTGATATTATCATCGTGACAAAATGCAATGGAAATTTATCACGACTGCAAAGACAAAATATTATTGAAGAATTAAATCCCGACCACAGTCAAAAGATTTTTTTTACTACCATTCAATATGGAACACCATATTCTTTGTTTGGTAATGAAAACCGGGAATTAAACCAAAACGATTCAGTTCTGTTGGTAACCGGGATCGCTGATCCGGCATTAATGGAGACGCACGCCGGTTCTGAAGTTTTTTTTAAAAAAACGTTGCGGTTTAAAGACCACCATGACTATAACGGAAATGATATCAACAAAATTAAAGACGAATTTTCAGCATTAAATTCTTCGCAAAAAATCATACTTACCACTGAAAAAGACGCTACTCGTTTATCTTCTTTCAAAAATACTTTAAAAGATTTGCCGGTGTTTGTTTTGCCTATGGCGCACCAATTCCTGTTTGATGAAACAAATTCTTTTGAAAACATGGTAATGGAATATCTTAAAGAGCACAAAAATTAACCAGAATTAGGGTCATCATTCTTGCGCTAATTTTTGCTTAACATAATACGAGCATTTTTTCCTATAATTTATATTATGTTAAGTAGAATTTAAATCGAATCAACCACGAGTCATCGTTACTCTTACTTTCAAAATCTAAATCTAGTAAAGACGTAAATAATTCCATTTATTATTTTGGCGCGAAATAAAAAGCCCCGAAAAATTCGGGGCTCTTTAAATTGTAATAATATGATTAAATACTAATTCACAAATTTTGCATCTGCACCGTCATACTTATCCTGGTATGCTTTCAATTTGTCTTTATCTCCAAGGCTTTGATAAATATTTTCCAACAGGTTAATTGAAGATTTGTATCTTGACTTTTGAGATTTTTTCAAGCCATCTTCAAAAGTTGTTGATGCTTTTTCAGCATAAGGAATGGCTTTTTGAAGAAAACCATTTCCTTGTTCTGTCAGGTCTGCCTTACTTTTCTTTTGGTCAGCCGTTAAGGTAGCTCCTTTTATTTTTGAGGCGGAATCCAAGGCATAAATCCCCTTGTTGTAATAATACTGGGCATACAAAAGATTTACATTTCCATTATTGGCTTCCAAAGAAAGTGCTTTATCTAGCTGGCCAGCTAAGGTACTCAGTAATTGATCCCTGTTAGGAATTACGGTTCCTTCGTTGCTTCCAAAAACATAACTAAAAATTTCGGTGGCATAATTCAAGTGGTATCTCAGGCTGTCCGGATGTTTCGAAGTTAATTCATCATATTTTTTAAATAATGCGTCGTGATTATCTTTTTCTCTGTAATAATCCATCTGAACAAAATCAAAATAATCGTCATCAGGAAACACCTCCTTTCCGAGGGTTGCATATTTTACCATATTAGCAGAATCGCCTGCTTGTTTGTAATCCAATGTTAACCATTGATATGGCAGTTCAAACGAAGGATCCGGTTTGTTTTCCGGATTGTGAAGGCCACCAATTTTTGCGTCGGCAATTTGTGCAAAATACTTACGGGCCGAATCGTTTTTCTTTGCATTCAGCGCTGCTTTGGCAATATTGAGCACCAGCGTTGTATCCACTTCTCCTATGTTAGCCCATTTGTTTTGTCGTATGTATTGTCCCACCTGATTTGCTTTGATAAAAAGCTCCATCGCTTTTGCAAAACCAGCAGTATCGGGCTTGTTGGCAGAATTAGCCGCATCATTAAATGCATCAGCAGCTTCCCCATAAATACCGGAGTACACTTTAAAAATAGGCGCGTAATTATCTTTAATTACCATCAGGGTTACCGCGCTGTTAGTGGAATCAGCCATGGCCTTTTTGAAAGCATCAAATGCTTCCTCATAAGGGTTTGGCGGTAATTGTCCTTTAAATGCGGAACTATCGGCCATTGAAGTGATAAGCTTACTCTTTAAGTAAAGGCCCGGCAAACTGTTGGGATCTTTGGCAAGAATTCCTTCAATTTCCGATTTGGCCTTGTCATACTTTTTGTCATTCAGGTAGTTGGTCGCTTTTTTTACATCTTGTCCAAATGTTAGGGTGACAAGAAATGTAAGCAATACCGGTAGAACTATTCTTTTCATATGTTTTTTTGTTTTACTTATTGATTGTCAGTGTTGTCTTCTGTGTTATCTGAATTTTCATTTTTGTCATTCTCCGTCAGATTTTCGGGATTTACCTCGTCTTCTGAGTCATCGGGTTCAGGAGAAACAGCATCGATTTCTAAAATTTCTTCCGCTTCACTATCCTCCTCCGATTCATGATCGTCAATCTTTGTGATGGCCGCTATTTCATCTCCTTCGTCCAGCCTGATTAACTTCACTCCCTGTGTAGCGCGGCCGGCTTCCCTGATAGATGCAATCGAAGTGCGAATAGTTACACCCGATTTGCAGGTTATCATTAAATCTTGCGTTTCCTTAACATTTAACAAACCAATGAGGTTGCCTGTTTTTTCTGTTATATTGATTGTTTTGACACCTTTACCGCCCCTGTTGGTAATACGATATTCTTCAATAGCAGTTCGTTTCCCAAATCCTTTCGCGCTAACGACCAGCACACTGCTTTCAGGATCTGAAATATTTACACAAATCATACCAACTACTTCATCATTTTCGTGGTCTACACTTATTCCAAATACACCAATAGCTCCCCTGCCTGTTGGCCTTACTTTTTCTTCGGGAAACCGGATGGCCCTACCGCTTTTTACCGCCATCATAATCTCCTGGTTACCATCAGTAAGGCAGGCATCCAATAGCTGATCTCCTTCATTTATGGTAATGGCATTAATACCATTTTGTCTTGGCCTTGAAAAGTCCGCCACTTTCGTCTTTTTTATGATGCCTTTGCGGGTACAAAGTACGATATAATGATTATTTATATATTCATCATCCTGAAGATTTTTTATGGTGATGATTGTTCTCACTGCATCATCAGAAGGAATTTGTATGAGGTTTTGTATTGCCCTTCCTTTACTCTGTTTATCGCCGTCGGTAATTTCATAAACTTTTAGCCAGAAACATCTTCCCTTTTCTGTGAAAAAAAGTAACGTGTGGTGAGTGCTTGCAACAAACAACTGTTCAATATAATCTTCTTCCCGTGTTTTGCTCCCTCTTGCACCTCTCCCGCCTCTTCGTTGTTGCCGGTATTCTGTAGCTGAAGTTCTTTTTATGTAGCCGAGGTGTGAAATAGTGACTACTACGTCTTCTTCTTCAATGAGATCTTCAATGCTCATCTCATCAGCCATATAGGTGATTTCGGTTTTGCGGTCATCACCATATTTTTCTTTTATTTCCGTCAGTTCCTCTTTTATAATACGGAACCTTTTGCCTTCGTCGCCTAAAATTTCTTTCAGGTTAGCGATGGTTTGCATTACCTGTGCATGTTCTTCGCGAATCTTATCCCTTTCCATGCCGGTGAGCCGTTGCAATCTCAATTCCAATACGGCCTTTGCCTGGATTTCACTCATTTTGAACTCAGACATCAACCCATCTTTAGCCGTATCCGGAGTAGCAGCGGCCCTGATAAGTTGGATTACTTCATCCAGGTGATCGAGAGCAATTAAAAATCCTTCTAAAACATGCGCTCTTTCTTCTGCCTTTTTTAATTCGAACCTGGTTCTGCGAATTACCACCTCGTGGCGGAAGTTTACAAACTCACTGATAAGTTCTTTGATGTTCAACACATGCGGCCGGCCCTTTACCAACGCCACGTTATTAATGCCAAACGAAGTTTGCAATTCAGTATGCTTATACAAATGATTAATAACCACCTGCGATATAGCATCCTTTTTTAAATCCACCACTATCCGGGTACCTTCCTTATTGTTACTTTCATTGTTGACATCAGTAACGCCATCAATCACTTTTTCATTAATAAGATGCCCTATTTTTTCGGTGAGCGCATCCCTGTTTACCTGGTAAGGAACCTCGGTAATTACTATTTTTTCGCGGCCGGAATTAGTGCTCTCTACATTTACTCTTCCCCGTAATACCAGGCGGCCACGGCCTGTATGCATTGCTTGCTTTACTCCTTCGTAGCCGTAGATAATGCCACCTGTGGGAAAATCGGGAGCTTTCACAACCTTAATTAATTCATCTATCGTTATTTCGCGGTTGTCGATAAAAGCAATACATCCATCGACAACTTCTGTAAGGTTGTGAGGTAAAATATTCGTGGCCATTCCCACTGCTATCCCACTTGCGCCGTTCAATAATAATTGCGGAATCCTGGTGGGAAGTACGGAAGGTTCTTTGTCAGAGTCATCATAATTTAATTGCCAGTCGATGGTGTCTTTTTCAATATCCTGAACCATGGTTTCGGCGATCCTTTCCAACCTTACTTCAGTGTACCGCATCGCTGCCGGCATATCGCCGTCCTGGCTTCCGAAATTTCCATGACCATCTACCAACACATAGCGCATGCTCCAATCCTGCGCCATTCTTACCAGCGTGCCATAAATAGATGAATCACCATGGGGATGGTATTTACCCATCACATCCCCGACAATACGTGCAGATTTTTTATGTGGCTTATTGTAGGTATTTCCCATTTCATACATGCCGTACAAAATTCGGCGGTGAACGGGTTTCAGGCCATCGCGGGCATCAGGAAGTGCCCTGCCGACTATTACGCTCATCGAGTAATCGATATAAGCGGATTTCATTTGTTCTTCGATATTTACCGGGATAATTTTTCCTCTCGGTGCGCCACTTTCGGGCAATTCCTCATCTGTTGTTTCCATAATTTTTTACTATCGGCAAATATACTTTTTATAGCGTGTTTTTCCTTAAAAAAATCAATATTTTACCATATACTTTTCACCAATTATGAAACAGATATGTGGATATTTTAGAAAATTTTTTCAATATTATTTGTTGTTCATAATTAATAGTTTTGTTCTATGCCAAACATAGCTATATTCGGAGCAGGCAAATCTGCATCTTGCCTTATTAATTATCTTGGAATCCTTTGTGCCAAAGAGCAATGGAAGCTTTTAGTTACCGATTATGATATTGCTTTATCTCAATCGAAAACGGAAAAATTTCCCGGTGCGAAGGCTTTTTCTTTTGACGTGACAGATAAAGACATGAGGCAATCTTTTATTAAGAAGGCAGACGTTGTGATCTCAATGCTGCCTCCTTCCTTGCATCTTTTGATTGCACGCGATTGCATTGATTTTTCAAAACATTTTTTGACAGCCTCTTATATTGATATGGACCTGCGGGCATTTGCCAACGACATCGCTGCGAAAAATTTGCTTTTTATCGGGGAAATGGGATTGGACCCCGGCATCGATCACATGAGTGCGATGAAATTGATCGATCGGATAAAAAAACAGGGAGGGCAAATAACGTCTTTTAAATCGCATTGTGGAGGGTTAATGGCACCGGAAAGTGACGACAATCCCTGGCATTATAAAATCAGCTGGAATCCCGCTAATGTAGTGGCAGCAGGAAGTTCGGGAGCTTATTATAAAAGCGGGGGCAAAATTAAAGAGATACTATATCCGCGGATTTTTGCCGACCCCGGCCAGGTAGTGGATGTGCTCGGTTTAGGAAAACTGGCCTGGTATGCGAACAGGGACTCGCTTTCTTATATAGATACTTATGGATTGCACAAAACAGATACTTTTGTTAGAACTACTCTGCGCCACCCTGAATTTTGCCGGGGTTGGAATAAGTTGATTCGTCTTGGCCTGACTAATCAAAACGATCATCACGAGATTAGAAATTGCAAGACTTTTTCTGATTGGTTCTTCCTAAAATTGAATAAGCAGGAAAATGACAAACAATTATCAGACGATTTCATGGATGAGGAATTTAGTGCACAGATTGATTTTATAGGCCTGCGAAGTAACGAATATTTGCCCGTGCCGGTTACTAATTCCGCCACTTTGCTTCGATATTTGCTTGAAAAAAATTTAGCGATGAAAGCAGCAGATAAGGATATGGTCGTTCTGTTGCATGAAATAGAATATACGTTGGGCGATAATATCCGGAAGTTAATTAAGAGCACATTGATTGTAAAGGGTGAAGACAGAATTAACACCGCAATGGCTAAAACAGTGGGTTTGCCACTGGGCATTGCCGCCAGGCTAATACTCGAAAACAAAATTAAACTGAGGGGCTTGCATATTCCTGTTCTTCCCGATATTTACGGGCCTGTATTATCTGAACTTGAAAATAACGGCATTACATTCCACGAACAGGAATATGATGTATGAGTATAACGGCTACCAGTAAACGAAAAAATAAATCATTTTTTTTATTACAAAACTTCCGGATTTTGTAAGCCCGGAAGTTTTTTTTACACTACTGGTTTTGATTATTCGCTTTCTTTTCAGCGTCCGCTTTCATTTTATCATTTGCGGTGATCAGAAATTCCACCCTCCTGTTTTGAGCCATCCCTTCAGGTGTATCATTTGTGTAAGCCGGCGCAGATTCCCCATAACCTTTTACAGCCATCCTGGAGCCATCAATGCCTTTTGATACCAAATAATCACGCACCGCATTAGCGCGTCGTAAAGACAATCCCATGTTATATTCTTCAGTGCCCCGGCTGTCGGTATGGCCCTGAATTTCAATGTTGGTATTTGGATAATTTGTAAGTGCCGTTGCCAATTTATCAAGATTCATTTTTGCGGAATCACTCAGATCTGATTTGGAAAAGGCGAAGAGAATTTTTTCATTAAATTCAACCTTTATTCCTTCATCAATTCTTTCCACTTTTGCACCGGGAATCTGGTCTTTAATTTCTTCTGCCTGCTTATCCATATCGTGGCCGATAATTGCGCCCGCCGTGCCGCCAATGGCTGCGCCTAAAATTGTTCCGAGTGTTTTATTGCCCGCCGCTTTGCCGATGATTGTTCCTCCTACCGCACCTGCTGCGCCTCCTATTACGGCTCCTTTTTGTGTTTTGGTGGCATTGCATCCCATCATCAAGAAAGCAATTACCGGAAGTATAAAAAGTATTTGTTTAACGAATTTCATGGTTAACATTTTTGATTCAGGCTTTACTTTTCAAACATTGTACCAATTCAAATCCGGATTAAGCAGTAGACAGGCAAATAGCGATGTTTTTTATTTTAGCTGGCTCTGAAAATATTGTCGCTCATTTGAAAGATTTATAAAGGGGAATTCCTGTTGTAGCCGGCCGATATTTTCAATTTGCGTCAAAAGAAATTTTTGATGGTTTGCGCTTTCTTTTTCAAAAGGTTTATGATTAACAGCCGCTATTACTTTTTCAATTTTGTTTATGATACTTTTTGTTTCAGCATCAAAAAATGATTCAGAAAATTTTTCAAAAACAAAATCAGTTGCCATCTCATTTGGATGCACCAAATCCTTTTTAAAAAAGCGATAATCGCGCAATACATCAGTCACTATTTCATACGAAGGAAAATAAAATGCATTCTCCTTTTCTTCGGCTATAGCATGGGCGGCTTCTACCAATCTGGCTTTGCTGCGACTGTTTTCAATAATTCCATCTTTGATATGCTTTACGGGGCTAACGGTAAAAATGATTTTAAGTTGTGAATTGAATCTCTCCAACGCAGTAATTACGCTTTGCAAATCCGCCTTGATTTCTTCCACCGGCAGCAGGTTTTTAATAAAGAAATTGCCAGGAGCTTTATGGCAATTAGCTACATTTTGTGAACAGTTTTTTAAAAGATAATTGAAGGCGGTTCCAAAAGTGATAAACAAATAGGTGGCGTTTCTTAAAAAAACGTGTGCGTATGACCGTGAGTCATTTATTTTCTGCAATACACTTTCTTTGTTAACTCCTGAAAACACGGAATGATGCTGCCAGCTATGCCACAATCCATTTAATTGAAACAGGTTTTTTTCTTCGAAAGGTTTGTTTTTGATGTAAGAGAACAAGGCATCGCTTATGCTTAACGGGTCGTATAATATGCCGTTCGGATTTTGAATTATATCAAATTTTAAGGATTCCAATTTATTACCTATCTCTTCCGAAAAGCATGAGCCCATTAGCAATATTTTATCCTTAAATGAGATGTGGAAAGGAAAAGACGGGGATTGAAATGGTAAAATGAATTCCATTTATGCAAAAATTTTTGAAGCCATTGCCACGGCCTTTCGTAATTCTTCTTCGTTAATATTTTTGAGCACCTCTAATTCCTTGAAGTATGGAATCATTAATTCGGAATTCATATTTCCTACCAGCTTATCCTCAGCCATAGGGCATCCCCCTACTCCCTTTAAAGCTCCGTCAAAGCGGGTGCATCCATTTTGCAGAGCTGCATCAATTTTTTCCTTCCAATCCACGCCAGTAGAGTGAAGATGGACGCCGGTTTCTATTGCAGGAAAAGACGACGTTACCGCTTTTGATAAAGACGCGATTTGAGAAGGATTGGCCACGCCGATGGTGTCGGCTAAAGAGATAATGGCAATCCCCTCTCCTGCCAGTTTGGTTATCCAGTTCAAAACAGTGTCTTCATTATATTCGTCCTGGTAAGGATTTCCAAAAGCCATCGAAATATAAACCACCACCTCTTTTTTGTTTTTATCGCAGATATTTTTCATATCGATAACTGTTTGGAACGATTCTTCAATGGAACTGTTGGTATTGCGTTTTTGAAAGGTTGGCGAAATGGAAAACGGGAAACCGAGGTAATGAATCTTCTCAAAGCTGGCTGCATCTTCCGCTCCGCGCGTATTGGCAATAATGGCCAGCAATTTTGTATCGGTATTTTGCAAGTCCAGATGAGGAATCACCTCTTTTGTATCGGCCATTTGAGGAATATTTTTTGAAGAGACAAAGCTTCCGAAATCTAAGGTATCAAAGCCTACTTTTAGCAACTGGTTGATGTACGTCACCTTATCCATCGTGGGTATAAAGGCTTTCCAGCCTTGCATAGCATCCCGCGGGCACTCGACTAATTTAATGACTTTCATACGGGTAATTATATTAAATTCCTGTAAACATCCTTCATAAAATTACAGTTAAATATTAAAATTATTTTTCGGGAAGAAATCTTTAAGTATTTGTAGCTCAATTCTGAAATTTGAAATGAACGCCAGAAGTTTTAAATTGCTAATGGTATGCTCGCATGTGAAGAAGGTTCATTTTAAAACTATATATGAAAAATATAAAACTCATCGAAGTGCCGAGCGAAATTGGCGCGGGTACACGCGGCGCCAGCCTCGGAGTGGAAGCCATTAAAATAGCGGCACTCGATTTTATGAGCAATTTCTTTGTTCATTTTCCTTCAGAAAAAATCGAAACAGAAAATCACCTGCTTTTTGAGCCCATTCAATCACCCTATGCAAAAAGAATCAGCGGCGTTCTCACGATGATTGACCGCGTAGCGCAAAGCGTAAAAGATACAATCAAAAATAATTTTTTCCCGGTGGTGCTCAGTGGAGATCACAGTACTTCGGCAGGAACGATTGCGGGTATAAAGCTGGCAAAACCTCAAAGCCGCCTGGGCGTAATCTGGATAGATGCACATGCGGATATTCATACACCCTACACTACGCCTTCCGGGAATATGCACGGCATGCCGCTTGCTGCTTCTATCGGAGAGGACAATGCTGAAAATAAAATGCACGGACCTGATTCAAAGACCATTAAAGAATGGGAACAAATGAAAAACTATGGAAAAATCAATCCTAAAATTTTAGCAGATGATATTGTTTTTATCTCGATAAGAGATTTTGAAAAAGAGGAAAAATACCTGATAGATAAATATGGCATGAAAACGATTTCAACAAGCGAGCTTAGAAGAAAAGGCGCTGAAAGTGTAACGCGTTCCGCATTGCGATTTTTAAATGAATGCACCGACATTTATGTAAGCTTTGATGTGGATTGCCTTGACTCTTCTATTTCCAAGGGCACCGGAACGCCTGTACATAACGGTTTGCGCGAAAGAGAAGCCGAAGATTTGGTAAGCAAGTTTATGCAAAACAGGAAAATATGTTGCTTTGAAATCACTGAAGTAAATCCTACTCTTGACAGAGAAAATCTGATGGCCGAAATTGCATTTAATATTCTCCAAAGGAGCGTGAATGTTTTAATGATGAATTAAAAACCCAAAAATCAATCTTCTCATTGATGGAAAAATTTATACCTGTTGGCAAAGCGCGGTTTCTTCACTTTCTTTCAAAAACGGAAAAAATCCTTGCTGAGGCCACTGCTTCTGAAAATCCTGCCAGGCTTATATATGAACAGGATTTAAGAACCGCACTTTTTATGCTGGAAGGATTAAGCAGGATTTATAAAAAAGTGTATCCCCGCCAAAAAATAAAAAAATTAAATCGCAAGTTTAAACACTTTGAAGACTTGCTTGGGCAAATAAATTTCTATGATGAATTCCACGAAGCCTTTCAAGAAAATGAGAAAATACCCGCACTGATTACTTCTTACGCGGCAGAAAAAACAACAGAAAAATTAAATGAGCTTAATGAATTTTTAGTTAGAAAGAAATGGATTGGTAAGAAAAATAAGCAACTCAAAAAAAATATATAAAACGCTTGATAAAGTGGAATGGTTTGATGAAACGGGCGATGCACGGGCAGTTGGTATGATATACGAAAATGAAATAAGAAAAGTAATTAAAAAATTTAAAAGCAGTGAAGAATCATTTAGGAATATAGAGCACGATGTGCACGAGCTAAGACGCGAGCTAAGATGGCTCAGCATTTATCCCCAGGCTTTGTGCGGACTAGTTCAGCTAACTGCCGAGGACGATTGCCCTGAATATTTAAGAAAATACCTGACGCCGGAAATTGTAAATTCAAAATTTAATGTGATGCCTGCCGGCGATGCACTCAATCATCACATCTTTCTCAACAGGAATTATTTCTACGCCCTGAGCTGGATGATTGACAGGTTGGGAAAATTAAAGGACAGTGGTTTGGAGCAATTATTAATAAAAGAAGCGCTTGAAAAAGTTTTTAAAGTGTCAGCGCATGCAGATGAGCTGGCCTTTGCGTTTTGCAGCGAAACTCAAATGACAATAAATGAAATTCTTCAGGCATGTAAAAAGATTGCTGATGATTTCTTCGGCGAAAAAACACTTTCGAATTTGATTAAATCTGCATAATGGAAATGTAAAATATAAATCAGTATCATTTGTTGCTTTACTATTTTCTCCTGGTGCTATAATGAGCATTCAATAAGATTCATTTTAGTAGCTGGGAATGGATAAAGTAAGATGGCAAACAAATTGTGGCTTCTTAACTATGCAATTATTGTCGTACAACAAAAATGATTTTCTGAAAAAATATAGTAACCAAATTAAATTATCGTGCACCCATTCTCTTCCGAAGGCTATTGTTTCATTAAAAATTATTATGCGGAAATGATTATTTAAAACTCAACTATGAATGCAAAGTTTAACAGCCATGTGTATGGCCTTTTACCCGAAGGGATTGAAGGAATTGATTCACTTGCGGAGCTGGCGCTTGATATACGATGGTCGTGGAACCATGAAGCCGACTCTTTATGGAAGCAACTTTATCCTTCCCTGTGGGAGCACACGCACAATCCGTGGCTCGTGCTGCAGTCTGTGTCAAGAGAAAGCTTAAAGGAACAAATGGAGGATAGCAGTTTTCGCGAAAAGATTAAAACACTTATGGAAACCAGGGAAGAGATGGCTACCTCCGGCACCTGGTTCAGCAATTCTTTTCGTGATAGCGCCCTTAAAACGATTGCTTATTTCAGCATGGAATATATGCTTAGTGAAGCACTTCCGGTTTATGTGGGAGGTTTAGGCAACGTGGCGGGCGATCAATTAAAGTCGGCGAGTGATTTAGGCGTGCCGGTAATAGCTATTGGTCTTCTTTACCAGGAAGGATATTTTCATCAGCAGGTTGATAAAAATGGGTTTCAGCAAGAACTATATCCGTATAATGATCCGGGTCAGCTCCCGGTCAGACCGCTGAGATTGCCTGATGGCGAATGGTTGCGTTTTCAAATCAATTTATCTGGAATTCCACTCTGGATAAGGGCATGGCAAGTGCTCGCGGGACGATGTAAACTTTACCTGATGGACTGCAACGACCCTGCAAATTTACCGGCGCACCGGGGCATTACCAGCCAAATTTATGGTGGAGATTCTGAGCTTCGTATCAAGCAGGAAATTGTTTTGGGAATTGGTGGACTTAAACTGCTTGCAGCGCTTGATATTCATCCTGAAGTTTGCCACCTGAATGAAGGACACGCAGCTTTCCTGGTATTGGAACGTGCCCGCCAGTTTATGACAGCCAGCCAGCTTTCTTTTGAAGAAGCGCTGGCGGTTACCAGGGCCGGAAATGTTTTCACTACCCACACTGCGGTAGCTGCCGGCTTTGACCATTTTAGCCCCGCGCTTATGACGCAGTATTTTTCAGGATTTGCGGCTAATGAGCTTCAGATTGATTTTAAAAGCCTGATGGCTTTGGGAAGGCAGGACGCAAACAACGATGAAGAATATTTTAATATGGCCTTTCTTGCGATGAGAGGCTCAGGCAATGTAAACGCGGTTAGCAAATTGCATGGTAAGGTGAGCCGACAACTATTTTCTAACCTTTACCCGCGTTGGCCTATTGATGAAGTTCCTGTGGATTCTATAACAAATGGCGTGCATACGCCAACTTGGGATTCAGAATTTGCAGATGAACTGTGGACAGAAAATTGCGGCAAAGAGCGATGGAAAGGCAACTTAGGGACTATACAGGAAGACATCGGGAAAATACCGGCAAATTCGCTTTGGACAATGAGAAATGATTCGCGGAATAAATTGGTGAACTACGTCCGTCAAAGATTTGAGACACAAAGCCTGGCTTCCGGTCTTCCGCCAGAGATTACCATCGCCGCCAAAAATATTTTTGATGCTCATACTTTAACGCTGGGTTTTGCGCGCCGGTTTGTTCCTTATAAACGGCCCAATCTTCTTTTGCATGATTGTGAGCGGTTTATTAAAATCCTCACTAACCCGCAGTTTCCGGTTCAATTACTTATTGCAGGCAAAGCGCCCCCAGCCGATAAAACGAGTAAAGATTTGGTTCTTGAATGGAATCAATTTATTCAGCAAAATAACCTGTACCAGCATGTAATTTTCCTGAGTGACTATGATATGCAGTTAACTGAACAAATGGTTTCGGGAGTGGATGTTTGGATTAATACGCCGCGCCGGCCATGGGAAGCCTGCGGAACAAGCGGCATGAAAGTGCTCGTAAACGGTGGAATTAATTTATCCGAATTAGATGGCTGGTGGGCTGAGGCCTATACGCCCAAAGTGGGCTGGGCACTGGGAGATATGCGCGAACATGGCGAAGATGCCGCATGGGATGCTGCTGAGGCAAATAGCTTATATGATTTATTAGAGCAACAGATTGTGCCTGAGTTTTATTCAAGAAATGAAAAAGGAATTCCGGATAAATGGATTGAAAAGATGAGAAACAGTATGGCTCTGCTAACACCACAATTTTCTGCAAACAGAACGGTTAGAGAATATACAGAAAAGTCTTATTTGCCCGCTGCCAAAGAGTATCTCAGAAGAGCCTGCAATAACGGTTTGGCGGGTAAAGACCTTACTGAAACGAGCCATCTTTTAAAGGATAAGTGGAAAGATATTCATTTTGGAAAAGTCGATGTTGAAAAATCCGGAGACGAATACGCTGTTTCTGCCAGCATCTTTTTTGACGACCGGCTGAGAGATAAGATTTGTGTGCAATTGTTTGCCAATGGACAAGATGAAAATGGGCCTGAAATTTTAAAAATGCATTTTCAATCAATATCGGATGACCAAACGGAGCACGTATATTATGGTGAAATAAAAACTGATCGAAATATTTCAGATTATACCGTGAGGTTGATCCCGGATTATGATAATGTAAAGGCGCCGCTTGAAAATAATCTTATTCTATGGCAACATTAGATATATCAGCAAATTGACCGCAATTCTAAGTTTTTCATGGTTTAATAAATTGAAAAATGAATAAGGATGTTTTAAAACAAACCATTGCTGAACTTTTTTCCAATCATAAAGGTTTGCTTGCGATGGATGAAAGTATAAGCACCTGCAATAAGCGTTTTGCTGCTGTTCAGATTCCCGAAACCGTTGAAATGCGGCGAAAATACCGGGAGTTAATTGTTACGACCAAAGGACTGAACGAAGGGATTGGAGGCGCTATCTTATTTGATGAAACGTTGAGGCAAAATACTAAAGAAGGTATTCCAATGACAGAGGCGCTGAAAAGAAATGGAATCATACCAGGAATAAAAGTAGATAAACATGCTAAACCGATGGCAGCTTTTGCAGGCGAAAAAATCACGGAAGGATTGGATGGCTTACGTGAAAGATTAGAGGAGTATAAAACTTTCGGAATGCGTTTTGCAAAATGGCGCGCCGTTATTTCGATAGGTGAAAATATTCCAACCCTTGAATGCATGGAAGCCAATGCAGTTGCGCTCGCAAGATACGCAGCCTTGTGCCAGGAAGCCGGTATCGTGCCGATAGTTGAGCCTGAAGTGTTGATGGACGGGAATCATTCGATAGACAAATGTTACGATGTGACAAAACAGGTACAAAAAATACTTTTTTATAAGCTTTATAAATACCGGATTGAAACAGAAGGAATGGTTTTGAAACCGAACATGATTATCCAGGGTATGGATAGCGGGGAGAGAAATAGCGTAGATAAAGTGGCTGAATATACGGTCAACTGTTTGCTCGCATCAGTTCCCGCAAATGTTCCGGCAGTTGCTTTTTTATCCGGCGGCCAGGCGCCCGAACTGGCCACGGCACATTTGAACGCCATCAACAAAAATTATAAAAATCGTTTACCCTGGACCGTTAGTTTTTCTTTTGCAAGAGCCATTCAGCAACCTGCACTTGAAGCATGGAAGGGAAAAGATGAAAACGTAGAAAAAGCGCAAAAGCTTTTGTACAAGCGCGCTAAGCTGGATGCAATAGCCAGAAACGGGCAATATAATTTGACCATGGAAGAATAAAATCAATAAATTTACTTTTATGAAAATAAGCCAACTCGCAGGAAAACCCGCACCATATGAGATTCTTGTGAATGTCCCCCAATTAATCAGCGACTATTATTCCGGTAAGCCTGATCCATCTGTTGCGCAGCAGCGTGTAGCGTTTGGAACGTCAGGTCACAGGGGATCTTCTTTCAATAATTCATTTAATGAAAACCATATACTTGCTATTACACAGGCAATTTGCCTTTATCGCAAGCAGCAAAATATTGATGGACCTTTGTTTATAGGAATGGACACGCATGCGCTTTCTTTGCCGGCGCATATTTCTGCAATTGAAGTGTTGGCTGCCAATAATGTTGAAACGATGATTGCTGAAAATAATGAATACACGCCCACGCCTGTCATTTCTCACGCGATACTAACGTACAACAGTACACGAAAAACCGGGTTAGCCGATGGAATTGTTATCACTCCTTCTCACAACCCGCCAGAAGACGGAGGCTTCAAATATAATCCACCTCATGGGGGGCCTGCTGAATCTTCTGTTACAAGCTGGATTGAGAAAAAAGCCAACGAAATTTTGGAAAATAATTTGAAAGAGGTAAAGCGTATGATTTATAGCCATGCGCTGAAAGCGTCAACTACGCATCAACACAATTATTTTACTTCGTACATCAATGATCTTTCCCAGGTGCTGGATTTGAAAAAAATCAGTGATTCAAAAATAAAGATGGCAGTCGATCCCCTGGGTGGCGCAGGTGTTCATTACTGGGAACCGATAGCCGATCGCTACCATCTTGATTTGACAGTTACGCAAAAGCAAGTGGATCCTGCGTTCAGATTCATGACTGTAGATTGGGATGGGAAAATACGTATGGATCCATCTTCCGGGTATGCGATGCAGAGCCTGGTGGGACTAAAAGATAAATTTGATATTGCTTTTGCCTGCGACACAGACCACGACAGGCACGGCATTGTAACAAGGTCCGTTGGCTTAATGCCGCCCAATCATTATTTATCAGTTTGTATTTTTTACCTATTCAATCACCGGCCCGAATGGGCGGAAAAAACATCCGTAGGCAAAACCCTGGTGAGCAGCGGAATGATAGACCGTGTAACGGCTAAGCTTAAACGAAAAGTTATGGAAGTGCCGGTCGGATTTAAGTGGTTTGTGGATGGGCTGCTGGATGGCTCCCTTGGCTTCGTTGGTGAAGAAAGCGCCGGATCTTCGTTTTTGAGAATGAATGGTGATGCCTGGACCACTGATAAAGATGGCATGATTGCGGCCCTGTTATCTGCAGAGATTACTTCCATAACCGGAAAAGATCCGGGAGAGATTTATAAAGAACTGGCTGAAGAACTTGGCGATCCTGTGTATGATCGTATTGAAGCAAAAGCAACACCGGAACAAAAGAAAAAACTTGGCAAACTTTCTCCTTCTATGGTGCAACAAAAGGAATTAGCAGGAGAAAAAATCACGAATATTCTTACGAATGCGCCTGGCAATAATGCGCCTATCGGCGGGTTAAAAGTTACTTCTGAAAATGGCTGGTTTGCCGCGCGTCCATCAGGTACTGAGGATATTTATAAGATCTATGCGGAAAGCTTTAAAGGAAAAGATCATCTCGAAAAAATTATTGAAGAGGCGCAATCCATTGTGGACGATGCTTTAAAGAAATAATGATTTGAATTTTTACTTACCACCAGTAAAGCGATAAATACCGGCAATTTTTATTTTGTATTGAACTACTGAAAGCCGTTGCCTGAAGTCCAATAAAATTCAAATACATTTTGCCCGGCTTTTTATAACCGATCTAACACTTGTTTGCCCATGGCTTCTGTTCCCAATATTTTTTCAGATTTAGTTTGAGCATCAGCAATATCCTTTGTGCGCCAGCCGTCTTTTAATACCCCATCCACAGCAGCAATTATTGCTTCAGATTCTTCTTTCATTTTAAAAGAAATGTCTAATAACAATGCTGCGGATAAAATGGATGCCAATGGATTGGCAAGGCCTTTCCCGGTGATATCATGTGCTGAGCCATGTATTGGTTCATACACGCCGGTTCCATCGCCCACGGATGCACTGGCCAACATGCCCATAGAGCCTGCAATCTGTGATGCTTCGTCAGTGAGAATATCACCAAACAGGTTTGCCGTAACCACCACATCAAACCTGCGTGGATCTTTAATAAGCAGCATAGCCGTTGCATCCACAAACTGGTGCTCCACTTCGATATCAGGATATTCAGTAGCCACTTTCTGAACTACCTCGCGCCACAATCTTGAGGTTTCAATCACATTGGCTTTATCAACAGAGCATAATTTTTTTCTTCTCGTGCGTGCTGCTTCAAACGCTTTACGGGCAATGCGCTCTACTTCATAGCGGCTGTATTCTGCAACATCATACGCAGTATCGCCATTGTTTTTTCTTCCTTTTTCACCAAAATAAATATCGCCCGTCAGTTCGCGGAAAAATAAAATATCTGCGCCTTTTAATATTTCTGGTTTTATACTAGAAGCGCCAAGCAATTCATCAAAAAGTTTAATCGGACGGATGTTGGCATATAATCCCAATTCTTTCCTCATTTTTAGCAAACCCTGTTCAGGTCTCACTTTGGCCGATGGATCATTATCATATTTGGGATGACCCACCGCGCCGAAAAGTACAGCATCGGATTTCCTCATTTTGTCAAGTGAATCATCAGGCAAGGGATTTCCTGTAGCCTCAATAGCAATATGTCCGATAAGAGCTTCATCATAAGTGAACTGGTGATTAAATTTTTCTGCAATTTTATCCAATACTTTTTTACCAACTGCTGTTACTTCCTGTCCTATTCCATCGCCCGGAACAATTAAAATGTTTTTGTTTGCCATAATTGAATGAGGCAAGAATTGAAAGGTAAAGAGGCAAGAAATGCCATTACCTAATCAATACTGCTTTTTTTTATTTTTTGAATAATTAACTTTCTGCCCATTGCCCATTGCTTATTGCCTTATACCTATTGCGTTATGTCCCTAAATGCTATTCAACATTTTCAAAGTGGACTTAATAGCCGCAACGGTTTGATCGCTGTCGAGCCCACGGGTTTTGAATTCTTTTCCATTATGCCTCCAGGTAATAATCGTTTCGCACAGCGCATCGCTTCTTCCCCCCGGTGGAATGCGCACAGTATAATCTGTCAGCTCAGGAAGAATCATTTTCTTTTGTTTATAAATTTTTTTCAATGCATTCATAAAGGCATCATATTGTCCGTCGCCCTGGGAGTGCGCTTCAATGGATTCGCCTTCCACACTGATTTTTAAAGTGACGGATGGATTTAAGTCTTTTGAGTGCGTAAGCACATAATCCTCGATCCTTACTTTTTGCTGCACTGCCACGCTATCCAAGACATCTGAAATAATATAAGGAAGATCGGCCGGGCTCACAATCTCTTTGCGATCGCCCAACTCGATAATTCGTTGCGTTACTTTTTTCAAATCCTGCTCAGACAGATGAATGCCCAGTTGCACAAGGTTATTTTCAATATTTGCCTTGCCACTTGTTTTCCCAAGAGCGTATCTTCTCTGGCGGCCAAATCGCTCCGGCATCAGCTTGCTGAAATACAATTTATTTTTTTTGTCGCCATCAGCATGAATGCCGGCAGTTTGGGTAAAAACATTTTCTCCCACTACGGGCCTGTTGGCAGCAATCC
This sequence comes from Ginsengibacter sp., assembly GCA_051954975.1. Taxonomy (GTDB): domain Bacteria; phylum Bacteroidota; class Bacteroidia; order Chitinophagales; family Chitinophagaceae; genus Ginsengibacter. The sequence goes on along the minus strand of JBQCHE010000020.1, from coordinate 252,909 downwards.
TGAATCCCGAGAACGTTTCTACCAGTTTGCTTACGCTATACAAAGATTTTTCAGAAACCGAAGTGGTTATTTCAGGTAAAAAGTCATTAATGACAGCAATAGCGCTGGCCAAGGGCGCATTCCCTGCCCTTTCGCCCATTCCATTTACCGTAAGATGTATGCCGCGGGCACCGGCCCTGAGCGCTTCCAATACATTGGCCGTGCCCAAATCATAGTCGTTATGCGCGTGAAAATCAAAATGAGTTTGGGGGTAGCGCTGAACAATTTCAGAAACAAAATCGAACGATTCCTTTGGCGTTAATATTCCCAACGTATCCGGAAGCATGATTCGCTTTATGGGCTGTGTAATTAAGAAATCAAGATATTGATAAACATAATCTCTGGAATGCCGCATCCCGTTGCTCCAATCTTCGAGGTAAACGTTACAATCAATATTTTTGGCTCGGGCCAGTTTGATTACTTCTGCAATTTCTGCAAAATGCTGTTCAGGCTTCTTTTTTAACTGATGCGTTAAATGGTTTAATGAACCTTTGGTAAGAAGGTTCATTACCTTGGCTCCGGCTTTCATCATCCATTCCACTGAAACTTTACCGTCAACAAACGTAAGCACTTCTACCCTGTTCAGAACTTTGTTGGCCCTGGCCCATTTGGTTATTTTTTTTACTGCCTCAAACTCGCCTTCAGACACGCGTGCGGAGGCAATTTCAATCCTGTCTACTTGTAATTCCGTTAATAATAGCTTTGCGATGGTTAATTTTTCTGCAGAAGAAAAGGAAACGCCGCTGGTTTGCTCACCATCGCGTAGCGTAGTATCCATTATCTCTATGTGTCGCTGGGATTTTGACATTTGTAATTTTTATGAGCCCGATTAATATATGCTCTTTTCAGCAAATGTTTGGATGTCGTTTTTCATGGCCTGCAAATAATCAATGTCGTCAAAGCCATTCAATAAATTATGCTTTTTGTAGCCATTGATTTCGAAAGATTCTTTTTCGCCGGTTGCAGCAATAGTGATAGTTTGGTCCGGAAGGTCAATTTTCAATTCGGTTTTAGGATCTTTTTCAATTGCCTCAAAAATTTTTATTAAAAACCCTTCGCTTACCTGCACGGGAAGTATGCCCACATTAATGGCATTGTTTTTAAATATATCTGCAAAAAAGCTGGAAACAACGGCGCGAAAGCCATAATCATAAATTGCCCAGGCTGCGTGTTCGCGGCTGCTGCCACTTCCAAAATTTTTACCAGCAACTAAAATTTTACCGTTATATATCGGATTGTTCAAAACAAAATCCTTTCGCGGAGTGGTATCGGCATTAAAACGCCAGTCGCGAAAAAGATTATCGCCGAAACCTTTCCGTTCAACCGCTTTCAAAAACCGCGCGGGAATGATCTGGTCAGTATCTACATTTTCTATCGGCATGGGAACCGCTGTGCTTGTCAGCACTGTGAATTTATCGTAAGCCATTTTAAGTTGTAAATCGTAAGTTGTAAGTTATAAGTTATAAGCCGAATGCTCAAAGCTAAAAGCTAATGCTTGCTTTCCACATCACCATTTTCAAAGTAAATCTCTTGGGTCAGTCACTACGCCTGTAACCGCTGCGGCTGCCGCTACCAGCGGACTTGCCAGCATGGTTCGTGCACCCGGTCCCTGCCTGCCTTCAAAGTTTCTGTTGCTGGTGCTAACGGCGTATTTGCCTGCCGGAATTTTATCATCATTCATGGCTAAACATGCTGAGCATCCGGGCTGGCGCAATTGGAATCCCGCTTCGGTTAAAATATCCAAAATACCTTCTTCCTTTATTTGTTGCTCTACTACATGTGAGCCCGGAACTATCCATGCAGTAACGTGGTCTGCTTTTTTCCTTCCTTTTATGATGGACGCAAAGGCACGAAAATCCTCAATCCTCCCGTTGGTGCAACTTCCAATAAAAACATAATCCACTTTTTTACCGAGCATTGCGTCTTTTTCCTGGAAGCCCATATAATTCAGCGATTTTTCATAGCTGGCATTGCCGCTTAAAGTATCATTTGAAACCGGGATTCGCTCGTTGATACCTAATCCCATTCCCGGATTAGTGCCAAATGTTATCATCGGTTCAATGTCGGCTGCGTCAAAATGATATTCTTTATCGAAAACCGCATCAGCATCTGTTTTCAGCGTTTTCCAGTAAAGCAACAAATTATCCCATTTTTCATTTTTGGGTGCTTTGTCTTTTCCTTTTAAATAAGCAAACGTTGTTTCATCAGGAGCTACCATACCGCCGCGGGCGCCCATTTCAATACTCATGTTACACACAGTCATTCTGCCTTCCATGCTCAAATTTTCAAAAACCTCACCGGCGTATTCTACAAAATAGCCGGTTGCGCCTGCGGCAGTTAATTTTGAGATAATATAAAGCGCCACATCTTTTGCGGTAATTCCTTTTCCTAAGGTCCCTTTCACATTAATCCGCATCTTCTTAGGCTTAGGTTGCATAATGCATTGTGAAGCCAGAACCATTTCCACCTCGGAGGTGCCAATACCAAATGCAATAGCACCAAAGGCGCCATGAGTGGAAGTGTGAGAATCGCCACAAACGATGGTCATACCTGGCAAGGTGATCCCGTTTTCAGGGCCGACTACGTGTACGATTCCATTTTTCGGATTGTTCAAACCCCAATGAGAAATTCCATATTTAGCTGAGTTCATTTCCAGGGCTTTGAGCTGGTTGGCAGAAAGCGGGTCCTGTACGGGCAGATGCTGGTTGATGGTAGGTGTGTTGTGATCTGCGGTAGCAAAGGTTTTTTCAGGATACTTTACTGTTAGTCCTCTGCTTTCAAGCCCGCGGAACGCAACAGGGCTTGTAACTTCATGAATAAAGTGCCTGTCGATAAATAAAACATCCGGGCCATCTTCGATTTTCCGGACCACGTGCGAATCCCAGACTTTATCGAAAAGCGTTTTGGAAGTATTGCTCATTTTAAATTTTTGATTAGGTGCGCAAATTTCCTAAAAAAGCTTCAAACATTTTGCATTTAATTTAAAAGTTAATCGTTAAAATCTATGCGGCCGTTTGAAAAAAACCATAAATGGCAGTCAAAAATAAAAGCCGCGCAGTTGAAAGGCGATAAACTAAATAAAATCGAAACGTAATTCTTATGCATTTTTGTTTAATCCATCCAGCCATTTATCAAGTGCCAGGTATACTCCATTTGTCCAGCCAAAGCCATCCTGGGTAGGATATTCTCCCCCACCCGCTTTAATTTCAGTACTCACCACATTGTATTTTTCCATCAGTTTTCCTGTGGCGTCGTATACTCTTCGGTTTATATCCATCCATCTTTTGGTAATTTCTTTTGCCAATTCAGTAAAACCATATTTGGCCAGGCCCTGGATGGATATCCACTGCAAAGGCGCCCATCCGTTAGGAGCGTCCCACTGTTGGCTTGTGGTTTCAAGCGTAGAAATTAATCCGCCGGCACACAAGAATTTATCTTTTACCATTTTTGCTACACCATCTGCCTGTTCCTGCGTAGCGACACCAAAATATAATGGAAATGCTGCGGCTAATGTATATACCTTCTTTGGCGCGTTTTCCTTGTGGTCAAAATCAAAGAAGAATTTTTCGTCTTCATTCCAGCAAAATTTAAAAAGGGTTTGTTTCCTTCTTTCCGCCAGGTTAGTATAGTTCTCACAATTTGCTTTATCGCCTGCTACTTCATAGGCTTTGGCAATCGTTTGTTCAAGATTCAACAAGAGGCAATTTAAATCTACCGGAACAATTTCAGTAGCATGGATGCTCGAAAAATCTCCTCTCACTTTAAACCATCGTCCTGAAAAATCCCAGCCGGATTCCGCCGCGGCTCTGAGGTTGCGATACACGCTTTTTTTATCTTCAGCGTTTTCTGCGAGGGCCACTTCATGCTTATATGCCTCCGGCCGCGGAGCATCGGATTCGTCCCAATAATGGTTTAAAATGCCTTTGTCGGGCAGCATTACGAGATGATGAAGAGAGGAACTCTTCAGGTCTATCTGATCGGCGCCTTTCATCCAGAAGCTATATTCTTTTTCAAGCTGAGGTAAATATTTTACAAAAGTTTCTTTCCCCTTCTCTTCCGCCAAAAGCTGGATCATGCAGGCAAAAAAGGGAGGTTGCGATCTTCCCAGAAAATAGGTGCGGTTTCCGTTAGGAATGTACCCGAAGCGATCAATGAGATAACAAAAGTTATCAATCATATTTTGAATCAAATCGATTCTTCGCGATACCTGCAGGCCCAGCATGGTAAAATAACTATCCCAATAATATATTTCCCTGAATCTGCCTCCGGGCACGATGTAGGCATTGGGCAAAGGCACCAGCGAATTATGAGATTCTTCAGGCTGGCGAGTGAGAAAGTCCCAGAGCTTTTCAATGTGTTCCTTAATGGGCCTTCCTTTGACGCTTACAAAGTCGGTTTTAAAACTTACCGGCTCTGTGAAATGGGTATGTACAAAAGAGGATAAATCGAAATTCGGTTCATTTTTTTCTCTTTCATAACGGTCATGGATATCCGAAAGTGACGACTTGGGTGTGCAATCCACAAATGTTTTATTATCCGGGAAAACTTTTTCTGTCTGCACCCTTTCAAATAATTGGCCTAATGAGAAAATATAATTTATTTCCATACACAACTTATTACATCAATTAAAAATTCTGTTCGTTTACCAAAAGTAATTTCTTTTGGAGGCGGTTGAAAAATACAAGGCAAATAATAAGGATGGTGATAGGTATCAATGAAAAATAAAAAGCTGTTTGTCCGCCATAGGCCTCAAAGATATGGCCGGTTATAATTGATCCGGTTGTTCCGCCCAATGCCGAAAAAATTACGATGAGTCCACTCATCGGGCCCTGTTGTTTTAATGGCAAAGAACTCAGGATTACTGAATTAATCGCGGGATAAACTGGCGCGATCAGCAAGCCGATTAGTGGAAACATATAAGCTGCAAAAGGCGCTTCAAGCCAGGTATCTATCAAACTTATATGAACCTTAGAGGCGAGCGGGATTACCAACATCACCAATATTGCCGCAAGCAAAAGGCAACTAATTATCACCTTCAGCCAATGAATTTTTCTGAGTAGAAAGCCAGCAATAAACCTGCCAATAGCCGTGGATATGGCAAGGATGCTGGTCATCTGGATGGCCAGCCTTGTAGAAAGATGCAATACCTGTTTGTTAAAAGTAGGTAGCCAGCTCATGATGCTTTGTTCGATCAATACATAAAAAAATGCGCTGATAATAAAAATTAAAACCAGCGGTTTTATGACAAGGGCGACCATATCGGCAAACTCTTTTATAAAGGATTTAGCTCCTTGTTCTTTTACAGAAGATTCATCAAGCCGGGCGGTGAGCAGCAATAAAAAAGCGAATGCAGAAAGTGCGGCAAGCAAATAATAAACACTCAACCATGATGTAGAAGATGGGTTACTGTTGTCAACAAAAGCTCCGAAAATAAAATAACCGGCAAGAATGCCTATCATAAAAAAAGATTCGATAAAGTTCATAAAACTTGCGTGATCTTTTTTGTTGGAAGTTACAAGGCCAATGGTAGCATATACCGAAACCTTTATCAGCGCAAAGCTTACTCCTGTAACGGCAAATAAAATTTTGGTCATGAGAAAGCCGCCAATAATTGGCATCAGCACACAGGCAATGATTACAAAAAACAAGGCCAGCAACATCGAACGCTTGTAACCAATTCGTGTGATATAAGAGGCTACCAGAAATGAGGCGATTGCGATGCTAAGATCTTTAAAAGCTTCGAGAATGCTGGCTGCGCCCTGGGTAATCCCATAATTGTTTTGTACCTGCAGGATGACGGTTCCTACGCTGTTGAGCAAAATGGCAAAAACAAAATAATTGATAAATAACGAAAGCTTTATCTGCCAGTTGTTCATTGCAATATCGTTTGTATATTCTTCGAATATACTATTTTATTTATGCAAGAATTCTTTTTTAAAAAGAAGCGTAGACAATTGTTGGTGGCAGCAAAGCAACAAAAAAATCAGTTTTTTATTTTCTTCAGAAAGATCGAAATAAGGCTTATCCATCTTTGTGTCGGCCGGCTTTTAATGCATTAGCTTTTTCCCAGGCTGCCCGCCCAAGGCCGGGCACTACATGCCTGTCGCTATGGTATGATGAACGCACTAAGGGGCCGCTTTCTACGTAATCAAAACCAATCTGGTAGCCAATTTCTCTGAGTTCCGCAAATTCTGAAGGATGCACAAAGCGGGCTACGGGCAAATGTTTAGGTGTAGGTTGTAAATATTGGCCGAGCGTAATTACATCCACGTCGCTGTCTTTCAAATCCTGCATGGTTTGAATCACTTCTTCTTTTTTTTCTCCGAGGCCAAGCATGATACCGCTTTTGGTACGCATGCCTCCTCTTTTAAGGATGCGCAAAGTTTCCATGCTTCGCCAATATTTTGCCTGGATTCTTACACTGCGTGTTAATCGTTCAACAGTTTCGATATTATGGCTAACTACCTCTGGTGCGGCATCAATAATACGTTGTATATTTTCGGCCTCAGCTTTAAAATCAGGGATTAAGGTTTCCAATGTGGTAGCTGGCGCAATTTTTCTCACCGCATTGATGGTTTGTTGCCAGATAATTGACCCGCCATCTTTTAATTCATCTCTGTCGACAGAAGTTATTACAGCATGCTTCACTTTCATCAGGGAAATAGCTTCTGCTACTCTTTTGGGTTCTTGCAAATCCGCTGGTAGCGGTCGCCCGGTAGCTACCGCACAAAAACCACAACTGCGGGTGCAGATATTGCCCAGTATCATAAAGGTAGCGGTGCCTTCGCCCCAGCATTCGCCCATATTCGGACAATTGCCGCTTTCGCAGATTGTATGCAATTTATGTTCATCTACAATTTTTCTTACCTGCTTGTATTCTTCTCCAATAGGCAATTTTACACGGAGCCAATTTGGTTTGCGGGGTTTTTCCAATACAGGCAAGTCCATTACTTCACTCATTTATCGAAAATTTATTTTGGTAAAATTAAAAATTAATTAAAGAGAAATTATTTTCTCTTACCGAAGATGATGGCCACATATCCGCCAAAAAATAATTGCTTTTCTTTATTATAAACCATCTGTGGGATTTTTTTTGCATAGAAATCAACATTTAAGCCTACCTCAATTGCAGAAACCAATTCATTGTAACTGCCGTAATCGAAGCGTATAGCGGTTTTGGCGTAAAGGCCCGGAGTCATGGTAAGTTCACTCCAGCCTTTGCCCAGGGTGGGTCCTCCGAAAATATTGCCGCCTAAAAACTGTGCACTGTCGGCTGAGTTGTATTTAATATAGTTTACGCCATTGCCATCTTGCACCTGTACATAATAGGGCCGCAGCAATGCGGCTGTAAAACCTCCGCCATAGTTTGCCGTGATGGCAACGCCGTTTTTATTGGCTTTATTACCTAACAAAACCTGTTGCTGAACGCCAAGCTTCACAGGATAAAAAAAGTTTTCTTTTCCATAAATAAACGGTACCGTGTTGGCGTAATATCCATTTTGTTTTTCCTCTTTAATATGTTTACGCTCGCTGATTTCAAGCTGATAGAGCATGGCCTTTTTTACTGAGCTTGCTCTTCCCAATTCAAAAAAAACGCCATAACCGTCGGTAGTAAGTTTGGCTCCGAAAGAAAAACTTTTTCTATAGGTAATTACACCTTCTTCTTCCTGCCTTATCATTTCGTTCACTTTTGCCTTTTTTTTCTGCTGGCGGTCTTTTTTTGTTTCCTGGCCAAATGAATGGAAAGAGATAAAACCACTTATGATTATGATAACTATTTTTCGCATTTGTTATTGATGTCTTAGTACTGTAAATTTATCGCAAAAATAATATAATGACAGCATCAATATCGTACCTGGGAAATTTAAGATGTGAAGCTTTTCACCTGCAGAGTTCTTCAAAAATTGAAACCGACGCGCCGACCGATAATCATGGAAAAGGCGAACGTTTTTCTCCTACAGATTTATTGTGTGTATCGCTTGCAACCTGCATGCTTACAACGATGGGCATAAAAGCAAATGATATGAATGTTGATATTTCACGCTCCAGGGCAGATGTTACAAAACATATGGCAAGCGACCCAAGAAGGGTGGCAAAGATTGAAGTATATGTCACCTTGCCGCAAAATATAAATGAAAAGGAAAGGTTAATTTTAGAAAAAACGGGAAACAACTGCCCGGTTGCAAAAAGTGTTCACCCGAATATTGAATTGGTTTTGCAATACGATTGGAAATTATAACTAGCCAATATGCTGATTAGCTAATGTGCCACTTGCGACCTCCTAATTAGCAAATTAGCGAATTGGCTAATCAGCGAATTACGACTTCTTCAATATTGAAATTCCAATTGCGCATTCAAGGCATTGTTTTTTTTCACAATAATTATTTTTCAGTTGAATAAATGCCTGTGAATCGAAGGCGTTCTTATTGGAATAGCCAAGCTTTTCAAAGCCTTTTGTAATATGGTTTTGTTCGGATGGAATTTCCGCCAGCCATTGAATCGCTTTTTCTTTATATCGTTCATCATCATGATGAAGGCCATAGCTAAAAACAATGGGCACCACGGTATTAATGAGAATATTGTTTATCATTTGAGCGCCGAGCCGCTTAATTTTAAAGTCGCTTTTCTCATCAAAAATGTAATGATAATTCCAATAATCATTCGCCAGTATTTCAAACATTTTTTTCAATTCATTGGCCGATGTCGTTTCTTTTATTTTTGAAAACAAATGTTCGCTGTTGTGAAGTAGCATAGCGAGCTGTGCAAGCCGGATAGTAGGAAAATTAGCTGGCCTCATTCTTAAAAAATGTAAACTTTCCTGTACGTGTTCCAGGCCATATTTTTTTCTTAAAAATTCATATTCTTTTTTCAACAGGCATGGATAGTCTTCGTCAAATTCTTTTTGAAGCAAACCGGCCTGGCCAAAAAGAAAAGCCTCAAGCTGGATGGTGCTATTTTTGTGCCGGGCAAGAAGCGATAACGGTATTGATTGTGCGATTTTTCTAAAACTGTCGCTGTTTATTTTTAAACCAAAATTGGCAGCTATTAACCACCAGAATGTCTCTTCCCAATGGTATTTAGTCTCTTCAAGAATTTTAAAAATACTTTCTGATTTCAGCAATAATCTTTCAGCCACAAGACGGTGTTTCCATGATGTCATGCCGATATCGCTCAGATTGGTTTCCGATTTTTCGCATGCAATAAAAGAGGGAAGTTCCATCAACTGGAGATACTTTGCCAGCAACAACTTCGATACGCGATTTTGTAACTCAAGCGTGGGTAAATGATTGCCATGATTGTCTATGATTTCTTCATCATGATTCCATACAACATGCAGTACAATATTATTGTAGTTACTGTCTTGTGAGTGCTGATGTTTTTTCCAGTCAGAGGAATGAATATGTATTTCTATATTTCCAGCCCATAAAGTATCATTGATTTTAATTTTCGCATCAGAAAAATCCGGCCCTTGGTTCCGGTTGTGAATGCCGGGATGAATAATGGCCAGCCGATCGCCTTTGGTACACTCTAGTTGGCTGTGGTTGTAGTTTTGAAATTTCCAGATGTAATGAAGCATTTCCTCACGCATAGCAGTAGTTTTTTGGATAGAGAATTAAAAATAAAAATAATTTTTAAGAAAGAGGCAGAAATTAACTGAACAAAAGTCCTCTAAAAAAAGCAATGATTTCTTTTTTGATTTACTTTTGCCATCCATTTTTACTATCGCGGAAACATCGATTGCCCGGGTGGCGAAATTGGTAGACGCACTGTCTTCAGGTGGCAGCGTTCGCAAGGATGTGCTGGTTCGAATCCAGTCCCGGGCACAAAAAAAAGTCCCTACGATTGTTATAGTCGCAGGGGCTTTTCAATTTTAAACAACCGGGTCGGTATTGTTTGTGAGGCAAAATAAAAACTGCGAATATTTATTATTTTACTGTAAAATATTCGTGGTGAAAAAGTCATGGCAAAGGGCTTTCCTCTTTTGGCGGAAGATTTTCTTTTATCACAGGATTTTCTGCCATCGGGCCTTCAGGTTTGGTTACTGTCGGTGCATATTTGTAATACTCTTTATCTTTTATTTTACCCAAACTAACGAGTGCTAAATAGATGGCTGCGATAAGGCTAAGATAAATTCCAAAGGTCAACACATCTGTAACGCCGGGCGCCATATCACTCACGCCACCATACATTCCTTCCATCCCTTCAGGTATGTCAGGTTTCATTTTAAAATAAAGCCCTACTATGCCAATTACCAAATAAGCGGCAGGAAGAATATGCGCTAATTTGAAATATTTTGCAAATTTCATATCACCTGAAACGTTTTGATACAAAATTAAAGCGCCGCTCAAAGGCACGATGATGGCTAATACCATAAACAGCCGCGAAAACCCGTGAATAAAATAGGCGAACAAACCGGGAGAAATTCCATTGGAAGTAATCGACGCGCCCGACATTGATATGGCCGTGAGGCTTATCCATGGCAAAAAATAACAGCACTAAAATAGCTGCTGAAATGTTGACACCGGTAAATTTTACTTTGCTCATAACGGTTATAGTTTTAAATGATAAAATAAGAATGTGAGAAGAAAAATTTCGACAGCTAAATCACACCATTTCAGAAGGCAATACTCATTTCTTTATTAAACGTTGAAGGGGCAGGAAATGAAATAAAGAAATGTAAGGCAAATATAGAAGATAAAATATATATATCAATATAAATATAAGTGAAAATATTTTTCACTTATTAAAGAAACCGAATTGTTTTTTTGTTGGAAAATTAAAGGTTTTACTGTGGGATAATTTTATAGATGAATTACTTGTAACGGAAATTCTTGTAAAAGTGAGGACTTCTCAAGATGGTATTACCAATATTTGAAAGCTAAGGCGAGCGCAGCATACACCATGGTCACGATAAAGATACCTTTTGCGGTCTTATCGCGGTATCCGTTAATATAAATGGTAAAAATTATTGCATTTGCCATTAACGAAACGCTGATGGCCACCGTAATGAGGTTCGGATTCAGTTTCATCCATTGAAACATTTCCTGCAATGAAAGCGCTTTAAACTTTACCAACTTATAAATCAGGAATCCAATCAATGGTGCTACAATTCCAAGGGCTATACCAAAAACAAAATTGTCTTTTTTGAAAATCATAAAATTTCCCAGTTATTCTCAAGTTGTTCTTTAAGCTTATAATTCGTTAAATCGAAGTGCACGGGAACTACGCTTACATAGTTATGCTCCAACGCCCATACGTCTGTATCTTCTCCTTCATCAAAATTTTTAAATTCACCCGTAAGCCAGAAATATTTTCTGCCATTCGGATCCATTCTTTCGTCAAAATCCTCATCATATTTTGCATAAGCCTGCCTGCAAACTTTTATGCCTTTTAAAACCTCCAGCGGCCCCTGGGGTATATTTACATTCAAAAGAAAATGACGTGTAAGTTTTTTCTTCATTACACTCTCAACAATTTTATGAACGTAAAATTCGGATGCCGAAAAATCTGCATCAATACTATAGTCCAACAGTGAAAACCCGATAGAAGGAATGCTTTCAATTGAGGCCTCCATGGCCGCACTCATCGTCCCTGAATAAATTACATTGATAGAGTGATTGGCGCCATGGTTAATACCGCTTAAACAAAAATCAGGCTTGCGATGCAAAATTTTATCAACTGCAAGCTTCACACAATCCACCGGAGTGCCGTTGGTTTGCCAGGCTTGAACACCATCAAAGAAACCACTTACCTTATTCAATCGCAAAGGAACACCAATAGTAATAGCATGGCCCATTCCGCTTTGTGGTTTATCGGGCGCTACTACCACTACATCGCCAAGATCTTTCACAGCATTTACTAAACTTTTAATACCCGGTGCAGTTATTCCATCATCATTCGTTACCAAAATTATTGGTCTTTCAACTTCTTTTTTACTTTCCATTTCTTTCTAAAAAATTCTATTGGTTCAATTCAAACTATTAACATGCTTTCCAAAGTAATTATTAAAATCCTCTGAACCAGGGTCTGCTGATTATTTCTCTAAACGGCCACGGGATAGCAATTAGTATCAATAACAAAGCGATTCCAAAAAATATTAATGTTTTTTTAAACTTGCCGCTTGAGTTAAAACTTTTTTTCACCGCAACCCTTCCCGCATGCACTAATATCCACGCAATGATCATCATTAACGAATGTTCGATAGAAAAAAAGCGAACCCGTGTATCTTTCATTGCTTCGCCCATATTACTGAAAGCAGCATACCAATCACCCATAAAATAAAGAGCCAGCCCTAATAGTAATTGTATATCCATACAAATCATAAAAAACAAATTCGCTTTATTATCAGCCGGCGAATAAATTCTGCGGGTAGATAAGCCACTGATGGCACTGATGATTGTCCAGAAAGCAAAGATTAAAATAAGCCAACGGAATACATTGTGTAAAACGAGCAGGATTTGCATAATTTTTTTTTGGCAAAAATAAGGTTAAAGAAGGAGAAGTTTACTGCTATCAAAACGAGCCTGCGCTTTGCTTCCAAAAAGAAAATATTGAAAATCCGGTGATCGAATAATAAGTGATAACCAAAAGTTAAACATCTTCAATTGCGTGATACTTTATTAAGTTACCGCATCGCGTGTTTTTAATCCTGTCCGCTTTTGATTAATTTTGCAAATAATAAAGGATTATAATTTCATTAAAGAAACACTATGAAAAAATATATTATAAGCGGAATTTTTCTTTTGGCAGCGAACTTTCTTTTTGCACAGGTTCAAAATCCCGTTTCATGGACTACCTCTTCAAAGAAGATAAATGATAAGACCTACGAAGTGCATCTGACCGCTAATCTTAATAATGGCTGGCATATTTATTCGCAACACACACCAGAGGGCGGGCCGGTCCCAACGAGTCTCACTTTCACTAAAAATCCGCTCGTAATAATAGAAGGAAAGGCAAAAGAAGTTGGTAAATTAGAGCAGCACGTTGAACCTTTGTTTGGAAATATCGACGTAAAACAATTTTCGAACAAGGTTGATTTTGTTCAATTGGTCAAATTGAAAGCGCCTGTTAAAACTTCAGTAAATGTGGCGGTCGAATTTATGGTTTGTAATGACAAGCAGTGTCTTCCACCCAAAACCGAAAAGCTTTCTGTAGCGCTTAATTAATTTAATGCATTAATAATTTCATTTAATGAAGAAGTTTACCTGGCTTTGTGCTTTAGTGGGTCTGCTATTTATTTCTTCAGATGTTTTTTCACAGGATACAACAGGCGTCAATTTTTCCTTTACTACGCATCGTATTAACGATAGTGTGGCCGTAATTTCAATTAACGGAAAAATAAATCCAGGTATTAAGGTGTATGCTTTGCAGCAATCGCCTGATGACGCTTTATATTCTTCTATCCAGTTTGATTCATCAGTTCAAAACCTGTTGCGAAGCGCCGTAACCCAAAAAGGAAATGAACAAAGCATGATGGATACTGCGCTGCAAAGTGAAGTTCATTTTTTCAAAGATTCAGTGAACTGGCAACAAAAAATCGCTGCGTCACCATCAGATAGCTTCCTGGTAAAAGGAAAAGTGAGCTATATGACTCAGAAAGGTGAGCAATATTTACCTTTTGAGAAGGAATTCAAAATATTTGTTCTTCCGGAAAACAAAAAACCGGCAAGTGAGATAAAACAGGCTAACGATGGAGGAAGTGTTGCTAAAAAATCATTGTGGTGGATATTTGCCGCCGGATTTGTGGGTGGCCTTATTGCCCTAATCACACCGTGTGTTTTTTCAATGATTCCCGTAACGGTCAGTTTCTTTATAAAACGCAGTCAAACCAGGGCTGAAGGAATAAAAAATGCAATTTCATATTCCGTGTCCATCATGGTGATTTTTACTTTACTCGGCTTTTTGATAACGGTAATTTTTGGGCCGACAGCGCTGAATAATCTTGCTACAAACTGGATTGCCAACCTGGTGTTTTTTCTCGTGTTTCTAATTTTTGGAATTTCCTTTTTAGGCGCTTTTAATATAGAATTGCCGAGTTCCTGGAGCAACAAAGCCGACAGTAAAGCGGGCACCGGAAGTTTTATCGGCATATTTTTTATGGCGCTCACTCTTGTGGTCGTTTCATTTTCGTGTACGGGTCCCATCATCGGAAATTTATTAGTGATAGCGGCACGCGGAAGCTACTGGGGGCCATTGATTGGAATGTTTGCTTTTTCTCTTGCTCTGGCGCTGCCTTTTGCCTTTTTTGCTTTTTTCCCGGGGAAACTGAATATGATAGGGAAATCAGGTGGCTGGTTAAATGCCGTAAAAGTTACCCTTGGATTTTTGGAACTTGCTTTGGCGCTCAAATTTTTGTCGAACGCAGACCTTTCAAGAAACTGGCGCATCCTTGATCGCGAGGTTTTCCTCAGCTTATGGATTGTAATTTTTATACTTTTAGGAATTTATCTTTTAGGAAAGATAAAGTTTCATCACGATGATGAGTTGCCAAAAAATGATTTTGATATTCCTTATTTAAGTGTAACAAGATTATTTTTTGCTATTGCCTCTTTTTCCTTTGCAGTGTATATGATTCCCGGAATGTGGGGCGCACCACTCAGAGCCATCAGCGCATTTTTGCCTCCGATGGGAACGCAGGATTTTAATGCCTCTGCCGCTGCATCGCACAATACGGTTTCGTATTCTTCTGCTGCGTCAGACTCTTCCAAAAACGCGCTTCCTCAACCGGTTAAATACTATGATCGCATGAGATTGTATGAGCCGGAAGTGGTTACCAAATATGGAATGATCGTTTACTTTGATTATGATGAAGCATTGGCCGTTGCAAGGAGGGTGCACAGGCCGCTGATGCTTGATTTTACAGGAATTAATTGTGTAAACTGCCGAAGGATGGAAGGCTCTGTCTGGAGCGATCCGGAGGTGATGAAGAGGTTGAAAGAAAATTTTGTTATTGCTTCTTTATATGTCGATGTTTCACTTGACTTGCAACCGGGCGATCAATATTATTCCCAAACTTTGAAAAAGGAGATTACTACTCTCGGTAATAAAAATGCGGACCTTCAGATTACACAATACAACGCAAATACGCAGCCCTATTATTTCTTTCTCGATGCCCAGGAAAACCGCCTCAGGCCCGAAGGATACGGTTATGATTCCAACGTAGACAAATTTAAAAACATGCTGGATGAAGTGGTAGCGAAATATAAAGCCGAAAACAACCTTCCGCAGTAAACGAAGAAATAACCAGGATTTTTATTCCGTTTTAAACAACAGATTTAAGGGGTGAAGATCACATTACTTATTGAGAGATTCTCCACCATTATTTGCAAAAGCTACAATATCATCTTTGGTAAATTTTACAAGCTCAATGATAGTAGCCTCATGTCGTAGAAAAGGAGGTATTATTTGCATCGCCTGTTCTTTGTTGTCAAATTCGCTGATAAACCAGCATTTGTGAACGCCTGATTTGCAGCCCCACTGCGCATTTGCAAGTAGGTGAGAACCTGATTCAACAAACAATTTAATCACCTGCCTGCATTCAAAAGTGCTTCAGAATGAGGGATTTCAATTAAATAAGTTGGTATTTTACTACTGTATTATTAGTTGTTTTTTTGAAAATCAAAAAGGACGGAATGATTTCTATCGCTTTTCAATAGAACCGGTTTTTTTATTTTTTATAATGAACTTTTTTTCGCCATTGGGAAGTACTTCTTCTTTGATAAGATAATAATCATCATCATAGCTTGTCATTTGTTTTTCCTTTTTTACCTGGGCAACACCGCGCCAATCGTCAATTTGAACAGGTTCCCATTTTTTACTTTTTGCTGAAGCAAACGCTGCATCTAAAATTGCGTTCACTACATAACCGTCATAAAAATTTTCCATTGGCTGTTTATTGTTATCAATGGCATCAAACATATCAGTAAACATGTGATTATAGCCAAGGTCGTTTACTTCATCGCCAACAGGAAAAAGCCATCCTGAATTGCTCTCAGCCTTTTCAGCGATATAGTCTCCGCCTTTTCCGGAAGTAAACATTTCAAATCCCGTACGCAAAAAGTTATTGGTCCAGATAGTGCCTTCTGTGCCCATCACTTCTTCTCTTAAATCCATGCCTCCGCGAAATGACCAGCTAACTTCAAACTGGCCAATAGCACCATTTTCATATTTTACCCAACCTACAGCATTGTCTTCAGCATCTATGGGATGCACACGGGTGTCTGCCCAACACATCACCTCAACAGGTTTAATATTTTTACCAATATAATTTCTGCAAATCTCAACACAGTGGCAGCCGAGGTCAATTATCGCACCGCCGCCGGATTTTTCTTTGTCCCAAAACCAATCGCTGTGCGGGCCCGGATGAGTTTCCCTGCTTTTGGCCCAAACAATTTCTCCCACGGCGCCTTCCTGTATCATCTTCAGCGATTTTAGCGCTTTAGGTGAATACACCAGGTCTTCAAGGTATCCTCCGGTAACATTCGCCCTTTCCACAGCCTTCAGCATTTCATAAGCTTCCTGCGCATTCCGGCCCAGCGGTTTGGTGCACAGCACGTGCTTGCCGGCGTTTGCAGAAGCAACGGCCGAAACCAGATGCATGTCATTCGACAAAGCAATGATGACAGCGTCCACATCCTTGTGTGAAACACATTCTTCAATACTGTCTGTATAATTTGGAACGTTATAATCGTCCGCAAATTTTTTTGCATTTTCTAAAGTGCGGCTATATACGGTAACGATTTCGTCTTTTCTACGATGGCCCACTAATGCATCGGCGTAGAACCTGGCAATAAATCCGGAGCCTAAAATTGCTAATTTCATATTTGCTTTGTTTTTGGAAAAAATTTAAATACAATTACGTTGTTCATTTATCTTTTCAATATTATAAAAAGATTGACAGCGGCAAATCTAAAGATTATTTTTTAGTGGCAAATTTTTGAAAACAGGCAACTATCCGGATGATATATTTAATGAGTTTATCAGTAAATAAACAAAGAAGAAAGGCAAGCCGAAATAAGATGAGAATATAACGGTGCACCAGTAAACGTACAAATTAGTAAGATTTTTTTTGAGCCGCTTTAACGAATTTTTTTTATAAATCTTTTCGTTTGAATTTCTTGATCGAAATTGAAATTGGAAAAATAATCCAAAGAAGTAACCCGGAAAAGGAAAGAACGATACCGGTGGTGTTGCCAAAGAATTCACGGAATATAGCGCCTGTGTAGCCCATTAGTGCGGATATGTCCAGTTGCAAAAGTATTTGTATCCTTCCTAAATCAATTGGATTTAAAAAGCTAAAAATTATCATTATTTTTTCCAAAGGATAATCCTGGAATTGAAATAAAAGGAACAAAACCAATGCATCAAAAAGCAAAGAAAAAAACAGCCACAGCATTATTGAAAACCCAATCCCTTTTGCTTTATCGCGTGTGACGCCTGCCGCCAGCATAGCAATACTTACGAAAACTATCGTAAGGAAAAGGCCCATTGCAATCATCATGAAACCCGTAGCATCTGCATGATATAAAAGAATCGGAATGCCGGCGCCAATCAAAAAAGCAAGAGATAATGACGAAGCCAAACCGGAAAAAATGCTGAGCCAGATGGTTCTTCTCTTCAATGGCTGGCTCACCAGCAATTCAATAAATTCTGAGCTATTGTAAATGTATATAGTTGAAAAAATGATGCAAATTAAAGGCACTATTATCAAAATAACATTTAGCAAGCTGAGCAAGCCCTTTGCTGTATTGTCTTCCAGGTTAAATACGCTCAGGGATATAGCCAATAAAAGGATTGTGTAGATAATTACAATTTTATTCTGAATAATATCTACTACTACATATTTTAATAACTTTTTCATACAACTACTTCTTGTGTGGTCATTATTTTTGCGATGGCTCGTGACAATTTAATTTCACCGGTTTCTTCTTTAAGTGCAGCTAATTTTTTATGAAACAATAATTTTCCTTCCTGCATATAAAAAACTTCTGTGATCAGGTCGTCCAGCTCGCTGAGAATGTGGGAAGTGATAAGCACAAGCTTCCCTTTTTCCTTTTCCTTAATTATTTTTTGTTTCAGCTTTTCTGATGAAAGCGGGTCAAGGCCTGCTGTTGGCTCATCCAGTATTAATACATCCGCATGAAACATAAATGCCAGCGCAGCGCTTACCTTTTGAGTAGTGCCGCCGCTAAGTGTCCGCATTTTCTTTTTCATCATCAAGTTCAGCCCGAAATTTCTTACCAGTTCCTCATCGGGATGGCGGTCAATTCCCTTGCGGATGTCTTTCATCATTTCAATTACTTGTGCAATACTCATGTTTTCGGGATAGCGGCCTATTTGCGGCATATAGCCCACCTGGCTTCTGTATAACCAATTGTTACGAATCGGTTCATTATTAAAAAGAATAGATCCGCTGTCGGGCACTACCATTCCTAATATTGATTTAATCAAGGTAGTTTTTCCGCACCCGTTAGGACCCAGCAAAGCGATGCACTGGCCTTTTTCAAATGTAACCGATACATTGTCGAGGGCTTTTAATTTTCCGAAGGTCTTTGTGATATTTTTTATGCTGATCATAATTGTAAGGGCCGCATTAAGGGGGTTTTGTCTTCTAGATTTTCCGGGGTGATGCCGGGTAATAATTTTTCACTTTTATCTAATAAAGATACAATCAGACTTCTGAAAAGCATGAGTGAAGCGGGATTGCTGTCGATAATCATCGAATACATACTGACAGGATGGTAAGGCACATCGCCAATATTATCGCGGTTCAAATCATAGCCTTCATATTTGTCCCAATAATTTCCATTAAAATCATTGACTACCAGTGTACCGTTGGTGCCAATATCAAAAGTATTACCCGTAAAATTATTTTGCGAAATAGTATTATTAATACTGCTCGCAGAAACTTTGATGGCCCATCCGTTGTCTGTAAAAGAATTTTTGAAAATGTGATTACGGTTGCATCCTTCCATTTGGATAGCAATGGTATTGTGCGAAAAATAATTCCCTGAAATGATGCCATCTGTAATTTCTTTCAGAAGAATGCCATACGCGGCGCCGCCCCAGTTGTCCAGGAAAAAATTGTTGTACATCTGGATGTGGTGCGTAAACATCACTGCCACGCCTGAAGCATTGCCTTCAAAGATATTGCTGATGTAAGTATCGTGATGAGAAAACATAAAATGAATGCCATACCTGATATTATTACGGCTTTGGTTTCGCCAAATAAGAGAATTGGTCACAAATTCAAAATATAAGCCATCCCTATGGCCTGCTATCTTATTGCCAATTATAAGTAAACTGTCTGAACGCCAGCAATGAATGCCATTTCCGCTCGTTACTTCATTGTTGCCATACGCTTTGATTTCATTGTTTTTGATTGTACAACTTTTGCTATACTGGCTGTAAATTCCAAAGTTGGTATTGTCCAATTTATTATTAATTACCATTACTTTATAGCAATTTTCAATCAGAACACCTGCCAGGTCCTCGGTTTCGGCTCTGCCGCCATTAATTATTTTAAAGCCATCCAAAACTGCTCCATTGGCTTGTATAATGAAGATGCCGCTTTTCTGTTCGCCATCAATTACCGGATATTGATCGCCTTTGACATAAAGCCTTTTATTCACCTTAATATCATGTTCTTTATATAAGCCCGGCGCTACAATAACTGTATCGCCATTTTCTGCAGCATCAATTCCTGATTGCACAGTAGCAAAGCTTTTACCTTTGCCAACATAGATTGTTTTTGCTGAAACAGTCGTGGATACAAAGGCAAGCAATGATAATAAAAGCCATTTGAAAAGTAATTTCATTATTTATTGCTATTGAATAACTGCTGAATGGTTATTTCTTCACCATTCACCTTTTGTTGTATCAAATTTAATTTTTCTTTACTCTCAAAAGCAGCAGTATTGCCTCCCATCGGCGAATGAAGGTCATCACTTCTTAACAGAAAAGCATGGTCGGCATCTATCAGGTTATGGGGCTCATCAAAATTCAAAAAATAAATTGATTTTATACTATTGCTATCAATGCTTTCTTTTCTGAAAGCAGCAAGGCAATGGAGATCATCAAACTTATATATTTTGCCTTTTTGCGTAATGATTTCACCGCCAAAATTTAACTGCGAAATGGTCATTTTACAATAATCACACGCTTCCACTCCGGGCTTAATAGGCTGTGGCCCTGAAGCGCATGAACTCATTACAAACAGTAAAGCAACAAATAAGGGCATTTTAAAATTTTTCATTTTCATAGCTTATTATTTTCAAGCGATTTTAGCTTTCCTTTTCTTGTACCAGGGTAATAATAATGCAATTAATAATAACAGCCCAACTAAAATAAAGAGAAAACCACCAATATCGGGAATTGAGAAGGCTCCAAAATTTAATAGTTGTTTATATCCTATAAGCGGCGGCTGGTAAGCCATTCCGGGAACCTGTATGGGTGCGTCAGGATTAAGCTCATGGCCATAAGCATATTCCCATCTCCAGAAATCTATCATGGCAACGATACCAAAAGCCACGAACAGGGTAAAAAGAGCGGTAAGCCCTTTTTGTTTTTTTAATGCGACAACGATGAAACACAGTAGAGCAAAAAATCCAACGATATAGGGAAGCACAGTAAATTCAATAAAATCCTTTGTATGCAAGGTTCTCATGCCGATGTAGTGATTTAAACCGTTGATGATGTCAACATTGCCACCAATTTTATGAGGATACATTTTTAAAACAAGCCCTTCAGGATATTGTGGCGCTTCGAGTTCTATTTGCCACAAAGGCACAAATAAAACCAGAATCAATAGAATGCCGCTTATAAAGATTAAGATTTTTGAAAGCGCTGATAGATTGTCATTGTTCATTTATGTGATTTGAAAAGAGGACTGAGTTAAGCTAAATATTCTAATTCTAAAGTACTTGATTTCTATAAACTTAAACATCAACAGGCCTGGCCGCCCTGTTGATGTTCGTTTAATTATTTTGATTGGGCCGAATCCGGATTTGCCGGAGCATCAGAATTTTTGCCGAGACTAAATGAGATTGGAACATTGGAGCCTTTGGCGGAGATACGGATATAACCCTGCATTTCCTGGTGTAAAGCACTACAGAAGTCAGTACAATAAAAAGGATACACATTCACTTCTGTGGGCAGCCATTTCAATGTCTGTGTTTCACCCGGCATTACCAGCAATTCAGCATTGTTCGCTCCTTTAATGGCGAAGCCGTGTGGCACATCCCAATCCTGTTCGAGGTTAGTAAGGTGGAAATATACTTCGTCGCCTACTTTCACACCCTCAATGTTATCCGGTGATAAATGCGACCGGATCATCGTCATATATACATCCACACGGTTGCCGTTCCGAACTACTTTTGAATTCTTTTCACCAAGCGCTGCGAAAGGGTTTGCATTTTTAGCGATGTCGAAAATTTTCACGGAATTTTTAGAAACAATGCTTGCGGGTATAGCCTGCGCATAGTGGGGTTCGCCAATGCTTGGATAATCAGAAAGCAACTTCATCTTGTCGCCGCTGATGTCAAACAACTGAGCGCTTTGTGCTAACTCGGGCCCTGTTGGCAAATACCGGTCTTTGGTAATTTTGTTATAAGCCACCAGGTATTTACCGTACGGCTTTTTAGAATCGCCGCCAGGAATCATCAGGTGGCCCGGAGAGTAGTAAGTGGCGTGCCTGTCAAGTACTTTTAAATCTTTAAGGCTCCATTTTACCACTTCTGAAGAAATAAACATGGTGGTGTATCCATTGCCTTTACCATCAAACTCAGTATGTAACGGGCCTAAGCCGGGTTTCTTTACTTCTCCGTGCAAGGCAGCTTCGTATTTGATTACAGGAAGGCCTTCGTAATCACCATCAAAGTTTTTATCTGCAATGGCCTTTTGTATTTTTTGAAAAGAAAATACGGGAATCAAGGCGGCCAATTTTCCACTGCCCACAATATATTCACCGGAAGGATCAACATCGCAACCGTGAGGAGATTTAGGACATGGAATCATATACACAATTCCCGGCAAATCTTTGGCATCCAACACCAATGTTTCAGTTTCGATAGTTGAGGTGGCAGTATGTGTGCTATCACTGTAGACATTGTGCGCATATTTCACAGTTTGCTTTTTGCCTTTTCCTTGTTTGATATATTCCTCGGCCTTCTTCCAGTTTACCGCCATGATAAAATCCTTATCTCTTTGTGAAGCATTTACTTCAAGCAAAGTGTGCGCCTGCTCTGAGTTATAACAACTGAAGAAAAACCATCCGTGGCTCGGGCCTTTGCCGGCATGGCTCAGGTCAAAATCAATTCCCGGAAGCATAAGTTGAAAAGCGAGTTTCATATTTCCACTTTGCGGGTCAACGCTTATAAAGCTTACTGTGCCTTTAAAATTTTTCTTATAACTATCAATGGGCACATCCTTGTTTTCGTTATCCATAGGAACACTAAACCTGGTTCCTGCAACCACATATTCTGTGTTTTCGGTGATAAAAGGTGAAGAGTGGTTTCCGGCGCTGTTAGGTATTTCAAGAATTTCAGCAGTACGGAAAGTTTTTAAATCGATACGAGCAATGCGCGGCGTATTGTTACCATTTGCAAAAATCCAGCGTCCATCTACTTCGCCATTGGTTTGTGAAAGATCCAGGTGGTGCTGGTCGTCCCATGGAATCATGCCATGAGAAGTATTAAGCATTGGCTTCGTGTTCTCACTATAGCCATAGCCTGTTTCAGGATCTGTTGAAAAAACAGGAATTACCCTTAGCAAACGGCCTGAGGGTAGTCCGTAAACACTTACCTGTCCGCTAAATCCTCCGGAAACGAAATTGTAAAGCTCATCATACTTTCCCGGAGCTACATAAACTTTAGATGCGGCGTCGCCTTCTGCGGCGTTGCCCGCGTTTTTGGGTTTGCAACCGGTTATACCAAACAGCACTGCTGCTGTGAAAATGGAAAGTACCGGTAAGAGACTTTTTTTCATAAATTGATTTGAAGAGTGAATAAATGGAAATTGTTTTATTTATCGGTTATCAACGGCCTGAAGAAGTTAATGGAAGTATTAAATTCTTTTTGCTTAAATTTTTACTTTGCAATATTACAGACCGGCTATTCTTTATTTTATGAGCGCGATCATAGCAAAGAAATTTAATTAATGATTTGTATCATATCCGGCGATATGACAAACGGTTGGAGTGCACTACGTTTTTTGGGGCTAAATGCTTTATCATGCTTTGCGTTTAAAGTTGAATAAAGTATTACGATGTCAAGTCAGGTATCTTCATTTAAGATTGAAGGTTATACCACTTACCTGGAGTATGCAAAATAGTGTATTATATTTATTTATTATGAAATTGTTTCTTTCAGAAAATTGGGCATCTGGTACGGCCACTAAGTACTACCTAATTTTAAATTTTTAACCTAAGCCTTCGTTTTTCTAGCCAACCTGTGGCCAACACAATAAGCAATGCAAATAGCAGAGATTTGATGATGCCCGCAACCCCGGTTCGTAGAACCAGCGGTAAATGAATTCCTATTAATGAAATAAAGATGGCCAAATGAAAGTATGGAAGAAGATAACAGGTTAATGTACTCGTACCTGCAGGCTTTATGATCTTAAACCAATTTTCTTTCCCTTTTCTGTCAACTAAAAATATTAAAAGGGCAAATGCAAGAACGCTGATAGCCGCGCAAATGGTAGTCCAGGAAGGCGTGGCTCGTATTTTTGAAATGCCCCACAATGGCCTCGTTGCAAAACCAAAAGCAAATAAAAGAATCGCCATAAGGAACAAGATCATTTCTATCCTGCCCGGCTTTTGCGAAAATTTCCTGTAGAAAACGGCGCTGATCACGCCGAGCATGGTGATGGAAGAGTTCGATGCATTTCCCAAACCCAGGGAATCTATCATATGTCTGAAAGGAGCGGTAAACGAAGGTGCATTAAGCATTACTGCAGAATTAAAAGCAACAAAAAACATGAAGAATAAGATGAGTAGCCACAGCTTTTCTTTTGCAAATAGTGAAACCGTAGCACATGCAAAATAAGCCCATCCTATCAATCCTAAAATTCCCCACCAATGCGGCGCCATCCAGATGATTCCGTGAGGAGAAGTGCCCTTATAAAGGGCGGCCATCACGATCAAAATACCAACCCCCACAACCTGCATCCAGCCCATCAATTTTCGTTTTGTTTTTGGATAATCTAACCAGATCAGGAAAAAAGAAACCGTCACCAAAATCACCCACATAGAACGCGGCAATAAAGATTGGTCACTGTAATTCTCCATGTTCATTTGAAAAAAACCCATTATGATCAAAGCCAGCGAGCGCATCACAATATGCCGGAAAATAAGCGCCGGCGATTCTCCGCGATCCAGCCTGCTTTGCTGGCTGAAAGGAATGGATAGACCCACAATAAATAAAAAAGCAGGGAAGATAATATCAGCAAAGCCCATCGCGTCGGCCTTTGCCGGCGCATGTTCAAGCCATTCAGGAATTTTTTTGTCTGTCCATAAATCATTCACAAAAATCATTAAGTACATCGTCAAAGCGCGGATAACATCAATGGAGCCAAGTCTTCGTGTAGGCATGACAGTTAGTTTATTGGTTAATGGCGGTAAAAACTTTCTTGAAACAATTCGTTGTGGTGTTGTTATCACCGGCGCGACCGGAATCTTCTCCATAGTATTCTTTCAGAAAGAGATCATTACGCGTCCAGATCGTTTGCATCACTCCATAAAAACGTTCTTTCATCTCAGGCGTAGACCGCTCCCTAAACCTATACATATCCTCTACCTGTTCTGTGCCGGCCTGTGCATTTCTAAACGGGCAACTGATCACTTTTAAGCCTTTCATCGCAAAATAAACAGCGGTTTGATCGGCTCTTTCATAATGCCAGTCGCAGATGATTACATCTTTTGGAATCATGTCAACAGCGCGGTAAGTATTGTTCATACTGGCTTCCCACTCTCCCAGTCCGGTAGTCTTTCCATCCAAAAGCCGGTCGCCCCAAATCCATAGCTGCTTTCCATTTTCCTTAAGATGATCATGAATTCTCCTTACTTCATCTGCAAATAATTCTGCCGGATCGTGGCCACCACATCTAGGACATTTTTTTTCCCCAATATAGAAAACTTCATCCATGCCTGCATGAAAAGCATCGCTTTCAAAGGCATCACAAATTTCATCAATTACATCAAAAAGGATTTTATGCAATCCAGGGTACAAGGGGCAGTAGCTTTTACAATACAAATTATCTGCATTCGGCCATTCATATTTCACGGGCATCTCTACCCAGGGCGTTTCGTCAAATTGCGGATAAACGGCTAATAATTTTCCTGTACGATTGGCCCACGACTGATGCCCCAATAAATTAATTTGCGGAACGATTTTTATATCTCCTTGTTTACACGCACGAACAATTTTTTTTACCTCTTTGTCAGAAAGCGCGAAACTGTCAACCAGTTCAGGATGGCTTTTAAATTGATACACATAATCGACGCGCAACACAAGCGTGTTTACATGTCGCGGAATCAATTCTTTATTTATAAAAGTTACGAAAGAATCTACGCCGGAAGGCCGCGGGACTGCAATAGCAAATCCCCGCACAGGTAAAGTGTCGCCGATGTCAGTTATTTTTTGATACGGAGCACTCCTGGCTTCATGTACAAAAAACTGCAATGAAAAAATCGAAAAGACAAGCAATAGTTTTTTCATAATCAGGCTTAGTGGTTTTCGTTATTATTTGATGTAAGATTGTGAATCATAGTAAAGCGATGCCGCGCCAAGAATCCCCGAATTTTTAAGTTCTGAAATTTCAAGATGAAAGTGCTCGAGCGTATTAGAATAAATATACGTATGAATGCGCTTCCACATATTTTCCTGGAAAAGCGGGTAGGCCTTGCTGATAGAACCGCCGAGCACAATAAGTTCGGGGCAATACGTATACAATATCATTCTGATCGCATTGCCCAGATGCGTTCCAAATTCCTCAAATATCATTATAGAAAGAGGATCTCCTACAAGCGCTTTTTTATAAACCAATTCACCATTCGTTTGATAACAATTTTCAAAAAACTGGCCGCTGGCGTAATATTCAACGTATTGATCGAGGTATTCTACACAACCAAACTCTCCTGCCCCACAATTCACGCCGGCGTATAATTTATCGTTGATAATAATGCCTCCGCCCAAACCCGTACCAATAGTGAGTCCTATCATCGAATGAAAATTTTTGCCCTTTCCAAAATACTTTTCTCCCAGGGCAAAACAATTTGAATCGTTATTTATAAAAACAGGAATTCGATAACGCTCTTCGAGTAGTTTTTTTAAATGAACTTCTTTCCACGAAGGAATATTTTGTACATCATAAACAATTCCTTTTTCAATATCAACAACACTCGGTACACCAATGCCAATCGCTTTAATATTTTCATCTACCAAAGGATCAATCAATTCATATATCACCTTTAAAACTTCATCTACACTACCATCTGAAGGAATCCGGACAGAAACAATATTTTCTAACCGTCCTTCTGACACAATGCCTGCACGAACCTGAGTGCCGCCGAGATCGATACCGATAATTTTTATTTGATCCATTTTTTGATATGGTTTAATCGTTTAGAATTGTTTAGATAGTTTAGGATTGTTTGGATTGTTTGGATTGTTTAGATTCTTTAGCACTTTCGTCACTAAACTTTCTAAACCCACTAAGCTTTCTAAACTCCTTCTGCTTTCTTCATCTGAATCGTTTTATTTTTAATAATCGGTTTAGCCCAGAAACCAACGCTTAAAATATAACCGAGTGTGATATACAAAAAGAACATTCCGGTGCGCAATCCAAAATGGTCGCCAATAGCACCGATGATCAATGGAATCACTGCTCCACCAATGATGCCGGTGAGCAATATTCCTGAGAAAGCTCCGTGATGTTCTTCCAGTGAATTTAATGCTAAAGAAAAAATGATTGGATACATTACAGACGCAAAAAAGCCAACGATAGGAAATGCATATAATGCCACACGATCGCTTCCTGTAAATAAGCCGATGCTCAAGGTGATGATGGCTAAAACCGTAAACCAGATCAGCACTTTGCTGCTGTCCATGATTTTCAACAAAAACAATCCGAGCACTCCGCCTGCTGTCATTAATCCCCAGAAATAGGCTACAGCACTCGCTCCTGTTGTTTGCGGATCATAGCGATGATATTCATATAAAAACTGCGAGATCCAGTTGGCCGTGCCTTGTTCCGTACCGACATAACAAAACATGGCAATGAAAAATAAAATAACGATTGGATTTTTTAAAAGATCCAAATGAACTTTTAAAGCGCCGGCTTTCTCATCTTTACTAAGAATTACTTTTGGAAAACGGGATATCAAAATAACCACAAACATGATCAAACTTACTGCTGCAAATACCCAATACAATGATATCCATGGAAGATTTTGTGGAACCACCGAAGCAAAAATCCGTTGCACCGGATCTATCTCTCCCTTGTTTGCAAGATTGGTGACCAGGTACGAATATACCAGCGGACTGATGAAGGAAGCGGCTCCAAAAATCAATTGAGCCAGCACAGAATTAAATGCATAATTTTCTTCACCACCGGAAGTGCGAAGCAAAGGATTGATCACCACCTGCAGCATCGCCATGCCACATCCGATCAAAAATAATGAGATGATATAACTGGAATAATTGGGAAATAAAACCAGCAGCAACGACCCTACAAACGAAACAACAAACGCTGCTACCATGATCTTTTTTTCTTTATATTTTTCATTCATGATGCCTGATGGAATTGACATCACGCCATAAGCAATAAAAAATGCAAATGGTAAAATGGCCACTTCGGTAAGGCTGAGATGAAAACCGGACTTGATATCAGGAATCAAAGCACCGATAATATTGGTGAGAAAAGAGATCACGAAAAACGTGAGCATGATCAGAAAGACTATGTAATAGTTTCTCTTTGCAGTGGTAGTAGTTGCCATTGAAATTTAATTATGGATTTTGATGAGGAATGAATTTTATTTTTATCAAAACACGAATTAGACGAATCAGGAAATCAAGCATTAACAGTAAATAAATCTGCCTACCGGTAGGTAAACAAATATTTCAATTTTTTATTTTCTCTAAAAACTTCTAAATCAAAAAACGTACATGCCTGGCTGTTATAAAACTAAATCAATTCGTTTATTTGTTTGCAAATTTTTACAGTAAACAAACAAATATTATTGTTTCTTGTTTTCAATTTGCTTTAAACCCTGAACTTTGAACTTTCAACTAAACAACCTCTTCCTTCTCCATCCAAACCGGCTTTGTCTGTGAATCATGATCTGCGCTTAAAATGTCCCTGTACAATTCCGGTTTTCTTGCATTCTTATAACGGAAACCACCGGAAAGTTTTAATTTATCTTCAGTAATCGTTGCCATCGCGATTTCGTCATTGAAACTTTTTATTTCTACCATCACATCACCATAAGGATCAAGGATCAGGGAATTTCCGTTCTTCAATTGATCGCCATCATAGCCGATTGGGTTGGTAAAAACATAATAAACGCCGTTGTCGTACGCCCTCGCCGGAAGCCAGCGCATCAGCCATTGCATTCCTTTTGGCCCGTCAAATTCCATGCGCAAAGGAACAGGGTCCAATTCTCTTTTTTGCCAAAGCGCATCATCTACAAAACCTCTTCCCGGCATGGAAGAAGGCGTACACATCGTAACGTGCGGCGCAAAAATAACTTCCGCACCAAGCAATGAAGTGGCGCGTACATTTTCTACTACGTTATTATCATAACAAATTAAAATGCTACACTTCCAACCTTTGATATCAAAGACCACATATTCGGTTCCCGGAGATAAATATTTGCTGATGAACGGATGTATCTTCCTGTATTTTGCTTTCAAACCGTTTTTATCAACGCAGAGGTAAGTGTTATACAATTTATCTTCATCATCAATTTCAACCAATCCCGCTAATACAGTCATGTCGTACTTTGCAGCGATTTCGATTAATCGTTGCGTACTTTTTCCAGACACTTTTTCTGCATAGCTTTTCACTTCGTCTCTCGAAAGGTCTTTAAAAAATGTATAAGCCGTAATGGACATTTCATGAAAACTTATTACTTCTGCCCCGCCCTCTTTTGCCTTTGCTGTAAGTCTATCTATCACTGAAAGATTGTAATCTTTATCACCGTCTTTGGGCTGGAACTGGGCTACTGCTATTTTTAAGGTTTTCATTTGCGTCAATTAAGAATTAAAAATTACGAATTACGAATTTAGGCCATCTTCGAACCTTGAGTTTGGACTTCTCTAAACTCTCTAAACCATTCTAAACTATCCTAAACATATCAACTCCTCACCCCTACTCCACATTCCATCCCCCTATAACCACTCTTCCCTTTTGTCCTCCAAGGTCAGCAGTATGAACCCAAACAGAAACGGTTCTTTCTTCTCCGGGCAACAGCGTGAAATAATTTTCGTTCCAGAAAACAGGAACTACCGATTCATTGGATTGCCCTTTCTTCAAATCCATGTAAACCATAAAGGCAACATGCTGTGAAGGATTTTTTAGTTTTACGTTTATGGCGGTATTCTCTCCTTTCTGTGAAACCGTTTCGCTCTTTTGCAATTTCACTTTTGGCAAATTTTCCAATAAAGTCAAGTCTGCATATTGGGATTGCGGCGTAATATACCAGGTGCTTTTCTTTTCATCCAGGCTGTCTTTTTGTGTGGATAAAACATAAAAATTATTGCTCACCAACTGATGTTTTTTATCAAACAAACGCAGGTCTAAAAAATAGGTTTTGCTCACATTTAAATTACCCGGAAGAGAAAAAACAGGTTTTGTTTCCAGAGAACCAATATCAGAAACCGGCACTGATTTTTTTAGAACAGATTTGGAATTTGCATCGAGCACATTAATATCAGTTGCAAGATTGGATGATTTCCTTGCAGTATTATTCATCACTTCCACGGCATCATGACCATAATTATAAAAAACATGCAAAGGTTCATTCGCGACTCTGGCTCCATACAACGCGCCGGTTGGCATCAGGTAATAATCATAAAACTGCCACCAAAGCTTTGGCCATGAAGCATTGTACATCCATTGAATGATGCCTGTAGCTTCCGGACGATTCGCTTCAAAAGCCTCAAACATGGCGCGCATTCCTTCATAGTTCATGTACTGTGCTTTGCGCAAATAATCTTTTAAATCATTTGGCTGGCCGAGCCTTTCATTCATCGCATTATTGTACGCATCAAGATTATGAAATTTTCCTCTTGCCGCGTGATACAACCACGAACTGCCAATCGGCCACAAAGAATCCTTTGGAATCATTTTTTGTAAACTTTCCAAAACAGGAACCTGCGGACCAGGACCGGTTTCGGTATTAAAACCAAACGCGCCACCGTAAGAAGTATCAATATACCAGTAACCCGGCGGAACATAATCATAAGGTCCGCGCATTTTCATTCCAGTCTTTCCGGTAATTTCACTTGTCCATTCTTTTGCAGATTGCGCATAAGGACGTGTCGGATCCTGGTCTTTTAAAACGGCTAAATATTTCGTTTCCAATTCAGGTCTTGGCCATTTATCACTCCCATAAAGCCACAGAAAAATACTTGGATGATTTCTCAACCAAACGATCTGGTCATTCCATGATTTGGCAGCAACATCGATCTGATCGGGCGTCACGATGCAGCCATATTTGTCTTCATAATTTCCCCCAAAAATTCCTTTCCATTCCCATTGGCAACTAAAACCCACCATTACCAAAATTCCTTTTTCATCACACAGGTTATACAAATGCTCGTCTGAGCCCCAGAAGCCTTCCATACGAATCGCATTCAGGTTCATTTGCACCGCATAATCAATCCCGGCGCGTTCATATTCAGGCGTTGCATTTAGTAACATCGGATCAGTCCAGCCTCCGCCTTTTATTAAAATCTTTTTTCCATTCAAACGATAGGCACGAAAACCTTTGTCGGTCATATAACCGGAAACCGAACGAACCCCAAACTTTATTCTTTTTTTGTCAGAAAGCTGATTGTTGATGTCGAAACTAATCTGTAAAGAATATAAATTTGGTTTTCCCAAATCGTGTGTCCACCACAATTTGGGATGATCCATTGAAAGCTGATGAAACTCCTCAGGAGTCAGGATTACTTCCTTTGTTTCATGAGGATTTAAAGAAACATTTTTAAAAAGATGAATGTTGTTTTCAATGTTGGTTTTTAAAAGACCATTTATATTTTTATCCGAAAAATTCTGTAAAGTAATTTTCAAAGTCACATTTGCATGATCAAGTGTCGCCGTATCCACATCGGTGATCACAAAAGGATTTTCAATGGCAACCGGACCGCTTTCGATGAAATGAACATCACGCCAGATGCCCATATGATTGTCCGCAGGCTCCGGATTCCAATCCACAAAACCTATATTTAAATCAGCTGGCTGACCTTGTGTAATCTTTACTGCCAGCACGTTTTCGCCTTTTTTGATAAATGGCGTTACGTCAAAAATAAATCTGCGAAAACTTCCTTTTACTGTATCACCGGAAGCGACTTTTTTTCCATTCAGCCAGATGTCAGCGTAATAGCTGATCCCATTGAAACGAAGCCGGTAAACCTGCCCCGGATTTATTTTTTCGATATTAAAAGTGCGGCGGTACCACCACGGCGCTTCGAATAAACTATCCGGAATTTTTTCAAGATTGCGGTTGTAAAAAATATTTTTAAACAAACCAGCATCCACCAGCGAACCCAAAGTGCTGTTTGGAACTTTTGCGGCGTACCAGTTTACCGGATGAAATTTTAAAGTAGAAATTTCTTCATCGTTCACTTTCACTTTATCAGAAGATTGAATTTGCCAATGATCGGCAAGCACTGTGTTTTTCACACTCCATCTATTTTGAGAAAAAGAACTATTTGACATCATCATGAAAGACATTAAGAATAAGATTCCGCTACATTTTCGCATGAGAAAAACATTGTGGTTTTTAGAAAAGAACGCTACTCAGAATCAAATCGCCAGGCAATATATCGTTCGTATAAAAGTAGAAATAAAAATTCTTTTGTGTTGTAACAAAAATTATGAGGGGCAGTAAAGCAATAAATAAATTGAATTTTTATTTAACGTTAAGTCAATAGAATTCTTTAAATAATGGGAGGCTGAGCTTTGAACCTTAGTAAAAAAATGAACAACTAATTTTACAACCTTATTACTTTATTTTCCCAACCAGAATGATAAGCTAATAGATTGGATAAGCCGATTGATGATTGTTACCAAGGTTTCTGATTGATCAAATGTGCTATAAACTTTTTGAAATAGTGATGCTTCCTTCATTAGGAGCCGCCTTGTACAAAACATAATTTCCACCGGCATCTTTTGCAGAAACAACATTTTGCTCCTTTCCATCTTGTTTCACCAAAACATCTTTCCATTCCGGAGAAACATACGTTTTCAAAGTCAAGGGCAAATCATACATTTTTGGATCGAGGGAATGAGTAAGATTGACGGTGATCTTATTTTTTTGCGCATTCGTTTTTATATCTGCATTTTTCCTTTCTCTTACATATCGCGCCACATCTCCAAAAGTTGCCACCCAGGTATTCTTCTCTTTTGATTTGATGTATTCAAAATATTCCTGCAATTTTTCATGCGGCGTTGGCTCCCAGCCTATGTCATCTATTCCGTGAAAAACCAATACCAGCCAGATGTTGTCATGTGCCAATGAAGTATCAATCCACGATTTCATCAATGTCATTGGTGTTTTTGATAAAGGTCCCCTTTGCCACTGAACATATTCTTTGGTTGAACTTCCAGGCTGTTCTTTGTAGCCACGATTGATTTCTTCCATCCATGGCTCGGGCATTGAATTGCGCAGCGCTTCATAAATCGGGAAGCCAAATTTCATCACACGTTTGTCTTCGATGCCAAAAGGCACTTCGGCAGAGAAAGTATATTTCGGGCCAAGATGTTTTAAAATATCATCCTTACTTTTTTTTAGTTCATAACCCATGTTCGAGGTGTCTAAGATGGCAAGATGCGCATGCGTCACGGTGTGGCTTGCAGGTTCATAACCCCGGGCGGCATAATTTTTTAAGTCTGTCCACGTCAAACCTTCTTCCTGCGCCATTTCCATGCTGGTATCTTTACCGCGCGGCAATTCTTTATTTCGTGCTCTCGTATAAAGTGTGTCTATCACTTTCCACGCCTCTTCCGGTTTTCCGCTTTCATAAAGAGCATCGGCTCTGTTGTAATAAGGCAACGTGCCGGCATAGCCGAGGTACAAACAAGCAGAAGCACGTTCAAAAAAATTGTCCGCATTGGTAGGAACCGTTGCAGTTTCAGCAATGATGTTCTCAACCGGCCTTCCCACAAATTTTGGCGGATGAACAGAGCCTTTGATAGGCCCAGTAATGACAAAAAATGTTGCTGGCAAGTTCAGTCGTTCCATAATGGGCAAAGCCACTTTGAACTGATTTCGCGAGCCATCATCGTAAGTGATGGACACAGCGGTTTTTTTACCATCCTGCCATTTGGTAATCTCTGTTTTCCCGGTCTGGGCAAAGGTTTGAACAGAAAGAAAGGATATGAGCGTAAAGAGAATGAGGTGGGATGGCTTTGTAGAATTTATTCGATTCATTGGAATAGGAGTTGCGATTTGGATGAGGATACAAGTTAGGGAATTTTGATTTTTTTTTGCAATACATTTGTTTCTCAATGAAACCCACATCCGTTTTTTTGTCAGCAGCTTGAACGTATTTCCATAATGTAATATAATCTCCGCCCCATTCAGATCCCTTTTTAAATGAATCATAGAATTACTGTAATAGCAGAAAGTGCAATGCAATACACCGGAAGTTCGTCATCGCATTAACACAAAACTTCCCTTTTTATACACTGTTTCTCCCTGGTCGCACAAGGCTTCGATGACATATACAAAGACAGACGAATTTTGATCTTTGCTTTTCAGTTGCCCGTTCCAGCCAAAAGATTTTTCATTGGGTGAAAAATCGCGCGCTTCAAACACTACCTGCCCCAAACGGTTATAAATAATGAATTTCCGGATGGTTTTAATACCTCTTGTTATCGGGTAATAATAGTCATTCAGTCCATCATTATTTGGGGTAAATGCCGTAGGCATCAAAATATAAGATTCTTTACACTGAACGAAAATCGTTATACTGTCTTCCGCTGTGCAACTGCTGTCTGAAGCCACTTTAATATGATAAGTCTCACTTTTGGTGGCTACACCATTAGGGAAGGCGCACGTAGTGCAGGACAAGGACGAAGATGGTGTCCAGGTATAAGACACAATGTTGCTGCTATATACAGGATGAATAGAAAAGGGTGCGTTGTAAGGGTAACTTGTATCCGCACCGGCCTCCACAGTGGGCAAACTTTTTACATGCACATTTATACTGACACTTCCGGTGAAACAACCAACAGAATCCGTTAAGGTTGCCGTATAAGTTGTATTAGTTAAAGGCACAACAAAAGGATTATATCCCGAAGGATTTGACAAGCCTTCTGAAGGTGACCAAACAATTTGTTTCATCGGAGGCTCAACTTTCAGAACAACGGTGTCCGTTTGGCAAATGTAAGGGTTAGGCTCAGGCGTCCTTGCTGTAAAAGGATTATACACCATCACCATTACACTATCGCGGTACGTACATCCGTAAGTATTGGTAGCAATGGCATAAAATTTTGTACTAACGGATGGGCTTGCAAGCACGGTATCGCACGTTTCACAGGATAAATCGGAAGCAGAAGTCCATGTAAGCTTATTATTATGAAATGCAATCAACGTATCTGCAGTACCTGCGCATAAGGTATCCAGTGCCGGGATGGTTTGCACAAAAGGCAAAGGATTTATCGTAACTGGCTTTGTCAGGCTATCTGTGCAACCGTTAATATCTGTTGCGATTAATTTTACGTTGTATTTTCCATATTTATTGTAAGAGAAAGGCTCGGGTTGGTACACATCATAGCTGACGGTTCCGGCGCCAAAATTCCAGTACCACGATACAATGGAATCCGCGGGTATAAATGGCTTTGACGTATTTTTTACACTGAATAAACTATCAAAACAAATAGCAGGAGAAGAAGTAAAACTCAAGTCCGGACCTCTCACTAAGATTTTGTGATCAAGACGCACTGTGTCTTTGCAATATCCTGAACCATTATTGATAACTACGAAATTGTCATAATTGCCCAATTTATCGGCTTGTCGCGTATATCCCGTATCCTTAAGAGCGCCCGTAACGGTGCCCACTACATGCCAGGTATAAGTTACCAAAGGATTGTCATAAGTATTCAAAACGGTAAAAGAAGTTTCCGTATTTCTGCAAAGGGAAGAATCAGCGTTAGTAAGAACAGGCTCCGCGGTATAAATGGCGCGGGCAGTTGTATCGCTACAACCTGTGGAATCATCTTTTACAATTAATGTTGTAGTAGAAACATCGGATGTTGGGAATGTATGAGTAACATTCAGGGTAGAATCTTCGGGAGAGCCATCCCCAAAATTCCAGGTAATGTGTGATAAATTTCCCTGGCTCTTGTTGGTAAAAGAAAATGTATTTTTTTCGGTACAAATATTTGAATAATTGTAAGCAGCAATCACTCCCACCACTTCTATCTGAAAAGTAACCGGAGTACCTCTACAACCATTAAAAGCAGGGGTTACGGTCACATTTTTTATTCCAATCGTTTTAAATTTATGCTCAGCCAGCGTATCTGAAACGGTAGCTCCGGTTCCATCTCCAAAATTCCAGATATAGGCATTCGCTTTGGTGGCTTTTGAGACAAATTGAGCCGTTTCAGATCCGCAAATCACTTTTTTAAAAGGATAGGCTTGCGGATTGGTGGGTGGTGTGCCAAATGCCACGGTTGGATAATTAAATGTGGCGGTACATCCTTCATCGGTCGTGATAGTCACTGAGGGAGAATGACTTTTGGTGTCTGAGTAAGTGTGCGTGGTAGTGGAGGTGGCGTTGGTAGAAAATGAAGCCCCATCGCCAAAATTCCATACGATGTTGGCAACCGAGCTCCCGGGAGGTATCTCTGCCTCAGTGGTAAAAGTTACCGGCGCGGGCATACAGCCGGATCTTGGAGTGGCCGTCCCTGAGACCAAAGGATCTTTTAAAGAAACCTGAATGCTTGTGGTATCAAAACAACCGGAAGAATCAACCACTTTTAGTTTGACATCATAATCCTGTTTAGCAGAAAAAAAATGTGACATAGTATCAGAAAATGCAGTGATTGGTCCGGAGCCATCGCCAAAATCCCAGTAATAAGTATTTGAAGTACCTGTGGCGAGAGCCGAAAATTTAATAGCGCCCGGTGTGCAGATAAAATTTCTGTCCGCCTTAAGATTTACCGATACAACCGGGTTAACGGTTATTTGTTTGGTTGTAGTTACCGCGCTGTTGGCGTATACGGCAATTAATTTTACATTATAAGTGCCTGCTTTGCTAAAAACGACCTCAGCACTCTGTCCATTGGTAATGGTTCCATTTCCAAAATTCCAGATAAACGCTTTAGGCGTTTGCGAGGCAGTGGCCGAAAATTCAACTATTGCAGGATTACAGAATAAGCCATCGCTGGTCTGGTACGTGAAATCAACAGTCTGGCAAACTGATGCAACGGAAGAAAAAAGAAAGAAAAAGATTACACCAATTTTACGCATTTGACAGACAATTATTTTTCAAACTAATTTAATAAGTGAAAAGATTTAACATGGCAAAAAAGACACCAATTCTTAATTAAGAGTGGCGCTTTACGGATATCGGACAAAAATAATCTTTTAAAAAAAGCTTTGCAACAGCTAAACCGATATTTAAAAGGATAATAAGATCGAAACGATGGAAATATAATCTTCTGGTGCCAGCAAAGCAATATATAACGTAATTTTTTATTTCGCCGGTGTCTGGCAAATAGGGAATGAACTGGTTAAAATGCTTTTTCTATAGTAAGGCATAAAAAAACCGCTTTTAAAGCGGCTTTGTACCCGGGATGGGAGTTGAACCCACACTCGCATTGCTGCGAACAGGATTTTAAGTCCTGCGTGTCTACCAGTTCCACCACCCGGGTGACACTATTTTGATAAAAAAAAAGCAGATAACTTTTGCTACCTACTTTTAAAATTTATGAGCGGAAAACCGGGCTCGAACCGGCCACCTCGACCTTGGCAAGGTCGCGCTCTACCAAATGAGCTATTTCCGCGTTGTGTGAATAAGAACTAAAAATGGATTGCAAAAATAGGGTTTGAAACCTTTGAACCAAAATTTATTTGTACTGTGGATTGTATTTTGTGTTTCCCGGAACTTCTACTTGTGGCTTACCTGTATAGCGGTGGACATAAAACGTATAACAGCCGCCAACTATAATTGCAACCAATATCGCCACCTGGCAATAAAACAAAAACCGGGAAGTAGAAACCCAACTATATCCTACGTCTTTACCCTTGTTATCAATAACTTCTTCGTGTTCCATAATTTTTAATTTGCTTGGCAAAAATAACAGATTGAACTCAAAAATCATTTTTTGAATGCAACAATTTCAGAAAATGTCTTCTTTTTTTCAATAAAAAACTTTTTCACAATACTGCCATCATACACTCCGGTAAACTTTGTTAGTTTTCTTTTTGGCAGATGATTTTTTTTCTTCAAAACAAAATTCCATTTGATAAAATCAACGTGAGCTTTTTGGATTGATGTAAAGGTTTTGACATCTCCTTTTATTAATGCCTGCATTGCTGCCAGGTTGTCCAGAAGCAGCCGCACAGGAATTTTGAAAATTTTTTCTAAAACGTCTAAATTTTTTACGAGCATGGCAAGATTGTTCCTGAAATTTAAATATACTTTCCTCGTGTTGCCCGCAGGCAAAGTGCCTCCACCTACGTGATACACGACAGAAGAAGGAACTGCAAAAATTTTATAACCTGCCCGTTTTATTCTCCAACACAAATCAATCTCTTCCTGGTGTGCAAAAAAATATTCATCGAAGCCGCCCAATTGATGGAAAACCGCAGACCTGATAAATAATGCAGCACCCGAAGCCCAAAAAATTTCTTCAACTGTATCATATTGTCCCACATCTGCCTCACAAAAATCAAATACGCGGCCACGGCTGAACGGATAACCATAGCTGTCTATCCAACCGCCGCAGGCTCCTGCATATTCAAATTTATTTTTTTCATGATAAGAAAGAATTTTAGGCTGGCAGGCGGCAATTTTTTCATCACTTTCCATCACGGAAATGACGGGAATAATCCAGGTTTTTGTAACCTCCACATCACTGTTTAATAAAATATAATAGTCAGAAGATACCTGCTTCAATGCTTCGTTATACCCTTTTGCAAAGCCTTCATTTTTGGCGTTTTTAATGATTTTGACAGTTGGAAAATTAATTTCTAAAAAAGAAACAGATTCATCAGTTGAAGCATTATCAGCCACTATCACAGAAAGATTATCATAATCCGATTGCATCACGGAAGGAAGAAATTTTTCCAAAAAATCTTTTCCATTCCAGTTAAGAATTACAACTGATACTGATGGAGATGTATGCAAAAAACTGCTGATTTAATTATCACAAACATAAAAGATTTTAATCTTCATAACGGTAATTGTGCGAAATAGATTTTAGATTTGAAAATAAACTGCCAAATGTTCAGGCAACTTTTTAATTTAAGGTCAGGGCTTGCGCTTATTGCTGTTGCCATCGTTATTGGAACCATTTTTTATTCTAACTTTTTATCAAAAAAAATTGAGGTAGAAGAAAGGGAAAAAATTAATCAGTGGGTAGAAGCTAATAAATTTATTGCGAATGCTCCGCAGAATATCGACCTCACTCTCGCCAGCGAAATACAACAAAAAAATACGGACATACCCATTATCTGGACCAATGAAAAGGATAGCATCATCGATTCTCGAAATATAGACACGTCTTTAATTCATGCGGATCCTGATTATCTTAAAAAAAAATTGAAAGAATTTAAATCTTCCAATCCACCGATTGTACTTGAACTAAGTAAAACACCTTATGTTGCAGACAGGTATTATTATGGAGATTCAAAATTGCTGAAGCAGGTAAGATACTATCCTATAGTCCAATTATTAATAGTAGCGCTTTTTATTTTTATCACTTTTTATGCGATGTCGGTTAGAAATAAATCGACCCAAAACCAAGTGTGGGCGGGCATGGCAAAAGAAACGGCGCATCAACTGGGCACTCCTATTTCTTCGCTGGAAGGATGGATAGAGATGCTGAAAGAGCAGGAACCTGAATCGATTATTTCCAAAGAAATGGAAAAAGATGTAAATCGATTAAAGCTGATAAGCGACAGGTTCAGCAAGATTGGAAGCGCTCCTCGTCTGGAAGAATCCGACATTACAGAACAGGTTGAAAAAATGATGGCCTACATCAAAAGACGATCAACAGAAAAAGTAAATTTTATTTTGGATCGCCCTGAAGAAAAAGTTTTTACAAAAATATCAGAACCGCTTTTTGATTGGGTGATTGAAAATCTGCTAAAAAATGCATTGGATGCGATAAATGGAAAGGGCACGGTAAAAGTAAGAATCAAAAACCTTCCTGCAAAAGTGGTGGTTGATATCAGCGATACCGGCAGAGGCATCAGCAAACAAAATCTGAGTAAAGTATTTAAACCCGGGTTCACTACCAAGAAAAGAGGTTGGGGGCTTGGCCTTTCACTTGCAAAAAGAATTATTGAGCAATATCACAACGGGCAGCTTTTTATAAAATCTTCTGAGATAAATAAAGGCACTACTTTTAGAATTGTTTTAAATACTTAAGTTTTTTAATTGCACTGTTTTATTAAATTTGCAGCCAATATATTGCGGAGGTGGCGAAACTGGTAGACGCGCTACTTTGAGGTGGTAGTGCCCGAAAGGGCTTGGGAGTTCGAATCTCCTCTTCCGCACTTTTCTCAAATAGAATTTTATTCTATTAGGTCATGTCATGATTCTTTACTGGCCCATAATTCTGGTTTTTATGTACACTACTGCCTTAATATATTGAGATATATAAAAGAAAAAATCTGATTATTTGTGCTTTCACTGTGCAACCAAAACGATATACTTGCCTGTTTTAGTTGCATAAAGAGATATACCATCTTACATTCTTTCAATAACAGGAAAAAGTTTCTTTCATAAATTTTTATACACGGTGAAAAAAAGTTATCAATAAT
Organism: Ginsengibacter sp.; assembly: GCA_051954975.1. Taxonomy (GTDB): domain Bacteria; phylum Bacteroidota; class Bacteroidia; order Chitinophagales; family Chitinophagaceae; genus Ginsengibacter. The sequence goes on along the minus strand of JBQCHE010000020.1, from coordinate 212,648 downwards.
TTCTTGTTAAGTCCGTATATCATAACTTTAAGTTTCTTAAAAAAATCGGTCAGCTTAAAAAAATAAATCCATAAATTGTAAATTTGCAGAAGAATTAACTATGAACGCGACAGAACCTTACAAAGCAGAATCGGAAGAGGCAGACCTCCTTGTGGCAGATGGAAACCGTTACCAGTTGGTGGTTTGGAATGATGAGGTAAATACTTTTCAATGGGTAATAGAAACCCTGGTAGAAGTTTGCGGCCACACACCCGAGCAGGCTGAACAGTCTGCCATGATAATCCATACAAAAGGCAAATACGCCGTAAAAGAAGGCGCGTATAATGTGCTTAAACCAATGCGCGACACAATTGTAGAACGCGGCATTAACGCAACCGTTGAGGAGCTTTCTGAAAAATAATCACCCTTTCTTTTTTTAAAATTTGCTGGCTTGGATCAAGATACCATTTATGATTTTCCGCAGTCTGAGGGAAATGAAGATGGCCTTGTTGCGGTGGGAGGAAATCTCTCGCCGGGAACTTTATTTAACGCTTATTCCAAAGGGATTTTTCCATGGTATACTATTGATGAAACTGTTTACTGGTTTTCGCCCGATCCGCGTTTCGTTCTTTTTCCTCACAAAATCAAAATCAGTCACAGCATGAGAAATGTTTTACATAAAAACACATTTCAATTTACTGCAGACAAAGCATTTGAAGAAGTTATAAAAAAATGCAGGACGATAAAAAGAGGTACAGAAGAGGGAACCTGGATTAGCGACGATATTCAAAATGCCTATATCCGGTTGTTCAATTGCGGGTTGGCGCACAGCGCCGAAGCCTGGCAAAATAACCGGTTGGTTGGAGGGCTATATGGCGTTTTGCTGGGAAAAGTTTTTTTTGGAGAAAGTATGTTTGCTGAAAAAAGTAACGCCAGTAAATTCGCTCTTATAAAATGGACTGAGGAACTGATGAGACAAAGGGTTCAATTAATAGATTGCCAGGTTTATACGAAACATCTGGAAAGCATGGGCGCCGAGTTTGTTTCCGGCGCAGAATTTAAATTAATGTTGAAAAAATTTATCCGGTAATGAAGATTTTATTCTTGATCATGGCAGGTCTGTTGATGGCCTCTTGCAATTCTACTCATAAAATTAAAACGTCATCTATGACATTTTCAAAAAACAAGGTGATTGCACACAGAGGCGCATGGAAACAAAATCATCTTCCTGAGAATTCTATCGCGTCATTGAAAGAAGCCATACGCCTCGGTTGTGAAGGTTCTGAAACGGATATTCATATGACTGCTGACAGTTTTTTAGTAATTAATCATGATAATGAATGGGGCGGTATAACGATTCAAAAAAGTACATTGGCGGAAGCAAGAGCAAAAAAACTCTCTAATGGAGAATTGCTGCCGCTGCTGAAAGATTTTTTATCCATTATAAAACAACAGCAGCACACAAAACTGATATTGGAAATAAAGCCTTCAGTAAAGGGAAGACAATGGGCAGATGCAACGGTCCAAAAAGTGGTTGAATTGGTTCAGGAAATGAACGTGCAGCCATGGATTGTTTACATCAGTTTTGATTATGACATGCTGAAGCAGGTTTTAAAGTTGGATGCTTCGGCAAACACCCAATACCTGAATGGCGACAAGGATCCTGCACAATTAAAAAAGGACGGAATAAAAGGCGCGGATTATCATTACTCGGTTTTTCAAAAACATCCGGAATGGATACAATCGGCAAAAGAGAATGGCATTGATTTGAATGCCTGGACAGTAAACGATGAAAAAACCATGAATTGGCTTTTGCAAAATGATTTTGATTTTATCACCACCAATGAACCTGAACTGTTGTTTAAGGTGATTGACGAATTCAGGCAAAAGAAATGACTGTTTGCATAGGCAATTTGCTCTGCGGGCATGCCGGACGAAAAGAATAGATGTAATCAAACAGTATTGCTATCACTTTCCCAGGTAAATTTTTTCATTTTTTTTATAAATACCTGAGCCATCGTTTCTCCTTATGTACAGCCTTAAAGTTTCCATACCATTTACATAAGGGGTATAGCACTATCACCACGCACAGCCAGATTAGATAGATTGCAGGAAGGTTAACACCACTACCCTCTTTAGGCCTTCCGAAATTAAATCCGAATACCATCTGTGAGCTATGGAAGCCCTGGAGATAAACCATCGCAAACATAATAAGATGGATCAGGTAAAAATGAACCAGGAAGTAAAACATGGGAACTTTACCATAGACAATTATAAAGTCATTAAACTTATTTTTCATTCCTTCTGCAAAAGCAATTACCACGAACATTGCGCTTAACGTAAGCAGGCAAAATTGCAGGGAAGGTGGATATTTTGTAACATTTAAAAATGATAAAATTGTGAAAAGCGCATTTTTTTGCACAGACCATGGTGCCGGATCTCCATAAATATTTATGAACCGGATGATTATAAAAGAACTCAAACCAATCAATCCAAGCTGAAAAAATATCTTTTTTCGTTTTGCGGGGCTCAACAAAAATAATTTTCCCGTAGCAAAGCCTGCCAGCATAATTCCCAGCCAGGGCAAAGGCGGATATGCTATAACAAATGTGGTGGTGGATGAAATAGGAAATGCACCTGTAATCAGCAAGGGAGATAAAATCGATTTTATAACAGAGTCGTTTTCGAAAGGAATAAAAGAAAAAAGATTGTGGCAAAAAATAATACCTATCCCGATAGTTGCAATTAACTTGATCGGTGCCTTCAGCAGAAAACTTAATACAATAAACCCCATACCAATAGCAGCGATGACTTCAAAAATGAAGACACTAAAATGGATATCGAAAAACATCCCAAAGTTGACTAAAGTAAATTCAAGAACCACTAACCATATTCCTCTCGATAACAGGAATCGCCTGCTTGCGATTACATCATTTTTATTTTTGAAAGAAAGAAAAGCAGAAGTGCCTGCTAAGAATACGAATACCGGTGCGCAAAAATGAGTGATCCACCGGGTAAAAAAAAGTGGCGCTGTGGTTGTTGCAAGATCGGTGGGACTCTGTGTAAGTGAAGTGATATGCATTAAGTCGCGGGTATGATCTAATGCCATGATGATCATCACGATGCCTCTTGCAAAGTCAATGCTTCTTATTCTTGTCATAAAGTTATGTTGATGAAATAATTTGTCTTCGCAGGCTTTTTTCAGTTTCTGTCTTTTGTTCAGGAGTGATGATTATCGCCACCCCGCTAAAAAGCAAAGCATCAAAAGGGCTCACGATTTCGTTTTCATATTCTAGCTGCGGCAGGTAGTAAAAGCACAAATAATTATGATTTTAAATTTGTTTAATCTGCTGAAGGAAATCTCAGCTTTTTGTAAGGATATTTTTCAGCATATTGAAAAACCATTCCACGGATGTATTCATTTTCAGCGTACGGAGTGAGGTAATTTTTTACATCGTCAACACAACGCACGTTGACGTCAAAAGGTAAATAACCCATTCCAAAAAATCTTCCCTTTTCAACTAAAATGCAACTTTTTTCCTGTTGCTTCAATCCATCATCAAGCAATGCAAAAGTGGGTAAGGAAGATTCGAGATGACGGATACATTCGGATGCTCTTTTATTATATTCTTCAGCGCTTTCCCGTTGTTCGCATGCGCCCCTGCAGGCATTATACGCGAGCGCCTGGCATTCAATATTTCCTGATTGCAGAAAACATAATTTCGGGCAAAGATGGTACTCAGCCACCAGCCGCCGAAGCGACGAATATCCTTCTGAAAGGGAAATGAACTTACAAATTGGCTTCAGGTTTTTTCTAACTTTTTCTATAAACAATCTTATATACCCATTTGAATCCTCATATGAGTACATGCCATAAGCCTGCTCAAATCTTTTCTGGCTGCGGTTCTGGTCGGGCCATAGTTTTTTGATTTCGGTACTTTCCAAAACAAACGCCATCAGCTCTGTGGCCGTAACCTGGAAGCTAATGTGATAAATCTTCTTCAAAAACTCCTGCTTCTGGCTGTTGGGTTTGTTATTTGAAAAATGACTGTTGACTCTTTTGCTTAAATTTTTTGCTTTGCCTACGTAAATAACTTTCCCTTTTTTGTCGTGGAAATAATAAACACCTGGTTGGGCAGGCAACTTCTTAATATCTGAAACAACTAAATTTGGCGGAAGAAAATATTCTTTACTTCCGCCCTGTAACATCGTTTGTACGTGGCCGTTAGTATCAATTTGTAAAAGATGATGCAATAGGTTGACAGTTGCCCTGGCATCACCCTTTGCCCGGTGCCTTTCTTCAATTTCAATACCGAGATGCCTGCAAATTTTTCCAAGGCCATACCCTTTTAATCCGGGGATTATTTTTCGTCCCAGGCGAATTGTGCATAATTTTTTGCAATTAAGTTGATATCCACATGCAAGCAGATGATGATAAACGAATGAATAATCAAAGTTGACGTTATGAGCTACAAACACCTTGTCGCAAAGTAAATCATATAGTTCTGCGGCTATGCATTTAAAATCTTTTTCGTTTTCCACCATCGCATTGGTAATACCAGTAAGCGATTCAATAAATCGAGGAATAGTGCAATAAGGATTTATCAAAGTATGAAATTCATCTAAAATCTTTTTACCATCACTGATAAATACAGCGATTTCAATAATTCCGTTGGCGGCAGCATAGCCACCCGTAGTTTCAATATCAACAATTGCGAATAACACAGATGATTACATTAAAAAATTACTAATGTACTTAGCAAGTTACTAAACCATGTTTGTATTAAATTTGCAGGCCTTAAATTTTTACGAAAAAAATGGAATTAAGCAAAAATTATATACCGGCACCTGTAGAGGAAAAGTGGAATACTCATTGGAAAATAAAAAAATATTTTCACAGCATACCCGATAAAAACAAACCCCCATTTACGGTAGTAATTCCACCGCCAAATGTGACAGGCGTATTGCACATGGGCCATACGTTAAACGAAACAGTGCAGGACATTTTGGTAAGAAAAGCGCGCATGAGCGGCTTTAATGCGTGTTGGGTTCCCGGCAGCGATCATGCTTCTATCGCAACCGAAGCCAAAGTAGTAGAAATGTTGAAAAGAGAAAAGGGCATCGATAAAAACCAATTGACACGAGAAGAATTTTTGAAATATGCATTTGAATGGAAAGAGAAATACGGCAATATTATTTACAGCCAGATTGAAAAGCTGGGTTGCAGCGTAGATTGGGACAGGGTTTCATTTACGATGGACGATCATTATTATAAAGCGGTCATCAAAGTTTTTGTTGATTTGTATAATAAAGGACTGATTTATCGTGGCGCGAGGATGATTAATTGGGACCCGGTAGCCAAGACCGCTTTGAGTGATGAAGAAGTGGAGTATAAGGATGTAACGGGGAAATTGTATTATATAAAGTATGAAATTGCTGACAACGGACAACCGACAACCGGCGACCGTAAATTCATAACGATTGCTACGCAACGGCCTGAAACTATTATGGGCGATGTAGCGGTATGCGCCAATCCCAACGATGACCGGTATGAATATTTGAATGGGAAAAAAGTAATTGTTCCCTTAATCAACAAAGAAGTTCCTGTAATTTTTGATGAATATGTAGATAAAGATTTTGGAACAGGCATCTTAAAAATAACGCCTGCTCACGACATTAACGATTTCAATATTGGTTTAAAGTTCAATCTTCCGGTAGTTGATACATTGAATGAAGATGGCACGTTGAGTGAAGCTGCGCAAATCTATATTGGTGAAGACCGATTTGAAGCGCGCAAAAAAGTAATAGCCGAAATAAGAGAAAAAGGCTTACTTGTTAAAGAGGAAGAATATACCACCAGATTAGGCTATAGCCAACGCACCAACGCCGTTGCAGAGCCGAAAATCTCTACACAATGGTTTGTAAAGATGAAGGGCCTTGCCCAACCGGCATTGGAAGCAGTTACCAATGGCGATATAAAAATTCATCCTGCCGAAAAGTATAACGCCACTTACAAATATTGGCTTGAAAATGTAAAAGACTGGTGCATCAGCAGGCAGCTATGGTGGGGCCAGCAAATTCCGGCATGGTATGATGAAGAAGGAAGGTTTGTAGTTGCGGAAACCGAACAAAAGGCAAAAGAAATATTCAATGATCAATATTCAGTAGCCAACGCTCAACTAAAACAAGATGAGGATGTGCTTGATACCTGGTTTTCGTCGTGGTTGTGGCCTATAGAAGTTTTTAAGGGAATTACGGAGCCGGGTAATAAAGATATCAGTTATTACTATCCTACTTCCGTATTGGTAACAGGCCAGGATATTATTTTCTTTTGGGTAGCGCGGATGATTATGGCAGGAATGGAATACATGAAAGAAAAACCTTTCGGCGACGTCTATTTTACAGGAATGGTGCGCGATAAGCTCGGAAGAAAAATGAGCAAGAGCCTGGGAAACAGTCCTGACCTTTTAACGCTGATTCACGAATATGGCGCAGATGCCGTCAGATTTGGGATAATGATTTCCTCCCCTGCCGGCAATGATTTACTGTTTGATGAAAGCAGCCTTGAACAAGGCAAGCATTTCAATAATAAATTGTGGAATGCAACGAAATTGCTGAAGATGTGGGAGGAAGGTGAAGGGCAAAATGCAGAGGACGGAAAGCAGGGGACGAAAGACAGCGAAAAATTTGCAATCACCTGGTTTGAAAACCGGTTAAATGAAGCGCGCATTGAAATTGAGAGTCTGATGCAGCAATTCCGGTTGAGCGAGGCATTAAAAACTATTTATTCACTTATATGGGACGATTTCTGCAGTTGGTATTTGGAATGGATTAAACCGGAATATGGAAAGTCCATCTCAAAAAATGTGTATGAAAAATCAATTACATTTTTTGATGATCTTCTTCAACTGCTTCATCCGTTTATGCCTTTTATTACCGAAGAAATTTATCATTTACTAAAAGAAAGGAGCGATGACCTTGCTGTAAAACAATTTCAACCTGTTGAAAAATTCGACACTGAAATTTTACAGGAAGGCATTAAATTAAAAAATGTAATCACTTCTATACGGGATGCAAAAAATAAAAATAACCTGAAGCCAAAAGAACCGGTTTCATTGTTTATAGAAACCACCGAGGAATCTTCTTATCACCTTATAAAAGAGATTTTAGCGAAGCAAACCAATGCCGACAAAATTATTTTTAATGAAGCGCCTGCCTCCTCCGCAATCATGACAGTGGCCGGCAGCGAAAAGATTTACATAAAATCCGATGCAGCAATAGATTCATCGGTTCAAATAGAAAAGCTAAATAAAGATTTAAATTATCTTAAAGGTTTCCTAATTACAATCGACAAAAAGCTAAGTAATGATAAATTTGTAAATAATGCCCGGCCTGAGGTGATTGAATTGGAAAGAAAAAAGAAATCAGATACTGAATCAAAAATAGATGTGATACAACAAACGCTTGCTTCTATAAACCCTTGAAAACCTCATCATTTGAATTGTTATTTAAAATCTTTTTTGTGCTTTTGCCTAGTCACCTGCAGTTATAACCTCTTTGCCCAGAATAAAGAAATTATTACCAAAGAACCAAAGTTTAAACCGCCGGTGGTGAAGACTTATTTAGGTGTAAATCAAAACGGAGCGGAGGTTACTTTGGATGAGGGAACCCAGTTGGTTGGCCTTCCCCTGAAAATAACTGATGAAAAGAACAACCAGTACCCTGTTGTTTCATACCAGTTTTTGTACCGGCAAAAATCATATATCTTAAATGACGAAACCGGGGAGAAAGAAAAAGTTTTCACTATTTCTGCAGATCGCTTCCAAGAAACACCATTGCCAAAACTGTGGGTAGAAAATATCAGGCAACGTTTACAACCTGAAGAGCAACTTTATTTTTTTGATATTGTTGTAAAAGATAAAGAAGGAAGAGAATTCTTCGCCCCCGAAATAAAAATCACCATAAAATAAATGATTGAAATTAAGCCAGCAAAAGCTGAAGAACTGGTTATCATTCATCAATTGGCGCATGAAATATGGCCATCAGCCTATCTGGAAATTCTGGGGCAGGATCAGTTGGATTATATGCTGGATAAAATTTATTCCATTCCCTCTCTTCAGCAGCAGGCAACGGTTTTACATCATCATTTTATTATTTTATTTAAAAATGGTGCACCTGCAGGCTTTGCGTCCTATTCACCACATGAGGACATTTCTGTTTATCATTTAAACAAAATTTATGTGCTTCCCTCCTGCCAGGGCAAAAGTCTTGGAAAAGAATTATTGAAATATGTGGTAACGCAGGTTAAAAAAACAGGAGCTACTTCTCTGCAGCTCAATGTAAACCGTTATAATAAAGCCCTTCATTTTTATGAAAAGCAAGGATTTAAGATCATCCGGGAAGAAGACACTGATATCGGATCAGGCTATTTTATGAACGATTATGTAATGGAATTGCAATTCTAATCTGCACCAGTTTTCTTTAAATTCAAAATAAAAAATCGGCCTTTTTACTCTTTTACTGTAACATTTCAATTTAATCATCCGTCTAACCCACAAACTTTACCAATTAAAAGGAAATATTTGCCATTCATGTATCGCTATGTACTATGCAACACATACTACTTAGGTTTGCAATGTAATAGTAATCACCCAGAAATAAATTTTGTATGAAAAAAGCATTCTTATTTTTAAATCTTCTTCTTCTGATATCGTTCGCTTCAATTGCTCAAACCCAAAGTGGGTCTATAACAGGCAGAATTACCGATGGTGGCGACCAGAAAATTATTGATGCAGCAACCGTATCATTATATAAAGCGGGTGATTCATCTTTAGTGAAAATAAATATCACCGATAAAGAAGGAAACTTTGATTTTCAGGAGGTTTCTCCAGGCAAATACTATTTATTGGCTACTTCCATAGGCCACCTGGCAACTTATAGTTCAACAATAACTGTGGCAGATAAGAATATCAATGCTGGCGTTTTGAAATTAAATAATGAAATCAAAACATTAAAAGGAATTACCGTTACGGCCAAAAAGCCATTTATTGAAAGAAAAATAGATCGGACCATTGTAAATGTAGACGCCTCCATTTCGAATGCAGGAACGTCTGCATTGGAAATGCTTGAAAAATCACCAGGCGTATCTGTTGACAAAGATGGAAATATCAGCCTGAAAGGCAAGGCCGGAGTTACCATTATGCTGGATGGAAAACCTTCTTACTTAAGTGGCGACCAATTAGCAAACTTATTGAAAAATATGCCTTCTTCAGCGCTTGACCAGATTGAAATAATGACCAACCCATCCGCCAAATACGATGCGGCCGGCAATTCAGGGATTATTAATATCAAAACAAAAAAGAATAAAATGAAAGGATTCAATGGAAGTGTATCCTCTTCTGTTCTTCAATCCTATTATACAAGAACCAATCAAAGTTTGAATCTCAACTATCGCACCGGCAAAATAAACCTGTTTGGAAATTACAGCTATTCTTTATGGCGCGGGCATACCAATCAAACGATTAACAGAAAATTCAGGGACACGACCACCAAGATGACCGAAGCAATTTTTGACCAAAAGATAGAGCGTAGCAACAGGTCGCAAAATCATAATATTAAAGCCGGCCTTGATTTTTATGCCAGTAAAAATACCACAGTTGGCGCGGTATTTTCAGGATATATCAATCCCTTTGAAAGCTTTAATAAAAACCGCACTAACTTAAACGATGGAAAAAATAAAATTGATTCCGTTGTGATAGCAGATTATACCAATGATGGAAATTCAAAAAACTTTTCAACGAATCTTAACCTGTACCACAAATTTGATTCTGCCGGAAAAGAATTTACAGTAGATCTGGACTATATAGATTACAACATGAAATCCAGTTCCTTGCTTGCTAATAACTATTATAATCCTGATATGACTGTAAGAAAAGAACCTTCATCTTTGTTGGGAACTTTACCATCCAAAATAAAAATTTATTCTGCTAAGACTGATTTTACGTTTCCTTTAAAGAAAAACGCTAAAATTGAAACCGGGATAAAAAGCAGCTATGTAACCACCGATAATGATGCAGTGTATCGCAATGAAAGCCACGGCGAAACGGTGATAGACGAAGGAAAGACCAACCATTTTATTTATAAAGAAAATATCAATGCGGCTTATGTGAATTATAACAAGCAAATAAAGAAATGGGGCTTACAGGCGGGTTTGCGTGCCGAGAATACAAACGCATCCGGCCATCAATTGGGTAATGCTTCGGATCCCGATTCTGCTTTTACAAAAAATTATGTCAACCTGTTTCCGACTATGTATGTGAGTTATCAATTAAATGATAAAAATACCTTTTCTGCCAACTATGGAAGAAGAATTGACCGGCCCGACTATGGAGATTTAAACCCCTTCTATTATTTTCTGGATGAATATACTTACCAGGTAGGCAACACATTATTGCAACCGCAGTTTTCAGACAATATTGAATTATCGCATACTTACAAAAGTTTTTTGACCACCACTTTAAACTACACAAAAACGCACAATGCTTTTTCGGATGTGCTCAAGCAAATAACAAGCGAAAGAAAAACTTTTCAAACGAAAGAAAACCTGGCTTCCAAAACAAATTATGGAATCGCCGTGAGTGCAAATTTTCCGGTTACGCCTTATTGGTCAACCAATTTATTTTCAAACGTAAACTACAACGCCTTTAGCGGAGTGATAGATGGTGGCAACCTGAATATTGAGGCAACCACTTTTATGGCAAATATGAATAACCAGTTTAAGATCAGCGAAGACTGGAGCGCTGAACTGAGTGGCTTTTACAGGTCAAAAGCCATCGAAGGACAAATCGTTATGTATCCAATGTGGAGGCTTGATGCGGGCGTTCAAAAATTAATTCTTAAGAAAAAAGGCACGTTAAAATTCAGTGTGCGTGATATTTTTAATTCGCAATATTTCCGCGGGTACATCAATTACCAGGATATAGATGCACGAATTAAAAATGTTTGGGACAGCAGAACTTTTTCATTTACCTTTTCTTACAGGTTTGGCAAGCCCGCAAAAAATCAGCCGCACAGAAGAACCGGCGGCGCTTCGGAAGAACAAAACAGGGTGAAGAGCTCTTCTAATTAATAGAAAGGATTATAAAAAATAAAGCGACCGGCAATTGAAACTGCCGGTCGCTTTTGTAATATAAAATCTTATAAAATTTGAACTTTTTCAAGCAAAGCAATAAATAATTTATTTTTTTATTTAGTATAAATACAAGAGGCTTTTCGGTAATTCGAAAAGCCTCTCGTTATAGTTATAACTCTTAGTTCAATTATGAAAACAAGCCGCCTTTTTTCAGGCTAACTGTTCCCTGGCCAATTTCAAAGCCATTATTATAAATCGAGATTTTATAATCACCGGTTTGAAAATGGCTGTTTTGTGACCATTCCACTTTTACAGGTTGTTTTTGCCCCTGCACATAATTTACCTGGATTTTCTTAGTAAATGGCTTTTGAATTCCGTCACGCGTAGTAAACTCGCCGGAACCCAACGCATCTACCTGAACGGGTTTGCCATCGGGCGCTGTGATACATACATAAATATCTTTTGGCCCTGAAGGAGTAATCCTGTTTGCGTTGAGCAAAAATGAAATTCTCAATTTATCAACACGCTTTGCTGTAGAGGTAACCTTTTCTTTGCCGCTATTTTTTTCTTTGATCCCTTCAATTGAAAAATTGGAAGCCACTAAAGTAGACCCTATATCAATCAGCGTATCCTTATGTTGGATAACGGTGTTAGCAGAATCATAGCTTTTCTGAACCATATCTCTTTGCTGAGTTACCACCCGGTTAGTTTCTGTAAGTTGAGCATTTGCATTTTTCAGCGAATCAATTTGAGCGGTGTACATTTCAATATTTCCTTTCAACTGGGCAATCAATCTTTGCGCTTCAGCAAGTTGAGCTTTTGATGCATTCTTATCGTTGATAATGCTTTGCACTCTCTTTCTTAAGTCCTCGATATCTTTATCTTTGGTTTTTAGAAGACTATCTGCTTTTACATTACTTGTTTTAAGTGCATCCAAACGCATAGCGGCATCATCCAACTCGCGCTGCAGCTCATTCTTAGCGGAATCACTATTCACAATCTGCGTGGTAAGGTCCTGCTTTTCCTGCCGGGTTTTATTTTTATCAAAAATGATATAACCCCAGGTAGCGAGCAGCGCAATTACCAGGATTGCAGTTAAAATATTACGGCCGCTATTTCCTTTTTTAACTACCTCTGGTTCCCTGGGATTTTCAGCGTCAGGGAAGTTTTCGTAACTCATGTTGTAAGTTTTTATTTTTTTATTTATAATACGTTGATTTTCCAAAATCATGCCAAAAGAAATTGACGTTCAGATGGATAGCCAAAGCTATTTCTTTTCTCCCTAATATAATCTGAAATTTTTATCTTTGAACGCATGACCGCTGCCTCTCTCATTTCTAACTGGGAAAAAAAAGAATTCAAACCTCTCTACTGGCTCGAAGGCGACGAAGATTATTTTATTGACCAGGTGATGGAATATGCTGAAAAAAAAATCCTCACTGAAAACGAAGCCGGATTTAACCAAACTATCTTTTACGGGAAAGATGCAAATTGGGCCGATGTGATTAATGCATGCCGGCGCTATCCTATGTTTGCTGAGCGCCAGGTAGTACTGCTTAAGGAAGCGCAATTGATGAAGGATGTGGAGAAACTGGAAGCGTACGTTGAAAATCCTTTAGCTTCCACCGTATTGGTCGTTTCTTACAAGGGAAAAACCCTGGACGGACGACAAAAATTTTCAAAGCTGATAAAGAAAAAAGGCGAAGTTTTTCTTTCAAAAAAATTGTATGACAACCAACTGCCCGGTTGGATAAATGACTACCTTAAGGAGAATGGATTTTCTATTAAACCCAAGGCCCTCGCCTTATTGGTAGACCACATCGGAAACGACCTTTCGCGCGTTGTAAATGAAATTGAAAAGCTTTCGCTTAACCTGGGAACTTCCAAAACCATTACGGAAGACGATATTGAAAAATTTATAGGCATCAGCAAGGAGTATAACATTTTTGAATTGCAAAATGCATTAAGCAAAAAAGACCAGGCAAAAGCGCTTCAAATCATTCAATATTTTGAGGCAAACCCTAAAGCAGTTCCTATTCAATTAATATTGCCGTCGCTGTATTCGCACTTTTCCAAAATGCTTGCCGTGTTCCAGATGCCTGATAAAAGCGAACGGGCCATCAAGCCGGTTTTTAATTATAATCCTTCAGTGACAGAGCATGTAATGCACGTTCTGAAAAACTATTCCTTTGCTGAAATAGAACAGGTGATTTTATTGCTGCACGATGCTAATTTAAAAAGCCTTGGAATTGGAACTTCAGGAATTGGCACAGGAGCGCTTTTGAAAGAATTGTCCTATAAAATCATGAATTTGAGCCCGAGAAAAGTTTAATAGCTGGTACTTCCGTCAATGACTTTGATAGTTTTTTTCTTGCTGTTTTTTTCACGATATTCCAGCACTTCCTTTGGAACTATTTTTTTCATCGGTTCTTCTGTGGCAACAGGTTCAGTTTTGGCAGGCTGTAGCAAATGACCTCTATCGTATTGATCTGTTCTGACTATCCTTCCATTTTCATAATAATTCCAGGTGCCGTCTTTTACGCTGTAAGGTTCAGCTTTAACTACTTTATAGCTTATAATTTCATTACTGCCCGTTCCATAAATTGGAATAGTATCATAAGGCTGGTCAGGATTGTAGGCACGCCAGTTTTCTTCCCTTAGCAAATCGCCAAACCGTGTAAAAAACTCCCATTTGCCGTCTTTATCGCCATGCTTATAATTTTCAAAAGCAATAAAATCGCCTTCCAATGTATATTTCCGCCATGTGCCCTCGCGCTTGTCGTTTACAAAAACACCTTCTTCTTCATATCCCGGCTCGCCACGCAATGGATCGACGTGTATTACCCACTTACCTTGCTTTAAGCCATTGTGATCAACAACATTTATGGTATCTCCTTTTACTGAAATTTTATAACTTTTGTACTGGGCATCAGCAAAGTAAGTAATAAGAAAAAACAAGATTAGAAAGAAAGAAAATCGTTTCATCGGGAGGATTGTTTTAATATCAAAAAATCTTTTTCAAATTTACCAAAAACAAAAACGTTTCAGCAGCCGAAAAAATTTTTATTCCTAAATTTTAACTTTAGGAATAGCCGATTTTGTGCTTATAAGTTTTTTATGAAGAATAGTTAATTATCTTTAATCAAACCAAAAAGGAAAAACATGCAAATCAATCTTCAGACTTTAAAATTCACCGCCAAACCGGAATTGAAAAAATTTGTAAATGATAAAGTAAGTAAGCTATCACAGTTTGATGAAAAAATTATCCGCGCAGATGTTACGCTTTCGATGAACAGTGATAGCGTTGAAAATAAAGTTTGTGATATCAGGTTGATTGTACCGGGCAATGATGATTTTGTAACCAAATCGGCATCAACTTTTGAAGAAGCAATTCATACTTGTGTGGATGTGCTTCAAAAAATATTGACCAGGAAGAAAGAGAAAGCTTAGTCTTTTCAGAATTGTAAATCAGTTTCAACAGGATAATGATCCGAATACGGAACGTGAATGACCCTGAATTGATTTACTTGAAATCTCTTGTCTGCAAGAATATAATCAATTCTTAAGGTCGGTGAAATGTATCTGAAAGTGCGCCCGATAAAGCTGCCCTTTTCAAGGAAGGCATCTTTTAAATTACCCTTGATGGTAAAATAGGTATTAGAGTTTGGGACGTCATTAAAATCTCCTGTAAGGATGACGGGATAAGGGCTTGCGTCTATTTGCTCCCGTACAAGCCCGGCTTGGTCATACCTGTATTTATACCCTGATTTTAATTTTGAAAGAATACTTCGGGAATCCTGGAGACCCGGATCTTTTGCATGTTTGAGCCGGCTAAGGCTTCTGTAATCTGAATGTTCAAACCTTACAGATTGCAAATGGGTAGTAAACACCCGAAAAGTTTGCTCGTTCTTTTTAATATCCACATAAATTAAGTGCTCAGCATTCGAATGCCTTCCGTAATGAAACATGCCGGAATCAAGTAGAGGATATTTTGAAAAAATAATGACGCCTTTAGAATTGTAGTTATGATTTGAATCGGTTTCTGCAAAAAAATAATAAGGATATCCCATCCGCTGGATGGTAGACGCTACCGAATTCTTATTATGCAGGTTCTTTTTGTCAGCGTATTCTTCAAAGCACAGGATATCGGCATTTTGCTTGTTTATCAAGTCCATCATCTGGGGCTTATATCCTTCATCTCCATATTTTCTGTCTGAAAAATAATCATCCCAGCCTTCCACATTCCAATGAAATACCCTTAAGGTATTTGGTTCTTTTTCCAAACTAAAACTACCTGGTAGCCTGAATGAAAACACAGCCCTGATTTGTTGATATCCTACCAGCATTATAATCAAAGAGAGCCAGGCCCACCTTGATTTTAATAAAAGCCATAAAATAAAAAAACACAACAATCCAAAAAAAAGTATTGGAAACATCAAGCCCGGAAAGGCAACGAACCAATATTTTCCTGTATCGATATAGGGAACAAGGCAAACTAAAAGATAAAGAAAAATAATCCCAAAGTTTATAAGAAGAAAAATACTTTTAAAAAAAGATCGGGCCTTATCTTTCATAACCAATTTTGCACGGAATATTTCTAATAAAAGTTGAAAGATAAGAAGCCAACTTAATAAAAAATATTAAATACAAACTTTTAAAAATATTATAACGGTCAACGACTAATATCCAAGATCTGCTATCAATGGAAAATGGTCGGAATAAGTAACATGAGAAATTTCAAATTGTTTCACTTTGAAATCCCGGGATGCCAGAATGTAATCAATCCGCAGTGTAGGAGAAATAAGGCCAAATGAAGCGCGCGTGGTTCGTCCGGTTCCACTTCCTTTTTTTAAAAATGCATCCTGCAAATTCCCCTTAATATTAAAATAGGTGGCCGAATTGGGAACGTCATTAAAATCGCCGCAAACAATGGCGGGATATGGGCTTTCAGCGATTTTACTTCCTGCAAGTTGAGACTGGTAATACCTAATTTCATAACCCCTAATTACTTTTTTAAAAATATTCCGGTAGCTGCCACTGCGCGCTTCCCCGTAAATTTCCTGGTTCAATACTCTCCGGTTTTCCCAGTTTGCAAATTGTATCGGTATTAAATGTGTGGTAAAAATTCTGATTTTTTTTTCCCGAACTTTAATATCGGCATAAATCAATTGCGCCCCTTTTCCGTTCAAGTTTAGGCTGAAAGCTGCAGTATCAATGATCGGATATTTTGAAAAAATAGCCAATCCAGCTTGCGTTTCGGTCTGCTCATATTTATTAGGAAAATAATAATACGGAAATCCGATTTGTGAGAGCAGGCGAATATTGGAACCAAATACTGAAGAATCTTTTGACTCAAAAAATTCTTCAAAGCAAAGAACATCCGGTTTTTTATCTTTTACTTCCTGCATCATGAACGGGCGCAGGGCATGACCACCCTGCTCAATATTTTGCTGTTCATTTCCCTGGTCCCACGCCATCACATTCCATTGAAACACGCGTAAAGTATTGGCATTTTTTTCATACAGGAATTTTTGGGGAAAATGAAAAGAAAAAACCGCAGTTATTTGTTGGATGCCAAGTAAAAGGGTTACCAGGCAGATCCAAACCATCCTGGATTTTAAAAGCGCCCACATCAAAGCCAAAAAAAGTAAAACAAAAAACAGGATTGGAAATATAAGACCCGGCAAAGCAATAAACCAGTTCTCAGCGGTGTTCACAAAAGGCACGAGGCACGTCATCAAATAAGGAATGATGATGCAGAAGCTGAAAAGGATGAGTATTTTCTGGTAAACCGGCCTCTTATGATATGACATAGTTTTAAATGTACTAAAACTGTGAAATTGAAAACCGGCTGCGGTCAAATTTTGAAATAAAAAATCGCTTTATTTATTGCTTCACTATATATGAGAAACCGGGCCGCGGAATGTCACGGATAGTTATTCAACCAAAATAAAATTTTGAAATATTTATAGCTTCACTGTTTTAGAAAGGCATTCATCAGCAAGTCAACCGATTTTTCCTAATGGCCCCTGCCCCATCCAAACCAATCGTTTCCGTTTGCATAAATCAACAAAGCGAACAAAATTATCATGCCAGCGATCTGGGCATATTCCAAAAATTTATCACTTGGCTTTCTTCCCGTAATCATTTCAACTACGGTGAACACTACATGGCCACCATCCAGCGCCGGTATGGGCAATAAATTCATGAAGGCAAGAATAATAGAAAAGAACGCAGTAATCCGCCAGAAGGCCTGCCAATTCCAACCGGTGTCGGGGAAAATGGAAGCCATAGCCTTAAAACCTCCTAACCCTTTATAGGCGCCGGTTTCAGGATTTAAGATCAATTTAATTTGCTGAATGTAAAAATTCAATTGCTTACCGGTTTCCCTTACACCCGCGGGAAAGGAGGCAAGAAATCCATATTTTTTATTTTCTATTTTTAATATGCCAAGGCTGTCGGCCTGCACAAAATTGATATTGTAGAAGCCGATGGTGCCTGCAGTATCCACAAAAACCCTTACATTAATTGGAGTTTCGTTGCGAATGATTTTTAAGGTAACGCTGTCACCTTTTTTCTGCTGAAGCAATGGCGACATCTGGTCAAAATAACTAACCGCCGTAGAATCCACGCCTACAATTCTGTCGCCAACCTTCAGGCGTTCCTGGTTGCCATTTTTTGAAGGATACACCTTTCCTGTTTCACTCAATTTTGCATCTCGTATCGTGGCGTAAGCGGCTTTACCAGCGCTGCCATCCTCACTTCCCGGGAAACCGCCGATGATTACAGGCATCCGGGGTTCTATTCCCAGCGAGGTTCTTTTCCCTTTTCTCTCCACCAATTGTTCAATCAGATTAACAGGAACGTTGATGGTTTTTTGCTGTCCGTCTCTTTCTAAAGTGATTTGTTTGCCTAATAAAATTTTACCCGGAAGATCATCAAAGTACAGAACAGGCTCGCCGTTTATTTCTTCTATTTTGTCCCCGGTTTGCAAGCCAATATCTCTCATCAGGCTGTCTGAAACCACAATGCCATTTTGCAGATTTTTTATCGGAAGTTTAGTTTCGCCCCAGGTAAAGAGAATCATGGCATAAATAAAAAAAGCAAGCAAAACATTCATCGTAACGCCTGCCAGCAGAATAATCAAACGTTGCCAGGCCGGCTTGCTTCTGAATTCCCACGGCTGTGGCGGCTGTTTCATTTGCTCTTTATCCATGCTTTCATCCACCATTCCCGAAATTTTTACATAGCCGCCAAGGGGCAGCCAGCCTATGCCATATTCCGTAGGGCCTATCTTTTTCTTAAAAATGGAAAACCAGGGATCAAAAAATAAATAGAATTTTTCAACACGGCATTTAAACCACTTGGCGGTAATAAAATGGCCGAATTCGTGAACGATTACGAGTATAGATAGAGAGAAAATAAGATAACCAGCTTGCAAACCCACTGCCGGCCAATTAATTGCTAAGAATGTCATGCTTTATGAACGATGTATGATGTTTGATTTTGTTTTTTAGCTTTTAGCTTTTGGCTTTTAGCTCACATTTTTATCAAAGAAGCTGCAAAATTACGTGCCTCCCCGTCGCTTTCAAAATAATCTGAAAGATTTGGCTTTTCTATATAATTTATTTTTTGAAGTGTTTTTTCGATAACGGCGGTAATATCTAAAAAACCAATACGGTTGTTCAGAAATGCCCACACCGCTATTTCGTTTGCCGCGTTTAAAATGCAGGGAAAGTTGCCGCCTTTTTCAAGCACCATTTCGGCGAGGCTGAGATTGCGAAAGGTTTTTACATCCGGTGGTTCAAAAGAAAGAACAGGAATTTTTTTGAAATTAGGCCGGGGATTATTATTAGCAACCCTTTGAGGAAAGGCAAGCGCATATTGTATTGGTAATTTCATATCAGGCAGTCCCATTTGCGCTTTGATACTTCCATCTTCAAACTGCACCATACTGTGAATAATGCTTTGGGGATGAATTACCACTTCAATCTGTTCGGGGTTAAGATTGAAAAGCCATTTTGCCTCTATCATCTCAAGCCCTTTATTCATCAGCGTTGCAGAATCAATGGTAATTTTAGCGCCCATCTTCCAGTTGGGATGTTGCAATGCATGGTCCCTCTTTACATTTACAAGAAAATTAGGCTTTTTGCCAAGAAAGGGCCCTCCGCTCGCTGTTAAGATGATCTTTTCTATCTTATTTCTTGTTTCGCCGACAAGGCATTGAAAAATCGCAGAGTGTTCACTATCCACTGGTATGATGGGCACTCTTTTTTCCACCGCCAATTGCATTACCAAATCGCCGGCCACCACCAGTGTTTCTTTATTAGCCAGGGCAATGGCCTTTCCATTTTCTATCGCTCTTAATGTGGGTTTCAATCCTGCAAAGCCTACGATTGCCGCCAGCATCATATCGTAAGTTTCAAAATCTGCTACCTCGTCTAAGGCATTTTCTCCGCCAAAAACTTTTACATCTGTTGACTGCAGCGCAAGTTTTACTTTTTCATACCGTGATTCATCGGCAATCACTACCGCATTCGGATTGAATTTAAGCGCTTGTTCTATTAACAGTTTATCATTGGTTTGAGCGGTCAATATTTCAACTTCGAACAAATCCGGATGCGCTTCAATCACCTCTAACGCCTGGGTGCCAATGGAACCAGTAGAGCCAAAAACCGCAATCCTTTTCTTTATCGATTCTGACATTTCATGTTCTTTAAAATATAAGAAAGGGGCGCCTAAATTCCCCCGTTTTAGTGGCGGCAATTTACTGTATTAATTTTTGTAAAGCATCATTCACTTCCTTAAATGTGAAACGGCTGATCACATTTTGCATCATCTTCCTGATTTTTTCATTTTGAAGATTTCCGATGGAGCCTTCATGAGTATGATTTATTTTTCCATCGGTTTCAAAACTTCCGGCTTCTACGTCAGCACCAATCTTTTTATAGGCATCCCGCAAAGGAATTCCCTGCAAAACCAGCTTGTTCATTTCTTCTACCGTAAAAAGATATTTGTATTTTTCATCTTCCAGGATATTTTCTTTCACTTCAATATGCTGAAACATGAGCGAAGCCATATTAATGCAGGATCTCAGATTTTGAATCGCCGGAAAAAGATGCTCTTTTAATAATTGCAAATCCCTGTGATAACCTGATGGCAAGTTCGTCATCATCATCAAAATCTCGTTTGGTAGCGACTGGATGCGGTTACAATGCCCGCGTATTAACTCAAAAACATCAGGATTTTTTTTATGCGGCATAATACTGCTGCCGGTGGTAAGTTCATCCGGAAAAGAAATAAATCCGAAATTCTGGTTCAGGTAAAGACAGGCGTCCATGCTCATGCGTGCCAGTGTGGAAGCTATGTTTGATAAGGCTTGCGCAATCACTCTTTCCGTTTTTCCACGGCTCATCTGGGCATACACCACATTATAATTTAAATCATCAAATCCTAATAATTCAGTAGTGTATTTTCTATCGATAGGAAATGAAGAACCGTAGCCGGCAGCAGATCCCAAAGGATTTTTATTTACTATCTGCCAGGAAGCGTGCAATGTAATTACGTCATCCACCAGGCTTTCGGCATAGGCGCCAAACCACAAGCCAAATGAACTCGGCATGGCCAATTGCAAATGCGTATAGCCCGGAAATAAAAAATCTTTATATTTTTCGCTTTGCTGCAAAAGCAGTTCAAAAAAAGCGTTTACCTCATGAACGAGGTTTTCAATTTCATTCCTGAAAAAAAGTTTCAGATCCAAAATAACCTGGTCATTTCTTGAGCGGGCTGCATGAATCTTTTTACCTGCATCTCCGAATTTTTGCGTAAGAAGAAATTCAACCTGCGAGTGGATATCTTCTATTCCATCTTCCAGTATGAATTTCTCTGCAATGATGTCCGCATAGATGTCTTTCAAACCCGTTTCCAGCTTGTGTAATTCCTCTTCATTCAAAAGGCCGACTTTTTCAAGCATTTTAATATGAGCAAGAGAGCCTAAAACATCATACGGCGCTAAAAATAAATCCAGTTCCCTGTCTTTTCCGACCGTAAATGTTTCGACTTCCTTCAGCGAATCCGTATTTTTTTGCCAGAGTTTCATTTTACTTATTCATTGTTTAATAATTAACCGTCACTTTTTGCAATAGTAATTCCTTTTTAAATTTTATCTCATTCCTGTTTTTGCACGGCACGCAATGTAGTAAACAAATAAATAAACGTCTTTTTTATTCTGATACAAAATTTTATGGTACGCAACCAGTATTAAAATTTCATTGCCTGGTGTATGATCTTTTCCTTATTTAATTCCATGTATTTTTGTCTTCTCAAAAAAAAATTATGGATTTTTCTTTATCGGAAGAGCATGTAATGATTCGGCAGGCAGCGCGGGATTTTGCAGTCAATGAATGTTTGCCGGGAGTTATCGAACGCGATGAACATCAAAAATTTCCTTATGAGCAGGTGATGAAGCTTGCCGATCTGGGTTTTTTGGGCATGATGGTGCCTGAAAAAGATGGTGGCGCAGGTTTGGATACCATCAGCTATGTTTTAGCGATGGAAGAAATCAGCAAGATTGATGCAAGCACCAGTGTTTGTATGAGTGTAAATAACAGCCTGGTTTGTTATGGGCTGGAGGCTTTTGGTACGGAAGAACAAAAGAAAAAATATTTAGTGCCGCTGGCGAATGGTAAAAAGGATGGCGCCTTATACATCGGCGCATTTTTATTGAGCGAGCCGGAAGCCGGAAGCGACGCCACTTCGCAAAGAACTACCGCCGAAGAAAAGGAAGATCATTACGTTATAAACGGAGTAAAAAACTGGATTACCAATGGAAATACTGCCTCTGTATATTTGGTGATGGCGCAAACCCATCCTGAAAAAGGCAGCCATGGAATCAATACTTTCATCGTGGAAAAAAACTGGCCGGGCGTAAGGGTTGGTACTAAAGAAAACAAGCTGGGCATCAGGGCAAGCGATACGCACAGCATCTCGTTCACAGATGTAAAAGTGCCAAAGGAAAACAGGATTGGCGCCGATGGTTTCGGTTTTAAATTTGCCATGCAAACTTTATCGGGAGGCCGCATCGGAATTGCAGCGCAGGCGTTGGGGATTGCTTCCGGAGCAATGGAACGCGCAATAGCCTATTCAAAAGAAAGAAAAGCTTTCGGCACAGAAATTAAAAATCACCAGATTATACAATTTAAAATAGCCGACATGGCAACAAGAATTAATGCCGCGCGGCTCTTGTGTTTGCGGGCAGCATGGCAAAAAGATATTGGCCAGGATTATACGGAAAGTGCAGCCATGGCAAAAGTATTTGCCAGCGAAACAGCGATGTGGGTTACAACAGAGGCCGTTCAAATTCACGGTGGCTATGGCTATGTAAAAGAATATCACGTGGAAAGAATGATGCGCGATGCCAAGATTACGCAGATATATGAAGGCACCAGTGAAGTGCAGCGAATCATAATCAGCAGGGGGATTTTAAAATGAGCTGATGTGCTGATTAGCTAATGTGCTAATGCAAATAGCAGAATTCGTTTCCCCAATAATTTAATAATTTAATAATTCAATAATAAAATTGCCCGTAAATTCAGAACTATACCACCAAATTGCAAACGAACTAAAAGAAAGAAATGTAACGCTGGTTGCGGTTTCTAAAACCAAATCTGTTGAGGACATTTTAGAGTTGTATCATCTGGGCCAAAAAGATTTTGGAGAAAACTATGTGCAGGAACTGGTAGAGAAGTATCAGCAGTTGCCCAAAGATATCCGGTGGCATTTCATCGGCCATCTTCAAACGAATAAAGTAAAACTAATTGCGCCGTTTGTTCATTTAATTCATAGCGTCGATAGAGAAAAATTATTAAGAGAAATAAATAAGGAAGCTGCAAAAAACAACAGAATCGTTGATTGCCTGTTGCAGGTGCACATTGCCAAAGAAGAAACCAAATTTGGTTTGGATGCGAAGGAAGCGGAAAATTTGATGACAAAAATTTTAAGTTCGAATTCCACGAATGCAGCTGGCAAAGAATCGTATCAAAATTTTACTATCAAAGGATTGATGGGGATGGCATCGCTCACTGATGATGAGGAAGTAGTCAGAAAAGAATTCCAATCTTTAAAAACTTTGTTTGACCAATTCACCATTCACCATTCACCATTCACGATCCTTAGCATGGGCATGAGCGGCGATTATAAAATTGCAATTGAAGAAGGAAGCACCCTGGTAAGAATCGGCAGTTTGCTTTTCGGAAAGAGAGAACAAAAAAAACAATAAATTTCCAATAAACTATTTAACATTTATAATCACCAATTTTTTTATCTTATAGTTAAATTTGAACCATAAAAAATATTTCTTTGGAAGCACACGCCATAAACCACGAATTTGAGGCAGAAAAAAACAGGAAGGCCCTGATGTACACCGCAATTGTTTGCGGAGTATTTTTAATTTTTGCTATCTTTTATACATGGCCTATGATGGTTCCTCCCAAGCCTGTGGTTATGGATTTGATTGACGTAAATCTTGGCAACGAAGTAGAAGGTATGGGCGATGTGCAGCCGCTGGTGAAAGGCGATCGTGCGCCAGACAATCAAAGTGTGGCTTCTCATCAATCAGCAAGAAAAGTGAATGAAGAGCCTTCGCAAAACATACAAGGCGACGAAAATGAAGATAAAGAAGCTGCGGCAGTAGTGAAAACTGAAAAGAAAAATGAAACTGCTAAAATCGAAAACAAGGAAGCTTCTACGAAAGCTTCCAAAAATATTCATCCTTCGCCGGTGGTAAATCCAAACCCAGCTCCGCCCAAACCAAAAATTCCTTTATACAAGGGAGGAACAGGAACAGGCGGAAACGGCGCTACAGAAGATAATGGCTACAGGAACCAGGGATATAAACCAGGCAATGGCGATGCAGGAAGCCCCGATGGAAGCCCTGATGCCTATGGTAATTCTCCGGGCGGAAAAAGTGGCTTCAGCGTTGTGAGAGGATTAAGCGGAAGACGGCCTATTCATTTCCCCAACATGCAGGGAGATTTTAATGAAAATGCAAAAGTGTATGTCGATATAAAGGTGAATGCTGCGGGAACCGTCACCAGCGCAGTTGTGGCGAAAGGAACTACCACTTCCAATTCTCAGTTGCGAAATATAGCGATCGAAAAAGCCAGGCAGCTAAAATTTCCTGCCGCTCAAAATGATATCGAAAACGGAACGATACTTTTTAATTTTGTGCTGAAGAATTAATTTTTTTTCAATCCCGTTAAGCGTGTTAGAAAATATTTTCTAAAATTACCTGGCAACAATTTCTCCCGCGGTTATCTGATATTCTTCATTTTTTATATTGAGTTGAAGTTAATTTTATAACCCGTGAACGGCCGAAAATCCTTGGTACTAAGCTCACCAGAAATTTTTGATGGCCTGAAATCACGGTGTTCTTCCTTTTCAAAAATCCTTGTATGCCTACCCTGGCGCTGTTTTCCGGCGTATCATAAGCGCGCGATTCATAATTGGGAAATGGGCTGTTGGCTACTTTGGCAAATTTTGTTTTGGTTCGGCTGGGACAAAGGCAGGTAACAGTTACATTCGTTTTTAAAAGTTCTCCAAAAAGCGATTCGGAAAAATGGAGCACATAGCTTTTGGAAGCAGCATACACAGAAGAAAAAGGAATGGGAAGAAAAGCGGCCGTAGAAGCTACATTGATAATTCCACCGGAGTTTTTCTTTTTCATTGAAGGAAGATATAAAAGACAAAGCTCTGTAAGCGTATTTATATTCAATTGCAACATGGAATGATAGGTTTGCAAATCATATTGATCAAAATCACCAATCTTTCCAAAGCCTGCATTATTTACTAAAATATCAATGTCCCAATTCATTGAATTGGTTCTGTCGAATAATTTCTTTGCGGCGTTGTCTTCACTTAAATCCATTGCAATCACATCGCATTGAACAGAAAATTTCTCTTCCAGGTTTTTTGCTAATTGAAGGAGCGCATCTTCTGAACGGGCTACCAGTAAAAGGTTTGCGCCCAATTCAGCAAACTGGTTGGCAAATGCTTCTCCTATCCCGGAGGAAGCGCCGGTGACTAAAACATTTTTGGCCTGGAAGGATTTCATTTTTTTAAATCAAAAGTAAAGAACTTACATGCTTTACAATTTTTATTAAACTATCATAATAAAAATCCAAAATAAAAATCTTCATTTTTTCTTTGTTTACTGCGTTAATGTAAATTGTGCATCGATTAGATGATACAATATATTCCTGAAATAAGAACCGTAAATGTAATACGTTACATCACGCCGCTGCGCGAAGGTGGCTCCTTGCCTGCAATTGCCGAAGCTGATGATGAATTTATGTACGTAATAAAATTTCGTGGTGCAGGCCAGGGACGGAAAGCGCTAGTGGCAGAATTTATTGGCGCAGAAATAGCGAGGGCATTAGGTTTGAAAGTGCCGGAAATCGTTTTTGCCCACCTGGATGCGGCTTTTGGAAGAACAGAGCCTGATGAAGAAATCCAGGATTTGCTCAAAGCCAGTGTAGGATTGAATTTGGGAATTCATTATTTGTCAGGCTCTATTACGTATGACCCTGCAACTTCTGCAATTGATCCAAACCTGGCCTCTAAAATAGTATGGCTGGATTGCCTGCTTACCAATGTTGACCGCACGGCAAAAAATACGAATATGCTGACGTGGTACCACGAATTATGGCTGATTGATTTTGGTGCTTCTTTATATTTTCATCATTCATGGAACAATTGGAAAGCGCAGGCGGAAAAACCTTTTGTGCTTGTGAAAGATCATGTGTTGCTACCACAGGCTTCTGAGCTGGATTTGATCAATAATGAATTTAAAAAAATTCTTTCAAAAGAAATTATTTCAAACATTGTGGATGCTGTTCCGGAAGAATGGATAAAAGATGAAAGCTCCTTTGATTCCGTAGCGCACACCCGGCAGGCATACAAAGATTTTTTAAACATAAGGGTTGCACACTCAGAAACTTTTGTAAATGAAGCGAAGCATGCAAGAGAATCTATTATTTGAATATGCCATCATCAGGATTGTGCCACGCGTAGAACGTGAAGAATTTCTGAATGTGGGTGTGATACTCTATTGTCCTTCACAAAAATTTCTGAAAGTAAAATACCATCTTAATAAAGAACGGCTTGCACATTTCTGTGATAAAATCGACGTCAATGATTTGGAAATTCATCTAAAAAGTTTTGAACAAATCAGCATTGGCGACAAAAAGGCAGGGCCAATTGCTAAGCTTCCCAATGCAGAAAGATTTCGCTGGTTGACGGCAACAAGAAGCACTATTATTCAAACTTCAAAAGTCCATCCCGGATTTTGCGATGATGCACAAAAAACGCTTGATAAACTTTTTGAACAAATGGTATTGTGATTGTCCAGATGGAACTTTTTATTGTGGCGGTTTAAATTAATTTTATCGTACACTTTATTCTTGCTTCTGATATTAATGGCTGCTTTTTAATAATCAAAATCGCCGTATTTATCCGTTTACTGAATTAGAGTGGTATAAAAATCGTTAACAGGGTGGATACTAAAGTATGTGAAAACTTTAATGCTCTAATTCGATCTTATCAATGTGCGATGTGGAAATATCTTCATTTGGTTCCAGCATAAGAATAGAGTTATTAAGTACTTTGCGTTTTTGGAGAATCTTTCCATTGGAAAGAAAAACTTTTACCAATCGATAACCCATTCCGGTTTCGGGAAGTTGTACCAATTGATGAACAAATTTTTCCGGTAAATGTTGGATTCCAATTAATGAAAATAAAAAATGAATTAATTCATGAATGTTTGAATAAGGGTCACAGTTGTATATTTTTCTACCGGAATCTATTTCCTCACTAAAATGATTTTGACACCATTCACTATTTTCCAAGCCAACATTAATAAGTGGGTCAAGCAAAGAAAACAAATTGGTTGCTTTTTTATAATCAGGTAAATATTTCTTTAATTCAGATATAACATCATCACAATTTGAATATGACCTTGTTGATTTCTTAAAATGTAAAAGAACAAAAAACTCAAAGCAAGTAACGGTAAAAGCAATTTGTATTCGAGGATTAGAATCTAAAGATTCATCAAATGCATTTGCAATATTTGCATGGCCGTCATGATCGAATACAACCCAAATAAAGTCATAAGGATCTTTGTCTTTTTTAGCTTTTGCTGCTTTTTGTTTTGCTTCTGACACCAATCCTTTTGGAGAATGGTTTTTAGGTTTATAAATTTCAACATTTATAGCGGCAACTTTCTTCGATATTCTTCTTTTTTAATTAATCCTGTAAAGTAATTTTGTTCTGTTTCTCCTTCACAAAGAATCAGACCTCGTTTTAAAAAATTAATAGTGGGACGTTTTTTCCTCCAGGTTGACATAATTAAAATTGAAATTCTAACTCATTCTGATTAACTACTGGAGTACCTCCTAACCGACCACTCATGTACCATTTCTCGAGTGGTACATTTTTTCTGATTCCCGATATATCTGCTACTGAATAAAATGTAGTATTGCCTTCATATTCTTTTTCTACAAACCAAACTTGATCCCTTCGAAATAATTCTAAATCTAACAAGGAAACATCATGTGTTGCAAATATTAATTGAGCTTTCTTTGAATTGGTTTTTTCATTCATAAAAAGCTTAATCAAGGCTCGTGTAAGCTTAGGATGTAAACTTTTATTTAACTCATCAATTATTAATGTCTGTCCATCTTCTAAAGCTTCAATAATTAATCCTCCGATAACCAATAGTCTTAAAGTTCCGGTTGATTCCTCTGACAGCGTAAAATCTATATTATCTACAGGAAGGCCATTTTGGAAGACTTTTCTTACTGTTCGCAATGTATACTTGTATCGCTCTACAAATTTTTTCTTTATTTCAGCGTCCATATCAAGTGGCAATGAAGATTCATCAATTTTATTTTCAGAAAGACTTAGGGAGTCAATGCCAGTGTCCGCTGCCTTTAATAATTTTGTAATATTATTAATAAAATGGAGATCCTTCTTATTCACAATTTTCCCTGTATAGATTTCAAGCAAAAGGTCGTCATATGAAGTATCATGAACATTAGAAACATACATAAGTTTGCTAAAGAAAAGGTAAGGTTGTACAAGTATTTCTATTTTTTCTGTGCTTACCTTTGATAAAAATAACTGGTTCTTATAAAGTGAACTTTCTATTTCCTTTTTTCTACCCACGTAATAATCGCCATATATTATTTTATTCTCTGAATTACGTTCAAATAACTTTGCTATTTGATTTTTTGGATAAAAAAATAATGCTTCTTTAATAATAGTATCAGATGTGTATGCAACTTGATAAATATACCTGACTTTATCCTTTGCTATAAAATCAATTTTAAATTCGCAGGGTTCCTCTGCTGATTTTGAATCTAATTTAAAAGGCTCATAATAAGGAATCTTGCTTCCCACTTCAAATCTCCCCGAATTGATTACCAAATCTTGAAGAGCATCAATAGCCTTAATAATATTACTTTTACCTGATGCATTTCTTCCATAAATTATGGCAGTACTTAAAGCTTCATATTTCTCCTCCTTTAAAACGGCTTCCGGATGTTCCTTTATTTTTCTTTCCGGAAGCATAGAAAAACTTTGCTTTTCCTTTATAGATTTGAAATTCGTTATAGTAAATTCAAGTATCATAAACCGAAATTATAAATAAAATTGCACATTTTATGCAAAATAGCTGGTAGTTTATATTAGTCTTTAGCTTTTAGCATTAATACATAGCATTGCGAAGCTATTTCCAGCTCTTCATTCGTAGGAATCACTAAAATTTTTACAGCAGATTCTTCGGTGTTTATTTCCCGCAACACCGATGCACGCAGATTGTTTTTATTGCGGTCTAAATGAATTCCCAGGTATTCAAGATCAGACGCAGCAAGCTCGCGCATCCTGCTGTCATTTTCTCCTACTCCACCGGTAAATACAATCGCATCAAGGCCATTAAGTACTGCAGTATAGGAGCCGATATATTTGCGGATTCTATACGCATACATGTTGTAGGCCAGCACCGCTTCTTTGTCGGTGTTTTCAATTTTAGCTATAATATCCCGCATGTCATTTGAGCCCGTTAAGCCGATCATCCCGCTATCGTAATTCAGTATATTTTTTACATTCGCCAAGTCATGGCCAAGTTGATGAACGAGATAGAATATTACCGACTGATCAATATCTCCGGCGCGCGTTCCCATGATCAATCCATTCATCGGCCCAAATCCCATGGAGGTGTCGACAGACTTGCCATCCCTCACAGCCGTCATGCTACAGCCATTTCCTAAATGAATGGTGATAATTTTTGATTTTTCCTTTTGAAGATATTTAATGGCTTTTTCACTTACATATTTGTGACTGGTACCGTGAAAGCCATACACGCGAATGCGGTCTTCTTTATAAAATTTTGCAGGTATGGCGTAACGATAAGCCTCCGGTGGCAGCGTTTGATGAAATGCTGTATCAAATACTGCTATCTGCGATGCGCCCGGAAATAATTTTTCTGCCACTTCAATTCCTAAATAGTTTGGGGGATTATGAAGCGATGCCAGTGGAAATAATTTTTTAATTTCTTCTTTTACCTCGCTGGTAATGATGGTGGTTGCAGCAAAGCTTTCGCCCCCATGAACCACCCTGTGGCCTACTACCTGTATTTCAGAAAGATCTTTGATGATGCCGCTCACCTGGTCTGTCAGCAATGACACCACTTCTTTTAATCCTTGTTCATGATCTGCGATTGGCAAGGCGAGGCGCTTTACCTGCTCTTCATTTCCCTTAAATATTTTATGAGTGACAGATGCATCTTCTTTCCCGATTCTTTCCACGATACCACTGCAGGCCAGTATTTCCGAAGGCATTTCAATGAGTTGGTATTTTAGGGAACTGCTTCCTGAGTTGATAACAAAAATGTTCATGTTGATTTCTTACATTATTACAGGATCACAAAGATAGACGCCATGCTGATACCCAAAACATTTGATTTAAAACAAACTATCAGAGGACAAAGAGTAGATTGCACCAGGATGATTTTTAATCTCATTTCATCATCGATGGTGCAACATGCAACCAGTTGCCAGCAATGAGAAAGCACTGATGTTTTTTTCGGCATTCAGCGGATTGTGCTTACATTAGTTGCTTAAACGCTTATTATGAGACTACCCTGTTCTTTAGTAATTTTCTTTTCGTTAGTCATCTCTTGCACAAATTCTACAAAAAAAACCGGTGAAAATACCCAAGCCGAAGGCAGACTGGCAGCTCAGCTCTGGACGTTCAGGTACGACCTGGAAAAGGATGTTCCCGGAACCTTAAAGAAGATAAAAAATCTTGGTATTGATTATGTCGAAGGATTTGACGCACCATACATTGTCAGCAATCCGGAAGAATTTAAGTCGCAGCTCGACAAAGCAGGGTTGAAGATGTTTGCACTTCACTGGAATAATTTAAATGACTGGCGGAAAGATCCAACTGTTATTATAGAAACGGCAAAAAAACTCGGCGCACATTATACCGGCATCGCCT
Source organism: Ginsengibacter sp. (assembly GCA_051954975.1). Lineage (GTDB taxonomy): Bacteria > Bacteroidota > Bacteroidia > Chitinophagales > Chitinophagaceae > Ginsengibacter. The sequence goes on along the minus strand of JBQCHE010000020.1, from coordinate 181,984 downwards.
GGCTTAAAGAGTCAAAGGCGGATTCGGTAACACTCGCGGTGGTTAACGAAGCTGCTGATATACTCACCAAAGCCTGTCCGCAAGCGAAGGCAGCAGGTCTTCAGCTTTACTATCACATTCATGGATACGAGCTGCAGCCAATGGGTGATCAAAAAACTTTTTTCGACAGCTTTGTCAAACGGATTGATTACAATTGTGTTCGCCTGGAGGCTGATATATTCTGGATTACTTACGCCGGTTATGATCCTGTAAAATTTATGGACAAGTATCGTGATGGTGTAGAATTGCTACACATTAAGAACATGGCGAGTAATGTGCAAACTGGCGTCTTTACCGGGGCCAACTTTATGCCGTCAGACATGCCAGCCCAGGATTGGGTACCACTTGGGAGGGGCAAAATAGATTACAAATCTGTTTTTGAGAAAGGCAAAGAAATTGGCGTAAAATGGTATATCCTTGAGATGGATAAGTACGATGGCGATGTTTATGCTGCAGTAGATTCATCACTGGCTTATATCCGGAATGAAAAATTATTGGCACACGATGATTGAGTCGGCAACCGGTGTAGTGGACAAACAAATAACTGCTTTTTGCTTTTTGTAATTTCGATCTTTTTCTAGGATTTGATTTACTGCGCCTGTATCGCTGTAATAACCACCGTATTAAAGATATCATCCACGGTGCATCCCCTGCTCAGGTCGTTTACCGGTTTGTTTAATCCCTGTAACATAGGCCCAATTGCCACTGCGCCGGTTTCACGCTGAACGGCTTTATAAGTATTATTGCCGGTATTTAAGTCGGGGAAAATAAGAACCGTTGCCTGGCCAGCCACTTTAGAATTCGGCAATTTTTGTTTGCCCACAATAGGATCCACGGCGGCATCATACTGAATGGGCCCTTCTACCGGTAAATCAGGCCTGCGTTGTTTTACAAGCTCGGTTGCACGCCTTACTTTTTCTACTTCTTCACCCGTTCCCGATGCGCCGGACGAATAAGAAAGCATGGCAATCCGTGGCTCAATGCCAAACATGATGCTGCTTTCTGCCGAAGAAATGGCGATGTCGGCCAACTGGTTTGAAGTAGGCTTGGGAATCACCGCACAATCTCCAAAAACAATTACGCGGTCTTCAAGACACATAAAAAAAACTGAAGACACAGTAGAGACGCCGGGCCTTGTTTTGATAAATTGCAAAGCGGGGCGAATCGTATGTTGCGTGGTATTGATCGCGCCGGAAACCATTCCATCCGCATCGCCTTTGTATACCATCATAGTTCCGAAGTAAGCGCCATCTTTCATAAAATCTGCCGCCATATCCATGTTCACATTTTTTGACTTCCTTAATTCATATAAGGTAGATATATACGAGGGCAAAAGTGGCGAATCAGCAGGATTGATAATATTGACATTCTTCTCATCCAGTTCAATATTTAACTTCAGAAGTGAGGCTTCTATTTCATCTTTCTTACCAAGTATAGTCAGTCGCACCACCTCCTGCTTCAACAACTTGCCGGCGGCTTCAAGGATGCGGGGATCACTGCCTTCAGGAAGCACAATATGTTTTTTTGCAAGCTTAGCGCGTTTTACCAGTTGATATTGAAACATGCGGGGCGTAATTCCTTTGGATTGCGAAGTAACAATCCGGTTCACCAACGCAACAGTGTCCGTGTTTTTTTCGAACGCGGCAATGGCAAAATCAATTTTTAATTTATTTTCCGGGTAAATTCTTGATTTAACCGAGGCTACTTTATTTACCGTTTCAAAAGTTCCCGTTTCCACCTGCACCATCGGCACCAAAGTTTCCAAACCCTCTAGCAATTTAATGATCGGTTTATCCGGCGTTAATCCTCCTGAAAAAACAAGGCCTGCCACCTTGGGATAATTTTTAGAGAGATTAGCCTGTATCATCGCAAGAATGATATCACCACGATCGCCCGGGGTAACAATCAATGTATTTTCATCAATATGCGTAAGGCAATTTTGCAATTGCATAGCACCTACAATAAAATGATCAACCGGATTAGATAAATAACTTTCTCCGAATAAAACTTTTCCATTCACGCCTTCTGCAATTTCTTTCATCGTGGGGCTGCTCAATTCTTTTGAATAGGGAATGATATAAGTGAGCACTCTTTTGGAAACCGTTTTAGCAAATAAATTTTGCAGCTCTTCCATTTTTGAAGGATCCAGCTTGTTGGCAATCACTGCCAGCAACGGCACTTCTCTTTCCCGGAGAATCTGCATGGTAGAAAGCACATTCCTCGTAATCTCCGCGGGGGTATAACCACTTCCCTTTGCCACAAGAATCAGCGGGATTGACAGATTTTTGGCAATATCTACATTGGATGAAAATTCAAACGAAGCACCTTCGCCTTCAAAATCCATTCCATCTACCAACACAAAATCGTGTGTGTCTTCCAGTTTTTTGTATTTGTTAATGATGGAATCTATTACAAAAGAATGATTCCCTTCACCCCGAAGCCGCAGCAACTCAGAATAAGTAAAGGCATAGCAATCTTCATAAAGCGTATCAAGCTCAAAATGATCAATCATCGTTTCGATACTGATATCTTTCCTGTTGTCAGGACTATCCCTGATTACTGGTTTGAAATAGGCAATCTTCCTGATACTTCCCAATAATATATTCATTAAACCGAGAGTCACTATGGATTTCCCGCTATTCGATTCCGAGGAAGTAATATAAATCGCTTTAGACATTTACCTGGTGTTTATCATTTTAGTTTGCAAAAGTCGCTCATTTCTGTTTAGTGAAAGCCGGCACCATTCTTTTAGAGTAAACAGTGCTGCCTGCCAGTGGATGGACAAATAATACGATTTTTTATTTCATCCTTACCAAACATCTTAATACAATTCAATGTTTGCATTCAAACTTCCGTTCCCTTAATCATCATCACTGATTGTATCGATTGTTCTTTCAGGTGAAGAAATTTCTTACGTTCTTCATCTTTGCCAAAATTGTGAAAATCCTGTTCGGAGTCAAACTCTACCAGGTGGATTTCATAAGGTGTATCGATATGGTTTTCTATAAAGGAATTTTCCGTAGGCCTTACACGAAGTAAAAGCCTGCCGTTGTATTTTGAAATAAGAGGCATGGCAATCTCTTCAAATTGGTCGAATACCTTTTCCTGCCCTTGTTTAATGTAGATAAGTTGTGTGATAAAAAACATTGGTTATAGTTTTAAATAATCATTTTGTGCAATTGCTGATAAAGATCTTTTGAATAAATTTCTTAGACTGTTCGTTATATAAAATTCTAAAAGAAATGCAGATTTTGTAATGGCCTTAATTAATAATTTCCCCTTTGTTGTTTGCCAATCGTTCACGCCATTTTTCCCGCTCCTCCGGTGTTTGCCGCGCCCAGTCAGTTAATTCCCCAATGATTTTTAAAGGCGAATCAGTCCGGTAAGAACGCGTCGGGTTGCCAGGAAATCTTTTATTGGTAACGTTGGGATCATTTTCAAATTCGCCCGTTGGCTCAACGATATAAACACGTTCTTCTCCATCCCCTTTTGCCATAGAAGCCGCTAGGCCAGCGCCATTTATCATCGCCGTAAAATATATATGGTTCATTATCAAATCAGATTTGTAATTGGAACCAAAACCCGCTGTAAGGAGATCTCCGGCTTTCAGATGCGCCTTCGTTCCATGATAAAAAGGGCCTTTATCAGCCGGCGTTTGTGTGCATGAGTTAGCAAGCGTAACATATTTTTCAGCATTTTCCGTGTCTTTTAATTCCTTGTAACATTCCCCGATTTTAGCATACAGCAAAGCAAAGGCGGGCTTAACCGCATCATCATTCACCTGCAAAGCCAGGTTCAATTGTGTTTGAAGCCACGTAAGCTGATCGGAAATATTGTTTTGGTGACGGGCCACAAAATGAGCCGCAATAAACTTTTCAAAACCGGAAGCTGCTTCATCCCATGCACGGAGAAATTTATTTTTCGCTTCCTCCGCCTTTCCGTTTTCTTCAAGGTTCATGCCTTGCAGGCAAAGCTTTACAACGTTATTCTTTGGGCTGAATTCCATGATTAATAATGTTTTTTTTGGGGCTTAAAATTAACCGATTTTATCAATCATTGAAACAAACAAAAACTTCCATTCGAAAACAATTTGTATAATAAAACATTGAACTTATTTGTTCATCTGCTGGAAATAGTATGCCTTCTCACTCTCTCACTCTCTCACTCTCTCACCTCCCCTCTCTCACAAACAAAAGCCGCCTCACCAAACGAAGCGGCTTCCCGGTAATTTAAACCAGTTAGTAAAGGCAATTACTGCACATAAGGGCTCAGGATGGCATCGCCCGTTATTTGCTGGCCTTTGCTGCCCGTAACGAAGGGTCTGAACCAGTACCTTTTGCCCGCCTGCTTCTGCGGTTGAGGTAACACGTTGGTTTGACAGAAGTGACACCTTTTCAAAAGGTGTCACTTCTTTATTAATTAACTATAAGCTTTCAAAAACCTTATAGTTATACCTTTTAAAATTATTTCGTGAAAAACCACTACAAAGATCATGGAAAAGCCGGATTGCCTGGGGTATATCTTTGGAAATTAAGAGGACTCCAATAGCTGGAATTGACTATTGTTAAGGATCTCTCTTTGACGAGCGGATTTTTTCTGCTGACAAATGAAAAAGTGATGCCGAATCTCAATAATAATGACAACTTTTTTGTTTCAATGAAATTGGATTTTACAATTCTTCGGGTTGTGCGAAATGCACATGTGGATGGTCAGGGTGGAATTCACTTTTTTTAGATTTAGAAACCAAAATGATTTACTATGACCAGAATCTTTTCTCTAATGTTAATAACAGTACTTGCTTGTTGTTCACTGGCATTATTTGCGCAAAAAAAAGTAATCATCGATTGCGATCCTGGCGTCGATGATGCTATGGAGCTGATTTTAGCGCTACAATCACCTGAAATTGATATCGTTGGAATCACGATAACTTGCAACGATGCCAACATTGCTCAACGAACAAGGAATGCTCTACGTATAGTAGAGTTATCAGGACGAAACATCCCTGTTTTTCAAGGTGCTTTAGATCCTTTAGTTGTTGCCCCCCTTCCCGTAGGTCATAACATGATTCATGGGGATGATCTATTAGGGAATACTAATCAGCCGGTGCCAAAGATTTTTTCTCAGCATGAAACTGCCGCCAAATTCATTGTGGATATTGCGAAAAAATACCCAGATCAAATAATAATTTTGGCTGAGGGAAGATTTACAAATTTAGCAGATGCAATAAGATTGGATTCAAGCGTGACTAAAAATATCAAAGAGGTCGTCTTAAGCGGCGGAGCTTTTCACACAGCCGGGCTTATTACACCAGTTGCTGAACCCAATGTTTGGTTTGATCCACATGCGGCTGACATGGTATATACAGCCCCATGGAAGAAGATAACGGCGTTTGGACTTGATGTAAACATGAAGATTTCAATAAACGATTCGATCCTGCTGCGGGTAAAGAATGAAAATTCAAAATACGGGGCATTTCTTTATTCTATTACAAGACTCACCCGTGATTTTCACATGAAGACGTTTGGTACCGATGGAATTCTTGATCCAGGTTCACCCCTTATTTTATATATGATAGATTCAACGCTTTTTAAATTTAATAAAGCACCGGTGCGGGTAGTAACTGAAGGTTTAGCAAGAGGTCAAACTATTATACCGGTTTATCCTTTCCAATTTGAAGGAGAACCGTGGAAAGGCAAACCTTTAGTTTCAATTGCAACTGACGTAGATATGAAACGCTTTTTAGATTACTATCAACAAATTATGTTAGGAAAACACCACTAAGGCATTCATCAATATCACCAAAAAATTCTTTGCACAACTCGTGCATTTATGAATGCGTGGCTGACAAAACGCATTGCAGCTCTTTAACCAAGCATTGTATCAACTGACAGGGCGTTATTTCCATGCCTTCACAAATGCTTCAACTTTGGCGTGAATTCTGCGCCGGTTCAACGCCATAAACAAGTAATCGGGATTTAAAATAAGTCTAAATCTTGGACTTTTTAAATACCTTTCTGAGCAGGGAATTTTATCTAAGTGTTTAGAAATTTTTTCTTTTTTTGTTAATTTAGAAGCACGATAAGAACTGCACCTCCCCTCCCATCGGCCCTACACGAAAACCACAGTAAACAAACCTTTAACCCACATTTTTATTTTATACCGAGGATACACCGTCCCCAAAAAAAAACCGCCTCACCAAAGTGAAGCGGCTTCCTGGTAATTTAAACCAGTTAGCTAAGGCAATTACTGCACATAAGGGCTCAGGATGGCATCGCCCGTTATCTGCTGGCCTTTGCTGCCCGTAACGAAGGGTCTGAACCAGTACCTTTTGCCCGCCTGCAAGCCTTTTATAGTGCAGCGGCTGGCAGAGCATACGGTTCGTATCCACACACTATCTTCCGTGGGCGGATCCATCGTGTACTCAAAGCCATAGGCACGGGCGGCCTTCATTCCCTTCACCCTGAGGTCCAGCTCACCAGGGTTTACACCATTGGTGATCCGGAAATGGGAAGGCACGGTCAACACAGCCGCCGTCCGCTTCTTCCGCAGGGGCAGGCCGGTGCTTACCAACACTTCCACATCGCCGTTGGCGACGCTGGTAACCGAATTGCCCAACTGAACACACAGCGAAATCAGCTCAGCACGGCGTACATTTTTTGCCGCAATGGCGTTTACGTCGCGCGTGCCTACTTTCGAAAGCTGCGATACATAATCGGCTACGGCCGTGCCAAACACTTCCATGGTGGGTTGGGTAACCGGCACCAGCGGGTTTCCCGTCAGCATCGTCTGCATCTTCCGGGTTTCTGATGAAAGCTTCCTGTCAGACCATGTACGGTAAGGCCTCGTTACAATTCCGTCAAATAAATCGTTCGTTTTCATAAACTTGGATTTAAGAGGTTTTAAAAAATCCCCTGTAATGCAGTAGCGCATCCAGGCTTGTTTCGTCGCTTTTCAAAAAAAACGATGAGACAAACCAAGCATATTTTTTTGAAACTTGCAATGGCCCGGCGATTAGGATTTTTGCTGAATATTTTTATATTTAAGCAACCCCGTTTTATAGCTGAAAGGGCTGGAAACTGCTGAAAAAAAATGCCGTCAATTTTTAAAAAAAGAGTGGTAGTACTCAGCAATTTTCGTAAAGCCGCCATGCCCTACCGTAGATTCCATGCCGGTAAAATTTAGCAACTTTGCTCTTTTTTTGAGCATCAAAAAAAGGCCGCGCGATTTGTGCTGTTTGTTATTCAAAAATTAAAGAAAAAAACACCATTTTTTTGAAAAAAGAGCGGGCACAATTGTAAAGAGTGCGCAAACAATTGTCAAATGTCTGAGCACACTTGTCAGGAGTGCGGGCACATTTGTGATAAGTGTGCACTCTTTTGCGATAAATGTGGGCACACTTGTAATAAGAGCGGAAACATTTGTCAAATGGCTAAGCATATCTGTAAAGAGTGTGCGCATATTTGTGACGGGTCTGGGAAGAAATTGAACGAACCTTCAGATAAGCAACTGGTGTTTTTTACCAGTAAACCAATAAATAAGTGAAAAATTTGTTTTTATAAATTGATTTATTTTTTACCTTGAAGCGCTTTTCAATTTTTCTTCAAGGAGAAAACTAGCTGTGAGAATGAACGATCTGATTGGGATTAACTGCATTTAAAAGTTTTGATATAATTTAATTATAATAAAACAGGCAATTTTAAAAATTGGATTGATAGAAAAACAATACAAAAAACGCAAAAGGGAAAGTGTTGATAATCAGTCGTAGAAATTATCGCGGATTTTGTATAATAAATTGTTTTAGATAATACCAAAATAACCACCAAACTAAAATGGAAAATATAACAGAGCAGGCCCTCGGAGAAAATTCCGAACCTGTAAAGAAGAAGGCAAGCGAAAAAGTTACATCAAAAAAAGGTACTTCAAAAGCATCTGGTAAAAAAGCTTCTTCTAAGAAAAAGACTGGCGGACTAAAGAAAACGCCAAGTCCGACAAGGACATATCCAATAGTAACAGTCGAGAAGTGCTTAATTGTTGCTCAAAAATTAAAAGAGAAGAATGGCGGAAATGCTTGGTCGCCAGCGGAAGTTAAAAAAGCAATTGAGGTAGGAGACACAAATAGGTTTTTCTACATCACTAAAGCTTCAAGAGATTTTGGATTTACTTACGGGACAAGAAATGCAAGTGAAATTGGTATGACTGATTTTGGTCGTTCAGTTGTATATGCGCCAAATCCCGAAACTGAAAAAAAATTGAAAATTGAAGCTTTCTTAAAAATTGAAATATTTAGAGATGTGCTCAACTATTACAAGGGAAATCAACTTCCTGAAATGAAATATTTGAGCAATACGCTTGAGGATAAGTTCAAACTTGCACCAGAATTTCACGAGGAATTTTCAAGCATTTTCAGTGAAAATTGTAAGGAATTGGGAATAAATTCTGAAAATCCACTTGACAATATTGATATACCAATTGCCAAGCAGACTACTATTACAGTAGGTGAAGCTAAACGCAATAAAAAAGGAAATTTTAAAGCATTTGTGATAATGCCTTTCGTTGAACGACACAACAATAGACCTACCGGCTTCTTCAAAGAAGTTCTTCACAATCTTTTGATACCAGCTGGAATTGAAGCCGGTTTCGATGTTGAGACTGCAAACAAACAAGGCTCAGACGTAATTCAATCAACAATAATAAATGACCTTCTGGAAGCGGACTTAGTTATTGCTGACCTGACAGACCATAATCCAAATGTTCTTTTTGAATTGGGCTTAAGAATGGCAAATGATTTACCTATCGCATTAATAAAATCTAAGGACACTGGAAGAATATTTGATGTTGATAATATGCTAAGAGTTTATGAGTACAATCAAAACTTGTGGAAATCAACTATAGAAAGCGATATCCCAAATTTAATTGAACATTTTAAGGCGGTTTGGTCAAATAAGAACAGTGAACAGACTTACATGAAAATCCTCAGACGGGTAACCAGTCATTCTTTGCTGACAATTAGTCAAGAGCAATAATGTACTACCGCCGACGAGCGCATTAGCAATAGCAGCTGACGTGCATTCCATCAGCTTTTTGTTCGTTATTGAACAGCAGTTCGGCTGAAAATACTCTGTTGAGCAACAAAATGAAAATCTCAACGATTTGTTCGTTTACTTGACTTTTGTTCCGGCTGAAGATTCATTGAATGCGCAACCATCGCCAATGCAAAAACGTAAGCAGCAACCTGTTGGACACATTCTATAATAACTTGCACAATTAAAGCCAAAACAAATGGACAATTATTTTTCAATGTCAATACAAGGTGTCGGACTTCAAGTTTTAGAAACTGTTCATATAATAGCAACAACAAAAAACTTTGACACAATCAAAGGCAGATATGAATTCTTACTTGAACGAATTGACACATTAAGAAGAGCAGAAAGTAATCAGCTATATTCATCGGACATTAATACTTCAATTGACAGATACAAGTCTATGTATTATGACAGACCATTGAAAGACTTTGAACTTTCCGCTATTTTAAAGCCTAACAATTTTGATCCACAAAATTTTTATTGTGAAGCATTGGTTAGTTGCATTCAAAGATTTGTAGAAGAGCAAACAAATGAAATCAGCGGATTAAAGAGTGAAAATGCTAAAATAAAACGAAAAGCAAAAGTTATTGAAAAGGTAAACGTTGCAAAAATTGAACTTCAAAATAAATGTTCATCCATACCATCATATTTGTCTGCATTAAATTATCTTGAAACAATACAAACTGACTTAAACTAACCGTAATGAAACAATTCGACCTTAACATTGAAAAAATTCTTGAAAACTGGGAAACGTATCATGCAATAAGAGAAATAATTGCAAATGCACTTGACGAGCAACTTCTGACCGACACAAAAGATGTTGAAATCACGAAAGAAAATAACACATGGCATATAAGAGATTATGGCCGAGGACTAAAATATACCAATCTCACCCAAAATGAAAATCAAGAAAAGTTAACCAATCCTTCTGTTATTGGAAAATTTGGAATTGGTCTTAAAGATGCGTTGGCTACATTTGACAGGAAGGGTATTAAGGTTCTAATCAAATCAAAATTTGGCGATATTACTCTTTCTAAAACTGCAAAAGAAGGGTTTGCAGACATTATTACTTTACACGCTAATATTTCTGACGCCACTGATGATAAATTTATTGGAACAGAGTTTATAATTGATGGCACGACCGATGATGATATAACCAAAGCGAAAAATTTATTTTTGAAATTTACCGGCGAACAGATTTTAGAAAAGACAAAAGGAGGAGACATCGTAAACAAAGTTGGAAGTATAGGCAAAATTTATATCAATGGCGTTAAAGTTGCCGAGGAAGAACGTTTCTTATTCAGCTATAATATAACACAGCTAACAAGTGCAATAAAAAAATCTCTCAATCGAGAAAGAACAAATGTTGGCAGAACAGCATATACTGACAGTATAAAGAAAATATTACTTGCCTGTAAGTCAACAGACGTTGCGAAAATATTGGCTGACGATTTGCAAAATATCAATTATGGAACAGCGCATGATGAACTATCCTGGATTGATGTTCAAGAACATTCAGTTAAAATACTTAATCAAAATGAAAAAGTTCTTTTTGTTTCATCCACTGATATAATGTTGCACCCCGACATGATTGAAGAAGCTAAAGCAAGCGGACTTCAAATAATTTCAATTCCTGAAAATCTCAAAGAAAAAATCAAGGGAGGATTGGATTTATCGGGAAACCCAATCGTTGACATCTCTCAATTTGTAACAACATACAACGACAGCTTTTCATTTGAGTTTGTGGCTATTGAAAATCTTACTAAAAGCGAACGCGAAATTTTTGATTTGACTAATGACATTTTAAATCTTATCGATGGCAAACCAAGAACTGTTAGAGATATTAAGATTTCATCAACAATGCGAAAAGATTTTTTCGGTGAAGCTGAAACTCATGGAGTTTGGGAACCAAATACAAATTCAATTATTATTCATCGCCCAATGTTAAACTCTATAAAGGATTATGCTGGGACTTTAATTCACGAAGCTATACATGCTAAATCTGGACTTGGAGATATTAGTAGAAATTTTGAAAGCGAATTGACAATTGCTATCGGACAAGTCAGTGAAAAGGCATTGACAAAAAAGAAAAGTTGGTGGTAATACATAAAATCCTATGGTCTCTGACAGAGAAGGGTATGCTGCTTCAATTAGGCTTGGCAATAGGCTGAAGAATAAGAATGAGCTGAGAATCGCTATCAGCAATAGTTCCAGCAAACGAACAAATGTCAGCTTTTTGTATTTACCTTCGGCTTTAGTTTTTTATTCGGCTAAGGTTTGGGCGAAACGTTCATTGAATATCAGCCCATCGCCAAGCCTTCAACGTTGTACGAAACCGTAGACCAATCTACGAAATGAAAATCAAATTTTATGTTTACCCCCCCAACTGGCGCAAGCGTCTCGCTTGTGCCGTAAATGATTAATATTCTTTATATTCGGATTATGAGCCGAAGGTACCGCTTTGGGGATCCTGGCAAATTGCATTTCATCAGTTTTGCTGTTGTATATTGGATTGACTTATTTGCGTCAATGAATACAGAGAGATTTTAATTGAGAGCTGGAAGTACTGCCAGAAGGAAAAAGATTTAGAAATATATGGCTGGTGCATTATGACAAGTCATGTACATATGGAAAGAGCGGGAAAGAAAAATAGCAATAATAATGATTGGCAGTTGTGGCATTAGCACAACCATCCTATTGAATTATTGAATAAAGAGATGTTTCCCCCTAACTGGCGCAAGCGCCCGGCTTGTGCCGTAATTGATTCCCACGCCGGAATCCATTTAGCCAATCGTTTTAAAATGATAATGGCTGCTTAATTGTAAACACTCCGGCGATGCACATTTTATAATCAACACACCGCGATACTTTTCTGATTGCTGAAGCGAATAACTCACTTCAGCCAACATCCGCATTTATGCAGGTATGGCTGACAAGCGAACAATGAGCAGTGGTGCATCTTTGAGCAGCAGTTCAGGCAGAAAAGACTTTGTTGAGCGATAGTAATAATAATGAACTTTTAATTATAAATTTGGTAACGGTTCCGTCAGATAGTAATTCTAATTCCAGCCCTGCATACTGCGTGGCCATTAGTGCGTCATGCAATCGAAACACCGAAATAATTTAAACTAAATGACAGACAGAACAGACGATGAAAATTTAGATGATCCGACAAATACACAATCTGAAAATTCTTCAGAAGAAACTATTCTTACCACTAAGACTGACCCTATTAACCAAATTCAAGAAACTGAAAATATGGAAGTACATAAACATCCTCATCATGTAACACATAAAAAGAAATGGGGCGAATATGTGTTAGAATTCTTAATGATATTTCTTGCCGTATTTCTTGGATTTGTTGCCGAAAATATCAGAGAGAATACTGTAGACAGACATAGGGAAAAAGAATATATCGAGTCATATATCGAAGATTTGAAAACAGACTCTTCCTCACTTTCGGAAGCGATCACAAGCATTCAGAGAAACAAAACTATGATTGATTCATTAATGTATATGCTTAGCAATCCTGGTGTTAATTTATCAGGAAACGATTTATATTACTATGCAAGATTTGTAACAAAGGTGAATTTTTTTAAATCGAATGACAGGACTATTACACAGCTTAAATATTCTGGTGGTCTTAGGCTTATCAAAAATCAGCAAGTTTCTGACAGTATTATGTCATATCAACAAATGCTTGAAGATTTAGGAACTAATAAGGAAATTGAACAAAAGGAAACCGCGTTTTTATATCCATATTTATCAAGGCTTTTCGAGCCTGATGTATTTGAAACAATGGTAGATAATTACGGGAATATAAATAGACCGATGAACAATCCAACATTGCGAAATGTAAATCAAGAGCAGATCAAGGAATTTATATTTTATCTGCACCAGAAAAAGACATCTTATATATTTACCATAGATTTTCTAAATAATCTTCACGCGAAAGCTGTTAATCTTATAAGATTTCTGCAAGAATATCAAGTTAAATAAAAAAGTAAGAAAAAAGCTTGGATCAGTTAGCCATAAGCAAAAAATTTAAAGCAAATGTCATTTTTAAGATCGAAGACTCTGAGCCAGCTTTAAGCACGAACGCACAACAAAAGTATCCATCGTACCTAAAGAGCGCCGGGGAAGAATAATATCGTAGTTATTAAGAAATTAAAAGTTACTGTAGCGATTTCATATTGACTACTCCCTCCAAGTCCGTGTCTCATCTCCAAGCCTTGCAGCAAAGCAGGGCACGGACGGCTAATGTGGGATAAAATTATAGCTTAGAGCATGGCTGTAAGAACTCCGGTAGAGCAAACTGAAGGACTTTATTTTATAACATTTACATGTTGCCAATGGTGCAAGGAATTAATATGAAGGAAAGGGTTTGATTGAGTTATCCTTTATTAATTAGTACCTGGGAGATAAAAGGCACAAGCGAGACGCTTGCGCCGGAAAGGGGTGATTTCTTTGGCAGATTATGTTGTATTTATTTCCTAAATACAAATTCTATGGAAATCTGTTTATGACAAGTCAAAAGTGGAATAGTACTAAAAACTGAAATAGAAAAATGCGACAAGTTTTGGTTTACACTTCTACACGGCTTATATATTTTTCTTCCAACAGCGGCATGTGTTTGAGCAGCGATGTAGGCACATCACCGCAAAATCTTTTAAAATCTTTAATTAAATGCATCTGGTCAAAATAGCCGGACTGATACGCTATAGACGTCCAATCCATACTACGTCTTCTTAGCTTCAATTCAAGCGCATGATTAAAGCGGGAAATGCAGCAAAGTTGTTTGGGCGATATACCAACCTGTTCATAAAAATGCCGCTCAAAACTTCTTATGCTCATGTTGGCATAAACGGCAAGCTTATCCAGGTTGATTGAACCGGCTTCTTTTATTATCAGGTTTGCTGAAGCAGTGATACTGTCTTTGTAGTCAATCCACCTTTGTTTGTTCAGCCAATGCAGCAGCCAGGTATTTGATAATTCAGTCATTGTTTTTATGCCATCTGCTTCGGCTAATTGCTCATGCAAAAATTTTATTTCCGTATTCAGAATTTCTTCTATCCCTAAAATTTTATTTGCTATTTCAAAAGGTGGAATATTGAATATTTTATAAAAGCCATTGGGCTTGAAATGGATCATAAAAAAAGAATAGGAACCATTGAAAGTCATTTCACCATTGTATTGTGTTGCGATACCAACAACGCCACAACTTTTCCCTCTTGTTATAATACCGCCTGTTGCAGTGTCAATTAGTGTTACCGGTACTGCTTTAAAGAAAAAAACTATATTTTGATCGGGTGATGCATGCCACGGTTTTACAAAATCAAGCCCATAAGTTTCAAACTCCCTATAAGAATAACAACGAACAAATTCGGCTAATGGAGGTGCAGGAGCTATTTCTGAAGTAGTAACCATATTCTGTTTTTTGTGTACGGAACAGGCTAAGTATAATCAGAGGTGAAATTTCACATGGGGTATAGACAATACTAAAGTAAGTTTTTTTACCATTGCGAGAAAAAAATTCGATAATAATCGGCTTACCGCCAAAACATATCTCGAGGATGGTGAGGTTTTCGCTAGCCTGGATTATGAAAGAACAACCACCTGGCATTAGTTGGATAAAGGTAGCGTACGAATGCGGATACTTTGACCAGATGCACCTGATACGCGACTTTTCAGGAATTTCCCAACTGGCGCAAGCGTCTCACTTGTGCCGTAAATGATTAATATTCTTTATATTCGGATTATGAGCCGAAAGTACCGCTTTGGGGATCCTGGCAAATTGCATTTCATCTGGTTTGCTGTTGTATAAGAGCGGGAAAGAAAAACAGCAATAATAATAATGATGATTGGCAGTTGTGGCAGCAGCACAACCATCCTATTGAATTATTGAATAAAGAGATGTTTCACCAAAAGCTGAAATACATACATCAAAATCCTGTTGAGGCGGGCTTTGTAACTAAACAAGAAGAATATCTATATAGCAGCGCAAGGAATTAATATGAAGGAAAGGGTTTGATTGAGTTATCCTTTATTAATTAGTACCTGGGAGATAAAAGGCACAAGCGAGACGCTTGCGCCAGAAAGGGGGCTTCTGGGTTCCATACAAGTGACGAAACGATTATTGATCAATCACGGGTAATAAAGCGTTCTTTATTTCTCCTTTGGAAATAAAAAGTGTATCTGCCACGCGTGATGCCCAAACTTTTCCGGAAAAGCTGGCATCGAAGTGAGTATCTGATACTTTGGTGATGGTAAGCTTAACGGTAGAACCATTGGTTCCCGCCAGCGGCCCTTCCGTAGGAAGTCCGTAATTTCTTCCATTCCAGAAATAAATAAAGACAGGTACATCCATTGTCATCCCTTCCTGTAATGGGTAGTTTGCGGGCGCAGCATATATCTGGTAAGTCAGGTTGTACATAACAAAACGATACAACTTTGAAGTTTTGTTATAAAAAATTGTTCCACTGCTAAAGTCATAATCGCTATATAAAACGGTATCGGTGTTAGAAATGAAACTTACTGTTGTTTTTGGATCTGTGGGATGATAAAAAGCGCTCCAATCGATATTGCCGCCTACGATTCTAAATCCATATTCTTTGTCGAGGCAGCTAGCAGCGATTATTTTTACAGAATCAACAGTGCCGGTTATTACAGGTAAGCCATTGACACTTGTTGAGTCGTAATATCCGTTATAATTCCAGGTGTTTATAAAATCATCCTCGTTCCACTCTTGCAAGCTTTTATAAGCAGCAGGAATATTTACAGGAACATCCATCGTCTTCCCATTTTGATATACTCTGACGGTAGCACGGATTGGCGCATTTATGACGTTGTTATATCTTACCTGTAAATAGTAACCCGTATAAATAGCATTCATTTCTATAATTGTATTCCCTTGCTGAATTCTATTTGAAGTGCCTGCCGGATCTTTCTTGCAGGCGGAGAAAGTTATTGACAGTGTGCACATTATTGCGAGAAACTGAAACAGAATTGAATTGTTTTTCATAGCAGCCCTAGGTTTGAAGTAGAAAAGTCACGCGAAAATAATAAAATATGGACAAATACCGATATTCTGATACTTTCCAAATCAAATGAAAATGGTTAGGAATAGTGACAAAAGCCATTTATAATGCATTTTTTTCTTTTATAAGCCATTGAAAAGAATCGGTAATAACCCAACTGGCGCAAGCGTCTCGCTTATGCCGTAAATGATTAATATTCTTTATATTCGGTTTATGAGCCGAAAGTACAGCTTCAGGGATCCTGGCAAATTGCATTTCATCAGTTTTGCTATTGTATATTGGATTGACTTATTTATGCGCAATGAATACAGAGAGATTTTAATTGAGAGCTGGAGGTACTGCCAGAAGGAAAAAGATTTAGAAATATAGGGCTGGTGCATTATGACAAGTCATGTGCATATGATAATTGGAAGCGAAGGCTGAGATTTGGATAAAATTGTTGGTGAGATGAAGTTTCACATCCCGAAGTTTAAGGAAAGAGATAACAAATAACCCGACTTTCACAATGCAATCATTCAGCAAAATGTCCTGTACGCAGAGGAAGGGTGAAAATTATAAAGGCTGCTATCGAAAACCATTTTATTGACAATTATTCGACTCATAATAAAGATAACATCTGAACGTTTATATTATTAAATCAGGATATATTAACTTCCTTATTTACGAGTCCATACTAAACTGCCATGAAAAAGCTTTCCGTTTTTATTTTATTGTTTATCAACAGCCATATGTTTGCTCAAAACTTGCCGGCTCGTGAAAATAATGTTGCAGACGACCATAATAAATCTTCAAATACATTTTTTATATCACCCACGGCCTTAAAGGTTAATGTATTTGCACCCCTCCTTGGCTATTCGCAACTTTCTTTGGAGAAACCGGTTCGCCAACGCAGGAACATTGAACTCGGCCTGGGCATTATAGGGGCGGGCAGGAATTTAAGCATTCAAGGGCGGCCTATGTTCTTATTTTTTGATGGGTACAGTAGATACCACCCTGGCATGAGAAACCAGTTTGGTGGTTTTATTGAGTTGGGCTACAAATTTATGAAACCGGTTCACGCAAATAAAAGACTGCCTGCTAATTATTATTGGGGCAATGCATTCGGGGGATCATATCTTAAGCCTTCTATATTAGTGGGAGGCTATAGTTTCAACCAGTTTAGCCATGATAGCACCTACAGCATCGTAAGAAGACATCACAGTTTTGGGACGCTGATGCTGAATGCCGGCCATCAATGGCAGTTCAACGACAGGATCCTACTTGAAATGTACCTGGGAGGAGGCGCGGAAATTGACAATGTGAAGGATGGAGATGATTTGTATGGACATCCGTTTGTACTGGCCGTTGCAAAAGATAGCCCTTCTGTAAACTTCGCATGTACTGCGGGTTTTCGCCTTGGGTATGTTTTTAAATAAAGAAGAAGAGTTAACGCCTTAACTAGTCCTCCTTCTCAGCAACGTCTCACTTCTCTAAAGAAAATATATCCGGATGTGGACGTTGCGTAACAAAAAGATTACTTTTATAAATGCCGGTTTAATACGCAATCCTTAAGGCGAAGCGTTCTTAATAACTTTACTTACAGCAGATAGATAAATTATGATCGAAGCATGTCGCGTAAGGACTCCCGCCAGGAAAGACAGCTTTTTCCGGCTGGCTAAAAACAACTTTGCTTCGTAATTGTTATCTCTATATTCATCCTGTTTATTCACATGAGAATTCTATTCCATCCGGAATAAAAATCTCTGCGAGGATGAAATAAATAATAAACTGGATATTTATTCATTGACTAACGTTTCTACCGGCGCTTTCGCCTTGATGCTGTTTTTTACATTTTGCCTGTGCATGGTTCCCCATTCACTTAATGATTTCAACACACCGTCCAATGTTTCGGCGTAGTCTGATAATTCGTATTCGACCGTAACAGGCGTGCCGGTGAATACATTCCGGGTTACAAAGCCATTCAGCTCCAGGTCTTTTAATTCTGCCGAAAGTACCTTTGCAGAAATTCCGTCTATTACGCGGTGAAGTTCATTGAATCTCCTGTTGCCCTCCCTTAACGCGACGATGATACGTAATTTCCATTTTCCGCCGATTACGTAAAGCGCATCGGCAATGGCATTCAGCGTTGCTTTACATTCTGATGGTGAAGGATGCTCCATCTTTGTTTTTGATATTGCCATAGAAATAATTTTAAACTAACCCAAAGGTAACTACTTACCTTTTGTATAGTACTTACCTTTTGTGAGCGAAGGTACATAATTTTGCGTCATCAATTTATTTAAACCCAAAAAAGAAAAATTATGGCAACAACAAAATGGTTACTCGATCCTCTGCACAGTGAATTGCAATTTAAAATCAGACACCTGATGATCAGTAACGTATCCGGCGCCCTGAAAAGCTTCCAGGGAGAAGTAGAAACGGAAGCAGAAGATTTTAATACCGCAAAAATCAGCCTCGTTGCAGACATGCATTCTATATCCACCAATAATGAACAACGGGATGCACATTTGCGAAACGCTGATTTTTTTGAAGTAGAAAAATATCCTGAACTGAAATTCAAATCAACAAAGGTGGAAAAAACAGGTAGTGATACTTTTGCTTTATATGGCGAACTAACCCTTAAAGGCGTAACGAAACCGGTGAAGCTCAATGTTGAATTTAATGGAACCACCAGCGACCCCTGGGGCGGAGAAAGGGCAGGATTTGTTATTACCGGCAAAATTAACCGTTCTGACTGGGGCGTAAACTTTAATCAAGCGCTCGAAACCGGCGGGGTGATTTTAGGTGAAGAAGTAAGGATCAATAGTGAAATAGAATTGGTAAAACAGGAAGCAGGTGTACTTGCTTAATCATCAATTTTGAATGGAAGGTTGCCAACACTGCATGCGGTGTGCCTGTAAACCCGGTGGACTTATTGCGGGTTGGCAATCTTATTCTACGCATAATTAGTTTAAAAAGCATAAAACACAATATTATGTCGATTACAAGAAAACTCGTGAAAATATATACGCCGCCTGGCCAGCCCGGCTTTTTAGGAGCGGGTCACATTGCCCGGCCGGTAATTAACGGCAGCTTTTCCGACAGCGACCCCTTCATCATTTTGATGGATGATATGCTGGATAAAAAAGACAATGAGCCGGTGGGCGGGCCGCATCCGCATGCAGGTTTTGAAACAGTTTCTCTTTTGCTGGAAGGTGAAATGGGCGATGAACCGCACAAAATGAAAAGTGGTGATTTGCAGATAATGACTGCCGGCAGCGGTGTCGTTCACACGGAAACCATCGAGAAGAAGGCGAGAATGAGGCTGTTGCAATTATGGCTAAATCTTCCAAAGAAAGACAGGGCTGCGGCCCCGCGGCTTCAGCACTTATCTTTTAAAGATGCGCCTGCCTTATCCGAAAATGGTGTTGCCATTAAACTGTACAGCGGTTCGTTGGCGGGTCTCACCTCTCCTATTCAAAACTACACGCCACTCATTCTGGCCGACATCACCATGGAAGCTGGTGTGGGTACGGTTCTGCAGATTCCCGCAAACTATAATACCTTCCTGTATGTACTCAGTGGTGAAGTAGAAGTTGGTGAGGATAGGAAGCTATTGAGTATCAACCAGGCTGGATGGCTCGATTTGTATGAAGAGGCTGTGCCAGCCGGTTTACAGTTAAATGCGGGCGAAAAAGGAACCCGCTTTATTCTTTATGCAGGAAAACCGACCGGCGATAACATCGTTTCTCATGGGCCCTTCATTGCTGACAGTTCAGAAGACATCCAAAGGTTGTACCGCGAGTACCGGCACGGCAAGATGAAACACATTTCAACAACCGCGAAATCCGGAAACTTATCACCTGCCTGATTGGTTATAACTCATGCTGAATACCAGTAAAGCAATAAAAAAACGGTTTTGCTGTTTGCCGGCTTTAACCACTCTCCTTTTCCATTTTAAAGCCGGCTGGAAATAAAGTTTTTCTTTTCAAATCAACAAATGAGCCGACATTTTTCTACCGCCTGGCCTTCATTCATTAGGCTCATTTCGCATTTTCTATAGTATATCTGCATAATCAAAAGTATTTTGACGATCCTAAAATATTGCCAGAAACTTTTAAGAAGTTAGACAGACTCGATTCAATAAAAGAATAAATAATCAGTCTTTTTGAGGGCGGCAGGTTCAACGTAAAAACCGGTAGCAATCCGGATTGCAGCAAACGAACAAATACCGGCTTTTTGTATTTATCTTCGGTATAGTTTTTTTAACCTGCACGCCGACAGGTTGATTCACTGGTGACGCGTGATTCGGACGGAACGATCATTGACACCTGCACAGCGGCAAATTCCAACGTTTGACAAAATATTTACCCACAAAACTGGCATTGAACTTATGAACAGCATAACCAAACAATTTAAAGTCTTTGTCGCTTCGCCGGGTGATGTTTCAACCGAAAGAAATGTAATCCCGAAAGTGGTTGCAGAAATCAATTTAATTATTTCAGCAATAGCACCAGAAAAAGGCATTTTGTTAGATCTTATTCGTTGGGAGACACATGTTCATCCGGGCCTGGGGGCCGATGCGCAGGATGTGGTCAATCAGCAACTGCCTGACTATGACATATTCATCGGGATTATGTGGAAAAGATTTGGAACGCCCACATCAAGAGCAGGCTCAGGCACAGAAGAAGAATATTTGCGGGCCTATGAAAAATGGAAACAAGACAATAAATTTCCTGTACTTTTTTACTTCTCCCAAAAAGAAATTATGATTCCAAATTCATCAGCAGAATTGGAACAGCTTCAGAAAGTAGTCAAATTCAAGGAAGATTTAATAAACAAGGGATTAATATGGGAGTATAACAACCCCGAAGAATTTGGTGATATTTTGAGACCGCATCTTGTAATGACTTTAAGCAAACTTTTGAGTGACAATAATGCTATGCCTTCCAACAATCAAAGTGTTGAAAAAGCTATAACTCCCAGCGACATGTCATTAATCCGGAATCGGGTTACAGCGCTAAAATCTGAATATGAAAAATTACGGGAAACCTCACCTGCCAGTAATACGCGGACAACGAAGATGTCGGTGGTTGAATCAAAGATGCGTGTCATGGCATTAGACATTATTCCACTTTTGCCCGAACTCACGGGAAGCCCTTCTGCTGGCGACAGGCTGGCCGCGATTGCCGCATTAAAAGAAATCCCTGTTCGTGATTATCTGAACTGGCTCGCCAATCGTGTTGGCCAGGCTGAAAGCAGCTTTGTCGGGTTTAATGCAAGCCTGGCTTTATTAAACGCGGTCAGACGATTAGACGGTCAATCGGTATTAAGTGCAATACAAAAAGCAATAGAAAACCTGGATAATTCACCCTATAAAGACCCTAACCAGGTGAAAGTTCTTAACGATGCATTCAAAAAGGCAAAAGAGAATATATGAAAAGAGTTAAAAATTATTATCCATGAATTACGCCCCTGGCCGATGTTACTTATCTTGCTAACTAAATATTTACCATGCGAAAATTATCACTTTTTATAGCGACAAGTTTGGATGGCTACATTGCAAAGCCGAATGACGATCTCAGTTTTTTAAATATAGTTGAAAAGGAAGGTGAAGACTATGGCTATGCGGATTTTACTGCCAACGTCGACACAATTATCCTTGGCAGAAAAACCTATGATTATGTGCTTGACAAAATCGGTTCTTCGCATTATGACAACGGGCAACGCGATGTATACGTAATAACAAGAACAGAAAAACCCGCTGTGGGCAGAACTACTTTTTATACAGGAAACCTGGAAGCTTTAGTGCAAAAACTAAAATCTGAAAACGGGAAAAACATTTATTGTGACGGAGGCGCAGAAATTATCAATGAACTGTTACAGCACGATCTGATCGACGAATTTATCATTTCCGTAATACCCGTTTTGGTGGGCAACGGGATAAGATTATTTAAAGACAACAGACCTGAACAGGAACTTGAATTTGTTACTGCGAAATCGTTTGAAACAGGACTGATACAACTACATTACAAGCGGAAAAGGCAGAACAGCGAGACTTAAGGGACAGCCATTGATTATTTACTAAACACAACGAAAATCACTACCTTTTTAGCGAGATGAAAGAAATTATAGAGCTTTCGACCAAAACCATTACTTTGGAAAGAAATGAATTTCTGAAAGTAAAAGGCAGTATTGATCGCAATGTATATTATGTAGAAAGCGGCAGCTTACGAATTTTCATTTCAGATGAGTACGAAGAACAAATTATCAGGTTTGGCTATAAGGAAAATTTAATCGCTTCACTGGATTCCTTTCTGACCGGAAAACCATCAGAACTATATATCCAGGCCATAAAAAAATCAATAATCAAAGTGATTACCAATTCGCAAATTGATGCCTTCTTAAAAGTGGAAGCTAACCGGGATCTGTGGATCAGGATATTGGAAGATTTGGTTGTGCAGCAGATGGAAAGAGAAATTGATATACTTACCAATTCTCCGCGCGAAAGGTACGAAAGGGTATTCAGAAGAAGCCCGCAGCTCTTTCAGGAAGTGCCGAACAGGCATATTGCAAATTATCTGAGGATGAGCCCTGAAACTTTTTCACGGCTAAAAAAGCGTTGACTTCAGTCAAGATTTTTCGAAAATGATTTATTGACCTTTGCTTTAAAACAAAAAATCATGCAATCAGAAAAATTAATTCAATCACTGCTGGAGCAGGTAAGACAAATCATTAACCAGGCGGAAACCATTAAAACATATGACCTGGCCACTTTAACGTGGAGAGAAAACGCGACATCGTGGAACATGTTGGAATGCCTGCAGCACCTCAATTTGTACGGTGATTTTTATCTGCCACAAATTGAAAACAAAATCAAAAGCTCGCCCTTTAAGCCCACGCCTGAATTTAAAAGCGGCTTACTCGGAAATTACTTTGCAAAGAGCATGCTGCCTAAAGCAAAGCTCAACAAAATGAAAACATTCAAGGACAAAAATCCGCTGAATAAAACGCTGGATAAAACGGTTATCGACACATTTATCAATCAGCAGATGCAGCTATTGGAATTGTTGAACCAATCGCGGAACGTCAGTTTGAACAAAGTAAAAATTCCTACTTCCATTTCAAATTTGATAAAGCTGAAATTGGGAGATACGTTCCGGTTTTTTATCAACCATATCATCAGGCATTTGCACCAGGTAGATCGGATAAAAGCGGCAATGAAGAAGGAAGGAATGTCGGTTTCTGACTTCCAACATGCGCTTTGATAGTACATCCTAAAAAAACGTTCCGTGTGATTTGTAAAAAATAAACCAGGAACCAGTTCGGGATTTGAAAATGAATTCAATTATTTTTGAATAGCATTTATTTCCTTGCTTGCATTAATTTTTTCGGATTAGATATAACGCGAATAAAGTCTTGATATAGCTATTATATATTTCAAAATAAAGCAAATAGAGTAAATTTAAGTGTGCTAAGAATTGTAAAACCTTAGTAGAAATCAAATAAATTCTATCAACTTAACCTTATTACCTTCAAGGATGAGAAAAAATTAAAGCCGGATTAGGTAATAAGGTGGTTCATTTTTGTTGAAGCATTTTTCTACAAAAGTTTGTGAGGCAAGCCTGGATTGATTTGCACCCGATATGCCTAATCCTCTAAATTTTAAAAAGATGAGAGATAATACAAGAGTTTATAAAATGGCTTTTGCGACAGTCTATCCGCTTTTGGTAAATAAAGCAGAAAGAAAAGGCCGTACACAAAAAGAAGTTGATGAAATTATTTTTTGGCTTACCGGGTATGATGAAGACGCTTTGCAAAAAATTTTAGATAACAACACTGATTATCAGAATTTTTTTTCGCAGGCTCCGCAAATAAATCCGAATGCGTCAAAAATAAAAGGTGCTATCTGTGGCTACCGCGTAGAAGAAATAGAAAATAAGCTGATGCAGCAAATCCGCTACTTAGACAAGATGGTGGATGAATTGGCAAAAGGAAAACCGATGGAGAAAATTTTAAGAAGCTAAGTAAAGTGAATGTTGATTTGACACGGATTGTTGACAACGACTATTTTGTTCTTTTAAAAACAAAATTTCAGTAAAGCAGAAAATAATTTCTTTTTTTATTTTACCTGCAACATGAATATCGTTTTTAAAAAATTGATTTAATGCCATGAAACATCCATTTATAGTAGCACTTTATGCGCAGCTACTTTTTGTCTTGGTTTCCCGCTCAAAACTATCACCCTGAAAAATGATAACCATAGTATGAAAAAAGTAACGGGAATAGGCGGCATCTTCTTTAAATGCGATGATCCTAAAAAAATGAAAGAATGGTACAAAACTCATCTCGGGCTTAACACCAATGAATATGGAGCTTCGTTTGAATGGAGAGAAGCATCAGACGCCAACAAAAAAGGAAGTACCCAGTGGGCCCCCTTCGCACAAACCACCAAATACTTTGAGCCATCAAAAAAAGATTTTATTATAAATTTCAGGGTAGACAATTTGGAAGCGCTGGTGGAAGATTTGAAAAAAGAAGGCGTTACCATCGTTGACAAAATTGAAACTTATGATTATGGAAAATTTGTGCACATCATGGATTTAGAGGGAAATAAAATTGAATTATGGGAGCCAACTGAATAAATTGAAAATTTTTTCTAATGATTAAAAATGCATTTGCAATTCAGGCATATTGAACAATCGCAAAAAAACAGGATCATTTGTTGCTTTACTGTCTGCACCATTCACTTCTTCGTTAAAAATTCCCACTAATATTTTCTAAACGAATCCCGGGAAAAAATTTCAACATCCGGGATCAACAGTATATTTTAAGATGGATTAAAATAAATTTGAAATTCAAAAGATAATAATGAGTATAAACTGGATATTATTAATTATCGGCGGATTGTTTGAAACCTGCTTTGCTGTGAGTTTGGGAAAAGCCCAGCAATCTTCCGGAAAAGAATTATGGCTTTGGCTTTTGGCGTTTGCCATTTCGGTAAGCCTGAGCATGTTGCTTCTTTTCAAATCGATGGGTGGAGAAAAAGCAATTCCTGTTGGTACTGCTTATGCTGTGTGGACAGCAATTGGCGCAATTGGTACCGTTATAGCCGGTATCATTATTTTTAAAGAGCCGGTAAATTTTTGGAGAGTTTTCTTTCTTTCAACACTTGTTATCTCTGTCGTTGGCCTGCAGATGGTAAGCAGCCACGCTGGTTAGTATAAAGCTTATTGATGATTCGTTAAGAGCATTTTAAACTTATCTCATCTTGTAAAGAACAAATAAATGGAAAGTTCTTTTCTATAAACCTTTTTTATTTCTAAAAAACCGGTTCCACATTTTTAATTATCTCTTAATCAATATTTTTGCCGGATGCAAAAGCAGGTAATTGTAATTAAGCTGGGCACCGCTTCCATAACAGATGAAAGTGGAGTGATTCGTAAACCGGTAATTAAAAAAGTAGCGGCAGGAATTGCGGAGCTTTCAAAAACTTATCATGTAGTATTGGTTAGCAGCGGCGCGGTGGGCAGCGGTAAAGCTTTTATTCAACATTACAAAGGAACGTTAAGCGAAAGGAAGGCCGCCGCCGCAATCGGCAACCCGATATTAATTCAACTTTACCAAAAATATTTTTCTGATTACAAAATTCCGGTAGCACAGGCGCTTTGCGAACGCCACCATTTCAGCAACCGGTCGCAGTTTGTGCAACTAAAAGAAACCTTTGAGGCCTTTTGGAACAATGGAATTTTGCCTGTGGTAAATGAGAATGATTTGGTAAGTAATGTTGAATTAAAATTCTCCGATAATGACGAGCTGGCTACCCTGATAGCAATTGGTTTTAATGCGCAAAGCCTTATCATCTGTACTTCAGCAGGCGGTTTTTTAAATGATAAACAAGAAATCATTTCTGTCATTCCGAAAATCGACAGTACAATAATGGGCTATGTAAAAAAAGGGAAAAGTACGCTCGGCCTTGGTGGAATGGTTTCCAAACTCACTTTTGCCAGGCTGGCTGTTTCGCTCGGCATACAGGTAATTATCTGCAGCCTCTCTGGCGACAATCCCTTTACTGACGCGCTTACCGGCAAAAACGGCAGTCTGTTTAAGGCCAGAAGTAGTAATCTGAAAGCCCGTCAAAAATGGCTGGCCAGCGGCAGCATTACTATCGGCAGCATCACGGTTGATAAAGGGGCTGTAAAAGCATTGGAACAGCGTCGAAGCTTACTCACCGTTGGCGTTACGCAGGTTCTGGGTAAATTTGCTGCAGGCGAAGTAGTACAGATTATGAATGATGAAGAAAAAATTGTTGGCGTAGCAAAGGTGAAAATTGCGGCGGAATCTTTACGCGAGAGCCTTCACATAAAGCACATCATGGCAGCACATGCGGATGATATTGTGCTGTTTTAATTTATTCAAAAAAAGTAAACGTAATCAAACAATGAAACCTATTGAACCGCTTATTATAAAAACATATAAGGCTGCCATTGATTTACGCAACAGCAGCGATAAGCAAATCAAAGCAGCATTGAAATCCATTGCCGACGGCCTTTTGAAGGACGCCGCCACTTTATTGAAAGCAAATGCAAAAGACCTCGCAAAACAGGAGCCTGATAATCCCCGCAACGACCGTTTAATGCTGAATGAACAAAGAATAAAAAATATCGTCAACAGCATTCGCAACATCAGCAAGCTGCCGAATCCTGCAGGTATCATTTTGCAGCAAAGAACACTGCCAAATGGCCTGCAATTGCAAAAGATATCTGTACCTATGGGCGTAGTGGGCGCCGTA
Organism: Ginsengibacter sp.; assembly: GCA_051954975.1. GTDB lineage: Bacteria > Bacteroidota > Bacteroidia > Chitinophagales > Chitinophagaceae > Ginsengibacter. The sequence goes on along the minus strand of JBQCHE010000020.1, from coordinate 155,054 downwards.
TTCGAATCACGGCCAAATGTTACGTTTGATATCGCAGCCCTTTGCCTTCGCAGTCAAAATGCATGCTTGCTCAAAGGCAGCAGCGACGCGGATGAGACCAATAAAGTTTCGATAAAAATTATTAAGAATGCCCTAAAGCAAAACAACCTAAACCCCGATTGCGTAACGCTTTTGCCTTCCGACAGGGAGGCGGTGAAGGAATTGTTTACCGCTACGCGCTATGTGGATGTGATTATTCCACGCGGCTCGGATGGCCTTATAAAGTTTGTGCGCGAAAACAGCCGCGTGCCTGTAATTGAAACGGGCGCCGGAGTTTGCCATATCTATGTAGAAAGAGAAGCGGACATCAATAAAGCAGTTGATATAGTAGTGAATGCAAAAGTATCACGGCCTTCTGTTTGCAACGCAGTAGATGCCATTTTGGTAGATGAAAAAATCGCTCCTGAGTTTCTTGAAAAATTAATGCCAAAAATGGATGAGAACCGTGTTGAAATTTTTGCGGATAAAAAAGCATACAAATTATTGAAAGGATATCCACAACTCGAAGCCGCCTCCAGTGATGATTTTGGCCGTGAATTTTTAAGCCTCAAGTGCGCTGTAAAAGTGGTGAAGGATGCCGATGAAGCTTTGCAGCATATTCAAAAATATTCTACTCGGCATTCAGAAGCTATCGTTTCAGAAAATAAAAAACAATGTGAGCGTTTTCTAAAAGAAGTGGATGCAGCGGCTGTTTACTCAAATGCATCCACGCGTTTCACAGATGGTGAAGAATTTGGCCTTGGTGCAGAAATTGGAATTTCTACTCAAAAGTTGCATGCACGTGGTCCCTTCGCTCTCGAAAAATTAGTAACAGAAAAATGGGTGATAAAAGGGAACGGGCAAATAAGAGGATAATAAACTTTTTGGGTAAACCTTATTTCCGCAATTTTTTTTACAAAGTGAAAATAAAAATCACAATTATTTGTTCATTTACTGATGTAGCGATAAGCAGTAAATTGTCATTTTTTAAAAATTCGTTACCATTGCGTTTATGCACATCGTTATTGCTCCCAATGCATTTAAAGGTAGCCTTTCGGCAGGACAAGTGGCTCAACACATCGCTGCAGGACTGAAGAAAAGTAAGCTTACGTGTTCTTTGAAACTGGTTCCCATAGCGGATGGAGGCGATGGCACGGCGCACCTTATTTCAAAAAAGCTGTCGGCAACATCCGTTAAACTTTTTGTTCACGATCCGTTGGGAAAAAAAATTCCTTCTGCTTTTGGATGGGAAAATAAAAGCAAAACCGCTATCATCGAGCTTGCTGATGCATCAGGCATCCGGTTACTGAAAAAAGAAAATCTAAATCCACTAAAAGCAAATACACGAGGTACTGGTGAACTTATTAAAGCCGCTTTAGATAAAGGCGCCAAAAAAATAATTATTGGAGTTGGCGGAAGTGCCACCGTTGATGGAGCCAGCGGTCTCCTGAATGAATTGGGTGTTCATTTTTTAGACAATTCCGGGAAAGAAATTACGGAGTTCCCCAAAGGATTATTAGCGCTTAATCGTGTTGACACAAGCGATATTGACGCCAGGCTCAAAGAATGTGAAATCATAGTACTATGTGATGTAACTAATAAGTTATTGGGGAAAAATGGCGCCGCTGCTGTATTTGGTCCGCAAAAAGGCGCTGATAAAAAGGCAGTTTCTTTGCTTGAAAAATGTCTGCATCAAATGAACAAAATTGTACAAAAAGATGTGGGGGCAACGATGGATGCTTATCAGCATGGCGGCAGTGCAGGCGGCGTGGCAGCAGGATTGGCCGCGTTTGCCAATGCAAAGCTGGTAAGCGGTATCTCCTATTTTTTGGATGTGGTGCAATTTGAAAGAGATTTAAAAAACGCCCACCTCGTTATCACTGCAGAAGGCAAAGTAGACAACCAGACACTGGAAGGAAAAGGCCCCTTTGGTGTAGCCCAAAAAGCATTGCAATACGACATTCCTGTTGTGATTTTCGCAGGCGCGGTTCTGGAAAATTTTAATAAAGAGCTTCATCAATTTTTCAACGCTATATTTTCGATAAGCAATGAGCCAGCCTCGCTTGATGAGGCTATGTCAAATACTGCACCAAACCTGGAGCGCACAGCATTTGAAATAGGAAACTTGCTGGCATTGAATATTTTGAAAAGAAAAAATTAAATAAACATGAAAATTGTAGTATTAGATGCTTTTGCAATGAACCCCGGCGATTTAAGCTGGGAGCAATTAAAAAATATTGGCGACACAGAAATCTACGACAGGTCATTGCCGGAAGAAAGCGTCAAAAGAGTATCCGATGCAGAAATCATATTGACGAACAAAGCTCTCGTCAACAAAGATATCATTGAGGCAGCACCGAATCTTAAATACATCGGAGTAATGGCTACCGGGTATAATGTGGTGGATATAACGGAGGCCAATACACGAAATATCATCGTAACGAATGTCCCATCTTACAGCACAGCTTCGGTGGCACAGCTCACTTTTGCTTTTATTCTTGAACTCGCGAACCACACTGCGTTATATGCTCAGAGTGTGAAAAATGGCGATTGGGTAAGGAGTAAAGATTTTAGCTATCACCTGAAGCCGATAATGGAATTACAAAATAAAACGATGGGCATCATCGGCTTTGGACAGATTGGACAAAATGTTGCCACAATTGCTTTAGCCTTCGGTATGAAAGTGATTTCTTCTCACAAACACCCTGAGAGAGATAAAATGGAAGGCGTCTCTTTTGTTGATGAGAAAACATGTTTTTCAGAAGCGGATATTGTAAGCCTTCATTGCCCGCTAAACGAAAAGAATTTTGAATTTGTAAATAAACAACTGCTCGCTTCCATGAAACCAAAAGCATTTTTAATCAATACCAGCCGGGGCGGATTGGTGAATGAAAATGATCTTGCAGAAGCGTTGAACCACGAAGTCATTGCTGGCGCTGCATTAGATGTGCTTTCCACTGAACCGCCTTCAGCAGACAACCCGCTTCTTCATGCAAAAAATTGTTTGATTAATCCACACGTAGCCTGGGCTACTTTTGAATCGAGAAGCCGGCTGATGAAGACTGTGGTAAACAACGTAAAAGCTTTTTTGAAAGGGAAACCTGAAAACGTGGTAGGAAAATAAAGCTTTTGTTTTCTCTAAGAGAAGGTAATAAGATTTTTCATTTTTGTTATTCACTATTCTACTGAGGTTGATAGCACTTATTATATTTACATAAACCTTAGTAGAATGCCATTTAAATATTGGTCAACCTTATTATCTTATTTTTTCTATCGCAGTCCGTTGACGGGCACTGAAAGCAGTAAAGCAATCAATAAAATTGATTTTTATTTTGATAAAGCAGGAAAAAATTAAAAAGTTTTTTCTACGAAAAGCAAACCATGAAAGAAATCTGTTATCTTGATTCTTCTTTCAACAACTTTAACCTAAAATTCAATGAGAAAAAGTTTTATTCCTAAAAATTTATTGACCGTTTTCTTTTTGATCATTTGCGGAAATATTTTTGCGCAATTCCAGCCCAACTGGAAATCCCTCGATACGCGAAAAGTGCCTGAATGGTTCACCAATGCTAAGTTTGGCATTTTTATTCATTGGGGCGTGTATTCTGTTCCGGCTTATGGGAAAAAAGGAACTTATTCAGAATGGTACCAGCATGCTTTGCGTGAAGGAGATTCTGCAACCGTTACATATCATAAAGAAAACTTCGGCGACCGCAGCTATTATGACCTTGCCCGGGATTTTAAAGCCGATTTATTTAATCCGGATGAATGGGCAAACCTGATTGAGAAGTCAGGCGCAAAATATGTGGTGCTCACTTCAAAACACCATGACGGGTTTTGCCTTTGGCCAAGCAAAGAAGCGAACAGAGATTGGGGCTTCCCCTGGAATGCAGAAGTGGTAGGCCCTCACAGGGATTTGCTGGGCGATCTTTTTAAAGCGATTCGGAAAACGTCAGTACACCCGGGCATGTATTATTCTTTATATGAATGGTACAATCCATTATGGGTAAATAATAAAGATGAGTTTGTAGAAAAGCATACATGGCCACAAATGAAATATCTGATTACTACTTATAAGCCAGATGTTTTTTGGACAGATGGTGGATGGGATGCCCCTGATACCACCTGGAAAGCAGAACAATTTCTTGCATGGGTTTACAATGAAAGCCCCGTAAAAAATTCTGTGGTTACGAATGACCGATGGGGAAGAGATGTACGGTTTCATCATGGTGGAGTTTACACGCCGGAATATCAGCCTGACAAGGATTTTGAGGGCCATGCCTGGGAAGAAAGCCGCGGAATGGGCCACAGCTATGGCTATAACAGGGTTGAAGATGCGTGGGACTATAATTCGACCCAGTCGCTGGTGTTGCAATTAATTGATAAGGTGAGCCGCGGTGGAAATTTTTTATTAGATATTGGCCCTGATGCACACGGAAAAATTCCACCCATTATGCAGGAAAGATTGTTGCAGATTGGCGGTTGGATGAACATCAATTCTGAAGCCATCTATAATACGCAGCGATGGAAAACGCCTTCACAATGGAGCGCAGGCAGGCAGGATTACAAAATGAAAAAAGGCGATAATGATCTTTTGTTGAAACTTACAATCGATCCTGACCCAGGCTATGCAGTGAAAGAAATATTTTATACCTACAATGCTTCCACCAATTCACTGTATGCTTTTTTTCCGAAATACCCGGCTGACAAGAAGCTTGTTTTAAAAGATGTTCAATTGCCAAAGGGCACGGTCATTACGTTTTTATCAACCAAAGGCAAACTGCAATGGAAACAGCAGGGAAAAAATTTGATAGTTACTCTTCCGGATTATGACCCCAATAAAATGAAAGCGCCCTATGCATTTGTGATTAAGATTTCGAATTATGGAAGATTTACAAAGTGATTTCTTGAGCCGTAAGTGTTGAAAAATTAAGGTAGCAGTAAAGCAACAAATTCCTCGATTTTTTTATTTCGGTCTCATAAAGGACACCTTTTGAAAAGGTGTCCTTTGCGAAACACTATACCTCCTGCCGCAAAACTTCCAGCGGCGGCCGGTTCAATAATCCAAAACTATTTATTAACCCCGTTATAACGGTTAAGGCACACACGATTGTTCCTAAAATTAAAACCGGAACCAGGTTGGGCTGAAAAGAAGTTTCGAAAAAATAATGCGCGAGAGCCCAGCCTGCGGCAAGCGCTAATATGATCCCGGTGAGCGCGGCAAAGGCGCCGAGAAAAAAATATTCAAGCGCGGTGATGGCAAATATTTGTTTGCGGCTAGCGCCAAGTGTGCGCAGCAACACACTTTCCTGCAATCTTTGGTATTTGCTGATGAGAACCGAAGATATTAAGACCACGATGCCGGTGAGGATGCTAAACCCACCCATAAAACGGATCACGAAACCAATTTTTTCCATAATGGCATTAAGAATATTTAAGATCAGGCCAAGATCAATAATGGAAACATTCGGATAATGTTGCACCATCTGTTGTTGAAATTTTGCTGAAACCTCCTGCGACGGCACTTTGGTCAATATCACTTCAAACTGCGGCGCATCGTCAACAACGCCTTTCGGAAACACTACCAGGAAATTAGTGCGAATGCGACTCCAGTCTATATCTCTCATGCTTCCTAAAACGGTGTTGACCATTACGCCCTGCACATTGAATGTAAGCGTGTCGCCAATAGAAAGGCCGTTTCTCTCAGCATAATTTTCTTCAAAGGAAATTGATGGGAGGCCTTTTGCAGGCGCAGTTCCGGCCCATTTGCCTTTCGTTATTTTTTCTGTAGAAGTAAGTGAATCTCGATAGGTAACACGATATTCCCTCGAAAAAAGATGCCGTGAAAGTTGATGCGAAGAATCTTCTTTTACATCCGAAGCGGAAATACCATTCACTTTTTCGAGCCGCATATTTACGATCGGAATCATTTCCTTGACCGGCATATCGAATTGCTTCACCAGGCTCGCCACGCCTTCTTTCTGGCTACTTTGAATGTCAAACAAAACCATATTGGGCTGTCCCTCGCCCGCCGCAATTGTAACACGGGTCAGCAAAATAGATTGGATAAAAAACAAGGTGCTGATGAGTGCGGTGCCCAATCCAATCGCAATAATTAAAATGGTAGTCTGGTTGTTGGGCCGGTATAAATTGGCCAATCCCTGCCGCCACAAATAGCTCCATGAGGAAGGAAAAAATTTTTTAACCAGCCATGTGAGCGAACGCGCAATGGCAGCAAGAATAGCCAAAGCTGCAGCAATGCTCAATGTGAAATAGAAAGCGTTTTTGGGATTACCAATTTGCATCCATGAAAATCCATACACAAATAAAATGATGAGAAGATAGATCACCCACTTTAGAAAATCTTTTCTATTGGTTACAGGTTCAAAAGAAGCGCGAAGAACCTGCAATGGTGATATTTTCCGGATAGAAATTAAAGGCAACATTGCAAATAACACAGAGATAATGGTTCCCAAAATAATTCCCTGTATAACGGCAGTCCATGAGATGGTAGTGGCAATCGTAACAGGAAGAAAATCCTTTAGGATAAAAGGCAAAAATTGTTGCACAACAACACCTAAAACTGCTCCCGCCAGGGAGCCGATAAAACCAACAGACACGATCTGCAAAAGAAAAATAATAAATGCCTGCGATGCCCTCACCCCAAGGCACCTGAGGATGGCGATAGAATTTATTTTTTCTTTTACATACACATGCACGGCGCTCGCAACGCCCGTACAGCCCAGCAATAACGCGATAAAACCTACCAACGATAGGAATTTAGTAAGATCGCTGAATGAGCGGCCTGTGTCTTCTTTCTGCGTCTGAATGGTGTCGTAATTATAATCGCTTTCTTCAAGAGTGGGCTTTATCTTGTCTACTAATTTTTCGTCCTCTACCTGTCGATGAAATTTGATAAAATAATGGTAACTGATGCGGCTGCCTTTTTGCATCAGGTTGGTGGATTTCAGGTAGCGTAATGGAATATAAACCACCGGCGCAATGGACGAAGAAAAACCGGTTTGTCCGGGAGCGTTCAATAATTTTCCTGCAATGGCAAAAGTTACTTCACCCACTTTTATAGAATCGCCCACTTTGGCATTGAACTGTAACATCAACGTTTCATCTACCAGGGCCTGTTGCTGGTTTCTAAATGAGGTGGCGGCAGCAACAGGATCGGTTTCCAAAGATCCATAATAAGGAAATTGTCCGCTGAGCGCACGCACCTGCACTAATCTTGTTCCGTTGTTTTTGGGAAACAAAATCATGGAAGCAAAATTTCTTTGTTCAGATTGTGAGCCTCCCAGCGAGTCCAAAAGGCGTTGAATATTTTGGGGTGCCGGTTGATTTCCTGAAATCTCCAAATCAGCGCCCAGCAAGGCCGCTGCCTGGTTATTTACTTCATCATTTAAATTATTTCCCAACGAATAAATGGCTACCAGGGCAGCGATTCCCAAAATGATAGAAGAGATAAAAAGAAACAACCTTGAACGGTTTCTTCGGCTGTCGCGCCATGCCATTTGCAACAGCCAGCGAAATTGAAGCGAATCAGAATTTCCGGTTATTTGTTCGTTTGCTGTTTGTGTTTGATTCTTCATTTTATCTTGTGGCTGAGCATTATAATTTATGGAATCAATTGGCTATTTTGGTGAGTTCATCCGAAAAAATTTTTCCTGATTTTAAATGAATAATTCGTTGCGTTCGCGCCGCCAGTTCATCGTTGTGCGTTACCAAAACCAACGTGGTTCCGGCTTCACGGTTTAAACCAAAAATAAGATCAACGATTTTATCGCTCGTTTCTGCATCCAAATTTCCGGTAGGTTCGTCTGCAAATAAAATAGAAGGGCGATTCGAAAATGCGCGTGCAATGGCGATGCGCTGTTGCTCGCCGCCACTCAATTGTGCAGGATAATGATGGCTTCTTTTCGAAAGGCCCACCTTGTCCAAAAATTCCATTGCTCTTGTCCGCACTTTTTTTTCGCCCCGCAGCTCTAAAGGAACCATTACATTTTCAATCGCTGTTAAAGAAGGCATTAATTGAAAATTCTGAAAGATAAAACCAACATAGCGGTTTCTTATGGAGGCCAATTCGTCTTCATTCAGATTTTCCAGGTGATTTTGATGAAGTTCCACACTTCCGGAAGTTGGCTGGTCAAGGCCGGCGCATAAACCAAGCAAAGTTGTTTTACCACTTCCCGACGGGCCTACAATAGCCATCGAGGCGCCAGCCTCTACAGAAAAAGAAATATCATCCAAAACGGTTAAAAGGTTGCCTCCGCTTTTATAATTTTTACTTACGCTTTGAAGAGAAAGAATTGTTCCCATTTGAGTTTATTATCCTTTTTAAAAATACATCAAGGTATCTTTGTAAAGATGAAAAGTTATGGATGAAAGTATCTAAAAAAAATAATTAATCTGTGTCCTGATGAAGAGTTATAAAAATATTACCAACAATTTAATGAAAAACCGAAGTGCTTATTTTTGGCTGATTTTATTTTTTGCCATCGTTTCATGTAATAATAATTCCAAAGATCCGGCTCCGCAAAAACAAGAAGACGCCAAGAATAATCCTGTTAATTCTTCCACTCAAAAGAAAACTATCTTATTTTTTGGCAACAGTCTCACGGCAGGCTATGGCGTAGATCCCTCCGAAGCTTATCCGGCGCTGATACAGGAAAAAATAGATTCATTGCATTTGAATTATAAAGTAATAAACGCGGGCGTAAGCGGTGAAACTACTTCAGACGGCAACAGCCGTGTTGACTGGATATTAAAACAGCCGGTTGATATTTTTGTTCTTGAGCTGGGAGGAAATGACGGGCTGCGTGGAATTCCATTATCCGTCACTGAAAAGAACCTGCAATCGATTATTGATAAAGTAAAAGCAAAATATCCGGGTTCAAAAATTATCCTTGAAGGCATTCAGATCCCGCCCAACATGGGCCAGGATTACACCACTCAATCTCGAAAGATATATCCACAACTTGCCTCTAAAAATAAAATTGAACTTATTCCATTTTTACTAAAAGGCGTTGGCGGTGATCCAAAACTTAACCAGCGTGACGGCATTCATCCTACCGCAGAAGGCCATAAGATTGTTGCAGAAAATGTATGGGAGGTTTTAAAAAATAATCTATAAATTCTCTGTAACATTTTCTATAAATCTACCATAGCAACTACCGGAACCCACCGGATAAATATTTAATTTTGTTACAAATCCCTTTATTCAAAAATTGAACTAATTCAATTTTTGAATAAAGGGATTTAAAAGGGTGATGGGCTAATACATGTCCAACCGCCATCAACAATCAACGTCTGGCCCGTGATATGTTTCGCTTCGTCAGAAACCAGGAATAGCGCTGCGTTTGCCACATCCGTTACTGAAGCAGGCCGGCCCATTGGCGTAAGTTGTGACCAGGTATTTGCGTAGCCGGCATCGCTCAAAGTCCGTTCCGTCAAGGTAGCGCCGGGCGCAATAGCATTTACATTGATTTTATATTTTGAAATTTCGATTACCAGGTTTTTGGCCAGCATTTCAAGCGCTGCTTTTGTCATGCCATAAGCTGCCAGGTCTTTGTGTGCCTGGTGGCCGGTAACGGATGAAGTAAACAGCAACGATCCTCCGGAAGATTGCTTTCTCATTTGTTTAGCCGAAGCTTGCGCCAGAAAAAAAGAGCCTTTCAGATTCACATCCATTACTCTTGAAAAAGATTCCGGAGAATAAGTAAAAAAATCTCCGAACAATGTGATGCCTGCATTGGCAATCACTATATCAATTCTACCAAATCTATCTGCCGTTTGAGCCACAAGCGACTGTATAAATTCCACATCGCCCGCATCGCCTGGAAAGGATATGCAGTCGCAGTTTTCTTCTTCATTAATACGCTTTACAGCTTCGCTGCAAAGATTTTCATCCACATCATTTAAAACAACATGTGCGCCTTCTTTCGCGAGCCTCCGGCAAATTTCAAATCCAATACCCTGGCCCGCGCCGGTTACGATGGCAACTTTTTCCTTAAAATTCATGGTTATCTTTTTTAAAAAATTTAACTTCAGATAAAAAACAAAATAATAACGCTACAAAGGAAGCTACAATCAATTCTCTAAAAATATTTTTCTAAGATTATACAAAATAACATGAAGCAGAGCATTTACACAACATTCCTGTTAAATACAACTTTCATTTGCTGTTCATGAAAAATAATACTTATCTTAAATTTTAACTAAAAAAATTAATTCGTATGCATACAAAATTGACCGGCATCGCCACCATCATCGCAATCATTATGTTATCGTGTAAGTCGCCGACCAACGGTAATGCGCAAGCACCACAAGTTAATTCTGATTCCACCTATCCACCCGTGGAAACAAAAGCTCCTAATTCGGATTATAAACCCGCATTTGAAGGGCAAACGCGGGTACAAGGCGTAAAAACCACTACCCCATTCCAGGTGAAGATTTTAACCAAAGATTTAAAGCGGCCCTGGGGCATTACCAGTCTTCCTGATGGAAGATTTTTGATAACAGAAAAATCAGGAGATATGCGCATAGCCTCTGCAGACGGCACTTTGAGCCAGCCAATTACGGGCATTCCCAAAGTGAACGATGGCGGGCAGGGTGGATTATTAGGAATTACTATCGATCCGGACTTCAGCAACAACCGCATGGTGTACTGGGTATTTTCAGAAAAGCAGCCCAACGCCAATCTTACTGCAGTCGCCAAAGGAAAACTGGCCGATGATGAAAAAAGCATTCAAAATGCAACCGTAATTTATCGTGCTACGCCGGCGCACAACAGCACGCTACATTATGGCGGCAGGATTCTTTTTGATAAAACGGGCAATATCATTTTCAGTACTGGCGAAAGATCTGATTTGGAAACAAGGCCGCAGGCTCAATATCTTAATTCATCGCTCGGAAAGGTAATCCGCATCACTACTGATGGTAAAGCGGCTCCCGGCAATCCGTTCGAAAATCAAAAAGATGCAAGGCCGGAGCTTTATTCTTACGGTCATAGAAACGTGCAGGGACTGGCGATTAATCCCGCTACAGGAGATTTATGGGAAGCTGAATTTGGGCCACGCGGTGGCGATGAAATCAACCTGATTCAACCCGGAAAAAATTATGGCTGGCCAATTATCACCTACGGCATTGAATATGCCGGACCAAAAATCGGCGACGGTATTCAGCAAAAAGAAGGCATGGAACAACCAGTGTATTATTGGGATCCTGTTATTTCGCCAAGTGGCATCACTTTCTATAGCGGCGATGAAATTCCGGAATGGAAAAACAACTTATTTGTGGCTTCACTGAGCGGCCAGCACATAGACAGGCTGGTAATAAAGGACAATAAGGTGGTTGGTGAAGAAAGATTGCTAAGTGATCAGTCACAGAGATTTCGCGACATTACACAAGGCAAAGATGGCGCTTTGTACGCCGTCACTGATGATGGAAGATTGTACAGGATTGGAAAGTAATTTTTATTTAATTATCAACACTATCGCCAAACCAGCGCTGAAGAAGAAAGGAAAGTTACACGACAGCAAATAATAGCTTTCGTTTCTTCTGAGGCGAATGTTTAATCCGAAAATTTCTTTAAAAAAAATTGCAGACATTTTATCCTGCGTTAAATTTAATTGTATCTTTATAACACCTTCATTCCTTCGAAAACACCGTAGAATGCCTAGCTACAGTAAGCATTCAATTATTTAATCTATTATTTTTTGTAAAGCCTCTTTATCTATTGTAGAAGCAAATAAGAACTCCTGATGGAAAACAAAAAATTAAGATTAAACAATGTAGATTGTTGTGTATGCGGAAGTACAAACGCTTCCCTTATCGGTAAAGGTGAAGATTTTGAATACCACACCAGTGCGGATACTTTTTTTGCCATGCAGTGCAATTCCTGTAACCTGGTCTATCTTGATCCGCGGCCCGCTGCTTCAGAATTTGAAATCATTTATCCTCCAACCTACCACGCTTTTGATTTCTCAAAAAAAGAATTTGGTTTCGTTTACAATGTGAGATGCCGCCTGGAAGCGAGGCGCTCTTTAAACCGGTGCCGTCATTTAAAAGATAATGCACGTATTCTGGATGTAGGTTGTGGAGATGGGTTTCATCTTGGACTGTTGCGCCAATACGGAAATAAAACGTGGAAATTCGAAGGAGTTGATTTGGACCAGAAAGCCGTAAAAGCTGCCACAAAAGCGGGACTGGATGTTCACTTGGGAAGAGTGCAGGATGTCAATCTTCCTGAAAATAGTTACGATATGGTCTTCATGATACAAACCATTGAACATTTGGAAGATCCGCGCCAGGTATTGAAAACGATTTTCAGGCTCCTGCGGGAAGGCGGGCAATTGATAATAGTTACAGATAACACTGATTCAATTGATTTCAATTGGTTTAAGAACGGACACTGGGGAGGCTATCATTTTCCACGGCATTTTAATTTATTTAACCGTAACTCACTCACAAAATTAGCGTTGGACGTCGGTTACGATATAAAAGACCTTACTACCATCGTTAGTCCTGTCAATTGGGTTTATTCAATTCACAATTACCTTGTTGACCATAAAATGCCGCAGTGGTTAATAAACAGGTTTACTCTTAAGTCTTCCTTTTCATTATTTGTTTTTACCCTATTGGATTTTATATTGCAAAAGTTTGGCAGGGGCGCATTGCTCCAGGCCACTCTGCAAAAGCCTTTATAACGTTTTCTTTAGCATACACCTGTTCATTAATTTTTATTAAAAAATAATCAAAAAATATAAACCATGAATTTAGCTAAACCTATCGCAATATTAGGAGCGGGGCTTGCCGGATTAACTGCAGCCAACCGTCTTAAAAAGAAAGATGTTTCTTTTGAAATTTATGAAGCAAGTAATAAAGTTGCAGGACTGGCTTCCAGCTTTAAGGATAAAGATGGTTTTACACATGATTTTGGCGCTCATTTTATAACAAACCGGCTGGCAGATGCGGTAGGAATAGGCGACCAATGCCGCGTAGTAAAGCACTATGGGGAGGCAGTATGGCTAAGAGGGAAAAGCTACAATTATCCGTTCGGGTTGATAGAGATACCACAAATGTCATTAAGCTTTATCAAAACCAAATTAAACCAGATTGTAGCCTCTAATCCTCCGGGCTCTGCTGCGGAATGGTTTAGAAAAAATTATGGAAATGCTTTAGCAGATCAGGTTGCCCTTCCTCTTATTGAAGCATGGTCGGGTGTCCCGGCTGATGAATTGTCTCCGGCAGTCGGCGAAAGCCTGCCGGGAGGTATTTTAAAAACTCTTTATTTAAAAACAGCAAGTATTCTTTCAGGCCGCGCCGTAGCTTGTGGATATAATCGCGAAAAACCTGAAATGCCTTCCGTTTGGCACGTATACCCAAATCATGGCGTATCAACCATATGCGAAAAACTGATGGAAGGAATAGAAGAGTCAATCAAGTTGAATTCACCGGTAAAAGAAATTATTGTTGAAAACGGAAAAGTAACGGCCATCAAAGTAAATGACGAAATAAAACCAGTTTCAGCAGTAATCAGTACTGCACCTGCCAACATTCTTGCCCAGATGGTAAAAGGAAGCCACGCATTGGATTATGCCAAAGAGTTTAAATTCCGGCCGATGATTTTTGTCAATCTGCGCCTGGAAGGACGAAGATTTTTGCCAGACACTGTGGAGTGGTTCCCGGAAAAAGATTTCCCGTTTTTTCGCCTCACTGAGGTTACCCGCTCCATGCCCTGGATGGCGCCTGAAGGCAAATCAATCATTACTGCTGACATAGGTTGCACAAAAGAGGAACCATTCTGGACAATGGAAGAAGATAAATTGATTGCTCTATGCCTGGAAAATTTAGATCGGGTATTGCCCGGGATTAAAGGAAAATTCCTTGGCGGAGATGTGTTACGGACCGGCTTTTCCTATCCCGTTTTTTTAAATAAATATGAAAAGTACCGTCAGCAGTTTGAGAAATCTACCAATATTGATAATCTCTTAAGCATTGGCCGAAATGGTGAATTTGCTCACCGGTTTATGGAAGATGTTTATTGGAGAACCTGCCAGAAAGTAGATGACTTAATTCAAAATAATTCGACGATTGGCAGGACAGTAATATCAAACAAACATCAAAATAAATCAGTAAATACAGAAAGTTAATACTTGAAATAAAATCTTTAATTATTTATTGCTTTACTGCAACAATTGAAAGAACGGCTATCCTTTCAAATGATAAGCTTTGGGCCTTGTAAAGACTCTTAACCCGGCATGGGAAAGCGTAACGCCTATGCCTGAATGTTTTCTGCCGCCCCAGGGTAAAGCAGCGCTAACGCGATCGCAGCAATTCCAATAGCCGGTGCCGGCATCGATTTGTTCTAATATTTTTTCTGCCCGTTCCTTACTGTTGCCATATACCGACGCAGTTAAACCATATTCGGTATCACGCATCAACTGAATGGCTTCTTCGTCATCTTTCACTTTCATAATTCCTATCACAGGCCCGAAAGATTCTTCTTTCATCACACTCATCGTATGGTTTACATTGGTGAGCACGGTGGGTTCGAAATAATACCCCTTGCCTTCAATTTTTTTTCCACCGGTTTTTATCTGCGCGCCTTTTTCTACGGCATCTTTTACCTGTTGTTCAATTGTATTTAATTGTTCTTTCCTGGTCATTGGACCAATATAAACGCCCTCTTCAACCGGCAGCCCGGCTTTATATGATTTCACTTCACTGATGAATTCGTTCACAAATTTGTCGTAATTTTTCTCATGAACATAAATCCTCTCTACCGAACAGCAACTTTGGCCATTATTGTAAAAGGCGCCGTCGGCAGTAGCAGCAGCAACCGCTTTTATATCTGAAATGTCATCTGTTATATACAATGGATCTTTACCGCCTAATTCACATTGGCAGGGTACCATTTTAGGCGCTACTTTTTGATAAATGTACTTTCCTGTTTTGTAAGAGCCGGTGAAAAAATAACCATCAAAGGGAAGTTGCAGAAGCAATTCTCCCACTTCTTTTCCGCCAATGGCAACTTTAAAAATATTTTCGTGTACGCCTGACTGTTGCAGCAAATCCTGTATGGCGAGGCCGGTAAGAACCGCGAATTCAGAGGGTTTATACATTACTGCATTCCCCGCAAGCAACGCTGGGACAAAAACATTAATACCAACCAGATAAGGATAGTTCCATGCAGAGATATTGCAAATAACTCCTAACGGTTCATAAGAAATTTTTTCTACCAAACCTTCTTCTGATTTCATTATCTCATCCGACAAATATTTTTCTGCATTGCCGGTAAGCCATTGGATGCGGGCAATGCCACCTTTGATTTCATTACGCGATTGCTGGAGAGGCTTTCCGACTTCCTGCGTTAATATGAACGCATTTTTCTCCAGGTTTTCTTCAAGCAATTCAGAAAATCGCTCAAGAATTGTAATCCTTTCTTTCAAAGGAACTCTTTTCCAGGAGGCTTGTGCAGCTTGCAAGTCGTCAAATTTCTTTTCAACCGAAAGTTTATCATCTTCTGTTATTTCCCGGATCAATTCTTCTGTAGCCGGATTGAATATTTTCATAAATTATTTATTAGCAAATTGCCGCGAGGCATCTATAAAGCTTTGCTTTACTTTTTTCACAAAACTACTTTCCTGGTTTATCATTCGTTCAGGATGCCACTGAACCAACATAAGGTAAGATTTTCCCTCCGGATATCGTCTTTCCATTCCTTCGATAATTCCATCAGCGGACACTACGTTTGCGACCAGGCCTTCTCCGGGAATATCCACGCTTTGATGATGCGCGCTGTTCACCATGCCGCTTTCTTCGCCGGTTATTTTATACAAAAGTGAATTGGTGTCTACCATCACATTATGATACCTGTCTTTCCCTTCTTCAAATTTATTGTGATTGAATTTTCCAAAGGAAGGAATATCTGGTAATAAAATGCCGCCGAAATATACATTCACAAATTGTAATCCGCGGCAGATTCCTAAGAGAGGCTTTTGCTTCTCCTCTGTGTGTTGTACTATCTTCCATTCGAACTCGTCTCTTTTTTCATCTATTTCATTTGGATCCGAAAAAGGAAGAAATCCAGGCTGGTGGTACAATACAGGATTTATATCACACCCGCCACTGAGGATAACTCCATCACACTTTTCTATTTCATTGAAATTATCAAGACGATAACTGAGCATGATCACTTCTACGCCAGGTTCATTTTTTATCCAATCTTCATATTTTGAATAATTCAAACCTTCGCTTATTCCAATAATAATTTTTTTCATTTTTTTACAATGCTTCTGAATAAAGCTGCTTAAAGTTTTCCCTGCTTACAGGCTTTGGATTATTTGGATGCGCAAAATCAGCAATCGCCAAATCTGCCAGTGTCTCAATATGCTCTTCCTTCACTCCTATATCGCGTAAATGATGCGGAACATTTATTTTAGAATTTAATTCAAACAGGTATTTCACTACTGCTTCACCATTCTCGTCTTCCAGGTTCAAAGTTCGCGCAATTCGCCTGAATTTATTTTCAAAACCCGAAATATTGAATTGCATTCCATAAGGAATATTTACGGCGTTGGCCAGGCCATGATGCGTATCGAGCAAGGATGACAGCGGATGAGCCAGTGAATGAACAACGCCCAGTCCTTTTTGAAAAGCTACGGCGCCCATCAACGAAGCAATCAGCATTTTACTTCTTGATTCCAAATCGGGATGGTTCACTGCCTTCTCCAATGATTGGCTAATCAGCGATATCCCTTCCAAAGCAATTCCATCACACATCGGATGATACATTTTTGCAAGGAACGCCTCCATATTGTGCGTGAGTGCATCCATGCCGGTTGCAGCCGTAATAAATGGCGGCAAATCCATGGTAAGTAACGGATCGGCATACACGATTTTAGCCATTAGCTTAGGAGAGAAAAGAATTTTTTTCTGATGAGTTTCATCATCTGCTATGATTGCACTTCTTCCTACTTCGCTGCCTGTGCCCGCCGTAGTAGGGATGGTAATAAAAGGCGGCACCTCATTGGTGACATAGATATCTCCGCCGATAAGATCGTCATATTTAAAAAGATCTTCGCGATGGTTTACCCTCAGTACAATCGCTCTTGCCACATCAAGAGAGGCACCTCCCCCAATGCCGATAATTGAATCTCTTTTGGCTTCATCATAAACATCAGTTCCCTTATACACATCAGATTTAACCGGGTTTTTGTGAATGTCTGAAAACACTTCAACAGAAATATTTTTGCTTTTCAGGTCCTTGACAATTTCTTTAAAAAAATCCAGTTGAATGATAGTGCTGTCTGTAACAACCAGTGGGCGCGATAATTTATTACTAACAAGATAGGCTCCTAACTCTTTGCTGGAGCCGGCTCCAAAGCGAATAGTAGTAGGGAAATTGTATTGCCAAATTTGGTCGTAGGTCATTGTGAGTTGATTTGAGGCTTTGAAGTGCAGATATCTATTGCTATTGATTCAGTTACAAACATTTTAGTAAAAGAACAAATTTATCCGATTTCTATTTTCGAAGAATCATGTTCTTCTGAAATGAATTAATTAAATGATTTCAAAATACCGCTTATACTCCCAGTCAGTTACGGCTTTTAAATGTTGCTTCCATTCCCACTCGCGTGTTTGGCAAAAATGCTCAACAAATTTTTCACCGAACATCTCACGCGCCGCTTCCGACTGTTTCATATTTTGTGTTGCCTCATGCAAAGTTGTAGGAATTGTACCGTTTGAAGTGTCAGTATATCCGTTTCCTGCTGTTGCCAATTGCTTTAATTTTAGTCCATGCTTTATTCCATATAACCCGGAAGCCAGCGATGCGGCCATTGCCAGGTAAGGATTGACGTCGGCGCCAATTACTCTTGTTTCTAACCTACAAGACTTTTCAGATCCCACCAATGCGCGCAAGGCTGTTGTTCTGTTATCAATCCCCCATGTCAATGTGGTTGGCGCCCAGGCACCTTCAACTAACCGCTTGTAGCTATTAATCAGCGGAGCAAACATAGGCAGCATTTGGGGAAGGCAATACAATTGACCGGCAATATAACTCTTCATCAAATCGCTCATGTTGTTTGAACCATTTGGATCATAAAACAAATTTTTCTGCTTGTCTTTATCCCATAAGCTCTGATGAACATGGCCTCCACAACCTGGTAGATTTTCACTTATCTTAGCCATGAAAGTCGCCATAAACCCGTGCTTGTAGGCAATTTCCTTTATTGCCGTTTTAAACAACACAGCGCGGTCAGCCGCTTCTGTAATTTCAGAACAGGTAATTGCAGCTTCAAAAGTTCCGGGGCCTGTTTCGGTATGTAACCCTTCCAACGGAATATTAAAATTTTTAAGAGAATCAAAGAGGTCAGTAAAAAAAGGATTGTTCAGCGAACTGCGCAAAATGGAATAACCAAACATTCCTGGTGTAAGTGGAATAAGGTTTTTATATTGCTTATCACAAGCGCTATCAGGCGTTTCCCTGAAATTAAACCATTCAAATTCCTGGGAAAAAACAGGTAGATATCCCATTGCATCGGCATCATGTAAAACTTTCTTTAGGAGTTGCCTTGGGCAAACAGGAGAAGGATTATAGCTGTTATCAAGCATTTCACCAAGGAAGAAAGGAAGTTCATTTTCCCAGGGGATTTTTCGGAACGTGGATATATCAATTTTTGCGGGAGCATCCGGATAACCGGTATGCCAGCCGGTGTAGGTTATGTTATCATACGCCACATCATTGGCATCCCATCCAAAAATCACATCACAAAATCCCGTTGACGACTCTATTACAGAAAAGAACTTTTCTGTTGAAATATATTTTCCACGCAAAATGCCATCTATATCTGTCAGGGCAATTTTTACTTTGCCGGAGGGATGTTCTTTTACATACTGAAGAATTTCATTGCTATTCATAAAACTAATTTCATAATATTTGATGCATTATTTTTTAAAAACCTTGAAAGCGCCAAAACATACACCCATAAATATAAAATATACGACAGCCAATTCCCAATTAAAAATCACCATTGCTACAAAAGAAATGACTGCCAGTACCAAAGCTATACTAGGAAATAAAGGATAAGCCGGCACCTTAAATGGCCGCACCAGCTCAGGTTCTTTTTTTCGTAGTTGAAAAAAAGAAATCATAGAAATAATATACAATGTCAACGCGCCAAACACAGAGATGGTGATAATTTCAGCAGTTTTTCCTGTAAGAAGGGCAATAATCCCAATCACCATATTTACAAGTAGAGCATTTGAAGGGGTTTTGAATTTTGGATGAACCCGGCCAATGAAACCAGGAGCAAATTTCACCCGGCCAAATTCAAAAACCGATCTGCCTGCCGCTAGAATAATTCCATGGAAAGAAGCAATAAGACCGAAAAGACCAATCGTAATCAGCAAGTGGTACAACAGATGATTGTTGCCCACAATGTGCGACAATGCCAATGGCAATGGAGAATCGGACATAGTGCCGTCTACTTTATAAACGATGGCTTGCCAGCCGGCTACGCCAACAGAACTCGCGAAAGTAAGAATGCATAAAATGACCAGCGTAAAAATGGCCGAACCAAAACCAACAAGGATAGTCCGCTGGGGATTGATAGCTTCTTCGGCTACGTTTGCTACGCCCTCAATAGCGAGGAAAAACCATATCGCAAAAGGAATAGAAGCAAAAATACCCTGCCAGCCATTTGGCAGTGCATTTTCCTGGAGATTGCCGAATTCAAAATGAGGTAAAGTAATACCGCCGAACAAAAGCAATTCGCCTACCGCAAGAATGGTAATTGTAAGCTCAAACATAGCTGCGGCCTTTACTCCGTAAATATTCAAAGCAGTAAAAAGAATGTAGGCAAAAATGGCAATTACAAGAATTGGAATTTGAGGAAAAAATAAATTAAAATATGCGCCAATAGCGAACGCAATGGCAGGAGGTGCAAATATAAATTCTATATTCTGCGCCATGCCACCAAGAAAGCCGAGATCTTTTCCCATCGCCCGGGATGTATAGTCAAAGGCGCCACCCGCTTTTGGTATAGCACAGGCAAGCTCCGCATAGCTAAAGGTGAAAGTGACATACATGATGATGATGAAAAAAGTAGCAATGGCAAGACCTAATGTGCCGCCTTCTGCAAGGCCCAGGTTCCAGCCGAAATACATTCCTGAAATAACGTAACCCACGCCCAGGCCCCAAAGCATGGCGGGTGTTAGTGTGCGCTTTAATTCGTTTGGGGATGAAGACAAGGTAAAAATTTTACAATGAGGTTTAAGAAAATGTATTTACTAATATATTCGATTTCTTTTTTCTGTATAAAGAAAATTACAATTATTTTCTAAGCCATATTTTTGGTTTGAAAAATCGGAATGGCTTGTTCGGATTAAAGTAAAAGGGCTGGCAATCTTGTTATGTTTGCCAGCCCTAAAAAATCTTCAATAGCAAATTAATTGCTATGCTGCGATATTATGGAGTAAAGAATTGAATCGATGAAAGTGCGGCCATTCCCTTAACCGATGGATCAGCAATCTTGCTTACAATATAAACATCATGCAGCTTTCCATCACTCACAGGGGAAATGGACGACGTAATGGTAGCAAATTGCGGCTTTGCATCTTTTGGAGCAGTACCGGTTTTTCCTGCAAAAGTAAACTCGCCAATTTTTTGGCCATCCGGTGAATCAAGATGTACTTCAAAAGTATATCCTGGTACCGGTGGTCTTTGCCAGCCCATCATCAAAGAAGCCTTTGAAATTGCCGTCAGATCAATACTATCGATTCTGAACCAGCCTTTCTCAGGAATGATTAAAAATGTTTTGCCCCCAAAAGTTGCTTTACTGTATCCTTCCATTTTAGTTACCCCTTCAAAAGTCATTTTACTGCTTCTCAATTGTGCAGACCCACTTCCCATCAACGGCTGTGTATTGTTGCCGCCATTATCGGTATAAGCCGCATAAATTGTCAAAATTCCATTGTCTTTTGCAGGCTGTTTCATTGTGGCATCAACCGATCCTTTTTGAGGAAGCGACTTTGCTTTTTTATCTGGACTGGCCAACGACAATATCCAGGATACAATCTGTTTTGCATCACTCTCCTTTAATTCGGGGTGCGCTGCCATAGCTACTTCACCCCAATTGCCACTTCCTCCTTTGATAATTTTCTCAGCAAGGGTAGCAGTAGCATCTTTATTATTTTGATACCGTTGCGCCACGCTTATAAAAGCAGGCCCAACAGATTTTGAATCCACCTTATGGCAACTTTTGCAATCGAGCGAAAGCATTAAGGTCTTTCCGGCCATTTCTCTTTCAAATACCTGGTGGCCCTGCGTATTGCCTGCTTTATCCCGTTCATCGGAGTAATCAGCATTTACCAAAAGATTATGCACATCTATTGCTGTATCGTCCTTATCCGTTATGTCAACATTATATTTCACTGGTTTGCCTGGAAAATAAAAGGTTTTGTTTCCATCAATATTTACATTCACCACTGGCGCCGTATTCCCAGCATACACGTTAACCGCATTACTGGAAGCCGAAGCATTTTTATCATCTACCACATCAACAGAGATGGCGTAATTACCTATTTTGTCAATCGTATATTGCAAAGTTGGATCTGTAGTTTTTTTCTGAATCTGGCTTCCAATATGCCAGATATAAGAAACAGGATCTTTATCCGGATCAGCAGCTTTCACAGACGCAATAATCTGCAAGGGAAGCTGTCCTGAAGTTTTATCTACGGTGAGGGAAGAAATATTCGGAGCGCGGTTGCCTGAATTAAAATCAAGGCGCGCCAGGCCGGCATTATCATTTTTTGCAAACCAGCCGGTTCCATATTCAAGTACATATAATCTTCCATCAGGGCCCACTTCCATATCGCTGATATTGTTAAATTTAGCATCCGGCATAAATGGTTCCATATTGTCAAAATCGCCATTGGGCCGCATTGTAACTACTTTTATCCAATTGCGAATCCAGTCATAGAAAAATAATTTTCCATTATAATATTCCGGATACCTGGTAGAATCAGGAAACATATCGGTGTAATATACAGGGCCAGCCATGGTAGTACGGCCACCGCTTCCTACCTGCGGGAAATCTTTGGATTCTGCATAAGGATACCAGATATACGCGGGTTGAGCCGGAGGCAATACTCTTAAACCTGTGTTATTCCTTGAATCATTTACAGGCCTTAATGGATCAAAAGGTTCGCCTGATTTCCCCGTGGCATAATCATAAGGACGGTAAGCCAAATTATCAGCGATAAAAAATGGCCATCCAAAAAATCCTGCCTTCCTGGCTTGGTTCAGTTCATCATAGCCGCGTGGGCCGCGCGTATCAAGACTGTCGTTATTGGCATCGGGGCCTACTTCTCCCCAATATAAAAAACCGGTTTTTTGATCCACTGAAATGCGGTAAGGGTTTCTGTCGCCCATTACGTAAATTTCGGGACGGGTACTGTCTTTGCCTTTAGGGAACAGATTTCCATCCGGAATAGAATAACTTCCATCATCGTTTATTTTGATACGAAGAATTTTTCCGCGCAAATCATTTGTATTGCCTGCACTGCGACGATCATCGTAGTGTTCAAAGCCTGGCCGGTCATCAAGCGGCGCAAAGCCATACGTATTAAACCCTTTGCCAGGCTCATTAAATGGCGTGGTATTATCGCCGGTAGAAACATACAACAGATTATTTTTGTCAAATGCAATTGACCCGCCGGTGTGACAACAGATTTCCCTCTGCTCATAAAACTGCAAAATGATTTTTTCCGATTTAGGATTTATGGTATCGTTTTCAAAAGTGAATCTTGAAAGCCGGTTTACTGACGTATCTGAAGGACTATAATACACATAGATAAAATGGTTCTTTTCAAAATTGGGATCCTTTTGAATTCCCAAAAGGCCTTCTTCTGCATTTACATTGGGTGTATGTTGCGTACGCCAATACACATCAAGATAACCAACCTGCTTCACATTTTTTGTGGCATGATTGTACATCAGGATTTCTCCCCTGCGCTGTGCAATCAGTATATCAAGATTTGGCAAAATCGTCATTTCTGTTGGTTCAAAAAAAGTTCCCTCCACCAATTGCGTTTTTGTAAACCGATCTTGTGCCGGGATAGGTGGCGTTTTTACTTTTGAATAACTGAGCTCTTTATTATCACCCATGGCATATTTGATGCCGCCCAACAAATGCTTTAAAAAGAGCGGATCGGTATAGGACTCAGGTGTGTGACCTAGTTCAGTATACCAGGCCCTGCCTCCATCAAAATCGTGGTACCACGCCATCGGATGATTATCGCCATTGGTGCCGCCTTTATAGCTTTTCTCATCTATCGTTATCAGCACATGCACATCTTTATTCAGATTTTTAAAATTATACCACTCATCTTTTCGAACCCATGGGTCGGGCAATCCCTTTGTTGAAATGTTGTCTTTATCCACAATGTGGAGCGAAGCTGTTTGCTGCTCAGGATGACCATTAAAAGTAGCACCAACTAACCTTGCATACCATCCCCAATGATAACCCGCATCTGTGGCGGCATGCACGCCAACAAATCCCCCACCCGCTTCAATATATCTTTGAAATGCATTCTTCTCATAATTCGTCATCAGGTTGTCGGTATTGTCTGTGGTGCTCAAAAAGACCACTGCAGCGTATTTTTTCAGCGAATCTTCATTAAAGATTGCCGAGTTAGAAGTAGTATCAACGTCGAAATTATTTTCCTGGCCTAATTTAAAGATCGCCTTTACACCATCTTCAATAGAAGCATGATGAAACCCGGTAGTTTTAGTAAATACAAGCAACTTAGGTTTTCCTGAACGTTTGTTACAACTAAAAAATAACAGTAATAATCCGAATGCAGGAACATACAGATAGCGTGATAGACTTTTCATTGATTTAATATGTATTAAGATTAATTGTGTGCAAAACGTTTAAAAGGTGAAAATACTTAATTCCATTTAAAAACGAATGCCGCTCAAAATATTTTTAGAAGTGATGCGATAAAGCCAGAAACCTTTTGATTTTTCCATACGAAGCGCGTAAAATAAGAATTCCTGTTATTTATAGCTTTACTACAGATGAAATATTAGAAAATTTTTTCTATTATTTCACATTGAAAGTAAAACCGGTGCTTCCGGCATATCCGTCATTTGAAATGCCCTGTATCTCTACCAAATACTTTCCGGGAATATCTCCTGTATAAAACGAAATGCTGCCCTGCCCTTTGTCATCGGTATGTATTTCCGGCGACCAAAACAAAACATTTCTAAAATCCGGCAGGCGGCTGTTGATAGCCACGGCAGCAGAATAATCCGGTGAATAAAACATACGTTGATTTTGTAACCCGTCATAGTCTAAAATTACATCATGCGGGTTTAATGAAAATCCCGGCAAATCGCCCGAATAGGTAGTTAAGCTCACAATGCCGTAAGCACTAATGGGCCCGCGATAATATCTCGAAGCCACCACTTCAAGTTTGCGGACTTTCAGCGGATCGTAGGCTATAATTTTATCAACATCAAAAACAGGAATACCATCCAGTAAAATCAACGGATCTTCCATCATCGTTCTTTCTGAAGGTTGCAATTTTTCCAATTCAAAACCTGCATTATTAAACGTATTGAAGTGGTACTGCTTATTTTTTCTTACCACGTTTACTTCCGCCACATATTCGCGCATTACTTCTTCCATCGTTGTAAAACGAGTGTAATTATCCAGTAAATAGGCCTTATAAGGCCTTTGATAAAAAGGAAGCGTGTCTATTTCAGGCATATAGTGTTTTTCCAATTCATTGGAATGATAAGCTCTTTGAATCTGCATGTGTAGATTTGCGTCTGCCAGTGCATCAGCGCTGTGCTCAGAGACCGTTAGCGCCGGAAGTGCCGCACCGCCATTCTCATCCGAAAAAGGAGTAAAAACCTGGATGCGATAAACGCTATCCAGTTTGTAGTTGGTTTGTAAAACGATCTGGCCTTTGCCATAAAAGTCTTCCATATTAAAATGTATCATTCCCTGCTCATCACTTCTGCATCCATACAATTGCACACGTTTTCCGGGCACTGAAAGATATACAAGCACATTTGGCGCCGCCTCGCCGGTGATTTCATTGGTCACTTTGCCGGCAATAAGATGGCCCTGGTTTTCCGGAAGATAAGAAAAGGAACTTTTATCATCAAGGTGATTCCAATCAAATCTACGCCAGCCTTGAGTGAGCAATAAGTTGTCTAACGCTTCATTGGTTTTTGGACTGTTGTCGTCACAATAATAATCCGGGTTTTCAATATATCCCCTCAAATCAGAAGAGAGCCACAGGTAAGAAAAAATATTTTCATCCTGTGGCCGGATAATGCTATCCAGCCGATATACAGCGACGGATAAGTTTGCCGGCAAAATTTTAGATTGCCCGGCTGAGGCAGATACATCAATTTTTACATGGCTTCTTTTATTAAAGACGGTTTTATCCGGACTAGCGTCAATAATCAGTCTTTTCGAAGGTCTTTTAAAATATAATCTTTCACAAACCGGCTGCCGTTTATCATTAAATAACGTTATTCTTGCCACGCCCTCTTCCAGATTATTTTTATTGATGGAAAATTGTGCGCTTCCATTTTCAATTGAAGCCATTTGCGAAGCATTCACCACACCGTTGGTTTGAGCAATCAAATAGATCGGGGAAGACGAGTTGCCGGAACTGTTAACTGCAATTTTTAAAATATCTCCTGCATCTTCCAAACGCATCACATAACCATTGGCATAAGCCGCCGGCAAGTCTTTTACCAACGTGCTGCTATCCGGCAAAGAAATAATAGCGCGGTATTTTTTACCACTCGCAGGCGTAAATTCAAATTTTCCCATACCAAAATGAAAAGGCTGAAAATGCAAAATGGTATCGTTTGATTCATCAACAATCACTCCGCTGGCATCCACTCCTTTTCCATAATTGTTACTAATCTTAAATGCCACTACGCTTTTTAAACCGCTTACCAAATTCCCTCCCTCAGGATAAAAGCCTGCATTGTATGAAAAATGATTACGAACCATTGTTGTATCAAGGTTTCGGGTGGTATTGACTATCGTAATAATTTTTTTAAAAAAAAGAGATGCTGAATCGTTTTTCATCCAATTGGTATATGCCCTCAATTCATAATTTCCTGTTTCGAGCGTAAGCGGCAAGTCAAAAGAGCCATTACCACTACCGTCTTTAATACCAATTTTGGCCTGCATTACAGGGTCGTGCGCTTTATTCAGCAATTCTACATAAACGATTTTACTTACAGAAAGCGGATGGTTATTTATTGCATTTTCAACATAAGCCTTGAACCATAAAATTTCACCACAGAGATAATAAGATTTGTCAGTGTGGACATATACTTTTTCGCGGAGATGGTTAGATGAATACACATTGAGCGCCTTTACCATTTCCTGCAGAGATTGGCTTTGCGCCATCCCGCATTCGCACGATAGTAAACCCACAAATAAGCTTAAAAAATATTTTGACATTTTACACAAAAACTGCATACAGATATAGTTTAGGGCCAAAAGGAAGGTTTAACAAGCGTTCCTCCTTCCCCCGTGCAATCCACGCAAGGAGCCGATGCACCAAAATAGGCGCTCGGACGGGCTGCCCCTGGCGGATCTTCAGAGTAAGGAATTAAAGCACCGCTGCCAAAATAAAATTCAAGGCTGTCTAACGTAACTCTTTTCTCATCACAATAGGGCAGCAGGTTCCAGCCGGCCGGAAGATCAGCATTGCGGATAAAAATTCTTTTTTGTTGTATGCTTCCGGCAGTGACATAGCCGATTACGTTTTCATCCGGATCAGCAACATTATGAATATTGCCTTTTGTTTGGTTAGGTTGCGTGCCGAATATTGAACCCATTTCTTCAGTATTGCTGCGCATCGCTTTCCAATAATTATATCCGGCCGAATCAAGCGCATATTGTGTTATTAAAGCGCTGTATAAAACACTGATTCTTTTATCATGATTGGGAATCAGTTCCAGCGGCGCTTCATGAATTATATCCTGCGATAATTTTTCAGACGAGCCAATAAAAATTTTGTTGGAATTATTGGTGCGGTAGCAAACAAACACGGGAAATGGCCTGTTTACAACTTGTTTGCTCGCGGGATCATAAATTAAATAAGTATAATATTGAGCGTGATATTCCCAGGTCTGAACAAAATCCCAACGGTAAAAAATGCTTTTATTATTATCGTCGTGTGTGTTCACAAACATTTGCACATTGCCGTCTTTCAGTTTCCATCCAAGAGAGTCAATTGGAGGTGCATTCTTGCATGGCACAAATTCTGAAACATATTCTTTATTATCGCTTGTAGAGATGTGCAACCTGTATTTGTTAGTGGCGTCCAAAAAGTAGTAGGAAGAATAATTTCCATCGCCTGATTCATTCAGCGGATAAATGTTATTATTATTGTCTTCAATTGAAACATGCGCTCCTGTTTCGTTTATACGGGCTGTAGTATCGCGCTTGCTAATTGCCCTCGTTCTGGTAAGCCTGATATTGGTTAAGCCATCAGGGTTGATAAATCCTTCTACCACCAACAAATGCGATGTGGATGGTTTCAGTTCCGGATAGTATGGATCTTTACATCCACATAGCATAAAGAAAAATATTCCGGGCAATACAATGAATAAATAAAAATATTGTCGTTTCATCTTTTTTAAAATCTAATGTTATAGGTTAAAAAAGGAATAGCCGAGCCAAAAATGGATAATTTATAACCTTGTATTCTTCCATTTTGTGAAAGAAAATACACCGAATACGCATTTTTTCTTCCTGTAAAATTATAAACCCCCAGCGTCCAGGAATTGTGAGTTAACTGGTGGATTTTATGATTACCCTCAATGTTTAATGAAAAGTCTGCACGGAAATAATCAGGTATCCGGTATTCATTCCGGTTAGAATACAATACTCTTACAGAACCTGCATAATCATATTCGGCCACCGGCAAAGTAATTGGCCGCCCGGTGCTATAGGTTGCATTTAAAGAAATACTAAAGCGATGATTAATTTTATAATTTGCTGCAATGGTAGCATTGTGAGGCTGATCAAAATTGCTGGGATACCTGTCGCCGTTATTTATTTTTTCTGTAGCAAGAGGATCATCTTGCTGAAGCAGTGAGCGCGAATACGTATAGCTCATCCAACCGTTTAATTTGCCGGAAGACTTTTTCAAAAGCAACTCAATGCCATAGGCAGTTCCCTTCGTATTGATTACGTCGGTTTCAATATTGTGGTTCATCACCAGCACGGCACCGCTGCGATAATCCAGGTAGTGGTCAAACCATTTGTAATACAGTTCTGCGGACGTTTCAATCGTATTATTTTTGAAATTCTTATAGAAACCAAGTGCCACCTGCGTTCCCAGTTGTGGCTGCAAATTTGAATCGCTTAATTTCCATACGTCCGTGGGCGAAATGGTTGTGGTGTTGGTAAGCAGATGAATGTATTGACGCAAACTATTGGCCGACGCTTTTATGGAGCTGTTGTCCGAAAGAGAATATCTCGCCGAAAACCTGAACTCCGGCCCCTTGTAGGTCTTTATAATTTTTCCCGAAGGGTAATAATTAGAAGCAATTACATTGCTGAGATCAATTGGCAATCCCGGCGCGTAAGTGTTTACATGCTTTGGGCCCAAATAGTTAAACATTGAATACCTGATGCCTCCATCCAGCGAAAGATTTTCAGATACATTAAAATGATCCGACACATACAAAGCGCTTTCCAGAGCATGTTCTGCTTCAAGCGAATCGCGGATAAACAAAGATTCTTTGCCAATAGGACTTACGATGCCTGAATGAATGTTGTACAGCAAACTGTTTAGCCCGAAAGCTAAGGTGTGCTTGTTGTTCAGAAAATAACTGAAATCTGCGTTGAATTTATATTGATTGATTGCATATTTTAATTTATAAGCATTTACTGAATCGCCGTTAAACGCTACCTGGTAATCATAATGGTCAATTCCGGCCATGAATACACCATAAAAGCGATTATTAAAAATGTGCTTCCAGTTTATATTAGCGTTTGCATTTTGATATTGATAAGTGGTGTCGCGGTTCAATTTAAATTTATCAGTACTTATATATCCATTTACATACACATTATTCTTGCTGTTGATTTTGTGATTGATGTGAATCGTTGCATCACGAAAGGATGCGTTGCTCTTGCTGTATTCTTTTGGCAGCAGCTTTAATACCCAATCAGAATAAGTGGTTCGTAATCCTCCGATAAAAGTGGTTTTACTGTTGATGATGGGCGCCTGCAAAGTTATTTTGCCGGTAAGAGGGCCTATGCCTGCGGTGCCGGATAGTTTTTTATCATTTCCGTCAAGGGAAGTGATGTCCAACACCGAAGAAATGCGCCCGCCGTATTTTGCAGGAATGCTACTTTTATATAACGTAACATCTTTTATTACGTCAGGGTCAAATGCAGAAAAGAATCCAAACAAATGAGAAGGATTATAAATATTAGCACCATTAAAAAGAATTAAATTTTGATCTGTGGCGCCCCCGCGCACATTCAGTCCTGTACTCGCTTCACCAACAGATTTAACGCCCGGCAAGGTGAGCACTGCCCTCAATACATCCACCTCTCCCATCACTGCCGGAATTTGTTTTATCGCCGTCATCGCAAGTTTGTCCATCCCCATCGTAGTGCCGCGCACATTTTTTTCCTTACCGGCTTCTACCACCACTTCCTTCAGGCGAAAAACTTTTTGGTCCATATCTATATCAAACTTACCGTCTGAATAAAGCATCACCTGTCTTTTTGTATCAAACATTCCGGGGGCGATAATGTTAAGCACATTTCGGCCCGCGGGAAGTATTAGCGAGTAATATCCAAACTGGTCAGTATGCACCTGCACAGCCGGCTGATAAAGAAATATCACGGCGCCTGACAGCGCCTCTCCTGTTTGTCCATCGCGAACGTAACCTGCAATGTTTACTTTCCCTTTGGGTATCGTATTTCTTTTTATGCCGATATCAAAAACTTTATTTTCAATCGAAATATCCTGCTTTACTTTTTTGGGTTTGATATAGTCGGCTTCATCTGCCTCGTTGTTCGCCGCAACTGCTGAAGTATCTACTTCACCATTAAAGAAACCATAAGGAAGCTGGGCAGCAAGCGTAAATCCCTGGGTGATAAAGACGTTGTTATTTTTATCAATTGTATAATGCCATTGAGTGTTGTGAAAAATCTTATCAAGAACAGAAGGAAGGTGTGCCTTCGTTACATCGATGGTGATAGCAGTGCTGTCAAACTGTGTTGTTTCATAAAAAAAATGATAATCCGTTTGAGCTTCTACTTTCTGAACAAATTCATTAAAGCTAACATTCTGAAAATTTGCGGTGATGAGGTTATCTTTTTGTGCAAACCCATCGAACGAAAAAAATATCCCTGCAAATAAGAAAAACAAACAAAACAACCTGTTCATATTAATGAGTTAGCTGATCATAAAATGCTGAGGCTTTCACCATAGCGGTTTCAAAATTTTTGCGCTTCAGTTTTATATGATTTCGTCGCATCATTTTCTTTAAGTCGTGAAGCTTATCAGCATAAACACGGTACACATCTTTTTTATTGTTCACCATGTAATACAGTCCATCTTTATGAATGTAATAGCGGTCATGATTCAAAAATTTTGTGACAATCACTTGTCCTTCAATCACCGTCATAAGGGATTCTGAATATTTTCCAAGAAACTGAACGTTACCATTGTAAAGCAAATCAAAAAAACCGGAGGTATATAAATTTTCTTTATGATTTTCCCGCAGCGAAATAAACGTATGGCCGGAAAGAAAAAAACTATCTATAAACTGATTTTGAATGGTAATAAAATAAATATTATTAGGATACATTGCAACCAACATATTCCTCGTAACATCATAAAGCAATTTCAGCGAATCATATTTTCTTCCTTTATAACTTACCCACCCGGTAGTGAAATCGCGGGTTTTAAAATAGGGCGAGCCCTCCATTTTCATCGCGTAGAAAATATAGGCTTCGCCGGTATATATGGGCGCGTTTCTGTCATTGTGAATATTATAAAGTTCAATCGCATTGCTTACCTGTAAATCAGCAATACTTTGTTTATTTAAATCCTGGCAGAAAATATCACAATAAAACAGGGTGGAAAAAATAAGAGCCAAAAGAGATATTTTCATCTGTGACAGTTTAATACCACGCATGGTCAAAAAAAAGAAGTTGTTAATTTAGTAAACTCCTGCAGCAATAACAATCCAAAGTTAAGTTTTGCTGTGCCAGGCATACGTATTTTACATGAGCGGTAAAATCAATGCAGTGAAAGTGTTCTCAGCTCTAAAATCTTATTTTCCCTTCAGCGCCTTTTGTATCCCCGGCACTACAAGCGATTCCATTATCTTATAACCTTCCGGCGTGGGGTGAACGCCATCTTTGGATAAGTTTGCAGGCAATCCTTTTTGATCGTCTACCATCGCATCAAAATAATTTACAAATACGAAATTATTTTTTGCAGCATAATCTTTCATCCATTTATTAACCGCAGCAATTTTTTCAATGGGGTTGATGCCTGGCCTCCAGGGAAATGTGTTTGCGGGCGTTATTGAACATAAAACCACCTTGATGCCGTTGGCTTTGGCGAGCTGTGCCATTGACATCAAATTATTTTCAATCATTTGAACGCTGGATGGGCCTGTGTTTCCGGCAATATCATTAATGCCCGCAAGTATTACTACCACTTTTGGTTTCAAGTCAATCACGTCCTGGCGAAACCTTATGAGCATTTGTGGTGTAGTTTGCCCGCTAATGCCGCGATCCAAATAAGGATTTTTTGAAAAAAATTCCGGGCGTGCATTAATCCAGCCATCTGTAATTGAGTTTCCCATAAACACTACCCTATTTACACCTGGCGCGGGCAATCCTGCTTCTACATTTTGACTTCTGTAGCGCCGCAAATTCGGCCAGTCATTATTTTGATTTAAACTGTCAGTTACCGGATCATTTTGAGCTTTGAGGGATGGAGCAAAAAGTAGAAGAAATCCTATACAGATTATAGGTACAACTTTCATGTGAATATGGTTTTTAATTTTGAAAATAATTTTGAAATGAAAGTAATAATAAAGTTTGAGATACCTTTTTGTTTTTTAGAATTCTCAAAAACATTTCAGATGTAAAAAAAGCGTGTACGGATTACTGTTATAATTAGGAAATTAAAATCGCGATTATTTATTTGTTTACTGAAATAAAAAAAATTAAACAACCGGCACATCCTAAAAATTAAGAAATGGTGAAAGAGACGGAATGCATATTATATTAGTGTAAAATCAGGCTGAGACTATCGTCAGGATGTTGTTGTTGCAAACGCACCTTTAACCAGTCTTCCATCTTTTTTCTTTCGGCAGACGACACACGGCCTGAAATTTCTACCAGCACCAGGTAGAGGTTTTTCGCTTTTGCGCTGTCAGCATAGGCCGTTGAAGGTTCGATAACAGCGCTCTTAATTTTTGGATATTGCACTTTTAATTCTGAATAAACCTGGGCGGATAATTTTTTTTCATTGTGAATGCTGTCTAACTTTTGTTGCATTTCCTTTTCCTGCTTTTCTTTTAACGCCAGCGCATTAGACAGCAAAGTGAAGCGGTCATCGCCACTATTGTCCTTTTGAGGAGCCAGGTAAGCAAAGCCCTGTTTGATTTCCAGCGAATCTCTTTCAAGTCCATACTGTTTCATTTTGCTTTTCAGATGATTTATTTCTTCGCTGGTAATTTCTTTTCCGCCATACACAAGAGAGATCAGTCTCTTTTTCGGATCAATGTTTTTTGATAAAAGATAATCGTTCGGAAAGCGTGCTTCATAGTGAATGAATTTTTCTGCGTTGTTGGAAAAATTTTCTTCCTGCACTATATTATATCCCAAATATAGGCTGGGCAGCAGTGTGGCTATCACAATAATCCACAGAATGCGATGGTTTCGGTTCATCAATTCCTTGCTCAAAAAAGTTTTTACCGGAAAGCGTAAAAACCGAACCATCAGGAACGTAGCAACCGCAATGAAAACCGTATTAATAATAAAAAGATAAAAGGCGCCTATAAAAAAGCTCCACTGAAAGGTAGCCAATCCATAGCCCGCCGTACACAGCGGCGGCATTAAAGCTGTGGCGATAGCAACGCCAGGAATTACATTCCCCTTTTGTTTGCTCGAAGTGGCAACTATTCCTGCCAATCCTCCAAAAAGCGCAATCAATACATCATAAATATTTGGAGAAGTGCGGGAGAGAATCTCTGAATGCGCATCGCTTAAAGGCGAAATAAGGAAGAATATGGTGGAGGTGCCGAGGCCGGTCAATGCAGCCACTACATAGTTGCTCGCTGCTTTGCGCAACAACGACATATCATTAATTCCAATACCCAATCCGATTCCCATTATGGGGCTCATTAAGGGTGAGATCAACATTGCGCCGATAACAACCGCCGTGGAATTGACATTCAATCCGAGCGATGCGACAAAGATGGCAAAGATTAAAATCCATAAACGGGTGCCACTGAATTCCAGATCATTGCTGATAACATCAACCACAGTTTGCGATTCTTCTCTTTCTTTATTAAGATTAAACTTGTTAAGAAAATTATTCAAGATTGGTTTCCGGTTTAATGTATTTCAAAGCTAAGTTTTTCTTCCGGCGCTTTGTACCCCGATTCCATTTCAAAAAGCAGAAAACTTTTAACCGGTCGTTTTTATTTTAAAAAATTAAGCGCCATAAAGAGGATAATCAACATAATTCCAAACAGTGAGAAAACAAAAAGATAATCCGCTATCTTTTCAAGCAATTCTTTTCTTTTCAAATGAACGGTTCTTATTGCAAAAAAAGAAAAGGCAGAAGAAAGGATTAGAAAAAGCGCTATAAGAGATGTGAATTCGTCAATATGGCTGCCACCTGCGTGATTGGTTACATGCAGCGAAGTAATCACAAAAAGGCAGAAGCCAAGCAGGTTTGCCGACGTGCTGAGAATGTGAGGCGAAGTATTATTTTGCTTCATAAAAAATTTATTCAAACAATTTTGAAGCGGTCAAATTGCTTTTGCAAATCTATGGTATCAGCAAAAATGAAAGTTTTAAAATTCAATCCGCGCATTTCAGAAAACGATATTTCACTAAATTGCCTGAATATCTCATTGTATTGGATTTAGTGAATTATTCATTTTTACAACAAAATAAAAATCTATTGTTTTTCTTTATTTACTGTAAAAAATATACTTTCACCAAACAATTTCTTTCTTCAATTTATATCGTACAAAACTGATAATATAACATTTGCCGCCGATAAAAAAATATAGCGAAGAAGAATTGATCTTGTTATTAAAAACAGGAGATCAATCCGCTTTTAGCTATCTATATGATAATTATGCCGGCGCTCTGAACACAGTAATTTGTAAATTAATAAGCGATCAACATTTGGCGGAAGACATCCTCCAGGAAGCGTTTTTAAAAATCTGGAATAACTTTTCTTCTTATGATGCTACCAAAGGCAGGCTATTCACATGGATGCTCAACATTACCCGTAACCTGACCATCGATACCATCAGAAGCAAAGGATACAAAACCCAGGCAAAAATCCAAAATTCTGATATTGCCGTAATTACAGGCAATAACAATACTGTTGAAAATGATAAATTTGATGCCATAGGCCTGAGGGAGCAGACTATGCAACTAAAGGAGGAACAGAAAAATGTGATAGACCTCGCGTATTTCGAGGGATTTACGCAGGAAGAAATTTCAAAAAAGCTCGGAATTCCGTTGGGCACGGTGAAGACAAGAATCAGGTCGGGGATTTCCATATTGAAAAAATTATTACAATCATAAATTGACTAAAGAAGAATTCATATCATCTGGTTTGCTTGAGCTTTACGCCATGAGCGCTTGTTCCGCAGAAGAATCGCAAGTGGTGGAAAAGCACCTGCAACAGTTCCCCGAACTTAAAAAGGAACTGGATAATATTGAATTGTCTTTGGAAAACTACGCGCAGCTTCATGCGACACCGCCTGCTCCTTCTGTAAAAGACAAATTAATGAACCGGTTATTTTCTGAAGAAGACAAACCTGTGTTGGATCAGCTTCCTCCCTACCCGGATTCTTCCTCATCGCCGGTAATATCTTTACAAAGAAATACGATTCCCCTATTTTATAAATGGGTTGCTGCAGCCGTGATTATATTATTAATTGGCAGCATCATTTTAAATTATTCTTATTTTAATAAATACCACAACACGCAAAAGGCGTTGGCAGTGGCCGAGCAACGACTCCAGGAAAAAGAAAAATCTAATGAAGCAATGACACGCGACCTGGATGTAGTTACTGATAAATATGCCATGCCGGTGGTATTAAAAGGTACTGAAAAAATGCCTGATGCAGTAGCGAAAATATTCTGGTTAAAAAATACTGGCCAGGTTTATGTTGACCCATCAAATCTCCCTAAAGCGCCGGAGGGCATGCAATACCAGCTTTGGGGCATGGTAGATGGCAAGCCTGTAAGCGGCGGCATGATACAAACTTCGAAAGGTGTTTA
The DNA here is from genome assembly GCA_051954975.1 of Ginsengibacter sp. GTDB lineage: Bacteria > Bacteroidota > Bacteroidia > Chitinophagales > Chitinophagaceae > Ginsengibacter. The sequence continues at coordinate 119,454 of JBQCHE010000020.1, read as the reverse complement.
TCATATTCAGCAAATGAAATCTTTCGGCAATGTAGATGCATTTGCCATCACACTTGAAAAAGCGGGGGGCAGCCCCACTCCAACTATGGACCAAATGGTCGTTATCGGCAAAATGTAACTCAGCAATTCTCTTATTCTTTTTTTTCTTTCCAAAAAACATTTTTAAAAACTTACTTCAACTATTTATTTCCAGCGGACGGATAAATAGGCTTGGTTTATATTAGGATTAACGCCACAAAATCTGCTCTTCGACGGATTCCGCCATTTTAGAAAAAAATTTCTATTTCTAAAAACTCTTAAATCCGCGGCAAAACATATTTCGTAAGTATTAATGAATTGATAAAAAATTATCAACTACTTATTAATCACTTAATCAATTAAATTATGTTACAAGAGGAAAAAAAAGAAGTTCAGCCAGCCCAAATTGAAGGAATGGCGAATTCATTTTCAAGGAGAAAATTCTTTGGAATAATGGGAGGAGCAGGCGCTGCAATAGCCGTGGCCGCTGCATCCTGCAGAAAGACAACGCCGATGCACAACAATTCAGGTGTTGACCTGGGAAGCGGTGATATCGGCATTTTAAATTATGCTTATGCCCTGGAACAATTGGAGGCAGCATTTTATACCCAGGTAATTAAAACTCCATTTAGCGGAATCAACGACATGGAGATGTTGTATCTGAAAGATATAAGAGATTATGAAATTGCACACCGTGAATTTTTTAAAGCAGCTCTTTCATCGAAGGCCATACAGGACCTTGAAGTAAATTTTAGTAAAATTGATTTCACAAGCAGGGACAGTGTTTTGGGAACCGCAATGGCGTTTGAAGATTTGGGAGTATCGGCCTACAACGGCGCAGGTAAATTAATTACAAATCCGGATTATCTAGCCATCGCAGGAAAAATTGTCTCGGTGGAAGCAAGGCATGCGGCGTGGGTTCGCGACATGGTAAAAGCCGGTTCCTTCGCTGCTATGGATGTAGTGGATATCAATGGCCTGGACGATGCAAAAAAGCCGGATGAAGTATTAACCATTGCCGGTGCATTTCTGAAAACAAAAATTAACGCAAGTAATTTACCCACCAGTTATAATTTATAATTATGAACTTACAAAATATATTTTCCGAAATAGAAAAAACAGATCCTGAAGTTTACGACAGGCTGGATACACGAAGAAACGCGATGAAAGCTTTTGCAAAAACATCGGGGCGAATTGCCATCGCATCTATCCCTTTTGCTTTGGGGTCTATGTTTCAAAAGGCCTATTCATCGCCAACAGCGCCAACTGATATCATTTTTGATACGCTGAATTTTGCACTTACACTTGAATACCTTGAATCTAATTTTTACATCAAAGCGGTTAGTTCCGGAATCATCCCTTCCGGGGATGCATTGACGGCACTCACGCAAATACGCGACCATGAAAATGAACATGTAAAATTTCTTACAACGGCTATTAAGGCTGCGGGAGGTACGCCTGTATCATTTACGGCTGATAATTTTGACTTCACTGCGGGTGGCGCTTTTAACAATGTTTTTTCAGATTACGGAACGCTGCTGGCGGTGGCTCAAACTTTTGAAGATACCGGTGTAAGAGCTTATAAAGGCCAGGCGCCAAATTTGATTTCCAACAATGATTATTTAACGGCTGCATTGCAAATCCATTCCGTAGAAGCAAGGCACGCAGCGCATCTCCGTGAAATGAGGCAGGCAGCAGGATTCCTTGTTCCTTCGGGCGTTACCGTTAAGCCGTGGATTACATTGAATCAAAGTGGAATCGGAACTTCAGCGGTACAGGCGAGCTATGATGGTGAAGAAAACGCAATGCAGGCAGGAGTTACCATCACGAATATTGGCGGAATGGATATTTCCGCAGCGGCCGCATCTGAAGCATTTGATGAGCCACTTTCAAAAGATGAAATACTCGCAATTGTAAAACCTTTTATTAAAGGGTAGATTGATAATTATTCAACCTACCAAAAACCCGGAATCATGTCCGGGTTTTTTTATTTTAATCACTTACAAACTCACTCCTCTTTTCCAGGGAATGAAATCATTTTGCTTATGCCTTACTGAGCTTACTTCAATTTCACCGCTGGCAACTTTTATTACATAATCCAATATTCTTTCGCCCGCTTGCGCTACGGTTTCTTCCCCGTCAATTATCGTTCCGGTATTGATATCAATAATATCATTCATTTTGTTATACAACGTAGTATTGCTTGATAACTTAATTACCGGCGCTATCGGATTGCCCGTAGGAGTTCCCAGGCCTGTGGTGAATAAAACGATATTGGCTCCTGAACCTACTTCAGCGGTAGTGCTTTCGACATCATTGCCCGGAGTACAAAGCAGATTCAATCCCGGATTTGTGACCATTTCAGGATAATCCAAAACATCTGTAACCGGTGATGTGCCTCCTTTTTTTGCAGCGCCGGCTGATTTGATTGCGTCTGTGATGAGCCCATCTTTAATATTCCCTGGTGACGGGTTCATATCAAAGCCGGAACCAACCGCTTTTGCTCTGTCGTTATAAGTTTTCATCAATGTTCCAAATCGTATGGCAGTTTCTTTATCCACACAACGGTCGCTTAAATTCTGTTCAACACCACACAATTCCGGAAATTCTGAAAGTACCACCGTGCCTCCAAGCGCCACCAGCAGATCTGATGTGTAGCCTATTGCAGGATTGGCAGAAATGCCACTGAAACCGTCCGAGCCACCACATTCCAGCCCGATGGTTAGCTTGCTGAGTGGTGCAGGCTTTCTCGTAACCTTGTCTGCTTCCATCAGGCCGGTAAAGGTTTGCTTAATGGCTTTTGAGATTAAATCGTCACCTCTGCCAATTTGTTGCTGCTCCAGAATATACAAGGGTTTTGAAAAATTGCTATCGCGCTTTCTTATTTCTTCCTGCAAAATGCCCACCTGCGCATTCTGGCAACCAAGGCTTAAAACCGTTGCCCCTGCCACGTTTGAATGCGTAATATAACCTGCGAGTAAACCACATAAGGCTTGTGCGTCATCGCGCGTTCCACCGCAGCCGCCTTCGTGTGATAAAAATTTAACGCCATCAACATTTGGGAAAACCCTTTGCTTTTTTTCTTCTTCAACATCGGCGTCAACATCAGCGCTCAAAATTTCGTCGGGGCCCTTTCCTTCCTTATAAAGATCAATCAGCCGGGAGACTTCCAGCTTTTTACTCAAATTTTTACCATACCCCAATTCATTTACCAAAGCTTCTCTTAAGATTTCCACGTTTCTGTTTTCACAAAATACCATCGGAATCACCAGCCAGTAATTGGCTGTACCTACCTTTCCATCAGCACGGTGAAAGCCGTTGAAGGTTCTGTTTTTAAATTTTGAAATATCAGGAATGTGCCATTCTGTTTTCCGTTCGCCCACCGCAAAGCCACTGGCCGCATGCTTTACATTGGTAGTAGTAATCCTGCTTCCCCGCGGAATTGACGTTTCCGCTTTGCCCACCAAAACACCATACATATAAATTTCATCGCCAGGCCTCATATCGTTGATTACAAATTTGTGCTTTGCAGGCACCCTGGTTATTAACGTGTACTCATTACCGTTATACTCTATCTGCTCGTTCGCCTCAAGGTTGGTCAATGCTACTAATACATTATCCTTCGGATGAATCATCATTACTTTCTGTTTCATAATTACATTAACGATTTTTTTGAATAATGTTCAATGTATTTTTCATTCCTTCATTTTTGATGCTGTTCAAATTATTCGTTACCGCCGCGGAAAAACCTTCAAACTGAGTCAGGTCGCGCTCCCAAAGAGAAATATCACTTAAAACTCCGTTTACCACCGTTTCGATATTATCTTTTTGCCAATGCGCGGATAATTTTTCTGCAAGGGGGTCTTCAATCAGGTATTCCTCATCATTCTTTTTACCGAAAAACTCTTTGCCCTCTTGCCTGAACGGTTTCATAAACCAAAGATAGGCAGCAAAACCGAGCGCAAATAAATGAGGAACCGTACTGCTTTTGTTATAATGTTCAACGAGTAAGGGAATACAACGCGTCTTCATTTTTGAAGTGTAGTTCAACGTGATGTTTATCCACCGATGCTGAATGTGCGGATTGCGAAAACGGTCAACTACATGAGAAATATAATTTTGCTTAACTGCATCGTCAATCTGATAGGGCACAGCCGGAGCAATTTCTTCACGCATCAGCCTTTCCAGAAAAGACGAAAATATTTCATCATTCATCGCCTGGTACACTGTATCAAAGCCCGAATAAAAGGCAAGCCCGCAACATAAAGTATGCGTGCCATTTAACAGACGCAATTTCAATTCACGGTATAAATCTATAGACGGTTCTATTTTGATTCCTTCATCTGCACCTGCAAAAGAAAGAATCTTTTTAATTTTTTCATCTCCTTCTATTGCCCACAAACGATAGACTTCTGAAACGATTAACAAATCATCTTTATATCCTAATTCGCTTTCAATTTTATTTCGCAATTCCTGCGGCGGCATACCAATCACAATCCTATCCACCAGCGAATTGCAAAACGTATTACTGTTTTCAAGCCATTCAATAAAACCATTTTCCAGGAGATTCAGATGCGCTAATTCAAGCACAATTGATTTTAACATAGCGCCATTTTCAGGAAGCAGTTCTGTAGGGATAATCACCAAGCCTGCATCTTCCCTGCCTTTAAACGCCTTAAATCTTTCATCCAAAAAAGCAAGTAATTTTCCGGGATACGAAACAGGCGGGCGTTGGTGAATGTCTTCTTTTACCAGTTGTATCCCAACTTCTGTTGTATTGGAAATGATGATTTGCATTTTTTCATTGTGTGCGCATTTCAAAATTTCCATCCATTCGGAAGAGGCATCCAACACGCGGCTTATTGCAGAACAAAGAATATTACGCTCCACTTTTTTACCATTCTGTATGCCGCGCTCGCCTAAAGTATAAAGACCGTCCTGCCTGTCAAACGCTTCGGTATCACCCTTTTTGGTTGATTTAACTACGACAATTCTTCCATTAAAAATACCCGCCTTATTGGCGGCATCAATAAAAAAATCCGGAAGGCCACGCAGCAAAACGCCGGTGCCAAATTGTAAAACCTTTTCAGGCAAGTCAAATGTTTTCCCGTCAGGAAGCGAAATGTTATCCGTGTTTAGATTCCTGAGATTAAGGCGTGATAATTTCATGTTGTTAATGTAATAAATTCAATTTGATATATTACAATTGTAGTCCATTTTTGAATACTAACAATCTAACTTCAGCATATTTTTTATGCAAACGTTACCGAAAGCAGATGATAGCAGAAAATATTTTTTTATATAAGAGCTACTAAAATGCTTTATATTTTTCATTAGCGCAAGTCCTCCACTTTTGCGACATCCATATCGCCATAATCCAGATTTTCACCAGCCATTCCCCAAATAAAAGTATAATTAGAAGTGCCCGCGCCAGCGTGGATGCTCCAGTTGGGAGAAATAACTGCCTGATCATTTTTCATCCAGATATGGCGGCTTTCCTGGGGCTCACCCATAAAGTGACAAACGGCCTGGCCTTCGGGAATTTCAAAATAAAAATAAACTTCCATCCTGCGGTCGTGCGTATGCGCCGGCATTGTGTTCCACACACTTCCTGTTTTCAATTCGGTCATACCCATTTGCAACTGGCAGGTTTGCACCACGCTGTTTACAATTAATTTATTAATGGTCCGGTGATTTGAATTTTCCAGAGAACCGAGCGTTACAATCTCTGCTTCTTTCTTCGTAATTTTTTTAGTTGAAAATTTGTGGTGAGCGGGCGCAGAATTAATATAAAACTTTGCGGGCTTCGATTTATCTGCAGAATAAAAAATCACTTTTTTTGTTTCTTTACTGATGTAAAGCGCTTCTTTAAAATCCAGCTCATATTTTTCGTCATCAGCTTCCACCGTGCCTTTGCCGCCTACATTGATAATGCCCATTTCTCTTCGTTCCAAAAAATATTGTGCTTTCAAATTGCCGGGGTTGGGTAATTCGATTGCTTTATTAACGGGCATGGCACCCCCGCTGATGTAACGATCATAAAAAGATAAAGTAAGGTGTATAGCGTCTTCTTCAAAGACGCTTTCGATTAGAAAATTTTTTCTAAGTTGTTCAGTGTCCATTCGTGCTGTTTCTGCCGGACTTTGTGCATGTCTTGTTTTAATACTTTCATTCATAATTTATTTATTTTCTGTGGTGATGATAAAAGCTTTTTCCGTACTCATGTGTTTTTATTTTCAAATCTTCATTTTTTTTGGAACCGCATCATGGACTGTAGCGGCTTTTACAAATTTTAATACTCAATCGCATGATCTCGTTTTGTATTTTGTCCACTCCATATTTTTTTTGAGGTCCACGGCTCATCTTTGCCTTGCCAGAAAATATTTTCTGCCGGCAATCCCAACATCAGAAATGCTTCGGAGCAGAGGTATAAACTTCCGGTAGAAATATAGGGTTCGCCCATTGCAGGCTGGTGGCCATATACACCAATTTTCAGCCACCCGTCTTTATCAAAAGTTCCAGGCGCTTCAATTTGTCTTTTTATCAGAGTATAAAGAGCTGCACGCACTTGTTGCGGTTTAATAACATCCGGTAACTTTTGCATCAACGCGATTTGAGACAGCAACTGCAAAGCGCCAAAGCGATAGGCTGACGAACGGCCTATTATAGGATAAGTGCCTTCAGGAGAAATAAGCATCTCCTGGATTTCCGCATATCGTTGTGCCCGCTTTAATACCAATTTGTATTTGGATTTCAAATCCGAATCTGCAATGCTGCGCACGCTGTCTTGTTCAATAATCGTTTTTAATACGTCAATCAACATGGGCTGCATCACGAAGCTGTTGTAATAATCCCAATGAAAGTTTTCACCGTCTCCGTAAACTCCATCTCCTTTATAATAGCCCAGGCATTGATTTATATAAGCAATGGTTTCATCGCGATGAAAACTACCGCTGAATTTATACAGCGCAGCTTCTATTGTGGCACTAAACATTACCCAATTATTGTGGTAGTGCGTAATTTGACCACTCTTTCGCAAAGCAGCGATAACATTGGTTTTGGTTGATTTATCCAAAGGATACCACAACTGCATAGGGGCACGAAGCAAGGCCTGGGCAAGAAAAGCCGCATCCACTACGGGTTGGTCGCAACAATTGAAATTCATATAATCCGCAGCCGCGGAGTCGGTTGCGTTGTGAAGACCCATCCTCGCCAGTTCGATATATTTTTTTCTTAGTTTACCTTCTTTTGTATCATCAGGCCCGAGTTGAAGCCACGGCGCCATTCCGGAAAGCAGGCGGCCAAAGGCTTCGAGGTGCGTGAACTGTGCTCTTCCCTCGCCGGAAGATTCTACGGGCATTCGTGCTTTCAGTTCATTTTTACTTAGCGCAATTAATACAGGGTCTGCAATTTTTGCAAGTGTGTTTACAAGATAAGAACGTTCAATGGCGTTCATTTCCACTTTACTATTATGCGACTGTGAATGTCCTTTGACACTAACGAATAAAGTAAAAATGCATAGAAATAATTTCATAATTTATTTTTTGACCTCAAAAAAAGATAAAAAAAAAAGCCTCTTTTTTATTTGCTTACTGTCGTATTCTGCTTTCTACCTTTTACCTTTTGCCTTTTGTCTTTTGTCTTTTACCTTTTGCCTTTTGCCTTTTGCCTGTTGCCTTTTGCCTGTTGCCTTTTGCCTTCCTACCTCCTACAAATACCAATCCTTATATCTTTTCAATGCTTCTAAGAAATAATAATCTGCATATATCAAAGGAACATCAACTTCGGAATTTTCAGGTTTGGCGCCTGTGCAATGCATGATGATAAAGCCGCCATTTTCCTTTGCCTTTGCCCGGTATTTATCACTGGCTAACGATTGCAGAATTGTTTCCGCATTAGAGATAAATTTCTGTTTTTCGCTGCCATTGGTGTATTGTCCCAATTCAAGAAGCGCTGAAGCCATGATAGCTGCTGCAGAAGCGTCTCTTTGTGTATAAGGAATCTGAGGCGCATCATAATCCCAGAAAGGAATTTTGTCTTTAGGAAGATTTGGATTGTTCAAAATAAAATGGGCAATATGCTTTGCCTGCTCAAGGTATTTTTTATCTTTTGTATACCTGTACATCATGGTAAATCCATACAAGCCCCACGATTGCCCGCGCGACCATGAGGAGCAATCAGCAGCCCCTTGCCAGGTAGCTTTTCGGGTAACGCCGCTGGTTTGTAAATTATAATCCACCACATGAAAAGAACTGTAATCAGGCCTGTAATGATTTTTAATAGTAGTGTTGGAATGATTAACGGCAATTTGTTTGTATTTTTTATCGCCGCCATTATCGGTTACCCAATCAAGCAGTTCCAGGTTCATCATATTATCAATGATTACCGGGCACTTAAAATATTTATTAGTGTTCCAGCTTTGAATCGATTTTATAGAAGGCCTGTAACGTGTAGCAAGTGATTGTGCGGATCGGAAAATTACATCCTTATATTTTTCATCTTTAAAAAGACGGTAGGCATTTCCGAAACTACAAAACATCATGAAGCCAAGATCGTGCGTGCCGGTGTCCAACTTATTTGGTTCAATCAGCTTCAGGGCTCGTTCCGCTTCCTGCTTTAATGTTTCATCTTTTGTTTGTTCATAAATATATAATAGTGAGCCAGGATAAAAACCCGTGCACCACCAGCCAATATTGCGCGCAATAAACTTGTCATTTTTTTCATCATAAGATTGCGGTAGCTTGTCTGGCGGAGTCAGTGTCATCATATAACGATATTGAGTATCCGCAAATGCGAAATTTTCCTTGATTAAGTTTCGCATGGCATTCTTTGACGTGCTTGTTTGTGCATGAGCAGTAGCCATCATCAGCAGGAATAGAAAACCGAATGAAATTTTCTTCATAACAGGTAATTTGATTTTTTTAAATAAAATGATTGAGAAAAAAAATGCATTTCTAAAAAAATTATAAAGCAACAACAATAAATAACCCACATTCTTTTTTTCGAAATTCTCATTTATTAAGGGAATAATTATCGGCCCATCCAACCACCGTCTACCGTAAGTATTTCGCCATCTACATAATCAGAAGCACGCGAACTTAAAAAAACAGTTGGGCCGATAAAATCTTCGGGAACGCCCCACCTGCCTGCCGGTATGCGGTCAAGAATTGATTTGCTTCTTGCTTCATCTTCGCGTAAAGCCTTTGTATTAGCAGTAGCGATATAGCCAGGTGCAATACCGTTTACATTTACTCCTTTGGAGGCCCATTCATTCGATAATGCTTTAACCAAGCTAGCATTTGCGCCCTTACTGGCTGCATAACCGGGAACATTAATGCCACCCTGGAAAGAAAGCAATGAGCAGGTAAAAATAATTTTTCCACTGCCGCGGTTTATCATTTCTTTCCCAAACTCACGGGCAAGAATAAACGCAGCATCAAGATTAATATCCAGCACAGCATCCCAATCCTCATCGCTGTGAATGGCGGCGGGATTGCGTTTGATGATGCCTGCATTATTTACAAGGATATCGATAACCGGATGCGCGCTTTTTATTTTTGAAATTGAATCATAGACTTCTTTTCGGTTGCCCAGGTCCACTGTATAAGCGGAAAAATTCTTTCCTGCTTGCTTTACTTCCTGCTCAGCACGGCTTCCGGGCTTTAGCGTTCCGGACACGCCAATCACATCCGCCCCGGCTTGTGCCAGGCCTATTGCCATTGATTCCCCAATACCCCGCGAGCAGCCTGTAACCAATGCAGTTTTCCCGGTAAGGTCAAATAACTCATTAAGTTTCATGTTGTAATTTTTTTTGATTCATTTCAATTTAGGTTACTATCCTTATTTCGCAAATATAGCCACTGTTTAAAATGATTGGGCGCCGACAACGTTGGGCGTGTAAAATCCGGATAGTGAATCTGGTTAAATTTTAGCTTCGCTATTATTTTTTCGAAGAATCGGTACATGCGCAGTTAATTGGTAAAATGTGAAACTGCTATTTATAGATCTTATACATCGCTGAAACTTTTTTCACAGGTTTTTTCAATTGTAATAATATCCGCCAAATATCCCGGCCCTCCCACGATTCCTTCAAACCCTGGTCTTCCGGCGTTACTAATTCTATTTTTTCTTTACTGGCTTTCCAGGTTTTCAAATCATAATCAAGAAAAACTTTTCGCTCGTCCGGAAGATAAAATATGATTTTGCCAGGCGAACTAATATCTGTTCTACAAACAGTCATAAAAGTTTGCGATACATTATTCGTTTCATTCTTCAATTCAAACCGGTCTTTTATCTCAATGTCATTTTTTGCTTTATTCAATTTTACATCACGGTTCCAGTTCTCAATTCCTGCTTCAGGCGTATAAGCATTGGCGATATCCATAGTAAGCTGCGAGCTGCTTTTTGTCTTTTGATAGGTAACATCGTTGGCTGTAAAACGGCCTCCCTCTTGTTGTTCTGTATTATTAACGGTAGGTAAATTATGATAAGCTGAAGTATTAAACCAGAGTTGATACCGGTCTTTTGAAAACGTTCTGGCGGTATAGGTTCCGGAGCCCACATCGATGATCACAGGATGCCCATCCGCATATACCATAAAATCGCCGACATCGTTATGATTATGGCTTTCACCATTATTTCCTCCATGGGAAGCAACAAATAACCCGTTATCAGTCCGCGAACCCATTAGCTGCACATCGCTATACCAAACGTCCTTCACGGGATTTTCTTTGTAAGGATATGCTGAGCAATCTTTAACGGCTGTAAGATTGTAAAGAGCACGGGTGCGGTGAAAGCGCCCTGAGCCTTTTTCATCATACGTGTGAAAAGCCCAGCTTCCCATATTCATCATGTCTCCATTGCCCACATCTTTACCATATCTGAAAATTAATAAACCATCCGGCTCCATGGTAGGATGCGCATCGGCTACATTGATAAAATACTTGCCATCAATATGGGTATTATAAATGTAATCGCCCATTTTGTTGATGAATGGATTTTTGTACACATCAAAGTGCCCGCTGGTAGCATCGGACAAAAGATTCAATGCATCAAAAACACATGCGCCGGCGGCCGTCCAATAGCTGGGGCCCTCATCACAGCCACCATCATCGCCTAAACCGTTGATGTAATGATTAATAATTTTTATGGCAATGTTGAGGGCGTCAATTCTTTTAGTCTTGTCTTTTTGAATCAGCAAATTTGCCGTGATATAATTTGAAGCAATCCAGGGCGCCCAATTATTGGTTTTGGCGTTAGGATTTCCGCCTCCCATCCAGCCATATCGAGCAGTAGTCATGGGTTCAAAAATCCGGCGATTAATTTCATAACGAATCCGCTGGCGGATTAATTTGGAAACTTTATCTAACTGTGGGCCAACAAAATAATCAGTCCAGGCCAGTATCGCGCCCGTTTCTGCAGAAAACAGGTCTACAATCGGGTCTTCTACGTCAGGCAATCCCGGGCCGGCTTTTTGGATACCAACATGGGCGCTTACTCCCCAAAAGCTTTCTTCACAAATTGACCAGATACCATTGATAATTTGATCAATATATTTTCCGTCGCCTGATACGGATTCGGCCATTACCATATTCCACAACTGTTCTCTTTTTCTAAAAGAAATGTTTTCATAATCAGTGCGGTTGTTGTTGCGTGTAAATTCCAGCATTACCGTAGCCGGAATCTCTTCAAAAGGTTTAGAAAGCGACTCATCTCCTTTTTCAACTAAAAAGCTGATTATAGAATCAGGCAATATTTTTCGCCACTCTTGCGGAGTTTGCGGAAAGGGTTTAAAATCTTCCCCGGACATTAAAACGCCAGCCGACTGCTGATCGCTAAAATCAGGTAAAATAATTCTTTGAGTGATTTGAGCTTTCGCGGATACGTTGAGTAAAATGTAACAGCCTGTCAAAAAGTAGCAGGAGGCCTTTTTAAAGAAAGAGCTTGATTTGATAAGCATAATTTGTCAATTAGAATTTAAGTCAATACGTTCGTGAATGGAGGCCTGAATCCCGTTTAGTCGTACTTAAGTTCCGCCATCCAACCGATCCAAAGGTTCAAAATCATTTTTAATAAACATAACTTTTCCGGATTTTTTTACGGAAACGTTGCCGTAGGAGTACAGCAAATAAAAACCCGCGTTATTTATTGCTTTACTGCCTGGTGGCTTTTTTTTGAAATTATTTATACCGTTTTTATTTACCTTTGAAGTCAAATAATACAAATTGGCATTCCAATCTTATAAGACATCTTTTCTTTCAATGAACCTGGATTTTCTGGATCACAGACTGTGACCATATCGCCCATTTCCTACCTTCTTTCTTAATTCTTATTAATACATTTTTAAATTAATTCCTATGCCTGTACAGTCTGCTGTGTCTCAAACTGATTATTACATTGATCTTGAAAACCAATATGGAGCGCACAATTATCATCCTTTGCCGGTTGTTTTAAAAGAAGGCAAAGGCGTTTTCGTGTGGGATGTTGAGGGCAAAAAATATTTTGATTTTTTAAGTGCTTATTCTGCTGTAAACCAAGGTCATTGCCATCCCGTTATCATCCAATCTTTACTTGAACAAGCGCAAAAACTGACGCTTACAAGTCGTGCATTTCATAGCGAACAATTGGCTCTTTTTTCCCAATTTATTACTGAGTATTTTGGCTACGACAAAGTGCTGCCTATGAATACGGGCGCCGAAGCGGCAGAAACTGCTTTAAAACTTTGCAGGCATTGGGCTTACAGAGTAAAAAGAATAGATCAGAATAAAGCTAAAATACTTGTATGTAGTGGTAATTTTCATGGAAGGACACTTGGCATTATTTCTTTCAGCGATGATCCGGTTGCCAGGGATAACTTTGGCCCCTATTTGCCCGGTTTTGAAACCATTCCCTACAATAATTTACCTGCTCTTGCTAATGCGCTAAAAGATAATAATGTAGCGGGATTTTTAGTTGAGCCTATCCAGGGCGAGGCCGGGGTAAATGTTCCCAATGAAGGATATTTGGCAAAGGCAAAACAGTATTGTGAAGATGCGAATGTGCTGTTTATTGCTGACGAGATTCAAACCGGTTTAGGCAGGACGGGCAAGCTTCTTTGTTGCGACCATGAAAATGTAAGACCTGATATTTTGATCCTGGGAAAAGCCCTAAGTGGTGGTGTACTACCGGTCAGTGCAGTTTTAGCCGACGACAAAATTATGCTGACGATCAAACCCGGCGAACATGGAAGCACTTACGGAGGAAATCCGTTGGCATCAAAAGTAGCGATGACGGCTTTACAGGTTTTAAAGGACGAAAAGATGGCTGAAAATGCATTTCGGCTTGGCGAAATATTTCGTGAAGGACTAAAAAAGGTAAATTCCCCACATATTTTAAAAATTCGTGGAAAAGGATTGCTGAATGCCATCGTTATTGGCCATCCGGACACAGAAGCGGCCTGGAAATTATGTCTGGAATTAAAGGAAAATGGCCTGTTAGCCAAACAAACCCATGGAGATATTATCCGTTTTGCGCCGCCGTTGGTTATCACCAAAGACCAATTAATGGAATGTTTGGATATTATCAGCAAAAGCCTGAAAGTTCTGGACTAAATAACAGATACCACTGTAAGTACCAGTAAATCAACTTTTAAGGCTGATTTATATTTCGGAATCCGGATTTCATTTCATATCGCTAGCTCCAAAAACCAATGGTAGCAAATTCTGTGTGTTATCAATTTCGAAAACCTTACCGGTCATTCCACTAAGAAGTATTCTGATTGGATTCTGAGTGCGCTCCTGGAATTCGAAAAATGACTGACGGCAAATTCCACAAGGGCTAATTGGATGATCACTTTTTCCGTTCAGATTATTATATGAAATCGCAATCGTTTCAATTCCTACTCCTGGAAATAACGACGACGCGGTGGACATTAGGGTTCGTTCTGCACAAATCCCTGCGGGATAAGCTGCGTTTTCCTGATTGGTGCCGCTTACAGTTTTTCCATTAACCAGTTTTGCAAAAGCCCCCACTTTGAAATTTGAGTAAGGCGCATACGCATTTTCTGTTATCTTTCTGGCTTGCCATAGTATTTCTGCTTTCTCTTTTTCTAATTCTTCAATTGAATCATAAACGACATAGCTAAAACCAAACAGTTCTTTCTTCATCTTCCAGTATTTGCTATAAAGATAAATTATTACAAATTATAAATTGGTTGACGGACGGCCAACAAATAAATGAAGCAAAACAAGGAACCACGCTTGTAATTTCTACTTTCTTAAAATAAAAAGCCGCATAGAAATGCGGCAATTGTTAAGAACCAATCAGGTTCTGTAACCCCCAAAGAAAACGAGTTTATAATAATTATTTCAATGCAAACATTTTTATTTCACTAAACTGAACGTTCCCATCAAAATCCAGATGCTTTAAACGATAGTATGAAATTTGCGTTTTACTGTCTTTTTTGTCAAAACAACCGAAACATTCACATCCTGGTTTGGCTGGGTCAGGGCCTAAAACGTAGGCGATAGTCTTAAAATTTTTTCCATCAACACTTTTCTGCACCTCAAAGTAATTGGTGGCTTTGCTATTTGTTGACCAGTGAATGTTTATTTTATTTTGGGCCTCAATCACCTGGAAATTTTCCATTCGAATTTTAGCAACCGTATTAGTTTGTGCTTTTACTGTATGAGCAAACACAAAAAACAACATTACCCAAAAACTAACTATAAAATATCTTGATCTCATTGCATAATTTTTTTATCAATATTTACAATGAATATTAGAATTTAGAATTTTATAAAATTTGGATTAGCATAAAATTGTTCGCCTAACTTCTAAAAATCGAATGCCATTTAAACAAAATAGTTAAGCATCATTCTGGCTGATTAAAAGAAAACCATTGTGTTTTAAGAAAGAAAAAAGAATAGTGAAAATATTAGTCCTTTTGGTAAAATTTAAATCCATTCCCTGAGTTTGAGGTTTATAATTTCTATCTTAATGATCCTAAGATCTTTCAAGGGAAACAGGATTAGCTTATTCTAAATGAGCTTTAAAAACTTAAAAACTCATAAACACAGTGCAAACATAGAGTGCATTTTCGAAAAATGCAATACCGTAAAATTACTGTTATCATAATTTTAGATATTTTCTATTCGACTACTTGAATTGTTTTAGAAATAATTTAATCAAACACCGGCATATATCTGCAACGCTCAAATTTATTTTTAAAATTTTAGACAAATTTAAAATACACAAGTTCAGTTGGTGTTTTCCTAAAAACAGGCCTAGTGACATCCTGTCACATTCTAGCCCAGCACCTTCTTAGCTTTTTAATCAGGTTTGTAAGTTTTGCGCTCGTTTTTGTACAGTCATATAACTTGTAATTCAAATTTATCTTGTAAATAAAATAAAATTAAATTTATACGATGTATATGGATGTATATGAGATTGTTGATTTAATAATTGCCTTATTTTATCCCAAAACAGGCAAACCTTAACTCTAAAGCACTACAATGGGCGATAAGGCTGAACATGTACATCTATTTAAATTTTGGTCAATGTCACATAATTGTTTGAATTAGAATATATTAATTCAATTATAAAATACTAATTTTATTAGTAAATAATTTTTATTATATAATTAGCGTGATGCTAACGCTCTTAGTAGTAAGAATTCTATCTTTGTGGTTCGGACAGAAAAAATTTGAGAAATGAATAAGAAATTTATTGGGACATTTTTGGTTGTGCTTGCCTTTATGTCATGCTCCTCTCCCAAGGCGTTGGAATATCGGGAATACCATAATTTTTCCGTAGAAAAACTTGGCTATAGTAATTCTACGATCAAAATGGACCTGGTTTATTTCAACCCGAATAACTTTAGAATGCAGCTTAGGAATACAGATTTGGATATTTTTATTAATGGAAAATTGTTCGGCCATAGTTCCACCGATACCCTTATTCCCATACCCAAACGGGATACTTTTAGCTTACCCGTGATGTTTGATGTCAACATGCAAAGTCTCTATCAAAATGCACTGAATACTTTATTGGGAAGGGAGGTAACCCTGAAGGTTTCAGGGAAAGTAAAAATCGGCAAGGCAAACGTATTTATGTATTTTCCTGTGAACTACGAATCGAAGGAAACATTTTCACTTTTTTGATGAACGATTCGGCTGAAAATTAACCCAACTTATCCTCACTTTCAGAGGTCCGATTGAGAAAAAGAGTTTGTGTTGGATAGGCCAATTTTACGTTCATTTTTTCGAAAGACCGGAGAATCGCCAGATAGATAGTTTGGTGGGTTGACATATAAAAATTGTAATCGGGGGTAAGCACATAATATACAAATTCGAAATTCATACTTGAATTATTAAACCCGGTAAAGTGGCCCCTGTCAAAAGTTGTATTTTCCTGTTGGCTAATAATCTCTTTTACTGTTTCAGGAATCAGTTTTATTGTATCTATAGGCGTATTATAAATAACGCCAAAATTAAAAATCACTCTCCTTTTTTCCATTCGCCCGAAATTATGTAGTCGCGAATTTGTAAGATCTTTGTTTGAAAAGACAATTTGTTCGCCGGCTAAATTTCTCACTCTTGTGGTCTTTATCCCGATGTATTCAATCACCCCGGCTTTATCATCTACCTGCACAAAATCGCCTACTTCAAATGGCTTATCAAAATAAATAGCAAAATAGCTGAACAAATCACCTAAAATTGCCTGCGCTGCCAGCGCAATGGCAATCCCACCGATACCAAGGCCGGTAAGGAGCGTGGCCATATTATATCCAAGGTTGTCTAAAACAAAAATGAACCCAATGATGTAAATGCAAAAATTGAGGATCACAATCAGGCCGCCAGCCTGCTTTTCCCTGACCTCGCTATTTTCCTTGTCTTTAAGGGCTGAAAGAATAAAATACCTGACGCCGGAGGCAATTATTTTCAATACAAAAAACATGATGACAATCCAAAGCGCTACTGAAATTCTGTGCTCCCACTTTTCAGGGATTGACAAATAACTCATGCCAGCATTAACAAGAGCAATGTATAGAATGGGAAAAACAGATTTATCAACACCAGCAACTATTAAATCGTCAAACGAGGTGGTTGTCTTGTCTGTCCATTTTTTTAGCCTTGAAATAACTGTTTTTTTGATCAGTTTAAGAACCGTAAAACCTATCAGCACTATCCCTATTGCGATTAACCAGGATTGTATCGTATTGTGAAAAAAAACCTGTTGCCACCAATTGTTCATAATTATTTGACTTGCATGAAGAATTATTCCCGGGGAATTGCAATTTTAAAAAGAATAAGAAAAATTCCCTGGGGTAGTCACTAAGGTAACTTAAAGGACATGGATGTCCAAACGGCAGCTTAAGTCTCATTTTCTAACGAGCAGTTTTCTGAATTATAAAGACGATGTATGCCAATTTGCGGGGTCTTTTCTCCACTGCAGCAGTTGCTCCTGGTCGTCCTGGGAAATTGAATTTTGATTAATGGCAAGTTCAATCAAGGATGGATAATCCGTCAGGGACTTCAACCGGATACCGGATTCATCAAACGCTTTCTTTGCTTCGTCAAATCCATAATTAAATATTGATACCATGCCCTCTACCTGCAAATCAGCCGCTTTTAAAACGTCAACCACCTGCAAACTGCTCTTACCGGTAGATATTAAATCTTCAACCACCACTACTTTTTTTCCCGGCTCATAATATCCCTCTATCTGGTTTCCGAGGCCATGGCTTTTGGGTTTGGGCCTTACATAAATAAAGGGAAGCTTTAATTGGTCGGCAGCCATCGCACCCCACGGAATTCCGGCTGTAGCAACCCCCGCAATCATGTCAGCATTTTCAAAAGCCCGGAAAATCACATTACACATTTCTGATTTGATAAAATCACGCACAAAAGGAAAGGAAAGAACCTTCCTGTTGTCACAGTAGATTGGGCTTTTCCAACCACTGGCCCATGTAAACGGATCATTAACGCTTAATTTAATTGCCTTAACTTGTAGCAATTTTTCGGCAATCACTTTTTTATCAGTCATGGCGCGAAGATAATAAACAGTATGAGCTACATAACAATTTACTTTGACGACAAACCCGTGTTTTTGTGTGATGAAATTACATCGCAAATTAATGAATACCGGCACCATCCCGACGCGGTATTTATTGATGAATCGTCAACCGCCGCAATCAATTCACTTCTTCATGAGATACAAAGACCACAGTTTCATGCAGGGATAATTTTTGATAACGATTTTCAAAAACTGAAGCGCGATTTCTTTAAACATTTTGAATTAATCAAGGCCGGCGGCGGGCTGGTTAAAAATAGTTCAGGCAATATTTTACTTATGTTCCGCCGCGGAAAATGGGATTTGCCAAAAGGTAAACTTGACGAAGGAGAATCAATTGAAGAATGCGCTATAAGAGAAGTTGAGGAAGAAACAGGTCTGCACCATCTTACGCTCGTAAAACCACTTGCCATCACCTATCATACTTACAATTTATTTGGGAAGCATAATTTAAAAGAGGCCCACTGGTTTTTAATGCAGGCAGATGAAAATGAAAATTTAATTCCACAGACCGAAGAAGACATCTCTGAGATACTTTGGGTGGAAAAGGAAGATTTAAAAAAATACCTTTCTAACACCTTTCCTACTATTGCCAGTGTTTTACAAAACGCGTAGTATCACAAAAGAAAATAAAAATCCGCTGTATTTGTTTCTTTACTATGATGAGTAATTTATTTCTGGCTTCTTTGATAAAATCACGAACTCCAGGTATTCCATTTTTTTTAAAAAATATTCCTCTTCAAACCCGGCACTTAAAAAAATTTCCTGGTGAACAGGATTGAGATAAATCACATAGATTTTTCTGGGAAATGCTTTTAATGAAGCAAGAATATTTTTAACCACTTTTAATAATACAACTTCATCAAAAGGATTGAAAAAGAAAAAACAATTCTGGTAATTGCGAATTTGATACAAAGCTGCATCATCGCATATCACTTCAAACTCAGTTCCTGGAAACAATTTTGATATTTTTTCAACATTAGCTTCTGCTTCAATGCAAAGCCTCATGGAAAAATCAAGCCCGGTTATCCGTTTAAATCCATAATATGCCGCTACTGCAAGGATTCTTCCCTTTCCGCATCCAAAATCAACAAGCGCATGATTTGCATTTTCTTTTTTAAGATAGTCAAATGCTTTTTCAAGCAAATAATAATTACTCGCCTGGTAAATGGATGCATGTGAAAGATTTTCGCTGTCAATTTTTTCATTGTGAAGCCGGTCGATTTTGATTGTATCAATTCCGTATTTTGTTTCGCCTCTCATTTCGTGATATACGGTAAATGCACCCAGCCATGGATTCCAGTTTTTAGAAATGAAATAAAAATATTTTAGGTAATAAAGAATTTTCATTCAATCAGGCATTAGTTGGCAACGTCAGAAAGCCTGAAATCGACCACTTTTAATTGGAAATTCACTGTATTGTTCCACTCGTTTTCATCTATGGTAAATACAATATCCAATGGCTTATTCATCTGAAGCAAAATAAATTTATCAGCAAGATTAAACCCAATACCGGTCATGGTAATATTTTCATTTTTTACCACAAACCTGATGTGCTTTTCTTTCACAATTTTAGTCCACGGAGTACTCACCACATTCTTTGTAATGAATACAGGCCGCAAATTTTCAGGGCCGTATGGTTCCATCTGCTGCACGATGTTATAAAAACCAGGAGTGATCTTTTTAAAGGTAATTTCAGCATCGATAATAAGTTCCGGTATCAACATGAGAGGATCAATACTTGTCGACACTACCTCTTCAAATTTTTGGCTGAAGGCTTCCACATTTTCGGGATACATTGACATTCCGGCGGCGGCAAAATGGCCCCCGTAGCCGATCAGGTGCTCACGGCATGCATGAACCGCTTCATACAGATTAAATCCCGGTACGCTGCGGGCACTTCCTCCGACGACACTTTCTCCCAAAGTCAAAACAACAGTTGGCCGGTAATAGCTTTCTACCAGCCTGCTGGCTACAATACCCACAACGCCTTTGTGCCAATGAGATTGAAACAGAACGGTCGTTTTTCGTGATATGAATTCGGGGTTATTTTCAATCATTGCCAGGGCCTCTTCTGTTATGTTCGTATCTGCATCTTTGCGGTCGCTGTTATCGCTATGCAGCATTTCTGCAAATTCTTTCGCCTTCGTTTCATCATCTTCAATAAACAATCTCACTGCTTTGGAGGCATCATCCATTCTTCCCGCAGCATTTACACGGGGCGCAATAATAAAAACCACATTATTAATCGAGAACTTTTGTTTGACCTGGCTTAATTCAATCAATGCCTTTATACCGGCGCAGGGCGAGGTATTGAGACGCTTCAAACCATAGTAAGCGAGAATGCGGTTTTCGCCCGTCATAGGCACAATATCAGCGCCGATAGCCGAAACCACCAAATCAAGATAACACAGGTATTCATTTTCGTGTAAGCCTAACCGTGAGCAAAGAGCAGTAATTAATTTAAATCCTACTCCGCAACCGCAGAGTTCCTTGTAAGGATATGTACAATCTTTTTGTTTAGGATTTAAGATAGCTGTGGCAGGAGGCAATTGCTCGTCGGGAAGATGATGATCACAAACAATAAAATCGATTCCTAATGTACGTGCATACTGTATAAGATCCACTGATTTGATTCCGCAATCAAGAGAGATAATCAAATCAAAACTATTTTCTTTTGCAAAATCAATTCCCTGTTTGCTCACGCCATAGCCTTCCTTGTAGCGGTGCGGAATATAAAATTCAATCCTCTCCTCTTTATAGATTCTTTTTAGAAACCGGTACATGATTGCGACAGATGTAGTTCCGTCTACATCGTAATCTCCGAACACAAGGATTTTTTCATCATTGTCAATTGCAAGCAATATCCGCTGCACGGCTTTTTCCATATCCTTCATCAAAAACGGATCATGTAATTGAGAAAGCTGTGGTCTGAAATAATCTTTGGCCTTTTGGAAGCTATCAATGCCTCTTTCCACCAGGATATTGCATAATGGTAAACTGATGCCCAAAGAATTCTTTAACGACAATACTTTTGGTTCATCGGCTTTCAATATTTTCCATCTCTTTTCCATCTATAACTCTTTTCTGCAGGTTCGGCTAAGTTCAAAAAGACGTAGCAGTTTCTTGTAAAATTAAAAACAGGATTAATTGTTCGTTTACTATGATTCCTGTCAAATCAGTTTTGAATTTATATCTATTTTTTAATATTTCCTATCAGTGGTATATCTAACCAATTCTTCCAGGCCCTTTCTGATTTCGCTATCAGGATATTCGGACAGTATGGCCAATGCCTCATCCCTGTATTGAATCATCTTTTTATTTGCATAGCTGATTCCTCCCGCATCTGTTACTTTCTGCAAAACATACTTTATTTTATCAGGCTCCTTGTTTTGATTTTTTATAATATAAATAATCTTCCGTTTTTCACTTTTGGAAATGTTATTCAAAGTAAATATTAAAGGCAAGGTCAGTTTCTTTTCCTTTAAATCGTTTCCGGTTGGCTTGCCAACATCGTCATTCCCATAATCAAAAAGGTCGTCTTTAATTTGAAACGCAATACCCGTTTTTTCTCCAAAAAGTTTCATACGCGCCGTCAGCGCTTCATCTTTACTGGTGCTCCACGCACCCACTGCGCATGCGGAAGATAATAAGGAAGCAGTTTTGCTACGGATGATTTCAAAATAGATGTCTTCATTTAAATTGAGGTTTCGGGCTTTTTCTATTTGCAGCAATTCTCCTTCGCTCATTTGTTTAACTGCGTCAGAAAGAATGTCGAGATGCTTAAAATCGCCGGCGCCTGTAGAAAGCAGTAATCCCTTTGAAAGCAGATAGTCGCCTACCAAAACCGCAATTTTATTTTTCCATAAGGCATTAATGGAAAAAAAGCCTCTTCTTTCCAGCGATTCATCCACTACATCATCATGCACCAGGGTAGCTGTGTGCAATAGCTCCACCAGCGCTGCTGCGCGATAGGTTGATTCATTCACATCGCCATGAAGTTTAGCGCTCAAAAAAACGAACATCGGCCGTAATTGTTTTCCTTTTCTTTTGATAATATACTTCATGATCCTATCCAGCAAAGGCGTTTGGCTCTTTACGGAATCAGCGAACTTCTCTTCAAAAGTGGCTAATTCGGTGGCAATAAGATTTCTAGGAAACTGCATGATGTTTTTTGGAAAAAGGCAATTTAATACAGAATATGAAATAAATCGATTTTACCTTCAGAATTTAAAACAGCAAAACAACAAAGCCGTAAAATAATATCAAATGTGGTGCTCAAATAGATAACATATATATATTTAAACAGTTGACTACGCGGCTCTGTTAAGAATTAAAAAAATAAATAATAAAAAAAAATTCAAAAGTTTGAACTTTTCATGTTGGTTTGATACTTTTGCACCCATTACTAACGTTTAGAAAGAAAAGAAACCACAACTACAAACTATGCCGAAGAAAATTACTCTGCTGTTTATAGGGATATTTTCCCTTTTTACAATTAGTTCATTTGCCCAGGATTCAGCCCGCTATAATGTTTATGATTCCAGCGTCATATCAAGCAAAGCAAAAAAGCAACAGGACGCATTTATGAACTATACAAACGATTTCCCTGCCAGGCCAAGAAACCAGACGGAAATTGGTATTTCGGGAGGATTGTTCGCGATCAGCGGCGATGTCAGTTCGAAGCTTCCCACCGGCGGCTTTTCAGTTCATATCAGGAAAGCAGTTGGATATGTCTTTTCGCTAAGGGCGCAATATGTATATGGAGTAGCCCGTGGCCTCAACTGGAAACCTTCTTACGGCTATTCAAATAATGAAGTATGGTCTGGCTATAGTGCTGCGGATCTTGATAAAGTATATTATAATTATAAAACCACCGTTAGCGATTTGTCGTTGCAGGGAATATTTACTTTAAATAATGTAAGGTTCCACAAACAGAAATCAGGTATGGTTTTATATGCAGGCGTTGGTTTTGGGGCAACCGTTTATAATGCAAAAGTACAGGTGCCCGATAATTTCAATAGTGTACAGGCTGTAACCGACCAGTATGGCGACCGCAAAAAAACCAGGGATGCATTAAAAGACTTGTTGAAAGGTGTTCCATATACCGCAGCTCAAAATGAAAACAAGACCAAACCTACCCTTGGCGGACACCCGTTGCGCCCAACCGGTACTGGCCTTGCAGGAATCGCGTTTAAACTGAGCAAAAGGGTGAACCTTGCAATTGAAGACAGATTTACATTTACCAAAGATGATTTATTAGACGGCCAGCAATGGCAGGAGCATCCCCTGCTTGATCCTGCACAAACAAGAGATTTTGACAGTTATAATTACTTTTCTGTTGGCTTAAACTTTAATGTCGGAGCCAAGGCAGTTGAACCGCTATGGTGGGTCAATCCGCTTGACTATGCTTATAGCGAAATCAGCGTTCCAAAACATATGAAACACTGGAAAACTGAGTATATTGATACTGATGGTGATGGCGTTGTGGATGACCTTGACAGGGAGCCAAATACTCCGGAAGGATGCCCTGTTGATACCCACGGCGTTTCAAAAGATACAGACGGCGATGGTGTTCCGGATTGCAAAGACAAACAATTGATAACACCAACTGAATGTCAGCCTGTGGATGCCGACGGCGTAGGAAAATGCCCGGAACCCGAATGTTGTAAAACTTTGGCTGCACAGGCCACTATGTGTAACCTTGGCAATCTTCCAAGCATTTCATTCAGAGGCAGAAGCACTACCTTGTCAGGCGATGCGCAATCAATGCTTTCAAATGTAGCTTCCCAGTTAAAAAACAATCCCAACTGTAATATCACATTGAGCGGATATCCTTCTGCTACAAAAGCTTCACAGGCAGTTTGCAATAAAAGGCTGGAAGCGATCAAAACTTATCTTACAGAAAAAGAAGGCATCAGTGCCGACCGGATTACACAAAATTGTGAGATTGGTGGCGGAGACGCAAATACCGTAGATTTAAAAGCAGATTAGCAGCAAATTATAGATTCTTACATAAACCCTCACGATTTTCGCGAGGGTTTATTTTTAATTCCTTATGAAAATATTAACTACGCTGATTTTGCCTGCATTAATTTAAAACACATTTTTGTCTAAATTCACTTAATTTTGCGGCTCTTTATGAAGTTGAAGACAATCCTGGTTTTATTGATTATACCCTTTATGATGCTTACTGGTTGTAGCAGCCAGTTTGCAAAGGTTCTTAAAAGCACCGATTATGAGTATAAACTAAAGAAAGCAGATGAGTATTTTAATAATAAAAAATACAGGTTTGCCCAGCAATTGTATGAAGAATTATTTCCTGTTTTTAAAGGCTCTGATAAGTTTGAGAACTTATACTACAAGTATGCATACTGTGCTTATTATCAGAAAAATTATGCAGATGCCGAAAATCTTTTCCAGGGATTTCTCGGCGTATTTCCCAATAGCAGCCGGGCACAGGAAATCGCTTACATGCATGCACTTACCTTTTACAAACAATCTCCGAACGTGCAATTAGACCAGACCAACACGCATAAGGCAATTGGCATGATGCAGGGATTTATCAATAGTTATCCGAATTCTGAAAGAGTAGCAGATGCTAATAAGATTATAGAGCAGTGCAGGGCTAAGCTGGAAGAAAAAGATTACCTGGCTGCAAAACTGTATTTCAATCTTCAAATGTACCAGGCTGCGGGAATTGCATTTTCCAATTTGATAAA
The DNA here is from genome assembly GCA_051954975.1 of Ginsengibacter sp. GTDB lineage: Bacteria > Bacteroidota > Bacteroidia > Chitinophagales > Chitinophagaceae > Ginsengibacter. Next base: position 94,663 of record JBQCHE010000020.1, on the reverse strand, counting down.
CGCTTATCCTGAATCATCAAAAGGTGATAGCTACATGCTGATGGCAGTAAAATCTTTTTATGAATTTGCAAAATTAAGCGTGGCCGATAAGCAAGAGGAAAGATATGCAAAAGTTACTGCAGAGTATTTTGATTTTGCTGACCGTTATCCCGAAAGCTCCCTTCTGAAGGAAGCCGAAGAATATAAAAATTTGAGTCAAAATAATATTAAAACCATAAAAAATGAGCAAACTAAGGCGTCAACAGAATAGTAATACCGCTAATGTGGTAGAAACTCAAAATCTAATTGACATAAAAAATAAGACCGGAAATTTATACGAGTCTATTACTATCATTGCAAAAAGGGCCAACCAGATAAATATTGCGATAAAAGAAGAGCTTCATAACAAGCTGGAAGAGTTTGCAAGCCATACAGATAGTCTTGAAGAAATTCATGAAAACAAAGAGCAGATAGAGATTTCACGCGCGTATGAAAGAATGCCAAATCCTGCACTGCTTGCCACTGCAGAATTTATGGAAGACAAAATTTACTATCGCAGAAACGAGGATAATCTCTTTGATTAATCGTTTTTACACTTTATTTTAATAAGAAATGATAATTTTAATGGTGGATATTTCCACCATTTTTAATTAATAGTATCTTTCCAAATAAAACTTGCCTGTGCTTAAAGGAAAAAAGATCTTAGTAGGAATCACCGGAAGTATAGCAGCATATAAATCTGTAATATTTGTTCGTTTGCTGGTAAAAGCCGGCGCAGAAGTAAAAGTCATCATGACTGAAAGTGCAAAGGATTTTGTTTCGCCGCTCACCTTCAGCACGCTTTCTAAAAACAAAGTTTTACTCAATCTTTTCGATGAAGATAATTGGAACAATCATGTAATGCTGGGCCGTTGGGCGGATATGATGATAATTGCGCCGGCATCGTGCAATACGATTTCAAAAATGGCAAACGGAATTTGTGATAATCTTTTGCAGGCAGTAATTCTAAGCTCAAAATGCCCGGTAGCGATTGCTCCTGCAATGGATGAAGATATGTGGCTACATCCTTCTACGCAACGGAATATTCAAAATGTAAAAGATGACGGCGTATATGTTTTGCCGGTGCATAAAGGAGAACTTGCCAGCGGACTTTCGGGCGAAGGCAGAATGCCGGAACCGGAACAGTTAATGAGTTTTATCGAAGATTTTTTTATTCAAAAGAAAAATCTTGAAGGGAAAAAAGCATTAGTCACTGCCGGACCGACTCACGAAGCGTTAGATCCGGTGCGGTTTATCAGTAATGCTTCAAGTGGCAAAATGGGCATCGCTATTGCCGACGAGCTCGCCCAAAGAGGCGCTGACGTTCATCTTGTGCTTGGGCCTTCGAACATAAAGCCCTCCTCTGCTGTAAAAATTGAAAATGTAATATCTGCAGAAGATATGTACACGGAATGCATGAAGGATTTTGAATCCTATGATATCATTGTGATGGCTGCTGCAGTAGCTGATTATTCTCCAAAAGTAAAAAGCGATCAAAAAATTAAAAAAGGATCAGATGCCCTGTCGCTGGAATTAGTTAAAACAAAAGACATACTTTCGGAAGCAGGAAAAAGAAAAAGTCCTGGGCAGGTATTGGTGGGTTTTGCGCTCGAAACCAATAATGAGAAAGAAAATGCATTAAAAAAGCTGGAGCAAAAGAATGCAGATTTAATCGTCTTAAATTCTACGAATGATGCAGGTGCAGGTTTTGGCCTGGACACAAACCGGATAACGATATTTGATAAAAATCACAAAGAATATAAGTTTCCCGTCAAATCAAAAAAAGAAGTTGCCGAAGATATTGTAAACACCATTATTCACTATAAAAATGAATAAATATTTCCTGTTTTTTCTATTGTTATTTTTTGCTGAACTGGGTCAGGCACAGGAGTTGCGTGCGAGAGTGAGTGTAGTAAGCAACCGTGTAAACAATACGGTGGATAAACAAACCTTTACCAATTTACAAACCGCGCTCAATGATTTCGTAAATACACGAAAGTGGAGTAATGATGTTTTTAAAACGAATGAAAAAATTGATTGCAGCTTTCTTTTGAATCTGGAATCCACCGGCGAGTCAAACGTATATAAAGGATCACTAACTATCCAATCCGGCAGGCCGGTTTTTAATACTTCCTACATATCGCCGGTTATCAATTACCAGGACAATGATGTAACTTTTAAATACATCGATTTTCAGCAATTGGAATTTAATGATAACCGGGTTTCAGGCACCGATCCACAGGTATCTAATCTTACTGCCGTATTTGCTTATTGGATAAATATTATCCTCGGCCTTGATTATGACTCTTTTTCCCTAAGAGGCGGAAATGCTTTTTTTCAAAAAGCGCAAAATATCGTGAACAATGCGCCAGAAGGAAGAAATATTTCGGGCTGGAAGCCTTTTGACGGAACACGCAACCGCTATTGGCTAACTGAAAACTTGCTCAATAGCAAGTATACTATCATGCACGATGCAATTTATGATTATTACCGGCTGGGCATGGACAAGCTGTATGAGCAGGAAGCCACAGCAAGAGGCAATATTTTGAACGTGCTCAATATGCTGAATACCTTCAATGTTCAGAATTCTAACACCATGATTCTCCAATTTTTTATGCAGGCAAAAACACAGGAACTGGTTCAGATTTTTTCAAAAGCTACCCCGGCAGATAAAGCAAAAGCATTGGATTTATTGAAAAAGCTGGATATCAGTTCTGCCAGTCAATACGAAGAACAGTTAAAATGAGAAAAGCCATCATTTACTTCTTTACTGCAATTTGCCTCCTTTCGTGCAAGTCTTCTGATAGAATACCGAAGAATATTATTAAGCCTGAAAAAATGAAAAGCATCTTGTGGGATGTAATGAGAGCGCAATCACTTGCCCAGGAAACCGCCGCAAAAGATACGACGCTAAGCGTGGCTACTCAGACAAAAATTCTTTCTCAAAAAGTTTTTGAAATTCATAAAACCGATTCTGTGCGTTTTGCTCAAAGTTATAACTGGTATGTGAAACACCCCGAAACATTAAAGCTTATCTTTGATAGTCTTTATGCGCAAAAACAAAGATTAAGGGAATTGAATTTATTGCAAAAGGAAAAGCAGGCTGGCCATCCTCTTGAAAATAAATCGACGAACGTAAAGTAGACAATAACGTTCGGAAGGAATAATTGCAAAGGCACAATTGCAAAGTTGAAATCAGAAAAAAATCATCAGATGAGAAAAGTATATAAAAATGCTGATGAAGCTATTGCAGATATCAGCGATGGAAACACGCTCATGCTCGGAGGGTTTGGTGTTTGCGGTATCCCTGAAAATTGCATCAGCGCGCTGGTTAAAAAAGGAGTTACGAATTTAACCTGCATTTCCAATAATGCAGGTATAGATGATTTTGGCATAGGATTGCTTTTGAAAAAAAAACAGTTAAAAAAAATGATAGCCTCCTATGTTGGCGAAAACGCTGAATTTGAAAGACAATTGCTGCAAGGCGAACTGCAGGTAGATTTAATTCCGCAAGGAACCCTCGCCACCCGTTGTATGGCCACCGGGTATGGGATGCCTGCCATTTTTACGCCCGCCGGTGTGGGCACGGAAGTAGCAGAAGGAAAAGAATCGCGGGTATTTAATGGAAAGGAATATTTGCTGGAATATGCATTTGAGCCTGACTTTGCGCTGGTAAAAGCATGGAAAGGAGATACAGCAGGAAATCTTATTTATAAAGAAACCGCCAGAAACTTTAATCCGCTTATGGCAATGGCAGGAAAAATAACCATTGCGGAAGTGGAAGAACTTGTCGAAGCCGGAGAATTAGACCCAAATCAGATTCATACACCGGGAATTTACGTTCATCGCATTTTTAAAGGAAGCTTTTATGAGAAAAGAATAGAAAAGCGCACTGTGCGAAAACCAGTAAACCCATAAATTTCCTGCTTTTTTATTCCGGAATTGGCAATATCAGATTTACATTTTTAAAATTTTCACGGGCCATGTTAGATAAAAATCAAATTGCGCAAAGAATCGCCAGGGAGTTAAAGGATGGATATTATGTGAACCTCGGAATCGGCATTCCCACACTTGTGGCTAATTTTATCCCTAATGGAATTAATGTTACCCTTCAATCTGAGAACGGTTTGCTTGGAATGGGTCCATTTCCGTTCGAAGGCCAAGAAGATCCCGACCTGATAAATGCCGGCAAGGAAACTATTACCACTTTGCCAGGCTCCTCCTTTTTTGACAGCGCCATGAGCTTTGGAATGATTCGCGCCGGCAAGGTGGATTTGACTGTTTTAGGTGCAATGGAAGTGAGTGAAAACGGCGATATTGCCAGTTGGAAAATTCCCGGAAAATTGGTAAAAGGAATGGGCGGCGCAATGGACCTGGTAGCCAGCGCAAAAAATATTATTGTTGCCATGATGCACACCAACTCTAAGGGAGAATCCAAATTATTAAAAAAATGCCGGCTGCCACTGACTGGAATTAATTGTGTAAAAAAAATTGTAACGGATCTTGCCGTATTGGAAGTTGCAGGCAATGGCTTTCGGCTGTTGGAAAAAGCGAGCGGCGTATCTGTGGAAGAAATCAAGAGTAAAACAGAAGCGAATGTAATTGTCGAAGGAGAAATTCCGGATATACAATTCTGAATCCCGAAAAACTAATCTATCAACGAATTTTTCATTGCAAAAAATACAAGGCCTACAGAATTCTTTACACCAAACCGTTCCATCAGCCTGTCTTTAATTGCTTCCACCGTTCTCGGGCTTAGGTTCATTTTTTGGGCAATTTCCTGGGCGGTATATTCCATGCAAACCAGCGAGAGCACCTCTTTTTCCCGGTCGCTTACCACAATTTCACTGTTCAGGTTCGGATTAAACTTTTGCTTGGCGTAATTCTTTTTAATCAAAACGCGGTTCACAAAATTATTCAGGTAAAATCCGGTAGTCATTACATCCATGATTGCCTGCTTAATTTCTGCCGGTTCTGTGCTTTTAAGTAAATAACCATTTGCACCGCTTTCCATCAAATGGCCGACAAACCTTTCATCTTCAAACATGGTAAGTATGAGGATTCTTACGCGGGGAAAATGTTTATTAAGATATTTTGTGGTTTCAATGCCATCTTTAACCGGCATTTTCAGATCCATCAAAACAATATCGGGCTGTTCCTTTTCGATACCTTTTATCAGTTCTTCGCCATTCTCCGCTTCGAGGATAAAATTAAAGTTATGGTAAGATCTTAAGGAAAGGATTACGCCTTTCCTGAAGATTTGGTGATCATCCGCTATAGCTACTTTTATAGATTCGGGGGTCATATGTACCAGCTTAGAGGGAAAAGATAATAGAAAAAAAGATAAAACACAATAATTTTATTTGTAAGGTAATCTGGGCACTTCTATCGTTACTTTATAGTAAGTATGAGTATTATCGATCTCAAAAGTAATTTTTCCTTTCAATACTCTTATCCTGCTTTGAATATTTTTTAATCCTAACCCTGTGGCCCCATGTTCCATTTTTTCAAAATCTTGTTGCAATATACCTCTTCCATCATGATGCACTCTGAAAAATACTGAATTGCCCTGTGCATTTTGTGTCAAATGAATAAAACCAGCGCTGCTGTGCTTAAGAATATTAGTGACTAACTCCTGAATCACGCGAAAAACCAACAATTCCTGCTCATCGCTTAATCTTTGACGGTTATCATGAAACCTTGCACTGGCGTTGATAGAACCCGATGCATTTATTTTTTCAAACTGGTCTTTTATGGCAGCTTCCAATCCGAAATTCTTTAAAGTAGGAGGCATAAGGCTATGAGAAATATTTCTGATTAGCTGGATACTGTCGTCAATGATTTGTTTAGCGCTGAAAATTGCCTGTAGTTGCGTGGCCGGTTCCTGATGAATCAGATTCTCATTGAGATAAAGGCGGGCGGTTGCCAAAAGCGGGCCGGCGTCATCATGTAAATCGGCAGCAATGCGTTGCCTTTCTTCCTCCTGGGATTGTATAGAGGCGCGCAAAAGCATTTGCTGCCGCTCCTCCTCCATTTTTTGAATTTGTTTATTAAACCGGATAACCCTTCTTTGGTGAAAAACCACTATTGAGACCAGCGTAATGGCCATAAAAAACATACCAAGAGTTCCCAGTATGAGCACACTCGAAACGCCTAAAGTGGATTGCAAAAAAGACATTAGTTCGGAAAGTTAACATTTTCTGAAATGAAAAAATCATCATCCAAATCAGGAAGAGTGTTTTTTTGTCGCTTTACTGCATTGCTTAACTTCATAGTCATAGCAATACTAAGTAAAACATTTTTCAGAATGTTGAAGGAGATATTAATAATAAAGTATTGCTTTCTGAAAGCGAGATTGTCTTTCATACTTTCGACCAAAATATAAAGAAAGAAAGTACCAGAAAAGTAAATTAAAAAAGTGATTACAACCCAGAATTCAAAGGTTGAATAAATAAATAAATTATTCGATTTGCGGAGAATAAGAAATAAATAAGAACTGCACAAAAACAAAACTAAGATGCACTCAATCCCCATTGCAATTGAATCGAAGCCCCGGCCCTTATTGATAAAAATTAAGTCACTAAAATAGAATATTATAAAACTAAGCCACAAATATGGAATTATTCGTTTAACAAAGCTATCAGGAATTATTACAAATATGAATAGGCAGAAAAAAGAAAATTCAAGAATTGTGAAAGAATAGAGTACCATCACAAAAGCTTCACTATTGATGCTTTGAAGATAAAAACTTAACCCTTCATTAAAAATACAATAAGCTATATAAAATAAAATTACCCTCAGTGATTTCTCTTTGCTGTTTCTTTTAAACAACAAATAGAACACCAAGGGTAGTGTAGTTGAAAAAATTCCTGTATATAATAGATATTTCAGAATTGCAGTTACATTTTCTTTCAAATATAACTACATAAATCAAAATCTATTGTTCACATTTTAAAAATTGTCCAATTATTTTTTATCGTCAAGGAGATCCCAGTTGATGATAATCCTGTCAGCTACAATGCCATCATATTTTTCAATATCACCGGTATTTGTAACTAATGAAAAGCTAAGGATATCTTTGCCATCAGCGTCAACGCCTGAGTAAACCAGATGTTCTTCACTGTTTGAAAGGCATTTGCGGAAGTTAATTCCTACGCAACCTGGCTGGCTTAAAATCTGGTCCAGGATGTTACGGCCAATGTAGTAACCTGGTGTAGCATCAGGATTAGCTTCCCTGAAGTCATTTACCAATTGGATTCCTTCTGCTAATCCGATTTCTTCTCCTACCTGAGCAAGACTTTTTGTTTCTGCTGCTGTTGTGATTGTGTTCATAACTGTAAGTTTTTTGTTTGTTTTTTAATATGGTTTATCTGAGTAATCAGACAGCTAACTTCATATAAATAAAAATTTCAAACAAGGGCTTATTTTATGACACAATTGATGTATTTTCGCTAAAACGTTGTACCATTAAGGGTTTCAGCGAAAATCAAACGTAAAATAACGCGGAAAAAATGCGTAGTATCACGATACATTTACCGTAAATTTACTATTCAAAAAATAGATTTTTACTCAGGCAATTATCCTGATAGTTTGTATTTTGTAAAGCTACCGGGCAGAATTGCCTGGATTTTGATTTGTAACAAAGGTTCATTGACCAGTGAAGTCTGTAAAACGAAGAAATAGGTTGAACCTGCTTTTGAGGGTAATGCTATCTGCTGCAGGTGCGAGGATCAAAAGTACGCTGTCAACGAATTTCAAGCAAAGATAATGGAGTGATCCAAGAACAAACAGAGCACATTTTCGCTTTTTTTTCCCTGAAAAAATACGGACAAATAGTAAAAAGACATAAATCCGAAAGGGAAAATTACCAGCAAATAAGACCGAAATTTTACGATACAATTTGTTCAATAAAATTCTTAATAATCAGATTAGCAAGCTGTAATATACTTTCTAAATATTCATTATTGTCACTATATTTACACTATCCCAAGATTTAAATTCAATGTCGCTATCTACCATTATTAAATTTGCTATTGCAGACGATCACAAAATTTTCAGAGACGGAATTAAAATGGCGCTTACGCCCAGGGAAAATCTTAAATTACTTTGGGAAGCGGAAGACGGAAAAGATTTGATGCACAAAATGACCATTAAAAAGCCAGATTTAATTTTGATGGATATCAGGATGCCTGAAATTGATGGAATAAACGCGATTGAGATGCTCCGGAAAGAATATGATAATCTTAAAATTATTGTTGTTTCGATGTATGACGATCAGCAAATGATTAGTAAAATGATGGAAATGGGAGCCAATGCCTACCTGACCAAAACTACCGATCCGGATGAAATTTATGAAGCTATTATTACCTGCATGAACGAAGAATTTTATTTTAATCAGCTGGTAAATAAGGCTGTAATGGGTAAACTGATGCAGAAAAGGAATGTAAAAACCCAATATGGCCGCGAGCTTCCTGTAAATTTTAATGAAAAAGAGTTAAAAATCCTTCAGTTATTAGGAGAAGATAAAACCACCGACGAAATTTCAAAGATTATTTTCCTGAGCCCCAGAACCATTGAGACCATCAGGCAAAATATGAAAAATAAAGTGGGCGCCAAAACCATCGGGGGCCTGATTATGTATGGCATGAGGAATAAAATGATTGAATAACCATTCTTAAACCTGCCATTTACCGTTGGTGAGCAGGTAATCATTCATTATCCGATATACTTTTTCCTTTAACCACAGAAAATCTCCATCTTCATCCGGCACAACTGCTGGTAGAAAATGAATTTCGATTTTTCCGGGCCGGAAATAAAACTTCTTTCCGGCAGGTAATATTTTTTTTGTGTTAAGGATAACCGCCGGAATAATAGACACTCCCGTTTCACGCGCAAGCCTGAAAGCTCCATCATGAAATTCTTTTAAGGGCAAATTCGTTTTATTTCGGGTTCCTTCAGGATAAATACACATGTGCATTCCCATTTCAAGAACCTGTTTCATTTTTTTAAAACTATCCTGCCTGCTCTTCTTATCGCTTCTATCTACCAAAATAGATCCCCGTTTGTAGATAAGCCCAAATAGCGGAATTTTCGCCATTTCAGCCTTCGCAATAGTCTTATTTGTTCCGGGAATAAATGGTGTGGAAACCGGTACATCCAGTAGCGAATTGTGGTTACAGGTTACAATATACACTTCCCCGGATTTGAAATTTTCTTTACCAAATACCTTCAGCCGGCAACCTGCGAGAAAAAAAAACACCCGTATCCACACGACTGATATTTGCCTGAACGATTCTGTTCTTTTCGGTTCAGGATAAACACCTATCAGCCATATTGGTAAAGCAACAAGCAACATGGTTACCACAAAAATTAGCAATGCCCATGCTGCCGTTATTCCAAAAATAAAATTCTTCAAAATTTCTCGTTTTACTGGATCATAATTTCCAATCGATGGGAGATTTATGCTGCTTCATCAATAGCTCATTTGTCAGGGAAAAATGCCTGCAACCAAAAAAGCCATTATTGGCGCTGTAGGGCGAAGGATGCGCAGCTTTTAACACATAATGTTTGGTCTCATCAATAATAGCCTGCTTTTCCTGCGCAAATTTGCCCCACAACAAAAATACAATTCCCTGTTTTTCGTCAGATATCTTTTTGATAACGCTGTCTGTAAACTGTAGCCAGCCGATTTTGGCGTGACTTCCGGGCTCATTTTTGCGAACAGTTAAGGACGCATTCAATAAAAGCACCCCTTGCCTGGCCCATTTTTCAAGATTACCGCTTGCAGGAATTTTAATTCCCAGGTCGCTATGCAGCTCCTTAAAAATATTTACTAGTGAAGGCGGCTTTGGTACGCCATCCGGCACTGAAAAACTTAAGCCATGCGCCTGGCCCTTATTGTGGTAGGGGTCCTGGCCGAGCAATACCACTTTTAGTTTGTTAAAAGGTGTTTGTTTAAAAGCGTTAAATATTAAAGGCCCCGGCGGATAAATTATTTTTCCCGTTGCTTTTTCTGCTTTTAAAAAAGTTATAATATGCTGAAAATAGGGTTTTTCAAATTCTTCCTTCAAAACCTTTTTCCAGCTTTCTTCAATTTGAACGTCCATCAGAGTGATATTGAAAAGAAAAAAAATTGATTTATTATCGATTGGAAAAAAGCTGAGAGAAAATCAGTGACCCCGGAACGACTCGAACGTTCGACCCACAGCTTAGAAGGCTGTTGCTCTATCCACTGAGCTACGGGGCCGCACTAAGTAAATATAATTTGGCCGAAAAAAAGTTTTGCAAATATAACTGAATCATTTTGTCGTGGCAAAACGAAAACACCCTCGAAATAAAAATTATTCGATTGAAAAATCTTGTTTCAACGTCTTCATGTTTTTTCCAGAAAAGTGAGCGCTGATATTGATGTCATGATGTCAGAAAAGCAGGAATGGCACCGCATTTGTAAACCTTCGGAATAAAAAAAAGTAGTTATGCAAAAAGGAAATATCAGGGTTCAAACGGAAAATATTTTTCCCATCATTAAAAAATTTCTATACAGTGACCATGAAATCTTTATCCGTGAACTGGTGAGCAATGCGGTGGATGCTACACAAAAACTGAAAACGCTTGCGGCGAATGGAGAAGTAAAAGGCGACATAGGCAACACAGACATCCACGTAAAAATAGACAAGGATAAAAAGACTCTCACGATTTCAGATAAAGGAGTCGGCATGACGGAAGAAGAAGTGGATAAATATATTAACCAGGTAGCGTTTAGTGGCGCCGAAGAATTTTTGGAAAAGTACAAGGGAAAAAATGAGGCAAATATTATTGGTCATTTCGGCCTTGGATTTTATTCGTCATTTATGGTGAGCGATAAAGTTGAGATTATTTCCAAAAGCTATAAAGAAGACGCAATACCCGTAAAATGGGAATGCGACGGCAGTCCTGAATATTCCTTTTCAACTGCTAAAAAGAAAGAGCGCGGCACAGACATCGTGCTTTTTATCAATGAAGAAAGCAAAGAATTTCTGGAACCCGACAGAATCAGGCATATGCTTGAAAAATTCTGCAGATTTTTACCTGTTCCTATTTTCTTTGAAGACAAACAAATCAACAATCCGACTCCCGCGTGGACTAAAAAGCCATCTGACCTTACCGATAAAGATTACCAGGATTTTTATAAAGAGCTTTACCCCTTCAGCGAACCACCGCTTTTCTGGATCCATCTTAATGTGGATTATCCTTTCAATCTTACCGGCATTCTGTATTTCCCCAAAGTCAAACACAGTTTTGAAATTCAAAAAGATAAAATCCAGCTTTACAGCAACCAGGTGTACGTTACGGATGAAGTAAAAGACATCGTTCCTGAATTCCTAATGCTGCTACATGGGGTGATTGACAGTCCTGATATTCCTCTCAACGTGAGCCGAAGCTATTTACAAGGAGATGCTAATGTGAAAAAAATCGGGTCGTATATCACGCGCAAAGTAGCCGATAAACTGGAAGAACTTTTTAAAGAAAACAGAAAGTCTTTTGAAGAAAAATGGGACAGCCTCGGACTTTTTGTAAAATACGGAATGATAACCGATGATAAATTTTTAGAGAAAGCCAACAAGTTTAATTTATTTGAAGATGCAGATGGCAGCAGGTTTTACACAATGGAAGAATACCGTACAGCCACAGAAGCGCTGCAAAAAAATAAAGACGACAAACTGATAATGCTTTACACTACTGATCCCGTTCAGCAAAACAGCTTTGTAAAAGCAGCACAACAAAAGAATTATGTGGTAGTGAAACTTGAAACGCTGGTAGATGCTGCATTTATCAACAACATGGAGATGAAATGGAACGATGTTCAATTCGTAAGGGTGGATGCCGACATTACAGAAAATCTCATCAACAAAAACGAAAATGATGAAAGCGTTTTAAGCAAAGAGGAAAACGAAAAATTGAAAGAACTGTTTAAAGTCGAGATTCCTGAATTGCATACCACCGTTGAAGTAAAAGGTTTGTCGAAAGAGTCTGCCCCGGTAATTGCAACGCGTCCCGAATTTATGAGAAGGATGAAAGATATGGCGATGAACGGCGGAGGTGGCATGGGCAGTTTTTATGGAAATATGCCCGAGGAAGTTACCTTGACAGTGAACGGCAACCATCCGGTGTTTCAAAAAATTCTCGCAGAAAATAATAAAGACCAGCAGGAAAAAATGGTGAAGAGCCTCACTGATCTTGCGTTGCTTTCGCAGGGATTATTAAAAGGAAATGAATTGACTTCTTTTATCAACCGAAGTGTTGAAATGATGGAAGGAAGGCCGGTAAGCAAGATTATAACTGAAATCTAATATTTCGCGTCTTTAAAAGAGGAGCTGTTTCAAAAGTGATTTTTGTTTTCGCTTTCGAAACAGCTTTTTTGTTTTGGGGAAAAAGAAATAAATTCATCGAGGTTACAAAAAACTGAATTATTGATAATATCCAAGTCAGAAACCATGAAAAAATTTCTAATCAGCGCGTTTGTTTTAAGTACAGTGGCCGTTTCAGCACAACAAAAATCTACTTTACCCCAAACGAAATACCACGTTTCGGTAAATGGTGATGACCACAATAATGGCTCTTTATCCAAACCGCTAAAAACTATTTCAGCGGCTGCGAATTTGGCTATGCCTGGCGATACTGTGCTTGTTCATGCAGGAACCTACCGGGAGCAAATCACGCCACCACGCGGAGGAAATTCCAATTCAGAACGGATTGTTTATGAAGCGGCCGCTCGCGAAAAGGTTGTAATAAAAGGTTCAGAAATTATAAAAGGCTGGAAAAAATTAGACAACGACACATGGGCGGTAAAAATTCCCAATACATTTTTTAAGGATTTTAATCCGTATAAAGAATTAATTCAGGGTGATTGGTTCACGCCTACGCCGGAAGGCCGGAAATACCACCGGGGAGCCGTTTATCTAAACGGCCATTGGCTGATGGAAGCAGCAAAAAAACAAGAGGTGATGGCTAATGGGGATGAAAAAAATCCGCTTTGGTGGGCAGAAGTGGATTCGGCTACTACAACCATGTGGGCACAATTTAAGGATGCTGATCCTAATAAAGAACTGGTAGAAATTAATGTTCGTCCAACCGTTTTTTATCCCGACAAGCCATTCATAAATTTCATTACCGTTCGTGGCTTTACCATGGAGCAAGCCGCTACCAACTGGGCGCCGCCAACGGCAGAACAAATGGGATTGATTGGCACCCATTGGAGTCGCGGCTGGATTATCGAAAATAATACCATTGAATATTCCAAATGTTCCGGTATCGCATTAGGTAAATATGGCGATGAATTCGATAACACGAGCGCTGAATCAGCCGAAGGATATGTAGGCACCATCAAAAGAGCGTTAGCTTTTGGATGGAACAAAGGTACCATTGGTGGGCATATTGTTCGCAACAACACAATTGCTTATTGCGAACAAACCGGCATTGTAGGCAGTATGGGTTGTTCTTTCAGTACAATAGAAGGAAACACCATACACGATATTTATGTGCATCGCTTATTCACAGGAGCGGAAATGGCAGGTATTAAATTTCATGGTGCAGTAGATGTACAAATTGAGCACAATCATATTTATCGTGTAGGCGGCGTTGCCGGAATATGGCTCGACTGGATGGCGCAGGGTGCACAGATAAAAGGTAATTTAATGAATGACAATTCCACAGACATCTTTTTGGAAGTGGATCATGGGCCGATGTTGGTATGCAACAATATTTTATTATCGAAAAACAATCTTTTAATGAACTCCAGCGGCGCTGCTTTCGTGCACAATTTATTTGCGGGCAAAATAGACGTTATTCATTACGACGCAAGACTAACGCCATATATGAAGCCGCATTCTACTTATGTAGTGGCACTTCATGATAATCCGAGTGGAGATGTTCAATTTATAAACAACCTGTTTGTCAATGGAGCAGATGCCAGCCAGTATAACAATGCGCTGCTGCCCGTTATTTTTAAAGGAAATGTCTATACTAATGGAGCCGTTGGAGCCGTGAAAAACAATAGCCAGTACAAATTTGGTGAGCTGAACAAAAACGCAGAGAAGCAAATGAAAGAATATAAAGAACATGTAGCTACCGAAACGAATCCTTTGGTGGATAATAATTTTGATGCTGTCGTCAATTTGGTGCAGCAGGGTAAAGACTTGTACCTCCAAATTTCTTTTGAAAAAAATTGGTTGAATCAGAAACGCAAGCTGGTAACCACTGAAAGGCTAACTAAAGCGATTGTTCCTGGCCTTCCCTTTGAAAATGTGGATGGCTCTGCGCTCCGCATTGGTATAGATTACCTCGGTAAAAAGCGTAACATTGAAAACCCCTCCCCAGGACCTTTTGAAATCAAGGATTCGGGGAAACAAAAGATTAAAGTTTGGTAAAATTCACGAAAACGGAAATTAGAGAACAGCAAACAAACTTATATTGAAGATTTTTATTTTGTAAAATACATTCTTCGCTACATGCCTTTAAACCACAATTAAAACATCCCTTGGTTTTTCAATTATACATTTCCAGAGAGCACCGATATCAACGTAAGAATCACGATTAAGCTATTGGATGGAATAGAAAAGTAGCGGCTAAAATAAGGAAGATGTTTATCTAGTCTATTTAGATTGAGTTAATCTACCAATGACATTTTAGGAACAGTTGGAACAACGCATTGGTAACCCTATTTCTTTTATCTATCCTTACATTAAATGCCGAGCAAAAAATAAGAGTTTAAAGGACATTGCGAAATACCATTTCCTGTTATGTTTTGGCAATTATTATTTCCCCTTTGCAAGGATGTAAAATGTTTTAATGTTTTTATTTAATTTCATTGAAATATTTTTCTACATTCGTTTAACATCCTTTTGCTTATGCACGAAAATGAATTAAGTCAAAGTTCTGATATTTTACTACTTCGGCTACTGCAGGAAGGGAATACCCGTGCCTTCGATACGCTGTTCGAAAAATACTGGCAGAAAGCCTACGCTGATGCATATAAGCGTTTGGGAAATCATGATGATGCAAAAGATATTGTGCAGGATATATTCTCTCATATCTGGTTTAACAGGGAAACAACCCACATTGACAATCTGGCTGCTTATTTACATGTAGCTGTCCGGAACAAAGTGATCAAGTTGGTAACAAAACAGAAAGTTACCCACCCTTTTTTCGATCTTCTTGAAAATGTTTCAGTTGAAACCGGCGGAGCCGATTCCAATTTGCTCTGGAAAGATTTTTTCCAGTCATATGATGCAATAGTGCAGTCATTACCTCCAAAAAGGCAGGAAATTTTTAAATTACGTTTCCATGAGGATCTGCGTACCAAAGAAATTGCAAAACAATTGGGAATCACCATAAAGACTGTCCAAAACCAACTGGGTAAAGCAATAGAAACTCTGAAAGTTTCTTTATTGCGTTTATTTTATTTAGTGATAATCGTTGCAAATTCCTAACTGACCAGGTTGTCGCTATCATTTAAGCTTTTTTCTCACAGTTATTTACTGCTCCTGCTTTTTCTAAAACCTTCGTAAACATCGAAACAATTCTTAAGTAAAATCCCTTGAGCCAAGGGCGGAGGCACAACAAGAATACCTTGATGTAGTTGTTTTTTTTTAATCAGGCTTTTTTAAGATGAAACTAGTTGGGATAAGAAGATTCATAGCTTTCGGTTTCACTTATTCTTTTGTTTAATAAAAAAATTTCTAAACGAATGGGACATTTTTAATGATCCGGGTCATATATATAAGCAGGTAACATAAGGAAACCTCAATTACATGGACAAAGGTTATTTTTTAAAGTTATTGAACAAATATCAACAAGGAAAAACTACCGGTGAGGAAGATCAATTAATAATAAGCTATTACAACCTTTTTGAAAATAATCCAGATGTAATGGAACTGCTTACCTCAGAACAAAAGGAACATTTAAAGCATGACATTCGGGACGATATCTGGAGGAATATTTTAGAAAATAAACGAAGTGGTAATAAAATCAGGTTCGTGGATAAAGTTTATGTAAAAGTATCGGCTGCGGCAATTTTGATTGCATTTGTTTTTTCTAGCGTGTTTTATGTTTTTACCAGGATGTCTAATAGAAATATTGATACTGTGGTTGTGAAAAATCCAAAGCAAACGATAGGTGTTTCTTCCAGTGATGCGCTTCCCGGTTCTAATAAGGCTACGCTTACGCTCGCTGATGGATCTATGATTGATTTGAACACAGCAAAAAATGGAATACTTACAAGACAAGGAAATATCAAAATTATAAAAGGAGAAGATGGCCAGATATTGTATGATTTAGATCAGAAAAGAGCAGAGGGATGGGGATTAAATACAATATCCACACCTCGTGGGGGAAAGTATGAGATTGTGTTATCTGACGGTTCAAGAGTATGGCTCAATGCCGAATCCTCATTAAAATATCCGGCATCTTTCCGGGGCAAACACAGGGAGGTCACTTTAACCGGTGAGGGATATTTTGAAATTGCGAAAAATTCATCAATGCCTTTTCAGGTAAAGGTCAATGATATGACTATAGAAGTACTGGGAACACATTTTAACGTAAATGCCTATGCGGATGAAAGCGTTGTGGCAACTACATTATTAGAGGGCTCGGTAAAAATAAAAAGTGCACCATCGGAAAATGCAGTTAACCAAACTGTCACATTATCTCCCGGTGAACAAGCAAACCTAAGTAAATCAGGGACTTTAAAAATTAACCAGCACGCTAACACCGATGAAGCAATTGCGTGGAAGAATAACAATTTTGAATTTAATAATGCCGACGTTCAGAATATTATGCGGCAGCTTTCAAGATGGTATGATGTGCAGGTAGAATATAAAGGTTCGATTCCGAAGCGCCGGTTCACAGGCAAAATCAGCAGAAACCTAAAGCTAAGCGAGTTAATAACAATGCTGCAATATACAGGCGTAAGTATGCAAATTGTTGATAAAAAAATTATAATATCAGAAAATTAGATAGAAGTTATGAGCTAGAAAAAAAGTTAATGCATGGATAGCAAGAAACGAGCCCCGATGAGGGTCGGGGCCCGTAAAATGTTTAGGCTATTCAAAAATAAAACCGTTAGTATCATTATTGTTTCACCAAAAACGAATCAAAGCTATGGAATTGCTTCCTAACTACAAAACCTCTTGCCTGAGGAGTCTCTGTTTAATCAAAATTTTATTAATCATGAAACTGACAACATGCTTAATGCTTTTTGCCTGCATCAAGGTAAGTGCAGAAGTAGTTGCTCAAAAAGTTACGCTTAATGAAAATAAAACGAGACTTGAGAAAGTACTTAAGAAAATCGAATATCAAACGGGCTTCACATTTCTTTATGAAACGAACATATTAGAAAAGGCCTCTCCTGTTACGTTACAGGTAACACAAGCTCCTGTAGATGAAGTTTTGAAACTCTGCTTTACAAACCAACCTTTGACTTACAGAATTTTTGATAATACCGTAGTAATAAGAGAAAAGCCGGTCCAATATGGACAGAGAAAAGAAAACCAAACAGTTTCTTCAATTCAAACAGTTCCTTTAAATATTGTGACCGGTATCGTTACTAATTCAAAAGGAGAACCATTGGTTGGAGTAAGTGTTGCGCTGCAAGGAACAAATATTGGTACCTCAACAGATTCGAAAGGAAGATATTCAATCAATGTTCCTGCAAACGGGCTTTTAATCTTTTCATATGTGGGATTTATCACACAAGAAATAAGTTTAAATAATCGTACAGAACTAAATATAGTTTTAAAGGAAGAAGCCACAAAATTAAATGAAGTTGTTGTAACTGCTTTAGGAATAAAAAGGGAGGCCAGAAGTCTTGGGTATTCTACGGGAGTTGTAAATACCGATCAAATTACAACAGACCGTGCAACGAATGTGGGAAATAGTTTGGTTGGAAAGGTGGCGGGAGTAAATGTTTCTGCTCCAACAAGTGGACCCGGAGGCTCAGCCAAAATTCGGATTAGAGGCCAATCATCATTTGGTGGCGATAATTCACCTTTAATTATAGTAAATGGAATACCCATAAATAACACCAGTATTTCTGCCGGTTATAAAAATTCAGATAATCCAACCGGTGGATCCTCTGATGGCGGAGACGGCTTGCAAAGCATCAATCCGGATGATATTGAATCTATGACTGTTTTAAAAGGCGCTGCCGCCGCTGCCCTCTATGGTTACAGGGCGAAGGATGGTGCTATAATTATTACTACCAAATCAGGTAGCAAACATAAAGGGATAGGGATTGAATTTAATACTAACAATCAGCTTTCAACCGCACTGGATTTTACCGACTTTCAATATGAGTATGGACAGGGGGAAAATGGGGTAAGACCTACAACGGTTGCCGAAGCACAGAGTTCAGGTATATGGAGCTTTGGAGAAAAATTCGACAATAAGTTAACTCCTCAGTCAGACGGGACTCTCAAGCCTTATAGTCCTCATAAAAACCGTATAAGAGAATTTTATAGACCGGGATTTAATTCCACTAATTCAGTGGCTCTGTCAGGCGGCTATGACCGCGGTAATTTCCGCATTTCATTTTCTAATACAGATGCAATCGGAATTGTTCCAAATTCTGATTTCCATAAAAAGATTTTGAACCTGGCCATAAATTATAACCTGACTCCTAAATTATCAACGCAGGTAAATGCAAATTATTCAAATGAATACAATCATAACCCTCCTCAGATTGGAATTGAAGGATTCAGTGTAAACACGACCATTTATACTATGGCAAATAGTATTGATGTAAACTCGTTAAAGAATTACAAAGATTCTAATGGAAATGAAATGCCTTTAGCGCGTTTCACAGGCAGAAATAATCCGTATTGGGTTGCTTATGAACATTTTGAAAATATTAGAAGAGATAGAATTTTTGGAAATGCATCTATCCGGTATCAACTATCAGACTGGCTTTATATGCAGGGCAGGATTGGACAGGATTATTATACCCGACCCTATGAATTTAATCGTCCTACTGGGTCCCGAAACTTAAGTACTGCAGTTTCGGGGTTTAATGGCTATTATTACCAGGATGTAACGACATTCAGGGAAAGAAATATTGATTTTCTGGTTGGAGCAAACCATAAGTTTAATAATTTCCTCATGGATATAACGGTTGGAGGAAATCAGATGCAGCAGACATTTGATCGCCTTAGTACGAGTGTTACCAACTTCTATGTCAGAGGGCTGTATACAATTGGTAATGGACAAATAAAAAACCCAGATTATGATTTCAGTAAAAAGAGGGTAAATTCTTTGTATGGATCAGCTGAGTTCTCCTTTAAAGATTTTCTTTTCCTCAATTTAACAGCCCGGAATGACTGGTTCTCTACCTTAAATCCAAAATCGAATAGTTATTTATACCCTTCCGTAAACGGTAGTTTTGTTTTTACAGATATTTTTTCTACAAAACCATCGTGGTTGAATTATGGGAAGCTGCGCGCTGCTTATGCAGAGGTTGGGGGAGATACGGACCCTTATACCAATGCGCTTTATTATTCAATCAATCCTAATCCTTTAAATACTATTGCACTCGGAACTATTAACTCATCAGTGAGTCCCAATTCAAATTTACGTCCATTAAAAGTTCGGGAAACAGAAGTGGGAATGGACCTTCGGATGTTTAACAATCGAGTTAATTTGAACTTCTCTCTCTACCGGAAAAATACTGTTGATGAAATTTTGGACGTAAACATCTCAGAAGCATCAGGATATACCCAGACAAAGGTTAATATCGGGAAGCTAAAAAATGAAGGGGTCGAATTATTACTAACTGTTTTTCCTATTAAAGGAAAAATAAACTGGGAAAGCGGTTTTAATGCAGCATACAATAGAAGTGAAGTTCTTGCGCTGGCAAATGGTCAGAATTCCTTTGATGTTGGAGTAGGTCAATATTTCGGAATTATTTCCCATGAAGTTGGACTGCCGCTTGCTTCTGTGAGAGCCTTTGATTATAAAAGAGATGCAAAAGGCAATATTTTAACAGCAGGAGGAAAACCATTATTAGGCGAATTAAAAACTTATGGGAGCGCCATTCCAAAATGGACCGGAGGCTGGACGAATAGTATTAACTATAAAGCTTTTAGACTTTTCACTCAAATAGATTTTAAGGCTGGTGCCGTGGTACTTTCAAATTCAAATTTTAATTTCTTAAGACATGGCTTATCAAAAGCTTCATTAGAAGGAAGAGAAGAAGGAGTCGTATTTAAAGGTTACAACGCGGATGGTACATCAAATTCGGTTGCTGTACCAGCTGAGGAGTTTTATGCTTCGTTACGCAATCTGGGTGAGCCTTTTGTTTACAATGCCAGTTTTGTTCGGTTAAGAACTGTTTCACTGGGTTATGATCTGACTTCTTTTGTAAAAAAGACACCTGTAAAAGCTTTAGTGGTTTCAGCATTTGTGAACAATCCCTTAATGATCAAAAAGTATCTGGATAATTTGGACCCCGAATCACAAATTTCTGTATCGGATAACTTCCAGGGGCTTGATACTCATTCTCTGCCTACTACCCGTACCTATGGCATAAACCTTAATGCAAGATTTTAAAACCGCTTTAAAAAATATCAAAATGAAAAGAATGACTAAATTCATTTGGGTGCTGTTTATTTGTTTAATTGGCACGTCTGGATGTGACAAAGGGTTTGAAAAGGTGAATACAAATCCGGTGTTACCGACTTCTTTGGATCCATCTTATTTGTTTGCGGACGCCCAGCTAACTTCTGCAATTTATACGATTCAATACCAGGCAGAAATTGTTCAACAAATTATTACCCCGTTCACAGGGGTTTTGGAAGGGGGAAATCATAACGTTTGGTTTTTTGCAAACAATGTCGGATCTGCTTTTACGTCCCTATATACAGGACCAGTAAAATCGCTTACCAATATATTACATCAAACAAAGGATGACCCGTCCAGGTCTAATTTGTATAATATGGCGCGGATCTGGCGTTGTCATGTATTCCAGGTTTTGGTGGATACGTATGGCTACGTGCCGTATTTTACAGCGGGAGCAGCGTATCTTGAAGGAATAAATCTTCCTAAATATGATTCTGACGAGGAAATTTATGACGACTTGCTAAAGGAACTGGTTGATGCCACAAATAAGTTGGATGCAGGTAAAAAAATTGAATCGAATGATCTTTTTTATAAAGGCAATATTTCTAAATGGAAAAAATTAGGGAACTCATTATTATTAAGGGTTGCCATGCGATTTACAAAAGTCAATCCTGGTAAAGCAAAGCAATATGTGACGCTGGCTACCGATATAGGCCGGGGTGGATTGATTGAATCGAATTCAGATAATGCGTTTGTTCCTTTTAACAGCGTGTTTAATCATCCTAATGCAAGCACTTTCCAGGGAAGTGAACGGGCGAATTTTTACCTGGCAAAGCCTTTCATTGACTATTTGAAAAGTGTGGATGATCCACGTTTAAAGGTAATTGCGGTTAAGTATGAAATTCCTGCAAATCCTATAGGTACTGCCGGATCAGAAGATACTGAGCCGCAGCATCAGCAAGGAATGCCATATGGATATAATGACGCTACGATTAGTAGTGAACCTAACTATCCCGGAAAAATTGGTGCTGCCTGGAAGTATTCGCAGTTAAATCGTAAAACGTTGGCAAAAATAGATGCCCCGGAATTTTTTATAACGCATTCTCAAACTCAACTATTACTTGCCGAAGCCGCCCAACGGGGGTGGATTAGCGGGGATCCTGAAATTCATTACAATGCCGGAGTAAAAGCACACATGGATCAAATGCTACAATATGATCAGTCTGCAGCAATCGCACAGGCATTACAAAATGCATACCTCAATGCAAATCCGTTTAATCCCGCTGACGCTATCGAACAAATAAATACACAATACTGGATCTCGTCATTTTTAAACGGGTCTGAAGGCTGGGCTAATTTCAGAAGATCTGGCTTTCCACAATTAGAACCAAACCCATACCCGGGTGCGGACCCTGTAGTAAAAGGAGATTTTATTCACCGGCTGCAATACCCGGCAAGGGAAATTTCGGTAAACGCCGAAAATTATAAAGATGCGGTTGCGCGTATGGGAGCAGACAACATGGCAACAAGAGTTTTTTGGGATGTGAAATAATACTGAAAACAATCAACAATCATTTAAAACTTTAGAAATATGAAAAGGAAAGATTTTTTGCATAAGGGTTTATTATCCAGTGCTCTAGTCGGGAGCTCATTATTCACTCTCGGACTGGATGTTAATAAAAGCACCCAGGAAAAGTTAGTAAAAAAAGATCCAAACGGCATTGTAGGCGATCCGGAAGAAATTGTTATAGAGCGACATGTGACAGGAAAGCCACATAAAGGCAAGGTGTTACTGGCAATTCAGGCGCATTCAGACGATATTCCATTGTTTGCCGGTGGCACTGTTGCGAAACTTTTGGATGAAGGGTACACTGGTTACCTGCTTCGAACTTCTGATGATTCCAGTGGTGACGTGGAGGGTAACAAACAAGATAACGCAAAAATTGCCAGGTATTACGGCATGGGAAAAGGTTATGATTTCATGTATCCTCATCACCGGATGGATAGCATACAAATCCAGGATCTTAAGGGCCGGCTGATTTTTTTATTCAGGTTATTAAAAGTTGATACAGTTATCACCTGGGACCCGTGGGAACATTATGAAGAGAATCCCGATCACATTGCAACAGCACATGCGGTAGAAGCTGCGAGATGGATGGCAGGGATGGCCACTGACTATCCTGAACATTTGGATGCAGGTTTGAAACCTCATAGCCCCAAAGAAAGATATTATTTCTCCAGGGATCCTCAGCGAGTTAACCGGATAGTAGATATCAGCAATTATATTGATAAAAAGGTTGAAGTAAATATGCTGAATACTACAAAAGGTCCAGCCGGACAAGGGGCCGGAAGAAAACTAAAAGAGAAATTGGCAAAGGAGGGTAAAAAATTGACAATCTTGGGCGATGACGATAGCAAAGCAGATTTTAATTATGTAAAACATTTCGTTTTTGATATTGATGCCCGTCGCTTGAATTTTACTCAAATTTCAAATAGAGAATTAGGAAAACAATATGGTCTCGAATGGGCCGAACGTTTTCACTATATTAAAGATTTAGCATCGAATGACCTTGAGGCAAATAAGTTGCAGCAATATATAAATAAAAACGCAGTACCAAAATAGTTATGATCTGATTATAACTGCCTGGTTGAATATTAAAAAAACAAATGCAAATTTTATGATGAAATTGATTGCTGTAATTATATTTTTCTTTGTCTTCCCGTTTAGTATATATGCTCAACACGTCAGTACGCCGTCTGAAAATATAATTGCAATAACCTCAACATGGAAAGGCGAAAGATTTGCAGACGGAAGACCGAAGGTTCCTGACGATCTTTTGCAAAGGCTAAAAAATTGCACCCTGGAACAAATTTGGGGCTATTTATACAGAAGAGGGTTTCACAACCAAATAGAAAAAAACTGGCAAATTTTAAAGCCGGGTGAAATCATGGTTGGGCGTGCAGTTACCACTCAGTTTATGCCGTCGAGGCCGGATCTCGATTCCCTTATTCGTAATGCAGGTAAAAGAGAAGGCAAATCTCAACATGGAGGAATTAATACCTGGCCAATTGATGTTCTCACTACTAATGATATTTATGTTGCTGATGGATTTGGGAAAATAAAGAATGGCACCTTGATAGGTTCAAGCCTCGGAAATGCCATTTATGGAAAAACCGGACAGGGAGTTGTATTTTTTGGATCCATAAGAGATATGCAGGAACTTAAGGACACCAAGGGATTTAACGCATGGATTAAAGGCAATGATCCCTCATACATACAGGATATGACACCTGTGTCGATAAATGCACCGATAAGGATAGGGGAAGCAACGGTGTTTCCGGGAGATGTGGTATTTGCCAATGATTACGGCGTTGCTTTTATACCGCCTTATTTAGTAGAACCTTTGGTTACCAGTTCAGAAATGATCGCCCTGAAAGATGAATTTGAAAGATATATGTTGCAATTAGCAAAATATCCTTCGGGTGAAGTACATGGTGACTGGTCAGAAAATATGAAAAATGAATTTCGAAAATGGTTTTTGAAATATTCAAAGAAAACAGCTATTACTTCAAAAGAAGTTGAAGAATATCTAAATAAGGAGAGTAAATAAACTAAATAAAATAACACTGATACAAATTTTTTAAACTAACAATTAATTATTATGAAAAGAATTATTGATCAAATTATTGAAAAAAGCAAAGAAGAAGAGAGATTATATCTGGAAGAAATGAAAATTGAAGAAAATAATCCTGGTACCTCAGACGACCGGCGTAGCTTTCTGAAAAAAGCGACGCTAGGTGGCTTATCCCTCGTAGGTTTAATGAACCTGCCAATAGGAGATACCATCGCACAAACTACATCAAAAGTGAAACGGTTTTCAAGTCCTTCCGACTTAAAAATTACAGATATGAGGTATTGTGTTGTCGCCAATCAAAGACCTATTATTCGAATTGATACGAACCAGGGTATTTATGGTTTGGGAGAAGTAAGAGACGGTGCAGATTGGAGGTACGCTTTGATATTGAAAAGCCGTTTATTGGGGCAGAATCCCTGCAACGTCGAAATGTTGTTTAGGCTGATAAAACAATTTGGCGGACAATCAAGGCAGGGAGGAGGAGTTTCAGGAGTAGAAATGGCGCTTTGGGATTTAACCGGGAAGGCTTATGGAGTGCCCGTATGGCAATTATTAGGTGGAAGATACAGAGATAAGATAAGAATGTACGCTTATGTTCCAAGGCATAATGGCAGACTAATGGATGTAGAGAAGTTTAAAGAAGAAATAAATTTCCGCAAGGAAAAACTGGGTATTACCTGGTTTAAAATGTATCCTTCAATTGATTGGATCGCCGATATTCCCGGAACAACAGTAAATGACAAGTTTTGGTACACTCCTGAATACAGAAACAGTTATTCTCCCATTTTAACTGGTGATTTAAGAATTAAACAACCTTTTTATCAAATGCAGATTACGGACAAGGGACTGGATGAACTTGCCAAATATGTTGATATGGTTCGAAGTGTCATTGGTTGGGATATTCCTCTTGGTTCAGATGGCTTTGGTAACTATGATGTAAATAATGCAATCCGGGTAGGAAAAGCGCTGGATCCTTATCGCCTTGCATGGCTGGAAGATTTTTTCCCTATGGATTATATTGATCAGTGGAAAGCAGTTACAGACGCAATCGAAACACCGACGTTAACCGGAGAGGACATTTATCTTAAAGAAAAATTTTTTAAACTGATAGATAACAATGCCGTAGATATCGTGCAACCGGATCTTGCCTCTTCTGGTGGTATTTTAGAAACAAAAATTATAGGTGATTATGCCGAATCAAAAGGTATTCCGATGATCATGCATTTTGCCGGCTCACCAGTCTCTTTTATGGCAAACGTACATTGTGCTGCTGCAACTAACAACATGCTTTCGCTGGAAATGCCCAATAATGGCTCCTTAGACAATCCCTGGTGGGAAGACCTGGTAAAAACAAAAGGTGGATTTAAAATATTCGATAAGGGGTTTGCCCATGTTCCACTCAGTGCTCCGGGCTTAGGCGTTGAATTAAATGATGAGGTGGTTAAGAAGCATCTTGATCCCAGGCATCCTGGTTATTTTGCTCCAACCCCGGAATGGAATAATTCAAATTCAAGTGATTTTTTATGGAGTGGAAGGACAACAGGAGGTACCGAAATTACAAGGCCTCAACCCTATGCAAAATAAAAGCTACTTATTTGTTTGTTTACTGAAGATTAGGTTTATTTTAATACATTTCAAATGAATAATATTTTATTAAAAAACAACTTTTTGTTTACAATGCCTGGCGGGGCAGAATGGATTTTAATATTTCTTGTAATCCTCTTATTTTTTGGTGGAAGAAAAATTCCTCATTTAATGCAAGGAATCGGAAAAGGAATAAAAGAATTTAAAAGTGCTAAAGAGGATAATGAAAAATAAACCCCCGATATGGAAGGCGAAAAGTTTTTATTAAAATTCTATCTTAATTGATTTATTTCTAACCGTTGCGGGGCATAGAAACTTCTTTTAAATAAAGTAGCCTGGAACCGTCAACGTGAAAGGTTAGGATTTGACTCTATTGAGGATAAAAAAAAGATTATTTATGAAAAAATTTAGGATGACAACCGTGTTGGTAATTATTTCATTGGTAATTATTTCATTGATTTTTACAGCTTGTTCCAATAATCCAAAAGTTAAAGAGGATGAGAATAGTGCTGATTGGTACACAAACGAGGATTGGTATAAAGGGCTCAATATAACTCCTCATGAAAGCATCAACAAATCTGAATTTTTAAAACAATATCAGAAAAATCCAAAATGGTGGAATGAAGCTTTTGGGTTTTTAAAAAGTAAGGATTTGAACACTTTAGAGCCCGGCAGGTATGTTATAGACAGCAATAACGTAATTGCTACTGTTTCAGTTGGCGTTCCGAAAGAAAAGGATAGCACTCATTGGGAAGCCCACAGGAATTTTAATGATCTTCAATATATTATCCAGGGTAAAACAGAAATGGGAATTGTGCCGATAACCGATTCTGGTGTTAAGGTAATTACTTCTTATACACCTGATGACAATGAAGCATTTTCAGTTTCAAACGGCAAATATTATGATGCCGGCCCTGGTACTTTTTTTATTTTTTCGCCACAGGAAATTCATCGTCCGGCTTTTAAAATGGAAGGATATGATAGTGTCAAAAAAATAGTAATAAAAGTTCGTGTTCCTTAAATATATAGACTAATGCTGGCGTTTTTTTTAAAATATACATTTAAAAAAATGAAGAAGAAATGTTTCATACTTGCAGTTTTATTCACATTTTTTTTCAATGGTCATTTCCTGTTGTCCCAAACTATTGCAAGAAGTGAGCTTGTTTTTTTGACCTCGGAATGGAAGGGAGAAAGATTCACAGACGGGCGGCCAAAAATTGCTGATGATTTATTGATGCGAGCCAGAGCTATCGGCATAGACGATGCATGGACGGTATTAAAAAATTTAGGCTATACCCATCAGTTTGAGTCCGGATGGAAAATGATAAACGATAGTATTCCGGTGATTGGGCGCGCCCTTACAGCAGCGTTTATGCCAAGCCGCCCCGATGTAGAAAAGAGCATTAAAGATCGCGGGTTAAAGCAGGGGAGATCAGGCAATACCAATTCATGGCCAATAGATGTGCTGTCAAAAGGCGATGTATATGTGGCAGACGGATTTGGAAAAATAGACGCCGGCACCCTGATGGGAAGCACACTTGGAAATTCGATATACAGCAAATCAGGAAACGGCGTGGTTTTCAATGGGGCTGCGCGGGATTTGCAAGGGCTTTCAGAAATAAAAGGATTCAATGCTTT
Source organism: Ginsengibacter sp. (assembly GCA_051954975.1). Lineage (GTDB taxonomy): Bacteria > Bacteroidota > Bacteroidia > Chitinophagales > Chitinophagaceae > Ginsengibacter. The sequence goes on along the minus strand of JBQCHE010000020.1, from coordinate 67,202 downwards.
TGTACGCGATTTTCATCCCTCCTTTTTGGAAGGAATGGTACTCATGGGACTCAATACGCCCATTAGAATTGGAGGCGCCATTGTGTTGCCTGGAGACCTTGTGATAGCGGAAAAAGAAGGTGTGCTGTTTATTCCTGCTCATCTGGCAGAACTGGTAATCAGTACTTCAGAATTTGTGGTGCTCAAAGATAAATTTGGATTTGAGATGGTGCGGTCCAACCGGTACTCGACCGGTCAGATAGATAATCAATGGACAGAAGACATAAAACAAAGTTTTCTCAAATGGTTGCAACAGCATCCGGAATTAGGGAAGATGAGCAAAGCACAGCTTGATGAGATAATGAGCAAACGAACCTGGTAATAGTATAACAGGATAAATAATAACCGATTTTTTTTTATTTAAAAAAGGAGAACAAAAAAGCCAATAGATTATGTTAAGACCATTGTCCAGAAAACGTTGGTATCGTTTGATCCCAGTCGTATTTATTACTTACAGTTTGGCCTATCTCGACCGGGCCAACTTTGGATTTGCACTTGCCGGAGGCATGGCACACGATCTGAATATAACAGCGGCAATGTCGTCGTTGCTCGGTTCATTGTTTTTTCTTGGCTATTTTTTCTTCCAGATACCGGGAGCCCTCTATGCAGCTAATAAAAGTGCCAAGAAATTAATATTCTGGTCATTGATACTATGGGGAGCACTCGCCATGGCCACAGGTATGGTGAGCGACATTACTTTATTGATCGTAATCAGGTTTTTGCTGGGGGTGGTAGAAAGTGCAGTTATGCCTTCCATGCTGATATTTCTCAGCAGGTGGTTCACCAAAGCCGAACGTTCCAGGGCGAATACTTTTTTGATTTTGGGCAATCCTGTTACCATTTTGTGGATGTCCATTGTATCAGGACACCTGGTAGGCTCTATGGGTTGGCGCTGGATGTTTATCATAGAAGGAGCGCCAGCGATCATTTGGGCGTTTTTTTGGTGGTATTTGGTAAACGATAAGGTAAAAGATGCCAAATGGTTGACAGAATCGCAGAGAGATGATGTGGAAGAGCAATTGGCATTAGAACAACAAAGCATCAAGCCGGTGAAGAACTATGCCGAAGCGTTTAAATCAAGGGTAGTGGTTTTACTCTGTCTCCAGTATGCACTGTGGAGTATTGGGGTATATGGATTTGTAATGTGGTTGCCATCCATCATCAACGAAGCGCCCAATATGGATATAGTAACCACCGGGTGGCTCTCGTCCGTGCCGTATATTTTGGCGATTATAGCGATGTTAGCGGCTTCGCATTTCTCAGATAAAACACTAAACAGAAAAGAATTTATCTGGCCGTTTCTTTTGATAGGAGCACTTGCCTTCTATGGCTCCTATTTGGTAGGCACCAGTAATTTCTGGCTGTCTTTTACTTTATTGATTATTGCCGGAGGCGCAATGTACGCTCCTTATGGTCCTTTCTTTGCGATAATTACTGAGATGCTTCCTAAAAATGTTGCAGGAGGTGCTATAGCTTTGATAAATAGTTTGGGTGCATTGGGTTCATTCGTTGGGGCTTACATTGTTGGCTACCTTGAAGGAGCAACAGGAGGATTTGCTGCATCATATATATTTATGGCTGGGTCCCTGTTCCTTTCTGCAATACTCACGATAATCGCCATGAAAAGCAGACCGTTTAATCCTTTAGAAATTAAGGAACGAAGGAAATCTTCACTCAGTTTAAGTGTGGAATAATTTCATTTGCTACTTTCAGTTAATTAAAAAATCAATAAATGGACCATGGCAAAAAAAGTTGTAACCCTTGGAGAAATTATGCTTCGTTTATCCACTCCTGATTAATAAAAGATTTGTTCAGGCAGATAGTTTTGATGTTACGTATGGTGGCGGTAATGAGTTTTATGTTCATAATTCTTAAATTTTTAATTTACCGTTGCATCCGTCCGCTGGCATCACCGTTCATTAAACCTTATACTTCACTCAACATAGCATGATTCAAATCGCCTGGAATTGTGTGTTTCACATATTGATTAATTTTTCCTTTTAAAAAGGTTCTTCAGACTATTCGAATGCATTTGAATTCAGTCAAAAGGAAAACATGGAAGATATAGAACAGGGAATTAGTAAGATATCCAACTGTTTTTTGGTCTAATCTAAATGGGATATACCTATGTAAAGCTACTTTCCAGATATAACAACCCTGTTATCAAAATACTGAGAATCAGCACTTAAACTAAGGATAGACAAAAATAAATAAGGATTACCAGCCGGTAATCCTTACATCAGAGGTCTCGAGCGGATTCGAACCGCTGTGGAAGCTTTTGCAGAGCTCTGCCTCACCACTCGGCCACGAGACCCTCTATTTTCAAAGCGCACAAAAATAGGTAATTTTTACTTAGAACAAAGTTATTCAGGCAGCCAAAAATCCGATTCATTGTTTATGAAGTAATTTTGCATGATTATTCACAATTTTAAAACCATCATGCAGCAGATTGCTGAATCAGAACTTATTATCAACGCGCGCGGGGCTATTTACCATCTTAATGTAAAACCCGAAGAAATAGCTGAAAATATCATTACCGTAGGCGACCCGGCACGCGTGGAAGAAGTAAGCAAGCATTTTGACAAAATTGAATGTAAAAGGCATCACCGGGAGTTTGTGACGCATACCGGTTTCCTCGGAAATAAAAGGATTTCAGTAGTGAGCACGGGCATCGGTCCTGATAATATTGATATCGTTCTAAATGAGCTCGACGCCCTCGTAAATATAAATTTTGAAAGCCGCTCTATCAATGAGCACTTGAAAAAGCTAAACATTATCCGCATAGGAACTTCCGGCTCTTTACAGGCGGATGTGCCAGTTGATAGTTTTGTTGCAGGCAGTCATGGCCTTGGATTGGACAATCTTCTGAATTTTTATCTTCATGAAAATAATGAGGAAGAAAAACAAATTATCCATTCTTTCAAAACACAAACGCAATTGCAAAGCACTTTTGGCGATCCTTACATTTCCTCAGCTTCCATGCATTTGCTAAAGCATTTTGTAGAAGGCTATCACCAGGGAATAACAGTGACATGTCCTGGCTTTTATGGCCCGCAGGGTAGAATTCTGAGATTGGGCATCACCTACCCGAACTTGATTGACCAGCTTACTACTTTCCGGTTCGGCGATCATCGCATCACTAATTTTGAAATGGAAACATCTGCAATCTACGGGCTTGGCAAGGCATTGCACCACCATTGCGTGTCGTTAAATGCCATCATTGCCAACAGGATTCAAAAAAATTTCAGCAGGGATCCGGCAGTACTAATTGAAAAATTAATTGTAAAATCTCTTGAAATTATTTCAGAAAAATTATAAAAATATAACAGAAAGATGTAGGTCATTAGAAAATTTAGCCTGTTGGAGTGCAGTAGCAGTCATCTTTTCTTTGACACATCACAAATACTATCAGAATGAAAATTAAGTTTTATAAATACCAGGGAGCAGGAAATGATTTTATTATCGTAGATAACCGTGAAAAAGCAGGCGATAAATTAACCACAGAGCAAATTAGCAAAATGTGCGACCGCCATTTTGGAATCGGCGCCGATGGGCTTATGCTGTTAAACGAAAAAGAAGGCTTCGATTTTGAAATGATTTATTTCAATGCCGACGGAAATTTGGGTTCTATGTGCGGTAATGGCGGCAGGTGTATCGTTCAATTTGCTTCAAACATGGGCATCAAAAAAAATGAATATATTTTTTCGGCAAGCGATGGCACACACAAGGCGAAAGTTGACCTTGAAAAACTGGTTAGCCTTCAAATGAAAGACGTATCGGGTGTAGACTTTTCGCTGGATCATTATGTATTAAATACAGGCTCGCCACATTATGTAAAATTCGTAAACGCAATTGAAGACCATGACATCGTAACGGAAGGCCGGAAAATCCGCAACAGTAAAGAATTTGCCAGCAAGGGCATCAATGTAAATTTTGTACAAATAATCGATGACGATCACATCTTCGTTCGCACTTACGAACGTGGTGTTGAAGATGAAACTTTAAGTTGTGGCACCGGCGTTACCGCTTCGGCATTGATTGCGGCACACAACGAAAATGGCTTCAATCGCGTGGAAGTAAAAACCATAGGAGGCAATTTAAGCGTTGAGTTCGACAAAGTAAGCGATACAGAATTTAAAAATATATGGCTTTCCGGCCCAGCTACTTTCGTATTTGCGGGGGAATATGAAATAAAAATTTACTGATGTTTAACGTTAGAGTTTACGGCCTGCTTATAAATGAAAAGAATGAAATCCTATTGAGTGATGAAATTATCAGGGGCAATTTTTATACAAAGTTTCCCGGTGGCGGAATGGAATTTGGCGAAGGAACTATTGAGTGCCTTAAAAGAGAATTTAAAGAGGAGTTGCAAATAGAAGTTGAAGTCTTGCATCATTTTTATACAACCGATTATTATCAGCGAAGCTATTTTAATCCTGACGATCAGATTATTTCAATTTATTACCGTGTCACTTGTAACGAATCTTTCGATTTACAGCAAATCAATTCAGAACAGGATCGTTCGGAACAATTTCGTTTTATCCATCTTTCTGATTTTTCAGAAGATAAGGTAAGCTTGCCGATTGACAAGACAGTTGCCCGCCTGCTGGTAGAAAACCGGAAATCATAGAATAAAAAATCTTTCTAAAAGTTGCTTTACTGATCAGTCACAGGTTCTGCCTGGCAACAAAAAGTGCGGTAAATCCATCGACTATTTTAGTGGGCCTATCTTTTAAAATTTTTTGGACCATCCAAAAATTATTTATCAAAAGAAGAAGTAATAAAATTCAAAAATTAAGAAACAAACATTTACGATAGAAACCCAAACAGGCAACACGACAATTTTTTTTACAGCAAAAATTATCACATAAATGATACACATCACGAGGTTAATTACAATAGCTGAAAATCCAAGAATAACAATCAGATCCTTAAGAAAGGGCAATGAGACGACAGTGCCGGGCGTTCCCGTTACATCCTTTGCTGCTTCCAGCTTTGAGAAGATCACAAATAATAAAAAACAAATGTTGCAGATGAAAGTAAACCGCGAAAAAAAGGAGAGCCATTTCATTTTAAATAGTGTGCTTTAAAATCTCAGCAAAATAATAGTAATTTGTCCGAATTATTTTTTATTGAATGGCAAATGTACTGAGTATTGTAACCTATAAAATTTTTCCGCCGAAATTGGGCGGCCAAAAAGGAATTGCTTTATTTAATCAATATTTTTCCGAAGAAGTCAACCTGTTTTGTTTTACCATTCGTGATAATAATCCTTCCGGTATTTCTTACAAAGTGTATAATGCAATGGAGAACGGAAGCGGGCGATATGCCAATGCCTTCAATTTTTTTGAAATAAAAAAAATAATTAGGCAACATCGTATTTCCGTGGTGATAGTTGAGCATCCTTATTATGGCTGGATGGGATTATTATTGAAAAGATTTTGTAAGGTGAAGCTCATCATTCATTCACATAATATAGAATCGGAACGATTCAAAACCGTCGGAAAACGATGGTGGAAAATTTTATGGCACTATGAAAAATACATTCATCAAAAGGCTGATTTTACTTTTTGTATCAATTCAAAAGACAGAAATTATTTTCATGATCAATATAAAATTCCTTTTGAAAAAAGCGCTGTAATTACCTACGGCATTTCGTGGAATGCGATCCCTTCTCCAGCAGAAAGGAAAGAAGCTAAAAATAATTTACTGCAGAGATATTCATTAGCGGCCGATACGTCTTTATTTCTTTTTAATGGCACACTCAATTATTTTCCCAACCTGGTTGCCGTAAAAAATATTCTTTATAAAATCAATCCCCTGTTTTTAAAAAAGGAAGTCAATTACAAAATAATTATTTGCGGCAAAGGCCTTCCTGACGAGATGAATGAATTAAAAGACTTCGAAAATCGAAATATAATTTACGCAGGTTTTGTTGACGACATCACCGAATATTTTAAAGGCGCTGATGTGTTCATAAATCCTGTTACGGAAGGCGGCGGCATCAAAACGAAACTGGTAGAATCGCTTGCATACAACATGAACGCGGTTTCTACAACAGATGGCGCAATAGGCGTAGACGAAGATATTTGTAACGGAAAATTGCTTTTATCACAGAACGAAGACTGGCAGACTTTTGCAGATAATATGGAAAAAAGTTTAGCTTCTTTCACTGATATTACCTCAGCGTATTTTAATCATTTTTATTGGAAAAATATCGCAGCCAAAGCTGCAACGATTGTGAGAACCCTGGAATAAAAAAATCATTTAAAAGTTGGTTTACTGTACAATGAACGGGTTCTTTATTCCATCATTTGTTCAATATGAGCCAGGCGGCCATCCTTTGTCATTCCTTCAATAATTACGCGGAAAGATTCTGTTACATCATTATTATAAAACTTCAGCAGCACTTTGTTTTTCCCCGGAACGGTTATCACAGAAGGATTCCAATAAAGCGTAGTTCTCAAATCCCGCTTCTCATTTTCTTCATTGAACGAATCATAGTCGGGCGAATAAAATTCCCTTATCATCGTATAGCCGCTAACGGTATTATTTGAAAGTCCTTTGCCCGCTTCCTGTTTTTCATCACCACCTTTCCGCGTATAGATGGCAATACCGCCTCCGCTGCCGCCTCCTGTGGCACCCATAAAAGGAGGAGAAAAAACTTTTACATAAGCGATATCAGTCACGGGAATTGAGCTAAGCATGTCCGATGTAACAGGCGTTTCATCGAGAAACAACGAAGGCGTGCCGCCGCGCCACGAAAGGCCCGGGGGATTGGAAGTCGTATTAATTTGCAGGCCGGCTACCTTTCCCTGCAGGTATTGAAAAATATTAAGCGAAGATGCCGCAAAAGGATCATTTACCAAATCAAACTCGCGCGCATCGCCACCGCTGAACATTCCGGAAGTATATTTTTTATCCATTTCATCCAGCCGGGATGTGGTTTTTGCTTTGATGTTCACGGTGGCTAATACTTTTCCTTTATAGTATTCCAATTCACGCTGCAACGCATCATTCAAATGAATATGATAGCTGCTGCCCGTAGTATCTGATGCATGATTAAAATCCATTCCTGAAGCCTTTGCATTATTTGCAAAAGGCAAAAGCTTGTTAGCTAAAAATTGAACGCTTACATTATCAAGGCCGCTGTTTTTTCCTAACTGGTAATAAATTTTTGCCGTATCAAAAAGAATAAGCGAAGGATCAGTAAAGCTACCGTCAGGTTTGACTGGTACTGTAAAAACCTGCGTTCCCGCATTTTTTTGATTTACCATCAAAACAATTTGCTTGGCCAGTTCCAATTGAATAGGCGTAGCTCCGTAAATTTTCCCGGATACTGATAAATAAGAAGTATCGCGCTGGTACTTGATTTGAGGAAATTCCCCTGCCACCAGCTTTTGCCAGTTGAACCTGCGCCAGCCATGGGTAAGCATCACCAAATCGAGTTGCTGAGCCAGTGAATCACTTTTATTGGAAAAATAATAAGACGGGTTATACACTTTTCCTTTCAACTGGCCCGAAAGCAGAAGATGCGAAATAATATTATCCGATGAATCGGTGCCGATTGCTGCATCCGTTACTGCTACAGATAAATTGGCTGAAAGACTGTCTGGAACTTCTATTTCTATTTCATTCCTGGCGCGCTTATTTAAGCCCCAATGTTTTACGGTCATGGTTGGCTGAAATTCCGCTTCATCATTATTCACATAAGTGATGCGCTCCGCCAGCGGAACCCAATTTTCATCAAACACAGTGATGGTTAAAATACCGGTAGGCAAGGCTGCTGTTGGAATAACGCCTTGCGTAACGCCATTGGTAAATTGCCTCGTGATGTTAAAAACGGGCTGATGATACTCAGTGCCGACAATATGAACAGAAGTTATTTTAGCGGCATCCCCGGGAGCCACTGCCACCATAAAATTTCTCTTGGCGCCTGCAAGCGCTATCTGCAAAGAAACACCTGACTGTTTTACTGCAGGAACAGGCGTAGTGTGTTGCGCGCCTTTTTCATCCTGCCAGTAAGCGGTATATTTATCATTCTGCTGTGGCATCAAATAAAAATAACCCATGCCGCCGTGTATTACCTCCAGTTTGGCAACAGTTTCTCCCTTACTATTTTTCACTGAGCCTTTTATATTCACAGGCTTGCCAAATTGGTCGTTTGCCTTAAAAGCAATTTTATTGTTGATGGCATTGATGATATCGCCACCTTCGGGAAAAAATTCAAGCTCTGGTTTAATTACAATTTTATTTTCGGTTGAAACCGAATCTGAAAGAATCCTCAAGTCCTTATTGTACAAAAACGAGGAATCAAAATTGAGCATCCATTTCGTGTACGACTTTACATGAAGATATTTACCTCGATAATTTTCAGGAATCTGGAATTGGCCAAAGGCAGTTCCATCCTGCACCGGGCTTATGGTATGCAACAGCAATTTGCCATCCTGGTCTGTCCAGTCAACATACACTGTTTTACTGTCTTCTGCCGGAAAAATAGTTTGCATCATATACAGCTTAAACCAAACCGTTTCTCCGGGCGCATAGGCCGGTTTATCATAATGCAAATAAATTCTTTCAGTAGTAAATTTATTGGCGTAGGTTTCCAGATTTTTTTGAAAATTTTGAGCAACCGCATTTAATATGAAAAAGAAAAAAAATAAAAGCGCGGCAACCAGTTGTTTCATTTTGAAAGTGTTACATTAATAAAAATATAGCGCTGTAATTTAATGCAAGTAATGAATTGCGCCAAAGAACAAAAATGTTTTTAACACGATAATACGATACCGATCAATTTAATTATTAAATTAGTTTTGCATGAAAAAAAGAATGGCTTTTAGAAAAGTTACAGAAGAACCGTCCCACCATCGTCATCTTGAAAAAATGACTGTTGCAGAAATTATTAAAAACATAAATGAAGAAGACACACAAGTGGCGCCCGCTGTTCAAAAGGCATTGCCGCAAATAGAAAAGCTCATCTCGGCTGTTGCCGAAAAAATGATTGATGGCGGACGCTTATTTTATATCGGTGCCGGTACCAGCGGCCGCCTCGGCATCCTGGACGCCAGCGAATGTGTGCCTACCTATGGAGTGCCCAAAGGCCTTGTTGTCGGAATAATTGCCGGTGGCGATAAAGCCATCGTCGACCCGGTGGAGAATGCAGAAGATAATACTGAACAAGGCTGGAAGGATTTAAAAAAATATAAAATCAATGATGCAGATGTAGTGGTGGGCATCGCCTCCAGTGGCACTACCCCTTATGTAATTGCCGCATTAAAAAAATGCAAAGAAAATAATATCGTTACCGGCAGCATTGCCTGCAATCCCGGTTCGCCGATAAGTGAGGTGGCCGATTTTCCGGTTGAGATCGTTGTAGGCCCTGAGTTTGTTACAGGCAGCACAAGGATGAAGAGCGGCACTGCGCAAAAAATGGTTTTGAATATGATTTCTACCGCAGCCATGATACGCATGGGCCGCGTAGAAGACAATAAAATGGTGAACATGAAACTTACCAACCAGAAGATTGTGGGAAGAGGCGCCCGCATGCTGATGGAAAAAACAGGGATAAAAGATGAAGCCACTGCGCGCGCGCTTCTGCTAAAATACGACAGCGTAAAAAAAGCCATAGAACATTACAAATAATACGCTGCCAGTTCTAAAATAAAAAAACGAATATTTGTTCGCTTACTATCTGTCAGCAATTCTTCATTCAAAAATTGTCAATATTTTTCATGTCCTTTTCTTCTTTCATACAATCCGCCGCCATCAAAAGCTTGTCAAAGATTTCGGATCAAATCTTTTCTTCCGATGATTTCCAGATCAATGAAACCAAGCCGGAATTTGACGGAGATTATACCATTGTGATTTTTGCCCTGGTAAAAAAATTAAAGAAAGCGCCTGAAGCGTTAGGCAACCAGCTCGGTGAACAAATTCTAAAAGATTACCCTGATTTTTTCTCTGCATATAATGTTATCAAAGGATTTTTAAATCTCACCATTGCAGATAAACAGCTCGCTACATTTTTAGCCGAAAATTATAGTGATGACCACTTCGGAAAAAAGCCATCCAATCATCAGCGGGTGATGGTGGAATATTCATCCCCCAATACCAACAAGCCACTGCATCTTGGCCATTTAAGAAATAATTTTTTAGGATGGAGTGTGGCCGAAATTTTGAAAGCCAACGGAAATGAAGTGGTAAAAACTTCCATCGTAAACGATCGCGGCATCCACATCAGCAAAAGCATGATTGCCTGGCGGGATTTCGCCAATGGGTCCACGCCGGTCTCCACTCATACGAAGGGCGACCATTTTGTAGGCGATTATTATGTGATGTTTAATGAAGCTTACAAAAAAGAAGTGAAAGCGCTTGTCGATTCAGGCATGACAGAGGAGCAAGCCGAAAAAGAAGCGCCAATTATGAAAAAAACACAGCAAATGCTGGTCGATTGGGAAAAGGGAAATCCTGAAGTAAGAAAGTTGTGGTCCACGATGAACAGTTGGGTGTATGAAGGCTTTGATGAAACCTATAAAAGAATCGGAAGTGATTTCGACCAAACATTTTACGAAAGCAACACGTATTTGTCGGGCAAGGATTTCGTGAAGGAAGGGCTCATGAAAAAAGTTCTTTTTCAAAAAGAAGATGGCAGTGTGTGGATAGATTTGTCTGACCAAAATCTTGATGAAAAACTGGTGTTAAGAAGCGATGGCACTTCCGTTTACATCACGCAGGATATAGGGCTGGCCAAACAAAAATTTGAGGAATACCATCTCGATAAAAGTATTTATGTAATCGGCGATGAGCAACTGTATCACATGAAAGTGCTGAAAGAAATTGTGAGAAAGCTTGGAATGCCATTCGCAGATAAAATTTATCATCTCAGTTATGGCATGGTTGAACTCACCACCGGCAAAATGAAGAGCCGCGAGGGCACCGTGGTAGATGCCGATGATATTATCGATGAGATGGTGGCCACTGCAGAAGAACATACCAGGGAACTGGGCAAGGTGAATGATTTTTCAACGCAGGAATTAAAACAATTGTATGAAACCCTTGGGCTTGGCGCCATGAAGTTTTTTCTGTTGAGGGTAGACCCTAAAAAGAGAATGATTTTTAATCCTGATGAAAGCATCGACTTTCATGGATTTACCGGCCCTTTTGTTCAATATACCTACGCCCGTATTCAGTCTATTTTAAGAAAAACCGGCCAGGCAGATGTAGCAATTACCGGCAATCAATTCTCAGAAAATCTTCTTCCTTTGGAAAGACAATTAATTTTAATGCTGGAAAAATATGGAAATATTATTTCCGAAGCAGGAAATGAAATGAATCCGTCTGTGATTGCAAATTATGTTTTTAATCTCGCCAAGACCTATAACTCATTCTACACCGAGCATTCTGTCGCCAATGCAGAAACCGAAGAAAAGAAAAATTTTCGTGTAGCCCTAAGCGTTATGACCGCTAATAATATAAAAAGCGGCCTGCAATTATTGGGAATTAAAGCGCCTTCAAAAATGTAAAGCACAATGTGCAGGAAACGTTCGTCACTATTTATCTTTTTGTTTCAGCACCCTACTTTTCATGTTAACCCACACGGATAAAATATCCGGCGTAAGGTCGAAATACACAATGGCCGCTACGTACAGCGCAATAAACACCACGCTTCTAAGAATCATAGCAATAATGCCGTGCATATTGATAAAGGAAAAATAACAAACGCCATAAATGAAGAAGGCCCATAACACGACATAAATTGTTTTTTTGCTAAAGGGGTGCATGTTGAATTTCCTTTTTAAAAAAAGAATGCGGATGGTATTGTAAACCGAATAAGAGATGACTGCCGAATAGCCGGCGCCAATAACGCCATAGTGTTTCACCAGGTAATAATTAAGCGGTACAGCAAGCGATAACAAAATCATTCCACTGATAAATTCGAAGCGCCAGAAAACCGACGTGCCAATAATTTGTGAATTAACGCCGGTTCCCAAATCAATCACTCTCGCAATTCCAAGGAAGAAAAAAATCCATACCGATTCAATATAAGCGGGCTTAAGCCTGAAAGTCTGCACTGCATCTACATAATTAAGCCAGATAACCAGAAATATGCCCAGCGACACAATCAATAAATTAATGCCCGAGCGCTGGTAGATAAGATTAATTTTTTCATAGTCTTTACTTTTCCACGCCCTCGACAACACGGGAATAGAAGCCGCTACTGCACCTCGTTGTGGCGCCTGCACCAACCCCGAAATCACAAAGGCAAATCCAAAAATCGCCACGGAATCTGTTCCCAAAAGCGAAGCAATAATAATGTTATCAATAAACATCGCTATGGTAAATATGGTGCTTCCTACATACACCAATGAAGCCATGGTAGCAATCTTTTTATAAAATCTTTTCGTAACCCGGCTAATCGTAAAAGTGATATAAAATTCCTTTTTATAAATGAGGTATATCAGCAACACAAGGGCAACCACTCCGTAGCTGAAAGCATACAATTTTATGAAACTATCAAAATCATCAATAATATGAAAGCTTGCCACAAAAATCAAAGCGAGGATTACTGCCCTGAAAAAAAACTCGCGCAGGAAAGTAGTAAAAATAGATTTACCCATATTCCAGGCAAATACTTCAAGGATAGAAAAAAGTAAAAGCGAAAATCCAAAGGGAAAAATCCAAAAGTAATATTGGACCAGCTCAGGCGAATTGCTTCCGAATTTCCGAATCACCAAATCTTTAAAAACAATGCCCGCAAGGATTACAAAAACAAAACCAATCATACTGACGACTAAAACCCACGTAAGAAGATCATTATTTTTTTTGGGGAGATTATCATCATAGTAAGGATAAAATTTGTAAATCACAGAAACCATCCCCAGGTTGGCGAAGGCATACATCATGTTACCGACCGCGATAAAAATAATTGTCAATCCATATTCCGAAGGCGTAAAAAAAGAGCCTTCCCTTGTAAATAAATAAGTATTCACAAAGCCGATTACAAAACCAGCATATACAAAAACGGTGGAAACAATGCTCTGCTTTCTTACGTGTGACATGATTGTGATTCATCGGCCTCAGAAGCCATTACTATTTATTGAGATTAAGGCAAAGTACAGTAAACAGTGAAATAATTGAGTTTTTATTTCTAACATGCAGCGCGCTAACCGGCATTATTTTATCACTTTTAAATTTACAAAATAATTATCATCCGGTTGAATAGCAGAAACCCCTTTGGGAGCGCTGCGAAATTTATCGGTTGGATGGACAATAAACGACTTTCCATTTTGGTTATTAATTTTCAGAGGCATATCAAATCCATCTACACAATTTGCCCATTTATAAAACGGTTTTCCAGATTCATATTTTACTACCAGCACCGGCACATCGGTAGTGGTAAGATATTGCTGAAACACTTTGGTGAAATCAATTCCTGATTCTTTATTTATGTATTGCTCCACCTCTTTCCCCGTGACGGTCTGGTGATAAAATGTTTTGTTTAAACCTCGTAGAATTTTTCTGAATTTTTCATCATTATTGATAACCTGGCGAATGGTATGAAGCATATTGCCGCCCTTGTAATACATGTCGCCACTACCCTCTTCATTTACGCCGTAATGGGCTATTACCGGTTTATCATTCACTATATTTTTTCTTACACCAATCACATATTCATCACCCGCTTTTTTGCCGTAATAATAATCTGTAAAAAGTGCTTCGGCATAATTGGCAAACGCTTCATGGACCCACATATCGGCCAGATCTTTAGAAGTAATATTGTTACCAAACCACTCGTGCGCACTTTCATGTACGATGATGAAATCCCATTTTAATCCCCATCCTGTTTGTGACAAGTCGCGGCCGAGATAGCCGTTCTCATAATGATTGCCATAGGCAATGCCGCTCTGGTGCTCCATTCCAAGGTAGGGTGCGTCTACCAATTTATACCCATCTTCGTAAAAAGGATAAGGGCCAAACCAATATTCAAATGCTTTCATCATCCTGGCTGCATCCCGGAACTGTTTTTTAGCCTTTGCAAGGTTTGAGTCAAGCACCCAGTAATCCATGGTGAGCGGCCCTTTTTCTCCATCGTAAATTTGCCCAAAATGAACAAACCTGCCAATGTAAAAAGTGATATCGTAATTATTTATCGGGTTAACTACCGCCCATGTGTACACGTTTTTTTCGTTGTGTGAAGAATCAATATTTCTTAATCTTCCATTACTGATGCACATAAGGTTTGCAGGTACGGCAAAATGCATTTCTGCGCTGTCGGGTTCATCTGCCTGGTAATCCTTGCAGGGATACCAAACGCTTGCACCAAATCCCTGGCAGGCGACTCCCACCCACGGATTTCCGGATTTATCCCGGCTATAAACAAAGCCCCCATCCCATGGCGCTTTTTTGGCGATGCGTGGTTTTCCGTGATAATAAATTACCAGGTTGGAAACTGAATCCTTTTTCTGACTCGTTAATTCACTTGCATTTTTGGAGGTAGGCATCATTGTGTTGATATCATGCTTTCTTTTGATGACCGGCGCCTCAGCAGGGAGGTACACGAAAAATGCATTGCCATCCCTGGTAAAAGACAATTTTTCTTTTTTCAAAGGATATTGCGGATTGCCGGTTTCTAAAATTGCCGAATCCATCTGCATCGGCTCCTGCAGGTCTATCTGAAAAAAGCCGGCATGGTCATTATTAAGCGACTGGTAGCTAATCACATTATATCCTTGTATAGTGCTGTCGTTCAGATTGAAATCCACATGCAGGTCATACTTGGTGGCATTCCACCAACTTCTTCCGGGACCGTTGCTTCCTCTCAAAGTATCTGCGTGCGTAAACTCCTGTGCCTGAATCGTGTGAAAGCAGAGAAGCATTGCACTTAAAACAACGATTGTCTTTTTCATTTATTAAATTTATTTTTTTATAGACAAAGATGAAGTTAAAAAAACAAATGTCGAAGGCCGGTAAAAAGATAGTTTTTGGGTTGTGTTTTTTTTATGGTGTAATGGTTATATCCACCTGTTCCCATCATTCTGATGATAAAAATATATTCAGGTATAATGAACAATCAGGCATCGCTACGCTTGATCCTGCCTTTGCAAAAAATCAATCGATCATGTGGGCCGTGCACCAGATTTATAATACGCTGGTTCAGATAGACGATAATTTAAATCTTGTGCCATCGCTGGCTAAGAGCTGGGATATTTCGGCTGATAACCTCGTGTTCACTTTTCATCTTAGAAACGACGTGTATTTCCAGGATAACGAAGCTTTTCCCGGGGGCAAGGGAAGAAAGATGACCGCGGCTGATGTGGTATACAGCTTCTCCCGCATCTTAGATAAAAGCATTGCCAGCAGCGGCGCATGGATTTTCAACGGGCGCGTGGATACGATAGAGCCGTTCAAGGCGCTGGACGACACTACTTTTCAGCTTAGATTATTAAAGCCCTTTCACCCGATATTGGGCGTGATGAGTATGCAATATTGCTCTGTGATACCCAGGGAAGTAGTGGAAAAATACGGGAAAGATTTTCGCCGCCATCCATGTGGCACCGGCCCTTTTGAAATGGTAGCCTGGGAGGAAGACCAGGCAATGGTACTCAAAAAAAATCCGCGGTATTTTGAGAAAGACAGCAATGGTGTACGACTTCCCTATCTTGACGGAATTAAAATCACCTTTCTCCAAAATAAGGCCACTGAGTTTTTAGAATTTCAGCAAAAAAAACTGGATTTTATCAATGAAATAGATCCTTCGTTTAAAGATGAAGTACTTACCAAATCCGGGCAGCTCAGGAGTGACTGGAAAGGAAAAATAAATTTGGTCACCCATCCTGCGCTTACCGTAGAATACCTCGGATTTTTATGTGACAGCTCTCTCCCACTGGTAAAGAATTCGCCTTTGAAAGATGTACGCGTCCGCAAGGCCTTCAACTATGGATTCAACAGGAAAAAAATGATTCTTTACATACGTAATTCAATGGGCACGCCTGCTGAAAGCGGATTTGTTCCGGCGGCGTTTCCTTCTTTTGATTCCGGCGCGGTAAAGGGCTATAATTATGATCCGCAAAAAGCTTTGCAACTTTTAAAGGAAGCCGGATTTCCCAATGGCAACGGGCTTCCGGCTTTTAAGCTGCTTACGGTGCCTTTGTATGCCGATATTGCCAGCTACATTGCCAACGAACTGCTTCAAATTGGGATTACCATCAATGTGGAGGTGGTCCAAAAAAGCTTATTACTGGAACAAACAGCAAAATCTGAGGCATTGTTTTTCCGTGGAAGCTGGATAGCTGATTACCCCGATGCAGAAAATTTTTTGAGTGTTTTTTATAGTAAAAATCCTGCTCCTCCCAACTATACACGTTACCATAATCCTGCGTTCGATAAATTATATGAAACAGCCTTATCCGAAAAAAATGATAGCATCCGCTATAAGATGTATCAACAGGCCGACCAGATAATGATAAAAGACGCGCCCGTAGTGCCTTTATGGTATGATATGGTAATCTGGCTGGTACAACCTTACGTCAAAAATTTTGTCCCAAACGGGCTTAATTTGCTCGAATTGCGAAAGGTAAAACTGTAAAATTAATTGTTGGTATTTAATAAGATGTGTAAAAATTGATACCCTCTCACAAATTGTAGCATGGTAATTGCACCTATAGATTTACCCTATAAAAAACACATCATGAACCACCTTAATTACCTTATGTCTAAGCCAATCGTAAAGCTACACGACACGGAACAAAGCATTCAGCCGCAGAAGCCGCAATCCATTAAGCATCCTGATTTGATTTCAACGGAACAATTGTATGAAGCGGTATATGAAAGCGCATTTCATCCCATGTTTGTCGGAGATTTTGACGGCAACATCATTAAGTTCAATGAAAAATTCTCGTCGCTTTTTGGCTATGAACCATCTGAGATCGAGGGGATCAAAGCAGAAGTTTTTTTCAAATCAATGGATACTTCTTTTATCACTTATGTGGAGGAAATGAATGAAAAAGGCATCGCCAAGGCAGAAATAAGAGGCGTGAAAAAATCGCGTGAAATTTTTCCATGCCGTATTTCTTCCGTCTTGTATCAATCTGATAAAGGAGAGAAGCGTTTTATGAATACGGTGGTAAATATTTCTGACCACATTTCCGCACGATGGAATATTAACGGCTAATCAGGCTGTCACCTGGATTTTATCGCCAAAAATCTTTTTAAATTTTTCCATCTTAGGCTTAATTACATAATAGCAGTAGGATTGGGAAGGATTTCTTTTATAATAATTGGTATGATAATCTTCCGCCGGATAAAAAACAGTGAAAGGTTCTATTGTGGTAACGATGGGCGCATCAAATATGCCGCTCGCATCTAATTCCTTTTTGTATTTTTCAGCTTTTTCTTTTTGCTCATCATTGTGGTAAAAAATAACGCTTCTATATTGCGGGCCCACGTCATTTCCCTGCCTGCTGGGCGTGGTAGGGTCATGGGTTTTCCAAAAAACTTCCAATAGCTCATCAAATGAAATCTGTTGAGGATCGTATTCTATACGCAGTGCCTCTGCATGGCCGGTGTTTTTGCTGCAAACCTGCTCATAAGTTGGATTTTCAATGTGACCGCCGGAATATCCGCTCACCACTTTTCTAACACCTTTTAGCTGCTGGAAAACCGCTTCTGTACACCAAAAACATCCATTGGCAAAAGTGGCTATTTCCAGATTATCGTGTTCATCCATTGTATACGTATTAAAATTATCGGTTCATAGTAAAACCATAAATAGTGCCCGTTTTTATTTTGGCTTTCGCCAAAATCCTTATGTTCAGAGAAGAACTTATTTAACCAGCTTTACATTGATGGCACTAAGGCCTTTAGGGCTCGTTTCTGTTTCAAAAGAAACAATTGCATTTTCGTGAATCGGCTCTGACAAAGAATTAATGTGGACAAAAACCCTGTCATCGCTTTCTTTATCTTTTATAAATCCATATCCTTTTTCATTGTTAAAAAAAGTAACTACGCCTGTTCTTACCAGGTCTTCCGGGTTTATTTCTTCCTTTTTGGGCACGCCGATTTCAATATCCTCTGCTTTAATTGTAAACTTTTTCTTGGGGTCAGGCGGAGTGGAAGACAGATTTCCGTTTTCATCGATATAAGCAATCATATCTTCAAATTCTGCGCTTTTGGTTTCTTTACGCTCCTGCCGTCTTTCAGCTTTTTCTTTTTGATTTTGTCTTTTTTTCTTTTCTCTTTCTTTCTTATTCCAGGTATCTGCCATAAATTTTTTTGAATTTTTTTTTTGATCTTTCGGATCGTGAGTGAATAAAACGCAACCGGTTGATTACGATTTCCTCAAAGGTACATCAATTTATCAGCAAGGTTTTGTAAAAGTCTGCTGCAAATAATTAGAAGCTTTATAAAAACTTACGCAAACCGAAAACCGGCCAATAAAATTTGCTACGGGCCGGTTATCGTGAAAAACAAAAAAATGCATGACTATTTTGGCGGTTTAAAATCCGGATTATTATACATGGATTTATCAAACAAGTAGTATTTGCCATCGCTGTAATTTTTCCAATACCTGTGGCCTAACACGTCATAAAACAATCTTCCATCCACGCTTTTGCTGGCAGCATTATCATTTACGCTAATGACTTTTGGAAAATCAGCTTTGGTTGCAGGTTTTGGGGCTGGCTTTTCAGCCGGCGGTTCTGCTACTGCAACAGTATCGGTTTTCGCAGGCGCCGGTGCCGGAGTCGCTTTTTTGGTAGCCGGCTCAGATTTCTCAGTTTTAACGGGCGTAACAGACGCGGTTTTTGAAGGAACTGTTTTTTTACTGCAACTATTTATCAGTATACCGGAACCTACTAATGCAACCACCAACACCTTTCTTATCATTGAAATAATTTTATTGAACAAACCCAAAAATTATGCCGATGAATTTGCCCTTTGCCCTGTTACATTTGGTGTCGCTCATCCAGGATAAAAAAACGTGTTAAAAGCCGGTTTACTGTTGAGTTCATAAATCTCTTTTACCATCAAAAAGCGTTCTTCGGGAACCCTCAAATCCGCAAATTGGAGATCAATATTGTCAGCCACGATGATCGGCTACCCATGAATGCGCGTCAACATATACCCGGGTTTAATTCTGTAAAACCCTTTATAGCCTTCATTTTCAGTAAAATATTTTAAGATTTAGTTTTTTTATCGGAAGTTTGAAGCTCCAAAGAAAGAACGGTATATTTTAAACTTAAAAAAAAATTGGATGAAAGTATTTAGATTTTGCGCCATTGTTGCCCTTACCTTGTTATTTGCGTCATGCCGGCCTAATGGCAGCCCTCTTGACCATGATATTATGAGCGGAACCCCAACAAAAGCAGATACCGTATTGCCAGTCAAATATCATTTAAACAATGACACTTCAAAACAAGAAGGTGAAGAACTTCCTGCTGTTTTAAGAAGATAAAAAAAGAGACCGTCCTTTTGGGACGGCCTCTTAAGTATAATACTTATCAGTTGTTAACCTAAGTAAGCCTTGAGCGCACTACTGTACCGCGCCTTTTGCAAACGCTTGATAGCCCTTTCCTTTATCTGGCGGATACGTTCCTTGGTGAGGTCGTATTTTTGCCCGATCTGCTCAATCGTAACGCCGTTTTCACCATCCAGGCCAAAATAGGCATTTACAATTTCAGCTTCGCGCGGACTGAGCGATTTTAACACACGGCGGATTTCATTTTTTAATGAATCGTGCATTACATCTTCGTCAGTTTCACCTGCGCCTTTTAGTAAATCGCCCATCGCAACATCTTCCGCTTCATGCACCGGCGCATCCAAAGAAGTATGCCGGGTATTACTCTGAAAAATATTGTTAATCTCTGTTTCACTCATTTCGAGTATTTCAGAAAGTTCTTCAGTAGAGGGTTCTCTTTCATGCTCCTGCTCAAAAGCCATGTAAGCTTTGTTCGCTTTATTATAGGTGCCAATTTTGTTTTGAGGCAGGCGGACTAATCTTCCCTGCTCTGCCAACGCCTGTAGTATTGATTGGCGAATCCACCACACAGCGTATGAAATAAATTTGAAACCTTTGGTTTCATCAAAGCGTTGTGCCGCTTTAATTAATCCGAGGTTGCCCTCGTTAATAAGATCGCTTAATGACAACCCCTGGTGCTGGTACTGCTTGGCCACTGATACTACAAAACGTAGGTTGGCGGTAGTGAGGCGCTCTAAAGCCCTCTGGTCGCCCATTTTAATTTTTTGTGCCAGGATAGTTTCCTCTTCCGGAGTAATCATCCCAATTTTTGAAATTTCCTGCAGATATTTTTCCACCGCCTGCGAATCGCGGTTGGTAATCTGCGTAGCAATTTTAAGTTGCCTCATTTTTATATATAATTAATAGTGAGTAGACAATTTTTATTGGGAGAAAGTTTTAAAGGATATGTTAAGTTTTACATGTTTTTTACAAACATCGGCAAAGTTACAACCCAATCTCCGAACTTCATAGCGCCCATGCAAATAAATGTTTGAAATATAGGATTTTATCTTTTTCTTTAATTGAAATGTAATTTGCCCCTTTTTTACAGCCTGTTTCAATCCATTTTTCTAACCATTCGATACATACCTTCCTGCCGTTCAACCTATTCTTTCATTCCAATTCTAATATATTTGTGCAATAATTTTGCCTAAAAAGCCTTTTCATGATTGATTTTAGATCAGATACTTTTACCAAACCTACTGCAGGTATGCTCAACGCGATGTTCAATGCCACGGTCGGAGACGATGTTTTTAAGGAAGACCCCACCGTCAATGCATTACAAGAAAAGATGAGTGATATGTTTGGAATGGAATCCGCACTTTTTTGTGCCAGCGGTACCATGAGTAACCAAATTGCTATAAAATGCCATACCCAACCCGGCGATGAAGTAATCTGTGACAAACTGAGCCATGTGTACATTTACGAGGGCGGCGGCATTGCTTTTAATTCAGGCTGCCAGGTAAAGCCGATCAACGGTAACTTGGGCAGAATAAAAGCCAGCCAGGTAAGGGAAGCCATTAACCCGATTGATATTCATAAAGCAAATTCAAGACTGGTTAGCCTTGAAAATACCGCTAATCGCGGCGGTGGCAGTTGTTACGAGATGGCCGACATACAGGAAATCAAACAAGTGTGCCTTGAAAACAATCTTCTGCTGCATTTAGATGGTGCGCGACTTTTCAACGCTTTAATTGCAAAAAATGAATCTCCAAAGGAATACGGAGCCATTTTTAACAGCATTTCGGTATGCCTGAGTAAAGGCCTGGGCGCACCGGTAGGAAGCGTTTTACTCGGCACCAAAGATTTTATTGAAAAAGCACGGCGCGTCCGGAAAGTATTTGGCGGTGGAATGCGACAGGCCGGATATCTTGCCGCAGCGGGCATTTATGCGCTGGAAAATCATATTGAACGCCTGGCCCTTGACCATCGCCACGCGCAGCAAATAGTAGCGGCATTGAAAGAAAAGGATTTTACCGGCGACATGTACCCTGTAGAAACCAATATTATCATCTTTGAAGTAAAAGGAAGATATACCGCCCAATCCTTAACCGAAAAACTTAAAGAAAACAACATTTTAGCGATGGCGATTTCAGCCACCCAAATAAGGATGGTGTTGCATTTGGATGTGATTGAAGAAATGGTTAAAGAAACAATTTCAGTGATAACCGATTTATAATATTTGTGCGTAGCTACTATTTAAGTTAGCTGCGCACGTTTTCCGGCTGGTCGTCGTGAAAAGCCATAGGGTATTCAATTTATAGTAGAAAAGATCGGATAATTTGTAAATTGATTTTTTTTAAGGGAGACGGTACTTCTTTTTCAGAGATTTTTTGGTATGATGTATCGAACTTATAAAAATTTCCTTTTTCTTTTTATAGATTCTATAAACTATAACGTAGGGAAATCTTTTTACCAGAGCTTCGCGGTAACGGGGATTGCCTTTGCTTCCGAATGTTTCAGGATGTTCGACAATTTCGGTAATTCTATTTTCAATAGCCGTTAAAAATTCATATCCCAAACCGTCGGCCTTATCTTCATACCAGGCAAATCCTTCATTGAGATCTTTTTGAATTTCCTCATGAAGCCAATAGGTATATTTCATTTTTTATGAATTTTCCTATCCTTATACTTTGAAACAGCTACTTTTTTCATCTCATCAAATTTGTACAATTTTGCAGTCCCGCTTTCATAAGATGCAGTTCTGCTTTCCATTTCTTCTTCAAAAGATTTATCTTCCCAGAGATTCATATATTCCTGCTTTGCCATTACTATGGTTTTTACCACACTCAATACGGTCTCTTTTTGGTCAGGACTCAATAAGGCCAGGTAACCGTCAATTTGCTGCTCAACTGTTGAATTAGCCATACAAATAATTTACACAAATTTAGTTTTTTATTATTACAAAGTCTTGGCTGCGATGCGAAATATGAGGCTGATCGGTAAGGATAAATTACTAATCCTTTATTTTAATTTAGTACTTATACTCAATGATAATCAATTATTAAAATGAAAAATTGTCCTGAGCCGTTGTATCAAATAAAAAACAGCCTTATTTGTCCATCTACCGGCAGACAGTTCGTTTAATCTATTTTAACTTATGTGCTTCAGGCAAAGTAAATCCGATGGTAGTGCCGATTTCGGGCTTGCTGCGGGCATGGATGGTTTCTCCGTGGGCCTCAATAATATGTTTACAAATAGAGAGGCCAAGCCCGGAGCCGCCGGCATTCCGGCTCCTCGCGGTGTCAGTACGGTAAAAGCGTTCAAAAATGCGGGGAAGCGATTCTGCAGCAATTCCAATCCCGTCATCACTGATTTCTATTAAAACTTTTTTTTGTTCGGTTCTGTAAACGCTCGCGATAATACTCCCCTGATATTTCCGGTACTTTATCGAGTTTTGTATGAGGTTGGTCAGCACGCGTGTAATTTTTCCTTTATCGGCATACACCAAAACGGGCGCTTCTGATCCTTTTTTAATTAACGTGCGCATGTTATTGTTTGAAACCTCAATCGATAAGGAATCAAATACTTCTCTTATCGCCTCCTGGATAATAAACGGCTCTCTGATTAAGGACTTCTCACCTCTTTCCAGTTCGGTTATTTCATCCAGATCTTTTATTAATTCAACAATCCGGTTGATATTCTTATGGGTGTTTTTGAGAAACTTTTCTGCCAGCTCCGGCTGATTCATTGCACCATCCAGCAGGGTCTCCACGTAGCCCAACACCGAAAAAACCGGCGTTTTAAATTCATGCGAGAGATTTTGCAAAAATTCCCGACGGTAAATTTCATTGTTTTTTAAGACAGCAATTTCTTCTTTTTTCTGTGAGGCCCATTTCTCCACATCGTCGCTCACTTCCTGTATGCTTTTTTTTGGGAGAATATATTTATGATACATTTCTTCCCTTTTATTGGCTTTGGTATTAAAAATGAATTTGTAAATTAATTTGATCTTGCGGTAAATAAAAGCATCAAATACATAGCTGATCAAAAGATAGGTGAGAATAAGATTCAGCGCGAAAGCAACAATGCCGGTGATAATAGTTTTGCTTATCCATAAAACACCCAGGCCCACGGGAACTGATAGCAGTAAAGCAGTAAATAAGGATATTTTTTTTGGCGAATAGTTTTCAAATTTAAACATAAACTACTGTAAGCTAATTGAGATTAAACTTATATCCCATCCCTTTTACGGTGGTAATGCAATCCATGTCAAGCTTTTGCCTGATTTTCCGGATGTGCACATCGATGGTGCGGTCGCCTACGATTACTTCATTTCCCCATACGCGGTTTAAGATTTCGTGCCTCTGAAAAACCTTTCCCGGCTTTGAAGCCAGGAGGTATAGCAGCTCAAATTCTTTTTTTGCCAAAGAAATTTCTTTGCCATCCCTGAAAGTCAGAAATTTTACCGGGTCAATGATAAGATTGCCGAGCACCAGTTTTTTTTCGTCGTCTTTCTGGCTACGCCTGATAAAAGCATTCACCCGGCTGATAAGAATTTTGGGGCTGATCGGTTTGGTGATATAATCATCTGCACCTGTTTCTAATCCCTTTACATGCGTGGTTTCATCGGACAAAGCCGTAAGAAAAAGAATGTAGGTATCATTGAACGAAGGATCCATTCTTATGAGCCTGCAAACCTCCAGCCCGCTCTTGCCGGGCATCATAATATCCAGGATGATCAGGTCAGGTTTTACTTTTTTAGCCATCTCAAGCGCTTCATTGCCGCTTGTGGCTACATGTACTTCATAACCATTCAATTCCAGGTTAAACCGGACGATTTCCAGGATATCATTGTCGTCTTCCGCTACTAATACTTTTTTAGGTTGCAGTTCCATCAATAACTCTTTCCACAAAACTAATTTTTAAAGCCAAACATCACTTCAATTTCCCATTATTTTATTGTTAAGCCCTCAGTTGATCTGATTAAAATTCGTCCAGCCTTTATACCAGTTATCATTTGCACCGGCTGCTCCGCGATATTGCACCGGAGTGAAGCCACCCAATAAAACGGATTGAGAGAAAGAGGCCCCGGTTAAAGCAGGTGATTCATTTTGCGGGCTAAAATCAGGATTAGTATAATTGAAGGGCGCTCCTAATTTTACGTCAGCCGTAGCATTCAAAATAGTATTTCCGAAGGAGGTTGTATTGAACCAGTCCAGGATAGAAGCGCTGGTGCCTCCTGTTGGCGCTGTGGTGCTTGCCGCATAACTTACGGGTGTTGCGCATCCGCCGATGATTGTATTTTGAACAGATAAGCCGGTTGTAAAATTATGATCAGTAGGATACCCTTTGCTTGCGTCAATTAATAATCCCATAGGCCACCCGATAAAGATGGAATTAAAAATTGAAAGGGAAGAATTTCTACGGATCTGTGCTGCTGCAAGGAATAAACTATTTCCTATATTATTTGCAGATTGTCTTGGGCCAACTACAGTCATGTTGCTGAATACCGCTTTCGTTTGAGGAAGAAGCTGGCTTCCGTTGGCATCGTTATCACTTTCAAAGGCTTCTGATTTTGAAATATCAGCCACTGCGGAATCACGGAGTGCGATTCCAAACTGAACTTTCCCGGAAAAGCCATTGTCTGTATCAAAATCATCATCGAGCGCCCGGTAAGAAATAAGGTGTGAACAATTTACCGTGCCGCCAAACCATTCAAAGGAATCGTCGTTGGCATAAGACACCTGAACATAATCCACGATAGTTCCGCTACCAACGCCGCCAAAAGTCAGCCCATTGATTTCTTTATCAGGAAGAAAAGCATAGCCTGCATATTCGATACGCACATATCTTAAAATGCCGCTATTATCAGCCGGATTCGAACTTGCGCCCAGGCCGTAAAGTCCAAGCCCGTCGCTGTTGTTGATACCGCCTTCTATTTCGCCGATTCCCTGCTGGCCATTAAAAGAGGCATTGGTTGGTGCATTACCTAATAACACAACGCCCGCCCAGTCTCCTCTTTGCGGATTGGCTTCTTCCGAAGTAAATACAATCGGCTTCTCAGGCGTCCCGTCAGCAATAATTTTGCAACTGCGCGTGATAATTAGTCCCCCGTTTTTTCCTTTTTCGCCAACGATTTTAGTGCCCGGCTCTATCGTAAGTACTGCTCCGTTGGTAACATATACGAGCCCACGAAGCTTGTAAACGTAATCTGCTTTTAAAGTTCTGTTTTCTGTGATACGGCCTTCAAGAATGGTGTTTTCCGTGGCACCGTTTTCTTTGCCATTGTCGCTGGACGAACCTCCATCTACTTCTATTTTGCGGCAACCTGCAGAAACTATTCCTGCAAAAAGTGCCAGGTAAATTAATTTTTTCATTTGTTGTTTTTTGGTTTTAAGTTATTTTTTATTTGAAGTTGTAAGAAAAAGTAAAGCTGACTGTGCTTCCATATTTGCGCTTTATGGCCATGGCATCTCTTTCCTTGTCGTATTTCCTATTATTATTTATATCGAGGTAGAACCTATTGCTTGCATTCAAAATATCTGTAACATTCATTTTTAGTTCCCCTGTCTTTCCAAGGATTTTTTTAGCCACCTGCAAATCAAACAGGGGCCTGTGTTGTTCGGTCACTGGCGGAAAATCATTTCCGCCCACATAAAATATACGGTCTCCGATTTGGTTAAAAAGTAAGGTGGTATTCAAACCATATTTTTCTATATCATATTGCAATGAAGCATTTACTACATAAGGGCTTTGTCCCTGCATGGGCCTGTCAAGATTTGCCTCATTTTTAGTAACGCGGTTATAGATGTAAGAGATGTTGGTTTGGAACACAAAATTTTTGAATGTCTCAGAAAAATCAAGCCGTTTTCTGAATTCAAATTCGGCGCCAAAGCTGTAGGCCTTATCCGCATTGATATAATTAAAAGTGCTCGCCCCGCCGGAACCTGGATTGTAGAAAAGCTCGATCGGACTCTTAAAATATTTATAAAAAACCCCCACCGTAAATAACTCGCCGGCGCGGGGATACACTTCATATCTTACATCAGCATTAGTAACTTTGGTACGTTCAAGCGCGCGGTTGCCGGTTACGGTTGCTCCTAAATCAAAATCGTAAAAAGCAAAGTCGCTCAATTCCCTGAACTCAGGGCGGATAACGGTTTGTGAGCCTGATAACCTTACATTCGTTTTCGTGTTTAATTGGTAAGTAAGATTTACTCCCGGCAAATAATCAAGCACTTTTTTATGCAAATGGCGATGGTCGCTTTGTTTCATGCTACCCATCACCTGGTCGTAATTTTCCACGCGTAAGCCGTAGGTGGCTTTCAGTTTATCAGTAAACTGATTTTCCATTTGAAGGAAACCTGCGTTTAAAATTGTGTTGGCGATGTAGCGATATTGGTCGCCGGCAATTTCATTGAAGCCAAGTTTATTATCCGTGCCATTGCCAAAGTTTTCAGGATTAAAAACTTTATCGGGCGGGAGTAAGATTAATGCAGGATTATCTGATGGAAGATATATCGCAAAAGGTCTTGAGTCAAACAACCGGTCTTTTACCTGGAAAAAATAACCACTTTTTATTTGCTGGTCGCGGTTGAATAATTTGAATGATTGGGTTATGTCGCCACCCGCCGTATAATCGTAATCGTTCAAAAATCCATAGTACCTGCTTCCTGACTTCTGCGAACTTTGCGAAGCGCCAATCAGTAATTTATAAGGTGCGTTTGCAGCAGTGTCCTGCAGGTATTCTATTCTTCTCTGGTCGGGGATATATTGATCGAGAATATTAAAATTACCGTACCAGTGCAATTTGGTTTTCACGCCGGCAAGATTGTGATCTCCTGAAAGCGATGTATTAAAAAACATATTAGATTTCAATGCAAGTTCCGTGGCTCTCACATTGGCACCCGCACCCGGAATAAAATCAAAGTCTTTACCGGTTCGTTCCGTTACATAATTGGTGGCATTTACATTGAACAGGTTTTTAAAAGAGATCTTATTATTACTTCCCAATTGCAAAGTAAAATTTGCAAGCCCCCCCCATAAAATATCACGGCTATATTTTTTATCCTGGTAATCGTAAGAAATATCGGCAACGTCATTCTGAACCGTAAATAACCTGTTTACCAAATAGTCTGTTCGCTTAGTAGATTCAGTGTAATTCAAAGCTATTACTGCACCCAATTTGCTGTTGATTCCAAAAGGTTTATTGATGCCGCCGCTCAGTTGGAAATTCTTATTTATTTCCGGCAAAAAGCCGCGCGTGCTTTTATCGGCGCTCCAAACATTCCTGAATAATTTTCCTAACTCACCTTTATTTTCTCTTTCCAGTGAAGCAAATTTTGATTTCAACGGAAGTGCATCGGGGATTTTGCGAAAGCCATCATCGATGCCCAGCCAATCAAGTTTTCCGCCTTTATAAGTGTAGAAGTCTTTACCAATAGTTTGCGTGTTAAAACCGGTTCCAACTGAGATAGTAAAATAATTTTTAGCAGGAACATCTTTCGTATTCACCTGTACTAATCCGCCCGCCCACTCGCCGGAAAACTCCGGCACAAATGCTTTGTTGATTATCAGGTTGTCAATTATTCCCGCCGGGAAAATATCGAAAGAGAAAGTTTTACGGTCGGGCTCTGTAGTGCCCATTAAAATTCCATTCAGCATGGTTTGATTGTAGCGGTCATTCAATCCTCTTACGATAATGTATTTTCCTTCCTGGATAGAAATGCCCGGAACTCTTTTTAAAACCTCGCTGGTGTTTTTATCGGGCGACCTTTTGATGGTTTCTGCTGAGACTACCTGTGCTACGGTGTTGGTATTTTTCTGATATGCGATCAGGGCCGCAGCAGTCTCCCGGCGGCGCGTGGTTTTAATTACAATAGCTTCTTCCATTTTAGCGGCGGTTTCCAAAACCACATCAAGACTGATGACCTGGCCCGCAGAGGTCTGTATATTTTCAATGAGTTTGGTTTTATATCCGATGGAAGAAATCCTGACAGACTGTGGGGTTACAGAGCTGATGGAAATGATAAAATGCCCGTCCTGGTTGGTGATGACTCCTTTATTGCTTGCCCCTATTGAAACAGAAACTCCTGCGAGTGGCTGGCCGGTTTTGGAATCAGTAATCTTTCCTTCAATCTTTGCATTTTGTGAAAATCCGGTTAAGGTAAATACTGTAAATAGTAAAGCAGTAATGATGTATCTCATGCACTTTTTTTATGGTGCAAAGAGAAGATTGTTATGTTACCGAAGGATTAAGCGATGGTTAAGGAATCATTAAACAAGATAGTTGCAAGATGGAACTTCGAAACAGGGAGATTGCTTCGTCGCCAATAGGCTTTCGATTTTGCGAAGTAGATTACTCAGGCTTCTTGCCATGGGTGAGAGAGTGAGAGGGTGAGAGAGTGAGAGAGTGAGCAAATTATCGCAGCCTTCTTACAATGATGCATCATTGGTTGGGACGTACCTTCACCCTGCTTAGTTTTCTTCTATATGGTTCGCATATTGTAACTTCGTAATATTCAATACACTCATCAAAGTGAATTACCTTTTTAAACTATCCATCTTAAATCATCAATAGTATGTTCCCAAGAGTAAACCCCTCAAAAACCAACGCCTGGAAAAAATTGCAAGACCACTATAAAACCATGAAGCTTGCCTCCATGAAGGATTTTTTCCGCCAGGATCCCAACCGTTTCAAAAACTACAGCCTTGCCATACCTGATATTATTTTCGATTATTCTAAAAACCTGGTAAATGAAGAAACTAAAAAGCTGCTGATCGACCTGGCCAATGAATGCGAATTGGATAAGGCCATCGCTGCCATGTTTAAAGGTGAGATCATCAATGAAACAGAAGGAAGATCCGTGCTACATACCGCTTTGAGAAACTTTTCAGGAAAGCCGGTGCTATCGGATGGAAAGGACGTGATGCCCGAAGTAAAGAAAGAATTGGAACACATGAAGAACTTTTGCCGCAAAGTGCATAAGGGTGAATGGAAAGGATACAGCGGCAAGAAAATCAAATACATTGTCAATATAGGCATTGGCGGCAGCGACCTTGGGCCGGTGATGGTGACTGAAGCGCTGAAGCCTTATTGGATAAAAGACATACAAACCTATTTTGTAAGCAATGTAGATGGAACTGACATCGCAGAAGTATTAAAAAAAGTTACTCCCGATGAGACGTTATTCCTGATTGCTTCCAAGACTTTTACCACCCAGGAAACCATGACCAATGCCCATACGGCGCGCAATTGGTTCCTTAAAACGGCAAAAGATAAAAAGGCGGTAGCCAAACATTTCGTGGCCCTGAGCACCAACGAAAGCGGGGTGGAAGCGTTTGGAATCGATAAGGAAAATATGTTTGTGTTTTGGGATTGGGTAGGCGGACGCTATAGCCTGTGGAGCGCCATCGGCTTGTCAATTGCGCTCACCATCGGGTATAATAATTTTGAAGATTTATTGAAAGGCGCTTATGAAACCGACAAACATTTCAGGGAGAAAAAGTTTGAAAAAAATATCCCTGTTATCATGGGCCTGGTAAGCCTTTGGTATATTAATTTCTTTGGAGCCCAATCGGAAGCGATTCTGCCGTACGACCAGTATATGCATCGTTTTCCCGCTTACTTCCAGCAGGGAAATATGGAAAGCAATGGAAAACACATGGACAGGAATGGCAAAAAGGTTACTTACTCCACAGGGCCCATGATTTGGGGCGAGCCGGGAACCAATGGCCAGCATGCGTTTTATCAATTGCTTCACCAGGGAACGCCGGTGATACCCGCGGATTTTATTGCCCCCGCCATCAGTCACAATCCCCTTGGTGAACACCATGCGATTTTACTGTCTAATTTCTTTGCACAAACCGAAGCGCTGATGAACGGAAAAAACAAGCAGGAATTGCAGGAAGAAAAAGTGCCTGAGAAATTAATCCCTTTCAAAGAATTTGAAGGAAACAAACCCACCAATTCTTTTCTCATTACTAAGATTACGCCCTTCACACTTGGGGAAATGATTGCTTTGTATGAACATAAAATTTTTGTGCAGGGGGTAATCTGGAACATTTACAGTTTTGATCAATGGGGTGTGGAATTAGGCAAAGTGCTGGCTAAAAAGATTTTGCCTGAACTAGAAAATAATAAAAAGATCACCTCGCATGATTCTTCTACCAATGGTTTGATCAATGCGTATAAGAAGGTCAGAGTTGAGAGAGAGTGAGAGGTGAGAGGTGAGAGTTGAGAGAGAGTGAGAGGTGAGAGGTGGTTGAATTGTTATATTGTTGTATTGTTTTTATAATTGTTTTTTGTTTTTTGTTTATTGCTTATTGCTTATTGTTTATTGTTTATTGCTTATTGTTTATTGTTTAGATGGGTTAGAACAAAGAAAAAATCTGCTTATTTATTCGTTCACTGTGAATCCCCTTCACCATAGCGCAAAAAAAATCCTCACGTTGTAAAAAGCGTGAGGATTTTTTTTAATTGTATAAACTTAATTACCATTTATCCACTTCTTCGTGGCTGGTGGGATTGCCATTGGTATTTTCTGATGAATCATCCTTTTTAGTAGTGGCTGTCTCATCCGCAGAGGCATTGGACGCAAACGGATCCGTTTCCGGCTCGGGAAAGGCGGCGCTGCCTTCAGCAGCAGAGGTAACCGGAGGCTGCGATGAACTTCCCTCTTTATTCGGCGTATAGCCGCTGCCTTCCTGGTCCGTGTTTTCGTGATTAAATGCATCAAAATCGAAATCCGGCATCAGCTCGGTTTTTACATAATCTATCGCCTCGGTCATGCCCTTTAAAAATTTATTAAAGTCCTCTTTGTAAAGAAAAATTTTGTGGCGATCATAACCGTCTTCATTAAACTTTTTCCGGCTTTCCGTGATGGTTAAATAATAATCATTGCCCCTGGTTTCTCTTACATCAAAGAAATAGGTTCTGCGCTTGCCTGCCCTGATTCGCTGACTATACACACTTTCCAGTTTTTTGTCATTATTGTCGTACGCCACTTGTTGAAATTTTTGAATTATTTAAAAACGTAATTACTTGCGACAAAGATAAAATTGTTTTTTAATTGACAAAATAATTAGGAAGCCTAATTCAATAGGCAATAGGCAATTCTCAATAGGCAATAGCCAATTCTCAATTCTCAACTCTTAGCTCTCCACCATCTTCCTATCCTGTTCCTGCTGGCGGCGGTACATTTCTGCATATAATCCATTTTTCTCAAGCAAATCCTGGTGAGTACCCTGTTCAGCAATAGCGCCGTCCTGCAGCACCACTATCTTATCAAAGCTAAACAATGAAAAAATCCGGTGCGTAATAATCAGCGCCGTTTTTTCATGCAGGAACTGATACAGGTTTGAGATGATTTCATTCTCCGTTTTGGCATCTACGGCACTGAGGCAATCATCAAAAACAATGATTTTATGTTCCTTTATTAAAGCCCTGGCAATAGAAATACGCTGTTTCTGTCCGCCGGAGAGGGTTACACCCCGCTCTCCTATCAGCGTGTGGTATTTTCCGGGGAAAGAATTGATTTCTGCCGCCACTACTGCGTTTTCAGCGGCCTCTATTACCTTTTCCGTGGGTGGATCAGATAGGCCGAACCCAATATTTTTTTCTACAGAATCGCTGAATAAAAATACATCCTGGGGAACATAGCTAATCTGCGACCGCAGGCTTGTCAAATCAATTTTTGTAATGGGAACGCCATCATAAAAGATATTTCCTTTTTGCGGATCGTGCATCCGCAGCATTAATTGAGCAATGGTCGATTTTCCGGAGCCTGTTTTGCCGATGATGGCTATCTTTTGCCCCTTTTGAATATGCAATGAAAAATCTTTGATAGCATGAATGCCTGTGTGGGGGTACACAAAATCAACATGCCTGAACTCTATATCCCCCTGCAAAACCGGCTTTTGTGGTACTTCAGGATTCTCTATGGAAGGCCTGGTATGTAAAAATTCATTGATGCGCCGTTGTGAGGTGGCCGCGCGCTGAATCATGCTGGCGGTCCATCCTATGGCACTCACCGGGAAGGTAAGCAGCAATACATACATGATAAATTCACCAATTACGCCAATGCTGATGCTTCCGTTTATCACATACATGCCTCCAATTAAAATGGTAATTAAAGTGCTTAATCCAATCATCAGCCCCATAGCGGGAAAATAAATGGCTTCCGTTTTTGCAAGCGAAATCGAATGAGTACGGTAATCCTCGCTGTTTTTATCAAAAAAGCCCAGCATGGCTTTTTCCTGCACAAAAGATTTGATGACCCTTATGCCGGAATAAGACTCCTGCGCATTGGTAGTAAGGTCGGATAATAAAGACTGGATTTTATCGGCCTTCCTGTTAATTATCGTATTCACGTAGTAGATGGTAATGGCAAGTATTGGCAGCGGCGCTAATACGTATAAAGTAAGCTCCTTATTTTCATTGAACATGTAGGTAACCGAAAAACCTATCGTAGCCGCCAGGTTGATTACATACATTACCGCCGGCCCCACATAACTCCTCACCCGGCTCACATCTTCCGAAATGCGACTCATAAGGTCGCCGGTATTGTGGGTTTTAAAAAAATGCGCATCCAGTTTCTGGTAATGGGAAAATATTTCATTTTTTTGAGCATACTCAATGTGGCGGCTCATGACGATGATGGTTTGCCGCATCAGGAACATAAAAAGGCCGCTGATTAAGGCAATCACCAGGAGAATAATGCCTGAGTACAAAATTTTGGTTTGATAGCTCACCTCGCCACGGTTTAATTTAGAAACAAACACTGTTACGAGCGGATCATAATGGGTAACGCTTTTAGGCGTCACCTGCGGACCTTTGCTCAGGCTTACTTCAACCGTATTCAACACATATTTCGTGACCTGCGGCGCCAGTATCCTGAAATAATTGGAGAGCACAATGAAAATGGTCCCGAGAATCAACATCCACTTATAGCGCCAAAAATATTTATTTAGTGATTTTAAATGTCTCAAAAGTGAAAAATGTGAAAATTTGAAAATGTGAAAATTAGAAAATTGATGAAGAGCAAATTTCGGGAATAAATTTTTGATGGGAATATTACTAAAAACCAAAGACTAAAAACTAAAAGACTAAAAACTAAAAACTAAAAGCTAAAGGCTAATTAAATTCATTAAACACTTTATGCCCCAGGTATTTTTCAAACAAATCAATGGATTTGGTGTCGGTAAGTACATTCAGGTGTTTAAAATGGTGAAGGTCGGTGCCTACAAAATCGGCGAGGCCATTATCGAGGATGTACCTGGCGGCTTTGGCCACGGATTTTCCATAATAGCCGGTAAGAGAAAGCAAATTCACCTGTAATAAAAATCCAAGTTCTTTAAGGCGGGAATAGGCTTCGTAATTTCTGTGGTAATAAGGGTACCGTTCGGGATGGGCCATCAGCGGCTGGTAGTTATTCACGCTGATCTCAAAACTGATTTCTTCCAGTTTTGTGGGAGCCGAGGAATATGAAAGTTCAGTGAGGATATAGTTGCCGGTAAGTGTCATTAAACGCTCACCGCTGCGGAGCAGGCTCATAAAATGGTCGTCCAGCATATACTCTGCCGCTGCGCTCAATTGCACGTCAAGCCCGCTTTGGCTGGCCGCCCTTTGCAATTTTTCAAGGGCATTGTTGATGGTCTCAGGCGTGTTGCGAAACATGTCGCCAATCACGTGAGGCGTACAAATAAATTCCCTGATGCCTGCATCCTGCAGGGATTTTAAAAGCTGGAGTGAAGTTTCAACGTCGGGAGAACCATCGTCTATCCCCGGCAAAAGGTGAGAATGGATATCGCGGGAAAGCCACGAAAATCCTGTATACGCGGCAGCCTTCTTTTTGGATGAGAAAAAACGCATACTACAAAACTACTGTATTATCTTCTGTAGCAAGAACCGGAATAGAGGAGATAACAAACTCCACCTCCTGCTGCCCCTGGAGCATGTATTGCTTCGCATAACGGCTGTTAAACTGGGGTATCTTAATCAACGGTTTCAAAACTGAAACGATAAAGGAAAAGGGAATCCTGTTTCGCTTCATCGCTAAAAAGTCCCTCCTGTTTGCACGCAGCCTGCTTTTTAAAGTAACATTACTTATGCCGCCGCATCGCATTTTTACGAGCATGGAGTCAATATATTGTGCTGATACTTTATGCAGGAAAAGATAGCGCGCCATGAACTCATAATCGGCCGCAGTATAGTAATGATTTTCGTACAAGCCGTATTTATCAATCAGCTCACGCTTTATATAAAATGTGGGGTGAGCGGGCATCCAGCCATAGCGGAAACGGGATCTCTTATAAGAATTGCCCTTCCAGTAGCGTATTACTTTTTGAGTATTTTCGGCTTCTACATATACCAGGTCGCCATAGACAGATTCCGTTCCCGTAGTTTCGAAACAATCCACAATGCTGCGGATGGCGTCTGCGGAAGCCAGCATGTCATCGCTGTTCAGAATGCCTATGATGTCGCCTGTAGCCAGGCTTATCCCTTTATTAATTGCATCATACATGCCCCTGTCTGCTTCTGATATCCAATAGTCAATAAAGCTTTCATTTTGCCGGATAATATCCAATGTTTTATCTGTCGAAAGACCATCTATTACGATGTACTCAATGTTTTTATAATTCTGTCTCCTCACAGAGCTAATGCAGTCTGCGAGATGCTTGTCAGAATTTTTTGTTACAGTAATAATGGAAACTTTCATCAGTTAGTCGGCGGGATTGTAAGTTTAATTAATTTCAATTTCCGGTTTAGCAGGATAAAAATAGTTTTTTTTCTCAAAGAATCTAAATTTTTTGAATTAAATTTTCGAAGATTTACGATAGTTAAAACCCCATTCTTTTTAATTTATTGTTTCCGGAAAAGAATTTTTATTTTTCTTATGAGTGCTGTGTCCTGAAAAAGACCGGTCATAAAAAAATATGAGCGCGAAAATAAGTAAATAGGCAAAGATATTAAACCATGTATGGTGGTCAATTCCAAAGGGCAGCGACCAATCCCTGTTGAGCGAAGTGAGGTATAAGGTAATGCGCACCACATTAATGAACCATAAACCGAATAAACCCCCAATTATCCATATAAGCTTTTTTACCCATTTGCCGCGGTTAGCTGCCACAAAGGCAATCCAGAAGCTGTAGACGCCGTAGCCCACACAATCCATGGCAATATGTACGCCATTTCCATTCACAAACCGGATAATATGTTCCGGTATAGTGTAGGTAGGAATATGAAAAATCGATAAAATCAGTCCGGTGGCCCATATCAGCGAATCTTTTATCCAGCTTACATAATCCAGGTGTTTCTCCACAAAAGTGCTATGAAGCCCGCCGGGCGCAGCTATGCCGATAACTGCCAAGGTGCCGAAATAGCAAAGGCAAAAGACCACGGTAAACTTTACCAGGTAGGCCCAGAATTTTTTATCATTGAAAAGGGAATTTGAGGTTTTCATTTGTAAGTTTTATCTCCTTCTAACACCGCCTTCGACAGGCTCAGGCTGACATTTATCTTTTAAAATTTAATTTATGCATTTAATGTAAAATCTCCTTTGTTTGTCACACTGAGCTTGTCGAAGTGCAAAAAGTAGGTTCTGATCTCCTAACACCGTCTTCGACAGGCTCAGACTGACATCGATTCTAAAACTGAGCTTATCGCATTAAAGTGGATCTGATTTACCGGTCGCGCACCTTTACGGCCGGATTGCCTTTATAGATAGAATAAGATGTTAAAGATTGCGTGGCCACCGAACCGGCTGTTAATACCGAATGGCTTTTACAAATTACCCCGCCACAAACAATCGATCGTGCTCCTATCCAAACCCCTTCTTCCAGGATAATTTCTTTAATTATTAAATCAAATCCCGGTTTATTATAGTCATGATTCCCTGAAAGCAACAGGCTTCCCTGCGAAAGACAAACATTGTCGCCGATGCTCACTTTCCCCAGGTTATCAATCCAAACGTTTTCACCAATCCAAACATTATTTCCAACGCTTAAGAACCAGGGATATTTTATATTAACACAAGGTTTGATGGCTACCTTCTTCCCGGCTTTTGCCCCGAAAATTTTTAGCAGCCAAACCTTTAGGGAAGAAAAAGGGAAAAAGGACGTTTTAAAAAAAAGAGCATTGATGCAATACCAAAGTCCTCTCTTAAAGCCATTTCCGGGCTGATACCACGAATTATCGTAATCGGCAAGATTCGTTTTGGGTTTTATTTCCATTAGTGGCTCTGCATCTTTATCAAATTTATCCAATTCAGGTTACTGCTTTTCAAACATTTGCCGGTACGAACTCTTCAGTTTTTCCAGGTCAATGGCTTCTTCTGCATATTCAAACGCTGCTCTACTCCACCGTTCCATCTCTTCGGGATTTAATTCTGTAAAAAAATCAATAGCCTTTGAAATTCCGGTCTGTTCAAGGGCGACGTTTATACCCGCATTCGATTCCTTTAAATTTTTCCACGGGGTATTATTACTCGTAATTACCGGCCTTCCTGCAGATAACGCTTCAAAAATGGCATGGCCAAAATTTTCACTTTTGCTGGGGAGAATATACACATGCGCTTTTGCCAATGCCAGTTTTATGTTTGCTGGCTCAATTTCCTTTTCATACACCACCTTTATGTTTTCCGGAAGCGATTGAATTGTTTCTTTACATTTATCCCAATACTCCTCATCTTTTACCGGCCCGTAAATATGATACTCGATCTTACCATGGCATTGGCGGAGGCTTTCCAATACCAACAGAATATTTTTTATGGGGCTGATAAGCGCTATGGTGACAAGCCTCAGGTAGCCTTTCTCTTTTGGTGAAACAGGCAGGAAGGATATTTTATTTGGAAAGTTTCCGGCGACAAATACCTCCGGCACATTTCCAAAATAGCGGCGGATAAAATCCGCTTCTTCCTCATCTGTGGCATGAAAAGCAACTTTGTAATGGTATTCAAATAATTTGAATAGCTGAAGATATATTGTCTTCTTCCATCTTTTTTGAGAAAGGGCTCCACTGTGTAACATTCCCCTGGTGGACAGAATTTTCCTAGTTCCTTTACAAAACAAGATGGGAACAATATTATAGTGCCAGGAAAACACTCCAATAATAAAGAGGAAATCCGGTTTTTCCTTCTCTACCAGTTTCACCAAAGTATCACTTATTTTTTCAGGGCCTGCATACCAAAC
Organism: Ginsengibacter sp.; assembly: GCA_051954975.1. Classification (GTDB taxonomy): domain Bacteria; phylum Bacteroidota; class Bacteroidia; order Chitinophagales; family Chitinophagaceae; genus Ginsengibacter. Next base: position 29,521 of record JBQCHE010000020.1, on the reverse strand, counting down.
CTGTGTATTCTCATTGAAAGGGATCCACTTGTTGGTTTCAATATTCTTTATTTCAGCGCCATTCAAATCCACATCCCCGCAAAAGATGCGATACTCTACATTTTCCTGGTATTCTTTTACCAGGTTGGCCACCGACTGAATCGGCCCTCCTGCCCTAAACGCGGGTAAAAACCACGGTATGGTGATAAAGATTTTTGTCAATTAAAATTATATTTATTGGGAGAATTGAACATCAGCAGCTAAACTCTTATCCTTGATCTTGCGTAAAGAAGCTTCTATCAGAATGAGCATCGTATTTATACTATATTTCATACTCTATCTATGCTTTATCTATGCTTTATCTATGCTCTAACCCAGGGATAGCTTATGGGTGATTTCCGGTTAAGATGGTTGATAAGTGCGGAAAGCTCATCAAATGAGGAGATTGCTTTGTCGCCATAAGATTTATCAAAACATTTAACATTTATCGGGCTCCGCGCAATGACCTGGATATGGGCTCCGCGCAATGACGTGGGTAACGCCCAGCCTAATATTGTACCTCAGGCTCATGCCATGCCAGGTATTTGACCAGCCATGGGAAAAAGAACAACCGCAACATAAAAAACGTCAGCAAATCTGAAAAAAGCCTGCCCGTAAGGTAGGTGCTGTCCATTTCCAGCGCATTGAATTCCATAAACAACGCCCCGACCACCGCGTAGTTAAAAATAAAGTTAGAGGAGGAATGCCTCAAAAAATAATAATAGACGATTCCATACACAAGCCCTAAAAAAAATAAGGGAATGAACATGCCAAAATAGCCAAAATCCACGTAACCATCAGCAAAATAACCAAGACTGAACGAGACACCGCTCCTGGCCCCCAAATAGGATATACCCGTATACTTGGTTGCTTTGATTGAGGCCTCGTATTTTGGCTTATCGGGATTGAAATACCGCGGAGTTAAGGCAAACGAAATGGATTCCAGCCAGTTATTTCCATTTTGATAAGGCACCACCGATGGGACATGATCCATGGCTTTGGCTATATGCCACGTATATTGAAGCCTATCAAAGAAGGAAATAGAAGCAGACGTATCTTTTTCCTGTTCAGTCAATTCCACTAATTTGTCAAATGCTGCCCCCTGTGATACCTGAACTGTCTGGGTCTTACTCCCCTGGTTTAGAAAAGTGCGGTATTCTCCTTTAATGGCCGTCCACGTGATACCCATAAATGCTGCGAAAATTACAGCTACAACCGCCAATACTAATTGCTTCAAACTTACTTTTACCAAAAAAGTAAGTAACAAGCATGCAAGAAAAAAAAATACCGTTTTAAAATCGGAGAAAAAGCTAAAAAATCCTAAGGCAAATTCTACTCCTACAAAAATCACAAACTCCCTGACCATCTTTCTTTTTATAACTACCTGGAAACCGAAAAGCAAAAAGAAAAACCATTTGACATTTACGAGACTTATGATTATTTGAGACAATCCACTAAAAGAAAAGGCCGCAGCGCCTAGCGCATTTAAAGAGAAGAAAGCTATTACGTAGGCAATAAAGGTTTTTTGGATTGATAACTTGTCGGCGTGTTTCTTAAGCGTTGAAAAATTTACCGCCGGTATTTTGTCGTTAAAATAAATAACAGGCCCAAGCAAAACAATAAGACCAAGATAGGCAAGCATAACAGCAAGACCTGAATGTGGAGACTTAAAATTAATATCTACCCCCATATAGTTCACCATCCATACCCAGGCAGAAACCTGGATAAAATGGTAAAGAAAAACGATGGTGAATACGGAGGGCTTGTAAGGTATCTGTAAACGGTATATCATATAGCCGAAAAGCAACATTCCGGAAAACAGATATAAGGCATTATTAAAAAACAGCAAGCTAAATCCCAACAATAATAACAATCCCTGCGCACCACTATCAAAATAAATCCTTTTTTGTTGCAGCACTAATGCCATAAATCTTTAAGCAATTTTATTAAGCAATGATTCTATAGCAATACAATTCTTTTCATAATTCCACTTCTTTATCTTATCCGTTGATTCATTCTGCATTTTCATTAATGCTTCTTTATCATTGCTGAACCTGACTATTTTTTCCATCAAATCAACCCGATTCCCGGACTTAAACGTAAACCCATTCCCACCTTCCTCCACGAGGTCTGTTGCAGCCCCACAGGTATCACTTACCAGTACGGCCCTTCCGCAGGCCATCGCTTCATTAATACCCAATCCCCATGTCTCGGTCTTTGAAGGAAGTACAAATACGTCCGCCATTCTGTATACAACAGGCATCATTTGCTGGTTTTGAAACGGAAGAAAAAAGATGTTATTACAGGATGAGTACAATTTTTTAAAATCATTTTCCAAAGCCCCATTTCCCACAATAATTAAATAACTATCCGTAGCAGTTTTCACAAAAGCCTCTAATAACAACCGCACATTCTTGTTATCATCTAATTTACCCGCGTACAAAAAACCGGTTGACCGTAAAGGCACATTTAATTCCGCTTTCCATTTTGCTACTTTTCCAGAATTGATCGTTTCTTCCATAAAACGATCACTATCTACGGCATGAGGGCAAAAAACCAATTGCTCTGTCCGCAAACCATATTTAAGATAATATTCTTTGTTCCTGGTTCCTACAAAGAGCGCTTTATCTACATGAGAATAGACCCATCTTAAAAAAATACTTTTGAACTTATTTTTCAAGCTGTTAGCTGTTGAAAGTACCACTGAATCGCCTCTAAAAAATACAGGGATTTTTCCATAAAAATGGCGCATGGCTTTTAAGTGGCTCTTAAAACTCCATCCATATACCAGTAATGCGTCTGCTTTCCAGCTTTCAATAGAGCTACCGAGGCCGGGATTGTCAATTCCTTTAAAATGATGGGAACCCGGCTCTTTGGAAATATTTTCTACCCATTCATATTCATAACCTTCCAACAGAGGAATATCCCATTCAATATCTTTGCCAAAGCCGGGATCGTATTTTTGTTCCGCCACCTGTTTGCCCCATGTATAAAAAACTTTAATCTGAATGTTTCCTCTTTCATTCAGAAGCTTGAACAAAGGCGCATTGTATTGAATAGGATGTGTAGTTATGATAGCAAGCTTTTGCATCATCAAAAACTTTCCGAGAATACCGTTACCTTTTCTGCGACAGAAATTCTTTTGTTTATAAAATCGGGATCTCTTAAATAAATCGTATTATACTTTCCAAAATCAGCTACCAGCGTTAGTTGTCTTTCAAAAGGATCGTATTGATAAGCATTAAAGCCCAAACTCAAGAACTTTTGATGTATCCTCTTTTCATCGTATCCATACCTGTTTCCAGAACCATTTAGTTCTATAATCACTGCTTTTAATTCATAATTCTCCAAAGTATTTTGCATACCATTTAATACCTCAGTCTCAAACCCTTCAACATCTATCTTAATTAAAGATGGTTTCTTCTTATCTTCTAAAATACTATCAATGGTTACCATTCTTACTTCAATCGTATTGGGATTTATATCACCCCTGCATTGAGAAGCGACGTGGTTTACCGTATCCAGATTTGATGTAAATCTCAAAAAGCCTGCGTTTACCCCGGCACCAGCCTTCAAAGCGATGACTTTATCTAGCAGGTTATTAGCCTGAATATTTTTTTGAAGCGATAGAAAAGTTGCCGGTATAGGTTCAATGGCAATCACGTTTGCGCCCACATGACCTGCTGCCAATACTGTATAGGCTCCAACATTTGCACCAACATCTATAAAAAGATCTTCCTTGTTCAAAAAATGTAACAAAAAAGCCATGTCATTAAATTCGTGTAAGCCCAAATAAATATTTCCCGTGGCTCCCGCCATTCCCTTTTTTGCTATCAACAAGGTTTTATCCGTAAATCTGACCTTTTTCTCTTTATTATTTAACAAGCATCCAATTTGCCATGATAATAAATTAAAATATGCCCTTAATTTATGCCTGCTTGCTAAAGGATGCTCATTAATTCCCCTGACTATGATCTTCAATCTCTTCTTGTACCTGTTCATTCTTTATTTTGGCCTTGTGTTACCAGGCCACCTAATTTGACTTTAAAAAATATGATTGTCAGAATTAACAGATTGTCGTGCTTAGATAACGTCCGGTAATATTGATAAGCTACTGAATATTTTCCTTTTAAAAAACATTTCACCATCAGCGTATAATAAAATACCAGTTTCCTTTTCCGCAATTCTTTATGTCCCAACTTTCTCTGTTCAGCACTCAGATAACTATCCAAATAGCGATACACTTCCAGATCTTCCTTTACATGATTAATATAATATTTCTCATTTCTGCTCAATTGCTTGTCGTGATCCCTGAGCTGAATCAATTTTTCCCTGATAAACCCTGTCTCATGCTCTTTCGCCAATCGCACCCACATGTCGAAATCGGCGGATATTTTCATGTCTTCTTTAAATGACCCAACTTTATCCAATGCCATTTTATTGATACATACATTGGCAATGTTGCCTGCAATAGAACCCGTGTAATAGGCAATTTTCGCATGCAATGCTGTTGAAATAATAGTTGGGGTGTTATCCACTGAATTATTTTCTTTAATAAAACCTTGCTCATTGATGATGTCTCTGCTACTATAACTGAAACCGATACCAGGATATTGCTTATGAAAAGCTACAAAGCTGTTAAGGCATTGCGGATACATAATATCGTCCTGCGCCCACAATTTTATTAATGGGGAGTGGCTTTGGCTGATGAGAAAATTAAGATTGAAAAATAATCCCCGGTTTTGCTCATTCCTGAAAAGAGATATTCTCGAATCCTTTATGCTTTGAAGATAATCTAAGCTACCATCTGTAGAGCAATCATCAATTATAAGCAATTCAAACATTGAAAGGTTTTGATTCAAAACACTTTGCAGCGATTTTTTTAAGTACTGCCCCCCGTTATAAACAGGCAGTATAACAGAAATAAAAGCCTCATTCTTATTTGTGTTTTGTAATATTAAGACTGGTGATGTCAATTATAAAAATTAAGCAACTGTTGATTTATAATTCGTTTTTAACAGATCTCGCTATTCGTCGTAATTTTTTTATTATCGAATTGCCAAAACCTCTTATATCAATTTTTTCTTTCGATAAAAAGTACACAGCGCCCCCATCGAAATATTGACAATCTGTAAATCCAATTTTTTTAAAGTCATTGAATGTCCAATGAGAAATATGATGCTCAAATTCACTTTCATATAAATCCTGGTTAAAAAAATCAACCGGAGTTGCAACTATTATTTTGCTGTCTTTTGATACAAAATACTTTAATAGACCAATTGCCTTTTCCTTTTCCAGGTGCTCAATTACATCAACCATTAATATTAAATCATAATGATTTAAACTTTTATAAATAGAAAAAATATCAGCAAAAAATACTTTATTATAAAATTGTGAAAGATGTGGCAACATCAAATCCTCGTCTACTTCCACGGCATCTATTTTTACACGGCTTTGTTGGGACATACTTAATAATGAGTTTAGCCTTTTTGTATTATCTATTCCCAGGTATTCATGAATTAAAAAACCATATTTCCCGAAACCTTTTCCTATATCAAGAACGGACTTTGGAGCCAAAGTCTTCAATAAGTGAACAATAGCGGGAATCTGGGTCGAAAAGGAAGAAGCCATATAAATTATTTAATTATTTAAGAGCGCCCTAGCGAGCAAAGAAGCCAATTGCCTCGTCACATTTTTTGCCGAATATTGTTCGAAAATTTGCCGGTCAACCTGGGCAGGATTGAAGCCTTCAGAAAAATGAACAAACTCTTTAAAAAAATAAGCAAATTGGCATTCGATTAACCCGGCTTCTTTTTCTCCATCAAAATCCAAAACCATCCCTGCATGGGACTCGCGAATCACTTTTACCGCGGTGCTTTCTTTGTGCAGTATGGCCATTAAAGGTTTTTTACTGAGCACACCCTGGTATGTTTTGCTTGGCGTATAATGCGGTTCCGTGCTGCCGAGGATAAAAACAGCATCGGCAATATCGAGATGAACCAACACCTCCAAATAAGGAATTCTTTTAGGATATTCAAAAACCGTGGTTTGCCATAAACCATATTTTTCCGCAAGCGGTTTTATGTTATAGCTTCCATCATTATTGGCCTTGCTGCCTGTACCTATGAAATGAAATTCCGCTTTCGAAAATTGTTCACGGTTTGAGGCAATGGCAGCAAAAACAGATTCCAATGGCTGGTAAGCTTTCGGCAACATGGCGCCTGCATACACAAATTGTATTTTATCTTCCTTATGTTGAAATAAATAGGGTTCAATTCCCATAACCGATACAGCCGCATGGTCCAGTTCTTCACCTCCATAAGGCATGGCACCATAAACCGCTTGTTTCTTTAAATGCGGATTACGCTCCAATGCAGCTTTGTAATAGCCTTCTGCCACTCCTGTAATCAAAGAAGCTTTTTTTATTGCTATAGGTTCCAGGAATTTCGCTAATTGGGTACTGAACCAAGGCCGGGAAAACAATTTATCACTACCTGGAAAATGATGTACCCATGGATCTATATAATCTATTCCATATTTTATGCCGGTGCTTTGATAAAGCCAACGCCCAAGGAGGGCGCAATAAAAAGAGGGAATTGGAATATACAAGAAATCAAATTTTTCTTTTTTGATTAATTGCTTTGCTTTTTTATACAATTGAAAAAAAGCCCTTAAACCCGTATCCCCAATCAATCTTGGCTTTGTATTTTTAAAGGCTTTTACTTTTTCGATTCTCAAATCCCGGGGCAAAAGTTTCGTGAGGTTCCAGTCTAAATTTTCTTCGTAATAATCCTCATATACAGTTAATACTGTTGGTTGCCAGCCGAAAGATGTGAGGTGCTGTGCAAATAAGCGCGAACGATGTATTCCGGCAAGATTGGAAGGTGGAAAATGCGGGTAAATAATTAGGATCTTTTTCAATTATAAATTACTCCACATTTTTAGCAAGCAGACTGATTCATTTTCCCAATTATTTACTGTAAACTTTTCAAGCCTCTGTTTGCGGTTGTTTCTTATAGAATCCATGTTATTCAAAACGTCTTCCAGTATTTCGCCTGAATTATTTCTTTCATAATCAAAACAAAACCCCATACCTGGAAGATTGTTCATAAAGCAATATTGGCCTTTAGTATTAGTGGCTACCACATAAAGCCCTGCCTGCAAATAAGATAGTAGTTTATTGGAAATTGCCAAATCATTATTTTTATCTTTTGCTGGCTCCAAAGCTAAACCCACATCATACCTCACCAATTGCCTGTGTAATTGTTGCTGGGAAACGGCGCCATGCAAGAAAATGTTATCAATACCCTCTAAATGGAGCTTTTTAAAATCTTCATCCACATTTCCATAAAGGTGCAGCTCCACCTGGCCTTTACACGATTTTACTGCAGGCAATATCAATTCAAGCCCCCTTCCGAAACTGATGTTTTGTGAAAACCATACCAACCTGAGCGGCCCAATAAGAGGCGTTTCTGGCAAGGCAAATTCTTCTGATGGGAAATAGTTTAAAACAGTAAACCAATTTTTATGAGCACCCTGCAAATCATTATTAACTTCCTGCATTATCAGAGGCGCGGCGAAAGAAACATAATCCATTTCCGGCAGCACCTGTTGCATGAGCTGCTTTGCAAGCCTTTGCAAATGCACGTTATTTCCTTCCCCGGGATGATAGTCTTCCACATCAAAACCCATTTTACAATTTAATTTTCTGCCTGCGTAAAGCGTGGCCCACAATGCGCCTGGATTATGCCCAATCACCCAATCTGCTAAAGTGATTTTGGTAACTGCTGCCAGTAAACCCACATTTCTTCGCGAAACTGAATTTGCCAGCGCCTTATTTTTAAGTGGAAGTATTTTTGAAAGAAGCCTTAATGATTTCTCTTTTAAAGTAGCCGCAAACCATTGAAAAAAATGTTTTCTTCCCGCTTCAATACAATGAAATTTTGCACCCTGGTTTCCAAGTCCCTGCAACATTTCATTGTTCATTTCATAACTCCAGTTTCTGAAAATATAACAGATTACTTCTACCTCGTAATTCTGCTGAACCGCGAGCTTTATTTCTTTAACGAGGCGTGGATTGGTTGCGAGATTGTGGGTGGTAAGAAATAGTATTTTTGGCAAAGGGAGTTCTTAACTAATCTTCAATTTTGTAAACGCAAAACTTCTTCGTAAAGCTTTTTGTAATCTTTAGCAACGTCAGAAAACAATCGTACTTCGGGAATGTATTTTTTCGCCTCCTGAATCATGTTTGGATTTTCTATAAGCATTTCCAGCTTCTGCCGAAGATCTTCTGCATCATTAAATTTAAAAAGCCATCCGTTTATTCCATCATTAATCTGTTCTGCATTACCATACACATTGCTTGCCATGACCGGGATGCGTGCAGCAAAGGCTTCCTGGATAACTAAGGGAGACATTTCAGAAACAATGGATGGGATGCACAGCAAGTCATAATTACTGAGACTGCACACAACAGTTGCCGGTTCCATTACACCTTTCCAAGCAATATTAGCCATCCCTGATGTCTTATCTTTCCAGGTTTTGCAATAGGTTGAATCATTTAATTGGCCATATATATCGACACCTATTTTTGACGGCAGCAGGTGTCGAATTGCCTTTAATAATAAGTGTAAACCTTTCTCCTCAATGATTCTTCCAATGAAAACTATTTTTAATTCCTTTCCTATCTTTAATTGCGCCTGCATGCTCCTCTGAAGCGGCAAACCCTGTGCAATATGAATTAATTCGCTTTCTTTAACGCCATTTGCTACCAGGACCTTTCCATACCATTTCGTCAAGACAACTATCCGGTCACATTTCTCCGCAACGAGTGATAAGTTTTCTTGAAGGCGTTTAATAACAAACGGGAAACCAATGGCAGTTCCTAAGGAAGATCGCCAGTTGGTGGCATCATAATTAATACGGTAAGCAAACATGGCAATGCCAAGCAGCAGTTTTTGTTTTAATGGCGAAAGCTGTCTTGCTGCATAGCTCGCGGCAGTGTATTTTTTAATGTCAATAATCCCGTCAGATATTCCATTTTCTGTTTGGCTGGTATAACTTGCCCTGTGCATGGTTATAAGCGTGTGGAACCCCAGCGCTTTCGATTTAATTAAATGATGAATAGTAATCCCAATGCTGCTCCCGATACTATGAAAATGCACTATATCGGGCCTTTCAGATGATAAAACGGTTTCAAAATTCGAAATCCCTTTAGGGATTTCTTTGCCTAATGTGATAGCCCGGTTAGCTATGCTCATTTCACCGTATTTTATAACCTTTATGTTTTCAACATAATAATCTTCGTTCTCATTTTTTCCATAATTAGGAATTACTACAACCGATTCAATGTTCCATTTCAACAATGATTTAGCCAATGAAAGGATATAAATCTCTGTACCTCCGATTTGCTCTGGTAAAAAATGGTCAAGGCAATGAATTATCTTCAAGTAGAATGCTCGTTTTTCGCAGTTACGAATTATTGTTTAGTGAAATACTCCCTGGATAAAATCCTTAAAATGAAAATCTGCCAATTTTATGGCTTTAGTGCTTTTTTTGATATTAAACGTTTGAAAGAAAAACCGGGAAATATTTACAACAAACCGTCTTTTATTTTTTCTACTTAACCACTTTTTTTGTTGTGCATCTATTGGTAACGGCAGATCATTTAATGCATCTCTCATGTATTTGTAATTATTAAATAAATAGCTGTCTGAATTATTTTGTTCCTGGCCTTCATGAATTCTGTAGTTTAAAAATTCCTTAGAAATACATTTTATTTTTCCATTACTGGCAGCTTTTAAATTAAAATACATATCATTTGCAGGCCCATATTGTGTAGGGTAATTTTTAATATGCTCAAAAAAACTTTTTCTTAAAATCGTACCTCCCGGGCCGATGAACAAAAAAGGCTTTTTAAAAAAATGGTAATTAATGGATTGCTCTGGTAACAAAACTTTATTCTGTAAAGACTTATCCCGACAAATCATCCCCATACCAATTGAGCTGTCGTTTTGAACTTCACTGATACAATGGGCGATACTATCCGTATAAATCATATCATCAGAATCTACATACATCAGGAATTCGCCTTTTGCATAGCTTGCGGCCTTATTCCTGTTTGGATAATCTCCCAGATTCTTTTCATTGACATACACTTTTATCCGTTCATCTTTTGTGGCATATGCTTTTGCAATTTTTACCGTATTGTCAACAGAACCATCATCTACAATTATCAATTCAAAATTAGTATAAGTAGAAGCCAGCACGCTTTCAATAGCTTCCGCGATATACTTTTCGCGGTTGTAGGCCGTCATCAAAACACTTACCAAAGGATTTGGTTCTGAACTCATTATTGTGAACTGTCTTTTCGATTAAGCATGGATAATATCTCCGGGAACAGGTCTTCAGCCATGTGCCGCTGCCCGCTGTGATTCATGTGTATCACGCCGCGGTAATCACCAGGCTGTATGGAATGCAGGGATTGAATGCAGGGAATATCATATTGTTTGCAAAAGTCAATGATCATTTGTCCCTGCGAACTATACTTTTGGTCTGCCAGCTCATTTTTGTCCGGGTGCAGGTAAATAAAAAATGGAATATTTCTTTGTTTACTATAATTGTAAAAATTTAAAAACCCGCTATTAAACTCTTTGCCTTTTTTGATAATGGAAATTTCTTCTTTCTCCATGCCTTCAAATATTCTTGGAATAATATACTTGTCTAACAGTTCTACCGTAGCCAGCTTATACTGTTTGGATTCATAGCGGTTCACTTTGTCTATTACCGGCGTAAAGTCCATATTATCGTGAGCATCGTGTGAACTTACCAGCAGGAAAATCATTTTAGCGTTAAAGTCTCCTTTCTCTTTCAAATAGGCATAATCATTATCAGGCCCCCAGCTTCCGGCGCCAACGTTTAATACCTGGACTTTCGTTCGTAGCTTATCAGTAAGCTCTTCTGAAAGCAAAGTAGTAGCAAGGCTGTCCTGGTCCACCATCACTCCGCCGTTTATAATTGAATCCCCAAAACCCAAAATAATTAAGGCGCTGGAATCCACTTCAGGCGAACGCATTGAATATTTATTATAATAAATATGATCCCTGAAGCGGAACCGTTTTTGGTTGGGCTGTTCAATATATTCATAGTGAGGACTATACATCATTAATACATTATCACAAAATCCCCAATAAACCCGGAGATAAATTTCTGTGCAAATGAAAAGCGCTAAGACAACAAGACAATAGATAAAAACCTTTTTTTTTGTCCTTTTATTCATCTTTTAAATCCAATAATTTGCATCACCTATTTATTTGTACCAAGATTACTTTCCTGCCGGGATTCTCTTAGCGACCACTCCACAATAGCAGGAGAACGAGGGAGATTGAAACCAAAGTACTTTTCGCAATCTTTGCAAAACTCTCTCAATTATCCATAAAGACTTTTTCTTAAAGACGCTCATTTCTTCAATACTTCTCCAAAATTGAAATCCGCCAAAGAAGCCTTTATATTTTACCTCAAAGCCATTTTCAGCCAGCAGGGAAGCCCATAATTGCGGCTGCATACTGTCGAGATTATGCAGAGACAGGTTTGTTTTATCATAAGTTTTATGAAGCCACTTTTGAAGGCTTCCTCTAAAATTAGGGGTTGTTATTATTAAATATCCATTATCATCCACCAAATCGGCATGCTGAAGAATAACCTCTTTATAGTTTTGAAAATGTTCTATAAATCCAAAAGAAGCAACTACATCAAATTTCCGTTTGGTACTATATTCAAAAAAATCTATTGTTCTAAATTCATCAACTTTATATCCTTCACTGCATAACCACGCAGGTAAATCAATTTCATTTTTTGGATGAAAATCCACCCCATTTAATGTATAACCAAGATCACCGAAAAAAGAAAGAAACGGGCCGGGAAAACTACCAATTTCAAGGCAACTCCCATTTTCATTCGCCGGAATATATTTTCTAATCAGATCATAAATTGCATGGCCATTGTGGCGTTGAAATTGAAAGTGAGGATTTTCGTGAGTCCAAAATTCTTTTGTAGTCAATCTTTCTTCCTGTGGCATATAATGAAGCTGTTTATTTCTTTTTTAAGAATGATTAACCGGCTTTATGGTTTTAATATCTTTTAACCACGATTCTAAAGTTTCCATTTCTTTTTCACAAACAATATTTGCTTTTAGTAAAGACTTATAGGCGTTACGTAAATTCTCTTCAATAGTTGTTGATGCATTAATAGCGTTTGATACGAGGCAGATAACCTTTTCACCTTGTTCATACATCGGTATTTCTGAGATGAAATCCTTCATATAATCGTGAGGGTTTCTTTTTTGTATAACGGTGGCTTTTGTAAAACCTAATTGGTAACCATACAACCACATGATTGGTTGAGCCACCAATCCACGCAAAATATCAGTAAACCTAAACGTAACGTAAGTGGGTAAATACAATAATGGAAATAACTCCTGACGTACCATCGTATTTTGTGTATTAAAAGGGCAGACGGTTCCTTTTCCCAAAACTACCGGGGCGGATTCATTAAAATAGCAAGGTTCATCAGAGGTTAACCGGTAAACAGCATCTACGTCCGGATCTTCATCGGCCAGGCCTTGCCATACACCCACTTTACAATTCCTGGTATCCATCATAGATCCCAAATCAAATTGCGTATTCACCAATTGCAGCGGCAATCCTCTTGGCCAAATCTTCTGAGAGCTAAACCACTGATAAATATTTATAAATCCTTTTTTTTCGCCTATGCAGGCGAACTTATTTTCAAGTTCCGGAAACCTCCAATCGTCTTTTGGTATATTGTCATCATCTGTATCAATAATAAGCTCAGCGCCGTTTCGAATAGCTTCAAGATAGCCCAGCATTTTTCTGCAATAATGATTGAATGGTAATATGCGGGCTATTTCAAAATGAAGCTTTTCCTGCCTGCTAACTGAAAGATAATTTACCTGTTCACATTTCCAGTCAGCAGGTGTCTTTTTATCTCCTACCACTATTAACTGGTGATCATTCATTTTCGAAAATGCGATCACTGCTTCCGTAGGTCTAAAAATTGAGGTTATTACAATTGCTTTTTTCATAAATCCGTTTTCCATTTTGACAGTTTTACCGGATGCACATATAGTTGGCCTGCTGGAAAATCGTTGAATAAAGTAAAAAGGTTATATTCATATTTATCCAATGTTTTTAAATCTTCTTTAGTCCAAAGCGCCCTGCCTTTCAACTCCAGATCTTTTTCTGTATTAATTTCTTTTGCCGAAAATGCCAATGCTGTCGGCAATCCAAGCTCAACAAATAACCTGGCTGCCGCGAATAGTCCGCAATAGTGGCAAAACATTTTTATCGCATCTGCACTCACCACAAAAATATCAGAATAGCTTCTCACCAGGGGATAAAAACTATAATATTCCTTATGAGTAATCTTATATTTAAGCCGCCGCAGCCAATAGAATTTTTCGCCAAAAATTTTCCCGGGCCATTCACTTAGTGATGCCGGCGATTTCCAGATTTGTTCAAATTTCATCGGCTTATTTTCAATACCAAACTTACCGAGTAACTGTAATGCTTCCTGGTGACCTGGAAACAAGCTTCTGGATTCTACTCCCGGACTTTCTAATTCCCATATTAAGGTATCAAGGTTAACGGTCCAGTAAGCCGGATTTTCGCTTAAAGAAGACAGTCTTGGGATAAAGCATGTGTTAGCTTTTAGCTTTAAATGCTCGCGGTAATTATTTTCATTAACTATGGGATTCAGCATAAGATCATCCCCAATAAAAAAATAATGATCATAATTTTCATTAAAATAGCTTTTATAACCCTGCGCTACATAACCATGAAAATAATAAGAACTGTCATATACTGCGATTACATTTTTTTTACCGCCGTTATAAAAAGGCACCAAATGATAAATATTGCTAAACCTTTCCCCATAAATTTTTTCTAAAATCTCAATATTTCTATTGTATTGATGATTGTAAATAATGATTAGCGCGACCTTGCTCATTTTAACTATAAACTGATACTAATTACGTTTTATTTTTCCCTGGGGGATTTTTTTACAAACTTTTTGATATCTTTTCTCTACTGATTTAAATCCTCCAATAAAATTGATGACACGGAAATTCACATGGGAATTAAAAGTTCCCAATCGGTTCAAAAAATTATGAGCAATCCAATACAGTTTTTCCTTCAATTTTAATTCAGGGTTCTTTCCCAGGTAATAAATTGATTTTGCCAGTGATGTAAATAAATCCGGAACCTGCGGCTTAAAATTGAAGTATTTATAAAAATGATAATTTACTGCATAGGCCACTTTGTATGCATACCTGTAGCCTGAATGATGGTAATGATAAACTATCAAAGAAGGATCATAAATTAATTTCCAGCCCCGCATTAAAGCATCCCTGCTCCAAATCCAATCTTCCGCAAATTGAGTCTCCGCAAATGGCTGCTGAAGCAAAGCCGTTTTGCGATACATGGCTATCACATCATCCCATGCTATTAAAGATTGCTGCACTCCATGGTCGGAATTTTTAAACTTTTCTATATCTTTTATTTCCCGGATTTCAACTTTTGGTTCGCTATATCTTTTGTACCAAAGCATGGGATTTTTATCTTTCTCATGAGGCACCGCCTGGTGACCAACTACACCCATAACCTGTGCATCATCAAAATGCTTTACCATTTTTTGCAGCAGATCCTTTTCAGAAAGAAAGGCATCCTGAACGGTGTAGAATAACAAATCGCCGCTTGCATATTGCACTCCTGTATTCCTCGTGAGGCCGTGATTAAAAGCGCCTTTCGGAACTTCAATAATTTTTGCACTAGACTTTAAAGCAATTTCTTTGCTGTCATCATCAGACATAGAATCCAAAACAATAATTTCTACATCTTCAACTGTTTGGTTCCTGATGGAAGACAAACATTTTTCCAAAGTTTGAGCGCCATTTTTAACAGGTATAATTACAGTTACTTTCAAAAGTTTTTAAAATGAGTTCTTTATCTGTAGAAAGCATCTGAATTATTTAAAGTGTTCCAATAAATAATTTTCCCGTTTGAGATTTAGCCATTCTTTCCGGTTTGTGTCAATATCCTTGAATGTAAATTGCCGGATTTGTTCCTGTGTAAAATTTAGTGTCCTCTCCTGGGTTCCCCATGTAATAATTCCAAGTCCCTGATCTGTATCAAGGGTAAATACGTTAATATCATTACGAATACTTCTCAAATAAACTATAATTTTCCAAACATCTCCATTCCATTCTCCCGTCAAACCCCGTTTCTGCCATGCTGCATAATTAATCTCTGACTCCGCCGTTAAAGGATTGCAATCATGTAACACAATGACTCCCTTTTCATCCAAGTATTCGAGTGTATTTAATACATCATTTTTTACAAAATCAAACTCATGCATACCGTCAATAAAACATATATCAATCTTCTTTTTTGAAAACAACCGTGCGGCATCTTCCTTAAAAAATTGATCGCTGGTTTTTGTAAAATATCTTGCGTTTACATTAGATCGGTTGTTAAACATCATTTTATATTTGGTCTCTCTCACAAACCTAAAAACAGGATCCACAGCAAATTTATATCTGGCCCTGGTCTTAAAGAAAACTTCACCGTTGAACACGCCAATTTCAAGATAGCGCTTATAATTTTTTTTATTAATCAGGTATTGAATAACTTCCGAACGATCCATGATTAGATGATGTTTTATTTATTTAATGCAACTTTGCCAACAGCCTGGCGCGATAGTAGGAAATCAATTCTTTGCCGAAATACAACTTATAAAACCAGTCCATTTTCCCAATTTTCCTGTAACGAAACAAGACTTCATTTTTCTTATAACGCGCCCATTTATATAATTGAGATTTCTTTCCTGACAATGCCATGTGTTTTTCCATTACCTGTACGTGCCCCTTCCAAACCTTGTCGATATTTTTGGACATTGAACCTGGAGTCTTTCGGTAGTATGCCAGCTTTTCTTCCAGGAAAAGAACATGCGGCTTTAATTGGAATATCCTTATCCAGCAATCGATATCTTCACAGGTAGTTATTTCTTCGTCAAAACGAATTCCTTTTGCAAAGAAAATATTTGCCGAAAAAAAATAGCAATTCGCTGCTATAGAAAATTTGTTTTCCCAGTTTAAAACAATTTCTTTTACAGGATTATCAGAAAGAAATCGACAATTGAAGGATGCCGGATAGGTAGTGTAGATATCTTTATAATCACCGTATATATATTCAGAATAAGATACAATCACATCTTCTTCACTTAAAGCATTTTTTTTTATTAATGCAAGATGTTTCTTCAACTTTTCCGGATGTAATGCGTCATCAGCATCCAGCAATTGAATATATTCACCGGTACAAAGTTCAAGTCCGGCATTTCTCGCCCCTGGAAGCCCCTTATTTTTTTGTTTTTTATAAATGAACCGACTATCATCTTGTATAAGTTTTTTTGCTATCTCGTCAGTATCATCAGTAGAGCCATCATTTACGATTATGCATTCCCAATTGCCATAGGTTTGCAATAATACTGAATTTACCGCTTCCTTTAAAAATGATGCCTGGTTAAAACATGGAATAATTACACTTACTTTAATGTCGTTCATTCCCTTGAGTATATCAATACCTATTTAAAAATAACTTTTTAAAAAACTTCCCCGGGCTTTTTTTAAAAGCTTTTCTCATTGCTAATATCAAGTACCTTGGATTGTTTAAATTCATTTGGAGATTGTTCGGATCAGTTCTATTTAATAGTTTCGCCACCTCGTCTTCCAGGTTTATTTGTCGTCTTTCCTCGGCCTTCATAATCACTTTTAAATACCAGTAAAAAGCATGGTCGGCTTTTGATGTGGAGATTCCTTTATCATGAATGCGGTAGTTGTATAGTGGTTTGTCTATAAAATAAAATGGGCCTGTTTCTGACATCTTTAAATATAAATCCTGGTCTACCGCTCTTTGTAACGAAGTATCTATTCCCAATGTCTGATTATAAAATGATTTTTTAAAAGAAACAAAATGGTTCACACGAGCATCCAGGTTAATAAATTTACTATTTACCTGAACACTTTTTGCCCGATTAAAAAGAGAAGTCCGCTCCAACTTTTCATTGCAGAAATAAAAGTTAGAATGAATAAGTGAAACACCGCAATTATTTTCATGAGCGTTGATCATTATTTCTAATGCATCCGGAACCAAAGTGTCATCAGGATCTAAAAATCCTAAAATCGCTCCTGTTGCTAAAGAAGCACACTTGTTTTTGGTAAAACCACAACCCCTATTCTCTTCATTTTGCACTAATTTAAACCTGGCATCATTCTTTACAATTGCAGAAATTAGTTCAATTGAATTGTCTATTGATTTATCATCTACAATAATTGCTTCCCAGTCTTTGTAAGTCTGTGCTATGATCGAATCATAGCAATCGATAAAGTATTTACCGTTGTTATAATTGGCTATGAGGATGGAAAATTTCAACAACAATAAAGGATATTAGCTTTTCGTGCAGATATAGATATCCTCACCTTTCATAAAACCATTTTGAAAAATTTGCTCCTCGGTAAAATTATCAAGGTAACTGTCAACCTTTACCGAAAACCCGGCCGCCATTAATCTATCCTTATAATCGTTACCATATATCCTTACATGATCTCTTTGTCCAAATGCTTTTTCTCTTTCCAATGGATCGATAATAGAATAATCTTCATAAGTTTTATCGCGGCTCCTATTCAGTGGCACCTGAAGCATCGCCCATCTTCCTGGTTTTAATATCCGCCGGAATTCCCGCATAGCTTTTTTATCTTCAACAACATGCTCCAATACATGAGAGCAGTAAATTACATCAAACGTATTGGCTTCGAAATGAATATCGGTTATATCGACATTTATTGTTTTTGGAGGATAAGAGTTTTCATATCCTTTTTCAAATTTATCACACGAAACATAGTCAATCTGTTCGGTGGTTATAAACTTATTATAGAAAATCGCTTCGGGAGCAACGTGTAATAATTTCAATCTTTTGGTGCTCGCGGAAAATAGGGTTGTTTTATTTTTCATATAATGCCAATGAAGCCTATGTCTTTCCAATGAGCCGCAATTAGGACATAAGGCGTTGGCTCTTTTTACAACGCCATATGGCAGAAATGTACTAAAGCTTTTATTACAACAGACGCAATGTACAATCTCACCGGATAACGCCTCTGAAATATTAATTGTTGACTTATCAAATCCTACTATCCTCTTTAATTTCTCAACAATGCTCATACGATAATTTATTTAACAAAAACGGGATAATATTTTTTTAAAATCACGGTAATGTAATTATCTAAATCGATATTGCAATACCTTACCAGACGCATAGACAAAGTAACTGGGGCTCTTAAGTAAGCAATATTATTATTAGGTGGCTTTTTCCGAAAGCTTTTAAAAAAAACAGTTTCGAAAGCAACTAAAATTTCAGACATACTGTAGAAAATAGGATTAATTATTTCTATAACTTCATTATGGTCGCGCAAATGATTTAAGTAATAATGAAATAATGAAACGAAATGATCAGCATCCAAAACATTTCTTAGCATTGATTCAGATACATTTATTTCAGTTTCGTTCATGAGTGCGTTATATAGATAATTAAATAACGTATGCTTATTCCAGGGATTATTTCCTACAAGATTACATGTTCTCACAATTATATAATTTGGAAACAGTTCTTTTGTCAAACATTCCATTTTAAATTTATGCTTAACATAAGGGCGGTTGTGGTTTTCTTCCGCATTAACCTGGATCGTGCTGACATACACAAATATTTTATCACCGATATTTTTTGCAATTTCTTTTATTTCACTTTCTTCAAAATTATTTTCGGGAATCAGTTCAATAATAGAATTTGAAATTCCATTAACATAGAAAAAACAATCTTTATTGTCAATAGTTTTTAACGCATTTGCCAATAATCCCCTACCCTTTATCATTCTAACGTGTAGTTTTTAATTCACAGGCTTCTTCAATAATTCTTTCTAAAGTTTTTAAATGCCTGTCTATGGAAAACAGTTCAGCAGTTCTTTGCCTTCCTTTTGCGCCCAATCTTTGAGCTAAACCATCTTCCTCTAATAACCGAATCATGTTCAACGCCATCCCGTCCACATCTTTTTCTTCAACAAGCAATCCTGTTTCATTATGAACAATTACATCACAAATGCCGGCATGATAGGTACTTACTACGGGAAGCCCGGCAGCCTGTGCATCCAGGATTGCAACCGGGGTGCCTTCAGAATCTCCATTTTCAGCTTGTATTGAATGCTGTATAAATGCAAAACTGTTCTCAAATAAATCAACAATTTCTGCAGGCGTTTTTATGCCTGCAAACTCTACGTTCTTTTCAATTTTCCAAAAGTTGACTAAATTTTTACAGGTATTCAAAAGCGGGCCATCACCCAACATAATAAGTTTGGCTTCAGGAAACCTTTGTAAAACATTTTTGAAAGCAGCAAGAGTAAGATAAGGCGCTTTCTTATCAACGAATCTACCTATTGACAAAAATTGTGAAGATGTCAAATTTGGTTTCACTTCAAAGAAAGAGTTATTTGGACCGCAATAAGTTAAAACCAATTTTTCAGCAGGACAGCCAAGGTCCATCAAGTCCTGTCGCATTTTTTGTGAAACAACAACAACAAATCGGGCATAGTCAAAAACATCTTTATACTTTTCACCATATTGGTTAATAGTTTCCTTTAAAACGGCATCATATCCGAAGAAATGTACAATTAGAGGGAGGCCTAAAAATTTAATCATGTGGAGACAGTGACATGCAGTAGGACCATATTCTGCTAAAACACAATCGATTTTTTCTTTCCTTAAAGATTTTAATAAAGCATATTCTGACAAACTAAAAATTGTTTTCGTTTTTATTTTGATTTTTTCATAAATATTAAATTCAAAAATGCTTTTAGAACCTTCCAATTTAGATGGCAAAAATCCATCATAATAATATTTAATATGGAAGGGTAAGCTTTTGTGGGCTTGTATAAATGTTTCTGAATGGGCATTTAGTGCAGGAGAAAATATGGCCAGTGTTCTCAAAATACTATTACTATGAATATTTTTTTCGTTTTTGATAGCTCTTAAACAATGAAAATCTACTTATGCCAATAATTTTAATGATCTTAAATAGATTAAAAGAAAAGGGTTGATTAGAAAATAAATGAAGCCACTGGATTCTTAAAGATTTATTTTTCTGTTGCAGAGAGATGCCATCTATTTCAAACTTCCCGGAATTAAATATTTTCGCTTCCTCTAACAATCTATTTGTTAATTTTACTCTTGAGTTGTGTTTTCTGGTGGATTGTTCACTGTCTCTAAAATAATTGAGATGCTCATTTAAAAAGGCAATTGACACAGATGGAAAATTAGCGATTAATAACCACGTAAACCAATCGCCGCACATTTTTAAATTCTCAATTTCAATTTCTTTCTGCAGAACAGTTTGCAAATAATCTTTCTTTACTAAAGCAGCACTTGCATTAGGAATCACATTTTTCTCATATAGATATTTTAAAAATTCGTTGCCCTTTATACAAAAAGCATTTTGCCAAATATTCTCTCCAAAATTACTGGTCCAATGTATTCGGCTTTGAATAATTTCATCTTTTTCGTTGATGTCGTATGATTGTGTATAAGCGAGTACAATTGAATCATCATTTTCAATAAATAGAATTAATTTTTCTAAAAAATGTATGTCTGCAAAGTCATCACTTTCGGCAAGCCATATCCACTCCTCTTTTGCAATAGCCAATCCTTTCTTCCATTGTTTGATTGGTGAGCGGCTATTGCTTTCATTATAAACAATTCGGCTTACTTTTGAATGATTCCTATATTTTTCAATTATTTCTCTACTTCTATCCGAACTACAATCATCTAAAATGATTAACTCAAAATCTTGAAAGGTCTGATTTAAAATACTTTCAATTCTTTTTTGAAGAAAAGATGAGTGGTTATAATTGGGAAGAATGACAGACAGTCTCATCAGAGATGAATTAAATCAAAAATTTAGTATCTGTTTAATGGATCTATTATCCAAGATGCAGAATAATTTGCAGACTGTTCATAAAATATCTCTTCATTTGTTTTAACTTCTGGCGACGCATACCACGTTAAATGTCTAGCTAAATATTTGCCTCCTGTTCGCAAAGAAGAGTAAAATTCTTTTGTATATATATTCGAAGTAAAATTTGGCGAATACAAAGCAAAAGTCGTGTCTATTTGCGCTATGAAAACCCCCTTCTCTATTTGTTTCTCCCAAAATTGAGACTCCCATCTAATTACTTTTTGTTTCAAAGGATAATTCTCAGGCAAATCAGTTATTACTAAACCAAATCCGACTTTTTTATATGCAGGATATTTAAGCAAAAGTTTTAAAAAATAGGAAATGAAGTTGTCTGGACAAGTTTCAACTGGTAATATATCAGGATCAGTATACACGAAATACCCATGTTTAAAGTTTTTTATGATGTTACTTTCCCATAATGCTGTATGGCCATAATTCTTTTTTAGAAAAATAATTTTATGTGTTAGAGTTGCGTAATATTCTAATAAAGGTGGATAGGTTGAATTATTGTCTAAAATAATGATATTAGAATATCCCATAGCTGTTAATCGTTCAATCAATTTTTTTAGACATTCCAATCGATTGAATGAATTAATAATTATTGGGATTTTCTTTGGAAAAAGAAGTTGAAAAATTGTTAACCTAAACTTATTTAAAATCAAAACTTTCGCTCGTGCTCCCTTCAACTTTCGCTTACAAACTCGTACAGCACCGCGAAGCATTTTCTTAAGTTTATTCAAAGTTTTTAATTCCGCTTCTCTTCTTAAATTATCACTAACAACTTGTCTTTCCCTTTCAATAATTTCTTGATTATCGCTTTTGCTACTTATCCCATCCATCGAAAACACGGAAACGGATACATCTTTATATAGAGTTTTAACATTATAAAACACCACTACTTTTAGAAAAAAAGCCCAATCAGAAACGATTTGTAGTGATTCATCGTACAGACCGTATTTACAAAATAACTTCCTTCTTATAAATGTAACAGGATGGCATAAAACTTTATTAAACATAAAATCGCAATTTAGACTTGCAGGCATCCGAATACAATCACTATGCCCATCCGGAAACGTCCTTAAAAGATTGCCGTAAATCAAATCAATATTTTTCTTTTTATTATTTAACATCACCCATAAGACATTTTGGTCAGCCAAATAGTCTCCGCTATTTAAAAACAATATATATTCTCCTTTTGCTTTTAAAATTCCTTTATTCATTGCATTATAAATACCACTATCAATTTCACTTACCCAGTAAACCAACTTATTTTCGTATCTCTTAATTAAATATCTGCTTGCATCTGTACTTCCTCCGTCAATAATAATATATTCATAATCAGTAAAAGTCTGGCTACAAACACTCTCAATGGTTTTTTGTAAACCTTCTACATTATTTAGATTTATTGTGATTATAGATAGTTTAGGCATCCCAAGCAGATAGTTTTTTAGCGATTAGATTATCATAAGGGTAACGAAGTTTTTTTTCTTCAGGGATCAATTGGCCATTTTTATTGCGGAACCAATTATAACCAAACCCAACCATTATATCATAAATTTCCTGTACAAAATAACCGGCATCGAAAGTATTGGTTTCAGTAAATTCAACCATAACAATTGGGGAATAATTCTGAAAAAAAGATTTACCTCCTTTTAAAACGAATTTTTCCCATCCCTCCACATCTATTTTAATAAAAGATATCCTTGATTTGTCAATTCCCGTCAATTCATCGTCTAACGTAGAAACTTCTACAGATGTCTTGTATTGGAATCTCTTATTTTCCTTTTGAGCAAAAGTATTCCAGGCTTCAAATCCATTTTCTGAAATCTGAAGGTCCAGCTTTCCTTTTTCATCCGAAAGTCCTATATTTTTTGCTTTTATATTAAAAAGTCCATTTAATGCTATGTTTTTTTCCAACCGCGTAAATGTTTGAGGTGTTGGCTCAAAAGAATATACCAAACCCTTTGTTCCCACTATTTTAGAAGCCACCAGAGAAAATAGACCTACATTTGAACCTATATCAACGAAAATATCACCTGGTTTTAAATTGCTTTTCAGGAATTCTATTTCATCTTTTTCAAACCCATCGTATATGTACCTGGAAAGCATAGAATCTTTGTACAGATAGACTTTAATCTGCTCGTCTAGTTGGAAAACAAAATCGTCCTGGCCTGCAAAATTATCTATCCACTTTTTCTCTTTTAGGCTCTCTTCTTTTTGAGCTACTTTTCTCAAATAGTTGCTGCTTCTGAATTGCAGAGAAGTAGCTAAATGAACGCGGAAATTTTTAGAAAAGATTTTATTTAATTTACTCATTAATTATACTATTTAGTCACCCATAATAATCGTGGCATCAGAATACCAGGGCGATTATCAGAAAATAATTTGTTCACTCCTCCAACATTGGTGATTGACAATTCTATCCGGCAATCTTCATACATTATCCAGCGTACATTATGAATTCCAATAGCTACATTCAAAATATAAATTCCTTCTTTTAAAAGGTCTTTTGCAATTATAACCTTAGATACATAAATTCCTTTTTCAATTATACTCATTTCATTTTGAGAATCATCATGAAAGGTCCGAAAAATAGTTATGTCACTACTTTTTTCTAATAAGTCAAAACCAAGCCTCAACCCAAGAACCGATTTTTTAATTTCATATTTAAACTCGACAGTAATATCTTTACTAGACAGGAACTCCAAATTATCAGATCCATCTTGAGTGATAACGAAATCTAATAATTTGAAGTTTTCATCTTCTTTTTTTTGCAATGCCTCTTTTAAATCAAGAAGACTTTTAAGATTTTTTTGACTTCCAAAATAATATTCTAAACCATTCTTTGTGGCTCCGTTAAAAGAAAGTTTACCATTTTGCAATACCATTACCTTATCGCATAATGTACTGATGGCACCCATGTTATGACTCACAAACAACACCGTCCTTCCCTCCTTCCCACTTACATCTTTCATCTTTCCCAAAGCCTTTTTCTGAAACTCTGCATCACCTACGGCCAGCACTTCATCCACAATTAAAATCTCCGGTTCCAGGTGGGCAGCCACACCAAAGGCAAGGCGCACGTACATCCCGGAAGAATATCTTTTCACCGGCGTATCAATATATCTTTCCACGCCGGCAAAATCCACGATCTCATCAAACTTGCTTTTGATTTCTTTTTTGGTCATGCCGAGAATAGCGCCGTTCAAAAAGATGTTTTCACGGCCGGTAAGCTCCGGGTGAAAACCGGTTCCGACTTCCAATAAAGACGCTACGCGACCTTTTATTTTAATGCTGCCGGTGGTGGGTGAAGTAGTGCGGCTTAGTATTTTTAGAAGCGTACTTTTCCCTGCGCCGTTCCTGCCAATAATTCCCAACACTTCGCCCTGCTGTACTTCAAAATTAATATCACGCAATGCCCACACATAGTCACTACTGCCTTTTTTGCTGCGATCGTTTTCCTCGCCAATCTTTAAATAAGGATCTTCCTTACCACGGAGGCGATGCCAGGCGCGGTTTACGTCATGCGCAATGCTACCGGTGCCGACGTTTCCGAGGCGGTATTGTTTGGAGAGATTTTCTACTTTGATAACAGTGGTCAATTATGAATTATGAATGATGAATTAGGAGTTATGAATTATGAATTGAAAGTTCACTCAATGCGAATTAAACGAGGTTTTACGGTAAATTCTTATTTTGATGAGTAACTTTTACTATTTATTAGTTCTTTGGGAAAAAGTTTACAGTAAAAGAATTTTTAGCCGGATTGTTATTTTTCTTCCTAATGTTATGTTTTTCGCGGCACGAAGCACATAAAGACCACCAAATCGCTTCCTGCAAAGCATTTGCTGGAATATTTGTGGTTTTAAAAACATTGGCTACAGCAAGACATAAGTGCATTAAAATGATTTCTGAAGATAAATTTATTGCGTTTCAAAACGCCTTTATCAATTAACCCTCTTTCCGGTTATTTAATAGACTTTGCAAAAGTGTATTCTTTTCTTTTTCCGCCTGCAATAAACGCTCATACAGTTTTTTATTTTCTTCTACGGCTTCAATGTATTTTTCAAGAGGGTTGAAAGTGCAATCGTTATTTTGGTTGCTCACAGTTGCTCCTGTGTTCGAACCCTCATAGTTATTCTGAATATTATAGACAGCAGCCTCTTCATCAAAGTTTTTGATCGCCTCGGCCGGTACCTTCAACTGCACCGCCACCTGTTCCAGTAAAGGGTCATCAATTATTTCCTTTTGTTCCAGTAAGGATATTTTTTGCTGGTTCCAGTCATCACCGAGCATATAAGCAAGGGCGTCTTGTTTAAGCCCCAGCATTTCCCTGAAACGCTTTACGTTGCGGCCATGGTGGATTGTTTTATTCATAACACAGATAAATTGATTTGTAAATAATTGAAGAATACAAATATACAAAGAGGTTCCCTTTCAATGAAACCGTACTTTATTATCTTTCGTTTATTTTTTAGCAAAATGAGTTAGGAGTTTGGAGTTAGGAGTTAGGAGTTAGGAGTTAGGAGTTATGAATTATGAGTTATGAATTAGGAATTAGGAGTTAGGAGTTAGGAGTTATGAATTATAGCTTACCATAACCCGCCTTCGACCCTTCGTCAGCACAGGGCAGGCATAGCTCAGGCTGGCATTTACTATAAAAGTTAATTTACGGCTTTACGGGATGAGTGGTAAATAGTTCGGAGCTTCTAACACCGCCTTCGACAGGCTCAGGCTGACATAAAACTTACAACCATCAACTTTCAACTCTCAGCCAACCGTCAACCTTCAACGTTGAATCCTCCCTGCAGTTTCCCTGTCATTTGTACAAAACCTTCTGCTGCTTTTACGCCCAATTCGCGTCCGCGGAAATCTTCCATTGCGGCATGGCCACATGCATAAATCCCGGGAGGATCCTGGCTGACATGGCAATACACCGCTTTTTTCTTTTGTTCCTGCGTATCCGTGATATCGACATAATCGGTCGGGTGAAAAATAAGCGTTTGTTCGCCGGTGCAAACTTCATAGAAATACAATGAAAACTGTTGAGGGTTTCTGAGCCACGTCTGTATGGTAAGCAGGCTTGCTACCTGGTGATCTTTATGCGCATCCAATGGCCACTGCGTAAAAACAATATCCGGCTTTTCATCCATGATCATTTTTTGCACTTTCGTCAGCCAGTCATTATTGAAAACCGTATCACCATCGGTCTGCCCCGCAAAAACCGGTTTGCCATCCAGCACTTTGCACGCCTGGATGGCTTCCTGCTTCCGGATGGCAGCCGCTTCATCATGGCTTTTCCCGGGAATGCCTGCTTCCCCGGTAGTTAAGTAGATGACGGTTACCGCGGTACCGGCATTTCTCAATTTGGCGAGGGTGCCACCGCAGCCGCTTTCGGGATCATCCGGGTGACCTCCGACGCAAACGATTTTCTTACCTGTAGTGGTTTTCTTTCCTGCAGCAACCAGTGAAGGCAGCGAAATTAAACCCAGGGAAAGGCCTGTGTTTTTAATAAAGTCACGCCGGGAATTCATTTGATTAGATTTAAGTTTTAAGTTTAAGTTTTAAGTTTTAACATCCAACCTTATAAAACGCCTTCGACAAGCTCAGGCTGACATCAACCTTAACCTTCAACCTTCAACCTCCTAACCCGCCTTCGACCCTTCGACCCTTCGACCGCTCAGGGCAGGCTAAGCTCAGGCTGCCTTCGACAGGCTCAGGCTGACATTCACGTTAAAACCTAATTTATTGCATTTAAATATGCCAAATGCCTGTAAAAAGGATTCTGCAATAAACTATTCAGTTCATTCTCCGGTAAATTCAATTGCTGTAATAGTTTTTCACAGGCTTTTTGCAAGGTATCTAACTCGTGTTTTACGATTTGAAAAACAATATCCTTATCTATTCCCCGGTAATCGGATATAAAGCTCTGGGTTTCTTTTAAAGTTATTTCTATTTTTTTACTTTCTTCTCCTATTGCCAGAAGAAGGTGGCAAATACCATTGTAGGGCATTTGGTCTTCTGCTTCAAACAGCGTTTCTGCATCGTTGTATCCGTTGACATATATCTTTATTTTTGCTATCGCTTCAAGGATTGTCAACAGATAAAGTGCGTTTTTTTCAGAAAATGGAGATGGCATAATTATCTATGTTTTTTGCGATTACCGGGTTAACAGACTGTTTGTTTACCAGTTCTATTTTCTCGATATTCAATAATTGAGATAAGTAATTCTCAAAAGATTTCAGCCTCGCCAAAGTCATGGTACCATTGGGCAGCGTAGTGTACAAAAGATCAACGTCACTTTCTGAATGCTGCTGTTGTTTTGCGAAACTTCCATACAAGTCAAGATGCTTTATAAAATAGCGGCTTTCCAGGTAAGGCTGTTCCTTTTTAATAATTGAAATGATATTGTCAGTAGATGGAAGCATTTTTACAGGCACTAATTTCACTAATTTTCACAATTTGAGACGATAAATTCTTTCATTTCTTTTTTCTTTTTAAGTAAATGCAACTTAATAGTAAACGCATGAATTATTCGAGTTCCTATTCCGCCCGGATTCCCCTTCAGATTGGTGTGAGAGTGCACCAAAATACTTTTAAGTTTTAAGTTTTAACCTTCTAATACGCCTTCGACAGGCTCAGGCTGACATTCACTATAGAACTGAATTTGTCGCATTTAATGAGTTTATCGCATTTAAAGGACTGAGCTTGTCGAAGTGTTGTCACACTGAGCTTGTCGAAGTGGGCTTTTCCCTTATTTTTACCAAAATTAAACGGATGTATCCCTTCGCCTCTGCTGTGGTGTCGTTCTTCTTATCTCCCTGGAACTGGATACTTATTTTGCTGGTAGCCGGTTGGATTTTCAGAAAGCGGACTGCAAAAAGATTTTGTTTTATTGCTGCTTTTTGCATTTTTATCGTGTTTGGCAACCACGCGCTGTTGAATGCGTATGCAAGAGCCTGGCAACCGGCGCCCGTTGCGGCCGGTTCATTGCCTGTATACAGTTGCGGCATTGTGCCGGGTGGCTTTGGCAGTCCGGATGCAAACGGAAACGGCTATTTTAATATTTCATCAGACCGGTTCATTCAAACTTTACTTTTATATAAAACCGGTAAGATTCGTCATATTCTTATTTCCGGTGGAAATGGCAAACGGGATGACGCTTCTTTTCGCGAGGCACACTGGGCAAAAAAGCAATTTATTGCGGCTGGTGTGCCTGATTCTGTTATTTATACCGAAGACCGGTCTGATAACACTAAAGACAATGCGGTCAATTCAAAACGCCTCCTCGATTCTTTGCACCTGGCACCGCCCTACCTGCTGATCACTTCCGCGTTTCACATGCCGCGGGCGGCGCTGGTTTTCAGGAAAGCCGGTGTGCCGGTGGATATTTTTCCCTGCAGTTATATGGATGGCAAAGGCCCCATTTCATTCACAGATTTCATCCCCAGTCCAGCAACGTTGAGTGGGTGGAATTTGTATTTGAAGGAAACCGCCGGGTATTGGTGGTATCAGTTATGAATTATGAATTATGAATTATGAATTATTGGTTCGCTTTATTCTTGTTGAGGTTTTGTTTGGTTGTTACAATAACGCTTTTTAAAATCTTCAAAACTTCCGAAGTATGCTGATAACAATCTTGGAATTTTGGCTCATTTAAAAAACCAGTAGCCTGGATAAGTTCAAGCCAATACAATGTTTCGTCACATTCTTTTTGAGCAATACCTAATTTATGCGCAAAGTCCATTTTGCTTTCTGCATTTTGTGATTCTCTCACCATAGCTCCAACAGAAGTTCCCGACCTGAGAAGTTGCTTACTCATCACATATTCCCGTTTTTCTTCAATGAGATATTTATAAAGTTTGACAATTTCAATAGCGAGAGAAAATGACTTATCCTTTAAAACATTCATGAATTAGGAATTAGGAGTTGTAACCTCCGCTTTTGGCCGCTGTGTGGGTTTGAGTTTGCTTCGTCGCAATTGACTTCCTTTTATAAATTTTATTTTTACTCCGCTCCTCGCAATGACGCCGCGGTGTGGTGCCGCAAGTGAAGCGCTGAATTCTGTCTTGAGAGAAGAAGCTCATTTTACCGTCATTGCGAGAAGCCTGATGAATTTTTTCTGTACCATAAATGTTTATGTGGCGAAGCAATCTCCTGATTTACGATGATGTTCTCCCGTTGAGTTTGCTTCGTCGCAATTGACTTCTTTTTAAAATTTTATTTTTACTCTGCTCCTTATAATGACGTATTTCTTAAATGGTTCATAATTAATCTACTGCGTTTTGCAAAACGTATCCATACTTTCGTGCTTCCTTATTGAGAAAGCTTATTCTTTTGGCTCTTTGCCTTTCCGTATTTACCTGCAATTTAT
>JBQCHE010000019.1:0-500467 GCA_051954975.1 Ginsengibacter sp. | reverse complement strand
AGCTTTTGTTATTAGAGAATCATACATTGAAAAAAAATTAGAAGTTGATTGACTTAAGAAAATCAAGAGAGCCTTTGTTCAAAAAAGCGGAAGAAATGAGTAATCACTCATGTGTACATAACTCACTTATACCGATAATCCGTGTAGGCAAAAATTTACTTAAAAGGAAGCCTTCTTAGAAGTTAATGGAAGGAGCAGCGGCAAGGGTTTGCATAAGGCAGCAATAAGTGTTTACCCTGTCGTTGAAGATTTTGGAAGGATAGTCAGGCCGCATAGTTACAAAATAGAAGAACAAAGAAAAGGAAATTCCGGTGATCCGGCAATTAAATTTCAGCAGAAAGAAAGCAGAGGAATTTTAAGGATGAAGATGACTTCAAATACTAACCCATTGTATCGATAAATTGTGATTCGGAATGAATGGAAATCTAAAGGACACGCGCCCGGGATAGGGTAAGCGGGTACCAGTTAAGAGTATGCGTAATGCTTCCTTCAGTAAACAAATAAATAGTCTGAATTTTTATTTTTCTGTTTTAAAATAATGGGGTCTTTTACTCTTGTCGGAAAAATTTTCTGATTAGAAAATTTTTTCCAATACTTTAGCTGAAAATTTTTTCAGGCGAAAATCTTTATTTTTGATTTTATTATTTATTGAAATTTGTCGCGAAAAAATCTGTTTAGAAAATATTTTCTAACTGGGTTAACTTAAGATCCTAACTGTAGTATGTTATTTTTTTTGACTAAAAATTTAAATCATGTTGGGGAAACAAATCGCTTTCATTAAGCTCTTCATCTGCGTAGCATCTATTCTTTTTTTTAAACCTGTTTCGGCCCAATCAAACAACACCCTTACAGAACAGGAAAAACAAGACGGCTGGAAACTTCTTTTCAATGGAAAAGATCTTACGGGCTGGCATTCTTACCTTGAAAGTAAACCCGGAAAAGCATGGCAGGTTCGTGACGGGATGATAGCGCTGAATAAAAATTCCAAAAGTATTCACGAAGATTTCGCTGATCTTGTCACTGACGGCGAATATGAAAATTTCGACCTGAAGCTGGAATGGAAAATGGAACCATGCGCCAACAGCGGCGTTATGTTTTATGTAAACGAATCGCCGAAGTATGAAGACACTTACGAAACAGGCCCTGAAATGCAGATTACCGATTTATCCTGCCTTTATACCACGGATAACAAAACCATCAGCGACAGCAGAATTCACATGCATCGTGCGGGCGCTATGTACGACATTGCTGCTGCAGATACAGAGTGGGTAAAACCCGCTCCCGAATGGAACCAATATGAAATTATTGCAAATGATGGCCATGTTGAATTCTTTCAAAACGGCCATAAAGTGGTTGATGTAACAATGTGGGATTACAATTGGTGGAAAATAATAGCGCGCACCAAATTTCACCAATGGCCGGATTTTGGAACCTTTAGAAAAGGGCATATTTCAATCCAGGGAACAGAGGATGGTAAATTATGGTTCCGGAATATTAAAATAAAGACATTCAGATTCGGGCCTTCCAGTTAATAACATTTATGATTTTTTGAGGTAGCAGCATTCAATATTTCAAAACAGAAGCATGCTTTTTAGTATCCTGGTTTAAAGACAGGATGCGTCTTTTTGAGCGGGTCACGATTAATAGTAATGTTCAAAAAAAAATATAAGCTTATATGAAAAAAATAATCGGCAGGAGAAAATTTATAAAAGACTCGGCCATCACCGCTGCGGCATTTTCTATTGTGCCAAGCCATGTGTTGGGCGGCCGTAATCACATAGCACCCAGCGATAAGTTATATATCGCCTGCGTGGGATGTGGTGGCGAGGCAGAAAATGATATTCATCATTTTGCGTACGCTCCCAAAAAAAATGCAGTGATCGCTTTTTTGTGCGATGTGGACGACCGGATGTCTGATCCACGCAGGAAAGAATTTCCCAAAGCTGGCTTTTATCACGACTGGAGAGAGCTATTTGAAAAAGAGCATAAAAATTTTGATGCAGTTACCGTGGCTATCCCTGACCATAATCATGCTATTGTGGGCCTTAATGCGATGAAGCTGAATAAGCATCTGTATCTGCAAAAACCGCTTACGCACGACATTTATGAAGCGCGCATATTAACCGAAGCCGCCAAAAAATATAAAGTAGTAACCCAGATGGGCGACCAGGGCGCTTCTTTCGATGGTGTCAGAACTTTAAAGGAATGGTTTGACGCTGACTTAATTGGCGAAATTGAAAAAGTTTATAACTGGACCAACAGGCCCGTTTGGCCACAGGGCATCCCCTGGCCAACAGACAGGCCGCCGGTTCCCAAAGAATTAAATTGGGATCTGTGGTTGGGAACGGCTCCACAAACGGATTACATTGGTAACCTGGTTCCGTTTAACTGGCGCGGATGGTGGCGGTTTGGAACAGGCGCTTTAGGAGATATGGCTTGCCATATTATAGGCCCTTCGTTTAAATTGTTAGGCCTTGGCTATCCTACGGAAGTTACCTGCGATGCTACTACTATTTATACCGGGATTTTTAAAGAAGCCGATGACCCGTTGAGCATTCCACCATCTACAAAACTTCGCTACACCTTTAAAAGAGATAATGGAAAAGAATTGAAGCTTTATTGGATGGACGGGGGCATGTTGCCTGAGAGGCCTGATGAGTTAGATGAAGATGTTAATCTGAACGATGCATTGGCCGGCGTTCCCGGGCTGGGGGATTATGAAGGCGGAACTTTATTTATAGGAAAGAAAGGAAAAATTTCATGTGGATGGGGGGGCCGCAATCCGCGATTGTTGCCGCTATCGCTAAACAATGCCATTGATGTAGAAAAAAAATATCCCCGCGTAAAAGGAGAGGCCAACGGCCACTGGTGGCAATGGGTAGACGCTGCTATCGCCGGATACAATAATGATTATGAAGGAAATGGGGCGCTGCCCATGCCGGGAAAAGAAAAAGCCTATGTGGATTCGCCCATCGAGGATTATGCCGGGCCGCTTACAGAAACGGTTTTGATGGGAAATCTTTTATTAAGAAGCTTTGGCCTTCGTGTAAAAACAAAGAGGAACGACCCGGTGTATGGGGAAGTAGAAGATATTACAACGCCCGGCCGGTATATCGCTTATAAATGGGATGGAGCAAATATGCGCATTACCAATTTTGAGCCTGCAAATCAGTACGTAAAAAGAGAGTACCGGAACGGCTGGGGAGAATTAAAATTATGATTATTTGTAGGTTTACTGTCATTTTTTAATTTTCGGATGCGGGCGGAAGTAATCGATTAAATAGTTGATAATCAGTGTTTTATTTCGTTAGCTCACCGTAATTGTTTATAAGATATGAATAATTTTTTAACTTTTTTTGGAATTTAATAATCAAAGTGTGTAAATTACACTTTGATTTTTATTTAACGCACAATTTTAATTACTTGATTATGGGAAAAAAACTTCTCTTCAGCGGGCTGTTTCTGTTCTGCTGTATTTTTCAATCAATGGCGCAACAAAGAACTATAACCGGAAAGGTTACTTCATCGGATGGTGCTCCATTAAATGGCGCCACAATATTGGTGGTTGGTAATAAAACAGGAGCAAGTACTTCACCTGAGGGCACTTTTTCGATTTCAGTTCCTCAAGATGCCAAACAATTACAAATCAGTTTTGTAGGGTATGAATCTCAAACCGTTAATATCAGTGGTCTTTCAGAAGTAAACGTAACATTATTGAATTCTGCACAAGCTTTAACTGATGTCGTAGTAACAGGGTATGGCACTACACGAAAAAAAGATTTGACTGGCGCCGTATCGCAAATTACTTCCAAAGATTTTACGACGGGCAACATCAA
Organism: Ginsengibacter sp.; assembly: GCA_051954975.1. GTDB lineage: Bacteria > Bacteroidota > Bacteroidia > Chitinophagales > Chitinophagaceae > Ginsengibacter. The sequence goes on along the minus strand of JBQCHE010000019.1, from coordinate 496,631 downwards.
AAATCCGGCGCAGCTTTTCCAGGGGAAAGTTTCCGGAGTGGTAGTTACAGCTCCCGGAGGAGACCCAAATGGTGCAATTTCTATTCGTTTGAGAGGCCAAACCTCCTTATCTGGAGGCCAGAGCCCTTTGATAGTAGTGGATGGTGTTCCTTTGCAAAACCCGGATGAATTGGCGAACATTCCTTCCGAGGATATCGAATCCATTGACGTACTAAAAGATGCGTCAGCCGCGGCTATCTATGGCTCGCGCGGTTCGAATGGCGTTTTGGTAGTAAATACAAAAAAAGGTAGAGCTGGCAGAACCACTGTAACGTATGATGGTTCTGTTAGTATAGATAAAGTGTCTAAATTCTATGATATGGCTAATGCTGCTGATTGGAAAAGAGGATATACTAAATTGTTAACCTCACAGTCAGCAAGCCAGGGAAAAATTGATTCGGCTATTGCAGGATATGATCATGGCGGAAATACAGATTGGGCGAGAGCTTTAACCAGGACTGGAATTTCCAATAGCCACAGTATATCTCTTAGTGGCGGTGCACATGGGTTCAGTTACCGCGCTTCTGCTAACTATATGAACCAACAGGGAGTTGTGATCAATTCGGGGAAAGATCAGTTAGGCCTGCGCTTTACTGCTCAGCAAAAAGCTTTAAATGACAAGCTTACATTACAGGTAGGGATATTAAGTTCAACTACAAATAGAAAGCTAACCGACTATAACATTTTTTACGAAGCTTATAGTTCACCACCAGTTTACCCGATTAAGAATGCTGACGGAACTTATTTTGCTTATACTGATTTTGCCCTTCAAAATCCTGTACAGCAGCAAATGGAAGAAACTAATAAAGGAGTAGAGAATCTTACGATTATGAATGCAACAGTTGACTACGAAGTGATTCCCGGTTTAAAAGCGGGAGTCCGTGGCTCATCTTCCCGGTTTAATAATCAGATCGAATATTTTCAACCTGTATTTCCGGTTGTTGGGAATTCTAATGTAGGTGCTCTTGCTACCTCAAACGATAACTCAAAGAAGGGCGATATTCATCTGAATTACGATAAACAATGGGGCGAAAATAATTTGTCTGCTTTAGCAGTTTATGAGTACAGTGATTTTAATTATAATGGAAACGGTACTGTGGCTTCTAACCTTTTGCTGGATGCGATTGGCGCATGGAATTTACAATCCGCTCCGCAAGCTTATCAACATTCCTTTACTGACAGAAATGAAACACAATTGATTTCTTATGTAGGAAGAGTTGCCTACAATTGGTCGAATAAATATTTTATAACAGGAACAATCCGGGCTGATGGATCTTCCAAATTCGGCCCTGAAAATGCCTTTGGTTATTTTCCATCTGTATCAATAGCGTGGAGAATCAGCGGTGAATCTTTTTTTGAAAATATTGTTTGGCTAAACGAGCTTAAAATAAATGCCGGCTGGGGCAAAACAGGCGACCAGGATAATATTAATCCTTATTCAAAACTTCAATTATACGGACCTTCCGGCTCATATTACAATGCGGCGTCTGGACTATGGCTAACTCAATACGGCCCTACCCAAAACTCAAATCCAAATCTTCAGTGGGAAGAAAGAGTGGGAAGAAATGTTGGGTTTAATTTTGCAATACTTCAAAACCGTGTTACCGGTGCTTTTAATTATTTTAATGACGAAAGCACAAAGTTGTTATATGACTACACTATTCCGTTCCCAAGCCCTGGTGCTGTAGTTAATACTTTACTGGCAAATGTGGGAACCATGACCAATAAAGGCGCAGAATTGAATTTAACTGCTGATATTGTCCGTAATAAAGATTTTAAATGGACATTAGGTGGCCAGATCAGTACTGTTAAAACTAAAATAACCAGTCTTGAGGGTAGCTTTAGCAACGGAGTTTCAACCTACAAATTATCTACTGACCAGGTTTCACAGGGAAGCGCGCAGGGACGTGGATTAAGTGCAGCCCCGATTACTTATTTTAAAGTAGGATATACACCGTATGTTTTCTGGATGCCACATTACGTTGGCCTCGATAAAGACGGAAATGAAACTTATGAGGTTAAAGGCGGAGAGCCTACCACTGATGTTTTAAAAGCAACTAATTATTATACAGATCCCGCTCCTGATTTCACCTACGGAATCACCTCTGATTTCACTTACAGACAATTCGGATTATCATTCTTTTTGAGAGGAGTTTCCGGGGGAAAACTATTTAATAATTCACGAATGGTTTTGGATAATATTAATCGTTTTGGCGGAAATAACGGAACAATATCTGGTTTAAATAATGGAATAACCAATGCGAACCAGGCATCAGATCATTGGTTGGAAAACGCATCTTATTTGCGAATGGATAATCTTAATTTATCTTATAATTTGAAACCAATTGGTTTGTTCCAAGACATCAGGATTTACCTGGCTGCAAATAATCTCTTTGTAATTACTAAGTACAGAGGGCTGGATCCTGAAATAAATGTGGCTAACGGACCAGGCAACGTAATGTTTGATGCACTTGGATCAGCAGGGATAGGAAATAGCTTTTCACAGAATGGCTCTGCAGGTCCTTACATTGACGCTTCCTATTCCGGCACAGGCTATTATCCTAAAACGCGTTCATTCACTTTAGGAGTTAATGTGACTTTAAAATAAAAGTTGATCTCTTAAATTAAAAAAATTAAGCACATGAAAATAAATAATCTTAATAAATGTTTGTTTACTGCCTGTCTTGGCCTTGTAGTAGCGTCTTGTACTAAACTGGAAACAAATATATACCATGTAGTACCAAGTACCACATATTGGCAAACTCCGGCGCAGGTTGCAGCAGGCGTTGCCCCCGCTTATTCAAATTTAAATAACGTTCAGGCCATTGGAGGTAGCATAGCAAACATGGTGGAAGGAGTGACCGATGAAATGGTAGTTCCTACCCGCGGAAATGACTGGGGAGATGCCGGTCACTGGAATGCGCTTTGGTTTCATTCTTATGAGCCAACAAATGACAACTGGAATAATGGATGGAATGATGTTTTCGGTGGAATAAGTAAATGTAACCTGATAATTCAATCAGTGAGGGGATTAAACCCGGCGCCTCCGAGCTTATCTTCCATTATTGCACAAGTAAAAACCATACGGGCATATTACTACTATCTGGCGATGAGTGTTTTTGGAAATGTTCCAATCGTTTCTGATACTACCACCTCCAGTACACCTCCGACATCTAAAAGAGCCGATGTGTATAATTTTATTATTAGCGATTTAACTGCCAGCTTGCCTGATCTTACTTCTGAAGTTAGTGCGAATACTTATGGACAGGTTACCAAATATTTTGCTTACCAACTATTGGCAAGGCTATACCTTAATGCAGAAGTATTCACAGGAGTTCCTGGCCCGACTTATAAAGCCGGAACACCAAATTATCAAATGGCAATAAAATATTGTGACTCAGTTATGGCTGGCCCTTTTGCTTTAATGACAAATTATTTTGACAACTTTATGCCAAACAATGGTCCGTCCAGCACAGAAAATATTTATGCATATCCATGCGATCATATTAACAATAAATCCAACAACTGGGAAAATGCGATTTTGCATTATCAAAGCTATCAATCTTTTGGAATGTCAACCGGGGCAAACCTTTGGAATGGCTTTTGTTCCCAGGCAGATTTTTATTCTTCTTTTGATACTTCCTCTACGTACGTTAACAGCGGGGGAACGATTTTAAGAAATTATAAAGATATGCGCTCCGGACAATGGATGGTTGGCCAGCAATACATTAAGGGTTACACTTATCCTCCAAACCAGAATGTAGTAGTTTCTGCTCCAAACGCAGACCGCGTAATAGATGCCGGTACATCTCAGCCTGTTAATTTTAATCCTAATTTCACATTGTTTTCCGACGCAAGCCCTGAAGGACGTTTGGTGGGCGTTAGAAATATTAAATATTTCCCATCCGCTTCTTCAGGCCAGAATGGCTCTGATATGGACAATGATTTTGTAATCTTCCGTCTTGCGGAAATCTATTTTATAAAAGCTGAGGCGGAATTAAGATCCGGAACAAATACCGCAGATGCGTTGGATTTGATTAACAAAATCAGAAGAAGAGCTTATGGCGATGCTTCACATGATATTACTGCTGCTCAATTAACCTTACCTTTCCTTCTTGCTGAAAAAGGAAGGGAGATGGCTTATGAAGGAGTAAGAAGAGATGATTTGATTCGTTATGAAATTGCAGGCGATGGCCCCTATTTCACAAAAGCACGTGCTGTAGGAAATAAAGCCAAAGACCCTGATGACCATTGGATGGTTTTTCCCATACCTACCAAGCAAATAACCGCTAATTCAAATTTACAACAGAATCCAGGATATTAATCTTTAGATAAAACTTATTATTTTTAAAGAAGTAGCATGATAGTATGCTGCTTCTTTTTTATTTTACATGGCGCACAAAATATGAACTATAAATTATTGTTTCCTGCGGCATTCCTAATGGCGCTATTTTTCGGTTGTAATTTTTCACAAAAAAGTAAAATTAATGCGAAAGACGCTTTGTTTCAATTGATCCCGTCTTCGCAAACGGGTATCACTTTTAACAACAAAGTAGAAGATACCAAAGATTTTAATGTATTTAAATACAGAAATTTCTATAATGGAGGAGGGGTGGCCATTGGAGACGTAAATAACGATGGTAAACCTGATATTTTTTTTACTTCTAACCAGGGAAGTAATAAACTCTACCTTAATAAAGGCAATTGGAAATTTGAAGACATAACCCAAAAGGCGGGTATTACGGATATTCATAAGTGGCATACCGGCGTAACCATGGCAGATGTAAATGGGGATGGCTGGTTGGATATCTATATTTGTAATAGCGGAAGCGTAAATGGAGATGACCGCGCCAATGAATTATATATTAACCAGAAGGATGGCACTTTTAAAGAAGAAGCGCATCAATATGGGCTTGACGATAGAGGTCTTTCTACGCAGGCCGTATTTTTCGATTATGATCATGACGGAGATCTGGATTGCTTCATTTTGAATAATAGTTACAGGCCAATAGAGAGTTTTGGAAATAATCGCGATCTGCGTCATATCCGGAGTTATGCAGGAGGCCAGCGACTATACAAAAACGATAACGGACATTTTATGGATGTAAGCGCTCAGGCACATATCTATGGAAGTGAAATTGGTTTTGGATTGGGCGTAACTGTGGGCGATTTAAATAACGATGGTTGGGATGATATTTATGTCTCAAACGATTTTTTTGAAAAGGACTATTTATATATTAATCAGCGGGATGGCACTTTCAAAGAAGTAACTGACGATGCTTTGGGACACATGAGTTATTCATCCATGGGATCTGATATGATTGATTTTAATAATGATGGCTGGCTGGACATTTTTACCACAGATATGCTTCCTGAAACGGATCAAAGATTGAAAACCACTACAAAGTTTGATAATTATAATGTCCAAAATGCAAAACCTAAAAATGATTTCCATCACCAGTTTGCCAAGAATTGCCTTCAACTGAATAATGGTGATGGCACTTTTAGCGAAATCGCGGATTTGGCAGGCGTAGAAGCAACCGATTGGAGTTGGGGAGCATTGAGTTTTGATTTCAATAATGATGGCTGGAAAGATCTTTTTGTGAGCAACGGAATCAGCAAAGACCTTACAGATCAGGATTTCCTGGATTTTTTTAGCAGCGCTGAAGCTATGAAACAAGTGACAAGCGGGGGGTTCAATTTTAGGTCATTCCTGGAAAAGATGTCATCCACTCCGCTTGGCAATTACGGCTTTGTTAATCAAAAGAATCTGACTTTTAAAAACCAATCTGAAGAGCTTGGATTGGCGGCGCCAGGATTTAGTAATGGCGCTGCCTACGGGGATTTAGATGGAGATGGAGATCTTGATCTTGTAGTGAACAACGAAAATATGGAAGCATTTGTTTACAGAAATATGGCTTCCGAAAAAATTCATTCTTCCTACTTGAAAATTCAGTTAAAAGGAAATGCACCGAACACCTTTGCTTTTGGAACGCGTGTTACAATTTTCTCAAATGGCCTGAAGCAAATATTAGAGCAAATGCCAAGTCGTGGTTTTGAAAGTTCTGTAGAACCTGTTCTCAATTTTGGGCTTGGTAATTCAAAAAAGATCGATAGCCTCATTGTCGTGTGGCCGGATTTGAAAACCCAAAAGATTCTTAATTTAAAAGTGGATACTACGCTTACACTTTTACAAAAAGATGCAAGCGATATTTATAAAAAACCATCACCTTTACCTGCATTATTCCAAAACATAACGTCTTCGATTATTTCAGGTAATATAAAGCATTCTGAAAATGAATTCATCGATTTCAATGTGGAACCGTTGATACCTAAGATGCTTTCTACTGAAGGCCCGAAGATGGCTGTTGCAGATGTAAACGGAGATGGATTACAGGATTTTTTTATTGGAGGGGCTACAGGCGATACTGATAAATTATTTATCCAACAGGCAAATGGAAAATTTAAGGAAAGCCCTCAATTTGCTTTTGCAGAGGATAAAGAGGATGAGAGTATTGGCGCAGAATTTTTTGATGCGGATAATGATGGCGATCCTGACCTTGTGGTAGCCTCCGGTGGAAATCAATATCAATTGGGTTCTGTTTATTTACCTCCGAGACTTTATTTAAATGATGGGAAAGGAAATTTTACCCGTTCATTTAATGGGTGGCCTACTCTTAGCATCAATGCCTCATGCGTACGCGTGGGAGATTATGATGGCGATGGACTTGCGGATATTTTTATAGGCGGCAGAAGTATTCCTGGTTCTTACGGAATTGCTCCCCAAAGCAAACTCCTGCATAACAGGGGCGGTGGAAAATTTGAAGATGTAACCGGCAAAGTTGCTCCGGCTCTCGACAATTTAGGAATGGTGACAGATGCACAATGGGTGGACGTAAATCATGATGGCACCAAAGAACTGATTATTGTTGGTGATTGGATGCCATTGACCGTTTTCAAATTTCAGAACGGCAAGTTTCAAAAAATATCTGAGATTGCAGGGTCTTCAGGTTGGTGGAATTGCCTGGCAGTGGCCGACCTTAATAATGATGGTTATCCTGATTTGGTTGCCGGCAACAATGGTTTAAACTCGAAAATAAGAGCCGATAGTTCTCATCCGGCCACGCTGTTTGTGGGTGATTTTGATAATAATGGGCATACGGATTGTATCGCTGCTTATTACAAAACCGATGGCAAATCTTATCCATTTAACCTGCGCGATGATTTACTGGGGCAATTGCCGTATTTGAAAAAAAGATTTTTAAAATACAGCGACTATGCCGGCAAAACGATTGACCAGGTGTTTACCAGAGATGAATTGGAGCGTGCACAAAAATTAATTGTTAACCAAACTCAATCCTGTGTTTTTATAAATGATGGCAAAGGAAATTTTAAAATGGAGCCATTGCCAATGATGGCGCAAATATCACCGGTATTCGGGATTTTAGTAACAGATATTAATGGTGATGGCATTAAAGATATTTTTCTTGGAGGGAATTTTTATGGATTAAAACCGGAAGTTGGCCGGTTTGATGCCAGTTATGGTGTTACATTGCTGGGCAAGAAGCAAGGAGGCCTTATGTATATGAAACCGGCAGAAAGTGGATTGTTTATAAGGGGCGAAGTACGCGATGTAAAAGAAATAGCAACGCCAGAAGAAAATTATATTTTAATGGCAAGGAATAATGATTCGTTGCAAATATTTCAAAAGAAGAATATGCCAATAAAATGATGATTGAGAATTAAAACTGGTACTTTTGATTTCATAAAGAGAATGGTAACATCCGGATCATACACTTCAACAAAGTATGAAAGAAAATGCCATCATATTTTTCACGTTGTTGCTTTGCAGTTTTGTATTTAGTTGCAAAAAAGAAGTAAGAAATATTTATGACATTCCCCCGGTTGACTCTGCTCATCTTTCAATAACAAATGCTTCTCCTTCTATTCCAAATCTTTTATTTTATTTAAACGATAAAAATGTTTCATTTCCTGATTCACCTATAACTTTCGGTAAGACGGTTTTTGTTTCCTATATCAAATATCCGGGATCATATTTTCCTGATACGCTACATCTTCCCTTTATTAATATTATACCGGGCTACCACAAGTTGTCTTTTGGAACTGTAGGAAACAGGGACATTGCAGGAATACTGAACAATAATTTTGAACCGGGCGCAAGTTATTCTCTCTTTCTTACTGATACTATTGTTCACGGCAAAGTTACCCCTGTATTATTAAAAGATAATATTGATAATTCAGACACCACCAAAAGTCAAATCCGCTTTCTCAATCTTTCACCTGATACTCCTCCACTTGATGTATGGGCTTATCCTGACGCTGGATATACCGGCTATAAGATTTTCTCCGGATGTGCCTACATTCCAAATGACTATAGTTCATTCGTAAATGGAGAAACATTTACTAAAATTGATCCGGGTATTTATTATTTTGAAGCTATGTTGGCTGGTACTAACGATGTAGTTCTTGGAGGATATTTAATTATTGCACCAAAGAAAATAATTACGATTTATACAAAGGGATTTTTTTCAGGCGCGGGAGTAAAAGCGTTGGATGTAGGAGTAATTCAATATCAGCCGCAGTAAAGCAACATTTAAAAGAGATTTTTATTTTCCTAACTACGCAAACATTTATTAATATACAGGATAGTTTAGTTCAATTTGAATTAAATCACTATCCGAAGAAGGAAGCGAATCGTTCAAATATCTTTCAAATGATTCAGCCGGAATTGATAAAGTATGATCAGTAAGATATTTTGTCATTGCCTGGTAAGCCTTTTTCCTCCCGGAAAATTTTCCTTCATAATTAGCTACCAAAACCCTTCCCCCCGCAGGAAGAGATAGGCATTCTATTCCATTACTTGCAGCGGCTATTTTATTTACCGGAACGCCGACAGTTATCTGCATGGAATCGTGCAAAAGAGGAATGTAAGAAACAGAAATGAGCCCCGTTTTTTGAAGATTATTTTTGGTAAGATAATTCATCAATTCATCACGTGTATTTTTAATCTTTACAAAAACTTCTTCATTCAATATTTTAGTAACCTTGCTTGCAATTATTGGATCTCTTATCTGGCTCATTTTTATATCAAATCCATAAAATTCTTCAGGCGTTTCCATATAAGTTTTGAACGCTGTCAAAGCGCTTTCGCCAGGCCTGGTTTTGTTGAAAAGAGAAAATATTAGAGGAGTTTTATTTACCAGGTAAATTTTCATATCGTTTTTTGAATCACCCGGAAATACGGTGAAAGCATAATTGTTTTCTAAATGCTTGCCTGCTTCAGTAACATTATAAGACATCGGGGAAATTGCATGAATGATAAACTTTTCTCCCGGAATTGAGATGGTATCAATTTTTTTAGAGTCGTTTTTTTTAATGTTGTATTCTGCGGGGTTTGATTCATAAGCTTTTTTTATTTCAGGATACCAGTTTTTCCAGTTATCAGGGTGAACGATTTGCAGAATAGTATTATCAAAAGAAGCGGAAATGTTTATCGTAGAATTTTGTTTAACCGGGAAAAAACAAACAATGGAAACGATGATAATTATTAGAATAACGACAACACCTTTTTTCATTTTCAGAGAAGATACGTATGAGTTATGCTTGTAAAGATAAAATGAATAATATTACTTTCGTAGATTACATTTAAAAATAAAGAACAATAATAATTTCATTTTTCAATTGCCCGCCGGGTTTCAAAAAATCGTATAACCCTGCTGAAATAGTATGAGTTTCTTAAAAGATAATATTAGCTTGAATTATGGCAAAATGTAAAGAAGCCCGCTTCCTCCTTCAGTTGCTGGCGTATGTATTTTTGCTTTCCGCGAGCTGCCGGCATAAGTCTTTTTTACAACCTTTATTTATTGCGAAGGATGCTCAGAGTACCGGCCTTAATTTTTCCAATCAATTAAATCAGGATGTACAGATTAATGCATTAAAATATTTGTATTACTATAATGGCGCTGGTGTTAGCGCCGGTGATTTTAATAATGATGGGAAAATTGATCTCTTTTTTGCATCTAACGAGGGCGATAATAAATTGTATGTGAATGAGGGTAAACTTCATTTTAAAGACGTAACAAAAGAGGCCAGGATACCGGAAGATGGAGGCTGGTCAACCGGCGTATCTGTTGTGGATATTAATAACGATGGATTACTGGACATTTACATTTGCAGGGTAGGAAATTACCTTGCTTTACACAGCCACAATCAATTGCTCATTTGCCAGGGAATTGATAAAAACGGAGTTCCATATTACAAAGATGAAGCCCACGAATACGGCCTTGATTTTTCAGGGTTTAGCACACAGGCTGTGTTTTTCGATTATGATGGCGACGGAGATTTGGACATGTATTTATTAAATCATTCCATTCACGAAAACGGAACCTTTGGCGATCGCAGCATGTTATTAAAAAAACAGGTGCCGGTGTCCGGTGACCGTCTTTATATAAATGATGGAAATAATCATTTTACAGATGTTACAGCAAAGTCAGGAATTAATAGTTCTGTATTGGGATATGGGTTAGGAGTCAGCGTGTCAGACATCAACCTTGACGGATATCCTGATATTTATGTGGGTAATGATTTTCATGAAAATGATTACCTGTATATTAATCAAAAGAATGGCACTTTCAAAGAGGAACTTACCGATCATATTGTGCACACCAGCAAATCTACAATGGGCGTGGATGTGGCGGATGCCAATAATGATGGCTACCCGGATATTGTGAGTATAGACATGCGGTCTTCAAATCCTGTAGTACTGAAAAGTTCCCTCGGCGACGATAATGAAAATGAATTTTTGCTGAAATCGCAGTTAGGATACAATCCGCAATATGCAAGAAATAACCTTCAGTTTAACAGGCACAATGGAATGTTTAGCGAGATTGGCGAATATGCAGGAATATCTGCCACTGATTGGTCATGGGCGCCCCTTTGGACGGATTTTAATAATGACGGGTTAAAGGATCTTTTTGTATCAAATGGAATTCCGATCCGCCTTAACAATCTTGATTACCTGGCTTTTGTATCCGGAAATAAAATACAGGAAAAGCTATTGAACAACACACTTGATAAAAACGATTTGAATCAGCTGGAAACATTTCCCGAAATAAAGATTGAGAATAAATTTTTTATAAACAAGGGAAGTATGCAATTCGGCGATATGGAAAAGCAAATCAGCAACAACAAAAAAACATTTTCAAATGGAGCCGTTTATGCAGACCTTGACAATGATGGTGATCTGGATATTGTGGTAAATAATATTAATGATAAAGCATTATTGTATGAGAATACAACTAACGAAGAAGAGAACAAAAAAAACAGGCCTTACGTTGAAATAAAATTAAAAGGGCCTGCAAAAAATATTAATGCACTTGGCGCTAAAATATTTTTGTATTGCAAGGATGGTATTCGCAGCTATGAAAAATTTCCGGTGAGAGGATTTATGTCAAGTATGGAAACGCCCGTTCATATTGGCCTTTATAAAGCCAATATTGATTCAGCTTTCCTGGTTTGGCCTGATAATACTTTTCAATCTATTGAATTAAATCCACTGAAGCATTTTATAACTTTTACATACAAACCGGGGCTGCCAAAATTTGACTATGGTATCGTAAAAGGTTTTATGAAAAATAAAGCAAAACCGATGGAGGATATTACTTCCAAAATCAACTTAAAATATAAGCACGAAGAAAACCCGATGCAGGAGTTTAATGTAGAACCTTTGATACCACACATGCTCACAACCGAAGGCCCGGCTTTAGCCGTTGCCGATATTAATCATGATGAATTGGAAGATGTTTTTATCGGCTCACCGAAAAATAAAAAGAGTGCGCTTTTTATTCAACAAGCTGATGGAAAATTTTTAGAATCAAGACAAGCTGATTTAGAAAAAGACATTGCCTGTGAAGATGCCAGCGCGTGTTTTGCTGATGTGAATAATGATGGAAATATTGATCTTGTCATTGCAAGTGGTGGCGATGAACCCGGCAATCTTCTGCTTCAGCCCAGGGTTTATTTAAATGATGGTCAGGGTAATTTTGCAAAATCTGAAAATGCTTTTAATAATATTTTTGTAAATGCTTCTTCAGTTGCAGCCAATGATTTTAATAGCGATGGAAACGTTGATTTATTTATTGGAGGAAGATCTGTTGCGGGGAAATATGGTGAAATACCAAACTCTTATTTGTTGCAAAATAATGGTAAAGGGCATTTCATAGATGTGACCAAAAAATATGCTGAAGGCTTGTCGGGTATTGGTTTTGTAACGTCGGCAATTTGGTTTGATATAGACCATGACGGAGATAAAGATTTAATTCTTACACTTGAATGGGGTGGAATAGTGGCTTTTATTAATGAGCATGGATTTTTGCATAAAAAAATTCTCTGTGATAAAAAAGGGTGGTGGAATTTCGTGTTGCCTGTTGATGTAAATAACGATGGCAAAATTGATTTTATCGCAGGGAACCTTGGATTAAACAGCCGCTTAAAAGCCTCCGATAAAGAACCGGTAAGAATGTATTATAATGATTTTGACAATAACGGTACAAATGAACAAATACTAACTTATTACGTTGAGGGAAAAGAAATTCCTTTTGCCACCATGCAGGATTTGGAAAAACAAATTCCTTCAATAAAAACCCGTTTTCCGACTGCTGCGGATTTTGCAAAAGCATCCCTGGAAGAATTATTTACAAAAGAAAAGCTGGCTTCTTCAAAAGTTTTTATGGCTGATTATTTTGCCAATGCCATTTTAATTAATAAGGGAAATTTAAATTTTGATATTGAGCCAATGCCCTGGCAGGCGCAACTTTCATGTTATAAAAGTGCAGTAGCGGTTGATGCAAACGGGGATCATTTGCCGGATATTTTATTGGGAGGGAATTATTATGAAAACAGTGTACAAATAGGGAGAAGCGATGCTGATTTCGGAACGATTTTATTAAATAAGAGAAGTGGAAAATTTAGCGCAGTTTCTATAAATGGATTACAAATTAAAGGTCAGATCCGCGATATTCAAAAGATAAAGATTGGTAACAAAGAAGCTTTTGTGATTGCCAGGAATAATGATAGTACGAGGGTTATTCGGTTTAAATAACTCTATGAAACAATCTATTTGAGGAGAGCTTTCTTTTTAAATTAAAAACAGTAAAGCAATGAATATTTCTTTTTTTTTCAACAGCGCTTTTATAATAAATAAAATCTCTTTCAAACAAAGCAAATACCTTTAATCTAAATACTTTTCTTTTCAGTCAAATTGCATTGGTATGAAAAAAATATTCTCGGCATCTCTGTTCATTTTTATTTCTTTGTTGTCTTTTTCCCAAACAAATGATCCCTGGAAAATTATCGCCAGCAAGATCGACCCATCCAATTATTATGGCGAGACAGTGGCCAATGGAATGATCGGAATTGTTTCTTCCGCCGAACCTTTAAAATGCAAAACCGTTGTGTTGAACGGAGCTTACGACCAATACGGAAGAGGAATGGTAAGTAATTTTTTGCAAAGCTTCAATCTTGTAGATATGTACCTGGATATTGATGGACATCGCATCGGCGATGGCGATGCAAAAAATATGAGCCAGGTGTTGGATATGAAACATGCGAATTTAAATACCACATTCGATTACCAGGATAAAGCCACCATTTCTTACACCTATTATGCGCTGAGAAATCTTCCGTACAATGTGTTGGTGGATGTTACCATCACTGCAAAAAAGGATATTGAGATCATTCCTGCGAGCGTGATGCAGGCGCCTGATGCATTGCGCGATGTTCAGAACTATTATAATCAAATAGACAGGCCGCATGTAAAAATAAGTTTGCTTTCATCAGTCGCCAAAAGTCCGACGGGCAAACTCACTTTTGGATCGTGCACTACTTTTTTATTCGACGAACCAAAAGATTCCGAGCCGAAGTTGATTCATGAAATGTGGGATAACAATATGCATCTTTTAAAATTTAAAAAAGATGTAAAAGCAGGAACTGCTTATCACTTCGCTATTGCCGGCGCTTCCATCACTACGGCGCAACATGAAGATCCTTTTAACGAATCGCAGCGCTATGTTATCTATGCAAAATTGCAGGGCGCAAAAAAACTGATTCAGTTTCATGATGAAGCCTGGGACAAGCTTTGGAAAAGTGATATTGAAATCCAGGGCGATGAGGCCAGCCAGCGTGATATTCATTCTGCTATGTATCATTTGTATTCTTTTGTACGGGGAGGAACTGCGTATAGCCCGTCGCCAATGGGTTTGAGCGGCCTTGGATATAACGGGCACGTTTTCTGGGATGCGGAACTATGGATGTTTCCGCCGCTGCTCGTGTTGCATCCTGAGATGGCGAAAAGCATGATGGAATATAGATTTGAAAGATTGAAAGAAGCAGAGCACAATGCATTTGCACATGGCTATAAAGGAGCGATGTATCCATGGGAAAGCGCTGCCAGTGGAAATGAAGAAACGCCTGTGTGGGCGTTGAGCGGCCCTTTCGAACATCATATAACTGCCGATGTGGCGATTGCTGCGTGGAATTATTTTTGTGTGACACAGGATACTTCATGGCTGCGCGACAAAGGTTTTCCGATGATAAAAGCCTGCGCCGACTTTTGGGCAAGCCGCGTGGAAAGAAACGGTCCGGGGCATTATGATATTAATAACGTAGTCGCTGCAGATGAGTGGGCCGAAAATGTAGATAACAATGCTTTTACCAATGCCGCTGCAAAAGCGAACTTGCAGTACGCAATTATGGCTGCCAGAATTTTGCACGAGCCGGTAGATCCGGATTGGGCTTTGGTAGAAAAAAATATCCCGATCTTAAAATTGGAGAATGGCGTTACTTCAGAATATGCCCGCTATGATGGCAGAAAAATAAAGCAGGCGGATGTAAATTTATTGGCTTATCCTTTAAAAGAAATTACCGATCCGGCACAAATAAAAAAAGACCTTGATTATTATGAAAGTCGGGTAGGAGAAGGCCCGGCGATGACGCATGCCATCTTCGCTATTTTGCATGCCCGTCTTCACGAACCTGAAAAAGCGTTCCAGGCATTTCAGGAAACGTACATTCCGAACAAATTGCCGCCATTTGGTGTAATGGCGGAAACCGCGGGCGGCACCAATCCTTATTTTGCGACCGGTGCAGGAGGATATTTGCAAAGTGTTCTTTTTGGTTTTGGCGGCCTTGATATAACTCCCAAAGGAGTCGTTCAATTAAAAACCGTTTTACCAAAAAACTGGAAATCGCTCAAATTAACAGGCATCGGAAAAGATAAAAAAAATTTTGTTGTAAAATGATAACCGAATTTGGCAAGTAAAGAAAGGTCTACTTTATATCGAAGCGGCGGACAGTAAAGCAGCTTTTAATGAAGATTTTTATTTTGACGAATCATCCATACTACCGGTAGCCGTCTTATGTTTTTTGAGAAAGAAAATATTTTTTTATTTTATATTAAATCCCGGGAAAATATTATATTGCAGGTGTATTGTTTATTCATTTAACGTTTGCATTGAAAAAAATAGCTGCGATATTTTTTCTCATTCTGTTCTCCTTTAACTGGTTTGGATACCGGCTGATGTATGATTTTATGCAAAAGCAGGCCAATAAACAGCTTGAGGTAGCGCTTGATGATAACAATTATGATGAATCGCAGTTAATTGAATTAAAAGTTCCGGTTAATCTTCCCTATCAAACCAGTTGGGCTTCTTACCAACGCTTCGATGGCGAAATAGAAATCAAAGGTGTAAAATATAAATACGTTAAAAGAAAACTTGCCAACGACACCTTATATCTCAAGTGTATTCCGAATACAAAGGAAATGAAATTGCAAACCGCAAAGAATGATTTCTTTAAACTCACTAACGATTTGGTTCAAAATAAAAATCCGAAAAAAGCAGATAATTCCTCCAATTCTGTTTTAAAATATTTATCCGTATTTGATAACTCTTCTTTTGGGATAGAAATAAATTCTCCCTTAACCGCAGATCAACAATGGCTCTCTTTAAAAGCCGAAGTATTACCTTCTGTTATTCTGCTTTCTTCCGAACGTCCGCCCGATTATAACGCCTGAAAAGGCTTTACAAGCCTGCCGCACAAGACAATGATTCTTTAAAAATTTATGGAATCTTCTTTATGCTTTTGTTTTGCTTTCCTGGTAAAAAGGTTTACCTGTTTTGAAGGCGTTTTAAATGGTTTCAAAATAGCCTTTTAAAAGGCAGCAAAATGGAATTTCATAAAAAGCCAAAGAATCAGGCTCATTGATTTTTCGCGGTCCTTCTTCAGATAATTATTGCTGAATCTTACTCCAATTTCGTTTTACGCCATCCTGGATACATCAGGGAGGTGTCAAAATTTGAAATTAATAACGGCTTATAAAAAAATAATTTTCCATGAGAAAAATTTTCTCAACTCTGCTTAGCACTTGTTTATTATTGCTTGTTAATAACTATTTAAATGCGCAAGGATGTGTTGCTATACGTACTACCGGCGGCAGTTTGTGTACGATGCAACATCCTGATGAAATTGCGAATGAAGCCAAACCTGATGCCTGGCAATTGAATGTCAGCAATCGTTATTTCAATTCGTTCAGACATTTTGTTGGTACAGTTCAGCAAAAACAAAGGCTCAAAGAGCATAGCGAAGTGATCAATCATGTCAATACCACTGATTTTTCTGTTTCACGCGACTTAAACAGGCGGTTATCATTGTCAATAGGGTTTCCGATTTTGTCCACTTCGCGTTCTCAGCGCGGGCGCTTCGGAAATGAAGCACGATACACTACCCATTCTTTTGGCCTCGGGGATTTGAACATCACTTTATACCGTTGGATGATGGATCCTGTTAAAGCACACAAAGGAAATATCCAATTGGGATTAGGGTTAAAGTTTCCGACGGGAGATTATAAATACCAGGATTATTTTCCGATCAATGATTCAACAAAAGAGCTTCGTACCGTTGACCAGTCAATCCAACTAGGAGATGGCGGCACAGGGATTATTGCTGCTGCAAATGGCTTCTATAATTTTTCACCTCTTGTGGGAATTTATGGTAATTTATATTATCTCGTAAATCCGAGAGAACAAAATGGGGTGCCCACTTATCGTTCCAATCCGAATGAAGCGATTATGAGCGTACCTGATCAGTATATGGCCAGGCTGGGTTTGAATTATGGCTTAAAGGGAAGCATGAAAAATCTTTCTGTGGCATTAGGCGGTCGTCTTGAAGGAATACCTGTATATGATCTTATCGGTGGAAGTGAAGGCTTCAGAAGGCCGGGATATATTTTTGATATTGAACCGGGTGTAAACCTGACATTGAAAAAATCAACCTTCTTTTTGGCAGTGCCCGTTGCATTAATTCGTTGTCGTACACAAAGCGTTCCGGATAAAGAAACTACCGCGCAAACAGGCGTTTACAAAAACGGAGACGCGGCTTTTGCGGATTATCTTATAAACGTAGGGTTCACCACCAGGTTTTGACAATAAAAATTTTATAATCAAGTAATACGGCTCTGTTAATCCTATCGGGAGCCTCTTTTTAAAATATTAGGTTTTGTTTTAAGAAAATTCTTTTTAAAACAACAAACAATGAAAAAACTAAAAAATAACAAGCAGCAGATTATGAAACCGGCGGGAAAGTGCTTGCAAATTATTGAAGGATTTCAGAAAGAAATTCTGAGTGAAAAATTTTCGTAAATCAAGTAATACGGCTCTGTTATTCTTATCGGGAGCCTCTTTTTTAAAGTACTAATATCAGTATTTTTTTGATTTCGAAAAAATTTTAAAACAACAAATAATGAAAAAATTGAAAAATAAAAGCGGCAGATTATGAAACGGAGAGAAAGGGCTTACAACGTATTGAAAAATTCAGAAAGCAATTCTGAATGGAAAAAAATTTCGTAAATCAAGTAATACGGCTCTGTTATTCGTATCGGGAGCCTCTTTTTTTTGAATGGTTGAATATCAGATTTTTTTATAAACCGGAAAAATAAATTATTCCCTGTTATTGCCAGGATAAAAAAAAGGAAAAATTGTCTACCTATCTGTAAAAAAAAAATAATTGTTATGCCGCACATTCCAACCAACCAGTTCTGCCGTCCGTGATTCTGATTTGGTTTACAGAATGACTTTATAAAAAAAATGAACAAACAATATTAATAAGTTTTAGTAATTAAAATAAAATCATCGGGATTCTTAAAAATATGGGAGATACTAAATTAAACAACGCTGTTCAAAAAATTAATTTCAGAAGCAAGTCCGCATTTTGGATTGGTTTTTTATCTGTAGCCATTGGTGTGGCTTTGCAAATTCCTATGTACACACATGCCGCCGGCATGGACTACAAGCTGGTGGGTATGCCTATGAGCACCGGTATGCACGTGGGAATGGCGCTTTCTATAATTGGCCTCGCCATTACGCTTTACAGCCTTCTTCCTTCATCAGCCATAAAAGAAAACAGCGATTACCATTTTAGAGTTCGTGCACTTGACGATGCGCCTATCAATAAAACACACATTGGATTGCTGTTCGTTATGGCTATCGCAATTACTATAGATGTGATGAAGCCTACAATTTTGTCTTTTGTTGTGCCCGGCATGGCAAGGGAATATGGGCTTAAATCGCCTGTAAATCCGGACGGGATTATCCCCGTGGCGTTTCTTCCTTTATGCGGAATTACAGGAACCGTATTGGGATCTTTTTTATGGGGATGGCTGGGCGATAAAATCGGGCGCAGGTCTTCTATTCTTATGGCGGGTGTAACATTTATTGCAACAAGCCCCTGCGGCTGCATGCCCGAATTTTGGATGAATTGTGTTATGTGCCTGTTAATGGGTTACGGTGTTGGCGGCATGTTGCCGGTTCTTTTTACGCTAATGGCAGAGAGCATTCCGGCACGGCACAGGGGCTGGTTGATGGTTCTTATCGGCGGAGATATTGCAGGAGCTTACGTAATTACAAGTGCGCTGGCTTCATGGCTTGTTCCGGAATATAGCTGGAGAATTCTTTGGCTGATCGGTTTTCCAACCGGCTTTATGCTCATTCTTTTAAATCGCTGGATTCCCGAATCACCGCGCTACCTGCTCAATCACAGAAGATTTAAGGAAGCGCAACAAGTGATGAAACGTTATGGTGCAGTTGCCATCAAAGAAAAAATCAGGACAATTCATATTGAGACCCGAATCAAGGACCAGTTTAAGCAATTGTTTCGCCCGCCTTTTTTAGGCATTACGGCCACTTTGACACTGCTTGCTCTTGGAGGAGGTTTCGTTGAATTTGGATTTGAACTTTGGATTCCTTCCAATCTGCAGCATCTTGGATTTACCAGCGCCGATTCTTTTGCCATTCTTCGCAATGCAGCGCTTATTGGTTTTCCACTTAATTTTCTCGTAGCATGGATATATGGGTTTTGGAGCAGCAAAAAAACAATCGTTCTTCTTACCCTGTTAACGGCTGCATCTATGATAGGTTTTTTATTTGCAGGCGATTCAATTGTGCAGCATAAAGTGTGGCTTTATGTATTGCTTATCATTCCTATATGGGGTATTAGTTCCGTTATATCCATTCTATCGGCGTATGCTGCAGAAGTTTATCCAACAAGAATACGTTCGCGCGGGAGCGGCCTGGTAGCAGGTTTCAGCAAGTTTGGGGGCGTGCTGGTTATCGCGCTTGTTGTATTTGCCATTGCGCCACCGTCGATTGCGGCCACAGCAATTATAGGGGCTGTTCCTCTTGTGTTGGCCGCTTTGTCAATTATATTTTTTGGGGTAGAAACAAGGAAAAGACAATTGGAAGAAATTACAGCAGAACAGCTTTCTCATGTTTCAGCGTACGATGAAAGCGGTAACAACGTTGAAAGTTTTTAATTGTAGACATGCCAGGTCTTTAACCGAATCTGATTCATCTTCAAAACCAAAAATAAACGCTAGAAAAATGGAATTATCGCTCAAAGTTTATTCGTTTATTATTCATGTGGCCTGCAATTCTTAAAGTGATTTGCAGAAAATTAATAGAAAGGGGTTGAGTATACAAATCTAAAATTATTTAGACAAAATTATGCCGTACATACCACTTGAAGACCATCTGCCGGGCATTACCGGATTATTGGAATACAGGAAAGATTCCGGCCAGCCCATTCGCGAGTTAACCCAAATATTGATGCGGGGGCCGTCGTCTTTAACGCAGGGCGAACGTGAATTGATTGCTGCTGTGGTTTCCAATGGAAACCAATGTAAATTTTGTACTACCGCGCATACGGCTGCTGCTGATTTACTGATTGGAGATCAACAGACATCGCAAATGGCCAAACACGATATTAATTCCGCACCGGTTAGCGAAAAAATGAAAGCGCTTCTTGAAATAGCTTCTCTGACAAGAATCAGCGGTAAAAGCGTGACTGAAGAAAGTATAGAGAAGGCAAAAAGTGCCGGCGCCACCGATATTGAAATACACGATACGGTTTTAATCGCTGCATTATTTTGCTTGTATAATCGCTACGTGGACGGAATGGCTACTTCACTTCCAAAGGAAGACGGTTACTATGATGTTTTAGCGGGAAGACTTGTTAATCACGGCTACATGCGTTTGCCGCAGGGATATGATCATTTAAAAAAAGTACAATAAAAAGTAAAAAAATAAAACAATGAACAAAAGCGCTATTACGGTCAAAACGGCTATTTGGCTGTTTCTGCTTACCATCTCTTTGCGATCGGTAGGCCAGGAAATAAAACTCTCAGGTAAAATCACTGATTCAGAGACCGGTAAACCTTTGCCGGCAGTGAGTGTCAACGTAAAAGATAAGCTAACCGGGACAATTACTGCCGAAGACGGCACATTTGATTTAACAGTAAACAAACAAAAATTGCCTTTTTATATTTTGATTACTTCCGTTAGTCATGAAAACAAAGAAATAGCAATCACAAAAAATAATCAGTCTGTCGATGTATCTCTGCTGCCCAAACCGGCTTTCCTTAATGAGGTCGTAACTGCGGCATCAAGGGTTAAAGAAAATATTTTGCGGTCGCCGGTTACTATCGAAAAGATGACGCTGAAAGATATTACTGAAAATCCTTCTCTAACCTATTACGATGGGCTCAAAAATATTAAAGGGATGGAGGTAGTCAGTAGTAGCCTAACGTATCAACAAATGAATACCCGTGGGTTTAATACTACCGGAAATTCTAGATTTCTTCAAATGGTTGACGGAGTGGATAACCAAACGCCGGGCTTAAATTTTGCTGTCGGCAATTTGTTCGGGGCTTCAGATATTGATGTGAAAAGTGTAGAAATTATACCAGGCGCGGCTTCCGTGTTATATGGGCCAATGGCTTTTAACGGAGCGTTGCTCATTCATACCAAAGATCCCTTTCATTACCAGGGATTAACCATCCAGGCTAAAACCGGGCTAAATCATATTGGGGAAAAAGGCGTGAACCCGAAAGGACTGGGCGATTTTGCGTTGCGCTATGCAAAAGCATTCAATGATAGATTGGCTTTTAAAATAAACGCTTCTTACCTGGCAGGCACTGATTGGTACGCCACAAATTATACGGATGTAAGTGCACAAACCCCCGCTGAAAAACGAGGACCCAATAATCCAGGCCGTGACGCTTTGAACATTTATGGAGATGAAGTTTCAAAAACACTGCCTGGCATTGGGCTGGTTTCGCGAACCGGGTATGAGGAAAAGGATCTTATGAATTATAATGTGTATAGCCTGAAACTGAATGGTGCGCTGCATTATCGCATTGCTAATAACCTCGAAGTTATTTATCAATACAATCTTGGTAAAGGAACCGCCAGCTACACCGGCAGCAGCCGTTTTGATTTAAATAACTTTGTCCTTCAAACCCACAGAATAGAATTTAAAGGATCAAACTATTTTTTGCGCAGCTATGCAGTGACTGAAAATTCCCATGATTCATATAATACGCGTTCGTTAGCTCAATTCATCAACCGTGACTGGGTGAGAGATTTGAACGGCAATGTTGTTTCTCCCGCCCAGGCAGATGATGTTTGGTTTAACAGGTACCAGGCCGCTTTTAACGGTACCATATCAGGAGTAACTGCAGGCGATAACAGCGCTGCGCGCGCATTTGCAGACCAGGGAAGATTCGCGCCCGGGTCTAAAGATTTTAAAGCCGCCAAAGATGCTTCCATTCATAATTATGGATTAAGTGGCGCTGGCGTTTTCAGCAATAGTAAATTTTACCATACAGAAGGGCAATACGATTTTAGCAACCACGTAAAACTATTCGAATTGCTTGCTGGTGGCAGTTTCCGTTATTATGATATGTTTACCAACGGAAGCTTATTTGACGACAAGGACAACAAGGTAACTATAAAAGAATATGGTGCCTTCGTGCAGGCGGCAAAAAAATTGTTTGATGATAAGCTGAAGGTAACTGCTTCTATGCGTTATGATAAAGATGAAAATTTTGATGGAAGCTTTACGCCGCGCCTGTCAGCAGTTTATACCGTTGCTAATACCCATAATTTTCGTGCTTCTTATCAAACGGGATTTAGAAACCCTACGCCCGTTGATCAGTTTATTAAGTTAAATGTTGGCCCGATCACTATTTTGGGTGGAGCGCCTAAAAACAGCAAGGGTATGGGCGTATACGAGAATTCATTTACCGCCGCATCCGTTGGCGCATTCGGAGGCGCGTTTGGAGCGGCATCAGCGAACGGAACTCCTTTTCCACAGGCAGTTTCAGACAATAAAGATCTGTTGAAAAAATCAAATGTTGCCTATATTAAACCGGAAAAGGAAAAAGCATTTGAGGTTGGATATAAAGGATTGTTTCAAAATAAATTTTTGGTAGATATTAATTATTATTACAGTACCTACACAGATTTCATTTTGAATACAGTCGTAATACAGCCGCAGCACGATGTGTTTGGCGCTGATGGAAAAATCAATTTTGACGCCGCCACCGATATTCTGGATGGAAAAGTTCATGCGTTCCAATTATATACCAATGCGCCTGATAAAGTTTCAACACAGGGCGTATCCCTGGGACTTACTTACATTTTTGATAAAGGCTACACACTTGGTGGAAACATGACGTGGTCTTCCTTTAATCTGAAAAATGCCGACCCAAATAATGTGGCACAATTTAATACGCCGGAATACAGCACCAATGCAACCTTTGGTAATAGTAACGTTCACAAAGGCTTTGGATTTAATCTGTCATGGCATTGGCAGAGTGCATTTGATTGGTTTGGTACGTTTAACGGCATGATGCCAGGGAGGATTCATGCTTATTCCCTTGTGGATTTCCAGGTAAATAAAAAATTGCCCAAATCACATTCGACCATCAAGCTTGGCGCAAGCAATATTTTCAATAACAGGATTTACCAGGCTTATGGGTCTCCTGCCATAGGTGCGATTTATTATGTGGCCATAACTTTTGATGGATTATTAAAAAAATAAACCGGTTTGATTTCGAACGCTTTTAAAAATAATTATTGAACAAATTAAAAATGGAAGATGTGGCCTTAAGAGAAAGAAAAATTTCAGTATATCATAAGCTTTTCTTTGCCATATGCTTTGTCAGCACAGCCTTTGGCGGTGCAGTCTCTACGTTGATGTCCGTGTATTTGCCCGTAGTTACCAGAGACCTTGCCGGAAATAAAAGCGAGGTAGAATTGAATGAAATCAGCGCTTATATTAATGCGGTATTTATTTTCGGATGGGCTTTCGGCGGCTTTGTATGGGGCATCATCAGCGACAGGATCGGCAGGAAAAAATCATTGCTGATGTCAATCGCTTTTTATGGTGTATTTACCGTATTGACCGGAATGATGCCCAACTGGTGGCTTATGGTTATTTGCAGGTTTTTGAGTGGCTTCGGGGTGGGTGGTGTGCTGGTAGTTTCGGTTATTTTTATGAGTGAGATTTGGCCGGCCTCCAGTAAAGCAATTTATATAGGCATTTTATCTATTGCTTTTCCCATAGGCATTTTTTCCGCGGGCCTTATCAATTACGTCGTCGCTTATTGGAGGTTTGGATTTTTAGTTGGATTTATCCCAATTATTATTTCCGTTATTGGCTGGATTATAATAAAGGAATCTGCAAATTGGCAAATGCATAAAGCCAAAAAAAATGACTTTGATGCAGTTAAGATTTCCGCATTTTCCCGGGATAACCGCCGGAGGCTCATTTTTGGCGCAGCCATATTCGGGGCAATGCTGATAGGACTATGGGCAATTTTTTCATGGATGCCTACATGGATTCAGAGCCTGGTAACAAATTCTGACGGCCAAAAAGAACGCGGGTTAAGCATGATGTTTATGGGGATGGGTGGCCTGCTCGGAGGTTTCTTATCAGGATGGCTTGTGAATTTTGCAGGAGTGAGAAAATCAATGCTTATCTGTTTTTCCGTTTGCGCTTTGCTTTCTTTTATGTTGTTTAAGACGAATGCTACGTTTACAAACATCATTTACCTTGAGATTGCATTGCTCGCTTTATTCTTTGGTGGAAGCCAGGGCACGCTATCGGTTTTTATACCTCATTTGTTTCCCACCGGCATCAGGGCAGCCTCTACAGGTTTTTGTTTTAATGTTGGAAGGATTGTTACTGCCACAGCCGTTTTATTTATAGGAATGCTTGTAACAACGCTTGGCGGCTATGGTAATGCCATATTTATTTTTTCGCTTGTATTTGTTATCGGCTTGCTGCTGATAGTATTTACGGATGAATCATTATGTGATTTTTCTATCGAAACCAATGAGCCGGGTGCAGCAACACTTGTGGCAGAACTTCCTTAAAACAGGATGATATGAAACCTGAGTTATAAATAGAAAATATTTTCTAAAATTGAAAAAAGTAAAATTATGGCATATATCAATGTTCCCGAAGGAGTGCCAGGGATACGGTCGTTAGTGATGTTCAGGCCTGAAACGGGCAAACCTCTGTACGATTTGGCACAGGTGTTATTGCGCGGCGAATCGCCTTTATCAGAGGCCGACAGAGAGCTGATAGCAGCGTATGTTTCTTATCGGAATGATTGTATGTTTTGTATGAAAAGCCACGCGGCTGCTGCAAGATGTTTGTATGGCGATGAAAAGGATACAGTAGATAATGTATTAAAAGATATGCAGCAATCAAACGTAAGCGATAAGCTGAAAGCCTTACTGCATATAGCCGGCAAAGTGCAGATACTGGGAAGCGCAGTAACGCCCGATGATGTGGATACTGCAAGAAAATTGGGCGCAGACGACCGGGAGATACACGATACGGTATTGATTGCCGCATCCTTTTGCATGTTCAACCGGTATGTAGATGGACTTAACAGTTTTACACCTACTGACGCTGCAGATTACGAAGCAATGGGCCAGCGGATGGCCAAAGGATATACGCCGCCCGCCAAATAAATCAATTCATTCACTCAAACAGAATAATAACTTTTTAAATTTAAATTTTTATGGCACACATCGATTTAGAAAATGATTTGCCGGGCATCAGGGGGCCAATGGCTTACAGGCCGGAGACTGCAAAACATTTAAACAACCTCGCTGAGGTATTACTTCACGATGATAATAACACTTTGTCGAGAGGAGAAAGGGAATTAATCGGCGCCTATGTGTCTTCATTAAACGATTGCTTTTATTGCCAGAACGTGCATGGCGCCATGGCTCAGCATTACCTGCAGTGCGATATGGCCGCCGTGGACGATGTTAAAAAAGATTTTAATTCTGCACCACTAACAGATAAATTAAAAGCGTTACTCGCTATAGCAGCCAGCGTGCAAAAGGGTGGCAAATTTGTTACTGCAGAACAAATAGAGAATGCAAAAAAATCAGGCGCTACCGATATTGAAATCCATGATACCGTTTTAATTGCTGCAGCTTTTTGCATGTTCAACAGGTATGTGGATGGCCTTGCCACATGGGCTCCTCCCGACAGGCAATTGTATGTTGAAAGGGCTAAATGGAGAGCAGATGAAGGCTACGCGGATATCGATTTGTATAAATGATTTTATAATCAATTCATACATTGCAACGAAACAGTAAATCAATAAATTTTTTAATTTTTTATTTTTAACGCTAAATCAATTTAAATAAAATGGCACACATTGAACTAAAAAACGAAATGCCGGGAATCGTCGGTTTATTAAATTTCCGGCCTGAAACAGCAGGGCCGCTGAACAATCTTGCCGAAGTATTATTGGTGCATGATAATTCACTGACAAGGGGCGAAAGAGAAATGATTGCTTCTTCAGTTTCTTATTGGAACGATTGTCATTTTTGCCATAGTTCGCATGGAGCGGCTGCCGCAAATCTTTTAAATAAACCCGTCGATTTTTTAAGCGAGATCAAACAAGGTTTTCCCAATACAGAAGTATCGCCGAAGATGAAAGCCTTGCTTCAGATTGCCGGCAAAGTACAAAAGGGTGGAAAGTATGTTACGGAAGAAGATATCAGAAACGCTAAAGAAGCCGGCGCAACTGACGTAGAGATTCATGATACCGTGTTGATTGCTGCAGCATTTTGTATGTATAACCGGTATGTAGATGGCCTGGCTACCTGGGCGCCCAAAGAAGACGAAGCTTTTATGCCGATGAAAAATGCTTGCCGAGCGCGGCTATGTCAGCGCTGGCAAAGAATAGTATTGATTATGGGTGAAAGCAGCGGCAACTATGGGTAATTCCATGTTGCCGTTTTTTTTTAGAAAATTTTTTCTAAGATTCTGCTTTTTTTCCCCAGGAATACGCCTTCTTCAAAAGGGATTCAGCGCCCGGTACCATCTGTTTTTTTGATAGAAAAAAAATGATTTTGATTGAGAAGTCTTTGAATGAGAAGTGACACCTTTTCGAAAAGGTGTCACTTCTATTGAATTAAAAGAGTAAATGATTTTAAGATTTTCATTTTTCTTTCCATATTGTTGGATTTCTGCTCATATGAATTACTGCAAATACATTCACTGTTTTTGTTGAATTTTCTATAGTATAATGCACGAGGAATGGGAATTTCTTAATGATCATACATCGAACGTTTTTATAACGGATGCCATAGTTTTGCGCATTCGTTTTTAATGAATTAATTTGTTGCTTCACTTGTTTTTGAAAGCGGCTTCCTAATTCTGGCACTTGCTCATTGTACCAATCCGTAGCTTTCTGAATATCCTGAAATGCATCCAAATCAATCTTAACGACGTAGTTCGGCATTTTATTATTTGAGCAGAGTTGAAGCTTTATCCCAATCCATTAATCTGTCCGGGTTATTTTTTGCCTTTTTTATTCTTCCTACAACCAGCGCCTGATGTTCGGCGGGGATTTTCATGCTTTCATCCCAGAGTACATCATTCAGCATTAATTTTTCTTCCGGGGATAACTGTTTCACGGCATCCACGAGTTGATTAAAACTTAAATCAATATTCACTTTAACTGTATTCATAAAATAAGTTAAGAAGTTTAAAACTATTTACAATGTAAGTTAAAGGATTTAAATGATCAAGTAATAGCTTATAAATGAATCAATTTTAATTCTGCTTATCCATAATTAATCGATTCATTAATTGAGTAATAATCCAATAATCGAATAATTTAATAATTCACTCCTCAAAAACCTTTTCCCCATTTACAAAAGTCATCAGCACTTTTGCATTCAAAATTTCTTTTGCATCAGCCTTCATCAGGTCGGTGTCGAGCAAAACAAAATCTGCAAACTTACCTTTTTCAAGACTGCCTTTTTCTTGTTCTTCAAAACCGGCTTTGGCCGCCCAGATGGTCATTCCACGGAGCGCATCTTCACGACTCAATGCGTTTTCCATTTGAAAACCACCGGCAGGCCAGCCTTTCGCATCCTGGCGAAACACAGCAGCATAAAAAGTTTTGATCGGCGAAATATCTTCCACCGGAAAATCAGTTCCCAGCGGAATCCAGCCGTTTTCATTTTTTAATTCTTCATTTGCATAAGCATATTTCAATCTTTCTTTTCCAAGCCGCTCGCCGGCCCAATACATGTCGGAGGTGGCATGAGTCGGTTGAACTGATGGAACGATATTGTAATCTCCGAAATAATGAAAGTCGTTTTTATTCACTACCTGTGCATGTTCTATGCGCCAACGCCTGTCATTTTTTCCCTTTAAGTATTTAGCATAAATTTTTAAAATCATTCTGTTGGCTGAATCACCGATGGCATGCGTGCACATCTGAAACCCATGCTCTGCAATCATTTTAGCCATAGAGTCGAAATGCTCCTCCGGCTTCAATAAAAATCCATCCCATCCTGGCTTATCGGAATAAGGCTGCAATAAACACGCGCCCCTGGAGCCCAAAGCGCCGTCTGCAAAAAATTTAAATGAACAAACATGTAATCTTTCGGTTTTTATTTTTCCATTTTTAAAAAGAAAATCAAAATTCGGTTGGGCATCACTGAGCATAATGTACATCCGCATTTTCAACTTATTATTCTTTTGCAGTGAATCAACAAATAAGGCAGATTTATAATCCAGTCCACAATCTGCCACCGTAGTAAGCCCGGCTGCAAAACAATTTCTTTGTGCAGCCTGCAACGCCTTTTCCAATTGGGACTCACCAGGCTTTGGAACTTTTGAATACACGAGGCCTGTAGCATTGTCGATTAAAATGCCGGTGAGTTTTCCGTCTTTCATTTCTACTTCACCACCTTCCAATTTTTGACCCGGTTTTACGCCGGCAAGCTCCAGCGCTTTATTATTCGCGATAGCCGCATGGCCATCAATCCGTGATAGAATCACAGGCCTGCCAGGAAACAGTTGATTGAGCTTCTCATTGGTCGGAAATTCTTTTACAGGCCAATCATTTTGATCCCAGCCTCTGCCGGTGATCCATCCGTCTTTGTGTGTTTTTGAAAATATTTTTAATTTATCCAAAATATCTTCCCAGCTTGAAGTGCCCACCAGGTCCGCTTCCTGCAATCCTAATCCATACCCGAAAAAATGCGAATGGGCGTCAATAAATCCTGGGTAAACAAATTTTCCCTTTGCATTTATTTTTTCTTTTGCATCAAATTGTTCTTCCAGTTTTTGCGTGGTTCCTGTCGCAATTATTTTTCCATTATCTATGGCGATTGCTTCGGCCTGAGAAAAATTTTTATCAACAGTATAAACAGTAGCATTATAAATAAGCAGGTCAATTTTTTGTTTTGATTTCATGAAAGGCAAATTAAAATAAAGAATGAGCAATAAGAAGTTCTTCATTAAAAACAAATTTTTAAATTGAAAATACAAATATTATCCGCAGAAATGAACAAGGCCGTGCTTTTTAAAATTGCGATTTTCAGGAGGCTGCCCCGAAAATAAAATAGACATTCAACATCAGATACACGAATAAAAAAACCTGCGCGATGAGCAGATCAAATTTTCGCGCTTTATTTTCTTTGCCCGCTTTAACGAGTTTAAGGGTATAAGCCGTAGCTGTGATAATGGCGAGAATAAAAAAAAGTGTAAGCCCGTGAAGCGTATCCACGAGCGTGAAAGAAGTAGTTTCCGGCAGCGAAGAATCTATGATGTATTTATTGCCGATAACCGCGAAAAGCGCGCCCACGCTGATTCCGAAACGGGAATCTATTGCGTCAGTATGAATATAAAAACAAACATAGGCTATTAAAAATGCGATGTACATTCCCAGGAACATTTTCCAAAATAATCCACTGGCATCCCGGCTGATATTTACGACTACTTTGTAGGAACTGTATTCCGTGTGAGCTGTTGGAACAGATGGATCTCCAAATGCGGTTTCATATTTGTTGATACCGGTGGAGATCAGGCAACTGTCGATTTTCCATTGGCTGAGTGTGAAACGCGGATCGTAATTTTTTCCAAGTGTATCTCTGACAAAGACCAGCGATTTCGAATCGTATTGCGAGTTCTCAATGGACAATCTTAATTTCTGTTTGTCAAAAGGAAAATTCCGGATGCGCCAGCTATCCTTCATCACGCATTGCAGCTTCATCAAAATATAAATTTTGCCATCGCTGCTGTCAACTGTGGCAAACGACCGGCTTACAGTTTTTGCATGAGGCACTTCGAGGTTATTCAGAAAATCAAAATCTTTGTTTTTGTATTTCAGCCAGAGCCAGAAGGTGATGGTATATTCTTTTTGTTTGAAATCAATATCGTGGATGCTCGTAATGTAAATTCCTGTGCTGACGGTGTCCGGTGTTGAATCCTGCGCCAGAAGCGATTTAGAGAAGAATAAAAACAGAACCACCGAAAAAATGGCGACAGGAAATTTGTTTTTCATTTTAAAATAGAAACGAATTTATCAAAAGGATTTTAACAGTCAATAATTTTTTTATTTTAAAAATCCGGGCTCATTCAAAGGCAATTGTGCAATCACATTCTTCGTATCATTAGCCTTTCCTATCACTTTTTAAAAAATTCTTTATCATGGCGGACACATGGCTTTCTTTCCTTATTACAGCCACACCGCAGGAAGGTTTTGAACTGGCAATTACTTTATCCCGCAGAGGCGTAAAAGATACTCAGCCGGACATTGAAGTGCTTCATAAATTACGGCCCGGATATGTAAACGATGCAGATAGTCTCACCGATGCTTCACAGGTAATTGCCATAAATTTCCAAACGATAGCGACTGTCAATGATTATTGGAAAATAAAAAATACAGCATCTCATGAATCTTTTTTTTCAAAAAAGGAGATTTATTCCCTTACTAAAGAATAAATTTGAAAAAAACTATTGTATGATACACAGAAGTTTTGGACGAACAGGATGGCTGGTAAGCGAAGTAGGGTATGGCATGTGGGGAATGGCTGGTTGGACCGGCTCAGATATTATTGAAGTGAATAAAGCGCTTGATCGTGCTGTGGAACTCGGTTGCAATTTTTTTGATACAGCCTGGGCCTATGGCGCGGGTCGCAGCGAAGAGATTCTCAGAGATTTGATCAGGAGAAATCGCGATAAAAAATTATATGCCGCCACAAAAATTCCACCTAAAAATCGCAAATGGCCGTCAAAGCCTGATTATCGCTTAAAAGATGTTTTTCCCGCTGACTATATAATTGAATACACTGAAAAAAGTTTGAAAAACCTGGGGATTGAAAAAATTGATCTTCAGCAATTTCATGTTTGGGAAGATGCATGGGCGCAGCAAGATGAATGGAAAGAAGCAACCCAAAAACTACAACAGCAGGGCAAAGTAGAAGCGTGGGGCATAAGCATTAACCGGTGGGAGCCGGCAAATAGCCTTGAAACACTGCGCACAGGCTTAATCGACGCTGTGCAGGTGATTTACAATATTTTTGATCAGGCGCCAAAAGATGAACTGTTTCCTCTGTGCCGCGAACTAAACCTCGGAGTAATTGCGAGGGTGCCATTTGATGAAGGCACCTTAACGGGCACGATGACAAAAGAAACAACATTCCCTGCTGATGATTGGCGCTCTACTTATTTTGTACGCCAAAATTTAATTTCAAGCGTAGAGCATGCCGATGCACTGAAGCCTTTGATTCCGGAGGGAATGACAATGCCTGAAATGGCTCTAAGGTTTATCTTAAGTAATCCGGATGTGTCTGTAACGATACCGGGTATGCGAAAAGTGAATCATGTTGCTTCTAATATGAAAGCCGGCGATGGTCAGCCGCTCAGCGATGACTTGCTAAAGGAGCTCAAAAAGCACCGATGGGACAGGCTGCCTACAGAATGGTCGCAATAGCTTTTAGCGTTTATCATTTCTGTGCTGTAATTTTTTAATCATTGCAGCTAATTTTACGGGATCGTGAAGATAGGGGCTTAGATCAAAAATTTCTACTTTTCTGAATTCGGTTGGCATGCTTTCACTTTGCAAAGCGATGTAGCCGTCCTTTAATAATTGGCCATCTTTTTTAATTGCCGGATCGTAGTTATTTACATTGCCGCCGCCTATGCTTGGTTTTTCATAAACCAGCACAGTGTCTGTTCCTACAATATGTTTGATAATCGAATCTCCCAATACAAGCGCTTCTACGTGAGCCCATTGATAGCCCGGGCTTGGCTTGGAATCAGAACCAATACAATGGTCGGTTCTCAATTTGCCGTTCATTACTACATTGGTGCCGGGGGTGCATACATTTGCATTGGTCCGTGTTGCAATACTGTCGCTCCCTAAAAGCTGGCATTCAATTGAGATCGGGTAATCCTGTTTTAACAGCATGCTTTGCGGAGATTGACAATGCAACATAATGCCATTATTGAGATAGGCCCACTGTGGCCCGTCTTTCGGTTGCTGCCCGTAAAACCGGTATTCAGCTACTACCAGGTAAGCAGCATATTTTTTCTTGTAAAATATGTGGCCATACCTGTTATTTAACAAGCCGCCATATCCATCATAAGAAACTTTTAATAAACCATTTTCTACCCGGAAGGTATTGGCAAAATTATCATTCAATGGATAACCCGCAATCTTAATATTCCATCCGGATAAATCTTTTCCGTTAAACATTTGTGTCCAGCCCTCGCGGTTCTTTTTTTGAGAAGAAGCAGTAAACGCTAATGCCAGGCATGCAATCAGGCCAAAATATTTTTTCATAAATTCAAAATTTTTATCCGGAAAAGTTTTGGGGCAAAAGATAGGCTTTTTTTGATTAAAAAATTGGTGTCGCCACAATTAAACAGCGGCTTTTATGCATTGGCAATTCGGACTATTTTCCCTTGCATATAGCAGGCCATGGTTCCACCATTCTTTCATTTTCTCAGGATTGAAAATTAATGAATTGGCTGTCAGGGTTTGAGTCGGCTGATAAATATTGAGCGTTACGTCTTTTTTCACGCCCTCCATCTGCCCGATTATCAAATCATCTACCTGTATTTGGTTGAGCATAAAATCAAATGCTCTTTCGGTAAGTTCCAACGCATTTCTTACGGGAGGCTTTTGTATCTCGTGATTTTTATTTTTTAAAACGATAACATCAATATCGGTAGCGCCCATTTGAATCGCCCGGTACACGGGAACATTGTTGCCGAGGGCGCCATCTGCATATTCGAAATTATTTTTTTCCAAAAGACTCATAAACGGCACCACATTGGACGAAGCCCATATCCAATCGCAGAAATCATCATAAGTACTTACCTTGACGGATTTGTATTCCACCCGCATGGTGGTAAGATTGGAAACGGTAACTACTACATCGGCATGGGAATTTTTTATTTTCAAAAAATCCTGCCTGGTTATAAATTTTCTTATCAAATCGCGCAGATGAAGGCTTTCTCCAAACGTTTTCTTGTGTTTTAAAAACATTCTTACAATCCCCAGGTGATTGATAGAGGTTTTGTAATCATCCTCTTTATTGCGGATGATAAAAGGATTGATATTAAAAATGTCGTTCTGGGTAACTGAGGTAAAAACCGAATGCAACTTTTCAATTTCTCCCAGTGACAGCAGTGGGATTAACAGCGACCCTGCAGACGTTCCGAGGTAAATGTCATACTCTCTTTTACACTCTTCAATTAAAAATTGTGCAACGCCGCCTGCGAAGGCGCCTTTGCTTCCTCCTCCCGATATTACCAGTGCTTTCATGTGATGTCAGATGTTTTTGAGAATGAATCCGAAGCATACGATTCGGAAAAGTTATTTCTAAATTACTTGATAAAAGAGTAATTACCCAAAAGCTTTATGAAAAGATGTTGAAATTGTTTGTGGAAGAACGTTTTGTCAAACTTATTGAAAGCGAAGGCCTCCCGAAAGAATGTTTTGTCTTTCTTATTTACCGTGCTTTCTAAAAATGCAAATGCTGTAACCCTTACAGTATCCCCTTCAAAAACTCATTTTTTAGACATTAAAAAATATTTACTTTAAAGCGCTTCCTGAGTTTCTCGTTGGAAGAAACTAACTGTGAGGATGGAATTTGCCCAGGATTATCAATGCAATTAATTTAAAAATAAAATATTACATCGGGGGAATTCAGAGCGAATTGCGGCCTGGGATAAAAAAACGTTCCATTAAGCTAATTTATTTAATTTTATATAACAACTATCGAATGATTGTTAAAAAAAGAATTCGCACCCTGGATGGTTTTAGGGGAATCTTTGCGCTAATGATTATACTGGATCATGCGAACAATGATTCTTTTATTACTAAAAATTTCCTGGTAAAAAATGCAGATTATTTTGTAGACTACTTTTTTGTTTTAAGCGGATTTGTTATCAGCTATAACTACACAAGTAAAATAAAATCTTTTAGTTCTTATAAGGATTTTATAAAAAAACGCCTTATCAGGTTATATCCTCTGCTCCTGTATACCAGTTTAGTTTATTTGGGCTTCAAGATTTTATGGGAGCATTTTGGCAAAGCAAATGCTGTAGAATCTTTCCGGTTATTATTTCTGAAATTAACAGAGACTCTTAGTTTATTAAACTCTACGCCCTTATTTGGAAACTTAGAATCGATAAATTATCCATCCTGGTCAATTTCATCTGAAATGATAAGCTATACTGTATTTGGCTTCGCTTTATTTGCATTTAAAAAAAATGCAACGGCCGTGTTGTCAATTATCTGCCTCGGTTGTATCTTATTTATTAAATTAAAAGGATTTTATTTATTAACCAATGATTTTGGTTGTATAAGAGGATTGTTTTGCTTTATTCTTGGTTATTTTGTTTATCTCCTGTCCAGAAAATTAACCACCATTCAGTTTACCAGCCCATATGAACTCATATTTCTTTTCGTTTTATTGTTTTTTTTTAAATACGACCCACTAATACTTCCGATACTATTTGCTGTAGGAATATATATATTTATTAATGGGAAAGGAGTCGTGAGCCGTTTTTTAGAAACGAGGCAAATCCAGTTTCTTGGGAGGATATCGTATTCCGTTTACCTGAATCATGCTATAGTTCTACTTATTATACAAAAAGTATTTTTTAATTTATTAAAATCAAATCCGTCAAGCGTTTCTGTGAATATAAGCTACTTGTCTGCTACCATTCTTTTAACGATAGTATATAGTTATTTTACACATAAATATATAGAAGTAGGTGTAAGTAATCTATTGAGAGGCCCTGGTAATAAAAAAAGTATAAAACAAAATGCTACTTCTGATAGCTTACCTTAATCTCTTTCCAAGACCAAACTAAAGCGCCTTATTTTATAACATTTACCTGTTGCCAACGGCTCCCTTTGTTTGAAATTAATGATGGATACGGTTTATAAATGGTTCGCTTATCTTAAGTCGAAAAATCATTTCCTTAGGGGATACGTCGTTGGT
This sequence comes from Ginsengibacter sp., assembly GCA_051954975.1. Taxonomy (GTDB): domain Bacteria; phylum Bacteroidota; class Bacteroidia; order Chitinophagales; family Chitinophagaceae; genus Ginsengibacter. The sequence goes on along the minus strand of JBQCHE010000019.1, from coordinate 461,388 downwards.
ATGACCTCATCACCGCGGCGTCATTGCGAGGCAAAAGAGGAAACTTGATTTTAATAAATGACCTTGTTGCCGAAGCAATCTCGTGGTACTGGCAACTCCATAGCTAAGAGATTGTTTTCCGAAAAAGTCGGGACACGTCGTCGCTATAAGATTTCCCGAATAGATGAGATTATTCAAGCTCCCGCAATGACGTGCTCCTTTGCTATGAGATTGATTGTTAAAACCAGCAAGGTTTCAAAAACCTTCCTGGTTTTGACCACGGGTGCAACCATAAAGGCCAGGCGTTTGGGCCGAAAGATTTTTTAAAAAGCCTTCATCTGCATCGTAAATTTTACGTTTGCCACCTGGTATTAACCCATAATACGTATTTATACTATATTTCATACTCTATCCATGCCTTTGATAGGGCTTTGATGCGCCTTTGATGGGGAGTTAGGAGTTATGAGTTATGTCTAGTCTGTGTCTAAAAGCAGTATCGCAGAACAGAAAATCGTAATTATACATTATAAAACCGGGTGGTTGTACGGCAAGAGTTCACCATAAAAAATAAAAATTCATTTTTTTGAAGAAGGAATTCGCTATAAAAAATAAATATTCACTTTTTCGACGAAGGGATTGACATCTTTTATCAAGGGATTCACTTTAAAAAATAATTATTCACTTTTTCGACGAAGGAATTCACTATAAAAAATAATTATTGGTTTTTTTGACGAAAGAATCCGCTTTTTAGACAAAATATTACCAATACGAAATCAAAATTTTCATTTTTAAAGTCAAAAACCTCCATAAAAAATAATTATTCGTTTTTTGAAAGAAGGAATTTACTTTTTTTGATTAAAGATTCACTTTTAAAAATAAATATTGGTTTTTTGAAAGAAGGAATTCACTTTTTTAAATAAAGAATTCACTATAAAAAATAAATGTTCACTCTTTTGAAATAAAGAATTGGCTTTTTGAGAGAAGGGATTGAATTCTTTCAATAGGTACTTTTATTAAAAAAATAATTAATAGTTATTAACAAGGGAAGGTTCGCCGAAAGAATGTTTTGTCAAACTTGTTGAAAGGGAAGGCTCCCCGAAAGACTGTTTTGTCGCTCCCATCGAATAAGTTGGCTCCCACAAAGAATGTTTTCGGGAGTGCCTAAATAAGAATGGGAGTGTCTAAATAGGAGTGTGAGTTATAAACTTGCAAACTTTCAGATAAGCAACTGTTTTTTAATGCAACAGTAAACGAACAAAAAAGGAAGAATTCTTTTTATATATTAATTTATTTTTTACCTTGAAGCGCTTTTGAGTTTTCTTCAAGGAGAAAACTAACTGTGAGAACGACGATTTGATTTGGATTAACTGCATTAAAAGCTTTGATTTATTTCAATTATAATAAAAACGACAATTTTAAAAACTGTGTTGACGCAAGAACAACGAGCCTACCGGCAGTCAGGTATAAAAAACGCAATAGGAGAGTATTGAAAAGCTCGGCAAGGTTTTACTGGAGAGGTGGTTTATTTCGTATATTATTGTGTTAGCTGCAAGCCTAACTGACACACTCTAACTGACATTATGAGCCTAGAATACATAGTAGAAATTTGTGTAGCTATAGATATTGCTATTCTTGGAATTGCTTACCCAATTATTGTAGACAAAATATCCAATATAGGAGACAAATATAGTTCACAATATATTTCAAACCTTTTCGACAACGAGTTTCCCCAACTTCCACTAAAATTTAAGTTAAGGAAACGAATCTATCAAATTTCGACATTTAAGCTTACGCTTTATCTAACAATAATTACTTTCCTTTCTCTAATTATTAATGCCAACCCTCTTTTTGGATGGGACAATTGGTTCATAAATAATTCTGCTAAATTATTGGTATTGACAACCACATTTCTACTGACTATTTTCTTCTTCATTTGGCTTGACAAAGTTGTACTGTATAATGGTAAGTCTACTTCTCTATTAACAAGAATAGTTTCGAAGTACAACATATTGGTAGGTGATACGGAGATAAAGTCCTATCACTTAAAATCCATTAATGAATTGACTTTTTATGCAATTGAAAAACAAGACGAACACCTACAAGAAACTTTGTTAGAATTTTATTATAGAGAGTTTTCTTCAATTCGCAAGAAACATGACAAATCAAAACCTTTAATTTATCCTGTGGATTTGTATTTTCTTGTAAACAGGTTAAATGTTGAACTTGCCAACAACCAAAATAGAAAACTATTAGCAATAGAACATCGTGCTGTAAGTGGTATTTGGCTATTTGGTGAAGATTTTGAAGACATTATAATTTCTACTGAAACCTACAATTGGGTATGGAGAAATCTATACACCATTTGTGATAAAGAAAAATTCATCAGAATGTATTGGGCTAACGTTAGTCAATACTTTGATTTACGCTTAGAATACATTCATGAGGATCATGATTTTGAAATCAACGAGGTTAAAAACAAAGAGCAGATTAAAAAGAGAAATCAAGAAAGAAATGAATTTCTTGAATTTCATTACGCTTTAGGTGGTCTTCTTTTTTATCGAAAACAATATAAATCTTTGAAATATATATTTCAATACACCCAATCACAACCGCCACGATACCCATTGTTACCGAATAATATGACTGAAATATTTATTTGGTTTGAGGATTTTAGGAACGAATTTAAGTCGAGACGAGCGCCTTTGGATACAAAGTATTATTTCCCTGAACTAGATAATTTAGGTAATAGTCAACAAATAACTTTTTGGATTTGCAGTTATCTCACTTTACTTTTTATAAGGCAATACTCTTTGGACACTTATTACGTTTATCAAAATCATACTGCTTTACCTCAATTACCAGACAATGTGATTGAGTTAAACAACTGGCTAGACAGTGTAAATTATTTTGAAAGATGCCTTCAAGAAACACTTAAAAACGATGTACTAATTTCTGAATTAAGGTGGACATCACTGGTAGAAAGCAATAAAGCCAATTTTGAAAAGTTTGTCGGTGATTTAAAAGCTGCCATTACAGAAAAAATCGGGCAGCAAAAGTTAAATGCTCCTCTCTCTCAGGAAAAGATTCAAAAATTTAAAGACAGTACAAATGCTATAATAACAGCGTCTTTCAAAAAATATGATGATATTTTTATTTCGATTAATGAGGACGAGAAGGATAAGGAACTAAAACTTTCTGTTTCCGGCCTTAGAACATTAATGACAAAGTCAGCATTTACAGACGATGATATTCCTCATTTGAATTATGATACAATATTTGCAGAGCAAGTAGCTAGATATAACATTGAAATGTTTATCCCTAATTCGTTTCTTGTTGCTAGTACAAAGAGATACCTACTTAATACCGACAACATATTATTTGGAATAGAAAAGATTATTGCGAATAATAAAGACGCAATAATTGTTGCAATCAATATTAGCTATGAATATAATCAGGTTTTAGGAACCAGTAAATACGCTAGCCTTATAAAACAAATTCCAGCTACAGATATGAGGGATGTAATTTTTATATTAAGTAAATCTGACCTGCCGTCAATCGAACATAAAGATTTAAAAGAGTCGGAAATAAAAGAGTATAAACTTGAAGCACTAAATGAAAAGATTAAAACGTTTGCGTCAGTTATAGATATAAATACGCCAGAAAATAATGACATAAAGGGTAAGTGGAATTCCGAAGATGATTCTCTTGAATTAAAAGTTCAACTAACGATTACCTTTTTAGCAGTTATCTTTTGGAAGAAGGAAAGAGAGATCATTCAGATAAATTTAGCATCTAGGTTTAGAGAGCAAGGAGTTCAAAGTGACATCAATGAAATTGAACCATTATCAGATGACAAGGAGAAAGCCAGCAGCTAACATTGCATTGGCAATATGGCGGGGCGACGAATATATTCTCAACTTTTTGTTCTCTATTCGGCTTCAGTTCCAGCCGACGAATAATGCCGAGCAATAGAATAAACAATAAATTTTTAGTAATAAATATAGCAGCGGTTACGGGCTGGCGATTTTCAAATACCGCCATATCGCCAAGCCTCAAACGTTACCTGCTATACCGGACGACAATCACATCCAAACAACGCTTAAATTCTAATTATGAAATTCACAATGCTTTTATTATTTCTTAATTCAGTATTTTTCATTTCTTGCAATTCCGGACAAGACCATAACTCTACACAAAAAAATAATAGGGCTTCGGGTTATAAGATTGAAACAGAGTTAAAAGAATTTTTAAAAGAAAATCCGACTTGGAACAATAATGACGTTTCAAAAGAAAACTTTTATGAATTATTAGCTAAGGAATTTAATCCTAAAATAAAATCCGGCATATTAGAAGAGTTACCTTTTGAATTTGCTGGAGTTGAAAAATATGAAGAGAAAGGAAAAATAGGCTATTTGGGAATTATGAACTTTGACAAGGGAAAACAAAATAGCAATACTCTTGCAAGTAAATTTGGGTTATCAATTTTGATTTTTTTAGACCGAGCTGCTGTAGACACTTTAAAGCAAGGAAATATTTATTATATTAAAGGTGACTTTAAAAGTTTTCAAAATGACAAATACTTAATCCTTGAAACAATCGGACAGCAGAGTAAAGAGATTGATTATTTCTCTTTACCAACCGAAAGAATTAAGGTGACAGAAATAAAAAATGCAAATTGAGTTAAACCCCCTAGCTGGTCGTCGTTTGAAGCGAGAACAAAATGAGAAATGTTTTGATGAGACTATAGAACAAACCTTCAGATAAGCAACTGGTTTTTATTGCAACCAGTAAACCGACAAAAAAGAAAGAATTTCTTTTTATATATTAATTTATTTTTTACCTTGACGCACTTTTGAGTTTTCTTCAAGGAGAAAACTAACTTTGAGAACGGACGATTTGGTTGGGATTAACTGCATTGAAAAGCTTTGATTTATTTAAATTATATGCTTTCTTTTTAGGGGACAGCCGGAAGAATTCGAAAGCCTCAAAGCTTTATATTTCAGATGCGACATCTAGTTATTGTGCCGCTGAGTGATCTGTGCCTTTTAGAATTACACAGCTAACGTGTCTAACTCTATAACTATCAGCAAACCCTTACCTCCATAGTACGCTATTGACGAATCGCAAAAGATAGTATGATCATCTACTAAGGCAAGGATAGTCATTCGTTAAAGATATGGAATTTGTGGATGGGGATTTCCATGAAAAATTTAGGGGAAAACATACAGACATCTGTGTATTGCCTCCACTCTAAAAGTATTTTACTTATTAACTTGGATTTCTGAAGTTTTGTTTTTAAGAGTGAAGTGCAGCTTATAATTCCTTGCATGCAGGACTCGTAAGGTAAGAAATTAAGGGATAAGGGTTAAAAAATAAAATTATCGCACCATGCCACTTTGGAAAGGAATAGTTGGAAAATCATTTTCAAAAGACGCTTTTAGAGATTATTGTTCTCAGCTTCATTGGGATTCTTGGCGTCCATCCTTTATTGTTCTTCATAATACCGCCGTCCCGTCATTATCAGAGCGACCTAACGGCCTTACATTTCAGAACATTAAAAATCTGGAAATTTTCTATAGAGACACTCGAAAGTGGAGCGCCGGTCCTCATCTTTTTATCGACGATAAGCAAATTTGGGTATTTACCCCCCTAACTGTTTCAGGAGTGCACTCTCCTTCTTGGAATAGTATTGCGTTGGGGATTGAAATGCTCGGAGACTATTCAAGGGAAAGTTTTTCACAAGGGAGGGGATTAAAAGTTCGACAAAATGCAGTCGCGGCAATGAATGTTTTATATTCTGTACTAGGCATTGATCCTCACACCATGAAATTGCATAGAGAAGACCCCTTAACAACACATGCCTGCCCCGGGAATGCAGTACGGAAGCTGGAGATTATTCAAGACGTACAGGACGTTTTAATTGCGAATAATGCCGGTGAGCACTCGATTAAAGCTCTAGTATAATCAACATTAAAATAAATTTTATGGGAAACACAAACAATCACGAACACATTAATCAAGTGATGAACAGTGAAATATCAAACAGTACCACGGTTTCAACGGTCGAGAATATTAAGAATAAAACCGAAGTAAACGATTTGACGGCTTATGTACTTGCGAATGCATATACGGCTAATCCATGGTTACTACTTGGGCAAGTAATAGAAGTAAGAAAACAAAATGATGAATGTCCAACTCGTATGAATGCAACAGATGCAAATTTTGAATTTTCTGCCAGATCTCTGAAGGCAATCAATATAGATGAGGCAACTAAATCAAGCAAGCCACAGCTTCGTGGTTCTTTTATAGTTAATAATGATCTGTGTGGGAAAATTTCATTTTTGACTTTTTTAAGTGGGCAACTGGAGGCTAAAGAAACATTTAGTTTAGTTGTGATGGATCAGGCGAAAGGCCTCGTGTTAAAGGATGATGCTTGGGATAATGCTCTTACTAAATGGGAGGCCGATAATCAAAACATTATTAACGATCCTAACGTATGCTATGTTTACGTTGTGACTGGTTTTGTTCAAACAGATATAATTAAGAAAAAATATAGGCTATTCGATGGCCAAGCAAGGGGGGGCGCATACGGAATAAATATAGATGGTAAACTTTCAACTGATGTAGAAGAATATTCCCTGGACACAGTATTCGGGCTAACGCCCGCCATTTTGAAACGTCCAATGGCCAAGGATTTTGAGAGAGCGAAAAATTGGTTTGAACCCACAACTGAGGAAAAGTTTCTTTTTGCGCAAGCCTCAGGGAAAAATTTTGGAGATAAGTAGATAAAGTCTAAATACACAAAAATGAAAGCTGCTGTCATTGTTGGGATAAACTATTATGAACATGGTAACCCTTTATATGGGTGTGTTAATGATGCCTATAGTGTAAAAAGCATTTTAGAACGTAACGCCGATGGTTCAATAAATTTTGAATGTAAATTACTAACAGCATCTGCTTCAAAGGAAAGCATTGATCGTGTAAAATTAATAGATATAGTTAAACAACTGTTTGCAATAGAATTGGAAGTAGCTTTATTTTATTTTTCTGGTCATGGTTACGCAGAATCAACTGGCGGTTTTCTTATGACCTCTGAAGCAGCACGAGGAGATCAAGGGGTTCCTCTTGCTCAGATCATATCGCTTGCGAAACGATCCCCAGCAAGAAACAAAATCATTATTTTAGACAGTTGTCACTCTGGTACAGCTGGTGATAATCCTGACAACAAAGATGAAAGCTTGTTAACAGAGGGGTTAACAGTTTTAGCTTCGTCCACAAAAGACCAATATTCCGTAGAGAATGGAAGTGGTGTGTTTACTAATTTGATGGTTGATGCGTTGGCGGGAGGTGCTGCTGATCTTCTAGGAAACGTTACACCAGGTAGCATCTACGCTCATATTGATCAGTCTTTGGGAGCTTTCGAACAAAGACCAATATTTAAAACTAATGTTCGAAGTTTCGTATCTCTTAGGAAGGTAGTACCTCCCATATCTATCGATGATTTAAGGAAAATCGCTGAATTATTTCCTGTACCAGGATTCGAGTTTGGACTAAATCCCACCTTCGAAGAAGATATGATAGGACGTCCTGCAGGCGTGCCACTCCCTATTGGAGAAAATGTTATAAAGTACAAGATTCTTCAAAAGTATAATCGATTGAATTTGCTAGTTCCTGTAAACGCCCCACATATGTGGCATGCGGCGATGGAATCTAAATCCTGTAAATTGACTGCTCTTGGAGAACATTACAGAAGATTAGCGAAAAAGGGACGATTGGGCTAGACAGCTCAAGACAGCCTTATAGGTAACATGACACCATCTATGCTGAAGCCGTAGCCATGACAAGATATATGTTGGGCAAAAGAATAAGAATTTTTAGTCAAAGACTTCTAGGACTACTTATTTTAATGTTGGATTAAAAGATGCGGAGAAATTAGGAGACCTGTGTTTCATCGGTGAACGCCAATAGATAAACTTTTAACGAAGAGATATAAAAGAGAAAGAGAGATGCCATTAAAACATCCCATAAATCTTTATAAATAAGTTAGCCTGTAGAGTTGTCTGGTGCAGAAAAAAATGTTACCTAACATTGATTAATGTTTCAGTAACGTTTAATTCCTTGGTTGTTGTAGTGTTAAAAACTAATATCGTTTTTGACAAAGTCAATGGTGAAAACATTACGGTTATTATAATTCCTATTACATGAAGAGCAAAAAAGTTTTTGTCGTACACGGAAGAAACGAACACATAAAAAATCAAATCTTCAACTTTCTCCGTTCAATAAAACTCGAGCCGATAGACTGGCCAATAGCAGTCTCTTTAACTGGAAAAGGGGCTCCCTTCATTTTTGATGTAGTAAAAGCTGGTATTGAAGCATCCCAATGTTGTCTTGTGTTATTTACCGGCGATGACACAGTAAAATTAAGAAGTGAATTCGGGTTAGAAAAGTCGGCCTACCAACCGAGGCCAAATGTTATTTTTGAAGCCGGAATCGCATTGAGCCTAACTGGTCAAGATCAAACAATTATTGTAACTTTTGAAGATTTGAGACAGCTTTCGGATTTAGGAGGCATGAGCTTTCTAAAGCTGGATAACAACCCGGAATCAAGGAAGTCGCTAATAAATAGACTCAAAACTGCTGGTTGTGATTTAGATGATTCAGGAACTGATTATTTGAATCACGAAAAAACCGGAAACTTTGATGCTCTCACTTTAAATGAGCCAGAAGAGCCCAATGATTCGGTTTTGCAAAGAGGAGGCTTTACTGATTATATAGTAGACTCGTCAATAAGTCATTCTATTAGTAGTTTAGACTTAAACAAGGAACTCTACGATTATCTTAAGAATGGAAATAGGATGGATCTAAAATTTAACTATTTGGGCAATTTTTGCGCTTCCAATTGGCTTGATTTAACTGATGACCCATCTTATGGACACGAAGGCTTGAAAACTATGATCAAAGATAGTATCTCTGATATCATTTCTCAATGTGCTTTCACAAGAGATACTGAAGTTGATTTAATAAGCCTGGGGCCCGGGGATGGCAAAATTGACTTGCACATTATAAGAGAACTGCAGCGGACGAGTAGGTTTCTAAACTATTATCCACTAGACTTATCGTTTGAGCTTTTACAGAAAAGTACAGCAGAGGTTTTGAAGACTGCATTCATTCCAAAGACTTTTAAGATAAAGGCTATTCACGGCGATTTTACTCAATTAATAAAATATCAGCCGATTTATGGATTTGATTCTTCGATAAATCTCTTTTCGTTGTTGGGATACACCTTTGGAAATTTCAATGAAGGTCAATTAATAGGAAAGCTACGGGAAGGAATGCAAAAGGGAGACTTTTTATTGATAGACGCACGTCTTCATAATTTTGGTGACATAGGAAGAAAAATTTCGTCTGAAGAAAAAGAGAAGATAAAAAGCTTTTACCAACAGTCCAATAGGTTTTCCTTCGGTCCAGTTGAATCAGCAACTTTGGCAAATTTTCGAGACGCAAAATTTGACTATGATGTTTCTACATATTATACTGTTGTCGATAACGCTATCAATTTAACAACATACTGCGTTAACTTGAACACGAAGTTTAGATATGATTTTCGTACTTTAAAAAGGGAAAAATTGAATTTATCGTTAACTACGATGTATTCGTTTGAAGATTTAGCGGAATGGTTTCTTTGGAAGGGATTCAATCTATTGCTAAAAAAGAAAGTCAAGGACACGGGATTTTATTTGCTTATGAAAAGTAATGATTGAACAAAAGAAAAAATTCGATAAAATACTTGTTACTTGTTATTTAAAGCGCACAGTGATTTACTATCCTGAACAAATAAGACCACTGCTCATACGTCTGAACTTCGATCCAACAATTGTACAGGCAAACATAGTGTCGCCAACTGCCGCTTGTCCGCTCAACTTGATTGTCCGTCAGTTAAACAACTAACTCTAATTCTAACGTTAAAATAAAATTCGCTGATATGGAGAATAAAAGAGATGAATGGTAAAAAAACTTCACAAGGGGCATTTCTGAAATATACGGCTCATGAGTTTAAAAAGTGTTGAAATCGGATAAAGGAAACAGTCTTGGTTCTTATGCGGTAGATGCCCCCAACTGGCGCAAGCGTCACGCTTGTGCCTGCCTTCTCGACAATGCTTCTTAGGATGTTTATCGATCCTGTGGAACAAACCTTCAAACAAGCAACCGGTTTATTGCAACAGTAAACCAACAAATAAGGAAAATTTCTTTTTATATATTAATTTATTTTTTACCTTGAAGCGCTTTTGAGTTTTCTTCAAGGAGAAAACTAACTGTGGATTAACTGCATTTAAAAGCTTTGATATACTTTAATTATAATAAAAACAGCCAATTTTTAAAACTGTATTGACGCAATAACAATATATAAAACGAAATAGGAAAGTGTAGAAAATCAACGGCAAGGTTTTTCCTGGAGAGGCGGTTTGTTTCGTATATTATTGTGTTGCAGGCAAATGACAACCATTATTTTTCAGCGCTTGACAAAACGTATTTTGTAAACCTCTTTTCTACGGACAATTTTCCAAAGACTAAACATGATTCTGTTGGAGATAATAAAATCTTTTAAATTTCATGATAGCTCAAGCACCAGCACTTTGGACATTTGAAGAAGATATTCTAAACAGAAGTTGGAAAGACTGGTTATTGGCTCACATTTCTTTCGGGAAACCTTTGCACAGGTATGAAGGCGTTTTGACAATTACTACAAATGCTATTGAACTTGTTGGAGAGGATAAAAATACGAAGCAAGATTTCTTTTTAAAGATTTACAAAAATGAAATTGAGCAACTATATCTTGGATTTGATGAAACTTTCAATGCTGCTGAAACAAGAAGTCTTGGTTTAAGTTGGCTTCCATTAAGGTTGTTAATTTCTAAAGACGAACAAATCCAAAAACTGTATCTAATCATAAATTAGAGTTTTGGAAGGACAGACAACAAGGAATACCTTGAGTTTTTAAAACAGTGGCTATCTTAATCAGTTTTCTAAAAATGCAAATCACGGCTATTTATTCATTTACTGTATTTGGACAAGGTGAAAAGATTATGGCGAGTCTGAATCCTGAAAATGCCTGCAACAAGGGGTTTGCTGCTACGCTGGCAGACGGAATAATTATCAACATTTGAATCATTATTGAACTTTTGTTCGGGAGGAACTTTCACCACTCAGCTTTTGTACATATCTTCGGCTTTGGGTTCGCTACTGGTCTGACGTTCCGGCTTGACAAGCATTGAATACCAGCGCAGCAGCAAGCCCTGGCCGTTATCGGCTATAGCAAAACTCGACACATCAAACACCACTTGTACTTTATGAATAAAATTATTTCACTGACATTTCTTTTAGGATTTTCAACGCTTTCGTTTGGACAAATAAATAGTTCCGAAAAAAAGCTAACTAGTTTGACAAAAATTGATTTCGGACTACAGGGAATAGGATTTACCTATGAACCCAGACTTTCCGATAAGATGACTGTAGAGCTATCTGCAGGTGCAGGTGGTGGGTACGACATTGCAGAAGGATACTTAAATTACAAACTAGAATTACGAAAGCCAGCATTTTATTTCTCAGTGGCACCTAAGTACTTTTACAATAAAAACTCTAGAAGTATTAAGGGAAAAAGTACTCTTCTCAATTCAGGCAATTATATTGGATTACGCTTAAAATATATAACGCCTAATGACAGACAAACAGATTTGACAAGAAACAGCATTTTGACAAATATTCATTGGGGCATCCAAAGAGCAATAGGTAATAATTGGACATTAAATTCTCACTTTGGCTTAGGATATGCACAGGACATTGACTACAATTTTGGGACAATTTACCCAGCTTTAGATTTCAAAGTATCTTATATTTTTCCAAAAACTAAATTGTGACAGAGAGCTACAGCCTACAACAAAAGTATTTGCAAAGAGCAGGGCTGAACAATGTAACATCAGCTCTATGCAAGCATCAGCATTGGTTCGGGCTCGACGTTCAATTTTTAACTTTAGTTGTTAACTTCAACTTTATATTTTCAATTGGGGCAGCGGTTCCGGGCAGGACAAGAAATGAATTCCCTGCCTTCGCAGATACTCGAACGTTGGCATCAACTTGAGACAACCTAATAATGATAAGTGCATCCCAGAAATAAATGGATAAGAATGCAACGATTTGACTTTCTCGTTTGTCAATTAATGAAACTTAAAGATTATGAAAAATTTATTTCTTGTATGCCTATTAATTATAACTCTCTATTCGTGTTCCAAAAACAATTCTGAAAACAATGAACTTTTAGGCAATTGGAATGTTGTCAATGACTCCTCCGTAAATACAAATCAATTCTATACGCTAACTGCAGGAGACAATGGCATTATTGGTAGTAATTACAATGGAGATTGTAATGCAACTTTTAATTTTAATTCAAATGGAAATTTAGAAACATCCTTTTTTAATTGTCTTTATGGTCCCCCTTCACTTGATTCTGCAAAATATGTTGTAACAAATAATCAACTTACAATTTCCATTTATGCCCAATCAAGTGGATGTTGCTCATTTATATATTTAAATCCTCTGATTACACGCACTTATAACATAAGTAATTTAACGGCACATGCAGCAACGCTTACTTTTGAAATGGTTCATCCATCAGCAGAAGGTGTATCGGGTGTTGAGACTGAAGTGATTAATTTAAAAAGGTAAACTTATATGAGGATAAGCTGCTGCCAACATTCGCATCCAATATACCTAAAGAGAGCCGAGGAAGAATAATATCGTAGTTATTAATTCTCTTTTGAAAGAAAAAGACTGAATGGTTTTTCAACCTTCCCTCCTTAACTAGTCCTCGTTTGAAAAGAGGACAAAATGAAGAATGTTGTATGGATCTTGTAGAACAAACCATCAGACAAGCAACTGGTTTTATTGCAACAGTAAACCGACAAAAAAGGAAGAATTCCTTTTTATATATTAATTATTTTTTACCTTGAAGCGCTTTTGAGTTTTCTTCAAGGAGAAAACTAACTATGACAACGGACGATTTGATTTGGATTAACTGCATTGAAAGCTTTGATTTCAATTATAATAAAACAGCAAATTTTAAAAACTCTATTGACGCAAGAACAGTGTTAGAGCGGTAGTAGGAACGTGTGAAAAATCAACGGTAAGATTTTGCCTGGTGAGGTGGTTTGTTTGGAATGTTATTGTACGAAGCAAAGAACAGCAAGCATCCTACAAAAAAATCTAACACCGGAGCAACCGAAACTCCTAAAAGAATAGACTCAAAAAACGAGAAATAATGGACAAAAATTTAAAAAAAACAGTATGGTTTTTTATGTTACTCATCTTACCAATTGCATTGTATGCTCAAAAAGAAGTAACACAGTTTCTCGGGATTCCTGTTGACGGAAACAAATCGGAAATGATACAGAAACTAAAGGATAAAGGATTTACAATTAATCCGCATAAAGAAGGTGTCTTGGATGGTGAATTCAATGGGATAGATGTCCTAATATTTATTGTGACAAATGACAATAAAGTACGACGCATTGCGGTTGTGGATGCCAATCCTACGAATGAGGCAAATATTAAAATTAGGTTCAACAACCTTTTACAGCAATTTCAAAATAATAAAAAATATCTTCCTACACAAGATTCCACCATAGCAAAATACACTATACCACAAGACGAGGATATTTCTTATGAGTTGTTATTGAACAAAAAACAATATCAAGCAATTTTTCATCAACAGACAGCGGCCTATGATTCCTTAACATTCAAAATAAATAATCTTAAGGAAAAACAGGTATCAAATGACACAAATACTGACCAACTGGTTACACTGTTTACAAACCAAATGAAAGAAGTTTATAAATGCTTCAATAAAAAAGTTTGGATTAATCTGAGTAAAAGTTCCGAAGGATATTACATCACTATATTTTATGACAATGTATATAACGAAGCAAATGGGGAAGAGCTTTAATAACAAACTTCTTAACTGAACCACGTTTCAAACGAGGACAAAATGAAGAATGTTTTAATAATCATGTAGAACAAACCGTCAAACAAGCAACCGGTTTATTGCAACCAGCAAACCAACAAAAAATGAAGAATTCCTTTTTATATATTAATTTATTTTTTACCTTGAAGCGCTTTTGAGTTTTCTTCAGGGAGAAAACTAACTGTGAGGGCAGACGATTTGGTTTGGATTAACTGCATTATAAAGCTTGGATTTATTTTAATTATTATAAAAACAGTCAATTTTAAAAACTGGATTGACGCAACAACGATATAAGAAAGGTAACAGGGAAGTGTCGAAAATCAACGGCAGCGTTTTTCCTGGGGAGGCGGATTGTTTCGTGTATTATTATGTAAGCGGCAAGCAAACAGTCCTTCATTATGGCGACAATTCAAGAATTGCGAACACAAGCAGACCAACTAAAAAAGAAAGAAGACTTTGACAAGGCTCTTCCTCTGTTTCGTCAAATCTGGGACATAGAAAAAAGTGACTGGAATGGATATTTTTTTGCACAGTGCTTAAGAAAAACAAGCAACTATTCAGAAGCCAGAGAATTAATTTCAACCATAAAAAATAACTATCCGAATTTCAAGCCTATCTTAAATGAAGAACTTTGGTTAGACTACAGCGAGAAAATTAAAAACTGGGAAAATCCTGATTTACTAACCGATGCAGAAAACCTACTATCAAGAACGAATCGGCATGACAAGTATACTGGAACTATTTTCAATAAAACAGTTTTAAATGTAGTAAAGCATTTAATTTACAACAATGATAATTCTAATGCACTCATTTGGCTTGACAAATTGGACTTTACGGTTTTAAGCAATTCCCCTTTTAATTTCAAAGGACAAAAATATGCTTCTGACCAAAAAGTATTTTTTGTTAGGTACGCCGATGTGTTAATTAAATTAAATAAACATGTTGAATATATTGAAAGTTGCCTTTCCTGCATAAGAATTGAAGGAATAAAACAAACTCAATTCAAAAAGTACATCCTTGAAAATATAACCTATGAAGATTACCAAGGACATTCACAAATAACACGTTTGAGACTTGCATTGTATTTAAAATATTTTAAGGAAGAAATTAGCAATAGAACAAAGAATGTTTTTACAAAAATATTTGTTCCAAATAAAATTACATCTATAAGTGAACTTGGCGACTTTGAATTTTGTCCAGTTAGTTTTGCAATAAATACCACTTATGAAGTTTCTTCAAATGCGACTTGGGAAAAAGATGAATGGCTTGGCGAAAAAAAACATTTGATAGACCGTTACAACGATTACCAAAAAACAAAAGATATAACGATAGTTTTCCAAGACAGTGCGATTGAAGTAAATGAATCAGTCAAAAACGACTTTTCGGACATTTTCAATTCTAAACTTGTTAATAACAACTTTGACGGTTCAAGTCAAACCTGCTTTTCAAATCCAACAAACACAATTAGAGGTAATCCTGACTATGTTTTTGAAAGTACAAAAGGTAAACGTTTTGCCGTAATTGAAAAATTCACAAAGCGAACTTCGGAAGCAATTACAACTGCATTCGCAAACGATTTAATAAAATTGTACGGTTATATTTTTGAGCTTACAACACTCAATCTGGATTTTGGTTATTTGATTTACTGGTACTGGCAAATTGACGACATCTATGATGATAACGGCAATATAAAAAAGAAAATTAGAATTAGAACGTATCGTATTTTTAAAGTTGAAAAGACATCCGAAAACAAAACCAAATTAGAAGCAACAATTGAGAAAATTAAGTCCTTTAAACAGACAGGGAAATTTGAAGTAAATGGCGACAAGATTTCTTATCCTAACAAGTGTTTAAATTGTAGTGTAGTGAGCTATTGTAACCATAAAACAGGAAAGTTCAATACGGTAAATTTACCTTATGATATTACATCAATAACACTAAATGGACAACCAAGAGTAAATATTAGCCAGCCAACAGTGAACAATTTAAATGAAATCGCAGATGACCTTCCGTTCTAACAACTGCCAGCCGCTTACATCTGTTTGCTGCAAGTGCGCCTGAAGGAATAAAAATTAGCTTTTTGTTCGTTATTAGGAGATAGTTCCAGCTGAAAAATAGCTGTCACGAATCGCATATAAATCCTTAATGAAATCTTTAAAGTTCTCTGGATATAAAATAGTTTTTCCTGCATCCTCTTTGTAAAAGGGAACAGAGTTTCTAATCTCTTCAGACGATTGTGTAGCATGAACATAATAAGTCATTTTGGTTGACGATGCAGTAATATTTGTTTCCTTTAATAATATCGCTAATTCGAGTACTTTGTCGACTTGTCTGTCTTTAAACTTAGCGTTAACTCCAAACCTGTCAAATAAAAGAACTGCAATAATTAGAGTAGTTACTGACAATTTTGGCAGAGGGACAAATGGAGTTTGGGTTGCGACAATTCCAAAAGTAACATTTGAAATGCTAAACATTAATCTCCATAACATATTTATCGAAATTGAAACTTGGTTAAAGAGGCACTCAGATGTTTTACCAAATTTTAAATTCCATTTGTAACGCGAACCCTTAACTGGGCTTCACAATAAAAAAATGAAGCTGATGAGGTAATTGAACATAAATAAATCTATTCAGCGGTAGTGCTAAAATCCCTTAACTGGTCCCCATTTCCCCGGTTCGTGGCACACGAAACGATAATTTTTTAAATCCGGATAGCAGATTATGCTATGCAAATTCAAAGAAAATCTTCTTCTGAAATTAACAGGACTTATTTCTTTACGGCAACTATCCATCCATGGCTGCCACTGCTGGCAGCTTCAACTCAAATCACCCTATTCACGCATTTCCTTACGTTAAAAATTATTTATTGTCAAAAACAGCAAAGCAAAAAATATCATGAACCCGACACGTCGTCGTTACAGACGAGGACTAATTAGGTACATATTCTTTTTTATTTAAACGCAATTAAAATAATGGTTTTGTGTCAATGAAAATATGGCTCACTCCTACAGTTGCCGAATTGTGGCAGGAAAAACAATTGCTGGGTTGGTGAAAGGTTTCCATCGTTGTATTAGCTAAATTGTTAGTGCCTGGCTGGGTTGTAGTGCCTGGAATAAACCACGTGGTACCTGTTTGAATATAATTTTTATCCTTCAAAAGTTTTAGGGTAGGCGCAAGGACCAGTACATCGCGCTAAGGTGGGAAATTGTTAATAATTAGATGAGATTAAATAAACTGGGTGAACAAAATAAAGTTCTTTTGTATTTCTAAGGTACAACATTATAAAAGCTGTAAAGTGTTGTGGACTGCGAAACGGCATTATGAATTTTGCCTGTCTGGTTTCAGGAGTGCTTTTTAATGTTTCTATTTTCCCTGATATAGTGCCTTTATCATCTGGCGATTTCGGATTCTTATCCCAAAAGCTATAATCAAACCGGTATTCAACCATATAGATAAGTTCCATGAATTTTTTATGGGCCTCAATCCATATATTACCCTGGTAATAATATTCATCTTCCAGTTCCAGGGAATGCTTAACTGAAAAAAAACAATGTCGTTGAAAAATTCCTTCCATTAGCCGGTAAAAATCGATGGTAAAATTTCCTGTAGATACTAATATTTGCCGGCTGGTCAAAAACTCAGGGATTTCAGCATTATCAATTTTATAAACAAATAATTTTTTGAAACCACTTTTAAACTCTTCCCGCACTGCCCATTCTGTTTCCTTTTCAACCCAATCTGATTTTAGAGACACTTCAGAAAGAACAAGGATCATAAAATCAGCATTTTCAATTTCAAACGAAAGCCGCTGTTTCCAATCTTCGCCGGTAGTAATATCTTTTGAATCAAGGAAAACATAGTGCTTGCTATCTAGCAGGGAAATATGATTCCTTATTTGCTCCGCAACTATTTTATCTTTTCTTGAATATGAAATGAAAAACCTGGCCATATGGGTTAGGTTTATTGAAGAAAGGTATAAATAAATTTGCAATAACTCACCGCTATTCCACCGTGTGCCACGAGCCAAGGAGAAAGTCACTGGTAACATATTTGTCGCCACTCATTTAATGCAAAGTACTGAATCGTTTCAAGCCGTCCTCGTTACAAACGAGGACTAGTTAGGGACATACTCTTTTTTATTTAAACGCAATTAAAATAATGGTTTTGTATCGATGAAAATATGGCTCAATGCTACAGTTGCCGAATTGTGGCAGGAAAAACAATTGCTGGGTTGGTGAAAGGTTTCCATTGTTGTATTAGCTAAATTGTTAGTACCTACCTGGGTTGTAGTGCCTGGAATAAACCAGGTGGTACCTGTTTGAATATAATTTTTTCTAACATCATTGGGGTCGAGCAAAGAACGAACTACATTGTTCATTACTATTACCTCAGAATTTGAGGATGCATTATTACCTGGCATACCAAAAGGCATTTCCCGTCTTACATTGGAGGGGCCAATACTGCCTCCGCCGATACTTACAATGTCTGAACCATTTAATTCATTGACAGGCACATTAAAAGGAGCTGTTGGCGATGCAGCACAAAAATTCCAGACGCCGCTTGTTGGCTGAGAAATGTTTTTTAAACCACCTGTTGAATTGTAGCTATAATCTGCAGCCGGAGCATTGCTAACATGCTCAAAAGTTGCCCATAGCATTTCAGGATGCTGTGCTGTGCTGCCTACTACATGAATTCCCACTAATGCCAGGTTCACTGTTTTAGTGCCGTTTGGTACCCAATGTGATGGATTGGTTTTATCATAGGTGGGTATGGTAGCAGGCATAATGATAAAGCTGGTGCTGTCACTTAACCCGGCAGCTTCAACCCAGGAAGATTTTACTTCGATCGCTAACGCAAATGAATCTATAATGGGTGAGCGGTTATGTGCCGCTGCAAAGGCAGAAACGGAATTCAGCTGTGTTTGTGTAGTGGGAAATTGTAAACTGCCTGAAGGAGATGATCCCTGCATAGTCCTGAACAGCATATACACATTGTTTACGGAAAGTGTATAAAATACAAGCGAACCATTTTGTGCAACAAGCACTTCACCTTGCGACTGCCCCTGTTCTACCTCGTGGAAACTGCCACTACCGTCAAGGAAAAAATGCTTCTTATTCGCTATAATTTCTGCCACAAGCGAATTCCTTGCCTGCTCGGGAAATCTTCTCATCTTCATTTCCAGATTATTTGCCGGATTTATTTTTAACTGTGTAGAATCCCGGGCAATAATGGGACGCGGGGATACTATTTCTTTTCCTGTATTATCCAGCAAAATCACCTTGTTTTGATCATTGATCCTGAAATTAGATACTTCTATTCTTTCTCCTTTATCGTTAAGTACAACACTATTGCCGGAAGGCCCTTTAGGCGAAGCAATTATGCTAAGAAGCTTATTTGTTCTTTTTTCCCGAAGTACCGGAAGATCAAAAAGACCATGTTGAGGTGTTCTTAATTTCATCATTGAAAGGCCTCCGGTATGTGGTTCAAAAACCCGATCGCCATTTACATCCGGTAATGATACATCAAAGAAAGCCGGTGATGTAAGTACAAGACCCGTATTGCCATACATTCCCGTAGCCGGTGAAGTAAGCCACAAAAACATTTGCTCGCTCCATTTATAAAAAGTACAGTTTGGAATACTTGGAAAGGTTACACTATTTGCGGGATTAACTGCGCCATTCAGGCTAACACTGCCTGATTTAAACCACGTATTAAACTCCGCAGCGGTCAGACCGTTGGGGCTCACCGAACAACCACTTTGTGCGTCTGATGGCAAGGTTTCCTGTGTAAAGTGGCAGCCTGCAATAACAACAATAGCTGTTATGATAATGCCTAAAACGAACCAGGTTTTTTTTATATGGAAAATAGAAAGTATCATATTATTTTTTTTAGTGAATGGCTCGTCATTTACGTTAGTGAAAATTGGAATGTTTTGGAAAACACTGTGGTTCTTCGAGTATTCAACCATTAGGAACAATACTAAAATTAGGAGTGTCTTATATCACAATTAAAATTTATTTCGTGAGATTATTTCACGTATAGCTGCTATTGGGTGATTGGAAGAAATTCAGTAATATTGGTTAAATCAGATTATATATTTTCCACTTCCCCGGCTCGTAGCACACGAAACGATATTCTTTAATTTTAAATCCGGCTAGTAGATTGTGCTATGCAAATCAAAGAAAACCTTATTCTGAAATTAACAGAACTTATTTCTTTACGGCAACTATCCATCCATGGCCGCCACTGCTGGCAGCCCTTACGTTAAAAATTTATTTCTTAGTCAATACAAATCTTCAAGAAAGGGGTTTGAATATGATAAGGAAAAGACTGCTACATCTGTTCTCAGGGGAAAGTTCTTGAATATAAATCAATAAAAGAAAGTCATGGTAATGGTAATAAAATGAAACAATACCGGAGTAAGGCAAAGGATTGTTCAGCGTGCCCGTTAAAAACTAAATGCATCGGTAAAAGCTCATATTTTGTACAGTGTGCAGTTTTAATTTTATCAAAGTTAAACACTTAAATATTCAGCGCTTTTAAGTACTCAAGCTTTTGAGTATTTAATATTAATAGCCAGCTTAAAGCATATTCATAAAATGATTCTGTTGCCTGTATTGACCCGGTGTAAGGCTTGTAACCTTTTTAAATATTTTAATGAAATGAGGTACATTGACGAATCCGGTTTCTTCCGCAATTTGCGACAAAGGCATGTCGGAAGTAGTAATAAGATACTGCGCTCTTTCAATCCGTTTGCCATGAATGTAAGGTAACGGGCGTTCGCCGGTTAATTGTAAAAACAAACGCGAGAAGTAATCCGGATGTAAATTTACCCTTTTTGCAAGGTCAGTGACTGTAAGATTTTCATCCAGGTGAAGTTGAATAAACCCAATCAAGTCTACTACTCCGGAAGGTATGGTACTGGTGTCCTTTTGTTGATAAGCTTCTGAATTTAGAAATTTGGAAATGAGCTGCAGAATAATTCCCTGCGTTTCTAAATAGGCGGCTTCGTTTTGCCTGGTATTCAGGTCTTCATACTCTTTGTAAAAAATTTTTTTCTCATACACTTTAGGATTATCGGAACGGTTGATTTTACGGTTAGGATTGATAAGCAAAATCCTTTTGTAGTTGCCGATATCTGCTTCTGTAGCTTTTAATTTAAATACTTTACGGTTATTTTGAAACAATGAAATGCCGCCGGGCGATTCTTCAAAAAAGTGAATGAAATACTGGCTTAAGTATTCGGGACAATTCAGGTTACATAAAGTAAAGCTGGGAATGATATACATGTAGCCAGGTTGCAACGCATACTTCTCATTTTTATCATAGATATAACCATATCCTTCATCAATAAAATATAAACGACAGTAAGGACTTAACACGTTTTGGTAATTCCATTTACTACTCAACTTTACATAATCCACATTCAACAGCGTAAACGAATGCTGTAAAATTCTTTTACCCATAACCAAATATAATACAAACAAAAAGATTAAAAGTCGGAAATGTATAATTAAAAGTCGATTTCGTGTAATACTTTTTCTATGCCGGTGAATACTTTTGTATCCGTATGTGAACGATTGCCAGGATTGAAGTAAACACACAACTAACAAAGCAACTCGGTTACTTTAGATATTATATGCAGACCTTTTAGCTTTTAACGAAAGCAGATGCATTTTAATGAAAAGTCCTGTGTGTTAATTTTCTGAAAATAAAAAATAACGGTATTGTATTATTCCGATAGTTACGGACAGGGGAGAATTTGTGTGTATCAGAGCAAAGTCGGCTGTTTTGCCGGGTTTTAAAAGCGGGCCCCATAATGTTTTTTAGCCATCATATCTTAAGAGTCAGATGCTGTTCAATAACCTTTTTAAAAGTTATTTCTTGTAACGAACTATGTCCGTTATACCAGCCTGCAATCTCAAAGGTTCATGATTGTATCAATCTATCATTCACTTAATATTCATTTCTAATTGTCAGTTATGCAAACAAAAATTTTAAATGCTGATTTTATGAAAATTTTCTTTTTCACCTGTTTCATGCTTGTTAGTTTATGTAGTGCAATGGCTTCACCTGGGGCAGATACTACAAGGCTTATTACCGGACAAATAGCAGCCGCTGATGGTAAGCCGATTGCCAATGCTTCTATCATTGTAAAGGGCACAAGCAGGGGCACAATGTCGTTGGAGGATGGGTCTTTTAAGATAAGTATTTCATCAGAAAATGCAACCTTATTGGTAAGCGCTGTTGGTTATATGAATAAAGAAGTGGCTGTTACTCCGGCTTCTACTTCCTACGCAGTCTCGCTTGAAGCCACAAACAACAAGCTTAATGAAGTGGTGGTAGTAGGCTATGGCACCCAAAAGAAGGTAAATCTTACCGGTTCTGTTAGTATGGTGTCTGCAAAAGATATAGAAAACAGACCTATTACTCAGGCTTCGCAGGCACTCGCGGGTTTGACTACCGGGGTAACAGTTTCGCAGGCGTCAGGGCAGCCTGGTAATAACGGAGCAGGCATTACTATACGCGGTATTGGTTCGTATGGTGCTGGTGGTGGCCCGCTGGTACTGGTGGATGGCCTTGCTACTTCAATTAATGATGTAGATCCAAACAATATCGCCAGCATTTCGATATTAAAAGATGCAGCTTCTGCTTCTATCTATGGCAGCCGTGCGGCAAATGGCGTGATACTGATTGAAACCAAGCGTGGTAAAACAGGTAAGCTGCAGGTAAACTATAACGGGTATGCAGGCTGGCAAAAAGCAACCAATCTGCCCAATTTTGTGCCATCGTGGGAGTATGCCACACTCAGAAATGAAGGCAACGCAAACATGGGGGCATCGCCTGTTTATACCGATGAAGAAATTCAGAAATTCAAAGATCAATCAGATCCTGATAATTATCCCAATGTACCACATTTTAATAACCTGCTAACCTCTGGTTCTGGTTTTCAAACAAGCCACAACCTCTCTTTTATGGGAGGCAACGACAAAAACCGTTATCTGTTTTCTGCAACGTATCTTTCGCAGGATGGTATTGTGGCAGAGAATGGGTACAAGCGCTACAACTTTATGCTGAATGATGATGGCAAGCTTACCGATAATCTTACCTTGAAAGTTAGTTTAAACGGTTATACAGCCGATCAGCAATCACCCCGCCAGTACGATGGCGGCATGAACAGCATGATCAACTTTGCTGTGCGTGAAGGACCGGTTTATGCAGGCTTAAAATCGGACGGCACTTATGGGTACCAGGATAACTATAGCCCCGAAGCCTGGCTCGCCAGCAACTCTTTTTACAAAGGCACCAATAAATACTTTTTAGGTGGTGCAGATTTGTCGTGGCAACCTTTTAAAGGCTTTACATTAAGCGGAAAAGTGGGCTATAATTTCTGGAGTTATTACAACAAAGATTATGCATCCGATTTTCAGTTTGATGCTAATAAATATGTTGGTCCTAATAACCTGAGCGTTACCTCAGGGCAGGGCACACAGCTAACCCTTCAATCGTTAGCCACCTACAATAAAACAATTGGCGAACATGCCTTTGCTATTTTAGCGGGTGTATCGGAAGAAAAATACAACGACTGGTATTTAACCGGTTACAGAAAGGATTTTCCAACCGCTTTGATTTATGAAGTAAATGCCGGCTCGGCAACGGGTATGTCGAATGGTGGTTCTGCATCTGAATGGGCAATGCGTTCTTATTTTGGCAGACTCAACTATGCGTTCAAAGACAAATATCTTTTTGAAGCCAATTTGCGTGCAGATGGAACATCGAGGTTTCCTTCTGCAGGCAGATGGGGATACTTTCCATCTTTTTCCGCAGGCTGGCGCATTTCACAGGAGTCTTTTATACAAGACAATTTCACCTGGATTAATGAGTTAAAGCTGCGTGCATCGTGGGGAAAACTGGGCAACCAGAATGTAGGTACTTATCCTTACCAGAACCTGGTTAGCTTAGGACAAAACTATCCGTTTGGCGGCGTGCTGGCTTCCGGTGCGGCTACAACCCGCCTCAGCAATGCAGATATCACCTGGGAAACCACTACTACAACGGACATTGGTCTTGACATGAACGTTTTGAAAGGGAAACTGGGGCTTGTTTTGGATGTGTTTAACAAGAATACAACGGGCGTTTTGTATACAGTAGCTACCTCTTCAGTGCTTGGCATGTCAACTTCACCGGTAAACGTGGGTTCTGTTAAAAATACGGGCTTTGAGGCGGCATTGAACTATAGGGAATCCATAGGCAAGTTCAACTTCAGCATTTCTCCTAATTTCTCTTATATCAAAAACAGGATTACTTCTCTTGCCAACGGACTTAAGCAAGATATAGGCAGCGGTCTATTTGTTGGGCAGCCTTTGGGTATCATTTACGGTTATGTGGCAGATGGTTTATTTGTTGATGAAAATGATATTGCTAAATATCCCACCCAGCCTTATGCCGCAGAGCCAGGCTTTGTGCGTTACAAAGACATCAGCGGTCCTGATGGTGTACCGGATGGCATTGTAGATGCCACATACGATCGTAAGGTGATTGGTAACACCGTGCCAAAATATACCTATGGTCTTACCCTTACTGCAGATTACAAAGGCTTCGACTTATATGTATTAGCGCAGGGATTAGGCGGCTACGAAAAACAAATAGGTTCGTATGAAGCATACGCGTTTTACAACGGCGGACAAATACAGCAATGGCAGGTAGATAATCGTTGGACAGCCGATAATCCAAACCCTAATGCACAGTATCCTAAATTGACCAGTTTAAATATGGGTAGCGGCACTATCATGTCATCGACTTACTGGAACAGAGATGCCAGCTTCATAAGGCTTAAAAACCTGCAGGTAGGATATACATTACCAACTTCTTTGATACAAAAAGCCAAGCTCAGCAGGGTCAGAATTTACTTCAGTGGACAGAACCTCTTTTCATTCAATCATTTTTATAAAGGATGGGATCCTGAAATGGGCATGTCAACTGGCGATGGTTCGCAGTTTTATCCGCTTACTACTGTATATACATTCGGCATCAACGCCAACTTCTAATGCAAACAGTTCAATCATTTTTGTCAACAACAAAAAACAAAACAGGTGAAAAATAATAATCAATCATATAAAAAAGTAAATCCGTATTTTTTATGGCTGCTTATCTTAACAGTAGCTTTTGGGAGCTGTAAAAAAGATTATTTTGATAAACAGCCATTAGATGCCATCTCAGATGCTACTTTCTGGAAAACACAAAAAGATGCACAATTGGCGCTTACCGGTTGCTATAACATCGGTGCCGGTTGGACAGGTGAAACCTTTTGGATGCCACGTTCCCTGCTGTACCTGGATTTGATGGCTGGCTTTGGTTCGGAAAAAGAATTAATTCCGGACCATGTAACAGATGGAACAGTTAACCCTTCTTATTGGGTAGTAGGTGCTTACTGGGGCAATACTTACAGCAAGATAGCTAAGTATAACAATTTCCTTGATCATATCGGCGACATACAAATGGATGAAAGCACAAAAGCCATGATGACGGCTGAAGTGCGTACCTTAAGAGCGTATGACTTGTTCAACCTTGCATTGTACTATGGTGCAGTTCCAATGCCTACACACAGCTTAACTATTGAGGAAGCCAACACCATTGCCCGCACGCCGCAGGCAGATGTATGGAGCTTTGTAGAAAACGAGTTGACGGAAAGCTATCCCAACCTACCAGCAACCCGCCCCCACAGCGAAACCGGGCGTATTACTGCAGGTGCAGCGTTGGCAATATTAGGTCGTGTGCAAATGGCAGAAAAGAAGTGGAGCGATGCAGCAGCTAGTTATAAAAAAGTAATTGATGAAGGCGTATATGCTATCGATCAAAATGGCTTTCATCAGTTGTTTATGCAAATCGGTAAAGACAGTAAAGAAATCATCCTTGCTTCGCAGTTCCTGGAAGATACTTACGGTCATGTGATGCTCCAATACCTGTATCCCGAAACATGGGGAGGCTGGCACCAGTTTTCGCCCTACAACGAGTTGGTACAAACGTTTGAATGTACAGATGGTAAAACAATCGATCAGTCGCCTTTGTACAATCCGGCTTCCCCTTACGACAACAGAGACCCGAGGATGAATTATACTATTATGATTAATAACCGCACTACTTTCAACGGACAGTTGTTTGTGTCCACACCGGGCTCCAGCTCGCCGGACAGGATGAATAAATACAATTGGAGTGGTTACTGCATTAATAAATTCATGGACTCTACTTTTTCTGGTAACCTCATGAACTATGGTGGCAATTTTACACTCATCCGTTATGCAGAAGTGTTGTTGAGCTACCTGGAATCAGAAATGGAATCAGGCACTCCTATCGACCAATCATTGCTGGACGCTACCATCAACCAGGTACGCGGCAGGGCTTCTGTAAATATGCCTCCAGTGAAAGCACCTATCAATACAGCAGATTTAAGAGCGCAAATCAGAAGGGAACGCGAAGTGGAATTTGCCTTTGAAGGGTTGCATTATTACGATATTCTTCGATGGGGAATCGCAGCAGAGGAATTGAACAGACAGTTCACGGGTATGAAATTGACTAATGATCCGGCTAATTATACAGATTATCCGGTAGATAAAAATGGTTTCTTTATTTACCAGAAACGCAACTTCAAAAAAGGCGTCAATGAGCTGTGGCCGGTACCACAAACAGAAATGGATATCAATCCTAACCTAACACAGAATCCAGGCTATTAAAGCTGGTTGTATGTGAGAGATGATTATTTTTAGGAATATTGTAAACTACCATTCAATTAGATGCATATGAACAGAAGAACATTAATAAAGAATGCAGTGGCTTTAATGCCCGCCATATGGATGAAGAACGCCTACCTTAATGCTGCTACCTTGAGTTTGCAGAACCGTAATGTTGACGGTCCGTTTAAACCCGACTGGACTTCGCTGGAACAGTATCAAACACCGGAGTGGTATAAAAATGCAAAGTTTGGCATTTGGGCGCACTGGGGACCACAATGCCAGCCTGAGTATGGCGACTGGTATGCACGTGGCATGTACCAGGAAGGCAGTGATCAATATAACTATCATGTGAAAAAGTATGGGCATCCGTCCAAATTTGGTTTTAAAGATGTGATTCACGAATGGAAAGCCGGGAACTGGAACCCCGAAGAATTAGTCTCTTTGTATAAAAATGCAGGCGCCAAATACTTTATGGCGCTTGCAAACCATCACGATAATTTTGATAATTACAACAGCACTTATCAGCCCTGGAATTCGGTAAAACTCGGACCTAAGAAAGACCTCATTGGCGGCTGGGCAAAAGCTGCTAAAAATAATGGTCTTCACTTTGGCGTAAGCGTGCATGCAGCCCATGCCTGGAGCTGGTATGAAACAGCGCAGCGCTACGATAAAAATGGTCCCCTTGCTGGTGTGCCTTACGATGGCAAAACCACCAAACAACAAGGTGCCGGCAAATGGTGGAATGGGTATGACCCGCAGGCATTATATGCGCAAAATCACCCATTAAGTGAAAATAGCTGGGATAACGGGATGATACACCGGCAATGGAACTGGGGCAATGGTGTAACGCCACCGTCGAAAGAATACTGTGAAAAATTTTACAACCGTACCATAGAGCTTATTGATAAATATGAGCCCGATCTGGTTTATTTTGATGATACAGCACTCCCGCTTTGGCCAGTGAGCGATGCAGGCCTGCGTATTGCTGCACACATGTACAACAGCAGCATTAAAAAGCATGGTTCTTTAGAGGCAGTCATTTTTGGTAAAATATTAAATGAACAGCAGCGCAAATGCATGGTGTGGGATATTGAGCGCGGTCAAAGCAACGTGATAGAACCCAATACCTGGCAAACCGATACCTGCATTGGTAGCTGGCATTACGATAAACGAATTTTTGAAAATCATCATTATAAAACGGCAAAGACGGTCGTGCATACTTTGGTGGATGTGGTAAGTAAAAACGGCAACCTGTTGCTGAGCATTCCGGTGAAAGGCGATGGCACTATCGACAGCGATGAAAGGGAAGTGGTAAAAGGCATTACCGGCTGGATGAAAGTAAACAGCGAAAGCATCTACGATACGCGCCCCTGGACGGTGTTGGGCGAAGGTCCTGCCATGCTCGCAACAGCAGCACTCAGTGCACAAGGTTTCAACGAAGGTAAAGGCAAGCCATTCACTGCCGAAGACCTGCGCTTTGCACAAAAAGAAGGCAACCTGTATGCTACTACTATGGGCGTTCCAACAAAGCAAGTAGTAGTAAAATCATTAGCATCCAAACAAGCCACCGGTGTTCGCCTGCTGGGATATAATGATACATTGAAGTGGGAAAACACAAGCAATGGCTTACTAATTTCTTTACCGGATAATATGCCTACTGATATCGCTTCTGTTTTTGAAATTAAAGGAATTGTGTAGCAAGGCGTTTTCCTTATAACATCTGTTGGAAACAAATTATTTCCAGCGCGATATTGTATAACAACTGTTGAACAAGGAATGCAGAATAAAATGACTCTGCCGCGAGTAATAGCGGGCACTAGTTTATTGGGTAACTTATATGAAGCGTATTCTTATGAGCAGAAAAAGGAGATAGTAAAAGCTTACATAGAAGCTACGAATGGCACTCCTGTTTTTGATTCTGCCGGTAAATATGGTGCGGGGCTGGCATTGGAAACACTTGGCAAATGCCTGCGGGAGTTAGCTATCAAACCTGGCGAGGTAATCATCAGTAATAAGCTTGCCTGGATGCGTGGGCCCCTCACTACGGCAGAGCCCACCTTTGAGCCCGGCGTATGGAAAGACCTGCAATATGATGCCGTACAAAAAATAAGTTATAAGGGTATTATAGCGTGTTTTGAACAAGGGAATGAATTATTGCAAACCTATGTTCCACAATGGGTTTCAGTTCATGACCCGGACGAATACCTGGCTGCTGCAAAAGATGCAGAAGATGAGCAAAAAAGATACAACGATATTCTGGAAGCATACCATGCATTACAGTACCTCAAAGCAAAAGGGCAGGTAAAGCAGATTGGCATTGGCGCGAAAACATGGACTACCATCGAACGGATATACAACGATGTACCGCTTGACTGGGTAATGCTGGCAAACAGCCTCAC
This sequence comes from Ginsengibacter sp., assembly GCA_051954975.1. Taxonomy (GTDB): domain Bacteria; phylum Bacteroidota; class Bacteroidia; order Chitinophagales; family Chitinophagaceae; genus Ginsengibacter. The sequence goes on along the minus strand of JBQCHE010000019.1, from coordinate 432,265 downwards.
TATTTATCATCATCCGCCGGAACTACTTTCGTTTGTGCAAAGGTTATACGATGATGACGTAACTGTCATTAACTCTGCCGTATTTCATGGTGGTTTTTTGGTTGGCAGCAGCTATTTCAATTACCAACTGGTTACAAAAGAGGATACAGTACATGGTAAACTGTATGCCTGGCGTGAGCGTTTTTATAATATATGCAAAGAATTTGAAATAACGCCAGCAGAAGCTTGCATTTATTTTGGCTTGCATGTTCCCGGCGTTACCAGCATTGCCTTAAACAGTAGCTCTCCGCATCGCACCCAGCAAAATATTGCCCTGGCAAATACCAACATACCAAAGGAGTTCTGGAATAGAATGAAAGAGGAAGGGTTGATTGATCGCAATTATTACTATTTATAATTCAGCCGCATTAACCAATATATAGAGCACTTTCCCAGTTCGTTTCAACTATTAGTAAAGCAGTAGGGTATTATCTGTTTCAACAACACTATTCATGAATTCAACCCGGTTCCCCGGTTCGTTTTGAAGGTTTGGCCTGAAGTGCGGATTCGTGGAGTTGAAGTGTCGGTTCGTGGAAACACGAACCTGGGAGAGGGGATACAATTGGAACAGTCGGGAAATGCTGCAGGGTTTTTCTTTCTTATGTTTTCGATCCAAAAACTGAAACTACTTTCTTCCAGCAACTGAAGGATGGCAATTTTAACATTGATGAACGGGTAGGAATATTCTTTTCAAATCGCTTTAAATGACATTATGCAAAATTGCATACTTCAGAATAAGAATTCTATCTATTTGTTCGTTTACTATAATATCATCAAAGGAGAGACTAAATGGATGGCATTCTTCTGAAAATAAAAAGAGATTTTACCACCGATGAGGCGATTCAGTGCTTATTAAAAAGGATTTCTGAATTAGAAATCGAAATGGGCATCCTTAAATCCGAGCTTGCGGAAGCGCAGGACATTGCCGAAAGAATTAGAACAGAAAGAATGCTCACAAAAAAGCTTTGGACGAAGGATGAGATGTTTGCTCATCTTCATCAGGAAAACGAACAGTCAAAAGCGAATTCCAAACACTATAAAAAATCAATGGAAGAATGGCGGAATAAATACTTCAGCCTCGCCGTGAAAGAAAGTTTGAGACAAGAATCTTAATTATTTCTTCATTTAGTTTAGGACAAAACACAATTCCAACTGGCGCAGGTCTCCTGACCTGTGACTGTTCGTTACTCTTAGCGGTAACATAATCTTCACCACCCAAAATAAAAATCTCCCACCATCGTCAATACCTGCCCCTCGGCTCAGAAAATTTAGAGAACAATAATTTTGTATTTACCGAAATTGTGCAAGATGAACACAATTCAAATCACCCCATTCACGCATTTCCTTTACATTAAAAATTATTTCTTATTTAAAACAGTAAAGCAAAAAATAACATGAATTTTAATTCTGTTCTTTTTTGTGGCAATGACCAAACTCATCGCTCCGGTTGACCAACGTTGCCGGTTTTGAAAAAAGCTAAAGGTAATTTTGCGATGTAAACCATATTGTATCATCAACTAAAACATAAACCATGAACAGACAATTAGCAAGGACAACAGAAAGATTGCCTTTCTTGTTTGATGACTTTTTTATGAACCCATGGCAGGATTGGTTCAGCGGTGGCTTGTCTGCAAAACCTTTTGCGGCCCCTTTGGTAAACATCTCTGAGAGAAAAGATGATTACCTGGTATCATTGGCTGCGCCCGGATTACAGAAAAAAGATTTTAAAATTGATGTAGAAGGAAATCTTCTAACAATTAGCTGCGAACTGGAGGATACAGTAGAAGAAAACGAAGAAAAATTTAGCAGAAAAGAATACAGCTATTCATCTTTCGAGCGCAGCTTTACGCTTCCGGACGAAGTAAATAAAGAAAAAATTGATGCCCGGTATAATGATGGCATTCTTGAAATTAAGTTGCCTAAAAAAGAGGAAGCAAAAAAGCTATCCATCAGTAAACAGATTGAGGTGAAATAACCGCACTTTGTCTATCCGGATAGAAGTCCCCGCAATTCTTTTGCGGGGTATTTTTTAAATGAATTTTTGACTGATGTATATCAGGTAAGAAACTGTTTTGTCTTACTTTTCCTGGTATCGTTTGTCGATAATTTTATAAAATTTTCAAATGCCTTATTATGACTATTAACACATTACATCGCGGCCACGGCAGCGATTCTGACATAAAGAAGTTAAGGAAAGAGATTTCCGCCTGGAGAACCAGGTTGTATCTGAGAATGGAAGAAAACCTTGTTTTAAAAGATATGCTTGCCGATATTCTCAAAAATAATTTTGACCATAGCCACCTCGACCAGATCGAAGAATTTCAAAATAATTTTATTAATGAAGAACAGGTAACAAATTATTTAAGAAAAACAATCGTTGAATTGCAAAAGCAGTCTTCTAAAATATTGGACAAGTCCATGCAAAAGGACGGATTTGATGAAAAAATGAAAAAATTCAATGAAGAGCTAAAGCAATCTGATTTGCGCTTTCAATCAATGGTTTCCTCGTTTCTTAGCTTCCGGAATCAAATAACCGGCTGATAGTTGTTTTAGAAAATAATTTCTAAATATAATTGAGGCTTTACATCAATTGATGAATGTACTAATTGAGCATCAATTCCAGCTTTTTAAGATTCAGGATTTGGATGCTTCCGTCGTCGTTAATGTCTATTAACTTCTCGTTTTTAAAATCGCTGAGCGTCCGTATCATGGATTCTTTGGCTGTGCCTGCAATCGAGGCCAGGCTTCCCCGGCTGATAACGATGCTGCCCGGCTTAGCCTCGTCTGTGTAATACTTCCTGTACAAAATCACAAGTGCGTCTGCTACTTTTTTGCGCAAAGAATTGTAAGCGAGATTTACTAAGTGCTCTTCTTTTTCGGCGATGTTTTTAGCGAGCAGCCTGATAAATCTATGTGCTATTTCTTTATTATTATTAATCATCTGCTCAAAGTCATTCCGTGGAATCATCGCAATCTCGCAAGTTTCAAGAGGCGCTGCAGAATCTTTGTACAGCGTATCTTCTAGCAAGGGCACATATCCGATGAAATCACCTTCTGAGCAAATTTCTGTCACCAGTTCTTTACCATAATCGTTGCTTTTAAAGGTTTTCACTTTACCCTTAATGATGTAAAACAGGTAGTAAGGTCTATCGCCTTCGGAATAGATTACCTGCTTTTTTGTGTATTTGTTGACATTACGCCCTTCGGCAAACAATTCGTAATCATCTTGTCCGAGCGTGTTTTTCATCAGGTATTGAAGTTCTTCCATTCGGGAAAACTCTTCCTTCATGCTGCTTATTTTTTTCAGGCGGCTATCAACCGCATTTAGCAATTCGGTGCCGGTAAAGGGTTTGGTAATATAATCATCAGCGCCCAATTCCATCCCTTTACGGAAATCGCTTCTTTCTGTTTTAGCGGTTAAAAATATGAACGGAATATTTTTTAACTCTTCATTTCTGTGTATCGCGTGAAGAACGCCATAACCGTCAAGAAAGGGCATCATGATATCACAAATAATCAGGTCGGGCTTGTGTTGTATGGCTTTCTCCATTCCCGTTTTCCCATTTTCAGCCAACAGCACTTCGTAGTTGCCTAACTGCAGAATTTCTGCGGTGTTGTCACGTATTTCTTCATTATCCTCAATTAATAAAATCTTTTTCATTTATTGTAGGTATTATGTTTTAAATGTGACTGTGAACTCTGTTCCGATACCTGGTTCACTTTCGAAACGAAATTCTCCGCCCATCATTTGAACATACCTGGAAACAATGTGCAAGCCGAGCCCGGTGCCCTGGATATCCTGTGCATTCCTGGCACGGAAGAACCGTTCTGTAAGATGCTTTTGGTCTTCTTTAGGAATCCCAATACCATTGTCCTTTACAGCGAGCATAATTTGGCCATCGTGGCGGCTGGCTTTTATATTGATTGCAGATGAATCCGAAGAGAATTTGCTTGCGTTGGAAATTAAATTTATCAGAATATGCTTCGTCAACGAAGGATCCAAAACCACTGACGGCTCGCCTTCGAATGTATATTTGATTTGCTGTTCTTTTTTGAGCATATTCTTTACTTCATCCATAGTTTCGGTCACTAAGTCGGAAAAATTAAATTCTGTAAATTTTGCCTCCAGCTTTCCCGATTCAATTTTACCAAGGCTAAGAAAATCATTTAAAATATCTGTAAGCATGTTTACTGCTGATACAATTCGATGTACATGCTTTTCCCGTTTTGGCTGATCTTCTTCGGATGTATATTTTTGTATAAGATAAGCAGATGACAGCACGGTGCTTAGCGGTGTCCTGAATTCATGAGAGGCCATCGAAACAAACCTCGATTTTAATTCGTTTAATTCTCTTTCAGTTTTTAAGTCTTCACGCAGCTTTTTTTCTGCCTTTTTTAGTACTGAAATATTTTTAATAATCACTCCTATATTATTGATGGAGCCGTCTTCTTCAATCAATGGAAAGGCGTCCATAATGTAGGTGCTGTTCGCAATTTGATACGGAAGCTCAAACCCTGTAATAAATATCTTATCTTGGAAGATACTTTCCAGCATCGGAAAAATGATTCGTCGTAACGGTTTTGGAAAGAAGGGGAAAATTTCGTTTCCGATAAGCGTTTGTATATCTGCATTAAGAAGTTTGTGTAGCTCGCCACCGGTGTACACAAAATGTAAGTCACGATCGATGATGCTGATAGTTCCATCCGGATAATTATTCAATAGCTGTAAAAACAGGTACTCCGTTTTTTTAAATTTTTGTTCTGCTTTTATTTTTTCTGAAATATCGAAAGCAATACCCAAAAATCCGGTAGGTTCCTTTTGTCCGTTTACTAATTGGGTTATGCTTAACCATACAGGAAAGGTTTCTCCTGATTTTTTTATATAATTAAATCTTTCTTCTGCATATAAATTGCGGCGGGCTTTTTCCACTAAAACGTCGAAGCCATTAAATTCTTTTGTGCCGAATTCGTCGATCAATTCCTGTTTCTTTTCCCTGATTTCTTTTTCATCGTGAAAAAGCAAAGGGGTTTTTTTATACAAAATTTCGTCTTCAGCATATCCGAGCTTTTTGGCAGCTTCAGGATTGAAAAGCGTGATAATGCCTTTGTTATCTGTTGCGATTATCATGGCGCCGGCATTCTCTAATATGGCCTTTTGAAAGGCCTCTATTTTTTCCAATTCGTGTAAAGCAATTTTTGATGTGCCGGTATCGCCGTTCTTGTTTAATTTGTTTTCCGTCCTTCCCATATTTATAGAATGTGATCTTTTTAGAGTAATTTACTAAGTTCCCAAACTGGCCATTCTGCCATAATGATTTTCATCATCCGTTTATATGATTTAGCGCACATAAATGCAGTTTAACGCGTTGATTTTTCAAATCGCCGTTCGGAATTTTAATCTTAATTATTTCCTGGTTTACTGCTTCTTTAAATACCTGTTCGCTGGTCTTAAGTAATCCAATGTTGAAAAGTAGTTGCAAGCCATAAGAATACGCCAAATCCAACAATATCCTGTAAAGAGGTTTCGAAAGGCCCTGCGGTGGTAGCCGGGTCAAATCCCAATTTTTTTGAAAGCATGGGAATAATGGTACCCATCAGCCCGGCAGTAATCATTGAGCACATCAAAGCGCCACCTATCACCAGGCCAAAAGGTACATGTTTTGCCCAGATAGCGCCAACAGTGCCTAACACAACGCCACAGGCAATTGCCATGAATAATGATGTGGCCATTTCCCTGCTTACTGATTTAAGAATATGTTGACCTCCGGGTATTTTGGCGTCTACCGCTCTCACGGTAATTGCTGCAGCCTGCAATCCCACATTTCCTGAAATGGCCGAAATCACCGGCATGAATGAAGCGAGTAAAATTACCTTTTGTAAAATGGCATCATAACGATGAATTACAAGTCCGGCTATCAACTCGATTGTCATGGTAACCAGAAGCCACGGCACTCTTAATTTGGCTTCCTGGAAAGATGAAAGCTTTGCCATTTTTTGCGCGTCGGTGCCAACTGCTTTGGAATATACGCTTCTCAGGCGCGCCATCATTATTTTTAATAATTCATCTACAAGGATTACGCCCACCAGGTGATGGTTTCTATCCACCACAGGTAAAGTTTGAAACCTGTATTTTGACAATAGCGCTGCTGCGTCTATCTGCGAATCTTCGGGCCTTATTGAGATAATTTTTTTTTCCATTACTTCCTCAAGTTTCATTTCGGGATTAGAAATGAGCAGCTCACGAATCGAAACAACACCCAGCATGGTAACTGTTTTGTCTTTTTGATCCTGTTCTACAATAAAAATATCTTCAGGAATTCTTTCTTTGGCATTGGTATGATGAACCAATTGAAGCGCTTCTTTTACTTTTTTATCTTTTGACAGATGCAGGTACTGCGATGTCATTATCCGGCCAGCGGAGTTGGTTTGATATTCTACACGTTTTGCTACATCTGCGACGATCTTTTTTGAAATTCTTCCTTTTTTTAAAATCTGCTTTTGTTCCTTATCCGGAGCTGCCGCTACCACCGAAGCGGCATCCTTTGGCTTCATTTTTTTTATAAGCTGCTTGCTGTAGTCCTCGTCTAAATCTTTTAAAATTCTTTTTGAAACTTCAGGCCCGGTTAAGGCTAGTACATTGGGAGCAATTTTGCGGGGGATAGCTTTAAAAACCGTAACTGCCTGTTCGGTTTCCAGTTCCTCGATGGCAAGTGCAATGTTTTGCGCATCACAATTTTTCATTAATTCCAAAAGATGGGATTGCGTAGGTGGTTCCTTTTTCTTGAATGAAGATTGTAGTCGCCCGGAAAGTTCCTTCCACTCATGGTTATTCTTCATGATGAATCGTTTTAGCATGGAATGCCGGATTTTCCCAATCAACTTCTGTACCTGATTTTGCAGATTACTGTGCGGGAGCGAAACCTGGTTTGATCAAAAATCAAGAAAAAAATAATGAAGCCTTAAAGCAAGAGGATTATTGCATTAAATATTTGAGCAGTGATTTTGGAAGGGTAAAGCGCGATTTTTTTTAATAAGTATCGTTGTTGATTTCAATCCAATAGCCATCCGGGTCTTTAAAATAGATTTGTTGAACGCCATCTACTCTTTTCGTTATCTTGCCCTCTTCGCGCTGCCAGCTATAAAAAGGAACCTTGTTTTTGTTTAAATTATTGATGAATTGTTCCATTGAAGATATGCTAAAACAGAGGTGTGCATTGATATCATGCTGGTCAACGGTTTTTGCGCCGCTTATCAAATGAAGTTGGCTGTGAGGCCCTATTTTAAACCAGATATGTCTTCCGTCATGAAAAGGTTCCTGCATCATTTCAAGTCCAACAATGTTCTTGTAAAAATCGCCGCTTTTTTGCAGGTCATTTACATACACCGCCACATGGTTTAGAGATGGATGAGTATTAGCCTGTGCAATGGCACTATGTGAAACTATCATACTAAAAACAAACAGCAGCACTATTGCAGCAAAAGTTCTTTTCATATCAAACATTTTTAAAGCGGGCACGAAAATATACATTTGAACTTAATAATTAGAAAAATTTTTCTATATGATTCACGCAGCCAATCGTAAAATATAAATCGCCGTTATTTTATAGTTTACTGGTTTGTAGTATTAAACAAAACGCATAGACTAAAAACGCTATTGGTGAAAACACCAACAGCGTTCCTGGGTTGATTTTTTACAAAAGAATATTGAATGTTATTTCAAGGCGGCTTGTGTTGAAGCATGTGTTTAAAAGAATTTTATGGAAGAAAAGTTCAGTAAGAAGCCTCAGGTTTTTTGGAGAATGATGGCGACAATTTTTGATTCAACCGGCAGCGCAACCACTATCTCATTCTTTTAGAAAGCGCTGCAAATGCGAGTGAAAGTAATAATGTACTGTCCTAAGTAAGTTACTAAATTAATTCCGGACCGGGCCCTTATTTTAGCCAAAAACATTCAATTTTAAGAAATCATTGACCCTGCTTTCTTTGCCTGCTCCAGATTTCATAAATTTTATCTCCTTTGGAACTCAGGCCGCTGTGATGCCATTCTGAATTTTTAATTTCTCCGTTAAACGTTAAGCTTGCACCCACCCGTGAATTATCTATTGAAAAAAAGTCAATATTTTCTGTGTACTTTCCATTGGTAAAAGTATAAGTGCCTCCGCCGGTTCCTGAAAATTGTTTTGTGTCAGGATTGATGGCAAACCATTGAAACCTGCTGCCTGAAAGCATTTTCAAGGTCTTACGCGCACCGGTTTGATGAATAGGCACTATTTTCCCTTCCTGCTCACGGGCGCTGATTTTCCAAACGCCGGCCAATGGCGCTTCGCCGTCATCCACGCGATTATATATTTCTTTTATTCCGTTTTCATTGATTAATAATTTATTTTTTTCAAAATTCACAGCAAGCGATTTTTCTTTTCCCACTTCATTGCTGTCGGCTGAGTTAAACTCAACAAGAATATTCAAGTGTCCATTGGTAATTTTTGCGGGTCCGCCCCATGTTTTCAAAAAACTATTGGGAGTGAATTCTGTTTGAGTAAAATATCCATCCTGGTATAGCAGCACTGTTTGTTTTGCATCGTGGTTGTTTTGCCATGCACCTTCTATTTTTTGAGAAGATGCTACAAAACCCGTTAAGAGAAAAATGGCGGTAAATATAAAAGTGACATTCTTCATAATGGTGCAATTTTATTATGCCTGAAGATAGCCAAAATAAAGGTATTTAACTAATAAACCATCGCGCTGGCTGCATGTGATTTTTTGAGCCTATGGATTCGTTTTTTCAAAATAAAAAATAAAGATATTTAGGGCTTTACTGTACTTTTATTTAAAGAGTAAAAGATGTTGAACAAATATATTTTTCTGTTGTTTCTTTCTTCATTTCTGCTTGCCAATGCTCACGCGCAATATGTTTCCGGTATCACAAAATATCAAAAGCTGAACCAGACGGTCGACAGTATTCTCCAGAGCCAGGTAGATAGAAAATTAATTCCCGGCGCAGTAATTGAAATAAAGAAAGGCAATGAAATCCTTTGTAAAAAGGCTTTTGGTTTTGCTGAAAGGAATGATTACCACAACAAGCCTTTAGCCTACCCCGAAAAAATGACGCCTGAAACGATGTTTGACCTGGCTTCCCTGACGAAGGTAGTGGGCACTACTACCGCCATTATGTTGTTGGCAGATAAAGGCAAGATCCACATTGATGATCCTGTAAGCAAATACCTTCCTGCTTTTAATAGCGGCGAAAAAAAACAAATTACGATTCGCAATTTGCTTACACATACAGCCGGCCTGATTACATGGTATCCGCTTTTTTACCGCGCTGATGGAAAAGAAGAAACTTACCGGCTGATTCACGAGTTGCCACTTGCATATCCGGTAGGGAAAATCAGAAAGTACAGCGATCTCGGATTTATTCTTTTGGGAGAGATTGTTGAAAAAGTCTCAGGAATGCCGCTGAATGAATTTGACAGCTTGCATATTTTTCAACCGCTCGGAATGTATCATACCACTTACAATCCTCTTGCAACGGGCGGCTTTAAAAAGTTTGCTGCTACCTCTCACGGTAATCCTTTTGAGACAAGAATGGTGCACGATTCTTCATTGGGTTATGTGTTTAAAGAAATAGACCCTGATCAATGGAACAGCTGGCGGCATTATAATTTGCGCGGAGAAGTAAATGACGGGAATGCATGGTATGCGCTACACGGAGTCAGTGGTCACGCAGGTTTATTTTCAACCATAGATGATTTACAAAAGCTGGTTGACATGCTAAAAAATGATGGCAAAGTCGGATCCAGGCAATTCATTTCAAAAAAAACGCTTGCATTATTTTTAACAAAAGATGCATTCAAAAATGGGCTCGGGTGGATGATGGATGCAGAAGATTCCTTTATGAACGATGCGCCCGCAGGCACTTTTGGCCACACAGGCTTTACAGGCACAAGTATTGTAATTGTTCCGTCTTTGAATATTTCCGTGATTCTATTGATTAACCGCCAAAACATGGGATTGATGGACAATGGTTTTTATTACAACGTGAACCCTGTCAGAAAAGAAATTTTTAATGCCGTTCTGAATTATAGCGAATGATGATGTAAAATCAGCAGAATCATTTCTGAGAAATTAAATTGTTATTTTCGTTACAAATCCCTTTAAAATGGAAAAAGCGCATTCAGATTTTTTGTTTGTATACAGTTCTTTACGAATGGGCTTTCAGAGCGAAAAATATGAATACATTCGCCGGTATTTCTCATTTGAAGGCAATGCAAAAGTAAAAGGGCTGTTGAGTGATTTGGGCAATTACCCTGTAGCTACGCCCACTGGTGAAAATTATTTCATAAAGGGTGAATTGTATAAAATAAATGACCCTCATGAATTTTCTTTTGCCATCGGCCAACTGGATGATTATGAAGGCGTGAGCCCCGAAACAGACGAAACCGCTTCTTACAGGAGGGAATTAACTAAAGTGTTCCGAAACGACGGAAGCACGGTGGATGCATGGATTTACTGGTATAACGGCGATGTAGCCGGAAAACCTGTGATAGCTTCGGGAGATGTGATAGATTATGTATCATCCAATCCGGGCAAATAATTTTTTTCAATTGGCTTGCGAAAGCCGAGTTTAAAGAGGCAAAATAAAAATCGCTATTATTTATCTGCCTACCGGCAGGCAGGTTGCTTTACTTCATTTTCGTCCAGGGCTTTAATGCATCAACTTCGAAATTTATTCAAACTTATTTATTAATTTCAGTGAGATTAAATTTGTTGGCAGCATCTGAATCTTAGTCCAAAAGTAATTGCATATAGTAAAGGCCACGCAACGTTGTCTTTGTCGTTTCATGGGGGGCTGTCCAAACGATTGTTTATGTTGTTTCAATAATTACCTTGGTACAAATTTATTAATCAGATGAAAAAAGTTACCATTGAAGATCTGAAAATTGTAAGTGAGTTTCAGCGTGTTCCGGACGAACAGTTGGAATGGTTAATCAGCCAGGGTGAAATGGAGGAACTTCAACAAAGCGAATTGTTATTTAATGCCGGAGAACCAGTCGTCACATGTTTTATATTGTTAGAGGGAAAGATGCGCATCTGCTCTGTGCAATCGGGAAAACAAAAGGAATTGCGTATTCTTGATCCGGGGCAGGTAACAGGATATCTTCCTTATTCAAGGGCGACCGTTAGTCCCGCATTTTGCGAAGCGATAAAATATTCTCAGGTGTTCAAATGCTCCAAAGAGAAACTGATTGCGGGTTTTGGAACTCACTATCAATTGATAGAGGCGTTGGTACACATGATGCTGAGCCGCGTTCGTGAATTTACTTCTATACAACAGCAGAATGAAAAAATGTTTGCTCTTGGCAAGCTTTCGGCAGGCCTGGCGCATGAGCTCAACAATCCGGCGGCAGCCATTTCGCGTGCGGCGGCTTTGCTGCAAACACAAGTGAGCCAGTTGCCCTACCTGTTTGAATCTGTTGCCAATCTTCAAATCGAACCTGGTAAGATCCAAAAAATCAGCAAGCTTATTATTAGTAAGATTAATTCAGCGCCACGTGCATTGTCAATGTTAGATAAAGCAGATTTGGAGGATGAACTAACGGAATGGTTACACGAAAATAATTTAGGAAATACTGACGCGGAAGGACTGGCGGAGCGGGGCTTTACAACGTCCGAGCTGGATGTTTTTAAAGATTGCTCTACCGCAGCGCATCTTCCTGTTCTGCTGGAATGGGTAAACAATTACCTGGTTACTCACAAAATGACTGACGATATCCGCGCTTCTTCAGATCGGATATCCACCCTGGTGAACGCGGTTAAGAATTTTACCTACATGGATAAAAATATTGACCGGCAAGTAACTGACATTCATTCGGGCATCCGAAACACTTTGACGATGTTGAATTATAAAATCAGGAAAGGAAATATTACCGTTGTAGAAAATTACGATACTACAATTCCCGCCATAAAAATATTTCCCGGAGAAATGAACCAGGTTTGGGCAAATATTATTGATAATGCGATTGATGCGATGGAACCGAATGGCAAGGGCACGCTCACCATTACTACTTCTTATGATGATCGTTTTTTGAAAGTAAGCATTAAAGATGATGGCACGGGAATTCCTGACGATATAAAGCAAAATATATTTGCCCCGTTTTTCACCACTAAGGAAATGGGCAAGGGATCCGGGCTCGGCCTGGATGTAGTAAACCGCATTATGCTTCAACACAATGGAGAAATTAAAGTAAATTCTCAGCCGGCTAATACCGTATTTGAAATTTGTCTTCCTTTCTAAAGGGAAAAAAATACTAACATGGATAAATCAATCATATTTGCGATAGACGATGATGTGCAGGTGCTTCGCGCCATCACGAGGGATTTGAAAAATAAATACCGGCAGGATTACCGCGTGCTCAGCACTTCCTCAGCAAAAGAAGCGCTGGATAGTTTGCTTGAATTGAAAAACCGCGGCGAATCAGTGGCGATGTTTATTTCAGATCAGCGAATGCCTGAAATGGAAGGTGTCGAATTTTTATCGCAGGCCATGCAATATTATGATGATGCAAAAAAGGTGTTGTTAACCGCCTATTCGGATACGGATGCAGCAATAAAAGCGATTAATAATGTGAAGCTTGATTATTACCTGAGCAAGCCCTGGGATCCCCCGGAAGAAAGATTATATCCTGTTATCAACGATTTGCTGGACGACTGGCAAAATAATTTCCATCCTGACTTTAAAGGGATCAAAATTGTGGGTTACCAGTTTTCGCCAAAAAGCCATGATATAAAAGAATTCCTATCGGGCAACCTGATACCTTACCAATGGCTGGACGCTACTGACGATGATGGAAAGCAATTGTTGGAAATAAACAATCTTGAGTTAAAAGACTTGCCGGTAATATTTTTTGAAGATGGCTCATTAATTAAAAACCCGCGAATTATTGACGTGGCCAAACGTATCGGCTTAAACCCGGAAGTCAAAAACGAAATATATGATGTGGTAATTATCGGCGCCGGCCCCGCAGGATTGGCCGCGTCTGTTTACGGTTCTTCAGAAGGATTAAAAACGTTGCTTATCGAAAGAAGAGCGCCGGGAGGGCAGGCTGGCACCAGCTCCCGCATTGAGAATTATTTAGGGTTTCCCACCGGGTTAAGTGGCGCTGATCTGACACGAAGGGCTATGGCGCAGTCGGTGAGGTTTGGCACTGATTTTCTATCTCCACAGGATGTGAAGGCCATCGAGACGCAAGACAATTACAAAAAAATAATTTTGGTTGATGATAGCCAAATAATGGCCAAATCGATTGTAATTACCACCGGGGTGGATTACCGCCAATTGACTACGCCGGGAATTGCACAATTTAAAGGCGCCGGCATATATTATGGCGCTGCCAATACAGAAGCGTCGGCCTGCAAGGGAAAATCTGTTTATATTGTTGGCGGCGGTAATTCTGCCGGCCAGGCTGCCATGTATTTATCAAAATTTGCAAAGCAGGTAAATATTTTGATACGAAGGGATAGCTTGTCATACACGATGTCTTCCTATTTAATCGACCAGATAAATAGTGTAGAAAATATTTCAGTATGCATTGCCAGGGAAGTGGTAGAAGCTACAGGAAAAGAAAGTTTGGAAAAGCTGACAATGAAAAATTTAATAACAGGAGAGGTATATACGGAAAACGCTTCTGCTTTGTATATTTTCATCGGCGCAAAGCCTTTTACTGAATGGCTGGACGACAAGATAATTACGAATGACAAGGGATTTATCGAAACGGGCAGAGATCTTCAGCATTATGAAAAATTCAAAAAGATATGGAAGCGTGAGCGTGATCCCTATTTACTTGAAACCAGCCTGCCCGGAATTTTTGCGGCAGGAGATGTGCGCGCCGGCGCTATGAACCGCGTGGCTTCCGCCGTAGGCGAAGGTTGTATGGCCATAAGTTTTGTACACAAATACCTGGCTGAGATGTAAACCACGCATGGATGCTGCGGCTATACATTCAAATTCATTGCTGTAACTTTTTCAATAAAAATTACTCTAATGGTTTGTAACTATTATAATCGATGCGATTTTAAAACTCATTTAATCAAAAAAAACATATCATGGCAGAGTATCCAGACGAAGAGCATGTTGTAAAAATCCTTAAAACAGAAAACGTAACTCATAATGTAAAACGCTTTACCCTTAGCAAACCTGCTAATTATGTATTCACGCCGGGGCAGGCTACCGACATTGTGATTAACCTTCCTGAATGGAAAAACGAAAGAAGGCCTTTTACTTTTACCAGTCTTAATGAATGGGACCATCTTGAATTTACGATTAAAATTTATGACGACCACAACGGCGTTACCAATAAATTAGGCACCCTGCATGCCGGCAATGAGCTGATATTACACGACATCTGGGGAGCAATCCACTACAAAGGAGAAGGTGTATTTATTGCCGGAGGCGCCGGCGTTACTCCTTTCATTGCTATTCTGCGGCAATTGTATAAAGAAAATAAAATCGGAAACAACAAGCTTCTGTTTTCAAACAGGACAACAAAAGATATCATTCTGAAAGATGAGTTTACCACCATACTTGGTGATAATTTTATCAATACCATCACCCAGGAAGAAACGGAAAAATATGATCACCGTTTGATCGATGAAAATTATCTGAAAGAAAAAATAAAAAATCTTGATCAATACTTTTATATCTGCGGGCCCGATCCGATGATAGAAAGTATTAAAGAAATATTACTAAAAATGGGAGTGAAGGCAGATAAGATTGTTACGGAGGAATTTTAAGTTTACCTGCTTTCAAAACATACTGTTTTAAATGGTACAATGATTTTCGTACGTTTCAAATGTTGTCTGATATGATATGGCAGTAAACAAACCTGCCTATCGGTAGATAAACTTTTAAGACAGATTTTTATTTTGTTTACATTAGCATGAATGAACACATTCATATACAGAAACGAAATTGCTCTTGGAAAAGCTGCGGGCGAAAAAGCCGCTCAACTCATCAGGGAAGCGATAGCGAATAATGGAACAGCCAACATTATTCTTGCTACCGGAACCAGCCAGTTTGAAACTTTAAAGGCTTTGATTGCCGCCAAAAATATTCAGTGGAACAAAGTGGTTATGTTTCATCTTGATGAATACATTTCTTTGCCAATTACACATCCGGCAAGTTTTAGAAAATATTTACGCGAAAGATTTTTATCGCAGGTGGAGCCGCTGAAAGATGCATGGCTAATCAACGGCGAAGGTGATACTGATGAGGAGTGCAGGCGCTTAAGTGATTTGATCCAAAATCATCCTATAGATGTAGCGTTGATCGGAATTGGCGAAAACGGTCATCTTGCCTTTAATGATCCGCCCGCAGATTTTGAAACGGACAAACCTTACCTCATCGTTGAATTAAACGAAGCCTGCAAAAAGCAGCAACTAGGTGAGGGATGGTTCAGATCAATTGAAGAGGTTCCGCAAAAAGCCATTAGTATGTCGGTGAAGCAAATTTTAAAATCAAAAAATATTATTTGCTCCGTGCCCGGCGAAAGGAAAGCCGAAGCGGTTAAGCATACCGTGGAAAATGAAATCAGTAATTTATATCCATCTACTATTTTGAGAACGCATAATCATTGTTCCCTTTTTATTGATGATAAATCTGCCTCCGGCCTGCGTGCTGATACAAAAGAAAAAATCAATGCCTGAGCAAATCATTAAAATTATAAACGGCCGTATCATTACCTCTGATCGAATATTGGAGCACGGAACGATTGTAATTTCCGGAAAGAAAATACTATCCATTGATAAGGAAGATACAGAAGTTGCCGGCGCAAAAGTTATTGATGCCAAAGGAAATTACGTTTCTCCCGGTTTTATTGATATTCACGTTCATGGCGGTGGTGGCCACGATTTTATGGACGGAAGCGAAAGTGGCTTTTTGAAAATCGCTGAAACGCATGCTCAATACGGAACTACTTCTATGTTCCCTACTACATTAACAAGCAGCAAGGAAGAATTGTTTCAAACATTGGCCATCTATGAAAATGCAAATAAAAAAAATATTAATGGCGCACAGTTTCTGGGTATGCACCTTGAAGGTCCTTACATTTCGATGAACCAAAGAGGGGCGCAGGATGGCCGTTACATCCGAAATCCTGATCCATCAGAATACAAAGAAATTCTTTCGGCTACATCTTCTATTAAAAGATGGAGCAGCGCCCCCGAGCTACAAGGAAGCATTGAATTGGGAAAATATCTGGTATCAAAAAATATTTTGCCCGCCATCGCTCATACAGATGCTATTTATGAAGAAGTGGTTGAAGCCTTTCAGAATGGATATTCTTTAATTACGCATTTATATTCCGCCATGACAGGCGTCACCCGAAGGAATGCGTTCAGGTATGCCGGCGTAATTGAAAGCGCTTACCTGATTGATGGGATGGACGTAGAAATTATTGCTGACGGCGTTCACTTGCCGGCTCCGTTACTAAAGTTGGTTTATAAAATAAAAGGCGCAGACAGAATTGCCCTGATAACCGATGCAATGCGGGCAGCCGGAATGCCTGAAGGAGAAAGCGTTTTAGGCAGTGTTCATAATGGATTGACAGTGATAGTTGAAGATGGCGTGGCAAAGCTGCCCGACAGATCATCCTTTGCGGGAAGTGTAGCCACCACCATTCGCCTTTTGAAAACGATGGTAACCATTGCCGGTGTGCCTTTGACCGATGCGGTAAAAATGCTTACGTTGACGCCGGCCCGCATCATGAATGTTTTAGAAACAAAGGGACAATTATCATCTGGCAAGGATGCAGACATTGTAATTTTTGATGAAGAATTTATTGTTGAAAAAACGATGGTGCAGGGAAGAATAGTTTATAGCAGGGATAGTTATAATTGAATTCTGGTATTAGAGATCTAATACGCTAAAGGTTGATTTATCTTCTGAATACAGCGCTTTAAAAGTTCAGACATACTGTCTTCTCTCAGAACAAAAATTCTTCTTATTTATTCTTTTACTGTAAAGCGATTTCCTGATGTATTTTACAAATTGTCAATAATGAATTAGCTCAAAGTTTCGTGTTCGCCAGATGTGCGAGCGTTTTGTTTTTTTCTCCAAACGATTGAAATAAGCTCACATTTTCCGCTTCTTTAACATCAACATAAGGAACTCCTTTTTGCACAGGTGCGTTAACGAAACGAAAGTCGACGTTTTTTGCACTATCCAAGACAAAAGCCGGCCTTCCGTCGGGATTTATCAGATGAAGATTTACGTTTTGCATTTGCAGCCCGTTAATATCCCGGATAAAAAATCCATACGAAGGCAACACGCCGAATCGCCCGGGCTCGGGATAGGCTTTATCTAATTCCGGGTTTAATTTTCCTGCCTGTTGCGCGCCAATTCCTCCCTTGAAATAAATATTAATATCATGCAATGTTACGTCTTCAATGTCGTGTCCTGGAATTCCACTGATGATCGCGCCGGTTTTGGCATCCACATTCCACGCTACCATATTGCTGATAATCACTCTTCGTAACGCGCCCACAGGTGTTCCTTCCGGTCCGCGCATTCTTGCAGCAAGCCTGATAAATATCGGTGCATTCACAATGTCGCGCATGGTAATATTGTTTATTGTTACATCCTCAAGCAATGCGCCATCCACAGTTTCTAAAGCAAGCCCGCCGCAATAATCAAACACGCAATTGGAAATGGTAATATTTTGAAAACCTCCATTGGATTCTGTACCCATTTTGATTCGTCCTGTAGGTCTTCTGCTGTCATTTTTTTTGTAGGTTTTATCTAAAAAGCTTCCTTCTTCAAAACCACTCACTTCGCAGTTCGTAATCATTACGTCTTTGGTGGGTCTCGCAAAACCAAGCCCATAGCTACTTTTTAAAACAATCGCGTCATCAAGCGGTGAGTTGATGCTGCAATTTGAAATTTTTACATCCTGGCAACAATCGATGTCCATTCCATCGCGGTTGGTATCCATCGTCACATTATCGATGGTGAGATGATCCACACCTGTTGCCAGCACTGCAAACCATCCGGCGTGCAACATAGTGATATCGCGGATTAAAACGTTCCTGCATTGATAAAGACTGATTGATTTATTTGGCCGTTTATCATCTTCGCCTTTGTTACTTCTTTCTAATCCTTTTCCCCAAATCATTCCGTGACCAACGATGGCAATATCATGAAGATTTTCTCCCCAAATCAAACTATTATGCCAATGGCGGTGTCCAAAGTCTTCGTACATATTGTCTACCTTAGGTTCAGGCAAATCATATTCGTTATTATTTTCAGAAGGCGCTGCGATAAGGGTTGCACCGTTATCTAAATAAAGCGTGATGTTGCTTTTTAAATGAATAGATCCACTTAGATAATTTCCCGCAGGAAAATAAACGGTGCCACCGCCAGCTTTTGAAGCTTCCTCAATTGCTGCGTTTATATATTTTGTGTCAAGGTCCTGTCCGTTGCCTTTTGCACCTGCGTTTTTTACATTGTAAAAGCCGGATGAATTATTCAGTGTTTGTCCGGTCGAAGAAAAGGCAAAGAGGCTTACAATTGCCATCAGCAAAAGAATCTGTTTCATTTTGAAAAATTTGATTGAGGAGGTAATAAAAATTTAAAGCTAAGAATTATGAGAAAAAATGGCTGATTTTTTTCCGCAAACGATAGCGCAAATTTATTTGACCTATAAAAAAAGGACGGCTTCTTTCCAAAGCCATCCTTTTGTCTATAAATTACGATGTTTATTTTTTACTAAAATCGCCTGCGTACACGAGTACTAACTTAGATGTATCAAAATATTTTTTGAAAGCCGCATTCACTTCGTCTACTGTAAGTTTCCTGGTTTTATCTTCAAATTCGGTAAATTCATCAAGGTCTCTTCCATCCTTCAAATAATCTGAAATTTGTGCTGCCAGGTAATTATCCAGTCCCAGCAAAGTTTTGCGATATTGCATAAGACTCTTTATGGAACTGTTTAATTCCTCCTGGGTAAATCCTTTGTCTAAAGCTTTGTTTATCTCTTCGTGCAGCGCGCTGTCCAGCTTACCCTTTACTGTAGGATTGAAAATTGCATACACTTTCCATGACCCGGTTTTATCCTTATATTCATTATCCATAAAGCTGCCGGCGCCATAACTCATGCCTTCTTTTTCGCGAAGACGCTGGCTAATGCGTGAAGACATAAATGTGCCGCCGCCCAACAATTCATTGGCCATCATGGCGGCAGCATAATCCGGATCTTTTTGTGAAAGCTGAACATTGATATTGCCGACTACCACTGCATTTGCTTTATCGGGAGTTTCAAAGCTTTCGGTGTTGCTTTTAATATCAAAATATTGTGGCTTTATTTCGGCGTACGAATCTTTACTGTTCCAATTGGTGAAAGTGGTATTCAAAAACTGCTTTACAGAATTTTTATCGATGCCTCCGACAAAAACAGAAATCGAATTAATGGCGCCATAGAAATCCTGGTAATATTTTTTCAAATCATCCACCTTAACATTGGCAAGGCCTTCAATTCTTTCATCTATGCTTGCAGCATATAAAGGATGTCCTTTCGGATAATTTGTGGTAAGCTTTTCTATTTTTTCAAAACTTACGGCCTGTGGATCCTGCCTGTTGGGTTCGTAGCTGGCTTTTCGCGAGATTACCAGTTTGTCGAATTCAGCCTGGTCAAATTTTGGATTTTTCAAAAGATCTGTGAGTAGATTTAATGCGCCATCAAGGTTTTTCTTGTCAGTACTGATATTGATGGTTAACACACCTGCATTGTTGCTAAAGTTGATACTTGTTTTTAACTTATCAAGCTCATCTGAAATTTGCTCTTTCGTTCTTGTGGTGGTTCCTGTCTTTAGCATGGCGGCAAGTAATGATCCAGTTTCGCTTTTGTTAGCAAGATTTTCCGCATTTCCAAAGCGCAACTGAATCCTCGCCGCTATTTTATCACCTTTCGAAGGCTTTTCAAGCAGGGCATATTTGCCGCCGTTGCCAAGCGTTCCATATTCGACGTGCTTTTTAATATTGGGAATACTATTTTCAAAGCTTTCTTTGGTGGCATTGATTTCTTTGCCTTTGTAGCCTTTTAATAGCTGCGTGATGTTTGGTGTTTCTGCTACTAGGGCCCTGTCAGGCGCAGCCTCTGGAATAAAAACACCATAGGTTCTGTTGGATTTAAGATAGTATTTTTTAGCTGCTCTTTCTATATCTGCTATGGTGAGTTTTTCAATTCTGTCCCTGTTCAGGTACCAAAGCCGCCAATCGCCGGCGCCGATTTGTTCAGTAAGACTGATAGCTAAATTGAGCGTATTATTATTTACGTTATCAAATCCTTTGAGCAATGTATTTTTCGCCCGTTCCACATCCGCTTCAGTGATTTGCATCTGTGCGATACTATCAGCGGCATTAAGCAATGCATTCTTTGCGCTGTCAATATTTTTTTGCAACGGAACAGTTACCTCGAAGTAAGAAAATCCCGGATCGTGTAGTGTTTGTGAATATCCTGAAACCCGCGTAGCCAGTTTTGTATCCACTAATTTTTTATAAAACACACCTGAAGGATTATTAATTAACACCTGGATGAGTGCTTGATTTGACACATAATCATTATCGGCATACGATGGGGTATGATAGCCCATGCCGATGTATTGTACATCTCCTGTGCGACGAAGCTCTACTGATCTTTCGCCGTCCTGTGCTGGTTCCAGCGTGTAGGTAGGTTGCAATACGCGCGTTGGTTTTGGTATGGGTGCAAAATATTGTTGCACATAACCGAGGGCTTTTTTTGTATCAAATTTTCCGGCAATAATAAGTACTGCATTATCGGGCTGATAATATTTTTTATAAAAAGCTTTAAGGTTGGTAGCCTTTACTCTTTCAATATCTTCTTTGCTGCCTATAGTCGATTTTCCATAGTTGTGCCACAAATACATTGCAGAAAGAATTCGTTCGTTTAAAATACCGGAAGGATCATTTTCTCCCATTTCAAATTCATTCCTTACCACGCTGAATTCCTTCTCCAAATCCGGCTGTAAAATTTTTGAATTCACCATTCTGTCAGATTCCATATCCAACGACCAGCGCAGGTTTTCGTCTGTTCCCGGTAATACTTCATAATAGTTTGTACGGTCATACCAGGTGGTGCCGTTGGCTATGGCGCCTTTATCGGCGATAGACTTTTTTATATCAGTAAATTTTTTACTGGGCTTAAACAGCATGTGTTCCAGCAGATGGGCCATTCCTTTTTCGCCATAGCCTTCGTGGCGCGAACCTACTTTGTAAACAATATTTACAATTACATTCGTTTGCGCTTCATCCGGGATCAACAATATTTTGAGGCCGTTGGGTAGTTCGTATTCATTAATTCCTTCCACACTCGTAATCAGTTTTGGAGTGGTTTGTGCATCCGCGTTAAATAATAGTAAGCTAAGCATAGCAGCTGTAAAAAGTTGTCGCATAGTAATTTTTTTTGTTTTAAATATGGTTCAAACAGGAATTGGAAAATGAGAAATTCTTCGACTCTCATTCAGAAGCACAATTAGCTTTCACGGTCAAATCTATTGTTTTATTCTCAATATTATTTTGAAAAAACGAAACTGTTTGTTAACATACCAGCGGCATCAAAAATTGATTTATTTATTGCTTCACTGTTCGTGCGCTTCGAAAAATAAAAAATAGTTTTAGCCAGGTTTTTGATTTTCAGGATGGAGTAAATTGCGCCATCTTCGCAGAATTCCTGAAATAGTTAAGATTGCAAATATGTTTAAATTTCTTTCGCTGTTTTTTTTATTTATTTTCCCCCTTATGTTGAAAGCACAGGATAAGAAAAGAGCCAGGGATTATGGTGTAAAAATTGGTGTGATGCAACCCGGCAAATTAAATGCTATCACCGATGTGGCCGGAGTGAAAGTTGGCCAAACCACTTTGATAAAAGGTGATTCCATTCGCACAGGCGTTACAGCTATTTTGCCTTATGACGGAAATATTTTTCAACAAAAAGTTCATGCTGCTATTTTTGTTGGTAACGGGTTTGGAAAATTAGCCGGAAGCACGCAGGTAAATGAATTGGGCAATTTGGAAACGCCCGTCGTTCTGACCAATACTTTAAATGTATCTACGGCGATGAATGCCTTAATAGAGTATACTTTGAATCAAAAGGGTAATGAAGAGGTAAGATCCGTAAACGCCGTTGTTGGTGAAACCAATGATGGGTATTTAAATGACATTCGTGGAAGGCATGTTACGGAAAAAGATGTTTTGGATGCGATTGAAAACGCAAAAGGTGGAAGGGTAGAAGAGGGCGCAGTTGGCGCCGGTACGGGAACCGTTTGTTTTGGTTTTAAAGGAGGCATTGGCACATCGTCGAGAAAATTGCCCGCAAGTTTAGGTGGATTTACCGTAGGCGTTTTGGTGCAAACCAATTTTGGCGGCGCGCTTCAAATTGATGGAGTTCCGGTTGGAAAAGAATTGGGCAAATTCAGTTTTAGTGATGAGCTTTTTAATAATGTAGACGGTTCTTGTATGATCGTTGTGGCCACCGATGCGCCGTTAGATCACCGTAATCTTATGCGCCTTGCCAAACGTGCTATTTTAGGCATGGGCAAAGCGGGTGGCATCGAATCGAATGGCAGCGGCGATTATGTGATTGCTTTTTCTACTGCTGGTAGTTTGCGCGTTCCTTATTCAGTAAAGCAGGAAATAATGAATAATCCTGTTTTGCAAAATGATGCCATGTCGCCTTTGTTTATGGCAACCATTGAAGCCACTGAAGAAGCAATTATTAATTCACTTTTTGCTGCAAAAACAATGACGGGAAGAGATGGACACAGAGTGGAGTCACTGCCCTTAGATAAAGTAGTTCCAATTTTGAAAAAGTATAACAGGATTGAAGAATGAGCGAGATTTATTGTGTCATAAACGGTGAATTTGTTTTAAAAAGCGAAGCCTCGATCTTAATTTCCGATCTTTCTATTCAACGCGGATTTGGCATTTTTGATTTTTTCAGAACGGTTAATAACCAACCTTTATTTTTAGAAGATCATCTGCAAAGATTCTATTTTTCAGCTTCAGGAATGGGTATGGACGCAGGTTACAGCCCGGATGAAATAAAAAAATTACTTCAGCAATTAATTGATAAGAATAAAATTGTTAATTCAGGAATCCGGATTACATTAACTGGCGGTTATGCTGAAGACGGTTTTACACCGGCGAACCCCAATTTATTAATCTCACAAACACCATTCAATTTTAACTACGAAAATTTTGATAAAGGAACCAGGCTTATAACCGTTGAGCATCAGAGACAATTGGCGCATGTGAAAACAATAGATTATTTAATGGCAATTCATCTTCAAAATTTTATAAAAGAAAATAACGCCGATGACGTTTTGTATTTTAATGAAAATGAAATTACCGAATGCCCGCGTTCAAATTTTTTTATAGTCACAAAAGATGATGACGTATTAACGCCTGCAAAAAATATTTTAAAAGGAGTTACCCGGAAAAAAATCCTTGATTTCTCTGAATTTAATATTAAAGAACAGGCTATTACAAAAGAAGATTTCTCGAACGCTGCAGAAGCTTTCATTTCCAGCACTACAAAAAATATTTTGCCGGTTTTAGAAATCGACGGAAAAGCAATCGGAGACGGCACTCCCGGAAAAATTACCCGCAAAATTTATGAACGTCTTATTTCGATTAAAGAAAAGTAAATTGTTGATTTCGGTTTTTCCCTTATTTAATTTTTAGACTTTCAAAATACAAATGCGACGACAAAATTCCTTTTGATTTTTGCCATTTTATATCTTGTCTTTGATCGTCAAAATAGGATTGCCACGCGGGATTGTTCTTATAATTATTGTAAAGGATCTGCTTATTATAATCAAGAGATTTCAGATATTCTATATCATCGTTTTTGTGAAAGGCAATATTGTACTTTGTAACGATCCAGCTAAAATTGATACCGCTTGCAATTATAAAAGTTACAAAAAATATGCGCAGCATCCTGTTTAAAAGAAAAATGTTGGTTTTTAAATAGTGCAATTTCAGATACGTGAAGAGAAGGCCTGTGAGGCTTAACGTGAGAAAGATAAATACTCCAATTCGTTTAAAAGTTAATCCGAGAACGGAAACATATTCTGCATTTTTAGTAAACGCTGAAATGATGAGCAAGGCATTTAAAACAATCCATACATAAGATAATTTCTTAAGCAGTCCGGCTTTCCTGTCGAAATTGAAACTCGATTTAAAATAAAACATAATTACACCAATTGCCATAATGATTGAAAAGATGATGGTCGCTACGCGTTGATGAATTTCGTTGCTTAAGGTTGCCGTGGTTGTGGTGCTGAAAAACTGTTCATAATTGTAAGTAATAATAAAAAACATCAAAAGAATGTTCAGTAAAATCAATGAAATTTCACCGCTTCTTCTTTCAAAGTCCATTTCTAAAAAAGAAAATGTGGGCTTTAAATTTATTTGTTTTCCCATGCTGAAATTCACGCTTAGTTGATTGTTCACTTTAATGAAAACCTTTGGTATAAAAACAAACCATACATTAAAAAAAAGAAAGAAGCCCAGGCATGAAAGAAATATGATTTGAATGAAATTAAAATCAAGAGAAATGTTTTGGAAGAAGTAATAGAAAGTGTCGCTTCCGCTTGTATATACTGCGATAAAGATGATGACGAAAAAGGATGGAATCGCCACCAAAGCGAGGAACTTTTTGAAGAAATTATTTCCCGCTATTCTTTTTGGCAGCCAATATTTGAATGAAAAGAATTTAAAAATAAAGGTTGCATAATTTAGAAACCATAAAAATGGATAAAGTACAATATTAATTTTTGGATACTGGGATTGAAATCCTAAAACTAGTACAGAGATGAACATCGCGAAAAATGAAAAAGCATCGCCGTACCAGGCAAATGAAATTGATGATAAAAAAATAGCGGATGATAAAAGCCAGAATTCTTTTTTGTTTCCGGGTTTTGTGGGGTTTTGGTAAAGAAGAAACCAAATCAATAACGCAACCAGGGCGGCATTTAAACCAACGTCCTGGTTATAAAATAAAAAGACGAAGGCCAATGTGCCGATCCAGAGTTTGGTAATTTTTTTCATGATTGAGTGATTGTGTTGTTTTTAAAAGCTCTTTGAATTTCAAAGTATAAATACAAAAAAAATTATTTTCGGTTAATTAATTTTTCCAAAGAATTCAAATGTTGATTAAAAGCTTTACGGCCGGTTTTTGTTGCGCGGTATGATGTTTTAGGCTTCTTACCTACGAATTCTTTTTTCACTTCTATGTAATCATTCTTCTCCAAACCTGCAATATGACTGGCCAAATTGCCATCTGTAATGTCTAATGTTTCTTTCATTTCTTTAAATTCAACCCACTCATTCACCATCAGGATCGACATAATCCCCAGGCGAATCCTGCTTTCAAATTCTTTATTTAAAGATTGAATCAAACTCATTTTTAAGAAAAATTAATGATATTTTTTTTGCATCATAATGCCGTAAATAATATGCAGTACGCCAAAACCTATTGCCCAAAAGATAAGCCCATAGCCAACCAGGAATAATGAAATTAAACCCAGGATTAATTCAAAATAACCCAAATATTCCACATCATTAAAGGTATACTTACTGGCGTTCATCAACGCGAGGCCATAAAATATCAGCATAACGGGAGCTACCAAACCAAAATGCCCCTGGAAAAAAAGAGCAATACAAAAAATGCCTCCTGCTGCAAGAGGAATAAAAAGGCTTATCAAAAGTCTTTTGGAAAGCGAGTTCCATATCTTTTGGTGGTTTCGTTTACTTTTTTGAATAGTAAAATAGATTCCGAAAAATAGCGCAACAATTAAGGTTATCACAAGGGTGATAACTAGCTTTGTAAGCAATGGCCCAGATAGAATAATGTGCTTGTTTCCAAAATATGCTCCACCATTATTTTTAATAAGATAATAGGAAACCAAGGCTGCAATTAAAGCAACGATTCCTGCTATTACGCCCGACATGCCGCTTAAAGAAATAAAACGCGACGACCGTTCCATCATAGAGCGGATGTGTTCGATATCGTCCTGGTGCTTATTATTCATGATAAAAGTACTTTGAACGACAAAGTTAATTAAGGAATAAGAGAAACAAAACTTTTTAAAAAAAAAATTTATAATGTTCTTAAGATTTCATGTCTGCAAAATGGACAAAAACAAAATAAAATTCTCATTTATTTATCTGTTTGCTGTTCAATCTGAAAAAATAAACACATGTGCTTAATGGCTTACCGTTTTAGCGGATCTTATATTTTTTTTCAACGACGATTCTCTAACAATCAGTTCTGATTTAATAATAATAGTACTGGTGGCGCCAAGGTTGGCTTTTCCTTCGAGATGATTAATTAATGCATTGGCTGTTATGGTTCCCATTTGTTCGCCCGGATAGTTAACCGTTGTTATTTTTGGATTCACCACTCGGCTGATAATATCATTATTAAATCCCACTATGGCAATATCTTTCGGAACAGAATAGCCTGCATCTTTAATAGCCTGCATGCAGACGGCAGCGCAGTTATCATTGGCTACAAAAAGGCCGTCAGGCATGGGTTTCATAGACATTAACCGGTCAGCAGCCTCAAGTGCGCTCACCTCGTCCATATTATTAATCAGCACGTATTTTTCATTAAACGGAATCTTGCTTTCTTCCAGCGCTTCTTTATAACCTTTCATCCTGTCTGCATATACATTTCGTGTAAGGTTGCCCGTTATATGTGCAATTCTTTTGCATCCCTGGCTTATTAAATGCCGGGTTGCCTCATATCCTGCTTTAAAATTATCAATTACCACATTGGTGCTGGATTGACCAAAGCTTACCCTGTCAAAGAAAACAACCGGAATATCTTTATTAAAAAAGGAATCAAAATGCGAAACGTTTTTTGTGTCAAACGCAAGCGAAACTATTAATCCATCAACACGCCTGTTGAACATGGCTTCTGCATTAATGGCTTCTTTTGCCTGCGATTCCTGTGATTGGGAAATGATGAGATTATATCCCGCTTTATTGGCTACCTGTTCAATTCCTGAAAGGACGGAAGCGATAAAGCTGCTGTTAAGCGTTTGTACGATTATACCAAGTGTGCGTGTCTTTTGGTGCCTTAAATTTTTGGCAAATAAATTGGAACGATACCCCATAGACCTGGCCGTTTCAATTATAATTTTTTGCGTCTTCTTGTTTACTGAAAAATGATTATTCAAGCCGCGGCTTACAGTTGCGGAGGAGATGTGTAATTTTTGAGCAATATCATAAATGGTAACTTCCTTGCTTTGTTTCATCTAACAATCGGTTGTTTAAAACAGTTTTTTTAAAAAAGAATTAAAAATAGAAAAATTTATTGATTATAGATTTAAAAACTTTTATTATATACTGAAAGCTATGACTGTAGCTGGTTTTAAAAAATTTTTTGTCACAGCAACCGATTGCAGAATATCATGATATACAGAGAAAACTTATTGTAACCGGTTGCATTTTGAAACTTTTTACCTACTTTTATTTTATGTTTTTATTAACGTATTGATAATTTCTAAGGTAACGCTTCGGATATGCATCAAACTCGCTTTCATTTTTTATGGCTTTTTTTTATTGTCTTTTCTGTAAAATTATACGCGCAGCCCATTGCAAAATTTACGGTACATAATGTAGATAATATTATTGAAAGCCCTGTGTATATTGAGCTTGATAATATCACTTCTATTGCTGATTCAGCGCTCGTTTTTAACCAATTGAATGGGGATAAAAAAATTCCTGTAAAGTTCCAGGTAGAACATGGCTTCCATCGCTTTCTTTGGTGGATGGTGAAGAATAATAGTTCTTCCAAAGCGGAAAATCTTGTATTTGAATTATCGAAAGGAAAGCGTTCTGAAAATAAAAATTTTCCGGTAAAAGTAGAAACCCATGATGGCGGGTTGGTGCTTACAGATAATGGCAAAAACGTTCTACAATATAATTTCAAAACGGTTTATCCGCCGGAAGGAGTAGATACCGTTTTTAAACGCAGCGGATTTATTCATCCTTTGTGGTCGCCTGATGGTCATGTGCTTACTCAAATTAATCCTAGGGATCATCGCCATCATGTGGGAATTTGGAATCCATGGACGGATGTATTGTTTGAGGGGAAAATGGTCGATTTCTGGAACCTGGTCAAGAAAGAAGGAACCGTAAAATTTTCAAAATTTATTTCAAAAACTGAAGGGCCTGTATTTGGCGGATTTAAGGCATTGCAGGAGCACGTGGTATTTGAAGACACGATGATGCATAATACCAAAGTGGCGCTGGATGAAGTTTGGGACATACGGGTTTATAATATCGGCCCAAAAATGTGGCTCTGGGATTTTACTTCTATTTTAAATTGTGCAACTCCTGATCCGGTTATTTTAAAAGAATATAGGTATGGCGGATTTGGATTCAGGGCTACCCACGATTGGAGTGATAATAACAGCAAGGTGCTTACCTCTGAAGGCAAAACCCGCAAAGATGCAGACGCCTCAAGAGCCCGCTGGTGCATGATTGACGGCGATGTTGCCGGCGGCCATTCCGGAATTTTATTTATGGATTATCCAACGAATTACAATTTTCCCGAGCCGATGCGCGTATGGCCTGAACACATGAATGGGAGAGGGGATGTGTTTTTTAGTTTCAGCCCCACACGCAATATGGATTGGCCATTATATCCTGATAAAAGATATGTTTTAAAATACAGGATGCTGGTGTACGAAGGCTCTTTAACGGCAGCAGAAGCGGAAAACACATGGAAAAGTTTTGGACAGCCGCCAAAAGTTACGATTGAAATGAGCAAATAGCGATGCGAAAAAATAAGAAAATGAAAAACATTATCACTAAATATTTTTGAATAATCCACGAGATGAAAATAAAAAATCAATATAAAAGTTTATTTACTGCGATTTTAAATGTGGGAATACTGCAGCGCCTGCTTTTTAAAGCTTTTGTTTTGTCATTTATCATCATTCCTATATCTGCACAAAAGCTGGCAGCCCAGCAAAAACATGTAAACTGGAAAAAAATACATGTGCTGGTGTATACAAAAAATGGCAAAGGTTATGTGCATGATAACATTCCCTCTGCAGTAGCCTGCATTCAAAGGTTGGGAAAACAAAATGGGTTTTCAGTAACTGTTTCTGATAATCCTGCAGATTTTAATGATGCTAATTTAAAAAAATTCAATGCTTTAATTTTTACCAGCACCAATAATGAAGTGTTTGAAACTGATGATCAGAAAGTGGCTTTGATGCGCTACATTCAGTCGGGTGGCGGGTTTGTAGGAATTCACTCTGTGACAGGTACTGAACGGACATGGCCGTGGTTTATACGGCTTGTGGGCGGAACTTTTGTGCGCCACGCCAAGCATCAGCCATTTCAGCAAATAATTATTGATACAACGAATGTGTCAACCTCATTTTTGCCACGCCACTGGCAGGTAAATGATGAATGTTACTACATCAAAGATATTAACCCCGATCTCCATGTGCTTACCGTTCACGATTTAAGCACCGTTACTGATAACGAAAAGCCAGTTATGTATGGAAATGTTTTTCCTTCAAGCTGGTGCCACCAGTTTGACGGGGGACGTGAATGGTATACCGCGCTGGGCCATGATGGGGCATTTTACTCCAACCCGGTATTTGAAAAATTTATTTGGGGCGGAATACAATGGGCCGTTGGAAGCGCAAGGCCATTGGACTATTCAAAAGCGCATGCAGTAAGCCCGGACGACCCATTACCATATTAGAAAATTATTAAAATTTTAAAAATGAAAAACCTGAACATGAACTCAAAAGAACCAAAAAGTAAATTCAACAGAAGGAAATTTTTGTCCTCCTCTGTAAAAGGAGCAGCAGGCGCTATTGCTATGGCGCATCTTCCCGGCGCAGCAAATGCCTTTCCCAATATAGTGCCCTCAACTGTATTGGGAAAGGGCGCGCCTTCCAACAAAATCAATATTGGCGTAATTGGTGCCGGGCGCATTGCCCACGAATGGGATATCCCGGGAACAGCCCAATGGGATTTGGCCAACATTATCGCTGTGTGCGACTTAGATACCAACCGCGTAAAGCAGGGAAAAGAATTTGTGGATGGCCTTTACACCAAGAAGAAAGGAACGTCCTACAATGGAACAAAGACGTATGATGATTACGAGGAATTACTCGCAAATAAAGATATTGATGCGGTGCTTATCTGCACACCCGATCACTGGCATGCTTTGGCTGCCATACATGCGGCCAGGGCGGGCAAACATATTTACATGGAAAAACCAGCTTCACTCACGATTGCCGGCGGAAGAATTCTAAGTGATGAAGTATACAGATCCGGTATTACATTTCAAATTGGTTCGCAACAGCGGTCTTTATCACCGTGGCCACAGTTTCACAAGGCCTGCGAACTGGTTAGAAACGGGAGGATAGGAAAAATTGAAACGATTTATGTAGGCCTGCCTACTGATGATCCGAAAACATCGTATCCTGAAAAACCGATGCCTGTTCCTTCCAACCTTAATTATGAAAAATGGTCCGGAAGCACACCCTACTCAATTTATACCGAGCACCGCGTGCATCCGCAGGACGGTAGTTTCTCCAGGCCGGGTTGGCTGCGCTGTGAACAATATGGCGCGGGAATGATAACTGGTTGGGGCGCCCATCATTTCGATATTGCCAATTGGGGAATGGGAACAGAATATACCGGGCCGGTAGAAATTTCCTGCCAGGAAGTAGTTTGGCCGCCGAAAGATGCATTGTGGGATGTGCACGGGCCGTTTAAAACAGAAAGCGTTTTTGCAAATGGCGTAAAAGTGCTTGCCAGCAATAGTTATACGAACGGTGTAAAATTTGTTGGCACGGAAGGATGGATATTTGTAGGACGTGGAAGCTATTCTGTTACAGCAAGCGATCCTACTTCAAAAGAAAAAAATCAAAAATCATTATCCGCAAGCGATCCTAAAATATTGGATTCTGTTATCGGGCCCAATGAAATTCATTTATACAAAAGCAAAGAGCATCATCTGAATTGGCTGGAGTGCATCATTAGCGGTGCACCCACCATAGCACCAATAGAAGTGGGCCACCGTGCATGTTCCGTTTGCCTGCTCAATGCTATTGCGATGAAACTGAGAAGAAAATTATATTGGGATCCGATTAAAGAAAGATTCACTAATGATACGGAAGCCAATGCTATGTTGCATCGCGCAGAGCGATGGCCTTATCAATTGAATTTAGAATATGATTTAAAAACAGTTATTTAATCTTCGGAACTTATAAAATAATCCATGAAAATAATTCGGGATAAAAAATTCTTAATCATTATTTTAATAACTACTGTAATGATAAGCTGCCAATCAGGCGATAATAGAACTTCATCAAATGAGGCTAATGGAGAAGTGAAGCTGATTACCCTTGCTCCGGCTCATTTCCATGCGGCATTGGTGCAGAAAATAATGTACCCGGGTATCGACTCTGTGGTACATGTATATGCTCCCAAGGGTTTAGGCCTAAATGAGCAATTGAATTATATCAAACAATACAATAGCCGCGCAGACGATCCTACGCATTGGGATGAAAAAGTATACGAAGGCGATGATTATTTGCAAAAAATGCTGGATGAGAATAAGGGTGCTAAAAACGCGGTCGTAGTGCTCGCAGGCAATAATCAGCTCAAAACAGAATACATAAAAAAATCGGTCGATAATAGTTTAAATGTACTTGCCGATAAACCAATGGCGATTGACACAAATGGCTTTGAACTGTTGAAGCAGGCTTTTTCTGATGCCAAAAGCAAAGGCGTTCTTTTGTACGATATTATGACTGAACGTTCGGTTGCGGCAACGATTCTTCAAAAAAAACTGGCGAACAATAAGGCGGTTTTTGGCGAATTACAAAAAGGCACTAAAGATGCGCCTGCTGTGATAATGGAGAGTGTGCATCGTTATTTCAAGCAGGTTTCGGGCAAGCCTCTGATTCGCCCTGATTGGTTTTTTGATCCGACACAGCAGGGCGATGCAATCGCAGATGTAGGAACCCATCTTGTGGATTTGGTACAATGGGTGTGCTTTCCTGAAGTGGCGCTTGATTATACAAAAGATATTACGATTAATTCTTCCAAAATATGGCCCACACCACTTTCGCTGGCCCAGTTTTCAAAAATTACCAATGAAGACAAGTTTCCTGGTTTTTTACAAAAATATGTGAAAGGGGATTCTTTGATGACGCATGGTAACGGTTCAATTGATTATTCCGTTAAAGGCGTTTTTTCGAGGATAACTGCGCTCTGGACTTATGATGCGCCTGCAGGTGCCGGCGATACATACTATGCGTTATTAAAAGGCAGCAAAGCCAATCTTGAAATTAAACAAGGCGCTGAAGAAGACTGGAAGGCAACTTTATACGTAAGGCCTGTAAATCCAAACGATACAGGCAACTTGTCAAAAGCTTTGAATGAAGCAATAAAAGATATCAACCAGGAAATGCCCGGCGTAAGCATTTCATGGGTTGCAAATGGATGGCGTGTAAACATTCCTGCAGAATATGACAAGGGCCATGAATCGCACTTTGGTGATGTGATGAAAAGATACCTGCAATATCTGAAGGAAGGAAATCTGCCCGCCCGGGAAGTGCCTTGCATGATTGCTAAATATTACACCACCACAAAAGCTTTGGAAATGGCGCAGCAGTGAAAAAGTTGATGGAAGCTATCCTTATGAAAAAACAGGTGAGCGGTATTTGAAACGTAACCCACGGAAGCCCTGTTAAAACAAAAAAACACCCTATTTCTGCTTTTACTGTCTTAGTAAAAAATAAACCAACCTTTCATTTCAAACTAAAAATTTATCATTATGAGACCACTAATTCGAAACACGTTAATGGTTGTTTTCATCGCTCTGATCAGCGCGCCAATGTCGCTGCTGGCCCAGAACCTCTCAGTCCAGGGCATTGTAACCAGCGATGATAATCCCGGCGGCATATTAGGAGTTACGGTGGCTGTTTCCGGCACAGCCAATGCTACTTCCACAGATAAAAGTGGCCATTATGTGCTCAACAATCTGAAGCCAACAGATTCGCTGGTATTCTCCTTTGTGGGTTTTAAAGATCAAACGGAAGCTATAAGAGGAAGAAGACAGGTAAATGTGAAATTAGAACGGAATGTGTCCTCGCTGGATCAGGTGGTGGTAATTGGCTATGGAACTGCAAAGAAGAAAGATCTGACAGGCGCTATTTCTTCTGTAAATGTGGCCAAACTGCAAAATGAAAACCCTACTTCCGTTCAGGACGCCATGCGGGCAAATGTGCCTGGTCTCAGCGTAGGCGTGTCTCAGGATGCCAAGCCAGGTGGTTCTTTGCAAATAAGAGGGACCAATTCGTTAAATGCCGGAACATCTCCTTTGATAGTGGTAGATGGCGTGATCTATTACGGTGCTTTATCCGATATTAATCCGCAGGATATAGCCACGGTAGATGTGCTGAAAGATGCGAGCGCCGCAGCGGTTTATGGTGCCAAATCTGCCAGTGGCGTAATATTGATCAATACAAAAAAAGGCAAACCAGGCAAGCCTACTATTAATTTGAATTCAAATTTGGCGATTGCTACCATGTCTGTTAATCAGCCAGTTTACCAGGGGCAGGACTTTGTAAACTGGCGTGTTGATGTGCAAAAAAGTATTCATGGTTTTAATCAAAAGCCTTATGAATTTGACGATCCGCGTACGTTACCGTCGAATATCTCCATAGATGACTGGCTGGCTTATGACGCCTCCAGTGGCGATCCCGTTTCTGTGTGGCTTACCAGGCTTAATTTTCAGCCGGTAGAACAAAAAAACTACCTGGCGGGACATGCCATCAACTGGTACGATATGATGTTTCAAAATGCCTTGCAACAAAACTATACCTTAAGTGTTTCGGGTGGCACGGATAAGTTTTCTTACTATTGGTCTGGCGGCTACCTTAATAACAAGGGCATAGTGGTAGGTGATAAATATAATACCATTCAAAGCCGGCTGAAACTTGACGCAGAAATAACTAAATTTTTAACTGTAGGCGTGAACACCCAGTTTGCAGACCGGGATGAAAGCGGCGTGCCGGTTGACTGGGGGCTGATTGTTCAAAACTCACCCTACGGTAGTTTTTATAATGACGATTCTTCAGACTACCGATACAGTCCGCAGGATGATCCCGGCGCGGGAGCACGAAACCCGTTTATTAAAACAAAATATACTAACCGGCTCAGAAAATATTATACGCTGAATTCAATCATTTACGGTAAGGTTTCCCTTCCTTTTGGAATAAAATATACCGTCAATTTTTCTCCTGAATTTGAATTTTACAATTACTTCAATGGCAACGGTGTAAAAGACCCTGACTACACAAAAATAGGCGGCAGGGGAGAAAGGGAAAATCACCAGGTTTATCAATGGCAAATTGACAATATCCTGAGCTGGGACAAGACATTTAATAATGACCATCATATTGATGTAACGCTTCTTGCTAATGCCGAAAAATATAACTATTGGCAAAACGATATGGTAGGCACCGGTTTTGACCCCAGCGATGTGCTCAGCTATCATAACATGGGAGCAGCATTAACGCAGACTATTTCAAGTGATGATGAATACAGCACGGGTGCGGCTTATATGGCACGGGTATTTTATTCTTATAAGGATCGATACATGCTAACATTGTCTGCAAGGCAGGACGGTTACTCTGCCTTTGGCCAAAAATATCCCTGGGCGCAATTTCCGGCGGCTGCCTTTGGCTGGGTATTTACGAAAGAATCATTTTTTAATGCACCATGGTTTAATTATGGAAAACTTCGGCTTTCTTACGGAATCAATGGAAACAGGGATATCGGGCGCTATTCCGCATTGTCTAACCTCGCAACAGGAAAATATCTTGAAGTGAACCCCGATGGAACCACCAGCGTCGTTTCCCAATTGTATGTGACTCAAATGGCTAATCCGGATCTTAAATGGGAACAAACAGCAGCTTACAATATTGGACTTGATTTTTCCATCCTCCGCAGTGTGATCAGCGGCAGCATTGATGTATATAAAGGGAAAACTACCAACCTGCTAGTCAATCGCAGCTTGCCTGACGTGGTGGGTTTTTCCAATGTCCAATCGAACCTTGGTGAAGTTGATAACAAAGGACTTGAGATAAGTTTAAATTCAAACAATATTAACCGGCAAAACTTCAGTTGGAGCACTTCTTTTAATTTTTCTTTAAATAGAAATAAGATTGCTCATCTGTATGGAAATATGGTAGATATAACTGATGCCGATGGCCATGTAATTGGAAAAGAAGAAGCCAGTGATATACCTAATGGATGGTTTATAGGCCATCCGATTGATGCCATCTGGGGTTTGAAAGTGTTGGGCGTTTATCAAACTAACGAAGCCGATCTGGCAAAAACTTATGGCCAGAAGCCCGGAGATTTTAAGATCGAAGATGTAAACGGGGATGGCAAGTATACCAATGAAGACAGAATGTTCCTGGGTTTTTCAAAGCCTCGTTACAATTGGACGCTGAGAAATAATTTTACTTTCCTGCATAATTTCGATTTTTCATTTTTGATTTATTCTTCATGGGGATTCATGTCTTCTTTTAACCAGGCGAAAAATAAAGGTGGTTTCCCGGATCGTACGGATGGATATGTGTATCCCTATTGGACCCCTGACCACGCTACCAGTGACTTTTCAAGAATTTTCTCCAGCGACGGAAGCGCCAGCTATAGCGTTTACCGCAAAAGGAATTTTATAAGATTGGATAACGTGGCCCTAGCCTATACTTTACCGAAAAACCTGGTCGAAAGAGCAAAAATAGAAGATTTGAAATTTTATATTTCTGTAAAAAATGCTGCGGTATATGCCCCTGACTGGAAGTACTGGGATCCTGAATGGGATAGTTCAGGCCCGGGGCCAACACCAAGGACTTTCACTTTTGGATTTAACCTGACACTCTGATTGTTCAACCTTAAATAAATGATCATGAAATCAATTAATAAAAAAATAATTTATGGGTTGTCAATCACGCTGATAGCTATATTGACCAACCTCAGTTGCAACAAAAGTTACCTGAAACCCAAACCCCTTTCATTTTATACGCCAGACCAGACTTATACCACTGCCGCTGCCTTGCAGGATGCACTGGTTGCCTGCCAGAGAAATCTGAGGTATGATTTTTTTGGTGACGGAGCGCCAATGATTACCCAATGTATATTTTCTGATGTGGCCGTG
This sequence comes from Ginsengibacter sp., assembly GCA_051954975.1. Classification (GTDB taxonomy): domain Bacteria; phylum Bacteroidota; class Bacteroidia; order Chitinophagales; family Chitinophagaceae; genus Ginsengibacter. The sequence continues at coordinate 395,936 of JBQCHE010000019.1, read as the reverse complement.
GAGGGAACTACAGACAAATCGGGGCCTGCCCAGGATATGAATGTGGACATTACGCCAGATGCGATTAATTCAAAAAATGATAATGCAGATCATAATCGGATTTATTGGTTTTGGGAACAAAGTTTTTACAGGCTAAAATATGCTAATACAGTTTTGGCATATATAAATGTCCCGAAATGGGATACTACTGATGCCACCCAATTGGCCCAGAGAAATGCGCTGATTGGCGCTGCTTATTTTTTCAGGGCTTATACTTACTATGTTCTTACCAATTGCTTTGGCGACGTGCCGTATGCCGGAAAATTATATTCAGGGCCAAAGCTGGATTTTAATACCGTGGATCGGAAAGTGATCTTACAGGAAATGAAAAAAGAATTGGAATGGGCGGTGCAGTGGGTGCCTGACGGCGTACCGAAAGGCCAGGTATCGAAAGGCGCATGCCAGCATTTATTGGCAAAAATTGATTTGTGTCTTGGGGATTTTGACGGTGCCATCGCGGCAGCCTCGTCTGTGATTGATGGAGGAGTATATCATTTGATGCAGAACCGTTTCGGTGGCGAAACCGATATGGATCCAAGGTTTGCCGATACTGGCTATAATGTAATTTGGGACTTGCACCGGCCACTTAATAAAGTGCTGCCCTCTAACACAGAAGGCTTGTTTTATGTAATTGACCTCGAAGGATATATTGACAATGGAGATTATAGCGGGGGAAGTTCAACCATGCGGCAAATGGTTCCTAACTGGGACAACAAAATAAACACACCTGCAGGCCATACGGGCACCATCAGGACTACTGGCATTGAATATGATCAACAAACTGCCTATGGCAGAGGGATTGGCAGATGCCGTGGCACATGGTACAGTACGCATAATATTTGGAATAATGATGATGGTGACCTTAGGCATGCCCGGCAGAACTGGATGAGAATGGAAGACATGGTTTATAACAATCCGAAATTGATTGATCAAAATGATCAGTATTATGGAAAAAATCTGCAACTCTACAGTCAGTCGGGTGCGCTTTTATGCAGCGATACTATCAGGTGCTGGTATGACTGGCCTCAATACAAAACTTTTGTACCTGATCATCAAAATTCATTAAACAATGGAGGGCACACGCCCTGGTATGTTTATCGTTTAGCAGAAACTTACCTGGTGCGGGCAGAAGCTTATTTCTGGAAAGGAGATTTGGCAAACGCTGCTGCGGATATCAATGTTGTGAGAGAAAGAGCGCATGCACAACCTATTGATGCGGGAGATGTAACAATTGCCACCATCCTTGATGAAAGAGCACGGGAATTGTATTATGAAGAATACCGCAAAGTAGAGTTGACCAGGATTGCTTACATTTATGCTCAAACTGGCCAGGCTGATTATAAAGGCCGTACTTACAGCATGAGCGATTTTTCGACAAAAAATTTCTGGTACGATTGGATCATGGACCACACAGAGTTCTATAATAAAGGCGTGCATACTATTCACGGTGATGAATACACGCTTAGCCCGTATCATGTTTTGTGGCCTATACCGCAGTCAGCCATAGACGCTAATGTTGGTGGCCACATCAATCAAAACCAGGGCTACAATGGGTCTGCTGGCAATGTGCCGCCATTGGAAACGTTACCTGAGGATTAACAGTCAATAAAAGTGACACCTTTTCCAAAAGGTGTCACTTTTAAAAATAGTGAAGCAACAAATAAACAGGATTTTTATTTTTGTATTTAGAAAAGAATTTCTAATTAAATTATAAAGAATGGATTCAAGAAGAATTTTTTTAAAGAAAACCACCTTCGGGATTGCCGCAGCTACCTTAGGCCCCGTGCTAAGCAGCGCGGGTACTTTCGCATATAGCGCAGCAAAAGAAGACGCCACCCTTCCGGTCGGAATTGCGGATTACACGTTTTTGAATTTTGATATTTCACAATCCATCAAAATGATGCAGCGGTTGGATATTCACGCGATGACTTTAAAAAACTTTCATTTGCCTTACGACAGTACGAAAGAGAAAATTGACGAAGTGGTAAAGGAATACAAAGATGGCGGCGTCAGCATTTATGGAGTTGGCGTTATTTATATGAAAAACAAAGCAGAAGTGGACCAGGCTTTTGAGTATGCGAAAAATGTGGGCGTTTCGATGATCATCGGCGTGCCGGAGCATGACAAGATTGATTACGTGCAAGAAAAAGTAAAATCGTATAATATAAAGCTCGCGATTCACAACCATGGGCCGGAAGATAAAATGTATCCTAATCCGCAGGTAGCTTATGATCTGATAAAAAATAAAGACCCTCGCATGGGGCTTTGTCTCGACATTGGCCACGCTCAGCGGGCTGGAGTTGATCCGGCTAATGCTGTTTTAAAATACAATAAAAGGATTTTTGACATGCACATAAAAGATGTGACAAAAGCGGAGCAGGATGGAAAAGCTATTGAGGCAGGAAGAGGAATTATTAATTTCCCGGCATTGGTAAAGGCGCTTCGCAAAATAAAATATTCAGGCCATTGCGGCATCGAATTTGAAAAAGATATGAAAGATCCTTTGCCCGGCATTGCTGAATCCGTAGGATATTTTAAAGGTGTAAAAGATGGCGTAGCCTGAAAGTGGCTGAAAAAATAAGCGCTTTCATTTTCCAAAATAAAAATTCTTTCTTTTCATTGATTTACTGGCTGGGTTAACAAACCGGCCAGTTTTTTTTGCTTTATATAATCCCACCTGGATTTCATCAAAACAATCCGGCTGACGAAAATTTTTGTAACCGCCAGCTCCGATCCGGAAGCATAAAGCTAACATAAGTGTTGGCGAGGCTTTCCGCGATATTACTTTTCCTGTTTTTTATTGTCCGGTTTCTGAAAGATGAATCATTATTGAAGTGTGAATATTCTCATCACATAAAAAAACAAAATGCATGAATTCATGAATGGCAAAAATAGAAGTCACGCAAGGCATTACATGAGCGATATGTTTACCAACCACGGTTGAAATCTTTTTACCGACCAATTTTTGTCGTTAACCGCTTTAACGGAGGCATTTCGCCGATTTAGGCAATGGCAGAAAATTTCAGCGGGCTAATTTTGAAAAATCAATCCGTTACGATACACAATGAAAATTAAAACCTTACGAAGACGAACAAGCCCCGCCACCACTAAAATAAAAAGGCTACAAAGGATGGTACCCGATGTAGCCCGGTTCTCAATTTAATTTTTACAAATCAAATCAAAAACAATCTAAAATGAAAGTTAACAAAAAAAACAAAGGAATTATTTTTATTTCCCTTTCTGTCATGATGATAATGGCCATGATACAAAACGTAAATGCCCAGAAGGGTTTTAACCTAAGCGTGAAAGCTACGCCGGAATTCAGTTTCCTTCTTAACAAGGATGATAACGACAACTCTCTTTACGACAGTAAAGCCACATTTAATACCAATTTTGGAATTGGCGCCGGATACAATTTCACCGGCAACATAGGGGTGGCCATAGACGGGCTTTATTCACTGCAAGGCCAAAAATATAAGCTGAGCGGAAACGATTATAATCAAAAAGTAAACTACATAAAAGTGCCGGTGTACTTTACTTACAACACTAATCCTCAAAAGTCAATTTCATTTTCCGGCAAAATTGGGCCACAGGTGAGCTTTCTATCCACCTCAAAACTTACCAATGACGATGGAAAAGATGTGGTGTCTAACACCGACGACCGTTTTGAAAAAACAACATTCGGTGGCGCCGCAGAAGCAGGCATCCGGATTAAGCTTCAGAAAACTTTGTACTTGACTGCAGGCGTTAGGTTCGATGTAGATTTCACGAATGCGGAAGACAAAGATTATTCTTTGTATCCTGCGGGCAGGGCGAAAACATACAACATGACAAGTGGTCTGGAAGTTGGCCTGACCTACTTTTTATAAATGCGGGCGCGGGCAACCCGGAAATAATGGGGGAGTTTCTACTTCCCCTTATTTTCTTTAACTCAAACCTGTTCCGTTTACAGGCGGCAACTCACATCAACTCATTTCGCTTTTGGAAATATATGCACCCATCAATGGAACATTGGCTTTAAAAACTTTAGCGGTGATAACTGCTAAAAAGAAAAAAGCATTATTTGTTGCTTTACTGTTATTCATTGCAATTCCGTTCACCGGCAGGACTTTAAGTGCTATTCTTCTTTTACAGAAGGATATGATGGTTATTTAACTAAGGAAATAAAAAAAATTATTTTTTATGTCCTGTTTTAAAAAGTTCAGTCATTATTAAGGTGTAATAATTTTAATAATAAAAAAATAATAAGATGAAACAGAGAATTGATTTATTGGAAAAAGGACAAAAAGTAATCAAAGCGTTAGGTGGCCTGAGTGTCTATCTTGCTAAATCATCGCTGGAACCGCAACTGATTAATTTAATTGATTTCAGGGTATCACAAATAAATGGTTGTGCTTATTGTCTTGATATGCACTCAAAAGATTTGCGCGCAGCAGGCGAAACCGAACAACGGTTATATACAATCGCTGCGTGGCGTGAAGCGCCTTTTTATTCAGAGCGCGAACGTGCCGCGCTGGCGTGGGCAGAAGCAGTAACCAGGTTGAAAGACGCCAATGTACCGGATGAAATTTATGAAGAAGCACGCCGCCAGTTTTCCGAAGAAGAATTGATAGACTTAACCGTGGCGGTTACTACCATCAATACTTACAATCGTATTAATATTGCATTCAGAACCCCCGCGGGAGATTATCAGCCCGGACAATGGGAAGTGCATGCCAATTAGTTAGCGCTAATGAATGATACAGGAAAATGGATATAAGAAAAATTCCTTGCCTGCCGGGCAGTCAGTACGACAGGCAGGCAAGGTTTTTGACCCAATCGAAACAATAAAAATTAAAACATCAACATGAAAGAATTCGTTTTATTATTCAGGCGGCCGGAGCTGAAGGAACCTGAAATTGATTCAGAAAAAATGGAAGCGTATCGCAAAAAATGGAATGACTGGCTTGATGGATTCCCCGAGGAAGTAAAGTTATCGAGCACTGGTTTTGCGCTTTCCGAAGACGGTAAAATTCTGAAACCCAGCGGCGTAATAACTGATGGTCCCTTTGTTGAATTAAAAGAAAAATTAGGTGGCCTTGCTATAATAAAGACGGAGACTTTAGACGAGGCAATTACGCTGGCACATGGTTGCCCTGTGCTGGAAATAGGAGGCAGCGTAGAAATAAGAGAAGCTTTCCTGGCTAAAGAACCAGGGAAGATCCGGTAGCTCTGCTGTTACAAAAAAATAAGTTTCCTTCTTAAAAAATGAGTGAAGAAACAGAATTAATACCCGATTTATTCCGAAAGGAATTTGCAAAAATGGTTGCGGTCATAAGTAAGCTCTATGGGCTGCAATATATCGAGATCGCTGAAGATATTGTAAGTGAAACCTTTTTAACTGCTACTGAAAACTGGACCGAAAAGGGTATTCCCGCAAACCCAACCGCATGGCTATATGCGGTGGCCAAACAAAAAACCTTATATCATTTCAGGCGTAAAAAAATCTTTGACGAAAAAATAGTTCCCCAGATAAAAGTATCAGCCGATACCATTGCAGAAACAAAAGAGATGGATTTTTCAACAAAAAATATTAAAGACAGCCAGTTGGAAATGATGTTCGCTATTTGTGATCCTGTAATTGCAAGTGAAGCCCAGATAGCCCTTGCGCTACGCGTACTTTGCGGTTTTGGAATAGAGGAAATAGCCGAAGCCTTTTTTAGCAATAAAGAAACTATCAATAAAAGATTATTCAGGGCAAAAGAAAAATTAAGAGCAGAAAAGGTTCAATTGGAAATGCCGCGCGAAAATGAAATTGAAACGCGACTTGACAATGTTTTGCACATCATTTATTTGCTTTTTAATGAAGGATATTATTCCACCACTCAAAATAAAATATTGCGAAAGGATTTTTGTATGGAAGCCCTCAGGCTGGGTTTGATGCTTACAGAATACAGCAAGACCAGCTTGCCAAAAACAAATGCTTTGGTTGCTTTAATGTCTTTTCATGCTTCAAGGCTGGATGCGCGGCAAAACGCCGATAACGATTTTATTTTATACGAAGAGCAGGATGAAAATCTTTGGGATCAGGATTTGATAGAACAAGGTATTCACTTTTTAAACTTATCTGCGCAGGGAGACAAACTGAGCTCTTATCATTTGGAGGCGGGTATCGCTTTTCTGAATTGCCAAAAAGATGACACTAAGGAAAAGCAGGAAAGTATTTTACATCATTACAATTTATTACTGAAAATAAATGATTCGCCGGGCGTGGCTTTAAACAGGCTATATGCCTTGTATAAAGCCCGGGGAAAGGAAATCGCGTTGGCGGAGGCTGAAAAAATAAATCTGCCCCACAATCATTTTTATTTCACACTGCTTGGCGAACTATATGCGGGAATTGATAACGAAAAAGCGAAGGCACATTTTGAAAGAGCGCTCTTACTGGCAAAAACTGAAACGGAAAGGGAGGTCATAAATCTAAAAATAAAAAAATTTAAAAAATAATTTCTGCGTTGTCCAGTTTTAAAATCTTCGATCATTAACAGTATAGGTAAATATGTTTCAAAATGATAAAAGATAAACCAGTCAACAGCAAAGGCTAAGGCTCATCGAAACAAGTCTGCAAGTAATTGACATCGAAAATACCCAGGCTGCTAGTCTAATAAGATCGACGATTGTGCCAATCTATGATTATTCGATTTTTATAACAAGCTTGCTAAATGTAGGCTTGCGAACTAAACACTTAATTCTATAATTTTTTTTAAAGATTATTAATTATGAACATTTTCCCCTCACTCACTTTTTTTCACGTAACAGGAGCCATTACGATATTTATATCCTGGGCGCTGGAGTACAGTTATGTAACAGCTTTAAGGAAGTCATTGACGACAGATACTGAAGAATTTGCTTTACTACAAGTGAAGGTATTTAAGAAGATTGGATCGATCGGCGTGTTGGTAACATTAACAACCGGTATTTGGTTGATGATAGCACTTTGGGGCTATTCACCCTGGCTAATGATGGCAATCATTTCTATATTGCTGATTATAATCACAGAGGTGGTGTTTTCAAAAAAGGTAATTTCATCAAAGACAGACAAATTGCGCTGCATGGCCTATCAGATGTCATCTATCAGGTTTCGGATGGCAATAGGAATGGGCATAGTAGCTTTAATGGTTTTTAAAACTTCCGATCTGTTATCCTCCTTAAGTATCGTACTTATTTTTTTGATTGCCGGTGCCATTTGGATAACTCCGTTGTTAAGAAAAACCGCTTTTACCTAAAAAATAAGGTCACGCAGTATAAAGAAAAAATCGAAGAAATATTTTGATGTGAACTACAAAAAATATTGGGAACTTATTAAATCCGGATCATTATGCTACAAAGAAATATAAAACCTAACGAACCATATGCATTACAATCACAGGTTTTCGTTTCATTGTTTTTTCTGCCGGTAATACCAGTCCAGCGCTTTTACATTGCTTCCGCAGGTTTGCATACTACACCATCTGCGCTTACCATTTTTTGTGGTATCATAAAAAAGCCATCCGCAGTTATCGCATTCTTTAATCCGCCTTAATTTATCAGATAGCAGTGTTTCATAGCAGTCGTTTAAAATCGGGGCTAACAATCTTTTAAAGTCAGTTTCTTCCAGTAGCCATTGTTCCTCAAACCCTTTATTTGATTGTTTTATTTGCAAATAAGGAAAGTAGATCATAAGCATCTTATTAAACTTTTTCAGTTCGGCAGGAGGAACCTTTTTCCCGGAAATGATATTCCAAAAGATTACGAATATCAACTCTCTGAAAGCAACAGCATTACTGAAAAACCTGGCTGATTTTTCCGGCCGGCTCTCTGCTTCTGCTGTAAGTTTTTTTTCTCTTTTCGAATCAATAATCCCTAACCGTTTTGCCCAATGAATCAAGTCATGTATTCCTGAAAAATAATCACGTAAAGGCTCTTCGTGGCGGTCATGAACGCTGTTAATAAAATCCAGGCACAATAATCCGCCATCGAGGCGCATTGTATCTATTTCAGAATTTTTTACCATTTATTGACGTTTTAGTGGTAAAATATATTAACTTTACCTCCTAAATCGATTTTAAAGGTAAAGCAATTTATGGGTATTACATCGTCAATTTATGATTTTTATATTGTCTTTATGAAATGCAGGTTCTTATTTACAAATAAATAATCAAGCCGTGAAAAGGAAAATAAAAATTAAAGAGCATGTCGCGATTCGCCCTATTTCTTTAATCATATAATCTATCTCTATGTCTGAAACAAAACAAAACTCCGAAAAAGTGCCTACAGCCCACTTTTCAAAAGAGCCGGGCCCCGGTGACGTCCAATTGATCGCCGGGCCGCCTTTAGATCCATACAACGGATCCCCGAAGTACATGCCGGTGATTTTTGTTGAAAGGGAAAGTGACCGCTTAAGCCCTATTGAAATTAACCGTGACGGGCGGTTGTTAAATGCACAAAAAAATGATGAGGCAGAAAGAGAAATTTTGCACGTGCATATTCTGGAAGGACTATTAAAAAGATCTATCGATACGGAAAAAGCCACTATTATTAAGCTTGAAGAAAAAAAGAGAACCCGGTTGTTAGTTAAACGGGGTGTAGCAAATATTTTACTGTTGCTGGCGGATGTTGCATTGATATATACGAGGGACAAATTAGTGTATGTAATTGACCGCGATTCCCAAAAATATTTGGTAGATAAAACATTAACAGAGCTGGAACAGGAACTGGACCACACCATTTTTTTTCGCGCCAACCGGCAATACATTGTCAACGTGAATTTTATAAAAAGCTTTAAGCCTTATAAAAAGGTGAAATTATTGGTAGATATCAGCCTTAACCAGTTAGAGGAGCCTATAATTGTAAGCCAGCAGGTAGCTCCTTTTTTTAAAAGATGGATCAACAATGCTTAGTTATTTGCAAATATTGTTTTTCGCTTTAAAAAAGATAATCATGGAAATTTTTGATTAAAGCGTGCTCCATTTGATGCTTGGTAAAAGCTTCCCCAGGCGTTCACTGCAATATGTCGTGCGATAACAGGTGTTTCACAGTAAACGAACTTTTAATGCAGATTTTTAATTTGGCTATAGGCAAAATGCCTGGTCAAGTTGCGTATTGAAAGCCTGGTACTAATGAATTATAAAATTTCCAGCCAGTGGAGCTCTCAAACCAATTCAGCAGCACTCATAGTTTTTCTGACGGGCCTTATGCGTATTTCTATGTAATTCCTAATTCGGTTGTGATCGGGAAACCTAATGCCATAGGCGCGGATTATCTTGTAAGAGCCGATCAATCTACTGCAAACAACACCGATCAGGCTACAAAATCGCCCGGATGAATTATGATGTTCATGTGGGGACTGTTCTCGGTCTTGCCGGAAAAGTTCTCGCTTTTTTTGCTTCACTAATTGCTGCTTCGTTGCCTGTCACCGGCTTTTATATCTGGTGCGGTAAGAAACACAAGAAAGTTAAAAGAAGCAATGTTACCATGAAATCGCCTGAACTGGTGGAAGCATTTTAATAAGTGTTGGGCAATTTAAATTTCACTTATTTTTTCATTTACTAATAAATTCAGAGGTTTACTGCCATTTATTTCTTTCAGTGGATGGAAGCAGGAATGTGCATGATGGTATTTTGTCGACGCTGCTTATCTTTAATACTTTTTACCGAAATTCGTTTCGCAAAATCCATCCACCAAATCAAATTTTTAAAAAGCCAGATGAAAGGCCATTGCAGTAAAACACATTTCCTTCTTTCTATTCTTATCGTTTTCTCAGCTTGCTTCCTGATGTACGGCTGCCAACAGGAAAATAAAAAACTTACAAAAGAAGAATTAAGAAAAAAATTAGATCAAAAAGAATCTCCGGTAATTGCCCCGCAGGAAACGATTGCCCATTTTGTATTAGAAAAAAATTTCCAAATCAATTTAGCTGCAGCCGAACCTTTGGTGAGCGCGCCTGTAGCGGCCAGCTTTGACCCTAAGGGAAGATTGTGGGTTGTGGAAATGAATGCCTACATGCCGGATACTTCCGGGAATGGCGAGCAGGAGCCTATTGGAAAAATTGTAATTCTTGAAGATAAAAACCATGACGGTGTGTTCGATGATCGCAAGGTATTTATGGATTCGCTCGTGATGCCCCGCGCGCTTTGTCTGTTTGACGATGGCATCCTCGTGGCTGAGCCACCTAACCTTTGGTTTGTAGAAAATAACGGAGACAAGGCTGGTCAAAGGTTTTTAGTAGATAGTAATTATGCGGAGGGAGGAAACGTAGAACATCAGCCGAACGGGTTGTTGCGCGGATTGGATAACTGGATTTACAATGCGAAATCGGCTAACCGTTATCGCAGGATTGGCAAAAACAAGTGGATAAAAGATCATACTCATTTCCGGGGTCAGTGGGGAATTTCCCAGGATGAATTTGGCAGGCTATATTACAATACCAATTCTTTTAATTTGCTGGGCGATTATTTTTCTCCATCCTTAGGCGCCGGAAATCCTCATCAGCCGCGCGTGGCAGGCTATAATGAAGGCGTTGTTTCTGACAACAGTGTGTTTCCAATTCATCCCACGCCAGGCGTAAACCGCGGATATATGAAAGACGTATTAGATGATAGCCTTCGGCTTGTTGAGTTTACGGCTGCGTGCGGCCCGGTGGTATTCAACAGTAACGCGTTCGGAAAAGAATATTACGACAATGTGTTTGTGGCAGAGCCTGCAGGAAATTTAATCAAACGGGATGTACTGACTTTCTTCGCCGATTCTACAACAGGCAAAGAAGCGTATCACGATAAGGAATTTCTTGCAAGTGATGATGAACGTTTTCGTCCGGTTAATTTATATGTCGGTCCGGATGGCGCTTTGTATGTGCTGGATATGTATCGTGGCATTATTCAGCACAAAACTTACCTGACGCCTTATCTCGCAGGTGAAGCCATTGCAAGAGGTTTGGAAACGCCACTTAATTGTGGAAGAATTTATAAAGTGACAAAGAAAGGTACCCGCCTAACAACGCCTTCATTTAATGAAAACAATGATTCTCTTTTATCTTATTTAAACAGTTCCAATCAATGGCTCCGTGAAACGGCACACAATTATATTTTTGACAAACAGTTGAAAAGCCTTGTGCCGTCGCTTCGCAGGATGCTTAAGACTGATACAAACCTAATTGGTAAAATCAATGCCATGTGGGTTTTGGAAGGATTGGGTGAAATAAGTAATAAGGATCTTGAGGAAATGTGGCCCTCATCTTCTTTTGAGATGCAACAGCAAATACTAACTTGCGCTATCGCGATCATGCATAGTGAAAAAGATGCTGATTTCTGGCTGCAGAAATACGATGCCATGTTGCAGCAAAATGTTCCAGGAACTGCACCTTATCTTGCTCATCTTGGCGCCGCTATCATACAATATACTTCACAGGCTAAGGGTTTGCTGATGAAGATTCTCAATCAATTTCCCAAAAACCCGTTCGTTGCCGATGCGGTAATCAGCGGCCTTCATGACAAAGAAAAACCGTTCCTCCAATTCTATGAACAAACCGTAAAAGATACTGCTGATTTTTTTGCAGAGCGGTTACAGCACGTAATTCAGAATGCTGAAAAGCAGCGCCTGGCTGCAATTGCCAACAAAAAGTTAGATAAAGATATGTTGGCGGGCCGCAAGCTATTCCAGCAGAATTGTAAAGTTTGCCATGGCGATGATGGAGAGGGAATTAAAGGATTGGGTGCGCCGTTAAATGGTTCAAACTGGGTGCTCGGCGATAAAGATAAAGTGCTTTCGATTGTGTTGTATGGCCTTACAGGCCCGATAAAAGTTGGAGATAAAATGTATGCACCGCCGGATGTATCTGAAGCGATGCCTGCAATGGCGTCAAATGAGAGTCTCGGCGATAAGGAAATCGCGAATATAATTTCCTATATCCGAAATGCATGGAACAATAAAGCAAGCAAAGTAACAGAAGAAGAAGTAAAAAACATTCGTCAGAAATACCACGGCCGCCAGCAACCATTTACCATGAAAGAATTGATGAAGTAATTGTTATATTTATCTCCTCAGCGAAATAAAAAATCCCGTTATTTACCGGTTTGCTGTACAGTTAGAAATTATTTTCTAAAAATGATATGACTAATTAAAACAAAACAAAGAATGATATGAAGAAGCTACAAATTACTTTATTCTTTTTCCTCATTGCCGGCGTAAATTCTTTATCTGCACAGGATATGAAAGCAGAAATTAAGATTGATGCACAAAGAAAAATCGGCCATATTGATTCTTTAATTTATGGAAATTTTACTGAGCATCTTGGCCGGTGTATTTATGGTGGAATTTATGATCCTTCCTCAAAACAGGCTAATGAAAACGGATTCAGAAAGGACGTGTTAGCGGCTGTTAAGGATTTGCATGTTACCCAGGATCGCTGGCCCGGCGGTAATTTTGCCAGCGGCTATCATTGGATGGACGGGATAGGGCCTGTTGATAAAAGGCCTAAACGAAAAGACCTGGCGTGGGGTGCGATAGAAACCAACCGCGTAGGCACCGATGAATTTTTGCAATGGACCAAAGAAGCCAATACGTTGCCTTATTTATGTGTAAACTTAGGAACAGGAACTATTGAAGAAGCAAGAGATTGGGTAGAATATTGCAACGCGGATACTGGAATTTATTACAGCAATTTGCGGGCATCAAACGGCCATGTGGCACCATATAATGTAAAATATTGGGGCCTTGGAAATGAAATGGATGGCCCCTGGCAAATGGGGCATTTGAATGCGGAAGATTATACCAAAAAAGCATTGGAAGCAGCCAAGCTTATGAAATGGAGCGATAATAAAATTAGTCTCGTGGCGAGTGGCAGCAGTAATTATGGTGCTGACTGGCAACATTGGAACAGCACAGTTATTGACGGGCTTTTTGATTATGTTGATTACATTTCCCTTCATCATTATGCCGGCAACCGCGATAATGATCATTATAAATTTATGGCTTCCACGGAAATGGTAAATAATGTGATTGAAATCACGAAAGGCATTATCAAAGCAGAACAACAAAAAAGAAAATCGCATAAGCCTTTATACATTGCATTTGATGAATATAATGTGTGGTACAGAGCCGGCGGAAAAGAAGGGCTGGAAGAGCATTACAATTTGCAGGATGCACTGGTGGTGGCGCAATACATGAACACCTTTGTCAGAAATGCTGATGTTGTAAAAATGGCTAACATGGCCCAACTGGTGAATGTGATAGCGCCGATGATGATTACCAACGATAAACTTTGGAAGCAAACTATTTATTATCCGCTGCAACTTTTTGCTGCCAATTGTTATGGCGAATCGCTGGATACATATCTGAGCTGCGATACTTATGATGCAGGGGATTATAAAAAAGTTCCTTACCTGGATGTGTCCTCTGCATATAATGATAAAACAGGCGAGTTGGTGATTAATGTGGTTAACCGCCATCTTGAAAAATCTATTGAAACCAATATTGCAAACCAGTTCGGAAAACTCGAAGGGAAAGCGACTGTTTACACCGTAAATTCAGGAAACATAAGCGATGAAAATTCAGTGGATCAGCAGAAAGTGAAAACTCAAACGAAAGAAATCTCAGTTAAAGAAAACGGGTTTGTCTATTCTTTTCCTGCGCATTCTTTTACGATGATAAAAGTGAAATTGGATAAATAAACCGATAAAACCAGAACCAATGCAATCAAACATTTTAAAACATTCTTTTCTAACAATTATTCTCAGCACAGCTTTATTTGTATGTACCAAGGCCCAGGAAAAGCAGCAGCAAAACGCGTTTCTACCGAACAAACAATCATTCCATAATTATCAATATCCTGAATGGTTTCGTGATGCAAAGCTTGGATTCTGGGCGCACTGGGGGCCGCAGGCTGTGCCCCGCCAGGGCGATTGGTACGCAAGGAAGATGTATGAAGAAGGCAGCCACGACTATAAATACCATGTAGCGCATTATGGCCATCCGTCTAAGTTTGGTTACAAGGATATTATCCCTTTATGGAAGGCCGAGCGATGGGATCCGGAAAAATTAATGGCGCTGTATAAAAAAGCCGGTGCCAAATATTTTGTGAGTATGGGTACCCACCATGATAATTTTTTTCTTTGGAACTCTAAAATCCATAAATGGAATTCTGTGAATTATGGCCCTAAAAAAGATGTGGTGGGAATATGGCAAGCGGCGGCAAAAAAAGAAGGACTAAAATTTGGAGTCTCAGAACATTTGGGCGCAAGCTTTACATGGTTTCAATCCAGCCATCGGGCGGATACTACGGGGCCAATGAAAGGCATTCCTTATGATGGTGCTAATCCTATGTACCAGGACTTATACCACGCCAAAGCAGATTCCAATGATCATGGATGGCTAAGCATTAATAAAGAATGGCAAAGAGAGTGGCTCTTCAGCATTAAAGAATTAATTGACAACTATCATCCTGATTTACTCTATTCTGATAGTCAGTTTCCTTTTGAAGAATACGGCGAAAACATGCTGGCTTATTTTTACAATCAAAACATCGCAAATAATGGCGGAAATCTCGAAGCCGTATACACCTGCAAGCAACCTTCAGATGGAATGTGGGTGCAGGATTTAGAGCGTGGTGTTCAGGATTCTATCAGTCCCTTTCCTTGGCAGACAGACACTTCCATCGGCGATTGGTATTACCGCACCGGCCAAAAGTATAAAACACCAACAGAAATAATCCAGATGTTGGTGGATATAGTTAGCAAGAATGGAAACCTGTTAATTAATATTGTACAAACGCCTGAAGGCGATTTGGAGCCGGATGTAATCAAAATCGTAAATGAAATAGGCATGTGGACTTCTGTGAATGGGGAAGGAATTTATGGCTCGCGTCCATGGAAAATTTATGGTGAAAGGCCAACAGAAGAAACCGTTGTAAAAAGCTCCAACTTTAATGAAGATAAATTAAAATACAGCGCACAGGATATTCGCTTTACCACTAAAGGAAATGATTTGTATGCTTATTGTTTGGGCGAACCCACAAAAGATATTCTTATTACATCTCTCGGAAAAAATTCAAAAATGTTGGATAAAAAAATTGCCTCTGTCACCTTGTTGGGAAGTGATACGAAAATCCGGTGGACTCAAAAAGGCGATGCGCTGGTTATCAAAAAGAATTTTAAAATGCCGGTACCGGAAGTTCCGGTTTGTGGATTTAAAATTGAATTTAAATAGAAGAAAATGAAAGTTTTGGTTTGTACTGAGCCTGGTAATTTTGAATACGAAACCCTTCAAAAGCCGCAATTGAAACCGGCTTATGCTATTATAAAAATTAAACGTATCGGAATTTGTGGCACTGATTTGCATGCGTTCGAAGGCACTCAGCCGTATTTCAGCTATCCTCGTATTTTAGGTCACGAGCTCGCGGGTGAGTTGGTTGATTTTGATAATGCGCCTGGTTTTGAAAAAGGGGAGGTAGTGACTTTTATTCCTTACTTTAATTGTGGCCATTGCATTGCATGCCGGATGGGAAAGCCAAATTGTTGTAGCAGTATCCAGGTTTGCGGCGTGCATTGCGACGGCGGAATGGTAGAGTATTTAATGGTTCCTTCCCAAAGTTTGTTGCACGGAGATGGATTAAGTCTGGATGAGCTTGCATTGGTAGAACCACTCGCTATTGGCGCTCACGGTGTAAGGCGGGCGCAGATTGCAGACGGCGAAAATGTTTTGGTAATTGGCGCGGGCCCCATCGGTTTGGGAACTATGGAAATGGCAAGAATTGCTGGCGCTAATGTAATAGCGATGGATATTAATGAGCAGCGACTGCAATTTTGTAAAGAAAAATTGGGTGTGAGCTTTGCGCTGAATGCGATGAGCAAAGATATTCTGCAGCAACTTGCAGAAATTACAAGTGGTGATATGCCAACAGTGGTAATAGATGCTACGGGAAATTTAAAAGCCATCAACACCGGCTTTCAATATGTATCTCACGGTGGAAAATATATTTTAATAGGTTTGCAAAAAGGAGAGATTTGTTTTAGCCATCCTGAATTTCATAAAAGGGAAGCTACCTTAATGAGCAGCCGGAACGCCACCAGAGAAGATTTTCAAAAAGTGATGTCGGCGATGAAAAACAAACTAATTGATCCTTCCAACTATATCACCCATCGGACAATTTTTACAGACGTCAAAAACGAATTTCCTCAATGGCTTAATCCCGCAAATGGTGTGATAAAGGCAATGGTATCCATGGAATAAACTTTCTGTTTTGTCAGGATGGAAAATCTGCAAGGAATTTCTTAGCTCTTTGCTTGAAAGCAGCGCTTTGATGATCGATTTGAGTTTTTATCAGCAATTTTATTTCAGGGATTATCTCAGGATATTTTTTAGCAAGGTTGCCCAAAATAGTCAGAGAGGAAGCTTTAATAGCTACGGCTTCATTTGGAGACTCAAGGTAATGGAAACAGAGATTCATTACATCGCCTTCATATTTTTCAAGCAGGGGAACAAATTGCAAAAGCCGAACGGTATTGCGTTTGATTGCATTATGAAGATGCTCTTTTTTTAAATTTTCAATTAATGCACCGAAGTTTTCTTTGATAAATGCGGGATGGGCTATGGCGCAATAGCCCAGTGGCCATGCCGCTCTTTGTGTTACCCTGCTTTCATCCGTAAGAAACAACCTGAAAAGTTCATTAAACCGGGAAGCATCATCGTCCACCCAGGCAATTATTTTTTCACAGTTGGCTTTGGTATGTTTTTTTAATATTTGCCGGCGGAGGTTCATTTCTTTTAGAAAATATTTTCTAAATTATTTTTTTGCGCTTCTGGTAAAATTGTTCAATAGTTTCTTCATATTTTTAACTTCATCTTTGTTAACCGAGATATATTCCAAAACTTCATTCATTTCTTTATTTACAAACTTCATTTCACTTTCTTTAGAAAAAGAAGCCGAACTGTGAAATTCTTTGGCACCGGTTTTTTCTGCTATTGAAATTATGTTTCCGGAGTTAACGCCGGAGCCTGGCATTATGATAATTCTTCCGGCCGATTTTTGTATTAGCTGCGATAAAAGATGGGTATTTTGCTCAGCTTTTGGTTTTAATCCTGATGTGAGGATTCTTTCAAAGCCCAGTGTTATCAGGTCTTCCAGAGATGCAAATGGATCCGCCACTCTGTCGAAGGCGCGGTGAAAAGTAACTTCCATTGGAAACGCCAGGTCGATTAATATTTTACATTTTTCTTTGTCCACATGGCCATCCGGAGTTAGAGCGCCTGTAACGATACCATCGCAACCTGATCGCTTACAGAATTCAACCTCCTTCATCATCATTTCAAATTCATTATCAGTATACAGGAAATCTCCGCCGCGCGGACGAATCATCACATACAAATCAATTTCCAGTTTTTCCCTCGCTGATTGAACCAAGCCATAGGAGGGCGTAGTGCCTCCTTCACCGGGCGAACCACAAAGCTCAATCCTGTCAGCGCCTGCTTCCTGCGCGGCCAGGCAGCTTTCAATATTGAAACCAATTATTTCTAATTTATTTTCCATAGTAAATCCGAATTGTAAAAATTATCATTCTACAACTTCTGAACCATCTGAACCATCTTCACTTCGCTCACCTCTCACCTCTCACCCTCTCACACTCTTACCCTCTCACACTCTTACCCTCTCTCACTAACTCACGCCCAAATCATAAAAATATTTGGAAGGATACACTTTTTCTTCGCCGTTACTTTTCACTGAAAAAACAAATCCCTTTTGAATGGCATACGCCCCATATTCTCCCTTATTATTTAAAGCCAAAAAGCCTACCTGCACCTTTTTTGCTTTTTCCTCGCTGCGATGAATAATTCTTTCAATTGCTTTACGGCAGGCAACTTCAGGCGAATAGCCCTGCCGCATAAATTCTACCACGAGATGCGTACCACATATACGTATCACCTCTTCTCCCATTCCACTCGAAGTAGCAGCGCCTACTTCGTTATCCACGAACAGGCCTGCGCCAATGATTGGCGAATCACCAACTCGTCCATGAATTTTAAAAGCCATGCCACTGGTAGTAACCGCGCCGCTCATATTCCCTGATTGATCCAAAGCTACCAATCCCATCGTATCGTGATTGATTGATCCATCATCAAAAAACTGCGGTGCAAAAGGCCCATTGCCTTTTTTATTTTTCTTTTCTGCGTCTTTGTTTTCAATATTTATTTCAGGGTTGTATTCATTTTTCTTCAACCAGTTTTCATAAGCTTCTCTTGCAGGCTCTGAAAGAATTTCAGGCTCTCTTTTGAAACCGTTTTCCAGAGCAAACTGCTGCGCTCCCTGTCCTACTAACATGATGTGGGGAGTGGTTTCCATAATTTTTCTTGCTACGGATACGGGATGTTTAATTCTTTCGAGTGCGCCTACAGAACCGCAGTTGGCCTTTTCATCCATAATGCATGAATCGAGTGTTACAATACCATCGCGGTCGGGATAGCCGCCAAGGCCAATGCAACAATCTATGGTATCTTCCACATATCTTGCTCCGGCTTCAACGGCATCCAGCGCGCGGCCATTTTTAGAAAGAATTTTCCAGGCTTCATTATTTACCAGTTGTCCATTGTCCCAGGTAGAAACTACAATAGGTTTGGTTTGTGGCGCACCGTTGCTAAAAACATTTTTTAAAGAAACTAATGGCGCCGAAAGGGTGGAAAGCTGTAAAAATTTTCGTCTGTTGAGCATCTTGATTTATTTTTCCAAAATTAAAAAACAATAGTAAACAAACCTGTCTACCGGTAGGTAGACTTTATTACATTTTTTTATTTTGAAGAGAAGATAAATTTAAAGCCGCGCAAATATAATTTCTTCGTCAGCAGATTGTATTTTTATAAAATTCATTTACGATTAATTATTTCATCACCTTAATACCTAATAGTTTTTTGCATGGCTGAAATGAAGCGGAGTTTAAGCCTGTGGCAGGCGTCAGCGATCAACATGACTGACATGGTGGGCATCGGCCCTTTTATCACACTGCCGATGGTAATTGGAATGATGAACGGCCCTTATTTTTTATATGCGTGGATTGCGGGGGCTTTTCTTTCCATTGTTGACGGGCAGGTTTGGAGTGAGTTGGGCGCGGCATTTCCTGAAGCCGGTGGCAGTTATAATTTTTTAAGAGAAGCCTACGGAAAAAGCAAGGCCGGAAAGATGATGAGCTTTCTGTTTGTATGGCAGACGATGATACAGGCGCCGCTTGTGATAGCTTCTGCAGCCATTGGCTTTGCAAAATATTTTTCATTTCTTGTTCCTCTTACATTTTATACTGAAAAAATGGTGAGTGGGGGAGTGGTCATCTTGATTGTGATTCTATTATACCGTAAAATTGAAACCATTGGAAAAATCAGCATCTTTCTTTGGAGCGGAGTGCTTATTACCATGTTTTGGATAATTGGCGGCGGTATTGTTCATGGAAATTTTTTATCACCAATAAAAAATATAAACAATGGCTTGTCTGTGGACTATGCATTTGTTACTGCCATTGGATTTGCCAGTGTAAAATCTGTTTATAGCTATTTGGGCTATTACAATATTTGCCATTTGGGAAGCGAAATAAAAAATCCATCAAAAAATATTCCGCGAAGCATTTTGATTTCTATCATCGGCATTGCTGTTTTGTACCTGATGATGAATGTAAGCGTGGTAAGCGTTATTCCCTGGCAGCAGGCAAAAGAAAGCGAATTTGTTATCAGTGAATTTATGCAATCCCTGATGGGGCATACCGCAGCTACCATAATTACGTGCCTCGTACTGTGGGTTGCTTTTGCTTCCGTTTTTTCTGCAACACTTGGTTACAGCCGTATTCCTTATGCGGCGGCAAGGGACGGTGAGTTTTTTAAAATTTTTGAAAAACTTCATCCGACCAAAAACTTCCCTTATGTTTCATTGTTGTTTTTAGGTGGAGTCGCATTTATTTTCAGCATGCTTTTTAAGCTTAGTGAAGCCATCAGCGCTATTCTTGCAATGAGGATTATGATTCAATTTGTAGGCCAGGCAGTTGGTTTATTGATTCTAAGATCGCGTAAAAACGGAATTCATTTTCCCTACAAAATGCCATTGTTTCCATTGCCGGTGATTGTGGCCATCGCGATGTGGCTATTTATTCTGATATCCACCGGAACCAAATTAATGCTGAGCGGGCTCATCGTGATTGCTCTTGGAACGGTGGTTTATTTTATTAAGGCTTATTTTCAAAAAGAATGGCCTTATGTAAAGGGTAACAAACAGTAAACCAATAAAGAGGGAAGATTTTTATTTTGGTGACAGGTCAGCAATTGCCGCTATACTTCGTAATTGCAATATTTCTTTTTGCAACAAGTCTATTTTTTCCAATAGATGATTTATAGTTTCTATTCCTTCAATATTGATATCAAGTTCATAATGCATCCGCACAAATTTCTCCAGCTTTTCCAATTCATCCGAAGAAATGTAGGAATTTTGCTCTACCGATGTAACCCTTATCAATCCTGAATCTTCCAAAGAACTGATAAAGGAGTATTCGATGTTGTGATAGATGCAAAATTCTTCAGCAGGTATTAAGTCATCGTTTTCCATATCAAAAATTTTAGGATGATAATTTTGATAATTCCGTAAATAGTTCTTTTTGTTTCGGTGTCAGGTTCGTGGGCAATTGGATATTCCATGTAATATACAAATCACCAAAATGGCCTTCCTTTTTATAAACCGGGAACCCTTTTCCCTTTAGCCTTATCTTAGCGCCGTTCTGTGTCTCAGGAGCTACTTTTAGTTTTATTTTACCGCCCAGTGTATCGATCGTTTTTTCGCCGCCGAGCAGGGCTGTATAAAGATCAAGGTCTTCTGTTTTATAAAGATTATTTCCTTCGCGTTTCAAAGCTGGTTCATTTGGAATAACGAAAGTTATGAAAAGATCACCATTGGGCCCTCCGTTTGCACCCGGGCTGCCATAGCCTTTCAGCTTAATTTGTTGGCCGTTTTCAACACCCGCCGGAATCGTTATTCTCACATTTTTCCCGTTGATGGTGAGTGTTTGCTTATGAGTGGTGTAGGCATCGGCTAATGATAGCCGGAGTTCTGCATTATAGTCCTGCCCGCGGTATTTGGATTGGCTTCTTTTGCTTCTTCCTCCGCCAAAAAGAGATTCAAAAAAATCAGAAAAACTGTCTTCATCGCCCGAAGAATACGTATATCCTTCTGCGCCACCAAAGCCCTGGCCAAACCCACCGAAACCTTCAAAGCCGCCACCGCCTTGTTGTCCCTGTTGTCGTCTGGCCTGTTCATATTGATCGGCATGCTTCCAGTTTTCTCCATACTGATCATATTTTTTTCTTTTTTCGGGGTCACTCAGTACTTCGTGCGCTTCGTTTATCTGCTGAAATTTTTTGTGGGCCTCTTTGTCATTTGGATTCACATCAGGATGATATTTCCTGGCAAGCTTTCGATATGCTTTTTTGATATCATCAGCAGAGGCATTCTTTGCTACACCCAATGTTTTGTAATAATCAACAAAATCCATTTTACTATTTTAGCTTTTATGAGTTTCGAATAAAATTAAGAGATAATAAAATAAAACATCTGCAAATTTTAAATCGGTTACTTTGCGATAATGGGATATCAAAAATAATACTCAATTTTTTTGCTTTCATAAATATTGCCTCAAATGAAAAAGATTGCTTTTGTCTTATTGTTGTTTTTGGGCTCGTGCACGGCGCCCCGCGTGGCAACTACGAATGTTACGAAGCCGGATAATCTTGTTGTCAACGGAAAAATATTTGCGACTGCTTTTCAGCAAAGATCAGCCGAATATAGAGCGCTGTGTTACCAGGCTTTCAATATAGCCCGCATAAAGCTTGCAGAATTTAACCGCGATAGATCGCCAAAGCCGCGCGCCATCATGACTGACATTGATGAAACCATTCTGAACAACAGCCCTTATGAGGCCCATCAAATATTGCAAGGCAAAGATTATGATGCTGATTCATGGCGTGGGTGGACTGCAATGGGAAAAGCTGACACCGTGCCCGGTGCATTGCATTTTCTGCAATTCGCCTTTGCTTCGGGAGTAGAAATATTTTATGTTTCAAATCGCGGAGAAGATGAACGCGAAGGCACATTAAGAAATCTGCAGCACTTTAATTTTCCCAATGCAGACAATGCACACCTGCTGCTGAAACAGGAAACATCTTCAAAAGAAATAAGAAAAAACACAATCGCCCAGAGTCATAACATCGTGCTGTTGATAGGTGATAACCTGAATGATTTCAGTAATTTATTTGAGAAAAAAACTTCAGATGAAAGAGAGAAGATTGCCAACAACTTTTCAGCGCAATTTGGAAACCGCTTTATCGTATTGCCCAATCCGGTGTATGGCGATTGGGAATCTTCGCTATACCATTATGATTATTCGCTTACGCCAGCGCAAAAAGACTCAATTATTAAATCCGCAATAAGAGGCTATTAAAAGTATTTGCCTATTGTGAAATCCATTCTTTTGCTACGTCCAAATCTTCCATCATAAATCCTTTGGTCTGGCCCGGAATCAGTTTTCCAAAGAAATCGGTGAAATTTCTAATTCTTTTTTGCGAAGAAACAATGGCAATTTTTTTCCATTCGGTAAAATATACAAAGCCCAGCAACGCATCTTTAAACCAGGCTTCGAGGCTGTAATTTTGCAGGCCGGTATTTAATACGAGTAAATAATTGATTTTGCCATGCTCTTTGTAAATTTTGCTTACTAAAGGATTGATAATTTCATCATAATCCTTTCCTGTAATTTTTCCGGTGGCGTTGAAGGCGGCCACATAAGGCGGTAATCCCTGGATAGTTTCAATCATGATTTGAATTTTAAAGAATGAATGGATAAGCTGATACGTAAAGTTAGAATTTTTAAATAAAAAACTTCCACACATCATCGGTGTGGAAGTTTTTATAAAATTAATCCTGAATCAGGTTTTTATCGCGGCCTAATGCATAGCTTGATAGACGTTTCAAATATTTTGAATTCATGGAAATTTAGACGCCAGGCTAAGAGCTTAAATAAAAAAGGCATTTCAAGGAAGATGGAAAAAGATTTGCATGTTTTTGAATAAGAAGAAATTGCACTTAATTCAATCATTTTCCAAGGCAAAGATAAACCTGCTACATACACCATACAATAGGATTTATACTGCATCAGCAAAATATATATTTACGGTAGATTTGGTAAAAAACGATTTCACCGTAGGTGTATCTACGAAAAAATAAATTTTTTTGCCATGAGAAATTGCCGCCATCACTGATTCACAGCTACTAATTTATTGTATGAATCAAAATAAAAAAATCCTGTTATTTTTTGCTTTACTATATTTGTTTATCGGGTGCGATTTCTTTGTAACTAAAATTTTACAATAACATTTACCTCACTCGTGTGATGCATGTTTATATTTGCACAATGGTTTTACCAATCATATACCAATTACTTATCGCACTCCGATATAACATCGTTTGCCGACGTTGATAGCTGCTTTTTATCACGCTGTATAACCAACAATTTTTTTTACCTCCGTTTTTTATTGCATAATGAACACACTCCTGGAAATTAACCCTTCCATATTGCCCGGTACAGATTTACACGCTGCCCCTTCAAGAGCCACTTTTTTAGATACCGTTTTAGAAGAAAATCCCGTTTTAGAACAAAAGGAATTAACGCCTCAGCTTGTAACTGATAGTGCTCTTTTGAATGAAGTGTATCGCCTGCGGCTGGATGTATGGGAACATTCGGGAAACACAGAATTTGTAAACAGAAATTTATATCCTGATGGTTGGTATGACGAATTGGATGCAACTGCTTTTCACTGGATAGTTGCAAACGATGAAAATAAAATCATCGCTTCAGCGCGGTTAAACCTGTTTTATTCGTTCGCTGATTTTCCTTATTATTCTTCAGTTCAAAAATTTTTATTGCCACAGAAATGGCCTTTCGGTTTTTATAGCCGCCTGGTAGTGCACCCGGATTACAGGAAGAATGGGCTTAGCAGAAAGTTATTTCATTCGCGCGATGTGTTCTGTCAACAAATGAGCGTGCAGTGGTCGCAGGTTTTTATTAACAACCCGTTTATCATGTGTCAGTATGAAAAATCGGGTTTTTTAAACATCGGCAAAGCTGAGGTAGCGTATCATCCATCCGAACATCCTCATGTTGTAAATGTGTTTATAAAAATGAACTAAAATTTTTAAACAATTTTATTTGGAAAATCAAATATTAAGTGAGATTTTCCACAATTCGTAAATGGCATTGTAGCAATGACTATTGTTTTTTCACGAATTTTACAAATTCCGGAAGGTTACAATCTAAAATTTTAATATGACAGTTATTAATGAAAAAGTGATGAACCATGCTGTAACTACCAGCAATGGTGTAGAAATGTTTTTGAAAAATCTCACTAAAAAAAATCCGCATGAACCTGAGTTTTTGCAGGCTGCTCATGATGTAGCGAATTCTATTGTTCCGTTTATAGAGTCGAATCCAAAATATAAAAAGTTTAAAATTTTAGAACGAATTGCAGAGCCTGAACGTGTAATTATGTTTCAGGTGCCATGGCTGAATGATAAAGGCGAAATAGAAATCAACCGCGGATACCGCGTGCAAATGAGCAGCGCTATTGGCCCATACAAGGGCGGCCTGCGTTTTCATAGCAGCGTAAATCTTAGCATACTAAAATTTCTTGCTTTTGAGCAGGTATTTAAAAATAGTCTTACCGGCCTTCCCATGGGCGCCGGCAAGGGAGGCTCGGACTTTGACAGCAAAGGTAAATCCAACAACGAGGTGATGAAATTCAGCCAGAGCTTTATGACTGAGCTTTACAGGCATATAGGCTCTAATGTTGATATTCCTGCGGGAGATATTGGTGTGGGCGGCAGGGAAATCGGGTATCTTTTTGGACAATATAAAAGAATCACGGGGAGGTTTACAGGTATGCTTACCGGAAAAGGAAGCGAATTCGGTGGAAGCCTGATAAGGCCTGAAGCCACCGGCTATGGCCTTGTTTATTTTGCAGAAGCTATGCTGAAAACAAGAGGCCAATCTTTAAAGGGAAAAACAATCTGTATTTCAGGCTCAGGAAATGTATCTCAATACACGATTGAAAAGTGCATAGAAATTGGCGCCAAAGTGGTTACGGTGTCCGACTCTGAAGGCTTTGTTTATGATCCCTCAGGCATTAATGCCGAAAAACTGAATTATATCCTGGAACTGAAAAATGAAAAAAGGGGAAGAATCAGCGATTTTGCAGTAAAATTTAATCTTGAGTTTTTTGCGGGTGAAAGGCCGTGGAAAATTCCATGCGATATTGCTTTTCCCAATGCAACGCAAAATGAATTGGATGGGGAGGATGCCAAAACTCTTTTAAAAAATGGATGTATTTGTGTGGCTGAAGGCGCTAATATGCCTTCCACTTCGGAAGCCATCGAGGAATTTATAAATGCCCGTATTTTATACGGTCCGGGTAAAGCCGCAAATGCAGGCGGTGTGGCTGTTTCAGGACTTGAAATGTCGCAGAATTCGCAGCGGCTTTCATGGACAAGGGAAGAAGTGGATAATAAACTGAAACAAATTATGCAACAGATTCATGGTAAGTGTGTGAAGTACGGAAAGGATAAAGATGGTTACATCAATTATGAAAAAGGCGCTAATATCGCAGGCTTTGTTAAAGTTGCCGATGCAATGATAGCGCAGGGAGTAGTGTAAGCAGACTAAGAGTTGGATAAATTTTTCTGAAATCAGTAAAGCAGAAAATATTTTATTTTTTTATTCAGAAATACGTTGTAAAATCCCGCGGCACCCTGGAACATTGGTTTGCGATTATCTGTTGATCTGAAAACAAATAGCACTGTTTGCAGGATGAAATGTTTTATTTGGGAAAAAACGGTTGAATAAATAGAAAGCCTTTTGTTCGCCTGCAAAAAGTTTCTTATCACTTTTCATAAAAAAAATTGATTTAAATGTTTTAGTATGATGGTTTAAACGATCTCAGTTTTAAATCTTTCAGTTTGGCATGAAGATTTCAATCTCATTTTCAAACCGAATTTAAAATCATTTAAATCAACCATTATGAAAAAGATTTTTTTGCTTTCATGCATAATTTCGCTTTTGGCGTCTTGTGACAGCCCCGGCACACAAAAAGAAGAAGTGAATTCCACAACAGATACTGTTGACAGAAGCCTTGCCACGCCTACGCCTTATGCCGCGGCAGCAGGCGATGTCAAATTTGAAGACCACAATCTCTACATTTACAAGGGAGATAAGTGGGTAACCACCGATAAAGTGCAAACTATGGGAAACGGCGTGGTGGTTCATACAAACGGCACGATAACCAATGGTAACCTGACTGACACCCTCGCCGAAGGAGAAATCGTTTCACATTCCGGGGATTTGTACGATAAAGCAGGAAACGCAATTCACGATGCCTGGGATGCAGCAAAACAAGGGGCGAACACTGCGGCTGACTCTGTAAAATCAGGCGTAAACGCAGCAGGTAATGCGGCTAAAGAAGGGGTAAAAAAAGCAGGAGATGCAACGGATAAAGGTTTGAGCACTGCAGGACAGGCAGCCAACAAAGCGGTAAAAGAGGCTAAAGATGCCTTGGACAAGAAATAGTTAAAAATACATTTCGATAAAAAGTTGGGTTTAATCACTCAACTTTTTTTATGAAAATAAAAAAGTGTTCTATTTATGCTTTTACTGCTGATTCAATATTTAAATCGTAAGAAGGCTGCATCCCCGGATATCACTCGTATCTCTTCGGCCCATCACCTCAAATGAATTGTTGTTATGCAATCTGCCAACATCATCTGTAGCAATAAAGCTGCATGAGAAAAGGTTGGCGAAATCAATAATATTAATAAGGCCGGTAAATGGTTTCTTATTATCCGAAACAGCGGTAATAGCAAAAGGGTCATTGTATTCTCTTAAAAGAACCTTCATCCAGGGGGGACAAAAAAACAAGCCACGGCCTTTGGAATAGGCCTGCGAAAGCAATTCCGTCATGCCATATTCAGAATGGATGAGAGATAAGCCCAATTGTTTTTTTAAATGCTCGTGCACTTCTTCACGTGTAATTTCTTCACGTTTTCCTTTCATTCCGCCGGTCTCCATCACTACTGTATTTTGAAGTTTCAATGAATATTTTTGTGCAAAATCCATCAGGGCATAAGTTACTCCAATTAATAAAGTAGGCTTTTGTGTGATTTCATTTTTTACCAGCGCCTGGTATAATTTTTCATGTTCACGCAGATAGAAACCACTGCCATGTTGCACGCTTTGCTGCACAAGGTCATTCACCATATAAACAAGAGATGAATTTTCTCTTTCCAGGTAGCCGGGCAATAAAGCAAGAATACACCATTGCGCAGGCCGTCCATAAAAATGGTTGAATGCTTTTAAAAAACTTTTGCGATACAGCGATGCATCCTTTACTAGGTGGCGGCTGGTATTGGCGCCGGTAGTGCCGCTGCTTTCGAAAGCAATCTCCGGATTAAAATCCGTTGTTTTCACCTCATGGGTCTTAAAAAAGGAGATGGGGAGAAAGGGAATTTTTTCTATTGCATCCACATTTTCAACGGTTACGCCGAGGGCATCAACATAATTTCTGTACAGCTTATTATTGTGGTATTGGAATGAAAAGACCTGCAACGCCACCTGGTCAAAATTGTAATAGGCAGCATTAAATATTTTATGCTCCCAATCTTCTATTTCTAACTTATTATTCAGTTTTTAATAATTAAATTTGAAAAAATTAAGCTACAAAGATGCGTTACAAAGTTTTATTTTCCATATTGTTAGTGGCTATCTTATCCGCTTGCTCTAAAGATAAGTTTAAATCGACGCCGTCGTTAAGATTTAAATCCGTAAGCTCAAAAATTATTCCTCCCAATTCAGGGATTCAGTTTACACTTGAATTTACTGATGCTGAAGGCGACCTCAACGATTCACTTTTTATTCAAAAAGTTGAGCCTACATGCGAGAACAGCAATTTTACCGATTATTATACTATTCCTTCATTTCCTGTATCCAAAAATGAAAAAGGAGACATCCTTGTTAACTTCAGGTATTTCGATATTGCGCCTCAATGCCAGAGAAATGATACTGCAATTTTTCGTTTTGTGATAAAAGATAAGGCCGGGCATATAAGCGATACAGCCGCCTCTCCTCCAATTGTTCTTCTTTATCAATAAAAAGTGCGGATAAAAAAAATACTGGAATTCATATTGTTCAGCAGCCTCTTTATAGCCTGCTGTGCGGTTGCTTTTTGTATCGAGACTAACATACTCCTGGGCCTTCCATTTAACTCTGTGGGTTTTTATTGTTTTGTTTTTGGCGCCACTTTATTACAATACAATCTTCATTATTCTGCCAAAAAAAAGGCAGTAAAGAATTCGCAGCGGTTGCAATGGTCGCTTCAAAATAAACGCATTCATTTTGTGCTTTTGGTAATAGGCTCCCTGTTGATCTTGTTTAGCTTTTTCAGTTTCCATCTGAAACATTTTATTATCCTTGCCTGCCTGGGCGCTATTTCTTTTTTATATTCCTTCCCTTTTTTACCCATGGGCAAAAAGAGAAAAATTAAGGATTATGGATTCTTAAAAATTGTTACCCTGTCATTGCTCTGGACTTTAGTCACGGTTTGGTTTCCGGTAAATACGATGCATGTAGACAACGCGCTGTTTTGGTTAGTTTTTGCAAAGCGCTTTATATTCATGTTTGTTCTTTGTTTATTATTTGATCTGCGTGATATTGAAATAGATCGCGAAGAAAAAATAAATACACTTCCTGTTAAGCTGGGCAAGTCAGCATGTTATAAACTATCTTATGTATTGCTTGGCGCCTTCGTCATTCTGTCGGTGATTCAATATATTTACGCGCCTCAATTGCCATTTTTGGCCGCGATGGTTGTTTCATCGCTGGTTACTTTTTGGGTAATCGAAAAAACCAAAACAAACAATTCAGACATCATTTACCTTGCGGGCATTGATGGCATGATGTTGCTGCAGGCGATGCTGGTCTATGCATTCAGTTTAAAACTTTAAATTTGCAAAACTTTAAAAAAGAATATTCAGATATGGCAAAAAGTAACAAAGCTGCTTTCGGTATTTCAGATCAGGCAAAAGAATTTTTGAAAAACTATATGAATACAGCCTCGCCGATTGGGCTGGAATATAACGGGCAAAAGGTATGGCTTAATTATATAAAAAAATATGTAGACACTACCTTTACCGACCCTTACGGCACGGCTGTAGGTGTGATTAATCCGGATAAAGCATTTAAAGTAGTCATTGAAGCGCACGCTGATGAAATTAGCTGGTTTGTAAATTATATCAATCCTGAAGGGCTTATTTATTTAAAAAGAAACGGTGGCGTTGACCACCAGATTGCACCATCCCAACGAGTAATAATTCATGGAAGGAAAGGGCCTGTGAAAGCGGTTTTTGGCTGGCCGGCTATTCATACACGTCATGGCAATGACGACAAAGAAAATCAACCGAAGGTTGAAAATTTATTTCTTGATTGCGGCGCAAGAAATAAGAAAGAAGTGGAAGATTTGGGAATTCATGTGGGCGCTGTAGCTACCTATACAGAAGGCTTTGACGAGATGGCTTACGATAATTTAGTGGGCCGTGCATTTGATAATCGCATAGGCGGTTTTATGATTGCTGAAGTAGCGAGATTAATCAAAGAAAATAAAAAGTCGCTTCCTTATTCTTTATATGTTGTAAATGCGGTGCAGGAAGAAATCGGCCTTCGCGGTGCCGAGATGATTGCAAGAAGAATAAAGCCGGATGTGGCAATTATCACTGATGTAACTCATGATTCTACCACACCGATGATTAACAAAAACAAAGAAGGCGAATGCAAATGTGGAAATGGCCCTGCGCTTACTTTTGGCCCGGCGGTGCATAATAAATTGCTGGCGTTGATTGAAGAAACTGCAGTTAAAAATAAAATTCCGTATCAATTATCGGCTGTGAGTCGCAGCACTGGCACTGATACCGATTCTTTTGCTTATGCTAACGATGGTTGCCCGTCGGCCTTAATTTCTATTCCTTTGCGCTATATGCACACCACCGTTGAAATGATCAATAAAGCGGATGTTGAAAACACGATAAAATTGATGTATGAAAGTTTGCTTGCATTAACGCCTAAGACAAATTTGAGTTATTTTTAAAGGACAAATTTTTTGAGACTGGTAAAAGAACCTGCCTGTCCGGTAGGCAGGTAAATAGTGGAGAATTTTATTTTACCGGTGATACTGTGCAGAATTTAATTAAATATTCCTCAAGCCATTTTGAGTTATTTTTGTTTAAAATTTTAGGCTATGGAATCAATAAGAGAAATTGTTATTCCTGAGAATAACAAAATTGAATTAATCGTTCCTGATAATTTTATTGGAAAAAAAATTGAAGTTATTGCCTTTGAAGCTGATGATTCTTCTGTTGGAATAAAAAATAGATCCAACCGAACATTTACAGTGGCGAATGTAAAAGTTGAAGGCTATAAATTTAACAGGGAAGAAGCAAATGAAAGATAAGTATTTCATTGACAGCAATATTCTGATCTATGCACATACTATGCAAGATGAAAAGAAGAAAGCAATTGCCCACCAAATCCTTTCGTTAAATCAGGAAGTTTTATTGAATACGCAGGTTATAAATGAATCAATTAATGTTTTCATCAAACGATTTAATATTTCTTTTGTTCAGATTCAAAAAATTGTTGAAGAAATTATTTATTATTTGCCAGTCAGAGCTATTGATGAAATACGATTAGGTTGGTTGGGATTAAAGATTCATAACAAGTATCATTATTCTTACTACGACGCTTTGATAATTTCTTCCGCAGTACAAAATGAATGTTCTGTTTTGTATTCGGAAGATTTACATCACAATCAGAAAATAGAAAACACTTTAACCATTATAAATCCTTTTCTATAAAATGCAAATTCGAAACGATTGGACCAAAGAAGAAATTTCTGAAATTTATCATACGCCATTATTAGAGCTAATTTATAAAGCTTCGGTCATTCACCGTGAATACCAGGAAACAGGCGAAGTACAGGTTTGCACTTTGCTTTCGATCAAGACTGGTGGCTGCCCTGAAGATTGCGCGTATTGTCCGCAGGCTGCACGTTACCACACGGGCATTGATGTACAGGCGTTGATGAAAAAGGAAGAAGTGCTTGCGTATGCACAAAGAGCAAAAGATGCAGGCTCTACCCGGTTTTGCATGGGAGCTGCATGGCGTGAAGTGCGCGACAATCGTGATTTTGACCGTGTGCTTGATATGGTAAAAGGTGTCAATGAAATGGGCATGGAAGTATGCTGCACGATGGGCATGCTTAGCGAAAGCCAGGCAGAAAAATTGCAGGCCGCAGGGTTGTATGCCTACAACCATAACGTGGATACTTCAGAGGAAAACTATGCAAATGTTATTACCACGCGCACTTATGATGATCGTCTAAAAACTTTAGGCAATGTTCGCAAAGCAGGTATCAGCGTATGCAGCGGCGGCATTATTGGTTTGGGCGAAACACATGAAGACAGAATTGGAATGTTGCATACATTATCAACTTTGCCTTCTCATCCAGGAAGTGTTCCTATCAACGCTTTGGTAAGAGTGAAAGGAACGCCGCTTGAAGGAAATCAAAAAGTGGATATTTGGGATATGGTAAGAATGATTGCGACTGCGAGAATCATTATGCCCAAAGCAATGGTACGATTAAGCGCAGGCCGCGCAGAGATGACAATCGTTGAGCAGGCGCTTTGTTTTATGGCGGGAAGTAATTCTATTTTTTCGGGAGAAAAACTGCTGACTACGCCCAATCCGGATTTCGACCAGGATAAAATGATGTTTGAATTGCTTGGCTTAAAACCCAGGGAATCTTTTAAAGAGTCGGCAACTGCCGCCGAGACTGGTTTTGTTGAAAATGCCTTAATTAGCTGATTAGCTAATTGGCTAATTAACTAATTAAAGTTATGGAAAAACAAATTCTTCTCAATGCGTATCGTTTGATGGTAGCTGCCGGTGAAATGGCAAAAACATATGATGAGAACCGGCAAGTGTGCAGGTATGTCCATTCTACTTCGCGCGGCCACGAGGCCATTCAACTGGCAACCGCTTTTCAATTATTACCCTGTGATTATGTGAGCCCGTATTATCGTGATGAAAGCCTTTTATTGGGGCTTGGCTTTACACCATACACGCTTATGTTACAATTATTGGCGAAAGCCGATGATATTTTTTCAGGCGGTAAAGCATATTATTGTCATCCTAATTATCGCGGTGAAAATAAACCTACGATCATTACCCAAAGCAGCGCCACAGGTATGCAGGCAATCCCTGCGACCGGTATTGCACAAGGGCTCCAGTATTTGCAAAAAATAAATTCATCCTTGTTTAAAAAGGGAAAGCAGGGAGAAAATCCGCTGGTCATTTGCTCGCTTGGCGATGCCAGTATAGCGGAAGGCGAAGTGAGCGAAGCATTGCAGGTAGCTGTTTTGAGAAGATTACCGATTATTTTTCTTGTGCAGGATAACGACTGGGGCATAAGCGTTGCTTCTTATGAAGCACGTAATATGAACGCCTACAGATTTGCAAGAGGCTTTAAGGGATTAAAACGTGTATCCATCGACGGTAGTGATTTCTTCGAAAGTTATGCTGCCATGAAACGCGTTATAAAGCAAGTAAGAAAAAATTCTCGCCCTTATTTGGTTCATGCACAAGTGCCCCTGCTAGGCCATCATACAAGTGGTGTACGAAAAGAATTTTACCGGTCGGAAGAAGATCTTGCGGAGCATGCAAAAAATGACCCGCTTCCCAAATTAAAAAAGCGGTTGCTTCAGATGGGATTTGAAGAAAATGAATTGAACAAGCTGAATGAAATAGTTGCGGATGAAGTGGCGCAGCAATTTGAAAAGGCGAAAGCCGCGCCCGAACCGGATCCCCCCAAAATCAGCGAACATATTTTCGCTCCTTCAAATATAAAAGAAGAAGGCACACGTTCTCCTGTTCGAAAAGAAAAAATCGTAATGGTAGATGCTGCACTATTTGCCGTCAGGGAAATAATGGAACAATTTCCGGAAACGGTTGTTTACGGGCAGGATGTAGGCCGCAGACTGGGCGGCGTTTTCAGAGAAACTGCTACCCTGGCCGATCAGTTTGGCGACCACCGGGTTTTTAACACCGCAATACAGGAGGCATACATCATTGGCTCTACGGTGGGCATGTGCGCAACGGGCGTAAAACCGATAGTGGAAGTCCAGTTTGCTGATTATATTTTTCCCGGCATCAATCAGCTGTATACTGAAGTGGCCAAAAGTTGCTTTTTAAGTGAGGGAAAGTTTCCGTTGCAAGTGGTCATTCGTGTTCCCATTGGCGCGTATGGCGGTGGCGGTCCGTATCACAGTGCAAGTATGGAAAGTTTATTGCTGGCAATTAAAGGAATTAAAATCGTGTATCCTTCGAATGCCGCCGACATGAAAGGCTTAATGAAGGCTGCATTTTTGGATCCGAACCCGGTAGTGATGTTGGAGCATAAGGGCCTGTATTGGAGCAAAGTGCCGGGCACTGAAGATGCCAAAAGAGCTGAGCCTTCCAGCGATTATGTATTACCGTTAGGCAAAGCAAATATCGTTTTGCATGCGGATCAGAATAAAATGAATAGGGGAGAAAGCTGTTGTGTGATCACTTATGGAATGGGTGTTTATTGGGCAAAAACTGTTGCAAAAAAATTTCAGGGAAATATAGAAATTATTGATCTCAGAACTTTATTTCCCTTAGATGAGGAATTGGTTTTTTCAACAGTAAAAAAACATGGAAAATGTTTGGTGCTTACAGAAGAGCAGCAAAATAATTCATTTGCTGAAGCGCTCGCAACAAGGATTTCAAAAGAATGTTTCCGGTTTTTAGACGCTCCTGTAGAGGTACTTGGTGCTATGAATCTTCCTGCCGTTCCGTTAAATATTTTACTCGAAAATCAGATGTTGCCAAATAGTGAAAGAGTTACCGCATCTATTACAGAATTATTGAGCTATTAATAAATAGTAAATGGATAAATAATTCATTTTTTTATTATTGAATTTGGCAATGGCATAAACAGGCACATTATTTGATTTTTTTTAATACTTAATCCTAAGCTACTATGATTCGATGGCACATCGGTTGTTCAGGGTTTCATTATAAGGACTGGAAATGTGTTTTTTATCCCAAAGAAATCCCACAACGAAAATGGTTCGAATATTATGCAGAACATTTTAATACGCTTGAGTTAAACGTTACATTTTATAGGTTTCCGAAAGTTCCTATGTTAAAGAGTTGGTATGATAGAAGCCCTTCTGATTTTACGTTTGCAGTGAAAGCGCCAAGGGCGATTACGCACTTTAAAAAACTAAATGATTGCGGTAAATTTCTTAAAGATTTTTATCAGACGGTTGAAAAAGGATTGAAAGAAAAGGCAGCTTGCATTTTATTTCAGTTTCCACCGAACTATTGTTATAGCGAAAACCACCTTGAAAAAATAGTGTCCAATCTGTATAAACAATTTGCAAACATAGTAGAATTCAGGCATTCAAGCTGGTGGAATGAAAATGTGTACAAAACTTTGGAACAACATAAAATTACCTTTTGCGGCATGAGTCATCCGTTATTGCCTGATAAAGTAATCGCCAATTCGCCCCTTCTTTATTACAGAATGCACGGCGTGCCTGATTTGTATCGCTCTTCTTATTCAACTGCTTACCTGGAAAAAATTGTTCGTGAAATAAAATCCGAGTCGATGGTAAAACAGGCTTTTATTTATTTTAATAATGATTACGATGCCGTTGCGATTAGAAATGCCAATGAGATGAAAGTCTTCGCTAATCGTAAGTGAATTTGCCATTCCCGGACGCGCCGTTTGTTTAAGGAATAAACCATCAAATCCTGTAAGTTTGAAAAAAAAGTGAATGACTACAGATAAAGAAATGACAACGGATGAGGAAAACAAGAAAAAGACAAAAACAGAAATTCAATTTTTTGAGAGTCCTCAAAGCCGGTGGAAAAATTTTATATACGCGGTAAGTGTTTTTCTTGAATTTATAAAAGGCTTCAGAGCTTTGCATTTTGTAGGCCCTTGCGTTACGGTTTTTGGTTCAGCAAGATTTAAAGAAGATCATCTTTTTTATCAACAAGCCAGGGAACTGTCCGGGGAAATTGCCAAATTGGGTTTTACGATTATGACCGGTGGCGGCCCTGGAATTATGGAAGCTGCAAACCGCGGCGCTAAAGAGGTGGGAGGAAAAAGCGTTGGCTGTAATATCGTATTGCCGCATGAACAACATCATAATCCCTATCTTGATAAATGGGTAAATATCCAATACTTTTTTGTGCGCAAAACTCTGTTGATGAAGTATTCTTACGCCTTTGTGGTGATGCCAGGCGGCTTCGGAACATTGGATGAATTTTTTGGCGCCATTACTCTAATCCAGACCAGGAAGATTAAATTGTTTCCCATTATAATTTTTGATAAAGAATTTTATAAAAATATTGTGGAGCACAATGAGGAGATGCTGAAGAAAGGAACCGTTTCCCAGGATGATTTAAATCTTTACCTGGTAACGGATTCAATTGATGAAGCGATTGAATACATTAAAGAAAAAAGCATCATTGCATTTGGTTTGAAATACATGAAACCGAAAAAAGCATTTGGTGGCTTTTTTGAAAAAGGGTTTCGGGAAATATTTTAATTGCCTTGCAAATTTTTTTGTCCGGTGAAACGCAACTGTTGGAGCCTCCTGTTTATTTTGAAAAGAACAAATGCCTGACATATCTAATTCGTAATTCATGCCACATTAGAAAATGTTTTCTAATTTTTTTTTATTCTTATTCTACATAAATTTTTATTTTGAAACATTGCGGATAATTTTATTTTCACACAATGCAGCATGTTTACCTTTTTAGGTGTCTTGGTTGATTAACGTGGTTTTCTATTCCCAAATATTATATCCAAAGAAAATATTTCCAGTCATACCATGTTGCATATACATGTAATTCATCAAAAAAAATTGAATTAAAAATTGAATTATGAAAATAATTAAGCTACGCTTTTATACCCTGGCCTTCTTTTTATTTTTCTCTTCCGGTTATGCTTTTTCACAGGTTTCTGTTACAGGAACCGTCAGTGATTCGGCAGGAAATCCAATTGCGCATGCAACTGTATTAGTGAAAAATACCAATATCGGCACTCAAACATCTTCAGATGGAAGTTTTACATTAAGTGCGCCAACCGGAGCCACTACGCTGGAAATAAGTTCCATTGGATATGAGTCGCGTGAAGTACCCATAGGCAATGGCAATGTTTCTGTTACATTGGTTACATCAAGTACTGAGCTCGCAAATATTACTATTGTCTCCATCGGCTATGGAACACTTGATAAGAAAGAGGTGTCAAGCGCCATCACTCATCTTTCAGCGGATGATCTTACCAAAGTGGCCAGCAACAACGCTTTGATGTCGATCCAGGGAAAGGTAGCCGGCCTGTCTGTAACGAATACTGCCGCAGCAGATCCTAATTCATCACCAAGCATTCAATTAAGAGGGGTATCATCAAGAGACGCTGGCCTGGGGCCTCTGTATGTTATCAACGGCATACCGGGCGGCAATCTGGACAACATAAATCAAAATGATATTGAATCGATTGATGTATTAAAGGGGGGTGCAGCTTCGGCTATATACGGAACAAGAGGAAGCAACGGTGTAATACTAATCACTACAAAAAAGGGAACCTCTACTCCTCACACTTTTTATGAGGGATATGCTTCATTTGATTATCCCACTAATCAACTGAAGGTTCTTTCCAGGGATGAATTTCTAAAAAATGAAAGAGGAATCGATCATAAGGGCAATACAAACTGGATGGATGTGGTAAAGCGCGATCCTTCATTTTCGCAGAAGCACACCTTGTAGTTTTCAGGTGGCAGCAGCAAGACAAATTATTTTGCCTCGCTCGATTATAGAAATGCTGACGGCATTGATTTAAGATCTTCGAAAGAAGAATATGGCGCAAGAATCAATCTTAATCACACGTCAGATAATAATTTATATGCAATTACTTTGAATGTAGCGCCACGATATGCAAAAACAAACACCGCAGATTACAGTGGCTTCAATTATGCATTGACATTGAATCCTACCATTCCGGTATACGACAGCACAGGAAAATACAATTATATTACCACAGGATTTTTTGCCAACAATCCGGTGGAAGCCGCGAAAACTGTGCTCGATAAACAAGAAATTAAAGAACTGGATATAAGCGGATCTTTCAAATTAAATATTCTTAAAAACCTGAATACAGTAGCCACCATAGGGCAAGTGCACAGGGCTTTCAGGAGTTTATTTTTCATCCCTTCCACCAATACAACTGTTATTAATGGAACAGGGCGCAACAGGGGATCGCAAAACCTGGATGAAAATGACCAAAAGAGTTTTGAATGGACAGGCAATTATTCTTTAAATGCAGGGAAGAATGCATTTAAACTTTTAGCCGGGTATTCTTATCAACAATTTATGGCCTCAGGGTTCAATGCCTCCAATGAAGATTTTCCA
This sequence comes from Ginsengibacter sp., assembly GCA_051954975.1. Classification (GTDB taxonomy): domain Bacteria; phylum Bacteroidota; class Bacteroidia; order Chitinophagales; family Chitinophagaceae; genus Ginsengibacter. Next base: position 358,275 of record JBQCHE010000019.1, on the reverse strand, counting down.
TCGGATGTATTAACGTTCAATAACATCGGGACAGGATTATGGAACATTGAGGAGGGCATCAATGGCGTAGGCTCCTACAAAAACAGTTCAAAGCTTATCGCTTTTTTTGGCAGGTTAAATTATGACTTTGATCAAAAATATTATTTGTCTGCAAGCTTGCGCAGGGAAGGCTCTACCAGGTTTGGAATAAATAATAAATGGGGATATTTCCCGGCAGCCTCTGTTGCATGGCGTATTGACCAGGAGGATTTTTTCCATAATATTTCGTGGCTTAATAGTTTAAAGCTGAGAGCAGACTATGGAGAAACCGGTAACCAGGATTTTGGAAATTATCTTTCATTGGATACCTATAGCGGTTACGGATATTATATGTTTAATGGCGTTACCTACCAGGTATGGGGCCCAAGCCAGAATGCCAATTATAACCTGCGTTGGGAGAAAGCACAAAACTTCAATATCGGCCTTGATTTTGAAATGCTCAATAACGATATCAGTGGCAGCTTGAATTATTACATTCGAACCAATAAAGATTTGCTGGGATATTATTCTGTTCCTAATCCTCCTAACATACAAGGCACCACTTATGCCAATGTAGGAACCATGAAAAATTCCGGATTGGAAATTCAGCTTAATGCAAAAATTATAAAAGCCTCCGATTTTAATTATGATATAATCTTTACCGGAGCCACCAATGATAATAAGTTTGTTTCCTTTTCTAATGATTTATTCAAAGGACAAAAGTATATAGATGTAGTAGGCATGCCTGCGCCGGGGTCTCCGGGCAATATCCAAAGATTGCAGGAACAAATGCGGATAGGAAGTTTTTACACATTAAAGTCTGCAGGTTACGACAAGTTTGGCCGCCTGCTGGTATATAATAAAGAAGGAAAAATTATTCCTGCTAATTCTGCTACCAATGATGACAAACAATTTGTTGGTAATGGCCTTCCAAAATTTACTGCCAGCCTTGGAAATACATTCAGATATAAAAACTGGGATCTTGGTATTTTCCTAAGAGGTGCTTTTGGTTACGATTTATTTAATACGTACGCATTTTATCTCGGTACGCCCGCTACCCAATCAGATGCGAATGTTCTGGAATCTGCATACAGTGGAGGTAAGTATTCAAAACTTACCAATCCGGCTACTTATTCAGCATTATCTGATTATTTCCTGGAGCCGGGAGATTTTGTAAAAATTGATAATGTAACACTGGGGTACACGCAAAAGTTAAACACCAATTATATTCAGTCATTCAGAATTTATGTTGCCAGCAGAAACCTTTATACGTTTACAAAATATACCGGCGGTGATCCTGATTTGGTCCAGGTAAATGGATTATATCCCGGTGTGAATAATTCCCTTTCTTACTATCCATCCACTATCCAGTTATTATTCGGGATTCAACTTAATTTCTAATCTTAATATTCTTTGATAATGATACAAAATAACTACACAAGCAAAATATTAAAAAGCGCTTTATTTGTTGTTTTACTGGTAGTGGCCGGTTGCACCAAATTGGATGAAACGTTATACGACAGGATAACGTCTGAAAATTTTCTGCAAACCAAAAACGATGTAACCCGCGATTTCTTGCGCGCATTTGAACACAGCTACTGGAGCATCCAGGGAAACAATTTATTTGCCATGCAGGAAGATCCCGGCGACCAGCTCATGACAGCCAACCGCCAGGGCGACTGGTTTGATGGAGGGCAATACCAGCGGCTTCATTATCATACATGGACGCCAAATGATGGATATACAAACGGTGGCTGGGAGGCTCTTTACCAGGGTGTGGATTTAGCTACCAATTCACTGGAAGACCTTGAGGCAATAAAGAACCCCGAAAAGTTTAGTATGACCCAGGCAGAGCTCGACGACATGATAGCTGAACTTCATACGTTGCGTGCATGGCTTTATATCCGCCTGTTTGATCTTTACCGGAATATTGAAATCATTACAAAAGTGAAAGGTGAATCTGAAGGACAGCCACAATCCACGCCACAGGAAACCTTTGATTTTATTGAAAAAGAATTAATAGACGCAATTCCGAAATTACCAACCAACGATCAATTAGGCGAAAACGCTATTGGAAGATGGACGAAAGGCGGTGCGGCGGCCTTACTGGTGAGATTGTATTTAAATTCAAAAGTGTATACAGGCGTTGATCGTTTTAACGATTGCGCTGCAGTGTGCCAGGACATCATTGATGGAAAGTATGGAACGTATCAATTGGAAGACCGGTGGGACGCTCCCTTTGATTACAACAACGGCCAGTCCAAAGAAACGATTTTTGGTTTTCCGGGAAGTTTTGGGCTTACACACTGGCAATATACCATCGATATGCAATTCGGTCTTTTGTCGTACCAAATTCCCAGATATTTTGGTTTTACTGATTTTGGAAATGCCAATCCAAAATTTGGATTGCAGCCGGGCCATGATGTCGATAGCGTAGAATACTCATTTAAGCTCGGAAAGCCTGTTGTGAAATTTTTTAAATACTCTGACGATTACCGTTTAAAACTCTATAGAAATCTGGGAAACAGCAAACGGGAAGGAATGTTTTTATTCGGCTATCTGCCTTACATCAATGCGTCAGGAAAACAAGATACCGTTAGGGGAAATAAAGGATCCTATCCATTATATTTCAGAGACCAGGTAGGTATGTTTTTGGATGCAAAGCCAGGAACTAAAATAGCGGATAAGGAATCTGACATGAATCATGCTGATCACAATTCCGGCTGGTTTATGGCTAAGTATCCTTATTACCCGAGTGATGATCCGAATAAGATTTCATCAGCATGGGCAGAAATAAGACTGGCTGAGATTTATTATTCATTGGCCGAATGCAAATACCGCGCAGGCGATAAAGCAGCCGCTGCTGTTCTTTTAAATGCGGTTCGGGTTCGTAACTATCCGCCCGGTTCGCCAAGTTTATATAAGGAAGACGGAAGCCAGTTGGATGACCAGGAAATGATCGATGAATGGGGACGTGAATTCCTTGCTGAAGGAAGACGTCGTACTGACCTCATTCGCTGGGGCGTATTCAATACCGGTACCTGGTGGGATAAACAGCCGGATGCCGATAATCACACCGAAATTTATCCTATCGGCCAAAATGTTTTAAATAGTTCTCCTCAATTAAAACAAAATCCCGGATACTGATAAAGAAGCGGAAACATTTTTAAGCATAAAAAGAATATTATGACTCACATCAAAATAATTAACTTTCGAAGATTTTATAACATAAAATCCATTGCCCTGTTTTTTTCAATGGTGGCGCTGGTTTCGCTATGCTTCACTTCTTGTAAAAAAGAAATTAAAGCCGGTGATCCTATAACACTTACTTACGATCATGTGTATATGGTCGGAAATGCAACTTCTGTGGGATGGAGCATTAACGATGCAATACCAATGACTCAAACTCCCGGGAAGGCTGACGAATTTACGTGGGAAGGCCCGCTGTTTGCCGGAGAAATCAAATTTCCAACGGCGTTAAGCTGGTCTTCGGATACTTTCATGTCTGCAACTCCGGGACAGGCCATTAGTGATGATAAAGCATTACTCGCACTAAGCGGAAATCCCGATTATCATTGGGTAATCACAGATGCTGAAGCAGGCAATTATAAAATTACGCTTAACACAAAGGAATCAACTGTAATTTTTCAAAAGCAATAATTTGAGTTGAATTATAAATTAGTTGTACTGCCGGATGCATCTTCTATCAGATTTGACCTGATAGAATTCATCTTATTCCCAATTCGATAAATAGAATGTTTTTTATTAGGAGTTTTGCATCGATTCATCGGTAAGTTTATTTCTACCATTCCACTTCGTGGTGACACGAACCGGGGAACAGGGAATCGTCATCTCCAAACATATAGCGGCGAATATCAACCTGGGGATCAGCAGCCTCAAACAATCACGCTTTTACTACTTTATAAACTGCTCCTTTTTCGGTTGTATCACGGGCCACATATCCGAGCAGAAAAAGTTGGTTGTTCAGCAAATTGCATCCGCAAATAAAAAATGAGCCTGCGGGTTGATTGACGATCTTGACCGGTTGCCTTTTCCAATTGCCATATTGGTCTTTCGATAGCGCAAAGAGCTTGTCTTTCCAATCCGCAAAAATATATTTGTTTTTAAACTCCGGAATTTCATTTCCATAATAAAAGTTTCCTCCTATCACACAAACACCTGTTTTATGGGTGTACGTATTAACAGGACTCACAAAAGAGCTGATATTTGCATCGTTGCTACTTTTATAAACACTATCACCTTCCATCACCGGCCATCCATAGTTGGCTCCCATTTTAACGATGTCAATTTCTTCCTCCCGGTCCTGCCCTACATCGCCGCCAAAAAGCAAACCTGTTTGCGGGTCAAAAGAAAAATGCCACAGCTTGCGAAAGCCATAGGCCCATATTTCCGGCCTTGCATTTTTCACGTGTAAAAAAGGATTATCAGGAGGGATGGAATAAGGCAGTTTGCGTACATCGATACGGAGTAATTTGCCGCCAAAATAACGCAGATCCTGTGAGTGGTAATGATAGGTTGTATCCCCCGCACTTTCATCTCCAACGGAAATGTAAAGATAGCCATCAGGTCCAAAAGCAATCTGGGCGCCATTATCCTGGATGGTGGGCCCTTTAAATTCTATTACCCTCTGTTCTGATGCCAGATCAGCGACGTCAGGATGAAGGGTGTCACAATTAAATTGGGACACTACCAGCCTTCGATCGGCACTATGAGGGCTGGCAGGCGCATTATAGCATACATAAAATCTGTGGTTGGTTGCAAATAGCGGATCAAACGCCACGCTAAAAACCATTCCCGCAGGTGAAGCCTTCTTCTGCTTCCCTATTTTTTCATACAGGTTAAAAAATGGCTTTGGAAGTAACACATCGTTTTGGAGGATCCATATTTTCCCGCGGTTGTCTGTTATAAAAGCTTTTTCGCTTTTATCTGCCGCCATGTTCAATTGCACAGGAAGCTCGGGTACATCCGTAACCAGTTCTAGTTTTACCGTTATGCTATCATCTGACGCGGCTTCGTTTTTTACAGGCAAATTCCTGTGAGAAACCGTGTTGCACGAAACAGAAAGAACCATAATGGCTAAAAAAAGAAAAGATCTTTTCATACAGACAAATTTGAAAATTTAAAAAAGGGAAGCAAATTGTTAACGGGTAAAGCGGATTAGAACCGGAAGATATATCTTTTATTTACAAATAAAAATATATGTGATGTCATTTTACGTTGACAAAGGTCTTCTGCTTGGTTTGTTTCCCCACGAACCATTCCTTTCTGCTCAATTCAAAATTCATTTCTCAATATTTCTCCTCAATATAACTTTTCCGCTTCGTTAATAAATCTTTATCCATTTGGTAAATATATTTTCGCTTTAAAATTAGTCACCCCTTTTTATATTCGTATCTGCCAGTAGATACCATTCGGGTTCGTGAAAGCATCAACCGGGAAGCGAGTTCCCGCGAAAACTGAAATCACTTCTTACATCGACATTTGGTGCTGATTAAACCCGTACCTCCAACTAAATTCATTATTATTGTATGTCTTTCAAAATCTGAGCTATGAGCATTTCACAAAAAAAGGAACAGGCTATAGTAAAAGGGCTTCTGCAGGGTATTGACACCATCATCATCCGCGTGAGCGGCTTCGACCGGTCAAAAAAATGGTACCAGGAAAAACTGGAACTCGGCTTATTGTTTGAAGACGCTTCCGCCAACCTCGCCGTTTTAGATACCGGCGGGCCAACCAGTATTACTCTTTGGCAGACGAAGCAGGAAGTTCTCATTAATCCTGGTACAGCCTCTTATCCGATCTTTAAAACTTCTGACGCAGCGGCCCTCCGGAATGAACTTACCCAAAGAAAGGTAGAAGTGAAGGAAATCCTGCAGGATGAATATGTGAAGTATTTTTTCTTTTTCGACCCTGATGGCAACGTCCTGGAAGCATGTGAAATCCTCGCTGATTGATTTGCCCGTTTATATTCATTTATCCCGGGACATAATTATTTCGGCTTGTAAACAAATGCCTCTTTTTTACTGCGGGGTTCCCTATGCAAGGTTAAAGTGCCATTGCTATTAATCATTTTCACGCACTACATTTTGGATTTGGAAAACAGTAAACGAATTTTTACGCCGTTTTTTTATTTCCGCATCCGGTCGGGATGCTTGCTCTTAATGAATCATTTCGACCCTTCCTCGTTGCAGTATCTACCATTCGGGCTCATGGGGGAAATGAACCGGGGAGCGGGGGGTGAGTCAGTCAATGACTGTCAGTCGTTGCGAACCGTCGTTATTATACCAATAATAATCTGTAAAAATTTTCTTTAATGCTTGAAAAAAATCCTGCGGTCTGAAAGTTTAAAAATTTAAAAAGCAAGCTTTTTAAAGCCTTGATAAAATTAAAAAAGCCGTCTCAGCTTTTATTTTGAGACGGCCTGTTTCTGGCAGACAAATACTACTCTGCGGATGTCGGGTCAATAACCGTCATTACTTCACTGACTGAGTTTGCCGGAAAGCCTCCCTGTCTTGCATGGTCACGAACCATTTCTTCATTTGGTGCTATGTAAACACAATAGATCTTGTCACCGGTCACATAACTTTGCAACCATTGGATTTGCGTTCCCATGTTTTTTAAGACACCACAAGAAGTTTGTGAAATCGCTTTTAACTGGTCAGCAGTTAATTTTCCTGCTTCGGGAATTTCCCTTTCAATTACATACTTTGGCATATGATAATTTTTTTTTCCTACTCATTTGGCTTTTCGGTGTCGCCCCGTTTTTTAAAATGGTCTCTGGCCTCCATTGCTCACATGGAAATTACTAAATAATTATGGTTTGCAACAGAAGTGAGACTTTTTTGAAAAGTATCCACGAATCACATTTTTGGAGGATTGAAGGTGAATCACCGTACCGTTACTTTTCATTGAGCCATGCTACAGCAGCCGTCATCATCGCCTGCAACCCCGTTTTTAGTGTTGGGTTAATTACCGGCGCAAATTTTGGAGAATGATTACTGGGGATGGAGTTGATGTTATTATTCTTTTTAGCCTCGAGGTACGTTTTAGGATCTGTGCCACCTACAAACCAAAAAACATAAGGTACTTTCCAGCTTCTTCCAAAAATGCTAAAATCCTCACTGGCAGAAGCAGGGCCGGTTTCATGCGCTTTATCTCCAAACTCCGCGTGAAATGCAGCCGCTACTTTTGCGGTTGCTGCGGCATCATTTTCAGTTAACGGATACGAATCGAGGTCAGTGAACTCTGGTTCTTTAGGAGCATTAGAAGCCGCGGATTCTGCCGAACAAATCCGTTTAATCGCTGACAGAATGTGGTCTTTTACGCCGTCATTAAACGTGCGCACATTTAATTTTAAGGTGGCATCTTCCGGGATAATATTTTCTTTGGTGCCGGCCTGTAAAGAGCCTATCGTCAAAACAGCGGTTTCTGTTGGCGCTACTTCACGGGAAACGATGGTTTGCAGCCGCATGGCGGTCGCGGCCGCCATGATTACCGGATCAATAGATGTTTGCGGGTAAGACCCATGTGCTCCTTTTCCAAAAAGCTGCACTTTAATGCTGTTACCTGCAGAAAGTATAGCGCCACTTCGATAGCCAACGGTGCCGGATTCGCCTACCATTACATGCTGTCCCAAAATAATATCCGGCTTAGGAAAACGATCCATCATACCTGCGTCTATCATACTTTGGGCGCCACGGCCCACTTCTTCCCCTGGCTGAAAAACGGCCATTAAGATTCCCTTCCATTGGTCTTTATGCTCTGAAAATAATCTTGCGGCGCCCATCAGCCAGGTTACATGGATGTCATGCCCGCAAACATGCGATACGCCAACCTCATGCCCTTCATCATCCCTGGCGATTTTCGTGCTTGCATAAGGAAGTCCTGTTTTCTCGGTAACGGGAAGCGCATCCATATCCGCGCGAAGCATCACCACAGGGCCATCGCCATTTTTCATAATGCCTACCACCCCCGTGGGACCGACTTTCGTGGTAACCTCGTACTGGTATTTGGTTAAATAATCCGCGGCAATTTTAGATGTCCGCTCTTCGTGCATAGATAATTCCGGGTTGCGGTGAATGTCTTTATAGATCTCTTCCAATTCGGGCAGGAGTTTATCAATGGAACTGTCCATATTCTTCATGAATGATTTGATTTGAGTAGTGTCCATAACCTTTGTATTAATTTAAATGAAGATGATTATTTCGAATTATTTCTTTGCGTTTTCGAAACTGTTTTTGGAACCGTTATCAAAATGGCTACAATGGCTACACCCACCATAAACACGTTAAAAAGCAAGGCTAAGCCGGCTGCATACCTCACGTCAATATTATCAGTCCTTCCTACGAAAACATCCGCCATTGGCGGCGTTCCTTTCATCTTTGAAAGTCCGTAAAAGATCGCTGCAGAAATGGCAACTCCAAGTGCAGCGCCGAGAGATGATGCCATCTTATATATCCCGGAGGCGGACCCCGCCTTATCTCCGGGCACATTACTAACTGCTGCATCCGTTGAAGGTGTTGCATAAAATCCAAGCCCTACGCCAAACAAAGTGAATCCAATGAATGCGACAATGATGTATACTTTGGCCAAAAGAAAAGTAAAGCTGGTAAGAAGAATACCAATCCCCGTTATAAAACAACCCAGCAGCATCGGTTTCCTTGGCCCCATTTTTTGAAGTAATTTTTCTCCAACACGGATGGTGCTCAGGATTGCTACTAAATAACCAATTGTTATTAATCCAGACTGTAAAGAAGATAAACCGGCCTCTTGCTGTACAAGTGCCAGCGAAACAAGCAAAGTTCCTGCAGCACCATTAAGCAAAAAGTTGGACAAAGTGGCTCCTGAAAAACTTTTATTTTTAAAAAGCGACAAATCAACGAAACTGTTTTTGCGCCTGGTTTCTATCCGGAAGAAAGCAATAGCGGATATGATAAAAATGGCCCAGCCCATTAATATAGCAGGACTTAACCAACCCAGCGCAGACCCCTGGCCGATTACAATGTTTAATGATAGCAAGGCGATAATAAAAGAGATAAGCCCGGCCCAGTCAAATGATTTGCCTGAGGTAGCAGTGGATTTGCTTTCAGGTGTTCCCCGGATTAATAAATAGCTAACAACAGACACAAGAATACATAAAATAAAAATCCAGCGCCATCCAATGGACGAAGCAATCAATCCTCCGAACAAGGCGCTGAAACCAGACCCACCCCAGGACCCAATGGACCAAAAACTAATCGCACGCTGCCGGGCTTTGCCCTCGTAGTAAGCTTGCATCAAAGCCAGCGTAGCCGGCATAATACAAGCCGCGGAAAGTCCCTGTAAAATCCGGCCAGCCATTAGAAACAAAGCTGTACCACGTGGGGATACGGCAATGAGCAATGAGCCAATGATACTGAATAACAAACCAGTATAAGTAATTTTCACCCGACCCACTCTATCGGCTAACCCTCCGGCCACTACGATAAAAAGACCGGAAAATAAAGCAGTAATCGTAACAGCAATATTGTTCAGGCTATGGCTGATTTTTAAATCTGAACCCATTACAGGCGCGATATTCAAGGTCGTTTGTGCAAAAAGCCAGAAGGTGATGACGGCTAAAACAATCCCGATAATAAGTTGATCTGTTCCCTGGTACTTTTCGGTCTCAGACTTTGTTCTATCGGTAGAAAGTGTAGCCATACAATTTATTTTGCATCAGATTGTATGCCAATAAACACTAGGGAGATTGCGAAAAAACGTTGATAATTTGATTGTTAAATTCGGTGCAGATAAGAATGTCTTTAAAGCTTTTTTTATTTCCGTATCTCAGGTCGCAACGCTTGCCTTTGGCGGCCTGAACGGGCGGACGCTTGCGCTAATCCTAAGGAAACCTCGCGCCATCAAGGGGGATATATTATTAATCAGCTAACACCCTCACCATAATATTTTTAAAATAAACAGTGCTCCCGGGATCGTGGCCCTGCAGTGCAAAAGTGCCTGTTGAATCAATTGGCCCTTTTTTGTCCGGAGGCGGCACATTCGTTGGCTGCGTATAATCAACAACAGTTTTATCATTGATTTTAACAATCACATGGTTACCGGTAACCTTAATGTATTCTGTAAACCAAACATTATCCGGCGCCACCACTTCTTTCACATCATCAATGCCGTATAAGCTACCGGTACGCCGCCAGTCAGTATGGGAATTATTTACCTGCACTTCATAACCAACCTCGGGCCAGCCGCCTTGCTGAAAAGTCGTATGAAAATAGATGCCTGAGTTGGAGTGTGGCCTGGTCATTACGTCTGCTTTGAATTCAAAATTTTTAAAGCGGTGTTTATTTACCGGGCCTTCATAAAACAAGTGTGCTGTGTTGCCATTTACTTTAATCATTCCACTATCCACGCTAAATGTGGATGCATTATCGCCAACCTTCCAATCACTTAAGGTTTTACCATCAAATAATGAAACCCATTGCTGTGCCTCGCTCACATGAAAGAATAGAAGGGCACTAAAAGCTAAACAAACTCTGATAGTTTTCATTTCAAATGATTTTATGATGCTAAAGTATTAAAATTATCTCCTCTTTTGTGCAAGCACCCGCTTACGATAACACAAAACTTAACCCGCCCAACATAGGTAACCTTCATTTATTTTTTTGTAATTTGTCCGTTCAACCAATTTAATATGGCGACAAATACAGCGGAGAAAAAATGGTTCATCCAATCTGATTACACCATTCTGATCGCTGGCACTATTGCCGTTATTGCAGCAGGAATTGCTTATTATGCAGCATTAAATTCTATCCTTGCTTTTATTACTTCCGCAGTGGCTGTTGCCTTGCTGGCTTCACTCGTAGGCAGAAGTGTAGAACAATTGGGCGATAGATTCGGGCCGGGTGCAACAGGTGTTTTGCAATCGGCTCTCGGTAATCTTCCGGAATTATTTATTGCTATTTTCGCTTTGAAGGCCGGGCTGGTAAACGTAGTGAAAGCCGCACTTGTCGGCTCTATATTATCCAATCTTTTGCTTGTGCTGGGGCTTGCATTTTTTGTAGGCGGATTAAAGCATGGCGTTCAAAAGTTAGGATCCGACAGGGCACGAACTGTTATCATCCTGATGCTTTTATCAGTGATGGGACTTACCATTCCTTCTCTTGCTCATTGGATTCATAGCCCCGCAGAGCCACATGAAGAGACTTTCTCACTGATTGTGTCCATCGTTTTGTTGATATTGTTTTTACTGTACCTCCCGGCATCCCTGAAACGTGGGAGAATTGGAATCAATTCAGAAAAAAAAGATATTACTTCCGAGCCAAGGTGGCCGCTGTGGCTTGCCGTTGGCTTGCTGGCTGTTGCGAGCATTTTAGCGGCCTTCGTTTCAGACTGGTTTGTTACGGCGCTGGAGCCTTCCATGAAAGCGCTGAATATTTCTGATGCCTTTGCAGGTTTGGTGATCGTTGCTATTGCGGGCAATGCCATTGAAAATGTGGTAGGAATTCAACTTGCATCGAAAGGCCAGTCAGAATATGCTTTTTCAGTGATTATAAACAGTCCCTTACAAATTGCTTTGGTTCTGGCGCCTTTGCTTGTGATCATCAGCCAGGTGTTTGGATTCTCTTCGCTCACCTTAGTTTTCAGCCCGATGTTGATGGCAAGTATTTTTCTGGCCATCATTCTTGCAGCGTTTATTTCTTTTGATGGAGAATCTAACTGGCTGGAAGGCGCCGCGTTGATTGCAATCTATATAATTATTGCCACCGCTTTTTGGTGGGGGTAAAAATATTATTTGCTGCTGCTGCCATTTCTTCCTTTTTCGTAATTCGTATCTTTCACTCCATTATCAAAATAAAAGAAATTGAATAGAAACACCGGTTAAGAAATTAAAGCATTGCAAGAACTAACCCCGAACGGAGTTGTACCTGGAATCTGGCAGAGTAGATGAACAAATAATGCAGATTTGTATTTTGAAATAAGTAATTATCCGTAGTGGCAAACTACAGATAGTAGATGTCTTCTATCCTCTGTAAGTTTTCTGAAGGCAGATATAAGATCGGAGAATTTGTTCGCTTACTGGCATTACCTGGATTTATTTTTCTAACATCCGCTGGATCATCATGCAACTATTTGGATTACAAACTCACTTCCTTCACCCTCTTTACTTTCCACTTTTATTTCCCCTCCATGCGCTTTTATAATATCATAACTCAGGCTCAAACCCAGTCCTGTTCCTTCTCCTGTAGGTTTGGTGGTGAAAAATGGCTGAAAGATTTTATCAATTATTTTTTGCTGAATTCCATTTCCATTATCTCTTACAGTGATTTGAACTTTGTCATCACACTTCTGCGTACGAACAAAAACAGTTGGATTATACGAAATAGGATTTTGAATTTTTTGTTCGTTTACTGCATAAAAAGCATTATTAAAAAGATTCAATAAAACCCTTCCAATGTCCTGCGGAATGACATTTATTTTTCCAAGGGAATTATCAAAATCCGTTTCAATCGTTGCATTAAAATTCTTGTCTTTAGCACGAAGGCCATGGTAGGAGAGTCGCAAATATTCATCGGCCAAAGCATTGATGTCGGTTGGCTCTTTTTGTCCTGAACTTTTTCTTGAATGTTGCAGCATTCCTTTTACAATCGCATCTGCGCGCTTTCCGTGATGATTTATTTTTTGCTCATTTTCGATGACATCGTTTGTAATAGATTTCACTTCGTCCAGATTTCCATTTTCAATTTCTTCTTTCAATTCTTCAAGCAATTCTATATTTACATCAGAAAAATTATTTACAAAGTTCAATGGGTTTTGAATCTCATGCGCAATACCTGCGGTGAGCTCTCCGAGGGAAGCCATTTTTTCTGATTGGATCAGTTGTGCCTGTGAAGTCTTTAGGTTTTCAAGGGCTTGTTCAGTTTTTACTTTTTGAATATCGGTTTGTTTTTTTTGCTTGTCGAGTAAAGAATATGCTCTTTGTTTATGCTTATTATTTCTTAGCAGAATTAATGTAATAATTACAGCAGCAAGTACAATAATTCCGAGAAAAGCAATTATAAAATACTGTTGATTTTTTATTCTTTTTGCTTCAGCATCTTTTTTTTCCTGAACTGCCTTTGCCAGTTGCTGTTTTTTATCAAAATCATAATTCAATGCAAGCATAGTTGCCTTTCTTATATTGTCTTTGCTTCTTACAGAATCAGTTATTTTAGAAAACATTTTGTACGATTCGAGCGCTTTTGTATAGTTACCTGTTTTTTCATAACAATAAGAAAGATTAGAGTAACCATCAGCTACGCTCAAATCATACAAGTCAGATTTCCGCATTGTGCTAAACGCTTTTTGGTAATAAGGGATTGCTTCTTTAAACTTATTTTCTTTTTTTTGTATAAAACCAAAATCACTATAGGTTTGATAAATATTTAGTGGCTGTTTAGATGAATCGGCCAGCAGAATTCCTTTTTTTGCCAGCGCTTCAGCTTCAGAAAATTTATTCACATTTGCCAATTGTACACCGGCTCTCGATAATGCTGAAGCTTCCATGCCAATGTCTCCTACTTCTTTGGCAAGTTCACTTGCTTTTATTGCATAATTATATGCACTCGAATACTTTTGCATACCATTATAGAGACTTGCAAGGTTTGAGCATGTATACAATTCAACGTTTTTGATGTTGGTCCGCTTTGCCAATTCAATTGCTTTTAAAAGACTTTCCTCAGCACGCAATGTATCCTGAATGTCACTGTAAGTATTTCCTAAATTAGCGTAAATATATGCTTGTGACTTTTCATCATTCGACTGTTCAGCAATTTGAAGTGCCTTCTGAAAATACTCCAGCGAATTTGGGTAGTTAGACGTCATCTGGTACGAAATTGCAATATTTTCATATGCTCTGCTTAAAGCCTGAACATTGTGCTTGTGCCCTAAAAAAACAATAACTTTTTCAAAGTATGTAATAGAGGTATCATACATACTCTGCATTCCGTAATACATGCCTAAAGTGGAATACACGGTACTTAAACCAGCTGAATCATTTAACGCTTTATAGATTGCTTCGGCAACTTTAAGATTTTGAGCAGCCACATCATATTGCCCTTTAAATAAAAGGCTTGTTGCTACATTCGTTTTGGCGTCCGCCACACCTCTCTGATAATACAGTTTTTCGGCATTTTGAACATTTAAGTTACCTAAGCGAATAGCTGAATCAAGATTTACTTCGTTAAACGCACTAATTTTTTTATTGATAAGATTTATGCGGGATGTATCTGAACTGGCATGAGCGATAAGGTTGTTGAAGCTATCTATTATAGGTGTTTGAGCATCGGTAATACCAATGCAAAAAAAAAATGGCAATTTGAAGCGTCAGCTTTTTCATTTGGCTGAATGTTCTTTTTAACGTAGCTCTTTTTACCTCTATAAAGGTAAAGTGATTTTGAATGCACTTCCTCCATTCTCTTTACTCTCCACTTTTATTTCCCCTCCATGCGCTTTAATAATATCATACGCCAGGCTTAAACCCAGGCCGGTGCCCTCTCCCGTGGGTTTGGTTGTAAAAAATGGCTGAAAGATTTTGTTTAAATTTTTCTGTGAAATTCCATTGCCATTATCACTAACGGTTATAAGCACAATATTCCCTGATTTCTTTGTTCTCACTGAAACACTTGGTTCATACTCTTTGCCTTGTGCCTCTTGTCTTTTGCTTACAGCATAAAAAGCATTATTGAAAAGATTGAGCAATACTCTTCCAATGTCTTGAGGAATGATATTTATTTTCCCAATGGATTCATCAAAATCAGTTTTAAAATCTGCATTAAAGCTTTTGTCTTTGGCTCTTAAACCGTGATAACTTAACCTCAAATATTCATCCGCAAGTTTATTGATATCTGTTGCTTCTTTTTGCCCGGAACTTTGCTTGGAATGTTGCAGCATTCCTTTTACAATCGCATCGGCGCGCTTTCCGTGATGATTTATTTTTTCTTCGTTTTCTTTAAGGTCATTTAATATTTCATTTTCCAATTGTTCATCTCTTTCTGCCTTTGGCTTTATGCGTTCAGCGTTCAGCTCTTCAATCAATTCTTTATTTACATCAGAAAAATTATTCACAAAATTTAATGGATTTTGAATCTCATGTGCAATACCGGCTGTCAGTTCTCCAAGGCTTGCCATTTTTTCTGATTGGATT
Source organism: Ginsengibacter sp. (assembly GCA_051954975.1). Taxonomy (GTDB): domain Bacteria; phylum Bacteroidota; class Bacteroidia; order Chitinophagales; family Chitinophagaceae; genus Ginsengibacter. Next base: position 343,076 of record JBQCHE010000019.1, on the reverse strand, counting down.
AATTGTGATTGCGCTGATTTTAAATCAGTAAGTGATTGCTGCAACTGCTTGGTACGATGATTTATTTTTTCTTCCAGCAGAATGTTTTCTCTCCGTAATGCTTTGGAACGATAATGAATATATGACCAGATTAATGTAAAAATCAGTAATGCATATAATGAATAAGCCCACCATGTTTTCCACCAGGGAGATAAAATGGTAATCACTATTGATGGATTTTTGGTAGTCCAAACGCCACCACTATTGGCTGCTTTCACGGTAAAAGTATAGGTGCCGGGAGAAAGGTTGGTGTAAGTAACAGTTCGCTGCCATCCGGCATTTATCCAATCTTTGTCATAGCCTTCCAGTTTATAGGAGTACTTCACCAAACTTGCCTGTTGGTAATACAATCCTACATAATTAAAAGTGAGCCGGTTTTCATTATACGATAACCTGATATCTTTTTTGTCAAAAGCAAAAATGGTGGAATCCTTTGTGGGTTTGCTGCCAGGCACAATAAAGCCAACTGACTCAATATGAACAACAGGAGGATTTCGATCCGGCGCAAAGTCTTCCGGGTCAGCAACGAAAAACCCGTTATCAGAATTAAAAAGAAACTCCCTGTTGCTAATCTTAATTGCAGATCGGAGGTTACTGACAGGGAGAGCGTTGGCAGTTGTCAGTGTTCTTACCAGCCGGGTTTGCGGATTAAAAATAGAAATACCCCTGGATGAAGTTAACCACAAATTATGGCTACCATCTTCCAGTATGGTATTAGCTCCGTCATATAATAAACCATTTTTTTCGGTAAATCTTTCGGGCCTTCCTGTTTTTACGTTAAACTGGAAAAAGCCCCCGAAATAAGTGCCCACCCATAACCTGTTTCCGTTGTCCTGGTAAATACTAAGCACGCCTTCTAAACCGGGCAATACATTGAGATAAGAAATAAAAGTGCCGGCTTCCCTGTTAAACAGGTTAAGGCCACCTTTGTTAGTTCCAACCCAAAGCGTTCCGCTTTTATCTTCAAAAATGGAGTTCACCTCGTCATCATCTAAAGCTCCGTGATTTGGGATAATATAACCGTCATTCTGAATATAGGGATAACGGACGAATTTTTGTGTTTTTTGATCCATCCGGCAAATCCCAGCACCCAGCGTGCCAACCCATATATTTCCCAGGTGGTCTTCATAAATGCGAAATACAACATTGCTGCTCAAAGAAGTGGGATCATTTTTTTTATAGCGGTAGTATTGGGTTATCCTGGTCCTGGGATTATAGCAGTCAAGCCCGTCGTCGCTATTATTGGAACCATAAAACCAAACCTTCCCGTTATGGTCTACCATGGGCGAACTTGCGAATTCGTTTACTGGTTTACCTGTCCAGAATTTTATTTGAGTAAAGGAATCGCTTTGTGGTTGCCAGCGGTACAAGCCATGTTGGGCGCCTATCCAAATAGTACCATCAACGGATTTTGCAAATCCCATCACTTCACCACCAGGAAAATTATGCAGAGCTCCGGGGTTATCATCATATTGAATAACCCCGGATTTCTGCAGGTTGATCCACTGCACACCATTATCGCTAATACCAAACCAAAGCGTTCCACTTTTGTCCAACATGAGTGTGTGATTATCTATATTTGACAGTAATCCATCTGTTTCTTTAGGATCGGCAGTGATGCGCGTAAATTTTCGGGTTTTTGTATTAAAGTAAAGAATCCCTTTTCCAGCCTGGCACCAGAAATTTCCTGATTTATCTTCAAGGATATCAAATACCGAATTATTACTTTCACTTTTGTTTTCGGAGGGATAATAATTAATGAAATTATTTTTGTCCCGGTCAAATAAAGATACCCCGCTCTTAGTACCTATCCACAATCGTCCTTTAGAATCATTCAACACTTTGAAAATGGTGTCACTGGCAATGCTGCCGGCGTCTTGAGGATTGTGATAAAATGCTTTAGCAGAATCATTGGCCATATTGAATCGCCAAAGCCCTTTATTATTTGATACTTCTATTTGTCCATTAAATGCAACGGATCGTGCATTTGTAAACCAAAGCACCCCGGGTTGTAAAGCATCTTCGGTAATATCTGAAAATTCCTTTTGGTGGTCAGAATCAGCAGTAGCCAGGTGTCCCGTAAAGCTTTCATTTTTATTATTAAATTCATATATGCCATTGCTACTACTGATCCAAATATGCCCTTTGCTGTCTTGATACTCATTATTTAACTTATCGGCATTAACATAATTTTTTCCGGTTTCCCGCTTTCCATAGCCGGTGAATTTTCCTGTCGCCGGATCAAATAAAATGAAGCGGGATTTTTGGTTAGCCAAATTGCTTATATTCAGCCAGAGACGTCCACTGTTATCGTCTTTTATTCCCAAAAATGCAAAGGACGATTTTGAACCGGAAACGGTTGAATTCATTGGATAATGAATAAAGCAATCTTTACCCCGGTCGTAAAGGTATAGGCCTTCGAAGAAGGTTCCTGCCCAGATTCTTCCTTTGCGATCCTGGTAAACAGTATATAAACCCATTCGGTATGGGTTTGTAATACCCAAAGTATATACTTTCGGTTGATAACCGTCGTAACGCACGAGGCCACGTTGCGTAGTCATCCAGATATACCCTTGTTGATCCTGGATCATTGATTGAACGAATCCTTCCGGAAGGCCGTCTTTTACAGCAAGATGGTAAAAGTGCAATTCACTTGGCAGGCTGGTTTGTGCAGGGCAAAAAACAGGACTTACTAACCACAAAACAAGTGTAAAGAAATTTTTCATTTCAATTGTTTTAATAATTTACCGATGCGATAATAGGATGGCAAACTCGCTCCCTTCTCCTTCTTTACTTTCTACTTTTATCTCCCCGCCATGCGCTTTAATAATATCATAGCTTAAGCTCAAACCCAGTCCTGTTCCTTGTCCTGTAGGTTTGGTGGTGAAAAATGGCTGAAAGATTTTATCAATTATTTTTTGCGGAATTCCATTTCCATTATCTCTTACAGTGATTTGAACTTTGTCATCACACTTCTGCGTACGAACAAAAACGGTTGGATTATACGAAATAGGATTTTGAATTTTTTGTTCGTTTACCGCATAAAAAGCATTATTAAAAAGATTCAATAAAACCCTTCCAATGTCCTGGGGAATGACATTTATTTTTCCAAGGGAATTATCAAAATCCGTTTCAATCGTTGCATTAAAATTCTTGTCTTTAGCACGAAGGCCATGGTAGGAGAGCCGCAAATATTCATCCGCCAAGGCATTAATATCAGTCAGTTCTTTTTGTCCGGAACTTTGCCTGGAATGTTGCAGCATTCCTTTTACGATAGCATCGGCGCGCTTGCCATGATGGTTTATTTTTTCTTCGTTGTCTCCAATATTCTTTGCGATCAGTTTTACTTCTTCATAATTGCTATTATTAATTTCGTCCTTCATCTCGGCAATCAATTCTTTATTTACATCCGAAAAATTATTGACGAAATTTAAAGGATTTTGTATTTCATGGGCGATGCCTGCGGTTAGCTCTCCGAGTGAAGCCATTTTTTCCTGCTGGACGAGTTGCTTTTGCGTTATCTGCAGCTCATCCAGTGTTTTTTCAAGATTATCTCTTTGTGCGGTTATTTCTTCTTTTTGTTCCAGCACTTCTGCAGTGCGTAATTGCACTTTGTATTCCAATATTTTATTGTGCTGTTTTAATACTCTTGAACGGTAAGCTACAAAAGACCATACAGCCATTACGGCTAAAATTGCATATAACAAATAGGCCCACCATGTTTGCCACCACGGCGGCGTAATCGCGAATGAAAGAGTTTCTTTACCGTCACTCCATCCGCCATCCGCGTTACCTGCTTTTACATGAAACGTATATTTGCCAGGTGAAAGATTAATGTAAGTAACAGTTCGTTGCGTGCCCGCTTGCACCCATCCTTTATCGTATCCATCTAATTTGTAGGCATATTGTGTAGCAAGCGGGTCTTTATAATACAAACCCACATAATTAAAAGTAATCCTGTTTTCGTTATAATCGAATTTGTAACGCCTAACGCCGTCAACTACAATAGTAGAATCTTTAGGCTTGTCGTTTATAAATGTGGTCAGATGCACTAACTCAATATGCGCAACCGGCGGCTTTTTGTCAGCTGCAAAATCATCGGGATTTAAAGCAATAAACCCTTTATTGGTGGGAATGTAAAAATTGCCATCCCTGGTTTTTATCATACCATCGCCGCGGCTTATCGTTAAGTTATTAAGGTCTGTTATATTTTTTATTTTTCCTGTTGCGGGATTAATAATTGAAATACCTCTTGGTGTAGCAGCCCAGATATTCCCATTGTCATCTTCTTTTGCAGCCCATATTCCATCATACAGTAACCCGTTTTCTTCACTAAATCTTTTAACACTATCCCTGTTTTTATTTAATTCAAACAAGCCCCCGAAAAAGGTACTTGCCCAAAGCCGTCCTTTGCTGTCTTCATTAATGTTGGTAACACAATCAAATCCTGTGGCCCTGCCAACATAAGAAGTAAAAATACCTTTATCGCGGTTGAACCTGTTTAAACCACCATTATTCGTACCTACCCAAATCGTGCCTTCCTTGTCTTCAAAAATGCATGTAACAAGTGCATCATCAAGCGCACCGTTCGGATTGGCAATGCCGGCTTTATTTTGAATAAAAGGAAATTTAGTGAAAGTTCTGGTTGATCTGTTATATCTCCAGATGCCTTTTTGAACGGTTCCTATCCAAAGATCGCCCAAATGGTCTTTGCAAATACTTGAGACATTATTCAGAGCATCAGAAGCGGTATCTTTTAAATTATAAGGGAAATCAATTGTTTTGCCGGTAGCAGGGTCATAGCAGTAAAATACAGTTTTGCCTTTATCATTATTCCAGGCGCCAATCAACCCGTTGGAGGCAATAGCAATCCATTCATTCGAGGAAATTTTCGTGTTTTCCACGGAAATACTTTTACCTTTACCTGGCAAGTGTTTTACTAATGTAAAACTATCCGCTGGCGTCTTGCGGTATAAGCCATTCTTCGCAGCGATCCAGATACTTCCATCCGCCGCTTTGGTAATATAGCTGACCTTACCTGCTTTAAAAGAAATATCAGCAGATGCTTCGTTGCCATATTGTATCCATCTTGACCGTCTTGTATCTATCCATTGCAAACCAAGCTGGCCTGCACCAAACCATACGATACCGGAATTATCAATAAATAAATTGTGGGTCATATTATCAGCTAAGCCATTAGCGAAATTGCTTTCAGTTGTATCCCGTTCAAATTGCCCGGTATTTATATTGAAGGAATACAGACCATCATATGAGTTTAACCAAAGGTTGCCCGCTTTGTCTTCTTTTAGAGAAATAAGATAAGCAGAGTTTCCAAAGGAATTCACAGGATCAGGAAAATAATTCGTGAAAGTTTTTTTGAAAGGATTGAAAAGAGAAAGCCCGGAAAAAGTTGGTATCCATAATCTTCCCTTTGAGTCACTATAAAGTGTCGATATTGTATCACTCGCGATGCTTCCCGCATCTTTTGGGTTATGATGCAAAACCGTTAGAGAATCGGTATTGGAATTGTAGGTTCCAAAGCCTTCGTGCAAACCAGAAGGATAAGTATTATAAATATCAAAATAAAAAATACCAGCCTGCCTGGCATCTTCCTGTATTAACCAGGTAGTAACCTGTTCAGACGAATCTGAATGTGCTAAATGTCCGATAAAAGTGTCTTCCTTTCCATTGTATTCATACAGTCCGTTGTCAGAACATACCCATATTCTTTGCCTTTTGTCTTTATATAGTTGAAAAAAATTTCGAGCATTCAACCGGTATTTTCCTTTTCCCTTGATACTGAATATTTCTGTTTTTTTTGTGACAGGATTAAAGCGCATTAAACTATCTTGTACCGATAGCCAGAGGTCACCTGCTGCATCTTCTGTTTCACCAAAATTATATCCGACTTTCCATTGCTGGAAGTTTACAAAAGTGTCATGTGCCCGGTCATACATATATAAACCGTTAAACACCGCTGCCCAAAGCCGTCCCTTACTGTCTTCAAAAATTCTTGAAACATGCATATGATAAGGGTTCTTTATTCCAAAATCATATACTTTAGGTTTATAGCCGTCGTAGCGCACCAACCCTTTTTGCGTGCCTATCCATATATATCCTTGTTTATCCTGCAGCATATCCGTAACCGTTCCTTCAGGCATTCCATCTTTAATCGATAAAAGATTAAAATGATGGCGGGATGTGTTGTTTTGTGCAAAACATTTTGCAGAGGAAAAGAGCATTAGCAGCAGTAATATTTTTTTCATGATGGATTGTTGACTGGTATTTGAATAATAAATTCGCTTCCTTCTCCTTCTTTACTTTCTACTTTTATCTCCCCGCCATGCGCTTTAATAATATCATAGCTTAAGCTCAAGCCCAGTCCTGTTCCTTGCCCTGTAGGTTTGGTGGTGAAAAATGGCTGAAAGATTTTATCAATTATTTTTTGCGGAATTCCATTTCCATTATCACTAACGGTTATAAGTACAGTGTTCCCTGATTTCTTTGTACTCACCGAAACAGTTGGTTCAAACTCTTTGCCTTGTTCCTCTTGACTCTTGCTTACTGCGTAAAATGCATTATTAAAAAGATTCAATAATACTCTTCCAATATCTTGTGGAATAATATTTATTTTTCCGATCGATTCATCAAAATCAGTTTTGATATCTACATTGAACGATTTGTCTTTTGCCCGCAGACCGTGATAGGAGAGACGCAAGTATTCATCTGCCAAAGCGTTGATATCAGTGGGTTCTTTTTGACCTGAACTTTGTCTTGAATGTTGCAACATTCCTTTTACAATGGCATCGGCGCGCTTACCGTGATGATTGATTTTTTTTAAATTTTCGATTACATTATTTATCAATTCATGCTGCAAACTTTCATCTCTTTCTGCATTTGGCTTTAAACGTTCGGCTTTTAGCTCTTCCAGCATTTCTCTATTTACTTCTGAAAAATTATTGACGAAGTTTAACGGATTTTGAATTTCATGCGCAATGCCGGCAGTGAGTTCTCCAAGCGAGGCCATTTTCTCGGATTGAATGAGTTGGGATTGGGTGGCTCTAAGTTCAGTTAGAGTATTTTCAATTTTCTCTTTTTGTCCTTTAAGCAGCATGTTTAATTTTTGTTTCCGCCGGTTATTACGCCAAAGTATAAATGCTATCAATAGAAAAATGATTAATGAGACAAGCATAGTATACAGCTTAACCTGGTTTTGATACCGGATTTTAGCTGCCTCAATCTCCTGCTGTTGAAGCTGCTCATTGAAAGTTAAGTTTTGTATTGTTCTTGTTTTTTCCTTGTTAAATAAACTGTCATTTAATGCAATACTTAATTCTAAATATTTTATAACACTATCTTTTTTATTTTTCAACTTATAGTCTTCAGCCAGAATAGTGAAGGCATTAAATACACCTCTTTGAAAAGAAGTGAACCGCGATTTGATTAATACTTCTTTTGCATAGCAAATTGAGGAATCAATATTTCCCGTTTCGTGGTATAAATCTGCGATGGCGTTGTAGAGAAAAACTATATCCAAATAGTTGCCGTTGTTAATACCTAACCTGTAATAATTTAATGCCTCTGCATAATTTTTCTTTTTAGCTTCGACATTACCAAGCAAAGTGAGTGGATAACCTCCGAGTGCATTCCTACCCTCTTTTTTCTCAAGCTCATATAATTTTTGAAAATAAAAAGATGCAGAATCAACTTGATTTAACAACAGATAGACGGAACCGATTTGCACGGACGATGCATAGAAGTCCAGGGAATCCAATAAATTTTTTGATAAGAATCCATAGTTTAAAGCCGTACGGTAATCTCCCGCATCCCTGTAAAAAACTATAAGCTCGTTGTATATGGATGCGATCATTTTAATGTCTTCGAGGGTTTTGTACAGGTTTAAAGATTTAAGCGCCATCTCAATTGCTTTATCATAATTTGCTGATGCCCAAAATACCCATCCGTAAGCAGCCATGCCTGCGGCTTCGCCCTTTCTGTAGTTTAATTGCCGCGCGAGGCTTATGGCTCTTTGAGTATAGCGGGTAGCTGTATCAACTTGAGAAAAGGCGTAAGAAAAACCCAAATCAGCCATCAAAAGAACTTTAGCTGTATCATTTCTTGTTTTATTTAGTACAGGTATTAAACTGTCCGGTCTGGGAAAAAACGTTTGAGTCTCGGCGAGAGAAGCGAATTGAAAGATCAATATCGTAAGTGATAGTTTTCTTATCATAATATCATAATATTTTCAATCAAATCAAACATTATTATTTGGGGATAACTGTACAATAAACTCACTCCCTTTCCCTTCCTTGCTTTCCACTTTTATTTCTCCTCCATGCGCCTTTACAATATCATACGCCAGGCTCAACCCCAATCCGGTTCCTTCACCGGTCGGCTTTGTGGTGAAGAAGGGCTGAAAAATTTTATCAACAATGTTTTGCGGAATGCCATTACCATTATCACTAACGGTAATGGTTACATGATTATCTGATTTTTTTGTAGATAATGAAACTGCCGGTTCGTAGGGAATAAGATTCTTGCTTTTTTGTTCGTTCACTGAACTTCGGCTTCGCTCAGCACAGGCGTAAAAAGCATTATTGATTAAATTAAGAATCACCCTTCCAATGTCTTGGGCGACAATATCTATTTTACCAATAGAGCGATCGAAATTTGTATTTGTTGTTGCATTAAAAGTTTTATCCTTTGCTCTTAACCCATGATAACTCAATCTTAAATATTCATCACATAAAGCATTGATGTCTGTCGGTTCTTTTTGGCCGGAGCTTTTACGCGAATGTTGCAGCATTCCTTTTACAATGGCATCAGCGCGCTTGCCGTGATGATTTATTTTTTCTTCATTCGCAATTACATCATTAATTAAATCATCCTGTAAACTTTCATCTCTTTCTGCATTTGGCTTCGAGCGTTCTGCCTTCAGTTCTTCCAACATTTCTTTATTTACATCAGAAAAATTATTAACGAAATTCAATGGGTTTTGAATCTCATGGGCAATGCCGGCAGTTAGTTCGCCAAGCGAAGCCATTTTCTCTGATTGAATCAATTGCTTTTGCGCAGCTTGCAATTCGGTCAATGCTTGTTCTGCTTTTCTTCTTGCATTTTTTATTTCAATCAAATCATGCTCGGCTTGCAGTGCATGTGCTTCCGCAATTTGCAGATCGTTAAACCGCGTGTAAGTAAGATTGAAAACGTACGCAAATCTTTCAAGCAATTGCAATGTTTCTGCAGGTTGCGGGTCTGACGAAGCCATGCCAATAAAACCTTTGTTGAAATAAGCGAGATATTGAATTCTGCGTTTTTGTGCAAGTCCGCTTTTAAACGGAACATTTAATGTCGTGAGGTGATGAAAATAGTTTTCCAGTTCTTTCCCCTGCATATCTATAATGACGGAACGCTTCTTCTCCTTCCACCCGTTGAACATTTTTTTGAACGAAGGATTTTCAGCCAGTTTCGCGTGGTAAGCAAGACTTACTTTACTGCCGTCCTCATCCGTTATCCAAAATTCCGCTTCGCCTTTTTTGTCTTTTATGATACAGATGTACAAACGGTTTGGTTCAATACCAAGATGAATGAGTTGTTTAAAAAGAACAGCAGCAGTCTCAACCAGTTCATCGGATTTTTGCATTGCAAGAGTGCGGCTACGAACTCTTTCCAAAGCTGCTTCTATTTGCGCTTCTCTTGCCTGTGCTTCTGCTTTTTGGAGGTCGAGAAAACGAATGTATGCCTGCTCAAATACTCGGGCGATGCGTCTCAACACAGCAATATTCTCTTCAGAAAATAATTGTTCTGTCCAGCTACTGGCGCCGAGCAACGAGTTTTTTTCTGATATAAACGTTGCAGTGTAACTAGGTGCATTTCGGATGAACTGCCGAATCCGTTGAGGTAAGATTGTTTCGTCGTTGTATTTAAAGACATATTCAAAATACTTGTTTTTTTCTTCAAAAGAATACCTTCTGTTCAAGATGTCAATATTTGTGTCTTTTGCTTTCCATACATCAAGAATAATCGGATTATTTGTGAATGCGCCTTCATCATACGGCAAACTGTTGCAAATAGGTGTTTGTACCTCAGGTGAGGCTACCCATATAACTGCATTTTTTGAATTTTCATCGAACAAATGAATGGCCGCCCCGCCATCAAACACCAACCCTAATTCTTTCAATTTTACAAACAGAACAGCAACAACCTCTTTAAGTTCATCTGACTTTTGCATCGCGAGTGATCGGCTTCGTATTTTTTCCAACGCCGCTTCTATCTGCGCTTCCCTTACCTGCGCTTCTGCTTTTTGCAGATCGAGGAAGCGGGTGTATGCCTGTTCAAAAGCGTTTGAAAATCTTATTAAAACCTGATAGTCTTGTTCGGTGATAAACTTTTCATGCCAACTGTCAATACCCAAAAGTGAATTTTTTCCTGCAACTGCACTGAATGTCCAGCTTTTCGCTTCCTGTTCGAATTTTCTTATTGGTTTAGGAATCTTTGACAGATTGTTTTTGACGACAAAACGGAAATAGTTATTTTTTACCTTGCCGGAATAGGACCTGTTCATGAAGCCCTTTCCCGTTTTAAATGCCGCCCACAAATCCTGAACAATTAAATTCGATTGAATGGTCTTAGAATTCGGAATCTCAACTTTGATCGGGTCAGGTAATTGATTAGTAGCAATCCACAGGCTGATATCTCTTGTTTTTTTATCAAAAAAGAAAATAAGTGCCCCGTCCAGTGAAAGTCCGAGCTCTGTAAATTTTGTGGCTAAAGTTTTAACTACATTTTCCAATTCGTTGGAATAATGCATAGCCATAGAACTTGCTCTTACACTTTCCAGCGCCGCTTCTATCTGCGCTTCCCTTGCCTGCGCTTCTGCTTTTTGAAGATCGAGAAAGCGCGTATAAGTTTGTTCAAATACTTTCGCGAAGCGAGTGAAGATCATTGTTTCTTCAAACGGTTGCGTTGTAACGATCATCAGATATCCATATTTGTAAGTAGCAGCATAACGATCAATTCTTGTTGGTTGCGATATACCTTTTTCAATCAGATAGCTGCGCGCTTTTTGCATTGAAGGATGCAACATTAGCATTTCACTCTCTTTTTGCAATTCAATTCCTTCCTTCGTATCATTATATTCTTCACCTCCATTTTTCCAGGTTTCGTATGCATGCTTCTCAAATGGTTCTATCGTATATGGAATATACACAGGATCCATCGGTTTGGCATCGGGGGGACTTACCCATTTTTCTACTATCTCACTATCTTTATTGCAAATGCAAAAACCACATATCCATAACATTGCTCCAAGCTGGCTTAATTGCTCGAACAGAACAGTGGCTGCTTCGGATAGCTCAGCGCTGTTATGCATTGCCATCGTTCTTGCGCGAACACGTTCCAATGCCAATTGTATTTGCGCTTCTCTTGCCGCGGCTTCTGCTTTTTGCAAATCGAGAAAACGCGTGTATGCTTGTTCAAAAACCCGTGCAAAACGTTTCAAAATTTGAAAATCATCATCTGTCGTTAATCCCTCAAACCAGCTATCAAGACCAAGCATAGAATTTTTGCCGGTAGCGAACGATATCGTCCAACTTTTAGCATCAAGCATCATTTCTTGTATCGTCTCGGGAACTTTGGCTTTATTATATTTTCCGACGTAACGGTAATAGTCATTCTTTACTTCCCCGGAGTAACGCTTATTAAGAATGTCTTCTCCTTTTTCTATTGTAGTCCATAAATCCTGATTGAGCCTGTTATGTTCAATCTCTGCATCATAAGGAAGATTAACTTTAACGGGTTCCGTCAATCTGGAAGCAACCCACAGGTCAATATTCCTTTTTGCTTTATCAAAAAGGTAAATTCCAGCCCCATCGAAGGAAAGTCCCAACTCTACAAGCCGGTCAAATAAGGAACGTACCACCAAAATCAAATCTTCAGAATGATTCATCGCTAAAGACGTCGAACGAACCTTTTCCAAAGCCGCTTCAATCTGCGCTTCTCTTGCCTGTGCTTCTGCTTTTTGGAGATCGAGAAAGCGGGTATAACATGAATCAAATACCTTACTAAAGCGCTGTAATATATCAATACTTGCCTTGGACAATAATTCAGGACTTGAGGCCTGTATCGCGCCGTATGGATAGTAAGAGGCGGCAAAAAATACTTTTTCAGGTTTACCCATTTCCTCTTTAACCTCCCCAGGAAGAAGTTTGAATTCAGTATCAGTAAAGAGAAAGTTTTCCCAATTGGTTTTTGCTTCACCTTCCAGAATATAAGACCAGTTGACGTTCTTTTCCTTCCATGCTTTCAGCATTTCCTGGTAAAAGGGTTGTTCGTTGTACGGTATTAAAAAAGAATAAGGTTCATTGGTTTTGCTATGAATAATCCAGCTTCTTTGATCGGAGGTGACCGCATCAAAAGTAGCGATCAGGCAAGCCTGAAGATTTACATCAAGATGCTTCAGCTCTTCAAATAAAGTCTGTACCACTTCCTTCAACTCTGCGGAAGCATGCATGGCCATTGCTTTTTCGCGTACCCGTTCCAACGACGCTTCGATTTCCAGTTCACGATTTTTTGCAGCCAGTTCCTTTTCTAAAAAGAAATTCTTTTTAAAAACCAGTTGTTCTTTTTTGTTCATATACTTAAAGGAAGGCTAATTTTAAAATCTTTTTGGATCGGCTAAGAGGGTTGCAGTTGTTTTTAAAGGATATGGACAAAATCCAAAAAAGAGTCATGACTTTTCAAAAATTCAGTTGAATATTATGCAATTGAAAACGCACTATTTTTGAAAAGCTTAATACAAAGATGAAATAAGTTTTCGATGTTCGTTTAAAATTTTTTCTTCATATGATGCAGTTCAAAATGATGATGTACTTCCATTTATATCGATTTCTGATTTATTAACTCACGCCGTGATTCGTTTCTCACGAACCACAATTAACTTTTATCATTGCGAGTCACGAACTTGCGCTGGGCATGGGGTCCGGCCTCCTTGTGCCTTCGAAAGCTGACTGTAAATAAAGCAAGCAATACGCCACGTCCATTATCGTGAGACGTTGCTGAGAAGTAAAGAAGTAAAGAAGTAAAGAAGTAAAGGGAAGAACAGTTAGGGACAAAAGTTTAGTACAGCAGGACAAACGCCGGGTTTATTTGCCGAACATTTTTCTTTCCATTTCAAATACTTTGTTGGCTTCAAAGTAATAAGTACTTACTTCACCATCTTCAGTTTTTACCACCATCTTGTCGCACTCATTTTTCGGGGAATCACTTGTACTTTGGCTTTGAAATTGTGCGCCCATCATATTCAATATGAAATATTCTTCTTCAATTTGAGTAACGTGCCACCCTGTCTCGCAGGACTTGCCATCGCCACTATTTATGATTGAATATAGAAGCCCAAATTCAATGTCATGGTATTTTTTCTGATTCAATGTGTCGCCAAGAATCCCGTAAGTCTGCTGTAAGAATTTATGGGCAAACATACTCGTATAATCTATACTTAGCATGGCTCTCGTTAACCTTATCACCTCCTGGTAATTATTATTTTTTATCGCAGAAAAAACCTGCAACTTAAGTTTATCATAGTTCAGGCCTTTCTTCGCAAACTGCCGGCTTTGCAGAAAACTATTTCTAAAATCAGAATAGTCAATATTTGTTTGTCCACTTTCCAGTTGCTCCACGTAATGAGAGTATTTATCATCAAAAGTTGGTCTCTGAATTTCATTCTGTTGTCCAAAAATGATGGTAGAGGTTTGCAAGAAAAAAATTATCAGGAGTGTTGTCTTGATTTGCTTCATACTGGTTATGTTATCACGACTAAGTTAATTCTAATTCAAAGCCAGGGTTTGGTTCATTTCGCTTTGTTGGTGAAGACCACAAGCGGGTGAAGAACAATCAAAAACGACAGGTATATCTAAAATCCGGCCGAGAACCACCGCCACTCATGCATCGCGTTTCCTCCCACTGCGGCTGTGTCAAAAATAAAATTATAATAGTCTGTATAATTCATGTTGTCGCCATTCCCCAGAACGAATCCGTTAAATTTCAGTTTTGAAAAATCCATTCCCTGCAGGCGAATACTTTTTGAAAGGTCTATTATCTTATCTGCCCCATCGAATGTTTTTTTAGTTGGGGGCAAATTTATCTTCCATACTAAATTATCAGCTTGCAGGGATATAGTGTAGTACGATGGAGGGGTTTTAGGAAACGATATATCAAAATGCAGGCTATCGCGCAGGCTAATCTTGTAGTAAGTAGTGTCAAGAAAATTCACCTGCGGCTGGATCTTATCGCTAAACTGAGTTGTATAACTAAGCCTGCCACTTGCGTCAAGAGCAATTAAATTCACAAGATATTGTTGTGCACCATTGGAAGGATATATGATATCATAATCGGCAGAAGGCCCCGGAAAAGCGCTTCGCCAGAAACTTACCCGTGATGTAGGGTCGTCTTTCTTTTCATAAATGGTTACATCCGCCGAGATGATGCTGAACGAAGACGATTTCTGATAAGTGTAGGTTAACGCAGTATCCATTTGGCTAAGATCTACCGAATCTGCCGCCCTGGCCGCATCATACAAGCGATACAATTTTTGCCCGGGAAACAATAAGCAGGAATGAAAAGGTAATTTTGATCTGTAATTCTGTGAATAAGTTTTGTTGTAACCATCGTAACCTCCCCCGAATGCATTACCGAATTGGAAGTTTTGCCCCTGCACACTTGCAGGAGTATTATAGTAATAGATGGAGCCATCCACCTGGCCGGTATGCGGATCCAGGTCATAAAAACCAACATTATTTGGCTGGTTGATATTCCAATGGTCAGGCGATACCTGGTAAAAGGTTTGTACGTTTATCCTGTTGATCAAGTCAATATGTTCTATAGTGGTAATATTGAATTTCGTTTGTTCCGAATAAACTTTCAGCGAATGCATGTCGTTTACAGAGAGCAGCGTGTCTAATAAAAAATTGGCAGCGGTATCGGTTACTATAATTTCTACCAGCTGGCTTGGTGAATTAACATAAGCCAGGCTGAAATCCCTTTCAGGAGCTTGTTGTGTTACAGGAGATTCAGGCTGTAGAGAATCATCTTTTTTGCAGGCTGCAAAAGTTAAAAGACAAAGCAGGATAAGCGCGGTGTACTTCATTTTGGTTTAGTAAAGTTTAATAATTTCCTGCATCCCCGTTCCGGGCGCAGAATTCACAAAATAAATAACGCGCTAAAAACCTTTATATTTCATGCAGGAAAAACTCTTTCTATGGTTCCTGTCCTTGTACCAAGGTTCACTTGAATCGGACTATTGCGAAGCTTCCCGGATCATGTCGTCATACACTTTCCTGGCAGCATCATAGGCGGCCCGTGCATCCGCGCGTTCGGAAGGCCGGATGTTATTTTCTTTCATAAGCCAACATTGGTCAACCGATTTACGGCACCATTCTGCACTCTTCAATTCATGGATAGCCTTACCATTTTTTATAATAAAGATTGGATTGGTATGTGAGCTCGGGAAAATTCTTAAAGCCACCCAGCATGATTTTTTTATCTTGTATTCAAACAAAACATTCTGCCAGCTTCCATCTGCCACAATTTGAGTTGTATCCACAGGTTCGCCGTTTACAATCAACTCTACATTCACATTTCTTGTTGCCCCGATCCTTGCACGTTCGATGCTCCAATAAGGTTGCCTGTCTAAATTACGGTGAGCAATGTCTGTGCCTTCTGCATCCTGGTGTGCAGAAAGATAAGCAGCAACCTGCGCTGTTATCTTTACATTTTCATCTGTATTCATATCCAGCTCACTGTTCCCGGTCCCAACTTTCAAACCATTCGCTGTAAAATCTATGATGTGTGAACCGCCATCAGAAACATAAGATCTGCCGTTTTTAATTGCTTTGATGTAGCCTGTATAACTCAACGCGCTGTCTGTTTTGAAATAAGCACGACCCACACCGGCTCTCTCGTCATATATGCAGGGAAAATCCGTTTCACCGCTCAATCGGGGCCTGAAACCGCAATTCAAAGTATGATACCACATGTTCAATTCCCACGGCGCAGGCGTATCGCCGGCACTGTAAAGATCGATTACGTTTTGCGTTATGGTTACAATATATTCATTCGCCCCGATATCATCCATTTTCGGGATTATATAATTCAACAACTTATAATTCCGGTTGGGTGAAGGCCGGGAATAATCGGGTTCATTAACGGGTTGCAATCCCCAGCCTGAATGCGCGTAGCCCGTAACCGCGCCCTGGGATTTTGCCCATTTCAAAACGGGCAAAGTCCAGCTCGGCCAATCTTCGATTTTGGTTGTATTGGGATAATCATCTTCTTTTAAATTCAACAACACAAGATGACCCGCATGTGATGATGGGAATCCCGAAACTTCCACATCATACCGCATGATATTTTTGCGGGTCGAAAGCGCGTTTATATCTCCTGTGAAAAATTGTTTTTGATGATACCAGCCGGGTCCCCAGGATAAAATACTTCCAACATTAATGTCTTCACCAACGATTTGCCGCCACATATCTTTGGGGGCAACCCCTTCTTCAGGGCTTTCGTAATGACTGCAGCCCGCTGCATGAATGTGATGATCTGCGCTATACCAACCCAACTTTTCCATATTGACCCAACGCTTCAGCTGAAAGGTGAAAGTAATGGAATCAGCATCCGGCACAAGAATCTGTTTTGTTTGAGTAATATACTCCGGCCCACGTGTGAAAGTTACATTGTATTTTCCGGGAGGCAATAAAACGTGTTCACCAGTTGAACGATACACTTGTGGCTCAAAAAAGAAATCGGGGTATTCGTCATAAGCAGCTACCCGCCTGGAAGGCAAAGGGTAAATTCCTGTCAACCTTTTTGAAACTTTATAATTTGTTGTCGAAACCCATGGTTCATGATATTCAAGTTGCGATTTTGTCAACCGGTAATCCACATTTTGTAATGAATCGCTGGTGCGCTGAATGCCATCTGTAAAAATAAAGGAAGCCATTGACGGCGAACCATCATCATCTTTTACATTTAATATTACTTTTACTGAACGTGCTATGTGAAACAAAATATCTATCGTATTCCGGAAGCCAATATCCTCAGTTCCCGGGCCTACATTAAAACCAATTTGGGCTTCACGGTTGCCTGCATCTTTCGAGTAGATCTGCACCACCGCATACTCTAATGCAAGCCCTGAAAGATTTGGCAAAAGAGGCCGGTTGTTGTACATCAGCACTTGCAAAAAACGATTTTCCACCTGTCCCTGGTTCAGCAAATTCTTTTGCATTGCGCGCTGTTGAAAAGTAGATATGTGAAAATCAGGTTCACCGTTGGGACTTTCTACCTGTAATCGTGCATTTATGCCGGCCTCATTATGAATTTTTACTAAAAAGGATGTCCATCCGTTTTGAATCAAATGTGGCGCGGCTGCACCCCGGTCAACTTTCACGCGGGATTCCGGATTGATGTCGACCAGCGCAATGCAATAAGGATCAAGAATGGATTGAATCGCTTTTACAGTTTCCTGCGTAAGTGGTTTCTCCTGTAATTGTTTTAATTCGGTTTGATCTTCTTTTGATAATGAACTGCCCAAATAATTAAGTGCATCATTCAATCGCAGGGCTTGCGCAAGCAAAGGCTGGGGTTCTGCATTGGAAATAATTTCAGATGGCGAATGGTGATGCATTTCATGCTGTGAAAAACAGCCAACAGGAATGCATAGCGAAACCAGGAAAGAAAGAATGGTAATCCTCATCGGCATTGCAATATTTTTGAGAGGTGACTGAAAGGATATTCCCTTTAAAGGTAATTTTTCTTCAATAAATCAGCGCCGGCTGTATTGGCCGGGTCCCCAGGACCATTACGAAACGTTATTCCACTTTGAAAGCGAATATTTCTTTCCGGTCAATTCCGACATCTGTATAATTTATGGAATAGCCCCTCACTTGTTCTGCAACGGGCTGCCAAACACTCTTATTGCAATCGTCTAGGTCAAAAACCTCGGGGCCGCTAAGGTGCCTTAGAATAGTACCAAAACGACAAGTTTAATCAGATAGTTTATGATTGAGACTGTAAGGCGTTTTAGATAATTCATTTACAATAATGGAAGGTGCCACACCGGTAAACTCCTTAAAATCGTGAATAAGATGCATCTGATCAAAATAACCGAATTGATGAGCAATACCTGTCCAGCTTTCTTTAGGATGCCCTTCTTTATAAACCCAGGCCTTTGTAAACCTGATAAGACGCGCATAAAATTTAGGAGCCACGCCAATGCGTTGCTGAAACAATCTTTCAAATTGCCTGAGACTAACACAAGACTCGGAGGCCATTTCGTCAATACTTATTAATCCGCCTTTTTTAATGAATTCGGGTAACACGCTATCAATAGGAAGTGCCGCCCTGAAGCAGTCCAACTTCGTAAGCAAATACCGTTCTACAATAGCAGCCATGTTTTCAAATGAGGAAGCTTCGTTTAGCTCTTCTGTAATGAATCTTATCTCTTTATCAAATAGAGATGCGCTGTCATACCCTTCATCGGCTTCCAGTTCGCACATTGGGATACCTAATAAACGATACAGGCCACCCGGTTGAAAACCTACCTGTACTATTAAATGATGATAACTGATATGAAGATTAACCCTTTTAATCCGACGTGCCACAATAATATTTTGCTTCGTTTCAATTTTTCTGTTGTCGGATAAATGTTCTACTGCTACCGGATCATAGGGATAAAAAATCAGAACCTGCTCCTGTAAAGGTGGCATGGGGAAAACATACCTTGGGGTTGATGGATCCAGGTCAGCCTGTTGAATCATGATATTATTCACAAACTCACGTAAAGCAAAATGTGGCTGGTACTTCTTAAAAAACATAACATGGAAGCATTAGTTGTTTTTGAATAATTATCGCAAAACCAATCCGGCTGATGTTTGTTTAATATCTTTCTAATAAAATTAGATTTAATTTTCAGATCAGGTATCATTTATTTTGAAAATGCGAATGGAGTGTCTCAAACAACTTGGTTGCCCACGACTCTAAAAATGAAGCTACAAAAATTGGTTGAGCTATTCTTTAGATGGACAAAGAATATGGAAAACCATTACAGTTGTTTGGAGGCGTATAATTTTAATTGAAATATTTGTTAAGAAAGTGAGGACGTTTTTACGGTGAGAACGTCGCTTGACAACATATCGTTTTCCGGATTTGTTGCATGGATTCCCCTTCGTTAAGTGAATGCAGACTTTCCTTTTTTGCTTCGAGAACACAAAGAGGTCTGTGATTGCTATCGAGTAATAAAAAATCCAATGAGCCACCTTTAATTTTCTCATAATCATTTCCCCACTCATCAATATCGTGCTGGCTGATCTTTACAAAATTTTCCAGGAGAATATTTGCCTGGCCTTTTGGGCTATCAAAAAAGCGCCACCCTGCTTCAGACAGTAATTGATTTATTTTTATCCTTGCGTGCGCTTCATTCTTCATTAGCCTTGGCCTTTGTCTTAAAAATTTAATTAGGCATTAATTATCAGAGGTAGCAGTTTGAACATTTCCAGAACCTAACTTTCTATCACCAAATATATGAGAAACTGCCAAAAGTTGGATGAGATAAAAACAACAAACCGAATTATTTCTTTGTTTACTGCCGCGGGCCCGATACAATAAGTTTTGAATTCTTCGCAGAAGAACCCCTTCATTTCCCAACAGAAGACTATTCTTTACAAACCTATAAGGTTTTAAAAACCTTATAGGTTTAAATGCACAGTTATTTAAATTTATAGATATCAAAATAGTTTTGGCGTTTTCCAAGGGAAAAATGTTCTGTTTTCAAATATGCGCATCTCTCCCAAAACCTTCTTCAAAAAATACAAAACCCATTTATTTCTTTCTTTACTGCAAAAAAACTAACAGGCGGTATCGGGTGTGTGGTATCTTTTTATAAAATAGTCATGCTTTCTCAAATATTCATAAAATTTCTTACCCGCTCCCGTTTACAACGACAGTAAGATGATAACATCTATTGCGGGGATCTACACTATAAATAATAGCACAATTAAAAGGAGCATGAACACAATTATAACCCCCATCAGGACCATCTGCCAATTCTTCATTGTTTAATGTTTTAAATTGATCTGGAAAAATCCCGTAACTATGATTCAATAAATTCTTATGTAAAGTTGGCATTATTTTCAAATACCATCATCTAATTTTCTTCGTACCCCCGGTAATTTGAAAACATTACATCAAGTGTTTGCGGCAATGGCGTACCGAAGGGCAATGACATTCTAAGGGAATGTCGTTCTAAGATTATCAATCCAGGGGCTATCGAAGCTTTTCGACCTTTACAATCCGAAAGGACCAATTATAAATACATCGCTTTCACAATCCCCGCCGGCATAAAAGCCTTGCTCATGGATTTTTGCAGGTGCCCGTTTTTAGTAAAATAATATTCAAGAGAAACACCAGTTACGATAAGGCTTCCTGAAAGTGTAGGTGTGGGCAGGGATATGATTTGCTCAGGAACCGGCTCTTCATTATAATTAAAATGTAAAGAAGTGCTGAAACCACCGGTCACTCCACCGTGCCTCAAATCATAACCTCCTGTTGCGATATTACATTTCACTGAAACTGTACCGGCAGGTGCCACAATGTTTTTGACAGCCACAAAAGCCGGTATTCTCATTTGCAGCATATTGTCGGAGGTTTTCGTTATTTCCAAAGAAACCCTCCATCTTTCTGCGACCGTATCGCTTTCCGTAAATCTAAAGTCATTCAAAAAAAGCACGGGATCAGAGGGTTGCTCCGGATCAAATCCGGACCGGAACCAGCTGAGCAACTCAGACACCAGCCTCGTTTGCATTTTATTATCTGCCGGGAACGGGATCACCGGAAGAAGCTGTTGCCTCAGGATTTTGCCTGCACGGGATGCTTTACCAAATTCGGTCGCACGCTTTTTCGTGGCTTTGGTTTGTTTAATACCGCCGGAGACAGAACGCGCATAGTATTTATCACCACGTTTATAAAATACGATGTTCTGTATCCTTCCTGTAATCTGTAAATTAAGTTGTGATGGCATAATAATAGATTTTATAATGATAATTAAAGCCTCTTTCACGTTTGGCTCAAGCCTATTTACTCCAGGTCTTCACTATGTCATCCTCATGGCATAAGCGTACCATCGCCCACTCAAGTCCGGCATAAGTCCGGCATATCCCGGACTTAACCCGGTAGGGTGTACAAGGAATCCCCTATAAAAACGTACGGAGATAGCTGTTTAGTGTGGCTGTAACTGGGTGGTCACATCTAACTTATTTCGTCAGGGAGGGCGGCGTAAGGTTTAATGAGATTATTCCACCTTCCCGCAATGACAATTACAGAAGAGATTGCTTCGTCGCTTCATCTTATTCCCAAATTCGATAAACAGAATACTTTTTTATTAGGAAGTTTGCATTGATTCACCGGTGAACTTTACTTATGACGTTTTACAGGTTTCTTTTATTAATTCATGTATTTTCTGCCATCCTTGGCCTTGGGCCAGGTTTCGTAATGATTTATATTGTTACAAGAGCAAATACTATGACTGAATTAAAACACGCTTATTTGATCCGGAACAGGCTTCACATTTTTGTAATGATTGGCGGAACGTTGCTCATTATAACCGGCCTCTGGATGGGAGCGCTGAATAATTATTTGTTCCGGCAGGGATGGTATGTTACAAGCCTCATTTTGTTTTTGATTGCGCTGGCATTTGGGCCGTTGGTGCTCTCGCCACGCTCAAAGCCCATTAAGGGATTATTAAAAACACATCAGGGCGATGTGATTCCGCCAGAGTATTACAAACTGGCTGGCAAGCTGTTTTTTTTCGAAAGAATCGAAAACGTAATTTTTTTGACCATAATCGTTTTAATGGTGCTAAAACCATTTTAACACCGGTCGCAAAACGGACGCATGTTTTGCAAATTATTTGCAAGTATCAAATCGTAAAGCTCACCCTGCATCAGTAAAAAACTAATTTAAAAAAGCAATATAAAATCAATACCATGAATGAGGATACTACAACAACAGAGGAATTAGACGTTCGGGTACTTATCCCGATTGAACGCCATAAAAAACTTATAAAACTTTTTGGTGATTTACCGGCAAATCAAAGTTTTATTTTTATAAACGATCATGATCCTATACCGCTTTATTACGAATTCAAATCCATTTATGGCGACGTGGTAGGTTGGCAATACCTTAATCGTGGCGGCCGTGAGTGGAAAGTAAAAGTAACGCGGACCGAAGCCTCCAATGCACGTGAATTAAAAGACATTGCAACGCTTTTAGATCTTCGCAAAGCGGATAAAAAGTCATGGAAACAAATTGTTTTTCATCGCTATGGCATGATGGAACAAGGCACTACCATGGAACTGATAGCCAAGGAAAACCTTTCAGAGATCAAAAATATTTTTGAAAATAAATTTGCAGACCAATTCACATGGTCGTATAAAAAAGAAGTGCCTGATGAATATATTGTTCACATTAAGAAAGAGGTAAAAAGCGGCCTGGGGGATGATGGATTTTCGGTGGTAAACGAATTTGACTTACGACCTTTTCCTCCAACAGAGCGGCATGAAATGTTCTATAAAGCTTTTGCAGATATTCAGCCGGGAGAAGCTTTTGAATTTTTCAATGACCATGATCCTAAGCCACTTTATTACCAGATGGAAGCGGAAAGTAAGGAGCCATTCAGATGGGAATATCTTGAAAGAGGCCCTGAAGTGTGGAAGGTAAGAGTAGTTAAAGTGAAGGCTGAAAGCTAAAAGAAGGCTAAAAACAATAGCCGCAAATTTAAAGGTTGCGGCTATCTTTTTTTAAAAATAAAAATCTGCATACAAATCTATCAGACAAGTTCCACACTTGGATGATAACGTTTTACACGATGCAAAGTATTGGTATCCGTGTGATGCATTTCCTTACCGATTGCAGCCAATTTTAAAATAATATCTGAAGTGTGGGTGAAGGTGCCGTCTTCATGGAAAATAAAAGTATGCTCGTAGCTCTTCAATTCCGCGCGCTCCAGCAGGTATTTATTTTGAAGGATGCCATAACAGGGATCGCCGGGTGTGGCTTTAAAATGAATTTCCTTGTCATGGGGGTCGGCATCGCAACCGGCTAAAATTGCAATGCCACGGCCAAATACAACCGATTGAATCACCTGGCCATTCTTCTTGTCCCATAATAAATAACCTGATTCATCATGAAAGGGATCCATCGCTTCTTCGCCATGCCGCCAGTTGGTTATCTTATAAGCCAATCCCTCGATGGACTGCTGGCCGTTCTCCTGGATGGGTATCGGCTTGAACCATGCCTTTTCAAAATTGGTGGTTCTTGCAATTACGTCGTCTTTGTTTTGGTACGCGAGATCCACGCCCACATTGCCTTCCCATTCTCCCACCAAAGGAGTTAAAGGCCCTAATTTCAGAGAGGCTGAAATAAATTTCTGTTCCATAGTTTTTTTCTATTTATTAGATTTTCTTTAGATAAAAAATTTAATTCTGCTAATATCAGCATTGATACAAAGGTGCGGCATATTACATGAAAAGGCAAATGAGAAGCAGCTACTGAATGGATAAAATTGTGATACCGGATTTTTTGATACCGGATTTTTGATGTCGGATTTTAAAATTTTTCAATATTGTACATCAAAAAATTAGACTTTATTTTTCGGACATTACTTTTTAGCCGAAAAGAAAAGTAAACATCTAAAATTAAAATTTGGAGTGAATAATAATCACATACCGCCAATACGCTTTGCCAAGAAAACAATTATCTACCTTTGAAAGAAAAAATATGATGATACGATGTGAAGGCATTTATCCTGCTTTGACGACGCCATTCAATAAAGGAGATGAAATTGATTTGCCCTTATTTGAGAAAAACTTGCAGGTCCAAATCAATGCCGGCATTGATGGAATTATCCTGGGCGGCACCTTGGGCGAGTCGAGCGTATTATCTACCGGCGAAAAAGAAAAGCTGGTAAAATTTGCCATTGAAAAAGTGGCTGGCAAAATTCCTGTGATTTTGAATATTGCAGAAGGCAGCACACGCGAGGCTTTGCAGCAGGTACAATATGCCAGGGATTGGGGAGCACAAGGTTTGATGGCTTTGCCACCCATGCGGTATAAGAGTGATCACAGGGAAACGGTAGAATGGTTTAAGGCTATTTCAAATGCTACTGACCTGCCGATAATTGTTTACAATAATCCGGTAGATTATAAAACACTTATCACTTTGGAAATGTTTGATGAATTAAAAGATTGCAAAAATATTGAAGCAGTGAAAGAGTCAACAAGAGATGTTACCAATGTAACGCGCATGCGTAACCGTTTTGGCGACCGCTATAAGATCTTATGTGGTGTGGATACGCTGGCTATGGAAGAACTTTGCCTCGGAGCGGATGGTTGGGTAGCTGGCTTAGTTTGCGCATTCCCAAACGAAACCGTTGCGATATACCGCCTAGTGAAAGCAGGAAGAATTGAAGAAGCGACAAAAATTTACCGGTGGTTTATGCCATTGCTCGAGATGGACATTCATCCGAAACTGGTACAATATATCAAGCTCGCACAACAGGAAGAAGGAATAGGAAGTGAAGCGGTGCGTGCGCCACGCTTGTCGCTACAGGGAGACGAGCGTGAAAAAATTTTAAAGACGATACGCGAAGGAATTTCGCAGAGACCTGAGCTTCCGGATTACCTCGGTATAAAAATTTAGTAAAAATTTTCTAATTGAAAGGTATAAAAGTTTAGTAAAGATTTTCTAATTGAAAAAAATGATAAAAAATGTTTAAAGACGCTACAAATGAAGAAATAGATGATTCGATGAAAGAGGCCTGGGATGCTTTTCATCAATACCGGAAAATGCCTTTGAAAGAGCGTGCTGATTTTATGCGCGCCATTGGTGAAGAATTAAAGAAAAATGAAAATGAATTGGTTCAGGCTGCAATGAAAGAAACCAATTTACCGGAAGCCAGATTAAAAGGAGAGTTGGCAAGAACTATTTTTCAATTGAATCAATATGCTGATGCAGCTCAAAGCGGCCAATGGCTGGAGGCCAGGATAGACACAGCGATTCCCGATAAAAAGCCGCCCAAACCAGACATTCGGAAAATGTTAGTTCCGCTGGGCCCTGTGGTGGTGTTTGGCGCCAGCAATTTTCCTTTTGCCTATTCAACTGCGGGCGGTGATACCGCATGCGCCTTTGGTGCCGGTTGTCCGGTAATTGTAAAAGCTCATCCTGCTCATGCAGAAACATCCGAAAAAGTGGCTTCTGCCATTTTGAATGCAGTAAAGCAACAAAAAATGCCAAAAGGTATTTTCGCTCACATTCATGGAGCAGGCATTGAGGTGGGAAAAGCTTTGGTGATGCACGATCATACAGCGGCAGTTGGTTTCACGGGCTCGCTTGGCGGCGGTAAACAATTATTTGATTGGGGAAACCAGCGAAAAGTTCCGATTCCTGTTTTTTCTGAAATGGGAAGCGTGAACCCGGTTTTCCTATTGCCTGAAAAATTGAAGTCATCTTATGATGATATAGCTACGACTTATGCTGCCTCTATCACACAGGGCGTTGGCCAATTTTGCACGAACCCTGGATTGATAATTGGCATTGAAGGGGATGACCTTCAAAAATTTATTTCAAGGCTGGGAACCGAAATAGAAAAAGTGGTCCCTGCTAAAATGTTGCATCCCGGAATTGCAAAAGCTTTTGATGAAAAAAGAGCAACCGCTTTGCAACAACAGAATGTAAAAACGGTTTCTGTTTCATCCACTTCAAAAAAAGAAAATGAAGGAACACCTACGGTTGCCACAGTATCCGGGCAGGACTTTCTCAATAACCCGGTATTGCACCAGGAAGTTTTTGGGCCTTATTCGTTGGTCGTCCGCTGCAGTGATGTGAACCAGGTAGTAGAAGTAGCCCGGCATTTGGAAGGCCAGTTGACGGCCACTTTAATGGCAACGGAAGAAGAT
This sequence comes from Ginsengibacter sp., assembly GCA_051954975.1. GTDB lineage: Bacteria > Bacteroidota > Bacteroidia > Chitinophagales > Chitinophagaceae > Ginsengibacter. The sequence continues at coordinate 317,037 of JBQCHE010000019.1, read as the reverse complement.
GTTTTAAGCAACGAAGAACTTGTAGAGGCCGTAAAAAATATTTGCGGAAGATTCATCCTGAATGGTGTGCCAACGGGAGTGGAAGTGTGTCTTAGCATGCAGCATGGCGGTCCGTTTCCTGCAACAACTGATTCAAGATTTACATCTGTTGGTGCAGATGGAATCAAACGTTTCGCCCGTCCCATCGCTTTTCAAAATTGGGAAAATAAATTACTCCCTGATGAATTGAAAAATGAAAATCCTTTGGGCATCTGGAGAACAGTGAACAATGAATTGTCCAGGGAGAAGATTCAATAATTATCTTCCAAAATATTTTTGATTAAATGCTATCAAATCCCATTACAAAAAAATATCCCAACTCTGCTGTACAAAGATTTGGAGGTTCAGTTTTTCATTGTATTGATGCACATACTTGTGGCAACCCCGTAAGACTGGTGGCAGATGGCGGCCCTGCATTGAACGGAAATACAATGAGCGAAAAACGCCAGCATTTTTTAAAAGAATATGATTGGATAAGGAAGGGATTGATGTTTGAGCCGCGTGGCCACGATATGATGAGCGGCAGCATTTTATATCCGCCATGCAATCCGGAAAATGATGTGGCGGTACTTTTTATTGAAACCAGCGGCTGCCTTCCTATGTGTGGCCATGGCACCATCGGAACGATTACGATTGCTATTGAGGAAGATTTAATTCAACCGAAAACGCCTGGCACCGTCCTTATGGAAACACCGGCAGGTTTAGTAACGGTCACCTATAAACGAAAAGATAAAAAAGTTATTTCTGTAAGGCTTACCAATGTTCCTTCATTTCTTGCTGCAGAAAATATCGAAGTGGAATGCCCAGGTTTGGGTGAATTAAAACTAGATGTTTCTTATGGTGGAAATTTTTATGCAATCATAGATGTTCAGGAATATTTCAGTGGCCTTGAAAATTATTCTGCTGATCAACTGATCTCATGGAGCCGCGAACTGAGAAAAAGAATTAATGAACAAAATGAATTTATTCATCCTGAAAATCCGACTATAAATTCGTGTTCACACATCTTATGGACAGGAAAAGTTTTAGATAATAATTCAACAGCTCGCAATGCAGTTTTTTATGGCGATAAAGCAATCGACCGTTCGCCTTGCGGCACGGGCACTTCAGCGCGCATGGCGCAATGGTATGCAAAAGGGAAATTAAAAAAAGGAGAGGAGTTTATTCATGAAAGTATTATCGGCAGTAAGTTTACCGGGCGTATTGAAGAAGAATTAACGGTTGCAGGAAAACCTGCGATACGCCCGTCAATAGAAGGCTGGGCAAAGATTTACGGATACAATACCATTTCGGTTGATAAAGAAGATGACCCTTATGCATTGGGCTTCCAGGTGATTTAATTTTTTGCAAAATAAAAATTATCATTATTTGTTGCTTTACTGCTCGTGAATTATGTGTGCCTTCGTTTGTAAATTATAGTGATTTTTATAAACCATTCTTTTCGTTTAACTTTATAAGATCGAAAATTGGCGATATGGATATTTTAAATTCTATTGAAATTAATCCTAAAATAATGATGGGGAAACCCGTTATTAAAGGAACCCGCATCACAGTGGAATTAATTCTTGAAAAGCTATCTTGTGGAGAAACTATTGAAGAAATTTTGATGGCTTATCCTCATATTACCCGTGAAAATATCCAGGCTGCTTTAGCTTTTGCCGCTCAAAATTTAAAAGCAGATTTTATTTTTCCATTAGCTGTTTAACTATGAATTTTGTTGCAGACAAAAGCCTCGATTTACCAATAATCCTTAAATTAAGAGAAAATAAACACATAGTTTTTTCAATTGCAGAAAAATCACCTGGCATTGACGACGATGCAGTTCTACAACTTGCATATAATTCTAAAAGTATTTTATTAACCCAGGATAAAGATTTTGGCGAACTGGTTTTTCGGCTACAGAAAGCACATTACGGAGTAGTTTTATTTAGGCTATCAGGAATAGATTCGGCTACAAAAGCCAAATTATGCCTGAATGTGATTACCAATTTTGGAGAAAAAATATCTGGTGCCTTTACTGTGGTGTTTAAAGATTTCGTCAAAATCCGTATGAGTTAAATTGCCCGTATTTATTTTAGGTTGGGCATATTATTTTATTTTAACTTGTAAATACTTAAACACGCCAATCTTTAAAATTTAAAAATTTTTCTATGGTACTTTGGATTATCCTTGCCGTCATCGCTTTGTTGATCATCTGGATCATCAGCATGTACAATAGCCTTGTAAGGCTGAAAATAAAAGTGGATAACAGTTGGAGTGATATTCGTGTTTATCTTAAAAAACGTTTCGACCTTATTCCTAATTTAGTCAACACTGTAAAAGGTTATGCGGCTCATGAAAGCCAGACATTTGAAAAAGTAACCCAGGCCCGAAATGCAGCAGTAGCCGTACCTCCCGGGGATGTGAAAGGAGCAGCAGAGGCCAACCAAGCGCTGGGCGGCGCTCTCAGGGGCCTACTGGCCATTGCAGAGAATTATCCCGACTTGAAAGCCAATCAAAATTTTTTAGAATTGCAGAGTGCCCTTCAATCTATCGAAAGCGATTTGGGAAATGCCCGTCGCTATTACAATGCTACTGTTCGGGATTATAATACGGCTATCCAACAATTTCCGGGCGTTATTGTAGCTAACATGTCCGGCTTTAATGCGCGCGAATTTTATGAACTTGAAAATCCGCAGGAAGCTCAAAATGTGGAAGTAAAGTTTTAATTGATTGCAATGAAAAAGTGGTCTCTATTTTTTTTCTTCCTGGTTTTTTTTCAATTTTCAAAAGCCCAGGAAGCCTTTACTATCAGGCATTATGGCATTAACGTAATCGTAAACAAAGATGCCTCTTTAAACATAACTGAAACACTTGATATTCATTTTACAGAACCCCGTCATGGCATCATTCGCCGCATTCAATACAAATACCCGATGGAGAAAATTCCTGCGGGGATTGAACAGGCTGAAAGGCAGATGAGCGCGAACGGATTTACCAGGATTTTTATTGAAAATGTTCGCGTGCCGCACCATAAAGCCGCGATATCTAAAAGCGGTGATTATGAAGAGATAAAAATTGGTTCGAAAGATAAACTGGTAAATGGCGATCAACATTATGAAATCAAATACCAGGTATTAAATGCCATCAATTTTTTTTCAAATCATTCGGAATTATATTATGACCTTATAGGCCACGAATGGGCTACTACCATTGACTCAATTGATTTCAGGGTGCAACTTCCTGAGGCGCTTACCTCTGCTCCGTATTACTTTGTGGCTACCGGCAGCTATGGTTCAAAAGAAAATAAAACTATTTCACAATGGACAGATAACAAAATATTTTCGGGACATGCTTCTTCTTTGAAACCCAATGAGGGACTGACCGTGGGCATTAGTTTTCCGGAAAATTATTTGGTAAAGCCCGATTACACTTTCCGTGGAATAGCGTGGTTGCTTCTTCCCATGCTGACTTTTATTATCATGTATGTTATCTGGAAGAAATGGGGCAGGGATGAAAAAGTAACTATTCAAACTGAATACTATCCACCCGAAAATGTTAGCCCAAGCGTGTCAGGTTATGTGATTGACAACAAGCTTGATCGTCGTGACCTCACGGCGCTGGTTCCTTATTGGGGCGCGGGAGGATATTTGAGGGTAAATGAGATAGAAAAAAGTGCGCTGCTGGGCTTGATAAAAAATAAAGATTACGAGTTCATAAAATTAAAAGAGTTGCCTGTTACTGCGCTTCAATTTGAAAAAACTTTGTTTAACGGCATTTTTGAAACAGGCGACACGGTAAAGCTAAGCGACCTGAAGGATGTGTTATATAAAACCATGGAAAAAGCCAAATCTCAACTGGAATCCGAGATAAATATAGAAGCGTATTATGTGATGTATTCAAGGAGCATGGGTTGTATCTTCCCTTTCATTGGAGCGCTAGCTGCCGCCATCGGATTTTTTGCGCTGGTAGATGATTGGCAGCAAAAGCTGTGGCTCGGCATCGCCTTTATTGCCAGTGGTATAATCATGATTTTGTTTGGGATTTTTATGACGAAGAAGACCAAAAAAGGAACTTTGTTGTATCAAAAATTATTGGGTTTTAAAGAATTTATTAAATCCGTGGAGAAAGATCGTTTGCAAGAATTTTTAAAACAGGATGAAAACTATTTTGATAAAGTTTTGCCATACGCAATCGTTTTTGACATGGCTGATAAGTGGAAAGACAAATTAAAAGGATTGGAAGTGCCACCACCAAAATGGTATTCGGGATATTACGCCGGAAATAATTTTAATACGCTCATGTTTATGAACAGCCTTGATCATTCTATGAATCAAATGACTCAAAACTTTTATAGTTCGCCTCATAGCAGCGGCAGCAGCGGCGGAAGCTTTGGCGGGGGTGGCGGATTTTCCGGTGGCGGCTTTGGCGGTGGGGGAGGAAGCAGCTGGTAAGTTTATTTTATATCTCAAAAAATATAAATCTCAGTTATTTGTTTGTTTACTAAAATTTAGCATCTTCTCATAAATGTAACTTGTAGTGTTATTTTAAAAAGTAACCAATTTGGTTACTTTTTGTTATTTTTGCGTTTGTAATATTTCATAGATGAATATATATAACCGCAGTTCATTGATTGATTTTTATTTAAAACATGGCGATTGCAAAGAAGTGTTAGAGAAATGGTATCATGATGTACAAATAAAAAACTGGCGAAAACCTGGTGATGTAACTAAGGATTTTAATACGGCAAGGACGATTAAAAACAATCGGGTTATTTTTAAGATTAATGAGAATGATTACAGATTGGTCGCCGAAATCAATTATCAAAAGGGCTGGCTGTTTATTAAATTTATTGAAACACATGCGCTTTATAATAAAACAGATGCGGAAAACAGTAGATTTATTTAAACGAAAAAAATAAAATAATTTTATGCAACTTAAAATTATCAGAACAAAAAAAGATTATCTCAAATCACTCAAACGGTTTGAAGAAATTTTTCTGGCAAAAGCCGGTTCTCCTGAAAGTGACGAGGCCGATGTTCTTTCAATTCTTATCAAAGCGTACGAGGATAAACATTTTGTTATGCAGACTCCTACTCCGATAGAGGCGATCAAATACAGAATGAAAGAACAAGGATTATCAAATAAAGATCTTGCAGCTATCCTTGGTTATAAAAGTCGCGTTACCGATCTTTTTAATAAAAACCGGAAACTAAATCTAAATATGATTCGAAAGCTTAATGAAGAATTGCATATTCCATTAGAAACACTGGTAAGAGAGTATTAAAATAAAACAGAAAGAATGCCGGATGTTTGAAAAGAATTCGTTCGGTTTTCTTTCTGTTTTTATCGATTAAGATATTGCAATTAAAATTTCAAAACCGTTACTTTTCCATCCATTGTAGTTGCGATCACTTTATTCTTTGAAACAGGCAAAATGGAGGTGATGAGGCAATTGGAAATCTTATGCTTCCACAACACAGTGCCATCGCGGTTTACAGCAACGACTATCCCCGAATTAGAAGGAACGTAGATTATATTTTTGTATTCAACAATTGCTGTTGGGGCGATTTCATAATTCAATCCCACATCTGAATGCCACGTAATTTGCATGTCGGGCAAGGAAGTAGAGACGCCGATTAATTTTCCTTCCATTGTTTTTGCATACACCAGCGAACTGTCGGAAGACAATCCCATTGATTCACGTACACGCTCAACAGGATCGCTTTTTCTCCAGATCACACTTCCATCTTCCGCATCCAGAACGGTCATGTAGCGATCTGGAGCAACGATGAATATTTTGCCATTTGTTGCAACAGGATAACAGGCGGCCGGAGAATACATTCTATTGGAAGAACCATTATTCCATTTCCAAACCAATGCGCCGGTCTCCGCATTTAAGGCATAAAATTCCGTTCCCCAGCTTCCGAAATAAATTTTGTTTTTATAAAATAACGGCCTGGTAACTACAAAACCTTTCACGCCGAAATAATCCCATTTCAATTTCCCGGACTTCAAATCGAATGCCCTGAAGTGGCCGTCAGCAGCGCCGATAAATACAACTCCATTTTCTATTAACGGATTGGCAACGATTGGTTTTTTTGTTCCAAATTTCCAAACCAGCTTTCCGTTCTTTGCATTTAAACAATAAATAGTATCATCCGTGGAAGCGACTACTGCCAAATTATTTTCAACTGCGGGAGTGGAATAAATTTTTCCTTTGGTAGAAAAAGACCAAACTTTTTTTCCATTTTTCAAATTGAGCGCATAAATCTCTCCATTAGAATTACTGGCGATCACGAGATTTTTATCAATTGCAACACCGGAGCCAATATCGCTGTTGTCATTGTATTGCCAAAGGGTTTTTACATTTTTAAAAGTTTTATTTACCGCATAAGAAGGACGAAAATAATGAGTAGTATCTGCAGCAAAATCATGTTGATACAATTTTACCTGCGCCCATTCTTTCTGTTCATTGGTGAGAGGATTTCTTTCTTCGTAAGTAACGGCGCCATCTTTTATCGTTACCACATTATAACCACCCACCTCTTTCTTTGCCCTCAAATTTGACCTTCCCATGATACCGGGAATTCCTTCAAAATTAAAAACTTTATTGCGATGCCCGTGCCCACATAAGACCAATTGTGTATTTCTTGTTTTTAGCAAATCCATTATGTCAAACCAATTATTTAAAGAAGAATCCTGTGGATAATGGTTTACGTAAATGATAGGAATATTTTTATCTTTTAAATTTTTCAAAGTGGAATCGAGCCATACAATATTTTCTCTCGAAACCTGTCCTGGGCTCATCCTCATGTTGGGGCCACAAACCGTTCCGAGAAAAAGGTAGCCTCCGTATTCAAACTTAAATGTTTCAGAACCGAAGATCTTTTTAAAACTGTTGGTGCCGCTTTCAGACCAGTTGGCATCATGGTTTCCGGGGATGATATACCACGGTTTATTCAAACTATCCAGAATGTTTTTTGCCAGGTGAAAAGCAGAATCAGTTCCGAAGTCGGTAATGTCACCGGATATAATTACAAATTTTAAAGTTGAATCCGCATTGATATTATGAACCGTTCTGCTCAGGTCTTCTTCGGAATTATTGCTTCCGATATGCGTGTCAGAAACGTGGGCAAATTTGAATGAAGACTGGGCAAATGAGAGGCTTGCACAAAAGACAAGCAAAAGAAAAACCGGGAAGAATTTCGTCATTATATAAGATTTGAATTATGGCAAATTAAGAATCATGATTATTTGTTGCTTCACTGCTTTATTGTAAAGAAGCGATTGTATTTATTTGAAAAAATCCAGTGAAAGAATAAATACAGCGAATTTTTATTTTATCATAAGAAAATACAAAAGGCTACCCGGTTGGATAGCCTTTTGTGTTTTCTTAAAAAGCTATTTACCAACCTGGTGTTTGAGTGAGTGTATAGCCCTTGTCTTTGTACTCATTAATTTGAGCATCTCCAACGGGAGACAAATAATTCTTGTCACTAAATGAATTTCTGTTCTGTGCATTGTCAACCATCCAGAAACCAACCATATCGCTTGCGTTGGTTCCATCCCAGGTAACGATTGTACCGTCTTCCTTTTTCACCTTCACATTGCCTTTTGTGGCAGAGGCAGATGTTAACGCAGAAGGATATTCATGTTCCAGGTCAACCCAAGGCCCAAGAAAATAATCCGGGTTGGTGCTGAAATCCATATACTGAAGTTTGTTCCATCTTTTGATATCTAACAAGCGGAAATTTTCAAACGCAAATTCCATGCGTCTTTCGCGGCGTATTTCCCAGATAAGCTGTGGCACATTTGCGTCTCTTTCGGGGTCATCCGGAAGCGCAGACAATTCAAGCGGGGCCGTTTTTTGCACACCTTTTGCAATAGCTGCTGCGTCTAAAGGACGGTTGCGGATTGCATTAATAGATTTGTCAAGGTCATCCTGGGTTACGGGAGATCCTCCATAATCTGCGGCTAATACCGCCTTTGCTTCAATCCAGTTTAATACTACTTCTCCCAATCTTATAACCGGCGCATCACTGGTGTTTGTATTGCTGCCCCATTCAGAAGGATAGGTTTTACCAATGTAAGTAATGGCATCCCTCGAAGCAAATTTATCCTCGTACAAGAGGGTAGTGGAAGATCCATTAGGCCGGTCTATGAATGTAGCTTCAAACCGGGGGTCTCTTGTTTTTGCAAGATTACTGATGGAAAAATCATCAGCATTGGGATTTGAAGAATTTTCCCACACGTTGCCGTCGTTCATGATAAATGATTTCGCCAATACCAGGTTGCCATCGACGCCAACAGTTTCAGTGCCGTTTGAATAAGACCCAACGGCGTGAGTAAGTGATAACGATGCATCATAAGTCCGGTACAATATTACTTCCGGGTTGCCTGCAAGGCTTTCAGAAGTAAAGAGCGATTTGAAATCGCTGCCGAAACTATATTTATTGCTGCTCATTACCAGGTCAGCCGCCTGAACGGCAAGCTCAAGATATTTCTTGGCCCTGTCAGCATCCAGGTTGTGATAATCTTCGTAGGTGCCTTCAAAAAGCATCAACCGGGAAATAAAAGCTGCGGCCACATACTTATTCAGATTTTGCGCGCCGTCATTAGCTCTCATATTGGCCAAAGCATACTGAAAATCATCATACACTTTATCCATTACATAGCCTCTCGGGTCCCTGTCTTTGTATAAAGTATCCAGTTCATTTTCATTAACCACTCTTCCGAAATAAGGAACATCTCCAAACACACTCACCAGGCGGGAATATTCGTAACCTCTGAAAAACCGTGCTACCGCAGCCCAGTGATTGTAAGCTTCATCTGTAATTCTTGGCTTGGCATTTTTCTCAAGGCGGTCAAGAAAAATATTGGCTTTGCGCACCCATGCAAAATCCCAGGTAGGGCCTGCATACTGCTGCAACCATGCTGCGCTTTCTGATGAAGAACCCCTGGAGGAAGGGACGCTGCTTTCAAAATTGGATTGTACATTTTTGCCCGTAAGGTCATCATTGAAAGTATAGCCAACAACCGGTGCGTAATTCCATGTCCACCCTTCGCCGTAGCCGTTAAAATAATTCGGATAAAAGCCAACTGCGAACATCCGGATGTCATCTTCATTCCGCCAGAACTGGCCGTCCGCATCTACATAGCTCGTCAATGGCGGCCTGTCTAAAAAATCTTTTTTGCATGACACGAAAAGCAGGCATGCTATTCCGAGACCAATTATGTAATTATGTTTTCTCATTGTAATCTTTTTTAAAAGGTTAATTGAACACCAACTGATATGCTTTTAAATGCGGGAGTACCCATACCAGTGCGGCTCAGGTTGTAATTTGATGTGTTCCACATAGAGTATCCGTCAATATATTCCGGATCAATGGGCAAGCCTCTCAGGTGATCCCATGTAATGAAATTTTCCAATGCTCCATATACTCTGAATGAATTTACACCAACCTTTTTCAGAACATCGCTGGATAATGAATATCCAATGGTGAGATTTTTGAGCCTGAGGTAGGCCATGTTTAACAGATATTTGTCCTGAACCTGCATATTGTTGGCAGAATTGCTGCCTGAATTGTTATACGCAGCAGGGTAGAAAGCACCGGTATTATCAGGTGTCCAGTAATCATCAACAAAAGTTGCGGGCGCAGCGCCATCTGCTGCGTTAAATCCCGGGATGGCAAGGAAACCATTGCCCCAAACCTGGCGGCTGCCTACTCCCTGGAAGAATACACTGATGTCAAAGCCTTTATAATTGGCGCCCAGCCTGAATCCATAATTGTATCTCGGGTTTGAATTTCCAATTACGGTCAAATCGCCATGATCAGATAATAAAGCGCTTCCGTTATCAATCACGCCATCGCCATTCAGGTCTTTAAATTTGACGTCGCCCGGACCAAAAAAGAAATTAGATGAGTTTTGTAAAAATGCCTGGTAGACCGGTTTTTCACCATTCTTTCCCGGTTTTAGCTTATAAGCTTTCTTACCTACATATTGTGCAGGTACATCATCCGCTGTAAGCGTAATTAATTGCGGTTTACCATCGCTACCCAACTCAAAATCTGACATTTGATACAACCTATCGGTGCGGTATCCCCAGATTTCTCCGATTTCTTTACCGTTGTAGTTGCTATTAACTCCCGTAGAGGTTCCGTATTCTTCGATAAAGGTCTTTGAATCGGAAATGTTTCCCATGAAATTAACGCCGATGCCATTATCGAACCTGTGATTAAACTCTATTGTTAACTCCCATCCATTGGTACGCAGCGATCCGAAATTGCCTTTGGGAGCGTTTGTGCCATAAGTAAGAGGAATCCCTTCTAACGGCACAATCATGTTGTTGGTGTTTCTCTGGTACAGATCAAAGGTAACGGTCATCTTATTTTGGAAAAATCCTAAATCCAAGCCAAGGTTTTTTGTTTCAATATCCTGCCAGGATATGTCGTGAACGATTGCCGGCGGCGTACCTACGTAAGGGCTTCTGGCTCCATTTGCACCTATCCATGAAGAAAGACCGCTTGGCATCAATGGCAGGTATAATGTATTGGGTACGGTCTGGTCACCGATAGAGCCCCATGAGCCTCTTATTTTGAAGAAGTTTACCACGTTCTGTGATTCCATAAATTTCTCATTGGTTACTATCCATCCTGCGGAAACTGAAGGATACCATCTCCACCATAAATTGGAAGGGAATTTGGAAGATCCGTCGCGGCGAAGATTTGCTTCAATGAGATATTTGTCTTTAAACGCATAATTTATCCTGCCGAAATAGCCCAACTGTGATTCCCATGTCTTATCTCCGTCAATGATAGGTGGGGTACCTACGGCAAAATTGAATTGAGGATTGAGAATGTCTGTTAACTGGTTTACTCTTTGGTATTGCCATTCAGTGGTAGCAGCTACCCGGTTAACACCCAGGAGAAATTTAAATACATGATCTTTTCCAAGCTCCCAGTTATAGGTGGTATAAGCATTGATAGTGCTGCTCGCAAAATTGGACGTGCTTCTGATGATGTGATCAGGATTAGAGCCGAGGCCAGTGTAAGTATGATAGTTTAAATCGTAGGCAGGTATTGCACCCGGGGCGGTACTGGACACCACGTTTCCTGTGCTGTCAACGTACACCGGATTTCCGTCTGCATCCACTCTTGCAATAGGAGCGGACCATGAATCTGCGGCGGTAAATCTTGTACCCGGTCTTTTCCATGCTTCATCCTGGGTACTGTAGGTATAGTCAAAATTTAAATTCCAGTTCTTTGTAAAATTCAAGGTAGTTCCGAGGTTTACATTCATGTAATTATCTAACAAACTGGCTGTATTGGCAGCGGCAAATTCGCTAACCGGGCTTCGAATCGGGTTTCCGTTTTGATCATTGCCAAATGGATATAACGGCCCCCATCTGTAAAGATACAGCCAGGGGTCAGCCGTTGTGGAACTGGTAGCATAAGGATATTCCTTATCTCTTCTTGAATACATTGCGCCGCCACGAACGGTTATAAATTTATTCACCTCGGTCGAAAGCCTGAGAGAAGCGTTGTATCGGGTAAAATCATCTTTCTTCGCCGGCTTTATCATGCCGCTTTGATCCAAATAACCCAATCCCAGGTTTAATGAGGTTTTACCGATGGTTTGGCCGACGGTAATATCGTGCTGCTGTGTGGGCGCCCATTCTTTAATCATATAATTATAGGGGTTATAAGTCCTCATACCCATTTTCTGATTGTTCGCCGCTCCCTGCACGTACCAGTCACGTCCAAAAACGGTTGGATCGTCCGGTCCAATTTTTCCGCCGTACAATTTTTGCCATTCTACCGCTTTGTTGTAGCTGTCGCGGTCCACATAGTAAAAAGCCCCGCTGATTCCGAAATTACCTATTCTTTCTGCAGCATCCACCGTATATTTTAAGGCATTTACTTCTCCCATCTTCAGGTCTTTCCACACATTCTGCCACGACATATTTCCGGAGTAGGTAACGCGGGGTTTGCTTGTGCCGGAGCCTTTCTTGGTGGTGATTAATATAACGCCATTGGAGGCTTTTGCCCCGTAAATAGAAGCTGCAGCAGCATCTTTCAGAACGCTGATAGAAGCTATTTCATTTGGATTCACCACCTGGATGCTTGGGATTTCCACATTATCCAATAGAATAAGAGGCGTGCTGGTTCCCTGAAATGAAGTCATCGCTCCGCGGATTTTCAGGATTGGGTCTGATCCAACTTCGCCGCTTGGTATAACCACGCTCAGCCCTGAAACTGCGCCCTGCAATCCTCTCCCCACATCCGCAATGGGCCGGGCGACCAAAGTCTTATTTACATCAACCGATGAAATAGCCCCGGTGACATCGCCTCTTTTTTGAGTGCCATATCCCACGATTACTACCTGGTTAAGTGATTCAAACGAAGGCTCCATGAAAACATTCAGGTGAGTCTGAGTGCCTACCGCCATTGTTTGCGTTTTGTAACCAATAGTGGTAAAAATTAAAGAGTGGTCACCATTGGGAACCTGGATGGAAAAGTGCCCGTTTCCATCCGTTGCAGTTGCCGTATTAGTGCCTGAAACAGATACAGAGACCCTGGGAATAGGCTGCTGATTCGTGTTGTCTTTTACATCGCCGGTCACTGTTCGTTGCGCAACCGCGAACTGGCACCACAACAATAACAGCAACGCCATAAGTGATGTGATTTTTTTCATAATAGAATTTTAAAGGTGAAGTGATTTTGATTGTTAGTTTATGTAAGGGTGGGCTGTTTATTTAACATTAATTCCGGCTTTCACATAAGGCTGTAATAGTTCTTCATCTGGCGACAATTCGGTTATTAAAGTGTCTATTTTCCTGATTTCGCAAACCTGGAAGGGCTGCCGCGAATTGATTTTTTCAGAAATGGTAAGGCAAACTACTTTTTGTGAAGCCGCGATCATTGCTTTTTTTATCTGAACCACTTCCCAGTCATTATCAGAAACGCCAGTTTCAAGATTGATGGCTGATATACCTAAAATACATAAATCCACTTTTAACTCTTTAATTCTGGAGATGGCGTCGGACCCGACGGTTATTTTGGAATCTTTTGAAATTTTATCACCAATGGCGATCACTTCAATATTGGGGTGAACGATGTATTCAGCGAGCGCAGGAATACTTCCTGAAATAAAAGTTGCATGAAGCTCAGGAGGAAGCGCTCGTGCCATTTCAATAATAGTGGTTCCCCCGGTAGTGAGTACAAACATTCCGTCCTTAATGATTGAAATGGCTTTTTGTGCAATTATCTTTTTTTGCGTATAAGCATACACATCTTTTGACGAACTATGGTTATTATGAAAGGACGGAGATAGGGCGCCGCCATGAAATTTGATCACTTTTCCGTCATCGGCCAGTTGCTGAATATCTCTTCGTATCGTATCGTCTGACACCTTCATTTGTTTACTGAGGTCAGTCGATAATACTTTATTGTGGAGATTTACCTGGTGAAGAATAAACGATTGTCTCTCAATCTTAAGCATTACGATTATAATTTACGCTTAACAAACTTATAACAAAGATTCATTAAAAGTGCAAAAACCGCAATTTTTTTTTATAAAAACCGCAAACCGGTCAGAGTCAGGCAGTAAGCTGGTAAAAAATGCCTTTTAAGTTTTATGTCATCAAGAATACTCAAAATATTTTTGCGGAAATGGAATGAGTATTTTGCGGATTTTAAAAAACTATGGCAGACCAACATGCAGGTCAGGAATTTTTATGTCTTAATGTTTGGCATTTCAGATTAACCGATTTACAGTAAACAAATAAATAATCGAAAATCGGGTTTTAAGTAATTAGGAGATTGTGGAAAGGAGTGATATGAGATGAAGGCCATCATTCAGAAATGAAAAAGGCTATCGTTTTGTGACAGCCTTTTCATTTTGATATTTAAAGTGTTTATTATTACTTGAGGTATCCGTAATATTGCTCATCAGTAGCGCAATCCCACCAAACGGGCATGCTCCATACATTTGGCTCTGTTGCATGAGCATTTATTGCAAGTGCGTTTGCTGAATTATAATTTAATTCAAGCGTTGTGGGTAACTGCCACCGGCGTTGCCAATACCTCGGATCCTTTGGGGTACCGCCTGTATATAAAGCTTCGCCTGCAAACAATGGTCCCCTGTCGTACCCGGGGTAAACTGTACCAAAGCTACCAATATCGCCTGCGCTAAAATCGAACCGGCGCATGTCATTGTAATTTTCGAGGCTCACGCCCATTGCTACATATTTTTGCAACATAATATCTGACATTGTTAAAGAACCTGCGTCCTGGCAAACTGCATCGCTTGACAGATAAGCGTTAATGTCGCTCTGATTCATCGGAGCCATGTCAGGATTGGTTTTTGTATACCCTTCGGCCTGCCATTCCGTTAGTTTTGCCTGCATCATATCCAGGTGTGCCTGGATCCCTTGCCTATAGGCAGTGTAGGCATTTGCGAGGTCTCCTTTTCTCATGTAAACTTCCGCTTTGATAAAACACATTTCATGATAGGTAAGTATTTCCTGGTCAGATACCGGCCGTATTTGATAAGAACCTGTGGAGCCTACGGCCCCGGCCTTCATGGCGTCTGCTGACGGATACCAATCTACGTCTAATGGATCTTCTCCGCCTGTAGCTATAGAGAAAGTCCGCATATTAACATAAGAGGTATCTCCGGCATACAAATAATTATTGTTATTAACATAAATCGAACCGGCCTTATATGTCACTGTTATATCATCGCCATCTACCGTATAAGCTCGTCCCGCTAACTGTTGGTCTGCGATAAATTTTGCTTTTGCAGTTCCATCGGTGATTGTATAGGTGATATTTTTATCAGAAGCGGTGTAGCTTACTGTTTTGATGGAAGCCGGTCCACCAGCCACCAAACGCTCGGAAGCTCCATAAGAATCAACACCAATGGAACGATTCCACGAGTAAGATACCACCTTTCCGCCGGCATCTAATTTTATATCAGTCATTGATGCAGGCACAATTTTGGACATCCTTGGGTCTGTAACTTTAGAGTCGCGCATGTTCGTTAAAAGATTATAATAATATTGCGAAATCCGTTGGTTGCTGCCATAGCCGGCATAATCCCAGTTGCCATTCGTTACAACCGGATCCATTAATAAATAATCAGTTACCGTACTATTATTATATCCTCTTTGGAATACATTATCTGCATTGGATTGAGGGCCTTGTGATATGCAATACAACACTGAATCGGCATTAAACAAATCTGCTTTTTTTGAAAGCTTAAGCATATACCTGGCTTTTAATCCGTAGCAAAGCTTAATCCATTTGCTTACATCCCCGTTGTTCCACATATCGCCGCTTGCAAACGAGGGAGCTCCCGGGTCTTGTGTTTTATTGAATAAGCTGATAGCTTCGTCCAGTTTTGCCATGCATCCGTAGTAGATAGTTTTGCCATCGTCATATTTCGGGCTTGGTAATGAAATTCCTGAAATAGCTGTGGTTTGAGAATAAGGCATTTCCCCATACAAGTCCAGCATTTGCATAAAGCCAAGTGCTGAAAACACATCTGCAGCAGCCATATAATAATAGGCGCCCTTCGCTTCTGCAGATTTGTACATATCGTTGATATTGGCAGAAACTTCCACAAAAAAGGTTTGATAAGGAGTAACATTGCCACTTGATGCGGTCCAGGTGGTGCTGAACGCGTTAGCTGATCCTGTTATACTGTATAAAACGCCAGCCTGGCAAGAAGTTCTGAAATTGGTTACACCTGCGGTGTAGGTGTAAAAATGTTGAATCCATGGTAGCCTGTTTTGAACTAAAACGCTCTTGCTGTTTGGATTGTCAGGGTCGGTATTTACATCAAGCCATTTTTTACATGAAACAATAGTAATGAGAATACAACCAGCCACTATGTATTTTATATTTTTCATATTTATCTTTTTTCTCTGATTTAAAATGTAAGATTAATTCCAAATGCTCCACTTGCTGTTGCGGGAACGCCGAGATAGTCAATCCCGGTAGATCCTGAACCTCCCGTGCCGCCGGCGGCGCTTACCTCAGGGTCCATTCCTTTATAATTAGTCCAGGTGGCAAGATTGGTTCCGGTAACCGTTGCTGACAGGCCTTTGATAATTTTTTGATTTTTCAACAGGTTTGAAAAATCATAAGTCAGGGATACCGAACGAAGCTTTAGCCAGTTTACCGATGTTATAAAGTTCAAAGAATTTGAAGCGTAATTTGACCAATATCTCTGAATCATATTTTTGCCGGAATATGTGGTTCCATTGATTACATAAGACTTGTCAGCCTCGTAGGTTTGGGTAAAGTCTTCTCCTGTCTGGCTGTCCACACCGGTAACGGTAACTGATTGCCGGTTATTTTCTAATGTTCTTTTGCTTAATCCGTTTATTACTAATGAGTATTCTGTTCCATTATACACATCACCGCCTCTCCGAATATCAAGAAGGAAGGAAAGTGAAAGATTTTTATATCTTAAGGTATTGCTAAAGCCTGCGATGAAACCCGGTTCCCGGTTACCAACAATGGGGTTGTTGGTATTGAGCTTATACAAACCTGTTTTAGCATCTACCTGGTAGCGGCCGTTGGGAATTTCATTTCCGTCTTTATCAACCTCACGCAGATACTTCACGCCAGTCATTCCCAGGAAATATCCTCCGTTTGGAATGGATGCCGCCTTTACGGTACCAAACTGTGCGTCTGTTGGATAGAAATAAGCTACGCCCGGAATAAACTGTCCAAGTCTGCCAACATTATATGAAAAATTCAATGTGGCGTCCCAACTGAAATCCCGTTTTGCGATCGGTCTACCGGTAAGTGCGATTTCCATTCCTTTATTGATAACAGAACCGGAGTTAATAGAAACCAGGATATATCCGCTGGCATTCGACAATCTTGGCTGTGCAATTTGATTTTGTGTTTGACTGTGATAATAAGTATAATCCAATCCTAATCTTCCATCCAGAAATTTAAATTCACCACCGATTTCCCATGATTTTTGAATTTCAGGTTTCAGCAATGGATTGCCACTTATATACTGATTGCCTATGCCCGTGTAGGAGGCAATCGTAATGGGGCTGTTCACATACGTTAAAGTGGCGTAAGGATTTGCATCTTTACCTACCTGCGCCCAACTTCCACGGATTTTACCGAATGAAAGAAAACTATTATTATGCAATAATTGTGTAAATACAAATGAACCGCTTAATGAGGGATAAAAATACGAGCGATTGGAAGTAGGCAATGTGGATGACCAGTCATTACGCCCTGTAGCAGTTAAGTAGATAAGGTCTTTGTAGGATATTCCGAATTCGCCATACGCTCCAACCAATCGTTTGCGTGTTGTGCCATCAGTGAAAAACTTATTTTCAGGCGCAATATTATTGAAACTGACAGTGCCGGCAGTTACATAGTTATAGCCCCAGTGGTTTTGACCTTCAGTAGTAGTGTTTTCAGTTGTGGATCCCAACATCAGGTGCGTATCAAAATCTCCGAATGTTTTATGAAAATTAGTCATTACCGTTGTCGTAATATACGTGTAGGCTAACAGGTCTTTGCTAAGCCTTCCACTTTGATACATCGGACTTACTGCAGAGCCGGGAGCAATGTAAGTATAGTCATTAGTCGTATATTGATCATAGCCAATCTTCGCGGTAATATCCCACCAGTCAGCCACCGCAAAATTTCCGTTTACTCCCCCGGTAAACCGGTTTGTTTTTGAAGTAAGATCATCTTCATTTATAATCCAATAGGGGTTATTGATGTCGTCTTCCAAAGCAACTGTTCCGCCAAATTTGCGGTATTGTGTTCCATCCGGATTAATATAATGTTTCATATTAAATGTTTGCGGCCAACTGTATACTGCTCCCATTGCGCCATTTCCGCCGCCGCCATATAATCCTGATGTAGTCAATGTTCTGCCCGTGTTAGCTACCGAATAGGCCACATTTGCATTCAGCGTTAAACGGCCATATTTTTGTTCGCCGTTGAACCGGAATGTGGTTTTCTTATAATCGGTTCCGGGTATAATTCCTGTTTGGTTAAAATTGGAACCTGACAAATAGAAACTTCCGGTTTTTGTGCCTCCCGACAAGCTTACGTTATTATCATAAATAATTCCATTCTGGAAAAAGCTTCCAATGTTGTCATAAAGCGTGCTGTCTGCCGGTATTTTCGGTCCCCATGAATCGTAAGTTAAAGTGTTTAAAACCCCGTTGGTAGCATAGTTTCCCGGCCCAAACACGGTTTGTGCCTCGGGTAATTTATTAGCCCATGATGTGCTGATTTTGCTGTTAACATTTACGGTTGCTTTTCCTTCTTTTCCTTGCTTGGTAGTAATTATAACAACACCGTCTGCAGCCCGGGAACCATATAAAGCTGCTGCGGCTGCTCCTTTTAATACGGAGAGGGTAGCGATATCTTCAGGATTGATATCCATAATCCGGTTGGAGTAAGTGGTATTGCTGCGCGAAAGGCCATCGGTTCCTGTATTTCCCGTTACCGAGGTAGAATTATCGTAAATAATTCCATCAATCACAAACAATGGTTGGTTCTGCCTTCCATCTGAAGTGGAATTACCGCCCCGGATAGTTATGGATGCTCCCGCGCCTGCCGCACCACTAAACTGGGTGATGTTTACGCCCGGAACTTTTCCTGCCAGGGAATTCACCACGTTTGTATTCTTGTTTTTCATCAATTCTCCTGCACTTAGATCTGAAACCGCATAACCTAACGCTTTCCGTTCCTTTTTTATACCAAGTGCTGTTACCACCACTTCCTGTAATTCGGATTTTGCTGGTTCAAGCGTAATTGAAAGCGCAGATGAATTCCCTACTTTAACTTCCTTTGCGGTATATCCTACTGAGCTGACAATGAGTACGTCAGAGGGGCTTGCTTTGATAGTGAAGTTTCCGTTTGCATCTGCGTGCGTACCAATGGTAGCTCCCTTGATGATAACAGAAGCTCCTGCAACTGGCGTAGCATCCGGTGAAACCACGTTCCCGGAAATGGTCCGTTCCTGGGCAGAGGCTGTGTGGCTTAATTGTAGGAATAATAGTACAAGAAGAGCCGTTACTAATTTTCTCATAGTAATTTTAATTGATGATTTGTTAAGAATTGTAGTCATTAAATAATACCGGAAACTGGCTTCCGCTACTTGTTTATTTTTTATATTTTGATTTGTTGGCCTTGGGAAGAATAAAGGATAGTGTCTCAATCTCAAGCATTAGAAATTCGATTACGTTAATAAACTTGGAACAAAGATTCATTAAAAATGCAAAAACCGCAAAATAATTTTGTTTTAGAGCCCAAATCTCTCAATTTCAGCAACCATATAAATCTTAAATCTAGTTATTTATCTTTATCAGCGAACTGATTATAAGTATTTTACACATTAACAATGTTGCGGGGATTAACTGAGGATTTTGCGGGTTTGTTGATTGGCCGTCGGTAAGCACGAAGCGTAAAAATGGGATACTAAAAATTTAAGATAGATTTGTTCAACTTGAAAAATACTTGCACTATGTTTATGGTTAACCTGGCTGAAAGAGAGTGTGCCGGTATAAAAGCCTTTACATCTAAACCGATTGTATGAAAAAATATGCCGAAAAGCACACGCTTGCCCTATTATTAATAGCTTTTGTGCTTGTTACTTCCTGCTCGTCATCGCGGCCCACCTTCCGCACCATTTATAAACCCATAATTTTTGATTCTCAGAGAAGCGCCCTGTCTCTACAATACCTTAACGAAAGGTATCATATTATTCAAAATGCACCCGTGATACAGCCGGTAATGGTCGTTCTTCACTGGACGGCCATTCCTTCATTGGAAAAAACGTTTGATGTGTTTAACCGGTCAACTTTGCCAGATGCCAGGAAAGGAATCCAATATGCCAGTGCACTGAATGTTTCGTCGCAATACCTTGTAGACCGGGATGGAACTATTTTCCAACTGATGCCGGATACCGTATTTGCCAGGCATGTGATTGGGTTAAATTATTGCGCGATTGGCGTGGAAAACGTTGGCAGTGAAAAGCAGCCTTTGACAAAAGCACAATTGAAAGCCAATGTGCAATTGATCCGGTATTTGAAAGAAAAGTACCCGATAAAATATGTAATCGGGCATTATGAGTATAAAAAATTTATCGGAACACCACTGTGGAAAGAAACTAATCCCGATTACCTGACGCAAAAGACCGATCCCGGTGTTTCATTTATGAAAAAAGTAAGGGAAAGAATAAAAGATCTTCACCTGGAAGGAGCACCTTAATAATTGAAAGATTCATGCACGCGGTTAAAAAAGTGCGGACGGTTACTAACGGTGATGCCTGCACGAAATCACTAATGTTTGGTGATAAAATAAAAAACGGTGTTATTTATGGCTTTACTGCTATAGCTAATG
The DNA here is from genome assembly GCA_051954975.1 of Ginsengibacter sp. GTDB lineage: Bacteria > Bacteroidota > Bacteroidia > Chitinophagales > Chitinophagaceae > Ginsengibacter. The sequence continues at coordinate 296,614 of JBQCHE010000019.1, read as the reverse complement.
CGACCTTTTTTTCCGTGAACTTGTGCGATGTTTTTTTACGGGCTTTTTAATTACCGGCTGGGAATCCACATTGGGCTTAGGGGTGAACGGTTTGGTGATTAATTCTTCCTGCGGAATTTCTGCGTTCTCATCCTCGCTTGCAGACGGAACTGACTCGCTGTTAAAGAATTTTTCCATATCCTTTGCCAGGTAAATATTCCTGTTATATTTATTGCCCAAAACGATGATGGTTACCGAATCCTGGATCATCCGGATGAACACTGCGTTGTTTCCATGCCACCACCCGTTATGATAAATCACCTTCCGGCCATCAGGATACACATTCATTCTCCAGCCATAGCCATAATTTCTGATGCCGGGCTTTTCGTTGCTATAGGGCGTAAATGCCTCCTCCAATGTTTTCTTAGAAAATAATTCATTCGTATATAAAGCCTGGTCCCATTTCAACAAATCTTCCGGAGTACTATAAATATTTTTATCTCCAAATCCGCAATCCAAAAAAGTGAACGCTTCCTGCCGGCCCCTGAAATCGAAAGATGGCATGGCTGAGGCGCTGTCTTTTATGTTCCATACATACGTATCGTTCATATGAAGCGGCGTAAAGAACTGTTGTTGCAAAAAATCTGCATAAGATTCACCTGAAGCTTTTTCTATAATAAGACCTAAAAGATCATAATTCGTATTGCAGTAAGTGAAATGTGTATTAGGTTTGGTGGCGGCAGGTTTGTATTTAATTAAATAGTCAAGTACATCTTTGTTGTCGCAATGCCTTTTGGTGTCCCATCCGAGTCTATCCATAAAGTAAAGATAGTTTGGAAGTCCGCTGCGGTGACTGAGCAAATCTCTTACGGTAACATTATCGTAAGGGAATTTTGGAAAAAACTTTTTTACATCATCATCAACCGACAGCTTGCCCATTTCAGCAAGCTTCAAAGTGGCCATCGCAGTAAAGGTTTTTGAAACGGACGCGATATGAAAAGCACTGTGCTTATCAAGAACCGAATCTTTTTTTTGCACATTAAAATAGCCACGGTAATCTTCAAAAATCACTTTTCCTTTTTTGGCAACGAGTATCGCCCCGTTGAAGCCTGTTCTTAATAATTTATTATCATAAAAATTTTGAATATCGTTTTTGTAACGGGCCAAAACCGCCGGGGGAATTTCTCCCGGGTCAGGAGCTACATAGCCCGTGCTGTCTGATTTAGCTGGTTTTGATTTAGCGCTGTTTGAACTGCATGAAGGAAGAGCAAAAAATATAATTACGACAACGACAAAAAAATTTCTAAGTGGCATCAAAAAAATTTCAGGGATTTAGGAGTTATATTTGCAATATTACATTACAATTTTAATATGCCTGAGAAAAAAGTAACTAGTTATCCTAAAGAAAAAATAAATATTCTTTTACTGGAAAATATCAGCAAAGCAGCAGCCGAAAAATTTTTAGAAAATGGTTATGTATCTGTTAAAAGACTAACAGGAGCGCTTTCTGAAAGTGATTTAATTAAAGAAATTAAGAATGTCCATTTGCTTGGCATCCGGTCTAAATCGAAAATTACTCCCGCAGTTTTAGAACATGCCCAAAAGCTACAGGCCATCGGTTGTTTTTGCATTGGTACCAACCAGGTAGATTTGAAAGAAGCTACCAATCATGGTATCGCCGTTTTCAATGCGCCTTATTCCAACACGCGTTCTGTAGCTGAACTGGTGATTGCTTCGTCCATATTTTTAATCCGGAGAATACCTGATAAAAATAAATCAGCCCACAACGGTATCTGGATGAAAGAGAGCGCCGGCAGTCATGAATTGCGTGGCAAAACTTTGGGCATTATCGGGTATGGAAATATCGGTTCGCAGGTAAGCGTGCTGGCAGAAGCTTTCGGCATGAAAGTTATTTTTTATGATACCGAAACTAAAATGCCGCTGGGAAATGCTGAAAGCAAAAAAACAATGAAAGATGTTTTAAAGCAAGCCGACATTGTTACGCTTCATGTTCCGGATTTGCCTTCAACAAGAAACCTGATTAATAAAACCAATATTCCGTTTTTTAAGAAAGGCAGCATTCTGATAAATTATGCGAGAGGAAAAGTTGTAGACCTTGACGAGTTAAGAAAAGCCTTGCTCAATAACGATTTGAGCGGCGCAGCAATTGATGTGTATCCATCAGAGCCCGCAAAAAATGGCGAACATTTTGAAACGCCATTGCAGGGTTTGAGCAATGTAATTTTAACGCCTCACATCGGTGGCTCTACCGAGGAAGCCCAGCAAAATATCGGTGAAGACGTAAGTAATAAATTGTTTAATTTTTTGGAAAAAGGAATTACAACAGGCTCTCATACGGTGCCTCCTCTTAATCTTCCGCCTCATGAAAATACACATCGCATTTTGCACATTCATAAAAATGTGCCCGGTGTATTGTCAGAAATTAATACTCAGCTTTCTTCCCATAAAATTAATATCCTGGGCCAGTATTTGAAAACAAATGACGAGATTGGCTATGTTGTATTAGATGTAAATAAAAATCTTTCCCGCGAAGCGCTGGAGCTGTTAAAAGAGGTGAACCATACTATTAAGGTCAGATTGCTTTATTAAGAAAATCAATTTTATTAACATAAAAAAATCAGTGGACTTAGCTACCACTGATTTTTTTTTGAAATATAAAATCCGCTTATTTTCTGCTTTACTGCTTTTTTTAACTGTTTAAACTTTTGGCAATTTATATCCGTTATGATATTCTTTCATAAAATACTTTTTATTTACTGCTTCATCATTAAATTGTTCTTTTGCAGCATTCCATTCCAGTTTTTTACCGCTTCGGAATGCAATATTACCCATCTGTGCTACTGTGGCCACATGAGCTGCGGCCTGCACCGGGCAATGCAGCTCGTCCATTTTTCTTGATTTCACTACACTGATGAAATTCTCCCAATGCTTGTCGAGCCCGTTATCTACTGACGGCGCAAAAGGTTTTATCACTTTATTCTTGCTTTGCTTTTCTTCAATCACTTCCCAGCCGCCGCGGTTTACAACAAGAGTTCCATTGTTACCGATAAAAGCAATGCCGTGGTCGCGGCCATAAGGCCCGTTATCGATGCCCATTGCCGAATCCCACACCATATTGAAATTATCAAACTCATATAAAGTAGTAAGTGTATCAGGCGTTTCTTCATATAAATCAGGATAGGCAAAACGGCCGCCCAGCGCTGCTATTGATTTTGGAACCGGAAATTTCATTCCTATCAAGCCATAATCTAAAAGATGTACGCCCCAGTCGGTCATTAAACCGCCGGCATAATCCCAAAACCACCGGAAATTAAAATGAAATCTGCTTGAATTGAAAGGCCGAATCGGGGCAGGGCCGAGCCACGTTTTATAATCTACTCCTGCGGGCGGCGGCGTATCCGGAACAACGGGTCCTGGCTTCATCCAGCCCTGGTAGCAAAATACTTTTACCGTCCGGATATTTCCGAGTACACCGCTTTGAACATAATCAACTGCATCTTTGAAATGCTGCTGGCTTCGTTGCCACTGGCCCACCTGCACTACTTTATTGTATTTTTTTTGCGCCTTTACCATTTCGCGGCATTCGCCAATGGAATTGCCAACAGGCTTTTCACAATACACATCTTTTCCGGCAGCCACCGCATCCATCATTATCAGGGCATGCCAGTGATCCGGTGTGCCTACTACCACGATGTCCACATCTTTGTTGTCCAATAATTTCCGGTAATCATCATAGGTTTTTATTTTGCTTGTATCAATATTTTTCTTCTCCAGTTCTTTCAATCTTCTGTCAATAACATTTCGGTCTACATCGCAAATAGCCACAAGATTTACTCCGGGTATCTTTAAGCCTGAAGTAACATCCGCCCATCCCATTCCGTTTACACCTACCGCGCCAATGTTCAACTGATCGCTCGGTGCGATGCGGCTTTTAAGAATTGCAAATGCATTATTGTCGAAGGCAGAGGCCATTAAAGTACCGCCTGCAAGCATAGCTGAGTTTTGTAAAAATTTTCTTCTTGAATTCATTCTCAATAATTTTTATGGTAATAATTTTCTTTTGATAACAACCTATAAATATAAGTAATATCAGTATAACAGTACCTGACTGAATAAATTCATTTTACCAACAATGTTTTGATATGCTTTAATTTGTATTTTAGTTTTAAAAAAAAATGAGATTATGAAACAAATATTGTCTTTATTGTTTGCAAGCTTTCTGGCAGGTAGTCTTCAGGCCCAATTGGCCAACACCAAATGGCAGGGAAAATTAGACATCCAGGGCGGAATGGATGTGGTTTTTAATTTTGGAAAAGATACCGTGGATGCCATAATCCCTGAAAGTGGCCAAAGCGTTGAAACCAGCTTATATACGCTCACCGATTCTGTGATGACTTTTCAAAAGCTATATGGAGGAAGCCAGTGCGACACTACTGTGGGAAAATATAAATACATAATCAACGGAAACGAAATGACGCTTAGCTTAATTTCGGATAGCTGCTATGACAGGGCAACTGCCATCGGCACAATGAAATTAGAAAAGAAAGAATAACATTTTCAGCAAATCAGTCTTAATGGCCAGCAGAAGGGCAAATAATCCTTATTTTTATTTTACTCGTTATAACGGTAATGCATACGCGTAATTGAGTTTTTATTTTTTAAAATTAACTTCGCTTCAAATTTTTAAAATGAAATTGTCAATTTACCAGGCCGATGCATTTACTTCCAAATTATTTGGTGGAAATCCGGCGGCAATATGTCCACTTGAATCATGGCTGCCAGATGAGCTGATGCAAAAAATTGCGCTTGAAAATAATTTATCTGAAACGGCTTTTTATGTCAGAAAAGATGACGGCTTTCAAATAAGATGGTTTACGCCTGCGGCTGAAGTGGATTTATGCGGCCACGCCACGCTGGCATCTGCTTTCATTCTTTTCCATTATGAAGGATATGATAAGAACGAAATTATTTTTTCCACTTTAAAAAGCGGCAATTTAAAAGTGACCAAAAACAGCGATCTGCTAACGTTAGATTTTCCGAAAGATCATTTGGAAAAGATAAATCCTTCTTCCGAACTTTTAAATGCGTTTAATATCCAACCGTCTGAGGCTTTCAAAGGCAAAAGCAAATACATGTTGGTTTACAAAAATGAAGATGAAATTAAAAATATAATCCCTGACTTTAAGGCGATTGCTGAATTAGCGCGCGGCGGCGTAATTATTACCGCTCCCGGAAAAAATGTTGATTTTGTTTCCAGATTTTTTGCGCCGTACCTGGGTGTTAATGAAGATCCGGTAACGGGTTCTGCACATACCGCTTTGATTCCATATTGGGCGCAAATAACAGGAAAGGACGAGCTTTCAGCCATTCAGTTGTCGGCAAGAAAAGGATATTTAACATGCAGAAATCAAAAAGACAGAGTGGAGATAAGTGGTGAATGCAGGCTTTACCTGAAAGGCGAAATTTTTCCTGACTGACGCAAATTTTTATTTTTTTGCTCAATAAAAATTCTGCTTTTTACCAGTCTCCGGCAGTTGGTTTTCTATCTCTTATTCGTTTTGCTTTTTTAATCAGCGAGGCCAATTTTTTCTGAATGAATAATTGCCTCAGCGCTGTGCCTGAAATAACAACAAGGAACCAAAATATTCTCCATTTCTTTTAAGTGATCAAGGGTCTGCTGTTTTTTTCTTTTGCCAACCTGCCTTATATAAACAGCAAATATTTTTCCCGGAAAATGTTTTACAACAGATAAATAGATGGTTACGTCGATCTGCGTATCGTCACCCAACAATACAAATTGCAAATGCGGAAAATCTTCAATGATGCGCACGATCCTTGCAAATTTGGTCATCAAATTTGTAGAACCTGTTTTCCAAAATTGCTGCAAGCCTTTTATTTTACTTAGCAAAAAAATTCCTTTGGGCATGCTGTTCACCTGTGCAAATTCAGTGATCAAACTATACAAATTCCATTCGCTTCCGGAAACATAAAAAAAAGGATTCTGGTTCCCAGCCACCCGGTTATGCCGCGCCAGCAATTGATAATGTTTTACCACACCTTTAAAAGGTTTCCGGCTATGAGCGTTTTTAGTAAAAAGCACATATAATTTTCGCTTGAAACGCGCGGAGTGGGAAATCAAAAAGGTGTCGTCGATGTCAGAAATAAATCCATGTTGTGAAGGATACGGAACATAAATTTCGCTCACGCCTTTTATTATCCGGTGCCTGTATTTCTCTTCTTCGAGCGTCACTTCTATTTTTTGCCATCCTTTGACAACGGGTATTTCAGGAAAAAATTCAAATTTGAAAAAGCCATCTTCCTCGGCGGTAGCATAGTAGATCAGTCCCTGCCATTCAATTGAAATTTTTGCTCTTGAGTAAGGAATTACCATGAACATTCTGAGCATTGAAAATAAATTTACCAGCCAGTTCGGGCGATACGTTTTGCGTGGAAACGGACTTAATTTTAAAACATGGCCCATCACCACTATTTTTTTTTCGTTGCCATATCCATGATACACTTTGATCACCGGATGATGATTCAGCCTCAACAAAAAGAATATCTTTCTTTTTATTTTTTTCCACAGGGAAATTTTTTGTGCAGATTCTGAATGTATCTTCATTTTCAATTCAAAAAATATGGATGAAAATTCCCGCTTAAATATATTGTTTATTATCAATCCTGGTTCCGGGGGAAAGAAAAAAATTCATTGGGAATCAGTGATCCGTGATCATTGTAAGCAACTTTCTCTCCAAATTGAATTCCTGATGCTTAAGGGAAAAAACGACGAAGAGTTGGTTCGCAGCCGGATCAAAGAAATGAAGCCGCAAAAAGTAGTAGCCGTAGGTGGAGATGGTACTATTTCTATGGTCGCTTCGCTATTGATGGGCACTTCCATCCCACTCGGCATGCTGCGTGGAGGCTCGGCGAACGGGATGGCAGCAGAATTGGAAATACCCACCGACAGTTCAGCGGCGCTTGATATTATTATTAATGGAAAGGCCCGTCCTTGTGACCTGATTCAATTTGATAAAAACCGGTTTTGCATCCACCTGAGCGATTTGGGTTTGAACGCAAGGCTGGTAAAATATTTTGACAAGAGCGCTATCCGCGGAATGTGGGGCTACGTAAGGTTTTTAATAAAGATCCTGCTGGAAGGCAAGCCGGTAAAAGCACATATCCGGGTGGATGATATGGAGAAAAATATTCCTGCCTACATGATCGTATTTGCCAATGCTTCTAAATATGGAACGGGCGCCAGCATCAACCCGGATGGCGCTGTTGGCGATGGGAAATTTGAGGTGGTCGTGGTCAGGGAAATATCTTTTGTAGAATTTTTAAAATTATTTTTAAAGAAAACCACTTTCAATCCTAAAAAAGTAGAAGTCATTCAAACTACCAAAGCTGTGGTCACTTTAAAACAAAAAACGCATTTCCAGGTGGACGGCGAATATATCGGAAAGATCAATAAAATAACCGCCTCGATTGTTCCCGGCGCTTTGCTGGTAATAGCCCCCGACCCGGCAAAAAATGGAAAATAAAAAATGCGTTTATTTATTGATCCACAGTGGTTTTATCAATAATCTGTATCAGCAACTCAATGGATCCTGTCGCCGCGCACTTCCATACTTTGCATCAGTTGTGTTTCATAGTTAATCCATTCTTTCCATCTTTTTCGCACCACAGTTTTAGGTAAATAATGTTCGGCCAGGTTAATAAACAATGTGTAATGTCCGGCTTCGCTTTCCATAAAACGACGATAAAATCTTCTCAGATATTCATCATTCAGTCCTTCGCTCAATCTTTTGAAACGCTCGCAACTCCTCGCTTCTATCAGCGCCATGGTCAGCAGGTGATCTAAAAATCTTTCTTCAGGACTACCTCCTTTTTTTTGAAATTCAAGAAGCTTATTTACATAAATATCTTTTCTTTGTTTTCCTAACGGCAATTTGCGTTTATGCATCTCCGTTAGTACCTGCCGGAAATGTCCCCATTCTTCTGTCACGATCGGCGCAAGTTCGTTAACCAATTCTTCTTTATCACTATATTTTGAAATGAGCGAAATGCAACTGGTAGCGGCTTTTTGTTCGCACCACGCATGATCGGTCAGAATGGCTTCCAGCGAAATCGACGCCAGGTCTATCCAACGTGGGTCGGTTGCGAGTTTCAATCCTAAAATATTTTTTGTATCCTGAGACAAATTTTCCATCCTTCAAAAATAGCAAATCCAATTATTGGCGAAGGCCGTGCAGTTAAATAATTAATTTTACTTTATGGACGAACATTTTTTGGATAAAAAGCTTGAAGAAAGAGAAGAAAGCCATTCGTTAAGATCATTGACTATAACCGGCGAAAGTATGATTGACTTTTGCAGTAATGATTATCTGGGGATTGTAAAAAATAAGCTAATCGAAGAGTCAATGAATGCAAGCCTTCCACATGGAAGTACCGGCTCTCGGCTTCTTTCAGGGAATTATAAATTAATAGAAGAAGTAGAAAAAAAGCTTGCGGATTTTCATGATGCAGGGGCGGGATTAGTTTTTAATTCAGGGTATGACGCCAACACCGGTTTGCTAAGTTGTGTTCCGCAAAAAGAGGATACTATCATTTATGATAAACTAAGTCATGCCTCTATTCGTGATGGCATAAGGCTTTCATTTGCTGCTGCTTTTTCTTTCCATCATAACGATTTGGATGATCTTGAAAAAAAACTGAAGACAGCTAATGGCAGCCATCAAAAATTTGTGGTGACAGAAAGCGTATTTTCCATGGATGGGGATGTGGCTCCGCTCGGTCAAATGGCGCATTTGTGCAAAAAATATAATGCCGCTTTAATAGTGGATGAAGCGCATGCCACAGGTATTATCGGCGAAAGAGGAGAGGGACTGGTGCAAAATTTAAATTTACAAAACCAGGTTTTTGCCCGCGTTCATACTTTTGGAAAAGCCTGTGGAGCGCACGGCGCTGTGGTTTTAGGTTCTTCGAAATTGAAAAAATATTTAATAAATTTTTCAAGGCAGTTCATTTACAGCACTTCTTTGCCTCCTGCTTCGGCAGAAGCAATTTCCGTTGCCTACGAATTATTCCCGCTGATGCACCAGGAGAGGAAGCATCTCAGAATGCTCATCGAAACTTTTCAGGCTGCGTCATCAAGATTTAAAATATTAAAAAGCCATACGCCGATACAGGCAATAGTTATCCCAGGAAACGATGAAGTGAAAGCCCTGGCAACCATCTGCCGGCAAAATAATTTCGATATTCGTCCGATTCTATATCCCACAGTTCCAAAAGGGATGGAACGTTTGAGGATTGTGCTGCATTCTTTTAATACTTTGCAGCAAGTGCAATCGTTGGTTGCGCTATTCCAATAGCTTCGCCTGACGGAGGACTTCAATCGTTAATAAATTGTCATAAATTTTAGCAAGGATTTTGCGTAGTTTGTATATCATTTAAATTTGTAGTGTACTTATGAAAACGATAACTCTTCTTTTTAATTTTCTTTTATTTTTTTCGGCCTCGTTTGCTCAATTAAAAACTGAAGTAAAATGCCCGGATATCAATATCGACATCTTGTATGGAAAAGTGAATAACAGCATCACGCCGGACGCAAATGTGGAACAGATTAAAAGCCAACTTCCCTGTTTTACAAGTTTTGAAACTGATATAAAAGCTAAATGTGGTTCTACCGTTTTTTACAAAGACCAGGACATTTATTTTTTTGTTTCAAGACATTATATTGAAATAGGGCCTCATTTTAAGGGAAAGTTAACCCTGCCACTGATGGGCGCTTCAAGAGAAAGTTTATTCACAACCCTTGGCGATCCGCAAATAAAGCAACCCGCCTGGGACGCATTTAAAACAGCTTATGGAATTTTGATTCTTTACTACAATAAAGAAAATAAAGTGAATAAGATTCAAATCAGCAATAAATCGGCTTCGACTATTCAGTTGTGTGAAGGATAATTTCGAAAAATCCTGGATAGGGAACCGGCCTATTTCAATAGCGTGGCGTTTCTAAGTTAGTTCAATATTTCTTCAGAATCCGTCGGTACATTTTCAAAAATTATTTCAAAAAACTAATGAAGATGAACCGCTTTAATATGAAACGTATCTTACCGGCGTTTTTTTTATTGGGAGTTATTTTTATTTCCTGTCGCAAGATTTTTGTGGAGAGCGGTTATATAATCACACGCCCACCTTTAGATTCCACTATATTGCCGCGTCCCGCTCATATTGTTATTGCGGTGGAGGAAAATCATGGTTATGGCCAGATTGTTGGCTCGGCTAATGCGCCTTACATTAATCAACTTATAAAAACCGGCGCATTATTTACAAATTCACACGGTGTGGGGCATCCCAGCCAACCTAATTATTTAGCTTTGTTTTCGGGTGATATCCAGGGCGTAAAAAATGATAAATGCCTGGAAGGCAGAATGCCTTTTACAACGGCTAATCTTGGATCTTCAGTATTACAAAATGGTTTTACTTTTAAGGGTTATGCGGAGACAACGCCTTCCGTTGGCTACATGGATTGTCAGTCTAAAATAAGTGCGCCCACTAAGTCGTACTTATACGCCCGCAAGCATGCTCCATGGGTGAATTGGTTAGGCGTTGGAAAAAATAATTTTCCTGATTCTCTTAGCCTGCCAATGAGCCAATTTCCAACCGATTACAACCAATTGCCTTCATTATCATTTGTGATTCCTGATATGGACAATGATATGCACAATAGTGGTCAGCCGGGAGCCGCGGCTTCTATTAAAAGAGGAGACGATTGGCTAAAAGAAAAATTAGGTAATTATATAAATTGGGCACAGCAACACAACAGTCTTTTCATCTTGACTTTTGATGAGGATGACTTTACAAAGCAAAGCCATATTCTCACTCTTTTCAACGGCCCGATAATAAAGCCTGGTGAATATCCGGAAAAAATAAATCACTACAACCTATATCATACGATTGAAGTGATTTACGGCGTATCAGACAGTAGCAACAGCGCCATGGTAATACGCGACGTATGGAATTAAGTACGAAATAAAATTTTAAATTATTTTGTGCTTTACTGTTTCTTCAGGCCTATTTCAATTTTCGTTCAACTTTTTTTCGTGAGTTCCCTTCTTCTTTCACGGCTTTTTTGACTTCATCAGAAGAAACGTTCATTTTTCTTTTTTCATAATTTACTTCGTAATCCTGGCCGGCGGCTACTTTTGCCCGGTCCTGGTTTCGGCCTCTGTTAGATTGTTTGTTGTCCATAATAATTTTGTTTACAAATATTATCAAAAAATGATGCCATGATAAATTGAAAGATGTATCGCGACATTACAGAGAAATTATTACTTAAGAAAGCAATCGTTTGTTGATTATTTTTCCTTCCGGAAGTCACTTGTGTCTATTTTTCACCCCATCGTTTTTTAATTTCTGCGCTAAAAATTCTTAATATTTAATGTCTTCAGTTAAACCGAAAATTTATAATTCATTGGCACAATTTTTTAAAGGATTTGCTTTATTAATAATCAATTAAAATCCCCTATTATGAATTCAAAAACAAACAACACAAATAGCCAGACCAAAAGCAAAAGCAAATCTTCTAAAGCAGATGATTCAATGTTAGAAGACTTTTTTGTTGACGAATTGAAAGATATTTTCTGGGCAGAAAAACATCTTGTAAAAACACTGCCCAAAATGGAAAAAGCCGCCACTACCCCGGAATTAAAAGATGCATTTGCGGAGCACCTGGAAACTACGAAAGAACATGTAAGCCGCCTTGAGCAGGTTTTTGAAATACTGGGCAAAAAGGCCGTTGCCAAAAAATGTGAAGCAATGGAAGGCATTACCAAGGAAGGAGAAGATATCATTACTGAAACTGAAAAAGGCACCGCCACACGCGATGTGGGGTTGATCATGGCAGGTCAAAAAGTAGAACATTATGAAATCGCGACTTATGGCGGACTTGTTCAACTGGCCAAAACATTATCACACAATGATGTGGCTAAATTGCTTGAGCAAACATTGTCTGAAGAAAAAGAAGCCGATCAACTTCTCACTTCAGTTGCAGAAAATAATGTAAATTATGAAGCAGCGGAAGAAGTAGAATAAAAAAACAAAAGTTATAACGCGAGCCGGGCATCGTCCCGGTTTTTTTTATAGCATCCAATCTTCTTTCGATTCGCATAAAAAAAGCGCAGAACTAAACAACGTTTAGTAGAGCGCTTCCAACTCAATTAGTTGATGTTTGTTGAGTTACTTCTTCTTATTGTTATGTGAATGCTCGCCACCCCGTTTGGAAGCTCCGGGAGAATTTGAAATTTTTGCTGCACGCTCCTTACTCATTCCTTTTTCCCGCAATGCTTCATACTTATCATCATCTTTCACATGCTTGTGATCTTTTGTTGCCATAATATAAGGTTTTAATACTGTTTTACATATCAATAATTTTGCCAATAAATCATAAAATCGCCAGATAATTCTGCTGAAAGCACGGCCAGAAGTGGGGTAGATGTAGCAACCTTTGATTGGTTTTTGAATTGTGTTTTTTTATTTAACGCTCTATGACAATAATTTGAAAATATTTTCTATTTTGCACTTTAATCCGCATGATAAACGGATAATTTTATGGAAGGGAAAAAATGTGTTTTGATTTGCGATGATGACCAGGCGATACTTGAGGCTTGTAATATTATTTTAAGAGAGAAGTACAATGTTGAAACTCTTGAGCATTGTGATAATATTATTGAAGTAATTGAAGAGACCAAACCTGACATTATTTTGATGGACATCCTGATGCCCGGCGGAGGTGAGGATGCGGTTAAAAGAATTCATGAAAACGAAGACATAAGCCATATACCGGTAGTAGTGTTCTCTGCGCTGAACGAAGTAGAAGAAATCAGCAAACGATTAAATGCTGATGCAGTTATAGCTAAACCGTTTGATATAAGTACTTTATTAGAAACGGTGGAAGAAAATATTTTGTAAACATCCGCAAAGAAAAAGGTATTTATTTATGATTTCACTGTGATTTTTTTAATTGATAGGTTCAACCAGCACCTGCAAATTATAATTTTCCGGAAAACTGTTTACTCTTTTCAAAATCAGGTAACAGACTGTAACCCTCTTTTTTTAGCGATTCCAGTATTTCCTGTTGATGATTGAATCCTCTTGTCTCCACCTGCAGTATAATTTCCACTTCATCTACCAGCAACCTTGGGCCTGTGCGTACATGTTCTATTTCCAGCACATTCCCGTAAAGGCCGGCAAGATGTATCAGCAGATGTGCCAATGATCCGGGAGAATCGGGAATGCGTACGCGAAGTTGCATATACCGTCCCGCGGCAATCATGCCATGACGAATAATCCGAATCAATAACATCGGATCGATATTGCCTCCCGACAATACCGCCACTAATGGCCCCTTATAGTGTTTTTTGGGAACATCCAACAAATGAGCTACCGCCGCTGCTCCGGCCGGTTCCACTACAAGTTTGGTACGTTCTAATAAAAATAATAGCGCACTCGAAAGGCTATTTTCACTGACAGTTGCTATAGTGTCCGCCAGATTTTGTATGATTTTAAAGGGCACTTTTCCGGGACGGCCAACGGCGATACCATCAGCCATTGTGTTCATATTTTTTATGCTGACCGGCTTTCCCTCTTTCAATGAAATAGGGTAGGCGGCGGCTTTTTCCGCCTGCACGCCCACCACCTTTACATCAGGATGCAACGACTTTACTGCAACCGTTATTCCTGCCAGCAGGCCGCCTCCGCCGCTACTTACTAAAATAGTTTTCACTGAAGGACATTGCTCCAGGATTTCAAGGCCACACGTTCCCTGCCCGGCTACAATATCTTTATGATCGAATGGATGAATTAACACCGCGCCCGTTTTGTGCTGAATTTCTTTCGCTCTTAACAGACACTCATCTATCGTTTGACCGGTTTGTTCTACGTGAGCGCCGTAGGCGCGTGTTGCCAGCAGCTTTGGCGAAGATGCTCCATCGGGCATAATAATAGTTGCTTTAATACCCAATAATTTTGCCGCCAAAGCTACGCCCTGCGCATGATTGCCTGCTGAAGCCGCTACTACGCCGTTTGATTTTTCTTTGTCTGTCAGGTGTGCCATACGATTGTAGGCTCCCCGGATTTTGAATGATCCTGTGCGATTCAGATTTTCACATTTGAGATAGACTTCAATACCTGCCCGCTCGGATAGCTGGCGGCTATAATCCAGTAGCGTGGGCTGAATGATTTTTTGTAAAAGTGATTTCGCTTTTTGAATGTCAGAGAGGTTTACAGGAATGGATATTTTCTCCATATTTATTAAAATTAAAATTTCGAAGACCCGAAAGTAGACTGATTTCCAGATTCAATCAAATGCCTGCTTCCCGGTTATGCAGTAAGCGAATAAATAATGAGGATTTCTTTTTTGTAAAGTCCTTGTATATTTACAAAAAGCAAATGATTTTTTTCCCAGATCAACAAATGACCTTTCATAAAAATTTCGCCAACTTTTTTTTACTTCTTGTTTTTTCATTGTATGCTGCTGTATCATTTGCCCAGGATAGTTTACAGCGGCCAGGCTCTGTTAAAGCAGCGATGATTGCAGATAGTGTGCATGAGATCGGTTCTAAACCACAGAATAATTACTTAAAGCCTAAAGCTATTATCGTTCCGGCAACATTTTTAATCTATGGGGGATTAAAACCGGTTATAAAGGCAATACCGGAACTGGATGACAAAATTATGCGCAATGTTGAAACAAATCACGCTACTTTTCATACCAATGCAGCTGATTATTTAATGTGGGCTCCTTCAGCGGCTGTATATACGCTGGATGCTTTTAATGTTAAAACACAGCATACATTTAAGCAACATTTAATATTGGATGCTGGTTCAATAGTAATCACCGGCGCTTTCGGATTTGGGATGAGAAAAATTACCGAAAATATCAGGGCTTTCAATCAGGAGGGCAGTAAATTCCCTTCGGGGCATACGGCCAATGCATTTCGCGGCGCAGAAATACTTCACCAGGAACTAAAGTATTCGCATCCTATTCTGAGTTATAGCGGTTACGTGGTATCTACCGGCGTGGGAATGTTAAGAATTTATAATAAACAACATTATTTATCTGAGGTGATTGCCGGTGCAGGGCTTGGCATTCTTTCCACCAAATTAACTTATTGGATTTTTGATAAGATAAAAAGATAGCAGCCGTTATACCAGTCTTTGTTTCATCGCTTCATACAAAATCATACCTGCCGCAACGGATACATTTAAAGATTCAAAATTTTTTTCCATCGGAATTTTAAAGCTGTTATCGCAAAGCTTATATAATGAAGGATGAATGCCTTTATCCTCACTGCCCATAATAATTGAGCATGGGTCTTTAAAGTTAATCTCATACACTTTGGTAGTAGCTTTCATTTCGCTTGCAAAAACTTTTATTCCGTTCAAATGCAATTCGTTAATGGCATTGTGCAAACTTTTTACGCGGCACACTGCGATATTTTCCAGCGCCCCTGCCGAAGTGTTTATCGCATCTTCATTTAAAGCGCCTACGCCTTTTTGTGGAATTACAATGGCATGTACACCGCAACAGTATGCTGTTCGTGCAATAGCGCCGATATTTCGGATGTCGGTGATTCCGTCGAGCAAGAGTAATAACGGAGCCTCGCCTTTGTCAACTACAAAAGAGATCACGTCCTGCAAATCCAGATATTTTATTTTTGATTTTAAGGCGATGCAGCCATCCGGATTCTCGAGGTTGAAGCTCCTGATTTTTTCAAAAGGAACTTTATTTACCGGCACTTCAAATTGTTCGGCTATCATTTTTAGCTCATCCGCTTCGGGGCCGGAAAGTGTATTTTGCAAATAAATGCGTTCTAACTGAATTCCGTTATTCATCGCGCTGATGACGTTTGAAATTCCTCCAATTAAAAGATTTTTCTTCGGTCTATGTTGTGGAGTAAATGTTTTATGTGGTCTCACGTAAGATATTTTCTGCGGTTTGTTGTGCTTATTTTAAAGGTACGAAAATAAAAAAACGATAAACCGTGAAAGTTTATCGTTTAGCAATTCAAGTTTTAAATGTCATTTTAATCCAAAAGCTTTTTTCACTTTGGGAACATAATCCAGTTTTTCCCATGTGAATAATTCAACTGTTATCTTTTTCGGTGAACCGTTAGGCAGATTAAACGTTTTGGTCACCACCTCATTTTGTCTTCCCATGTGGCCGTATGAAGCGGTTTCCTCGTAAATCGGGTTGCGAAGCTTCAGTCTTTTTTCAATAAAATAAGGCCTCATATCGAAAAGAGAGGCTACTTTTTTTGCAATTTCTCCATCTGTCAAATCCACTTTTGAAGTACCATATGTGTTCACGTTTATGCTGGTAGGCTCAGCCACGCCGATGGCATAAGAAATCTGCACCAATATCTCATCACAAAGGCCTGCTGCTACAAGATTTTTGGCGATATGCCGGGCAGCATAGGCTGCGCTGCGGTCTACTTTGCTTGGATCTTTTCCGCTGAAGGCACCGCCGCCGTGTGCGCCTTTACCGCCATACGTATCTACAATTATTTTTCTACCGGTGAGGCCAGTATCGCCATGAGGGCCGCCAATAACAAACTTGCCGGTGGGGTTAATATGATATTTTATTTTATCAGTAAATAAATGGGCGTACCGGGGATATTTGTTTTTAATACGCGGTATCAAAATCTTTTTTATATCGTCAGAAATTTTCTTCAGCATTTTTTCTTCCTTATCAAAGTCATCATGCTGTGTAGAAACGACAATGGTATCAATCCTGAGCGGCTTATTGTCATCGCTGTATTCAAGCGTTACCTGGCTTTTGGCGTCAGGACGCAAATATTTAATTTCTTTATTTTCTCTTCTTAATGCAGCAAGCTCAATCAACAAACTGTTGGCAATATCCAGCGAAAGTGGCATATAATTTTCAGTTTCGCTGGTGGCATAGCCAAACATCATTCCCTGGTCACCGGCGCCCTGCTCTTCTTTATTTTTCCTGTCTACGCCCTGGTTGATGTCGGCAGATTGTTCGTGAATGGCGGAAAGAATCCCACACGAATTTGCCTCAAACATGTAGTCGCTTTTTGTATAGCCAATCTTTTTGATGACTCCCCTTGCAATTTCCTGCACATCCAAATATGCCTTTGATTTTACTTCGCCGGCCAACACTACCTGGCCTGTTGTTACAAGGGTTTCACAAGCAACTTTGCTTTGAGGATCAAAAGCTAAAAAATTGTCTATCAGGGCGTCGCTAATCTGGTCTGCGACCTTATCAGGATGACCTTCGCTTACAGATTCGGAAGTAAATAAATACGGCATTTTAATTCTTTTTTGAGCCGCAAATTTATGTTTTCATATTCATAGATCAAAATAGTATTCAGTGGACATATAGAATAAAAAAGAGGCTTTTTTCGCCGTTTATTACCGGTTGGATAATAACAAATCCAATTCATCAGCATCGTGTCTGTGGCCACTTTATCAGGATCATTTTGAAGTAAACCGATTTTCGCCATTCAACAAAGAAATTTCCTGACTATCCAATTCTGAACTATTTTTGACGCCGTTTTAAACAAGTACTGTCCAACCACTGAAAACAGAATTACGAAGGAGCTTCACTTTGCAAATGCTTTTCCTTAAAAAAGATATCACCGTTTTATGTAGCATTCCTTCACTCGCCAAAAGGTTGCGCTGCCACATTTTTAGCAGATTATACCGCTCGCCGTTTATAATGACTTTCATTTTGTTATTGCTTTATTCTGCAGGCGCTTCAGCGCAATCTTATATAATCACCGGAACTGTATTGGACTCCGTTACACAAGTGCCACTGAATAATGTGACGGTTCATTTAATGCATACTAATGTTACAGCGCTTTCGCACGACGACGGCTCGTTTTCTTTAACCTCAGATGCCTGGCAGGATTCTTTGGAAATTACAAGCATCGGATTTCAGAGAATGGTAGTGTCATTGCAAAAACATCATACTAAAAATGTCGTTGTAAAAATGATTCCGTCGGCGCAGGATTTGGAAGCTGTGGTAATTATGGGCGCAGAACGAGATAAAGAACCCGGCAGGCGTTATATGAAAAAAGTGATTGCCAATAAAATGTTTAATAATCCTGATCGCTTCAAAAATTACAGCTACAAACAATACCTGCGCCACGAAGTCGATATCAATAATATTGATTCAACCACCAATGGTAAGGGATTGAAATCGTTTGTGCTTAAAACATATCGCAACGCTGAAGAACAGAATGCCGGCAGCAGGTTGCTTCCTGTTTATTTCTCCGAAACGGTTTCTGATAAATTCCACAGTTCTTCGCCAAAAATCGATAAGGAAAATATAATCGCCCATAAAACGCTGGGATTGGAAACAGATAAATTTTTGAGGCAGTTGGATAAATTTAATTTCAGCTACAACGTATATGATAACTGGTACACCATTTTTAACCAGACGTATGCGAGCCCGCTCAGCAATACTGCGTTTAATTATTATAATTTTTATTTTAATGACAGCAATATTGTTGACGGAAAAAAAGTGTATACCATTCGCTTTAAGCCGAAGCAAAAATATCTGAACACCTTTACAGGTTCCTTATGGATTAATGATAGTACGTTTTCTGTAAAGAAAATAGAAATGCAATTAAGCAGCACTGCTAATCTCGATTTTATAAAAAATGTGCAGTATAGCGAAGAGTTCAGGCTGAGCCCTGATTCGGCCACCGGAAAGATGGAGTATATGCCGTATAAATATATCTCTAAGGTTGAATTTGAAACCGGCATTGAGCTGCTTGGAATTCCGGCGCCTCAAAGCTCAAAAAAAGTTCGGCTGGAAGTGGTGAATACGACTGTAATAGGCGATATCAAAATCAATTCAGGAATGGCAAATGAATTCCTGAAAAAAATGAGAAAGGAAGATCCGTCAGATCTGCATAAACCGGATTCTTTCTGGGCCCAAAACCGTTTGGGAGATTCACTTACGCGGCACGAAAAAAGTATTTATGTGATGGTGGATTCTTTGAAGAGCAGCAAAAGATTTGTGTTTGATTCCAAAGTGATAAACCTGCTGGGAACCGGCTTTTGGGATTTTGATAATAAAATCAGGATAGGCCCTTATTATTCACTTCTGAGCACCAATCAAATTGAAGGTTATCGGTTCAGGGCGGGCTTATGGACGCTTGAGGGATTTAATAAAAGAATCAACCTCAATGGATATTTCGCGTATGGAACCAAAGATCAGTCTGCCAAGGGCGGACTTGGAATTAAATTTTTATGGAACCGGAATAAATGGACAAAGACTTCTTTGTACGGTAGCAGCGACTATGATTTTCTTACTGATGAAGACCAGGAATTGGATGAAGACAACCTTATCAATTCCTATTTCAGAAAGGATGTGCCTTCTACCAAAGTTTATTTACGCCAGGTAATTTTAAAACATGAGCAGTATGTGTCAAAAAAATTTAGTCTAACCGGTTCTTTTATCTACAAACAACTAACACCGGTTTTTGATTTTTCTTTTCACCCGCTTGACAGAAAAACGGGTAGCGCGATTGATAGCATCAGCTTGCATCAACTTCCTGCTGCTGAGGCTTCCATTGGTGTAAGGTTTGTTGCCAAAGAACGAACAGTAATATGGAATTTTGACCAGGTTCGTGCAAACACGTATGATCCGATTTTAACCGCCAACTTTACGCAGGGATTTAAGGTGGGAAATAATTCATTTGATTATCAAAAACTGACGTTTGGGATAGAACAGTTACTTCGTCTGCCTCCAAAATCCCTTTTCTATTATAACATTCATGCCGGCAAAACCTTTGGAACAGCGCCTTTCCTGCTTTTAAATATTCCGGCAGGCAATGAATATTATGTAGCCAGCAGATATCTTTTTAATACGATGTTGCCTTACGAATTCGCAGCAGACGAATTTATAAGCCTTTATTCAAGAATTTATGAAGGGGGATTATTTTTAAACAAAGTGCCTTTCGTAAGGAAGCTTGGCTGGCGTGCAAGATTTTCGTTTAATGCTTATATGGGCGATATGTCGGAGTCAAACCGGAAATTTAATAGCGGCGCGCATTTTTTGGTACCCGATAAAAATCCTTTTATGGAGGCCGGTGTGGGCATTGAAAATATTTTCCACGTTTTTTCTGTGGATTATTATAAGAGACTGTCTGCCTTAAATCATTCAAAAAAAGAAAATGGCGCTTTATTTCTTGGCGTGAATATTACATTTTAAAGTTTATTCATAATCGTCGTAGGTAACGTTGATTTGCGCCCTGATCTCATCCATTATTTTAAGCACCTGGCCCGTAAGACTTGCAGGCAGCAAATCACTTTCAATCTTTCCGGAAGATATACACCGAATTGCTTCTTCAATTTCAAATTGCAGCCCGTGGCCTTCCCAAGTCACCGGGAAATTTTCTTTGTATCCATTGAATAATTCTACTTCGATGCCGGGTGATTTTTCAAACCAGGGATCACAAATGCGGATTATTCCTTCGGCGCCAAAAATTTCTGCCGCTTTATTTTTGTTTTTGAGTAATGAAGATTCCAGCATGGCATAACGGTCATGCTTATACGACAAAAGTATGGCACAAGCCTCGTCGATTTCCTTTTCAGTTCTCCGGCCCACAGCTTTTATTTGTCGCGGTTTGCCGAGCAGAAGCGTACTCAGAAAAACGCAATACACACCCAGGTCCAGCAATGAGCCTCCGCCTTTTGCAGGATCAAAGTACCGGTTGTCCTCGTCGTCGGGCGCTCTGTAAAACATAGAGGCTTTGACGCTTACCAATTCTCCAATCTTTTTTTGAGAAATAATTTCCATGAGTTTGCGGAAACTGGGGAGAAACCTGATCCACATTCCCTCCATTAGAAATATGTTTTTCTCAACGGATAATCTTCTCAGTTCGTCATATTGATCATAGTTGATGACAATTGGTTTTTCGCAAAGCACCGCAATTTGATGTTGAAGACAGGCTTTTATGGCTTCATAATGAAAAGGGTGCGGTGTAGCGATGTAGGCAATTTCGACATTTCCTTTTTTTATAAAGTCAGTTATATCTGTGAATCTTAATCGTACATTATGTATGTCTGCAAATTCATTGGCTGAATCTGCATGATCTGAAAGCACCGCAGTAATTTTTTGCTCACCGGCAACCAATTTCAGGTCATTAGCAAAATCATTCGCAATGCTACCGGGCCCGATGATGCCCCACTTGAAAGAATTCATACTATCATTTTTTCAGAGACGTCAAAAAAAATATGCCAGTTTTTTTGGATTTAAAATTGTAAGGATAAAAACCATCATGCAACGATGACACGATTATCCAACACTCAAAATTTGGCTAAGCAGCTATCATGTACTAAAATTAATGCAGACAATTACTAAAAAATTAATGTAAAACGATGTTTAAAGGAACGATTATTCAGTATTTCAACTGGTATCTGCCTGCTGATGGCAACTTGTGGAAGCAGTTGAAACAGGAAGCACCCAGATTAAAATCTTTGGGATTTAGCGCGGTATGGCTGCCCCCCGCGTATAAGAGTATGGATGGCAAAGATGGTGTAGGTTATGCTCCTTATGATTTATATGACCTTGGCGAGTTTGATCAGAAGGGTTCCGTGAGAACCAAATATGGAACCCGGCAGGAATATATAGATGCGATAAACGCCATTCATGCAAGCCAAATGCAGGTGATGGTGGATATAGTTCTGAACCACAAAGCCGGTGGCGATGAAATTGAAAAAATGCAGGTCGTAAAAGTTGACCCGGACGATCGCAATAAGGTGATTTCTGACCCTTTTGAAATAGAAGCTTATACGAAATTTACCTTCCCGGGAAGAAATAAAAAATATTCAGAATTTATCTGGGATTTTATGTGCTTCACGGGAGTAGATTGTGCTGCCAATCTCGACGAAAAAGGCATTTTCAGAATCATTTCTCAATATGGCGACGGATGGCAACAAATGATTGACGATGAATTGGGCGATTATGATTACCTGATGTTTAATGACATTAATTTTAGGAATGAACATGTAAGAAATGAGTTAAGCAATTGGGCAAAATGGTATTATGACCAGGCGCCGTTTGATGGAGTAAGGCTGGATGCCGTAAAGCACATTCCTGCCTGGTTTTATACAGAATGGCTGGATCGGTTAAGAAAAGATACGGGAAAAGAAATTTTTGCTGTTGCTGAATATTGGTCGCCTGGAAAAACGGATTTGTTACTAAAATACATCGAAGCCACGAAAGGCACAATGAGTGTTTTTGATGCAACGCTTCAACAGAACTTTTCACATGCATCCAAACAGGGAAAAGATTTTGACCTTTCTAAAATTTTTGAAAATGCATTGGTTTCAGCGGATCCTTTAAGGACCGTTACCCTCGTAAGCAATCATGATACACAACCATTGCAAGCCCTGGAAGCGCCTGTGGAACACTGGTTCAAGCCGCTGGCTTATGCGCTGATTCTTTTACGCGATGAAGGTTATCCTTCTGTTTTTTATCCTGATTTGTATGGTGAGCATTATAAAGATTATAGTAGTGATGGCAATGAATATGAAATATGGCTGGAGAAAGTTGAAAATATTGAGAAACTTTTACAGGCGCGTTGCGATTATGCATTCGGCGTGCAACGAAGCTATTTTGATCATCCGAATTGCATTGGCTGGACGAGGGAAGGAGATGAAAATCACAGCGGTTGCGCCATCGTTATGTCAAACGGCGATAATGGCAATAAGCAAATGGAAATAGGAAAACGGTATGCCGGAAGAACGTTTGTTGATCTTTTGCAGAAGAATGATGCGGAGGTAAAAATTAATGATGATGGCTGGGGTGAGTTTTTTTCACCGGCGGGTTCGCTTTCTGTCTGGATTGAAAAGTTATAATGGCAAACTTTTTTACGGTAAAAAAAATTGCAGTTATCCATTTAAAAAAATCGACTCAGATTGAATGTCTTTTCAAAAACCGAGTAAATGGAAAAATAATTATATTTTTTATTCTTCGGATTTTGGAGTAAAAGATCGCGTTTCAAAATTTCGGTTCAGCCAAAGTTTTTCAACTTTGAAGGCCGGTGACGACAACTAAGTACATCATCACCTAAAGGTTGGCAGTCTTAAGAATTATAACTTACTATTTTTAGAAAATGTTTTCTAATAAGCTTATAGGAACGGACTTAAAAGCCTTACGAGCTTTTCCCATACAAAAACATATTTTGGCCTGGCTAACCAGTCCTCAGCTTTGATCTCAATTGAATCCTTCAGGTCGTTATAAAATGCTTCCCTAAGTTGCGCGTTGATCGCTTCGCCATAAACAATTGCGTTCACTTCAAAGTTGAGATCAAAGCTCCGGTAATCCATATTTGCAGAACCCACCATTGAAAGGCAATCGTCGATCACAATAGTTTTGGCATGCACAAATCCTTTTTGATATTCAAAAATCCTGACACCGTATCGCAACAGTTCGGTGTAGTAGGAGCGCGCTGCTGCATTTACTATTTTGGAATCAGATATTCCCGGGATCAGCAATTTAATTTCTATTCCACTTTTGGCAGAAATTATCAACTGGTCTACCAGCGCTTCTCCGGGGATAAAATAGGGGCTCGTAATGAGCACTTTTTTCGTAGCGGCGCCAATGGCTTTTATGATGGAATACAAGATAACGGGTAAATCAGAGTCAGGCCCCGAGGCCACAATCTGAACAACTTCTGTATCTATCTTTTCATCTGTAGGGTAAACCGGAAAATAACGCGGAACAAATTCCAGTTTTGGTTCATTGCCAAAATTCCAGTCACACACAAACAGGTATTGCAAGTAAAACGTGGCTCTGCCTTGCAGCATCAGGTGGGTATCACGCCAGTAAATTTTTTGCTTGTCTTCCAAATCATTCCTGTATCTGTCGCTGATATTAATACCTCCCACAAAAGATTTGTGGCCATCAATAATAATTATTTTGCGGTGATTCCGGTAATTAATCCTGTTTGCCAGCGCATACCATTTCACTTCGTAAAAAGGCGCCGTTTCAATGCCTGCATCTTTTAACCGTCGTAAAAACTTTTTTTTGAGGCTATGGCTTCCGAAATCATCGTATAAAAATCTCACTTCAATACCTTCACGCGCTTTTCGGATCAACACATCAGCGATAGCGTTGCCTGTAACATCATCCTCATAAATGTAATATTCAAGATGGATATGAGAGGTTGCGGATTCCAAAGCATTCAACAGCGCAGGAAATTTTTCCTCGCCATTTATCAAATGGCATACGGCATTATTTGCAGTTAGCGGGCTCTTGTTGCCGGCCTCAATAAAACTGGCTAATTTGACAAAAGATGCAGGGAATTGATTTGAAGCCTTCACTTTTTCCGAATATTGGCGGAGGCGTTGATCAATCTTGTGGCTGAGTATTTTATCTGTTATTAATTTCTTCGAATACAATTTTCTTTTCCTGTAATTGATTCCGAAGGAAAAATAAAACAGTATGCCCACGACAGGAACGAGGATGATAAATAAAATATAGGCCAGTGTTTTAGATCCGCTTCGCGTGTCATACAAGACTCTTAAAATCACTAAGAGCATGATGATAAAATAAACAACTTCTGCCAGCGCAATCCAATTCATTGCAATCGTTTAAATGATGTATTTTTTTTCATTGAAACAACCAAGCCAACGCACAATGATGAAGTTAGGAATTTTAATAATTGTGAATTTTTCTTTTAAATGGAAAAACAAATCTGTATTTTTTATGGGTTTACTGCCCAATGAAAATAAAATTATAGTAAGCCAACAAATAGTTCAGTTTTTTATTTTGTTGAAATACAGCATAGCCAACAAATCAGGTTGGCCGATTCGATACCAGGAACAATTTAGATGAGACGCCCGTAACAGGCAAATGCACTATAACGATTCGTAAATTTTGATTTTGTTGTATAATGTTTTACGATCGATTTTTAAAATCTCCGCAGCTTTGGTTTTATTGAAATTAACTTCTTTTAATACATTCATAATAGTTTCGTATTCTGCCTTTGCTGCTGCATCTTTTAGATCTACTTCTTTTACAACTGTATTTTGAAGGGAATGATTTGCGGATGCATTATTGGTGTATTCAGGCTGAAGTGTAGACTGTGTAATTTCCCACGGCAAAACTTTTGAATTTATTTTTCCGGATGAGGTAAGAAGTACTGCCCGGCGCACCACATTTCTAAACTCCCTCAGGTTTCCGGGCCATGCATAATTGAGAAACATTTCTTCCACATCCTCATCATAGCCTTCGATATTTTTTCCTAATTCAATATTGGTCCTGTCAAGAAAAAATTGAGCAAATAAGGGTATGTCGCTTTTTCTTTTTCGCAGCGGCGGCAGATTAATGGAAAATTCATTAAACCTGTGGTAAAGATCTTCACGAAATTTTCCTCTTTGATAAGCTTCCTGCAGGTTTTCATTGGAAGCGACAATTATCCGTACATCTACATCCATTTCCTTTGTGCCGCCCACTCTTTTATATTTTCTTTCCTGTATTACACGCAGCAACGAAGCCTGTACATCTTTGGGAAGGTTCGAAACTTCATCTAAAAACAACGTGCCACCATTGGCCATTTCAAAATGGCCTTCTTTATCGGTTACTGCACCCGTAAAGGCACCTTTTACGTGGCCAAATAATTCACTTCCGGAAAGCTCTTTTGAAAGCGTGCCGCAATCCATCGCTATAAAAGGTTTGCCCTTGCGCGTACTTGCTTCATGAATGGTTTTGGCAATCACTTCCTTACCTGTTCCGCTTTCGCCATATAGAATTACACTGTAATTGGTGGGGGCCACCATTTCTATCTGGCGGTAAATCTTTGCAGTCTCTGTATCCTGCCCGATTAAATATTCATTGTTAGATGAAAGCTCGTAAATTTTCTTTTTGGCAGAAGGTTGGGAATTTGTCTTTTGTGGGTCCGCTGCAGGCTGGGGAGCGGGCGCAGCTAATGCTTTTTCAATTACATTGATTACTTCATCAGGAATCAGTGGTTTGGTGATATAATCAAAGGCTCCCATCTTAATAACGTCAACCGCAGTTTTGATATCAGAATATCCGGTGATGATGATGACGATGGTTTTCGGTTTTGCCTCCTTAATTTTGGTCAAAACTTCTTTCCCGTCTTTGTCGCCAAGGCGGAAATCGCATAACACGATATCGAAATGAAATTCATTGAATTTTGCCAATCCCTTTGACGCATTGTGCGCTACTTCCGTTGCATAGCCTTTTTTTTCCAAAAAGCGGCTAAGTAAGGTGCACATATCAAAATCATCGTCAATAATCAGTATTCTTTTATTCATATATTTAAATAAGCATTAGGGGATGTAAAGTTAATTGAATTCTTTGTTTTTTAATTCAGGTGAAGACACAGTTTTTTTTTCAATTCTTATCCAATCTGCATAGCTGTTAGGCGAAATATTTTTGCCATATAATTTTGTATACACCTTGGTAAATTCCGCGCCAAGATACAATATGATAGAACTATAATACACCCACACCATTAATATTATGATAGATCCTGCTGCTCCGTACAGAGAGGTTAAGTTACTTTTTTGAATATAAAAATTTATTCCCATTTTTCCAAGAGTAAAAAGAATGGCGGTGATAAATCCTCCAAATAATACATCTTTCCAGTGAATTTTTGCATCCGGCAATATTTTAAAAATAAGCGCAAATAAAAAAGTTAATACTAAAAGTGAAAGTATCACCTCTGAAACTTGTATAAAATATAAGCTGTAGCCTGCAATGTATTTCCCGATAAACTTACCCAGTGCAGCTACAATGGTATTTAGCACAACTGAAACTATCATGATAACGCCAATGCTCACTATCAAAGAAAAGGATAGAAGGCGGGTCAGAATCAGCTTCCACCATACTTTTCGCTGTTTAATTTTCAGACCCCATATTTTATTGATGGAATCCTGTATTTCACCAAAAATACTAGTGGCCCCAATCACCAAAACCACCATGCTGATTACTGTGGCCACAAAGCTGTTTCTGCTAAGATGAATATTTTTGATGATGTCCTGGATTTGAACTGCAGCTTTGCTTCCAACAAAATTGTTTAATTGCTCATACACTCTTCCCTGCATCGCTTCCTTTCCAAACAAAAAGCCAAACAGCGTAGTTAACACGATTAGCAAGGGCGCAATGGAAAAAACCGTGTAGTATGAAAGAGAAGCGCTGTATTTTACAATATTATCCGCCGAAAATTCCGCTGAAACTTCTTTAATCATCAAAGTGAATGAAGAAAATCTTTTTTTCAGAGTACGCATGTAATAATCGGTTGATTGGGTAGTAAATAGGGGATATAATACTTTTAAATAGGGCCGGAGTAGCACTTTGGCAAATATACCAAACACTTTGCTTGTATTGCCTCGTAAGAAAAATGCACAGTTCGTGGCAGGATTTCCCCGGTATAGTGTTTTAAAATATTTATAAAAAACATTTTTATAGGGCATTATAGCTTATTTGCCAGTTATTTGAAAAAGAAATCAGGCTTTGGCAAACTTTTATATATTAAATATTTGAAAAAAATAAAAATACTATGAGAAGTTTGTTATACATCATCGCGGTAATACTGGTAATCATCTGGGTATTGAGTTTTCTTGTTTATCACGTTACCAGCGGTATCATTCACATTCTATTAGTTATCGCCGTAATCGCTATTATTCTTGGCGTAATCCGGCGGGCTTAGCAGACTAAAAATTTTGATTATTTATTGATTTACTAATTCTCATTTATAAAAATTAAAAAAAGAAAAAATATGGGAAACATATTATATCTGATAGCGGTAGTCCTGGTAATCATCTGGGCAATTAGCTTTTTGGGAGGATTTTACACAGGCGGTCTGATTCATATTTTACTTGTAATTGCTGTGATTGCAATCCTGTTACGAGTCATCAGGTCGGCCTGAATTACTAAACTTTAAAAATTGAATTATTATGGAAGACTGGAAATTAAAATTAAAAGGAAACTGGAATGAAACGAAAGGGAAAATAAAGCAAGCCTATGGAGATCTTACAGACGATGACCTGAAATATGAGGAAGGGAAAGACGATGAGTTTATCGGCAGGTTGCAGCAAAAGCTCGGAAAAACCAAAGATGAAGTGATTAACTGGATTCAGGGGCTATAAACATTTTCCCGCGTTTTATAAAAGTTGTCTCAAAAAAATGTTGGGACAACTTTTTTTATGCCCATGGTGAACCTTACCGCAAAGTGATAAAAGAATGATCCGCTTCCATTTGGTCTGCCAATTGCCCGATAGTTTGCGATTCAAAAAGGCTTATTAACTGCCGCTTAATGGTTTTATATTTCGCATGTAAAGGGCAGGGGTGTTCTCCTGAACATTCTGATAATCCTAACACACATGCTGTTATCATTTCATCTTCGCCCATTGCCTGTAATATGGCCTGCACGGGAAGTTTTTTTGCCTTTGGGCTTACATAAAATCCGCCATGCGGACCGCTGGCAGACCTTACCACTTTATTGTTTTTTGTAAGCGTCTGTAATATTTTAGCGGTGAATGATTTAGGAGAACCAATGGCGGCCGAAATTTCGTCAATGCCAATTTTTTTTTCTTCGCTTGCCTTTTGGGCAATATACAAAGTAGCCCTCAGCGCGTATTCCGTCGATTTCGAAAACATTTTTTGATGTATTTTAAAAGCAGGTTTTTATTCTAAAACGAATAGAATTTTACCATCGTAATTTATAACCAGTGATTGAAAACTTTCGCAGAAGTTTGTATCGCGGCGAAAATTAAGACTATTTTGCGAACCGGGATGCCTAATCTTATTAATCTGTAAAGAAATGCTTATGAGTTTGTTAGTAAAAGAACAAATACCCGCAGTTTTTTTTTAGATACAGCGCTATGCAACTGTAGAATGTTAAACGCTTCTTTTGAACTGAAGACGACGTAAGGGAGGCTTCAGCATTACAATAGGTGGATTTAATTTTCCTGGTTTTCCCCTACAGGAAAAGTAATGGTAAATGACGTGCCTACTCCCAATTCGCTTTCAGCAGTAATGCTTCCTTTATGCCCGATAATGATATTATGCGAATTGGCAAGTCCAAGGCCATTTCCTTTTTCTTTGGTGGTAAAATAAGGCTCAAACAACCGATCTATCTGCGATTTTTGCATGCCTTTTCCGTTGTCGGAAATTTTTACGAGGCATTTTCCCGGCAAGCCTTGGGTCACGATTTCCAGCTTGCCGTTTTTATCCATTGCCTCTATCGCATTTACAATCAGGTTTAAAAATGCAATCTTTAATTTTTCGGCATCTGCCGGTATGGTACAGATACGATCATCAAATTTCTTTTCTACATGTATCTGGTTAAGCTGTATCCTGTCGAGTGCGAGATCCAGGCTGGCGTTAAGGATTTCATTTACTGATGCAGGAGAAAAGCTAAGCTCAGCGCGCGTTGTAGCCAGCAGGTCTGATACCAATTGATTAATGCGTTCTGAATTTCTTTTTATCATAGTAAAAAATATTTCAGAATCTTTGGTTTCTGTCTCTGCCCTAAGTTGCTCGCAGGCCAGATTAATATTTGTCAATGGATTTCTCACTTCATGGGCCATCACCCTGGCTATTCTGCCGGTTACCACGTATTTCTCCAACCTTCTGAGTTCTATTAATTCGGTGTTCAGCTTTGCCAGTTCGCGCACCCTTTCCTGCAATTCTTCTTTGTATTTTTCGGCTTTTTCGGCCGCCTTTATTTTGTCTTTTTTCTCTTTATTATAAATCAGCAGCGAATAAATGGTAAGTAAAACCGCAATGATTATCGAGATAATATTAAGTACCTGGATAAGTCCTGAATATTGTGAAATTTTATCTGACCAACTGTTTCGTAAATTGATTTCTTCCTGCTTCATTTTTGAAATCGTAAATGCAATGGCCGCCGAATTAGCGATGCCGTTATCATTGCCATTCAAATCTTCGATAGAAAGATTTTCAAGTGAAACAGGGTTGTGAATTGAATTTTCCAGGCGTGAATATTTGGCTTGGATCAGCGTGTAGAGTGTGGCAAGATTTTTTTGTTGGCTTATATTGTCTTTCGTCAGGTTTTCCAACACTGAAAAAGTGCTGTCAATCATTTTTTTGCTGGCTTCATATTTTAAAAGAGGCTCCTTATCATTGGTAATTAAATAGCCCCTAAATGCCGATTCACTTTTTTCCAGGAAACCTATCAGGTTATCCAGGTTATGAATGACTTCGTTCGTGTGATCCATCCAAAAATCCTGTGTGGCTACTCTTCGTGTAGATATCAGCGTTAGAACATAGGAAAGAAACAATAGAAATACAGCGGCAAAAAATCCAATGCGGGGTCTACGTATACGTTTGGGGTCACTTTTTTTAAACATTATACTCTGAGGTTATCATCTGTTTGAATAGCTTAAAATTACTACACCATTCTCTTTATTTTGAAAATTTCCTGATAAGCCAGAAAATAATTACAAGTATGATAACAATTATTATGATGCCTACCCACACCCCGGCTTTGAAAATGGCTCCAATCGCCTCGCAGCTATTCAATGCAATAAGCAATGCAGATAAGGCGATTATGTGGCTGAATTTAAATTTTGTCATAATTTGATTTTTCGTTGTTAGTTAAATTAAGCAGTATTCTTTTTGTCGTCAAGCGAGTTTGCTTTATCTTCTTCTTCAATATCCTCTGCCTCGGCAATTTCACTTTTATCTTCATCTGTAGACATGCCTGAAAGCCGGACATAAAATTTTTTCATTACGGCAAGTTCTTCTTCCGACAGGTCTTCCACGCTAATCAATTTGTTGTTGCCTGCGCTCGAGTTGATAAGTTCGTCCAATTTTAATTGAAGCGCTATCTGATCTTTATTTTGTGAATGCTGTATAATAAAAACCATTAAAAAAGTAATGATGGTGGTGCCCGTATTAATCACTAATTGCCACGTATCTGAATAATTAAAAATCGGGCCGCTCAGCGCCCAAATTATTATGACCAGGATAGCAATTATAAAGGCATATACGCTGCCCGTCACTTTAGTGACCCTTGAAGAAAATTTGTTGAAAAAAAGGGAAAGTTTGCTTGCTTGCTTTTTCGGTTTTTTGACCTTACCCGGCAAATTTGCGGGTTCTGTTTTGTTTTCCACGTTTGTAACAATTTAAATTATAATAACTTTGGAGGGAATATTTAAATTTCAGCAACTCAAAATATTATGCCAATGATAATGAGTTGAGTCGGGAATTGGTAGCAAAGGGGGTTCATAAGTTTTATTGTGAAAAATAAGACATAAAAGCACAAAATGTACTTCCTCAGTGTGGGCAAAAATTTACTCAGAAATCTTTAATTTTCTGACTGTAGCCCAAGACTTGAGATTGGCTAAACCCTTTGCAGTGGCTTATTTCAGGCAGATGCAATGACGCAACCAGGTTCTTGGCAATATATTTTATCAATAGTAGTAAACAAATAAAAAACAATATTTTTTAAATTTAAAATTTAAGTTATGAGCGCAGGAAAAATTTTCGCAAGTGTATTAGCAGGTGCCGCTGCAGGTGCTATTTTGGGGATACTCTTTGCACCGGATAAGGGCACTGAAACAAGACGCAAAATTGCCGAAAAAGGATCTGACTTTGCAGGCAGCGTTAAAGATACTTACAACGATTTTTCTGATACTCTGTCAGAAAAATACGATTCGGCAAAACAAAAATTGTCAACCCTTGTTTCAGAAGGTAAAGACATGGGAAAAGATATGGTAAACCAGGCTAAGGAAAAAGCAAATGCCATGAAGAACGACGTTAGAAACCCTAACCCAGTCAACTCATAAATGCATTTGAAAAGATTTAGCCCGGTGATAAAAATAGAGAACATGGAAAATGACCCTACTGCTGTTGAAGAATTATTTTATAAGCTAAAAGATTATATAGAAACCACGGTTGACCTGTACAAGTTAAAGGCAATCAATAAGGTTTCAGGATTTACCTCCACCGTAATCGTTTCGGTTATCTTAATAATTCTTCTGTTTTTGATTTTGATTTGTATAAGTGTAGGCTTTGCGCTTTTAATAGGATTATGGTTGGGCCACGCTTTCTGGGGATTTTTTATAATGGGCGTTCTCTATCTTATCATCGGGCTTATCTTGTTTTCCAGCCGCAGCAAATTGTTAAAGGAACCTATCAGCAATAAGTTCATTAAAGAATTAATAGACTAAATTAGTGAAAATGAGTAACGAGGAAACAGCAGAAGAGAAATTGGAAAGCATAGCGAGCACCACGGATCTTCAAACCGCTATAAAAAGGCTGGAAAGAAGAAAATTCATACTGGAAGAGGATTTGAAAGAGCATTTTCATGATCTGTCGGTAAGCCTCAGACCAAAAAATATTTTAAAAAATACCATTGCTGAGCTGCAAGAGTCTACTACGCTGAGGCAAAATGTTTTAAAGGTTGCTCTAGGCTTGGGCGCTGGCTATTTTTCGCGGAGGCTGCTTGTTAATAAATCCGCCGGTCTCGTTAAAAAAGCGCTCGGTACTGTATTGCAATATGGAATCACTAACTTCATTGCAAAAAAAAGCGACGACGAAAACGACGAATATCCCAAAAAGAAAAATGTATTAAGAAGGATATTATCTATCTGACGGATGAGCGGTTTTTTACCATGCATTACACTATTGCCCGGCTTTACACACCCGAAATTTGATAAAAGCTTTTCTTGAAAAAAATACTTTTCATATTTCTTCTTTTACTCCAAAATCCCTTTCTCTTTTCTCAAAAAATTTCCCTGTCTGCTGATAATATATCCTCGTCCTTTCGCGGACTAAGCGTGGTTAGCGATGATGTTGTATGGGTTAGCGGCAGCAAGGGCACCGTTGGCCGAAGTATAGATGGTGGCCATACATGGAAATGGAATGTCGTGAAGGGGTTTGAAAAAACGGATTTCAGAGATATAGAAGCGCTTGATCAAAACACCGCTTTAATGATGGCGGTGGATTCGCCTGCATATATTTTAAGAACCACAGATGGCGGCGATACGTGGAAGGTGGCGTATAGAAATGATTCCAAAGGAATTTTTTTAGATGCTATGAATTTCAGAAACAAACGCGAAGGCATTGTGGTGGGCGATCCTATTAACGGGCGCTTTTTTATTGCATCAACTACAGACGGTGGAAAAAGCTGGCAGGAAATTCCTTTTACCAAAAGGCCGGAAGCGGATAGTGGCGAAGCCTGTTTTGCCGCCAGCGGAACGAACCTGGTTGTCTTGCAGGATTCAGGGTATGCATTCGTTTCGGGTGGACTATCTTCCCATCTTTTTATCCATCAAAAGAAAATTTTGCTTCCGCTTATCCAGGGCATTCAAACAGCCGGCGCCAATTCAATCGCGTTGGGAGATAATCAAACCATGATGGTGGTTGGAGGAAATTTTTTGAAAAAAAATGATACAGTGCAAGTAGCTGCGGTATCTGTTGATAAAGGCCTCACATGGCTTCAGCCAAATTCATCGCCTTCCGGCTACAGAAGCTGTGTAGCGTTTTTGGGGAATCATCAATGGGTTTCGTGCGGCCTGAATGGGGTAGACCTGTCTGTTGATGATGGAATGAACTGGCGCAAAATCAGTGACAGAAGTTTTAACGTAATCCAACAGGCAAAACACGGAAAGGCTGTGTACCTGGCCGGAAGCGCTGGAAATGTAGGCAAACTGCAACAGTAAAGCAATAAATTCAATTGTTTTTTATTTTACTATTCCCGCCGGCTGCTATTTTATCAGCACCATTCTTTTTATGAACAGGCTATTGCCTAGTGATACTTTTACCGAATATATACCACGCGGCCAGCTTTGAAAGTCTTTAATCTCTACCACAGTATTTTCCTTTTGTATGCTTACGAGCAAAGACATCATGCACCTGCCGGCAACATCATATATGGACAACTCTGCGCTTCCGCGGTTAGATGAAAAAATATTCACATGCATGACGTCTCTAACCGGGTTAGGAGAGATACTTATAGTTTCTTCCTGGTTTTCTCCGATATACAATTTGATAATTTTGCTATAGGCAATCTGCCCGTTGTAACCAACCGTTTTTAGCCGGTAATACATAAAGGGATTGGTAAGTAAATTTACATTATCAGTTAAATTGTAATTGGCCATATCTCCCGATGTGGCTTGCGGATTTATTCTTCCTAAAGAGCTAAAATTCAATCCATCTGTCGCCCTTTCAATTTCAAAATAATTGATTTCCTTATTTGAGGGTGTTGACCAGTTGAGTAAAGCCTGGCCATGAGAAAACCTTCCTTTAAAATCAGCAGGATTTTGAAGTATAAAACAAGAAGGGTTAGAGGTAATTACAACCGTATCCGTTGCATATACAGGGCATCCGGACTGCAATCTTTGGGCAACCACATAGGTGCCGGCCGCATTCACAGTAATAGAAGTTGGTGAATTATATGAATCAATATGCCCATCGGATGTTGACCAGCTATAGATAGAAGTAGAATTAGGGTTTATAACATCTATCTGGCTTGTCCCCACGAGGCCGCACAGCGAGCTGGTATCAGCGCTCATCATCACATGAGGCGCCTGGAAAAAATCAAAGGGGCCTACAAAATCTTTAAGAGCGGCGGTAAACGAAGTAGAGGCACGGGATTTAACCAAGACCCGGCGAAAAGGCATGCCGCAATCATTACTTCCTAATAAGGTAACAGGATCGAGGCCCAGTTTAGTAAGATTTACACCAAACTCCATAAATTGTCCGGTTGTGTAGTTTGTTACCATTTGATTACTGCCAAATATCAGGTTAAAAGGTCCTGCCCACGTGCTTTGAGTATTTTCTGTACCCGTATAAAAAGCCCCCGAAGATTTGGGAATTATCCCTGCATACCCAAATTGAGCACCTGAACTTGCGCCATCAAAGGTGCCACTCCAGCTAAAAGCAGCCGGTGTTACTGATAAGGCAGACTTATCCACCCATATTCTAGCTTCTATGGAACTAAGCGTGGAACTGCCATAATCGGCGGAGAAAATGATGTCTCCCGGAGCAATAATATTTCCGGCAGCATCAAACTTCCAACTGGTGTGGCCTGCATCAGGGCCATATCCGGAAAATTTCAGGGTAGACCTGTCGTAATAGATATCTGTCTGATACATTTCAAAGTCAAAATACCGGTCACCGGTAGTGTTTTGTATGGAGAGCCCTCCAAACATCCAAAGTGAATCTGAAGCATCAGGCCCGGCTCTTCTTACATGAACCATCATATCTAATATTTCATTTTTATCAGGCACAGATTGGGCTACCGGACATATCCAATCCTGAGGGTTCATACCATTTTTACTGCCTGAGGCGAATACGGTAGAATCATTATCATGATAGTCGCGGATAAAAACAGCATCTATCCACATACGGCCGTTTACCACCGAGTATGCAGGAACACTCATGGTACGATAAAAAGGAAGTTGACGGGAGACAGGATCCGCGTTATAGCGCGCTATGATGTCCGCAGCACCTGTTGTGTCAATTACCCCCCGCCCGGTATTGGCAGCCGCGGAATTATTGAACCAGTCATCACTGCCATTTTGAATAGTATCTCCATAATAATTGGCTTGCAAATCGGCCTCAACTCCAAAATTCGACTTAATAATTGGCGTTATAATTTGAGCTTTTGTGCAATTGATAAAACCAAGAAAAAGAAAAATGGGTATAATTGACTTCATAGGAGCAGATTAAAAGTGAAAATGTACAGTAACGTTTAATTAACGCAAAATGTTGTGATAAATTATAAAATCATGTGACAAAAGCAAATAAAAAAGTCCAATCTTTTTAAAAAAGGCCCGTTTAGCGACGCATACTACGGTAGCTGCGGCGTGCAGTGCTTTTATAGTAAAGCAACAAATCCGATTGTTTTTTATTTTAGGATCCACCGCTCTCAAAACAATGAAATAATTCAACAATCAGCAACCGTTAACGGCTTTTTTTCGATGAATTTTTTGTGAGCGCTAAAAAATTTCCACTTCCTACAAACATATCCCGTAAATTTATAGCACCAATTTTAAATGGTTGTTAGTTGCCTCAACCACTGCATAAATACAAGAGTAATGCGATGAAACAAATGATTTTATTATCCCTCACCTTTATGCTTTTCGCGTGTAACAGCCGGCAATCAGAAGAAAAGCAGGATGTACAAGCCCAGATTGACAGTTTGAAATCAAAGTTAAAAGACAGCTATAAGCCAGGGTTTGGCGAGTTTATGAGCGGCATCCAGGTGCATCACGAAAAGCTTTGGTTTGCGGGAATCAATCAAAACTGGAAACTCGCAGATTTTGAGATCCATGAAATTGAAGAAAGCCTGGACGATATAAAAAAATATTGTACGGACAGGCCGGAAACCCAATCGATTGAACTGATTGACGAACCTTTGGATAGTGTAGGCAAGGCCATCCGGAACAAGAATGTGGCGGGTTTTAAGAGTGGCTATTTGCTTTTGACCAATACCTGCAACAGTTGCCACCAGGCCACAGACCACGGTTTTAATGTAATCACTGTTCCGACTACTCCGCCATTTAGCAACCAGGTTTTTAAACCCAAAAATGAAAAATAGAATTTTATATACCGGGTCAGTTCCTGCCCTCATCCCGCGATTGATTGTTGGACTGGTTTTTCTTTCTGAAGGCCTTCAAAAATTTATTTTCCCTGAATTAACGGGAACCGAAAGGTTCATTAAAATCGGTTTCTCTAATCCTGAGTTTTGGGCAAACTTTACAGGTGCTTTTGAAATCACTTGTGGCATATTGATCCTGTTAGGTCTGCTCACACGATTTGCTTCCATTCCTTTACTCATTATAATGCTGGTAGCGTTTGTAAAAACCAAAATACCTATTTTAACAGACAAGGGTTTTTGGGCAATGGCACACGAATACAGAACGGATTTTGCTATGACTTTACTTTTGATATTCCTGCTATATTATGGCGGCGGCCGCTTTTCAATAGACAGGAAATACTTTGCCAATGAGGCAAGTAACGAATGAAGAAATGTCCAGGCTCGTTTTACATTTGAACGATTGGTTATTTGATCGGAATTTGGCATCAGTGAAGCGCAGAATAAAAATATCAATTTTTTGTTTGTTTACTGGCTATGGCAGCACTTAACAATGAAATGAAATTACACGCATGGCCGGACTAATTGTTGAACTCATAATTTCGTGGTTGCTGCTTTGGATATTTTGCAAACAAAGCATATTGGTTTTGGGAATTGTTCCAACTAAAAGCAGGCTTTTCAATTTACTCTTTGGGTTTCTGATAGCCGCTGGCTGTTGCACGGTTTATTATTTTTCATTTACCCTCTTTGCAAATCATGTATGTAGCACCTTTCAAAACTTTAATTATATTTGAAACATGACTGATTTGATGGCCATAAAAAATAGTTTAGCTGCGATAAAGCCCGAGCTGCAACATCGTTTTTTTGTAAACTCGATAGGCTTATTCGGCTCTGTTGTAAGAGACGATTTTAAGGCCTCCAGCGATATTGACATTATTGTTGACTTTACAAAACCCGTGGGGATTGAGTTTGTGGATCTTGCCAATTTTATTGAAAGTAAACTGAATAAGAAGATTGATTTGGTTTCCAGAAACGGGGTGAAAAAAAAATATTTCGAACAAATTGAACCTCAAATTGTTTATGTCTGAGCGTCATCCTTCGCTGCTTATTGAAGATATCATTGATAGCGCAAAAAAGATTTTGGATTATACAAATAATATTTCTTTTGATGAATTTACAAAAGACAATAAAACAATAGATGCGGTAATACGAAATTTCGAAATTATCGGTGAAGCCGCAAATCGTTTACCTGAAAGCTTTAAAGATAAGCACGCTTCTATAGACTGGCACCGGATCCGCGGATTCCGAAACAGGATTGTGCATCATTATTTTGGAATTGATTATTCTATTGTATGGGAGATAAAAGAAGCTTTTTTACCAGAATTAATTTCGAATATGGAATCGCTTTAAAAAATTGTAAGGTATGTCCATCATTTTTTAGATTACCTGTTTTCTATTTCACAATCTCCAGCTGACGTCTTCTGTCAACAATGATATCAGTTATCTTGTCAATATCTGTTATTAGTTTTCGAACAAATTCCAGTTGCGCTTTGCTTTCGTCTTTTTGTTCCATCCTGGTCGCGGGTTGATATTTTCGATCACTTTCAGGTGTGCTGTGTTTTTCAAGCTTCTCCAGGTTTTCTTTCATACAATCGATTGAAGAATCTAAAGAGGCCGGTTCTATTTTTGATATCGTCTTATGTGTTAAAATATCTGAAGCAATGCTTGATATGTTGGACGACAAAAGATTGTTTAATACCACAAATTCATAAATCTGATTTTTATGCCGTTGTTTGTTTTTGGGTTCGCTCTGCATCCGATGTAGTGCGGCCGCGAGGTTGGCGTTGCTGACAAATACTTCTTTACGCACCAGCTTATAATCGAGCGATGCAATTTCTTTTCCGGCAATCAGATCGCGTAGCTTTTCAAGAAAATGAATATTGGCTTTGAGTACTCCAGCCATGTAATTTTTCAATTGGGAAGATTCCCAAAGCGGAAAAATAAAGTAGCTTCCCAATGCGGCCAGACCAGAACCTATCGCAGTATCCATAAGCCTTTCGCTGGCTACGTCTAATGCACCCAACCCGAGAAAATGAAACAAGATCAAAACATAAGGCGTAAGAAATATTACCATGACGATATAATTCAGTGTCTTAAATGTGTAAGTACCTAACATGAAAAATACCAGCAGGCTAAAAATGATCACATTGTCATGAATAAAATGCAATAGCAATAATCCCAATATGCCGCCGCCGATGGTACCCAATAACCTGTCCGCATTCTTTTTCTTCGTAAGACTGAAAGCGGGCTTCAGAATTATAATTATCGTCATTAAAATCCAGTAGCTATGATGTCCTTGCAGGAAAAGCCGCGAAAGAATAAACCCCGCCGCACAGGTAATCATTACCCTCAATGAATGACGGAAAATAGACGAATCTAACGTCAGGTTATTTTTGAAAACTTTCCAGCTGATGGTTTGATGCGAAACAAATCTCCGGTATTCCGCACGGCTTCTTAATTTCTTTTTTTTCAAAACAGCCTCATCATAATAGCCCGAGAGATCTGTAATCAGGCTGGTAAAAATTTGCAGGCTTGACAGGATTTTATGTCCAATTGCCAAATCGGTTTCATCAGTAAGCGCATCAATTTTCTGCTGAAGACGTTTAATTTCTTTGTCAGGGATTGTTTGGTCTTTATAGGCATTATTGGATTGAACGGCTTCGCCAATAAAGTTTAGTTCGGAAGCGAGCGTTTTTAATATGAGGTTCACTTCTTCTAAAATGCCCGTGCCGGCGAATCTTTTTCGTAAATCTGCATAATCATAACCTATAGCCATTATTTGCTCAAACATATCAACCAGGTCAACAAAAGTTAGCACCAGCCTACGCCCTGTACGCGTGGATTCCTTCAGTAAGGCCCTGTTTTTGAACAATAATTCCCTTACTTCATTTTGTTTTTCATTTACCACCACCTGCTGCTGCACCATTTTTTGATATAGTTGCTCCAGGTCTGAATCGACGTTATACATTTCCGCTTTTATCAACAGGTAGTTTGCCGTTTCACGAATGCAATCGCCTACCGACCTTTGCGCTGGCCTGTAGGGCGTGAGCCGAAAGAAAGCCAATGCCACCACCATATACCAAACGCCACCTGCCAGGATTAACAGGCTTTGTATAATCACTTCCCTGGCAGGAACAATTTTTGTCATCTGCAGAATCATAATCAATAGCGCAGCGAAGCCTATTGATGTGGCGCGGTTTCCAAAAACCGAAAACATGGTAAATACAAAGGAAGAGAATAAAATAAGGAGGCCTAAAGTAACGGTGTTATGGTTTAAAAAACCTGTGAGAAGTGCACTGGTAAAAACAAAGAGATTACAAAACAACATCCCGTATTGTTTATGCACTACCGGGCCCGGGCCATCGCTGATGCTAACACATAATGCACCCAACGACAAGGCAAGCCCAATTTCCAATTTACCGAAATAAGCAAATACCAATGCCGGAATAATAATTTCCAGGGTGATGCGCACACCATCTGAAAGATATTGGCTGAAAAAAAAATATCGTATTTCGCGGGTTCTTTCCATGTATCAGGATTACAAAGAAAGAAAAATTTGCGTGGCTTTTGGCAGTAGAAAACTATTCCAAATAAAAAAACGTACAATTTATGTCTTTACTATTCCGCAAGGCATGGCAATTAATTAAGGACGGTGCCTTCCTTTTCGGTTTTAATATTTTTCTGTTCTTTTATTTTTGACCAGCCCCCTAAAACATTTCTTAGATTATGATATCCTTGTTGCTTTAGCAGGGAGGCTGCTATTACACTCCTGTAGCCGCTTTTGCAGTGTACGTATAAGTTCTGGTCTTCTTCCAGTTGAGCAATTTGAGCCACGTCAGCCATTTCATCCAGGGGCATGTTGATTGCATTCGCTACATGACCTTCAGCAAATTCATTCATTCTTCGTACATCCACTACCGTTAGCCGGCTATCAAAGGGGATGTCCATCGCAAGTTCATCCGCTTCCACGTTGATGACCAGGTCAACCTCTTCGCCTGCATTTTTCCATGTTTCAAAACCTCCGGCTAGATATCCTTCCACATTTTCAAAACCTACACGCGCCAACCGTATCACAGTTTCTTCTTCTTTGCCTTCTTCAGTAATCAAAACCACGGGCTTGTCGAACGGTAATAGACTTCCGGCCCATTCGGCAAATCTTCCCTTTAGCCCTATAAACAGCGAACCAGGAATAAATCCATTCGTAAAATCATCTGGATTTCTTGTATCCAAAATGACAGTATTGTTCTTTATTTTTTCCTTAAACTCGTCTAACGTTAAAGATTGTAAACTTTTGGCTTTTATTTTATCCAGTTTGGAATATCCCTCTTTATTAATTTTTGCATTGACGGCAAAATAGGCTGGGGCCTCGGGGAGATCGCTCGTAACTGCCTTTATAAAATCCTCCCTGGATTGAGGTTGCATCGCATAATTTGTTTGTTTTTCGTTCCCAATCGTACTCTGTAATTGTGGTCCTATATTTTTCCCACAACTACTGCCTGGGCCATGCGCCGGATAAACAATAATATCGTTGTCCAAAGGCATTAGTTTGTTTTGAATAGAATCAAAAAGAATGGAAGCTAATTCTTCTTTAGAAAGATTTCCGCTGCTTAGGTCGGGCCGGCCCACGTCGCCTGCAAACAAGGTGTCGCCTGTAAAAATGCAATACGGTTTTCCCTGTTCATTTTTTAACAGGTAGCAAGTGGATTCTATAGTATGGCCGGGCGTATGCAGCGCTTCGACAGATATATTTCCAATTTTAAATTCTTCACCATCTGTGGCCATGTGGAAATTAAAACTGGCTTTGGTGTCGGGCCCGAATATGATGGTGGCATTTGTTTTACCTGCCAGCTCCAGGTGCCCGCTGATAAAATCTGCATGAAAATGAGTTTCGAAAATATATTTGATAACAGAATTGTTCTCTTTCGCAATTTGCAAATAGAAGTCTGAATCCCTTATCGGGTCAACGATGGCGGCTTCTCCATTACTTGAAATAAAGTAAGAAGCTTCGCTTAAGCAGTCTGTATAAATTTGTTGTACGTACATGAATGTTGATTTAAATAAATCAGCCATATTTATTTTTGGATCACAAATAAATATGGCTGAAAATTTCTTTGGAGCCCACTAACCTTTAGAGGAAAATATGTCAATTTATCCTACCAGGTCTTTCACGAATTTATTAATATCGCTAATACGCTCTTCATTGATAGTGTAAAAAATAAATTTGCCTTCCCGCACGGTATTT
Source organism: Ginsengibacter sp. (assembly GCA_051954975.1). Taxonomy (GTDB): domain Bacteria; phylum Bacteroidota; class Bacteroidia; order Chitinophagales; family Chitinophagaceae; genus Ginsengibacter. The sequence goes on along the minus strand of JBQCHE010000019.1, from coordinate 254,725 downwards.
ACGATATCGGCTTTTCTCAAAATAGCCAAATGCTGTGAAGCAACTGATTGCTCCAGGCGTAATTTTACATAAAGCTCGGTAACAGTTATTCTTTTTTGCTCATCAATCGTTTTAAGGATTTGTTGCCTCAGTTTATGATTCAGAGCCCTTAAAACCAGGGCAGCTTTTTTGATTTTTAGGTAATCCATGTTTCTGAGAGCATCGCTTTCGTTGGTATGCTCCAGGCGGTTGGTTTCGTGGCTTTGCGCTGTGAGTGTCATTTCTTATCAGATTTTAATTAATTAATGGTTTTTTCAACAGATTTAAAATTCTCTGGGCAAAGGTACGCATTGTAAATAGATATAGTTTGTAACGAAATATTAAAATAACTTTATAATTTAACCGGTTTTGGTTGTGGTATAAAATTCCTTAACATATAATGGTTTTGCATTTATCACGTTTTCAAAATCATTTTTTTTAAATTTGTTCCATCCAAAGGCGGCAAGCGCATCTGAGGTTACCTCTGATACGATATAATACAAATTCGGATATGAATTTTTTGCGATATTCGCAAACTTGGCTGCGCCGCTTCCAAAATAGAAAACCGATTCATTTTCAGCAATATCTACAAAACAGTTCTCATTCAAAATCAACGCGGAAGAGGCCCTTATTTCATTTAAATTTGAATCATAAACCGCGCAAAAAACCTCCATCCTCCTTGCGTCGATCATCGGGCAAAAAAGTGCTTTTTCATTATCCGGATACTGCCGGATAGCTGAAAAAGCCATTAGCTCCAGCGCGCTGTACATCATCATCGGAATTCCAAGCGCATAGCACAAGCCTTTCGCCGAAGCCAGCCCGATCCGGATGCCCGTATAAGATCCTGGTCCTCCGGTGACGCCGATAGCTCTTAAATCTGACGCAGAAATGGTATTTTTTTGTAAAAGCTCCTGTATGGCGGAGTGCAAAAACCGGGCATGCTGGTTTTGTGATTCATTTACTAAAGTGCCTATCAGGTTGCCTTCATTGGAAATGTTTACAATGGCTTTATTTTCTGTTGTGTGGATGTTTAAAATATAATTCATTATTCTTCTTTATCTTTTATTTGCTCGTAAAGTTTTTTTAAGGCCGGCGAAGGCGTATATCGCGTTTCCTTTAAAGCCAATTTTTCCAGCAGTAAGTAAATTCGTCGTATGCCGATTTTTTCTGCCCATTCAAAAGGGCCTGACGGGTAATTTGTGCCTAGCTTCATTGCCATATCTATTTGTTCTATCGTGCTGATTTTTTCTTCAAGGGCGTAAAAAGCTTCGTTAATAATCATGCTTAACACTCTCGCCGAAACAAAACCCGGCTCGTCTTTTACCGTAACTGCTTCGCGGTGAAGCGATGCAAAAATTGCTGTTATATTATTTTCCGAATTGGAAGCTACTTCCCATAAAGGCCGCGAAAGGAAAGTGGGCCACGCGTTAATACGGCTTACATTTGGAGGAAGGCCTAATGCTAGCAGGGGCTCTATTGTACTTCCTATAAATACCGGTTTATTTTGAAAAATATCTAAATTAAAGCTGCGGACATCTGATAAAACAAAAAACGCATCTTTACCGGCAGCGCTTTCAACGCCAGGGAACGATTCAGCGAAAATAAGATCGGTTTTGTCATCGGGCGGAATCGCTAAGATTTCCTCCTTCTGCCTGTTATCGCAAAATATTACAATCTTCATTTCCTGGTTTTTGCAAAAATAGGTTTGTTAGTTGATGGAAAGTTTTGCAACTTTAAACAGTTTTCAAAAAATAAATTTATGAGCAAAGAAATCATTAAGAGTGGACAGGCACCTGATCCTATCGGGCCGTACAGCCAGGCGGTGAAGGCAGGCGATTTTTTATTTTTATCGGGTCAGATAGCGCTGGTACCCGGCACTTCAGCTTTAAAAACTAACAGCATTGCAGAAGAAACACAACAGGTAATGGAAAATTTAAAAGCGGTATTGGCAGAAGCCGGCGCTGGTTTTGGCAACGTGGTAAAAACCTCAATTTTTTTAAAAGACATGCATTCTTTTGCCGAAGTAAATGCAGAATACGGAAAATATTTTGAAAAAGACTTTCCCGCCAGGGAAACGGTGGCCGTAAGAACGTTACCCAAAGATGTGAACGTTGAAATCAGTATGATTGCTTACATAAAGTAAAGCAATAAATAATTCAATTTCTTATTTTCGCCGGAATATTTTGTTTAGAAATTTCAAGGAAAATTAAATAGCAGCAGTTGACAAGGCAGGTAATTATTACAGCGAAAACCCACCACATTTTAGCAGAAACTCTTCAGAAGAAAGGTTACTCTGTTCTTATTTCAGAAAAAATAACTTATGACGAATTGGTGTCAATCATCAGCCAGGCTGAGGGTTTGGTGGTAACCACAAGAATGCCGATTGATAAACCCATGTTGGAAAGAGCCACCCGCCTACGATGGATTGGAAGGCTTGGCAGCGGCATGGAACTTATTGATGTGGCATACGCGGAATCAAAAGGAATTAAATGTGTCAGCAGCCCGGAAGGCAACAGGAATGCAGTGGCAGAACATGAAATGGGCTTATTGCTCAATCTTACCAATAAGATTTTATCAAGCTCCGAAGAAATAAAAGATGGTAAATGGATAAGAGATGCCAACCGCGGCACGGAGCTCGAAGGAAAAACGATAGGCATTATTGGATTTGGAAATACGGGTTCTTCTTTTGCAAAATTGCTCGGTTGTTTTGACGTTACCGTGCTGGCGTATGATAAATATAAATTTGGATTTAGTAAGGGATATATTAAGGAAGCCAATTTCGAACAGGTTTGCCGCTATTCGGATGTGATAAGTTTTCATGTGCCGCTCACCGAAGAAACCCACCACATGGCAAATGAAAGCTTTTTCAATTCGCTTGAAAGGTCGCCCTTTTTTCTTTCTACCTGCCGCGGAAAAGTTACGGATACAGCGGCATTGGTAACTGCATTGAAGGCGAAAAAGGTTGCCGGCGCAGGGTTGGATGTTTTGGAAAATGAAAAGCTGGACACCTATTCAAAGGAAGAAAAGAACAGGTTAAATTGGCTGTTGGCCCAGCCCAACGTAATTATTACTCCTCATATAGCGGGTTATTCGCATGAAGCATTTTACAAAATGGCCACCGTTTTACTGGAAAAATTAGGCTTGAAATAGAATTGATTCTTTCTTATATTTGTAGAGATACAACGTCTTAGTCATTCTGGGACGTTGTATTTTTTTTCACAATACGTATAGTTTAAAAAATTAAAATAGCGTTTATGAGCCAGGTAAATTATGTAACGAAAGATACTTTTGAACAGATGCAGGCAGAATTACAGCACATGAAATCCGTGGACAGGCCGGCAGCATCCAGGGCTATAGGTGAAGCCCGCGAAAAAGGAGATTTAAAAGAAAACGCAGAATACGATGCTGCCAAAGAAGCGCAGGGAATATTAGAGGCAAAAATCAAACAGTTGGAAACGGTAATTGCTACCGCCAAAATTGTAGATGAAAGCACGATTGATACCAGCAGGGTTTCAATTTTGACAAAGGTGACGCTTACCAATATGGATACCAAAAAACAGGTAAGCTACCAGATAGTATCGGAAAAAGAAGCGAATCTGAAAGAGAAAAAGATTTCTGCCAGCTCACCTATTGGCAGTGGATTGCTTGGTAAAGCAGTAGGAGAGGTGGCTGAAATAAAAGTGCCTGCGGGCCTTATCAAATTCAGGATTGATGAAATTACTGCATAACCACCAAAAAAGCGTAATGCAAAAAGCGAAAGACTTAATGCAAAAAGCTAAAGCAATTGCACTCTACAAAAATTAAAGCTAATGACCATTTTCAGTAAAATAATTAAAGGAGAAATTCCATCCTATAAGATTGCAGAGAACGATAAATTTTTTGCCTTCCTTGATATTAATCCATTGGTTGAAGGACATACACTTGTAATTCCAAAGATAGAAGTTGACAAATTTCTTGACATGCCTGCTGATTATCTTTCGGAAGTGTTGCTTTTTGCCAAACCCATCGCAACGGCAATCGAAAAATCTTTTCCATGCCAGCGTTGCGGGTTAAGTGTTGTGGGCCTTGAGGTGCCTCACGCGCATCTGCATCTCATTCCGTTAAATAATATGAACGATATCAATTTTACAAGAAAAAAACTTTCTCCAACAAAAGAAGAATTGAAAACCGCCCAGCAAAAAATTTTAGATGCATTAAAATAGGCAGCCAGTAAAGCAGAAAATATTGCGATTTTTTATTTTATTCGTCCTGGATTTTGCATCAAAAATTCTTTCCATCCATTCACTTTCGGGGTTTTATTTTTCAATAATGAATTACCCTGAAAGTGATGGCAAACAGCAACGGCAAGCGCATCTGTGGCGTCAAAATATTTGGGATCTTCATCAAATGCAATAAGCCTTTGCAACATTTTCAACACCTGCAGTTTGTCGGCATTTCCATTTCCCGTAATAGATTGTTTTACTTTTCTCGGTGAATATTCAGTTACAGGAATACCAGCCTGCATGGCTGCGGCAATAGCTACGCCCTGCGCGCGGCCAAGCTTAAGCATGCTTTGTACATTTTTTCCAAAGAAAGGCGCTTCAATGGCAAATTCGTTGGGCCTGAATTCATCTAACAAGCCGCAAACTTTTTGATGGATAATTTTTAGTCTTTCGTAAGCATCTTTTTTCGCAGAAAGCTTTAATACATCCATGACGACGAGCGTCATTCCGGAAGCGGAAATTTCAATCACTCCAAAACCCATAAACAGCGTTCCCGGGTCGATGCCTAAAATGATTTTTGAATTTGTATTCAATTGAAGGTTATTTTTACCACTCTTAGAGATTTGTAAAATAAGGTAAAAATTTTGGTATTACCGTTTCATGGTTCGCAACAGAAAATTCAAATTAATCATAAGATACGTTATAGGCCCGCTTGTGGGCGCCTGGTTATTTTATTCACTATACCAGCAGATTAAAAATCAACCGCACTTGCGCGAATCGCTGTTATTGATGAAAGAGGCGCCTTTCGGAAAATCTTGGTGGAAATTCTGGCTTGTTGTTCTTCTTGCCCTCGTGAACTGGGGCATTGAGGCGAGGAAATGGCAGGTCTTATTAAAGCCTTTACAATCCATCGGATTTTTACGTGCATACAGGTCCGTGCTAAGCGGACTTGCGCTTTCTTTAAATACGCCTAACAGGATGGGAGAATATGGTGGCCGGATATTATATGTAAAAGAAGGAAGCCGTTTGAAAGCAATTTCACTGTCCATTGCGGGAAGCATCAGCCAGCTAATCATCACATTGGTTTTAGGTTGTGGGGGGCTGGCCTATCTTATCTATTTTGAAAATCTGCATTCAGAATACGTGATGGGATTATCTTTATACTGGATTAAATTTCTGCTGTTAATTTCCTGCCTGATTTCCTGTTTCCTGATTTTATTTTTTTTCAGGCTTTCGTGGCTGATTAAGTTATTAGAGAAAATTCCTTTCTGTGTGAAGTTTATACAATACTTTAACGTTTTGGAACGGTTTACTGCTAAATTATTGTTAAGGCTCCTTTCTCTTTCTTTCTTTCGGTACCTTGTTTTCGTCCTACAATATATATTGCTTCTACAGGTGTTGCATGTTGAAATATTTTGGTTTAATAGTTTCTGGATTATAAGCATACTTTTTTTAGTGCTGGCCATTGTTCCATCATTTGCTATAGCTGATTTAGGTATTCGCGGAAAATTCAGCACTGCTTTGTTGAGCCTATATAGCGCAAACATAGTCGGCATTTTAGGCACTACATTTGGTATTTGGTGTATAAATTTATTTATCCCTGCCTTTGCGGGCAGCATATTAATCCTCGGAATAAGATTTTTTAAAGAAAAATAAATACAAGTTTGAAAGCTATTATATCACTTCTATTTTTATTGTTCTCGTCAGCACAACAGCCCGATAGTCCTTTTTGCGGCATTAGAAATACCGCTTTTAAGGATGGGGAACAGGTAACAATGAAGGTGTATTATACCACCCTTGGTTTGTATGTAGGAGCAGGCGAGGCAAAATTTTCAATCAATCTTGAAAAGTATAATGGCGTTCCGGTGTATCATTGTGTTGGCGTGGGAAATACCTATTCCTTTTTTGACAACTTTTACAAAGTGCGCGACCGGTATGAAACCTACATTGACACCGCCACTATGCTTCCCGTAAAGTTTATCAGAAATGTTTATGAAGGCGGTTCTAAAATTTATAATAACGTAACCTTTAATCATAAAGCCGGAACGGCCGTAAGCACTAACGGGCTTTTTAAAGTTACTTCGTGTATACAGGATGTAATCAGTTCTGTTTATTATGCCAGGAACATCAATTTTGATCAATACAAAGTGGGTGAAAAGATTCCTTTCGATATGTTCCTAGATGATGAAATTTATCACTTGTATTTGCGATATGAAGGAAAGGAAACAGTTAAAACCAAATATGGCAAATTCCGGGCTATCAAATTTAAACCTCTGCTAATTAAAGGAAGCATTTTTGAAGGAGGAGAAAAGATGAACGTGTGGGTGAGCGACGACCAGAATCATTTGCTGCTGAGAGCCGAAAGCCCGATATCAGTCGGTTCTATCAAGGTAGATATGATGAGTTATAAGAACCTCCGTTATCCATTAACTTCACAGATTAAATAATGGACTACCTGCCATTCATAGTTTCTTTTTATTCTCCTTGTTCCTGGAAATAAAAAGAATCAGCAGAATGATGCCAACCAGCAAATAGGTTACCGACAGGGCAAGGTTTTCGTTACGGGTTAGTACTACTTTATTAAATTGTTCTTTGATAAAAAAGTAGACAATCGTGATGAAACAGAGCAACAGTAAGAAAAACAAGAACTTCTTCATCTCTTTTTCGCTTATAAAATAGTTTCCAGCTTAAAGACTTCTTTACTTCGTATACCCCTCTCCGTTAGTTGCAGATTGCAGCACTCGATTTCAGGGTCATGTTCAAAAAACAAAATAAAGTCGCGATCAAGAGCCTCTTCAAGGAAGATCTTTTTTTCTACCAATGTTTGCAGCGGCCTGGTATCGTAGGCCATTACGTATGGAATTGGAATGTGGCCAACGGAAGGCAAAAGATCTGCCACATAGATAATGGTTTTTCCATTATAGTTGATTTCCGGAAGCATCATCGATTCGGTATGACCGTTTACAAACCTGAGTTTTATATTTTTGGTGAAAGGAATTCCTTCGATATGTTCTACAAATTTTAATTTCCCACTTCCCTGGATGGGCAAAATATTTTCTTTTAGAAAGCTGGCTTTCTCGCGATCATTAGGTTCTGTAGCCCATTTCCAGTGATCTTGATTGCTCCAATAAGTTGCATTCTTAAATGCCGGAACTAAATTATTATTTTCTTTAATGATGGCGCCACCACAATGATCAAAATGCAGGTGTGTCAATAATACATCGGTAATGTCCTCTTTCGAATAGCCATATTTTGCCAACGATTTCTCTAAAGAATCGTCACCGTTTAAATAATAATAACCAAAAAATTTTTCGCTTTGCTTGGCGCCCATACCTGTATCGACAAGGACAACTCGCCCTTCATCTTCAATCAGCATGCATCGCATAGCCCAGTTGCACATATTATTTTCGTCAGGCGGGTTTAATTTCTGCCACATACTTTTGGGAACGACACCAAACATCGCTCCGCCGTCAAGCTTAAAATGACCGGCATTTATGGGATAGATTTTCATGGTAATTACTTGTTGTTGAGGCTGCTGTTTAGGAATCAGATAACTGAAAGCGTCGGCTTTCTTTTTTTTGCCTGTGCAACGCCGAAATTAAAGCAAATAACCCAATTGTAAAAAAGGCTACCAGCGAGATTACGGAATCCCGCATCGTGCCTGTGATTTCTTCAATATATCCAAAAGCAGTTAAGCCAATTACAATAGCAATTTTTTCAGTCACATCATAAAAACTAAAAAAAGAAGCGGTATCAACGGTTTCAGGCATTAATTTAGAATAGGTGGATCTGCTTAAAGATTGAATGCCTCCCATTACGAGTCCAACGGCAATTGCAAGAATATAAAAATGAATTGCCGTTTTCATATAATACCCTGCGACGCAAATGCCTACCCAAAAAATTACCACGCCTATTAGCGCCTGCAGGTTGCCATATTTGCCCGAGAGTTTAGCGATAAATATGGCACCCGGAATGGCAACCAACTGGATAAGTACAATGGTTATAATAAGATTGGTTGAAGGAAGATTTAAAACTTTGCTTCCAAAGTTAGTGGCGGCCAGCATTACAGTTTGCACACCCATGTTGTAAAAAAAGAAAGCAAACAAAAATCTTTTTAGCACCGGCATTTTTATCATCTGGAAAAAGACTTTTTTCAATTCCAGGAAGCCGCCCGTTATGAAATTTCTTTTTTGCCCTGCTTTTTCTGATTGAAAACTTTTCGGCAGGCGGTTGAAAGTGATTTGCGCAAAGCCTATCCACCAGATGCCCACTAATAAAAACGTCCACCTGACTGCATCGCCCGCGCTGTGCAAAAAAGGAATTTTATCCCAAAACAATACTAATGCAAATCCAATGAGCTGCATTAAGACACTACCTATATACCCGTAAGAGAATCCTTTGGCACTTACAGCATCGCGGTCACCTTCTGATGCTATCTCAGGAAGATAGGAGTTGTAAAAAACAAGACTGCTGTAAAATCCGAAAGCGGCCAGCATCATGCAGATGATTCCTAAATCAAAATATTCAGGCGTAAAAAAATAAAGGCCGCTGCAGGCTACCGCACCCAAAGTACAAAATACCTGCATGAAAATTTTTTTGTTGCCTTTATAATCAGAAATGGACGAAAGAATAGGTAAGGTAACCGCCACTATAAGATAGGTAAATGCGAGAGCATAATTGTATAATGCCGTGTTTACGTAAGTTCTGCCCCAGAAATGCACCTGGCCGTTAAACGGGGCTACCTTCGTCATTTCAGTATAATAAATTGGAAAAAATGTGGTGGTGATAACCAGGTTGTAAACTGAATTGGCCCAATCGTACATGGCCCAACCGTTGATGACCTTTTTGGAAGCAGTCTGCATTTAAGGTTGATATAATTTCAAATAAAAAAAATATTTATCGGTAAAATAAATATTTTTTTTTCAAAAACGCTCACGTGTTACTGCAATTCACAAGAAAAAGTGGCTACGGTCAGCCTGCGTTCTCATGGAACCAAAAATCCTATTTATCCGGAACACTTTAAATTATTGGATTATACCACATCCTATTCTTTCACCTGAATTACCTGATGGTTGCGACATGAAATCGTCTTCGCCGCCATGAACGATGATAGTTTTATTTAAAATATTTGTGGATGAATCGCCCCCGAGCGACCAGAGATCAGTTTCCAAATCAAGGCTGCCATTTCCTTTCATGTCTAATTTTACATTGCCTATATCGCCTGAATGAAAGCTATTGCTGCCCCATTTGCCATGTTGTGCATTTGTAGGATTCCAATGGCCACCTGCAGCTTTTCCCATGTCGCCGCAATCGGCATGTTCATGTATATGCACGGCAACGCTTTTGCCCGCTTTGGATGGGATGGACAATTGTAAATTCATTTTTACTTTGTTGCCGGCTTGTTCATCAAACACCGCTTTGCCGGTCAATGCTGTATCGGGATAGATAGCCTGTAAGGTAGCTTCAGCGTGTTGTTGTGTAGAAGTTTTTGTATTTGCCGAAGTAGTGTCATTAGTAGTATCGGAGCCGGGCGCCGAATTGCTACTGTTGCTGTTGCAGGAAATGAAGGCAAAGAAGATTACCATAAAAATGCCTGCGATATGGGTTTGCATCGTTTGTTTCATTTTACTTTTTTTTATTGGTTTGAATAATTACGTTGCGGAATTCTTTCAAAATGAAATATCCCTCATAAATGATGCCTCTTTTAGGCAATTGCGTAGTATATCAATTAACCAGGTACAGTAAACAAACTTTCAGCGCTGTTTTTTGTTTTACAGGAGATAAGCGCGCTGTTTTTATTTTTGAATATAACCGGTGAAAATCAGGATAAGTAAAACGATTCCAAGTATGGTTCTATAGATACCCCAAAGGCGAAAGCCATACTTTTTTAAGAATTCAATAAAAAATTTGATAGCAAGCAATGCGACAATGAAAGCAACGACATTTCCGATTATTAATAGTTTTATTTCGGGCATGGTAAAGCCGCCGTTTGTATGAACGTGTTTGAACAATTTATAGCCGGTAGCAGCCACCATAGTGGGCACCGCAAGAAAAAATGAAAACTCTGCGGCAGCGCTGCGTGTAAGCTTCTGTTGCATGCCGCCGATGATGGAGGCGGCGCTCCTGCTTGTTCCTGGTATCATGGCGAGGCATTGCCAGATACCAATAATAAATGAAGTTTTGAACGAAACCTGCTTTTCAGAATCAATGGCAGGATGGTTAAAGAATTTATCGATATAAATCAATACAATACCACCAACAAGAATGGCGATAGCCACGACAGTAGTGCTTTCCATCAATTCATCAATTTTGGTGGAAAATAATAACCCGAGAACGATTGCGGGCAAAACACCTACAATCAATTTTAAGTAGAAATTAAAATTTTTAAAATCAAAAAATTTTTTCCAGTACAGAACTACCACAGCCAATATGGCCCCGAGCTGAATAGCAACCGTAAACATTTTGGTAAAATCATTTTCCGGAATGCCCAATATTTTTTCGGCAATTATCATGTGCCCTGTAGAGGATATCGGGATAAATTCGGTAATACCTTCTACAATGCTGATGATAATTGATTGTACTACGTCCATCTAATAATGTGAGATTTTGAATTATTCAAAAAAAAAGCGATGAAAAGCTTCACCGCTTTAATAGATTTTGAAAAGTTATTTTGGCTTTTTGATAATGGCAATAATTTCGATAACAAGGCCGCCGACAATTAAAAACGGAGCAAGTGTAATCCGCCGGAAGCTGTAAATTTCATTATCGTTGAAAACATTCGGGTCAGCGCTTTTCCCACCGGCCATTAAGAAAAAACCTATGGCCATTACCACCAGGCCTATCAGCATCCATTTATAATTTTCTTTTGAAAACAGTACATGTTCTTCTGATGGAGTGTGGGCCGCATCTTTGTGGGAGAGGGGAGTACTAACTTTTTTTGCGCTCATTTTTAATTTCGTTTGTAAATTATATAGTATTAAAGATAAATCAATAAAGTTCATCAAGTTTCATCCGCAGGTATTTTAATGCAGACCTGTGAGTACTTAACACTGTAATGCAAATTCCAAGAATGATAATGCCTGCGAAAATTAAAAGCATATTTCGTGTATCGTGTAACACTTTAAGATAAGGAATAAACTTTTCCGCAATGGTGATAAAACCAAACATCAGCCCAATGGCAACTGCTGATGCGATGATGCCATTCACAATGGCTCTTCCATCCAGGGGCCGCGTTATAAACCATCTCGTCGCGCCCACCATCTGCATCGTCTTAATAAGAAAACGGTTGCTGTACATCGCAAGCCTGATGGTGTTGTCAATCGAAACGATAACGAGCAGAGATAATATGATGGCTACCACAAGCAACACAAGCGTAGTAGTTTTTACAAACTGGCTTACACTTGCCACCGTTGCTTTTGGTGTTTGAAATTCAGAAAGCGTATGAGGAAAATTAGCGACAAGCGAATCTTCGAGGTTGGCCAGGCTGTCTTTGTCAACATAATTTGCTTTCACATAAAAGTCGATGCTCTCAGGCAGGGGATTGCTGATGGCTAATTTTTTCCAAAGAGTGTCGTTTTCTTCATTGTACTTTTCAATTGCTTTTTCACGCGTAATGTATTCTACTTTAACCGTGTAAGGCAATGATTGAATGTAGTTTTTTAATGAATCAATTTGTTCATTGCTGGCAGTACGATAGATATAAGCATGCAACTGAATATTTTCTTTAAAATAATCTCCCGTTTTTTGAATATTCAAAAATATCCAGGCAACAATTCCAAATAAAAATAACACCAATGAAACACCAATGATTGCATAAACGTAAGAAGGTTTACCGCGTTTCGTGGATGCTTTTCCAAACTGAGCCATAATGCTAAATAAGTTTAGGTTTCCTTTTTTTAAAGAGAGGCAAAAATAAATGATTTTATACAGGTTTAGTATTTTTGCGCGTTTGCAACAGGTAGCTAATGTAATTTACCTGAGTCATTGAAAACATTGAATAAAAATCAATAACAATATTTTCACAAAAAAAGAAAGTCTGTCAAATTTTTATTTTGTTGACGGATGCTAATACTTAATTTTTTAGAACGAAGCGATATTTTGAAGAGTCAATTAATGTAACAGAATGGATTATAATTTTAATGAAATAGAAAACAGGTGGCAGCTACATTGGAAGGAAAGCGGCATTTATCATGTGAGCAATTCGAGTGAAAAGCCTAAGTATTACGTGCTGGATATGTTTCCTTATCCCAGTGGTGCGGGTTTGCATGTCGGCCACCCGTTAGGATATATTGCCAGCGATATTTATGCGCGCTATAAGAGATTGAAAGGTTTTAATGTGCTACATCCAATGGGGTTTGACAGTTTTGGTTTGCCTGCTGAACAATATGCCCTAGAAACCGGCCAGCACCCTGCAACAACTACTGAAAAGAATATTGCGAACTTCAAAAATCAGATGGATAAAATCGGTTTTTGTTATGACTGGAGCCGGGAAATCAAAACCAGCGATCCGGAATATTATCGCTGGACACAATGGATTTTTTTACAGCTTTTTAAAAGTTGGTATAATCACAACAACAAGAAGGCAGAGCCCATTGAAACGTTAATCAAAGAATTGGAAGAAAGCGGAACATCTAATTTACAAAATGACCTTATTTATTCGTTTACTGCTGATGAATGGAAGACTTTTGATGAAAAAAAACAACAGGAAATTTTAATGGATTTCCGGTTGGCATTTTCTTCTTATGGCGAAGTGAATTGGTGCGAGGCATTGGGCACCGTTTTAGCGAATGATGAAGTGATTAATGGCGTAAGTGAACGCGGTGGATTTCCGGTGGAAAAAAAGAAGATGCGGCAATGGTATTTACGCATTACCGATTATGCGGACAGGTTGCTGGAAGCCCTGGAAACAGTGGATTTCAGCGATGCAATGAAAGAAATGCAAAGAAACTGGATTGGTAAAAGTGAAGGTGCTGAACTCCAATTCTCAATTTTCAATTCTCAATTTTCTATTGACGTTTATACAACCCGTCCCGACACTATTTTTGGCGTAGATTTTTTAGTGCTGGCGCCTGAGCACGAACTGGTAGATAAAATTACAACCGAAGCACAACGGTCACCCATACACGAATATTTGCATTATGTAAAAAGCAGGAGCGATAGAGAAAGAATGTCCGAAGTAAAACAAATTACCGGATGCTTCACCGGGGCTTATGCGGTGAATCCTTTTGATGGAAAGAAGATCCCCATCTGGATTGCGGAATATGTTTTATCAGGATATGGCACCGGCGCTATCATGGCGGTACCTTGTGGCGATCAGCGCGACTTTGATTTTGCTACTCATTTCAACATTCCGATTACCAATATTATCGGTGATTATTTTAATGGGAAAGAAGCCAATCCCACCAAAGAAGCAATTTTGCAAAATTCCGGTTTTTTAAATGGGATGATTATGAAGGATGCGTTGCCGGTTGCCATTGATAAAATTGAAGAAATGGGAATCGGAAAGCGAAAAGTAAATTACCGGATGCGTGATGCGGGTTTCAGCCGGCAGCGTTATTGGGGTGAACCTTTTCCGATAATTTGGAGTGAGGGTGTTGCCACTCCTTTAGATGAAAAAGAATTGCCATTGGAATTGCCTTTTGTTGAAAAATACGGGCCGGGAAAAAATGGCGAAGGGCCATTGAGTAATTTAACTGATTGGGTAAATACTTTAGAAGGAAAGCGCGAAACCTCTACCATGCCTGGCTACGCGGGCAGTAGCTGGTATTTTTTGCGTTATATGGATCCCCACAATAATGAAACATTTGCTGATAGAAAAGCTACCGATTACTGGAACCAGGTGGATGTTTATATTGGTGGAACGGAGCATGCAGTCGGGCATTTATTGTACAGCCGCTTGTGGACAAAAATTTTATACGACCTGGGTTATATCAGTTTTGAGGAGCCTTATAAAAAATTGGTGAACCAAGGAATGATACAGGGAAGCAGCCGGTTTGTGTATCGTTTAAAAGACTCAAACAAGTTTGTCTCCGCCGGATTGAAAAACAATTATGAAACAAATTCACTTCACGTTGATGTCAACATTGTCGACGGAACTGAATTAGATCTTGAAGCTTTCAAAAAATCGAAACCTGAATATGCAAATGCCGAATTTATTTTGGAAAATAGCAAATATATCTCTGGTGTAGAGACAGAAAAAATGTCCAAATCAAAATACAATACCGTTAATCCGAATGATTTGGTGGACAAGTATGGTGCTGATACTTTTCGTATGTATGAAATGTTTCTCGGCCCGGTAGAACAAAGCAAACCGTGGGATACCAAAGGCATCGAAGGCGTTCATCGGTTCCTAAAAAAATTGTGGCGGTTATTTTTTGATGAAGTGAAAGGCAAAGTATGGAATGACGAAAAGGCAAGCGATGCGGAATTAAAAACCCTTCATAAAACCATCAAAAAAATTGAAGAAGATACAGAGCGTTTTTCTTTCAACACTGCGGTCAGCGCATTTATGGTTTGTGTAAATGAGTTGACAGATTTAAAATGCCGGAAGAAAGAAATCCTTGAGCCGCTGTTAATCTTATTGGCGCCTTATGCGCCGCATATCGCCGAAGAATTGTATCATTCGCTGGGAAATGAAAATTCGATTTTGAATGCTTATTATCCAAAACTGGAAAATAAATATCTTGTCGAATCTGAAAAGGAATACCCCATTTCGGTAAATGGAAAATTAAGAACTACGATGGTGATTTCATTGGAAGCAACCCAACCCGAAGTTGAAAACATGGTGCTCAATAATGAAATTATTCAAAAGTGGACGAATGGAAAATCTCCCAAAAAAATAATCTTTGTGAAAAATAAAATGGTGAACGTGGTAATATAAATGCCAGCCCACGTTTCAATAAAAAATCCAAATTCTTTTTAATCATAACTGTAACTGAATAGATTTTGGGGCCTTTGTTTATACATTCTTTTGGCCAGCGAATTTATTCCGGTGAAATTTTTTTGAACTTTATTTTTGATGAATGAAGCGTTTCGCCCGTCTTTACCTGGATTCATACCGGGGCTTGTCAAGGCCTTCGTGGATGTTGTCGGCAGTGATGCTGATAAACAGGATTGGCGCCATGGTAGTGCCTTTCCTGGGGGTGTATATGGTAGCAGAACTTCATTTCACTTTATCGGAAACCGGCGTAGTGTTAAGTTTTTATGGATTGGGAGCGATGAGTGGCTCTACTTTAGGAGGCTGGCTTACTGATAAAGCCGGGCATTTTAAAGTACAGCTTACAAGCATATTCTTGTCGGTGCCGGTCTTTTTTTTATTGCCTTTTTTGACGGAAGTATGGAGCTTGTCGATTGGAGTTTTTGTATTGAGCACCATTACCGAAACATTCCGCCCGGCTAATTCAGTTTCCATCAGTGTGTATGCGCGACCTGAAAATATTACGCGTTCTTTTTCGCTAAACCGGATGGCAGTCAACCTGGGATTTAGTGTTGGCCCTGCTTTAGGAGGCGTACTAGCAGCCATTTCTTTTAAACTGATATTTTATGGAAATGGAATAACCGCATTATTGGCAGGATTGGTTTTTTATTTTTATTTTAAAAATCTTCCGGTAAATAAAAACAGGCAAACCTTCCATGATGATAAAACGGTGAAGAAAATAAAAGAGGGCATATCGCCATGGAAAGATATTCCCTTCTTGTTTTTTTGCCTTTTTTGTTGCCTGTATAGTATTTGCTTTTTTCAATTGCTGAGCACCATACCGCTTTTTTATCGCAAAGTCCATCACCTGAGCGAAGGAAATATCGGGATTGTTCTGGCCTCGAATGGCCTGGTGGTTTTTATTTTTGAAATGCTTATCGTGCAAATGGCAGAACGAACTATGCGATCCACAAACGCGATTATCCTGGGTGTTGCTTTAGTTGCACTTTCGTTTCTGATCCTGCTTATTCCTGGGGGAATGTGGGTTTTGTTTTTGTCGATGTTTGTTATGAGCCTGTCTGAAATTTTTGCAATGCCCTTTGTGGCTACCGTTACTGTTAAGCGAGGTGCTTCCGGCAGAAAAGGTTCTTACATGGGGCTTAACTCGCTTTCCTTTTCAGCAGCTTTTGTTTTTTCGCCTTTAATCGGAACTTTTGTGGCCGAACACTTTGGATTTTCTGTGTTGTGGATATCAACAGCATTGCTTGCAATCGCCACTGTGTTAGGGTTTAGATGGATATTCCGGAAGTTTTGACCCGAGATTTTTCGTACGTTGGTTGCGAGTATACCAGTCTCACTTTACAGTAAAAGAATAAATAATCCGTTTTTTAATCTTGTAAGAAAACGGCCAGTTAATCCGATTACCAAAACCAAAATAAAAATTTTGATTAAAAGTTCTTTTACTGCCAGGCAAAAAAAATTTATTGATCAAAACATGCGTGGCAGTTTGACGTAATTGTTATTCTTATTATTTGCCCAAATTCTTTACGGCGCCCATGTCATATACCGCGGTTTTGTCGTCTACTTCAGATTTGACAATACTGCTGCCGGCAGCGCTTCTGAAACCCATTTCACAATGAACGATGATGGGTTTATCAACAGGGATTTCATTGGCCCGTTCTCTTAATTCGTACAAAGGAATCTTAATCGAATTGTCAAAAATATTTCTACTCTTAACTTCAGACGGATTGCGGATATCCACAATTGTAAACGCATCTTCATTATTTTTTAGATCCGCGCTATCAAAGTTTGGTATAACGAGGTGGCCGATTGCGCCCGCAATCGCCAGTTTAATTTGTGATTCATATCCAATCTTTGCAATTCGACCAATCAGCTGATCCAAGATAATTTCGTTCTCTGCCACCAGGTAAAATTTTTCACCAGGCGCAATCAGGCTGCCCAGCCACGTTTCAAAACTAATATCTCCCATCAGGTTGATAGCATTTTTTAAATGCCCCTTTTTAAAATCCTGTTCATGACGGCTGTCAATAACAGGAACGGAAGCATCAAGCGAGGCAGGATCAACTTTGTCACCTTGTGTTTTT
This sequence comes from Ginsengibacter sp., assembly GCA_051954975.1. GTDB lineage: Bacteria > Bacteroidota > Bacteroidia > Chitinophagales > Chitinophagaceae > Ginsengibacter. The sequence continues at coordinate 237,485 of JBQCHE010000019.1, read as the reverse complement.
TCAACTTTGGAAATGCTTTCTGCAAAATTTTCAGCGCCCTTTTTATTCAACGCTACTTCATAGGGAAAATATTTTGGGATAAAGGGCTGATCTGCTAACAGGTGTTCCACGAATTCACCCTCTGTTAAATCCTGCAAACACCAGTTGCTCATTTTTTCAGCGCCCATGTTGCTTGAGTTTTGCGGACTCAATCCCTTACCGCACAAACTACCTGCTCCGTGAGCCGGGTACAACAATACTTCATCGGCAAGCGGAATAAATTTATCGCGCAGTGTGTGGTACATCTTAACAGCAAGGTCATTCCTTTTCATAGTAACATTGCCGGCCTGTTCTCTCAGGTCAGGCCTTCCGCAATCCCCGATAAAGAGCGTGTCGCCGGAAAATACTGCATAATCTTTTCCATCTTCGTCTGCCAGCACGATGCTGATGCTGTCGGGCGAGTGGCCCGGAGTGTTCAAAGCTTTTAGCGTTACCTGCCCTACATGAATTACCTCTCCTTCGTCAAAAGTTTGGTGCGGGTATTCGGCGCCGAGCAGCTCACTCACATAAATGGGAGCTCCTGTAGATTGATGTATTTCAAGATGGCTGCTTACAAAATCTGCATGCGGATGAGTTTCAATTACAGCAGTAATTTTAGCATTGTTTTCTTCGGCGAAATCATAATAAAGTTGCGGGTTTCGGGCCGGGTCAATAAGGGCGATTTCCCCTTTGCTTAAAATTGCGTAGGAATAATGCGCTAAATTCTTATCCTCAAATTGTCTTATTTCCATGTACTTTTTTTTAACTGGTTGCAAAGTTATGAACATGTATCCTATGGTTTGGGAACATTTGTTGTTCATCGCATTACTTTACTGCTTTTTCAAAAAATAACATTTTGATAGCGAGAATAATCAACATAACAGCGAATAGTTTTTTCAGCAGGCCTTGTGGAATTTCTGTTGCAAACCTGGCCCCGAAATAGCCACCAATGAAAAAGAACACCGCCATGATCAAAGCCGTTTTGATTTCGACATAACCTTCTTTATAATATTGATAGGCAGCGAGGGCGCCAACCGGAAGCACCATCATTAATAGCGCTGTTCCTTGTGCACTTTGCTGAGAATATCCGAGGAAAAGAACCAGTGCCGGTATTATGATAATGGCGCCGCCCAATCCTAATAAGCCGCTAAGAATACCGGCAGCTAATCCGATAAGCGCTACAATAAGCAGGTACTGTAAATCCATAATGGTAAATTTTGATTAACGAATATTTAGAAGCCTGGCAGAAATTTGAAGCTCAGTCAAATCTTGTTTCAAAATAAAAGATAAGCCTTTTCTGTAAATAATTGCCTGGCCAAAACGGTATTGTTCAATAGTTCTTTTGAAAGGATTACGTTCTTTTATCCCATTAACCCGTAGCCACACTAAAAATGCTGTAGGCGATGATGATTAAAACTATGAATGAAATAATCACATACAAGTAATCCTTTTCGAAGAAAAATCCGACGACAGAAAAAATTACCCGCGAAATGGGAGTGGCGATTAATAACAAAAGACCCAGTTGAATGATGGATAAACTATCGAAATGAATAACGCCTTTAAAAATTTGTTTAACGGAACGAAGATGAGATGGCTCGCCCACAAAAGTTTTATAATGCGGGATAGAAAGGCCTTTTTCAAGCAGATAATAAACCCCGCCAAAAAGAATAAGCGCGCCTGAAATAATAACGCCGGTGATAAGAAGCCTGCCCATTACAGATTCAATATCCACATCCGATATTTTTCTTTCGTTCTTCATATTTTACCTGTGAGTCCATTATAAATCATTTGCACGGCAAGGAAAGTAATGATGCATGCAAAAAGTATCCTAAGCCATTTGGTTTTTGACTTCACTAAAATTTTAGATCCTAAAAATGCGCCCGTGATTACGCCGAGCACTACAGGCATTGAAAGCCCGGGATTAATATAACCTCTTTGCATATAAATGCCGGCGCTTGCTGCTGCCGTTACGCCGATCATAAAATTGCTAGTCGTGGTTGACACTTTGAAAGGCAGCTTCATAAAATGATCCATAGCGATCACTTTGAGAGCGCCTGAGCCAATGCCGAGAAGCCCGGAGATTAACCCGGCAATCGCCATCATGATAAAACCGCCGGGAACATTGTGTGCGGCATAACTGATTTCGCCATGTTCGGTTGGGTAAGAACTGTTGAGTTTTAAAATTTGCGACAGCCTTCCACCGCTATATTGAACTAAATTTTCGTTTTTCTTTTTTAAGGAAATTACAGCAGAAAAAACCAGCACAAATCCAAAGATAACCGCAATGGTATCAGTTGGTGCATACACGGCAATCATTGCTCCGCCTACGGCGCCTAGCGTAGTCGCAATTTCCAAAAACATTCCAATCCTGATGTTTGAAATGCCTTCTTTTACATAAGCTGCGGCTGCGCCGGAAGATGTGGCAATAACTGAAATGAGAGAAGCGCCGATTGCATAGTGAATATCTACTCCAAAAATCAGCGTGAGCATCGGGATAATAATTACTCCACCGCCAAGGCCCGTGAGCGCGCCTACAAGTCCTGCAAGGAATGAACCAGCCAATACTATGAGTGAAAATAAAAGAACCGTCATTCAATTTTTTTAGAAGTAAAATGAAAATCCGGCTATTGCAGTGAAGCAATGAATAAGCCTTTTTTTATTTTACTTATCAAATTTGTCACGCCAGGCCAGCATGCCGCCGGAGAGGTTTTTTGTATTGGAAAATCCTGCCTGGTCCATTATCATCGCTGCAATTCCACTTCTGTTGCCGCTGCGGCAATAAAAAATTACTTCTTCATTTTTCAGACTATCAATAGCGTCTGTTTGCATATTTTGTATATCGCCAAGGGGGAGCGCTATACCGCCAATATTGTATTCAGCGGTTTCTTCCGGCTGCCTCACGTCTACGAGGTTAAGTTTTTCGCCTTTATCCAATCTTTCTTTTACTTCTTCGGGGGAAATTGTAGTCATAGCCTTAATGTTTTATAATGTGTAAACTATCTGGCCTTACAACTTTTAAAGTGTCTCTTACAGGAGGTTCAGGTTGTATCCAGATATCCATCGTTTGTCCGGGTTGAATGTAATTCGATGTGCTGTCAAAATTATTTACTTCAGGATTTTGGCGGAAGATGTAAGCATTAGCGGTATCTGAAATAGTTTCTATCGAAAGAATTGCTGCGAGCATTATTCCTTTGTCCGTCAGCAACTGTTTGGCCTGGGCTACCGTCATTCCTGTTAAGTCGGGAACCGGGATTTTAACTGCTTCCAGTCCGCCACCGATTACAAGGTCAATTTTGGATCCCCATCTTAGTTTAGCGCCAAATGCGATGTCTTTGCCATTATATTTTTGCGCGAGAACAGAGCCTTTCATAAAATTAGGTTTGTAGGTAGTATCTCCTAATTGCAAATGATTTTTGAGTAGCTTGTCCACCGCGAAGCGATAACTCAATCCTTCGAGATTAGGCATTTCAATCATCGGCAGCGTAACAGGATTCACATTTAGGAAAACAGTCCGGTTTACTTTTACGGTTGCGCCCGGATCAGGCAATTGTTTTTTTACCGTGTTCAAAGGAATGCTGTCATTGTACAATGAATCTGTTATGATAACATCAAATCCCTGGTCTTTCAAAAGTTCAACAGCGCTGTCGACGTTTTTTCCGAGCACTGATGGGACACGTAATGATTCCCCATGATGAGTAAGCCATCCGAGCGACTGGAAAAAAAACAATCCCAATAAAAACACCAAAACCACTGCCACTGCCAGGTTTACTAAAAAACTTTGTTTTGCAATAAATCTAAACACATTACATATATGAGTGAAAAAATAAGGTTTGCAATTTAATACATTTAAGCAGGGAAACATTCCTCTATCAGGGCAGTATAAAAATCCATCAATGTCCAGCCCATTGCTCTTACTTGTTGGGGAACGAGGCTTGCATCTGTCTGACCCGGTACTGTATTTATTTCCAGCATATAAGCGCGCTTTTCTTCTTCGTTGTAGATGAAATCGATTCTCACTATCCCTCTGCAATTAAATATTTGATAAATTTTTGTTGCCTGCTCTGTTATGTGCTCCGCAATTTCGGCACTGATAGCCGCTGGCGTAATTTCCTGGCTTGCGCCAAGGTATTTCGCTTCAAAATCAAAAAAATCTTTTTTGGAAATTATTTCTGTTATGGGCAGCGCTATTATTTTTCCTTTTGAACTAAAGACACCGATTGTTAGCTCCCTTCCTTTTACAAATTCTTCTACAAGCACCTGGTCATCTTCTTTGAAAGCCTTTTCAATAGCCGCGCCCAGCTCTTCAGAAGGCGAGTTTACTTTGCTCATGCCGATGCTGGAGCCGCCATTATTCGGTTTTACAAATATTGGGAATTGTAAGTTTCTGATGATTGAATCGGGGCCCTGGTAATTTGATTTAAAAAGCAAAACTGAGTTTGCCACGGGGATGCCGGAGAATGCGGCTACAGCCACCGTATATCGTTTATTAAACGTAAGCCCTGAAACGGCGCAATCACATGAGGTGTACGGTAATCGCAATAAATCAAAATATCCTTGCAGTTTACCATCTTCGCCGGGCGTGCCATGTATGCCGATTAGGACGGCATCAAAATGTATTTTTTGGTTGCCGAAAATTATGGAAAAGTCATTTTTATCTACTTCGGATTTTTTACCATTGTTATCATAAAACCAGCCGTCCGGCGTGATATCTATTTTATAATATTCAAATTTTGCGGGGTCGATATTTTTTTCAATTGTTTTTGCAGACTGGTAAGAGATTTCCGCTTCGCCGGAATAGCCGCCTGTTACAAAAGCTATTTTAGGTTTATTCATTAATTGGCCATATTTAGCTGTAAAATAAATTTAAAAATTTTGAAAAAGCGAAACGGGCGAAAAATTAACTGAACCGGGTCGCGAAACGGCTGGTTGATGCCTAAAACAAAAACCTTCTTTTTTTATTCTTTTACTGTTGCTACAGGTTCCAGATATAAAAAAAACCCGCGAAATGCGGGTTAAAAATTTTATGAGTTGAAATTAAGTAGTTGCGAATTCGAAAAATATTTATCATTATCGCTGTAAACAAAAAAGCAGGAACCATCTTTAATCGTAGAGATGATGGGCGCTGCAAATTTTGCTGGCAATGCGGGGCAACCGTAACTTCTGCCCAGATAGCCGAGTGATTTTAATGTTTTTTCACTTACATAATCAGCAGGATGAATCACAATAGCCCGGCTGGCCGCATTATCATTAATGCCTTTCTCTTCTCCTTCCAGCTTTAAGGAAAGTCCATGTTCGCCGTAATAAGTTTGCTGGGTTACATAAAATCCCAGGCTGCTCATGTGGCTTTCCGGCCTGTTTGAAAAGCGCCTTGCATATTCTTTTCCTGAATTCATCCCATGTGCGATGTAAGTATTAAATAACAATTTGAAATTTTCCAGGTCGATTACAAAAAGACGTTTCTGTGAAGACGGCAAGCTAAAGTCGACAATAGAAATCACATTTTCATTAGTCAGTTTTCCCTGTGAACGCAAAACATTGTAGCCCTTTATTCCTTCTTCAAAAGCACGCTTTGACAATCCGAGATTGCTTAATTGTAAACTGTCGTAAATCATCATTTTACTGCTTACAAAATCAGTTGCACTTTTTACAGCTTTTGTGAATGTAGTGCGATAAATTTCATTTTCAGGTTTTAACCTGGCAAAGGCAAAAATCATTGGTATAAGAAGCAGCAGGAGTACTCTAAGCAGAACAAGGTTCTTCGTCTTTTTTTTCATTCGGCAATTTTAGAGGGTTTTAAAAATAAGCAAGAAAACACGAATGCCCAAATTATGCGAGGTCTCTCAGGATTGGTGTTTATTTAGCTTTATTCGGATTAAAAAATGGATTAAGTCTTTCAATTGCTGTGCGAATTTACGATTGAATCCGCTTACAGAAAACGCGATGCGGTGAATGCCATCATGATTTACAATCGCTTTAACACATGAAATAAATAACTATTTTTTCTGCGTTTTATTGTGCAATCATCTGCTTTATGTTGGTTAAGAACTCTCGCCGCATCTAATTATATTTGTGAGATTTGCCTTGTAAATTAAAAACGAGCGTCATCTCAAACTCAACTTCCATATTAAAAAATCCAATTGAATACCTCAAGGGCGTAGGTCCCTTGAAAGGAGATGTTTTGAGAAAAGAGGCCTCCATCTTTACATTTAAGGATTTGTTATTTTATTTTCCCTTTCGCCATATTGACAAAACTCAGATTACACTGGTTTCTAAAATAAATTATGAAAGCGATTATATCCAGGTAAAAGGCAAACTTACTTCCGTAGAAATTTTAGGAGAAAGGCATGGAAGAAGATTAGTGGCTACCTTGTATGATGGGACAGGAGAAATGGAGCTGGTTTGGTTCCAGGGAATTAACTGGATTCAAAAAAATCTGCATGTGGGCGTTTCTTATTTCGCTTTCGGAAAGGCGGGATTTTTTAATAATACGCCGCAAATTACCCATCCCGAAATGGAACAGGTGACCGAAGTAAACAGCCATCCCAAAAATTTTCTTGAACCGGTTTATCCAGCCACTGAAAAGCTGAAATCGAAATCTCTCGGTGGCAGACAGTTAGGCAAACTAACATTTGCCCTTTTACAAATTCTTTCAGAAAAAGATATTTCCGAAAATCTTCCAAAAGAATTGATTGAGAAATTCAGGCTGGTAAAACGTTTTGATGCGATTAAAAATATTCATTTTCCCGCCTCTGCTGCTGATTACGAAAACGCGGTGAAGCGATTAAAGTTTGAAGAACTTTTTATTTCTCAACTGAGGATGGGGCTGGTACGATTTAAAAGAAATACGCTTTCAAAAGGTCATTTGTTTTCTAAAGTGGGAACCCTTTTTAATGATTTTTATACAAATCATTTACCGTTCGAACTGACAGGCGCACAAAAAAGAGTTTTGAAAGAAATCCGCAAAGATGTGGGCAGTGGCAAACAAATGAACCGCTTGTTGCAGGGAGATGTGGGCAGCGGCAAAACCATGGTGGCTTTGATGGCGATGTTGATGGCAGCCGACAACGGCTACCAGAGTTGCTTTATGGCGCCTACGGAAATACTGGCGCGCCAGCATTTTGAGGGCTTAAAAAATCTTGTAAAAGAAATGCCCGTAAAAATTGGAATTCTTACCGGGTCGTCAACTGCTAAAGAAAAAAGAGAAATGCTCAAAGCAACCAGCGAAGGAGAAATTACGATACTAACAGGGACACATGCTTTGATTGAAGATGTGGTTCAATTTAAAAACCTGGGCCTTGCTATTGTAGATGAGCAGCACCGGTTTGGCGTGGCGCAAAGGGCTAAGCTTTGGGACAAGAATGAAATAAATCCTCATATACTTGTAATGACGGCAACGCCTATTCCGCGTACCTTGGCTTTGACAGCCTATGGTGATTTGGATTATAGTGTTATGGACGAAATGCCTCCCGGAAGAATCCCCGTGCAAACAGTTCATCGGATGGAATATGCGCGGCCACAGGTGATGAATTTTATCCGTTCAGAAATTGAAAAAGGGCGGCAGGCCTATATTATTTATCCATTGATAGAAGAGTCTGCCAAATTGGATTTTGAAAATTTGATGAAGGGCTACGAAGAAGTGAAAGCATATTTTCCTGAGCCTAAATATTATATCAGCATGGTGCATGGCAAGCAGAAGCCGGCACAAAAACAAACCAATATGGATCGGTTTGTAAAAGGCGACATACAAATTATGGTTTCAACTACCGTAATTGAAGTAGGGGTAAATGTTCCGAATGCCAGTGTGATGGTAATTGAAAGTGCTGAAAAATTTGGGCTGCCCCAACTTCACCAGTTGCGTGGCAGAGTGGGCAGGGGGAATGAAAAGAGTTATTGCATCCTGAGCACAAAGGTTAAATTATCTGCAGATGCAAAACAACGTTTACGGATAATGTGTGAAACCAATGACGGCTTTAAAATCGCTGAGAAGGATCTTGACCTTCGCGGACCCGGCGATATTGAAGGCACCAGGCAAAGCGGCTTACTCAATTTTAAGCTTGCCAATATTGTTGAAGACAGAAAAATTCTCGAAGCTGCAAGGCTTGCTTCTGAAAAAATTATCGGTGAAGATCCTACTTTAATATCGCCGGAAAACCAGTGCCTGAGGGAATTTTTGCAGAGTGAAAAAGGGAAAACTGCCTGGAGCAAAATCTCGTAACTTATTTAATTAAAATAGTTATGTTAAGAAGCTACTAAATTGAAATAGAGAAAATTAATTTCCTTTTCTTCTTCTGATAGTTTCGTAAATTTATTTTTGTTTCATAATAACTGTTTATGAACTTAATTGATAAATGCTTTTGGGGAAAATTTTAGTTTCCGTTGATTTATTTGACCTGTAAAATTATTTTTTGAAAAGGATACATTTTTATATAAAACTTCTCGGTTTTGTTTTTGCAATTTGTTTTGCCACGGAAAATTTGTGGGCCCAGGTAGAGTTTATTGAAAACAAGGGGCAATGGGATCCCAAGGTTAAATTCATGAGCAGCGCAGGAAGCGGCTCATTTTTTTTAACGGATAAAGGATTTACCGTAGCGCAATACAATGCAGACGATATGGAGAACATTAAGGTTCGTATGCATGAAGAGCATTACTCGGGAACAGTAAACAGACAAATAAAGAAAGATTCTATTCGCACAGATTCATATTCTGTTCAATTTTTAAATGCACAGGATCCGGTAATTGTTCCTGATAAAATAGTTCCCTCGGTCAACAATTATTTTATTGGAAACGATCCGTCTAAATGGGCATCTGATTGTAAAATTTATCTTGGAATTACTTACAAAAACATTTACCCCAATATCGATCTTCGTTATTATACAGACGCCGCAGGCAATCTGAAGTACGACTTTATTGTAAATCCTGGCGCAAGAATAAGCGATATCGCCATGAAATACACCGGCCCCCAAAAGATAACCGTAAAAAACCGTGAACTGAATATTGTTACCTCCCTCGGCGTAAACAAAGAAATGAAACCCTATACCTACCAGGTTATTAATAATCAAAAAACAGAGCTGGATTGCCGGTATGAGGTTAAAGGCGATGTGGTACGATTTAAAGTGAAAGATTATTCTCCTGATAAAACGCTCATTATCGATCCTACTTTGATTTTTTTCACCTATTCGGGAAGTACCGCAGATAACTGGGGATTCACGGCCACTTATGGAAAAGATGGCTCATTTTACGGTGGTGGAATAGCATTCGGAAATGGGTTTCCTGTTTCTCCCGGCGCGTATCAAAAGACCTACGGTGGCGATTTTGATATTTCAATAATTAAATTGTCGCCAGATGGCAAGCGCAGGATTTATGCCACTTACATTGGAGGAAGCCAGTCCGATCAGCCTCACAGCCTTATTGAGGATCCTTTAGGAAATTTAGTGATTGCCGGAAGAAGTAATTCGGATGATTATCCGACAACTGCTAAAGCCGGTGCCGGGGGAAGCTTTGATATTGTGGTAACTAAATTAAATGCCAGTGGTACTGGTATAATTGGGTCAATGAAGATCGGCGGTTCTGGTGATGATGGTGTAAATATTTCCGACGACCACAGTAATTTTCTTCAGTCCCTTAAAAGAAATTATGGCGATGATGCAAGAAGTGAAGTATTGCTTGACGGCGCTAATAATATTTATGTAGCTTCCTGCACTACTTCAGGCGGATCTAATCCTAACAATGCTTTCCCTACAACTCCCGGTGCATTTCAAAGACAGCTAAAAGGCAAGCAGGATGCGGTGTTGTTGAAAATCGCTCCTTCGTGCAATCAACTTGTGTTTAGCACTTTGCTTGGCGGCAGCGATGATGATGCTGCTTATGTTTTAGCCTTTGGAATTACAGGGAATGTGTACGTAGCAGGCGGCACCGCCAGTAAAGATTTTTTTGCCAACGTGCCTACAGGCAACGTAATTAAACCTACAAATGCTGATCTTGGTTCAGGGAAAGATGCCGCCGATCCCTGTGATGGATTTGTAGTAGAAATGTCAAATGATGGTTCACGTGCCATCAGAGGTACTTATATTGGAACTGAAAAAGCAGACCAGATTTACGGAATTGAATCGGACAAATTCGGATTTGTATATGTAATGGGCACGTCTGAAGGAAATATGAAAGTAATTAATGCAGAATATTCTAATGCGGGGGGGAAGCAATTTATTTCAAAGTTAAAACCCGATCTTTCTGACTTCGTCTATTCTACAGTTTTCGGATCCGTTAATTCGCAGGTGCCGAACATTTCACCAACCGCTTTTTTGGTTGACCGCTGTCAAAATGTGTACGTCTCAGGCTGGGGTGGGAAATCAAACAGTGGATTTACCACGGGTAACACCAAAGGGCTGCCCGTGACCCCTGATGCCATCAAGGGAAGGACCGATGCGTCGGGCAGTGATTTCTATTTCTTTGTACTTGAAAAAGACGCAAAATCGCAATTGTATGGCTCGTTTTTCGGCCAGGAAGATCCGCCCGGAAGAACGGCGCCCATCACTTTTGGTGATCATGTAGATGGAGGTACAAGCCGGTTTGACAGAAATGGAATTATCTACCAGGCCATTTGTGCCAATTGTTTCAAAAGTGTAGCCTTTCCCGGGACGCCCGGTTCCTGGTCTAAAACCAATCAATCTATTGGCGAAAACGGAGCCTGCAACCTGGGGATGCTAAAAATAGAAATGGATTTCGCCGGTGTAAGGTCCGGCTTGCACACCAGTATCAACGGTGTAGCCAATGATACGGCAGGTTGTGTTCCTTTGGCAGTTGATTTTTCAGATACGCTCAAAAAAGGTAAATTATATTATTGGTATTTTGGAGATGGAACTGGCGACACTACGACAGTGCCTTCCTCTTCTCATGTCTACGAAAAAACCGGCCTTTTCAATGTGATGTTGGTTTCTATTGACAGCGCCACCTGTAATATCGCAGACACTTCTTACAGAACAATTAAAGCCGGGGATAATAAGGCAGACCTTAGCTTCCTTGCTCAAAAACTGGAACCCTGCACCAATCTGAGCTACGATTTTACGAACACTTCTTCCCCGACGCGCGGGTCATTTAGACCGGGCATATTTACGTGGGATTTTGGTGATAATTCGCCGTTGGTGGTGCAAACTCAAAATCCGGTCAATCATACATTTGCAGGTCCGGGCACTTATAAAGTAACACTTTCAATCGATGATACCACTTATTGTAATTCTCCTGATGATACGGTCAGAACTATCCGGATTTCTCCTGAGGTAAAGGCTTCTTTCTTTACACCAGACGCAGGTTGCGTACCTTATAATGCTGTATTTCAAAATAATTCACTGGGAGGTATCAGCTTCTCATGGGATTTTGGCGACGGAACAAGCTCTACCGAAGAAAACCCCACCCATCTTTATTCGCAGGTTGGTAAGTATACTATCAAATTGACAGCGTATGATTCAACCTCATGCAATAAACTGGATGATACTTCATTTGTAATTACAGTAAGCCCTATTCCGACGGCTTCATTTACCTATAATCCTTTGGTTCCAAAAGAAAATTCGTTTGTTAATTTTATCAATCAATCAATAGGAGCCAGCAAGTATGCATGGGATTTTGGCGATGGAGACACCTCTAATCTTGAAAATCCCCGTCACCTCTTTAATGCAACCGGCACCTATACCGTTTGCCTGAATGCGGCAAATGGATTTGGTTGTGCCGATGATACTTGCATCGATGTACAGGCTATTGTGAAACCATTGGTGGATGTGCCTTCTGCGTTTACCCCGGGTAAATTTGGCGCTAACAGCATAATCAGAGTGGTTGGTTTTGGAATCAAAGAAATGGAGTGGAACATTTACAACAGGTGGGGGCAGAAAGTGTATACCAGCAATAATCTGAAAGGTGGATGGGATGGCACCTTTAATGGTAAATTGCAGCCAATGGATGTGTACAGCTATACACTGGCTGTAACTTTTTCAAACGGCCAGCAAATAAAAAAGACCGGCGATATTACCTTATTACGATAATTAAGAATGACGAGAAATAATAAAATATCATTTTTGGTTTCTTTGCTTTTCATGGCAACAGCCCAATTTGCTATTGGCCAGGATCTGCATTTTTCTCAATTTTTTAATAACCCATTGCTCACTAATCCGGCCAATACCGGTTTTATTCCTGATGCTGATTACAGGCTAAGCGCCTCCTACAGAAATCAGTATTCCAATATTATGGCCGTGCCTTATAAAACGATGAGTATTTACGGTGATGCACAGGTTTTCAGGGATAGAATTGAAACCGGCTGGATGGGTTTGGGAGGCGTTATCCTGCGCGATGTGGCCGGTAGCGGAAGCCTTACTTCCACCAAAATATATGCTTCAGTGGCCTATCATCAAATGCTTGGTGCAAGCAGCTTGCTTACTGCCGGTTTTAATGTAGGTTGGGCAAACAAAAGAATTGACCAGAGTAAGCTTACTTTTCCTGACCAGTTTGATGGTAAATTTTTTGACGCCACTTTGCCTACGTCTGTTCAATTGCTTAATAACAGTGTAAGTTATTTTGATATGCAGGCAGGCCTCAATTATGCTTATTTTCCTACTGAAAACATTTATATCAATGCCGGCTATTCCATTCATCATGTGAACAGGCCAAAGGAAACTTTTTTTGATGATGATAATTCGAGCAGGCTTGATATGAGGCATATTGGCTTTCTAAATGGAATTTTTAAATTAAATAGTAACGTAATTATTAATCCTGCCGCATATTATACGCGAATGGCAAATGCCAGCGAACTCTTAGCCGGCATCAGCGCTGCTTACAATCTTTCCGGAGATGGCGATAAGCAACTTATCGGCGGTTTATTTTATCGATATAATGATGCGTTCATTCCTATGGTGGGCTTACAAATTAATAGAATGCGATTTACATTTAGCTACGATGTTACCGGTTCTTCTTTGAAAACATACAACCATTCTTTTGGGGCGGATGAATTTAACCTCTTGTACAAAGGCGATTACAACACATTTATGGGCGACCGAAAACAAACGCTTTGCCCTGTTTTTTAATCTGAATTGGTTATTACCATATCCATGCCCATCTTTGCAAAAAATATTTTTTAATTAAAGAAGATTATGAATAAAAAAATTGCCATTATTGGCGGCGGCAACCTCGGTTCTGCCATAGCAGAAGGGTTATTGAAGAACAAATTTTGCGATGCCGCGGATATTACTGTCACAAAAAGAAGAATTGAATCTCTTAAAAAGCTAAGCCAGAAAGGCGTAACTGTAATTTCTGATAACGCGGAAGCCGTACAAAAAAGCGAAATCATTATACTTGCCGTAAAACCTTACCAGGTAAGCGATGTATTGCATAGCTTTAAAATGAAACTTACCCAAAAACATGTATTGGTATCCGTAGTTACCGGTGTATTAATTTCAGAATTGCAGGAAATTATTAAGAAAAATATTCCTGTTTTCAGGGCAATGCCTAATACAGCAATATCTATTGAGCAGAGTATGACTTGTTTGAGCTATACCAATGCAAATGAAAGCCAGGCGGCCACAATAGAAAAAATGTTTTCTTCCTTAGGCAGGGTAGTGGTCATCGATGAAAAGCTTATGGAGGCTGCCACTATTCTTGGCGCATGCGGTACAGCCTATGCGATGCGATTCATAAGGGCAAGCATCCAGGGAGGAATTGAAATAGGTTTTGATGTGGCTACGGCCAGCCTGATTGTAGAACAGACCGTGAAAGGCGCTGCCGAATTATTAATGCAGAAAGGGACCCACCCTGAGCAGGAGATTGATAAAGTGACTACCCCAAAAGGCTGCACCATCGCTGGTTTAAACGAAATGGAACACCAGGGTTTTAGTTCTTCCCTAATAAAAGGAATCGCATTAAGCTATAAAAAAATTGAAAAAAATTAATGTGATTCTGCCGCCAAAATTGCAGAATTCAATTTGTTATTATTTTTTGCTTTGCTCTGAAGGAAGCGTTTAATTAGAAAATATTTTCTAAAATGATATCATGATTATAATAAATTATTTCAGAAAAAACTTTTTGTTACCCTTGATGCTACTTATTTGTTTGTTATATGCATTTATGATAAAGCCGGTGGAATTGCCCAATGGAACATGGAGGGCTACTATCGAACGGAAAGATGGAAAGAAGATTGTTTTTAATTTCATAACCAAAGACAGTGCAGGTAAAAAGATATTGTATGTCATCAACGGCAAAGAGCATCTTTTAGTTGACAGTATTATATCGCGGGATGATTCATTGTTTATCCAAATGCCATTTTTTGAATCGGGGTTTGCAGCAAAATTAAATAGCGACGGTAACCTTCAAGGCGAATGGATTAAGCATTATGGAAAAAGGATTCTGCGTTTACCTTTTGAAGCCGAATTTAATAACAAAAATCGTTTTAAGATCACTGAATCGCCCGTTGCAAATATTTCCGGCACATGGGTTTCTACGTTTACTTCCGGAAACCGGACTTCCACTTTTGTAACCACTTTTCACCAGGACGGGCACCACTTATCCGGCGCTGTTCTTAACCCTACAGGTGACTTTCGGTTTTTAGATGGAGTAGTGAGTGGCGATAGCTTAAAGCTTTCCACGTTTGATGGTGGCAATGCTTATTTATTAACCGCAAAAATTGACAACGAAAATACCATTTCGGGCGGCAGGCTTTATGCAGGCGCCACTGGCGTTTCGGAATGGACTTCCAAAAGAAATGATACCGCCAGCGTAACCGATAATTTTAATAACGATGCTGCACCACTTTCGGAAGCCCGTTTGAATTTTAGCTTTCCTGACAGCAAAACGGGCAAAATGATTTCTATTAATGACGACCGGTTTAAAAACAGGGTGGTGGTAGTGCAGATATTGGGCTCGTGGTGCCCCAATTGCATGGACGAAACAAAGTTCCTGAGCGAGTATTACAATAAAAATCATCAGAGAGGGTTTGAAGTTATCGGGCTGGCTTACGAACGCACGACGGATTTCGCCAGCTCACAAAAAGCCCTAATGCCTTTTGAAAAAAGATTAAACGTGCAATACCCGATACTGATTACCGGCGTAGCCGTTAGCGACACAAATCTTACCCAAAAAACTTTACCTCAAATAAATAAAATAAAAGCTTTTCCCACCAGTATTTTCATCGATAAAAAAGGACATATACGGAAAATTGATAGCGGTTTTAATGGCCCGGCAACCGGAGAATATTATACGAAGTTTAAAAAGGAATTTGAGGAGTTTGTAGAGAAATTGCTTGCAGAAGAATAATGGCGACAGTAAACGAACTTGCCTGTTAGTGGACAAACAAATAACCCGATTTTTTATTTTGCTTCCTGCAGGAATTGTTATTCTAAAACAACTTTCTTGTCTTTTGGATATTTGACGCTGTAACCAATTTGCAATTTCTTTTCATCGCCGGACTGAAGCGTTATATTCCATGTAGCAATACCCGTTTCTTTGTCATATTGGGCTTCCGGCGTTTTTATGTCATCAACGTCTATTTCTTTTGTAACAGATACCGGCGCCTGGTCAGTCAGATTTAGAGTAACAGGAACGCGTTTGTTATTCCGAACCGTAATTTCATAAGTTTTTGTTTCTGTTTTATTGCTTCCGATAAAATGTTTGCTGCTGTATTCTTTCACTGTTTTTCTTGAAATCTTTATCCCGTTGTCTTTGCCAAGCGATAACGAAAGCGTATCTGAAGCCGAACCGAGATCTATGTAAGTTTTCCCCAAATAGCTTCCTTCATAATATAAACTGGCTTCGCCTGATTGAAGATCATAATCCTGCCAGTTTACAATGTTGGCGCTCAGAAATGCAGAAGGATCAATTTTAGGCACACTGAAATAATTATATAAAGCGGGAATCTCAAATTGCTTAATGCCTATGGTGGTTGTTTTCCCGTCGGTTTCCAGGTTGTATTTGTCCTGTATTTTATAAACTGTAGTAGTAGGCTCATATTGAGTGGCTACTGTTACTGGTTTTATTGCCCCTTTATTTTTCTTTTGATTTTCATTGTTAGCCACAACACCAGCGGCGCGTCCTTCTAATGCCTTTGCAGTTCCATAACCCATAACGACTACCTCCTGCAAAGCTTGCTGCGTTGGTTCTAATGCAATAGTAAAATAGCCTGGCTGAGATCTTACTTCTTTCGATTCGTATCCTACCATACTCACATGGATAACACTATTGGAAGAAACATTTTCAAGCCTGAAAAAACCGTTATTATCTGTACCGGTACCAGAATTGGTTCCCCTTATCAAAACGGTTGCGCCGGGAATGGGTTCGCCTTTATCATTGGTAACTCTTCCTGTAGCCAGCCCACGGGTTCCCTGGTTACGAAAGGAAACGGAGGGGTCGAAAAAATTTAATTTCCACGGCTGTAACTGCGATGGAGTGGCATTATCGTTCGGATTGCCGGTACTTAGAAGAATTGAAATGTTTTTCCATGTTTCTCCGCTTCTTTGAAAAACACTTGCATTCATCAAAACGTTTAATGGCGTAGTTACGTCTTTTACTCTCACATCGTAGCTTGGATACCACCCGGCATCTTTTACATTATAAAAAAGATGAAAATTTACATTTCTTGTCTCCTTACTTTCTACCAAAGCAGTCACTATATAATTAATGCTGTCTCTTTTTTTGCTGATTTGCTGCAATTGTTCAGCAAACCTGGTCATATCCTTTTGTTCAAAATTAATCCTGTTCTGTATTTCTATTTGCTTTTCATAAACTTCGGTAAGCCGCTGGCGGTGTAGGTCTAAAGCCTCTTTTAATTCGGTGGTTTTCACACCGGTAGTTCCACCAATAGCTTCGTTTTTTTTAAGCATCTCTTCTTCGCTCTTATAAACCTGCAACAGTTTATTATCCATGTCAAGTTTGTCTTGGAGCGCTTTGGTTTTTTCGATGAAATTTTTTTCTTCATCATTAATTTTCCGTTCGCTTAAAAAATCTTTTGATGCCTGTACTGAAAGTAAAGTGATATCAGCATCTGCGTTCAATTGCACACTTTTTTGATCTAATTGATTGCTTAATCCTGAAAAAGTTATTTCTGAACGGCCTGGCGAAATTGAGACCGATGAGATTCGATCAACTCTTGCTCCCGAAGAGAATATTGTTACAGTTTGTACTGTCGTTTCTGTCGGAATTTTTTTTATTTGAGAGAGAGCATTTTGATACAGAAAAAGCATAGGCACCCATACGAAGGTTCTCATAAGTTTGTTTATTAATTATTTGTAAAAATAATTAAAAGCCTGAATTAAAAAAGTTGGAGCAAGAGTAAAAGCGAGATAGTAAACCAATAAATAACCTGCATTTTTATTTCGTTCAGGCAAAAAATTTTTCTTCCATTCATTCAGAAATTTCAGGAGAGAGAATGGCTATCTCGCTTTCTACAAAATACATTGCGATTTTGCCTTTATTTTTGGCCGCCTTTTCGCCGCGGTAAAAGCACTGGAATTTATCCTTAACAAGTTCATAAGTGGCCATGGAAATATTGATTTTATTCGCTTCACTGTTTTGCTCCATTCTTGAAGCCGTATTTACAGTATCTCCCCAAATATCGAAAGCAAATTTTTTATCACCCACCACGCCTGCTACAAGAGGACCTGTATGAATGCCGATACGAATGTCAAAATAATTGTCGCCATCAGGGCCGCTTCTTAAAATTTTTATGGCATTTATTATTTCCATTGCTGCTTTTATGGCGTTCACAGGATTATGTGATTGCGGGTCGGGAACGCCGCTTACGCACAAATAGGCATCACCAATGGTTTTGATTTTTTCCATTTTATGTCTTGAAATGATTTCATCAAATTTTGTAAAGCACGTATCAATGAGGTGCACCAAACGTTCAGGAGAAAATAAGGCGCTTTTGCTCGTAAAATTTTCAAAATCTGTGAACATAACAGTGGCGATTTCATAATTTCTCGGCCGCGTGTGGCCTGTTTGTTTTAATTCATTGGCTACATCTTCGGGCAGTATGTTTAAAAGAAGATCATCAGATTTTTTCTTTTCAATTTGCAGCTCGCTGGTTCTTTCTTTCACTTTATTTTCGAGCTCATTGTAGAATAAAGCGTTTTCTATCGAAATAGACATTTGCGCAGCCAATAATTTTAATATGCCAACTCCCTTTGCCGTAAAAGCACCTGTAGTAAGGCTGTTGGCGAGATAAATGACCGCCTGGATTTTACCCATGTTTAAAAGGGGAATACAAAGAATCGATTTGCATTGGTGGCTTTTTATATAATCGTCATTGCCGAATAATTCACTCTTGCACGCGTCATCGAGGATTACAGTTTCCTGAGTGAGATATACGTAATTTACAATCGATTCCGACAACAGCTCTGTTCCTGAAACAGGGATGGATTGCAGTATTTTAATTTCTTCGTTTCCTTCCCTGATTTCGGCTTCAATAAATTTTTCGCCTTGCTTTTCCATAATCAAGAAACCTGATTGTGCTCCGGCATTTTCCATTATGATTTGCATCATCTTTCTCAAAAGCCGCGGCAAAATAATTTCACCTGATAAGGTAACTGAAGCTTTCAACACAGACTCCAAATCAATGTCCGCGGTTTGACTAATTCCAGGCTCCTCCATTAATTGATTTTCCCATTCTGCGCCCGGGCCATTTTTTAGCTGGATATAATTGTTTTCCATGTGCTGCAGTTTGGCCAACGCTCCCCAGCGTTTATAAATTCTATAAGCATTTTGCAAATAGAAATTGGCAAGAATATCCTGTTTCGTATTTTGAAAAAAACGGCCTGCGCGTTCCCATGTGTAAGCAAGATCGCTTGTAAGATTGGTCTGGGTGGCCTCTTTCAGCGCCTTATCGTACAGTATTTTGGCGCGTTCGTTGTGCCCGGTGAGATAACTGTATTCTGCCTGCAGCAACAAAATTTTGTGCGCATAGTCAGCAGGGCAATATTTTTCGTATTTTTTTATTTCGGCAATATCTTTTTTCACCTGCTTCAGTACGCTGTTTTTATTTGCAGCACCCGGAGAAATGTCGGTTATAACAAGGGAGCGGTAAAAATAAAACATAGGATAAAGCGTAGTGCCTTTTACGCTTTCCTGGTATTTTTCAACTACAGGCAAATATTTTTCTGCGTTTGATTTAAGGTTAAATACCAGCGCCAGGTGCAGCTTTTGAAGATATAAATTTTGAAAATAGATTTCTGTATTCTTGGTTACTTCTTTCAAATCCATTTCTGATTCATCAAATATTTCGCCTGAAAAAATATCAGGATGATCTTTTTCTTCAAGCAGGTTTAACACAGATTGATGAAATATCCGCAGCCGCCGCAATGTAAGATCCTGTTGGAACTTTTCTATCTTCAATTCAAGAGCCGTAGCGCGCTTTGCAAGCTCCGGCAACGAATAGCCCATCACATACAATTGGTAAACGATATTATGCGCCGCATACGAAGCGTATTCATTATCTCCTGATTCCAGGCCGCTGGTAAAGGCTTTTTCAAGATCCGGAATCGTGTCGGTGATTGGCACACGCCTGTGAACAAGAAACAAATTGTTGGTGGCGATTATTGACGCAATTAATTCATCAGCATGAATTTTTTTTGCCAGTTGTAAAGCAATTTCACCAAACCGGATTCCTTTGTCGATCTGATTTAAAAATACGCTCTGGATATATCCATAAGCAGCAAAGCTGAAAGGAGATTTTTTTGATAAGCCATATTTCATGGTCAGCCTAATCATCTTAAAGGCAAGTAAAGGCACCAGGTCGGGAACAGCAAAAAATGAAGCTGAAGAGATGTCTGACAGAATGCGCATCGCTGCATTTTTTTCCGGATCTTTCATTTCAGGAAGCTGATCATAATATTCCGCAGTCTTGTTTTGCAACAGCAATTTAACTTTAACAAGTTCTATTAAAACTCTGAATTTGCCTGGCTTTAGGGGAAGCCTGATGTTCATTTTCCTAAGAATTTCAAGGCCTTCCTTTACAGCATCAAAATGCTGGTTTTGAGCAATTAATTTTTTAATAACAATTTCATGGCCTTTTACAGAATCGATTAAAGATTTATTGTGTTTTAATATACTTGCTACATACAAATCTACTTTTTCATATTCGCCTGAAAGGTAGGCTGCATTTGCTGCTAACGTGGTAAACTCTAAAATAAAATCATAATCAATATTCCAATGTTCTTCGTTGAGCACCTGCAAGCCTTTTTCAAAATAAAAAAGAGCCTGGGGAAACGCAGTGGAACTCATAGCTTTAAGGCCTGCCTTTAAATTTAAGCGCGCAAGATTTTCTTTTTCTTTTTTTGAAACTATCTTTTCGGCGCCCAGGTTCCACTGCTTAACAATATCGAACAATTTTTCGTCCAGTTCTTTTTCGCTGTAGCTTACCGTTAGTTTTTGACCGTTACGCAAATGCATCGCCGCTTTATCGTCGTCAGGGATAAGCGAATAGATTGCCTGCTGAATTCTGTCATGCCCGAACTTATAACCTTCTTCAGAAACGATTATAAATCCTTCGGTTACCGGCTGATGGAGCAAATTTTCTATGGTTCTTTCGCTGGTTTCTTTAATTAAGGATAGACTTCTTTTATTAAACTGAGTACCAATTGTGGAAGCAATTTTTAAAAGATCCAATTTATCGGTGGGTAGTTTTTTAATAAATGAAGTCATTAATTCCACTACATTTCCTGATACATTCATCTGTAAAATCAGGTCTGAATTGAAATTCCATTTCAGCGATTCATAATCAAAATGCAAGAGGCCTTCGTCATAAACCGATTTAAGAAATTGTTTTACATAAAAAGGATTGCCTTTTGTTTTATTGAAAATAATTTGAGAAAGGATTGAAACATTTTCCTGTTTGGAATGAAGCGTGGAGCTAATCAGCGAGTAGGCGTCTTCGTAAATTAAATCTTTAAGATGAATTTCCTCCACCTCAATATTCTCCCCTTTTAGTTTCAAAAGATTTTTATAAAGCGGATGGTTTTCAGTCACTTCATTTTCGCGATAGGCGCCAACAAGCAAGGCATATCCGATATCGCGGCTTTCAGCAATCGTATTGAAAAGATTGAGCGAAGAAGTATCCGCCCATTGCATGTCATCTACAAACAGCACCAGCGGAGAATCTTTATCTGCAATGCTTTTAAAAAAGCGGGTGAATTCATAATTAAAACGGTTCTGTGCTTCCAGGCCTTGCAGTTCTGAAGATTCGCTTTGTTTACCAATAAGCATCTCAATACCCGGCATAAACTGTGTCAGGATTTTTCCTGAATTGCCAATGGCGTCTGAAATCTTCCTTGTCCATTTTGCTTTAAAAGCTTTATCACCTGCAAGGATTAATTGAACCAGCTCATTGAAAGTTTGAATCAGGGTAGTATAGGGCGCCTCAGAACTTATCTGGTCAAATTTTCCTTTTAGAAAAATACCTTTTTTATCAAATACCGAATTTTTAAATTCATCCACCAGCGATGATTTCCCGCTACCGGAATTGCCGGCTATCACCAGGATTTTTTTGTGACCTGTTCTGCAATCTTCATACAGGCCGTTTAATTTTTTAATCTCTTTGTCCCTCCCATAAAGCACATTGTTGAAGTTGAGTTTGCCTGAATAATCTGCCTCAGCTATTTGAAACCCTTTCAACTTCGGGCTATCAATTTTTTCGTCGGGATTTAATTGTTCAAGGCATTTTTCCAAATCAGCTTTTACACCAAAGGCAGATTGATACCGGTCTTCGGCGTTTTTAGCAAGTAGCTTTAAAATTATTTCGGAGATGATTTGGGGAATAGAAGGATCAAGTTCGCTTGGGTTTTCAGGCGTTTTGGCAATGTTGGCATAAACGAGCTCCATCTTTTCTTCGCTGTCAAAGGGAAGCCGGCCAGAAAATAACCTGTAGAAGATTAACCCCATTGAATATAGATCCGCGCGTTGATCCAACACACGGTTGATCCGCCCTGTTTGCTCGGGAGCCATATACGTAAGAGATTCAATATCATTCTCATTTAAAGTTGTATCAGCTTCTTCAAACACACTGCCCTCCGAGGCTAAGGCGAAATCAATCAGGAAAACTTTATTGGTAGATTGTTCAATTAAAATGTTGGAAGGTTTAATTCGCCTGTGAAAAATATTTTCTTTTTGCAGGCAGGTGAGCGCCGACGCAATGTCCACAGCCATGTGTAGTTTCTGGGAAAAAGAAAGCCTTTCAGTTTTTAGGATTTTATTCAAATCTTTTCCTTCTATATATTCTAACACCAGGGCTTCATTGTCTTCTACTTTTTCCCGGCGTATCGCTTTTCGTATGTGGCTGCATTTCAGGCGCGAACATAAGTTGAATTCATTATCAAGCTGCGAGACTTTTTCCGGCCCTGCAAATTCATTTTTTAGTATTTTGACACATGAAGGTTTACCCAGGCCACTATTATCCCACTTGGTAATGATAGAATCAAAACCATAATGTATCACATTTGAGTGGTCAATATTTTTTATCATTTAATTATAATTATTCAATTGATAACAATCAAAGCAGCTATCTGTTATAACTTCTTTTCAAAGCAGGAGGAAATTTAGCGGGATATTGGCTTCCATGAAAGTAACAAAAGTTTTGAATCGCCGGAAAAATATTCTCAAGCGCTATCGCTAAAATTGTTATTTTAGTAATCAGTTATTGCCTTCCACTCCTTAGAAAACCTGCTGCTTTCAGAATAATTCTTATTAAAATGACTACTCAAAATCCGTTGACGTTGCTTACCCCGGTGCGGGAAGACAGCTTTCAAAAATTAAATGAAACCCTTGAGAAATTTAGGGTGGGTTTAAACCATGGATTGAATGAAAGATTTAACCGCCTGGGAACGCTGCATTATGCGCGCTGGTTTATTTTACAACAAAGTTCATTTAGGGATGCAACAGCATTTCCTGTGCCGGTGCGATTGGTTTTTTCTTCCAACTTTGATGGCGATGAAGATACACATGCAGAAGCGCTGGTGACCGTTTTTCCTGAATATTTTGATGAGTTATATGAATGCTGTAAGGATTATCCTGCGCCTGCGGAAAGAACCGTTCAGAGCCGAAAAAATTATCTTTTAAGATGGAAAATTAAAACCGATGCTTTTTATGTGGGCGCGCCAGGCCGAAGCCTAAAGCAAATTCATCAGGAAGACCAGCTAAAAAATTTTATCCGGGATTTTACCAGCAGTAAAACATGGGGAGGAATGAGTGCCCTCCAAATTAAAAATGCGATCAAAGAAGAAGTATTTAAAAACGCGGAATTTGAATGGGCAAAAACACCGGAACGTATTGCGAAAAAAAACTGGCCTGGATTGATTATTATGGGATTGGTCATTTTAGTTTTATCACCAATTCTCATTGTTTGGATTTTAATCGTTCATTTTTTTTACGAGAGAAGAGATAAAAATTGTTACGATAAGCGTAGCCAACTCAATGACGACCTGGTTCGGCGGCTTGAAAGGGATGAAGACCTCATTAATCAAAATCAGTTCACACAGGTGCTTGTTATGAAACCTGGCTTTGTGCGGCTGGTAACGGTTCATGCGCAAATGTTGTTTGCAAGAACGTTGATTAAAAATTTATTTGTAAACGGAAAGTTGATGGGAATTCCTACCATACATTTTGCCCGTTGGGTGTTATTTGATAATGATAAACACATGATGTTTTTCAGCAATTTTGACGGTAGCTGGAATCAATACCTCTGTGATTTTATAGATAAATCAGGGTGGGGGCTTACCGGCATATTCAGCAATACCGTCAATTTTCCAAAGACCAAATTTTTATTTACCGAAGGGGCTTACGATGAGGAACATTTCCTGGCGTGGAGCCGTGGTACCCAGATTCTGACCCAGGTTTGGTATAGTGCCTATCATGATCTTTCCATAAAAAATATTACCAACAATACATTAATCAGAAATGAACTGGTAAAGGATCTTTCAGAAGGTGAAGCGCAAATTTTTTTAAAAAGATTTTAAACTGAACATCAATGGAACAATTGGAACTATCTCAAATCCAGGGATTTCTTGTAAGCAATTATTTTGAAAAGCCTTTTTCAAATTATTATCTCCTGGAGATTGAAAATGCAGGAAAGGCTAAAAATTATTTAAAGAAAATAGCTGGCAGGATTACTTCAGCCAACCAACAAAATTCAAACAGCCATTTTACGAATATTGGCTTCACTTCTTTGGGGCTTGCGGCGCTTGGCCTGCACGAAAAAAATTTGCAATTTTTTATCCGCGAATTCAGGGAAGGCATGGTAACGCCTCACAGGCAAAGGCTTTTGGGCGATCATGACAGCAGCGATCCGCAAAAGTGGAACTGGGGAGGGCCTGCCAATGCGCCCATTCATCTGATATTGATGGTGTTTGCTTCTGACGAAGATCAATTGCATGTGCAGGATTCAATATTGCGAGAGGAGTTTTTAGAAAACGGATTAAACATTTCTCTTGTTCTTCGGGCCGACACTTTTCCTGACAGAAGAGAACATTTTGGATTTAGAGAAGGCATATCACAACCAATTATTATAGGCAGTGGAACTGAAGGGCATGAAAGAGATAAAATTAAAGCAGGCGAATTTGTGCTGGGCTACGAAAATGAATATGATGTACATCCTGATACGCCGCTTCTAAAAGAAGCGCAAGGCAAAATGGAAATGCTTCCTTCAGACCCGGATGGATCTGATCAAAAGGATTTGGGACGCAACGGCACTTACTTTGTGCTGCGGCAGTTAAAGGAGGATGTGGATGGATTTTGGAATTTTCTGAATGAAAAAACGAAGAACGCGGACGGAAGCCTGAATCCCGCTGAAAGTACAAAACTGGCTGCGAAAATGATGGGACGCTGGCCAGGCGGCGCACCCATTGTTAAATTTCCTGATGCTGACCCCGGCATCTCTACTGATGATAATGATTTTGTGTATATCGAAACTGATAAGTTCGGGCTACGATGCCCATTTGGCGCCCATGCACGCAGAACTAACCCCCGTGATAACTTTGAAGAAAGCAAACCGGCAGAATCATTGAAGCTTACACGAAAACATAGAATCATGCGCCGCACCAGGTCTTATGGAGAAAAATTTACTGCATCGCCTACTAATCACACACCTCCGGGCGAGGTGGGTGTTTTGTTCGGGTGCTTCAATGCAGATATTAACCGGCAGTTCGAATTTATTCAATATACATGGGCAGCTTATCCTAAATTCAAGCAGCTTTATGCCGACCCGGATCCTTTCATTGGCGTAAAAGAAAATCCTGCGGAAGGAGTGGTTCAGCAATTTACAATCCCGACAGAAACACATAATAAATATGTAGAAGGATTGAAAAGTTTTGTTACGGTAAGAGGCGGCGCCTATTTCTTTTTTCCATCCATCACTGCAATTGAATACTTAAGCACCATCTGATAGTAAATGGACAAAAACTATCATTTTATTTTCTACTATTGACGGATTGGTGTAGTACAAAATAGGGTGAAACAAAATTTTGATTTATTTGAGTTGTTTATATATATTTGATAATATTTAAACAAAATGAATCAATTTTCTATCTCGCAACTATCTCGGTTTTCAGGTATTAAGCCCCACACTATACGGATTTGGGAGCAAAGATATAATGCGCTGAGGCCGACCCGCTCTGAAGGAAATACCCGCTATTATGATAATGAACAGTTAAGGCGTTTGTTAAATATTGTGAGCCTTAAGCAGGCCAATTATAAGATTTCTGAAATAAGCGCGATGTCGGATAAGGAACTATTTGAGCTATTACAACAGCAATTACCGTCAACCGAAATAAGTAACGATACTTATGAATATTTCATATTACAATTGATTGCTGCAGGGATAGATTTTGACGAGATAAATTTTGATAAGATAATGAGCCATTGCCTGGTCAGGTATGGTGTAAAAGATAGCTACCTTAAAGTAATTTATCCGATGCTTAAGCGTATTGGCCTGATGTGGGCCACAAACCTTATTCCGCCGGCTGCTGAGCATTTTATCAGTAATATCGTCCGTCAAAAATTGTATACTCTGGCCGATTCAATGCCAGCCAGTACGGCTAAAAATAATTCGTGGCTGCTTTTTTTACCGGAAAATGAATTTCATGAAATCGGTTTGCTTCTAAGCCATTATTTAATCCGGAACGCCGGCTTCAAATCTATTTATCTTGGTTCAAATATGCCTTTACAATCAGTGGTAGAAGCGGCGCAGATTATAAACCCCGATAACCTGCTTTTATTTTTAACCCATCATGATTCAAAAGAAGCGCTCCAGGATTATATGAATGATTTAGGCCATAGGTTTAAAAATAAGAATGTAAAAATTGCGGCTGATGCCAAACAGTTACATTCTGTCAAAATGAATAAAAATTTCCAGGTGCTTTCTTCAATGGAAAGTCTGGAAATGACATTGAGTAGCATGTTTAAACCTAATGATGAAAATATAAACAAAAATTAATGGCAGCCATTGCGATTATAGGAGCAGGCTTTTCTGGTTTAAGTGCAGCGGCATATCTTTCGCTCTCAGGCCATGATGTACATGTGTTTGAAAAAAACGCACTTGCTGGGGGGAGGGCACGTCAGTTACAAACTCCGGAGGGATACCTGTTTGATATGGGGCCAAGCTGGTATTGGATGCCTGATGTGTTCGAACGTTTTTTTAATGATTTTGGCTATAAAACGTCCGATTGGTATGATCTGAAATTATTAGATCCCGCGTTTGATGTAGTATTGAAGGGAGGGAGAAAGATGCGCGTTCCCGCCGATTATGCGCAACTCCGGGATTTGTTTGAAAAAACCGAAACTGGTAGCGCGGATCGGTTAGACAAGTTTATGCAGGAAGCCCGTCACAAGTATGAAGCGGCAATGGAAAACCTGGTTTATATGCCGGGTAATTCTATGCTTGAATTTGCAGACTCAAAAATTGTAAAGCAGGCGGTAAACTTGCAAATATTTTCATCGTTTAGTAAACATGTACGTAAATATTTTTCCCATCCTGATCTTATCGCATTGATGGAATTTCCCGTTTTATTTTTAGGGGCCATGCCGCAGCAAAGCCCTGCGCTGTATAGCCTTATGAATTATGCAGGCTTGAAACTGGGAACATGGTATCCGACGAATGGAGGATTTGGCAGAGTTGTTCAGTCAGTTGTAGCCATTTGCGAAAATCAGAATGTTACATTTCATTTTAACTCGACGGTGAATAAGATCAATGTGCAACAAAATCTTGCAACCAGTCTTATTCTTGATGACGCCGAACTGCATTTTGACGCGATTATTGCCTCAGCAGATTATCACCATGTTGAAGAACATTTGCTTCCAAAACAATATAGAAATTATGATGAAAGCTATTGGCAGAAAAAAACCTTTGCGCCTTCATCGCTCATTTTTTATGTGGGGCTTTCAAAAAAAATCCCTCAAATCCAGCATCACACTTTATTTTTTGAAGAAGCGCTTTTCCGCCATTCGGTTGAGATTTATAAATCTCCTGCATGGCCTACAAAACCCTTGTTTTATGTTTGTTGCCCGTCTCAATCGGATAGTACAGTTGCCCCCGAGGGACATGAGAATTTATTTTTTTTAATGCCTATTGCACCCGGATTAACTGATGATGCCCAGATAAGAGAAAAATATTTTGCGCTGATGATCAAACGGCTGGAACGCTACCTTGGCGAGCCTTTGCTGGATTTTATTGATTATAAAAGCAGCTATTGCATTGACGATTTTATCGGCGACTATAATGCCTACAAAGGCAATGCGTATGGCCTTGCAAACACATTACGCCAAACCGCTTTTTTAAAGCCAAAAATCAGGAATAAGAAAATTAAGAATCTTTTTTATGCCGGGCAGCTTACGGTTCCGGGGCCAGGTGTGCCGCCATCGCTTATTTCGGGCAAAATAGCTTCAAATGAATTATTAAAATATTTAAAACGCAAAAAGCATGAAGTCAATATTTGATAAACTTTCAGTGCGTATATGCAGGCAAACAACAAAAACTTACAGCACCAGTTTTTCGCTGGGAATCTATTTTTTAAATCGCAGTTTGCGCGATTCGATTTATTCCATCTATGGATTTGTAAGGCTGGGTGACGAAATCGTGGACAGCTTTTCAGGTTATGATCAGAAAAAACTATTGGATGAGTTTAGAATCAAAACTTACGAGGCTATCGAAAACAAAATCTCTATAAACCCTGTGCTGAACGCCTTCCAGGCAACAGTAAATAAATACGGTATTCCATTGGATTTGATAGATACTTTTTTGGAGAGTATGGAAATGGATTTGCAGAAAGTAGATTATACACACGAAAAATATAATCAATATATTTTAGGCTCTGCAGAAGTAGTAGGCCTCCTGTGTCTTTATGTGTTCACGTCAGAAAAGCCGGAATTATATGACGAACTTAAGCCCTTTGCCATGAAGCTTGGAGCCGCTTTTCAGAAGGTAAATTTTCTCAGGGATATGAAGGATGATTACTTGTTATTAGGCAGAGTTTATTTTCCGGATGTGACGATGAATAATTTTAGCAGCGACGTAAAAAGACAGATAGAGCACGACATAGAACAAGATTTTAAGACAGGCCTTTCCGGAATAAAAAAATTACCCAATTCTTCGAAAGGTGGGGTTTACCTTGCATATGTTTATTATATGGCTCTTTTTAATAAAATAAAAAAATTGCCTGCACACCGCATTTTACATGAAAGGATCAGGATTAACAACCGGAAAAAGTTTGGCCTTATGATAAACAGCCTTATCATCCATAAGATGAAACTTGTATAAAAATTAAACAAAAATGAAATTTGCATTATTTATTGCTTTACTGTTTATCAATGCGTCTTCATTCGCCGAACAACCACCGTTAAGCGAAATAAGAGCGCTTTATGAAAAATCAGTTGCCAATGAATCTGCATGCAATAAATTAATTCAGATTTTGTCGCCTTATAATGAAAGCAATTATCCGCTGTATGCAGGATATAAAGCCAGCGCCATAATGATGATGGCTAATCATGTGATGAATCCATTTTCCAAATTTTCTTATTTTAAAAAGGGAAAAAAAATCTTGGAAAATGCAATTAAAGTAGATGGAAAAAATATTGAACTTATTTTTTTACGATTTAACATGCAAACGCATTTGCCCTCTTTCCTCGGTTATGATGAAAGTATTAAATCGGATCGGGTATTTTTAGAGAATTCCTTTCCGAAAGTTGAGGATACACAATTAAAGCAATTTTTAATACCTTATTTGAAAAATTCTGATTATATCAATGCGGAAAAGAAAAGGCAACTGGGATTATAAAACAAAAAGTATGAAGGAACTTTTAATATTAGTAGACGAGAATGACAATGAAATCGGCCTGATGGAAAAAATGCCAGCGCATCTTTCAGGCCGCCTGCATCGCGCGTTTTCAGTGTTTATTTTTAATTCAGAAGGAGAACTGCTACTGCAGCAGCGCGCGGATAATAAATATCATTCGGGTGGATTATGGACGAATACGTGCTGCAGCCATCCTATTGATGGCGAAGATATTAATGCAACTATCAAGAAACGGCTAAAAGAAGAAATGGGTATGGAATGTGATACACAGTATCAATTTAGTTTTATTTATAAAGCGGATTTGGGCAACGGTCTTATTGAGCATGAATTGGATAGGGTGTATATCGGTACGTCAGATAAAAAGCCTGTATTAAATCCATCTGAGGCTAAAGATTGGAAATACATTTCTCTCGATGATTTGCAGGCTGCAATAAAGAGTCACCCGGAAAATTTTTCTGCATGGCTGAAAATTTGTTTACCGAAGTTGATAAACAAAATGAAGGAAAACAAAAGCGCTTAACTCATGAAAATTTATTCTTTACATGAAGAACAGTTTTTACCGGTAACCATTTCCAAAGCATGGGATTTTTTTTCATCTGCAGAAAATCTTCCTGTGATTACACCTCCGGATTTAAATTTTAAAATAATTTCTGATGTGAAGGGAAAAGAAATTTACGATGGGATGCTGATTGAATATAAAGTCAGCCCTTTGTTGAAAATTCCCTTGGGTTGGAAGACTGAAATCATATCTGTGAATAAACCATTTTCGTTTACCGATAAGCAGATAACCGGGCCTTATCAACGATGGGAGCATACACATCAATTTGTGGAAAAGGGAAATGGTGTGCTTGTCAAAGATTCAGTTCTGTATAGCTTGCGTTTTGGGGTGATCGGGCTGTGGATGCATTCTTTGATTGTGAGAAAAAAACTGAATGATATTTTTAGTTACAGAAAACAAATTTTGAATCAAATATTTAAAAGTCATGCAAGCAATACTGATTAATACATTTTGCGTTATAGCAGCTTTTGCCGGTATGGAAATAGTCGCCTGGCTGGCTCACAAATACATCATGCATGGAATATTATGGCAATTACACAAGGATCATCATAAGAAAGAAGGGGATGGTTTTATCGAACATAATGATTTCTTTTTTTTATTATTTGCATTGCCCGGCATTGCGTGTTTATTTTTTGGGAGGCAAAACGATTATAATTTTCTTTTCTGGATTGGCGTAGGGATTACTCTTTATGGATTTGCGTATTTCATCATCCATGATATTTTTATTCATCAACGATTTAAAATTTTTCGGAACAGCAATAATGTTTATTTTAGGGCAATAAGAAGAGCGCACAAAATGCATCACAAGCATCTTTCAAAAGAAGATGGAGAATGTTTTGGAATGTTGTGGGTTCCTTTTAAATATTTGCGTGAACTTAAATTAAAGAAGTCGATATGAAATTTCTTTACCTGTTCATAGATTTTTTTACCATCCTGGTTCCGGTTGCTTTTTCTTTTCATCCAAAAATAAAATTTTACAAAACCTGGAAAGAATTTTTTGCAGCCAGCATCGTAGTTGCCATCCCTTTTATCATTTGGGATGCAGTTTTTACAGAAACGGGCGTATGGAATTTTGATTCCACCTATTTGCTGGGGATCTATGTTTTCAGGCTTCCTCTCGAAGAAATACTTTTTTTTATATGCATTCCGTTCAGTTGTGTTTTCACCTTTTATTGTTTGACTAAATTTTATGAGCTTAAATGGAGCGATAGAAATGAAAAAATATTTGTAAATATTCTTTTTGTTTTGCTTATGGCCGGGGCCATTGCTTTTGCAGATAGGTTATATACTTCAATCACTTTTATTACTACCGGTTTTGTATGCGTATTTCTGAAATATATTTTTCGTGTTACATGGTTCGGCAAAGCCGTTACGGTGTATGCCATTCTTTTGATTCCGTTTTTAATTGTGAATGGAATCCTTACTGGCAGCGGATTGCCACATCCGGTTGTTAATTATACCTCAGCAGAAATTATGAACATTCGTTTGTTTACTATTCCTCTTGAAGACGTTTTTTATGGATTTGAACTTTTTCTGCTTAACCTTGCTTTTTATAAATGGTTTTTAAAAATCAAACGGAGAAAATTGCACTCGAATAAAGCAATCCCTGCATTCAATTGATGCTTCCTCTACAATTTACCTTCCGAATATAATCTCCTCAATTCTTTTTTATCGAATTTACCCACACTGGTTTTAGGTACTTCATTGATAACAACATAGCTGGTAGGTATCTGGTACTTCGCAAAGTCGCGTGATAAAAATTCTATCAGTTCCTCGTCAGAAGGTTTGTCGTCCGCATTTTTTAAGACGATGGTTGCCAGCGGCCTTTCTGACCATTTAGGATCAGGAATGGCGATAACTGCGGCCTCTTTTATTTTAGGATGCGACATAATTACAGATTCAAGGGCTACACTCGATATCCATTCACCGCCGCTCTTTATAAGATCTTTGGTTCTGTCGGTAATTTCCATGTAGCCATCTTCATCAATCGAAACCACATCGCCGGTTTTAAACCAGCCGTCATCAGTAAAATTTTCTGTGCTGTTGGTTTTGAAATAGGAATTTACAACCCATGCTCCTTTGACCTGTAATTCACCTACAGTTTTTCCATCCCACGGTGCAACAGAGCCGTCTTCCGTTACAACGCGCAATTCTATTCCTGGAAAAGGAATCCCCTGTTTAGCGCGTATTTTGAGCTTTTCATTTTCGGGCAATGGTTCATGTTTTGGCTGCAAGCGGCTGGCAGTGCCCAGTGGCGATGTTTCTGTCATGCCCCAGGCATGCAGTCCTTTGATGCCAAAGTCTTTTTCAAAGTTTTCGATGAGGCTTGCCGGGAGTGCAGAACCTCCTACGGCATATTCTTTTAGCGCCAGCTTTTCTTTTGGAGGATTTTTTTTCAAAGCGGCATACACACCTAACCATATTGATGGGACTCCATTGGCCAGCGTAACTTTTTCATCTGATAATATTTTGATAATCGCTTCGGGCTGCAGGTTTGATGATGGCATTACCATATTAGCGCCGGCAAGCACACACATAAAAGGAGCGCCCCAAGCCATCACATGAAATTGCGGTACTACCAGCAGGTAAGTATCACTGCTGCTGCAATTGGCAGCGTTTGGTGAAAGAATGGTTGCAGCATGTAAGAAGGTGGACCGATGCGAATACAAAACGCCTTTGGGTAAGCCAGTGGTGCCGCTTGTATAGCACATGCCGCAGGCTTGATTTTCGTCTATTTCAGGCCATTCAAAATCAGCGGTTTGCTCTGCCAGCAAATCTTCATAGTGAATGGTGTTGGGCAAGGTTGTCTTGAAATCTTTTGTTGCATTCAAGATAATGAAATGCTCCACTGTTTCAAGCAATGGAGCAATTTTCTCTAAAAGCGGTGCCAGCGTGGCATCTACAAAAATTACTTTATCTTCTGAATTGTTGATAATGTATTCCGTTTGCTGGGCAGACAACCGGATGTTTATGGTATGGCAAACTGCGCCCATTCCTGAAATTCCGTAATACAATTCCACATGAGGGCCATGATTCCATGCGAAAGTACCAACGATATCTCCCTGGCTTACTCCCAGTTTTTTCGTCAAGGCATTCGCGAGCTTTTTACAGCGTTGATACATTTCGCCAAAGCTATATTCGTGACGCGAACCACCCGGCAGATAGGTTATAATTTTTTTATGATGAAACACTTTGTTCCCATATTCAAGAATGGTGTTGGTGGTAAGAGGATAATCCATCATCAGTCCTTTCATAATAAATTGATTTTATTTTACAACAATTTAAATTCTGTTTTCATCTAAGGGAAACGTTTCTCACAGCTTGATACAAGGATGTTGGATGCGGCGTTCACGTAAATATAAAATTTAAAAGAGTTCAAAAAAAAGAAGTTGAACATTTTTACTCGCTACGACTCTGAAAATAAAAACCCCGATTATTTTTCCTTTTACTGGCATTCGCTTTTATTTTGTTTTCTTCTGCATCGTTTCAATACTTTTGTTTCATGCTGAATAAAGAAATTCTTTCCCTTGGGAAAAAACTTTGGGATTACCACCTGCTGAATCATAAAATGGAAAAAGCCGATTGTATTCTTACTTTGGGAAGCCACGATCTTCGTGTGCCCGAACGCGCTGCAGAGTTGTATTTGCAGGGATTTGCGCCGTTAATGATTATGTCTGGCGGACTTGGAAATTTTACGCAGGAAATCTGGACTGAAAAAGAAGCAGATAAATTTGCCGCTATTGCCATCGAAAAAGGAGTTCCGGCAAGTGCAATTCTTATTGAGAATAGTTCAACCAACACGGGTGAAAATATTGTCTTTACACAAAAACTATTACGGGAAAAAGGATTGGAGCCCAACAGTTTTATCGTGGTGCAGAAGCCTTACATGGAGCGAAGATCTTTTGCTACTTTCAAAAAACACTGGCCTCACAAAAAGTTAATTGTCACCTCGCCGCAAATTTCTTTTGAGGAATATCCGAATGAAGAAATTCCAATGGAACGGGTGATTAATATTATGGTAGGAGATTTGCAACGCATAAAAATGTACCCGGCAAAAGGCTTCCAGGTTTACCAGGAAATTCCTGAAGACGTGTGGGAAGCCTTCGAAAAGCTGGTGATGCTTGGGTTTGACAAACATTTAATGAAAGAAATATAATTGATAAGATGTCATTGCAAAGATTTATAGATGCGCAGCAAAGCGATTATGAAACCGCCCTTTCCGAAATCAAAAGAGGAAGAAAACAATCTCATTGGATGTGGTATATTTTTCCCCAAATCCAGGGGCTTGGATTTAGCGCTACCTCAAAATTGTATGCTATCAAAAATTTGAAAGAGGCGCAGGCGTATTTGAATCACCCCCTGTTAGGAAAAAGATTAAAGGAAATCACTGATGCTCTCATAAACCTGCCTTCAAATAATGCGCATGAAATTTTCGGCAGCCCGGATGATGTAAAATTAAAATCATCGATGACGTTATTCGCTTCAGTGCCGGACGCTGATCCGGTTTTTGAATCCGCTTTGAAAAAATTTTTTGAGGGTGAAAAAGACGCAAAAACGCTTTCAATAATAAAGGATGAATAGAAGAAGCCTCTTTTCTAAAAGCTGGCATGTATTTTATTATTTATTCGAATTAAAAATTCTTTTGAATGACGATGGAAGTTCCTGTGCAATTAGATGTTCTTTTTTTATTGCCTTTGGCCATTGCCTGTATTGCATGGACCGTTACCCATGAAGAGATTTTTAAAGAACCCAGGGAATACTGCGTAACAAGGTCGAAAAAATCCAAAAAATTACTCAGCCGAAAATTTTTCTATGTCTTTACCTGTGAGTATTGCTTTTCGCATTATGTAACGATTTTGTTTTTGATAATCACCAAATACAAATTGCTATTTGATGATTGGAGAGGATATATCATTGCAGGATTTGCTTTAGTCTGGATTTCCAATATTTACATGAGCCTTTATGGCTTTGTACGCGTCGGCTTGAAAAATGAAAAAATAGAAGCTGATATTAAGGAAAAAGAATTAAATGACTAAGCACTCAAGACTTTTTAGAAAACTTTTCCCAAAAATTCTATTTTAGATAAATTAATAAGCCCGCGCAAATAAAACCCTTTGCGTACTTGGCTTCCCTGTTAAAATATCTTTGCCTTCCCCGGTTGGGTTATTCAACGGAATGCATCTGATGGTGGCCTTACTTAGTTCTTTAATTTTTTCTTCAGTTTCAGCGGTTCCATCCCAATGTGCTGAAACAAAGCCTCCTTTCTCATCCAAAATTTTCATAAACTGTTCCCAGCTATCGGCTTTGGTAATATGGCTGTCACGAAAATCCTTTGCCTTTTGAAAAATAGAATTTTGAATCGCGCTCAGCAAAACATGAACTGTATTGGCAAGGCCGTCAAGTGACACGGATTCTTTTGCTTTGGTATCCCGTCGCGCCACTTCAGCAACATTTTTTTCCAAATCCCTTGCGCCAATAGCGATTCTCACCGGCACTCCCTTCATTTCGTATTCAGCAAATTTCCAGCCTGGCCGCGCGCTGTCATCATCATCGTATTTTACAGAAATACCAAGCGCTTTAAAATCTTCCAGTAAAGGAATAATTTTTTCGTCTATGGCTTTTTTTTGTTCCTCATTTTTAAAAATAGGAATTATCACCACCTGGATGGGAGCCAGCTTTGGAGGCAGCACCAAACCGTCATCGTCGCTGTGTGCCATCACCAATGCACCAATAAGGCGGGTGCTTACTCCCCAACTTGTCGCCCACACATAATCTAATTGGTTTTGTTTGTCGCTGAATTTTACATCAAACGCTTTGGCAAAATTTTGACCGAGGAAATGCGAGGTGCCCGCCTGCAACGCTTTGCCATCCTGCATCATAGCTTCAATGCAAAAAGTGTCCACGGCGCCTGCAAACCGCTCATTCTCGCTTTTAACGCCGCGGATTACCGGCATGGCCATCCAGTCTTCAGCAAATTCCCCATATACGTTGAGCATTTGCATTGTCTCCGCAATAGCCTCCTCTGAGGTAGCATGAGCGGTATGGCCTTCCTGCCAAAGAAATTCAGTCGTACGCAAAAAGAGCCGGGTGCGCATTTCCCATCTAACCACATTGGCCCATTGATTTATCAGCAAAGGCAGATCGCGGTAGGATTGTATCCAGGTCTTATAAGTATTCCAGATGATGGTTTCTGAGGTGGGCCTCACAATCAATTCTTCTTCCAGTTTAGCTTCAGGGTCTACAATAATCCCCGATCCGGATTCATCGTTTTTTAAACGGTAGTGAGTAACCACCGCACATTCCTTCGCAAATCCTTCCACATGTGCCGCTTCTCTGCTCAAAAAACTTTTGGGAATGAAAAGCGGGAAATAGGCATTCTGGTGGCCTGTTTCCTTAAAGCGTTTATCAAGCTGGCTTTGCATTTTTTCCCAAAGGGCAAACCCATAAGGCTTTATTACCATACACCCACGCACGGCACTATAATCTGCAAGACCTGTTTTAATAATTATATCGTTGTACCATTGCGAATAATCTTTGTCGCGCGGGGTAATTTCCTTATTCATTATAACTTTTATTTTTATATATATTTTACTTCAGGCGAGATTAAATTAATTTCAATAATTAACAACCCGCTCATAAAATGATTGTGTAAATAATAAACTATATTTCTTAAATTTACAGAAAGAAGGCGCAAAAATAAGCTTCCTTGTTTAACTTCTAAAAATCAACGTCATGAAAATAAAATATTTACTTTTTGCCTGTTCGATCGCTGTATTAAGCAGTTGCAGCACGGCATACCGCTCGGGGCAAACGCCGGATGATGTGTATTATTCTCCTGCACCACAGCTGCGCGAATATGTATCTCATGTAAGCGACGATGATCAGGATTCATACTATTACAGAAATAATGAAGAGGACTATAATATCAGAAGGGGAATTGAAAATCCTGCTTACCGTGCGCCATTATCATTGAGTCTTGGTTTTGGATATAGCCCTTATTCTTTTTATCCGTACAACAGCCTTTATAATTATTACGGATACAATAGTTATTATGGCTACAGCCCGTTTGGAATGAAAGGAATGTATAATCCTTATTTTGATGACTTTGGATATAGCGGTTTAAGTTTTTACAATCCCTATTCATTTTATAATCCATACTATTCAGGCTATGGTTATTCGCCGTTTGGATATGGGTATTCTCCATTCTACTCTTCAATTAATTTTTACTCAAGGCCTGTAAATACCAATACGGGCGCCAGGAGATATAATTTGGGAGGTTATACTAACAATTCAGGCAGGAGTAATGCCTCCGGAAATGTTCAACCTATTAGAAATACTCAAACCGGTGTAGCGCCTGAATCAAACGGGACCGGAATGGGCAGAGTGATAAGAAGGGTGTTCTCTCCATCTGAGCGTAATTCTTATACTCCTCCTGCAAACAGCTCACGAAGGGAAGTTAGGAGAAGCAACAGTGATAACAGCCGTAGATCTTATTACAATAACAATACAGAGCGCAGGACGTATAATAATAACGATTACAACCAATCGAGGAGTAATTCCTACGAAACCCCTACGAGAAGTTTCAGCCCGAGCACTCCATCCAGCTCATCGTCTTCCTCATCAGGAAGCGGAAGCAGCAGCGCCCCGGTTAGAACGTTTAGAAGATAGTTGGTCAAATAAAAATGTTTAAAAAGGGATGATTTTTTCATCCCTTTTTAAAAGGTGAAAACCGATCCGTATAAATTTAAAAATTGAATTATTTATTCATTTACTATGAAATCATTTTCTTTATTAGTTTTTTTTTCATTAGCCATCAGTTTTTCTTTTGCTCAGGCTCCTGAAGACGCGCTAAGGTATTCTTATCTGACACAACCGGGTGGTACAGCGCGCAACCAGGCAATTGGGGGGGCAGGTGCCTCACTGGGTGGCGAATTTTCTTCTTTATTCATAAATCCTGCCGGGCTGGGCTTTTATAAAAGTGGCGATTTTCTGTTAACGCCCTCCCTGTCTTTTAAGAAACCTAACTCAACTTATTTAGGTAATTCTGCAAGTGCTACGGAAAACAATTTTAATCTTGGCGCATCCGGATTTGTATTAGGGGGCCCTACGCGCAGTCAAAGTGTCAAGAGCATTTCGTTTGGTATCGGCGTAAACAGGTTAGCAGATTTTAATAACCACATTTTTTATAGTGGAACCAATAAAAATTCTTCTTATTCTGAAAAATATTTAGAAGAGCTGACAAATGATAACGTTACGGACCCGAACGCTGCAGCAAGTAATTATCCTTATGGAAGCAGCCTTGCCTTTAACACGTATCTCATCGATACTTTGCAAAGCCCTGACGGCTCATTGAATGGTTACAGAACGGTCGCCAATCCTAACACCGGATTGATTCAGGAGAACACGATTAATACAACGGGCGGCATTACCGATTTTTCTTTAGGAATGGGATTGAACTTACAGGAAAAATGGTTTTTTGGCGCAACGGTTTCGGTGCCCTTTTTAAATTATGAGCGCAATGCATCTTATAAAGAAAGCGATGCCTCCTCCAACGCAAATAATAATTTTAATTATTTTGAAGTAAATGAAAGCTTACGAACAAAAGGCGTGGGTATCAATGCAAAGCTGGGCGTTATATTTAAGCCCGTAGAAAATGTAAGATTAGGCCTGGCGTTCCATTCACCCACCACTTACCAGTTAACGGATGATTACACTACTGAAGTAATTACCGATCTTGAAGGTTATGGAGGTGCCGGTGTGAAGCGCCAAAGTTCTACCGATTTAACCAACGGTCAGCCACTCGAATCTAAATATAATCTCACTACGCCGTGGCGCGCCATACTAAGCGGTACTTACATTTTTGGATCTAACCTTGAAGATGTTCAGAGTCAAAAAGGTTTCGTCACTGCAGATGTTGAATATGTGGATTATACATCGGTAGCTTTTCATGATGTAAGCAACGATGCTTCTGCTGCTGATTATTATAATAATTTAAACAAAACGCTTGATCAGCTTTATAAAAGCGCTGTGAATGTACGCTTAGGCGGAGAAATGAAGCTCAACACCTTTATGGTAAGGCTTGGTGGCGCATATTATGGCAACCCGTACCAATCTCAATCTTCAGACGTGGTAAAAGTTACCGGTGGTGTTGGCTATCGCAATAAAGGAATTTTTCTTGACCTTGCCTATGTGTATTCCATGTATAAAGATGTTGACTTTCCTTACCGGTTGCAGGATAAGCCCAATGTGCCGGCAATCATTAAAAACAATGGAGGAAATATAGTTGCTACCATAGGGTTTAAATTTTAAACCAAAAGAATTTTTTCCGATAAATCCGGCCATTTTCACTGAGGCAAGCCGTTGCCTTTTTGGATAAACTTGTCAGCTTACGGTAAACAATCAAAATTAAAATCTTAATTATTTATTGGTTTACTATAGGTAGAAGTTAGGTGCGCTCTTATTACAACTAATTATTTAAAGGAAGAAACGAATAGTTTTTTCCATATTCAATCATCTGGTCAAAAAAGTTAGTTGGATATTCAATTTTTACATCTGCGATTTTGTCGCCATTCATCACTGGTACCAGTTTCGGCTGAATAAATCCTTTGTAAGGCTTTATGTTTAATTTTTTATATCTCGCCAGCACCTCTTTATGCAAAGCCGGGTCAACCTTTACGCCATAAGTTTCGATAAGATTTTTTCCAGCCTCATAATCTCCCTGCGATTTAATGCGCTGTATTTCACGAAGCAACTGCCCGAATAATTCACGCAGTTTATTGTAATCATTAATTTTCACATAGGTCTTCCCATCTTTTTTTACGAATTCTACCACATTGTCCTTTTTGCCCTTTTCATAAGCCCACATTGCATTCAGTTGACGGTTGCGCATGTGTGCTTCTTCCAGGTTGGCCCCGGGATTCAGGCGCACCAATTGTGTCATCAATCCGTTCATCATGTAAGAATCGTACTCTGACTTGCCCACTTCCAAAGAAGGCATCACGCCTAATTCAATCAATTTCGGATCCATGATAAAATATAAACCTACCAAATCGGCACGCGCTTCTTCAAGCGCGGATGCATACGTTTTTAAAGTTTTATCCGGCGTAGCTACGCCAGGATTCAACTGGCCGGAAGCATGCCCAATTGCTTCGTGCATATCAGTATGCAAATCTGCCGCGAGACTGCCCCATTTTTTTATGCGGTCTCTGACTGAATCGTTCAAAGCAAACTCATCCAGCATCCCACTTGAAGCGCCGGCTACATTATAAGCATGTACGATGTTACTTAATGAAACCGATTTGGAGCCATGCTGCTGCCTTATCCATTCATTATTGGGAAGATTAATGCCAATAGGAGTGGACGGAGTAGCGCTTCCACCTTCTGCAATTACGGTAATGGCTTTCGCAATAATTCCCTTTACATTTTTCTTTTTGTGTTCAGGTAAAATCGGGGAATGGTCTTCAAACCATTGCGCCTGGGAAGCTATCTTCTCTATAGTTTTTGTAGCGGCAAGGTCTTTCATGGATACTACACTTTCCCAGCTTCCCTTTCTTGCGAGCG
The DNA here is from genome assembly GCA_051954975.1 of Ginsengibacter sp. Classification (GTDB taxonomy): domain Bacteria; phylum Bacteroidota; class Bacteroidia; order Chitinophagales; family Chitinophagaceae; genus Ginsengibacter. The sequence continues at coordinate 197,051 of JBQCHE010000019.1, read as the reverse complement.
GATCAAAATATACTTCTATGAAACCGTTTACCACGTCCAGCCTGCTGTTGATGTCTTTTACCCAGGCAATGTTATAATCATCCCACGTGTGCAGGTCGCCGGTTTTATAATATTGTACTAAAAGTTGCAAGGCGGCTTTTTGATCTGCATCTTCAGCTACAGTAATTGCTTTTTCCAACCATCCGATAATTTTTTCAATAGCTGAAGAGTACATGCCACCTGCTTTCCAAACTTTTTCAAAAACTTTTCCTGAACTATCTTTTATTACTTTACTGTTAAGTCCCCATTGAGGCTGGTTTCCTTTTGAATCAAATTTTGCATAAAAATCTTCTACTTCTTTCTGACTTACGCCTTTGTAAAAATTGACAGATGAAGCTTTAACATTATCCACATTTGGATCAAGATCAACAAGTTTAGGTTCTATTTTAGGATCATAAATGATTGGTTTTATCCTTGCTAAAAAGGCATCCATGCTTTCACCCGCATTTTTAGGAAACAGTGTTGAATCGCTGGCTTTGGCCACCGATATAAAATAGTCGGAAGAACATTCCGGAAAAAATTTGTCATTGCTGTAGTGATGGTGATTGCCATTGCTGAACCAAAAACGGCCGCAATAGGTTTCGAATTTTTTCCAGTCTTCTGAGGTTTTATCGCCGGTATAGCTTGTGTACATCGCTTCCAGCGTTTTGCGAAGCATGATGCCATACTTGCTTTTTTGATCGTAAAAAATATCACGACCCGCAAGCGCCGCTTCGTACAAATAATAAGCAAGCTGCTTTTGCTGCAGGCTTAACTGGTTAAATCCCGGCACTTCGTAGCGCAATACCTGGATGTCTGCAAAGGATTGCGCCGCTACCTGGAAAGAGGTATCATAAGACACTGCGGCAGTGTCGGAATTGTTCTGCTGTTTATTTGCGGTTCCGTTATTATTACAGGAAGCAATGGAAACCATTAAACAGCCAACTAAAAAAATTTTTGTAGCAGGCATACCGAATCTTTTTAAATTACAATATAGGGATTAAAAAAGAAGCAGAGAAAATAAAAATAACCATCAGGAAAAAGTAACAGTAAACACAGAAAAAAGAGCTATTTTTATTTTGTATTGTTATTCTATTCGACTCTTCAATTAAACAACTTTTATTATGAAATTATCCAGGAGAAAGTTTATCAGAAACAGTTCGTTCACAATGGCGGGAACCATGTTTTTGCCAAAAGATATATTGCACAGTTTTTCTTTCAAAGGCAGTCACATATTGGGATTGCAATTGTATTCCGTCCGGGATGATATGAAAGCTGATCCATCGGGCACTTTGAAAAAGCTGGCAGCTATGGGGTATAAAAATGTAGAGCATGCCAATTATATCAATGGGAAGTTTTATGGCTATTCGCCGTTGGAATTTAAAAAATTACTGGATGGTCTCGGATTGAAAATGCCAAGCGGCCATACGGTTATGAATGCCAGCGATTATGATACCTCTAAAAATGATTTTACTGATAAATGGAAGCAGACAATTGAAGACGCCAAAACTGTAGGACAGAAATATGTGATAAGCCCATGGCTTGATGAAAATCTACGCAAAAATTATGATGACCTTGTTGGATTCCTGGACGTGTTTAATAAATGCGGCGAATTGTGTCAAAAGTCGGGATTAAAATTCGGCTACCACAATCACGATTTTGAATTTAGATATTCACTAAATGGGAAGAAGATCTATGATATTATTTTGGAAAAAACCGATCCCAAACTGGTAATACAACAGTTGGATTTGGGTAATATGTATGGCGCCGGAGGAAGAGGTTTGGATGTTATAAAGCAGTACCCGGGCAGGTTTGAGAGCATGCACGTAAAAGATGAAATTAAATCATCCGGCAAAGGTGAGATGGGCGATGAATATGAAAGCACCGTTTTGGGCAAAGGAATTTTACCGGTGAAAGAAGTGATTGATCTTGCGAAAAAGATTGGTGGTACCACCGAATTTATTATTGAGCAGGAATCTTACCAGGGAAAAACGCCACTTGATTGTGCTAAAGAAGATTTGGCAGCCATGAAAAAATGGGGATATTAAGAATTGTTGGATTGTTGGATTGTTCTTTTAATAACTCATAACTTATAACTCTGCACATGCCATCCTTTAAATTATTCCCTCAGCAAATAGAAAGCTATCACAACGATGGCTATGTTATTGTCAACAATTTTTTAAAAGAAGAAGAGATCAATAAATTATTTGCCATCGCAACAGGCGATGATACGTTGCGTAAACATGCATTTGACCTGAATGATCAATCAGGAAAAAAAACAAAGCTTACGTTGTGGTATACCCCTGGAAATGGTGCCTACGGCTTGCTAACCAAAAGCGAGCGAATGATAAATTCTGTAAATCAATTGATGGAAGGCGATGCACCCGTTTGTCATTTTCACAGCAAACTGATGCAAAAAGAACCCAGGGTAGGAGGGGCGTGGGAGTGGCACCAGGATTATGGCTATTGGTACAAAAATGAATTTCTTTTCCCCGGTCAAATGATGTCAGTAATGGTGGCTATCAGTGAGGCAAATAAGAAAAATGGTTGTTTGCAGGTGATAAAAGGCTCACATAAAATGGGGCGCATCGAACATGGGTTTGCGGGCGAACAGGTAGGCGCTTCGCAGCATTATGTGGATCTCGCTTTGAAAACGATGGAACTTATTTACGTAGAATTAAAGCCAGGCGATGCGTTGTTTTTTCATAGCAATTTATTGCATCGTTCAGAAGCAAATCTTTCTGAATCCGCGCGCTGGTCATTGATTTCGGTATATAACCGCAGCACCAATATTCCGTATAATGAACCTTCACAATCTTCAACCATCCCGCTGCAAGCCGTTCCGGACGAGGCATTGATGGAATGGGAATCAAAACAAATGAGCGATGAAGCACATTTTTTGGAAAAAGAAAAAGACGAAGCGCTGAAATAAATATTTAGCGATAATAGATTAGAAATTATTTTCTTTTTTTCAAAATCTATACTATTTTTTTCTGAGCACCTCTGCTGTTAAAATCGCCGGAATACAGTGCGGATGCTTCCTTTGCGCAAAATAAAAACGACTTATTTGCTCATTTACTGTGAAATATTTTTTTTATTTTTAATAAGTCAATCACTCAAGAAATCTCAACTCCACATGCAGGGCGCTAATAATCTTCTCTACCTGAACTTGATTGTTCCCGAATGGGCATGGCCTTTTTTTATCGTTTCTATATTATTGCTCTTGTACATTTTTTACCGCATTATGAGAATTCGGGAAAAAAAAATACGGGACTTTAATGCTACGCGTATAGAGCTGGAAAAGCTGAGGGCTGAGAATTTTAAAGACCTGCTGGAGCGCGAGCAGATTAATAATTTTTTTTCAACCTCGCTGCTGTTGAAATATGATGTGGATGAAATTCTTTGGGACGTAACAAAAAATCTTATTTCAAAACTGGATTTTGAGGATTGCCTGATTTATCTGTGGAATGAAGATAAAACTAGGATGGTGCAGAGGGCCGGATTTGGTCTGAAAGATTCTAAAGAATTAATGATGCGGTTTCCGTATGATCTTGCGTTGGGCGAAGGCATTGTGGGCACAGTTGCACAAACCGGCGTTCCTTTGATAGTACCCGATACCCGCAAAGATCCCCGATATCTTCCTGAGGGATACAGCGGGTTAAGCGAAATCTGCGTTCCCATCAAATATGAGGACGAACTCCTGGGTGTAATTGATTCTGAACATTCGCAACTTGGATTTTTTAACCAAAACCATTTGCAAATGATGAACACCATTGCTGCGTTAATAGCTGCAAAAATAAAATCAATCGAAGCCGATCAGGAATTGCGCAGGCAAAAGGCCGAGATTGATAATATTTCAAAACAGCTTACGGAACTGCAGCTTGCGGCTCTTCGCAGCCAGATGAACCCGCATTTTATTTTTAACGCGTTGAATTCTATCAAAAAATTTGTGCTGTCTAATGACGCGGAAAATGCCGATGTGTATCTCAGCAAATTTTCAAAGCTGATTCGTTTAATTTTGAATACGACGCGCGAGGCAAACATCAGTCTTGAAAAAGAATTAGAAATGCTTACGCTTTATCTTGAGCTCGAAAAACTAAGATTTGGCGCTAAATTAAACTATCGCATTCACGTTGATCCGCTGTTGCTTGAAAGAAATATTTCTATTCCTACAATGATTATTCAGCCGTTTATCGAAAATGCGATATTACACGGCATCATGCACAAAGAAGGAGAAGGAGAAATCGAAGTTTCAATTGTTGATTGTGACAAGCACCTGGAAATAGACGTTAAAGACAATGGCGTGGGCAGAAAAGCGGCAGCCTTGCTAAATTTAGACAAAAACCGGCCTCACAATTCTTTTGGAATTGAGGTAACCCAGGCGCGTTTGGCAGCCTTGAAGCCGGATGCGCAAACGCCTTCGGGGATTGTAATAGAAGATATTGAGGAAAGCGGTGGAGCGGCAGGAACCCTGGTTAAGATTTTTATCCCGCAGTAATTTGTAATTTTTTTTAAATAAACTTCGCCCATGATAAAAACAATCATCATTGAAGACGAATTGCAAAGCTCACAATTGCTCGAACTTATGCTCAAAAGTTTTAGTGATATTATTGAAGTGATTGATGTTTGTAACACGCCCGCCAAAGGAATTGACAGCATTCAGAAAAATGGGCCCGATTTGGTATTCCTCGATATCGAAATGCCAAGGATGAATGGGTTTGAGATGTTGAAAAAAATCGGCGCTATTGATTTCAACATCATTTTTACCACCGCTTACAATAAATACGCTATCAACGCAATTAAGCTCAGCGCACTGGATTATTTGCTGAAGCCTATTGATAAAAGCGAGCTTTCAATAGCAATTAGAAAATGTGTTCAGAACATGGAGCAAAAAAACATGGGATACAAAATGGATATATTGCTGAAAAACCTGGGGAAACAAAATGCGCTGGATAAAACGCTGACGCTCACTTCTACAGAAGGGGTTCGTTTTATAAGAATGAAAGATATCATCAGGCTGGAGGCCCACGGAAGGTATACCAAATTTTATCTTACCAATAAAGAAGACATCCTGGTTAGCCGTACGCTTGGCGATTTCGAAGAAACACTTTCTGAAAATGAATTTTTCAGAATTCATGAAACACACATGATTAATCTTCTTTATATTGACAGGTTTCATAAGGGGAATAATTATGTGCTGCTGACTGATAAGACTGAATTGCCACTGGCAAGAAGAAGGAAGGAAGAATTTTTGAAAATAATTCCCAGGATATAGAAAAGCAATTTCCGAATAATACATACTTATTCCCGTTATTTCAGCTTTTCAACCCATCTAATAAGTAGCAAAAAAATCGTTCAACATTTTTAAGGAAATTTACCTTTATTTTGGCCAGTGAAAATGGGCGATTTGATTGCGAAAATATTAATTTTTAATGATTTATGACAAGCCGCTCAGAAGCCTTGTGGTGGAAGATGCTGAAAGAGAAAGACCTGTTGGAACTGTCTTTTATTCTTGCTCAGAATGCGTTGCCAGCCTGGAAAAACTTTAATCATAGCTCCATTACCAAAATGGAATTAGCATCTTTACCCGAAAACGCGTTGAAGGAAATTGAAGCTATGGTGAAAGGCTTTGGTAGTTCTCCTAAGCTGAATGAGCATTTTAATTCTTTCGTTCCGCCGGTAGTAAATATTCGCGATGGCTGCCTCAAGTATCCTTATGAGGTAAAGCTTGCATTTTTATCGGTGTTCCACATTTTAAAGGGAATCATTTCAAATGATGTTAAAATTGCGAGACAGGCATTTGTATCGTCCATTTCAAAAGCTATCGATGCCATCAATATTGCCGGTATTCTTACCGCTGAAGAAGTTTCTTTACTGACTCACAAATATTTTTTATTAAGCCAGGAACACTGAATATCTTTTGCTGCGATCTTAAATTAAATTTCCGGGTTAATTATTGATTTACTGCAATGACTTTGATTTTAAAACCCGCTATAATCTCTAATCATCATCATCAGTCGATACCAACTTTAAAAAAGCGCTGTGACGGGGCGTAGGCATCATGCTATTTTCTCCTTTAATTGATTTCCAGATCACTTCATTGAAAGGAATATCTGGTATAGCATCTTCTTTTGCCAGGTTAAATTTTGCAGACTCTTTTGCCAGTCTATTCCAGGCGGTGTTTCTTTCCTCGATATTCACGTTTGCGGGCAAAGCAACGTAAGCGGTTGTATCAGGAACAGAAGTAAAACATCTGAACATCGGCATCGCAGCAGCATCATATTGGCTCATCGGCGGCAAACCGAGAATTAATTCTATCGTGCGCAACATTCCTGAAGTAGAATACATCGTATGATCTACAAAATTTCTTTTTACATAAGGACTGATCAGGTAAGCAGGCGAGCGGTGAGCATCCACATGGTCAGGGCCATTTTGAGCGTCGTCTTCCAGGATAAAAACGGCACTTTCTTTCCAGATTGGACTGTGTGAAAGATGTTCTATAAATCTTCCTACCGCAAGATCATTGTCTGCCGCGGCAGCATAAGGAGTGTAGGCGCCTTTTCTCATTCCGCTGGTATGGTCATTGGGAAAACGAAGTGTTGAAAATGTGGGCAGCGCATCAGCCGCAACTAAAGAATCAAAATCATGTTCCCAAACTTTTTCACGGTAAACGTCCTGGATGGTTAAATCAAAATCCGGAAAACCAGCACAAAAATGCCCAATAATAGAAGGCAAAATTGGCCCTTTCCCATCATGCACAAATTCTCCATAATTGCGGTAACTTATTCCTGCACGGTTGCAGTAATCCCAGATAAATCCTTTTTCAGGATAAGCAATCTTTCGTGTTCCTTCATAATCATAAGTACCGCCGCGGCCGCTATAATTGGTAGGCCAGGTTTTTTCCACATAGTCATTTGCATAAGCCGCTGTGCTCCAGTTGTGCCCATCGGCGCTCACTTCTGCATCCACATAAAAATTATCAAGCAACACAAAATTTCTTGCAAGGGCATGAAGATTCGGAGTGATCTTTTCATTGAAAAGGCATAAGGAAGTATCGCCATTTCCTTCTTTCATATCACCCAAAACCTGGTCATACGTGCGGTTTTCCTTGATTACATAAAATACATATTTGATAGAAGAGGACGCGCCTATTTTTTGTGGAATAGGATTGCCGTATTCTCCTTCGGCCAACGCTTCTTTGTTTTTATTGTAAGGCGTATTTTTATAAACCTGCGTTGAATATTTTCCTATTTCTTCGGGGGAAGGAATAGGAATAAATGAAAGTGATCCTTTGAACAGACTACCAATATATTGAACCGGTTGCTTTTCTTCAGAAGTGATCGCTTTTTGATAAGGCGTTTTTTGTCGGCTATTCACAGGCTGTGGCCCATACGGGTTTGCCATTGTTTCAAATCCTTTCCCATTCGTTACCCAAAGCTGGTTATTGATAACCCGAACGCATGTCGGATACCAGCCTGTCGGGATAAATCCAAATGACCGTGATGATCCGGGTTTGGAAACATCGAATACCGCGAGGCAATTATTATCTGCGTTGGCAATGTACAAAGTCTTATCATCTGCCGACAAAGCCAAGCCATTGGTGGTACTGCCGGTGGGCGCATTCGGATATAAACTTGCTGAAAGCGTTTCAATCACTTTATGTTTTCTGGTATCAATCACTGAAACGCTGTTACTGTTGGCATTTGCTACAAAAAGTAAATCTCCTTTTTTGGTAAACACCATATCATTTGGATGACTTTCGGTAACGATAGAATCCGTAAACACTGATTTATTTACATCGTACAAAAGAACCTTATCGCCGCCCCATAAGGAAATATACAAGATTGTTTTTTTAGGATTTAGAAGGCAGGTATAAGCCTCTGCGCTTAAAGGAATTTGACGAGTGACCTGGTTGGTTTTTGTATTACAAACATAGAGCGAATTGTTTTCTTTGGTAACGGCAAACAAGCGTGAATGCGCGTCATCCAAAGCAATGCCGGTAACGCCAATCTTATTAGGCCACTTATTTCCCAACACAATAGAATCTTTTAAAACAAGACTATCATTCTTCACATCGAACCGCAAAATCATATTTTGGTTTCCTGCCGAAGCGTACAAATATTTATTGTTAGCGCTGAATTGCAGCCCAACCCACGCAGCCTTCATTTTTGTAAACGATAATAATTTCTTCTTTTGAATGTCGACCAGTTCTATTCCCTGTACTCCATTCCCATTGTCAGTGATGGCCACATATTTTTTTGATGGGGAAACTGCCATGTTCAAAGGAAGATCGCTGCTGAGATGAAGCGCAGTGCCTGCCGGTGAAAGCGACCAGCCATTCATCAATTTCACGGGCTTCGGAACAAAAGGGGATTGTGCAATAATGTTTGAAGATATAAAAAGAAAAGCCAAAAGATGGAGAGAAAGATAAACTTTACGCATCAGTAATTTAAATTAAATGAGATTCAAATTTATGTAAACTGTGGTGGTTAAAATTCATTTATTTCTTTTGCACGACTGTTATTTGTTTCTTTTAAAATCCAAATCCTGGAAATCAAAACTAAAATCTGTCAATGGAGAAATTGGTTTCATGGTGATACCATTTGGATGGCCTTCATAATCGAGAGTGAACATCACGTATGCGTCGGCATCCATACTTCTGTCGTTCCACTTTACGATAAAAGTGTTCCCTTTGAAATAAAACATTTCTCCGGACAGCCTTGGCGAATTTTTTGAATCAAACCATGGTTTTCCATTTTTTTCAGAAATGATTACATCGCCAAACCAGGGATCAGTGTAGGTTCCGGTGTATTTGCTGAAATCAATTTTGCCTGTATTTTTCTTTTGCTCCGCATTAATCTCAGCCCAGATTTTATCAGTGACTTCTTTTGCATTCGCTTCCTGTTTCATTACTATATCATGATATTGCTTTACACGGTCTTTGCCTTTTATTCCATAATAGCTGTCTTTGATGGTATTGGTAATGGCTCTGAAAGCCGCGCCAGACTGCTGGTTGGTGAATACAATGATTCCCAGTTTCATCTCAGGTATCAAAGTTACCTGGGTTACAATCCCTGCAAGGCCACCTGTATGTGTTGCCACCTTATAACCGTTTTCATCCAACAAAAACCATCCAAGCCCATATCCGGCAAAATGCGTATTGTAAGATGTTTGCATTCGGATAATTGTCTGCGGTGTCCACATTTCTTCATGGGTTTTTGCGGAAAGCAATTGTTTCTCTAAATCCTTTCCATATTTCCCATCATTCATCTGCATGATGATCCATTTACTCATGTCATGAACGCTGCTGTAAATACCTCCGGCAGCATCGGCCACATATTTCCAATCCCGGTGAATTACCTGCACTTTTCCATTCACCGGAGCATGCGCATCTATTACGTTGTTTTTATTTTTCAAAAGCTCATAGTTCGGCGCGCTTTCTGTCATTTGCAATGGCGTCATAATTTTTTCGCGGATAAAATCTTCCCAACTCATTCCTGAAACCCTTGACACTACTTCACCTGCGACAATATATAACAGATTGTCATAATCATATTTGGTTCTGAATTGGGAGGTTTGTTTCAAAAACCTCAGGTTGTGAATAATATCTTTTAAAGTAAAAGTGCTGCTGTCAGGCCATATCATAAGGTCGCCTGCACCAAGCCCGAGGCCGCTTCTATGGGTAATCAAATCAGTTATTGTAAAATTCTCAGTAACATAAGGTGCATATAATTTAAACTCAGGAATAAAATCAGTTACCTTATCGTCCCATTTTAATTTCCCTTCATCTACCAATATTCCCAAGGCCGCTGTGGTAAAGGCTTTGCTGTTAGACGCTATTCCAAACCTTGTATGTTCGTTCATTTTTTGCATAGTATTCAGTGATGTAACGCCGTATCCTTTTTCATGGATAATTTTTCCGTCTTTTACGATCGCCACTGCAATTCCCGGAACATCAAATGTTTTCAATGTTTTTTCAACCAGTGAATCTATTTGCGTCGAGGTGATAGGTTGTGCAAAAAGGCCAGCGTAAAGCCCTGAAAAGATAATCAGGAGTAAAGTGAAGTGTAATTTTTTCATTTTGATTTGTTTATTGGAATCAATAGCGTCAAAATATAAAAATAAGGTTTGTTCTAAGAAGCAGCGGAGTAAAAGAATGGATATCGAAAATTTTTTTTAAGAAATTACCGAGTCCCACAAATGATTGTACAACTAACCTGATGCAAAATTTGCATTAGATATAGTAAAAGAACAAATAATTAAGATTTTTATTCTGGTGTTATTCAATTTGCAAAAGCAGGCTGAAACGTGTTGGTCTTTACAGTGGCGTTAAGCTCATTTAACAAAGTGTATAATCCGAAGTTGGTTCGGTTCACGTAGATAAAATGCTTTACTCCCCGTGGCTGTTTAAATTCGGGCATCCTGGCAATTTTTTCACCCCAGGCATACAGCTTTTCAAAAAATTCTGGCTTACTAAAATCAAAAGTGGGGCGCAGGTAAGGCGAAGCAAACAATGAAATCATTTCTTTATAAGCTTTATAATAAAACTCCACTTGCTTTTTGCTATCGCCTTCCTGTATCATTTGCAGTTGCCGGAAAGCTTGTATGGTAGCGTCTTTATTGGTCATCAGTTCAGGAAATATTAAGCCAAAGAAGGGCGTATAAAAATCTTCAGGCAATTCTTTGATGCACCCAAAATCAATAACGGCAAGTTTTTCATCCGGAGTTATCAAAAAATTTCCGGGATGAGGATCTGCATGCACTGCTCTTAATTCATGTTGCTGAAAATTATAAAAATCCCATAGTGCCTGCCCGATTTTATTTTTTAGTTTTTGTGAAGGATTGGTGGCGAGAAACTCTTTAAGATGCAATCCTTCCATCCAATCCATGGTAATGATTTTAGAGGACGAGAGTTCAGGGTAATAGGTGGGAAAAACTACATTTTTCAACTGACTGCAAGCTTTTGAAAACTTAATGGAGCGGCGTACTTCCAGGTCATAATCCGTTTCCTCCAGCAAGCGTTCTTCTACTTCGCCAATGTAAATTTCCAGTTCCTTTTCGTTCATTCCCAGTAATTTGAAGGCGATAGGCTTTACCATTTTCAGGTCGGATGAAATGCTATCGCCCACACCGGGATACTGTACCTTCACAGCCAGTTTTTTTCCGCCTAAGGTCGCTTCATGAACCTGCCCGATAGATGCTGCCTGCGTGGAATTCAGGTTGAAAGTGTCAAAAATTTTTTCAGGCGGCTTCCCAAAACTTCGGGTAAAGGTTTTAATTATAAGCGGCCCGGATAGCGGCGGCGCGTTGTATTGGGATTGAGAAAACCTGTTCACGTATGCTTTGGGAAGCATGTTTTTATCCATGCTCAGCATCTGGGCTACTTTTAACGCAGAACCTTTTAGCTGGCTTAGCGAATTATAAATATCTCTTGCGTTGTCTTCATTCAGTTCGTCGCGGGAAAGATTCGGATTGAATAATTTTTTAGAATAATGTTTTACATAATTGCCACCGATGCGGAAACCTGTCTTTACAAATTTCGCGGATCGTTCCACCTTTGTGGTTGGCATTGATTCCTGCGTTTTCATAGTGTTTTAAATTCCCATTCTTTCTTTGAACTTACTGTTGCGCGTTAAGAATTTTCCGTATTCAAAAAGATTGTCAATAGGTGATCTTTGAAAAAGATCAAAGGCTACATTGATGCCTTTTTCAACTGCTTCATCGGATTTTTCAAAGTCCTTACTGTCGTCGTCCATCCAAAAATTTACTATAAATCCAAACTGCAACCATAAGGCATCTTTGTATCTTTTGCTGAAAAATTTTCTGTCAGTTAATTCGCCACTGTCGAGGCCTTCATTAATCACGTCTTCAGAAAAGCTGAGGAATTCAGATTTAGCGCCTGACAACACATCGGGCGTAGTAATTCTTTTGGGATGCTTTTTCAGTGTATAGATAATAAAGCTTCTTTTAGATTTCAGCATTTCAAGAAAACTATAAAAGAAGGAAAGCATTTTTTCGCGGCTGGTATATTGGGCCCACACTTCCTGTTCTTTAATAGTAAGAATGGTGGCGATGGTTAGGTCTTCCCAAACTGCTTTTTCTATTGCATCAAAGGAACCATACAATTTATAAAAAGCGGCCTCGGTGATTTTTAATTTTTTTGCAAAATTGTAGACTGATTTGGGAGGCTCGCCATTGGTGAGCACATAATCAATATAACTGTTTTTTATTTCTTCTGCATTTGCCATAAAAAATTTTTTAGGATGAGAGAAAATTGATTGGTTATTTTCACTTTCCTATAAAGGTAAGGCATTCGCCGGTTGAAATATTTAGAAACAATAATCCGATACGGCAGAAAAATACAGTTTAACAACTTATAAAAATTGGTAGCGGCAGAATCAGGTATTCAGACTTCCTTCAGTTTCATTTGTTCGGCATCCCAGTGGATTATCTTGTTTTTAAAATAGCTTTCATTGCATGCAAGAGCCGGAGCAGCGGCCCTAAAGCCGAATACACCATCTTCCACGACGGGTTTCCCGGTCCTGATGCTGTCAAAAAAATTAATGTGGTGCTGCAACGACGAGTCAAAATCTTCCGGAGCCCTGTAGGTCATATCAGGCTCATTATGTCTTTTCTGTTGTTCTTTAGTATATTTTTCATTATACCGTTTTAGCAATTCCTTTTGCATTTCTTCGGGGTAAGTTTCAAGCGCATCCCAACCGCCGATTCCAGGTGCTTCGGGTAATTTGCTATGGTGAACCGTCAGACTGTTTCCTTTTACATCGATTGTACCTTCATCCCCTACGAAACGAGTGGTTTCAGATCCGCCGGTTCCGCTCACAAAATTTACCTGTAACGTTAATTGAAACGGGGAATGCTGCGGCCTTTCAGGATATTGCATAATGCCCGCCATCAAATCCGGCACGTTGCGGCCATCTTTCCAGTAGCAGAGTTGGCCGGATGCATAAATTTTTTCAGGCCCTATAGAATCCGTAATTATGTGTGTGCCTGAAAGTAAGTGGACGAAAAGATCGCCTGCTACACTGGTTCCAAACTCGCGGTAATTTCTCCACCAGAAGAATTTTTTGGGGTCATAAGGAATTTTTTTCATTCCTTCTATATACCTGTCCCAATCCACTGTTTCGGGTGAGGCATCCGTGGGCATCGTATATTCCCAGGCGCCTAATGCATCCTGACGATCATACACGGCATTCACCATATTCAAGTTTCCTATTGCACCCGACTTGTACAATTCATGAGCTTTTTGAAAAACAATGTTGCTAACATATTGACTGCCGATTTGTAAAACTTTCCCGGTTTCCTTTTGTATTTTGATAACATCAAGGCCTTCGCCGATATAATGTACCATAGGCTTCTCGCAATACACATGTTTACCGGCTCTTAATGCGTCTTTAGTAATTCGCGCATGCCATTGGTCGCAAGTGGCAATAACAACAGCATCCACATCTTTTCGCTGCAATATTTTGCGATAATCATTGGTCACAAAAATATCTTTGCCATATAGCTCTTTAGCTCTTTCGCGCCTTCCTGAATACAGGTCGCATGCAGCGATTAATTTTACACCAGGCACCTGCAGCGAAGAAACGGTATTGTGGTTCCCCATAATTCCCATTCCTATCACAGCAATATTCACCATATCGTTAGACGAGAATTTTCTGTTGTATTGTAAAACCTGTGTTGCCAGTTCTTCATTTCGGGCCATTGATGAAAGCGGGCCGGCGCCTAAGGCGAGCGTAGTTGCGGTCAGGTGTTTTATAAATTTTCTTCTTGGGAATAATTGTGCTTTTTGCATATCAAATTTTTTACGTTGAGGGATATAAAAGTAGAAAATAAATGAACAACACTTGAAACTATATGATGAAGCATGAGGTTTCGGAAAAATGATAATATTATCTCAACAGCCGAAAATTAATTTCGAATTATTATTGCCTTTACTGAAAGAAAATTTAATTAAGTTTGATGCTTTGTAATAATTACCTAACACTTATTTATGATTATTGAAAAGAATGGATTTATTCATCACGTATTTTTTTGGTTAAAAGATCCGGGCAGTTCACAAGCGCGTGAACAATTAATCGAAGGATTAAGAAAACTTTCTAAAGCGCCCACTATCAAAGATTTTCACATTGGAATTCCTGCAAATACCAACCGCGATGTAATTGACAGCAGCTATGCGGCCTCCTGGCTTTTATTGTTTGATAGTGCAGAAGACCAGGATATTTACCAAACCGACCCGATTCATTTGAAATTCATAGAAGAATGTTCTCACTTATGGAGTAAGGTGGTAGTTTACGATACCATTTCTATTGACAAATAGCCACACATCATTGTTTCGTTTTAAAATCCAATAGCATTGAAAAGCTGTTTATTTTTTGTTTGCGCATTCCTGATATCTGCCTCAGTTTTTGGCCAGAAAAAGAATGAAAGTTTTCAATTGCACATTTATCCTACGACTGAAAAGATAGTGGTGGATGGAGAAGCAAAAGAAAACGTATGGAAAAATGCTGAGGTGGCTGGTAACTTTTTTATGGTTCTTCCCATGGATACGAGCCTTGCAAAAATACAAACAGAGGTACAGATGACCTATGATGACCAGCATTTATACCTTCTTGCAAAATGTTTTAATGCGCCCCGCAATACAGAGATAGTGGAATCTTTGCGCAGGGATTTCAGTTTTGTAAAGAATGACAATTTTATCGTGTTCATCGACCCGTTTGACGATCAGACAGATGGGTTTGCATTTGGAACCAATGCTGAAAATGCACAATGGGACGGACTCATGTATGAAGGAGGATCTGTGGATTTGAACTGGGATAATAAATGGGTTTCGGCCGTGAAACATTACGCTGATAGCTGGAATGTAGAAATGTCGATTCCATTAAAAACACTTCGATATAAAAAGGGTGTTACAAAATGGGGAATCAATTTCAGCAGAAATGATTTAAGAACTACTGAGAAATCAAGTTGGGCTCCTGTACCAAGACAATTTCCCACGGCGGCGCTTGCCTATACGGGCAACCTTGTATGGCAGGATGCTCCAACAGTTCAAAAGGGAAACGTTTCTATCATCCCTCATTTACTTACCGGGTTTACTGAAGACAAGGTGCCTTCAAAATCTTCTGAGTTTAAGCGGGAAGTAGGTTTGGATACAAAAATTGCGCTTTCGTCATCATTAAATCTAGACCTGACCGTGAACCCTGATTTTTCTCAGGTTGAGGTAGATCAGCAGGTTACCAATTTAGATCGCTACGAATTATTTTTTCCGGAACGAAGACAGTTTTTTCTTGAAAACGGCGATCAGATTAATAACTTCGGATATGCGGATATACGGCCTTTTTTTTCGCGGCGTATTGGCCTCGGCGTTCCTATCAAATATGGGGGCCGTTTGAGTGGAAATATTAATAAAAAATGGCGAATTACTTTAATGGACATGGAAACTGCCAAACAAAGCGACATTGGGTTGCCCGCACAGAATTTTGCAGTGGCAGCCATTCAGCGTCGCGTATTTTCAAGGTCAAATATTAATTTCCTTTTCGTCAACAAACAATCTGTCAATTATAATCCTGCAAAAGATTCGTCCGGCCCCACCTATTCACTGTATAACAGGAATATTGGATTGGAATACAACCTGGCCTCTTCCAACAACATTTGGACGGGTAAATTTTTATTGCTTAAATCATTCACTCCGGGGAAAAATAAAAACAATTTTACTCATGCGGGAAATTTAAAATATTCAGGAAAAAAATGGCTGATTAATGCGGCGTATGAATCCGTTGGTAGTAATTACAATGCTGAAGTGGGTTATGTTCCGCGCGCTAATTATATTAAGCTTTATCCGCAGGTTTCATACACCTTTTTTCCAAAAGGAGGAAGCGTGCTGACGCATGGGCCACAATTCATTTTTAATTATTTTTTTGATAAAAAGCTGAACCAAACCGATCATGAAAATGTTTTGGATTATTTGATAACATTCAGAAATAAAGCTACACTTACCGGTGTTTTTATGGACGATTATGTTAAAATTTTATTCCCTTTTGATCCAACCAACAGCGGTAAAGATTCTTTGTCCTTCCATTCAGAACATTCATGGCAAACGGGCGGCGTAGATTTTGTTTCCAAGCCGCAAAGCTTATTTAATTATAGTTTTTCGTTTAGATATGGAGGTTATTATGCTGATGGTGAAAAATATACAGTCGGCAGTACAATTGGCTATCGTTTTCAACCTATTGTTAATTTGAGTGTAAGCGCTTCGTACAATCAACTTGTGCTTCCTTCTCCCTGGGGAAATACAGGCTTTTGGCTGGTGGGGCCCAAAGTGGATGTAACGCTCACCACAAAATTGTTTTTCACTACGTACGTTCAGTACAATCAGCAATTGAATAACACAAATATTAACGCGCGTTTTCAATGGCGCTATGCGCCTGCTTCAGATTTATTTCTTGTCTACACTGATAATTATATTATAGCGCCATTTGCGGTTAGAAACAGGGGCTTATTATTAAAGTTTACCTACTGGTGGAATCCCTAAGCCTCATCCTGTTCTTTATTCTTCCTCTGGTAATTCAATAGCCAATTGATACCAAATTTATCCTTAAGGCCGCCAAAAACTGCACCCCAATAGGTTTCTTCAGGCGGATGTGTTTGCTCTCCGTCAGCAGAAAGGCTTTTGTAATACTTTTTTAATTCTTTTTCGCTGCTGCAATTCAATGCAAGAGATACTGAATTACCCTTAAGCAATATTTTTTGACCAACCATATCAGAAGCAAATAATAGCACTTTGGTATTTTTCAACTCTGAATGAACGATATATTTTTTCATTTTGGCAGACATCTTTTCAGAAAGGGGTGACTCGCCCACAGTTTGAAATACTAAGCGTCCGCCCAAACATTTCTGATAGTATTGCATCGCCTCCCTGCAGTTGCCATTAAATGTAAGATAGGCTGTAATAGTCGTCATTGGTATTTCATGGTTGAAGGTAATGTTCAGTAATTCGTCACAATTTTAATGAGGATCACATATGTTGAATGCCACGGGCGCAACAAAACGCGATGTAAAACTGGGTTGGCAGCTCAATCACCAAGAGAGCTTAACCGCTACGATATCGAGGTGACTGTTGAAACACAATATCGCGATGAGGCTGTTATCATTTTTGATTTGCAGCTCTGAATATCCATGCAACTCGATACCTGTCTGTAAATTGTCCGTAAACCCCGAAAGGAGCGTTGTTCAATTCCATAAAAGTTCTTGTGTCTTTATCCGCTCCCACAGCAAGTTTATCAAACACTGGCTTTAACTCGTCATAGGTTTCACCGGTAAGATAAATGCTGAAAGTATTGCCCTGCTTAGGTTCAAGGGCTGGTGATGCCATCCAGTCTGTAGCAGAAAAATTAATATTGCCATTTATAAGTTGGCCATAAATTATCCTTTCATGTTTTTCTGCAGGAAATTGTGCCTTCATTGGTGTGTCACCGAGTCTTATTAACGTTAGTTCGCCGCCAAGACATTCCTTATAAAAAGTCATTGCCTCTTTGCAGTTGCCATCAAATAAAATAAAGGGTGTTGTCTGTAACATGTATTTGAGTTTGCATTTATTGTTTTTGGGGAAATTTGCTCATGTCCATATAAAATACTTCCAAATGGTGCCCATCCGGATCTTCGACGCCGCGCTGGTACATAAAACCGTAATCCTGAGGATCAGATGGCTCGGTGCCGCCGGCTTTTAAAGCTTTTTCAGCAAGCGCGTTTACTTCATCATTATTTTCCAAAGAAAGTGAAATGCTTACCTCAACAGAGTTTTTGGCATCAACGATTGTTTTGGAAGTAAATTGTTTTAGCTTGTCATGCGTCAGCAACATGATGTAGATTGTATCGCTCCAAATCATGCAGGCCGCTGTTTCATCTGTGAATTGTGGATTGTTTGTGAAGCCAATAGCTTCATAAAACGCTATTGATTTTTGAAGGTCATTAACCGGAAGATTGATAAATACTTGTTTTGCCATTGGTTTTAAAATTTATTGTCAATAATTATTTTTGGTGATAAATGTTTTAAGGTTGAGGAATATTCGGCTCCACTAACCTCTTTAATTTATCTAAAGAATCCTGCCATCCTAAATAGCACATTTCCGGTGGTATCGCTTCAGGTATTCCTTCCTGGGTAATATTTATTTCTGTGCCGCATATTACCTGTTTAAAATGGACAGTAGTAATCATTTCACCCGGCAGATTCTCATCGTCAAATCTGTCCGAATATTTTATGAGTTCGTTGGCCTTGAGTTCTAAAATTTCTCCGCCAAACGACTGGGCATTTCCTGTGGTGAAATTTGTAAATGACATCTTATAGGTTCCACCTACTTTTACGTTAAGTTCATGAACTGTAGCCACAAAACCATAGGGTGGAAGCCATGAAGCATAAGCGTCTGCATTGGTAAACGCTTTAAAGACTTTTTCCGGCGGCGCCGCAAACACTCTGTGAAGTTGCACTTTATTGTTTGACATTTTTTAGGTTTTATTTTTAAAAATTATTTTACACCACAAAAGTGCTGATGATAAATCATTTTTAGAGGTGGTTTATATGACAGTTTTGGGTGCTGATTGCGACAGTAAAACATATTATCTTTATGCGATGAAAAAAGTTTCTATCCTGGTTCCTGAATCTTCTGTAATGCAGGCGGTTGCCGATCCGCAATACCTGTTTACAGCCGCCAACCAGTTTTTAATGTCTGCAGGAAAACAGCCTTTGTTTGATGTAGAACTGGTAGGTACAAAAAAAGAAATCAAGTTGAACAACGGAATGTTTTCAGTGTTTCCCAATCGTCTGCTAAAAGAGGTAACTCAAACAGACCTGATTTTTATACCGGCATTATTTGGTGATATCTCTTTGGCGGTATCAAAAAATAAAGCTGCTGTGCCTTGGATTGTATCGCAATATGAAAACGGTGCAGAAGTTGCTTCATTATGCGTAGGCGCTTTTCTGCTGGCTTCAACGGGGTTATTGAATGGCAAAAAATGTTCAACGCATTGGGGATTTCAAAATGAATTCAGGGAAATGTATCCTGACGTCGAAGTTGTTGAAGGAAGCATAGTAACGGAAGAAAAAGGAATTTATTCAAGTGGCGGAGCCAATTCATATTGGAATCTTTTGCTGTATTTGTTAGAGAAATACACAGACAGGGAAACGGCGATTCTTGCTTCCAAATATTTTGCAATAGATATTGACAGGGATAGCCAGTCAACGTTCGCAATGTTTAAAGGACAGAAAAACCATACCGATAAAGAAATCTTGCAGGCGCAGGAATTCATTGAAAAAAATATTTCCGAAAAAATTGGTACTGATGATTTAGCCAGGATGGTAAATCTGAGCCGGCGGTCGTTTGAACGCCGCTTTAAAGAGGCCACTAACAATTCCGTTTTGGAATATGTTCACCGGATAAGGGTAGAAGGAGCGAAAAGACAATTTGAGTGTAGTAGAAAAAATATTTCTGAAGTAATGTATGATGTGGGATATACGGACACCAAAGCTTTTCGGGATTTATTTAAAAAATTAACTGGTCTTACTCCGATTGAATACAGAAATAAGTATAACAAAATGGCGATGGCCTGATTAAACGCTTCGATTAAATACTATTCCACTAATACTTGCTAACGGGAAACAGTAAACGAAAAAATAAAACGAATTTATTTTCGCATTTGTAATTGAATGAAAAGCCAAAAAAGCTTTGTCAAAATATCATTCTGATTTATTGTATTCCAGGTTGGTTACAATCTGAATTTTTCAACTGCATCAAGGGTTTGCTGTATATCCTGAGCGCTAAGTGCATTACTGATAAACCAGCTTTCAAAAGCGGAAGGAGGAAGATAAATGCCGCAATTTAACATGTGATGAAAGAATTTTTTAAATATAACCGTGTCAGTTTTTGAAACAGCGTCGAAATCAGTGATGTCATCGTGGGTAAAAAAAATACTCAGCATACTACCCACTCTGTTTATGCGGTGAGGAATATTTTTTGCTTCTAAAATATCATTTAAAGATTTTTCAATACGAGCGCCTTTCTGATCTAATTCAGTATAGATGGAAGGGGTATTCTTTAACTCATTCAGCATAGTAAATCCAGCAATCATTGCAATTGGGTTTCCGCTTAAAGTGCCCGCCTGGTAAACGTTTCCCAGTGGCGCGATCTGTTCCATAATTTCTTTTTTGCCACCAAAAGCGCCAACCGGCAGACCGCCGCCAATTACTTTTCCATACGTAACCAAATCAGCATTAATACCAAAATATTCCTGTGCGCCTCCGGCAGCCAAACGAAAACCGGTCATCACTTCATCAAAAATCAAAACGATATTTTCTTCGTTACACAATTTTCTCAAACCTTCCAAAAAACCTTGCTGTGGCGGTACACAGCCCATGTTGCCAACAACCGGCTCCAAAATAATGGCAGCAATTTCTCCTTTATTTTCTTCAATTAATTTTTCAACTGCTGCTAAATTATTGTATGACGCAGTCAACGTATCTTTTGCAACTCCCGCAGTTACTCCCGGAACGGTTTGAATATTTAATGTGGCTACGCCACTTCCTGCTTTCACCAAAAAACAATCTGCGTGTCCATGATAACAACCTTCAAATTTGATGAACTTATTTTTTCCTGTATAGCCACGTGCAAGACGAATGGCGCTCATGCAAGCTTCTGTGCCGCTGCTTACCATACGAATTAAATCCACATTTGGGCACATGCTTTTTATCAGCTCGGCCATTTCAATTTCCAATTCTGTCGGCCCTCCAAACGAAGTAGAGTCCGCAGCTTTTTGCTGTATCGCTTTTACCACAGGTTCATAAGCATGACCAAGAATCATTGGCCCCCACGAATTGATGTAATCAATAAATTGATTGCCGTCTTCATCAAAAAGATGAGCGCCTTTTGCCGACTTGATAAATATTGGTGTTCCACCAACACTCCTGAAAGCCCGGACGGGAGAGTTAACGCCACCGGGTATACTGTGTTGAGCGCGTTCAAATAATTTGACACTTTTTGACAAATCCATAATTTTTAATAATCAATAATTAATAATCTAGTGCAAAGCTCTGTATTCACGACAAAAGCTTCACTGCATCCCTCGCAAAATAAGTTGCGATCAAATCAGCACCGGCTCTTTTAATGGAAGTAAGACTTTCTAATATTGCTTTTTCTTCATTGATCCAACCCATTTTGGCAGCAGCCTTTATTAATGCATATTCTCCGCTTACATGATACGCGCTAACGGGAATGTGTACACTGTTTTTTACTTCACGAACAATATCGAGGTAAGCCATTGCTGGTTTTACCATCACAATATCAGCGCCTTCTTCTTCATCCATCAACGCTTCTTTCACGGCCGCAATGCGATTTGCATAATCCATCTGGTAAGTTTTTTTATCACCAAATCCAGGCGCAGAATCCAAGGCATCTCTGAACGGGCCATAAAAACAGGAGGCGTACTTTGCGCTATAAGCCATGATGCCGGTTTTTGTAAAATTATTTTCTTCCAGAGCTTTCCTGATAGCGCCAATTCTTCCGTCCATCAT
This sequence comes from Ginsengibacter sp., assembly GCA_051954975.1. Lineage (GTDB taxonomy): Bacteria > Bacteroidota > Bacteroidia > Chitinophagales > Chitinophagaceae > Ginsengibacter. Next base: position 175,456 of record JBQCHE010000019.1, on the reverse strand, counting down.
GTCGCTGGGAGCTACAAAATCAGCGCCTGCTTTTGCATGACTGAGGCTCATTTTTACCAATGCTTCCACTGTTGGGTCATTTACGATCTCTCCATTTTCTACAATTCCATCATGTCCGTAAATGGAATACGGATCGAGCGCAACGTCAGTCATTACTATCATTTCAGGCACTGCGTCTTTAATTGCTTTGACACTTCTTTGCATCAGCCCGTCCGGGTTCCACGCTTCTTTTCCTGTATTGTCTTTTAATTCATCCGCTGCTTTTACAAACAACAAAACACTTTTAATTCCCATGCTCCACAATTCTTTTACTTCTTTGGTGGTTCCGTCAATTGAACGGCGATAATAGCCGGGCATGGAAGGAATTTCGAATTCAACATTTTCGCCTTCGTCAATGAACATTGGTAAAATAAAATCATTGGGAGTGAGCGTGGTTTCTGCAACCAGGCTTCTTATTGCGGGATTGTTTCTTAAAATCCGATATCGTTTTTGTAGGAACATTATGATAATCTTTTATTTAATTCATCCGGATTTTTACGAAAATGATAAACAGCAAATACGTATATTTTATCGCCATCAATTTCATAAACAATTTTATAGGGAAATATCTTTAAAGCAACGGAACGAATCGTTTGGGTTTTGGAAACAAAGGAAAAATAGGTAGGATGGTCTTTAATTTTTTGATAAAATTCAACTAACTCCGAAAGAAAACGCTCGCCTAATCCGTTCTGAATGTCTTCGTAATAGATATAAGCATGATTGGTATCATTTTCTGCATCAACAGAAATAATAATTTTATAATCCATTCTTATAATTTCTCCTGATTTTTTCATTCACTTCTTCGACCGTTGATCCCTTCTTGTTACTGTCAAAAAATGCTTGCCGTCTTTTTTCAAAAAAGGCAAGTTCATCCTGAGAATATTCCTGTTCAGTATAATTGTATTCATTCGCCAATGCGATCATTAAACTCATTAGCTTTTCATCGGCATTCTCAATGATTTCTTTTAACACCTCTTTTTTATCAGTTAAAACCATTGTCATTATTTTTTACAAATTTACCTGAAATTTTAATCATTATTTTGATCCGTCCAATCCAGTGGATTCAGGCAAACCTCTAACAACTTTTCTTCTTCGCTTCCTTTTTCTGGTTGATAATTATATTCAAACCTCGCTGTTGGCGGCAGGCTCATCAAAATACTTTCTGTTCTGCCATTGGTTTTTAAGCCGAATAACGTACCCCGATCGTGAATGAGATTAAACTCTACATACCTTCCTCTCCTGATTTCCTGCCAATGTTTTTGTGCGCCAGTAAACGAGGAATTTTTCCGTTTTTCTACAATGGGAAGATAGGCGGTAAGGAACGCGTCACCACAGGTTTTGCTGAAATTCATCCAAAAATTAACGTCTTTATTTTCAGAAGGCTTTTGATAATCATAAAAAATTCCACCGATGCCTCTGCGTTCATCGTTTCTGTGTGTGTTCACAAAATAATCGTCACAATTTTTTTTGAATACAGGGTAGAAAGAAAGATCAAATTCATCGCAAGCATTTTTATAGGTCTGATGAAAATGTTTTGCATCTTCTTCAAATAAATAATAGGGCGTAAGGTCGGTACCACCTCCAAACCACCGGTCAATCACTTCATCTTCCTCATTGTACAATTCAAACATTCTGTAATTGCAATGAACCGTGGGAACAAAAGGATTTACGGGATGTAGTACCAAACTTAATCCGCACGCAAACCATTTTTCTCCATCAATTTTCAATTGCGTTCTCATTGCTTCAGAAACATTTCCAAAAACTACTGAAGTATTCACGCCACCTTTTTCAAAAACATTTCCATCACTGATCACTCTTGTTTTGCCGCCGCCGCCCTCAGATCGTTGCCATTCATCTTCAATAAATTTTGATTTGCCATCGCTTTCTTCTAATGCGGAACAGATGCGATTTTGCAGCTGCTCAATATATAAAATCCAATTTTCTTTAATACTCATTGAAAAAAAGTTTCGTCAATTCACGATTCACGATTCCTTCACCGCGTCTATAAAAGCCTTCGCATTTTCAACAGGAATATTCGGTGTAATTCCATGTCCGAGATTTACAATATATTTTTGAACACCAAATTCACCAATCATTTTTTTTACCTCTTTTTTGATCTGCGCAATCGGTAACAATAATTTTGCCGGATCAAAATTTCCCTGCAATGTGATTTTATTTTGTGTCATTTCTCTCGCCATTTTAGGAGAAATACACCAATCAATGCCCAGGGCCGACGCGCTGCTTTCGCTTAAATCTGTCAACGCATACCAACTTCCTTTTGGAAATAAAATTACCGGTGCGTCATCCTGTAAAGCATCTGCAATCTGTATCAAATAAGGTTGTGCAAATCGTTTGAAATCTTCGGGGCTTAAAGAGCCTGCCCAGCTATCGAAAACCTGCACTACATCAGCCCCGGCTTTGGTTTGAGCTTTTAAATAATGAATGGTTGTATCGGTAATTTTTTGTAATAACTGGTGCGCCAAATCTGGTTGTGTAAAACAAAATTCTTTCGCTTTTTCCCAGGTTTTACTTCCTTTTCCTTCAACCATGTAACAAAGAATTGTCCACGGCGCACCGGCAAATCCAATCAACGGCGCATCACCATTTAGTTCCTGTTTGGTGAGCGTCAACGCTTTCATTACATAGTCGAGCTTTTCTTCTACTTTATCAGTAAACAATGAAATAATATCTTTTTCTGTTTTAATGACATTTGGCAACAGCGGCCCTTTGCCTTCTTCCATCAGTACTTCAACGCCCATCGCCTGCGGAATTACTAGAATATCAGAAAAAATAATCGCTGCATCCACGCCAATTCTCCTGACCGGTTGCAAAGTAATTTCGGCTGCGAGTTCCGGGGTTTGAACGCGGGTAAAAAAATCGTATTTTTCCCGAAGCGCAATGTATTCCGGTAGATATCTTCCGGCCTGGCGCATCATCCAAACCGGCGGCCGATCTACGTTTTCGCCCCTTAATGCCTTTAATAAAAGATCATTTTTCAATTCGCTCATTTAATTAGTTTTTATTGCGCTGAAGTATTTTATTACGTCAGCGATGAGTTTTTGCGTGTCCGGGATTTCTGAAATAACAGTTGTATTATTTGAATAATTTTTTAATTCTTCAGCCGTCGTTTTGCCAATAGCAAAAAGAATTGTTTCAGCATTAATTTTGTTTTTTTCAAAAAAACTTCTGACCGCGCTGGGACTAAAAAACAAAATGCCGTCATATTTTTTTGTAACAGCCTGCGGGTTTCCCGTAGTGTTGTACACCGTCAATTCTTCCACATTAATTCCATTCTTTTTGAGTTCTGAAGGCAACAAATCTCGTCGTTGATTTCCGCAAAAAAAAACAACTTGTTTTACAGATTTATCATTAATTATTTTCTCAGATAATGCAGCTGCATCCTTTGCTGCACCTGCAACAGCGGAATTAGTAAAAATATTCTCAACCGATTTTTTTGTCGCCGGCTCTATACAAAATATCTTCCAGTTTGTTTGTGGAGAAACGATTTTGCTCACCGCAGTAACCGCATTAGAACTGGTAAAGATTGCGGTAATGTTTTGCGCGGACAGTTCTTCGATCCGGTTTTTTATTGTTGCTGAAATACTTTCTTTTGTTTCAATAAAGCTCATTTCATCAATACCAATATTATTTTCAGCGGCGCTTCTGATAAAGGAATCGCTGATCTTTTTTGTACTTAATATCTGAACTTTATTTTGCATTCCTGATCGAGTAAATTATTTTTTCTGCTTCTTCATTTTGCAATAATTCTTTTGCTGAAATTACTCCTATATCATCAGCGTTTTTAATATCAATTTCTTTGTGAATTTCGAACATTTCTTTTCCATCTGTGCTGCAAATATTTCCTCTGAAAACAATTTTACCGTTTTCAAAAACCGCTAAAGCGCTGATAGGCGTTGAACATCCGCCTAATAAGGTTCTTAAAAAATCACGTTCTATTTTAGTACAAATTTGTGTGACCTTATCGTTTAATAAATGCGCGGCTTCGAAAGCTGCTTCGTCATTTTCCCTACATGAAACGGTAATCGCGCCCTGTGCGGGGGCAGGCAACATCCAGTCGAGGTCAATAGAATTTTCGGGACGAAGATCAATTCTTTCCAATCCTGCAGCAGCAAAGATGGCTCCATTCCAGCTATTTTCTTTTAATTTTCTTAAACGCGTGTTCACGTTGCCACGCAGGTTTTCAATTGTGTCATTTGGATAACGATGAAGCCATTGAGCCTTGCGCCGGATGCTGCTTGTAGCAATGCAGAATACTGAGTGTTGAGGATTAAGGTTTGAAGATTGAAAGTTGTTCAATCTATCAACAATTTCTCTTTTATTTCCTTTAAAAACTAAAATATCGCGGTAAGATGCCCGCTTCAAGACCGCTGCGAGCGTGACTCCCGCGGCCGGTAAAGTCGGGACATCTTTCATCGAATGAACGGCTAAATCAACTTTGTTATTGAGCAAAGCGGCATCCAATGCTCTTGTAAATATTCCTTGTACACCAATTTCATAAAGCGGTGTGACGAGGTCTTTATCGCCTTCGCTTTTGATAAAAATTAATTCCGATTCAATACCGTTTTTGCTAAGAAGTGTTTGCACAAATGTTGCCTGCCACGTGGCCAACTGGCTTTCACGAGTTCCTATCTTAAGTCGTTTCATGAAGATAATTGCTTAAAGCATTGATACATTGGCAACCTTTGTTGTTTTTTACTTTTAATTGAACGGCTAATGAAGATACAGTTTTGTGGATTTTTTCAGGTGATGAATTTTCAAAATGGTACGTCTCATTCAATTGGAAAAGCTGCGATTTTACCATTCGCAACAGCGGATTATTAAATTGTAAACGGTGCCATTCTTCAAGACTTCCGAGCGTTTCGTCAATTATTTTTTTTGCTTTCGGAATTTCGGCCTTACGCAATAAAATTGTGTGATCCATAACAGATGAAACTTCATCTACATTTAAAACAGTAATACCTTCTATCTTTTTAACTGCGGGATCTACATTTTGAGGAACCGAAAGATCAAGAATCAATCTCGGTTTTCTGTCCGTGAAAAAAGAAGGCAGAACTGAGTAGGTGCCAGAAGCGGAACTCACTATAATTATATCTGCGTTATTACAAGCTGAAGATAAATCTTTGTAAGGCAAGAATTTTGCATTGAACAATTGCGCCAGCTCACTTGCTTTTTCGTCTGTTCTGTTGATAAATGAAATATCAGAAACCGGCAGATAATCTTTTAGATTTTTAGCAACATGATTGCCAAATTTTCCTGTTCCGACTAAAAGGATTTTTTTATCTGAAAGATTTATTGTTTTCTCTTTTATAATTTCGATAGCTGCATAAGAAACCGAAACAATTCCTGAACTTAATTTCGTTTTTGTCTTTATTTCTTTTGAAACCTGCAATGAATAATTAATGGCTCTTTCCATAAAACCGTCAATACATCCGTGCTCTTTGGCCACATTGGTAGCTTGCTTTAACTGGGACAAAATTTCGTAATCCCCAATTATTTGCGAATCAAGGCCTGACGCCACTTTGAATAGATGCTCAATAGCCTCTAACCCATGATAAGTATAACTATATTTCTGAAAATCTTCCAATTGATTCGAAGTATTTTCACATAACAATTGGGAGAAAATTTCAGGGTTATTGCTGATGCCGTATATTTCTGTCCGGTTGCACGTAGAAAGGGGAAGGCAACCGGGAATGTTTTTTGCCGCAGCCTGTTTTAAAACATCAATAGTTTGGCTTGCCGAAAGAGAAAATCGGCCACGAATAGCCGTATCGCTTTTGCGGTAATTGATGCCAACTATACAAAAACTATTTAGGGAATTATGGTATGTATTAGCGAGTTTTGTCATTCGATTGTCGCAAAAATATTTTTAAAATTGTTTTAGTTGGTCATTGTTTAGTCAAAACATGCTAGTTAGCGTAATCTAAAAAAAAAATAAATATTACTTATTTAAAAGCTTCATTTTTTGCGCAAAAGTAATACTATCTTTTTCATCGGGCGACTTTTGCATATTAATACTAAACTCATGCTTTATTGATTTCTTTTTACTTTTTCAATTTTTCAATTCTATGACCCAATATAAAGAGAATTCAAAGATTAAAAGGTTACAAATAAAGCACATAAAAAATAAAAAATCTCTTTACCACCGGATTTAGTTAAACGAAAAAAATATTCAAAGGATTCATTTTATCAGAAGCTACATTTGCATCTAATTTATGACAATGGCATCTGCAAAAACAAAAAAAGGAATAATATTAATAAATCTTGGTTCTCCGGATTCAACAAATGTTTCTGATCTTAGAAAATATCTTGACGAATTTTTGATGGATGAAAGAGTTATTGACAAACCATGGCTACTTCGTGCTTTATTAGTAAAAGGAATTATTGTTCCTTTTCGTGCGCCCAAGTCTGCTGAAGCCTATAAAAAAATCTGGACAGAAGAGGGTTCGCCATTAATTGTTTTTACAAGAAAATTGCAGGAAGCATTGCAGGCGAGGGTGGAGGAGCCGGTGGAGATTGCAATGCGCTATGGTAATCCCACGGCGGAAGATGCATACGCCGCTCTGGCAAAAAGAACCCCGGAAATTAAAGAAGTAATTATTTTACCGCTGTATCCTCACTATGCAATGTCGAGCTATGAAACTGCGGTTGAGCACATGAGAGAAGTTTATAAACAAAAAAAATATCCATTCAGTATTTCATTTGTACCGCCCTTTTACAAAAATGATTTTTATCTGAATGCTCTTGCAGCGTCTATAAAACCGTGTTTGCAAAAGAATTACGATCATATTTTATTTAGCTATCATGGTGTACCCGCAAGGCATATACTAAAAAGTGATGTAACCGGTTGTCATTGCCTGCAAAGCGAGGCTTGTTGCGAAACGCCTTCTCCTGCACATCAGTTTTGCTATCGACACCAGGTAAGAACTACTACCAGGCTTGTTTGCGAACAATTAAAAATTTCGCCTGATAAATACAGTATTTCATTTCAATCAAGATTAGGAAAGGGATGGCTGGAACCCTTTACAGATGTGAGATTGCAGCAAATGACACAAGAGGGGATCAGGAATTTATTAATTCTTTGCCCTGCATTTGTAAGCGATTGCCTGGAGACATTAGAAGAAATTTCGATGCGAGGCAAAGAGATTTTTATGAATGCAGGCGGCGAATCATTTACCATGATTCCATGTCTGAATACAGATCCTTTGTGGGTGGATGCCGTTGTACAGATGGTAAATGAGGAGGTGATGAATGATGAGTTATGAATTATGAGTGATGAGTACATAATGCGGGAGTAACTCGTAATTAATAACTAATAACTAACTAACAACTTAAAGAATGTATTTCTACGTCAAAGCGCTACACATTATTTTTGTCGTCACCTGGTTTGCGGGACTTTTTTATATAGTACGGCTTTTTGTTTATAAGGCAGAAGCGAACGAAAAGATTGAACCGGAAAAATCAATTTTGCTGAAACAATTTGGAATCATGCAGAACCGGCTTTGGTATGGCATCACGTGGCCATCGGCCATTCTTACTTTAATTTTTGGCACATGGATGGGAATTCTTTATGGAACCCTTCCGGCCTGGCTTTTGGTAAAATTGTTTTTTGTGCTTGGACTATTTTTTTACCACATTTCGCTTCATGCTATATTTCGACAGCAACAAAAGGAAAATTTTAAATGGAGTTCGCAAAATTTAAGAATGTGGAATGAAGTGGCAACACTTTTTTTGGTAGCCATCGTGATGCTGGCGGTGATAAAACAATTAATCGATTTTATTTGGGGAATGCTGGTTTTGATTTTGTTAGGCCTATTGCTTTTTGCTGCAATAAAATTTTATAAGCGATTTCGGAAATCCTGAAAAGATTATAAAAGCGCGTTCGAAATATTTTCCCACTCATCATTTAAAGAAATATCAGGCCTTGTTTTTCGGGCGCGGCGGTACCAGTAGTCGGCGTTTCCAATGTCGCCTTCTTTGCGGTGGAGGTAAGCATGTATCCAGGCTGCCTTTTCATCGTTTACTTCCTGGATCAAATTATGTGCTTTCTCCCAATTGCTTTTCGCATCATACCACAATGCTTGTAAGTAAATGGAAAGATGAGGCGGCGTATCAGCTAATAATGAATCTTTAAAATCATGAAGCGTCATAATGCAAATGTAATAATCAAACAATTGCCAGTGGATAAACAAATTGCCTGTTTTTTTATTTTCCTGAACTCATTGCATTTGATTTTTGTTATCCGGCACTCATTAAATAATCTTCCATTACTATGGAAGATATATGTGTGACAACATTAAAATGAAAATGAATATTAGTAACTTGAATTAATTAATATTGTACTAATAATCCATTACTTCATTTATAAAAAGCATGGGATTTACTTTAATCATTTCCATAATAATTATTAGTTACCTACGAAAATCTCTTAACATGGCAAAGACCATGGAGAGATGGAACAAATTATTTTGGTGGCTGTTTTATGCTGCAATTGCGTTGCTGATTATCCATTTTGCCTATGGAGGTTCTGGCCCGGTAATTCAGTGGCTTTCTATTATTCTGCTGTCAGTTGTTATTTATATTATTTATAAAAATGAAGAATTTAAGCGGGCTTCTTTTTTTGTGACAGCTGCGGTCCCTTATATCGTCGTCTCCTTGTTTGTATATTTTCTTAAAGCCATCGATCCTTCATTATATACAAACTGGGAAACCTGGTTAAAGGCAGCCACTTCATTTTCAGTAATATGGGGATTTGGCACATGGCTTACAAACCGGAAACAAAGAAATGAGCTGGCCAAGGTTCGCGAAAAAGCTCTGTTCGAGGAAAAAAATAACAGGATAATGGCTGAAATGAAGGCGCAACTTGAAGTTCAGGTAGCGGAAAGAACTTCGGAACTTACGAAACAGAAAGAAGAGCTTGAGCATACATTAAGTGAATTAAAATCTACTCAATCCCAATTGATACAGGCAGAAAAGATGGCATCGCTAGGTGAACTTACCGCCGGTATAGCGCATGAAATTCAAAATCCGTTGAATTTTGTAAACAATTTTTCGGAAGTAAATAATGAACTCATAGAAGAACTTAAAGGTGAATTGTCAAAAGGTGAGGAGCAAAGGGATAAAAATCTTGAAGAAGATTTATTACGCGATATTTCACAAAATTTGGAGAAAATTAATTACCATGGCAAGCGGGCAGATGCGATAGTAAAAGGAATGCTTCAACATTCAAGAGTCAGCACCGGGCAAAAAGATCCGACAGATATTAATGCATTGGCTGATGAATATTTGCGATTAAGTTATCATGGATTGCGGGCTAAGAACAAAAATTTTAATGCCACTATCAAAACGGATTTTGATACAACTATTGGCGCAATTATGATTGTTGCTCAGGATATGGGACGTGTGCTGCTAAACTTAATAAATAATGCATTTTATGCCGTTAATGAAAAATTTCACAAAAAAGATAGCAGTGCTTATGAACCGACAGTTTCAGTATCCACACGAAAAATAAATCAAAGTGTTCAAATTACGGTTCAGGATAATGGTAATGGGATGCCGGCAGAATTAAGGGATAAAATTTTCCAACCGTTCTTTACCACCAAACCGGCAGGTGAAGGCACCGGCCTCGGCTTGAGCATTACTTATGATATCATTAAGGCTCACGGTGGCGACATCGCCGTAGAAAGTTCTCTGGGTGTCGGCAGCAAGTTTATTATCACATTACCCATAAAATAACTAGGCGCCTTCAATCCATCTTTTAAAATCGGGCGCTACTTGTTGACTTATGACAATAGGCTCATCTGCTCCGTTAACTTCCATTTCTAAAAGCAATTTTACTTTTTGATGAGGCTTAAAGCTTTTAATAAAATTCAGATTTACGATAGTTTGCCGGTTGGCCCTGAAAAATACGAAGCTGTCAAGTTCTTCTTCTAATTGCGTCAATGTTTTGTCGATTGTATATTTTTTTGATTCCTCACTTACCACGTATACCAATTTATCCTTTGTAAAGATCATAACCACCTCGCTAAGCCTCATCGCAATGTGTGCCGTTCCGTTTTTTACAATTATCCGTGTCTTTTTTCGCCCGTCGTATTTAATTACTTTTTCCAATCTATCTATGTTAAAAGGATTTTTCATCAATGATTCCCAAATTTCAACGTTTAAATTTTTGCCTGAAAGATAAAAAGCGCCATCGGCTTCTAATGGAAAATTTCGATTAACGTTTTCTTTTTGTTTCGAATCATCATTAGCAGCATTGGGGCCAACAACAATTACAGGAATAAAATCTTTGTATTTTACAGCATCGAAAGATCCTTCAGAAAGAGATCGAGCATTTGTAAAAGCTGTGTTTCTATTTGATTTGGCAGGCAGATATTCTATAAATTTTCCCATCTCAAAAAGTTTTTAGGATTGTATGTAGAAATAATTTTCTAAATCGCTTGTTCTTTATTTTTTCTTGTTAGACGGTTGAACAGATTTTTTTGTTACAATTTTGAATTGTTTTTTTCTAAGCACCTGATTAAAGTAAAGCAATCGTGTGCCAAAGCTTAAGTAGCTGAAACATGGCGAATTATGAATTTGAAAATTAAAAGAAATGTCCGCTTACGATACAAAGAGTATCCGGTTATGAGACAGTTGGAAATTTATCCTTTTGCAGTACAGTTTCAATTCACCGCTAAAATATATTTATCCTTAAAAAATGCTTCCTGAAAAATATTTTCGATTTCCCAAACCCGCGGATGAAGGCCACTTTCGTGAATTTCTTTGGAAAGGTCGCCACCCTTTAGGCAAATAAGTCCCGTTACTTTTTTGGCTTTATGAACCGAACGCTTATGCAAAAGTGGTTTGCTCCAATACCAAAGATTTTTTAAAGGTGCTACAGCCCGCGAAACCACCACGTCAAATTTTTTATCTTTTATATCTTCAGCGCGGGTATGGTGAACGGTTACATTTTTCAATCCAATCTCTGCAGCAATTGCATCGGCAACTTTTAATTTTTTATTGATACTATCTACCAGGTGGAAATGTACATCCGGAAAACAGATGGCAAGCGGAATGCCCGGAAAGCCGCCTCCGGAGCCCAAATCCATAACTGCATCGCCGGGCGCGAAATCAAACTGTGTAGCAATGGCAAGCGAATGAAGAACATGGTGCTCATAAAAATGATCCATATCTTTTCTTGATATCACATTTATTTTTTGATTCCAGTTATCGTACAACTCCTTTAATGCATTAAATTGTTGCATTTGCGGTTCCGAAAAATCAGGAAAATATTTTTCAATAACATTCATACGTAAGTGTAAAATTACTTCTTCGCAGCCTCACTATAGTAAAAGCAGAAATAATAATGATTTTTATTTTGGTGTAAATTCGCATGTTCATACAATGTCAGTGAATTCTGATACAATTTAATTGTTGATAATTTAAAAATCATTTTATGCCTTCATTTGATATCGTAAGTAAAGTAGACTTACAGACGCTTGATAATGCAGTTAACACCGCATCCAAAGAAATTAAAAACCGTTTTGATTTTAAAGGCAATCACGTGGTGATTGATTTGAATAAAAAAGAATTTAAAATAAACCTCGAAGCGGATAGCGAAATGAAGCTGGACCAAATTATTGACGTGCTCATCAGCAAAAGCATGAAGCAAGGCCTTGCTGCTGAAATTTATGATTTAAGCAAAGAGCCGTTTCAAAGTGGCAAAATAGTGAAGAAAGAAATTCCCGTGCGAAACGGCATTAGCCATGAAGACGCCAAAAAGATGGTGAAGCTGATAAAGGATGCAAAGTTTAAGGTGCAGGCTTCCATTATGGACGACATAGTAAGGGTTTCCGGCAAAAAAATAGACGACCTGCAGGCGGTAATCCAGGCTTCAAAAGGATGGGATCTTGGCCTGGCGCTTCAATATGTAAATATGAAAAATTAGCTTTTTACTTTTTGCCGATAAACATTATTGTATTAGTTTTGCACCCTTAAAAAATACATGGAGACTGCAGCCAGGAAGCCATGTTAAAAAACAAACAATATGAAAAAAGACATCCATCCATCAAATTACCGTTTCGTAGTATTTCGCGATATGAGTAATAATACCATGTTTTTGAGCCGCTCCACTGCAGCTTCTAAAGAAACTGTCAAATGGGAAGACGGCAATGAATACCCGGTAATTAAACTGGAAATTTCAAATACTTCTCATCCGTTTTATACCGGTAAAAATATGCTGGTAGATACAGCAGGGCGTATAGATAAGTTCAGAAAACGCTACGAGAAAAAGAAATAATTAATTGCACTTTGATTTTTTTTGTCCCCCTGTTTTGGGGGATTTTTTTTAATTTGAACAATTTTTAAAAAAGCCGGCAAATGAAGATTTTGCTTGATGACATTTTTTTTAAGGATTTCTTATTTCCCTTTGGCCAGATTCGACCAATAAGCCATATCAGGATGGGGATTTTTACAATTTTTGAAAAGTGGCAGCAGGTTTTCCCAGGAAAAGTGTTTATTACATCTGAAAAATTGATTCATGAATATGAGGAAAATGAATGTGTGAAATACCCGGTGAATTTTATTCCTTCTTTTGAATTTTTAAAGCAACTCTCCGCACGCAAAGAAAAACTTCCCTTCACTGCTGATTGTAAAATCCTGGAACATCCGTGGCAAATTTTCGAGTTCAATAATTGGGCAATCAATGAGGATTTTAAAACGATTACCCATGGAAGAACTTCGCAGCCGGTTCCTGAAGGAAATCACGTGGTTGGTGCTGAAAATATATTTATAGAACCAGGAGCGTCAGTTCAATTTGCCATTCTTAATGCTGAGGCCGGCCCAATTTATATCGGCAGCAATGCGCAGGTGGAGGAAGGATGTCTGCTACGCGGCCCTATATCAATCGGCGAAGGCAGCCGCATAAAGATGGGCGCAAGAATTTATGGAGCCACCACAATTGGACCTCACTGCCTTGCTGGGGGAGAGATAAAAAATTCCATCCTGATGGCCTATTCCAATAAGGGCCACGATGGCTATCTCGGAGATTCTGTGATAGGAGAGTGGTGCAATCTTGGCGCCGGAACCAGTAATTCAAATTTGAAAAATAACGCATCTGCAGTAAAAATCTGGAGCAAAAAACACAATGACTTTTTAGTGGCCGGCACAAAATGTGGTTTACTAATGGGCGATTATAGCAGGTGCGCTATCAACACCTCGTTTAATACAGGAACCGTTGTGGGTGTATGTTGCAGTGTTTTTGGCCGTCCGTTTCCGCCAAAGTTTATTGACAATTTTTCGTGGGGAGATAACAGATATATTTTTGAAAAAGCACTTTCGGATATTAATAACTGGAAAAAGTTGAAAGGCCAGGAAATAACCGATGGAGAAATTCAATCATTAAAAAACATTTATTAAAAATTAAATAAAAATGAGAAAACAAATAGCAGCAGCTAACTGGAAAATGAATTTGAGTTTAGACGAAGCCAACAACCTTTTAGATTCGCTGGTGCAGGCAAATATTGAGCTTTCAGGCGACCGCGAAACTGTATTAGCGGTTCCTTTTCCCTATTTACTATTGGCGAAAGAAAAATTAAGCGGCAGCAAAAACTTTTATGTTGCTGCGCAAAACTGTTACACAAAAGAAAACGGCGCTTTTACGGGCGAAGTAAGCGCTTCGATGCTTAAATCATGCAATGCTGATTATGTGATAATCGGCCATAGTGAAAGGAGAGAATATTTTAATGAAAGCAATTTCATCTTATTTCAGAAATTGGATATTTGCTTAAAATATAACCTCAAACCGATTTTTTGTTGTGGCGAATCACTGACCGTACGGGAAGCCGAAGCACAAAACCAATATGTAGAAACGCAATTGAAAGAAAGCCTGCTTCATCTGGATGCAAATGAAATAAGAAACTTTGTAATCGCGTATGAGCCCATATGGGCAATAGGTACAGGCAAAACAGCCACTGCCGACCAGGCGCAGGAAATGCATGCTTTTATCCGCAAGGTTCTTTCAGAAAAATATGGAGACGATGTGGCACAAAGTATTTCGATATTGTATGGCGGTAGCGTTAAAGCTGCGAATGCTAAAGAAATTTTTGGTAAGCCTGATGTGGATGGCGGTCTTGTGGGCGGCGCTTCCCTGAATGCATCCGAATTTATTCAAATCATACGAAGCCTGAAATAGACGGCCGGGCTAGTAAGAATGGCACCATCATAAAATTGTAAAATTTAATGATTTATAATGTTTAAATACTGAGTTATACATGCGCCGTATTACATTTATACCTCAAATTTTAAAAATTAAAACATGAAAAAATTAATCATTGCCATTCTTCTCATTTTTGGTTCATTCAGCTTTGTAAATGCGCAAACAGTAAAGAAAACCGAAAAGAAAAAAGCAACTACCACTGCTTCTACCGCTGCTCCTGCAGTAGCTGCTAAATCAACAAAAGTTGAAAAGACAACTGCGCATGTAAAAAAAGACGGTACAGCGGATAAGCGTTTTAAGGAAAATAAAACAAAAGTTACTTCAACTGCCGGCCCAATGAAAAAAAATGGCACACCGGACATGAGGTATAAAGCCAATAAGAAAAAATAAAAACATTCTCAGAACCACATAAGGCCGGCCCGCAATCGCGGGCCGGCCTTATTATTATAGTGAAGGAATAAAAACCGCTATTTTTTATTTTAATTATTTTAACTGCTTATCCAATTGCGACGCGCAAGATTGTAAAAATTTAATGTGATGTATTGTTTTTATTTTTAGCTTCATTTTATTACACCAATCTATTTTATTTAGCAGAGAAATCCTGAAAACCGAATATCAATATGAAAAGGCTTTTTCTTTACAAAGTATACCGGCATAGTAAAAAGCTATTTTATTTTTTTGTGATTTTTACTGTATTAACTGTCATGTGCAATCTCTCTGGATTTGAAGTCACTCCGTTTTATGTGTGGGGCATGTATTCCGAGCGGGAAATTGAACCTGCATCTTATCAGATTTATAGAGTGACAATAAATGATAAACAGTTGGACTATTCAACAGGTTATTTTCCGGCAAACCGGTTTTTTCTTTTGTCGCCGCTTACGTATTATCAGTCACTAAAAGAATCCGGCGATCCCACGTTTGCTTTTTTACAAAAGAAGCTTGGGCAAAAGCTGAATGTTTTAGAACCTTATATTTTTTCGTTTGAAAATTCAGCCCAATCATTAAATGAATTTCCGGATTGGTACAAAAAATATCTTGAACAAACAACAGGTAAAAAAATCAAAAGCCTGCAAGTAGATGTATTAAATGTTTCGTGGCAAAAAAATAATTTTATAGCAGTTGATTCAGCATACCATCTTATCAATGAATAACCAGGAAAGTCAAAATAATTTTTCGGAAGCAGACGCTGCGTTTCTCTGCAGAATTGTGTTCGCGGTAATCCTGGCCGATCTTATTTTTTCCGGTTTTTCAAACACGCTGGTTCATCAGCTCCAATCGCCGGTATTAAAATTTCCTTATCTCGATCCAGTTTTCTTGCTTATGCATCATTTACATATTCCTGAACTCGTTACTTCTTATAAACTTATTTCATGGTTGTGGGATTTTATATTGTTCGCTTCTGCTACCGCTATTATTTTTTTTCCATGCAAAAAGTGGCTGATTGGAGTTTTTGTTGTTTTTTATTTTATTTATTATATCATTTTTAATTCTTTTGGCGCCCACCATACACATTCATTGGTTCCGTTTTTACTAACGCCGGTCGTGTTTCTTTATTCGAGAAAATCGTTTTCACTTGCGTGGCAGGGCTTGCGGTATTTTTTTCTTTTCGCTTATTCAGCAGCATTTCTTTGGAAATTTTTCAGATTTTCCTGGCTTTATAGCGACCAGGGAATTTTGATAATAAAAAAAAATCTTGCTCCTTATTTGTATTTTAATCCAAATACTTTTTTGGCGTCAGTGTATTTTTGGTTTATAAATCATCCTTCACTTCTACAGCTATTGTATGTTACAGGTTTTGTATTGGAAGGATTATTTATTATAGGATTTTTTACAAAAAAATGGGATCCTGTTTTATTTATTATCTCGCTGATTTTGCCACTGGGATTTTGGTTTATGGCTGATGCGCTTTTTTATGAGATGGTCCTCTTTAGTCTAACGTTATTATCGCCATCTGTAATCGCTAAATTACGGGCTATGGTTTCAATACAGTTTGATAAGCAAAAGTAAATTGTTGTGCAACGGCTTGATAATTGAATTTTTTACTTGCTGAAGCTGCAATATTTGTCCTGTTATATTTACCTAAATTATCCAGCATGTAATTCATTGATTGTAACAATTCATCTTCGTTTTCGGAAGCAATCAAAATTCCATTTTCTTTGTTGATTACTTCCCTGATGCCACCTACATCAGAGGCAATCACAGGCAAGCCACAGCAGAGCGCTTCCAGGATAACACAGGGAAGATTTTCATAACGGCTAAACATTACAAGCGCATCGGCTTTCCGTAAATAACTCGCCACTTCCGCGTAAGAAATCAATCCTGTAAAAACCACGCAGCTATCATATAAATTATTTTTTTTGCACCATTCAATTATTTCGGAAGAAGGGTTACCTACGAGTAACAATTCAAAATCCTGTCTTTGTTGAAATAATTTTTTGATGCAATGTAAAATTCCCCAAATGTTTTTGTGATAGCCTAATGTTGAAATATGAATGAATCTTTTCTTTTTTTTTACTGGTTGATTTTCTAAATAAAAAAGTGAAGTATCCACCACATTTGGAATTACAACAAAGTGTTTTGCGACGTTAAATAATTGGTTCATTCTTTCTCCCAGATCTTTAGTGACAGGCAATGGCAAATCGCAATCATTATAAACTCTCTTTGAAATCTTTTTATAGAATATCGGCTTTTGAAGAAAACCATTTTTATTTTCAGGATAGTAGCCTGTCCAGTTTTCACTGAGCACATAAGGCAGCCGGTATTTTTTCTTAAGCCATCGTGCAAAAATTCCAGCCTTCATCAATACATTTAAATGAACAATATCAGGCATTCCAGATTCATTCTGAATCATTTTAAAAATCTTTTTATGCAATTGAAAATGCAAATAATTGGAATGTATTTTTTCTAAAAAACCTTTTTTAAATTTTGAATAAGGATAGTATCCGCGAAACGAAATTAAATTTCCGGTTATTTCTTTGCTTACTGTGGTTTTACCATTCTTAATGTCTGGGTCCTTAACAATATACACCACAAAAACTTTATGAAGAAGACTTATTGCTTTCGCGTGCCTTTCGATAAAATCGCCGTCAAAAGCATCCACCCTGGAGGGGTACCAACTGGCGAGAAATAATACTTTATACATTCGTTTTTATTTGGCCGGGAAAAGATTTTTTACGCTGCTGAAATCTTTTTTCCTTAATATCAATAGTTCTTTAAAATTGCTTTTAGATAGTTTGGAAAATACATATAATGAGCTGACGCCGCTTAGAATGTATCCGATACAACTCGCTACTGCTGCGCCTTCCATGCCATACTTTGGCACCAATATCAAATCGCCGATAAATATAGTAAAGAAACAAAAAAAGGATATTTTTAAATTAATATCCTGCCGGTTGATTCCGGCAAAATAAGCAGCGAGAATAGTAGTTAACGTGAAAATAATCACACCGGGCAATAGAATGATGAAAGGATACACGGCGTCGATAAAATCGATACCAAAAATAAATGGAATAAAGAATGGCGACACCAGAAGCAACAAAACTGCCAACACAACGTATCCGCTGAATTGCAACCGCAAAATGGTTTTCACCTTTTCTGCAATTTCTTCAGATGAGGCAACCGTGAACGGAATAATTACGGCCGCTATGGTCATTGGAAGCAGCCATAGTACCTGGTTTAGTTTGGAAGCCAATGCATAAAGACCAAGTTCGTCTTTTGACCTGTAAATGTTTATAAACCAATAATCCATTCTGTATGCAAGAAACTGGAAAAAGTTTGAAAAAAAAGCAAGGCCGGCATACATGAAAATTAACCTGAGCTCTTTGAATTTTAAAACATCTGCATAAAAATTAAAATTGATTTTTTTTAATAACACGATAAGGTAAACAACCGATTGAAGCGCCGTTAGGGATATGAAGATTTTTATAATAAAAATCGTGTACGCCATACTGTTGCCATGCCCTTGTAAAAGCAAGTAGCCGAAAATAAGCAGGAAAATAAAATTGCTGGCAGCAGTAAGCAGGTTCAGTATGTCGAACCATTTATTGCCTGTGAAAATGGCAGAGACGTAGCCGTTCAATAACACAGAAAACAAATAAAAGCAGCCCCAGAAAGACATTTCAGCGGAATGGATGTCACTAAACAGTGAAATGCTGAAAGCAGAAGTAAAAATTATTTCGGCGATGATTATGACAATTACCTGTATCAGCAATATTAAAAACGAAGAATTGATAAGCGTGACCGGAGAAAAAATCCTTTTTGCTGAATAATAAACCAAACCGGAATTGAAACCAAAACTTACCACCAGCGTGATGATGGCGGTGTTGGTAATAAATAAAGAATATACGCCGTTGCCCTCTGTTCCCAAAAGTCGCACGAGGACAATCGTAATTCCGAACGACAGGAAGACATTCAGACCCTTGTATAAAATGTTCTTTATGAGCTCTTTTTTAAAATTCATTAAGGTCAAAATTGGTGAATATTTTTTCTAAAATGCCTTTTTAATAATTAACAGGTTACTAAAGCAAAAAATGGAGAGGCCATGAGAATAAATCATGTGAATTCAACCGGCGTTTTTACAAGTTAAGATAATCGGTTTTGCAATTTGGCAGCATTCGATGAGGAAGGCGTTTTCAGCGAATTTCGGTAAGCTAAGGAAATACATTCTGGAATTTACAGAAGTTTTTATGAGCAGCTTATAATTATCATAAGGACTGTTTAAAATATAATTTGATCCCTGCTGTTTTGTTACCTTTGCTGCGTTTTTTAAGACTATTTTTGGGTAAATGAATAACATCAGAAATTTTTGCATCATTGCACATATTGACCATGGAAAAAGTACGCTGGCCGACCGCTTACTTGAATTTACACATACGGTTAACGACCGTGAAATGCAGGCGCAGGTACTGGATAACATGGATCTTGAAAGGGAGAAAGGGATCACTATAAAAAGCCATGCCATCCAGATCAATTATAATTTTGAAGGCCAGGAATATATTTTAAACCTCATTGACACTCCCGGTCATGTGGATTTCAGTTATGAGGTAAGCAGGGCATTGGCTGCCTGTGAAGGCGCTTTGCTTTTGGTGGATGCCACTCAAGGTATCCAGGCGCAAACCATTTCAAATCTATATCTCGCCATTGATAATGATCTCGAAATTATTCCGGTTCTCAACAAAATAGATATGGATGGAGCAATGATCGCTGAAGTGGAAGACCAGATTATTGACCTGATTGGATGCAAACATGAAGACATATTGCACGCCAGCGCCAAAACAGGAGTGGGCATTGAAGAAATCCTCCATGCCATCATAAAAAGAATTCCTGCTCCTGAGGGCGACCCTGATGCACCGTTGCAGGCATTAATTTTCGACAGCGTTTTTAATAGTTTCCGTGGAATAATAGTGTATTACCGCGTGTTTAATGGTGTGTTGAAGAAAAACGATAAAATTAAATTTTCAAATACGGGTAAAGAGTATAATGCAGACGAGGTGGGCATTTTGAAAATGGGTATGATGGCAAAAAATGAAGTGAAAGCAGGCGATGTGGGCTATGTAATTACCGGTATCAAAAATGCTAAAGAAGTAAAAGTGGGAGACACTATTACTACCACAGCCAACCCCTGCAAGGAATCTATTAAAGGCTTTGAAGAAGTGAAGCCGATGGTGTTTGCAGGAATTTTTCCGGTAAATACAGATGAATTTGAAGAGCTGCGTGATTGCATGGAGAAGCTTCAGCTTAATGATGCATCACTCACTTTTGAACTGGAAACTTCGCAGGCTTTGGGTTTTGGCTTTCGTTGCGGATTTCTTGGAATGCTTCATATGGAAATTATCCAGGAAAGACTGGAAAGGGAATTTAATCAGACAGTAATCACCACAGTTCCCAACGTGGGATTTTTCGCCTACACTACCAAAGGAGAAAAAATTACCGTAAACAACCCCACACAAATGCCTGATCCTAGCCGGATCGAAAAGATAGAGGAACCTTATATTAAGGCGCAAATCATTACAAAACCGGACTACATTGGAAATATCATGTCGCTTTGTATTGGCAAAAGAGGCATTCTTACCAATCAAACCTACCTGACGCCCACCCGCGTGGAGCTTAGCTTTGAGATGCCTTTGACAGAAATTGTTTTCGATTTTTATGACCGTCTAAAAAGTGTAACGCGTGGCTATGCATCTTTTGACTATCATCCCATCGGTTACAGGGAAAGCGATATTGTAAAAATGGATATTTTATTAAATGGCGACAAAGTAGATGCACTTAGCTCATTAATTCATAGAAGCAGGTCGCAGGAATTTGGAAGAAAACTTTGTGAAAAACTGAAGGAACTTGTACCACGACAGCAATTTCAGATTGCCATCCAGGCAGCTATCGGCGCAAAAATTATCTCACGCGAAAATATCAGCGCTATTAGAAAAGACGTAACTGCCAAATGCTACGGTGGCGACATCAGCCGGAAAAGAAAGTTATTGGAGAAACAAAAAGAAGGTAAAAAAAGGATGAAGCAGATTGGTAATGTGGAAGTGCCGCAGGAAGCGTTTCTGGCAGTATTAAAGCTTGATGAATAAATCTGCCTGCAACAACCCCATAAAGTCTTGTTAATAAGCTTTTTTTCGCAATTTTCAAACATGATATCACGTATATGCCTAGGTATCACCAGTTGGATTAAATAAGAAAAAATATTACTTTTCGAAAAATTTGCTTATGTCCGAAATCGAGTTGAATAAAGAAATGAATGTAGAGGTGAACGTCCGCCTGATTCGTAAAGGCGATGATGAGCCTTTATCAGGAAGGGAATTTAAAGTTCGTTTATACGATAAAGATATTTTTAATGATGATTTTTTGGGTGAAAGTAATCCGGACGAAGAAGGATTAGCAAGCTTTGTTTTTACTCCCCAAGATTTTTTAAAGCCTGTCCAACTGGACAAAAAGCCGGATTTTTATTTTGTTGTTTATAAAAACGACCTGGAGATTTTTAAAAGCAAAGTAATGTCCAACCTTGATCTTTCAGACGTTCAGGAATTCATCATGAAAGAAGGTCATGTAATAGACCTCGGCACTTTTTTGATAAATGCAGACTAATTCAGAGTTCTTTCATTATCTGCGCAAACAATTCATAAGAATGAAGCTTTGCTTCCTGGTCATAGATATTTGAAATAATCATTATCTCGTTCATTCCTGTTTTTTCTAAAAGAATTTTCAACTCTTCTTTAATAGTGCCAGCGCTTCCAATAAGAGAAAGTTGCAGCATTTGTTTTGCAGCTTCTTCTTCATATTCGGTCCATATTTCATTCATGTTGTCTACAGGGGGCTGCAAACGTGTACGCCTACCCGTTATAATACCGATAAACATTTGGTACAATGATGTAGCAAGACGGGCGGCTTCCTCATCTGTATCAGCCGCTATCACATTTACACATGGCATCACATAAGGTTGTTCCAGAGCGGGAGAAGGCCTGAAAATTCTTCTGTAAATTTCAATGGCAGCATAAAATTGAGCAGGAGCAAAATGACTTGCAAAAGCGTAAGGAAGTCCTAAATACCCGGCTAATTGAGCGCTGTCTGTACTGGAACCTAATATCCATAAGGGAATATCCTGGCCTTCACCAGGAATCGCTCTTACTTTTGAGTCAAAGTTTTCTTTTGAGAAAAAGGTTTGAAGCTTCAAAATATTTTGTGGAAAATCTTCTGCTGTATTTGATCTCGTACCTCTCAATTCCATCGCCGTTAACTGGTCGGTGCCCGGCGCGCGGCCTAAACCTAAATCAATTCTTCCTGGATAAATGGATTCCAAAGTTCCAAATTGTTCGGCGACAGCAAGTGGCGAATGATTTGGTAGCATAATTCCTCCGGAACCAACCCGCATGGTAGATGTGCCGCCTGCTATGTAGCCTATCAGTATTGATGTTGCTGAACTGGCAACGCTAATCATGTTGTGATGTTCGGAAAGCCAATATCGGTTATAGCCTAGTTTTTCTGCATGCTGGGCGCATTGCAGGCTTTTTGAAAAAGTTTCTTTCAGAGATGAACCTTCAGTAACAGTCGCAAGATCTAAAACAGAATAGGGTATTTTTGATGATAAATGAGTCATTATATTTTTAAGGTTGCATCAAAGATCCTCAAAAGTTGAATAAGAGAATAAAAATTAGTTTTTTATGTGGCATTCACTTACATTTTTATTCGACATATTGCAGTATTATCATTTCAAAAAAATATTTGATTGGCCATTTATCTAAACAGAAAATAAAAATCTGCATTTTTTGTTCTTTTACTGAATAGCGTTTACAGAAATGGAATAAATTGTGCCATAAATTATTTGCACGCTGTTGATATATTCTTTTTAAATATGGCACATTTTTTATTTATATTTTATTCAAAAAAACTTAGCATGAAAAATTTTGTAGTGATTTTAGCAGGTACATTTCTACTGTCAAGTTGTGTAGCCAAAAGGTATTTGTTGCAATCGCAGCAGGAAACGGCGACATTAAGATCTGACAGCACTGAATTGGCTAACAGTAATTCGAAACTGCGCCAAAATATTTCTTCTTTAAACGATCAGATAGCATCGCTGCAAAAAAATATAGATGATCTCAATGGAAAAGTTTCAGATCTTAAATCGCAGAACAGCCGGCTAGGACAACAAACTGCCGAACAGCAAAATAAGTTATCTCAAAGCGAACAAAGCTTACAGCAGCAAAAGCAAAAATTAGAGCAATTACAAGATTTACTGAATCAACAAAAGCAAGCGTCAGAAGATTTAAAAAATAAAATGTCAGAAGCATTAAAAGGCTTTAATTCAAATGAACTTTCAGTGTATAATAAGGATGGAAAAGTCTACGTAAGCCTTTCTGAACAATTATTGTTTCCATCAGGAAGTGCGGTGGTTAATCCAAAAGGGGTAGATGCCTTGTCAAAGCTCGCTGCGGTTTTGAACTTAAATAACGATGTGGCAGTCAATATTGAAGGTCATACAGACAGCATACCGATTCGCGGCCGCTACCAGGATAATTGGGACTTAAGTACCGCGCGCGCAAATGCAATTGTTCGTATTCTTGTGAATAATTATAAAGTGGATCCTACCAGAGTAATCTCTTCGGGCCATAGCTATTATGAGCCTGTGGCTTCCAATTCAACTCCCGAAGGAAGAGCGAAAAACCGTCGTACAGATATTATTCTTTCACCGAAATTAGATGAAATGTATAAACTGTTGGGCATGTAAATTCTTTCCCGACACAGCCGCTAATAAAGCGTTATAAAAAAAACCTTTTTAAGAAAAATGTCTCACCACTGGGGCATTTTTTTTTACGCATATCACTTATCAACTGTTGTAAGCACCAGCGAAAGAATTTTGCCAAAATCTATAACATTTCTTAATTATTTACGTTAGGTACTTCAAATCTTTTCAAAACCTAAATGGATTTTATGAGAAAAATTATTTCTACACTTTTCATTCTTCAATCGGTTGCCGCCACAGCCCAGCCGGTAGTTCCTTTAAAAAAATCTTCTAATACTTTAAAGCCGGTGGTGGAACAGGTGGCCCGCGATTTCTATCAGAATTTTAATAATGTAAAAGGCGATACGCTGAATCAATCGGAAGAAACTATCGAGTTTGCCAGCCGGATTGCGCCGCCAGATGCCATCTCCACCTCCATTACGAAATATTTACAACCTTATTCATATGCATGGGAAGCCACCATGTATCAAACTGAAAGCTATGAAGAGGCGGTGGAGAAATATAAAAGTTATTACAGGCAATTAAACGGCGCCAAACTGACTTTTTATGATAAAACTTCATACCATCTTTCAGGCAGATATGATGCACCGGATGAAGCCAGGGCCTTTGCCTCAAGCATTTTGGAATTGAATCCTTCCAATAACGATCTTCAACTTTTCAAAGTGGAGATCGGTCTTTCCTATTCGATGCCTGAGTGGACCGTGAAAGTAATGATCTACGAAAAGGTTGCAGATGATAAAATAAGGCCCACGATTGAAGTGCCCGTACGTTGATGCTCTCGCTACGACATTACCTGAAAATTTGCTTTAAATTGCTGTTTTTAAAAATTCATTTTATATGACTTCAAGAAGACAGTTTATTCAATCAACAGGGCTGGCAGCAACAGCTTTGCTACTTCAAAAAACCAAAGCGTTTGCGGCTGATGGCAAAGAATTTATTTCAAAAAGACCTGCACTTGCTGATAGGAAATTTACAAGTGAGGCCGTAGAAGCTACCATTACAGCGGTTAAAAAGCAAATAGCTGATCCGGAATTGGCCTGGTTGTTTGAAAATTGCTTCCCCAATACTTTGGATACAACCGTCGACTTTGAAATGATTGACGGCAGACCTGATACTTACGTCATCACCGGCGATATTGATGCCATGTGGCTTCGGGACAGCACTGCGCAGGTGTGGCCATACCTTCCTTTGGTGAAAAATGACAAACACCTCCAGCAACTGATAGCAGGCGTAATTAACCGCCAGGTGAAATGTATCCATCTTGACAGATATGCCAATGCATTTTATAAAGATCCGAACAAAATCAGTGAATGGAAAACTGATATTACTGAAATGAAACCGGGTGTACACGAAAGAAAATGGGAGATTGATTCTCTTTGTTATCCTGTTAGACTGGCTCATCAATACTGGAAAGATACCGGCGATACTGCTCCGTTTGATAAAGCGTGGGAAGAATCCATTGAGCTTGTTTTAAAAACTTTTATTGAACAGCAACGCAAAAATGGAGAAGGCCCATATTCTTTTCAAAGGACTACGGCATGGGCTACAGATGGCGTGCCGCTTAGCGGCTATGGATATCCGGTGAAGCCGGTAGGCCTTATCTGTTCGATGTTCCGGCCGAGCGATGATGCTACAATTTTTCCTTTTTTAATTCCTTCCAACTTTTTTGCCGTGGTCAGCTTGAGAAATGCGGCTGAAATGGTAAACAGCATTTCAAAAAATAAGCAACTGGCTGAAAAGTGTAATGCTCTGGCCAATGAAGTAGATAATGCACTGAAAAAATATGCGGTTATTAATTCGCCAGAAGTCGGAAAAATTTATGCGTATGAAATTAACGGATTCGGAAGTTTTAACCTGATGGATGATGCTAATATTCCGAGCCTGCTGTCATTGCCTTATCTGAATGCGGTATCCGAAAACGATATGTTGTATCAGAGTACGCGGAAGTTTGTGCTTTCAGAAAATAATCCGTTCTTTTTTAAAGGAACCGCCGGTGAAGGTATTGGTGGCCCTCATGCAGGAATGGATATGATTTGGCCAATGAGCATCATAATGCGAGGGCTTACTAGCAACAATGAATCTGAAGTAAAACAATGTATGAAAATGTTGATAAAATCTAACGCCGGCACGGGTTTCATGCATGAGTCTTTTAATAAAAATGATGCTTCCAATTTTACCAGGAAATGGTTTGCCTGGGCAAATACGCTCTTCGGAGAATTGGTGATTCACACTTTTCAAAGATATCCTTCTATCATCCGGGCGAAATTTTAACGGTGATGCTTACACGAAAAGTAATTTTTTTTCATGGACGAAATATGGTTGAATTCTATGCAAAAAATAACATAGAAAAACCGAAATATACATTCAATTTATTTTTCGCTTTACTGTGTTTTTACAAATCTTTTTGATTTTTTTTAAACGGTTTGCCTCTTACCTGCACATTGCCTTACTTTCGTATTATAAACAATCTAAAAATGCGTAGATATTTATTCTTGTTTTTTCTGTTTTCTTTTTCACATTCAGCATTTTCCCAGGCTCCGAAGTCATTCACTTCCGACCAGATTTTTCAGCAAATAAAAAAACTCAACGTGCTTGGTTCAGTTTTGTACGTGGCGGCTCATCCCGACGATGAGAACACAAGGCTATTGGCCTTTCTCGCAAATGGGAAATTATACAGGACCGGATACCTGAGCATGACACGCGGTGATGGCGGGCAAAACCTCATCGGCGACGAACAGGGGAGTGCGTTGGGTTTGATCAGAACGCAGGAATTGCTTGCCGCCCGAAGAATTGATGGCGCAGAACAGTTTTTTACCCGTGCTTTTGATTTTGGCTTTACTAAAAGTCCTGTTGAAACTTTTCAATTTTGGGACGAACAAAAAATTCTGAGCGATGTGGTTTGGGTAATCAGAAAATTTCAGCCTGATATAATTATTACCCGGTTTCCTACAACGGGCGAAGGTGGCCACGGACATCACACGGCTTCTGCCATTTTAGCCGGCGAAGCTTTTGAGGCAGCGGCGGATTCTTCAAAATTTCCTGAGCAATTTAAATATGGAGTAAAACCATGGCAGGCGAAACGCTTGTTATGGAATACGTTTAATTTTGGAAGCGTCAATACCGAAAGCCCTGATCAATTTAAGATTGACGTGGGTGGCTATAATCCATTGCTCGGGCAAAGCTATGGCGAAATAGCTGCTAAAAGCCGCAGCCAGCATAAGACGCAGGGCTTTGGAGTGCCTTCTTCCCGCGGCAAACAGCTTGAATATTTTAAAACAATTAAAGGAACAAATCCGCAGGAAACATTAATGGACGGCGTAAACACGACCTGGCAAAGGATTAATGAGCAACAAATTGGCGATTTGATACAAAAGCTGATGGACGATTATTCTTTTCAGGAACCCCAAAAATCGCTGCCGCAGCTTTTACAAATTTACAAATCAATTGAAGCTATGCCACAAGGGTATTGGCGTGATCAAAAGCTGCAGCAGGTGAAGGAGATAATGAGGGAATGTATTGGCCTGTATATGGAAACGACTACCAATACAATGTTTGCTGTGCAGGGTGAACCGCTTCATGTAAATTTTGTTGCAGATAAGCGGCTTGGTGG
Organism: Ginsengibacter sp.; assembly: GCA_051954975.1. Lineage (GTDB taxonomy): Bacteria > Bacteroidota > Bacteroidia > Chitinophagales > Chitinophagaceae > Ginsengibacter. Next base: position 148,351 of record JBQCHE010000019.1, on the reverse strand, counting down.
AGATGTAACCATTTCTTCTATTGTGATTCGTGGAAAAGAATTTTCTTTTAATGATCAATTGCCTTTGGATGAAAACGTTTCTCATTCTGTTACTATTCAAATTCCTTCAGATGCTAAAATATCGCAACCGTACTGGCTGGTAGAACCAATGAACAAAGGTTCCTACAACGTTTCAGATCAAACATTGATTGGCAAACCTGAAAACGATCCGCAATCAGCCGAAGTGAAATTATCAATCAACGGGCAGGAATTAACCTATACACTTCCTATTCGTTTTAAATCAAACGACCCGGTAAAGGGCGAAACATATGAGCCTCTTTTTGTTGTTCCAAAGGTGGAAGTAAAATCCAATCCTGAACTGGCGCTGGCGATTAACGACAAGCCTGTTGATATTAACGTGAAAGCGTTCAGCAATAGCGCTTCACAAAATGATTTTACTCTGCATGAAGAACATTCTGAAAATGTGCTTCAAACTAAGAAGCATGGCGATTCTTTTTACTCAATAAAGAATCCTTTGCAAAAAAATACTGAAGTCATCAATTGGAGCGCTTCACTTGGAAATGAAGACTACAATCAATACAAGACAATTATTGAATATCCGCATATCCCAAATATTATCTATTTTAAAAAAGCAAGTTCAGACCTTGTTTCTATTCCTTTAAAAATATCCGGAAAGAAAGTGGGATACATCCCGGGTGCCGGCGATAAAGTGCCTGAGGCGCTGCAGAAGATGGGGTATGAAGTAGCGATTCTCTCCCCGAAAGATATTACTGCAAACAATTTAAAACAATATGATGCGATTGTCACCGGCGTAAGGGCATACAATATTTTTCAATGGTTAAATGATGCTTATAATACATTAATGAATTATGTAAAAGACGGTGGCGTTTTATTAGTGCAATACAACACGAATAATAATATCGGGCCCATTAAGGCAAAAATTGGCCCTTACCCTTTTAACATCACCCGTACAAGGGTGACGGATGAAAATGCCGATGTGAAATTTATTGATCGTGATAATAGTTTACTGAACTATCCGAACAAAATCACTGAGAAAGATTTTGACAACTGGATACAGGAACGCAGCACTTACCAGGCCGATGCTTTTGAAAAAAATTATAAGGCCCTGTTCGCAATGAGTGATGCCAATGAATCGCCTTCTGACGGCAGTTTGATTTATACCAATTATGGTAAAGGAAGATTCGTATATTCAGGGCTGGTTTTTTTCAGAGAGTTACCGGCTGGTGTTCCCGGCGCTTACAGGTTATTCGCAAACCTGCTTGCAAAGCCGGCAGCCAAATAATTTCTTACGAACTTAAAATCATAATTCTGTGCAGCAGCGCGAAAAAAAATATTGGGCCCTCTTGTACCTGCTGGTATTTGCTTTCCTCGTGTTGCAGATTGTATTTTATTATTTCATCACCATTTATTTTCAATAGAAAAAATTAATAGAAAATAAAAATCGATATTATTAGTCGATTTACTGTAAAAAGAAAGTTCCGGCTTTTGTAAATATCACGCATTAAAAGATAGCGATATGAGTTACCAGGATTGGATTGTACTTGTTGTAACCCTAACGTGTATCATTATGTATGGGGTTTACAAAAGCAGGTCAACAAAGAATCTTGATGGATATTTTTTAAGCAACAGGGATATGCCCTGGTATCTCGTTTTGCTAAGTATAATGGGCACACAGGCGAGCGCCATCACTTTTATCAGTGCACCCGGCCAGGCCTATACCGATGGCATGCGTTTCGTTCAGTATTACTTTGGTTTGCCATTGGCAATGATTGTAATTTGTATCGTGTTTGTGCCAGTATTCAACAACTTAAAAGTTTATACGGCTTATGAATTTCTGGAAAAGCGATTTGATTTAAAAGCCCGTACACTTACTTCTTTTCTTTTTCAAATATCAAGAGGATTATCTACCGGCATAAGCATTTATGCACCTTCATTAATATTGAGTTCGCTTTTGGGCTGGAATATTTATTACACCAATATTATCATGGGTGGTATGTTGATTATTTACACGGTAAGCGGAGGAGCAAGGGCGGTGGCTCACACTCAAAAGCTGCAACTGATTATTGTTATAATGGGAATGGGAATAGCCGCGTATATGATGGTGCGCTTAATGCCTGATAATATTGGTTTCCTCGAGTCTTTGCACATAGGCGGAAAAAATGGCAAGATGAATATCATCACTTCCGGTAACACAACAAACGGATTTGACTGGAAGGATAAATACAATATCTGGAGTGGTATTATAGGTGGATTCTTTTTAGCTCTTTCTTATTTCGGAACTGACCAAAGCCAGGTGGGCCGTTATCTTACGGCAAAAAATAACCGGCAGGGAAAATTGGGATTGTTGCTGAATGGTATTGTGAAAGTGCCTATGCAATTTTTAATATTGTTGGTTGGCGTATTGGTTTTTTCTTTCTATCAATACCATAAGGCGCCGGTATATTTCAATGAAACGCAGGCTAACCGCGCGAAAGAGACGGTTTACAAAAACGATTTAATTAATCTTGAAAAGCAATATGAATTAGTCGATGCGACAGATAATATTCAAAAAGAAAAAATCAAAAAAGAATATAAAGCCGTTTTAGCACAAGCATTGCCTCACGAGGATTTGAATGACACCAATTATATTTTTCTTCATTTCGTCATAGATTATTTACCGAAAGGATTGGTGGGCCTTTTAATTGCGGTTATATTTCTCGCCGCGTGGGGAAGCATCGCCGCCGCACTCAACGCACTTTCTTCGTGTACGGTGGTGGATATTCATAAACGGTTTATAAATAAAAACCTAACCGAACAACAGGATTACCGCGTTTCAAAGTTTTATACTTTTTGCTGGGGAATATTCTGCATTCTGGTGGCACAATTTGCCAGCAATTTGGGAAACAGCCTGATTGAAACGGTTAACATCCTTGGCTCTCTTTTTTACGGCGTAATCCTTGGCATATTTTTAATTGCTTTCTGGTTTAAACAAATTAAAGCCAATGCGCTATTTTATGCGGCATTGATAGCGGAAATATTTGTGATTCTTATTTATGTTTCTGATAAGATTTCGTTTCTCTGGTTGAATGCAATCGGTGCTTTGTTAGTGATAATGTTTGGTTACATTTTGCAATTTTTTATGAAAACTTCGAAGTCGCCAAACGCCTGAAGCTATTCAAAATAGATTTTTACGGTTTGATAAAGCAGGCGGTTTTGCATGTATTGGGTTTGAATATTTGTTTTTTCCTTGTATCCTTCAAGCCCAAAAAGTCCGGCGGCATTTCCTTTATTAACGGCTATTTCAAGATAATTGGCTGAATTAAAAAAAGCCAGCTTTTCGCTTTCATGTACATCGGCATATGTCTCGCTGATTTTTTCAATGATTTCATCTCTTTTAAAAACTATCTTAAAGCTTCTCCCACGCCGCTGCTCTTCAAATTCTTCTTTCGTAATATTAATAATCACATTTTCAAAGTTGTCGATAAATATAATCTGCCCTTCAATAAACTTTTCTCCGCGCAATGGCCGTAAAGGATTTTTTACTTCAATGGAAATTTCAGGGTTGCCACATTCCTCAAAGCTTTTGCCATCCAGAATGCTTTGGAATGCCTTCGCAAAAACGCTTACAAAATTTAAAGTATTTTTTTGTTTAGAACTATCCAGCGGGAGCGCAACAATTTTTTGTGGTATTTCTTCAAGTATCATTGTGATTAATCCATTGTCAGCACATCCAATGTATTGGTCGTCGTGTTTTACCAGCAACAGGTGATCTGCTTTTTTGTCAAAAAGATTTACCATCACAATATGAAAAGTTTCAGGTGGAAAATTTTTGATGGCATTTCTGCAAACGTAGGCGGCCTGCGGATAATTAAAGGGAGACAGCTCGTGCGAAATATCAAAAATTCTAAATTCTGAATTTGTTTTTAGCAACTGTCCTTTAACAGCACCTGTTAAAAAATCCTGGCGACCAATATCCGATGTAAGCGTAATTAAAGCCATTCAAAAATTTAATTGATAATTTAATTCTAAACTGAATAAATTCTTTTCACCTAATAAGGGATTTCTATTTTATCATTTTGTCGTTTTTAAAGTACATTTTTCTGATGATTTTATCTGCCAGGCGGGGAAAGAATTTATTCATAAAAACTGCTTCTTTGCCCTGTAATGTTAATATCAATGTACGTTTTCTTTTTTCAATGGCTTTTACAATATGACCAGCGCATTCTTCTGCGGTCATAATTTTACCTTCATCCTCCCTTGAATCCAATACCGGTTTTCCATCTTCGCCCAGTGCCGCAAACCTGGTATTGGAGGCAGTAAAGCCAGGAGCCACCCACATTACATTTACGCCGGTGTTCAGCAATTCGGTTCTGATGGTTTCCATCCACCTGATAACAGCGGCTTTGCTCGCACTGTAGCCGCTTCTGCCTGGTAAACCTCTGTAACCGGCTATAGAGGCTATTCCTACGATGGTGCCTTTATTTTCGATAATTGTGTTCAGGGCATATTTCGTACAACAAACTGTGCCCCAAAAATTAATGTCCATTACCTTTCTAAGCGTAGCTAAATCTGTGTCTTTGAAAAGAGCCCTCATAGATATGCCTGCATTATTTATCAGCACATCTATTTTTTTAAATTCTGCTAAAGTTTGTTCGATAAAATTTTTACAATCCTCTTCTATGCTAACATCAGCTATCATAGTAAACAAAGGCTTTCCGGGAAATTCTTTTTTCAATTGAAACAGTTTTTCGGCAGTGCGCGAGCATGTAGCTACTTTGGCATTTTCTTTTAAAAAAATTGCAACCATGGCTTTCCCTATTCCATCAGTTCCCCCTGTAATGGCTACGACCTTATCTTCAAACATGATTTCTCATTTCCGACAAAAATAGGAGAGAAGCAAGGAGGAGAAAAATTAAATTATAAATAAGATTATTGGTTATTTGTTTGCTTACTGGCTTCGATGAAAATCTAAACAACGCATGATTGGCCCGAACAAGTGATCATATTGAAGTATACTTTTCAAGGCCTCAAGAAAAATAAATGTCCGGCGTAACCTAAAATGCCGCAAAGCAGTCAGATCATCAGCAGATAAGATAAATTTTGATATAATAATATTCTATATTTATTGCAATAAATGATAAACATGAAAAAGATTCTTTTTGCCATTCTTTTTTTACAGTTCTTACAATATAGCAGTTTTGCTCAAAATGAAACAGCTCTCATTGATTCTTTGCTGAATGCCTATAATCACCTCGGCAAATTCAATGGCTCGGCACTCGTTGCAAAAGACGGCAACATCCTTTTGAACAAAGGCTTTGGTTATCGTAATGCTGAAACAGGCGTACTAAATGATGAACATTCGATTTACCAGTTAGGGTCTGTTACCAAACAGTTTACCTCAGCAGTGATTTTAAAGTTGCAGTCAGAAAATAAATTATCAGTAGCGGATAAGATTAGCAAATATTTTCCTGATTATCCAAAAGGCGACAGCATCACTATCAGGGAATTACTGACCCATACTGCTGGAATTTATAATTATACTAATGATGAAAATTTCATGAAGAATGAAATTACCAAACCCAAGACCCGCGAGCAGATGATGGCGTTATTTGAAAATAAACCACTCGATTTTTCACCGGGTACTTCATGGAGCTATAGCAACAGTGGCTACTCTATGCTTGGCTACATCATTGAAAAAGTAACAAACACTAGCTACGAACAGGCAGTGCGCCATTATATTTTCTCTCCGCTGAAAATGATGCACAGCGGTTTCGATTTTACCCACCTGGACAATACTGATAAGACAGTAGGCTACTTAGCTTTAAATGTCCGTGATACCGTACGTGCTCCCATTGTTGATTCTACCATTTCGTTTTCTGCAGGGGCCATCTATTCCACTACCGGCGATTTGTATCGATGGAGCCATGCTCTTGAGAAGAATACTATTTTATCTGCCTCAGAGCAAAATGAAGCTTACACGCCTGTAAAAAATAAGTACGGCTATGGATGGGGGATAGATAGTATTGATGGAAAAAGAAGAGTATCTCATGGTGGCGGGATTCCCGGTTATATCACCACGATATCGCGGGTGCCTTCAGATGGCGTAACTATTATCTTGCTAAGCAATGCGTCCAATGAATCCATCGGACCGATTTCAAACAGTATCTATGCCATTCTCTATCATAAAAAATACGAGCTGCCTAAAGAAAAAAAAGCCGTTAGCCTTGATGAGTCAACCATGAAGCAATATCAAGGCGAATACGAGATAAGGCCTGGCCTCAACGTAACAATCTATGCGAAGGATAGTATATTGATTGCCACGCCAACTGGTCAGAGCGACAAAGCGCTTTTTGCAGAAAAGAAAGATTCTTTTTTCGAAAAAGAGGAAGATGTTCAGTTGGAATTTACAAGAAACGATAAAAACGAAGTGGATGGCTTTGTGTTGCGCCAGGCAGGCAAAGAAATCAAGTGTAAAAAACTTAAATAGCCTTTAGCAACGAAATCCACCACCCCCAACAGTAAAGCAACAAATGCAATATTTTTATTTTGGCTGAAGGTAAATATTGCATTTGTCTCACAATAAAAACTTTGTGGTAAAGCATCGATTAACAGCAACTTTTGATAAGAAATATTTTTTTATTCTTAATATTACTTTTAAATTTGTGGCGGACATAATTACTCAGAAAAATCAAAATATTGCACTTAAATTAATACCACATTTTTTCCATAACCGAATGGATTTATTATAACATAACCTGAGTCGTATTGCTATAATCACGAAGGATTTATTGAAATATTTTTCTTCTGCAGTTTCACCGAATTAAAATCCCTTTCTCCTGTTTTCTCCTGAAAAACTAATTACCAGGACATCTTGTTCTGTGAGAGACTTTAAAGAGCCGGCAATCCATCTCCTTTGAAATTTTTTCTACAACCAGCTTACCGCCGCAACCGGGAAGAAATGTCATTCTTTTCTTTCATCTAAAAATTCAATTTTATGCAACAAAATGATTACAACTTAACAACAGACCGCCGCGGCTTTTTAGGCACATTAGCCATGGGCGCCGGTGCCCTCAGCATCGCATCATTATCCCTGCCATTGCGCGTAGCTGCAGGATCCCAAAAGTTGTCTTTTCCTCCTGATGAGGATCCGGATGAATGGTTCAATAAAATAACGGGAAAGCACCGGATTGTGTTCGATGTTACTGCGCCTCATGAAATTTTTCCCTTTGCATGGCCCCGTGTTTTTATGATAACCAATGCGATGACGGGTACGCCTGAAAAAAGTTGCAATGAGGTGATCATACTGCGACACGAAGCCATTCCGTATGCCCTGGAAGACCGCTTGTGGGCAAAATACAAATTAGGAGAAATGTTTAAAATAATGGACCCGGCTACTTCAGCGCCTTCTGTGCGTAATATGTTCTGGAAGCCAAAGGCCGGCGATTTTTCAGTACCCGGAATTGGAAATGTTCAAATAGGAATTAATGAATTACAGGAAAGCGGTGCCATGTTTTGTGTATGTAATATGGCGATAACTGTTTTCAGCGCCGCCATTGCACAAGCGTCAAATATGGACGCCGGGGAAGTTAAAAAAGATTTTATTTCAGGCGTATTGCCCGATATACAGGTAGTGCCTTCGGGCGTTTGGGCGGTGGGCCGCGCACAGGAACATGAATGTGCGTATTGTTTTGTAGGATAAAAAAAATACGCAATGCAAACGCGTAAAAATATTTTTATCACCCTGGCAAGGGCGCTCTTCCTGATGGTTCCCCTGCCTGTAACAAATTATTTTTGTCATTCTAAAAAAATCGATACAAAAAATCCGGACGTTGCCATCACTGTACAAGAATGGAAGGTGCCGGATACCAGCCAGATTGACCATACGGCGCAAGGCGATTTGATTCGATATGGAAGGACTTTGATAATACACACCGCTGATTTTTTCGGGCCGCGCGGCTCAATAGCTTCCATTTCCAACGGCATGAACTGTGGTAATTGTCATATTGATGCAGGAACCAGGATATGGGGTAATAATTTTTCTATGGTAGTCTCTAACTATCCTCTTTATAGAAACAGAAGTGGCAAAATTGAGACGGTGGAAATGCGTATCAACGATTGTTTTGAAAGAAGCTTAAATGGAAAGAAGCTGGCTGATACGGTTAAAGAAATGAGGGCAATGATTGCCTATATCAAATGGGTGGGCAAGGATGTTCGTAAAGGAGTTAAAACAAAAGGAGCCGGCGTAGAAAAGCTTCCATTTCTGAGCCGGGCTGCCGATACGGACAAAGGAAAAATTGTGTACCTGGCGGTTTGCCAAAAATGTCACGGCAAAAACGGGGAAGGAAAATTGGCAGACAACGGCAAGGAATATTTGTATCCGCCACTGTGGGGCAAAAATAGCTATAATGTGGGCGCGGGGATGTACCAGCTTTCAAAATTCGCCGGCTACATAAAAAATAATATGCCATTCGGAGTTACTTTTACCAATCCGCAACTCACTGTTGAGCAGGCCTGGGATGTGGCAGCATTTGTCAATTCGCAACCGCGGCCTCAGAAAAATCTAAGCATGGATTGGCCTGATATAGCAGCGAAACCATTGGATTATCCATTCGGACCTTATTCTGACAGCTTTTCAGAGAAACAGCATAAATACGGGCCTTTTGCACCCATACGGCAATCGCATTAAAAGAATTCTTAAATCCTCATAAAAAATTTCAATCCATTTAAACTTCATTTTAAAAATTGTCGTCATGAAAAAAATAATCGTAATAGCAAGTTTTCTTACATTGCTTGCTGGTTTTTCAACCGCCCAAAACACAGATTATAATGTAGTTTTTGACTTCACCAGTAAAGACACATTAAATCAACAATCCCTTATCCGCGAGATGGGTCTTATCAAAGCGGGCAACCCGGACGCAAAGATAGAAGCGGTGATTTATGGCCAGGGGCTCGGGCTTATAACAAAAGACGGGTCTACGCAATCTGCCGAAATCCAAAAATTATTGTCCCAAAAAGATGTATCCATCAAAGTGTGCGCTTTGGCGATGAAAAGACAACAAATTGATGCCAGCCAATTGTTGCCGGGTGTGCAAATAGTGCCGGATGGCATTTATGAAATTATTTCAAAGCAGCGGGATGGATGGGGCTACATTAAAGTGGCGCGTTAAATTATGATGATGACCTGATCAGGCCAACTCGCCGCTGCATAAACCGTTCGTATAGCAGTGGAAGCTACATTGACAGTGAAAGGATAAATAGTTCGATTTTCCAAAAGATTGAAAAAGGTTGTCAGCGTTATATGCTTTATGGAAAATGAAGGGAAAAAGAATGGGACAAGTCGTTCATATTTTGACTTGTCCCATTTAGTGATCCGGCTGGGGCTCGAACCCAGGACCCCAACATTAAAAGTGTTGTGCTCTACCAACTGAGCTACCGAATCTTTAAAATCACCAACTCTTTCTTTCTCAATCGCTGGTCTCTTTTTAAAGGAGTGCAAAAATAAGAGAAAATAAGTTTGAACCAAAACTTTTAAAACATAAACAGCAAACAGTCGTTCACTTCAAGGGTGATGAAAAGTGTAGACAGGAATTTCGGTATTCTCATATTTCGATTTTTATTTTTTTATACAACCTGAATTAGCCAAGAGTTGCACGCTTTTTGCAATTTTATTTTCATGGCAAAGATTTTAATTTTAGACGATGATGTAGACCTTCTGAGCATTGTGAAGTCTTTGCTTAAAAAGAAGGGATTTGACGTTTGGACCTTTGCTAATTGGCAAAAGGCCTGGGAAAGCATAAAAAAAAATAAGCCGAATTTAATACTCCTCGACGTTTTTTTAAAAGGAGGAGATGGCATTGATGTATGCAGGAAAATAAGGTCCACTTCCGCCACACGCAGAATACCCATTATTATGTTTTCTTCATATCCTAATCTTGCTGAAATTGCCATTCATGAATTTGGTGCCGACGAATTTATAGCGAAACCATTCGAATTGAACGAAATGGTTAACAAAATCAGAAACGTATTATCAGTCAAAAGCTTTGTAGGCTAATTCTACGAGATTTCCTTGCGTAAAATATTTTCAATTGTACTACACGGTACAAAAAATGGCTTATTCGTAATGATAAGATTTAAGATATTGCCATTCACTATATAATAGTTGCCTTTAATCGTATTTGCAAAAACCGTTACTTCAAATTCTCCGGCATTTTCATCTCCTCTAAAAATTCCGTTTTGGCTTTCGATGGCGCTTTTTGCTTTCATCAGGATGGATTCGGCCGTTCCTGAAAAGGGTATGTTGATGTTACAATCTGGCATTTATGTGGATTTAAGTTGGGATGTAATCTGGGGAAAACAATACCCAAAGGAATATAAATAAAATGAGTGTTTAAAAAGGTTTCCTAAATTTTTTGAAAATTTTTCAATAATGTTTTTTAGCGTCTTTTTCATTCCAGTTAACAAATGTCGCATTGGCTTCCTTACGTAAAATGTTAAACGCGGGTATTTTTCTTGCGTTTAAATCAGCGCGGATCTCGTCGTAAATCATCGAATCATCGAAACCGATCGTAGCTGCATCTTCTTTCGTATTTCCAAAATATATTGCCTTCGGGCGCGCCCAATAAATCGCGCCAAGGCACATTGGGCAAGGCTCGCAGGAAGTATACACTTCGCATTCTTCAAGTTGAAAAGAATTCAGATTTTTGCAGGCATCCCTTATGGCTACTATTTCAGCGTGTGCTGTCGGATCATTGGTTGAAATTACTTTATTATATCCTTCTCCGACAATTTTTCCATTCTTAACGATTACGCAACCAAATGGTCCGCCTTCACCATTTTCTACGCCTGTTTCTGCCAGTGCTATGGCAGCTTTCATAAATTTTTGTTCGTTTAACATTTATAGTTTTTCTATGGGTAAAGATAATATTTTAAGAATGATTAAGCCGATAAGATAGGAGCGCAGTGATTCGACAGTAGATACAAAAAAGATATATTCTTATTTTGATAGGGTATTCGATTAAGTCATAAGTGTATTCCCTCTGCGATAGATTTTTTAATATAGTAATTTTGTTGTCTTCTTTTCATTCAAACGTGTTACTTTTAAACGAATCAAAGTAAAAAGAAATGGCCGGACAAGGAGAAAATATTCTTTGTATTGATATCGGAGGTTCTCACATCAAAGGAACCGTAATAAATTATGATGGCGATTATCTTCACCAATATGAAAGAGAAGATACGCCTTCTCCACCTTCGCCTGAAAATATAGTGCAGTCGGTCGTTTCGCTCTCACAGCGTTTTTCTCATTTCGATAAGGTCACCGCAGGATTCCCCGGTTATGTAAAACATGGCGTTGTAAAAACCGCCCCTAAGTTGGGAAATAAAATGTGGAAAGATTTTGATTTGCAGGCAGAATTAAAATGTAAATTGAAAAAGCCTACTTTAGTAATCAACGATGCAGATTTCCAGGGATTGAGTTTGACGACAGGCAATGGAGTGGAGATGTTGATTACATTAGGAACAGGCTTTGGCTCAGCGGTTTTACTTGATGGCATGCTAATGCCGCATCTCGAGATGTCGCAACATCCCATAACTAAAAACAAAAATTATAATGATTATCTTGGCCAGGCTGCTCTGGATAAGATCGGGAAGAAAAGATGGAATAAGAGGTTAAAAAAAGTTATTGAAATTTTGAAAGTAGTTTTCAATTATGATCACTTATACATTAGCGGTGGCAGCGCTAAATTGATAGATTTTGAATTAGATAAAAATATTTCTATCGTTGATAACCGGGAGGGCATTAAGGGTGGAATGGTATTATGGAAACAATTTAATGAAGAATAAAACTATATTATGAAAATAGGCATTGCCGCAGATCATGGGGGATTTGAATTAAAGAATACGGTCAAAATTTTTTTGGAAAAAAAGGGATATGAGCTGAAAGATTATGGAGCTCATCAATTGGTAACCACTGATGATTACCCTGACTTTATACTTCCATTAGCCCGTGGAGTCGCAGCGGGTGAGGTTTTCAGAGGAATAGCAATTTGTGGCAGTGGGGTAGGTGCTTGCTTTGCGGCTAACAAAATCAACGGCATACGGGCAGCCCTTATTAATGATTATTTTTCGGCTCATCAAGGTGTGGAAGATGATGACATGAATTTAATTTGCCTCGGTGGAAGAGTGACCGGCTATGCAGCAGCGCAGGAATACATTACTGCATTTCTTGACGCAAAGTACATCGGCGCTGAAAGGTTTGAAAGGCGATTGCAAAAAGTGAAAATGCTTGAACAAAAAACATCCTGATAACGTACTATCTATTTTATGCCGCAAAAAATCAAAATTTTATTTTCGGATATCGGAGGCGTGTTGCTTACCAACGGTTGGGGCCATGAATCAAGAATGGCTGCTGCTGAAAAGTTTAAAATTGACTATGAACAAATGAATATCCTTCACAATTTCATTTTTAATGTATATGAAATTGGAAAGATTTCGTTGAATGACTATCTGGATACGGTAATATTCAATAAACAAAGAGATTTTACTAAGGACGAGTTTATCAATTTTATGTATGACCAGTCTCAGCTTCTTCCTGATACACTTCCATGGTTCATTGAGTGGAAAAGAAAACATGAGCATGTTAAAATTATTTCTTTAAATAATGAACCGCGGGAATTAAACCAGTTCAGAATTCAAAAATTTAAGCTCCACGATTTTTTTGATGCTTTTGTTACTTCATGCGAAGTGGGCATGCGCAAACCTGATCCCGGCATTTATCTTCTCGGCCTTGGTATAGCGCAGGCCAGGCCTGAAGAATGCATTTATTTTGATGATCGGTATATGCTGGTGCAGGCTGCAAAAAAGACGGGTATCAGGGCGTTTCACCACACAAGCTTTGAAAATACCAAAAAGATTATGGAATCGCTGGACTGGTAAATTTGATCAAATAAAAAAAACAGATTATTTTTCGATTTACTATCTGATGCTTTTTATCTGCTACCGATTTTTTGAATGTTGTCGACTTAGCTTCTTACTGGTTCGAACCGGTTTTCATGATTTTATAAATATGCGGCCCTGATTGCCCTTCGATTCTTAAAATATACATTCCCGCAGAGAGATGGCTGATATTTAAAACTGTATTTTCGGATTGAATAATTTGGGTGAGACACAATTTGCCGCTTGCATCATACAGTTTGAGAACTCTTCCAATTACCTCAGAATCTACATTAGAATTTACATTTATAATGTTAGTAGCCGGATTCGGGAAAAGCGATATTTTTAATTTTTCATTCTCTTTGGGAATTGGCCCACCTTCGGCATTTGTGCTATCGCATTCAATTGAACCGAGGAAAGAATTTCTTGCACCTCCTTCGTCAAACAAACTTCTCATTTTTTCTTTCTGATTAATGGTAAACATGTTCATACATGCATCATTTGTAAAATCCATGTAATTCATAAACATATCCCCCGAGGCGCTATTGGAGCAGGAAGAAAGGTGTGGAAATGAAGGGCATCCGGAATTGCTTCCCTGCTGAGGCGGTGTATCTGCTATTCCGTCATCACCGCAATCGGTATCGCCCCACAAGTGTTGCAAGCCAAGCCAGTGGCCTATTTCATGAGTGGCAGTACGCCCTTTGTCAAATGGAGCCACTACATAGCCGATAGTTCCAAACGCGCTGTACTGTATTACTACCCCATCTTTTTCAGTCGGACTGCCCGGTAAAACTGCATAGCCTAATGTGCGTCCAAAAAGATTGCATACCCAAATATTAAGATAACGGGAGGCGTCCCAGGCATCATCACCGCCTTGTGCACTGAATTTCATTGCATCATCTGCAATAAATTGCGATTGTGTGGTGTATTTATGAACGATGCCTGTAGTGTATTTTCCTTTCGGATCTACCTTTGCCAGGCAAAATTGAATCCTGGTATCAGCAGCCACCTTTTTAAATATCGTGGGCGTATTTACTGTGTCAGCATTCTGTCTTCTGAAATCTTGATTCAATGATATGATTTGTGATATCACCTGTTCATCGCTGATATTTTGTTTGCTATTATTATAAAGAACATGCACCACCACAGGAATTTTGATTACTTCATCTTTAAGAAGCGCTCTTTTTGCGGTATTACTTGTGGCTGTTCGCTTCGCTACGGAAATAACTTCCGGATTCTTTTGCGAATATTCCGGTGTAAGACAACGTTGGGCATTTGCGCCAAGACTGAGCGAAACAGAAAATAGAATAAAAAAAAACTTCATGTATTCCCTTTGTAAACTCGAATTTTGAATGAATTAACATTTTGGGATTACATAGGCTTTGGGAAGGTTATTACAGTGGATATTAAATCAGGAAATAAACCTATTGTACCAATAAAAAACGGGGAAACCGGTGTATTTTCAGGAAGCAAAGGTTTAAAGTACAAATAAAGAAAAAAAAATCCGTAGATGAAAGCTTTTCGGCGTTTATTTTCTCCTAAATTGAAAATAAACTCCTTTGCACGCAGCATTACCATAGTGGCTTGCCAGCATAGTAGTCAAGCACTTTAGCTCTCAGCGCAAAATCATATTTAGAAGTGATGAGATTGTTTTGAGCCCTGTTTAAATTATTTTTTGCGATAAGATAATCAACAGAAGTGATGGCGCCTGCATTGAACCTCACCTCTGCAGTTCGGAAAGATTCTTCAAACGCAGTTTCCTGTTCTAACAATAATTTATATTTATCTTCTGCCGAAGTAAGATTCACAAAAGCCCGTTCAATAGCTTGTTGCAATTGAATCCGGGTATTTTCATCATTATATTCATTATTTTTTAGATCCAGTTTTGCAAGTTTCACCTGGTTTCGGATGCGGCCGGCGTTAAATAACGGAATGGTTAATCCAATATTCACCGCTGAAAAAAGGTTGTTGCTTAACTGGTCGCCGAAGCTTATTTTTTTTGAAATGTAATTATCCTGTTTTTGGATTACAGGGTATTGGTTGCCATTTACATCAACATAATTAGAAGACGGAGATTCAGTTGAATTTAAAAAATATTCGCGTGTCGCCACACTTGAGTAATTCGTATTAATACTTCCGCTTAAAGATAGCCGTGGAAATAATTCTCCCTTGAGGGAACTGATATTTTTTTCAGCGCTTTGCACCCGAAGATGCGTAGCCTGCACTTGTGCGAATTGCTTTAGCGCAATTTGATAAATATCATCCGGGCTTCCGGTATATTGCATATTAAAACTTTCTGCAGGGATATTTTCAACTTGTAAATTTTTATCGTAAGGAATATTTAAGAGCTGGCAAAGGTTGAGTTTAGCTGTGGCCAGGTTGTTTTTGTTGTCTGCGATTGATACTTCATCTGTAGCCAACTGTCCTTTCATGTCATAATAGTCTGCCGGTAAAACAGCCCCCGACTGATTAAGAATTCCTAAACGTTCAACTTGTTTTTGAGTTACCAATACCTGGTCCTGTGATTGTTTTAGCATTTCTTCAGTGCTGAGCACCTGCAAATAGGCCAGGATAATATTGATAGTGAGATTATCTTTAGCCTGCTGTAATTCCATTTGGGATGCCTGGTATCCCAGCTTGTTTGCTTTCACAAGGTTTTGCAAATAAAACCCATTAAACAAAAGCAGGTTGCTGCTCGCGCCCGAATTAGCATAGTTTACTTTTTGATCAATATATCCATTGGTAAACGGGTCTATGCTGCGCCCAAAATTTTTGCCGTAATTGGCGTTGGCATTTAAATCCGGAAGCATATATTCTTTAGATTGCTTTAAATCTAAATTTGCTTTTTTCATTAAAAGATCCGCCTGTAAAACATCAATATTATTTTTGATTCCGGTTTCCACCGCTTCTTTTAACGTCATTGAATGCTGGGCAAAAGCATTTAAAACAAAAAAGTAAAATACAATGTTTAGAAAAATTGATTTCATATAATTTTTTATTTTGAAAAATTCAAATTGCATGGCACAGGATTATCTATTTTGTTTTTCAGATTCTATCCGCCCATCCAGCAGGTTGATAATACGGCGTCCATAATTTGCGTTTTTTTCTGAATGGGTGACCTGTATTATGCTTACTCCTTCATTATTTAATTCTTTAAACAATTCCATAATTTCCTCACCCTGCTTTGAATTCAAATTGCCTGTAGGTTCGTCTGCCAGAATTAGTTTAGGCTTTACGATTAGTGCCCGCGCTATCCCTACCAATTGTTGCTGGCCGCCGGATAGCTGCGTTGGAAAAAGGTCTTTTTTGCCCACAATCTGGAACCGGTCAAGAATATCAGCTACCATCGATTTTCTTTCAGAACTTTTGATATTTTGATACAACAAAGGAGTTTCGATATTTTCATAAACGGTTAATTCGTCGATAAGGTGATACGCCTGGAATACAAACCCAATGTGAGTCTTAAAAAGTGACGACCGTTGTTTTTCTTTCATTTCAAAAACATCTTGACCCATAAACGTGTATTGTCCTTCGTTTGGTTCGTCTAGCATTCCAATGACGTTTAGCAGAGTGGATTTCCCTGAGCCGGAAGGTCCCATGATGGAAATAAATTCTCCTTCGGCTACATCCAGGTTAATATCTTTTAACACGAACGTGCGGTTGATGCCATTGTTATACCATTTGAAAATTTTCTTTAATGAAAGCATTTGTATTCAGCTTTAATGGTGATTTATTGAGTTGATAAATTCTGCAATATTATTTGATTTGATAACAGCAGCATCTATTGATTTCTGCCTTTTATAATTTTTCCGGTTTCTACCTTCAAATTGATGCCACGATGTTAGTTATTGTTTTCCAATATGATACAGCCGACAAAAAAACGCAAGCTGTTCGATTTTGATACACTTTGTGTTCTTAATTGATACATCAGCGTCGGCCTCAGCTGTCGACTGAAGTAAACCCACAAATAATACCTTTTCTTATTTTGCAATCTCACACGGTAGAAATATCATTTACCCGTAGAAAAGCAGATTCATTATTTTTATTTTTTCAACATTGATTTATTTATGAAAGCCGCATCTATCCAGGAAATCAAAAAAGCGTTGTCAGATACAAATTCTAAAATACTTTTAGAGTATTGCCTCAGGCTTGCAAAATATAAAAAGGAAAATAAAGAAATGCTTTCATTCCTGTTATTTGAAGCGGACGACGTTCCAAATTTTATTAGTGAGATAAAAAAAGAAACTACGGAACAATTTGGGCAAATCAATAAATCCAATGTTTATTTCATAAAGAAAAGCGTGCGGAAAATTTTAAAAAATATCAATAAGCAGATCCATTTTGCAATGTCAAGTCAGGCGGAATGTGAATTGCTGATACATTTTTGCAATTGCTTTGCTTTGCATTCTATTCCTGTTAGTAAAAGCAGGCAGCTTACGAATCTGTATCAAAACCAGCTAAAAAAAATTGAAAAAGCGTTAAGCGAATTACATCCGGATTTGCAATACGACTTGAATAAACAATTGATGAAACCATTAATTTAAAAAATATTTTCCGTCGCGATGCCGCTTAAGAGTAAAGCGGCTCGAGTGTAAAATTTAATATTGGCGATAGAATGTAATAAAAATGTTAAAAAAAGGAACGATTGTTGTAAATTGATTTGTGAACGAATAATTAATTAAATCATTTAAAAACACATCATTATGAGCACAAAAAAAATTGTTTCTTTTTTGTTGATCGCTTTTAGCGTAACTTTTATTACCCCTGCGATGGCAAAAGATGTTACTCCAATTAAGACAGAAATTCCAAAAGAAGTTCGAGCCCAGCAAATTGAGCACAGGCTGGTTGAAATTCGTAATATGGATAAAAGCTCTTTATCCAGGGCCGACAAAAAGGAATTGAGAAAAGAGGTGAAAAGTTTAAAAAAAGAAGCCGCCTCTCAAGGTATTTACCTTTCCATTGGTGCAATCATCATCATCATTTTGCTCTTGATTCTTTTGTTATAAAATGAGCTTATAAAGAAAATACCCTCCAAAGCGGAGGGTATTTTTTTGAACAAATTAAAACCTAAATTAACTCAGGAATTTTGTGGGACAGGCGCGCTCACAACAGCGGATGGAATATCTGCAGGCACTGGAGCATTATTTACCAGCTCCTTTTTCTCAGAATCTTTTTCTTTCATTCCTGCTTCTATTTCATTCTTTACGTGTTCTTTTGCATCATTAAATTCTCTTACGCCTTTACCAATTCCTCTCATTAAATCCGGAATTTTTTTACCACCAAAAAACAGTAGAATTACCAATAGAATTAATAACCATTCAGATTCTCCGGGCATTGATAAAAGAAATACAGGTTTCAGAAAAATGCTTAACATGATAGATAGTTTAGTTTGAAATACAAAACAAAATTACCAGAATCTGCGTTAGTGCATTGTAAATTTTCCTTTACAATCGTATCCGGTTTAGATTGGAAAAATTTTTCTAACGTATAATATGTGGGTGTTCAGAATACATTGCATCTCTATCAAATAAAGAGCAAATGCGAATAGTAAAATGATTTTTAGGGCGGATTTTATTTTACTTATTAAGTAGAAATGTTTTAAAATCGTCATAGGCCGGTTCCATAGAAATACTTAATTTGTCTTTCCCCAAGATATTTTTAACGCTTTCAGGGATTGGAATCTGTTCATGAATTACGGGCTCTACCACATCAAAAAATTTAACAGGATGTGCAGTTTCCAGAAAGTAACCTTTATTGTCCGGATGATTTTTCAAATAATTTTTTAAAGCGTAGTAGGCCACGGCGCCATGAGGATCCAATAAATAGCTGTATTCTTCATAAACCTGGCTTATTGTGAGCCTTGTTTCATCATCAGAAATACTTACACTGCTCAACATACCAGTCAAAGAAGTAAACTTGTTATGAAACAATTCGAGGATTCTTACAAAATTGCTTGGGTCGCCAACATCCATAGCATTTGAAATTGTGGCCACCGCTTTTTTAGGTTGATAAATTTGAGTCGATAAAAAATCAGGAACAACTTTGTTGGAATTACATGCAGCTATAAAGTGCTGAACAGGCAAGCCTGATGCATAAGCCAGAATTCCGGCGCAAATGTTTCCAAAATTTCCGCTTGGAACACAAATTACCGGCGGCGTATTTTTATTAATCCATTGCTTCCATGCAAATAAATAATAAAACTGCTGCGGCAGCCATCGGGCCACATTAATTGAATTAGCAGAGGTTAAAAATAATGATTCGTTTAATTGCTTATCAGAAAATGCGCGTTTTACCAATTGCTGGCAATCGTCAAAATTTCCATTGATTTCAATTGCTGAAATATTATTCCCCAAAGTAACCAACTGTTTTTCCTGTACGCTGCTTACTTTTCCCGAAGGGTATAATATCACAACTTCCACGCCATGTACATTATAGAAACCGTTTGCTACCGCACCTCCGGTGTCGCCGGAAGTTGCAACCAGCACGGTAACTTTTTTATCATTGTTTTTTACAAAATATGCAAGACAGCGGCTCATAAACCTAGCGCCAATATCTTTAAAAGCAAGGGTAGGGCCATGAAATAATTCAAGGGAAAAAATATTATCACTAACAGGCTTGAGAGGAATATCGAAGTTGATAGTTTCAGCCACGATTTGTTGTAAAACTGCAGCCGGAATTTCGTCAGCGATATAAGGTTCAATAATTTTAAACGCAATTTCCTCGTTCGAATAATTTTGAATGTCCTGGAAAAAAGCAGCCGGTTGGGTCGGAATTATTTCCGGAAAATAAAGCCCTTTGTCAGGCGCCAAACCTTTGATGGTTGCTTCTTTAAAGCTTGCGGAAGGGGCAGATTTATTTAGGCTATAATATTTCATGTAGTTAAATTTCTTTACAGCACTCATCGTTATCCACAATTTTGACTCCTGTGGTATTTATGGAGGTAACATAGGTTTTATAATCCACACCGATTTTTTCATAAATTCCGGACATGATTTTTTCAACTTTGCGTGCAGTTTCTTCAGTTTTGTTCACCATAAAAATGGAAGGCCCTGAGCCGGAAATGCCTCCCCCAAGGCTTCCGGCTTCCTTACACGATTTTTTTATTTCATCAAATCCGGGAATTAAAATACTTCGTACCGGTTCGATAATCACATCCTCCAATGATCTTCCAATCAATTCGGAATCATTGTTCATAAAGCCCATCACGAGGCCACCTATGTTACCCCATTGTCTTATCGCATCTTTTAGTTGCACAGTTTTTCTTAAAATCTGTCGTGAATCAGAAGTTCGTACCTCTATTTGGGGATGAACAATCGTTATAAAAAGCGGTGGAACATTTAAAGGAATAATATCCAGCGGAAAAATTGAGCGAATCAAAGTAACTCCTCCATATATGCAAGGCGAAACGTTGTCAGCATGTTTCACTCCACCGGCAATTTTTTCTCCATTCATTGCAAATCGTACCAGGTCCCCCTTTGAGAAAATATTTCCCAGTAAATGATTGGCGGCTACTACTGCGCCGGCGGAACTTGCTGCACTTGAGCCCAGGCCGCTGCCGGGTTTGATATTTTTGTGAATGGTCAAATTAAACCCTACCGGTTTATTGTATTCTTCTATCAGCGACTGCAGCGCTACACCAGAAACATTTTGTTCGGGTTCTTCGGGCAGTTCAAATTCATCCGTATGTACTATCGTTATTCCAGGCTCATCCTTAAAAGCTAACGTCATTTCATCGTAAGGCTCCTTCAGCGCCATACCCAGAATGTCGAATCCGCAAACAAGATTGGCGATAGTAGCCGGCGCCAATACCTTAATTTCTTTCATTTGTTTTTAATTTAAATCCGAACCGCTCTTATAATATCTGCGAATACGCCGGATGCCGTAACATCGGCGCCAGCACCAGCGCCTTTTACCACGAGTGGTTGCCCGGTGTAGCGCTGTGTATAAAATGCAACTACATTATCTTTCCCGTATAAATGGTAAAAATCGTGATCAGCACCAATTTGTTTTAAACCTACGCTTGCCTTTCCATTTTCATATGTGGCAACAAATTTTAATTTTTTGCCTGCCTTATTTGCCTCGTCAACTATATTTTTAAAATGCGCTTCATGCTTTTCCATGCATTTATAAAAATCTTCCACAGATCCTTCCATACATTCGGCAGGCATAAATACATTGTTGATAACATCTTCCATTTCAATCTTTTCACCGGATTCTCTTGCCAATATCATTATTTTTCTGACCACATCAGTGCCACTTAAATCAAGCCGCGGATCAGGTTCTGTAAATCCTTCCGCCTGAGCTTGCCTTACCACTTGCGAAAAAGATTTAACTCCATCATAATTATTAAAAACAAAATTAAGTGTGCCGCTCAGAACGGCTTCAATCTTATATACTTTATCTCCGCTTAATAGCAGATCGTTCAAAGTTCCGATAACGGGTAATCCGGCTCCTACGTTGGTTTCAAAAAGAAATTGAACATTGAATTCTCGCGCGCGGTTCTTCAACGTTTCATAATAACTGTAAGAAGAGGAGGCCGCAATTTTATTGCAAGCCACAACGGATACGCTTTTTTGAAGGATTTCGTCATAATGATCTGCAACGTCTTTGTTTGCTGTAACATCCACGAATACAGAATTCCGGAAATTTTTGGTTTTGATTGAGTTCACAAATTGGGACAGATTCATGTCATCTGCAGCCGGTAATTGTTCCCGCCAATTTTTTAAATCAATTCCATTGTCATTAAAAAGCATTTTTTTACTATTGGCAATTCCCACCACCCTGATGGATAAGCGCAAATTTTCTTTCAGATAAATATGCTGTTGTAATAATTGTGAAAGCAGCCGTGAACCAACGTTCCCAACACCCGCCACAAATAAATTTACCTGCTTGAAAGCAGTCTCAAAAAACTCTTCATGAAGTACATTTACTGCTTTCTTTACATCACTAAATAAAATAACTGCCGAAATATTTCTTTCAGAAGACCCTTGCGAGATCGCCCTTACATTAATGCCATTCCTGCCCAAAGCACTAAACATTTTGCCGCTGATGCCTGGGTGGCTTTTCATTTTATCACCCACCAAGGCTATTATTGCGAGGTCTTTTTCGACTATTAGAGGATCTACCTTTAGCCTTTCAATTTCAAAACTGAATTCGTTATCAACTGCATTTTTAGCTTTTTCAGCAAAGGCCTCTTCAATGCCCACACAAATAGAATGTTCGGATGAGCTTTGCGTAATAAGAATTACGTTTATTTGTTCATTTGCCAGTGTTTCAAATAATCTTTTTGAAAAACCAGGAACACCGGCCATACCGCTTCCTTCGAGGCTAAGCAATGCGATCTTGTTGATGCTCGAAATTCCACGCACTCCACTGCCATTTTTGTGGTCTGATACGTTTTCGATGAGCGTGCCATGATCGTTGGGAGAAAAAGTGCTCTTTATCCAGACAGGAATGTTTTTCCTCATGACCGGCTGTATAGTAGGTGGGTACACCACTTTCGCACCAAAATGTGAAAGCTCCATAGCTTCGCGGTATAACACTTTGGGGATAATTTTCGCATGGGAAACGAGCCGGGGATCAGCTGTCATCATGCCACTTACGTCAGTCCATATTTCCAGCGCGCTTGCATCAAGTGCTGCCGCTATGATGGCTGCAGTGAAATCGGAACCACCCCTTCCTAATGTAGTGGTAATTCCTTTTTGGTCCGATGCAATAAACCCAGGCACAAGAAAAAAAGAATGGTTACTGTCAGAAAATGTCGACTCAATTTCGGCATTAGAAATATCAAAATTTACAGTAGCATGCTCAAAATTTGAATTGGTAATAATAATTTTCCTCGCATCGATCCATTTGTTCTTTAGGCCGATTGATTCAAATTTTGCCGAAATAATTTGAGAAGATAGTAACTCACCATAGCTCATAATGCGGTCTTTGGTTCTTGAAGTTACCTCCTGCAGTAAAAAAACCCCGTTACAGATATCCTCTATTTCATTGCAATGCTGCTTCACCATGCTTAGCACGCGGCTTTGCTGAGCTACTGGAATTAGTTGTTTTGTCAATTCCAGATGGCGAGTTTCGATTTTTTTTAATTGAAGTTTGTATTCATCATTTCCCTCAGAAGCGAGAACGACACTATTTAAAAGTGCATCTGTGATACCTCCCAAGGCCGAAACCACCACGATTAACCTTTCATTATTTAAACGATTTTGTAAAATGGTTACAATTTTGTTGATGTTTTCTGCATTTGCAACCGATGTTCCACCAAATTTTAAAACACGCATAATTTATGACCTAATTGATTTTTAATTGAATATTCTATTCGCGGAAATAGCGAAAAGCAAAATGGATTGTATTGAAATCTGCAACCCTTAACGGGTTGAAATTATGGTAAATGCCGGAATGCAAAAGGAAGCAAAAGCAGAAGAATCGTTATAAAAATAGACGCTATTCATTTCGTATAAATAAGCACCGAAGGTAATATTTAAATTGAAAGAAATTTTAAAAAAAATTCTTTTCCCGAAAAATAGTATAGATTTGTACTTGATACAAGTAAAAACTATACTATGTCAAAAATTAAAAATACACAATACCCTGGTTTTGATGACGAGAACGAGCATTCTGTAAATATGGTTAATGAAGCTGCACAAGGATTATCAAACCCATATCGATTTCATATAATTCTTTCAAATGCTTCCAATAAGCCAGAAAGCCAACTGACAGGTTTTGAAAAAATGCATATTGTTCGTGATGGGGTAAGTAAAAATGATCTGGAATTACTAAAAAGAAAAACTGCATTGGATTATACTATGCTGGCAAAAGCCCTTTCTGTTACCCGTGCTACGCTTATTAATAAAAAGAAAAATGAGAAGTTCAATGCTGGCTTAAGCGAAAAAATATTAGGAATGGCCGATTTGTATTCGTACGGATTTGAAGTTTTTGAAGATGAAGATCGTTTTAATCAATGGATGTCCAAGCCTAATAAAGCGCTTGGTGGGCAGGCTCCGTATGATTTAATTGATAATCAATTCGGTCGTGAAGAGGTTAAAAATCTTATTGGAAGAATTGATTATGGAGTTTATTCCTAACCCTATAAGCGCATGAATACATGATAGTTTACCGCGTTGGTCGAACAAAGCATGCCAGGGATTTATCAGGTGAGGGAGCTAAAATTAATGGCGGAAGATGGAACCGAAAAGGTATTCCGTGCGTTTACACCTCGGAAAGCCGCGCCTTATCGCTTCTGGAATACACCGTGAATGTAAATATAGAAGAAATTCCCAGGGCGCTGAGCATAACTTCTATTGAAATTCCTGATTCTGATATTTTGGTATTACAAACTTCGGCGTTGCCAGGTGATTGGAAGGAAGTGCCGGCACCATCCTCAACAAAAGATTTTGGAAGCCGTCTTTTGCAGATTTCCGATAAGCCAGTGATAAAAATCCCTTCATCAGTTCTTGAACAGGAATACAATTATATTTTAAATCCATTAATTACACCAAATTTTTTTAAAATAATTGAAATAAAAGATTTGGTATATGATATCCGGATAAAAATTGTCTGATAATTACTTTTATGAATCAAAAGCAATTGAATAAACGGATAAGACAGTAAAGCAATTAATAAGCGAATATTTTATTTCGATATACTATTCGTTATGCTGGTTTTATTGTTTCCAGATATTATCTTCAGGAGTGTAATCCATAAAAATACCCCCGTCCAATTCGACCGATTTTATAATTTTTTGGGATGAAATTTTAAACACCTGCTCTCTTTCATTATTCTTCCATACTGCAGGGGTTTCATGCATGGTAACCGTTTCACCATCAGCATAAGTAATTTTTATATCAAATGGAATAGCGAATCCACCTATATTTTTTACGTTGACGGTATAAAAGTCTGTTTGTTTCTTTATCGTGTCTACTTTCAAATCAATGTAGTGGTTTGAAAAAAACCAATTTTTGAAAAACCAGTTTAAATTTTGGCCTGAGCCTGTGTTCATACAGTTAAAATAATCCCAAGGAATCGGGTGTTTTCCATTCCATGCGTTCATATAATAGTGCAACGCTTTTTTAAAAGTTGAATCGCCCAGGTAATCTTTTAATGCAAGATAGCTCAACGACGCTTTTCCGTACGAATTATTTCCATATCCGGAGCCGCTTACCTGCGTTGACATTGAAATAATTGGCTGGTCTTCTTCGGTGGATGGATCGGTAATGTAGCGACGAACGCGGAACATTTTATAAACTGAATCGGCATATTTTTTCCCATTTTCTTCCTGACCAATCAGGTATTCGAAGGTGGTAGCCCAGCCTTCATCCATGTAAGCATATCGTTTTTCATTTGTGCCCATATAAAAAGGAAAATAGGTATGAGCGATTTCATGATCCTGCACCATTTGGGCAAATTTAAATCTTCGTGTATCGCCTACCGTTGCATCGTTAACCATCATAGGATATTCCATATCAGCATGGCCCTGAAATGCAGTCATTTTAGGAAACGGATAGATTACACCGGGCCATTTACCCGAAAAATATTTTAGTGCAATTTGAGACCATTTTACTGAGTGGCGAAAATCTTTTGCCGTATCATTATACGCTGCTTGTACACTTACACGGCGCTTTGTTGCCGGATCAACAATTACGCTCGATGCATCCCACACATAATGATTACTAATGGCGTAACACATATCGGTAATATGATTAGCTGAAAATTTCCATGTGTTCCAATCGTTTTGCTGAGTCACTTTCCCTTCCTGCATTTCTTTTAAGTTCGCAATATGAATAACATCATCGGAGGTATATGAATCTTTTAATCTTTTCGAAAAAGCAGGCTGCAATACTTCATCAGGATTTTCGAGATTGCCTGTGGCCCACACCACATAATTTTTTGGAACTGTTACAGAAAATGTATAGTCATTGAAATCATTGTAAAATTCCTGTCGCAATGTATGAGGCAGCAAATCCCAGCCGTTGTAATCGTCATAAACTGAAATTCGCGGATAACTATATGCTACATACATAGTCGCGCTGTCTATTTGACCTTCGCGCCCATCTTGTTTGCTTAAAGGATAATTCCATGAGATGTTTACGTTTACCGAAGAATTCGGAAGTAGCGGTTCTTTTAATCTTATCACTTCGGCCGTTCCCCAATGGCTGGCATCAATAAAATATTTAGTTCCATTGATTGAAAGGGAAGTAATGTCCAACCCTGTTGTAAAAAAATCTTCTCCAACCTGGCTTCCCCGCGGGGATGTTGGTTTGTGAACATTATTGACAAACCTTATAACCAATACGCTCAGTGTGTCCGGACTATTGTTCGAATAAACTATGCTTTCATCTCCCGAAACGATTTTTGTATCGGGATTTATGGTTTCTTTAATATCATATTTACCTTCATTTTGCCAATAATTTTTTCCGGGAGGGCCTTGCATAGAACGTGTGCCGTTATCATAAGCAATCTGAATATTTCTTGGTACGTATAATTGTTGTGCATTTAAAAAACAGGGAAAGGCAAAAATCAAAAATGCGATCGCGGATAAATTTCTATTCATAATAAAGAAAAACTCGTTAAGAACAAATAAGAGCTAAAATAATAAAGATGGATGAGATAGAATTGATTTCGGTGTTAATTAAAAGCGTCACCGCCAGTAAAGTGGCTTTTAAACCATTTTTTTATTTCAACAAAACTATACAGACTAAGTAACAGCAGATTATTTTTTTGTACTTTTTTTGGGCACTTTGCCTCCTTCTTCCCTTGCTTCAGATAATCCAATTGCTATTGCCTGTTTGCGACTTGTAACTTTCTTTCCACTTTTGCCGCTTTTCAATTTGCCTTCTTCCATTTCGTGAAGTGCCTTATGTACTTTTTCTTCTGCCTTTTTTCCATATTTTGCCATGGCCTTGGGTTTAATTGTTTCTTAAAAAATAAACAGAAATTTTTATGCCAACATTTTTCATTTATGCATAGCATTTTTTAGAAAAGCTTCTTGAAAATATTAATTAAGATGGTTAATACCAGGCTTACAATGATCATAGTGGCCAATGGAAAATAAAACCGAAAATTATTTTTTTCAATTCTGATATCTCCGGGAAGGCGACCAATCCAACGAAAGTAGCCGTGAAAGAAATAAATTATGATTCCAATAAAGACGATAATCAGGCCAATGATCAAGATATATTTGCCGGTTTGCTGATCCATTTGTTAATCACTTTTATTTTTTTCTATTCTGCCATAAAAAGAAATGGGATCGCGGTGCGTATTCTGTATATTTAATGTTGCGTTTCCATTCCCAAAAATTGAAAATATCATTGTTTGAACATCGGAATTATCTTTTGGTTCAATATAAATGTCCCATTCGTCCTTCGATTTTTCTGTTATGTTATAAGAAAAATTGGTTGATTTGAAATCAATTCCTCCTTTTGAGGGGTCCATAGGCGCCTGGTAGGCACGGCCAAAAAAAGGAAGAAAGCAAATTAATGTATCCCTTTTTATTTCTACATCATAAAGACTTGTCAGATTTCTTGACGCACCTCTGAAAGGATTAACCCTTTCGGCTATAAACGTAAAATTTTTTGAATTTATAAGATTATCAATATCGCCTGGTTTTATTTTTTCAACTCTTTTTGAAGCAGTGCAACTGATTACAAAGGCGCTTAATAGTGCAACCGCTGGCATCCATATGTTCTTATACCTTGCTTTATTTTCCATGATAGTTTTTTTATCATTACTTACAAATTTTGCACCTTAAATGGTTTGAATGTTAAATCATCTTTTTAATTAGGTAAGGACGCATTTTATTAAAATTTTCGAAGGAAAGGAAAACTGAATTTCAACAATGCTATTGTTAAAAAGTAAAAAGACCCGTTGATAACGGTACTATATTTGAAGCCATTTATCTAGCGGAAAACATCTCTGAATTCTTCAGATCTTTCGCCGTTGATTTGAAGATTGAGTATTGATTGTATCGACACAAAAAGCTCAAGAATAAGTTTTTAAATAATGGAAATATTTCCACAGCATAAAAATTTAAAACATGAAAATTCTAATGGCACTGATAGTAGGAATGTTTGCATTAATGGCATTTCGTAATAATGATTTGAATCAGCCGGTTCTTATCAGTTCAATTGATTCTAATAAATTACCACTGCAAAACACAAGGTGGAAACTTGTTGAATTGGGCGGCAAAAAAATACCGGTTAATGCTACGCCAAAACAAATGTACCTTATTCTGAAAAGCGACTCAACGGTTTCAGGCAATGGAGGATGCAATGCATTTTCAGGCACCTATTCACTCGGAAAAAACAATGAAATAATTTTTGGTGAACTGGTGCGCACCAATATACTTTGCCCAGGCATCGATTATGAAAAAAACTATCTAAATGCAATTGCCAACGCGGACCATTATGAAATTGTGGGCAATGAACTTTTATTGCAAAATAAGCTTATAAGCCTTGCAAAATTTACCGGAAGCGATTAAGTAGTAAATGAAAAAATACCCGACTTTTTTATTTTGGCGATGCGATATAAATTAATGAGCTGCATTTTGAACTATCGAAAAAAGCCCTCACATTTGAGGCCGCACCGTTAATTAAAGCTTTGAGATTATTGGCCTTTCCTGTTTTATATTTCTCGCTAAGCATGCTTACATAGACGCTGTCGTACCACATCGGTTGTATCTTTTCGAGACTGAAGCCGTGGGTATTCAGCAATACTTCCATTGACCTGGGTGAAAAATGATACAAATGCCGTGGCACATCATAAGCCGCCCAATACCTTTTATAAATAGCAGCGTCCTTTGAAGTAAAGTTCGGTACCGCAATAAATAGCTTTCCATCTTTTTTGAGAAGTTCCCTGAATTTTATCACGTATTCATGGAGTTGGTGAACATGCTCTAATACATGCCATAAAGTAATTGCATCAAAATTGTCAGCCGCTAATGAAAAAAGTTCGTTGGATTCTTTTAAATTCAAACCGTACAATTCGCTGGCTTTTTTGCGGGCTATGATATCAGGTTCAAGGCCTTCAGTATGCCATCCCGCCGATTTCATGGTATTTAAAAAAGCTCCTGTTCCGGCGCCTAAATCCATAATTGACCCCTGCGTTTTTTTTGTTGTAACCTCAACAAGCTTTCGCTTTTTTAAGAGCGTACGTTTTCTTACCAGGTGGTATAATTTATTAACCAGGCCTTCTGTCGTGTCGCTATGCGAAATATATTTTTCGGATTGATAATACCGGCCAATATTTTCCTGTTCAGGAATATTTTGTGTAAAACGAAGTGTGCAATTTTTGCATTCCCAAATTTCAAATTCCTCACCTGAAACCGTATTATCCTTAGCAGAAAAAATGTAGAAAATATCGCCGCTGCCACAATTCGGACATGATGTGTAGTTAATCATTTCTTACATTATGGTTTTAAATACGTATGAGGAGCGCTGGCCGGTACGATCTTATTTTGATTCCCAATGGTAGACAAAGAAAAGGGGTTTCCATAAAAATGAATAATCAAAAAGAACAGCGCGATTATGAAAAGTAAAACGGCCAGTATCTTCCACGTGTTATTTTTTTTGATAACGTTTTCTATCTGCAGATAATCACTCATCCGGGATGAGGTAGTTTCTTTATCACCCACCAGCACCGCATGCTCACTGTTTAGATGAATCACCCGTTCAGCCTTCACCGGCCGGAAAAATATTGCGGGTGAAGAATTAGCAACAAATACATTTCCGGAGGTGCTCTTCTTCAAAACACCTAAAGGAAGTAACGGTACCTCTTCTCCGTTTATTAGTTTGTTCTTTGTGTCTCTACACCACATTTTTATATCATCTGAAGCTTCTGCTAATGTTATCATTTTCTTATCAGCCACATATTTAATCAACCGGTCTGAAATTTTTTCTTCTCTTGGTGAAAAATTTATCTCAAACGCTGGCGGCGCAATTTGCTTATTGGCAATATCTGATGCGGCAGCAATAAAATTAACTTTAAATCTGCCCACATCTCTAAGCATGCATTCTCTTTCCTGGATAATATATGAAGTAATCAGCTGTTGCATGGTATCAAATTTCTGCAAATTAATTTCTTTGGCCGGAAAAAGTTCATTAGAAATGAACCAGGATGCCGCCAATTATCTGGAATCCATACACGGGATAATTTTTCCATCTTTCGTACTTGCTATTGAGTACGTTATCAAAATCAAGCCATACGCTAAATTGTTTATTTAATTTAAATTCAGCGCCCAAGCTCAGATCTGTTCCTCCCTTCATATTTTCTACCGTTTTATTAACAAGAGCTTTGGCTCCTGAAAAAGCAATCAAATCGCCTTTCAACAACAGTTCTTTAAAAGCATACCATCTTAATGAGCCGGTAAATTTTAAAGGATATAAACCCCACGCTTTTTTATTATCCCTAAGGCCGGTATAGCTGTTCATATCAAGCGAAGCTGACGCGGTGAATTTATCCTGGCTTATGAAATTCATATCTCCATGAATTTGTAAATCTGAAATGTTGCTTTCATTTGAAAGATAAAACGTATTTCCCAGCGTAGAATCGTTTACAAAAAGCGGCATATCCGTATACGAAATAAATGAGGCGCGGGCGTTAAAATTGAAATGCGTGCCTACGGTTGCTTTGATGCCACCATAATATTGTATTTCCTTTGTATTGTTGATAAAAGATGGATCCTGCATATAGGGATTTTCTTTGCTCAAAGTCCGAAAACTGTTTGAAATATATTTTCCGACCCAACCGGCCTGCACCATTAGTGCATTTTGTTGTAATTGAACTTCGGCGTAAATGTTCGGCAATATAGCCACCTTATTGTTATTCCATGAGGGCGTAATTCCCCCGTGAAAAACAAACATATCGCTGTAATAAACAAATTCAGGAGCCAGTTCAAAAAGGTTATTTGTTACAGAGAAGCCCGAATCTTTTTGCTGATATTTATTAAAATTGCCACGCGCTGCGATTTTGAAAGAAACCGCATCTGAGAATCTTTTTTCGGCAGGAATGTTTATTATGAGGTTACTTTCCGTTGCCTTACTTTCTCTGGAAAACTGATGAACTTCCAGGTGTGGATCATAGTTGATGCCAAGATCATTTTTCTCCATGTTTCTAAATCCTACCTTAGCCGAAAAATCCTGGTAGCTTCTTCTGATGCTATCTTTAGAAAAATCATAAAGAGAATGATCATAACCATACTGGTAATATTCATGCTCTGCAAAACCTGCTCCCGCGTAGATTTCATTATTGCCCGAATACAGGCTGCCTGTTCCCTGGATGTTCCATTCGGCAAAGTCCTGATTTTTTATGTTGCCTCTTGAGGAAATGTAATTGCCATAAATATTTCCCAGGTTATGTTTACCATCCCCAAAGCTGAATGCTCCGGCTATGTAAGGAGTTGATAAATTTCCATATCCCACTTTCAATTGCTTTCTGTCGCCCAATTTTAAAGAGGTATCGGCCTCCAGCGAAAGTGGTTTTAACGCAACCGGCTGATAAGCGAAAAATAAATTTTCCGGGGGGACGTTATAGGCCAGGCGTGGCCGGGATGTATCCGGAGAAATAGGACTAGCGTATAGATTTATTTTTACAGTATTGCGCAAAGAAGGTTTATAGGAAGAGGTTATTTCAATTGTTTGCCTTCTTGTCGTGTCTTGCGCCTTTGATAAATTATATAAAAAACACAAAGGCAAAAAAAAGATCAGTTTATTAATGCAATTACTTCTCATCATTTTTTTTGATTTCAATTTCTTAGCTTGTTTATTTGCTGTTTGACGGTGCCGATTGAACTTTAGAGTGTTGTTGTTCTTCAGTGATAGCTGCCTCCAGCTTCGTTTGTGCTTCCTTTTTCAAGTCCTCAATGGTGGCGTTATCAGCGACACTTTTATACGTTGCCTTAGCATTAAAATAGTCTCCTTCAGCCAGGTAAATGTCTCCAAGTAAAATATAAGCTTTGGCTACCCAATAGTCGTAGGCTCCTGTAACTTTTATCACTTCAAGTGCTGCTTTTTCGGCGGTCGGCAATTGATTAAGTATATAATAACAATTGGCCGTTTCAAACCGTGCCTCTGCTCCCCACTCTGATTTGTTGATGGCAGACACTTCTTTAAATGCTTTTATTGCGTCGGCGCATTGGTTGTTTACCTGCAACGATTTTCCCAAAACCAAATTCGCAATCGCCTTATCATCGGTGCTCGTGCCTTTCTTGGTAAGAAGTTCTTTTGCAATATTATTTGCCTCAGCAAAATCTTTGGTTTGATAATAGCTTCTCACTAATCCCCTTAAAGCTTCCAGTTGATTTTCAGGTGTGGTCGCTAATTCCAGCAATTTTGAAAAATAGTTTTTGGATTGCTGATAATCTTTCAATTCAAAATAACTGATTCGGGCTGCCGCATAAGCCGATCTTTCAGCAAAGGGGCTGGCTCCCTGGCTTAAAACCGCTTCATATCCCTGCATTGCATTTTGCCAATCTTTATTCCTGGAATAACATTCGCTCTTATAAAAGTTAGCGTTCAATGCGTAGGCGCCCTGGGGGAATTTTGATAAATAATTATTGAATGAATTGATAGCCGCAGCACAATCATTGTTGGAGTATTGCAGCTCAGCCGCAGCATAAGTGAGAGAATCCGCTTCTGAAACGCTGATCACTTTACCTGCTTTCTGTACAAAGGCTACATAATCATTTGGCTTGCCCATTTCTACATAAATATTTCTCAGGTTATCGAGCGCCTCATTTGCTTCTTCTGATTGTGGGTATTGATTGATAAGTTTTTGATAATCCTGTAATGCCTCATTGTTATTATTCAGGTTATAGTTGGCAAGGCCTAATTTTAAATATACCTTAGGATACTGTCCGGAAGCAGATTTTATGTCCAGGATTTTATTGAGATACGGAATAGCATCCCTGAATTTTTCCTGTACCATGTAAGCGTTTGCAATCTGCATATAAGACTCAGCCACAAGATCGCTCTGGGGATACCTTTCAGTAAGTGTATTGAAGGTTTTAATTTTTTCTGCCGGGTTCCGTATTCCATTGATCAATGCTACCTGGTATAAAGCATAATCACTTTGGGCCAGGCCATTGTTAATCACATTCTGATACATATTTTTTGCAGCCGCATAATCTTTCATCATAAAATAACAATCTGCCGATCTTACATACGCGTCTTGTTGCAGGTTGGATGATTGTGAATTTATGGCCGGCGCCACCCTTTTAAAATTGGTAAGGGCCAATGAATAATTTTCAAGATTCAGATAACTGTAGCCGAGCACATAGCTGGCGTCTGAAGGATTAGCTTCTCCCTGGATGCCGCCATTTTGCAAATAGCTGTTCATGTTTTTAATTGCCTCATCATAACGGTTAAGCCTATACGACACTTCACCTTTCCAGAAATAAGCAAAAGGTAAGACGGGGCCGGCATTCGGATCCCTGATTACTTTAGTGAGAAGGTCATCTGCTTCATCCAGCTTTTGATTGTTAATATATTCTGTAGCCCTTCCGAAAAGAATCTTTGGATAAATTCTTTTCATCGTTGGCGTGGGTTCAGAGAATGATTGATACAATGATAGGGCTTCTGAATAATTATTCGTATTCGCCAAAAGATTAATAATAATTTCTTTAGCTTCATTTGCATAAGCAGATTGGGGATAGAGATCCAAGAATTTATTTAAGGAATTGAGCGCTATATCCTGGTAGCCTAATTCATACGAAAGCTTTGCATAATTAAACCTGGAAATTTCTTGTTGCTTCCTGTTGCTGCTGTTGTCAGCGCTGTATAGAAAAGCATTTCGGGCATTTTCTTTTTGACCGTTTTTCAAATAAAGATCTCCAAGGAGATACATTGAATTTTGTCCTAGCGAATCCTTTTCGTTGC
Organism: Ginsengibacter sp.; assembly: GCA_051954975.1. Taxonomy (GTDB): domain Bacteria; phylum Bacteroidota; class Bacteroidia; order Chitinophagales; family Chitinophagaceae; genus Ginsengibacter. Next base: position 114,554 of record JBQCHE010000019.1, on the reverse strand, counting down.
TAAGCTGTTTAAATCCTTCTATCGCCTTTTGAACATCATTGGCGTTGTAATAACAATAGCTCAGTTCATACATTATTTCTTTGGAAACTTTGTCCGTATTTTTTACATACGCTTCAAGCAAAGGCAATGCTTTAGAAAATTCTTTTTTCTCAAAATAAATTTGCCCCATCAGGAGGTTCATTTCTTTCCGGTTGTAAACATCGTTTTGGCCAATTTTGCTTTGCCCATATTGTAACGCCTGGTCTTTGTTTCCCTGGAAATAATATATCTGTGAGATGTAGTAGGGAACAAGGCCGCGGTATTTTGGAATAGATTCTACTTTTTGAAACGAGCTCAGCGCATTGTTATAATCGCGGTCGCGGTAACTCAGAAAACCATAATAGTAGTTAGCGTCATAATAATATTTGTTAGAAGGTAATTGATGAATTTCATCAAATAATGGTTTGGCACTATTATATTGCCCTACTTCAAAGTAGGAATAGGCCAGCTCAAATTTTGCATCAGCAATTTGTTCATTGCTTAAATTATTATACCCTGCTCTTTCATAATAAACCACAGCGCGCGCATAATCATTTCTTAAAAAATAATACTGGGCAAGGTGAAAACTCATCAATTGCTGGCGCGGCTCATTGTTGGCTGCGTCAATAAATCGTTGAGCCGCTTCTTCCGCTATCGACTGGTTAAGCTTTAATTCGCATACCACAAAATAGTATTCAATATCCTGGTTAAGGTAAGCATGACTGCTTTTTGTATTTTCGGGATACTTATCCAGCAAGGGTTTCAAGAGGGGGTAGGCGAGACTGTATTCCCCTTTCAGGAAAAAATACTCAGCTTCTTTAAAATCTTTCTGAGGATCTGTAACGGAATAATTTGCCTGGGAAAAACAAGGAATTGAAAATGCTATGAATAGAAAAGGCAGAAAAAAACGCGTCATTAATTTAATATTTTACTTTCAATATAGAATAAAAAACGAGCCAAACTCTTTGGTTCGACGATTTTTGTTTCGCGCAAAAGTACAACCGCCATTCCACTAACGGTGATTCAAAACTATTTGAATGAAATTAAAAACACTTTAAATTGCACAAATCTTTGTTAATACAATTGTAAAAAAGAATGAGCAAATTTTTGTCAACAAAATATTCAAACGCCGCTTTTAATTTTGGAATGCTGGTTTTAAGGGTGGTTCTCGGGATTCTTTTGATAAGTCATGGCTATAGTAAATTGATTTCGTTTAGTACCCTCCGTTATAAGTTTTTAAACTTTCTTCACATGGGCCCCACTTTATCTCTTGCCCTTGTGATTTTTGCGGAATTTTTTTGCTCTATTTTTTTAATCCTTGGATTGTTTACTAGAGTCGCCGTAATTCCTATTGTCATTGCGATGACTGTGGTAGTTTTCGTAGCTACGCACGGCGAAATTCTTGGCCGTGGTGAGATGGGCGCCATTTACCTGGCTGCAAGTATTACCATCCTGTTTTGCGGCCCCGGAAAAATCAGTTTGGATGGCGCAATTGGAAAATAAGAATTACATTTTGATACCCTGAAATCACAACGCATGTTTATATCCAAAACGAAAATAAGAATCCATTATGCCTGGACTGACCAGATGGGCCTGGTTTATTATGGCAATTATGCGCAGCTTTATGAGATAGGGCGGACAGAAGCATTAAGAAGTCTCGGATTAACTTACAAAGCAATTGAAGCAACCGGCGTCATTATGCCTGTAACGGAGATGCATATACGTTTTTTAAGGCCTGCGCTGTATGATGATTTAGTGACAGTCGTAACCACCATTAAGGAAATGCCACTACACTCAAAAATCATATTCCACAATGAAATTTATAATGAGAAAGAAGAACTCCTGAATATGGGAAGTGTTACGCTATATTTTATAAATTCCAAAACAATGAAACGAACCGACATTCCCGAAAAAATAAAGGAAAAGCTAATTACATATTTTGCAACTGAGCCGCAGATCTGAACTACCATTCAAACAGTAAATAAACAAATAGTTTAAGTTTATATTCTTTATTTTATTTCAAAATAAAATACCCTACTGCCAGCCAAACAAGGCCTTTTACAAGGAAAAACACAAATCCCCAAAAGCCAAAACGCTTAATCCAGGTTACAAATGATTTTTTATTTTTTTCTGTTTTCACCATGGCGACAATTTTTTAACGGGCAACACCTCATACGTTTTAAAACCACTTTTTATCGGCGCTTCCCTGCCTTCAGCTTTTGCTTTAGTCAAAGCACGAAAATAGATTGCTTTGCCATACATCAATTGCTAAATCGGGAAAATTTGCGTTTAAATCCTTTAAATAAATTAACGATTAAAATTTCAATTAGGTTAGGTACAAAGATGGGAAATGGACTTTGTTCAATTATTAATTTGTGATTAAAAAAATTTGATACTTTTATTGCTAACCCTGATAAATTATCACATGAAAAAAATATATTTCATTTTATTCGTTTCAATTTTTTTATGCGAAAACATACGGTCTCAAACATTCTCGAACAATCAACCCTCGGCTTCATTTAACTATGGAAAATCAGTAGCGGTATTTGGCGGTTCGGTTTCGGTTATTCCCGCAAGCGACAGCGCTAAAATACTTTGGCAGCGCTATTTGGGAATGAAGGTGACAAATTTCGGTGTGGGTGGTGCAGGCTTTTCCTCACTCCAGGGAAAATCTTTGCAGCAGCAAGTGGATGAGGCAGGTGTTTTCGACATTTACGTGCTATGGGCTTCCACTAATGATTATACCAATCACAGGGCCGTGGGCAATTATACAGATTATACAGAATTTGATAATTATGATACGGCTAAATTAGTCACCCAGGCTGGTGGCATAAATTACTGTATCAAAAAAATCTATGAAATAAATCCCCAAGCAACTATATATTTTTTCACTTCGGGAAAAGCTTTTACGGATAGAGGCGGATACGATCCTTTTGCGCCGCATGGGATGAATGAATATGTTGAGATGCAAAAGAAAGTGTGTGAACTGCATGGCATTCCAATTCTTGATCTTTTCTTTATAGGCGGATACAACATCTATAACAGAAAATTATATTATCATGACGCAATTCACATGAATGCTGCAGGGTATCATAAGTTAGGAGAGTTGCAGGTGGCATTTCTTGCATTTCCATAAACAGTTTTTTGATATTATTGAGATGAAAACCCAATTATATTTTTAAAATTTGTCAGTATATTTTCTAAAAAATAAAAACACACTTTTTATTGCTTTACTGTATTTTGACTGTAACAAATATCTAAGAATTAATGATAGAAAAATTTTCTAAAATCACAATCGTTGTAGCCGGAATAGCGGCCTTAATATTTTTGTTCTCATGTAATAATGATTCCGGAAAAAATGAACATAAAAAAATTTCTGGAAAAACAATTAAGAGCGCAGCTATTGATACAATTGTTTATCAAACTTCAAACCTTGTCGTACGTAGAATTTCAGAACATACTTATCGTCACGTATCCTATTTAAGCACAAAGGATTTCGGAAAAGTTTCCTGTAATGGAATGATAATAACGAATGATGGAAAAGCGGTGATGTTTGATACGCCTGCTAACGATTCAGCTTCGGAGGACTTGATTAAATATGTCAACAAAAATCTTAATTCAGTTATTTCGGCGGTTATTCCCACGCATTTTCATGAAGATTGTGTAGGAGGGCTTTCTGCATTTGGCAAGCATCACGTTCCTGCGTACGCATCTTTTAAAACTATCGAATTATTAAAACAAAAAAACCACAGAAATGTTTCTCTTTTAAAAGGATTCCGTGATAGCCTGGTTCTTCATGTTGGAAATCAAAAAATTGAAGCATTGTTTATGGGAGAAGGACATACCAAAGACAATATTATAGGCTATTATCCTGAAGACAGCATTTTGTTCGGAGGATGCCTTGTAAAAGCTATCGGCGCTTCTAAAGGAAATTTAGAAGATGCAAATATAAAAGCCTGGCCTGTTACAATAGAAAATGTCAAACGAAAATTTCCCCATACAAAAATTGTCATTCCTGGCCATGATGAGCCCGGAGGCAAGGAATTACTGGACTATACTTTCAATTTATTTCATTAGAAAACATTTTCTAAAATAATTCATTGTTGCCTGTTGTACATCAAAGCATAGTCTTCAGGGTTAAATTTTTTTGGATACAATACATCCATTCTAAAACATAAATCGTTAAACTTTTTTTAATTGATATTTATTCGATACACAAATTATTACATGGCATAATTTTTCCGGGTAATGTGCGAATTAACTAATTACCCTAAAAACTTTAGAATGAAGAACAAATTTTTTTCAGTGATTCAAAACAAATTTTTTTATTTGGCTTTGGGTTCAGTAATCCTGTTTTCTGCGTGCAAGAAGGAGGACGTTCCGGCTACGCCAACTGCTGGTTTAATGGCCTTAAACATGGTACCAGACACAATGTCGCCAGTTGTTTTTGTGCTCAATAATAACAGCATTACCAATGTGCCCTTAGATTACAGCAATTTCACCGGTGGGTATTTACCTGTTTATACAGGCGCGCGTACTTTGGAAGTATATTTGAATAACTCCGACTCTGCGCTTGCCACTGAAAGCTTTACAGTTGAACCAAATAAATATTACTCTGCATTTTTTATGGGAGCCCATGGTGTTTACAAGAATGTGATTGTAAATGATGAACTGGATTCACTACCTGATTCAACAGGCAATGCATTTGTTCGTTATGTGAACGCTATTCCCGATTCTTCTACACAGAAATTTACGGTTTCAGGTAATGGAACGGATGATGTTACCGGTACTACCCACTTTGGACAAATTTCTCCATTCACCCAGGTAGCTCCGGGCGATTTTACAATCGGCATCACCAACGATTCTACCATTGCAGCAAATAAAACTATTACTTTTGAAAAAGACAAAGTGTACACTATTTTATTGTCAGGAATGCCACATACAACGGACACTGCAAGAACGGTGAAAATAAAATACATCGTTAACGGAACGCTTTCAAAATAAAGATTCATCAGATCTACTATTTGAATTATCAAAGGCACAGGTTTATACTTGTGCCTTTCTTGTTTGTTGAGAGCTTATTTCGTGTGCTGTTCTTTTTTTTGTTTTTTATATTTTTAACAGCTGTTGTATTGCAGAAGTAAAATAAAATTTCTTCGAATTTATTGCTTTACTGTATTTTTATTGAAGTAGTATCTTATTTAGATAAAAATTTCTAACCCGTTCTTTTTTTAAAATATAAAAAGATATGAAAAAATTGTTTGCAATACTCACTATATTTCTTGTAATAAAAACAAACCGCGCTTCTGCACAATTTCCTTCTGATTCTGCCAATGAAACTGAATCTAAAGTAATTCCTTACACACTTCCGGATCCGCTTATGATGCTGAATGGCAAACGTGTAAAAGATAGTACCGAATGGATGAAAACACAACGCGCCTATATCTATCAGTTATTTGAAAAAAATGTTTATGGCCGTTATCCTGTGCAAAAAATAAATGTGCGCTATAAGATAAGAGAAGAGAGTAAGCAGGCTCTCGGCGGAACTGCTTTGCGCAGGCAGGTTCGGATATATTTAAAACAGTCAGACACTTCAGTTTATATTGATGTGCTTATGTATCTTCCTGCAAACAGCAAAGGAAAAGCACCGGTGTTTGTAGGCCTAAACTTTAATGGAAATGCGGCAATTCAAAATGATTCGGAAATTCTTACCGACTCCAATAATAAAGTTTCGCGCGGAGCAAGCTCTTCAAGATGGCCTGTGAAAACGATAATTGAAAATGGATTTGGATTGGTAACTGCATGCTATAACGATATTGAAATTGACAATAAAGATGGATGGAAAACTGGTGTGCGTACCAAACTGCTGGAGGATCTAAAAATCAAACCTGAAGAGTGGGGAGCAATTGGTGCATGGGCGTGGGGCCTTAGCAGAATAATGGATTACCTTGAAACAGACAAAGATATAGACCAAAATAAAGTGGCCGTGATGGGCCACAGCCGCTTGGGCAAAACTGCTTTGTGGGCAGGTGCTTCTGACCCGCGTTTTAGCCTTGTGATTTCGAATGAGTCAGGCGAAGGTGGAGCGGCGTTGGCAAGAAGGTGGTTCGGTGAAACAGTGTATTTAATCAATAAAAATTTTCCTCATTGGTTCGTCGATGCTTACAAAAGCTATAATCACAATGTTTTTGGTTTGCCTGTGGACCAGCACGAGCTACTTGCATTAATTGCGCCACGTCCCTTGTATGTGGCAAGCGCAGCCGGCGATTTGTGGAGCGATCCGAAAGGTGAATTTTTAAGCGCCTGGCATGCCGGTGAAGTATATTCGTTATTTGGCCAGGAAGGTGTGGGAACAGATGAAATGCCTTCGTTAGATCACCCCGTTGGGCATCGTATTAATTATCACATCCGAACCGGGAAGCATGATGTTACTTTGTTTGATTGGCAGCAATACATCAGGTTTGCGAAAGAGCAGTGGGGGCTATAGCGTAGAATTATTTGTTCACATTTTCAATGTCAACGCAAATATTATCTTCCAAGTCAATCATGGCATTCACTAAAAAAATCTTTTGAAATGCCTCCAGATCGTTCTGTGTAATTTTTTTTTCAAAAATTTTTCGCTGAAATATAAGCTGGCGGCGCTTGGTGCCATTTAATAATGGAGTATCGGGCGTAAAAAAATTTTTGCCGTCGTATAAAACGATATTACAAAATGAAGTATCGGTAAGGCAACCGTTTTTTATTATCAAAATATCATCACATCTTTTACGCTTTTCAAACAATTCATTAATCCGGCTACGGTCTTCAAACTTGTATGGATATTCGATTGTACCATCATGGATTACCTGTAGGGAATGAATGTTGGGTAACTGGTATGGAATGAATTCTATTTTCTCTATTTGTGAAGAATACAAAATGCGACATTTGTACAAGCCATCGCTCAAATCGTCTGGCAGCACCACTTCACGCGAAATATCAATTTTATTTTTACAATTCCAAAGTGCGTCGCGGGCTTCATTGCAGCGCTGATTGTGAAAAGAAATATTTTCAAATTTCCTGTCAATTACTTTAATGCTTTCTATTAACCGGCACATAAATTTTGTTGATTAATTCTTCATATTCCGATTGGGCATTGCTCATCGAAGTAATGCCACCACCGCTTTTATACATCCACTTACCACCATCTTTTTCCATAAAACGAATCATAACACCGCTGTCAAGATTTTTGCCATCAAAATAACCGAATACACCTGTATAATAACCGCGGGAATAATTCTCAGCTTTTTTTATAATTTCTATGGTTTTCTCTTTTGGTGCTCCTGAAACAGAACCTGCGGGCAGCATTGAAAAAATAATATCGCCAATGCAATTTCTATAACTTCCCGGAAGATCACCTACAATTTCTGAACTTACCTGCAACAAGTTTTTTTGATTGGTGTTCACATAATCAAGATATCGCAGCCTTTTCACGTGCACATTTTTTGCAAAATGACTCATGTCGTTTCTTATTAAATCAACGATTGTCGTATGCTCTGCTTTTTCTTTTTCATCTTGAAGAATAATCTCTTTTGCATTTGCAATACCCGCATCAATAGTGCCTTTCATTGGATAACTATAAATTTTCTGATTCCGAATTATCACGAAAGATTCCGGAGAAAATACAACGAACCTATCCATGAAATTCAATTTATATTTTGCTTCGCAGGCATCAAAAATTTCCCCACATGTAAGATTTATTTTTATCTCAGAAGGTTGTGTAAGGTTTACGAGATAAGAATTTCCCTGTTTTAAATTTTGCATTACCTCATTAAACGCCTTTTCATAAATCTGAAAGCTAACTGGTGTTTTAGAAAAAGCAATTTCTTTATCCTCTTCATTTCGAGCCAGGCTATCCGCATTTGTAAAACCATTAATATCAAAAAGAATATTTTTTTCCTTTAAAGGCAATTCCTTTACAATTGGGCGCAGCATTTCAAAATCGATGATAAACAAAAAAGGTTTTTCAAGAGCGCCTAATTCGTTCATGCGTCGTACGGCGTTAGCTTTTGAATATAATCCATCAGTTTCATTTATGTCAGTTGCCGGCGTCATTTTTTTATTACAGCGATTAAAATTGAACTGCAAATTACAATTTCGCGATGTTCCTGTCATTTTCTTTATCGGAATTTACTTCGTCATGAATGTAAGGAGTAATGCTTTCTGATATAATTTTGCGCTCATGATAAATATGTATGCTTCAATAATTACTATAGGCGATGAACTGCTGATAGGACAAGTATCAGATACCAACAGCGCATGGATTGCACAGCAATTAAACAATATAGGGATTGCATTAAAGAACAGAATTTCTGTGGGGGATGATGCTCTTGAAATCAAAAATGCATTGGATTTTGAAAGCAAAAATTCACAAATAATTTTAATCACCGGCGGCCTTGGCCCAACGAATGATGACATCACAAAAAAAGTTTTGTGTGAATATTTCCAGGGAAAGATGATAGTGAACCAGGCTTCGCTGGAAAATGTAAACCGGCTTTTTGAAAAAGTATATAACAAGCCTGTGAGTGAAGTAAATCTAAAGCAAGCCGAGGTGCCTGATGTCTGCGAGGTGATTCAGAATCAGAGAGGATCTGCGCCAGGTATGTTATTCAAAAAAGATGATTCCATATTTATAAGTATGCCGGGAGTGCCTTATGAAATGCAGGGAATTATGGAAGACGTGATTCCTTTATTGCAGCAAAAATTTCATTTGCCTGCTATTTTTCATAAAACGATTCTAACCAGTGGCATTGGTGAATCTGCTCTTGCTGAAAAAATAAAAGATTTCGAAGATAAATTGCCAAAAGAAATCAGGCTTGCCTATTTACCAAATTATGGTATGGTGCGATTGCGTTTGTCCACTTCAGGGTTTGATAAAAGCAAAACAGAAAATGCGATTAAAAGTCAGTTTACTGTATTGAAAGATTTGGTGAAAGAGTTTATGGTAGCAGATGAAGACTTAACCATGCAGCAGGTAGTAGGAAAGCTTTTACTGGAAAATAAAAAAACAATTTCTACCGCTGAAAGCTGTACTGGTGGCGCGATCGCAAGTCTTATAACCTCTGTTGCCGGTTCTTCTGGGTATTTCAAGGGAAGCGTGGTAAGCTATTCAAACGAAATCAAACAAGAGTTGCTTGGAGTCAAAAAGGAAACGCTTGATGCCTATGGAGCAGTAAGCGAAGAAACGGCCCGTGAAATGCTTTCCGGTATTTTGAAAAAAATGAAAACTGATTTTGGAATTGCGGTTACCGGTATAATGGGCCCGGGGGGCGGCTCAGAGGACAAACCCGTTGGAACCGTTTACGTTGCAGTTGGAAATAAAGAGAATCAAGTGGTGCAAAAATTTAAGCAGCGCTTTGCACGTGAAAAAAACATCGAAGTAACTTCTGTGATGGCATTAAATCTTATGAGAAAATTTTTAGTGAATGCGGAAAGCTGAATGCTAAAAGCCTAACGCCTGGTGTCCCTCTTTTCTCTTCGCCGCTTATTTTCATTGATGAAAAATTCTGGAAATGTGTCAAAATCTCTGCGGTAAGAAAGCTGAATACCTGTGCGGTTCCTTCGTGTAACGCCTGCAATATCACCGATATCCGCATCGCTTCTGTTGAAGCCAATTACACGCAATTGGCCATTTGGCGTAATGAGGTATTCAAAAGAAACGTCTGGCGTAAATAAGAAATTTGAATTCGAAGTAGTAACAGCCTGACCCAGCCTGTAATCTACGTTTCCGGCAACGGTCACGAGTAGTTTATTATTTAAAAATGCAGTTCTAACGCCAAAATTTCCCACATTGGTCAATTCTTTTTGGGATGCCCCTTTCTGAAAATTTAAATCTCCTGTGTTGATATTGGTAATCAGATTTACCGATTTTGTATTCAACACTTTTTGCAGCCATGAATTCAGCGATGTAGAAAGTGTTGCAGATAATAACTGACCTACGCTTCTTGTAACAAAATTTCCAGTATTGTTTCCGGTTATTAAAGGCTGGTCGCTGCTCATAAACTGGTTGAACAAAAGAAGTGAAGCCACCTGGTTCATCAGGGCTGTTTTATCTTCCTGGAACCTTGTCTTTAAATATTCTGTTGCTATGGGATCGGATTTCAACGGATTATCAAAAGGAAACTGGAATTCAAATTCCGGGCGTGGATCTTTCAGCGTTCCTCTCAGCTTAAAAATAATATCCACATCGCCGTTTATATTCCGATAGCCGGTGGTAGTGGGAATATTATTCATGCTCACATTTTGCGCCCGGTAAATGGCGTCAATATTAAGCGTGGCAAGATATGGATCGCCTTGCCATTCGATGTATCCCTGTTGCAGATTGAAAGGGGTTTTCAAAAATGTCTGAAAATTAAAAGTATATTCTCCTTGCTCTATATTGTATCTTCCTCTGATGGTGAGCGGATCTGTAGTGCCGGCAGTAATATTCAGCTTTCCGCTTCCCTGCGCTTTTATCACATCACCGGTTGTCTCATCAAGTATCACATCAATTTTAGCTAAAGGATTTGCCGTAAGTTCCATGTTCACTTTGATATTTGTATTGTGTCGCGACACAAGGTCAGCTTTCATTTCACGGCCAAATTTTATGAAAGTAAGATAGTCCATCGATCCCGATTCTGCAGTTTCACCAGTGGGTAAATAGATATGGCTGCTGTCGGTTGGCTCGCCGGAAATATCCATTTGCATGTCGGTTAAAAATCCATTGAGCGATAATTCTGCACGGCCTACTACATGCCCGTAGAATTCAGTGTTGTCGCTGGATGTAGTATTCAGCAGGTTGAATTTTGCAGGCCCGTTTCTACCCGCATCAGTTTTAAAGTGAAGCTCATTAAAGAAAAAATTATCAAAAAAAGTATGATAAATCTTGCCCGTTAAAGTGCCGGTATTATTAAGCGTATCAAGCACTTTAATGGAACCGAAATCAATTTCATCAGGTTTAAAAGTAATCACCGAACTATCTGCCAGCCGGTAATGGCATTTGGTGTAGTCGATAGTCAACGCCGTACTATCCAGCACTAAACTGCCGGTCAATTTTGGGGCCGATGCTTTTCCGGAAATAGCCAGCTTGCCTGTTGCTCTGCCCTGCAGACTGCTGAATACGGAATTGAGATATGTTTCAAGCACATGGATGCCTGAATTGTTAAATACAACTGCGCCACTCAATTGATTGATGCTGGTATCATTAAGATTGTATCCAAAATTTCCTCTGAAGTTGTACAGATTATTATTTGAAATAAAATTTATTTCCAACTCGCCGGGGTGGGCATGGTATTCACCATTAGCGAGTAAAATTCCAATTGAATCTGTTTCAAATTTGAATTCATCAATTTTTGTGTCAAATTCAATGCCCATATTGCCAAAAGGATCCCGCACACGCAGGTTTCCGTTAAGCAATCCACCAATCTGGGGATATTTTAAGAAGATGGGTGCAAAGTCGGAGACTATCAGATTTTGTACAGCCAACAAAATGTCATTGCCACCTCCATTTTCAGAAGGCTGTGTTGAAATATATATTTCCTGTCCGTTTTGTGAAAAGCGAACATTATTAGCTGTAAGCAAACTGTCGTTCAATTCAAGTACCCCTTCTTTCGCTATTTCCCATTGCTTTTGGTTTATAGTGAAGGTTGACGGGTTAAAAATTAATTTAAAGCCATGCTTGTTAGTTTGAATCTGGGCAGAAAGATCGGCATTATTAAATGTCTTGTTGCCCGTAGCATTGACAGATATATCCGAAATATCATTGGCGGACACTACGCTGAACCTGGTGTCTGGCGAATGAAGGCTATCGTTAATCACCACATCATCTACATTCCCCTGTAGCGCAAGTGTATCGCGTGTGCCGGTGGCGGTAAAATCAATTACATTAAACCGGATATTGCTATAATTGAATTGCGGGATATCGGCCTGCAGGTTTAACGTGTTGTTGCCAATATTAATATTCCCCTGCAATACAGAATTGTTCAGGCCCGTCATCCTTTTATCAAATAAATTGAGGTAATCGCTAACGTTTCTCGTTTTTAGATAAAAATTAAACTCCTGGTTTTCCAAAACTTTTTTTGGCTTATTAATGTATGCAGGATAATATTTATTAAGAAATAGCTGGAAGGCGTCAGGTATTTCCATTAATTTAAAATCTCCGTTGATACCGGCTTCCAGCTCGTTCGTCTCAAGCGTCAAAAATTTTTTATCGTTCACAAAGGTTGAACTGATATACAAAGAATCAAATGAGAGCTGCTTGCCTTCATCAGAAAGAACCGCGCTGTACAATTTGGCAGAACCTAAAAAATTATCAATTGAATTGCCCGTAAAGTTTAAATTGAATTTACCTGTGAGCGAAATGCTATCATTGGTGAATTTTAAATTTTTGAGATGTAATCGCTTTACATTGGCTTCCAGATCAAACTGTGGATTTGCCTTGCTGAAATTAATTGAACCAACAAGCGTATCAATAATAATGTGCGGATCATTAATGCTTGCATTGCCACTGAACAATTTGTTGTGAAATTCTCCATGCACAATAATATTCGAATACTCATAGCGGTTATATTCAACTTTACTTATGCTGCCATCCACGGCGATGTCCACATTATCCGGGTCGAATCCCAACCCTTTTACCTTTCCGTCAAAAACGATGTTTCCAATACTACTGTTCTCAATAAATTTTCCTAACTGGAAATTATTCGTGGAAACCTTTCCATTATATACGGGTCGTCCTTTACCAGGAAGCGTAAGATGCAAATCGGTTCGTAATGTTCCGATATCTGTTTGCAAAGTTCCGTACGTTACAAAATCATTTAAATATCCCGTAAAGCTTCCACTAAAACTAATTTTTCCAAACCCTTCCAGCTTGGGACTGGTAACGTTTTTTAATGAAGGAATAAGTTTGGCAAGTTCCGTATAGCTACTTCTGAATTCCCTTGAGCGAAGGTCGATAAATGTTTTATCCAAATCAGGCAATCCCCTAAGGCTCATATCTCCTTTAAGCGTGTTTTCGTTGCCCGCTTTAATATCCATATCGTGCGCCGTCAGGTTATCAATTTTTCCGGAAGCCCTGCCTGATAAAATAAATTCTGTTTTCCATGATCGCGTTTCCGGCGCGAAATAGGCCAGGTCGTCGCTGCTTACTTTACTGTTTTTGAAGTGTCCCTCCAAGGTGACGCTGTGAATAAAATCCTGCATATCGTCATTAAAATTGCGATAGTGCATGGCATAATAATTCCGGAGATGGCTTTTGCCGGTTAAGATGTCGAGGTCTTTAAACTCCATCAATTCGGGAGTAAATTTGAATTGAGCAGATATATTTTTTATCACAAAACCGCCGCGATCTTTTGCTGAAAGTGAAAAAGCCGATTGCAAAGTATCGTTAATCAATTTGATGTTTTTAAAATTTCCATTTATGGAAGATATGATGATGTGCCTTTCATCAAATACATCGTAAACCGGCGCAGACCCGCCTTCTCTTTCCACAGCCACAAGGCCGCCTGATATATTCAATTGTTTTGCCGACAATTGCCATTGATCAGGATTCCAGCGAAAACCCTGTATGTCTGTAACGTCAGTTGAAGGAGAAGAGCCTGTTCGTGGCGGTCGGTTGCCCGTATAATCATATAAGGTGAATGAAGGTTTATCCAACTGCACTTCATTAATTAAAATCTTTTTTTGTTTCAGATCAAATTTATCTGCCCTGACCCTTAGTCTGCCCGCAGAAACAAGAATATTTTCGCCGCGCCAGCCGTCTTTTTGCCAGATGCGTACATTTTTTAAATTCACCACTTTAAGGTCGAGGTCTATGGAGGAAGAGGTTGTATCTTTTTTTTTGTTTCCCGATCCTGAAAAATAATCTACCATAAACTGGTAATTCCAGACGGAATCCGAGCGATATAAATTAATCAACGCATCGCTGAGTCCGATATATTGAAGCGTAATATTTTTTTTGAAAAAGAACCAGTCAGTAATATTCACTTTTGCGTTGCCTGCAAATACCAGTGTATCTTTTTGGTGATCAAGAATCAGCAGATCCTGCATATCCATCTTGTCGAAAAGTTCAAGATTGATTTTTTTTATAGAAACAGTAGTCTGTAAATTTTTTGAAAGCCTTTGTGCAACACGATGGATAATAAATGTCTGGAAAAATGTAGTCTGGACTAAAATCCAAAGAACAAGAATGAGCACCAGCAGGCTCAAGAGGGTTTTTAGAAATATTTTTGCAACTTTTTTCAGACCAGATCAGATTATCAGCAAAAATAAAGAAACGCTATGGTACCCCAAACTTATGAAATGCCGATTCCGTTGCTAATTTGTTAATCTGAATTTCCTAAAGTAAATAGTAAATGGAAAAATAATTGCTTTTTTTATTTTACCATACAAAAGACGAGCGCTGTTTAAAAATTATTTTTTCTTTTTCGCTGCTTTTTTTGGCGCTGCCTTTTTGGGTGCAGCTTTCTTCTTTGCGGCCTTTTTATCAAAGGCTTTCGGGTCTTGCTGAAGAATCATTTTCTTCACTTCATCCAGCGAAAGCGATGCTACTTCTTCCGGGGTGTATTTTCCACCTTGCGGCTTGGCAGTTATCTTCATCATCTTTTTCCCGAATCGTATAAATGGGCCCCAGCGGCCGTTTTCAAGTGCGATTTTTTCTTCCGGCCATTGCTGAATGAAACGATTGGCCTCTTTCTGAATTTTCTTTTCAATCAGCTCATTGCAATCATCCTGGGAAAGTGAATCAAAATTATAGGCGCGCGGAACGTTGATGAACATGTCATTCCATTTTATAAACGGGCCAAATCTGCCTTTTCCTTTGGTGATCGGCTTATCCTGGTAATAGCCAATAGGAGCCTCTTCAATCTGTCGGATTTTAATGATCTCGATGGCGCGTTGCAAGTCTATCTCCGTAGGCTCTTCGCCTTTCGGAATGGAAATAAACTGTTCACCCCATTTTACATAAGGCCCGAACCTTCCTACATTTACCGATACTTCTTTTTCTTCATATTCACCCAGGTTAAGCGGCAGCTTAAATAATTCCAGTGCCTCATCCAATGAAATCGTTTCTATGCTTTGAGTAGCCTTCAGCCTCGCAAATCTTGGTTTTTCTTCGTCTTCTGCATTGCCTATCTGCACCATCGGGCCGTATCTTCCCATCCTGGCTATCACCGGTTTTCCGGTCACAGGGTCAGTGCCTAATTCTCTCTCACCTTTAGCCCGTTCCGCGTTTTCGAGTGTATGCTCCACCGACTCATGGAAAGGCTTGTAAAATTCGCCTACCATTTTATTCCACTGTAATTCACCCTCGGCTATTTTGTCGAATTCTTCTTCAATATTTGCAGTAAATGAATAATTCATCACGTTTTCAAAATACCGGTCTAAAAAATCTGTAACCACCAAACCAAGATCAGTAGGAAAAAGTTTACCTTTTTCCGCGCCTGTTATTTCTGATGTTTTGATTTTTTCTATCACATTTTCTTTTGAAAGCTTTACAATTCTTAATTCACGCTTTGTTCCTTCTTTATCCCTTTTCTCGACATAGCTTCTTTTGATGATAGTGCTGATAGTGGGAGCGTAGGTGCTCGGGCGGCCAATGCCCAGTTCCTCCAGCTTCTTCACCAGTGATGCCTCCGTATATCTTGGAGCATGCCTGGTGAATTTTTCTGTCGCAGTCATTTCTTCAAACTGCAATTGCTGATTTATTTGCAATGGAGGCAGCCTGCTTTCACTACCATAGATTGAATTTTCGGTTTCGTCATCATCGCTGTCTTCATGATACACTTTCAAAAAGCCATCAAATTTCAGCACTTCTCCTGTGGCCGTCAGTTCATCTTCTGTAGTACTGATTTTGATTTTTGCGGTTGTCTTTTCCAAAAGAGCATCACTCATTTGGCAGGCTATGGTTCGTTTCCAGATTAATTCATACAGACGGCTCAATTCAGGATCATTAATTCTCATCTCGCTCATATCTGTGGGCCGGATGGCTTCGTGTGCTTCCTGAGCGCTTTGATTTTTCGTTTTGTAATTGCGCACCTGCAGATACTTTTCTCCATAATTTTTCAGTATCTGGTTTTTGATTTGATCTTTCGCGGTAGTGCTCAGGTTGACGCTGTCGGTTCTCATGTAAGTGATTTTCCCGCTTTCATATAACCTTTGCGCTATCAGCATCGTTTTGCTTACGCTATATCCTAACTTTCTGCTGGCCTCCTGCTGGAGGGTTGAGGTAGTGAAAGGTGCTGCTGACGTGCGTTTGGCAGGCTTTACTATAATATCTTTTACAGTGTATTGGGCATTTTTGCAACGGTTCAAAAAGCTTTCTGCATCTTCAATGGTTCTTGCGCCGCCATCTTCCGCTTTAAAAAAAATAGTTTTACCGTTGTTATCTGTGGCAGCCAGTTTTGCTTCAATTTTGAAGCTGCTGGTTACCGTAAACTGGTTGATTTCTCTTTCCCGTTCTGCTATTAATTTTACCGCCACGCTTTGAACCCTTCCTGCGCTGAGGCCACCTTTCATGCCTATTTTTCTCCATAAAACGGGCGAAAGCTCAAAACCTACAAGCCTGTCCAAAACCCGCCTTGCCTGCTGGCTGTTTACGAGATTCATATCTATCAACCGCGGATTTTCGACGGCTGAATTGATGGCAGGCTTAGTGATTTCGTGGAATACAATTCGCTTCGTGCTATTGACATCTAGGCCTAATACTTCGGCTAAATGCCAGCTGATGCTTTCCCCTTCCCGATCCTCATCCGACGCCAGCCATACGGTATCTGCTTTTTTTGCATAATCCTTCAGTTCTTTTACCACCTTCGCTTTATCGGCAGGTACTTTATATCGCGGTTTAAAATTGTTGTGGACGTCTATTCCCATATCGTCTTTTTCAAGATCGCGGATGTGGCCATAACAACTCTTTACCTCGAAATCTTTTCCTAATATTTTTTCAATTGTTTTCGCTTTCGCCGGTGACTCAACTATCAATAAATTTTTTGCCATAATCTTCAGAATTTTCCTTTCCAAATATCTGTTTACAATTATATAATATAATGAATTGTAATTGTACAGATCGTTGCAATATTAGCGTAAAAATTAAAAATCAAATTTTTAAGCTTTAATTGGCATATGAAAACGGTTCATTAACTTCGTGACGTCCATAGACTAACCGCTTTATCTCCTTTTGATTTTTTGCAGGGAATAAAACCAGGACTTTGAAGTTTATTATTTATTATATTTTTATTTGTAATATAATTATTATTTAATTACATGAATTTGGATAAAGATCGTTTACAAAAAAAATTTCGCCAATGCGGGTTGTGATGCTGGGTTCGGGAAACACTGCTACCGTGTTGCTGAAACTTATTACTAAAAACGGCCACCAGGTAGTACAGGTAGTAAGCCGCCATGAAGAAAATGCGAAAGCCCTCGCTTCTGCATACAATGCCCCCACAGTTCCGCTTCATGCTCCGCAGTTTGCAGCCGCAGATATTTATATTTTTGCACTAAACGATGCGGCTTTGGAGCAATCTGAAAACGTCCCGGGTCTTAGGGGAAAATTGGTAGTTCATACTGCCGGAGCAACGCCGATGAATGTGCTTAAGGAGTTAACGTCCACTTATGGAGTGATGTATCCTTTACAATCGCTAACAAAATTTACCGATGACATTCCCCAAATTCCTTTTTTGGTAGATGGCAACAGTAAAGACACTTTAAGCATCATTTCAAAATTTGCGGCAACGCTTTCTGATAAGGTAACAGAGGCCAATGATCTGGAAAGATTGAATTATCATGTAGCCGCAATTTTTGTAAATAATTTCACCAATCATCTTTATGCACTCGCCGAACTTTTTTGCAAAAATGAGAATATCGATTTCTCTTTTTTGTATCCCTTAATTGAAGAAACGGCTAAGAGAGTGCAGCACAACTCGCCATTTCTTACACAAACCGGCCCGGCAATGAGAGATGATATTTTTACTCTAAACCGGCACTTGCAGGCTTTGACTTCTGCCCCAAACCTGAAATACATTTATCTCAAGCTTACAGAAAGTATCATTAAGCATCATGGCAAAAGATAAATATTTTGAATGCATAATGGCCACATTAAAATCTCATTAACTTATTTTTGCCGTACCTATATCTATATTTGGAAAAATAATCCGGAAATAGATAACTGCTCAAATTTTATTTCCTAATCCATTATTTTGTTTGAAATGCAAATTCTTAAACGATTTAAACTAATCACCACTTTTATTTTTGATATGGACGGAGTGTTGACCGATGGAAATATTCTGATTGATAAGGATAATAACTGGCTAAGAAGCATGAATGTTCGAGATGGGTACGCACTTCAATTGGCTGTAAAAAGCGGATATAGGGTAGTGGTGATTTCGGGAAGTAATTCCGGGCCTGTAAACGAAAGATTAAAGCGCCTCGGTATTAAAGAGGTGTTCATGAATGTGACCAGCAAGGCTGATTTTCTAAAAGAATATTTGAAAGAAAATAATCTTGAAGCTGATGAAGTTCTTTTTATGGGAGATGATATCCCCGATTATCTTTGTATGAAGATGGCTGGTATTTCAGCTTGCCCGGCAGATGCCGCATTAGAAATCAGGGACGTAGCTTCGTATGTTTCAAATTGCAAGGGAGGCAATGGCTGCGCGAGAGACGTAATTGAAAAAGTGCTGAAGTTGAATGGCCACTGGCCGCTTGAAAATAATATTCCTTCCACCTAATTTATTTTACCTTTTAAGTTTTACCATGAAAACGATTGGCGCATTTTTCCGACTGATAAGGTGGCCCAATCTTGCTTTTATTATCCTTACCCAGGTAATGTTCAGGTATTTTATTTTGCCTTTTGTTTATTTACAGGCTCATCCGGGCTATGAAGCTGTTAAGCTTTCTGAACTATTATTTTATCTGCTAGTTTTTGCTTCTGTTTGTATAGCGGCTGCGGGATACATTATCAATGACTACTTTGATGAGAATATCGACCAGGTAAATAAGTTGCCAAAAGTAATTATCGGCAAGTTCATTAAGCGGCGATCTGCCATTTTGCTTCATGCGGTTCTTTCGATAATTGGCTTGCTATGGAGCACGTATATCGGGTATAAGCTTCGAAATCCTTTCATTCCGTTTTTCAATTTTGTGGCCGTTATGCTTTTGGTTTTTTATTCAACCACTTTCAAAAATAAAATTCTTATAGGAAATATTATCATTTCGTTGCTGACGGCGTGGACTATTTTGGTTCTTACTCTTGCAGAATACCGCTTCCGCATTTCTCCTCATGATGTGGTGTGGCAGCGGCTTTTAAAAGTTTCTTTTATTTATGCGGGCTTTGCTTTTATTATTTCATTGATAAGAGAAGTGATTAAAGATATGGAAGATATTGAAGGTGATTTGCGCTATGGCTGTAAAACGATGCCCATAGTTTGGGGCCTGCCCGTGAGTAAAGTATTTGCCGGTGTTTGGATTGTTGTTCTTGTTGGAACGTTGGTGGCCATACAATTGTATGTAATTCAATTGGGGTGGTGGCTATCTGCATTATATACTTTTTTGCTGGTAACCATTCCCAGCCTCTGGGTATTAAAAAAACTATACAAAGCTAATAGCCCTTCGGATTTTCACAGGCTGAGCTCTGTCATAAAACTCATTATGCTTTTCGGCATTTTTTCGATGATATTTTTTAAATTTTTTTAATTGATTGATGGAAAAAATTATTTTAGCGTCAGGCTCCCCGCGTAGAAAACAACTTTTAGAACTTGCCGGAATTCCTTTTAAAATGGTAGTTTCTAATATTGATGAAAGTTTCCCCTCTGATATGGACGCTTTACTCGTAGCACAATACATCGCTGAAAAAAAAGCGCTTTCGGTTCAAAAGCAATTAACTAACGGTGATGCTTACACGATAATTGCAGCAGATACAGTAGTTGTTTTGAATCATGAATTTTTAGGCAAGCCGGTTGACCGCCACGATGCGATTCACATCCTTTCAAAACTATCGGGTAAGGTTCATCAGGTAATCACCGGGGTTTGCATTTTATCTGGTTCACATAAAAATGTATTTGAAGTAAAAACTGAAGTTGAATTTTTTCCGTTGACAAAAGATAAAATCGAATATTACGTTGACACTTACAAACCTTACGACAAAGCAGGAGCCTATGCCATACAGGAATGGATTGGTGCCGTTGGAATAAAATCTATTAAAGGCGATTTTTACAACGTGATGGGCTTGCCCATAAGCACCGTAGTAGCTGAGCTGGAAAAGCTGAACCATCAGTAAAGCAAGAAATAATATCTTTTTTTATTTCCCTACCATTCTACTTTAACGATCGTACCATCGGGATCGTTTTCAAAACTAAGATAGGTAGTATGTGATAAAGCATCCCACGATGTTTTTATCGCCTTCACCTCTTGCCCTTTTGCATCACTCAAAGAAATTTTACGGGGTTCATTTGGCAATAAAATGCGGATGCTATTGGTAGTATTCGATGGGCTTTTAGAAACGAATGAATACTCATTTGACTTTACTTTTTCGTCATAAATCCTGGAAGCGGATGCCAATACCTGCGGTTGTTTTTTATTTTTGATCCGCATCAGGTCATACAAAAACGCCTGGCGTCCCGGCTCCACTGTTTTCTTTGAAAGCACCGGTAATTCTGGATCAAAGAGGTCTATCACAGGTCTGTTCACTACAAATGGTTTATCGCTCACGCTTTCATCCATTACAGAAATAATATCGTAAGGGCCTCTTTCCAAATAAAAAGAATTTTTAAAAATTAATTTACCGGCGTGTGCATCATTTTCATAAGCTTTCTTAACAGTGCTTACAAAATCGCTGCCGCCGCCTGGTTCCATGACAAACTCTTTTGGATTTTTTCGGATAACATACACGGTTCCTTTTTTTTCTTTGAATTGTTGTGTACCTGAGTCATTGACTTTTATATTTAAAAGATGAAACAAATGTTCTGAAGGCGATTTATATTCATTGCCTTTGGTATTCCACCATTCCATCACGCTTTGATAGGGATCATCATCCCTGCCGCAGTAGATAAGTACTCCGCCTTTGCTTACCCAGTCGGCCAAGTATTCATGAACTTTTGGTGAAACAGGTTTCATGTTTGAATAACTAACTAGCAGCACTTTTATATCTTTTAAGGTAGCTGCATAATTCAGGTTCTCCATGTGAACGGTTTCCACCGGCACTCCTGATTTCAGCAGGGGCAATGTTTGGCCATAAAAATTGGAAAATTGCGGATCTTCAAATCCATCATGAGTTGGGAATCTTTGAAACATTAATGAATTTCCCATAAGCACGCCTATTCCCTTTGAGCCTGATATCCGGTTCGTACTTACAGGCATATAATTTAATGCATTGATCATTACCTGCATTTGGGTAGAATAGTACCGGGGAATTAAGACCTTTTTATCGCTGTTGGCTAATTTATAAGGACGGGTATAAATTCTTTCAGGCCACGGCATCACTTCATAATTTGCCACCATCGGATACAAAAGCTCTGCTGTAAATGTGGCCTGGTAATTTTGTTTGTAATCCTGCCAATCACGCGGCCAGTCTTCAATCGGATCCGTTAAAAAAAATAATTTCCTCTTGGTCGGCGCTGTCATCGAAACCATTGAGCCATACTCGAGAAATGCGTTCTCAAACACACGTTCCTTTTCTTTACCGTTGTAATACACGGGTTCCCTCGAAGTGCCGGTCCATACTTGTGCAATATATCCATCAATTCCGGGTAAGGATGCGAGGCTCGCTTCGGGGCTTACTATTTTCCATGAGGAATAATTTACCAGCGAGTGAGTAGGAATAAATACTTTGACGTTCAGGCCTTTGCTTTTCCCATATTCTTTTGCATAAGAAGAGACTTCTTTAATTGCATTGTAATACAGCTCATACTTTAGCTTGCTGGACAGGTAAGTATTTTCCGGCGATTCGTGCTGTGCCCTCCAGGGAAAGCCATAATACTTTTGCCATTCATCTTTAAATGCAGAGCTATAGCCTGCCCTTGCCCAAAATTCAGGCTCTTCAAGGAAGATAGAAGTAATCCCTTCATCAATTACCTTTTTTACAATGGCAGTCTTCATATAATTAATGAAAGAAGCCACGGGCACTATGTACGGAACATTCTTTCCGTGCCATATTGTATCGCCATTTCGCTGCACCTGGCCTTCGCCCAAATGATTTTTGCCATCCCATTTTCCGAGAAAATAATCCTGGTAATTCCCCCAGGCAATGCCGGTCATAAAATCAGTTTGATAACCGCGATCACGCCATGATTTTACCCGCTGCGCGAAAGTCATGTCAGGCCGGTCACCAGCTCCGTAAACAATCGCAATATCTGAGCGCACATCTATTTGCGGAATCCACGGGCTGCTGGTTTGAAAAGCAGTTTTCTCTTTATGTTGAATCTGTTTATCCGCATTGGTGGGCGCTTGTGCATAAAGCGGGTTTACAGAAAGATTTAAAAAAATACCTGCTGAAATTATGGTTTTGATCATTGCTATATTTCTTTTTACAAGCATTAAAAAATAGTCGTGTTGAGAAGAAAAAAAAGGTCGTCTGACGTCCCCAAACGTCAGTATAATTAAAAATAAAAAACCGGATTATTTATGCGTTTACTGATAAAGTTATTGCTAATAAAACCTTTTACCGTGGAATATCTACTCTTACTGCCTCATTATAGTTATGCCGTTTTATATTTTCCGTTGCATAATTAATTCTGGCAGCTCCTCGGATAAACACTGTTCTGCCGGCGGGGATCGTTCCTTGTGTGGTGATGGTAATTGGCTGGCCTAACTGTGCATCGAATGAATTTCCGCTATAATCTATTTCTGTCGTATAGCGGTTATCCCATTCGCGGTAACCGACGTACGGCACTTCGCTCACAAACAGCCTCACGTCCGTTACGTTTAGCATATCATCGCTGTAATTACCCATAGGTTCTATTTTTGCTTTAAAATCAGCAGGGCTAACGGCTCTTGTTACTTTAATGGTAGCCGTAATTTTGCCGTTACTTACAGTAGGAGTGCCTACCCATTCTACTTTCAGAAAAGGCTGAACTTTAAATTCAACTTCTGTAACACCTTTTATATCTACATATTGGGTTTCATCTACTAATGTATCGCCCTGGTCGTTCTTTCTTAGCAACGGAATAAAAGCTCCGTCAACTCTTACATTGTAATGGCCTGCAAATAATTTAGTATTCTGAAAATTACCTTCTTTCATGCAGAAGAAATCGAAATTGTCGGGAGAAGCAGTTCCTTTCCAGCTAAGTTCACGCAGCCGCACACGCGTACCCTCGCTTCCCTGGTCGGTGAGGACAAGTTCGCCGGTAGCCGCATCAACCACCCGGCCTTTTAATGTTTCTCCCGGCAAAGGGTAATTATCTTTCTTGCAGGAGTTTAAAATAACGGTTGCCGATAAGCATATTAAAACTTTATAAAATAATTTTTTCATGTTTTTGTTTGTTTACTGTATTATAATAGCATCTAAATGTTTAAATGTGCCGTGGCGCATTATTCAATTTTGAAAAAATAAAATTAACGGCCGGGCTGCTGATCAATAACCGGGCTTTTAGATACTTCGCCGGCAGGTATTAAGAAATAGTATTCCTGTTCTGTTAACCGGAAACGGCGCCTTCCTTCGTCAAAACCTGCATCAAAAAAGTATTTGCCGGTTGTTGATGAATAGAAAGGATACAAACCTCTGTAATAGGCGCCATCTGATTGTGTAGATCCATTTAAATTATTAGAATGTTGCGTTCTCCAGCGCCTGATATCCCAAAGTATTTTATGTTCAAAAGCAAGCTCTTTTCTTCTTTCTTTGCGAATTATCTGAAGGCCGGCTTCTCCTGAAAGATCACTTTTTAAAGGGTCAGCACCGGCTCTCTCCCTGATGTCCCTGATGGCATTATAGGCAATTTCCTGGAAATTGTCGCCGTTGGGAGCAGGCTCACCGGCAAGCATCAGCTCTGAAGCGGCTTCCGCGGCATTTAGCAGGATTTCTGCATACCTCATCAAAATGAAAAATTGTTCTGAACGGGCTTCTAAAACCAAAGATTGTGGCATGTTGGGATTTAACCACTTCCTAACAGTGAATCCAGTCATTGCACTGGTGGCATCTGACGTGAAGGGACCATTCTTTCCACCCGCATTCATCTGAGTTCCATCTGGTAATGTCACCACTTCATTTGTATTTGCATTTTGAGAAAGGAAGAGAGATTTATGTCCCGCAAATGCGCCTGATGCTGTGTACGCATCCACCTGGTTGTAGTTAGCCGGCCCTGAAATCGAGTAATCAGGCGAACTGCCATTTACCACCCGCAATGGGCTGATTCCATTGGAAGCGTCGCCCGTAAAGATACCTCTGCGGATTTCCATCACTTGCCCTTTGAATACATCCCCGGGAAAAATGACATAGGCCCTGAGGCGGGGTTCCGCATTAGCGAAAATATCCGTTACCTTATCAAAGAGTAGGTATTTACCATTGTTGTCAAGCACCTTGATGGTGCCATCATCATTCTTTGCGAAGCCATCAAATAATTCCACAAAATCAAGCGTAGGACAATTGCCCGCTGAATAACCGTTTCCTCCCATTAGCTGGCGGGGAATATTATAGGCGTCGTAGCCATGAGCCAAATCGGGATACTGGTATTCTTTTATGTAAATATTTTCAGGGCTTGAGATATCAAAAAACATATCTACCATGTTTTGATATTGCGCTTCTTTGTCATTAGGAGCCCATTTCTTTTTATACAAAGAATACTTGCCGGAGTTCATAACCTCACGTGCCGCATCATAGGCCGCTCTGAAATATTTTTTAGAAGCCGCGGCGGCTGTAGCGGGATCAAAACCAATTACACGAACGCCTGTTTTGTCGCCAAACCCGGTAATCTTATTATATTTTGCAACAGAGCCTGCGAAAAGCATGGCCTCAGATTTAAAACCAAGCGCAACGTATTTATTGGCATAGCCTCTTTTTAAGCTTGATTCAGGAAGACGCGCAATTGCGGAATCAAAATCAACCAGCACCTGGTTCCATGTTTGCTCTTCAGTGGACCGCGGAACTTCTAAACTATCGGCGGGATGTTGCGGATATTTTAAGACGGAGGTAACCAGGGGCACACCACCATAACGTTTTGCCAAAGCGTAAAAAACCATCGCACGTGCAAAATAGCCTTCGCCGATGTAATCGTTATAAACATCGCTGCTAAAATTGGATTGGTATTCCGGCAGGGTTTCCAGCAAATAGTTAGCATCGCGAAGCAGGTTGAATGCCCTTCCCCAATAAGCGCCGTTGCGTGCCCAACCTTCTGACGTCATTGCAGTGCCTGCATCCCGGCCCAAAGAAGATCCTTCATTAGTGCCAGGCGTTACCAGCCAATCATCAAAAAACTGGCGGGCTGGTGAATATTTAAAATCTTCAAAAGGCATTTGGCTGTAGATACGTGCAAGATAAACGGTCATTCCCGCCTCATTTGAAAAAAGGTCTTTATCCTGAACTACATTCATGGGCGGTATGTCTAAGTAGCTCTTTTTGCAGGAAATGAATGTGCTACCGAATACCAATATTGCGAATAAAAAATATTTTAATCTCATCGTTGTCTAAGTTTTAAAATTTAATGTTTACTCCTACAGAGACGGTTTTATTTAAAGGATATAAATAACCGTAAGTGTCAAGCGGATGCTCCGGATCCACAAATTTCACCTGAGTAAAAGTGAGCAGGTTGTAGGCATTGGCATATACCCTGAAATTCTTTAATCCCGTTTTTTGTATGATTCTCGAAGGAAGTGTATATCCCAGTTCAATACTCTTCAGGCGCAAATAGGCGCCATTTGCATCGTTAAAGGTTGAATTAACATCCGGTAAGGTTCCGGTATAGGCAAAGTGGCCGGGTACCCATTTGGTTGCGGGGTCGTACGGATCAGCTTTGGGATCAACAGGATGCCAGCGATCCATAAATTGTTCCATGGCTCCTGAATTGCCATTACCCCACAATGGCTCGCGTAATTGTTCTCCATAAATCAAGGAACTCATTGCAGAACCTTGCAGCAAAAAGTTTACATCAAATCCTTTGTAAGAGGCATCAAATATGAAACTAAAGTTGACCCAGGGATATTGATCAAAACGAATTGGATGGGCATCATTGCCGTTGATTTCTCCATCACCGTTCCAATCTTCGTATTTATAATCACCCGGAACAGTTCCGCGTCCTATATATGTAGGCGAATTCCAGATTTCTTCCCAGGACTGGTATTGGCCGGCTCCCTGCAGCCCCCTGTGCACGCCTTGAAGGCGATTGGTTTGATTGTTCAGCCAATTGCTCCAGGAGCTGCCAATCGCCCCGTGCTCTACATAAAGGCGTTCCACCCTGGCTAAAGAAAAAATACCTTTCACATTATAATTAAAGCTTCCGATGTGATTTCTGTGAGTCATTTCCATATCAAAACCGTAAGTGCGGTCGCTATTCAAATTTTCCTGCGGCAATCCTGCGCCTACCACCGTTGGGATACCACCGGTTCTTGTTGCTAAAAGCCCATCCCGGTGCCTGCTGAAGTAGTCAATAGTAATTCCAAATAGTCCATCCCACGCTTCAACATCTACTCCTAAATCAAATGTTTTAGAGGTAAACCAGGTTATATTAGGATTGGGGATACCCTTGTTGTCGGCGCTGGCATTGAAGTTTCCATCAAATACATAACCGCCTGTAAAGTTTCTCCGGTCAGATGACGTAGGATAATTATAGCCGGAAATGAATTGATAGCTGGATGCATTATCGTCCCCTGTTTTGCCATAAGAAGCCCGGATTTTTAATTGGTTAATAAATGACAACGCACTTGCATTCATAAAGAATTTTTCCTTGGATACACGCCAACCCACCGAAGCGGCAGGGAAAAAACCCCATTGAGCGCTTTTTGCAAATTTGGATGAACCATCATACCGGAAAAGAAACTCAGCAAGATATTTGTTGTTGAAGTCATAGTTGGCTCTGCCTACCAGGGCAAGGTTTGAGTTTTCATAGAGTGCGTCTGCATTTGAATTCATTGAAGCCAATTGTCCGCTTGCCGTGCCTGCAAAAAGATAAGGCAACTGAAGAACAAGGTCTCTTTGCGCGAAAAAGTTATCGCCTGTCCTCTTTTGTGCTTCTCCAAGCAAAATCCCATTTACATGATGTTTATTAAACGTTCCACTATAGTTTAGTGAAAGCTGGGATAAAGTTTGTGTTTTAGAATAATCTTCTCTTCTTATCCTGTTTGGTGATTGCCGGGTATATTTAGTATAGCTATCTGAGGCTGCATCATAAGTGTATTGGTTGTATTCTTTTTGAAAAAGATTAGAGCCGGAAATATTGTAGTTGTAACTGAATAATCCTTTCAAATATAGTCCTTTCACGCCAGGCAGATCGTATTGCAGGCTTGCAGAAGATTGAATCCATTTGTTGCTATAATTTTTATATCCTGACATGCTCTTATTCATGAAAGAGATTGGATTGTCGCCTTCAATTAATCCCTGGAAAGGTTTTGTCGGATCATCATTGGCATAAGCAGGAATCTGCGGTCCTTGTCTCCAGTAGCTACGGATAATCCACCAGGAATCGACATAAGGCCGATCCTGCTCATCCTGCATCAAATTCAAATTCAAATCAAAGGTGAGGCGGTCAGAAATCTTGGTAGTGATATTTGAGCGAACATTATATTTTGAATAATTCAGGTTGCCTGACTTAAAAAAGCCTTCCTGGTATTCATATCCCAGGCCCACGTAGTAAGTACTTTTATCGTTACCACCAGTTGCACTTAAATTGTGCATCGTTTGGGGAGCGTAATTGCTAAACACCAACGGGTACCAGTCTGTACTTTGTTTTACGCCGTTTCTGTAATCATCAAATTGCTCATCAGTGAAGATAGGGGAGCCGCCATTCACATTATGCATTGCCTGCTCGTTGCGAAGCGTCATATATTGAATTGCATCCACAGTTTTTGGCAAACCCGAAGGTATCTGCCAGGTGAAGGAACCCGAATAATTCAATTCAAGTTTATTTTTTGAACCTTTTTTGGTAGTAACGAGCACCACTCCGTTCGCTGCACGTACGCCATAAATGGCCGCCGTTGCGTCTTTCAAAACAGAGATATTATCAATATCATTGGCGTCTAGCCTTTGGAAATCGGCAGTAGTTGCGGGAATACCATCAATAACAATCAAAGGAGAACCCATCGCACGTATATCAAAATTATTATTGAATGAACCAGGTTCAGCCGTTTTTTGGGTTACACGCACTCCGGGAATTTTTCCCGTAAGCATATTTTGAACATTTTCATTCTTGGTGGTGACAATATCCGAACCTTTGATAGCGGATACAGCGCCTGTAAGATTCACTTTTTTCTGAGTGCCATATCCCACCACCACTACATCATTTAGTCCGGTAATCGCCTCTTCCAATACTACATTAATTTCAGTCTGTTTTCCAACTTGTAAGGTTTTAGTTTGATACCCTACGCTTGAAATTTCTAACACAATATTTGCGTCAGACGGTACAGAAAGTGTAAACTTTCCATCATTGTCTGTAATTGTTCCATTTTTAGTTCCCGCAACTAAGACCGATACGCGCGACAGCGGGTTGCCTTCCTTGTCCACCACTCTTCCATGTATCTCCACCGGTGGCGGCAACGCTGTCATCTTATTGCTGTTTTCCTCCGCAGTTTCTTTCGGCTGCAGCACTACCGTTTTATCAATAATCGTGTAGCCAAAGGGCTGATCAGCAAAGCACAGCTTTAAAGCCTCGTGTAGCGGAGAATTTTTTAGCTGAACGGTTATTTTCTTTGCTTGTTTTAACATGGTACCCGTATAGATGAACGTATAACCGGTTTGTCTTTTCACTTCCTGGAACACCGTATTTAAACGGGCATTTTCAAGATGAAGCGTAACGTTCTGCGAGTAGGTTTTCGCGCTTACCTGGAGGCCAAAAGCCAGCAGAAGAATAACTGTGAAGTTCATAATCATCAGCATTTTGAGGGTCACCCGCCTTCTAAAAAATGGCGGTGCATAAAAAGCATTTAGCATAACTTTGTTTAGCCTGTCGCTCCGGCAGGTAGGTTTGAGTTGATGAAATAGTAATTCAAGTCCAAAATTGTTCTATGTATTGATTCAGCTTAGATTTGAGCCAGTTCCCGGTCCAGGAGAACTGGCTCTTTCTTTCGCTGACAAAAACCATTTTATTTACAATCAGAATACGCAATCCATTATGGCCTCACCGTAATCGTTTTACCGTTGATACTAAAATGCACTGCCCTGGTGGCCTCAAGCATTTTCAGCAACTTCGATACATTTGTATTCCTCGAAACCTGCGCATAAAATTTTTCCGTTACAGGTTCTTCAAATACCACATCCACGTTATACCATCGTGATACCTGCCGCATGATGGTTTCAACATCGGCGCCCTTGTAGGAGAACAACCCGTTTTTCCAGGCCATTACTTCCTCTATATCTACATTATTTTGAATTGTTAATCGGGAATCGTGAATATCGGCCTGCTCCCCGGGAGAAATCAAAACATTTTGATTTCCATTGCTCACTTTTACGCTTCCTTCAAGCAACGTTACATCCAGTGATTTTTCATCGTCATAAGCGCTCACATTGAAGTGAGTTCCTAATACCCGCACACTTGTTTCTCCTTTGGTTACAATAAAAGGCATGGCCTCCTCCCGGTCTCCTTCATGCGAGGAAGATATGTGTGCTACTTCAAAATAGGCTTCGCCTGTAACTTCTACTTTTCTTTCATTGCCGGCAAAAGCTGTTGGATATTTTAATGTGCTGGCGGCATTTAACCAAACCTTACTCCCGTCAGCGAGAATCAGGCTGATAACTTTGCTGCCGCGGGGGTTACTCAATGTATTGTATTCAATATTTTCACTGTTGCCCTTATAAGCAATTTCTCCGTTAGCCAACTTTACCACATTTACCGTTCCCTGCATGGCTACCACACCGTTATTGGTGCTGTCGAGAACTATTTTTTGGCCATTGCTTAAGGTAAGCACTGCATTTACGGTATTAGGTGGTGCGATGTCGTTTGTTTTTTTCGGTTGAATAACTACTAGTTTTTGTGGCTCATTATGTCTTGTAAAATAATAATAGCCGCTTCCAAGAAGCAGGACAACAACCGCTGCCGCAGCCCAATGAACCCACGACATTTTTCTCAGATTAGGCTCCGCACCGGAGGAATCTTTTTCCTGCAAAATCCGTTCATACATCTTGTCCCATTCAACAGCAGGCAGTAGTTCATTCAAATCGTATTCAGACACCAATTTTTCAATATGCTTTTTCAATGGTTTTTCTCTTCCTTTCTTTAACCAGTCAAAAAGTTCATCCATTTCCTCCCGGGTGGCTTTTCTGTTTGAGTAAACTTCCAATAAGTAAGAGATCCTTTTTTGGGAAAGGGCCATTTTAATAATTAAATTTTTTCTTAGATAAATAGTAACTCAATACGTGTTTTATTTATATCAATACGTCTTTAGAGATACAGTAAATCAAAAAATAACTGTCTTTTTTTTTATAATAGTTCAAAAGAAAAGAGGTCGTTAATGATTGTTGAATTATGCTCCCTTCAATAGAGATGCACAGTGAAACCAAAATGTACCAGTGATTTAAAAAAAAATTTTAGAAGCTCATCCAGATAGCCGTCCAGATAATTATTGATGCGTTTTTCCTGAAATAATTCCGGAGAAACTCAATAGCAGCAGAGAGGTGGTTTCTTACGGTGTTGGGAGAAATGTTTAAACGCCTGGCAATTTCTTCGCGGCTCCAGCCTTCCTGCTTTGCCAGTTTATAAATCAACCTTTGCCGGGGCGGCATTTGATTGATTATATTTTCAAGAATGGCTTTATTCTCTTTTTCAAGTAGCAGCAATTGAATTGAATCTTCACTCTCTTCACTGTCCTGTGCTAATGTTGTTTTTAATTTATCTTCGAGCGCCAGTTTTCTGAACTGCGCATAAATGCAATTATGCAATATGGTAAAAATATAATCTGCCGGCCGTTTCGCGGTGGCAATTATTTTACGCTTTACCCAAATTTTTACAAACACTTCCTGAACAATTTCTTCGGCTAAACTGCCGGAGCGGGTCATTTTAAAAGCAGCGCTATAAAAAGGCGCTTTGTAATGATCGAATATTGTTCTGAAGGCAACTTCATCATCTTCCGCAATCTGCTTTATCAACGTCTTAATTTCATGTCCCGATTCCGTATGCATAAGGGTAAAGCTAATAAAACATTGCAAATTTCCTTTTTTTTAAAGAACAGATGGTGATGCTAAAAAAATATATGATTACTATGCAAGCTGTTATGCAGTAAAATCCGTTTTATAGTAAACGAATTGTTTAGATGTTTTTTTATTTTGAATTCACGAAACTTCTATCTCAAAATATACATTGCACATTGCAAATTATTCTCCGAGCATTGTAACGACAATGTTTCTCGAGCCGCCCCGGTTGCGGTGTTCACACAAATAAATTCCTTGCCAGGTGCCTAAAGCAAAACGTCCGTTTGTTATGGGAATTGAAACCGAACTGCCCAGTATAGCGGCTTTCAGATGCGCAGGCATATCATCATCGCCTTCATAATTGTGAATGTAATTTGAATCGCCTTCAGGTACTATTTTATTAAAAAAATATTCAAAATCTTTTCTCACGGTAGGATCTGCATCTTCATTGATGGCCAGAGATGCAGAGGTATGCTGAATAAAAACATGGCAAATACCTTTTTTGATATCACGAAGTTCAGGAAGAGATTGTTCTATTTCGGAAGTAATCAAATGAAAACCCCGCTTTCTTTCTTTAAGCCTTATGTGCTGCTGATGAATTTTCATAGTTTAATATAAAAGTATTGCCAAAATTAAAAAATACTCAATTGCCTTTATTGCATAAATAAAACCTTGATGCAGTAAAGCAACAAAAAAGCGATATTCTTATTTTTTAGTAAAACCTTCTGGAAGGTAAACGCAAAAAAAATCCTGCCTTCTTGCGGCTACGACGGAAATTGAGTTTAGTGATAGATGATGCTTCAAGAAATTATCCGAAGCCCTGATTTTTTAATTAAAAATTATTCACGAAGTTTTTTAAATGTAACAGTTTTAGGAGCTATAAGATCTTCTTTCAATGGCATACCTTCACGAAGCCACTGGCTGAATTCTTTTTCTTTATTTTCAATTTCAACGTCACTCAATTCCGGCAATTCTTCTATTCCGTCAAAGACTTTTGTATCATCTTTTTCCAAATGACAATAATTTGTATTACGGAATTTATATTCAGTTTCCAGCCACGATGTTATATGCTTTTCATTTAAAGAAATTTCGCCTAACAGCATATACTCAGGGAAATCAGTTTTTGTAAGATTCGGATGAATCCAGGCGCAGGCATTTACATTTAATGTGGGCAATTCTTTAATTCTTCCATACTCGTAAGGTATCCACATTGAGCCTCGCCATTCGCCGGTTAAGCAAGCTATAACATGTGTGCAATTAATCAATGCAAACTCGATAATGCATGCAGTGATCAACGGCAAAAGTTTTTCAGGAACTCCTTTTTGTTGCAGCATTCGAAGGTCTGGATCAAGCACGTCCACCCAATAAGCAAAACCGTTTTCCTCTGCAAGTTTGGCAATGCGAATCGCAAATTTTGTATCATCCCGCCGGTGAGACACAAATAAACGCGGGCATTTATTTTTTGGTAAAGTAGGAAATCTTCTTAGGCGCATCAACAACAATGTTGCCACCAGTTCTTCGGTAGAACGATTCTCTAATAAGTCCTGCTGCTCATAAATATTAAAATTGGGGTTTGTGATTTCTGTCAATTCCCGCAGGATTTTAATTCTGGTATCCTGTCGCCTGGCGATGGTTTGCTCGTTTTGTTCTGAAAAGATTAATTCAAGCAGAAGGGAAATTAGTTGTCTCCAATCATTTAAACCGACAATGCTATAACCTTCACCAGAGCGGTTTTCAACATTAAAGCGATTGTTTAATCCTTGTTCTTCATGCAGGAAGTAGAGATAGTTTGACATACGTTATAATTTACAATCTGCTTTACAGAAATTGGTGCATCAAACCATTGCTATCCAAAAATCTGCGGATCGAGCCCCAAAATAATATTCTTCAACCATTGCAGGCTTTGTTCATCATTCGTCTTTATTGCTTTATCATATATTTTTTTCAGATTTCCAGCAGTTGATTCTTTCATCCAGTTTTCAGGATTGCAGATTTTGGCAAAAGCAATATATTTTCGTGCATCTGCCTCATTAAAAGCAAGCACGGCGATTTCAAGCGCAGAAGCTTGTGTCCAGTAATCTTTAGGCTTCAATATTAACTGCCGTTCTATTGCATAAGTGACAATCGGTAAAAACTTGTCAAAACGCGGATCTTTTACATCACCCAGATACATCAGGGTAAGTGCATTAATCCCAGGGTAATAATCCCTCGGATCAGATTCATACCCGGCCAAGTAAGCATCTATAGCCTGACCGCGGTATGCGGCACTCATATCCACATCCTTTTTGTTATCATCCATCAATCCTTTATAAACGGCGCCGAGTAATCCCGTGGTTTCCGGATCGGGACCATATTTGTCAGTGATTGTTTTTAAAATGGCTTCCGCATCATCGCGGTTGCCAATTTTATTATAGGCAAGACCAAGTTGTTGTTTTAAATAAATATTTTCATTGTACCTCCCATCTGTCAAGGGTTTCAACATGCTGGCAATCTCTTTAAAAGCATTCACACTTTTGTAGGCATCAATAATTGCATAAAGAAGGTCATATTTATATTGCAGTCCATCACCTTCGGCTTTTTCAATTTGCACGATTTTGTCAACAATGGCTGTCTTATTCGTTTCGATTTTATTTTTTTCTTCGTCGGTGGTAGCTTCTCCTTTTGACTTGTCAAGAGCTTTCCATTGCCTCACCAAATCAATTAATGTTTGTTTCTGATTTTTTAACTGGATTACACTATCGGCAAACGAATCGGCGTCCTGCTGCAGGTAGTTCAGATTAGGAAATTTATATTGAGTGATTAGTTGACCAATGGGGCTGTCTTCCTGCGCTTTTTGTACATCCAGGTTTATTTTTATGAGATCGGCGAGTGAAGTAATTTTTGATTCTAAGTCCTGCACTTCTCCATTTTCAAAGCTGTAAGGAAAGGTTCTTAATGCAGCCGTGTCAAAAGGCAGTTTAGTGTTCATCTCAAAAATACTTACAGTAGTATAAGGTTTTAAGGCATGGCGGATTCCCAACTCATAAAATACATTCGCATTGGCAAAGCTCAGATCAGCAACGGCAAAATCACAAAACATCAGCCGCTCATACATGGGTTTATGAATAAAGCCACCGCTTTTTTCTTCATCAGCCCTGATGGGTTCCAGGCCTGCTTTAATAATAGCGGGTTTGATAAGGCTGTTGTACACTTTATCAAAATCAATTTCTTTTTTGATGCCATCTGATTTGGTTCCGAAAGGCATAAGCACAAAACATAACGGTCCCATAATTTAAATTTTAAAAGTATCAGGAAAATGTGTTTCACTTACTTCTTTTGCTGCTGCTTTGGCGCCTATATCATACAATTCAAACCTGCTGGCGGCATTGCTCATCTCTACCAATCCGTCAATTTCTTTTGGTGAATATTGTTTATTCATCAGCGGGCCAATAGTCGTGGCATCAAGCCATATATTATACCGGAGATAGCTAATAAGTCCTTTTCCTTTTTTTGAACTCCCCATGGAATCTGTGTCAAGTTTGCCAATTTCCTGGTCGATCTCCCAGGCGGTAGGTGAATTGGAAAGCCATTGCAGCAGCATTTGATTTTGCCAGCTCGCATCCTGCATCAGCATGTCGGGCAATTGCGAAGCCCAATTGAGCAGTGTATTCTTTTTTACATCCGCCGGAATTTTCTTCCACCGGCCCATGCCGGTTCCAACCGAAACAATCATCAGGTTATCTTCGCCCCATTTCCATTTAAAAGGAAAACCGTTCATCGTGGCTACCATCAAAAGCTGAAGCGAAGGATTGTTGGCCATACTTACCCCACCATCAACAAATGCAGCTTCTGAAAGGCCGCCGCCAACATCAATTATCTGAGGTAAAAAATAAGTAGGCGCTGCCGCACTTGCCCTCACCGCTTTCCAAAGAAGAATATCTTTATTTCTGCCGTCTACGCTGTCGTAATATTTTCCGTCTGGATGATTTATTAATGGCCAAACGCTGTTGGTATCCGCGCGCTTGGCTACAATGCACAGCCCTGTGAGAATTCTGTCGCTCGCCAGAGTAGTATCGCTTCCAAAAAGATTCTGTAATTCTTCTTCCAACGGCTTTGAATTATAGCTTGCTTTTATCAGGTCGTCAATTTCAAAAATTTTCCACCATTTATATTTTTTGGCAAAAATTTTATCGCCGAGGTTCATATACATCGTCTTGATTTCATTCACCGACATTCCAATTGCAAGACAAGCAGCGATGATGGAACCGGTGCTTGTTCCTCCAATCAAATCGAAATATTGACTCAAGCGAAAGCTTTTTTCATCGCCATGTTGTTTACGTAAAATGTCTTCAATTCGTTGAAGATATCCCAGGGTAAGCGCGCCGCGTATTCCGCCGCCATCCAGCGCCAGTATACGTTTGGGAGAAGTTCTGTTGCTTAGGTGATCTGCTTTCGTCATGGATGTAAGTTTTTATTAAGATGAAATGAGGGTTCTGTTTGTTGCAAAAAATGACTGGCATAACTATCAAAATATTTTTGAGCTTCGGGATGTTTTCTTAACAACGAACATTTATCTGTTTACTGCTTATTGTAATTAGA
This sequence comes from Ginsengibacter sp., assembly GCA_051954975.1. GTDB lineage: Bacteria > Bacteroidota > Bacteroidia > Chitinophagales > Chitinophagaceae > Ginsengibacter. The sequence continues at coordinate 78,691 of JBQCHE010000019.1, read as the reverse complement.
TAAACGAAATCTTTGGTGATAATTCAGTGAAGGACGTGTCTTTTTAGGGGATATTGTCAATGCCAATGAAAGTAAGATATGTAAATTATTAAAAATACATTCAATCAAAAAATATTTGTAGATAAATTTTAGTACAATGTAATATTTATAAGGCGCCTGATAATTTTATAGCCGCGGTTTTTACCTGGATCCAATCTTTTTCCACTTCTTCCGCAGGAAGCAAATCAAAACATGTGAAGGTTTTTCGTGTGATGCGATCAAGGCTGAGGAATGGTTGTCCTGCCTTCCAGGTGGCATTGGCAAACCGTTCCAATATTTCTTTATCTTCCTTACTTAGCTGGTAGTTGGTGATAGACTGTAACACATCAGATGGCGCCGCGCCCTTTGCTGTAGCAAGGTAACTAAGACCACATTCCAATGCGTAAAAGCCTGCAAGGTTAATAGCAATTTTTTCTTCTTTATAGCTTTTCTGTAAAGTGGCAGTGTCTTCTCCATTTATAAAAAATTTTGGAACCGGCTGATGAATGCTTTCATAATAAGCCGCCTCGATGTGTTCTGCCATATGCAGTGCGAATTGTTTACTCTGTAATAATTCGCTAAGCTTTTGTAATTGCTCATATGCATCTGTTTTCGAAACGGATTGCATTGCGGGTAACAACATTTCTGCGGCGGCATTCACCTGGGCGGAGTCTTTTGCCAATTCTTCTTTAGATAAAAATGCCGCTGAAATAAAATTGTCTTTTTTAATCCTTGCTAATCCGCGAAAAGGTTGTCCCGCTTTCCAGGTGGCATTTGCAAAACGATTTAAAATCAAAATTTCATTGGAATTTAATTGATGGTTTACAATTTTATAAAGCCATTCCGCGGGCGTTCCGTCACGTTGATTTCTTAAAAGACCTATGCCGCACTCCACTGCATAAAATGCCGCAACATTGGTAGCAATTTTTTCCTCCCTTGCACTTTTTTTTATGGTATTATTTTCTTCTTTCTCACTCAAAAATTCAGGCGGCGCTTGTGCCTGCATTTTCAAATACGCCGCATCCTGACTTTCGGCTATGCGCAATGCAAAGTCCGTATCCTGCAGCAAATTTGAAATCCTCCTTAATTCTTTATGTATCTTTTTTTCTTTTTTCATAACAGAGGATTTCTTTTCTGAACAGGAAAGTATTATTAAAGCAATAGCAATGCCACATAAGAAAACTCTCAGCCAAATATTTTGTGCTGAGTGCATACAATTTAATAACACAATGCGAAATAGAAATCAATTCTTTTCCCTTCATTGAAGTGGCCAAATCATCTTCCCTGTTTCTTATAAAATTATAGAAATTAAGCTGGAGGAATTCATGTAAACTTGCGCCGGGTTTATATTTTTTTTCTTGAAATCAAATACAGTAAATGAAGAAATAAAATGGTTTTTTATTTTGATCTGGCAACGTTTGCATAAAAAAAAATTGCCCAATGCGATTGTTTTTAGCGATTCTATGATTACAATTGCAAACAATGAACGGTGAAATGCTTCGATACGTAAATTGCCTGGTGTGAATTATTACATCGTTCATATTAAATACATTAAACTCAAACGCCTTCTGCGTCTGAGTTTGAGGCGAAACGAAACAAAAGCAATTTACACTATTGAAAAGATTTACTAATTTGTCACCTTTAACTGTTGCACTGCATGAATTGAAATTTCATTATTCACTCTAAATAATCACAATGCCTGAAAATCTTTCGACAACCAATTATCCAACAACTGCGGCCAATATAAATAAACAGGTTGGCAATTACCGATGGACGATCTGCGCCCTGTTATTTTTTGCAACCACTATTAATTATCTTGACAGATCAGTAATTAGCCTGTTAAAAAATGACCTTGAAGTACGGTTTAATTGGTCTGAATCTGATTATTCCGACATAGTGATTGCGTTCCAGATTTCTTATGCGGTCGGGATGTTGATTGCAGGAAGATTTATTGATAAGGTTGGTACAAAATTAGGTTATGCAATTGCGCTTGCGGTGTGGAGTTTTGCTTCAATGGGGCACGCGCTCGTGAAAAGTACAGTTGGCTTTCTTATCGCACGGTCAGCATTGGGAATTAGTGAAGCAGGTAATTTTCCGGCGGCTATTAAAACCACTGCTGAATGGTTTCCCAAAAAAGAAAGGGCTTATGCTACAGGGATTTTTAATTCGGGGGCCAATATCGGAGCCATTCTTGCGCCGTTAACAGTGCCGTTCATCGTGGTAGAGTGGGGTTGGCAGGAAGCTTTCGTTTTTACCGGCGCATTTGGATTGCTATGGTTGATATTTTGGTTTATTTATTATGAAATACCTGCCAGGCAAAAAAGATTGTCAAAAAGTGAGTATGATTATATTCACAGCGATACAGATGAATCTGAAAATGTGAAAGCAAATTCCGACGCTGCTTCTGATATTCAAATACATAAAAGAGTTCCCTGGATTAAGCTATTAAAATACAACCAGACCTGGGCGTTCATTATCGGAAAATTTCTTACTGATCCTATCTGGTGGTTTTATCTTTTTTGGCTGCCAGCCTTCTTGTATGCGCAGTATGGCCTGGAGGGAACTGACATCGCGTTGCCCGTGGCAATTGTTTATACGATGTCTACTGTGGGAAGTATCTGGGGAGGCTGGCTGCCACTCAATTTTATAAAGCATGGCTGGCCTGTGTTTCGCGCCCGCAAAACTTCTATGCTAATTTATGCTTTCCTGGTGTTGCCGGTGGTTTTTGCACAGTATCTCGGTTCGCTCAATATGTGGCTGGCGGTATTTATCATCGGAATTGCCACATCAGCGCACCAGGCGTGGTCAGCAAATATTTTCACTACTGTTTCTGATATGTTTCCTAAGAAAACAGTAGCTTCTGTTACCGGCATGGGTGGTATGGCTGGCGCAGTTGGCGGAATGCTGATTGCGTTTTTGGCCGGAAAACTATTTGACTTTTATAAAGCAAAAGGCGACCTCGATGCGGGTTATTTTATTATGTTTATCATTTGCGGTTTTGCGTACCTGTTAGCCTGGGTATTAATGCACTTTCTCGCGCCAAGGCTTAAGCGCATAGAATTAGATGAATAGAAAAATCAATCATAAAAAAATCAGAACAATATCATGAAGGACTTTTTAGACAAGGATTTTTTGCTTCAGACAGAAGCTGCAAAAAAGCTATACCACATTTTTGCAGAAGGAATGCCCATCATAGATTATCATTGCCATCTTCCGGTGCAGCAAATTGCTGATGATGTCAATTTTGAAAATCTTACCCAAATATGGCTGTACGGCGATCATTACAAATGGCGTGCTATGCGCACCAACGGGGTAGATGAAAGTTATTGTACGGGAGATAAAAGCGATTATGAAAAATTTGAAAAATGGGCGGAAACGGTTCCCTATACTTTACGCAATCCGCTGTATCACTGGACACATTTGGAACTGCAACGATATTTTGACGTTCACGAAATATTAAATCCGGAAAGCGCAAAAAAAATCTATGACGAATGCACTGAAAAGTTACAGACAAAAGACTATTCCGTGCGGAACCTTCTGAGAAAAATGAATGTCAAAGTGGTGTGCACTACCGATGATCCGACTGATAGCCTGGAATATCACCAAAAAATAAAAGACGACAACTTTGAAATAAAGGTACTTCCTGCCTTTCGCCCGGATAAGGCAATGAATGTGGATCATGCGGATGACTTTAATAATTATGTGGCAAAACTCGAAGCAGTAAGCGGCATAAAAGTTACCGGATTTCATTCTTACCTGGATGCTTTAAAGCAACGCCATGATTTCTTTGCCTCAATGGGTTGTTCGCTTTCTGATCACGGCCTGGACTACACCTATGCGGAAGATTACACAAGCGAAGAAATTGAAAATATTTTTAATAAAGTCCGCTCGGGAAGCTCATTATCAGAAAGTGAAAATCTGAAGTTCAAATCTACAATGCTGTATACGTTCGCCGTTTGGGATTGGGAAAAAGGATGGGTGCAGCAATATCATGTAGGCGCTTTTAGAAATAATAATCTTTTGCAGATGAAATTAGCAGGGCCCGATACAGGCTGGGATTCCATCGGAGATTTTCGCCAGGGAAAGCCATTGGCTAAATTTTTAGGACGGCTAAATGCTGAAGATAAATTGACCAAAACGATTCTCTATAACCTGAACCCGGCAGATAATGAAGTGTTTGCTACGATGGCCGGTAATTTTAACGATGGCAGCATACCTGGAAAAATGCAATTCGGATCCGCATGGTGGTTTCTTGATCAAAAGGATGGGATGACCAAACAATTAAACGCATTGTCCAACATGGGCTTGTTATCAAGGTTTATCGGAATGATTACCGATTCAAGATCATTTCTTTCTTATCCGCGCCATGAATATTTCCGCCGCATTGTATGCAATTTATTTGGCGAAGAAATTGAAAACGGGGAGCTACCTGATGATATTGATTGGACCGGAAAAATAGTCAGTGATATTTGTTGCAATAATGCAAGAAATTACTTTAACTGGTAGGATAGTTTTTATCATAGAATAAGGCTTATTTCAATATTTTTATTTATTCAATTCGTAATAAAAATCTCTTTGCTTTTAGGCGCTGGCGCTTCCTATATTTTCTGAAAATTTCAATGGGCACAAAATTCCTTCAAATAGAAAAATTTAAAAGAATGGCCAATTTGGACCCTGATTCTTTAATTTTTTTATAAAATTGGGGTTGTTTAAAATATCATTTTTCAAAGTTTTCGCTTGCATCGGTTTAATATTTTACCTTCACGCCCTAAATTTTTACTATGAAAAGAATTTTAATTGCATCATTTTTATTGATTTTCTCGGGTGCTGTTTTTTCGCAGTCACAGGACAACGGCAGCAACTTTGACCAACACCAGGCGTTTGCCCCATTTTTTTATCATTCAAACGGAAATGAATACCGTAGCGCCAGCGGCCAGCCCGGCCCTGCATATTGGCAAAACCGCGCAGATTATAAAATAGTCGTTTCGCTGGATACCGCACAGAAAGAGGTGAAAGGAAATGTTGTAATTAAATATAAAAATAATAGCCCTGACGCATTGAAATTCCTATGGCTCCAATTGGATCAAAATATTTATAGGGAAGATAGCCGTGGCCAGGCTACCACACTCGTAACGGGAGGCCGGTGGGCAAACCGCTCCTTTACGGAAGGTGATGAATTGCAATCAGTAGAAATTGTAATGAATGGAAAGACAACTAAAGCCAAATACAAAATTTCTGATACAAGAATGCAAGTTTGGTTGCCGCAGCCACTGGCTGCAAAGACCGGCTCAGTTGAATTGAAAATTAATTATTCTTTCAATGTGCCTCAATACGGAACCGACAGGATGGGAAGATTGAACACGAAGAATGGGTGGGTTTACGAAATAGCGCAATGGTTTCCGCGCATGTGTGTGTACGACGATGTGGAAGGATGGAATACGCTGCCTTATTTAGGAGCAGGAGAGTTTTACCTTGAGTATGGCAATATTGACTACACAATCACTGCCCCTGCAAATCTAATTGTGGTGGGCTCAGGTGCTTTGCAAAATCCGGAGCAATGCCTCACCGCTACTGTCAGAAGCCGTTTGGAGCAAGCCAAAAAGAGTGATAAAACAGTTACTATTGTTGGTGAAGATGAATTAAATGGCACTTCTTATTACCCTAAAAAACCTACGTTGACATGGCATTTTGTATGCAACAATACACGCGACGTGGCATGGGCCGCTTCAAAAGCTTTTATATGGGATGCAGCAAGAATTAATTTGCCCAGTGGTAAAAAAGCATTGGCACAGTCAGTGTATCCTGTAGAAAGCGCGAAGGAAAACGCCTGGAAAAGATCAACAGAATTTGTAAAAGGCTCAATCGAAATATGTTCAAAAGATTGGTATGAATATACCTATCCTGTGGCCACCAATGTAGCCGGTATTGTGGGCGGAATGGAATATCCCGGAATTGTTTTCTGCTCTTACAGAAGCAGTGGCGCCGGATTATGGAATGTAACCAATCATGAATTTGGCCACAACTGGTTTCCGATGATTGTGGGATCCAATGAGCGGAAATTTCCATGGATGGATGAAGGCTTTAATACCTTTATAAATGGCGTGGCTACCCAACAATTTAACCATGGCGAATTTTATGAAGAAAGTGATTTGAATAAAATTGCCCCTTATATGTTTAAAGAAGGCGCCGATCCGATTATGACGGTTCCTGAAGTAACTCAGCAAAGCAATTTAGGAATGGCAGCTTATCAAAAGCCAAGCGACGGGTTGGATATTTTAAGGAAACACATTCTCGGAAAAGAGCGTTTTGATTCCGCTTTCAGAATTTATATTGACCGCTGGGCGTTTAAACATCCTACACCGTGGGATTTTTTCAGAACGATGGAAAATGTGGGCGGTGAAGATTTATCGTATTTCTGGAGAGGATGGTTTTTTACAAATTCCAAATTGGACCAAGGAATTAAGGGTGTGACTTATACAGACAATGATCCTTCCAAAGGCGCGCTCATTACCATTATGAACAATGAACAAATGGTGCTGCCCGTGCCCATCAAAATTGTGCAGGAAGACGGTAAAACCGACTCCATTCAACTTCCGGTTGAAATATGGCAACGCGGCGGAGAATGGACTTTTCATTATCCATCCACCACAACGATTAAGAGTGTAACCATCGACCCGAACCATGATTACCCGGATATCAATCCTGACAATAATACCTTTTCTGGTGCGCCTTTGAAGAAAGTTCCGCAAGGCGTAACAGCAAATGATGTTATCAATAATTATTTAAAAGCGATTGGTGGAAAAGATAAAATTCAGGCGATAAAGAATTTCACTTACACTGCAAAAGGATCTGTGCAGGGCCAGGCGCTGGAATTGGTGCAGAAGTACAAAGCTCCAAATGATTTCCTGTTAACCATCACCTTGCCAGCTTCCAATACAGTGATTCAAAAAGAACTGATAAAAGGCGATAGTGTTAGCCTGATGGCGATGGGAAATGAACAGCCACTTGACGAAAAAACCAAACAACGCATAAAAGCTGCTGCTATGCCGGTTCCCGAAATTCAATATGAAGCATCGGCCAAAGACATCACTCTTCAGCCAACCATGGCACAAGTAGATGGTAAAGACGCTTATGTATTGGAATTATCAAATGAGGAAGGTGCTTCCACAAAAGAATATTTCGATGCTGAAACAGGATTAAAATTAAAAAAGGAAATCGCTTCACCTTCGGGCCCGCAAACCACCAGCTACAGCGACTATAAAGAGGTGAACGGCGTCAAATTTCCTTATTCTATGACCGTTTCCTCGCAGGTAGATATACCTTTTAAAGTGACAGATATCAAGATAAACAGCGGCTTAAAAGATGACGATTTTAAATAATTGAATAGGCTTTATTTAATTAAAAAGGGCGTCTACACAGGCGCCCTTTTTAGTTTTCTAAATTTCTTCGAGTAGTAAATAAACAAATTAGCTATTTTTTTGTTTTGCAGATAAGCAATAGTTGGGCTTCAATTATTGCTCTTTTCTTATTTACAATCCGTTTTTTGTAATACAAATTTGTTATCAAATTGTATCCTTGAATGGTCACTAAAATCGGGCTCACCGGTATTTCGATTCAATGGCGCATAACCTTCCACTGCCTCGTTATCTTTTATCAAAAATGAAACATAGCGCTGTGATTCTTTTCCCTCTGATGTAAAAGTATATTTGGCAAAAACGGTATCACCCTTCATTTCACCAACGAGGGTTCCGACATTTTTGTCTTTTTCAAAATAATGGTACATCAATTTTCCTGCAACATGATTTCCAACCAAGACAAGGCTTAATGAAACACTATCTTTTTCATTCTGAAGTGCAAAACATAACATTAAATTTATTTGATCTGCTGATTGAGCTACCGAATCGCTGGTGCTATTCTCAGTTGAAATTCCTGAATTGGAATTGCATCCTGTAAATAGAAAAGTTGTGCAGAGGGTTGTAAATATCAAAATCTTTTTCTTCATAATTTTAGTTGAAAAAATTCTTCCATTGGTAAATCACAGTTTTTCCGCTATGTATTAAAATTTATTTATGCTGGCGGAAAAGCCACGCCATCATTTCAGGGTCGCTGTAAGCCGCAATCCATGAAAAGTGGCCTGTCTCTGGATATATGGTAAGTCCAGGGTGCCCACCAGCTTTTCGCAGCGCCTCAGCCATATCCAAAGAATATTGTGGATTCACCGTGGGATCTTCTGAACCATGAAAAATCCAGGTAGGGATATGGGCAATTGCTGCTGCCTTTGATACGTCGCCGCCGCCACAAACCGGTACGGCCGCAGCAAACATGTTCGGATAACGCTCTATTGCATCATACGTGCCGAAGCCGCCCATAGAAAGGCCAGTGATATAAATACGGTTGGTATCTATGGGAAATTTTTTTTCAACTGACTGGATTAGCGCAATTAATAATTCCATACTTCGGGAGGGCGAAGATTGCAGCTTCATGTTGCCTTTATTTGTATTTGAAAAATTTGACCAACCCTGGCCTGACGGGCATTGCGGCGCTATTACAATTGCGGGGTAGAGTTTCATTGCTTCATCTGTTGCAAAATTTTCGACACCCCATTTTAGCTGCGCTTCGTTATCATTTCCGCGTTCTCCTGAACCATGAAGAAAAATGACCAGTGGATATTTGCGAAGCGTATCGTAATCAGGAAATAATTGCCTGTAAAGCAACGTATCGCCATTCTGAATAAATTTTTCATAACTAAATCGTGAAGGCGCCTGGGCAGAAACTTTTTTCACTGTAAAAGAAATTACAGAAATCAAAATTAGAACGAGGATTGGTTTTTTTAATTTCATCTGATTTAGATTTTGATAAAAAATTATTTTTGAATGATAGGGGAAGTTATAACAAAAATTGAATCCCATTTTTAGAAAAAAAACTTCGATATTTTTTTGTTTACTATAGTTCTCAGAAAAACAACTGAGTTACTATTTCAATAAGTTGTATTTTTCCGCATTTATATGGACACAGAAAAATTTGATGTAGCTATAGTAGGAGCGGGGCCAGCCGGTTGTGCGGCGGCGTACAGGCTTTCAGGACACGGGTTAAAAATAGCGCTGATTGAGAAAGAAACATTTCCTAGGGATAAAATTTGTGGAGATGCATTAGGCGCTGATGTTACAAAACAATTTCACCTCATAAGTGAATCGCTTACGCAAAAATTGGCTGAGTTTACTGAAAAAATTCCTTCCAATGGCGTCCGTTTTTTTACACCAAAATATCAAAAGCTTGACATTCATTTTTCGAAGCCTAAAAAAACTTTTGGTGGTGGATTTGTAACAAAAAGAATTGATTTTGATAATTTCTTTTTTGGCGAAACAGCAAAACTGTCGGATGTCACCGTTTTTCAAAATCAAAAAATAACTGCTGTTGAAAACACGGAAAGTGCGATATTTTTAAAATCATCCGACAAGATTTTTGAAGCTGCTATTGCGCTGGGTGCGGATGGAGCGCATTCCGTTTTAAATAAAAGACTAACGGAAAACAGAGTTGAAAAGAAACATTTTTGTGCAGGAGTAAGGCAATATTTTTCCAACGTTAAAGGTTTTCATCCTGAAAATCATATTGAGCTGCATTTCTATAAAGAAATCCTTCCCGGCTATCTCTGGATATTTCCGCTGGCTAACAACCAGGCAAACGTAGGCCTGGGCATGCTTTCAAGCGTCGTGAGTAAAAAGCAAATCAATCTTAAAAAAGAAATGGCACATCTGCTTGAAACCATTCCTTCCTTACAGGAAAGATTTAAAGACGCAGTTCCATTGACTGAAATTGAAGGTTATGGATTACCGGTTGGTTCTACAAAAAGAACTTTATCGGGTAATCGGTTTTTATTGTTAGGCGATGCTGCGGGCCTTATTGATCCTTTCACCGGCGAAGGAATTGCAAATGCAATCCGCAGCGGAAGAGTGGCGGCCTCTCATGTGCTGGATTCTTTTCAAAAACAAAGATTTGATGCTGAATTTAACCAGGCATACGATAAAGAAATTTATTATAAAATGTGGAATGAATTTAAGTTTAGCCACACACTGCAAAAACTTTTCCGGCATCCACGCATTATCAATTTTGTGGTAAAAAAAGCAAATAAAAACACTTCGGTACAAACGCTTATCAGCAGCATGCTAAACGACATGGATTTAAAAAGAGAACTGGTAAAACCTTCTTTTTATTTCAAACTATTCTTTACCTGATGGATGGTAAGTTGGAAGCAAAATAAAAATTCTAGGTATTTATTGCTTCACTGTCTGGGTTTGAATCTCCAGCTATAAACCCGCACTAAAAATAAGGTAAGCTATTAATAAAAAGCTTGCAATTAAAATAAAAACTGAAATGATCGTTACCAAAACCGTAGAATGAACATAACCGCCCGCGCGTATTTGTTTTTCTGATTGCCTGTACCTGGCATAAGAAAAGATGAGCGTGATAGTGCCCACTAAAACCAGCACGATGCCCACAATAGCCGAAAGTCCGTGCGTTGCGGGAGGATTTAAATCAGTTTTGCCAAACAGCAACGCGATTCTTTTTACAAACAATGAAAATTTCACCACCACAAATCCAAACGCCATGATGCCAATGCTTGTTCTCATCCATGCAAGAAAAGTCCTTTCATTTGCCAGGTGGTCTGTTGTGTTTCCTTTGCTTTTATTCACATCCATATTTCCCAATAATATAATTTTTTCAAAATTAATTACAGCAACGATTTCAATTGAGTGATAAATTTTTCATTATCATAACCGGCAAGACCGGTATGTTTCATCACGATGTTTCCTTTCTTATCCAGCACAATAGTAGTAGGCAGTGTGCCGCTAAACATTTCGGGCGAAACCTGGTTGCGATAATACATCGGAATGGAGAAATTATTTTTTTTCAGATACTCCGAAGCTTTCGTGCGATCATCATCTTCGCTCACAAAAAGAAAAACAAAACGGTTGTCATTTTTTAGTGTTAAATACAAACTATTTAATGAGGGCATTTCTGCCCTGCATGGCGGGCACCATGAAGCCCAAAAATTTATAAAAACCACCTTGCCCTGCAGCATCGATGAATTGAGCGTATTCCCTTCCGGTGAAGAGAAGGAAAAGTCTGTGCCCGCTTGCTGTTTGATGGGCGCATCTTTTTTTATGGCTGTATTCAAAACGCCGGTGGCAATGACTTGCCGAAGTACCCATGACTTTGCATCGGTATTTAAAACAAAAAATAATATTACCGCGTAAAAAATTATACTGCCCCAATGCTTCTTGATTTTCTGAAAGATGGGTTTTATATTCATTATAAATACTTGCTTTATGGTATTATTTAAATATACAAAATTATGTAGCTCTATCTTGTCGGCACCTATACTTTAGCATTTCACTGTAAGAACGTCAACAGTATTTAACAAAGGTCTTTTGAAAAACGAAGGTTATGGTTCAGGTTCGGGAAGAATAGCAGTAGTTTTTGTATTCACTTTTTTAGTAAACATTTCATCTGTTTCTGCTTTTTTCTCAAGGCTTTTCATTCCCCAATGGAGTAGTATGGGGATCAGCAATAAAATTAATTTTGAGAACACGGGGAAGGCAAAAGAAATTAAAAATGAAATTATAAAAATAACAGGAATTACAAGGCTTCTGTATAACCCAAGCCTGATGCGGGCTGGCGAAATTTCGCGAGAGAGCATCTTTCTTTTGGGATTGCTCACATACAACCATAACCAGCAATTCATAAAACCGGTTAGGCACATATTAAATGTATAAACACCATAGGGCAGTTTCAGATTTGAGTAAGAACTGTATTCTCCCAAAAATCCGGAACTGAATGGAAGTAAAACAACTGTAAAAAGAAATGCAAGATTGAGCCATAATAAACCGGTAGTATATTTTATTACATATCCAAAAATGCGATGATGAACAGACCAGTAATGGCCCACAATTCCAAAACTAATTACAAAGCCTAAAAAGCGTAAAGACATGTGTGAAAGCGACTTCCACAAAAGTGCATCAGTCGGTGCCGGCAAATCAGGTACCCTGATTTCAATAATCAATAAAGTAATGCAGATAGCGCAAACACCGTCTGTGAAAAAAGTAAATCGTTCTAATTGAAAATCCTGTCTTTCCTTATCATGTTTTGGCTCGCGCATGCTGTTTACAATTTTATCAATTCATGGCTGTGTCAGGATCGGATTTTTAAATGTTTGAATTAGCTGCAAGTCTCTTCGCCCATTTTTTAAACTTACAAATATGCAGCTAAATTAAATTTTTTTTATTTTGATATATACATTTTGATTTTTCCATCTAAAAAAATCCATTTTATATCTTCAATGCATCTTATCTAAATTTGCACTTCGAAAATTGAAAATGGAGAATTCAGCTACATTAGAAACTAAGCTTCAAAAAACGGTTTACCCCATCTTATTTGCAATTAGTTTTTCGCATCTATTAAACGATACAATCCAGTCATTAATTCCAGCGATATACCCGATTTTAAAAACGAATTATCATCTGAGTTTTTCGCAGGTAGGACTGATCACGCTGACTTTTCAGATGGCTGCCTCACTTTTACAGCCATTCGTAGGTATCTACACAGATAAAAGGCCACAGCCTTATTCTTTAGCAATTGGCATGGGTTTTACCCTGACAGGTTTAATTGTATTATCTATTTCACATCATTTTTATTTGGTGTTGGTTTCTGTTGGCCTCATTGGCATCGGGTCTTCTGTTTTCCACCCGGAATCTTCGCGTATGGCACATTCTGCTGCGGGAGATCAACCGGGATTAGCTCAATCCATTTTTCAATTAGGAGGAAATCTTGGAAGTTCAATCGGGCCGCTGCTCGCTGCGTGGATTATCGTTCCCCATGGACAAATGAGTATCATCTGGTTTTCGCTGATTGCGCTGCTGGCGATCTTTGTATTGACAAAAGTTGGACATTGGTACAAGATTGTTGTTATCAGGCGCATCAAAAGATCTAAAAATAAACCAGCTCTTTTTCACCCTTTGTTTTCTAAAAAGAAAGTATACTGGTCAGTAGTGATATTGCTGGTATTGATTTTTTCAAAATACTTTTACCTGGCAAGCCTTACCAGTTATTTCACTTTTTATCTTATCAATAAATTTGATGTGGGCATCCAGGCTTCTCAAATTTATCTTTTTGTATTTCTGTTTTCGGTGGCCGGTGGCACGTTAATAGGCGGGCCCTTGGGGGACAGGTTTGGAAGAAAATATGTTATTTGGTTTTCAATACTTGGAACCGCACCTTTTGCCCTGGCCTTGCCTTATGCTAATCTTTTCTGGACAATCATTTTGGTAGTTCCAATAGGCTTGATATTATCGTCTGCATTTTCAGCGATTTTAGTGTACGCCCAGGAATTAATTCCGGGGAAAATTGGGCTTGTTTCAGGTTTATTCTTTGGCTTCGCTTTTGGAATGGGAGGAATCGGCTCGGCACTGTTGGGGAATCTTGCTGATAAAACAAGCATAATTTATGTATTCCATGTATGCTCATTTTTGCCCTTGATCGGAATTATAACAGGCTTCCTACCCAACATAGAAGGCACAAAAAGAAGATTAAGAAAAGTAGCCTGATAAATAGGTCTCTCGAGCTGTTTTATTTCCTGCATAATTCTTGTACCTGCCGTTAGTGAATTTAAATCTAAATATCATGGGTATCCTATTTATTTCAATTACAGCAGGAGTCGTTATCCTGGCTTTTATTCTTATTACCTATTTCCGGAAAAATAAAGTCAAAAATAAACCTGGAGGCCCAGGCGCGCATAGTGTAGTGGAAGAGAAAAGCGGCGTCGAAAAGGGAATTTACGATTAATCAAAACCGTATAAGCCAGGTGACCTTTAAAATAAAAAAGCTTTTCCAGGGCAAACTTTTTACAAATGATGCCCGGGCGATAGACCGGAATATAAATCGGATTTATTGCTTGAAATAAGCCTATTACAAAAAAATAAGAGCCGGATAGAAATCCAGCTCGTTTTAATCCAATATCCTATGAAAAACCTGCTGCAAATATACTATCCTTTTTGGATACTTAAAAAACATTTTCAAAAGAAATGGTGAATATTGAAAGGGTTTTTTAAATAATATATTGTTAAAAAATATGATCTCTAAGCACCTATTGTAAAATTCGATAGCCAACAAATCGAGGAAGGGATGTTGTTTCCGTTGCTTTAGAAAAAATCAGGCGATATAATTGTCGTCTTTAAAAAGTTTTGAGCTGCAAAATTCTGCTTGCAGGGTTAAAAAAATGTCATGCTTTTTCGCATGACATTCTAAAAATTCGCCTTCTAACCCGCCCTCATCAAAATAAAAATTCGGTTTATTTATACTTTTACTAAAATACTTAATACACGATAATTCTTGTGTGGACATTGTCCACCGGGCGCGAAGCTTTCGGAATATGCAATACCACAATTCCTGATTTGTATTCAGCGCTGATGAAGGTAGAGTCTGCATCCTCCGGTAATAATACATGGCGGTCAAACCATTTATAACTGAATTCTTCAACCTGCTTTTTATTTAAAGACGAATTTATTTTATCGTTATTGACCGCGCAAATTGATAAAATATTTCCTTTAGCATAAATCAAAAGTTCATCTTTTTTTACGCCTGGGATTACTACTTCGATTTTGTAGGAGCGATTTTGCTCAGTAATATTTACTGCAGGATGAACAATATCTTTCCTGTCTGAACACTTGATAGCTTCCTTAATTTCTTTTTCGCTGAGAAGTGGAACGTATTCTCCGGGGTAGATTGAATAGTCCGGTTTCCGATGGATGGTTGGTTGCATAGCCGGTTTTTTTAAATGATGATTACATATTTTCTTCGGTTTAATTTTAAATATGACAATTAAAATTATTGATATTCATTAATTTATAACTACAAAAATTGTGCCTCCAATTCTACCGTTCTGTTTAATTTCGTTCCGGTAAAAATGTAGAATTTTTTTCACTGGGAACTTACGCAGTTGCACACTCAACCTCAACTTTAGTAAGAAATTACCTCTTCTATGTTATACATCCTCGTAGCTTTCTCAATTTCGAACGCCGGCCCTTCATCCTTTATCAACGCGATTCCTTCTAACTCCCCGAGCAGACCGCCTTCAGTAATTTCGATCCGGTTGCCCCTGACCAGAAACTTTTCTATTTCGTTACTCAATTTTTGTGCAGACACCTGAAAATTGATCTCCGTTGACTTGTTATGAATTTCATCTTTCATGAAACTGTCCATCAGCAACAGGCCATCATCTCCCTTTTTCAAAGAATTAAGCACGTTGGGTAACTGGCTTATTAACAAGTTAGCCTTTTTTGCAATTTTTATTTGTCCTTTTATTAATTTGTTTTGGTGGTATTGCCATTGAGTTACGATGTTGTCTACCAACCATTCAATAGCAGAGGCCGTTTGCCCGTCATGACCTAAATGAATTTTAAACGCAATCTCTTTAAGATAAAAGTTTCGACAAAACTCTTCAGTATATTGCTCATCAATTGAATACACAAAAATTGGCTTTTCTTTCTTACTATTAATTTGCTTAAGAATGTTTGAAATCCTGCTAATCAGACAATTATTTATCTCTTGCTTTCCGCAGAAGCTACGGGTCTGGGCAAATACCCTATGGAGCGAATGATTAAAATATTCATAAAGTTCTGCTCCGTCATTTTTAAAAATGAGCAGTTCAAACTCAGGATTTTGTGTAGCGTTGCGCACAAGGTCGAGCAGCGAGAATGTCTCATTAAATTGAAAAACCATTTTGCCACTATAATTGAGGTAAATAATCTTTTCTTCTTCTCCTTCCATTATTATGGCCACGCTTTTCCTGTGTGAATTATAATTTAATCTGTTGAAAATGTGTTCTAATCTTTTAACCACTCTGTTAATTTCCGATTGTTCAAATTTCCTTTCCAACTTCAATTGAACCAAATCCAGCGCATATTCAAAAATGGTTTGAATAGTTTTCTTTTCAACTATCGCTGGCTGAAAGGGAATAACGAGGCCCAGGGAATCTATGTGCAATCTCTCTTCAGCAAACTGAGGTGTTTCCGTTTGAATTTTGGATATAGTGATCATGGCGAATTTTTATCAAGGTTTAATAAATAGCTTTTCTGGTTCTAAATTTCAATACGGATTAAGATGCGATACAGCGAAAGAGCGATACACTCATTTTTGGGTTTGCCTCAAATCTTGCAGTACCGGGCTAACTACTCAAAACCGATTCGCTTACTTTTGATTTTATAAACTGAATTTGTCCATCAGTTTCAAGCGTAATGCAACTATTAAAATCTTCCAACACCTCCAATTGATGTTGCTCATTCGCGCTGATTAAAAGAGTTTCACCCTGTCCAATCTCAATTACCCTGTCTGAAAAAGTAATTCTGCCTTTGCCTTTCTTACATATCAAAAATGCGTCGGATGTTGCTTTGTGTAACGGCATTTTTTCACCTTTTGTCAAAAAAACATCCAACACTTTGAACTTTTTACAGCTGTACAATTCTGTCATTTCCATTCTACTAAATTTTAGAATTCAAAGGTAGACCAAAAGTTCATAATAAAAGTATTTGAATACTTTTATTCGTCAGGAAATTCTTACGAAATCGGAAAAACTTTTTCTTGAATTATCTTAAGAACTTTTGCTATTTCGTTGTCGCAATAACATTCGGCTGTATTTCTTTCTCTAATTACAAACATAGCTGTGACAGAATCAATAATCGTTGATTCAAATCAGCAAGGCCATTGATTGAAGTCATTGAATTTGAAAATCAGGTTTTTTTATTTTGACAGAAAAAGCATTCGTCGCGAGAGAATGCAGGATGGTGAGTATTTAGTTCCTTAATTTGAGATGGAGTCTGCAATAGAATTTTTATGTGCCCTACTGATCTCAAAAGAAAAAAGCGTGAGAAAAAATCCCTGCACAATAAAGAGAATTCCGATAAAAGAAATGAGACTGAGCATTGCGATAAAAGGCCTTAGGAAAATAAATATGCCTACGGCAATGCTTAGCAGTCCGGCGAGCAGCACTACACCCCAGAATTTATAATAATTTCTTTTAAAAAAGCCGGATTGCAATATCCAGAAAATGCCGGTAAAAATTCCGTAAAAGGCAAACACATAAGGGAGAGTAACCGCCGTAAGCCCGATATTTAAAAGGAGGATCAGCGCTAAAATAATATCCAGAATGCCGTCCGCTAATTGCCACCGCCATCCCGCATGAGTTTTTCGGGTAAGGAAAGCAAATATCGCGAGGATAAACCCGGAAATAAATAAGCAAATGCTGCCATAAATAATCAGGCCAAGCATTCCGCTAATAGGATACTTCAAGACATAGAAACCTAAAAAAATAAAGATCAAACCTTTGATCGTAATCAGCCACCAGTTTTGTGATTTAATCATTGCCTGATTTTTAGTAAGATGGTTTGCCTTACACAAAGCTAATTCTCAAAAACATTAGAGCACAGCAAATATTTACCCACGATTGCTTTTCTTCTGCGAATTCATCACTCTTAACTTTTCTTCTTTTTATAATCTTTTGCCAAACTAATTTATTGAAATTACGCAAAATAACAATCGACATTATTTATCGCTTTACTGCAAAAGCTGCAATTTAAATTATAAGGAACCTTCTATCTGATCTGTTCCTGACAATTTTACACTTTTATTCGGTTGGCATAAACCTTGTCATATATGCAGAAAATAATAAATAAAATTACAAGTTATGGCAAAGATTATAGGTATTGACCTCGGCACTACAAATAGTTGCGTGGCAGTAATGGAAGGAAATGAACCGGTAGTAATACCCAATGATGAGGGGCGCCGCACCACGCCTTCTGTAGTTGCATTTTTGAAAAATGGAGAAAGAAAAGTGGGCGACCCTGCCAAAAGACAGGCCATCACAAACCCGCAGAACACTATTATGAGTGTGAAACGTTTTATGGGGCATAAATGGAATGAGGTGACCACTGAGGCAACGCACCAAAGTTATAAGTTGGTGAAAGGTGACAACGATACTGTAAGAATTGACATAGAAGGTAGACAATATACACCACAGGAGATTTCTGCCATGATTCTTCAGAAAATGAAGAAAACCGCGGAAGATTATCTTGGCCAGGAAGTTTCTGAAGCAGTGATTACTGTTCCTGCTTATTTTAATGACTCGCAGAGACAAGCCACAAAAGAAGCCGGCGAAATTGCAGGCCTAAAAGTTCGCCGTATTATCAATGAACCGACCGCAGCAGCACTTGCTTACGGACTTGATAAAAAAAGTGTTGATCAAAAAATTGCTGTGTTTGATTTGGGCGGTGGTACTTTCGATATTTCAATTCTTGAGTTAGGCGATGGCGTTTTTGAAGTAAAATCTACCAACGGCGATACGCATTTAGGTGGTGACGATTTCGATAAAGTGATTATGGATTGGCTGGCTGCAGAATTTAAAAAAGATGAAGGAATTGATCTTCATAAAGACCCGATGAGTTGGCAGCGTTTAAAAGAAGCTGCTGAAAAAGCAAAGATTGAGTTGTCTTCTTCAACCGAAACAGAAATCAACCTTCCTTATATTACTGCGGTAGATGGAGTGCCCAAGCACCTCGTAAAAAAATTAACCCGCGCACAATTTGAAAAATTAGCTGATGAACTTTTTAGCCGTTGTTTAAAGCCATGTGAAGCAGCATTGAAAGATGCAGGTTTAAGCAAAAGTGATATCAATGAAGTAATACTGGTAGGTGGTTCTACCCGTATTCCCAAAGTACAGGATTTGGTTGAAAATTTCTTTGGAAAGAAACCACATAAAGGGGTAAACCCGGATGAAGTAGTAGCAATTGGTGCAGCTATTCAGGGTGGTGTTTTAACCGGTGAAGTGAAAGATGTATTGTTACTTGACGTTACGCCTCTTTCTTTAGGTATTGAAACTATGGGTGGTGTGATGACCCGGTTAATTGATTCCAATACCACAATTCCTACAAAAAAGACTGAAGTGTTTTCTACCGCAAGTGATAACCAGCCTGGTGTTCAGATACACGTGCTGCAAGGTGAGCGGCCAATGGCATCGCAAAATAAGAGCCTGGGTACCTTCAATCTTGATGGAATTCCACCTGCTCCACGCGGTGTACCACAGGTGGAAGTAACTTTCGATATAGATGCCAACGGTATTTTAAATGTGTCTGCAAAAGACAAAGGCACAGGAAAATCGCACAACATCAGAATTGAAGCCGGAAGCGGGCTCAGTAAAGAAGAGATAGAAAAGATGAAAAACGAAGCCAAGGCAAATGAGGCGGCAGATAGGGCAGAAAGAGAAAAAGTAGATAAAATGAACCAGGCAGATAGCCTGATATTCCAGACAGAAAAACAATTGAAGGAGTTTGGTGAAAAGATTTCTGCTGATAAAAAGGCGCCGATAGAATCTGCTTTAAGTAAGTTGAAAGAAGCTCACAAAAGTCAGAATATAAGCGATGTAGATGCAGCAACCACAGAGTTAAATTCAGCCTGGACTGCAGCAAGTGAAGAAATGTATAAATCAACACAAGGGCAGCCACAGGATGGCAATGGTCAACAAAATGCAGGCCCCGAACAAAATACGCAATCAAACGCTGGTGGGGATAATGTAACAGATGCCGAATTTGAAGAAGTGAAATAATTAACACCGCAAAAAATGAAGGGCTGTCTTTTTAGAAAAGATGGCCTTTTTTTATGCCCGTTACTACGATAGGGTAACTCAAATTAACATTGCCATTATAACCAAAACACAATTTACATAGTAAAATTTCCTTCTTTCAAAAGAAATGATTCCGGCCCAAGTTCTTTTTTTTTATTTACTTCGCGGCAAAATGAAGTATGTTTTTTAGCAGCAAGGAAGCCAGGTTTTATGGAATGGGATAAAGCGCCTGAAAATAAAATTTTTTGGTTTTTATGGCTTTACTGTTATTTGCGTGTACGTTCACATTAATTGTGTATCCTCTACATTTCGAACAAAGGGGTAAATTCCTCTTTATAAATTCTACTTGGCTATGAAAATAAGTTTTTATTTAAGATACTATACGGTGGTGGGAGAGGAGTTATATGTCACCGGAAACAATAAATTTTTAGGCGATAACACGCCCGAAAATGCAGTTCAGATGCGCTGGCTGGATAACGATACATGGACGGTTACGCTTGATTTACCCGATGACTTTGACGATGAGATTCATTATAAATATATACTGAAAGATTTAAAAGGAGTTTACGTTGTCGATGGCGAAGAAGACCGGTTTATTAACTTATCCTTTAAAAAGAAAAATTCCTATTCGGTTTTTGATACATGGAACAGTGCAGGCGCTATCTGGAATGTGTTTTTTACAAAAGCTTTCCGCGAAATTCTTCTGCCACCTGTCACTAAAATAAAAGTTTCTTTTCCGAAAAAATTTACGCACATTTTCAGAGTAAAAGCTCCATTATTAAAGCCTGGTGAAATCCTTTGTCTGTGCGGCTCTACTACTCATTTAAATAGCTGGAACACGGACGCTCCAATTATTATGGAGCCTAAAAATAATTGGTTTATTGCCAAAGTTTTTTTGGATGAAAACGAATGGCCGGCCAGTTATAAGTATGGTATATATAATATTGAAGAAAAGAAATTTATTGGTTTTGAACAAGGAGAAAACAGGTTAATAAGAAAACTGGAAGACCCTCAAAACTCAATCACAATTTTAAATGATGGCTTTGTGAATTACCAGCCGGCCTTATGGAAGGGCACTGGCGTGTCAATACCGGTGTTTTCGCTTAGGACTAAAAAAAGTTTCGGCGTTGGCGAATTTAACGACCTGAAAATACTGATAGACTGGGCCAATCAAACCGGCATAAAACTAATACAGGTGCTTCCTGTAAATGATACCATAGCAACTTATACCTGGAGAGATTCTTACCCTTATGCTGCGATATCTGCTTTTGCTTTACATCCTATCTACATCAACCTGGAGAAGATAGCAGGAAAGGAATTTGCCTCAATCATCAAACCTTTAAGCAGGAAACAAAAGCAATTAAACGAGCTTAAAAAGTTTGATTATGAACAGGTGCTGAAATTTAAACTAACCGCACTCAAAGAATTATTTGAGGCAAAAAAACAGGAGTTCATTAATGATCCCGAATATTTTGAATTTTTTGATTTGAACAGGCATTGGCTGGTTCCTTATGCAGCGTTCAGCTACCTGCGCGATAAATACAAAACTCCTGATCCATCCAAATGGAAAAGCAATAAAAAATATAATGAGCAGGCCATTCAAAAGTTTGTTGCCCCTTCGCAAAAACACTACAACGAGATTTTATTTTTTTATTTTGTTCAATATCATCTCCATCTCCAGTTAAAAGAAGTGGCCGATTATGCACATAAAAAAGGAATCATTTTAAAAGGTGATATTCCGATTGGTGTATCGCGCCATAGCTGCGATACATGGATAGACCCTGCTTTGTATAATATGGACCAACAAGCCGGTGCACCGCCCGACAATTTTGCAATCAAAGGGCAAAATTGGGGCTTCCCAACTTACAACTGGGAAAAAATGGCTGAAGATAATTTTAGCTGGTGGCGTCGCCGGTTCGACAACATGAGTAATTATTTTGATGCTTTCAGAATAGATCATATTCTTGGTTTCTTCCGGATTTGGAGTATTCCGCTTGAATCAGTTGAAGGGGTTATGGGAAGATTTGTTCCCGCAATTCCGGTTGATATTTCAGAATTTTTTCAGAGAAATATTTCGTTTAGCCATGACCGTTATTGCAAGCCTTTTATCACACAATCGATTCTTGAGAATATTTTTAAGACCAGGACAGAGGAAGTGAAAGAGAAATATCTTGAACAGGTATCAGGTGACCGGTATGCATTAAAAGAATTTGTAAATACCCAATCAAAAGTTTTGGATGCGTTAAAGAAAAGCGATGATATTGAATTAAAGCAGGGATTATTTGACCTTATCAGTAATGTAATCCTTTTTGATGCGGAATGTTCGGGCGAACAAAAATTTCATTTTAGAATTTCTTTGGAACAAACATCTTCTTTTCATTGGCTTGACGATCATACAAAAGGCGCACTTTGGAACCTTTACATCGATTATTTTTTTCATCGTCAAAACGATTATTGGAAGAAAGAAGGAATGGAAAAATTGCCGTATTTAAAAAGGAATACCAATATGCTTGTATGTGGTGAAGATTTGGGAATGGTGCCACCATGCGTGCCAGAAGTAATGGGACAGTTGGCTATCCTCGGGCTTGATATAGAACGCATGCCAAAGGCGCCAGGCAAAGAATTTTTTCATCCTGCTGATGCTCAATATCTGTCTGTGGTAATGCCATCAACGCATGACATGAGCACTGTTCGCGAGTGGTGGCAGGAAAATCGCGAACAAACACAGCGGTTCTATAATTATATGCTTGGCCAGTATGGCGAGGCGCCCGAAACATGCGAAACATGGATCAGTAAAAAAATAGTTTTGCAACATTTATATTCTCCGGCAATGTGGAGCATTTTTCAGCTTGCTGATTTGACATCGATAGACGAAAACTTACGTGTGGAAGATCCGGCAGAGCAAAGAATCAATGTGCCATCAGATCCCAATCATTATTGGCATTACAGGATGAATCTGAATATTGAAGATTTGATTAAAGAAAAGAATTTTAGCGAAGAATTAAAAAAATACATTACGGATAGTGGCCGTTAAAATCAGTGTTAAGTAAAAATGAATCTCGAATATAAAAAGTCCAATTTAAAATTTAAGCACCCGTTTACGATTTCAAAAGGAACCAAAACACACCAGCCTTCTTTATTGGTAGAATTGGAATTATTTGGCTTAAAAGGCTATGGCGAAGCGCCTGCCATCAGTTACTATAATGTATCCGTGGAGGAAATGATTTCAATAATTGATCAAAAAAAGAAAATGATTGAAAAATTTTCTTTTACTGAGCCCGAAAGATATTGGCATTATCTTCATCACCTGCTTCCGCAGAATCCTTTCCTGGTATGCGCTTTGGACCTTGCATCGTGGGATCTGTATGGTAAAATGAAACGGAAGCAACTATACCAGTTATGGAACCTTGACATTTCAAAAAATCCCCTAACAGACATAACGATTGGTATCGATACGATTGAAAATATGGTGGCAAAAATAAAAGAGACTCCGTGGCCGGTTTATAAAATTAAATTGGGAACCGATAAGGATATTGAAATAATGGAAGCGTTAAGAAAGCATACGGATTCTGTTTTCAGGATTGATGCAAATGCGGCATGGAAAGCAAATGAGGCTCTTGAAAAAATAAAAATTTTTGCCGGGCTTGGCGTCGAATTTATTGAGCAGCCTTTGGCAAAAGATGACTGGGAGGGAATGAAATTATTATTTGAAAATTCTCCATTGCCTTTAATCGCTGATGAGACTTGTGTTTCAGAACATGATGTAGCAAAATGTAAAGGTTATTTTCACGGTGTTAATATTAAGCTAACAAAATGCAGTGGCATCACTCCCGCACTAAGAATGATAGATGAAGCGCGAAAGCTGGAAATGAAGGTGATGATAGGTAGCATGAATGAAAGTTCTATCGGAACCGCTGCCATCGCACAACTGTTGCCCTTGCTGGATTACGTGGATATGGATGGCCCTTTGCTTCTCGCAGAAGATGTAGCAAAAAGTGTAACCTTCGATTATGGTAAAATTAATTATGGTGAGGGATATGGTTTGGGAATCACAGTTGATGCCTTCTGAATTTGTTAAGCGAATCAGAAGTATCGATTCAATAAAATATGCAAATCATAAACGGCATTATGGCGCAGTTATTTGATCACTTTTGATTTGCAGTGAAGCAATAAATTTATATTTTTTTTATTCTATGGAGGCGCTGCTTTACAGTGTTTTGCTTTTGGACGATTCATTTTAAAAAAAATTTTTGCTCAAATAAATTTTCATCCTTTACTTTGCAAACTCAATGAAGCAAAACGTTCACATACACCATCATCACATATTACCAAACTGGTAAGCTTGTTGATTTGTATGAAAATATATATAAAAAGGGCTTACTGAAAAGTGAGCCTTTTTCATTTTTAAAAATAACAAATGTTAAAAATTGCGATTCAGAAATCAGGAAGATTGTATGAACAATCCGTACAACTTTTAAAAGAGTGCGGAATTGAGCTGAATAATGGCAACCGGCAATTGAAGGTGAAGGCGTTTAACTTCCCTGCGGAAGCCTATTTTCTGCGCGACGACGATATTCCGCAGTATGTTGCTGACAGCGTTGCTGATGTCGGTATTGTTGGCGAAAATGTGGTGTTTGAAAAAGAAAAGGATTTAAACATAGTGAGCAAGCTTGGCTTTGGTCGTTGTCGTTTAAGTATCGCCGTACCTAAAAATATGAATTACCAGGGCGCATCCGATCTTAACGGATTAAAAATTGCGACGTCCTACACAGTTTTGTTGCAAAAATTTTTAACTGAAAACAATTTGAAAGCTGACATACATGAAATTAGTGGATCGGTAGAAATAGCGCCGGGCATAGGTTTGGCCGATGCGATATGTGATCTGGTCAGCAGTGGAAGTACACTCTTTACCAATAATCTTAAAGAGGTAGAAGTGATATTGGATTCGCAGGCGGTATTGGTGGCCAATAAAAATCTCGATGAAGAAAACCGGAAAATTCTTGAAAATCTGTTATTAAGAATTAATGCGGTAAAGGCTGCGAAAAATTATAAATACATCATGATGAATGCGCCGGATCGCCAGTTGGAAAATATTTGTGCTTTGCTTCCTGGTATGAAAAGCCCAACCGTTGTGCCGTTGGCAGAAAAGGGATGGAGCAGCATTCAAAGCGTTGTCAACGAAAATGATTTTTGGGAAGTAATCGAAAAGCTAAAACAATTTGAAGCACAGGGAATTTTAGTAGTACCCATTGAAAAAATGATTTCTTAAAGAAAAAAGTATGAACACGATTATTGAAAATCCGCTGGAAGCTGAATGGAAAGAATTGATAAAAAGGCCTGCTATCAATGCATTACATCTCACAGAAACAGTTGCTGAAATTATTAACACTGTACAACAGCAGGGAGATATTGCCGTGAAGAATTATTCCTTAAAATTTCATGGATTTGCTCCCGACGATCTTTGGGTAACCGAAGACGAGATAAAGAAATCACCACAACGTGTCTCAAAAAATTTGCAAAAAGCCATTTTGCTCGCAAAGAAAAATATTGAAAAATTTCACAAGCAGCAGCTTTTAAAAACAAAAAAAATAGAAACTACTGCCGGTGTTTTCTGCTGGAGAAAAAGCGTCGCAATTGAAAATGTGGGATTATACATTCCTGGCGGCAGCGCTCCTTTGTTTTCAACTTTGCTGATGCTTGCCATTCCGGCGAAGCTTGCAGGTTGCAAAAATATTTTGGTAACAACGCCCGCAAATGCAAGTAGCAACGTAGATCCGGCGATTTTATATGTTGCAAAAATTCTCGGCATTAAAAATATCTACAAAGCAGGTGGCGCACAGGCAATTGCTGCAATGGCTTATGGAACACAAACGGTAAACAAGGTTGATAAAATATTTGGTCCGGGCAATCAATATGTAACCGAAGCAAAGCGTCTTGTGAATATCGATCGTATTGCGATTGATATGTTGGCCGGTCCCAGCGAGCTTGCCGTTTATGCAGATAACACCTGCATTCCCCAATTTATTGCTGCAGATTTATTAAGCCAGGCCGAACATGGCGGCGATAGCCAGGTGGTGTTGGTAGCAGTAAACAAACAAATAATCGAAAAAATTATTTTGGAAATCCAAGCGCAACTTCCCTCACTTCCCCGTAAGGAAATCGTTGAAAACAGTTTTCTAAACCGACGATTTTTAGTGATTGAAAATGTAGAAACTGCATTTGATTTTCTGAACCAATATGCTCCCGAACATTTAATTATTGCTTCGGAAGATGCAGAAGCGCTTGCTGAAAAAGTGATTAACGCAGGAAGCGTTTTTCTCGGCAATTATTCGCCCGAAAGCGCCGGCGATTATGCATCCGGAACCAATCACTCTTTGCCTACCAATGGTACAGCAGTTACGCAAAGCGGCGTTTCGGTAGACAGCTTTGTAAAGAAAATTACCTTTCAAAAGCTAAGCACTGAAGGATTAAATAATTTGGGTGAAACGGTTGAGACCCTGGCTTCTGCGGAAGGATTAATAGCTCACAAAAACGCGGTTACAATCAGAAAAAACAAATAATAATGGCAAGTGCAAATATAGAATCGTTGATTAGGCAGAATATAAAAAATTTAAAGCCATACTCTTCCGCAAGAAGTGAATTTCGTGGTAATGCAGAAATATTTTTGGACGCTAATGAAAACAGCTACGGGTCACCGTTAGATGTGAATTACAGCCGCTATCCCGATCCACTGCAATGGAAATTAAAACAGGAAATTTCTAAAATCAAGGGCCTTCCACCTCAAAACATTTTTATAGGGAACGGAAGCGACGAAGTGATTGACATAGCGTTCCGTATTTTTTGCGAGCCTTCAAAAGATAATATAATCATTTGTCCACCTACGTATGGGATGTACAAAGTCTGTGCGAACATAAATGATGTTGCTGTAAAAGAAGTTTTATTGACCAACGATTTCCAGTTGGATGTTGAGGGCGTTTTATCAGCAATTGACAATCATACTAAACTGCTTTTCCTTTGTTCGCCGAATAACCCAACGGGCAATAATCTTCGCCGGGATGACATTGAGCATTTGATAAAAAACTTCACAGGCATTGTGGTTATTGATGAGGCGTATATTAATTTTTCAAGTCAGAAACCTTTTCTGCAGGAACTCACGAAATATGAAAATCTTATCGTCATGCATACGCTTTCAAAAGCCTGGGGACTTGCGGGATTGAGACTGGGCTTGGGATTCGCTTCTGAACTGATAATTGATTATTTTAATAAAGTAAAGCCACCGTACAATATAAATGGTTCATCCCAACTGTTGGGCCTTCAGGCATTGGAAAAAATAAACCAGGTTAATAATAATATTAAGACAATTGTAAACCAGAGATTTTTTTTGGAACAAGAACTGAAGCAATTTGATTTTATAAAAAAAATATATCCATCTGATGCGAATTTTATTTTATTAAAAGTTTCCGATGCCGGTAAGTTATATCAATACTTATTGATGAACCGTATTATTGTAAGAAACAGGAGCAGTGAACCTTTATGCGAAAATTGTATCCGGGTAACAATCGGCACTCAATCAGAAAATGAAAAATTATTAAATTCCCTGAAAAATTATGAGTAAGAAAGTTTTGTTTATCGATCGTGATGGCACCCTCATTATGGAGCCCCCTGTAACTAACCAGGTAGATGCATTTTCAAAGCTGGAATTTTATCCTCATGTGTTTGAATACCTGTCACGAATTGTGAAAGAGCTGGATTATGAACTCGCAATGGTGACGAACCAGGATGGGCTTGGTTCAGAGATTTTTCCTGAAGAAGCGTTTTGGCCGCTTCAAAATTTTGTAATTAAAACGTTCAGGGATCAGGGGATTCTTTTTTCAGATATTTTCATTGATCGCACATTTCCACATGAAAATAAAAATACACGCAAACCCGGCACCGGTATGCTGGTCCGGTATATCGAAGATGAAAATTATGATCTTCAAAATTCCTTTGTTATTGGTGACAGGCTTACAGATGTAGAGCTCGCAAAAAATCTTGATTCGAAAGCCATCTTCATCAATAATTTTCAGGAATTGGGTACTTCAGAAATTACCGTCTCACATGAGGATCTTAAAAAAGTGATTGCTCTTGAAACACAAAAGTGGGAGGATATTTATAATTTTTTAAAACAGCCGTCACGCAAAGTCAGCCACGAGCGAAATACAAACGAAACGAAGATAAAAGTGGAACTGAACCTGGATGGAGCAGGAAAATCTGAAATTAAAACAGGCTTAGGTTTTTTTGATCACATGCTTGAACAGGTGGCCCGCCATTCAGGTATGGATGTAAGTATTCATTGCGAAGGCGACCTGCATATTGATGAGCATCACACCATAGAGGATGTGGCGCTTGCGTTTGGAGAAGCGATGTTAAAAGCTTTAGGTGATAAACGCGGAATTGAAAGATATGGATTTTTGTTGCCGATGGATGATTCATTAGCAAAGGTGGCCATTGATTTTGGAGGAAGGAACTGGCTGGTGTGGGACGCAGATTTTAAGAGGGAGAAAATCGGAGAAATGCCTACCGAAATGTTTTATCATTTTTTTAAATCGTTCACAGATGCTTCCAAATCAAACTTAAATATTAAGGCGGAAGGAACCAACGAGCATCATAAAATCGAATCAATATTTAAAGCTTTTGCCAAATCAATCAAAATGGCAATAAGAAGAGATCCGTTAAACAACAGCCTGCCATCTACTAAAGGAGTATTATGAAAGTAGCTATCATAAAATACAACGCCGGAAATGTTCAGAGTGTTTTATATGCATTACAACGGTTAGGCATACACGCTTTTGTGACAGATGTTCATGAAGAAATAAAGGCGGCCGATAAAGTGATCTTTCCCGGAGTGGGAAATGCTTTATCCGCAATGAAGTATTTAAAAAGCAGGAAGCTTGATGAATTGATTCGCTCGCTACAACAGCCTGTGCTGGGAATTTGCCTTGGCCTTCAGTTGCTTTGTGAAAGCAGTGAAGAAGGCGACACGCAATGCCTTGGTATTTTTAAAACCATGGTTAAGAAATTTGACAGCGAGGTTTTTCAAAATAAAAACCTGGTTCCTGTAAAAATTCCTCACATGGGCTGGAACACAATCCGTAATCTTTCTTCCCCATTAATGGAAGGAGTTCTGGAAGAATCTTTTGTTTATTTTGTTCACAGTTATTATGCGGATGTTTGTGATGAAACTATTGCGTCAACTGAATATATAAATCCTTTTAGTGCTGCATTGCATAAAAAGAATTTCTACGGTGTTCAGTTTCATGCCGAAAAGTCCGCAGTGATTGGTGAGCGCATTCTCTCAAATTTTTTAAATAACATCTGATGGAAATTATTCCCGCAATTGATCTTATGGATGGTAAATGTGTACGGTTATCAAAGGGTGATTTCGATCAAAAAATTACTTATAGTGATTCCCCTTTGGAAGTAGCAAAAAGTTTTGAAGCCGCCGGGATAAAACGGTTGCATATCGTAGACCTGGATGGCGCCCGTGGAAAGGCTTTGAGCAATGTGAAGGTGCTCGAAACAATAGCAAAAAACACTTCTCTGGTAATTGATTTTGGTGGTGGTATTAAAAAGACCGAAGATCTTAAGCGGGTGTTCGATGGAGGCGCTTCGATGATAAGTGTGGGAAGTGTTACGGTTAAAGATCCTGTTATGTTTGAAACCTGGATTGGCAAATTTGGTGCGCAAAAATTTTTACCTGGCGCAGATGTTTTAAATAAAAAAATTAAAGTTCATGGATGGAAAGAAGACACGGGCATTGACATTTTTTTATTTATTGAAGCATTGATGATGAAAGGAATCAGCCAAATATTTTGTACCGATATTGAAAAAGATGGTATGCTGCAAGGGCCGGCCACAGCGCTTTATAAAGAAATATTGCAACGCTTTCCGGCATTGAAGCTTATTGCCAGCGGCGGTATTTCTTCTTTTGATGATTTAGCGGTTTTAAAAGAAACAGGATGTTCCGGCGCAATTGTAGGCAAGGCGATCTATGAAAATAAGATCAGCTTAAAACAACTTGAAAATTTTATAAAAAATAAATAATGCTTGCAAAAAGAATTATCCCCTGCCTGGATATTAAAGAGGGAAGAACGGTGAAGGGTATTAATTTTGAAAACATCCGCGATGCGGGTGATGCTGTGGAACTGGCATTATACTATTCACAGCAGGCCGCCGATGAATTGGTATTTCTTGACATAACGGCAACTGTGGAGAAGAGGAAAACATTTGCAGAACTGGTAAAAAGAATTGCAGCAAATATCAACATACCTTTTACGGTGGGCGGTGGCATTTCTTCAGTTGAAAATGCTTATGAGCTGCTTCAGAATGGCGCTGATAAGGTTTCTGTTAACACGGCCGCGTTCCGTAATCCTGAATTGGTTAGTGCGATGTCGAAAGAGTTTGGAAGCCAATGCGTGGTTTTGGCTATCGATACTAAAAAAGAAAGCGATGGCAAATGGTATGTTTATCTTAATGGTGGGCGCACCAAAACAAATACGCTGGCTTTTGATTGGGCTGAAAAGGGGATAGATTCAGGTGCAGGAGAAATTTTATTAACCTCAATGAATAATGACGGCACCAAACATGGCTTCGCTCACGATATTACCGCGTTGTTTTGCGATAAATTGCCCGTGCCCGTGATTGCATCCGGAGGTGCCGGCACCATGGAGCATTTTGCAGATGTTTTTCTTAAAGATAAAGCTGACGCGGCTTTGGCAGCGAGTGTGTTCCATTTTGGGGAAATCAAAATTCCGGAATTGAAAAAATATTTAAACGAAAAAGGAATCACAATAAGAATTTAAATTGAAAAGCTAATCAATGATCAAAATAAATTTCTTGCTTATTTCTGCTTTTACTGTTATTTATAAAAATAAATCATTAGTTCATGAAAAAAAATTATACAGATCTCGTCAATAGAATAGATTTCACCAAATCTTCCAGTGGAACGGTTCCCGCCATCATCCAGGACGCCTCCACTAATGTAGTGCTCATGCTTGGTTATATGGATAAAGATGCTTTGCTGGAAACTATTGATTCAGGCTTGGTCACTTTCTATAGCAGAAGCAAAGGCAGGCTGTGGGTGAAGGGCGAAACCAGCAAAAACTATTTGCATGTAATAGATATCAAAACAGATTGTGATTTTGATACGCTTCTTATAAAAGCAAAACCGGATGGCGTGGTATGCCACACCGGCGCAGAAACTTGTTTCAATGAAGAAAATGCCGGCCATGACTTTCTCAGAGCGCTTGAAAAAATTATTGAAGGAAGAAAGAAGCATCCTGTTTCCGGGTCATACACTTCTACATTATTCAAAGAAGGAATGAACAGGATGGCGCAAAAAGTAGGTGAGGAGGCCGTTGAGTTAGTGATTGAATCAAAAGACAATAATCAAAAATTGTTTCTGAATGAAGCCGCAGATCTCATGTTTCACTACCTCGTTTTATTGCAGGCAAAAAATAAAACCTTGGATGATGTGGTAAGGGTTTTAGAAAAAAGGCATAAAGAGGTCAAATGATACATTGAAATTACGGTGAAATAATAAATGCTGATGGCTATACAATTGTTCAATCAAAATGAAATATGCCAAAACCGCCCGTAAATACGCTTCCCAAGCCAACACTAAAAGAAAAGTTTGCCGCCCTGAAAAATCTTCCGCGCTTCTTCAGGCTTGTATGGGATACCAATCATTATTATTTCATACTAAACGTCTTGCTTCGCTTAATTCGTTCAACTATACCGGTTAGTATCCTTTACATTGGCAAGCTTATTATTGATGAGGTTATCTTTTTAGCCAGGAATCATTCTGCAGACCATAGCTATTTGTGGAAGTTAGTAGCAGTTGAATTTTTGTTAGCCATAATTTCAGACGCGCTGGTCCGAGCCACTTCTCTTGTAGACAGCCTTTTGGGCGACAGGTTTGCTCTTCACACCTCGGTGAAAATTATGGAACATGCAGCCACGCTTGATCTCGACCAGTTTGAAGATTCAGAATTTTATGACAAGCTGGAACGTGCGCGTCAACAAACCACCGGCCGCACAGTGCTCTTATCACAATTGATGGCGCAGGTGCAGGATATTATCACTATGGCTTTTTTACTCGTAGGATTAATGGCTTTCAATGCATGGCTGATACTTTTATTGCTGATAGCTATTGTACCGGCATTTCTTGGAGAATCTTATTTTAATGACAAGAACTATGCTTTGACGCGGGGCCAAACGCCCGAGCGGCGCGAGCTCGATTATATGCGGTTTCTGGGCGCCAGCGACGCAACAGCCAAAGAAGTAAAGCTTTTTAATCTTTCTGATTTTCTGATTGAGCGGTTTAAATTTTTAAGCGACAAGTTTTACCTTGATAATAAAAACCTTTCAGTCAGGCGCGCCTCATGGGGAACTTTTTTTGCATTGATTGGAAGCCTGGGGTATTATGCGGCCTACATTGTGATGATTGTAAAAACCGTGGCTGGTGCCATTACTATCGGCACGCTTACTTTTCTCGCCGGTTCGTTCAGGCAATTGCGCAGTCTGCTTGAAAATATTTTATCCCGCTTCACCACTGTATCGCAAAGTGCAATCTATCTGCGCGATTTCTTTGATTTTTTTGAAATAGAACCAAAAATTTCTGTGGCACCGAATCCCTTACCCTTCCCTAATCCGATTAAGAAAGGCTTTACTTTTGAAAACGTTGGCTTTAAGTATAGCAATACTGAGAGCTGGGCTAACAGGCATTTAAATTTTACGCTGCAGGCTGGTGAAAAAGTAGCGCTCGTTGGAGAAAACGGCGCAGGAAAAACAACGCTCGTGAAATTACTTTCCCGTTTGTACGATCCTGTTGAAGGCCGCATTTTGCTGGACGATATCGATCTAAAAGAATACGATATTATTGAACTAAGGAAAAATATCGGAATTATTTTCCAGGATTTTTTGCGCTACCAGATGAGCTTTGCACAAAACATTGCCGCCGGAAACATCGATGAACAATTTAACCGTGAGCTGATAGAACAATCTGCAGAAAAAAGCCTTGCTCATCTTCTTGCAGAAAAATTGCCTGATAAATATGACCAGGCGCTTGGCCGAAGATTCAATAATGGGATTGAGCTTAGCGGTGGCGAATGGCAAAAAATTGCAATAGCGCGCGCTTACATGAAAGACGCTCAGTTATTGATTTTAGATGAGCCCACTAGCGCTTTGGATGCCCGTGCAGAATACTCGGTCTTCCAGCGTTTTGCAGAATTAACAAAAGGCAAAACTGCGGTGCTCATATCTCACAGGTTTTCCACCGTGCGCATGGCGGATCGCATTATTGTTTTAGATAAGGGGCAAATTATAGAGATGGGAAGCCATGAAGAATTAATAAAGAAGAATGGCCATTACGCAGAATTGTTTATGCTGCAGGCTAAAGGATATAAGTAAGAAAATGGAATTTTACGTATGTTCTCCAATCCAGATGCAATTAAATTCTTCGCAAAGAGAATTTTAGAAAAAATATTCTAATTTTCAGTATAATATGTTTTCCGTCAAAAATTTTTCGTCAGAAAAGATTAAATTGTGTGAGATTTTTACCTGTTATTTTTCTTCATCATTGATCTAATCAATCCGTATGAATAAGGAGGAAGATTCTGAAAAAGCGAATAAAAAGCCATCTGACCACCATCCAACTTCCTCAAGCGTTGCCCGTAAACTAAGCGATTTTACAACAACTTCATCGGTCATAAAATTAATTCCGCTGTCTGTTATCATCGGAGTTTTTGGTGCTTTTATCGCACTCATTCTTCTCGATCTCATAGCCATTATCACCAATGCACTATATTATCAAACATTTGATCTCACGCTTGTTTCGCCAAGAAATAATACGATAGGCTGGTGGGCAGTGTTGATACCAATGGCTGGCGGTTTGATTGTCGGATTCATGGCGCGCTACGGCTCAGAAAGAATTCGCGGCCATGGAATTCCGGAGGCAATGGAAACAATTCTCGTGGGTGGAAGCAAGGTGGAACCGAAATTGACCGTCCTTAAGCCCGTTGCAAGCGCTATCAGCATTGGCACCGGTGGCCCGTTTGGTGCTGAAGGTCCTATCATATTAACCGGGGGTGCCGTAGGCTCAGTGCTGGCGCAGTTTTTAAGCCTCACGGCCATTGAACGGCGAAGCCTGTTGGTGGCGGGTGCTGTTGCGGGCATGAGCGCCGTGTTCGGAACGCCGATTGCCGCAGTGATTTTGGGTGTGGAATTGCTTTTGTTTGAATGGAAACCGAGGTCTTTTATTCCTGCTGCCGTAGCAAGTATCGTGGCAGATGCCCTCCGCCATATGTTTGTTCAGCAGGGGTGGATGCGCGCTGAGCCGTTATTTCCGGTTGGAAATATGGTAGACTTGCCTACCAGCGGTCTTTTGGACGCGCTGGTGTTGGGCGTGGCTTGTGGCCTGATGGCCTGGCTACTCACCAAAGCGGTTTATGGAGCTGAAGACGCTTTTCGGAAACTTCCTATACATTGGATGTGGTGGCCGCTGATTGGCGGTTTTATTGTTGGGGTAGGGGGCATGATAGAACCTCACGCACTGGGTGTAGGATATGATACAATTGCTGACGAGCTCGCTGGCAACCTGGCTGTTACCACATTGGTAAGCATTTTCGTCGTTAAATTAATTATATGGGCGGTTGCCTTAGGCTCGGGCACAAGCGGAGGCATTCTTGCTCCGATATTGATTATGGGAGCAGCGTTGGGTGGCTTATTAGGAATGATTTTTCCGGGTAAGATTCCATCGGAATGGGCGTTGCTTGGCATGGCTGGCGCTTTGGCAGGCGTGATGCGTTCTCCCTTTACTTCTATTGTTTTTCCAATTGAGCTAACCCACAGCACTAATTTGTTTCTTCCACTTTTGATAACGGTCACGCTGGCTCATCTCATCAGCGTACTTACACTTAAGCGTTCTATTTTGACTGAGAAGGTGGCACGGCGCGGGTTTCATGTGCTGCGCGAATATGCGGTTGAACCATTAAAGGTCTTATTTGCAGAAGATGTGATGTCTACGGATGTATTAACCATTCTCTCGGGTACCCCTCTACAAGACGCAGAAGAAATGATTAAGGCGCAAACCCATTTGAGAAAGCAACGCTTACTTCCCATTGTGAATGCCGAAGGGATTTTACTGGGAGTTATTTCGTGGCAGGACGTGTTGCAGAAAGCTCTGTCAGGCGATCTTTCTGGCAAAGTGGATGATTATATGATTAAAGAAGTGATCACCACTTTTCCTGAAGAATCGTTGCGCTCCATTGCAGATAGAATGGCCGAAAATCATGTTGGCGTTCTTCCTGTAATCGATAGATATAAAAAAGGAAAGCTTCGTGGTTTCATTACCCAGTATGAATTGCTGACAGCAAGAGATCGCTTGCTGCAGGAAGAGCGAAAGCGAGAAAGGATTCTCAGAATGTGGCCTGTCAACTGGTATGGATTTCGCACAGAGCACAGCCAGGCCTCAAATGCCGGCGACACCGGGAAAGATACCAATCCCAATTAGTAAACCGATAAATTTATTAGATTTTTTTTGTGGAATTGTCGGCGTCAGTTTTCACAGTTTCAAAATAATTCTGTAGCGTGTAAGTGCCACTTTGCGGCGCTACCATGTTTGTGGTAAGTACCGTTAGTAAAAATTCAACCGGCCCGTATAGCTTCACGCTTGTAAATTTTCTTAGCAGGAACAATATGGCACTTTTCACCCAATTGGGTATATAAAATATTTTTGCTTTTTTATCTAACGTCTGAAATGCCATCTCTGCAATCTGCCGGTAGGACAGGATTTGCGGGCCACCCGCATCCACCTCATGCTGGTCATTTCCAATTGCGCCCACACAAATTTTTGCAAGGTCTCCTCCGTCAATTGGGTTGATTTCACAATCGCCTTTCCCAAAAAGATAGGTCTTGCCTTTCTGAGCCATCGTTAAAAATTCTTTCATGTCCGAAAAAAAAACCAGTAGGATTGATAAGGCAATAATTTATTCCCGAATTTTTCAGCGCATCAACAAATTGCTGCTTCGCCCGGATGATTTTCAGATTTTTCATTTTGCCTGCATTGTAAATAAACACATACATAAATCTTTTGACGCCACTTCGCAATGCTTCATTTAAAAGATTCAGATTGCCCTGGTAATCTACATCCATATAGGTAAGATTATCTTTTTGCCGCGTGATACCAACGGTAGAAATTACTGCGTCAATGCCGGAACAACAGTTCTGTATAGTGGACGGTACCGTGATTTGGCCTTTAAAAATCTCATCGGCCCCGTTAGGTTTTAACTTTTCCGGGCTCCTCACAAGTGCCCTTACAAAATATTGCTGTTGCTTTAATTCATGTAAAATATGGCTTCCTAAATATCCCGTAGCGCCTGCGATTAAAATTTTTTTATTTTTCATTACAAAATCAATTTACAACCCGCATTTATTTTTTTAAATTTTTCTTTTAGAAAAAAGAAGACAATATGTTTAGCTGGCGGTTTTTCGGATATAAAATGAAAACTTGTAAGCTCCATTAAATCGTCCAAAAATTATTTTGAAATGCGCAGAATTGGGTGTATAGTTTTTTAGCTTAATAAGTTAATTTGCAATAAAAACTGCAAATGAAAATTTTGGTGGTAGACGATGAAAGAGATATTCAGCCCCTTTTTGAACAGCGGTTCAGAAGAGAAATCAGAAGTGGCAAGGTTGAATTTGAATTTGCTTTCTCTGGGGAGGATGCGTTGAAATATCTTGACAAACATGGCCAGGAAGCAGTTTTGATTTTATCCGATATCAATATGCCGGGAATGAGCGGTCTTGAATTATTATCGCGCATCAAGAAAAACCATTATCAGCCGCCGCCGGTTGTAATTATGATTACTGCTTATGGCGACAAGGAAAATTATAATATCGCAAAAGAATTAGGCGCCGACGAATTTTTAACCAAGCCTGTGGATTTCAATCTTTTAAAACAAAAGCTTAAAATATTACCAGATGTCTAAAATTTTGGTAGTTGATGATGAGGCCGACCTTGAAATTTTAATTAAGCAAAAGTTCAGACAAAAAATCAGGGAAAAGAAATACGTATTTGTATTTGCTGAAAATGGGAAAACTGCGCTGGAAAAAATCAAGGAAAGCCCCGATGTGGATATCGTGCTCAGCGATATCAATATGCCCGTGATGGATGGCCTCACGTTGCTAACCAAACTTAATGAGCAAAACAGTCTTATCAAATCAGTAATTGTTTCTGCCTATGGAGATATGCAGAATATCCGCACAGCAATGAATCGCGGCGCTTTTGATTTTATTACCAAGCCCGTTGATTTTGAAGATTTGGAACTCACCATGGAAAAGACCATCAGGCAGGTTAATCTTATGCGCGACACTGTCAAGGCCATTAAGGAAAATAACATCCTGAAAATGTATGTGGATCAAACTGTATTGAATTTTATGGGCGCGCGTGAATTTGAAAATACGCTGCTCGAAAATGAAACGATAGAAATATCTGTGGCTTTTATTGACATTTGCCGTTTCACCTCTATCAGCGAAAAAGCAGAGCCCGATAAGGTGGTGAAATTATTAAACAGTTATTTTGATGTGATAGTAAAACAGATTATCGGGCAGAACGGCTATGTAGATAAATTTATAGGCGACGCCGTGATGGCGGTTTTTAAAGGCGATTTTCACCTCGACCGCGCGATTGACGCGTGCCTTGCGGTAAGGGAAGAAATTGAAAAATTACCCAACGAATCAGGGGAAGCTGGATTTCTTCCAAAGGTTTCTATCGGCATCAACAGCGGGCAGGTAGTGAGCGGAAATATTGGCTCTGCAGAACTCAAAAGGCTGGACTATACTGTGATTGGCGATGCGGTAAATATCGCCCAACGGTTACAGTCAAAGGCTGCAGAAGGCCAGATATTAATTACAGAACATTCTTATGAAAAAGTGAAAGAGTCTTTTCAATGCCGGAAAGTAGGAGAGCTGAACCTGAAAAATAAAGTCTTGCCGGTAATGACGTATGAAGTGTTGAGCTAAGAGGCGAGAGGAGTGAGAGGGTGAGAAGGGTGGGTACTAATAAAAACACCAAAACATGACTAATGCAGAATTCAATGAGCAGTTTCGCAGGCGCACACAACAATTTGCCGTACGAACGCTTCAGTTTATTGGGTCAGTTCCATTTAATACCGCCACAAAAATTATAACCTATCAACTCGGAAGGTCGGGAACATCTGTCGGCGCCAATTTCCGGGCCTTTTGCCGTGGCAGGTCCA
The DNA here is from genome assembly GCA_051954975.1 of Ginsengibacter sp. Classification (GTDB taxonomy): domain Bacteria; phylum Bacteroidota; class Bacteroidia; order Chitinophagales; family Chitinophagaceae; genus Ginsengibacter. The sequence continues at coordinate 40,711 of JBQCHE010000019.1, read as the reverse complement.
AAAATGAAAAATATTCAAAGATATGTATCGTAGTGGAGGAAGCAGATGAATTATCTATTGGTTGGACATTTTTGAAGAAACCGAATATGGTCACAAAAATGAATTGAAATGGCTTTCCGCAGAGATTCTTGAAATTCTGAAAGTCTGTTCAAAAATAAAATTCTCTCTCTCGCCCTAACCTCTCACTCTCTCACATCTCCCGCTCTCTAATAATTCTTTAACATCCTCTTTAATCCAATCTGTAATAATTTTACGTAGATAGGATAACAACAACTTTATCTACAATGAAGAAAATTCTTTTTTACGCACTGCTGCCTGTGGCTGCTCTTTTGTCTCTTGCATTGACGTCAGCTTGCAACAATCCCGTGTCGCAGGCGAAGGCCGCATCAGAAACTCCTGCGCCTCATTTTAAAGGAAAAACTGACACAGCCACTTTTGCTGCCGGATGTTTCTGGTGTGTGGACGCGCAATTCAGCCAGTTAAAAGGTGTTGATACCGTCATTGCAGGGTTTACCGGCGGACATGTGAAGAATCCAAGTTATGAAGAAGTATGCACCGGCACTACCGGACATGCAGAGGCCTGCAACATCATTTATGATCCTTCGGTAATTACGTATGACGAGTTGCTCGAGGCATTTTTTACCGCACATGACCCTACGCAACTGAACAGGCAGGGAAATGATGTGGGTACGCAATACCGTTCAGCTATCTTTTATCACGATGCCAGCCAGCAAAAAAAAGCTGAATATTATATTAAAAAGCTAAATGACGTGAAAGCCTATAAAAATAAGATTGTAACCCAGGTGGAGCCGTTTACCGTTTTTTATGAAGCTAAAGATTACCACCAGGATTATTATAACAAAAATCCTGAGCAGGCTTATTGCAAATATGTGATTCAGCCGGAGCTTGAGAGGTTCAGAAAGGTGTTTAAGGATAAATTGAAAAACCCTTAAAAAAATCTTTTCATACTAAATAATTACCATTATGAAAGCAACAATTATATTAACCGCTGTCTTTCTTTTCTCGTTCGGATATGGCGGATGCCAGCAAAAGAAAGACAACATAAACAAAGTGAACATGACGCAAACAAAAAACCCTTATTATTCTAATACCGACACGAATAAAATTAATGTACCCAATTCTGAGTGGAAAAAAATACTCTCTCCGGAATTGTATGCAGTAGCGAGAGAAGCCGCCACACAACGGGCTTTTACCGGCGAATACTGGAATAAAAATCCAAAGGGAACCTATTACTGTGCTGTGTGTGGCAACAAGCTTTTCAGGTCAGATGCTAAATTCGCCAGTTCATGCGGCTGGCCCAGCTTTTTTGAAACTTCCCGGCCTAACAGTGTAATTTACCGCGATGATAATTCATTCGGAATGCACCGCACTGAAGTGTTGTGCGAACGATGCGGCTCACATCTTGGCCACATCTTTGACGATGGCCCGGCGCCGACTCACAAACGCTATTGTATGAATTCAATTTCTCTTGATTTCCATCCCGACGGAGGAGGTTTGGCTAATAAATAAGTTGGTTATCTCTTTGTATCGTCATTAGTAATTTCAGTAAAAAGAGAAATATTCATTTTTTATATTTTGATGAAAACGGTAGTTTGTCCGCAGGCTACCGCTTTCAATTCTTTATTATCAATCGCTGTTATTTACGCCGCTAAGTTTCGCGGTTTCAATCTTACCTCAATTCTATAAGAGGATTTATTGGATAAGAATGCTATTGGCATATTTGTTGGAAAGAAAATCAGTCAGAAGGTTCTGTGAGTTTTCTCTTTTTATTGAATTATGAAACAATTTCCTATGGCTACAAAGTCGATAATGAACGTAATTGATGAGCAACAATGGTTGGAAGATGCCGGCAAGGCCATTCAGCCGGTTATTTTAAATGCTTTTAAAGCTGGCGGCGAAACCGGCAATAAAATAAAGAATTTTTTACACGGCAGATGGCTTGGCCATGCGCTTCATCCGATTGTTACTGATGTGCCGATAGGTGCGTGGACTACTGCAGCGGTATTGGATACCATGGAATTATGCGGAAGTGAAAAATATAAAGAAGGCGCCGATGCTGCCGTTACTATTGGATTGGCAGGCGCGGCAGGCGCAGCCTTAACAGGCATTACAGACTGGACCGGCACTACACACGTTGAAAGAAAAGCCGGCCTTGCACACGCGCTCATTAATATCGGTGCTACTGCGCTTTTTTTATCTTCTGCCCTTTTAAGAAAAAATGAAAGCTCACGCAGAACTGCCATAACACTCTCTATGCTTGGCTACGGACTTGCCAGCTTTTCAGCTTACATAGGCGGTAATCTCGTTTATAATCAGCAAATGGGCGTAAACCACGCGGCCAGCGCTGATGGCTTTCCGGACGAGTTTACAGAAGTTTGTTCAGAAGACGAATTGCCTGACAATTCCATGAAATGTGTTCGTGCCGGAGAAACAAAAATTTTATTGGCCCGGGAAAACAACCAGCTATTTGCCATCGCCCATACATGCAGCCATATGGGGGGGCCGCTTTCAGAGGGAGAATTATTACCCGGTTGCCAGGTTCGATGCCCATGGCATGGCTCAGTTTTTTCGTTGAAAGATGGAAGTGTAGTAAACGGGCCTGCCACTGAACCGCAACCTGAATTTGAGGTTCGTACGCGCAATGGCAAAATTGAAGTAAAACTGAAAGAAAATAAATCCCGCAGTTACGTTCCAACCGCAGGATAATACAGCCCATGGCGCAAATAGAAATTTTTTCTAATTAATTAATTTAAACGCTATGACAGAAAAAAATAAAGACGATCGTAAAGCCGCTGAAAAATTACGGCAACACAAAAAATCGACTGATACATCAAAAATAAAAAACGAGTCCGCAAAGGATAAGGATAAAAAAATTCAGAAAACCGGGGAAAAATATGACGACTGGAACGATCCTACAGGAAATACTCACCTGAGTGATAAAACCTAAAGTTTGTCAGGCTAGTTTCTTATTGGTTTTATTTAATTATAAAAACACCAACCCGACAGGTGGCATTCATTGTATATGCCGCCTGTTTTTGTAAAATAAAAAAAAAGAATAAAAGTCTATTTACTGTCGTTCTGCAACCATTTTGTAGCTTCTTTCAATGAAGTGAACGCGCAATTATTCAGCTTGCGGCTGATGCATAGCGTTTCCCAGGTGTCTGCCATCTGTTTATATTGCGGCGCTACCACTACGGCAATTTTATAATCCCTGATCGTGGCTGGGAAATCTTCAACATATCCTTTTACCAAATCAAAAAATGCATAAATATCATCAGGCAAATGGGTTTGTCTTTCGTCAATCAATATTTTTTTAAAAGGATATTTTTCGAATTCGTCGTAAAGCAGTTTTGATTGCTCCATTAAATCTTCTTTTGTGTCAATGTGGGCTTTCGTCTCTATCAAGAGATAACTGCTTTTACTTTGGCTCGTAATTGTAATTTCCATTGGTGTTTTCCTTGCCAGTGCAAGTTAACATGCACCATCCATTTTGCCCTCAAATTTTGATTAAAAAATAGATAATAAATAGTCGTCGATGAAACATTCATCTGTGACATTTAACTCAGAACTCCTAGCTCTAACTCCTGATGCATAATTCATAATTCATAACTCCTACTCAGCAAAAAATATTTTGTAACCTTTTAAATCAATTTCACTCTATTGACTTAAATAAACAAAATAAAATATCATGAAGATCATTAACACGCTTACCAAGTCAGCTATATGCTTACTGGTGAGCACTGGTTTCCTGGCCTTGCCTACCAATGCACAAAAAAGCCAAAAATTAACTGACCCCGAAATTGCTTCAGTGGCAGTCACAGCAAATCAGATTGACATTGATTATGCAAAAATTGCTATTAAAAAATCAAAGAATCAGCAGGTAATTGATTTTGCAAAAACAATGGAAAAAGACCATGGCGCTGTTATTAAACAGGCAGTAGCATTGGTTACAAAACTGGGAGTCACTCCTAAGGACAATGCCACCAGCCAATCATTAAACGCACAGGCAGTGAAAGAACGCAAAGCCCTTAATTCAAAATCCGGAAAGGCTTTTGATAAAGCCTATGTGGATAACGAAGTGGCCTATCACACTGCCGTAATTAATGCTGTCGAAAATGTTTTGATCCCTAATGCTACCAACAAAGAATTGCACGATTTATTGGCAAGTGCAGTGCCTTTATTTAAAGCACATTTGGAACATGCGAAAATGCTTCAGCAAAGTTTAGGCAAATGAAAAATCGAATAGCTGTATTGGGAATAAGGGTTTGTTTATTATTCCCAATACTTTTTTTATTGAGCTGCTCTTCGCCGAATAAGAAATCTGATGCAAAACAACAGGAAACCGAAGAGAACATTCATAAAACAGATACAGTTACCATCCAAATGATGAAATTTAATCCCGAGGTATTGAATGTAAGCAAGGGCGATACTGTAATATGGATCAACAAGGGAATGGTACCACACACGGTTAAGTCGTACCAGGACAACAAATTCTATTCTGATACACTTGCCCCCGGCCAATCGTGGAAATGGGTAATTAATGACAGTGCGTCGTATTTTTGCACTATCCATCCTGCCACTATGAAAGCTAAAGTAATGCTCCGGGAATAATTTGGAAGCAGGAAAGTTTGGAAAGTTTAGATGAATTTAAAAACCAGTGAACTTGGATACACAGTTTGAAAAATACGCGGACGCTGAAATTATCAGCCGAATTAATGAAGGCGACATTAAGCTATTTGAAATTTTAATCAGAAGATATGATCCTTTTTTGTATAAAATAGGAAGGTCGTACCGGTATAATCATGAAGACACCGAGGACCTGATGCAAGACACCTACATCAATGCCTTCTGCAGCCTGAAAAAATTCCAAAACCGGGCTTCATTTAAAACATGGCTTACCCGCATTATGCTTAATGGATGCTATCAAAAAAAACATAAACTAAGTTTCAGAAATGAAATCGGGGAGGACAATTTTCAAAATGAAAAGTCAGATGCCTTGTTTGAACAATCCTACAACAATGAAAAAATGGCTATGAACAAAGAACTCGGCCGGGTAATTGAAAAGGCAGTACACAACATCCCTGAAGATTACCGCATCGTATTTACCCTTCGCGAGCTGAACGGCCTGAATGTAGCAGAAACGGCTGAGGCGCTGGATATATCCGAAAGTAACGTAAAGGTGCGGTTAAACCGGGCCAAAGGGATGTTGCAGAAAGAAATAAAAAAAATGTATTCCCCGGGCGAAATATTTGAGTTTAACCTGGTTTATTGTGATACTCTGGTAAACAGGGTGATGGAAAAAATTTATGAACTAATAAAATCGGAAAATGAAAACGGAAATTGAAATTGACAACGAAATAGACACTGAAATAGATTCAATATACCTTGACGACATCGAAAAAGATTTTATAAAGTACCCGGCTAAAACTTCAGTTGATAAAAATGAAAAGCTAAATGATGAGGAGAAAATCGAAATTATTGCCGGTCATTTTAGCGCGATTATGAAAACTCTGGGATTGGATTTGAGTGACGACAGCCTGAAAGATACCCCTCATCGCGTAGCTAAAATGTTTGTGAAAGAAAGTTTCAGTGGATTGAATCCTGCTAACGAGCCGCCTGTTACCCTTTTTGAAAATAAATACCAGTATAATAAAATGCTGGTGGAAAAAGGGATTACCTTATATTCCTATTGTGAGCACCATTTTGTGCCCATCATCGGAAAGGCGCACGTAGCCTATATTTCGAAAGGAAAAGTAATTGGACTTTCAAAGATAAACCGGCTGGTACAATATTATGCAAAGAGGCCGCAGGTGCAGGAAAGGCTCACGAATCAAATCGGAGAAGCCTTGAAGAAAGCAATTGGAACAGAAGATGTGGGCGTAGTAATAGAAGCCACTCATCTTTGTGTGGCATCACGCGGCATCAAAGATAGCGGCAGCAGCACCGTAACCACGTTTTACTCAGGCAAGTTCTTAAATGAAGAAATAAAGAGGGAGTTTTTGTCTTTGATTAAGAGTTGAAAGTTGTAAGTTGTAAGTTAAAAGTTATAAGTTGTAAGTTGAAAATTAGCCAATGTCTGAACCAGGATTCATAGGATCAAAAACGGGTAAGACGAGAACAGAAAAATTCTAAAACCACCCAAACCTATAAGATTCAAAACCTTATAGGTTTTTTTATAAAATGCAATCCTTTAATCCTTACATTATAAGAATCGTGATACAGACTTTTTTAGCGCACAAAAAAAACGACCATTCTTTTCAGGAACTGGCCCTGCGTCGCGTTTACTGCACGTACGGGCGCAGCAATATATCAGCCATCACTGCCGCCCTTTTCTGCTGAGTACATAAGTCCTGAATCAATACCTTAAGCGACACCGAGCCACAGAAAGTTTCGTGATTTTTAGAAAACCGGGTTTGAAAAATTTAAATTAGTTTTGGTTATCCAATTTCGAAAAACCGCCAAAAGCTTTCTCTAAAATCATCTCACTTTTTTAAGTTGCTATTCAAAAAAACATCCGCCGGGCCGCAGGGGAAAAGAAGAGTATGTGAATAAACCAGAGTCGATTGTAAAATATAAAATTCCATCAGTTTTTATAATTTCCTAAATCAATCTGTCATGAAACATATTACCATTTGCATTGTGTTAATGCTTATTAGCGTCATTTCACTCAGCCAGCAAACAACGCCATCGCAGACAATCAGCAGCCAGGAGTATCTTCAAAAAAGTAAACACCAGCGAAATACAGGGCTCATATTAGCAGGAGGGGGGCTCGTTCTGGAAATAGCAGGTGTTGTCGCTTACCATTCGGGCAATTCTTCTATTTTCCTGTTAGGTGCTGGCGTGCTTTCACAAATAGTAAGTATTCCATTTTTTATTTCTTCCCTGGTGAATGCAAAAAAATCAAAGAAAGCTTCTTTATCTTTTAGCCTGGAAAAAACACCTGGTGGTTATAGCTCTGCAATAAATTTCCGCCACCGCCCGGGTATATCGCTAAAAATTAATCTATAGACTATGCTGTTTTGCCAGAGTAGATTTGTAAAGGGACAGGTTAATTTTGACTGAACGCAACCTGTTCTTTTCACCACTTCGTCGCAGAGTGTATTGACTACTTCGGAGATCACCGTATTGCAAGTATTGGTGTAACCTGGCGCGCGCTGCGTCGCCTCGGCAAGGACAAATACCAGATTTTCCAGATTGTAAAGACCGGGAGGAATAATGGCTCATCCGACACGAGCCACGGCGTCAGGGAACGATGCCTCGTGCGACATTTGAAAAATAATAATTATTTAATTTGCTCTACGCACTTTTGCCACTTCTTCAAAAACGTCCTCTTCCGCCCGTGCCACTACAAAATTGTTTAAGCTTTCCAGGTTAATAACCCATATATCGCGGCCGGATTCTTTTACATTAGCCACACTGGTTACTTTATAATCATTATAAGAATCACTTATCTTCTGGCGAACGTCCTCCGGAAGCTGGCTTTCCCCTCCATAGGTGATATCGTATTTGAGACGACCTTTTTTTGACAACAATGCCTGGTGCTTCAAATCATCTTTAATGAATTTGGCGAGGTAATTTTTGTCCAGGGCGTACCATCTCAGCTTTTCAGCATTAGGGAATGTTTTCTTAAACGCTTTATCAACTTCGGCGCTAACTGTAGTTCCTGAAGAAACAACAACCGTTGGCAGGGTTATTAGCGAATCCTTGTCCTGGGCTGAAAGCTGCGTTGAACCCAGAAGTAACCCCAGTAACAGGGGCATCAATACTTGCTTTTTCATGTTATTTTGTTTGAATGTTATCGATAAAAAAATTGTGACTGTTCTGATTGTAAAACACTAAGACCAGCCAAAAGCGCGGATCTTAATCTATTCATGAGATTCAGGGGTGATCTTGCCAGGGATATTGATTTAAAAGAAACGGTAGGATATAGACGCTGTTAAGCAAGAACTGCTTTTCATTAAAGGATATGATTTTTGCCTTTAAAGGCCTTTTTCAGTCCCGACATTGCCTGGAATGTAGCATTGATAAAAATTCTGACCATATTTACATAACAAAAACTGTGCCTTGCATCAGTGTTCACGAACCATGTGAGAGCTGTAAAAAAAGCATGTTTGCTTAAGCCGGTTGAAGCCGCGAGGTGAAGAAAAAACAAACGCCATTATTGAAATAAACCGGGATTACAAATCGCACTTATTTGTTCGTTTGCCACAGAATTTGTTCGGGGCGTCATCACCTGCTTCTCCGCTGTGCGCTTATGTACTGGCTCTTCGTTTTCCACCCTTCACTCATTCCCAATAACCACTGTCCATAATCGCACATGCCATTCGGTAACCAATCCGTTTTTGACGTAAGGATCATTTTTTGCAAACGCTTCGGCAACCGACTCGCTTTCTGCTTTAAAAATTAAAACGGCGCTGTCGGCCGGGTTGGCCAAGGCTCCGCCGAGGATTAATGTTCCCCTGTTAAAAGCTTGCTGTGCTAATTGCAGATGCTCCCCGCGATAGGGTTGACGCCGCTCTGGAAAATTGTCGACGGTGGTGTAAAACAAAATATAGTAATTATCCATATCGCAATTTAAATAAAACACGGTGCCTGCTAAGCAGGTTTTGGTGCTGCTTATGACTTTACTGATGAGTGTACCATGTTACTTTTTTGTGCTGTCTTTGGGCACCGGCTGCTTCATCATCTTCATCATGTCATTCGGATCTACAAAAGACCAGTGTTCTGTGGCTTTCGCTTCATTATTGAATTTTACCACTTCCACGGCGCTCATGTTGAACGGGCCAGGAGGCATTCCCATAGCCCCTTCAGAAGAGCCGGACATCTTCATCCATCCAAATACATAATCGTTGTCGGCTACTACATGTACCAATTCATTCTTCATGTCTTTGAAATTATTATGCACCATCGTAATGCCAGCTTTGAGGCTGTCTTTTCCTTTAACGTCACCGTGGTCGGTGTGATCAACGAAGTTATCAGCTACCACACTATCTATCTTACTCACATCTCCCGATTGGAAGGCATCGTTTACGGTTTTAAATGCAGCGATATTTTTTTGCGCTTGTGAATTTTCCTGGCTATTTGCGGTTTTATTTGTTTCAGAATTACAGCCAGTGAAAATGAAATAACACGCCATGCTTATGGCAAAGATTGATCGTTTCATGGCAAAAGGTTTTAGTGGGTCATAAATATACAAAAGTTATATTAAAAAATAATTTTATTAGTACTCTTTTTTATGCATACCATTTGGGTGAATGAATGAGGCTAATTGCCATAACAGGCACTCGGGGAATCAATAAATAAGATGAATCTGAGGTTCTGGCAACTTATAACGCAGAGTGGGGTATAGCATCTCACCGCGACTTTTTGAAAGCTTCTTAGGGTGACATAAAGTTATTCCTGGAAATCAGTAAATCAGGCTAATCTGGTTCAGACAAAGATTCAATCTTTTATTTCAATCCGGCATATAGTTCCGGGTAGTCGGTGATGGCGCCGTCAACGCCCATGTCTTTTAATTTCTGAATTTCTTCCAATGTATTGGGCGTCCACGGGATTACTTTGATATGCTCTTTATGAAAATCTTTAACCAGTTGGGGAGTGAGTAAAGTATATTGAGGACTGAACACATCGGGTTTGAAACCAAGCTCATTAATATAGCCTTCAACCGATTTTTTATTGGATGCCATTACAAGAAACGAGGTTTCGATTTTGGGATATTTATCATGAACGATTCGTAAAGCTCTTACATCAAATGATTGAATCATGGTGCGGGATGCAATGCCTTTGTCAATAATAATTTTCATTGCGGAGTCTACATATTCCTGCAAGTTGGAATACGCTTTTCCATCATCCGCCGGGCTTGTCTTCAATTCAATGTTATAATGATTTACATGGTTTTTTGTTTTCGCATACGCTTCCACAGAATCTATGAGCGTGCTTAATAAAGGCCTCACTGCATGAATTTTCTTTTGGTGTGGAAAGCCTGGATGTGGCTTCAGGCCTACATCGTATTTAGTTACGCTGTCGTAAGGCATATTGTATATCAGACGGCTGCGGCCATCTTCTTTTGTCATCGTGCCCCCTTCGGGCGTCAGGCTGAAATCACTGCTGAAATAAGCGTCGTGCGAAACAACAATTTTTTTGTCCTTTGTCATTTGAAGATCCATCTCCATCGTGCAATCATAATCAATGGCATTCTTTTCCGAAGCGATAGTGTTTTCGGGCATCAGGCCGCGACCTCCGCGATGCGCCTGCCTGTCAAATGCTGTATCGTCTTTGTGGTGGTTGGTTTCGCTGCACGAAGCCAGTAAAGCCATAAATAATGCAAAAAATATTTTTGTATAATTCATCTTGCGCAAACTTTTTTAAATAAAATTTTATACTATCATTCTTCCCATAAAAGGATCAGTATATGTTTCTTTTCCTGTTTCCACACGACCGGCAAAGCGCCGGGAGAATTGCGGATTGCCTTTTACAGCAATTGAAAAATCGTACCAGCCGTAGCTTGGCTTTAAGTTTAAAACAATGATTTCTTCCCCTGCGTTTATCTTTTTATAAACCGGCTTTTGCTTGTAGGCATTATCCATGATTTTGATGTCTAAAGGCCTCCCTGCATTGTGGTTGGTGATTTTTAATTCTATATTTCCGGTAAGTGATTTTTTTGAAAGCCTGGTACTTTGATAGCCACATTCTATGCTAATATGGGGATCATTTTTAGTGCCTTGAAATTCCCTTAAAAATCCATTAGGGCCATACACGCGCAGGTGATAATTGCTGTCTTCAAAATTTGATAATGGCCATTCTTCCTCAAGTGCATCTCCGGCTTTTACGGCATAGTGCCATGTTCGTACCGGCTCAAATACTTTAGAACCGCCGTTTTCGCTTGCTATAGAAAGATATTTGCCAGGCGCATACACATTAAACGGCGAGCCTGCCGCCCGATCGCCAAAGATTTTATTTTGAGCCTGAAGGGTAATTTCAAATTTGGTTTTATCGTCGCTGAGCCTGCCATCGGCATACAGCTCATACGGCAACGAATTTGCAGGCGCTATTCCCTTTTCCTGTTGCGACATCAAGCCTGAAGCTGATCCCTGTTTATTAATTTTTGCAATTTCGGCCGCGGTCAATTTTTTGAAGTTAGAAGGCTCTTTCTTGAATTTCGCATTGTAGATTTTTTCAACAAGCGGATCTCTTTGCAAAAAAGGCAAGTCTTCTTTTTTGTCTTTATCATATACCGAAAAAGCAGAGGTTAAATCGCCGCAAACCGTACGCCGCCATTCGCTAAGGTTTGTCTCCTTAATATTTTTATTATATTTTTTATTAAGAAAATTTTCCAGAAACTGAAGGGTAGAAGTATGGTCAAAAACCTGTGAACATACTTTGCCGCCGCGGCTCCAGGGCGATGCAACGATTAGGGGTACACGAAAACCTAAACCAATAGGCCCGGTGCGCGCATTCTTATTTGAAATGCCTTCGCTGACTTCCTGTTCGTGATGGATGTATTCAACGCCGCTTGTGTTAACACCGGCAGAGCATTTGCCTGTTTTTGGATCTTTAGGATCGGGCGCCACGAACGGAGGAATGTGATCAAAGTAGCCGTCGTTTTCATCATAGGTAAGAATGAAAATTGTTTTCTTCCATACTTCAGGATTCTTTGTGAGGATATCCAAAATTTCGGAAGTGAGCCAAACGCCGTACCAGGGCGCACTGGGATGATCAGAAAAATTTTGAGAGGGCACCAGCCATGAAACCGTTGGCAAATTTCCAGAATCTACGTCTTTGCGAAACTGGTATAAATAATCGCCCTTCGGAACCGAAAGCTCTCTTTTTACGCCATTGTCCTCATAATTTAATTTAGTCAGATTATGATAATCCGGGTCTCCCTCGTTGGACGTAAAGGCTTTTTCGTAAATATTTTTTTGTTCCTGTGAAAGTTTTTCAAAATTTTCCTTACTCCATTTTACCAACTGATCATTGGTATCTTGCAGCACTTCTTTCTTTTTTGAAATTTCTTTTTGCAATTTTTCATACCCCGCATCGGAGGGTTTCATCGCGTTGAATTTTTTCTCGAGCTCCCCAATGGCACCGGGCAGCGACTCAGAAAGATTTTTTAAACTTTGAACATAGCGCGGAGAAAATCTTGCATTGAATTGGGTTAGAAATTCGAGAGGGTTACAACCAAAATTTGCAAGCCAGGCTCTTTCTTCGCCTTCAAAGCCGCCACCGGTAGTAATGTCGTTCTGATATACTTTCCACGAAATGTCATTCTCCTCCAGCCTTTCCGGAAAAGTTTTCCAGTTACCCGTTCCCCACGGTACGTCGTTATTGATAAAAGCCTTTGTATCGCCGGTTTTTTCATTGCGTATGGTGCCGCTCCAGAGATAAAAGCGATTGGGCCAGGTGCTGCTCATCACCGAACAGAAATTCTGATCGCAAACGGTAAAAGCCTCTGCCATTGCATAATTAAACGGAAGGTCTTCGCGCACATAATGACCGAGCGTCATCGGCATATCTGCATACTTTTTATTTCCTGGCTTTTTAGCATTCAGCCACTGATCATATTTTCCGCGGTTATCCGCATCTACCTGGCTGGGCCGTGAGTGGGGCGCAGAGCCCATCCACGTAATTTTCGTATCATGAATATCAAAACGGAAAGGGGCGTAGGTTTCGCCTTTGGCGTTGCTTTGTAGCCATACCAGGTTTTTATCAGGCAGCGTGATGGCGCGCGGATCATTAAAACCACGAACGCCGCGCAATGCGCCAAAGCAATGATCAAACGAACGGTTTTCCTGCATCAGGATGACAACATGTTCTGCATCCAGGTAAGAACTTCCCGGCTCAGGATTAATCATTAACGCTCTTTGAATAGAAGCAGGCACGGCGCCCGAAAGCCCTGCTGCTGCAGACAACAACATTGATTTTTTTATGAATTCTCTCCTTGTATCCATAGTAAATGAATTTATATTGCCATTTTTTATTTCAGGTATTTTTTCAAAACAGAGGCCCAAACCTTGTAGCCTTCCGCATTGGGATGAAGGCCATCTAAGGTAAATTTTTTATCGAGCTTGTTTTCATTATTTAAAAAATGAGGGTATAAATCGATCACCTCAATGTGATATTCTTTGCCAATTTTTTTGATCTGATCATTCAGCCATAAAATATGCCCGTCCTTATTGTAATGATTTTTGAATTGGGTAAATTCATTATTAACCGGCATCAAAGTTTGGAAATAAATTTTGGTTCGGGGAGAATTTGCCTGGATTTGTTGTACAATCCGGCGGTAATTATTGGCGATGATGCTGTCGGGAATATTGCGAGATACGTCATTGATGCCAATCAGGATAAAAATCTTTTTCGGCTGGCCTTCCGTTACCTGGTGAAGTCTTTGTAATACGCCAAATGTAATATCGCCTGAAATGCCGCGGTTGCGGACATTGCTCTTTCCAAGAAGCTCGTTCCAGTCTACACGGTCGGTGATGCTGTTGCCAAGAAAAACAATATCTTTTTTCGACTTAGGATAACTCTCATACAACTGCACTTTAAACTCATAAATGCCCGGCCGGTAAGTGCTGTCCCATTTTGCCGTTTGGCCATTGCTTAGATAAACAGAGAAACAAAGCAATGCAATAAAGAGCAATTTTCTTTTCATAAAAAAAATTTGGAAGATGAAGCGTAATAAAACCAGGTATTCCTAACCGATTGTATAACAAATTCTTCCGGGTTTTGAAATTCCCGGAAGAATCGTTTAAGATATTTTAATAGCCGGGATTCTGTTCCAGGTTAGGATCTAAATCCAGTTCGCCCTGCGGAATTGGCCACCAATAATCTTTTGCAGGATCAAATTTTCTTGTTTCGATCTGCGTATGATCCCATGCGTAAATAGTGGCGTTCATCACTTGTTCTGCAGTTTTCCACCTGCGGATATCATTATAATAATAGCCCTCGCATGCAAATTCAACCCGCCGTTCGTGACGAATTGCTTCTCTCATATCGTCCTGCGAAAGATTTTCCGCAAGATCAGGCAGGCCAGCCCGTTCGCGAACCTGGTTCACGGCGCTATACACACTTTCATCGGGGCCTGTTGATTCATTTTGCGCCTCAGCATACATGAGTAAGAGATCGGCATAGCGAAGTACGATGTAATTCGTATAGGATTGCCCCGACTTTAAATCTGCGAGGTCAGACGGTGGTTTTTCTTCGGTATAAATACTGTATTTTTCCACGCCATATCCGGTGATGGCAAAGCGGCTTGCCTTAACCTTGGTGCCCATATATTTATCTCCCGGGAAAACAATAGTTGCATACAAACGCGGATCACGATTTACATAAGGCGAATCCGGGTTATAGCCGGAAAGCGGGTCGGTGATGGGAAGCCCGTTTTTCATTTGATAAGCTTCAGCCAGCCCCAGCAACGGCGCATTTGAATTGTATTGCCTGTCGATAAGGTCAAAAGAATTTCCCTGTAGCGGATAAATAAACTGTACATCGAAAATTACTTCTTTATTGTTTTCATTTTCCGGAAGAAAAAGACCGCGATAATCATTATACAAGCCATGCCCCGCGGCCGTTGCCATATCCAACACGGCTTTCAAAGTATCGGCTGCTATTTTCCAACGGTTCATATCGTTATTTGAATTAAACAACTGGCTTGCTTCAAATAGTAATATTTTGGCTTTAAGCGCACGGGCAGCTACATTGGTTGCCCTGCCCAAATCAGCACTGCTATAATGTGAGGGCAATACCATTTCTGCACTATCAAGGTCTTTGAGCATTTGTTGTACTATCTGCTCCCGTGGCGTTCTTGATAATGTATCCTGCGTATCGGGATTTGGCGGATCCAACACTAACGGAACTGCGCCCCAGTAATTTTCAAGGTTAAAATAAAACAGGGCTCTTAAAAAGTGTGCTTCGCCTTTCATTCGTGTTTTTAAATCTTCGCTCATATCCACTTTATCTACATTGGCAAGGAAAGTATTGCATCGTCCTATGCCGGCATAACTGTTTCCCCAGCGGCTTGTGATAATGCCTCCTGTAGCGGCCGATTGCAAACCTTCTGCGATTGAATTCCAGGAACTGGTATTGTCGTAGCTGTAGGCATTAGGGGTGGCAGTTTCCTCAAGAAGGGGAGTAGCGTCACCTCCATAAAGCCCTGAAGAGGCAAGCACCGAATAAGCACCACTTAAAGCAGCGGTGGCAGCCGCCTCCGATCTCCAGAAATTGCTTTGAACATAGCGGTCGTCAGGCTGTGTATCCAGCAAAGTCTTGGTGCAACTGCTGACAACCAACCCGGCGGCAATTATTATTAGAAGTATTTTTTTCATGTTTCTATATTTTAAAATCAATGAATGTTTTAGATGGAAAATCAAAAGGTTACGTTTATGCCTCCGCTAAATGTTTTTAACATTGGGTAGTGATACAATGAGCTTACGTTCACGGTTGTTTCCGGGTCAAACTCTTTGTATTTGGAAAATGTCAGCCAGTTTTCTGCATTCAGGAAAACACTAAAGCGGCTTATTTTTACTTTATCCAGCCATTTTGCAGGAAGCGCATAGCTGAGCTGAATATTTTTCAAACGCACATAATCTCCGTCTTTCAACCAGAAAGTAGAAGGCCGGTAGTTTCCTTTGCTGCCATAATTACTTTCGATAATCGCAGGCAATTTTGCATTTGGTCTTTCGGGTGTCCAAGAATCTGTAACCCATTCCCATGTGGCGCCGGCGCCATTGTTTAAAGGAAATGCATAGTTGGCCGTGGGGAAAATTTTGATGCCTGCCACACCCTGGAAGAAAGCGTCAAGGCTAATTCCTTTATACCCTAATTTGGCTCCGAAACCAAAAGTATATTTAGGAAAGGCAGACGAAATGTCCATTGCCACGCGGTCATCACCGTTAATCTTTCCATCGCCGTTAATATCCTTATATTTTATCCATCCTTGTTTTGTATCCGGGCCCTGGTAGGCGCTGTTTTCCACTTCATCTTTGCTTTGAAAGATGCCTTCTGCCTGGTATAAATAAAATGCGTCTATTGGCAGGCCCTCTTTTGTGATGGTGGACAAATTGGTTTGATAATCGTATAAAATCTGGCCATCCAGGTCTATCACTTTGTTTTTGTTATAGGCAACATTGCCATACACATTATAATTAAAATCGCCAATGTTATCGCTGTATTGAGCCACCACCTCAATACCATCATTATTCACCGATCCTACATTTTTCTGCGGTCCGGTTAAATTGCCCACCTGGGCCGGTAAATTTACAGGACGAAGTATTCCGGTAGTTTGCTTCCTGTAGATGTCTGCCGAAAGATTGATTTTATTTTGAAGGAAATTTATATCGACACCCAAATCATAATCCGTTGTCGTTTCCCATGAAAGTCTGGGCTCTGAGTAAGCGGTGGCAGCTGCTCCGGGCGCTAATACGCCATTTGGTCCGCCAAAACTATAATCATGACCAAGCGTAATGAAGCTTTGATAACTGTATAACGGAACGGCCTGGTTACCGAGCTTTCCATAAGATGCGCGAATTTTCAGGAGGTTGATAAAATTGGATTTAAAAAAATCTTCTTTATCAATTCGCCAACCTGCAGAGAGGCCGGGAAACGAACCCCAGCGATGGCCCGGGCCGAAACGCGCAGAACCGTCGTACCTGAAAATTCCTTCCAGCAGATACTTGCCTTTGTAATCATAATTTAACCGGCCAAAATACGATTCAAGGGCATCTTTGGTTCCATTACCGGTAATATTTTGGAAAACGCTTCCCGCGCTTAACGCTTCGAGAGAGGCATCAAGATAACCCGTTGTTTCGGCCCTAAAGGAGTTGTTATCGTAGGTGTCATAACTGGCGCCCAACATTACGCTTACGTTATGAGCTGAGGCAAATTTATGTTGCCAGTTGAGTGTATTATAAAAATGCAGGTTTAGATCGTTATCATCATAATTATCAGCCCGTGGCGCAGTAGAAGGGCTGTTCCAGTTATACATAGTTCCTGTCTTGGCCTGCTCCTTCACCATTTGGGGAATAAAGGATTTTCTGAATCCATCATATTTATCCACACCAAATTTGATATGATAAGAAATATCGAAGGGCAGCTTGTATGTAGCAAAAAGGCTTGACACAAATCGCTGAACATACTTCCTGTCATACCCTTCATACGCAATCATTCTTGGCTGTTCCCAGTTATTTCTTCCGGGAACGCGCAACCATGTATATCCATAATTTCCATTCGCTAGCGTATCATTTTCTACAGGTGTGGCGCGCATCAGGTAATTCCAGAAGCTGCTGTTGGAATAAGACGGCTGTGTATAATACCTGTAATACCCATCGAGCGTAAATCCTACCTCCAGTTTATCACTTACGTGTATGGAAGTGTTAAGTCCGATGGAATATTTTCTTTCACTGTTATTTGGCCCGAAAATAATGCCATCCCTGTCAAGGTAGCCTAACGACAAGCGATAGCTATATTTATCCGTGCTTCCTGAAACACTTATATCATGCTTTTGAATCCTTCCGTTTCTGAGGGCAATATCAAACCAGTTGTTGGCCGGGTAGGTAAAAGGATCGGTTTTCATTCCGGCCTTATATTCTTCAATATCTGCTGAGTCGAAATAAGGCTTTTTCCCTTCGTTGGATGCCGCCTGGTTCATCAGGTTCATATACACAATCGGGTCCCAGATAGCATCAGGAAGATAGGTGGCTTTTTGCACGCCGAAGTAATCACTGTAATTGACTGCTGATTTTCCCTTTCCTTTTTTTGTGGTTATTAAAATAACACCGTTTGCTGCCCTGGATCCATAGATGGCAGCAGAAGCGTCTTTCAATACGGTGATTGTAGCTATATCATTTGGATTCAATTCATCCATAGAGTATTCTATTCCATCTACCAACACCAGCGGGTCGTTATTGTTTAAAGTGCCCATGCCCCGGATCAATATATTTGCTCTGTCTACGCCCGGCTGACTTTGGCTGAGATTTACATACAGTCCCGGTACGCCATGCAGTGCATTGCTTGCATTAGTGATAGGCTGGCCGGCCTTTTCAGTCATATCTACGGTGCTGATAGCGCCGGTGAGATTTACTTTTTTCTGGGTACCATAACCAACCACTACTACATCTTCAAGATGCTCTGCGTTTTGTTCCAATTCGATGCGAAGCATTCCATTGCCTGCGGGAACGGTTTTGGTTACATACCCTACAAACGAAATTTCAAGAACGCTTTTGGAAGTAACGTCGTGGAGCACAAAATGGCCATTGGGATCAGTTGTTGTTCCGTTCGTGGTTCCTTTTACCACCACAGAAACGCCAGCCAGCGGCGACTGGTCTTTGGCAGACAAGACTTCGCCGGAAACGGTTCTTTGCTGAGCCATGATAACCTGGGGAAACATAAGGGCCGCTGACAGAATCAACCAAGCCGGTATCAATATCCTCAAATTTGATCTGACTGTAATTTTATTCCTTAAAAAAGGAAATCGTAAAAATCGATGCATTTGTTTTGTTTTTGGATTAATAAATAGTGGATTTAATTAAGAGTTTAATTTTCGTTTGCGTGACGTGAAGGGTTTTTTATTACGTGCCACCCAACAGGTAGCCATTGGCTAACTGGTCAAAAAGTACCACCTGGTTCTGCCTCCATTCTTCATCTTTATGTAATTCTTTCATCATGATATCAGCAACTTCGGGCGCAAGCCGTTGTGCCTCGCGGGCATTGATAAATAATATTCTCGTCCGCCTTGCCAAAACGTCTTCTACCGTTTGCGCCATTTCATTTCTAACAGCCCATATCACCTGCGCCTTAGTAATTTGTACCGTGTTACTTAATGAAATGCCTAACCCTGCATCTGTTTCAATTATTTTCTGAATCCCTTCTTTATCTGAACCATAAATAGAAAATTGGCCGTTGTGCTGAGGAGATGACTCATACCCGTGAATTTTTAAATGCTCCGTTTTGCAAGCCTTATCTGGCAACATTTTGTTTCGGATAATTTTAGATAAAGTGTCCTCGGCCATTTTGCGGTAGGTGGTCCATTTTCCTCCAATTACTGATACAAGTCCGCTTTTGGAAATAAGCACCTTGTGGCTTCTTGAAATCTCTTTTGTTTTTTCAGAATTATCGTCGGTGGCCGCTAGTGGCCTTAAGCCTGCGAAAACGCTTAGCACATCGTCCCGCGAAGGGATTTTTGAAAAATAATTGGCTGCAGTATTCAACACAAAATCCACCTCACTCTCTAATGCACGCGGCTCCAGCGAATGAGCGGACAGCGGTGTATCTGTAGTGCCGACAAGCACATTTTCATACCACGGTATGGCAAATAGAACGCGGCCGTCATCCGTATGCGGAATCATAATAGCGTCTTTGCTTTGCAGGAATGAATCGTCTAATACCACATGTATTCCCTGGCTGGGACGGATAATCGGAGCCGAGCCGGGCGCATCCATATCCAAAATGTCATCAGCGAAGACACCAGTGGCGTTCACAATCACTTTCGCCTTAATGTCATACGTTTTCCGCGACTCTCTGTCGATAAAAGAAACGCCATTAATCCTGTTTGCCTCATCCTTATGTAAAGAAATCACTTTGCAATAGTTAATCGCTGTACCACCCTCATCTACGCAGGTTTGCGCCAGGTTCAGTGCGAGACGCGCATCATCAAAAGTGCCATCATGGTATAAAACGCCGCATTTCAGCGAAGTTCTTTTTATTGCCGGTAACCTTTCAATTACTTTCTTTTTATGAATGAGCAGGGATTTTCCAATGCTCCATTTGCCCGAAAGCCAGTCATATAATTTGAGGCCAATCGTATAGAATAAACCGCGCGGCCATGAGTAGCACGGAATGATAATGGTTTCATTTTTTGTAAGATGCGGCGCATTTTTTAAAAGCAATCCGCGTTCCTTCAAAGCCTCTTTTACCAATGACACATTCCCCTGCGCAAGGTATCTGACGCCTCCATGCACCAGTTTGGTACTACGGCTTGAAGTGCCTTTTGCGAAGTCTTCCTGCTCGAGTAATAATGTTTTAAATCCCCTTGTGGCACTATCTACCGCGATTCCAAGGCCCGTAGCGCCGCCGCCGATAATTACAATGTCCCATTCAGCAGTTTCTTTTAGAGAGGCTAGTAGTTTAGTCCTGTCGAATTCCTTCATTTTTGTGCATTTTATGGATAACAGATATCACAACAATACAAAACGAAAGTAAAAACAATAAATCGAAACTCAAAAGAAAATTTCAACTTATTTGTTCTTTTACTGGAAATCTATGCCGCCGTGCAGTACAACAGACTGCAGCTAATGGATAATATGGTTCTCATTTCATCAGTAGCTATGTGGTTTTTGTAATTCACTTTTATATTATATACATTCGTTTTGTAAAACTAAATGTATGTCAAGCGTAGAACGCCACCAGAAAATACTTGAAATGGTGCAGGCAAAAGGATACGAGAGCGTAATTAATTTATGCAAGAAATTAAAGGTCTCGGCTGTTACCATCAGGAAAGATTTAAAATTGTTGGAAAAAAGCAATAAGCTTTTCCGGATTCATGGAGGAGCCAGCAATACCAATCCTTTTACTGCAGACAGGCCGGTTAATGAAAAAGAAAATCTGCAACGCGAGGAGAAAAAAGCAATTGCGGCAAAAGCAGCCCAGTACATTGAACCTAACGATTCCATCATCATAGCATCCGGAACCTCTTTGCTGGCGCTGGCCCGTGAAATCAAGCCTTCCGGAAAGCTGACTGTAATTACTTCTGCTATCCAGGTGGCCGGTGAGTTAGTGAAGCACGCCAATATTGACGTTTTGCAATTAGGTGGATTGATGAGACACAGTTCCTCTTCGGTGGTGGGATCTTATGCAGAAAATATTCTCAGCGATTTCTTTTGTACCAAATTATTTTTGGGTGTCGATGGCATAGATTTCGGATTTGGCATTACGACCAGCAATTCGATGGAGGCGCAATTGAATAAGCAAATGATGCAGGTAGTGCAGAGGGTTATTGTCCTTGCCGATCATACCAAATTTGGAAAAAGAGGTTTCAGCCGTATTTGCGGCCTTGATGAAATTGATGAGATAATTACTGATAAAAACATTTCTCCGTCTATTGTTGAAAAATGTGAGAGTTCCGGCATTCACATTACGGTTGTTTGATTTTTCGAGGCAATATTGTTGTACTATTTCAAATAATTTTTTTTGCTGAAGGTTCAATAATTTTTGTTTTATAATTATTTCGCCCTAATTTGCCTTTCTAAAAAGTTTCATTTAGTTTCTTTTACTATTCTTAAATATTGCTTCTGATGAAAAAATATATTCTCACGCTTGACCAGGGAACCACGAGTTCAAGGGCTATCCTCTTTAATAATGAAGGAAAGATTGCGTCGCTTGCGCAGAAAGAATTTACCCAGTTTTATCCAAAGCCGGGATGGGTAGAGCACGATCCCATGGAAATCTGGTCTTCACAGGCCTCTGTAATAACTGAAGCCGTATTGAAAGAAAACTTAAGCGCTGACGAAATAGCTGCTATTGGCATTACGAACCAAAGAGAAACCACTATCGTTTGGGACAGGCAAACCGGTCGGCCGGTTTATAATGCGATTGTATGGCAGGACAGGCGCACTTCAGAGAAATGTGATGAACTGAAACAACAGGGGCTTGATAAAACCATTCGCGAAAAAACGGGTTTGGTTTTAGATGCCTACTTCTCTGCCACCAAAATTCAATGGATTCTTGACAATGTAGAAGGCGCAAGGCAAAAGGCTGAAAGAGGCGAGCTTGCTTTTGGAACGGTGGATACGTGGCTGATCTGGAACCTGACGGGAGGGCAATTGCACGTAACGGATGTTACTAACGCTTCCCGCACGATGATTTTTAATATCAATACTCTTGCATGGGATGATGAACTGTTGAATATCTTTCAGATTCCCAAAAACATGCTTCCTCGAGTGAAATCATCAAGTGAAGTGTATGGCGAAACTTCAGGACAATTATTAGCAACTAAAGTACCCATTGCCGGCATTGCGGGCGATCAGCAGGCGGCATTGTTTGGGCATATTTGCGTAAAGCCAGGTATGGTTAAGAATACCTACGGCACCGGTTGTTTTATGCTGATGAATATCGGTGACAAGCCGGTGTTGTCGAAAAATAATCTCATTACCACCATCGCCTGGAAAATCGGCGATAAAGTTCAATACGCTTTTGAAGGAAGTATTTTCATTGCTGGCGCGGTAGTGCAATGGCTGCGGGATGAACTGAAGATAATTTCTTCCGCTGCCGAAATAGAAACCCTGGCGTCAGAAGTGGCAGACAGTGGCGGTGTGTATATGGTTCCTGCTTTTGCGGGCCTTGGCGCACCTTATTGGAACCAATATGCAAGAGGTACTATATTTGGTATTACGCGCGGTACGAATCGAAGTCATTTTTGCAGGGCTGCATTGGAAGGAATCGCCTTTCAGGTGATGGAAGTTTTGAAAGCCATGGAATCGGATTCAGGCATTGAAATCAAAGAACTTCGCGTGGATGGCGGCGCCACCCAGAATAATTTATTATTACAGTTCCAGGCGGATATTCTGAAAGCCGCCGTGGTAAGGCCTGAGGTAACCGAAGTAACTGCAATAGGCGCGGCTTATCTTGCAGGTTTGGCGGTAGGATTTTGGGATAATATTGACCAGATACAAAAGCAATGGCAGGTAAATAAGCGCTTTGAACCGGCTTCAGAAAACAGGGACGAATTGATAAATGGATGGTTCAGGGCGATTAAGGCGGTAAATGAATGGACTAAAACCGAAAACAAAAAATAGAGACTGAACACTGAATGCAGAAAAATAATACGTATATAATATGAGTCCTTTTACTGCCGAATTAATAGGCACTATGATTTTAATTCTTCTCGGAAATGGAGTGGTGGCAAATGTGGTGCTGCAAAATACCAAGGGAAGTGGCGGCGGCTGGATGGTAATCACCACAGGCTGGGCGCTCGCAGTTTTTGCAGGCGTGGTTGTGGCCGGCCCTTATAGCGGTGCACACTTAAACCCGGCCGTGACAATAGGCCTGGCGATTGCAGGAAAGTTTTCATGGGCACATGTACCTGCATTTATTGTAGCTCAATTGCTGGGCGCGATGATAGGTACATTTTTAGTGTGGACCATGTATAAAGACCACTTTAAAATAACAGAAGATGCTATTTTAAAGGCCGCCTCGTTTTATACCATACCTGCCATCAGGAACAGGAGATTGAATTTTATCAGCGAACTTTTGGGCACTTTTGTTTTGTTGATTGCTGTTTTTTATATCACCAACGGCGAAATAGGAAAGGAAAAAACGCCTATCGGTTTAGGTTCTATCGGCGCCATACCTGTCACTTTTATTGTTTGGGCTATCGGCTTATCGCTCGGGGGAACCACAGGCTATGCCATTAATCCTGCCCGCGATCTTGGCCCACGGATTGTTCATGCGCTATTACCTATTAAAAATAAAATTAAAACCGACTGGAAATATGCCTGGATTCCCATAATCGGGCCGATTGTTGGCGCCGCCATTGCCGCCGGCTTATACCTGATACTTAATAGATAAAATCGAACTGCAAAAAGCAGGTACAGCCAAATAAAAATTTACATTATTTTTCCTTTTACTGGTTTTCGTAAAGGCAAATGATTTTTCAGGAATTCGGAGCCGTGTGCTTCTCATTCAAACAGGTGCTAACTTTGCAGCTATTTAAATTTTGATTATACAAAATGCCTGTTTCTCCATCAAGTCAGCCTTTTTTTTCCGTCATCATCACTACTTATAACAGGAAGATGCTTTTAAGGCGGGCATTGCAATCACTGATTCAGCAAACGGAAACAGACTGGGAAGCGATTATTATAGACGATGGAAGCACCGATAATACTGAATTTGAGATAAAGCCTTTTTTGAATGATAACCGTTTGCAATTTATCTATCAAAACAATACAGGCTATTCGCTGGCAAAAAATTCAGGTATTTTTCTGGCAAAAGGAAAATACGTCACTTTTCTTGATTCGGATGATGAATACCTTTTGAGTCACCTTGAAACTCGCAAAGAAATTTTAACACAACATCCGGAAATCGATTTTTTATATGGTGGCTTATCTGTTATCGGCAATGAATATGTGCCTGACCGTTTTGATAACCGTAAATTGGTTCACCTGAATGACTGTGTAATTGGCGGAACTTTCTTTATAAAAAAAGAACTCGCGTTTTCTCTTAATGGCTTCCGGGATATTGCCATGGGAAGCGATGCAGAATTTTTTGAAAGGGTAGGAGCCACCGGTTCTGTTATTCAAAAAACCTCAATGCCGACTTACATTTATCATCGTGAAAATCCCGATTCTCTCACCAATTTGATGATGGAAAAAATAATCAATCCATAAATACATTCTGAATTGCACGATACAGAATGCCGCGAATATTTTTGAAGTTTTTATAAAGATTCAAGTAAATATTTATGCGGCTGCGAGCAAAAGAACAGGTAAGGCGAATTTTTATTTTGCTACAGATTCGTTCAGAAAAGAATACACCAGTTTGATAAGTCTCATCTCTTTCATTGATGCATCGTTGGCGATATGGCACCGTTTAAACCGTACAGGATTTACGCAGTCAATTGAACTGATTTTTATATTTCATATTAGTGGTTCGATTCCGGTAAGCCGCAAAAACCCGCGCAGGAGTACTCGGAAGATGGAAAAATAAAGGCGCGTTTTTATAAAATATTTCGCGGTAAAAAAAGTATTATAACCGATTGTTAATACACCTAAAAAATGCAATAATTTAAAAATTTTAGAGTTTTATAGTAAAGCACACTCGATAATTTTGTAATGCCAAAAGAAGGATTTCAATGCTTAAAAATCGTTTCTTTCCTATCCAATTATGAAACTGAATCCATCACTAACTCTCCGAAAAAGGGAGATTACCCATGGCCTTGATCTCGTAATCAAAGAAGGCCTTACCTCCGAAGCCATGACTACCCTTACCGGTGGCACTTTCCTCATGGCAATGGCGCTTTTGCTCGGCGCATCCAACTTCCAGATTGGGCTTGTGGCTGCATTGCCAACCATCACGAATGGCTTCCAGATAATCACCACCTGGCTTTTGCAGAAATACAATAACAGGCGTGCGACGGCCGTAATAGCTAATGGGCTTGCCAGGCTTCCGCTGATCTTAATAGGAATGCTTCCTTTAATTTTTAATGCGGACACCTCCTTCGCTACCATCATTTTCATCCTCGTATTTCACTACCTCTTTGGCTCCATTGCTGGCGCAAGCTGGAATTCATGGATGAAAGACCTGGTGCCGGAAGATAAATTAGGATCTTATTTCTCAAGGCGCACGAGCAGGACGCAAACGCTAAATGTTTGCCTGAGCCTGGCCCTGGCATTGCTACTGGATTATATTAAAGATAACTATCCGGGCATGGAGCTCAGGGCTTATGCCGTGATGTTTGTGCTCGGCGGTGTGCTTGGCCTGTTGGGCACCTGGCTTTTGTCGAAAACGCCCGAACCGGTCTCATACCTCCCGAAAGAAAATATCTTAAAACTTTACAAAAGGCCGCTCAAAGACAAAAACTTCAGATCGCTGCTGCGGTTCCAGTTTTGCTGGACTTTCGCACTGAATATTGCTACCCCTTTTATGACGGTGTTCCTGCTGAAGAGCCTGAATTTAAAATTGTCTACCGTAATTGTGGCTACTATCTGTTCCCAAATCGCCGGTATTGTAGCCGTAAAAAGCTGGGGAAAATATACTGACCGGTTTAGCAACAAAACGATTCTGCGAATTGCGGCGCCATTGTATATTGCCTGCATCCTTATGTGGCCTGTTGCGGCACTTTATTCAAATATTTTTATTGTTGTGGCGGTGGTGATACTGCTCAATATCCTGAGCGGAATAGCATCTTCCGGCGTTAATTTATCATTAAACAATATTGCCATAAAGCTTGCGCCAAAAAATGAAGGAGTGGTTTATCTTTCTGCAAAAAGTATGATGATGTCGCTGACCGGCGCTGTAAGTCCTTTGCTTGGCGGTTTCCTGGCGGATTATTTTTCAGGAAAACAATTCAATTTTAATATCAACCTGCATGGATTTGCCGGCTTTCATTTGATTCGGCTCATCAATCTCCAGGGCTATGGCTTTCTTTTTCTTGTCGGTGGAATTCTGGCCCTGGCTGCGCTGCAATTGCTGAAAAGTGTGAAGGAAGAGGGTGAATTATCCAAAAAAACCGCCACGCTTGTTTTGAAAACGAATCTGAGAAATCAAATAAGGAAAACAACGCACCCCGGGTATATTTTATCTTTTGTGGCAGCGCCTGTTCAAAGGCAAATTCAGCTCCACAGAAAAATCAGAAACCGCTGGCATAGAAAGCTGGCATAGGCGAAATAGCGGCGGGCTACATATTCCCAACAATTTTCATTTATATTTTCAGATGAAGTCCGGATACCTATAACCAGTAAGCGATAAAAGAATTAAGATTTTTATTTTGTAAATCAAACGGAAAATTTCGGAGTGGGAATTTCGATTACTTTATGAATTAACAGCAAATCAGAACCGGCTAAAGAATCGTCAAGCACTGTTATTGTCAAAACAATTGTTTTGCCTTAGCGTTTATTTCTTTAGGTTAAGAGATTGAATGATGCTCTTTAGTGTCTTGTCATCAATACTGTCCAATTCAGACTTATCGTAAATGGTCAATAGATAAATTTCCTTGGTTTCGGTAACGAGATAAGTTATGACACGACCGCCACCACTTTTACCTTTTCCTTTGCTTCGAATGCCAAGCCTGATTTTGTAACTGTTGTTACCTAAAGGTGTTCCTATATCCGATTGATGGGTTAACGTTTTATTTAATTGCGTAAGTTCTGCTTTTAATGAGGGAAACTTTTTTGAAAGACGTTTTGCTTCCTTTTTAAATCTTTCAGTCGGAACTATACTAAAGCTCATTCAGGAATTCGTTTAACGTCTGTTTGTGTTTTTTCTGTTTCCTGAGAGAGCCGACCTCTTTAAATGCCTCCTTAAGGTCAGAACGAAGTTTTAAAGCCTGCTCATACTTTTTGAGCTTGCCAAGCACCTTTTCCCAATCAGACAATCGTAGTTGGACGGCTTGCGTTTCCCCGTTCATATCATTAACATATTGAAGTGGAATTTTCATGTTGCAAATTTACGATTATTGTCTATTGATAGATAGAGCATTGCTTTTCAGCTTTCATTCAGGACCGGTTTTGATGCATACCGGCTAAACATATCAGTTTGTCACCTTACGGTCTAAAAAACGGCTTTTCATTTGTTGCCATTCATTTTTTAAAATGCTGTAGTATACTGTGTTTCGTCTATGACCGTCATACATTAAAGTATGTCGCCTTAATATTCCTTCCAATTGTCCGCCAATTTTTTCAATCGCTGTTCTGGACGCTATATTTCTTTCGTCTGTTTTGAACTCAACTCTTTCGGCATCAAGTTTCTCAAATGCAAATTCCAGCAGTAAGTACTTGCAATTTCTGTTCAACCCCGTTCTCTGAAATTTTTTGCCATACCAGGTTGCCCCGATTTCAAGCCTGTCGTCTGCGTCGGAGATGTTTAAAAAACTGGTACTTCCTGCATAGGCATTTTTTGTTTTATCAAATACGATAAATGTATAGCGGTTCTTGTTGAGCCTGCTTGCAACTGCTTTGTCAATATAGCTCTCTAACAACTCCGGGGTATAAATGGGCGCTGGTGAAAATTGAAGTAAATCCTTGTCTTCGGTGGCGATAGCTAATAAATGGTCAATGTCCGATTCGGTAATTGGCCGCAGCAGCGCAAAATCATTTTCAAGTCTTGTTTCTTCGTCAAAAGGAAAGTTCATGCCGGGTATCTTTTTTTATTTTTTGTGTAAATGTCAGTAGCCTGTAAAGTTTATTATTTTTCTGATTCAAAATTAATTCCTCCAATTTTTAGTCGTGGACGATTTTGTAATTGAAAAATAAAAGAATCGTCTATTTGTTTTTTTACTATCAAACTGTGCCACCCGCCCTTAGATTCGACAACTTTTAAAAAATGGGATTCGTTGCTCTTTCCGGCTGGCTTTTTACAAATAGCTCAACCACCATTTCTCTTTGTGATGAGTTTTATAATTATCATACCATTTACACAAAGGGAAAAGTGCTAATACCACTGCAAGCCAAATGAAATAGGTTACCAAAAGGTTGTAACCGTCCTTTGCAGCCAAAAAATAAAAAGGCATACCGCGACTGATAGTGGTGGCTTCAGCAAAGGAGTGGCCTTTGGCAAAAACAAAAACCGCGGAGACAATATGGATTACATAAAGATGAACAACATAATAAAAAAATGGAACCCTGCCATAGATTTTTATTGCCGCGGTAAAACCATTTTTTATCTTTTCAAAAAGCGACAACAACAGGAAAGCCGGCCCGATGGTGATACATATATATAATAAGGAAGGCGGATATTTTTGCACGTTAATAAATGACAGGACTGTAAACAAGCCATTCTTCTGAGTGTGCCACGGCTCGGGATTTCCATAGCCGTTGATAAAACGCACTACAATAAATAATATAAGTAAACCAATGCCAATACGGTTTAGTATTTTTCTTCTTCGCTCAACAGGAAATTTTTGCGAAAAGAATACGCCGGTGCAATAACCCAGCATCATCAGGCCCACCCAGGGCAGGAATGGATAAATGATCAGCAACACATGGGATTGACTAATCGGGTATGCCGCGAAAAAACCATGATGCAGCAGGTTCCACCAGAAACCTGCCTCAAATCCCCGGGCTGATTCGGGAATATCCAGCAGGTTGTGTCCAAACACAATGATTAATCCAATTACCAGAATAACTTCGAACGGCAAGCGCACCAGCAGGCCCAGTAAGACCATACTGATGCCGATGGCCCATATTACCTGGAAAATGATGACGTTATAATGCGGATTAAATGTCCATGCAAATGAGATAACGACAATTTCTATCAATATCAGCCAAAGGCCACGCTTTATTAAAAAGGATTGCAGCACTTTTTTTGTTTTACGCAAGCTTTGTAAATAGATGGAGGTGCCTGAAAGAAATACAAATACCGGTGCGCAAAGATGTGTAATCCACCGGGTAAAAAATAGCAATGGAGTTGTAGTAGACAAGTCGAGCGGGTCAGCCGATGGATGGAAATAATCCCTTACATGGTCAAGCGCCATGATAACCATTACGAGCCCTCTGAGTACATCGATGGATTCTATCCTTCTTGTTTTTGAAGCTGTGGGTTGCATGAAATTGTATTTTGGGATTATGCCTTTATTTATTGGTATTCCATTGATGAACGCTGGTATTGCAGAAGGATATTGGATGAAGCAATATTTATTACAAAATCATATTTTTCTTTTTGACTTGCTGTAATATCAAACCATTTGCAATAAGGAAGCTTTTCATCACTACATATCCTGTTCTTTTATTACCATCAACAAAAGGATGATTTATGACAATTCTTTCAATCAACGCCGCAGCTTTATTAATTGGTGATTGATGAAGTTCTTTTTCATTGAAGGTTTGGAAATGTCTCGACAAAGAAGGTTCAAGAGACTCCAAATCCTTATGCCATCAGAACCGCAAAAAAGATAAATACGTGTTTTTTATAAATTCTTCAACTTCCTTTATTAAAATCATTGAGCCAGTTTTGCTAACCGTTCTTTATCCTCGGAAACGATTTTCGACAATGAAGATGTTAGATTAATGGTGTCATTTTTCCTTGAATCAAGTTCTTTTCAAAAAAGCTAGAAGTTCTGCTAAAGCCTCATCTGAGAAGCCGTCCAAAACTTTGCCTATTTCGTGCTTAACTTCTTTTTTTGACATCACTGAAAATTGTTATTAAAATTACTGGTTTTTATTCAACCCGGAAATGATTGACTCGAATGAATCTTTTGTGTCTTGCCAAAGAATGAAAATTCCCTCTTAATCCTGATTTTGTAACTCCCTGATTTCGGCATATCCGTCAAATTCATAAATCGGGCAGGTCTTCATAATATCCACGGCTTCGTTAAAGTCGTCTGCATTCAATAGTAAATAGCCGCCCACTATTTCGTTTTGATTCCTGTAAATCCCATGAGTAACTATATTCCCATATCCTTTTATAATTCTTCCGTTTAAGGTCAGTCCACTGCCTTCGCTTAATTTTCCTTTTTGTCCCCAGGTTGAAAACCAGTTTTTCCAATTTTTCTCGTGTGCCTTGATCGCCCTGTCGGAGTGTGTTGTGGTTCTCCCGTCGGGCTCTCGGAATAGTACAATAAATTTTTTCATATTCTTCTATAATTGTTTATCATGTTAGCGGAACAACAAATGACCAGCGAGACTTATCAAAATGGAACTGCCAACAGCCGCTGTTTTCATTCCCGAAATGGATTACATTACAATTGGTTTCGGGCTCGTTATTAATTTCTTGTTCAGGTATCACCTTTACAAAATAAAAGAATACCGCGTTTATTTTAGAAAAGTTTCAATATTTCTTTATAAGTCCACTCATTTCCTTTTAGAAAAAAGTCGTATGTTTTATCCCAATGGCTTCCCTGCCCAAAGCCCACCATTGTAGAAATTATTTGGGTTTTGCCGTCATGCAGTTTTACGAATTGCAAAATTTCCTGCAGGTTTTTATCTTCTTTTTTAGCCTCCGGCGGAAAGCTATTGTTCAGATTCACTTTTAGTGTCAGCATTTCATACTCTATGTAATTGATGATGTCAAGTTTTATTGAAGTAGTATCCTCCACTGTTTTAGTCTTGTCATAATTGGTTCGGATGGAGCCTCCTGTTTTCATGTCAATTTTGACTACAGGAGCTATCCATTTTTTGAGCCCTTCATCGGTTGTAAAAAGCTTCCATGCTTCTTTAACGTCGATAGGAACAACAATTGAAAGTTGTAAAACCTTTTCTCCATATTGAGTTACGTAAGAAGTATGTGCTACCTGGGCATTGAGATGATTGCAAATCAGGTACCCTAAAACGCTTACTAAGAAAATCTTTTTCATAGTATTTCTAAATTTAAGTTTTCCGTTGAAGCATCGGCAATAAGAAGGCAATTTATGATTTCCGCCCGAAGGTCAGCACAGTAAACAAACAAAAGGTTGAGATTTTTCTTTGTGCCTGGCCTAACAGAAAGAGCGGCTCCAAAAAAAATATTTTACCAAAGGCAACCATTTTCTTTTTTATAACGATTTTGTAAAAAGGCACTCTATAAATTTACCTCAGTAACCCTGGAAAAAGATTTGATTTATAACTATTGTAAATCGTCCATCCCTATGTAAACATCATGGAATCTTCTTCGTTTTTTCAAAAATCTAAATCATTTTTTATGCAAAAGATCTTTCAACAAAAAGCCAACCTGCTACTCACCACTAGCGGAATGATTTTATTCCTTTTCGTTTGTCTGGAGGCATGCCACAAACAGCCTCATTCTCCTGGTTTCGAAAATGATTTTCAACAGGTGAACCTTGTGGCCAACAACGGTAACTACGGAGCCGTGACGGTAGACCCGATGTTAGTGAACGGGTGGGGAATCGCATTTGCTCCTTCCGGGCCGGCATGGGTTTCTTCCGAGGCAGCCGGGGTTAGCACCATATACACTGCTGCCGGTGCGATACTGAGAGCGCCCGTAACCATACCTACCAACAGCGCTTCCACAGGCGGCTCGCCTACTGGGCAGGTGTTTAATGGAACCACCGGTTTTAAACTTTCCAATGGCAACCCGGCCCGGTTTATTTTCGCTGGAAACGATGGCGTCATCTCAGCGTGGAACGGCGGAAATGCCGCAGAAGCGGCTAAAGCTAATGCAGGCGCTGTTTATACGGGCCTCACCCTGACTACCGATGCAGGGGTTCCTTTTTTGTACGCTGCTAATTTTAGCGCGAAAAAGATTGATGTATTTGATACCTTATGGAATATGGTAATCAAGCCATTCGTGGATCATGCTGTTCCTCCGGATTATGCGCCTTTCAATATCCAGGCGGTGGGCGGAAAAATATATGTGACATATGCGAAGGTTGGAGCAGATATGGAGGAAGAGAAGGGTCCCGGACTGGGAATTGTAGATATCTATAACCCTGATGGTTCCCTGGTAAGAAGATTTGCATCGCGCGGCGCGCTAAATGCTCCGTGGGGCGTTACTGCTGCTCCTGCTTCATTTTTGACTACACCAATGAATGCTGGAACAGCAATCCTTATAGGCAATTTTGGCGATGGCCGCATTAATGCGTATACGGAAAACGGCCAATTGCTCGGGCCGCTTCGCAGTCATGGCAAGCCCATTGTAATTGATGGCTTATGGGCACTGTCTTTTGCTCCGGCAACGGCCGCAAGCATTAATCCGGACTGGCTCTTCTTTGCCGCAGGGCCTAAAGATGAAACTGACGGACTATTTGGATACATAACCCCACAGATGCCCGAGGGAAAATGATTTAGTTTTGGTAATCATGGGTAATAGCATGAGGCTGTCTCAAAAGAACGGGCAGCCTCTTTTTATTCGGGTAGGAGAGGAAGCGAATTTCATATATGCACAGGGCCTTTGTTTTATTTCTGAAAAAACATTTTGCAACGTTGAAGGCTTCGGCCTTCCAAGATCAGCGGGCTGAACGCAAATAAAAAAAACCGGTATTTATTCGTTTACTGGCATCGTGATCGCATTTGGCACTGATGGCCAATTATAGGCGATGCTTATACATCAGCCAGCCCGTTACCGGGCCTTCGTCAGTAGATATTTTGTCATCTATTCTTTTGTCATCCGTTCCAATACTTTTGGCAGCCGCTTTCTCAACTGCTTTTTCCAGCCCATTTGCATAATGAAACTAATAATCACCAGTTTCAGCCCTTTATAGCCCGAATGCTCCATTGAAAGAATGGTGCCACCGCAGGTCGGCTCTAATCTAAAGCTCAACACGGTGTCCAGCTTCGCAAAAATTCCTTTCGTAAATTTGTCTGCCTTATCGGAATGGACACCTGCGCAAGCCAATGCCTTTTCGCCTGTGGCCTCGCCACGATAGGTAAAAGCAATGCTTTTTTCTGGTTCAACGGAGATTACTTCGCAATGGGTAACTCCGTCCCAGCCTTTTTGCGGCTTCATTCTGAACGTGAAATAATGCCCTTGCGTTGGCTTGATATTATTTTCCATAAACCAACTGCCCAGCCATTTGGGCTCGGTGAGCGCCTGCCACACTTTTTCCTGCGGATATGGCAAGACGGTCTTTAACTTTATTGTCCGTGCCATTTTTTATCTGTTTCTTTTCAATGGTTCCTTAATAGTTTTTGGGTTATGCCTCAGCCGTAAATTGATTACTCAGCGCCGTGTTTTTTCAAAACCTGTCCCTTCTTTCCAGGAACAATGCCTGTCGTACTGACGATAATGGCCAGGCCTTCCAATGTTTCAAATGTAAAGCATTGCACGGTCTTTTCATTTCTTCTAATCCATTTATTTGTGACACACCGCGACGAGATTTACGCCTACGGAATTTATACAGAGGTTTTAATTCATTGGTTATATCGTCATCGAAAAGATTCTTGATTCTGGCTGATGACGAATCATCCGCAAGTCAAAAGCCATGGCGATATTGCGGATGAAGGGTCTGCCCTTGTCCGTTACCTTTACCTGGTCGTCATTTAAAATTATCAAGCCATCATTTTCCATTTCCAGTAAACGAACAATAATCGCGTTTTTTTCTGCTAATGTCACTTGTTCATCTTCCCATGATGTTTCCAACAGGCACATAAGGTTGAGAATATGGCGTCGTATCACCAGGTCTTCATCGTTTAAAACATGGCCCCGGACAACTGGTATTTTTCCTTCATTTACCCTTTTTATATATTCTTCCGTTGACTTTTCATTTTGGGCAAAGGCATACCAGCTATCACTTATAGCAGACATGCCGAGGCCAATCATTAATTGAGTGGAGGAAGAAGAATAGCCCATAAAATTTCTGTGAATGGTTTTGTTTTCCATCGATTTATATAAACTGTCCGTCGGCAACGCAAAATGATCCATGCCAATTTCTATATAACCCAACCTGGATAAAAGCTCTTTTCCTTTTTCATACAACTCTCTTTTTTGATCCGGTGACGGAAGATCGCTTTCATCAAAACCTCTTTGGCCAACACCTTTTATCCAGGGAACATGTGCATAAGAATAAAAAGCAATTCTGTCGGGCTTCAACGATTTTGTTTTTTCCATAGTTTCCGACATAGAGTTCCATGTTTGAAAAGGCAATCCAAAAATCAAATCGTGGCTGATGCTTTCATAGCCAATAGCGCGCGCCGAAAGGGTTACGGCTTTTACATTTTCAAAAGGCTGAATACGGTTGATGGTTTTCTGCACCTTTGGATCATAATCCTGCACACCAAAGCTTACTCTTTTAAATCCAAGGTCATACAAGGTTTGAAGATGTTCTCTTGTTGTATTATTGGGATGCCCTTCAAAACTAAATTCAGGCTGATTGCCAACGATAGCTTTTGAAAAAACTGCTTCTATTAAAAATTTTAAGTTAGCCGGACTGAAAAAAGTAGGTGTGCCGCCACCTAAATGAAGTTCAGTGATGACGGGCTTTTTGCCCAATATACTCACATACATTTCCCATTCTTTTATTACCGCTTCCAGGTAAGGACGTTCTACAGAATGTTGTTTGGTAATTCTTTTATGACAGGCGCAGAACGTGCACAGGCTTTCGCAAAAAGGCAAATGAATATATAAGCTGATTCCGTCTTTATCATTGCTTTCGGCAAAGCTTTTTATAAATGATTGCTGCCACAGGTCAGCGGAAAAAGTTTCGGAATCCCAATAAGGAACGGTCGGGTAACTCGTATATCTTGGGCCGGGAATATTGTATTTTCGGATAAGCTGGTTCATTACGGGCTGTATATTTTGTAAAGAAATCGGGCGCCACAAAATTGAAGGATCAAGCCCTGGCAAAAAATGATTTACATCATGCCACTTTGAGGTAAGCCGGAGTGCAAAGAATTGTCTTGAGGTGAGCATTACTCCTTGCTAATCGTGAGTGGGCACCGGGGCGACGTCATTGTAAGGCAGGAGACGAAACTTAATTTTTTTAATAAATGATTTCTTGCCGAAGCAATCTCCTAATAACCAGCGACGTCATAATTAAGAGATTGCTTCGTCGCCATCTGCATTTATCAAAAAAAGAAAATGATACAGGCTCCTCGCAATGACGATTAAAAAATGAACATCAACCAGCCTTTCTGAATAATAACCACTGTCTGTGGCTATCTCAACACTGCCGCGTCATTGTAAGGTAGGAGACGAAACTTAATTTTTAGTAAATGATTTCTTGCCGAAGCAATCTCCTAATAACCAGCGACGTCATAATTAAGAGATTGCTTCGTCGCCATCTGCATTTATCAAAAAAAGAAAATGATATAGGCTTCTCGCAATGACGACTAAAAAAAGAACTTCAACGCAGCCTTAGTTGTTAGTATTAATTTTTTTTCTATAGATCTTATGTCATTAGCTACTACAGTCAAATCGTTGTTCAGTTGATGTCCACCGCTTTTTATTTCCCGAAAAGTAGCCTGGGGAATCTTTTGCCTGTAGTGCTCAAAGTGTGAGAAGGGCGTTTCTTCATCGTCCAGGCACTGATAAAAGAAAATGGAATCTTTAACAGGCAGATTGTCTGCAAAATTTTCTTTAAGTTTTAAACCTTGTTTCCATTCTTCATCTCCGCTCCAAAATGGCGTGGCAATAAGAAAAATTCCTGCAATTTTTTTGGTTACCCGAATTTCGGAAAGACATTTCAAAATCATCGAGGCACCGAAAGAATGCCCAACTAAAATGAGGTCGCCATTGATTTTGGAAATTTTCCTGGCAATCTGCTTTACCCAACCAAAATCCGGCGCTGATTCGTTTGACTTTATTTCAGAATAATTTACCTGGTACTCTTTTCCTAATGCTGTTTTTAAGGAAGCAACCAATGCTTTATCGACGGCGTAACCACCGTTACCTCCACCATGAACGAATAATATTTTTTTAACTTCTATCGGTTTCATTTCCTGCAAGATGCTTTTCAAAATTACCACTAACGGCCACGGTTTGCGAAGGTGTGAAATTAGAGTTCCCGTCTGCCCGAACCGTTAGCCGAATATAGAATAAGAAAGTTGATTATTTGTTCGTTTGCTGATACAATTTCGCCAAGCCTAAACTCTCCCCGAGGTTCGTATCTCCACGAACCGATTTCTGGGTTTGGAGTCTGGAAGCCACCAGTTCCAAAAGGGCTGTTCGCATCTTTTGAATAGTCGCGATAAAAGCCAAAACGGCTTTGGTTTGATAAATCACTCTCGGAGGCTCCGCCTGAAAAACCATCTTTACAATCAACATAAAAATCAATTGATTTTAATTTGCCATTTTCATCAAAAGCCAACAGCTTGTAATTTATAACTATTCCTTTTTGAGAAAGGTCCAGTTTTATTTTTACAACGTCGTTAAAGTCAAGGTGACGATTAAAGACCACTTCAATTTTAGACTTTTCAGGTAATTTACTTTTGTCAGGCTTGTTTGAAAAGCTGCTTGTTGAAAGAAACAAGGTTGCCACCAACAAAACTGAAAATAACTGCTTCATGATTTTTACTTTTTGATATATTAATTAAAACGTTTTTACTGTTTTAGTAAAGTACAAAGTAATTTGTCCGAACGACTGCAACACTGCGGAGAACCTCAAAAGCGATTCAAGGTAAAAATAATTTAATATATAAAAATAATTTTTTAATAGCCACGAAACCCGCAATTGCAATTAACTGCTGTTGGCAACACGTGGCGCTAATCTGCATTTTTAAGATTCGATGTTTTCCGGGTGTTCTTCGTCTATTGTTTTTTCCTCTGTCGATACGATATTAAATAATCAGTCGCTTCCTTGAATGTTGTGACCCAGATTTCATTTCGATGAGCGTCCAAAAACTGTAACATTGCTTCATGATCTTCTTCAGAAACTCTCATAGGCTCTTCGCCTATACCGTGAAATATAAAGGCGCCAAGTGTCCCTTTTTCCAGGATGGTTTTTATATAGGCAATTAAGTCTTTTGAGCTATTATTATTTGGACCCCAGGCCGGCACGTTATAAATATCTATGTCAAGGGGATTCGGGGGCTCTACCGGCTCGTAGGAACCACCGCGTGCTGCTGTAGCATAATGCGCTACAGAATCTTCAAAAGATAATCCTCCGGCATACATGTCGGTACACGGATAGGCAAAGGTTCTTGTCTTCTTTCCGTCTAATGCCTGCAAAAAAGTGTTAGCAACGTCTATTTCGGCTAATATCTGTTCGGTAGTGTATTTATCAAGATCAAGATAATCTTTTACCCATTTATACTCTGATTTGCGACATGGGTGATATACCGTATGGTTTCCCAATTCATAACCATCCTTAACAAGTGATTTCCATTTTTCCATTTCAAGCTTAATAGAACCGGATGTAAGTATCGGGTAAAAGGTAGCTTTAAAATGATATCTCTTTAATATTGGAAGAACCGTACTTATATGGCTTGGCAAGCCGTCATCATACGTAAGGCAGAAAGCTGCCCTGGCTCCATTAGGCCATTTAAAATCGTTTCCGGATTGACAATAGACCGATGTTGGAAGCTGTGTATAACCCAGGAGAAAAACTGAAACTAATACCAGGAAGCGAATGTTGTGCTTGATTTGTTGCATGGTATGAATTTTTTAAATAAAAAATTAATTGTTTTGGAAGAGTTTTTAGCAGGATGTCTGCATTGCTGCTTACAGCAGGGCCTTGTGCCGGTGAGAAATTCAACGTTCCGTCTGCCCGAAATTGTATACCGAATATAGAATAAAAAAGTTGATTATTTGTTCGTTTGCTGATAGCACTCCGTAAGCCCTAACTGCTGATGATAGCAGCACAAATGCTGATGTTTATTCCTTCAGCCCCACTTATACAAAACCGCATTTGTATGCCGTTTTATTTTTCAGATTCTCTAAAATGCAATAATGTCCAACACAAAAAAAGACAAGCTAACATTGTCGCATCCTCGATAGCTTTTTTCAAAGCTGCTTCATACGCTTCGTTTTGAACGTCTTCCCAATCTAATTTCATACAATTTAGTTCCTCTTCACTAACATGATAGTCAAATTTGTGCGCATACTTATTTCTAATGCTGTTAAGTCCTTTAATTGCTGTCAATATCCCGTCTGAAATAATTCCTAAGGAATGAGCTAAGTCAACTTTTAAGGTAAAGGAAATTTGATTTTTTAAAAAAGAGTCAGGCTTCCTTAATCTTTCTTCAATCATTGACTCAAGTAAACGTTCTATAAATAGATGTGCTTTTAAGATTGAGTCTAACTCCTTTGTGTCGAATATTAAGCGCTGAACTGCAAGATCATCTAAATCTTCAAATTTCAAGTCTTTAAATTTTATCATAACTCGTTATGGTCGATTTAGACTGGCATACAACCGCCAGGCATTTATGCAAGCTTGGAATTAGAATTCCTGTCTGCCTGAACCGTTGCCAAATTTATAATTAAATGTCCATTGCCTATTCTATTGTTCAATAGAGATTTTTCTGTCGGAACTACTGCTTAATAACCAACAAAATGCTCATTGTTATTTCTTCAGCCCCACTTGCAGCAGACCGATATAAGCGGTAGTGGTGTCAAGCAGTAACAAGATTGTTATTTTCTATAAATCGCTTTGATCGTTTCCAAAAGAAAATCAGTAGCCCGATTGATAATAAATTATTCCATTTGCTAAAAACTCAATTCTTGTATCGCTAAATATTTGTCCTGGTACCCAAAATATTTTTGTTAGAGATTGTCGGCTTAGAAATCCTAAGTTAACCGGAATAAAAAACATTAAAAGTACAATCAATGAATTCATCCAAAACCAATGATTTCTAATTGAAATTACCAATGAAATTATAAATGCTACAACCAGGCCAGTTAATCCAGCAGCAGTTACTGTAAATAATAAATCTGTAATGTTTGATGAGAACATTCCATTTTCTTCTAATGTTGTTCTTGTTATTTGATGATCTGAATGTCTGAAAAGTTCAATAAGTGTGGGCTCAGTTAAATATGCGAATGTCTCAAATGCATAAATAAAAAACCAGAAGGCAATAAGATGCAAAAGTATTTGTCGCCAGTTAAATTTTGATATGAAGTTGTGAAGTGTCATCTTTCCATTACCGCTTGCTGGAACTATTGCTGATAGTGAACTACAGCCGATTGTTATTCCTTTAGCCAGCCTATTGCCAAACTACTGTTAGCGGCTGTGCTTTATCGTCACTGAATAAGTTCACCTTCAATGATACAAAAAGGAGATTTGGTTAAATGAATATTCGTTAAATTAAATCCGGCTGTTTTTAATAAACTTTCAAACTCTTCCTTTGTACGTTCCTTTCCGCCTTCCATAACCAGCATTTGCAAATCCAGCATTTTAGCCGGGCTTGGTACATTTATTTCTGGAACAACCATTTCAACAATCAGAATTCTGCCTTTTTTGTTCATAACTGCTCCTACATTTTGAAGAATCTTAATGCACAGTTCGTCGTTCCAATCATGAATTATGTGCTTCATTATGTAGGCATCAGCACCTGCCGGAACAGACTGGAAAAAATCGCCGGCAACTAGTTCAACACGATTTATAACGCCTTCCTTTTCCAAAAATTCTTTTGCATTATCTATAAGATATGGCAATTCAAACAATACTCCTTTTAATTGTTGATTGGCTTTCAAAATTTTAGCAAGAGTGAATCCATAACCACCCGCTATGTCAACGAGTTTATCGAAGCTCGAAAAATCATACGCCTCTACTACTGCAGGAACAACTGATTCTGAAAGATTCGTCATTGCGTTGTTGAATACATCTCCAGCTTCTTTATTCTCGGCAAAGAATTTAAAAGAGTCAATACCATGAACTTTTTTGTGGGCAGTCTCACCGGTTTTAACGCAATGCATTAGCTCGCCCCAATTTTTCCAAAGCCATTCTTCGCCCATCATAATTGCAAAGTTGTACATTGAATTTGGCACATCACTTCTAAGTAATGAAGCCAATAGCGTTAGTCCAAACTCCCGGTTTTTACTTTCTACAAAAATGCCGGTACTAGCCAACATCCGAAGAATGCGATACAATGCATCTTCATTGGTTTGCGTTAGGTTTGCGAGTTCGGTAACAGTTTTTGGAGTATCAGCAACCATATCTGCAATTTTTAGTTTGGTTGCTACACAAACGCATTGTTGCATTAATGGTCCATACAACATCTGCATTAAAATAGCGTCTGGAGGGGGGCCGCCTGCATTAAGCTGTTCATTCTGTTGGGATGTGTCCATTTTAATTATTTTAAATATTTAGGTGAGAAGATATAAAAAGTTTTGAATGAAGTTTAGCATGGTCGCTAACGGAAAAGTATTGCCGAAGTGCAGGAAATAGAAGTCCGTCAAGCCCGGCAACCGAAAGCCAAATTTATATTTAAAAGTTGATGATTTGCACTGAGCTAAATTTATAATGTCGAGCCGGAACTACAGCTAAATTAAAAAACAAAAGTTGAAAAGCACGTTACGTCAGCCTGCATTTTGGCAATACTCGTCCTATGTTTACAATTCAATAAATTTAATAGCAAGTAATCAGATAAATATTCGAAAGAACAAAGGGCGGATTAAGACCGTAAAACCGAATGAGCGTGAAGCTCTTCTAACATGATAGTCACCGCCCCTTTTCTTACCCGAT
>JBQCHE010000018.1:0-22577 GCA_051954975.1 Ginsengibacter sp. | reverse complement strand
CAATCGCTTTTAGAAAAAAAATCTATACTACGCTTGAGGAGTTACAAACAGATCTCGATCATTGGCTTTTCGAATACAACAACGAGCGAACTCACACCGGCAAATATTGCTTTGGAAGAACACCGATGCAAACTTTTGCTGCTTGTATCTTAGCTAAAGAAAAACAGTTGGACGAATTACCACCAACTGCTTAAGAAATTAATCCGTTTCCCTAGAATTACTAAAAACAAAAACCCACAATTGTCAGATCAAGTACTAGCTAGAACATTTTAAATTTATATTTGAAGCCTCTAACATAAGCAGTTATTTTGGTATCGGCTCTTATTTTCACAGGAGCCTCTTTTTTTTAAAGAGGGGTTTACTCCAAAACCAATTCCAGTAAATTTTCCCATTCAAAATAATCGTTTTTTGCTTTATCGTCCGGCCTCAATTTGGAACTGCGAATAGTATAAACCGGGTAATAATTTAATTCTTCAGACGGCATTTCAAAATCGAGAATTGATTTGTAATCTTCGTCCGTTAATTCTTTATCAAGCAATTTTTAGATAGCTCAAAGGTAGCATTAAAGGCATCCTCCATTTATTTTCTCCATCATTATGAATTGCTCTCATTGCGCTATTTGCATCTGTGGTTATTAGCGGAAAAGACCAATGCTTTATCATCTCGCCAGTTTCTTTATCAACAATTTCAGCAATTGAATATAACGCGGGAAGAAAAAACATTTGCTGAGCTTTCAGCCTAATAAAATAAGTGACTTCATTTTTAAAAACCTGCTACTTTCCTGTGTTCATAAAAACCTGAAAGTGGAATCAGACACCGGTTATTTCTAATCTGTACCAATAACTCTTTGGGTCAAAGATTCTCTCACTTCTTGCATTTAACATGCCAGGCCATAGCTTTTTAAATTTGTCCATATCTTTTACATAGAATGGAATGCACCCTCGCTCCATCATTCGCGCATGTAATTTCCTGCCTTCTTTGTTTAGCGCGAATTATGTATTCACCAGGCGATAACTGGATTGGCAAAACAGAAAGGTAATTACAATCAAACATATCTCTCAAACATTGCTGGCCATCGCTTATTTTAAACACTTTTATTCAGCAGAACATTCATTATAAAAAGTGACAAAAACATCATTGTAAACTTTAATCAGCTTTCATACAGGGTGTAACAATTTTGCATGAGCATTTATTTCGGTCATTTTCTGAACCACTCGGAGGGATAGACGCCACCAACATATCTGAGATAATTCTGGAGCAGAAGAACTTCATGTATTGCGAAAAAATGAAGCGGTAAGAAAATTTAGAATTAATTGGAAAAGTGTAATTGAACATATAGAAAATAAAAATCAAACTGAGCCCATTTTAAAAACTCAAAATGATGAAAGATACTTATCAGAAAGTAACAACGGAAGCTGATCAGACTTTCATAATACTGACCAACGAGGACACTCAACTAGAAGTCAGGTAAGGATTGATTTCTTTTAATCCAGGCCTCCGGCTTTCGTTACTTGCGGCCGTTCCATTTCTTCCACCTTTTGTCTCCTTCATTCCATTGTTATTATGTGATTGTCCATCCGATCGTAATAATGTCTCGTCACCTTCTGATAAATGAAATCAGTTACACTAGAGTTGACAATACAACATCCGCGATTCACCAATTAAATTTCCAAATCCGCTTAAAATAATTTGTCATAAAATTCTTATCTTTATTTGTGAGATACCGCTCCCATTAAGGATAGACGTTATATCACCTTTCTAACTTAAAAATAAAACTTTCTAAAATTATCAAGTCTGTTTATATCTAACTCTAATATTTTTTATATGAATGATATTTTATATCTAAAGAAGGAGAAGAAACCGCTATTAAAAGTTATTAATAATCAAACCAGCGAAGCCTTTCAATTATTAAGAGTTAACGAGCCGTTTTTCTTTCCATCCTGGCATTTTCATCCCGAATGCGAAATTATGTTAGTATTAGAAGGTACAGGGATCAGATTTGTAGGAGATAGTATTGAACGATTTAAGCCCGGTGATTTGGTTTTTTTTGGAAGAGATATTCCTCATTTTTATCGTAGCGATGAAGAATTTTACCAAAAGAAGCCTGACTTTGTTTCAAGGGCTATCGTGCTTTATTTTAGAGAAGACTTTTTGGGTGAAACATTTTGGAACTTATCAGATATTGCCTGTTTAAAAAAAGTAATTAATGATTCAAAAAGGGGAATCATATTTAAAGGGAAGGTCAAATGTGAAATAATTAAACAGATGGAAAAAATGGATGATCAGAAAAGTGGCTTAGCCAAGGTAATTGATCTGCTTACAATCTTGAAAACAATGTCTGACGCCAAAGATTATTACTTGCTTTCGAGTATGGGATTTACACAAAATGCAAATGAAGAGGAGTGTGAAAGAATAAACAACGTATATCAATTTATTATAAAAAATTATAGCACCAATCCAACTTTAGAAGAGGTGTCTAGTATTGCAAATATGAGTATAACCGCGTTTTGTAGATATTTCAAATCATGTACCAATAAAACCTATACCCAATTTTTAAATGAAATAAAAATTGGTAATGCCTGTAAATTGCTTATTGACAATAAGCTAAGTATTTCTCAAATCTGTTTTGAAATAGGATTCAATAATTTTACACATTTCAACAGTCAATTTAAAAGAATTATGGATTTAAGTCCTAGGCAATATCAACAAAGACATTTGTCGAAAACTCATTCTTTTTTAATTGACGAATCAGGTGAGTGATAATGGTTCAACCATAACTGTAAAATCTGATCCTGTTCACCCTCCATTTCGGCCATATTGGTTCTCCTGGAGGAGAAACAATCATGACAAAGCATTTTATTTTAAATTCTTTAAATGGAGAGTATCCATTAAGAATGATACGGAAGTAGAAGATCCAAATTTTTTTTTCGGTTTTATTTCACTTCTTCTAGTTCCCCGCTCTGTTTGTATAAGATTTTTTGAATTTCTATTATTATTAAGCAACGCTAGCATTCAACAGCAGCCATTCATCTAAATCAGACTTTCCCCCCTCAATAGCATACTTTCTTGCATAACGAACAAATAAACCCTTGAACTCTGGTAAGTCATCACCACTGGCTACATTGGTTAATGTAAATGTGTCTTTTAACATGAGAAATGATCCATTTTTGGGCATCTGATTTAGCATTTGTCCAGGAATCGACATTTGCGGCATTTTCCAATGATGAATTACTTACGATAAGTAGCTTGTTACTTGATTTTGATTTTACCTATAGAAACTTCCTGAAGTAATACCAAGCGTTTGAGCAACGCTAGCACTTACATTACAACCAAAAATAAAAGTAAACAGAATATTTTTACGTGACGTTAATTATATCTGGAATTAATATGTAATTTACTATAAAGATTATGCTTTTTGCTAACAGGGTGTTAAGAGGCTTTCGTACCGACCCTAATTTGAAGCTTGAATCAATTAATTGGAAAAATATGATCATTCTTCTAATCTCAACAAATTAAATTTGACCTTATTTGACAGAATTCCGATAGAATCAATACTGATCTCTACTATATCTTCCTCCCGTAATGTAAACTCATTGGGTGGAACTAAACAAGTTCCTGTCATCAAATAGGAACCGTAGTTAAAATTGCATTCACGATATAAATAAGCCGCAAGTTCTTTAAACTGGCGCTTCATTCTCTCAATTGAAATAGAATCATTATAAATAATTTTTTTATCCCGTTTAATAACCATTTGAATATTGGCAACTGAAGAAATTGTGGTCTCAGGAATATATAAACAAGGACCTAACGCAGCACTTCTCTCATATATCTTTGCCTGTGGTAAATACAATGCATTTTCCCCTTCTATACTTCTTGAACTCATATCATTTCCAACAGTATATCCTTGTATTTTACCGTTAGAATTTATAAATAATGTTAACTCTGGCTCGGGTACATTCCACGACGAGTCGCTTCTGATATAAACCTCCTGTTTATGTCCGGCAACCCGGTGTGGCAATG
The DNA here is from genome assembly GCA_051954975.1 of Ginsengibacter sp. GTDB lineage: Bacteria > Bacteroidota > Bacteroidia > Chitinophagales > Chitinophagaceae > Ginsengibacter. The sequence goes on along the minus strand of JBQCHE010000018.1, from coordinate 18,557 downwards.
ATTTAAAAAACAATTCAGGTCTTTGGGCCTCGTAAACTCGATCATAAAGATCTGCGCCTCCAGATTTCTGTGATTCTTCTATTCTCGCATCCCTGCTTCGCAAATAAGTTACACCAGCGGCCCACACTTCCTGCTGACCAATTGGAGGCAATATTTCATTTTCTATCAAATGATGCGCCTTATTTATAGACACTTTGGGAGCCTCGGATAATACCTTTTGCAAATAATCATACAGGAAATCACGGTTTACAAAAATGTCCCAATCTTCCTGAAACAAGTAGAATGTATCTTCATAGCTAAGAATTATACCACTAGCGGTTTTGTATAATTTCATATCCTATTATTTTAGCTAACTTAAATATTGTTTTAGTATCATGCGTTTTAGTCTTCTAAAGAGAAATACCTCTTTTCCACGGTATAAAATCATCGTGCCCCAGGGCATTTGCTTTTGCCATCAATTCTCCACTGGCCACTTTAATAATATACTCAAGAATACGCTCCCCTACTTCTGGTATAGTTTCATTGCCGGTAATTATGGTCCCCGCATCCAAATCTATAATATCATTCATCTTTAAATACAAAGAAGTATTGGTTGAAATTTTTACTACAGGAGTTATAGGATTTCCGGTAGGAGTACCGAGCCCGGTTGTAAAAAGAACAATAGTTGCGCCCGCGCCTACCTCAGCGGTGGTTGATTCAATATCGCTACCCGGAGTGCATAATAAGTTAAGACCTGACCTTGTTACCTTTTCAGGATAATCCAGTACATCAGTAACAGGTGAGGTACCCCCCTTTCTAGCAGCTCCTGCAGATTTTATTGCATCTGTAATCAAACCGTCCTTTATATTGCCGGCAGAGGGATTAGAGTCAAAACCAGATCCTACTAATTTTGCCTTTGTGAGGTATGAAGTCATTAAGTCCATAAATCTTTTTGCTAATGATTCATCCACACAGCGATCGCTCAAGTCTTGTTCTACACCACATAATTCCGGAAATTCTGAAAGGATCACAGAAGCTCCAAGGGTTACCAACAAATCGGAAGCGTAGCCCACGGCAGGATTAGCCGAGATTCCTGAAAAACCGTCTGATCCGCCACATTCCAAACCTATACAAAGCTTACTGATTGGCGCTGCCGTTCGTTTTTGTTTGTTAGCTTGTATTAAACCAACAAAAGTTTTTTTAACCGCCTCCTTCAATAATATTGATTCGTTACCTATTTGTTGTTGCTCCAACAGGTAAAGTGGTTTTGAAAAATTATTGTCCCTTTTCCCGATTTCCTTTTTCAATAATTTAATTTGTGCGTTCTGGCAGCCAAGACTCAATACAGTAGCCCCAGCTACATTAGGATGGGTAATGTAGCCGGCCAGTAATCCACATAATCCTATAGCATCTTCTTTGGTACCTCCGCAACCAAGAGTATGTGTTAGAAATTTAACGCCATCAATATTTGGAAATATTTTATTTCTTTTTGAAATATCAGTGTCTGATACATCCAAATCGGCAGCCAATATTTCTTGTTGCGTTTTACCTGATTGATATAATTTGATCAATTGTTGCACCTGGTTTCGTTGTGACGATTTACCTTGGTATCCCAGTTCTTGAATAAATGCTTCCTGAATTACTTGTATGTTTTTGTTCTCGCAAAACACCAGCGGTATTACCAACCAGTAATTAGCAGTACCAACAGAACCATCATCACGTTTGTACCCCATAAAAGTTTTATCCTTCCATGAAGTAACATCAGGAATAGCCCATTTTATTTTTCTTTCCTTCAAAATATAACCATTAGACGCATGACGGATATTATTTATCGTTATCGGCTCTCCTTTTAGAATCAATTGAGTAGCCTTACCTACCAACACTCCATACATTATTATATCTTCTCCTTTTTGCAATTCCTTCGTAACAAACTTGTGCTTAACCAAAACATCATTTGGTAATGAATATGGGGCTCCGTTAAAACTATTCTCCTCACCTTTATGGAGGTCGGTTAGTGCTACTTCTACATTATCACTTGGATGAATTCTTAAGGTTTTAATCTTCATTACTCTAATTTTTTTTATAATAGTCCATCTTATAAGTATTGTTATCGGGATTTATTATTTCCAGTTAACTAGGCTTATGAATTTATAATTCGGTATTAATCTGAATATTGTTCTATTCTGTATTAAGATCACTTATTTTCTTTAAGGTTGTCTTTTATTAGATTGCCATCTACCAGACGCCATATCTGTAATGAATTATTATTTTTAAGTGCATCCGGTAAAAGTTCCTGGGGAAAGTTTTGGTAACAAAAAGGTCTTGTAAATCTGTATATAGAACGTGATCCCACAGAGGTGGCTTTACTATTTGTCGTAGCAGGGAAAGGGCCACCATGCACCATCGCGTGTGTTACCTCTACACCCGTTGGTACATTATTAACCATTAATCTTCCTGCCTTGTTTTCAAGTAACTGAAATAACTCACTGTATTCTTCAAAATCACTTTCGGCAGCCCAAACGCTGACTGTTAACTGCCCCATGAAACTCCGGGCTATTTCATTTAACTGCTCCTTATCATCAGCAATAACAATGGTTGCTGAAGGGCCAAAAACCTCTTCACAAAGATCTTTATTTTGTAAAAAAGACTCTCCTGAAACTTCAAATACGTGCGGGATTGCCCAATTTTCATTTTCACCTTTACCCTTACAAAGTAACTTTACTTCTTTATGATTTTGAAGGAAATCAATTCCCTCACTAAAGGCCTGATAAATCCTCTCAGTAAGCATTTTCCCACCTTGTAAATTTGAAGCATACATTGTATAATCATTCACAAACTGATCAATATCTTTTGATTTAGTCTTTATTATAATGCCGGGATTTGTGCAGAACTGGCCAACTCCCAATATATTAGAATCTGCTAAAGTCTTGGCAACGTTTAAGGAATTATTATGTAATATTCCCGGCAAAATAAAAACGGGATTAACGCTTCCCATTTCAGCGTAAACAGGTATAGGTTCCGGTCTTTTGACCGCAGTATCGTAAATTGACTTTCCACCCAAAAAAGAACCCGTAAATGCGATGGCTTTTACAAGTGGGTGTTTTACAATGGCAGTTCCAATTTCCTGTCCACTCCCATGAAGCAATGAAAAAACTCCTTCCGGCATTTCAGCAGAACGCGCAGCCTTTAAAATACACTGACCCACTAACTCAGAAGTTAGCGGATGACCGGAATGCGCTTTGAAAACTACGGGACAGCCGGCAGCTAAAGCTGAAATGGTATCACCACCAGCAACAGAAAAAGCATAAGGAAAATTACTGGCTCCAAACACACCCACTACTCCTAAAGGAATTTGCATTTGTCTGGTATCAGGTTTAGGAAAAGGCAACCGATTTGGCTGGGCAGGGTCAATGATAGCGTTTACCCAGGAGCCTTCCTTCAATAAGTTTACAAACATATTTATCTGGTTAATAGTTCGCTCTCTTTCTCCTTCTAATCTTTTCTGAGGTAAAGATGTTTCTTTATTTGTTGTGGAGATCAATGTTGGCCCTGATATTGAAAGTTCTTCTGCAATTTTTTCAAGAAACAAAATCCTTTTTTGCACCGGCACTCTTTTATATGTTTCAAAAATATCAGATGCCTTCCGGATAACACGATTGACTTCAGCAACAGTAGCTTTAGGCAGTAAAACCGTTGTTGATTTTTTTTCATTTACACTTCCAGTTGTGCTATCATTTGTATTGTCCGAATTAATCATATTAATATATTTACTTATTTAAAATGAGAATATTAAACCTACCAAACATAGATTTCTCCATCATTCTAACTTAAATTTTATTTTATTTCAAATTTTAGTTTCGAAATTCGGATCCCCTTTAAACTGGGGAGTAAATCAGCCATATAAATTTGTCCATTGTATGTAAATATTTCAGGAGCAGCTACAGGAAGAATAGTTACTAAATTAGTATCATCATTTGCTCCAAAATATTTAGGATCCCTCGACTGGTAAACAGAAGTTTGGGCATTTTTTCCATAATGCTGTGTACGGAACAAATAATAATAACCCGAAGTTTTATGGAAATAAACGAAAGGACATTCAGCAGCATACTTTCCTGAACCAGCCGAACCTCCAAAAGCAACAATCTCCGAGGGACTCCGCTCTAAATCAACCGACGTGCGAACATAAACAGCCCCACGTCCGTTCGGATATGCAGTATAATAACAATAATAAACGTTGTTCACAAGTATTGCCATTGGATCACGTGTATTATTATCACTACCTTCTGTAAACATCCCGGATTTGGTACCTTGATGGATTTGACGGGCAAAAGTTTTTCCATCTCCTTTAGCTAAGCAAATATTTTCCCAATCGCCGTAAAACATAAGATATTCCTTTCCATCTTTCATTACGTAAGGCGCTTGTAGTCCCCCTTTTGTTTCACCAAAACCTGTATCAGCTACCATACTAATGCCCATAGGAATCCAAGCAGTATCAGTTATTTTTCCGCCTTGCCAGCTAAAAAACAACCGGGATTTACCACCAATATTTGTCCCGCGAATACATGACCATACCTGCCAGCTACTATCGGCAGCCTGCCATATACCAAAGTCAACCGGTTGCTGGTTCCCAGAGGTGTTCTTTCCTAAGTCAGGATCACCGGTTATCAGCCATGATGTACCGTCAATGACCGGTTTATACTTAATTCCTTCAGCTTTTTGAGCCATACTCTTGCGGCTAATGAACAAAAATATTATTGATAGAAATAAAATACTTAACTCCAGAATCCTTCTGTTTTGCATTTATTAATAATTTATTTCAAAAAATAATACTGCTTCTAACTCATCAAATCATCTCTAGAGTTATTAAATTTTCTTAAAATCGTATTTATTAAACTAGCTATCAGGCTTGTTACGGTTTTACCACGATTTATTAAAATTAAATTATCACAATGATTAGCTAAGCGGCTAAAGCATTGTTGAATTTTTTGGCAGATTCATTTTGAGATGCTGATATTCAACACCTCAAAATTTGAATCAGCCGGTTTTTCTTCCTAATTGTTTAATTTGTGATAGCAATCTTTAATACGATTGGTCAAATGATATATTTTTTAAGTCACTAATAGCTAATAGCAGCTATTTCTGTGCAGCTATAATTATTTCTTAATAGAAAAATCTGGTACCACGTAGCTATAAACTTCATACCGCAACTCGCTCCATGCACTTCTCTTCGGAAAGGAGAAACCTGGATATATCTGTTGATTGTCATCAATAAACTTTATACGTACATGTATCGCTGAGCGATCTTTTGTTAACCGAAACGGCAACAAAAATTCGTCATCACGGAAACGTCGATTAGATGTCTGGACAACTATATTGCGCTTATCCAATTCCCCTTTAGGGTTTGAATAAATACAGGTATTAGAACCCGCAAGATACCAGATGCCTGCAGACTCCCAGTTAGTAGATTCAGCACTTTTTCCCGAACTGGCATCGGCTATGTAAACTTCTGCCGTTTGATTTGGAAAACTATAATCTAAAGTTCGACGCAATAAAGCACCAAGATTCTCCGGATTAAGTTGTACTGTAAACTCGGAAACGCCTCTTGTGTAACGCCCATCTTCCTGATGAGCAGGAAATATTTCTTTACCAGCTTTTTGTGCGTAGCCAGGTATTTCATTTGGATCCAGCCCCCATGTTTTGACTGGAAAGGTATCAATACCTACTTCATAACGGGAAGTAATTGTCTCAACTTCTGAAGCATGGAAAGAAGAGTAGCTATGTTTCTTTTCGCTTTGCACTTTGCCAACATCAAGATCGTCAGTTTTGATTAACGAAGGGGCGGGCAAACCATACCAATAAGTAACCGCTTCATAATGTTCAGTGCCCATGTTTTCACCACCGTGTTCAAAAGTTATTAGAGCACGATTACCAAAAGGCATCATATCTGCCAACAAAAATCTGTAGGCTGATTCTATTAAATCTTTTTCATGCTTCGCTTCACTTTTCTTAGCAGCGCCACAAGGATGCCCTACAAAAGGTAAGGTCATATTCATTCCGCCCCAGTAATCACCACCTCCACCCCACTCTTCAGTACCGGTACCATAACCTTGCGGGCTTTTACTATCATCAAAAAAGAACCTGGGGTCTCCTTCAAGTGTGCCAAGACTAGCATTATGAGAAAAAATAAATGAAGTACCTACAAAACTACCTGACCAATTATTTTGACCTTCCACGCCACGCGTATCCAGGTAAACTAAATCTTTACCCAATTCAGGATTGGGAATATCTACATAGGTAGCATGAAAATAACTACTTTGATTGGCCGGAGAATTCAAGGGTTCATACCGAATTTCATAACCAATCTCGGTATTTTCAGGCGTAATTCCAGCTATCTCAAACTTTGCAGACTTGAAAAAAGGCATCGGATAATAGCAGGCAAGCTCTACTTTCTTATTCAAATAATCATACCTGATATTAATTGGAAATCCTTTCACCAAAAATTCCTTTTCTTCCCGATTATAAAGCGTGCCTGCACCAAAAAACAGACTCAGTGGAGCATCAATAGAAGGATGATGAGCCCCATCCCACGTAACCAGGAGCCGTAAATGCTCGAGCTCTATCGCTTTTTGTAAAGGGACAGTTAATTTGAATGCTCTAATACTTGAGGCTGAGGAAGGTTTAATATCTGCAAGAACTAATCTATGTTTATTAAGTTTGAGTTTACCGGCCTTCTTTCTAATATTTTTAGGAGCAATATCAGTTCCGGCCAAGCCAATTAGATCTATCACATCTTTATCCGGTGCCTGGTTAATATCCCAGGAATGAATTGGCTGAGAAAGGCTTTCCTCATTAGCATAAAGCTGATAAATGTAATAGCCCGTTCCATATTTGGTTCTGGAATAAGCCAACCTCATCGATTCTTTAAATGGTATTGGAGTCCAGATAAGATCAGCACCTTTCGTTGTTCCCCAAGTCCAATTAAGTGGATCAGGAAATGGCTTTGAAGGAATAAATTCGGTTTTTTTAAAAATTTTTTTAGCATTTATGGGCTCACTGGTTGCGGTCTCTTTTACCAAGTTATCTTTACCATCTACCACAAAGTGCCATGGGCTACCGTGCCAATGGTTTGTCCGAAAGAAATAAAGTACTCCTTTACCTTTTACATCGAGAGAAACATTATAATCTTCCTGTTTGGCAAAAAGAAAATGACTGGCATCCGCACCCTCGTTTCCTCCCGTACGGTCGTAAGTGCTCCTCATATAGGTACGAGCTCCAATTCTTTGCTGAGGCCATTTTTCCCACATTCGGTAAGCATCAAAGCCGACAGGTATTTTATTTATCATCTTTTTACTAAAATCCTGAGCAGGTAAACCTTTGAAACAAAATACAATAGCTAAGGCTAAAATATACCTGAAAATTGATTCCCTCATAATTAATAAGTTAAATTGATTATTGATTATTTACATCGATTATATTTATTGAACAAATTTTTTCGGTCCTACTCGTTAATTGTCATCTTCCGGTTGTATTGATGTTAACGGAGGAATATTTTTCGCATAACCATCATACCCAAAATTCTGATTTAATGTTCCCTTTGTGTTCGCACTAATGGAAGACTGAGGTACCGGCCATAGGACGTGATATGGACTGATTCGGTATTGTTGGCCGTTATTCGCAATTATCCCTTGGCTGTAAAAATTATTCTTTTCCATTATCCAATCGTAATAAAAATTACTACTCCCAAAAGTAGACATGGAATACACTTTGGATTTATATGGCTTACCTGTTTTTGCAAAAATGAAGGCAATTCTTGTTAATTCAGTTTTACGGGGTTCCTCCCAATACAATTCACGAGCCCTTTCATTCAGTACAGTCGTAATATCTATTTTGCCAGCGTCAGTATATGGTGCACAGTTTGCACGTGTGCGAACGGCATTGATATCTGCCATAGCCAACTCTGGTTGCCCATTCCATAGGTATGCTTCTGCGCGTAAAAGATATGTTTCAGCCAAACGAAATATATACCAATCAAAAGCACCACCCTGGGGCTGTGTCCTTCTCGGATCAGGAGAATACAATTTATAATGCGGCCAGCCATACCAGTTACAAATTGTATCAAGCGTAAGGACCTTACCCGAGTTATCCTTAAGTTGCAAATGTTTGCCGTAATAAGGACTTACCCCTTTCAGAGATGAATTATTATACACAAGATCTTCCATAGTCATCCAATTATACTTTTTATGGCGAAGGTCATTGGCATCATCCCAGATTTCTACAGCAGTGTATGTGGTAGGCGGATTACGTCCAATACCCCTGCCAAAAGTTTCAACAAGCTGATATTCTCGTCCAGGAAGATCGGAGGTACCAGTCTTACCATCAGGTGTATAAATCTGGTTAGCAGCTGTTTTACTCCAAAACGGTAAGGCCTGCCTCATTATGCGAAGATCCAGTCGAGAATCGATTAGATCTTCTCTGGAATTGACCATAAATAAAACTTCCTTGTTGGCAGGGATACCTTTATTCATAGGCCAATGTAAACGGGCAATAATATCATCACGAATCACGCCAAGATTGGTAAGATAATTACCATCTTCTTTAGGGATGCTACCAAAAGGTTGTTTCATCAATTTGTAAGCACCACCATCAATTAGGGCTGTTGCAGAACTAATTGCATCATCAAATTTTCCTAATGCAAGATTCACCTTAGTTAATAAATGGCTACAAGCTCCCTTTGTTACTCTTCCTCTATCCACAGCATCAGAGCACCAGGTTACAGCAAATTCAAGGTCCTTTTTAATCTTTTCTAATATTACTTCACGGTCGGTCGAATTAAAATCCAACCTTGGTTCTTTAATCTCACGTCCTATAAATGGAACATCACCAAATTGTTGGGTCAAACGATAATAACGATATGCTCTATGAAAATAAGCAGCTCCCAAAATTGCATTTCGCTCCTCATCGCTCGAAAGTTTCGTATCATCAATACGGGCAATTACTACATTTGCATATCTTATTCCAAGATACCAATCATTCCAATACCAACGAATTCTATTTCCATTTATGTTATCAAGGTTGGAGGTAGGAGTCACCATCGTATTTAGGTTCTGATTTGTTCCAGGATTATCGTTCATTCCTTCAGCAGACATGTCAGAGAACATCAATTCTGTTAAAACTGGGGAACCATCTCCATACATTTCACCGCGAAGATCCCGCTCACAAGCAGTTAAGGCTCCGTACAAACCACCGGCATCAACAAATGCAGTTTCAGGCGTAAAAATAGAAAGTGGCCGTGGACTAAGAAAGTCCTTTTTGCAGCCAACATTACAAGTAAACAGTATCGCTACTATAAAAAACTTTATGAATATTAGGTCAGTTTTTGTTTTCGGTAAACAATATCCGTAAGATACCTTACTAAAAATTTCCTGCATTCTGGAATATGTTTTTGAATACATAAGATTCTTTTTCATAATAATTTCTATTTAATAATTATTAAATCAGAGTGTCATATTGAGTCCCAAAGTAAATATGCGAGGGTTTGGGCCACTTACTTCTGGATCCCAGTAATTCCAGTCAGGTGCCCAAAAGCCAACATTTCGAACAGTTCCGAAAAATTTAAGACTATTAATATGTGCCTTCTTGATAATATTAGTCGGAATACTGTAAGCGAGTGAGATATTGTCAAGGCGAATAAAGGACCTGTCTTTCCAGATATCAAAATTAACTCCTCCCGCCTGTGATCGGATACGACTATATTCATTTGACGGGTTTTCAGGAGTCCAGTACTCACTAACATAGGAATTATTACGTTCAGGAAAACCATTTGAATTCTTAGCGACATTGAAAGTCGCTTTGTGTCCCCAATAAGAATAAATAGAAAAAGAAAAAGAGAGATTTTTATATAAATCAAGCTCCTGACGAAGATTCCAACGGAAGCGCGGTTCTCTAAAACCTTGAAATTCATAATCAAGTTCATTAATATTTCCGCTGTTATCCGCATCCTTTAATTTAAAATCACCAGGAAGCTGACCGTATTTAGAGGACTGTGATTCTTCCCCTAATTGCCATACGCCAAGTACTTTGGGTCCCCAAATCTCATCCATGCTATGACCAATAAACCATCTATTCGTTATATCATCTGCTTCACGTTTTCCAATCACCTTACCTGAAGCATCTAGTATATCCACTTTGTCTCCATATAAGCTGATAATTTTATTTCTGTTCATCGAAAAATTGAACTTTGACCTCCAACGAAAGTTAGTTTTATCTATTATCATTGCATTCAGATTCAATTCAAATCCTTTATTCTGCAATTGACCAAGATTTGTCGCTACTGAGGTAAATCCCACAATGTCAGGAAGTTTCCGATCTATGAGTAGATCCACCGTACTCATATCATAATACTCAAACGAACCATCCAATAGACCTTTACCTATTCTAAAATCCATCCCGATATTCATCGCTCTTGTTTTTTCCCACCTAAGTTTGGGGTTAGACATTCGATTTACAAATAGCTGATTACTTTCATAAACTGTCCCTCCAAGGGTGTAATACGGATACTTCCCGATCCCCATGTCTGAGAAAGCATCATAACGGCCAATGTCCCTATTTCCGTTTTCTCCCCATGAAAAACGAAGCTTTCCATAAGTCAAAATATTGTTAGAAAGGAATTTCTCTTCGGTGAATACCCAACCGAGTGCGGCTGCGGGAAAATAGGCTCTTGGATTATCTAATCCAAATGCAGAGTATCCATCTCGTCTCATAGACAAGGTAATCATATAATTATCTTTAAAAGAATAAAACAAACGAGCCATTAAAGCATCACCGGTACTATACTCATCATTGCTAGATATCACATTAGAAGTACTTGATCCTGCTCTGACGTTGTGATAGCCCAACGCATCAGTTGGAGAAAATCCTTGGGTTGACATCCGATCGGACCAACTCTGATATTTTTCTGCATTTACTAGCAGAGTAACATCAACCTGATGAATATTTTTGAATCTTTTGTTCCAACTAATAATATTGTCTAATTGCCAGCTGCGGATAGAACTATTTTGGCGTTCTGCTCCACCTCCAAATTTTTTCCATTCTTCATGTTTAGCTGATTGATGGTTATAAAATCTATAGGTCTCAAACCGGGGAGAAAAGTTCATCCTATAATTAATACCAAAAGGCAGTTTAACGTTAGCATAAAGAGTACTTATTAATGTGTTGAACTCTTCCAAACGGTCCTGAAAAGATCTGTCATAAATTGGGTTTTTTGCACCAACTAGATCATCCGTAGGCGCAAGACGTAAACTGCCATCGGAATTATATAGCGAGCCCCATGGAGAAGCCCTATACACATCACCCCAAACAGCATCAATACCACTTTCATCTCTCGTTGAAAATTGAGAATTTAGCCCCACTGTCAACCAGTCATTAACTTTTGCGTCAAGGTTGAGACGACTGCGAAGGGCTTTGAATTTATCGCCAACAACAATCCCCTCGTTACTATTATTGCCCAGCGACCAATAGTAGGAGACTTCATTTCTTTTACCGGACAAAGAAATATTATGATCTTGCCTTAATCCATTCTGATACACAACATCTTCCCAATTAACAGATTTCCCTTCTTTATAATTATTAATTTCCATTGTTCTTAACCCGAGACGCGATAACCATATATCAAGCGGTTCACCTGTATTTCCATCACGCCATTGGTCTAAAGAAATATTGGAAGGAAGATTTCGTGGATCGTCGTATATAAAGAGTTTTGTATTGACTGCGGTATTGTAATAGTTCATGGTCCTTACCACATCTTGACGCCATTTTATAAATTCATTAGGGCCATATACTTTTGCAAGAGTAGCCATAGTAGCTAATCCTAAGCTTGAATTAACATTTACCTGCGCCTTGTTATTATGAGCCTTGCCTTTCTTAGTAGTGATTTGGACAACGCCATTTGCAGCCCTTGAACCAAAAATTGCAGAGGAAGAAGCATCTTTTAATACATCCATGGATTCAATATCATTTGGATTGATATCAGAAAGAACGCCAGGATATATTACTCCATCCAAAACAACTAGGGGACTGGATGAAGTCTTAATGCCGTTATCACCTCTTATTTCAAGACTCGCATCACCTTTTGCACTTGTAGCAAAGCCTACTGAAAGCCCGGCAATATTTCCCCTAAGAATATCCTGAACGGATTGCGGCCTTTCATTCTCAATGCGATCAGCCTTGATAGAAGATATTGCGCCGGTAAGATCTTTTCTTTTAAGTTTGCCATAACCTACAACTACCACATCCTCAAGCCTATTATCCAAAGGAGGGAGCAAAATAACAAGATTACTTTCCTTATTTATAACAACCTCACTTTCGTGATAACCTGTATAGCTAATCAATAGTGTCTGCCCCCTTGACGCTTGTATAAGAAACTTTCCAATGGAATCTGTTGCGGTTCCCAAGCCTGTGCCTTTGACCATGACAGATACTCCTTGTAAAGGCGCTCCATCTTGTGATCCAGTAACACTGCCTGATATTAACCTTGTTTGTGCATTAGTTGTAAGCCAAAAAAAAGATGGTGCGAAAATCATGAGTAATAACCAAGTCTTTTTCATAATAATTGTTTTAGTTTATTGCAATATTTATAATTGATGTTTTTTATTAAAAAATTCATTATAGGTCTTCTTTTTTTAAAATCAATTTTAAACTGTTATTATCCTTTATAAATCTCTTATTGTAATCTCTAATCAGTGGCATTAGAAAATCAACGGTTTGCTTTGCAGCAGTATCAGGATCTGGTTTAGGTAAAATTTCTGCAGAAATCCATCCATCATAGCCCGCAAAAAGAAGATTATTAAACACCTCCTGAAAACCTATATGCCCTTGTCCGGGAGCCAACCTATTCGAATCTGCAAAATGGATGTATTTGATAAATTCAATATTCCCGGCCAGTCCCAGACTTATACTCTTATCTTCAATATTCATATGAAATAAGTCTGGCATCAGCATCATATTCGGCATTCCAACTTTTTTCATCAGTTCTACTCCTTCTTCGACTGAATTAATGAAATCAATTTCGTATCGGTTAACAGGTTCAAGTATTAATGTAACATTTTTCGGTAGTGCATATGCGCATAGCTCCCTGGCCACTTCCACAAACAAATCTTCTACATCTATCTTATGCCTATTCCCAATTTGCCCTCTGACACGTCCTATATTTACGATTTTTCCAAAGCAATCCGCCAGGTCAATTAATTCTTTGAGAATATCTTTTACAAGATTTCTTGACTTTACGTTTTCATGAGTCAACATTAATCCACCGTCAGCATATACTTGTCCAGTGGAGATACAAGAAACTTCAATCTTATTTTCATCCAATAATTTTTGAAGATTTTTCGGATTTATTTCGTTTGCTCTTTTCAATGCCAACTCAACACCATTATATCCCAGTTTAGCAGCTTTTGGAATACATTCTTCAAACCCCCGATAAACTACAAAAGCACTTGGGAGGGCATGTGTATCAGCTATTGCGATAGATAGTTTCATACTAGATTATAAATTAACAAGTTTTAAAGAAGGTTTTAGATTTACACCTTTTATTTTTTTAATAAGAATGAAAATAAGTACAAAACTTAAAGGGTGAAGAATGCCAGAAATGATAAATGCAGGATTATAACCAAATTTTTCGATCACAAATCCAATGGCGAGGCTAAAAAGCATAGCTCCATATGTACCTGCACATCCCATTAAACCTGCCACGGAACCTACTATTTTGGATGGAAACATGTCGGCAGCCAATGTCTGAATAATCGTGGACCAGAATTGATGTCCGAACATTGCCATGCTAAAAAAAACAATAGCCAGATTTAAAGAGGCGCTGGTAATAAATAATGATGCTGGCAATAAAATAGCTGCAATTCCAAGAGGAATTTTTCGGGCCAAATCCAGTGAGAAATTTTTTTTCAATAAATAACTACTCAGCCATCCTCCTATAAAACTTCCGCACCCGGCAAAAGCATAAGGTACCCAGGCATAAGCTCCAATGGCATTTATATCTAGGCCTCTGACATCATACAGATATTTGGGCAACCAGAAAATGAAAAAGAACCATCCGGCATCCGTAAAAAACTTGATTGATAATAACCCCCATATTTTTCTAATCTTCAATAAATCCATAATAGAAATTTTATGGTTTATTGATTCATCTAAGCTATTTTCTTTTTTCGCTGATTCCGAAATATATTTCATTTCGTCATCGGTTATATATTTGTTTTTTGCTGGCGTTGAATATAATTTATGCCAAACTACAGCCCATATTAAACCCAATGCTCCTGTTAAAAAGAAAGCCCACCTCCAACTAAATACAGTGATAATAAATGCAATGAGAGGAGGTGCTATAACTGCCCCCAAACTTGAGCCGGTATTAAAAATCCCGAATGCAAATGACCTTTCTTTCACAGGAAACCATTCAGATATGGCTTTTGCAGAAGCTGGAAAGGCGCCTCCCTCGCCCATACCTAACAAAAATCTTGCAATACCTAGTCCTGTAACACTTGAAATTAATCCATGAACTAAATTAGCAAGAGACCACCAGCTAATCATTATGGCATAACTAATCCTTGTTCCTAAAATATCTGTAATCCTTCCACCCACCGCGTACATTGTACCGTAAGCAAGAAGAAAAAGACTGTTTATAATACCGTATTGAATATCGCTAACTGGAATACTTTTTCTGATCTCACTGATTGCAACGGGTAGATTTTGCCTATCTAAATAATTGATAGCAGTTGCAAGAGCTATTAGTCCAATAATCAACCAACGGATATTTTTTAATTTCATACAGTTTTCGGTAAGTATTATGTGATATTTATGCTTTTGACCAAGTGTCTCTCACAAAATCAACACCTTGTTTTACGCCTTCATAACCTTTATTTCCCCATTCTTCAAGGCATAACCAGCCTTCGAATTTTTTAGATTTCAAGTAGCTGAATATTTCTTTAAATGGAACAATTCCTGAACCGAGTGACACTGGATCCATTTTACCCTTGGTTGCAGTTTCTGCTACATGAATAGTCCGTACATTATCGATTACCTGGTCAAGCACTTTGATTGTTGTATCTTCTCCAGCAACGAGAATGTTCGCGGTATCGAAGTTTATTCCAATGGAGGTATTCTTTATTTGTGAAGCAATCTCAAGAAAAATATGAGGAGGGTTACTAAAATCTATATAGTCCCAGGCACCCGGTTTAGAATGATCTTCATACAATAATGTAATTCCATATTTATCACTAATTGGGGCAGCTTTTATTAAATAATCAACAGCCCATTCAATTCCCTCTTTCTCTCTTGTTTCGGGGTGAGCCTGACCAGCAGTTACTCTCAAAAATTTTGCACCTACAGCTGAAGCCAAAGCAATATCATGAACCAGAAAATCAAATTCACGCTCTCTCTGGAATTTATCAGGATGGGTAAAATCGGGATAGGTAGTTACCATAGCAAGGGGAATACCTTCTTCAGCTATATCGTTATTTATCTGGGCAATATATTTTGGAGTATGATTCTTTAAAAGAATCAATCCTAAATCAAATGCATCTAACCCAATACTTTTACAAAATTTTGCATATTCCCTGATAGTTATTTCTCCATTTAATATTGTGGGAAATAATGACACCGACAGACAACTCATTTTCATATTTATATTTTTATTTACTAATTGAATTAATGCGTAAAAGGTTTTCCGAATGAGGTTAACAACCCTCCATCTACATAAATGATTTGTCCGTTTACAAAATCTGATGCATCAGAGGCTAGAAATACAGTTGCCCCTATCAAATCTTCAGGAATTCCCCATCTGCCAGCAGGAGTCCTGCTTATAATATAATCATTTAAGGGATTCCCTTCCTCCCTGTAAGATGAGTTAATAGGAGTAGCTATATACCCGGGGCCTATCCCATTAACCTGTATATTGTGGTGTGCCCATTCTGTAGCTAGGTTACGCGTGAGCATTTTGAGCCCTCCTTTCGCAGCAGCATAAGAGGATACAGTATCCCTTCCCAGTTCGCTCATCAATGAACAAATATTGATTATTTTTCCTCTTTTTCGTTTGATCATATATCTTCCAACATATTTAGATAATATAAAAGGAGCCGTTAGATCAGTAGCAATAACACTGTTCCAATCTTCTTCTTCAAGATCTTCAGCAGGTACACGTTTTATAATACCAGCATTATTTACCAAGATATCAATAGGACCACTATTAATTTCAACTTCGTCAATCGCTTTTTGAACAGTTGAAGCGTCAGTGATATCAAACAAAAAACCTTGTGCTTCAATGCCGGATTCCCTAAATTCTAATAGACATTTATCAAGTTTGTGCTGGTCCCTTGCATTAATTATCACTTGTGCACCTGACTTCGCAAGCCCTCTTGCAAGAGCAGCCCCAATGCCCTGAGTTCCGCCTGTTATCAGAGCTCTTTTTCCTTTCAAACTGAATAATGATAATGACATTAAGTAGAATTTGGTATTCGTGTAAAATCACCTTAATTTGTTGATGTGAAGATAGAACCGATTTATCCTCATCACTATAAGTTTATTGCCTAACACTTAAACTATTGTAGATAATTTATTTGCAAATAACTTGAGTATAATGTTAATATACTTTAAGTTTAAAACCGAAAGTCTGAGAAGATGGTAATGACATGTCCAAAATCCAATATTAATATTAGTTCCTATTTAAATTATAGAGGCTTCTCACTAAAATTTTTAGGGCTAAACTACTTTGGATAATATACTTCCCAATAGGATAATAATTGCCTGAATTGGAAATATTATATATAGCGAATTTTGACTTAGCCCAAATAGCATTATTGAGTTTTTTGGAACATTAAATCCTCAACTGACAGCATAATTTTTTGGATTTTGAAAGGTATCCCTCCGAGCAACTACCTCTGTAATATCCACTGATAAATTGTTATGGCAAGGGTACCCAATTGCGCGGCAGTAGTTATGCTATCTTATTGATCGGACAATTATTGATCCTTTGCAAAACGTCCCTGAGCCAGATGAAAGGATTGATATTATGTAATTTGCAGATGCCCATTAGTGAGTGGAGCATAGCGCTTCTTGCTGCAGCCTCATGACTGCCGGCGAATAAATAGTTCTTTCTACCGATTGCCACAGGCCTGATGCTGTTTTCCACGGGATTATTGTCTATGTTTAATTTTCCGTCGCTTGCATAAACCATTAGTTCCGGCCATCTTTCTATGCAACCAAGCGCTTTCCCAATGGCACTTTTAGGCACTCTTTTCAGATACGTTTCTTTCATCCACTTTCCAAATGATGCTAATACCGGTAACAATTCCTTTTGGCGCAGTTCATAGATTTGTGCTGCATCCAGTTGCTGCTCTTTTGCTGTTCGCTCTATATTATATAGCAATCCGATTTGCCCCAAAGCATATGTTGCAATGTCCTTATTGTTGTCTTTGGCTTCAAAAAATTTACGCCGTGCATGTGCCAAACAATGCAATACTTCGACCTGTTCTTTTTCCTTAAAAAAATCATACACCGGATACAGGTCAGGCGTTATCCACAGTTTTATGCCAGATGTTGATATCTTTTTCACTTGCGCACACTCTTTAATGAGACGCCCTGAAGAATGTGTTGAAGCGCTTCGTTAGTGATATAAAGATCTTTATCATCATTAGTGGGCAGAGGCAATTCAAAAGTGCCTTTTTCCAGCCGCTTATAATAAATGGCAGAGCCATCGCCTTCCCATAAAAGCAGTTTTACCTGGCTATGTTTTTTATTCATGAAAATAAATACGGCTCCGCTCAGCACATTCATTTTTAATTCAGAGGTAACGATGCCACACAGGCTATCAAAGCCTTTTCGAATATCGGTAGCGTTGCGATGTAAATAATAATTACACGATGCAGATAAATGAAGCATCCTTAACTGATCAGCGCTTTTAAATAGTAAACGGATGGCTGTTGGAAAACAGATCTCCATAGATGGAGTGGTCGGCGATTTCTCTATTTGTAGTTTTACAAAAGAGGAACTTTTTTCATCGATATCTCCGTGCTGCTGCCGGTAATGTTTATACCAATAATAAAAGGTGCAGTGCTTAATGGATTGCTGGTCGCAATATGCCTTTTTATTAAGGCCGCTTTGTTGCCATTGCCCAATCATCTCAAACATTTGACGGCGTACTCCAGGGTTACTACGCATGATGCTTTTTATCCGCAAAACTATAGGCTCTTAAATTTGAAGCCAACAGATGGTTAGACGAAGGGGTCCTTTGAAAGGAAAAAATTTTGTATGTCTCTACCTCCTCTCAAAGGAGGATTTTGTATTCTAAATAATCAAGCAAACAGATAATAAAAAACACAAACCAACAAATACCTAGATAAAACTGATACTACAGCAAAAAGGTGAACAAAAGTAATCATGAGTTATTTGAAATAGCTACGACTTAATCTGACAATTGGGATTAATTTTAAAGTGACAAAACAATATTAATTAACCCCAAAAAGTCAGATTATGAACACGCAAGTTAAATTAATCAAGAGTAAAGTTGGACTTCTAAAATTAGC
>JBQCHE010000017.1:0-193346 GCA_051954975.1 Ginsengibacter sp. | reverse complement strand
GCCTACACGGATTATCGGTATAAGTGAGTTATGTACACATGAGTCATTACTCATTTCTTCCGCTTTTTTGAACAAAGCCTCTCTTGATTTTCATAAGTCAATCAACTTCTAATTTTTTTTCAATGAATGATTCTCTAATAACAAAAGCTTCCCGCGCATCCATAGCGGGGCAATATTTTGATGATCTCATCACAAATCCCGAAAACTATTATTACCAGCTTTTGCCGGAAGACCTGATCATGCAGTCAGTCGAAAAAGGTGAAGGATTTTTGAGCAGCACCGGCGCATTGGTGATCAGCACCGGTGAATTTACCGGAAGAAGTCCCAAAGACCGGTTTATCGTTAAAGATGCACTGACCGGTTCTTCCGTCGACTGGAATGAATTGAACCAGCCAATCGAAGAAAAATATTTCAGGCAGCTTTTTGATAAAATGATGGCATACCTGCAAGACAAAAAATTATGGGTGAGGGATTGCGCGGTTTGCGCCAAAGAAGAATATCAAATCAATATAAGGGTCGCAAACGAAAACCCCTGCTGTAACCTTTTTGCCTATAACATGTTCCTGCGCCCTGGTGAAGAAGAACATAATCTTCCAACACCCGCCTGGCATCTGATACAACTTCCAGGCTTTTTTGCGGACCCGCTCAAAGATGGTGTCCGAAGCCCGAATTTTGTGATCATAAATTTTACACAAAAAATAATACTTATCGGGGGCACTCAATACACAGGTGAAATAAAGAAGGCCGTTTTCAGTATGTTGAATTTTATCCTGCCCAAAGACCGGGATGTGCTCACTATGCACTGTGCAGCCAACGTTGGCAAAGAAAAAGATACCGCCCTTTTTTTTGGTCTGAGCGGCACCGGCAAAACAACCCTAAGTGCCGATCCCGAAAGAAAGCTCATCGGCGATGATGAGCACGGCTGGGATGAAGATTCCGTATTTAACATTGAAGGGGGCTGCTACGCTAAAACCATTCATCTTGATCCGGATAAGGAGCCAGGTATTTTTAAGGCTATACGGTTTGGCGCCCTGGCAGAGAATGTTTGCTTTTTTGGCGACAGCAATGTGATAGATTTCAGCAGCAAAAAAATAACGGAGAATACCAGGGTAAGCTACCCCCTGGAATATATGGATAACGCCGCCAGGCCTTCTATAGCAAACATGCCTGCCAATATATTTTTCCTTAGCGCCGATGCCTTTGGAATTTTACCTCCCGTAAGCCAGCTTACGCCTGCCCGGGCGATGTACTATTTTATCAGCGGCTACACGGCCAAAGTGGCCGGCACAGAAAAAGGAATTACAACGCCTCAACCCACTTTCAGCGCATGTTTTGGCGCACCTTTCTTACCGCTTCATCCCGTGCGGTATGCTCAAATGCTGCGTGAAAAGATAGAAAAGAGCCGTGTAAAGGTATGGCTGATCAATACTGGCTGGACAGGTGGGGAATATGGTGTGGGAACAAGAATCCCGCTGGAATACACAAGAGCCATCATCTCAGCGGTACTCAATGGTAAACTGGACAGCGTGGACTTTCACCGGCAACCGGTATTTGGCTTGATGATCCCTTCACATTGCCCGGGAGTTCCTTCCCATTTGTTGAACCCCGAAGACGCATGGCAGGATAAAGAGGCTTATGCAAAGGCAGCCCATAAATTAGCAGGCTTTTTTGCTGCCAATTTTAAAAAATTT
Organism: Ginsengibacter sp.; assembly: GCA_051954975.1. Taxonomy (GTDB): domain Bacteria; phylum Bacteroidota; class Bacteroidia; order Chitinophagales; family Chitinophagaceae; genus Ginsengibacter. The sequence continues at coordinate 191,655 of JBQCHE010000017.1, read as the reverse complement.
GCCGGACTGGTAAGTAAAGAGATCGAATCGGCCGGGCCGGTTGTTTATTATTAACTATAGAATAAATCGATTTGGTCTTGATGATATGGAAAACTTCTACTTGTTGTGGGATTTGAGTTGAAGAACTAAGTTGGTTTTTGTGAATTCAAGACATGAAAAGATCAGAAGTCTGAAGATTTAGCAAATACATTGCGGCGAGACAGTGGGATGGCCGGACAAACGCGCGGAGCGATCGGGTTGTCCTTGAATTTTTTGTTTCTTTTTTGTTCAAGCAAAAAAGAAAAGAATTAAAAACTGTGGCTGAATTCAATTGGAAATTATTAGCACTCACGACTTAAACGATTTATTTTAATTAATTACAAGCTATGGTCAACAGAAAAGTATTAACGCTTGATGAGTTTACGCTTCGCGAAATGAGAGCCTTCCCGAAAGCCACCGGCGAGCTGGCCGGCCTGTTGAGAGATATCGGCCTTGCCGCGAAACGCATCAATGTGGAAGTAAATAAAGCAGGGCTAGTGGATATTTTGGGAAACACGGGAGAGGTGAATATACAGGGCGAAGAGGTAAAGAAAATGGATCAATACGCCAATGAGCAGCTTACCGGTGTTTTAAGGCATGGCATCAGTTGCGCCGGTATTGCCAGTGAAGAACTGGATGATTTTGTGGCTTTTGACAATCCTGCCAGCAGGAATGCCAAATACATCTGCCTGTTCGATCCGCTTGACGGCAGTTCTAATATGGATGTGAATGTTTCTATTGGCACTATTTTCAGCGTTTACCGTCGCATAACTGAGGTGGGTTACCTGGTACAGGCAAAGGATTTTTTGCAACCCGGCCTCAGGCAGGTGGCCGCAGGTTATATTATTTATGGTTCTTCCACCATCCTGGTTTACGCTACTAAAAGAGGCGTGAATGGGTTTACGCTTGATCCTTCCATCGGGGAATTTTGCCTCAGCCACCCGGATATCCGTTGCCCTGAAAGCGGTACCATTTATTCAATAAACCATGGTAACTTTTTTCAGTTTGAAAAAAGAGTTCAACAATACATTATGCTATGCCAGCAAAAAAATAAATACAATGGCGGGCCATACACACAAAGATACATCGGCAGTATGGTCGCCGATGTACATCGTAACTTAATCAAAGGAGGCATTTTTATTTATCCCGCCACTTCGAAAAACCCAAACGGCAAATTAAGATTGTTGTATGAATGTAACCCTTTGGCTTATATGGTGGAGATAGCCGGTGGCAGAGCCACAGATGGCCGTCAGCGGATCCTTGAAAAGATCCCTGCCGAACTGCACGAGCGTTCCCCCTTATTTATTGGCAGCAGGCTGATGATGAATGAACTTGAAAAATGTTAAGAGTTATCTGCACCACGTATTTGATCCCTGGATTGTGGTTGTGTACTACATCCATTGAAAAAAAAAAGCAAAGGGTAATAATCAAGAGGAAAAAAGGTTCGGTTGTTTCATTGGTTACAAAAATGTTTTTAAAATAAGTCCGGTTATTGCTGCAAGAAGAATGATATACGGCTCTTTAATTTTCTTTAGATAAATTAAAATGAAGATGCTGGTTAAAGCAATCAATGCTGTGGGAATGTCTGTAATATTGCGAATAGCAATGATGGCAACAGCTCCCGCCAAAGCTCCAATACCTGCTGCTGTAATTCCATCAACAAATGCTTTGATGCTTTGCAATCCTTTTAAAAATGTGGCGCTAATTGTGCCAATGCCAAACCTTGTTTGTAATCTTCGTCCAAAATCCATTTGCGGTCTTCAACCAAATCTTTGTACAGTACCCAACTAGTGCAACCGGCCCGCCAAAGCCTATTAAACCTAAATTTAGAAAATATAAAATTAGTTGACGTAAGGTGTAGGTGGATTCGTTATTTTCGATAATTACTTCTTGCATAGCTGATATAAAAATATTCTGCATTCTCTGAATTTAAAACGCTAAAATAATCTGCTCCTATTACGTAATATTTGCCGTAATTAGTTTTACATGAGTTACAGGTGAAAGTAGGCATTTATAAAGTACCGAATTAATGATACGCAACGTCCACTTTCGTGAGACGTTGCTGAGAAGAAGGATAAGTGTTATACAAAAATTAATTATGGCTCAATTGTAAACAACAATATTGCTTTATTGACAAATAATAATGAGAAAATATATCTCGTTTCAATGTGCATCGTTGGGTATAATTCAGTTGTTTATTGGAGAGACAATTCTTCTAAATGGCAAAACTTTTTTGGTGGTGCTATATCATATTATTGAATCCTGGCAGAGATATCGCAGTCGCAGATATGGCTGGTATTGTAACAGGTGCTGTAGGAGGTTGTGCTTATGGAGCTGTAGGTGGAAGTGTCATACTACCTGTTATCAGAACTATTGGGGGGTGCGCTGGTGTGGGAGCGGTTGGTGCTGTGGGTGGAGGATTAGGTAATTCCGCCAAGAAATTGGTAGAATCGTTTTTCACTTGGTTGACTAGTTAAAATGTTTACCTTAACCACAGAATAATTCTTTATTCTCCGCAATGGCTTTTTTTAGATAAATGAAAGTATTGCGGGGAATAAAACTGTATTTTTTACTATAATTAATTTAAATTAATACCTCATTTTTTTCATGAATAAAAAAAATAAAATAAAAGCAGGTTTAATTTTCGGTATTGCCATTACAATATTTTTTATTCTGCAAGATTTGCTGACACACAGTAATTTGACGACGAAAAACATAATTATATCTGTTGTTTCTAGTTTGGTAGGAGGCGCTTTAGCGGGATTATTATTTGGTTGGTTAATAGGACTATTTGTTAATTCTAAACTTTGGATACAAGGCACTAAAATTAATATCGAATCAGATGAAACCATTTTATTTGAAACAGGCGCTAATCACCTTAAAGGCGCTGAAGCTGTAGGCGGGAAATTGTATTTGACAACAAAACGACTAACATTTAAGTCTCATAAATTGAATATTCAAAAACATGAACTTTCGATCAATTTATCAGACATTGAGAAAGCTGAGAGATTTAAAACTTTAGGAATTGAAAACAATGGGTTAGCAGTCACTATATCACCGAACGATACAATCGAAAGATTTGTGGTTCAACAACCTAAAGAATGGATTTATCAATTAAAAGCAAATAACGAGTTACAACATCTGGCCAAAGGTTAAATTTTTCCAGCTTGATTTCAGCCGTTTAACGATACCATATGCCATAAATCTTTTGCCATTGCCAATAATCATATTTATTGAATGATGCGTTTTTATGAAATCTATTAACACATGTACATGATTAGGCAAAATAACATAACCGATTATTTTATGCCCTTTTGATTTTAAATGACCGTGGAACGTTGCTGAGAAGAAAAGCATTCCAACCTTCGGGAGAATATCCTAAAATCGCGAAAAGGTATTATGAGTGGCATAACTGATGACATTTATTTGACGATAACGTGTAAGCGCCATATATTGCAAAAATTTATTAAAACAACAGTATGAGACTAAAACTTTATCTGGCATTCTTAATTTGCGTCGCTTTTTCTTCCTGTGTCACTTTTAAACAATTCGACAAGCGAGCCAAGGCTTCAAGAGAAACAAATTATGACGCTTCTATCATCAAAAAAGACGGAACAGTTATTACCGGAAAATCTTTCAAGCATAAAAATTATGATTCTTACGATCATAATCTGGTTCGGGTAATTAACAAGGACAATGCATTCACCATGGATGGGAAAAAATATAATGATAGTGATGTAGTAGCGTTCCAGGACAGTAAAGCTTTCCATAAACGCTACAATAACCTTTATCTGATCAGATTGGTAAAAGGGAAAATGAATTTATACTATTTTGATAATACAGGATATACCAAAACTTACACTTTTTCAAACGGGCCTACCTCTATAAACAGTTCAAGCAACAGAAGAAGTACTTTCTTTTTTGAAAAAGACGACAATAAAATATACCTTATCGGAATCAGGGATTTTAAAGAAGCGGTAAAAGACAATCTCAAAGCGCTCGCGAAACTTAACTCCTACTATCCAAAAGATAATTATGCAAAAGAGTTGAACATAGAAAAATTGGTTTCTGTTGTAAAAATGTATAATCAATAAACAAAGGAGGGTCAGTTTCTAACCATCAGCAATAAAATCATTTTTGCAGCCCGTTCTTTATTTTCAATCTATATTGCTAAGATAGCGGGGGAAATGAAAATTCAGGCACCTTTTAACTCCAGAAATATATCTTTAAACAGGCAGCAAATACAGCAAGGCTTTTAGAAAAACAAATGGTTCGCCTATTCAATTTTTTAAGTGGGTTCTCAGGGAAAAATTTTTTGTTTCGATATGCTTGGTATCATATCTTTTTGAATCATGAATACGCGCAGGAATAACGAAATTATATAAATTTAAATCAAAGGTGCGGCATTTTTTATTTCTTCTAATACAAAGCTATCGTCCGCTTTTACGGTAAATGTGCCTATGCATCTTAATACTCCGTATAAATCTGAGTTGTCAGAAAAAAAGAGACAATCCAATCACTATTAGTTTTTTTTCTCCCAGGCCGTGTCTCTCCTCCCAGCCTTTTGTGCGGATGCAGGACACGGCCGATCAGTTGGTCAATCTATAATCGGGTAGTCACTTTGTATTCCTGACATGTAATATTTGGCCGAACTATGTTTGTAGTCAACCGGATTCTCAACCAATTTCCATACTCCGCTACAAGGATTATTGTGAATGTAATTCAGTTTTTCTAAAAAGAAACGCTCCAGGAAAGAAGCACCAGGTGTTTGAGCGATCTTTCGATTAATCTTTCTACAAGCTCGTATGCCATAAACCTTTTCCCATTAACTCACTGTGGTATTAATACTTTTTAAGGATTTAGAAAAATCAATAAGCACCATGCAAATGATTGGCCATAATTACAAATCCTTTCACAAAATGATTTTTAGATTTTGAATAGTCGAACCACTTATATACTGCATCGTATCCATTAGTAATTTCAAATAAAGGTAGCCATTCGCAGCAGGTAAAGGTTATAAAATAAAGACCTTCTCCTAGTTCTATCGGAGTTCTTACAGCCATACTCTAAAAATAACAATTTTATTCTTCATTCATCGTCCGTGTCCTGCTGAGCTACAGGCTCGGAGTAGACACGGCCTGGGAGGAAAAATGGACCATGCCGCTGTCCAACTGGAGCATTACCGTTTCCCAGTTAAGTATCATATTTGGTGACAGACTGAAGCTCAATTTATGAAACGGGAAAAAATGATAACTTTGATTCAGCAAGAACGATGTAATGGCGACATGATGTCAACATCTGTTTTAAAAAATAGCCGGGTATCGAACCCGGCCATTTTTAGCAAAAACTTCGCTTCTGACTCCATTCTGCCAATATCAAAAAATTATTTGACACAGTTTATTTTACACTCCCTGCGATTCCAGATTTTGTACAGGTTGCCAAGCATATTTCATTGAACATCTCAATGCTTTGCCTGTCTATACCTGCTCCTCCATCTTTGTCGATAACCTTAAGATAGCTGTCATAAACCATCCGCTTACTAACCGGCAATGATTTTGTCAAAAGTACTCAAACCGCCAAGCAGCGAATAAATATAAGCAACATATTATTACGATAGAAAGAAAAATACTAATAGTATTTATTTGCTTTAACTTATAAAGTAAATAAACATTAACTATAAGATGAAAAATAGCAAACTTAATGAACAGCCGTTTTTCTTGGGATAGGTGTGTTATGTTTGAACCATAGCCCGATAAAAAAGCACTTAAGTAAAATATTATAAGAAGAATTATTCCTATGATTACATATAAGTAATACTAGTTTTATTAATGAATTTTTCATTGTTTTACAATTACGTTAATGCCATATTGTTCTTGCATCGTTTTTACAAAACTATCTATTAATTGTTGACTATTTCCGTTACTTGATTGAAACGCTTTTAAAAAGGCGGTAATATCATTCACAAACGAAGATGTACTATGAGAACCCAATGCACCGGGAGAATTTTCATTGCTTTTAAATGCTGCCTCTAAGCCATCCATATCATTTCCAGATAGCATATCTTTTGTATGATCTTGTGAAAATGCAAATAAATTTCCGGGCTCAGTTATAAAATTTGATTGATGAGGAGCCATATTGTATACCAAGTCAATTACTTTATCAGGATCAGCAAATTGCTCCGGATGCTTTTTGACATATTCCAGAACGCTTCTTTTCCTGCCGCTCCATTTTGTGTAGATACCTGGCGGTTTTTTTGGAAAGGTTCTTTTCTATAGACGAATATTTCTTTTGAATTTTTGCAAGAAAATTCGAAGGAAGGTTTTCTATATTCTGCGCAATGCTGTCTGTAGTCTGTGCGCCACCTGACTTGAAGCCAAAAAGCAGGATGAGCAGTATCTGGTAAACGTGTTTTCTCAAAGGTTAGATTTTATGATCAGGATAATAAGGCAATGCCATCATTAAAAAGATCAGAGCATAAAAGTAGAAACTATTTTCAAAAATCAAAATGTTTTGCCAAATTTTTTTTAGATGGCCAGAGATGAATCAGGATTTATTTGCCACGCGATCAGCAGTGCATGCGGCTTCTATCAATCATTTCGCGTTTTTTTCTGTTTTCTTTAAGCAGGACCCAAGCAGGGTGATATATAAATCCCAATAGTGCTGCACACCGAAAGGAAATAAAAAAGAAACCAGTTTATGCTGATCTTTTTCATTATTGCATTTTACCTGCACGTATACGGTCAACTCCGTCGCGTTTCCTTTTACCGGTTTTAAAGAAAAACTGTAACCGGGCAAAAAGCCAAAGCCTTTAAGCGCTTCTATTTTAAAATACCGGTTATTTACAAACCCGGTTACGTGCATACTAAATTTGCGTGGAAGCAAAATTCTTATTGTCTGCACCATGGTAGAGCCCAAAGCAGTTTCTTTAGAGGCTTTTCCTGCTACCAGCACCTCTTTAAGCCACAATGGAAAGTTACCGGCCGTGGTAAGGTATTTGAATACGGTGGGCGGAGGAAAAGGTAGGGTAACTATTTTTTTATAGATATACATGATCATTTAATTTTTAAGGGATTGAGGAATGTTGAAAAAACAAGCCGTCTTGCGACGGCCTGCTTTGGGGGCTTTTTAGCTCACTGTTACGGCACCCGTAAAAATACTGGTGGCAACGTTTTTGCCATTTTCAGAGATAAAACCGATCCAGGTTTGCACCTGGAGGCCGGCAAAGGGGGCCAGGTTTAAGTCTGCTGTCATAGCGCTCCGCACACCTCCGGCTGTATTGAAGATGGCTTGCTTCAGATCCGGGCAATACGCTACAAGAATAGCCTGGTCTGTGCTTTTAGCGCTGCCTGTTCCTGAATTGTCTGTCCAGCTAAACGTTAGCACCGAGCCTGCGCCCATGGTGGCTGCCGGGGTCAGCACATTCGGAAGGTCGCCCCTGCTCACCAGCGACAATGAATAGTCGATGGTAAAAGTGGGATAGACGCCCGTAACGGCATTTCTGATGGTGTAGGCAAATGCACTGTTGATGCCCGTCATCTGGATGGCAAAATTGCGAAAGCTAATGCCTAGCAAACCTGCCATAGGCTGTACAAAGCGCATGACGAGTGCAAACTTAAGTTGCTGAGCAAGCTGTTTTTCTGAGGGGTTCAGGTTGCGGTTGTTGCCTTTGCTGCGCATATAATCTATGCCTTTCCAGCTACCGCCTACTACTGAGCCTACTTTTCCGGAGAATCCTCCGAGGATACCTTTGTTGATGGTTCCCATGATAGTTGAATTTAATTGTTAAAAAAAATGGTTTCTGCAACAACCGTTTTTGCAATTTCGTACCACGGCTGTTGCGGTAAAATAACGGGGTTCGAAGGTTTGGATTATGTATTCGAAGAGAGCGGGTACAGTATTTCGTACCGCTGTATTACTTTTCTGCTAAAGTGCGTTAGTACAGTACTTCTTTGTCCCCTTTTTCCGGTTTGATATAATGGCATTACCTTATTTTCCGTCAATAAAACTAACCGGGCGTGATTCCAGGTGAAAGTTGTTTACCCGTATAATTACGGGATATTATAAACCGAGCCGCTTTTATTTTTAAGCAACCAAAAATGGCATTATGAAATCAACAAAAGGACCGTCAAAAGTGAAAGCTGATAAATTACCGGCATCAATGTTTAGTTTATGCCTTCCACCGGGCACCAGCCTGAGTGATTTTTTTATAGATGGCTCACAGGTAGTGCAGGAACTGTATATTACCAAACGAACCTTACTTAACTGGCGAAGCACAGGAAAAATCTCCTATTGTGATGAATTCGGTAAAATATATTATTTTAAACAGGAAATTGCGAAAATACTCCTGGAAGGTAAAAAACGCAGTATAAAAAAGACGGTTAAAAAAGACACCACTATTAAAAAATAAAGAGAGGTGCACCTTCGTGCCTTTTCGAGTTGTTTACAATGTATTTCATTACTACCCTCCCCCTATTTCCTTGCAGGCATGTTGCAGGATTCAGCAAGGTGGTAGCTGAAAGACAATAAGGGATTAGCAGGAAAGCAGCAAGAAAAGGGCGGTGCACTTATTGAAGAAACCGTTATAGTTTTCTGATATTAAAGTTTTAAATTTACAAAAGGTTAATAACCTGGTGCTTTACTTTGCAGATCTTAATTCCATACAAACAAAGAAACAGCTAACCAATATTCTGCAAAGACTTCCAACCTGTGGCGTTTTTCCTGAAAAATATGTATCCTTGCCATATCTTCTCCCCGATCCTTTTATTTCGAACCGTGATTAGAAGTATGCAATAAGCACCTACATCGTAATTATTTTATGCGGCACTATTTCACATACCAGCCTCGCCTGTAAGGCTTTTCACGGATGCTTTTTAGAGCCTGCATTATCTGCTGCAAGTGTTGTAATGAATATTACTCCTTTTATAACTCCGTTTATCCCTATTTAAAAAAATAGCCAGGCCTTTCTCACCGCATTAACCTGTAAATTCCTTGTCTTTACTTATCAAACGACTAAATTAAATCCCTTGTAAAAACAGCCCCTTTATTTTAAACAGGTAATTAAAGCACAAAAAATATTATCCTACTAATTTGGTAGACTAATTGGAATCATTATATTTGCACCGGATTAATTAACTATTTAATCACAAGCATATACTTTATGATTCTTCAGATAATCAGATATAGAATGCGATGTTGTCTTTCGTTAATGAACTTATTCATTACACGATTCTCCAACTGCTATTTACGAATGCGGTGGAATCCTATCGCCTGATTATAATAAAGCTTCTAAAATTATTTTTTACCGGCCAATTCATTGGCGATATAATATTTCCGATGCAACATTTATTTCTTAATGCACCCGCCGGAGGATTGCCGGAATGTTGATTGAATTAAAAAAAAATAAGGGAAATAGCAGCAACTATTTCCCTTTGATCCGAATATAAATATTCTTCACATTTTAACTTCCTACAAATGTACATAATAAATAGGTACACGAGCCTCGTGGCATTTGCTGCAATTGGCTTCACAACGCCATTGCAGGCGCAAAAACAAATTACACATCAAAGTCAATACTGGCTTCGTTATTATGGGAAATACCAACTTTCCCCGAAATCAGAACTCAACCTGGAAATAGACGACCGGCGGTTCTTTAAAAACAACCGCCAGGCCAACTGGGTATTGCCACGTGTTACTGTGATCCACCAACTGGGCGCAGGGTGGAGCGCCGGGGTGGGATTTACTTATTACACTTCTACCAATCCTGCTGATCCATCCGTCCTTTCAACAATTGCTGTTCCTGAATTAAGGCCCCACCTTGAATTAAATTATAAACAGGCTGTTGCCAGTTTACTCATCAGCCATCGTTTCAAGTTGGAAGAACGCTGGACACGTAACAGCAGTAACAACAAACTTACTGATGGATACAATTTTAAAAGCCGGTTTCGCTATCAGTTACAATTACAGTACCCGCTTGTGAAAAAATCGACTTCAGCAGGCACATTATATGCAAAGGTCTCAGACGAAATCATGCTGAACCTGGGCCACTCTGTTGTGAACAATACGTTTGATCAAAACCGGGCATACTTCGCATTAAACTATGGCATCAGCAATCATTTGCAGGTAGAACTTGGCTATATGAATTATTTCCAGGAGCGCAGCTCGGGCACGCAATATTACCAGAGGGATATTGCCCGCCTAACAGTTTATCACACCATTCATTTTTTCAAAAAACAGTAATCCATTTTTCTAACCCGACAAATTCATTATTATGAAAACCAAAAAAATCATAACAGGCATTTTATTTTTTTCACTTTCCCTGAATTTTATTGCATGCAACAGCGGCAAATCTAAAAGTGTTACCATAAGCGGCGCATTTGCCTTGTATCCGCTTGGAGTAAAGTGGACAGAGGAGTATAAAAAATTACATCCCGATGCGCGCTTCGATGTGTCAGCAGGCGGCGCAGGCAAAGGGCTTACAGATGTGTTGGCAGGCGCAGCAGATCTTGCTATGTTTTCCCGGGCATTGACGCCCGTTGAAAAACAAAAAGACATCGTTCTTTTTGCAGTAGCCAAAGATGCAGTGCTGCCCACTTTCAGTGCAAAAAATCCTTTGGCAGCGCTGATACACCGCAAAGGGCTTACACACGCTCAGTTAAAGCAAATTTATTTTTCGGGAAAAGATATTGATTGGGGCAACGTGCTCGACACGCCGGATAAAAATAAGATTATCGTATACACGCGTTCCGATGCGGCGGGCGCTGCCGACACCTGGGCAGCTTATTTTGATGGCAGGCAGGAAAATATAAAAGGTACCGGTATTTATGGCGACCCCGGCCTTGCGGACGCAGTAGCCAAAGATCAATATGGCATTGGGTTTAATAATGTTGCTTATGCGTATGACATTACCACAGGTAAGAAAAGGCCCGGCATCGATGTGGTGCCGATAGATGTAAATAATAACCGGCGGATAGATCCGGAGGAAAATTTTTATGATAACGCTGACAGTGTGCTGAAAGCGATCGCTGACGGGCGTTATCCTTCGCCGCCTGCACGCGATCTGTATTTTCTTACGAAAGGGAAACCTGTTGATTCGGCTGTGATAAATTTTTTGAAATGGGTGCTTACCGATGGACAGCAATATGTAAAGGCCGCGGGGTATGTACCTCTGCCCACTGATAAAATACAGGAGCAATTAGATCAATTAAAATAATCGTTAACCATTCATCAACCGGAAACAAGATGACAACGTTTTTCACTTTGCCCCGGAAGTGGGTGGATCGTTTATCCAACATCTGGATGGTGATAGCGATGCTTTGCCTGCTGCTGTTGCCATTGGTAATTGGATTGGGGCTGGTATTGAAGTCGCTGCCATTATTCCAAACTTATTCTTTTGGCAGCCTAATCACCTCCGCTGACTGGTCGCCAATGGAAGGCAAATTTGGCTTTTACGCATTCATCATCGGGTCGCTGTGGGTAACGTTGTTGTCTTTTATTTTGTCGGCGCCTGTGTGTCTGCTGGCGGCTATTTATCTCACGCAATACGCGCCCAAATGGCTTACACAGGTTATGTATTTTGTAATAGATGTGCTGGCCGGCATACCATCGGTAGTGTATGGCGCATGGGGCGTGTTGGTAGTGGTACCATTAGTGAGTGAATATGTTGCGCCCGCATTCGGTTTTTCTACCACGGGCTATTGTCTTTTATCAGGCGGCATTGTGTTGGCCATTATGGCTGTGCCTTATATGCTGAATATGTTGGTGGAAGTATTTCGCAGCATTCCCATTGAATTAAAAGAAGCGTCGCTTTCGCTGGGCGCCGGTTACTGGCAAACGATCAAATGGATTTTACTACGCGAAGGAAAAACAGGCATTATTGCAGCGCTAAGCCTGGGCATATCCAAAGCGTTGGGCGAAACGATTGCCGTACTGATGGTCGTGGGCAACGTCGTACAGGTGCCACGCAATGTGTTTCAGCCGGCTTATCCTTTGCCTGCACTTATTGCCAATAATTATGGAGATATGATGTCAGTGCCTTTGTACGATTCAGCGCTGATGCTGTCTGCATTATTACTGTTTATGATCATCATAATATTTAATGCACTCACGAACCTGCTGGTATATAAAAAACAAGATGCATAATCAAAAGGGCTTTATGAAAAATAAGCAACAATCAGAAGAACAAATTTTTCTCTGGATCATGCGCATCGTTACTTTCAGCATCATTTTCGTTTTCGCTTCGATATTGGTAGTGATCGTTCAGAAAGGATGGCATGCCCTTTCATGGGAAATGATCTCACAGGAACCGCAAGGCGGTTTTTATTTTGGAAAAGGCGGCGGCATAATAAACGCGATTGTTGGCTCGCTGTATCTTGCTTTTGGCGCTACGTTCCTGGCCGTGCTCATTGGCCTGCCCGTGGCCTTGGGAATGAATGTACACTGGACGCGAAATAAACGCCGGGTAAACATGCTGCGTTTTTTGCTGGATGCATTATGGGGCGTGCCTTCCATCGTGTTTGGTGCGTTTGGCTTTGCGCTGATGACCTATTTTCAGTTACGTGCCTCACTGCTGGCGGGCATTATCACCGTAACGTTATTTATCGTACCGATATTTATTCGTGCGTTCGATGAAGTGCTGCGCACCATTCCGAAGGGATTGCTTGAAGCTTCGTATTCATTAGGCGCTACACGCACACGAACTGCTTTCGGCGTATTTTTCCGGCAGGCATTACCGGGATTTATTACTGCCTTATTGCTGGCATTTGGCCGCGGCATCGGCGATGCAGCCTCTGTTTTATTTACTGCCGGCTATACCGATCACATACCCCAGACTTTGCAGGATCCTACCGCCACATTACCATTGGCGATATTCTTTCAGCTAAGTTCCTCCATTCCTGAAGTGAAAGAAAGGGCTTATGCTGCCGCGCTGATCCTGACAGGAATTATTTTATTGATTAGCATTGTATCGCGGCTGGCCATCAAAAAGTTTAAGAAAAATATCATCTAAAAAGCATGTTGCAAATGACTGATACCATAATCAATATAAGGAACCTGAATGTAAACGCCGGCGATGCGCCGATTTTGAAAAATATCAATCTTGAAATACCACGCAATAAAATAACGGTACTGCTGGGGCCATCAGGCTGCGGAAAAACGACATTGCTCAAATGTTTGAACCGGCTGACAGACCTATACCCGCAGTTGCACGTGAGTGGCGAAGTGCTGATAGATGGAGAAGATATTTTTCAGCCTAAACACGACATTACACAACTCAGGCAAAAGATGGGATTGCTATCGCAAAAGCCTTTTCCCTTGCCCATGTCGGTCTACAACAATGTTACGTATGGCCTGAAGATAAAAGGAGTGAAAGATAAAAAGCTGTTGAGCAAAAGCGCAGAATACAACCTCCGGGGCGCAGGACTTTGGGAAGAAGTAAAAGACCGGCTTCACACGCCGGTAGGAAGATTGTCCATCGGGCAGCAGCAAAGGCTTTGCCTTGCAAGGGGATTGGCGGTAGGGCCGGAAATTATTTTAGCCGACGAGCCCACGTCTGCTCTTGATCCTATCTCAAGCAGAAAAATTGAGGAGAAATTTTTAGATCTCAGGAACGATTACACATTGATTGTGGTGACTCATATATTGCGCCAGGCGCGGCGTTTGGCAGATCATATTGTGTTTATGTATTTCGGCGAAATAATAGAGCAAGGCACACCAGATGAAATCTTTAATCATCCGAAAACGGCCATTCTGAAAGAATACCTGCAAAGCGGGCATTAATAGCTCATTAGCTATTAAGGATCGTGTATATCCATCCATTCACTAAATATAGTAACACAACCCTGCCATCTTTAATCCAGTCGATTAAATCATGAAGTGTAAAATTCATAACCTAAAGAATCCTACAATAGTAACAGTTAACCTCTTTCATCATTGAATATGGAAGAAGATTTTCAGAGGTAGTAAAGCGTAACAATCACCGGTATAACATCTGTGCCTAATCAACTGCTTATTTATTATATTGTTCGTCACTTATTTTTTCCAACCAGTCAACCACTTTACCATTCAGATTTTCCTGGATGGCAATATGCGACATACCGTTGGTCGGCGTAGCACCGTGCCAATGCTTTTCATGCGGTTCAAACCAAACTATGTCACCTGGATACACCTCTTCAATCAGACCTCCATCTTTCTGTACCCAGCCGCAGCCGGCCGTAATAATTAATGTCTGACCGAGCGGATGAGTATGCCATGCCGTCCTTGCTCCTGGTTCAAAAGTAACGATAGCTGCTGCACTACGTCTTGCCTCATTCACATCAAATAAAGGATCTATTCTCACTGATCCGGTAAACCAATCTTGGGGTCCTTTAGCCGAAGGTTTTGAACCTATTTTTGTTATTTGCATACTCTTTTATTTTAGTTTTCAGACTATAGTTTCATAAGAAATGACACATGAAAAATTGTGGTCTGAATTTTAAAATCATTTCTTTCCGTATACAGGAAATTTGCTGTGCTCTCCATAATCTTCAATTGGTTCCACGTTCTTCAACTGTTCCATATCCTCTTTGGTAACCACAAAATCAACTTCTGCGTTGGTTTTCATGTGTTGAGGATTTGCAGTTTTCGGTAGTGGCAGCAAACCAAGTTCCAGGCAGTAACGAATCGCCAATTGTGACACCGAAACCTTATATTTTTTGGCCATCGCTGCCACCTTCCCGTTCTTAAATAATTCCCCGTGGCCAAATGGCGAATAAGCCTCCACAAGAATATCTTTATCCTTATTATATTGAATCAGTTCTTCCGGTGTATTGCTTATGTGCACCAAAATCTGGTTGACCATTGGTTTAACAGAGCATGAATCGAGGATGTTATCAATATCCGCCCTTTCAAAATTGGAAATACCAATCGAGCGAAGTTTTCCCGCCTTATAGGCTTCTTCCAGTGCTTTCCACGCTTCGCGGTTTCCTTCAAAATACGGTTCTTTTTCATGAAATTTTGCCCACGGTTTAGGACTGTGAATGATCATCAGGTCGATGTAATCAAATCCCAATTTTTTCAACGATCCATCGATGGATGCAACGGCTTCTCTATAAGACTTAATTTCTGCTGCAAGTTTAGTGGTTACAAACATTTCCTCTCTTTCTATACCACATTGCCGGATCCCTTTGCCAACGCCGCTTTCATTGCCATAGGCCTTTGCGGTATCGATTAGCCGGTAACCGGCTTTTGCAGCTTCCTTCACTGCTTGTACCACGTCCCTATCTTTTATAAACCAGGTGCCAAGACCCAGTTTCGGAATTGCAACGCCATTGGATAGCGTGTAGTTTTCTTTTAAGATCATCATAAATTTTGTTTGATTTAAACTGGAATTATTTTTATGGTTGCCGCGCGGCTTCGATTGCTTATCATTGGAGATAGGTATGGACTGTCGTTGTATTTCTTCCTGTATGCCTCGTCAATAACACTATTTATATCCCCATGAACCGGCTCAAATCTTACTTCTCTTGTCATTCCTGCTGCAATGATGCGGCCGGCTTTTTGTTCCAAAGCAGATTTATACCATCTTGAATTAACGCCGTTGTAGGCTCTCACATACAAATCACCATCTACAACAACTTCCCATATCCATGTAGGCGTTCCGTATGTTTTTCCATCCTCACGAAAGGGGGCAATGTGCAAGTCATCTGCTTTATCAACACGGTTCAATTCATCCGGTAAAAATTGTTTGTTCTCTATATTCATGTTCAGCATTTATGGACTACCCGTTTTTTATATTTATGAATGATGGTCGTTTTCATTGAGGTTTACCGGTTAATCATCTTTTGTGCCTGTTCACTGTAACGAGCCCCCTTTACCTCGATCTTTGCAACCGCCTCATTGATCTCTTTAAGGTCTCTCTCGTTTAGTGTTACTTCGGCAGCGCCAATATTTTCTTCCAGCCGTTGCAATTTCGTTGTCCCCGGAATAGGAACGATCCAGGGCTTTTGCGCCAATAACCACGCTAATGCTATCTGCGCATTGGTTGCCTGCCTACCGGGCAGGCAGTCATTCTTTTCTTTAGCAATCCTGCCCAATAGACCAACTAATGCCTGGTTTGCCTTCCTGTTTTCTTCAGAAAAGCGAGGAACGGTGTTTCTAAAATCGCTTTTATCAAACGTCGTGTTTTCATCAATCTTCCCGGTTAAAAATCCTTTGCCTAACGGACTGAAAGGCACAAAGCCGATTCCCAATTCTTCTACTGTTGGAATAATTTCCTTTTCTGGTTCTCTCCACCACAGCGAGTATTCACTTTGCAAAGCGGTTACCGGCTGAACAGCATGTGCTTTTCTGATTATTGCGACACCCGCTTCTGAAAGACCGAAGTGTTTTACTTTGCCTTCTTTAATTAAATCTTTCACTGCGCCTGCAACATCTTCAATAGGAACGTTGGGATCTACACGATGCTGGTAGAACAGATCAATCACATCTGTTCTTAAACGCCTTAGGGATGCTTCTGCAACAGCTCTTATGTTTTCAGGACTGCTATCTGTGCCTAAAGCCGTTTTGCCTTCTTTAAAGCCAAACTTTGTGGCAATAACCACTTTGTTACGAAACGGCTGTAAGGCTTCACCAAGAAGTTCTTCATTATCGCCCGGGCCATACGCCTCTGCTGTATCAAAAAGCGTAACACCAAGCTCAAAGGCTTTTCGGATCAATTCAATAGCCATTTTTCTATCAGTTGCAGGGCCTAATCCAAAACTCAATCCCATGCATCCAAGGCCCAGTGCAGAAACTTCTAAACCATTTTTTCCTAATGTTCTTTTTTCCATTTTTCTTATTTAATGTTATTTTTTCAACGAAGCCATATCAATTACGAAACGATATTTCACGTCTCCTTTCAGCAAACGCTCGTAGGCTTCATTGATTTGCTGAATGTTAATCATTTCTACATCCGCAACAATATTGTGCTTACCGCAGAAATCCAACATCTCCTGTGTTTCGCCAATGCTGCCAATGGTTGATCCGGCAAAGCTTCTGCGAAAAGGAATTAAACTGAATGCTGCCACAGGAAGCGGATGTTCGGGTGCACCCACCAACGCCAGGGTACCATCTACTCTGAGTTGAGCCAAATAATCATTGATATTATGATTTGCAGAAACGCAATCCAGTACAAAATGAAGCTTGCCGGCATAGCGCTCCATTTGGCCGGCATCTTTTGAAAGTACTATCTCATCAGCTCCGAGGCGTTTGGCATCTTCCACTTTCGATGGCGAAGTGGTATATACAATTACTTCTGCCCCCATCGCCTTTGCCAGCTTCACCCCCATGTGTCCTAAACCTCCAATACCCACAATGCCTACTTTTTGACCAGCGCCAACTTTCCAATGCCTGAGTGGTGAATACGTGGTGATACCGGCACACAGCAAGGGCGCCGTTGCTGCGGGATCAAGGTTTTCAGGAATACGTAACACATAATTTTCGTCTACTACAACGCTTTCCGAGTAGCCTCCATAAGTACGGCCTCCAAGATGTTTATCAGGCGAGTTATAGGTCAGGGTATTGCCATTTTCGCAATATTGCTCCAAACCTTCTTTACAATAATCACATTCACGACAGCTATCCACCATACAACCCACTGCAGCCAAATCGCCTGCTTTATATTTGGTAACATGCTCTCCGACACTTACGACTTTTCCAACGATTTCATGTCCCGGCACACATGGATATACCGTACCATGCCATTCATTTCTTGCGGTGTGCAGATCGGAATGGCAAACGCCACAATATAAAATTTCTATCTCTACATCATGGGCTGTTGGCGTTCGTCTTTGAATATTCAATGGGTTCAATGGCGCTGTTGCTGCTTTTGTGCCAAATGCTTTTACCTGTTTTGCGCTTAGCGTTCTACCGCCTTCCGCTGCTGTTGCTGTTTCTTGCATATTTATTATCTTTTTTGATTCGTTTAAAGTGATTATAATTTTATCTATTTATTAAATGCCTTTAATAATTTTAGCAGGGATCCCACCCACTACCGTATTATCAGAAACGTCTTTTGACACCACTGCACCGGCGGCTACTACTGCATTTTCGCCAATGGTTACTCCGGGCAATATGGTCGCATTGGCCCCAATCCAGGCGTTCTTTTTGATATGAATGGGCCCTGGCACGAGCGACTGCCTGTTTTCAGGAGCCAAAGGATGCCCTTCTGATAATAGATTGACTTTTGGCGCTATCAGTACGTTGTCTTCAATGGTGATACCGCCTAAGTCCAGCAAAGTACAGTCAAAGTTGATGAATACATTTTTTCCGATTTTAGTATGCTTTCCGTAATTGATGAACAACGGAGTAAATACCGCTACGCTTTCGTCAATTTCACTGTTCGTAATCCGGCTTAATAAAATCCTGATCTCAGCAGGGTCTGACGAGTTATTCATCTGGATAAGCAGTTTTTTTGTGGCGTAAGAAGCGTCGCGCATCTTATAGGCCTGCGGGTCGTTTGAGGGTATTGTTTCTCCGTTTCTCAGTCGCTCAAAAATGTCTCTTTTGTTTATCATCACGCTTTAGTTTATTAGAATTATTCTATTACCACCGATGTATTAATGACCCAATCAATATACTTCTGCGAATTTCCATAGAATAAATGATCAGGGGGTTATACAGGATACAGTTCTTTTTACCACTTTTACTGATTTTGGGTTAAATCCGTCGCAGGCGCATTTTGGTTTACTAAATTTGTATGGTAATAATCTGAGTATGGAACACTTTGAGAGAATAGATACCGTAAAGCATTATAATGATTATGCAGGAGTAGATACGCTGCATCCCCTGGTTAGCGTAGTGAAATTCAGTGAACTTTCTTTTGTTAAGAGCTTCAGGCGGTATATGAATATTTATGCCGTGTTTCTAAAAGATACCAAATGTGGTGATATAATCTACGGCGGGCAACCTTATGACTATGAAGATGGAACACTTGTTTTTGTTTCTCCCGGACAAGTTTACGGAATTGACAATCGTACTGTAAATACCAATCCGTCCGGATATGGATTGCTGTTTCACCCCGATTTAATTGCAGGAACTCATTTAGCACAAACTATCAAGGATTATTCATTTTTCTCTTATGAGGTAAACGAGGCGCTGCACTTATCAAAAAAAGAACGAAAAACAATTGTGGAATGCTTTGAAAAGATTTCTTCGGAAATAGAACAGAATATTGACAAGCATAGTAAAACACTCATTGTATCGAATATAGAATTGCTGTTGAATTATTGTATGCGTTTTTACGACCGCCAATTCATTACCCGGAGCCATGTCAATAAAGATGTGTTGGTGCGATTTGAAAACCTGCTTACCGATTATTTCAAATCTGAAAAGGCACAAGCCATAGGGTTGCCAACAGTAACCTGGTGTGCAGAACAATTGCATCTTTCTCCTAATTATTTTGGTGACCTTATCAAAAAGGAAACAGGCAATACGGCCCTGGATTATATCCAATCCAGGCTGATTGAAGAAGCAAAACTTAAGATGTCCGATGCTACAAAATCAATCAGTGGAATTGCTTACGACCTTGGATTTAAATATCAACAGCATTTTACACGATTGTTTAAACAAAAAACCGGTATGCCTCCTAATGAATACAGGCAATTGAATTAATTACTTACAATTGTAATTGTTCATTTATTTCTATTCGGAAAAACTTCAAGGGAAAGCATACGGAATATAAACCAAAACAAGTTTTTGTTTTTTTAAATTGTAACAGTACTTCTTCTTTAAAAATTCAATTTTAATGCCGTCGCCAGCGGTGCTGTATAGCATAATTCACTCCTGTTCCGGCTTACATATACTTTTCAACATAAGGTGCATAACAAGTTGTCCGTGGATAAAATTGGGATTATAAATTTACACAGAATTTTGGTTGACGATCCACCCCGGGTGGATTTCATTAAAAGGGAATCCCGTTAAAATCGGGAACTATCCCCGTAGCTGTAAGCTTCATCATATTGTTTCATCTTCATGCCACTGTCCGCCAGGCCACGGATGGGAAGGCTCTAAACAATGAAGTAAGTCAGAAGACCTGCCAGAATCGTTTTTAGGTAACAACACTTTCGGAGGAAAAGCGTATGTACTGATAGTTAGGACTTTCAACACCGGCTCAACTTTTCAGCTTCATACATATTTATATCCGCAGGTAATAAATATTTATTTTATTATGGGATTATTTGCAAAAAGAATCAACTACAAACCATTTGAATATCCTGAAGTGCTGCAGTTTACGGAAGCAATCAATAAATCGTTTTGGGTGCACACGGAAGTCGATTTTACCGCAGACACGCAGGATTTTCGCTCACACCTTAGCCATGCGGAACAAAATGCGGTAAAGAACAGCCTGCTCACCATTGCGCAAATTGAAGTTGCTGTAAAATCTTTTTGGGGCAATTTATATCATCACTTTCCAAAGCCGGAATTAAACGGCCTGGGAAGCACGTTTGCTGAGTGTGAATTCCGCCATTCTGAAGCGTATTCACGTTTGCTGGAGGTGCTGGGATACAATGATGAATTTGAAAAACTGGTCGAAGTGCCCGTCGTAAAGCATCGTATTGAGTTTCTGTCCAGGGCATTAAACAAGGTAAATTCAGCTCACGAAAAAGAGTATGTCATTTCATTGATTCTCTTTACCATCTTAATTGAGAATGTTTCCCTGTTCAGCCAGTTTGCAGTAGTGCTGTCATTTACCCGGTTTAAAGGGCTGATGAAAAACGTAAGTAATATTATTGCATGGACATCAGTAGATGAGCAGGTGCATGCCAATGCAGGCATCTATCTGATCAATAAATTAAGGGTAGAATATCCTGAATTGATTGATGAAGCGTTGATTGAACAAACGGTTAAGCTCGTAACGAACTTTATAGAAATTGAGGAACAAATTATTGACTGGATTTTTCTCGAAGGCGAGATCAGCACCATTCATAAGGAAGACCTGTTGAATTTTATAAAGTTCAGGGTGGATGAAAGCCTGGGCAAAATAAATTTTCCTGAACAATTCTTTATCAGCAGCAAACAATATGAACCGATGAAATGGTTTGAAGAAGAAGTGTTTGCCAACAGCCTGGATGATTTTTTTGCTAAACGCCCGGTGGAGTATACCAAGCACGATAAAAGTATTACTGCCAACGATCTTTTTTAAACCTGACACATTTTATTTAACCTATAGATCTTTTAATATGGAAATTGTAAATCCCCTTATTTCGAAACCCCCCTTAACGGAAAAGCTCTGGTGGAAAAATGAAGAGAGCGAACAAATGCTTAACCGTGGCTACCTGTTGAAAGGTGAAACAGTAGACGGCGCTATTGGACGCATCTGTAAAGCTGCCGGGCAACGTTTATACAAACCCGAACTAAGTGAAGCCTTTCGTGAAATGATTGAAAGAGGCTGGATGAGTTTAAGCTCACCCATCTGGGCCAATATGGGTACAGAGCGCGGACTGCCGATTTCCTGTTTTAATGTGCATGTTCCCGACCATATAGAGGGCATAACACACAAGCTTGGCGAAGTGATTATGCAAACGAAAATCGGTGGCGGAACTTCGGCGTATTTTGGTAGTCTGCGTGGGCGTGGCAGCGCCGTTACCGACAATGGAAAAAGCAGCGGCGCCGTAAGCTTTATGCGTTTGTTTGATACGGCAATGGATACCATATCACAAGGCGGTGTAAGGCGCGGCGCTTTTGCAGCCTACCTTGATATAGACCATCCGGACATTGAAGAATTTTTGAAAATAAAAAACATCGGGCACCCGATACAAAATTTATTCTTTGCTGTTTGCATTCCCGATTACTGGATGCAGGATATGATAGATGGCGATATTGCAAAAAGGGAAATATGGGCTAAAGTGTTGGAAAGCCGCCAGCAAAAAGGCCTGCCTTATCTTTTCTTCACCGACAATGTGAACCAGGGGAAGCCTCAGGTGTATAAGGATTTGAATTATACCATCAATGCGAGCAATCTTTGCAGCGAAATCATGTTGCCTTCCAATGCTGAAGAATCGTTTATTTGTTGCCTTTCTTCCATGAACCTCGAATTGTATGATGAATGGAAAGACACGGATGCTGTCCGCCTGGCCCTTTTCTTTCTGGATGCGGTATTGCAAGAGTTTATAAATAAGACGGAGGGCAATTATTACCTGGCAAGCGCCAACCGGTTTGCCAAAAGACACCGGGCGTTGGGATTGGGCGTATTGGGATGGCATTCTTACCTGCAGAAGAACATGGTTCCCTTTGAAGGCATGAAAGCCAAACAGCTTACCTCAAAAATTTTCGGTGATCTGCGGGAAAAGGCCGATAAGGCCACAGCCGACCTCGCACGCATTTATGGTGAGCCGGATGTACTTAAAAGTTATGGCCGTCGCAATACGACCACGTTAGCTATTGCTCCCACTACGTCGTCATCTGCTATTTTAGGGCAAACTTCGCCGGGTATTGAACCCTTCAGCAGCAACTATTATAAGGCGGGATTATCAAAAGGTAATTTTATTCGGCAAAATAAATATCTGAAGCAATTGCTGGAATATAAGGGAATAGACACTCCGGATGTCTGGCGGAGCATTATGCTGAATCATGGAAGTGTTCAGCATTTAAAAGAATTAACCAAAGAGGAAAAGGATGTCTTTAAAACCTTTAAGGAAATAAGCCAGCTCGAAATCATCCAGCAGGCTGCCATTCGACAGAAATATATAGACCAGTCGCAAAGCCTGAATCTGAACATACCTCCTGATTTACCCGTAAAGGAAGTAAACAAGCTGATGATCGAGGCGTGGCAGCTTGGCATTAAAACCCTGTATTATCAGCGCAGCCAGAGTGTATCAAAAGAAATGGTAACAAGCCTCGTTACGTGCACCAGTTGTGAAGCGTAATTAAACTGACCGTGGACAATTTTTTATTTTGGTTAATCAAAAGGTGCTGCATAGATTAAAGCTGTTTTGCCAAAAACAAAAAGGAAAATTTGTGATAAAGTCGTTTACTGTCCCGGGGAACAATAGCTGAGGGAACGCCTTTGAAAATTATGCGCATACCCTTTTCAAAAAACCTAGGGTTTTAAAATCTTATAGGGTTCCGGTTTCTTTGCAAAAGGAAACGAAGTGCTGTATTGGGCGATACTGCAAACAAGGAACTGTAGGTTGATAGAAAAACTCTGAAGTGTTGAAACATAAACCAAAAAATAAAAAGAGCGGAGATTAAAAAGATTTTAACCCCTCACTTAAGATCTATCTTTGTGTGCAATAAATAAGGAAACTCCTTTTTCCTTTAAGGCCGTTTTTGCTAAACCCGGATGAAAAAATTCAGATAAAGAACTTCTGCCAAATGCACCCATTACTATTAAAACAGGAACCGCTATTTGATCCAGAAAATTTTCGAATTCATTTTTTACTTTCCCCTCAAGTTTTTGAAAAGTAAGATCAGGGAAATGAGATTGAAGCTTTTCTTTGAAATAAGTTTTCATTTCCTTTTCATCTTCCTGTTGCGGGTTAATAGATACAAAGGAAGTTGTAAGCCGAAGATATTCCGGTAAAAGTGAAATATATGCTTCAATCGCGATCTTAGCCGAAAAGCTATTGTCAGACATTAAAATAACTTGTTGAGGCCTTTTAATATAGCTTCTCAGTTCTTAATTAGCATCAGTAAAATATCACACTCAAAAAGAACAAGCCCACAATTTTTAGAAAATAATTTCTATTTGCTACTATCAGCAGGCAATCCCTGGGTGGCTGTGGTATTGGTCATTCTACCTGTTTGTTCGCCTGAAGTATCTATACCGTTAGGTTGTACCGGGCTTGCTGTATCAGAAGCAGCTCCATCACCTGACGCGGCTGAAGAGCCTGATTCGGTTGAATTTACCGGCTCATGAATGTGGTTTGGAGTGGAACGGCAAGCCATAAAAACAAATGCGACAGAAAGAACTACAACGAAATGTTTTAAAAATTTCATAATTAAAGGTTTGTTTTTTGGCGTTCAAAATTATTGCCAATAATTGCAAAGTAAACTCTTTTAATAAAATACCGGCTACAATCTTGAAAATTTTTTCTAATTATTATTGTCATTTACAGTAGACTTATATGATGAAATGGCAAGACTGAACGGGCATGAATTTTGGACGCAATTGAAAACACTAATAATAATAAAAATGGAAAAAGTAATTCAGGAAGGCCACCGCGAAGGAAGGCTTGCTACGCGTATTGAAAGTGAAACAGCAAGGCTTCCTTCTGATGTGTTTTTATGGGCCGCCATCGGCGCCATGGCAGTGTCTATGTCGTTACACATTGCAGGGAAAAAACATAAAAGCCTTTTCTTCGGCCAATGGGCTGCGCCTTTTTTGCTTTTCGGCGTTTATAACAAACTGGTGAAACAACTTGGCCACGATAAATACAGCCAGTACTGATTATTGCCTCCAGAGGTAGTATCAACGAAATTAAATTGTGTATAACGGTGATGCGTACACGCAATTATTTCACCTGAATTAAGACGACATCCTGTCCTTTAAGGCCTTTGCCAGGTTCTTCTTTGGAACCATGGTCAGTATAGCTGGCTATCAACAAAGCATTTTTATAAGTATCCGGCGGATGTAACCTGAACGAGCCTTCCGCCCCGGCTATGTAATCTACAGTAGAATCGGTGGCGTTCTTAAAAATCCATTGAATCACTTCTTGGGCCTGTGACCAATTTAATTGGTTATTAGAAGGCATTTGCACGTCGCCCCACCGTCCCTTTGAGCCTTTCAGAATATGAGTGGCCAGTGTATCCTGTATATTGGCTAATCCCGCGTATCGCCTCGTTATATCACAAAATGAAGGGCCTATTAATTTTGTTTTGAAAAAATGACAGTTCATGCAATTTGACTTTTTAATCGTAGCAAGGCCTGGCAAATCTTCTTTAATTTGGTTTTGCGCAATGCTGTCGCCGGGATTTTTTAAATATTTTATTTCCAAAAAAATTTCTTTAGGGTTTATCTCACCAAATTTCGATTCGCCATCTTCTATGTCTGAAACGCTGATTTCGTAAGATACCACACTGTTCAATCCATACGAGCTGTTATCTTGAGGCGAAATGATTTTGACAACCGGCGGATGATTTTCAACTTTTATCTTTTTGTTGAGTGCGGATGAATCACTTTTTGAAAATGGAAAATAACCGAAGACAAACAAGCCAAAAACTACCGGCATGCCCATTTCAATAAACCTGGATTTATTAACCATGAAACGTTTATTATATTAACCGATTACTCTTAGATTTCATTTATTTCTTTTGCCACTCTTTGTGCCGAGCGCAGGCACGATTCCATGCCACGGCTCAGGTTATCTGCGTACGTTCCTGCAAAATATATTCTTCCCTCAGGCTTCATAATTTCCGGCCAGAATTTATGCATTTGACCAATAGGAAAAGGCAGCATTTCACAGGACGGAGCAAACTTATCTTTTGTCCAGTCGAAGGTTAATGCCTGGACTATCGTGTCATTTTTGCCTGGATACACTTCCCTGAATGCAGCCAACACTCTAAGTGGTGAAAGGCCTCCGGGGCCAAAAGCTTTTAATATCACCCGTTGTGTATTTATCTCATTTGGTTCCTCCCAAATCAATGAAATGTCGGGATGATCAAATTGCATGTTGAGGCCTTTAAATCCATCATCGAGCCAGAATTTGGAGCTTGCTTCGAACACATAAAACGGGTGGGACGTATACGCCATATTATCCACCACAAATTGTTTGGCCTCAGATAAAGCAGGCGTCACAGGAATATTTTTAAAAAGCTGGAGTGAAATACAATTGACAAAATAATCCGCTTTCAGTTTCTTTTCTTCGTCGCGGCCAAATGCTTTATAGGTGACGGTTACACCATTATCGTCCTGCTCAATTTCTTTGATAACATGCGCCAGTTTTACCCGGTTACCCAGTCGTTTTGCAAAAGCATTGGGTAATTGCTGGTTGCCGCCTTTCACCCTGAAAGTTTCTCCTTCAGAGGCAGGAATGCCCCGTGATTTCATAACCGCCATTCTCCATAAAGAATATAATGCAGAAGTATTTCTTCCACCCAAATGATTGAGCGCTGCATCAGAGGCGCCCTTTTTTTTATACAATTCCGCAACAGGAACTGCATCTAAATCATCATACCCTATTCCAAACGGCTGATAAGGATTTTTAAATTTATCCAGGTAAGAATCCAAATAAAACCATTTCAACTCATACCACGGATGCGATGATAAAAATTTAATTTCACTTTCATTAAATCCAAATTGTTTTAAAACAGAAGGATCAGCAAGCATGTCTTCCGAATAAAATTTCCCATTTTTCATCGTTAGCATATTCCTTTCTTTAGGATTTGGAGAGCCTTCGGCATTTGGATAAGCAAGTACTTCAAGATTGAACTCTTTAACGTATTCGAAAAATTTTTCATAACCCGGTTTTGTAATATGGTCTGCGCCAAAATCTGCATAGAGCCCGTCGGAAAGGCCATCATGGCCGGTAAATACATGCCCGCCATACCTGCCGTTTGCTTCCAGCAGTGTTACGTCATGTCCGTGTTTCATCAATTCATACGCGCAGCATAAACCCGAAATTCCTGCACCGCCTATAATGATTTTTTTGCCTGGTTGTGCCTTTTGCAAAACAGCATATTTTTCCGCATCAGTGGGATGAGCCACATCATCCGCGGCTTTCAACGAATTGGCAAAGGACATTCCCATGCCGGCCAGCAAACTATTTTTAATAAAGGACCTACGTTTTATCATCGGGTTCAATTTATTTGATAAAGATAGAGATTCTGCAAAAAGATATTTTTGAGTAAAGCAATAAATAAGGCAGATTTTTATTTTTATAACGGTAATGCCTACACGAAAACATTTTTAAATTACAATTAATTTTTCGTTTTCGAATCACGATATTTTTTTAAAATCAACTCCGCTTTAACAACAAAGTTATTACCTTGCTGCTGTAGTTTTAATAATGATAAAGCCTTTAGCCTTAAAGAATTATTTTGTGAAGATGCCATCAGATGACTCTCTTCTTGTCTTCCTTTTCTCAAATAAAAATTCATTTAAAGCGATTTTAAAAAAATAAAAAAACATCATGGAAAACATCGATTTATTTCCCCAGGCAACACGGGAATCTGCTGAAAAAAAGGCGGCGCTCGCGCCAAGGAATATTGAAGCCTGGAGAAATTTCAGCAGAACTGTTTTTGAAGCCGGAGCGCTTCCCGAAAAAACAAAACAACTGATCGCAGTTGCTGTTGCACACGTAACTCAATGCCCCTACTGCATCCGTTCTCATACAAAAACTGCTTTGCGCAAAGGAGCAAGCAAAGAAGAGATTATGGAAGCCATCTGGGTAGCTGCCGAAATGCGTGCCGGCGCAGCCTACGCGCATGCAACTATTGCGATGGATGAAATGGAACAACATGAAAATTTAAATCATAAGTGAAATGAAACCGAGAATTAATTATGTGCAGGTAGCACCGGACGCATTTAAAGCAATGCGCGGCCTGGAAGAATACGTTGCTTCATCAGGCCTTGAAAAATCATTATACGAGCTCGTGAAGACAAGAGCTTCCCAAATAAATGGCTGTGCTTTTTGCCTGGATATGCATACCAAAGATGCACGAAAAGGCGGCGAAACAGAACAGCGGCTTTACGCACTTAGCGCCTGGCGCGAAACTCCGTTTTACACCGAAAGGGAACGGGCTGCACTGGAATGGACAGAAGCCCTGACGCTGATATCAGATACAGATGTGCCTGATGCATTGTACGAGAATGTTCGTAAACAATTTAGTGAAAGCGAAATCGTAGCCTTATCGATGGCGATTATAGCCATCAATGGCTGGAACCGTTTGGCAATTAGCTTCAGAACTGTACCCGGTAGCTACAACCCTAAATAACACACGGAATATTTTTTAAAATGAATGTAAACGGAAAGATAGCCGTTATAACCGGCGCCAGCAGCGGCTTAGGCGCTTCGCTTGCAAAAGTACTCATTGCAAAAGGAGCCATCGTGTATGGCGTTTCACGCAATGAAAAAAAATTGAGTGAGGTTAAAAAAGAATTGGGTGATAATTTTCTAACCGTTGCAATGGACATTGCTGACAGGGGGAAACTTAACACCTGGATTCAACAAGCATTTTCGGAGTCACATCTTCCGAATATCCTGATAAATAATGCTGGCGCCGGTTATTTTGCACAACTGGATTCGTTGCCTGCCGAACGCTGGGACGAAATGATGAACACGAATTTAAACGGCATCTTTAATATTACCTCCTGGCTGATTCCGTTAATGAAAACTAATGCTGAAACCTGTCATATCATTAATATTGGTTCTATTTTGGGAAAAACAGCCCGTGCCGAAAGTGCAGCCTATTCAGCCACCAAGTTTGCCATACAAGGTTTTAGTGAGGCATTGTTTAAAGAACTCAGGTCGTACAAAATAAAAGTTACGTGCGTAAATCCGGGAAGTATCGATACACACTTTTTTGAGGAATCAGGAATTCAGCCGCATAAAAATATGATGCAACCCGATGATATAGCAGCATTGATTGTACACATCATAGAAACTCCGGATAACCTGCTTGTAGATGAAATCACGCTCAGGCCGCTCATTCCAAATCCGCCGGTGCAATCAGGGAAATAGCGTTAAGAGAACACAAATAGAATGAATTTAAAATTTTTGTATAACCGGCGACAATTTATTTCCGTTGAGTTTTTGGCAAAGCTCTTTAAACTCCAAATCCTCAAAATTTTCTATTATCATATCGGCTTCTTCCAGCAATTGAGAATTACTGTTACATGATAAAGCAACACATTTCATTTTAGCATTTTTTGCTGCCCGTATGCCGCTAACGGCGTCTTCAAACACAAGGCAATGTTCGGCAGGAGTGTTTAACAACGAAGCAGCTTTTAAAAAAACTTCAGGAAAGGGCTTTCCGTTTATTACGTCTTCCGCAGTTACCAAGACATCAAAATAAGAAAGCATTCCCACTTTTTTTAAAACACCTTTTGTTTTTTCGCGGCGCGAACTGGTGGCCAGCGCAATAGGAATATGTAATGTCTTAAGGTGTTTCAGGAATTCTTTCGCAAAAGGAACTGTTTTCAAACCTTGCTGCTCAATTACCTCAAAGAAATATTTAGATTTATTAGAGAGAGCATTTGCCCGCTCTTCCTCAGATGTTATTTTCAGAAGATCTTTTACAACTGCCACGCTTCTTTTTCCGAGCAACGGGCTGTAATCATTAAAAGTCAGGTTTTTTCCATAATCCAGAAATACTTTTTGCCACGCCAAAAAATCCGCGTTGGTACTTTCTATCAGCGTTCCATCCATATCAAAAATTACTGCCTTGCAGGAAAATTTTTTTGATGCAATCATATTAAAATTCATTACTACTTATTTTAAAAAAGATAAAAAACGGTGGCAAATATAAGTTACCCTGAGTTAACGGAAATTCTGCAAGTCAATTGTGTAAAGGCCGACAACGGCATAATACAATTGGATGCCAGTAAAAAGAACCTACCTGTCCGGCAGACAGGCAAATAACTAAATTTTATTTTTTGATTTGCAGGATAGCGACAGTAAGCCTGCTTACACAAATGAGATTTTCATTATCGTCATAAATTTTAATATCCCAGACATGTGTTGATTTGCCGAGGTGCAAAGGGCTGGAAACCGCTACTACCCTTCCCTCGCTTACACTTCGCAGGTGATTGGCATTTATTTCAAGGCCTACACAATAAAATTTTTCACGATCAATTACCAAAGCAGAAGCAACGCTTCCAATAGTTTCTGCAAGCACACAGGAAGCACCACCATGCAGAAAACCGTACGGCTGACGCGTTTTAGCAGTTACAGGCATAGATAATTTCAAAAAATCAGCTCCTACCTCCTCCCATTTAAAATCTAAAAATTCCGGCATCGTGTTTTTCATTAGGCCTGACAAATCCTGCGTCGTTATATTTTTGTGAAACCAAATAGACATGGAGGGTAATTGGTTAATCTGTTATTAGTTATTGGTTACTGGTTACGGGTTGCGGTTCTCATGATACACGATGCGCCAATTGCTTTTTCGTTTTTCCGTATATCGATTTTTTAACTACATCAGGAAGAAACTCGGAAACATCGCCATTATTGCGAAGAACATCCCGGATCAATGTGCTGGCGATAGAAGTATACTTCGGAAGCGTTGTCAGGAAAATAGTTTCCACATTATCTTTCAGGCTTCTGTTCATATCTGCAATGGCCTTCTCATATTCAAAGTCATTCACGTAGCGAATGCCACGCAGAATAAAATCGGCACCCACATCTTTACAGCAAGCTACGGTAAGTCCGTCGTAGGCAAGCACCCCGATTTTCGGTTCATCTTTATAAATTTCTCGAAGCCATTCAAGCCTTTGCTGCTCTGAAAACATAGGAACTTTATTGACATTGCGCCCGAGGCCGATATATAATTTATCAAAAAGAGGAAGCGCTCTCTCAATGATATCAGTATGCCCAAGAGTGACGGGATCAAAAGTTCCGGGAAATAAACAGATTCGCTTCATACAGGTATTCTTAAATTGCTTAATTAAAGGATTGCTTATTGCTCACCAAATATAACACGGCCATTCTTACGGCCACTCCGTTTTCTACCTGCTGCAAAATAATGGATTGCCGGGAATCAGCCACATCACTATCAATTTCCACGCCGCGGTTTATAGGTCCCGGATGAAGTATCACAATTTCTTTGTTTAAACTGTCCAATAATTTTTTGCTGACTCCGTAGGCAAGATTATATTCACGCAGGGATGAAAACAATACCTGGTTTTGTCTTTCCAGTTGAATGCGCAAAACATTGGCCACATCACACCATTGAAGAGCCTTCGCTAAATTATATTCCACACGGATATCAAAGGCCTTGCTTATGTATTTTGGAATTAAAGTCGGCGGTCCTGCCACCATCACTTCTGCGCCTGCTTTTTTCAATAAATAAATATTGCTAAGCGCTACGCGCGAATGCATGATGTCTCCAATCAAAACTATTTTCTTTCCTTCTAACTGTCCGAGTTTCTCCTTAATGGAAAACGCATCAAGCAAAGCCTGAGTAGGATGCTCATTAATGCCATCGCCGGCATTTACGATAGCCACAGGAATATGTTTGGCCAAAAAATGTGGAGCTCCGGTAGCGCTGTGGCGCATCACCACCATGTCCACTTTCATGGAAAGAATGTTATTGACGGTATCTAATAAAGTTTCTCCTTTGGAAACAGAAGATCCGGATGCAGAAAAATTAAGTGTATCGGCGCTTAATCGTTTTTCTGCGAGCTCAAAAGAGATTCGTGTTCTCGTGGAATTTTCATAAAATAAATTCACGATGGTGGTATCTCTGAGCGAAGGAACTTTCTTAATGGGCCTTTGTAATACTTCTTTAAACTGAGTGGCTGTAGATAAAATTAATTCAATATCGCGGAGCTGTAAATCTTTAATGCCAAGAAGATGTTTGGTGGATAGTTGCATTAAATGTCAAAGCTAAATCAAAAAAAGTAATGCGGCAAAAAAGATAAAAAATGGAATTAGTGAAATATTGCCGGAGTTAATTTAAAACTTATTTAAAAATTCGGCGGGTGTTAAAATGGGAATTTCCCTAAACGGGTTCAATACTAATAAATCTTTATCGCCGCTTATCAAACAATCTGATTTTGCTAAAACAGCCAGTGACAGCCATTTATCATCGTTAGAGTCGCGGCATGCTTTAATTTCCTGAGTTATGATAACAGGAAATGATTGTGCAATAATATTTTCTATAAATTCTATTCTTGTAGGCAACGAAATATATTTATCAAATTTAGGCCGGGAAAAAACCTGTCTATATTCCAGCATTATTGCCTCAGAAGTTAACAATATACCATTAATTCTCGCTCTTTTTAAGGCCTCCGCCGGAATGAACGTTTCATCAAACAAAGCACTTAACAATGTATTGGTATCAAAAACAAAAAATCTATTCATTGTCTTTTAAAAGTTCATCCATCATTTCCGGACTAAATCCATGAAATTTCGCTTCGGCGGTAGCTTTTTTCATTGTCTCGAAAAGTCGTTCATTGGCAGGTTCTTCGCTAAAAATTTCGTTCAGAAAAGCGTTAATATATATTTCTGCATTTCTTCTCTTCGTTTCATCCGCATTCTTAAAAGCATTTGCGAGAGCAGGAGCAACATTGATAGTAATAGAATCCATACTTTTTCAATTAATACTATTAAAGTTAATAATTAATATTCTAAAGTAATTTATCGCATTTCGGATATTAATAAAGTGTTCAGTTATAATCTTTATAGAAGGATTACAGGTAGTCAATATAAATTCACTTCTTCTTTATCCCATTCCACTTTTACTTTTTGTGAAATAATCGAATCAATGGATTTGCCGCAATAGTCAGGCTGGATGGGGAGTTGACGGCTGTAGCGGCGATTCACCAACACACAAAGCTCCACTTTTTTGGGACGACCATACGACAAGATAGCATCCAAAGCCGCGCGGATGGTTCTTCCCGTAAATAATACGTCGTCAATAAGAATTACATTTTTATCTTCCAGAGAAAAAGAAATATCAGTTTGGTTAGGTGCGTGCAGTTGCTTGCGGATATCGTCGCGGTAAAAGGTGATGTCGAGTTTGCCATACAAAAATTCCTGGCCGGGTTTTATCTTTTTTAATTGCGCATAAATTTTATCCGCCAAAAAAATACCTCTTGGCTGTAAACCAATTAAAGCCACTGAAGACAAGTCAACATAATTCTCTATCACCTGGCAGGCGAGCCGCTCAATAGTAATCTGAAGCTGATATTTATTTAAAATTGTGTTCATGCAGGTTTAAAAAAGTTATTTCTCTGAAATAGGAATCGCTATTATTTATTTGCTTACTGTAATTCCCAATTTTCAATTCTCAATTATTCTCTCATTTTTCCTTCAAAAAAGCATACCGGTAATCCGTAGCAGGAATAAAGGTTTCCTTAATGGTTCTTGCACTTAGCCAACGGTACAAATTAATGATGCTTCCTGCTTTATCGTTCGTTCCGCTGCCGCGCGCCCCGCCAAATGGCTGTTGGCCTACTACCGCACCGGTTGGCTTATCATTGATATAAAAATTACCTGCGCTGTTACTTAGTTTTTGGGTGGCTAATTCTATCGCGCTTCTATCTTGTGCAATAACGGAACCTGTCAACGCATAAGGTGAAGTAGCATCCACCAACTTTAAAGTTTCTTCAAATTTATTTTCATCATAAATATAAATCGTAAGCACCGGGCCAAAAATTTCATTACACATAGTTGCATACTTAGGGTCGGTAACTTCGATTACTGTAGGCTCGATAAAATAGCCGTTGCTTTTATCGCATTTTCCGCCCACAATTATTTTTGCCTCTTTATCTTTTTTAACCTGTTTGATATATCCTTCAATTTTATCAAAACTTTTTTCATCAATTACCGCATTGATAAAATTGCTGAAATCTTCCACCGTTCCCATCTTCATGCTCTTTATTTCCGCTACCAGTTTTTTCTTTACTTCTGCTGCAATGTTCGAAGGAATATAAGCCCGTGAAGCCGCCGAGCATTTTTGTCCCTGGTATTCAAAAGCGCCACGACAGAGCGCCGTTACCAATACATCTACATCAGCGCTCTTATGCGCAATCACAAAATCCTTGCCTCCTGTTTCCCCAACTATTCTTGGATAAGATTTATAAATTTTTGTATTCTCTCCAATGTGTTTCCACATCGTGTTGAAAACGCCTGTACTTCCTGTAAAATGAATACCCGCAAAATCCGGATGATTAAAACAAACGTCACCTAACACAGGTCCATCAACGAAAATCAAATTAATCACACCGTCCGGCAAACCTGCTTCTTTTAAAATACGCATAAACATTTGAGCGCTGTAAACCTGTGTGTTCGCGCATTTCCATACCACGACATTCCCACACATCGCTGCAGAAGTCGGCAGGTTTCCACCTATGGCGGTGAAATTAAAAGGCGTTACGGCAAGCACAAACCCCTCCAGCGGACGGTATTCCATGCGGTTGTGAATACCAGGGCTGCTTATGGGTTGTTGACTATAAATCTCATTTAGGAAATGAACATTGAATCTTAAAAAATCAATCAATTCGCATGCAGCATCAATTTCAGCCTGGAAAGCATTTTTGCTTTGCCCCAGCATGGTAGTGGCGCACATATCGGCGCGATATGTTGTCGAAATCAAATCAGCAGCCTTCAAAAAAATATTAGCGCGGTTTTCCCAACTTAAGGCGGCCCATTTTCCCTTTGCTTTAAGCGCCGCATTGATGGCTTTTTTTACATCTGTCGTGGTCCCCTGGTTGTAGGTTCCCAACACAATTTTTTTTTCATGGGGAGGACGGATCTCAATCTTATTATCTGTATACACTTCTTCAGCACCGATGTACATGGGCACATCCATCTTGCTACCTTTCAGCGCTTTCAAAGCCTTTTTTAATTCATCTCTTTCTTTCGTGCCGGGAGCATAAGATAATACCGGCTCATTGGCCGGCAGCGGATATGAAAAGTTTCCAATCTTCATAGAAAATATTTTTTATCCCAATAACCGTAACAGGCAAGATTAAAATAAGAGGCCGGATTTACTCCGGCCATTAATTATTTTTTTAAATACATTACTTCCTTTACAAGATTCACGGTTCTTGGAATGTCAGGTAAATAAGCCGCCACTAAATTAGGGGCGTAATGCATGGGGGCATCAAGAGAAGTGATTCTGCGAACAGGTGCATCAAGATAATCAAATCCTTCCTTCTGAATCCGGTAAGCTATTTCAGAAGAAATGGAAGCATAAGGCCATTGCTCTTCCACAATTACAAGGCGATTGGTTTTCTTTACAGAATCGAGAATGGTTGTCCAATCCAATGGCCTGATAGTTCTCAGGTCTATCACCTCAGCGCTGATATTTTCTTTAGCTAATTCGTCAGCAGCGCCTATGGCAACTTTCATCATTTTATTAAAAGAAACCATTGTTACGTCAGTTCCTTCGCGAACCACTTTCGCTTTTCCTATCGGAATCAAATATTCATCTTCCGGAACTTCGCCCTTATCTCCATACATCACCTCGCTTTCCATAAAAATAACAGGGTCATCGTCGCGGATAGCGCTTTTTAATAATCCTTTGGCATCATAAGGGTTGCTTACAGAAATCACTTTTAACCCTGGGATATTTGCATACATGGCTTCATACGCAGTGGAGTGCTGCGCACCTAATTGTCCGGCACTTCCGTTAGGACCACGAAAAACAATGGGGCATCCAACTTGTCCGCCGCTCATGGCCAGCATTTTAGAGGCTGTGTTTAAAATTTGGTCCAGCGCAAGATTGGCAAAGTTCCACGTCATAAATTCCACAACAGGCCTTAGCCCATTTTGCGCAGCACCAACTCCTACGGCTGCAAAACCAAGCTCAGAGATAGGCGTATCGATTATTCTTTTTTCACCAAATTCTTCCAGCATACCCTGGCTTACTTTATAAGCGCCATTGTATTCTGCAACTTCTTCACCCATCAGGAACACCCTTTCGTCCCTTCTCATTTCTTCCTGCAAAGCCTCACGCAGGGCTTCTCTGAATGCAATTTCTCTCATTAATCCAGTTTTATTATTATGTGAATTTTAAATTATTCTTTTTTAAAAATAAGATGCAAAATTATTAGTTAAAGGGCAAATTATCAAAACTCTTTGGCAGTCAATATCATCAGGCTTAGCTCTAAAAACGCCTCTATCGATGTTAGAAAGGTGAATAACCCCACCAATTGTGACAAAAAGATGAATTGCTGAAGATTTTTTGCTTCATTTTTGATAAACCCGCACATAATCAATTTCAAATTTTCCCGGAAAGGAAGTTGAATCGGGGTTTCCGCCGTTATCGCCGCCAATGGCCAGGTTCAGCAGCATATAATGAGGTTGCTTAAAAGGATTAAAGCCACTTCCATCTTTATTCACCAGTGAATCCAGGGATACTTTATTCAGGAGTTGATCATCAATATATAAAGCAATAGAATTCTCATCCCAATCCATCCGCCAGATATGAAATTTTGACGCCCACTTTTCGCCGCCCAACGAATCGATATTGAACCTATTGCTAAACCATTCTGGATTGCCATCTTTTGCAAGACAGGCAATATTGGCCAATAACATCTTCCGGTAATATTCCATCATATCTATTTCGCCGCTAGCCGGCCAATTTTTATTTACACCTAACGTCCACCAGGCAGGCCACATGCCTTTGCGGATATCAATCCGGCCCCGCATCACAAAACGTCCATATTTCCATGCATGCAATCCTTTGGTAACTAAACACGCCGAGGTATAATGAATGCTATCGCTTTGTTTTCGCCAATCGCTACTGCCGGCTTCGTATAAGGGATTTAATTTTTTAACTCTTTTAGCCTCAATGATGAGATTGCCATCTTCACAGCGCGCATTCTGAGGCTGATACCACTGCAATTCATGATTACGGACAAGACCTGTCTCATAGGTCCATTTGGAAGCATCGGGCAGACCATCCTTATCGAATTCATCTGCCCAAACCAGTTTATAGTGCTGCTGTGATTGTCCGATTGTAAAGAACATGGTGATAACAACGATTAACGCTAACAATATAAATTTAAAAAGCTTCATCAATAAAAATTTTGTGCTTCAACAAAATATAAATTAAGAGTATTTTTCCATTTACTAATTAAAATCGCGGTTGATAAGTTTGTTCACCCTTGATTTCAAATGTTACTCAATCAATTTTTTTATAAAGAGCTTTTATGCTATCTCCTGAAGCTGTTGGTTGGTTTTGGTCCGATTATGCTTGTGTTTAAACAGGAATATAAAAAGTATAGCCACTACCAGTGCGTAAAGCGAAAACGAGGTCCAGATGCCTTGCCAATCCTTACTATTATCCGGATGAGTAAAAAACTGATCGATAATAATCCCGCTGATGGAACTGCCTAACACCGCGCCTACGCCGTTAGTCATCATCATGAAAAGGCCCTGCGCACTGGCTCTTATCGAAGGGTCGGTTTGAGATTCGACAAAAAGAGAACCTGAGATATTGAAAAAATCAAACGCCATTCCATACACGATGCAAGATAAAATAATCATCCACAAGCCATCTCCGGGGTTGCCATAGGCAAACAGCCCAAACCGCAGAAACCACGCGAACATGCTGATAAGCATTACATTTTTAATACCGAATCTATTTAGAAAAAAAGGTATCGCTAAAATAAAAAGCGTTTCAGATACCTGCGAGATACTCATGATGATAGCCGGATATTTTACAGCAATTAAATTTTTATACGCCGGATTGTTTGCAAAATCATGTAAGAAAGTGTCGCCATAGGCATTGGTAAGTTGCAAGGCTGCGCCCAATAACATCGCGAAAAGAAAAAAGATTGCCATCTTCCTGTTTTTAAACAGGGCGAAAGATTGTAATCCTAATGCATCGGCCAGGGATTTTTTCGCCCCGCTGCTGAGCAATGGCGGGCATTTCGGTAAAGTGAACGCATATAATCCCAGCGCCAATGATGCTATTGAAGCCACATAAAATTGTTCGGCGGTGGTTTCGATATGCAATAAACTTACCACCCACAATGCTACGATAAATCCAATAGTACCGTACACCCTTATGGGCGGGTAATTAGCTACCACATCTTTACCATCCCTTTTCAGCGACGAATAAGCTACGGCAATAGAAAGTGAAATGGTCGGCATGTAAAACATCATATTCAACAGCATCACCCAAAACATCGTGAAGGGGTCATTTATCATTGGCAAAGAAAAAAGGATCAGGGCGCCGCATAAGTGAAAAATACCGTATAATTTTTCAGCGTCCACCCATTTGTCAGCAATAATTCCCGCAATGGATGGCATGAATAACGATGCAATCCCCATCGTAGAAAAGAGAGCGCCAAACTCCGTTCCTGACCATTGTTTGGTCTGAAACCAATAGGCACCGATAGTTATGAGCCATGAACCCCATATAAAGAATTGTAAAAAGTTCATTACAATAAGACGCAGCTTGATATTCTTCATTTACTTTGTTTTATCGATCCTATGTTGAAAACCCAAACAAATAAAAACCAAATCTTTCAATTATGGTGGGGTGTCCGTAAAAAATCGGTTCATTAATCAAAGCACGAACATTCGGTTTAAAGTTAAATTGCTACTTTGCACCTTTAAATTTTTCCTCTATTTTCACTCAACAAAAATTATAAATCTATCCGGGTGTTTAGAAAAATCTTTTTTATAACCTTATTGTTATTCTCCTTTCAGTTAAACAGCTTTTCACAAATAACCGCTACCCTGCCTCCGGTGAATAAAGAAGAGCCATTGGTGCGATGTGCAACTGACCAACGGGTCAAAATGCTTTTTAAAAAATTTCCTGAAAGAAAAATGATGGCGGAACGGCTCTCCGCTTTGCCGCCTAACAAAAGCCTTCGTGCGCCGAAACGTTTACAAAATGTTGTTTACCTGCCTGTGGTTTTTCACATTGTGCTTCCTAATCCGTACGAGGTGAGCGATGAAGTAGTGCAATCGCAGATAGATGCTATGAACACGGATTACGCTGGTTTAAACCCTGATACTACCAGTCTGCCCGCTGCTTTCCTGGCGGTAAGAGGTCATTCAAACATTCGCTTTGTATTAGCAAAAAGAACTCCTTCCG
Source organism: Ginsengibacter sp. (assembly GCA_051954975.1). Classification (GTDB taxonomy): domain Bacteria; phylum Bacteroidota; class Bacteroidia; order Chitinophagales; family Chitinophagaceae; genus Ginsengibacter. Next base: position 152,967 of record JBQCHE010000017.1, on the reverse strand, counting down.
GAAAACTAACCAATGGAATAGAACGGGTATTCAGCAATACCAAGGGAAATCCGGACAATGTACTTGACTCTATTAAAAGAAAATCACTGGGTGGTGCCGACGCGTGGGATCCCAATTCGTACATTAATATTTGGGTAGGGAATGTATCGGGAGGAAATGTGCTTGGATATACTCAAATTCCAGGAAGCGGCAACCCGATTGACGATGGAGTTTTTTGCAACATACTTGGTTTTGGAATCAGTTCATGTAACGTCAGTCAATACAATAAAGGGCGTACTGTGGTGCATGAGCTGGGGCATTATTTTGGCATCAATCATATTTGGGGCGATGATGAGAATTCTTCCAATACCTGTGGTGGCGATGATTTCCGCGCCTTGACTGCTGATGGTTCTTCTTTTACGTTGCCTGCGAGTTTATATAACCCTCCGGGCAAAGGAAATACAGCCGATGATATTGGTGACACACCCAATCAAAGCATCGCATCCAGCGGATGTCTTTCAGGTATAAAAACAGATAGCTGCACCCCGGTTGCTCCGGGAATCATGTATGAAAATTTTATGGATTACACTTCTGACGATTGCTATAATATGTTTACAAAAAAGCAAGTGGAAAGAATGGAATATGTGTTAACCAACTATGAATCGGGACTGCTCACTTCTTTGGGAGGTCAAATGCCTTCAAATCCTGTAAATATTGACGCTTCCCCGGTAGCTTCTGTCAATCCCGGAGGGTATGAAGTCTCCGGGTGCTCTTCTGTTTATTACCCCAACATCATCAGTTGCGAAGGCAATTTTGTTCCAAAAGTTTTAATTAAAAATAATGGCTTTGCCACTCTCACCAGCATCACGGTAGGCTACGTTTTGAACAATGGCACGCCGGTTACAAAGGCTTTTTCTGTAAATCTGAAAAGCGGGGCCACACAAGTGATAACGCTTCCGTCAATTACAGTTGCCAGTGGCACCAATGTTTTTAAGTTTTTTACATCTAAACCCAACGGAGTCTCTACAGATGAAGTTCCTTCAAACGATACTTTATCAGCTACGCTTACTGTTCCGGCTTCCGTTTCTCTGCCCGTTTCAGAAGGCTTTGAAAGCAGTACTTTCCCTCCGCAGGGTTGGTTTATTATTAATCCCAACAATGATGTGACCTGGCAAAAAACCACTCCCGGCAGCAATAGCGGCCATTCTATTTTTATTGATAATTACAATGGCAATTCTGCAGGAGCTATCGATGATATCCAACTGCCGAAAATCAACCTGGCAAATGCTGATCCCGTAATAATCACTTTTGATTTGGCGCATAAAAATTATCCTGACAAGAATTATAATGACAGCCTGCAGGTTTTGGTGTCTACTGATTGCGGCGCTACATTTAAAGCCTATTTCAATAAAGCAGGCGCTTCCCTTTCTACAGCGGGAAGCTCAAGCAACGGATATACAAATCCTGCTGCGGCAGATTGGAAAAATCAAAAAATTGTAATTGATGGAGCTTCCCTTGCTTCGCAAAGCCTGATTATTAAATTCAGAAATATTAGCGATTATGGAAATAATATTTTCATTGATAACATTAACATTAAGCAGGAAACATCCAGAGACCTTACTGTCGTTTCGGTGAATCCGCCCGCCTCAACCGAATGCGAAAAGCCTATTACTCCGGTTGCCACCATCAAAAATGCGGGATTTTCAGCCATCACCAGCTTTAAGGTTTCTTACCAGTTAAATAACGGATCGGTAGCAACCACGTCAGTTACCGGCGTATCGCTCGCGCCGGATGCGACTATGAATGTGCCATTAAATGTATTCACACCTTCAGGAGGGCAACAATCTATCAAAGTGTACACCTCCGATCCGGTTTCTTCGTCCGGATCCGGCGATGAATCACCTTTAAATGATACCCTTCGGAAATCATTTTTTGTAACAGGAAAAATTGACGTACCTGTGGCTGAAGGCTTTGAAAGTGCAACCTTTCCTCCTTCGGGATGGTCAGTTGAAAATACAGAAGGCGATATCACCTGGCAGCGAACCACCTCCGCGGCCAAAACAGGAACAGCCTCCGCGTTCATTAATAATTTCAATGCAGCGTCTTTCGGCACCACGGATAAACTAGTATCCGGCCTGGTTCCTGGCAGCTCGGATTTTGATTCTATTTATGTTTCTTTTGATTATGCCTACTCTGCCGGCCCTTCTTCATCACAGGCAGATACGCTTATGATGCTGGTGACTACAGATTGTGGCCAGACTTTTACTACTGTTTGGAAAAAATATGGAACCGATCTGCAAACTATATCAGGCTCCCAGCCCAATTTTGTTCCTTCAGCCAATGGATGGCAAAATATAAAACTGAACCTGTTCAGTGCGGTGGGCCATAATGACTTCCAGGTATATTTTGTTTTTAAAGGAAACAAACAAAATAATCTCTATTTGGATAATATAAATTTATTTGGAATTACGGTACCAGCAAGGTTAAAGCAACAAGGATATTTGATTTATCCAAATCCTTTCCACCAGCAGTTCGTCATAAGAAATTATGAAGTTCCGATTACTTTGCAATCAGCGCGAATCTACAATTCAATCGGGCAGCAGGTTTGGGCAAGAGATTATTACGGTAAGGCATACACGGAAATGAATATTGATTTCAGTACGCCACCGCCCGGAGTTTACATTCTTAAGTTGTTTTACACAGACAAAACTGTGGTGCAAAAAATAGTAAAGCAATAAGAATATTCTTTTTTTAGAATAGACCTATTCAATGGCAAAATAAAAATTGCAGGTATTTATTGCTTTACTATTGCGTTTGCTTTTTTCTTAAAATCTCATGTAGAATACAGGCAGAAAACAATCGGTTTGTTAGCATCTTTCATTTTTGTATTTTATTTTCTATACCCAATCTTTGTAATTTCGCTTTATGGAAAATATAAACCGCGAAGAAGAGTTATTGGCATTAATTAATGCATTACCTAACGGAAAATCGTTTTCAAAAATCGCCGAAAAAGTCACCCGCAACGAAAGAATATCAGATGACGAAGCGCTGTTTCTCTTCGAAAAAGCAAGCTTGGGGCTGAGCGCTACACTTGCCAATTATATAAGGGAAAAAAAGCATGGAGATAAAACCTATTTTAACAGGAACTTTCATATCGAACCTACCAATGTGTGTGTGTTTGCCTGCAAATTTTGCTCTTATTCGCGGTTATATGCGCATCGGGAAGAAGGTTGGGTTCTAAGCAAAGAACAGATGCTCGATATTGTAAAAAGTTATGACGGCAAGCCGATTACAGAAGTCCACATTGTGGGCGGCGTTCATCCAAAACTAAATCTCGATTTCTTTTGCGATTTAATCGCCGGTATTAAGGCACACAGACCAGAATTACATGTAAAAGGATTCACGGCTGTCGAATTGGATTATATGTTTCGCAAAGCAAAGTTATCCGTCCGGGAAGGCATGAAAAAACTGCATGATGCAGGTTTGCAATCCATGCCCGGCGGCGGCGCAGAAATTTTTGCACCGGAAATAAGAAAAGAAATTTGTCATGATAAAGTTGATGCAGAAGGCTGGCTGAAAATCCATGAAGAAGCGCATTTGCTGGGCATGCATACCAATGCAACCATGCTGTATGGGCATATTGAAAATTACAGCCACCGGATTGACCACATGAGCCGCTTGAGAAATTTACAGGATAAAACGCACGGCTTTAATACATTCATTCCGCTAAAATTTCGCAATAAGAATAACGACATGAGCTATGTTGCCGAATCATCCATTGTGGAAGACATGAAAATGTATGCCGTGGCACGAATTTATTTAGATAATTTTCCGCATTTAAAGGCGTATTGGCCAATGCTTGGACGGCAAAACGCACAGATGTCTTTATCTTTTGGCGTGGATGATATTGATGGTACCATTGATGATTCCACTAAAATATATTCAATGGCAGGAAGCGAAGAACAAACTCCCAAAATGAGCACCGATGAATTGGTAATGCTCATCTCGCAAGCTGGTCGCGAAGCTGTAGAAAGGGACACATTGTACAACGAAATAAAAAGTTTTGCAACAAAAAAAGATGTAGAATTTGATGTTACGCTTAATTGATATCATGAACGAAGCATAATCAAATTTGCAATAATCAAAAAATGAGAAGGAATCTTTTCAGAAATGGCTTTTTAATTTTAATTCTACTTCTGTTTTCACTTTTTGCATCAACTGTTCGCGCACAGGATAATTATGAGATACAGGTTTATGGTTCAGATCTTGTGGAACCAAAAAATACCATGGTCGAGCTTCACAGCAATTTTACTTTTGACGGGTCAAAAGAAGAAATAAATGGTGTTTTACCAACCAATGATGTTTTCCACGAAACGATTGAAATTACTCACGGGTTTGATAAATGGTTTGAGTTAGGTTTTTATTTTTTTAATTCAATAGGCAACAACGGTCGTACCAATTATGTAGGTAGCCACATCAGGCCCAGAATTGCTATTCCTAAAAGCTATGATTTGCCTGTAGGGTTGAGCCTTTCAGCAGAATTTGGTTTTCAAAACAGCAAGTATAGCGAAGATACATGGTCAATAGAAATAAGGCCTATCATTGATAAGCAATGGAGCAAATTATATTTATCTTTTAATCCCACTTTTGACAAGGCTTTAAAAGGATTGAATACAAATGAAGGTTTTGTTTTTTCACCCAATTTTAAAGCAAGTTATGCTGTTACCAAAGCCTTTCTGCCCGGATTTGAATATTACGGATCTCTTGGACCGCTTAATAATATCTATAATTGGGATGAACAGCAACAACAACTATTTTTAGCAGTTGATCTAAATGTTTCTCCCAAATGGGAATTCAATGCCGGTTATGGCTTAGGAATTACTTCCGGAACGGATAAAAATATTGTCAAAGTAATTGTCGGAAGAAGGTTTAAATAAGAATTTTTACTCCGATAAATAAATTTCATTGTTGTATTAATACGCTTTTAACAGCTAAAACCTGCTTTCATGGTAGCTGTTCAAAAATTAAGATTTTCAAACTCCCATGATTCTTCGTTAAAAATAAATTTTTTGAATTAAAATAAATACTTCTACATTTGCTGTGTACTACTTAACTAATACACTATGATAGATGTAGAAAATCTCTCGTTCGGTTACAAAAGAAAAAAACTGCTGTACAAAAACCTAAGCCTCAAACTTGAAGAAGGAAGTATTTATGGATTGCTCGGAAAAAATGGGGCGGGTAAATCCACATTGCTTAAAAATTTTATCGGCTTATTATTCCCAACTGATGGGAATCTTACGGTAAATGGTTTTGAACCAAAAAGAAGAAAACCTGCTTTTTTGGAGACCATTTATTTTATTCCCGAAGAAGTATATGTGCCACCTGTCAGTATTGAAAGATATAAAAACCTGTTTGCGCCATTTTATTCATCTTTTGATGAAAAAAAGTTTTACAGCTATTTGGAGCACCTGGATGTAAAAGATAATGGAAAACTTACAAGCCTTTCATTTGGTCAGCAAAAGAAATTTATAATTGCGTTTGCGCTTGCCTGTAATACAAAAGTTTTATTGCTGGATGAACCTACCAACGGGCTGGATATTCCATCGAAAATAAAATTCAGAAAATTAATTGCGTCCACTTTTACCGATGATAAAATTATTTTTATTTCTACTCACCAGATAAGGGATCTTGATAACCTGATCGATCGTGTGATAATTGTTGACGATGGCCATCTGCTCTTAAATGCTTCCATAGGCGTCATTGCGGAAAAATTATGTTTTAAAACTGTAAGCGAATTGAGTGATACAAGCGACGTACTTTATAGCGAAGAGTCACTAAAAGGGTTTTCGGTTGTAGTGAGAAATAGCTACAATGAAGATTCCAAAGTAAATCTTGAACATCTTTTTAACGCAATCACCTACAATGCGGGCAAAGCAAAGGCAATCTTCAAAAATTAAAACCACAATAATGAGTAACACGTTCAACATGCGGCGTTTTTCTTTTTTGATTAAGAAAACCATGCTGGAAAAGCCAACACAAATGTTTGGTTTCACCGGCCTCATCTTTCTGTTCATTTTGATAGTTTATTATCTTGCGAAAACGCTGATAGGTTTCCACGCGGCACAAAACCTTTCTTTTCTTTGGGGTTTTGTAGGTGGTGATTTTGTGCTGGCTGCTTTTGTTTTCAATTATTTTGGTTCCGGCGCCAGCGGCTCTTCTTATCTTACCTTACCCGTGTCAAGCCTGGAAAAATGGCTTATCGCAATACTTCTCGTATTTGTAGTATATCCTTTAATTTTCGTCATTTTTTACAGGATTATGGATGCCGGATTCGTACTGGCTTATCACAACAGCCTTGATCCCAACGGACCATTTTACAAAGAGCTGTATGAATCGGTTTATTTGTTTCGGTTTAACAATATGCTGGCAAGACAATGCTACCCTATGGCTGCTGTTTGCTCCGGGTGTATGCTTGTGGGCTCCCTTTATTTTAACCGCAGCGCTTTAATCAAAGTAGCTCTGGGACTTTGTATTCTCGCTTTTGGCATTTATGGACTGAACTATTTATTTGCAAAAATGTTATTCAACAATGTGGCAGATGCTTTCCCATTTTTGCATGTAAGCATTTTGGTCGGAAAGGAAACGGGGTCAGTTGAACTTCCTCAAAATGTACATGATCCTATCTGGTATTTTATAAATTATGTGTTGCCTATAGTACTTTGGGGCATTGCCTTGATTAGATTACGGGAAAAAGAATTTTAAAATAATTGAATGGAGTTTAAAGAGACACCTGCTATTTACATACAGATTGCACAATACGTTTGCGAGCAAATTTTACTAGAAAAATGGAAGCTTGGTGATAAGCTTATCAGTATAAGAGACATGGCAGTGAATATGCAGGTTAATCCCAATACGGTTCAGAGAGCATATGATTTTTTGCAACAGCGTGACATTATCGTCAACAAAAGAGGAGTCGGATATTTTATAGACGATAATGCAATGGAAAAAATTCTTGATTTCAGGAGAGAACAATTTATGGAAAATGAACTGCCTGTTTTTTTGCGCAATGTGTATTTATTAAATATTGATTTCAGGGAAATCAAGACACTATACGATCAGTTTATAAAAGATAATTTTAAAAATAAGTGATATGAAATTAAGTTCACGAATATTGCTGGCCATGCTGATAATACTGGTTTCAGGCCTTTTAATGTCGAATATTGTTTTAAAAAAAGAATACAATAAAATAGATAAAAGTGATTTATACTGGAACTATACAAGTGTTCTCATGCAACCGTTTCGTTATGTAAAAATAGATGGTGGTAATATCACCAACATAGCGTTTGAACAAAGTAAAAAATATTCTGTGCGTATTTTAAACGACTGGGAAAGAAATCATCCACAACTGCTTCACTCATCCATAAAGAATGATACACTGTTCATCAAATTTGTTTATGTCCCCGATAATCCAAATGAAAAAGAGTGGCTGAAGCATAACACCATGGTCCGTATTTTTTCTCCTGAACTTCTTTTTGTAAATGGGTTTAACACTAATTTCGGAATGTTTAAATTGAAACAAAGAAGCATAGCGGTAAATATGTCGGGCAAATCTAGATTTGAAGTAGAAAGCATGATTCCTTTGATGGATTCGATCGATGTTGTTCAGAAAGATTCTGCTGCAGTTGAATTTGAAATGTCTCCCGATTACAAATCAAAAAAAGGAAATGACACAGTTATAAATAAGGGTTTTCAAATTAGTTTTGGTGATAATAAACCACCGTCCGGCCAAGGTCCTGACGATATAAAGAGCGATGAAGCAATGAAGATTCAATCGGTCAAAGCTAACCTATCCGGCAATTCCATACTGGATGTAGGGCATGCTCAAATTCAATCGTTGCAATTAAATATTGCGGATAGTTCAGCCATTATTCTTTCGGGTGGTGCGTTAAAAAAGTGGGCAAATAAATGAACCCACATTCTTTTCGATTCATAAAGCACATAATCAGAAAAGCAATTTAGGGCCTGTTAGATATTGGCTTTAAAGTATGAATCCTGCTATCTTCTCAATAGAGGTAAAGGAGAAATGCCTTTAATAACGTAATTTTGCACGCTTAAAAAAAATCTGATTATAGTTAGATTTATTATTTCTTATTATGTTATTAGGCTTACAAAATGTCACCTTCGAATTTGGGGCCAGGGTGATTGTTAAAGATGCAACCTGGCATATACAACCCAACGAAAGAATCGGTTTGATTGGTTATAACGGTACTGGAAAATCCACCATATTAAAAGTGCTCACCAACCAATATCTCCCTTCTGCAGGCACTGTAGAAAAGGGCAAAGAAACCACTATCGGATTTCTTCACCAGGATTTGTTGAGTTTTGATACAGAAGATTCAATTTTCGAGGTAGCCTTAAGCGCATTTGAAAAAGTGCAGCAACTGGAAAAAGAAATTGAGCAGATTGGAATTGAATTGGAAAAAACATCGGATGAATCTTTGGCCATTGTATACGGCGATAAACTGCACGAACTTGAAATATTGGGCGGATACGACATTCATCACAAAACCGAAGAAATATTGCAGGGACTTGTCTTTGCAAATGCTGATTTGCAGCGGCCTTATAAAGAATTCAGCGGAGGCTGGCGCATGCGTGTTTTGCTTGCGAAAATGATTTTAATGAATCCGGATGTGTTGCTGCTGGATGAACCTACCAACCACCTCGACCTTCCCTCTATTGAATGGCTTGAGAAATACCTTCAGCATTATAAAGGTTCAGTGGTGATTGTATCCCACGACCGCTATTTTCTTGACAGAATGGTTACCAAAATAGTGGAGCTATACCAGCAGGAATTGCATTTCTATGCCGGAGATTATTCTTACTACCTCCAGGAAAAAGAGCTTAGAATTGAACTTCAGAAAAGAGCCTACGAAAATCAGCAGGATTACATCAGGCAGCAGGAAAAGTTTGTAGAAAGATTCAAAGCCAAAGCTTCAAAAGCGGCCCAGGCCCAAAGTATTATGAAGCGCCTCGATAAAATCGAGCGCATCGAAAATACTGACCTGGAACGCCCCAATATGCGCATCAACTTTACGATTGGCCATCAGCCTGGAAGAATTTTGTGCACTTTAAAACATGCAACAAAAAGTTTTGGCAATGTAAAAATTGTAGAAGATACCGGCGCTGAAATTAACAGGGGCGACAAAATAGCCTTGATTGGCGCCAACGGAAAAGGAAAATCAACATTGCTCAGGATGGTTGCCGGAGTGGAACCATTTGAAGGGGAAAGAATTGAAGGCCACAATGTAAAAGATTCCTTTTACGCGCAACACCAGTTGGAAGCATTAAACCTGGAACATACAGTTTTGGAAGAAATGAATTACTCCGGCAGTGGCAAAACGGAGCTAGAACTAAGAACGCTGTTAGGGTGCTTTTTGTTTAGCGGCGATGATGTGGAAAAGAAAATAAAAGTGTTGAGCGGCGGCGAAAAAGCCCGGGTGGCGCTTGCGAAAACAATTGTAAGTAAAGCAAATTTTCTTTTGCTGGATGAGCCTACGAATCACCTGGATATGCATTCAGTGGATTTGCTCATAGAAGCATTGAATAAATATGAAGGAAGTTATATACTCGTAAGCCACGACAGATATTTCGTAAATAAAACTGCCAATAAAATCTGGGAAATTGAGAATTATAAAATAAAGGAATTTGTGGGCACTTATGATGAATGGGAGCGCTGGAAGCAGGAAAGAAAGGCTGCAGAAAAAAATGAGCCGGAGAAAAAAGAGCCCGAGAAAAAAACCGCAGTGACGGAAAAGAAAAATACAAATTCATCTTTGGAAAGCCGGGAACAGCAAAAAGAATTTCAAAAAGTGAAGCGGCAGTTCGAACAGTTGGAAGAGTTGATTGCAAAACTTTACGAAGAAAAAAGAAAGCTGGAAGCCAACCTCGCGCTGCCTGAAATCTATTCAGACAAAGAAAAATTTATCGGGGCAGAAAAAAAATATAATGAAAAACTGAAGGAGCTCACCATGCGCAATGCAGAATATGAAAAGATATTTGAAAAGATGATGTGGCTGGAAGAACAGGTTGGCTAAAAACCTCCGGAAAAACTGCTCACTTGTACAAATCTTTTGTTATAAAATTCGAAACAATTTATTAATCTATTCGGCTGCTAAATTTAACTTGTATTAGATAAAATTTTATTTTATCTTTGGTACGTATCCCGCCCCTTGAAAAACTGATTTAAGTTAGGTTCTTTTCTAATTTTCCTTTCTGACCAAGAATTAAATTTTTTAACATTAAATTGAAAATTATGAAAAAAATTGACTCAGTTGAAATGCACGACACATTCGTCGCAATCGGGATTGTGCTCGGTTTTATCGCAGTAATGGTTGCACTTGCTTTTTTGGCCGGAATGTAACCACAACATATCTCATTATGTAAAGGCATGGTAACCCATGCCTTTTTTATTACGTTTTAAAAGGTTAAATAAGCGTTTCTTGCGGATATTTGCATTTAGAAAATTTTTTCCAATGAGAATTGCGATAAATGGAATGGGGCGAATAGGCAGATTGCTTTTTAAAAGATTAACCGACATCCCTCAATTTGAAATAGTTGCTGTAAATGACATCATGCCTGTAAAAAATCTGGCTTATCTTTTAAAATATGATTCCATCTACGGCACTGATTTTCACCATATAAGTTCAACCGAAAATGGGCTCAAAGTTAATAACATCAATATCCCTGCCTACCAGCTTAACGACCCGCTGACTTTACCATGGAAAGCTTTAAATGTGGATGTCGTATTGGAGTGTAGCGGGCAATTCATTAAAAAAGGAGCGGCGGAAAAACATTTACAAGCAGGCGCAAAAAAGGTATTGTTATCCACTACCGGAGCTGAAGATATTCCCTTGCATGTATTTGGGTTCAACGAAAATTCTTTGGAAGGAAAGGTGGATATTTTGTCTCCCGGCGGTTGCATGACTAATTGTTCTGTGCATGTTCTTTCATTACTCAATTCTATTGGCATACAATCTGCTCATCTTAATATTATTCATTCTTTCACTTCCCGCCAGGCACTGGTGGATAGTCCTAATCCGCAATACAGGCGTGGGCGGGCAGCCGCTGAATCTATCATTCCTGTTGCTATTGACCTTGACAAATCTCTGAACCGCCTGTTTCCGGATTTGAAAAATAAAATCAACGTTTTCTCAACAAGGGTGCCGGTGGCAAACGGAGCGATGGCTTTATTTACGTTGCAGCTAAAGACTTCCTCATCAGCAGATGAAATAAATAACCTCTTTAAGGTCGCTGCCCAAGGTAGTCACAAAACGGTTTTAGATTTTACGGACGACCCATTGGTTTCGCTCGATATCAAGGGCAACAGCCATTCGTGCATTATAGATGGCACACAAACCGCAGTTATCGGAAACCATGCAAGAGTAGCGGCCTGGTTCGACAATGAATATGGCTTCACAAGCCGGCTGATCGATTGGCTTCATTACTGAAATAAATAATTTTACAGCAAAGCCGGAAATATCACGATTTTTTATTTTGTTCCCAATTTAATGAGCGCTTCCAAAAAACAAATATGCCAATAAAATAGCAGTGATAATACCTACAAGGTCGGCAAGCAGCATAGCGCCAATGGAATATCTTGTATTTTTTATAGAAACTGCACCAAAATAAACAGCAATTACATAAAACGTGGTATCAGAAGTGCCCTGTAAAACTGAAGACAGACTTCCTGCAAATGAATCAGAGCCATAAGTAGTCATCGTGTCAATCATCATACCGCGGGCAGCACTTCCGCTCAATGGCCGTATCAGCGCTGTAGGTAGGCCGGCAACAAACCGCGTATCAGCACCTAAGGCGGCAAATAAACTTCTCATGCCATCAATAACTACTTCAAAGGCACCGCTGGTACGTAGCATGCTGATAGCCACCAACATGCCCACGAGGTAAGGAATGATTTTTACCGCAATATCAAATCCGCCTTTTGCGCCTTCAACAAAGGCATCAAAAATATCTATCTTTTTATACAGCGCCCCTAATATGATTACAAAAAACAGAACGAGGATAATGCCATTGCTTAAGATTCCTGAAAAGGTCTGGACGCCCGTATAGTCAAGCGTTTTTAGATAAATAACCATAATAGAAATCACCGCAGAAATCCCCAACACCCAGAGCAGAATTACAGGCTGGAAAACATTTATCTTTTGTTTAAAAGAAACGATAAGCATGGCCGTGATGGTAGCCACAAATGTGGTGATCATGCACGGAATAAAAATTGAAGTAGGGTCTGAAGCATTCAATGATGCCCTGATGGCAATGATACTAACAGGAATCAGGGTCAGGCCGGCTGCGTGCAGGCATAAAAACATTATTTGCGAATTGGAGGCCGTATCTTTTTTCGGATTCAATTCCTGGAGGCTTTCCATAGCTTTCAACCCAAATGGAGTGGCCGCATTATCGAGGCCTAAAAGATTAGCAGAAAAATTCATTACCATGTGTCCCATTGCCGGATGGTTCCTGGGTATTTCCGGAAATAATTTTGAGAAAAAAGGGCCCACAATTTTTGACAAAAGTCTGATGCCGCCCGCTTTTTCGGCAATACTCATAAAGCCCATAAACAGCGCCATGATGCCGATAAGATTCAGCGAGATATCTACCGCAGTTTTTGCAGTCGATATGATTCCATCGGCATTTTGCTGCTTGTATTTGATATACTCACCATCGGCATTTTTACCGTATTTGGTAGTACCGTCGGTATAAGATTTGCCATTTTGTAAAGTGCTTAATATTACCGGCGCTAATTGGGTGGTATCAATTTTCTGCGTGTTGGATGTATCCGCGGATTTGCCCACCACCATCTGGCTGTAAATATTAGCATCTCCTTCTATAAAAATGCATTCAAAAGTAGCTGCGAGGAAAGCAACGATAATAAAAGCTGCCCATATTCTGCTTAAGGCCATAAGTTTTGTAAAAAAAACTAAGGTAAGGGTTAATTGCCTAATTCGATAATGGGCCAATTAGCTAATGAGAAAATGTGAAAACCGAAATACAAGATGACAAATTAAGAATGTGCTTTATTTATTCGTTTGCTACATTTCGTATATACTCCTTCGCCACTCACGATTCACTACTCACCATTCACCTAAAATCATTTACTTTGCTTCCTAAAGAAAAATTTTTTCATGAAGAATCCACGCTTGCAGAAATTAATTCCACACATTATAGCAGTTGTAATTTTTTTGATAGTTGCTGTTGTTTATTGTAAACCGGCTTTGCAGGGAAAAGTGCCTCAGCAATCCGATACACAACAATGGCACGCGATGGCGCAGCAATCTTTTGATTTTAAAGAGAAGCATGGCTATTTTCCTTTATGGACTAACAGCATGTTCAGTGGCATGCCCGCCTACCAGATTGCTTTCGATCCGCGAACAAAAATAAGCGTAGCCTACCTTGCTGATGTATTAACGTTAGGAATGCCCATTCCGGTTAGCTTTTTCTTCCTGGCCTGTATTTGTTTTTATTTTTTCTGTATTGTTGCCGGTGCAAATCCATGGGTGAGTATTCTTGGCGCACTTGCCTACGCCTACTCCACCTTTGATCCCATTATTATTGCCGTGGGCCACAATACACAAATGATTTCTATCGCCTATGCACCCGCAGTATTGGGAGGGCTGCTTTTAATTTTCAAGAAAAAATATTTAGCCGGTTTTGCCATAACGGCGCTCATTTCTTCATTGATGATTGCGCATAATCATGTGCAGATTGTGTATTACACACTTATCATCGCTTTTATTATGACGGTTGCTTTTTTGGTGAGAAGCTACCAGGAGAAGCAATTATTAGAAGCAGTAAAAGCGTCGGCACTGGGCCTTTTAGCAGGAATAGTCGGCCTTGCCTGTTGCGCAGTTTCAATGTTGCCCACTTACCAATATGCAAAGGAATCTATGCGTGGGGGCAAATCAGAGTTGACGCAGGATATTCAGGGCAATAAAACAAAAGGCGGCCTCGACAAGGATTATGCGTTCCGGTACAGCCTTGGGCTTAATGAAACTTTCACTTTTATCGTGCCCGGATTATATGGAGGCAGCAACGGGGGAAACGAATATAATACTGATTCAAAATTTGTCGCGTTGTTTTCTCAACTGGGCGTAGGTGAAGACCAGGCGCTGCAGATGGAAAATCATTATTCTTACTGGGGAGAGCAGCCTGTCACTTCAGGCCCGGTGTATTTGGGAGCGATAGTATGCCTGCTATTTATTTTTGGCGTTGTTTATCTTAAAAGCTGGTACAAATGGTGGCTGCTGATCGCGAGCGCGCTTGGGATACTGCTTGCCTGGGGCACAAATTTTCAAAGTTTCAATTATTTTCTTTTTGATTATCTGCCTTTCTACAGCAAGTTTCGTGCGCCTACCATGGCATTGGTAATACCTCAATTATGTTTTCCGCTGATGGGAGTTCTGGCGCTTTCAAAATTTATATCAGCAGATGTTGACGTGCCGGAAGCATGGAAAAAATTAAAAACCACCACAATAATTACCGGAATCATTCTAGCGATTCTTGCGATTTTTTATATGACCGCTTCTTTTTCCGGCCCTAACGACAAAGCCATCAGGGAAAACTTTAAGCAAAGCATGATGCAAGTGCCTCCGGGAAAGCAGGCACCGCCGCAACTGGAACAGCAGGCAGAGCAAACGAGCCGCAGCATTATAAACGCTTTACAATCTGACAGGAAAAGTTTGATGGGAAAAGACCTTGTGCGATCGTTCGTATTAATTGGACTTGCTCTTGTTTTGATGGGATTATTTCTGAAAAAGAAACTATCATCCAAAATTCTCGTTGGCGCGTTGATAATATTAACAGCGTACGATTTATTGGGCGTGGCATTGAGATATTTAAACTCTAATAATTATGTTGAGCCCGAAGATTTTGAATCTGCATTCGTTCCTTCTCCCGCGGTGGCGCAAATCCTCAAAGATCCTGACCACGCGAATTTCCGGGTTTTTGATGAAACGGTTGATCCATTCAACGACGCCACAGCAGCGTATCATCTCAATTTAGTAGGCGGATACAATCCTGCCAAATTAGGGTTGTACAATGATATTATAACAAACCAACTGAGCAAAGGCAACATGCGTGTTTTCAACATGCTTAACACAAAATATTTTATTGTAAACGATCCGCAAACCGGCAAGCCCGTTGCGCAATTAAACCCGGGCGCTTTTGGAAATTGCTGGCTGGTAAAAGGAATAAAATACGTTGATAATGCCGACCAGGAAATGGCTGCGCTGGATAATACCGATTTGAGAGATACTGCGGTTGTCGAAAATAAATATAAAAGCCTTATCACCACGGCCCCGCAATATGATTCTATAGCGTATATAAAACTGGTAGAAAACCGTAACGATACGATAAACTACCGGTTTTCATCGGCATTCCCTTCATTTGCAGTTTTCAGTGAAGTATATTATGCAGAAGGATGGAACGTATATATTGATGGGGTAAAATCAAACTATGTAAAAACGGATTACATCTTAAGGGGCCTGCCGATTCCGGCAGGCAACCATGAAATCCAATTCAGGTTTGAGCCGAATACATTCACCACGGGAAGAACCATCAGCATTATCGCCAATATCCTGGTGGCACTTCTTATCATCGGTACCATTGTTTTTTACATAAGAAAAAAGAAGGAACCTGATCCGCATTTGTTATAGGTTCGAATCAAAAGGTTAGCGCTTTGCCCTTTTTAAAAGTTGTCAACTAAAAGTTGGCAACTTTGCTCTTATAAAACCTTATAAAAATGCGGCTTTCCTTTGAGTATTGTGGGACAAAGTCTAAGCAGGTAAAATACGTTTTCAGCATATTTCTTAGCCTGCTGAAAAGAATAATTTCTTAAAAAAAATATTTTGGAAATAAGCACTCCAATAAAAAAAACAGGAATTTCTAAAAAGTAAAAAGCTAAGATGATAATAAACCATATCGCACCAAATTCTTTCCTGATTCTAACCAGGTTAGAAATCATGATTTGGCGGCCTTTGCGGTCAAATAAGTTCATATAGCCTTTGCCGGAAGAATTAAAAGTTTCGTTAGACGTTTCTCCTTGTAGATGAATTACATTTAAATCGCCATAGATACAAAGTTTACCAATCCTTTTCAAACGGCTACACCACTCTGCCTCTTCAGCATAAAGAAAAAAATCTTCATCAAGTAAGCCGGCTTTTTCAATGGCATTTTTCTTTACCATTAAGAAAGCGCCGTTAATCCAATCCACCTCAACAACACCGGAAGCATCCGGAATATTAGGCTTTTTAACACCAAAAATGTTTGCAACTGATTTTAAAAGATTTCCAAGAAAAGGTAGAGGTAGTAAATAGTTGAGGCCTCCTTTCATTGCATAGTTTCCTGAGATTTGCGGCGATCCATCCGAATTCAATAATTGCACTCCACATGCAACATACGAGGAAGGATAGAAAAAATTGAAACACTTTTCAATTGCATTATCCTCAATTATAGTATCGGAATTTAACAGTAAAACCACCTTACCTTTCGACTCTTTGATGCCTTTATTGTTTGCACGTGCAAAGCCTGAATTATAGCCCATTTCAATCCAGTTAATTTCCGGATATGATGATTTGATTATTTGTTCGCTGCCATCTTGAGAATGATTATCAACAACAATGATTTCAAAATTGATTCCCGAATTTTGGGCATAAATCGATTGCACACAGTTACATACTAACCGCGGGCTCTTATAATTCACAATAATGATAGATAGTTGAATCAACTCCTGATTTTTCGATAACAAAATAAATAATTCAAGGCCATAAATAATTTTGAAAACAGTCCATTTCTCAGAAGAAATTCCGGTAATTTATTTTGCCATTGAACCATAGATAATATTACCGCTGGTATATGCCCGTTATATCCTGAATCGTAAAAATCATTTTCATTTCTCAACCCGGAATTTCTTATGAAGCGCCACCATTCATCATAGCTTTTTAAATTATCCAACGTACGTTTATTCGCTTTTAGAAAATCAATTTTCCTCGGCATTAAAGATTCGCGGAGAAAAGGTATGTCATAGTTTCTACTGGCACCGCCGACAGCAAATCGGGCAATGACTTGTTCAACGTATTTTATACGCACCGTTTGATTTTCAAAACATCGAAGATTCATATCCCAATCGGCGTGTGTCTTGTATCTGGTATTATAATTACCGTTATCTTCAAAAATATTTTTGTTATAAAAAATTGCCTGATGCGAAATGTTTTTTTTTAAAAGTTTTTCGTAATCAAATTTACCGTCGTAAAATTCTTCATTATTACTTCTTTTTACATTTCCATATAAAAATTCAACACCGCTTAAATTTGAATTTTGAAAAATATTTTCAAGTACGTTTTTGTCATACAATTGGTCATCAGCTCCCAAAAAATAAAGCCATTCTCCCGAACAAATTCTAATGCCTTTATTCATTGCATCATAAATGCCTTTATCCGGTTCGCTGATCCATATCAGATTTTCAGCTTTATTGTTTTTTAAAATTTCAAGAGTACCATCTGTGGATCCTCCATCTATTACCACCACCTCTACGTTTTTATATGATTGCTCAAATATGCTGTTTATAGCTGATTTCAACGTTTTAGCCGCATTATGAACCACAATGATGATGGATATTTTTGGCAGGGAATTCATATTATATCCTGTTTATAAAGCGAATAGTTTTGCCCCACCTTCTTTTTCCGGATTTGATTATCTTTTTGATGACAGGCAATTTATTTTCTGCTACCGTATTTGCATCTTTCTTTGTGCGGTGATGATTTAATAATTGAAAATAGGGTGAATTTGTATACGGACTTGGTGAATAAAAATTTACCTGTTTTTGAACTACCTGGTTTATACAATTAAATTCACCTTCAATCCTGTATTCGGGCGATTTATAATGGTTCCCGAATTGAGTGGGAACCCGAAACAATTCAAGTTGATATTTTATCGCGAGCAATGACAAAACCGATTGATCCCACCGATGTTCTTTAAACCCGAAAAAATTCTTCTTGCCACAAACATTTGGCTGACTCGTTAATATCCGCTCATCACAACTGTAAGTTAGCCATTCATTTAAGAATTGTATACTTTCACTCGATTTTCTGAACAGTGAAAAAGCTGCATCCGCTTGTAAGCCATTCCAATATTTCTTTGAATCACAATTCATCAATACAAAACAATCTCTTTTCGTCCAGAATTTATTTTTAAGATTCCCATTTGCAAATAATAATACAGGTTGTTTTTCTCTGCAAATGCTTATTAAAGGGTCAATTTTTTCTATTATTTCAATGCCACAATCAGAATATACAATGATGTCTCCGTCTGAAACATTTTTCATGGTTTCCAAAATGATAAATGGTTTCCAAAGCCAATAGCCGATTCCCTTTGCAGCGTCTAATATTTTTCTATTTTCTTCATAAAAGGAATATTTTTTCAGATCATCGATATCGAAAGAATTTATTTCAGAAATTCCATGCTGTATGGCAGAGTTGTTCAGCCTGATGCGGCTTTCCTCATACAGCTTATTTGACAGATTAGTAAGAACCACTTTCATAACCTAAAGGGAAAAATTTGAGATTACACCAACGGTATGTGGTTTTTCATGTTGGCCTATCCAGCCATTAATTTCCAGTAAATAAATACTTTCGATCTCATACTTCTGATCGTATTTCCTGATGATTTTGTAAAATGAGCTTTGCATTTTGCCAACCAGGTCGTCCCAAATAATAATGAATTTGTCAGCCAGTAAATCAAACTTTACGAGCATTTCAAATTCAAAAAGAATTGCCTGAGGAGTATGTAATGCATCGGAAAAAATAATATTGAATTTATTATCTTTCAATCTTGCCCAGCTATTTTCGTCCCATACGTCAGCACACAAATAATCTACATCCATACCATTATAGGTAAATTTTTTGAGCGAGGAAGCAGTCTTTTTAATAGAATTTGCCGGCGTTTGCCATTCATCTTTTTCTTTAAAAATCAAACGATTTTCAATAACCGGGTTTAATTCTTCAATATCGAAACCTGAAAATGTCGAATCAGAATGAGCATTTAAAAGCTGAAAAAAATTTTTTCCTACTGATACCCCGATTTCCAGGTAATTGATTTTTTTAAAGTGCTTTTTTGATAAATAAACAATGAGATCTGTGTAGGTGGCGGAGTCGTTGATTGGTTTGTCAATATCTTTTTTAATATAATCCGGAACACCATAACTAAACCAGGATGTTTTAAACGCCTCCTCGTCAATCCAATTATCAACAAGCGATAATGTGTCCCTGTTTTTTTTTATGATTATCTCTGTTTCCTTCGGATCTAATTTATATTCTCTTTGAGGAACGATCTTTTCAGGAAATAGGGTCTTAAATATGTTTGCCATGTTCTAATTTTTAATTGCAAGCCTGCCTGTATAATCTATCCGGTTTAAAAATATTTTCAGGTTTCTTTTTTCAATAAATTCATCTACTGCTTTTTTCGATCCTGCCCAATGACCATAGTCGTCAATTATTAATACTCCGCCAGGAACTACAAGATCATAAAGAGTTTCGAGTTCATGTTTTGTGGATTCATAAAAATCAGTATCAAGGCGAAGCAAAGCAATTTTATCAATAGAAGGTTCAGGCAAAGTATCTTCTACTTTTCCTTTAAAATAAAATATTCTTTCGACAGGAAAATTTGTTTTATTCAAGTTTGCCTTCACCTCTTCCAATGAAGAGTAACACCAAACATTATCGCCATCTAGCTTATTCTGTTTCGCTAACAATTCTTCAGCAGTTGAATTATCGATCGCACTAATATCTTTTTCATTTGGTTCAGACATTCCTTCAAAAGTGTCAAAAAGAAATAATTTTCTATTTGTATCCTCCAGTTGCAAAAGTTTTCTTGCGATCAACATCATACTACCGCCTTTCCAAACGCCACATTCAACTATATCGCCTTCAATCTGGCTTTGAGCCAAATAATCCATTGCCCTTAATAATGCAACCTGTCGCTCATGGCTTGTCATCGTGAAACCTTTAACCGCGGTAAGGCTTTCTTTTTCAGATTCTGTAAAATCGGAAGGAAAATTTTCTTTAATATTTCCGCGGCCTGTGATCACCGAATTTTTGATGTCCGGATCAATCAGATTTTTCCTTAAAAGTTTATTTACTAACGACATTTTAAAATTTGTTTTCTTCTATTTCGTAATCTTCTTCAAAAACAATTCCAATCCATTCTTTTTATTTTCATCCAGTTCAAAGTTAATGCACTGCGTGTAATACGTATGCAGATCGAACGGTTCGAATGGATTTTTTTCAACTACTTTTTCTAAATTATTCAATCCGGATTTATTGGCTTCATTAAATCCTTTTATGAAATCTGCATCCAGTTTTTTATTACTTACCCACGCCGCAAACACAAAAGGCAATTTTGTAAAGTTTTTCCACTCTTCACCCAGATCAAAAATGAAGCGTGATTTTTGTCTTTGCATCAAAGCCCGGTCGCCTATTATGAGTCCAGCAGTTTTTCCTGATATTTCTGATTGATATCCATTTGCAGTATTTTGGAAAATCACATCGAGTTTCCAATACTCTTTTATTAGAAGTTTCAACAACGCTACTGAGGTACGACTTTGATAGTCCAACAAAATTGTTTTAATGTCGTACAAAGGAACTTCACTGAAAAGGCATACACTTGCAACTCGACCAACGCTTCCAATACAATAATCAGAAATGATATAATGTTCTTTCATTTCGGGTATAATAGCCACCGGAACCAGTCCAACATCAATTTCATCTTGCAATAACATCGTTGCAATTCTGGATGGATAATCAATTATCAGGTCAACCTTATCTATCATCAACCCGTTTTCAAATCCATATACCAAAGGTTTCGTGTTCAAATAACTTACCGCTCCAACCCTTACTTTTTTCTGCACTGTTTACTTTAATTTGCCGCAAATTTAAGGGTGAATGGTGAACGGGCAATGTGAATCAATAACCGAAAAAGGAATTCAGGCTATTTGTTTGTTTACTGAAAAAACCATCGATACCAGTACACGATAAAGCAATCAACAATATAATTCAGGCAACTTCGTTCTCTCACTACTATTTCCCGGATGGATGGGCCCTATCGCCAGGATCGAGCACTTATGAATTCACATCGATTAATTTGGATTTGCACGAATGGATTATAAGATTATATAAAATTTAAACATGATTTTGTAATTTATAAAAAAACAAACTATTTTGTTTAAAAATTGAGACCGTAGCTAACTTCTAATACTTAATGAAAAAAAATTTGTTTTTTCTTTTTCTACTTTTTTCAAAAACAATATCTGCTCAAATTGACTGCAATAAATGGCTTTATACTCCTTCAAGGCCATCTTATGTCGATATTGGAAAGTTAAATGTAACAGGGAACAAAATTACGGTAGAGGCTGTAATTAACAGAACATCGCCATACGATGTCGGTACCGGAAATAATAATGAAGGAGATATAGTTTCTAAACATGATAATCCTGATGATGTAAATTATCTTTTAAGACCTAACCATGCCGCTATTACAACTACGAATGGATATTTTGTTATCCCCGATATAGAACCAATAGAATTAAATAAGACTTATCATGTCGCGATGGTATATGATGGAAGTACGTTGAAATTTTATAGGAACGGATGTCTAATGAGCCAGGTTACTGCATCCGGAAATTTATTTCAAAACGATTGGAATACGAGAATTGGATATTATCAAAGTCAAACCTGGAACTCTAATTTTATTGGTTACATTAACGAAGTAAGAATATGGAATATTGCCAGAACTGAAACCGAAATACGCTCTTACATAAATAGTTCTTTACCAAACCCTACAAGGCAGGTTGGTTTACTTGCTTATTATATTTTTGACAATTTGGTGAATAAGCAAGGAAACCCGGCATTTAATGGTACTTTGGGAGGAAATGCTTCTATTAATAAAACAAATCCAAGTTGTAATTCTATTGAAATTCGACGTTTAAACCAACCCACAGGATGTTCTAAGTTTCTAAAAACACCTTCTGCTCCATCAAGTGTTAGAATAGGCCAATTAAATATTACAGGAAACAAGGTTACGGTGGAGGCTATTGTAAACAGAACAACTCCTTATTCTCCGTCTCAGCTTTGGGCTGGAGATATTGTTTCAAAACATCGGGATCCAACTGATGTAAATTACTTATTGCGTCCGAATACCGCAGAGATAACCACCTCAAATGGGTATTATAAGACCCCTGATATTGCTGATATCGAATTAAATAAAACCCATCATGTTGCAATGGTTTATGATGGAAGCACTTTGAAATTTTATAGGGATGGATGCTTAATGAGTCAAACTCCTGCATCAGGAAATCTTGTGCAAAACTCATGGGAAACGAGTATTGGTTATTTTTCACCGGAACTTGATGGAAATGAAAACTTTATCGGCTACATCAACGAAGTAAGAATCTGGAAGGTGGCCAGAACGCAGGCCCAAATTCAGGCTTACATGAATTCCTCATTACCAAATCCCACTACACAACCGGGATTATTGGCTTATTATACTTTTGATAACCTTATAAATAAGCAAGGAAATGCAAGCTTCAATGGTACATTAAATGGAAGCGCTTCAATTCAACAAACCAATCCAAACTGCAATCCCATTGACAATTCATGTGAAGTTAAACCTTGCAACATTACAATCTCCAAAAGCAATGACACCAGCCTATGCGGAAGCTCACCGGTTCAATTATTTGCTTCCGGTGGCTCTGATTATTCATGGACACCTGCAGCCGGATTATCTGATCCTAAAATTGCAAACCCTGTTGCTACCTCTTTAACCTCTACCAAATATTTTGTAACAGTAAGCAATGCTGATGGTTGCTCCAAAACCGATTCAATCAATATCACTGTTAATAGTTTTCCAAATATCTCCGCTTCTAACGACACTACCGTTTGTGAAAATTCAACTGTGAAATTATGGGCAACCGGCGGGTCTTCTTATTCCTGGACTCCTTCGGCCGGCATGCAAAATCCAAATAGTCAAACGCCTTCCGTTACTGCATCCGTTTCTACAAAATATTATGTAACTGTAAAAAACGCAGCCGGTTGTTCCCAAAAGGATTCAGTAAATATTATTGTAAAAAGATTGCCGCCCATTTCTGTCTCTAATGATACCAGTATTTGTATAAACTCAACCGTCAAACTTATAGCAAAAGGCGGAACATCGTACCACTGGTATCCTTCAATAGGATTAGATAATCCAAATATCTCAAGTCCGCTTGCTACTCCCCCAACTACCACTAAATATTATGTAACGACGACTGCCGCAAATATGTGTTTAAAAACAGATTCGGTAAATATTGTAATAAATAATTTACCAACTGTTTCAAAATCCAAAGATACCAGCGTTTGTATCCATTCAGCAACTCAACTGTGGGCTAATGGCGGAGCAATATATCAATGGTACCCGGCAACAGGATTAGATGATCCAACAATTTCCAAACCCATGGCATCGCCACTAATCGCTACAAAATATTATGTGACTGTAACCAGCAGTGCAGGCTGTTCTAAAAAAGATTCTATTAATGTAGTTGTCAAAAGCCTTCCGATAATTACAACATCAAAGGATACAACGATATGCTACAATTCCCAGGCATCACTTTCAGCAAATGGAGGCTCCTCTTATACCTGGACGCCCGCCGCCACGCTTAATGACTACCACATGGACAATCCTCTTGCAATGCCCGATGCAACTACAACTTACCAGGTAAAGGTTACAAATGCTGAAGGCTGCTCAGACATTGCTTCAATCAAAGTAAGTGTAATACCCATACCCGCTATTGCCAAATCAAAAGATAGCGCAATCTGTAAAAACGCTTCTGTGCGATTATTTGTCAACGGTGGAACTTCTTATAAGTGGTTTCCGTCGTCCTCACTGGATAATTCAACCGGTACTAATGTCGTTGCCTCTCCATCTGAAACAACTCTTTACCACATAGACATTACAGATATCAGTTCATGTATTTACCACGATTCAATAAAGATATCGGTTCGCCCGTCTACGGTTTTTTCTGTATCGCCTGATAATTCTGTTTGCGCAAAACAATCTCAACAATTAATGGCTTCCGGTGGCGATAGCTACACCTGGACACCCGCTTTATTTCTTGATAATCCTAATGTCAGCAGCCCGGTGGCTACAGCAGATAGTTCGATTACTTATTCGGTCAGCATTAAAGAAAGCACCTGTCATGAATCGGCCACTTTATTTACGAAATTAATCGTACTTCCATCTCCCAACGTGCATATAACTAAATCGAATGATATCAACTGTACGCTTCCATCGGCTCGTCTGACTGTTTATGGAGCAGAAAATTATACCTGGACTCCCGCAACAGGATTAAGTGATGCAAATATTTTTAATCCTGTAGCAACTCCATTGGTCTCTACAACTTATAAAGCAACCGGCAAAGACGTAAATGGATGTACCAATTCAGATACGGTTTCAATAAGAGTCGATTTGAATGAAAACCGGTTTTTCGGTTTACCGAACTCTTTTACGCCAAATGGCGACGACCTTAATGATTGTTTCGGCGTAAGATATTGGGGGCACGTAGATCAACTGGATTTTAGTATTTATAACCGTTTCGGTCAAAGGATTTTCTTTACGGATAATTCTGCGAACTGTTGGAATGGAACTTTTAAGGGTGAACCGCAAGACGCTGATGTATATGTTTATATTATCAAGGCAAAAACAGTTTGTGGAAATATTAATAAGAAGGGAACGGTTACTTTATTGAGATAGAATTCCACCGGTTACAGCGTAAATTTTTTTATTCATCGTTTACTTTAATTTTGCGGCAAATTTAATTCAGGATGCTGATTGCTCAAGGCGAAAAGCCAAAGGCTAAAGCAAAATGAAAAAGCGGTTTATTTACTCGTTTACTGTTCGCATCGAACAAGGAACACTATAACAATACAACAATTTAATCTTCATGCAACTTCAACCACTCACTTCCATTTCCCCGATTGACGGACGTTATCGCAACCAGCTTCAACATCTTGACGAATATTTTTCAGAATTTGCTTTGATAAAATATCGCGTAAAAGTGGAAGTGGAATATTTTCTTTTTCTTTCTCAAAAAAGATTTTTTAAAGTGTCTCCGAAAGTAAAAAACCAATTACTGGATGTTGAAAAAGAATTCTCAATTGCTGATGCAGAGAAAATAAAAGCGACAGAAAAGGTTACGAATCATGATGTAAAAGCGGTTGAATATTTTTTGAAAGAAAAGCTGCAATCCTTTGGAGGTGAGGATTTGCAGGAATGGATTCATTTCGGATTGACCTCCCAGGACATCAATAATACAGCGATTCCGATGATGTGGAAAGACGCGATTGAACATGAATATTTGCCGGCTGTTATTAACCTTCAACATACACTTCAGGATTTGGCTAATGATTGGAAAGATGTGTCCATGCTCGCCAGAACACACGGCCAGCCTGCTTCTCCCACGATACTTGGAAAAGAAATAATGGTTTTTGTAGAAAGAATTGAAAACCAGGTTCAGCAGTTTAGCTACATTCCATTCACTGGAAAATTTGGCGGCGCAACAGGAAATTTCAACGCGCATCATGTAGCCTTTCCGAAAACAAACTGGATTGATTTTGCCAATCAGTTTCTGGAAGAAAAATTAGGATTGCAAAGACAACAATACACTACACAAATTGAACATTACGATTTACTGGCTGCACATTTTGATGCAATAAAAAGAATCAATACCATATTAATTGATCTATGTCGCGATGTGTGGACTTACATCAGCATGGATTATTTTAAACAAAAAACAAAAGCGGGAGAAATAGGCAGCAGCGCGATGCCGCATAAAGTAAATCCGATTGATTTTGAAAATGCAGAAGGAAATTTAGGAATCGCAAATGCTTTGCTGGAGCATCTTTCAGCCAAATTACCTGTCTCACGTTTGCAAAGGGATCTTACAGATTCCACCGTTATCAGAAATATCGGAGTTCCAATTGCTCATACACTTCTCGCAATTCTTTCTCTTGAAAAAGGAATTTCTAAATTGATTTTGAATGAAGAGAAATTGCATGCAGACCTTGATAATAACTGGGCTGTGGTTGCAGAGGCGATTCAGACAATTTTAAGAAGAGAAAATTATCCGAAACCTTATGAAGCTTTGAAAGAGCTGACAAGGGGAAAAACTTCTATTGATAAACACGCCATTCATTCTTTTATTGACTCGCTAAAAATCTCTGCTGCACTAAAGAAAGAATTAAAAGCAATTAATCCGTCTAATTATACAGGGAAATCATTTTAGATGCAAAATCTTTCAGTCTTCTATTAGCAGATTAGCCTCTTAGCGCATGTTGTATTGTTATATTGTTATAGACGATAATTCAGCGTTCATTGGCAGATTAGCACATCAGCAATTAGCACATTAGCATATTTATTCCGACATATCTGTATTGCTCACAAAAGCAATCTTTTTACTATCTGGCGACCATGATGGGGTATTTATCGTTCCCTGGCCTCCATACAAATACGCAATCACTTTTAATGGGCCGCCAGAGGTTGGCATCATCCTTATATACACATGTTTATAAAATGGATGATCGTCCGGCCTTACCTCATCTTTTAAAAACGTAATGCAAACAATCCATTTACCATCCGGAGAAATATGTGCAAACCAGTTATTAAAATCATCATTGGTTAATTGTTCGGGATCGCTGCCATCCGGCTTCATGCGCCACAATTGCATCAGGCCGCTTCTCACCGAATTAAAATAAATATATTTTCCATCCGGGCTGTATTCCGGTCCATCATCAAGGCCTTTTACATTCGTAAGCTGAATTTCTTTTCCTCCTTTAGAAGGAATTTTATAAATATCAAACCCTGCAGGTGTTGGATCATTATTTCGTTTAGCCGTATACGTTAGCCACTTGCCATCAGGCGACCATCCGTGCAAATACGAGAATCCTAAAAGTGGGGTAATCAGCTTCGGTTCGCCGCCTGTCATAGGCACTGTAAAAACTGTTGAACCTATTTTTCCATCCGGGCTGCGTGCACTGATGCCAAGCATTTTTCCATCAAAAGAAATAACATGATCATTGTTGATGTCTTTTACTTTTCCGGTTGGAAATAATTTTGGTTTATGAGTGTTTAAGTCGAAAAGAAAAAGCGATCCATTGGAATTATAAAGAAGATTTTTGCCATCTTTTGTCCAGTTAGGCGCTTGCAATGAAGCATTTTGTGAATATAGAATTTTTCTTTTACCGGTTATCACATCCATTGTTTCAATATGGCTGCCTAAATATTTTTTATAGGGAACCAAATCTTTTCCGGCCGGAACTACAATTCGTACATTTTCAAATTCAGCTTTTTCAACAGCGTTTTTATTATGAGCACATACAAACAAACCAACATATACATCGCCATCAAAATTGATATCAGAAATTTCTTTGGAAACAAAAGTGTCGCCAAAATGAGCCACCGACATAATGAACTGGTTACCTTTTCGTTCCAGTTGAATTACATCAGGGCCTTTAACATCAAACTTATTCTCCTCAACATTAGTATGCGCTTCTTTTCTGTATTGAAGTGAAGTAAGTCCATCACCATGAATGGTAGCTGCTACCATCGCCGAGCTTGAGTCAAGTCCCTGTCTCACCATCCAGCCAAATTTTCGATGCGCTTGGTCACTTTTTCCCAGTAATTTTCCGCGGGCGCATAAAATAAAATCGCCTTCCATTTTTTTCCATACAAAATGAAACTCATCGTTAGTAAACCAAATGTTAGAGCCGGAACCGGAAACCGCGTACGTTTCAGTATCTGCATTATAAATAGTATTGCCTTTATGAATCACTTTGCCCACATCCGACTGTCCATCAAAAATGCCTGCCTGTTGGCTGAAGCCCATTGACGAAATCATCATACAGCAACCCATCGCTGAAATTTTTATTGCGGAAAAAATTTTCACGCTCATTGTATTCTTTTATAAAATCAATAATCAGAATATGGTGTAGAATGCATCAGGATACTATCAATATGAGAAACCGAAACTTTATTTTCATATTTTGGATCTGTGGAAATCTCCTTCCACTTCGCATCATTTCCAAAAACCTTCCATTGTGCATTCCAATCGTCCACGCTTTTGAATATGGGCATATACATCAGATTGGGCATCCGGCTACCCGAAATGACTTCACCATAAAAAACCGGGTTAAAGCCAAGCCGCATAAATATTTCCATTTCATCATTATTAAACATGGCTCGTTTGGTATCGGCCAAATGATCAGTAGGGCTTTCATAGCTTCTAAGCTCAAATATTCTTCCGGAACTCTTTTGCTTTGGCAAATCCATTCCCGGCTGGCCGTCAAACGCATTCAGCAAAATGGATTCCATTCTTTCAAAAGCCGGAGCGGCCGCATCTGCATGTAAAAAAGTAGCGCCCTCTTTTTGAAAAGAAATATCTGAATGCAGGCGATCATCAATTTTCATCCACTGATCCAACGATGTAAAAGGAATTAAAACATAAATTTTTTTATCCGTTGCAGTATCGTTGGCCAGCGGCTTAAAAACACCAATATTTTTTATTCCAAACCGGTGTAAGGCAGGAATGAATGCATGCTGAAGAAAACTATCGGTCATGCGTACCTGCTTTTCATCTTTTAAATGATAAACTCTAAATTGAAAAATCATCTTGTTTATGGCTTTACTATAAGAATTGTTGGAAAGAAACATAAAAGAAAAAATAATAGCGGTTAATCTGAAAATTTTATTCATAATTGAAAAATTAAAATTTGTTTTGACGGTTTAGAAAAATTTTTTTTAATAACATGCTCTATAACACAAATTATTTTCGGTTTAAACTGAGTTTGCAACAATTGAATCAAAATTAAAACCCGCGCGTAAAAGCGTGCGCTTTGCCACGTTCAGCGCGTATTCCGCTGTATTATAAGGATGAACGGGCACTTCAGTCACATCTCCCAATTGCTTCAAAATTTCGGTGGTTTCGCCTTGCGTTAGCTTTTCGCAAACATCATACATGCCTCCTGGTTCCTCTTCCAAAAGATCGTGCTTTTCCAATACATGATACAACACTTTTATTACATCCGGCGTTGGCGGCACTACCATCAATGAAGTTAAAGCACCGTGATCCAACCTCAACCGGGCTGCTAAGGACAAGGGAACATTGCCATTCGCTTTTTGCGCAGCAGGAAAAAGTATTTTTTCTTCCATTTTAATATGCTTCAAAAGACCTGTTCTAAACTGCTGATAATATTTTTCTTTTACAGAGGTTAGATCTGCCGTTGCCTTATCTAAAAGTTCATCAATACGCCGGTGGTCATTTGCAAAAAAATGATAAAGTGGTTTATTCATATTCGCTTTCTCTACACCAGATTCTTCTTTATGTAATCAATACTTTTTTTGATGCTTATAAATGGATCACCGGGAGTTTTATCCTGCTCTACATAAAAATATTTCATACCTGCTTCATTTTTATGCTTGAAAATTTCTTTAAAATTAATCACGCCATTTCCTACTTCTGTAAAGTCTTTTGCAGGCGTTTTATCCATATCTTTTACATGCCACAGAGGGAATCTTCCCGGATGTTTTTTGAAAAGTGCAATCGGATCCTGTCCCGCTTTGGTAATCCAATAAATATCCATTTCCATTTTTACAAGGTTAGGATCTGTTGATAGTAAAACATCATAAGGATATTTTCCATCCTGCATTTCAAATTCAAAATTATGATTGTGGTAGCATAATTGAATTCCTGATTTCTTACACCTTTCCCCAGCCTTATTCAGGTCGTCCGCCACCTTTTTATAATGATCCAGGCTGCCCCGCTCCGAGTCCATCAAATAGGCGCAAACCATGTACTTCAAACCCACTTCAGCAGCATCATCCACAGCCTTGTCCCAATCGTGCAAAATGGTTCCCTGGGCTGGTTTGCCATTGAATTCCTGCTCGCCCAGCATATAATGGCTGCTGTACATTACCTGTCCGTTTTGTTTTAAAACGTCTTTAAATTCTTTCGGCGACATGCCATAAAACTTTTCAGTCCCGGTATAGGTAGCGCCCTCCACCGAATTATAGCCAATCGCTGCAACCTTTGCCAGCGTTGCTTTTGGGTCTTTCCCCATAGCGTCTC
This sequence comes from Ginsengibacter sp., assembly GCA_051954975.1. Classification (GTDB taxonomy): domain Bacteria; phylum Bacteroidota; class Bacteroidia; order Chitinophagales; family Chitinophagaceae; genus Ginsengibacter. Next base: position 122,771 of record JBQCHE010000017.1, on the reverse strand, counting down.
GAACGGTGTATAATTGCAAGCCGATCAACTGATTTTTTGGTTTAAACGCAGATGGAGCTATCATCAATCCTGCGGATAAAACCGAAGTGGTTTTTAAAAACGAACGTCTTGTTGTCATTGTTTTATTATTTTTTACGGAAGAAATATTATCAATATGCATCTCGATTATTGTAGAATTGAGCCATACCAAACAGAAGAACAAGGTACAATTTTATTAAATTATTGAAACTATTTTCTGCATGGTTGTAGCAACTAATAAAATTTTGAGAGGATGACACACATTCAAATGAGGAAGGACCCACAAAAGCCGCCATATTCTATAAGCGAAAATTAAATGAAAATTCCGTTTACTGCGAAAGAATAAAAACTTGCATTATTTACTTGTCTGCCGGCAAGGCAGGCTCTTTCAATGTGAGCTATCGAGTAACTCAATCCTCTTCAGTTCCAGACATACTGGCAACTTAGTGCCGTGTCCGGTATTGGCTTAATAAACAGTTGCTGCGGCAGGAAAATCCTGATGCCACAATTTGAATCGCCCATTACGAGATTACCCGCTAATGCTTTCCCTTAAAAAAAATATAAAGTATTGCTCTGCTGTGAAAAGAAACATGAAGATTAATTAATGACATAATCCCCTTTCCTGTCAATCATGACAATAGGCACTTCTTTAGTGGCTTCAAATTTATCGTACGCTTCTTTTAGCTGAAGTTCGAAACGTTCAAGCGAATGTTTATTTTTGGTGTAATTATCGAAATATTCAAAAGACTTTTTTCTGTTGTATCGCACGGGGAAAATATGCACCGGAATAAAATCCTGGCCACTTGCTTTTGCAGAACTGGCAATAAGATAAATCTCTTCAATATCGCTGTCAGTAACGGGGATGCAACCAACGGACACACAACTACCATGAATATAAATTCCGTTTCCGGGCCGCAATGAATCACTTAAAATTTTGTCAGATGCATTGGGATAATTGAGGCCCAAAGCCAGGTGATACGCGCTTCGCGGATTAAATTCAGTGATGTAATAAAATCCTTCGGGCACCTGGAAATCGCCCTGCATTCTTTTTGGGCCCATCGCTCCGCTAAGCAGACAAACCTTATAGGTTTTAAACAATTTGTATTTATCCTTCTCATGACTTTTTACCCACACTTCCAACTGTCCGTCGTACTTAAAACTTCTGATAAACATGTACTTTACCGGCCACTCCAAACCCTTCGCTGTAAATTCTTTTTGAAGAGAATCTTCTCTTGCGGCAAGCCCGCCTGGAAACTTATACGACACGTTCCATTTCGGTGCATACGAATTTTGTGCAATTACAGGCGATTTACCAATTGGTAAAATAAGCAGAAGAAAAAAATACCTGGATATCTTTACGAACATTATTAAAAACAGTTGTTGGAATTTAAAAAAGTAAAATTATAATTTTTATACAAAAGTTAAAGCGTCATTCCAGATCTTAACGAACAATTATTTGTATTGTTATTTTCAAAAAGTATTTTATTATTTTTTTTTGGAAAAAAAGGACTGAAAGATGTTTTGAATACATTTATAAAAATTGAAAATCCCCGCGTAAGTGTACCGGGGATTTTCAATTTAAATATTTTAAAAATCTTAAGAAATTTCTACCAATTCAATGTCAAAAATCAATTCCTTTCCTGCCAATTCGTGGTTGGCGTCTAACACCACTACATCCTCCCTGATTTCTGTAACGGTAACCGGAATCGGCTGTCCCGCCTGGTTTTGCAATTGTAGCTTCATACCGGCTTCCAGTTTCATATCTGCCGGAATGTTTGATTTTGGAAATTCGATAATTGCCTCTTTATTTTTTTCGCCATAAGCATTTTCAGGCGCTATGGTGATGGTCTTTTTTTCGCCAGGTTCCATCCCCGGAATCGCATCATCAAATCCCTTTATCATTTGCCCGGCGCCCACGGTAAAGGCAAGAGGTTCTCTTCCTTCGCTGGAGTCAAACTGTTCCCCGCTGGTTAATTTGCCTTTGTAGTGCACCTTCACGTGGTCGCCTTTTTTTGCTTTGTTCATAGTTATTTGTTTTATTTTTTTAAAATAGAAACACTTATTATAAAAAAGTATCTCGTGTGTGGTAAAGTTGGCAATAAAATTTTACTTACCCCACATCAATTTCATAAAAGATTATTTTTTATAATAATTTTATCAGGTTTTGAAAAGACTGGTAACTATTTTCGCCATATTAATATCTGATGAATTTTTTCAAATGACAAAACAAAAAACTTTAGTATTTGTTGCTTTACTGGCTTTTTCATTTACAGCGGTTGCACAAAAAAGAATTATTCCGGGTGCTGAGCGCATGGACCAATATCTTCCGTTTTTAAAAGGAAAAAATGTAGCGATTTTTGCTAATCCTACCTCGATGGTAGGCAAGGTACATTTGGTTGATACTTTGCTCAAAAGAGGCATAAAAGTCACTAAGATTTTCGGCCCTGAGCACGGTTTCAGAGGCAAAGCGGATGCCGGAGAAAAAGTAGGAAATACGATAGATAAAGCAACAGGTATTGAAGTGATAAGCCTCTATGGCAGTCATCATAAGCCTTCGCCTGAAGACTTAAAAAACGTGGATGTAATGATTTATGATATCCAGGATGTGGGTGTCAGGTTTTACACATTTATATCTTCCATGCAGGAATATATGGAAGCCGCATTGGAAAATTCAATTCCGTTGCTCATCTTGGACAGGCCAAATCCAAATGGATTTTATGTAGATGGCCCTGTATTGCAAAAAAAATATAAAAGTTTCGTTGGGATGCAGCCTGTTCCCATAGTGTATGGGCTTACTATTGGCGAATACGCCTTAATGATAGCCGGCGAAAAATGGCTAAGCGATGAGGCCAATGAAAAATACGCTTATTATCAACATGCCAAGGCGACAGCAGATACTCCTTTTCATTTGCTGGTTATTAAATGTTTAAATTATGACCACAACAGCAAGTATGTTTTGCCAGTAAAGCCCTCGCCCAATTTACCGGATATTCAATCAATATATTTATATCCTTCCACTTGTTTTTTTGAAGGAACTACATTAAGTGAAGGCCGCGGCACAGCACATCCTTTCCAGGTTTTTGGAGCGCCATCATTGCCAGAAAATTTATATTCATTTACCCCGAAACCCACAGAGGGCGCTAAAAGCAGCAAGCACTATGGAGAGGTCTGTTATGGATGGGATTTATCCGGCTCGCCAAAAGAAGTTTTAAATAAAGTAGATAACAAGGTTCAATTGAAATGGCTGATGGAGGCCTATCGCCTTTTCCCGGATAAAGACAATTTTTTTATTGTTCCAAAATCCGGAAACATGGAAAATTCGTTTTTTGATAAGCTGGCAGGCAATAATGAATTATGGCAGCAAATAAAAAATGGCGTTTCCGAAAATGAAATAAGAAAAAGCTGGGAACCTGCACTAGGTCAATATAAACAGATCAGAAAGAAATATTTGTTGTACAAAGATTTTTAGATATTTCGATATCATTACAGGAGCCAAAATCAAAATTGGAAAATGAATCATCCAATACCTATTCAATTTGGCTAGTAAGATACAACTTCAACTAATTTCTTAAGACAAGATGGGCGTAGGGGAAGCTCTTTTATGAAAGAAAATTAAATGCTGTTTAAACGAATGGAAAATCTCCGGATTATTTTTATGGGAACCCCCGAATTTGCAGTGCCTTCATTAGACTTACTTTATAAGGCAGGATACAATATTGTGGGCGTGGTTACCGCAGCTGATAAGCCGGCGGGCAGAGGAATGAAGCTATCTGAGAGTGAAGTAAAAAAATATGCTGTTAAAAACAATCTGAAAGTACTTCAACCTGACAAATTAAAAGACCCAGATTTTATTGAAGAACTCCGGCAATTAAATGCGGACCTGCAAGTGGTGGTAGCTTTTAGGATGCTGCCTGAAATGGTTTGGAAAATGCCTCCTTTAGGCACGATTAATCTTCATGCATCATTATTACCTCAATATCGTGGCGCCGCGCCGATTAATTGGGCTATCATCAATGGTGAAAAAGAAACAGGAGTAACCACTTTTAAGTTGCAACAGGAAATTGATACCGGTAATATTTTGTTGCAGGAAAAAATTAAAATCAGCGATAATGAAACAGCGGGCACACTGCATGATAAAATGAAGAGTGTAGGCGCAGCAACTCTTTTAAAAACCATACAACAATTACAAAATGGAATTTTGCACGAACATCCTCAGTACCATACTACTTCATTGCATCCGGCGCCAAAAATTTTTTCAAATGACTGTAAGATAAACTGGAATCAAAACGTGGAAGATATTTTTAATTTTATTCGCGGCCTTTCTCCTTATCCGGCTGCCTTTACGTTTTTGCAAGGCAAAAAATTAAAGATTTTTTCCGGTGAAAAACAACAGCAAGCCGGTTTAAAGTCGGCCGGAGATTATGTAACCGACAATAAATCTTATTTAAAATTTGCTGCCAAAGACGGGTATATTTCCATAAAGGAATTGCAATTAGAAGGAAAAAAAAGAATGAACGTAGCGGATTTTTTGCGCGGCTGGCGGGAATGACCCAAAGGAGTTTGTAGCTGGAATTTTCTTACAATACCTTGGGCGGGCAATCCCATTTATTTTTCCCTTTCCCAAAAACATTATTACCGAGCCTGAACGATAAGGTTAATCCGGTAAAATAATACCAGTCTTTCGAAGATGGATTCCCTCGTTGTACCCCCGCAGCAGGATAGGCTTGTACACCATCTTTTAACTCATCGCCCCGGTAGGAAAGTTCAACAGCCTTTGCTCCGCGATTAGCCAGAAGAACATTTTCATCTATATAATCTGTACTTACGTCATCAACATAATCATTAAATAATTTTCTGTAGCCGATTTCAAATCCAACGTTGATATCATCACTTAGAGGCATTTTCAAGCCTATGCCAAAAGGAACTGAAAATTGAGTGAGGCTATAATTATTTCTGCCGGAAACAAATCCTTCGCCTTCTGTGCTTAATGGTTTTAAATAATACTTGGTTCCGGCGCTGTCAAAAGTATAGGGGTCGTAATGATAAATGGCAACACCTGCAAAAATATACGGCGTAAACACATGTTGATCTAACGGCGTAATCAAATACTGAACATCCACGCTACCTTCAGACACCTGAGACGAGAAATTCAGATTTCTTTCTTTATTTCTTCCATATTTATCATTTGCTGAAACTTTACCCAATTTGAAGGAAGCTCTTATTGAAAAATGTTTACTTAACTCATATCCCAGACCTATGCCACCCGCAAGATGAGCCTGGCTAAATGTAAATTGCTTATCCTGCAAATCACCGGAGTAGTTGGAAGTACCAAGAAAAAGATTCACATTAAGATTATTCTGAGCCTCGGATAAAAATCCCGCAGAAACAAATAAAAGCACCAACACAAGTTTTTTCATACGACAAAATAAATTACTCTGACATGGACAAAAATAATACCATGATATTAAAATCAGACAAGTGAATCACTGCTTTGGGGGTATTATAACAAATATCCTCATTCAGGATAGTAAATCAATAAATATCGATGAATATTATTCCGGGGAGGGTTTAATTTTTCAGACTTTCCAGTTCCTGCTCGCTCACTACTTTATTTAATGCACCTGTAGAAGAAGTAAATTCGGGAACCATTTTGCGAAGTATAAAAGGTATCATTTCATTGTTGTGCATCAGGGCGACTTCCCTTAATTCATTCATTAAATTATTGAACTCTCCATTGACTTCAGGGCTTTTCTTCGCCCTTAATATGCGTGGATGATATGTTTCGGCAAACTCTTCAGAATCCTTAAACAATTCTTCATACATTTTTTCACCAGGTCGCAAACCTGTTTGCACAATTGCAATGTCTGTGGGTTTCAACCCTGCCAATTGTATCATTCTTTTGGCAAGATCCATTATCTTAACCGGCTCACCCATATCAAACAACAAAATATCCCCCGATTCGCCAATCTTGCCTGCTTCCAGCACTAATTTAGAAGCCTCGGGAATTGTCATAAAATACCTGGTAATTTCAGGATGAGTAATAGTAATAGGCCCACCGGCTTTGATTTGCTTGTCAAAAGTCCTCACAACGCTTCCTGCCGAACCTAATACATTTCCAAACCTGGTTGTAATGAAAGCCGTTTCTGAATCTTTACGATCGCTTAAAGATTGAATATATATTTCTGAAATCCTTTTAGTGGTTCCCATCACGTTCGAAGGATTCACAGCCTTGTCGGTAGAAACCATTACGAATTTTTTCACTTTAAAAGACATCGCCAAATCTGCAACTACCTTAGTTCCAAAAATGTTGGTGAGTACTGCCTCGCTTGTAAAAGTCTCCATTAAAGGCACATGCTTGTAAGCAGCCGCATGAAAAACAAAGTCGGGCTTGTGCATTGCAAAAACCTTTTTCATTTTAGCGGCGTCACGGATAGAGGCTACTTCTACCCTTAACTGCTGTTTGTTTTTGCCGGTTCTTAATTCGTATTCAAGATCAAATAACCCCGATTCTGCCTGGTCGAGCAGCACTAGTTTTTTAAATGTAAATTTTGATAGTTGCCTGCAAATTTCACTTCCAATAGATCCAGCGGCGCCGGTAACCAAAATAGTTGAATCCTTGTACGCGTCCTGCACCATTTCATAGGGAAGGCTGATTTCGTCTCTTTCCAGTAAATCCTCAATATTCAGTTCCTTTACCTGTTTTTTCTCAAAATAGCCCCCGCGCCACTCACTTACGTGAGGAATTATATTAATTTTTATATTAAGCGGCGAACAGATGTCAGTGATAGCAATCTTCTTTTCTACAGACAATTTATCAATTGCAATATAAAGATCTGTTACTTGTTTTTGCTTTAAAAGCCCTGAGAGTCTTGCACCGGATGCTTTATAAATAGGAAGGCCTCCAAGATTTTTTCCAATTTTAGAAGGACTGTCTTCGATAAAGCCGAGCACCACCGTTTTATTTTTTAAGTCCTGCTCAAGAATCTGCTTAGTGACCTGTCCCATTTCGCCTGCACCATATATAATTGCCCTTGACATTATCATGGATTTTGATAAAGCCGCTCTGGAATACACTTCTTTTATCATTAATCTGAAAAGAACCAGTATAAAAATTACGCTGAAAAAATTCGTAATAAGAAAAGGAACATGTAATGAGTTGGAGATTACAGTTTGCATTCCGAATGTGAACACAGAAAGCCATAAAGCCAATTGCAGTACAGCAAATTTTACAATACGGAAAACATCGTTGATTTCAGAATAGCGGATGATGCCTTTGTAAATAGGGAAAAACAAAACACAGATACCAAATATAAGCGTATTCAGCAGCACAGCCGGAACTATTGCTGTGAGCCCTTTAATGTCCAAAAATAAATGTCTTAAAAAATAGGAGAAAACAAAGGCAGAGGTTACTAAAATAAGGTCGAAGCAAAAGATGATCCATCTTGGCGCGTACTTATTTTTAAAAAATTTTTCAAGCATAAGAACTTATTAGGGACTTTTTTGAATTTGTGATCTGGCATTGAATCCCAGGCTAAAGAACCAGGAACAGGGAAATTTCAAAACAAGAAACGTACCATGTTTTTAAATTTCTCTAATGTAAAATCGTTGCAAAGGTAACATCTATAGACCAATTTTGTATGAAGATTCTTACTTATATTTCCTCTTTCGTAAATGAATAAAAAAAATACTTTATTAGCAAAAGCGCAATAAATAAAAAGCCCCGCAAGTAGATGACTTGCAGGGCCTTTACCAAAGCATTCAGTAAAATTATTCTTCCCAGACCACCCGTTTAATATAATCGACGTAGCTTATAATAATCCGAACCACTTTTTCAGATACATTCGGCATTGAATAATCCCCTACCCTTCTGAAATTTCTATGGTCGCCCGTTTTCTGCCTTTTTAGTTGCGCCAGCCCCTGTATGATTCTTTCCGGGTTCAGGCCAACCATCATTACGGATGCTTCTTCCATAGCTTCCGGTCGCTCGTGTGCTTCGCGGATATTTAAGGCGGGGAAATTTAAAATAGAAGATTCTTCCGAAATGGTTCCGCTGTCAGAAAGAACTGCATATGAATTCAGTTGCAAAGCATTATAATCATTAAATCCTAATGGTTTCAGGAATTGGATTTCCGGCCGCACTTCCACATTTTTAGCTTCAATCATTTTTCGCGTACGTGGATGCGTGCTTACTATGATGGGAAAATGATACGTATCAGCAATAAGATTGAGGCTTTCTATTAATCCTTTAAAATTCGTATCACTGTTGATATTCTCTTCACGATGAGAAGACACCACAAAGAATTTTTCTTTTTCCAATCCCAATCTTTTCACCACATCCGAAGATAGAATAGAATCATGGTAATGATTGAGCACTTCAAACATGGGCGAACCGGTTTTGATGATGCGGTCTGCCGGAAGACCCTCTCTCAGAAGATATTCGCGGGCAATGTCGCTATAGGTCAGATTGATATCCGATATATGATCCACAATTTTTCTGTTGGTTTCTTCGGGCACGCGCTGATCAAAGCAACGGTTTCCGGCTTCCATATGGAAAATAGGAATGTGCTTTTTCTTTGCAGGAATAGCGCAAAGACAACTGTTGGTATCGCCCAAGACCAAAAAAGCATCCGGTTTTTCATTTTCCAAGAGCGGCTCTATTTTTATGAGTATCTGTCCGATCGTTTCTGTGGCATTTGCACCGGCAGCATTCAAAAAATGATCCGGCTTTCTTATTTGCAAATCGTCAAAAAAAATCTGGTTTAGTTCGTAATCGTAATTCTGGCCTGTGTGAACGAGCACATGATCAATTGCTTCGGAAGCATCCAACGCTGCAATCACACGCGAGAGCCGGATAATTTCCGGCCTCGTACCCACCACTGTCATTACTTTTAATTGTTTCATTCTAAAATTTTACTTAAGGATATAAGGTAATTTAAATACGCAATTACACCGTTTCGAAATAGGTATCCGGATCTTTCTCATCATAAAATTCATTGATCCAAAAAATCGTGTACAACTCTTCTTCTCCCACATTTTTAATATTATGCGTAAACCAAACGGGCATATCTACATAAGCCGGCTCATTACCATCCAGATGAAAATTCATCACTTTATCTGTACCGATTTGTCTTAACTGAATCAGGGCTTTCCCTTTTATGACTGCAAATCTTTCAATTTTTCTTGTATGAAAGTGATTGCCTCTTGTAATTCGCGGCACGGTCGTTGAAAAAGAAACCTGGCCGCCCACGTTCAATCGAATCACTTCTACAAATGCGCCACGAGGGTCGATGTTTTGTTTGAATTTCCTGGGAAAATAATTTTCAATATCCATGTAACACCGGAAAGTATTGAAAAGATTCACTTCAAAACGGTTATGCAAAGCGGGTATAACGCCTTTCTGCTGGTATTCATTTTTGTAAATCTCCAGTAAACGAAGAATTTCCGATACTTTGTATTCTGCCGTATGCGGAACTATTATTTCATCATTGCCCTTTTCATTTCGAATCTCTTTCAAAATTGCATCCACCAACTCGCCCACATAAATTAATTTTATTTCACCATCTACATCAATCTTTGGCGTTTCGTCATGAGATAACTGGTGGCAAAATGTAGCCACCACAGAATTATAATACGGATGCCCAAATGGCCCAAACACATTCGGAATCACCATTCCGGAAAATCTTCCGCCTGATTTTTTTGCCCATGCACTCATCAATTCACGCCCTTCTTTCTTCGATTTTCCGTACAGGTTGTCTCTTTCTTCCTGCGTGGAAGAGGAAAAAATCACGTGTGCATGACTATTGGTTTTTTCCAACGCGGTTATTAGTTTTTTTACCAAAGAAACATTGGTGTCGTAAATCACCTGCGGGTCGTTGTGGCGGTTCTTTGCGGCAAGATGAACAATTACATCACACTGTGCAACAAAATCACCCATTTGCTTTTCATCAGCAAAAAATTCTTTCTGAAAATCTACTCTCTCAAATTCTTCGGGAAATAATCCAATTGTATTGTAAAGATGTTTTCCGATAAATCCATTTTGCCCGGTGATACCAATCTTTTTCATGAATGTTTTTTATTAACGGGGATAAACAAACTATTTGATGATTTTGAAAAATAATTTACCATTTATACCATAAACTCTTGTCAAACCTGAAATCATCTTTCATTGACTCTTCCAAAGTAAACGAAGAAAAAACCATGATTTTTGATTTGGATTCGAGCGCTTTGAATCCATTGGCGTAACCTGCGGGAACGTGCAGTATTTGTATTTTATCTGCAGACAGTATGTATTCTTCCATCGGCAAATTTAATGATGGATGCTGCCAGTTGTCCGGCTTTACCACCGCAATTTTAAAACTTCCTTCCACCACATAAAACCATTTTTCTTCCTGCTGATGCCCCTGCCACGCCCGAACCACTTCAGTACCTGCAGGTTCAATAATATAAAACCTTTTTGCTTTGGAAAGATCGCAGTCGTTGATAAAAGATATTTTTCCACGTAAGTCAAGATGTTTGTGACCAGAAAATAGTGTTGGCGACATTTTCAATTGCAACTTTTACCTTTCGACTTTTATTTAATCATTACCCACCCGGAATAAATCCACTAATACGTATTTCTACTATATTTCATACTCTATCCATGCCTTTGATATGCCTTTGATGGGGAGGAGACTGGCAGCTGTCTTTTTATTGATGCCTGATTTATTGAGCGCCCGGAACTTGATTTATTTTCCCACTCGCTGTAAGCCTCTCTTTCGGCTTTCTCTACCCCGGCATCTGAGGCACATCTTCTCCAAAAACTTCCTTCCGGATCAGGGGCAATGTCAACAACAATTTCTTCACTCCTTCCACATCCAGTCTTTTTGTATTGTGCGAATGATAGTCTTCTACTTTTGAAACGTCCGTTTCGCCTTCGGAAAAATAAAGATTGTAATTCAGGTTGCGATGGTCGGCAGGAACTCGGTAAAATTCACCCATATCATCCGCCTTTGCCATCTCTTCGCGGGTGCAGAGGGTTTCGTACAACTTTTCACCATGGCGTGTACCGATTGTTTTAATTTCATTATTTGCATTGCAAATTTCTTTTATTGCCTGCGCCAAATCGCCGATGGTAGCGGCAGGAGCTTTGTTTACAAATAAATCGCCCTGATGGCCGTTTTCAAATGCAAACAAAACGAGCTCTACTGCATCCGTAAGCGACATTAGAAAACGCGTCATTTTCGGATCCGTAACCGTGATCGGATTTCCCTCTTTTATCTGTCGCAGGAACAAGGGAATTACTGAACCGCGGGAAGCCATTACATTGCCGTAACGGGTAAGGCAAATTGTAGTTTCGTTTTCGGGGACATTCCGCGAAGTTGCAATGGAAACTTTTTCCATCATAGCTTTCGAAATTCCCATTGCATTTATCGGATAAGCGGCTTTGTCTGTGCTGAGGCAAATTACTTTTTTTACTTTGTTGGCAATGGCTGCGCGCAAAGTGTTTTGTGTTCCCATCACATTTGTACGCACCGCTTCCATGGGGAAAAATTCGCAGGAAGGAACCTGTTTTAAAGCCGCCGCATTAAAAACGTAATCCACGCCATGCATAGCACCTTCAATGCTGTTGTAATCACGCACATCGCCAATATAAAATTTCAATTTAGGGTCTTTCAGTTGGTTGCGCATATCGTCCTGCTTCTTTTCATCGCGACTGAAAATGCGTATTTCTTTAAAATGGTCAGTATGAAGAAAGCGGTGAAGCACCGCATTTCCAAAAGAACCGGTGCCACCGGTAATGAGAAGTGTTTTTTGTGTAAACATTTTTTGGTTACAATTTATAATGCTTATTAATTTCTTATAGGTTGTTTTGCGAATAATAACAGTTTACAGTAAACCCACAAATAGGAACAAATTTTATTCTAAGTTTTATTTGAGATTACCTGTTTAATGAGACTCTAATTAAGTTGTCAACAATCCTCTCTGCCGTCTTTCCATCCCACAATTCCGGTATTTCCCCCTTTTTCCATTCACCCGAAAACAACTCATCCATCGCCGGTTGTATGGCTTTGGGGTCAGTGCCCAACAATTCATTAGTGCCAATATCGATAGTTTCCGGTCTTTCTGTATTGTCTCTTAATGTCATGCATGGAATTCCCATCACCGTTGTTTCTTCGGTGATGCCGCCGGAATCTGTGATAACGGCTTTGGCATGCTGAACAAGAAAATTAAATTCGAGATATCCAAGTGGTTCAATCGTATGAAGATTCGGCGATTTTATTTCAAGATGGTCCAGGATTTTAGCGGTCCTTGGATGAACAGGAAAAACCAATGGCAAGCCATGACTGTTATCAATAATTTCGTTCAACAGATATTTTAGTTTTTGTTCTTCATCCACATTTGCCGGCCGATGAAGCGTCATGACCAGGTATTGTCCTTCCTGCAAGTTCAGCTCATCCCACACAGGAGGTTTTGTAAAACGCGATTTATTTTTCAACAGCGTGTCAATCATTGTGTTTCCAACAAAAAAGATTTGCTCCTCTTTTATTCCGGCCTTCCGTAAATTTTCATTAGCTGTTTGAGACGTCGTAAAGAAATAATCAGTAATCGCATCTGTAACCATGCGATTAATTTCTTCCGGCATAGTAAGGTCACCCGAGCGAATGCCTCCTTCAACATGTGCTACTTTTATATTGTTCAGCTTTTTTGCTGCAATCGAACAGGCCATCGTTGAAGTAACATCTCCCACTACCATCACCAAATCAGGGCGCTGGTCCATAAGCACTTTTTCGTAGCGCGTCATAATGGTCGCCGTCTGTTCTGCCTGAGTGCCACTGCCCGCTTCCAGATTGATATCCGGTTCGGGAATGCCGAGCTCTTCAAAAAAGCTACCGCTCATTTTTTTATCATAATGCTGGCCGGTGTGAACGAGGCGATAACTGATGTTTTTGCCTTCGGCTTTTGCTTTTTCAATTGCTTCAATAATCGGGGCAATCTTCATAAAGTTAGGCCGTGCACCGGCTATAAGGTCTATTTGCATGGGAAAGTTAAAAGTGAAAAGGAAAAAGTTAAAAGTAATTCTGATTAATCTTCAGTAAACGAAGAAGTAAGGCGAATTCTTATTTCGGTATTCAATAATAAGAGTAAAAGTTTAAAGGCTAAAACGCTCCAATTTATTTTCTTATCGTTTGCCTCATTTTGTCCACTACCCTTTCGAGATCTTTCTCTTCCAAATTGCTTCCGGATGGGAGACATAAACCGTTTTCAAATAAATTTTCGGAAATATTTCCTCCATAATAGGGAAAATCTTTAAACACCGGCTGGCGGTGCATTGGTTTCCATAACGGGCGTGATTCTATATTTTCTTCCAGCAGCGCCAGCCGGATATCTTCTCTGTTAACACTACTTTTCGTAGGATCAACAAGAATGGTTGTCAACCATCTGTTACTAAAATATCCCTCCGGCTCCTCCACAAAAGCTATTCCCGGAAAGTCTTTTAATGCTGTTTTATAAAATTCAAAATTTTTTCTTCTCTGCTCAATTCTTTCAGGCAGCACTTCCATTTGGCCACGGCCAATCGCAGCACAAATATTGCTCATCCGATAGTTGTAACCAATTTGTGAATGTTGGTAATGAGGAGCCGGGTCTCGCGCCTGTGTGGCAAGGAACGTTGCTTGTTTAATGTATTCAGGGTTCTTTGAAACCAAAGCCCCGCCACCGGAAGTGGTAATAATTTTATTTCCGTTGAAAGAAAGGATTGCAATCTCTCCAAACGTACCACATTTTACATGCCTTATGGATGAGCCCAGCGCTTCTGCCGCATCCTCAATAACCGGGATATCGTATTTCCCTGCAATCTGCATGATCTCTTTCATCTTAGCCGGCATCCCATATAAATGAACCGGAATAATTGCTTTAGGCATTTTGCCTTTAGCCTTCCGCTGTTTTATAGCATCTTCCAGCGCGTTAGGATCCATGTTCCAGGTTTCTGATTCGCTGTCAACAAAAACCGGCGTAGCATGCTGATAGCGAATGGGATTGGCCGAAGCCGAAAAAGTGATACTTTGACAAATCACTTCATCGTCCATCTCAACTCCCAAAACGATAAGCGCAAGATGCAAAGCTGCCGTTCCTGCACTCAACACAGATACATGCATATCTTGTCCAAGATACTGTTCCAGGTCTTTTTCGAAACCATCTACATTAGGGCCTAAAGGCGCTACCCAGTTGCTATCAAAAGTTTCGTTTACAAAGTTTCGTTCATTGCCTCCCATGTGGGGGGAGGAAAGCCATATTTTTGAGTTCATATGTTTTACGTAAAATTATCTTTAATGTCATCTCCTTCGTCATCTAATAATTCATTCTCCTGGGACAGAATTATTTCTAGTTGGTGTTTTAATTCAAGAATTTCCTGTGTGATGGTTTTCCAGATAATGTTAGTGTCAATTCCGTCATAATTGTGAACCATTTTGTTTCTCATTCCTTTTACCAAGCTTCAGGGAATACTGATGGTATTTCTCTTTTACTTTTTTTTTGTTAACTTTTACTAATTCCTCCCCAATTATGATCAAACTCAGGACGTCAGCTCTTTGTGCAAGTGGATCGTCATTAAACATTCGTTCTGACGGCGGCATTATTTTTCTACAATAAAATTCATTTCCTGTAATGCCACCCCCAAACTGACTTTGCTTGTTTTCATAATATCATTTCCTGTTGCCTGCACACAATTTGAAGGTCATCAAATATTCGCTGTTTTAAAGTATCGTTTTTGATACTACATTCCTTAAAATCTCCACCGAAATACTAATTGATCTCCTAATGTTTTTTCAACAGCCAATAATTCGAGCAGCGAATTAGGACTTTCCCCATCTTTAAAAGACACAAGAATATCTAAATCACCATTTAGCCGTTCATCTCCTCTCACCCGTGAACCAAATAATGCAAAGTCTTTTGTGGAGCAAACTTTTGCAACGTAGAATTTATAAGTTTTATTTGATTATGATTAATCACTCCTTAGGTGTTAATTCTCAAAAATAAACTAACTTTCAAAGAAAGGATGAATTCGACAGGAATTTCAAACAATTGATTGTGCCCAAAAGGAATCCTGCTTCAAAAAAATTATCATCGCTCAGGGAAGTTTTAGTAGTTTTTAAATATGGACAAAAAGTTATAGTGATTATCTCAATATCATTAGCTTATAGAAAATCGTGGATTTGCAAAATTCGGATTTCATTTCAAACTTTTTCAAATGATATTTTATTGCAATTTCCCAAATACTTGCTATTTATTTCACAGTGAAAGATAATTCCATCTTCTGTCATCTCAAACTAATCCGTATGATTTAGTTTTTAAAATAAAAATATAATAAGGTCAACTTGATCATAATTAGACCATACATATTTAGGTTTTAAAGGTAGAAAAGAAATGCGCCTTCCTAATAAATTAAGAAAACGTCAGAATTATCTAAAAACTAAACGGATGTTTTGGAACCGATAATTTTGCAAAAGGATGATATTCACCTTTAAGTCCAACAGGGGCCGCATGTCTGATATCATGAACTATTTCAATAGCAGATCTTGTTTCTTCAATCCGAAAACCTTTGTCCGAAAGAATCCTTTCATAAGAAGTGGTATGTAGGTCAGTAAAACCATCGCTAAATTCAAGTTCTTCTCCTTCTATTTTAATTGACCTAAATGTTCTTTTCCCTTTTTGTTTTATATCTTCGGGAATTGTATCGAAATTTATACTTAAAAACCATCTTATCCTTGCTTTTTCCAATTCCAGGTATCCGGCTGCTCTATCATGGCTATGGATATTCACCGTATTCTTTTTTACCCCTCCAAAAATCCAGGTTAGCATATCATAAAAATGAACCCCGATATTAGTGGCTATTCCTCCTGACTTGCTGATATCACCTTTCCATGAGGTGTAATACCAATGCCCTCTTGAAGTAAGATATGTAAGATCAATATCGTAAATCTTATCTTTCGGTCCGTTCTGTACTTTTTCTTTCAGAGCTATTATGGATGGATGCAACCGCAACTGAAGAATGGAAAAAATGTGTTTGCCAGTCTCCTTTTCTATTTCCTCCAAAGCGTCAATATTCCATGGGTTTAATACAATAGGCTTCTCACAAATCACATCTGCCTTATTTCGTAAACCAAATCGGATGTGGCTATCATGTAAATAATTAGGAGAACAGACAGAAACATAATCGAGGGTCCGGTTTTTCCCTTTCAATTTATCAATGTGCCTGTCAAAACGTTCGAACTCTACAAAAAAATCCGAATCGGGAAAATAACTATCCATTATACCTACGCTGTCAAACGGGTCATATGCAGCCGCGAGATTATTCCCTGTATTTTTTATTGCTTTTAAATGGCGGGGAGCAATATACCCTGCCGCTCCAATTAATGCGAAATCTTTCATTTGTTTTGAATGTTAGTAATTTTAAATTGACTGTATTGTTCTAAGCCAATTAAACAAATTGCTGCTTCATAAAACCATATATTTCACTTGGCAAAAATAGTTTGAAATATTAATGTAATATCCAACCACAGATTATGGTTATGGTAATAATTTAAGTTTATTTTTATTTTATCAGGGAATATCACGTTATCGTTGTACCATTTGGGATTTTCCATTCGCGCCAACAACTCTTCCTCATTTGAATATTTTAAGCTTGCTGGCCCAGTAATCCCAGGCCTCAGTCTAAGAACTAAGCGGTCCTCACCTTTTAGATTGTCAGCATATCCTGGGACATCTGGACGTGGTCCCACAAGGCTCATCGTCCCATTTAAGATGTTTAACAGTTCTGGTAATTCATCCAATTTCCATTTTCTCAGAAAACTACCAAGTCTGGTAATTCTCTTATCATTTTTTGAAGTTATCGTATTCGATGATCTATTGGGAATCATAGATCTAAACTTTATCATTTTAAATGGAATACCATTTCTGCCAATTCTAGTTTGTAAAAAAAAAACAGGATATGCTGGTTCGCAAACTTTAATTATTACTGCAAGAACAATAAATAACGGTATCCAGAAGGGAATAAAAAAAATTACTGTAACATAATCGAAAACTGATTTAATAAAGCCCCGGAAAAAACTCATTTATAACTGGTTAATTTTAGATTTTGACGGACCGCCGATCTTCATTTCTGTTACTTTAATTAAACCTGCCAATGATCCTATTCCATACGAAAAATGAATAACAATGAACGTTTTTAATAATTGAAGCCAGGAGGTTCCATCATCATTTATTTTATAACTTACTATACCGAGAATAGTAAAATATACCAAAAAAACACCGGCTAATATTCCTAAAAAATAAATTGAGAAAAAAGATAAACATCCAAAAAATAAAATGAATAATATGAACGTCATTGGAACATAATGCCGCAAAGAAATACTCTTAAAAGAATCTGTATAAAAAACCGTCAAAGGGTTCCAATATCCATTTTGAAAATTATTTTTGGCGAGGTCATTAAGATTTTCTCGTGCATAGTAAATTACAGTTACATCAGGAACTATAATTACTTTTCCCATGTTATTGACTATCCTCCTGTTAAATTCAATATCCTGATTCCTTATTAAATTCTCATTGAATAATCCGAATTTGTCAAACAAGGCCCGTTCATAACACCCATAAGCAACCGTATCTGTTTCTTGTATTGTTGTTACTCCAGTTCTAAAGGTAGCATTACCCACCCCGAACCGATTAGAAAGAACCTTCTTGATTGAATTAGATACTATATTTTTATTTCTAATACTCGTAAACAGAAGCCCCCCTACAATATTAGCGTTGTAATTTTGAGCACATGATACTAATCTTGAAATATAATTAATAGGATATTCACAATGAGAGCCAATCAGAAAAATATAGTCTCCTGTCGCGTTTTGAACGCCAATATTGAATGCATGAGTTGCAACTCTCAGAGGATTATCATGTACTTTAATAAAGGGATATTCTTTCTGATAATTATTTACAATTTGTAACGTATCATCTTCACTTCTGCCATCTATAATCAACAACTCCATAAACTCCTTTGGATAATCCTGATTTAAAAGACTTTTTAGCGCCTCGCCAATATATTTATGCTCGTTTCTGCAGGCGACAATAAGGGACACCTTTTTTTTCATTAGGGAATTATTATGTCAGATTCTGTGTTGTGCTTTAATTAATTGAAAATATAAACCTTCCGTCTCCTTCATATTTACTTCCCGATTTCCTTTGAACCTAATTAATTGCTGATTAGAGGTTATACAGCCCTGTATTAAATCATTGTTCAAACTCACTTTCTCAATACACTCTGCCAACAATCTAAAATTTCCCACAGGGAAAAATAGTCCGTTAAATTTATTTGAAATCCAGAACTTGTTTCCAGGAATATCTGTTACTATTGGAAATAATCCTGCTGCCATTGCTTCCAGTAGGCTTAAACTGGTGCCATCAGATTTAGATGAAGAAATATAAATATTATTTTTTCTAAAAATATCGATTTGTTTTTCATTAGGAATTCTTCCGCAAAAAGAAACATAATTTGCTAACCCATTATCGTTCACAAATTGTATTAGCTTGTCTTTTAAGGGACCATCTCCCAGCAGAGTGAGATGATAATTAACTTTCCCCCTTAAAAGTAATAAGCCTTTTAGTAACGTTTCGTGGTCATAAACAGGTTTAAAGCTTCTATTGCATATCATTTTTAATTTACCGGAATACTCTCTATTCCCCCTTTTATAATAGAATTTGTCAAAGTCTATTCCTATGTTGATATTTTTAATCTTGATTTTATCGATCCCCAAGGAAAGGACTTTTTGTTCTAGCTCCTGGGAAACAACTGTAATAAATTTGCATCTCTTAAAAATCAGCTTTAATAACCTTTTCCAGTAAGGAGACTTTATTGCTTCATTTACGTCACTGCCATGTACCGTTAAAATTGTGTTCGGATGATTAATTAATAAGGTTGCAAATCCTCCGCTTGTAGCATAATGGGCATGAACAATATCTGGCTTGATTTTTTTAACTGCCGCCCTCGCTTTAAAAGCTGAAAAAATATATTTCCACTTTTGGGTATCAATATTATATTTTTTCCCCTTGCCTATATAAGCCGGAATAATTTTTACCCCCCTATCCGGTGATGGGCTTAAGGCGACAAAATAAACCTCATGTCCACAACCTTTGAAATAATCTATATAAGGCTGAACATGTTCAAATGTGCCTGAGGATACAAAACAAATTTTCATTCCGGTTTTAAATTCATAAAAGTTTATTATTAAATATCCTCTTCTAAAATTTGACTTTTAATTCATTAAATTATCATATTTACCAAGAATAACATCCCGAGAAAATAATTCAATAGCATGATTCCGGGATGCCTCACCCATTCGTTCTATATCAGTTTTGCTAAGTTTCAGAGCATCCCTTAACGCCTTTGCTATGGATTTAAAATCATTGGGATCGCATAGAAATCCATTCTTTTGGGATAGCAATAATGGAACGTCTGATATGCTACTTGCAATTATCGGCTTTCCAGTTGCCATTCCTTCACAAACTACATTTGGCAACCCTTCATAAAAGCTGAATAACCCTATAAAGTCTGCCTGTTGCATTTTTAACTGCAAGTCCAATGTTGCCGGGTAAAAAATAAAAATATCTTCCAACGAATATTTTGTAATTAATTGCTTAGCTTTTTTTAATGAATCGTCGAATCCAGAATTACCATACCACTCAATGATTAGTTTTTGTTTTTCGTCACTATTTAACCCATACACAGCCTCAATCAACCCGTTTAAATTTTTATTTTGCAAGTGAGTCGCTGCGATTAATATTCTTAATCTGCCGTCTTTTAATGGAATGTATTCTGAGGACGGCGCCCAATGTTCTGTGTCAACTATATTACTTATGACTTTGCATTTATCAAGGGCTAATAATGGATTAATTTTCGCCACCATTTTCAAGTTTTCATGTGAGTTGGCCACTACATAGTCGGCTAACAAATGAAACCACCGATAAAATCGTAATTTAAACGATATTAAAATCTGCGGATTGGCACTGCGCTCACCAACAATTAATTTCCAGCTTTTCCAAGGTAAGCCGGCCAATTCACAAATAAAGTTAGCCGCTTCAAGAAAAGACAGTACCACATCAAACTTTCCCTTTCGAATATATTTACCCATTCTGAACAGCCGCTTAAGGTAATTCTTTTCTCTAATTACGATTACTGGAATATGAGCTTTATCAAGTAGCTCCTTAAAAAAATTTTCTGTATGATAAACGAGAAACGAGACATCGTGGCCTTTCTCCTTAAAACCTTTCGCCAGTCCCACTAACTGTCTTTGTGCCCCACCCGATCCCAAGGAATCAATGACACATAAGATATTCATTTTGTGTCTTTGTTTTTTTACTCGTTGCAACAATTTCTTATTTCCGGATCAAAGATTTCAACATTTGATCTCTGATTTCATCAGCTAAATAAATATTATCCCTGTTCGCTAATACTTGTCTGACAAGTTTTTTCGAATTATCCCGGCCAAATTTATTCCCGTACAGGCATAAGATTTGATAATCTTCAAGGCCTAAACTAAATGCTTCCCATCTCCTTGAAGAAATAATACTTCTGCCAGGCCCATCATACACTACTCCATAATCCATATTTATATTCGTAAAAGGATCTGTAATAAACTTTTTTCGTGGATCACCAGTGTAACTCCAAAATCCGATACCTGATACATTATTAAAATATGCATCCCATGACATTAACCTATAATGACTGTAAGGAGATTCGGATGTTGAATTTCCGTTGTTTTCATAGACCCATATCTCCCCATGTTTAACAGGTAATTCGGGTAAAACTATTGGGTCAAAAGTACCAATCTGGGCGATGTCTAATAATCCCATTAATTCGTTGAATTCCTTTTTGTGCGGTATTATCGAACTTGTGAGGGTAGCAAATAATTTAAAATTTGGAACTGCATTTTTCGCCCATTCAGCAAAATTTATGAAATCAGCTACATTCTGTACATTGACCTCGTCATAGGGATAAAAATAAACAGCCGAAGAAGAAAAACCACTTTTGTTAATAACATTAAGCAGACTATTATACCACTCTATAAATTCAGTTTTCCATTCTGCCGACATAAATAGAATTTTTTCATCTGGTTGGCGCACTTTAAGACTTGAAAAATTTGTCGATATTAATAACTTTTTAGCATACTGGCAGTTAGAAAGAAAATCGGGCAGATTTAAAAAATCCGGCTTGTTTAACGGTGATAAATAACCAGGGCCTACTAAAATCGTATTGATGTGATGATTTTTTAAATCTGTGAAAGCTTCCGATTGTCTATCTGCCAACATCGGATGATGATTGTTAAACCAAACATTTGCGTTCAGTATGCAGTTATCGGCATTATTAATATCTATTGCATCAATTTGTAAATAGAGTTTGTTTATTTGAGAGCCTGCATTCACTTCAATAGAAGCATTAGTTTGCCCACCAATGTTTACATTTAATTTAAAAAACAAAAGTGCCGACTTACCAGGGTCAACAGAAATTCCAGCATCAGTCACTGGTATAAGTGCATCCGGAATAAGTCTATAATTTAAGGATGGAACAAAATATGCGTTGAATAAATTCAAAGAGATATGGCTTCCGCTAAAAGAGGTTTTAAACGTAAAATTCTGATGAGTTTTGCTTAAGTTGGTAATAGTAAAAGCACCATATTCTCTTCCTCCACTTGGAAGTAAGAATTGATAATTTAAGCCATCGTGGGATGATTTGGGATCGTAGAAAGGAGTTATTGAATCCCATGGTACTACTTTTTCGATAATAAATGCGTTCTTGAATTGCTTTCTTAATGTTTCGAAATGAGCAGCATTAATTAAAGAATCTATTTCCGATAATTTTTTTGAAGCGATTTTGCTATCATTTAACTCAGAAATGTTATTTAAAACCCGTTGTTGAATACGGCCTTCTGCTCGATCCATTGCAGAATTATTCTGCAGTAATAAATAGTTTCTATAAAAATTAGACGAAATAAGCGAGTCTACTGTTTCATCTAATCGTCCAATGTCAAAAACACTAGAAAGCGGCCCCCTAATTAAATCTCCTTTAATTACTGAAATTTCGTCACAAAATAAAAGATGGCCGTTTGGAATCACACTTAGAGTTACGTATCGCGCTTGTTGATTAATAGAGCTTAACTCAAAATTTTTTATCTGATAAGGCCCGGGCAAATTCCCCGATTCCTCAACTGCATCGCCGGCATACCAATAATGACTATTGTCTTTACTTAAAAAAATAAAAATATGATCAGGATACCTCACATTAAAAAGAGAATCTACTCTTTGACAGGTATTAAATGTTACGGTGCCTATTTTACTCACATTTCCTAAATCAATGGTTATTTTTACTCTTGGCATTTTTACCCATCCTAATGTTGTAGGTTGAGACCAAAAATATGTTCCCTTCGAATATTTGCCATCAGTCAGAGTGGTATCTATTGCAGCTTTTGTTCTAATGTTATAATTTGGCGCTGGCGATATCATATAATTTTTATGCAACGCTAAATTTTGGGCCAGAACATTTTCAGGTATAATTATCTGATTAAATACAATAAGAAAAAATAGTGCTTTACCGACTTTTTTCATTTTATGAAATAATAACTGAAATTAAAATAAAAAAATCGTTGGGAATGTTAATAAAGTCTTTTTAGTTGTTCCAAATGTTGTGTTATTCCAAATTACGGATATTTGGCAAATCAATGATTTGAGGAAGCCCCTATAATTTTAAAAAAGATAGTTTATACACTCTCTAATTTTATTGTTGAATATGTTTCAATTTCCCTCTTTATAGTTGTTCTTTTCATTCTTCTTAAAGAAAATATTCCTGACAGGCAAAATGCAAAAATGATGTAACCAATCTTAACGTTCAAAAGTTGGCCACTTAGCAATAATCCTAAAATCGGTATCAATAGCAGTAGTTGGATAATAGACCCATCCTTTTTATATTTCCTTCGGCTGATGATAAAAACTTTATAAAGAAATAAAAAATATAAAAATAATCCCAGAATTCCTGTATATGATAAAACTTCAAGAATTACATTATGAGGACTGTAAAAAGCACCGGTGATGTTGGTCATATATTCAGTGTATCCGGATTCTCCTTTACCAAAAATAATATTCTCTTTAACAAATGGAATTACATTATCCCAAACCCTATCACGTCCCCCCAAATCTTGCTTTTGTTCAGTTAATATTAACCTTGAATAAAGAATTTCTGAAGACGCAAGGTATTGCCATATAAAATAACCTATAACCAAGCCAAACATAAAAATGAAAAGTTTATAATAGCTGTGTTTTGCTTTGGCTAAAAAGAGGCTTCCAATAAACATTAATGAAAAAGAAAAAAAAGCAGTTCTTGACCCGGTCTGAGCCATTAATAACAGCATAATTGGAATGGATAAAAGGATAAAGAATCTCCACCTACCGAGACGCAAATTATTTTTAAAAACTAGAAGTAATAAAACTAGTATTGATATAGCTTCTTTTACTCCAATTGAATTTTGGTTATCTCCAAATATTGTTACGCGTGCCGAATCGTAACTAACGCCAATTCCTAATTGAAAAAAAATAGCTAAAACGAAAGATCCTATCGCAAACCATATCATACCTTTCTGCAAAACGCCCGGATCTCTACGTTCATGATTTATTAAAATAATTAAAAGAATTATATTTTGCAGAATAGATAAATTTATAAATATAGAAGAAACCGAATTCATGTTTAAAAAATTCATGACCGAAAGTAAAAGAAAGAAAGTAATTAAAGGCCATAAGTAACTTTTTAAAGAGGATATTTTGAGAAAAGCCGGGATCTGATAGATCACTGTGACTAAATAAAAATATCCCGTTGCACTTGAAATAGAAAAAGAACCGTTTGTATTTAATGGATCCCATATTTCAAAATTAATCGAGAAGAATAAAATGTATAATGCTAACCGCTGTAGTGTTTTTAATTTCATTTATTGGTATATCAATTGCCCTTGAATCCAAATTCCTTATACCATTTGGATAAAATGTATAATTTCCAAATATTAAATGAATAATCTGATGTACCTTTCATATGGCAATTAAGTTGTGATTTGAATTTTTCTACATCGAGGTTTGGTACTTTTTTTAAAAAGTGGTCATTAAGTTCATTCAACACATTATCTCTTAAATCTTCCCTGATCCATTTATTTAAAGGGACAGAAAAGCCTTTTTTTGGCTGATTAAAAATGCTCTCCGGAATATAATTTTTTAAAAGGTCACGTAATATTTTTTTTCTTAATCCTTTTTGATACCTGTAAGCAACAGGAAGCATTCGGGCAAATTCAATGATTCGGTAATCTAAAAATGGGCTTCTGACTTCAACCGAATAGGCCATACTAGCCCTATCAACTTTTACGTTGCTATCATTTTCTAACCACAATTTTATATTTATATCCGCAGCTTTCTGGAGAGGGTTAGCTGATAAAGATAAATACTTTTCATATTTTGTCAACCAACGCTCATTTCTCACCCTTTGCAGGGAATCATAACCGATAAATATTGAATAAATAAATTTTGAAAGCGATTTTACCTGCAAAATTGTTTTCAAATGTTTTGTTTTGGTTCCCAGAAATTTAAATGTCAGAAATTTTGAAATCAGATATCTGATTTGGGGAGGGATTCTATTTATTTTTATAAACTTCCTAACGGAATCAAAATGATTATAACCAAAAAAACTTTCATCACCTCCATCTCCCGATAAAGCAACAGTTACATATTTTTTAGTTACGGAATTTAATAATAGGGAGGGCAATGCAGAGCTATCTGCGAATGGTTCATCGTACACCTGAACTAATTTAGGAATTAACTCCATTATCTCTTTAGGTGTGCAAAATGTTTCGGTATGATTTGATTGGATTATCTTAGCAAATTGTTCTGCAATTTTACTCTCATCAAATCCAGGATCTTCGAATCCAATTGTAAACGTATTAATCGGTTCCTTCGAGATTTTTGAAGCAATGCTGGATACTAAGGCCGAGTCAATCCCTCCAGATAAGAACGACCCCAGGGGCACATCTGATTGAAGCCGGATTTTAACCGCATCAATTAATAAACCATGAAGTTCATTTTTTGCTTCTTCATACGACAAATTCCCTATTGAAACCGGCTTTAAATTCCAATATTCTTGCAGAGATTTTGTACGATTTTTCAAGTCTATCTCCATGAAATTACCAGGTGGTAATTTAAATATATCCTCAATAATAGAAAAGGGGCTTGGTACATATCCACAATCTAAATAAATTGAGACTGCTTCCTCAGAAATCTTACTATTACTATTTATGAGTGGGCGTAATTGACTACAAATTTCAAACGATCCATCCCGCCAGAAATAATAGAATGGCTTTACTCCAAGTCTATCACGTGCACAAAATATTTTGTGGCTTGAGCTATCATATATTGCAAAAGCAAACATTCCATTTATTTTTTGTAATATATCTGATCCCCAGTGCTTATAAGCGACTAGTAATATTTCTGTATCACTGGAAGTATGAAATTTATATCCCAACTTCAATAATTCATCTTTAACAGATAAGAAATTATAAACCTCCCCATTATAAACTATGTAATATTCTTCAAACTTCATGGGTTGATTAGAACGTTCATCCAAATCCAAGACGGATAACCGCAGATGTCCCATGGTAACGTCCTTTACCTTTAGAAAACCGGTATTGTCAGGACCTCTAAATTCTATCGAAGAAAGCTTTTTGTCTACCTCTTCCTTTTTATAAGGCATATTCGTAATATAAATTCCGCACATATCTTAAAAAGATTTACCCATAACGCTTCTGCAAAATATAGAACACTTTATCATACCTTATTGTTTATATAATCCGTAGCGCCATTCATTGATATAATTTTAGCCGGTACACCGGCAACCACTGCATTAGCGGGAACATCTTTGGTTACAACAGCATTTGCGCCTATTGCAGCGTTTTTTCCAATTATAATCCTTCCTACTAATTTAGCACCTGGTCCGATATAGACTTCATCATTTATAATTGCTGCCCCTTTATGATTGCCACTATCTGTTTTGCCAATTGTTACCCCTTGAGAAATATTTACATTTTTACCAATAATCGTCTCAGGGCTTACTACAATACAGGAAAAATGGCCAATATAAAAGCCTTTCCCGATTTGGGTGGCATAAGGAATCTGGATTCCAAATTTGTACGAATAATGCCTCAGCCTCATTTTAGCATATAAAGTCAAAATTTTGTTCTTCCCATAAAACAGGTTTACAGTTCTAAACCAAAACATATATCTAAAACCGGGTATTAGGTAATAGGCTTTGAGAAATGATATTTTTGATAAGTTACAAGTATATCGGTATAAATCTGACTTAACGTATTCCAAATATATTTTAAGGGTTTGCGCCAAAATTTATCTTTGAGCTTTTTAAATTTTTTTGAAATTACCTATTGGCACTCTCCTGAGTTAATAAAATAAATTGTTTCGCAACATTACTTATATTATATCGTTCTAAATCATTTACAATAAATTGATTCGTATAGTTCCCTTGGAGAAATTCATTAAAAATTTTTTTTGGTATTTCGTACGATTTTATTGAAAGGATTGGTTTCTTGATTAAAGCATAATCGATTAGTTTACTTGGTGAATGTATAACTGAAGGGTTTTCAAAATTTATAACAAAATCCATGCTACTCAGAACGCTTAATAGTTCTTCTCTTGGAATGTAATCATACACTTCAAGTTTATTTTTCAATTTTTCAATAAATGGCAAAACAAGTTTATTACTTTTAGTATAAATAATAAATTTAAAATCAGTTGTAATCGTTGTCAAATATTGTAAAAAAAGCGAGGGATCACGAAAATCTTTGTACAAAATACCTGAATAGGCAAAAGTAGGCACTGAATTTTGAGATTGAGTATGATGAGGAACGTTTTTAAAATTAAATCCTTGGGGAATAATGCGGATTTTGTGATGGAATTCTTTGTAATATCCTTTTTTAGCAGCTTCAATTGGAATTGTAATATAATTCATTTTTCCAAATGCCCATTTTTCAATAAATTTAAAATAAAAATATGGTTTTCGGAATTCATTGCCCATATATGGGTCCCCACAGTCTGCTATCCATGTTTTCGGAAAACGTTTAGTGGAGATGGATTTTGCAAAAGCTGCGCCCCAATGGATTGAATACGGTATGGCAATAGTAATTAGACAGTCGATATCATTTTCTTTATGAATGATTTTAGGTATTTTAAACGATAATTCAATGTCTGGGAAATCAAATAATTTTCCAAATATTTTATTGAAGGCTCTATAAATCAACGAATTGTCTCTTAGGATATTATCATTATCGCTATTAACTTTCGAAAATAGCATCGCTCCAATATTTTTTACCTTAACATTTGGATTCTCCTTTTCAAATTCCGAATAATCAAATTTTCCAAGAACAGCATAAAGAATCACCTTATGGCCTTGTCTCGCTAATTCTTTTGCTAACTCTGTCGCTCTGTATGATCTTGGAGTTTGTGCAGGGAAGATTGTTTGAGCAATAATTATAAAACTTCTTTTATCCATAATTCAGCTCATGTAATTTTAAAGAGAATCAAATTAATTTCCATTAATCATTACATAATTTGGGAATGCAATTATGGGTGTTTTTAGTAGATGAAGGCCTAAGAATTTTGCTGCTAATTTAAAAATAAAAGATGATCTTTCGATAGCAAGCGGACGAATAAGATAGATATAGATTTAAATCACCTTTCTACGTATAAAAGCAATTAAAAAACGCTTATAGATATTCCGATTTATAATTAAATAAGCTGCCATGTATAGGAAGCCAAATACAAGTAGATTTATCCATATATAATTTTTGTACTCTCTGAAATAACTCTTCAACATAGAAAACACAATAAACAGTACTAGCGCTGATAAAAAAAATCTTAAAAAGGTTTGAATGTATTCTTTGTATTTTAAGGTAGTCAAAATTTTATTGACAACAATTTTCCAGTAAATAGTATAAAAGAATAATGAATAAACAGCCTGAGCGATTACGATTCCTATCAAGCCAAACTGGTATCCGGCAATAATGAATAAAGGATTTGCAATTATTCTTATGATTGTCCATTTAAAACCAATGTTTGTTTTACCGGTTACAATAATAATTGAACTAGCAATACTCATTATTGACATCATTCCTCCCCAAATACAAAAAATCTGTAAGATAGCGTATGCATTAAGATATGATTGCCCATAAAAGAGGTAAATGATTTCTTTGGTTAAAAGAGCGGTAACACCATATATAGCAAGATTGATAAAAGAAGAAATCTTTATCATTTGGAGGTACTTCTTTTTCAACATTTGATAATTGTCGTTCAAAGTAGCTAATACCGGAATAGCTACTTTTGAAATGACTGGATTTATAAGGCCGTAAATTTTTAACACTAACTGTTTCATAAGACTATACACTCCTAAATCGGCAGTGGTCATAATCTTACCGATAATAAGGATATCTAACTGGGAAGCAATATAATCGAGGATTTGCGATCCGGTTTGGTATAATCCAATTTTATAAAACGACCTTCCTTCCTTTATATTAATATAAAATAATAAAGGATGTTTTCGCCAGCCGGTAATAATTAGTATGATGGAAGAAGTTAAAGAGGCAAAAAGGGCTGAAAGAATGATACTCCACACTCCGCCTCCCTCCATTGCGACCCAAACCGCTATTATTATGGATAGTACAGATGAGATTATATCAATTATAGCCAAAGACTTGAATTCCAGTGCTTTTTCTCTGAAAATTCTAAATTGTCTTCCTGCATTGACAATTAGTAAATCAAGGCTCATTACCGGAATTAACAGTTTCAATTCAGGCATGTTATAAAAATTGGCAATTAGCGGACTAAATAGCCAAAGTAAGCAGTACAGGAATAATCCGAGTAATAAAGCAACCCAGTATAAGCTACTGTATTCTTTTTTTGTAATCATCTTCTGGGAATATAACGAAACTGAAACTCCCAGATCAGCGAAAATATGAGTAAAACCCAGAACAAGAGTAACGATTGCGACTAAACCAAAATCAGATTTCTCTAAAAAGCGGGTAAGAATTGATAACCTTAAAATCTGAATAAAGCTTTGAGTGCCAAAAGAAAGCGTTGTCCAAAAGCCGCCGGCTATCGCCTGTTTTTTTAAACTCATCAAGATATAATGGAGATTATTGAAATAAGATTTTTGAATACGATCTCCATTCTCCTATATCTGTCCAGGACTTTTCACTGATCGGGAAAACACCAACTTTTCCATTCCGTTTCTGAATTTTTTCAATTAAATCAGTTAAATGAAAATAGGTATTGGCAGGAATTTCTTTTAACAAGTGTGGTTCTAAAATATACATTCCGCAATTAATCATAAAATCTAATTGCGGCTTTTCCTTTAGGGAAATTAGTTGACCGTTTTCTCCGCTCTCAATTGTTCCATACGGTATATCATAATTTTTTATAGAAGCAACAATGGTTAATTCATTTTTATTTTCAACATGATATTTATGAATCGCCGAATAATCCTCATCAATTAAAATATCACAATTAGAAACAAAAAAAGTGGTTTTTAATTTATCCTTAAGCAAGTGCAAACTTCCTGCAGTCCCTAAAGGCTCATCTTCAGAAAAAAAATTCACCTTATAATCCTTTTCAATTATACTATCAAAATAGAATTGAATCAAATCTGCTTTGTAATTAACTGAAATTTCAAAATTAAAACAGCCATATTTTTTAAATCTGTCTATTATATTTTCTAAAATAGTAGAATCTCCAAATGGCAAAAGAGGTTTTGGAAGAATATTAGTCAAAGGTTTTAACCTGGAGCCTAAGCCACCTGCCATAATAACAATGGGCAATTGTAAAGCCGGATAAAATTTATTATCATGCTCTTCTAAAATATCTTCCCAGTAAATTACCTTTTCAATTTGATTTTTTTCATTAATAATTGGCATGTAAACTAACCGGTATTCAATCATTTGCCTTTTTATTTCTGAGAGTGAGTCTCCTGTTTTTCCAAGAATTAAATCTTGCCTGCAAAAGTGAATTGCTGTTTCATCCAATGATTTGTTAGCAATAATGGCTCTTTGTATATCACCTACTGTAATTAATCCCTTAAAATAATTGCCTTTATCTGCAATCATTAATAGCTTATATCCGGCTTCATCCATTTGCATCAAAGCTTGTTTCAATGTAGCCAAAGGACTAATAATTAATTTTCTTATTTCAGGAGCCATGGGAATAGGATCTATATTCATTCAACATACTGTGCCAATCTTTAATACATTCACTCCAAAGGGAAGATTTAAATTTATCGGCTGTATTTGCTTTTAATACTTTCTCTTTGACGTTAGAAGCATTTCTAAGGATAAAAGTTAGTTTACTGCTTAAATTGCTGGTATCATCAATCGATTCAAAATAAATTCCGCTATTCTTTAAAGATTGATAGGGTAACCAGCTTCCTGCAATAACTATATTTTGAGCAAATAGATGTTCGCGCAATGAACTAGAAAAAGCGTCTGTAACAGGTATCTGAACCATCAAATCAGTAGCCTTTCTTAAGTGGGCAACTTCTTCATCAGATAAGAACTTTTCATATACAACATAATCCAATCCACAGATAGCAAATGCTTTCTTAATTTTATTTTTATACTCATCACTCCCTCCATAAGTAATTTGGAGTATTATTTTAGTTTGTTTGGGAAGTTCCGTCTTAATATCGTTCAACACGGATAATATTTTCAAATGTTGGTTGTTTGGCGAGCCATTATAGCCACAGGCAATAATAAAATCATTTTCCTCAAATCCTAAAAATTTCTTTGATTGTTTAGAAGTCACATTTTGGAGCTCGACCAACTTCTGCAATGAAGCCGACCCAAACAAACAGTTCCTTATTTTATCCTTATTAATCGTTTTTACTTTTAATATATCTTTTACCATTTGGTTAGTAGAAATCACCATGAGATTACATTCATCCATTGTTTCAAAAAGTGGAGAATTATTTACTCTCTTATAAAAATCGGATCCCCAAATAGCGCCAATTGTGAAAATATTTTTCTTATTTAATTTTGAAAATATATAGCAGTGGAGTTGCCATAATCCATGTAATAAAATCACATCGTATTGATTAATATTTTCATTTACATTATTAATTACCCTATCGATTCTTTGCATGGTAAGAAAGCCCCGGAGTTTGGGGATTTTGGAAGTAAAGCCAGTGAGAGATTGAAAAGAGTAAATATGACGAAACCATTGATTATTCTTATTCGAATATTTTTTTCCAGAATCAGGATTGACTGGGAAAATGTCAATTATGACAGAATTATCGAATTGGAGTAATGCTTTAGAGAAATTTTCAACATATTGGTTACTGTCATCTCCAATTATTAATAATCTCACTTTTTTTATTCATTTACTAGTTATTTTTTTTGCCGGAACACCTGCTACTATTTCACCTTCGTTGACATCTTTCGTAACAACAGCACCTGCTCCCACGATTGCATTTTTCCCGATTCTTATTCTAGGCAAAATGGTTGAATGTGCACCTATGTAACTTCTTCTCTCAACCTTCACACCACCAAGTAGAACTGCATTTGGTGCCACGGTTACAAAATCTTCTAAAATGCAATCATGCATTACATTTGCATAAGTATTTAAATGAACACCTCTTGAAATTGTCACGTTTGATGAAACATTTACCAAATCTTGAATAATTATCGAACTGCTTTGTTCAATGGTAGCGGTGCATGATACGTTAGCTTTAGAAGAGATAAGATTTATATGTTTAGATTCGGCGCGCTTATAATCAATAAATAGCTTTTCTCTTAGTTCCGGAAGGTCGGGAGAAAGTAAAATTGGAATATTTGAGAATTGTTTTTGTTTTATAGATAAGATTACTTTTTCATCATTGCCCAAATATTCAAATCGTTTTCGATATTGGATCGGTATGTTATTCTGATCCTTGTCCACTATTCCCATAATAGTATAACCATTATTCAACAATAATTCAATTGTTTCAATAAATCCACCAATCAGAATTACACCTTTTATATTATCCATTTGCTTTTTCTAAAGAATCTTCGAGACAATTTGCTACAAAAGCAATGTTTTCCCCGGTTAGTTTTGAATACATTGGCAAAGTGATTTCACTATCAACAACTTCTTCAGTAATAGGGAGATTTGCACGATCTTTAAATTGTTTATATATGGAGAAATTGTGGACTGCAGGGTAATGAACGCTTGTTTGTACTCCCAGTTGATGCATCCTATTTCTGATATTATTCCTTATAATCTTATTACAGTTTTTTATAACGATAGGAAAAATATAATTCGAAACAAATTCTGTATTGTCTTTAAAGGGTATAATAATTCTATCTTCCATCCTTTTTAATTTTTCCAAATAAGATTCTCTTACAATTGCTCTCTTTTCCAAATCTTTTTGAATTTTATCCAACTGGACAATGCCAATCGAGGCATGAATGTCATCCATTCTATAATTATATCCAACCGATACTACATCATATTCAGTAGAATGGCCGGTCGCGCGCTGATAAGACATTGATGTCATTCCGTGCGAACGTTTCAATCTCACTTGTGCATCTAAACCAGGATTATTTGTAACAACCATTCCTCCCTCCCCTGTACTGATATTTTTATTTGAAAAAAAACTAAAGCAACCAGCATCACCGATTGAGCCTAATTTTTGACCTTTGTACTCTGATAATGGCCCGTGACAAGCATCTTCTATAACTTTCAAATTATATGTCTTGGCAATTGACATTATTTTATCCATATCGACTGGAAAACCGGCGAAGTGCATAACTACAATTGCCTTTGTTTTATGAGTAATCAATTCTTCAATTTTTGAAGGATCAATATTTAAGTTTTCCGGACTAACGATATCGCAAAAAACTGGTGTAGCCTTAAGATACCTTATTGCGTTCACTGTTGCCACAAACGTTAATGAAGGACATATGACTTCATCTGCTTCATCTATTCCCAACCCTTCATAAGCAAGATGTAATGCAGTTGTACAATTTGCAACCGATACCGCATGTTTTACATTTAGCATCTGAGCAAACTTCTTTTCAAACGCCAAGCACTTCGGACCCGTGGAAATCCATCCTTCTTTTATAGTTTCAGAAACTGCCTTCCCTTCTAAATCTGAAAAGTTAAGATCAAATAAGGGTATTTTATATGCCACAATCTATTATTTTAATATTATAAATCACATTTTAGAATCTAAATACTTTCCTTTTTCTTCATGAGAAAAATTGGAAATCATTTCTTTGAACAGTTGAATAATATCATTCTTCTCCCACATTCCGCTTTCCTTCAATTCATTAATGCGGGATTTAAAATAAATTAGTTTTTCCGAATCTGAATTTTCCTGGTTCTCAATTACTCCGATATTCTTAAAGCGATTCATATCAATTTTTTCTTCTCCAGTATAAAACTCTTCAAAAGCTTTTTCCCCGGTAGTATCACTTTCGGTAAATAGACAAGGCCATTTGTTCTGTTCAGGTAACGTGCGTACTAATTCCCTGGCCTCGTTTTCATCCTTGCACACATAAGGTTCATATCCCAAATTCTCAAGGTATTTTACAGCGATATCAGCAAAAGAGATTAAATGCAAGTCGGCTGTGAGCTTTGGGAAAAAGATATCACGATTATATCCCAAAATGCAAGACATTAGACACAATTCTCCGGATTCCTGGGGCGTTACAAAATATCTTTTAATGTCGTTTGGTGCCACTATAGGCTGATGCTTCTGAATCCTTTGATTAAACCCATATAGTAAAGAACCATCCGAAAAAGCCACATTGGCAAAACGTGCAGTTGAAATATCAATTTGTTGACTGCGTTGCATAAGGAACATTTCCATAATCCTCTTTGAAGCTCCCATCATGTTGACAGGGTTGGCAGCCTTATCAGTAGAAACACAAAAATATTTTTTTACCTTACTATTGATGGCGTATTGAATGGTAGTATCAGTATTCATAATATTTACATCAATCATGCGCATCAAAGTAAAAATATCTTTCTCACTTCTAACATGCTTTAGGGCCGAGAGATTTAAAACATAATCATATTTATAATTGACTTTATTAAAATATCGAAATTCAGTCGAGTCAATATCTAATGCAAAGGTTTGAAAGTCACCTGAAATATAGCCAAATGAACTACGAATATCGCGGATCAGTTCTACCAGGTTGTTTTCGCTTATATCTACAACATGAAGTTTTCTCGGAAATCTTTTAAAAATTTCTTTTGTAACTGCCTGTCCAATAGTACCCGCTCCCCCAATAACTAAGAAACTTGAATCTTCTATTATATTCTTCAGTTCTTCTTCGTGAAGGCTAATATCATTTTGAAATAGCAGTTTTTTTCTGCCAATTAGTTGTAATATATCCACTTTATTTATTTTTCCAGAATTTCCACCAGGGTTTCTTAATTTCGTCTTCTGTGTATCCATATCCATATCCATATCCATACCCATTCCCATACCCATATTTCCCAATCCCTTTTCCACGGATACCATTATAGACAATGGCCGGATTTTTGAGGCTGCGGGTTCTTAGTTTTTCCGCTATTTTTTTCGGGAATAATTTAGGCGTGTATTTGTCACGCACTACATACAAACTTACATCTGTCATCGGAGAGATGATGAAGGCATCAGTAACCGGGTTCACCGGGGCAGTATCTATCAAAATATAATCAAAATGATTTTCCAGGTAAGCCAGCAATTCGGGCAAACGCCCGTTTGAAATTAATTCGGAAGGATTGGGAGGGATCGGCCCGGAAGTTATCAAAGAAAGATTTTGATGACCAGTGGGTTTGATAATGTCTTCCATATTGGCTTTCCCGATCAGGTAATTGGAAAGGCCTATGTGGCGGGAAATATTAAATTGCTCACTGACTTTCGGTTTCCGGAGATCTAGTTCCAGTAACACCACTTTTTTATCCATCAATGACAAACTCATTCCCAGGTTGATGGCAATGAAGCTCTTTCCTTCGCCACTGATACTGGAAGTAATCATGATCTTTTTATGGCTTTCATCCACGCCCATATAGGCTAAGGAGGTTCTTAGTTGACGGAATTGCTCTGCTATAAAACTCCTTTTTCCTTCTGTAATAACAATAGGTGTTTTAGAGCGATCATACAGCACTTCACCTAATATCGGAATATCTGTATATTTTTCAACATCTTCCCTTTGCTGAATGGTACGGGTAAATAGGTCTTTAATAAAAATGATCACCACTCCAAGGGCGAGTGCACCCAAAATGGCAGCGAGATAGATCAAATTCCTTTTGGGGCTTACAGGCGCATTTCCGGATTCCGCCTGGTCAATTACACGGCTATCAGCTACGGCAGAGGCGAAGGATAATGCCGTTTCCTCTCTCTTTTGCAATAAAAAAGTGTAAATATTATTTTTGATCGCCTGTTGCCTGCTAATACTTAACAATTCTCTTTCTTTTTCAGGAACGGTTTTCAGCATGGCGGCATATTCATTATTCGTTGCAGAAATATTATTTCGTCCTGCCTCCAGGTTTTTGCGCTGACTTTTTATATTTTCAAGGATTTGGGGCCGCAATTTGTTGATGGCATCCACTAAAGAAACTACTGCGGGATTATTTTCAGGAACTATTTTCTTTGTTTGGGTATATTGTAATTGCAGGTCAGATAGTTTTTGTAACAGGTCTCCAAGCACGGGGTCTGCCAACCCGGAGGTAGAGGGGACCATGGATCCGTTGGCTCCCATACCTGGTGTTTCTATACTGGAAGGAACGATTCCCCCGATATTGCCTTTGCTGTCAATATACTTTTCCACCTGGTCTAACATGGCCAGTTGTACGTTGATATCACTGATCTTTTGATCATTGGCTGCCACTGTTTGCAGGTAAATTTGACCCTGGGCGCTGATATCAGTTATTTTATTTTTTGCTTTGAATTGCTGCAGGTTTCCTTCTACTGAATCCAGATCGCTTTCTACATATTGTAAACGTTCATTAACGAATTTTAAAGTATTGGCAGCAAGAACATTTTTATCTAAAATAGCGGCCTGTGTATAAACCTTTAGCAGGTCATTTAAAATATCTTCCCCCCGTTTTGGCACCTGTCCTTTTATGCTCAGATCTATAACGGTTGATTGTTTACTGGAGGGTGAGATATTCACTTCATTCAGGACACTATTTGCTGCGTTCTTTACTGTAGTCAGAGAGAAATAAAAATTATTTTCTTTTTCCTTTTTTAAGCCTTCACCAGACTTAAAATATTTATTGGGAAGAAATTTAAGGATACCAAAGGGAGTTTGAACCCATTGATTCAAAGGATAATTAATATGGTCAATATTTACGGTATTTTCTGAATTATTATAAACAAAAGGAACTTTCTTTACCGTTTCTATCGAATCAGGGTATTTTGCTTCAATTACAACTGGGGAAAATATATAGGCTGATTGGTTTACTACTCTTCCCTGCGCGAAAATAGGTGCATAGAGATGCAGATCTTTTACTACCTGTTGCATCAATGTTTTCGATTGCAAAACCTCTACTTCATTCTCCACGTTTTTTTTGGAGCCGAACATATCAAAGGCCTGCATCATATCATTGGCATTCGAAGGAGCATTTTTATCATCTTTAATTAGTAAAGTAGCGGTAGTCTGATAGACCGGGCTGGCATAACGGAGATAAATCCATGCGCCTGATAAAGTAAGAATAAGCAGAATCACAAAAATGGGCCAATATGGAACAAATTTATCGACCAGGTCGCTGATGGAGACTTCGTCCGTTTCTTCAAATTCTACCTCGTTATTATGAGATTGCATGCTATTGATGAGTTTAAAATGGGTTATTTCTTAAAAAGTGGCAGGGAATTTTTAATCTTTTCATTGCGACATGTGGTGAAAAGATTACCTGTAAAGTTTATAAAAATATATTGAACTAAAATAGCAATTAGGGAAGGCCACTTTTTGTAATACTTCCAGACAAAATTCAACCATTGGTGTTAATCGGTTTTACTATTTAAAAACATTTGTCAACAAAATAATTATCAACGACAAGCCGCTCAAAATAATGGGTAACCTCTGCTGGAACAAACTGGTGCTTGCAATTTTGTCCTGGGCAGGTTCCACATAAATAATATCGTTAGATTTTAAATAATAATATGGTGATTGAAGCAACCTGGAAGAATTTAAATCCAGTCTCGTTATAAGCTTGCTTTGCCCCTCCTGCCTTATTAATATAACATTATCACGCAATCCATAAATGGTCAGATCACCGGCATTGCCAAGTGCTTCAAGCACGCTGATCTGCTCACTGGGAACAGTGATCACACCGGGGTGATTTACTTCTCCGAGCACAGTAACCCGGAAGTTTAAAAATCTTATCGATACCACCGGGTCAAATAATAATTTCTTTTGTATCAATTGGTTGGTAATCTCGCTTTCCAATTGCTTTTGGGTAAGGCCCACCGCCTCCAAATCGCCCAAAATCGGAAATTTAATAGTTCCCTCATCGCTAACAAGATAACCAGCGGTCTGTGGCATGTTTGGCGATGAGGCAGCATTTGGTGTCATGGGCTGATTCGGCATGTTGAAGATAATAGTTGCTTCATTACTTAAGCTGCTAACCGTAATACTTAATATGTCTTTTTTCTGAATTACCGGCTCGATTCCTGCCTTTGATATTATTCTTAGGGAATCCTGTACATCGCTAAAATACGCAACTTTACGTGTTGATGTACAGGAAGCAGCGATAAACATAATAAAAAGTAAACATCCACTTACAAAAAAAGTGATTGGGGGAGTCTTATACGTATTCATTTATTAAAATTAAGGTCATCAGAAGATCATTCTTGCTAGTAAATAAACAAAAATGCGGATTTTCAATTTTTACGCGGCTTCGCCACTCTCAGTCACATAAGGAATGAGATATTCATTACGCTTGAAAACATTAATACCGATCATATAAGCAAGTTGTTTCAGGATTAAAAAACCGGCGCGAAATTAAATCATTCTCTTTAAAGCATTTTTATAAATAAGGAAAGCTTTACTTATTTTTGCGAAAATTTTATTTTAACACATTCCAAAGAACGATGGTATTTTTGTAAAAATTTCCCGTTCATTTGGTTCGAATTTTGACGTAAAATTAAATGGCTTATTTTTTGCTAACACATTTCAGAAATTGTTAAAATAGAAAAAAATTTGTGTTACAACTTGTTTATGAATAGCTTTACACTTTAAAATTTGTTTTTTATACTTTGATTAAACCCTAATTACTAAATTATGTTACACATTAAGAAAATTGTACTCCTACTTTTATTCTCCGGATTTGTATCCGCAGTTTCGGCCCAATCCGGCACCAACATGAGTGATAATACGGGCATGGATAATACTATTCAGCCTTTTTCAGGTACAAGCCCGTTCCGCAAATTCTCTATCGGAGTAAACGCCGGTGTAATGACGCCCTCTGTACTATTTGGCGGTTCAAATGATTTTGCTAAGAATAAAGCTACACTTGGATATGGGGCAAATCTTCGTTATCAACTAAACCACTACCTAGCGATACATGCTGATTACCTGGGTGGCAAAGTAGAAGGAACTCAAGACAATAAGAGTTTTGCACAGGAAAGGCCTGTTCAATCCTTCGAAACCAAGCTTAAGTCTGCTTTAAGCATAAGCGGCGAACTGGATTTCGATAATATTAACTGGCTGAAGCAAAAAAACCATGTAGTTCCTTACATTACAGCAGGTATAGGGTTTATAAGTTATTCAGTGGATACCACCTCTAAAGGCGGTACAACCGCTGCCTATACCGACTTTTCAAAAAAGAATCCAATCTTTGTTCCAATCGGCATTGGTTTGAAATTCAGGCTTTCTGATGCTATGAACCTGGATCTGGGGTATAGGATGAATTTCGTGGACGGCGATGAATTTGATGGTTCGCCGTATTGG
Source organism: Ginsengibacter sp. (assembly GCA_051954975.1). Lineage (GTDB taxonomy): Bacteria > Bacteroidota > Bacteroidia > Chitinophagales > Chitinophagaceae > Ginsengibacter. Next base: position 83,730 of record JBQCHE010000017.1, on the reverse strand, counting down.
CTCCCTGGGTCTGGCTCAAGTAAAACTCACTTTGATAAATTCAGCTATGGCTTCCTGGGAATCGAATTTGCTTTAGGCAAAAAAACCCAGCCACAATTACTATTTGATAACCCCGTAGCAAGATTGAATAATAATCTGCAGACTCAGATAGACACTGTGAAAGAGCAAACTAAAAAATTGGCAAACGATGCTGACGGAGACGGTGTAGCAGATATGTTTGACAAAGAACCAAACACTCCTGCTGGTTGTCCTGTTGATTCACACGGTGTTAGCCGCGATACTGACGGTGATGGCGTACCCGATTGCAAAGACAAAGAATTGATTACTCCAACACAATGTCAGCCGGTAGATGCAGACGGCGTAGGTAAATGCCCTGAACCAGATTGTTGTAAAGCTATCCGCGATACTTTAGCAGCTATGAACGCTTGTAATTTAAATTTACCAAGCATTAGCTTCCGTGGCAATAGGAGCACTCTTACCACTGATGCAAAAGCAATGTTGGCAAATGTGGCTTCACAAATGAAGAACAGCGCTAATTGTTCAATTGTTGTAACAGGTTACCCTGCAGCTACTAAAGCTTCCCAGTCAATGGCTAACAGAAGGGTGGCAGCTATTAAAGCTTATCTTACTGAAACAGAGGGTATCAGTGCTGACCGCATCGAAACCAATGTGATGGTAGGCGGCGGAGATGTGAATACTGTTGATATTCATACTAAATAAATTTTAAAACGATTTATAAAAAAAAGAGGTTACTTTTTCGGTAACCTCTTTTTTTATGGTCTATTTCGTAGGCTCTCACTCAAATAGATATCAGCTCATTATCTAAAACAGCCTATACAATTACAAATCGTGGATAAACACCATAACGAAAGTCCTGGCCTATGTGGATCAATTTCCACATTCAAAATGAAGCGATTGTTTATAAATAGGCAACACATTCCACTCTTCGTAAATACGAATAAAACCCGTTTTTAAATACTTTCTTCAATTAGGAAAATTGTTCTCCACAATTGCTATTATTTTCGAGAGAAACCTTTATTTTTATTCTGGCACAGAAGATTAATTTAGTTGATAATTTTCGTATTCATAGTAGCGGTTTGTTCTTTCCCGGATTCCTCTGAAGGTAAAGACTTTTGGTATCGGAGCTAACCAGATTTTTAAAAATAATAATAGTACAAAAACTAAATCGATTCTTCTGAAACTGCTGATTTTGTTGTATTTTTCAAAACCTTAAGTTAATAACAACTTGACTAATATCCGGGATGCTTGAAAATAAAGAAATATCTGCTCTTTTTCACCTGATTGATGATCCGGATGATGAAGTTTTCAGCACGGTTACTGAACGCATTATTTCGCATGGACGGGCCATCATCCCGAATCTCGAAAATTTATGGGAAAACAGCCCCGACGAAAATGTACAAAGCCGTATTGAACTCATCATTCATAAATTACATTTCAGGGATCTGGTTGAAGAATTTATTGAATGGAAAAACGGTAGTTGTGAATTATTGCATGGCTCATTGCTGGCTGCTAAATATTGCAATCCCGACATGGTGGCCACCTCTGCTTTACAGGAAATAGAAAAAATCCGCAGAAACATCTGGCTTGAACTTAACAGCTACCTCACTCCACTCGAGCAGGTGAATGTAATTTCAGGCATATTGTATAGCTATTATAAGCTGAAGGGAAATGAAGTTAGTTACGACATCCGAGAGGATTTTTTAATAACGAAACTGATAGAAAATAAAAAAGGCAATTCAATCACAAATGGAATTTTATACCTGATTCTTTGTGAGTTGCTGGATATTCCTGCAAAAGCCATCAACATTCCCAAACAATTTATTCTTGGCTATTTTGATATGGGATATAAATTTTCCGATTCTGCCAAACAACCTTCAGAAAAGATAAATTTTTTTATTGACCCTTTGAATGGCCAGGTTTATTCTCATAAAGATGTTGAAAATTATTTTAAAAGAATCTCGGTGCCTCCTGTGCCCTCTTACTTTAAACCCCTTTCCTCTAAGAGAATCATTCAACACCTTTTGGAAGAGTTCAGCAAATGTTTTACTGAACCCTCGCATCTTCATAAAAAAAATGAGCTTCTCTTTCTGGCTAAACTGTTGGACGATTAATTTTCCAAAATAAAAAGCCACCCTATTTGTTTGCCTGCTGTCAAAGAAGATGTGCATTAAATATTTGATGATTAAATTGCAGGTCTTTAAATTTTAATCCCATAGTAATAAAATTAAGCGGTCATTTTATATTTTTTAGCGGCGCTTAATATTTAAAACCTAAGTGGAATTTTAAATATTACAGTATGCACGAAAAGCATCTACATAAAGAAGAGCATTTGAGGAGTTCTGATTTTCTTACAGACGTAGTAATTGGAATGAGTGATGGACTCACAGTACCCTTTGCCTTAGCGGCAGGGCTTACGGGTGCCATTACAAACAGCTCCATTATCGTAATCGCCGGCATCGCTGAAATTGTCGCAGGCAGCATAGCCATGGGGCTGGGCGGATACCTGGCAGGTAAAACTGAAACAGATCATTATAACAGCGAGCTCAAAAGAGAATATGATGAGGTGGAGCGAATTCCTGATATGGAAAAAAAAGAAGTAAAAGATTTTTTTCAAAATCTCGGGCTGAGTGAAGAAATCCAGGAAAAAGCTACCGAAGAAATTGCAAAAGATAAAAAGCAATGGGTGGATTTTATGATGAAATTTGAACTGGGGCTTGACAAGCCAGATCCAAAGCGAGCCACCAAAAGCGCTTTAAATATAGGCCTGTCTTACGCCGTGGGCGGCATTATCCCGTTGAGTCCTTATTTTTTTATTTTGAATTCGCGCGAGGCTTTAAAGATATCTGGGATAGCCACTCTGATATGCCTGTTTTTTTTCGGATATTTTAAAAGTAAACTCACCGGCGTTCCTGTGCTGGCTGGTGCGTTAAAAGTAATGCTAATAGGCGCGGCCGCGGCCGCTGCTGCATTTGGCGTGGCATTACTTTTTAAATAAAACATTCAATCGTAATTTTTCTTCGCTTTTTTACGCTTCAACGGGCACTTTTACTCAATTTTTATTGAAAATAAAATATTTAAAAGTGATCCCCGTTTTTAAGTCTGTAATCCGTTGCTAACCTATATTTTAAAAACCGAATGCACAATTCAAACCTGTTGAATCCATTTCCAACTTACATGATGCGATCGACAATTAATAGATAACCCAAAGACGGGTTACGAGCCGCTGGCTTGTAACCATAGAAAGGAAAATTCTTAATGGATAATCAGTTTTTGAATTTTGGAGTCCCTTCATGTCTATGAAGGGATATTTTTTTATAACTATTTTGTATTGATATTATGCCGCGCGTCTTTGCGGATATTTGAAATGGTCCAGGTAATTGTTTTTTCGTAATCGTGCTTGCGTACCATACAATTTTTTTTCGAGCATATCTGGCAAGAGGATTCATAGCAATCATCCGAATGCACAAATAATTCCACCGTCTCTCCGAATTCGTTTTTAATCAATCCACTTAAAGATTCTATTTCAGCATGAGCTTCCCTTACAGTAAGATACCAGGGCACGGTCAGGTGACAATCGCAATGCAAGGTGCTTCCGTATTTTATGATTCGTGTATTGTGTATATCAATCCAGTTTTCCTTCCGGTGCTTGTTCAGCAAGTCAACCATGTCTTTTAATAATTGTTCATCTGCTTCATCCATTATACCGGCGATGGATACGCGAACAATCTTATACCCATTGTAAATAATAAGGAGGGCAACAATAAAGGCAATGATCGTATCTATTAAAATATATCCCGTTAGATAAATCAAAAACAGGCCCCCTAATATGGAAACTGTCGACCAGGTATCTGTTACAAGATGCTTTCCACCGGCGATCAATTGCAACGATTTATTTTTTTTACCGGTTGCAATGCAGATTCTGCCAATAATATAATTAACAACGGCCGTCGCAGCGATCAGGATAATACCGGTATTTAATTTTTGAAGCTCATTTGGATAAAAATAACTCTGCACGGTTTTATAGATGATATAAAAACCAGCGATAATGACCATACTTCCCTCTACTCCAGCTGATAAAAATTCGACTTTTCCGTGGCCGTAAGGATGATCGGCATCTTTTGGTTTGGCAGATACGCTAAGGCTATAAAGGCCCAGGAAGCCCGCCACCACGTTCACAATGCTTTCCAGCGCATCTGTAAGTATGGCGAGTGAGCCTGTAAGAAACCATGCCACCAGCTTTACAATAAAAATCAGTATTGCTGCGAAAACGAGAACTTTTTGTAGGCGTAAATTTTCCTTTGCAGATATCAAAAATTAATATTTAAAAATTGCAAATTACCAATTAAGATTGAATGAACCCAAGCCAATCGTTTTCAATTTATAATACCGATTTTACCTTTCACCATAATTTTAGCCGGAAAATTGTTCTTAATATTACATTTGCATACATGCGCAAAACAATTAATATTCTTGCCAGTTCGCTTCGCCTTACCATGCAGGAATTGCTGGTAAATAAATTGCGCACCTCACTTTCGCTCATAGGAATTTCCTTTGGAATTTTTTGCATTATCGGGGTATTGGCAACGGTAAACAGTCTTAAAACAAATGTGCAGAATCAGATTAACAGCCTTGGTTCCAATACAATTTATATTGACAAATGGGAATATTTTCACAGCGGCTCTGATTATCCATGGTGGAAATTTGTGAACAGGCCTGTACCGCTTTTTGACGAAGTAAAGTTGATAAAAGAAAGAAGTGCACTGGCCAAAAATGTGGCTTTTATGATCAACAGGTCGGTAAACGTTGAATATAAAAGTGTAGCTCTTGAAGGTGTACAGATGAATGGGATTTCCGAAGAAGAAAATGACATTCAGCCGGTGACCATCCAATATGGGCGTTTTATTTCGGATGCTGAATTTGCAAACGGAAATGCAGTAATAGTGATGGGAAATATGAATGCCGAAAATTTATTCGGAAACCCCGCCGCTGCTATTGGTAAAGAAGTAAGTGTAAAAAATCACAAAGCTGTTATTATTGGCGTTATTGAAAAAACCGGAAGATCGATGACGGGGTTAGACTACGATCAGAGCATCTTTGTGCCGTTCAGGTTTGCAAGAAACCTGATAAATGAAAGAGAAAGTTCGCCCAGAATAATTGTAACAGGCAAGGATAATGTGAGCTCGCAGGCGCTGGCTGATGACCTCGAAGGGGTAATGCGATCTATAAGAAAGCTAAGTCCCAAGCAGGATGACAATTTTGCTATCAATCAGATTTCCGGAGCCAGCGAACGGGTGAGCTCAGTATTTGCCAACATTAATATCGGAGGGTGGGCTATCGGCGTCCTGAGCCTCGTGGTAGGCGCATTCGGAATTGCCAATATTATGTTTGTAACGGTAAAAGAAAGAACCCCTATCATCGGTTTAAAAAAAGCCATCGGCGCTAAAAAAAGAAGTATTCTATCAGAATTTCTTTTGGAATCTGCCATCATATGTATTCTCGGAGGTTTGATAGGTTTAATTCTTGTGTATTTACTTACCCTCATTCTTACCGGCGTATTCAACTTTCCGGTTTTCATTTCCGGGGGCATTCTTTTCCTTGCTATTTCACTTTGCATCATCATAGGTATTCTTGCCGGCATCATCCCGGCCTTAAGTGCATCACGGCTTGATCCTGTGGTAGCCATTCGTTCAAAATAACGAAATAAAAAAATCGCTTTATTTTTCCATTTACTATGCTATCCCATTCAAAACGGCATGCAATCTTTTGTGAAGAAGATCTAAGAAGATTATTTTATAAATTTTCCTCTAAATTTGCCGCAACAAAATTTTACGGTCAACCTAATGAAGGTTTTAATTAAAAACGCGACCATACTTTCTCCCTCCTCTCCTTTTCACGGACAAACCAGGAATATTTTAATCGAAAATGGTATTATCACTGCTATCCGTAATGAAGATACAGAAGCTGATGAAATCATTGAAGTTCCTGATTTGCATGTTTCAACCGGGTGGATGGATTGCTTTGCTAACTTCTGCGACCCTGGCCAGGAGTTTAAGGAAACGCTTGAAAGTGGCACCAATGCTGCTGCTGCGGGTGGATACACTGAAGTAATGCTCATTCCGAATACGCAACCGGTTGTTTATAATAAAAGCCAGGTAGAATACCTGGTGCAGAAAAGTAAATCCTTACCGGTTACGATTCATCCTATTGGTGCAATAACTAAAAATGCGGAAGGGAAGGAACTAAGCGAAATGATTGACATGTTTAATAACGGCGCCATTTCATTTTCCGACGGAATAAAACCTGTACAATCATCCGGGATTTTACAAAAAGCACTTGAATATATTTTAGCGATTGACGCCACCATCATTCAATTGCCTGATGATAAAACCATCGGTACGCATGGCCTGATGAATGAAGGAGCAACCTCTGTAAGATTAGGCCTACAGGCCAAACCCGCTTTAGCAGAAGAATTGATGGTTGCACGCGACATTGAGCTGGTGAGATATACTAACTCAAAAATTCATTTTACAGGAATTTCTACAAAAAAATCTTTGGAACTTATTGCCGGCGCAAAAAAAGAGGGACTGAATGTAACGTGTTCTGTTACGCCGTACCATTTATTTTTTTGTGACGAAGACCTCGTTAATTACGACACTAATTTAAAAGTAAATCCGCCACTTCGCAGCAAAACAGATCGGGATGCTTTGAGGGAAGCAGTTAACAATGGAACAGTTGATTTCATCGCATCACATCATCAGCCCCAGGATTGGGATCATAAAGTTTGCGAATTCCAAAATGCAGCATTTGGAATGGAAACGTTGGAAAGTGTTTTTGGCGTTGCAGAGACTTGTGGTATTTCCACCGAAACTTTTGTCAGAATGCAAACTGAAAATATCCGCAAAATTTTTAATCAGCCCTTACCCTTGCTTAAAGAAGGAGAAAAAGCCAATATAAGTTTGTTTGTACCTGGGGACGAATGTGTTTTTTCAACCTCTCAAATTTTTTCCAGGAGCAAGAACAACGGGTTTGTTGATAAAATGCTCAAAGGAAAAGTGATTGGGATATTCAATAAAGACAGGCTATTTTTGAATAATAAAAATTTTTAACATGGAACAAAAAGTAACCACCTCCACCACCAAAGGCCTGGTCATATCCTTAATCCTCATTGTTTTGGCATTGGTTATCTATTTTCTTGATCTCAATACCACCCGTGGTGTTGAATACATCAGTTTCGCTGTTTTGGTAATTGGCGTTATCTGGTCTATAAATAATTATGGAACCCAAATTGACCACAATGCTACCTTTGGAAATTACTTTTCCCATGGTTTTAAAATAGCCGCCTTAGTTACAGCCATAATGATCATTTTCGCAGTTATTTTCTTATATATCTTTCCTGATGTAAAAGAAAAAGGAATGGAGGCGGCCCGCAAAAGCATGGAGACAAGGGGAAACTTAAGCCAGGAGCAAATTAACCAATCTATGGAGTTTACTAAAAAGTTCTTTATGGTATTCATTATTGCCGGCACCTTGATTGGGTACCTCATTTTTGGCGTTATTGGCTCCCTCATAGGCGCCGGAATCACCAGGAAAAATCCCCGGCCCATCGAAATTGACCGTTAAAACCATAAGCCGTCCTATGGATATTTCTGTTATTATTCCGCTTTATAATGAAGAAGACTCTTTGCCCGAACTGGAAGCCTGGATTAGGAGAGTGATGGAGCAAAATAACTACTCCTATGAAATAATTATGATCGATGACGGAAGCACTGATAATTCATGGAAAATTATCCAGCAATTACATTCGCTAAATCCGTTGATTAGGGGAATTAAATTTCAACGCAATTATGGAAAGAGCGCTGCATTAAACGAAGGCTTTAAAGCAGCGAAGGGCGAAATAATCATCACTATGGATGCTGACTTGCAGGATAGTCCTGATGAAATACCGGAACTTCGCCGAATGGTACTTGAAGATAATTTTGACATTGTGAGTGGCTGGAAAAAAAAGCGCTATGACAGCACCTTATCTAAAAATATTCCTTCCAAATTTTTTAATGCCGCTACCAGGCGCGCAAGCGGCATCTATCTTCATGATTTTAATTGCGGCCTAAAAGCCTACAAACGAAAAGTGGTAAAGAGCATTGAGGTGTATGGCGAAATGCACCGGTATATTCCCTTAATCGCCAAATGGTCAGGCTTTAAAAACTTTGGTGAAAAAGTGGTGGAACACCGCCCACGAAAATATGGCGTAACAAAATTTGGCTGGAACCGTTTTATCAATGGATTTCTGGATTTGGCTTCCATTATGTTTGTAGGAAAGTTTGGCAAAAACCCAATGCACTTTTTTGGTTTGTGGGGTACGCTTTGCTTTCTGTTTGGTTTCCTCGTTTCGTTTTACCTGACCATTACTAAATTCTTTTTTGATAAAACAGGAATGACCCAAAGGCCTTTGTTTTTCGTTGCCCTGGTAGCCATGATCATCGGCGTGCAGCTTTTCCTGTCCGGATTTTTAGGAGAAATAATTTCCCGCAACGGATCTGAAAGAAATCATTATTTAATCGAAGACAAAATTGATTAATTAGCTAATAGTAAATGGCTAATTAGTTAATTATAAATTCCAACTTTTTATTCGTTTACTACAAATCATTTCCTTGCCTTGTCTCAAAAAATTGTCATCATCGGGCCGGCTTATCCATTAAGGGGCGGAGGCATTGCCACTTTTAACGAGAGACTAGCCAAACAATTTATTGATGAAGGCTTTGATACTACCATTTACACGTTTTCGTATCAATATCCTTCCTTTTTATTCCCCGGCAGTTCCCAATATTCTACAGAACCCCCGCCGGAAGGGATTCCTATAAAAGTAAAAATCAATTCTGTAAATCCTTTAAACTGGATAAAAGTTGGAAATGAATTAAAAAAAATAAGGCCCGATCTCATCATTGTAAGATATTGGCTGCCATTTATGGGACCATGCCTCGGCACGATTTTAAGAAGAGTAAAACAGAATCATCACACAAAAATTATTTGCATCGCTGATAATGTTTTACCCCATGAGAAGAGGCCCGGCGATAAAGTGTTCACTCAATATTTTATAAAACCTGTTGATGGCTTTATCACCATGAGCGAAAAAGTTCTTGCTGATCTAAAACAGTTTGCCAAAAACAAACCAGCGAAATTAGTTCCGCATCCTTTGTATGATAACTTTGGCGACATCATCAGTAAGGAAATCGCCAGGAAGAAATTGGGCATCAGTATAGAAGATAAAGTGGTTTTGTTTTTCGGCTTTATAAGAAAATATAAAGGATTGGATATTTTGCTGAACGCTTTTAAAAAGGTAATTGAGCAGAAAAAAATTGAAAATTTAAAACTTTTAATAGCCGGAGAATTTTATGAAGATGAAAAAAGTTATGCTTTACTGTTGAACGATCCGTCAATACAAAGCCATCTTATTTTGCACACCCATTTTATTCCAAATAGTGAAGTGAAATATTTTTTGTGTGCCGCAGACTGCGTGATACAACCTTATCGTAGCGCAACACAAAGTGGTGTTACGCCGCTTGCTTACCATTTTGAAGTGCCTATGATCGTTACGAATGTTGGCGGTTTGCCTTCAATGGTCGCTGATAAAAAAACAGGATTAATTGCAGCGCCAACTGCAGAAAGCATTGCAAAAAAGATCGAAGAATATTTTGAATCCGGAGAAGATTTCTTCCTTCCCTATCTCCGCGAAGAAAAGAAAAAATATAGCTGGAAAAATATGGTCAGCGCGATTTTTCAACTTCAGATTCGATAATATTACGTGAATTAAATAATATACGTAATTTTATAAAAAAGCGATGAAAACTAAGTTGACTTTAAATATAGACGACAAAATTATTGCAAGGGCTAAGAAAGAAAGCTCTAAGCGAAAAGTAAGCCTGTCCTCAGTTGTAGAGGATTATTTAGATCGTTTTTCGAAAAATAATTCTCATAGTAAAACGCAGAATTCCGAACTGACACTTCTTGAAAGAATTAGGAAATACACAAAGAATGCGAATCCGCCGAAAAAAGACATGGATTACAAAAAGGCATGGCATGAACATTTAGATGAAAAATATGGGTTATAAATTATTCTTAGACACGAATATTATTATTGATTTTGTACAGGAAAGGAAATTTGAACTGGATGCAATAAAAGAGATCTTACATCTCGGTGAACTTGGTAAGCTGCAACTATTTATTTCTGAAACTGTTATTACTACTGGGTTCTACGTTCTACAAAAGGAAAAAATCGAGGCATTGCCGGTTTTTAGAGAATTATGTAAAACAATTAATATCGTTCCTTTCTCAAAAGAAATCATATACTTTCCCGTTGAGAAATTTAAAGATATTGAAGACGGTCTTTTGTATTTTTTAGCACTACACGGCAAAATGAATTATTTCATCACCCGAAATGTAAAAGATTTTTCTTTTCAATTTCCTTCTTTACCGGTGATTAGTCCAACCAATTTTATGAAAGAAATTTACCTTAATGATATATCGTAGTAAAGCCCCTTTACGTATCGGCCTCGCCGGTGGAGGCACTGATGTAAGTCCGTACAGTGACCAGTTTGGTGGCGCAATTTTAAATGCAACAGTTTCGCTTTTTGCTTATGCCAATATTGAGCTTTTGCAGGAAAATAAAATAATTGTAGAAGCATTAGACAGAAACGAAAAACAGGAATTTGACCTTGCTGATCAATTGACAATTGACAGGAAACTGGATCTGCTGAAGGGCGTTTATAATCGCATTTATAAAGATTATCAATTACCTGCTTCGGGATTCCGTTTGTCAACTTTTGTGGATGCGCCGGCGGGCTCAGGTCTTGGAACTTCCTCTACCCTTGTGGTGGCTATTCTCGGCGCTTTTGTGGAATGGCTCAAACTTCCTTTGGGAGATTATGACATTGCCCACTATGCTTACCAGATAGAAAGAAACGATTTGAAATTAACCGGCGGCAAGCAAGATCAATATGCCGCCATGTTTGGCGGCGTAAACTTTATGGAATTTTATGAAGATGATAAAGTCATTGTGAATCCCCTGCGCATCAAGCCTGAATATCTTCATGAATTAGAAAATAACCTCGTTCTGTTTTTTACTTCTACCAGTCGCGAAAGTGCTACTATTATTGATGAGCAGGTCAAAAATGTAAACAGTAAAAATGAAAAAAGTATTGAAGCAATGCACCAGCTTAAAGAACAGGCAAGGATGATGAAAGAAGCTTTACTAAAAGGAAAACTGGATGAATTCGGAGCGATACTTGATTTCGGCTTTCAGCAAAAGCGGCTGATGGCTTCCAAAATAAGCAACAGCACAATTGAAGAGATTTATGAGGCGGCAAAAAAAGCGGGCGCAACAGGCGGAAAAATCAGTGGAGCCGGTGGTGGTGGCTTTATGATATTTTACTGCCCGGGCAATACGCGCTATCGTGTGATATCGGAATTAAAAAGATTTGGCGGTGAAGTTAAAAATTACACCTTCACCAAATACGGACTTTCGTCATGGAGTGTTTAATACACTTAAAAAATATTGGCTTTAGATTTGAAGAATAAAGAAATTATGGAAAAAATAAAAAATATAATTCAGGCGTCTATAGAGGTAAAGCAAAAAATTCTCACCGACGATAGGCTTCTCCTCGCAGTGAACGATTCAGTGAATGCGATCGTTTCTGCATTTGAAAAAGGAAATAAAGTTTTGTTTTGTGGCAATGGCGGAAGCGCCTCGGATGCACAACACCTCGCAGCCGAATTCAGCGGAAGGTTTTACATTGACAGGAATGCGCTTCCTGCTGAAGCTTTGCATTGCAATACCTCTTACCTGACTGCTGTAGCCAATGATTACAACTTCGATGTCATTTATTCAAGATTGATAAAGGGAATAGGCAATGCAGGCGATATCCTCGTGGGATTAAGCACTTCAGGCAACAGTAAAAATATTGTCAGCGCATTTGAACAGGCTAAAGAAAATAAAATGTTTACTATTGGATTTACAGGATCAACCGGTGGTAAAATGAAAAAGTATTCAGACATTTTAATAAACATTCCCTCTGATGATACGCCGCGTATCCAGGAAAGCCATATCACTCTTGGCCATATCATCTGCCAGTTTGTTGAAGAAATATATTTCAAACCAAAGAATGATTAAGGAAGCTATAATTCTTGCCGGCGGAATGGGAACACGGCTGCGGCCAGTTGTTTCTGATGTTCCAAAATGCATGGCAACAATAGGTGATAAGCCTTTTATATATTATCTCATTGAGTTCTTAAAAAAAAAAGGTGTTGAACATTTTATTTTTAGTGTCGGTTATTTGCATGAAGCCATCGAAGAATATCTGTCGTCAAATTATAAGAAACTCCATTATTCAATATCGCTGGAAACCACGCCTTTCGGCACGGGCGGTGCTATTAAACTTGCAACAGCAAAAAGCAGCGAGAAAAATATTTTAGTTTGTAACGGCGATACCTTTTATAACGTGGATATTAAAAAGCTTTCTGAATTTCATTTTCAAAAAAAAGCGGCTTGTACACTCAGTCTAAAAAGAATGGAAAATTTTGATCGCTATGGTGTGGTTGAATTAAATGACGATTCTTCGATAAAAACTTTTAAAGAAAAACAATTTTACAAACAAGGATTAATTAATGGTGGAGTATACGCGCTCAACACGCAGGAGTTTTTAAAGGACATTTTGCCGCAGAAATTTTCATTTGAAAAAGATTATTTGGAAAAAAAAGTTTACGCATCTAACCACCGGATTTTCGGAATAGAACAGGATGGTTATTTTATTGACATAGGCATTCCGGAAGATTATGAAAGAGCACAAAAAGAATTCCCGGCAGTTCAAAATAATTTTTAAGCATATTTATTCATTTACTGTACATTGAAAAACTTAGCCCACGTTGACTCATCATGGACGCTCTTCATCGACAGAGATGGAGTCGTGAATGAGGAAAAAAAAGACGATTATATTCATAAATGGGAAGAGTTTAAATTTTATGAAGGCGTAAAAGAAGCTTTTGAAATCTTCAGTAAAAAATTTGGTGTGATTGTAATGATTACCAACCAGCGTGGCGTTGCAAAAGGGCTAACTAAAATCGCCGACCTGAATCATATTCACAAAAACATGAAAGAAGAAATTGTGGCGGCAGGTGGAAGGATTGATAATATTTATGTATGCACAGAAATGGAAAGTGAAAATCGCAAACCAAATCCAGGCATGGGCTTGCAGGCCATCAAAGATTTTCCTGCCATATCGCTTGCTAAAAGTATAATGATTGGCAATACCTTAAGCGATATGAAGTTTGGAAGAAATCTTGGGGTGGCTATCAATATTTTTCTTACTACTACTCAAAAAGAAATTCTGATGCCGGATGAGCATATTGACATCGTTTTTGATGACCTTATTTCATTCGCAAAAGCATTAGTAGTTAGTTAAAAGTTGGCCGGTTAACAATATCTTTTATGAATTAAAGTTTATTTTGCCTAAACAAGAAAAATGAACAAAGTACTTTGCTTTTTTTGCATCTTATTTTTTCTTTCACCCATTTCCTATGGCCAGCAGATATCCGCTAAGGACAATAAGCTTTTACAAAAAAAAGAAGACTCGTTAAAGAAATTCGCCCACGAGATTTTATATGGGAGAAATGCAGAAGACCGTTTTGCTGCTGACAGCCAATTTACGAAAACCTTCGTACGTGCCTTGCAAATTAAAAATTCTTTTTATTACCCCTTTGATTCATTGATGACTATCGCGAAGGTAGTTCCCCCTGACAGCTCATTTAAAATTTTTACCTGGCAATTGGCGGTTAACGGCGATGTAATCCGCAAGCATGGCGCCATTCAGATGAACACCAAAGACGGCCGGTTGAAATTATTTCCTTTGATTGATAAAACAGATATTATTAAAAACCAGGAAGATACAGTGACAAGCAACGAGGCATGGATTGGAGCGTTGTATTATAAAGTGATAGAAGAAAAAGCCTTTGGTAAAACTTATTATACCCTTCTTGGTTTTGATGATAATAACATGGTGAGCGACAGAAAAATTATTGACGTGTTAACTTTTAAAGATGGTAAGCCAGTGTTTGGCGGCCCTTATTTTAGTTTTAAGACCAGCAGCACAATCAATAAACCCAAAGACCGGTACATATTGGAGTTTAAGAAAAATGCCAGTCCAAAACTATCCTACGATGATGAAATGAGGATTATCATTTTTGAACATCTTGTTTCGGAAACCGGTGAGCCAAAGAAAAAATACACTTATATCCCCGATGGTGATTATGAGGGGTTAGAATGGAAAGGTGGCAAGTGGGTTTACATTGAAAAGATATTTAACCAAAAAACTCCCGAAGGCCAGGAACCTGTTCCCCACCCTATTCTCGATGCGCGCGGAAATATTGACGAATCCAAATTAAGCCAGCGCAGGCCGGAAGAGCAGGATAGCAACCAAAATAAAATCAATGAAAATTCACAACCGCAAAGTCAAAAAAAATAATTTTCGAATTCTTCTATTTGATTTCCAGCAAGACAATCATTCAACCATAAAACTGGCATGAAAAATATCTGCAAGCAAGAGGTTTTATAGGGCTTTATTTGTAGAATGATATCAACAAAAATATTTGCCTTAAAAAAATAATGTTCTTATCATCAGGATAAATTTAGTTGTAAGCATAATTTATAGGCTTTTCATTCTCACCCGTTAACAAATTCGATTTACCCATTTTTGCCAATCTTATTCAATAGAATAATTATTGGAATAAAGTTTTCATTTCTAAGATTATTTAATAATTAAAATTAAATATCATGGAAGACTATAATAGAAATGAAAGATATCATTCAGATGACCGCATGTCACGAAATGAGAGAAATTTCGAAATGAACTGGGATAGAAATCCGGCTCATTATAATCGCGAAAACAGGAATGTATATTCCAGCGACAGAGAAAATGAATATTGGAACGCAAGAAACAATGCGAGAAACGCTTATCCGGAAGGTAATTATGCAAACAGAGCCTCCGACAGGTATTACAACGAAAGGGATTGGAATAACCGTTATAATGATTACCGGAACGAATACGACCACAGGAACAGGCGCTATTCAGACAGATACGATGATTACGAAAATATGAATGATTATCACACCGGTTATTATTTAAATTATCCTGGTGCAAATTCTTATCGCGATCGCAACTATCAATGGCATGATAATGACAGAGGATGGTGGGATAAAACGAAAGATGAAGTGGCGTCGTGGTTTGGCGATGAAGATGCGGAGCGCCGGCGCCGCAGGGATGAGATGAGAAACGGGCCACACAGGGGAAAGGGACCTAAAAATTACACCCGCTCTGAAGAAAGAATTCGCGAGGATGTTTCAGACAAATTAAGCGAAGATTCATTTTTGGATGCATCCGCAATCGAGGTAAGTGTGCAGGACGGCGAAGTAACTTTAAGCGGCTCAGTTGAGTCGAGGTATTCAAAACACAGGGCTGAAGATCTTGCAGAAGATGTGACAGGAGTTAAGAATGTTCAAAACAATCTTCGGGTGATACGAAATGAAGAAAATACCATTTACAAAAATGAGGTAAATAACGGCGACAGGCCCATTACCACTAATACAAAATACGTGACCACCAAAAACCAGGATCATTCAATTCACGGATAATTTTTTTTTAAATTAAGCAAAATACAAACGCAGCGATTATCAATCGCTGCGTTTTTTTTTATCCCATACAGTAAAAGAAAAGATTTTCTAAATTTTTATTCTGTCGACAGGCGGTGATCTGCCCTTATAAAAGATGATAAAATCATCCAAATAAGTCTGCTTGCGTACCCGGCTTTTCAGGTTGAGCCCATTCCATCTGGTCCGATTTGGAATAATCAGTAAGCTTGTTTCCTACGGCTTTCCAACCCATTACATCCACCACTTTATGTAATTTTATTTTGGCCTTTCGTACTTGTGTACCTCTGCCGGTTTGCATTTGAAGAATAGGCTCGTCCGCAGTCGTAGCCTTTATGAGGCGGTTATCTTTTCCTTCTTTTATGAAAAGAAATTTATTGTTGAGCGTATGCGTTTCAATTTTGAACCGTTTTACATTATACTGCAATTTTTCCTGGTCGAGGTATACTGCGGTAATAATTTTTTCAGGATCAAATTTTTCAATGAGTTCAATTTCGTCTACCTCAAACCGCTGTGTTACTTCCTGACCTGTAACTTCATAGCTGCCATCTTTATAAATCACCAGAATTTTATCATCGCCGTCAAATTCGCCCAAGAGTATTCCTTTCTCTTCAGTATTGAGCCGTCCGAAAGTTTCATCAAACCAGAGTTGTCGCTTTTCAAGAGTTGATTTTCCTTTTTCAGCAAGCTTAACAGATTTGATGGGATACTTGGTTACCTGATTGCCAATGCTCGTGCGGCTGCGGATTTCAAGTGTTTCAAAATAATAGTCAAACTCTTTATTGCGCGCGCTGCAACCAGGGGTAAGAAGAATATGTACTACTTCGGCCTCACCATTTGGGTTGACACTGAAATAATGTACTCTGCTTTTTTCATCACCTTTGGTAAGATCATATTCTTTATCGCGGGTGATAGAAGTCACATTGAACCGCTTAGCATAGCTGATTCCTTTTTTGCCATCTGCATAAATCATGTTGTAAGTAGTACGGTCATCATCTTTACGGAATACCGCGACATGGATGATATCTTTTCCGATAAAAACCTTGTCGGCTACTTTTACCACTTTCATTTTCCCTGTCTTGGTAAAAACAATAATATCGTCAAGGTCGCTGCAATCCTCCACAAACTCATCTTTTTTCAAGCTGGTGCCTATAAAGCCTTCTGAACGATTGACATAAATTTTGGTGTTGGCAATCGCCACAGCCTTGGCCTGTATCGTGTCAAAGAGTTTAATTTCTGTTTTTCGCTCGCGGCCCTTTCCAAATTTTTTTAACAATTCTTCATAATACGAAATGGCATATTCGGTAAGAAATTCAAGGTGATGTCTTACTTCATCAATCTGGTCTTCCAACGATTTAATCTGCGCAATCAGATCATCAATATCAAGTTTATAAATTCTTCGTACAGGCTTCTCCGTTAGTTTCAGAATATCTTCCCGGGTTACTTCGCGTTGCAATAACTTTTTAAAAGGAACAAACGCCTTGTCAATAGCGGCGATTACCTTATCCCATGTTTCATGTTTTTTTTCTAGCTCTTTATAAATCTTTTCTTCAAAAAATATTTTCTCAAGAGAAGTATAATGCCATTTATCCTGCAGCTCTTTTAATTTGATTTCAAGCTCCATCTTCAGCAGATTCCGCGTACGATCAGCAGAAAATTTCAGCAACTGCGACACACCCGAAAAAACGGGTTTTTGCTGTTCAATTACGCACGCATTCGGCGAAATGGACACCTCGCAATCGGTAAACGCATAGAGCGCATCTATGGTAATATCAGGCGAAATACCTGGCGCCAAATCCACTGCAATTTCAACTTCCGCAGCAGTATTATCCGTTACTTTTTTAATTTTTATTTTGCCGTTATCATTCGCTTTGATGATGCTATCTATGAGCTGCGTGGTAGTAGTTCCAAACGGAACATCTTTGATGACGAGCGTCTTTTTATCCACCTCTTCTATCCTTGCGCGCACTCTGACTTTTCCACTCCGTAAACCGTCGTTATAGTTTGAAACGTCAATCATTCCGCCAGTGGAAAAATCCGGAAACAATTCAAACCTTTTTCCTTTGTAATACTTTATGGTTGCTTCAATCAATTCGCAAAAATTATGGGGAAGAATTTTAGTAGCCAGGCCAACTGCAATGCCTTCAGCGCCCTGCGCAAGCAACAAAGGAAACTTCATAGGCAGTGTAACCGGTTCATTTTTTCTTCCATCATAACTCAACTGCCAATTGGTAGTCTTATTGTTGAAAGCCACCTCTAATGCGAATTTACTCGGCCTCGCCTCGATATACCTCGGAGCAGCAGCTTCATCGCCTGTACGCACATCGCCCCAGTTTCCCTGCGTTTCTATAAGTAAATCTTTTTGTCCCAGATTGACAATAGCATCGCCAATACTTGCGTCACCATGCGGATGATATTGCATGCTTTGACCTATAATGTTAGCAACCTTGTTAAACCTGCCATCGTCCATTTCCTTCATCGCATGCAGAATGCGCCGCTGCACAGGCTTCAATCCGTCTTCGATAGCTGGTACTGCTCTTTCCAGGATTACATAGCTCGCATAATCCAAAAACCACGTTTTATACTGCCCGGAAATTCCCGAGTCACTATGTTTGTATTCCTGCTTTTCTTTTTTTGCCATTTTTATTTTTCGTTGCTACTTCTAATTTTTAAATTTCATATAATTCCAGTGGCTGTCCATTGGGATCATAGAAAAAACAAAATCTTTTATTCGTTATTTCATCTGTCCTGATTTCCTCTAAAATAACATCCTTCGAAATAAGTTCGTTTACTGCTTCATCAAGATTTTCCACAGCAAAAGCAAGGTGCCTCAGGCCTTTCGCTTCAGGAAAAGATTGCCTTTCCTTAAAGTCAGGGAATGAAAACAATTCAATTTGATAAATATCATTGATTGCAAGATCCAGTTTAAATGATTTTTTTTCCGGCCTGTAATTTTCCGCTAAGATTTTAAATCCTAAAATTTTCGTATAAAAATCTTTGCTTTTTTCATAGTCGCCTGTTAAAATCGCCACGTGGTGTATTCTCTTTATTTGCATTCAACAGATTTATTGCATTTTTCTTTTTATCTCAAAATCTTTCATAGTCTTTAGCTCGCCCTGCGAATCGATTTCTCCGGCAGCCACTAACTCTTTGATACGCCACAGAAGAAAAGCATCACCGGTAGTATGCTTGCTCTTTGATAAAACCTGGTTGATTACTTTCCCGGCTTTTTGCCAATCAGCAGTTATAAATTCCACGATGTATTTGTCAAAATAATCAGCATCATGCTGTGATAATTTTTTTGCTCCTTCCAGCAGGCGCACCATTTTATTTTGGTTACAGATCTTTTCCCATTCATCCGGGTCAATTTCAAATTCTGACCTGGTGATTTGGCGCGCGAGTTTTTTCGCTTTTAAAAATTCACGCGGAGGAATTTCAAATAAATTTTCAGGATAAAAAATACTTCCTTTTTCATTGATGAAGGGAAGATTGTTTAACATGAGGATATAAATCCTGCCCTCGAATTCTTTTAATTGCGCCATTAACCAATAGTAACCGCAAACATCGTGTTTATTAGGCGCTGCCCAAATCCAAACAGTTTCATCGTGATTGCTCCTTAATTTTTCTTTTATTTCTGAAATAGTTTTGGGATCGTTAACATAGCCGCTGTCAACAGAAACAGCGGTTTCATTTCCCGCTAACACTTTGCGCCACCACTCTTTCCGCGTGTCAATCCCTTCTTCAGAATAAATATCTTTTAAAGGGCCCACTGCAAAATCATCCTTTATTTCAAAAATTTCACTTTGCAATGATTCATCCAATTCAAAAGCCTTAGAAAGTGTTTTTACATCTTCCTGTTGAAAAACGATATGCATTTATTAGTTTAAAATTTAGAATTATTTTATTGATTTGTTCTGCATTAGCTAATTAGCAGATTGGCACATTAGCTAATTGTTTCTTCCACCAAATCCATTTCCACTTTCAAATTATCAATGATAAAATCCTGGCGCGATGGCGTATTTTTCCCCATATAATATTCAAGCAGTTGCTGCACGTGCATTTCAGGTAAAAGCATTACCGGTTGCAATCTTATATTCTCACCAATAAAATTTCCAAATTCTTCGGGAGATATTTCACCTAAACCCTTGAATCTTGTAATTTCAGGTTTGCCTCCTAATTTCAAAACGGCCTTTTCTTTTTCCTGCTCGCTATAACAATAAATAGTCTCCTGCTTTTCTTTATTTTTTCCCGGCATTGTGCGTACACGAAATAATGGGGTTTCCAAAATATATACGTGCCCGTTTTTAACCAAATCAGGAAAAAACTGCAGAAAAAAAGTCATCAGCAAAAGGCGAATGTGCATTCCGTCAACATCAGCATCGGTAGCGATCACAATATTATTATAACGAAGATCTTCATAACCGGCTTCTATGTTCAAGGCGTGTTGCAAAAGATTAAATTCTTCATTTTCATACACGATCTTTTTGGTCAAACCAAAACTGTTCAAAGGTTTTCCGCGCAGGCTGAAAACCGCCTGCGTTTCTACATTTCGCGATTTAGTAATTGACCCGCTCGCACTGTCACCTTCCGTTATGAAAAGTGTAGTTTCCATTTTTTTTGCGTTGATTTCTTCTTTATTTTTTCCTTCTGCTTCGTCATTAAAATGATAGCGGCAGTCCCGTAGTTTTTTATTGTGCAGGTTTGCTTTTTTTGCGCGCTCGTTAGCCAGCTTTTTTATGCCGGCCATATCTTTGCGCTCCCTCTCATTTTGTTCAATTCTTTTTTTCAATTCATCGGCCATTGACGGATTTTTGTGAAGAAAATTGTTCAATTCCTTTCCGAGAAAATCAGAAATAAATGTTTTTACCGCCGGTCCCTTTTCAAACATCAGCGTAGAACCGAGTTTTGTCTTTGTCTGGCTTTCAAAAACAGGCTCCTGCACACGAACACTGATGGCAGCGCAAATACTTCCCCTGATATCTGATGCATCATAATCCTTTTTGTAAAACTCTCTAACGGTTTTTACGATACCTTCCCTGAAACCGGAAAGGTGTGTTCCGCCCTGCGTAGTAAACTGCCCGTTTACGAAGCTGTAATACTCCTCGCCGTATTGGTTATTATGCGTGATGGCTACTTCAATATCTTCACCTTTTAAATGAATAATCGGATAGCGGATTTCATCAACGTTAGTTTTGCGTTCCAACAGATCCAGCAATCCGTTCTTGCTAACATATCTTTTTCCGTTGAAATTAATGACGAGCCCCGCATTGAGAAAACAATAATTCCAAAACTGGTTATCTAAAAATTCGCGTGTGAAATGATAATTCTTAAAAATCTTTTCATCAGCAATAAATGTTATCTCTGTTCCATTTTCTTCAGCGGTTTTTGCTTCTTTTTTATCACTGATTAATTTTCCTCTTTCAAACTCTGCTGTTTTCTGTTTTCCATCACGTATAGAAGTTACTTTAAAATATTCGCTCAAAGCATTTACAGCCTTGGTTCCCACGCCATTCAGACCAACACTTTTTTGAAATGCTTTACTGTCATATTTTGCACCCGTGTTGATTTTACTCACCACATCCACAACTTTCCCCAGTGGAATACCTCTTCCATAATCTCTGACAGTTACCGTCTTGTCTTCAATAGTGATATCCACGTGCTTGCCAAAACCCATTGTGTGCTCATCAATACTATTGTCAATCACTTCTTTCAATAAAACATATATGCCATCGTCGGGACTGTTACCATCGCCTAATTTTCCGATATACATTCCCGGACGGAGACGAATGTGCTCTTTCCAGTCCAAACTTTTTATCGATTCTTCGTTATAATCAAATAAATTATCAGCCATGAATTTTAATAGATTTTTTTGCAGAAAGAACGGCAAATGTTCTTTTCGCATGGTTTAAATACAGATCCACAACCGCTTTCAGGCTTTGGATCAATTCTTCCAAATATAAGTAAAGGAAAAACCAAACCGGCAGGAATGTTGTAAACACCATGTGAAAAAATAAATTTGAACATCCTGAATCTTAATTTCAACAAAATAAAAATCAGCACTATTTATTACTTTACTACTATCAGTTAATTCAGTCGAATTTTATATAAGTGAGATTTAAAACAATTTGTATAAAATTTTAAAGTGCTCTTATTATTTTGTTTACAACTCAAAATGGCTTCATGTAATAACCGGCCCCATTGACAATCAAAAATTTTTGATCCTGAATCGGCACTTAAATTGTTATACCGTAGATTAAATTTTTATTTAATCTTAAAAATATAATTATGAAAGTAGTTGGATGGATTTTAATTGCAGTGGGTATTATTATGATCATCGTGAGAGGAGTCTCAATTCCGGAAGAAAAAAATATCGTGGATGCGGGACCAATACAAATTTCGAAAACTGAGAACCACTGGTATGGCTGGCCTACTTATGCAGGCGGTATTATTGCAGTTATCGGTGTGGTTTTAGTGGTTTCTAAAAAACGATGATGAATCCGCGAACACAGGCTTAGAGACTTTTGTATGGAAAACTTTTAATTTACAAACTGATGATCTAAGCCCCTGAAATCCACGGGCACTAATTTACTTACGCCGGGCTCCTGCATAGTGACACCGTAGATCACGTCAACAGAAGCCATCGTCATTTTATTGTGAGTAACAATAATGAATTGAGAATCCTTGCTGAATTTTCTGATCATCTGGGTAAATTTCCCGACGTTGGCATCGTCAAGCGGCGCGTCCACTTCATCAAGAATACAAAAAGGTGCCGGCTTGATGAGGTAGATGGCAAATAACAAAGCAGTTGCCGTTAAAGTTTTCTCTCCTCCGCTCAGCTGTGTAATGCTTGTCGGCCTTTTGCCTTTGGGTTTGGCTATAATGTCAATTCCCGTGTCAGCAAGGTTTTCGGGGTTTTCGAGCACCATATCGGCCGTGTCGTCATCAGTAAACAAAGCTTTGAACACATTTTGAAAATTCTCTCTTACCTGGTTAAACGTTTCCAAAAACTTCTGGTTGGCAGTGGTTTCAACTTCCTGGATGGTTTGCATTAAAGATTCTTTCGCGTTAACCAGGTCATTTTTTTGCTCACCAATAAAATCAAAACGTTTTTTCATTTCAGTAAATGCCTCAATTGCCGTAGGATTAATTTCACCCATATTTTCCAGTCTCTTTTTCATCCTGTCGCACCTCTCCTGCAGATCCTCCAACGCCATATTGGTATTTCGTTCTTCATCAAGAATGGTATCCAGGTCAACCTTAAATTCAACACTCAATCTTTCCTTCATTCCTGCTACCTGCAATTTAAGTTCATTGAGCTTATCCTTTATTTCGTTTAACAGGTGGTCGGAAAGTTCTTTCGCTTTTTGCTTATGCCTTAGCTCTGTTTCTTTTTCGTTTAATTCATTTCTAAGATTATAATATGCCTGGTCAGCTTCGTTTAATTGCTGTTCGGCTATTTGCCTGTTTTTCATGGAAAACATCAACTCTTCTTCCAGCGTTTGAAGCTGTGCAGATGTGTCTGAAATATTTTTAAGCGCTTCGTTTAATTGCAGATTACTATTTTCGGATTGTATGTTGAGGTCGTTTCGCTGCCTTTGCTTGAATTCAAATTCCTGGAGAATAGAATTGACTTTGCTTTGCTGGCGCGTTAGCTGCAGGTTCTGCTCGTTGAAAAAACTATTAGCTGAATTATATTCCTGCTCCGCTTTAATAAATTCATCATTTACCAACTTCATTCTATCTTCATGTGCTTTCACTTTTTCAGAAAGATCCAGCAGAGAAGACCGTGTATCCTCAATATCGTTTTGATAATTTTCCAGTTGTTCTTTCATTTGGTCCATCCTGCTCTCGGATACGGTTTTTTGATGCAGGATGTTTTCAATTTTATTTTGAATGGCAAATGAAGTATTTACAAGTTCATTGATAGCTTGCTGCGTCTCCTGGATAGCGGTTTCTTTCAGTTGCTGATTAAACGCAATTACCTCATTCGATTTTTGGCTGATAACCGATTTCAGGCGCTCCACAATCTGTTGTTGCTTTGCAATTTTTTCGGATAATTTTTCAAGATTTTTTGCACGTCCGATCTTTTTTCCTTCAAACAATCCAACGCTTCCGCCTGTTAAAGAATATTTTCCTTTTACATATTTCCCCGATTTTTCCAATATCACATGGCCATTACTGTTTTGAAGCGCTTCTTCATTTTCAGCAATAAAAACATTTCCTAAAAGGAAGTTCACAAGATGATGGTATTTACTATCAATCTCAATTACTTTAAGTGCAGGAATTGTATTTGGTAATTGTTCAATGGCGTTTTTATTTTCCAGCGCATTCAACTGATCCAGCAAAAAGAAATTGGCTTTTCCTTTTTTGTGTTCATCTAATAAATGAACCGCAGTTAACCCCTGCTGCAGGTTGTCCACTACATAATAATTCAAATAAGGCTCAAGCACATTTTCAACTGCTGCGCGGTATTCTTCTTTTACATAAATTAAATCTGAAAGAACCGGCGCTTTGTAATTCCACGATTGATTGTTGTGGAGAAATTTCACGCTTTCAGGATAGCCTTCCATATTGTCGATAAGGCTTTTCAACAAATCGTGCTCATTTTGCCTTGCATCAAGCTCACGGTTTTCTCCTGCTAATTCTGTTCTTAATTTTTCAAGGTCTGACTGGGTTTCCAGTATTTGTTCTTTTGTATGCTCCTGGTGTTTTTTTAATTCATCAAGAATTGTTCTTTTTTCATCAAGCTCTTCTTCTTTTTCTTTTTTATTTTTCTGAAGCGTTTCCAGGTTTATTTCGCGGCCCCTTTGTTCTTCTTCCAGTTGAGCAATTGTTCTTTGCAGATTAAAGATTGAAGTATCAGCCACGGCCACTTTTTTTTCGGCTTCAAAATGGCTTCGTTGCAATTGCATCTGCGCTTGCCTTAAAGTATCTACTGCATTTCTTTTGTCATCATAAACGCTCCTTTTCTCCTCCACGCTATCTTTAAAATTAACCAGCTTTTCTTTTTGTTCAGCCAGTTTAATTTCTTCGTCTTCCAGTTGCTGTTTCGAAAACAGGATGCTTTCTTCAATTCCCTTTAGTTGCTCTGTTGCTTTTAGCAAAAAGTCTTTAAGACTTGTTTCTCTTTCGCGCAGGTATTGCAGCCGTTGTGCGCTTAAATTCTTTTGGTTTTCTTTCTCTTTTACGGCATTATTCAGTTCATTAAATGCATGTTGCTGCTGCTGAAGGGATTTCTCCTTTTCTACAAATCCAATCTTATCTTTTTCCAGTTGTGCTTCTTCTGTAGCTATCTTAGCTTCCAATTCAAAACGCTTGTCCGTTTCAGCCTTTTGCTGGTCATTCAAATCTTTATAGGAAATATTAAATCCCTCGAGGACTGCTTTTGCCAGTTCAATATTGAGCTCACGGTAATCTTTTTTTATCTCAAAATATTTTTCGGCTTTTTTGGCCTGGCTTTCAAGTGTCTTTAATTGGTTATTAATTTCAAAAAGTAAATCTTCAATGCGGGCAAGGTCTTGTTCCGTTGCATCAAGTTTTAGTTTTGCTTCTTTTTTTCGTGTTTTATAAATCGAAATTCCCGCTGCCTGTTCCAGCATTCTGCGCCTGCTATAGTCTTTATCTTTTATAATATCGTCTACCATGCCAAGCTCAATGATGGCATAGCTGTCGGTGCTTACCCCCGTATCCATAAACAAGTTATGAATATCCTTCAATCGGCAGGAAACATCATTAAGACGATATTCGCTTTCACCGTTTTTGTAATATTTACGTGTAACCGTAACCGTTTGAAATTCTGTGGGCAGCAAATTCCTGGTATTCTCAAAAGTGAGACTTACCTCTGCCAAGCCACTGGCACTGCGGTTTTTTGAACCATTAAAGACGAGGCTCTCCAGGTTTTCACTTCTTAACTGGCTTATCTTTTGCTCACCGATCACCCACCGGATACTATCTACAATATTGCTTTTTCCGCAACCGTTGGGGCCTATCACACCCGTGATGCCCTGGTCAAAATTGACTATAGTTTTATCAGCAAAACTTTTGAAACCTTTTATCTCTAAATTCTTTAATCTCACTTTTCGGATAATTTAATAGGGAATATTTTACAGGCTCACAACGCTCACCGCAAATATATTTGTTATGCAAGAAAGAAAATTTAACGAAAGCCCAATGTTATTTTTAGTTATGCACAGATTTTTCACAGGCCGTTCTACTCAATGAATTCGTTTAGATTTTAATTGACATTTTTTACAAATATGATTCTGTAAATTTGCAGTTCTTTTAATATGATTGCTAATTTTAAAAAATCAGAAATGAAAAAATTTTTAGTCCCCATTGATTTTTCGGATGCTTCAATTAATGCCGCAAAATACGCCGTGGCGCTCACTTCAGAAATTCCGGATGCGGAATTAACATTTTATAATGTGTATAGCAGCATCAGTCTTCCAACATTAACTTCGAAAGAGGAAGGGTCAAGGGAACAGATTTCTTTAAACGAACTGGCTGAAATTAGAAACCAAATAGGTGAAGGAAGAAATATTTCTCTTGCTGTTGAAGAAGGTTCTTTTGTAGACATGCTTTGTGAATATGTGCTGGGCCACGCCATCGAAATGGTGTTTATGGGTATCACCGGCAGTTCCAGGATCAAGCAGGTATTTATGGGAACAAGCACACTAAATATTATCCGCAAAATTGATTGCCCGGTAATGATTATTCCCGCAGAAGCCGAATTTAAGGGTTTAAAAAAAGTAGTATTTACTTCTGATTTTACTGATGTAGCGAGAACCACGCCTTTTATAACGCTGAAAGAGATTATCAATACTTTCAAACCAACACTTGAGATATTGAATGTAGATAGCGAGCATTTTGTTGAATTAACCCCTGAGTATAAAATAGAAAAAGAAGCAATGCAAGAAAAATTAGGAGAATACCACCCTGAATTTTCTTTCCTGCGCGCCTATGATTTTTTGGAAGGTATCAGCAGCTTTGTGGAAAGCAGGGAAATGGATGCAATTATTACGGTTCCAAGGAAGCACAGTTTCTTAAGCCAGCTTTTTAAAACAAGTCATACCAAGAAACTGGCCTATCACAGCCGGGTTCCGATTATTACTTTGCCTGCATAAACCGGCAGTATTAATTTGTTCTATTTTTGATTTTACATTTTTAAGCCTTTACCAAAAGGCTTTTTTATTGGCATACAGTAAACGAATAAAAAAGATTATTTTTTATTTTTTGGCTGAAGGATTAAGAACTGCTTGCTAAACTTTTACAAGAATTACAGTTTGGAATACACTACATGTAACCTTGCCCTGGTGCTGGTTCCATTGGTTCCATTCAATACAACTCTTCCGTCGGCGGGATAATTTCTTAATACGGAAAACGGCGCGATTCCCTGGCCACACCAGTCGACATAGGTGTTTTTGTTGGTTACATAATCTGGTGCGCTGAGCCTGAACGTAAGATTTTGTTTTCCCTTGGTCACCATCGCCTGGAGATACCTTGAAATATTCAGTCGGTATTCAGCAATAGTATTGCCGGCAGAATCTTTGGTAAAAGTTCTTTGTCCGCCAAGATACTGGAAGCCATTATTTAACTCTGCCGAACTAAAATCGCAAGGTATGGGAATGTATTGGCTGGAACTGATTGAAGAATCCTTCACTTCAAGATACAGGTTCTTCGGCGCAGAAAAGATATCATTGAAGGCATTTGGAGAATAAACCTGGTCAAGGATTATTTCAGCACGGTTAATCACCCTGTTAGATAATCCTGTAAGCGATGGAACATGCAAGAGAGCAAAGGTACCCGGAGATGCTTGTATAAAAAGAAGGCTATCGCCATTTTCTGGTTGTGAAAGATGTTGAGTGATTTCTGAAGTTCCGTAATTTCTGACGATAGAATTTGATAACCCGCTGTAACCTGACAACCCAAAATTGAGAACCGTTGTATCGGTAGTAGTGCCACTTTTATAACGAATGTAGAATGACAAACGGGATTGTGTTACGTCGAAATAATTTAAGCCCCGCCCTCCTGTTGCCTCGTCAGCTATCACAGCAAAGCCTTTAAAATAATTAACAAAATCGGTATCACTTTTGAATACTTGAGCTGAATCGTCAATGAATTTTTTAGCAAATGAAGTAGACAGCGGGATTCTTAACTGGTTTGCAGCATTTTCATTATAGGCATGCACGGAATCTTTTAAACGATAGGGCGTAAAACTTTTTTCTCCCAACAAAACAGAATTGTCATAATCCAACACCCGGCATGTTGTGTAGTTTTGAGTCACATTAAATGAATCAGAAAGCTGGTAAACATTTACTTTTTGTACCTGGTTCGTATCGCCGTAAGAATAAGCATAATCGAGAACGATTATTGCAGAGTCAATCTCAATGCTGTTTGCATCGGCTACGGGAAACTGGTATGGATAGCTGGAAGGTTTAAATTCAACATAAATGTTAGCAGAAGTGCTACCAAACAATGGGTCATTTTGCATAATTCCCAGCGCTTGCAAACTGCTACGATGAATCGTATCACATTCAGTGCTGTCGTAATTTATCCCAATTACCTGGAAGGTGGTATCAAACGTATGGATATTATCTATTGCAGGAATAAGGTTTTGTCCAAGAGAGGTAGTATCGATCTTAGTACACCCAAAAGAAAAAACGAATAACATTAAAATTCCAGCAACCGAAAATTTGAATTGGTTTTTAAACACCTAAAAAATGATTTGAATAGAGTAAATAAGGAATGAAAATTATTTAGAAGCAAGGTCGTGATACAATTGTAAATAGTCTGTTAAATCTGACTCTTCATCATATTTGATAACCTTCTTGCCGCGCACCTTATTAAAATCTTCGGCCAGTTTTTTATCTACTTTATCTGCGCCAAAAGTAATGGCATCGGCATACTGCGCACCACCCCTGAACATAGCGGTATTACTTCCTTCATTGAAGAGTTCAATATCCTTCTCCTTAATATTTGAATTAATAGTGGCAATTGCTGCAAAATTAGAACTCATCTTTTCTTTATAGGTATTTTGCCCGATCGTGAAAACAACTTTGCAATTGCTGAATACAGGCTCTTTCTTATAAGCTGTTTTAATATACATGGGAATCAATCCTGTCATCCAGCCGCTGCAATGAATTATATCCGGGGGCCAGCCAAACTTTTTGACAGTTTCCAAAGCGCCTTTACAAAATAAAACGGTTCTCAGACCATTATCTGAAAACCATTTATCATTTTCATCATGAAATATTGATTTTCTCTTAAAGAGATCCTCATTGTCAAGAAAATAAATCTGCAAACGTGCATTGGGCAGGGAAGCTACTTTTATAACCAATGGATAATCATCTCCATCAACTGAAACATTTATTCCTGATAAGCGAACTACTTCATGAAGACGATGCCTGCGCTCATTAATTATTCCGAAGCGCGGCATAATGCAACGCACTTCCATTCCAGATTCATTAGATTTTACAGCCAGCCTATTAACAATCTCGGCAAATTCTGTCATTTCAAGATAGGGAGACATTTCGCTTGCTATGAATAAAATTCTTTTCTTTGTCGACATTTACTAATGGTTAATTGGCTTTTTGTTTTTTACAGGCGGCAAAGTTACCATTTTTTTCGTTTATGCAATGCTAAACTCACGCTCACAATCATCTCAAAGGTAGTTATGATCATATTTAAACGCGTAACAGACATCAAAAAATGGTTACAATCCGCAATATCAATAAACGCTACGATAGGATTCGTACCAACGATGGGAGCATTGCATCAGGGCCATTTATCTCTTTTGAAAGAATCGAAAAAAAAGGCCGATATTTCAGTAGTCAGCATTTTTATAAACCCGGCTCAATTTGATAATAAATCTGATTTGGAAAAATACCCTTCTCCAGTGACACAGGATATTACACTGCTTGAAGAAAATGGTTGTGATATTTTATTTCTTCCGTCGGAAGATGAAATCTATCCTGACACAAAATCAAAGCAAAAGCATTATGATTTAGGAAACCTTGAAACTATTTTGGAAGGAAAATTCAGGCCAGGGCATTTTCAGGGAGTTTGCCTCGTCGTAGAAAGGTTACTAACCATTGTCAATCCCGGCTTTCTTTTTCTGGGCAGGAAAGATTTTCAGCAATGCCTTGTTATCAAAA
Source organism: Ginsengibacter sp. (assembly GCA_051954975.1). Lineage (GTDB taxonomy): Bacteria > Bacteroidota > Bacteroidia > Chitinophagales > Chitinophagaceae > Ginsengibacter. The sequence goes on along the minus strand of JBQCHE010000017.1, from coordinate 53,865 downwards.
AATTACTTGGCCTGATGAACTATGAAACAAATATAGTCGTTTGCCCTATAATCCGCGAGCGAAGCGGCCTGGCAATGAGCAGCAGAAATCAACGCTTAAATGAAGAGGAACGAAAAACTGCTGCAGAATTATATAGCGCGATTAAGGAGATAAAAGACAGTCGTGATCAACATCAATTTTCAATCCTCAAAATGAATGCAATAAAAAAATTAGAACAAAAAGGTTTTAAAATTGATTACCTGGAACTCGCTAAAGAAACAGATTTACAAATTGTTCCGGAATTCATTCCGGGGCAAAACTTAATTATTTTGATTGCGGCATTTTTAGACCAGGTACGTCTTATTGATAACATTATATTGCCTGAATATTAATTTTCGTTTATTACTTTGTGGACTATATGAAAAAAACTTTTTTTTCAATTCTTAAATATCTTTTTTTCCTCGGGATTGGTGCGTTTCTGACCTGGTGGCAAATTTCAAAAATGACGCCACTTCAAAAAATTCAATTTAAAGAGTCTCTGATACATGCACACTACATCTACATCCTGCCGGTTTTTCTTCTTACTATTATGGCTCACATCAGCCGTGCAGTACGATGGAAGATACTTATTGAACCCATGGGCTATGAGCCAAAAACTTCCAACACTTTTTATGCGGTGATGGGAGGATACTTCGCGAACACATTTCTACCAAGAGCAGGTGAAATACTAAGGTGTACGCTTTTAAGCAAATATGATAAAATTCCGGTTTCAAAATTATTCGGAACTATCCTGGTAGAAAGAGTTTTTGACCTTTTATGTTATTTCCTCTTGCTGATCATCACGTTCCTTATCCAAATAGAAACAGTAAGTGATTTTGTAACAGGCAAGATGAGCAAAATGACTGATGTGGGCAGGGCCTCATCGTTGTGGGGTATCTTGATCATTATTTTAATATCATTGGCAATTATATTTTTTATAAGCAGGCATATTCTTATAAAGTATAAAGAGCACCGTTTGGTTATAAAGCTAAAAGGAATTCATCTTGGGTTGAAGGAAGGATTTACAACGATTCTACACCTGAAAAAAAGAAAAAAGTTTATTGCTCATTCGGTGTTTATATGGGCCTGTTATATACTTCAGGTTTATATAGGCTTTTCTGCGCTTGACACCACTTCTTCGCTGGGAATTACCGCTGCATTTAGTGTGCTTTCATTGGTCACACTTGCGATGATCGTTTCACCCGGCGGTCTCGGCGCATTCCCCGTCGCTGTTCAGCAGGTATTATTAATTTACAATGTCGATAATATTTCCTTTGGCTGGCTGATGTGGGGCGTAACAACCGCTATCATAATTGTTGTTGGACTTATAAGTTTTGGATTATTAATTTATCAAAATAGACGTAAAAATGAAACAGACTGACGCTGTAAAAAACCGAATCGTTGATCGGCAGGAACTGATCAAAGAAGCTGTAAGATTACGGTTAAAAAGTAAAACCATCGCCTTCACAAACGGTGTCTTTGATATTTTGCATGAAGGGCATATCGCTGTTTTATCAAAAGCTGCTTCTTTTGCGGACGTTTTGATTGTTGGGTTAAACAGTGATGCCTCTGTAAAAAATATAAAAGGAGAAGACCGGCCGGTGAATAACGAAAACTCACGAGCCCTTATCCTTGCATCATTAATTATGGTGGATAACGTAGTGATTTTCGAAGAAGACACCCCCATTGAAATTATTAAACTCGTTCAACCAAATGTTTTAGTGAAAGGCGGAGATTACACTTTAGATACAATCGTTGGCGCAAAAGAAGTGATGGCCAATGGCGGCCGTGTAGAGATTGTGCCACTGATGGAAGGCTTCTCCACTACGACTATTATCAAAAAAATCAGCAGTAGTAAATAACTGCAATAACGGTAATGGATAAACGAAAAATTATCACCCGGGATATCAGTTGGCTCGCTTTCAATGGACGTGTATTGCAGGAAGCTGCCGATGAATCAGTGCCTTTATATGAGCGCATAAAATTTTTGGGTATTTTTTCAAGCAATCTTGACGAATTTTTCAGAGTTCGTGTTGCCGCGTTAAAAAGAATGGTGCGGTATGGAAGCAAAGCCAACATGCACCTGGAGCATTCACCTGAGGCAATTCTGGATGAAATTAATGTCACGGTTTCAGGCCAGCAAAACCAGTTTAATAATACGTGGAAAATAATTTTAAATGAACTGAAAAAACAAAGAATTTTTTTAGTAAATGACAGACAACTGAACCATGAACAAATCAAATATATTGTTACCTATTTCAATGATAATGTAAGAAGCTATATAGTGCCGCTGATGATAGAAAACCTAAAGGTTTTTCCCACGTTAAACGATAAATCGATCTATCTTGCCTGCAAGCTTTCAAAGGCCGACAACTCAATCCCACAGCGGTATGCATTGGTTTCCATCCCGGCGAGGCTGCCACGTTTTATTATCTTGCCAACGATTAAAGATAATAAATACATAATCTTGCTGGAGGACATTATCCGTTTTTGCCTGCCCCAGATATTTTCTTATTTTAATTATGACACCTTTAGCTCAAATATTGTGAAGGTGACGCGCGACGCCGAAATGGATATTGATAGCGATCTTTCTACATCGCTGATTCAAAAGATTGAGAAAGGATTAAGAAACCGCAAAAAAGGAAAACCCGTTCGCTTTATTTTTGACAAGGAAATCGACAATGGTCTTCTTAACTACCTTATCCAGCGGCTTGAATTATCTACAAAAGATAACATCCAATCCGGCGAACGGATACACAACTTTAAGGATTTTATCAATTTTCCGGAAACTGTTTTTAAAAATAAAAGTGCGCGGAAAAACCCTTTCATTCATCCACTTTTAAAAAACGCAAACAATATAAGCGACATTATTCTTCAAAGAGATATCCTTCTCAACTTTCCTTATCATTCCTTCGATTCAGTAATTGATATTCTACGGGAGGCCGCAATTGCACCTGATGTGGTAAGCATCAAAGTAACCTGCTATCGCCTGGCAACCAATTCCAATATCATTAATGCATTGACCAATGCGGTACGGAATGGCAAATCAGTAACCGTCATTCTTGAGTTAAGAGCCCGGTTTGATGAAGAGGCCAATCTTGAATGGAAACAAACACTCGAGGAGGCCGGCGTAAAAGTTTTTATGGGCTTACCCAACCTAAAAGTGCACGCCAAGCTTTGCCTTATCAAAAAAAGAGTCAACAAACGATTAAGGTTTTATGGCTTTGTAAGCACAGGAAATCTGAATGAAAAAACGAGCCGCGTGTATGGAGATCATTGCCTTCTTACAAGCAATCACAAAATTATGGCTGATCTCGATCTTGTTTTCTCCTATCTTGAAAATGCAAAAAATACACAGGTATTAAAATCATGCGATACGCTTTTTATAAGTCCTTTAAATATGAGAAACCATTTTGAATCGCTGATTAATAAAGAAATCAAACACGCCAGGGCCAATGAGCCCGCTTCTATTATTCTTAAATTAAATTCTTTAAGTGATGAGGAATTGATTCTTAAACTTTACGAGGCTGCGCGCGCCGGTGTGAAGATAAAAATGATCATACGCGGCATTTGCTGCATGTACACCGAAAATAAAAAATTCAAAAAGAAAGTAAAAGCGATAAGCATTGTGGATGAATATCTTGAACATGCACGCGTTATTATTTTTCACAACGGTGGAAAAGAAAAATATTTCATATCTTCTGCCGATTGGATGGTTCGGAACTTCGATCACCGCCTCGAGGTAGCTTGCCCGGTATTTGAAAAAAATATCCAGGAAGAATTGAAAGAAATTATCGAAATACAATTAGCAGACAATGTGAAAGCCCGGATTCTTGACAATGACCTTTCAAATACGTACGTGACGGAGCCCGGCGAAAAGCAAATTCGATCTCAAATAGAAATATTCAATACTTTATTACAGAAAACATATTAGAATTTGAAACTTGCAGCAATAGATATCGGCAGCAATGCAGCCAGGTTATTGATTTCAAATGTAGCTACTGACAAAAAAAATGTGCCCTCTTTCACTAAATTAAGTTTTGTAAGAGTGCCATTGCGGCTTGGTTTCGATGTGTTCAATTCGGGCATCATTTCTCAAAAAAAAGTGGAACTCTTATTGCTGACTTTGCAAGGTTTCATCAACATTGCAAAAGCATACGAAGTGGTTGCTTTAAAAGCCTGTGCTACTTCGGCGATGCGTGACGCGAAAAACAGTTTCGAAATTACAAGGTTGATAAAAGAAAAAACAGATCTTGATATAGAAATTATCTCGGGAAGCGAGGAGGCATCATTGGTTTTTGAAAATCACATTGCTGAAAATCTTGATAGAGCTCTCTCCTATCTGTACATTGATGTGGGCGGTGGCAGCACAGAACTCAGCTTTTTTAATAACAATGCATTAATCTTTAAAGATTCATTCCAGATAGGCACCATCAGGTTGTTAAAAGATCAGGTAACGGATCAAACATGGGATGAAATGAAAAATGCCATAAAATCGCAGGCAAAAAATTTCAAAACAATAAAGGCTATTGGCTCAGGCGGAAATATCAATAAAGTTTTTTCCCTTAGCAAAAAAAAAGAAGGCAAGCCATTATCCTATGAGCTTTTGAGAGATTATTATAAAGAGCTTATCAATGTTTCTATGGAAGACAGAATCAATATTTATAAATTGAAAGAAGACAGGGCAGATGTAATTGTACCGGCGCTAAAAATCTATTTAAGTGTAATGCGCTGGGCGGGCGCCGATCAGATTTATGTTCCGAATATCGGTCTGGTGGATGGAATAGTACATCACCTGTACAGCCTGCAAACAAATACCGGATAATCTGAAAAATAAAATCAACCTATTTATTGCTTTACTGGTTTGGCATTGTGATCAGTAAAAAAAGTATTTTTACAACGCGATTGCCAGGGAATGTTTTATTCTAACGCAGAGCCATTTCAGCCTGTCGCTTCTTTAAAAAGTATTTTATGTCAGTTAATAAAGAAGTAAAAAGAATAACCACTCATACGCTGCAAAAAATGAAACAGGCGGGTGAAAAAATTTCGATGATCACCGCCTATGATTTTTCCTTTGCAAAAATTTTTGATGCCGCAGGATTAGATATCATTCTTGTTGGAGACAGCGCCAGTAACGTGATGGCGGGCCATGAAACTACTTTGCCTATTACACTTGATCAAATGATTTATCATGCCAGTTCTGTGGTTCGCGGTTGCAGCCGTGCTTTAATTATTGTTGATCTTCCGTTTGGAAGTTACCAGGGCAACAGTAAAGAGGCGCTGAATTCCACAATACGTATCATGAAAGAAACAGGCGCCCACGCCATTAAACTGGAAGGCGGCGAAGAAATAATTGATTCAGTGAAAAGAATTGTTAGCGCGGGAATTCCAGTGATGGGACATTTGGGTTTGACGCCGCAATCCATTTATAAATTTGGTACTTACACGGTAAGAGCAAAAGAAGAAGAGGAAGCGGAAAAATTAAAAAGTGACGCGATCCTTTTGCAGGAAGCAGGATGCTTTGGAATTGTTCTCGAAAAAATTCCTGCCGCTTTGGCGAAGCAAGTTTCTGAAAGCCTTTTCATTCCCACAATTGGGATTGGCGCAGGAAACGGATGCGATGGCCAGGTATTGGTGATGCATGACATGCTTGGGATTAACACAGAATTCAAACCAAGATTTTTAAGAACTTACCTGAATCTTCATGAACAGGTTACCAGCGCGGTTCAACAATACATTAGCGATGTAAAATCCGGTGATTTCCCGAGTGAGAAGGAGCAATATTGAGATAATGGTTGAAAGCTGATGCAAGAAAGTTACGGAGATAACTTTCTTAACTTTGAACATTATTATCGTTCAATTTCAAATATGCAAAATTTTTTAAAAGAATTAAAAATATCTGAGCTCAATAAAGGAGTTTCCACAGGTACAAAATGGTTTTCGGCCTCCGGTGAAAAAATAATATCATCTTCCCCGGTTGATGGGAAGCCAATTGCTTCGGTAAACTCCTGCGATAAAAGAAGTTTTGATTATGTAGTGGAAACTGCGCAAAATGCTTTCCGTGAATGGCGATCTTGGCCGGCGCCGAGGCGTGGAGACATTATCAGACAAATAGGAAATGAGCTCAGAAAAAATAAAGCAACTCTCGGCAAACTCGTAAGTTATGAAATGGGAAAAAGTCTGCAGGAAGGAATGGGCGAAGTGCAGGAAATGATTGATATTGCTGATTTTGCGCTTGGCCTTTCACGACAGTTGTATGGACTGACCATGCACAGCGAAAGGCCCGGTCATCGTATGTATGAACAATATCATCCTTTGGGAATTGTCGGAATTATTTCCGCTTTCAATTTTCCTGTGGCCGTATGGAGCTGGAACAGCCTGGTAGCAATGGTTTGCGGCGATGTGTGCATTTGGAAGCCATCTGAAAAAACGCCTTTATGTGGCATCGCCTGTCAACATATTATTTCTAAAGTTTTTAAAGAAAACAAAGTGCCGGAAGGAGTTTGCAACCTGGTTACCGGAGGCCGCGAGGTTGGCGAATGGATAGCAAATGAACCAAAAATTGCGCTGGTATCTGCAACAGGATCCACGAGAATGGGAAAAGCAGTCAGTGCTGCTGTAGGTGCGCGTCTTGGAAAAAGCCTGCTGGAGCTCGGCGGAAACAATGCCATCATCATTTCAAAAGATGCTGATTTGAATATTGCCTTGGTGGGATGTTTGTTTGGCGCTGCGGGCACGGCGGGACAACGTTGCACCACCACACGCAGGTTAATTATCCATGAAGACATTTACGATGTTTTTAAAAAGAAATTGATCCAGGCCTACAAACAGTTAAAAATTGGTGATCCGCTTAAAGAAGAAAATCATGTGGGCCCGTTAATAGACCACGATGCTGTTGAGGCATATTTAAATGCTATAAATCAAATCAAAAAACAAGGCGGTAAAATGGCCTTGGCAGGCGGAACGCTTTCCGGGAAAGGGTTTGAGAGCGGTTGTTATGTAAAGCCCTGCATCGCTGAAGTAACGAACGACATGGAAATTGTACAGCACGAAACCTTCGCGCCAATTCTTTACCTGATTAAATATAAAACCCTGGAAGAAGCGATTGCTATTCAAAATGATGTACCACAGGGATTATCAAGCGCAATTTTTACATTAAATCTTCGCGAAGCAGAATGGTTTCTTTCGTCAAAAGGAAGCGATTGCGGCATTGCCAATGTAAATATCGGAACTTCAGGCGCAGAAATTGGCGGCGCTTTTGGCGGAGAAAAAGAAACAGGTGGCGGAAGGGAAAGTGGCAGCGATGCCTGGAAGGCTTATATGAGGAGGCAAACCAATACCATCAACTATTCAAATGCGCTTCCTTTAGCGCAAGGAATAAAATTTACAGTGTAAAAAAAAATCAATTTTTACACTGCAAATTTTTAAAAAATTCAATTGGCATTAGTAGTAGAAGAGGCCGCAGGCTTTACCACATCCTTTTCTTTCATGCCTGCTTCCAGTTCACTTTTTACATGTTCTTTGGCATCATTAAATTCCCTGACGCCTTTGCCGATTCCACGCATAAGATCCGGAATTTTTTTACCGCCGAAGAACAGTAAAACAACTAATAGTATTAAAATCCATTCTGAGCCACCCGGCATAGAAAATAATAATACAGGGTTTGAGAAAATGCTTAGCATCATTTTTTTAATTTTTAATCTTTATAATTTTTCAAAAGTAAGTCAATACACCGAAGCACAAAGTATTTATTTATTGCCTCAATTTACGTAAAAACTTCGACGATGAATTTTAAATCTTACTTTTAATTTTGACTAAAATATTTATAATTATGAATTATTGGCTGGTAAAATCAGAACCATTCAAATACAGTTGGGACCAATTGGTAAAAGATAAGAAAACCTATTGGGACGGTGTAAGAAACTATGCGGCGAGAAATAATCTAAGGGATATGAAGAAGGGCGACGAAGTTTTTTTCTATCACAGTAATGAAGGGCTTGAAATTATAGGCATAGCAATGGTGGTAAAAGAGGCTTACCAGGATCCAACGACTGACGATAAAAACTGGGTGGTGGTGGATTTAAGTCCAGTTAAAAAATTAAAAAAAACGGTAGGCCTTGCTGAAATTAAAGAGGATCCAAAATTAGAAAATATGGAGCTGGTAAAAAATTCGAGGCTTTCGGTACAAAAAGTAACGCCGGCTGAATGGAAACATATTTTGAAAATGAGCGGAGGTGATTAAATCCGTTTACTGGTTTTATTAATTTATTGACATGTAAACTTTCCAAAGTTTTATCGTTTTATCGTTTCATTGTCTCATGTTTTATTGTTTTTGTCTTGAAAAAAAATCTCATCATTCTTACCGGAGCAGGTGTCAGCGCTGAAAGTGGCTTGAAAACTTTTCGCGACAGCGATGGTTTGTGGATGGGTTATGATGTGTACGAAGTGGCTTCACCGCAAGGCTGGCAAAAAAATCCCGAACTGGTTTTGGATTTTTATAACCAAAGAAGAAAAGAAGTTGCGAGGGCATTGCCCAATGCGGCACATTTGGAAATTGCCGGTTTACAAAAAGATTTCAATGTTACTGTTGTCACACAAAACATTGACGACCTCCATGAACGGGCCGGGTCAAAAAGTGTGCTCCATCTTCATGGAGAAATTTTTAAAATGCGAAGCGAAAATGATGCAGACACATTTTATGAAATAAGAAACGATATTCAATTTGGCCAAAAAGCGCCTGACGGTTTCCAGCTTCGCCCGCATGTGGTTTGGTTTGGTGAGCCTGTGCCGATGATAGAAGAAGCTGCAATGATTATGTCAGGCGCCGACATTTTTATTTTAGCGGGCACATCGCTGCAAGTATATCCCGCAGCCGGCTTGATCGATTTCCTTCCGCCCGGAATTCCGAAATATATTATTGATAAGAATCCGCCTTACATCCCCCCGCACCATAATTTTATGGTGATAGAAAAGCCTGCGACAGAAGGAATGGAAGAAATAAGGCAAAGACTGCTAAAATAAAAAATCACCTTATTTCCTGGTTCACTATAAATTTTATCGCTGCACCCGTCCGCTTGCATCCCCTTTCATCAAAGTTTTCACCTCATTTAAAGTAGCATGATTCAAATCGCCTGGGATGGTGTGTTTCAGCGCTGAAGCAGCCACACCGAACTCTGCAGCGTCTTTCAAATTCATATCTGAAACCAAACCATAAATAAATCCGCTGGCGAAAGAATCTCCGCTTCCCACACGATCAACAATTCTTACTTCATATTTTTTCGTGTGATAAAATTCATTGCCGTCATATACCAAAGCGCTCCACCCGTTGTCGGATGCGCTATAGCTTTCTCTTAAAGTGGATGCGATGTATTTAAACCCGAATTTTTCTTTCATCTGTTGAAAAACATCTTTGTATCCTTCCAGGTTCAATTCTCCTTTTGTAACGTCTGTTCCCTTGCTCTTAAATCCTAAAGTAGTTTCCGCATCTTCTTCATTTCCGATACAAACATCTACGTATTGGCAAAGATTGGTCATCACTTCTTTCGCTTTCTCCTTGCTCCATAGTTTTTTCCGGTAATTCAAATCAATGCTGGTGGTAACGCCCTTTGCTTTGGCGGCCTTCAGAGCTGCTTCTGCAAGCGCCGCAGCTTTATCGCTCAGTGCTGGTGTGATGCCGGTAGTATGAAACCACGAAGCGCCATCAAATATTTTATCAAAATCAAAATCAGAAATTTCTGCTTCAGCAATGGCTGCATCAGCGCGATCATAAATAACCTGTGACGCACGCATAGAAGCGCCGGTTTCCAGGAAATAAATGCCTAACCTTCTGCCACCTCTCGCCATAAATTCAGTATTTACTCCATAGCGCCGTAAGTGATTGATAGCTGATTGCCCGATGGCATTATCCGGAACTTTGGAAACAAATACACCCTGTAATCCATAATTGCAAAGCGCCACAGAAACATTGGCCTCTCCGCCTCCGTACGTAACATCAAAACTGTCAGCCTGAACAAATCTTTTAAAATCGGGTGTGGATAACCGAAGCATTATTTCACCCAGAGTAACTACTTTTTTAGCCATAATCTTTTAGAATTTGATTTGAAATATTTTTTTACAAATTGGAATTCTTCAAATCTCAGGCTTATTTAGTGAATCAACAAGAAATGAATTCAAAATCGCTGAAAAAAATAATGGAAACGATTGCGAAATCCGTTTTTATCGATTAAAAATAAAATCCTATCTTAAGCATTTCAAGGAATAAAAATCGGAACATTGATAACGGCGGTGGATAAACGATTTTTGATTGAAATAAAAAACAACCGTTGCTAAATTCAATTTATTTTTGCCGGAATCATTTTTGAATTGTCAAACAAAATTTTAATTCTAAATATTCATTATGAGCAAAAAGGAACTTCTTTTAAAACTGATACCCGAACAGGGAATTTTGCCTCTTTATTTTTATAAAGATACCGATGTAAGCCTCAAGGTATTGAAAGCTTTGTACAACGCGGGTATCAGAACTGTAGAATATACAAACCGTGGCGAAGCCGCTTTGCAAAATTTTAAAAAGATGCGTGAATTGTGCGATGCAGAATTCAAAGACATGTATCTTGGAATAGGAACAATTAAGAACGGTGAGGCGGCTCAGACATTTATTGATGCGGGCGCCGATTTTATAATATGCCCCGGACTGGTGGAAGAGGTTGCCACAGTTTGTGATAAAAACGATATGCTTTGGGTGCCAGGCTGCATGACTCCGTCAGAAATTATCCGTGCAGAAAATTTAGGTGCCAAAATGATCAAGCTTTTTCCCGGAAATATTTTGGGGCCGGAATTTATGAGTGCCATCAAGGCACTATTCCCCGACTTACTATTTATGCCGACCGGAGGTGTGGATCTGGATAAAGATAATATCGCAAAATGGCTTAAATCGGGCGTGTGTGCTGTAGGGATGGGTAGCAAGCTGGTAAGCAAACAATTACTTGAAGAAAAAAATTATAGTAAAATAGAAGAACTTGCAAAACAAGCGCTAGAGATTCTAAAGTCGCTCAAAAACGGATAGTTTAGTAAGGTATCTTTACTAAACTATCCCCAATTATTTTAATCTTTAAACGGGGCATTCATTTAGCATGGCCCTCCGATGAAACCAACGCTTTTTTCATCATATACTCTGTTACGTTCTTGCATAATTTCTTTACCTGTTGATGAAATACCATAAAAATTTCGTAATAATTTTAAATGGTAAATAAATCTAACAATATTTATAAATATTTGCATTTCTTAAACTATACACTCAAAATGATACAAGGAAGTAAAGGGTTTTTATTGGGTTTAATCATTGCTATGGTTTTACCGACATTAGTGTTAGCCCAGTCTGACACCACGCAAACGCCGGTTATTAAAACGGCGCCCAATGATTGGTACCAGCTGGACCGGGAAACCTCCGGATATTATGGAATCAGCCTGGATAAAGCCTATCAATTTCTAAACGGCAAGCCCAGCCGTACCGTCGTTGTAGCGGTGATAGACAGCGGTGTAGACACTTTACAACCGGATTTAAAACCCATTTTATGGCACAACCCCGGAGAAATTCCCGGTAATGGAATTGATGATGACCATAACGGTTATATTGATGATATCTATGGATGGAATTTTATTGGTGGCAAAGATGGAAGGAATGTGCATACGGATTCTTATGAGGCAGCGCGTGTGTACTGGAGTCTTAAAGATAAGTTCGATAATAAAACCATCGACACCACCACGATGCATGCTGCTCAAAAGGCAGAATATGCTACGTACCTCCGGGCAAAAAATGACGTGACCAACGGCATTGAACCAGCGCAACTTATGCAAATGGAAAGAATGTTGCCGGTTCTGGAAAAAGGAGATTCTGTAATTGCAAAAGATTTGGGCAAAAATGAATTTACCGGTAGTGATTTAAAAGATTACACTTCTGAAAATCCTGATGCCAAAATTGCTGCAGCCATTTATCTAAGCATGGCAAGGGCAAATGATAATTACAACATCGCCAATACCGAAATTCTCCAATATATCAGGGGCCAGGTGCGCAAAGGAAAGGCCGCCACTACCCCTCCCGAAGACTACAGGGATGAAATCGTAAAAGACAATCCGAATGACATCAACGATCGCTATTATGGAAATAACGATGTGATGGCAGGAACTCCTTCGCATGGTACGCATTGCTCCGGTATCATTGCGGCGGTGAGAGATAACGGTATAGGAATGAATGGAATCGCTGATAATGTAAGAATAATGATGGTGCGCGCAGTTCCTGATGGCGACGAGCACGATAAAGATATCGCCAATGCTATAAGATATGCGGTAGACAACGGCGCAGAAGTGATTAGCATGAGCTTTGGCAAGCCATTCTCTCCTCAAAAAAGCTGGGTAGACGATGCAGTAAAGTATGCACAAAGCAAAGGTGTTCTGCTGGTGCATGCTGCCGGAAATGATGCAAATAATATTGACAGCGCAGAAAATTATCCTAACCCTGTTTACCAGGATAATTCGGGCGTCGCCCAGGATTTTATAACTGTGGGGGCAAGCGGAGACGCTACCAATGGCGGGTTCACAGCAAGCTTTACGAATTACGGTAAGAAATCAGTGGACGTATTTTCACCCGGCGTAAATATTTATTCTACTTTGCCCCATGATAAATTTGGCAATTTTTCCGGAACAAGTATGGCGGCGCCTGTAGTGGCCGGAGTTGCTGCTCTTATCCTTGAGTATTACCCCGATCTCAGTGCAGAGCAGGTTAAATACGCTATTACGCACTCAGTAACACCCATAACTGAAAAAGTAAAATTGCCCGGAACAGAAGATAGCGTGCATCTGGCAGATATCTCCGTTTTTGGCGGCGAAATTAATGCCTACAATGCTTTAAAATTAGCCTCTACTCTAAAAGGTGAACGAAAAAAAGGAGATAATGGATACGATAAGCTTAACAGCAATAAAAGCAAAAAGCATGAGAAGAAGATGAAAAGAAAAAGAGCTTAAAATAATCTGATTTTTAGAAGGCCGGTACAAACAATACCGGCTTTTTTATTTGTTTAATCCAACGAAACAGTAAGCAGGCAAATAATGCAAATTTTTATTTTTACGCTCAAAGGCCGAAATTTACCAACTACTAACAATTTAAATTAAAAATAAAATATGAAACTTGACAGTTCTTCTTTAGTGTATCCTGAACATTTTGAAGTATACATTTCTCTTGTAAAGAATGACGACCTGCATGCAATTCTGGAAACACAGGCTAACGAGATGGAAAAGCTATATTCTTCGATTGCCGGAGATAAATGGATGTATAAATATGGAGAAGATAAATGGACTATAAAGGAAGTTGTCCAACACATTTCGGATGCGGAAAGAGTTTTCAGTTATAGAGCCTTCGTTTTTTCAAGAGAAGATCCCAATACCTTTCCGGGTTTTGATGAAAATGAATACTCGATAAAATCAAGTGCCAACAATAAAAATCCTGAAGATTTGATTAACGAGTTTTTGGCCGTCAGAAAATCAACTCAAACCCTTTTTAACGGGCTCACATCCGACCAGTTAAAAGCTGTGGGTAAGGCAAGCACTTATGAAATGAGCGTGAATGCTATGGGCTACCTTATTGCTGGCCATGCCGCACACCATATTAATATTCTTAAGGAGAGATACGGTGTTTAAATGTATCGCCATTTTTTTATTGCTTTTTTATATAAAAGATGAAAATATTTTCTGTAGAACAAATTCAAAAATGGGATGCCTTTACTATAGATAGGGAAGAGATTCCGTCTATCAAGCTGATGGAACGGGCGGCAGTTTCGTGCTTTGGCTGGATTGTACAGAATTTTGATGAGTTCTATTGTTTCAAAATTTTTTGTGGAAAAGGAAATAACGGCGGAGATGGCCTAGCGCTTGCCCGCCTTTTGAACAGCATCAAATACCAGGTTTCAGTTTTTATTCCTGAGACGGATAAACCAGGTTCACCTGATTTTGAAGAAAATTTAAAAAAATTAAAAAAAACTTCTGTACATATCTCGGCTTTACAAAACACAAATTCGTTTCCTCAGTTTTCGGAGAAGGATATCATAATTGATGCGCTGTTTGGTACAGGCCTTAACAAGCCGGTAACGGGATTTTATAAAGAAATAATCCGGTATATTAATGCAAACACATATCAAACTATAGCGATAGATGTTCCCAGTGGCTTGTATATCGATAAAAGCACCGTCACCGAAAATAAAAATGCGTCGGTTATAAAAGCGGATTACACAATTACTTTTCAAAATCAAAAATTAGCATTCCTCGTAGAGGAAAACGAGCCATATACCGGCAAGGTGTTATTCTTCGATATCGGACTTTCAAAAGATTATGAAGCCTCCACGCCGACACCCTTTGAATACATTGATGATGGAATGATCAAAGGCATTTATCAACCAAGAAGGAATTTTGCCAACAAAGGGAATTACGGGTATGCATCACTGTTATGTGGCAGCTATGGAATGATGGGCGCAGCGGTTCTCAGTTCGTTGGCCTGCTTAAGAAGCGGAGTAGGAAAGTTAACTTCAGTTGTTTGTGAAGCAGGCTATAGCATTATGCAAACAGCGGTTCCTGAAGCAATGTGCATCGTTTCAGGAGAAAAATATATTGGCAATTTTGATGGCTTCCAACATTTTGACGTGGTAGGCATAGGCCCGGGAATTGGTAAATTCAAGTCGCATGTACAATTGCTGGAAAATCTGTTTAAAAGTTTTAGAAAGCCAATTGTAATTGATGCAGATGCTTTAAATATTTTGAGTGAGAACCAGGAATTGTATTCATCTGTTCCGGCCGATACTATTATCACACCACATCCTAAAGAGTTTGAAAGACTTTTTGGAAAGTCAGCTTCTGATTTTGATAGAATCGACAAGGCCATAGAGAAAGCAAAACAGTTCAAAATTTATATTGTACTTAAAGGGCATCATACTCTGATAGCGACGCCCGATGGAAAAGGATATTTTAATTCGACCGGCAACCCCGGAATGGCCACTGCAGGAGCAGGCGATGTTCTTACCGGCGTCATTACGGGATTGCTGGCTCAAAAATATTCTCCACTGCAAAGCTGCCTTTTGGGCGTATACCTTCACGGACTTGCGGGCGATATTGCTGCAGAAGATCTATCGCAGGAAGCCTTAATTGCAAAAGATATAATTAACAATTTAGGAGATGCTTTTAAAGCAATTTCTGGCGGTTAATTTTATACGTATAAAAACATTTTCGTTGTAGTATAAAAAACTTATTTTTATACTACAATGAGTGGTGTGGATTGCAAAATAACATTGAGCTTTGATGAATCCGTAATTCAAAAAGCCAAAAAATATGCTAAAAAGAACAATATCAGCTTATCAAGGCTGACAGAATTCCTATTGAAAAAAGTAACCTCTTCAAACTATGACAGTCTTGAAGATTTTCCTATTTCAGATTGGGCAAATATGGTTGCAGAAGGGCCCGCAGAATATGCTACCCAATCAAAAAGAACCCGAAAGAAATCCAAAGAAGAATTCTTTAAAGCCAAAAATGAGAATCTTTCTTGATGCTAATATTTTAGTTTCGGTATTAAATAAAGAGTATGCGTTATTTAGCATTACTTCACGCATATTAAGCCTTTCCGATAGAAAAAATTTTGTTCTCTATTCCTCACCCATCTGTCTGGCAATAGCCTATTATTTTGCTGAAAAAAAATCTAAAAGTGAAAAAGCAAAAAGCAAAATAAAAATTCTTTGTGATCATATTCAATCGCCCCAGTGACTGGAACCACGGTATTTAAAACGCTTCAAACCCCTGCTATCAATGACTTTGAAGACGGTTTGGAATATTATTCAGCCGTAGAAAATAAATGCAATTGTATTATTACAGAGGATATTGACGATTTTTATTTTTCAAAAATAGAAGTGCTAAGCAGTGAGGATTTTTTTAAAAAATATTTATTTAAACATAAATAGGCTTACACGCTCACATTAAAATCTCTCAAAGCTTCGTTCAGGCTGGTTTTTTTATCTGTACTTTCTTTTCTTTTACCGATAATTAAAGCGCAGCTTACATTGTATTCACCGGCAGGAAATTTTTTTAAATAGCTTCCGGGGATAACCACACTGCGTGCGGGAACAAAGCCCTTCGTTTCTACAGGCTCGCTTCCGCTTACGTCAATTATTTTAGTAGACTGGGTAAGAACCACGTTAGCACCAAGCACTGCCTCTCTTTCCACTCTCACTCCTTCTACTACTATGCAGCGACTACCAATAAAACAACCGTCTTCAATAATTACCGGGCTTGCCTGCAGCGGTTCCAAAACTCCTCCTATCCCTACGCCCCCACTCAGGTGTACATTCTTACCGATTTGCGCGCAACTGCCAACAGTAGCCCACGTGTCAACCATCGTGCCTTCATCTACATACGCGCCAATATTTACATAGCTCGGCATTAATACTACGTTTTTTGCAAGAAAGCTTCCATATCGTGCAATCGCATGGGGAACTGCCCTAACACCAAGATCTTTGTAATTTTTTTTCAATTTCATTTTATCATAAAATTCAAAAGGAGGCAGCGAATAGGTTTCCATCTTTTGAATGCCAAAATATAACAGTATCGCTTGCTTTACCCATTCGTTTACTTTCCACGAAGCCTCATTGTTGTCAGAATTTATATCAGGCTCAGCCACTCTTAAAGTTCCTTCATCAACTTTATCAATTACATTCCGGATTGCATCTGTATACGTTTCATCTTTTAATAATTCCCTGTTGTTCCAGGCTTCGTGAACCAGCTTTTGTAATTCCATAAGTATTTTTTTGCAAATATAAATAGCAACAATGAAAGGTGCTGCCTTAATAAAAATCCTGCATTTTGTTTGTACTACTGTACGGTTTATCTCTCATTGTAGAGCGAAATGTTTATTCTTATTCAGTCAATTTTTAAATAATCTAATTAAATTTATTTTCATAGTGGTTACGGAAAACCTGAATCATCAAATTCTATTTGAGAATTCAATTATAACTTCGTCGAAATTAAAGTGTTTTCTTAAAAATTGTAATTCATTTTTATATCATTAAAAAAAAATCATAAAAGATGAAAATTGGTAGATATTTTAAAGAGTCGTTTCGTAGAAAAAAAGCCAGGAGATTTACAAAAGAGTATCCTGCAAGAATAGATTCTTTTAAATTAAAAGATGAAGGAAAAATAGACTTTGCAAATTGGGAGAACCCATTAGTAATACCGAAACAAATAACTCAGGATATGGTTGATTTTTTTAAGAAGTTTATAAAAAAAGGAGACCTGGTTATTGATATCGGTGCTAACATAGGGGATACTACCGTACCAATGGCATTAGCAGCCGGCAATACCGGCATTGCGCTGGGTTTTGATCCTAATCCGTATGTTTATAAGATATTGGAGATAAATTCCAGTCTCAATAAAGAAAAACAGCATATCATTCCTCTTCCGTATGCTATAACAGTTGATGATCAGGAATTTTATTACGTATCATCAGAAGCCTCTTTTGCGAATGGCGCCATCTCTTCGACAAAAGAAAGTATGCATGGCAAATTTATTTTTCCGGATAAAATTAAAGGGGTCAATCTTCAATCACTTTTAGAAAAAAACTATAATAATAAACTCGATAGTTTTTCTTTTATTAAAATTGATACCGAAGGCTACGATAAAGAAATTATAAAATCACTTTCTGGCTTGATTCAGAAATATAAGCCTGTTATAGTTGCAGAAAGTTTTGGAAAGAGCTCGCCAAAAGCAAAGGAAGAACTATATAATGTGATTGAAAAACATGGATACGAAATATTCTATTTTGAAGATTTTGATGTTAAAGCCAACATTATTAAAATTGAAAAAAGCCAGGAAATGAATCGGTGGAAAAACACCATAAATATTTATGCCATTCCGAAAATCTGAAATATTTTATTATAAAATACTAGTTAAAAGCGAAACCAAAGTTAGTCATACTATTCATAGAGGTTTATTGGATTATGAATGTTCTAAAATTATAAAATAAACAGAGTTGCGAGAAACAAATAAAAATGAAAATAAGCGGATTCACTTTTACAAGAAATGCGACAAAACTTTATTACCCGGTTAAAGCTTCGATTGAGTGCTTACTTGCGCTGGTAGATGAATTTATTGTTGTGCTTGGTAATTGTGATGAAAATGATAAAACAGAGCAAGAAATTCTCAGCATTGGTTCAAGCAAAATAAAAATTATTCATTCTGTTTGGGATATAGAAAAATATTCAAATGGAATGGAATATGCACGTCAAACCGGTATCGCCAAAGCTGCATGCACCGGCGATTGGCTGTTTTACATTCAAAGCGATGAGGTGGTACACGAAAAATATTTGCCACTAATAAAAGCGAATTGTGAGAAATATTTAAATAACAAAGAAGTGGATGGATTTCTTTTTAAGTACAAACATTTTTGGGGCGATTATAATCATTATCTTGTGTCTCACGCATGGTATCCCCGCGAGATAAGGATTATTCGGAACGATCCTGAAATCCACTCCTGGCGCGATGCACAATCATTTCGACGCATTCCAAATTTTGATGGAAAAGATTATTACCAGAAGGAAAACACGTTCAAATTAAATGTAGTAGAAATTGACGCTTACATTTTTCATTATGGTTTCGTAAGGCCACCTGTTTTAATGCAGAAAAAAAGAAAGAATCACAACACCAATTACGCAGGGCAACAATCAACTGATGAAATGTTCGAAGATCAAAGCGATGTTTTTGATTACGGAAATCTTGAAAAATTAAAAGTTTACAAAGACAGTTTTCCAAAAGCGATGGAAGATTTTATTAAAAAATTCAATTGGAAAGATCAGCTTCATTATAAAAAATATGAGCGCAAAACGAAATTGCAAAAACATGAAAGATTAAAATATCGTGTGCTTACTTTGTTTGAACAAACTTTTCTGAATGGCAATTTGTTGTTTGGATTTAAAAATTATAAAATTTTGAAAAAAAACAAAATTAAGAACCTTTAATATTTATGCCCGTCCGGTAAGTCGGGTGCCATTTACGTCGAAATGCAAAAAATACTTTTTATACAAACTGCATTCACCGGTGATGTTGTTTTATCAACCGCATTGATTGAAAAATGGCATCAATTTTATCCGGCAGACGAGATTGATTTTTTATTAAGAAAAGGAAATGAAGGATTATTAAAAGATCATCCCTTCATTCACGATATCTTGATCTGGAATAAAAAAGAAAATAAAAATCTCAATCTTTTAACCCTTCTGAAAAAAATCAGAAAAAATAAATATGATAAAGTATTTAATCTGCAACGCTTTGCTTCCACAGGATTATTAGCAGGCTTATCAGGCGCGAAAGACAGGATTGGTTTTGACAAAAATCCGATGAGTTTTTTATTTACAAAAAAAATAAGACATGTTTTTGGAAAGGGGTTGCACGAAGTGCAGCGAAATAATGAATTGATAAAAAGCTTTACAGATGCGAAATTCAATAAACCTAAATTGTATCCATCGGAAAAAGACATTCAAAAGATTTCTGTTTTCAGATATGAGCCTTATGTATGTATAATGCCCGCCAGCGTTTGGTTTACCAAACAATATGCTGAAGATAAATGGATTGAATTAATTGACCAGTTTCCGAAGAAATACATGATTTATTTAGGTGGAGCAAATGGTGATAAAGTTTTATGCGAAAGAATAGTAGCAAATACAACAAATAAAAAGGTAAAAGTGGTAGCAGGAATGTTTGATTTCCTTTCATCTGCAGCACTTATGAAATTTGCAAAAATGAATTACACAAACGATTCAGCGCCGCTTCATTTTGCCAGCGCTATCGATGCACCGGTTACAGCCATTTTTTGTTCTACCATTCCTGAATTCGGATTTTATCCGCTTTCAGAAAAATCATTTGTTATACAAACCAAAGAAGATCTTTCCTGCAAGCCTTGTACTTTACATGGTCGCAAAGCGTGTCCACTTGGGCATTTCAAATGTGCCTACACCATTGAAAATTCGCAACTATTGGAGACACTTAATTTTTAAGAATGGACTTTGAAAACGATATTGAAAACTCTTTAAAAGTTATAAATGCAGCCGGACTTATCCTTTATCCTACTGATACCATTTGGGGAATAGGGTGTGATGCTACAGACAGTGAAGCAATAAAAAAAGTATATGCGCTTAAAAACCGCGAAGAAAAAAAATCGCTCATCATTCTTGTTGACAGCATCGCCATGCTTGAAAAATATGTTGATAATCCTTCGCCGGAATTGCTGTCTTTTATTGCGACTGCCCAAAAACCTACCACTGCTATCTTTAAAAATGCAATCAACTTGCCATCAGTTTTAATAAACGAAGATGGCAGCATTGCGGTTCGGATTCCAAAAGATGATTTTTGTGTAAGCTTGGTTCAGGAATTTAAAAAGCCGCTGGTGTCAACGTCTGCAAATATTTCAGGTAAGCCATCGCCGCAAAATTTTTATGAGGTTTCGGATAAAATTAAAAGCGGTGTTGATTATATTGTTCAACACCGCCAGCATGATATTTCAAAAAAACTTCCTTCGGCAATTATAAAATTAAACGACAAACAGGAAGTTGAATTTATCCGCCGTTAAGATTATAAAGCCAATCCGACGCCTACCTGGATCATTTGCACTTTCCACGTATCGTTGTTGTTAAGATTGTTGACGTCGGTTAAACCTCCTACAAACCTTCCATACACTCTGAATTTTGTTACCTTCAATTGAAGGCCCGCCGCCAGCGAAAAATCTCCTGATTTGAACGCATCTTTTCCATTCTGTACCAAGTTTTTATTTTTATCCAATAAAATTCCAAATTGCGGCCCAGCTTGTATTGCCAATATATTGCTCAGATTATAATTCACCATTATCGGAATGGTCAGCGAGTGCAATTGGATTTGGCCTACGTTATGCAATTGCGTAATCTCATTAAAAGAGGTGGCTGTATCAGTATTTACCTGGTTAAATAAAACTTCCGGTTGTATTGCCCACTTGCCCGCACCAAGCGTGGCAAACGCGCCTACATGATAGCCGAGGTTGTATTCATCTTTAAATGCATGGCCATCAATTTTTCCAAGGTTTGCCCCGGCTTTTATTCCGAACGTTAATCCCTGGGAAAAT
Source organism: Ginsengibacter sp. (assembly GCA_051954975.1). Taxonomy (GTDB): domain Bacteria; phylum Bacteroidota; class Bacteroidia; order Chitinophagales; family Chitinophagaceae; genus Ginsengibacter. The sequence goes on along the minus strand of JBQCHE010000017.1, from coordinate 32,681 downwards.
AATGATGAAGTGAGGAAGAAAGAAAATACGAATAGAAATAATTTAGTTTTCATAATAAGAAGAATTAGAGTTTAATAATTTTCAATTTACATGCCACAATTTAGGACTGAATAGGAAAGCATGTTTTTCTTTTCTTTAGTTTAATAAAAATTTAAAGTTTCTAATCGCCTGTTTTGATGTCACTTCTGCTCTTTGAGTGCTTCGTTGAAATAGACGAAAAATGCATAGGGCTTTCTTTTATCGGTAGTAAATGAACTTTTATTGTAAATTTTTATTTTGGTTAAATTATCGGTTATTGACCTGTGTTAAAGTTCAACTTCGGCAGAATTAGTTTAACTTCGCGCCCTTAAATTTTAAAAAAATTAATGAGCGATTTTGAAACTTTAGGCCTGAATGAAAACCTTTCAAAAGCAGTTGCTGACCTCGGATTTACCGCCCCCACTCCCATTCAACAACAGGCGATCCCGGTTCTGTTATCCGGTACAACAGATTTTGTTGGCCTGGCGCAAACGGGCACCGGCAAGACGGCTGCTTTTGGATTGCCATTGCTTCAATTGATAGAAGCGCAAAACAGGTATCCACAGGCTTTAATAGTTTGCCCCACACGCGAACTATGTTTACAAATTTGCAGCGATCTGCAGGAGTATAAGAAATACACTAAAAGCATTAGTGTAGAACCCGTTTACGGAGGCGCCTCCATCATAATGCAAATAAAAGCTTTAAAAAGCGGCGTTCATATCGTAGTAGCTACCCCGGGCAGATTGATTGACATGATTGAAAGAAAAGCTATTGACCTTGGTAAAGTAAAATATGTAGTGCTGGATGAGGCCGATGAAATGCTGAACATGGGCTTCAGAGATGATATTGACTTTGTGTTACAAAATACCGTCAATCGCGAAAGCACCTGGCTTTTTAGTGCAACGATGCCTTCGGAAGTAAGAGCGATTTCTAAAAATTTTATGCATCATCCGAAGGAAGTTACGGTCGGCAAAAAGAATACAGCCAATGTAAATATCGATCATCAATATTTTATAACGCCCGCCCAGTCAAGGTTTGAAACTTTAAAGAGATTGGTGGATTTTAATCCGGGCATGTATGGCATCATTTTTACCCGTACCAAAATTGATGCACAAAATATTGCCGAGAAATTGTCGAAAGAAGGTTATGATGTGGAACCACTTCATGGCGATCTTTCACAGCAGCAGCGCGACCGCGTGATGCATAGATTTCGTGAAAAGGATTTACAGATCTTAATTGCTACCGATGTTGCTGCAAGAGGAATTGACGTGGACGACATCAGCCATGTAATAAATTATGAACTGCCGGATGATATGGAGGTTTACACTCATCGCAGTGGACGTACGGCCCGCGCAGGAAAAAGTGGCATTTGCATATCAATTTGCCATAGCCGCGAAATTTTCAAAATAAGGCAGCTCGAAAAAATGGTGAATGCCCATTTTCATAAACTGGACATTCCAACTGGCAAAGATGTTTGCCGCAAACAGTTTTTTTATTTCATTGACAAGTTGAAAAACACAGATATTTCCAACGGTTCTTACGAAGCCTATCTGCCTGAACTGGAAAAGAAATTTTCGGACATGACCAAGGAAGAGGTTTTGAAAAGGGTTGCTGCACTTGAATTTGATCATTTTTTAAAATATTATGAAAACGCGGAAGATTTAAATATAAGGTCACTGCCTAGAGATCGAAAGATTGAATTCAGAAGAGAAAGAAATGACCGGAACGAAAAGAATAATTTCACCCGTGATAGCGGATTCGACAGGCTTTTTATCAATCTCGGGACGAAGGACGGTTTTTATAAAGCCAGCTTTTTGCAATTTATACTGGATGAAAGCAATTTGAAAAAGGAAGTTTTGGGGAGAATTGATCTCCGCGAAATGAATTCCTGGGTGGAAGTGGATAAATCCGCATCTTCAAAGATGATGAAAAGCCTCGATGGCAAATATTACAACGGACGGCAGGTAAGAATGAACCCCGCAGATGGCAGAAGCAATACCAGGAGCCGTTCCGGTGAGTCAAGAAAAAGGATGCCAATGAAAGAAAGGCATTAAGCAAAATAAAATTTACGGTTATTTTTTCGTTTACTGCTTACCGTTAGATTTCACCATATTTTTTATAGTAAGCAATCAACATTCCTACCACAGCGTTGTACGTATGCAGTCCTTTGGGCTGATTATTTAATTTCAGGTAATTTCCATATAGCCACGAAATCACAGGTTCGACAAAACTTTGATGCGCTTCATTAAACGCTCTTAATTCCAATATATCTTTCTTGACTTCCGGACTTAGCCTGTCAAAATTTTTGTCTGAAGCAGACGAATCGAAATAATAAATTTCACGATTAGTATAAAGAAAAAGCTCCAGGTAGGCCGAGTAATGAAATAGTATATCTGGCGAACTCACTGCAGCTAAATATCCCACAAAATTGGCCGCGTTCTCCTTTGCATAACCAAGCTGGTGAGCTATCTCATGCGTAGCGATATAGGGACGCAGCACCTGTGGAACTGTGGTGTTGATTTGGGCTTCGCCGGTAAAGGGATTGTAATAACCCGTAAAGCCCAAATAATTTCCGATTGAACCGTAAAGAGAAGATTTTACAGACGTTACTTCGTACTTCAAAAATGGATATTTCTTATCTGCCGCTTCGTAGCTTTTTTTTGCTGCGTCAATCAAAGCTGCCGTTGATGGATAGTTCTTTTCTTCTTTTATAACCGCTGATTTGGCAGCATTTACTTTTTGCAATAAAATATTTTGCACAGCGAAAAGATCCGTCGTGTCGTAGAAATCCGGTTCTAGCTGTAGCTGAAAAGCAATTCCTTTGCGGTCATAATTGAGCCCCCAAAAAGCATAAAACATGATATAAATCACACCCAGAAGGAAAAGTACATTGAGCACTTTTCGAAAGCTGCCTCTTAAGCTTAACTGTTTTTTAAATATCAGCCCAAGGCTTTTAAATATCTTCCATGCAATCCAGCAAAAAGCAAGAAAATATAAAATATCACCGAAACTAAAAGGAATCCAGCCAAATAGAATGCGCAGCGCTTTAGCGACATGGGCATAAAGAGCAACAGAATAAAAATATTCTACCCAAAGCGCGTTTGAAGAAAAAATTTTAATTGCTGTAATTAATAAAATTAACGCAATCCACCGTATTATCGTTTTTGCTGAATTTCTCCGGTCACTCTTCATTTATGTTTCATTGTCATCAAAGGTCAGATCCTTCTAACTCTGCTCAACTTCTTTCCGTTTTTCAAAAAGAGTTTAAAAAAGCTGGATAAAGATAGGAGGTAATAAAATGCCAAACGTTGAATTTTGCAATCGGGGCGAGCAGCTTATGCAAAAATTAGCATTTTAATGACATGAAACCGAAAATAATGAGACCTATATACTAAAAAAATTAATTAAATTCATTACTTTTGCACCCCTTTAATATCAGGTTATGGGACACAGGCATAAATTTGACATTGCATTTGTAGGATTGAAACCTGGAATCCATGAATTTGATTATGAAGTGGATGATAAGTTCTTTGCCGACTACAAGGAAACAGATTTCAGAGATTGCCATGCTACAATAAAGGTTTTGCTTGAAAAAAGCACCTCCTTTATGATGCTGAAATTCGAAATCGGGGGAAGCGTGGAAGTTGTCTGTGATCGTTGTGGAAATAACCTCAGAATGGATCTTTGGGATGAATTTAAGCTTATAGTAAAGCAGGTAGAAAATCCGGAAGAAATGAATCAAGGTGAGGAAGATCCTGATGTGTTTTATATTTCCCGCACCGAAAGTCACATCCATCTGGCCGATTGGATTTATGAGTTTGTTTTGTTAAGCATTCCCAACCAGCGGATGTGTAAGGACGATGAAATCGGCGGGCCACAATGTAATAAAGAAGTGTTGGCCATGTTGAAGAAAATGCAGCAATCAGGTGGCGAGAATAATCATCCATTACAAAAAGGCCTTGAAAAATTAAAAAATAAACAATAATTAATCATATTAATCTACGGTTATGCCCAATCCAAAGCGCAGACACAGTCAGCAAAGAAGTGCAAAAAGAAGAACACATTATAAAGCAGTAGCTCCCACACTGAGCGTAGACCCAACTACAGGCGAAACTCACGTTCGCCATCGCGCACACGTAAGCGAAGGAAAGCTTTATTATAAAGGGAAAGTGGTGACAGAAAAAGCTCCAATAAAAATTAGTTAGGCCTGGTTTCAAATGGCATGAAATCCAAAACCAAAGTTTATTACCTTACTTTGGTTTTGGATTTTTTTTTGAAGAGCGGAATCGTCTTGCAATTAAATATTTAATTTTATGGCAATAACTAATGATTAATATCCGAAAATGAATATAGCACTGGACATGATGGGTGGCGATTTCGCTCCTGAAGAAACGATAAAGGGCGTGAAACTTTTTCTATCTCAAAATTCTGATCCATCCGTTAATTTGACGCTGATAGGAGACATTGACCAGATATCACCTCATTTTGAATCAAGCCAGGCGGATTCGCAAAGGATACATATAGTGCATGCTTCTGAAGTGATTGAAATGGAGGAGCATCCAACCAAAGCGCTAAAAGAAAAGCCTCAGTCTTCTATTGCCATTGGCTTTCATCTGTTAGCTACCGGAAATACAGATGCGTTTATAAGCGCCGGAAATACGGGCGCCATGTTGGTGGGATCACTTTATAGCATTAAGGCTATCAACGGCGTTGCCAGGCCGGCCATTGGCGCGTATATGCCCCGTGACAATGGCAAAACTTCTTTGCTGGTGGATGTAGGATTAAACGCAGATTGCAAGCCTGAAAACTTATCACAGTTTGCTTTATTAGGCAGCCTTTTTGCCAAATACATTTTAAATTTCGATAATCCCCGTGTGGCCTTGATAAACGTAGGCGCCGAAGAAGGAAAAGGAAATATTCTTTGCCAGACCGCATTTCCATTATTAAAAGAAAATAAGCAAATAAATTTTGTAGGAAATATTGAAGGCCGCGATTTACTTATGGGCAAAGCCGAAGTATATGTGTGCGATGGATTTACAGGCAACATTATATTAAAATTTGCTGAATCGATTTATGATATTGTTCAAAACCGGAAAATTAAAGATGAATATTTTAACCGGTTTAATTTTGAAATGTATGGCGGCGTTCCCGTACTGGGCGTAAACAAGCCTGTTATTATTGGCCATGGAATATCAACTTCAGGCGCTTTTAACAACATGATAATAATGGCTAAAAAAATGATAGATGAACAATTTATTGAAAAAATAAAATCCAATTTTATATAGATTTACCGGAGTAGAAAAATCTTTATCGCTCCCAATAGCCTATTCCAGGCTTACGTTTACTTCAATCCAGGAAGCACTTTTATTATAGTAATCAACTGGTTAATAATCCTTATTTTTAGCAAGCCTTATAAACACTTCATGAAATTATTATTAAAATATTCCTATAATATTTTTTTTATAATTCCAATCCTCTGTATGCATTTTGAAGTAAGGGCGCAGATCGACACTTCTAATCGGCTAAAATCCCAGGCAGACACTTCCAGCCGGATAAAAACTTTAATTCATAAGGTTATCGAAAACTTGGAAAAGCCGCCAAAAGATTCTCTGAAACCCGGCACAAATGAAGTGGCTTTTGAGCCTTATGAAGGACTTATCATCAGAAATATCGTCATCGAAAGAGTTCCTTTCGGGGTTACTATCGGAGATACGTCAAAGCGTTTAATCAACAGCTTAACAAATCTGGCAAATGATCTTCACCATATCACTAAAACAAAGGTGGTAAGAGAAAATCTTTTTTTTAAAAAAGGCCAACCTTTAAAACCATTTTTAATGGCGGATAACGAACGCTATCTCAGGCAGCTATTATATCTTCAGAACGCAGAAATCTTTGTTGCCAAAACGGCGCCGGGCGCTGATTCTGTGGACGTATTTGTTGAAATAAAAGACGTATTTTCCATGGGTGGCGCTATCAATTCTTTAGGCCTCAAACAAACAAATCTTGAGATTCGCGAAGATAATTTTGCCGGCAGCGGAAATGCTGCGATTCTTTATGCCCTGTACGATGATAATCGGAAAAATAATTTTGCATTTGGGGGCGAATACATGAACCGGAATCTTGGCGGAAGCTTTATAAATGCCCGGGCAGGCTATCAAAGTTTCTATCCTGCAATTTATGGCTCCAAGGAAGATAACAATTATTATATCAGCTTTATGAAGCCGCTTGTAAACAGGTATATGAAATGGACCTATGAAGTAGACGCTGCGTATCATCACACCAGAAATTTTTATGCCCCGGATTCATTTTATCTTGCTAATACAAGATACCGGTATTACAATATTGAAACATGGGCAGGATACAACATAAACGCAAATGATTTTACCACATCTGAAGAATCAAAAAAACTAAGAAAGCTAATTGGAGGCAGGTACATCAATCAAAACTTTTTATCAGTGCCCAAACGATTTGATACTGTGTATGATTGGAAATATCAGACCATTAAGGCTGGCCTTGTCACGCTGACTTTTTATCGCCAAAATTTTTATAAGACCCGGTACATTTACGGCTTTGGAAGAAGTGAAGACATTCCGGAGGGTTTGCTGCTAAGCGTTACAGCGGGCTTTACCAAAAGACAGGAAGCAAAGCGGCCTTTTCTCGGTTTCAATTTTGAAAGCTATCATTTCAACGGGAGGAGAAATTATTTAAGCTACAAAGTAGCTGCTGAAGGCTACCTGGATCAGTCATCAATTGAAGATCTGAATTTTTTGGGAAGTCTCTTTTATTTTGATCGTCTAAAGCCTGTCGGCTCAAAATGGAAGCAGCGTTTTTTCCTGAATTTTGATCTTGCGCAGCAGGTAAACACGGTATATAATCAACCGCTGTTTGCAAACAGCCAGTTTGGTATGCCCGAATATGGAAATGAAATCATAGATAATCAGCGCGTAGGCGGCGCCTTACGATCTACGGCGAAAGTAGAATCTGAATTTTTTAGTCCCTGGTCGGTGGTTGCATTCCGGTTTGCACCGTTTGTTTTCGGCAACCTGAGCGTGTTTTCGCCATATAAGTATCATGCTAAAGTATTAAGCGCTTTGGGCGGTGGCATACGCACAAGAAATGAAAGCCTGGTATTTGGAACCATTGAATTGAAAGCCTATTATTTTCCGCAAAAAAATTTTCACGACGAAAGATTCCGGTTTTCCCTTTCTACCAATGTAATATTTAAATACAACACCCAGTTTGTAAAAAAGCCGGATTTTATACAAATAAATTAAAGCGCCGGCGGCCATGTTTTAATGCAATTCATTTAATATCTTTAATATAAATTGTTAAATGAAATTCCGGCGAAAATATTTTGAATTAGCTGCGTGGGTCACTGCAATTTTGCTGCTGGCCTTAATGGATCCGGCAACCAACACCCATTATTCATTTTGTTTTTTTAAGTTTATCGGAATTCAATTTTGCCCAGGTTGCGGCATCGGCCACTCGATTAGCTACCTGTTTCATGGCGATTTTAAACAATCTTTCAATACCCATCCGCTTGGTTTTTTTGCGGTGGTGGTAATATTTCACAGGATGTATCAATTAATTTCTGTGCACTTTAATTCAAAAATCAAAAGTTACAATTATGGAAACTAATGGCATCAATCCGCTGATAATACAATTTCTTTACAATGCAACGCCTGAAGAATTAATAACTATCAATTCAAGAACCAAAGGGTTTAGCAACGCTGAACTGGAACAATTCTGCGTTATTTATCGTGCTAAACGAAAGGATCCACAGTTAATTTTAATACTCGCTTTAATCGGCCTGTTCGGCATTGCGGGGATTCAACGCTTTTTTATTGGCCACATCGGAATGGGCATTTTATATTTTTTTACAGCAGGCCTCTGCTTTGTGGGCACCATCATCGATGCGGTAAATTATAAAGACCTCGCTATGGAATACAACGCTAAAATGATTACCGAAACTTTGTCTACTTTAAACATGATTGCCCGGTAATGCTTCTTTCATTTTTGTATTCATTTCAGACAGAATAAAAATTCAGATTATTTACACGTTTACTGTAAGTCCTGCAAATTCATAGAAGCAAGGTGGTACTTAATGCCATCTAACACACCGTTGGATAGAGGTTTCTTGCTGAAATATATAAGCTTATTTTTCCTTAAGGCTTCGAGCTCGGGACTGTAGTTGGATACTACGATTCCTTTTGCTTTTCCTTTCAGCATGTCAATATCATTTCCGCTGTTGCCGGCTGTGATAAATTGTTGAAGAGGAACTTTCCATTTATAGCTTAAATACCGCATTGCATTCCCTTTGCTTGCCCGAAACGGCAGTAAATCGAGAAAACGGTTTTCAGTTAATAAAACTTTTGCCCGTAGCTTGTGGTCGTCAAGAAACTTGTATAAATCGGCAAGATTATCATCGTCAAAATTTTCATTCACATAATAGCTTAGCTTAAACCGCCATTGAGCGTTGCTCTCCTGCAGCCGGATCCCCGGAAATTTTGACAAAGCTTTTTGCAATTCATCCCGTTTCCATTGATAATCTATGTGACTTTCATACCCGTTATCTGCTATTAATTTATCCGTATAATATATCTCGGAGCCTGCTGAGCAAATCAATACATCAGGGGTGGGTAATTGATATTTGGCTATTGCCTGCTGCGTTATAATTTTATTGCGCCCGCTTGCAAGGCAAAAAACTATTTTATGTTTCCGTTTATCAATCCATTCCCTAAGTTCAGGGAGGCCTTCCGTGTTTTCTTCCTCTACCAAAGTGCCGTCAATGTCACAAATGATAAACAAATCCGACTTCATCAATTTCTTTCCAAATGATGTTTTCGAAGTAAATATCGGTTCTGCATCTTCTTTTTCCGGATTAAACAAATCGTCAATAATTTCTACGTATTTGTTCGCATGCGCCGTCCACGAATAATATTGGTTTGTAGCAATGATGCCATTGGCAGAAAACCGTTCCCACAGTTTCTGGTCTGAAATAATCTTTTTAAGCGCCTCAGCTATTTGAACCGGATCTTCTACGTCTACCAGTAATCCATTATCACATTGCTCAAGAATTTCTTTTGGTCCACCAGTCGGAGAGGCTACTACAGGCAATCCGCAAGCAGCAGCTTCTACTATCGTTAAACCAAAGTTTTCGCCCGGTGTACCATTTACAAAAACTCCTTTTTTGCGTGCGGCTACTCTGTAGATTTCCGGCACCTCAAGTTTGGGGTCATTTTTCTTGGGAATCGCCATTTTGCCATACAAATCATATTTATCAAGAAGCAACAAAAGATTAGTAAGGATATCCTGCTCATCGGCCGGCATTTCAGTAATATCTTTTCTTACGCCGGCAAAAATTGCCAGGTTTGCCATGGCCTGCAATTCCGGGTCCTGGCCATAAGACTGAATGATTCTTTCAAAATTCTTTCTTTTATCAGCCCTGCCTATGGAAAGAATAAGCGGCTTTTGAGGATTGAACAAAAACCGCTCAATATCTGAGTTTACCCTATACAGAGCTTGTTCCTGTTCGATACTCATTTGAAAACCGGGCATATCAAACCGGTAGAAAGGATAAAACAAATCATTATTAACCCCGGGAGGAATTACTTCAAATTTTCCTTTTCTTTCTACATCATACAATGCATATTGGGTGTCTATTTCATGCTGAGTGCTTACAATGATTACATCTGCATTTTTAATAGCATATTCCTCTGCCTCAATGCGCCGTTGCATATTAAACTTTTCATTGATCCTTTCGGCTGACATTCCATCCTGTAACAAAATATTCATTTTATTACGGCCAAGCGAATGCCCGGTAGCAATAAAAGGGATTCCAAAAACTTCACTTATCTGGCTGGCGAGATAATTGCCATCGGCATAATGCCCGTGCGCCACGTCGGGAAAATCATCCTCTTTTTCGATAAAACGAATGGTTTTATCTACAAATTCATCCAGAAAATCCCATAAAGATTCCTTAGACCGGTATAAATTTCCGCCGCAGGTAACGCGTATAATTCGCGCCTTTTCATCAACCGTTTCAATTTCTTTTTCGTAAGAAGAAGAAACCCTTTTGTCTATTATCCGCCGGGTAAACAAATCGACCTTTCTGATTTGGGGGTGTTTTGAAAGATTTTCCAATAGTTCAAGGATATATTTTACCTGTCCCCCTGTGTCTTTATCTCTCCCTATTTCGGGATCGTTAAATCTGATAAGCCCATGAGGGCTAAATAATTGTATATAATATCCATTCATTTTTGCTAAATTCACTTGATCCAGGCTGGTAAAAGTAACTAAATCAAAATAATTGGTTTGGATTACAAATTCATCTTATCAAAAGTGATGCCTTCGTCTTAAATGAATCTGAAAATTTTTCTTCTTGAGAAACCAGTCTTCAACCGCAGGCAAATAAGTAGTGGCAGGGATTTTGTAATCTCTTAAAAATTTTTAGACATTATGTATTCAGGATCAGGATTTAGCGATTGGGAAATTGGCGACATTACCGTAATTATTCATGAAGGTGTATATCATTTGTTTCATCTTATCATTCCAAATCATGATTATATAGCCCACGCAGTTTCCAATGATGGCATTTCATGGAAAAGAGTGAAAAATGCATTGTTTGTTGGAAATCCCGGCGAATGGGATGATGACATGCTTTGGACGATGGATGTGGTAGAAGTGAATGGAAAATTTGAAATGTATTATACCGGACTTCAAAGGCGCGATCGCGGTGTTATCTCAAGAATCGGCCTGGCCACTTCTGACAATCTTATCGATTGGGAAAAGTCAAAAAAAGATATTTTCCCCATTTCTCCAAAAGGCATTTTTTATGAAAGTGAAGCGGATAATCCGCGCAAATGGTTGAGTTTCAGGGATCCTTTTTGGTACAAATATAAGAATGAAATGTACCTGCTGGTTTGTGCACGTAGCATCACAGGCCCGGTATCGCGGCGCGGATGTGTGGGCTTGGTTAAAATTACGAACGATGTAGTTGAATTAAGGCCGCCTCTTGTGTATCCCATGATGTATGACGATATTGAATGCCCGTGCATTTTTGAGCTAAAAGGCAGATACTATATTATTGGTTCTATTCGTGAAGATATCAAAATCAGGTATTGGTTTGCAGGCAATTTTTTTGATGAATACCATTCTTTTCACTCTGATGTATTATTGCCCAAAGGCAATTACGCGGCAAGAACCGTTAAAGATGGTGACCATATTTTGTTGTATAATTTCTTCTATTCTTATGGTAAAATAGATGCATTAAGGGTGTTGCCTCCTCCAAAGGAACTCGACATTGATGAATCAGGAAGGCTCTTAATAAAAAGTTATTATCGCTGGGATATGCAGGTTACCAAAACTATTTTGCAGACAGATTTTGGCGAGGTAAAGCATCTGTTATCAAATCCTACGGCTTCATTTGCTATTGAAGTGGATAAGTGGACATGTTCTTCAAGAAGTGGTTATGAAATTTTTTCATTTGACAAGCCTTCATCCAGTTTTATTTGGGAAGGCCTGTTAACTGTGGAAGGCATGGGGAAACTCGGATTGGTGAGCGACATTGATGAAGATGGAAATGGCTACTTTATTTCTTTCGATGTGCAAAATGGATTATTACAAATGCGGGCGTGGGGGTTTAACCCGTTGGATGTACGGCAAAATTTTATTTTTAATGAATTGCAGGTAGGTGTTTTTAAGATGAATAAAGAAAACCGATTTAATTTCAGGTTGATTCATTATGGAAACTATATCGAACTTTCTATTGATGGCGAGGTAAAGCTCACCTTAATGGATTATGCGTTTTCCGGAAAAGGCATTGGACTTTATTCTGCTTCATCTGTAATTTCATTACAAAATTCGGTAGTAAAAATCCTGCCTGAGCCGATTGATGAATACGCAAGCCAGGAGGAGGCACAAAAGCCACCGGAATCCTCTCTTGGCCCTTTATAGCTACCTGCAAAATAAAAATAAAATATTTGTTGATTTACTGCCAGCAGCTATGGCTGTTTCTATTATGCCCGCCGTGCAGCGTAGAGTTAAAACAATAATTATAAGTGTATCAGGAATTTTTAAATACCTTAGTTTTTAATATTTTACATCTTTCCAATTCAACAATTATCATTTATGGCAAGGCTTTACATTAGCTTTTTATTGGTTTTATTTTGCGGCGTTTCTTTTGGTCAGAGTAACAGCATTCTTGGGTTCAACAAAAAGAATATTGATCAGCAACTAGCGCTTGAATCCAAATTTAAACAAAATCTAAGCGCTGAAAATATTGGCGCAGTGATGCAAAAGCTCTCCGCAGTGCCCCACCACCTGAGTTCAGAAGGCAGCAGGAAAAATGCAGAATATATTGTAAGCCTTTACAAAAAATGGGGATGGGATGCGCAAATAGAAACGTTTCATGTGCTGTTTCCTACGCCAAAAACGAGAAAACTTGAAATGCTTTCTCCAGCAAAATACCAGGCTTTGTTAAAAGAGCCGGCAATAAAGGAAGACCCTACAAGCGGACAGGCCGGTCAGTTACCTACTTTCAATGCGTATAGCGCGGATGGCGATGTAACCGGTGAATTGGTATTTGTAAATTATGGATTACCCGACGATTATAAGCTCCTCGACCAAATGGGCATTTCGGTAAAGGGGAAAATTGTGATAGCCAAGTATGGCCATAGCTGGAGAGGAACCAAACCCAAAGTAGCGCAGGAACACGGAGCCATAGGCTGTATTATCTACAGCGACCCGATGGACGATGGCTATTTTAACGGTGATGTATATCCGAAAGGGCCTTTCAAAAATGAATACGGGGTGCAGAGAGGTTCTGTAATGGATATGGTAATCTATCCGGGCGATCCATTAACTCCTGGCGTGGGAGCCACAGAAGATGCAAAGCGGCTCGACAGGTCAGATGCTGCCAATCTCTTAAAAATTCCGGTGCTGCCTATAAGTTACCGCGATGCAACACCCCTTCTGCAGGCGCTCGAAGGACCGGTGGTTCCCGGAAGCTGGCATGGCGGTTTGCCTTTTGCGTATCATACCGGCCCTGGTAAAACTGTCGTTCATCTGAAAGTGGATTTTAATTGGAATATTGTTCCGTGCTACAATGTGATCGCAAAAATTGAGGGAGCCAAATATCCTGATGAATGGGTAATAAGAGGCAATCACCAGGATGCATGGGTCAATGGCGCGGCAGATCCGGTAAGCGGACTGTCGGCCATGATGGAAGAAGCAAAGTCGATTGGCGAAATGCTGAAAACCGGTTGGAAGCCGTCACGCACGCTGGTGTATTGTTCGTGGGACGGAGAAGAGCCTGGTTTGCTCGGGTCAACTGAGTGGCTCGAAGCTCATGAAAAAGAATTGCAGCAAAAGGCTGTAGTGTATATTAATTCAGACAATAACGGCCGGGGATTTCTGTTTGCCGAAGGTTCGCATGCATTGGAACCATTGATGGATGGGGTTGCCAAAAGCGTGATAGACCCCCAAACCAATGTGAACGTCTTTGAAAGAAAAAAGGCTTACATGGCCATCAATACGGATAACATTGACCAAAGAGAAAAAATCTTGAATGAGAAAGAATTGAAATTGGGTGCGATGGGATCAGGATCTGACTATTCCTCTTTCATCCAGCATGCAGGCATACCGTCTTTAAACCTGGGCTATGGCGGTGAAGATAATGGCGGCGAATATCATTCAATATATGATTCCTATTATGATTTTACCCATTTTAAAGATCCGGGTTTTCATTATGAAGTGGCGCTTGCGCAAACGGCAGGGCTGGCGGCTTTAAGAATTGCCAACGCAGATATTTTGCCATTTGACTTTACCCATTTGTATCATACAATTGATGGATATCTCAATGAACTGGAGAACCTGTTGGAGCATTCCCGAAAAAATACCGTTTTACAAAATCAACTGATTCGCTCTGAATATTACACTATTGGGGAAGACCCACAGAAAAAGCTGATACCGCCTTCGCCGCAAGGTGAAGTGCCGTTTCTTGATTTTTCACCATTACAAAATGCGCTTCAAAATTTAAAAACAAGCGCCGATAGCATACAAAAAGTTTTTACAAAAAAAGTACAAACCGGAAATGCTGGAGAAGGCTTTAATCAATCTCTTTACCGGGCGGAACAACAGTTGCTTTCTGAAACAGGACTGCCGCGCCGCCCGTGGTATAAGCATACTGTATATGCGCCCGGATTTTACACGGGTTATGGAGTAAAAACAATGCCGGGCATCCGTGAAGCCATCGAACAGCGCCATTGGGATGAAGCGCAGCAGCAAATTAAAATTTCTGCCAATGCAATTGAAAGGCTTGCAGACTATTTAAATAATCTTGCAAAATGATTAGAAAGGCGAAAGAGAAATGCTCATTTGCGGACATATACCTTATTGTTCATTTCTTATCTCGTTATAGCCATGCATAAATGCATCTGCTTACAACCGGCCGGGTTTCGTTCTTTATTTATTAAAGCTTAATTGAGAGCTGTAATTGTCCACCAAAGCCTACTTCCACTATTTTTTGAAGTGTGGAAATCCTCGCTTCTTTTATATTGTTCTCAATTTTGGAGATGTAGGATTTTGTCGTTCCTACTTTTTCGGCGAGTTGCTCTTGTGTCAATCCTTTTTCAAGTCTGGCTTCCTGAATTAATGCGCCAATTTTGAAATTCTGGTAACCAGCTTCAAGTTGGTCTCGCTTACTAGTTCCACGGACGCCATAATGTTTGTCCTTGAACTGTTCAAGTGTCATAATGTTACTTTTTTTCGTTTTCATATTCTTTCTTAATTTTAAGAGCTTTTTCAATTTCCTTTCTGGGTGTTTTTTGCGTTTTCTTCTGAAAGCCATTTGCTAACACGATTAATTTTTCTTCGTCAAAAAAGCAAAATATCCGAAAAATATTACTGGCTAATTGGACACGAATTTCAAATAGCCCCTCTTCCACATATTTAAGATAGGCTTCCGGAATTCTGTCAATTTCTTCGATCAAATCAAAAGTCCAAATGATTTTATCTTTTACTTTTGGTCTTTGTTTTACAAAGAAATTTTCAAAATATTCTTTGTAGGTAATGATAGTTCTGAATTTTTGCTTTTTGTCCACCAAACAAAGGTAACAATAGTTGCCCAAAAGTGAAACTACTTTTCTTTATTTATTTCGTTATAGTTATTCTCAATAAACAATATAACAATCCGCCAATCTAGCAACTAAATATACCGTTCAAATATCATCGCTGCTCCCTGTCCTACTCCAACACACATGGTGGCCAATCCATACCGAGCTTCTTTTCTTCTCATCTCGTATAATAAAGTAGTTGCGATTCTGGCGCCACTGCAGCCCAAAGGATGGCCGATAGCAATAGAGCCTCCGTTTACGTTCACTTTTTGAAGGTCTAAACCTAGCTCATGGATACAGGCAATGGATTGCGATGCAAACGCTTCGTTCAGTTCAATTAAATCAAGTTCCGATTGATGAATGCCTGCACGTTGTAACGCTTTTTGCGTGGCCGCCACAGGCCCTATTCCCATGATAGCCGGATCCACCCCGGCCACTGCCATACTTATCACTTTTGCCATTGGTTTCAAATCATATTTTTCAACCATTTTTTTATTTGCCAGCAGCAGCATGGCAGCACCATCATTTATTCCGGATGAATTTCCGGCCGTTACCGTTCCATCTTTTACAAACGCAGGCCTTAGCTGCGATAATTTTTCCAACGTGCTTTTTCTCGGATGCTCGTCTGTATCAAACACAATTCTGTCTGTTTTATTCGGAGTAATGTTCACGGGCACAATTTCATCCTGCCATTTGCCGGCAGCGAGCGCTGCGAAATATTTTTCCTGGCTTTCCAAAGCAAATTCATCCTGGGCGCGGCGTGATATCTTCCATTGCCTGGCTACATTTTCTGCTGTTTCGCCCATCGAATACGGGTAATATTTTTCAGTTAACTTTTTGTTCGGAAAACGCCAGCCAATCGTACTATCATACATCTCCCTTTTTCGGCTGAATGCGCCATCTGACTTCGCCATCACAAATGGAGCCCTTGTCATGCTTTCCACTCCGCCAGCCAGAAAAATATTTCCATCGCCGCACATAATAGCACGGGAAGCATCCATTATCGACTGAATACCGCTGGCACATAAACGATTCACCGTATTGCCGGCCACCGTAACCGGGAGTCCCGCCAATAAAGCAGCCATCCGCGCCACATTCCGGTTGTCTTCGCCCGCCTGGTTAGCATCTCCGGCAATCACATCTTCAATTTCCGCCGGGTCGATTTTGCCATTTCTTTTTACTAAAGCTTCTATCACCACAGCCAGCATATCATCAGGTCGTATTGAGCTTAAAGCTCCTCCATACCTGCCGACTGCAGTTCGCAGGGCGTCGATAACATATACAGTTTCCATTTCTGATTTTTAAAGGGCTTGCAAGATAGATATTTTCATGGGCTCCTTCGACAGGCTCAGGATGACAACCTTCGATAGGCTCAGGATGACAACCTTCGATAAGCTCAGGATGACACGGATTTAACAAATAAAGCCTTTTAACAATTGAACAATTGATTGATCTTTGCAAAATGAGTGGTAAAATAAATATCCGAACACTTACACAGGACGAGCTTATCGAATATTTTTTGTCTATCGGCGATAAAAAGTTCAGGGCAAAACAGGTGTGGGAATGGATTTGGAAAAAACATGCCAGGGACTTCAACGCTATGACGAATCTGAGCAAAGAATTGCGCGATAAGCTTGCTGAAAATTTTTCGCTTCCCGCGCTTACATTTAATCATACACAATACAGCAGCGACGGCACGGTGAAAACCCGCTTCAAAACTGCTGATGGACATTTGGTAGAAGGCGTTTTGATTCCCGTGGAGGAAAGGCAAACAGCTTGTGTTTCTTCCCAGGTGGGATGCAGTCTCAGTTGCTCATTTTGTGCTACAGGTTTTATGGAAAGAAAAAGAAATCTCCATTACGATGAAATTTATGATGAAGTAGCGATGCTGAACGAAATCGCGGAAAAAACCTATAGCAAAAAACTAAGCAATGTAGTTTTTATGGGCATGGGCGAGCCGCTGTTGAATTATAAAAATGTATTAAAAGCCATAGAACGTATTACCGCCCCGGACGGTTTGGCAATGGGTTGCAGAAGAATCACGGTTTCTACCTCGGGCATTTCTAAAATGATCAGGCAGTTGGGCGATGATGGCGTAAAATTTAATCTCGCATTATCGCTGCACGCGGCTAACGATAAGAAGCGAAGCGAGCTGATGCCCATCAACGAAACCAATGATATCCGGTCGCTGGTAGAGGCGCTGAATTATTTTTATGAAAAAACAAAGAACGACATCACCTTTGAATACATTTTGTTTAAGGATGAAAATGATTCATTACGCGATGCAGATGACCTCATAAAGATTTACAGGCAGGTGCCGGTTAGGCTAATAAACATAATAGAATACAACCCAATTGATAAAGCCGGCTATCAAAAGCCCGATAAGGAAGCTACGCAAAGATTTATGGATTACCTTGCCGCTCATCGCGTAAACGTTCGCTTGCGGGTGAGCCGTGGCAAAGATATTGACGCGGCCTGCGGCCAACTGGCCAACAAGAATATCGAAGAAACTTTGGCTAAATAAAAAACAACCAAATTTGTTCATTTACTGCTTTTCATGGATGAGACTTTCGTGGAAGCACCTTTACGATTTTCCTACTCTGACTCCTTATAAAACTTAATTTTCGTAGTTCTTTATTGGAGAACTATTGTACTTTTGTTTATAGATTAATGAAAAGGATAATTGCAAAAAGTACGCTTCGGAAGTTTTGGGAAAACCACGCCGATTCAGAACAGTATTTGAAAACCTGGTATGATACCGCAAAAAACTCAAAATGGAATTCTCCAAATGACGTAAAAAAGGCATATATCAATGCAAGTATTTTAAAAAATAGCCGTGTAGTTTTTAATATAAAAGGAAATTCGTACCGCTTGATTGTTCAATTCAATTACAAAAGACAATGGGCTTTGATCAGATTTATCGGTACGCATGCAGATTATGACAAAATTGATGCTAATACAATCTAAAAAGAAATGGAATTAAAACCAATCAAAACAAAAAATGACTACCAAAAGGCGCTCAGGCGTCTTGAAGTAATTTTCGATGCGCCTTCTAATACTAAAGAAGGCGATGAGGCAGAAATCTTGTCAATGCTTATTGACAATTATGAAAACGAATTCTATCCCATTGAGGCGCCAGATCCAATTGAAGCTATAAAAATCCGGATGGAAGAACTGAATTTACAACAAAAGGATTTGGTCGGAGTAATTGGCGGAAAAAGCCGGGTGTCAGAAATTCTAAATAAAAAAAAGCGGTTGACCTTAGAGATGGTCAGAAAATTAGAGACTTTGCTTCAAATTCCTGCTTCAGTTTTAGTATCCAATTACACACTTATGAAATAATAAAGAAAGACCGGTGTTACCTGAATTAATCAAAAAATTTATGGCATCGGATTTTGATAATTGCCACACATAAATGAAGATTTTCAAATTTGGCGGTGCAAGCACAAACAGTTTTGACCGCATACAACAACTCAGGTATATTCTCCAAAACCACAGGGATGAAAAAGTTTTGATTGTTATTTCAGCAATGGGAAAAATGACCAATTCGCTGGAGAAAGTAGTGGAAGAATTTTATGAAGGAAAGAATGACGAGGCCTTACGGCTTTTTCAGAAAGTAAAAGAGTATCACCTTAACCACCTAAAATATCTTGTAACTCTTCAATGGAAAAAGGCCACCAGCCAGCTTATTGATTTTTTTACGGAAGTAGAATGGCTGCTGCATGATAAGCCCGTGAAGAATTATGATTATTATTACGACCAGGTGGTTTGCTGCGGCGAACTGCTTTCTTCTACGCTCATTTCTTATTATCTCAATGAAAATAAAATTCCCAATGAATGGATAGACGTGCGCGACATTTTACGAACAGACAATACTTTCAGGCAGGCCAAAGTAGATTGGGAGGTTTCACGAAAACAGGCGCGTGAAAAATTGCTACCGCTTTTTGACAACACAAATTTCGTGATTACGCAAGGATTTATCGGCAGCACGGATGAAAACGAAAGCACCACTTTAGGCCGCGAAGGGAGCGACTTTACTGCAGCAATTTTTGCGGAACTGATGGATGCAGAAAGTGTAACAATCTGGAAAGACGTAAACGGCGTAATGAACGCCGATCCTAAGGATTTCCCCGAAGCAGTTACCATAGATGAACTAAGCTACAAAGAAGTGATTGAAATGGCTTATTACGGCGCGCAGGTGATTCATCCAAAAACGATTAAGCCGCTGCAGAATAAAGACATCCCATTATTTGTAAGATCCTTTCTTGATCTTCGTTTAACCGGTACCGTTATCACCCAAAAATCGGCAACCCTGCTTCCACCGATGATTGTTTATAAGCACCGACAGGTATTGCTCACGCTGCAGTCTGTCGATTTTTCTTTTGTGGAAGGCAAGCCAACCACGTTTTTATACGAGGTGTTAAGAAAATTAAGTATAAGGCCAAACCTCACGCAGAATACCGCAATCAGCTTAATCATTTGCATGGACGACGCAGACCAAAAAATACAGGAAATTTCCCAGGAGGTTTCAGAGATGTTTGATGTCTCTGTTCAGAAAAATCTGACGCTTCTTACGATTAGGCATTCCACCGACGCAATGATAGAGCAGCTTTCAGGAAATAAAGAAATTATTTTGGAACAAAAAACAAAAGATACCGTTCAATTGCTGATGAGCGTTTCCTGATTAAAAAAAATCTGGCCTGTTTGCCCGTTTACTATCATCGTGGTAAGAGATCAACACCAAAAATATTTTCACATGTTTTTGCAACAGCAGCCTCAATTTACTGAGGCCTTATACGTTTCATTGTTATAATTTCCGGTTAAATATTTATCTTCTCAATCGCAAAAAAAATTTATTGAATTATTTTACATTCAAAAATCTGATCTCCGTAACATCCATCCTTTATAAATAATGAATAAATTTTCATTCACCTTTTGTTTTATTATTGTAGCAATCGCCTCTTTATACACACCTGCTCTTTATGCTCAATATTATTATAAAGATTTGCTCAGCACCAAAAAAGATAATAATGAATTTTCTATTTTAAAAAGTAATAACATCAACCTGGTTAAAATTTCAAGCTTTGATGAACATGACCAGCCCAGTGATGGTTTTTTTTGTGAAAAAAGAATCAATAAAAATTTTTCTCAATCCAAACTGATGACCAATTCCAATATCACCGGCGAGTCGCTGTTGGTAACGGATTATAACAATAACGGTGACATGATCAAAACCATCACTACCACGCCTCACTCGACCAATACTGTGGAGTATCAATACGATGCAGAAGGACGAATAACGTCTATCCAAACACGCACCAGCGCTGATGGCGATCCAAATGCGATTACAGAAAGCCACGAATACATTTATGAAAATGGCCGGCCGGCGAAAATGCTGCGTAAGAAAAATAATGTGCTTATTTCTACTATCACCTTTGTTGCCGATGACAAAGGAAATATTATAGAAGAAGACCCAAGCGGAACCAGCATCGATAAAAAATATTTTTATTACTATGATGATAGCAGCCGTCTTACTGATGTGGTACATTTCAATCCTGTAGCCAACAGGTTGTTACCGGATTATATGTTTGAATACAGCAATGGAAATAAACCCGATAAAATTATTTCAGTGGATGAAACAGGAAGAAATTATTTTATCTGGAGATATGCTTATGATAATAAAAAATTGCCCGAGATTCAAAAGTGCTATTCAAAAGAAAAACAATTGCTTGGCACCATTCAATATGAGTATCAATAAGCCTTCCGGGCCAATTGCGATATATCAAATAAAATAATAAAAATAGCCACCAGCACGGTTATCAGCATTAGCAGCCTGAGCGACAAAAGCCGCTTTTGAAAACTCCTGGATGCAAAGATGATGGACACCAGGCACAATATAATCGACACGATATTCACTACATGAAGGTTCTTAAACAAGCCGGAAAAATAATTCAAAAAAGTTTCCTGCCTGTCTACATCCCCCATATCCGGAATCCTTATCCCTATTGATGTCCATATCATAAACATCACTACAGCCGGCAACAAAAACAGGATTGAAATTACAGCAGTTACTTTTTTCTTCAGATGATTATTAGTGGACATTGGTAAATAGTTTGGTTGTTTAAAAGTAGAAGAAAAAAAATAAAATTCAAAAAGAGATGAATTTCACTGCCATGGTTTCCATGTAAAAAATGTGTTTTAACAAAACGAATTTTGTTGAATCATCCTTTTGAAAATCAATGTGGGGCAGCGTTACAGATGTTATCAAACATTAAAATAGAAACGGGATTTTAAGAATGGCACGATTTTAGAATTTATAAGTATCAAATACTGAAATTATTCTATAAGCCTATTTCAAAATTTTAAATTCCCATTAATTAAAAACTAAAATCATGAATGAGTACACAGAACAAACTGGTGCTCCCAGTAAAACTACGCGCGATTCAAAATCCTTAATCATTGGTTTGCTTATAGCAGCCCTTGTGATCCTTGCAGGATTTTTTATTTTTGACCACAGTAAATCCGCACAAAATTTAAAAGAACAACAAACTGAAGTTGCAAAAGTAACTACAGAAAAAAGTGATATCCAATCAAGCTTTGATGCTTCTTTGGCCCGGCTTGATTCTATGCAGACGAGTAACAGAGCACTCGACGGCAAGCTGACAGCAAGCAACGAAGAAATTGCCAAAATGAAATCTGAAATTCGCAGCATTCTTCATAAAAGAAATGTTACGGCTTCAGAACTGGCAAAAGCAAGAACATTAATCGCACAGCTTAATGGACAGATTTCAGATTTACAGGCTCAAGTGGCCATGTTGTCTCAGCAAAATGATAGCCTTAAACAAAACGTGGTGGTGCTCACCAGCCAGAACCAGACGCTGTCGCACAATCTTGATTCTACAAGCGTTGTGTCGCAAAATCTAGCGAAAAAAGTAGATGTGGCTTCTACATTAAATGCTTCCAACATTTCAATCACGCCGGTGAAAGTGAAAAATAATGGAAAAGAAAAGGTTTCTTCCGTTGCAAAAAGAGTGGATAAATTACTCGTAAGCTTTGATGTAAATAATAGGATTATCGAAAGCGGCGAAACTGATTTGTATGTGGTAGTTACAGGTCCCGATGGTAACCCGGTTACCACGCCTAATACCGAAGGAAATACCTTTATTACCCGAGACAGCACCAGCAAAGCTTTCACAGCGAAATTGCCTGTTACCCTGGAAACCGCCAAATCAAAAAATGTGCAATTTGCGTTTTCACCATCCGGTCATTTTAAAGAAGGAAATTATACCATCCGGATATATCAAAACGGATTCCTGATTGGCGAAAAAACCCGCGAGTTGAGGAAGGGCGGCCTTTTCAGCTAAAGCGATGAAATAAATTTCTTCTGTATCCTTGAAACCTGATAGCAACCTGCAAATTTGCAGGTTGTTTTTTTATTTCAAAAACGTTTACCCATAAGCGTTAGCTTGCCATCAAATGAATTCGAAAGAAATATCTATTTTCATTTTCAAAACAAATTTTGAAAATGAAAGCCATCTTTATTGTTGCACTGTTTTTATCAGCTACAACCTTATCTGCACAAAAAACCGACACGCGCCTCCAGGCGATGCTAACCAAATTGGTTGAAGGATTTCACGGCGACGTTGGAATCTATGTTTACGACCTTGCTAACGATAAAATCGCCTCCATCCACGCGGATACTATCTTTCCAACGGCAAGCATGGTAAAAGTTCCGATCCTGACCGGGCTAATGTATAAAATCCATAACGGCGATTTTACCTACCGCCAGGAGATGCTTTTTACTGATTCTGTGCGATATTCCGAAGGCCAGGAGATTCTTGCCTCCTTTCGGGATAGTACCAAAATTCAGTTGAACCAGTTAGTGATGCTGATGATGAGCATGAGCGATAATGGCGCAAGCCTTTGGTTGCAGGGACTTTCCGGTGGGGGCGCTCAAATTAATTCTTATATGGATAGCCTCGGGCTGAAATATACGCGGGTAAACAGCCGTACGCCGGGAAGAAAAGAAAATTATAACTTGTATGGCTGGGGACAAACCACACCGAAAGAAATGGCCACGCTGATGAAGATGATTGTAGAAAATAAAATTATTGATAAGCAAATCAGTGAAAGGATGCTAAGAATGATGAGCAGGCAGTTTTGGGATGAAGATGCCATTTCACAAATACCGCCAAATATTTTCGTAGCCGATAAGAGCGGCGCCGTAGACGCCACAAGAGATGAAGTGTTATATGTTAATGGAAAGCATCCTTATATTTTTTGTATCTGTACCAAAAACAATAAAGACACCAGTTGGGAGCACGATAATGAGGCCTGGGTACTTACCCGCAAACTATCGGCATTATTGTGGAAATATTTTAATCCAAAATCCACATGGACGCCGCCTGCCTTTCTGAAATAAAATGCTGAATAAAACTAACGCTTATTTGTTGCTTCTCTATGCATCAGTCTTCAGCGATTGAGTTCCATTATTTGCGTAAACGGACAGCCGGCTTTTCGCCGGCTATCGCACTATTAGTTGTGTTTACTGTTTTACGAACTTTACAAGCCTGGTGCCTTTGTCAGTGGTTAGTTGAATGAAATAGGCGCCGCTTGCAAACCCGGAAACATTAATGTTTTGTAATCGTGCAGCTTCAGTTTTTCCAAAATTCTGCCTGTATAATTCCTTCCCATTCATATCAGAAATCTTGAGAGTGGCGGTTTTTGAAGAGGCGGCACTAAATAAAACACTCAATTGGTTATGAACAGGATTTGGATAGGTCTTCAGCATCAATCCCGGAGCATCCAATTTAACCGTTACCACTTTTGAATATTTTGCATTTCCATCAAGGTCATTCAATTGAAGGCGATAGTAGAGCAGGTTTGAACCGGCTTCCAAATATTGATTGTCATCGAATGCATAAGATTTTTCCGCTGTGCTGTTTCCTGAAGCTGCCACATTGCCGATATCAGAAAAATTCAAACCATCCACACTTCTTTGAATTCCAAAATCACGGCTGTTAATTTCGGTTGCGGTTTTCCAGGTTAGTTGAACTGCATTTGACTGAAGGGTTGCTTTAAAATCCATTAGCTGAACAGGCAAAGGAGAAGCGGTGGCATCGATTCTGTAAAAGTCTAAAATATTGGGTGAGCCGCCATTGCCATTATCAGCAGTTCCAAACAAGTTACTATTGAATACAAATTCAAAATCAGGATTGGAAGAGCCGGGGCCCGGATTAATATCTTTTACCATATTAGCTGTTGTTCCGTTTGTAAACCATGGCTCCAGGCCATTCGTGCCATCATTGGCAGAAAAATACAAGCCGGTTTTTGTATAGAAATAAGTATCTCCCACTCCGGAGCTGGGCGCTCCTATCGCCTGCACCATTTTAGTACCCGCTAACGTGCCGTCAGTTTTCCAAAGTTGTTTTCCGTTAGTTCCATCATCTGCAGCAAAAAAGATGGATCCGTTCAATAAAGTACCGCGATCATAAAAATCAAAAATACCGCCACCTTCCAAAACCCTGGAATAATTAATTACAGGAAAAAGTTCAGGGTTTGAACCGTCCGCTCCGGGATTGATGTCTTTAATCATTTGTGTGTTGCCTGCAGTACCGTCAGACGACCACAGCTCAGTGCCTTTATCGCTGATAGCAGTAAAAAGAAATTTTCCATTTATAAAAACTGAATTAAACAATAGGGGCGTCGAGCTGTTCGGTTCTCCTGAATTACTGCCCGGAAAAATGTCTTTAACCATGGAGGCTGAATTGCCATCAGTGCTCCATAGCTCTGTGCCGTTAACCAGGTCGGTTCCCGCGAAGTAAATTTTCTTATTAAAAACCATTAATCCAAACGCGCGCAATGCAGAAAAGGGCACGTTAAACGAATATATTAAAGAAGTATTTGTCCCATCTGTTTTCCACAGATCCATTGAATAATCGGGTGTGACCACCGTGAATATCAACTGGGTGCCAAGGATAATAAATTGCGAAAAAGATGTAGAGGCGCTTCCAGCAGAAATATGTTTCAATAATTTGGTGCCTGCCGAGGTTCCATTAGTAACCCAAAGTTCTTTGCCGGAGGTGCCATTGTCTGCCACAAAATAAAGCAGGCCATTACTGATTTGAAAGTCGGCGCTGTTTTTATCAAATGCATTCGGAATTCCGGGATTGATATCTTTTAATAAAGATATAGCCCCATTGGTGCCGCTAAGCTTATAAAGCTCCCGTCCGGCGGAAGACGAATCCGTAAAATACAGATCGCCCTTGTATTGAACAAAATCGGCGGGCAAAGAGCTATTTGTTCCGGCTACAAAATCCTGCACCAATTTAGTGCCGGCCTGTGTTCCATCAGTTTCCCAAAGCTCCGTGCCATGAGTAGCATCCACGCCTGCAAAATAGATT
Source organism: Ginsengibacter sp. (assembly GCA_051954975.1). Taxonomy (GTDB): domain Bacteria; phylum Bacteroidota; class Bacteroidia; order Chitinophagales; family Chitinophagaceae; genus Ginsengibacter. The sequence continues at coordinate 7,147 of JBQCHE010000017.1, read as the reverse complement.
TTGTTGTTTAAAAGGCCAATCCCGAGATCCTGATCAATTTTCACATTAAAAGCATATTGCTTGGTTCCCGATCCGGGCGTTCCGTTGCTGGTCCAAAGAGTGCTATCCAGGTCGCTGACTAAGAAAATAGATCCATTAAAAATCGGATAACCGCTCAAACTATGATTATCATCAATGATAGTAGCCTGGGCATTAGCGTGTTGATAAAATGCAGTAAACAACAGGAAAATGATGTAAATTTTTTTCATTGTTACAAATTTTAATCTTTAACTTAAAGAATAGTCGAATTTGAATATTGGCCTATCCGGGAAAAAATAAAAGGCGTCAAAAAAAATTGCGCCATTTAATGTCAAAAACTGATGTTGGATTTTACTTCTTATATGCGAAGCGTCTGGTGGTCAGGCAGGAATTATTGGAGAAATAAAATTAGGAAATACCCTCAAATAAAAAAAAATTTATATTAATCTATTTGTACATTACAATCCATTAATAAAGCGTTATTGGAATGAATATTGAATCTTATAAAATCGTTAAATGATGCAAATGATAAATCCTGATACTTAACTTTTTTCCCGGTTTCACGTCTTATTTATAAAATCAATTAATCATGAAATATCTATACACCATATTTTCACTATCAGTTATCATACTGATGTCTTCCTGCTCCTCATCGAGATATTACCAGTCCGATACGGGCGAATATTACCAGGGACAGCCTGAAATTACTTACCAGCAATTTTATAATGATTTAAGCCCCTATGGCGACTGGATCGATTATGGAAATTACGGCTATGCCTGGATTCCTTCCATGGCAAACTTCCGGCCTTATTACACCGATGGCCACTGGGTATACACCAATTACGGCTGGACATGGGTGTCCAATTATTCATGGGGATGGGCGCCTTTCCATTACGGCAGATGGTTGAATGATATCAGGTACGGATGGGTTTGGATTCCCGGAACTGAATGGGCGCCTGCATGGGTAATGTGGCGGGGCGGAGGAAGCTATTATGGATGGGCTCCGCTTGGCCCTGGCATGGGCTTGAATAGCAACTTCGGCTCCATCCCGTATAATGACTGGACTTTTGTTCCGCAGAGTTATATTACCAGCAGAAGCATTCAGAACTATTATATTAATCGTTCACGAAACGTTACCATAATCAACAATACCACCATTATTAATAATACGAATACAGGCAGCAGAACCCGTAGCGCCAACTATAACCCCGGGCCTCCGGTACGCGAAGTTGAACGCAATACGGGAACCCGGATAAGACAATATAATCTGGAGACCACAACAAGACCTGGAGAAACCCAGGTGGGTAATAATACCATTAGAGTATTCAGACCGGCTGTAAGCTCATCTTCCAATCCTCAAACCGTAAGGCCTGAGAGAAACACAAATGGCGAACAGCAAAGGCCATCCACTTCTGCCCCGGTAAGGGAATTCCCTAAAAACCAAACACCGCAAATCAGGAGGGATGAACCACCTGTGAATCAAAACAGGCCTTCAGTAGCTCCGCAGGAAAACAGGACGCCTTCACGCACTTTCCCGGAAAGAAATACGACGCCCCAGCCAGAGAACAATCCTCCGGCAACCAATGCGCCGACCCGCGAAAGCAGACCTGCGATCTCAAGGCCTCCGGAAACTAATTCGTCCAACCAAGCACCGGTCAGGAGCTTTCCCAACACGCAGAGCGCACCCAGCCAGGCTCCGGTCACAAGAGAACCCAGTTCTTCCAATCAGCAGCAAAATAACCCGCCTGTAAACCGGCCGGTGAGAAGAATGTAAACCATCAAAATCAATAAGATAATTTTTAATTGCCGGGTGATCCGATATCATCGGATCGCCCGTTTTTTTTGAATGACGGGTTGTTAAAATAAAAAACTGTCTTATTTATTTGTTTACTGTAAAATCAAATCGTACCTCATTTTATTGGGAGAGTTCGCTTAAACTCATCCCATATTTTTTCGAAGCCATACCTTTGCAGATTATGATTACCATTCTTGCTATTGAATCCTCGTGCGATGAAACCGCCGCCTCGGTCTGCAGAGATAAAATTATTTTGAGCAACATAATTTCCAGCCAGAAAATCCATGAAAAGTATGGAGGCGTAGTTCCTGAATTAGCTTCCAGGGCGCACCTCCAGGCGATTGTTCCGGTAGTAGATGAAGCGCTCAATGTAGCCGGTGTGCAATTAAAAGATATCGATGCTTTTGCTTTTACACAATCGCCGGGGCTCATTGGCGCATTACTCGTGGGAACTGAATTTGCAAAATCCCTTTCGCTGGCATTTGACAAGCCATTAATTGCAGTACATCACATGCAGGCACATGTTTTGGCAAACCTGATACAGCCAAAAGGCACTGAAAGTAAAATACCATCTTTCCCATTTTTATGTCTCACGGTGAGTGGCGGGCATACCCAAATTGTCGTGTGTTCATCACCGTTACAACAGAAAATTATCGGACAAACGTTAGATGACGCCGCGGGTGAAGCATTTGATAAATCGGCAAAAATTTTAGGACTGCCTTATCCCGGAGGTCCGTTAATCGATAAATATGCAAAGATTGGTGACCCACTGAAATATCATTTTCCTGAGCCAAAAATAGATGGCCTGGATTTTAGCTTCAGCGGGTTAAAAACGGCGTTCTTATATTTTATCCGCGATGGCAAACTGGAAAATGAACATTTTGTAAATGAAAATATGAATGACATTTGTGCCTCGTTGCAATCAAGAATTGTTTCCATCTTATTGAATAAATTAAAAAAGGCTTCGGAAGAAACAGGCATCCGGGATGTTTGCATTGCGGGCGGCGTAAGCGCTAACAGTGGCCTGAGGTCTGAGTTTGAAAAAATGGGTAAGGAGTTAGGCTGGAATACTTTCATTCCTAAGTTTGAATATTGCACCGATAATGCAGCAATGATAGCCATTACAGCGTATTACAAATATCTTGACGGGCAGTTTGAAGATTTCTCAGTAGTACCTTCCGCAAGGACCGCATAAAATTTTCGTCCATAGTAAAAGAATAAATAAATCAATTTTTTTATTTCATTGTACCGCCCTGGCCTCTGACTTTTTCATTTGATAATTCGCTTTCAGTAAATAAAAATCCTTTTGCCTAACCATTATTTTCAATTCAAACAATTTACCATTCAGCAGGAAAAAAGCAGCATGAAAGTTTGCACCGACTCATGCCTGTTTGGTGCCTGGGTGATGGAAAAAATCGAAAGAAAATTGATTGAACCCAAAAGCATCCTTGATATTGGGACAGGCACCGGCCTGTTAAGCCTGATGGCTGCACAAAAATGTGAGGCAAAAATCGACGCCATTGAAATTGATAAAAATTCTTATTTGCAGGCAAAAGAAAATTTTTTAAAGAGCAGGTGGTCGCCCCGTTTGCAGATAATGCTCGCGGATGTAAAGACGCAAATAGCTGATAAAAAGTATGACCTCATAATTTGCAATCCACCCTTTTATGAAAATGATTTGAGGTCATCCGATAAAAGAAAAAATATGGCAAAGCACCACGACACGCTTACGTTAGAAGAGCTGATTGCCATCGCTCCCAATAGGCTAACTGAAAACGGACACTTCGCCGTGCTGCTTCCTTTTCACCGGGTAGAACATTTCAAACAACTTGCCACCAGAAATAATTTTTTTGTGACGGATGAAGCACACGTAAAGCAAACGCAGCAACACCCCTGCTTCCGCGGATTTTTATTTTTCACAAATAAAAAACAACCCTTCACCCTTCAGGAATTAATTATAAAAGATAATGAAGGAAAGTACACGCCGGAGTTTAATTATTTTCTGCAAGATTATTATCTATAATTCTGCATAATTTTTCATGTAAAAAAAATTAGCAGTAAGTTTTCCGGCGTCAGTTATCGTTGCCTCTTCAATAATTTTTGAGCCACCAGCTACCAAATCATCCAGAATAAATTTTATCAGTTGCTCACCAAAATATCTGGAAGCATCACGCGGTAATTCATTAGGCAAATTGCCAACCGCCATCACATCCACAGAACCTTCGAGATAGGGCGCAGTTCGCTGGCCGGTAATTTTGCTTACGCCATACACGGGATCTTCCATCGTATTTTCACCGAGGTTACACGGAATTGATCCGAATTTATCATCAGAAATATCTGCAATGGTTTGTATCCTGAAATTTGACTTTCGCATATCTTCGACCTCAAACAAGCGCGGGACTTTATCATACCAATACACGCCATTCAGCAAAATATCGGTCTCCGCTACGTAGTCGCTAAAAAGACATCGGTAATATTCAGGATGCTCATGAAATTCTTTTCGTGTATACGTGCCCGTTAGTTTGTTCAAATAAAGATCTGCTCCTTTCAAATGCACATATACCGGGTAGGTAAATTCAGTGGATTTAAATTCATCCGGGTCAGTTTCATGAATTTCCATCAGGTTCATAATCTCCAGTATGCCATGCGCCACCCGCCCGCTTCCGGTAACAGCCACTTTAATATTGGGAAGCTTTAAGCCGAAATAAGTATGTATCAATTCCTGGAAATTTTTCTTTTTGTAAACCCGGTTCAGCGAAAACGCGCCTGTACGGTTTCCGTAGGCCATCATTCCATTATGAGCGCCCACCACGCCCGCAAAAAAACCAAAGCCAATCAGCCTTGTGCCGTCTTCGTGCTCCAGGCATTCATAATCGATCAGTGTAATTTTTTTTTGAATGACAGACTGCAAAAGTTTTTGATTATACGCTTGCAATTTTCTTGTGTGGGAGAAAAAAAAATACGTCTTTCCGGCAATAAGCATATCCACCGGAACCTCTTTTATTCCGAATAAGATATCACATTCATCCACATTATCCTTTACTTCAATGCCGGCCTTTATATATTCATCATCAGTATAGCATCTAGTGGATGAACGCTGCACCACAACAGAAATACTTTTATTTTGCTGGATCCAGCGGCATTGAGCAGGCGTAAGTGCCACCCGGTTATCCGCAGGTATTTTCCCTTCTTTTATCAACCCGATTTTCAACATTGATGATTGGTTCAGGAGGGCAATTTACAATTTCTGAGATTTAGACCATTTCGGGTTTATTTAAAAAATGCAGTAAACAAACTTTTACCGTAGGTTTTTATTTTGTCGAAAGAAAAAATAGTGAAGGGTATTTTGGACAAATTAGAGGGATTGCGTAATATTGCCACCCGAAAAACAAACACCTGAAAGTTGTAATGCCCGGGTGGCGGAATTGGTAGACGCAGCAGACTCAAAATCTGCCATTCGCAAGGATGTGCTGGTTCGATTCCAGTCCCGGGCACATAATAGCCATTATAGATGATTGATTTATAATGGCTTATTTTTTAAATCTTCTCAATTTTATACACTTTTTAACGCTTACTCCCACTTTGCTCGGCACATATTTGGCGAACAGATTATGTATGAATATAAATATCACGAAACGGTTATCTAGAAATGGCACGAAAACCTATTATAGCTTAGAGTGGGGCAAGGGCGCCGGGCAACGTGTTTCTACAGGTATATTTTCTTATGCAAAGCCCAAAATCAGATTCAAAAAAATCACAATAAAGAAGCATTGATGATTTTAAAATAAGCGCTCTCAAATGGTTTTGGATTGCCAAGCTATCAATTTTGGGTATATTCCTCAGTATAAAATAATGAATAATTTTCTAGACTACTATTCAGAATATGTGAAATCAAATATGCGTAAAGGAAATAGACATCTTATTTAAAGTCAATCTTTTAGGCTGTTTATTGACAAAGACTATTTTCTGCTGTATAAATCAATATCCGGCCTTATATTTCACCTGCCCACTGCAGACGGTGCAAATAAAATACTTGCTAGATGGTGTCAGGATTCTGGCTTGAGTACGCATATAACAGGCATTGTGCCCGACATAGTTTTTCCGTATTATTACAAGATAATTCGATCGATGTAGCAACAGTTGCAGGAATTCTTGGCCGTACTTCAACAAAGTATGTGCACAAAACATATCAGCGCTATCGAACTTCCAACGCACGACAGGTGATTAGCGAATTGCCAAACCTATAACTTTATTTTTTTAACCAAAAAGTTAACTTTTGAAGGAGAACCTGATAGAATGAGATCAAGATCTGTACGTTTATAATATCGGTTTAAATTTTTAAAAACTCCGTATTCATCGCATTTTGTTGTTAATTGTGTTCGTCCCAAATTACAATATCATCGCTTCCTCAGGTTTTAAATAAGGTTTGAAGTAAATTGCTATTGCTTTCATTACTGTTACGTCATTGTTTTTCATCATAATCTATTCTTGTGAAATGATTAATAATTTACACTGTTTAAATCTAATGTGAAAATTGCTTCTGTTCAATAGTTCTGATATTTTAGAGACAAATATCATTAGACCTAAATTAATGTTTTCACACTATGACCCGGTATATAGTATTTTTTTGGATCACATAAACATTAGAAGCATTCACGTGTATGTTACCATTCCGATGGGGATAATAGAAAATATGTGTTTAAGACTCATTACGTTGGTCTGAAGGAATCATTAAGCCAGACGTAAAGTTATTTAGAGTTGATAATAGAACTAGAAGATAAATAAGAAAGCAACAATCACTCAATTTTTTTATTTTCTTTTCTTCATCACTTCTGAACAAGCTCCAGATGAAGGGATCTAAGCGCTATAAGATGGCGTGGGTACGCAGCGGATGCAGGCGCAAACGAAAACAGATGACAACAAAAATAATCGCGCCTGCATTGGCTGCGTGTGTGGCTTATTTACACGTATGGATATTTGAAGAAAAAGCGGTTTTTCTGATCGAGTGAAGCTGGAGTGGAAATGGAATGAAAGGAAGCGAAACGAGCAAGCCGTTAGAGAGAATGAACGAAGCGAATGAACGAAAAGGCGAAGCGACAGGAGCGACTGAAATGAAATGGACGCGGAAGCAAGCGAGGAAGGAAAACGGCTTTGTTGAGTAAAGCACTAAATTTTAAAAATTCCGGCCTTGCATTATTTGAAATAGCTACGACTTAATCTGACAATTGGGATTAATTTTAAAGTGACAAAACAATATTAATTAACCCCAAAAAGTCAGATTATGAACACGCAAGTTAAATTAATCAAGAGTAAAGTTGGACTTCTAAAATTAGC
>JBQCHE010000016.1:0-512857 GCA_051954975.1 Ginsengibacter sp. | reverse complement strand
CAAATCACAGCCACCTGTTACGATATGGCATTTTACTAAAACCGTACCGGCAGGCGCCAGAATGTTTTTGGCAGGTACAAAGGCCGGTATTTTCATTTGCAGCATACCGTCAGCGGTTTTTGTTACCTCCAGAGAAACCCTCCATCTTTCTGCAATCGTGTCGCCTTCTGTAAAGCTGAAGTTATTCAACCACGGCACGGGATCACAGGGGTACTCCGGGTCAAATCCGGATCGTAACCAGCTGAACAGATCAGACACCAGCCTCGTTTGCATTTTATTATCTGCCGGAAACGGTATCACCGTGAGAAGTTGTTGCCGCAGAATTTTTCCTGCAGCAGCTGCTTTACCAAATTCGGTCGCGCGCTTTTTGGTAGCTTTGGTCTGTTTAATACCGCCGGAAACAGAACGCGCATAATATTTATCACCGCGTTTATAAAACACGATGTTCTGTATCCTTCCCGTAATCTGTAAATTAATTTGTGATGGCATAATAATATATTTTACAATGATAATTAAAGCATCTTCCCCTCCCGGTTAAAGAATAGATATTCCCTGTCTCAAGTATCGCATCTTCCTAGCATACCCGTACCATCGCCCACTCAAGTCCGGGTTAAGTCCGGCATATCCCGGACTTAACCCGGTATTATATACAAAGAAACCCCTATGAAAACGTACGGAGGTAGTAGTTTAGTGTCCAGCTTTGTTTAAAGGGATAGGCCGGAAAGTTCAGTTCCTTTTGTATCGCAGCAGGATTGGTAAAATAAGTAGTGTCATCTATATCATAAAGCGGTATTATCGTTTACCATCATTGAGTAAATTTTAATATCGTTCCCTTTTCTCCGCAAGCCCATCCGTGATGAGCATCCGTAAAATCCAATTCTGCCACGAAGCGCGACGGAGCGGCCAAAGCCACTACTTTTGACCATGTATTGCCGCTATCAGTGGTTTTAAAGATGCGTGGGCCGTCGGTTATATAACCCACGTTTGCTGACACAAAATAAATATCGTGATACGCATTTTCATAGCTGAAGGTAAAAACCTTGTTGAACGTGGCGGCTCCATCCACCGTTTTCTCCAAAAAATTCCTTGTTGAAACAAAGCCCGTATGCACATTAATAAAAAAAACGACCCCTCCATAAGTGAGGCCGGTGGTATCCGCATTTACCAATTGCCAGGCGGCCCCGCCGTTGGTGCTTTTATATACACCATTCTGTTTCACCACCCAACCTGTCTGTTTATCGGTAAAAAACACAGAACTGAATCCGGTCACAGGCGTGAAATCATACAGCTTTGTCCAGGTATATCCCGCATCAGTCGTTTTCCAGACACTGTTGCCCACAGCATAAGCGGTGGCGGTATCTACAAAAAATACATCTGTCAGCAAATGGTCTGAAAGCTGTTTTTCAGTAAAAGTTTCCCCTCCGTTACGCGTGGCCACAAAAGAAAAATTATCGGCAGTAAAAATTGCATTCTTGCCAGTTCCCATTCCTATGTTAAGATAACTGTTCTGTACCAGCGCTGATCCGGCTGTAAGCAGCGACCAGTTGTCACCTCCATCTGATGATTTATAAACATTTGAACCTACTGCAAAACCGGTATTATTAATAAAAAATATATCGGCCAAATCCGATGAATCAACAAAGTTTATTTTCTTCCAACCTGCAGAAAGAGTGTCGGTGGCAACAGGTGCAGGCGGTGTAACTGGCTCGCTATTGTCCTTGCTACAGGACGTAAAAAACACTAAGGATGCCATTGAAACGATAAGCAGTATTTTCTCCATAAGTCAGCAATTCAATTTAGTAACTGGTGATAAAAATAGCTTATTGCCTTTTAATTACAACATCTTGTCGCCGCTGGTACGTGTTTTTTTATCTCAGTTGGTGTTCCCATACTGAGCGTTTAGTACCAATTCCCGGAGAGGAACACTGATTGAAGAATCCTTTTAATAACTAATGTAATTCACAGAATGCTTATTTACGGATTTTTGCTGATGGTCATTTTGGGATGAGATAAAAACTATAAACCGATTTATTTGTCGTTTTACTGTAACAATTCGTGATTTTGGTCATGCATGCTACTCTATTCCCCCATCTTCTTTTCAAACACTCCCCTTCTTTTTTGCCATCTGCCAACAGGGCTCAGGAGCGTATAAAGAATTGCCTTTTTTGTCAGCGAGGTGAAAGGCTTTATTTAATTTTTTACTGATCTCACTGATCTTCTGATAAGGTTTGCCTAACCCGGATTTATAAAAAATTCTCAAACGTTTTGATGCCTGAATTGATAAGGGAAAGCTCTTTTTTATAATCCTTTTTCCTGCGATAGAGGATCATTAACCGGTCGTAGGTATGTGTTTGCAAAGGATCTGTTTTCAGGATTTGGTTATAGATATCGATCGCTGCAGGAGGATCTGTTTTTTCAGCTTCTGCTGCTCTGGAGGTTAATTCGTTGACAGAAGCGCAATTTTCAGTTTCAGATACGCCAGGCATAAGGGATGTTTTAATTTACTTCCTAAAAATATGTGCCAGCTTTGGACCTAACAGGCTACATCAGCAGAGCTGAATGCAAGAATTGGCAAAGCCGGTTCCGCAGTGTGAGTTTGCACGCGCAAGGATTGTTTTGCCGTTGGTCTTGTTGAAGTTGGTTTTTTTGTCGTCACTTGTAAGGAACTTGGATACTCTCCTTCTTTACCTAATGCCTAAATTGACGTTACTTACTTAATCACGTGCATTGTATAAGCCTGCTCAGTTGAGCGCCTGGTCCTTCCAAATCTTTTTCCCTTCATCTGAATCCATTGCCGAATTGATCAGTTTGCTTAATTGTTCAGGCGTGAGATTGCATTTCATGTTTACATAAACCAATTGATTTTCTTGCGGGTACGAAATCGCAATGGATATTCTTTTTATCACATTTTTGGAATTTTGATCTGCTTTCAAATAAATCCACTGATCTCCCTGGTGTACTGAAAGCCATTCGTCACCGGCAAACTGTTTCGCTGCCATACGAAAATCATTGATCAATTTTGGGTTGTCTGTTTGTGCCAGGGTAATCCTGATCTTCTTCAAACCGCCTACCAGGTCAACAACTTCTTTTGGTACATCTTCGCCCCATCTTAAATACCCTTTAATTATGGGTTTACTGATAAGCAAAGGCACGTTAATTGTCTCCACGGCCACCGAACCGGCATATTCACTTTTATTAAACACATCCACGTCGCTCCGGGAGGAAACCAGGCAGGAAGGTAGGGTTACTGCTGCCAGTAAAAGAATAAAAAAGAACTTTCGAAATATAAAATGATTCATAATCGGGTAGAATGGGTGGTGAATTATTTTTCTTCTGAAATAAATTTATTTAGTGCATCCATTGGTATTTCTCCATCCAACAACATTAAAACATTCTGATCGCTGCCCGTGATAGACAAAAGCAGATTGTGCAGCACATTACTGGTAGCGTTTACCGTCATTAATTTTATTTTCCTTCCGCTGGAATTTATGGTTACGAGTTCTTCATAATTTAACTTCTTTACCGCGAGGTTAATTTCATTCTGCAATTCCACGGGAGTTTGCCCTTGCTTAATAAGCCCGGGCTTAATATTTACAAGACTATCGAGCAATTTAGCTCCGCCGGATATCAGGATATCAATAGAATTAATTTTGCCCAATAAAGGTTTTAATTTTTGCAGATCCTCATCTTCTATGTTAAGCTTGTTCAATAAACTAAACATCGGTTTTCCCACCCTGACAGAAGTAATGCCTTCCACATCCTGGTATTTGTCAAAAATTTTGTGCACATCATTTAATTGTGATTGCGCGAAAGCCGAGCTGCTAAAGAAAACGGCGATAATAATAAGTAGCTTTTTCATCTGTAATTTTTTATTGTTTTTAAATGGACAGATGGAGCTCACATGATGGCATTTTGTTTTTTTCATGCCTCTGTGTGATTGCCTGCCATCATGTTCGGTTCATCTGTAAATATTTATTGTTTTTAATGTAGCATCAACTCACGCGGTTGCATTTTTTATTCCCACCATACGGTTCATGAGGACACGAACCGGGCGAAAGTCCATGAGCACAAGAGCCGGTGAGATAGTGCTATAATTTTATTTTTATCTGCCCAATTGGTTTTAGCTCATTTACCGTATGAGTAAGATCGCGGGAAATCATGCTTATCGATTCCTTCATGATTGCAATGGCATCAGCTTTATCAGTAATGGGCTTTCCGTTTACCATCACCATAAAATTCTCATCGTTTGCTGTAGCTTCCTCCTCATCCTTTTCTGCCTCTTTACTACTTTTTGGGGGATGTTGCTTCCTGGTTTTCATCGTATAACTGGTAATTGCCCGGGTATGTGTTTTTGCATTTCCGGATAGCAAGATTGAGTCTTTCATTTCCGATACCGGCGGATTGGCAGCAACATTATGGTTGCTATCAATTTGCTTATTAATTACAGGCACATGTACCACTTCACCGGTATTATCATGTTGTGGCCAAAAAATATACGCCAGTAAAATGGTTGCCACTGTAGCCGCTGCTGCCATCATTCTTTTCATCCATATACTGCGGCCCGGAAGAGCAGTCTCTTTTGCTGCAGGGATTTTCTTCATAAAATTTGCAAAGTCCCAATCCATCTTTTGTTCCCTTTCTGAATGTAGCGCCTGCGCATAAAAGATATCCTGGTCATCAAGAAGCCCTTCGCTTTTTAATATACTGATCTCTCCGGCACTTGCCTTGCCGACATAAAACTTATCTATCAATTCATCATAATTTCCGCTCTTCATACGCCCGTAGTTTTATTATTTGCATTTTTACTTTTTGTCGTGCCCTGCTCAGGTTCGTCCTCACAGCGCCTTCATCTATATCTGCTATCCCTGCTATTTCTTTTGTATCGAAACCTTCCACATCGTAAAGCTGGATGATCAATCTCTGCTTTTGAGGCAGTTTATTTATTTCATTTTTTATTATTTCTACTATATTTCCACTGGAAACTTCAGTAGAGAGGGATTGCATCTTACCAAATTGTCCATGATGCCATTCAATTGTTTTTTCCTTCTTCAACCTGTTAAGGCAATCATTTTTCAAAGCTTTTATTACAAACGCCCTTACGTTTTCTATCCGGTTCAATTCATCTTTCTTCTGCCACATGTTCATCATTGTATGCTGCACCGCATCTTCAGCTTCGGAGGTGTTATGTAACATTCGCAGCGCCAGCCTGTATAACAAGTCTTTCCAACAAAAAACTTCTGCCTTGAACTGCGCTGTTTCCATAAAACCTAACCTGTTTATGATATAACAGTTGAACCTGTCAAAGTGTTACATTCAGAAAGAAAAAAAAGTGCAAAGCTGGCTATCTTCATACCTGGTTTTTCAACCGGCTTTTTACGCAGGGTAATGTGCCACCCGCGGCTCACGAACCGATCCTTCAGAGAAAGCCGCCCTTTTTATTTCACACAAGCACATTAACGTTAATGCTTATTTTTAGTGACTCGTCCTAAAAAAAATTACAGGTGAATAGAGTGGTACTGCTATTTGATTACAATATTTGTGCAGCAGAAGGACACGGACGTACTGGCTTCTCTAAAGATAACATCGCTTATGCTATTCATCCCTTGTAACCAGGCCTGCGCCGGAATGGATGAAAAAAAATAAAAAATAGAATTATTTGTCGTTTTACTGTGTAACAATTCTGGTTTTGGCCGGGCATCTCCTACTCTATTTCTCCATCGTCTTTTCAACCTATCACTCCTTTTCTTGGCAGAACGTTTGAAAAAATGATCTCTTTGAACCGTAAAAAAGCGCCTGAATTGGACCGTTATCTCACCAGGGTCACCGTGCCCTTTTTTACCACCGGCTTTCCATCCTCAAACTGGTACGTACATATCCACACATAGGTTTCCGTGTCCTGGGTGTTGCCGGAGATGGCTCCATTCCAACCTTTACTGATGTCGGCAGACTGGAAAATAACCTGGCCAAACCGGTTAAAAATAGAGAATTGATAAGAACGCAGCCTTCCAAATATCATCGGCTTGAACAGGTCATTCTTTCCGTCATAGTTGGGGGTAAACGCATTGGGAATATAGAAGCCTTGCAGGCAATCTTTTTGTATCACCCTGATGGTATCTCTACCCACACAATGATTAAAGTCGGTTACCTCCAACCAATAAATGCCTGCTTTTGTAACGGTGATAGAGGAAGCCACCTGGTCGTTGCTCCACAGGTAGCTGTTGAAATTTTGCCTGGGCCGGATTACAAGGTCTCCATAAGAACAGATAGCAGTATCCGCAGGCAGGAAGCCGGCAGGGGCCGGCAAAATGGTAGTAATACTAACAGAATCAGTTCCCTGGCAATTATTATTATCCGTTACCCGCACAGACCACGCGCCCGTGGTGCTCACAGTAATATTTCTGGCGGTGCTGCCTGTGTTCCACTGGTAACTATCAAAATTTCCGGCGTCAAGAGTCCTACTGGCGCCCGCGCATAATTTATCATCGTGATCTAATGACACTTTTGGGTTGGGAAACACGTTGAGTATCCTTATGGTATCGCCGGAAGTACACCCCTTTCCTGTTTTTGCAGATACCATATAGACGCTGGTTTTGGAGGCTGTTATCACCTGGCTGTCGTCGCCTGTATTCCATGAAAACGTTGCAAAACCGGTTCCGGCATTCAATAGCAGGCTGTCTCCGTCACAAAAACTGGTATCGCTTCCTAAATCAATTGCCGGGGAATGATACACTTTTACGCGTATAGTATCACTGGCAAAACAGCCCGGTGTTTTTTCAGCCACCAATATATACGAAGTATCTGTGCGCGGGTTAATAATTACACTTGCTGACACATCCGAACTGATATTATAATCTGGCAACCATTTATAATTTAAAAAACCGGCGGGGGCAGTTAGATGAAGGGTATCATCGTTGCATTTTGTTCTGTCTTCCCCTATTGATATTGGTATTAAAGCAGCTCTGGTGATGTTGATAGTATCCGTTAATACATTGCTGCACGAGTCTGTTACTTTTACAAAATATTGCCCGGGTTCTTTTACAGTTAGCAGGGAATCGGTGCTTCCATCATTCCATTGATAAAAAAAGAAATCGTTACCTGCACGGAGCGTAAGCGAATTTCCCGGGCAGATGCTGGTGTCTGCGCCCAGGTTCAATGGATGGCTTTTCGAGGTTACAGAAATTACCAGTGAATCTTTTATGGGTATGCAACTGTTTAAGGAAGCTGATAATTTATACACGCCAAACGCAGGGAATTGTAAAGAAAGCGAGCTGTCCGTTTGGTTTACAATCCTCACTCCTGCCGGTACATCCCATTGAGGCGCAAGGATACACTTTTTATTACGGTGCAAGCGATAAGTATAAACATCTGAATAATTACAGAGAGTTACAGGCCCCGATATAGACATAAAGCTGCATGAATCAATATAATCAGGGCAGGTATAGCGTGATTGCAAATACGCATCTGTAACAGTATAAGCGGTAGCCTCCGCCTCATCAATAGTTAGCGAAGAATCGGTAGGATATTGAAGACTTAACCTGTTGATGGTCTTTGCTGAAACCGAATAGGCATCACCGTTGGGTTCGTCACAAAATTCACTGTTTTTTAAAGCATTGGTTTTTAAAAGGTACAAATCCCGTGAACCCGCCAATCCATCGTCAACAAATCCAAAATTAATTCCTACTGCTCCAAAATCATCGTTGCTGCCCATAACCGCATCATTAAAATAGCCCCGCTGGTATTGGGCAAGTACTACACCGCCATATTTATTAAGAGAAGTGTCAATTTCTGCAAAGTTGGTAGCATACCAATAATAGGGCTGCAAATTAAGCGCTTCTTCTGTCCATTGCATCATATAAATATGGCCTTTGCTATCGGCAACCGCTTTTGAAACGTGGGGCGAATAGCTGGTATAAAAATTAGTCTTAATACTTTTTATTACGGCGCCCTGCGGGTTTATAAGCGTAACCGTTTGCCCCTGGCCTCCCCCTGTAGCCATCAACAAGGTGTCATATAAAGATAAGCTGGTAAAGTCTATACTGTTAGGCAATTCCGGGTCGTTATATCTATATTGCCAGTCCCTGGCGCCGGTAGTTGCATCAAGGCTGGCCATGAAGTTAAAATAATCTTGCCCCCTGCTGATATATCCGCAAACATATACTTTTCCTTTAAGCCATACCAGTCCCAGGGGATTCATAATATCATACAGAGGTTCATCTGAATGCGCAAGGAGGAAATATTTATTCCATAACAGCTTGCCATTTGTATTAATTTTTGTAATGATCCAGCCATAAGCTGAAGATCCGGAAGCGCAATAGACAGCGCCTTCAGGATCTACGGTTATTGTGTGAAAGCTTATTGCGTACCCATCATCTAAGGTGTATTTTTTATTCCATAAAAGGTTGCCGTTTATATCCAATTTAGACAGTTCCAGGTCATTGGTAACAACAAAATAATTACCATCAGCCGTTGACTTCACATTAGTTATTTTAGAATTATTACAATAATACGGTGAAACAAATTTTTTTGACCAGTCGATGCATCCTTTGCCGCGGGTTTTAACTAATACACCGGCCTGGCCACACGAAGGCGCAGAAAGGTATTGAAAGCCGCCAAAAACAAATCCGCCATCCGGGGTTTTGTCAATACAGGTGCTTTCTTCGTTAAACTGGTAGCTGCCATAATTTGCCGTAAAAGCATTATAATCCTTATGAGGAGTGCCTGCCGCAAAATATACAACCGTAGTGGTATCTGAACATTTACCATTGTAAGCCACTAAACTTAACCTGTGGATTCCCGTCTTGACCTGGTAATTAAAGGATGGATAGCCGTCATTTAAATAGCCTCCATCATAAAGCCATTTAATAGAAGTGGCATTGATGCTTGTGCTGCTAAAATTAATTATAGTATTAGCAGGAACCACAGAATCAGCGGCAGATGGCGATATCCGGGCAACCACATCACACGGGTTACTTACCTGGGCGGCCACCGGCAGACAGTAAAAGATAAAAAACAACGCAATAATGCATCGGCGCAGCTTACAATTCATAAATAGTTAATTCGGAACAATCATTTAAACAGCAAGGTATTATGCAACTTTTGAATAACGTATTTGCTTTTACCACCTATAACGTGTTGAAAGGAAGAGTTATTTTATGCTTGTTTTGGATTATCCATTTCGTTTGAAAGGAAGGGTTGCCGGCTTTTCGAAGGTCGGCTACCATACCGGCGCAGATAGGCAGCAAAGAAAAAGCAGCGTTAGCGTATCTGTACCGTCGTTAGGATCACTATTTTACAAGATGAGTAGTAAATACAAAGTTTTACAGTTACTAACTGGATTGACTTGCCTACGGCACGCAGGCCTTTTTATCCGGGAAACATATAAAGAAGAAATTTTAAAAAGCATAAGATGCTGCCAGGAAAAAAGGGCTGGAATTGTATGGATGATGCATTATGACAAGTCATGTGCATCTTGATTATTGGTACAAAAGAGAATCCATTGCAAAATATAATGAGAGATTTAAAACGGCATACTTCCGGGGGTGTTACATAAAAGTATTCAAAAAGCTGATCATTCTGCGAATGAATTTGCGCTTGCTTCCGGTGGGTTTAAAACTTTGTTAGTATGTTGGATATGAAGAAAAATTTTACCAAGTTAAATTTTCCAAAGAAAAAAGTGATTTTCCTCCAGTAAATTAAATCCTTTAAAATTTTTCTTAGTCAATTTTTCAGCTATAGTTTTTTGGACATTTCTTAAGTTTTTCTTGTTCACATTTTAAAAAATTCAATCATTTTCAAATGAATCATCGCTCCCTGATGATTCACATTTTCATCCAAAACTTTTTGCAAATGAAATTTCACTTTATCCATTTCTCCAAGCCCCAGGTACCCTAAGCCCATCATATAATGGCAGTGAATCTTATTTTTCAAATTTAGATCCTGATCAAAAACCTGTAAGTCAGGCAAAGACACGGCGAAATAATCAATTTTTATTTCATCATTCAAATGTTCATCTCCAAACTTTATGAGCCTTTTAAAAATGTCATTTGCTTTTTCTGTATTATTTAATTTTAACCACGCCAATCCCTGGTAAAATATTTTATCAGGCTGAGGATCATTATAAAATATGGCCTGTGCAGGTTCACTGATTCCTTGGGTTGCTAATATAAAATTTTCCGTTTGCTTTTCTTCTTTGCCCAATGCTTCATAAGCACACCCCTGCAAATAACGAATGTCATTTTCCTGGGTGCCATATAATTTTCCTTCACCCAAATTAACCGGGTAATTTTCTAACTTACCAAGCAACTGTAATGCATTTTCGTATTCGCCTTTGCTTATCGCTTTTTTTGCCAATTCCATGTGGCATATCAAAAACTGTAAAATCACTTTGCCTTCTCCTCCTTCCCACGGATGAAAATGCCTTGAAGCCAGTAGCTCCTGTGCTTTTTTATATTCGCCCAACTGGTTATAAAGCGTGATCCTTTCTAAATAAAGATCATCCCGCTGTTCAACCATTGGAAGGTGCTTTTCTAATAGTTCCAATCTTTGTTTAACCGGATGATTTTGAATTTTATACAACTGATCCAATTCCATTAAAACCCGTGCATCTGTAGCATCTGAATCGAATGCCTTTTCTAAAAGTAAAATGGCTCTTGCCGGATCATTTAATTTATTATAAACGGCAAGGGAAAGATTACGCAAAACTGTGGGGAAATTATTATCAATTTTAATTGATTTTTCCCAGCATTCAATGGCCTCAGGATACTGCCGGTTGGAATACCAGAAATTACCCAAATAATATAAGGCTTTTGAATCCTTAGTATTTTTACTAATCGCAACTTCCAATACCATTTTGTCTTCCAGTTTATTCGGAAAACAATAACCAGGGGGTGCAGTTGCCGCTTTTTTGAAATAGCTATCTGCAGCTTTTGTATTGTCAGTTTGAAGATAAAGCCACGCCAAATAATAGTACAACAATGGATTGGCGGATGGATTTTTTTGTTCATAAAGGCCCAATAAATCAATCGCTTCTTCGTACATGCCAGCCAGCAAATAATCAATCGAATATTCGAGGTAATTATTAAATGAGTTTCGCATCAGGCTCCTGATTTGTTCCAATAATTTATCAGTTGAATTATCTGTCGATTTTGAAATCAGGTATTGTTCAAACAAACAACCATAATTAAACGGATCTATTTTTAAAGATTCTTTTATTAATCCGAGAGCGCTTTTGCTGTGGCCGCATTTTCGTAACAACGCTACTTTTAAATGCCTTGCATTATGACTGTGATAATTTTTTATAATGGATTTGTCGATTAAATACAACGCGTCTTTGAAATCCTTTTTTATCGAGGCAATTCTGGCGAGTTGCAGAAAAGAGTTATGCTGCCAGGCATCGTTCCAGGTAGCTTTATAAAAAGAATCATACGCTTCATTCAGACTGTTTTGCATTTTAAGACACAAGCCCAAATTATAATAGGCCTCGCCATCGTAGGGATTAGGATTTCGCTCTGTTTGTCGTTTTACTGCACTGCGGAAATAATTCTCCGACTTTTTGGTTTGTCCTCTTTTCAAATACCAAAGCCCCAGCGCATTGTTGCAGCGGATATCACCCGGATCTCTCCTCAGCGCTTCTTCATAATAAGGAAGAGGCGAAAAAGTGGCATGCCTGTATTGTTCCAAATGCAAACCATTTAAAAAAAGTAATTCATTGGATTCAATTTCAGCCGGCGGCAAAGCAGCTTTTGCCGCCGGAGGTATTTTCTTTTCTGATTTTACTTCAGGCTTGTAATCAATCAATAAATTGCCATCTTTATCTTTTACCATCACCCCAATTTCTTCTGCTAAAAATGAATCGTTGATGGTGATACTCTTCTCAAAACTTTTTTCGGGTGAAAGGCGGGCTTTTATTTCTTCTACCAATATTTTATTGCGAAACACGCAGATAACCGAGTCTTCATATCTGGCAGTGGCATATATTTTCAGTACAATTTCATTGGTATTAAATTCAACATTGATAGCGGCTTCCTTGCTCGCATTTTTTACCAACCCAATTTCCGCATAAGGCATAAAATATTGTTCAAAGCTCTTTTCCTCATTGGGTTGCAGCCAGCTAAAATCGGGTTGATTGTCTGTAAAAACACCGCACATAATTTCAATATAGGGTCCATCTTCATCAGTAAGATTCCTGTCCCACGATTTTCCAAAATCGCCATTGCCCCAGGTCCATTGCTTCTTTCCGGTTGAAACGTGGTGATTGGCTACATGCAGCATGCCGGCCTCGGTGTCATGTTCATAACCACCAATAAAATTATATTTAGACTCAACTGCCATGTAAGAAGTAGGAACCGGAATATTTTTATACCAGGATATGTCTGTGCCTGGCCCGTAATTCACTTTGTAATAAGTGCCTGTAGCAATCGGAAAATTACTCACATCTCTTTTACCGTGGTCAAATACGGCGTGTACATCCGGAGGAAATACAGACTGGTAATGATCGTTCACTTTTACCGCAGGATTGGCCCACCATAAAAAGGTCTGAGTGAACGAAGTTTTATTGTACAATCTTACTTTTATTTCTACGTACGCTTTATCGGGATATAAAGTAAATCCTGCCATTCCTTTGGTTCGAAACATTTGTTCCACTTCATTTACCCAAACGGTTTTACTGCCATCTTCAAATTCTTCGATGGTACAATCTACGGGATCAAAAGTAGAGGGACGATGGTGTTGAGGCCAGTTAAATTCGATGCCGCCGCTGATCCAAGGGCCCGTCAATCCGACCAGGGCGGGCTTAATCACCTGGTTATAATAAATAAAATCCCTGTTTCTGATTTTATCATACGCTCTCTGTATCCTGCCGCCGAGCTCTGGCAGGATCATTATTTTTAAATATTCATTTTCAATAAAAACGGCATTATACTCCTTACCGGATTTCTCATTCTCAATTTTTTCAATCACAGGATGTGGATATACCACACCGCTGCTGCCCTGGTAAATTCTTTTTTCTAAAAAAATAGGGTTCTTTTCCGGCTTTCCTGTTCCATAAGTAGGGATTATCACTTTTTCTTGCCAGGCAGTAACAGAATTCGTCATGTCTATATAAGCTTTTAAAATTCAGGTAAATTTACAAAAGCGCACCCCTCTCTTAATGGAGAAATTGTTTATAATGATGGACTTTCCTACTATTGTATTTTTTTGAGAAAAAAAGGGGGTTGAAGGAAAGAGAGCCATTATCCTGCCAAGGAGGATACTGGCAAAATATTGCAGCGCCAATAATTTGATTTCCGGCGCTTACATAACTGACATAGGATACTACCCGAAAGCGAGGCATCATTACCGGGAGAGAATAGATGGGATAGACCAAAACATTTTGATCTATTGTTTGGAAGGCCAGGGAACAGCGAGAATAAAAAAGGAAGAATGTG
The DNA here is from genome assembly GCA_051954975.1 of Ginsengibacter sp. Taxonomy (GTDB): domain Bacteria; phylum Bacteroidota; class Bacteroidia; order Chitinophagales; family Chitinophagaceae; genus Ginsengibacter. The sequence goes on along the minus strand of JBQCHE010000016.1, from coordinate 499,433 downwards.
AGTTAAATCCAGGCAATTTTGTCCTGATCCCCGAAGGTACCGCCCACCAATATGGTGCTGATGAACCAATCCCTGGACCATTTATTGGGTCCATTTTAAAGGATATGTGGCCACCAATATTATCAACAGCTTCCTGAAAAAAATGGTTCCTTTAAGGGTACCATCAACTACCAGGACAGCAGGATCCGCCTATTTGAAGATATCTATTCTAATCTTCAAATGGGTTACAGCACCGATAATTTATGCTATGTCAATTTGCGCTTACCCTATTTTCTGACGTCCTTTATTTTTGATGCCAACTACAATATGGCAGATAAGAAAAGAAGTAATGACACCATCAATTGCCCCATCAACTTTATGCAAAAGAATCTCGACAAAATGTTGACGTCAAATTCGCTGGCAGAATCCGTGCATCTATCTCCTTCTCACTTTTAATTTCTTTTCAGAAAAAAGCGGGATTTTCCCCTATCGAACATTTCAATCATCTTAAAGTGCAGAAGGTTTGCCAGTACTTGCTTTTTACTGATCTGCGTATAAAAGAGATTAGCCAATAAACTGGGAATAGAAGACCAATACTACTTTTCAAGAATGTTTACTAAAATAATGGGAATGTCGCCTGTTGCTTACAGGATAAAAAGAATAAATTAACTGTTGAATTTTATTTCTATTAAAATGGCTATTTATTAATTAATGCGCCATAACCATCTCAACCTCTTCCAACGTTTTTCCTTTTGTTTCCCGCACTCTCGCCTTAGTGAACAAGAAGCCTAAAATGCATATGCCGGCATACAAATAAAACGGGCCGTATGTACCGAGTTTACTGGCCAAAACCGGGAAGGTAAATACTAAAATAAAATAACTGATCCACAAAGAAAGAATTGCCACTGAAGAAGCTAATCCGCGGATTTTGTTGGGGAAAATTTCAGATATCAGCACCCACGTAACCGGTGCCAGGGAAGTAGCATACATGGCTATTGCCAGCAATACAAAAACGGACACAAATGCAGGTGAGGCCTGGTTCTGCAACAGTAATGCCAGAATGATGTAAACAATAGAAAGGCCCAACGAGCCAGCAAGCATCAATGGCCGCCGTCCTAGTTTATCTACCTGCCACATAGCCACTAACGTAAAAATAAGATTCACAAAACCAATGGACACGGTTTCAAATAACTGCCTGTCCAGATCAGCACCCACGGATTCAAAAATGGTTGAAGTATAATTAAAAACCACATTAATACCGCACAATTGTTGAAAGGCTGCCAATACAATACCCACCATTACTGCAGGACGAACACTTTTTGCAAAGACGGCTTTGTAGGATAATTTAGTTGTTCCCAAAAGAGAGGCATTAATATCGCTAATGGTATTTTCTACAAAAACAGCACTGCCTATCTTGTCCAGTATTTTCTTTGCCTCCTCAGGTTTTCCTGCTTTTATTAACCAACGCGGACTTTCCGGAAGCCAAAGCACCCCCACCAAAAACAATACTGAAGGCACCATTCCTAAACCAAACATCCATCGCCATGCATCCACACCTTTATCCGCCAATCCATAATTCACCAGGTTAGTTATTAAAATTCCCAAAACAATCGTTAATTGATTAATAGCAACATTGCGCCCCCTGACTTTTGCGGGTGAAACTTCAGCTATATACATCGGGCTAAGCATGGAAGCCATTCCTACACCAATACCGGCAGCGAAGCGCATCATGATAAACATCGTCAGACTACCAGAAAAGGCCATACCGAATGAGGAAACAGCAAATATCAATGCTGAAAGCAATAATCCCGGCTTCCGTCCATAACGGTCTGATAATTTTCCTGCCAAAAGGCAGCCCACTATACATCCCAAAGCCAGCGAACCTGTAAGAAATCCTTCCCACCAGGGAGTCAATAGAAATTCAGAACGCAGAAAGGGCAAGGCGCCTGATATAACAGCAAAGTCGAAACCAAAAAGATAGCCACCTAATGCAGAAATAAAAGAGATGCCAATGGTATATTTATTATTGAAACTAACTTCCTGTGAGTCTGTCATTAGCGGGATTAATTGTTGAGATAAAACAATGTTATTAGAAACGAATTTTTTTTGATACTCAAATTTACCAGAAAACAAAAAAGATCAAGATGGCTTTTCCTATTAAAAGGATGGATAATTTTACGGATCTTACGACTTTGCCATTGAAGCCGTTTATCCAGGGAAGCATATTTATAGCTATGGGTGCTAAATCCTCATTAATTTCCATACTGCTTTAGCCATCTTACCAACAGCTTCTTTCCAGTAATCGGAGGTCGGCAAAACGCCAACATCCGATTCTGAATGATAACAACGCCATGCTTCGGTTGACATCTTATTAACAGATCCTATCTTAATATCACCGCTTCCTCATTTATTTTGTCTATTCTTTTCCCGTTTTTAAATGTTGCTGATTTGATTAATATGGGGATTTTTACCTTAAAAGGAGTAGTATATAATTGTGAATTTTGCGTTGGCTCATTTCCATCTAAAGTAAACCGGATCTCAGAGTTGTGGCTATCAGTCTTAAAAGAAATCAACGCAGTTTTAGCAACGGAATCAATTTTTGCTGTCTGCCATACGTTGTAAGCGCTTTTCGCATAGTTAATTCCGGCCAAATCATACCGTGCATATTGATGCTCCATTCTTCTTTTAAAATCTTCCCAGTTACGGGAACCAGGTGATGACCATCCTATTTCTGCGACAGCGGCTGCCCTTGGAAAAGCCATGTATTCCACTTTTTCCGGCGAATGTATATATTCAGACCATACATTTCCCTGAACACCTTTGATGAATTTCCCTTCTTCGGCCGAGAGTTCCTTGGCAACCGGCTCAAAAGAATATACTTTTTCAAGCGTTACCAGTTGAGAACCCATACTCAAAGGTTCCTGGTAAGGCTTTCCCTGGTAATAATCCAGATAAAAATAATTATTAGGAGTCATAATAACATTGTGATGTTGTTTGGCGGCTTCGATGCCTCCTTTTACTCCTCTCCACGACATTACCGAAGCGTTAGGGGCTAATCCACCTTCCAATATTTCATCCCAACCAATAATGCTTTTATTCTTCGTAAGTAAAAAGTTTTCGATCCGCTTTATAAAATAGCTTTGCAATTCATGCTCATCTTTTAAATTTTCATTTTTAATCCTTTGCTGGCATTTAGAGCAGGCTTTCCATCTTTCCTTAGGCGCCTCATCACCACCAATGTGTATCACCGGGCTTGGAAAAATAGCTATCACTTCTTCCAAAACGTTCTCAATAAATTCAAAAGTCTTTTCATTGCCTGCACAATAAATATCATCTTGTATTCCCCACCGTGTCAGCATTTTAAATGGGCCACCTGTACATGAAAGTTCAGGATAGGCAACCAGGGCAGAATATATATGCCCAGGCATCTCTATTTCAGGTACAACGTTTACATATTTGGAAGCTGCATATGCCACCAGTTCCTTTGCCTGCTCCTGGGTGTAATAACCACCTTTTGCTGTTTGATCTACCTGGGTTCTGTCAAATTGGTTAGCCTCTCTCCAGGCTCCTATACTGGTAAGTCGGGGATATTTTTTGATTTCGAGTCTCCATCCATGATCTTCCACCAAATGCCAATGAAATGTATTCATTTTATGCATCGCAATGTAATCAATGTATTTTTTTAAAAATTCCATTGAATAGTAAAAACGTCCTACGTCTAACATTAACCCCCGCCATTCAAAGCGTGGCTTATCAATTATGTTTGCGCCTTGCAAATAAATCACTGACCCGGCCAAATCCTTTTTATTTACCGGAAATAATTGTAACAAAGTTTGCATACCATAGAAAATGCCGTTACCCTTATTTGCCCTTAGAATAATATTATTATTTGTCACGGTTAGTTGGTAGCCTTCCTTTTCTAAACTATCGGGGGAATTTTTTATAGTAAAGTATATTCCGTTCACAATAGATGCCTTGTTTTTTGACACAATAGAAAGGGAAATAGAAGTTGTTGATTTTACGTGAGCAACAAACATTTCTGCTATTTTCTGGAGCTCCGGATTATTGGGATCTATAAAAATCTTTGTTTGCGGAGTAAGCCTGAATCGCTCAGCGGTAGATGTGACAGAGTGAGGCTGCGGTATAATTGAAATTGCTCTATTGGAAATATTATTTGTTTGCGCATAACTGCCATAGGTGAACCCGAGCAGGATAAAAATTATAACGGTTGAATAAATTCTCTTCATAGTTATTTTTTTATGGTTGCTTAAATAAATTTTTCTGAAATGGATAAAATGATTCTATTTATTACTCTCTTTAAATTTAAATTTTGCTAAAAGATCACTTTTCTTTTATCCTAACCTTTATCCTGTAATATTTAAATTTCCTTCCGGATTGATCATAATCACTATGTACCATGTTAGTGGCATAATAGTATATCCAATAAGTATTTTTTCCTGCAGGAATCAATCCCGGAGAAACAATGCCCCAATTGGAATTCTCTCCTTCCAATAAATCTTTTGTAAAATCCTTATCTGTCAGAACCGGCTGGTTACGATAAACATAAGCAAGCCCAAACTTAACCGCATTGGTTTTTTCATTAAAAAAAGTCGGGAATAGAACCGTTAAATCTTCACTGACTTTAGAGGCGGCAGGATTATATAAATGAGGAAAATCTCCATCAAAATCTGCTTTGAAAATATTATGAGGCTTCTCAACCGTTTCCCAGTTTTTATCCGTAACAGCAAGGCCAATAGTCCTGTACCGGACTTTATCTTTCATATCCCAATGCCTCAAATAAATATAATAAAGGCTGTCTTTCTGAATAACCGAAAATTGAGAATCATGTTTTTCATTCCATAAAACTTTCTTATTTACCCAGTTGATCCCATCTTTAGATTCCTCTATGAACGTCTTTTCCTTATCATTATCATTCGCATCTTTTGCAGTATAAATCATTCTGTACGGAAATTCTGCCGAAGGCTCAATAAACACATCCTGCTCAACAATGCCATCTTTTTGCGGATGCCCGGTTCCCTGAAGAATATTATTTTTTCTACCCGGAATTTCTTTTATCCAATTTTTTCCGTCTTTGGAGTGAGCGTACAGCAGGTAGTCTGAATAATCATCTTTCCGCTTATTATCCCATGAAGAATACCACATTTGCCAAAAATCAGGTGTTATTTTTAGGACCTTAAAATATCCCATCATCTGTTCTTCCCAGGGCAAGGTTTGTGTCAACACAACCTCACGGCTATCTCTTAAGATCTCAATAGTAAAGGGCATTCCGGAATGATCCTTTTGCCTGGATGCTGCACAGCCAGCCAAAAAAAGCAACAATGCTGAAATCACTATTAAATTTAAAGGCTTTATTACTTTCATATTTTTTAGATTTATTACGTGAGGAAGTAATTTAGAGGTTAAAAATTTATAGTACCCGTACAGGTAAAAGAGTTGTCATCAAAAATAGATAGCGTTTTAAAAAACAATCTTGCCATCTCAAGGTGGCCTCTGCCATTAGGATGCAAAGGATCGTTTCGCCACTTTTCATCGAGTACTTTTTCCCTGTTATCTTCCCAATATTTCCAATGGTCAATTAAAATAACATGACAATCGTGGGCTACTTTTCTAATCACATTTACATACTGGGGAAGAGTAAACCTTTCCTTATCACTCTTTTCTGCAGTATCGATTATATTAGGTGTATGCAAAATAGGAATAGCATGAAGTTGTCTGAATTTTTGTACAAGTGTCCGTAAGTTCGTTTCAAAAGTATTGATAGAAATATTCCTGATGGCTGCTGCATCATTTGTTCCTATCATCAGGGAAATTACCTGCGGGCTAAATTGCGCTATGCGCCATTCAAAATCGTCTAAAATATTTGTGGTTGCATTCCCACTTATTGCTGTATTAATCACTATATCTCTGCCTCTGTTCATTTCAAACCGGATGCGCTCTGAAAATATTTCAGGATAAGAACGGTAACCGAGGGTGTGCTTAGCACCTTGAGTGATGCTATCTCCTGTAAAAATCCATTTCAGCGGCTTTTGCTTATTTGCAATGCATTCCTTTATTTGTTTCAGATCATCTCCGTCTTTATCAATTGTATTTTTTGAAAGCGCTGAAGCAGATAACACACCTCCCGGTAAAGCAGACACTGAGGAAATTAAAACGGCTTTGGAAATATTACTTAAAAATTGTCGCCTGCTATTTTCTGCTATTGAAGTTTTTCTATCTTTCATTAATTACACTTTTTTCCTGGAGCGAATTTTAATTTCAATGGCCGGTTATGCTTTCATTACCTGGCATAGTTTATTGAAGCTAACTCTGTTTACTTTTTATTTGTTTTTTTTTAAACAAGGCCAAATATACATAAGTCGGACTTATTTACGTATATTTGTTTTTATTTACCTTTTATTTACAATTTCAGGACCTTGTTAACTAAGTCCCATAATAAATATTTTGATTTATATACCATTACTAATGAAGTAACGGGGCCTCGCCTCTTAATTATTGCAGGCATTCATGGTGATGAAGGAGAACCCATACTTGTTGCGTCAAGCTTAGCAAAAAAACTAAAGGAAAAAACGATTAAAGGGAAAGTAAACATTATTCCCGTTGCCAATATTTCTGCATTTGAAAGAGGCAGCAGGTGCGGTAGCGACCAAAAAGACCTGGCGAGAACCTTCCCGGGGAGCGATAAGGGCACGGTTACTCAAAAAACAGCCAGCGCGATCAGTAAATTGATAAAAGAAGCTGATTACCTGATTGACTTGCATACGGGAGGCGCTTTACTTGATATCTTACCCCTGACAGGGTATTTGCTTCATCCTAAAAAAGAAATACTTGCCAAGCAACAGGAAATGGCAAAAGCCTTTAATCTTCCTTTGATTTGGGGAACGGATGCAAAGGTTGAAGGCCGAACGCTTTCCGTGGCAAGGGACTACAATGTACCGGCTATTTATGCAGAATGCAGAGGAGGGGTAATTATCAATAAAAAAACCATTAGACTTTATGAACAAGGGTGCTTAAATGTTCTCGAAAGTCTCGGAATGATTTGTTCTGAATTTAAACAGAACCAGAATTTATTTACCTGGCTGGAAGATTATAGATCCGGAGAAGGACATTTGCAAAGTAAGTTGCCTTCACCGCAAAACGGAATTTTCATTCCTTCAGTACCAATTGGCAAGGAAGTAAAAAAAGGAAGTTTATTAGGTCATGTCGTAAATCCGGTACTTAACACGAAAACAAAAATAATCTCTAACGAGGATGGGCTTCTTTTTATGTTGAGAATATCTTCCAGGGTAAATACCGGGGATTCTTTGGGAGGCATTTTACCGCTGCCAAGTCAATTTAAAAAAGTGATTTATGCAAAATAAAGTAGCTATTATAACCGGGGCCTCAAAAGGGATAGGCAGGCAAACAGCGCTGGCATTTGCAGAAGCTGGCTATGAAACTGTAGTAGTTGCTACCAATCAATCTCCTTTGCTCGACTTAAAAGAGGAAATTAAAAAACTGTACAACAGAGAATGCCTTGTATGCTGTGGTGATCTTGCCGATATGAACTTTATCAATTCAATACCTGAATTAGCCATCGAAAGATTTGGCAGAATAGATGTTTTGATCAACAATGCCGCCTGGAGAACGATTGAAACCATGCGCAGCATTGACCTGGCCACCTGGGAAAAGACCTTGAGGATTTGTATTACCGCCCCTGCCTTTTTAGCAAAATTCTGTGCAGCGGCTATGGAAAAAAGGAATATTAACGGAGTTATTATTAACACTTCCAGCATTATGTCGCAACAGGCAGGAGGTAACAGTCCTGCTTACGTTGCCTGTAAAGGAGCACTTGAAAGCCTGACAAAAGAATTGGCAATAACCTATGGCAGAAGTGGAATCAGGGTAGTTTGTTTAAAGCCCGGTTTTATTGATACTGAAATGAGCAACGATTATACAAGTGACAATGGAGATAATATCAGTGGAAAGGTGGCGAAAGAACTTTTAGAAAAAACACCTCTTGGCCGGCCCGGAACACCAGATGATATTGCCCGGGCGATGGTATGGCTGGCATCGCCCAACGCCAGTTATATTACCGGTTGCAACCTGACCATTGATGGAGGTCTTTCTGATAATTTCAACAGTTACCCTATTAAAAAACTTCAATTCCCTAACGAATATTGAAAAATATCTGGCATTATAAAGATCTTTTACCTGAAATCCCGGAAGATTGCAGGTTAAGTATAGGTGAAGGTCAGACTCCGCTTGTAAAGTCGCACTTTATTGGACCATCATTGGGATTAAAAAACCTATACTTCAAGCTTGAGAATTTAAATCCTACAGGATCTTATAAAGACAGGTTCGCTGCCACGTTCATCAGTTCCCTTCTTCAAAAGAAAGTCAGTTCTCTCCTGTCTACCTCAAGCGGGAATAATGGTGCTGCGCTTGCAGCTTATTCCGCTGCCGCCGGTATTGATTGTTATTTAGTAATCGTGGATGGCGCTCCGTTACCAAAAATCCAACAAATGCAATTGTATGGAGGCAAGCTTATAACGGTAAACCAGTTTGGCATCGATTCCCTTGTAACCAAAGATGTTTTTTCATTGCTTGCACAGGTGGCTAAAGAAAAAAATATATCTCTTCCCATCAGCGCTTATTGTTATTGCCCGGAAGGCATGCAGGGCGTACAAACAATTTCTTATGAAATTTTAGATGAATTGCAGGGCAGTGTTCACCATATTTTTTCTCCTTCAGGAGGCGGAGGACTTACATTGGCGGTCGCCAAAGGTATTTTAGACTATACAAAATACCCATCCGGCTGTAAAGTACACTGTGTGCAACCTTTGGGAAATAATACCATTGCAGGCCCACTTAGAAAGGGAAAAGAGAGATCGGAAGAAATAGCACATTCTTCTACCCTGGTCAGTGGTTTACAGGTGCCGAGTATTTTGGATGGCACCGAAACACTGCTGCATTGCAGGAAAACGGGTGGCACAGGTTACCTGGTAGATGATGAGATCATTTTTAAAACTCAAAAAGATTTGGCGCAAAAAGAAGGGATCTTTTGTGAACCGGCAGGGGCAGTAAGCGTCAGCGCCCTTTCTGATGCCGTAAGACGCAAAGAATTGGACGCTAACGAAACCATAGTATGCATCGTCACTGGCTCTGGATTTAAAGACATGAGTGCAGTAGCACATCAGTTCAATCTGCCAATAATGGAGAAAAAAATTAACATAACCGACCTATCACAATTTTTAGAAACTATAAAAAAAGATGAAGCATTTTAAAGATCAACTTCGCGGCTTGTGGCCCGCCATGTTTACCCCCATTGATAAAAATGGAAAAGTAAACGTAACAGAACTTGAAAAATTAATTGAACTACTTATTAAGGAAGGCGTAGATGGCTTGTACTTACTCGGCTCGACCGGCCAGGGGTTTTTATTCACTGAGACTGAAAGAAAAGAAATTGCAGAGATTTCTTTACAGATCATTAATAAAAGAGTAGGAACCATAGTCCAGGTGGGAGCCATCAGCACCGAAGAATGTATCAGGCTTGCCCGGCATGCTGGGAAAGCGGGCGCCGACGCCATTTCTTCAGTAGGGCCTATTTATTATGGCGTTTCAGGAAATATGGCTTTTGAGCATTACAGTAAAATTGCCCATGCCACTGATCTCCCTTTTCTTCCCTACCAGATTGGCCATGCGACCAATAAAATGGTGGTGGAAAAATTAATGAGCATCCCAAATATCGTGGGAATGAAACTGACTACGTTAAATCTCTTAGAGATCAGCAGTGTCTACAGGCAAACACAAGGTGAATGGAAACTTTTCAGCGGCGCAGATGAATTAATGTGTCAGGCCGCACTGTGTGGTACATCCGGAGCGATTGGCTCTACTTACAATTTATTACCGGCCACTTTTAAACAGGTACGTGAAAAGTTTCTGCAGGGAAATGTAACACTGGGTAATGAATTTATGCTTTCGTTTCAAAATTTGATTGAAGATATTTTGCCGGTTATATGGTCTTTTTACAGAAGAGCTATGCTGCTCAAACATCAGATAGACATCGGGGATCCGAAGTCACCCTTATTAGCGCCGCCGCTAAAATGGAATGACGATGAAATACTTCAAATGACCAACTCACTTGAAGAAATCACAAACAGATTTGCAGAACCGGAAATTGTAAATTCAAACCATTCAATATGAGTATCCGACACATTAAAGGCGACCATATACCGTCCAGCCCGCTGCCTTTTAGCCCGGCAGTGGAAGCCGAAAATTTCATCTTCATTTCCGGGCAGGCATCCGTAGATAAAGATGGAAAAATTATCAATGACACTTTTGAAAATGAATGCCGGCGTTCTTTTGAAAATGTGCGCGCTATTTTATTGGCCTGCGGCCTTTCCTTTCAGGATGTGGTGCAGGTAAGAAATTACGTAGGGCGCCAGGAAGACCTCGTTGAATTTAATAAAATTTATAAAGAATTCTTCACCGAGCCGTATCCCGCCAGAACCACCCTTATCGGTTGCCTGGGTAATATTTTAAAATTTGAAGTTGATGTTGTTGCCTGCAGAAAAAAATAAATTCCGGATAGCGCTCTTAGGCATTTACCACGAATCGAACACGTTCGTGGACGGCCTTACTACTATCAACGATTTTAAAAAAGGCAGGTTATTGAAAGGAACAAAAATCATTGATGAATATAAAGATGCCCATCATGAATTGGGTGGCGCTATTGAAGTATTTACCAATAACGAGGTTGAACTTCTCCCGGTTTTTTATGCAGAAACCACGCCAGGCGGATTAATCGGGGAGACCACTTATTTGGAGCTGGCAGATCAGATGTTCCGGGAACTGGATACAGTTTTGCCACTGGATGCCTGTTTTGTGGTGCCTCATGGCGCGGCCGTGGCTGAAAACCATAGGGATATGGACGGCGATTGGTTGCAATTATTAAGAAAAAAATTAGGTGAAACGATTCCGATAGTTGGCACATTAGACCCACATGCCAATGTGAGCAAGGTTATGGTAAGCTGTACACAAGGATTATTTCCTTACAGCACCAATCCTCATATTGACCAACGGGAAACAGGAAGAAAGGCCGCACAGTTTCTCCTTAAAATTTTACGCAAAGAAATCAATCCTGTACAAATTTTATTTCAGGCGCCGGTTGCGATGAGTATTGAACAGCAATATACATCAGCCGAACCTTGTAAAAGTCTATATCAATTTGCGGAAACACTTTGTGAAAGTGAAAATGGCTTACACTTAAACATCGCAATTGGATTTCCATATGCGGATGTGTATGAAATGGGAACATCGGTAATTATAATTGCTGATAAAGATTGGCAAAAAGAAGGATCAATAAAAGATCGATTAGGAGCTTATTTTATAAAAGAAAAGAAAAATTTTGTAGGGGAAAAAGACATTATAGATTCTCAATTACATTCCATCGGGGAAAAGCGTAAACCCGTGTTACTATTGGATATGGGCGACAATGTGGGTGGAGGCAGCAATGGCAACAGTACGTACCTGCTGGAAAAATTAGAAAGAACAAACCACCGGTCATTTATATGCATTTATGACCCCGCAGCTGTTAAAGAATGCCTTTCTCATGACAGCCATGAGAATTTCCTTTTATCTTTTGGGATAAATCCGGAAACAGGAAATGCTTATCAAATGCGGGTTACATTGACCAGTACGCATCATGGAAAGTTCAGGGAAGAACAACCGAGACACGGAGGACAAGTTCACTATGATATGGGTGATACCGTTATTGTAGTTACGGAAAGGGGCAATACCATCATGCTGCACTCAAAAAGGATTCCGCCTTTCAGCCTGGCTCAACTTACTTCCTGTGGGGTAAATCCAGCTACATTTGACGTGCTTGTAGCTAAAGGGGTAAACGCACCAATTGCTGCATATGGGCCGGTTTGCCCAACGATCATACAGGCGAATACTCCCGGAGTTACGCAGGCGGATATGACAAAATTTAATTTTCAATACAGAAGAAAACCTTTGTTTCCTTTTGAAGACGTGTAAAAATGATAAAAATACTTTCATCTAAAACTTCATTACAACCTTACTATACAGAAGGCCCTGTGATAGATGAATACGGAAATATCTATTTCACTACTTTGTCAGGCGGAAAAATAATGAAGGTGAATAACAAAGATGAAATAGTTACCTGGGCTACATCCATTTGCCCAAATGGGCAAACTATTCTAAATAATGGTGATCACCTTGTGTGTGATAGCAAACAGGCCGCTCTTATCCGATACAATAAAGAAGGAAATTTTGTTTCAAATGAAATAAATGGCTTTTGCGCGGGAGAAATTATCCAGGTGCCGAATGATGTGATAACCGATAAAAAAGGGAATATTTATTTTACTGATTCTGTACGGCATCACGGAAAAGTGGCTTGCATTGACACTGCAGGCAAACAAAGTATTATTGCCAGAAATTTGGATTATCCAAATGGACTTGCCTTATCAAACGATGGAAAGACTTTGTTCGTTGCTGAGAGTTATAAGAATAGAATTATTGCCATTGAACTTGAAAAGAATTACAGTAACATCCGCATTGTTGCTGATTTGCCTGCACACCCTTCTAATAATATTGTAAATAATCTTCCTGATGGAATCAAAGTAGATGAAAAAGACAACATTTGGGTAGCTCATTACGGCATGGGAAAGGTTCAGATTCTGTCAGCCAGTGGGGAAATTGTACAATCAATTTCTACCGAATTTAATTTAACCAGCAATCTTTTTATTAAAAATAATCACGTGATCATCACCGGTGGATTCGCAGAACCGGGGCCAGGCGCTTTTGTTGAAATCCTCTTTGAATATGAATAACCAAACTACGATATCAAAAATTACATTAGGAACCGTACAACTTGGCATTCCTTATGGCATTGCCAATAAATTGGGGCAACCTTCCACGAAGTCTAGCCATGAATTGCTACAATTCGCTTTAGACAATCGTATCAATACGCTGGATACAGCAAGAATTTATGGCAATGCAGAAGAAGTAATTGGCTCTTTTGAGCAGTCGGAACAATTTACCATTATATCAAAATTCAAACTAAGTGATGCAGCGCTTAATAACCTGGATTTAGCGATACGCGAAGCAAGAGAAAGCGTCCGTATTTCCTGCGAAATGCTGAAAATTAAAACCATCCCAATTTGCCTTTTCCATAAAAATAAAGATCAGGCAATAGAAAAAGTTTCAAAAATATTACCTCCAATTTTAAAGATCCTTAAACAGGAAGGTAGGATATCTGAAGGAGGAATTTCGGTATATTCACCCGCTGAGCTTCGATATATCAGGGATTGGAAAACCATTCGCGCTGTTCAGGTGCCGATGAATATTTTTGACACAAGATTGTTGACGCAAAATCTAATGCAGACATTGGTTGACAACCAGGTAAAGGTTTTTATCAGGAGTATTTATCTGCAGGGTTTGATTCTAATGGATGAAAATGAGGTTCGGGATCATCTGTCTATTGCAAAAGCTCCCTTGCATCAACTAAAAACAATAGCAGCATCAGTAAACAAAGAAATAAAGGAGATTGCTTTTTCCTTTGTATGCGATACACCGGGAGTAACCAGCCTGGTAGTGGGGGCTGAAACCATTGGTCAATTGAAAGAAAATCTTGCCTTGCTATCTGGTTCGCCTTTACCACCGGAGGTTTATTCCCGCATACTAAATAGTTTTAAAAACTTGCCTGAAGAGCTGATCACTCCGGCTCTCTGGAATAAAAATACTAATCCATGAATACGCTACAATTATTTGACCTCAGTAATAAAATTGCTATCGTTACCGGTGGCACCGGCTTGTTCGGAAAACCGATCTCCACCTCTTTGGCAGAAGCAGGAGCTCATGTAATCATCGCCTCAAGAAACATTGAAAAATGCCAGCTTGTTGCCGAAGAACTTAAGAGTGCTGGCTATAAAGCGAGTGGAGCATTTCTTGATTTAGCTGATGAAAAAAGCATTCAGGATCTTGTAATTTCTGTTATTAAACAACATCAACGTATTGACATACTTGTCAATAATTCCGTATCACGGGATGGATACAAAAAACTGGAAGAAACCACAAAAGCAGATTGGGAGCAGGCACAGCAAATTAATTCTACTGGTCTTATGCTCATCAATAAAGCAGTGGTGCAGCACATGGCAACGCAAAGAACTGGCAGCATCATTAACATTGGTTCCATCCAGGGATCTGTTGGACCTAATTTCGAAGTATATGGCAGTACCGGTATGACAAGCCCACTCAATTATACTTATGATAAATGGGGCATGGTGGGCATGACTAAATGGATGGCAAATTATTACGGTAAATATAATATACGGGTAAACTGTATCAGCCCTGGTGGTTACGGCCCTGGTATTGAAGCGAGTTTTGGAGAAAATGAGTTTACACATAATTATAAAAAATTAACACCCCTTGGACGATTTGCTACGGATGATGATATTAAAGGCGCTGTTGTTTTTTTAGCATCTGAAGCATCATCATACATTACTGGCCACAATCTTTTGGTAGATGGAGGCTGGACCAGTTGGTAGAAACTCAAGACATCAGATATGAATAATTTAAAAAAAGTACCTGGTATTACTGAAGAACTTCCCCGGGGAGCCTGGATGACTGTTTTTCTATTATTTTTCGTCGGATTATTAAACTACCTGGATCGGAATACGATCACCACGATGCATACTTCCATTACGGAATCAATCCCGATGACTGAAAAAGAATTCAGTTTACTGACAGCAGTTTTTCTCTGGGTATATGGAATTTTTAGTCCTTTCGCGGGTTTTTTGGCTGATAAATTTGGCCGCAGCAGAATTATTATTATCAGCCTTTTTATATGGTCTGCTGTTACCTGGCTTACAGCTCATGCAACTAACTTTCCGCAATTGTTAGCCACCCGGGCATTGATGGGTTTAAGCGAAGCGTGTTACATACCTGCTGCATTGGCGCTGATCACAGATTTTCATAAGGGCCGCACACAATCTACCGCTACAGGCATTCACATGGCGGGCGTATTTATAGGAGCCAGCCTGGGATTCATTGGCGGGTGGATTGCCGAAGACCACACCTGGAATCTGGCTTTTACCATCTTCGGTTTTGTCGGAATTGTTTATGCAATGTTCATCGCTTTTTTTTTAAGAGATGCTCCGAAGGAAAACAATAAAAGTTTGACTCAAGCAGCCTCAAGCGGCTTTGAAGGCAATTTTATTAAAACCTTAAAAGTGCTTTTCAGTAACCGGTCCTTTTATTACATGCTGGGCTTTTGGAGCTTATTGAGTATTGTATCGTGGTTAATTGCTGCATGGCTTCCCGCTTTTTACATACAGCATTTTAATTTATCTCAGAAAGTGGCCGGTATTTATGCCACTGCCTACTTATACCCCGCTTCTGTTGTAGGGTTAATACTGGGTGGAGTATTAGCGGATAGATGGATTAAAAAAAACAGGAGAGCCAGGATGCTTGTTCCTGCAATTGGATTATGTATTGCAGCGCCAATCACATTTTTTGCAGGTAGTACCTCACTGTCTGTAATTGCCATTATATTTTTTATGATCTATGCCGTAACCAAGGCTTTCAGCGATACGAATATGATGCCTATATTAAGTACCATTGCTGATAAAAACACCAGGGCTACCGGATATGGAATCCTTAATTTATGTGGTTGCATTGTGGGTGGACTTGGCATATACGCAGGAGGGTATTTGAGAGATGCCAACATAAGCTTCAGTGTTATTTTTAAATCAGCATCTTTGTTGATACCTGTTTGCATCATTTTCTTACTTCTTATTAAACCTAAAAATTAAATATTATTTTTTCAAAAATGGAAACTCAATTACGCTATCAAAAATCTGCAGAATTATTAGAAAGATCGAAGAAAGTACTGGCTGGAGGTGTGTCTTCTGAATTCAGAAAATACAATTATCCTCATGCTTTATTCTATACTCATGGAAAAGGATCGAGAATATATGACGTGGATGGTAATGAATATGTTGATTTCACCCTTAGCCAGGGACCTTTGATATTGGGGCATTCTAACCCCGAGGTATTAAGAGCCATCCGGGAATATTCGGAAGAGGGCCAGCTCTTCGCGGGGCAGCACCTTCGCGAGATTGAACTTGCTGAAAAAATTAATGAGTTGATCGCGTCGGCAGAATTAATGAGATTTTGTCTTGACGGATCAGAGGCAGTTCAAACGGCTTTTAGGATAGCCAGGGCAAAGACCGGTAAACAAAAGTTTCTACGGTTTGAAGGACATTATCATGGCTGGCTTGATAATGTTTCGTGGGGAATTTCTGCTAAATCTGGGAACGAATTAGGTAAGCGTGAAGAGCCGTTGGTTTATCCATGGACAGAAGGTTTGCCGGAAAATTCGAGAGATGAGTTTATGGTGTTACCTTGGAATGACCTGGAATTATTAAAAGCAACTGTGAAAAAACATCACCAGGAACTGGCTGCAATTATTACGGAGCCGGTAATGTGTAATAACGGCTGTATCTTACCTGAAGAAGGTTTTTTACCAGGAATGCGGGACATCTGCAATGAGTATAACATGGCATTGATATTTGATGAAGTTATTACCGGCTTTAGGCTTTCTCTTGGCGGGGCGCAGCAATATTTTAATATCAAACCCGATCTTTCCATATTTGCAAAAGCGATCGCAAGCGGCTATCCTTTAAGTGTGATTTGTGGAAAAAAAGAATGGATGGAACTGATTGAAGAATCGAGAGTAATACATGCGGGAACCATGAATTCAAGTAACGCCACGGTAGCTGCAGCACTCGCTACTATTCAAATACTGGAAAAAGAAAATCCATATAACCGGTTTTTCAAACTCGGACAACAATTAATGGATGGACTTAAAAAGGCTGCATCTGCAACCAATCAATCTTTATTAGTGCAGGGACCAGGGCCTATGTTCAACGTGGCATTTACACAATTGGATAAAGTAACAGACTACAGGGATACATTAACTTTTGATAAGGTAAAATTATCCAAATTTATTGCAGGCATGCATGATAATGGGGTGAGGATTATCGGCAGAGGATTATGTTACATCAGTGCGGCACATACGGAAGAAGACGTTCAATTTGCCATTGAAAAAGCAAAAAAAGTATTGAAAGCAATGTAAAGTTGTAACGCATCTGGCTTTTAATTCGATAGAATTTTCTCAGTAAACAAACAAATAACCCGGATTTCTGATTTCTAATCTTATTGTAGAGATTACTCAATGCCAAACTCATAGATAGTGGTAGAAAAATAATCCTGCCCTGGTCTCAGTATGGTGTCAGGAAACGCAGGATGATTAGGACTATCGGGAAAAGCCTGCGTTTCCAGCGCCACTGCACCATGCTGTTGATAGACGCCGTGTGATCCTTCAACAGTGCCATCCCAAAAATTAGCAGTGTACACTTGTATGCCTGGTTGATCAGTGTAAACCGTTACTGTTCTGCCCGATGAAGGATCTTTTAATTTAGCTGCTGTAACAATTTTATCAGAAAAATTTCTTTTCAAAATAAAATTATGATCAAAGCCTTTGTCTTTTGGAAATTGATGAATCTCCTTTCCTATTTTCTTTGGCAGACGAAAATCCAACGGCGTATCTGCAACCGGTATTATGTCCCCCGTTGGCGTATTGTTTAAATTCTTTTCCGTATAATTTTCTGCATTCACATATAGCAGATGCTCATAAATATTTGGCGATTCAAATCCTGACAAGTTAAAGTAAGAATGATTGGTCAAACTGACTGGTGTGGCTTTATCTGTGCCGGCGTTGTATTCTATGCAAAGCTGGTTTTTGCTGTTGAGAATATATTTTACTTTTACCATCAAATTGCCGTGATAACCTTCTTCTCCGTCGCGGCTCAAATATTCAAATTCTACTCTTATTTTGTCCTCGTCAGATTCAGTATTACTTAATTTCCAAACCTTCTTATTAAACCCTTCGAATCCGCCATGCAAATGGTTGATTCCATCGTTAACAGACAGTTGAATATTTTTGCTATCCAAAGTAAACTTGCCATTAGTAATACGATTTGCATACCGGCCTATCACACATCCAAAATAATATGGATTGTTTTCGTAGTCTTTTATGTCTTTAAATCCGGCGACAATATTTTTCTCCCGTTGGCCACTTCCTTTTGTATAGATGGCCATTATGGAACAACCCAGGTTAGTAATATCCACTTTTATTGATTCATTTTGCAAAGTATATTTATATACTTCTTGTCCTTCTATGATTCCGTAAAACTCAGAACTTAAAAATGGATTTTTTTTATTAGTTAGCATTCATTTCTTTTTAAAATTGAATTATCCAGTCTTAAATTACTTAGAGCCAGTTTCCTTTATTTCTAAAACAACACTGGTCCTTTGTACGTTTACATTGGGGTTGAAACCTACTTTCATGAGGAATTCTCCACTATAAACTTCTGAGGAATCTATGGGACTTTTTTTATTTTCTCCGAGGTTAATTTCTCTTATACGGTAATTCTTATTAGCATCCAAACCCTGTAACCGGATGGGTCTTTGTGTAGCGGTAGTAGTGTATCTCCAGTCAGATAAATAATTAAACATAATTGCTTCTGATTGATTTTTGCTAACATACATCAGCGAAGCCATATTGCTTTCATGAGGATTTATAAGCCTGTACATATCTCCGTGCCATACAATATTTTTAAATTCATCATAATTTTTTACAGCTTCCTTACAAAAGGCGAGGTCTTCTTTGCTTAGCTGATCTACTCTTATATCAAAACCAAGTTTGCCCATAGAAGCCACATCCACTCTAAACTTCAGCGGTTTTTGGCTCCAGTTGGTCACATGATTACACATGGCAATAGATGGATAATAATAAGAATAATCCCATTGCATAAAAATCCTGTCAATAGGATCGGTATTATCACTTGGCCAAAACTCGGTGAAATACTGTAATAGCCGGTAGTCTGTTCTGCCTCCTCCTCCCGAACACAACATCATAGGAATTTTGGGATATTTTTTCCGGATCCTTTGTAATACTTTTTCCAGCCCTTTGGTATAATCAATGTATAAGTGCGATTGAGGCTTTTTTATCTTTTCAAGGTATAAAGAATGAGCATTGGAAATTGGCGAATTGCAATCCCATTTAATATAAGCCAGGTCGGGCGTAGTGGTCAATAAATTATCTACCACTTTAAAAACGAAATCCTGTACTTGAGGATTGGTTAAATCTAACACCAATTGATTACGAAAATAAATCTCAGGACGGTTAGGCTCCCTGATCACCCAATCAAGATGCTTTTCATACAATTCACTTTTGGGATTTACCATTTCAGGTTCTATCCAGATTCCAAATTTCACCCCGGCCTTGCCTGCTTCTTTGGCCAGGTTTTCAATACCATTTGGAATTTTCTTTTTATTTACCTGCCAATCACCCAAACCCTGGTGGTCGCTATTGCGTGGATACTTATTGCCAAACCATCCGTCATCTAATAAAAACATATTTACTCCCAACTCCTTGGCTCCGCCAAATAAAGAAATCAATTTATTTTCATCGAAATCAAAATAAGTAGCTTCCCAATTATTTAATAAGGTCAACCGGTTTCCTTCCCCATCCAGAAGCTGGTGTTTACGGAGCCAGGACTGGATATTCCGGCTTGCATTGCCCATTCCCTGCAGAGAGAGTGTATAGATGAATTTGGGAGTTTCAAAAGTTTCATTTTGATTTAATTCGTATGCGGATTGATAAGCATTGATACCTGCTATCAGTCTTAAATTTTTATAGGAGTCTATTTCAAATTCTATATTATAATTTCCGCTCCATGCCAATTGCCCAAGCAAAACCTGTCCGGCTTCTTCTGTGGCTTTTCCATCTAAGGAGAGCATAAAATTTTGAGAACTCAACAGATTTTCCCTTGTTCCTAATTTGGAATTAATGGAGTGAATTCCTTGTTTTAATCCAGTTTCTACAGGTTGCATTTCACGTCCCCAGCCGCCGTTATAACTAGTGAGAATATAGTCCTTATTATAAAAATAAAGATTGGCAGAAGCAAATTTATTCAACACAATTTTACCTTTCTCCTTATTCGAAATTTCACTCCATTGTTCAATAACATCCTGCAATGGCCAGGCCTTATAAAATAATTTTACGAAAAAATTATACTGTGGGTCTTTTAAAAGTATCGTGGTCAGTTCAGAGCCATCCGCATTTTTACTAACCGATGATTCTTTATACTGAAGGTCAAGAGAATTGTTGCCATCTGCATGAACGCAAGCTACCGCCGGCTCAAACATGGTATTGGTTCCGGCTGCTGAGTATGCTAAATTATTTTCTGTAGATCCCTGCTCATTCAAAATCCTTGCAGAAGCAATTTTACTGTATTCAGTTTCATGATTTAGCCTTTCACCAAAGTACATAATTTTAAGATGGTTACTTTTATCTACCTGCAAAACAAGGCTTGTATTTTTGGTTTGAATGGGGATTATCTTATTTTGAGACCACACATTTTCATGGATCAGCACAGAGCACGAAAAAAAGAAAATAAAAAACATCTTAATCATTGTTACCTCTTTTAAATGATGAAATATGAACGTCTTCTTTAAAATTCTAAAATTATTAGAATTAGTATTTAGTGATTTTTTGCTTCCTCAGTAAAACTTAATGGAAAGAATAAACGAATTGACTTTTATTTCAGCGCACCCTCTGTAAAAGGGTTATCAAATGCCGGGAATAAATAAATTATTTAATCGCTTTAGTGATATCGCTGCTTATTTAAATTGAAAAGCGTATAAGTCTGCATCCTTCAACACAAACCTTAGTTTTACCGCTTTACCTTGTATCGCCGCAAGATTACTACCCATCTTCCATTCTACCTTGCGATCGATCGCGTCTCCAAATACCTCATAACAATCTTCTTCCTGAAACCCTTTGACAGGCCTTCCCGTCAGTTCATCTATAATTTCTACCCGGATCGATCCTGCCGCGGAAGATGAAAAATTCACATGAAGAGAACTACCTTTAAATATGACAGCTTTTGTCAACAATTCTCCACCTTTCATAGGCGCATTTACCGACACAAAACCATCTAGCCGAAGCGTGTATCGCCTCAGATAACTGGCCTTTTCTTTCCAGTAGTGCTCTGTAGCATACATAGAAATTTCATTTGGAGCGTCTTCATCTGCTGCACTTGTTTCCACCAAATGCCAGCCAATATAACTGTCGCCATAGGTCCATGTACCATTCCGCTCCATACCAGGGCGAAGAAACGCTTCATCCCATTTTTTAAAAGTTACACCATCACGGGATGCCATTAATAAACTTTCGGTTAATGCTGTACCGTATCTCTGTGATTTTGTAGCTCTCTTTTCCCTTTCAGTTACCTCCGGCAAAGCCTTCATAGAAGGAGACCAGCCCCTGTCTACATACCGCGCAGGAAAACCGAGAAGAATATGCGGTGCACGATAATACGGTTTGATCTGATTGGTGTACAGTTCGTCTGTATTAGGTTCTTCATATCCTATATCAGCCTGTTGAATCCAGTGTATAAAGTCTTTGGAAACTGCAGTGCGGATGGAACGTACACCCACATAAGGTTTACCGGGGGTACCTTTAGAAAAGTACCTCCAGTAAGCCCTGTACTCCTGACGGACGCTATCCCAGAAAGCAAGATTTTGTGAATCAAAAGCACCATCTTTAATGATGTAATCGTCACTCATCAGTTTCCAGTGGATGCCATCAGGAGATTTATAAGCGATTAATCCTTTGTCGATGAGCAAAGCTTTGTATCTCGCATCTGCAGGTGCGTTTGGATTGTTATCTTTGAAAACGGCAGGATGGCCTGCATTTACGTTGAATTTGCCTTGCTTTCCACTTACAAATACGATATTGTTGTCGCGGGAACCTTTAAATTCATATAATCCGAGATTTGGCTTAATCCAATGTATACCATCATTGCTTTCCGCATATGCACAATACAGAGCATGCTCGTTGCTCAAGTCACTGCTGGCTTCATGTTGCCATGCCTTGTAATACATCCGGTACTTGTCGCCATCTTTAAAAATACTGTGGTAACCACTTCCACTTCCTTCCCACGGTTTATCATGCTTTAAAACTATTTCTTTTGGCACAGGGTAATGTAATACAAGCCGCGACTGGCCGGATAACCTGTCAATCAGATAGTCATCCACAAATAGTTCCAGTCTTGAACCAATTTGCACAGCATTATTCCGTTTCATCTTTCCGATCGTATCGGCTAGATTATTTCCGCTACCATAGAGGTGGCTTAGCACCATTACACCCGTTAAAACGAGAACCGCAAATAATTTTCGCTTCTTCATAACAGTTTTTAAGTCATTGAGTACCCGTGTTTATTTCTGGAGATACGATTATTATGGATGATCCCATCCTTCGTTCTGCACCAATTTTTTATTAATCACCAATTCATTGTACGGTAAAGGCCCAAAATATTTATACTCCGGATAAGAATTTACGATATTAGTCTGCCAAAGAATTCTTCCGTTATCACCGTCGGAAAGCTTAATGGCCGTGCCATCAATCTTATAATAATATACACCAGACACCTGAGGACTGGGCGGAGTAGTTGCATAAAAACAAACGTCAGGAGTGTCATCTTCGTTAAGATCCATTAACTGATTGAGCTGTGGCACATAAATTCCATCTTTCGGTTTTTCCAATAAATTTCCTTTTTTCCACCTGCGCAGGTCGTCATAACGAAATCCTTCTTCCACTAATTCAATCGCTCTTTCACGTCTTATTTCCATGATTGCAATTGAGCCGATTTCAGGATAATAATTGGTCTGCATGTAAGTGTCCATAGTTGTGGGCATATCGGTATTCGTGATGCCAGCTCTTTTTCTCAAAGGAGCAACCGTCATATTCCAATCATCATCAGTAAAAGTTCCTAATTCTGCCTTCGCTTCTGCATAATTGAGAAGTACCTCTGCGTAGCGGATAACCGGTATGGAATTATAGCATTGCCCGTTAAGATCATATATTGGATCGTCCAGCGAATATTTAAGTATCTGGTAACCGGTTCTGGCAGCTCCTAAATTGGGCGGAGCAGCTAATCCATTTGAGCGCTTATATCCTGGAGTCCTTATGGTTTGAGCAAGGCGACCATCTCTGTTCTTTACTTCATCGGTGAATAATGTTGTATTGTAGTCTGGATTATCGGTAAACCTGCTACCATCCTTGTTCAGATACGTGTTTACAAACCGCTTAACGAGGAAGGTCTGGTATTTGCCAAAGTCGGAGAAGAATCCGGTGGCGCCGTGCCATATCTTCAGATTATTACTGTATAATCTGGCAAGGATCACTTCATCGTTAGGCGGTGAGGCGCTTATGAAAAGCGATCTGTAATCATTAAGAGAATTTCCGGTGTTGTGAATGTTATATAATCCGCTGGCCATAACTTGTTGTGCAGCGTCAGCAGCCTGTTGTAAAAAGTTATCAGCACTACTGGTAAGGTTCAGTTCGGTATGATACTTCCTGAAAGTGCCTTCAAAAAGACATATTCTTGATTTTAATGCAAGCGCAGTCCATTTGGTAATCATCGAACTGGTATTATCTTTAGTAGTGCCTAGGTATTTAATAGCAAAATCCAAATCTGCTACTACAGAATCCATGATAAGTGTCCTCGGATCCCTCGCCTTATACAATAAAGATGAGTCCCCGGAACTTAATACTCCTCCATACCATGGAGCATCGCCAAACATTTTTACTTTATCGTAATAAAACCACGCTCTGAAAAAACGTGCAATTCCTGCATACATGTTTTTACGATCATCAGGGGTATTTGCTTCCTGGTAATGAGCCAGGAAATAATTAATATTGCGCAAGGCAGTCCAGCTCCAACCCTGTGAATTACGACTCGTAAACCCACTACCCAGATAAGGATTTGTTTGTGTCCATCCGGTATTATCGCTGATTATATTACCCTGAAAATAGTATCCTTCGAGACTACCGGATTCCCCATAGATTGCCTGGGCACTCGGAATCATCTGGTAAAAGGAATTAGTGTATAACTGCAGGTTTTGATCTGTGGAAAATGCCTGTTGAGGTGTAAGTGAATCAAGTGGATTTTTATCCAATACTTTTTTACACGACCCCGCTATCAATGCCAGAAAAATTATTATTATAATATTTTTTAGTCCCATAATGTGAAAATTTAAATAGTCTTAAAGAGTGAATTTTAATCCGAATGTGTAAGATTTGAGCATCGGATACGTCATCCCATCGTACGATCCTGGTCCGGCTTCAATTACTTCAGGGTCTATATCTTTTGTTATTTTAAACATGGGCGAGTAAGTCCATATATTTTGTCCTGTGAAATAAACCTGAACATTCTGGAAATGAATTTTCTGAATCACTTTTGACGGTAAAGAATATCCTATAGTAAGATCCTTCAACCTAATGTAGCTCGCGTTTTGCAAATAACGTGTCTGGGCTTGCAGTTCGCGTGGTCCATACACCATCGGCCCTCTTAACCTTGGCCAGTAGGCATTGGGATCAGGGTTTTCTTCTGTCCACCTATTTTTCATAGTAGCCGTAGGAATTATACCATACCAGTAGGTGTATTGTCCCCAGAAATACATTGCACCAAGGGAAGGATACCAGTCTCTTTTACCCACACCCTGGAAAAACATGCTTAATGATAAATTCTTCCAGCTAAAATCAGTGGTGATTCCATAAGTATAACGTGGAGAAGAATTACCAATAACCGACCAGTCCCCGTGATCGTCCAGTGTATTTTTCCCCTGGTTGATTTTGCCGTCGCCGTTCAAATCTTTAAATTTAATGTCGCCCGGTAGTAGTTTATTGCCACTGGAAACAATTATTGCGCTCTGATCGGCATGCTTGGCGATGTCATCAGCAGAGGTAAATAATCCTTCTGTAGTTAATCCCCAAATATCGCCTACCCGCTGGTTAACATAATAGTTGGTATTAAAGAAATTCACATCAGCTGTTACAACACCTTGTGGGTTATTATACCTGGTAATGTAGGAAACATTATCTGCTAATGTCAGACGCACACTGTAAGAAATCGGAGATTGTGTTTTGATTTTTCCATTCCATTTTAATGATGCTTCAAATCCTTTAGTTTTTAAATCTGCATAATTACCCCGTGGCACCGAAGCTCCAAAAACAACAGGAAGCAAAGGACCTGCAGTAATCATATCCGTTGTCTTTCGCTCATACCAATCAAAAGAAGCGCTCAATCTGTATTTTAATAAATCTGCGTCTATTCCGATATCCGAAGTAGTAGCGGTTTCCCATGTAAATTTATCAGCAAGTGCAGCAGGCGCGCTAATATAAGCAGGTTGTGAACCGCCAATAATCACCGGTGATTTCGCTGCCTTTAATTGTGCTATAAAAACATAAGGAGATATATTACTGTTTCCTAAAGAACCATAAGAGCCTCTCACTTTTAAATTATCCAGCCATCCGCGGGTAGCATCCATAAAAGATTCTTCCGAAATTCTCCAACCGGCTGATACAGAAGGGAAAAACCCAAATTGTTTTGATACAGGAAATTTAGAAGTACCATCATATCTGCCGTTAATTTCCAATAAATATTTCTGCCTGAAGTTATAGTTAATCCTTGAAAAGACACCGGTAGTGGCCCATTCATATCCGCCGCCTACGATAGTTTGATTCTGCCCCACTGCCAGGTTGAGATCAGATAATCCAGGTACCAGTAATTCATCCCGCGAAGCGCCAAGTTTATTGTATCTACTAATTTCCATATTACCACCTACCATTAATTTGATTTGATGATCGCCTAATTTTTGCGCGTAGGTAGTAAAGAGATTATAGGTATAATAGTTTTGCTTATTCAGTGTTTGTCCAAGGAGGCTGCTGCCCAGCATGCTGAGAGTACCGGGTTTCACGCTATAGGGAATCGGAACGTTTTTGTAATCTAATTCTTCAAGATAGTTTAAATAAGCAAAATTACCTTCGAGAGTCCACCGGCTTTTTATAATATCGGCTACAAAGCTAAGGTTCGTCTGCGTCTGCAGTTTCTTCGTCAATGATTCACTTTCTCCATAGAGTACGCCAATAGTGCCAGCGGCAGTTTGGGTTAAGGTGCCATCCGGATTAAATACTTTTGCAAGAGGAGAACCACTTCCATTTATATTTATTAATCCCCAAATATTCGAGTTGCGAAATGGATCAGAGTATTGGTAGCTGGAAAGCTCTGTATTACTTTTTACCAGTAACCAGGGAGTTACCTTTACTCCGCCGGTTATCCGCAAATTGTACCTGCTGTATTTGTCCTGCCGGATATTATACATGCCCGCCTGGTCGTAGTAACGGCCTGATACCCGGTAATTCAGCTTGTCATCACCACCTGCAACACTTAATGAATGATCCATTGACGGAATATTATCATTGTACAATACTTTATACCAATCTGTATTTCCGTAATATACATAGTTACCCGTACTGGGATTGATGGTGATATCGGGAAGCGCTCCGGGATGCTCAGAGCGATATTTCAATGAGTCCAGATAAGACGATGAAAACGGCAATCCACTGCTTCCGATAGAAGACGCAACAGAATTATAATCATACCAGGATGAATAACTTTCATTAAAGGATTTTGCCCAGGTATAACCATCAGTAACCAAATCAGGAGTTACGGTTTTCTGATTAATGGCATAGCTACCTGAATAAGTAATTTGTGGCTTGGATTTTTTGGGCGATTTGGTCGTAATGAGAACAACCCCAAATGATCCACGTGAACCATAAATGGCCGCAGAAGCAGCATCTTTTAAAACAGTCACGCTTTCTATATCATCCGGATTAAGATTAGCAGGATCACCCCACACTCCGTCAATCAAAACAAGAGCAGAACCTCCTGCTCCTATAGAGGTTAGTCCTCTTATATTCCATTCTGGACTTGTAGTAGGTTTACCATCTGAAAACCTGATGTTCAGATTCGGAATCACTCCCTGCAAGGCCCTTGACACATTTGGAACCGGCCGGTTTTCAAAATATTCACTCCCAACCTGGTCAACCGCACCTGTGAGATTCACTTTTTTCTCTTTGCCATATCCTACTATTACCACATCATCGAGAAGTTTGTTATCATTTTGTAACTGTACATTTATTACAGATCTGCCATTCACAGGTATTTCCTGTGGCAAATAACCGGTAATAGAAAAAACAAGAGTATCCTTACTGCTTGTGCTGGTAATCCTAAAATTACCCTCACTATCGGTGACGGCTCCAATTGGAGTTCCTTTCACGATGACATTCGCTCCAACAACGCGCTCTTGTGAATTGCTACTTACTGTTCCGGTGATGGTGTTTTGAGAATTCACATGGTGGGAAATAGAAAAAAGTACAAAAAATACCGGAATTATTTTCATGTACTTAACATCTTTCAAATAGAACTTTTTAGGTTTAACTGACAGGAGATTTTTTCTCATAATGAAAAATTTAGTTATCTTTTTGCAGGAAAATAGTGTAATATGTCTTACATTTGTACGTCAAATATAGGACTTATTTAAATAAAAAAAGAATTACCGCTTTTTTTTTAAATTTGTCCGCTTCAAAATCAAGCGACGCTTTCTTTTAACATTACATACTGAATAAATTGATACAGCTTTCTAAATTAAAACCTATAGCAAACGAAACGCAGGTTGATAAAATTGAAAAAACGCTCCAGGAGTATTTTGAATCAGCAAACCTGCAACCGGGTGACTTATTACCTAAAGAAACAGAGTTATCGAAAGCCCTTGGTGTAAGCAGAACGGCGTTGCGGGAAGCACTATCGCGTTTTAAGACTCTTGGTTTGATTGAAAGCAGAAAAAACAGGGGAATGACCCTCACAAATCCAGACCTATTTTTAAATATGGAACGGATAATGTCCCCAAAGCTTCTGGGAGACCAGACGATGAATGATATTTTTGAATTGCGCTTGGTTTTGGAAATCGGAATCTGCGAGCTATTATTCAAGCGAAAAAATTCTGAAAATCTGGAGGCACTCAAAGCAATTGTCGCAAAAGATGAAAAAGCGAGCGGTATCAAGGAAAAATTAAAATATGATATAGAATTTCATTCTATGCTGTATAAAATATCCGGTAACGAAACAATGTTACGATTCCAGAAATTGCTTATACCTGTTTTTGATTTTGTGTATCATAAATCAAAATTAGAAAAGCAAGTTATCTTGAAAAAGAATGAAGTAAGTCACCGGGATCTCTACAATTCGTTGGTAAAGGAAAACCCGGATGAGTTTAGAACTAAAATGAAAAAACATCTTTCCCCTTATTTTGAATATATTTCTAAGTAACTATCTAATAGGACCATTGTAATTATTGTTACTTGATCCAATGGCTTAGTCCATGGAATTCTTAGGAGTACGTTATCAGGATTTTATACAGACTTACTTCATTATCATTCGCTTCATGAGGGCGAACAGCAAACCTACAAAAGATGTATTTATCTTTTGTAGGTTTCTTCGTTCGTGGAATTTGCGATATCATTGAGAGGAAATTTAGAACTGAAAATACATTCAAATCAAAAACAAAAGTGCTCCCGTTGTGATGACATAATAAATAGATTTTATAATCACAGTTAAGGCCTCTTTCACGTTTGGCTCAAGCCTATTTACTCCAGGTCTTCACTATGTCATCCTCATGGGATAAGCGTACCATCGCCCACTCAAGTCCGGCATAAGTCCGGCATATCCCGGACTTAACCCGGTATGGTACATAAGGAATCCTCTATGAAAATGTACGAAGTCAGCAGTTTATTGTTGCCTGCAGGGTAAGGATTTTGTTAATCCACGTAAGGATAATATTGCCTTCTTTACCTATTGAAGAGTTATCTGGCAATGTGTCTGAGAAAAGTGCTCCCAGCTATCTTGTTGTAATGAGGCAACCAATCTCCCAATGATGGAATTGACTTTTTCAAAAAAGAGATTAAGGAATATGGTGGTGCTGTTAAAAGGATTTTTTTTTCACCCTGAAAGTAAAATGCTTTTGAGAAAGAAAGCTAAAGATTACAATGATAACAGTCGCAAATATTTTGGAAATGGTAGGATAAAAATGTAAATACTGAACCATGAAATTCAGCAATACATAATTAAGAAAAAGATTGATAATTACTATCAGCACATATCGGAAAAGTTGGGTATAACCCTTCAGGTAAGATCCGCTAAATACAAGGTATTTGTTTAACAAAAATCCAAGGGGAAATGTAACGCAAAACGCCATGCCAAGCGCTGCATTATAAGGCTTTAAAACAATAAATCCAAGGTCAACGTTATTCTTTTGAAGAATAAAATTGAAGCTGATATAGAAAAGAAAAATATCAAGCAGCATATTACTTCCGCCACAAACAGCATAGCGAAATGTCTGTTCGGGCATTATCTTTTTAAAAGGAGGATAAAAAAAATCTATGAATGAAATGATTTTTTCCCGCATTAAAAAACCGTTGTGATTAATACTAAAATTCCCGGAAACTGGCCGGGAATTTTATAACATTTTAAAAGTGAATTTTTTATTTTAAAACATATCTTAAGCCAATGCCAAGCGCCAGTGTAGAGCCTGTAGAAGGCGCCAGGTAGAAAAACGGATCGAGACCCAAACTCACATTAACTGGGGCGTCAGGAATTTTGTAATCAAGACCGCCCGTCAACCGCAACGCAAATGAGGCGCCACTGTGATTGCCTGTGCCGATACCAAGCATTCCTCCCCCACCGACAAAATATTGCAAACCTTCAGCGCCATTGATCGGGGCCTGGTACTCATACAAGCCTTCTATGCCTACGCCACCACTGAAGAATAGAAGCGAACCTTCAAGAGCAGTGTTTACTGCGGTAGAATGGCGAACGTTCAGACCTCCAACGGAACCATCTCCAATGTAGAATTTAGCACCAAGAGAAGTTTGGTAAGTTTGAGCATTAGCACCAAGCGCTGCAAAAAAGAGAAAAGAAAGTGAAAGAATTACTGCTTTTTTCATGACCATGATTTTAATTTTTAGGCGCAAAAATATTACTTAAAAAGTGTAAAGAAAATTTTTCTTTATTTATATATTACTGGCCAAAAGTATTATAAACACTGTATCGGATACCGTGTTCTATTTAAGATTAAGCATAATTTTTTGTTAAACAGCCCGCAAAATAATTTGCTGCTTCAGATCATTGTCTTTTAGAAAAAACTTATGAACCGGGTAAGTTATTGGCTGCAAAAATCGCTTTTGCTATTTAATTATACATCGAATCCTGCAGTGCCTTAATTCTATCATCAGCGAGGTATTCATCATAAGTATACAATCTGTCGATGATGCCTTTAGGTGTAATTTCTATAATCCGGTTAGCAACAGTTTGCATAAACTGGTGATCGTGGGTAGTCATCAAAACAATGCCCGGAAAACTGATCATGCCATCGTTAAAAGCAGTGATGCTTTCAAGATCGAGATGGTTCGTTGGCTCATCGAGCATTACAAGGTTGGGATTTTGCAGCATCATTTTACTAATCATGCACCTCACTTTT
This sequence comes from Ginsengibacter sp., assembly GCA_051954975.1. Taxonomy (GTDB): domain Bacteria; phylum Bacteroidota; class Bacteroidia; order Chitinophagales; family Chitinophagaceae; genus Ginsengibacter. Next base: position 468,923 of record JBQCHE010000016.1, on the reverse strand, counting down.
TCTCCCCCGCTAAGCACGCTGGTTTTCTTTTGAATTTCATCGCCGCTAAAAAGCATTTTACCGAGAAATCCTCTTAAAAAATCTTCATCCACATCCGTATAATGAGGAGGAACGAATTGTCGAAGCCAATCCAGCAGGGTTAAATCATTTTCAAAATATTCCGAATTATCATTGGGAAGATACGCTGTGGTAATGGTGCTGCCCCACTCAAAGTGGCCATTATCAGATTTTATTTTATTGTTGATGATCTCAAAGAAGGTAGTAAGCGCCACAGGATCGCGACTTAAAAAAGCGATTTTTTGTCCTTTTACTACATCGAAGCTTACGTCTGAAAACAATACTTTTTCTTCTACAGACTTAGCAAGTTTTTGCACATTTAAGATTTGGTTTCCCGGTTCTCTTTCAGGTTTAAAAATAATGCCGGGATATTTTCTGTTGCTCGGCGTGATATCTTCAAATACCAGTTTGTCCAGCGCTTTTTTTCGTGACGTGGCCTGTTTTGATTTGGAGGCATTGGCGCTAAAGCGTGCAATAAATTCGAGAAGATCTTTTTTCTTCTCTTCCATTTTTTTATTCTTATCAGTAGCCTGGCGCGCAGCAAGCTGGCTGCTCTCATACCAGAAGGTGTAGTTTCCGGTGTAGATTTTAATTTTTTGTTTATCTACGTCGGCTACATGCGTACAAACCGCATCTAAAAAGTGACGGTCGTGGCTCACCACCAAGACAATATTTTCGTAATCGGCCAGAAAATTTTCAAGCCAGGAAATAGTATTCACATCAAGGTTGTTCGTGGGCTCATCTAACAATAAGATATCCGGATTACCGAAAAGCGCCTGGGCCAGTAAAACTCGCACTTTCATATTCGCTGCCACATCTTTCATCAGGATCTGGTGAATGTCATCAGGAACGCCAAGCTGATTTAACAAAGTGGCCGCATCGCTTTCTGCTGTATATCCGCCCATTTCACCAAACTCTGCTTCCAGGTGACCGGCTCTCATGCCATCTTCTTCGTTAAAATCTTCTTTCATGTAGATGGCGTCTTTTTCCAACATCGTATTCCACATTTTTTTGTGGCCCATCAAAACCGTATTTAAAACAGTCACTTCATCAAACTCAAACTGATCCTGCCGCAGAACAGCCATGCGTTCTCCCGGAGTGATGGACACAGAGCCTTTGTTGGGCTCAATTTCACCACTTATGATTTTAAGAAAAGTAGATTTACCGGCGCCGTTAGCCCCAATAATTCCATAACAATTTCCTTTAACGAAATTGAGATTTACTTCATCAAAAAGCACTCTTTTGCCGAAAGCCAGCGTCACATTATTTACACTTATCATTCCTCAATTTTTTTAGAGGCGCAAAAGTAACAATTAAAAAGGAGGCTTCCTTGCCTGAAGAGATTTTTAAAGAAGGTATTAACAGGTAATGCTGAAAGTTGAAAGTTATAAGTTGAAAGTTGAAAGTTGAAAGTAAAAAGTTGAAAGTAAAAAAGATGCAAATTTAAAATCCCAATTATTTGTTGGTTTACTGTTTCAATTGCTAACCGCGGTCTGACCTTCGGTGCCGACCGCTAAAACCCTCTTTTCGCATCAAAATTTTCCAGTTCTTTTGCAACTGCATTTAAAAACGTAGAGCCTAAAGCGCCATCGATAATGCGGTGGTCATAACTCATAGAAAGGAACATCATGTGGCGAATGGCGATGCTGTCGCCCTGCTCGGTTTCGATAACCACCGGGCGTTTTTTGATAGCGCCCACAGCAAGAATTGCTACCTGGGGCTGATTGATAATCGGCGTACCCATAATGCTTCCAAATGTCCCTACATTAGTGATAGTAAACGTTCCGTTAGCAGTATCCTCCGGGTTTAATTTGTTATTTCTGGCAGCATTGGCCAGGTTATTTACTTGTTTGGTAAGGCCGGTTAAGTTGAGCTGATCCGCATTTTTAATTACAGGAACAATCAAATTGCCTGAGGGCATTGCAGTGGCCATTCCGATGTTGATGTCTTTTTTAAGAATAATTCTATCACCATCAACGCTGCTATTAATGAGGGGATATTTTTTAATGCACTTTATAATGGCTTCGATGAAAAGCGGCGTATAGGTGATTTTTTCACCTTCCCTTTTTTCAAATTCCTTTTTGTTTTTTTCGCGCCACAAAACAAGATTGGTCACATCGCATTCGGAAAAGCTTGTTACGTGAGCGCTGGTATTCTGGCTGTCAATCATGTGCTTCGCAATCATCTTGCGCATCCGGTCCATTTCAATAATCTCTACGTTTCCGGAATAAACAGTAGGGCTAAAATCCTGCCGCATAGTGGCCGGAACCTCGTGAAATCCCGAAGATTGAAAACTCTTTTGCTCTTTTGGCTGCGGCGCATTTTTTCTTTTTTCCAGGTAAGCCAAAATGTCCTTTTTACTTACTCTTCCATCCTGGCCGGTGCCTTCAATATGCTCTAATTCACTCATCGAAATCCCTTCGCTGGAAGCAATGTTTAAAACCAAAGGTGAATAAAACCGGATGCCTGTTCCTCCATTGTCTGTTGATTTTTTTTCTTCCGGCTGGTAAGGTACTTCTTCCATTATTTCAGCCTCTTCATGTTCCTGTTGATTTGAATAGTTTTCCGGCGATGCAGACGCTTCTCCTGAGGTTTCAATTTTAGCTATTACCTGCCCTATGGGAACCACCTCGTTTTCCTTATATAAAATCTCACTAATGACTCCGTCGGCGGTTGAAGGCACTTCACTGTCTACCTTGTCAGTGGCAATATCAAGCACTGCCTCATCCATTTCCACCTTATCGCCTGGTTTTTTGTGCCACTTCAAAATAGTGGCCTCCATGATGCTTTCTCCCAACTTAGGCATTATCAGGTCTACGGTGCTCATAAAAATATTTTAAGTTCTTAATGGATAAATTTCAATCAAAAATAAGGGAATTTGATTTAGGCCGGGCAGGAGGAGTTGAGGGTCGAGGGTTAAGGGTTGAAGGTTGAGAGTTGAGAGGTTTAGATTGTTTAGATGCCTAAGCTTAGACAAAAATCTATTTACTCAAAATGGTATGCCCCATTTTATCTCTTTTTGTGGTAAGATATTTCTCGTTGTATTTGTTAGGCAATATTTCAATAGGTACGGTGTCTACAATTTCCAGTCCGTATCCCAGCAATCCTGCTCTCTTTTTAGGATTATTACTTATCAGTTTTAGTTTTGAAATATTAAGGTATCGCAAAATTTGTGCGCCAACGCCATAATCTCTTTCATCCATCGAGAAGCCTAATTTAATATTGGCTTCTACCGTATCCATTCCTTCTTCCTGAAGTTTATACGCTTTTAATTTATTGAGCAAACCAATGCCCCGTCCTTCCTGGTTCATATAAAGCACCAATCCTTTGCCTTCATTCTGAACCATCTTCATAGCATTGTGTAATTGATCGCCGCAGTCGCATCTTAGCGAACCAAGAATATCGCCGGTCATGCAACTGGAATGCACCCTTACCAAAACAGGCTCATCCTGTTTCCAATCGCCCTTTTTTAGAGCCATATGTACTTCACCGGTATTTAACTGCGTGAAAGCAATCAGCTCAAATTCACCATATTTTGTAGGCATTTTAACCCTTACGTCTTCTTTAATCAGCGTTTCTTTTTCGAGCCGATAGGCGATGAGATCTTTAATTGAAATTAATTTAAGATCATGCTTGTCTGCAATTTCCCTTAGTTGAGGCAAGCGCGCCATCGTGCCATCTTCATTCATTATTTCAACTAATACACCGGCTTCTTCATGCCCCGCTAATTTTGCGAGGTCAATGGTTGCCTCTGTATGACCCGCCCGTCGCAACACTCCACCGCTTTTAGCCCGAAGCGGGAAAATATGGCCTGGCCTGGCAAGATCTTCGGGGGTAGTATCCGGGTTGATGATTGCTTGCACCGTTCTTGCGCGATCATGTGCAGAAATGCCTGTGGTGTTACCATGGCCTAATAAATCCACACTAACTGTAAACGGCGTCGCATGCAATGCGGTATTCTTATTGACCATTAAATCAAGCATCAGTTCATCACATCTTTTTTCAGACAAGGGCAAACAAATCAATCCTCTCCCATGTTTGCTCATAAAATTGATGATATCAGGTGTTACATTTCTTGCTGAAGTCACGAAATCGCCCTCGTTTTCGCGATCTTCATCATCCACTACTATCACTAATTTTCCATTTTGAATATCTTCAATAGCAGCTTCTATATTATCGAGCATAAAATCTTTTTGCAAGCAAAGTTAAATCATTTAAAAATCCGCATTTTTCGCAAAGCGTAATATTAACATGAACAATGAGGTATGAGGGTATATTTTTATTTTTTTTGATGATATTTAATAAGACCCTCCATCGGAGTTCTTAGAAAATTACCGGGTTGCAAATTATAGTTTACACAAAGCTGTTCCACCACTTCCCTGAACCCATAGGCGATACCACCGGTAAAGTGGATGGGAAATTTTGCGCTTTCCTGATACCTGGTGACGTGGGTAAAGAAAAAATCGTTGATACCATCTTCAATAATGTTTTCAATCATATAATGTCCGCGATTTTTCACCAAAAAACCGACAAATGAGGCGAGGTAGCGATTAGGAAGCGGCTTTTTATAAACTGATTCCAGTATTTCATTGTCTGTAGTCTGGTAGGCTGCATCAAATTTTTCCATCAATTCTGTATCGAAAATTCTATATAAGTAATGTTGAATCACTTTTTTGCCGAGATAGGCCCCGCTGCCTTCATCGCCTAAAATAAATCCCAGGCCCGGACTGTTCTTTACAATCTTTTTTCCGTTATAAAAACAGGAGTTGGAGCCGGTACCTAAGATACAGGCGATTCCTTTTTCGTCTCCGCATAATCCCTTTGCTGCTCCTGACAAATCGTTATCCACGGTGATTGTAGCGCCTGCAAACATTTTTTTAAAAACCTTTCTAAACATTTGAATGTTGGCGGGATTCTTACAACCAGTTCCATAGAAAAATACCTCATCTATTTTATTTCGCTTTAGCGTGGGTATCACTTCATTACTTAAGATTTGTTCAGCCTGGGTCTCATTAACGAAATAAGGGCTCATGCCCTGCGTAGTAAACGAAGTTTTAGTCTTGTTTTTTATCAGGCACCATTCTGTTTTGGTAGACCCGCTGTCAGCAATCAATTTTATAGAAGGTATCATTTTATCGTGTTTATTGAGGAAATTTGCGACTTCTTAAAAAATAAAAATAGAACAATCAAAAGTATGCGTAATAAAAAATTACAGGTTTGGCTCCCTTTGTTGCTCAGTTTGTGTGTGATTGCAGGTATGTTTATCGGCTACAGGATTAAAGGGAATATGCCTGATAATGGGATTTTTTATATAGAAAGGGAAAAGCCTGTGACGCAGGTACTTGACCTTATCAATAGAAAATATGTAGATAAGGAGAACATGGATTCGCTGGGTAATCTTGCTATTCAAACCATACTGTCCAGGCTCGACCCACATTCGGTGTATCTGCCGGCGCAGGAATTAAAAGTGGTAAATGAAGATTTGGAAGGACAATTTTTTGGTATAGGCATAGAATTTAACATTATAAATGATACGGTAAATGTGGTAAATGTTTTGACGAAAGGGCCGGCAGAAACTGCAGGTTTACTTATTGGCGACCAGCTGATTAAGATAGATGATTCTGTGGTGGCAGGAAACGACATTTCGCCTAAAAAACTCAGAAAGCTAATCGATGGTGGCGCCGGCCAGCCGGTTGCTGTTACCGTATATCGAAATGGTGAAGAAAAAACTTTTAAAATTGTGCGTGGACCAGTTCCGCTCTATAGCCTGGATGCTGCCTATATGATTGCTGATACAGTGGGTTATATCCGGCTGAATAAGTTTTCAGAAACTACCTATAAAGAATTCATGAACTCTTTGGAATCCCTATTGAAGAAAGGAATGAAGGGATTGATTCTTGACTTACGGGATAATGGCGGCGGAATTCTTACTGAGGCCACCAATATTGCGGATGAATTTTTAAACCAGAATAAATTAATCACCTATACAGAAGGCGCACATTCCCCCAGGAAAGATTACCGTTGCCAGAAAGATGGTTTATTTGAAAAAGGCAAACTCATTGTTTTGGTGAATGAAGGAACTGCGTCGGCGAGTGAGATATTAAGCGGCGCTTTACAGGATTGGGAGCGCGCCACTATAGTTGGAAGGCGCACTTTTGGAAAAGGGCTGGTACAGGAGCAATTTGAACTCAGCGATGGCTCGGGCCTCAGACTTACGGTTGCCCGCTACTTTACGCCTCTTGGAAGGAGCATCCAAAAATCTTATAAAGATGGTATAGCGGTTTATGATAGCGATTTGGTAAGGCGGTTTAAGGGTGGTGAAATGACTTTTGCTGATTCTATAAAGCATACAGACGAAAAGAAATTCTTTACCGCTTCAGGAAAAACATTGTATGGTGGAGGCGGTATTACTCCGGATGTTTTTGTTCCCTACGACACTGCTTTATTTATTAAAGAAGTGATGCATGCGATGATGAAGGGAACGCTGTCAAAATTTGTTTATAAAAATTACCTGAAAAATGAAAAGAAATTCAAGCAATTCACTTCTCCACGACAATTTGAACGAAAATTCCAGGTTAGCGATTCACTACTCCGCGATTTAAAAAATTATGCAGAAAGTGATTCCATTCATTTATCTATCGAAAATCCAAAAGTGAAGGCCATGCTCCAACGCGAAATAAAAGTATTAACCGCACGGGAAATATGGCGCACCGAAGGATTTTACGAAGTAAACAATCATTATGATTCAACTATTCAGCGGGCTTTGCAATTAATGAATCCAGTAAACCAAACTTTATCGTCAAAATAAATTCCCCGTTTTTTCTTTCAGCATCCCCCCTATTTATGGCATAGTTTTTAAGCAGTCCTTATTAAAAACAAACCATGAATACCAATAAAAAGCCGCAGAATGTACAAGGTAAAAATACTTCCCGTCCTGATGTAAGGGATAATCTTGACAGCCGCAAAAACGAAGAACAGCAGTTTAAGGGCAATGATATAACCCATAATAAGAAAGAAACAGAATCTGAAAAAAAGAAAAAATAGTTTCGCTTCATTGATTAGAAGACGTTTCCTCAAGTCCACTGCGCTAAATTTTTTATCTTTAATCAAAAAAATTGTTATGTGGAAAAAGAACATCCTGGAAACGATAGGAAATACACCTCTTATTCAGCTCAATAAAATCACTAAAGATTTGCCATGTACTGTGTTGGCCAAAGTGGAATATTTCAATCCCGGCAATTCCATTAAAGACCGCATGGCAGTGAAAATGCTTGAAGTGGCCGAGCAGGAAGGAAAGATTAAACCCGGCGGCACCATTATCGAAGGTACTTCCGGCAATACAGGAATGGGCCTGGCGCTGGCAGCAATCGTGAAAGGATACAAATGTATTTTTACCACTACAGACAAACAATCCAAAGAAAAAGCTGATATCCTGAAGGCCGTGGGTGCAGAGGTAATTGTTTGTCCTACCAATGTAGAACCCGAAGATCCGCGCTCCTATTATTCAGTTTCAAAAAGATTAGCCGAAGAGGTTCCTAATTCGTGGTACGTAAATCAATATGATAATTTAGCCAATCGCCTCGCTCATTATGAACAGACCGGACCCGAGATATGGGAGCAAACCGAAGGTAAAGTAACTCATCTTGTAGTAGCAAGTGGTACTGGTGGCACCATAGTGGGAACCGGCAAATATTTAAAAGAAAAAAACCCTGACATAAAGGTATGGGCAATAGATAGTTATGGCTCTTTGTTGAAAAAATACTTTGACACCGGCGAAGTTGACGAGACAGAAGTATATCCGTATATCAGCGAAGGTTTTGGTGAAGATTTTGTTCCGGCAAATTTTGATATGCGGTATATCGATGAGTTCATAAAGGTAACCGATAAGGATGGCGCCGTAATGGCCCGCCGCATCGCGAAAGAAGAAGGCATGTTTATCGGCTATAGCGCGGGAAGTTGTTTGCAGGGAGTATTTCAATTAAAAGACCGGCTAAAAAAAGGAGATGTGGTTGTCTGCATTTTCCACGACCACGGAAGCCGCTATGTAGGGAAAATATACAATGACGAGTGGATGATGCAACGTGGATTTTTGGAGGTAAAAACCTTTAAAGACCTGGTGGCAGGACGTGGCAGTAAGAAATTAATTACCGTTCACCGGGAACAGCCGGTATCTGAAGCAATTGAACTCATGAGCAAGTATGATATTGAAAATATACCGGTGATGGATGAGGAAGGCATAGTAGGGTCGCTAAGTGAAGGCGGATTATTTAATAAAGTCTTGTCTGATAACCAGATTAAAGAGCAAAAAATTGGCTCTGTGATGGAAGCAGCCTATCCCGTAGTTCCATTCACAATGCCGGTTGAAAAACTGAGCAAATTAATTTCAAGACATAACGGCGCGGTGCTGAGTAAAGATGAATCCGGCAATTACCATATTGTTACAAAGTATGACTTAATCCAAAGCCTGGCAAAGTAGCGGTTAATTTGTATGATCTACACTTTAAACAGTGAAGCAACAAATTACTTTAATTTATTTTCTACTGGTTTGTAAAAATTTAGACAACTCCTGTAAACGGCTAATATTGAACTATTTAAGACATGTTTGTCGTAAAAATACCTTCATCAAAAATAGAAGTATTACCAACTAAATTTTGCATAATTTACGATTTTCACCGTATTTCTATATCCTCAAAAAATGGTCAATACTGCTCTTTCCAGGAAAGCTACACGTATTATCTTTGTACCAGAAGTTGATTGGTGTTGCGACAGGCATTAATCAAACATCCAATATCCAATTAAAGACAGAATCTATCCAAATTCCTTTTGAAAACCTGTAAAATCCGATATCAGTCAACTTCTATTTTTCCAATATCACCTCTTTGATGAAATTAAAGAGAAATCAAAAACCGTTTTTTTGAAATGTTAATCGTTTCAATCCGAATTCATCTTATGAAAGCCGTCCGAAAAAACTGGGAGAACTGAATCTTATCCTTTTAAAAACCTAAAATCCGGTTAACTTACCCGGTAAACATCCCAGAGGAACTGCTAAACGCAGTAAAAAACTTACTTCTGCAGTCTAATGATTGCAGAAGTTTTTTTTTAAAGAATACCTTCACGCAATTATGATTCTTTCGGCAAATAACAGTGATAAAAAATACAAGCGGATTATCTCAGTGGTTCCTTCCCTTACAGAATTATTATTTGATCTTGGGATGAATGAAGAAGTGATTGGCATTACCAGGTTTTGCATTCATCCGCCAAAATGGTTCAAAGAAAAAGCGAGGATAGGCGGAACAAAAAATCTTCAGATTGAAAAAATTCAAGCACTTCAGCCCGACCTTATTATTGCCAATAAAGAAGAAAATGACAAAGGCCAAATAGAAAGGCTTGCAGAAAATTGTGATGTTTATCTTTCAGATGTAAATACTTTACCCGATGCTTTGGACATGATTGTGCGAATCGGCGAGTTGACCGATCACTTGCAGCAGGCAATGGAATTGCGTTTCAAAATTAAAAAAGGATTTGATGCATTAAGCAGAGATCAGACTACGCCAAAAATCCGTTCTGCTTATTTCATTTGGAAAAACCCATGGATGGTAGCCGCCAATAATACTTTTATCAATGAAATGATGCTCTACGCGGGATTGGAAAATATTTTTGAGGAGATGAGCAGGTATCCGGCTATCACGATGGAAGAAATCGAATGTTTGAAGCCGGACTTGATTTTACTTTCTACCGAACCTTATCCTTTTAAGGAAAAAGATAAAAAGGAATTCGACTTTTTATTTCCTCAAACAAAGATTGCAGTTGCTGATGGAGAAATGTTTAGCTGGTATGGCAGCAGGCTGCTGAAATCGGTAGATTATTTTCATTCCTTTCGCAAAAACATTAGCTGATTTTTAGTAACGACACTATTTTTTAACCAAAAACCGGGTAAGCGGGTAATTTCCTATTTTTGCGCAAATTAAAACTTAAACAATGGCATCAAAAAAGATCGCGGATATTTTAGGCGACAACGCGGAAGACCTTTTAAACCACAAATGTAAAGTAGACAAATCAACACTAACGCTTCCTTCTCCTTCGTACATTGATGATATTTTTGTACAAAGCGACCGTAACAACCGGGTAGTTGGCAGCTTGCAACAATTAATGGATCATGGAAGATTGGGCGGTACCGGTTATTGCAGTATTTTCCCCGTAGACCAGGGCATTGAGCATAGCGCAGGAGCCTCTTTTGCCCCCAATCCCATTTACTTTGATCCCGAAAACATTGTAAAACTCGCTATCGAAGCCGGATGCAATGGCGTAGCATCCACCTTTGGCGTTTTAGGAATATTAAGCAGAAAATATGCCCATAAGATTCCATTTATTGTGAAACTTAACCATAATGAATTATTGAGCTATCCCAATAAATTTGATCAAACCATGTACGGCTCCGTTGAAACGGCATACAATATGGGAGCAGTTGGCGTGGGCGCTACAGTTTACTGGGGAAGTGAAGAAAGCACCCGGCAATTGCAGGAAGTAAGCGAAGCCTTTGCCCTGGCTCATGAATTGGGCATGTGTACTATCTTATGGTGCTACCTTCGCAACGACGCTTTCAAAGTAAACGGCACCGATTATTCTACCAGCGCCGACCTTACCGGCCAGGCAAATCATATTGGAGTAACTTTGCAGGCTGATATTATTAAACAAAAAATGGCTACGAACAACGGAGGCTATAACGCGGTAAAATACGGTAAAACCTCGCCCCTGGTGTATGAAAATTTATCAGCAGACCACCCTATTGATCTTTGCCGTTACCAGGTGTTAAATTGCTATAGTGGAAAAATTGGTTTGATTAACAGTGGCGGAGCGAGCACCGGGGCATCCGATTTGAAAGAAGCAGTTGAAACAGCAGTTATTAATAAACGCGCCGGCGGCATGGGTTTGATAATGGGCAGAAAAGCTTTTCAAAGACCATTTAAAGAAGGCGTGGAATTATTAATTGCTTCGCAGGATGTATATTTGGATGAAAGCATCACGATAGCTTAGTAAAATTTTATGTTACTGATTAAGGCTTGCTGCCTCGGCCTAACCGTAGCAAGCCTTTCAGGTTTTTTGAAAAAAAATGCAGATAGCGATATTTAAGGAAATCAGTATTGATTTACAAAAAAATATAAATGAAACAAGACGAGGATTTCGATGCTAATCTTGCGGGTGAAGAAGGTGAAGCAGAAGAAATAAAGCGTAGTTGGTTTAGGAGGAAGATAAAGGGAATCACCACTTCAACAAAGGACAAAAAAGAGCCACCTGACGGGTTGTGGACAAAATGTCCCCAGTGCCGCTATACCTGTACCGTGACGGAATTACGGGAAAATCTCTTTGTTTGCCCTAAATGTGAGTATCATCATCGGATAGGAAGTGCTGAATATTTTGAAATATTGTTTGACGAAGGCAGCTACAAAGAACTTTTTGCCAATATTAAATCAAAAGATTTACTTGGATTTGTGGATTTGAAGCCTTATTCCAAAAGGCTGGAAGAAGCCTATGCCAAAACAAATCTTCATGATTCCATCACCGTGGCGCATGGAAAAATTCATGAAATGGACATTGTGATTGCCAACATGGATTTTGAATTTATTGGAGGAAGCCTCGGAAGCGTGATGGGTGAAAAAATTTCGAGAGCCTGTGATTATTGCGTAAAACATTCCATTCCCTTTATGATTATCAACAAAAGCGGTGGCGCCAGGATGATGGAAAGCGCTTTTTCGCTGATGCAACTGGCAAAGACTTCCGCAAAATTATCCCTGCTTACCGATAACAGAATTCCTTATTTCTCTCTATGTACTGATCCAACATTTGGTGGGACCACCGCGTCTTTTGCGATGCTTGGCGACATCATTATGGCCGAACCCGGCGCTCTAATTGGATTTGCAGGGCCGCGCGTTATTAAAGAAACAATCAAAAAAGATTTGCCTCCGGGTTTCCAGAGAAGTGAGTTTTTGCTCGAACATGGATTTCTTGATTTTATAGTGTCCAGAAAAGATTTAAGAGAAAAGCTGAAGCAATTGTTGATTTTGTTTAGTCATTAGTTCTAAAAAATGAAACTTTGCAGCAGGAAACAATTCCTGCTGTTTTTTTAATATGGACATAAGAAACCGAAAAGCTTACTACGAATACAACATCGAACAAAAATTTGTTGCGGGGCTTGTGTTGTCGGGCACTGAAATAAAATCATTGAGGGCGGGCAAGGCGAGTTTCAACGATAGCTATTGTATTTTTAACAAAGGAGAATTGTATGTAAGAAGCCTGCACATTTCTGAGTATAATTTCGGTACGCATTACAACCATGAGCCCATGCAGGAGCGCAAATTATTATTGCACAAAAAGGAATTGCGCAAGCTGGAAAATAAAATCAAAGAAAAAGGCTACACGATTGTGCCGCTAAAAATATTTTTCTCGCAAAGTGGATTTGCAAAAATGGAAATTGGGCTGGGAAAAGGCAAGAAAATCTACGACAAAAGAGAAACCATCAAATCAAGAGAAGCTGACCGGGACATCAAGAGGAAGTATGGAGTTTGATAAGGCAATAAGATTCGCAGCTATTTGTCGGTTTACTGCAAAACCTTTTTCTTTACCAACAACCAAACCTCACTGCCATCATTTTTCCAGCTCCCAAACACCGCTCTCCATCGGCTTCATCGAAAAATCTTCTAATGGAGAGATTGTGCCGGTAATAATATTTTTCATTTTGGAAAAGCCATTTGTTCTTTCAGAATAATTTTTTATAGAAATATTTACTTCCTCTTTTGCGGTATTTAAAATGGTCATAATGGTTTGTTTACTGTCATATCGAAAGAAAACATACTCACCCTTTACGGGCGCAAACTGCATCATCTTTCCGGTAGTTATTGCAGAAGAATTTTTTCTGAAATTGGCCAACCTCGAAATATAAATCCAGATTTTTTGTTCGTTTACTGTGCGGCCGGCTTCTGTAAATTTATTGGAAGGATCTGAAGTCCATCCGCCGGGAAAATCCAACCTTACGTGACCGTCGTTGGGAGTGGTAAAGCCCTGCATTCCGATCTCGTCGCCATAATAAAGTTGCGGAATGCCCCTGCACGTAAAAAGCCACGCCAGCGCAGCCTCATACTTCAGCATATTGGTATCCACCACCGAATAAAAACGCGACAAATCGTGATTGTCTAAAAAAATTACATTGCGCATCGGGTCTTTATAAACAAAATCCTGCGAGAGCGTTGTGTACAGATTATTCACACCTTCCGTCCAGCCAAAATCTTTTGTCATGGCATCTGTTATTCCCCACAAAGTCTGGAAATCAGCGGGCGCCTGTAAATTACTTTTGAAGGAAATGTTGAAATTATTCTGTACAAAATAGCTTTGGTTCAAAACGCCGTGCACCCATGTTTCGCCAAACATCGTGATGTTAGGATATTCATCTGTGAGCGCTTTATTACAGCGGTTCATAAAATCAAGATCATTATAAATGTAAGTATCAATGCGCCAGCCGTCAATTCCGAATTCTTCCACCGTCCACAGAGCATGCTGAATTAAAAAATTGGCCACGAAAGGATTTTCCTGGTTCAGGTCGGGCATTGAAGGAACAAACCACCCGTTCTGCATGATCTTTTTTTCTTTACCACTTGCGTAGGGATCAAAAAGAACCTGGTCTTTGTAAGTGGTATTTGTATAATCCGGCCATTGGTGCAGCCAGGTTTTCATAGGCGGGTCAAGCACGGTGAAATGATAGCTTCCCACATGATTGTACACCGCGTCCTGTATGATTTTTATATTTTTTGCATGAGCGGCTTCTATCAAATTGTGATACGCTGTTTCGCCGCCGATGCGCGGATCAATTTTATAATGGTCGGTAAATGCATATCCATGTTCGGTGCGTTCAGGCATGTCATTTTCAATCACGGGATTAAGCCAGAGCGCCGTAACGCCAAGCGATTGCAGATAACCCAGGTGATTTTCAATTCCCTTCAGATCACCACCATGGCGCATGAAAACTGAATCGCGATTTAAGCTCTGATCGCGCATACCGGCAATGCGATCATTGGTGGTGTCGCCATTGCTGAACCGGTCGGGCATGATGAGGTAAATACAATCTTTGGAAGTAACGCCTTTGGCAAATGAATTTCCATTGCCTGCTCTTCTTCGTTTGATGGGAAACTGAATGAGAAAAGAAGAGTCTTTTTGTTTCACATGTATTTGTACGATACCCGGCTTTGCAGATGGCGCAATCACGATATCAAGAAATTCATAATTGATATTGTCAACGCGATGGGATTTTTTTAAAGTGACGCCCGGATAATTTATCGTATAGCCAGTGGCGTTGCCTATTCCGTTTCCATGAATCATAATTTGCACATGGTTCCATTTCATGCCTGCCCACCAATTCGTAGGATAACATTGGAAGGAATTATTTTGTGCAAACGCTGCAGCCGAAATGCAGAAAGTAACGATAATAAATAACAGGCGTTTTCTCATTTCAAGACTTTTTAAGTTACCGTTTCCATTGGAATTATTTTCTTGACGGTTTCGTCTTTGTCTACTACAATGAAATTCATAATTCCGCCGACAGCCATACAAATCCCACCAATTACCAACGCGTAAATTGCCTGATCGTGAAAAACATCTCTTATCAAAAATCCCATTACAAATGAGGCAACCAATTGCGGAATTACGATAAAAAAATTAAACACCCCCATGTAAAAACCCATCTTCGCAGGCGGTAAAGCGCCGGCCAGGATGGCGTAAGGCATTGTGAGCGTAGATGCCCAGGCAAGTCCAATCGCTACCATCGGTACTAAAAGCATTTGTGGAGATTTGATAAAAACAAGGGACACCAGCCCGATGCCTCCAATGATGAGGCAGATCATGTGGGTATATTTTCTCTGAATTCTTTTTGCAAGCATCGGGAGCAGAAAGGCTGCAATTGCGGAAATACCATTATACACCGTAAACATCACTCCTACCCAATCGCCTGCATCCTGGAAAGCTTTTGAAGTGGTATCAACAGTGCCATAAGCGTTTTGGGCAATGGACGCTGTGGTATAAAGCCACATGCAATAAAATCCCACCCATGTAAAAAACTGCACCACGGCAAGCTGGCCCATCGTTTTGGGCATTGAAAAAATTCCTTTGGTGATTTCACCAATGGCAGCATACATGCCTTTAGATTGTGAGTTTTCAAGCTTCCATTCCTCAATATTTTCAGGGGGAAGTTCATCGGAAGAAATAACCGTCCACAATACCGAAAGAAAGAAAACGATTGCGCCGATATAAAAAGAATATTTTACCGAATCACCTATTTGACCTTCCGGAGCAACGTTGCTGATGTTAAAAACATTTGTAAAAATATAGGGAAGTAAGGAGGCGATGACAGCGCCAAGGCCGATAAAAAAAGTTTGCGTAGCAAAACCGGTGGTGCGCTGTGCCGAAATTAATTTATCGCCAACAAATGCACGAAAAGGTTCCATGGAAATATTGATAGACGCATCCAGCACCCAAAGTAAAACCGCTGCCATCCACAGCATCGTCGATTGCGGCATTAAAAAAAGTGCAATGGAAGCAAGCACAGCGCCGATAAAAAAGAAAGGCCTTCTTCTCCCCCACCTGTGATGCCACGTTCTGTCGCTTAAATACCCAATGATGGGCTGCACCAGCAAACCCGTTAGTGGCGCGGCAACCCAAAGAAATCCAATCTTGTCAACCTCGGCTCCCAGCGTTTGAAAAATGCGGGAAACATTAGCGTTTTGCAAAGCAAATCCAAACTGGATCCCGAAAAAGCCAAAGCTCATATTAATAATCTGTCCAAACGTAAGCCTATGTTTGGGTAAAGGATGGGTAGAAGACATAGCAATCCGTTTTTTCTATAAATGTTATGTAAAAAATACACGTTGATAAAAATACAGCAAAAATGAATCATTAGATTTTACATTGGAAAAATTTATAGCAATAGCACACTTTGCTTTCAGAAAAGGCACAAAAAAGCCAGATTTTTATTTTATTACCGAAATGCCTGAGATTCTGTAAGCACTTAAATAAAAATGGAAGAATAAGAAAAAGATTTTATTCTGCCATTTCTTATCCTTCCACTTTACAGTAAGCTATTTGCGCCTGATTCCCTACTCTATCACATATCCGTCGGGAATCACAGATTCTTTTTTCACTACAACAATGCCATCTTTAACGGTGTACAGTTCGTGATCGGTATTCTGCAAATGTGAACCTCCATTGATTCGTACATTATTTCCTATTCGTGCATTTTTATCAATAATTGCGTTATTGATATAAGAGTTGTCGCCCACGCCAAGTTTTGGAACACCTTGTTCTTCATCAAGGCCCATATCTTCAATCGTTTCGTAATAATCACTTCCCATAAGATAGGTGTTATATATTTTGGTACCATAGCCGATCCTTGTTCTGATGCCCACGACCGAATGCTCCAGGCGCTCAGCATGAACAATGCATCCATCTGAAACAATACTGTTCAGCATGGAAGTGCCACTAAATTTGGCGGGCGGCAGCATTCTTGGTCTTGTGTATACCCGCTGCTCATTGTGAAATAAATTGAAAGGAGGAAGTTCATCAGTTAACGCCAGGTTGGCTTCAAAAAATGATCCGATATTTCCGATGTCAGTCCAATACCCGCTGTATTGATAACTGCACACATTATGCCCCTGGATGGCAAAAGGAATAATTTCTTTTCCAAAATCAGTAGCATTTTTTTTCTGGTTATTTAGAAGGTCGATTAATACTTCTCTTTTAAAAAGATAAATACCCATGGAGGCAAGATAATGTTTGCCCTCGCGCTGCATTTCTTCACTGGTTTCACTAATCCAGTCCGGCAAAAGATTTAAAGCAGGCTTCTCAATAAAAGAAGTAATCTTGTTTTCTTCATCTGCTTTAAGGATCCCAAATTCTGTCGCTTCTTTTTCAGTAACCGGAATAGTAGCAATCGTAATGTCTGCACCTTCTTTTGCGTGAGTCCTGAACATCGTTCCAAAATCCATCTGGTATAATTGGTCGCCCGACAAAATCAATACATGATCACATTCTTTGGTTACCAAATATTTTAAGGATTGCCTTACCGCATCTGCTGTTCCCTGGAACCATTCAGAACTTTCAGGAGTTTGTTCAGCCGCCAGGATGTCAACAAAACCGCTACTGAAATTGCTGAATTGGTACGTGTTTTTGATGTGCTTATTTAAGGAAGCTGAATTGTATTGCGTCAACACAAAAATCCGGTTGATATTGGAATTAATGCAGTTGGAAATTGGAATATCTACCAACCGGTATTTACCAGCTATGGGAACCGCAGGCTTGCTTCTGCTTCGTGTAAGGGGATACAAACGGCTACCGGCTCCTCCGCCAAGAATTACTGCTATGAGAGATTTGCTGATCCACATATTTGTCTGCATGGTTTTATGGTTTTAAAATTAAAAGAAGATTTTTATTTATCAGAAAAAAATAAAAAGATTCTTTTTTTACTTCATGAATATATTTGGATGAAGCATGCCAACATCCTTCGTAACTCATCTTTTTATTTTGAAATGAACAGGTTTTCGCTTAAGAATTATAGAGGTTAATATAAATCCCTGCGCTCTTTTCCCAACTGTGATCAATCTCCATAATATGTTTAATAACGCTGTTCATCTTTTTCTGATCATCATATAATTCAAGCGAGCGGTGAATGGCGTTGCAGATGTCGCCCACCGAAGCTGTATCAAAACAAATTCCAAATCCTCCATCTTCTCCAAAATCTTTAACCGTATCGCGCAAGCCTCCCGTGCGCCTTACGATAGGAACAGTTCCATATCGCAACGAATACATCTGGTTCAGTCCACAGGGCTCTACCCTGCTTGGCATCAGTAAGAAATCGGCTCCTGCATACATCCTGTGGCTGAGCAATTCATTATACCCGATTTGAGAGTTAAAATACCCAAACAAATGGTTATGCATTTTGCTTAACTGATCTTCAATATACCATTCGCCGCTTCCCAACACAAGAAAATTCATTCTGCCTTCCATATAACGAATTGAATCACCAATCACACCGGGCAATAGGTCTGCTGCCTTTTCACCAACAAGCCTGCCGATAAAAATAATAAGCGGTTTATCTTCATCAAGATTAAATTTCATGCACAAATCTTTCTTGTTTTTGCTTTTGCCTTCTTTAAAGTCATGTGTACCATACTTCACATCCAGATAATGATCAGTCTGCGGGTTCCACACTTCATTATCTATCCCATTAAGAATACCAAAACATTTTCCTCTTTCATAATTAAACAGGCTTTCCAGCCCATTGGCATTATAGCGCAGTTCTTCCAGGTAACCATGACTGACTGTATTTACTTTTGAAGCACATTTAATGCCACAGGCCAATGCATTAATGGTGTGGTCCCATTCGAGCATTCCCCATTTGTAATTATCCCAGTCAGGAATGTACCACGATTTGCCCCAGTCCATCCAACCCTGGTATTGGGCGTTGTGAATGGTAAGAATTGTTTTTATGGAAGCGAGCTGCTGCCTGTAGGCGTAGCAATTCTGCATCATAAAAGGCACAAGCCCCGCCTGGTGATCATGAACATGCACAATGTCCGGATGATGCTGCCATTTACTAAGCCAATCCACTACCGCAATCTGGAAGGCTACAAACCGTTCAATATCGTCATCATAACCATACACCTTTTCACGATCTAGGAGGTTATTGATATCCACGAGGTACAAATCAAACCCGAGCACATTTGAACTTTCTTTTATAATAGTATACTCAAACCAATAATGTGACATTCCGAACGCGCCTTTGTGGACTACGTCAAAAGAATGGCCATACAAAAATTTGGTTCGATACATCGGCATCACTACTTTGGCAATATGTCCAAGCTTATTCTGGTACTTCGGCAAGGCGCCCACTACATCTCCAAGGCCACCGGCCTTGGCTACGGGATAACATTCTGCGCTCACGTGAATTATTTCCATACTGATTAATTAGCGCTTCAAATTAAGCATGATTTTTCTTTTTAAAAAATATAATAAAAGGCCTTACTTTGAAAAAAATTTCTATTTTCAATCCTAATTTTTAATAAACTAAAATTTCAATGGCGACTCCTTCAATGAATTTGTCGAGGCCTGTAAAAGCTTCCGGAGGAAAACTGCAACCTACTAATTACGGGGCTTTAAGCACTCTTGTTGTGGTCTTTTTTTTCTGGGGATTTATTGCCGCCGGCAACAGTGTTTTTATTCCTTTTTGCAAACATTATTTTAACCTTGATCAGTTTCAAAGCCAGTTGATTGACTTTGCATTTTATCTTGCTTATTATATCGGAGCGCTTGCCCTTTTCGCTTATGGCTCTTTTGGGGGTAAAGATTTGGTGGCCAAATGGGGTTATAAAAAAAGCATCGTATATGGATTAGTATTTTCTGCTATCGGCGCTATCGCCATGATAATCGCTGTAAATGCGGATGCTTTTGTTGGGATGCTTGCCGGATTATTTATTGTGGCGCTCGGATTTTCCCTGCAGCAAACAGCCGCGCAACCTTTTGCCATTGAACTGGGAGACCCGTCCACCGGAAACAGCCGCGTAAATCTTGGCGGCGGCGTAAATTCTTTTGGAACGATGATCGGCCCTTTGGTGGTAGCCTTTGCTTTGTTTGGCACCACCGCAGCTATTACCGATCAACAGATTGCAGGCCTTAGCCTTAGTAAAGTAATTATATTATACAGTTGTGTAGGCGTACTTTTTATTGCGGCAGCTTTGCTTTTCCAGTTTTCGAAAAAAGTGCCTCACGGTATTTCCACAGAAAAAACAGAAAAAGCCAATAAGGCTTTATATTCTTTGCTGATAATGACAGGACTTTTGATCATCATGTTTGTGCCGGTATTCAGCAGCTATAAAGTGGATCTGACAAACGCTTCAGAAACCGACAAAATAGCAATGGAAACTTACCGGGTAAAATGGCTGTTTGGCGCATTAGCTGTGGTGGTTCTTAGCTTATTAATTTCTTACGTAAGTGCCCAGAAAAAGCCCAGCGGTTGGGGCGCCATGCAATATCCTCAATTGATTCTGGGAATGCTAGCCCTGTTTTTGTATGTAGGCACTGAAGTAACCATTGTAAGTAATTTGAGCGATTTACTAAGCAAGCCCGAATTTGGAAGCATACCTTCTTCGCAGGCTGCGCTTTATATTTCCATGTATTGGGGTAGCTTGATGATTGGGCGCTGGGTGGGCTCTATATCTGCATTTGAGCTTTCGGAATCTGCCAAAAAATGGCTAACTTTTATTGTTCCGATGGTTGCGTTTGTAATTGTGTTATTGGTTAACGCGGCCTCCGGATATGCGGTGCAAATATTGTATTATTATATCGTTTGTGTGTTAATACAGGTGGGTGCTTTTTATGTAAGCAAAGACAAACCCGCCCGAATGCTGATGATTTTTGGATTCCTCGGCGTGATAGCCATGGCGGTTGGACTGGCCACCACCGGCAAAATCGCCATCTATGCTTTTATCAGCGGTGGATTATTTTGTTCGATAATGTGGCCGGCCATTTTTACATTATCTGTTGCAGGCTTGGGAAAATACACAACGCAGGGCTCAGCTTTTTTAATCATGATGATTCTTGGAGGTGGCGTTATTCCTCCAATACAGGGAAAGCTTGCTGATTTTCTTGATTCCAGGAGCGATGTTCCCGGTGCAGGAATCCACGAATCCTACTGGATACCTCTTTTATGCTATGCCTATATCACTTTCTTCGCCATCTTTGTAAAAGGAGTATTAAAAAGGCAGGGCATTGATTACGAAAAGCCGGTTGACGTGGAAGATATGCCAACAGCGCCCGAAGGAGCTTTTGATCAAACTCCGGAATAGAAAAATAAATGAAAAATAGTTGTTTGTCTAAGCTCAAATGCTCTGATACAACACAAGGTATGGAAAGACAAGGAGCTACTTTCCATACCTTGCATTTAACACCAAATAAGAAATACGCTTAATTATTCTTTCACTGTCAGCGTATTTATCTATTCGTGAGAATTGCAATGTTTGACTATCACTTTTCCACTAAAAATCCATTCGTATCTTAATTTAAAATCCCTTATTTTTAAAGGTAGATAACGGTTACATCGCTTTTGCTGAAATTCTTGTTTGATGTTCATCAAATATTTATGAAATGAGACGGATCCTGCAATTTTTTTATACGCTCCCTTCTTTGTTTTTCTTTTACCTTAATGCAAATGCACAGCAGTCTGCGCCTTTTTATATTCAGCATTTTGATAACCGCAATGGTCTTTCCAACAGTTCCATCAACAAGCTTTATACCGATAGCGGCAATTTGCTTTGGATAGCTACCTGGGATGGATTGAATATGTATGATGGTTCCACCTTCCACGTATTTAATTATAGCAAGGAAAATGATTTTAAAAGCATCGGAAGCAATGTGATTCAAAATATTACCGAAGACAAGAATGGCAACATCTGGATCAGCACCATTGAAGGTATATCGAGGTATGAAAAACGCACGGGAAAATTCTACAACTATTTTTATAAGCAAGACCAGCAGGGAAAAATAAGTGAACAGGAATATGCAATTGCCATAAACAATTCCGGGGATGTTTATTGCCTGAGCCAAAAAAACGGGCTTAGCCGTTATGATAAAAATGCTGATTCTTTCAAGATTTGCCAACTTCCCAAACAAAATTTTAAAATAACAAAAATTGGGTTTGATAACGAAAGCCATTTACTGTTGCTGAATAGCAATGGACAGTTGGACATATATAGGAATGAAAGAAATAATTTTCAGTTATATTATTCCCTACGGGAGAAAAAAGGCATTGCTAATTTCTTTCTTATCCGTAATGAAATGTTTTATGCTACTTCAGATGACAAGCTTTATGCTGTGAACCCGGAAACATTTTCTTCCAGATTGCTCCTTCAAATGCCCCACAGCCTGGGCTCCATGATCTTTTATCGCGATCATTATTTATTGGGCTGGGCTTCCAAAGGCTATGGCGTTTTTGATAATGACTTTAAGCCCTCAGATTTTCTTGCCGCGGAAACAAAGCAAATGCCCGATATAAAAATTACTTCCTGGTCATTGGGAACCGAAGATATTTTGTGGTACGGCACTGATGGCAACGGCATCTTAAAAATGTATCCAAAAACAAAATCTTTTGGAACGGTAACCACTTCTGAAAATGGAATACCTTACAATAAATCTGTCAGGGCTTTTTGTGAAGAGAATGGAAATTTATGGGTAGGTACAAAAGGCAGTGGAATTATCATGTATCCCAATTTTTGGGGAATGGATGATGCTTCTTCAAAGAAGCTTTATTTCCTGGCGCCCGGCCAACTCGATAATAATTCCGTTTACGCGCTAAAAAAAGGAAATCACGGACTCATCTATATTGGTACCGATGGAAAAGGTATTGGTGTGTACGATTTGAAAAAGAAAAAATTCTATAAATGGTCGGGCATAAAGGGGCACGATGCGTGGCCGGAATTTGGTTCTGTTTATGCCATTCTGCAGGATACCGATAATTCACTGTGGCTCGGAACCAGTGGTTTTGGATTAATCCATTTAAAATTTGACGAGGACCAAAATGGAAATCTTTATGTCGCTTTTTTAGAAAAATATAGTTTTAATAATAGTGATACCGGTCCTGCCAATGATATCATTTATTCTCTTGCAAATGGCGATGACAATCAGCTTTGGATTGGATGCAGGTATGGAGGTTTGAGTTTATTAAACAAAAAAACCGGCAAATTTAAAAATTTTAAAGCCTTCACTTATGAAGGTAGTTTATCTAATAATGATGTGCTGACGGTTTTTAAAGATTCTCATGACAGGATATGGGTGGGTACCAGTTATGGCCTTAACCTGATCAACAATAGTGACGCAATAAAGGGGGAGCCTGTGTTTCAAAAATTAACAACAGCCAACGGATTGCCGAATAACACCGTTCATGCCATTGAAGAAGACAGGTCGGGCCAGATTTGGGTGAGCACCAATAAAGGACTGGCAAAAGTAAATCCGTCTGATTTGAAAGTTTCATATTACCAGCAATCAGATGGATTGCAAAGTAATGAATTCTGCGATGGAGCAGTTTGGAAAGACCACCTTGACAATTTATTTTTCGGAGGCACGTATGGGTTTAATAATTTTTTACCACAAAATATTCACAAGACCGACTGGCTTCCAAATCTGTGTATTTCGGATATTTTGATCGGAGGCAAAACAACTGAAGAAAATGGATTTATTCTATTAAATCCGGTTACTGGAAATCCACTTAATTTTTTTACAGGCAGAAAAGATAATTTTTTTGAACTGAATATAAAGGCACTCAGTTTTTTAAACGCAGATAAATGTGAATACAGTTATTTTCTGGAAGGTTATGATAAAACATGGCATTATGCCGGAACTTCAGGAAAAATCATCTACAGCAATATTTTACCAGGCAATTATAATCTGAAAATTAAATGGAGCAATGGTGAAGGAATTTGGACGAAAGAAATTTCCTTACTCAAAATTGAAGTAAAACAATATTTCTGGCTTACTCCATTCGCTTTTCTGGTATATGCTTTACTATTGTCGACCATCGTTTATCTGATTTACCGGTACCGGAAAAATAAACTTAAAATAAAACACCAGTTAGAAGTAGAACATTTATTGCGAAAAAAAGAAGATGAAATCCATCAGAACCGGATTGGTTTTTTCACAAACATTGCGCATGAATTACAAACGCCTCTCACACTCATCATGGGCGCTACCGAAAGATTTTTGGATAACCCACTAAATAGCAACAATAAAGAAAAGCCGTATTTTTTATCCTTAATTCATCAGCAGGCGTCCAAGCTTACTTACCTGGTACATCAGTTATTGGAATTTCGAAAAGTAGAAGCAGGCTTTTTTGAAAATCAGTATGAGCATGCTGATATTTCGGAGCTATTAAATAATCTCGCAGAACCGTTTATTACTTTAAGTGAGCAAAACACAATTCATTATGAACTTGATATAAATTCAGGAATTACCGGAATGATTGACAAAGACAAACTTGAAAAAATAGTTTATAATCTTTTGTCCAACGCATTTAAATATTCAGGAAAAAATGAGCAGGTGATTTTTTCGGCAAATGAAAATGAAGGGAAACAACAACTTGAGATCACCGTATCTAACTCGGGTAATGAACTATCTTCTGAACAAACAAGCCGGTTGTTTGACAAATTTTATGTTGTTTCGAAAAATAATGAAAAGGCGGATAAATTCGGAACAGGCATCGGACTTGCTTTTACACAACAGTTGGTTCAAATGCTTGATGGACAAATAATTACTACCAGCGAAAATGGATGGCTTGCTTTTAAAGTATTTCTTCCACTCCCTAAAGATGAGACAAACGGAGAAATGCCCAATAATGTTCAGCCATCTTATTTATTTAAAACCATTACCACTTACGATGAAAACATGTATCCTGTATCAGTAAAAGAAAATAATCAGGATGCTATTCTTGAAGACCTTTTACATGATCAAAAGAAAAAGGTACTGGTTATAGAAGATGAACCGCAGATAAGGTTTTTATTAAAAGATATCTTAAAAGAGGATTACATTGTTTATGAATCGGAAGATGGAATCCAGGCGTTGGAATTCATTGACAAAATATTGCCTGATCTGATCATATGCGATGTTATGATGCCAAGAATGAATGGTCTCGAACTTTGTAATAAAATAAAAAATGAATTACCCACCTGCCAGATACCTTTTATACTATTGACGGCAAGAGGAAGTGAAGATCAGCATATTATTGAAGGTTATGAAGCGGGAGCAGATGCATACATTCCCAAACCATTTAATATCACGCATCTGAAAGTCAGGATCCGGAAATTATTGGAATATCGTGAAAAACTACACGAAATTTTTAAAAGCAATTCATCGTCGGAATTGCTCAGTGAAACGGAAATGCCCGAAAACGATAAAAGTTTTTTAATGAAATTGGTAAAAGCTATTGAGCAAAACCTGGAAGATGTGGAATTGAATGCGGCCTTTCTTGAAAAGGAATTTTGCATGAGTAAAATGCAATTGTATCGCAAATTAAAAACGCTTACTTCCATGACGCCCGGAGAATTTATCAAACATATCCGTCTGAAAAGCGCCGCTCAGTTTTTAATGACCACGAAACTTACTGTTACAGAAATATTTTATCGTACAGGGTTTAACAATCAATCTTATTTCTTCCGCGAGTTTAAAAAAAGATACAATTGCGCCCCAAATGAATACAGGGAGCAAAATGCAGTGAGGGGATAAATGTAAAATACAAATCACAAATATTTATTAGTTTACTGTTCGCTTATTGAGAAACAAAACATTTGGAAAATGTTATTACATTATTTATTTTCGTTAAAACATCTGTATGCAGACGAATCTAAAAAAAATCGGAAACTCATTTGGGGTCATACTAAATAAAAAACTTCTTAATGAAGCCGGCATTGATAATTCTTCTGAGATAACTATTGAAGCACGGAAAAATGCAATTATAATTTCTCCTGTAAAAGGAAGAAGGCCAATCAACAGAGACCTGCGAACCTGGAGAAAACAGATAAAAGTAGCCATAAAGGAAGGGCAAAAACCGGAAAAAAGTGTTTGGGGAAACAAATTATCTGAAGCAGAAGAAAATGAATGGACATGATAAAACCCATTAAACAATTTGAAGTATGGATTGTCGAGTTTGATCCGGCTATTGGTTCAGAAATAAAAAAATCCCGGCCTGCGGTGGTGGTTTCCAATAATATTATTAATGACTTATATGCAACCGTAATTGTCGCACCGCTTACCAGTACCATCAGAAATTATCCTTCCCGTATAGATACGGATTTTAGCGGTAATGGCGGCCAGATCGCACTTGATCAGCTTAAGTGCTTTGACAAGGAAAGACTGAAGAAAAAGATAGGAATCATCCCAACATCAGAACGGAATGATCTTATAGAAATGCTCTCTTATATTTTTAAACCCGAATGACTTCAGGATTTTTTTACCTCTTGCTTTTTCTTAAAATAAAATCTCTTCTATTTATCGTTTTACTCCGGAAAACCAGTGATTTTCAGTAAAAATGAAACTATAGTACAGAGAAATGTTACCATAGTGTACAGGTTCGGCATTTATTAAAAGTAGTTTTAGCTTTCAATTGCCGCATTAATTATGTTATCATTTCGCACAAGGCTGCTTTTCTTTTTTCTTTGCGCATTGTTGATAAATGCTTCCTCAGTTCTATGTCAGCCGGTTTCGCTAAAAATTGCCGGCGATGCACAACATGGTTTCAGGGTTGATATATATAATGGTAACCAATTGACCGTTACCGATTCAGAAGAATTTTCCCTTTCCCTTTTTAATCTCGATCTAAGTGCCGAAGCCAATTTGAAAGATTGGACGGGTGAATCCTGGACAGGCGATGAAAACCATATTACTTTAAAAAGAGAATCTTACATCAAAGAATTTGACGCTAATTTATTGGTGACTGTAAATTACGAGGTAGTAAATCCGAATGTAATTAAAAAGACAGTAGAGTTGTTCCAGCCTTCCATGCCCGGAATGTATTATATATTAAAAGAAACTTCACGGCCTGCTGAAAAGCCATTGCGATATGTAACATTTGAACACGACAGCTTTCCCGGTGGTATGGTGCATGAAATGTTTCCTTCAGCAGGTTTTATTACAACGGATAATAATGTAGTGGGGTTTCTGATGGACGCCGGATATAAAAATCAATACACCAGAAATACACGCCGCCGTTTTAGCGGCCGTGGCGGCGGTTTCGTCGGTTGGCGAAGGCTCCCTGATCCGGAATTATATTCCATTGCCAATTCATCTGAAAGAGATAACAATAATAATTACATCCGGCAAACTTTTGGTGAATTGTATAACCTGGATGCGGGTACAGAAAGGATATTACCACTGCCTTCCTCATTTGATGCTGAAAATGCATCAGTTACAAAAAACAGGAATATTATTTCAATAAAAGGAAATGAAGGAAACCGTGCAGGCATTAATTTCATTACGCCATTTACCGATCAGCATGTTTATACCATTTCTTTTTGGGCCAAAGGAAATTCTCCGCTGGCCTTAAAACTTTTCAGGGTTAAGAACGGCAAAAAAACTGTTGAATTGGAAGACGGAATAAAGTACATTGATAATTTCCCGGTGGATGAAAACGAATGGACACTTTTTAAAGGAAGTGTTTTAGTGCCTTATATTGAAAATGATTCGGTCACTATGTTCATCGGCACGCAATCCGGGAAAGAATCCAACCTTCAGATAAAAGATTTACAAATTGTACAACACGACCCACAGCTTGAGCCGTATAATATCCTTCCTCTCGGAGAGAAGGTCAAAAAAACAACTTACATTTTTATTGAGCCCTGGAAGTCGCATCAGCAATTCATGATCTCTTCTCAATCGCGTTTGGCAGAAGCAAAAGGTTTCAAAGGATCATTGATAGAGAAAATGCTTTATGCCAATTTTAATATGCTCACCTGGATTACCGATACCAAAGATTTTACTCCTCTAAATGTGCCCAACATGAATTATGCGCCGGACATGTATAACCGCGATTGTTTCTTTTCTACCGTTTCTACCTACAACAAAGAATTGAATCTTTCTCTGTGGAACCAATGGGGCAAAACGCAAACTGCAAAAGGTGGTATAGGAACCATCATTACTCCTTTGATGGGATCTGTGGAAGCAAAAGATAATGAAGCCACCATAGAATGGCTGATGTGGGCATTGCTGAATAAACGCCGTTTTGGAGTTACCCTTCCACAGGAAAAAATTAAAAAAGCAGTGGATTATGTTTTGAATGAATTTGATTCAACCGGAGATGGTATTTGCCGCTCTCATTTTCCACTTTGCCAGATTGATATTATTGATTTTAATCCCAAAACCGACCGGCTTGCCGTAAACCAGGGAATGCTGGCAATTGCTTTGAGAACGATTAAGGAATTGGGATTTGATATTTCAGAATCGCATATAGAAAAAGCAGAACAGGGATACCGCAATTTTTATGATAAAAAAAGAAAACATCTTTTGTATGATAAAAATTACCCTGATCTTATTTCACTGACAGATCTTGAGCCTGAATTTTATTCGCTGTGGTTGTTTAATCGGCCAATCCTTACAGATGAAATGGTCATTAATCACCTGGATCAAATACCGGTTTTAAATAAGGTTCCCAATTCACCACACCCGGAATATGGAACCACAGCGCCCATATTGATACAGCTTACAAAAGATAAAAAAGGATATGCCTATCTCAGCAAAGATTACCAGCCTTTTGGAGAATTTGGAAAAGCAAATTATTCAGATGGAAAAAATGACGGCTTTTATTATAACGGCGGCAGTTGGCTCCGTGGCGAATATTGTGCTTATGTGGTGGGTTTGAAACATGGATGGAAAAAAGCCAAACCCCTGATGGAAAACAGGCTTTGGGCTGAAATTTACCTGAATCCAAAATGGCCATTCAGTAAAGAATTCATCCCAACAAAATGGACAACAACCGATAGCTGGTGGCCATCAACAAGAGGATTGTGCTGGAATATTTTTATACTGATGGCTAATGAGGTGGCCGGCCTGCGAACCCCGGAAATGGACCCGGATTATAAAAAATAGAACATTCATCATTCGATTTCAAAAGTAAAAAATGAGAAAAAGAAACATCAACAGTAAAAGAATAAATTCTTCAGGTTCTTAATTTCTTCTTATAAAACAAAATTTAATTTTTAAATATTAAAACTATGCCAGTATGAAAAAAAATCTTTTAAATAACATGAAGTTGCTTCCAAAGTATTTTTGCCGGCGATTGAACCTGGCACTTTGCTTTGTGCTGATTGCAATGGCGCATTTTACTACATCCGCGCAGGCTCCAACTGCTGAAAAAAAGATATCCGGCCAGGTGCTTACCGTATCCGGTGAGCCTTTGCCTGATGTAACTGTTGCAGTAAAAAATACTACACATGCTACCATTACAGATGCTAATGGTAATTTTACACTTACGGTTCCTGCATCTGCGATCCTGACTGTATCCCATGTCGGATATACTACGCAGGAAGTTTCTGTTTCCGGAAAAACAAATTTTGAAATATCCCTGGCAACTGCGACAAGTACTTTATCTGATGTGGTAGTGGTGGGTTATACAAGCCAACAAAAGTCTTCATTTACGGGTGCTATCAGTTCTGTAAATATGAATGACCTCGCAGAAAGACGGGTGCCGGATGTAGCCCAATTACTCCAGGGGCAGGTTGCCGGCGTTACTGTTACACAAAGCACCGGTGCTCCCGGAGATGGTATTAATATCACCATTCGCGGCGTTGGAACCATAGGCAGTAGCAGCGATCCGTTGTTTATTGTCGATGGATTGCCAACGACTGATATATCTTTCATCAACCCTGCAGATATTCAGTCTATGACTGTTTTGAAAGATGCTTCAGCCGCGGCAATTTACGGGGCCAGAGCCTCCGGTGGTGTGATTGTGATTACTACTAAAAGCGGAAGGAAAGGAAAATCTACCATTGATGTGAGTTATTATACAGGCATTCAAAAAGTAGCCAATCTTCCCAAAATGCTCAACGCTACACAGTATATGGACAAGATGGAAGAAAGCTGGAACAATTCCGGATACAGCGGTACCAATCCTTATACTGCTGATAAATCAAGAACCGACCTGGCAAATACTGACTGGCTGAAAGAATTGTTTGTAACAGGGAAATCACAAAACCTGGAAGTATCTGCAAGTGGTGGTTCCGACAAAGTGCAATATTTGATCTCAGGCGGTTATTATGCGCAAAATGGAATTGTGATTTATAATAATGACCAGTATCAACGACTTAGCTTCAGAACCAATATCAATGCAAATGTTACAGACCGTTTCACGGTAGGAACCAACCTCCAGATTTCAAACACTTTGCAGGATAAGCTTTCTTCAAGTGGTGACGCTCCGGGAATTATCCGCCATGCTTTTATCCGGCCCCCGGTAATACCTGTTTACAAAGACAAGACAGACCCAACCTACAGCGCTGATGACCCTTATACTGATTTGCCTTTTTATTCTCAAAACGTAGCGGCAAACGGAGGTAGCTGGAATGGCAGTGCGAATAAATATGAGTTTAGTTCCAACCCGTTGGCTCTGGCTTATTTTACAAATGACAAACGCAATAATTTTAAAACATTCGGAAGTGTGTATGCTGAATATGCGTTCCTGAAAGATAAAGAATTAAGGCTGAGAACCAATGTAGGCATAGATTTAAATATGACTCATAACAAAGCTTTCAATAAAAATTTTGGTGATGACGATGGTGGCGGGGCCGATGTAGACAAAGGCCAGGGCAGGCAAAACCGCCCGACCAATCTTTCAGAAGACCGCGGACAGGAAACTACGGTTACCTGGACCAATACCCTGAATTATAAAAAAAGAATCCAGGATCATTCTTTTAATGTATTGTTGGGCAGCGAATTCATTTCCAATTATTCGTCTTCCATTGGAGCCTCAAGATCAAGGTATAGTAATACCAATTCAGCCTTTCAATACATAGACTTTGGCGCTTATCCGCTCGATTTATGGAATGGTGGCGGTGCATCACAATGGGCTTTATTTTCCATTTTTGGTTCAGTAGATTATAATTATCAAAATCGTTTTCTGGCCACTGCCAGTCTGAGGGAAGATGCTTCCAGCCAGTTTGCCGAAAATAAACAGCAGGCGTTTTTCCCTTCCTTTTCTGTAGGCTGGAGAATTTCACAGGAGAAATTCATGCAGGATGTCAGTTGGATTTCTGATTTAAAATTGAGAGCCAGCACCGGGAAATTAGGTAACCAATCAGGCCTGAGCAATTACAATTCCCTGGCTATTTATGATCCGTTAGGAACTTTATTGCGATATGGCAACCCGAATCTGAAATGGGAAACCACCAATCAAAATAATATCGGTTTGGATATTAGTATGCTCAATAACAAATTTTCACTTTCCGTAGATTATTTCAAGAAAACCACTTCTGATCTTTTATTACCATTGAGCCTGCCAAGTGTGGTGGGCGATGTGCAGCCAACAATGGTAAACGCAGGCCAGGTAAGTAATACCGGTTTTGAATTGACAGCAGGATACAGAAATCATGGCCGTGCTTTTAAATACGATGTAAATGCGAATGTTGCCACCGTTACCAATATGGTTGATAAATTAGATCCTAATCTGCCAAGCATTTATGGAAATGTTTCAAAGACAGCGCCTGGCCATCCTTTAAATTCTTTTTATGGATTTAAAATGACCGGTATTTATCAGAATCAAAAAGAGATTGATGATTATTTAACCGGTGCACCTCATCCTGATGTAAAGCCCGGCGATATCAAATTCGCCGATTTGAACCACGATGGAATCATCAATGACAATGACCGTACTTACATTGGAAACCCCAATCCACGGCTCACTTATGGTGCCAATTTATCCGGCAGCTATATGGGTTTTGATATTTCTGTATTCATACAGGGAGTAAGCGGCGTAGAAAAATACAACGATCTGAAAAAGATCATTGATTATGATACCCGCCCATTCAATCATTCTGTAAATACGCTAAAAGCATGGCATGGCGACGGAACCAGCAATTCCATTCCACGTTCTACTTTTAATGATAATGGCAGCAGTAAAGTATCCAGCATTTTTGTAGAAGACGCTTCTTACATGAGGCTTAAAAATGTGGAGATTGGATATACGTTAAGAGGTTTTGGGAAGAATTCTGTTCTTCAAAATACCCGCTTGTACGTGTCTGCACAAAACCTTTTCACTATTACCAATTATACCGGTTTGGATCCCGAAGCCTACAATATGTTTGACCAGGGTACTTATCCGCAATCAATTGCAGTTTTATTTGGTATAAATGTCAAGTTATAATTCACCGCTAAAAAATTAAAAATATGAAATCAATTTATAAAATACTGGCGGGATGCATAATCCTTTTCAGCGCCGGTTGTCAAAAAGAACTTCACAAAACACCGATAGGGATTATCACAGAAGGGGTACCTCCTACCCATGAATCGGTGCTTTATTCGGTAACCAATTCTTACCAGTTACTTTCCAGCACATTAAATATTATCGGCGAATGGGGATGGGACGATGGTACGGTACTTCGCAATGATTTTATTTTGCAGGATATTGCTTCCGGTGACATGCTCAAAAAATGGAACCCGGATGGCGACCAGGCCTGGATGGACCAGTTTTCTGATTTTAGTTTTACTTCTTCCAATGCTGGTATCAAAGGCCAGTGGAGTTATGATTATGCGGGTGTGGCAAGAACCAATTTAGCCATCAGCTATTTGACCAACCAGGAACTGCTCACCAGTCTTTCGATTGATGATGCCACTGCAAAGTATTTGCTGGGCCAGGTTTATTTTTTAAGAGCTTTCTATTATTTCGACCTTGTAAATTTATATGGAGGGGTTCCTATAATTACAGAACCTTTAAAAAACTTTGCTGATGCTTATAATGTGGCGAAAAGAGAAACGAAAGAAAATGTTTACAAACAAATCAGTGAAGATCTTGACCAGGCCAAATCTTTGCTGCCTGACGGAAAATATTCAAGCGCAACAGAAAAATGGCGCGTATCCAAAGGCGCTGTATTGGCGATGCAGGCAAAAGTAGCGTTGTACAATCAAAAATGGGCAGATGTTATTAGTATCGTTGATGCAATGGAAACATTGGGATATTATAGCCTGGATGCCAATTATTTTGACAACTTTAGCGTAGCAAAAGAATTTGCAGAAAACGAAGTGATCTTCACTTATGACCATCAATCTCTGACAACTCCAAGAACGGGAAATGGCCTGTGTGCACTTTTAGGTTGGGGATTTGTAGCGCCTTCTCCAAGCTTCATCAATGCGTTTGAGCCTAACGATCCAAGATTGGGTCTGACAGTAGATGTTGGCAGTCAGAATGTATATAAGATTTTAGGGGAACTAAACGGAAATAACAAAGGAAATGACGATGCGCCTTCCAATAAGATTTACATCCGCTGGGCGGATGTACTGCTCTGGAAAGCTGAGGCATTAAATGAAACAGGCGCTTATCCCCAGGCGATTGCCATCATTAATAAAATAAGAGAGCGGGCCAGAACGTCTCTCAACGCTTCAGGTGTTTTACCGCCTGCTGGTACGCTTCCCGACAGGGATGTAACTTCTACCAATAAAGACCAGATAAAAAACTGGCTGATACAGGAAAGAAGAGTAGAATTGGGATTTGAATCACAGAGATTTAATGACCTGAAACGCTGGGGTTTGGCTAAAGACTTTTTAACCGGACTTGGTAAAAACTTCCAGGATAAGAATTACCTCTACCCGATTCCGCAGGGCGAAATAGACAAATCAGGTGGTGGTATTACACAAAACCCGGGATATTAAAATAAAGTAAAGGTTGCCCACCTTTCGAAGGTTGGCAACCTTTATTTTATTTATGTGAGAACCTTCCTCACTCCTGGTAATCTCTTTTTACCAATAAATTATTTCAATGAAAGATATCGCACAACGATTTTCTCAAAACCCTCTTTTGTCTCCCGGGGATTTAAAGCCAAGTACGGAAGGGTTGGAAATTTCATGCCTTCTGAATCCAGGCGTTTTTCAATATGAAGGGAAAACATGGCTTATAGTGCGGGTTGCAGAGCGGCCCGCCCAAAAGGATAATACGATTTCATTTCCCATACTTACTGCCGAGAATGGAATTAAAATTATCGAAATTGACAAAAACGATCCTGATTTAAAAGCGACTGATGCCAGGGTGATCAACTATAAAGGAGTGGATTATTTAACCACTTTATCACATCTCCGCCTCCTCTGCAGCGATAATGATATTCATTTTTATCAGCCGGGAGGTTATAGGCCAATAATGGGTGAGGGAATTTTGCAAACATTCGGAATTGAAGATTGCCGCGTTACTTTTTTAGAAAGTAAATATTTTCTCACTTTCACAGCGGTTTCTGATAATGGCGTAGGCGTTGGCTTAAAGACCACCACCGATTGGAAAAATTTCAAATCGTACGGAATGATGCTACCGCCGCATAATAAAGACTGCGCCATTTTTTCTGAAAAAATAAATGGTCTGTATTACGCACTTCACCGGCCCAGCAGTGTGGATATCGGGGGGAATTATATATGGCTTGCTGAATCGCCGGATGGCGTTCATTGGGGAAATCATCGGTGTATTATCAGAACAAGAAATGAATCATGGGATAGTGCAAGAGTAGGCGCTGGCGCTGCTCCTATTAAAACAGAAAAAGGATGGCTTGAAATTTATCACGGAGCTAATTCGCAGCATCAATATTGCCTCGGCGCTTTTTTAATGGATTTGAATGATCCGTCAAAAGTAATTGCCCGCACAGAAAAAACAATTATGGTTCCTTCGGCTCCCTATGAAGTAAGCGGTTTTTTTGGCAACGTGGTATTTACAAACGGCCATGTCGTAAATAAAGACGGCGATACAATAACTGTTTATTACGGGGCTTCTGATGAATTTGTTTGCGGCGCACATATTTCTATCAAAGAAATTTTTTCATTATTAAAATTCAATGATGTTTAAAAAACTTAAAATTGAGGTGGATCATTTTAATAGTCAGCCTCATAATTTTCGGATACTCGTACTCACCAATCTCGTCTATGCTTTTGTGTTACCAGTGATTGATATTTTTGTGGCAGCCTATGTGATGCGCAATTCCAATGATCCCACTAAAGTAGTAATTTACCAGTTAACCATTTATACCGGCATACCGCTCACCTTCCTGCTGAATGGCTGGCTGCTGCGGCATTTCAATATCCGCAAATTATATTCTGCCGGAATGATGCTGAGCGGGGTTTCAATGATCATCATGATGTCATTAAAAACACTTGACCTGGTTGGAATCGGTATCGCCGGCATTACGATGGGACTTTCTTTTGGATTTTATTGGGCCAACCGTGATGTGTTGGCTTTGGCAACGACTAATGATAAAAACAGGAATTATTATTATGGGCTGGAGACATTTTTTTATACGATTATCGCTGTGGTTATTCCGGTCGCAATCGGATGGTTCATCGAATCAAAAGGATCAGATTCCAAAATACATTCGGCTTATGTAACGATTACTGCAATTGTTTTTGCAATCACGATATTAGCTTCCATAGTTTGCTTTCGCGGAAAATTTAAAAACCCTGCTCAAAAAAAATATATTTTTTTCAAATTTCATCCGCTCTGGTACCGGCTTTTATCACTGGCTCTTTTGAAAGGACTGGCACAGGGATTTTTGGTTACCGCCCCGGCCATGCTCATCATGTTGCTATTAGGAAAGGAAGGTGCATTAGGAACTGCCCAATCAGTCGGAGCTGTTATTGCAGCAATTATAATGTATGTGCTGGGCAGATTATCCAAACCTGAGGACCGGTTAAAAATATTTGCCGGAGGTTTAATTTTATTCGCCGTTGGAGCAATCATAAATGGAATATTATTCAACCAGCTTGGAGTCATATTGTTTATGCTTTTGCTGTTGGTTGCAAAGCCTCTTCTTGATCTTGCTTATTTTCCCATTCAGTTCAAAGTGATCGATATTGTTTCTAAAATCGAGAACCGGGGCGAGTTTGCTTACATTTTAAATCATGAAGCCGGTTTGTATGTTGGAAGGTTTTTGGGCGCCGGTACGTTCATTGTATTGGCTTATGCTATGTCAACAGAATTTGCGCTGAGATATGCGATTATCATCATCGCCCTATTGCAGTTGTGTTCGATATTCGTTGCAAAAAAAATAATTGCACGTGGAAAAATTTTGTATCCTGATGTTGAAACTGAAAGAGTAAAAGTATTGAGCGATGTGGCTGAAGATGTGATTTAGAACAAATTAAAATTGATTATTAAAATAAAATCAGAATTTCCGGTATTTATTTGCTTACTGATTCCTGTTTCTTTTATTTAAGAAAAGGCAGCAATATAACATCGTTTAATCTGTGAGACAAAAAACATTATCATGAAAAAAAATCTCCTGATCGCTTTTGCCTGTTTCCTTTTTGCTTCATGCCATTCGCCTGAAGCGGTTCCTGTAGCGCAACAAAGTTTGCAACGCATCGATAAAATGCCCGACCTGCCGCAACCTTTTCAAATAATTGATTATAATAAACTCGCGCTTCAATTTGACAGCACTGTATTTGATTTTAATGCGAAAGGTGACTACTGGCCTTTGGTTTGGATAGACAGCACTCGGAAAAATTTCCCTCAAAATGTAGTCGGATTATATACCGCCATTGGCGATGTTCGTCAAGGCCCTGCTCACAACAAAGGCATGTTCCATGAAGCGCTTGCCAATATGGGCGCTACTCTTGGCGCCACGCTTGTTGGAATTGATAAAAGCAATTCAAAAAACCTGGATTATGTGGGCATGCTCAAAAATTATTTTAATAAGGAAACCGGCTGGGATATCATGATGAATAATACCTGCCCGGAAGTGGCATTATTAGGCGGTGGTTATGGCCGTGACTGGTGGTATGATGTTTATCCGAATGTATTGTTTTATGCCATTTATGATAAGTATCCAAATGAACCAGGATTTACAGAAATCGCAAAAAAGATTGCAGATAAATTTTACGAAGCAGATTCTATTTTGAACGGCAATTACGATTATTCATTTTTTGATTATGGGAAAATGAAACCAATGAAATCTGCGATTTGCGCCCAGCCGGATGCAGCAGCAGGACACGCTTATGTATTGTACGCTGCCTATAAAAAATTTCATGATCCGCGCTATTTGAAAGGAGCCATCAGTGCGTTAAATGCATTGGAATCACAACCTAAAAATCCTACGTATGAGCTGTTGATGCCTTTTGGGGCTTACCTCACAGCGCGGATAAATGCAGAGCAAAATAAAAACTATGATGTAAATAAAATGTTGCAATGGAGTTTCGATGGCACTGCCATTTGCCGGGAGGGCTGGGGTGTATTGGTTGGGAATTGGAATGGGTATGATATTTCCGGAATTGTGGGAAGCACCGTAGATCATGGCGGATACGGATTTTTGATGAACACTTATGATGCTGCGTGGCCATTGATTCCAATGGTTCGTTACGACCAATCTTATGCTACTGCAATCGGCAAATGGATGTTGAACGCAGCAAACGCCGCACGTTTTTTTTACCCGCAATACATACCCGCAGCACATCAAAGTATTCCCCAATTAGCTGATGTTACCAAAGGCGTGATTGCTTACGAAGGATTAATAAAAAACCCTTCCCATAAAGAAAATGAAAACTTAAAAGGCCCGGTTGCACAAGGCGATGGCCCGCTTTGGGTGGCTGGCAAAAATCCGCTGGTTACTCAATTCAGTGTGTATGGAAGCGGCCATGTTGGTATTTTTGGAAGCATTATCCGCCCTACAGATGTGGAAGGAATTTTACAGTTAAATCTTTTGGCAACCGATTTTTTTCACGATGAGGCATACCCGACTTTTTTATATTACAATCCGTACCACGAAACAAAAACGGTTTCCATTCAACTGGAAAAAAATAAAAAATTTGACTTATATAACACGGTTTCTGCAAGTTTTGTAGAAAAGAGCATCTCAGATTCAGGCAAAATACAATTGCCTGCAGGCGGCTCTGCTGTAATTGTCTGCGTTCCTTCCGGGGGGAAAATCGCTTATGAAAAAAACAACATGCTCGTGAATGGGGTCGTAATTAATTATAGAGTCCAAAATAAAAAAAATGAAACGAGGTAATTAAAGATTAAATCAAAAAGTCATTAGTAATAAAATACTTTTTAATAAAAAAGAAAAAGTATTTTTAATTTTTTTTAAAGCTTCACGCGATCATTGATTAATCTTTTAAATATTATTTTAGGAAAAAAAACATAATTATGGAAACTCCGGCAGAGTATGCAATAGGAATTGATATAGGCGGCACCAACACTAAATTTGGGATTGTAAACCACAGGGGCGATATTTCAAATGTGGGAGAAATTTCTTCTACCAATCACGATGACATCAACGATTTTATTGACGAATTATATTCAATGATTAAGCCCGCTATTAAATCTGTCGGCGGATTAGATGTGATAAAAGGCATAGGAGTTGGAGCCCCGAACGGCAATTATTATACCGGCACAATTGATTACGCGCCTAACCTGCAATGGAGAGGCATTATTCCCATTGCTAAAATGATCACCAATAAATTTAATAAACCGTGCACACTCACCAATGATGCAAATGCCGCCGCCATCGGTGAACTTATGTATGGCGCTGCCCGGGGCATGAGGGATTTTATTATGATTACGTTGGGAACCGGCGTAGGCAGCGGCATTGTGGCAAACGGCCAGCTTATTTATGGCCACGATGGTTTCGCCGGCGAACTTGGCCACACCATCATCAGGCCCGGAGGTCGGCTGCATTGGGGCACCGGGATGAAAGGAAGCCTGGAAACCTATGCGTCTGCAACAGGAATAGTAATTACCGCAAAAGAGCTATTGGCTGAAAGGGTAAATGATGACAGCTTATTAAGAAAATTATCAAATGAAGAAATCACCTCTAAAAAAATATGTGAAGCTGCTATCAAAGGCGATACCATTGCCAATGAAGTGTTCCAGGTAACAGGGCATATTTTAGGTGAAGCGCTCGCTAATTTTGTAATGTTTTCTTCACCCGAAGCCATCATTCTTTTTGGAGGCGTGATTAAAGCCGGAAAGCTTTTATTAGACCCAACAAGGGAAAGCATGGAAAAAAATCTTCTTCCCATTTTTCAAAATAAAGTAAAACTATTATTCAGCGAATTAAAAGAATCAGACGCGGCCATCCTGGGCGCCAGCGCCTTGGTTTGGGAAATAAAACCGGAAGCATTGGCCACCACCGGAGCCAATTAAACTTACTGCGGCTTTTTAGCGACAGTAAAAGCATATTTAGCGTGATTCTTTATTTCGCAGCAAATGTGTTTTCCGCAATACATCCTGAACCATACAAGACATAGAAGACATAAACAATAGCTTAGATAGCAACAGAACCCGCCTGCCGGTAGGTAGACAAATAAGTGAGATTTTTATTTCAAACGAATATAAATCAGTTCAGCGCTTTTTAAAACCGCAGAAATACTAAAGTTGCTTTACTATTTCTAATGATTTTTTTACATGTTCATCGGGTGATATATGATCGGCACTTGATGAAAACACAGCTACAATTTCGTCATTTTTATTGATGACAAATGTGGTGCGCGGAATGAAGCCGTGTGTAACCAATTTCCCCGTTACATCCTTAACGCCTGCTTTCGGCGGTGTCACCTCAAGGCCATAGGTAGCTGCAATTTTGCCTCCGGCGTCTGAAGCCACAGGAAATTTCCCTGCACAATAATCAGGAGCGGCGGAAAACGAATTCAACCTCATGATATCATCTGCTGACACGCCAATAATGGTAGCGCCCGCGGCGGTAAACTTATCTTTCATTTCGGCGAAAGTATGCGCTTCCAGGTCGCAGCCACCTGTGTAGGCAGCAGGATAAAAATATAATACCACCGGGCCTTTATCGAGTGCTTTTTTTAAGGAAAAAACAAATTCTTTACCAGCAAGGCTTGCTTCGCTGGTAAACATGGGCGCTTTTGATCCTTTTGATAACACTTTCATTTGAGCAAAGCTATAGGGAGCAATGAAGAATAAAAAGCCAAAAATTAAAACGAAGGAGCTATAATTTTTTTTTGACATGGTGGATTGTTTTTGAACAGATTTATGGATAAGCTGTATCAAACTTACAAAGAATTTGGATTTATCGTCAAAACTATCGCCGTGCGGGCTCACATTTCTACAGAATGATGACAGAGCGATATTATTCATTCAACGCATTATTCCGCCACTATAATTAGCATATTTGGCTATTTTATTTTTTTCGGTTTCCCGGAACTTCACGCCCGGAAGCAAAGAAATTTTCCAGTCATATTGTTCACTCAAATATTGATTATGCTAATGTGCAATAAGCTTAATATCCTGTTTACAATACGATGGCTTTTCATTCTCCATTTTACTTTGAAGGGATGATTGCACAAGGTTTTTGAAATTATGATTAAATTGTACTGTCTCATAAGGCTTCAAATTACCGATGGTTTGAATCCTGTTCTACTAAAATAAACAGCTATGCCACAGATGATCATTGAAGGCCGGAAAGCTTCATTAAATACGGGTTTAAGTGTAAGAAGAATCTTACCCTTCCGGCTAAGACGAATGGTGGGTCCGTTTATCTTTATGGATCATGCCGGCCCGGTGGATATTCAGCCGGCAGCAATGTCTTCTATGGATGTGTTGCCGCACCCGCATATCGGCTTATCAACCGTCAGCTATTTGTTTGGCGGACAGGTTACGCATCGCGATAGTTTAGGCGTAGAACAAATCATCCGGCCGGGAGAGGTAAACTGGATGACGGCAGGCAGCGGCATTTCGCACTCCGAGCGGTTTGAAGAACCGGATGCACTGGCGGGCGGCATGTTGGAGATGATTCAGACATGGGTGGCTTTGCCCGAAAAGAGCGAAGAATCTCATCCCGAATTTCATAATTACAAACCGGAAGTTTTGCCAACATATACGGATAAAGGCATGTGGATGCGCCTGATCGCCGGTAATGCATACGGGCTGAGAAACGATGTAAAAACGCATTCTCCACTATTTTATATCCATGTGAACCTTGATGCAGGAGCACGTTTCAACCTGCCAAAAGAACATTCGGAAAGAGCCGTTTATGTTGCGAAAGGAAGTATTGAACTATCCGGCAGGGCCTATATTTTCGGCCAAATGTTGGTATTTGCGAAAGAAGAAGATCCAACGCTGCTGGCCAAAGAACCATCAACGGTAATGCTTTTGGGAGGCGAACCATTGGGAGAACGTTTCATCTGGTGGAATTTTGTTTCTTCAAGAAGAGAACGGATTGAACAGGCAAAAGCCGATTGGAAAGCCGGAAGAATTGAACTCCCACCTACGGATAACAATGTGTTTATTCCGCTTCCCGAAGAAAGGTCGAAACCGGCCTCCAGTGGACCACCTCCGGAACCATTGTCATGATTATAATTTTTGCTGTATACTAATGAGATAAATATTGAGCTCGTCCTCTAGAAGCTGTCTCCAGATAAAATGTTTATCATCCTGTTCCTTTTCCAACAAGATGACTTTGTTTTCCATCGTATCATGTA
Organism: Ginsengibacter sp.; assembly: GCA_051954975.1. GTDB lineage: Bacteria > Bacteroidota > Bacteroidia > Chitinophagales > Chitinophagaceae > Ginsengibacter. Next base: position 427,682 of record JBQCHE010000016.1, on the reverse strand, counting down.
CAGTGAAGCAAAGAAAAAGACTGAAATTATTTCTGACACTTGTCTTTATCATCGCTTTCAAATAAACCACTGGTATTCATAAATCACTTTCTGAAGGTGAATGCCTGCTATTGAGCTATGAGTGGCCCAAAATAACCGATAAACGAACGAGGCACAAGTCAATTTTCATTCCACCTACTATTGGTAACCGTTCACCTACTAATTCCAGTGCATCTGCCGAAATCACTTTTTAAAGGCCACTATCGTGAATTTATTTGCATTGAATTTAAAAATCAATTAAAAACTTAAAACGACGAATATGAAAATTTTATCCTTGCTAATTCTTTTAACCAGTACACTTTTTACCTCCGGTGTATATGCCCAGCAAAACAGTTCCGGGAAAATATCAGGGCATGTTTATAGCAATAACCAGACGCCGGCAGCATTTGCCACCATCATTTTACTAAAGTCTTCAGACTCTGCATTGGTGAAGAGCAGCATTTGTGATTCATCAGGCGCTTATCATTTTGAAAAAATACCTTTTGGAAATTATATAATTGCAGCATCACTAACGGGAACAAAAAAGGCGTACACGAAAAGTTTTTCGCTCGACGATATCAATGAAGATGTCACCATACCTGAAATTATTTTATCATCCAATACCAAAGTGTTGCAAACTGTGCAGGTAAAAGCGATTAAGCCATTTATCCAACACAAGCCGGGCCAGACAATCGTAAATGTAGAAAACAGTCCCGTTGCGGCTGGCAACAGTGTGATGGAAGCGTTGGAAAAATCACCTGGCATATTTGTAGACCAGGATGGCAATATTTCTATGAATGGAAAAGGTGGCGTAAACGTAATGTTTAACGGCCAGCCTACCCATTTATCCACAAGTCAATTGGCTACGATGCTAAAAGGAATGCCTGCAAGCTCCGTTTCGCAAATTGAACTGATGACCCAACCGCCGGCCAAATATTCTGCGGCAGGAACAGCAGGACTTATCAATATTGTATTGAAAAAAAATCCATCGTTCGGTTTTAATGGAAATATTACAGCGGGCGCAGGCTATGGCCAGTTTGCAAAATACAATGCCGGAGGTTCACTTAATTACAAAAACAAACATTTCAGCCTTTACAGCAATTACAATTTTGCTCATACCAAAAACAAATTTGAGATGGATATCGACCGGTATTTTTATGAACCCGACTCCAAAATCATTCAAACCCGGATGGACCAGGAAAGCCAAATGAAAACCCTTAACAATAATAACACTGCACAGGTTGGAATGGATTTTTATCTTACTCCAAAACAAACGCTTGGCTTCGTGGCGAATGGATCTTTTAATGATGGAGCGTTTAATACTTACAGCCCTGTATCTTTTAAAAACGGCTCCGGTGTTATAGATTCTGTTTCCACTTCCAGAAACCATATCGGGTATGCATGGCAAAGCCAGGGAGCAAATATCCATTATACCATAGGTGGTGAAAAAGGAAGTTCACTTACGGCGAATGCAGACTATAACAATTTTGAAATGTCTATGCCACAATCATTAACTACGAAGGTGACTGACGGCCAGGAACATGAGCTGCACGATGCCAGGCAACAGAAAGGAACACAGCCGAGCAATATTAATATTTATGCGGCCAAGATTGATTATACTCATCCTTTTAAAGGCCAGTGGAATTTATCCGCAGGTGTTAAATATAGTTTTGTAAATTCAGATAACAACAGCAAATTCAGCATATTTAAAGACAATGGCTGGGTGACTGATGAAGGCAATACCAATCATTTTATTTACAAGGAAAATGTGAATGCAGCTTACGCAAGCCTTGCAAAAACATTTAAAAAAGGCTGGAGCGCTAATGCAGGCCTTCGTGGTGAACAAACCATTACTCATACCGACCAGTTAAATTCAGATTCGACCAATAAAAACGATTATTTTAACCTGTTCCCTAACGTAGCAGTAACTAAAATGATCAATCCGAATCACATTCTCAGCGTTTCTTTTGCGCGAGGCCGGATTATCAAAGCCTGAATCCTTTTATCTATTATATTGATGAATACACTTTCCGCCAGGGAAATCCTTATCTGAAACCTCAGTTTATTAATTCAACTGAACTTTCTTATACATTTAAACAGAAATATTCAGCAGTATTGAGTTATAGCAGAACCAGCGACATCATGACACAGGTAATAAGACAGGTAGATTCTGCCCACAAAACTTTTCAAACTATGGATAACCTTAGCACGCTGGACAACGTGACGCTCACATTGGGAATTCCATTGGTGATTACTCGGCGGTGGCACACCTACAATAGTTTGCAAGGCTATTACAACATTTATAAGGGAACCTATGATGGATACGATTTAAATAAAGCCATTACTTCGTATATGCTATATTCCCAGCAAACATTTATTTTTCCTCACGGGTGGAAAGGCGACTTAAGTGCTATGTACAAAAGCAAAAGTATCTTAGGTCCGACCATCCTGAAACCCATGAGCATGGTTTCAGCAGGCATTTCAAAATCATTATGGAAAGACAAAGCCAATATAAAATTGAACGTTCAGGATATTTTTCAGACAATGCATTTCGACGGAAAAATAGACTTTGGAAACATCCATGCTAATTCAGTATTTCGCCTGATGGATCGCGCCGCTAACCTTACCTTCACCTGGAATTTTGGTAACCAAAAAGTAAAAGTAAACCAGTATAAAAACACCGGAATACAACAGGAAGAAAACCGCTTAAAAAGCGCGAACAGCGGAACCGGCACTCCGAAATAAGACTACAACTTTTTCAGCTGAACGTCCCGGAGAGGTGGCATTTATTCCAAAGTGCCGCCTCTTCGTTTTATTTTTAACGCGCCATTTTTAGACGGACATGGGAAATCTTCTCATGGTTTATCTTAAAAAAATAAATAAATAAAAAGTATAATATTCTACTAACTTCGTACAAGACGTAGCTTGATTCCAATCCAAATAAGGCATAAGACATTCTTCCATCAAATTTTCAATTATGAATTATCCAAACCGTGTTGTAAAAAAAGGCGAAGCTGATGCTTCCATAGTTTTTGCCGTACAGCAACAACTAAATACGATGGGTTGTGGCCCGATAAAAGTTAATGGCGTTTTTGATAATAACACCGTCAGCGCCGTAAAGCTATTTCAGACGCGCCACGTGGATGTTGCGGGAACGCCTTTAAAAGCCGATGGGCAGGTTGGGCCTATCACGTGGGCTGTACTATTTGGCCCAATCAATACGCCGGTAAATAATTTAGCTACTTCGCAATTATTGCTGAAAACCTTAGCCGTAGCCGCTTCACAGATAGGCGTCGTTGAATCGCCTCCGGGCAGCAACCGCGGGCCGCAGGTGGACGTTTATTTAAGAACCGTTGGCCTTGACCCTGTCGGTCAGCATTACAGTTGGTGCGCAGCGTTTGTTTACTGGTGCTTTCAACAATCGTCAAATGAATTAAACCTGCCGCGCAATCCTCTCGTAAAAACAGCCGGATGCCTCGACCATTGGCAAAGAGCCACCTGTCCGAAAATTACGCGTCAGGCTGCCATCAAAGATCCTTCATTATTAAAACCCGGATTTATTTTTATCATCGACCACGGCAACGGTGCCGGCCATACCGGGCTGGTAGAAAGTTCACAGGGAGGTTTGCTTACAACCATTGAAGGAAATACAAACCAGCAATTAAGTTCCAATGGATACGGGGTATTCAGGCTAAACAGGAGAAAAATCGCAGATATCACGAAAGGATTTTTAGACTACAGTATGGTTTAATATTATGTGCAAGCTTACAATATTCCACAATGGCATTTTTCATCTGCAGTAGCAGTAAACGGACAAATAACGATAATTTTTATTTGGATATATTTCGATAAACCAGTACTGAAAAGTTTTAGTTTAAATTTTCTTTTTGGCATACTTTATGGAAAAAGATTAAGAAACATTCGCTCCCTTTTCTCATTACTTGCAAGCATACACCATGTCGAGAGCCGCAGATGAATATTATAAAAAAAATGTGCGGTTGATACTAATTGCGGCCGTAGTAATCCTGGGTTTGTGGTTTGCTTTTGAAATTATCAACGTCCTGTTTCTTTTTTTCTTTGCCGTCGTGCTCACATTAGTGTTGAACGCGCCCACCATGTGGCTGATATCAAAAAAGATGAGCAGAACTATGGCAGCGTTGATTGTGTTTTTTGCCATGCTTTTATTTTTATTTTTCATTGCCTGGCTCGTAATCCCGCGCATCTTAAGCCAGATTACCACTCTCGTTTCCAATCTTCCCGACTACTATTTTTCGCTGAAGGAACAATTAAATTCATTATTAAAAGATTATCCTCAACTGCAAAAAAAGCTATTGGTAAATGCAGATATTGTAAACGATCTTCCTTCAGCGACAAGCTTGCTCACCAGTGTAAGCCGCTTTTCATTCTCCATCATCGGCGGAATATTTTTGTTAGTAGTTTTTTTCAGCATCATTGCCTACATGCTCATTAATCCGGCTCCGCTTATAGAAACTTACCTCCTTATTTTTCCAAAAGAAAAACGCCCAAAAGCAGCAGAGGCCTTAGCTACCGCTTCAAGGATGATGGTGAGCTGGGTATGGTCTAATTTGATAGTTGGCCTGATTGAGGCCGTGGCAGTATTCATTTTTCTTTCGCTGATGGGCATTCCCGGTGTGTGGGTGTGGGCCGCCTTAACCTTGTTTGCTGAAATGATTCCAAAGCTTGGTTTTTATATCATGGCTATTCCTCCGACATTGGTTGCATTATCTATTCATCCAATGACCGCTTTGTGGGTACTCTTGTTCTATATAGCATTCGACGAAATCAGCGGCGATTTTTTAATGCCAAAAATAAGAGCATCTACAATGAAGCTTCATCCTGTTTCAACGTTGTTTGTAATGCTGGCCATGGCAAGCGCTTTTGGATTAACCGGCGCGCTTATAGCCACGCCACTCACCGCTTTCATTAAGGCCTATTATGAAACTTTTATTTTGGCAAAAGCCTCAAAATCACATTTGAAAGAAGAAGTGAACGTAGTACTCAATTCAAAAAATGAGTGACCATTTTCGTATAGGGGTAACCGTTATCGAAATAAAAACCGGTATTATTTTTTCGTTTACGGGTAGAATCCTTCAAATTATTTAATCGTTCTGAGTAGCCTGCTCCACCTGATACCGTTATCTCCATAACTAAACCATATTATGGATGCTTTACCTACCACATGATCTTCAGGAACAAAACCCCAATAACGGCTGTCAAGAGAATTATGGCGATTATCACCCATCATCCAGTAATAATCCATCTTAAAAGTGTAGGAAGTTGCGGGCTTATCATTTATATAATATTGGCCGTTTTTTTGTTCCAGCTTATTACGTTCATATGTTTCAATACAACGGCGGTAACGATTCATATTTTCCGCAGTCAATTTGATAGTAGCCCCTTTTTTAGGAACCCATATCGGGCCGTAATCATCTACAGTCCAGCCATTGCCGGCTTCATACGGAAAAAGGAACGGGCTTTTATCATAATCATTCAAAGGCTGCGGTACAATATCTTTTACTTGCGGCAATAGTTTCAGTTGCAATTTTTCTGCATCACTCATTCCTATGATATACGTATTTGAACCAGCCATTTGTACCTGATTTTTATTGGGATCGTTACTGTCCTGAATTCCAATGCTGTTCAATTGGTCGGGATCTAGAGGGCTTTTAGTAGTAACAAGATAATTAAATTCGTGATGTTCAGGTAAGGACTGCGCAACACCATCAATATAAATCACCCTGTTTTTAATCTGCAAAGTATCTCCGGCAATAGCCACACATCGTTTGATAAAATTTTCTTGTTTGTCAACAGGCCTGGTAATAATAAGATCACCATATTGATCCAAAACCCTTTGACGCGCTTCCGGCTCTGAAATATGATCCGCCATCATTCTTCCCTGGATTTCCTGGTAATATGTAATCTGGCTGCCATGTTGTGCGTCATTAATCAGCGTATCGTTTACCGGGAAATTAAAAACTACCACATCCCCGCGCTTTACCGGCTTTGCAAACCACCGTGTATAAGGAATTTCGATCCAGGTTACATACGATTTTGTGTTGGTACCAATAATTGTATGATGCATAAATGGCAAAGCCAGCGGCGTTTCCGGAAGTCTTGGGCCGTAGGCAAATTTGCTAACAAACAAAAAGTCGTTCACCAGCAACGTCTTTTCCATTGATGGCGTTGGAATAGTATAAGCCTCGAAAATAAACGTCCTTATCAGCGTTGCAGCAACGATAGCAAATACTGCCGCATCAATCCATTCGCGAATGGCGCCTTTTTTATAATTGTTTACCACCATTGCGCCGGCGTATCTTTCCTGATCAGAAAAGCCGAGATAGGGAAAATAAATAAAAGGAAAGAATACCGTAAGGAAATGATGGCCCAATCCGAAACGCCCGAAGTGCTCTACGAATTTTATATTGAGCCAGATGGTGATAAACTGCCCTGCAATAGGTATAAATTGCAGAAAAAACCAAATCTTTTTCAATTGCATTTTTTCGACCATGCACCACGTATTATAATAGGGTACCAATGCTTTCCAGGGTGTAATTCCAGCCTTTTTAAACATTCCGTACAAACCAATAAGAGTAGCAATAGAAGCAATTATGAAAAGAAGTAGACCTATACTCATTAGCTAATTTTTTTTATTAACGGCAACAAATGTAGCATATTAAATATCTTAATAAAATACTGCAAGAAAATAGTTATCATTAGTTTAACACGCAAAAACTCCAATTCTTAAGCGAGTTCCTTTTTAAAAATTTCGTTTACTTCTGCGGCATTGTTCATTAAAAGTAAATGGCCTGCATTAAGAATTTTGTATTTCGGATCAATAATATTCTTTATTGGGAAAATATGATCTTTCGTTCCGTGAATGTGTATATAATTTGGCGGAATCCATTTGTTTCGCCAGTTCACTACCTGGTCGATGGCCCAGTTGCTATAAATTAAATTAAGATGCTGCCGGTATTCTCTGAGTAGCATTTTTTGCTCGCGCGTTTCAACACCCAGGTTATAATTTTCGATTGGCTCAAAAATTGGGTAAGGCTTCATTGGGATAAGCCTGTTAAGATGTAATGCAGAAATAAGTTTCATGTAAAAAGGCAATTCATTGCGGCAACAAACGCTGGATACCAGGATGATTTTTTCCACAGGTATGAGCTTCGCAATTTCAACAGAGATCATTCCGCCAAAAGAAAGCCCTATCAAAACGGGGTTTGAATGCAAAATTTCTGATTGCATTCTTTTCGCATACGCCTCAATGGATTCGCCCTTTTCAGGAATTTTCCATTGGATGAAATGAACATCATTGTTGCCAAAATCTATTTTTGAAAAGACCCTTTCATCTGCTCCGAAACCACTGATATTATATATGTGCTTCATATTATTTCATCCCAAAAGACGCTTTTAAAATCCTGATTTATTTTTTCGGCAACACATACATCTCCACGTCTTCGGCTGTTATCATTTTACCTGACAGAATAATCAGTCTTTCTACCACATTTCTTAATTCCCGGATATTGCCAGTCCATTTATATTTTTGTAGAAGGTCGATAGCTTTCTTGTCAATATCTTTTTTAGGCTGCCCATATTCTGCTGCTATATCGGTAAGAAACCGGTCGATCAGTAAAGGAATGTCAGAAGCTCGGTCGTTCAAATTAGGCACATGCAAAATGATAACCCCCAGCCGGTGATATAGGTCAAGCCGGAATCGTTTTTCTTCTACCTCTTTCAAAAGGTCTTTATTAGTGGCGGCAATCACACGGACATCCACATTGATATCACGGTCAGCTCCTACCCTTGTTATTTTTCCTTCCTGCAAAGCCCGTAAAACTTTCGCCTGTGCATTTAGGCTCATGTCGCCAATTTCATCAAGAAATAAAGTGCCGCCACTTGCTTGTTCAAATTTTCCTATTCGCTGCTTTACTGCCGAGGTAAAACTTCCTTTTTCGTGCCCAAATAATTCACTCTCTATCAGTTCTCCGGGAATTGCCGCACAATTCACTTCTACCAAAGAGCCGGAACAACGTGCGCTTTTCTGGTGAATCCAGCGGGCCACCAATTCTTTACCTACGCCGTTTTCACCGGTAATTAAGACCCTGGCTTCGGTGGGCGCAATTTTATCAATCGTGTTTTTAATTTCTTTTATGGGACGCGATTCACCAACGATTTCCTGTACCTTGTTTACTCTTCTTTTCAGTACTTTGGTTTCAGCTACCAATGTGTTTTTGTCCATCGCATTGCGCAGCGTTATCAGCATGCGGTTAAGATCGGGCGGCTTAGAAATGTAATCATAAGCGCCTTTTTTTACAGCCTCAACAGCCGTTTCAATATTGCCGTGACCGCTTATGATAATGATGGGAACTTCAGAATTGATCTCTTTTGCTTTTTCAAGAAATTCAATTCCATCCAGCTTCGGCATTTTTATATCGCAAAGAACCAGATCGTAATTTTTGGATTTGAATTTGCTCAATCCTTCTTCACCATCAGAAGCCTCATCTATTTTATAACCTTCATATCCCAGTATTTCAGAAAGCGTTTTTCGTATCGCTTTTTCATCATCTATTATAAGAATGGAAGACATTTATTTTAATTATTGAATTATTGATTGATTATTTAATTATTAACTCCAATTATTGATGAATTGTTATATTGCTAAATTGTTGTCTGCATCTTCACATTTTCAGATTTTCACATTAGCACATTAGCAAATTAGTCAATTAATTCTCCATCATCAGGTAAGCTTTTATAAACCCGTCCAACTCCCCATCCATTACCGGTCCTACATTTCCGACTTCAAAATCGGTTCTGTGATCTTTAATCATTTTATACGGATGAAAAACATAGCTGCGTATCTGGCTTCCCCACTCTATTTTTTTCTTCGACGCATTGCTGACATCCAACTGCTCCTGTCGTTTTCTCATTTCTTCTTCATACAAGCGGCTTTTCAACATCGCCATCGCTTTTTCCCGGTTTTCGCCCTGCGTGCGCGCTTGCTGGCATTCAACAATAATTCCTGAAGGCTTGTGAGTTAGTCGTACCGCGGTTTCTACCTTGTTTACATTTTGCCCCCCGGCTCCGCCGCTTCTGAAAAATGCCCACTCCACATCTGCCGGACTCACTTTTATATCTATTGAATCATCAATTAACGGGTATACATACACGCTTGCAAAACTGGTATGTCGGCGGGCATTGCTGTCGAAAGGCGAAATGCGTACCAGCCTGTGGACACCGCTTTCAGCCTTCAAAAAACCGTAAGCAAACGGGCCGTCAAACTGTAACGTGGCACTCTTAATTCCTGCGCCGTCGCCATCCTGGTAATCAAGCTCAGTAACGCTCCAGCCTTGTCTCTCGCCATACATACGATACATTCTCAAAAGCATTTCAGCCCAATCCTGACTTTCTGTTCCACCCGCGCCACTGTTAATTTGCAATATGGCCGCCATTTCATCTTCAGGCTTGTTCAGCGTGCTCTTAAACTCTGCTTCCTCCGTAGCTTTCAAAGCGCTGTCGTAGGCTTCCCTTGCTTCCTCTTCTGACGCTTCGCCCTCTTTCCAAAACTCAAAAAGTACTGAAAAATCTTCAATCTTCATTTTTACGTCAGAATAAATATTCAACCAATATTCATTCAGCTTTATAGATTTTAAGATGGAAGTAGCGCGTTTGCTGTCGTCCCAGAAACCCGGCGAAAGAGAAAGTTGTTTGTCATTATTTATTTTTTGCTCGCGGTTATCCACGTCAAAGAAACCTCCTCAAGACCATCAACCGGTCTCTCAAATCTTTTAATAATTCTGTAGTCATAGCAGCAAATATAATGATGATAGCCTAATGATGAAATATCTTAACAAGATTTAAATAACCGGTGATTGGCGTACTTTTACGCAATAAAAAGCTTACACATTTTTGCCTTAGAAGAAGGCAGGTGAAGCAAAATAAAAAAAAGAAATAAAAATTCTTTTACTGTAAAAAGATCATCAAAAAATCAATCAAAATGAATATCACGAATTTTTTTGAAAGAGACCTTGATAAATTAAAAGAGGAAATCAGTTTATTTAAAAATGAAGATGACATTTGGAAAATAAAAGATGGCATCACTAATTCAGCAGGAAATCTTACGATGCATCTTTTGGGAAATCTGAATCATTTTATCGGAAAAACTTTGGGCCACACAGATTATGTAAGAAAACGCGATGAGGAATTTTCGCTAAAAAATATCTCACGCGAAAAATTAATTTCTGATATCAATTCATTAAAAGAAGTTATCAAAATTTCTTTATCAAATTTATCAGACGAAGATTTAAAAAAAGAATTCCCGGTAAAAATTCAGGAGCAAACTTTTACTACACAAAATATGCTGATCTATTTGCTTGCTCATTTTAATTATCATTTGGGCCAGGTCAATTATTTGAGAAGAATGTTGTAAGAGGCAAGGACGGCCGGCGGCCGACACTGACAACCGATTACAATTGTTTCTGATACTGGATTCCTGATACTTGATACTTGATTCTTGATTCTTGATACTTCACTTCATGCTTTTTAAAAAGATTTCATTAACGGGATATAAAAATTATCAAAAAAAAACTTTTCACTTTACCGAAAGGATTGTTGGGGTTTGTGGAATGAACGGAAAAGGGAAAACGAACCTTTTGGATGCAATCAATTATCTCTGTTTTACCAAAAGTTATTTTTCAAAATCGGATGTTTTAAATATACATTTTGGCGAAGAAGGATTTCGCCTGCAGGGAGAATTGGAAAATGAAACGGAAGGAAATAAAAGGCAAAAAATTGTTTGCATCTACCGCGCTTCTCAAAAAAAAGAATTTTATTTGGATGATGTTGCTTATGAAAAATTTTCTCAGCACATTGGTAGATTTCCCTGTGTGATGATAGCTCCCGATGATATCGGAATGATAACAGGAGGTAGTGAAGAACGGCGAAAATTTTTAGACACGCTGATAAGCCAGGTAGACGAAGAATATCTTCAGCAATTAATTACTTATAATAAAATTTTAGCGCAAAGAAACAGTTTTTTAAAAAATGAAGCGCAAGCCGGCCGATTCGATTTTGCCTTGCTGGACGTGTTTGACCAACAGCTTACACCCGCGGCAAATTATATCCACCAGGTTAGAGTTGATTTCTCAAAAAAAATTTTTCCGCTTGTAAAAAATTTTTATAAGAACATTTCAGGAGAAAAGGAAGAAATCTTTTTGGAATACAGCAGTATGCAAAACGAAAATAATTTAGATGAACTTTTAATTGCATCGCGGCAGAAGGACAGACTTACACAACGTACCAATGTGGGAATCCACAAAGACGATCTTATTTTTTTTCTGAACCAAAATGTATTTAAAACAATCGCATCGCAAGGCCAAAGGAAAAGTTTATTGTTTGCATGCAAACTGGCTGAATTTGAAATTCTTCAAGATGCAAAAAGGTACGCGCCTGTATTATTATTAGACGATGTTTTTGAAAAACTGGATGAAGAGCGCATTCATAATTTGTTGAAGTATGTTTGTGCTGAAAACAATGGCCAGGTGTTTATTACAGATACACATGCAGCCAGACTGCAGGAAGCGCTATCACAATTTGGAAATAAAGTGCAGATTATTGAATTGGAATGAGGAAATTTGCCGCTTAGTTTAGAATTGTTTAGAAATTTAGTTTGGTGGTTTAGACCTTTAGACTGTTTCGAAGCACTTCAACGTTTTCAATTAGCAAAACCATTTAGCTATTTGTAAACAATATAACCATTCAACCATTTAGCAATTATCACCTTCACTAAATAATATGTCAGAATTATCAATCGGCGATGCATTAAAAGAATTTCTGAAAAAAAGCAGACTCAAAAGTGGCATGCAAGCCATGCAGGTGAAGGACGCGTGGGAAAAAATTATGGGAAAAACAATTTCGAATTACACAGACAAAATTGAAATCATAAATTCTACTTTATTCATTTATACATCAGTGGCTCCATTAAAACATGAATTAACCTATCAAAAATCTAAGATTATAGACAGAGTGAATGAAGAGCTTGGTGAAAAAGTAATTTCTGAAGTGATTGTAAAATAAAGTACTTAAATGTCGTCGCGATATCAGGCAAAATTAGTTTATTTTTTTATATTTCACCGCCATAAAACCTTCGCTTACCGAAAAGCCATCGGGAAAAAATAGCATTTCACTTTATTTTTGCCTCGCAATTTTTACAGATGGATTATAATCTTTATAGAGAAAACAAAACTTCCACGGGTGCAGCCATAAAAAAAATGCTGCATTTCATGAAAGGCGAAAAAAGAAACCTGGCCATCGCGTTTGTTGTAATGGCTATAAACTCCGGTCTTTCAATGCTCACACCGTACCTGATCGGTTACACAATTGACCATTATGTACAAACCAAATTACTGCACGGGCTCATGGTTTTTACAGGATTTTTGTTAGCCATTTATATAGTTTCTGCCGCCACGGATTACCTGCAGACAAAAATTATGGGTAGTATTGGAATAAGAATGTTGTATAGTCTTCGCAATGCCGTTTTCAATAAGATACAATCATTGCCGATAGCCTTTTTTAATCAGAATAAAGCCGGCGACCTTATTTCAAGAATCAATAATGATACAGAAAAGGTAAACCAGTTTTTTTCACAATCCCTGATGCGGTTCGTTGACAGCATTTTCACCATGCTTGGCGCTGCAATTTTTTTATTAGCCATTCATGTTGAACTTGGTGCCGCTGCCCTCGTGCCTTCCATATTAATATTAATTTTTGTAAGAATTATTTCACCATGGGTAAAGAAAAAAAATGCAGCCAGCCTGAAAAGTACCGGCGGCTTGAGTGCCGAAATACAGGAAGGTCTTGGAAATTTTAAAACGATAATAGCTTTTAACCGAAGAGATTATTTCAGGAATAAATTTAATAACGCCAATTCCGTGAATTATAAAGCCAGTGTGGGTGCAGGTTTGGTAAACGGAATTTTTTCGCCGGTATTTACTCTTTTTTCGAACATCGCGCAATTAATCGTATTGGCCTTCGGAATCTTTTTAATTTCAAAAGGAGAATTTACCATCGGTTTATTAATCAGCTTCATTGCCTATGTTCAATATTTTTATCAGCCGCTACAACAACTTGCAACACTTTGGGCGAGCTTTCAAACTGCAATGGCGGCCTGGGACAGGATTTCAGTGATTTTGAATTTGGAATCCAACATGTCGCAAAAAAAATCAATCAGGTCCAATGATTTAAAAAATGGCTCGCTTATCCATTTTAAAAATGTTTCCTTTCAATATCCTGGCGGCAAAAAGGTCTTGCATGATATTAATTTCAAACTAGCCAAAGGAAAAACTTATGCATTTGTGGGACCAACCGGAGGAGGCAAAACCACCACTGCCTCTTTAATTTCACGCTTATATGACCCGACTTCTGGAGAAATTTTATTGGATGGCTACGATTTAAAAAACTACAATTCTTCAGAGCTCAGCGAAAAGATTGGCTTCATTTTGCAAGAACCTTTCCTGTTTAATGGTACTGTACGAGACAATATTTTATACGGAAATGAAAAACTTAAGCATCTTGATGACAATCAATTAATGATGCTGCTCAAAAACGAAGGTCTGGCAAACCTCGTGGAGAGATTTGAAAAAGGGTTAGATACAAAAATATTTTCCGGTGGCGATTCTATGAGCCTTGGCGAAAAACAATTAATTGCTTTTATAAGAGCCGTTTTGCGAAAACCTGAAATCCTGATTTTGGATGAGGCCACCGCCAATATTGATACAATAACTGAAAAATTATTAGAAAATATTCTGCAAAAATTACCTTCAGAAACAACTAAAGTTATTATTGCCCATAGGTTGAACACCATTCAAAATGCAGACGAGATATTTTTTGTAAATTCAGGCCAGGTAACCGCTGCCGGTAATTTTGAAAATGCGCTGCATCTGTTGATGGAAGAAAAACGCGAAAGTTAAATGGCTTGCATCAAATATGGGTTTGTACCCGCTTATCGAAAAAGATTCTTCTCATACTTAAAATCTTTACCTTACTGATGTCTTTATGGAGCGGGTTAATAACATAATTGTATTCCTCAGGCATCAACACACAGGGAACCTGCAACATAAGCGCAGACCTTTCACGCAAAAACTTGTCACCAATTTCTTTGGTAAAAATTCTTGTATCAGGAGCATCCCAAAATTTCGGTAAAGACGCAAGGTCCACTTTCTCTATACCAATATTATCAGGCACCGTTAAAGTAATCAATTGATAATTTCTTATATCGAGCATTTTTGCAGGTGTATGCGCCAATGTTTCCAGCAGCGCAAGAGAGCGGGACGCAGAAGTATAAAGTGCGAAATAACCTTCACTATTCCATCGGCCGCCAAAGAGCCTTGAGCCATTCCCTGAAATATCTTCAGCAAATTTTTCCTGCGTAATTCTGAATACGTCCATGTTAATCTGAAGCGGTTAAGAATAGACGCCTTGCTCTAAACGGCCTAATACCTTTGTGACCAATTGAATTCCAAAAGATGTATCTAAAAAATATAATGGCATTTTATTACCCAAAGAAACAAGCGGGCTGTGAAGCCATTCGGCAAAAGAATCTTTATCGCCGATTACTTCAATACCACGCTGCGCAAAGGCTGCAAGTTCTAAAACCTTTTCAGTTTTTAGGGTATCAAGCAGATCGTTGTCATCTTTGCGTTGAATATTCCGGTAAGAAGAATGTAAAAGGCCGCTCAACGTTTCCATATTAATACCGAGATAATCTGCAAGAGATTTTAAGGTTGATTTTTTGACGCCTTCACGTGAAAGATCAATTAAATCAAAATCGCCGGTTAACGGCTTTTTGAAGCTTTTGTTTCCACCAAGGATTACCCGTAATGTATTATATTGAACAGCCGCCTCGTTTACAACAGATGAGGGTTCATCATTTGTGGAATAAGGCTTTATTTTCTTTGATTGATTTTCCATTCTATTTCTTTCTCCAAATTTACGACATTTTGGTTTAAAAAAAAACGTTTTGTCATTTTTTTTTAACAGGAAGCCGGCGCCGTTCACTTACATAAATATAAAACAGGCTTTTCATTTAGGCTACTTTCTTTTGCCAAGCCATAACAGCGAATTAATTATTAGCTGGTTCTGTATTTTACAATCAAAAGTATGCGACAGCGTTTGATTGCTGGAATCAATTCTATGTTCATAATCCATATCATTATGACCCATATTTACATAAATCATCCGGTAATTTTTGTTAGACCATACAACGGGATAATAACCGTTATGCCAGATTTCACTTTGCTTGGGACCTGTTCCTAATGGGAAACTACTGGAATCAATGGAAAGTAAAATATCTATATCAGGATTATGGCGCAAATCAAGTTGCCAACGATACCATTCATTGGGAGACGAGATAAAAGTATCCGGAAGATTTTTTGTTGCAGGATGAAAATGATTTTCAACACGTAATACCGCAGAAGTGGGGCGCCATGTATTACTAACATAAGAACCTGACCCCAAAAACCGGTTGTGATACCAATCCCAATTCATTGGATAATCTGATGGCGTTAACGCAAAAGCTGAAAAATGAAATCCCATCCACGCGCCACCGCTTTCCATAAATTCCTGAAACGCTTTCCTTTGCGCCGGTTTATCCGGGCGTGCATCCAAAAAAATAATTACCTGGTACCGTGACAGAAAGCAGGCATTCAGATTATCCCAGTTATCCGTAGAATCATAAGTAAAATGATATTTCCCCGCAATTACCGGAAACCATTTGTTGGCTTCGTGCACAAAACTGATATGAGCCAAGTCGTGCCTTGCGGAATAAAATGCAATCACTTTAAAAGCAACCTTTTTCCCTTGTACAAACGATGCATTGGTTAGCACCAACGAAAATAAAACGAAAAAAAGAAGATTCGTTTTTAAAATATACAGATGCTTCATAAAATTTTAAAGAAAATAAAATTATAATTTGCCATTTGGTTATCCAAAGATTAATTAAGACGATGTGAGCTTTTACAGTAAAGCAAGTTTTAAACAGGATTTGTATTTCGGTTGCGCCAGGTTATGATTACTGCTTTCTTTTTCGTTATTTTGTGCGCTTTAAAAATTTAAAATTATGTGTGGAATTGTTGGCTATATCGGTCCACGGGAAGCGTATCCCATTATTATCACCGGCCTAAAAAGACAGGAATACCGTGGCTACGACAGCACAGGAGTAGCGCTCATAAATGACAAAGGCTTGAATGTTTTTAAGAAGAAAGGCAAAGTATCCGAATTAGAGCAATCCCTTTTGGGGAAACCCGTGAACGGTAATATAGGCATAGGTCATACACGCTGGGCTACCCATGGCGAGCCAAGCGACGTGAATGCGCATCCTCACAGAAGCAACAACGGTAAACTCGCAATGATCCATAATGGAATTATTGAAAATTATGCACAGCTGAAATCTGAGTTAATTAAAAAAGGCTATACATTCAAAAGTGAAACCGATACCGAAGTTTTATTGAATTTTATTGAAGACATCCAAAAAAACACGCAATCTCCATTGGAAGAAGCGATTCGGATTGCTTTAAAAAGAGTATCCGGGGCTTATGTAATCCTGTTGTTGGATGAAGATAATCCCGACACTATTATCGCTGCGCGCAAGGGCAGTCCTCTTGTTATTGGCATAGGAAAAGATGAACATTTTTTAGGCTCAGACGCTACCCCGATGCTGGAATATACAAAGGAAGTGGTTTATGTAAATGATTATGAAATAGCGATTGTGAAAGCGGGTGAGCTGGTATTGAAAAATCTGGGCAATGAAAGAAAAATACCGTACATATCTAATCTTGACTTAGAATTAGCCGCCATCGAAAAAGGAGGCTATGACCATTTCATGCTGAAAGAGATTTATGAACAGCCAACCACCATTTACGATTGTTTAAGAGGCAGATTAGATGCAGAGAAAGGGACGATTACCATGAAGGGAATCCAGGAAAATATTGAATCGCTCATAAATGCACCGCGCTACATTATTATCGCATGTGGAACCAGTTGGCATGCCGCTTTGGAAGCAGAATATATTATTGAAGAACTTTGCCGTATCCCGGTAGAAGTGGAATATGCATCTGAATTCCGGTACCGTAACCCGATTATTAATAAAGGAGATGTAATCATTGCAGTGTCGCAAAGTGGCGAAACGGCAGACACTTTGGTTGCCATAGAAAAAGCAAAAGAACAAGGGGCATTTATTTTTGGAATCGTAAATGTTGTAGGTTCGTCCATTTCCAGGGTTTCTCATGCAGGCGCTTACACTCACGCAGGGCCGGAGATTGGCGTGGCTTCCACAAAAGCATTTACCGCTCAATTGGCAGTTCTGATGATGATAGCCTTAAAAATTGCCAAGGAAAAAGGAACAATTGACCAGGCCAAATACAAAGAATTATTAATCGAATTAGAAAATATTCCGGAAAAAGTTGATGCTATTTTAAAAAATGGTGACCTTTTAAAACCCATTGCTGACAAATACAAAACGGCAAATAACGCGTTGTATCTCGGACGAGGATATAATTTTCCTATCGCTCTTGAAGGAGCGTTGAAGTTGAAAGAAATTTCCTACATCCATGCAGAAGGATATCCCGCAGCAGAAATGAAGCATGGCCCTATCGCATTAGTTGACGAGAGTCTACCCACATTTTTCGTTGCAACAAAAGATGAATACCATGCAAAAATTGTGAGCAATATCCAGGAAATAAAGGCACGCAAAGGGAAGGTTATTGCCATCATTACAGAAGGGGATGAACTGATTCCCTCCATGGCTGATGATGTTTTTTATGTGCCACCGGCAAATGAAATAATAGCGCCGCTTTTAAGTGTAATTCCTTTACAGTTGATTTCTTACTACATCGGCGTAGGCAAAGGTTGCGATGTAGATAAGCCCAGAAACCTGGCAAAATCCGTTACCGTGGAATAGTATTTTTAGCTCACATTATTAGGTTACCGGTGCAGTATTTTCTACATTTTTATTCAACTTCTTTTAAATTTGAGCTAAAGCACAAATCACCTGTCATGCATTGCTGTGACACATATCATTCCTGATAACAGCGGAATATTTATTAATTAATTTATTTTCTTCACATGAACGTTATCACAAAACATCCTATCAATAATTTAGGATACAACTTTATTGACCCCAAATATATTCCTGAAGGAGAAGATGAATATTATTTAAGAAACCAGCAAAACAATAATGGAATTGACTACCGGCGGTTGTCTGGCTCAGAAATTGAAATTCTAATCCGCAACGGAAATACGTCTGACGACTGGGGAAAAATTTTTGTTTCCAAAGAATTTGACCCGACGTTGGTAAAAAACTCAAAATTTCACGGTCTTATTCGTATCGGTAAACTTGAGCCTTTTTATCTTGAATTCCACAACTTAAGAATGCCCGTGGGTATTTATAACAGCCATGTGATTAGCTGCGACTTTGGCGATAATGTTTGTATCGACAATGCCGGTTATCTAAGCCATTACATCATCGGCAATGAAGTGATGATAACCAACGTAAATGAATTGGCTACTACTGACTACTCAAAGTTTGGCAACGGTATTTTGAAAGAAGGCGAAAATGAAAGCACTCGCGTCTGGATAGAAGTGCGCAATGAAAATGGCGGAAGGCGCATAGCTCCGTTTGACAGAATGCTGCCGGGTGATGCTTACCTATGGAGCAACAACCCTGAAGACAAAATCCTTCAGCAAAGATTTCTCGACTTAACCCACAACGAATCGAGTACAAAAAGAGGCTTTTATGGAACCATCGGGGACCGCTGCGTAATTAAAGATTGCGATATTATTAAAGACGTAATTATTGGCACCGACGCTTATTTAAAAGGTGCCAATAAATTAAAAAACCTTACCATTAACAGTGATAAGGAGAGAACTTCACAAATCGGGGAAGGCTGTGAGATGGTAAATGGTATTGTGGGTTACGGCTGCCGGATATTTTATGGAGTAAAAGCGGTGCGGTTTATTATGGCAGCACATTCGCAATTAAAATACGGAGCCAGGCTTATCAATTCATATCTAGGAAACAATTCTACTATTTCATGTTGCGAAGTGCTGAACACGTTGATTTTTCCAAGTCATGAGCAACACCATAATAATTCATTTTTATGCGCCGCGCTGGTGATGGGGCAAAGCAACATTGCCGCAGGCGCCACCATCGGCAGCAATCATAACAGTCGCGCTGCGGACGGCGAAATAATTGCCGGGCGCGGTTTTTGGCCAGGCCTGTGTGTTAGCCTGAAGCATAATTCCAGGTTTGCGTCGTTTTGTATTTTAGCAAAAGGTGATTATCCCTTTGAATTAAACATACCGATTCCATTTTGCCTGGTAAGTAACGATGTCACTAATGATAAATTGATATTGATGCCGGGATATTGGTTCATGTATAATATGTATGCACTCGAAAGAAATGCGTGGAAATTTGAGGACCGCGACAAACGAACAGAAAAGATTCAGCATATCGAATATAGTTACCTCGCTCCTGACACTATCAATGAGATGTTTGATTCCATCGGAATTTTATCCAAACTGAAAGTTGACGACGAAGGAAATGCTCAAATTGAAGGTATTGAAAACAGTAAGCGCATCACAGAAATTGTAAAAATCAAAGAGTCGATTGATTTGTTCAGGGAACTGGTATGTTATTACGGCACCGTTCAATTAATCAACCATCTCAATGCCAATAAATTTTCTTCATTTGATGAATTTAAGAAAAGCATTCCTGTGAAGATTTCAAGAAACAAATGGAGGAATATAGGCGGGCAGCTAATACCCGCTTCAGATGTTGAGAAGTTAAAAGACCAAATCAAAACTTCAAAAATTAATTCCTGGGAAGAGGTGCATGAATTCTATCGTAAAAATGGCGAAGATTATGAAAAAAATAAATTGATTCATGCCTATACATCATTATTGGAAATTGAAAATATCACTTCGAAACAATTGACAGCAGAATATTTTAAGCAACTTCTTGAACGGTCAATTGTTACGAAAACGTGGGCCAGCAAAGCAATATATGAATCACGCGCGAAGGATTACTCAAATCCATTCCGCAAAATGATTTATGAAAGCACAGACGAAATGAATACCATTATGGGTAAATTGGAAGACAATCACTTTATCCAGGATCAATTTAAAGAACTGGATGCTTTCAAAAAAAACATAAAAGTGATAATTAAAAAATATCTTTCAAATCCAGCATAAAGCGTTTCTTTTAAATATTCTATAAACAGTAAACGAACAAAAAATCATTTTTATTATTTCGCTATTATTGAAGTGATTTGACAAAAGTGTTTGAACGCACTGCAGGTATTATTCCGCCACGTGACTCAGATCCACCTTCCGCTTTGGTTTTTTCACAAAGAGAATAACAAATGGAACGCATACTAAAAACATCACACCTATCCATAAGAACACATCCATATAAGAAAGTATGGTAGCCTGTACATTTACCATTGCATCCAACAATTTGTAGGCCATCTGTTTAGCAATATCCACGGGAAAACCCTTTTGGTGAAAGCCCCGTGTTAAGGCCTGGACGCGGTTTTGCACCTGCGGATTGGTAATGGAAAATCCTGAAAGGAGATCAACGCGGTGAGTTTGATTTTCTCTTAACAGGTAGGTTGATATGATCGCCACGCCAAAAGAACCTCCTAATTGCCTCAGCATTCCTGATAATGCGGCCCCTTGTCCGATTTGCTGGCCTTTTAAAGTAGAAAGTGCTAACGTAGTGATTGGAATTGAAAGAAGCCCTAACCCCACACCGCGTATCACTAATATCCAGAAAAATGCATCGCTTCCGGTGTTAGGCGTCAGTACATAATATGCCATTATACTATAAACAAAAAAGATGACCATTCCGACAGAAATAAGCAGGCGCATAGGTGTTCCACGTTCCATTAGCTTGCCTACCACAGGCATCATGATAGCCGTAAAAATCGTGCTTGGAATCATCAACATTCCAGCCTGGAATGCAGTCCATCCCATAATGGTTTGAGTATAAAGCGGGATAATAAAAGTGGATCCGAACAAACCAAAACCTAGCACAAAAGACAAAATACTTCCTATCGAAAGATTGCGGTCTTTCAAAACTTTTAATTCCACGATGGGGTGTTTATAAACTAACTGGCGCCAGATAAAAAAATAAAATGCAAAAAAAGCAAATGACTGACAGGGCAATAATAAGATTACTGTCAAACCAATCTTTTTCCTGGCCTTTTTCAAGAATGAATTGTAACGACCCTATCGAAACGATAAGTAAAAAAATTCCAAGCCAATCGATTTGCCTGCCTGAAAGCTTTTCCGCATAATGCGGGCTTTTTACAAATTGAAGCGTAAGCAGTGTAGCAATTACGCCGATAGGAAGATTGATATAGAAGATATAAGGCCACGAAAAATTGTCGACGATATATCCTCCCAAAGGCGGCCCTAAGGTAGGCCCAACAATCACTCCTAATACATATATTGTCTGCGCCATCGGCCTTTTCTCAATCGGGTAACTCTCCGTGATAATTGTTTGAGCCGTTACAAGCAACGCGCCCCCTCCTATTCCCTGGATAAAACGAAATAAAATCAATTCGTTAATGCTGGTAGCATTTCCGCACAAAAAAGAAGTCAGCGTAAAAATGATGATGGAAGCGGCAAAATAATTTCTCCTTCCAAATTGCTGGCTAAGCCAACTGGTCATCGGCATCACAATGACATTGGCAATTGCGTAAGCGGTGATAACCCACGTAATCTCCGTCAGCGATGCGCCGAGGCTTCCCTGCATCGTTGGCAGAGCGATGTTAACAATGGTAGTATCTATAATTTGCAACAGTGCACACACTACTGCCGTAATTGTAATGATTACCCGTTGAGAGCCATAAACTACCAAAGATTCTTCTTCCATTCTTCACGCATTTTGCAACCTGGTTTTTTGCTGATGACAAAAACTAAAGCTGAGTTTCTTCCATATGTTTTCTATAAGGGCAAAAGGACTCAACCCTTCTTCACATTTTCAATCATTTGTCTTACCATCGCAATGGATTGATTTAATACCGCTGCATCCAGGTTTTTGCTAACTATCGTAAATAATTCATTTGCCCACGGTTCCACTTTCATACCTAATTCCCTGCCTTCTTTTGTCAGAAAAATTAATTTGCTGCGACGGTCATTGGCGTCTTCAAATCTTTGTACCAGATTGCGCTTTGAAAGGTTATCAATAAGGCAGGTGAGGCTTGCCTTATCTTTTAAAGTTTTATCAGCCAGATCCTGTTGCCTCAATCCATCATTTTTCCACAAGCAAGCCATCACCTGGTGCATTTCATAAGTGAGGTCGATATTTTGCTCTTTAAATTTTCTCTGAAAAAACTGGCGTAAAAAATCCCTAAGCTCAAAAGTTGTATGAGCAAATTCTCTTGCTACAATTGCTTTTTGACTGCTTTTTGCCATAATTGTTATCGATTATAAATCAATAAAGCCAGATTGAAACCGCGCTTAAAAAAACAAAGTTAAAGATTAGATAGTTAAATATCCAACTAATTTTTCCGGATTCATCCATAGTTTCTTTAATTTTACTAAAGGAAATTAACGACATGAAAACACTTTTGATTCCTGTAGATTTTACCAGCAGCTCACAAAATGCAATAGATTTTGCCGTTCATTGGACACAAAAATATTTGTATGAGAGAATTATATTATTGAGATCATTTTATAGTTCCATGTATGAAAATATGATTATGTCTGCCGATTTTTCAAATGTGAATGAAGAATATCTTAATAAAAAAAGAAGGCATCAAAAAGATCTGTTAAGCAGCCTGTGTAATGAGGTGGAAAAAAAATTAGGAAACGGGATTAAAGTGCAGACCGCTGTAACAGAATTGCCATTAGTGAGAAGTATTATAGAACTTATAAAAACTGAACAGCCACAAACGATTTTAGTTGGAAGCGATGCCGCATTGGCCAACAATGATTCTTTTGTGGCAGGTAATATAATTGCCATTGCAAGACTGAGCCCGGTGAGGGTTATGGTTGTGCCCGACGGTTATCATTACCAGGAAATTAAAAAAGCGCTGGTGCCTGTTGATTTAAAAACTGTTGGCGCTCTCAATAAAATAAATAGTCTTCATAGCAATCCAAGATGGCGCGACGTAGAGTTAATGGTTTTAAATATTGATGCTGCAAAATCAAAATGGACTTCGGATAAAAAATTTGCAGAAGCTGAAATTAATCTTCATAATTATCTTAAAAATTTTCAACACAATTTATATTATGAAGAAAACAAAAACGTTATCAACGGGATTTTAAATTGGCCGCGGCTCAATGAGGCCCAGTTAATGATTGCACTTCCGGGAGTCCATAGTTTTTTATATTCATTGACTCACAAACGCGTATCAGAAACATTATACCGCAAATGCCCGATGCCTGTAATGATTTTGAAATAATTTTCTAATAAGGCAAATTGGTTTACATAAAAATTTAGTTTGACATATCCCACGCTTTCAAATTTTTGATTTCAGATTTTCCATTTGTGGAAAAAAGCGAGATGCCATCTGCATCTTTCGGTGGATATACGTAAGCAGTAAAAACTTGCTCACCATCATTTACAAATACTTCAAGAGAAGATTTATCAAACAGAATTTCAAATTTTATTTTACCACCATTTTCAGCTACCTGCACAGATTGTATCATTTTTTTAGGATTTATTTTCCCGCCTGAATGGCTGCGATCAATATAAACTTTGTGTTGGGCGTGGTCATAACCAATAATTGTTTCATAAGTAATTTTCCCCTTTTCATCTTTTCCCTCTCCAATTTTGAAACCACATATTCCGTTGGCCGGCGCCTTCAATTCAGCTTCAATCCAATAGGAATTGCCACGCATTTTTTTTAATTCAGTAATCTGTCCGCTGTTTCCCTCTATTGTTACATTTTTCAACAGGATCATTTTTTTTGAAAGACCGCCAAGATTTTCTTTAATAACTTTCGCAGGATGTTGAATCAGCCGGATTCCTTCTTTAGTCTCTTTCAACATAATATCTCTCGGGATAGACATTTGGCCCCGCCATGGGTAAGTTTCCTGTCCATCTTCCGGCACCATCCAGCCAATGTAGGTATGCTGGCCCGGCGGCAAATTATTCCATGGAATGGCCGCATACAATGCATCACCATAATCTGCCAATAATACCTTACTGGCCGCATTATCATTAGTAAAAGTCTTGCCATCAAATTCGCCAATATAATATTCTTCAGATTTATTTCCCTGAGCATCATTAAAAGAATTAACCAATACCCATTTTGTTTTACCTTTTTTTCCTTCTACCGGTAATTTAATAAAGAAAGGACATTCCCATATTCCGTTGCGGACGCCAGCATTGCCATACTCACTTAAGAAATCCCATTTTTTTAAATCAGGAGATGAATAAAACTGCACCTTGTTTTCAATAGGTAAAGCCACTACCATCAACCACCTTTTCAAATCGCTGTCCCATTGCACATTGGGATCACGAAAATCTTTTTTCTGTAAATCAATAACCGGATTACCGGCATAGTTGGTAAAAGACATTCCTCCATCGTTGCTGTAGGCAATGTATTGCGATTCCTTTTTGATGTGCGGCTGATCGGCAGTATAAATTGCTACAATGCAGCCTGAATCACCTTTGCAAAAACCACTGGTATTATTTTTATCCAAAACCGCTGAGCCTGAAAATCTCCAAATCGTATCATCGCCATTAATGCCTTCGGGTATTGCAATACCATGATGCTTCCAGTTAACCAGGTCAGTGCTTGTTGCATGTCCCCAGCTCATGTGGCCCCACCAGTTTTCATAAGGGTTTTGCTGATTATACAAGTGATAGACCCCATTTATATAAATTAATCCATTCGGATCGTTTGTCCAGTTTTTTAAGGGAGAAAAATGATACTGCGGTCTCCATTGCGGCGTAGGGATTGTATTTTGGGCAAACAGGTTTGTTGAAAAAATAAATGCAACACATCCCATCAATAAATGCTTCATTGAAAAATTTTTATGGTGAGTTTTTTCGAATAATTATTCCGAAGATTTTTTATTCATCATTGATTCTACTTCTGCCACACCATAATCAGGGCAAGCGCCCGCGCGCGAAGCAACAAAAGCACCCAAAGCGCTCGCGTAATCCAGTGCTTCTTCAGGCGAAGCATTGTCCATAAATTTTGAAATCATTGCCGCCAGGAATGAATCACCGCTTCCTATAGTATCTGCCACCTTCACTTTATAACCGGGATGATAAAAGAATTTTTCATTTGAATAAAGCATCGCGCCGTCTCCGCCTTTAGTAACCACGATGGTTTTGATTGCAAACTTTTCCGACAGCAGCTGAACCATTTTCTCATTGCTTTTCAAATCTGCATACCACGACGAAACCAGTTGCAACTCGGATAAATTCAATTTTAGAATGTCCGTCCGCTGCAGCAACATGTCCAAAATGTCCCGATGATAATGAGGCGGCCTTAAATTAATATCCAAAACTTTCGTCTTTGCAAATTCAATACAGTGAAGCAATGAATCCCTTGAATTTTTATTTCGCGAAGCAAGGCTTCCAAAAACAAAATAATCTGCATTTGAAATTATTTCTTCATCTCTTTTTTCGCATTGAATAAAATCCCAGGCTACCGGTTGAACAATCTCATACTCCACCTCGTGGTTATCTTTCACCGTGGCATACACTTTGCCGGTTGCATACACTTCGTCATACTGAAAATAAGAGGTATCAATATGTTTAGCGTTAAATACATTTACCAATTCAGTTCCCAAGTCATCCTTACCAACCCTGGAAATCACTGCAGGATTTTTACCTAATTTTTGCAAATGGTAGGCGACATTTGTGGGAGCGCCGCCGGGCAATTTACCTTCGGGTAAAAAATCCCAAAGAGATTCTCCGAAACAAACGACAGGATACTTTGAATTTTTTGCCATTCTTTTTCTGCTTAATATAAACAATCTTTTTTAGTAGCTAGCATAAAAAAAACCTCACAGCATTTATCTGCGAGGTTTAATACCATTTCGAAATTCTATTGAAGTTTGGCTATCTGCTCTTCATAAAATTTCCTGATTTCAATTACATCCGGAAC
Source organism: Ginsengibacter sp. (assembly GCA_051954975.1). GTDB lineage: Bacteria > Bacteroidota > Bacteroidia > Chitinophagales > Chitinophagaceae > Ginsengibacter. The sequence goes on along the minus strand of JBQCHE010000016.1, from coordinate 401,517 downwards.
ATTGTGATACCAGTTAGACTCATGTTCGATTGACAACATACCGTCGAAATGTTGCTTTTTTAATTCCTGGAATATGGGAGGAAAATCGATGACGCCTTTTCCTACTACCGTATCAGCCGCATGTGTATCATCAAACTTTACAATATCCTTCAGATGAACGCCGTATACATGGCCCGCAAGTTTTTTCAATGCATCTACCGGGTTAATTCCATTGCGTGCCCAATGGCCTACATCTGCGCATGAACCAATATTGGGATGACCCTGGATGGCGGCCAATACTGAATCAGGGCTCCAGTACATATTCGGTTTGGGATGGTCATGAATGGCAACCTTGATGCCGTAAGCGCCCGCCATGCTGTCTACCATATCCCACTGACTTTTGAGTGGCTCTGCGGTAACATAGCTAAGACCAAAATCTTTAGCCAGGTCAAAGGCAGCTTTCCATTCATCGCGTGTCTTCGGAGTTATTACGCCCATCGCTACCATTTTAATTCCTTTTTGATTCATTAAATCTTTGATTTTCGTTTTGCTTGCATCAGACATTCTAAGGCCGAAACTGTCTTTTAAGCCAGCACCCAAAGGTTGGCCCCAAAACGCTTCTATGTATTTAATACCGCAGCTATCCACCTTGTCGAGTGCTTCAGCAAAAGTAAACATCCTGAATGTCCACATTTGTACCCCGAGTTTCCAATTAGCGGTAACATTAGAAGTATCTGAAGAAGAAGTTACAGAAGTAGAATCTGTTGTAGAAACAGATTTGGAATCCGTGGATGAATTACACCTGCTAAGCGAAATCACGCATACCAAGCTGAGAAAAGCAAAAGCAATTTTTTTCATTTTATACGTTTTAATTTTTAAGTAAAGCAATTTAGCAATTAATTAATAATCAAAATAGAAATAAGAGAAATTTGTTGCTTTACTATTTGAAAAGATTTTATAATTATACATTTCATCAGCACGCTTCGCGCGGTTAGCTAAAAAATTAAAGTGCCTCCTTTCCCTCATTCCTCTTCACTGTTTAATCTGTCAAAGCATATCAATTGCATCCTTTTTTCTTGGTTTACTTTTGTATTCTTATTACCGCAAAATTATGACGCCACAAAGATTCAATCGTTTGACTTCCGTTCTTGAAAAAAGACAACCCGACCTTACTGTAGTGCTGGAAAACGTATTTGATCCGCATAACGTATCGGCTGTGATGCGCACCTGCGATGCGGTTGGCATACAGGACGTTTATATTTTAAATGACAGAATTCCACCGCATAAAAAATGGGGCTATAGAAGCTCATCCACCGCAGCCGAATGGCTTTCTGTACATCAGTTCACCAGCGCGGAAGAATGCTTTACCGAAGTCAAAAAAAAATATGACACGATTTATACGGCTTACCTGGGCGAAGAATCAGTTGACCTTTATTCTTTAGACCTGACCGGTTCTATTGCGCTGGTATTTGGAAATGAAACATTCGGGATTAGCGAACACATTCGTCAATATTCTGACGGTGATTTTATCATTCCGCAGGCAGGCATCATCAAATCACTGAATATCTCGGTTGCGTGTGCCGTAACCTTATACGAAGCCTACAGGCAAAAATCCGCTAAAGGCCATTATAACAAATCGAGGCTGCCTAATGAAAAAAAACTTGATTTACAAAAACAATGGAAACTGATTTAGTATCATTACTATAATGAAATTTTGACGGATTATTCTTCATACTAAACTGACATTCATTTCATTTTACTGACAACAAAACTGACAAATTTCTTTGGTACAATTATTCGTGTACATTTGCAACCCAAATAATAAATTAAATAAATTTAACAATTATGGCAAAACAAAATTTCGAACTCTTTGATGACAGGGTTCTGGTGAAACCCAACGCAGCTGAGGAAAAGACTGCCGGTGGAATTATAATTCCGGATACAGCGAAGGAAAAACCTCAAAAAGGTACTGTGGTAGCAGTTGGAAAAGGAAAGTATGCTGAACAAACCGGCAACTTGATTCCGTTACAGGTTAAAGAAGGCGATACAGTAATGTATGGTAAATACGGTGGTACAGAAATCAGCATTGAAGGGGAAGATTACCTTATCATGCGGGCATCTGATATTCTTATGAAAATTAGTTAATGATTCAATAAATAAAAAGAAAAACAAATATTATGGCTAAACAAATATTTTTTGACATAGACGCCCGCAATAAAATGAAAAAGGGTGTTGACACGCTGGCCAATGCGGTAAAAGTAACCTTAGGCCCTAAAGGCAGAAACGTAGTGATTGAAAAGAAATTCGGCGCTCCTCAGATAACCAAAGATGGCGTAACGGTTGCTAAAGAAATCGAAATTGAAGACCCTATTGAAAATATGGGCGCACAGATGGTAAAGGAAGTAGCTTCAAAAACTGCTGACATTGCCGGAGATGGTACCACTACTGCGACTGTTCTTGCACAGGCAATTATCAGCGAAGGATTGCGCAACGTAGCTGCCGGTGCAAATCCAATGGATTTGAAAAGAGGCATTGATAAAGCAGTTAAATCAGTAGTAGAAAGCCTGAAAAAACAATCTGTTACCGTTGGAAATGACAATGACAAAATCAAGCAGGTAGCTTCTATTTCTGCAAACAATGAAGAATCCATCGGAAGCCTGATTGCGGAAGCTATGCAAAAAGTTGGTAAAGAAGGCGTAATCACTGTTGAAGAAGCAAAAGGCACTGATACTACCGTTGAAGTCGTAGAAGGTATGCAGTTCGACAGGGGTTATGTTTCGCCTTATTTTGTTACCAACAGCGAAAAAATGCAGGCTGAATTGGATAATCCTTACATTCTTATTTATGACAAGAAGATTTCTTCAATGAAAGATATCCTTCATATTCTTGAGAAAGTAGCTCAAAGCGGTCGTCCGTTATTGATTATTTCTGAAGATTTGGAAGGAGAAGCATTGGCTACTTTGGTGGTTAATAAATTGCGCGGCACATTGAAAGTGGCTGCCGTAAAAGCTCCGGGATTTGGTGATAGAAGAAAAGAAATGCTGCAGGATATTGCCGTTCTTACAAGTGGAACTGTTATCAGCGAAGACCAGGGTTATAAGCTGGAAGGTGTAGATCTTAATGCACTTGGCCAGGCTGCTGCAGTAACCATTGATAAAGACAATACCACTATAGTAGATGGTAAAGGCGACAAAAATGACATCACTGCAAGAGTGAACCAGATAAAAGCACAAATCGAAACTACCACTTCAGATTATGATAAAGAAAAATTGCAGGAGCGCCTTGCTAAATTAAGCGGTGGTGTTGCAGTTCTATATGTGGGCGCTGCTTCTGAAGTAGAAATGAAAGAAAAGAAAGACAGGGTTGATGATGCGCTTCATGCAACAAGAGCGGCTGTTGAAGAAGGAATTGTTCCTGGCGGTGGCGTTGCTTATGTTCGTGCTATTCAAAATCTTGAAAAGCTTGAAGGAGTGAATGATGATGAAAATACCGGCATCCAGATTATCAAACGTGCGGTGGAAGAACCTCTTCGCCAGATTGTAATCAACAGCGGAATTGAAGGTAGCATTGTGGTTCAGAAAATTAAAGAAGGCAAAAAAGATTATGGATTTAATGCCCGTACAGAAGTGTACGAAAATCTTCTTGCAGCCGGCGTGATAGACCCAACCAAGGTTACAAGAATTGCATTGGAAAATGCCGCTTCTATTGCAGGAATGTTATTAACTACCGAATGTGTAATTTCTGACAAACCTGAAAAAGAAAAACCAGGCATGCCTCCTATGGGTGGCGGAATGGGCGGTGGAATGGGTGATATGGGTTATTAATCCCTACCCTTCTATCCGAAATATAGAAATGTTTAGACTTAATCCCTTTGCAGCAATGCGAAGGGATTTTTTTGTGGTAGATTGGGGGACTGCTGACGACTGACCACCGACTACTGACATAAAATCCAATGATCGATATAAATGTTTAAGAAAAAATCCAATCAATCAATAAATCCTGCATCGTAAATCCGCTGCCATAGTTCACATCTCATGAACCACAACTACAGCATAAGACTTATGTTCCTTGAGCCCTCTTCCGGACACCCGGCCGAGACAGACAATTATTTATGATTCATAATTTTTTCAGCATTCAGCCGATATAATTTTTCCAGTACTTGTTTTGGCAAATTCAACCCATACAAAGGCCAGTGATAGCTGTATTTTGTATAAAAATGCTCGTCAGCCGTTTCCAAAATTCTGAACGTTTCGAGATACATGCGCTCACTAGGATTCATATCGGTTCCATACACCAACCTGTCCTGGTATTTTGTGATAAAAGCCGCTGCATAGCGTGGCACGGGTGCAATTTCTCCATAGCGTGCAGCAATATCGGCGTATAAATTGAGATATTTATCCAGCAAGACGCCAAGTTGTGGAAGATTAGAACAAGTGTTTGCAAGATGACAGGCAATAAAAGTGGTTTTAGGATTCTCACGTACTGCCTTTTCCAGGGATTCAATTAAGGCACCATGGCCCAGTTTATTTGGCTTATTCATGTCTACATGCCAGCGTGCGGCATTCATCAAACCATCATTGGTTGAATCAATCGCTTCATACATCCATTGGTCTTCTGCTACGTGAATACTAACCGGCATATGTAATTCTGCGCATTTTTGCAACAAGGCTTTCATTTGAGGATCATCAATATGCAGGCCTTTTCCGGGAGTGGGTTTGGAGTACAATTCGCCTTCCCCTTTATCGCCTAATTCGCCAACTCCTTTCGCTCCTTTTTTATAACATCTTTCCAATTCTTCCACCGCATGTTTTTGCCAGCCCGGCTTTTCGTATCCGGTATAATCAAACCCGCACCATAAATCAAATCTGCCGGGATACTTGCTGTATTTTTCAACGAGGCTGTCAAAACTCTTGCCAGTTGTGTAAGTAAGAATCATCGTTTTTTTGATGTTCATTTTATCCATCAGCTTCACCAAATCATCCACATCATTTTTCGTATGCACATAGTCGTGAGAATGCATATCAATAGCAGGAAAGGATGCTTTTTGAATGTTTGCTGTCGGTGTTTTATAAATTGATACGGGACGATAGTTCTTCAATAAAATGCTGTCCGCTTTATTTTGCGCGAACAGATGGAAACTTACAACAGAAAAGAAAATGATGACAAAAATCTTTTGCATTGTCACATATTTACGAGGTTAATTTTTTAATGGGAAAATAAAAAAGCTACTAAGCACACGGCATTTTAAAAACAGCAATTTCTTTTACAGCCGTAATTTAATTTATTTTTCATAGATACCTTCTTCAATTCTGTCCACATTAAACACCCATGCAACCATGCGTTTAGCGGTTACTCTTCGCTTGCTGCTTGACAATGATGTGTTTTTTCATTCGTTTGGCTTTGGCTAATTGTTTTTCGATTTCGGCCACCATGCGTTTTTGTTCGAACAGTGGAGAGAGTGGATTTAGAAATCTTTCAAGATTATATTTAGGCACATTTCTCTATTATGATAACAAACTACCATGAACCATTCGATAAGATTTCCTGTAAAACAGCTATAGCATATTTCTCTCATTTCCATTTTTTCGCCGGCTTTTTAAAAATAGAAGTTGCAAAAAACAAATAATAAAAAAACATCCAGATATCAAAGAAGATGAATGACGGGAACAAATCCTTTTCATCTAATTTTTGAGTAGTTTTATACATAATAAAGCCTTGTGTCAAAAGGCGTATTCCAAAAATTACCAGCGTAAGTTTCCAATCAAATAAAACTAAAGAGATGATAAATAACGGGTAGAACGCAAATTGTGAAAATGCATATAATCCTAAAAGAAATTTGTGGCTTCTCTTATAAAATTTACTGGTAGTGTAGTGACGTTTTTTCTGCTTCACCCATTGTTTCCAGGTTTTGGGAGCGGTCGATAAAGTAAAAGCATCTTTATCAATTACAATAGCCGTATTTTTTTTGTTTGCTGCCTTGTTGATAAAAAGATCATCATCTCCGCCGGGAATATGATGATGCGCTGAAAATCCCTTGTGCCTGATAAATACTGACTTCTTATAGCTTAGATTTCTGCCAACGCCCATATACGGAAGGCCGCCTAAGGCAAAAGATAGATACTGCAATGCCGTATGGAAAGTTTCCCATCTTACCAATTTATTTAAGACACTTTTGGTTTTATGCATTGCGCCATAACCGAGCACAATTTCAATTCCGTCGCTGAAACCTTCCTGCATTTTATCGATCCAGAACTCAGAGGCCGGCACACAATCTGCATCAGTAAGCAAAACAATTTCATGTTTCGCGGCCTTGATGCCCATGCTCAGCGGAAATTTTTTACCAGGGATAAAACGCGCTTCCTGCTTCAGTTCAATGATGTTCAGGTTTCTGAATGTGCGCTGAAATTCTTCAAGAATGTATTTGCTTTCGTCAAGCGAATTATCATTTACAACAAGTATCTCGTGGGTGGTTTTATATTTTTGTACCAGGGCGCCAGGCAGATTTTTTACCAGGTTTTCCGCCTCATCCCTTGCGCAAATAATTACGGAAACCGGATGCGTTTGTGAAATTTGTTTTGTTTTTGCCTTATATAAAGCCAGCCGTAAAAAGAAAAATAAATAATAGAATAATTGTATAATGGTGGTTATACAAAAAGCCAGGAAAACCCAACTTCCCGGATTATTTAAAAATTCAGTCAGTTTCATCAGGATGCAAACTTACTCTGCAGACTTGTTGATGCAAAATTTTAAATTGCAGTTTCTGTTCATAAAAAATTTCAAAACTTATCTTTACAACCTCTTAAAGCGACCTTGTTTAAATGCCTTCATTACAATTTGAGCTTCAGCATACCGATTTAATAACCCATGCGCGTGCAGGTAAAATTTTGACTGATCATGGTGAAATTCATACGCCGATATTTATGCCGGTAGGTACAGTTGGAAGCGTGAAAGCGGTTACACAGCAACAATTGATTACTGATATCAAAGCCGAAATCATCCTGGGAAATACGTATCATCTTTACATGCGGCCGGGTTTGGAAGTGCTCGAGGCGGCAGGCGGTTTGCACCGGTTTATGAACTGGAAAAAACCTATACTTACAGACAGCGGCGGCTACCAGGTATTTTCCTTAAGCGGCACAAGAAAAATCACTGAAGAAGGCGTAGTCTTTCAGAGCCATATTGATGGCAGCAGGCACTTATTTTCACCTGAAAAAGTGATGGATATCCAACGGATAATTGGCGCCGATATCATAATGGCTTTTGATGAATGCCCGCCGGGAGCAAGTGAATATTCTTATGCAAAAAAATCTTTGGAATTAACCAACCGATGGCTTGACCGGTGTTTTGAAAGATTTAATTCTACAGAAAATAAATATAGCTATTCACAGAATTTATTTCCTATTGTTCAGGGAGGTGTACATCACGAACTACGAAAAATTTCGTGCGAATATGTTTCTTCAAAACAAGCAACAGGCAATGCCATTGGGGGATTAAGTGTAGGCGAGCCCACCGAAAAAATGTATGAGATTTGTGCGCTTTGCTGTGAAAATCTTCCGGTGAATAAACCACGCTATTTAATGGGAGTGGGGACGCCATGGAATATCCTGGAATGCATCTCGCTGGGCGTAGACATGTTTGATTGTGTAATGCCCACTCGCAACGGCCGCAATGCCATGCTTTTTACTACCCGCGGCGTCATCAATATTGACAACAAAAAATGGGAAAAAGATTTTTCGCCCATCGACGACGGACTGGAAAATGAAATAAGCAATTATTACAGCAAAGCCTATCTCAGGCATTTAATAAAATCAAAAGAAATTTTAGGATTACAGATTGCGAGCATCCACAATTTAGCCTTTTATCTATACATTGTGCGCCAGGCAAGGGCTCAGATACAAAATGGGAATTTTGATTCATGGAAAAAAGAAATGACTACGCGGTGGCGGAATCGTTTATAACCGAGTTATGTTTTTCAGATTGATTTTCAGATAAAATTTAATGAGGAATAGCGCAAAATTTTTAACTTCACGAATAAGAGAACTACTTTCAAAGTAGATACATTTGCAAACACCAAAGGCAGGCTTTTTTAAAGCTTTTTATTTTTTATGAACAGAAAATGCTCAATGATGGCTAAATGGTTGATTCTTGTTGTATTCATTTTTTTCAGTAATACTATTGTAAAAGCGCAACAAAACCATCTGGAAATAATGGGAACAGGGTCTTCGGTTTATTTGGAACATGTGGTAACGCCGAAAGAAAATTTTTATAGTGTGGGGAGGATGTATAATGTGAATCCAAAAGAGCTTGCGGCTTACAATCATCTTCATTTTGCTACGGGTCTTGCCATTGGCCAGACAATCAAAATTCCACTTAATAAAAATAATTTCACCCAATTGAAAACTACGTCTCCCGGGCAGGCTCTCGTTCCTTTGTATCATACCGTTTTAGCGGGTGAAACCTTGTACAGGCTGGGCGTTAATTACAACAAAGTGCCTTTATCCAATTTAAAAAAATGGAATAATCTTTCGTCTGATGAATTAAGCGCCGGGCAATCCATTATTGTCGGCTTCTTAAAAGTGGATAAAAACCAATCGGCTCTTGCAAACGGCGAGTCGATTCCTGCGGTGGCATCCGCTCCCGTTGCTCCGCCTTCCAATAATACACAACCGGCAGCGACGAACAAGGAAACCACCATTCCGCCTTCTTCAAATGAGGCCCAATCAGAACCGGCAAAGACAGAGCCGGCAACAAACAACAATCCTTCGCCCGCCATCACCCCTGCCAATACAGAGGCGCAGAACAATCCTACTTCGACCGATTATTTTAAAAATTTGTATGAACAACAAACCGCCGGGAATGTAATTACCGATAAAAAAGGAATGGCGGGTATTTTTAAATCGACAAGCGGCTGGCAGGATGCAAAATATTACTGCTTCAGCAACGACGTTGCTGCCGGAAAAGTAATTAAAATTACCAACGGCGCTACCGGCAAAAGTGTGTATGCCAAAGTGCTTGATGTAATTCCTGATATTTCTCAAAATAACGGACTGGTAATCGTAATCAGCAATTCTGCCGCTGATAAGCTGGGCGCAGGCGATAGTAATTTCAGTTGCACAGTATCTTTCGCGAAAAACCAATAAAGAGGTTTTTACAACGCAGTAAACGGAAAAATAATATTAAAAAATATTCTCTGAATACCTTATAAAAATCAACTAAAAAAAACAACTTTTCGAATCCTAATTATTTCTTATTTCTTACTGGTTTCCTTTATTTTTTATAAATACTATTCTATTTTTACCAAAAAAATTAAACGATGCAATTAACTAATAGAAACTCTGATAATATCACCAATATTTCGTATGTGCCTATCGGCGAACAGGCTCGCACGCGCTCTTTTATCGCCAATGTTTTTTTATGGATGTTTGTTGCGCTGGGCGTTTCAGCGTTCATCGCCTGGCAGTTTTCCATCAATGAACAATATATGAGCTACCTGATTTCTCCGCTTGGTGGCCTCACCGGTTTGGGAAAAATAACCTTGTTTGCGCCGCTGGCTTTTGTACTCATCATGTCATTCGCCTACCAGCGCCTTTCGGCAGCTGCCTTAACAGCTTTGTTCATGGCGTATGCCATTATCAATGGTATTTCATTTAGCTTTATTCTTCTTGCGTTTACACCGGGTTCTGTACTTGGATGTTTTCTTTCTGCTTCGGCTATGTTTGGCGTGATGGCTGTGATGGGCTATACTACTAACCAGGATCTTACCAAGTTCGGACGCATCTTGATGATGGGTGTAATTGGTGTTTTGATTGCAATGGTGATAAACTACTTTTTACACAGCAGCCAGTTAGATTATATCATCAGTATTATTGGTGTAATGGTGTTCACCGCTTTAACCGCCTATGACGTTCAAAAATTAAAAAGGATTGGTGAAGGAATTGAGTATAACACCGACGCAGTTTCTGTAAATAATGTAAAGAAAATGTCCATCCTCGGCGCTCTTACTTTATACCTTGATTTCATTAATATTTTCCTTTTCCTGCTGAGAATGTTTGGTGGCAGAAGAGATTAATATTTCATAAGAATATGAAAAGAAAGACGGTTGTTGAGCCGTCTTTTTTGTATGCAAAAAAATAAATTTAGTTACCGGTTAAACTGAGGTCAGGGAGCGATTATACCGGTTTCTATAACTCACGGGTGATAAGCCTGTAAAGCGCTTGAATGTATTCCGAAAAGCTTTGGCATCGGTGTAGCCAACATTATACATCACTTCATTTACATTGTCGCCACTGGTTTCAAATCTATATTTGGCAGCTTCCACTCTTACCCTTTGCATGTATTCTACGATTGAATTAGAGGTAGCTTTTTTAAACCGGCGCTCAAGATTTCTGCGGCCAATGGAAAGAACATTGGCTAATTTTTCAACCGTAATTTTTTCCTGAACATTCTTTTCAATAAACTCCTGTGCCCTTTTGATATATTCATCCTTATGGTCTTTCTGACCTTTGAAAATGATGAAAGGCGATTGACTTTGCCTGTCAAGATCTACCTGGAAAGTTTTTGAGCAATGGATGGCTACTTCCCTTCCTCCGTATTTGCCAATCAGATAAAGAACCAGGTTGGCCGAAGAAAAAGCGCCGCCGCTTGTGTAAATGCCATTTTCATCAGTAATAATTTTTTCTGTAACCAGTTCTACTCTTGGATATAGCTTTTTAAATTCATTGGCAGCCCTCCAATGAGTAGAACATTTTTTTCCATCCAGCAAGCCGGTAGCCGCTAACAAAAAAGCACCCACACAAAGGCTTGCTACCTCAGCGCCAGCCTTGTATTGCTTAATGATCCATGGAATTAAGTTGGCATTCAGTTGTAAGGCCTTTGATATATCGCCTTCCAATGCAGGAATGATGATTAAATCAGCCTGTTGCACGTCCTTCAATTGCAAGTCGGTATGAATGGTGTAAGTGCCATTTGCAACTTTTATTTCACGCGATTCGCCGGCAATTTGAACATTAAATAAAGGTTCCAATTTCTTTTCCGCCAGGTATTGGTTGACACTTAAAAATGCGCGCCTCGGATTATCAAGACTTCCCAGGTTGCAATTGCTTGTTGCCAGGATAATAATTTGTTTCATTGGAATTTTTTTAAACGTCAAAACTAATAAAATAATCTGTCGCATTCCGCCCCGAGATTGGCGTATTTGCACCCCAAAAAATTTTTTAAGCGGTAGTAGGTTTGCCGTCATAAAGCTTTGATATGGATAGGAACGTTCTCAACATTTCCTGGCGCCATAGGAAGCGTTTTTAAGGCAATCATTTTCTGATAACATTTAAAACAAGTTTATGTTTAAAGTCTCAAAAGTATTCAGCAGCTTTTCTGCCGATGACATTCAGGAAGCCAAAAGATTTTATTCTGAAACGCTTGGTATAGAAGTAAAAGAAAGTAAAATGGGGCCATTGGAATTACATTTTGGCAATGGCGTACACACAATCATTTATCCAAAGCCAAATCATGTGCCTGCCACATTCACTGTTTTGAATTTCCCCGTTGATAATATAGATGCGGCTGTAGACGAGCTTACGGCAAAAGGTATCGCTTTTGAGCAATATGATGCGCCGATAAAAACTGACGAAAAAGGAATAATGAGAAGCGAAGGTTACGGACCAAATATTGCCTGGTTTAAAGACCCGGCCGGAAATATATTATCAGTGCTGGAAGAAACTGAATAGATGCTTACGGAAAATCTACCACGTATTCCGCATGTTGAAATCAATTCCCGGAAATGCGCAAATACGGATGAGCTATTTCAGCAGTAAATGAATAAAAAATTATTTTTTTTATTTTTTATCCGGACAATTTATAAAACACTTTTACAGCATGCAAATAATTCTCAATATGAACAAAACAACAGACATAATCAATACCAGGCAATTATTAGATTCATTTGAAGAAACTACTTCACGATTAATTGATTCCCTTTCTCTTTTTAGCGAAAAAGAAATCAATATGATTCCGTTTGAAGGAAGCTGGACGGCAGCACAAGTGGGAGAACACCTCTTGAAGTCAGGTAAAGGAATTATGAATGTACTCACCGGCAAAACGGAACCAACAGAGCGAAATCCGCTTGAACAAGTTGCCATGATCGAATCCATCTTTCTTGACTTTACAAAAAAGGCACAATCAGCAAAATCGCTCTGGCCTTCGGAAGAAGATAAGAACAAAAAAGAACTCATTGCCGCCTTACAATCCATGATGGAACAACTAAAAAGCACGGCGTCAGAGACGGACATAACGCTTACATGCCTGGATTATCCATTTCCTACTCTTGGCAATTTTACCAGGTATGAATGGATGGTCTTCGTGATTTGCCACACCAAAAAGCATACGCATCAAATTGATAATATTCACCGTTCCATTAGCAATTGAACCAGTGAATTTTGTTGGAATACTAAAATTTAAAAATTAAAAAATCTATTCTTCATATTTTAAAAATCAAAACAATGAAAGCAGTAAATCCCTATTTGAACTTCAACGGTAACACCGAAGAAGCTTTCAATTTTTACAAATCCGTTTTTGGTGGTGAATTCAGAATGATAATGCGCATGAAAGACGCACAAGGCACGCCTGTTCCGGCAGGGCAGGAAGATAAAATCATGCACATTGCATTACCCCTTAACAATGGAACTATTTTGATGGCCAGCGATAATTGCAATGATGAATCTTTCAAGCCGGGTAATAATTTTTATATCTCAATTCATGCCGACAGCGTGGATGAAGGTCAAAAATTATTTGATGCGCTGGCCGAAGGTGGCCAGGTAGGCCAGCCTTACAAAAAACAATTCTGGGGCGACTGGCATGGTAACCTTACAGATAAGTTTGGTGTAAACTGGATGCTTAATTTTTCGGAAAATCAATAATAACTTTTATGACAACAACAGCGCTAAAATCCGCCAATAACGGCACATTGGCGATGACAAGAACCAAATTAATTTACTGGATTTCAACGGGCATTCTATCTCTTTGGGAAATATCGGGCGCGTTTTTTATGAACAGTCAGATGGCAATTGATGGAATGCATCATTTGCAATTGCCCGACTGGTTCAGATGGGAAGTAAGTATCGGCCATCTTATTGGCGGAATATTACTCATCGTTCCTTTAAATAAAAGAATTAAAGAATGGGTATATGTTGCATTCGGAATCGATTTTATATCAGCTATTATCGCCTATCTGTCAATCGATGGAATTACGGCGAACGCCTTTTCACCCCTTATCGTACTGTTCCTTTTAATCATTTCCTATATCTATTATCATAAACTGATAAAAATAAAAGATGGTAGAAGTTTTTAAAACAGATGTATACGAGCAGGAAATTTCATTGGCCATTGTCCAAACGCTTCTTCAACATTTCCCTGGCAACGAAATAAATTTTGACCTGGAGGATTGCGACAGAATTCTGCGGATAGAAGGTGAAAATATATTGTGCGAAAGAATTAAAGAAGTGTTGCACGATGCCGGATACCAATGTGAAGTACTGGATTAAAAAGATTTCAAAATATTCAAACTAATATGGAAACAAAAATAAACCAGCAAAAAATAGTCCCCTGTTTATGGTTTGACGACAATGCCGCGCAAGCCATAGAGCTTTATATTTCATGCTTCAAAAATGCTTCACATAGTAAAGCCACCTACTACGATAAAAACTCAGCGAAAGCATCAGGCAGGCCTGAAGGCTCTTTACTAACAGAAACCTTTATGCTCAACGGACAGGAATTTATGGCGCTGAATGGCGGGCCCTATTACAAATTAAATCCTGCAGTATCCTTTTTTGTTACCTGCCAATCTGAAGATGAAATCGACTTGCTGTATCAAAAATTATCAGTAAAAGGCAAAATTTTGATGGAATATAAATCCTATCCATTCAGTAAAAAATATGCGTGGGTAGAAGATGAATTCGGACTCTCATGGCAATTGCATTTGACCGGTGAGCCGCAAAAAATAACTCCTATGCTGATGTTTAACGGCAAAAATGCAGGCAAAGCACAAGAAGCTATTGATTTTTATACTTCGGTTTTCAATAATTCAAAAACATTATTTGTAGCGCATTACGAAGAAGGGCTTGGAGAGCCCACGGAAAATATTGTGCATGCAAGATTTTCACTTGATGGGGAAGAATTTTTGGCTATGGACAGCAGCAGGCATTATGATTATAGCATTTCGCCTTCCATATCATTTATGATTTTTTGCGCCGATCAGCAGGAAGTAGATTATTTCTGGGAAAAACTTACCGAAGGCGGCAAAGAAGTAGAATGCGGCTGGCTTGAGGACAAATATGGCGTTTCATGGCAAGTGGTGCCGACCGTATTTTTGCAAATGATTACGCAGCCCGATAAAGAAAAGGCTGGCAGGGTGATGCAGGCAATGCTGACCATGAAGAAATTTGATATTGCTACTTTGGAAAAAGCTAACGGATAAATAGACTATTTTCTAGCGGAAAAAAATAAATCAGAAATTATGGATCCCAAACATGTTGTCTATAAAAGTATTGACGATTACATTTCCGGGTTTCCGGTTGAAGTGCAATATTTATTGCAACAGGTACGGCTGAAAATAAAAGAATTGGCTCCGCGCGCAGAAGAAGCCATCAGTTATGGAATACCCACCTTTAAATTGAATGGCAACCTTGTGCATTTTGCGGCTTTTAAAAATCATATTGGTCTATATCCTACTCCATCGGGGCTTGAAGAATTTGAAAAAGAATTATCGCCTTATAAGCAGGGAAAGGGTTCAGTGCAGTTTCCGCTGGATAAGCCATTGCCGTTGGATTTGATTGGAAAAATAGTAGCATACAGAGTGAGGAAAAACACAGAAAAAAAACTTCAGAAATAAAATCCTGCAGTTGTCACATCAGTTAGTCAGAATTTCAAGCACCAGCGGGTACAATTTCTGCACCCATTTATAATATTGTTCCGGTGATGGATGAAGTCCATCCCGCGCTGTCAGCGAAGGCTCGTATTCAGCATTCCGTGATATTGCGGTTATGTCTACATAAGCCGCTCCTGCCTTTTCAGCAATGGTTTTGTTGGCTGCGTTAAAAAGATCTATCTGCCCCGCAATTTTATCTTTGTCGAATTGGCTTCCAAATGGCGTGACACCATAATCAGGTATTGAAAGCACAATAACATGGCCCGACCGGTTGCCCGCATAAGAAACAGCAAGATGTAATAATTCGCTGAATTGAACTTTGTATTCATCAATTTGCCTTCCCTGGTATTGATTGTTTACACCGATGAGCAAGGTTACAAATGAATAATTTTTTAGTGGTGGATTAGTTTGCAATGAGTTTAATAAATCGGCGGTAGTCCATCCGCTAACCGCTATCATATCAGGAGAAGCAATATTTATATGGCCGTTCTTCAAAAGGCCTGTTAGCTGCTCAGGAAAAGATTGCCATGCTGCTACGGATGCACCAACGGTGTAGGAATCACCAAGCGCTAAATACGTCTTTTTACTGCTATCAATTTGATGAGGGACATCTGAAATAATTGAATCTTTACCGGCGGCGTTACCAACAATACCTGCGTTCTCCTTTGTGCAGGACATTGCCAGCAACGCGAAAAAAATAAAAGGTATCGCTTTGCGAAAAAGGAGATGATATTTTTCTTTTAATTTCAAAATATTGCCAGTGCACAATATTTACGAAATTATTACTTACCGGGATTACTTATACAAAATATCGTAATATTCTTCTACCATTCGGTTGCTGTCAAAAGTAAATTCTACATCCCTCATGCCATTTTTCACTATCTGCCTCCAGGTATCGAAATCATTATAATATAATGGAAGAATATCATTTTCAAAAATCTCGTAAATCTTGTTCAAATCATAATTGTCCTGTTCTTCCACGGTCATGTTCATGTAATCGGCTGAGGGAACCACAAACCCATTATTTCCATTGTTGATAAATTCACGAATCCAGCCATCATTGGTACTCAGGTTGACCGCACCATTCATCGCAGCCGTCATTCCGCTGGTGCCACTGGCTTCGCGCGGAACACGTGGATTATTCAGCCACACATCAGCAGCCTGTTTTAGCCTTTTGCTTAATGTAATTTCATAACCGGTGCACACAGCGACATTGCTGTATTTTTTGCTGAGATTTACCAGGTGGTTAAAATCATTTATTGCCGGAAAATCCAGCGGATAAGGCTTGCCTGCCCAAATCACCTGCACCGGATACTTTTTGTTATTTAATAAGGCTTCAAATCGCGGTAAATCCCTGGTTAACAATTCCGCTCTTTTGTATCCTGCAAATCTTCTTGCCCAAACTATAGTCAGCACGTTGGGATTCATCAATTTACCAGTCTGATCAGCTACGATGTCAAGCGCTCTTTTTTTCAAGTGCCTTTTCCTGTCATCAAACCAGTCGTCGTTATGTTCTTCCCGTGCACGATACAATTGTTTGTCGGCCCAAAAGTTTTTGTTTTGAGCATTGGTAATGGCCTTAATTTCACAAACACCTTCATATTTATACCACATTTGGCGGCTTACCTCTCCATGTAATTGAGAGACACCATTTGCCAAATGCGCGAAGCGCAGCGCTGCCAGTGAATGATTAAAAAGATCGTCCGTCATGCCGGTAATTTGCCTGACCTTATCGAGGGGCATGCCGCAGAAATAACTCATTTTTTCACACAGGTAAATGTCATGTTTTTCATTACCTGCCTCTTCGGGTGTGTGGGTCGTAAATACCAAACGCTTTTTCACTTCTTCCACATCGCCAAACTTTTTCATTAAATAAAAAGCAGCGCTAACACTATGAGCCTCATTTAAATGATAGAGATCTGGATTATAGTTCATGATATCCAGCAGTTTGGCCCCTCCTATCCCGAGTAAAATAAACTGCGCGATTTTTGTGGCCGTATTACCGTCATACAGACGATGGGTTATCGTTTGCGAAACATAATCGTTTTCAGGAACATCTGTACTTAAAAGAAATAAAGGAGCCGAATTAAAAGTCCTTGGATTAAGATATAAAACCTTTACCCAAACAGGATGGTCGTGAATATCAATCTGGTATTTAATGCCGGTATCTTCCAGGAAATTATAAATTTTTTCTATCCAAACCACCTTTAGCGTCTGATCAATGTTACGTGCCTGATCATAATACCCTTCTTTCCAAAGAATACCGATGCCGATAAGATTCTGATGTAGTTCGTAAGCGCTTCTTAAATGCGACCCCGCCAGAAAGCCAAGTCCGCCACTATAGATTTTCAGAGGCTGGTCAATTGCAAATTCCATTGAGAAATAGGCAACTTTCTTTTTATATCGTTCGTTGATTTCATAGGGAATAACATAATTTTCAAAGCTCATGATGGTGTTTAATATTTACTGAGGGCGCAAATATAAACGTAAAAAGTAAGAATTTAATTGTATAATGAGCGCCCAGTGTAAATTTTACCCTCATTCAATCCACTTCCGGAAAGGCGTGTTTTAATAAAAAAGATACGATGATGCAAAGCGTTCAATAAAAAATATTCAATTGTTATTTGTTGCAGACTATCGCTGTGGCTTCTATTTCGATTAACAGTTCCTCATTAATAAGCCTACTCACCTGCACCATGGTGGCGGCAGGTTTGATTTCCTTAAAAAATTGCGCGTGAGCCGTGGCTACTTTTTGCCATTCAGCAATATTGGTAACGAACATTCGTGTTCTTACAACGTCTTCCATCCGGCTGCCTGCCTCTTCCAATACTTTCCTGATTTTTTCCAGAATAAAAACCGTTTGCGCGTGCACATCGCCTTTGCCAATGATGTTATCACCATCAGATGCTGTGGTTCCTGATATTTCAATAATATTACCCACCCGAACGGCCCGTGAATAACCCACTACATTTTCCCACGGCGCGCCGGAACTAAAAAGTTTTCGTGAATCAGACATACAATTTAACATTTACATTTTTAATGAAATATTTCCGCCGGCATCCGTTTTTAATTTTTGCATCTCAGCAGTGATTTTACTGTTCCATTCCAATTGCTTTGCAGTATCCAGGCTGTTTTTTGTTTCACGGTCGTATTGATTTTGTAAAGCAATCTGTTCCTCGTATACTTTATCAAAAATCGAATTTATTAAAGTTTTGTAATTGGCCTTCGTGAAATGTGCTTTACGGATTTCATTTACCACTTTGGCAGCTCCAAGCCGTGTAATATCAAAATGATGTTGTTCGTGTTGAAGGTGATAAGCGGAATGAGTAGAAGGCTTTTTCCACGATTTGCTTTTGGTGAAAAAAGTATACACACCCACTGTAATGTCAATATGGTCTTCATCGATGCTTGCGGAAGACTTATACGAAAAGCCTGAGGCGGTCATAGCGCCCCAGGGAACTCCTGGGGGAACTTTGCCCTGGAAGTCGGTCCAGGTAAGCGGCCTGTTAAAATCATAATAAATCGTGTCGCCGGATGAAGAAGATGGATAGTGTTCTATAAAAACATGCACGGTAACTTTTTGAGCTAAAGATGGCGAGGAAAACCCTAAGAGAGACAGAAGAATAAAAAAGATTTTTTGTTGAACCATTATTAGTTAACTATAGATTTTACCGGCAACGAATTTCAGTTTTTAATTATTAAGGAATGGTTAATCAACCGGTTTTTAACACTGAATTAAACAGATTACAAACAGAATAAAAACGAGCTTTGTTTTTTGCTTTACTGTGTCGCTATATTTTTTTCAAAAACAATTCCACTCCGTGCGCTACAGCCTCCATTGATTGATTGTTCATACATTTAAAATGGCCGCGCGGGCATTTTTCATACCCGGTTTTGGAACAGGGACGGCAAGGCAAATGATTCACCTCAAACACTTCATAATTCGTGTGGTAAGGATACATTCCAAATGCAGGCACCGTATTGCCCCAAACCGAAACCGTATTCTTTTTAAAAGCAGCAGCGATGTGCATCAGCCCCGTGTCATGACTGATTACCAAAGTGGATTTACGAACCATATCAGCCGACTCGTTCAACGAAAATTTGCCGCACGCATTATAAACTTTTATAGGATCCTGTTCTGCAATTTTTTCACCATTTAAAAAATCTTCTTTACCCCCCAACAACACAACCGGAAAATTTAATATCCGCACTAATTCTTGTAATTTTTCTACAGGTAATCTTTTTGTGTTGTGCGCCGCTCCTATGGCAATGGCCACAAATCCCTGCGAGTGGGAAAACGGAATGTCGCCTTCTTTGATTTCATCTTCTTTCGGAATGAAATAATCAAGCCCGAGATTATCATTATCCACTCCCAAATGCGCGACAGTCGCCATATAGCGGTCAACGATGTGGACGTCAGGCATTATGTTGATTTTAAAATTGGTCAGCAACCACTTTTCAATATTGAGCTTATTGAAGGAATAAAACGGCACAAATGACAATGCAGTTTTTATGCGCATCGTGCGCAGATTGTGGTGCAAGTCAATGACACAATCATACTTTTCTTCTTTAATTTCTTCAATCGTTTTTGACAAATCATCATCAAGCATTAACACCTTGTCGATATAAGGATTCGACAACACAATTCCGGCAAATTTTTTTTTGGTAAGATAATGAATGGTTGCCCCAGGAAATTTTTTCCTGAGATTCCGGACAACCGGCGTTGTCAGAACAATGTCGCCGATAGAAGAAAAACGAATGATGAGGTACTTTCCTGCAGGATTAGGCGGTGCCGGCTTTCTAAAATTTTTTTTATAAAATGTTTTAATGCTCAAAAATATTCCCTTTTAAAAAATCGCAGGCGAAAATCACAGTAAAAGCACAAATACTGTATTTTTTAATCCGCAAAGGCTTTAGGCTTTTTCTTCCCTGACAAAACCTTATATATTACCGGGAAGGTAGTTATCACTATTATTGCAACGATGATTACTTCCAGGTGTTCTTTCAAATCAAAATCAAATTCCTTTTCAACAAATTTTTGCAGAAAATGGCCTCCGAGCAACATACTGCCCACCCAAAGAAAACAGCCTAAAAAATTATAAAACGAAAATTTTTTCTTGTCCATTTTTACGATGCCTGCCACGATGGGTGCAAACGTTCTGACGAAGGGAACAAACCGTGCTATGATGATAGCGCCACCGCCATTTTTTTCATAAAATTCATGCGCCTGCACCAGGTATTTTTTCTTGAAAAAGAAAGAGTCTTTTCTTTCATACAAAAAAGGCCCGCTTTTATATCCAAACCAATAGCCAACAAAATTTCCGATGATGCCCGCTGCCATTATCAGCAGCCACAATACAAAGAGATCCACCCACTCACTATTTGAATGAAAGAGTGCCGACGAGACAATGCTCTGGCTATAAATCCCTGTTACAAACAGCAGTGCGTCTCCGGGCAGAAAAAACCCGGCAAACAACCCCGTTTCTGCAAAAACAATAAATAATATCATCCACAAGCCGCCATGTTCTATGTAAAATTGGGGGTTTAAGATGTCTTTAAAGGTAATCCCGATAATCTCTAACAAAGCCACAACAGAATTTTTACTTTATGAATATTCTTTTCCGCGATAAAGAAACAACAAAAATTGCTAACAGAAGCAGAAATTGCTAATCAGGCACAAATGCCAAAGCCTTTTCCTGGTCAAATTCGCCTTCCCACTTTGCTATTACACAGCTCGCCAGCGTATTGCCAATCACGTTGACCGATGTGCGCGCCATATCCATCAATTCATCAATACCCAGGATGGCCATCACAGGCCAGTAAGGCAATCCGAAAGAAGAAACTGTTCCCAGCAAAATAACCAGCGAAGCACGCGGCACGCCGGCCACCCCTTTGCTGGTAAGCATTAGCGTAAGACCCATCGCCAACTGAGCACCAAAGCTCATGTGCATACCCGCTGCCTGCGCCACAAAAACACTGGCAAGGGAAAGATATAAGGTAGTTCCATCAAGATTAAATGTATAGCCCGTAGGCAAAACGAAAGAAACAATCTTTTGAGGCACACCAAATTTCTCCATATTTTCCATCGCAACGGGCAATGCGGATTCCGAGCTGGTGGTAGCAAAAGCGATGGCGACAGGCTCTGACACCGCTTTAATAAATTGCCTTATGGGGATTTTCAAAAAATAAGCTATTGAAAATAAAATCACTCCCACAAATACCAACAGTGAAGCATATAGAGTGAGCAATAATTTCACAAGAGAAAATAAAATATCAAGTCCGAGATGGCCAACGGTTACCGCAATAGCAGCGCCGACACCGAAAGGCGCAAAATGCATAATGATGTTAGTGAACTTAAACATGGTTTCTGCAAGGCTTTCTGAAAAAAGCAACATCGGCCTTCTTTTTTGCTCCTTCACCATTGCCAGCCCCAAACCGAAAATAATGCTGAAGACAACAATAGGCAATACATCGCCATTGTACATCGACTTAATAATATTCTCCGGAAAAATATGAAGTATCACATCCTGCCACGTTTGAGGAACAGTTGGCGGCAATTCTTCATGAAACCCCGGAGGGATGTGAATTCCAACACCGGCATGCGAAACATTGATGGCAATGAGCCCGATTATGAGTGCGCAGGTAGTTACTATCTCAAAATACACTATTGATTTCCATCCCATTCTTCCTACCTGTTTCAAATCTGAATGGCCGGCAATGCCCACCACAAGTGTCGAAAACAGTATCGGAGCGATAATGGTTTTTACCAAGCGTAAAAATATCTGGCTAAGAAACCTTAAATTTTTTGCCACTTCGGGGAAATCCAACCCTATCTCTACTCCGACAGCCATGCTCACCAATATCCAGGTGGTGAGTGATTTTTTGTATAAAGCAAAAAGGATAAGCGATGCGATAAACATCCATCGTAATACTCTTAAAAAAAGAGGAGAAATGCTATTGAATTGATAAATGTCGATGAGATGAAAAATCGCAGCTATGGTAAGGGTTATAAAAACAAGAAGAATACTTTTTCTTTTAGTCATACAGAAGATTGAGCTGTCATGCCCAAAAATAGCGAATTGGACGAAATGTGCATTTTATGCAACAATTTAATTATAAACAAAATGTGTTTCAGCAAAAAACAATTTAGCACGGTTTCTGTTGTACATGCCATGTGTTTATCAGGAATAATTAAAACTCTTTTCAACAAAATCCAGTTGAACATCCCTCTATTTAAACACTTTCTTATTCATTAAAAATTTTTAAAGCTATGTTGAAAAAACACCAAATACTCTCCTATCTAAAGTACTCCATTGTGGCAGCAATTTTATATCTTATCAGCGTGGTAGTTTTTCTTTCGAAAGATACGTACACACAAAGCTGGATACTGTACATAGGAAATATTTTATTTTCCGTTGTAATAGTATTTTTTGTGGTTCGGTTCGCCAACAGGCGGGGCCGGAATGCCAATACAAGGTTGGCCATTTCTGCGGCTGCCATCACTACTATCATGGGCATGATATTGTCCTTACTGTCAATTTTTATTATCCTGGCTATTATGAAGCCGTCAGGCTATGCAGATGTGGTAAACACGGCAAGCGAATTGTCGAAAGTTGCGCCCGCATTGGAAGGTAATGGCCATGCATTAATGTTCATCCTTTTTATGAATGCATTTTTTGGCAATTTGGGATTTGGAATTTTCGTTTCGGCGATGCTACCTAATATGCTTAAAACGGATCAGTCAGGAGAAACCGCAACCATCAATCCTGAGACAGCATAAACATTCATCATCGGCGCGCGTAACCGACGAGTGGAAGACATAAGCTATTCGTTTTTCAGGGCTACTATCCGCAATCTCTTATAGTCGGCAAACCACTTTCCATCGCGGAAATTAGAATATCTTAATTGAAGCTCCACGTCCTTTAATATTTCGTCAACTTCCGGGTCAGAAATATTTTCGAGATAGGTACGGCCAAACATGCGAAGCCAATTGACAATTCCGTGGCTATCTTTTAACGCGGTTTCGCGGTCAAAATGAGTGGCAAAAGTGACACGAAAACCGTTTGCTTCGAGCAAAGAAGCATATTCGGATAAAGAAGGAAAATACCAGGTCTGTATTTGTGATTGTTTGATAAATCCATGCGCGGCCAAAGAACTTTTCAATGCACCAATAATTTTCTCTACATTTCCTTTTCCGCCCAGTTCGGCTACAAAACGACCTTTCGGTTTTAAACATTCATACACTTGTTTTACCACCTTTTCTTTTTCCAAAATCCAATGCAGCGCTGCATTTGAAAATACTGCATCAAATTTTTTATTAAAATAAAAATCAGTAGCCGATTGTATGTCGAAGTTTATCCATGGATATTTTTCCCTCGCAGCATCGATCATTTCTTTTGAGCTGTCAATACCGGTAACGCGCGCGCCTCTGTCTGTTATGAGCTGCGCCAAATCTCCGGTTCCACATCCGAGATCCAGAATTTCTTCTCCAGGTTGCGGATTGAGAATGTCAATTACATCTTCCCCATACTTTGATACAAAATCATGCTTACGATCGTATAACCCAGAATCCCATTTCATACTATTTTATTATATTTTTTCTAATCGAACCACCGCAAATCATTTTTTGGGAATGGCAGTAAACCGAAAAATAATCCGCCTTTTTATTTTTGAATCTATATCAAATTAAAAACTAAACTTTTCATAATCGCGTCCAATTCTTTTCATTTTTTCCATCATGCGCCTATTGTATAAACTTCATCAGGTTTTTTGTCGGCCATTTTTGTAAACAATTTTTACCCGGCTAAATTAGGATTTTAAACGGTTGTTTTTGTTGTAAAAAATAGCGTTAAACATAGCAAATAAAAAATGCCTGCTATTTGTTGTTTTACTATGTCGACGTCCTTATTTTTTCATAAACCGCGCAGGCGCTTATGATCTTTTTGCATCATTTCAACTTTGGGTCTGAACAACAAAAAGATACTATAACCTGAATCATTCCTTTTACTGACCATCGTCATTGGTTTCGAAACAAAACCCTTTCTATTTTTGTTCTGGTTTTTCATAGGATATTGGATTAAAAACAGAGCTGGATTTCTATCCGGCTCTTTATTTTAAATTACTTGCAAAGCACTGATCAGTGTCCGCTAACTAAAGTCACTTGAACCATTGAGTAAAATCATTGCTGTTTTTAACGCCCTCGATTAGTTTCACTTTTTAATTTCAAATAATGTTTTATGAATCGTAATGATAAAATACTGGTCTCTCTGGCGACAGGAATTGCCATTGGCTCAGTTCTGGGCATTTTGTTAACAAGAGACAGCGAATGTGAACGCAAACAGGACAAGAAGCGGATATTGCAAGGCTGGGATAAAAAACATTTTAAATCAAGCAGCCTGAAAAAGGGAATAGAGCAGGCTGTACAGGAAGCTTGTGCCGAAAACCCCGAGGAGTACGCCTGAGGATTGGTCTTGAGCAATTTCAAATTCGGACAGTGGCATTTAAGCCAGCCTGGATGATAAATGTATAATCACTTTATTTTTTATACTAACAAATTTTGTATATGGAACAAGCAATCAATCACCCGGACACAAGTGTCATATACGCTGGTTTCTGGATACGAGCAGCAGCCTTTATTATTGATTTACTTATCGCAGGTGCAGCGGCAGGAATCATTTCAAGAATACTTTTCGGCAATTATTACATGTATGATAATCCGGGTAACGACCCAGGACCTGGCGCAGTTTCTTTAATTGTCAACTGGATTTATTTTGCCTGGCAGGAAAGCTCAGCAAAGCAGGCCACCATCGGCAAGCTGGCTGTTGGCATCAAAGTCTGCACAGAAAACGGCGAACGGTTAACATTTGCCAATGCAACCGGAAGGTATTTTGCCAAAATACTTTCTACTATCATTCTTTTAATCGGTTTTCTAATGGTTGCGTTCGACAAGAAAGCGCAAGGGCTGCACGATAAGCTCGCTAAGACATTCGTCATTTACCGGTAAGACAAGTTGCCGCAAGAATTCGTGCTGCAAAAAATTAAATTGTAAAACAACAAGATGGAAAAAGATCTTTCAGAATACAAAAAGAAAAAAAGAACTGCGTCTGCAAACGGTGCGTCGGGCGGTATATATGGTTTGGCTTTTATTGGGGCACTTATTTATTTCATTCAGCAGGCAACCACTTTTTTGGATGGGCGTACTCGGCTTTTTGAAAGCCCTGGTATGGCCGGCAGTACTTATTTACAAGGTGATGGAATTTTTGAAAATGTAAATTTTTGTTTAACCAATATACAATCAAAAAAATGGAAATAGATAAACAGTTTTTCAAAGATGTATTCGGCTGGGGATTTCTACTATGGTTGTTTGGATATGTACTCGGTATTATGCTCTTTTTTATAGTACCAAAAATAATAATCGGCTGGATTATTACCCCGCTTGCAACTATTGTTGCAGTATGGGTTTTGATAAAAAAAATACAACGTGTTTCTCTTTCATATTATTTCCTGATAGCTATTTTCTGGACTTCAATCGCTGTGGTTCTTGACTATTTTTTATTGGTCAAAATATTCAAGCCTGAGGATGGATACTACAAACCTGACGTGTATCTTTATTACTCGCTGACATTTATTTTGCCTTTAGTGATAGGCTTGTGGAAAAGAAAAAAAATACAGAATACCACTAACCTATCCAATAAATGATTCGCCCCTTTTTAGTGTATTTAGCCTCATTTAAGCTGCTGTATCTTTTTATCTGTCACATTGTAAAGCCTTCTTTTATTTCAATAGCCTTCGCTGTAGTTCTGTAAAGCATCAAATGATTATTGCCGGATAATGTGCCCATCTTCCATTTCAATGATACGATCCGTTGCTGCTGCAAAACTGTTATCGTGTGTAACCACTAAAAGGGTTTGATTAAATTCTTTTGTCAATCGCATGAAAATATCAAATACCACGGTTGAATTTTTTTTATCCAGATTACCGGTGGGCTCATCACACATAATGATGTGCGGATCATTTATTAACGCTCTTGCAATCGCGACTCTTTGTTTTTCACCACCCGAAATTTTATAAGATTGCTTATTGGCCAAATGATCTATTCCCAGCATACGCAATTTTTCCAACGCTCTGTGTTCAATTTCTTTTTCAGGGTATTTATTATACTTTAAAGCGGGCAACATCACATTTTTCAACACAGAAAATTCATGTAACAGGTAGTGAAACTGGAATACAAAACCAATTTTTTCATTTCTTACGGCAGCAAGCTGCCGTTCATTTTTCTTTACCATACTCACCTCATCAATTAATAAATCTCCCTCAAAGTCTGTATCCATCGTAGACAATATATAAAGCAGCGTGGATTTACCGCATCCCGATTTTCCAATCACTGATACAAATTCGCCCTTCTCAACAGTAAAGGAAATATTTTGCAAGACCTGGATTCTTACCGGGTCGTAAAAATATTTGGAAATTTTTCTTGCTTCTAAAATTGTATCGGCCATTTTATTTTCCTCTTATTATAATCACCGGATCAACCTTACCCGCCTTGCGGGCAGGTAATAATCCGGCAAGATATGTTGTTAACAAAGAGAATAAAATACCAACAATATAAAATACAGGATTATAATTTACCGGGTATGTTTTTACAGTAGGCAATGCTGCCGTTTCAAAGGGAATATGATTTATACCCATTGACAATAAAAAACCAAAGAGTAAACCAAGCACCCCACCAACTAATCCTATACTGAGTGAAATGGTAAGAAAAATTCGCTTTACGTCGTTACCGGAAAATCCGGTTGCTTTAAGAATTGCGATGGAATCCATTTTTTCATAGATCATCATGTTCAGGATATTGTAAATGCCAAACCCCGCAACCAGCAACAGGGTGAAGGCAACTGAATATGAAATCACTAGCCTTACTTTGCTACCAGTTTCATATTGAGCATTGGCAGTTTGTATATCCTCCGCATCAATATGATAGATTTCCCGAAATTCTTTTGCAATGGACGGCGCCTTGTTCAGGTCCTTCAATTTTATTTCTATATCAGTAATATAATTTTCGGGCCTGCCTAATATTTTTTGGGTGGTGGCAATAGTTGTATAACTCTGAATCATATCAATATCCCGAATGCCGGATTGAAAAAATCCCACTACTTTCAGCGGATACCTTTCACCATCCGCTGTTGTTATTTGCACTACATCGCCAATATTTACCAGCATCGTTTCGGCAAGCGCTTTTCCTAAAATAATACTATTTGAAATATTTTTCATGTCCTCCACTTTTCCGGCAACTATATAGTCCGAAAAATGAAAAAGCCGGCTTTCCTGCCCGGCATCAATTCCATTAATTACCCCATTAATATCAATGACGCCATTATTGAAAAAAAACTGGGCCGTAATCCGCGGCGTTACACCAAGAATCCGGTTATCTTTTTTTAGTGCCTGCATAATATAGCCATTGTTATAAATTGCCATTCGTGCATTGGAAGGCTTTAACCAGCTGATGAAATTGTATGATTTTTTATACATTTCAGACTCATTTACCGGCTGCCTTTCATTTGGCTTCATTTCGTTATACAAGCGAACATGAGGCGTGCGGTTAATGACAAGGCCATCAAGAAGTTTATTTAGCCCCGTCATAAAACTTTGCATGGCTATGAACATCGCAATACCAAAAGTTACCCCCACTGCCGCGACAATGGATTGTTTTAGCCTTGCCATCAACAATGAATTTGCAATATTTGATAAGAGTTTAAAATTCATTATCAGGGTTTGTAAATAATATCATTCTCATTGATTCCTTTGAGAATTTCGACCTTTTGGTAATCTTTCAGTCCTGTTGTTACCTTTTGCCTTTTATCTTTTCTTGTTAATACAAACGAGTCATCCAATAAATAACTCCTGGGAATAGTAAGCGCCTTTTCTTTTGTCTGAATGACGATGTTTGCTTCGGCCGTCAGGTTGGGAATTAATACCGGTGGTTGTTTTACAAATTCAGCTTCTGCGGTAAATGACCGGGTACGTTCATTCAATAACGGATATATTTTAGAAATTTTTGCCTCGAAAACCTGGTCTGAATAGCTGTCCATCGTTAATAAAACCGTTTGTCCCAGTTTTATTTTGGCAATATCATATTCATCTATTTGCAGTTCCACTAAGAAGTTCGACGCATCGCCAATGACGGCTAAAGGCGTTTGCGGATTTATCATTTCTCCCTGCTCTTTTTCTAAAGAATAAATTTTACCGTCCATGTCACTTTTTATGACAAATTCACTTTCACGGTATTGGCTTATGGCAAGATTTTTTTTTGCCTGCCTGGCTCTGAATTCAAGCTCTTTCAGCAAATCATTGTAACGATTATTTGCAGAATTCAACGCAGCATTAGAATTAGTGTATGCCAGTTTACGCTGTTCCAATTCTATCCTTGTTCCTATATTTTGACTCCATAAATTTTTTTGACGTTGATACAATAAAGAATCGTTGCTCAATTTATCCTGAGCCAATGCAATGCTGTTTTTTGCATCAGTTATTTTTTCTTTGTTGGCGCTCACTTCAGCATAATCCGCTGCCAGCGTTGCATTCTCGCGGTTAAGGATTACACTTTTATCTAAAACCACCAACAAGGGCGTACCGTTTTTCACCAAATCATTCTCTGTTACCAATATTTTAGTAATAATACCGGTAACGTTTGCAAATACCTGGTACTGGTTTTTAGATTTAATAACACCTGAAGCGTAAACTGATTCGGTTATATTCTCAATAACCGGCCTGGTGGTTTCTTTTTTTTGCACACAAGAAAAAAAAAGAATGACAAAACTTGAAAGTAGTAGTCTATTTAAACAAACTATTCGTTCCGAAATATTTGATCCTTTTGTCATTGGCAATTAATGTTGTTTCCCAATTGGGTTTGCAGCAGTTTTTTATCATTGTTGATTTGCTCATATAATCTTTCCACATCTTCTTTTTTAAACAGGCTGGTGCCGGCATTCAATGTAGATGCGGTGCCACATGCCACACCATATTGCAATGATTCCTCAAGTATTTTTTTCTCTGAAATGGAAAAAACAATTCCTGCAACCATGCTGTCGCCTGCGCCTACCGTGCTTTTAATTTTTACCACAGGCGCAGCAATTTTAAATACATCTTCACCCGAAACCAGCATGGCGCCTGAAGCGCCAAGTGATACCACCACGATTTCGCAATTATATTTCCTGATCAGACTCACGGCCGCCGGCTCAATTTCGTCCGCCTGCAGCTCCTCTTTTCCCGTCAGCCGGCTCAGTTCCCCTATGTTTGGCTTTATCATATAAACCCCTTCTTCCAGTGCGGGCAGCAGCGCTTCTTCTGTAGTGTCAACTATCAGCTTTCTATTCGTTTTCTTTGCTATTCTTGATATTCTTGCAAAAATATCAAGAGGCACACCAGGCGGCAGACTTCCACTGGCTACAATATAATCAGATCGACTTTCTTCTATTGCCCGCAAACAGTGCTGCCATTCATTTTCAGATAAATGCTGTCCTGGCATCCCAAAGCGGTATTGTTGATTGGTAGCCCTATCCAAAACAATCATGTTTTCTCTTGTGTGCTGTTGGATTTCAATTGAAATAGTGTTGATATTTTCTCTTTCCAAAAGAAGATTCAGAAACTTGCCCGAGTACCCGCCTGAGGGATAAATGGCCGTAGCTTCACCGCCGAGTTTTTTAATAGCTCTTGCCACATTGATGCCACCACCGCCCGGCTCAAAAACCGGGGTAGTACACCTGAGTTTTTTTTCGGGCTTAAGCGCACTTATGGAAGTGCTTTTATCAATGCATGGATTAAAAGTGATGGTGCAGATATCTGCCATTGAAAAAAATTTAAAGTGAAACATTCGGAAGAAAAAAAATTAGTCATCGTCAACGCCGGCGATAGCAAAGGAGTTCAGGCTAACGGCTTTGATGTTCATAGAATCCAGTGCTGCTACCAGTTTATGCTTAATGTCCTTCTTTTCATTCAAACACTCTTTTTCCATTGTTTTCATCAACTGCTTTTCCGATTCATCCAATTCATCGGTAACAAACGTTTGCAAAAGAACAAGAGATATGCATTTATTACGAAAATCATCAAATAATTTCAGACATTCCTCTATCGTTTTTTTATTGAGTATTTTACTTTGCTGCTCATCAAAAAAAGGGCTGATAACTTCATAATTGTAATAAATATCTTCCACGAATTTTCTTATGCTGTCCAAAGCATCATCGTCTGTGCGGCCCGACAGCGTATGTAATTCATAAAGCGTATAGTGAACGAACTTTTTTATCGATTTTTTATTTAGCTTATCCGGCAATACTGCCATGATTTCCTGCTTATCATTGGTAAAATCATAACCAGCATCTATGAAATCAAGGCTAAGTTTTTTCCAGTATTGCAGTTCTTTTTCCAAAATATTTATATAGCACGCAGGCGCATTATGGGCGGAATCTTGGGCATATTTTTTTGTTACACTTAACTGTGTTTCCAAATTCCGGATGATGCCGAAATATCCGTAAAGCGTTTTCATTCGTTTGGTAATACGACACGCCAATCCATCGTCAGATTCCATACTGATGAGATGCAGGAACACCTTAAGCCTTTTAATTTCAGTTCTGAATTCCCGGATGGATTCAGATTCAAAACCGGCGATGGATTTATGAAAATACTTCCCGATTTTTTTAAAACTGGTTTCAAGAAATTCATCTATTTCACTTTTTTTCATAAAAAGTTTTTTGACGTCTAATAAGGCAGACTCATTTTTTAATGACCCGTTGAATAAATAGTTCATACAGTTTTTCAAGAATAACGACAATGACATTTTTGAGCAACGGCAGCCCGACCATCATCAATAGCATTGTTATCAACCAAACAATTTCTTTCTGGATTTTTGCCCTATAATTATTTTGAGTGAGTGCTTGCATTTTGCTATCAATTTTATAGACCAAAACTAACCGGATAATTAAAGGCCAGCAATGATGGCGGTCAAGAAAAAAAATTAGAAGTAATGAATCTCAATGATTGAGGTCATTATTTTCTTAAAAAAATCATATCTACCAAAAGAGTTATTTTTATTTTGCCAGCACGACTTTGGGTTGGGAATATTTTACAATAGCTCTCTTGTTTTTTCCGATTTTGTTTTTTTCAAAATTTGCATTTTCCGGAACGACAACCAGCGTGATATTGCTATTCTTTGTAAGCGCGGTGGCGGTACTTCCAAACAGATCTTTGATGGTGTTGCCGTTTCCTTTCCTGCCCACAACGATGCAGTCCACTTTCTTTTCATTGGCCACGTCCATAATGGAACGATAAGCTACACCTTCATCGCAAATCACTTCCATTATTTCATGCTCCGGGTCCAGAAAATCTGCTTCTTCCAGCAACCGCTTGTCCGATTCCATTAATGCTTCATATCTTAATTTTCTTTTCTTCGGATCTGATGAGGTAGAAACGCGTGAATCAAAGGCGTTGAATAAAATGATTTTCGCTTTGAGAGCGTTAGCCAATTCAATGCCATACAAGGAAGCATTTCGCGCAGCCGGGGAAAAGTCGGTTGCAATTAATATTGTTTTCATTTTTCTTTTTTAAGAAAAGCCGTTAAAAGATATAATTACCTGTAGCAAATAGATTTAATTACGACCCTTATAGCGTGATAATCGTCAAAAAGCGCAATGACTCTTGACAATTTTCAGTCTTATAGTTCTACCCATTATCTACTGTTTCCTCTTTCTTTTGCTTCTTCTTCTCCATAAATTTTTCAATCAGGTCAGGCACTTTTTCAAATGCAGCGCCCAGGCCTTTATTGGTGTGCGCGGGTATAAAGGAAATTTGGTCCTGGCGCGTAGTTAAAAACCCGATTGGGACAATACCAACACCACCGCCCGCACCGGTTCCCAGGCCTTCTCCTTTACCTTTATTAGGTGTATCACCATGGCCTTCTCCGCCGCCATAGCCAAGTCCCATACCGAATTTGATTACTGGCACACAGGTAAATTCGCCCAATTGAAATGACTGGCCGATTACCGTGTCAGTCTTTGCTTCTGTTTTCATAAAATCAGTAAGTTGCTTTACTGTTTCTTCCAGATTGATTGCCATAAAATTGATTTTAAAGTGATAAATAATTTTATTTTATAAAGGCATAAATCATTCGCCATGCCTTATTTTTGATGACCAATACCAGGTAATTTTTATCAACAAAGTTGGTCTGGACATGCCCTCTGGTTAACGGAAAAAAATTCAGCCAATACCACCAGGCGTTTACCGTATAATGATCTGCGCTAAGTGCCATTTCCCAATGAACCATTTGAAAGGTTTTAAGTATTTTAAAAAACTTCACAACCGGCATCTGCTTTCTTTCTTTTTTTTCTTTCCGGGCCTGGGGCATCTTTTTCTTTTCTTTTCTGTCTGCAAAAATCATTTGCACCAGATCCCATTTTTTTGAAAAGAACAATACCCGAAGTTTCAGCTGCCATTCTTCATTCTCAAAGACTAGTACTGCACTTCCAATAGTTGTCCATTGTATCATTATCACCGGAACTCTCGTATCTATTCTAAATTCCAATGGCGATAATAATATCCAGAGCAGTAATAATATTATGAATGATAGAATAATCCATAACATAAGTAAAATTGAAAAACAAACAGGTGATAGGAAATGACCGCTGTCATCGGGTAGCATGAATCCGGTCATTGTAAACCGGCGGCAATCAATACCTGGTATCTGCTTCGCCTCTCATGTAATTATTAATTATAGAAAATGCTAACCACAAAAACTTGACTCAATGATTACAATCAATCTTTACGTTATGGTGACTTGATAACTTCGTTAAGCATGAGACATGCTCGTTTTTGGCGTTGATCATAAGAAACAGCACACGTGTTACCAAGGCAAAGAATATCAACTAACCAGTATAAGGAAGCGCTATGGCCACAACAACAATAGCATACCATGAAAAGAAACTCCATTCCAGGGAAAAAACTGGGGAACCGATATGGCAATGGATTATTATGCTTGTCGTTCTTGGTTATGAGGCTTCAGGTTGCCTGGCGGGCGGTATCTTGCTGATAGTGTCGCCCGACGGCCGGCTGATGAACATGCCGGTGGAAATTATGCATGGTGTCTTTCTTAACTTTTTTGTTCCCGGTATTATCCTCTTTGGATTGGGAATCCTGAACACAGCCGCATTTGTTACGGTCCTTCGAAGAAAGCCTTCTGACTGGCTTATCACTTGCCTGGCCCTTGGCGGCTTGTCCACTTGGTTCATAGTTGAGATTATTATTTTGCGGGAATTGCATTGGTTGCACTTAATGTGGGGTGTTCCGGTTCTCCTTGGGTTAATAATCGCGATGCCCTTAATTATTTCACGAAGTAAAACAGGAACAATACAGAACTCTTTGCTATTCTGCGGTATTTTCTCTTCACTATGGTATATAGCCATAAACGCTTTTGTGCCCCTTATGTATTACGGATACAGTACAGCTTCTCTTACTGTGAGCGAATTGTCGGCAATAGGCGCTCCAACGAGAATTTCGTGGGTGTTGTTAAGTTTGCCCTACCCTCTTCTGTTTGCTTCTTTTGGATGGGGCATATTAAAAACTTCAGGAGGAAGCCGTTCATTGAACATTACCGCCGCCCTGATAATTGCTTATAGTATTTTCAACTTCTACTGGCCGCCGATGCACCAACGTGAAATTATTGCAACAGGCGGTGGAACATTGACCGATACTTTACATATTACCTGGGCAATGATAACACTTCTTCTCATGATGTTGATAATGGCATTCGGAGCTGTTGGATTAAGTAAGAAGTTCCGACTGTACACTCTTGCCACCTGGGCAGTATTTATCGTATTTGGAATTTTAACCTGGTTAGAATCACCTGGCATACAGAAAAATCTGCCAACGCCATTGATAGGGGTTTGGCAACGTATCAATATCGGCGCTTTCATGTTATGGGTCATCGTACTGGCAGTAGTTTTATTGAGGATGAAGAAGGGTAAAAGTCCAACGATATAAAATGCAAATACAATTGCAATAAATTATTGTGACTAAATATTAACCTAAAAGCAGGATTTTTTTAAAAAAGAAGTATGGATAGTACAATTTACAAAGTTGGCTTTTGGTCAGGCATTACAGCATTTACCGCCACTATAGCCTATTGTATAGTTCAGTTGTTGCAACTTTATGATATGCTTCCTTATCCCACCGATGAGCGGCTTATATATGGAACATCTCTTTGTATTGTCATTCCATTCGTTCTTGAAATCCTTGCATTGCATTATATAACCCCTGATCACAAACAGTTTTGGACTCATGCTGCATTAACCTTTACGATTTTATACGCTGTTTTTGTGACAGCAAATTATGTGGTCCAGTTGGCAACAGTCATTCCTAATACGCTCAAAGGCCATTTGGATGAAGTTCGCATTCTTCAACAAACCCCTCATTCGATGTTTTGGAATTTTGATGCGTTGGGATATATTTTTATGGGTTTAGCGACTTTAATTGCAGTTCCGGTATTTGAAAAAACAGGTTTTCAAAAATCGGTTAGAATATCGTTCATTGCGAACGGCGCTGTAACACCTTTAATTAGCATTGTTTATTTCTATCCTGTCTATTCTTACGATTTATTGCTTTTAGGTTTTGTTTGGGCTATTACAGCGCCATTATCCATGTTGCTACTTGCCATTAACTTTAGGCACGAAGCATTTAAATAACATATCAGTAAAAAATTATCACGCCCTAAAAAAATGTATCCGGAGATTAACAATGACACAAAAATGTACAAAAATGGTTTAATAAAGTATGCCTATTTTAAAAGCTGAATTTTTATAAAAAAAAAAATGATAAACTTAAAATTATTTTTTTTCTGATTCCCGTTTTCAATGATAAAGGTTAGCCGGGTGGATGATAATGGTCAAAATGTTTCCCTCGCCATGTAATTACTTTTATTAAAATAAAAACCCTAAGTATGACAATCAGGACATGGATTGACGACACCCTTTTGACACTTCAAAAATCAGTGAAGACACTTCGAAATGAAAACGGAAATATTTGTGTTTCTGTAATTGTTCCTACACACCGGACCTCGCCCGACCGTAGAACAGACCAGTTGAATACAAAAAAAGCCATAGAAAAGGCAGAGCGATTGATGAACACAAAATACCCTGCAGACATCATTTCTTCCTTCACTAACAGGTTACACGAGCTATTTCTTCAGATCGATTTTGACCACAATGAAGACGGACTCGGTCTATTTGTATCTTCAAATATTCAGTTGCAGGTTTCGTTCCCATTTCCGGTGAAAGAAAAAATTGTTGTGGGAGATAGCTTCGAGATCCGGGATGTATTGTATAAAGAAAACTTTTCTGATCCATACTATGTACTGCTGTTAACAGAGCAAGGGGCCCGGCTATTTTATGGCTCTCTAAATTTACTGGAAGAGATCATAGATAAGCATTTCCCATTAATTTATGAGGACGAATATATTTATAACCCACCAAGCCGCACTACTTCTTATGCGGGGCAGGCCCATGTAAAAAGTTTTGAAAAAGACAAATCCGAGTTGGAAGCCATAAGGCACAGCAGGTTTTTTCATCGGGTTGATACAATTCTTAATGAATACCTACTCAATACACCTTTAATTGCATTGGGAGTTGAAAAAAACCTTGCCTTATATGAAAAAGTATCACGGCATCAAAAAAACCTGGCAGGTAAAGTAACCGGCAATTATAGCCATCTCAATCTAAAACAACTGTCAGATCTTGTTTTACCGGTAATATTTGGCTATCAACAAAACAAAAGAATTAAATTGATTGAAGAATTCAGAGAACAACATACCGGAGGTAAGGCCGGCATTCAGGATATATGGAAGGCTGCAATGGAAGGTAGCGCATTTAAGATATTGGTAGAAAAAGATTACAGTTGTGCAGGCTTTTTAGATGCAGACAAAAAGCATATTTATTTGGAGTCGCCTCAAAAGGCTCATACTAAATTAACAGATGCAGTAGATGACCTGATTGGATTGGTTTTAGAAAAAGAAGGCAATGTTTATTTTGTTGAAAATGGTTTGTTGAAAGATTATGGAAGAATTGCAATGATGGCCAGGTACAAACCGCGTAATGAAGGCTTTCATTGAAGAAACTAGTGAACAACTGGGCAAATGCACTGACGCGGAAGTAAAAGACGCCTGCCTGTTGGCTTGCGTGCAAAATATCAATCATTTTAAAATAAGCATGTATGGCACATGGGCAGCATTTGCAAATGCACTAGAGATGTCAAAACGCGCATCCGTATTTCACGAAGCTGAAATAAATGAAAAACAAATAGATGATCGTCTTTCGCAACTGGCAGTATATGAAGTTAATGTTAACGCAAGAGCGCCAATTATTTTATCAGAACGATAAATATAAGCCTGAGGTTTTAAAATGAAGTGAGCACTCCCGTAGAAAATGTGGTTCTGAAAGTGAGCTGACTATTCTTGCGAACGCAAATGTCATAGTGTTTTTTTCGGCCAAAACCGGCAGCAGCTGGTATAGCTACGGAACTGTAAAGATCGCTGAATATTTTGTTTGATTCCGAATGTGGCCCATTAATTTCCCTTTACTTTTTGCCATAGCGACTTCACTACCTGCCAGTCCCATTTGGCAAAGCGGCCTCTCTGTACAACAAGCGTATTGTCTTCGGGATGCTGAAGGAAATAATGAAAAACAAATTGTTCCTTTGGATTTTGCCAGCCTATAACCTGTCCGAATCTAAGGTCATTAAATACCAGAGTATCTGTGTATTTTTCGACGGTATAAAATTGTTTTGAAAACCGGATTAGCTTTTGTAATCCTTCATGATCAGTAACCGTCCTGAGCAAAGAATCATTACGCGGGAAATATTGAAAATCCATTTTTCTTTTGTTGTCAAACAGCGAACGAAATCCAACATAATACCCTTTATCATTTCCTGCAACTACATACCACAACCAATTCTGAAAGGGTGCCGGAGTAGTAAAATATCTTTTGTGCGGGATAGATTGGGCTATAAAAATTCTTTTTACTTCCCCGTTGATTTTTATTTTATTTATCGTACAATATCCGAGATAAAAAAACGGAATGATCACCCCAAACTTCCACCAAAATTTTCTTTTTGGATGGAAAGGGTTTAAAACAATAAGCATCGCCATTGCAATACCAGGCCACACAGAAAAAAAGGGATCTGCCACATAAATTGCATTGAATGAATACCGGACGTGGCTGAAGGGTTCAAACCATCCGATTCCATAGTTATTAAAAGCATCTATGAATAAATGAATCAATACTTCTGTAGTAAAAAATAAAACCCACTTCTTAAAAGGTATGTTATGCGGGCGATGAATTTTTTCAGCAGCTAACGCAAATACAGGGATAATGAGCAGTGCAAATAAAATGGAATGGGTGAAACCGCGATGCGCCAATAAACTTTCGGGTGTAGTAAGCCATAAAGCTGAAATAAAATCAATATCCGGGATACTTTGTGCCAAAGCCCCCCACAGCATTGCTTTTTTGCCAAAGCCCTTTTCAAAAAAGGCCTCGCCAATGCAGGCGCCAAGCGCGATATGTGTCAGAGAGTCCATGTCATAATCACGGGTTGGACACGAGAACATCTTACTCAAATCTTTGACTTTGCAGCTATATCATTTTCATGGATTACCATTACGGGCACATGAGAGTAAAAGACAAAATCTTTAGTCTGTGATTTATGAAGCGGGCCGTGTTTTTTTGAAAGGATAATCAACAAATCTATTGCATGTTTTTTAGCCAGTTCTGTTATTCCGCGATGAACATTGTCATCCTCAACAAAATAATATTCAGGATTTAAATATTCCATTCTTTGGTTTAACAACATGTTATTGACAGCGTGCCGGTTAATCGCCTTTTCATTTCTGCCTGCATAAAAAATTTCAAGTTTAGCGTTAAACAATTTCAGAATCGTTTCTATTTCTTTTACCGGCACTTCATAAACATCTTTCAAATCCGTAGCAAATGCCACCTTTTTAAACGGCGTGTATATTGCATTATGAGGGACAACAATTACGGGGAAATATACATGTTTTGCCGTGTAAACAGTTGTACTTCCTGGCAAAAAGCTATGAAGTAAATTAGAATTGTGAGAACTCATAACAATCACGAAAGGCTTTATCCTATTGCACAATTCACTTATCTCGTGGTCGGCAAATCCTAAAACATTTTTCGTTTTCACAATTACGTTGTTGCTTGTTGCAACGCCTAATTTATTTTTTAAAGTCTCTAATTTCCTCTCTACGCCTGCTTCGTCGAAGAGTTCTTCTGTAACACGATAGTCTGCTACTGATAGCGGTAGTTCTATTGTATGAAATAATAAAAGTTCCGCTTTAACATCTACGGCAAGCTTTGCCGCATATATGCAGGCATTTTCAGCTATTGAGGAAAAATCTGTTGGAGCAATTATTTTTTTCATGACACAATATTTCTTATAAATAAAATTATGCATCATCAAAAGGCTGACCAGTGATGCCGGTCAACAATACTAATGATTTACATTAGTTTGAAATTGTTTCATTGAGAGTGCAAAAAACAGGCTGGAAAAATTTACCGGAATTAGCCATGGCGTTTTTTAAAATAGAAAGTAAAAAGATAAAGCAGGACACGATAAGTGTCAAAACACATTCGCTGCCACACACGCACCAAGAAAGTTTCCTTTTCATTGTATTCAATACTGGTAATTTGTATGCAGTCTTCTTGAATTATTTTTTGCAACGTCTTTTTGGTCTTTTTGGCAAAAGAGGTATTCAGCACATCAAGATTTAGTTCTATGCTTGCATAAGCACTTACGTTATTGACATTATACGAACCAATGGTTACCCATCTTTCATCACAAACACTTAGTTTGCCATGCAAAATAGTTTTTTTGTATTCGTATATTTCAATGTTATTTCTAAAAAGCCATCTGTACAGGTAACGCTCAGCTTGCTTTGCCAACGGTACATCCGACGGCCCTGCGGCAATGATTCTTATTTTAACACCGCGCCGTGCGGCAGCGCTTAAATTTTTCTTTATTAAAATACCGGGTAAGAAATAGCTTGACATAATCGTTACGGAATCCTGCGCCTGCTTTAGCATTTGGGCATAAGATTTTGATATTTGCTTTTTGCCACGTACCCAGTCGTTCACGCGGGGACGAACCAAACAGGTTTCAGTTGGTATAGTGAGCTTACCAGGCAGTATAAACCTGGTCCTAAGCCTTTTGCCCCACATAGATTTATTCCATACATCAGCACAAATTTTATTGAGTTGTAAAGAAGCTTCACCCTGCACATGCACTGCCCAGTCGAGCCATGCCGGTTTATCCAAATCGTTATAATGGTTGGTAATGTTGATACCGCCTATGAGGCTTTCATAAGAATCAACTACCACAACTTTATGATGCAGCCTTCTTCCTAAATAAAAATAACGGCTTTTGATTACAGGATTAAACCAGCGGAAATGTATGCCGGCTGATTTTAAATTGCTGATACAGTTTTTCGATAAGGTTCTTGACGCATATCCATCAAGAACGATAAAGATTTCAACGCCCCTTTTGGCCGCTTTCAGCAATGCATGAACAATGCCGCGGCCTGTTTCATCTTCATGAAAAATATACATCTGGAGGTGAATAATAGTATGAGCCTCGCTGATGATGCGCTCCAATAAATCAAAATATTTTTCCCCACCGCGTACTAATGCAACCTTGTTATGCATTGTATAGCTGTCTGCACGAGACTTAACGAATGAAGACATTTTTGTAAACTATTAAGTGGATATGATTCTTGGCCTGCTATTTCATAAATTGATTTTGACTTGTGAATTTTTGAATTTCACATTTTCAGAAAGCAAAGTTATCAGCTATAATACAAAGCAAGTATCTGGTTGCCGGTAAAGTACTGATAAATATCAACCGTCGCTTTGACTTTGGTCATCTGATACAGCCCGTTGAATTTCTAACTTTAAATAAAACAGATAATATGAAAAATATTATTCTTATAAAATCGGGTATGAGATATCCTGATAGTATTCAACTGGGATAACTGAATATCTGAACTGCCTTGTAGCAGAATGAACTAAGCCAAAAAAGTCACTAATAGTGAAATAATCAATGATAATAGTAGTTTTCGGATTACCCGGCTCAGGTAAAAGTTACCTCGCACAACATCTTTCCAGGATGCTGCACGCAGACTATATCACCAGCGATGCCATAAGAAAAGAGCTTTTCAGGCATCCATCGTATTCTGAAAATGAGAAAAAAAAGGTTTATGATGAAATGCTGAAAAGAATAGCTGAATCTGAATATCACAAGGAAGTGGTAGTGGATGTCACCTTGTCGGATATGAGCATCCGGACAGAATTTATAAGCAAAATAAAAGACATCGCCCCTGTGTACTTCATCGAGGTTACAGCCGGTGAAGAATTAATACAGCAGCGGCTTGCCACGCCACGAAGCGATAGTGATGCAGATTTTGAGGTGTACGAAAAACTAAGGGATAACTGGATGCCGTTTGAAGACCCTCATTTGGTACTGCGCTCAACCAACAGCAACATTGAAGAAATGCTGGATGCCACCTGCGACTACATTTTTTCAAGGGATATGAACGAGGAAAATATCAGGTCACTGGTACAGCAAAAAAATTTTCCTGTTCAAACGAGTAAGGCCAACTTAATTGAAACGCATATTTCATGGGTTATCATTTGTGATGAGTTTGTTTACAAGATTAAAAAGCCTGTTAAATATTCTTTTATTGATTATTCATCATTGGAAAAACGAAAGCTCTTTTGTAAAAAAGAAGTACAGCTTAACCGCAGGTTTACAGATGAAGTTTATCTGGATGCGGTACCCGTAAAAAAGAACATTTCTGAATACCTTATTGATGGTGCTGACGGCGAAATTATAGATTATGCAGTCATCATGCGCAGGCTACCGGAAGAGCGAAGAATGGATAGGCTCCTTATTCAAAACAGGGTATGTGAAGCTGATATTAAAAACCTTGCAGCAAAAATCACCAGTTTTCACCATACTGCCGATGTTATTCACATAAAAAATAATTGTTTACTGAAAGAGCTTTTTGACGACATATCAAAGCAAAAAAGCTATTTGGAAAATTATTACAACTGTGCCTCTTTAATTGAGCATGCGATTAGTGTATCAGATAAATTTTTTGAGTTAAATGTTCGTTTACTGGAAAAAAGGGTTGCCGGTAATTTTATTAGAGATTGCCATGGCGACCTTCATTCAAGAAATATCTTTCTATTGCCAGAGCCTGTGCCATTTGACTGCCTTGAATTTAACGATGAACTCCGGCAAATAGATGTATTGAATGAGATAGCTTTTTTATGCATGGACCTGGATGCATTTGAGAGGCATGACTTATCAGAACTGTTTTTCAATGAATACAACCGGTTATTGCCTGCTGTAAATACGGAAGAAGAACGAAGTTTATTTATTTTTTATAAAGCCTACCGTGCCAACATCCGTGCGAAAGTTAACAGCCTTAGAGCGCAGGATGCGAACAATGAAAAGGCAAAAACAGAAGCACTTGAAAACGTTCATAAATATCTTTTGCTAATGAACAATTACATTACAATGATTGCCCCACGAATTCTCTCTGAAATTTCACCGTAAACTCAGTTCCTTTGTTTATGGCACTCTTTACATATATCGTTCCCCCGAGTAACTCAACATACCTTTTCACTATGTGAAGGCCAAGGCCGGTTCCTTTAATATTTCCTGTATTTGATGCCCTGAAAAAGCGCTCAAACAGATGTTTCTGGTCTTCCGCAGAAATGCCGATTCCATCGTCTTTGACCCTTAAAGTGAGGGTGCCATTATCCACGTTTGTAACAAATAAAATAGAGCTGTTTTCGGGTGAATATTTAATAGCGTTTGAAAGTAAGTTGTTAAGAATATGATTTAAAAATCCTTCATCAAGACAAATATTTTCGGTGCCGTAGTGATAGTATTCTATATTCTGGCTGGCTCCCAGCTCTACTTTAAATTTTGAACAGATGTTTTCCGCTAATTGCCGGATATTAAATATTTCATTCTTAACGCGGGCCTTCCCTTCTTCAATTTTTTCGAGCGAAAGAAATTCCTCAAGTGTGGCCACCATTTCATTTACCGCCCTTTTAATCCGGTAAATGTGTTTGTCCCTTTTGTCCT
This sequence comes from Ginsengibacter sp., assembly GCA_051954975.1. Classification (GTDB taxonomy): domain Bacteria; phylum Bacteroidota; class Bacteroidia; order Chitinophagales; family Chitinophagaceae; genus Ginsengibacter. The sequence continues at coordinate 359,420 of JBQCHE010000016.1, read as the reverse complement.
GCGTTTCTGTGGTTTTATAGAATTCCATTAAGGAAATGGAGGAAAGGATTGTACTTAGGGGCGTGCGAAATTCATGTGAAGCCATCGAAACAAAATTTGATTTTATTTCATTCAGTTCTTTTTCTTTTTGCAATGCGAGGGAGCTTTTTTCTTCGGCTCTTTTGTGCAATGTAAAATCACGCGTAACTTTTGTAAATCCTTTTACCTTTCCACTGTCATCGTAAATGGCAGTTATTAGAACATCAGCCCAAAACGGGCTTCGATCTTTGCGGACACGCCAGCCCTGTGTTTCCAAACTGCCCTGCGCCGCCGCAATCTGCAGGTTATGCTGCGGCTCTTTATGGGCAATCGCTTCAGGGGTATAAAACATTGAAATATTTTTTCCAACGACTTCCCCAGTTGAGTAACCTTTAATTTTATGGGCGCCTTCATACCAGTCCAGTATCGTTCCCTCCTTATCAATCGTAAAAATCGCAAGATCTTTTGTACCGTTAATTAATGTGCGAAACCTGTTTTCGCTCTCAAGCAGTTTTCTTTCTGTCTTTTGCCTTTTTCTAAAATGATACCATACGAGCATAAATGAACCTATCAGCAAAATCAATATTAAAATATTGGATAAGACAAAAATCCTTTTTATTAAATCCACAGTTTTAAGAAGTTCGGATCTCCTTTCCGCAAGCAGGCTATTAGCTTCTGCTTTTATTAACTGAAGTTGCTGCCTGATAGCGCTATCTGGTTTCGGCGCCTTTAAAACATCCGTTTGGCTCAAACTATTTCCTCGTGTTGCTTCCAGGTGAATCCGGTTGCCCGTTACGGCGATAAGCTGCGTTATCTGCTTTTGAAGTCTTTGGGCATTTTTATTTACAATGCTATCGCCCTCAATAATGCTCATCAATTGATTCGCCTTCGTTTGCAATGAGTGCCGGATTGCAACTCCTGCATAATAAGAATTCGAATCTGCTGTTAACGCAAAGCTCCGGCGTTCCCATTCCAGGTTTTGCGCCAGAAGCGACATGGTATCCGTATTCTCAATAATATTTCGCGTATGGGATACCATTGAAAAACTATTGTTGAACGCCTGGTTATAGTGATTAAATAAAACGCGAAGAGCTACAAGGCCGCCTATTAAAATGACATAAAATATTACGAGTGCTGTAAAGAAACCAGAATATTTATTAGTTGTTGAACGCTGCCTCATATCCGGAGATTAAGGGGGTAAAGGAGAACATAAGCATTTTTAAACTATTCCTGAGTTTCAATTCCCAAAAGCCGCTTTTGTGTTGTTCTCATTATAAAGTTATGGCATCTTATGAAATTACTGTAAAAATGGACTGCCATTTACAAGAAAGCGATATGAAGAAGAGAAGTATTGGTGTACGTAAGAAACAGGCGAATGTCGGGCAATAGTATTGCAGTAAACTTACAAATAACCTGATTTTTTTTTCAAAAAAAGGATAAAAGCGCACCGCTTTCAATCTCTAAGAATATTTGGCGGTCTCATAAAGAAAGGCGTTGAAAATTATTTGAGCAATGAATGAAATCCCCTCCCCGCTTGCCTGGTATGGTCTTAGGTTATAATTTCTCCTTAATTGTAAAGCACTACAAGAATGAAACCGCCTCAGACAGTTCGTCAAAATAGCTGATTCTGTTTTCTTCCAGAAAGCGCCTGGCTGGCTGCATCAATTCACCGCCAAGTAGTACAGGGAAAATTTTTGTCTTAAAATTAATTTCAATAAAAAGTTTGCAGATTGCTTCCGGCTTCGTCATGAATTGAGGGGTGATGACCACAAATATCGCGTCAGCAGCAAAATTATCGGCCACCGTTAAAGCTTTTGAATATCTTTCGTATGAGGCATCGCCGATGATGTCTATCGGATTATTTTTTGACCAGTGTTTTGGCAATACTTCACTTAGTTTTGAAATTTCGTCTTCACTTAACTGGTATAATTTGTCGCTGATTAAATCGCTCATAATCGTTCCTGCGCCGCCGGCGTTAGTAATTACGAGGATTTTGTGGAAATCATAAGAATACAACAGACCATTCACGTTATTCAGCATTTTTGCGCCAGCGGCTTGCAGTAAACGAACAAATATCTCATAATTTCCTGCCATGTTTCCGGTATGCGAAAAGGCAGCTTTCCTTGCGGCTTCTGTCCGGCCTGCTTTAAAGATTCTGATAGCTACCTTGCTTTTGCGGATGGCTCTTAGCAGATTTTTTCCGTTGGAAATTCCTTCTATGTATAAATTAATCGGGTTGTTGCCCTTGTAAGAATGCACCAGGTCGGCAAAATCAACATCCACCATATTGCCTACTGATATAATATTTTCAAAGCCGGTATTTTGCAGCGCGGCTTTATCCATCAGTTCCGCCACAATAGCGCCCGATTGCGAAAATAAATTTGCCTTTCCAGGGTGAATGTCATTGGTTCCAAAAGTCAGGTTCATTCCGCTTGAATAAATGCCGATACAGTTAGGGCCGATAATGTTGATTTGATATTTTTCAGCAAGCTCTTTTAAAAAAGTTTCATCACGTCCTGCTTCTTTGAAACCAGCGGTGATAATAACTACCTGCTTTACTTTTTTTGCTGCCAATTGAACAATGGCATCCGTTATTTTCGCCGGTGATATAGCAAGCACAGCAGTGTCAACTTCAGGAAGAGCATTGATGTCGTTATAAACCTTTTTTCCGAAAAGACTTTGCAGGTGCGGATTTACAAAATATACCTGTTGAAAGTTCGATGCATTTTTCGCCAGTGCATATCCGATTTTTTCCTCGTGTTCGCTTACGCCAATGATAGCAACTTTTTTCGGAGAAAAAATTTCCGGAACATACTTGATTTGTTTCAAAACGCTGATTGAAGTGGTTTTTTTAAGTCTTGCATCTACAACTGTTAAGCCATCCTGTGAAAGCATAACAGGATTTAAATCCATTTCTTCCACATCCAATTGTTGTAATTTTTTAATCATGTCAACCACCAACTGAATGTCATATTTTTTGCCGCGAAAGCCGGTAGTAAAAAGCGTTGCTATTTTTGTTTGAGAAATTGCATTTTTGATTTCATCATCGCCAGCTTCACTGTCTATAAAACAAATATCTTTAAGCAGTTCAACGAATATACCTCCCGCACCAAATGCAATCACCTTTCCGAAGCAGTGGTCATTTATGATGCCGAAAAACAATTCAACGCCCGAATACATTTTCGTTACCAGCAATTTATCACGCTTATCGTCTGGCCGGATATTGTTTTTACTAAGGTTTGAAAGGATTTCGCATTTTGCAGCTTCCAGCTCTTGCTTGTTTTTTATCTGGGTGACCACGGCGCCAACTTCTGATTTATGAACCACTTTATCTGAGAGAAACTTGAGTGCAACGGGGTAAAAATCAACTTTCAATTCTTCATCCAGCGTGAATGTTTTGTATTGTGCCGTGGCAATTTGCCGCGTATTAAGCCAATCGTATATTTCGTTTTCCCACATACTATTTTGTAAGTCTACACGCCAAATGGGAAGGTTTCCGGAATCTGGTGTCCATCAGGCCGGATGTGTAAAGGATGCAAAGCTTTGGTTTTGTCAATATAAATGAACGCATCATAGCGCGAAGGAATGATACTCGGTACGTAATTGCCATATTCCCACTGGGGATTATACACAACGCCAATAGCCCGATGACCGATTTCTTTTGTTCCCCATAACCCGCGCATGTCATCATTCATAAACACAATGCGGTCTTTTGCGCCTGTTTCATGTAAAATAAATTCCCAGCTATCTGGTTTTGCCTTTGGCACATCCATTACGCGCATGATATCGCCCCAGGATTTTCCTGCAATCACACTACCCTGGTAAGAGCCAAAGCCCACGCTAAACACGCCTTCATGAAAATGCTGCTCATTCACCAGTTGGCCAACATTTACCATTTTGTCGTGACGCATATCTGTTGCGCGTGCATCACCGATATGCGTATTGTGTTCCCATACGATTGCCTTTGCATGCAAGCCATGATGTAGCATCAAGCGGTTTAAAGTATCTACCATGTGATGATCGCGAATATTCCACGACAGCGGCCCACCCTTTATCATAGCCCGGTAATATCTTTCTGCATTTACTGCGACAATGGCATTTTGCTCGGTGTTGAGCGTAGCTTCCGGGTCTGAGTTATATTGCTCCATTCTTTTTCTTATTTCAATGAGCAAATCAATGACTTCGCTTTCACAGGAAGCAGGCACCCATTGCTTTTGTGTCGCCCTTGCATATGACTGCCCCTCTTCTTCACTATAGGGTTCAAAACATTTCCACGCCTCCATTGCGATTTCTTTTGCCTTCGGGTCAACCTTATCCAAATATTTTATGATGGCCTCAAGGCTTTCCCATAAGCTATATACATCCAAACCATAAAAGCCAACGCGTTTGGTTGGTGAAAGATTTTGGTTGTGTTTGCGCATCCATTCTGCCAAGGCAACAATTTCCCAATTCGCCCACATCCAGGTGGGCCACCGGTTAAACTCGCGCAACGCTTCCTGCCCAGTTTCTGCGGCATCTTTATAATGCTTTACATACCGGTTGATGCGATAGCAATCCGGCCAGTCGCCTTCCACTGCAATAAATGAAAATCCTTTTTCCTTAATTAAGCGCTGACTGATTTTGGCGCGCCATGTATAATATTCATGCGTGCCGTGAGACGCTTCGCCCAACAATACATATTTTGAATCGCCAATAGCGTCTATTAAAGCATCCATAGCTTTTTCATCCTTTAAATCTATAGCGTTTTCTTCTATCATCTGATTGAAGGAAACACTCTGGCCTGTGCCTTCTTTTAAAAAAGATATCCGCATAATTTTTTTTTAAAAATCAGTTTTTAATTTCTGAAAACGATTGAGAAATGTCAGCGCGATGCCTGACAATAGTCATTGTTATCGTTTTTAATCTATGCTTATTTCGTAAACGATAATCAATAATCATGCATGAAATAATACCTGATAGTTTAAGCGGCAAGCACAATCAAATTCCTGGAAGAAAAACTGTAGTCAGCATTCCTTTCCAGGATTTTTTTCTTAGCGCTTATTTATATCTGCCCGAAAATCCGGTGGCACTAATTCTATTTTCCCATGGCAGCGGCAGCAGCCGTTTTAGCCCAAGAAATAATTATGTTGCTGAAAACCTGTACAAGAACAACATGGCGGCATTGCTGGCTGACTTACTTACGCCGAAAGAAGATGCAGCAATTCAAAACCGTTTTAATATTTCTTTACTTACAGAAAGGTTGAAGCACTTGACGCTATGGGCTATACAACAGCCACAATTGAAAAATCTGCCTTTAGGTTATTTTGGGGCCAGTACAGGTGCAGCCTCAGCTATTAATGCCGCTGCATTTTTTGGAAATCAAATTAAAGCAGTGGTAAGCCGTGGCGGCAGGCCTGATCTTGCCACTGAAAATGCTTTGGAATCACTTCAATGCCCGACACTTTTCATTATTGGTTCATTGGATAATGAAGTGATTACATTAAACCAAAAGGCTTTTCAGGAAATGAAGTGCACCAAACAGCTTGAGATAGTACAGGGTGCTTCGCATTTATTTGAAGAAACAGGTAAGCTGCACGCGGTATCGCAGCTTGCCGAAGGCTGGTTTGAAAAATATCTTGTTAAATCAATTGTTACTGAACAGTAAACGGAAAAATATTGTAAATATGTATTTCCTTAACCGATATGATGCCGCCTCAAAACTGTCACCGTTTCTTGAAAAATATAAGGATAAAGAAGGCGTAATTCTTGTCGTGCCACGCGGTGGCGTTCCAATAGGCTATTACCTTGCGAAGTATCTTGGTTTTCCGATGGATCTATTAATGACAAAAAAGATTGGACATCCGTCCAATGAAGAATTTGCGATTGGCGCTGTGGGACTGGAAGGAAGTATTGTGGACAACACCTACGATATACCCCAGGATTATATTGAACAGGAAATAAGCCGCATCCGGAAATCGCTTGCAGAACGCTATAAAGAATTTATGGGCGATAAAGAGCCGCTTGATATAAAAAATAAGATCGTGATTGTTGTGGATGATGGCATTGCAACCGGTAAGACAATACTGGTAACATTGAAATTATTACGCGCAAAAAATCCAAAAAAAATTATCGTTGCCGTTCCTGTTTCTTCTGTTGAAGCGGCTATGCAAATATCTAAAGAAGCCGATGAATTCATTTGCCTTTATACACCGGAACCGCTTTATGGTGTGGGAAGATTTTACAAAGATTTTAGCCAGACGAGCGATGAAGAAGTGAAATTGTTGCTAAAAAATCTTCAAGAACGCGGACATGCAGCCTGATTAAAAATGAATACTACCTGGTTAGCTTTCTGTGTGGTATGCTTTTTTCTACCGGGAAACTAAAGTGGCGGCATTCTGTCGTGAACCCGCCACAGAAATAAGACAAAATACTATGTTACACCAAAAAATCACACCCAACACAAAACGTACAATACTTGCAGGCGACATCGGTGCTACCAAAACCCTGCTCGCAATTTTTTCTGTTAGCGAAGGCCAGATATTGAAAGTGCGTGAAGAAAGATTTATTACAAAAGATTGCGGTTCTTTTGAAGAAGCGATAAGAGAATTTCTGCACGACGAAGAGCCCGATGTGATCAGCTTCGGTGTTGCCGGTCCTGTTATCGATGGTAAAGTGATTATTACGAATGTAGGCACTGTTCTTAACAGCAAACAAATATCTGAGGCATTAAACCAGGTTCCGGTTTATCTTATCAACGACCTTGAGGCAACTGGTTATGGGATTTCATGGCTAAAAGATGAAGAACTAAAGTTGATTGTTGAAGGAAGAAAAAATGCGACAGGTAACATTGCAATCATCGCGCCAGGCACCGGTCTTGGTGAAGCGGCTGCTTATTGGGATGGTCAAACATATCATCCTTTTTCAACAGAAGGCGGCCACTGTGATTTTGCCTCACGAACGCAGGAAGATTTTGACTTGTATAATTATCTAAAAGAAAAATATACACATGTAAGCTGGGAGCGGGTCGTAAGTGGAAACGGTATCATACACATTTTCGAATTCCTTCAACAAAAGACGGAAATTCCTGCGTGGCTAGGTATTCAATTGAAAAAAGAAGATGCTGCCAAAGTCATCAGTTCCAATGCGAAAAAGGTGGAGATATGTGGACAAACCATGCAATTATTTTTTCGTTATCTCGCGCAGGAGGCCGGCCAGCTCGCCTTAAAAACTAAAGCCACCGGCGGTTTGTTTATCGGAGGCGGAATTATACCGCAGATTTTATCATTGCTGGATATTGATGCTTTCGTACACCAGTTTACTGATTTTGGCAGGTTGAAATTTCTGCTTGAAACTATTCCTGTCAAAGTTATCTTAAATGAACAAACTGCACTTCTGGGTGCTGCTGCTTACGGGGCTGAACATATAAACGATTAGTTGACCAATATTTAAATAAAAAAAACGATTATTTATTCTTCTACTGACAAATCATATTTCTCAAAACACAACCCGTGATGTGTTTCCCTGCAAGCACGGATGAGAACGGTGAGTTAAACGCCATTTTTCACAGCAACCAGCATCAGGCCATTGAATGATATTCGTCATCCTTGCTACCTTTTTGATGAGATAATTTTGAATATCCCATGATGTCTTAAGCCCCGTTCACAATGAATGCCACTGTCATATCATTTAAAAAAATCAAAAAGGCATTTGATGAAGTGTATGAAGTCTACCGCTTCATTATACGGTTTTTCCGAGAAGTGTTTTTGCCGCCGTACGAGTTTAAGGAAATCATCAAGCAATGTTATTATATAGGTTACAAATCTGTCGCACTCATTTCATTAACAGGCTTTATAACAGGCATTGTTTTCACAAAACAATCAAGACCTTCACTCGCTGAGTTTGGCGCTACCTCGTGGCTTCCTTCTCTAATTGGAATAGCAATCATACGTGCATTAGCGCCGTTGATTACGGCCTTGATTGCGGCAGGAAAAATCGGTTCCAATATTGGCGCAGAATTAGGCTCAATGAATGTCAGCGAACAGATTGACGCCATGGAAGTATCCGGCGCCAAGCCATTCAAATTTCTGGTGGTGAGCCGCGTGGTAGCCGCCACGCTGATGGTTCCCGCCCTCATGATGTATAACGGTGTTGTTGGCATACTTGGTTCTTACCTGAATGTCCATAGTAACGAGATGACGAGTTTCAAAAATTACATTACAGATGCATTCAGCAGCATTTCATTTTTGGATATCAGCTCTTCGGTCATTAAAGCCTTAGTGTATGGCTTTACGATTGGTATGGTTGGTTGTTATAAAGGTTACAATACCACACAGGGAACGCAGGGAGTTGGCAAAGCCGCCAATTCCGCCGTCGTCGTTTCAATGTTCCTGGTTTTTATCGAAGAGATGATTATTGTACAGATTGTAAACAGTATTCGCCCGGTATGAAGAAACAGCCATTAAATATCAAGCGCGATGAAGTGGTCATAACCATCAAGGATTTAGAAAAATCATTTGGCAAACATGAAGTATTAAAAGGGCTTGACCTTGATGTTTTCAAAGGCGAAAATGTAGTGGTGCTAGGCCGTTCGGCAAGTGGCAAATCTGTGCTCATAAAAATTATTGCGGGACTGATGTTTGCGGATAAGGGCAAAGTAAATGTATTGGGCGAAGATGTGGCAAAATTAAAGACGAAAGAGCTGGATGAGCTGCGTTTGAAAATTGGATTTTCATTCCAGGGTAGTGCGCTTTATGATAGCATGACATTGCGAGAGAATCTTGAATTTCCATTTTTGCGAAGTCATAAAAATGCAGATAAAGGAAATATGGAGGCAACCATTAAAGAGGTGCTTGAAGATGTAGAGTTACTGGAGGCAATAGACCAGCTGCCGGCCGAATTATCAGGTGGGCAAAAAAAACGTGCGGGTATTGCCAGAACGCTGATGCTTCGGCCGGAGATTATTTTGTATGATGAGCCAACATCCGGCCTCGACCCAATTACAAGTGTTGAAATCATTAAGCTGATTAATGAAGTGCAAAAAAAATATAACACGAGTTCCATCATCATTACGCATGATTTGACTTGCGCAAAAAACACAGCCGACAGAATAGCGATGTTGGTGAACGGGAAATTTATCAGTACTGGCACTTTTGACCAGGTCTTTGATACCAGCAATCCGGATATTACCGGCTTTTACAATTATAATTTTATAAATGATTAATGGAAATCAGGAAATCAAAATATGGTTTTATAGTTGGTGGTTTTATTGTTATTGCGCTTGCCATCTTCATTACAACGATTTTCACGATCGGCGGGCAGCAAACGAGCTTTTCTAAAAAGATTTATGTCAAGGCGAAATTTGATGAGATTAACGGACTGAAAGAAGGAAATAACGTTTGGTTCCACGGTTATAAAATCGGTACGGTTAAATCTATTGCGCTAAAGGATCCCTACGACATAGACGTCACTTTAAGCATTGAAAAAAGTTCTCATCAATTTATAAAACAAAACTCTTTTGCCAAAATCGGAAGTGATGGTTTTTTGGGAAACAAAATTGTAATCATCTACGGTGGTTCAGCTAATAGGCCAGATATTGAAAATAATGGCTATCTGCAGGTGAAGAAAGACACCATCACCAATGAGGACATGGTTGCAACTCTGCAATCCAGCAATAGAAACCTTTTAGACATCACGAACCGTGTCAAGTCAATTCTTGAACAAGTTAACAATGGCAAAGGCATTGCCGGAAGAATTATCAATGATTCCACAATGGCAAATAATGTACAATCTGCAATCCGCGACTTTAGATTGATCGCGCTAAAAGGCAAAGAATCAGCGGCGAACATTGAAGATTTGACTGCCCGCGCCAACACAAAATCCTCATCATTAAATAAATTTTTTGCAGACAGTTTATTGTATGATACACTAAAGTCTTCGATATCTGAATTAAAATCAATCATGCAAACAGCCGGCAGTTTTGCTGATAATATGAATTTGATTTCTAAAAACCTGGTCAACGCAAGTAATAATTTATCAGACACAACCAACACCGCTGGGATGTTGCTGAACCGCAAAGAAACAGCAGCCGACATCGAAGCATCTGTTAAAAGTCTGAAAGAAGCAGGGAAGAAATTAAATGATGACCTCGAGGCGATACAACATAATTTTTTGTTCAGAAATTATTTTAAACGAAAGGCAAAAGCTAAATAATATTCTATGCAGCTTTCATCCACTATGAAGGCAATGGTGCTTGAACAGCAACGGCAGCCATTGATTTTAAAAACTTTACCTATTCCTTCACCCCGAATCGGCCAGGTGCTGATAAAAATTATTGCCTGCGGTGTTTGCCGGACTGATTTACACATCACAGACGGGGAACTGACTCAGCCCAAACTTCCATTAATCATCGGCCATGAGATCGTTGGTGTGGTTGTAAAAAAGGGAAGTGCCGTTGCGAATTTAAATGAAGGAGATTTTGTTGGTGTTCCCTGGCTCGGCTATACCTGCGGCAAATGCAAATATTGTTTGAAAGGCAAAGAAAACTTATGTGAAAATGCCTTGTTCACCGGCTATACGATGGATGGTGGTTATGCCGAATATACAGTAGCTTATGAACAATATTGTTTTCCTCTTGATAAGATGTATGCTAATGCCAATGGAGCGCCCTTGTTATGTGCCGGCTTGATTGGCTACCGCTCTTACAGTATGATTGATAAGGCAGCAGAAACAATCGGCATTTATGGTTTTGGCGCTGCAGCTCATTTGATAACACAAGCAGCCACTTTTCAGCATAAAAAAATATATGCATTTACAAGGGATGATGACTATGATGCACAACAATTCGCTTTACAACTTGGCGCTGTTTGGGCAGGTAATTCATCAACGCCATCGACGGTAAAATTAGATGCTGCCATCATTTTTGCCCCTGTGGGAAGCCTTGTTCCGAAAGCGTTGCAGGACGTTGATAAAGGTGGAAAGGTAGTGTGTGGTGGCATTCACATGAGTGATATTCCATCGTTTTCTTATGATATTTTATGGGAAGAAAGAAGCATTCATTCGGTAGCCAACCTTACCAGGAAAGATGGTCAAGAATTTTTGAAACTTGCCGCAGAAGCAAAAATAAAAACCGAGACAAAATTGTTTCCACTGCACGAAGCCAATGAAGCTTTACGGCAATTGCGCGAAGGCAGATTCACCGGCGCGGCTGTGTTGATGATGCCTGATCAAATTCAATAAAATCTATATTCTTTTCATTACAAACCGCTTTGTTATCTCTGCGAAAATGATGTAAGCGATTACTATCGCAAACACGCTTAAAAAGATGCCGGCAGGCAAAGGGAATAATTCAAAGTCTTTCGCAAAAGGCAGGTAAGGAATTACAATGCAGGCAAAAAAGGTAAAGAGGCTCGATAACAGCAAATATTTTGACGGCTTGCTTTTGAAAAATAGATACCGTGTCCTCAATACAAGAAGGATTAAGATTTCCGACAACAAGCTTTCCATAAACCAGCCTGTTCTGAAGGTTTGCGGGCTTGCGTGAAAATAATAGTATAAAATACCAAAGGTTATAAAATCAAAAAACGAACTCTGCAATCCGAAAATTATCATAAAGCGGCGGATGTTTTTTATATCCCATTTGCGTGGTTTTGTTACGAGTTCTTTATCTACATTATCCGATGCAATGGTAATGGCCGGCAAATCGCTTAAAAAATTGTTTAATAAAATTTGTACGGGCAACAATGGAAGAAAAGGAAGCAGTAAAGAGGCAATAGCCATGCTTGTCATATTTCCGAAGTTAGCACTGGTGGTTACATAGATATATTTCATGGTATTCATGAAAGTCTTTCTACCTTCCTCAACACCCTCGCGAATTACATCAATATTTTGATCCAACAACACCAGGTCGGCAGCTTCTTTAGCTACATCCACAGCATTGTCAATTGAGATGCCTACATCAGCGGCTTTCAAGGCAGTGGCATCGTTTATTCCGTCGCCCAGGTAGCCTACTGCATGGCCGGTTTGTTGCAATGCCTTTACAATTCTTTCTTTTTGCTCAGGCACCACTTCTGCAAACACATCCACCTGCCGCGCATTCATGCGCAGCACATCATCACTCATGTTTTCCAGGTCGCTTCCCGTGATAATTATTTCCGCATTCAATTGAATCTGAGTAGCAAGATGCTTTGCAACGAAATGATTATCGCCTGTGATAATCTTTAAAGAAATGCCTGTTTCTTTTAAGCGGTTCACTGACTCAATGATCCCTTTTTTAGGGGAATCTGATAATGTTAGAAAACCGAGAAATATCATGTTTTCTTCATCATCTTTATTGATAACCGGGTCGTCGCTTACATCTTTATAACAAATAGCAATAACCCTGTAGCCCTGCCCGCTTAGATTTTCATATTGCGCTTGAATGGATTTTTTTATGGTATCATTTAGGGATTCAATTTTATTGGTAGCGCTTTCCGCTTTGGTGCAGATGGCAAGCACATTGTTGACTGCGCCTTTTGTAATCATGATGTGCCTGTTATTTTCTTTAACAACAATACTTAAACGCTTGCGTTGAAAATCGTAAGGCACTTCATCAATTTTCTGATAAGCATTTACATCTCTGTCCGAAGCCGCTTTGATGGCTTCATCAATCGGATTATAAAACCCTGTTTGAAACGTTGCATTCAACAAGGCATACAGTAAAACTTTGTCATTTTGTTTCCCGTTGTAATCAATAGCATCTTTAAGCTTTACAATGCCTTCAGTAAGTGTGCCGGTTTTATCGCTGCATAAAACATCGATTTCACCAAGGTTTTGAATGGCACTTAATTTTTTTACAATTACTTTTTTGCCTGCCATACGTTTGGCGCCGGCAGCCAGGGTGATTGTAATGATAGCAGGCAGCAACTCAGGCGCCAATCCCACAGCCAGCGCCAGCGCGAATAAAATAGAATCAAATAAGGGTTTATGAAGAGATAGGTTAATAATTAAGATAGCCACTGAAATGACGATGGTCAAATACATGAGCAGGTAGCCGAACCTGTTTATGCCTTTCTCAAAAGCGGTGGGCGCCTGTTCTTTTTGAAGCGAATATCCAATCTTGCCGAGAATGGTTTTGTTGCCTGCGGTTACGGCAAGCACCGTTGCCGTTCCATTAATGACACTTGTGCCTTTAAATACTGCATTGGTAACTTTTGATAAAGGCGCTTTTACATTACAATCGCCTGAAAATTTTTCTGCAGGAAAAGATTCGCCTGTAAGTACAGATTCATTTACATGCAAATCGTTTGATTGAATGATGTAACAATCTGCAGGAATGATATCACCGGCGTTTAACAGGATGATATCGCCAGCAACTACTTCCTCAACCGGAATTTCCTTTTCAACATTATCTCTTTTTACAGCAGCCACGTTATGCACTAACCTGCGAAGCTTTTCAATAGCATGGCCTGCACTTCTTTCCTGTATAAAGCCTAAAATGCCTGTTAGTAACAGTACAACAAGAATAATGATGCTCTCTGAATATTCGCCTAAAAAGGTTGAAAGAATAACAGCAAAGACGAGCAATAATATTAATGGATTTTTATACTGGGATAACAGCAGGATTAAATCTTCCATCCATGGCTTTTTGATATTGGTTTTATCAATCCGCTGCTGTTGTTGCTGATAAGCTGCAGCTTGGGTTAATCCTTCTTTGGAAGTATTTAGTTGCTGGTATAATTCACTTGCAGTATACGTCCAGAAAAATTCCAACGGAATTAATTATTTAGATGAATGATAAAGGCGTTTTTTTTAATGCACTATCCATTTACTGTTTGAACTAAAGAAAATAATAGCCCATCAACTGTTATACTTCGCTTTCTCTTTCCACAGCAATTGTGCATTCGCCTATCAAGGCTGCCAGCGCGCCCACAGCAGCAAGTACAGGTGCGAGGATAGCGCCTACAACTCCAACAGTCAGAGGAAAGCTCATTAATTCCCTTCCTGATTTCTCCGTAACGGTTATTCTTCTCACATTTCCTTCATCAATTAATTCCTTCACTTTTTTAAGTAAATTTTCGCCGGTGGTCGTAAAAAATTCTTTTGTGCCCATATCCTGTTTTTTTTTTTGGATAAAGATTCAACAGCAACGTGCCTGTATTCAGAACGCTATTTCAAAATTGAACAACAAATTAATAACATTAAATGACCATAATCATTATAAATAATGAAGAAGGTCATTTGCGTCGCATGCCGTTATATAAATTTACTTATGAATATTAATACTTCCATTCCGGCAAAAATTGCTGAAATCTCTTTGTCGAAAAAATGTTGCTTCCGTCGAAATGAGTATCATTGGAAATTTTTGGCACATAGCGCCTGAGGCCTTTGGGATTGAAGTTATTGTATTCTATTCCTTTCGTGGGTTGGCTGGTAATGATTTTGCTTGCATCTACTTCTTATGGCGCTATATTACTGAATGTAAACTGAAGGTTATAAAACCAGGGTAATTACTGAGGCCAAAAAATAATTAGAGTTAAAGGCTAATGGATTTTTATGAAAATTAGTTGTAAACAATTACTGCGCTACCCAACCGCCATCAACCGCCATTGGATGAGCAGTAACAAAAGATGCGGCATCAGAACAAAGCCAGATGACCGCCTGAGCCACTTCTTCCGGCTGACTCATTCTTCCTACCGGTTCCATGCTTTCAAACCGTTTTTCTACTTCCTTATCTTTTCCGGTAAAGCGATCAATCATAGGGGTTTTGATTACACCCGGGCAAACGGCATTGACGCGAATGCCGGATTTGGCGTATTGAAGCGCTGCGTTTTTGGTGAGACCAAGTATCCCGTGCTTCGAGGCTACATACGCAGGTATATTTGCAAAACCCACCAATCCCGCTATGGATGCATTGTTTACAATAGCGCCTTTACCCTACTTCATCATGTGGGGAATTTCGTATTTCATACAAAGCCAAACTCCTTTAAGGTTTATAGCAATCGTTTTATCCCAATTCTCATTGGTACATTCATGCGTGGGTGCTGAAATTCCCTCTACCCCGGCATTGTTGAAGGCATAATCCAGCCTTCCGTATTGTGTAATCGTTTTGTCCACCATTGCTCTTACACTTTCATCACCGGACACATCGCATTTGACGAAGATGGCGTCGCCACCTGCTGATTTAATGGCATTAAGTGTTTCGTTGCCTTCTACCCAATCAGCAATGACCACTTTTGCGCCCCTTTCCGCAAATGCGATAGCGGCGGCTCTTCCAATTCAGAAAGTACCGCCAGTTACTATGGCCACTTTATTTCGAAAAAATTTTTCCGTACCAATCAATTTAAATTATTTGTAAATCCTTTATTTTCTCTTCTTCTGATTCTTCTGCTTTCCGGATATTTTCAATTCCTTTCAATATCGCATCCGGATTGAATGAAATGCTGTCTATGCCTTCTGCCACCAGGAATTTGGCAAACTCCGGAAAGTCGCTCGGCGCCTGCCCGCACAAGCCAATCTTTGTTCCTGCCTTTTTAGCTTCGGCAATCATCGTTGCAATCATTTCCTTAGGCGCCTCATCCTGTTCACTGAACAAATCACTGATAATCGCGGAATCCCTGTCTATGCCGAGCGTGAGTTGCGTAAGGTCATTAGAACCGATAGAGAAACCATCAAATATTTTTGCAAACTTTTCGGCCAGTATTACGTTGGAAGGTATTTCCGCCATCACATAAATTTCAAGGCCATTCACACCCTGTTGCAGTCCAAAATTTTTCATGACTGAAATCACTTTGTTGCCTTCATCAATAGTCCGGCAAAAAGGAATCATCACTTTTACATTCGTGAATCCCATATCTTCTCTCACTTTTTTTATTGCCTCACATTCAAGCCGGAAACCTTCTTTGTACAAATCGTTATAATACCTGGAGGCCCCACGAAAGCCAAGCATCGGATTTTCTTCCTTCGGCTCAAAGTCCTTTCCACCGATAAGATTGGCATATTCGTTAGTTTTAAAATCACTCATTCTTACAATGACATCTTTTGGATAAAAAGCCGCAGCAATTGTTCCAATTCCCTGTGAAAGCTTATCAACAAAATATTTTCCTTTATCAGGATAGTGATGCGTCAGTTCTTCAATTTGTTGTTTAGTGGCAGCATTACTCAGTTCATTAAACCTGACCAATGCCATCGGGTGAATCTGTATGGAATGCGTAATGATAAATTCCATGCGCATCAATCCTACGCCGTCATTGGGGTAAAATGATAATTCAAATGCCTTATCGGGATCACCAACGATAAGCATTACTTCTGTGCTTTCAGGCTTTTTTATCGATGAAAAATCCAGGTCGGTAATTGTAAAATTTAATTTCCCTTTATACACAAAGCCCGTTTTGCCTTCGCTGCATGAAACCGTTATCAGTTCGCCATCCTTGATTTTATCAGTAGCATCGCCACACCCTACGATTGCAGGTACCCCCATTTCTCTTGCGACAATAGATGCGTGACTGGTTCTTCCACCTTTGTTGGTGATGATAGCCGAGGCCTTCTGCAACAACGGATCCCAGTCGGGGCTGGTGGTGTCAGTAATGATGATTTCGCCTGCCTGTAATTTGCCGGCTTCATTTGGCGAATGCAGTATCCGCGCTATTCCACTGGTTATTTTGGAACCAATGGCTTCGCCCTGCACCAGCACAGTTCCTTTGTCCAGTAGCTTATATTTTTTTATGAGCAATGGATTTTTCCGGGAATGAACCGTTTCCGGCCTTGCCTGGATGATGAAGATTTCATTGGTGATGCCGTCTTTAGCCCATTCAATGTCCATTGGCTTTTGATAATGGTTTTCTATAACCAATGCCCAATGGGCCAGCCGGGTAACTTCTTCATCGCTTAGTACAAAAACTTCTTGTTTTTCTTTTGGCGTATCGGTATTAATAACCGGTTCATTTTTATCGGAACTGTAGATCATGGCTTTCGCCTTGGTACCTAACTTCTTTTGAATAATGGCATTTTTTCCCTGAAGCAAAGTCGGTTTAAAAACTAAAAATTCATCAGGCGTAACAGTTCCCTGTACGATGTTTTCGCCCAATCCCCATACGCCGCTAATATGTACAATATCACGAAAGCCTGATTCCGGCTCCAGTGTAAAGATGACGCCGGACGAAGCTTTATCCGAACGCACCATTTTCTGAACACCTACAGACAACGCTACTTTCTGGTGAGCAAAGCCGTTTTCTTCCCTGTATTTAATGGCCCTGTCAGTGAAAAGAGAAGCAAAGCATTTTTTTATTGCATTTAACAGAGCTGACTCACCCTTAATATTCAGATAACTCTCATGTTGTCCGGCAAAACTTGCTTGTGGCAAATCTTCTGCAGTGGCGCTGCTTCTCACAGCCACTTCGCAATCATCCGCACCGCATAATTCTTTATATGCCTGCAATATGGAAGATTGAAATGCTGAACTCAGTTCACCCACGAGCATCAGTTCCCGTGCTTTTGCGCCGGTCTCATTAAGATTGGCATAATGATTTTTATCCAACTGGTGCATCAACTCGTCCAGTTTAGAATGCAAAGCGTTTTGTGTCAGAAATTCTTCAAAAGCATAGGCAGTCGTCGCAAAACCATCAGGCACTGCAATGCCTTTTGACGAAAGGTTTGAAAACATTTCGCCTAAGGAAGAATTTTTACCACCCACCTTTGCTGTATCGCGAATGCCGGTCTCGCTAAATTTTTTTATGTATTCATTCATGTCCATAACATTAATTGGTTGCCTGGTGCATCGTCATAACAGGCACATCGCTATGCAGAATGAGTTGTTTTGAAATGCTTCTATGCGCCAGCATTTCCAGTAATCCGCGCCTCTTTGGCAATGTGATCAATAAATTGATCTTATTATCTTCAACAAAGGAAATAATGCCTTCGTCCGCGTTTTCACCGGTAATCAAATGATATTGCGGCTTCAGAGGTGCCAGTATTTCCTGAAGCATACCGGATTCAAAAACCGTATCCGGTTGATATGTTTCGTCTCTACCTGAATTGATTACGTGCAGTTCCGCATGCAAATCCTCTACAAGTCGTTTTATTTCCTCAACAGGTGTGGAATCTATGACTTTTGCAAAATCGCAGGCAAGACCGATTTTTTTTATTTGTGAAAATCCGGCATGCGGCGGCACTGTGATCAATGGCCACATCAGGTGCTTCATCGCATACACCGTATGCCCGCCAAAAAGTACACGTTGTGCAGCGGTAGTGCCCTGGCTTCCCATAACTACTGCATAGGGCTTTATCTCTTCACAAATATTTTTCAACTCAGGAAAAAACACTCCGGTAAGGAACCTGCTTGCGATATTCATATTGCCAGATGTTCTTTTTATTAATAGCTCCTTCAATTGTGACAAAGATTCTTCAATGTCAATCCTCGCCTGGTCTTCCGCTGTAGCCACGGGTATTTCGAGATAAGCAACCGGGATCTGGTAAATATGTACCAGGAGTAAATTTGCATGAATTGCAAGCGCCATGTCTGCGGCATAATTAGCTGCGTTGATGGATGTATCCGAAAAATCTACGGCTGTAATAATTGTTTTCATAAAAAAATATTCGTTAAAAATTTTTGATAAATGCTGTTTGGTTTATTCGTTTAAAAGTCTTCTTTTGCCAATTCCACATTTTCTAAACTTTTCCATTCACATTTGTTATGAAACGATACTTTATTTTTTATCAAACATCTTTGTTTCTTACGCTTCCAATATCACTTTAAGCGCTTTTTCTTTGGCAGCGTTACCGAAAGTTTTATAAGCCTCCACGATTTCTTCCAGCTTAAAATGATGCGTAATTAATTTTTTGGCATCTAACTTTCCCGACTGCACATTTTTAAAAAGCATCGGCGTAGTGACGGTATCCACAAGGCGCGTAGTAATGGAAATATTTCTTGACCACAAGGTTTCCAGGTGCAATTCAACACTTTTACCATGCACACCAATATTGGCAATGCAACCGCCGGGTGCAATCACAGACTGACATAACTCAAAAGTTGCCGGGATGCCTACCGCTTCAATCGCCGTATCCACGCCCTTTCCGCCGGTAAGCGACATCACCTTTTCAATGCAATTTTCTTTACTGCTGTTGACGATATTGGTAGCGCCAAATGTTTTCGCTACTTGTAGCCTGTTGTCGTCCACATCTATCATAACAATTTGAGCGGGTGTATAAAACTGTGCAGTAAGCAAGGCCGCCAGCCCGATTGGTCCCGCGCCTACAATAGCCACCGAATCACCGGGTTGTATTTTTCCGTTCAGTACCCCGCATTCAAAACCGGTAGGCAGAATATCGCTTAACATTACCAGCGCTTCTTCATCGGCGCCTGCGGGTATTGGGTACAGGCTGTTATCAGCATAAGGTATTCTCACATATTCAGCCTGTGTGCCATCAATCATATTGCCCAGTATCCATCCGCCCTTTTCGCAATGCGAATACATGCCCTTTTTGCAATACTCACATTTACCGCACGAAGTGATGCAGGATATCAGTACATGATCGCCCTTTTTAAAATTGGCTACGCCGCTTCCTGTTTCTTCAATAATTCCTACGCCTTCATGCCCTAGTGTTCTTCCGTCGGTAACTGTTGGCACATCGCCCTTCATAATATGAAGATCGGTGCCACATATCGTTGTTTTGGTGATTTTGACGATTGCATCTGTGGGTTCCCGGATAGCGGGTTGGGGTTTTTCTTCCCATGATTGTTTGGCCGGGCCATGATAAACGAGCGCTTTCATACAGCTTATTTTAATAGTAAAGAATATTGTAAAGTTGAGTGCTAACCATGACGAAAAAGCTGACGGCTGTCAGCGCTAAAGGTGATTATGGTTCGAAAAACAGGAGGTGTAAAAATTAAAAAGTTGGTAGTGCAGCTTCTTACATTCTTATAGCAGTGAAGCAATAAATATCCGGGATTTTTATTTTGGAAATTGCTTGATTGTCCCGCATGTAGAACCTGAGAACACTACCCCGGTTTGACACATTAAAATAACTCTTGCTTATCAGAACGTGCCAGTTGATAAACGGAATATGCCGTCTAATCAATTCATACATAACAATATAACAAAATAAAGTAGTTTCATAAACTTGATAAGACAATTGGTGCCGCCGCTTTTCTTCGCGATATAGATTGTTTTATATCTGCTTAACCTGATAATAAATGCCTTTTAAAGGGGTAGTAAACAAATGGGAAGAATAAGATCCGGGTTTAACGAGCACTACTATCACACTTGCCAAAGTCTACTTACGAGGGAATAATCCTTTTTCCATGTAGAAATTTTTTTCGAAAACCATCTACTAAAATTCTTTTTCTTATGAAATCTGAAGTCATTAGGAAGAGTTATGGTTTGACGCAGGTTCATGCAATCTACGGAACAATAGTGGCAGAGTGAGTACCGCTATTCTATGAAAAGTTCCTTTCAAAAAATTTTGTTCACCCCCAAAAAGAACATCCATGCCAGATTTAGATTCATTCGATGAAAAGCAAACTCTGATTGAGTTGTCCAATAGTAGTGAAATCGCCTTTGAGAAAATCTACCATTTTTATAGTCATAAAATTTATTTCAAAATACGAAGATTGGTAAAATCGCAGGTTATTACAGAGGATATTTTGCAGGAAGTCTTCCTGGCGATTTGGAATAATAGAAGAAAACTTAACACGGATAAATCTTTGTGTTCTTACCTGTTTTGTGTGGCAGCAAATAAATGTAATGATTATTTCAGACGGATAAAAAGAGAAAGGAAATTACTTAAAGAGTTACTTGTTCCGGACATAAGTTCTGATTCTCTCGAAAAGAATATTGTTGAAGAGGAATCATTTAAGATAGTAAAAAATACCATTGAATTATTGCCTGTGAAAAGAAAACAAATTTTCAAGCTTAGTAAAGTTGAATGCAAAACTTATGCAGAAATAAGCGGACAATTAGGAATATCTCTTTCTACGATCAGCGACCATATTGTAAAAGCAAATCATTTTATAAAAGCGCGGTTAAGTGCTGAACTGCTGTTTTAAGGGCTTACATATATTCGCGCATTCATATTCGTGAAATATACCGGGTAAAATAAACGGTTTTCAAAAAAACATTATACTTGAATTATTCAAAATTAGAATGGTTACTCCTTAAATATCTTGAGGCCAGTTCTTCCGGGGAGGAAAAAATTTGGCTAATGGAATATTTTAATTCTGAAGAGAATAAAAAAATTTTGAATGATTTTATCACAAACGAACTTGAATCCGCCAACGATTTTGAAGCTGGTAACGAAGACAAATATGACGTTGAACAAATCTTTGAAAAAATCATGACAAGAATACGTACCGGAAATCATAAATAACCTTGTTGTGGTTCACTTTTTTAACTTCAGGATTTCCATCAAATTCTCCATATAATATTTTGCTCCCCACCTTTTCCCTTTCCGTATTTCAATGTGTGCAAAAAATATTTTATTGTCAAGCAGAGGTAAGATGAGTTTCGAGCGTATTTAATAACAATAGGGTGCGGAAAGTGCATAAAATTATTAGAACTAAAAAAATTGCCCTTTTTTAAAGATGTCAAAAGTACCATCGGGATTCCTGTTAATTCCAGGACTCATGTGGTAGAATTCTCTGTTATCGGATTTCGGAATTGAAAAATTAATAAAACATTCAAATAAAGCGGGTACTAAATGATACGGACAGCACTTGAATTTATCAAAAAGGAATTGGATACTTATGTGGCAACAAGGGAAAATGATCCTGCAAACTATGCGCCTGGAAATATCGTGAATATTAATGCATTGATATCACCCAATGGTAATATCAATCTTGATGGCAATGCACATATTACCGCTATGGTGGCAGGTATAGAGGAAGAAAAACGAGAAGGGAAAAGGCCTTATATAGTTCCCTCTGATCATAACACTTTTTTAAAACGAAATCCCCCCGTAGAAATTAACCTGTTTATATTGTTTGTTGCCCACAGTAGCGACTATCCCACCGCGCTTCGCGACTTATCGGATATCATTGGATTTTTTCAATCGAATGTAGTATTTGATGTGCAAAAATATCCGGGTCTTAATGCTTCAGTTACTGACCCGGAAGCGAAGCCATGGCAACTGATTGACAGGCTTACTTTCAGAATTCATAATTTCTCTTTTGAGCAACAAAATAATTTGTGGGCCATGTTTGGCGGAAAATACATGCCCAGCATAGTTTATAAAATGAATTTGCTTACAGCATTTGATACAAAGAGTATGAGCCCGGCACCAGCAGTTACGGAAGTAGGCGTTTTGGAAAACTGATTAAACATGAATGGTATACAAATAAAATATGCGGAATTATTCAGATTGTCTGTAGAACAATTGTTTTACCAGAACAGGTTTTATAAACAAAATGCAGTAACACCAGAATTAGATATTTTAATTGTGCCTACAGATGATTGTCTGAGCGTGATGAGCAGGATGAACATGGTTTTTAAAAACACCAATATTAACAGTGGGTTTATTGTATTAGCAAGAGTTGCCGGTACAAACGGAGCAGGTAATGATTTAATAAAATTTCCTGCACGCAAAGATGATATACTTAGTTTTTTGATGATATTAAAAAATCACGATGCAATTAATTTTAATGATCTGCCTGTTCAATATTCTCCAAATAAAATTTACTATTTTAATAATGAAGTAACCGATGCAGCAGCGCTAAGAAATAATCTACATCTTTCTAAAAATGCAGCAGGTGTAGACGGCACAAACGATTCTGTTAAAACATCCACAGAAAATTATCGGTTTCATCATACCGCTACTGTTGCGCAAGGAACAGCCAGAGTAAAACATGCTTTATCTGGTCAGTTTGTTGAACCGACATTGATTGTTAACCAGGGTGGTCAATCAGATTTGAGTTTTAATCTTTCAACTTTGCCTGCTGGTAAATGTGAACTGCTGATCAATAACTTATTGGCAGATGAATTTTATTATTTAGAAAGATATAGCACACAAGCTGTATTCGGAATTATTGAATTGTCACTTTCTGATGCAATAGCTTCTAATTACAGAATAATTGAGTCTGACAGATCTTTAACTTCGGAAAGGCCTCTCTACCTGATAAGTTTTACAAACCGCGAAACGTTCTGGCGTTATACAATCCGTTTGCAAAATACAAGTCCGCTTTATCTCGAAATAGCAGCATTATCAACACCTGCAGATAAAACAGATTTTATTAATCATCTAAACATTGTTACTAACGATTCAACAATTACGTTCAGCAGAATATCAAACACAGATACAGAATTTGTATTTGTATCTGACACTGAAATTTTTTTACGGGAAAAATATTTGTCATCTACAAGTTCTACCACGCATGGCTCAAGAATAGTGTTTGATCCGCTAAACATCACTTTAAAAAAATATATAAGCGATGTAAACGAAGCTGCGGTAAAAAGCAATTTGCCTTATCCATCAACTAACAGCATTAATTGTTCGGCATTACCTAAAATTTATTCTGATATATTTCTAACGCTTTAAACAAAAAATAAAATGGCAGTATTAAAACTTTCCACACCTGGCGTCTATGTGCAGGAAATTCCCTCGCTACCTCCTTCCGTTGCTGAAGTAGAAACAGCGATCCCGGCCTTCGTTGGCTACACCGAAAAAGCTGATAAGCTTTCAGCGGGAGACCTAATAATGATTCCAACAAAAATCAGCAGCCTTGCAGAATTTATAGTGATTTATGGTGGGCCGCCAAAAGAAGCAGATGACAGTATTACTATTACGGTAAACGATGCAGGTGATAGTAATTATGATGTAAAATTTACTTACGATAACACAAAAAGGTCGAAGTACAATTTGTATTATTCACTACAAATCTTTTTTGACAATGGCGGAGGAACCTGCTTCATTGTTGCCGTTGATACGTACACAAACGCTGCCGGTGCAGTGAAAGAAGCCGACTTAACCAGCGGACTTGATAAAGTTAAAGATGTGGACGAAGTGACGCTGCTTGTAGTTCCTGAAGCAGCAAATATTGACACTGCTAATTCTGCTTCATACACCAAGGTGGTGCAGGCAATGATTAAACAGGCATCAGACCCTGATTTACGCGACCGCTTTGCCATTATCGACCCGTACAGGGTTACTCCAAAAAGTAAAACATATACAGATTCAGATTTGGATGCGGATATAAAATTTATTCGCGATGCAACCGTAGGTGCAGTTTCTGACAGATATGCTGCGGCTTATTATCCTAACCTCATTACTGCCTATCCGCATACTTATGATTTTGATAATTTGAAAGTAGATGCCTACACACTTGCAGCTGGCGCTACTGCTTCAGTAACTATTGCTGCGGGAGATGCCATGAGCAAATTCGCCGGTTCTGTTTTTTATAATAAGGTGCAGGCATTGCTCAACAATGAATGGGTAGTACTTCCGCCATCTGGTGCAATTGCAGGTTTATATACCAGGGTTGATAATACAAAAGGTGTTTGGAAAGCGCCGGCAAACGAAACCGTATTATCTGTTGTTGCACCTTACATAGATATATCCAGCAGGCAGCAGGAAAATTTAAATGTTGATCCCGATTCAGGTAAATCAATCAACGTTATCAGAACATTTCCTGGCTATGGCACTTTGGTTTGGGGCGCAAGAACTTTAAATGGTAACGATAACGAATGGAAGTACATAAGCGTGCGCCGCTTCTTTAACATGGTAGAAGAATCAATTAAGAAATCAATTCAATGGGCAGTCTTCGAACCCAATACTATAAGCACGTGGGTAAAGGTGAGCGCCATGATTGAAAATTATCTGTTTGTAAAATGGAGAGATGGCGCACTCGCAGGCTCTAAACCGGAGCAGGCATTTTATGTGCGTGTTGGCTTAGGCACCACCATGACGGCGCTCGATATTCTGGAAGGAAGAATGAATATAGAAATAGGAATGGCCGTTGCCAGACCAGCAGAATTTATTGTATTGAAGTTTACCCAACTCATGCAGCAATCATAATTCAAACTTTAAAATTTTAAACAAAATAAAATGGCAAACTATCCTTTAGCTGTCTTTCACTACAAAGTTTCATGGAATAACCAAGATATTGGCTTTTCTGACGTTTCAGGATTAACGCAGGAAATTCAGCCAATAGAATACCGCGATGGATTAATGAATGGAACAACTGTTTCACTAAAAAGACCGGGTTTAAAAAAAGTAAATAACATCAGTTTAAAAAGAGGCATCGTTGAGAAAAACAATGAGCTTTTTACATGGTTTAATAATAATGGAGCACCAAATGTTGAAAGACGCGACATCACTATTTCTTTATTGAATGATGAAGGCGAACCCGTAATGGTTTGGACGGTGGTACAGGCTTTTCCCATTAAATGTGAAGGTCCTGGCTTAAAAGCTACCGGCAACGACATTGCAATTGAATCGATTGATTTGGCTCATGAAGGTATAACGGTTAAAACAGTATAAGAATGGCTTCTTATTATCCACCGGCATGCTTTCATTTTAAAGTTGAATTGAATGGTGTGGATGGCGCCGATTCAGATTCTGAACAGCGCTTCCAGGAAGTAAGCGGGCTTTCTGTGGAAGTGGAAACAGAAACATTGCGTGAAGGTGGCGAAAACAGGTTTGAATACAAGTTGCCTAAAAGAGCAAAGTATCCCAATCTTATTTTGAAAAGAGGCTTATTGAAAGGCTCTGCATTTCTCGACTGGTTTAAATCTGCAATGAACACTTATTTTATAGTTGCGGTATATGATTTCAAACCTGCAGATATAACCATCACATTATTGGATGAAGCCGACGAGCCTGTTGCCGTTTGGAATGTAGTACAGGCATATCCTTTAAAATGGTCAATGTCTGATTTAAAGTCAAGTGAAAATGCGGTTGTTGTTGAATCAATAGAATTAGCTTATCAGTATTTCGAACGAAAAATGTAATAACAAATGCCGGTACAAATAAATGAAGTTGTAATAAAAGCTGTTGTTGATCCGCGGCCATCCGGCAGTTCAGGCACCAATGAACCCGACTGTCCTCCAAATAGCAACGGCGAAAATGAATTAATAGAAAAAGTATTGGAAATAATAAGAGAAAAACAAGAAAGATAATGGATGCAATAAGTGCGGCAAAACTGCCTTTCAATTTAAAAATTATTCCCGTTAATGAAAATGGAATACCTGCAGGCATTCCTTTCATTGCCATGTTTAACCCGGAAAATTTATCCATAAAAGAAGATGTAAAATGGGAGAATGATTGTGCGGCAGGAGACAGCGGATCAAATCCTGTTTATGTTGCCACCAGGCCGCGTTCTTTTTCAATTGAATTTACACTTGACGGAACCGGTGTAAACACCAACGGTATAAAAATACCCGTTACAGCACAGGTACTTCTTTTTAGAACTGCTACAACAGTAATTGTTAGTAAAACACACAGACCGCCTTACTTACTGGTTCAATATGGCACATTCATCAGTTCATGTAACATTACTTCATCAAATGTTACTTACACTATGTTTGATATGTTTGGTTTGCCTATACGCGCAAAAATAAGTGCAAGCTTTGTAGAAAGAACACCTTCTACTTTAGGTGCTATATTAAGCATGCTTTCTTCTCCCGATTTAACGCATAAGATAGAAGTAAAAGAAGGAGACATTTTACCGTCACTCACCTATAACATTTACAACAATCAAACATATTATTTACAGGTTGCCAAAGTAAATAAGCTTAAAAATTTTAGAAAATTAAAAGCAGGAACAACACTTGTTTTTCCGCCGATAGCTGATAAATAAATTTAGAAAGATGGCTGATACTTTATCTTCAATATCACCCGGAACTAAAAAGGAAACAGATGTTGTTACCAGGAAAGTTTTTATTAACGGAACAGTGTTAAGTAATCAGACTTTGTTATCTCAGATTACAATTAATAAATCATTTAATAAAATAGCTTCTGCCAAAATAATTTTTTTCGATGGTTCCGCATCAAATAGAGATTTCCCGCTGAGCAATGATGATAAATTTAAACCAGGCAGTACTATAAAAATTCAGTTGGGTTATCATGGCGAAGTGGATACCGTTTTTGAAGGCATCATTATAAAACACAGCATTAAAGTTAGACAGCATGCTTCTTCATTATTAACGATTGAAGCAAAAGACAAAGCTGTAAAATTAACCATGGCACGAAAAAGTGTCTATCATATTAACGAAACTGACAGTGATGTAATAAAAGAGCTCGCAAGTGATCTTGCCGGTGATATTGATGCAACTAAATTCTCATTTAAACAACTGGTTCAGTTTGATACAACAGATTGGGATTTTATTGTAACAAGAGCAGAGGCCAATGGCATGTTTGTTTTAACGGATGATGGAAAACTGAATGCAAAAAAACCATCATCATCGGGCACAGCGGTTTTAAAAGCAACGTATGGCGATAACATTTGGGATTTCGAAGCAGAAATGGACGCACGTAAACAGATAAAACAAATCACCAGTCATTCATGGGATTTTACAAAACAAAAAGTTGAAGAATCAGATCCGGGCGCTGCAACATTTTCAGAAAACGGGAATCTTTCTTCTAATGATTTAGGCGGCGTGTTGAACGCAGAAATAAAACTTAATCACTCAGGTCATCTTACAGAAGATCAATTAAATGATTGGTCTAACGCTTATGCAATGCGCAATCATCTTTTAAAAATTATTGGTCGTGTACGCATTAAAGGTGATGCCTCAGTAAAACCAGGAAATATAATAACACTCGCAGGTGTTGGCGATCGCTTTAACGGAAATGTTTTTGTTACCGGCGTGTTGCACCATTATGAAGGTTCATGGCAAACAGATATCCAGTTTGGGTGGAGAGATGATTGGTTTTATAAAAGAGAAGATGTGATGAATAAACCTGCCTCTGGTTTATTGCCTGGCATAAATGGTTTACAAATAGGTGTTGTGTTAGATGTTGATGATACAGAAGATGGCGGTCAGTACCGCATTAAAGTGCATGTACCAATTATTACTTCCGGTAACGAAGGTATATGGGCCAGGATAGCTACGCTTGATGCAGGGGATAATCATGGTGTTTATTTCCGCCCGCAGGTTAGTGATGAAGTGGTATTAGGTTTTTTAAATGATGACCCTCGTGAAGCAATTGTGTTGGGTTATCTGCATAGTAAAGATTCAAAAAAATCACCATTGCCTGCAGATGAAGGAAAAGAACAATATGGTTTTGTAACAAAGGAAAAAATGAAGTTGATTTTTGATGATAGTAATAAACGCGTCACCATTATTGCAACTACTCCATCAGGAGAAAAATCAATTGTGATGAATGATGATTCAAGTGCATTTATTATGGAAGATGAAAATGGTAATACCATTAAAATGGATGCGTCAGGCATTACAATTCAATCATCAAAAAATGTAACTATAAAAGGATCGCAGGTAATGATTAATTAAGTGATAAGAAAAAGAGCAGAAAAATGCCTTATAAATATTCAATACTAAACAATCAACACTCAATAATCAATTTAGAACTGTTGCGTTGAGCATTGATTATTGCATATTCAATATTGAGTATTGATTGGTAAGAAAATCAAAATAAAAAAAATTAAGCAATGCCATTTGCAGCAAGAGCCGGAGATAATCATAGTTGCCCGCTTACTAACCCACCGCCAGGCAGCACACCACATACCGGAGGCCCTATTTTACCGCCCGGTATGCCCAACGTATTGATTGGCGGTAAGCCCGCAGCAACGGTGGGCAATATGTGTATATGCGCAGGTCCACCTGACAGTATTCTTAAAGGCTCATCATCAGTTTTTATTGGTAATAAACCTGCGGCAAGACAAGGTGATTCAACTGCACATGGCGGCAGCATAACATCAGGTTGTACATCAGTAATTATTGGCGGTTAAAAAATTTATTATGGATACAGAAACAATTGACAAGTCTTTTTTAGGAACAGGCTGGAGTTTTCCCCCCACATTTCGCCGCGAATGGTACGGCGTGGAAATGGTTTCGGATGAAGAGAATGTAAGAAAAAGTATTCAAATTATTCTTCAAACCATAACAGGAGAACGCGTAATGCTGCCCACATTTGGTTGCAACCTGCAGCCTTATGTTTTTGAGCCGATGAATGTTCCCAACATTGCCATGATTGAAAAAATTGTGAAAGACGCACTCACCATTCATGAGCCGCGCATTATAGTTGGCAATCTTACCTCTACGCCAAATCAGCAGGAAGGCTTGCTTGAAATAAATATTGAATACACCATTATTACAACCAATACACGCTACAATTATGTGTTTCCCTTTTATATGAAAGAGGCAACTAATATCGAAACAACATAATGCTTGCGTGAACGATTTATAAACTGATAAAATTTATTTAAATGGGAGATTGTTGCAATTGTCATAGCGAAGTTGGCCGCGATGGTTCCGGGCAGTTGAGCAGGTTTTTAAAAGCGCTTGATCCTGCTTATGCCAGGATAGACGACCGCAGCATTAACGACCTGCTCGTGTTTGCAAAACGCTATGCCAATCAAATAAGATTTTACGATATACCCGGCAGTGAAGACAATGAGGCAGATAAAACAAAAATAAGCTGGCGCGAATTTTTCAGGCGTGACATGGCTGTTATTGCTGCTTCCATTTCACTTACTGACATAGTGCAACTAAAAAAAGATTATGATGAGCTGCGTATAAAAGTGGATGCACATCCGTCACATACTACATTTGATGATTTGTTTGACCCAATATTGGGCATGATTACAAAAATTGATGGCTGGTATGCCATCGCTATTCCTGAAAATCCCTTATACGCAGATTTGCAACTTGGCATCAATTCAAATTTAAAATCGCAGGCACAGCAAATTGTAGCTTACGAAAAAGGCTTCAATTATGTGGATGCATCACACCCTCTCAACCTTGATTATTCTGCCATAAAAAATAAAGATGTATGGGGATTGAATGAAAATATCAATGCAGATATAACTATTTACCAGGGCACAGATACAGAAGATAAAATAAGAAATGGCGCCTTGTATGTGGATGATATTTTTAATAGCTTTTATAATTTCCTGAACCAACTGCTAACGAGCTCAGAAAGCTATATGGAATTTGCGTTGGAAAAATATCCGGCACATCAGCCTCACATGGCATTGTTTATAGCTTTTCTGCAGTTCTTCAATTTGGCACAGCAACAAATAAATTGCATCACGCAAAGAATGCTTGATTTCTATTATCACGATGTTTTACATCTTACCGCCAAGCCATCCATACCCGATAAAGTGCACATTGTTTTTGAACTAGCAAAAGATGTTGCGGAGTATGATGTAGCGCCTGGCACATTGCTGAAAGCAGGAAAAGATGCGGTCGGTAAAGACCAATTTTATCTTACAGAAAATGAACTGGTGATCAACCAGGCCAAAGTAAAAGAGATCAAAAATATTTTTATTGATAAAAGTTCATTTACTGTAAAAAGTGCGGATGGCAATACGCTAACCAAACAAACGATTAACAACATTTATGCGCGACCAGTTGCAAATTCGCAGGACGGTTTTGGTGAACAGTTTACGGATGCAAATGCAAAATGGTCAACCTTCGGCAAAGGTAGTGCTGCATTAAATGCTTCGACTAATTTATGTGACCAGGTGGCCTTGTTAGATGATGCAGACCGCACAGATATTGCTGAAGTTGGATTTGCTATTGCATCGCCACAACTTGTTCTACAAAGCGGAAACAGGTTGCTGCAAATTCAATTAAGTACTGATACCAACAATAATAATTTATTTACGAAAGCAAAAGATTTTGAATCGAAAAACCCGGAAGAAAGTTTTTTTAAAATTTCTCTCACCGGCGATAAAAGCTGGATTGATGTAAAAAATATTTTAGATGCTGATACGTGGAATAAACTTTTTATAAAATATACACCGAAAGGACAAACAACGCAGGAAACGCTTGGCATTTTTAATCCTGCACTTAATATAACTG
This sequence comes from Ginsengibacter sp., assembly GCA_051954975.1. Lineage (GTDB taxonomy): Bacteria > Bacteroidota > Bacteroidia > Chitinophagales > Chitinophagaceae > Ginsengibacter. The sequence goes on along the minus strand of JBQCHE010000016.1, from coordinate 328,476 downwards.
AAGCCTCGTATTTTCTGGATGATGCGAATAACTCTATTGCTGTTTTTTTGCCGCCAACAGAACAAGCCGTTATCAATTTTGATGCGAAGTTGCACACCGGTTACGCTATTCAAACAACACAACCGGTAGTTAAAGTATTAATTAATTCATCAGCCGATATTGATGAAGATGATTATAAAAATTTCCGGCTTACCGGCATACGCATTCGTACGAAAGTAGGCTCTATCAATCCTTCTGAACAGGAGCAGAGAGACATCATTGCATCAGAACAAATCCCATCAGCGGAAAATTTATTTACCTATCATTTAGATGGTTTAAAAAAACTGGTGCTGCAAAATAAAGATGGTGTTTTGCCGCCCGACAAACCGTTTGATCCTTTTACTGCTTACCCGTTCCCCGGCAGGTCTTTTTATATTGGCAGCGATGAAATATTTAATAAACCATTTAGAAGTTCAACAGACGCGCTGGCGATAAATATTCAAAAAACCTTAGACCCGGCGGATGTTACCTTTTCAAATGAAACATCAACAGATACATTTAACTGGGAAAATTATTCAGTAAGTATTTTAAAACAACGGCAATGGAATGTAATAAAAGTTAATAATGATGCCGAATCTTTTACACGTGAAAACTTAACTGGAAATATTTTAAATGAATCGGTATTGCCAACCGACCGTAAGCCTATTGACACAGTAACTGAATGGAAATCCAATACGGAAAAAGATTTTATAAAGATCGATTTAAGAGAAAGAGAAAATGTAATTGAATTGCGAAGGGCTTTTGTAGCTGCTGCAGCAGCGGATAATATTAGCATTTTACAAAGAAGCCAAAACCTCGCCCCGGGTTTGGAAATAAAAGAAATATCGGTTAGCTACGACTCAACTGTTTCAATGGAAATGGGCGTTGACCAGTTCTTTCATATTTATCCGTTTGGCGCAGTTGAAACTTATCTATCGTTAGGATCATCCAGAAAAGAAAATATAAATGATGTCAGGTTTCCAGATTTGGATAAATTAAAAAACGGACTTTTAGTAAATGCGCAGAATGCATTGCTGCCACAGTTTAATTTTTTAAGCCCGTATTCAAAATATTACAGCAATACGGCATCCGCTCTAAACACATCCATAAAAAAATTGGGTGATATTTCCGGATCAGGTTTAAGCAGACGTAATACAAATTCAAAAAGCGCTAATGCAGTTCGCTTAATGCTAAGTGCACGAAGCGATGCAGCCAATTCTTCCAACCAATATAGCGGCGATCTACAACAAGGCATGTTATTTATTGGTCTTGAAAAGTCGCAGCCGCTGCAAAGTATTTCGATGCTATTTCAATTCGCAGAAGGAAGTGCGGAAAATGAAGATGACGATCCGCCAATAATTCACTGGTCTTATTTAAGCTATAATGAATGGAAGCCCATGAAAGGTGAAAGCATCACTTCTGACGGCACGTATGGTTTTCAAACAACGGGCATTATTAAAATTGACATTCCTGCAGACGCCTCATCAAACAATACCATAATTACTAATGGTTTAATATGGTTTTGTGCAAGCGTTAATGAAAATGCAAACCGAATTCCGCAACTCATAAATATTGTAACGCAGGCAGTAGAAGCACAGTTTGATGATCAAAATAACGACCCGTCGCATTTTGACAATGCATTACCAGCAAACAGCATCAGTAAGTTAGCAACGCCGGTTGCGCAGATAAGTAAAGTACAGCAGCCATTTGCTTCGTTCGATGGCAAGCGCCAGGAAGTTGGAAAAGAATTTTATACACGTGTGAGTGAGCGGCTTCGTCATAAAGGCAGAGCAATTAACGCCTGGGATTATGAGCATTTGGTTTTAGATCGTTTTCCATCCATTTATAAAGTAAAATGTATTACGCATACGGATCCAAATTGCTTATGCACAAAAAAAGAAAATACCGGCAGCACGCAAAAACATTTCACACTTTCGTATAATTCAGATTTTAATTTTGATGCAGCCTCTGAAGCGAATATCGCTTCAATAATTAACGACCTTAAAAATTCTGCGCAGTTAACAGCAGTGATTACCATTTTTGATGATAGCGCTTCTTCTGCAGAAATCATAACAAAAAAACTACTTGATAACATTATTCAAAACACTGGCGCTGCTGCAAGCCGTATAACAACAAATGTGTTGGCAAACGGAACACAGCGAACAATTGATGTAACGTTAGGAGATTACATTGCCGAAGCCACTAATGAATGCTGCGGTCCGCAAATTGCACCCGGGCATGTTTTATTAATTCCTATTTCCAATTTAAAAAATCGCAATGCCGCCAACCCGTTGCAGCCAAAAACAAGCAGAAGAATTCTAATTGAGATACAGGAATATTTAAAATCTCGCACATCGGCGTTTGTACATGTGCATGCAAAAAATCCCGTGTATGAACAAATAATCGTTTCATTTAAGGTTCAGTTTTATTCGGGTACAGATAAGGGTTTTTACATGAAAAAACTGAATGATGAAATTGTTCATTTTCTTACGCCCTGGGCTTTTGATGAAAATGCAGAAGTAAAATTTAATCAGAAAATTTACGCTTCATCTATTATCAATTTTATTGAAGAGCGCGGTTATGTTGATTTTATCACAGATTTTGTTATGGGCGTTTGCTGCAACGAATGTTGCACTGCACCCGAAACGGAAGGCCCAGGCGTTATCAGCGGCACTGTATTCGATAATGAAAAAATGAAAAATCAATTAGCCGGTATTACAATTGCAGTGAAAGAATTAAACAAGCTGACAACAACCGCAGCAGACGGAACTTATGAAATTGCAACCCTACCTGCCGGCACATATACACTGCTTGCTTACTTTTCCTTATTCAATATAGCAAAGCAAAGTTTTACTGTAAATGCAGATGGAACAACATCGCCGGCAACAATTGACTTGTTTGAAGGTGCCGGCAACAGGCAGGAAGATATCCAAGAATATTTCAAACATTTCTGTGGGTGCGATTCGGTAGAAAAGTTTTTGAAATATGACCCGGATTTTAAGGGTGATATTGTCGCAGTACCCTGTACATCAAGGTCATTATTAGTTTCAGTGCCGCACCACATTATTATTCCTTATGAAGAAGATGCTGAGCCAACGCCATGCGAAAAACGTAAGGCTGCACAAGCTCGCAACACAATTGCCGGCGGTGTTTTAAAAGGCACAAGAGATGCAACACCTACAGCGCCAACACCTGTGAGGCCTGTTGTAAAAAAAGCATCAGAAAAACTCACTACTACTGTAAAAAAAGCAAATGAAACAGCACCGGTAAAATCAGCAACATCATCAGCAATAAAAAAGACAAAAGCGAATACAAATAAAACAACTAGCCAACCTAAAAAACCAAAATAAGATTTTAGTGATTGATAAATTATAAATTATGCCAGAAAGTATTTCATTAATAAAATCAAATCCGTTGCTGCCCGCAGAAGATTATGTTGCTTTGCGCAAACAGGGATTTAAATATATTGAACAAACAGGAAGCGCAATATGGACGGATTACAATAATTCGGACCCGGGCATTACGATTTTGGAAGCAGTGTGCTATGCCATTACTGACCTTGCCTACCGCACCGGTTTTGAAATAAAAGATTTACTAGCGCCTGAAAAATTAACGAATGACACATGGAAACAAATTTTTTATACGGCAAAGCAAATTTTGCATAACAGCGCATTAACCATAAACGATTATCGCAAACTGCTTATTGATATAAAAGGCGTGCGCAATGCCTGGATCGAAAAAAGCAAAGATTATGAAGTGCCCGTTTTTATTGACTACAATTATCCTGACAAGGGAAAAGACGCCGATTGCTCCTGCGCAGATGCAGCAGAAAAAACTTGTTATGGAAAATTAAGTTTAAACAGTATCGATGTTACAACGTATAAAAAAGATTTTCAAACAAAGCTTGATGAAGCGAACGCCGCAATAAATAATCCCAATAACTCAGAAGACGAAAAAGAAAAGTTACAGCAACAAATTGATTTTTTAAACTGGCAGCTCACACAAATACCGGACGATGAAACAAAATTGATTGCTTCGAAAATTGTTGAGTTGGAAGGTTTGTACAATGTGATGATTGAATATGAAGAAAGCATTATTGATGAACATGAAAGAGAAACAGTGCGGCAACAGGTCGTCGAAAAACTGGCTGCTAACCGTAACCTGTGCGAAGATTTTATTTCGGTTGACGCAGTTGAATATGAAAACTTTGGTATTGGCTTGTTTGCTGCATTGGAAGAATATGCAGACCCTGATGTGGTGTTAGCGCAAATATTTTTTACGATTTATAAATACTTCACGCCATCCGTTCCTTTTTATACCATTCAGCAAATGATGGAAAATGGATATTTGGTGGATGAAATTTTTGAAGGTCCTGCTTTAAAACATGGCTTTATTGATGACGCCGTACTTAAAAAAACAGACCTCTTTCGTGATATACGTTTGTCTGATATTATTAATGAGCTCGCAGACATTCAAGGCATTAAAGCCATTACTTACCTGCATTTGCCTTTTACAGGTGTAAATGAGACAGCATCAGTAAAAGATTTTTTCAACGCATGGATTGAACATTTAAAAGAAGAACGTAAGGTTGCCCGCATTCAGCCATCCATGTCGCAAATAACTTTTTGCAAAGAGCGTGAAACCATTACGTATTACATGGGCCGAAAAGAAGACCGTCGGCCTGAGCGTATGTTGAAACTTTTTAAAGATTTGAAAACGGTTGAAAGCAAATATAAGCTTATCGGTGTACAGGATGATTTCCCGGTACCTGCCGGCGAATATATGAATCTTGAAGACTACTTTCCTGTTACCTATTCGCTGCCGATGTGTTATGGTGTGGGCGAAAAAGATAATTTACCTGCCAATGCAGATGAAAAAAGGAAGGTACAGGCCTTGCAACTAAAAGGTTATATGCTTTTTTTCGAGCAAATACTTTCTGATTACCTTGTCCGGCTTAATCATTTAAGAGATTTATTTTCTTTTGATGACAGCATTCAGCACACCGCATTTATACGTTCCCTATATTCTGCAACAGATTATACCGATACACAATTAAGTGAAATAAGAGATTTAAAAACATTATTAATTGATCGTGAAAATCGCGGAGCAGAGTATTGGGATGAAATTCTGAAAGATTTTTCTTCGGTACTTCAAAATTTAATTGAGACACCAAAGCAATTCAACAAGCGTCGCAATATTTTTTTGAATCATATACTCGCACGTTTTAGTGAAGATATGAGTGAGTATGAAGCCATCAGTAAATGGCTTACACCTTATAAACTTGAGGAAAGATTAATCGGCGATAAAATACGCATGCTTAAAAATGGTGAGTACTATAAAATAAGCACACAGCGCGGCAAAGCGTATGATTACACAAAATATAATACCTGGAATTCTGCAAACGTTTCCGGTGCAGAAAGGAGAGTAGGTCGTTTACTCGGCTTTAAAGATATCACCTGCAGGAAATTATCAACCGATTATATTGTTATAGAACCTGCGCCTAACACGCCCGGTAAAAATATTATTAAGCTGCTTGACCCCGATAATAAAGAAACAGTTTTATTAACGAGTGTTGAAGTGAGTGATGGATGCTGCACAGAATTATTAATCAACCAGATTTTGCAATATGCTGATGAACGCATTTACTTCAAATTTTTAAACGGTACCAAACAAAGAAGAAGAAATTATGAAGAATCAATGGAGCCGTTTTGGTTTGAGTTGTACGATAGCACCGATGAAGAAGTAGCGGTGTTATTAGCCACCAGTGCTGAGTTTAACTCTCAGAAAGATCGCGAAAATGCGTTTGATAAATTGCAAAAATTGCTGGATAAAATAAACGGAAATGAAGGTATGCATCTGGTTGAACATTTATTACTTCGCCCGAAATTAGATGAGGTTCTTGATGAGGAAAATGTAGCTGAGCCTGTAAGTTTTTTAAACGTTTGTTTAACTGCATGTGATTTGGGAATTGGTTTAAATCAAGGAACGGAAACACCAACTTACAAGAAGAAAATAAGCAGGATCCCGGCAGCAAAATGTTATGATGAAATGCCGTGGATACTGGAATATTTTAAGCTGCCCATAAATACGGGGGATAAATCAATTCTCTTTGAACAGGCATTTGCAGATGGTTCCGAACCTGTTAAGCTAAAATTCCGAAGATATGAATTGCTCGCGCAACGTGTTCGCGACTTACAGGAATTCGGTTCAGAAAAAATTAATTATGAAATTGTTTCTAATCTCGAAGAACAGGAAGATCCCGCAAACGCAAAATACAGTTTCATTATACATGGCACTAAAAATGCCGTTCTTGCTCAAAGCGATTTTGTGTATAGCAAACGCACACAAAAACAAATAGAAGATGGCGTGCCCGGCGCTACAGATGATATAGATGATGCCATAGATGTGCTGATGCGCTATTTTGCTTTTGAGTTGGATTTGTATTGTGAGGAAGACCATTGTGATAATAACGAAGACCCTTATTCATTCAGAATTACGGTGGTACTACCTTGCTGGGTGAAAAGATTTCGTGATGCCACTTTCCAAAATCTTGTTGAGAAAACGATTCAAACAGAATTTCCGGCGCACATCCATACGCGCATAAAATGGGTGGGTTTGATTGAAATGAAAAAATTTGAAGAAGTGTATATAAACTGGCTCGAAGAAATGGCGCAAAACGAAATGCCAAGATATGATATTGTAAATCCTTTGATAGATAAGCTGAATACATTACAGCCTTGCACCTGTGATGAAGATTGCAGCAGTTAGTTAAAATAAATCTGCAACTGATGACACATGTAATAAACCGCCTTCAATTTGAATTGAATTGCACTGATGAAGAACAGGCATTTAATTTTCGGCAGAATTTTGGAATAACCTTTCAGGAACAAATAATTGATGCTGCAGATGAAATTTGTTCAAACCATGTGCCGGAAGATGAATGGATCAAAATAGAAAAATTAGAAATTAACCTTGGACAATTTTCTGCTGCCGCTTTTGATTCGAATTTTAGTTCGGTTTTTAAAGGAAAATTTGAAAAAGCGCTGGTTGATAAGTTATCCAATATCCCTTCTTCACAAAAAAGAGAATCATTGTTGGTTTCTAAGATAGAATTGCTGAAACATTTTTTGCAAACAGGAACTTTACCCTGGTGGGCAACCGAACAGGAAGCAGATATAAACGAAATCATTTGTGAACTGATAACTAATCATCCGGAAAAAACTACACGTTTTTTTTATCATCATCAATTCAAAAAAAATCTTTGGACGCGGGTTGCTTTTCAATTAAACGAAGAGGCAAAAACAAAATTGATTTTATTAATACCGATATTAAAAGCCACCAAAGAATTGTTTGTTAAATGGATACAGCAGTTAAATATTTTTTTAAAAAATGAAAATGTTGCAGCCATCAATATTGTCGGCGCTTCAATTGATAATATCATCCTGGGAAATGCTCCTCAAATTTTTCAGCAAAAGGATGATGCAGGTATTTACCTGGAGATTTTCAGGAATACTATTACTTCGATCGCTTCACAATGCAAGCCGGCGATTGATAAAATCATTTCCAATAGTCAATCAGATTTTATTAATGTATTTAATAGCATGACTAATGATTTTGCAAACCAACCTATTTCTGTTAAGACCGATGTTCAATTACAGCTTCCAGAAGCTGACGATGAAGAAACCGCAACAGATAAATATGCTGTAAAACATGCAGGCATTATTTTGTTATCACCTTTTTTAAAATCATTCTTTACAAACCTGCAACTATTAAATGGAAAAGAATGGAAAAATAAAAATTCGCAATATAAAGCTGTTCACTTGCTTAAATTTTTAACCACGGGCGAGCAAAAAACATTTGAGTATAATCTTACACTTGAAAAAATAATGTGTGGTTTAAATATTGAAGAGCCAATACCACTTGAAATTTTATTAGAAGAACATGAAACCAACGAAGCGATACAATTACTCGAATCTGTAATTGAACACTGGAAGGCGATTAAAAATACTTCTGTAAGCGGCTTGCGCGAGTCGTTTTTAAAGCGTGAAGGCATAATAACGCAAAAAGAAAATGGTTGGCTTTTGCAAGTGGAACGCAAAACGCTTGACATATTAATTGATAGTATTCCCTGGGGTTATTCTACAATTACTTTTTCATGGAATGAATATTTAATTTTTGTTGAATGGTAAAATCTTTTTATGGAATATGCAGAAACAATAGCGGCAGAAATTACTGATAAACCTAATCTGCTTTATCAAAATGCTGACAGTCTTTCGCGTGAAATAAACTGGTTTGCTCAATATGTAAACAGCCATTTAAAAAACTATTTCCCAAAGGAAGTTTCAACGGGAAAAAATGAAGCTTTAATTGAAGAAAAGCCTGCGGGCTGGTGGACTAAACTTATTCATTCAAAAACTGAAGAACCTTTATTATTGCCTGAGAAAACACAGGTAGCCGAAATATTAGATACCACGCCACCTGATTTAACCAACGACAAATCTATTTATGCAGAGTTTGTAAAATATTATAAGCTCGCGCCGGATGAAAGACTTGTTCTGATACTAGCACTTATTCCGCATGTTCAGCCACAGTTGCTCGATGTCTTCTTATCAATTAATAAAAATATTGGCCGCGGATATACAGAGTTTGGCGGATTGAAAGCAGACCGCCACAGTGGTTTTCTTCCAACAATTGAGACAGCTTTGTTTTTACTTGCCGAAAATGATCTTAATAAACGCTTTCGATTGTATGCACTTTTCGAACCCGATCATTTTTTTTCCGCACATAACATTTTGCAATTTGATACTGCAGGCAAAGCAGAATCTTTTTACAATGCCCAGCTTGCTATCAGTGATGAATACGTAGACTTTTTTACTACCGGCAATTTGCGCAAACCGCAGTTTAGTATGGATTTTCCGGCGAAGCGTTTACGGACGGGATTAGACTGGAATGATTTGGTAGTGGATGACTTTACCGCAAATCAATTAGATGAAATAAGGATATGGTTGCAACATGGTCATACACTTTTTGAAGATTGGGGCATGGCAAAAAAATTAAAACCTGGTTATAAAGCTTTATTTCATGGTCCTCCCGGCACCGGTAAAACGCTTACTGCTTCTTTATTAGGCAAACTGTATAATCTTGATGTATACCGCATTGATTTATCAATGGTGATTTCAAAATACATCGGTGAAACGGAAAAAAACTTAGAAAAAGTTTTTAAAAAAGCAGAGAATAAAAACTGGATACTTTTTTTTGATGAAGCCGATGCGCTCTTTGGTAAACGAAGTGATATTTCCAGTTCGCACGACAAATTTGCCAACCAGGAAATTGCTTATTTATTAACGCGCTTAGAAGATTATCAAAGTCTTGTAATACTTGCATCCAACATGCGCCAGAATATGGATGAAGGCTTTACCAGGAGATTGCAATCCATCATTCATTTTCAAAAACCGCAGCCAAGAGAACGTTTAAGAATCTGGAGCAATGCATTTAGCCCTGAATGCGAACCGCCAAAGAAAGAAGACTTAGAACGCATCGCACAGCAATATGAATTATCAGGTGGTTCAATTATGAATGTTGTACAGTTCGCATCGCTAATGGCTTTAAACAGGAACGATAAAACGATTACCGTTGATAATATTTTACAAGGCATAAAAAAAGAGCTGAAGAAAGAAGGGAAAACATTGTAATAATAATTTATTGATTATTCAAAAAATTGTGGGCTATGAAATTTGAAAGAAGCACATCAAATAATGAAGGCTCAACTTTGTATCCTGCTTCGCATACAAACATAAATGGTTTATCTATTCAGCGAAAATTGTCAATAGGAGCAGTAAATGATCCATTGGAATATGAAGCAGATGCAATGGCAGATAAAGTGATGCGCATGCCTGAACAAAACTTTATTCAGCGTAAATGTGCCCATTGTGAAGAAGAAGAAAGAGCACAACTCAAACCGGCAGAATCATTCCTTCAAAAAAAGGAATCAGTTGACAACAACATTGCAAGCGATACAATTTCCAATCAAATCCAATCAACGAAAGGTAGTGGCAATGTAATGCCTGACACAACCAAAAGTTTTATGGAAAGTCGCTTTGGTGCAGATTTTTCAAACATAAAAATTCATATAGGAAGTTATGCATCGCAATTATCAAATCAATTAAATGCACAAGCATTTACTGTAGGCAACGATATTTATTTTAATGAAGGAAAATATCAGCCCGAATCATCAGAAGGAAAGCATTTGCTGGCGCATGAACTGACACATACGCTGCAACAAGATAGTCAAATAAAGAGACAGCCGGCAGCGCCAAAAAACAGTAAAAGATTCAAGCATCATAATGTGAATGTAGTTATACGAAGCAGTTGCGATGATGCCGGCTTTGGATTAAATGTTGTGGAAGATGCATTTAAGAGGGCATTAGATAAAATTTTCAGCAGCACGTGTATAGAAGCAAGCCGCAGAAAAGCTATACAGGCAAATCTTGTAAAAAACGGTTATGATGTAAGATGTTTGGATTCTGCAAAATTGCAGAATAAAGGCGCATGTGCAGAGTCTACCGGCTTCTCAATTCCCGCAAATATTTTAACGCTGGGAAGCGAAGCTTTTGCCGGCGGTAGTTGCGGAGATTTAGCTTCTACCATTTTACACGAAATAGTGCATGTAACACGCGGAAGATTTGAAGAAGATGTATCGTCTTCATGCGAAGCTTCATGTTTTGGCTTTGGTTCAGCAAGCCCTGATTTATGTAAAAATACTGATGTGTTTGGCAAGAAACATCCTTAATAAAAATCAAAATTAAACAATAATATTTTGCATGAACATAATTCGATAGTATCTCAATCGCCAGTTATTCAGGCAGCATCAAAAGAAACAGTATTTAACCGACAAGCTGCAAAAGAAAATATTTATACAAAAAGTTTTTACCATTTTCCTCTGCAACGAAAATTATCTGTTGGTGCCGTAGATGACCCGTTAGAAGGTGAAGCCGACAATATGGCTGATAAAGTAATGCGCATGCCTGAACCAAATTTTATTCAGCGTAAATGTGCCCATTGCGAAGAAGAAAAAAAAGCACAACGCAAACCTTTAGAACCATTTATACAAAAGAAATGTGCTGCATGCGAACAAGAAGAAAGAGCGCAGCGTAAACCATTAGCCTCCTTCATTCAAAAAAAAGAAACTTCAACGAGTAACAATGTTGTTGCAAGTGATAATGTTTCCAATCAAATTCAATCAACAAAAGAAAGCGGCAATGCAATGCATGAAACAACAAAAAGTTTTATGGAAAGCCGCTTTGGCACAGACTTTTCAAGCGTAAAAATTCACACAGGGAATTATGCTTCCCAATTATCAAAAGAATTAAATGCGCAGGCTTTTACTGTTGGGAATGATATCTATTTTAATGAAGGAAAATATCGGCCTGAATCGTCAGAAGGAAAGCATTTGCTGGCGCATGAGTTAACGCATACCATACAACAGAGAAAGGGAGTTTCAAGAAAAATTCAACGATTTAGTGCTGCCTGCAGAGGATTATTAAATAACCCCACGGGTTCATTAGCCAGAGTGTTAACAGGTGCGGCCGTTCATTTAGCCTTATTAGAAGATTTTATGACTACAGTTTCGGGAGGGCTTTCAGGATTTGGTATCCCCGGAGCATCAGCAGCTCCTCTTAGAACTGCTGGATTATGTGGCGAAGATATCGCCAGCATCGTTCCTCAAATAATTGGCGGCCGCGCTGGAATGGGTTTTCCCGATCTTGTTCGAAGAACAGGTAGTATAGCGCAAATCGCAGAAATAAAACCTGCAAGCTGGACATGTGCGGTTGATGGTGTAGCACAACTTGCCGGCTATCTTGCACAAGGCAATGCTGCTGATGCTACACAAACTGCCTGGCGTGCGGCACAGGGTATCTCCTTACTTGTACCTATGCCTTCAAACATTTATCCTGGCAAAACATTGATCATTGGTAATTATACGGTTCAAACAGAATGGTGTTCTCCAGGCTTGCTCGTTTACCAGGTAATAGGATCTTCACTTCCTGTGCCGGTTCCTGTGCCATTACCTGAAACCCAACCATCGCCGGCACAGATAAGACAACGTAGTGGTTGGGAACGTGTGAGAGATTTTGCCGAGCAAGCCATTAGAACAGGTGCAACATCAGCCGCTGCTATCAGAGCTTTTTTACAAGAAAATCCCGACCTCATAAATGTAGTTATCGGAATCGGAATTGCAGGTCTGGTAGCCACTTTTGCAGAAGACATCGCAACTTTAGGTGCGGGGATATTAGACGACCTGGTTACGGTGCCTTTTTTCGCGGCGATGATAAGGATTGCAATGCAACTGAGACCAGCGTAACAAAGTCTAAAAGGCATTATCAAAATAAAATAATTAGTAAAAAAATGCGACGTAAGAAAAGTTTTACATAATTTCTTTGCGCGGTTAGAAAAAAATGGCGGTGTTGTAAAAGGTTCCGAGGATAGTTTTGTAAAAAAGTGCCATTGATCTTAGCCATACCAGAGGTTTGGGAGACAGTTAAGAAAATGAATGCCATTCTCATTGAGTCATAATGTATCAGTAAAATATTTACAAAATGAAACAAACACTTTCTCCACCAACTGTAAGCGCACAGGTGCCGGCAAGTGTCGTTTCATTAAGTCCTCCTCAAAATAATCTGCCTGCTATACAACTACAAAGTATAGTCTTACAAACAAAATTATCTGTTGAAACAGTAGATGGCCCTTTAGAACATGAAGCTAATGCAATCGCAGATAAAGTGATGCGCATGCCTAAACAAAACTTTATTCAGGGTAAATGTGCTCATTGCGAAGAAGAAGAAAGAGCACAACTCAAACCGGCAGAATCATTCCTTCAAAAAAAAGAAACCGCTGACAACAAAATTGCAAGCGATAAAGTTTCCAATCAAATTCAATCAACAAAAGGAAGCGGAAATGTAATGCCTGATACAACCAAAAGTTTTATGGAAAGTCGCTTTGGTGCAGATTTTTCAAACGTAAAAGTTCACACAGGAAATTATGCCTCGCAATTATCAAAAGATTTAAATGCGCAGGCATTTACTGTAGGCAACGATATTTATTTTAATGAAGGAAAATATCAGCCCGAATCATCAGAAGGAAAGCATTTGCTGGCGCATGAGTTAACGCACACTTTACAACAGGGCCAGGTGAGCTTGCGAAAGATTCAAAAACAGGATGATGATGTGGTTTCTGAATCAGAAGAGATGAGAGACAGGTTTAGGGAAGAAAGACGACGAGACCTGCACCGTATAATTGAGTGTAACGCATTTCATAAAATCAGGAGAGACTGTCCTGCTTCAACGGGTGTAAGATTGCTTGATGTACTTGCGGGAATGAGAACAAGAATTGCAGGTAACCGGGCTTGTCTTCAATTTTTTCGCAGCAGATTCAATATTAATCCCGATATAATGTTTGATCCATCCCGCAGACCGTCAGTAACTTTTGATCCAAATTTGACAATAAGCGGGCGCACACGTTGCCCTGAACCTACGTGTGACAGTCCTATTCCATCTGTTTCTATAGGTAATATTTGTAACTCACCTCATTTGGAAAGAGTTATTATGCATGAATTAACGCATTATGCGCATTGCTACAGAAGATGGGGCGATACAGGTGATGAAGCTACTTCGGAACAGGCATCAAATATTTGCATAGGAACAGTTCAGCAAGCTTTAGATGCCGCAAGAGGAAGAACACCAACTGTTCAGCCAAAACTTATGCGCACACCTGAACAAAATTTTATCCAGCGTAAATGTGCGCACTGTGAAGCAGAAGAAAAAATGCAGTATAAAGATTTGGCACCATTCATTCAGAAAAAAGATGGGCATGAGGATAAAACAAATATATGCGACATTTCTCCTGATGATGCAACCTTCCACCGCACGCCGCCAGGTGGAGGAGCCTACACAGAAAAGCAGTATGAGGCGTGGCAAAAAAGTCACCCCAAAAGTGAGTTTCACTCGGGAAATCGTATAAGCGAAAATCAGCCTTTTAATAAATCTCCGCAATGGTTTTGGGACAGGTGTTTTTTTTATTCCGGGCGTATGTATGGCGGAAATAAGGATACTATTATTGAAATATGGCTTAGCAATAAAGACAATGGCGCAGAATATCGTGTTTACTCGGGTCCTAAGCCTATCAAACAAAAACCAACAGCAACAACTGATGAAACAGGTTTGAGTGAAGCAGAAGCACTTGAAGAAGCAAAAGTATTGGTTGATGCATATAATGATGAAAGAAGTGAATTGATATCACGGGCAAAGGAACTAAAAGGTATTGCCAAACGTGATGCAACTACACAAGAATACAGTAATCTCTATTATGAACTGCAGGAAAAACAAAACGATTTTTCTGAAACGCAATCATACGCCGCAAGAGTAAGGTTTCCTGAACTGTGGCAAAGTATAAAAAGCCAACAGGGAATTGAAACTATGCAAAAATATAACGATACAATAGAAGGTTTTTTTGGGTTTGATACGATGGCGGACTTGCCGCTTCCGCCAATGCCGGATTATGAACCGATAGATTATTCAGGAGGTAAGTAATAAAATAAATATTTATTATCACTATAAAAAATAAAAAATATAAACACAAACCAGGCGATATTATCACCACAATCACAAGCTGCAGTTCCTGCTTCAGCAAGCGGTTTGCACAATGCATATATTGATAACAGCCATGCAGAAAATTCTCAACCGGTTTTTATTCAAAGAAAATTATCTGTTGGTGCGGTTGATGACCCATTAGAAGATGAAGCAGATAACATGGCAGACAAAGTAATGCGCATGCCTGAGCAAAATTTTATTCAGCGTAAATGTGCGCATTGCGAAGAGGAAGAAAGAGCACAGCGTAAACCACTTGAATCATTCATACAAAAGAAATGTGCTGCGTGTGAAGAGGAAGAAAAAGCACAGCGCAAGCCAATGGCTTCATTCATACAGAAAAAACAATCTTCAACAAATAATTCTGTTGTTGCAACTAATAGTGTTTCAAATCAAATTCAATCAACAAAAAACAGCGGCACTGCAATGCATGAAACAACAAAAAGTTTTATGGAAAGCCGTTTTGGTACTGATTTTTCAAATGTAAAAATTCATACAGGAGATTATGCTTCGCAATTATCAAAAGAATTAAATGCGCAGGCTTTTACTGTTGGTAATGACATTTATTTTAATGAAGGAAAATATCAGCCTAAATCATTTGCAGGTAAACATTTGCTTGCACATGAATTAACACATACTATACAACAAGGTGCTTGGGGATTAAATAATTCTATTCAATCTAAACAAAACTTTATTCAGCGAAAAGAAGATACAAAGCCAATAATATCTGAATCAAAAGAAGGAACATTTGATGGCAAAAAAATAAAAGTGGAAAGAATTATAACGCCCGGCGAATGTAAAATAACAAAGAACTCCTCTTCATCTGCTACTGGCGGTTTTAAAAACGACAAAGTTTTTTTTGAAGCGAAGGGTTGTAAAAATAACGTAACAGGCGAAGCTTATGGTGATTTGGATTTCAAAGATTTTGTGGATGGCGCAAATAACTTTATTAAAGCAGTGCCTTCACTTGCTTCGGGGAATGTTTCGGATAATTTTTCAAAAGAAATAGACAAAGATTTTAAAGATGCCAATTTAAAAGCAAGCTTAAGATTGGTACTGCGCATTGGTCATGTGCGTGTTGAAACAAAAGGTACGGGCAGCGCCAATTTAGATAAATCTTACGAAGCAGGTGTAACAGGTTTTATAAGATATGCAAATGGTAAATTTAATATTGAGCTGGGGGGTGGCTTTGATAAAACATGGTCGCAGTTAAAAGACACTGATGAAGCGACGGTGCATTTATATACTGATATCGGTCCTGTAATTATTCGCGTTGATGCAAAGCATACAAATGCCGGCACAACGGTAGAAGGTAAAATTGGTGATGCTGATATTTCAAAAAATCATGGTATTGGTGTTACTTATTCAGATGAAAATGGTGATAAAAAAGTAATATTCAATTTCAGTTTTACACTGCCTGAAAAAATAAAAACTGAAAATGCACCCGATTGTGTTTTTTGCGATTGTGAAAAACCGGATATAAAATTTGTGTGCTCTGATATGACGCCCGATAAACCTGGCGAACCACCAAAAAAACTTGAAAGAAAATATATACCGCTGTTTTATAATTATGCAACCACCGATCCGCGAAATGATGCAGAGGTTCCGGCAAGTGAATACGATAAAACAATCGGCAGCGTAATACAGGCTATCGAAGATGGTTATACTATTGATCATATAGAAGGGTATACTTCACCCGAAGGTCCGTTGGATCACAGGCGCGGTAAGTTTGAAGGCAATGAAAAACTTTCATCAGAAAGAGCGCAAAAAGCCGCGGATAAGATTAAAGAAAGAATTGCAAAACTGCTTGCATCAGGAGTAATTAGTTTATCTATCATGAGAGATCTTGATAAAATAAAAGCGAGACTTACTGAAGCCAATAATAAAAATATTCCGGTGGCTGGAATGAATGAAATGTATGGTGCTGATGAAACTTCAACCGACATTACAGAAAACAAATTGTTTAGTCATCTTTCAAAAGAATTAAAAGCACCTGCTGCTGATGAACAGGATATTCTTGAACGAGACCGCGTAAAAGGGCAAACACTTCCTGAAGAATTAAGAGGTGCTGCAGAAAAAGATGTAAGTTCATTTAGAACAGGGAAAGAAAATGATAAAAGATTAACTCAGGAACAGCGGTTGCAAAAATTATATCCGTGGTTGCGCAGGGCGTTGGTAATAATGGAACCACCTGCACCTGTAATTGATATTGATATTTCGAAATTAACGCAGGATGTAATCAGGCAGGTTATTGGCACACCTGTAACATGCACAGATGAGCATCTGAAACTCTTTGCAGATACACCTTTGCCGCCGAATGAAAAACTTGTTATTGATAATTGCAGCAGTAAAAAAAAGAAGTAAATGATGTAGTGAATAAAACTTTGAAAAGAGAGGAGCACTTTTTAAAATTGAACTATTATGCATCAGCGCTTAAATAAACCAGGTTCTGATAAAACTTCTTCGCCTGGAAATTCTTTTGCAAATAGTAATGGCACGAAAAATTTATATACGGACAGTTTAAAACCTTTATACATTCAAAGAACACCTGCAAATGAAAATCAGGAAAATGGTTTTGATGAAGATGAAATGGATGATGAAGAAATGCAAGGCGCTGAACATGTTTTCGTTCAAAAAAAATGCGATGAATGCGAAAAGGAAGAAAAAGCACAGTGCAGTACTTTATCACCCTTTATACAAACAAAAGCGAATGATGATGGATATACAGATGATGCAGTTTCATCAAAAATACAATCAACGAGAGGTGGCGGACAGGCATTGCCTGAAACAACGAAAACCTTTATGCAAAGCAGGTTTGGCACTGATTTTTCAAACATAAAAATTCATACAGGGAATTATGCTGCTCAGTTATCTAATCAATTAAATGCACAGGCGTTTACAGTTGGAAATGATATTTATTTTAATTCTGGAAAATTTTCACCTTCAACATCACAAGGCAAAAAATTAATTGCACATGAACTAACGCATACCATTCAGCAAAACAATAGCAAAGTTAGTGCACGGCCTAAAGTGCAAAGAAGCTTTTGGTCGTGGATAAAAAAAACTGCGGGTACTGTTTGGGGCGGAATAAAAAAAGTTGGACAATGGATTGGCACAGGAGCCAAATGGATTTGGAAAGGACTTACATGGCTCGGCGGCCAAGTAATTGATAAAATTGCGGGCGTGTTTCAACGCATTGCATTTTGGATGTCTCAACTGCCTGCAAGGGTAGGAAGACTTTTATCCACTTTATGGAAAGGTCTCAAAACATTTAAACCGTGGACGCTAAAATGGTGGAAATCACTTGCAGACATCGATACATGGAAAGGCTTTTTAAAATGGATATTAACAGTAGCACTGCAAAGTTTAGAAATTGGCGGGCTTGGCGAAGCTTATGAAACTATAATGGATTTAATAAAGTTTAATACACGTGTACTTTCTGCATCTGAATTAAAAGCAGGCAAATCTATTTTTGGCAACAGCATCAATTTTGATTTTGTAAGAGTAGATATTGGTGCAGTAATTGGGCCCGCCTTTTCACACAGAGCATATACAAGTTTTCACACGATTAATAGTTGGGGCACCGAATCTACTGATGTAATAGTGCATGAATTAACGCATGTATGGCAATACGAAAATGCCGGTGCTATTTATATGCCGCAAGCTATTCATGCGCAAAAATGGGGCGGCGGATATGATTATGGTGATGTTGCTAATTTACAATTGAAAAAAACCGCAGGAGAGGGGCTGCTCTCTTTTAACCGCGAACAACAGGCGCAAATAGTACAGGATTTTTTCAGGCTGAGACAAGATGGTTTTATACCCGGCTCTGCAGCAACGCCTGCTGACCTTCCATTGTATGCAGACTTTGTACAAACCGTTTCATCGTTAAGCAGGGCGCAGTTGATGGCACCGATTTGATTTTTTTAAACTAAGCATAATGCCAGATAACATTCATAATCTTTCAGTATTTCAGCAGGAAATTAAATCAGGAAATTTAAATTATTGATAAAACAACTGCGTGTATTGATCAGATTCAGCAATGAACAAAAAATCAGACTTTACGATAAGGACTAAAAAAAACCTCACATTTTCTGCGAGGCCTTTGTGGGAGCACACGGGTTCGAACCGCGGACCCTCTGCTTGTAAGGCAGATGCTCTAAACCAACTGAGCTATGCTCCCTTAATTTTGGAGTGCAAATATAGGAGATGAATTGGAATTTGGAAAATTAAAATCGGATTTTATTAAAATCAATTTTTGAAATTCAATTGTGCCTTTCACTTCCTTTTTAGCCTTGCAGTGAAAGCGAGGGTTTTGTATCAGGAAACCCCGCTTTAATGTTACGACTATTCATTCTTAAATCAATATATTTTGCCAAGGGGCCTACGAGAAATAAAGCATAAAATGGTGCATAAATAAAATTATTTAATCGCAAAACGAATTCAACGAGGGCCACCAATACCACCACCAAAATCCTTCCTTTCCTTGTAGAGACAGAAGTGGGCGGATCGGTAATCATGAAAAATATGAACAACTGGTACATGGGGCCTGTAAGTGGAGAGACTTCTGCGAGGAAAGTGTCGCCCACAATGAGGCTGCGCACATAAGCCAGCACGATAAAACTGATTACATAAGCAATGGTAACATGAAATCTTTTTGCCCGGTAAACGATTGCCAATCCCAATACCCAGATAACAATTAATCCAACAAAATTGCTTCCCCATTGTATGCTTAAGCCAGCCACATCCAGCGGCGCCATAAATAACATCCATGAAATGCCAAAATTGGAAGGGTTCCACAAATGCCGGCCTTTATATCTCAACACATATTTCGACATAATCGAAAGCAGCGCAGTTACAATGTAAGGCCACATCATTGTAGAGCGAATCAAAATGCCAACACTGATACCGGTAATGTATGCGCTGGCAAAACTTTTTATTTTGCCCAAAAGCAATTTTGATAAAATTATTTCTGCGAGTATCGCTGTGCAAATTGAAACAACTATATAAATATAATTGTCAAGCATTTGAAAGCTCAACTGCCCGATAAGGAGAAGCAAGGTAATAAATGCGGGGGGCACATATTGAAAATAACCTTTTGGTCGGTCAACTATCCAGGGCATATTGATGAGTTTATTTACTTTGATGAGATTGCAGTTTGTACGAGGCCAGGCTCCTTAATTGTTATTAATTTATCTATTCCAGGATTAGACAAAACCGATTTTTTTCCAGTAGGCCAATAAATAATCGCTTTTTCTATTTTACTATCTTTCCCCAAACCAAAGTGAAGCCGGTGCTGGTTTTGAGAGGAAAAGCCCATTCCGGCCGTTACGGTTTGCACTTGTTTTTGCCCATTCCACTCCAATTCAACTTTTGCACCAATAGCGTCCAGGTTGCCGCCCGAGCCCTCAAGTTCAAACTCCACCCAGTGATTGCCGCTCTGAAGCTCATTTTTATAGACAAGAGGAATATCATTTTGATTGGCTACAATTACATCCAGTTTTCCTGTATTAAATAAATCCGCCATAGCAACGGCCCTGCTGTCATACGTTACATAAGGGCAAACTTTATTAGAAATATCCTCGAAAGTACCATCGCCGCGGTTGAGCCAGATTTTATTTTGCTCATATCCTGACTGGCTTTTACCGTTCATGTCCGGCCAGTTTCGTGCATCTTCAATAATATTGCTGTTACCGCCGGTAACTTTTGAATAATCGTACCAGTAAGAAGTTTCCTTTTTGCCCGAGATAAATCCATTCGCCACATACAAATCCATAAAGCCATCATTATTTAGGTCGCCAAATTGTGCGCCATAGCTCCATCCGGCGTTGTTAATTCCTGAAATCTGCCCAAGATTTACAAATCGCGGATAGGCGTTATTTTGATTTGACTGGGGTTCCCAGTAATTATTATCCTGAATTAAAATACCATCTTCGGTAATGGTGGTATTGTAAACCCCAACTACCCCTTTATTATTAATATCTCCAAATGATACGCACATACCGCTTTTTGGAATATTGCCAATGCCCGACTGCCGGCCAACTTCAGAAAATCTTTTTCCTTTTTCGTTTATATACAACTCGTTCACATTGTAGTCATTCGCAATAAACAAATCCGGAAAACCATCGCCGTTAAAATCAGTGGATGCGGCCGCCAGCGTCCATTTCGTGGAAGTTAATCCATACGCTTCAGTTACGTCTTTAAATTTTCCATTGCCTAAATTTTCAAGCAAAAATTTCCTTCCGCCATTATTGGCATACCGGAAACTTTCGGGCATAATCTTCGTTGTAGACAATTGAGATAAATTAAATTTCTCATCATAATATCCGCCGATAAATAAGTCGAGCAGTCCGTCGTTATTAAAATCAAACCAAATGGCGCTGTTCGCGTTTACCCAACCGGGCAAGCCGCTTTCGGCTGTCACATTTTTAAACCCCTTCCCTTTTTCATTATGAAACAGCTCAGGCTTTCCCCATTTATATAAAAACAAATCGCGGTATCCGTCATTATCATAATCTGCCCAAACCGCGCCCATGGAAACTCCGGTACCCTTTTGATTTACATCGGCAATGCCCAATGCAGGCGCTACGTCTTCAAATTTTCCATTGTGAAGATTGCGGTAAAGCACATTTGCGCTTCCTTCACGGCTGTTGGTAAAATAGATATCGGGCCATCCATCTTTGTCAAAATCAACAATTGAAACTGAAGCTCCCATTGAGGCAATCTGGGCTTCAATATTTTTCACTTTAGGATCAATTTCGGGGCAGAGATGCCGAAACGTAATACCGGCTGTAGCATTGATCGGTTCAAGAAAAAAACCGTAGTCTTTTAATGCGACATTTTTTTTGTTTGATTCATCCGCATGTATAGATCTCCTGCGGGAAGAAAAAGCTGTAATGATAAGCAAGCCTGCAAATATGATTACAGTTAGAATTTTAGGTATTTTTTTTTGCCAGTTCATGTGGTGTAGGAAGGCAGTAGGGCCTTACATTTAATTATTCTCAAAATCGATAGCAAGTTAAAAAATAAATCGGGTATTCAACCAGTAAAAGCACATAATCGTTACTTTTACGATTTGTATTTACAATTACTTCACCCAATTGCCGATATGCGTTTCCCGATTCAAATCCGAAAGTTTCATTTTAATCTTTTTGCCTCTTTTTGTATCATTTTCATTTCTATGCTCTTAGTGGCAGGCTGTGTCAGCAAAACAAAAGAACCCGTTAAAATCGGGAATGGCAATCCGAAAGACCTTGCGCTTCAATATCTTTCACAAAATCAGTTGGACGAAGCCGAGGCTGCGTTTCAGCAAGCCATTAAAAAAGATCCGCATGATACGGCAAGCTACATTGCCTTAACCCGTCTTTACCTTTTACGCCAAAATTATACGGATGCAGAAGATCTTGCCAAACAAGGCCTGAAAGTAAGTGCTGATAATGCAGATCTTAAATTATTGCTGGCCAAAATTTACGCGCTCAAAAATGAAAAAGACAAAGCCTCAGCCATATTGAAAGAGCTAATTGAAAAAAATGACAAAAATGTGATGGCCTATTACATGCTTTCCGAATTAGATTCAGGCAACCTTTCTTCTCAAAAAAATTATTTATTGAAAGTGCAGCAATTATCGCCAGCCAATATTGTGCCTCTTATAGCATTGAGCGAGCTTTTTGCCCAAACCGGTAAAACAGATTCTTCTTTATTTTATTTGCAAAGCGTAAAAAAGATCGCTCCGGCATTCTCAACTGCCGCTGATATAGCTTATAAAAAATCACTTGCCACATTACAATCAAACCAGCCGCAACAGGCAACTGCTTTGTTGAAGCAGTTTCATGAGTTAATGAAAATTTCACCTGAATATGGAACCGGTTTAGATGAAATTGAGATTCCGAAAATGGTGGCCGGATATTTCGATTTTGATACCAATATAAAAGTTTCAGCATTCGACAGCAGCTCCAATAACGAATCCGTTGCTAACAGTTCTTTTAAGGCCCCATTATCTTTTAAATTAATTGAAGGAATTCCCGGCTCGGGAGTAAAGGCAAATTTCAATATAGAAAACAGTGTGATGGCAGTGGCCGATTATGATGTACAGGCAAATATGTATGTTTATTCAAGCTATGTGGCCAATGGCAGCAATACTTCCCCGCCATTCTTATCCGTTAACCAAAGCGGCACTTTTAAAGAGTGCAGCGTCACAGGCGGAATTGAGCATAAGGGAAAAGATATGGACGCCACTTTTGCTGATTTTGATAATGATGGCTACCAGGATCTTTTTATTGCCACCACCAATGGAATATTGGTTTTTAAAAACAGGGGCGATGGCACTTTTGAAAAGATAACAGAAAATATCGGGTTGAATAACTCCAATAATGTAACGACACTTTTATTTGGCGACTTTGACCAGGATGGTGATTTGGACTTATTGACTGGCACAAAAAGCGGTAAAATGTTTTTCAGAAATAATGGTGATGGCACTTTTACTGAAAACGCAACTGCCATGAATCTTTCACAAGATAAAAATCCCGTCACACATCTTGATTTCGGAGATTGGGATAATGATGGTGATATTGATATTTTCGCTTTGGAAGAAAATGGATCAGTTCATTTAATCAACAATAACAGGCATTCAAACTTTAGCGACGTAAGCGCTATCGCAGGCTTGTCAAACCCGGCGTATAAAGGCACAGCAATGGCCATTGGCGACTACAACAATGATGGAATGCTTGATATTTTGATAGCCGGGGGTGAACAGGGAAAATGCTTTCTTCTTAAAAATGAATCCGGACAATTTGTTGCAGATGAGGCCGCTTCATCACAGCTAAGCAACTATCTGCAGGGTACCAAAATTTATGATATCAGCTTTGTAGATTACGATAACGACGGCCACCAGGATATCGCCATAGCAGGCGTAAATTCAAATACTAACCAGCAGGGCGTAAAACTGTTTCATAATGACGAAGCCAAAGGGTTTTCTGATGCATCTTCTCTCCTTCCGCCCGAGTTGCTGCAGGCGAATAAGCTGGCACTGGCAGATTTTAATTTTGACGGCGACAGGGATATTTTCTTTTCCGCAAATACGGGTATTGAATTAGCCAGGAACGACGGCGGCAATTTCAACAATTTTGTACAGGTTCAATTAACAGGGCTTTCGTTTGGAAGCAGTAAAAATAACCGTATTGGCGTTGGCGCGCAGGTAGAGCTAAAAGCCGGCGATTTATACCAGATTAAAACCGTCAAGGGACCACTAACCGAATTTGGGGTAGGCACAAGAACTAAATTAGATGCGTTGCGGATCATATGGCCTAATGGCGTGCCTCAAACGATAGTAGATCCCACCCGCAAACAACGAGCGCTGGAACAGGCACAGTTAAAAGGTTCCTGCCCTTATTTATTTACGTGGGATGGAAAGCAGTTCGTTTTTTTGAAAGACATGTTATGGCGAAGCGCGCTCGGAATGCCGGTTGCCATCAATGGAAAAGATACTACGTATGCATACAAGGAGCCATCGAAAGAATGGCTGCTAATACCCGGCGAAAAACTAAAACCGCGCAACGGACTTTATACTTTAAAAGTGAGCGAAGAACTTTGGGAAGCGGTCTATTTTGATAAAGCCTCTTTAGTAGCAATTGACCATCCGGATTCAATTGACACCTATGTTGACGAAAAATTTGTAGCTCCTCCCTACCCCGGCAAAAAGATTTACCAGGTAGCGCATCCCCGGTTGCCTGTTTCCGCTAAAGATGAAAAAGACAATAATGTTTTACCCAAATTAGAAAAATACGATTTTCAGTACGTTTCTAATTTTTCTTTAACCAAATTCCAGGGCGTGGCCGAAGAGCACGATTTGATATTAGACCTTGGCAAAAACGTGAACCAAAGTAATTTAATGCTTTATATGAGAGGCTGGATTTTTCCTCCTGATGCCAGCATCAATACCGAATTGACACAAACCGATACATACAAACTTCAATCTCCGTCGCTGCAGGTGATGAACAAAGAAGGCAAGTGGCAAACAGTAATAAAAAACATTGGCTACCCGATGGGCAGGGATAAAATGGTGATTGTTGATCTCCGTAATAAATTTTTAACGCCAGGCGACAGGCGTATTCGTATTCGCACCACGATGCAGATTTATTGGGATCAGGTTTTCTTTTCTACCGAAAAACCAAATGCACCCGTAAAAAGTACAGAATTAAAAATGGTGAATGCAAATTTGGATTTCCGCGGTTATTCTGAATCGTACCGAAAGGGCGGCCCTTTTGGCCCTGAGTGGGTAGATTATTACAATACTTCAAAAGGACAAAAATGGCGTGATCTGACCGGATATTATACGCGCTATGGAAATGTTTTGCCCTTGCTGAACGAGGCAGATGATGAATATATTATCTGCAACGCTGGTGATGAAGTAACAATGGATTTTGATGCGGGTAAACTGCCTCCACTGCCAAAAGGCTGGAAACGAGATTTTCTTATCTACAGTGAAGGATGGGTGAAGGATGGCGATTTAAATACGGCCCATGGCCAAACCGTTGCCCCGCTTCCTTTTCATGCGATGCCTTCGTACCCTTATGGCAAAAATGTAGCGTATCCGAATGATAAAAGACACCGTGAATACCAGCAAAAATATAATACGAGAAAAGTGACTACTGACGATTTCAAAAATGCGATCAGATTAGCGGCTTTTGAAAAAACAAAGCATTAAAATTTCAGTAGAAGGAACAGCAGAAATTATAGTAAACGCATAAATAAAGCATTTTCTATTTAATAGACAGTTGCTGATACTAACGGCAATGCGTAAACGAAAATTACAGTAAACGAACAAATATCAAATGTTTTTATTTTTTGCAGGATGATATAACGATGATACCTACACGAAATCATGCATTAATTAATAAAAATTAAAACGTCGCAACTGTGTGGTGATACATGTTTTTTGCATTTGGATCCAAAAGGCCGGCGATATTGAAAGGCTTAATTCTTTCTTTAATCAAACGGGTAAAGTTTTTTAATTCATCAGCAGAAGGCCTTTTAGAAAGAAGTTTTATTAAATCATCATAAGATTCATCAATCATTTTAGTGATCTGAAAATCATCAGCGTTCAGAAAATATCCGGGTGGTTCTTTTTTTATTCGCCGTTGCTCATGCGCTATGGTAGCAGCAAAGTATAGCATCGACCACGAAGTGAAAAGCTCAAAATAAGGCATCGATTTATAACATCCGGCGATGAGGCGATCTATCAGTTTGATTTCAGCGCTCACTTTATCCGCATATTGCCCAACGTTCGCATCAATCAATTGCTCCTCACCCCAACAATCATCAAATATTTCGAGCAATTTTTCAACGCCTGAAAGAGAAAAAGCAATCCCCGGGCTAAATAACGGATCCACAAAACCAATAGAGTGTGGAAGCGAAACCCAGCCCGGCCCAAAGCCCTGAAGTAATTTTCTTTGCAATCTCCCGGTTTTTATGATTTTGCCAGGCGAAGGGTGCAATGTTGCATCATTTAAAATACGCCTGACAGTAGGATATTTTTGTAAAATAATTTTCCAGGTTTCTTCTGCGGATAGATGTTGGAACGATTCATTTTGCTGATTCAAAACAAAACCAATACTTGTTCTTTCATTGTTAAAGCGCAGCATCCACATCCAACCTTCATCCAAAATATGATGCAAGGCCGACCAATCGGGATCGAATGGAAAATCGCCCACCGGAACTTTTTGTTGCTTTAATATTTCCGTCCAGTGCGGCACATCATTAAAATGAGAAAAAACGGCCAATGAATTGGTAAGAAAATCATCCGAAGAAGATTTGGTATGAAATAATTTTTCAGCCAGGGCGCCGCTGCCTGTGGCATCTATAAAAAAAGAACCGTAAATTTTGTCTTTCACATTCGAACGAAGGATCTGAAACTCCCATTCTTCATTTCTTTTTGCCTCAACAATTTCAGTGAATTCGAAATAATCAATACCACTTGTTTTCGCCTTTTCAACCAGATAATTATCAAAATCACTGCGAAGCCAATTCGTATCTGACACCTCATCGCTGGCGCTTGCCGCTACCAGCAACTCATTTGTATGATTTTGATCCGTAAAAAATTCTTTCCCCGTTTGATGTTTAAAAAAACTAAAGCCCCTCTTCAGGCCGCAAATAATTTCAGGATGAGTTTTTTGCCAACTTCCATATCGTGAAAAATCATAAAGCCAGGGCAAATCATATTTTTCAGAAAGGCTTCTCAAAATCATATCTGCTACCGGTGTAGAGGATTCGCCGATGGCAAAGCGCGGATGTTTTCCTTTTTCCAGTAAACAAACTTTTAAGCCTTTTTTTTGTAGCGCCAAAGCTGCAAGTGAGCCCGCAAAACCGGCACCTGCAACAACAATGTCATAGCGATTCAATTTGTCCATATTCAACAATAATTGCAGATTATTTTTGGTAATTTTTTTTGAGTAAGATTCATTTTTTCGAGGCGCAATTTTCGATTCTCAAAACATTTTTTACAATCCGCAAGAAAACCGATATCCCATGTATCGGCAAACACTCGTCCTTTTTTTAAATCAAGCGCGCGCTCCACGACTTCTTCCAGGCTTTTTAATGTGGGAGAAACGTAATCATTTTTTCTTTCCAACGCCTCCATCATTCCATTTCCTTTACGGGTGGGGATTACGGAACAACAACCCACACCGCAATCAAATGCGAAATCGATGGTCTTCAAAGCCCATTCGATATTTTGCTCTTCCCCGGTAAGAAACGGAGGGTTTAGAAGCACGAAAGCCCGCATTTGAATATGGTGATTTTGCAAAAATGCCGCAATTCTTTGAAAATCCGCTACAGTCAACTTTTTATTAAGCCTGGGCAAAACTTTGGGATTAATCGTTTCAAGCCCCATCGCTATTTCAAGCTTTCCATCTATTCGCTCGTTAAAATCAACACAGGATTGCCCACAAAGATTGGGATGATTTTCTACAATAACTTTTTTGTAAGCCCGCGCACGTTCGATGATTCCGGGATAATCCGACAAAGGAATTGCTTTGGTGTCGAAGAAATTACTGCTGTTGTATAATTTAATGATATCCGCCTGTGGAAGGCGCTCTAAAGCATAATCTATCTGCGTTAAAATCGCGCCTGGCGGCGTAGAATAAGTGAGCGTATTCTTCCAAAGGTCGCACATCAGACATTTAAAAGAACATTCTTTTCCGGTAAGAAAAATGGTGTTTACTTTTCTTAAAATTCCATTTTCATCTATTTCCTGCTCATGAAGAAAATGGTAAGGAATATCAGGGTTTACATGATTTCTTCCGGGCCGCAGCGTTACGATATCAAAATCATCAGGCATACAGCGAATTAAAATAAGTGCGGTATTCCATCGCGTTTTCTGCAAAAATCTCTTTGAAGGTGCCATTGCCCGCCGCACCATGTTGAAAGCGCCGCTTTTCAAATACAGGCATATCAAAGCCGGTGATAATCTTTATTCCCCTTCGTACGATTTCACCC
The DNA here is from genome assembly GCA_051954975.1 of Ginsengibacter sp. GTDB lineage: Bacteria > Bacteroidota > Bacteroidia > Chitinophagales > Chitinophagaceae > Ginsengibacter. The sequence continues at coordinate 300,325 of JBQCHE010000016.1, read as the reverse complement.
TTAAGCGCATAGAGATTTTCTTCTTTCCAATTGGTAAGTTCAATAAATGGAATTGCTTCAGCTACCTCGATGACGTTTGGCAATGCATAAGGACTAAAATCTTTAAAACCCATTTTTTGAAGTGGCGCATACGAACGAACATGGCCCCGGCTTTGCCCGCCGGTGTAAGTAAGGGAATGTTTAATTTTATCAACGCCCCATCCCTCCTGGTAGAGCATGGTATTGTTCAATACGCTTCTGATGGTTAGTTCTGTATTTTCTTCGATAGGATAATCCTTAAGATTTTCGTCGCCGCCTTCGCCATCGGCTACATATTTCCATTCAGGGTATAGGTTGCGAATTTCTTTACACAGCGCAAGTATCATCGTTGCAGATTCAATATCAAGGGATTTGTAATCTTCCATCACTTTGATTGCTTCCTTATAATCCACCGCAGATTTAGGCACGTTGAGCACTTCAAGGAAAAGTGACAATCCGAGTTTGTCCAGAAATTCATGCGCCTGCTGCGCATCCGGGCCGTTATTTACGGAAAGAGTAAACGCTTTTAACCGCTGTGGCGAAAGTCCCATTTTCAACATCAGGTGATAGAGCACTAAAAAAACTGAGCCACTATCAATTCCCCCTGAAAACAGCACGCCGACTGGTTCAGTTTCCGGAATCGTCCTGAGCCACTTTCCACATTCCCTGGCCAAAGCCCCGATATATTGCTTTCCTATTTCATCCAGGTCGGTAGTTAATTGGTTTCGTTGCGGAGCAAAAAACCGGGTGTAGACGGGGTTTGGATCCGGGCAACCAATTACTTCAAGCCTTACTACAAAATGAGCAGGTACCATCCTCGTATAAGATGGATGAAACTGGGAATGAAGATTTTTTGACTTTAAAAATTCATAAATTTCATCCATGCGCTCGGCTACAACCAGCAACGGGCCGGCCGTTTGCTTCGCCAAAAAATACCGCATGGGTCTGCCAATGGAACGGGCCATAAACACTTCCTGGCCAACTTTTTCCACAATGGCAAACTGCCCGTCAATGGCCCTTACACGCGCCACATCGCCGGACGTAATTGCAGCAGACACTTCTTCCGGCGTCATATTAAAAATGATATTTTTATCATAATCCAGCAGGTTCACAAAATTTTGAACCGTTTTATTTTCATTGCTCATTTTAATTGCATTTGATAATTAGGGAAAGTTTGAAGTTGAATTGCAAGTTATTAAAAAACCCCTTTGTAATTGGTGACACATTAAGATAGCTGCTTTTGGTTTGTTAAATTTCTGACCTTTTCATCCCCGGCCCAAACTAAAAGCAGTAAACGGACAAATAGGAACCATTTTTATTTTGCCAAATAATCTTAATTTTAATAGTATGGCATCAAGTATGCAATAAAAATATTATAGGCCACGTTAACTTTTTACGATTAATCTATTTAATCTTAAGAAAGTCCGAACAATTGGAATTATGAATTAATTAAATACTTTTGTCTATTGAAAAAAATTTTTTACATAATCATTTTTACACTCGGTTTACAAGCAAGCAGCGATGCCCAGGTTAGGCATATCGTTGCAGATGCTGTAAAAACGGTTAAATTTTATCCCAATCCCGCCTCCAGTTTCATTAATTTTGAATTTACCGAGAATTACAATGATTCTTATACCATAGTAATCTTCAATTTTATTGGCAAAAAAGTAGAAGATTTAAAGGTTACAGACCAAAAAATCACGGTTTCACTCGCCGATTTTTATCGCGGTGTATATGTATTCCAGCTTCGCGATAAGCAGGGAAACATTATTGAGTCCGGCAAATTCCAGGTAGTTAAATAGTCTGATTTAACATTTTACACGCCCGTTACTGCTCTCATTGTGTCATTTTGTCTAATTTTTTATAGTTGGCAAAAATTTTGACTTAGTAGCTTTGCAGCTCATTTTAATTAACGGAATAAAATAAAGAATCATGCAAGAAAAGGAAAAGGAAATGAAAAATCAAGCAGAACAAGAGGAACTGCCTGTTGAAATAAACGAAGAAACTAATCCGCGAAATGATGAGGAAAACCTACAACCTGAGAATGAAAATTCCGATACTGTAGACAATGAGACCGAAAAATTAAGGGCTGAACTTTCAGAACAAAAAGATAAATACATAAGACTTTTTGCTGAGTTTGATAATTATAAAAGAAGAACCTCGAAAGAGGCGATGGAAATGAGATCCACTGCCGGGAAAGAAATAATCATTTCCATGTTGGATACTTTGGACGACATGGATCGCGCGGAAAAACAATTAAAGGAAAGCAATGTGGATACTTCCATATCCGATGGTGTAATACTGGTATTTGACAAGTTCAGAAAAACGCTCCAATCAAAAGGTTTAAAACAAATTGAAACTTTGCATTCAGACTTTGATGTGGAGAAAGACGAGGCTGTTTCCGAAATTGAGGTACCGGATAAAAAACTAAAGGGAAAAGTAGTTGCTGAAGTTCAAAAAGGCTATATGCTGAATGATAAATTAATTCGATTTGCCAAAGTAGTGGTAGGAAAATAAATACTGCAAAAAAATGATTTTTAAAACCCGTAAATGCTTTGAGGAGGTAGTTTACAATAAATATTATGACGAATACAATGTCTTCAAAAAGAGATTACTATGAAGTTTTGGGCGTGAGCAAAAACTCAACCGCTGATGAGATTAAAAAGGCTTACCGCAAGGTAGCCATGAAATACCATCCGGACAGAAATCCGGGAGACCATTCTGCAGAAGAAAAATTTAAAGAAGCGGCAGAAGCGTACGAAATATTAAGTGATTCAGACAAGCGTGCACAATACGATCGTTTTGGGCACAACGCCTTTGGGCCAGGCCGCAGCGGCGGCGGATTCTCAGCACAGGGAATGAATATGGACGATATTTTCAGCCAGTTTGGAGATATTTTCGGAGACGATATGTTTGGAGGATTCTTCAGCGGCGGTTCGCGCAGTAGCAGCAGAAGAAGCCATGGAACCCGGGGCACCAACCTGAGAGTGAGGATTAAAGTAAGTTATGAAGAAATTGCAAAAGGAACGTCCAAAACCATTAAGGTAAAAAAATACATCAGATGTACCAATTGCGGTGGCTCTGGTGCAAAAGATAAAAACAGTTCGCAAACTTGTAAAACGTGCGGAGGCAATGGCCAGGTGCGCCGGGTTCAAAATACTTTTCTGGGACAAATGCAGACCGTAACCACGTGTCCTGATTGTAATGGCGAAGGTTCGGTGATTACCAACAAATGCACGGCGTGCAGGGGCGAAGGCAGGGTGTACGGCGAGGAAACTGTTACACTTGATATTCCGGCAGGCGTGCAGGAAGGCATGCAATTAAGTATGAGCGGAAAAGGGAATGTCGGAGAAAGAGGCGGCAGCTCAGGCGACCTTGTTATCCTGATAGAAGAAGAACCACATCCATACCTGCATCGCGAAGGCCTGAATGTCGGCTTTGATTTATATCTTTCATTTACGGATGTGGTGTTTGGAACCCAATTGGAAGTTCCTACCATTGATGGCCGCGCCAAAATCAAAATACCCGCGGGAACCCAAAGCGGCAAAATCTTCAGGTTAAAAGGCAAAGGATTTCCTTCTGTAAACAGTTATGAAAAAGGTGACCAACTGATACAGGTAAATGTCTGGACACCACAAAATATTTCAGAAGCCGAAAGGGCTACGCTTGAAAGCCTTCAAAACAGTGAAAATTTTAAACCCAAGCCTGACAAAAATGATAAAACGTTCTGGGAAAAGATAAAAGAAACCTTTAGCTAAAGCAATGGTTCTTATAATTAGTAGACAGGTAAATAACTAATATTTGTGTTCTACAACAAATGCCACAGCATTCAACTGTGGCATTTGTTATTTAAAGAGGTGAAAATTAGTGATTAGTGAATTATTTTATTTCAAGAGAAAGCACCTGTTCGTTTTCCAAATATCCTTCAAATACATCTCCTACAATACATTCGCCAACTCCGGCGGGAGTTCCGGTAAAAATCAAATCACCGATATTAATTGAAAAGAAATTGGAAATATTGGATACAATCTGGTCAATAGAAAAAATCATCTCAGAAGAATTGACCTTTTGCACTACTTCTTTATTTTTTTGAAGCGAAAAGTTGATATTTTTTTTATTGAATGCCGGAGTAATTTCCACAAATTTTCCAACGGCAGCCGAATTGTCAAAAGCCTTGGCTTTTTCCCACGGAAGACCGTTTTCTTTTAAATGTTGCTGAATATCCCTGGCAGTAAAATCAATACCCACCGAAATGGCGTTATAATAGTTGGAAGCGTGTTTTTCCTGTATGTATTTTCCATTTTTGCTGATACGGACTACCAGCTCTGCTTCAAAATTTAATTCATTTGTGAATTCAGGGTAATAGAAGGGAGTATGGCCCTGCACGAGTGCGCTTTTTGGTTTCATAAAGATAATGGGTTCATCCGGAACACCGTTCCCCATCTCCTGTGCATGTTTGGCATAATTACGCCCTATACAAAATATTTTCATGTCAATCGAGGTTTAGTCAGGGCTTTCTTAAGGGTTGTGCGAAAATATAAAAAACAAATTTAAAAAAGAATTTATCTAATTTCAATTGGTATTAAAATTTTTAAAAGGTTAAATGATTTATTTCCCTCATAGTACGATCAATTCCCATAGTCGCAAACATCTCAATAATTTCGGTGCATTTCTCAATTTTTTCTTGCACAATGGGAACCTCTTCTTTTGTCCAGCCGCTTAAAACAAATTCGACCTGCCTGCCCCTTGGAAATTGATTGCCAATGCCAAACCTAAGTTTTGGAAATTCATCGGTTCCCAGTATAGCCTGGATATCGCGCAATCCATTATGCCCCGCATCACTACCCTTTTTCCTCAGCCGCAATTTACTTAACGGAAGCGCCAGATCATCTACCACTGTCAAAGAATTTTGCACTTCGATTTTTTCTTTATCCAACCAATACTTTATCGCTCTTCCACTCAGGTTCATAAATGTGGTTGGCTTTATACAAACGAATATTTTTCCCTTAAATTTTATTTCAGCCACGTCTGCCAGCCTCGCTGACTGAAAAAAAACATTATGTTTCAAAGCGAAAGCGTTCAACACATCAAAACCAATATTGTGCCTTGTATTTACATATTCGTTTCCAGGATTTCCTAACCCGGCTATTAAAAACTTCGACATAATAACGAAGATAATTGGATTGAAGTATTTTAAAACCGGACCAAAAAATTATTTCGCGATTTTTTTTCAATGAACCGGAATTTATTGCTTTCCGATCCATTTACCTTAGCGTTCGTAAATCTACGAAATTATTTTTTGTTAATATCTTATATACTTTGATTTCATTCTCCTAAAAGAAACAGGTGTTTGACCGGCGATGGGAAAACAGATGCTATAAATCAAACAGATATTCAATCTCATTGAGGTTATCGTTCAATATTTTTAGACAGAACCGTGCTAAAGGGCGTGTTTTCAATCGCAAAATCTTTTCGTAAAAATGCGATCCGATACGGATAAATTTCCGATAAATGAGTAATTCTACATTTCAAAAAAAGAGTATTTTTCCTTTACTTTAAACGGAAATTCACTTAATTCAAAATCGTATTCATCGGTTTTCTTTTACTGACTCACTATAGTAAAAGCGTAAATATTGCTTTTTTTTATTTAAATACTTAGTCGATTGTCTTTCATACAGCAAGCAAGTCTTTTGTTAGCTATAAAATTTTAGCAACTCTAAAAATTTGTATAAGAATAAAGTTGAACAAAAACCCAAAAATTCAATAGCTTTAAAGCGAATTTTTATTTCAATTCCCTTAAACAAATATTGCGATATGTCTAACTCACGAAGAAATTTTATTAAGCAAACTGCCTTAACCACAGCCGGAGTTTACTTTGGAGCCAATGCTTTCAGCGCCAAAAGCTACAGAAAAATTATAGGCGCGAATGACCGGGTACGGGTGGGTGTTATCGGGTTCTCCGACAGGCACAGAAGTTCTCACGCGCCCTCATTCATGAATCACTATAAAAATCTGAATTTCGATTTAGTGGCTGTTTCAGATATCTGGAGCAAAAGAAGAGAACAAGGCGTGGCGTTTTGGAAGGCAAAAATGAATCATGACATCGTAGCCTGCCGGAACAATGAAGAAATGTATGATAAGAAGCTGGCCGATGCAGTGTTTATCAGTACTTCTGATTTTCAACACGCTACGCATTGTATAGAAGCAGTTAAGGCCGGATGCGATGTTTATTGCGAAAAGCCTTTTGCTGAAACAATGGAAGACAACCGCGCAGCACTGAAAGCCGTAAAAGAAACAGGAAAAATTGTTCAAATCGGCTCACAAAGAAGAAGCGGCGCCAATTACCAGTCGGCGGCAGATTTTATACAATCCGGTAAGTTTGGCCCTATAAAAATGGTAGAGCTTACCTGGAATGTAAATCAACCCGGCCGCTGGCGCAGGCCTGATTTGGTAGCGCAGTTAAAACAGGAAGACACAGATTGGAAACGATGGTTGATTAACAGGCCTTTTGAAGAATTTGATCCAAGAAAATACCTTGAATACCGTTTATTTTGGCCTTACTCTTCAGGGCTTCCGGGCCAATGGATGAGCCACCAGATAGATACGGTGCATTGGTTCAGCGGACTAAAACACCCACGCAGTGCAGTAGCAAACGGAGGCATCTATATGTGGAAAGATGGAAGAAGGAATTGGGACACATTGACCGCGGTATTTGATTACGGCCCCGAGGATGATCCCACCACCGGATTCCAGGTATCGTTTGCTTCCCGAATGGATAACGGAACTGAAGATCCGGCAGAAATTTACTACTCGAACGGAGGTGAATTAAACCTGATAACCAACAAAATATCTCCCACAGGCGGCCTCACCAAAAAACATGCGGAGGCAATGAACATGCAACCGAATTTGTTGCCCGAAATGAGCCTTACCCAAACAGAAAAAGTAGTAGCCTCGGCCAACACAGGTGGAGATTCCCTGACAGACAATCACGTTCGAAACTGGATGGAATGCGTTCGCAGCCGTAAACAGCCAAATGCCCCTGTAGAGGCCGGCTACAGCCACTCTATTGCCAATATCATGACAACAGCTGCTTCGCATACCGGTATGAAAGCAACCTTTGATGAAGCCACCCAGGAAGTGATGGTGGGCGGAAAAGCGTTTAAGTATTAATTGTAAATGATAATGTAAACTGATAAAAACCTCATGGGAAAAAACACCATGAGGTTTTTATAAAATACCGGCGTTATGAATAAAAAAACAAAAAAGACATTCCACTTTTTGCTAAGTGGTATTGCACTATTTTATACCAGCATAAGCTTCGCACAGGTGAAGATGGTAAAAGTTGACAAACAAAACAGAATTGACGTATTGGTTAATAATAACCCATTTACCAGCTTCTTATATCCCGACACGCTGGAAAAACCGGTATTGTATCCCGTACATGCAGCGGACGGGCAAATAGTAACACGCGGTTTTCCTATAAATCCCCAGCCTGGCGAACCAACGGATCACCCACATCACCTGGGGATATGGTTTAATTTTGAAAACGTGAACGGCCTCGATTTTTGGAATAATTCATACGCGATACCGGCTGATAAAAAACATTTATATGGATGGATAAAAACCGATAAAATCATTAACGTATCTGATGGAAAAACCGGCACAATTCTTTACCACGCCAATTGGACAGATCAGAAAAATAATGTGTTGCTGGAGGAAGTTACCAAATTATCCTTCAGTGGAACCGAACACCATAGAATCATTGATCGTATCACCACATTAACTGCCGACACGCTTGTAAATTTTACAGATGCAAAAGATGGAATGTATGCTATCAGGCTGGCGCATGAATTACAGATTCCTGATAAAAAAGATAAAGAATTTAAAGATGATAAAGGAAATGTAACTAAAGTAAAAGGAGAAGCAGATGATGTTGCCAATGGCAATTATCTGACCAGCCAGGGAAAAACCGGCGACAACGCATGGAGCACAAGAGGAAGATGGTGTAAAGTGTATGGAAAAATGGGAAATGATTCTATGACCGTAGCAATTATTGATCATCCCCAAAACCCTAACTATCCTACGTTTTGGCATGCACGGGGATATGGATTGTTCGCTGCCAATCCGCTTGGCGAAAAAATATTTACCAATGGAAAGTCTGCCAAAAATCTCCAGCTAAAAAAAGGAGAATCTGTAACATTCCGGTTCAGAATTGTAGTTGATTCTGACAACAAGACTTTAAGCGTAGCAGAATTAAATAAACTTGCTGACGATTTTGCAAAATAACGGTCTGTATTTTTAACGGTAAGAGAATGATTGCAAAGTATCGTAACCTCAATATGGCACTGTAGAGAATAATGTTTTCAGGTTCTTATTTCTTTTCGCATAAAGAAATAATAAGTTACTGCAAAACATACTGTTATGGCAGATATCAACCCTGTTATCTCCGGCCACACAATCATGAAACTTTCTTTTAATGGCAAGGGAGATGGTATAGCCCCTGCCATCTGTTCCATAGTCATTGGGCCAAGACTCCTGATAGAAGGCATGAGCAACGTGGTTGTAGCATCCGTATATAATTGATTTGGCGCGACTCTTAAAAAATTCAATATATAATTTTCATAGGCTGTAGCTGTTTGCGGATCAAGAAAATTCTTATCAGGCAGTACGGCGGTTGCAATTATATGTACCAAAATACTGTAGAAAACGGTAAAAAACAGCCAGATTCCAATAGCAGTTAATGCCGAAGTGGCTGCCCGTTTGAAAACAACAGAAAGCAATATGGAAAGACTAAGCCAAAATCCAACATATAATATACTGATTATGATAAAGCCTAGAATGCGAAAAACTTCTACCGGTTCAATGGGTACACCAGTAATGATAAGCCCGCCACCGACCATCAGTAAACAAAGACTGATAAAAAGAACACTTATCACAATGAGCGCGCCTGAAAATTTTGCGAGCAACAGATTATCCCTGTAAACAGGTTGAGCCAAAACACGTGTAAGGGTACCGTTATTCTTCTCGGCATTCACTGCATCAAAGCCCAAAGCAATGCCAAGCAAAGGGCCGAGAAAACTGATAAAAACATGGAACGGAGGCAATGTGCCATCGGTGGTGGTTAATAATTTAAGATAGATAAAAAGATGATCAGGATCTTTTTCATTGCCCACAGCAATGCTGATATGACTCATCGAAACATACATGGCGCCAAAAAATGTCAGCGCAATTATTGAAACCAGTATGATAAAGCGCCAGCTTCGCACATGATCGGCTACTTCTTTACGGACCATCACACTGAATGGGCCTGGGTAAGATTGCAAACTGTTATTGTAGTTTGTTCCTTTTGAAAAAAGACTTTTGAAATATACCGCCGGGCTTTCCATCAGAAATACTTTTCTTTAAATTATTTTCAAAATATTGTTGGTAAATTTCATCCAGGCCAAATTCTTTTTTTTGAACTCCCATCACATTCATTCCTTTGCCAACAAAAAAACGAACCAGCTCTGGTGTAAGATCTTCAGTACACGAGAATTCCACAGAATTTTCAAGAACACTGATTTTATGAATTGATGAAATGTCTTCCAATTCTTTCAGTGGCTCCCACGAAGGCAATAACGGTTCTCGTACTGATATCACCACTGTGAAAGATTCTTCGCCAAATAAATTGCGGGCAAGTGTTTCAATGTTGCCCTGCACCAACATTTTTCCATCTACAAAAATCCCTACGCGATCACATACCTGCTGCACCTGGTGAAGATGATGAGACGAAAGCAGCACGGTTAATCCCTGCTGGCGACTAAGATGCCGGATGAAAGAAAGAAATTCCTTGACGCCGCTCGGATCGATCCCCAATGTCGGTTCATCTAAAATAATCACCTCGGGCTCTCTCACCAGCACGTCTGCCAGTCCAAGGCGCTGCTTCATGCCGCGGGAATAAGCCGATGTTTTTTTATCCATTTCCGCCCCTAATCCCACCATCTCCAGTGTTTCGCGCGTACGCTGTTGAATTTCATGTTCCGGAATACCATTGAGCCTGGCGATATAAGCAAGATTTTCAAAAGCCGTCATATTATCATAAAAGCCAACGCTGTCGGGCATGTAGCCCACTTTCTTTTTTACCGCTATTGGATGCGTGGTTGCATTGACACCGCAGATGAAGGCCGTACCAGCAGAAGGCTCCGTCAACCCCAACATCATAAGAATGGTGGTTGTTTTACCGGCGCCATTGGGCCCAAGCAATCCAAAAATTTCACCCTTGTCTATTTCAAGATGCAAATCGTCCACAGCCTTAATGGAACCATAGCTCTTCGTTAATGCATTCAGTTGTATGATAGGATTTCCCATTTAATTATCTCCTTCCGTATTTACGAATGAGGTAATACACTACTCCGAGCGCGAGCAATATAATTACAATCCCGATCCAGCCGGAAAGAAGCGATGTGGTCACTGTCATGCGAAATGTGGCATCTGCATTGGCTGCATTATTTCGTGCAATAAATTTGGTGACATAATCGCCCGCAATTGTTTTATTGGGCACTTCAAGCGTCGCCTTAACTTGCTCGCTTTTGCCGGGCTCCAACCGCTTTATTTTTGAAGGTTCAAAGGTAGCTGTCCATTTTACCGGCGCCTCAGCAGATAACTCAAGTTGTTCCAAAGGAAGTGTGCCGGTGTTCATCACGGTTAATTGAATCACTTTGCTGGTACCCTCAGTAACATCGTCACTCAGGCGCCCATCGGGCGTGGTAATATCTACTGCGTAATTTCCTTTTACTACTGCAGTAAGATCGAGCCTGAGTGTATCTTGTGGCGAAACAGCCACCACAGGCACATCGTATTTGCCAGGTTTCACGGTTGGTGAGGGGCTCACCTCAAGTGAAATTTCCTGTGTTTGCCCCGAGTCTACTTTCACTGCGGGCACTTCTGTACCCATTACTTTAAAAGTAGAAATCCAGCCTTCGGGAGCAAGCGCTACCAAATCAAACGTAACGGCGTCCGACTTTCCGTTGTGAAGGGAAGCGCTATACCGGAAAGATTTGTCGGCCGTTGATTCTAAACTTGCGAGCCGCGCCGTGAAAGAAGATTGTTTTGAAGAAGCTGCTTTTTTTTGTGCATGCGCAGATGCAAAGATAAAAATGGCCATCAGGCAAAAAACAAAACGGTGTAGTTTACAATGCAGCAATGCACATTGTTTGCGATAAAAAAAAGTTTCTGGCATAGTAATTAATAATACGTTGAAACCATCTTGAAATAATGGCTTTTTGTTGAAAGAAGAAACAAATGTAAAAAAAGCGGAAAAGCAGTTCTGTTAAAAATATATAAAAATATCCTCAGAATTTGTATTACATTTCAATGACACGTAATTGGCTCAAATCCAATTCCTTTGAGGGTTTGGCGCCACAGCAAAGTAATAAGTAACAGAACTTTTTATCCTGAGATAACGGTTACGTATACACGAATATTCGAACTCAATTTTGGTTTCTATTTCAGATTAAACGCGGTCTGACCTTCGGTACCGACCGTTACTAAGTATCAAATTTTCTTTTCTATTAACCAATGATGCCCGAAAGGATCTTTGATTTCGCCCTGGCGATAACCGTATTCATAATCCTTTACCGGGCTTATTTCAACAGCGCCCGCCTGGATCGCTTTGTTCATCACAGCGCTTACATCCTGAACGAAAAGCCCGATAATAGCGGTTGTTCCATAATGTTTTTCCGGAGAAAAAAAATGCGATTTCGTCACCTCATGCAAATGAAATATAGTACCATCAATAGAAAGCTCGGCAACATGTACGCTGTCATCATCATTCCTCAAGCAAAAATTTTCGGTTGCATCAAATGCGTTTGCATAGAATGAAATGTCTTTAACTCCATTATTGATCAACAATTGTGGAGCAAAAAAAGGTTTAGAATTCTCGTCCATTGTGTTGCTATTTAAAATGATAAAATTTCATACGGTTTATCCGGATATTAAAAGTACAGTAAAGCCATAAATTGACTGGATTTATATTTTGATCAGAAACACAATGGACCGATTTTGAAAGAAATTTTCTTATTAAATATTGTAAGAATCGGGCGGCAATCAATATCCACGGAATGGCAAGCAGATGGGTTGAATCTGCGCTTTTATTTTTAAAGCTTTATTCAATTATAGTTTCACGCCAATTGCTTACTTCTTCTTTGTTTCAAAAAGATTGTCAATAAACTGCTGGTTATACAGTTCTACCGGATCGCCGGTTATATTGTGATAAATGGCACTGATAAAGATGGTTTTTACTGTGCTCATGATAACGCTTACGAGCAAAAGCAATAATACGCCAACAGCTATTCCCGCAATAATGTTAATAGCCGATATGGAAAAAGCGATCAAAGCGATAATGGCGATGGCGCCTAACTGGATCAACCCGAAACTGAAGCCTGCTCCGATACTTTCACCCCATTTCTCCTTCATCAGCAGGGCAGATTTTTTGAAAGCAGCGATTGGCCCGAGGTTCTCATAGGCAATTACAGGAACGACAAAAAATGTAGCAATGCTCCATACAATACCTACAAGGCCGGTAATGATCTTACCCAACGATCCTACATTTTCCTGAATAATTTTTAAAATACCTCCAACAATTCCGGCAAAAACTGCCCATCCGATAATGCTACCTATGCGGCTCATACTGAAGTCTATTCCTTTCTGAACGGTAACTTCTTCACCTTTGAAGTAAAGGGAAGTGCAATGAACCAACGCCATATTGAAAAAAACAATTACAAAATAATTGACAATGTAAAAAAGAAAAAGGAGTGCATAACTCATCACTGTTCCGGGCTCTGAAACCTGGTTCAAATCCCACCCGGAAAAACCAAGAAAGGCTACACAGAAAGAAGCCAGGATAATAATTATGGACACGCCTGAAAGAATAGGAAAAATTACCAGTTGCCGGTTTTCTTTTAAAACTTTAAAACTGTTAGTCGCAATGGTCCAGCCATTGGAAAATTTGGTCATGAGGTTCATTGATATAGTTTTTGGTAATAAATAATTTATTAAATGTAATACACCTTTTGTAAAAAACAAAGCGATGCAATTTTTTGTGATGATCTCATGACGCACCCTCGATACTTTTCTTTGGTGCCTCTCTTGAAATTGTAGCGTCTGCTTGAAAGTCACAAGCCTCAAAGAAAAAATGGGAAGAACTTCTTCACTCTTTCTTATCTGATCGGGGTTTGATTATTTTATTCCTGTTCCCTATAATAATCAGGACTGCAATAACGCTGATAATAATCACTAATGCAATAAAGTAAATATACCCTCTGGAGAGATTACCGGTGATTGAAGCAGCGGAAGTCTTCAACTGGTAAGCAGGCACAATCCAACTGAACAAATACGTTTGTGCTAAAACAATAAGGCAGGTGAAGGTTAGCAGGATAAAACTATGCTTAACCGTGAACCGGAACAATTTCGATTCCTTCCCCACCAAATTGCCGGCAGCGGCTGCAACTGCAATTGATGAGGGCGAGATCATTTTGCCAATAACGCCTCCTGAAGTATTTGCGGCCACCGTTAATACAGGGTCTATGCCGATAGAAGTGGCAGTAACACTTTGCAGCTTGCCGAATAATGCATTGGAGGACGTATCAGAGCCGGTAATGAACACGCCGAGCCATCCGAGAATAGGTGCAAAGAAAGGAAATAACCAGCCGGTCTTTGCAAGCGCCTGGGCCACCGTTAAAATCATTCCTGAATCATTTACCAAATAAGCAAAACCAAGAATGGAAGCAATAGTGATGATGGGAAACAGAAGTTGTCTGAGGGTTGATGAAAAAACTTTTGCAGCGTTTTTAAAACTCAACCCTACCAGCGGAATCGATAAGATGGCTGATAAAAAAATAGCCGTGCCGGCTGCAGACAGGTAATTGAATTTAAAAACATGCGGTATCAATTTACCATCCACACCCATAATAACATTATCAATTCCGGGAAATGAAAATACCACCTGGCCAAAGGAATTCAACAATTCTTTTATCGGTTGCAATCCCCATGCGATAATCATGATGGTTAAAATAATAAATGGCGACCACGCTCTGATGATTTGCGCCATCGAATATTTAATCTCCTTATTAATTATATGCGGCGTTTCATTTGCAAATCGCCAGGTGTTTTTTGGTTTCCAAAATTTGATGAAAACCATCAGGCATACGATAGAACCAATTCCGGCAAGAATATCGGCAGCGATGGACCCAGAAAATTAGAGCACGCCCATTGAATCAATGCAAAAGATAACCCCGATACCAATACAGCAGGAAAAACTTCGCGTGTTTTTTTTAAGCCGCACATCAGGATTACCAGGTAAAACGGAAGTATTAAAGAAACAATCGGGAGCGTTCTTCCCACCATTTGTGAAATAGCCATTTCAGGAATGGATGTCACCTGCGAAGCAACCGTAATAGGAATTCCGATGGAGCCAAACGCCACCGGGGAAGTATTGGCGATAAGACACAGGCCAGCCGCATAGAGTGGATCAAATCCAAGGCCCACCAGCATTGCAGCAGTGATGGCCACAGGCGCTCCAAAGCCGGCGGTTCCCTCCAAAAAGGCGCCGAAAGAAAAAGCGATCAATAAAGCCTGCAACCTTCTGTCGGAAGTGACAGATGCCATAAAATGTTTAATGACCTCGAACTGCCCGCTCTTAATAGTGATATTAAATAAAAAAAGCGCGGCAATAATGATCCAGCAAATCGGAAACAGGCCATACAACGCGCCAGCCGCAACAGAGAGTAAAGATAATTTAACCGGCATGCCGTAAATAAAAACAGCAATCAATACCGCAAGTAAAGTAGCAAATAAAATTGCCTTATACCCTTCCATCTTCTTTATGATTAGCGCCCAGAATATAAAAAGGATCGGCACTAAAGCAACCAATACGGACAGTGCTAAATTATTAAATGGATCAGTGACCTGTGACCAGTGCATATTATTTTTGTGATTTTCGTTTAAGCATGACTGTTATATTTGACAAATTGTTCTTCTCATCATCTATAATAAGCTTTATAAAAACAGTAATTGATACTGCTTGTATGTTTAATTAATTATCAATTTGAATTTGATTCAAACAATACTTTCGCCGGATTTTAAAAATACAGTAAAGCAATAAATATTTCGGATTTTTATTTTGAGGGAAACATTCGTAAGATGCAATTTCAAGCCCGTGGGTCAGGAGACCAGACTGCGGCGCGAGAACCGGCTTAATAGTTCTCCTTACCTGATTTTAAAAGCATATTTACCACATTGTCATTAGAAAGTGCTTCTTCATGATATTGTGTAAATAATATGTTTTTATGAAAGTTATTATCTCTTTTCCTGTCTGGCCATTGCTTGAAAATAAATCGAAGCGGTAAAGGGTTTTTAATATTATTGGGTGAATCAACGTTCAATTCATTCCAGCATTTCCTGAAAGATGAACTGAGGGCAGGGATATCAGTTTTGGAATTTATAAATACAACAAACCGGTTCGTAGCTATATGATTAATAATCTGCCCAATCTCCCATTGAAGGCCCGCCCGTTCGCAAGTATAATCGCAGGCGTCAATGATAGCAAATTTTGTTTTTTCAAATAAAATGGTCACACACTGCTGCCAGATAACATCTGTGCAATAGAAAACATTGGATGGGTATGCGCCGGTCAGGTAATCTTCTGCCATCAAACCCTTTGTTTTAGGCGGAACAGGTATCACGGAAGATTTATTGATAGAATCATGTAACTGCTCCGGGGAGGTAAGTAAAAGCTTTCTCATAATCTTATTGATAGAAAACATATTCCACATTTTACTGAAACCAATATCTTCGGGTGAGCCGAGGTAAAACACCGGGCCATGCCTTTGGAAGCCGCCAGCGACCTTATTCATTAAAGAGCTGACCGAATAAAAATTGAAGAAATAAAAGATGGATAAGGGTGCTATATTAAAAACATTTTTTTCTTCAGTAAGATGTTGGTTTAAAGAAAAGCAATGGTCAGGAAGTTCATTTTGCTCATATACCTCCAGTTGAAAAAGAGGGATGTCGGCGGCTTTTTCCTTTTGTTCGTTGGCGGCGCCAGCCATGGCTGCCGATGCTAAGGCATGACCGGTACGCATAGACCTGGCAACCCTTTTTTTAATGAGTGATTGGATAAGGCCTAACATCACGACTATCGTAACTATAGCGCCGAATATACCGAACAGAACATCTTTGGTGAAATAAGCTAATACCAGCATTCCGATAGCTATCGAAAAAAATAGAATAAATCCGGTGGATTCGTTTTTGAGCGGCTTGCCTTCTTCGGCTTTTACCTGTTCGGGTGTGATTAAGCTTTGTGTAACGGCAGTAATTACGTCATTTCCGGTAAAGAGTTTCATTTGATAAAACAATTAGGATAAGTAAATCTACTTTTTCCTTTGTGCTGATTAAAAAATATTTTCTTCAGGATATTTGTGGCGCCGGCAAGAAAAACCAAGTCTTACCTGGAATTTGAATTTGATTCACCAATACTTTCGCGCGTGGCAGCCGGGTATTAAATACAATAAAGGGAGAAATAAGGTGGATTTTTATTTTGGGGAAATGAGAAAAATTAGGGTTGCAGTTCAGTTGCAAACTCAGGACAGCAGTGATTGAGTTAAGTATCAAATGAATATTCATCTGCATAATGAGTAAATCTTTATGTCAATGCAAACTCAATGGCAGCTCTTGAATGCAGTAATGTCGTGTCAAAAATTGGAACTGGAACATCTGATTGTTGAATAATCAAAGGTATTCGGTGCACCCAAGCACAATTCCTTCTGCTCCATCATTCATTAAGTCCGAAATAATGTTTAAATACCGTTGTTTCGTTTGTTCAGAAAAAATTCCTTTGCCCAATTCGTCATAAATCGTTTGATGTAAAAATTCCCTATCGTCTTCATTTGGAATGATGACTTCAATTCCTTTGTAAAGAAGCTTTGATTTAAAAAAGTCAAGCTCCATGGTAAACTTTGTTCCCAATAAACCTACTTTTTTCAACCCTGCTTTTTCTATTTCTGTGGCTGTTGCAGTGGCGGGAAGTCCTGTTTCTTGTTCAAGTCTATCTGCAATAAGGTGCATTGTATTCGCACACAAAACGATACCCGTGATACCACATGATTTCAAATCATTACACGCCTTAAGAATTAACTGGAAGGTCATTTCCCAGTTGTCTGTATTGCTATACTTTTTGATTTCGGCATAATTAAAAGAGTAAATAACACATTGAGGAAATTCAAGACCACCCAATTTATCGTTTACCCCCTGGTTGATAAGTTTATAATATTCAACAGTTGAAACCCAACTAAACCCGCCAATAAGTCCAAGTGTCTGCATGTTTTATTTATTATGATGTTTGTAAAAGAGAATTGCCGCTAACAGCAGTTCGGCGTTTCCTCAAATATAAGAAAACAAAGAATTGATGTGAGACCTGCGCCAGTTGCTTGCTGATAGTGACTTGTAGCTCATCATTATTCCTTTAGGCCAAACCTGTTAGTGCTGAGTCAGCATCAATTTATCAGCCATGAGATACAAAGCCAAAATTCTTTTATCGTTTCGCAGGAACGCATGCTTAACTCTTTCTAAAAAATAAATTGTAAAAAGACAATATCTGCCATGAACATGAAACGCAAAACATTATTGCTGGCGGGGAGCTTTGTAATTTTAGCAGGCTTAGGATTACAGGGATGTTCCGCTACGTCGAAGAGCAAAACGGATGGTAATGCCAAATTAGCGCTGGTATCTTCAGGAGACAGTTCACCCACACTTGGCGCATTTGATTTTAGCAGCGATAATTCAAAGTGGTATTTTAAGGATCACTGAGCAGGAACCGTTAAGATAACTTTGTGTCTTTGTGTCCTGGTATTTCAAAAAAAAAACTACAAACACACGAGATCTCCGCTTGTGCTATTCTAATCACAAACCCATTTATTATTTTTAAATAGCACTTTGATTTTGTATTTCTTTTAAAATTCTTCACCAGTTAATTCACTATTTATCATTGCACCCGCCAGGTTTCCGGTATAGACTGCAGTAGCCAATGAACGCATCATTGCTGAATTATCACCACAGGCGTAAACGCCCGCGACGGTTGTTTTTTGGAAGTCATCTACTTTAATATAACCATGCTCCGTTAATTCACAATCCAACGAAACGGGTATGTCAGAATGTTGCGTGAACGGAAGACTTGCATAGATGCCTTCAAAGCTTTCTGAATTACCATTCCTAAAAATTACGTTTTTTATAGAGCCGTTTTGATGTTCTATTTCAGCAACTTCAGTTTCAATAATTTTTATGTGATGGCTATTGAGCTTTTCAATTTGTTGTGGCTTAAAGTCTGCTTTCCCCGAAGTGAGAATAGTAATATCACCGGTTAAATTATTAACCAGTGAAGCCAGGTGAAAAGCACGTTCCCCATTTGCCATTATCCCGGTTTTTTTATTTCTTAATTCATAGCCGTGGCAGTATGGGCAGTGTACGATTGAGATTCCCCAACATTCGGCAAAGCCTTTTATATTGGGCATGGTGTCTTTTATTCCTGTAGCAAAAACCAGCTTCCTGGCTATGAATTCTTTGCCCGTATGTGTCGTAATTGAAAAACCATTTTCGCTCTTCTCTCCGCTTACAGCAAGGTCATTCAGAAACGTAACCGTGTTGTACCTGGCAACCTGTTCTTTGGCCGCTGCGGCTATTTCTGCTGGCTTTGCTCCATCTTGTGTAATGAAATTATGCGCATGGGGAGTTTGCCGGTTGCAGGGTAACCCGCTATCAATAATTAAAACGTTTCGCAATGAACGCCCCAATGCCATTGCCGCTGAAAGACCGGCGTAACTGCCGCCAATGATGATGACTTCATAATTCTTACTATCATTCATGTTATTATATTTTGACCAATTAAATATCTTGTTATTGCAACCATGTCGCAATTACTTTTTTTCGCAAATATATTGTTTTCATTTAAATTTGTAACAATGTCGCATTAATAAA
Source organism: Ginsengibacter sp. (assembly GCA_051954975.1). Lineage (GTDB taxonomy): Bacteria > Bacteroidota > Bacteroidia > Chitinophagales > Chitinophagaceae > Ginsengibacter. The sequence continues at coordinate 281,302 of JBQCHE010000016.1, read as the reverse complement.
ATTATGAAACGAAGAGAAACACAATCAAAAACTGAAATCCTGCAAGCGCTAAAAGCCTCCGGACGCGCCTTGAGCCACGATATGATACAAGACAGTTTAGATGCTGCTATTGACAGGGCCACCATTTACCGCGTGCTTAACAGGTTTTGCGAAGATGGCAAAGTCCATAAAATAGTGGGTGATGACGGCAAACAATACTTTGCCTTTTGCCGCAATTGCGGTGAGAAAAAAAAGGTGCATTCCCATAATCATGTTCATTTCAGGTGTCTTCAATGTGGTAAGGTGGAATGTTTGGAAAGGAAAATTTCAGTTACGCTGCCTGAAGGTTATGTAGCCAAATTTCACAATTTAGTGATATCGGGATTATGTAATGACTGTTCTTAAATCTGCTAAAGCCGGATATCAAAATACAGTAAGCGATAAATTCCAGCGATTTTTATGTTGAGGGAAATAAGAAAAATCAGAGTTGCCGTCCTTTGAAAGATTGGCAATCTAACAAATATATGAGAATGTCCTGAGTTGCAAACTGAGGATAGCAACACATCTCTTTATTTAAAATTATTTACTTGGGATAGTCGGGTCACTTAGGCTCACACACAAATTACAATTTTGCGCAATAAGAAGTTATTCATTTAGCGGCAGTTTTGTACAAATCTAAAAGTTGTTCATCCTAAAATAACCAAAATTATAAGTGTAAAAATGAAAAAGGTTTAAAATTACATCGTTGGGCAGAGGACTTAGCCGCTTCACAGAAAATTTATCTGCATTTACGTGCTTCTGGACGTTCTACGGAAATCCTTTAATGGCGCAAATATTCTGCGGAAAGTATTTGTCTCCTCCTTAGGACACTTGCGCTAACAGCTTGCTGGCAAATCCATCATCGCGCTTTTTAAAAATACCTGTTGTAATTGTTACCTATCATACATTTCCGTAAATATTAGATTCTCCCCCGTCAATAGCAATGGTTTGCCCATTTACATAAGAAGCATCTTCACTCAAAAGAAAGGCAACTACTTTGGCTACCTCCGTCGGCAAGCCTAATCTTTTGACAGGGTTGCGCTGCGCGTATTCTGTTTCTGCTGCTTTTGGGTCGTTAGGATTCACCTCCCGGAATGCCTCAGCAACCATTGGCGTGAGTATAGCTCCGGGTGCAATAGCGTTGGTATTAATGCCATACCTTCCATATTCCAGTGCCGCGTTTTTCGTCATACCCGATACGGCATGTTTGCTTGCCACATAGGCAACCTGGTTTAGTACACCGCGAATGCCCCCGACAGATGCTACGTTTACAATGCGACCATAATTTTGTTTTTGCATAAAAGGAATAACATAACGCATTCCATAGTAAACGCCCATCAGGTTAATGTCAATCACTTTTTTAAAAACGCTGACATCATACTCCGTCATTCCCGCCTGCCTGCCTTCAATGCCTGCATTGTTATATAGCCCGTCGATACGGTTAAATGCTTTTACCGTTTCATCCACATAGTTTTTTACCGTCTCTTCGTTTGATACATCGGCAACTACCGTGATGATTTTTGCATCAGGAAAATCATTGGCTATTTCAGCTTTCGCATCGTTAAGACTTTTTTCATTATAATCAACAAGAGCAAGATTGGCGCCCCGTGCTGCCAGTTCCTTTGCGGCAGCCAGGCCCAATCCCATCGCTGCCCCTGTAATGATGATTGTTTTGTTTTCAAAATTTTTCATGTCATTTTATTTTAAAAGGTGAATGATGGTTGCCCTTATAAAGTTAGGATATAAAACCTCAGAATTTCAGTTTGCCGGTAAACGACATAAACATCCCGGTGAGTGTGCTTTTTGAAAATATAAACTACCGAAGGCGGGTTTATTATGTCGCAATTATAAAATTTCTAAATATTCAGTTTATTCATATAATTTCGGTTTACCATTTAAGGCAAACTAATATTGAGAACTATAATTTCACTTGTTTTTACTTTTTTAATAATCTTTCACTCTAATGTCTTTTGCCAGGATGTGAATTTAAACGCGAAGGAATGGGCTAAAAAACTGGCAGATCCTTCTGATAAAAAGAACGAGGCTGCTTTTACGCTTGCTGCTATCTTATCAAAACAAGATAGCGCTTCAGATATTAATTTTCTTGATAAACTTTCTAATGAGCCTTCGGCAAAAGGGCATTATTTTATAGCGCGTTTTAATTGTGTGAAAGCAGATAATCTCCTGTTGTTTTACGGACCGAAACCTCTTTCCCCTTTCACAACAGATTCAATAAAAAGAGAGGTAACAAAGTTATTGCAGGAGGCGATGAATGAAGCTTTTATAGTTGATGATGATTACCTGGCGGCCTATGTAAGTTCCATGTATGGCACAGCTATGGATGATTTTCACGATACAGAAAAAGCAGTAATGTATATGATGTATAGCGCCGAACTGTATGAAAAAGTGAAGCTTCATGGAGCCTGGTCGACTTACTTCGTATTGGGTGAAATGCTCTGGCGGGTAAGAGAATATCAAAAGTCCATTCAATACAGTAAAATAGCAATTCCTCTTGTGATAGTAGCCCACCCAGTCACAAAAATTTATGTGATGATGTGCAACAATACCATTGCACTGTCCTTTCACAGAATGGGAAAGTATGATTCGGCTTTATACTATTATAATAAGGCATTACAATTAGCCTCGGAAGAAAACAACAAAAAAATCGGAAAAATATGGCAGGGCATTGTTTCAGGAAATATCGCTCAAATTGATTTTGTCCAGGGAAATTATACTACCGCTTTGCCTTTATTTATGATGGACTATCAAACCGGTATAGAATTCGGAGTATATGATGAGGCCGGTAATTCCATTCAATGGGCCGCCAAAACTAATCTTGCGCTGGGAAATAAAAAGGAGGCGCTCCGGCAAGTGAGGGAATCTTTCAATTTGTTGAAGAAATGGCAAAACCCTGCCAGTTACCGGCAAAATGCTTATCAGACTGCTTCGCAAATTTTCAAAGCACTTGGGGATAATGACAGCGCTTACTACTATTCCGCTAAGTATAATACACTTCATGATTCATTGGAAAGGGTAGTTTATCAAAGCAGTATAAGTATATCAAAGCTCCGGCTCGATAATGAAAAAAACCGGTATAACGTCCAGAACCTGGAGCGCGAGAAAAAAGCAGAGTTACAAACCCGTAATCTTATTATTGTGTCCATGCTTCTATTATGTGCTATTGGTTTATTTATTATTAGCCGACAACGGCAAAAATCTAAACTCAAAGCACGATTTCAACAAGAGGAAAAAAGAAGAATTGAACAGGAAATGGAATCAGCAAAAGCTCAGTTAAAAATGTTTACAAAAAGCATTATTGAAAAAACAAACCTGATTGAGAAGCTGGAGTCGCAGATGCAAAATAAATTAAAGACCCAGGAGCAGCAGCAATTGATAGAGGAACTTAGCAGGCAAAGCATCCTTACAGAAGAGGATTGGCTTAACTTTAAAGCATTGTTCGAAAAATTATACGCTGGCTTTTTTGAAAAAATAAATAAACACGTAAATAATATTACACAGGCAGAGCAGCGAATGGCTGCCCTTACTCTTTTGCATTTAACTACAAAACAAATGGCTGCCGTTCTCGGAATCTCTCCTAACAGCGTCATTAAAGCAAAACAGAGGATGAGGCAACGCTTTAATCTTCAAACTGACCAGGAAGTGGAAAGCTTTATTGTGAGCCTTTAAAACCTTATACTGTATTGGCTTTGCTCACTTTCGATATCATTGTCACTTTTTTGTCCTCCCTATTCTGATGAATTGGCACAATTATTTTGCTTTTTACATTCAAGGCCGTATTTCCAAATAGTTGATAAACGTATCAGTCGCATAGAGACACTACCCGACTGGCCTTGCTGCTTATACTTGTTCCAGTCACTTTTTTGTCACCCCTCCTGTCATGCCTTTGTCTACCGTAAAATTTGGTTTAGGGTGGTTGCCTGTGCGAACTTGCTCCCGACACAAATTTCATCCGGCATGATAATCTTCACAAAAAAAAATGGTTTAATCATTCTTATCATCCTGCTCACAATAGTATTAATAGCATTTGTCATCTGGATTTATAATAAAAGAATTAAAAGCATCGAAAATAAAATAGTTCCGGGTACAGCTTTTATTTCATTTCACTCAACAAAAACAAATCCTTTCGTTTTACCTCCCGCGCTGGCTATTTTCTTCAATTCTTCTTATTCCTTCACTCTCAAATAAATTAAATTATGAAAAAGATGATTTCTCTTTGCCTTGCAGTAACCTTTACTTTAGGCGTTTATGCGTTGCCACTATCCGATATTCCAGGTAAAATCCTGGAATCGTTTCATCGCGATTTTCCTAACGTAGAGAAAGAGACTATTCAAAATTCTGGCAATTCTGTTATTGTTTATTTTAATGAGGATGATCATTCATCCTGCCGCGTATTCTATGATTTGAACGGTGTGTTGAAAGAAGTGATCAGGTATTATGATGCTTCTAAACTAAGCCCGTTTATCCGTTCCAAAGTGAATGCAAAATACCCCGGAAAAGAAATTAGTGGTGTTACAGAAGTAGTTTACGCTAACAGCCGGTTTTACCAGATCAATGTGCAGGATACTAAAGTATGGTACCAAATAAAATGTGATGCCGATGGAACAATAACAAGAGAAAAGAAATGGCATAAATCATGACTTGTTTTTCCGGGGCTTCTAAAGTGGACGAACGTGATATCGCTTATGATGCTTTTTTTCAGCGCTATTGATTCATATTGTGAAAAAATTTGTTTAGTAAACAAGCAAATATGATGCTTTTGCATTTAGAGTAAAATATGGTAAAATCCTATTTCTTTAGCCCGAAGTTTGGCGGCCGAGCCGTCCACTATTTCTAATTCGCATTTTTTCCCAGGCTGCCATTTCCCACCACCGGAAGCCTTAACGGAAAATACCTTAAAGTGAGTTAGCTTAAAGACAATTATTGCACATAAGGGCTTTGCATCATTTCGCCGGTTATTTGCTGGCCGCGTGCCCCGGTAACAAACGCCCTGAACCAGTATTTTTTGCCCGGTTCCAGACCTTTAACGGTGCATTTGCTGGTGCTGCAAATGGTTTTTATCCATACGCTTCTGTCGGTAGGCGGATCCACCGTATATTCAAAGCCAAAAGATGAGGCGCCTTTGATGGTGTCCACTCTGAGCATCAATTCTCCGGAGTTTGAGCCATTGATAATTCTTAAATTAACCGGAGCTGTAAGAGTGATCAGTTCGCGTCTTTTCTTTAGTGGCAAACCGCTGGACACGAGGGCTTCCACATCGCCCTTCGCCTGGTCGGCAACGGAATATCCCAATGTTGTGACCAGTTCGATAAGCCGGGCGCGACGTGCATTCTTGGCGGCAATAGCGCTGGAATCGCGGGTGCCTGCTTTGGCCAGTTGCGATACATACGCAGCAATAGCATCACCAAAAACCGTCATATTGGGCTCGGGGTTTGGGAAAAAAGGATTTTCAAACATGGACAGCTTTATCCTTTGCGTTTCTACGGACAATTTAACATCAGACCATTTCTTGTAAGGCCTTGTTACCTGTCCTTCATATAAATCGGAATTTTTTGACATAATAGTTAGCTTTTTATATTAATAAACTTTCTTTAATTACCATCCCGGCTATCCACTCGTTTCCAAAACGATACTGTAAACCAAATATATTTTTTTGATTTTTGCAAGCGTAGCTCTTTCCCCCCATATGGCTTGCATATTTGAAAATTACTTTTTATATTTCCCTGCCTTTTATAACGAGGCTGCCATCCTAAAACCGGCTTTTACACCAACCGGCATCCCCGAAAGTGTAAAATAAAAGGGCAATTATACCCGGGAAAAACCGTAAAAACCATAAGATACGGCTGCGCACTTTTGCCCGATTTTTAATAAAATGAAAGTTTTTTTCGAAAAAATAAAAGAGAAACCCGTGCATTTCTTGCGGGAGAGGCCACGCTCTTCCGAAGAATCCCGGGGTTTCTCCGTGTAGGCGGCATACTTCCCGGAAGAGATTGCAAACTCTTCCTTGTCGAACGCTAACTTCCGCGAAGAAAGTATAATTCCTTCTTTGTCGGAGGCATACTTCTCCGAAGAGATTGATATCTCCTGGCAGATGGACGCAGACATCTTCGGGAAACTATGAATCTCTTCCGTGTCAGGCGCACGCTTGCGGGACGGTTCTGGCAGGCCAAGAATATTAAAAATGCAATAAAGGGAGAAATTGGGAAGATTTTTGTTTGAGAGAAAAGTTGTTCAGCTAATAAGTGATAAACCCCTTGGCAGAAATAAAAACAACTGACTTTTTTAACTGTCAATTGTTGAGTTTTTTCAGAAGTCAATCCTAAAAATCTTTAAAAAGATAAACATAAATCACTTCTTTTTGCCAAGGTTACTATGGACTAAATCACTAAGAGATCCAATCCCATTTTGCTTTAGGAAATTACCGAGCTCCATATCACTACGTACGCCAAAGTTTTTGTTGTACTGTTGTTCAAATTGAAGAGAATCATCAAATTACCTTTTTTGGTAAGTAGGGAAAATGTGTCAGAATTGCCATAGATGAAATCTAATTCGATAAAAATTCCCATAGCTTTTTTAAAGTATTAAAAATACAGTAAAGCAAGAAGTTCGCAGAATCATTATTTTGAAGAAATTAAAAGACACCACCAGATTTTAAGCACACAAAAGTTATCTTTTCTTACCTATATTTTATCAATTACAGGTTTATAATTTCCTTTGATATAAATTTAACCGGATGAACAATTATCAGAAGATAATCAGTTCATCCTCCCCATCTCTAAACAGCAAAGCAACAAATAATGAAGAATTTTATTTTTCTCTTTTGGATTTTTTTCCCTGCACAATTGTTTGCGCAAAGTTCCACACAGCAAATGCATCTGAATGATAAAGAGTATCTCGAATACCAGGGTGTGAACGTAATGCTCGCGTGGGATTTTTACCCGGAAGGCCACCAGGGCGGCGTTGGCGTAATTCAAAATGGCGAGCGCGTGGCCACGAATGGTGATATCCGTTTAAATCCAACACCAGGGCAATGGCAGCCGATACCAAAAGTGGGAACACGAGTGGTGGATAAAAAAACAGGCACCATCAGCGTACACATGGCTTATCCTAATGAAGCGATTGATCGCAAAGGTTTTAATCCGGTCATCTATCCTGATTTAAAATTTGGTTATACCATCCATGTGGTTCCTGCGGGAAAATCTTTCAAAATCATCGTTGACCTTGACAGCGCTTTGCCCGATGACTGGATTGGAAAAGTAGGTTTCAATTTTGAATTGCTGCCTTCCATTCTTTTTGGAAAATCGTATTACATGGATAAGAAGTTTGGCATTTTTCCACGGCAATCGAATGACCAGACCTACATAGATGATGAAGGCGAAACGCAGGTAGTGCCGATGGCACAAGGAAATAAATTAACCTTTGCGCCAGAAAGCGATAAACAAAGAATGACGATTGAGAACCTGAATGGAAATGATTTGCAATTATTAGACGGGCGCGGAAAATATAATAACGGCTGGTTTGTAGTGCGCTCACTCATTCAAAAAGGAAAAACAAAAGGCGCCGTGGAATGGCTTGTAACGCCACATCCGATTGATGGCTGGATGTCGAAACCGGTGGTGCAGGTGTCGCAGGTGGGCTATTATCCTGCGCAACAAAAAATTGCCGTGATAGAATTGGATGCAAAAGATAAAAGAAAAATGAATGCCACTTTATTGCGCGTGAATGAAAACGGCGGCTTTGAAAATGTGTTGCAATCGGCGCCGAAAGACTGGGGCAATTTCCTGCGGTATCATTATTTGCAGTTTGACTTTTCCAAAATAAAAAGGCCGGGCATGTATGTGGTGAAATATGGAAATGACACCACGAATGTTTTCCAGATTGGCGATAGTGTGTATGCGGAAAATGTTTGGCAGCCCACGCTTGAATATTTTTTGCCTGCGCAGATGTGTCACATGCGCGTGAATGATAAATACAAAGTATGGCATGGCTGGTGCCACATGGATGATGCGCGGATGGCGCCAATAGATTCCAATCATTTTGATGGATATATTCAAGGGCCTTCAACTCTTACAAGTTACAAAAGTGGCGAAACGGTTCCCGGCTTAAATGTAGGCGGGTGGCATGATGCAGGCGATTTTGATTTACGCGTGGAATCACAGGCAGAAACCGTGTATGGGTTAACGTTAGCTTATGAAACGTTTGATGTAAAATATGATAACACCAGCATCAACCAGCAAACGCATGTGGTAGAAATACAACAGCCCGATGGCAAGCCGGATGTGTTGCAGCAAATAGAACATGGTTTGTTATCTATCGTTGGTGGCTACAAAAGTTTGGGAAGATTTTATCGCGGTATCATTGAACCAACGATGCGCCAATACACCACGCTCGGCGACCCGGCGAATATCACAGACAATAAATTTTATAATGACGTGAAGTCAACTGTGGATACGCCTGCTGTTGGTTTGCCCGATTCTCCTGATGACCGTTGGGTGTTTACAGAAGATAATCCGCGCAGAAGCCTTGAAGTGGCTGGTGCTTTGGCTGCTGCTAATCGTGTGATGCGCGGTTTTAATGATACGCTTGCCAATGATTGTTTAACCATTGCAGAGCAGGTTTGGAACAACACGGAAGACAAGCGCCCCGGCGACAGGGTTGAACTGGCAACAGAATTATACATCACCACAAAAGATAAAAAGTATGCTGATTTTTTAGTGGCGAATAAAGACGCGATTGCCAAACAGATTAATAATTATGGTTGGGTAGTTGGCCGCGTTTTGCCGATGATTAATGATGCACCTTTTACCAACACGATTACCGATGCGGTAAAAATCTTGTTTGATACCATTCAATTACAGGCAAAACAAACGCCTTACCAGGTGCCTTACAAACCCAACATCTGGGGCGCCGGTTGGGACATTCAGCATTTTGGTTACAAGCAATATTTTTTGCACGCTGCTTTTCCAAAGATTGTTACTGATGAATACATGTTAGCCGCATTAAATTTTATATTAGGTTGTCATCCGGGTTCTAATACAGCGTCATTTGCATCGGGGGTTGGTGCGCATTCTATGATTCCGGCATATGGTTTTAATCGTGCGGACTGGTATTATATTCCCGGTGGTATTGCTTCGGGTACGGCATTGATTCGTCCTGACTTTCTTGAGCTGCTGGCATTTCCGTATTTGTGGCAACAGGGAGAATATGTGTTAGGAGGTGGAACAACGGATTATTTATTTTTGGTGCTGGGAGCGAATAAGATATTGGATGCGAAGTGATTGTTGTCTGAACTAAGATTTATAGGATTAGAGGATGGTAGGATTTTTATAAGGTCGGGACGCTTTCTTCTGCGGCGTGAACGATTGTTCATGAAATGATTCAGACCGCCATTGCTTACCGGCTCTTATTAAACCTTAGCAGAAAAAATAAGAGAGTCAGAAGTAACTTTATTACCTTATTCTACATAATATTTTTATAAGCTAAGGTAGGTTAGTCCGAATGTTCGTTTCTACTAAGGTTTGGTTTTTCAGAATAAAAAATGCTAAAATTTATTCGTTTACTGATGTTGGTAAGAAATAAGATTTTTGATACTCATTTTAAAAGCGTTTATATGAAATTAAAATTATTAATCCTAATAACCTTTATTTCGGCTTCTTCATTTGCCCAAACCACCAACCTCGATACCATCGAATCGCAGATGCGGTATGCTGCCAAACAAGGTTTAATCGATAAATATTACCCGCGGAACATTGACACACTTTATGGCGGATACCTCAGCTCATTTTCTTACGACATAAAACCAGTGGGCACGCAGGATAAAATGATTGTAACCCAGGCACGCCACACCTGGTCAACCGCTAAGGCCGCTATGTTTTATCATGACACCTCCTATATTTCCATGTCGCGCCATGGATTTTATTTTCTGCGCGATAAAATGTGGGATAAAAAATACGGCGGATTTTATAACCTGGTGGCAAGAGATGGTACGCCGAAAAGCATTTATAAAGAAGCCTATGGAAATGCATTTGCCATCTACGGCTTGTCCGCTTATTATGAATGTTCCGGAGATACTGCTGCTTTGAACCTCGCAAAAAAAACCTTTCTATGGCTCGAAAAATATAGCCATGATCCTGTTTATAAAGGATATTATCAACACCTCAACAGGGATGGTTCACGGGTAATACGTACCGCTGAAATACCGTCCACATCTGACATTGGCTATAAAGATCAAAACAGCTCGATTCATATTCTGGAAGCGCTCACTGAATTGTATAAAGTCTGGAAAGATCCTTTGGTTAAGGAAAGGTTGCAGGAAGTGCTTCATTTGATTCGCGATACAATTGTTACGCCGCAGGGTTACCTTCAACTATATTTCGCTTACGATTGGAAGCCCATCTCCTACCGCGACTCTTCTGATGCCGTCATCAAAAAAAATCACTACATAGACCATGTTTCTTTTGGCCATGATGTGGAGACGGCTTATTTAATGAAAGAAGCTACAGAAGCCTTAGGCAATATGCACGACACAAAAACAGCAGCCATTGGAAAGAAAATGGTCGATCACGCCTTACGTAACGGTTGGGATGATTCGCTGGGCGGCTTTTATGATGAAGGATATTATTTCAACAACAAGCCGGGATTGACAATCACTTATAAGAGCAAAAATTGGTGGGCGCAAGCCGAAGCGTTGAATACTTTGCTTATGTTTTCTTATATGTACCCAAATGATCCTATGAACTACTTACAAAAGTTTTTTAAGGAATGGCAGTATGTTCAAACATACTTAATTGATCACGAACATGGCGACTGGTATGAAGAAGGCCTGGATAATGAGCCGCAACGCAAGACTGCACTAAAAGCGCACATATGGAAAGGAACCTACCATGTACTTCGTGCGTTGATGAATTGTATTGACCGGATTGATAAAAAAGAATAGTGAGCCAACAAGTAATAGGAATTATATTTTGCGATTTTATTCGTCACGCGGGGTAAATTGATAAATGCACCAAAATTGATTCAACCAAGATACAAATCAATCAAATTTATTCGTTCACTACAAAACCGGGAATTCAAAATTGAATTCCCGGTTTGCAATTTCGTTTAACCACAATTTATTTTTTCTTTTTCAGAAATTCAGGCAATTGAAAGCTAAAATTTCTTTTCCTTCTTCCTTCGTGGGCGTTGTTCTTAAAAGGCTCTTTTGGAAGTTGCGGCGGATTGGCATTAGGAACCACTTCTCCCTTGCGATAATATCTTCCTGTTACGCCATCTGTATAATAACGCATATTCGGATCGTTATCGCCCGACTCGTTGATTTCGCCGAGATAATAACTTTGATTACGGAAATCAAAATTCCAGTCTTTTGCAGGCCGCTCAAGCGGTTCATCATCTTTGTCGTCGTAAGGGTTCCAATCCTGGCTCATAATTCATCTTTTATATTTATAATAATATATTGCAAACCGGCTACAAATTTACGCAAGATTTTTTCTCTTTAGACAATAGTGAAAAAGCCTTGATCAGTAACGAAGTATTATTTCACTTCCCAATCATCAGTTCTAAAAGGAGAGGCAGGAAGCCCGGCTTTATTAAAAAGATTTGGAATTGCAGTATTGGTAAAACCCATTCTTACCGCCTTCGGATTCTGTACAGATGGGCTTGAAACAATCACTTCACTGTCCTGGATGGTGGCTGTTGCAGGATAAAACTTTTTATCGTCACCGGCAATCATAAAATCTGTTAATGCATTTCCTTTTTTTATCAATCCATCTTTTGCAAAATCAAAATGAACAATTGCCTTATTGCCTTTTACTTCCAGCGAACGGTATAGCGGTCCCGAGTAAACGAAATTTTCCTTTCCGTAGGTGTTGGCAAGTGCCCATCCGGCCAGCCTTTTGCCCACATCAATCTTATTAACGGGATGAATATCATTCGTATCGCCTGTTATGTCAGATACCACCACCATACCGGTATTGGGCACATTTCTATAAGTCATTAGCTGCTGCTCTCTTACCAGCGCGCCTTTATTTCCGGCGCCATATTTGAAAGGCGCTATCTGCACAAAATAAAAAGGAAAATCGTTCTTCCATAATCCGCGCCAGGCATAGATCATGTCGCTAAAAGTTTCAGAATAGGTATCAGGATTAGCCGTATTCGTTTCGCCCTGGTACCAAATAGCTCCTTTTATTGCAAAGTTTGTTATAGGTGCAATCATCGCATTAAACGCCACAGAAGGTATTACAGGCCAACCTCCACCTGGCGTCAGTATTGCCGCAGAAATCGCCAGCTTTTGATTGTTATTAAAAACATCAATTGGCGTCCATGCTTCTACAGGCGTGCCGCCCCAACAGGATTCTATTAAGCCGACAGGCTCATGAATACTTTCATTAATCGTTCTTCCAAAAAAATAGGCGGCTGCGCTGAAAGAATGCATCGTAGCGGGTGAACAAACTTCCCAGCGGCCACGTACTTCCTGTTGAGGATATGGAGCCGTAATTTTTTGAATGTGAAAAAATCGAATAGCGGGGTGATTGGCATTCTCCACCTCTTTTTTATAGTAATCCTTATGCCAGTCGGCGCTGAATTCCATATTTGACTGGCCACTGCATACCCAATTATCTCCAACTAAAACATTTTGAATCGTGAGAGTAGTATCGCCTATAACCGTAATTTGGTAAGGGCCACCCGCTGTTGGAGTTTGCAAATTCACCGTCCAGGAAGCATTGGAAATGGTGACAGCTTTAAGGGTATCGTTATTCCATCCTGCTATCACACTTATTTTTTGGCCCGGATTTGCCCAGCCGTGAAATTGAATGGTAGTTTGTTGTTGTAGCACCATGTTATCTGAAAAAATATCCGGCAACCGCAAATAGGCATCGGTTTTGGAAATGAAAAAAAATAACAAAACTGGCAGAAAGAAAAATGCTTTTCTCATCAAAAAAAATTTACTGGTTAAATAAAAATATATAAATCATCATGTAATTTATTATAAATTCCTTTCGTGTAGGCACTATCGTTATAAAATCAAGCTCTTTGTTACTTTCCCGGTGTGATGTCTAAAATTCGTTTAACCATAACCGTTAGTCGGGTAAAGCAAAAGCCACATAAGCATCGCCCGTTGGCTTTTCTAATTTGCCACCACCACAGGCAATCACCAGAAATTCTTTCCCGTTCACTTCATACACTGAAGGAGTGGCAAAACCTGCAGCCGGCAAATCCGCTTCCCACAAGAGCTTTCCGGTTCTTTTATTAAATGCGCGAATCTTTGCGTCGCTGGTTGCCGCAATGAAAACGAGCCCTCCGGCCGTTACCACCGCACCGCCATAACTTTCCGTGCCGGAATGAATGCCTTTTGCTTTTAATTCCGGATAATCGCCCAACGTATCTTTCCATAAAAACTCGCCGGTGTTAAGATTAATCGCATTCAAAGTTCCCCATGGCGGCTTTATCGCAGGATATCCTTCTTTGGTAAGGAATTTATTATATCCTGTTGAAGTGTAAGGAAGATCTGTCCACGGATCTTTTTTCTTTTCAGGCGCAATAAAAATCTCGTGCTGTGTTTTTTTATCATCCAAAATAAACGAAGCGAGTGCATTGATTTCTGAAGAAGACAATTGATTGAAAGCAGGCATCATCCTGCGACCCGAAGAAATGAGCGATGCAAATTGCTGCGCGTTGTATTTTTTATTTACGCCAATCAGCGAAGGATAATTTCCGCTTCCCTGCCGCTGTGTTCCATGACAGGTCATGCAGGTGGAATGATACAAACGCCTGCCGGCTTCAAGATTGCTCTCCGTAGCGGTCTTTTTTTCTTTTACATCCACCATTGTCAGTATCCAAGGCATTTCGCTTGCGTTCACATAAATTACGGAAGTCGTGGGGTCATAAGCTGCGCCGCCCCATTCTCCTCCTCCATCGAAGCCGGGAAAAATGATAGTGCCTTCTTTTGAAGGAGGCGTGAAAATATTTCCTGTTTTATACCCTGCTAATTTTTTTTTAATATCCTGGTAAGAAGAATCCGAAACAATATTGTTTAAATCATTTTCTGTTATGGGAGCTTGCCGTGCAAAGGGTTTGGGAAAAGTGGGAATGGGTTGTGTTGGTGATAATTTTTCTCCCGCCAGTTCACTTTCCGTAGGAACCACAACTTCATTCACAGGATAAACAGGTTTACCGGTCTCCCTGTCCAGTAAAAAAATAAAACCACTTTTAGTGATTTGCGCAATGGCATCAATGTTCTTTCCATCTTTTTTTATATTGATTAAAATGGGCGCTGACGGAAGATCGCGATCCCACACATCATGATGCACGGTCTGAAAATGCCAGATCCTTTTGCCCGTCGCGGCATCCAGCGCAAGCACACAATTGGCAAACAAATTATCGCCAGTTCTTTTTCCACCGTAAAAGTCATAAGAAGCTGAGCCGGTTGGCGCAAATAAAATTCCCCGCTTTTCATCCAGGCTGAAACCCGCCCACGTATTGACGCCACCAATATGTTTCCACGCTTCTTTGTTATCCCATGTATCGTATCCAAATTCCCCTGGCTGTGGAATGGTATGAAAGATCCAGCGAAGGTTTCCTGAATGAACATCGTACGCCCTGATATAACCCGGCGCTGCCGCAGCTTCTTCAGAAACACGCGCGCCAATGATGATGATGTCTTTATAAATAATTCCCGGTGAAGTGGTGGCCACATATAATTTTGAAGCGTCCCTGCCTAAGTCATTGTGCAAATCAATTTTGCCATTGTCGCCAAAAGATTTTTCAGGAAGGCCTGTCGTGGCATTGATGCAATACAGGTTTCCACCTGCAGAATAAAAAATTCTTTTGCCTGATTTTCCATCGGTGTAATAAGTTACTCCGCGGCAAACATTCATCCCGAAAGACCCTTCCATTGTTTTACCGGAAGAATCCGTCAATGGATCAAAAATCCATTTCTGTTTTCCAGTGGCGGCATCTAAAGCAAACAATTTTAATTTAGGAGTAACGCCATACAAAAAAGAATCGACGACAATAGAATTCACCTGTATTTGCGTCATTGAGTCGGCATCATTGGTGTGAAACGTCCACGCCACCTGCAATTGAGCTACATTGCTGGTATCAATTTCTTTTAATGAAGAATAGTGATTGTTTTCTTTGTTGCCGCCATACACCTGCCAGGTGTTGTAGGTTTCTTTTTGGCTACAGGAAGAACTGCAAAATGAAATTAAAAATAAAACTGCTGCCTGTATCAACAACGGTTTTATAAAATGTAGTCTCATGAGCATTTGAGATTAAATCAAATAGAAAATAAAAAATCAATTTATTTATTCGTTTACTGCTGTGACGTAGCGGTCGGTACGCCTTAGCGTCAGACCGCGGATTATACCCGCGGTCTGACCTGCGGTGCTGACCGCTATTTAACAGGGATAATCATAAAAGAATAACTATAATCTTTATACTCCAAACGGTATTGTTTCAACGGCCATGTGCCCCATGAATTAATTCCGCCGACGCCTGTTTGTTCCAGGTCGATGCTCAATGTAGTAAAATCTCTTTGCTTCAATTCACCTGAATGATGATTTTGTTTTTCCAAACCTTCGTCCAGGTCTTCATCCAAAAAATGTCGCGCAGAAATATTCAAAACAGTGTCGCCTTGTATCAGTAAACCACGGCCTGCATTATCAGTTAATTTCACCCAGCGCACATCGGTTTTATTTCCAGTTTCCTGGGGCCGTACGTAAGGATGAAATTGCTTGTCAACCGACTGATTGTACACGCCAACAAAAGCCGCGTCTTTTCTATCCCAATAATTTTCCGAAGGGCCACGGCCATACCATTCCATCTGGCTATATTCTTTCGGCAACATCATCTGCATTCCGAATTTAAACATCATCGGTTCTTTTTGAGAAGAATCTGCACGCATAGATTCCGTTACTTTTATGATGCCTTCGCCATTCAGTTGATAGTTCATATCAAGATAAGCATATACATCCGGCAATGAATAATGCGTGTTCAGCTTAGTATTCCGGGGATTGGAAGAATCAATATCAAACCCAATCAACACAAAATTGTGTGAAGCTCTTTTCCAGTTGATCAATATCTTTTGAAGATTTGCCCCAAAATCATTATCAGTTGGCGGACGCCAGAAATTTGGCTTAAGGCTGTAACCCTCTTTAATAAAATTTTTACCGCCCACCACATAATCGTGCAAAAGGCCATCATTTCTGTTGAATGCAAATCTTACATTGCTGTTGCTGAAATTAAGCGCGCTATCGGTAAAACGTATACGTAAATCGCTTGAATTAGGCACACTGGTTTTATTTTCATTTATATGGCTGTAAAGAACCAATTGGTCTTTGGCAACTTCCCAATCGGCAGGAACAATACCTTCCGTTTTTTTATTTTTATAATAAACGTTGAGGAAAATTTCTTTATAGCCCATGCGCGGCAATTTATAATGTAAGTCAATAACGGCGGTATCTCCGGGCAATACATTCAGTTTATCTACCTTTCCTTTTTGTATTACTTTGCCATCGGCCACAAGCTGCCAATCCATATATACATCGTCCAAATTTTTAAAGAAATTTTCATTATACACTTTTATTTTTCCAACCATCACATCTACAGGAAACGTAAAAATATTTTGATATTCTTTTTTTACTTCCAGCATGTGCGGATGTAACGTGCGATCGGGCGCCACAAGGCCGTTACAATTAAAGTTAAAATCGCTCGGCATATCCACGCCGTAATCGCCGCCATAAGCCCAGATGGTATCGCCCCTGTCCGTCACTTTTTGAAAGCCCTGGTCAACGAAATCCCAAATATATCCGCCCTGCATTTTTGGATAATATTTCCTAATCGTATCCCAGTAATCATTAAAATTTCCATCTGTGTTTCCCATGGCGTGAGCATATTCCACGAGGATGAAAGGTTTGTTATTATGAGCGCTGTCATATTTTACATGATGCACCATGTTATCCGGCGAAGGATACATCGGGCAATAAATATCAGAAAAATCAGTGGCGCTCGCCGGCTCATATTCTACAGGACGTGATGGGTCGCGATGCTTGATCCATTCATAACATTTTTCAAAATTAACGCCCATGCCCGCTTCATTTCCCATCGACCAAACGATAACGCTTACATGATTTTTATCCCGCTCAACGGCTCTTGAATCGCGTTGAAAATGCTGCAAAAACCAATCGGGATTTTTAGACAGAGAGCTAGCGCCAAAGCCCATTCCGTGAGTTTCTAAATTGGCTTCGTCCACTACATACAAGCCATATTTATCGCACAACTGATACCAGTAGGGATCGTTAGGATAATGCGAAGTACGAACCGCATTGATGTTGTTTTCTTTCATGATTCTTACATCCTGCTCCATTCTTTCTTTACTAATCACCTGGCCGGTAATCGGATCCATTTCATGGCGGTTTACGCCTTTTATTAAAATCGCTTTACCGTTTACATACAATACCCCGTTTTTAATTTCCACTTTTCTAAATCCCGTTTTTTGCGGAATCACTTCAACCACATTTCCGCTTTTATCTTTTAAAGTCGTCAAAACAGTGTATTGGTAAGGGGTTTCGGCAGTCCACTTATTGGGGCTCTTTAAATTGATAACTACATTTTTAAACTTGTTCGAATCTTTAAGGGAAACCGAACTGCTTTTAACTGTCTTTCCATTTGCATCCAGTAAATCAAAAGTGGCTTTATAATTTTTTAATTCCGCATCACTATTGTTTAAAAAATCAATACTGATATTCAATTGTCCGTTTGCATAATTATTATCGAGATCAGGAATGATTTGCAAGTCACGTATATGAACCTTATTACGCGCGTACATAAACACATCACGGTCAACACCCGCAAGCCGCCACATATCCTGGTCTTCCATGTACGTTCCGTCGCTCCAGCGAATTACCTGGAAAGCGATTAAATTCTTTTGGCCTGGCTTCAGGTATTTGGTGATATTAAATTCTGCCGGAAGCTTGCTGTCTTCGCTATAGCCCGCCCACTGGCCGTTTATCCATAAATAAAAACAAGACCGTACGGCACCAAACTGGATATAAATATCTTTCCCATCCCAATTCTTATCCACCATTATTTCCTTTCGATAAGAGCCTACAGGATTGTATTGATGCGGCACATGAGGAGGATTTGGTTTTATCAAATAATCAAAATCGTAGCGAATGTTAGTATAAATCGGAATGCCATAGCCGTTTACTTCCCAGGTAGCCGGCACTGGAAAATTAACCCAATGGCTGTCATTGTAATCTGTTTTCCAAAAACCCAAAGGCTTGTCAGCAGGCTTATCCACCCATTTAAATTTCCAGTTCCCATTTAATGACAAAAAATCTTTTGAAGCTACCCTGTCACCTTTAAGAGCGAGATCTTTATTTTCATAAGCAAAGTAAGTTGCGTGTATGGGCTCCCTGTTATATTCATTAAGATTTTCATTCTCCCAAAACTCAGGCGGTTCCTGCGATTGGGCAGATAACTGTGACATGCAAATTAGTAAGGTAATAAGGGTAACTATTTTTTTCATGGAAAATTGTTTTTTATTTTTTTAAGATGGCAATCGTCAAAATTAAAAATTATCTCTTTGTAGCCACCATAGTTTTTTTAAAAGGGTTAGTTGGACGCGTTGGGCGTAAGTGTTTTTTCAGTATAAAAAGAAGTAGCTGAAATGAGAATACGGGGCAGTAAACAGATAAATATGCTGTTTTTTTATTTCACTTTATAGTAACGAATTACAAATTTCATTGCTCAATAAATCAGTTACATTTGAGTACTATTTTTCATTAAAAAAAACAGCAATGAACCAGGAAAACGAAACAGGCAAAAAGCTGACCACCCGCACCGGTACGCCTGTCCCGGATAATCAAAACATTCAGACTGCAGGAGTTCGCGGGCCTGCATTGTTACAGGATTTTTGGTTTTTGGAAAAGATGGCGCACTTCGACCGTGAAGTCATTCCTGAAAG
The DNA here is from genome assembly GCA_051954975.1 of Ginsengibacter sp. GTDB lineage: Bacteria > Bacteroidota > Bacteroidia > Chitinophagales > Chitinophagaceae > Ginsengibacter. The sequence goes on along the minus strand of JBQCHE010000016.1, from coordinate 262,302 downwards.
ACGGATGCACGCCAAGGGCTCAGGCGCTTTTGGCACTTTCACTGTAACCCATGATATAACGAGATACACGATGGCGGATATTTTTTCTGAAATTGGAAAGAAAACGGAAATGTTCGTAAGATTCTCCACTGTTGCCGGTGAACGCGGCGCAGCGGATGCAGAGCGGGACATAAGAGGTTTTGCCATGAAATTTTATACCCAACAAGGCAACTGGGATTTGGTAGGCAACAATACTCCGGTTTTCTTCTTCCGTGATCCGTTGAAATTTCCCGACCTGAACCACGCAGTGAAGAGAGACCCTAAAACCAATCTTAGAAGCGCTGACAACAACTGGGATTTCTGGACACTTTTACCGGAAGCGCTACACCAGGTTACCATTGTAATGAGCGACAGGGGCATTCCCAAATCTTACCGCCACATGCACGGATTTGGCAGCCATACTTTTAGCTTTATCAATTCAAACAATGAAAGGCACTGGGTAAAATTTACTTTCAAAACACAACAGGGAATTGAAAACTTAACCAATGAAGAAGCAGTGAAAATTATCGGCACCGACAGGGAATCTCATCAAAGAGATCTTTTCCAAAATATTGAAAAAGGTAATTTTCCAAAATGGAAAATGTTTGTGCAAATAATGACGGAAGAACAGGCAAACAATCATCCTCAAAATCCCTTCGACCTAACCAAAGTATGGAAGCACGGTGATTATCCATTGATACCGGTTGGCGAATTCGAGCTAAACCGTAATCCCGAAAATTATTTTGCAGATGTAGAGCAGGCTGCTTTCAATCCCGCTCATATTGTTCCGGGAATTGGCTTTTCTCCTGACAGGATGTTGCAAGGAAGATTGTTCTCTTATGGCGATGCGCAGCGATACCGGCTTGGGGTGAACAGCGCGCAGATACCGGTCAACAGCCCAAAATGTCCTTATCACAGTTTCCATCGTGATGGCTCAATGCGGGTTGATGGCAACTATGGCGCCACCAAACATTATGAACCCAACAGCTTTAACGAATGGCAGGAGCAACCGAAATATAAAGAACCGCCACTGTCGCTTCACGGCGATGCTGGCGCATGGGATTACCGCGATGATGATGATGATTATTTTTCTCAGCCCGGCGATCTTTTCCGCCTGATGACAGATGAAAAAAAGGAATTATTGTTTAAAAATACGGCGGCCGAATTGGGACATGCCCAAAAGTTTATCCAGGTGCGGCACATAAGAAATTGCTCCAAAGCAGACCCTGCTTATGGTGAGGGTGTTGCAAAAGCGTTGAAGCTTACAATGGAAGAGGTGAACACTTTTAAATTATAAGTCTTCTTTTTAATCAACCTCTGCTCTTAACCAGGAGCAGAGGTTTTTATTTAAGCAGGGATTGATTGCCAAATAAATCCATGTCCATACATTCTATCAAACGTCAGCACAGTTCAACTATTTAAAATAAAAAAAAAGTTATTTATTTATTTACTGCCACATTTGAATCTTTAAGTTGACTTTATATAAAACCAGATAAATCAAACAAAGAACACGATTAAAACACGGCATGAAAATTATCCGGAAGCAGGCATTATTATTGGAAAGTGAAATATCGTAAGGCAGAAATAGCTTCATAATGAAACAAAAAATAATTTATACAATCGGACACTCTACTCATATGCTTGAAGAATTTATAGCAATGCTGAAATCGTTCAATATAGAGTTGCTGGCCGATATCAGAAGCTTTCCGGGATCCAGGAAATTTCCTCATTTCAATAAAGAGAACCTGCCGGCATCGCTGGCTGAAAATAATATAGAATACATCCATTTAAAAAATCTTGGGGGACGGAGAAAAGTAAATCCGGATTCATGCAATACAGGATGGCGCGTGGCTGCATTCAGGGGTTATGCAGATTACATGGAAACAGAAAGTTTCAAAAAAGCAATTCATGAACTGGAACAAATTGCTTCAACAAAACGCGTTGCCTACATGTGCGCTGAAGCGGTTTGGTGGCGGTGCCACCGGTCGTTGGTATCAGACTATTTGAAGAACGAAGGCTGGACAGTTTTGCACATAATGGGTGTTGGAAAAAGTACAGAGCATCCCTATACCGCGCCGGCAAAGATTATGAATGGTAAATTAAATTACAGCAAGGAGTAAGATTGCTACAAAAAAAACCGGAATTTTCCTGAAAAAGCAATGGAATAAACTTACTATCTTTAAATGTATTATGGATTGACTTTTTATTATTTATCCGGTAAATCAATTCAACATGAAACTCATTTTATTTTCCTTAGCCAGTGCATTAATTTTTTGGGGTTGTAATTCCCAAAATCAATCCTCCGTACAGGCAACACATGATTCAGCCATGAATCACTCAAATCACGAGATGCCTTCGCCAGCCACTCCAACAGAAAACTTATCTTATAAGCCGGATGCGCCTAACGCCGCCATTCAAATTAAGCTTGCAACATTGGCTGCACCACCTGAAATGAGAGATAGTGCAACTGTGCTTGGCTATGATGCGAACCAGGAGCTTGTTATCTTAAGAAAAGGAACGAATGACATGATTTGCCTTGCCAATAAACCCAGCGATACCGGCTTCTCGGTGGCGTGTTACAAAAAGGATCTTGAACCGCTGATGGCAAGTGGCCGCGCGCTGAGAAAGGAAGGCGTAAAAGGAAAAGACTTATTTGATGATCGGGCCAAAGAAGTTAAAGAAGGAAAGTTAAAAATGCCCGACGGCCCTTCTACGTTGTATGTATATTCTGCTTCTTCAAAAGACGTAAACCGAACTACAGGCGAAGTAAAAAACGGATACCTGCGCTATGTAATTTATATCCCGTTCGCTACGGCCGAATCAACGGGGTTGCCTACAAAACCGTCTGCGCCCGGCATGCCGTGGATTATGGACCCGGGAACCTATCGGTCGCATGTGATGATTAACCCGTAAAAAATAGTTTGTAGAAAAGCTTTTCATTTTTGTTTGTTTACTACAATTTTCCGGCTCGTATAATTTACGAGTCTTTTTTTGACTTTAAAAATTTAGAACACTTCTTTCGTAAAAGAATTGTGCAATTATTTGGGATGCCTATTTCCACGAATCCTATTAATTTCGCAAACATGAGCCAGGCCGATACGCATATTTTATTAGTGAACTGCCCCGATGAGAGCGGATTAATTTTCAGAGTTTCCAATGTGGTTTATGAGCATAAGCTCAATATTGTTAGCAACGGAGAATTTGTTGAAAGGAAATTCAACCAGTTTTTTATGCGCACTGAATTTTCCGGTGTGGTGAATGAAGCTGTTTTTCTATCGGAAGTGAAAGGTGTGCTTCCAAAAGAAGCCGAAGTAAGGCTTACGGCCAATACAAAGAAAAATATTGTAATCCTTGCTACCAAAGAATATCATTGCCTCAGCGACCTGTTGCTGAGAAATAAATTTGATGAAGGCAATTTTAATATCCTTGCGGTTATCAGCAATTACGAATACCTGCAGGAGCTTACTTCAAAATTTGACATCCCCTATTTCTATATCAGCCACTCAGAAAAGTCAAGAGAAGTGCATGATCAGGAAATCCTGAGCTTACTTCATCAGTTGAACCCGGATTTTATTGTACTGGCAAAATACATGCGCATACTTTCTCCTGCGTTTGTACAATCATACAATAACCGCATCATCAATATTCACCATTCTTTTCTGCCCGCATTTGCCGGGGCCAATCCTTATCAGAAAGCTTATGAACGCGGTGTGAAAATTATAGGCGCTACCGCACATTTTGTAAATGAATTGCTGGATGAAGGGCCTATCATCGCTCAAAATGTGATTCCCGTGAATCATACGCTGGACGCGAAAGAAATGGCCAGTGCCGGAAGAGACATCGAGAAAAATGTACTCACGAATGCGTTGGAATTGGTCTGCAACGAAAAAGTTTTTGTATTTAAAAACAAGACGATTATTTTTTCCTGATAAGAACACTTGGCCAATTTGAAAATATTTTCTAATTATTACCGTAAAAGATGGAGTATCTTAAACTATTGCCATGATTATACAAATCACTGAAAATATAAGCCTGGAACTGACTTCTGAAAATCTTGCTGAATCAATGTTCCAGGCGATTAACACCAACCGGGAACACCTGTCACGTTTTTTGCCCTGGGTTGAAAATATGAAAAGCATTACTGACGTGAAAGAGTATATAAAAAATAGCATGGCTCAAACCGAAGAAAAAAAAGAAGTTAGCTTTCTAATTGTTTCAGAAAAATCAGTAATAGGAAGAATCGGGATACATAATATCAATTTTCAAAATAAGAATGCTTCCATTGGCTATTGGCTGATAAAAGAAGCGGAAGGCAAAGGGATTATTTCAAAAGCCACCCGCAGCCTGATTACCTATGCATTTCAAACTTGGGGACTGAACAGGATAGAGATAAGGGCAGCGACAGATAATCAAAGAAGCCGGTCTGTCCCTGAAAGATTAGGCATGCTAAAAGAAGGCACCCTGCGTGAAGTCGAGCTGGTAAACGGAAAATTCCTGGACCTTGAAGTATATTCTGTATTAAGCAGCGAATGGGTATCCGGGTAACAAATAATGATTTTTAAAGAATCCAAAAATTTAAAAATCCTTAATTTTATAAAGCGCTCACCCAAATCTTTTCATCATGAAAAATCGAAACACGATACAGACTAAGCTATTTAGAAATTTTTTTCTAATTCTCCTTTTTGCTTCAACCGGTTGCGCTGCACAACCGAGATTACTGGCTCTTTCAAAATCAGATCATACGTTAGCTATTATCGATCCAGCCAGTAACCGCGTGCTGGCGCGTGTCCCTGTGGGTAATGACCCCCATGAAGTGATCGCTGCTGCAGATGGAAAAACGGCTTATGTTTCGAGTTATGGTGGAGGCAGTTTTCATGAATTGGATATCATTGATCTTATTTCAATGAAACCGTTGAAAACAATTGACACAAGGCCATTGTTCGGTCCGCATGGATTGGTTTTTACAGATGGCAAGGTATGGTTTACCGCCGAAGGTTCCAAAGCGGTAGGATGTTATAATCCCTCAAGCGGCAAAGTAGAATGGAGCATGGGCACCGGCCAGGACAGGACTCACATGATTTATGTAGACAAGAATGCGAATAACATATATGCCACAAACGTTTCGTCAGGAACAGTGAGTATTCTGGAAAAAACAACCTCAAGGCAAAGGGAAAATTGGGAGCAAACTGTTATTCCTTTATCAAACGGCGTTGAGGGATTTGGTGTGTCGCCTGAAGGAAAGGAATTATGGGCCGTTGCCAGCGACAATGGTAAAATTTATATTATTAATCCTGGAACAAAAAAAGTTGTTGAAACTATTGATGCCAAAATTGGAGGTGCCAACCGGCTACAATTTACACCTGATGGTAAAAGAGTGCTCATCACAAGCCTCCAGGCAGGAAGTGTATTTATTTATGATACTAAAAGTCGCAAAGAAACTGCACAGGTAAAAGTGGGAACTGGCGCGGCAGGAATCATGGTGTCTCCGGACGGTTCAAAAGCATACATAGCGTGCTCGCCCGATAATTACATCGCTGTAGTTGATTTAAAAGCTCTGAAGGTGATTGATCACGTTGATGTAGGCAAAAATCCCGATGGCCTTGCATGGGCGGATATCAATCCATAGCAGCAGCGATTTTACAAAACAGGAAACAATCTTATTTATTGCTTTACTCATTCACAAAATAAAGCCATGGCCTACAACACGAATTTGGCAGAAAGGGTAAGAAAGTATCTTGCAAAATCAACCGACTTAATTATTAAAGAAAAGAAAATGTTCAGCGGATTGGCATTTATTGTCAACAATAAAATGTGTATTAATATCAGCCATGAAAAACTGATGTGCAGGTTTGATCCGGTCCTGGAAAACGAAATAGCTGCGAAACCGGGCTATGAACCTATGATAATGAAAGGCAAGAAATTGGCAGGTTATTGTTATGTGAACAGCGCAGGTTATTTATCCCAAAAGGATTTAGCGTTTTGGGTTGATCTTTGCCTAACGTTTAATGACAAGGCAAAAGCTTCCAAAAAGAAAAAAATCAATATTTAAACTGTCCTGCAAGCATTGCATGCAATCAGGAAACCGTTTCGACCAACAATCTTTCACACACCACATTACTCAACGTTTCGGATTGCTTTTTTGCATAGCTTATCATCATGGATTTGTCAAACGGCTCAATGGATTTTATTTTAATCTTCAATCCCAATCTCATTTCGCGGGCAGTAAGAAATTTTAAAAATTCGGTGGAGGTATTGATAACAGCCGCCAGTTTTACAGTTTGGCCCGCTTTGCAATCACTTAACTTATTATATTTTTTCCAAATCACTTTTCCTTCCCTGTCAGGGATTGGTGAACCATGAGGGTCTAATTTTGGGAAGCCCAGCATTTCATCCATCTTTTCAAAAAAAACCGGAGACTGGATGTGTTCGATTTGCTCAGCAATGTCGTGCACATCCTCCCAGCCTAATTTCATCTTATTAACCAGAAACATTTCGGTAAGCCGGTGCTTGCGAATGATAAGTCCCGCTTCTCTTTTTCCTTTTTCAGTTAGGCGCAGCGGCTTATAACTTTCATAATGAACCAGCTTCTTTTTCGCCAGCTTTTGTACCATGCTCGTCACCGTGGGCATCTTCAAATCAAGGCTTTTGGATAAATCAGCCACATTGACCTCGCCATCTTTATTGGCGATATTAAACAGCGCTTTCAAATAATTTTCTTCCGTCAATGAGTTCATAAGGCAAAACTAACAATTATTATGAATTATCTAAACACAAAGTTAGTTAATAAAATAAATTTTATTAGATTCATCTAACTTTATACTTTTGCTACAGGAATTTTACATGTGAAAACAAAAGTTTAAAAGAGGCTTTGTAAGTATGAAAAGTAATGATTCGCATTCCCTGCATGAAGTTCACGCAACGGTAGCAACACAAAAAAAAGGATGGAGAGGCATATTAGCATTTATTGGTCCGGCCTACCTGGTAAGCGTGGGATATATGGATCCGGGCAACTGGGCAACAGATATCGCCGGTGGCTCAGCATTTGGTTACAAGCTCATCTGGGTGCTGTTGATGTCGAACCTTATTGCGGTTCTTTTGCAATCATTAAGCGCCAGGTTAGGAATTGTAAGAGGGATGGATCTGGCTCAGGCATCAAAAAATGCTTATCCGCGATGGGCCAATATTCCGCTGTATATTCTTGCTGAAATAGCCATTGCCGCGTGCGATCTCGCAGAAATAGTGGGCATGGCGATCGGTTTAAACCTCTTATTCGGTCTGCCGTTAATATGGGGTATTTGCCTTACCGCGCTGGACACTTTGCTGCTACTGCTTTTGCTGCACAAAGGCATGCGTGTGCTGGAATCTTTTATTATTTCGCTGGTGGCCATTATCGGTATTTCATTTTTGATAGAGATGTTTATCGTGTCGCCGGTTTATACTGATGTATTAAGCGGATTTGTTCCCGGCAAACTGGAAGGAGAGTCCTTGTACATTGCCATTGGAATCATCGGGGCCACAGTGATGCCTCATAATTTGTATCTGCATTCATCGCTGGTGCAAACGCGGAAATTTGAGCATACTTCTGCAGGAATGAGAAAAGCCATTCGCTTTAATTTATTGGATACCATTATCGCACTCAACCTTGCTTTTTTCGTAAATGCTGCGATTTTAGTTTTGGCAGCGGCCGCTTTTTATGTCAACGGGTATTTTCATATTGCTGAAATACAGGACGCCTCAGTATTACTTGAGCAATTATTTGGTAAAACCGCCCCTACATTTTTCGCTATCGCACTCATTGCAGCGGGCCAAAGTTCAACAGTGACGGGCACATTGGCGGGCCAGATTGTAATGGAAGGACATTTAAACCTCAGGATACGTCCCTGGCTCAGAAGGCTTATCACAAGGCTTCTGGCAATAATTCCTGCGTTATTTACCATACTTTATTTTGGCGCAGATGCGCTTGGCGATCTGCTTGTTTTAAGCCAGGTGGTTTTGAGTTTACAACTAGGCTTCGCCGTTATTCCGCTGATACATTTCAACTCAGACAGAAAATTAATGAAAGAATTTACTATAAAAACCTGGGTGAAAATATTAGCGTGGCTGAGCGCCTCCACCATTGTTTATCTGAATGTCCAATTGGTGATACAGGAAATACAAACATGGATAACAAACGCTGCAGGAAATACTGTGATGATTTATTCCATTGTGATTCCGATTGCAATTGCATGTATGCTGTTATTGATTTACGTTTTTGCGCATCCGTTTATATTAAGAATGTCAAGAATTTCAAGGATCGTAAAGGAGCGGAAACAGGTACCACATGGAATTGCAGAAATAATTACAGAAGGCGCAGTCATTAAATATAATCATATTGGTATAGCTATTGATTTTACCGGAAAGGATGAAAAAATTATTCAAAACGCTTTGATGATTGGAGGCAAATCCGCATCATATACTTTTATTCATGTGGTGGAAAGCGCCGCAGCGCGCTATCTTGGGAAAAACGCCCACGATTACGAAACAGAATCCGACAAAAAAAATCTTGAAAAATACCAGCGGAGACTAACTCAAATGAATTATAATGCGCAAGCTCAAATTGGATTTGGAACCCCTGCTGTAGAAATGTCAAAAATAATAATCAATGAAAATATCGATTTACTGGTGATGGGCGCCCATGGTCATCGTGGATTTAAAGACCTCATCCTCGGCACTACCGTAGATGCTTTGAGACATAAAATCAAAATCCCGGTGATGATAGTAAATTAAAACGAACCTGTGAAATATTGTATTATTATTCTTAGCTTTTTCAGTTGTTACAACGCTTCTTCGCAACCGGGAAAAGATACGGCTAAAAATTCTTATCATCTTTTCAGCACTACCCCGCGCCATCAGATGCGGAGATTTGAAACGGATCGTCCAGATGCCACGGAGAGCCCTATCACCCTGGATGCAGGGCATCTTCAATACGAAACCCATTTGTTTAAAAGTGAAAAGATAAAAACAGATGGAATAAAAACTATCAGGAATTTTTACAATGCGGCAAATATAAAATTAGGCATCACCAATTCACTTGATTTGCAGTTGACAGCGGAGACGTTTACTACTACTGCGGTAAAGACTGCGAGCGGGCGCACGTCAACATCCGACTTTGGAGGTTTGTCAGTAAGGATCAAGAAAAATCTTTGGGGCAACGATAGCGGAAAAACTGCGCTTAGCCTATTGCCTTTTATCAATTTGCCTGTGGGTCCTTCAGGAAAAGTATCCGGCGGAATTATTTTTCCATTCGCTGCTTCGTTTGCCAACGGATGGGATTTCGGCGGCCAAATTGAAACAGATTTGGTAAATGGCGAAGTGCAAAGCGACTATCATATTGACTATTTAATTTCAGCTACGATCTCTCATCCGATTACAAAAAACTTAGACTTCTTTTTTGAAGGATTGGCTTTACGAAACAACGGTATAAAAACATTTGAATATTTTTTAAATGGAGGTTTCGTGTATAACCTCAGAAAAAACGTAAATTTTGATACGGGAGTATATTATAGCCTGAAAAAAATATCATCCAAAACTTTTTTTATAGGGCTTTCTTTCAGGATTTAAATTAATTTTTGCACAAATAAAAATTACAAATCCGTCTGAACGCCAGCGGCTTCAGGAAAGTAAAAAAATTATAATTCGTTCATTTACTCTAAGCCAAAAAGCAAATCCACATCCGGATCAACGATTACCTGCGTTGGTTCGAAATTCAATGAAATTTTTTTTTGAGTCACCCTGCCTTTCACTTCAATTGTTTTGGTAACTGTATTTTTCTCATCAGAAAAGCGTACTGCCAAAGGAAAATCAAATAAATTATTTTGCGTTTGCGTAATGCTTACTTCCACCTCTTTATGAAGTTTGTTATAAGTCCAGTTGATTTTCAATTTCGGCTGGCCCGGCTCATGCAACCATTGCCTGAAGAAGGTTCCAAGGTCTTGATGACTAACTTCTTCAAAAGTTTTTCTGAGATCCGCGGTAGATGCGTTGCCTGCGGCGTAAGTTTTATAATAAAGCCGTATGGCTTTCCAGAATAAACTATCTCCGGTTTTTCTTCTTAACATGTGAAGCACCCAGGCGCCTTTTTGATAACTATTGTCATTCAGTAAATTCATCAAATGATGGCTGGCGGAAGTATCTACTACCGGTGTGGAATGATCTTTCGAATACGCAATCACCTCAGCCCTTTGAGTACGCAATAAATTTTTCGATGAATCTTTGCCATATTTATCTTCGAGATAAAGATCGGTCATGTAAGTAGCAAATCCTTCGCTAAGCCATAAATGCGGCCAATCGATTTCAGTGATGTAATCTCCAAACCATTGATGCGCTATTTCATGCGCCATCAGGCTTTCAAGACTTTTTGAGTATATCGATTTCTCAAAATAAAAAATACAGCCGGCGTTTTCCATGCCTCCGAAAATAGTAGTGGATTGCACGTTTGCCAGTTTTTCAAACGGATAGGGACCGACATGATTGATAAACCATTGTAATATACCGGCGGCAATTGAGTACTGAGCAAATCCGCTATCGCGGTCATTTGGATAAACCCATGTGGAAACAGGTATACAATCCAGTTGTGCAAAATTATTCACCGCAAATTCCGCTACTCCGATGACCATAACTTTTGTAGGCAAAGGCGCTGTTTCGCGCCAGTGAGTTAGTCTAAGTTGATTGGGTAAATTGGTTTCTTCAATCTTTTTTCCGTTTGAAATTACCTGGTAATGGATGGGAGCCGTGACATAAAAATCAACCGTTGCTTTATCCGAAGGATGATCGTTACACGGAATCCAGTTGTGAGCACGATTTGGCCAGTTGTCGCCAAAAAAGGTGCGCGCGCCGTATCGGTTATTGCTTATCACTAATCCATCCGCAGGAATTCCCTGGTATTCGATTGTGTAAATATTTTTACTTCCAGGCACACCCTTGTCTTTTATCACCAGATGATCAGTATCCTGCATAAAACCCAATTCAATTCCATCTTTGCTTACAGAGCTCACTGTCATCCCCTTGCCATCGCTTTTCTTTTTTACGAAATCAAAAATTACCGCATTCACGGGCTTTACAAAAGATGTTGTGATAACTGCTTTGCCTCGCACTATATTATTACTGTCATTAAGGCGAATGTAAAAACCATAATGCTGCACATCGAGGCCATTGGTGGGCATTTGGGCAAAGAGAGATGTAGTGATAAGCCCGAAAACGAGTAACGAAATTATTTTCTTCATTGGTGAGGCAAAAATAAATCGTAGAAGATTATTTAATCAAGCAAGATAAAACCTTATGCAAAACCGCTACGGAATTAATTTTTTCAAAACAGTAAATGGATAAATATTAGCTATTTTTATTTTGATGCAAACCTGCCGGACTTGAATTGAAAATAATGAGTTCAATTTGCCACAAAGACACCAAGGGTTTGACTTTCTTAGTGACTTAGCATCTTTCTGGTATTTTTCGACCTGGAGGATTCTTACTGCTTCAGCTTCCTTTCGTCAACGCCTGATTTGGTAATCTTAACGGGAAGAATATTTCCTTCTTTATCAAAATACATCCTGTCGATGCAAACCACGCGATGGTTTCCGTCTGTTTCTCCCAGTGGACGACGGTGATAAACAATATACCAATCGTCGGTTCCGGGAATATTGATCACAGAATGGTGGCCCGCGCCGGTAGCAACGGTGGAGTCTTGTTGCAATATTTTTCCGACTCTATTAAACGGACCAAACGGAGAATCGCCCACTGCGTAAGCTACGCTGTAATCCGGGCCTGTCCATCCACCTTCAGACCACATAAAATAATACTTGTGGTTGCGCACAAACATGTACGAGCCTTCCACATATTTATCGGGCGTAATTTCTTTAAATAGCTTTCCGTCCTCAAAAGGAAAAAACCCTGTAAAATCGCTGTTCAATTTGCCAATGTTACAATGCCTCCAGCCACCATAAATCAAATAGTATTGGCCATCGGAATCTTTAAAAACATAGGGATCAATAGGCTGAGCGCCGTTATAAAATTTATTTATTAAGGGCTTTCCTAAATAATCTACAAAGGGGCCTCCGGGATTATCTGAAACTGCAATGCCCATTCCGCCGGGCTGTTGGTCATTTTGAATGTCATTGGCGCCAAAAAACAAATAATATTTTCCATCTTTTTCAGTGATGGAAGGAGCCCAAACCGCGTATGCTGCCCATTTTACATCTTTTATATCAAGGATGTGAGGATGTTTTGTCCAATGCACCAAATCTTTTGAAGAAAATGCGTCTAAAAACGTTTGTCTTTTATAACCGGCGCTAATCGTGTTGCTCTGAATTTTCTTTTGATAATCAGAAAGAGGCGTTCTGCCAGAGGGAACATCTTTGTAATCATCCGAATAAGTAGGATAAATCCAATAGGTACTATTGTAAATATGCGCTTCCGGGTCGGCATACCACCCAGGAAAAATGGGATTACCGGATTTTACTTTCTCTTTGTTTTTTTGTGAAAAGGAAACCAAACCGGAAAGTATAAAAAAGAATGTCAGAATGAATTTTGAAATCTTCATGGTGTTGGGTTTAAATAAAAAAAACCGGCAATGCAAACTACCGGTTTTTGATAATAAGAAATTGAAATTATTTTGACTGAACCAATTTAGCTTTAGGCGCTTTCTTTTTAGTTTCAGTTTTAATTCTTGCTGTTCCCAAAGGTTTATCTTTTGCAAATTCAATGAGGATGGGCGCTGCAACAAAAATAGAAGAGTAAGTTCCTGTTACTACACCTATCAGCATCGCAAAAGAGAATCCGCGCGTAACCTCACCGCCGAATATAAACAAGGCGAGCAATGTGATAAACACAGTTACAGAAGTCATAATGGTTCTGCTTAAAGTGTCATTAATTGCGCGGTTGATAATCGATTCCTTTGAAGCGCCCGGCATGTTGTGGCTGTCTTCACGAATCCTGTCAAACACGATAACCGTATCGTTCATCGAGAAGCCCACCACCGTCAGAATTGCCGCGATAAAGTGCTGGTCAATTTGTAACGGGAAAGGCACAATATTTTTGAAGAAAGAGAACACGGCCAGTGCCACAAACACGTCATGAAGCAAGGAGATAATAGTTCCAACAGAATATCGCCAGTCGCGGAAGCGAAGAAAGATGTAAATGATGATGGCAATAATCGCAAAGATTACCGCTTTTATCGCGCCCCTTTCCAGGTCTTTTGAAATTACCGGCTGCACCAGTTGCCGCGCCTGGATGTAATTTTTGGCAAATTCCGCCTCGGTGATATCTGAAGGAAGTTGTGATTTTAACCCCTGGAACAATCTTGCCTGCACGGCACTATCGGCGTTATTTTCTCCTTTTAAATAAGAAGTAGTGATTTCAAGGTGCTTGTTATCGCCTACGGTTTTTATCACAGGATAATCCCCCTCAAACGCTTCATGCAGAGGCTTTTCAATGTTTGAACGATCTACATTATGATCAAACTGAACCGTATAGCTTCTTCCTCCTTTAAATTCAACGCCTTTTTCAAAACCGTTGAAGAAGGACCCGATTCCAAATATTAAAACGAAGATTGAAATGATGTAAGCTACCTTGCGGTATTCGATGAACTTATAGCTGGCATGTTGAAATATCTTTTTAGAAAAGCTGGTAAAATATTTAAAATGCCTTTCTTTATTCATATACACATCTGTCACCAATCTTGAAATGAGAATGCCGCAGAATAATGACAGTGAAATACCCAGCATTTGCGTGGTAGCAAATCCAAGAACAGGTCCTAACCCAAAATAGAACAGAATCGCCGCGGTTAAAAACACGGTAACGTGGGCGTCAATTACCGGTGCATATGAACGTACATACCCGTCCCTTACTGCAACCGGATGGCTTTTACCCCGGGCAAGCTCTTCCTTTATTCTTTCGAAAATAATTACGTTGGTATCCACAGCCATACCGATAGTAAGTACCAAACCGGCAATACCGGCGGCCGTTAAGGTAGCGCCTAAAGCGCTCAAAATACCTACCGTGAAAAGAAGGTTTAATATCAGCGCAATGTTGGCAATCCAGCCGGCTGTGTTGTAGTAAATCAACATTAAAATGAAGATTACAATAAAGGCAATTACAAAAGCGAGCATACCGCCATGAACGGCAGCTTCACCAAGAGTGGGCCCTACAATCTGTTCCTGTACAATTTTAGCTGGGGCATCAATTTTACCAATCCTTAAAATGCTGGCGAGGTCCTGCGCCTGCTGAACGGTAAAGTTTCCGCTGATTTCAGAATTACCGCCTTCTATCGGGCCATTCACATTGGGTGCGCTATATACGATATCATCCAGCACAATGGCAATTGGCCTGTTCACATTATCGGCCGTCATTTTTGCCCAGGTGCGGCTTCCGGTCGGGGTCATCGTCATTTTGATCGCCGGGCGCCCGTGTTCGTCATAATCGGAACGGGAGTCTTCTACCCCCTCCCCTTCCAGCCTGGCCCTATCTGTGCCCGGAATGGTTTTGATGGCATATAATTCAAAATAGCGCTGGCCGGTTTTGTCATTTTTCTGCTCAAGGCCATAGAGGAATTTTATGTTTGGTGGAAAATTATTTTTCACCACATCCATTGAAAGATATTTATTGGCAAGAGAGGTGTCTCTTGCTTCGACGGTGGCAATGGAAGAATAATACTGCGGCCTGCCATCACTGCCCTGTTGTGGAGGAATAAAATGAACAACGCTTCCGAGAGGATGCTCATTTGCAAGAAGCTTCGCCGAATCGGCTGCCAATTCTGATGCAGACTGCGTGGTATCGCCAATTCCAGCCAGGTAATCAGCAAGAGCCTTATCGGCGTCATCAATATTTTTGCCTATTTCCCCAATATTGTATACTTCCCAGAATTGAAGGTGAGCAGACGCCTGTAACAGGCTCCTCACTCTTTCCGCATCCTGAACGCCGGCGAGTTCCACATTGATAATTCCCTTGTTTGCATCAAGATTGATAGAGGGAGAAGCCACCCCAAACTGATCGATACGTTTTAGCAACACCTTGTAAGTTTGGTTAATAGCGGTTTTGGCAGTTGCCTCCAATTGATCTATTACGGATTGATCGCTGTCTGTAATCTTAATTGTTTTTCCTGCGCCCGCAAAAATCGAGGCAAGATTGGTGTTAGGATTTTTTTCCTTGAATGCATTGGCAAACAATAAAATAAAATCCTTGTCACTATTGGTTTTTTGCGCGTTGGCAATGGCAAGGGCCTCTAACAGGCGGGGATCTTTTGGATTATTGCTTAATGACTTTAGCAATCCATCAAGGCTCACATTCAACGTTACCGCCATACCACCCTGCAGGTCAAGACCCAGACTTAGTTCATTTTCCTTTGATTTCTGATAAGTAGTTCCAAGCAGAGGATAAATTTTATCGTCCCTGGTGCTGTCGAGGTAATGGTGAAAAGTCTTTTGAACGAGTTCAGCTTTTGCATCGCCGCTGATTCCCGGATGGCTCCGGGTAACAAATTGTATGGCTTTCGCCTTCATTTTATTCTCATGGCTGTTGACCACCCACGTAAAGGAAAGTTGATACACGGATATGAGAATAAGCGTAATGGCAAAAAACCACACCAAACCTTTCAGTTTCATAAATGATTTAATTTTTTAAGAAGGTCGCAAAGATAATGGTTTGAGATGAAAAGTTTAAACCGGAATAGCCGTAAATCAGGGCGATTTGAAAAAATCAAAATTACTTATTGATTTTTAGCAGTTTCACCCAATGTTTTTAAAGTTAAAATTTACGAAATAGCGCCGTTATCGCCGTGCTATCCGGGTTTTAAAATATTCTCAGTTCAAAACTTCCTTTAATTTACTGATAAGCCTGTCGCCAAAAATATTTTTAGCGATAATAATTCCATTATTATCCACTAAAACATTTGAAGGTATTGCCTTGATTCCATATTCGTCTGAAGTGGCATTTTTCCAGCCTTTCAGATCTGAAACCTGGTTCCAGTCAAGGTGGTCATCGGCAATCGCTTTTTCCCACCTGTCCTTTTTGGTGTCGTAAGAAACACCCAGGATGGTAAAAGCTTTGTCTTTAAATTGGTTATAAGCGGCGACTACATTTGGATTTTCCCTGCGACAGGGACCACACCAGCTTGCCCAAAAATCAATTAAAACAAATTTTCCCTTTAAGGAAGAAAGACTGAGCTGGCTGCTGTCAGGCGTAAATTGAGTTATCTCCGGAGCAGGCTTGCCTATGGCTACTTTTTCATAAGTGTCCACCATTTTTTTAATCTGTTGACCCTTGGCTGAATTTTGAATAGAAGGATCCAGCGCTTCGTATAAAGGCCTTACGTCGTCTGCCTCAGCATAATATGAAAAATTTTCAAGAATGGCCATCGCACCACGTACCGATTTTGGATACTCTTTCACAAACGAACTCACTACTTTTCTTTTTGCGGCCAGTATTTGTAAATCCACCTGGTCGAGGCTGTCCATCACTTTATGATTTCTAGCTTTATAGGCCTCTTCATACATTTTACTGTTATTAGACTCCCATTCGGCAACCGGCTTCATTCTTTCCTTTAAAAGCTTGTCATCTGAATTTACTTCAGAGCCTTTTACCGTTAAAAGCTTCAGAGAATCGCCACGGCCAAGAATCTGCATTTGAGCCGGTTCAATAAAAAAAGTAAAATAATCGCTGTGCCTTTCAGGCAATGTCAGCGAAGCAAAATAAGGAGACGTGATAAATCCGGTGAACCTGAATTTCCCATCTTTAATAACCGCAGAATCTTTGAACGTTTCATTGTTTTTATAGATATTCAGGAAAATGGTTCCGTTTCTGATTTTTTCAAGATGGCCATTGATAACAAATGCCGAATCCTGCGCCATCAAACCCAAAGTGAAGAAAACCAGCGCAGCAAGCATCACCGTAATTTTTCTCATCAAAATAATTTGGCCAAAGTTAAGCGTATTTGCAAAAAATCACGAAGCACAAACGCAACAGAATTGTGAAAAAAATTTACCTTATTTATCCATCTGCTGGCAGGCAGATTGCCTAACTGTAATAGTTTTTGAGTCAATAGTAAAAGGATAAAAAAATTGTTTTTTTATTTTGATGAAATTCTATACGCCGGATCATGTTTGAAAAATGAATTGGCTTGCAGGAGTTGTACATTTTTTGATCTTCTATCTTCAGAAAATTGCCGATCAATGAAGCTCAGCGCAAAATCAAAAAAACTATGCTTACATTTAAAACCTCTTCTAATCTAATACATGCGTGATGAAAAAAAAGCCATCTGTTTGTTTCTCACTTTCTGTTTTTTGTTACCTGATCGCTGGCAATGCAAGTGCGCAAAGCCCTGCGGCAAAACAAGTATGCTTATCTGACTTTGATATGCAGTCTTCGGCAGTTGTTACTGAAGATGGGAAACAATTGTCTGACGCGGGCTACCAATCCAATTTGTATTGGTTCCCGGTAAAAGTGCCCTCAACGGTTTTGACCGGTTTGGTAAAAAATAAAGTGTATCCTAATCCATATATTGGTATGAATAACATGCTTATTCCGGATGCATCAGACTCATTCAATCATGAATACGACCTGGCGCAATACAGTTTCCTCCCCAATGAACCCAATCCCTGGAAAAAGCCATATTGGTATCGTACCACGTTTGATGTTCCTTCCGGCGACCAGGGCAAGCATTTTCAATTAATTTTTAAAGGCATTAATTACCGGGCCGAAGTTTGGGTAAATGGGATTCGCATTGCCGATTCCAGCCAGATGGTGGGCATGTTTGCGCAATATGCTTTAGATGTAAGCAAGGCCATCTTGCCGGGAAAACCAAATGGCCTTGCAGTCAAAATTTACCCGCTGGATTATCCCGGCCTGCCCGCAACACCTCAATTGAAAGCGCTCGGGGATTTTTTTGCAAATGGAGGCCCAACAGGCGATATCGGCAAAAATGTTACCATGCTTTGCTCTGTTGGCTGGGATTGGATGCCAGCGGTTCGCGACAGAAATATGGGAATATGGCAGCCAGTTTATCTTCGCACTTCAGGTAATATAGTGATTGAAAACCCGCAGATTAAGACAGTTTTTCCTGCAGGATTTGACACAACAGTTGCGCAGATTTCTTTAAATCTTTCTTTAAACAATTTTACGCCTGTTACGCAAACAGGCACTTTAAAAATTACGATTAGTCCTGAAAATTTCGAGGGCAAACCATTTACTGTGCATCAAAGGTTAACTGTGAAAGGCAACAGCTCCGGGGTTTTCAGCTTGTCATCGCGTAATTTTAGACAGTTTACTATTAATAATCCACATGTGTGGTGGCCTAACGGTCATGGTTATGCGAATTTGTATCGCATGAGGTTGCAATTTGATGATGGCAAAAAAATCACGGACGACACCTCGGTTGTTTTTGGCATCCGGACGGTATCTTCAAAAGTGGAAATGGTAAACGGATGGGCCAGGAGAGATTTTTATGTGAATGGCCGTCGTGTCCATCTTACAGGCGGCGCCTGGGTTCCGGATATGATGCTGAACCGCGATTCAGCGAGGTATGATTACGAATTGCATTTGTGTAAAAATTCATATATTAATCTTGTGCGGATATGGGGCGGAGGCGTTGCACCGCCGGATATGTTTTTTGATGCCGCCGACAGGTATGGCTTGTTGATATGGCAGGATTTCTGGATTACCGGGGATACGCAAGGTGAGTTTAAAGGCTCTCCAGACTGGCCTTTGCAGGGAAATGTGTTTATCAATAACATGGCAAGCACTATTTATAGAATCAGAAATCATCCAAGCCTGCTGGTATGGACTGGTGGAAATGAAGGCCACGCCCGCAAGGAATTATACGATGCGATGCGGGAAAGTGTTGCTTCGCTTGATGGAACGCGACCTTTCATACCTAGCTCATCAGGATTTGCCAAACTGCCAGAAGGTTGGAAAGGATCGTGGCCGGATGATGGGCCCTCGGGCGTTTACAGCGGTGGCCCTTATTCATGGCAGGACGCTGCGCATTATTATGAATTGGTGAACAAGGGAAAAGATTGGCTTTTTAAAGATGAGACAGGAATTCCTTCACAGCCGCCTTACGAAACATTACCACGAATTATAAACAACCTTGTTCCGGATTCATCACTACCGTTTCCCCTTAACAATACATGGGGATACCATGATGCCTGTGTAGGCAACGGGCACTATGATACTTATTACGACGCAATGGCAGCACGCTATGGAGCGCCCGTTAGCATTAAAGATTTTTCTGATAAAATGCAATTGGTAAACGCGAACGGCTATCGCGGAATATTTGAAGCAGCGGGCCATAAACTGAATGAAACCGGCGGCGTAATGTTATGGAAATTAAATGCAGCCTTTCCGAGTGTTATCTGGCAGGTGTATGATTGGTACCTGAATCCCAATGCGGGCTATTACTTTATGCAAAGGGCCTGTGAGCCGGTACATATTCAATTAAACCTCGATGATTCCACTGTGGCAGTTGTCAATCGTTCTTACAAAAGCCAAAGCAGCCTTAGCGCTGTGATAAAAGTATTTGATCTGCAAAGCAAATTAATTTTTAGCCAGGAGAAATCCATCAATGTAAACGCAAGTGATATTGCACCGTCTATTTCTTTGTCAGAAATTTTGTCTAAGGAACAAGGAATTTCATTTGTTGTTTTGGTTCTGAAAAATACAGCCGGAAAAGTGGTTTCTCATAATACCTATTGGTTTTCTCCGAATCATGATTTTAAGAATCTGAAAGATTTAAGTGCTTCAGATTTGAGTGTTAAAATCTTAAAAAAAGAAAGCAGCGAAACGGCTACTTCTTATGTATTTAAATTTACAAATACCACCCAAAAAATTGCATTCTTTATTAATCCGCAAATCGTTGTTGATGGTAAAGAAATACTTCCCAGCTTCTGGTCTGACAATTATTTTTCATTATCACCCAATGAAGCCACAACCGTTAGGGTAAGTATTCCTGCTGAAATGATAAAAGACGCAAATCCACAATTGGCGCTGAGCGCATGGAATGTAGCAAAGAAAATCTACGATTTGAATTGACAGGCTGGCGCATGTATTTTATATATCTGTTATGTTCGGCGGCGTATGCTTAGTGCGGTTGGTTTCACTGGAATTTCCGGCAATGGTCGAATTTTCCAACGTCGCCTGATTGTTCGGCTTGCCTGTCTCACTTCTTTTTTTGCCCGTTACCATCAGGCCAATCATCATAAACAAGGCAGTCAACACTATCACCTGTATGATGAGTGATTTATTAACCAGTGGAAAAGCCATAGAGGCAGGAATACCAAAAAATAAAAGAATGGTAACCAGTCCACGCGGGGTCACAAACAACAAGGGGAATATGGGCACGCGGGCTATCATAAGAACGATTGCCCGGACTAACACGATTACGCCAAAAATCAAAAGAGCTGAATTGAAAGTGCTTTCATTAAGTATTTCCTTTGTTTCGAATGAATAACCAAACAGCGTAAAAAAGAAAGTTCGAATCAGAAACGCGCCTTCCATTACAATTTCGCTGAAGGTGGATACTTCCTTTTTAAATTTATAAGGATTAAGCTTGTTAATCCACGCTAAGTTTTTCATACCGTCAATATTGCTAAGAAACAAACCAAAAAACAAAATGAATATCAGGGCCGGAAGATGAAAAACTTCTGAAACAGCATAAATTAAAATCAAAAGAATAATTATGGGCGCATGCTTGATCGGGTGATCAATTTTGCGCAATAAAAAAGACAGCACCAGGGTAGCTATGAAAGATACGACGCAGATGATGATCACCTGCGTGCCAAAGTGAATAAAAGAACGGCCGGTTACGATGTCATTCTCGATGGCAAAATTAAAAAAGATGACGCCCATGATATCAGACAAGCTGCTTTCATACACTACAAATTCTTTGTTGCTCAATGAAAGATTTTTTGAGCTGGATATGGCTACGGAGCTGCTTATTACAGAAATGGGGATAGCATTAATTAACGCCTGACGCATGGGCACGCCGCCAAAATAGTGAAACGCATACGATATAATAAAGGATAATAGTATAATGGAACCGAACGAGCTAAAGAAAGATTTTTTTATCAGCTTAAACTTTGAGGGATTGATCTCCAGTTCCAATGCGCCTTCGAGCACAATTAAAATCAAACCCAGCGTTCCAAGAATGGGCAGCAATCCTGAAAGGTCAGGCACTGTAATTGAAAAAAAACTGGTTATCTCCCTTACGCCCCAGCCCAAAATCAGCAGCAGAATCACGGAAGGGATTTTTGTGCGGGCAGAGGACAAATCAAATAAATATCCAATTAAAAGCAGGACACATATTATAATGATTACGGTCATTGTCATAAATAATGATTTCAGAAGAACAATTCTGTCCTGCTTTTCCCGGGGCTATGCTGCAATATAAAATGATTTTTTTTAGTGAACCTTTCTACCGCCGGTTTTTTCAGCGGATTACAAAAACAGGAAATGACAATATTTATACGTTTACTATAAACGGGCATCTATTCTAGAGTTCATCTTTGATACAACCGCGACACCAGAACATATTTACCTCGGGTAAAAATTACTCCTGGATCATATAAAAATCCTTTCAATAGAAGCTATTTCCTAAAGCAAAGGAAGCGAATCTCCGATGCATTATTATATGCTATAATATATCCCTTAACAATATTTATATAACAAATGAGTTATATAGTCAATTCCTGCTTTTATAATCCAAATTCATGCAAAAACCGTTATTATTCGCATTTTTACTTATTTCATTACAATCAAAAGCCCAATCAACCGTATCAGCTGTCACCCCCGCTACATTCAACCTGGGAGGCGGTTCTGCAAAGATCAATTCTTCATTCATGGTTGACTGGAGCATCGGCGAATCTACTGTTATCGAAACTTTCGAGGGCGAAAATGCTTATTCCAATTTGATTGTAGGGAAAAAATGGTACGTTACCAGCGGGGTTCTTCAGCCGTTCGATAAAAATCATATCCTGTTTAATTCCGCTATCCCTTTATGGACCATCCAGGAAATCCGCGTGTATCCTGTGCCCACGCCGGATATTGTTTATATAGATTTCAGATCCACTACCACCGGCAAACTATCGGTACAACTCTTAACTCTTGAGGGAAAAGTTCTTGGCGTGAAAGAATTTTCCCAGGTAAATGGAACAAGTACGGTTTCCTGGAATCTCAAAAATTTATCATCCGGAAGTTACCTCTTAAGAATATTATTAAAGTCATTTGATGGAAAAATATTAAAACAGGGCACATTTAAATTCGAAAAAATCCAATAACCTACTAGATGAAGAAAGTTTTATTATCGGTTTTAGCAATATTGTTTATAACGATAGTGCAGGCACAGGTACCTCAGCAGTTAAATTACCAGGGCGTTGCCCGCAATGCTTCCGGCGCGCCTATTACCTATCAAAATATTATTGTCAGAATTTCTTTGATTGATAGTGCTGCAGGCGGGCAGGTAGCTTATCGCGAAACAAGAAGAGTAATGACCAATTACGTGGGGCTATTCAATATACTGATAGGAAGCAAAGGCGCTACCAACGTGATGGGAAGCATGCAGGACGTAAACTGGCCAACCGGGCAAAAATATATTAAGCTTGAAATAGATCCGAACGGGTTAAGCAATTTTAGCCTTGCCGGAATTACGCAATTACAAAGTGTTCCTTATGCATTAAGCGCTACCCCTTCAGGTTATGCCGGCGGTGATTTAATCGGAACCTATCCTAATCCCCGGATTGCCAACAATGCAATTACTACCAATAAAATAGAAGACGGAAGTGTAAGCCTGTTAAAATTATCGCAACCTGTAGTAACCACTCTCAACAATAAATTAAATATTTCAGACACCGCAGCGATGCTGGCACCGTACGAAACAAAGACTGGGATAACCAATTCAATCGTGGGCAAACTAAATGCGTCTGACACTGCAGCCATGTTAAGTCCTTATTATAAGTCGGCAACAGCATTGGCAAATTTTGACTCGATCAATACCAATGTTAATAATGAAGTAACAAGAGCCACCAATGCAGAAAATGTTTTGGCTACTAATCTTGCAACAGAAACCACCAATCGCACTGATGCAGATGCAACGATTACTAATAATTTAAATGCAGAAATTACTAATCGCACTACCAGCGAAGCAACAATTAATGTGAATTTAAATGCTGAAGTTTCAAGAGCGACAGCTGCAGAAGCGACGAAAGAAGATGCATCCAACAAAAGCACAGACATCGCTACTGACGCCACTTCTGAAACAAAATATCCGAGTGTAAAAGCCATAAAGAATTATGTTGATTCAGCTTCTACAGGAAGTTCTGATGCGCTTGCTTCCGAAGTAACGAGAGCTACAAATGCAGAAAATGTGTTGACTACCAATCTTGCAACAGAAACCACCAATCGCACTGATGCAGATGCAACGATTACTAATAATTTAAATGCAGAAATCACTAATCGCACTACCGGTGAAGCAACAATTAACGCGAATTTAAATGCTGAATTTTCAAGAGCGACTGCGGCAGAAACATTTTTAGGGACAACAAAATTAAATGTCGCTGACACCGCCGCTATGCTTGCACCATACGCCACAGTTGCCAGCTCAAAATCAAGTTTAAATACCAAAGTAAATATTTCTGATACGGCTTCCATGTTAAGCACTTATGCAAGAACACAACGTCTGATTGATTCTTTGAGTTTAGTTCAAAGCAGGCTGAATTTAAAATTAAATATTGCGGATACGGCTGCGATGCTTGCACCTTATGCAAATGCATCAACAGTAAATAATTCTATTGCCGCTAAATTAAATATTGCTGATACGGCTTCCATGCTGAGCACTTATGCGAGATCTCAGCGCATGATTGATTCTTTGACTTTGGT
This sequence comes from Ginsengibacter sp., assembly GCA_051954975.1. Classification (GTDB taxonomy): domain Bacteria; phylum Bacteroidota; class Bacteroidia; order Chitinophagales; family Chitinophagaceae; genus Ginsengibacter. The sequence continues at coordinate 238,389 of JBQCHE010000016.1, read as the reverse complement.
GCAAAGCAGAATTAATTTAAAATTAAATATCGCTGATACTGCTGCGATGCTTGCACCATACGCAAATGCGTCAACTGTAAATAATTCAATTGCAACTAAATTAAATATTGCTGATACTGCTGCAATGTTAGGTTCTTATGCGAGAACACAGCGCATGATTGATTCTTTGACTTTGGTACAAAGCAGATTGAATTTAAAATTAAACATCGCGGATACCGCTACGATGCTTGCACCATACGCCACAGTTGCCAGTTCAACATCAGGATTAAATACCAAAGTAAATATTTCTGATACAACTTCCATGCTGAGCACTTATGCCAGAACCCAGCGCATGATTGATTCTCTGAGTTTGGTGCAAAGCAGATTGGATTTAAAATTAAATATTGCTGACACCGCTGCGATGCTTGCACCGTATGCAAATGCATCAACTGTGAATAATTCGATTTCAACTAAGTTAAATATTTCTGACACCGCTGCAATGCTGAGTTCTTATGCAAGAATACAGCGCATGATTGATTCATTGAATTTGGTACAAAGCAGGTTGAATTTAAAATTAAACATTGCTGATACGGCTATAATGCTCGCCCCGTATGCAAATGCGTCAACCGTAAATAACTCGATTGCAACTAAACTAAATATTTCTGACACGGCTTCCATGTTGAGCACTTATGCCAGAACCCAGCGCATGATTGATTCATTGAATTTGGTACAAAGCAGGTTGAATTTGAAATTAAATATCGCTGATACCGCGGCGATGCTCGCACCGTATGCAAATGCATCAACAGTAAACAATTCAATTGCAACTAAATTAAACATTTCAGATACGGCTGCAATGCTGAGCACTTATGCGAGAACACAGCGCATGATCGATTCATTAAGCTTAGTTCAAAGCAGGTTGAATTTAAAATTAAATATCACTGATACTGCGGCAATGCTTGCACCGTATGCAACAGTTGCCAACTCAGCAGCAGGCTTAAATACCAAAGTAAACATTTCTGATACAGCTTCGATGTTGAGTTCTTATACAAGAACACAACGCATGATCGATTCTTTGAGTTTGGTACAAAGCAGATTGGATTTAAAATTAAATATCGCTGACACCGCTGCGATGCTCGCACCATATGCAAATGCATCAACAGTAAATAATTCAATAGCGACTAAATTAAATATTTCCGATACAGCTTCCATGCTGAGCACTTATGCCAGAACACAGCGCATGATTGATTCATTGAGTTTGGTGCAGAGCAGAATCAATTTAAAATTAAATATTGCGGATACTGCTGCAATGCTCGCACCGTATGCAAATGCATCAACAGTAAATAATTCTATTGCCGCTAAATTAAATATTGCTGATACGGCTTCCATGCTCAGCACTTATGCAAGAACCCAGCGCATGATTGATTCTTTAAGCCTCGTTCAAAACAGAATCAATTTAAAATTAAATATTACTGACACGGCTGCAATGCTCGCACCGTACGCAAATGCATCAACAGTAAACAATTCAATTGCCACTAAATTAAATATTGCCGATACTGCTGCTATGTTAGGTTCTTATGCGAGAACACAGCGGATGCTTGATTCATTAAGCCTGGTTCAAAGTAGAATCAATTTAAAATTAAATATCGCGGACACGGCTGCAATGCTCGCACCGTATGCAACAGTTGCGAGTTCAACATCAGGATTAAATACCAAAGTAAATATTTCTGATACGGCCGCTATGTTAGGTTCTTATGCCAGAACACAGCGCATGATTGATTCATTGAGTTTGGTGCAGAGCAGAATCAATTTAAAATTAAATATTGCTGATACGGCTGCCATGCTTGCACCGTACGCCACAGTTGCCAGTTCAACATCAGGATTAAATACCAAAGTAAATATTTCTGATACAACTTCCATGCTAAGCACGTATGCAAGAACACAGCGCATGATTGATTCTTTAAGTTTGGTTCAAAGCAGGTTGAATTTGAAATTAAATATCGCTGATACCGCTGCGATGCTTGCACCGTATGCAAATGCATCAAGTGTAAATAATTCTATTGCCACTAAATTAAATATTTCCGATACGGCTTCCATGCTGAGCACCTATGCCAGAACACAGCGCATGATTGACTCTTTGACTTTGGTGCAAAGCAGGTTAAATTTAAAATTAAATATTGCGGATACCGCTGCCATGCTTGCACCATACGCAAATGCATCCACTGTAAATAATTCTATTGCCACTAAATTAAATATTGCTGATACGGCTTCAATGTTGAGCACTTATGCAAGAACTCAACGCATGATTGATTCATTGAATTTGGTGCAAAGCAGGTTGAATTTAAAATTAAATATTGCCGACACTGCAACAATGCTTGCACCGTACGCAAATGCATCAACTGTAAATAATTCAATTGCGACCAAATTAAATATTTCTGACACCGCTGCAATGCTGAGCACTTATGCAAGAACACAGCGCATGATTGATTCATTGAGTTTGGTGCAGAGCAGAATCAATTTAAAATTAAATATCGCGGATACTGCTGCAATGCTCGCACCGTATGCAACAGTTGCCAGTTCAACATTAGGATTAAATACCAAAGTAAATATTTCTGATACGACTTCCATGCTGAGCACTTATGCAAGAACACAACGCATGATTGATTCATTGAGTTTAGTGCAGAGCAGAATCACTTTAAAATTAAATATTGCGGACACGGCTGCAATGCTCGCACCGTACGCAACAGTTGCGAGTTCAACAGCGGGTTTAAATACCAAAGTAAATATTTCTGACACCGCTGCAATGCTGAGTTCTTATGCAAGAACACAGCGCATGATTGATTCATTAAGTTTGGTTCAAAACAGAATCAATTTAAAATTAAATATTACTGACACGGCTGCAATGCTCGCACCGTACGCAAATGCATCAACAGTAAACAATTCAATTGCCACTAAATTAAACATTTCCGATACGGCGTCCATGCTGAGCACTTATGCAAGAACACAGCGCATGATTGATTCTTTGGTTTTAGTGCAAAGCAGGTTGAATTTAAAATTAAATATCGCTGACACCGCTGCAATGCTTGCCCCATACGCCACAATTACCGGTTCAACAGCCGGTTTAAATACCAAAGTGAATATTTCTGACACGGCGGCTATGTTGAGTTCTTATGCGAGAACGCAACGCATGATCGATTCATTAAGTTTGGTTCAAAGCAGGCTAAATTTAAAATTAAATGTTGCTGACACCGCTGCAATGCTCGCACCGTACGCAAATGCATCAACAGTGAATAATTCAATTGCAACTAAATTAAACATTTCAGATACGGCTGCAATGCTGAGCACTTATGCGAGAACACAGCGCATGATCGATTCATTAAGCCTAGTTCAAAGCAGGTTGAATTTAAAATTAAATATCGCTGATACTGCGGCAATGCTTGCACCGTATGCAACAGTTGCCAACTCAGCAGCAGGTTTAAATACCAAAGTAAACATTTCTGATACAGCTTCGATGTTGAGTTCTTATACAAGAACACAACGCATGATCGATTCATTAAGCTTGGTACAAAGTAGATTGAACTTAAAATTAAATATCGCTGATACCGCTGCGATGCTGGCACCCTACGCAAATGCATCCACTGTAAATAATTCTATTGCCACTAAATTAAATATTGCTGATACCGCTTCCATGTTGAGCAGCTATGCCAGAACACAGCGCATGATTGATTCTTTGAGTTTGGTTCAAAGCAGGTTGAATTTAAAATTAAATATTGCTGACACGGCTGCGATGCTTGCACCGTATGCAAATGCATCAACTGTAAATAATTCAATTGCCACTAAATTAAATATTTCTGATACGACTTCCATGCTGAGTTCTTATGCAAGAACACAACGCATGATTGATTCTTTGAATTTGGTACAAAACAGAATCAATTTAAAATTAAATATTTCTGACACCGCTGCAATGCTCGCACCGTATGCAACAGTTGCCAGTTCAACATCAGGATTAAATACCAAATTAAATATTTCTGATACAGCTTCCATGCTGAGCACTTATGCAAGAACACAACGCATGATTGATTCTTTAAGCTTGGTTCAAAGCAGAATTAATTTAAAATTAAATATTGCTGACACGGCTGCGATGCTCGCGCCGTATGCAAATACATCAACTGTAAATAATTCAATTGCGACTAAATTAAATATTTCTGACACTGCTTCCATGCTCAGCACTTATGCAAGAACACAGCGCATGATTGATTCTTTAAGTTTGGTTCAAAACAGAATCAATTTAAAATTAAATATCGCTGACACGGCTGCAATGCTAAGCCCATACGCGAAGCAAGGAGCACTTTCCAACTTTGTTAATTTAACTACTGCACAAACTATTGGCGGCATTAAAACATACAGTTCAGATATGGTAGTTAATGGCATTAAAATAGGAAGAGGCACGGGCAATAATAGCCAGAATACGGCTGTTGGTAGTTCGGCCCTGGGTTCAGGAACCGGTTCGCGCAATACAGCAATTGGTTATGGGGCCATGCAAAATTATAGTGGCGCTTCTTTCGATAATAATACAAGTATCGGTTACTCTAATTTAGCAAGCTTAACCACCGGGAATGCAAATACATCTGTAGGCGCGGAAGCAATGATGTCGGTTTCTACAGGCGCACACAACACCGGCATCGGCCAGCAATCTTTATTAAGCGCAACAGGTAGTTATAATACAGCGTTAGGTTCTGCTGCCGGCCATACTGTTACTTCAGGCTCTCAAAATACATTTATTGGTGCTAGCTCAGATGTATCAACAGCCACTCTAACCAATGCAACCGCTATTGGTTATGCAGCTACCGTTGATGCAAGCAATAAAATTCAATTAGGTAATACAAGCGTAACCGCGGTGAATACCAGTGGAAATATTACAGCAAAGTCCTTTATAAAATCGGGCGGCACTTCTTCTCAATATTTAATGGCTGATGGCTCTGTATCTTCAGGACCGGCAGTCATCGATGACGCAACCGATGAATTTACGGCCACTGCAGCCCAAACAAGCTTTACGCTGACTCAAATTCCATCCACGCACAGCAAAGTAAAAATGTATATCAACGGAATAAGAATAAGTAATTCTGCTTACAGTTGGAGCGGAAAGACTTTGACTTATGTTCCTGCAAATAATGGCAGCTACTCATTGACAACCACTGACAGAATTCAATTCGATTATTTTTATTAATCCGGAAAATAGAAAATGAAACAATTTCTTCTTTTACTGGTTGCAAACATTTTATCAAATATTCTTTTGGCGCAGCAAGGGATTACAAAAAACGGGAAGATATCTAATTCATCCGCTGAATATGTAAATCGAAATGGAGCCCTGGGAGCTTCGGGTTTAACCAGGAACGGCCAGGAGTTTTCGCCGGTAAATAATACTACCGCAAATGCACTCGATTTTGACGGAACCAATGATAATATTATTGTCCCATCTAACAGTTCATTAAATATAAGCAGTGCCATCACAATTGAAGGCTGGATATATGCTACAAAAAATTCGGGCGTTCAAAATGTGGTTTCAAAATCAAGCAGGTCCGTAAATAATGGGTACATTTTTCCAAGAACAGATAATGGATGGACGGATTTTGTCTTCTACATTTCTCTAAATAATAGCTGGATAACGGTTTCTTATCCATACCCTTCTTTAAATTCGTGGCATCATTTAGCGGCTACATACGACGGCTCAAATATAAAATTATATTTAGACGGAAATTTAGTGAAGACGCAGGCAGCCTCTGGTACTATTAGTATTAATTCAAACAGTCTTGGTATCGGAAACCAACCTGGATACAGCGAATATTTTGGTGGAGAAGTTGATGAATTAAGACTCTGGAATGTTGCAAGGACGCAATCAGAAATTCAAGCCGCCATGTTAACAGAATTAGCAGGCCATGAGACTGGATTGGTGGCCTATTACAATTGTAACCAGGGAGTCGCAGGCGGAAACAACGCCGGAGTTAACTCACTTACTGATAAAACAAGTAATGCCAATAACGGCACTCTCAATAACTTTTCTCTTAACGGAACCACCAGCAATTGGGTTAATGGCGCGCCGGTTAGTGATGGCACTTCTGCTTCTTCTGCATCCAGTAGCGCCTATGCAATCAAACAGGCCTTTCCATCTTCCGCGGATGGTTATTATTGGATAAAAAATCCAAACATCAACAGTGGCGCCCCTTTCCAGATTTATGCAGATATGACAACAGACGGCGGCGGCTGGACGTTGATAATGTGCAATAAAAATCCGAACTCTGGCTGGACAAATGCCAATGCGGTATTACGAAATGAAACCAGTCCCAGCCCTGATGCCGATTATTCAATAATCGCCTGGGCTGATTATATTAAAAGGAGCAATACAGGATTTCAATACATGATGGATGCAAATACCAGGGGAAGTTACGGCGGTATCTGGACCGTAAACCAGCCTTATAGTTTTGTAAGCCGGGTAAATACGAATACTGACATTACGATCAACACCAAATTTGGAAATTGGAATTATTTTGAAGGCGGTGGTTTTGGGCCGCGAATGCCCTGGTGGACCACCCGCACCAGCGAAGGAATTATAACTACAAGTCAAAGCGGAACTTCTTACTGGTGGGGAACCTTAATTGCCAGCAGCGGATGGAGTCCTTCACCGTGGCTGTCAGGTGATGGTGGAACCTTATCTATGCAAAACCCCGGCGTCATCTGGTATTGGGTAAGGTAACTTAGAAAACATTAGCTGCAGTAAACGGACAAAGAGGAATCATTTTTATTTTAGTTTTGATAGCCGGTTACATAATCATAAATAATTCGCGACACATTTGCCAACGTTTCATTAGCAGAATTTTCGTCGTCAATATCTTTCGACAATAAAACCAACACATACTTCCGCCCGTCGGGAAGGAAAACAATTCCGGAGTCGTGCGAAATCCTGGTGATAGAACCCGTTTTATTGGCCACTTTCACATCAGCCGGAAGCTTTGCAGGAATTTTTTCCCTTAACTGCTGGTGCATTAAAATTTGTATCATAGAATCGCATGCCGCTTTATTCACCACCGTTCCTTTGGCAAGGTGATCAAAAATTATCATAAGGTCATAAGCCGTCACCGTGTTATTCAAACCCGATTCATAGGCCTTGTTATCTTCCACGCCGCGTAAGGCTTGTATGTCCTTTGCCCCGATAGATCGCATGGTGCTATTTGCATTTTTAGCATCAATCAGATCTACGATAAGATTCGTAGCAAAATTGCTGCTCTGCGTAATCATCCGGTACAGTAAATTGTAGATGGTTTCCTTCTGCCCAATCCGGCGATACAAGTCTCTTTCACTGTCATCTGTAGAATCGAGGTGATAGATGCTTTCATCAACAATGCTTTTAAAATCATTGTGAATTAAAATGGAATCGGTAAGAGAAAATTTGCCTTCATCGGCCTGCTTAAAAGTTTCTATTAAAAATGCGGTTTTAATCGTGCTGGCTGCGTGAAAATTTTCATGAGCATTCATCAAAAATTGTTCACCGGTAGCAAGATCTTCAAATGCCACCGCAAAGGTGCCGGTAGGTTGTTTGGCAAATTCAGCCAGAATTTCTTTATGCATGGTAGCGGTATCAATTGGACGATGGATAAAAACATTTTGCATTGCGGAAAAAATAAAAAGCGCGGTATAAAAGCAGGCCATAACTTTAATAATTTTTAGGAAAATCCGCGGAGGCTTAATTTAAAATTATGGCATACAAATTAAATCCCTTCGCCGCAGTAAACAAACTTTTAATTGTTTTTTTTATTTTGAATGGAAATACCATTCAATTTCGGATCACGGCCAATCATACATTTTTGAGATAAAGAAAAACACATCCATGCCTTTTAATAGCGGAAATATCTGCAGATGACGTACGCATATATTTTGATAATTTCTTCAGAACGTTTCTCCAGGAAAAAAAGGGTTTTCAATCATGAAATGTCACAGAAGTTTCATATTTTGAGTTAAGTATTGCCCGTGCGTTTGCATGGTAATGAAAAAATAAATCCTGAAAACTTAACAACACCCCATTCTCTAATTATCATCTTTTAAAAATTTTCACCAAAAAACAATTAAAATGAGAAAACTAAAATTACTCATCTTCAGTACATTTTTTTGTACGGTTTTATCGGCGCAAAATTCTATTCCTGTTTCGGGAACCGTAACCTCGAAAGACGGCTCTGTCATTACAGCAAGCGTTGTAATTAAAGGGAGTGTTCGGGGAACGAGTACCGACGCACAGGGACATTATACTTTGCCGGATGTGGCGCCTGATGCAGTTTTGATATTTTCTTCCGTCGGCTTTCAGACAACTGAGGTTTCGGTTAATGGAAAAAGTACGATTAATGTTTCAATGGATTATGATGCGCAATCGCTTGATGAAGTAATAGCCGTCGCTTATGGAACCGCCCGGAAAGGCACTTTCACCGGTTCTGCCGATGTCATTAATCAAAAGGATATCAAAGATGTGCCTTCCACTTCATTTCAAAATGCGTTAATTGGGAAAGCGCCCGGCGTTCAAATTACAGAAGCCTCAGGCCAGGCAGGAAGCGTTCCCAGCATCCGCATCCGCGGAATTGGCTCGATGAATGCTTCAAATGAGCCCCTGTATGTGATAGACGGCGTTCCTGTGGTATCGGGGGATGCCGGCCAAATAAGCGATTACACGTATGCTACCAATAATGTGATGAACACCTTAAACCCGAATGATATTGAGTCAATAACCATTTTAAAAGATGCCGCCGCCTCAGCACTTTATGGCTCACGTGCGGCAAATGGCGTGGTGGTAATCAACACTAAAAAAGGTAAGACCGGGAAACCAAAAATTAACCTGAGTTCCTCTCTCGGCTTCACGCCTTCGTGGGCAACAGACAATTATGAACCGGCAAATGTGCAGCAGCAGGTGGATATGCTGTACCAGGTTTTCTGGGATTATAATGTTTCAGATGGCGAAACCGAGGAAGTAGCCAATAAGGATGCCATAAGAAGATTAAACGGAAAATTCAACAAACATGGCTATTCATTTGAAACTGCGGGAACGGGAAGATACGAACATGTAATCATCAAAGGGATGACGGATGGAAAGGAAAACCGCGAAGGGAAATATTATGACTGGGAAAAGGCTTACTTCCGCACAGGCCAGTTTCAAAATCACGATTTGTCGGTAAGTGGTGGCGATCAAAACACAAAATACTATTCTTCGCTTTCTTACACGCGCGATGAAAACAGGATAAAAGTGAATGATTTTGACAGGATAACCGGGCGTGTTAGCTTATCGCAAAAAATAGGAAAGCTGGTTGAATTTGCTTCGAATGTGAATGTAGCCAAAAGCAAGCAGTCAGGATATAACGACACGAGAAATTTAGGAGGAAATTATTATTTACAAACAAGAAATTTATTATGGCCTTTATATTGGCCAACCGATTATAAGACCGGCGAGCCGTGGACTTCGCGTTACGGAAGCTATGCCTATAACGGAATTTACTATGATAAGGAATGGGAGAATAATTCGCAAAATCTAAGGCTCACTGCTAACGAAAGCATTACACTACACCTGCTTCCGGGATTAGATATCAAATCTGTTTTTTCTTATGATAATGTCAACACCAAAGACCATATTTATTACAGCTCTGAACATTACAATGGCTCAAATGATAAGGGAGTAGTAAACGAAATGGTCACTATTAATAATCGCCTGGTAAGTTCCTCCACTATTAATTATGCAAAAGATTTTGGAAAACATCATTTGGATCTGTTAGGCGGATTTGAAGCAGAAAAAAACAATATTGATTTTACGAGGGCCACCGGCAAAGATTTGCCATCGAGCGCCCTGCATACCGTGGCTACCGCGGGCCAGTTTGAAGCGAGCGGGTATTCGTGGGGCAATAATATGCTTTCTTATCTTTCAAGGGTAGAATACAATTACAATCAGAAATATTATGGTTCTGCATCCTTTCGCCGTGATGGTTCTTCCAAATTGGGACCCGACACAAGGTGGGGCAACTTTTGGTCAATCGCCGGAGCCTGGAGAATTAACAATGAATCATTCATGAGCGAATTTAAAAAAATCAGCAACCTCAGATTGCGTGCATCTTATGGCGTAAACGGAACGCTGCCGATTAATAACTATGGCTGGCGTTCACTTGTAATTTATGATGACAAATATATGGACCAGGCAGGCGGAAGCATTCAAACGATTGCAGATCCCAACCTGACATGGGAAACAAGCTACACCACTAACCTCGGCATTGATTTCGGATTGTTTGATCAACGGCTTTATGGAACGGTAGAATATTTTAACCGGAATTCTAAAAATCTTTTGCAGGACGTTCCGATATCCACGGTTACCGGGTTTCCTTCCACCCTAAAAAATGTGGGAGAAATAAATAATCATGGAATTGAAATTAGTGTTGGCGGTGATATCATCCGGAATTCCAGGTGGAGATGGAGCGCGAATGCAAACGCTTCTTTCATTAACTCATCAGTTACCAAATTATATGCAGGTGAAGGTGAAACCAAGGGCCAGGATATTATTTGGTACGATCCTACAGGCGATGACGACAGGGCACAATTTATCTACCGCGAAGGCCAGTCAACGCTAGCTTTTTATGGCTATGAATGGGCAGGCGTAGATCCTGCAAACGGGAAAAACCGCTGGTATGTAAACGACCCCAACGATAAAACGGCTGGTGATTTTGTACTGAACGGACGAGGCGCAACTTATGACTATGACAATGCCAATTATACGATACTCGGCAGTGCCATTCCCAAAGTATTCGGTGGGTTTTCTTCAGAAGTACAATATGCCAACTTTTCTTTAAATGCCGCTTTCATATATAAGATTGGCGGATATATTTATGATGGCGCTTATAAAGATGTAGCTGACGACGGATATTACTGGGAAAGGATCAGGGCTAAGAGTGAATACGACAACATGTGGACCGAATCAAACAAAAACGGGACTCTTCCTGAATTAAGAGGAACTGACTTAACAGATCCGATTCAATACAGCAGCAGGCAAATGACGGATGCTTCTTTTCTCAGGTTGAAAAACATCACACTGGCTTATAACCTGCCGGTTAAGTTAATTAGCAGGGCAGGCATCACGAATGTAAGGATACATGCCACAGGTTCTAACCTGTTGACCTTTTCGAAATATAAAGAAGCCGATCCGGAAGTAAATAATTACGGAACACGGGGTTGGGAAACACCCTTCGGAAAAACATTCACTTTCGGAATTGATATTAGCTTTTGAGAAACATTATTGTAAAGAATTAAATACCAGGTTATGAAAAAAATAAAAATTTTAATAAGCGCTTTTATAATTATAATGGCCGCCGGTTGTTCAAAAGATTTTTTAGAGGTAACACCAACGAACGCAGGCGATGCCAATCAATCTATCACCACTGCCTCCGATGCCAACAGAATGGTGATTGGTTTAATGAGCAATATGCTCAGTTCCGATTATTATGGAAGAAATTTTATTATGTATGCTGATGCAAAAGGTGGTGATCTCACTATTTATTCACAAGGCCGGGGATTGGATGGCCTTTATACTTTTAATCATTCGCCTTCTACCGGTTCCTACTCCGGATTTTGGGAGCAGATTTATCACACCATTTTGCAGGCAAACAATATAATCACCGGAATACAAAAGCTTAAAGATGCCGGAAGCACGGAAGATCTTGATAGTTATCTTGGGCAGGCACTCACTGCCAGGGCACTCATGTATTTTGATTTAGTACGTTTATATGGAAAGCCTTACAGCCAGGATAAAACCGCCTTTGGCGTTCCGAACATCACTTCTCCCATCAAGTCAAATGCTCATCCATTGCGGAATACGGTAGAAGAAAATTATACGCAAATCATGAAGGACCTCACAGATGCCGCGCCGTTGCTTCCGAAATCCAAAACAAACGGATTCCTGAATTATTACGCAAATATGGCGTTGCAGGCTAAAGTGAATTTGTATATGGAAAAATATCCTGAAGCTTTGGCAGCGGCAGAAACGGTTATCGATGATGGCGTTTATAAATTATACAGCAATAATGAGTGGGTGGACTCATGGAAAACACAGTTTGGCAGCGAATCAATATTTGAATTAGGAATGTATCCTACCAATGATTTGGGCACTGCCAGTCTGGGCTTCTACCTAAGGCGAAAAGGCCATGGTTCCACAAGCGCGGCAGGCTGGTTTATGGCAAGCGATTATTTTTTGGAAAGACTTGGGCAGGATGCCAATGACGTAAGATGGGGCGTAATGAGCTATGATGAAAGCGGGCCTGATCACCTGGGCGCCAGCTATAAATATAGTGGTTCAGTGAGCCTGGATGGAGATGGAAAAGGCACATCATCGGCAGTAAATATTAAAGTGATTCGTTTGTCCGAAGTTTACCTGATTGCTGCCGAAGCAGCCTTTCATTCGGATAAATCCCTGGCGGCAGACTATTTAAATGCAATTCGAAAAAGAGCACCGGACCTTGCGCCGGCAGATGCTTCTACCATTACATTGCAAATGATTCTTGATGAACGAAGCAAAGAATTGTTTACCGAAGGGAACCGGTTTTTTGATATGATGAGATTAAATCAATCTATCACCTACAACGATGAATTTGGTGGAATTGCGGTAAGCCAGCGCGAGAAAATCATCGACAGAACTTTCTATAAAACCGTATTGCCCATTTCGCAAAGCGAAATCAATGCGAACCCGGAATTAAAGGCTCAACAAAATGAAGGATATTAATAAAACTTTTTATTTTTTGAGCGTCGTTTGTCCTCAATTACAACTTTAATTGCTGGCGGGCCTTGGCCTGCCAGTTTCTTTTAAATTAAATCATCGGGGTTATTTTATTGAGAATAAAAAAGAAACTTATTTGTTGGTTTACTGACTAACTTATTTATCAATTGGTATTCATCTCGATTATATTAACGCGAAGTAAACAAAGAAAAAACCTGGTTTTTATTTTAGAAGATTCTCCTAATGTTTTCTCAGCGTTAAGTAATCCAGGTAATAAACTACTTTTAGGCTTAGCTCATTAGAATGAGGACTGCGCAAAACCTGGTTAAAATTTTTAAAATAAGTCCGGTACTGGGTTTCATCCAGGTACACCTCAGCGCCGAGCGCATTTTTCCATGAAAGCGTCAGCCGGCTTCCCGGTAAAAAGTCCCAGGTATAAAACATGTCAATATTAAAAGTATTGAAGTTGACATCACGTCCGGCATAAAAATTCGTCTCCGTCCAATAACCATCTTCTTTTACATCATAAAAATGATGATATACAACGTTGCTCCAATAATGGCGTAAGCGGATGTTACAATTCATTAAGGCATTAATAGAATAGTTTGCTCCCAAAATGGAATAATCTGTTTTTACAGTTCGTTGTCCCAGTATCGGCAGCTGAGAATTGATATCCCTGAAGGCATAGCCATAATTAGCCTCGTCCTTATCCAGGTGGCCTTCTGCATTCATTTGAAAGCGATCATTAAATTTATAGGTTGTACCTAATGTAAAACCATAATAGGGCTCATCCGGCAGCGAAGTGATGCCACTTTCTGCTGCATAATTTATAAATAACTTTTTGCGCGTATCGGTGCTTCCGGTGATATTCAAAAAATATTGAGCTGGCCTTTTTAAAACACTTCCAGGCGTTCTTAATTCAAAATAATCGTTAGACCAGAGCGGCGCTATTTGAAGTGTTCCGGATACATAAGAAAAATTCTTCATCAGCAAAAATGCAGTAGTGTTTATGACAAAATTTTGCCATTTAAAAGGTTTGTATAAATATTGGTTGGTGGCGCCGAAAGTGTATCGCTGGTTAAGGAAATGCTTTGTGGGTTTATAAATTACATAGCTGACGTTGCCCGTATAATTGAATTGATTATTGTTTTGAAGAAATCCCAAATCATTAGGATCGTACGTATCCGACATCGCAAGGGCGTATAACGAATATTGTAGTTTTCCACTTACTTTCTGAAAGCCTGCATCGGCTTTAAATCCATCATAATTGGCAGTTTTACCCCAGATGGTACTATAAACGCCGTCCAAAATTAAATGATGCAGGTTGTTTTTGTTAAATAAGGAAAGTCCGAGCGCCGACACATTTGCATTCCTGCTATTTCCGTTTCTTAAAACATTAGTATTGGTAAAAGTTACGGAAGAACGGTTTTTCAATGCCTGGTCGAGCACCAGAATATTATAATTGGTTAAAGGCTCTGTTTGAATGCGAATGGAAGAATCTCCGGATTTATCGAATAGTTCCGCATTCATAGTTGAAGTAAGCGCATTAAAAATACCTATACCAAGATTACTCTGCGTGCGCCCCGAAAATTTAGTACCGTTGATCAAACGCGTGATGCCCGGATTTTTTATAATTTCATAATCCGGGTTGGAAGCTGCTTTTTTCAACACATCATAAGCGCCTGAAGGTGCATCGCCGATTCTTCTGGAATAAAAGATGCCCGCTTTGTTGAATAGTTCAGTCCCTTCAGTAAAAAATGGCCTGAAGTCTTCAAACTTGATGTCAAAAGGGCTAAGGTTTAGCACAATGTTATCAGACTGAACCTGTGCAAAATCTGGAATCAGCGTAAGATCGAGCGTAAAACTTTCATTGATGCCATATTTTACGTCCATGCCGCCGCTTTTTAGAAACTCAGTTTCCTTTTTGTTTCCAACCGGTGAAGCATTGATGCCCCCGGAAAGATAAGGAAGAAAAGACAATCTCACGGGTGGACTTGTATTTCGAAGGTCTGTCCACTTGCCCCACTTATTCATGTTGCCACCGATTTTTGGATCGTCAGGGCTCCACGTTGATAACTCATTAGTTACTCTTCTGAACCGGCTGAACTGAAGGCCCCAGTTTTGAAGATTGCTTTTTGAAAAGCGGATGGCGCTAAAAGGAATTTTCATTTCCACCACCCAGCCATCTTTTTTTATACTTACTTTACTTTCCCAAACCGCATTCCACGAATCATCCTCCTGGGTAGACAGTTTTGCATCTTTTTGAACGCCCGCTGCCGATACTTTAAAACTAAAACCGTTTTGTTTATCATTATAGGTATCTAAGCCCACTCCAAAAACGTCTACATCCTCACTCTTCGATATCATCCCGCGCAGTCAGCCGGCGTTTTATATTTTTCGGATCATCAAATAGATAGGCTAAAACGTACACAGCCGAGTTGTCATAGGCAATTTTCACTTCGGTATGGCTGGCCTTTTCGCCAAACACCGGCGTTGAAGTAATAAATCCTGAAATGACAGGAACATGCTCCCAGGATTCATCATCCGCGTCGCCATCAATACGTATCGGGGCAGTTATTTTAACCGCCGGTACCGACTTCGTTTGACCAAAAGAAGAATCAAGGGAAAGGCAAAATAATAGTATAGAAATAAGTAAGAGTTTACTCATATAGCTAGTTATACAACGGTTTCTTTATAAAATGAAAAAAAGAAGGAATTATTGTTGATAATTATCAACTATTTCGGAGATTCCGCCGTCTTTTTAATTCTTTTTCAATAAGCTGCAATTCCCTTCTTGTCTGGCTACTCACCGACGAGTTTTCCTGCGCCCGTCGCATAAGATAGGGAATTACATCGCTGATGGGGCCGAATGGCACATATTTACTGGCGTTGCAACCTGCTTTGGCGAGATTAAAAGTGATGTTATCGCTCATTCCATAAAGCTGTGATAAGTGAATTCTGCGGTTATTCAGCGGCAAACCCATTTTTTCCATGATTTGCGTTGCCAACAGATTGCTATATTCATTGTGAGACCCAATAACAATGTGCATGTTGTTTTCCGGGCTTAAGCAAAATGATACCGCAGTATTAAAATCATTATCTGTATCCGTTTTGGTAGCATTTATGGGTGATGGATAATTCATTTCTGCGGCCCGAGCCCTTTCTTTTTCCATGTAGGCGCCACGCACCAGCTTCATGGCCGGAATAAAGTTATTTTCTTTGGCAAAGCTGCAAAAGTCTTTGATATACTGCAACCTGTCGTGCCGGTATAATTGCGCAGTATTGAAAATTACCGGCTTTTGCGTATTAAACCGCATCATCATCATGGTGGCAAGCGCATCTTCGGCATGTTGAATCCAGCTTTCTTCTGCATCTACTAAGACGCCAACGTTGCACTTCGCCGCTGCAGAACATATTTTAGTGAGCCTGGCTACCACACTTTTCCATTCGGCTTTTTCATTTTCGTCTAATTTATCAAAAGCAATTTTGCCCCGGACAATATCGCTATAAACCGCCACGTGGTTCACTTTTTCCAGCAAACCAAACCGCGAAAGACCCGTCAGTTTAATACTCATGTAGGGAATGTTGGGTTGAGTAGCCGCATAATCGATTACCCTGATAAATTCGTCGGCGGCATGGTCAAATTCCTTTTCACCCTGTTTGCCCTCCACGCCGTAATCTAAAATTACTTTTACATTAAATTTTGCCAGGTTTTCCACAACAGCGGAAGTATCTTCAAGCGTTTCTCCTCCTACAAACTGACTAAAAATAGTTTTCCTGATAATTCCCTTTACCGGCAAGCCGAATTTTAAAGCGAGAGGCGTAAGCCGTAATCCCAACCTTACCAGCCAGGGTTTAGTCATGGATTCAAAAATAAACCTGGCATTTTTTAGCTGTTTATCCGATTTAGAAGCATAGGCTGTTTTTGCGTCGTCAAAAGATAGTGATTGCATAAGTTTAAAAACCGAAATTCTGCATTCATAAACGATTCGCCAAAAAAATAATCGTTCAACCGACAAAATTGCTCGCCCTCACATTAGTTATATTTGCAAAAATTTTTGCAGAATGAATGCTAAAAAACCTTCTGAGAGTTTAATTGTGATGACTGAACTGGTTTTGCCCAATGATACCAACCTCTTCGACAACCTAATGGGCGGACGGCTGATGTATTGGATGGATATAGCTGCCGCACTTTCCGGCAGTAAGCATTGTGGCGCACCGGTAGTGACTGCATCGGTTGACAATATTTCTTTCACCAATCCTATCAAACTGGGCAATGTGGTCCATATCCAGGCAAAAGTTACCCGCGCTTTTAATACCAGCATGGAAATTTACCTGAAAGTGTGGGGAGAAGATATCATGCAGCAATATAAATATCCGAGCAACCAGGCGTACTATACGTTCGTAGCGCTTGACCCACATGGCAAACCCCGGCCGGTTCCGAAAATAGAGCCGGAAACGGCGGAAGAGACAGAACTTTATGAAGGCGCTTTACGCAGGAGGCAACTGAGATTGATTCTTGGCGGAAAAATGAAGCCCGGCGATGCTTCTGAGCTCAAAGCCTTATTCGTCGATGTAAGAGACGACCAGGAGGGAATTTAGAGACGGCAACATTAGAATAAAATTCTTATTTATTTATTCATTTACTGCTAAGCCTGAAGTTTATTTTCGGAAGGCAGCCACATGAATTTTTTGCTCTGTTCGATAGCGTCCATCACCTTATCCAGGATTTCTTCAACACTTTCTTCGTAAGTCAGTTGAAGCGGCGCTTTGAATTTCACCGAAAGAACAACGCCTTTCTTCTTAAATTTTAATCCTCTTTTGTTGAAGGCGCGCCAGAATCCATTAATTACCACGGGAATTACAACCGGCTTATGTTGTTTGATAATAAAGGCAGTACCTCTTCTACCGGGTGCAAAAGGCTTGGTAGTGCCTTGCGGAAAAGTAATCACCCAATTGTTCTCCAAGGCGTTTGAAATTTTTCGTGTATCGGCAGGGTCAAGGCCACGCCTCACTTCATGACCATCTTTTTTCCAGGTGCGTTTTACCGTAATGGCGCCTCCCCACCTGAAAAAACGGCTCAGCCAGGTACTCTTCATCGTTTCGGCCGCAGCCACAAAATATACACGGGTAAAAGGATTGAGCAGGTAAAACGGAATGCCTAACTTATTTTGCCGACGCCACTTAACGGCGCAAAAAATATGAATAAGGGTAATCACATCTGCGAAATACGTCTGGTGATTGCTTACGAATAAAACATTTTTTTTCGGAAGTTTTTTCAAGTGTTCTGTTCCGCTTATGGAAAGCTTGTTGATAATGGCAATTCCCGGGTAGCTAAAAATCCCAATAATAAAATACACCACCGATTTAAACAGGTGAGTCTTTTGCAGATTTTTTAGCCAACGCTTCATTTATTTCCGTTTAAACAACTTCCGTGCAATTTAATAATTACATTTTGATTACAAAATCACTTTAATTGGCATAGGATTTATTAATGTATTTGTAAAAAATAAAGCACTATGAAAAAATTAATCGGACTATTTGTAACAGGCTTATGCCTCTTAACGGCCACTTCCCAGGCACAAATACAAAAAGGGAACTACCTCATTGGTGGTGATTTAGCAAGTTTGCATTTTGGAAGTGGAGAATACTTTAATGTTGACCTGGAGCCAAAAGTTGCATGGTTTATTAAAGACAATTTCGCTTTGGGAGGTTATGTAAAGTTTGACCTTACCACGTCTAAAGATCAAAGTACCGAAACCATTTATGGAGTCGGCCCTTTGGCCAGATATTATGTAAATGATCCAAAAACAAACGTGCTTAAACATGGGCGTTTGTTTTTTGAAGGTAATGTAGGTATTCAGGGCCATAACGTATCACATGCAATTACAAATGGATTAGGTTTTGGAATAGGGCCAGGATATGCTTATTTTATTACACCTAACATTGGATTAGAAACTTTATTGAAATATAATGGCACTGTTGGATTTGGAAACCAACCTTATAGTAGCACCGTGGATTTGAATTTTGGTTTCCAGATATACCTGTCGCGTGGAAAAGTAAGAGCCGTTGGAAATGAAATAAATAACGAAGTAAAATAAATAAAACAACAGCGAAAGATATTCTTCATAAATGTAAAAAGTGTAGAAGAGATTCTATGCTTTTTTTATTTATTAAGCCATACAAAAGAACATTTGGAAAGTTCATGACTTTCTAAAAGTAAAGCAATTGTCGTAATCCAAAAATCCACTGCCTGAATTTATCATACTTATCATTCCTTATTTTCTTACCTTCGCAATCCCAAAATAAAAATTGGGAGTTTCAAATAAAAAAAATCATTTATTAAAATCAAATGCTGATAAGCAGGATCCCGAAACTAACGGAATACAGCAATAACAAATTTACCTGCTGGAAAAAAAATGGATACTGAAAACAAAGAAACAAAATCGGAAACAGCACAAATTCTTTCTGACGACAAACCGCAAGGTGGCATTGAAGGAGTTCCTTTTCCGGAATTTCCTGAAACAGAATCAACGGTAGCCGCTACTGAGCCCCAACCAACAGAAGCGGAAATCCATGAAGAGGCACTTTCCACTCCTCATGATGATTTTGACTGGAGCATCGATAAAAGAAATGTGACTGTTTACAATGATTCTGAGCGCGAAAAATACGATGAAGTTTACGATAAAACCTTCAAGCAAATTAATGATGGCGAAATGATAACCGGCACGGTGGTGGCAATGACCAAGACCGATGTAGTTATCAATATTGGGTTTAAAAGTGATGGACTTGTAGGGTTGAACGAATTCCGCGATATGCCGAATTTAAAGGTGGGCGATGAAGTGGAAGTGATGGTAGCAGAGAAAGAAGACAAAGATGGCAATCTTCACCTTAGCCGCAAACAAGCCCGCACTACCCGTGCATGGGAAAAAATTGTTGAAATGCACAAAACCGGTGAAATCGTTACCGGCCTTGTTACCAGCAAAACCAAAGGCGGACTTATTGTGGATGTATTTGGAATGGAAACATTCTTACCGGGTTCTCAGATCGATGTGAAACCGGTTACCGATTACGACCAGTTTGTTGGAAAAACCATGGAATTCAAAGTAGTGAAAATAAACGAAGCTATTAAGAATGCCGTTGTTTCTCACAAAGCGCTTATCGAAAGTGATATCGAACAACAGCGCGCTGAAATTATCGGCAAACTTGAAAAAGGACAGGTACTGGAAGGAACCATCAAGAATATCACCGATTTCGGTGCATTCCTCGACCTTGGCGGCTTAGATGGTTTACTTTACATTACAGATATCAGTTGGGGACGTATCAACCATCCGAGCGAAGTGTTGAAACTGGATCAGAAACTGAACGTGGTGGTATTGGATTTTGATGATGACAAAAAACGCATCAGCCTTGGCTTGAAACAATTAACTCCGCATCCTTGGGATACATTGCCTGAAAATATTAAAGAAGGTGAGATTGTAAAAGGAAAAGTAGTAAACATTGAAGATTATGGCGCCTTCCTTGAAATTTATCCGGGCGTTGAAGGACTGGTTCACGTAAGTGAAATCACCTGGGCCAACACGCCAATCAATGCAAAAGAATTCTTTAAGCTAGGCGATGAATATGAAGCGAAGATTGTAACATTGAGCAAGGAAGACCGCAAGATGAGCCTCTCTATCAAACAAATGACTGAAGACCCGTGGAACACAATCGAAACTCAATATCCTGAAGGAAGCAAGCACAAAGGTTTGGTGAAAAACATTACTCCTTACGGTGTATTTGTTGAGCTTTCTCCCGGCATTGGCGGCATGATTCACATTAGTGATTTGAGCTGGTTGAAGCGCTTTAATAACCCTAATGAATACACGAAAGTTGGCGAAGATATTGATGTGATCATTATGAGCATTGATAAAGAAAACCGCAAGCTTCAACTCGGCCATAAACAAATTGAAGAAGATCCATGGAACTCCCTGGAAGAAACTTTCCCTGTGGGAAGTATTCATGAAGGAACGGTAACCCGCCGCGATGATAAAGGCGCCATTGTTCAACTTCCTTACGGCCTGGAAGGATTCGCCCCGGCACGCCACCTGCGCCGCGAAGATGATAAAGTGATTGGCCTGGATGAAATAGCTCCGTTCATGGTGATTGAATTTGACAGGAATGACAAAAAAATCATTTTAAGCCATAGCCGCATTTGGGAAAAAGAAAGAGCGGATGAAAAAAATGCACAGCTCCATGAAAGAAGAGCAGCGGCCGAAAGCACAAAGAAAGCAGTAAAAAATATTCAAAGCAAGGTTGAAAAAACTACTTTGGGTGATTTGGGTGTGTTGGCAGATTTGAAGAAAAAGATGGACCAGGCTCCTGAAGAAGAAGCAAAAGCTAAACAAGAAGAAGCTTCCGTTGCAAAAAGGGAAACTTCGAAAAAGGGCAAAGCTGATGCAGAAGAAGCAGGCAATGACGAAGAAAAGCCTAAAGCAGAAAAAAAGGCAGAAGGAACTTTAGCTCAAACACCTCCGCCGCCCGCTAATGAGCCAAAGCATATAGAAGCCGAGGCAAAAGCTGCAGCTGAAAAAGCAGCAAACGAACCCGAAGATGCAGCAGATGAAGATGCAAGCGAAGAAGAAAAAGCTTAATTCTTTTCATACTATTTTAAAGCCCGTTGTGAACTGTAACAACGGGCTTTTTTGTGTAGTTGAATCAGCGATTACAGCAAAGCAACCTGCCTGCGGGTAGGTAGACAAATAGGAATTTTTTAATTCCTCCATTATTCGTATAACCATCACCGTTATAACATGTCTTTGATTTTTTTTAATGCGGCCTTCATATTAATGGCTTTGCCCAATACGGGTTTAAAAATATCGCCTTCATTTCTTATCCGGGCAATAGCATTTTTGATGGTAAAGTCAGCTATTTTCAGTCCTTTTTTTACTTCTTCCCAATGCAAAGGCATAGATACAGTGGCACCGGGTTTTGGCCTCACCGAATAGGGAGCTGCCAGCGTGGCCTGAGGCCTGTTTTGTAAAAAGTCGATATACATTTTCCTATCCCGATTATTTACGATTCGTTCAATACTGGTAAATTCAGGCAGCTCTTTTTGAACGATGGTGGCAATTTTTCTGGCAAATTCTTTCGATTCTTCATAAGTATATTTTGCGCCCAGCGGAAAATAAATATGCAAGCCGGTAGAGCCGGATGTTTTGCAACAACTGGTAATCCCTAATTCATCCAATACATTTTTTGTAACCTGCGCCGTAACAATTACCTGTTCAAACGTATTTTCGTCAGGGTCCAAATCAATGATGCACCAATCGGGATAGTCAGGCTTATCAGCCGTGCTGCTCCAGGGATTAATTTCAATGCAGCCAAGGTTCACCACGTAAAGCAAGCTGGCTTCATTGCTGATTTTTAAAAAATTTTTGTCACCATCTACATTACTGTGGTAGGGAAAAGTTTCAATCCATGCAGGCACTTTGCCGGTCACATTTTTTTGATAAAAGCTTTTCCCGTTAATTCCATTTGGAAAACGGTTTAAAGATTGGGGCCGGTTTTTTAAATAAGGCAAAATAAAAGGTGCAGCCTGATAATAATAATTAATTAATTCTCTTTTGGTGATTTTTTCTTTCGGCCAATATATTTTTGAAAGATTGGTAAATTTTAATTCTTTGTCATTTACTTTTCTTACCTGTGTTTTTTCACTGGGATTGAGCAAAGTTTTTCTTTCGCCTTTTGCCATAGGTTTTATGATTTTTTCTTTTTGCAAACCGGCTTTGTTTTTTACAATTTCTGCCGTGTCTGTTTCTTTCTCCATCAACACTTCTGCAGGCTTTTTGTCATCGCGCAGGCCTTCAAAGGAAGGATGGCGCATCACCCCATCAGGAGTCATTTCCCGGAAGCTTACTTCAGCGATTAGCTTTGGCTGTAACCATGTAGCTTCGGCGTGCGGCGGGTTTGGCCGGAAACGCGATGCCTGATTTATATCCGGTTCATGCTGAAAAGGGCTTTTCGAAATAATAAGCGACTCAAACTTTTTCATTAGCTTCTGCTGAAGCTTCTGTGTAAAGCCAGTGCCAATCTTTCCTGTAAAAACCAGGTTTTTATTTTCAAAAACACCCACCAGCAGTGAGCTGAAAAGCTTCGTGGTGTTTTCATTTTTGGTAAAACCACCGATGATCACTTCCTGCCTTTGCTGCGTTTTTATTTTAAGCCAGTCTTTGGATCTTTTGCCGGGCAGATATTGGCTATCTGATTTTTTTGCCATAATTCCCTCCAATGACATTTCCTGGGCGAGCTTAAAAAATTCAAACCCGTTCGTTTCAAAGTTTTCGCTGAGCTTTATGAGGTCTGAAGCGGGTAACACTGCACTCAAAATTTTTCGCCGTTGAATCAAATCCAACTCCACCAGGCTTTTTCCCTGGTACCATAAGATATCAAAAACATAATAAATCAAAATGCCATCCGCTTCACTTCTCCAGCCCTGGAGGCTGTTAAAGTCTGCTTTTCCATTTTCACGCAGGCTAACAATTTCCCCATCTAACACAGCATCTACTTTAAATTTTTTCAGTTCATTATAGATGGGATAAAATTTTTCATCAAATGATTTTGAATTCCTTGAGTCCAGGTGCACTTCACCTTTGTTAAGAAATGCCAAGGCGCGAAATCCATCCCACTTCACCTCGTATATCCAGCCCGGCTCATCAAATGGTTTATTCACCAATGTCGCAAGCATCGGCTCCATCTTTTGGGGAAAATTTTCTTTTTTTGTGTCAGATAGCAGGTTATTCAGCTCACTTGTCAAGGTCATAATTTTATTTTGGGTAATCAATATTCTTTTACCCTAAAAATATATGCCAATAAAATCCGCCCCAGGTGAAAACGATAAAATAAGAAGAAAGGGCTGACAGTAAATGGATAAATAAACGGAAATTTATTTTCGGTTGTGGTCCAAATTTTTTATTGCGGATGCAGCAATCCACCCGCTCGTCCAGGCATGCTGAAAATTGTATCCACCGGTTATTCCATCCACATTTAAAATTTCTCCGGCGAAAAACAGGTGCGGAATAAGTTTACTTTCCATAGTTAGCGGACTCACCTCGCTTAATTTTATTCCGCCTGCCGTCACAAATTCTTCCTTAAAAGTAGTTTTGCCTTTTACATGAAACGCTTGTGCACAGAGCTGTTTGGCCAATAAATTCTGCGCGCGCGCCGGAAGATCAGCCCATCGTACCTGTAAATCAATTCCACATTGCTGCAAATGATACTCCCATAAGCGTTGAGGCAAATTAAACGGATTGGTATTTGTGATTTTTTTGGATGAAAACTCGTTCCTTAATTCTTTTAATTTTTCCAGCAAAGAATTTTCGTTGTACTCTTCAAGCCAATTAACCGAAATAGTAAAATCGTAATTCATTTTGGCAAGCTCTATTGCTGCAAAAGCAGAAAGCTTTAATACGGCCGGGCCGCTTAAGCCCCAATGCGTAATCAGCAGCGGACCTGTTTGAGAAAATTTAGTTCCATTTATTTTTACCCGGCTGTTATTTACAGAAATTCCCATTAATGCGGAAATCGGATGGTGGGGAATATTAAACGTAAATAAGGAAGGCACGGGATACTCAAAAGAATGGCCCAAACGCGTTAACCAATTATATTGATTTGGCTTAGAAAAACCGCCACAAGCTATACAAACATAATCGGCTTCAAGGATAGTTCCGTCTTTTGCGCTCAATGTAAAAGCATGATTTTCCGGGGATGAGGCTATATCGATTTTTATTATTTCGCGGTTCATCAGAACATCTACCCCATGTTGGCTGGACTGTTCCAGAAAACAATGTATAATTGTTTCAGAAGAATTGCTGGTCGGAAACATTCTTCCATCAGGTTCAGCCCTTAACTGAACATTTCTATTTTCAAACCACGCAATGGTATCGGTAGTAAAAAATTGATGAAAAGCACTCTTTAAAAATTTTGCTCCGCGGGGATAGTTTTTAATCATTCCGGCGATGCTGAAGCAGGCATGGGTAACATTGCACCTGCCGCCGCCGCTTACCCTCACCTTACTCAACAACTTCCCGGATTTTTCAACTATGGTAACTTTTAATCCTGAATTATTTTCCGCAGCATTGATGGCACAAAAAAAACCTGCTGCTCCGCCACCAATTACAATAAGTTTTTTTTGTTCCATTTTTGAGAAAACACTTATGTATTCTTCATTGAATCGTATTAGGTGTATTATTCATTCGAACAGGATAGCTATTGCTTGTAATTAATAATCGGACCACAAATATGAATTCGCTTTTTCAGCCGCCTCGATGGATGAGAATGAAGTTAAAATATCGGCCTTATTTTTTCTCACACAAACCATGTGTTCATAATGAGCGGCAGGCTTTCCATCGCTTGTTCTTACGGTCCAGCCGTCTTTGTCATTATACACCTCTTTGCTCCCCAGGTTTATCATGGGTTCTATTGCTATCACAAGGCCATCTTTTAATTTGCTGCCCTTGCCTCTTTTTCCATAATTGGGTATTTGCGGATCTTCATGTAGTTCCCTGCCGATGCCATGTCCCACCAATTCACGTACTACTCCATAGCCGTGTTGTTTCTCTGTATATTCCTGTATCGCTGCTGAAATATCGCCAATGCGATTCCCCACCACCGCTTTCTCAATGCCAAGGTAAAGCGCTTCCTTAGTCACACGCAGCAATTGTTTTACCCCTTCGGAAACTTCACCGAGCGCGAAAGTGTAAGCGCTATCTCCGTGATACCCATTTTTGAGCGCTCCACAATCGATTGAAATAATATCGCCTTCCTTTAGCGGCTCCTTCGTGGGAAAGCCATGAACCACCGCATCATTCACCGAAATACAACATGCAAAAGGATAGCCATGATAATTCTTAAAGTTGGGAACTGCGCCATGCGCCAGTATGAACTCTTCAGCGATGTCGTTGAGTTCCAACGTAGATATTCCAGGTTTTAAAAAGGATGCTGCGTGAGCAATGCTGTCATTTACAATTTTGCAGCTTTGCTTCAGCTTTTCAATTTCCTCATTTGTTTTATAATGAATCATTGGGATGTATTAATTTAAAAAAACCCCGTCATACTTATGGCCGGGGTTTAAAATATAGTGATTTTGTTCGTTTAAATTCCTCCGGTAACTCCTGGAGCGGCTGTTCTTCCCTGTATGCGTCCGCTGCTCATCAAGCCATCATATTGGCGCATTAGTAACTGGGTTTCTATTTGCTGTAAAGTATCCAAAACTACTGCTACCATAATGAGGAGGGACGTACCTCCATAAAAAGTCGCAAAGCCCTGGGTAACTCCAAAAATTTCCATTATTCCTGGAAGAATACCTACAATGGCCAAAAGAACAGCACCAGGTAAAGTAATTCTGTCCATAATTGTTCCTATGTACTCAGTCGTCGGCTGGCCTGGCTTTACTCCCGGTATGAAACCATTATTTCGCTTTAAGTCGTCTGACATTTGCTTGGGATTAAATATCAGGGAGGTATACACGAAAGTAAAACCAATCGTCATCAGGCCATAAATTATCATGTACACCCCGTTGGTAGGCGAAGTAAAATAGATCGCCCAGCTTTTTCCACCTGTCTGAAATCCTGCGAAAATTGTAGGTAGGAACATGATTGCCTGCGCAAATATGATAGGCATTACGCCTGCTGCATTCACTTTTAATGGAAGAAACTGGCGGGCGCCACCAAACTGCCTGTTACCAACAATTTGTTTCGCATAATTTACAGGCACTTTTCTTACACCTTGCACCAGCACAATCAACCCGAGAATTACTGCTATAAAAGCTGCAATTTCAATAAGAAATATTAATAAACCACCGCCTCCGCGTGTTTCCTTGGCATAAAATTCCTGCATGAATGATTGAGGAAGACGGGCAAGAATGCCAATCATGATGATAAGCGAAGTACCGTTGCCCAACCCTTTATCGGTAATTTTTTCACCAAGCCACATCACGAACATGGTGCCTGCTGTAAGAAGAAATACAGTTGAAACCCAAAAATATGGTTTGAAAGCGTCTAAAAGAGCGCCCTGGCTGGAGGATTCAAGAAAGCCTATATATGCCGCAGCCTGGAAGGCGGTAACGATTACGGTAAGGTAGCGGGTCCACTGGTTAATCTTTTTTTGCCCGCTTTCTCCTTCTTTCTGAATTTTTGAAATCTGGGGAACCAATACCGTTACCAGTTGCATAAAGATAGATGCAGAAATATAAGGCATAATTCCCAGGGCAAAAATCGATGCTTTTGCAAAAGCACCGCCCACAAAAGCATTTAGCAGGCCAAGCATTCCGGTAGAAGAACTGCTTTCAAGATTAGACAGTTTATTTGGATCTATTCCGGGAAGAACAATAAAAGAACCTACCCTGTAAACCAAAATGAGCCCTAAAGTAATGAGAATCTTATTTCTCAATTCCTCTATGGTCCAGATATTTTTTAGTGTTGAGATGAATTTCTTCACAGAATTGCTATGATTTAATTATTTGCTACCGGGTTTGGGATGCAAATATCAATTATTTATTTTAAAATTTCTATTGAACCGCCTGCTGATTCAATCGCTTCTTTAGCTTTTTTGCTCACCGCATCTACCTTAAAAGCAATTTTTGATTTAAGTTCGCCACTGCCCAGAATTTTCACCCTGTCGAACTGGCCAATCAGGTTATTGATGTACAAATTTTCAGCGCTGAATTCGGCAATCTCATGCTTTTCGATTAGCTGATCTACCTGGCCCAGATTAAAAACTTTATATTCAATGCGGTTATTGTTTTTGAAACCACGTTTTGGCAGCCTTCTCTGGATAGGCATCTGGCCGCCTTCGTGCGCCATTTTAATTTTATAACCGGCCCGGCTTTGGCCTCCTTTGTTTCCTTTGGTTGATGTTCCTCCCTTACCGGAAGCTTCACCACGACCTAATCTTTTTTCCCTGTGGGTAGCGCCGTAAGCCGGCTTTAAATTTTCTAATTTCATAGTACTTTTTTTAACTCAACGCCCCAGGTACCGGAGCTCGCTATTTAAAATTAATATTAAACAAAAAAGCGAAAACCGGTTCTTAAACCAGTTCTTCAACTCTAATTAAATGATTTACTTTTTTAACCATTCCAAGAATCTGAGGAGTGGCCTCTACTTCTTTTACAGCATGCAGCTTATTAAGCCCGAGCGCTTTTAAGGTAAGCTTTTGCCTTTCTGAACGATCAATCCCACTTTTTATCTGTGTTATTTTTATCTTTTTCATGATAATCTTTTTCGATAGTAAGATTCTGGCTGGCTGTATGAACCGCTTCCTCTTACCTGGTAACAATTTATCCGTTAAAAACTTTTTTCAGCGAAATGTTTCTTGTCTTTGCTACACCAGTAGGCTCTCTTAACAGAGATAACGCCTTAACTGTAGCCTTTACCACGTTATGAGGATTTGCTGAACCCAGAGACTTGGCCAACACATCGGTGATGCCGGCGCTTTCCAACACTGCGCGCATACTTCCTCCTGCAATTACGCCCGTACCGGCAGCAGCGGGTTTAATCAAAACTTTGGCGGCGCCATCCTTGCACCATTGTTCGTGCGGAATGGTACCATGCAGCAGAGGAACTTTGATAAGATTTTTTTTGGCGTCATCCATTCCCTTCAATATAGCTTCCTGCACTTCTTTGGCCTTACCCAATCCATGGCCAACCACTCCATTTTCGTTTCCGACTACCACGATAGCAGAAAAGCTAAATGCCCTTCCGCCTTTGGTGGTCTTTACCACGCGATTTATGGATACTACTTTCTCTTTTAATTCAAGATCAGCGCCTTTAATTCTCTGTGTGTTTGATTTCAACATTATAACTGTTTGTAAATTTTACTGGTAACTTTTGAAAGATTAAAAATCAAAAATCGAGGCCTCCCTCTCTTGCGCCTTCGGCAACCGCTTTGATACGGCCGTGATACAAATAACCGCTGCGGTCAAAAACCACTTGCTTAATTCCCAGGTCAATGGATTTCTTCGCAATAGCTTCACCCACTTTTTTGCTTGTTTCCACCTTAGTTCCTTTTTGGGAGGCAATGTCCTTTTCACGCGAAGAGGCAGATGCAATCGTTGTTCCGTTGGCATCATCAATTAGCTGGACATAAATTTCCTTGTTGCTTCTAAAAACGCTCAATCGCGGTTTTTGAGCACTTCCGCTGATTTTTTTGCGAATGCGGTATCTTATCTTTTGACGAGCGCTAACTTTTGAGTTCATTTTGTTTTATTTTAAATTCCGTCCGGACAGCTACCGGGATGCCGGAAAATTTTTATTAAATATTCTTTGTGCGATGCAGATTAAAAATCAGGTTTTTTGTTCGTTTACTGGTAAACAATCTTCACCTTATTTACCTGCAGCCTTTCCAGCTTTTCTGCGTAATACTTCGCCTTCAAACTTAATACCTTTTCCTTTGTAAGGTTCCGGCTTGCGCAGGCTACGAATTTTTGCCGCTACCTGGCCCAGTAACTGCTTATCTGCACTGGCTAAAATCACTTTTGGATTTTTACCTTTTTCCTGTGCAGTTGATACGGAAAGCTCTTTCGGTATTTCCACTATAATATTGTGAGAAAAGCCAAGAGAAAGGTCCAGAAGATTTCCCTGGTTAGTAGCTTTATAACCAACCCCCACTAACTCCAGTGTCTTAGTATATCCGTCTGTAACTCCTACAATCATATTATTTATCAAAGCTCGGTATAATCCATGCATGGCCTTGTGCCTTATCTGGTCTGTAGGTCGTTCCAATTCAATTTTATCATCTTTCACTTCCACTTTAATATCAGGGTCTACAGCCTGCTTTAATTCTCCCTTGGGGCCCTTCACTGTAATCACATTATCTTTCCCAACAGTAACCTGTACGCCCTTGGCTATTTTTACCGGGTTTCTTCCTACTCTTGACATAGTCGGTTTATTTATTTAGTTTAAAATCTGGCAGTGTTCAGCCACGACTCAGGCTTAATTTCTTACCAATTTATTTATTTCTGTCAGAGCTTCTCAACACATATCTTATCGCAAAAAATAAGACTAGAAAAGTGATAACTGCTCCAACTACTGAATTCATTATTAATAAACATTACATAATACTTCCCCACCCACATTCTGAGCCTTCGCTTCCTTATCAGTCATTACACCTTTGGATGTAGAAATGATGGAAATACCCAGGCCATTCTTCACTCTCTTAAATTCATTAGGTTTAGAATAAGTGCGCAGCCCCGGGCGGCTCACTCTTTCAAGGCTTTCGATTGCAGGTACCTTGGTTTGAGGATCATACTTCAAAGCTATTTTAATAACGCCTTGCTTTGAATCGTCTTCAAATTTATATTTCAAAATATAACCCTGGGTGTATAATATCTCGGTAATACGCTTTTTTAAATTGCTGGCAGGAATTTCCACAATCCGGTGGCTGGCCATTTGTGCGTTGCGTATTCTTGTCAGATAATCTGCGATAGGATCAGTAACCATTGTTCGTTTTTACTTTTAATTTTAATTTTATTACAATGCGATATCCGCTTTTTAGCTTTTAGCTCTTGACTTTTAGCCTTTTACCAACTTGCTTTTTTCACTCCCGGAATTTTTCCTTCCAAAGCCATATCGCGAAACATATTTCTTGAAAGGCCAAAATGCCTTATATAGCCTCTTGGACGGCCAGTAAGCTGGCACCTGTTTTTAAGGCGAACAGGAGATGCGTTCTTTGGAAGAAGGTCCAATGCTCTGTAATCCCCGGCTTCTTTCAATGCTTTTCTTTTCTCAGCATATTTTTCGACCATCGCCACACGCTTTCTTTGTCTTGCTTTTATTGACTCTTTAGCCATAATTCGAATTTGATAATTGGCAGATTAGCTAATTAGCTAATTAGCTAATTGGTTTATTTTTTAATATTTTTAAATGGTAGCCCCAACCCCTTCAGAAGTTCGTAAGCTTCTTCATTGGTATTTGCTGTAGTTACAAAAGTGATATCCAAACCGGTAATTTTATTCACTTTATCGATATCAATTTCAGGGAAAATAATTTGCTCAGTCACCCCCATTGTATAATTGCCACGACCATCAAAAGATTTATCATTAATTCCTTTAAAGTCGCGAACGCGGGGCAATGAAACAGAAACCAGGCGATCTACAAATTCATACATGGTATCACCACGTAAAGTAACTTTTGCGCCGATAGGCATGTTTTTACGCAGCTTGAAATTAGAAATATCTTTTTTAGACATGGTGGCCACAGCCTTTTGCCCTGTAATGTTTGTCAGCTCATCTATCGCAACGTCAATTAATTTTTTGTCGGCTACTGCGCCATTTACGCCGCGGTTCAAACACACTTTGGTAAGCCTGGGCGCCTGCATTACAGTTTTGTAGGCAAACTTTTTCATCAATGCCGGTACAACTTCTTTTTTGTATTTATCTTCCAGTCTTGGAGAATAGGTTTCAGTGCTCATTATTTTATTACCTCCCCTGATTTTTTAGCGGTTCTGATTAATTTTCCGTTTTCCCTTGATCTGCTGATCTTTGAAGGGCCGTGAGATTTTGAATCCCAAAGCATCACATTGGAAATGGCGATTGGCGCTTCCACTTTCATTATTCCACCTCTTGTATTTTGTGCAGAAGGCTTGGTGTGTTTGGTAACTATATTTACGCCTTCTACCAGCACACGATTTTTCTCAGTGATTACTTCCAGCACTTTTCGCGGCTTTTTTAAATCTTTGTCATCACCGGTAATCACCACCACGGAATCACCTTTTTTTATGTTGAACTTTGGTTTAAATCTTGTCTTCATTTTTGACAAATATTGTCTTGATTAATTACTTATAAAATACCCTTTTT
This sequence comes from Ginsengibacter sp., assembly GCA_051954975.1. GTDB lineage: Bacteria > Bacteroidota > Bacteroidia > Chitinophagales > Chitinophagaceae > Ginsengibacter. The sequence continues at coordinate 206,803 of JBQCHE010000016.1, read as the reverse complement.
TTAAAAGGGGTGCAAAGATACAATTATAATTACAACACTTCGGGAGCAAGGGATATGATTTTCATATAACCCTTATCGCGTAGCTCGCGCGCCACCGGGCCGAAAATACGCGTTCCCCTGGGCTCATCTGCTGCGTTTAAAAGTACTACCGCATTGTCATCAAACCGGATATATGAACCATCCTTGCGCCTCAATTTGTTTTTTGTTCTGACGATTACTGCTTTGCTTACAGTGCCTTTTTTAATTCCTCCTGCAGGAATAGCATCTTTTACCGTCACAACTATTTTATCGCCGACATGAGCATAATCCTGGCCGGAATTGCCCAATACCCTAATACACAACACTTCTTTAGCTCCACTATTGTCTGCTACATTTAGCCTGCTTTCTTGCTGTATCATTTTGTATTTAGCTTTTGGCTTCCAGCTATTAGCTTTTAGCCGATTAAACTGATTATTTAGCTTTTGGCCTTTAGCTATTAGCTTTTAGCCGATTGAACTTTAGATTTAAATTTTTGCTATCAGCTAACAGCCAATAGCCAACCGCTTTTTATTTTACTTTTTCCAACACTTCTACCAACCTCCAACGCTTCGTTTTGCTCAATGGCCTTGTTTCCATAATCTTAACAAGGTCTCCGATGTTGCATTCGTTCTTGTCGTCGTGCACGTGAAAACCAGTGGTCTTTTTCACGAATTTTCCGTAGAGGGGATGCTTTACCCTTCTCTCTACTTTTACGGTGATGGTCTTGTCCATTTTATTGCTGGAAACCACACCAATCCTTACTTTTCTTAAATTTCTTTCGGACATTTTGTTTATTTGTTAATTAGCTAATCAACTAATTAGCTAATCAGCTAATTAGATTGCTTTTTCCTTAATTCTGTTTTTACACGGGCCAGGTCTCTTCTTACATCCCTGATCGACATCGGATTTTCCAAAGGTGATACCGCGTGAGCAAATTTTAACTTCTTAATCCGTAGCTCGTCTTCCTTAACCCGTGCCTGCAAATCCTGCACCGTCATAGTTTTCAAGCTGTTTACAAAATCGTTTCTGTTTGACATTGTTTTAATTTGATAATGTGATAATTAGCCAATTAGCCAATTTAAAATTCTTATTATCGTTCATTTTCAGTCATTAGCTAATCAGCATATTAGCTAATCAACACATTAACCCACGTAATCCCTGCTAACCACAAATTTTGTTTGAATCGGCAATTTTTGAGCTGCGAGTTCAAACGCTTCCTTAGCCACCTGCAGCGGAACGCCATCTGCCTCAAATATGATTCGTCCGGGCTGAACTACCGCTGCCCAATATTCGGGGTTTCCTTTACCTTTACCCATCCTCACTTCCGCAGGCTTTTTAGTAATAGGTTTATCAGGGAAAATCCTTATCCAAACATTTCCTTCACGTTTCATATGACGGGTAAGCGCCTGCCTTGCTGATTCAATCTGCCTGTTTGTTAGCCATACAGAATCAAGGGACTTAAGTCCAAATGTTCCAAAAGAGATGGTATCGCCTCTTTTTGTATTTCCCTTCATACGGCCTTTCTGCATTTTCCTATGCTTCGATCTTTTTGGCTGTAACATAATCTATAATTAATTGTTGTATTATTAATGTAGAATTTCTAAACCCTCTAAACCTTAAACTTATCTTCTTCCTCCACCACCTCTTCTATCACCGCCTCTTCTATCGCCCCGATCGCCTCCTCTCCTGTCTCCAAAACCGCCTCTTCTGTCGTGACCCTCATGATCTCCCTTGCCGCCTGCGATAATGTTTGGATTTAAATCCCGTTTAGCCAACACTTCTCCTTTACAAATCCATACTTTAATTCCAATTTTTCCATATACTGTCTGGGCAAAAAGGCTGGCATAATCGATATCCATTCTTAAAGTATGAAGCGGTGTGCGTCCTTGTTTTATCTCTTCACTACGCGCAATTTCGGCACCGCCTAAACGACCTCCTACTCTCACCTTAATACCTTCCGCTCCCATTCTTAAAGCAGAAGCAATAGACATTTTAATCGCTCTCTTATAATTAATACGGTTCTCAATTTGTTTGGCGATGGTATCTGCCACGATGGCCGCATCCAATTCGGGACGGCGGATTTCAAGAATATTTATCTGTACATCATCTTTACCGGTAAGCTTCTTTAATTCTTCCTTGATACGGTCAACCTCGCCGCCACCTTTACCAATGATAATCCCGGGTTTTGAAGTATGAATAGTAATTATCAGCTTGTTCAATGTGCGTTCAATGACGATTTTCGAAATTCCACCTTTATTGATACGCGCATTAAGGTAGGTCCTTATCCTATCGTCTTCAATCAATTTTTTACCATAATCTTTTGGATTCGCAAACCAGTTACTGTCCCATCCACGGATGATGCCTAACCTGGCTCCAATCGGATTTGTTTTTTGACCCATTATTTGGTTTTTATTTTGTTGTTTTTTTGTCTTCTTTTTTCTTTTCTGATTTTTCTCCTTCAGCTTTTGCTTTCGGCTTGGCTGCTTTAGGTGCTTCTTTCTTTGCTGCTGCCTTTTTCGGAGCCGCTTTCTTTGTTTTTGAAGAAGTTGTTTTCTCAGCAACAACTTTCTCTTCTACCGGCGCGGCTTCTTTTGTAGCTACTTTTTTCTTTTCACTTCCATTTTCTATGCTATGAATGCTATCCACTACGATAGTGACATGATTGCTGCGTTTGCGGATGCGATAGCCTCGGCCCTGGGGCGCCGGACGCATTCTTTTAATCACTCTGCCACAATCCACCATTATTGTTTTTACTACAAGGCCTGCATCTTCCACCTTTTCATCTGTATTCTTTTGTTCCCAGTTATTAATGGCGCTCTTTAATAATTTATACATCGGCACTGCAGGATGCTTGGGATTAAATTGAAGAATTCCTAACGCTTTTTCCACCTCAAGTCCACGAATCAGATCAGCCAACAAACGCATCTTGCGCGGAGATGTCGGATAATTATTAAGTTTTGCTACTGCTTCCATATTTTTCTATTTCAAAATCGGTAATAAAAGTTGCTTTACCGGCAACATTATTATCAATTGATTATGCAATCTTTTTACTAGAGTGTCCTTTAAAATTCCTTGTTGGTGCAAATTCGCCCAATTTATGACCAACCATAAACTCGGTAACATACACCGGAATAAATTTATTTCCGTTGTGCACTGCAAAAGTGTGGCCCACAAAGTCAGGCGTAATTGTTGACCTGCGTGACCATGTTTTTATAACACCCTTTTTTGCATTGCCCTCATTAATAGCAAGCACCTTATCTTCCAGTTTTGCTTCAACGTAAGGACCTTTTTTAATTGAACGAGCCATTTGTATTATTTATGTTTTTGCTTTTAGCTTTGAGCCTTCAGCTTATGTTTATTTGTTAGGTAATTTTTTGCCGTTTCTTCTCTGGATGATCATTTTATCTGAGCCTTTTCCGCGGGTACGGGTTATTTCTCCCTTAGCGTATTTATTAGTCCTGCTTCTTGGATGTCCACCTGAAGCCTTTCCTTCACCACCACCCATCGGATGGTCAACCGGGTTCATCGCTACGCCTCTTGTTCGGGGCCTGATACCTTTCCACCTGTTTCTTCCGGCCTTCCCCTTGCTTTCAAGGCTGTGGTCGCTGTTGGAAACAACACCTACGGTTGCATAGCAATTGATAAGTATTTTTCTTAGTTCACCGCTTGGCATTTTCAACACAGCGTGCTTTTCTTCTTTATTGGTTAGTTGAGCAGAAGATCCTGCGCTGCGGGCTAATTTGCCGCCTTGGCCGGGTTGCATTTCAATATTATGAACTACAGTTCCCAAAGGCATGTTCTTAAGCTGCAAAGCATTTCCCAATTCAGGAGCTGCCGCATCACCGCTTACAATAGAGGCGCCTACCTGCAATCCTTGCGGAGCAAGAATATATCTTTTTTCACCATCTGCAAAAACCGTTAGAGCAATAAATGCGCTACGATTCGGGTCGTACTCAATTGTTTTTACAGTGGCAGTAATTTCTTTTTTATCTCTTTTAAAATCAATGATGCGGTACATCTTTTTATGCCCACCTCCAAGATAGCGCATGCTTCTGCGCCCCTGTGAGTTACGGCCAGCCGTATGATGAACTTTCTGTACCAAACTCTTTTCGGGTTCGTTCGTTGTCACCTCAGCATAAGCATTACCAATTCTCCAGCGGGTTCCTGCCGTAGTTGGTTTGTATTTTCTTAAAGCCATGATTTTTTATTTTATTTCCCGAAAAAATTTGCGGGTACTATTATTTTGTTTCTTCCTTTTTAAAATCTACACATTTCCATAAAGATCAATGGTATCGCCCTCGGCTACTGTTACAATCGCTTTCTTTTTGGCGGGTTTGCGGCCTGTCAGCAAACCTGATTTTGTGTTTCTTTGCTTCACTTTAGAAGGCACGTTAATCGTGTTTACATCTTCTACCGTAATGCCATAAAACTCTTCCACCGCTTTTTTAATTTCCAGCTTATTCGCTTTTCTGTTTACAACAAAAGTATAACGGTTGTATTTTTCAGATAAGCGATTCACTTTTTCTGACAACACAGGTTTTATTAAAACATCTGACGTTTTCATTGCTCAATTTTGAAACCTGCTAACCGGCAGGCTGGTTTAAAAATGTGGAAATCAAATTGGCCAAACCATTTCTATTTCCAGATGTATTCTTTTTAATATTCCTCACCAATCAGAATAAAAAATCGAAATATTTGTTGTTTTACTGTTTACTTTTTAAATCTCACCCGCACTTTCATCACCGTCTCCCCGTTCATCTACGCTTCTTCATTTTCTGTTTCAACATCCTCCGCAAAAATTTTAGCAGCACTTTCTGTAAACACTACCGAATCTGCATTCACAATATCATACGTATTGATATCCAGATACGAGGTACCGCAAATCGAAGGAATGTTTCTGAAACTCTTAACCACGTTTTCATCATATTCGGCCAATACCAGCAAGGATTTCCTGCTATCCGGATTCACAGCCAAAAATGTCTTATTGAATTTATTGGCTGATGGTTTGTCTAAATTCACCAGTTCATCTTCTACTACCAGGATTTTATTTTCTTTCGCTTTTGCACTCAACGCACTCATTTTCGCAATATCCTTCACTTTGCGGTTTACTTTGATATTGTATCCGTGAGGTTTAGGGCCAAAAACAGTACCACCACCTTTATACAAAGGATTGCGAAGATTACCCTTACGGCTGCCGCCCGTTCCTTTTTGCTTATGAAGCTTTTTGGAAGAACCCTGCGCTTCTGCACGCGTCTTTACTTTATGAGTTCCCTGCCTTTGAGCGGCGAGGTATTGTTTTACAGACAACCAAATGGCATGACTGTTAAGCTCAGCGCCAAATATTTCTTCCGGCAAATCAATCGTTCTGCCAGTTTTTTTACCTTCTATATTTATTACTTCTAATTGCATAATTATTTCTGGATTAAAACGATTGAACCGTTATGACCGGGAACAGAACCGCTGATTAATAAATAATTCTTTTCAGGAAAAATTTTTACCACTTTAAGGCCTTTCACTTTCACACTATCATTTCCCATACGGCCTGCCATGCGCATTCCTTTAAATACCCTGGAAGGATAAGAAGAACCGCCTACAGAGCCGGGCGCTCTTGACCTGTCGTGCTGGCCGTGCGATTGTTCGCCGACCCCATGAAAGCCATGGCGTTTTACCACGCCCTGGAAGCCTTTTCCTTTGCTGGTACCTACCACAGATATTTTATCGCCTTCGGCAAATATGTCTACACTGATGGTGTCGCCTACGTTTTTATCTGTTTCGCTATCGCGGATTTCTTTTACGATTTTTTTTGCCGTGGTGTTTGCTTTGGCAAAATGGTTTTTTTCTGAGAGAAGGGTGTGTTTTTCTTTTTTGTCTCCGAAAGCAATCTGAACTGCATTATAGCCGTCCGTTTCTTTGGTTTTCTTTTGCGTTACCACGCAAGGGCCTGCTTCAATAATGGTAACGGCAGTCTGCCTCCCATTAGTATCGAAAATGCTGGTCATGCCAACCTTTTTTCCAATAATACTTTTCATTTCTATTTTATTATACCCAGCGGTGCCGGAATGCCGGTACATGGGTGTTACAATTTTATATAAGAACTATTAAGGTTTTTCTTTCGAAACTCCTTATGCTTTAATCTCAACGTCCACTCCGGAGGGCAAATCCAATTTGGAAAGTGCATCAACGGTTCTTGAACTACTGGTGTAAATATCCAGCAAACGCTTGTGCGTACAAAGTTGAAACTGCTCACGCGCTTTCTTATTCACGTGTGGAGAACGCAATACGGTAAATATTTTTTTATGAGTAGGCAAGGGAATTGGCCCTGTTACTACTGCACCTGTACTGCGAACGGTCTTAACAATCTTTTCTGCTGACTTATCTACCAGGTTGTGATCGTAAGACTGAAGTTTTATCCTGATTCTCTGAGACATTTTAAAGAACTTTTTTAATCCAAATTTATTTTGGGAGTGCAAAAGTAGACCGTTATATCTACAAAACAAAAAAATAATGTGAAGATTTTAAAAAAAATCAAACCTTTATTACTGGCATCATATTTTCTTTCGAAAAAGAAAAGTCAAATATGGCCAATCAAAATAAAAATTATAACAAAGATGTATTGTCTGATGAGATCGATTCAGCAAAAGATCGTGAAGAATTGAAGAATGTGCCTTCAGCAATAGATATTCCTGACGCCCATGAAATTCCCGGCCAGGAAAACTTTGAACCTGCGCCCCTTGGAGATTTGGCAGGCACCACTATTTCCTCATCGGATGAAGAGGGCGATGAGATCTTTGATGAAAATCTCGATAAAGAAATAATGGACAGCCCTGATTCAAATGTGTCCGACCAGGAAAGAGATGCCTTAAGAAGAACTTTTGCTGATATGCCGGGCGATGATGAAAATCTTCGTGAGGCAGCGCTCGACAACCGGGATGAAGACGGCGAAGAGTTAAATGAAGAAAGTTTCAAAAATAATATTTCAGCCTCTGACCTCGATATTCCCGGTGAAGAGTTAGACGATGCCAATGAAAATATCGGCGAAGAAGATGAAGAAAACAATGATTATAGTTTGGGGGCTGACAATGATGAGATTCCGCGCGACGAGTTTTAGTGTCTATATACTAATAACGAGGCATACAAGATGACGAAACATCATGTGTGCCTTATTTATATGCGGGAAGATCTAATCTTTTTATCATTCAGAACCAACACGCCAGTATTTTGTTATTCAATTAAAAATACACCGATACGCCCATCGTGGCTGCAAATTGGCTTTGTTTCTGTTTTTGCCCTGAGCCTAGCTTATCTTTTAATTTGGTATAAGAATATTGAAGTCCTAAATCAAAAGAAACTGCCCGCGAAACAAAATAGGTTTCTCCTAATCCACCATAAAACGAAACCCCCGATAATTCATATACTTTATTATAATTTTCCATTACGCGTGAATCCCTTTGCCGCAGCCAGGTGTAGCCTGCGCCAGCCGCAGCAGAAGGCCTTAATTTTCCATATACGGCAAAAAAATATTGCACCTGGGGAACGATGGTAAGTGATTGCGTGATATTCTGTGTTCCGCTGGTTAGATATCCCTGCTGCACTTTAGAGTAATTGTAAGAATAGGTTCCCGAAATGGCAATGCTTACATCCTGCGCTATAAAATATCCGGCGCCTAATGCAAAATCATAATCGTTGCTCGTGGATTTGCCGGTGCTAACACTGTCTGTTCCCGTGGTAACTTTTGAAAACAGGAAATTAAGACCTGTCTTGCCCGACAAAACAAAACTGCCTTTTTGGGTTTGTGCAAATGAAGTCGAAAAAAAGAAAAAGAGGCATATTGCCGAAATACTACATTTAGTTTTCATAGGTTATTTTTTGGAGGATTTTAAAAGCCACTGCGTAGCAATTAGATTTTTTATCCCCCTCTTAACGGCAATTCACCTACTTTATTTTAACTCATGAATGTGTTCAAATCAGCAAACCGAGGAATTATGATGATGTCATTCGCTCACCTTAATTACCCATACATGTTCAGAAACGGATTTTAGATTTGCTGGTATAGAAATACTGACTCCATTTTCTGTTTGCTTCCATGACAATTTCTTTTTAGAACCAATCATCTGAAGCCTGCTTTTCTTATCCAATTGCATTTCTTTTAAAGAAATCGTTTTGTCCGGAAAATCAAACAGAAAAATAAATTTCGTTTTTCCGTCTTTAGTTTGTGTGAACCGGATATTATCGCCTTCGCCGAACACTTTATACATCCGGGTTCCATAAATGGCTTCTCCATTTTGCTTTATCCAGGCGCCAATTTCTTTCAACCTGCTGTAGGCAACGGGATCCCATTCGCCATCAGGCCCCGGGCCAATATTTAATAAATAATTTCCTCCTTTGCTTACAATGTCTACCAGTTTTTTAATGAGCTCATCCGCAGGTTTATATACATCGCCTTTTACATAGCTCCAGCTATTGCCCATCGTCATGCAGGTTTCCCAGGGATAAGGCAAGCCTGTGTCTGGTATGTGTTGCTCAGGCGTAAGATAATTTTGCTGCGGCCCAGGAACCGCTCTGTCCACTACTATCAGGCCCGGTTGCTTTTCCCTGGCTTCTTTTGCCAGTAAGGGCATATTGATGTCCTGGCTTTGCGAATTAAATTCATAAATGCCTTCTTTTCTTGATTGCGCATACTCCTCGTTGATTTCGGCATCCGTTTTCTTGCGCACCCATCCCCCATCAAGCCATAGAATATCTATTTTGCCATAATCCGTCATCAGTTCATTAATTTGATTGTGGGTATAATCAACGAACTTCTTCCATTGCTCCGGGTGTTTTGAAATTGAATAGTTCACATTGCGATCCAACGGCGGAAAACGTTGCCACCAATAATAATCGCTGTGCCAGTCGGGTTTTGAAAAATAAGCTCCTATCCAAAAATTGTCTTTTCTGAACGCATCAAAAATCTCTTTAGTTACATTACTGCGGGGGTTTGTAGAAAAAGGGCAATCCTTGTCGGTAATTTTATAATCGGTATACTTTGTATCGAACATACAAAAGCCATCGTGGTGCTTGGTGGTGAATACCACATATTTCATTCCAGCCTCCTTCGCCGCCTCGGCCCATTTTTCAGGATTAAACTTCGTTGGATTGAAAGTGTTTTTTAAGGCTTCATAATTTTTGAGATAATCAAAATAATTTTCTCCTCCCTTTTGCAATCTGGCTCCGGTGGCCCATCCCACATCTTCGGGACAAATGCTCCAGCTTTCTACCACGCTTCGCTGGCTGTAAGGGCCCCAATGCATTAACAACCCAAATTTCAGATCCTGCCATTCGGCTAATTTTTTCTGCACCAGGGGGTCAGGGTCAGGATAATATTCTTTCTCTTGTGCGAACAAACTTTCGCTGGTAAAAAAACCAATGGCGATGATTAATAAAAAGCATTTACAAACTGATTTCATCCATTTCATAATCTATCATTTTTGGGGTTTAGCAATCCGGAGCTGTTACATGAAATTCGAAAATAAAGTTTGTTTTTTAAATTATCAGAAACATCTTCTCTATCAGCCGAATTTTGCTCTGCCAATTGCGTTGTATTTGCAGTAAACGAAGAAATACCGGTTATTTTTATTTTAACGCAATGAAATGTGTATGGTAGTGAAGCAAAAAATAATCGCAACTTTTTTCTGAATAAACCGCGGTTAGTGTTAAATATCCTCATCCATATAAGCCAAGCCTATGCGGTTTCTGTTGAAATGTAATGTTGAAATGTAATAATTACAAAACCGCCCCAAAAATTTGGGGCAGTTTTGATGTATATGCATGATTGGTATTAATATCCAGGGTTTTGAACAAGTTTCGGATTTTGTGCAATCACCGGTTGAGGGATGGGAGTCAGATACATCTTCATATGAAATGTATGAGGATGATTTAAAGGCACTACCTCGTATTTCCAAACACCACTGTTATTGGAAGGAGACGTATTGGTAATTTTCATCGCATGTTTGTCTACGTTCATTACCTGATCCGCAATTTTCCACCTGATAATGTCGTAGAATCGTTTGTTTTCAAAACACAATTCTACCCTTCTTTCATGATGGATAGCATCGCGCATTTGATCTTGGGTAAGGCCATCCGGAAGCGGCGGAAGGTCGGAACGCTCCCTGATTTTGTTGATGGCATCATAAATAGAAGCATCCGGACCGGTAGCTTCATTCTGAGCTTCAGCATAACCTAACAAGACTTCGGTATACCTAAAGTAAATATAATTGGCGCCGCTGGCAGGTCCCCCACCCGGCCTCACCAGGGGATTGAGTTTCTTTTTAAAATAATATCCTGTGTTTCCTACATCGTCGCTCGCAAAGTCAATTTGATTTTTGGACGGATGTACCTGGTCAATTCTGGTATAAATCGTATCCTCTTTCGTCATCCAGTCCATCTTGTAAGGAGCTCCATCATATACGATCCATTTATAAAATCTGCGTTCACGATTTTTATAAGGGTTTTGTGGGTCGTATCCGGAAGTAGGATCCGTAATTGGCTTGCCATTGGCCATGAAAAACTGGTCAACTAATTCCTGTGTCGGATCATAATTGCCCCAGGTATAATAAGCACCATTTATCCAAACAGGGCCGCCATATTGCTCAAATGTAGACCCCATCGTAACGGGAACATACTGCCTGTCCCAGATTACTTCAGAATTATATTCATTCGCCTCAAACCAAAGGGTGGAATCTTCTGGAAAAAGTCCATAAGGCGATCCGTTTCCATATTCATCTATAAACTTTTTAAAAGTGGCTGCAGCCGTTGCCCAACGGGAATTATCCACATTGCCAAACCCGGCTATTTTATTAGGATCAGGGCCACCGGGAGCCGTTGCAGAATTGTAAGCCGGGCTGGCCGCATTCAGTTGAAGCCATCCCTTTAGCATTAAGGCAGCACCAAGAGTAGCTCTTCCGGCATTAGCATCGCCCTGATTGTATTTTACGGCAAGATATTTATCATTAACTACGGTATCCAATGAAGATACGAGGAAGTTAAACGTTTCTTCATAGGTGTTCCTTGCCTTGAACAGCGTAGTGCTGTCATCCCTGGTTTGTGGCTCAGTTATAATGGGCACGCCCCCTAAATGAAGAAATAAATTGCTGTAATAAAAAGCCCTCAAAAAACGCACTTCATCAAGCCTTTTATTGTACCAATCATCAGAGAAATTTTTTCTGTTCTCCGCTATTTTTTGAATAAACAGGTTACACTTCCTGATAGTAGTGTACGCATCAGACCAATTAAACCGGCTTATATCTGCAGTTCCGGCATCACCACCCCAGATAACATAATAAGTGGACGCAGGATTGACAATGCCTTGCTTAAAGCTCCACGAACCATAATAAAATCCGGCATCATTATCATCTGTGAAGTTATCAAGGTTCTCCGGCGAATTATACATGTCCGGAAGATTATTGTAGATATCATTTAGAAAAATATCAGCATTGCCTTCTGAGGCCCATTGGTTATCGTCAGTCAATTTCGTTTTGTCGGTATTATCGAGAAAATCTTTTTTACAGGAGTATAATCCAACCGCCAGGAGTAGTATACAACCGTAAAGAAGAAAATAATTTTTATTTGTTTTCATCTTTCTTAATTTTTAGATTATTAAAAGGAAGCATTTAAACCAAAAATGAATGATTTCATCAGTGGATATCCTGTTTCGCCGTTTGTTTGTGGATCAGTGAATTTAAGATTGCTTGCAGTAAACACATTCTCACCTGTTGCATATACCCTCAGGTTTTGCATGCCAATCTTCTTGCTAATTTTAACGGGCAACGTGTATCCCAATACAGCGGTTTTTAACCTGATGTATGAGGTTTTGATGATCCAAAAATCGCTGGCCTGGTTATTATTGCTGTAGGGTGATTGATTAGCCCGCGGGTATTTGGCATTCTGAGTTGCCGGAGTCCAGCGGTTGTTATAATATTCGTAAGTAGAATTGCTGTTGTTATTATTAAACGGAATAGTTATGAACCCCCTGACGTCGCGGCTGGACATGGCTGCCCCCTGGAAGAATAAAGATAAATCAAACCCTTTCCAGGATGCTGACAAGTTTGCGCCATAGATAATAGCCGGGATGTTAGGATCTCCAATTACCGTTTCGTCGTAAGAATCAATTTTCCCATCCGGCTTTCCATCAGGGCCACCCAGGTCGGCATATTGGATGTCACCAGGATGCAAGTCGCCAAACTGCACTACGTTATAACCATCCTCTTGATTAATAATTCCGTCCCCGTTTTTATCATCAGCAGTGCTGAACAAACCAAGAGAATGGTATCCAAAAAGGGTATTCAAAGGTCGGCCTGTTCTGCTGCGCCGCGGATCATTTTTCGTAACAGGAGTTTCAAACACCTGGATCATTTTATTTTTTGCGTAGCTGAAGTTACCATCTAATCCAAGCTGAAGCCCGTTGCTTAGTCTTTTGTGTGATCCTACTGTTATTTCAAATCCCCTGTTCTTCATAATTCCGGCATTCTCCTGCGCAAGCGTTAACCCATATTCAACGGGAACGGTAACCTGCGGAGGAAGCAGCATCCCGGTTCTTTTTTCAGTAAAGTAATCAACTTCAAGCCTTAACAAGCCGCGCCATAAATTGGCTTCAAAACCCACGTCTGCTTTATTAGCAACTTCCCAGGTGATGTTCGGATTGGCCTCTATAGGAAGATAAGAGCCCTGAACGAGCCTTCCGCTTCCAAACGCATAGGCATTTCCATAAAGATTATAACCGTTTAAATATTGAAAAGGTCCTCCCGCCAGGTTTCCTGATTTACCCCATGAACCCCTGAATTTCAGGTAATCAATATTTTTTACTGATTGGAAAAACTTTTCGTTTGACACAACCCAGCCCACTGAAAAAGCCGGAAAGTAAGCCCAGCGGCTGGAGGGTGCAAAGTAATAATGCCCGTCATAACGACCGGAAGCCTCCAACAGGTATCTGTTATCGTAGCCGTAATTTAACCGGTAAACATAACCTATCTGGCTGCCGGTGCTGGAAGCTCCCCCATTATCATAATCATTCCTGTCTGAGCTGCCAAGGCTAAGTTCATCAATATCAACCGCAAAGTTATTCCGCCTTGCATTGAAATTCAATTGCTTATTATTCCGCGCTTCCGCCACAACCAAACCGGTTATTTCACTTTTACCAAAGGTGTTATGGTAGTTTAAATATCCCTGGTAGGTATACGAATTATTTTGATAATAGTTTTCATTGAGCCATGTATAAGTGGCCGCTCCTCCTTCCTGTGAAGAGATTTGTTTCGTGTAGGTATAAGGAGTAGTGGTTAAATCCTGTGACCAATAAACAAAAGGCTTATGCCATTGCTTTTCAAAAGTATTATAAGGATCATAGCTGAAAGCCGCTTTTACACTTAGTCCTTTTATAAATGAAAGCTTTTGCTCAATGGAAATGGTGCTTAAAAGATTAGTGGTGTTGATATAATCATATCCTCCGGCATTGAGAACTCCTAAAGGCGCGTTACCGGCAAATTCTCCCCAAAGACCGTTACTGTAACGAAGATTCGCAATGGGTATAAATTTATAGGTAGCCCGCAAAAGCTGGTCGGTGCTTGAATTGGCATCCACATTATTTGTTTTTTGGTAAGCTCCGTTTAAAGACAGTGAAACAAGCGTAGTTGGAGTAACGTCCATATCAAGGTTTACATTATAATTATACCTTTTGTATCCTACCGGATCAAAAAGCCCTTTCTGGTCAAAGTAGCTAAGGCCGGCAAAATACCTGACCGTATTGCTTCCGCCGCGTAACTGAAGGCCTGCCTGGCCCATTGGCGCATGTTTACTAACCACTGTGTTCAATGCATCACTTATCGGGTATCTATCTGGATCTTCAGCATTCTTCTGTGCATAAGAATTAATCAAATCTTCAGAAAATTGAAGATCGGTGCTTCCCGGATTTTCATTAAGATATGCCTCGTTTCTCAGGCGCATATAATCTTGTGCCGAAAGCATTTTTGGAACGTAAGTAGGCTTTTGATCGCCATAATAGCCGCCAAATGATAAAACAGGTTTTGAATTGTCGCCTCTTTTCGTGGTAATAAGAATAACGCCATTAGCGCCACCGAGCCCGTAGGGAGCCACTGCGGCTGCATCTTTCAAAACTGTCACAGAAGCAATCGTAGTCGGATCAACTTCGTTGATGTTATTGCGGATTACACCATCAACAACAATTAAAGGATTGGCATTTCCGGTAGTAGCAATGCCACGAATATAAATATCGGGGTTATCAGCACCCGGGCGGCCTCCATTTGCATTCATCATCACTCCGGAAACTCTTCCCGCAAGTGCATTGGAAATGTTGGCTACCGGCGCTTCGGCTAATTCGTCGCCTTTCACAGTGGAAATCGCCGCCGTTGAAGAAATTTTCTTCTGGGTTCCATATCCTACCACAATTACCGTTTGTAAAGAGGAATCAAAGGAAGTAAGTTCAATAACAAGATCCTTGTTGGATCCGCTTATCGGCACCTCTTTGGTAGTGTAACCTACGTAGGACACTACAAGAACTGCCGTTTGATTACGGGTATTCAAATTAAACAGGCCCTCGCCATTGGTAGTAGTAGTATTGGTAGTTCCTTTTTCGGTAACCGTAGCGCCGGCAAGGGCAACGCCTTTGCTGTCCACCACTTTACCATGAATAAGTGCATCTGGCGTATTACCATTTGCAAATGAGGTTATATAGCAAGCAATAAGGAAAAGCATAAGGCAATTTTTGATTATAAATGCCTTATTGAAAACAGGTGGTTTAGTAATGATTTTTCGCATAATAATGTTTGTTTAGTGTGTGAAAACGCTTTTAAAAACTGGTTTTTTGACGTTGAATACTAACTATTTGTATTCTTGAAGGATTACTTGTTGTTCATACATTTAAAAGTTTGGTGAAAAAAATTTTATTTATGAGTGAAAGGAAACAACTATGGGCCAATAAGCAAACAGCGCCCGCTAATACAAAGAAGGAAATTATGTCGGGTTGCGACATAGCCGGTAAAAAGCTTATTCATTTGAAACTATTTTTTTCCTTTTAATTAATCAAATTACCCGTCCGCGGAGAGTAAAAAATATTATATCCTTTTTTACGGTATATTATATCAAGCTAAATCATAACACGTTGTGACATCTCAAGCAAAATTTTTCACGCTATCGATTGCATAAACAATATTTATAAAATTTGCCAACAAAAGGCATATTATCTTTAAAATAAGCCCGTTCGTTTCATTGCAACCGATTTCCTAAAAATAAAAGTAGGATTTTTTTTATTATAACAACAATTTTTTGTTAATTTTTTTTAACATCAATAATTCTTTACAGAATTTACATTTCTATGGACGGAAAATGCGGAAGGAGCTTTGAAAAAACGTTCCGAACCGTCAGCCCTGAATTGACTAAGATTATCTTAACCTTAAAGCGTTAAAGAAATAGGTTTTCAACTGCTACTGCAATACAAATAACCGGCTTATTAAATATTTTTATGAAACAACCCTCAAGTAAACCCTAAATATTACATTTGACGAACGTATCTTATTATTTATTTTAAAAAAATGGATCTACCCGATTTTACTTCCGGTTATTGGCCGCTGGTGCTTACTGTGTTTTTCTTTACGGTGATTACCTTGCGGTATTTTTTGGTGGCCGGTATATTTTATCTTTTCTTTTATAACTGGTTTAGAAAAAAATATGAAGCGCGTAAAATCAATCAAAGAGATTACAAACCGGGCCAGTTTAAAAAAGAAATAAAATACAGCTTAATCAGTTCACTGATTTTTGCAGCGGCGGGTACAGCCACAGTTATTCTCTGGCAAAAAGGCGACACAAAAGTGTATACAAATATTGACTTATTGGACTGGTGGTATTTGCCCGCAAGCCTTTTGATTTATATGCTGTTACAGGAAACCTATTACTATTGGATTCACCGGTGGATGCATATCCCTGCTGTATATAAAGTCATTCACAAAGTGCATCACGACAGCCGCATCGCTTCGCCGTTCACGGCTTTTTCATTTCATCCGCTGGAAGCGTTGCTACAGGCCATCTTTTTACCGGTTCTTTTTATAATGATCCCGGTTCATTATTTTGTCATCATCTTTCTTCTCGTTATCATGACTTTCAGCAGCGTAATCAATCATCTCGATATAGAAATTTATCCAAAAAAGTCATTCCGCTCATGGGCCAAATGGATAATAGGCGCTACCCATCATGCCCGGCACCATAAATATTTTAAATGCAATTACGGTCTTTACTTCACCTTTTGGGATAGGCTCATCAAAACGGAGAAAGACTAACAAGCGGGAATATCAGCATTGATAGTGGCGATATTTCATGTACACAAAACACGATTATCTAAAATTTGTTGCTTTACTGGCCTTGGCAAATGAAATGCTTTCACCGCTGAAATCAATGATCAATTTGTTTTTATTTCTTCTTAATGATCGCCATTTTAAATCCCTTACGTTGGCATAAGCCTTGTAATTTCTTTCATAAAATGTTATGGAAGTAAATGACAAAAATCAAACGCCACAGGGGAAAGAAGCAAGTAACGCCACCACCGGAAACGATGCCGGTTCAAGCCAGCAAGATGAAGCAGTAGAAGAGGATGAAGCAGTAGAAGAGGATGGAACTCCCGTTTTGGATGACGAAGATCTTGAGCAAAATGATCTGGATGAGGAAGAGGCCGACAACGTGCAATGGGAAGATCCAAAAGAACAATAATTCTTTATCCTGTGTAACTTCAGAAGAATAACTGATTCTTCTGAAGTTTTTTATTATTAAAAGGCGCCAATTTTCCGGTGTAGAACGAAAAATTATGCGAATAAAGGTGCTTTTCCGAGGTAATTTTTTCTACAATAAAACGCTTCTTTTGTGACATGAACCATTTTTTACCCACTTTGTTGTTAATACAAGTTAACAAAATACTGCTTCCGAAATAAAGATTCTCGCACGCGTTTTGCTTATAAACAGACAATACCCTTTTATTTAATCATTTAAATTGTACTTCTATGAAACTTACAACAAAATCATTGATTGCCTGCGCCGCTTTAAGCATGTCGCTATTTGCCTGTACCAAAGACAATAACAAGAACTCCAATACGCTTAATGACCAGGACAAAAACTTTATGATGCAGGTGTCTTTAGGCAACAGCGCCGAAGTGGCCGCAGGAACGTTGGCTTCTACAGCGGGCGAAGATGCCATGATAAAATCTTTCGGTCAAATGATGGTAACGGATCATACCACAGCGCAGTCAGATCTGAAAGCCGTGGGCACGACTGTGGGCGTAGATGTGAAAGATTCCGTAGACGCAGATCATACTGCCTCCCTGCAAACCCTCCAGGGACTTTCAGGCCGCGCGTTTGACTCTACTTATATCATTAACCAAATTGCTGATCATCAAAAGACCGTAACCGATTTCCAGGCAGAATTAAATTCAGGCAGCCGCTCAGAAGTGAAAGCTTTTGCCAATAAATATCTTCCCACAATTCAAATGCATCTTCAAAAAGCAGACAGTATTGCCACCGAAATGAATTTTAAGTGATCGAATAAATAGATCCGAAATTTTCAGAATTGTTAATCACCTTTCCTGGCGGGTGACAACACCCGCCATTTCTAATTGTATTATTATCAATTGGCATCAAACGCGGATTTGTCCAAATTCGCAATTGCCGGTTGATGCCTAAAAAGGCCGGCTCATTGTACGATCAAGTGCAAAGGGCACCCTTTATAGCATTGCGGGTATAAGGCCATTTCAAAGATTTCTTTGCGCGATAATAATTAATATTTTATAAATAAAAAACATCTGTATCTTATTTAATACTAACTTAACCTTGACTTAATCTTCGGGTAATATAAAAGAGTGACTTTTGCATCGAAAAAAAAATCATATGCAAAAAGTATTACTGCTTGTAAAAAAGAAAAATTTTTACCTGATCGCTGTTTTATGCTCATTGTCAATTAATGGATTGGCGCAGGATTCAACAGAAACCCAATTCAAGCCTTCCGGAAAAATCTGGGGTTATGCATTCGGAGACTATGCGTATAAGCTTCATGCCGATGCGGAAAAACGCGGTAACATTCAGTATTCAAGATTGCCGCAGGATTATAATTCTTTCAACTTCAGGCGAATTTATTTAGGATACGATTACCAGTTTTCCCCCAACATTTCTTCACAGTTTTTATTAGCGCATGAATCAAGTGCTGAAGCCAACGCAAGTAATCCTGATGTGTTGACAAACAGCAATAGTGCGATGTACATTAAGGCAATGAACATCAGGTTTAAAAATGTGATTCCGCGTGCAACGATTATAGCCGGACAACAGGCCACGCCTACTTTTGCTACTTTGGTCGATAATGTTTGGGGTTACCGTTCTATCGAAAAATCAATTGCCGATCAAAGAGGAATTTCAAGTTCAACTGATTTAGGTGTTGCCATTTCAGGAAAGATCGGCAAAAATGAAAATGTCGGTTATGATGTGATGGTTGGCAATAATAATGGCGCGAAGGTTGAGAATAATAATTTTAAAAAGCTCTATACTTCACTCTATGCTTACTTCCTCGATAAAAAACTGGTGATCCAGGGAAATTATGAAACGGGCAGGTCCGCTTTAAGTCCTGTTAAAAAAACTTTCTCCACGTTTAAAGCCTTTATAGCTTATAAAACCGCCACAACAACAGTTGGAATAGACGCATTCAAACAACTACAAACCAACAGCAGCAGCTATCTGCAGGGAGCTTCAGATACAGTTTCCATTGATGCAGAACCTTCCGGAATTTCATTTTTTGTAACACAGCAACTGAAAAAAGATAAACTGAATTTCTTCGCACGTTTTGATGTGTATGACCCCGATTCCAGGTTCACTACTGATAAATCATACATTGGCGCCTACAACAGCAACAGGGAGCACTTTGCAACCATAGGCCTTGATTTTATCCCTTACAAAAATGTTCACCTTATGCCCAACATCTGGTTTGATCAGTTTCAAAGCAAAATGCCTGATGCAACAGGAAAATTAAAAAACGATTACGACCTCGAAGGCAGGATCACGCTTTATTTCCTATTCAATAAATAAATTAAAACAATCAATCAAACTTCAGTTATGAACTTCAAAAAATTTATTGTACCGCTGTTTATCATTGCCTTTGCGCTCGCGTCCTGCGGCGGCAATGATTCTCAAAAAGAAGGCGGCAGCCACGTTTCAAATGTAAACACAGATGGGATTCTTGGAGCCGGCGCTACATTTCCCTATCCCTTTTATTCGAAGGTATTTGATGTTTACAACAAGGAAAAAGGAGTTAAAGTAAATTATCAATCCATCGGCTCCGGTGGCGGCATCAAACAACTGCAAAATAAGACAGTTGATTTCGGCGCATCCGATGCGCCAATGAGCGATGACGAATTGAGCAAATCTCCCGCCCCCATTGTTCATATTCCAACGTGTTTAGGCGCGGTAATCATTACTTATAACTTGCCCGGCGACCCGGTTTTAAAATTTACGCCTGATGTGTTAGCCAACATTTTTTTAGGAAAAATAAAAAAATGGAACGACCCAAATATTGTTGCCATTAATCCGGGTATACAGCTCCCTGATCTGCCTGTTTCAATTGTGCATCGTTCTGATGGAAGCGGCACTACTTATATTTTTTCTGATTACTTATCTAAAGTAAGTCCGGAATGGAACACAAAACCCGGCAAGGGAAAATCGCTCAACTGGCCTGCAGGCCTTGGTGCCAAAGGAAATGAAGGCGTAAGCGGCCTGGTGAAACAAACGCCCGGAAGCATTGGATATGTGGAACTGGTTTATGCGCTTCAAAATAAAATGCCGGCCGCTCAACTGAAAAATAAAGCCGGAAATTTTGTGGCAGCCAGCTTACATTCGAGCACTGCGGCCGCCAATGTGGATCTTCCGGCTGATATGCGGGTTTCGCTGACAAACACAGATGCTGCCAATGGCTATCCGATTTGTAGCTTTACTTATTTGTTATTGTACAAAGACCAGAAGTACGATAACAGAACGGAAGCATCAGCAAAAGCAACAATTGACCTGGTCAATTATGTGATTCATGACGGACAAAAATATGCTGAATCACTGGGTTATGCTCCTTTGCCGGATGCAGCGGTGAAGAAGGCGGAAGACATTTTGAAATCAGTTACGTATGGTGAAAAGCCATTGCAATAGCTTGCATAGAACCATTCAGAAAAAAGTATTGCGGGCTCATAAAAATGAGCTCGCAATACTTTTAATAAATAAACACAATGATAGCGATCCCATTTAAAAACAACGGAATAAATTTTAAGGAGAAGGCATTTAAAAAGACTTTGACAATTTCGGCAATCATCGCAGTCATTATTTTAATAGCCATTTTCTTTACCCTTCTTATCAATTCTTTCCCATCGATAAAAACTTTGGGTGCGCGATTTTTTTATGACAAAACCTGGGACCCCGTTGCAGATGAATATGGCGCTTTACCCTTTCTTGTAGGGACATTGCTGACTTCTTTCCTGGCGCTTATTATTTCAACCCCTTTTTCAATCGCGGTTTCTATTTTTTTGGGTGAATATTATAAGAAAGGAATTGTTGCAGAAACGTTCAAGAATGTGATCGACTTGCTTGCCGGAATCCCTTCCGTGATTTACGGTTTCTGGGGATTGTTTGTTTTAGTCCCGATCGTCCGGATCATCGAAATAAAATTAAATGTTCCCCCTTATGGCGTGGGCATTTTTACATCTTCCATTATCCTTGCGATCATGATCCTTCCTTTTTCGGTTTCATTATCAAGACAGGTAATCTCCATGGTGCCGGATCATCTGAAAGAAGCAGCTTATTCGCTTGGTGCAACAAGATATGAAGTGATTACAAAGATCATCATCCCTTATACAAAATCCGGGTTATTTGCCGGTTTACTGTTAGCGTTGGGAAGAGCTTTGGGAGAAACTATGGCAGTGACGATGCTGATTGGAAATACTCACGCGATCCCAACCGGGATCTTTAGCCCGGGGAACACGATGGCAAGCGTGATCGCCAATGAGTTTTCTGAAGCTACCGGTAAATTATACACTTCAGCATTAATAGAAATGGGTTTGTTCTTGTTTGTGGTGGCTACTGTCATTAATATTATCGGTAAACAAATTATTAAACGTTTTACACTTTAGGACCCGAATAAATAATTTATGGAACGGCAAAAAACAAATTGGGTAAATGTAGACCATTCAAAGAGCGAAATTGAAAAGCAAATTGCGAGCAGGAACCGGAAAAATAAACGGTTCAAAGGAGTGATCATCGCGGCTACCGTAATTTCAACTTTACCGTTGTTATTCATTTTGTTTTACATATTCAGGCAGGGGGTTTCCGCGATCAACTGGCAATTCTTAACCCATCTTCCCAAGCCTGTAGGTGAAGCCGGAGGCGGCGTTTCCAATGCATTGGTGGGCAGCATTTTGATCTTACTGGTTTCCTGCATCATTGCCATTCCGATTGGAATTGTAATCGGCATATATTTAAGCGAGGAAACAAAATCGAGGCTTGCTTATTATTGTCGCCTTGCTGTTGATGTTTTGCAGGGCATTCCTTCTATCGTCATTGGTATCATTATTTACGAATGGATCGTAAGGCCGATGGGCGGATTTTCAGCATTTTCAGGAAGTGTAGCGCTGGCCTTGATGATGCTTCCCTCTATTATCAAATCGACCGAAGAAACATTGAAGCTTTTACCCGAATCTTTAAAAGAAGCGTCTCTCGCCCTTGGTGTTCCTTATTATAAGACCATGCTGAAAGTCATCGTACCAACAGGCTTGAGCGGTATTCTTACCGGCGTTATTTTAAGTATTTCAAGAGTGATCGGTGAAACAGCGCCGTTGCTATTTACGGCTTTTGGCAGCCCCTTTATGACCACCGACATTTTTAAACCCATGAGCAGTTTGCCGCTGATCATTTTCAATTATGCCACCAGTCCTTATGAAGACTGGCATCAGCTTGCATGGGGTGCTTCGATGTTATTGATCCTAATGGTACTGATCTTAAATATGATTTCTAAAATTATTCAACGCAAATGGAAAGTGCAGTTTTAAAAGTGAGAAATTTCAATGCTTTTTTTGGAGACAACCAGGTCTTGAAAAATATTAACCTCGCCATCGATAAAAATAGTGTCTGGGCCATTATGGGGCCTTCCGGTTGCGGAAAAACGACATTTATCCGCTGCATCAACCGAATGCATGAATTGACGCCAAATGCCACCACCGAAGGTTCCATGCAATTGAACGGCGAAGAGGTTTATGAAATGAATCCTGTTTTATTGAGGAGAAAAGTGGGCATGGTTTTTCAACGTCCCAATCCATTCCCGACAATGAGTATTTACGATAATGTTATTTCGGGGTATATTTTAAACGGCATCAAATTGAACAAACAACAAAAAGATGAGATCGTAGAAACTTCCCTGAAAAGGGCCGCTTTGTGGATGGAAGTAAGAAGTACGCTTCATAAAAAAGGAACCTTTTTATCAGGAGGGCAGCAACAAAGATTGTGCATCGCGAGGGCGCTATCTATGAACCCGGAAATGTTGTTATTGGATGAGGCCACTTCCGCGTTGGATCCTGTTTCTACCGCAAAAATAGAAGAATTGATCCACGAACTGAAACAGCAATACACGATCCTGATGGTAACCCATAATATGCAGCAGGCAGCGAGAGTAAGTGATAAAACGGCATTTTTTTATCTCGGCGAACTAATTGAAGCCAATAATACGAAAACGATTTTCACCAATCCACAACACGAGAAAACCCAGGATTATATCCGTGGTCATTTCGGATAATCAATTTTAAAAAAAAACAATTATGGCATTACTAAAATGGAATCAAAAACTTACGCCACTCGATAATGAAATTCAACAGTTAAAACTTGAAGTGATTTCCATGTGGGAAATGGTTCTGTCGCAATTACAAAAAGCAGAAGACGCTTTGAAAAATATCGACCGTGACCTTGCACGGGAAGTGATATTAACTGAAAAAAGAGTGAACGCGTTTGAATTGAAAATTGATCGTGATTGCGAAGATATTTTGGCTTTATTTGCGCCTGTAGCCATCGATCTGCGCTTTATTCTGGCGGTCTTAAAGATCAATATGAACCTCGAAAGAACCGGTGATATCGCCGAAGGAATTGGCAAATTTGTCGTGGATATTCCCGAAGATTTTGACAAGCAGCTATTGGAGATTACCCGTGTTGTCGAAATGTATGAACAGGCCAATGAAATGATCACTGAGGTAATGAATGCCTTTGAGGAAGAAAATACGATGCTGGCGAGAAAAGTCTTCAAAAAAGATGACCTCTTGGATGAAATCAACAAAAATGCCGCCACCGTTGTTGCCAATTATATCAAAGGCAATCCGGCCAAAATTGAATCAGCTTTATACATATTATCTACCATCAGAAAACTGGAACGCGTTGGCGACCAGGCAAAAAATATGGCGGAGGAAATTATCTTCTATTCAGAAGCAAAAGTGTTGAAACATAAACCAAAAAATAAAAAGAGTAATCCGGAGGAAGAATAATTATTCGCTCCTTCACCAGGAAATTTTTTACCGACGGCCCCATTCATGCGTACTTCTCCTGAAATAACCCTGAGCGTTATCTTTCCTTCAAGGCCGTATCTACTCGCGGCCTTGGTACTGATTCAGGACACGGCCGTTTAGCTGTTCAATTTATAGTCTATTCGGTAAAACCATTTTTAAAAACAAAATATTTTGATATTTTTTTAATAATAGTGCTTCGCGCAGAGACGAAAACAGTGGCTTACGCAATAGCGCATTACGTGATAAAATGCAATTCATACTAAAACCTGCTGTCATCTTTTATACAACATTGAAAAGAACTCTGTATCTTTTCATTCGCGACACACTACGGCCTGGGATAAGCTAATAACGAATTTGCCAGGCCATGCGTTGCTTTATCTGAAACAAACCTCAATGAACATCAGGAAGTATGCAATTGCTTTTCAGGGAGTTCAATTAAGAAAGTAGCACCTTCTTTAGGTTTTGCGGATGCGGTTATGAACCCATTATGTTTATCTATAATTTTTTTGCAAATCGATAATCCAATCCCTGTACCATCAAATTCATGGACGCTGTGAAGACGTTTGAAAACCATAAAGATATCTTCGGCATACTGTTCATCGAATCCGATACCGTTATCTGAAATTCTGATTCCATAATACCTGTTTCCCTTTACATATTTATTGCTAAATTTTGATTCTCCGGCTTTCATTTGCCTTGATGAAATCTGAATAACGGGCGCCTCGTTTTTTTGTTTAAATTTAATCGCGTTGCTGATTAAATTATAAAATACCTGGAGCATTAGTTCAGGAACCACTTCAACAACCGGCAATGAGTCTGTATGAAAAACAACATGGTTCTTCTCCATTTCCTCCTGCAGCTCTGTTATCGATTCGGCCAGCAGTTCATTAAGGTCCACTTTTACAAAATCAGCCGGATTCAATGAATATCTTGAAAACTTCAGTAAATTATTGATCAGTGACTGCATTCTTTTTGAAGAACTGCTGATCTTTTCCAGGTATCTTGCTACTTGTTTTTGGTCCTCTTTTGCTGACGTTATCTTATCGCTGAACACCCGTATTTTTCTTAACGGTTCCTGCAGATCGTGAGAGGCTACATAAGCAAAGCGGTCAAGTTCTTCGTTCATATTTTTCAGGTGTTCATTCTTTTCAATGAGCTGCTGGTTTAGCAGGTTTATTTTTTCTTCAGAAAGTTTTCTTTCTTCAATTTCTTTATGAAGTGTTTGGTTTGCGGAAAGAAGTTCCTTTTCGTTGGCCATTAGTTGTTCGTTCTTACGGTATAATTCCACAAAAACAGCCACTTTGGCCCTGAGCAAATCCGGGTTTATTGGCTTATAAATGTAATCCACACCACCCATTTGGTAACCTTTGAAAAGGTAGTCTTCATCATTGGAATAAGCAGTAATAAAAATGACAGGTATTCCTTTTAACTTATCTCTTTCATAAATAATTGTCGCTGTTTCCAAACCATTCATTTCCGGCATTTGCACATCCATCAGGATAAGTGAAAAGTCGTGACGATGGAGCAGCATCTTCAAAGCGGCCCTTCCTGAATTAGCCTTGAAAATATTGTATCGATCCCTTTCAAGAATTGTCTCAATCGATAGAAGATTGTCTTCCCGGTCATCAACCACCAGGATATTTATATCCTTATTTGACTTTGTCCCTTTTGCTGTGTCAGGCGTCATCGTCTATTTTTTATAAAGCCAAATTCTCATGAGTGACATGAGCTGGTCAATTTTTAAAGGTTTTGTGATATAATCTGAAGCACCGGCTTCAATACATTTTTCCCTGTCACCTTTCATTGCTTTTGCTGTAACTGCAATTATAGGCAATGTGTGATTTTTATGTTCTCTCCTGATTTTGCGGGTGGTGTCATAACCGTCCATTTCCGGCATCATGATATCCATTAACACAATGTCCACCTGCTTATTGTCATTTAAGATATTCATGGCTTCCCTGCCGCTTTCTGCCGTGATTGTGTTAATGTTAAATCTTTCAAAAGCGGTAGTAAGGGCAAAAAGATTTCGAACGTCATCATCTACCACCAACACATTCTTATTAGCGAGGACATCTGTTTTTGACCGGAGGCCTTCAATCAACTTTTTCTTTTCAGGTAAAAGATCCTCGTGTGGAATATGCAAAAGCATCACGGTTTCTTCCAGCAGCATATCCAATGAATTAACATCTTTAAGTATGATCCTATTCGCGTACTGCCTGAGTTTTGAATTTTCACGTGCAGAAAAGTCTTTTGCAGAATAAATAATTATGGGCGTCATCTGCTGCTCCATTGTCCCACTTATTTCTGTTATTAATTCCATCCCTGTTATATCGGGCAGCATATAATCCACAATGATTGCATCGTAAGTATTTTTTTTGATCAATTCCAATGCTTTCTTACCGGTATTCGCAATTTCGATCTTCACCTGCTTGTTATTCTCAATGATCCTTGCCATTTGTGAAGCATCAAACTCATTGTCTTCTACGATAAGTAAACGCCTGGTCTTCCTCTTGCTGAATTCTTCAATATCTGAAAAGAGAACAGAAAGCGCTTCTGTTTTCAGCGGCTTCAAATGGAAACTCCTTGCTCCCCGCTGCATCGCCAATAAACGGTTTTCTTCACCTGAAATAAGATGAACTGGAATATGGCGGAAATTGATATCGTTCTTGAAAAGATCGAGTATGCGCCATCCGCTTTCATTCGGCAATTTTACATCCAATGTAATAGCGGTGGGAATGTGTTTGTTTGCGAGATCAAATACTTCACTGAAATTAGTAGCGATCAAAACTTTCAAATGTTTTTCATGCGCTTTCTCCATCATGATCTTTGCAAAACGGATATCATCTTCTATAAGAAGAACAACCTTATCTCCATCCAAAATATTGTTTCTGTCATCGCCAATTTCATTGATGATCTCATTAAGTGAGGTTAATTCCGTTGTTTCCTGCCGGTTACCTATCGGGGAAGATGCCTTCTTTTCTCTTGGATATTGAAGGCTATATTCATTTTCTTTTCGCTTAACCGTTTCTTCTCTTTGGTGTGTTAATACGGGAGCATAATCAATGGGAAGAAAAAGAGTAAATGTGCTTCCGTGATCTACTTCGCTTTCCAACTCTATGCTACCTCCCAAAAGGTCGGCCAGACCACGACTGATGGATAATCCAAGTCCTGTTCCGCCGTACTTTCTGCTGGTGGATCCTTCTGCCTGCTGGAATGCTTCAAAGATGATGTTTTGTTTTTCTTTCGAAATTCCAATACCGGTATCCTTAATCTCAAAGGCTACGACACGTGAAGCCTGTTCAAGTGCAGGATGACTTTGTTTCCAGTTGTGGTGTGCTTCATAAATATGTAAGCTTACTTCCCCTTTTTCTGTGAACTTAAATGAATTGGACAAAAGGTTCTTAAGAATCTGATTGAGCCGCTGTGCATCCGTTTCAAAACTTGATGGAAGGTTTCTGTCAAGCTCGATGCTGAATTTTAAATTTTTACTCTCAGAGACGTGTTTAAATGTAGTTTCGACGAAAGAAGTAATCGTGCTGAATTTGATGTTTACAAAATCAGTAGAAATATACCCGGATTCAATTTTAGAAAGATCCAGGATATCGTTGATCAACTGGATGAGATCATCACCGCAACTGTGAATGGTTTTTGCATAATGAACCTGTTTGTTGGTCAGATTTCCTTCATGGTTCTCGTACAATTGTTGCGCTAATATCAGCAAAGAGTTTAGAGGCGTCCTGAGTTCATGTGACATATTTGCAAGGAACTCAGATTTATATTTTGAAGTTAACTGAAGCTGTTCCGCCTTTTCTTCAAGCGATCTGCGGGCTTCTTCCACCTCTTTATTTTTCCCTTCCACCTCTTCTTTTTGCTTGATCATTAACTGCGCTTTATCCTGCAATTCTTCGTTGATCCTCCTTAACTCATCCGCAAGCGACTGCGATTGTTCAAGAAGTTCTTCCGTTCTTGAGTTCGCTTCAATAGTATTTAAGACGATCCCGATACTTTCCGTAAGCTGGCTCAGGAAGTCAAGATGGGTTTCGCTGAAAGTATCAAAGGAAGCGAGCTCAATAACCGCTTTGATTTCATTCTCAAACAACACCGGCAGAATGATAAGGTTAATAGGATTCGATTTACCCAAACCAGAACTTATCTTGATATAATCTTTGGGCACATTGGTAAGAAGAATTCTTTGTTTGTTCACTGCACATTGGCCTACAAGCCCCTGGCCCAGTTCAAATTCCTGTGGCCTGTTAGCTTTATCGCTTAACGCATAAGATGCAAATAATTTCAGTTTTTGGTTTTCCTGGTTCTCGTCCTGCTTCAAAATATAAAACAAGCCTTTTTGTGCGTTTACTACCTGCGCCAATTCAGAAAGGATACGAAGAGTAACGGCATTAAGATCTTTTTGCCCCTGCAACATTTGGGTAAATTTGGCGAGATTGGATTTGAGCCAGTCCTGTTCCTGGTTACGAAGCGTTGTCTTTTTCAGGTTAACGATCATCTGGTTAATGGTATCTTTCAATTCTTCCACCTCACCTTTGGCTTCCACCCTGATCATTTGAGTTAAGTCACCTTTTGTTACGGAAGAAGCCACTTCAGAAATCGCACGTACCTGGGTGGTAAGATTTTCCGCAAGCTGGTTTACATTCTCTGTCAGGTTCTTCCATATTCCGGAAGCGCCGGGAACACTTGCCTGTCCGCCCAATCTTCCTTCTACACCCACTTCACGCGCAACGGTAGTAACCTGGTCTGCAAACAGGGCAAGCGTATCGATCATTTCGTTGATCGTGTCGGTTAATTGTGCAACCTCACCCTGCGACACTATCGCGAGTTTTTGTTTCAAGTTTCCTGTTGCCACAGCAGTTACCACCTTCGCTATTCCCCGCACCTGGTTGGTTAAGTTTGTAGCCATCATGTTTACCGAGTCTGTCAGATCTTTCCAGGTTCCTGCTACTCCCTGTACATCTGCCTGACCTCCCAGCTTACCTTCTGTTCCCACTTCTCTTGCCACACGCGTTACCTCATAAGCAAAGGAGTTCAGCTGATCCACCATTGTATTGATCGTGTTTTTCAGATCGAATATTTCTCCTTTTACATCTATGGTTACTTTCTTTGAAAGGTCACCGGATGCCACCGCTTTGGTAACCTCGGCAATATTTCTCACCTGAGAAGTAAGGTTACCAGTCATTTGGTTTACCGAATCGGTCAGGTCTTTCCAGGTTCCTGCTACTCCCGGCACAAACGCCTGTCCACCTAACTTTCCGTCTGTACCTACTTCCCTGGCTACACGCGTAACTTCAGAGGCGAAGGCACGCAACTGATCCACCATGGTATTAAGGGTTTCCTTGAGTTGTAAGATCTCGCCATGTACGTCTACCGTGATCTTTCTCGACATATCTCCATTTGCAACCGCAATGGCCACATCCGCGATATTTCTCACCTGCGCGGTGAGGTTACCGGCCATTTGGTTTACAGAGTCTGTAAGATCTTTCCAGGTTCCTGCAACACCTGGTACGTTAGCCTGTCCGCCTAATTTTCCTTCTGTACCTACTTCTTTGGCCACACGGGTAACTTCTGATGCAAAAGCACGAAGCTGTTCCACCATCGTATTAATGGTATTTTTAAGTTCAAGGATTTCTCCTTTTACATCCACTTGTATCTTTCGGGAAAGGTCGCCGTTTGCCACAGCAGTAGTTACTTCGGCAATATTTCTTACCTGTGAGGTAAGATTAGACGCCATTTTGTTTACTGAATCGGTAAGGTATTTCCAAAGCCCTTCAACACCAGGCACATCAGCCTGGCCTCCCAGTTTTCCTTCCGATCCCACTTCTTTTGCCACCCGGAAAACTTCTGAACCAAATGCATTCAACTGGTCTACCATCGTATTGATGGTATTTTTCAATTCAAGAATTTCGCCTTTTACGTTCACCGTAATTTTCCTTGAAAGATCACCCTTTGCCACAGCCGTCGTTACCTCCGCAATATTTCTCACCTGCGCTGTCAGATTAGATCCCATCTGGTTCACCGATTCTGTAAGATCTTTCCATGTGCCGCCAACACCTTTTACCCTGGCCTGTCCACCCAGTTTTCCTTCCGTTCCTACTTCAAGCGCCACGCGGGTAACTTCTGATGCGAAAGAGTTCAACTGATCCACCATCGTATTGATAGTCTTTTTCAGTTCAAATATTTCTCCCGAAACATCCACAGTGATCTTTTTGGAAAGGTCGCCATTGGCAACCGCTGTGGTTACTTCCGCAATATTTCTCACCTGTGCTGTCAGGTTGGAGGCCATCTGGTTCACGGAATCAGTAAGGTCTTTCCATGTTCCTCCTACACCCTGCACCTTGGCCTGACCACCGAGTTTCCCTTCTGTTCCTACTTCCAGGGCGACGCGCGTAACCTCGGAAGCGAAAGAGTTCAACTGATCTACCATCGTATTAATGGTATTTTTAAGTTCAAGAATTTCACCCTGAACATCCACCGTTATTTTTTTAGAAAGGTCGCCATTGGCAACCGCTGTCGTTACCTCAGCAATATTTCTCACCTGCGCTGTCAGGTTTGAACCCATTTGGTTTACAGATTCTGTAAGATCTTTCCACACGCCGCCTACACCTTTTACTGTTGCCTGCCCGCCGAGTTTTCCTTCAGATCCAACTTCTCTTGCCACACGCGTTACTTCAACGGAGAAGGAGTTCAACTGGTCTACCATCGTATTAATGGTATTCTTAAGTTCAAGAATTTCTCCTTTTACATCCACCGTAATTTTTCTTGAAAGATCGCCCCTTGCCACGGCGGTAGTTACTTCCGCAATGTTACGCACCTGCCCTGTAAGGTTAGATGCCATCTGGTTTACGGAATCCGTCAGGTCTTTCCATGTTCCTGCAACACCTTTCACTTCTGCCTGTCCGCCAAGTTTTCCTTCGGTTCCAACTTCCAATGCTACTCTTGTTACCTCCGAAGAAAAGGAATTGAGCTGATCAACCATCGTATTGATCGTATTTTTAAGTTCCAGGATTTCACCCTGAACATCCACGGTGATTTTCTTGGAAAGGTCGCCTTTTGCTACTGCCGTGGTTACTTCGGCAATGTTACGCATCTGGCTTGTAAGGTTCCCGGCCATCTGGTTCACAGAATCAGTCAGGTCTTTCCACACACCAGCTACTCCCTTAACTTTGGCCTGCACAC
Source organism: Ginsengibacter sp. (assembly GCA_051954975.1). GTDB lineage: Bacteria > Bacteroidota > Bacteroidia > Chitinophagales > Chitinophagaceae > Ginsengibacter. Next base: position 176,006 of record JBQCHE010000016.1, on the reverse strand, counting down.
CCAATATACCCTCCGATCCCACCTCTCTTGCTACACGAGTCACCTCCATGGAGAAAAGGTTCAGCTGTTTCACCATGTGATTTACTTCTTTCGCTATTCTTCCAAATTCTCCCTGGAGCACATGGTCTCCGATCTTAAGGGGCATTTCATGAGAAAGATTTCCTTTCGCAACTGAACTGATAACGCTTGCTATCTCAATACTCGGATGTACAAGGTCGGATATGAGGTTATTGATCGATTCTACGCCTTCATTCCACGCTCCTCTTGCATATCGCGGCAATTCAACACGGTGGTTAAGATGTCCTTGCTTCCCGATCGTATTCCTGGCTTTTTTTAATTCATTAAAAAGAATTTCATTTAGGGAAATAATATCATTCAGCGTATCACAAACTTTTCCGTTTATACCTATTCCACTTGCCGGAATCCGCACAGTGAAATCACCGTTTCTTACCTGGTCAAGAACACGCAGAAGTTGGTGCATCTGAACGGATTCCATTTCAACATCCGCATATCCCGGTGAACCATTATTGTTTTTTGGCCTGATTTTTTCAGTTTCAACCATCGAATGGCCATCGGATTGAGCGATGGTTGAAGTTTTTAAATCCGTTGAAGTGGACAATAAACCGGCCCTGTTTTTTGAAGAGGCTTTTGGAGGTTTCTTCATACAATACTTTTAAGGGATATAATGAGAAGTTATTCAAATATACTATCAATCTTTTAAAATTAAATTGCAGATAAACCCTACAACAATACTTTTCTACATCAGTAAATTTTTTTTTTATTGTCTCACGGTTAATATATTTTTAACATAATTATGCCCTCATGATTAATGCAGTAAAAAGTACTGTTGAAAAGTATAAAAATCTTATCCTTATCGGGGAGGATGATATGGATGATAAGGAAATAATTGAAGAAGCTTTTGCCGAAATTGACCCTTCAGTAAAAGTTCATTTTGTGAATAATGGCCAAAACCTTCTTTCATTTCTGACAGAAACACCTTCTGATGATTTACCTTCTTTGATTGTAATTGATTATAATATGCCGGGATTGAATGGCGCTGAAATATTAAAGTCACTTGATGGCAGCAGCAAAGTCAAAAATATTCCAAAAGTAATCTGGAGCACATCCGGTGCCAGCCAGTATAAAAGCAGCTGCCTTTCATTAGGTGCTTATGATTACCTCGTAAAACCTTCATCTGTACGTGAACTGGAAAACCTGGTTAAATATCTTCTGTCTCTTTGCAAAGCGGCTTGAAAACGATTAGGCAGGTGGTATTAAACCGTTAAAAAAATCTGCCAGTTTCCTGAGGGAAAGTGGCTTTTCCCAAACCTTAACATTCAACAGATTTTCAATTTCCCGGGACGATTCTTTATAGGCGCTAATAAGATTAATCTTTAGTGAAGGATAATTTTTTAAAAGATAGCTTGTATGTTGCCACCCTTCACCATCAGGCAGATTATTATCAAGAAATAACACATCAGGAGACTCTTCATCCAGAAGTCGTAGCCCATCTGAAAGGGACCCTGAAGTTATTACCTCAAGTCCGATGTTCTTAAAAAACGATCCAACGTTTTCACAGAAATCTTCTTCATCATCTATAATTAATACCTTTACTTTTGACATGAAACGGTTTTTATAGCATATTGAGGTTGCTTCAAATATAAAAACATGAGTGGGAAATACCAGCAGAATGTGCAAAAAAATATCGATTTGAAGGAAAAAATCAGCTTCCTGAAGAACAGAATAGAAGAACTCACTGAGGAAAAAGGTAATTTTCTCCAACTTGCTTCCCATGAATTAAAGGCGCCCCTCAGAAAAATAACCACCTTTGCAGACATGCTGGAAAACAAATTTTCCACGGATATTCCCACAGATGCATTAAGGTACCTTGAAAGGATACGGAAAAATATCACTGCTATGCAATCCATTATTGATGGTATTGTCCAATTGAATTCTATTGCCCGTGGTGAGTCTAATGAAAATTGTGATCTGAATGAGGTATTAGCGGAATCGCTCCGGAAACTATCCGCATCCATTATTGAAACTAATGCAATTATTCAAAGCTGTGAGTTGCCGGTAATAGAAGCGGATTTTATAAACATGGAAAATCTTTTCCATAACCTGCTAAGCAATTCCATAAAATTTCGCAAACCGGCAGAAACACCCCAGGTTGTTATTAGCTGTTGTGAATTGGCGGAAGAAGAAAAAAATGTTTTTAATTTACCATTTGAAAAAACGTTTTATAAAATTAAATTTGCTGATAACAGTATGGGATTTAGCATGCAGCATGCAGCAAAAATATTTGAACCGTTTATCCAATTGAATGGTAAGAGTGAATTTGACGGCAACGGTCTCGGGCTTTCCATTTGCAGGAAAATTGTAGAACTGCAAGGTGGTGTAATTTATGCTGAAAGCAACAATACTGGCTCTTCTTTTACATTAATTTTGCCTAAATTGGCCAATAATGCTGACTCAGGAGAAAATTAAAGTTTTAATAATTGACGACGACGAAGATGATTATTTTATCATCTCGGATTATCTGAGTGATATTGATGGGACACAACTTGTTCCCAATTGGTGTAACAATTATCATGAGGCCGTTTCAAAAATCAAGGATGGAGATTATGATATATACCTTATAGATTATCGTTTGGGAGCGGGAACCGGGCTTGATTTACTAAAAGAAGTTTCAGGCGTAGAAGATCGTAAGCCATTAATTTTATTAACGGGAAAAGGTAACCGGCAGATTGATGTGGAAGCGATGAAATTTGGCGCAACAGATTATCTTGTAAAATCTGATTTGGATTCTGAAAAGCTGGAAAGATCTATCCGCTATTCGCTTGACCGTTATGCCTCTCTAAAAGCATTGAAAGAGAGTGAAAATAAATACCGGAATCTTTTTGAAAGTTCAAGTGATGTATTGTTTATCGCTAATAATGATTTGCTCATGATTGAGGTCAATGAAACGGCTGTCAATTTTTTTGGATATAACAAAGATCAATTGAGGAGGCATGTTTTATATGATTTCATTCCTGATCTTCGGATCAGGGAAAAAATAAGCTGCTGTGTAAAGGACAAGAAAAATATTGATGGACTTGAACTGGAAATTGAAAACGCTAAACGGGAAAAGCGTAATTGCATACTTTCTTTATTAATAGAAACCAAAACGAGCAATTCCAATGTGTGCAGAGGAGTTATTCATGATATAACAAGCATAAAAAAAGCAGAACAGATGAATCTGCAATCAGCGAAACTTGCTGCAAATGAAAGATTGGTCAGAATCCTGGCACATGAAATTAGAAATCCATTAAACAATATCCAGCTTTCGGCTGAAAACCTGGAAATTCTTTTGGGGGAAACATCCAGCCATCAACCATTAATTAATATCATTAGCAGGAATACCGGCAGGATAAACCAGATGATTACAGAACTACTCAGGTCCACGAAAACTATGGAACTTGAATTTGAAAAGCATGCCTTACAGGATGTGGTGGAAGAAAGTTTATCGTTTACAAAAGACAGGATTGAGCTACAAAAAATAAAGCTTAACCGCCTTTTTTTTCCCGACCCATTGTATGTGTGGGTCGATAAGGCGAAATTACAACTAGCATTTTCAAACATACTTATCAATGCAATTGAGGCGATGGAGGCCGACAAGGGGGAACTGTCTGTTTCAATTACCGACGACCCTGAATATTACCGTGTTGCTATCAAAGACAATGGCAGGGGTATCCCTCCTGAGTATTTATCAAATATTTTTGAACCTTTTTTCACTATGAAAAAAAATGGGATTGGATTAGGCTTGTCAGCAGCCTATGGCATTTTTCAATCTCACAAAGCCAGTTTGCAGGTGGAAAGCCTTCCTGACAATGGAACGACTTTTATCATGGATTTCAATAAAAGCAGCGAATAATTCACTTAAAAATATTAGCGTTGCGTTATAAAGGATTTATTTATTAACCTGTAGCTATTTTAGGACTAGACAACGGTAAGGCTCCTCCCGGTCAAAGGCATATCAAAAGCATGGATAGAGTATGAATTATAGTAAAAACACTATGCCGCATCTATGTAATTATGAAAACTAACGTCCGGCGACGCAGATAGCTTTCCCACAAAATAAAAAACGGTGTTATTTGTTCACACATGACCAATTTCCGCCGCGTTGTAAACAGATCTTCACAAAAAGAAGCTATTTGAAAACATAACAAGCAATTAATACGCTGCCAAAAACTGCAAAAGTTAAATTATTAAAAACAACAAGGCAACCGGCGTGGTTCTGCGGATAAAAGGTATCTTTGCTGCTAATTTTTTTATAAACACAACAACACAATGGACAACAAAAACACAGGAACCGTAAAATTTTTCAATTCTGAAAAAGGATTCGGTTTTATCAAACACGATGATTCTTCAAAAGAAACATTTGTGCATGCAAGCGGACTTATTGATGAAATTAAAGAGAACGACAAAGTGGAATTCGACTTGCAAAATGGCAAAAAAGGAATGAATGCCGTTAATGTGAAATTAATCGGCTAAAATCGATATTTCAAATTGCAAAAAAGGGTGACGAAAGTTACCCTTTTTTTTATGCCATTTCCTAAAATACATCTGGTAAAAGCACAAACAGGTCGTTTGATATTCTATCTGATGCAAACAGTAGTAAAGGCGTAAAAAGGCTTTATTCTTAATTTACAACAGGAGAAGCCAAACCGAATACCACTGCAGGTTTTACAAATAGCGCAGCGGATTTCTTCTTGAATTTTTAATATAATTTTTGATGTTCATCCAGAAAGCGAGAATTAAATAAAAAATGACAGGAGAGCCCAGGGTGAGAAAGGAAATGTAAATAAAATAACGGCGAATTACCGAAGTGGCAATTCCTATTCTCTCACCAATGGCGGTGCATACGCCAAACACCTGCCATTCAATGAAATCTTTTATTTTATACATAGTAGCGATTTTATAAAAAATCAAAAAAAATTAATTTGATTAAGCCCCGTTATTTTTATCTCTAACGGATTACCTTCCCTGATATTTTATCCAACCATTTTGTCATTCCTCATAAACAGTTTGCATGCCTGCGCCCAGGCATCGCATTATCAAAGATAATCACAAAAGAAAATATTTTTTCATCCTGGCAGCACAACATTTTAATTTTTACCGTTTCAAAAAATCCTCGTAAGAATATTCCATATACGCTTTGCCGAATTTTGTCCGGGCGGTATCAAAACCCGGTGAAATAAATATCGGTTTGCGCGAAACATTATCTATCGTTTCCGTTCCCTCCGGAGTAACGAAGCCAAATCCATTGTTGAACGAATAAAAAGCAAACGATTTTGCCGAAGAGTCCAGCAAATCCTTACCCCACTTATATTGATTAACGGGCAAGTGAAGCTGGTCTAAAAGTGTAGTAGCAATATCGGTTTGCGATCCAATCGTGTTAATCTCTCCTTTAAGCGACAGCGCACCGCCCGAAAAAATCAGCGGGATATGAAACTTCGATGGCCGGTCGTTAGGGTCATTACCGGGAAGCGGGTGGCCATGGTCAGCTACCATCACAATCAGGGTATTATTCCATAAGGGAAGCTGCTTAAACTGCCTGATAAAACTTCCGACAATACTGTCCGTATAATACACCGAATTTTTAAAAAGTGAAGACTGGTCGCTTCCTTCAAATTTTGTTTTCATCGGCACATCATAAGGTTCGTGGCTGCTGAGCGTAAAAAGCGTAGCAAAAAATGGCTGCTTCTTATTTTGAATATCGTGGTAAAACCGGTCAAATACATATTGATCGTGCACCCCCCAGGAGGTGGTGCGCTCAGAAACAGGAAATGAATATTTATCGGTCAGTTGCTGTATTTTAATATTGACAAGGTAGGATTTGATGTTGGCAAATTCCAGCTCGCCGCCGTAAGTATAGCTTGATTCATAGCCAATTTTTGCAAGAGATTGATTTATCGAGGGCAGCTTCCTTGTTTTTGTGGGCGTTTTTATGATGGAGGTGGTTGCCTGGTTGGGATAACCGCTGAGAATGGCTACCTGGCCTTTTTCGCTCCTGTCGCCCGCTGCATAAATATTGGTAAACAACAAGCCCTGCGCCGCGATGCTGTCCAGGTTGGGTGTCACACCGGGCACACCGCCGAGGCATCCCATCCATTTGGCGGTAAAGCTTTCTAAAATGATGATGATAATATTGGGTTTCTCAACTGTTAAAATAGAAGGAATTCTTTTGGCCCCCGTTGCGTACAAGCTTTTCACCAGTTCCTTTGATTTTTTGGGTGGAAAATATTCAAAAGGATTTTCGGGATTATGCCGGTTCAAAATGGAAAACATAATGTTCCACGGTAAATTGATAGCAGCGTGATCGGCGAAGATTTTTTCTGAGAAATACGCATCGCTGATATTCATGGGGATTTTCTGAATACCTCCACGAATGGGAACAAATAAAAAAGCCACTAAAAAAACCGGCAGAAAAATGCTGAAAAAAGTAATCCGCTTTACAGTAAAGGCAGAAAGAATGTCAAAATATTTTTTGTACAAAAAAATAAAAATACCGGCGATCAAAACAAAAATAAGTGCCAGCAAAAACACAGGCGCAGTGGACATGGTAGCGCCCATTTCTTCCGGGGTTTTAAAATACTGAAGCGGGGTGGCATCCATCCTGAAGCCCCATGCATTGTACAATTCAAGGTCAGAAATTATTAAAAATGAAAGAATGACGACCAGCGTATAGGTATAAATTCTTATTATCTTTTGAATTTGGAAGCGGGGTGCAACAGATTTAATTAAAAACAAAAGAAAAGGCAGGATGCAAATATAAGCAGTGAAGGATGCGTCCATCCGGAGGCCAAACAAAAACACTTTAAAGATTTCTGTGCCGGTTAAAGTCTTCGTTAAACCAGGATGATAAAGTAAGAAAGCGATTTTCGCTGCTATAAAAAACAAAATCCAGTAGAGGAAATAGAAAAAGTAAGCCTGATATTTTTTCACAGTGCGAAAGTAATAATTATCACGTTCGGCTTTTTTCAGAAAACGTTAATAAACAGTCCTTGCTTTTTATTAAAATAAAAATTGTCCTTATTTGTTTATCTGCTGTCCTGCAGGCTTTATTCCCCACGAAAAAAAACCCTGCAAAATAAAATCGCAGGGCTAAGTTCTAGCTGAAAAATTGATTTATAATTCCGACACGGTAGTAGTTGAAGTGATTTTGGTGGACATGGGAAATTCCTGCCCCATGGCGGATACCGTTCCCGTGGCGTCTGCTTTAGTGGTACTCGACTGGATAACTCCGGTTTTCAAATCTACTTTCTCTTCCCCTGAAGATTTGCCGCTTGTTTTTACTGAAATTTCCATTCCATTTTGTTCCATGGAAGTGGCCACCGAATCGACAGAGTCAAAAGAAACGGTAGCTATATTCCCGGTAATATTCTGGATGGTATAATTCGTGGTTTTAGAAATGCCTTCATTGTCGGTTTTGTCTGTCCAGGTGGCGCCCACTTTTGCTTTTTCCGGCAAGGCTAAAAAAGCCAATTGAGTTCCAAATGCATTTTGTGTGAGGTGTAATTGTTTGGCAATTTCACTCATGGCGGTGTCTTTTTCATCAAAAGTTACTTTTCCGGAAGCGTCCATTTTCATATCTTTTGGCTTGCCAATAAAGTCTTTTAATGCAGAGCCGAATGGGCCCTCCATATCCTCCTTATTTTCTGAATCGAACTTTATTTCCTGGCCCATCATAGTCATGTTGGTGGTGAGTTTGGAAATGGTGCTGCTCAGGTTATATTCGGATCCTGATTTCCCTTTCACTTCAATATCATAAGTGGAAGATACGTTTACAGCAGATTCCATCGATTGTCCTTGTATGTTGGTAGTACTGTTGGATTGCAATGTATTTACTACCTGGTATTTTTTGTTTTCGGGAAGTTTTAACTTGCTTTTAGTTTGCCCAATCGTGCTTGCCGTCACAAAGAATAAGGCGGCTGGTAAAATAATTTTTATACGTTTCATGGCGATTTTTTTGTTTTTGAATGACAAATATAGGTTTAGCAAAATTGTCGTAAATATATTTTTATCGTTGCAGGTAACCCTTTAGCTGAGTAAAAATATTTAGCGATTTTCGGCTGGCATCAATAATCTGAGGCGCTCGCCGGGCCTTTCTTAGGCATCACATTTTTTGGCTTTTTTTCCGGCTCATTTGCTGCGGGTGGATTGGGCATGTAATTTTTAGGGCCGATAGGTTTTACCGTTTCTTTAGGCTGGGCCTTCGGCGTTGCCGGTTTTGTAAAATCTGATTCTACAGGAACATCGGAGGGAGGGGCATAATCGCTTGCATTGCCATTGCCCTGGACATCCGCAGAATCAATGCCGTGCCCTTCCTGCGATAGGGCTGCGAAATTCTGGTCGGCATAAACAGGGTTATTATTCAACTCAACCGGCTTTTGGAAAGTAGCCCGCGGATCAATTCCCAGCGATTTATCTTCATATACTTTTTGCATAAAATAAGCCCATTCAGGCATGGCCATGTCGCTTCCGCCCCCGGTTCCGTATTTTGGCAAATGCAAAAACGGATCATCATTTCCTACCCAGGCGCCTGCCAGCAATTGAGGCGTATAGCCAATAAACCATCCATCCGTATTATCATTGGTAGTACCGGTTTTGGCACCTATTTCACTTTGAATATTAAACCTCCATCGCATCGACCCGCCTGTACCATAATTCACCACACCTTCCATCATTTTAACCATCGTAAAGGCATCCACTTCACTAATTACCTGTTTCACTTTTGGTTCAAAAGTCTGCAGGATATTTCCGTTCTTATCTTCAATTTTTGTAAGATAAATTGGTTCTGTATTAAATCCCCTGTTGGGAAACATGGTATATGCCTGCAGCATTTCTATTAACTGGATGTCAGCAGAGCCCAACGCAATAGAAGGTACCTGCGGTATCTCGCTTTTAATGCCGCACTGGTGTGCAAACTCTACGGTCTTTTTAGGTCCGATGCGGCTCATTAAATCGAAAGCAGCTACATTAATAGATTTGGCAAGGCAATAAGCCATGGTGCCGCCCGGGCCTGTGATGGTTTTATTCGCCAGGGTAATGGGTTTTCCGCCAATATAGCTATCAGGCGTCATTCCGGCATCAGTAATGGCTAAAGTATAAAGGATGGGTTTAAAGGTGGAACCTACCTGCCTGTTGGCGGTAACGTGATCGTATTTGAACCATTTAAAATCGATACCGCCTACCCATGCTTTCACCTCGCCGGTAACCGGATCCATTGCACAAAAGCCGGTCTGCATCATCTGCTTACAATATTTGATAGAATCAATAGGCGTCATCACGGTGTCTGTTTCACGCTTTTTATTCCAGGCAAAAATTTTCATATTCACTGGCTTATAAAAAGATTTTTTGATTTCTTCGTCCGAAGCGCCGTTTTCTTTCATATTCTTCCATCGCTCCGTTTCTTTCATGGCGGCATTTAAAATATAGTCCTGCCCTTTCCACGCATTTTTTGACAGTTGACGGTTAAAATTCTTTTGCATCGATGTCATGTGCCTTACTACGGCTTCTTCAGCGTACAGCTGCATTTTGGGATCGATAGTGGTATAGATTTTCAACCCATCTTTATATAAATCATAATTCTCGCCCGTAGCCGGGTTTTTGTGGGTATTACACCAATCCTGCAGTTTTTTCGTCAATACCGACCTGAAGTAGGGCGCTATTCCCTGGCTTTCGGTCACGAGTTTGTATTTTATATCAAGCGGTTTTTTCTTCAGGGCATCTGCTTCGGTTTTGGACAAATCATTATTGGTCACCATCCGGTCCAATACTAAATTTCTGCGGGCCAGCGCAGCTTTTGGATTATGCCTGGGGTCGTATCTTCCAGGGCCGCTGAGCATACCTACTAAGAGCGCCGCTTCGTCAGGAGTAAGTTTTGAAGGCTCTTTTTGAAAATATACGAGGCTTGCATTCCTGATGCCATAAACGTTCAGCCATGAAACACGGTTCAGATAAAGAGAAATGATTTCCTGCTTCGTGAAATTGCGCTCCAGCTTAAGTGCCACAATCCATTCTTTAATTTTATCAATTGCTCTTTTTAAAACAGGCACATGATTTTCCTGTCCGAGAATTTTCTTGGCGAGCTGCTGGGTAATTGTGCTGGCGCCGCCCTGTTTTCCAAAGCCCTTAACGGCGCGGCCAAGGGCAATTGGATCTATACCTGAGTGGTCATAAAAACGAACGTCTTCAGTTGAAATCAATGCGTCAATTACGCTTTTTGAAATGTCCTTATAATCCACCTGCACCCTATTTTCGGTATAAATTTTACCCATCAGGGTTTTGCCATCGTTGGCATATATTTCAGTGGCCAGATTTGCCTGTGGATTTTCCAATTCTTCTAAAGAAGGTAGTTTACCAAAAACACCAAAATAAGCAGAGGCGAGCACAACAATAAATAGTGCAAAACCCGCAGCCACGATGGTCCACAATATTTTTACACTGGCTTTTATTTTCGATTCCTTCTTTACCTTTTTCCGCTGGGGAGTTTGCATTTGTTCTTTGCTTTAAAAACCGAAAAATATTAAATAATACTGAAAGGAATATTTAAAATTTTCCAGGGTACTTGTTGTCCAACAGATCGATGTAATTCTGTAAATTTTTATTTTCTTTTAAAAATTGCAGGTTGCTGTCAGAGATGATATAAAATTTGTATTTCTGGGCAGGCAGCCATGATATTTGCGAAGGAGCCGCCTGCTTTAGTTTATCCATGTATTTCATGGCTTCTTGCGCATCCGCAAATTGAGAAAATACCAAAATTGTTCGTTCACTGTCTAAGGTATCTTTTTTAATCTCAATTTTGTTGGTATTATAGCTTTGGCTGTTCATCCGGTTGAACGCATTTCTTGCTTCACTGCTGTACACGGGGTCAACTTTTGTTAAAATCATTATTACATTCTGCGGCTCTAACGGATCAAAAATAAAGCCTGACTTTTTCACCGGGGGCGCTAATTTTTTATCCGGGCTTAATTCTACCTGGGCGGCTACCACTTTCTCATTTTGAACTTGTGGTTTATCTGTAGTTGTCACGGGCGGTGCAGGCTTGTTTACCGGCTTCGAATCATCAAAAACCACCACCTGGGAATCTTCTTTTGCCCTCACAATTTCAAGGTTAGTCAGATAGTTTTCTATACTGTCGCGGCGCGATAACACATCCACCATGGTTTTTGCTTTTTCTTCCATCGCCGTGCCGGGATAGTTCGCAATTATCTGGTTTAAAACTTTTGTAGCGGCGCTATCTTCCTTTTTTTGAATATAATATACCGACTGAATATACAATAGCTGCGGGTTCCAATAGCTTTGTCCATACAGGCTATCCGCGGCTGCTTTTTCTTTTATAGCCTCGTCAAATTTGCCCTCGATAAACAAATTATAAATTTTGTCGTACCTGTTTTGTGCAGCCGTGTCATTTTTGGTAGGATTAAACATTTCAGGATGCAATACCCTCATCGCGAATTTACTGTCGCCAAAATTCTTCGTCAGAAGATTTTTGTAACGATCCGCCAGCTCATTGTTCCCGATTTTTCGATAGCAATAGGAAAGATTGAGGTACAACTCGCCCCCGTACAAACTATCAGGAAATCTTTTCAGCGAACGCTCATACGCTTCTATAGCAGCATAATAATCTTCCAAAAGTGTTTGATAATCTTTACCAAGCTGAAATAAAGCACGCGCCACTTTTACATTGCTCGTATCCAATTCACCAGAAGTTAGCGGAAGATTGGCACGCAGGCCTTCCACAGAAACATCAGCCTGTTCAGGCGCATCTATCATCTCATCCTTTTGCGGTGAAGCTGTGGCGGTTAGCGGATCCCCGTATTCATTAGTTTCATTTTGCTGCCTGCCGGCTACGGCAGCGCCCCTACCTGAAGAGGATCTCCTCCAGTTATCTTCGTTCTGTCGCTTGCCCCATATTCTTTTAAACTCCGTAAGTCCCTGCGCTTTTACAGAATTGTTATAAAAATACCAATCGCCTTTTTGGGTATTATTTCCATAAAAATTCTGTGATATATTGCGGTCATTCATAAAAGCTCCTGCAGGATTATAGGCGTTCACATCTTCTTTCAGGCCGCGTTCCTTCATTAATTTTTTTGACAATTTTTTCAAAAAATCGTCTCTTGCTGAAGCAGGCATCGCCGCTATAAGCTGCAAGCTGTCTTCCCTGTCAATGATGTTCAGGCTTCTCACTACATGAGCGAGGGCATCTTTTCTAGCTTCTATGTCAGCAAAATTTTGCAGCGTAGTGTCGCCGGCCTGCAAGCTGTCATAAAAATTATAAGATTGTTTATAATCCCTTAGCTGGTAATTGATTTCGGCCAGCTTCAGAAAAGCTTTATTTTTCAGTGAAATATTCTCTGCATTAAAACGGGCGCTCGTTTTATAAAAAGAAAGCGCCGCACTGGTATCCGGTTTCAACATGGCTAATTCGGCTGCCGAATAATAAATGATATCGCGGTAAGGTTCAAACTTATCCTTACGAGCCATGCGTACCAGCCGGTCAATGCCCCTGTCAATTTCTGCCGGGTCTTTACTTTTCAACATTTTTGCCTGGTTCAGGTTGGCATAAATGTCCATCAGGGGATCAGTAGTGTGACGGATGGCCAGGCTGTAATATGCTGAGGCAGTGTCTTGCTTATCATTCATCTCATAAAGCTGCCCCAGCAAATATTCGCGCCTTGCCTGGTCTTGCAAATCCAATGAATTCGGAAGGGAATTTTCCAGGTAGCCAATGGCGCTGTCATACATCTTTTGTTTAAAAAACCAATATCCCTGCACTTCCTGGAAATAGGATTGAAGGCGCTCAGGAAACTGCGGATCGTTGCGCAGCGTATTAATAATTCCGGCGGCTTCAGCATAATCGCCCATATCAGTTAAAGTTCTTATTTGCCAGACCAGCGCATCATTTCTGCTTGGCGGCCTTGAAAACACTTTATCTACCAGGTTCCGGTCTTCGGGGCTCGACACGGTAAGAGCATTATTGCCTTCGTTCTGATTGCTTCCGACTACCACATCCTCATCCTCATTTTTCTTTTCTTTTGGATGAAGATTAAAATTGATAAACTGAAAAGTCATCGATGCTGAATCGAAATCATTCCTGAGATAGTAAGCCTCACCGATTAACAAGTAAAAATTATCCACCCAATTGGTACGCAGATCATGCAATAAAATACCTGCCGTGGCTTCCAGGATTACTGAATCAAGCAATACTTTTTGGGAAGCCGTATTTTCGGGTGAATAGCTGTAATAAGGAATTAATTGCGAGTAATCATCTTTGGTAGCCATCCGGGCCCGCTCAATCGTACTGTTGATTTTGTTATTGGCGTTGAAAAAGTAATTGTAGTGACTCGTAGTATTTTGAACAAATCGCCCAATAAGTCCCAGCTTCTTATCCTGCGGCCTTTCTGACCTGAGCGGTTTATCTTTAAATTTCTGCGGCTTATCTTTTTGTAAATCAAAAGTTATTTTGCCAAGCTGAGCGTGAGCATCCGGGAGTAAAAAAAAGAAGATCAATAATATAGGTAGTAGCTTAATGATCCGGATTTTCATCAATAATTTGAATTTGTTGGAAATAAAAAACAGCAAAAAATGTTCGTTTACTATTTAGAAAACTGATTTTCCGCAAAATTATTTTAAAAATACGGTTATTTTCAGCTAATATGCCATTAAATGAAGCCTGCCATTTATTTTTAACAACATGGGTTGTTTTGTGAAATTTATATAAAAAAAATTAAAATATATATACTTTGAAAAGCAGAAAAGAAACCAACAGCGAACTGATAAAATATGCCGGAATGGGTATGCAGTTTTTGGCAGGAATCGGCCTGGGCGTTTTTTTTGGCTTTAAAGCCGACGGATGGCTTCACCTTTCTTTTCCGCTGTTGGTTTGGCTTCTTCCACTTCTTATTATCATCAGCATGACGATTAAAATAATCAGGGACACTTCCAATAAAAGATAACGCAGCCTGTTTCCAAACCTTTATCTTCCTATGATGCTATGGTTCGCGGACCGGTTTGGCTGGCGGCTGATCAGCCGGAATAAGAGGCCGGCACATAAAAACAGGGCAGCAAAAAATGAATTGACACCTAAAATTTCAACCACCGAACTTCCGGGGTATTCATACATTTTGGCGAGCAACTGAATTATGGCAAACATTAAAAGTGAACTTGCAGCAATAAACATTACCCACTGCAGCCTTTGGGGCGTAAGCCCGGAAAAATAAGTACCTCCGATTAAAATAGCAAAAACCGCTATATACATCAGGTTAGCGATATTGGGCCCGGAGCCAATCAGTCCCACGGCAAGATTTACCCAAATCAATAAAAAAGAAGAAAGAATCGCAATGGAAATGGCAAGACGAAAAATGAAATTTGAAGAACGTCTTGCCATTATGTAAAATAAAAAACACGTTCCGGATATCAGGATGCCCATGATGATAAAATCAAATACACTCCAGTTTACCTCGTTGGTAAATTGCATCGCAATAAACGGAATTAACAACAAAGAGATAGTTATTGAAGAAATCCAAAACACGGGGCTGAATAATTTATTTTTCTTTTCCATGGCTTTAATTTTTTATTGAAAGTACTTTGAAATACAAAGTAACTACATAGAAACCGGATTTCAAAAAAAACCAATATCTTTTTTTAAAATTTCAGAGGTATAGTTAAAATTCAGACTGTTTTGGTGCAATTCCATATTAACAGCGAACACACGAATTTCTATTTTACTTTAATAAATTAATAAACTCACATGCTTAATTTTTATTTTCTTTGCTATGTAACAAATTGTTGATGGTCCTTGCATATTTTAAACCACGTTGAACATGCTTCAATCTCTTGTTAAAAAATTTATTCCCGTTATCGGCCTTTTTCTTCTTATCAATTTGATTGTTTTCATTTTCTTTAATTCTTTAAAAGAATATGGGTTTAATGTGGCTTTTTTAATAGTGGCTAATATCATTCTTTTCCTTTTAACATTTTTTGGTTTCTACATTCAAACCAGGGGCGTTCGCTCTACAAATATCAATGCATTCATAAGGGGTGTTTACTCATCGCTTTTATTGAAAATGTTTGTAATCGTTGGGGCTATCCTGGTTTATATCGTTGCCTTGGGCGGAGAAGTGAATAAGCCCTCCATTCTTACCTCGCTGGGTATTTATTTGGTGTATACTTTTCTGGAGGTAGTACAATTAATGAAAATAGCACGAAAGAATCCGGATGCCTAAAGAAGAATCTCCTTTACGACAACTCAGTGTTTACCTGCCTGATAGCGCCTACGAAGACGTAGCCTATTATCTGATAGAATTTAAAGTTCACCTTACGGTAACGCGCGAACGCATGACCAAGCTTGGCGATTACCGTAATAAGCACCAGGACAAAAATCATCGCATCAGCGTAAACGGCAATCTTAATAAATATTCTTTCTTAATCACTTTGCTTCACGAGCTTGGCCACCTGGTAGCCTATGAAAAATATGGAAACCGGATTCTGGCTCATGGCCCGGAATGGAAAAGTGAATTTGGCAAAATACTGGAGCGGTTCATTATAAAAAAAATCTTCCCACCTGATATCGAAAAAGAATTGGTAAAAACGTTGAAAAATCCTGCAGCAAGCTCCTGTGCGGAAGCGTCGCTCACCAGGATTTTAAAGAAATACGATCCCCACAAGCCAGGAGTATATTTATTGGAAGAATTGCCTGACCAAAGCCTTTTTTTATTTAAAAACGGATTGGTGTATCAGAAAATAAAGAAAATCAGGACACGGTTTTTGTGCAGAGATATTTCTTCAAATAAGCAGTTTCTTTTCAGCCCTATTACTGAGGTGCAATTGGTGAAACAAAGCCAGTAAATCAACAAAAAATGTGATTTCTTATTTCGTTTATTAGCCGAAGGCCTTCGGAACTCTCATAATTTCTGGCTGCTCTATTGATTCTGTTTGAAAATCAGGATTGTTCCAGCAGGAATCTGACTTATTTATGCCTCTACCTTTCGGCGTAACTGCGGCTGGCCCTTTCCGGTAGTGATGAGTTCGCGAAGGCTGCTTTTAAAATATTGATCCCACCCCTTAACGCACATTTCATAACATTCAACCCAGGGAACAACCAATGTGAGTAAATTCGATCCTGGTTTTGCCATCTGCAGGTAAAATAGAAAAATCCATTTCTGTATTACTCCACTCCTTTATCGGCAAGCCAGTTCAGGTTGCTGTCTGTCACCAACCAGCTGACTTTTTTACCCGGGACCGATTCAATTATTTTGAAGGCTACAAAATTTCCCTTGCCCCAGTCAATAACAAATTCGTCGTTTAAATTTTCAGTATTGCCTTCGAGATTTTCTGACCACCATTTGGTTACCTTGTTGATACTGCGGAATGCTTCTTCAGGCGATTGTTCTACTTCAATAGTAGCGCTGTAATTTTTATTTTCCATTTTAAGTATTTTTTCAGCCAAAAAATTAAAATGGAAGGCATGCCAAAAATTGTAAAAACCGGACGTGCCGCTGTCGGATATTAATTCCCAAATTCATGGAAATCGCTCACTACCAAATAATACCCGTCAGGATCGCGAAAAGCAAATTCTCTTTTCCCGGATTTTGGATTTACATGCATATCCTCTTCTATGATGCAGCCCGCCGCTTTAGCCTTTTCATAAAATGATTGCAGGCGGTCTGTTCTGAAATACAGCAGCAATCCGTTTCCCGCCGTTATGGTAGCATCTTCCAAAGTGGGATGATGGTCCATTTCCCATTGATGAAGTAATAATACAATTTCGCCGGTGGAGGATTTTAAAACAGCAAACCCGTGGCCCTGGGGCGAGGCATTGGTGAAACCAAATATTTCTGAATACCATTTGGCACTGCTGTCTACATCCTTTACTGCAATGATTGTATCTAACTTGTCCATTTCGATTTTTTTTATCAGGAAATTGGCCTGCTCTTCAAAGCTACTTATTGATTGCACATTATTCATGCCACTAAAGAATCCGTTTATACATACAAATGGATTTTAAATCTCCATAGTAAATGAATAAATATTCCATTTTTTATTTTAGGGTGAACAACCACGAAAAGCGGAATTGCAGCGTTTCAGGCTTTGCTGATCAGCAAAACTTTTTGCGGTTTTTTTAAATTATTCCTTACTTTTCCGCATCTTTAAAAAAAAACAACCCAAAATGAGTTTGTTTGTTAGAAAACCAATCAATGTGCTGCTTAATGAAGCGTCCCAAACGGGCGACCAAACCCTTAAACGCACATTGGGCCCAATGTCGTTAGTCGCTTTAGGTATTGGAGCTGTTATTGGCGCAGGATTATTTTCGATAACCGGGATGGCTGCCGCAAATTACGCCGGCCCGGGTATTATGATTTCATTCGTGATTGCAGCTGTAGGTTGTGCATTTGCGGGCCTTTGCTACGCAGAATTTGCTTCTATGATTCCTGTAGCAGGTAGCGCTTATACCTATTCCTACGCTACTATGGGAGAATTTATTGCATGGATTATTGGCTGGGACCTTGTTTTAGAGTATGCCGTGGGTGCGGCTACTGTAGCATCCAGTTGGGCAGGATATTTTGGAGAATTATTTAAGTCGTTCGGAGTGGCGCTTCCTCCTGAATTAATGATGACGCCTTTTGATTCCGTTACGGCGGCAAATGGAGAAATCATCCATGGCTTTTTCAATCTGCCGGCAGTATTCATCGTAGTAGTCATGTCTTTAATACTCATCAGGGGCACGAGTGAATCTGCATGGGTAAATGGCATAATCGTAATATTGAAAGTATCTATCGTAATCGTATTTGTTATAATCGGCTTTAAATATATAAGGCCTGAAAATCTGAAGCCCTTAATTCCAAAAAATACCGGTTCATTTGGAAGTTTTGGATGGTCCGGTGTTATCAGGGCGGCGGCCGTAGTATTCTTTGCCTATATCGGATTTGATGCGGTATCCACGGCGGCGCAGGAAACGAAAAATCCCAAAAAAGCCATGCCCATCGGGATATTAGGCTCGCTGGCCATCTGCACCGTCCTCTATATTTTCTTTGCGTATGTGATGACCGGCGTGGCGAACTATAAAATGTTCAATGTGGGTGGCAGCGCCGACCTTGCGCCCGTTGCGATAGCTATTAAGCAAATGGGGCCTATTGGCGCCAATGGCATTGTGGTTCCGGCTTTCCCGTGGCTAAACACGATGATTATTATTGCGATTCTTTTGGGATACTCTTCGGTAATCCTCGTAATGCTTTTGGGACAAAGCCGCGTTTTTTATTCTATGAGCACTGATGGATTGCTTCCCAAAGTATTTTCACAGATTCACAGTAAACACAGGACACCTTATAAATCAAACCTGTTATTTATGATTTTTGTGAGCGCTTTTGCGGCATTGATTCCCGGCAGGATTGTGGGTGAAATGACCAGCATCGGCACATTGTTCGCCTTCATTTTAGTATGCCTTGGTGTATTGGTGATGCGCCGGAACATGAAAGATGCGCCGCGCGCATTCAGAGTGCCATTTGTTCCATTGATTCCTATTTTGGGCGTGCTGGTTTGCCTTGGCATGATGGTATTTCTTCCATTTGATACCTGGATAAGACTGATAGTTTGGATGCTGATTGGCCTGGATATTTATTTAGCGTATGGTATCAAAAGAAGTCACCTCAACACAGACGGTGGTTCCGACATGCAGGGAAATAAAATAGTGGGCATCTGTGGACTTTCGTTGGCTGTATTATTAGTCATCCTTGCTTTTGCACATCACTACAGCGCCCCGGTTCCAGACCTGCCATTGTACTACTTTTCTCTTGTATTTGCTTTTATTCACCTGGTTTATTTTGGGATGAAGCTGGTGAAAAGGGCCAAGGCAGAATAAACAATCTTTTTTATCTTAATTATAAATAAGCCGCTTCCATTTCGAAGCGGCTTATTTATAAAATACAGTAAACGGGCTTTTACCACCATTTTTTATTTTGGTAAAAGCCTATCAAATTGACTTGAAATCCATTCCCAGGTTATACATCACAAAATTCCAGATATCGGCAGCTTCTTCAATTTGTTTATCGGTCGGTTTTCCGCCACCATGCCCGGCCTTGCTTTCAATCCGTATCAAGGTGGGATTGGTTCCATCATTGCAAGCCTGCAGCGTGGCCGCAAACTTAAAGCTATGTGCGGGCACTACACGGTCGTCGTGGTCTGCCGTTGTTACGAGCGTGGCCGGATATTTTACACCGGCCTTTAAATTTTGCAAGGGAGAGTATTTAATAAGATTCTTGAAATCTTTTTCATTATCGCTTCTCCCATATTCAGTAGCCCATGCCCAGCCGATGGTAAATTTATGGTAACGCAGCATATCCATCACACCTACCTGTGGAATGGCCACTTTAAAAAGTTCCGGCCGTTGAGTCATTACAGCGCCTACCAACAGTCCACCATTGCTGCCTCCACGTATGGCTAATTTCGAAGGATTCGTATATTTTTTATCAATTAAAAATTGCGCAGCCGCAATAAAATCATCAAAAACATTTTGTTTGTTTTGCAACATCCCACCTTCATGCCATGACTCTCCGTACTCACTTCCTCCTCGCAGGTTCACTTCCACAAACACGCCGCCCTGGTCAAGAAAAAATGCATTTGAAATAGAAAACGCCGGCGTCAACGCAATATTAAATCCGCCATATCCATACATTAAAACAGGATTATTTCCATCCAGTTTTAATCCTTTTCGATAAGTGATGAACATAGGAACCCGTGTGCCATCCTTGCTGATGCAAAAAGATTGCAAAGTCTGGTAATTATCTGCATTCACCTTCGCTTCACTTTTACGGAATAAAGTGGAAGTATTATTTTCAATATCATACCTGAATGTGGCGGTGGGATAGTCAAAAGATGTATAGGAATAAAAAAGCTCTTTATCGTTTTTATGCGCTGAAAAGCCCACCGCAGTGCCTATCCCCGGCAACTCAATTTGTTTCGCATTATGACCTTTATAATCGGTTTGATAAACACGGCTGGAAGCGTCCTGTAGGTAAGTCAGAAATAATTTTCCACCGGCAGTTCCGACAGATTCCAGCAATTCTTTTCTCTCCGGAATAACCGTTTCCCAATTTTCTGCTGATGGATTTTTTGGGTCAATTAAAACCACTTTATAATTTGGCGCCCCTGCATTTGTGCGAACCAAAATTTTATCGCCGTCATTATCTACCACACTTGATTCAGTATCGAAGCCCTTCACCAATAAAACAAAATCATTTTGGACCGATGGATTTTTTAGGTCTTTCACCCAAATTTCAGAGCCGCTGGTGCCTTCGCTTTTGGTGATAATTAAAAAGCGTTCATCTTCTGTAAGGTGCCCGCCTATTATCCTTAACGGATGCGCTGCATCCTCGTAAATTAATTTATCCTGCTCCTCCGGTGTCCCCATCTTATGATAATAAACCTTATGATGCTGATTTTGCCGGGTCAGCTTTTCTTTATCATCAGTTTCCGGATACCGGCTGTAATAAAAACCTTCATCCCCTTTCCATGAAGTGCCGCTGAATTTGATAAATCGCAATTCATCTTTTAATAACGTTTTATCTGCCACATTCATCACATGGGCTATCTCCCAATCGCTGCCTGCCTGCGCTTCCAGGTAAACCGCATATTTGCTGTTTTTGCTAAATGACGGCGTATTGATGGAAGCAGTGCCATCGGCGCTCAGTTTATTTGGGTCAATAAAAACTTCCGGCGCTGCCTGTAAGCCAAGCTGGCGATACAAAACTGACTGGTTTTGCAATCCGTCATTTTTATAAAAATAATAGTATTCGCCTTCTTTAAACGGAGCTCCATATTTAGTGTAGTTCCACATTTCCTTTAGCCGGGCTTTCACTTTTTCACGAAAAGGAATCCTGGATAAATAATCCTCTGTTACTTTGTTTTGTTCAATCACCCAGGCCTTGGTCTCAGCGCTGTTGTCGTCTTCCAGCCAGCGATAAGGGTCGTTCACTATGGTTCCAAAATAGTTGTCTTCCTGATCTACTTTTTTTGTTTCAGGATATTTGATTTGGGAAAAAACATGGGTGGTAATCGTCATCAGTAAAAAGAAAAGAAAATACTTCATGGCAATTTTTGGATTTGTAATGAAGTTAATTCTATTTAGAATAATTGAAGAATAATATGTTTGATAGTAAACAAATAAATAAGTGGACTTTTTATTTTGCAAATCCGGAAAGAAGCAAGCTTTCTATCCAATGCCATTCACTTCCACTTCGCGGTTTATCTTTGAAATCAATCCCTGCAAAACCTTTCCGGGCCCGCATTCTGTGAATTCTGTAGCTCCGTCGCTGATCATTTGTTCCACAGTTTGTGTCCATTTTACCGGGCCTGTAAGTTGTGCGATAAGGTTGGATTTTATTTCCCCCGGATCGGTAACTGCCTTCGCCACTACATTTTGATAAACCGGGCAAAAAGGAATATTGAATTTTGTTTTTTCAATCGCTGCTGAAAGTTCTTCTTTTGCCGGCTGCATCAAAGGCGAATGAAAAGCTCCGCTCACAGGAAGAACCAAAGCCCGTTTTGCACCAGCTTCTTTTAATAAAATACAGGCTTCCTCAATTCCTTTTACAGAACCTGAAATAACAATCTGTCCGGGGCAATTATAATTAGCAGGCACTACAACTTCATTTATTATGGAAGCGCAAATCTCTTCTACCTTTTTATCATCAAGCGCAAGGATAGCCGCCATGGTGGAAGGATTTATTTCGCAGGCTTTCTGCATCGCTTTTGCTCTCACTGCCACTAAATTCAGCGCATCTGAAAAACTTAAACAACCATTTGCCACCAATGCAGAAAATTCGCCGAGGGAATGTCCGGCTACCATATCCGGTGTTGAAGTTGCCAGCGTTTTAAAGGCGATTACCGAATGTAAAAAAACCGCAGGCTGCGTAACATTTGTCTGTTTCAGCTCATCGGCAGTGCCATAAAACATCACATCAGAAATGGGAAATCCAAGTATCTCATTGGCTTCATCAAATAACAGCTTTGCCTGTTCATTTTCATCATACAGGTTTTTTCCCATTCCAATAAATTGCGATCCCTGCCCGGGAAAGACAAAAGCGTGCGCCATAATTTCTATTTTTTTTATTTTCTTTTGATAAGGTCTGCACTTATTAAACTAATAAATTCATGCCTTGTCGTTTGTTTTTCAAACTCACCAAAAAATGCAGAAGTTGTGGTAACGGAATTTTGTTTCTGGACGCCGCGCATCATCATGCATAAATGTTCGGCTTCAATAACTACGGCTACTCCCAAAGGATTCAAAGCATCTTTTATCGCGTCCAAAATCTGGGTAGTTAATCGTTCCTGCACCTGCAATCTTTTGGAAAAAATATCCACTACTCTTGCGATTTTGCTTAAGCCGGTTATCCAGCCATTGGGGATATATGCGATATGCGCTTTTCCAAAAAAAGGCAGCATGTGATGTTCACACATGCTGTATAATTCGATATTTTTTACTACGATCATTTCACTGATGTCTTCATGAAATTTAGCTGAATTCAACACAGCGCTGGCGTCCTGCCCGTAGCCTTGTGTGCAGTATTGCATCGCTTTTGCAATGCGTTTCGGGGTTTTTATCAATCCTTCTCTGTCCGGGTCTTCGCCGATGAGTTTGATGGTTTCCCTGTAATTTCTAATGAGCTCATTAGTCACATCTTCATCGTAATGCTCAATTTTTTTATAAGCCATACCTATTCTTTTGTTTTTTAGCAAAAATAAAATCAGGCTGCCGGATATTCCACGAAATTTCTTTCGGTTTCATACAGGCGCACCTGCAATTCTAACGCATCCTCTATTTTTTCACGAAGAATGTTATAAATAAGAATTGCAATATTTTCTGTGGTGGGGTTCATGTGTGAAAATTCGGCGACATCAAGGTTAAGATTCCGGTGATCCAATTTATTTGTAACGTGTTGCTTAATCAGGTCGCTCAGAAGTTTAAGGTCTATTACAAATCCGGTGTCAGGTGCGGGTTCGCCAGTTATTTTTACCACCAGTTCGTAATTGTGGCCATGATAATTCGGATTGTTGCATTTACCAAATGCCTCTACATTTTTATTTGTGTCCCATGCAGGATTGTTGAGCCTGTGGGCCGCACAAAAATGTTCTTTTCTAAAAACAGATACCTTTTTGTTCATTGTTGATTTTAAATAATTATTTTTTAACTCCCAAAGTATTCTACAAAAATCCTTGGGGTTTCATAAAGTTTTACAGAGTGTAATATCATCCCGGGTGGTAAATGGAGCGATAGCTGTTGCCATATTGAGATGGCAAGATTTTCTGCCGAGCAAAGTTTTCCTTTCATCATCTCCACGTCCACATTCAGGTTTTTATGGTCAATTTCTTCAATAATAAAATTCTTAATTATTTTTCCTAAAGTGGAGGCATTGATTACAAATCCTGTGTCAGCAGACACTTCGCCCTTTACCGTTACATGCAACTCATAGTTGTGGCCATGCCAGTTTTCGTTGGCACACTTGCCAAATTCCTGCTCATTTTTTTCTTTACTCCACGCTTCATTGTACAATTTATGAGCAGCATTAAAGTGTTCTACCCTCGTTAAAAATATCATCAGGTTGCAAAAATTTTTTCCAAAGGTAACCCGATGAATTCATAATATGGCTGGAATTGCGAAATTCGCGACATGAAAGTACTGATTGTGGCTGCCACGGAATTTGAAATAAAACCACTTATTGAAGCACAAAAGACAGTGGAAATTCTTAAAACCGGCATCGGAAGTTCAGCCACAATTTATCATCTCACCAAAAAATTATTAACCAGTCATTACGACCTTGTTATCCAGGCAGGCATAGCAGGCATGTTTGCCGGCAAGTTTACTTTGGGAGCGGTTGTGGCTGTAAAAGAAGATGCTTTTGCCGACGTAGGAATTGAAGAAAAAGATGAGCTTCGAACTCTTTTTGAATATGGCTTTTTGGATAAAAATGAATTTCCTTTTTCTGATGGCAAACTCGTGAATCCATCTGTGATTTTAGAAAAAATCCCCTTACCAGCGGCAACTGCAATCACGGTAAATATGGTAAGTGACAATTTTGTTCACAATGAAAACTTCAGGCAAAAATACCACGCAGATATTGAAAGCATGGAAGGCGCTGCATTTCATTATGTTTGCCTCCAGCAGAAAATACGTTTCTTGCAGGTAAGGAGCATTTCAAATGTTGTGGGTGAAAGAGATAAATCGAGATGGGCGGTAGACTCAGCAATCCGAAACCTGAACAATGAATTGATAAAAATTATTGACAACCTATAAATAACGATATGAATTTTTCTCTTGGATTTTCTCCGTGCCCTAACGATACTTTTATTTTTGATGCGCTGGTAAATAAAAAAATAGATACGGGCGATTATCGTTTTACGGCAAGACTGGAAGATGTGGAAACCCTGAACGAACTAGCAAAAAAAGAAGCGCTGGATTTTACAAAAATCAGCTACGGTGTATTGCCACTTGTGGCTGAAAATTATAAAGTGCTCAACAGCGGCAGCGCTTTAGGCAAAGGCGTTGGGCCATTGCTGATTTCTAAAAAGCCTGTGGATTTTGAAAACGTAGAAAACTACAACATCGCCATCCCCGGAGAAAACACCACAGCTCATCTTTTGTTTTCTCTCGCCTTTCCCAATGCAAAAAATAAAGTGTTCAAAAGGTACGATGAGATAGAAGATGCCGTATTAGATTCTGACAAAATTTTAGGCGTAATCATTCATGAAAACCGCTTCACCTATATGAATAAAGGCTTGCACAAAATTGTAGACCTGGGAAATTACTGGGAAGAAAAAACTTCGCTGCCAATACCGTTAGGAGGCATTGTTGGCAAGAGGTCGATAGAACCAGGTATTCTTAACGACGTTGATTCACTGATTAAAAAAAGTATTGAGTACTCTTTTGCCAATTATCCTTTTATTTCGGATTATATTAAAAAACATTCGCAGGAAATGGAAGAAGAGGTAATGAAAAAACACATTGATTTATATGTAAATGACTTTTCACTTGGCCTCGGCGCAGATGGTCAAA
This sequence comes from Ginsengibacter sp., assembly GCA_051954975.1. Taxonomy (GTDB): domain Bacteria; phylum Bacteroidota; class Bacteroidia; order Chitinophagales; family Chitinophagaceae; genus Ginsengibacter. The sequence continues at coordinate 150,913 of JBQCHE010000016.1, read as the reverse complement.
ATGCAATAAAACAGTTGATAAAGATTTATCAAAACACCCATGAAACGTCCGGCATTCACGTTAAACCAAGCGATGATTTATTTTTGAAATAAATAATCTATTGAAGCTTTAAAATTTCTGGCTCATTGTAAAATAAAAATCTGGGATAAAAGCCCATTTACTATGCGGCAAATAAACTATGAATAGCAGCGCAAAAAAATTGCCCATTCCTTTTAAAAAGTGAATGAGCAAAATAAATAGTCAGGCTCGGTAACAACGATTAACTCTCCTGGTCGAGCAGGTTATTCTTAACCGCATACATTATGAGGCCGGCGGTGCTTTTGGTGCCGGTTTTCACTTTTAATTTATCACGAATCGCCTCTATGGTTCGCGGACTCAGGTCAACTGCTTCTGCAATTTCACGGGTACTTTTTTCTTCGCACATCAATCTGAGGATAGTAATTTCTTTATCAGAAAGTACGGTATCCTCATGAGTAGCCCTGAAAGGCGATGCTACATTTTTTTGTCTCAGATTATTAAGCAATGCTTTATTAGTTAAAGCATTAAAATAAAATTCCTGTTGGTAGCATGTTTTGATAGCCTCATAAATTACTTCAGCATCTGACGTTTTTACGAGATAGCTGTTAGCGCCCAGTTCCATCAGTTTGGTAATTACACTTTGGTCGTCCAGCAAGGTGAGCATGATTACCTTAATGTTAGGATAATTTTTTTTGATTTCAGGCAAGGCTGTGATACCATCCATTATCGGCATCTGGATATCGAGCAGAATCACATCAGGCTTTATGCCTTTGAGCATATTTAAAAGATGAGCGCCATTATCAGCTTCAGCAATTATTTTGATATCCTTTTTGGAGGAAAGAGCAGTTTTTACGCCCGCCCTGTAAAGAACATGATCATCCACAATCATCACGTTGATCACATCCCCGGTTTCTTCTTTCATATTTTTAATGAGTTTTTTATTGTTAGCAGCCCCATAAAATTCTACTTTACTTATAGTAAATAATAACGAACAATTACTAAAATCAAGTAAGCGTAATAATACGTCTCTTAAACGCAAAATAACCTACATTATTTTACAAATGAAAACGAATTAATTAAAAGCCTGTAAATTAACTATCTGTTGCGGCTAATTGGCCACAAAAATCCCTATATGGAGCTAAAACCTTTCAAAAAAGTGGTGTAGTTTATTTCTTTTTCTGACTTTTCGGGGCAAAAATAGCGAACATTCTTTTTCCCTCTAATTTGGGCATGCTTTCAAGAGTCCCTACGTCTACAAGCCTTTCAGCAAATTTTAATAACAACAATTCGCCTCGCTCCTTAAACATGATGGCGCGGCCTTTAAATTGAACATAAGCCTTTACTTTGTTGCCATCTTTCAAAAAATTTTCAGCATGTTTTGATTTGAAATCAAAATCATGATCGTCGGTGTTGGGCGTAAAGCGAATTTCTTTTACTTCAGAAACTTTGCTTTTGGCCTTCATATCTTTTTCGCGTTTCTTTTTTTCATAAAGAAACTTATTATAGTCTATTATCTTACAAACGGGTGGGTCAGCATTAGGCGATATTTCTACAAGGTCAAGACCTTGTTCATTTGCAATTCTTTGTGCTTCTATTGTGTTATAAATTCCGGCTTCAATATTTTCGCCAACTAACCGGACTTGCGGCACTCTTATCATGTGATTGGTACGGTGTTCCTGTTGTTGTTCTTTTTTAAAACGCGGATTAAAGCCCCTCGGGCGCGGTGGAAATGCCATTAATTGATTTTAGGTTATAAATTTATTGCTATTTGATTAAGAATATTTTGATTATTGATAATATCAAACCTACGACAGCTATCCCGGTACTTACTACCCAAATAATATTAGTAGTAGTCACTGAATAAAATTATTAATTCTTTACTGTATTTTATTTTCAACTTCTTCCCTGATTTGCTTAATTACTTCGCCGATTGATTTCGAGCCTATATCACCCTTTCCCTGCCTTCTCACGGAAACCTTTTGTTCATTCACTTCTTTTTCACCAATAATAAGCATTACCGGAATTTTCGCCAATTCTGTATCCCTGATTTTTCTGCCTATCTTTTCGCTCCTGTCATCAATCTCAGCACGAATATCATTATTTTTTAAATGAAATAAAATATTTTCAGCATAAGATATAAATTTATCACTTATCGGCAAAATTTTCACCTGTAGAGGCACCAGCCACATCGGAAATTTACCTGCACAATTTTCTATCAATACGGCTATAAACCTTTCCAGGCTTCCAAATGGCGCGCGATGAATCATTACGGGCCGGTGTTTGGCATTATCTTCTCCAATATAAGTAAGGTCGAATCTTTCAGGCAAATTATAATCTACCTGGATGGTTCCCAACTGCCACTTTCTGCCGATGGCATCCCGAACCATAAAATCCAGCTTGGGCCCGTAGAAAGCGGCTTCTCCATACTCAATCACCACATTTTCCAGTCCCTTTTCATTTACCGCGTCCACAATGTCTTTTTCTGCGCGCTCCCAGTTTTCATCGCTTCCAATATATTTGGTGCGGTCATTTTGATCGCGAAGTGAAATCTGCGCAGTATAATCATTAAAACCCAGCGATTTAAAAGTATATAAAACAAGGTCGATTACCTTTTTAAATTCATCTTTCACCTGCTCCGGCATGCAAAACAAATGCGCATCATCCTGGGTAAAGCCCCGCACCCTTGTAAGCCCGTGTAATTCACCCGATTGTTCATAACGGTACACTGTTCCAAACTCTGCAAGCCGAATCGGCAAATCTTTATAGCTTCTCGGCGCGGATTTATAAATTTCACAATGGTGCGGACAGTTCATCGGCTTTAAAAGAAATTCTTCGCCCTCCACCGGCGTTTTTATAGGTTGAAAACTGTCTTTCCCGTATTTTTCATAGTGCCCGCTGGTAACATACAGGCTTTTTGATCCAATGTGAGGCGTAATTACAGGAACATACCCTGATTCCATCTGGGCTTTCTGCATAAAATCCTGTAGCCGTTGCCTGAGCATTGCGCCCTTTGGTAACCACATCGGCAATCCTGCTCCTACCTTTTCAGAAAAAGTAAACAATTCCAGTTCCTTCCCGATTTTTCGATGATCTCTCTTCTTTGCCTCTTCCAGAAAAACAAGGTATTCATCCAGCTCTTTTTGATTAGGAAATGTGATGCCATAAATGCGTGTGAGCATTTTATTTTTTTCATCTCCTTTATAATAGGCACCGGCAATATTGGTAAGCTTAATGCCTTTTATGAAACCGGTAGATGGAATATGAGGGCCCCGACACAAATCAGTAAATTGCCCCTGCGAATAAAAAGTAATTTTTCCGTCGTCAAGGCCAGAAAGTAAATCCAGCTTGTATTCATCTCCTTTCTCTTCAAAATATTTAATGGCATCGGCTTTTGAAATTTCCTTGCGCAGATATGGATTATCCTGTTTGCCCAGCTCCTTCATTTTATTTTCCAACTTCTGCAGGTCGCTGTCGGTAATTACGTTATCTCCAAGATCCATGTCATAATAAAATCCGTTTTCGATAGGAGGCCCTACCCAAAATTTTACCCCCGGAAAAGTACTTTCCACCGCTTCGGCCATCAGGTGGGCAGATGAATGCCAGAATGTTGATTTGCCTTTTTCATCTTCCCACTTCAAAAAATTGATAGTTGCATCTTCTTTTATCGGGCGTGCAAGATCCCACACTTCGCCATTTACCTCCGCTGCAAGTATTTTCCTTGCCAGCCCTGCACTGATGGACTTTGCAATATCCATAGATGAAATGCCTTGCTCATATTGCCTTACAGCTCCATCAGGAAAAGTTATATTGATCATTCGCTGCTCTGTAATTTTTGGTTTTTATTTAATTTTTGAGGAGCAAATTTAACGAAGTATTAGACAAAGATGCTATTCCTTTGGGTGTCTAATTACTAATAACAATTAATTTAGACTGAATCAATGCTCCCGTTATAATGAAAAGATTTTTTACTCTTTTATTTTTAATGTTGTTTAGTTATTCCTTGTTTGCACAGGAATCTTACGCACAAAATTTTACCAATAACAAATATTCCGCTAATCACAAATCTTCTGGAAAAAAAGCGGTCAATTTTAACGGGCAATGGAAAGGATCTTTTAATGTGATATTGCCGCCAGGCTATTACAGCATCGGCGGAAATACGAATGAATACGTGCTTGAACTAACTACTGAAGGCTCCGAGGTAAGTGGATATTCCTACACATATTATTCAGAAGGATTAAAAAAATATTATACCATATGCAGGATAAAAGGTATGCTTAACCGCAATACCAACACCCTTGAGGTGAAGGAAGTGGAAAGAATAAAATCCAACACGCCACCCGATATTACCAATTGTTTTCAAATTCACAAGCTGCATTATGAAAAGGATACGGGCAATATAGAAGTTTTAAAAGGAACCTGGATTCCTGCGGCGAACCAGGCATGCTCCGACACAGGCACTACCTTTCTTTCACGCAGGGTGGTAAACCCTTTGCCAATCGGCTATATGCCTCACAATAAATCGTCGCATAATGCTACCGCAAAAGCGCCCACTAAAAAGCCGGCACACAAAAATCCGGTAGCCGTAGCGCCTGCAAGGCCTAAACATCCAACAGTTAAAAAAGAAACTGCGCCGGAAAAGCCCACGCTGCAAAAACCGGATCGCATCCAGGACCTGGCAAAAAAAGATTTTGAAGAAGAGAATGTTCACAAGCCGGCCATCATCTCTTCTACCCCGCCAGGCTTTAAAAATCGGCGGAAGGATATTGTAAAAACTATTACTATTACACAGCCCACATTTAAACTGGATTTTTATGATAATGGCACTGTGGACGGTGACTCAATTACCGTGTTTTACAATGGAAAAGTAGTTTTGTCTAATCAGCGGCTTTCTGAAAAACCAATTTCTCTTACACTTGCTATCGATAAAAATGCACCCGAGAATATTGTAACGATGTATGCAGACAACCTCGGCTCCATTCCTCCAAATACCGCCCTGATGGTAGTTACAGACGGAAGTAAACGATACGAGGTACGGATTGAATCGGACACCGAAAAAAGCGGCAGTGTGGTTTTTAAATCCACACAATAAAAAAAGCCGTTTTTTATCGCTTTACTGCCTTTTGCAATTTTATTTTCTGTGGCAATTCAGCCGCGGAAAAAAGCATTCACATGATAATCAGCCAGATAATAATTTGCAAATATCTCTGCATCGGCAATCCTTCGTATGAGCACATTTCCACAAAATCAGCGAACAAAAATTTGATCTTTTTACGCATCTTTCACAAGCGTTGGGTTCATTTCAACAAAGAAAAACGGTAAATTTGCCCCATTAAATTATTCCTGTGGCATTGATCAAAAGTATTTCCGGCATCAGGGGCACGATAGGAGGCATTCCGGGAAAAAATCTTACTCCTTTAGATATCGTAAAATTCACAGCTGCATTTGCAAGTGCATTTGATCAAAATTTGAATAATAAAAAAATTGTCATAGGGCGCGATGGCAGAATCAGTGGAAGCATGGTGAGCAATATTTGTGCAAACACTTTGCTGGCCTGTGGATTTGACGTGATTGACCTTGGACTGACTACCACTCCGACTGTTGAAATTGCAGTAAAGGAAGAAAAAGCTGCCGGTGGAATTATCTTAACTGCCAGCCATAACCCGCAGGAATGGAATGCGCTTAAATTGTTAAATCAAGATGGTGAATTTTTAGATGCCGCCGCGGGCGAAAAAGTGTTATCCATAGCTGAAAGTGAACAGTTTCAGTTCGTTCCCGCTTCTAAATTAGGCACCTATCGGAGGGATGAATCTTACCTGCAGAAGCACATCGACATGGTAGTAAATTATGAGCTGGTAGATGCGGAAGCCATTAAAAAAGCAAAGTTCAAAATAGTAGTAGACCCGATAAACAGTTCAGGCGCTATCTATATTCCCGCTTTGCTAAAAGCGCTGGGCGTAAAAGATATCATAACCATCAACGACGAAGTTCATGGAAAATTTGAACACAATCCTGAACCGCTGCCTAAAAATCTTATTGGCCTCAGCAATGAAGTTACCAAGCAAAACGCTTCGCTTGGCATTGCCATAGATCCTGATGTGGACAGGCTTTGCTTTGTTTGTGAAGATGGAAGCATGTTTGGCGAAGAGTATACCCTGGTGGCCGTAGCAGATTACGTTTTGGGCAAAAGAAAAGGAAATACCGTGAGCAATATGTCTTCTACCAAATCACTGAAAGAAATTACGCACAAGCATGACGGTGAATATTATCCTTCGGCGGTGGGTGAGGTAAATGTGGTTAAGAAAATGAAAGAAGTGAATGCCGTGATAGGTGGCGAAGGCAATGGCGGCATTATTGTGCCGGATTTTCATTATGGCCGGGATGCACTCATCGGTATAGGATTATTCCTGTCGCATCTTGCTCACTCAAAAAAAAGCATCAAGCAGCTAAGAGGAATGTATCCTGATTATTTTATATCGAAAAATAAAATAACCCTTGAAAATAACGTGGATGTAAACGAGATTTTCCGGAAAATAAAAGACAAGTACAAAAACAATCCGATGAATACCGAAGACGGATTAAAAATAGAATTTGGCAACGATTGGGTTCACCTTCGCACCAGCAATACCGAGCCGATTCTGCGGATTTATTCCGAAAGTAATTTTGAAACCACCGCCGAAAATATCGCTAAGAAGATCATGAAAGACATTCATGAAGTGATGAGTTAATTAGTTAATTAGCTGATTAGCTAATGTGCTAATTAGCTAATGTGAAAATTCGAAAATGTAAAAATTGGCCAACCATCGTCAATGGAACAATGTAACAATCCAACAATGCAATCATGCAATCACGCAATAATTTAATAATCCAATAATTTAATAATTCAACAATACAACAATCCAATAATTTAATAATTTTAAAAAAAATTGCAAAGAATTTATTTTGATAATGCAGCCACCACGCCTTTGGATCCTGAAGTGTTTGAAGCCATGCTGCCTTATTTTACAGAAAAGTTTGGAAATCCTTCCTCCATCTATTCTTATGGAAGAGAAACAAGAATGGCCATTGAAAATGCCAGGAAAACAGTGGCGAAAATTTTGAACGCGCATCCTTCTGAGATTTTTTTTACCAGCGGCGGCACAGAAAGCACCAATACGGCGATTAATGCAGCAGTCAACGACCTTGGCTGCACGCACATTATCAGTTCACCGCTGGAACATCATGCCACACTGCATTCTGTTGAACATCTTTCAAAAACAGGAAAGGCAAAATTATCATATGTAAATATCTTACCGAACGGCTTACTGGATTATGAAGACCTTGAAAGGCTTTTAAAAGAAAGCAATGAAAAATGTCTTGTCACCCTGATGCATGCCAACAACGAAATCGGCAACATGACCGATATCGAAAGAGTATATGAACTCGCAAAAAAATATGATGCGATCCTGAATATAGATACTGTGCAGACGGTTGGCCATTTCCCGATAGATCTTCAAAAATTACATGTCCATTTTATTAACGCAGCTGCACATAAATTTCATGGACCAAAAGGCGTGGGAATGTTATACATCAACCGCGATATAAAAATTCATCCGCTGATTAATGGCGGCAGCCAGGAAAGAAATATGCGCGCAGGCACTGAAAATATTTATGGCATTGTGGGTTTAGCAAAAGCGCTTCAGATGGCTGTTGACAATATGGAAGAAGAAAGCCGGCATATTGCAGAAGTTAAAAATTATATGAAGGAACAGTTGCTAAAAAATATTCCCGGGGTACGGTTCAATGGCAACCAGGATGGCCAATGCCTATATACTGTACTGAGCGTGGCTTTTCCTAAAACTGAAAAGTCTGATATGCTGCTGTTTAATCTTGACATTAACCATATCTGCGCCAGCGGCGGCAGCGCCTGCACTTCCGGTGTAGAAGCCGTAAGCCACGTGATAAAAGCCATTGCTCCCAATCCGGATCAGGCTACCGTGCGGTTTTCTTTCAGCAAATTCAACACAAAGGATGAAGTAGATATTGTGGTAAACAAACTAAAAGAAATATTGTAGTATTTTACAGTAAATGAATAGAATTTTTTTTCTAATTGTTTACCGGCTCTGTCTTCTATCCTTCAAATAAAATTAATCAAACGCCTCTGTTAGCTGCTTACAAATTCAATTACAGCTTATGGCAGTAAAGGCAAAAATATTACGGTTTTTTTTTCGAAAACCATTCATTATGGCCATGAAGTTTCTTTCATCGGTATCACCATCACCTCCGGAATTACAGTGCTTTCAGGCTGGCAAAGTATGAACCGAATGGTTTCCGCTACATTTGCCGGATCCTGTAACACATCCGGATCCACATCAGGAAAACGATCAAGGATAAAAGGCGTTTTCATACCACCTGCTATAAGCGCCGTGACTTTTATATTATCTTTTCGTGCTTCCGTATGCAGAGCGTGGCTAAATCCAAGCAGACCCCATTTGCTGGCGTGATAAGCAGAAGCATTAGGCCAGGCGCGGCGTGCGGCAGTGGAAGTAATATTTATAATGTGCCCCCTCCCCTTTTGTTTCATAAATCCATACGCAGCTTTTGAAACATGAAAGGGCCCCCAGAGATTTACTTTAATTTCAGTTTGCCATTCTTGATACGAAATTTCCTCAACCGACTTACAAAAATCTATTCCCGCATTATTGATTACCATATCAATTCCACCGTTGTCTGCGGCAATTTGATTTATAGTGTCCTCTACATCTTTTTCATCTGCAACATTCATTGAGTAGGTACGGATTTTTACATTCGCTTCTTTGATGTTTTTTTCCACGTTCACTAATTTTTCTTTGTTAATGTCGGTCGCAATTACAAAAGCGCCCGCAGCAGATAGTTCCGCGCATATAGCCGCTCCCAATCCCTGGGCGCTGCCTGTAACTACAATCACTTTTTCTTTCAAATCTTTCATTTGCTGTAATTTTTTTTATTGAGAAGATGCCTTTGAACTTCAAAATACATGCCCCTGACGTAAATCACTCTTTGAAAATAAATGGTTCGTCTTTTTGTTGCAAAAAATACACATCTGGCAAAGATTGGAATCAAAAGCGTTGGTTTATAGAGAAAAAAAAGCGGCACAGTTTTTTAAACCATTTCACTATCGATAAAAAAATGTAAAATGAAAATTACCAGCAAAGCCTTTGAAGACAACCAAACCATTCCCGTCCAATATACTTGTGAGGGGCCCAATGTTAGTCCGCCTCTTGAGTTTCATGATATTCCTGAACAAACAAAAAGCCTGGTTTTATTGGTGGAGGACCCGGATGCGCCCGCAAAGCCCTGGGTGCATTGGTTTGTATTTAATATTCCTCCGAAGGCAACCGGCTTTGATGAAGACTCAATAGCGGAAGGCGCACAACAAGGCTGGTGTAATGGAAATACCCTTGGCTACGAAGGACCTTGTCCCCCGGAGAATGAACACACTTATCTCTTCAAATTATATGCATTGGATATTGTGCTGCCGGCAGATCCTGTGCCTGACAGGAAAAAAGCTTTGCCCATGATGGAAGGCCATGTTATTGAAGAAGCGCTGTTAAGAGGAAAATATGAAAAGGAAAATAAATTCCAGTCAGGAGGAGTCGACAAAGAGAAAAAAGACTGGCAACACCGGGCTATATAAAATCAGGACTGATTTAATAATTCCATGCAGGCATCGGCAACTATTTCAGGTGTGGGAAAATCAACGGTCTTTTCCGGTTGAGTTTTTTGGACAAACCGGATCACTTCATTCCTGCTCTGCAACTCTTTGCTTACTTTAAAATAAAGCACCTTCGATTCGACTTTCCATGGCGTATGCTGCGGATTGGTGAGCGCGTATAATACTACTACAGGCGTTTGCATGGCGGCCGCGATATGAATGGAAGCCGTGTTTACAGACAATAGTAAAGCAGCTTTCTTAACGAGGAAAATTAAATCCGCCACTGAAGTTTTTCCCGCAACGGAAAAACAATCGGCGACGTTGGCATTTCGCATTACTCGGTTAACGGGTTCTTTTTCGGATGAAGCGCCGGTTAAGTAAAAGGGAACAGACGTTTTTTCCCGCAGCCGCCGCAGCGTTTTAATCCAATCTTGCTCAGGATATTCTCTTTTCTTTTCGCTTACCGCTGTATGAATCAGTATAAAGGGTTGCGTACAATCTATTTCGATTTCTTCCAGTTTAACTCTACCGGGTGCATCTGTTGAAGAGTCGCTTAAATGCAACCGATCATCTTTTACTTTAGCGCCTGCAAATTGAACCAAAGCCAAATCGCGTTCGACCTGGTGGCGAATGCAACTGTATGGCTCATCATCCGGAAGCCAGTGTGTAAGCAATTCATAGGGATTCTCGCGGCAGTATGCAATTCTTACCGGTATTTCTGCAAGAAAACAAAGCAAAGCGGAAGGAAGAGGATTTTGGCTGTATACGGTAAATATAATTGCCGCATCAAATTTTTTTTCTTTTATCTCCTGTATTAAACGGGTGCATTTGCCCGCATCCAGCGATTCAGTGGCTTTTACCCAGGGCAGGTTAGCTACCATGCTGTCGTCAATGTCTGAAACGTGAGGCAGAATGGGAGCTCCCATTTTGGAAGTCAATAAAGTAATCTTACAATTGAAGGATTCTTTAAGTGCGGACAAGGCTGGTGTGGACATGATCACATCGCCCATATTGTCAGCTCTTATACATAATATTTTCTTGTTGTTTAAATCCATTTACCAATAACAGATGATGCGTCAAGCAAGTTTTTTGTGATGACTGCCGGTATTCTGTAAGGGCCTTCCAGCCACTCCGTTTCATTGCCGTTGTCTATCAGAACCGTTTTACAACCGGCCCGGTTGCCCGCCTCTACATCGTTTAATATATCGCCCACCATCCAGGATCTTTTTAAATCGATGTTATGTGCCTTTGCGGCCTTCAGAATCAAGCCCGGCATTGGCTTTCTACAGTTACATTCTACTGCATATTGCGTCATCTTTCCGTTTTTCAAATGGGGGCAATAATAATAGTCATCAATGGTGATGCCTTCGCGGCTTAATAGAGAAAGCAGTTTTTCAAATGCGCGCTCTAATTCCTGAACACTAAAAAGACCCTTTGCCACACCTGGCTGATTTGAAATAATAAAAAGCCGGAATCCACTTTTTTGCAACCGGGCCAGTGCCTGCGACGCAAAAGGATCCAACCGAATCTTTGAAGGATCCACATTGTAAGGAATGTCCTTTATCAATGTCCCATCTTTATCAAAAAAAACCGCATTATGCATACTACAAAAACTTCGGGAACAAGCTGTACTGATTATCAAGCTGCAAATCCCTATTCAATGAAAAAATGGTATGGGTTCTTTTTTTATGAGCCTCTGTTGCAAGGCAATAAATATTCACAAGACCCGACGCTACAATTTTCCAGGTAAAATATTTTTTTACGCGCTTCACAGATTTATTTTTCATACTATGAAGCATTTCGGGATCACTGACTGCTTTTTTTATTGCGCTGGCGAGCGCTTGCGGATTCTTTGGCGGTACCAGCAATCCGGTTTCGCCATGCTTTATGGTATATTGAATACCGCCGACCCTGGCACCGATAACAGGCGTGCCACAGGCCATCGATTCCAAAGGAGTAATTCCAAATGGCTCATACCACGGAGTGGTTATGAAAAGATCCGCTGCCGAATAATAATATTTTAATTCATCCCTTTGTTTCCTGCCGGCAAAAAATACCTGGTCGGCAATTCCTGATTTTTGTGCTACTGATTTTAAGCGGCCCATTTCAGGCGTAACCTGTTCATTGGGATCATCGCTGTTGCCGCCAACTATTACCAGGCGAAGATTATCAATTTTATCTTTTAGTAAGCCTGCAGCGGATATCACATTATCAACGCCTTTCCTGGGAACCATTCTTCCTAATTGCAGTAATACTTTTTCTTTGATATCAATACCCAACCTTGCACGGGCCTCATTTTTATTGACCGGATAAAAGCTTTTGAGATTGCAGCCACAGGGAACTATCTGAATTTTTTGAGGATCAGCATCGTAGTATTTCACCATATCGTCCCTGTCTTGCGGACATTCAGCAACAATACATGCCGCATTCATGATTGCATTTCTCTCTATAGTAAACCTTTCTACCGGGAAATGATCCATTTCCTTTTGATGGGCGAGCCTTACAAGACCAAGCGCATGAAAAGTCACAACATACGGAATATCGAGCCACCTGTAAAGGATATCGGCAACATAAGCCGACATAAAAAAATTCGCATGTATCACGTCATATTTCAGGTTATTTCTTCCGATAAAGTCCAGCATATAAGAAGCAAAATCATCCATGTAACCCAATAATTTTTCCTTCTCAACAATTTCGGGCGGCCCGGCATCCACATGAATGACGCGCAACCCCGGAAGCCATTCATAAACCTCATCAAGAGCAACATCATCCTTCCTTGTAAAAACATCTACAAGAATTCCTTGCTTTGCTAACTGTTTGCTGACTTCTGCAACATATACATTTTGTCCTCCGCTATCTACGCCGCCAAGGGTGGCCAGCGGCGAAGCGTGTTCGCTTATCAATGCTATTCTCTTTATCATAAATTATCTGCTTTTATAAATTATCGAATCAAAAACTTTTTGCCAGTCTTCGCAAAACCTGCCGATATTGAATCTTTTATCGACGGTTTCTTTACCTTGTTGGCCCAGAGACATCGCAAGCTGTGGATCAGAAATCAATTGTTTCATTTTTTGTACCAGGTAGTCAACACGGGTATGTGCAAATCCATTTTCTTTATCATGGATTACCGTGGCATATTCTGTTGTCGCCAGGCAAACCACCGGCATGCCTAACATCATTGCCTCCAGGAATGCAAGACCCAGGCTTGTATATCGGATTGGATTAAAAAAAAACCGATAGCGGCTTGCGAACCCAGGCAGATCGTGATATTTCACTTCTCCCAATCCTCCGAATTCCTTGGTGCCCATTCCTACCAAATCCAGTGGCACTTCTTTTTTTACTTTATCAAAAATATCCGCCCCCAGCCTTCTGCCTCTTTTATGAAGATTGTTCACAACAACAAGGCCCTTTTCAATTTCTCCCGAATACTTCATAGATAATGGCACCGTAACGCCATGCTCAATCACTGTTGTGGGCCCTTCATTTTGCCACATGAGTTGATTAAAATAAGTAACATGAACCGTTAATACATCCCGGTCTTCCACCACATGCCGGGTGTCTGTGGGTTGACTTCTTGGAGGATCATGCTCTAAAAAAATGCGTGGAAGTTTCCTTTGCGATTCGCTCAACACGTCATACTGATCAACAAGATAATTATTTGAAGATTGAAATAAAATACAATCCAGTTCAAGCCGCCAAACATCCGCTGCATCCACTTCTATCACGTTTTCTCCAAAATTAAATGTGGCGCCACGCCCGCCATAACCTTCGGATTTCTCTTTGTTGACAGGAATGTAAATAGTAAAATTTCCCTGCGACAAATAATACAAATAGGTGCCGTGAATATGCCAGGTAAATATTTTCACATAACTCGTTTTTATTGTGAATGTTCGTGAATGGTGCAAGTAAAATTGTGCCACCTCCTGCATAGAAGCGCTTCTCATCAGAGAAGAAAGGATTAGAAGCGTCTTTGTAGATAATGTTCTATATCATCCAAAACTTATGCACATAATAATCAACAATATTTCAATTTCAAATTGGTTTTCTTTTAAAAAGCGGTTGGTTTAGTATTTGACTTAAATCAGCAAACACCATTTCGCTTTTCACTTTTTAAAAAATCAAACCATACATGTATATTTTGGGTATTAATGCGGCGTTTCATGATTCTGCTGCGTGCATTCTTAAAGACGGCGCTTTGCTGGCCGCCGCCGAGGAAGAACGGTTCACACATATCAAACATGGCAAAAGGCCTGTTCCTTTTTCCGCATACGAGTTACCTTTTCATGCTGTTAATTATTGCCTGGAAACAGCAGGGATTCATTTGAATGAAGTAGATAAAATCGCCTATTCGTTCAACCCGGCTCTTTTTATGGATACCACAAACGATGAACAGATTTCATTACCCCTGCAGCCTTCAGCTTCTAAAAAGCCGCTTGCCGAAGGGACTTCTGTTTGGGATCCGTTGTTCCTTTCCTATATCGTGAATGCCCCGCGCCAGCTGTCAGACGGATACCCGCATCATTTGCAAAAAAATTTTATTGATTCAAAAGTGCCGGCAAATAAGTGGATTTATGTAAATCACCATACGGCCCATGCCGCAAGCGCTTTTTATCCCTCTCCATATGAAAAGGCCGCAGTCTGGGTGATTGACGGGCGGGGCGAAAAAGCGACCACAAGTTATTACGCAGGCGAAAACCATCAATTGAAATTATTAAACCAGGTGAACATGCCTCATTCATTGGGAATGTTATACGAGCAGGTAACTACCCATCTTGGCTTTTTACATTCTTCTGATGAATACAAAGTGATGGCGCTGGCTTCCTATGGGAAACCCGTGTACGCAGATTTTTTCCGTTCAAAAATCCACGTGGAAGATTGCGGAAACTATACCATCGACAAATTGGATCTTGAAAAAAACCTGGGTCCAAAACGCAAAAGACACGAACCTTTTACCGAAAAACAATTTGATATAGCACATTCCTTACAACTGGTGTTGCAGGAAACCGTATTACAGCTTTCCCAATGGCTGTATGAAGCAACAGGTTATAAAAACCTTACGCTGGCAGGAGGAGTGGCGTTGAATTGTGTGATGAACGCTGCATTAAGAGACAACGGACCATTTGAAAATATTTGGGTACAACCGGCTTCAGGCGATGCAGGCACTGCGCTGGGAGCAGCCCTCCAGGTTTATTTTGATTATGAAAAAAACGCCGCCCGTCATTTTAGAATGGAGCATGTATACTGGGGGCCGGGGTTTTCTGATAATGAAATTGAAACGTTCTTAAAATGGACCAAAGTGCCGTACCGGAAAATGGAAAATGTAGCTGCAGAAACCGCGCGACTTTTAGCAGAAAATAAAATCATCGGGTGGTACCAGGGAAAAATGGAATTTGGGCCGCGTGCACTCGGTTCCAGGTCAATCATTGCAAGCCCTTTGCATGCAGACATGCAACAGAAACTAAATGAAATTAAAGACCGCGAAGATTTCAGGCCGGTGGCGCCGGTAGTGTTGGAAGAAGATGCGGGCGACTGGTTTGAAAATGCATCCGTATCTCCGTTTATGCTTTTCGTATATCGGATAAAAGATGGAAAGGGCGACCAGATACCGGCAGTTCGTCACACGGATAATACAGCACGTATTCAAACCATCAACGAAAAGCAAAACAAAATATATTATGACCTCATAAAGGAATTCAAAAAAATTACCGGCGTTCCGGTTCTGATCAACACCTCTTTTAATACACGCGGCGAGCCTGTCGTGTGCACACCGAGAGACGCCATCGAGTGTTTCTGGACCTCTCCGTTTGATGCATTAGTGATCAATTCATTTTTACTTACCAAATCTTAAATAATGGCAAAAGATATTTCAGTGATTATTCCGACTTTTCAGAGAACCACGCTGTTATCACGATGCCTCGAAGCGCTTGTGGCGCAGGATTTTGAAGGCGCTTATGAGATAATCGTTGTCAGTGATGGAGAGGATGTTTCCACGCAGGAGCTTTGTAAAAAATTTACAGACTTGTATCCGCTGAAATCTATTTCTTTTACTTATTTAAAAAAACAAAGCGGCCCTGCTGCAGCAAGAAATGAGGGTGTAAGATTTTCATCAGGCAAATTGATTGCATTCACCGACGACGATACAATAGCTTCACCCGCCTGGCTTTCCTCATTTTATAAAGCATTTCAAAAAATAAACAAACCTCTCATTGCTTTTAGCGGCCAGGTAGTAGTTCCTCATAATAAAACGCCCTCCGACTGGGAAAAAAATATTTCTCAATTACAATCAGCCGAATTTGTAACGGCTAATTGTGCAATGAGCAAAGCTGCGTTTATCAAATGCGGCGGATTTGATGAAATGTTCACTATGGCATGGCGCGAGGACAGCGATCTGCATTTTAAATTATTGGAAAACGATATCCTAATTTTAAAAGTGCCGGAAGCGATGGTAACGCACCCGGTAAGGCCCGCCGCCTGGGGCATCAGCCTATTCAACGAGAAGAAAAACATGTTTAATTCACTGCTTTATAAACGTCATCCCAAATTATACAAACAAAAAATCGGCGCGAGTCCAAAATGGAATTATTACGCAATCAACCTGCTGCTGCTTCTGCAGATTTATTCGCTGCTCACCGGCCGCAAATGGTTGTTTACCGCATCGTTGGGAGCATGGGGATTGCTAATAGCCGAATTCGCTTATCGCCGTCTGAAAGGTACCAGTCGTAATAAGGAACATGTTGCAGAAATGATAGCGACATCGGCACTTATCCCCCATGTATCTGTTTACTGGAAAATATATGGCTCATTAAAATTTAAACAATTACTTCTTTGAAACTACCTGAAAATATACAAAAAATTGGCATCTTCCGCGCGCTTCAATTAGGCGACATGTTATGCTCAATACCTGCCGTCAGAGCCCTGCGCGCAGCATATCCCAAAGCCACCATCATTTTGATCGGACTGCCATGGGCGCAGGCATTCACCAAAAGATTCAACAAGTATTTTGATGGATTTATTTCGTTTCCGGGAGCGCCCGGCCTGCCTGAGCAGGAACCGGATGAAAAAGGCATGGAGCAATTTTTACAAAAAATGAAAACCGAATCTTTTGATTTATTGTTTCAAATGCAGGGAAACGGTACCATCGTAAATAACGTGGTAATCCATTGGTATGCAAAAACGATAGCCGGTTTTTATAACAACGATAGCCGCTTAGATTCTCCATATTTTTTAAAATACCCTAATCGTGGATCTGAAATACATCGCCACCTGGCGCTGATGAAACATTGTGGTATTCCTGCCCAGGGCGATTATTTGGAATTCCCTATTTCAGAGAAGGAGATTTTGGATGTCAACAAACTTTTGCTGCCCCTGCAAAAATGCCGCTACGTAATCGTGCACCCGGGAAGCAGGGGAAGCTGGCGCCAATGGCCTGTTCCGTATTTTGCCGAGGTGGCAAGATATTGTATCGAACAACACATGACCGTGGTGATAACCGGTACGGCAAATGAAATTGATATTACTTCAGAATTGATCAAACGCATTAAGCAACCGGTAATAGACCTCACCGGAAAAACCAATCTTGG
This sequence comes from Ginsengibacter sp., assembly GCA_051954975.1. Taxonomy (GTDB): domain Bacteria; phylum Bacteroidota; class Bacteroidia; order Chitinophagales; family Chitinophagaceae; genus Ginsengibacter. Next base: position 133,645 of record JBQCHE010000016.1, on the reverse strand, counting down.
CATGATGGCCTACCTCATCCAAAATGCAGCCTTGCTGGTGGCCAATTGCACCGGCGTTTCGCACATTGCTTCGGCCACGGCCACGCCAAGCGTTATCATTAGTATGGATGGAGAGCCCGAGCGCTGGTCTCCTCTCAATAAAAAACTGCATCATGTAATTGACTGGACAAAAGACCAGCACTTTGAAACTGTTTTTAAAGAAGTGGTATCATTCATCAATAATGCGCCGGTGAAACCGCCGGCATCTGCTGCTTCCTTAAGCGTGGGAGCCGTAAATCAACCATAATTTCTCATCGATCCCCATCCAGGAATGTTTTAAGAATTGCCGAATTCTTTTTTCTGATTATTTCTTTGTTTACTGCTTTAAACAAATCTTCTTTTTTGTTTAATCTGTCCTGAGAGGCAATCATTCTTTTATTTTTTATCGGATGTTTTGATAACTTTTTGTTCTTCAGCTTTGCTCAAAGGAATTTCGCGAACTACATTTTCCGGATTCTTATCTTTTCTAAAGCCAAGGAAAGTAGCGGGCTTGCGGATGCGCCCTGATTTAGTCCAGGTGGCAAACCTGAAATTGGCTACCAGTTCCGGTTTCACATAATGGAGTATTGCGCCTTTTGTATCCAGTATTTTATTTACAAACGGAGATTCGTCTATCTCCAATGCTTTTAATTTTTTTAAAATCCCCGCCATCTCCTTTTCTTTAAAGCCTCCGCCTGAGCGTCCAATCCATTCCAACTTGTGATCCCCATTGTACGCACCAAACAGCAGCGACCTGAAAGCTCGTCCATGCACAGATTCAGCCCAGCCACCGATTACAAATTCCTGCCTTTTTTCAGTTGGTAATTTTAGCCAGTCATTATTGCGCTTTCCCTGCTGATACTGGCTTTGTCTTTTTTTGGCAACAATTCCTTCCAAATCCTGGTCTTTTATCAAATCATAAAGTTTCAGGCCATCGTCAAAATGATCACTGAATTTTAAAACCCCGTTGAAAGGAATTACTGCTCCAAGAATTTCCTTTCTTTCGCTCAATGGCAATTGCTGAAGATCATAGCCTTTGTAGTAAAGAATATCAAACAGGTAAAAAGCGAGCGTCGTTTCTTTCGTGGTCTTTTGCAGCGCATCAAAATCAGGATGGCCTTCATTATTCAAAGCGACAATTTCACCATCAACAATAATATCTTCTTTCAATTCACTCAATGCTTTCGCTACAGCGGGATATTTATGCGTGTAATCCAAACCGCTTCGCGAATTCAATGTCGCTTTACCTTTTTTCACAGAAGCAATGATGCGGTAACCATCAAATTTAACTTCAAACAGATAGTTAGGATCGGTAAAAGGTTCTTTAATAAGCGTGCAAAGCATGGGATCCACGTCTTTTAAAAATACGCTTTTGGTCCCTTTTTTTATTAAGGCTTCTATCGCTTCAGTTTCGTTTTCCGAGGTTTCAGCATCAACGTCCGTGGCGCCGGATTGTGTTTTTTGTGCCCTGTGGCTTTTCCATTCTTTAGCCGGATGCGCTTTTACCTGCTCTAATGTTTTGTTGGATAACACCGATTTGTCTTTTTTGCTTATATCCGCGGTGGTTGCATATTCATCGTCTTTTTTTATCAGCAACCAGGCATTATCGCCGCGGCTTTTTGTTTTCACCAACGAAAATTCTCCCTTCAGTTTTTTTCCTTTTAAAATAAAAGAAACCGATCCTTCGTAAAGATGATGAAGCAGCGACTTTTCATTTTCTTTTTTAGACTTCTTTTTTTCCGCAGGTTCATAGGTGCCTTCATCCCAAACGATCACTGTACCTGCCCCATAGCCGGAGGGAATAATGCCTTCAAAATTCCTGTAATCCCAGGGATGATCTTCCACCATCATCGCCAGCCTCTTTACCGACGGGTCCATTGACGGGCCTTTGGGAACAGCCCAACTTTTTAGCACGCCTTCCATCTCCAGCCTGAAATCATAATGCAAATGAGAGGCGTGATGTTTCTGCACGACAAAATGTAGTTTATCATCAGTAGGCTTTCCTCCTGTTGGCTCCGGCGTTTTATCAAAAGATCGTTTTTTTTTGTACTGGGTTAAAGACATAATAAAATCGATAAGTAAATTTTTTTTACAGGTTACAAAAAATGAGCCATTGAAGCGCAGCCTTCCAAAATAAAAAATAGAAATATTTACGTGTTTGCTGTAGCAACCGGCTTATATTCATTATTTCCGTGATGAAATTTCAATAGAATTTTATAATAGATTTGTTCATCACCGGTTAAGAGAAGTATTGCGGTTTGATGATATGAATTCTACACCAACAAAAATTTTTACACCTAAATCAATTCAGATATGGAAGATTCAAGGAGGGATTTTATTAAAAAAACTCTTGCAGCCTCTGCAGCCGTCTCATTGGGAGGCATTTTGCCCGCCTTTGGCGCTAAAAGCTATGGCAATATTTTAGGAGCAAATGAAAGAATAAAAGTCGGAATAATGGGTGTGCACGCGCGCGGCCTTGCTTTGGCTCATAATTATGCCAGCCAGAAAAATTGTGAGGTGCTTTATATTTCTGATGTAGACAGCCAGTCCATGAATAAATGCATCAACGAGGTAGAAAAAATTCAAAATGCAAGGCCCAAAGCTGCTCCGGATTTTAGAAAAGCGCTGGAAGATAAAGCGCTGGAAGCGCTGGTAATTGCCGCGCCTGACCACTGGCATGCGCCCGCCGCTATCCTGGCATGCAAAGCGGGTAAGCATGTATATGTAGAAAAACCCTGTGCCCACAATCCTCACGAAGGAGAATTGCTGGTGGCGGCTGCAAGAAAATACAACCGGCACGTGCAAATGGGCTCGCAGCGCCGCTCATGGCCAAATGTAATGGAAGCGGTAAAGGCCGTACAGGACGGAATAATCGGCCGGGTATATTTTGGAAAAGGTTGGTACACCAATAACCGTCCTTCCATCGGAACCGGCAAAAAGCTGGAAATTCCCTCATGGCTGAATTTTGATTTATGGCAGGGACCGGCGCCGCGTGTAGATTACCGTGACAATATACTTCATTACAACTGGCATTGGTTCTGGAATTGGGGCACGGGCGAATCCGGCAACAATGGCGTTCACATGGTGGATTTGTTACGATGGGGAATGAACCTCGAGTACCCAATAAGCGTCAGCTCCTCAGGAGGCCGTTACCGTTATGATGACGATTGGCAAACTCCCGATACGCAGGTGATAGCATGGAAATTTCCGGGAAAAAAATTAGTGCAATGGGAAGGCAGAAGCTGCAATGGGCGCGACATAGAAGGCTCAAGCGTAGGCGTTGCTTTTTATGGAGAAAAAGGAACGCTCGTGATTGATGGCGGAAATTCTTATAAAATTTATGACCTCAACAATAAATTGTTGAAGGATGTAAAAAACAATTATGCGGTAGACGCGCACAACACCGTTGACCCGTCCAAAAACCTGGACGCCCTGCACATTCAGAATTTTTTTGATGGCATCCGCAACGGCGCTTCATTAAATGCAGAAATAATGAAGGGGTATCAAAGTACTTTAATGAGCCTTCTTGGTAACATTGCCGTTCGCACCGGAACCACGCTGATAACTGATGAGAAAAACGGCCATATTTTAAATAATGAAGAAGCCAATAAATTTTGGAAAAGGCAGTACCAGCCGGGATGGGAACCGGTTGTCTAAAGCAAGCATTCAATTTTGATTCATCACTAATCCTCCTGCTTAATTCATTAAAAAAAATACATGGCGCTTGATACGACAGACCTGGTAGTAATTATTCTATTTTTTGCAAGCATGCTGGTGATAGGTGTTTTGTCTTATTTCAAAAGCCGCAATTCTGAAGATTATTTTGTGGCGGGTGGCAAGTTGCCGTGGTGGCTCGCAGGAATTTCTCATCACGTGTCAGGGCATAGCGGCGCTGTGTTTGTCGCCTATGCAGCGGTTGCTTATACCCACGGATTTACCATGTATATGTGGTGGGCATTGCCCGTTGGCGTGGCCATCATTGCAAGCGCTCATTTTTTTCCTGTTTACTGGGTAAGGTTGCGCAAAAACTTCCACGTGCAATCACCTCTTGAATATCTGAAAGTGCGGTATAACCTGGCCACCCAGCAAATCATTGCGTGGGCAGGTGTGCTCTTAAAAATATTTGATGTAGGCGCCAAGTGGGCTGCTATCGGTATTTTGCTTCACGTCGTGGCGGGCATTCCTATGGCAACCGGCATCCTGGTGTCTGGCTGCGTAACGCTTATCTACGTTACATTTGGCGGTTTGTGGGGCGTAATCATTACGGACCTGATTCAATTTATTGTGCAGGTGCTTGGCGGGATCATCATGTTAGTGCTGGTGATGCAACACCTTGGCGGATGGAATTCCATCCTGGAAATCTGGAAAGAGCTTCCGCCGTCACACAGCCAGATATTCCCCGAACCGTATACAGCCGGGTTTGTAATCATTATGTTTTTTCTTTACTTCCTGAGTTATAACGGCGGCAGCTGGAGCCTGGCAACGAGGTATATTTCTTCTTCATCTGAAAAAGAAGCTTCTAAAGCCGCCCGCCTATCGGGTATTTTGTATTTGATTTGGCCTTTGATCTTGTTTTTTCCCATGTGGGCAGCACCGCTCATTTTGCCTGACCTGGCGCAGCCTAACGAATCTTACGGCTGGCTTATGCTTAAAATTTTACCACAGGGAATTATCGGATTGGTGATTGCATCTTTGTTTGCAGCCACAATGGGCATGACCTCTTCTGATGTGAATACCATAGCGGCAGTTATCACACGCGATATTCTTCCGGTGGTTTCACCAAAACTCAGAAACGATAAAAGCTCGCTGCGAACGGCGCGCATCACCACTTTTATTTTTACATTGGCAACGCTTGTGGTAGCCTTAAATTATGAACGATTCGGAGGCGTGCTCGGATTAATTGTGAACTGGTTTGCCGCGCTGCTCGGGCCTACGGCCATGCCATTGATTCTTGGACTTGTTCCGATGTTTAAAAGATGCAACGCCAATGCAGCGATAGCTTCCATTGCTGCGGGATTACTTACATTTATCGTTACAAAAAATACCGGGCCACATAGTCTTGCGATAGATGTAGGGTTACCTTCTATAATTTCGGCAATTGTATTTATTGGTGTTGGCTTCGCAAACAAAACCGTTTCACCGGTAGTGACAAACATGATGGCTTCGCTTAAAAAATCTACGCAGGTGAATAATCCTTGATTTAATAAATTCCAATTTTCAATCACATAAATTCAAAACGTATGACTTCATATAATCGTCGCAAATTCATTAAGACTACTGCCGCAACAGGAATTGGCCTTGGATTGATGGGCAATTTATCTCCTCTCTTTGCTAAAAGTGAACCTTCCGCAAAAAGGATTGGCATCATCGGGTTGGACACTTCCCATAGTGTGGAATTTACCAAAGCGCTGAATGGCCCTGATGCCTCTGCCGAATTTGGCGGTTATAAAATTGTAGCCGCTTATCCGCAGGGCAGCCTTGACATCCAATCGTCGGTATCGCGCATACCGGGCTATACGGAAGAAGTTAAAAAAAGAGGTGTGGAAATAGTAAACAGCATTCCTCATTTACTTGAAAAAACCGACGTGATATTGCTGGAAACAAATGATGGCCGCCGCCACCTGGAGCAGGCTATTCCTGTATTGAAAGCAGGCAAAACACTTTTTATCGATAAGCCAATCGCTGCTTCCCTTGCCGATGCCATCGTAATTTTTGAGCTCGCCAAACATTATAAAGTGTCGGTATTTTCATCTTCTTCACTGAGATATATGGACAGTGCCCAGCAGGTGGTGAATGGCAAAATTGGTAAAGTGCTGGGCGCTGATGCATATAGCCCGTGCACGATTGAAAAAACGCATCCTGATTTTTTCTGGTATGGCATTCATGGCGTAGAACTTTTATATACCGTAATGGGAACCGGCTGCAAAAGCCTTATGCGCGCCCACACTGAAGGAACCGATGTAGCCGTCGGCACGTGGGCTGATGGTCGAATCGGCACCTTTCGCGGCACACGCACGGGCAAACATACGTATGGCGGAACCGCTTTTGGCGAATTGGGAGATTCCGTTCTGGGGCCTTTTGAAGGATACAATCCATTGTTAACGCAAATCATACAGTTTTTTACAACAGGCCAGGAGCCGGTGAAGCCGGAAGAAACATTGGAAATCTGCACTTTTATGGAAGCGGCGGATGAGAGCAAAAAAAGAAATGGCAGCAGCGTAAGCCTTGATGAAATTTGGGCCCGTGCAAAAAAATCAGCCGACAAAAAATTGAACCGTATACTTGAAAATAAAAAACCGGTGTAAAAGCCCGTTTACTGTCACTCATCGGATTTTGGTAACCAAAACTTTGCTTCACCGTCAATTGTTATACATTATTCGAAAACGATAATCTAAGCAGGAAACCTGGCTCCGTGGCAAAAAATGAACAATAATTCTTTGATATGTAACCGCTTGGGTTCGAAAACAAGACAATAGAATCTGATAACTTTTTAACAACCTGTTTTTTGTGATCCGCTTTATTAAAACGATAACATTTAAGGTGCCGCTTTTCAAATATATTTGCTGCCATTATTTGTAAATGTGAAGATGAATTCAATCCAAAATACCCTTTTAAAAAGCAGGCTACTGGCCCTCATCTTCATTTTATTAAACACGGTCTGCAGCGCAGCGCCTTCACTCAATAATACTTTTGGGGCAAAGGGTCAAAACAGCTTTCAGACAGTATTGCAAATGGCAAATAATATTGAAAGCGAAGAAGCGTTTGCTGAAACTTCCGCTTGTATTGTAAGTCATCGAACCGCCTGCGCCAGTTACCATACAGGTGAAAAAACTTTAAAAAGCCAATCTTCTGCTACTGCGCGCGCAATAAACACCGCAGATTTTTTTATTAAACTGTCAACGCTGCTGCCTGCACCCAGGTATTACAACTTCCTCTTCCGGTTTAATTTATTTTGATCGATCAAACCGAAGACTGCACTCTTATAGTAAAGTCCGATTTAATTGTAATAAATTTTTTCAACGCGTGTGCAATTACTGCATGCTCAATTCTTTTTAGACATGGATATCATCATTCAATTTTTACACAACCTTATTGATCCGGAGTGGATTGTTAGTCATGGCGGGCTATACATTGTTGCCCTTATTGTGCTGGTTGAGACAGGTTTGTTTTTTGGCTTTTTCCTTCCGGGCGATTCATTGTTGTTTGTTGCCGGAATGATAATCGCCAACACATTATCCCCATTTGCTGTGCCCCTGGTTAACCTGCTTTACTGGATAGCGCTCGTAACAGTTGCCGGTGTTATTGGCAACTACGCCGGGTATTGGTTCGGGAGAAAATCTGACAAAATCCTTTTTAATAAAGATCGCTGGTTTTTTAAAAGAAAGCACCTGCATCAGGCAGAAGAATTTTATGCCAAAAAAGGAGGAGGCGCCATTATCATTGCACGATTTTTGCCGGTTATCCGCACGTTTGCACCCATCGTGGCCGGCATGGTGAAAATGAAGGTGGGCAAATTTTCCCTTTACAATATTCTTGGCAGTTTTATTTGGGTAGCCAGCATCATTACGGCCGGATTTTTACTTGGTGAAAATGAATGGGCTAAAGAACACCTGGAAAAAATAATTCTCGGTATTTTAGTGATTACAACGGGGCCAATTTTGCTGAATTTTCTTCTTAGGAAAAAGAAAAACAGTTTGTCTAAAACGGTAGTGTTTCCTGAGAAGAAAAATGCCGATCCGCCAAAAATGTTAAATAGCGAATCAATTTAAAAAAAACAAACAAATGGAATTTACTTTCCCGGATTTTACTCATCCCGCTTTGTGGGTAAGCTTGCTGACGCTTACTTTTCTGGAAATCGTTTTGGGAATAGACAATATAATCTTTATATCAATTGTAGCGGGCAAATTGCCTGCAAACCAGCAACGCGCCGCACGCAATACGGGTTTGCTGCTGGCAATGGCCTTCAGGGTAGGCTTATTATTATCCATCAACTGGATTATCAGCTTCAGGGACCCCATCCTTAGCATTCCGGCTATAGATGGTGTTTCAGATGCACCGCTGGGATTAAGCATCAAAGACCTGATATTGATGGCCGGAGGCTTGTTTCTTATCGTAAAAAGCACCCTTGAAATTCATCATAAATTAAAGCACCCCGGGGATGAGGAAATAAAGCCTAAAGGAAAAGTAAGGGGCATGAGGTCAGTTATCATCCAGATTATTTTGGTAGATGCGGTGTTTTCATTTGATTCAATATTAACGGCGGTTGGCCTCGTGGATAATGTAGTGATTATGATTATAGCTGTGGTAATATCCATCATCATCATGATGCTTTTTGCCGGCCCGGTTACCAAACTGATCAACCAGCATCCTACTTTACAAATGCTGGCACTTTCGTTTTTGGTGGTGATTGGTGTGGTGCTGATTGCTGCCTCCCTTCACCAGGAAGTTAGTAAAAGCATTATCTATTCCTGTCTTGGATTTTCCCTGCTTGTGGAGATACTGAATATTCAGCTAAGACAAAGAAGTGCAAAAGCGAAAAAGAGTGCTTAAGATTGACCAAAAAGCCGGGTGATAGTGAGAAATATTTTGCAAAATAAAAATCAGGCAGCTATCAACAGATTTCTCCATTTGTTTCCGGAAATGTAAAAAGTTTCATAATAGCTGTAAAAAACCGGATAAGGCTTTTTTATTGTAATTTGAATATTGCATCTTTGCAATAAGCGCCACGCGTAAGGAAAATTGATACAACCTGTTTATATTGGCGCTACGCCGCGTGTTGCGGCTTTATTCCTTTCCCGTCTTTTTTGGATTAGCCCGCAGAATCTCTGCGGATGGTGACGGGATCAGTTGATAAAATTTGCTATTACAGCCATAAGGTATAATGAATCGGAAAAAAAAGCTTTCAGTAAAATCCATTGCACTTATCATTACCGGCGTCATCGCTGCGCTTATTTTGATAATGCAATTGATACAACCGGGTAACAAAGCCACTGCAAAAGAATTACCGCCTGCTGCGAAACCTGAACCTACGGCCACTCGTTTTGGCCTGCCCTTAGATTCCTTCACCGTAACAGAAGGTACGATTGATCGCAACCAGTTTCTTGCCGACATCTTAAAAGATTATGGTATTGATAATTCAACAGTTTTGCGACTTGCTGAGAAGGCCCGGAATATATTTAGCGTTCGTAAATTAGACGCGGGCAAGCCATACACTATATTCTGCACCAAAGATTCCATACAAAAGGCGCTGTATTTTATTTACCAGCCCGACCCCCTAAACTACGTAGTGTATGATCTTCGTAATACTTTGGCCGTATATACCGGCAAGAGGCCGGTGACTACGCAAATGGCCAGTCTTGGAGGTACAATAAACAGCTCACTGTATGAAACCCTTGAGCAGAATAATGCCGATCCTGATCTTGCGGTAAAGCTGGCCAAAATATTTGCCTGGACAATTGACTTTTATTCTATTCAAAAGGGAGATTGGTTCAAAATAGTGTACGAACAGCAATTTGTCCACGACAAGCCAATTGAATCCGGCGCCATCAGGGAGGCGGTATTCTCGCACCGGGGCGAAATTTTCAAAGCTTATTATTTTGAAGCAGACAGCACCAGCGGCGGCGAGTTTTATAATGAAGCAGGCAAAAGTTTGAGAAAAGCTTTTTTAAAAGCGCCTTTAAAATTCAGCCGCATCACTTCGCGGTATAATCTTCACCGTTTTCATCCCGTCTCAAAAAGATGGAAAGCGCACCTCGGGACAGACTTTGCAGCGCCATCGGGCACTCCTATCCTTTCGACGGGCAGTGGCGTGGTAATTGAATCGCGGTACAGCCGTTTTAATGGAAATTATGTGAAGATAAAACACAACGCCACTTACACCACCCAATACCTGCACATGAGCCGGAGAGGCGTTAAAGCAGGGCAACATGTAACCCAGGGGCAGGTAATTGGCTATGTTGGAATGACAGGGCTCGCCACGGGGCCGCATGTTTGCTACCGCTTTTGGAAAAACGGCAAACAGGTAGATCCGTTAAGGCAAAAATTCCCCGCGGCAACGCCCATCAGCCCGCAGGACATGCCGGCCTTCCAGCAATTGGTAGCTTCAGAAAATCTAGTGCTTGACAAAATTCCGATAGATACTTCCGGGCTGAATTGAGTGTTTTATATTCCCGAAACTTCGCAACAATACTGCATCAATTTTGAATGCTGGTTTTCCCTTGTGCCAGTAAATAACCAATTATCACTGTTTTTTATTCTGAGATAAATCTCTTGATTTAATACAAACTCCATTACGATTCCCCATTCACCATTCACCACTCGCGATTCACCTCTCACTCTCTCACTCTCTCACCATTCTCACTGGAGAAATTCTTTATTCAGCAATTCCTTTTCTTCCGGGTGCCGCTTTAGATAAGCCCCTACAAACGGGCAATACACCATTACCAGCTTTTTATTATCACGGGCATATTGAAAACCATAAGCGGCTAACGCAGAAGCAAAGCCCTGGCCTCTCATGTGGTCTGGCACCACGGTATGCATCAACGCAATATTAACTCGTTTATAAAAGCGGTATTCAAGGTAAGCCGTGTTATCGCCTTCGCCGGTTTCAAACCGCATCAGCTCTTTATTATCCCTGATATTTATTTTTTGCATCCGGTTTATTTTTAGGAAATAAGCAAACTTTACTGCATTGAATTGCTCGGTCTATGGCAATGTAATAAAGACAGATTTTCGTTGTATAGGTTGAAGGTTTCTTGTTTTGTGGCCTTTGCCTGTAGTATCTTCTACCAATAATACTTCTCCTGGTTTAAAAGTTCTTTTATTGCCAAGTGAGGTTTCAATCTCTATTTCACCATCCAATAAAATGATGTATTGCTTCTGTGGCGCGTTATGAAAGTCATAATCGTAAGAAGGCGCTACTTCACGAAAGATGATCTCTTTGGCGGCAATTCCAGTGGATAGTTTGCCAATGCTTCCCGCATCTGTCAACGGAATAGTAACATCTTCAAAATGGCTGTCACCTTCGCCATCGCTGTAAATTCTTGTTACGTTAAACATATCGCTTACTTAACGGGTGATGGATTAAATACAACCCTATTCGCATTCTCAATTTCATCCTGGTTGATGATATGTCCCATGTTGTTATACACCTTCTCCGTAACAGCAGCATTCATATCTCTCAGGATGTTAGCTGAAGCATGAAATCTTTCAATCGGCACATGCCGGTCGGGATTGCTGGTGCCCATAAAAACGGGTGTTCCTTTAAAATCGCCTTTATAATTTCCGGTATAAATTTTATCGCCAATGAGGCCACCGGTGAAGGCAGCCACACCGCCATAGCGATTCGCATTTCTTGCGATGAATTCAAGCGCCAGGCACGCCCCTTGTGAAAAGCCACAGAAATACACACGTTCCGTAGTAACGCCTTTGCCGGTCACATCGTCCACCAATTCCTTCACCAGCCCTAATGCCGATGATAACCAGGGTTCGTTTTGTGCAGGCGGAGCCAGAAAAGAATAGGGATACCATGTATTATTGGTTGCCTGCGGCGCAATCAAGGCGAAATTGTCCACTTCCAGGCGTGATGAAAAAGATAACATGTCTTCTGCGCTGCCACCCCTTCCGTGCAGTAGAATCAGCACTTTGCTTTCTGCATGTAATTCTTCGCCGGCGGCTATACTATTTTTCTGATGCATGGTTTATGTATTAATCAAAGTGTATTAAAGGCCCTAAAATTTTACAGCCTTTCGCGGTTGTCATCTTCTATTCTTTAATAAATTCCTTTGTGCTTCTCACGGTATCAATCGGGCGAATCATCTTTTCAATTTTTTCACGTTGAGGCTCCAGGAATGGCGGTAAAGATAATTTTTCACCGAGTGTTTCATAGGGCTCGTCGCCCATAAAGCCAGGACCGTCTGTTGCCATTTCAAACAGGATCTGGGGCCCCACCCTAACATACAACGATTCAAAAAAGTAACGGTTTACATAACCGGATGAAGGAACCCGGAAATCGTTCATGCGTTCAATCCACTCATCCAATACGGCGCGGTCGGCTACCCTGAAGGCCGAGTGATGAACCGTACCATAGCCTTGTCTTGCAGCGGGCAGCGTTGTATTATGCTCCACGATTACTGATGCGCCATTTCCTCCCTCTCCCATTTCAAATAAATGGAAAGCGCCTTCCTGGCTGGTTTCTTTAAACAACAGCAATTTTTCCAGTGTCTCTTTAAAGACATCAAAGTCTGCAATACGCACAAAGACCGGCCCTAAACCAGTAATAGCATATTCCAGCGGAACGGGACCTTTTTGCCATGGTGTGCCGGATCCTGTGCCTTTGTTCAGTTCATCAGAAATTAATTGATATTGCTGGTCATCAAAATCAGAAAAAGAAATCGTTTTCTTACCAAACATTTCTTTGATGCCGGTATGCTTTACTCCGAGGCGATCAAAGCGCTTCACCCAATAATCCAATGCCTTATCATCAGGCACGCGGAATGAGGTTTTGGAAATTTCGTTCGTGCCATGCTGCCCTTTTCGGATTCCGGGAAAGTCAAAGAAAGTCATGTCGGTTCCTGCGCTGCCTTTGTCATCAGCGAAGAATAAATGATACGTTTGAATGTCATCCTGGTTCACCGTTTTTTTCACCAGCCGCATTCCTAAAACATTCGTAAAAAAATCGTAAATCTTTTCCGCATTGCTTGTAATAGCGGTTACGTGGTGAACACCCTTCAGATGATTCATTTTTATTTCGTTTTGAGGATGTAAGGTAAAACTATTATCCCTTTGTTGGCGATAGGGAATTCCGCATGACAGAGGCGGCGTGCAGAAGGACCGGCAAATAAAAAAACGCCGTATTTGTTTGCTTACTGCTCTGCAGGAAAGAACTTACTTCGGGGCTTGCGTAGCATGTGCAGTGCGACTACTACCGGGAACTTAATTCTCCAAAACAATTTTTAATTTCTTTGTTTTTATATCCTGGTTAAAAATCAAATTCCCTTTCGCATCAGTTCTAGTTTTCTTCAATAAAATATCATCGCCATAAATTAAATAAGTGCGATGGGGTAAAAGCTTATTTAAAAAATACATAACAGCAAAAGATGCACCGGGACTACTTTGTTCCCAAATAATTTCTTTTGAATTGCATTCATTTATTTGAAGGCTAAGATGATTTTTATTTTTCGCAATCGCCTTTAAGGAATAAACAGGATTGTCTTTATTAAAATACATAACGGTGTCGCCTACACTAAAATAACCAAAATCATTTTTTGAAGAAATCGTGAATCTCTTATTCGAAACTGAATATAGATTCGTGTCGAGGCCAATGATTAACCGTTCTCCTCTAAAATCATAATAAAGCCGTGAGCCGGATAGTTCACCGGTAATATGTGGATCCAGGTAAAACCGGTTATACAAAGGATTGAAACCATAAACAGATTGATATAATCCAACTATAGCAAGACTATTTCCCGAAAGAATATCATCGCCCTGCCCGCTCTGGTCTTTTCGCGAATATCGTTGAAAAGCAAGGCCGTCTATACTATACTGTTTCAGAATATTTTTGATGTAATGCAAAGCCAATGCAGGCTTCCAGGATGCATAAGCCTGTACCGCCACACTTCCCCACGACAAAAAGATATCGCCATTTTCATAATAAGGAAACGGAAACTGGTATTCCTTTCCTTCATCGGTTTTATAAGGGAAAAAGCTAATAGGCCAGAAAAATAGTTTCTCTTTTTGCATTTCAGTTTCCACCTTTTCGAGGATAGAATTGCGACGCGTGGTATCATCGCAAATACCATAAGCAATGGCCATAAAATTTACCGGGGTAACTAAATTATCTCCATGAACAGACTCGTCTTTATCGCGCCAATAATCGTAATAGCCTTTATCTTCATCCCAAAAACCGCCCTGGTGAACACTTTTATTAAAACTGATTTTTAGTTGTTCAGCAAAGTCGGAATAATAGGATGCTTTTTCTTTGTTTCCGAGTTGTTGCTCAATGTCAGACCATAGGCATAAAGCGTGGTACAATTTCGCATTGACAAAAGCATTTTCATAAGAAGCCCAAATAATATCGATCCAATCGCTGCTCCGGTTTTGCGTGTGGCTATCGTTCATCATTTCTACCAGGTGATTGCCATTGAAATCTCTTTTTAATAAATAATCCAATGCTTTTTCGCAAGCCTTTTGTTGTTTTCTTACCCAATCGATATCGCCGGTTTGATTGTATAAATCTGAAACATTGCTCACATAATCCGGGTTGGAATCCAGCAGGTATCCCCATTGCGCTTCATAAAAACCTTTATCAGTAAACTGCCCGGGCATAGCGTCTCCATTGGTGTAAGCCCATCTGGACCAAACTCTTCCGTCCGGTTTAATCGCATTGTCGCGATAAAAATCAAGGCATTGTTTATAGCCATTGAGATAATGTGGATCGTTGATGCCGACGCCAAGCTGCGCAATGTATTGTTCATGCAGGCAGATCGGCCCGTATGGCGTATGCCAGCTATTTCCACCGAAATGTTTGGCATCAATCACGCCCATGCGGGCGATGGTATTTAAAACCGAAGTCACCTGTTTTCCATTTACACCTTTGAACTCGCCGCGGCCATATTTTTTTGCATAATTGAAAGCTGAAAAACTAATAGATTGAGTGGTAGTACCGGCCATTATTTTGAATGGCGCCCACACATCTGTTTTCTTCCTGATAAACCTGCGGCGCTGCGTGCCTGAATCATAACGAGGTAACATTTCCTTTTGCGAAACAGCAATGCTGTAATCCAGTTTATCATCATCGGTTCGCGAATATTTCATGGCCACTTGCTTTCCAGGTGCATTTACTAAAACATGCAAACCGTTATCGTTAGCGCTGTTCCAGAAAGAAACCTCATTGGTATGAACGCCATGCGTCATTAATTTTTCATTGAATAAATAAAACCACGCTATGCCGCCAAAGCCCTGGAAGGCGCCTTCCCAGGTATTGATATTATTAAATTCCATTGCAGGAAAAGAAACAGATGCTGCTTCAAAAGATTTCGGGAAACTCCTTGTAATAGAAAATTTAATATTGGAATCGCTGGCAATAAATTTCCAGTTTTCGTGTATGGATACGTTATCATCTCCATAAATAATGTCACTTACTTCTACCGAATTTTTGGAGCTTTTCACCTTTGGCGAATTCTTCAATTGCAGCGTAGAAAATGTTTTGTCTTTGGTTTGTATGGCAGAATATATTCCCGTGTTGCCTGCTACCACATTTATCCCGTTCACGTCCATTGCTGAAACCCGGCAGCCATGATTGTAATCTACCACAATTGTAAGATTGGAATTACCGATGGTAACGGTTTGGTTCCCGGCATCATTTGTAATTGAAAAGGATTGTGCGTGGCAAATAAACGACGATAAAAGCAATACAACAATGAAAGAAAGGAAATGGATTCTCATAACATCAAATTTAATCTAAACCACGAAAGTATTAGAAATCTTTGGTTTATGATTATCACGACGAAGCCTGTCCTGCAATTTCCGGGAGTAACATTGATATCATTGCCTGGCAGTAAACGAAGAAATAAGAAGGATTTTTATTTTGATAAATTCAGCGGCCGTGTCCTGCAGGGCTCAAGCTGGGAGTAAGGCACGGCCTGGGAAGCAGCATTTGTTAGCGGCTGTCTTTATTTCTCAGCAACGTCTCACTTTGAGAATGTTTTTTATTTAACGAAAATCTCATGTGGACATTGCGCATGGAAAATTGATTACCATTAACGCAACGTCCCGATGGGCATAAACTTAGTTTGAAAAAAGATGACGGAGACGTTGCTGACAAACAAATGTTGTACGCTAACTTTTTTTATTTCTGTCGTACCAAATTTTTTAAATTAATACTTCCACAATTAATTTCTTTCTCGTCAACAAATTGGACTCCTTGTTTTCCTGTATACCTTGTGACTTTATAAACAAGATTTTGCCCCTTTATACTTAGTCCTGTTCGAAATGGACCAATTACTCCTTCATCAAAGAGAATTGCAACATAAAAACCACCCGATTCTTTTGGATTAATCGTTCTTTTTAAAGATGACGGCTTATGAATATTACTATCTAGAAAAGATTTTAAATCAGGTATACCATAGTCTGGCAATGGTTCTTTATCAAGTGACATTGTATCGGAAGGAAGCAATATTTTAAAGTATTTACCTGGTAAAGAAGGAACTTCATATTCTACAGGAAAGTCTATATTCAATTCTAATGGATTTTCTGTTTCATTAGTTATTCGAGTCCAGAATAAAACTTTATTTTTTTTCTTCCCATTAGGGTCAACATATTGAATACCTCTTGACCAACTGTTTTGTATGATTATACGCTTACCTATAGAATCAGCATACTCATATTTTCTTATCGAACTAACAGTTTCTATTTCAATAGTATCTTGCGTTGATTTATTGTTTTGTCCAAAGGAAAATAACCCCGTTGTCGCCATAATCAATGTTAGTATGTTTGTTTTCATTTTGGTCTTTTAAGCCCTAATCTGTGGTTCCTGGATCACGAACCATGGCAGGGGGAAAAATCTTTTAATTGTTGAAGGCATTGATCTTTGAAATCTTAGGTGAAGAACGTACTTTAAACTTGCCGGCCTTAAATTAAAAAATATGCCCAAAGACGTTTTTTATCCAGATAACAAATCCGTTTTCTTCATTCTGTGTAATTCCTCCATACTTTTTTTCTATATGTTCGGATAGCAATTCGTTTTGAACTTTTAAGGATTTGACTCCACTCTCCATTAAATCTTTCAGTTTATGTCGTTGTAATGAGAAGAGTAAGGAGACAACAATCACTAATAAAAATATTCCCAACATAAGAAATGAAAAAATTTCAATCGCTCGTGCAACATCACCAGTCGGCTTGAGAAAATCGATATTGCTGAAAGTAATAGTTTTAAGCGTATAATAAATAAAATCAAATACTGACGGAAATTCGGAAAACAAAAATTGATGACTATTAATGTGAAAAACTTGGTAATTTAAGAACGAAAAATAGGCAACAGTGATGAAAAAATATAAAAACAATTGAAAAATGCAAAACAAAATATAGCTTCTTTCATTTCGAAAACCACTTAAGCTTTGTATCAAATACTCATACACCTGATTGGTGTTAATTAATCTCTCCTTTATTCGCATTTCTTTTTCCTCTGGTTCCAATTTTTCGTCTTCTTTTCTCACCTCCAAATTTGTTATAAATGATGGAGTTGTCCCGGAATCAAGTGATAAGAACTTTTCAATTTTATTTTTAGAAGATGATTCAAAGAAACTATCAGGTTTAAAAATTTCCTTCAAAAACAATTTAAAAAATAGAAAATACAGGTATGAAAAAAACAATATGGAAAAGCCTCTTAGCCATAATGAATTTTCAAGCGAAAGAAGAAGGACTAAAATCATTGCAACCGTTGCTATCAAAATATTTTTCTTGTAATTCCGAATTACTTTAAAAAGAAAATTCAGATAATAAAGCAAAATGTACATTTTGCCATAAAAAAGAATCCATTTCGGAATAAACCAAAATATTAGAAGCAAGGGATAAAAGAAAAATGCCACAGTATAATACCAGCGTTGATTCTTTATCCAAATAAATAACACGAATAAATAAATCGCAGGAATAATAAAACCGATATCGTAAGAGGCCAAATGCAGTGAAGAAAATAGAAGTGTATCGAGTCTAAAAAGAAAAATTGCTAGTCCAAAAATCCAAAACAGGATATAGAATATATGTTTAAATATAAGTTTTCGTGGCAGCTTTTTGTCTACCGAGAAGTTTATAAATTTCATTTCATTTTTTGCATTTAGTTTCTAAAAGGTAAAGCCACTATAAAAAAGTCCCCTTTTTGTTTGTTTACTACCAGCGACATTCGCCACAATTTGTCAGAATCAGGATTTACAAGACGAAACGATTTTGCAATTTTAATCTTCCCATCCTAAACCCTCAAAATCCCGGTTCAGACACCTTTCACAATCGCTATTTCCTCTTTCGTTAAATCATACAATTGATAAACTATCTGGTCAATCTGGATTTCAAGATCGGTTGTATCCGTCTGGCGATTCTGATTTTCATCACAAGTTGCAAAATTTATTCCTTTACAAGTAATCCTAAGTGAATTAATAACCCTTTCGCTGGCGAATGCATTATTGGAACATACTTCTTAAAATTTTCTGTCCTAAAATCTTTTAACTCACTACATGCTTCAAAAACGTCCTTTAAATCGAATGACCAAGTTTCATCAGGATTTTTAGAATCAATTGAGACACGACGGGAGTATCGGGTCTTCTTCACTAACGGAATTCACTTACAATTATAAAGTTTTACAGTTTACTGTTAGAAGTAGCAGTCAGTACCTTAAGATTATTTTAAAAGTTTCTATTTTCAAATATACAGCTATCAAAATAAAAGTTTTCGAAAAATCCACAGAAGGAATACCCAAGAATTATTCAAACCTATAAGGTTGTAAAAACCTTATAGGTTTTAGCGATATTTCGGCGAAATAATTGGTACTAGCAACCAGTGGCTATAAAATGAATACATTGTATTGATCATTTACAGGTATATTTTGACCAATCTAATGGTATACTATGACCAACATAGGATATATTATGGACAACCTATAAGTATACTATGACCAACATATAGGTATAGTACGACCAACATATAGGTATGGATGGCCAATATATGGATATAAATGACCAATGTATAGGTATAGACGACCAATATATAGGTATAGTATGACCATTTCACACCGTGGTTTTTACTTTTTCATGCCTTTTACGCTATGAAGGAGCACCGGTTAAATACCATTTTCCGGCGAAAAATGTGGATAAATTTATTTTTTGAAGTCCCTATAAAAAAAAATTTTGAAGAAAGCCAATGCCCTGAAACGCCTTGTTTACGGTACTTTTTTGCCCGCAACGATCAACACGCCTTTTTATTATACCCCAATAGTGGGGTTGACCGTAATGGTTTTATGTTCCAATTTAGGCTTCTCATTCAAAAAAAAATGAGGCCTGAAAATCTAAATTTTAATTTTATGAAAAAGTTTATCCGTAAGGTTGTGAAAACCTTCAAAACATTCGCCGACGCGAAACTTCTCACATTTGGTCAAAACGTTACGGCCAGCATGGCTGCTGCTGTAACCACATTTCCCACACCTGTGCCCTCGCTCGAAAGTATTAATAACGAGCTTGAGAATTATGCACAGTTGCTGCAAACTTCAGCCAGCAGGGATAAGGTGCAGGTGCAATTGAAGAACATGAGCAAGTTTACGCTGAACCAGATGCTGGGCCAGCTTGCAGACTATGTAAATGGCATCACCACTGACCCAGCCTTGCTTGCCAGTTCCGGTTTTGACCTTAACAAGCTGCCGCAACCCATCACTATCACAGCGCCGGAAAACCCGACGCTGACAGATGGCAGCAACACCGGTCAACTGGTATTCAGATTCAAGGCTGTAAAAGGTGCCTCAAGTTATTTGTTTCAGTACACTACAGACCCCACTTTGCAGGAGACCAGTTGGGTAAGCTACCCCGCAACTACCACCTCCTATGTTTTTACCGGTCTCACCAAAGGCACTACTTATTACTGCCGGGCACTGTCAGTAGGCGCTAACCAACAGGTTAAAGCCAGCATTGTCTTAAACCGTATTTCACAATAATCATCCCCAGGCCTCTTTTTTTTCAATTGAAAAGTTGAAAGTTGAAAATGGACAATGGAAATAGTTTCCAAGAGTCTATTTTCAATTTTTCTTATCTACGGCCCATTGCCCATTCAATATTTTTTGTGATTGCCGTCGACCTCAGTTGAAAAGACGGCGTATCAGAAGAATTAAAAAAAATCTTCTTTTTCCTGGTAAAACTATTTGTTATCTCTAAAATTAAATTCGGTTAATAAAATGTTATCTAACCATACTATGACATTTAACTTTTGAAAATGAAATAAATTTTCATTAGTAAAATGTAAACTCCCTATGATTAAATTGTTTCTTTCCACGACGTTATTGTTAAGCACTGCTTTCACACCCCCAACATGGCTTACTGATCTCAACAAAGCAGAACAAATTGCAAAAACCGAACACAAACTTATTCTGCTTAATTTTTCCGGATCCGACTGGTGTATTCCTTGTATGAAGCTTCGCGCGGACATTTTTAATTCCGATGCATTTAGCCAATACGCGAATAACAATTTGATCCTGGTCAATGCTGATTTTCCCCGCAAAAAGAAAGACCAGCTTTCTAAAGAACAGCAGAAAGAAAACGATGAACTCGCAGCAAAGTATAATCCCGACGGAAGGTTTCCTTTTACCATTCTGCTGGACAGTAATGGAAATAAGCTGAAAGTGTGGGATGGATATTATAGCCAGGGTCCGGGAAATTTTGTTAATGAAATAACCGCAGTTAACTATTGACGTAATGCTGCAACCACAGGCATATAAACAAACGATGAAACTGATGGGCAACCAGTTTGAACTGACTGTGGTAGCACACACCAAAGAATGGGCGTGGCAAATGATTGAAGAAGGTGTAAGAGAAATAAAGAGAATTGAAAAACTGCTTACGACGTTTAGTGAGGATAGCGAAACCAATCTGATCAACCGCAATGCAGGAATAGAACCCGTTACAGTAAGCGACGAAACATTTGGTATTATTCAAAGAAGTATTAAAATTTCTTCCATCACACAAGGCGCTTTTGATATTACTTATGGAAGCATAGACAAGCGCTTATGGAATTTTGATAAGACAATGAATTCTTTGCCTGATGCAAAAAAAGCAAAGAAAATGGTTCGTCTGATCAATTACAAAAACATTGAATTAAATCCTGAAAAGAAAACTGTTTTTTTAAAAGAAAAAGGAATGCGGATCGGCTTTGGGGGGATCGGCAAAGGCTACGCAGCCGAGATGGCAAAGGAGGTGATGAAGAAAAACAACGTAACCAGCGGAATCGTAAATGCATCCGGTGATCTGACTGCCTGGGGAACGCAACCTGATGGTTCGCCATGGACTGTTGGGATCGTTCATCCTGACTTTAAAGGCCATGCATTTTCTTACATGAATATCAGTGATATGGCAATAGCGACCTCCGGCAATTATGAAAAGTTTGTAATAATTGATGGCAAAAAATATTCCCATACAATTGATCCGCATACAGGGCTTCCGGTAACCGGTATTAAAAGTGTGACCATCTTTTCTCCGAATGCTGAAATATGTGATGCAATGGCAACACCGGTAATGATCATGGGAATTGAACATGGTCTTCACCTGGTCAACCAGATAAAACAGGTAGAATGTGTGATCATTGATGACAACAATAAAATTTACACTTCAAAAAATATAAAATGCAATTAATTTTTTGTACGAAATATAAAATCCTTTTTGCCGCACTTGGCTTTTTTATGTTGACCATTTCGACGGGATGTGCCAGTGTAAAAGAGTATCAAAAAAATAAAATCAATGATGCAGAAATGAAGCTCAATGCGCGAAAGGTTGAAAAAACGGAGCTCAATTTTCAAAGTTACCGTGAAGGGGCAAGTGGTGCAAACGGTGGTAAAGTTGGCGCAGGTTGCGGTTGTAACTAAACAATTGTAAAGAGTAATTGAAAAAAATTAAAAAAGAACAATGAAGAAAATCTGTCTTACCGTCGTTGGCCTTTATTTCTGGCTATTATCTGCTTTTGCGCAGCAGTACAACGTTGATACGTCCTCCTATAAAAACACCAAACTGAAGCTGGATGAGGTAAATCTTGTGTCTGGTTATTTTAACCAGGATGGAAACCATTCCGCGGTTACCGGCGGAATAGGCAGCCAGCAACTAAACGATGTATCCAATGTGCTGGAATTGAAATTTTTAAAGCAAAACGAACGAAATAATAAATATACATGGGATATGGAAGTAGGATTCGATCACCATACAGCCGCTTCGCAGGCTTATATCAATACGTCCGGAGCTTCCAGAACATTCGGCAACCGCTTTTATCCGTCAATCAACTGGCAGGTTGAAAAAAGTAATGGATTTAATTTTGGCCTTGGAACCTCTTTATCAAGCGAAGTAAATTATCATTCTTTCGGGCTTAATTTTTCTGCCGGCAAAACTTCAAAAAATAAGAACACAGCAATCAATTTTAAAGGTGATGTCTATTTTGATAAAGTAGTGATGATCGAACCTTCTGAATTCGTTCCTAAACCTGTAGAAACTTCACTTTCAACTTATACAACTGCAAGTGGAACGGTGATTACAGATGGAGAAAGGGAAAGAGTAAGAATTCCGCGAACACCGCGAAATACCTATTCCGGCTCTCTTACTTTTTCACAGATAGTGAACAAGAATTTTCAATTTGCTTTAATCGCTGAAGGAGTGGCCCAAAATGGTTACTTAGGACTTCCTTTCCACCGGGTATATTTTACAGACGGAAGTGAAAAAATCGAGAATCTTCCTTCTGAAAGGTTCAAACTTCCTCTTGCTATCCGGTTAAATTATTTCCTTGGCGATAAAATTATTTTCCGCAGCTATTATCGTTATTATACAGATAACTGGGGCATTAAAGCACATACAGCAAGTCTTGAGATACCGTACAAAGTATCGCCATTTCTATCAATAGCGCCATTTTACAGGTATTATATTCAAACGGCGTCTCAATATTTTGCTCCTTATGCTGAACACCAGTTATCAGATACTTATTATACAAGTAACTATAATTTGTCAGCGTTCACTTCACAATATTTTGGTATAAACTTCCGGATCACCCCGGAAAAAGGGGTATTTAATATTCCATTCTTCAATATGATTGATCTGCGCTATGGACACTACTCACAAACAACCGGATTGCAGGCAAATAATATTGGTATTAATTTAAGATTCAGATAAAACAGTTTTGGGTTAGTATCACCGTTGCTTTTATAACTCTTTTTTCAGCAACATGTCCCACCTCGGCAGGGTTGGCAATCTTTAGAAGGTTGGCAACCTTCGATGAACTTACTTAAAAAACGGTTTAAAGAATCCTTTTTTACCTCCGCATTACGTAATCAGGCAGAAGAATATCTTATGATCCTCGAAATAGTTAAGTTTAATAAAACAAAATCAAGACACGACCGTTTATGATATGAAGAGTTAATTATACTTATTTATCACTGAATCTTTTTCCTACTTTTATATTTTTCCGGGATAAGCCTTCTTTGAACTTAAGATTAACTGCATAAATTTTCTAATGTTTTTTCTGAAAATAATTTTTCGATTATTACTTTGTTTTTCCTTGTTCGGATCGCAGAGAGCCTATTCGCAGGCACCTGTTGTGGAATGGCAAAAAATCCTTGGAGGTGGCGATGGAGATTACCCAAATGTGATACGTACTACCTCAGATGGTGGATATATTGTAATTGGCTATTCCTATTTTGGTGGTGGAGATGTGGTTGGGTACCATGGCAATGCGGGTCTTGGCGATTTCTGGCTTGTAAAGCTTAGTAGCACAGGATCCGTTCAATGGCAGAAATGCCTTGGCGGCGCTTATTTCGATGTGGGCAAGGATGTTCGCCAAACCCCGGATGGCGGATACATTGTAACCGGCACTTCTGCCAGTAACGAATGCTATATGATTGGTCAACACGGCGGGGCAGACTTTCTGGTTATCAAACTTACTGCTGATGGTGATATAACCTGGCAAAAAGATTATGGCGGTAGCAAGAATGATTATGCATCCTCAATAGATATTACCAACGATGGAGGATATGTTGTTGGCGGATTTACTGAATCATTCAATGGAGATGTAACTGTAAACCACGGTGAAAGGGATTGTTGGGTCATAAAAATAGACGGGACAGGAAACCTTCTATGGCAAAAAAGTATTGGCGGCAGCCGTAGTGAAGAAGTTTATGGCTTAAGAGCCACCAGCGATGGAGGGTGTATAGTTGCGGGATATACGGAATCAAATGACGGTGATGTTACCGTCAATCACGGAATGAGAGATATATGGGTAATAAAGTTAGGCAATGGAGGCTCAGAGCAATGGCAAAAAACCTTGGGCGGATCCGGAGTTGAAGAAGGACTGTCTATTCAATTAACTACAGATAACGGATTTATAGTTGCCGGATATACCTCTTCAAACGATGGTGATGTTTCCGGCAATCACCAGGATCTGGGACAGTTCTCCGATTTATGGGTAATAAAACTGACTAATTCCGGCCTCACAGAATGGCAAAAATGCTACGGAGGTCAATATAACGAAAAAGGGTTTTATATTCAATTAACACCTGACAACGGATATGTGGTCTGTGGATCCGCAGAGTCTGCAAACGGCGATGTAAGCTGCAATGCAGGAAATGAAGACATGTGGGTTATCAAAATAGACGGTGCAGGAAATCTTAAATGGCAGAAAAGTATGGGAGGCAGCTACCAGGAAGGCGCCTATTGCGTTCAGCCACTTAGCGATGGTGGTTTTATTGTTGCCGGTTTAGTTTCTTCAAATGAATTAGCTGGTTATCACACTACTCCTTACGGAGGTACTGTGGGGGATTATTGGATTGTAAAGTTATCTGCACCTGTTTTAGTTTCTCCTGCTCCTATTGTTTCAATACATCCCGCTTCCGGTAAGGTGTGTGCGGGAAGTTCTGCAACATTTACTGCCTCGGCGTTGTATGCCGGTATCAACCCCGTATATCAATGGATGCTAAACGGTATTAACGTCGGTACCAACAATCCGGTTTATACGGGTTCGGGTTTTGCCAACAATGATCAGTTGGTATGCAAGGTGAGTAATGGCTCGGTTTGCGAGCCCGGCGTTTTTAACGCAAGTGATGCAATCACAATCCACGTAAATAATAGTACAATTCAGCCAAAAATAACTATTAACGCCAGCAATACGCTTATTTGTAATTGCAATCCTGTTCGTTTTAATGCAACCGTGTTGAATGGAGGATCTGCCTCATTATATGAATGGAAAGTGAATGACGTCATTGTCGAAGATAACGGCAACAAATTCATCACCAGTTCCCTAAAGCCAGGAGATATCATCACATGCGTTTACATGGATAGCACAAGTTGCATTTTAAACGGCTCGGCTCTTTCCAACCCCATCCAAATGACAGGCGGGAGTAGCTCGCCTGCTTCCGTGACAATTGCCGGAAGTGCTACTTCTGTTTGCAAAGGCACACAGGTTATATTTGTAGCAAACACCTCAAACGCCGGAATAACTCCTTTTTTTCAATGGAAAGTAAATGGCGTTAACGTGGGAACCAATAGCAACACTTTCGACAGCACTGGCCTGTCTAACGGCGATATTATTAATTGTATTGTTGCTCCAAACGTAGCAGAAAGCTGCATTATGCCAGGCAACGCTACTTCCAATGCTATTACCATAACAGTTACTGATACGTTGCCAGCAACTATCAATATTTCGGCTTCGTCGGATACTATTTGCACCGGACAAACTGTAACCTTTAAAGCCAACGTTACCAACGCTGGCATACATCCATCTTACCAGTGGAAAGTAAATGGCATAAATACCGGAACGAATAGTAATCAATTTGTTAGCTCTACACTAATTAATGGCGATGTTATTACCTGTACGCTTACTCCAGACCTACTTTCAGATTGCACAGGCGCTGCCCCAGCTACCTCCGGACCTGTACAAATAGTTATAAAACCAGAAGTGATACCCTTAGTAAATATTTCCGCCTCAACCAATGAAGTGTGCGCGGGGGAGACCATAAATTTCAACGCTACGGTTCAGAATTTCGGGACTAAAGTTTCTTATCAATGGATGATAAACAATGCCGAGGCTGGAGATAATTCACCTGTGTTCAGTAGCAGTCAACTATCTAAGGGCGATGTTATAACATGTACCGTTACGAGTGTTGGCAATGCCTGTTCTATCTCACCGGTCTCATCTAATGCACTTACCGCTATTGTAAATCCATTGCCGGTGATTCGAATCACACCACATGATACAATTATAGCCCCGGGGACTATTGTGGACCTCAATGCGATCATAACAGGTAATGTCCTGTCTTTTCAATGGAGTCCGGCAGACAAATTAAATAATCCTTCACTGTTTCAACCATCAACCGTTGCGCTTAGTGACAATACTGTTTATACTCTAAACGTAGAAAGCGATAAAGGATGCAAATCCTCTGCCATAGCCACCGTAAAGATCTCCAGAATGGCTGCAATGCCGAATGCGTTTACGCCTAACGGAGATGGCATAAATGATTTATTCAAAATTCCTCCGGGGATGGTCACTTCGCTGGAAGAATTTTCTGTATTTAACAGATTCGGCGAAAAAGTTTTTTCCACACAGGATCCTGCTATCGGCTGGAATGGTTTTTACAAAAACACGCCCGCTATTGCGGGCGTGTATGTTTATATACTTAAAGGTATTTCCTATAACGGTCCGCTAAAAATGCGCGAAATCGTCGTTTTGATCAGATAAAGAAACTGTATCAGGAAGGATTTTTATAATAAACCTACTTCCCTCCCTTCTTTTTGTCTTCTCCAGTCCTTGTACGCCATTTCAAATTTTATTTCGCCATTTCCGTGCATTCCGGTTTCTTTCCAACCTGCTTTTATGTAAAACGCTTCTGCCCTTGTTCCCGGTGCTGTTCCCAGCCAAACAGTTTGTTGTGTCTGGTCAAAATACCAATTGAGCATGACGTCGTGTAATTGTCTCCCTATGCCTTGTTTGTCAAAACCGGGCTGAACGAATAGAGCCCAGATGTTTTGATCGCGAAGGTCTGCAATTGAAAAACCAACAATTTGTCCGTTCACCTCACAAACCCAGCCTTTACCGCGTTCTGTCAGGAATATTCTGCAATCTTCATCAGTTACGAGGTTTGGATTTGATAGCGCATTTTCTTTCACTAAATTCCGCACGATCTGTATTTGTTTGATATCATCAATCTTGGCTTCTCTGATCATCATTATGATTTGTCGGTGAACGTGGCAAACACATGTCAAAATAATAATTTTTAGCGAATTCGAACCGGGCTAAGACATGAAATCACGTTTTAATACGCGGTCCTGTGCCAGAGACTCCGGCTGGGAAACAAATTGCGCCGAGTAGGAAATAAAAAAACCAATATTTCCCTGCTTACTATGTGCAGGTCAGATAAAATTAACCTGACGCGAAAACCTGATTCAAATCAGCCCTTCTCCTGATCAATGTTTTGAATATTACAGAATACATGGCATAATTATGTACAGAAATTACCAAAAACATTATATCATGTCAAAAAATCAAAGCGGTGAAAAATCTGTCTATTTTTTTGGTGGAGGAAAAGCAGATGGTAACGAGTCATTAAAAGATCTTTTGGGTGGTAAAGGCGCTAATCTTGCGGAAATGGCCGGCCACCGAAACCTTCGCTTACCTGTTCCTCCCGGTTTTACCATTACCACTGAGGTATGCACTTTTTATTACCAAAACAACAAAACCTATCCCAAAAAATTAAGTGCCCATGCCGGGGAAGCGCTTGCCAAAATGGAAAAGCTTACCGGTAAAAAATTTGGCGACGAAAAGAACCCGTTATTGGTATCTGTACGTTCCGGGGCGAGAAGAAGCATGCCGGGAATGATGGAAACCGTTCTGAATGTTGGGCTCACTGAAAAAACTTTAAGTGGATTAATCGCGCAAAGCGGTGACGAACGCTTCGCCTATGATGCTTACCGCAGGTTGATCATGATGTATGCGGATGTGGTGATGGAAAAAGGTTCAGGCATAGAAGTAAAAAATGGAAAAGGAATAAGGAAAATACTGGATGAAAAACTGGAAGCAGTCAAAGAAAAGAATGGATATAAAGTGGATACCGATCTTACCGTCCGGGATTTGAAGCAACTTGTGGTTGATTATAAAAAAGCGGTGAGGGAAATTTTAGGAACAGAATTTCCTGATGATGCCATGCAGCAATTGTGGGGCGGAATAGGAGCGGTTTTCAGCAGTTGGAATGGAAAGCGGGCGAAGGAATACCGGCGCATTGAAAAAATTCCTGACGAGTGGGGAACCGCGGTGAATGTTCAATCTATGGTGTTTGGAAATATGGGAAATGACAGTTGCACCGGGGTGGCTTTTACCAGGAACCCCGGCAACGGAGAAAATAAATTTTATGGGGAATATCTTGTAAATGCCCAGGGCGAAGATGTGGTAGCAGGAACCAGGACTCCGGCGCCCGTAAATGAATATTCTAAAAATGCGCAAAGCAAAGATTTAAAAACGCTTGAAAAAACAATGCCGGCGCTTTATAAAGAATTGTTTAAATACCAGGAGAAGCTGGAAAAGCATTATAAAGACATGCAGGACATTGAGTTTACCATTGAAAAAGGTAAACTGTATATGCTGCAGTGCCGTGTAGGAAAACGAAATGGAATTGCGGCAGTGAGAATGGCAACAGAGATGTATCGTGAAAAACTGATTGATGCAAAAACAGCGGTACGGCGTGTGGCTCCCAATCAACTTATTGAATTGCTGCTTCCCATGCTCGATCCGAAAGCAGAGCTGATTAATAAGCCGATTGCCAAAGGATTGCCTGCAGGTCCGGGCGGCGCAAGAGGCCGCGTAGTCTTTACTTCTGACGATGCGGTTGAATGGGCATCTAAAGGCGAGAAAGTAATTTTGGTAAGAGAAGAAACTTCTCCCGAAGATGTGGATGGCATGCATAAATCGCAGGCAATTTTAACCACGAAAGGTGGAATGACTTCTCATGCTGCGTTGGTCGCAAGAGGATGGGGAAAATGCTGTATTGTTGGTTGCGGTGATATTGAAATTCATTCGGAAGCAAAAGCTTTTCATTCAAAAGATGGCATTGTAATTAAAGAAGGCGATTGGATTAGTTTGAACGGTACTAAAGGCGTTGCTTATGAAGGAAGCCTTCCGCTGACTGATATTAATCTTGAAAAAAACGAATCTTACAAAGACCTGATGAAACTGGTCGATAAAATTAAAGTGATTGGTGTGCGTGCGAATGCTGAAACACCCGGTGATGCCATTCAGGCCATAAAATTTGGCGCAGAGGGAATTGGTTTGTTCCGTACTGAACACATGTTTTATGGGGAAGGCAGTGAACAACCACTTTTTCTTTTACGCAAAATGATCGTCAGCAAAACCCTGGAAGAAAGAAAAGCCGCGCTTAATGAATTGTATAAGTACGTAAAGGAGGATGTGAAGGATACTATGAAAGTAATGAATGGAAATCCTGTAACCATTCGCCTGCTCGATCCGCCCTTGCATGAATTTGTGCCGCACGACAAAGAAAAATTACTGCAATTGAGCAAGGAACTGGGCATCAGCATGAGTCTTTTAAGAAGGCGGGTCTTGGCGTTGCATGAAAACAACCCGATGCTTGGCCATCGCGGTGTACGGCTTGGCATTAGCTATCCTGAAATAACAGAAATGCAAGTCAGGGCGATCTTTGAATCAACAGCCGAATTATTAAAAGCGGGCAAAAAAGCTTTTCCCGAAATAATGATCCCGGTAACGGTGACAGTGACAGAGCTTATTCACCAGAAAAAGATCGTGGATGCAGTTTATAAAGAAGTTTGTGAAAAATCAAAATTGAAACAGATTCCTTACCTCTATGGCACGATGATAGAAACACCAAGAGCCGCAATAAAAGCCGGAAGAATGGCCACAGTGGCGGATTTTTTCAGTTTTGGCACCAATGATCTTACACAAATGAGCTTTGGCTTCAGCCGCGACGATATTGGAGGGTTTCTTCCTAATTATCTTGACTTAAAAATCCTGACTGAGGATCCTTTTCAAACGATTGACCAAAACGGCGTAGGAGAGTTGATAAAATTTGGTACGGAAAAAGGCAGGGAAACAAAACCTAAGCTGAAGGTGGGTATTTGTGGCGAACATGGTGGCGATCCTGAGAGTGTAAAATTCTGTCATCGCATAGGAATGAATTATGTAAGCTGCTCACCCTTTCGTGTGCCTATTGCGAGGCTGGCCGCGGCACATGCGGAATTGGACTATCCACGGAAGAGAAAGTAATAGTAAATGAACAATTAAAGAAGATTCCTGTTTTGCATAGTTTAGGCTTCAGCCACGTCTGCTGCGGGAAACCCGGCGTCAACTGCAGCGGAACCGGCTGGTAGATACTACTTGGTATAATGTACTCATGCCTGCAAAACGGAAAATAAAAAAGCCAGGATTTGCCTGCTTACTGTTGTTGACCGGGCAAATAAAATTAACTTGCCGCGAAATTTCCACCGGTTATGAAAGCCAATTATTTTCTTTTTTCCATCCTGGTTTCATTTTATGCAATCGCGTGTGGAGGCAGTAATCAAAATAAAAATGCCAACATTGATTCTTCTTTAATCAAACGAGTGGATGTTATTTCTATTCTTCCGAAAGACAGTATTATCAGCAAAGTAATTTGTGCCTCAGATCCGTCAATGTCTTATGCCTTGTATATTCCATCATCAAAAAACAATAACCCGTTGCCCCTGGTTTATTTTTTTGATCCGCATGGGGATGGCCTATTGCCGGTTAAAAAATACAAATCACTGGCTGATACGTTTCATTTCATTTTAGCAGGAAGCAACAATTCAAAAAATGGCAACAACCTGGATGACGCGGGAAATATTTTTACAGCAATGAAAGAGGATTTGGCAAAAAGAACTAAAGTGAATCCCAACAGAATGTATCTCTGCGGATTTTCCGGAGGTGCTAAGGTGGCCACTTATCTCGCGCTGCACTTTCCTGAAATAAAAGGTATTATTGCGAATGGCGCAGGACTTGAAGATATTACCCATGCAGGTGATTTTACATTCAGTTATACGGCGATAGCCGGCGAGGGCGATTTAAACATGACCGACCTGGCCGCCATTGATAATCTTTTGGATAAAACCAACACCCACCATAGTATTATTTATTTTGACGGCATTCATGAATGGGCTCCCGAAACTACTATGGCTATTGCTTTTGAAGGGTGGCAGTTGGATGCGATGCGCGATAAGCAAATTCCTGCTGATACCCTGTTTATTCACCTGTTCGCAACACAGATGAAGCAAATCGTTGATAAAAAAATGAAGCATAATCAACTAATCCAGGCACAGCAAAATTGTAAGCTTGGTGTGGCCCTGTTGCAGGGCTTTCCGGATGAACAAAATTGGTTTGCACAAAAGGGAAATTCCATTGCTCAATCCAATCTTTTTCAACAACAAAAAGACCAAAGACAACAATTATTGGCCAGGGAAGAAAAATTAAAATTTGATTACCAGCAGCAATTTTCAGACACGGATCACGCTTATTGGGAAAAGACGATAAAAGAGGTGAAGACTAAAGCCCGACTGAAAAATGTGGAAGCCCAGATGTACCAAAGGCTACAGGCATATTTGTCCTTAGCGTTTTATTCTATCAGTAACCAGATGATTAATGGTGGTCAAAATAAATTGGCTCAATTCTTTGTAAATCTTTACAAAATGGCTGATCCAACAAACAGTGAAGCGTGGTATTTTTCCGCGATTTTAGATGCCCGAAATAATGATGCCAGTCAAGCGAAAAAAGATTTGGAAAAAGCCATAACCCTTGGCTTTAATGATAAAAAACGGTTGATGCAACAGCCTGAATTTGCGAAAGAAAATATAGATTTAAACGAAATTGAAAAACAGGTAAAGTGAAAGCTGCGTGTAAATAAATTTATTTTATATAAATCTTTCGCTTTTTATGTTATATCTCATTCTATTTCTTCCTGAACTAAGAAAAAAATAGCACAGCTTTCAATTACGAAGCAGAATTGAAAATAAAAAGAAAGCATTTTATGCCTTTACTGTAATTAAACCATTTTAAAATCTTCCAGGAACTTGGTAGTGAAATTCCCTTTCCTGAACTGCTCATTTTGCATCAGTTGAAGATGGAACGGAATGGTAGTTTTAATGCCTTCTATCACATATTCGCTCAAAGCGCGATACATCGTATCAATAGCTTCGTCACGTGTCTGAGCCATGGTAATCAGTTTACCAATCATGCTGTCGTAATAAGGCGGAATCACGTAACCCGCGTAGCAATGGCTGTCAACACGCACGCCATGGCCGCCCGGCTGGTGAAGAACGGTGATGCGACCTGGAGAAGGCCTGAAATCATTATAAGGATCTTCAGCATTGATCCTGCACTCTATCGCATGCATTTCGGGGTAATAATTTCTTCCTGAAATTTTTTCGCCGGCAGCAATTTTTATTTGTTCTTTAATCAAATCGTAATTCACCACTTCTTCTGTAACACAATGCTCTACCTGGATCCGGGTATTCATTTCCATGAAATAAAAATCACGGTTTTTATCCACCAAAAATTCAACAGTGCCCACACTTTCATAATTGATAGCGGCCGCAGCTTTGATGGCTGCTTCTCCCATTCTTTCACGTAATTCAGGCGTCATAAAAGGAGAAGGCGATTCTTCCACCAGCTTTTGATGGCGGCGCTGGATAGAACAATCTCTTTCGCTGAGATGACATACATTTCCATATTGGTCGCCGGCAATCTGTATT
Organism: Ginsengibacter sp.; assembly: GCA_051954975.1. Lineage (GTDB taxonomy): Bacteria > Bacteroidota > Bacteroidia > Chitinophagales > Chitinophagaceae > Ginsengibacter. The sequence goes on along the minus strand of JBQCHE010000016.1, from coordinate 101,132 downwards.
TCAATATGATGAGGCTCTTCCACATATTTTTCCATGTAAATACCATCATTCTTAAATGCCGCGCCTGCTTCAATCTTTGCTGTTTCAAATGCGCGTTCCATTTCTTTTTCGCTCCACACTACGCGCATTCCCTTGCCTCCTCCACCCGCAGTCGCCTTTAAGATAACAGGATAGCCTACTTTTTTTGCCGATTTCTTTGCATGGTTCACATCTTCCAGTAAGCCCTCTACGCCGGGAACGACGGGCACTCCCGAAACAATCATTGTTTCCTTGGCAGTAATTTTGTCGCCCATAGAACTGATCATGGCGGGAGTAGGTCCTATGAATTTAATGCCGTGGTCAAAACAAATTTGTGCAAATTTTGCATTTTCCGCCAGGAATCCATATCCCGGGTGGATGGCATCGGCATTGGTAATTTCAACTGCCGCCATAATATGTGGTATATTCAGGTAACTGTCTACGCTGGCTGGCTTACCGATGCAAACCGCTTCATCGGCAAACTTTACATGAAGGCTGTCTTTATCGGCTGTAGAATAAACGGCCACCGTTTTGATGCCCATTTCTTTACAAGTTCTGATTACTCTCAGGGCTATTTCCCCTCTGTTTGCAATAAGTATTTTTTTAAACATCTTTTTAATGTGCCAATTAGCTGATTAGCTGATGTGCTAATGCCTGCTAATCTCAGTTTTAATTTTTAAGAATTATACTTGTTCTTTTAATAGTGCTTTAATTTAATTCACTAAAAAGCGAAAAAGCTCATCATATAACTTATTGGATTTTTCTTTTTAGTCGTTCCTAAGATCTTATTAAGAACCTTCTGAACCGATTCTAGTTTTAAAAGCAATGAATTACATTCGGGATATTTATTTGAATAGCTGCATAATAAAAGCCAGTATTGAGTTTCATCGGCTTCCTTTGCAGCAATTTTAATTTTATGAATAAAATCTGCTTTACTTTCAGCATTTTGAGCTTCTGTAGAATTTGCGCCAATTGAGGTGCCACATTTAAGTAATTGCCGGCTGATTGTATATTTTTTCTTCTCATCAAGAAGATCACAATAGTCTATAATTGATAATGAAAATTCGAAAGTGAGCTTTAAAATTGGATTTGCTTCAATTTCTTCCTTTTTCATAAATAATAATTATACAGAAAAGAGAAAATTTACCATGCTTAAATTAGCACATCAGCACATTAGCTAATTAACTACTTAAGCAGGTTCTACCAAAAACAATGGCTGATCAAACTCTACCGGCGAAGCATCTTCTACCAGCACTTTCACAACCTTTCCGGCTACTTCACTTTCTATTTCATTAAATAATTTCATGGCTTCAATAATACAAACTACCTGGCCCACTTCAACCTCATCACCCACGCTTACAAAAATGGGTTTATCAGGACCTGCCTGACGATAAAAAGTCCCGATCATGGGACTTTTTATGGTAAGAAGATTTTCCTGCTTTGGGGATTCCGGCCTGGTTTCAGATGACTTTGGCAAGCTCGCCGGAGTAGACGCTATCGCTGGTTGCTGTATCGCCTGAAGCGGCTGCATCATAGGCTGGCCGATAATCGGCGCCGGATCTTTTTTCTGCTTTATGGTAATTTTAAACCCTTCTTGCTCAATCATCAATTCACCGATATTGCTCTTATTTACAAGCTTTACCAATTCATGAATTTGTTTAATGTCCATACAGGAAGTTATATTTAGATTATAAAAAACGAGTAGCTAAGTTACTTTTTAAATTGAAAACTAATCGAAATGTAAATAAAAATTGGTTGGAATAGCGCCTTATTCTTTCACCCTTTCAACATATTCGCCGCTTTTGGTATTCACCCTTATCAGCTCGCCTTCGTTTACAAATAAGGGAACATTTACGGTAGCACCTGTTTCCACTGTTGCCGGTTTCAATGTTTTCGTAGCAGTGTCGCCTTTTACACCAGGCTCGCTGTAAGTCACTTTCAGCACAATCTTATCAGGCAATTCCACTCCCATCGGAAGGTCGGTTTCAGTGTTTATTAACACGGCCACTTCCTGGCCATCCTTTAAAAACTGCGGAGCATCTATCAACTCAGGCGTTACTACAATCTGTTCATAATTTTCAGTGTTCATAAAGGTATAACCGGTATCATCTTTAAAAAGATATTGATAGGGCCTCTTTTCAACACGCACCGGGAAAATGGTTTCGCCACTGTTCCACGTCTGTTCTATGGTGCGCCCGTTGTCAACGCCTTTTAATTTTGCCCACACTTTTGCAGCTGCACGGGCAGTTTTATTTTGTCCGAATTCAATGACAGTATAAAGACTACCATCAATTTTTAAAATCAGTCCTGTCCGGATATCAGAAGTAGATGCCATATAAAAAATTTTTTGAGGCAGCAAAGGTAAAAGAATTGACGTAATGGCTGAGCTATTTCTAAAAAAACGTGCTTAGCAATTCTTAAACTACTGCTAAACTGAAGCTGTATGCCGGGCGAATTCCTACTTTTACATAGTTTTATAAAAAATAATTTCAGTGAAATATTTATTCATTTTTTCATTCGTATTTCTGATTTCTTTCCCTGCATTTTGCCAGAAAGATTCAGCAGCGCAGCCGGCTCCCTATCTTCAATATCCTACCATACCTGCATTTACGCTTTATACGGCGCCGGACAGCGCTGCCTTCACGAGAGAAGATTTGAAGAAAAACAAGAATACAATTTTCATCGTGTTCAGCCCGGATTGCAGTCACTGCCAGAACGAAGCGAAGATGATTACCGAAAATATAAAGCAATTTAAAAACACCCAATTTGTGATGCTTACCTATTTGCCTTATGAAGAAATGATGGCATTTTATAAAGTTTTCCGCATCTACAATTATCCGCAAATAACGATGGGCAGGGATACCAAATTTTTCTTCCCCATTTATTTTGGTGTAAAAAATTTGCCCGGCATCTATATTTATGATAAAAATGGCCGGTTTAAAAAATCATTCGAGGGCGACGTAAAGCCGGAAACGATTTTGGCCGAGTTGTAAATTTTCTATGCCCAAACATCAAAATAAAAAAGAGAACTATTTGTCTACCTATCGGTAGGCAGGTTGGTTCACTGTCAATTTTTAATCACGGGATGCGGTTCTATTTTCCGCTTTGGCGATTTTTATTAGTTTTATAAAAAAATTTATGATGAAAAGATTTTTAGTTTTTGTTTGCTGCTTATGCATTTCTTACGGTGGATTTTCACAGACGAAGAACACCCCGGAATATATAAAAAACCCCACCATTCCCGACTTTACAGTTTATACCGCACCTGACAGCTCCGTATTTACCAACAACAGTCTTCAAAAAAACAAACCCACATTATTGATGATTTTCAGTCCTGAATGCGGGCATTGCCAAAACGTAACAAGAGAATTGGAAGAATACATGGGCCATTTCAAAAATACTCAAATCCTGATGGTAACCTGGCTGCCTTATACGGAAATGATGGCATTTTATCACAATTATAAAATTGCCGAATACCCACAAATAACATTAGGTTGGGATAAAAAAGATTTTTTCCTGCCTTATTATCACGTTCAAATGTATCCGGGAATAGTGGTTTATAACAAGCACGGCAAATATGTAACGTCTTTCAACGGCGATGTAAAAATGGAAGATGTGGCAAAAGCGCTCGGTGAATAAATTGAGTAATTTTTAATTTACAAATTTCAACTTTACAACTTTCAACTTACAACTTACAACTCCTATCCGGTAAAATAATAATACAATACCTTTGAACCGTAATCCTATTTTTAAAAAATTTATAATAAAAGAAAAGAAATGAAAGTAACTGTAGTAGGTGCCGGAGCAGTGGGCGCCACAGCGGCAGACAACATTGCCAGGAAAGAACTTTGTGAAGAATTAGTTTTGTTGGATATTAAGGACGGCATCACCGAAGGAAAAGCAATGGATTTTGCGCAAAGCCAAACACTTTTGGGAAGCGATACAAAAATTATTGGCAGCACCAATGATTATTCCAAAACAAAAAACAGCAATGTAGTGGTGATTACTTCCGGTGTTCCCCGCAAACCCGGAATGTCGCGTGAAGAATTAATCGGCATCAACGCTGATATCGTTGAAGGGGTGGCACTGAAAATATTGGAAGAATCACCGGAAGCCATTCTTGTGATAATCAGCAATCCGATGGATACGATGACCTACCTGGCTTTAAAGGCCACTAAACTTCCTAAAAACAGGATTATCGGTATGGGCGGAATTTTAGACAGCGCCAGGTTTAAATATTTTCTATCTACAGCGATGAACGTATCTGCGCAGGATTTGCAGGCAGTAGTAATTGGCGGGCATGGCGATACAACCATGATTCCACTTACCAGGTTGGCTACTTACAACAGCACTCCTGTTTCCAATTATCTTGATGAAGAAACTTTGAATAAAGTGGCCGCAGATACGATGGTTGGTGGAGCTACACTTACCAAACTATTAGGCACCAGTGCATGGTATGCGCCCGGAGCCGCGGCAGCTACATTGGTTGAGGCGATTGTACGCGATGAAAAAAAATTAATCCCCTGCTCTGTAATGCTTGATGGCGAATATGGACAAAAAGATATTTGCATTGGCGTTCCGGTAGTAATCGGCAAAACCGGTTGGGAAAAAATAATTGATTTTAAACTAAATGAAGACGAACTGGCAAAATTTAACAAAAGTGCAGATGCGGTACGAAATATGAATGCTGCCTTAAATAAAATTGGATAAGCTTTTTTTTGATAATTGAACCGGCGTAATGGATTGCGCCGGTTTTTTTATTTATTGGATTTGCATTGATTTGCCGGTAAGGAAATGTCTGTTTAAAGTTATCTTTGAAGTAACGGAACAGCAGTAAAGCAATAAAAAATTCTCTTTTATTTTTTAATGAAAAACACTTTACGATGGCACAGGATCTTTTTCAATCGCCTGATTATTTTAACGTGGATGAATTGCTGACTGACGAACATAAGCTCATCAGGGAAAGTGTTCGCAATTATGTGAAAAAAGAAATTTCACCCATCATTGAATCCTATGCGCAAAAGGCGGAATTTCCACAGCAAATCGTAAAGCAGTTGGGCGACCTTGGATGTTTTGGGCCAACCATTCCTGCGGAATATGGTGGTGGCGGACTGGATTATATTTCTTACGGCCTGATGATGCAGGAGCTGGAACGCGGCGACAGTGGCGTGCGCAGTACTGCCAGCGTACAGGGTTCATTGGTAATGTTTCCCATTTTTGAATACGGAAGTGAGGAACAACGAAAAAAATATCTACCCAGGCTAGCCAGCGGCGAATGGCTGGGATGCTTTGGATTAACAGAACCGAACTATGGAAGCGATCCTGCAGGGATGCTAAGTAATTTTAAACCTGCCCGTTCCGAAGGCGGGGATGATGGCGACCATGTTATTTTGAACGGAAGTAAAATGTGGATCAGCAATGCTCCTTTTGCGCAAGTGGCCGTTGTATGGGCGAAAGATGAAAATGGAGAAATTCATGGATTGATTCTTGAAAGAGGAATGGAAGGATTTACCACGCCCACAACACATGGAAAGTGGAGCCTTCGCGCCAGCGCAACCGGTGAATTGGTTTTTGATAATGTGAAAGTTCCGAAAGAAAATATTTTACCCAATGTAAAAGGATTGAAGGGGCCACTAAGCTGCCTTACCAAAGCGCGTTACGGAATTGCATGGGGCGTAGTGGGCGCAGCAATGGACTGTTATGATACCGCACTGCGTTATTCTAAAGAAAGAATCCAGTTTGATAAACCGATTGGAAGCTTTCAATTGCAACAAAAAAAGCTGGCGGAGATGATCACTGAAATCACCAAAGCACAATTGCTTAACTGGCGACTGGGCGTTTTGATGAATGAGAAGAAAGCTACGCCGCAGCAGGTAAGCATGGCAAAAAGAAATTCATGTGAGATGGCAACCCAGATTGTAAGAGACGCCCGTCAAATGCTTGGTGGAATGGGCATCACAGGCGGATATTCCATCATGCGACACATGATGAACCTGGAAAGCGTAATCACTTATGAAGGCACTCATGATGTGCATCTTTTGATAACCGGAATGGATATCACCGGGATGAATGCGTTTAAATAAAAATCAAAATTTTATTGTAATAAAAACTTTTACATGGAATCTGAATTATATAAAAGCATAGTTTCTAACTCTGAAGTATGTGGCGGACGAGCAACAATAAAAGGAACAAGATAACTGTCAAAACTATTATGGAATACGTTATAGCAGGTGATAGTGATGAAATTTTATTAGAAGCTTTTCCCAGGTTCACTAAAGAAAGTCTAAAGCATTGCAAAGAATTTACAACGTTGCTTCTTAATAGCAAGACTTTAATAAATTCTTTTGATTATTAAAATGAGAATGTATCTATAGGTAGGATTTCACGAAAAAAAAACAAGAAACTTTGAATCGCAATATTTTTTTAATCGGTTTTATGGGAAGCGGCAAATCTTACTGGGGCCGTATCTGGGCTCAGCAAAAAGGTTTAACGTTTTATGACCTGGATACTGAAATAGAAAATTCTTTCCAGCTTCCGGTGGAATTAATATTTGAAAAGCATGGCGAAGAAAAGTTCAGGGAAATGGAGCGATATCATCTTCGCAAATTTGAAAGCAATAAAAATCATTTGATCGCCTGTGGTGGTGGCACACCGTGCTTCTTTGATAATCTTGAATGGATGAAAACACATGGCAAGGTGGTGTATCTGAAAGCTTCGCCGGAGTATATTTTAAAACGAGTGACAGACGAAACTGAAAAAAGACCTTTGTTGAAAAAGATCAACCCTTCAGAATTGCTTTTCTTTATTGATCAAAAATTAAAAGAACGCGAACCTGTGTATTTGATGGCAGATTATGTATTGGATGTTGAAAAACTAAGCAAAGATTCGCTGGATTTTTTCTAAAAATACCAGGATAATAAATTAATAAGAACTTTGCCTCTTTAAATTTAAAAAATTATGCATACAGGATTTATCAGAACGGCTGCATTGCTGGGGGCTTTATCAGTAGCACTGGGAGCATTTGCAGCGCATGGCCTGAAGGGGTCTGTTTCACCGCAAGCCTTGGAAATTTTCGAAACATCCGTTAAGTACCAATTTTATCATGTTTTCGGTTTGTTAGCCGTAGGAATTATTTACAAAGGTTTTTCCTCAAAAATTCTTGTTTGGGCAGGCAGATTATTTATTGCGGGAATTATTTTGTTCTGCGGCTCACTATATATTCTCACCGCCACAATAGGCTCAGGTGAAACTTCTTTTAACTGGATTGGAGCTATCACACCTTTTGGCGGACTGTGCTTTATTCTCGGCTGGATATTCCTTTTTTTGAGTATCGGAAAAAAACAGGCTGTTGAATTTCCTTAATTAAAAACTAAATAAATCTTTTGCATTTTTACACGCTAAAAAATGAAAATTCCATTCCCTATCTTTGTTGCTGATGGCATCTAACGGCAAAAAAAACAGTAAATCTAAGGCGGCGGCTTCTTCTAAACTCAAAGCAGATAAGGTTGAAAAAATAGAGGTTAAAAAATTGATTCATGACGAACGCTCGCATAAAATAGCAGGATCATTTTTTATCCTGGTAGCCTTCCTGTTGTTCATCGCCTTTACGTCTTACCTGTTTACCTGGCAGCAGGACCAGTCCGGATTACGCGATGCCAAAATATTATTTCCTGACGAAAAGCAGCATTTTGCAAACTCTTTAGGTACCATCGGAGCCTTCATTTCCGACTGGTTTTTTCGTTCGGGATTTGGAATCGCTTCTTATTTATTTTGCCTTTTATTTTTTGTGATTGGTGTCAATCTTATTGCCCCACGCAAAATTTTTTCAGTAAAAAGAAATATAAAATACGTAATTGCCGGCCTCTTGGTAATCAGCGTTTGCGCGTCTTTTATTTTTCACTCACCCCAACCGCGTGCTTTTGGAACTGGAGTCCCGGAGTTTTTCTGGGGTGGCAAAGTGGGTGACATGATTAACGACTGGCTGCAACAAATGATCGGATATGTAGGAACATTTGCACTTTTGCTCGTTTGCCTGTTTAGCTATGTCATCTGGAGATTTAATCCGGCCTTTAATTTTCATAAAGTAAAAAAACTGAAAACTTCTTTGTTTACTGGTACTTTGGCAGACAATGCGCCTGAAGGTGATGAAGAAGTTGCCACTCCGGTTGCTATTAACCCTATAACCTCTGTACCGGTCAAAGAAAATAATGAATTTAAACACGAATTTGAAGTAGTCGAAAAAAATCAAGAACCTCAGTTTACCGACAGGTTTCAAAAAGAAGAAAAAAAACTGGTAACGAGAGACAATGCACCCGACAGCGGTTTAACGCTCGAGGTGAAAAATGCGGAAGTTCTGGCAGAACAGGACGAAGAACCAGCGCCTGTAAAACCGAAATTGCCCCAACAGCTTTATGATCCCGTGTTGGATTTAAGAAATTATAAATATCCCACGCTTGATTTATTGGAAAATCATGGCAATGACAGGATTGTGCAGGACGTTTCTGAGTTGGAAGAAAATAAAAATCAAATTATCCATACCCTCCGCAACTATGATATAGAAATTCAAAAAATATTTGCAACGGTAGGACCAACGGTTACTTTATACGAAATTATTCCGGCGCCAGGAGTGCGCATTTCAAGAATCAAAAACCTGGAAGATGACATTGCTTTAAGTCTTGCCGCGCTTGGCATCCGCATTATTGCGCCAATCCCCGGAAAAGGAACTATTGGGATTGAAGTGCCGAATCTCAAAAAAACAGTAGTGAGCATGAAAGCGCTGCTGAATTCTGATAAATTTGTAAATAGCAAATTCACGCTGCCCATCGCTATCGGCAAAAAAATCGACAATGAAAATTTCATTGTAGACCTTACTTCAATGCCCCACTTATTAATGGCGGGCGCCACAGGCCAGGGAAAATCCGTAGGACTGAATGCCATACTGGTTTCCCTACTTTACAAAAAACACCCCTCCCAGTTAAAGTTGGTTTTAATCGATCCAAAGAAGGTGGAATTAAGCATTTATAAAAGTATTGAAAAACATTTCCTGGCCAAACTACCCGGTGAAGAAGAAGCGATCATAACCGACACCAAAAAAGTAATACATACTCTAAATGCACTTTGCATTGAAATGGACAACCGTTATGATTTGTTGAAGGAAGCGGGAACGAGGAATATAAAAGAATACAACCACAAGTTTATTAACAGAAAATTAAACCCGGAAAAAGGCCACCAGTTTTTACCATTTATCGTATTAGTAATTGATGAATTTGCCGACCTTATAATGACTGCCGGCAAAGAGGTAGAAATGCCGATTGCCCGCCTGGCACAGCTTGCGAGGGCTGTGGGCATCCACCTGATTATTGCTACGCAGCGTCCTTCTGTAAATATTATTACCGGAACCATCAAGGCAAATTTTCCTGCACGAATAGCTTTTAAAGTAAGCAGTAAAATTGACAGCAGAACGATTTTGGATATTGGCGGAGCTGAGCAACTGATAGGCAAAGGGGATATGCTGATAAGTTATAATGGTGAGCTTACCCGTCTTCAATGTGCTTTTGTAGATACGCCGGAAGTAGACAAGATTACTGATTTCATCGGCGATCAGCAAGGATACACCGAAGCGTTTATGTTGCCTGAGTATGTGGATGAAAAAGAATTTGAAAATAAAACCTTTGACGCCAACGATCGCGACCCTCTTTTTGAGGATGCGGCCAGATTGATTGTTCAAAGCCAGAGTGGAAGCACTTCTTTACTACAGCGCAGAATGAAGCTTGGCTACAACCGCGCCGGCCGCTTAATGGATCAATTAGAAGCTGCAGGAATTGTAGGCCCTAACCAGGGAAGTAAGGTGCGGGATGTAATGGTTAAAACCGATGCAGAATTGCAGCAATACCTGAACGCTGATTAACAGTAAAGCAACCTTGCCTACCGGCAGGCAGGTAAGTAACAGCTTTTTATTTTCGCCCAACTACTTCTTCAATCTCATCAAAAACGATAGCGCTGTGGCTTTCGTCATAAATGCAATTGCCATTGTTAATCACCAATATCTGTGGAGATTCATGCATTACATTAAACACGGACGCAATTTTGTTCGAAATACTCCTGTATTTGAAAAGATCAACCAGATAAAAATTAATACCGGAAGGATTGTCGTTTCTTTCGAGCCGGTTTTTAATCATTTTGCTGGTGCCACACCGTGTGCTATGTTTAAAAATTACCTGGGGTGTAGTATTTGAAGCTGCAATTATTTGATCGAGTTGGTTTTCATCTTCGAGAAGTATCCAGTTCATACAGGTGTTTGTAAAATTTAATAAACGATTCCTTCTGACATTGGGCAACCTGTCTTTCGTGAGCTACTGCAGGAAGAAAATGTAAAGGCAGCGAGGCATACAACAATCAGGAGAACCAAAAATTTTTTCATAGATAATGTTTTCATTGGATTTAGATTTGCAAATTTAAAACAAGAGATTTAATGTATTTACTTAAAAACGTACTATATTCCGAACTTTAGAATTAATTAACGAAAAACAGCCATAAAAATTATGCGTGTCCATTTTGTTTCTATCGGCGGCAGTGTAATGCACCAACTGGCCATCGCTTTAAAGAGAAAAGGAAATGCCGTAACGGGAAGCGATGATGAAATATTTGAACCGGCAGCTACCAATTTAAAAAATGAAAACCTTTTGCCCGCCGAAAATGGCTGGCACCCGGAATTAATTACACCGGAAATAGATGCCATTATATTAGGCATGCATGCAAAAGAAGACAACCCCGAGCTAAAGAAAGCAAAAGAGCTGGGCTTAAAAATTTATTCATTTCCCGAATATATTTTTCACGAAAGCATTCATAAAAAAAGAATTGCAGTGGGTGGAAGCCATGGTAAAACAACGACGACTGCAATGATTATGCATGTTTTAAAAACATTGAACTTTGATTTTGATTATCTCGTAGGGGCGTCTTTAAAAGGCTTTGAACAAAGCGTAAAAATTACAGATGCGCCCCTTATTGTTTGCGAAGCCGATGAATATCCGGCAAGCACTATCGAAAAAAAACCAAAATTTCATTTTCTGTTTCCCCATATCGCCATTATCACCGGCATTGCATGGGATCATATTAACGTATTCCCAACATTTGAGTTTTATCTTGAGCAATTTGTAATTTTTATTAACAAGATCGAAAAAAACGGGCTGCTCATTTATAATGAAATGGATGAGGTTTTGAAAAAACTGATTGAATCTCATCGCAGAGATGACATTGCTTATGCTCCATATCACCTTCCGGAACACACAATTGATGAAGGAAAAACGAGGGTAATAATAGGCAACACCAGCTCAATTTTAAAGATATTCGGTAACCATAATCTTTTAAATTTGCAGGCAGCGTGGTTGGTTTGCAAAGAACTTACTATTAGCGAAGAAGCATTTGCCGGCGCGATTTCAGGCTTTGAAGGAGCTGCTAAAAGATTACAGTGGATAGGTTCAAAAAATGGTGGAAATGTTTACCGGGATTTTGCACACGCCCCCAGTAAAGTAAAAGCGAGCATTGAGGCGGTGAAAGAACAATTTCCTGATAAAAAATTAATCGCCATACTTGAATTGCATACTTTTAGCAGCCTCAATAAAACTTTTATGCATGAATATGGTGGAGCGATGGCCAGCGCAGACGAGGCAATTGTGTTTTATAGCAAGCACGCCCTTGAATTGAAAAGAATGGATTTTTTAGAGCCCGCAGTCGTAAAGGAAGGATTTAAGAAGGAGAATCTTGAGGTAATAAATAAAAGACAGCAATTAGAACAGAAACTCAAAAAATATAATAGTAAAGATGCGAATTATCTTTTTATGAGCAGTGGAAACTATGACGGAATGAATATACTTACCACTCTGAATATTTAAATTAAAATTACCAAATCCAATATGGCATTACAATTAACACGACCTCTAGTTTTTATTGATCTCGAAACCACGGGAACTAACATCGCTATTGACCGGATTATCGAAATTGCAATGGTTAAAATTTTACCTGATAAAACGCGCGTGGTGAAACATAAGCTGATAAATCCACAAATGCCCATACCAAAAAGCAGTACTGATATTCACGGAATAACTGATGAAAAAGTTAAGGATGCGCCAACTTTTAAGGAAGTTGCTAACGAATTAAAGCAGTTTATTGATAATGCTGACTTGTCCGGATATAATTCAAACCGCTTTGACATTCCGTTACTGATGGAAGAATTTTTGAGAGCCGGCATTTCAATTGATATGGTTAAAAGAAGGCTCCTGGATGTTCAAACGATTTTTCACCTGATGGAAAAAAGAACGCTGGCTGCGGCTTACAAATTTTATTGCGAAAAAGAATTGACAGATGCGCATTCAGCCGAAGCAGATGCCTGTGCCACCTGGGAAATCCTTGAAGCACAATTAGAAAGATACACCCATCTTGGGGAAACCCTTGATACCGTTCTTCAATTTACCGGCGAAGAAAAATTCGTAGATTTTGCCCGCCGTTTTATTATGGATAATGATGTGGAAGTTTTCAATTTTGGTAAGCATAAAGGGCGTAGCGTGGCCCAGGTTTTGAAGGCCGAGCCCCAATATTATGACTGGATGATGAAAGGAGATTTCCCTTTGCACACCAAACAAAAACTTACTGAAATTTTTAACAGAACCTTTCTTAAGAAGTAAACAGATATGTAGTTTTAAATTACGGTAACAAATAATTTATTAATTTCATTCGAAATACAGTAATCTTTGGAAAAGCTTTTAATTATACCCACTTATAATGAAAGGGAAAATGTCACGTCTTTATTAAAAGCTGTATTTAATTTACACCAGGGGTTTCATGTTCTTATTATTGATGATGGCTCGCCCGACGGAACTGCCGAAATTGTAAAAAATCTTTTTACTACTTATCCCGGTAAATTGTTTTTGGAAGAAAGGAAAGGAAAACTTGGATTAGGCACGGCCTACCTTCATGGTTTCAGGTGGGCGCTTGCCCGGGGATATGAATTTATTTTCGAAATGGATTGCGATTTTTCGCATAATCCGAAAGAACTTGATAAACTATACAGGGCGTGCAAATATGGCGGCGCTGATGTTTCTGTTGGTTCAAGATATGTGAAAGAAGGAAAAGTTGAAAACTGGCCGGCGCTCAGAGTCTTTATTTCCAAAGGAGCTTCCATTTATACCAGAATGATAACATTTATGCCTGTCAAAGATCCTACCGCCGGCTTCGTGTGTTATCGCAGCTACGTTCTGGAAGCCATCAATTTTGAAGAAATCAGTTTTGTGGGTTATGCTTTCCAGATTGAAATGAAATTTGCGGCGTGGAAACTTGGCTTTAAAATAAAAGAAGTGCCTATCACCTTCATTGACCGGCAATATGGAGTTTCAAAGATGAACAAAGGTATCGTGAAGGAAGGTATTTTTGGCGTTTTAAAACTGAAGTGGATGAGCATGTTCAAAAATTACCGCAACCGCGTAAAAAACTATGACAGTTTGTTTAAAAATGAGCCTGAATTATCGCCAGCAGAGCAAAACGAGTCCGGCCACTGACGGCGACGAATGCAATTAGCTTCTTTTAAATGAGGGATGAAATTGCTGAAGAGTTTCCCGCAAATATTCCCTGTCCAGATGAGTATAAATTTCAGTGGTAGTAATGCTTTCGTGGCCTAGCATTTCCTGCACAGCACGCAAGTCGGCGCCACCTTCTACAAGATGAGTTGCAAAAGAATGCCTGAAGGTATGGGGAGAAATTTTTTTTGTAATTCCCGCTTTTTTCGCGGCCTCTTTTATTATCATAAAAACCATCACCCTTGAAAGAATTTTTCCTCGCCGGTTCAGGAAAACAATATCTTCATTCCCTTTTATAACGTTCATGTGTACACGAATTCTATCCAGGTAAATTTTTATAAATTTAATTGCTGAACTGCCAATAGGAATAAGCCGCTCTTTATCGCCCTTACCCGTTACACGTATGTATCCTACATCAAAAAAAAGACAGGATAACTTTAAATGAACCAGCTCCGAAACACGTAAACCGCAACTGTACAGGGTTTCAATCATTGCTTTGTTTCTTGTTCCCTCCGGAGTACTGAGATCAAGCGCTGCAATGATTTTTTCAATTTCATGGAAACTTAAGGTATCAGGCAGATGTTTGCCCAATTTAGGCGCGTCCAGCAGCTCTGTCGGATTTGAGGTTACAATTTGTTCCTGCAGGCAGTATTTATAAAATGCTTTTATCCCGGAAATAATTCTCGCCTGCGAAGCGATCGTCATTCCCAATTCATTTATCCATTTCAGAAAATTGTCGAGATCGGCAAGCTCTATGTCTTTAGGCGATTTTTCGGAATTTTTTAAAGAAAGAAACTGGGTAAATTTTTCAATGTCATGAATATATGCGTCAACAGAATTTTCCGACAAAGACTTTTCGAGTTGTAAATAAGCTTTAAACCCTTTTTTATAAGGCGCCCACATCAATAGTGAAAATTGAAATTCAAATTATTTATTGCTTTACTGCATTTTTCCTGCTTCTTTTCAGCAGGTTTATTTTATGTGAAATTAAAATAAAATAACGCTACTTTTATCTTAAATAAACACAGCGTTACTTTCCGTTTTATGAATTCAATCCATCTGAAAAGATTAAAAAAAAATTTTGACCTCAGGCGAAAATCGTACAGGTATTTTATAACAAGGGTAGAAAATAATCCGCCTTCCAATCTTGATAACCTGATGGAACAGGCAGAAAGAGATGTTTGGCAAAAGGTAAGTTGCCTTAGCTGCGCCAATTGTTGTAAAGTTATGAGTCCCACTTACACTATAGCGGATATCAAAAGAATATCTGCACACCTTGGCATGAGGCCAAAAGATTTTAAAGAAAAATGGTTATACCGCGAGAAAAAAAACAACGATTGGATGAACCGGTCGCAACCCTGCCAGTTCCTTGACCTTACTACCAATATGTGCAGCATTTATGAAGTAAGGCCTGCTGATTGTGCAGACTTTCCCCATTTTCATCGTCGCCCTGCAACGGATTATTTTTACATTCATAAACAAAACATTCAATACTGCCCTGCCACGATGCTGCTGATTGAAAACTTAAAAGAAAGAATGCCTTCTCAATTCACAGCGGATAATCGCTTAGGCGCTACGAATGAAATATCCATCAATTCAACAGAAGAGGGATCAGGAATATAAAAGAGCGACCATTCGGTATGATGAAAAAAAATTACTCAGCTTGCGGAAAAAATTTGTTTCATATTCGTCACCCTGTTGGATGAGTTTTTGTTAATTTCTTTTACAAAATTTTGGTAGTTTTAATAACGGTCAATCCATAGTTATTATCTATTTTTGTTTGAGTCATAGCCAGGTGTAACCCCATAAAATTGGAAAATACCATCAGCCCGGTTATTTTTATGTAATATTCTTTCTTATAGATTCCATTTATTTTTAAGAAGTAAAGATTAAGTTATAGATGCTCAATAAATTCAAGTTCATAAAAATACTTTGCCTTTTAACAGCCTCTATTTTTTTTGCCTGCAACAGCCATAAAACCATCAAGCAAAAAGAGATAGTAAAGGCTCCGGAAAAAATGGATGAGCAGGTTTCTGACAACATCAAAGCTGTACTTGATTATGCATCTACTTCGGGCGGAAAAATTAACGATTCCGTTCAATTATCCCAATTCAACCTTGTAAATAATTTTTATACCTCCAACAATTTTTCCGGCGTTTGGAGCAAAACTGAAAAATGGAATTCAGTTGCCGACTCAATGTTTGACTTTATAAAAAATTCAACGTTTTATGGCCTTTATCCGGAAGATTATCATTTTTCAGAATTACAAAAAATAAGATCAAAGATTGAAAACGACAGCCTCGCGCGAATGGACGCCGTAGTATGGACAAAGGCAGATCTTATGCTTACCGATGCCTTTATGAATACGCTTAAAGATTTAAAGGAGGGCCGGATGGTAAATGATAGTGCGTCTATTGTTTCTGATAAAAAATACATTGATTCATTCTTCATGCCCGAATTAAGAAAGGCGCTTACATCGAATACGCTCACCTCTGTCTTTGAAAATTCAGAGCCAAAAAATATTTACTATTCATTACTTAAAGAAAAACTTCCTGCTTTTGTGGAAAACATGGATACCACGAAATACACATACATAGAGTTTCCTTATGCTGATACCGCAAAGTTTTACACGCAGCTCCATGAAAGGCTTGTGCAATCAGGCATTATACCTGATTCCGGCATCACTTTAGATTCGGCATCAGTCAGCAACGAAGTAAAAAAATACCAGGCAAAGCATCATCTTACAGTCGATGGCAAGCCCGGGCAGGAAACTGTCAGCAGATTAAATTCTTATGATTACGAAAAGTTCAGGAAAATTGCAGTTACGCTCGACCGTTATAAAGCATTTCCAAACTTTCCTGAAAAATTCCTGATGGTAAATATTCCATCTTTTTCTTTAAAAGTATGGGATAATGATACCGTCGTATTGACCTCGAAGGTAATTGTCGGCAAACCTTCCACCCCTACTCCCGTGCTCCACTCAGCCATATCCAATATGGTTACCTATCCTAACTGGACCATTCCCGAAAGCATTATTAAAAAAGATATTTTACCGGCTTTAAAAGTGGATCCCGGATACCTGGCGAGCAAAGGATTCAGCCTTGTGGATTATCATGGGCAAGTGGTAGATCCTTATTCAGTTAACTGGTCGAAATACAAAAATCGTATTCCATGGAAAATAGTGCAAGGAAGTGGTGATGATAATGCCCTAGGAATTTTTAAATTTAATTTCAGCAATCCTTACAGTGTCTACTTACACGATACCAACCAGCGATATCTCTTTGCCAATTCGAACAGGGCGCTCAGTCACGGTTGTGTGCGTGTTCAAAAATGGGAAGAACTTGCATTTTTTATAACTAAAAATGATAGCCTTGCTGCGCCCAAAGGACACAAGATTTCATATAATGAAGATTCAATAAAAACCTGGATTGCCAATGAAGATCGCAAATCAATAATGGTAAAAAAGAAGCTGCCGTTGTATATCGAATATTTTACCTGCGAGGCTACAAAAGATAAAATCGCATTCTACAACGACATTTATAATAAAGACCAGGAGCTGGAACAAAAATATTTTGCAGACAAAGTTTTATAGATTTTATGCGTTTCAAATTTGAAGGAAATATTGTTGATGTTGAATCGAAAAAAATAAATTTTGGTGAAGTCATAATTGAAGGCAATAAAATAATCTCAATTCATAAAACAGCGGATCAAAAACAGGACGCTCCGTTTATATTGCCCGGCTTTATAGATTCACATGTGCATATCGAAAGTTCGATGCTGGTGCCTTCTGAATTTGCAAAATTGGCTGTAGTACATGGAACCGTCGCTACTGTTAGCGATCCTCACGAAATTGCCAATGTTTGCGGCATGGAAGGGGTAGATTACATGATTCAAAACGGGAAAACGGTTCCTTTCAAATTTTATTTTGGTGCACCGAGTTGCGTACCTGCCACCACATTTGAAACCGCTGGCGCTACGCTGAGCACGGATTTGGTGGAAAAGCTTTTAGCAAAAAATGAAATTCACTACCTGAGCGAAATGATGAATTTTCCCGGTGTGCTTCATCACGATGAAGAAGTCTTTTCAAAAATCGACGCTGCAAAAAAATACAATAAACCAATAGATGGGCACGCTCCCGGCCTTATGGGCCAGGATGCAAAAAAATATATTGATGCAGGCATAAGCACCGATCATGAATGTTTTACTGAAAAGGAAGCGCTTGACAAGTTACATTATGGAATGAAAATTCTCATCCGCGAAGGAAGTGCCGCAAAAAACTTCGAAGCATTAATCGGTCTTTTAAATGATCATGAAGATGAAATGATGTTTTGCAGCGATGACAAGCATCCGGATAATTTAGTGAAAGGCCATATCAATGAACTTTGCAGTCGGGCTCTGCAAAAAGGAATTGATGTTTTTAAGGTGTTGAAAGCTGCATGCATTAATCCTGTGAAGCATTATAAATTAAACGTAGGCCTTTTAAAAGAAGGAGATTTTGCAGATTTTATCATCGCAGAAGATTTGATCGATTTTAAAGTAATCAGCACGTACATCAATGGACAAGTAGTGGCTGACAAAGGCATTTCAAAAATTGAAACGCAACCGCCGGAATTAATCAACAACTTCAACTGTTCTAAAAAGAATGCTCCGGAATTTCAAATAAAAGACTTTAGCGGTAAAGTAATCGAAGCATTTGACGGACAACTAATCACCGGAAAACTAGATGCCTATCCAAAAAATAAGGGCGACTTTTTTGAAAGTGACGTGGAAAAAGATATTTTGAAAATTGCGGTGGTGAACCGTTATCATAATTCAGATCCTTCTATAGCTTTCATTAAAAATTTTGGATTAAGAAAAGGCGCCATTGCTTCATCGGTGGCTCACGATAGTCATAACATAATTGCCGTCGGAGCAGATGATGATAGCATTTGCGAAGCTGTCAATCTAATCATTGAAAAGAAAGGAGGAATCAGCATTGCTGATGTTGCTGCACCATCTTCAAACCTGGTATTGCCGCTGCCGGTTGCAGGTTTAATGAGCAACGAAGACGGCTACGAGGTGGCTGAAAAATACACCCGGATAGATGCCGCCGCCAAAAATCTCGGTTCAACGCTTTCTGCTCCATTTATGACCTTATCTTTTATGGCTTTATTGGTAATTCCTCACCTGAAGCTGAGTGATAAAGGTTTATTTGATGGTGATAGCTTTACTTTAATAAACTCGCTGAAATAGTAGACGGATAAATACTACACTTTTTTATTCTAAGATTAGAAAATATTTTCTATTCCATTTCTGCAGCCCACTTGTCCCTGTCATCAGGACTAAATTTCCAGGGCGCAAAATTGTTTTCAATGTTGCTGAACATTGCATTCCATTCGGTAGGTGCATTGCTTTCTTCCATAATTAAGGCGCGCCGCAAAGAAAAGATAATATCCAATGGATTAATTCCCACAGGGCATTCTTCCACACATGCATTGCAGGACGTGCATGCACGCAACTCTTCTGCTGTGATATAATTATGAAGCAATGTCTTTTCATCAGGTTTAAAACCGCCATTCAGCTTAATATTTTTCCTGACATCCTCCATGCGATCGCGTGTATCCATCATTATTTTGCGCGGGCTTAACAGCTTGCCCGTTTGATGAGCAGGGCAAGCGGCTGTGCATCTTCCGCATTCGGTGCAGGTGTAGGCATCCATCAGGTTTTTCCATGTCAGATCAAAAATATCCTTTGCACCAAAAGATTGTGTTTGCGTTTGTGCATCACTGTTAGTCGTTGCCAGTTCGGGCTCAAACATATACTGAACTTCCTGTTCAACATTTTTCATATTAACCATCTCCCCTTTCGGAATAAGTCGCTTGTAATACGTGTTAGGAAAAGCCAGCAAAATATGAAAATGCTTGCTATAGGGAAGATAATTCAGGAATGCAAAAATGCCTGTAATGTGCAGCCACCAGCAGGTTCTTTCAATGCCAACAAGCGTGGATGGTTTCATATTTACCAAAAATGATGATAGCCACCCTGAAAAAATAAAACTTCCATGATCTACATAATGCGGGTTTCCCTGCAGTTGTAAAGCCCTATCTGCAGCGTTCATAGTAAGGAACAACCCCATCAAAATAATCTCAGTTATTAATATCAGGTTCGCATCTGTGCGCGGCCATCCGTCAAGATCATTATCAATAAATCTTTGGAGCTTTAGAATATTTCTTCTAATTAAAAACACAACACATGAGAGCAAAACCCCCACCGCCAATATTTCAAAAAAATCAATCACAAAAGTATAAAAGCCGCCAAGCGGGGAAGCAAACAACCGGTGAGTTCCTAAAAGCCCATCAAGAATAATTTCTAAAATTTCTATATTGATAATAATAAAACCGGCA
Organism: Ginsengibacter sp.; assembly: GCA_051954975.1. GTDB lineage: Bacteria > Bacteroidota > Bacteroidia > Chitinophagales > Chitinophagaceae > Ginsengibacter. The sequence goes on along the minus strand of JBQCHE010000016.1, from coordinate 81,163 downwards.
TAAATAATAAAATGCAATACCGCAACCAGTGGATAACGAAACATTTTTTTTTGCCCCAAAGCCAGCAGCAGCATATTTTTCCAGCGCTCCGCCTTATGGTCAGACAGATCTTTTTCCTTTCCAAGATTAATGTCTGCTTTTATTTCACTCACTTTTCTCCAAAACAGGAAGATGGCAAACGCTACCAGCAATATGAATGCTATTTGTTGAAACAGTTGCATAGAAAAGATTATGACTAAAGATAAAGAAATTAAAAAGTAATCTCTTAAATCAGCGATGAGCAAATCCGAGCTGTAAAAATACTAATGCTGATATATTGTAAATTGCTGCTTTAAAACTCAAAACAGCATGGCGGCTCACAATATTTTATCAAAAGACATAGCCTATAGAAAATTGCAAAGGATGGCCTACGAAATCGTAGAACAAAATATAAATGAAGAGCAGGTAATCTTAGCAGGCATCAAGGAGAATGGAAAAATCATTTCGCGAATTTTACATTCATTTCTAAAAGAAATTTTTAAAGGTGAAGTAAAACTTATCGAGATAGCATTGGATAAAAGAGATCCGAAGTATATCTCACTATCGGAAAAAATCAACCTGGACGACAAAGTAATTATCATTACAGACGACGTGGCAAACAGTGGCAAAACCTTACTATACGCGATAAAACCCTTTCTTGAATATTATCCTAAAAAAATTCAAACACTGGTATTGGTAGAAAGAAGTTATAAAGAATTTCCGATCGCGGCCGATTATGTGGGGCTTTCCGTATCAACAGCCTTTACAGAAAAAATAATTGTAGAAACCAAAAATGATGAAATCGAAGGGGCAAGCTTAATTACCAGTTAAAAAAATAGTTATCGTAAAATTTTAAAGAGGATAAAAAAGGCCATTATTACAAAAACAAGAATCAAAATGATTGTTACGTATAGCCAACGCAAATCGCGGATCGTTCTTTTACTTTTCAACGCTTTCTTCTTTTGCAATTGCTGCTTCAGTTTTTGATTTAATTCCTCGGCAAAAAGAAGTGGATCTTTTTTATCTTTAAACTGGCTAAGGCCTTCCACAGCGTCATTTTCCAGGTCTGAATCCAAAAGCGATTTCTCAAATTCATGCTTTTCTTCAGCAGATAATTTATCGCTGAGATAGTCCATCAACTTTTGATTGTCAACATCCTTGTTGCTGTTTGATAATATGTTCAATAAATCATAATTCATTCAAACCAGTATTACGAATGGTTTTCCAACAATAATTTTAAATTTCTTTTCCCATTTTGCAAATGACTTTTTACCTGCATTACTGAGAAGCCCGTTATTTCAGCAATATCAGCATAAGATTTTTTTTGAAGATAAAATAATTTAACGCACTGTTGTTGCTCGTCATTCAATTTATTTAGCGCTACCTCCATTCGTTGCAAAAGTTCATCTTTTTCAATGTATATTTTTTTATCTGTTTCCGCGCCAGGCTCCGAAACAGCGTGTTCACCCAGCTCTACCGTTTTGCTTTTATCACGAAGTTTCATCAGGCAATGATTTTTTGCAATCATATAAATCCAGCTCTTAAAATATTCAACTTTATATTTTTGCAATTCATTTATCACTTTTAAGAATATCTGCTGTACACAATCGCGTGCATCTTCCTCATTTTTTAAATACTTCATACACACACCTAACAACAGCAACGTATAGCGTGGCAACAAAATACCCAGCCATTTATTATCATGATCCTTGTAAAAATTTTGCAGCAGTTCAGCATCTTTAATATGGTCGTATTTTCCTGGCAGCAAAGAGTCTTTTTTTTAGTTAGATGTAAACTTAATAAAATTCCATAAGTTACATTTGCACAAAACTGCAACAGATATTATGGAATATATGGTGTGTTGTGTAGGCACCAGCCCCATGAGATCCGAACCTTCGCATAAATCGGAAATGGTGTCGCAACAACTTTTTGGAGAAAAATCTTTTGTGATTGAAAAAAAAGGTGATTGGATAAAAATTCAATTAAGGTTTGACGGATACGAGGGCTGGGTGCAACAAAGCCATGTGGTTCCGATTGATGAAGATATTTTCAACAAAAACGACAAGGGCCTTACTCAGGAATGGATAAATGAAGTGGATTATAACGGGCATATTATGTATGTGCCGATGGGAAGCTCCGTAAGCGCTTTCAAAAATGGAATGGCTTTCTGGAGAAAAAATTCAGTTCACTTTAAAGGCAAAACGTGGGAGCCTGAAGAAGTTAAAATCAATGCGAAGCTTATCAAACAGATAGCATTCAAATTTTTAAATACGTCTTATTTATGGGGAGGCAAATCTGTGTTTGGCATTGACTGTAGCGGTTACACGCAAATGGTATATAAATTTTTGAATTATTCTTTGCCAAGAGATGCATGGCAGCAGGCAGAACAGGGCACAGCGGTTAACTTTTTGCAGGAAGCGCATTGTGGCGACCTTGCTTTTTTCGACAATGAAGAGGGCCGCATCACCCATGTAGGCATTTTACTAAACGAAAATGAAATTATCCATTCAGCAGGCAAAGTGCGGATTGACAAAATAGATACTGAAGGCATTTTGAACTTGGAAACAAAACAACGAACTCACAAACTGCGTATCATTAAAAGATATTTCTGACAAGCTTGCACAGAAACTTTTGATTATTCATATTCTACCATTACTTCGTCTTCATAACACCACAGCCATTTTTCGCCAGGCTGCGCTGAAATCACTACAGGATGATGCGTATGATGAAAATGTTTGCTCATGTGTTGGTTAGGCGACGAATCGCAACACAAAGTAACACCGCAAGTTTGGCAGGTTCTTAAATGCACCCATGTGTCGCCGGTCTTAATACATTCTTCGCAAATAAGGTCTTTCGGCAGTTTGAGTTCTTTAATCTCTTCTATGTGCCCGCAAATATTGTCTTCCATTATGTAGTATTGAAATGATAAATGAATTTTCTTTTCCAAATTTACCTCCTTTTTTAATGGATTGGTAAGGCATACTACATCGCCGGCGAAAACATTTCACATTTGTAAAGAACCCGTAACAGTAAAAGAACAAATCAATCTGTTTTTTATTTTACTTATGTGAAAATTAAATAATGACGTGCTGTCTGTTTCCATCACTGCCAAATAATTGAGGAACAGAATTTGAGATATTTCCCGAAATAATAAAAGGAATTATAAAATGTTCCTGATGTGGTAACGGCAAGAATTAGTCATTTTCTAATTTTAAAGATTCATAAAAAAACACATAAACAACTAACAAGTGAAAAAAATAATAGTGGTAGGCGGCGGCTTCGGAGGTATTAATCTAATGAAAAAATTGTGGAAAGACCGACGATTCGAGGTGACCATTGTAGACCCGGATAATTATCATTTCTTCCCTCCTTTGTTATACCAGGTTGCCACCGCTTTTATTGAGCCCTCCAATATCAGCTACCCTTACCGCCGGATGATTGAAGGAAAAGGAAATATGCATTTTCATTATGGCGCGCTTACCAAAGTAATACCGGAAGAAAATAAAATTGAAACCACCAATGGCGTTCTGGAGTATGATTATCTTGTAATCGCTGTGGGAACGGAAACGAATTTTTTTGGGATACAAAATGTAAAAAATTCAGCCCTGCCGATGAAGTCAATTGACGATGCCATCAATATGCGGAATCACCTGTTGCTGAATCTTGAAAAAGCCGCCATCACCAAAGACCCGAAGGAAAAACAAAGGCTGTTAAATATTGTGATAGCAGGTGGAGGGCCGTCTGGCGTAGAAATCGCGGGTATGCTGGCAGAAATGGGCCGAACCATTCTCAGAAATGAATATCCTGAAATCCATAGGGGCATTTCCAAAATCCATTTGATAGATGCTTCGCCAACGCTACTTGGGCCAATGAGCCACACCGCCCAACAAGCATCTGAAAAAGTGCTGAAAAGTCTAGGTGTCGAAATCACGCTGAACGCCATCGTAAAAGATTATGAAAACGGAGAAGTAGTTTTGGCCAATGGCACAAGAATTCCAACCAATTCGTTAATCTGGACTACGGGTGTAACAGGGCGTGAAGTGCCGGGAATATTGCCTTCACAGGTGGGGCGTGGCAGAAGAATACTGGTGGATGAGTACAACAAGGTAAAGGAATCCAAAAATATATTTGCGATTGGCGATATTTGTTTGCAAACCACAGATAAGAATTATCCTGACGGTCATCCGCAACTGGCACAGGTGGCTATTCAGCAAGGCACTCTCTTGGGTGAAAATTTTAGGAGAATGGAATCCGGCAAAGAACTAAAACCTTTTGTCTACAACAACAAAGGAAGCATGGCCATCATTTCAAAATATGAAGCCGTAGCAGACCTTCCCAAAGTTTCTTTCACCGGCTTTTTTGCATGGCTTATCTGGCTGTTTGTCCATATTATTCCGCTGGTAGGTTTCAGGAATAAAGTGAAGCTGGCTTTTAGCTGGTTTTGGTCATTCATCACCAATAATCCCACTTTACGGTTGATCATCAGACCGAAGAAGCGTGTAGAATGCAATTGATTTAAAAAAATAAATTATGAAAGCCGTTATCATCAATGAATTTGGCCCCCCCGAAGTATTACAAAACGTCACAATGGAAAAACCCGTTCCAAACGATGAGGAGGTTTTGATTAAAATAAAATTTGCGGGAATAAATCCTGTTGACGCGAAGGTGAGAGCCGGTACCAGCGGCATGTCTAAAACTCTGAAGTTGCCTTCCATATTAGGTTGGGATGTAAGCGGAATTATTGAAAGTGTCGGGAAAAATGTTTCTCAATTTAAAAAAGGCGATGAAGTTTTTGGGTGTATTGGATTTCCCGGTTTGGGAAAAACCTATGCAGAATTTGCAGTAGCTGATCCAAAATTATTAACAAAAAAGCCTGCGAATGTAACGTTTGAAGATGCCGCCGCCGTGCCACTTGCGGGGCTTACGGCTTACCAGGCAATTAATGAGCACTTAAAAATTTCCAATGGACAAAAAATTTTAATCCAGGCCGCCGCCGGAGGCGTCGGGCATCTGGCGGTTCAATTTGCCAAACTAAACGGAGCCTTTGTGGCAGGCACTGCTTCCGAAAAAAACGCAGCGTTTTTAAAGCAGATTGGCGTTGATCAGTTCATTGATTATAAAAAAGAAAAGTTTGAAAATGCTTTTCAAAACGGGGATGCGGTTTTAGATGCAATGGGAGGCAATGTTTTATACAGCTCCATACACTGCACAAGAACAGGTGGCAAAGTAGTTTGCCTTCCCTCATCTACTAAAAATGATCCCGAAGCTATAAGGCTCGCCAGGGAAAGAAATATAGATCTCATTTGGCCTATGATGCATCCTGATGGACTGCAGATGGAAACAATTGCCGGGTTAATGGAACAGAAAAACTTGATAGTAAAAATCGACAAGATTTTTAACCTCGAAGAAATAGCGGAAGCGCACAAAGCCATTGAATCACATAGCACTGATGGAAAAATAGTTATTAAAATCGGGTAAAAGTAAGCCTTCCCAACCTGGCTTAAGGCTTTATATGGCTTTTTTCAAAACATTTTATTACTTTTGCAACCCTTTCAGCATTTTATGTTTTGGCTGAATGAGTTTTTTCTAAAAACATATTGCCCACATGGCTCCATAAGTTCCCGTCTGTTCGGGGCGCCGGCGAGGGTGTAAAAATAAAATATTGTAAAATGCCAAAGGTTAAAACCAACTCCAGCGCCAAGAAGCGCTTCAAAGTAACCGGAACGGGTGAAATTACTTATCAGAAATCTTTCAAACGCCACATTCTTACCAAAAAATCTACCAAACGCAAGCGGGCTCTTCGCAAGAAAGGAATAGTAAGCGATGCCAACAGGCCCTTCGTGTTGAGATTACTCAGAATGAAATAATGGTTCACATAGAAAAATTAAGATAACAATTTCAAAAAATTAAAAATATTATATTATGCCACGTTCATCAAATGCAGTAGCATCAAGGGCACGGAGAAAAAGAATACTTAAAGCCGCCAAAGGCTATTACGGAAAAAGGAAAAACGTTTATACTGTTGCTAAAAACGTAATGGAAAAAGGCCTTACTTACAGCTATGTGGGCCGCAAGCAAAAAAAACGTGAATATCGTTCACTCTGGATAGCCCGTATTAACGCCGCTGTAAGAGCTGAAGGAATTACCTACAGCCAGTTTATTAATAAATTAAATGAAAAAAATATCGGCCTCAACAGGAAAGTACTTGCTGACATGGCCATGAACGAACCGGAAAGTTTTAAAAACCTGATTCAGTCAGTAAAATAACTTTTATTCAAATTTTTTATTTTACAACCGTTCCGTAAAATGTGGAACGGTTTTTTTATAGAGTAATTATTTCATTCTATTACTTTTGTACATATTTTTTTTAAAATCTTAAAAATTTTGAATGAATAACAGCTATAAGGAGCTTGTAGATCAAACCTTTAATTTTCCCCAGGAAGGCTTCGATCTGAAAGATGGCTATCTGGAATACAATGATGTGGATGTAAAAGCCCTGATTGATAAATACGGAACCCCTCTGAAATTCACCTACCTGCCTAAAATCGGAATGCAAATCAACAAAGCGAAAAAAATGTTCGCCAATGCATTCAAAAAACATAAGTATGAGGGAAAATATAACTATTGCTATTGCACCAAAAGTTCGCACTTTTCATTTATCGTAGAGGAGGCCTTAAAACATAATATTCACCTCGAAACCAGCTATGCGTACGACATTGAGATTATTCAGAATTTATTCGAACGAAAAAAAATCACGAAAGACACTTTTATCATTTGCAACGGGTTTAAGCAAAAAAGCTATACCAGCCGCATAGCCCGGTTAATTAATTCCGGGTTTAAGAATGTAATCCCGGTTCTTGACAATAAAGAAGAACTAAAAGCATATCGCAAATCGATAAGAACCCAATTTAATATTGGCATCCGGGTTGCCGCCGAAGAAGAACCGACGTTCCCTTTTTACACCTCACGGTTGGGCATACGCGCAAAAGATATTCTTGAATTTTATGTGGACGAAATTGAAGGTTATGAAAACCGGTTTCAATTAAAAATGCTTCATATATTTTTAAACAAAGGAATCAAGGATGATATTTATTATTGGAGCGAACTGAATAAAGTTATCAATCTTTATTGCCAGCTCAGGAAAATTTGCCCTGAACTGGATTCAATCAATATTGGCGGCGGCTTCCCGATAAAACATTCGCTCGGCTTTGATTATGATTATCAATTTATGATAAACGAAATCGTGAGAAATATCAAGGCCGGGTGCAAAAAAAGCAAAGTGCCCATGCCTAATATTTTTACGGAATTTGGAAGCTATACTGTTGGTGAAAGCATGGCGCATATCTACAGCGTGATAGGCGAAAAACGGCAAAACGACCGTGAAACCTGGTACATGATAGATTCTTCTTTCATCACCACCCTGCCCGACACGTGGGGCATTGGCGAAAAATTTTTAATGCTCCCTATCAATAAATGGGAAAATGAATACCAGAGAGTAACACTCGGCGGAATCACGTGCGACAGCCATGATTATTATGATTCAGAAGAACATATCAATGAAGTTTTTTTACCTAAAATAGGCGATGGTGAACCGTTGTATGTCGGCTTTTTTCATACCGGGGCTTACCAGGACCAGATAAGCGGCTATGGCGGCATTAAACATTGCCTGATACCGTCACCAAAATATGTGGTGCTCGATTACGATAAAAATGGCAAGCTGGTAGATTGGCTGTATGCAAAGCAGCAAAGCGCGCAGAGCATGATGAAAATATTGGGATATAAATAGTTTGGGTTTTCAGAATAAAAAATTTAATTCAATTTATGCTTTTACTATAAAAAAAACCTTCCCGGACACGAGAAGGCTTTTATAATAATCCTAATTACGTGATTAGCTAACGGCAATTTCTTTAGGCAACACTTTCACTTCTTCTTTTATCGGAAGAGTTAATGTCAAAATTCCGTTTTCATACTTTGCATTGATCGCATCAGCATTTATTTTTTCGTCAAGGTTAAAAGACCTTTTGAAAGAGCGGCTGCTGAATTCTTTCTTAACAAATTTTTTGCTTTCATCTTTTTGCTCTTCTTTCTTTTCATAAGAAACAGTAAGAATATTTTTGTCAACAGTAATTTTAAAATCTTCTTTGTTTCTGCCCGGAGCATTGAATTCCAATTCATAATTGTCCTTGGTTTCGATAATGTTCACGGGAGGAAAATTGAAGTTACTGTTTGAAGTAACTGGCGCATCGCTCAATAAGCTATTCAGAAAACTGTCAATAGTTTTGAATGCCGGCTGGTTAAATTGTAAGGTTGTCATAATTCTATTTTGTTTTTTGTTATTGAAGGTTTGGCTCAATCTCAGTCAAATTAGATACCAACCGATTTTAGCTGAAATATTGCTAACTTACTGAGACAAAATGTCTTATAACCTTTGGTTCGCATGACATTATTTCAAAAATTTATGGTCTGCTTATGAACATTAAAAGGAGAAACTGTTGTAAATTTGCACACTGAAAATTTAAAACTTAACGCGTATGTATCCACAGGAAATTGTAATTCCCATGAAAGAGGAATTAACAGAAAATGGGTTTGAAGATTTGGTTACCCCCGAACAGGTTGAGGCGCAATTAAAAAAAGAAGGCACCACTTTATTTGTAATTAATTCGGTGTGTGGCTGCTCTGCAGGCACCGCCCGGCCAGGAGTATTGCTCGCTTTGGAATCGAGCCCCAAAAAGCCAAATTACCTGGCAACCTCTTTTGCCGGATTTGATTTTGACGCAGTGAAAAAGGTCCGGGAACATCTTTTGCCTTATCCGCCGTCCTCGCCGTCTGTAGCTTTGTTTAAAAATGGAGAGCTGGTGCATTTTCTTGAAAGGCACAATATCGAAGGCGCCACCGCTTCTATGATTGCAAATAACCTTTCGGCCGCTTTTGAAGCTTACTGCTAATACTTTTTTAAAAATAAAACCTTCTGTTTTGTGAAGGTTTTATTTTTATTTTTTTTGTGAAAGATCGCGAATGATTTTTTCCAAAGCTAAAAGACAAACATGTATCCAAATTTATATTTTGTTTTAAAGGACTGGTTTGGTTGGGAAATTAATGCTTTTAAGATCTTTTACACATTCGGCATTTTTGTAGCACTCTCCTTTATAGCAGCAGCCTGGTTTTTAACCAAAGAATTAAAAAGAAAAGAAAAACAAGGGCTTCTTTTGCCCCGCGAAGAAACCATCACTACCGGCAAGCCTGCCTCCTTTCTTGAATTATTTATTAATGGCCTCGTCGGTTTTATATTCGGCTATAAACTAATCGGCGCCTTTATGGCCAGCCGACAGCATGGAATAGACCTTCAGGAATATATCTTTTCATCTGAAGGAAGCTGGGTGGGTGGACTGATAATTGCGGCTGTTCTTATCTATTTAAAATATAAAGAAAAAAGCAAACAGAAGCTCGCCAAACCTGAAAGAAGAACGATTAGAATCTGGCCCCACGACAGGGTTGGCGATATTGTAATATTTGCTTTGGTGTTTGGAATTATCGGTGCCAAAATATTTGACAACCTCGAAAACTGGGACAGATTTATCGCTGACCCGATTGCTAATTTAATTGCGCCAAGCGGCCTTACCTTTTATGGTGGGCTCATTGTGGCCGCCATTGCTATTCTTATTTATGCAAAAAAGAAAGGCATTAGTTTGCTTCATTTAATAGATGCCGCAGCGCCTGCTTTAATGATTGCTTACGCAATTGGCCGCATGGGATGTATGACGGCAGGCGATGGTGATTGGGGTGTTTATAACAGCGCTTACATTTCTGATACGCCGGGGCATGTAGCCCCCGCTGATTCCGGTGAATTCAGGCAAAATCTGCAGAAATATTCCACTTATTTTTTGTCGGGTACAGTTACAGATCCGGATGGAAAAACCACGATGGTAACAGACCGGATTGCACCGTCCCTGGATAAGGTGCCTCACGAAAGTTTTAAAGGACCAAATTGGCTGCCAGACTGGTTTTTCGCTTTTACTTTTCCTCACAATGTAAATGAAGACGGCATTCTTATTCCCGATTGCGAAGGCAAATATTGCAGGGCTTTACCATTGCCGGTTTTTCCTACGCCTTTGTATGAAATCATCACGTGCTTCATTTTATTCTTCATCTTGTGGGGCATAAGAAAAAACATAAAAATACCCGGAGTTTTATTTTGTATTTATCTTATCATGAATGGAGTTGAAAGATTTTTTATTGAAAAAATAAGGGTCGATACGCGGTATTCTATTTTTGGATTTCACCCCACCCAGGCAGAGCTAATTTCTTCAGCGCTTGTGATTGCAGGAATCGTTGGTATAATTTATTTTACTAAAAAAGAAAAATCAACGGAGTATTCATAGCCCACACCATTTTATCTTAAAAAACAAAACTTTACCATCAAGCAGGAATATAAGTGGATTATTGCAGGAATTGTTTTTGCATTTCTATGGGCCTCTGCCTCCACAGCTACCAAAATTGCATTGAATTCTTCTCAGCCGCTGGTAATAGCACAGGTTAGATTTGCCGTAGCGGGAATCATCATGCTGGTTTTTGCCCATGTATTTTTAAGACAAAATTTACCGGCCAAAAAGGAATGGGGACAGATTCTGATTTATGGCCTGTTGAATATCACGATCTATCTCGGCTGCTATGTAATTGCGATGCAACATGTAACCGCCGGAGTAGGCGCCCTGGCCATAGCCACCAATCCTTTATTCATCAGCTTTTCGTCCCTGTTTTTTTTAAAGAAAAAATTAAAATCTGAAATATTTGTTGCTTTATTGTTAGGAACGGCAGGCGTTTTCATTGCCTCCTGGCCATTGCTGAAAGATGCTTCCATGACTGCCAGCGGCTTACTTTTATTATTATTCAGCATGATTTCTTATTCAGCCGGAGCGATTTATTTTTCTGCAAAAAAATGGAACAACCTCAGCATTGTTACGATTAATGGCTGGCAAACGATGCTGGGCGGGTTGTTGCTTTTGCCATTCACCATTTTTGAATATCACGGTTCCCAAAATCACTTTGATGTTCAATTTTGGGGCGGTACATTATGGTTAGCTATTTTTGTTTCCATTTTCGCGATACAGCTATGGCTTTGGCTTTTAAAAAAGAATGCCGTAAAGGCAGGCTTGTGGTTGTTCCTTTGTCCTGGCTTCGGGTTCGCCATAGCGGCCATAATTCTCCATGACGTTATTAGCATGTACACAGTAGTTGGCGTAATCTTAGTGATGATAGGTTTGTTTTTATCACAAAGGGAAGCCAGGAAAAAAGATACCTTTTAATTGTATTTTTATTTTTTTAACTCTATTGCTTTTTCTATCTCATTATCTTTTGTCACATTTTAAACCATTAAACCATAAATGAAATACCTGCTTCATTGCTGCGTAGCCAGCCTCGTTATTTTTTCATGCAAATCAAAAGGCACCGAAACCAAACTCCCATTTGCAGCGAATATCGATACTATAATAAATCCCGGAAATGATTTCTTTCAATACGCAAACGGCAAATGGATAAAAGATAATCCGATACCAAAAGAAGAAAGCTCGTGGGGAATTGGCTATGTAGTTAACAATGAAAACCAGCAAAGAATACGCAACATTTCTGAAGAAGCCGCAAAACAGAAGGCTGCCAAAGGCTCTCCTGCACAAAAGATTGGCGACTTCTGGAGTACCGCGATGGATTCTGCAACAGTTGAGAAACAGCGGACCGAATACTTAAATCCTTATTTAAAAAAGGTAGATTCAATCAGTAATATTTCTTCTTTTATCAATACCGTCGCAGCATTAAATAGGATTGGTGTAGATGCTTTGTTCAATACCTTCGTAGAACAGGATGATAAGCAAAGTGATGTGATGGCGCTTAAATTGTCCCAGGGTGGCCTCGGCTTGCCCGAACGCGATTATTATTTTAATACTGATTCGTCCACGGCAAACATCAGGAAGGGATATGTGCAACATATAGCTACTATTCTGGCTTTCCAGGGACAGGATTCTGCAAGCGCCGCGAAAGCCGCAGGTAATATTTTACGCTTTGAAACTCAGCTCGCAAAAAATTCAAGAAAGTTAGCCGATTTGCGCGACCGCTATGCAAATTATCATAAAATGGCTATCACGGATTTAAAAAAATTATCGTCTGAAATAGACTGGCAAAAATTTTTAAAAGATCTTGGGGTAGCTAATATTGACTCGGTAATTGTTGGTCAGCCTGAATTTTTTAAAGCACTGGATGCAAATTTAAAGACCACTTCCATCAGCGATCTTAAAAATTATTTGACATATCGGTTAATTAACTCTTTTTCCAATGCCTTGCCGGAAAAATATGGTGTTGAATCATTTAAATTCAAACAGCTATTCAGCGGAGCGAAGGAAAGAAAGCCTCGCTGGAAACGCGTGGTTCAATCAGAAGAAGACGCCATGGGAGAATTAGTTGGCCAGTTGTATGTAAAAAAATATTTCGATTCTACCGCTAAAAAGCGATATGAAAAAATGCTGGAGGAAATCAGGGAGGCTTATAAAAGAAGGATTGAAAAATTAGACTGGATGAGCGACAGCACCAAACAAAAAGCCATTGCCAAACTGGAAGCCATTCACAAAAAAATTGGCTATCCTGATAAGTGGAAAGATTTTTCGCAGATGCAGATTAGTAATAAAAGCTATCTCCAAAATGTTATCAACGCGAATATCTGGTGGTACAATTTTGAAATACATAAACTGGGCAAACCCGTCGACAGAGAAGAATGGGTGATGTATCCACAGACTTATAATGCGTATTATAATCCCGCAAATAATGAGATAGTTTTTCCCGCCGCTGCTTTTATTGTTCCGGGATATGCCGATAAAGATCTTGACGAGGCCACCATGTATGGCTACGTAGGCGCAAGCTATATTGGCCATGAAATCACCCACGGCTTTGATGACCAGGGAAGACTTTTTGATGCGCAGGGAAACTTGCATAACTGGTGGACAAAAAAAGATTCTGCTGAATTTGCAAAAAGGGCCCAGGTAATTATCAACCAGTTTAATAAGTATGAACCCTTGCCAGGTTACCACGTCAACGGCAGGGCTACGCAAGGAGAAAATATTGCTGACCTGGGCGGATTAGAAATCGGAATTGATGCTTTTAAAAATTCTGAAGCCTACAAGAAAAATGAAATCATTAATGGTTTTACGCCCATGCAACGATTTTTTATGGGTTATGCCTTAAGCTGGCTTTACGAAATCCGGCCCGAATTATTAAGAAACCGAATTATGACCGACGTTCATGCTCCGGCTAAATACAGAGTCAACGGGCCTTTCAGCGATATAGACGAATTTTATAAAACCTACAACGTAACTGTCAAAGACTCAATGTATATTCCTGACAGCCTCAGGGTTAAAATCTGGTGACGTAATTTTTGCCTATTGTATTTTTTTCGATGGAAATGAAATAAAAAAGGCTTCTTCAAAACGAGTGAAGAAGCCTTTTATTAATTTATTCCTGGGGGTTATTTTTTGCAGGAAGAAATTTGGGCAAGCCTTACGGCTTAGTTTTCATTGGGATAATTATTTTTCACAGATATAACTCTTAATAAAATTAGAAGTTGACTGATATCGGATTCGTTGGTTTTTCCCGGACTAAGGAAATCAATTTTTCATCGGATTTGGATTTGATTAATGTTCATAAACATCAATCAACTTCTGGAACAAAGATACCAACATAAATATGGCTGTGCAAGAGTAGAGACGCCCTTTTTGTTATCCATAGAATTTACTGTGCAAATCGTATTTCTCCGTGCTTTTCTACCAGCATTATTACTACAGCCGAATGCAGGTTTTTGCAGCCACCTAAAATAAAAAATGAAATTATTTATGCTTTTACTGAAACAAGTACAACATTTTTATATGAGCTAAAAACGGAAGCTTCGCATAGGTTCCGCAGCAAAAAATTAATTGCACTACTTTTGTTTGCATTCAATCAAACTGCGTTAAATATTTTAAATGAAACCAATTATCTCCGTAAAAGATCTCAAAAAAAATTATGGAAAATTTGAAGCTGTAAAAGGAATATCATTTGATGTGTTTGAAGGCGAAATTTTTGGCTTGCTTGGGCCCAATGGGGCCGGCAAATCTACGACCCTTGAGATTATTGAAACGCTTAGGGATAAATCTTCAGGAAAAATTATTGTTGACGGTTTAGACCTTGATGTAGATGCTGCGCGTATAAAAAAAATTATCGGAGTGCAGTTGCAAACTTCAGGCTTTTACCCGGGTCTTAATCTTCTTGAACTAATTGATTTGTTTTGCGGCTTGTATAATACCAAAACCGATCCGGGAAAGCTGCTCGAAATGGTCAATTTAAAAGATAAGGCTAAAAACAAATACAAAGAAATGAGTGGCGGGCAAAAGCAACGTTTTTCCATAGCCACTACCTTAATTAATCAGCCAAAAATAATTTTTTTGGATGAACCCACGACAGGCCTGGATCCGCAAGCCCGCAGAAACCTGTGGGAGCTGATAGAAAAAATAAGAAAGGGCGGAACTACCATTATCATCACCACCCATTACATGGATGAAGCGGAAGTTTTATGCGATCGCGTTGCCATTATGGATGAAGGAAAAATAATAGCGATAGAGAGTCCGGATAAGTTAATCGATGAATTGGTGGCTTCAGGATTTGAACGGCCGAAAGAAACCAAAGCAGCCAACCTGGAAGATGTTTTTATTAACCTTACAGGTAAAGATTTCAGGGAGGATTAAGCTATATTTGCGCACTGTTTTACAGAAATAACCCGGCCAAAAAACCACATTATATGAAAGCTGTTTTTTTTCTTTTATTATTGCCTTGCTCTGCCCTTTTTGCACAAAATAAAAGTCCTCAAAAGCAAAGTGCTTCACCTGCGCATAAGCCTGCTGCGATGACCGGAATTGACAGCCTGAGCTATGCAATCGGCGTACAGGTAGCAGAATATTATAAAACGCAGGGCGTTGAAAAATTAAACACTGATTACGTTAAAAAAGCATTTAACGATGTTTTAAACAATAAGCCATTAGCCATTTCTGAAGATGAATGCAATATGAACATACAACAAAAACTACAGGAATTTATGACCAAAAAAATAAGTGTCGTTAAAGAAAAAGGACAGAAATTTTTGGAAGAAAATAAAAAGCGCGCCGGTGTTGTTACGTTGCCCGATGGAATGCAATATGAAATTGTAACCAAGGGCACGGGACCAATCCCGAAAGCTACAGATACAGTGAAAGCCAATTATATTGGTACCCTCATTGACGGGTATGAATTTGACAATTCTTATAAAAGAGGAGAGCCGTTAACGATTCCTGTGTCTGGCGTTATCCGCGGCTGGACAGAAGCATTGCAGATGATGCCCGTAGGAAGCACATGGAAATTATATATCCCTTCTGATCTTGCTTATGGCGACAGGGGCGCTGGCGGCGCGATACCTGGCGGTTCTACTTTGATCTTCACTATAGAATTGTTAGACATTGTAAATAAATAATTTCTTTATGCAGCAGGATGAAATATTCCGGTATCCGATTGGGAAAGAAACAGAGCAAAATGAATTTCCAGAAAAATTCAATGAAGAATTAAAATCTTCACTGATGATAGACATCAAAATGCTTCCCACCTCTTTGGAATTTGCTATTCAGGATTTGGATGCGGCACAATTTGAAACGACTTACAGGCCCGGCGGATGGACGATTCAGCAACTGGTTCACCATGTAGCAGACAGCCACATCAACGCTTACATTCGGTTTAAGCTGGCTTTAACTGAAGACAATCCAACCATTAAACCTTATGATCAGGATGCATGGGCGCTGCTCCCCGATTCAAAATTGCCGGTAAATCTTTCAGTAACACTTTTGTTTGCACTGCATGCGCGTTGGTACGAGCTTATGGATCGTATGAGTGAAAATGAATGGCAGCGAACTATTTATCATCCGGAACGAAAAACAGCATTCACCCTTTGGGAACTTTTGAAATCTTATGCATGGCACAGCCGCCACCATGTAGCCCAAATTACAGAACTAAGAAAAAGAATGCATTGGAATTAAAAATCGGTTTTACTTATGAAATGGAAAATAGTATCCTCAGAATATATCAGCAGGCATAAATATTTTACCGCGCGAAAAGATAAATGCGTGATGCCGGATGGAAAAATTGTTCCAGAGTATTTTGTGGTGGAATTGCCCCGAACCGTTTGTGGCGTAGCGCTCACAGAAAAAGGCGATGTATTAATGATAAAGCAATACAGGCATCCCCTGGAAGAAGTGCTTCTTGAAATTCCCGGTGGATTTATTGACAAAGGAGAAACCGCTGAAGAAGCGATGCGGCGTGAATTGAAGGAAGAAACCGGATATGAATTTACTTCTTTCACCTATGTAGGTAAAATTGCAGCAAACCCCGGAGTACTCAATAACTACACAGATTTTTTTCTTGCACAAGGCGGCAAAAAAACGGGTGCGCAACAACTGGACGATCATGAAGATTTGCAAATAGAAAAAATTTCTGTTGCAGAATTAAAAAACTTATTTCTTGAAAATAAAATAGTGCAGGCCACTCATAATAATTGCATTTTCTATGCATTAAGAGCGCTGGGAGAACTTTAAAATTATTGTTGCTCTATGATCTTTAAAGGCTTTCTACCTCAGCAATTACAAAAACACTTCCGCAAACCACAATAATATCACGAGCAGAAGCGTGATCTAACGCTGCTTTCAACGCTTCATTTACATTGTCAAATTTTTCACCTTCTAATTGAAACTCCTTGGCCATCTGCTGCAATTGGTCCTCAGGCAATGCGCGCGGATTATGGGCTTTGGTAAAATAGAAAGTAGCCTCACGCGGAAATTGGCAAAGCACTTTTGTGATGTCTTTATCTTTTACCATTCCAAAGACGATATGCAATGATTGATAATTTAATTTTTGAAGATGATGCAGCAGCTGCTTTATCCCATCTTCATTGTGCGCTACATCCAACACTACCGTTGGATTTTCATGAATAATTTGCCAGCGGCCAAAAAGGCCAGTAAGCTTTTTTACTTCTGCGAGTGCGGTAATAATTTTTTCGGTTGTTAACTGAAAATTATTTTTTAAAATACCAATAGCCGCCAATACCGTCAAAATATTTTTTTCCTGGTATAATCCATTCAGGTCAAGGCGCAAATTTTGATCATGATTCTTTTCATTATCATGGATACATAATTTCAGGAATTCCGCGGTATAATCGGATGACAAAATTTTATACTTTTTATCAGCAAATAAAACGGGCGCACTCATTTCTGAGGCTTTTTTTTCAAACACAGGCCTGGTTTCTGCATTCGTTTCTCCGATGACGACAGGAACGTTTTCTTTAATGATACCCGCTTTTTCAAAAGCAATTTTTTGAAGCGAATCACCAAGGATATCCATGTGGTCAAAACTTATATTGGTGATTATTGATAAAAGCGGTGAGATGACATTGGTACTATCCAATCTGCCACCAAGGCCGGTTTCAATTACGGCCACATCTACGTTTTTTGCTGCAAAATAATCGAGCGCCATGGCAAAAGTCAGTTCAAAAAACGAAGGCTTTATTTCATCGGCAATGCGCCTTGTTTTCATAACAAAATTTACCACGAATTCCTGGTCTATAAGCTCTCCATTTATTTTTATTCTTTCCCTGAAATCTTTTAGATGAGGCGATGTATACAATCCGGTTTTATACCCGTTTGACTGCAAAATCGCAGCAAGCATATGACTTACCGATCCTTTGCCATTGGTACCTGCAATATGAATGGTCTTAATTTTATTTTCAGGATTGCCCAAAAAATTACACAGGTCAATTGTATTTTTTAAATCAGCCTTATAAGCTTTTGCTCCGTTTCTGCTGAATACGGGAAGCTTATTATATAAATAATGAATGGATTCTGTATATGTCAAACGATTCAATTAAAACTGTACTATTTGAAGCGCGCAATTTACGCCAACACAGTAAACAAACAATTAAGCATGATTTTTATTTCATCAGTATTTAATAATATTCATTTTGTCAAAGCAAGCCTCAGTGAGCAAAAAGAAAGAAATAAAGTAATCGGTGTAAAAATGAATTTTTCAACCTGATTAAGTGAAACAAGATTACCCAATGTATTCAGCAAAAAGAAAGCAAACATCATCCAAAATAATAACCGCATCCATCGCCCACTTGTCGAAAAACTGATGATGCCCGTTTTAACTAAAATAACAACCATCATAATAAGGTTAATGATAATAGAAATTAACTCAAGGTTAATAATTTGATTTCGGTTTTGCATTCTTCCGCCCCAAACTATCTGATAAGGAATTATATGAACAATTACCAGAAAATGAAATATAACAATCGCCGAAAGTACCACTAATAAAGAGTTTGCAGCAGTTGATTCAGAGATAATTTTTTTCACGGCTTCAAAAAATTTAACGGCAAATGTAATGTAAGATTACAATTTTAACGGATACTGATTTATATAAAATATACTTTATTTCACTGCACATTTCTGAAGCCGGTTTGGTTTGGGGCATAAAAATTGTGACTGAAAAATTAATGACCTTTTGAAAAAAAATATTACTTATTTAAATCCGTAAACCATGATCAAAAGTGAAATAAAGCTGGACCTTACTGATGTATCAGTTGCAGGTAATTTAGCGCATGCTGAAGATGCACAGGCATTTGTAATATTCGTGCATAGCATTGGCAGTAACCATTCAAGTGCAAAAAATAATTTCGTAACCGATGTTCTTAATCAAAATCACATCAGTACATTAATTGTAGATCTGCTTACTGAAGAAGAAGGAGAAGAAGCGCTTCATACAACCAATATTGAATTGCTGAAAACGAGGCTTATCAGGGTAACACAAAAAGTATTAGAGCAATTCGCATTTGACGACATGCCTATCGGTTATTTTGGAATAGGTTCCGGAGCTGCCGCTGCTCTGGAAGCATCGGTATTTCTTGGCGACACCATCAAGGCCATCGTAAGCCAGGGCGGCCAAACAAATCTTGCCTTAAATTTAGATAAAGTGACCGCGCCTACGTTGCTTATCGGAGCTTCATTAGATAATGATGTGATTAGAAGTGATAAAAACGCCTACATGATTTTATCTTGCGATAAAAAAATAGAAATTGTAAATAGCGACTCTGGTTCGCTTGAAGAACCGGCTGCATTAAATGAAATTGCTAACCTTGCCAGCGCATGGTTTGACCTTTATTTAATCAACAACACTATCCATACAAATGCGCATTAATGCAAAAAACTGGATTCGATTTTTGGCCGATTTGCATGGTAAGAAACACATCATTTATCATTTGTTTCCTTTTACTTTCATTTTAAGCGTATATGCTTTTTCCGACGCGGTGATGAATAAAATGTCTTTATCCTTTCCACCAAAAGTGACATTCCCCGTCCAGTTTGCAGGCACATCGATATGTTCAATTTTATTTCCTTCTTTATCATAAACCGTAACACCCTTACCGGTGAGATATACATTACCTTTGTTGTCCATCGTCATTCCATCAGAACCCTGGTTTATGAATAAAACCTGGTCTGTCAGGTTTCCATCGTCCTCAATCCTGAATCTGTAAGTTTTATTTCCTTCTATATCGGCAACGTATAAATATTTTCCATCCGGCGTACCTACAATCCCATTGGGCTTTTTCATATTATCGCACACCACCACGGGGTTATCTTTTCCTTTGAGATAATATACCTTTTGTCCATCGAGGTCAGAGGATTTTCTTTTCCAATAATCGCGTTGGTAATAGGGATCCGTAAAATAAATTTTGCCCTCGCTGGTCACAAAAACATCGTTGGGGCCGTTTAAAAGTTTTCCATTATAATCTTTGACTAACACAGTTATTTTCTTCTTTGGATCAATAGACCATAATTGCATATTTTCATCCGCACAAGAAATCAGGTTACCATCATTGTCAAAATCCATTCCGTTTGATCTTCCGGCATCCTCCATGAAAACAGAAAGTTTGCCTCTGGTATCATATTCCCATATCTTATTGTTAGGCTGATCGGTAAAAAATACATTGCCTTTCTTGTCGGTAGCGGGGCCTTCGGCAAATTTAAACTTGTCAGATACAAGTTGCAAGGTGGCGCCATCTGCTACCACCGGGCTTGCTTTTTGATTACCACTGACTGTATCGATTTTAGCGTCTGATGTAGCCATAAGAGAAATTATTAATAAAACTTTAAAAAAAGGTATCATAGCGTTTCAATTTTCGTGTAGGCATAATAGTTATCAGTTTTTCACTCGCAATTCTCTTCTACAAGATATTCCATTTCAGGCAACTTAATGGCAACCAGGTTACCAAAATTAGGACGATTTACATAAACACAACCACCATCGATATTGATACAATTCCCTTTTTGTTGCAGGATAAAAGCCAGTGGAATCGGCGTGTGCCCATGAATTAAATAACGGTCGCGAAGAGCAGGTTGACGGGGATTGAAATTTCTTTCCCAAAGCATTGATTCTTTATCTTCAAAAAGATTGTCATTTTCAAAATTTAATCCTGCATGGGCAAAAATAAAATTACCTTTTTCCAGGTAAAATTTTGTTTCCTTCAAAAAAGAAACATATTCTTCCGGCAGATTATCCGGCGATTTAATACCAAAACTTTTTAAAGTGCTTTTGCCGCCATTGTCAAACCAAAGCTTAAGCGCTCGTTTATCGTTCATTGCATCAATCATCATTTGTTCATGATTGCCCCTTAAAGTAAAAACAGAAAAGCCTTGATTTCTGAGTTGAATAATAAAATCAATTACACCTTTACTATCGTCGCCCCGATCGATATAATCGCCTATGCAATAAATAAGATCTTCTTTTCGAAGTTGAATTTTTTCTATAAGCAATTTCTCAAATGTTTTTCTGCAACCGTGGATATCGCCAACTGCAAATATTCTGTTCATCGCTGCATTTTTTCGGAATTCAAAAAGCAATAAAAGTGCCGAAGCATTTAATATTGGGAAGAATGCCGGATATTGTAGATAGTAAACGAACAAATATTGAAATTTTATCTCGTACCAGTAACATCCAAAGAAAATTTTGAAAAAATCTGGAAGCGCGGTTTGGCAGAGTATAAATTTTATTATCTTCGCGCTCCCAAATTAACTATTTTGGATCGGTAGTTCAGTTGGTTAGAATGCCGCCCTGTCACGGCGGAGGTCGCGGGTTCGAGTCCCGTCCGGTCCGCTTAAATAAGGATTACAATTTTGTAATCCTTATTTTATTTTACACCGCTTTATTATTATGCCTTGATTTTCAATTTTTTCTAACACCACCTGACTTTTTCTTAAACCTACCTTTACAAAGGATGACATATTCTTAATCGAGTAAAAAATCGAGGAAGTTATGTTACTACCTATCAAACCTATTTGTGAGCAAAAAGACATGCGCAGGGATGGAACAAGTGTGATTTATATTCAATATTGTTACAGTGCAGAAAAACGCACTCTTTTAAACACTGAAATTGCCATTCCTCCTGCACATTGGAATAAAAAAAGATTATGTATCTCTAATGACCTTCCCCAAATATATGGAGATTTTCACCTTTTAAATTCAGCGCTAAATCGAATGATGAGACTAGCTGAAGATCTAATTTATTTTGCTATTGAAACAAAAATAGAAGACCGAGGTAAGTTTGTAAAATCAACCTTCAAACCGGATTTTGACTTCAATAATCTTCAAAGAAATGGCACCGCAATTATTCTTAAGGCTAGCACAAAGAAACCAAATACAAATATTTACTTTCAAATAGATGCATATATAAAATCCAAAGAAAAAAAAGTAAGTAAGGCAACGATTTGTGTCTATAATTGTATGAAGGAGCAATTATTAGCTTATGAAATATACCGAAGGAAAAAGATAACTTTTGAGAGCCTGGACTTTGAATTTTATGATGGATTCGTAAACTTTCTCACTTTTGAATATGTGCACAAAAGAAGGAAAACGGTCATTAAAGGTTTGAAGGTAAATTCAATTGGCAAAACCATAAAACAGCTTAGGATTTTTGTTCGTGATAGAATAAAACGAAAAATAATTACTCCAATAGATCTAAGCGAATTTAATATCCCAGAAGAAGAAGCAGACGCAATCTATCTCACTTTTGAAGAAATTAAGAAAATTTATAAGACTGACTTAACTGATGTTAAGTACCTGGAAAAATATAGAAACTATTTTGTACTAGCCTGCTTAACAGGGCTACGCTTTTCTGATTTTTCAACCCTACGGCTTGAAGATTTACATCTTGATATGCTTTATAAAAAACAAGAAAAATCAGATCATTGGGTAGTTATTCCACTACGCGAAGAAGCAAAAAAATTATTTATAGAACAGTTTCGGAAAGAATTACCGAAACTTACCAATCCTGAATTCAACCGCCACATTAAAACGGTTGGAAAATTAGCAGGCCTTAACCAGTGGATCACATTTTCTTATAAAAAAGGGAATAAGAATATTGAAGTTAGAAAACAAAAATACGAGTGGATTACTTCCCATACTGCACGTCGTTCATTTTGCACTAATGAGTTTCTAGCAGGAATCCCGGTAAAATTAATTATGAAAATCAGCGGACACAAAAATGAAAAAGACTTTTATAAATATATCAGAGTAACACCGGAGGAGGCTGCACAAAAAATTAAAGAATTATGGAAGGAGAGAAGTGAAATGAGAGTTTTTAGAAATTAACCTTAACACCCATGGGAAAGATCGGATAACCTCCAATTTCTAATAAAAATTAATTTTTTATCTCAATAATTTAATAGAGGATTTAGAATGCTTAATAACCTTCATTTATTTCGAAATAGCTTATTGTTTTATTTAATCAATCTGCCATTTGCTCCAATTCTAATGAAAAAGGATTATCAGTATTTCGTATTGCATTTTTCAGAACCTGTTGTGGTTTTCAATTCTGTCAATGATGTTTTAATCTACATAAAAAAGCTTCAATTTATTTATTATTATTTTAAAAGATTGTTCTTAAAATTCCATGCTTTATTAAACGCCATACTATTAATCATTTTTAGAAAAAGTAGAAAAGTGAAAGCAAAGTTACAGGCGTATATTTTTTTGTTACCTTAAAACTGCCAAAAGCTTACGGCATAAACACAGCCTCTCCATATTGCCATCCTTTATTCCGTTTCCTTTTGGCCTTACTACGCCCGCTAATAAAATGCTTTCTTTTTTTCCTTTTTCTTTTAAAAATAGTTTCTTTTCCGGAACGATTTTAAAAAATTACCGGGCTGAATTCGACAACATTTCCCGTTACTTTTATTTTGGAAGGAATGCTAAAAAGCGCTTCGTAAATTTTAGTGATTTCTCCATAAAAAATTGTTTAGGATTTACAAATAATTTTCACTTCACAAAACTTTTTTTTGCTTTTAAATAAGAGCTGTTTTATGCTCTTCAGAATTTGAAAAGGATGCCTTCTTATTTCACAGTGCAATTTGAAGTGTAATTGAAAATACTGGAAAATGAATGTTAGAAAAGACGATTTTTATTTCATTAGCAAACAAATTTAATTCATCGAAAGGGAATTAGGAAGAAGAACCGATAAAAATGCATTGGGTTTTAGAAACGATTTGCGATGTTATGAATGACACAGCGAATTTTTTAAGGGAAGTAACAGCCCGAAGGATATTCCCATATTCAAAATCAAAGGTAAAAAAGTAGCAGTTTTCGAAGGCTTTTTTGATTTTCTTTCTTTCATCGGTTTGCTTCAAAATAAAGACGTAAAAGGCTATAGTTTTTGTATGCTCAATTCACTTTCTTTCTTTTAAAAATCAAGACTCTTTTTTAGAGCAATACGATGCTATTCTTTTGTACCTGGACAATGACAAAGCATGAATCAAAGCGGATTCTTATGCCAAAAGTTTAAATGGAAAATATCAGGATGAAAGTTGGCTTTATAAAAACTACAAAGATTTAAATGATTGGGTGATGAAGAGAAGCTTGAGCAAAACTATAAACATATAATAAAGATTATCAAATTATGAAAAAAGTAGAAATTACAGGTTTGTTAAAGCGGAACTAAGGGTGCCTTAATTCGCACCCGGCAAGATGTACTGTTGTATCACAACCGGAATTTGATCCCCTTTGCTCCGGAGTCGCGGGGGATTAGAAATAAAAAAACATTGTAGACATAACTTAAATGTAAAAGTGATGAATGAACAAAAAAATCTGCGAAATAAATGGCTTCATTTAAGAGTATCAGAAGCTGAGTACAAGAAAATTAAGAATGGTTTTTCAAAATCCACCAAGAGAAAAATAAGCGAGTATATAAGATCCATACTTCTGGGTAAACCCAATTATACCAAAGCAAGTTTCTTGACGACTTTATTTCTGAAATGATTTCGCTCAGAAGTGAATTAAATCCCATCGGAAAAAATTTCAAGCGACAGTTAAAAGACGACACACTTTCGATGAAATTTCTTAGATAAGCTCTGGACAATTTGAATAAAAAAAACAAGGAAATTCTTATAAAAAAGTAAGTGAAATAAATGAGAAAATCAAGCAAATTTTTGATAAATGGTTGCAAGAATAAAAACAAGCAAAAGCATTCAAAAAGCACAGACAATATAAATACTCAAAAATTAGAAACAATCCTAAGGAATCGATGCAAAGAATTGGCTTTTGTAATCAGCCTTTTATTATTTATTGACATGGTGATGCGGACCATTCCAACATTCATATTATAACCACAAATATGAAAAACGATCGCAACAGAATCTCAATGCATAACCTGGGAAAAACCAGTCAGGAAAAGCGAGAAGGCAAATTGAAATGGAATGGTTTGGTAAAAGCTGAAAGCAGTAAACAAACAAATATTTTGAATCTTCATCCTGTAAACGCCTAAACAAGTAGGTGCTGCAAAACAAAAGCGAAACGTCAATCTCAAATGTATTGATGAAAGTAATTTGCAATACAAATTTACTTCCCTGTCAGCTCTGAATGCAATGGTAAAATTAAATAATCTTACTACCCACAGAGGTAAAAAAATTCAAGCCATTACAAGAATAAAGGATTGACTAATCGGATGGATGATGGAGAAGGACATAAAACCGGAATTCCAATAAAGGGCAAGCTCTATTTACACGAAACCTAATAGCATTTTTTTGAAAAATAAATTTGTTGAAAATGAAAATCTGAGTAGCCCTTATGTGAAAAGAATCCAATTAGATATGGATTGGTGTTTGAATAAAAAACCACATAGTTCAATGAACTAAAAAGCAGTCTTGAAAAAGAAAGTATTAGGAGGGAATTTGTAAGGAGTCTGAAGAAAAAGTGTTTCAATCTGAGTAAAAAGGGATGCATATTTTCCTTGGTTAAAAAATGGAGTAACAAAAAGAATTAAGAATTTATTAGAACCATAACAATAGGTAAATACAAAGTTGAAGATTTGCGATATATAGAATTTCATATGTCCAATTACAAATATTTATGCAAATCATTTGAAGTATATCCATACTGCATCATATAACTTTCGGGAAATTGTGAGGTGTCAACTAAAAGATTATTCTGCCGCCACGAAACTGGGTAAAAAAAGTGTTTCGGAAATTTGGTGATTTCGAAATATTTAATCACTTCGGAAAAGAAGCGTGGTCCCAATGCGATCCAAGTAGGATATTGTTTTTCAATCCTTGTCTTAAAGAAAGTAAGTGTAAGGAGCTTTATTAGCAGGTAAATAATTGGATTTTTTTTTGATGATCCGATAACCCCAGCAGCAAGCATAACTTCGTCCTCCTGACCTGCAAAAACTCCTAATTCATTCGTTTGGAGTATGAGTTCGCTAAGCGGTTTGTTATTTAACCACTCCGAATCCGCGTCTATATACATTCCACCAAACTGGTATAGTAACTCGTAGCGCAAAATATCTGTTTTGCCAGCAAAAACACCCTCTTGTTGATATAGCTTCTGATTTGTCATTTTTAAATGGGAGATATCTTCTTCCCGCCATAATTTATAATCCCAATCAGGAAATTGATTCTTAAAATTTATTTTAAAGCTGTTTATCCATTTCCAGGGTGGGTTGTAAGGTCCTATCCATACCTGATGTATTATTTTTGGAATCAATTGGGCGTTAAGCCTAAAATAGTCGGAAAAACATTTTATTATCTTTTGCGGCTCTATTAGAGACAGTTCTAATTTATAACCTGATTCTATTTCAGATAACTGCAAATCATTCATCGATAGATTGTCTACCAAAACAAAAGGGTCGACTGTAAGAGAACTCATTACTTACTATTTTTTATTTCAACAAAATCTATGTTTCATCTCAAGAACTGCCACTGGTTCGGATGAATATACTGTCCATTCGTTCTTGTTTACATGTGCACCGGCATTGAATCGCCAGGTATTATGAGAATGACGGCAATAACTGAAAAGATTTTTACCATTAATTCTTTTAAGGCGGGCTGCCTTTTTGATCGCAGCAACTAAGAATTCAGAATCTTCTCTTAACGAAATTGATGGATAAACGGCGTAATTTTGCCATATACTTTTTAAAAAAACAAGTGTTCCGCTGGCAACATTTTCGACGAAAAGAGTTTTGAATAATTCTTCTGAACAAATCCAATATTTATTCGTAGCGATTTCATAAAATGTAAAATTATTAAGACCGGTAATTTCACATTCTCCTTCTAATATAGGAGACACCTGGCAAGAAAGCCTGTTATAGGCGTAAATATCGTCATCATCCCACTGGGCTACTATACTTCCATTTGCATTATCACAACCTTCATTTCTTTTTTCTCCGATACTTATTGCATGAGATTTTATCAAGCTTACATTCGAAGGTAACACTGTGCTTTCAGGAATGTCAGAATCCTGATTGTATACAACAATTAGTTCCTTTTTCGGGTAATCTTGCTGTTCAAAAAATTTGATAGCCTGTCGAAAAAACTCTGGTCTCTTTGTTGTCGGCATTATGCAACTTATCAAAGGAACATGAGTTGAAAAATCTTTTTGCCATAATTTTTTCCGGTCTATCACGGAATTTATTTTTAGCTTGGCAAATTGAGTTAAGGCAAAATTATTGCAAGAGTCGCCAAGACAATGTTGCCTATATTCAACTCCGGATTTTTGTTGCAATGCACAGAACCGATTTTGATATAGCTGCTTATTGAATAGCATGTCTTCATAAGGCCAGTTTAGCGTGCGTTCTGCAAAAGCCCCTTTTATCCACATACCCTTGAAACCTGATCTCGAAGCTCTTACATTAAAGTCCATTTCCCAGCAACTTCCGAGGCCATAAGCTTCATCCGCACATCCAATCGTTTCAATCACTTCTCCTTTTACAATATAACAGAAATCGGAAAGACTATGCAAGGGAATTAGTTCACGAAATTCTTCTTTAAAAACTTCCTTAGTAATTTCCGAAATCTCTCTATAATTGAAACTCCGGTAAGGCTGCGGCAACGACGCCTGTTCATTCCAACAGCGATTGGTAGAAGGGCCTGCCAATCCAAATTCTTCACTCCGTTCGAGAGCACTTGTCAAAAGAGAAAGACAATGAGGACCTAATAAGAGCCCCGCCTCAATAAAAGCAAAAAAATGAGCACCTTCGTATGTTATCAATTGATTAAAACAAAATGCTTTGCCTTTATAAACATCGTTTGCGATTACGTGGTCATACTCGATCTTATTTATATTTATTCCTTTACTGTTGTCTGCAAGAACAATAATTCGTAAATTAAGACTTCCGACCGAAAGTTGTATAGTATTTATCGTATTTATGAGATCGCTTGTAGTTGCGAAAGGTGGGCAGTAAATTCCTATTAAAATATTTTTACTTGAATACACTTAAACGTAAAGTTTTGATTTTTGAAGAAAATTTAAGGTAATGAGTACCTAAAGTAGTGTTGATTAAACTAAGTAATTATTATACAAGTCCCAATCACTTCCAAGTGTCTCCTGAATTTCATCGACCGAAATAGGATGCCACCAACTTCCATTAGTTCTTTTGGGGCTGACATTGTTTCTATGAATCATGTGGACTTCAGACTTAAACTCCGAAAGAACTGTAATTTCATCCTTGGATATTTTCCAAATAAATGTACCATCCTCCCCAATATTAATTTCATCAAATTTATTCTTCTGCCAAATCTCTTTTCTATAGCACATTGAACTTCCCGCAAGCCAAATTTTGTGCCCCAATGGATATACATATCTGTAGGCCTTTTTTTTAATCAAATCAAAATAGAGTAAATCGTTTATTCCGCAAATACTTGTTTCTTCTGTCAGCAAGGTTTTCACTTGATATTCCATACGCGAGGCTGAGTACCAATCATCGTCATCCCAATGCATTATCAAATCGCCTTCGCTTTCAGAGACACCTATGTTTCGTTTCTCTCCTAAAGTAATTTTTTTACTGAGTTTTATGTATTTTATTTCTTTATCATCCGGTATTAAATCGAGAATCGTGTCTGTACCATCATCCAGAATAATTAATTCTTTATTGGGATAATCTT
This sequence comes from Ginsengibacter sp., assembly GCA_051954975.1. Classification (GTDB taxonomy): domain Bacteria; phylum Bacteroidota; class Bacteroidia; order Chitinophagales; family Chitinophagaceae; genus Ginsengibacter. Next base: position 52,640 of record JBQCHE010000016.1, on the reverse strand, counting down.
GCCTTAAGAAGTAACGTATAGCATTTGGTATAAACGTCCGCCGATTATAAGTAGGCATGATGCAGGAAATGAGAGGAGGAGTAAGTTGTTTCATGAAAAAAAAGTCATTGCATTTAAAAGGAAACAAAATTGGGACTCAATTCTCTATACTGATGTGGATTTTTGTCACAAGTATATCCGTGGGTTGCAGATAGGTAGGAATAATACACGATATCAGTGGGTTGGTATCCATTATCTATTTGAAAGCGTCGAGGTACTTGAATTTATGATACAAGAGCAAGATTTAGAATGGGATCAGGTTTGCCTACCGATGCATTGAGAAATAAGCGAATCTGCGTATTATCATTTACGGCAATGTTACCTACGACTATTCCTCTTAGACCAACTACTGGAACAATATTTCTTACTTCTTTAAATACGAACTGGTTGTTGATAAAGTTGATCAAAGCAGCAACAAAATTATTGCCGATTCCATCCGATGAATGTGAAATAACTTTCTCAAAAAAATTTTCGGATATAATAAGAGAATTATAAGTTGTTTTATTATTTATAGTAGTTGCAGAATTGGTCATTATATTGCTTAATACGTTTCCCTGAATATTCATTTGACCTGTAGGATTTATTTCATTATTTCTCAGCATTGCACTGATTTGTAAACTAAAATCATTATTCCAGCCGACATTATTATCGCCGTCCTTATAACCCAGCACCATCGCTCCCCGAATTGTATTTCTTGTGATCCATCCATTTATACCCTGACTTATCCCGATGGCAATGCCCTCAGCCTTATTACCAACGTTTATTTTATTTTCATTCCATTGCACGTTGCAGATTTTAGTATCATTTTCAATGATGGGAATGATTTGAATAAAGCATTCCTTTAAGTATAATTCATTATCCAGACTGGTAAAGTTGCAATGGTCAACACTTACTTCACTAGAGGATAGAAAAATCCTTGCATTGGGATTATTAGGATTAGCTATCACATTAAATCCATTAAGTACGATTTTTTTTGCTAAAAGAGATAGCCTCTTGTCACGCATCCGAATGGAAGCATCACAACCTGTTATTTTCAGTAAATTCATCTCTTTGGCAACAAAATCAATATCAGTCACATCATGAAAGCCTGGCAAAAGGCAAATACATATTTGCGGCTGCTGCCTGAGTTTGTTTAATGCATCCATAATAGTTTTAAAATCGCCTCCATCTCCAACAGTGAAAGAACATTTTCTGGTATTTGAACCATCACTAGTTCGTTTACACAAGGCCGTTAGGGCATCCGCGACGTTGTTGGGTTTATCTCCGGTCCAGTTATTACAATCACCGCCATCATAAGCTACGTTTCCAGCAATATTAAAACTTGCATTAAATGTTAAATACAAATGATCTTTTTGTACAACATCTGAATCATCCAAAAAACTTGCTTTTACCTGCAATGCAAGATTTGAAGTGTCAGTTCCCAATGTCCATCCACAGGCTGCAATGCCATCCGGACCAGTGTTTACAACCCCGTTTGCAGGAATTAATGAGCCACCACCGGAAAGTATCTCAAACTTTATAGCGGCACCACTAACTGAGCTACCACCATTTGCAACACCTACTTTTAAAGTAGCAGGAAGCGGTTTTCCAGGCATAGCTTCCTGGCCATCTCCGCCCACATAATAAAGAGAAGTCAATTCTGTCAGTGGAGGAAACAAATTGCGACAATCGCTAATAATTGACCATCCTTTTGTTGTATCAAAATTTGCTATGGCTAATTTTGCATAATGATGTTCAATTCCAAACGGTGGAAGCCATAACGGATTATTATTGTTATCTTTCTCCCATTCCACTTCACCAATTGCAGTACGTGCAGGTATAAGCCAATAATCACCTACATTAAAAAACTGGCCAGCAAAAGACACCTCAACGCCATCTTTAAGTTCAACCCATCCGTTATTTGCATTGATGAGTGTCGGCAATTCTCCCTGGGAATCCCATCTCCTTATCCTTGGATTTTTTTTGGGGTCAAAGGAAATTGCTGTTATAGAACTGTCAGGAAAAATTATTGAAGCGGTATCGAAAGTAATTATATTGTTTTGAGGAGGTTTTGAAATTTGTGCAAGTATCCCTCGTTTATTAAGAAGTTCTGTTGTGTCATCAATAATTTCAATCCAATCACCGGAATTAAAACTCAATAACTCGTCTTTACCCATACTGCTCACCTTTAATTCTCCGGGAGTTATGAGGTCATAATCGAGGAATTTTGTTATAACTGATCCATTATCTCTCGACCATTTGAAGGTTGCTTTGCTAAGGTCTCCGCCCTTATGAATTTCCACCCGATACAACTGATTTTCTAAGCGGCGGTAACCACCGCTTGCAGTAATGCCGCAGGGATTAGCCGGGTCCTGAGTTAATTGAGACCTTGCGCTAAGTGTACCAGGGTTAAGATTGGCTTCATCTGGTAAATTAGCACTTGAACAATCAGGAGGTGAAGCGGGGACAGTGAATTGGGCAACCTTTACCTGCCAGATAACTTTCGTTCTTGTAGTGGTATCCGGCCCTCCAAGAGCTACTTCACGTAAGCTGTTTTCCTCAACCGCTGTTAAATGCCTGAGCCAAACATCAAGATAAAATAGATAATTGCCTTCCGTAGTTGGTAAAGATGCTGACGGAAAATCCTTTTGATTTTGAAACAGTAAACTCTCCTCATTATTCTCACACAAAATACCATCTACATAAAAGCGACCTTTAGAAATCGTTACACCGTCGTCGACCGGAGACGATGGTGGTGAAGTTGTAGGAGCAGCTCCAATTTTAAAACCTGCATTGTCAACAGGTGCTCCGCTTTTACCGATAACATCAGTAAAAGAAGTTTCATTTCTATATCTGTTTATCTCAGACTGTTCATTCCAATCCTGATCAAGGCTTACCCTGCCCTGTTGCTGAAAAACATTCAGGAAATGCTCCCTGGCAATTTGCTGAGGAGATTTAAATTTTGAAAAATCGCCTTTCATAAAAAATGTGGGAATTAAAAGTGAAGGAACATGTGTTCAGGTAACATAAAACAGTCCTGATTCCAGGCCAACCCTCAGGTATTCGTCAAGTGCCGTTAAGAGATTTGCTTTTCTCTGTGGTTGCATGAGCAAATGAAAGGCGCCCATTTCCGCACCATCATCGGCACCGGCACTGATTTGCGAAGGACAATTGGTGCTTAATTGCGCATAAGCGTAATGGCCATAATTTGTAGAAACAAAAGCAGGTACTACAGACTGGAATATTTGTTTTCTGATTTTGCTTAGATCGGCTGGTGATGCGCCGTCTTTTTTTGCGATAGCTACTTGAGTATTTATTTCTAATTCTGGTTGGCAACGAAAGCGACGTGGTGTTTCAGGAAGAGTATTTGGATCTACAAATGGAACAAAGCTAAAGCGAATGCAACCGGTTTGCTTTCTTTCTATCTTAATAAGATCATTAAATATGCAATTATCCGCTGAAATAATCTTAGATATCACTTTTCCAAATACAGTTGTTCTATTTAATTGCAAGGCAGCATTCATCGACAGGATTGCATAATCGCTCCCGTTTCCTATTATTGAATCGTCAATAGTTAATAACTCAAATTCTGTATTATTGAGGTTCACAGGACCGCAAATGCTTTTTTGTATGTTGATTTTGAGCCATTGATTGGAGCGTACATTCGTTGTATCAAAGCCTGCATCAATGCCGCTGCTTGCCGGAACTAAGCTACAGTTGCTGATATTTAAAGATTGAAGGTTTCCTTCTTTGATTTTTATTTTTCCACTAATTAAAAGGCCATTCAGTGTTATCTGACCGCCCTGTTTTGTTTCAAAATCAGAGGGGCTTAATGCTGGATCAATAGAAATATTGCCAGCGATCAAAGGTTGCAGTCTGTTTGCAGACAAAATTCCAGGTATTCTCGATGATACTCCCGTGAAATTGTCATCGGGAATTGCCGGCCAGTCTGCGGAAATGATAAGCAACTGCCTGTTCTTACCCATTTGAATGTTTAGAACTTCGTTGTCATAAGTTTTACTGTCCATGATGGAAATGATCCCAAGCCGTTGAGTACCGTTATTCCAGTCATTTACTGCCTGCGCAATGGTTGTGTATATCTTTTCTGACCCAATACTTTTTATTGTTTTACTTACACCCACCTGCCAAATATCTTCCGGGCTGTGGTTTGAAAAACGAAAATTTTCGGGTATGGCATCCTGACGGTCATAGCTTCCGCTTCCAACATCTGCACTAAACCCATAGGAGTAGTTTACCCGGGCCTTTGTGATGGAAGAATCAGTAAAAACAAACCTACCCTTCACCGGGTCAACGGCGACACTGATTGGCATTGACTGTTTTAAACCGGTATTTGCGGACTGATAGCTGATGGATTTGGGCGGGGTACAACATTTTTCAAGATCGCAAATAAGAATCTCCTGAGGAGGTACAGGCAAGGTGTTTTCATTAGCGTAAATTTCAAATACAGGCGCATCACCAAAAAAAACCGGAGTAAACGTGACTCCATCTACAATGGCACGCCTCCTTGCATCCAACTCGTCGTAGAGCACACGACTTCTTAATAATACCGGAAGGTCGATCTCTTCTGAAATATGTATGATAGCCGTTTCCGTATGAGGATTATTGAACAATTGTGTATCATAGCCTAATGGATTGAAAGTAAAATAGAAGCTATTTGTTGAGGGAGGGCTGGCTAAACATGGCAGCATACGTGCATCCGCCATCATGACTTTATAACTCTGAATCCGCCAGATGAACAAGCCAATATTCGGAATATTATATTTACCACGGCCATTTGATACATGCCTCACATCAGCCGCATGAGCAACGGTATCAAATGAAGAACCCAATAAATCCAATTTGTTCATTAAGCGCACGTCGGCAGTTGCAGGGTGGTCAAGCCGGATGTGATTCATGTACTGTGTGGTTGCCAGCAACTGAAAGAATTGAACAACATGGGCATTCCATCCTGATATGTCATTTGCTAATTGTTCAAGCACCGGAGCAATGCCTTTTCTTCTTCTGTATGCTAAGGTGTTGGCTACAAATCCGCGCTGACTGACAGCAGAAGAGCCTTTGATTGGTGTAAAATTTTGTACACCCAGCAAGTCCGCTATGTACGGAATAACCCAATCTTCACACGTCTCAATAAACCAATTGTCATACAGTTGCTCAATATTATTTTCCAGAGCAACAGCTCTTTCGGCGATTATATTTATCAGAGCTTGTAAAGGCCGGCCTTGCTCAGCATCTTTTGCCCGGTAATAAGCGGGAAGCAGTTCATAAATGTTTTTTTCTGTAAAGCTCATTAAAGTTGTGTGATGGTGCTATTGTTGACGTCAATTACAAGTAACTCTGCCGGTTGAATGGTGCCGTCATGATTCATTGTTGGAACAAGAGAAAACAATCTGTCATTAGAAAATGGATCCAGATTATTTAATTGCTTAAGCTGAACATATATGACGCCCTCAACCTGTTGAATAACATTTATAATCTGGGCATAGGTAACATCCTGGCCAAAATTCATATTATTAAAAGAAAATGCCTGGAATAGAGAAGCAGCGACACTTTGCTTAACCTTTTCAAATTCATAATCTTTATTAACGGCTACTGCAACATCAATTGTAAAAGGCGACAGGTGAAATCCGGTTACATTTATGGTCGCATTGCTATGTGCATAATCTTTTAAGGCCTTTAACAAGTCATCATATACTTTATCAGAAGATTGAATTGGCTTTCCATTCGGTAAGGCCGCTGTAATATTTATAATTTCCTGTTCACCATTCCACATTACATCTGCTCTTGTTTTACCAATACCTGCGAAAGCACGAGTGAAGTTTTGGAAATCTTTAACCGAAACGATTCTGTCAAGCGTTAGTACCATAAGTGGTGCATTTTGCCGGGCGCTGTCCATTGTTTCAGCATCCTGTGCCCCGGAAGAGGCCAATGGGTTGGTTACTTTATTCACTCCCAATTGTGGTGTTACCAACATCGAAAGTTGATTGATATCCATTAAACCACTTAATCCTATTCCTGTTCGGTAAGTTGCTTTTACATTTCCTGTACCTGTTGGTAAACGTGAGCCGGTAATGCCATCACCAAAACAAACGGTAACTGCACCATCATCTGCAATGGTAACTGTATAAATTTTATCCTTGCGTGATGCGCCATAAAATGAAGCGACTTCATTCCATTTAATATTGTTTACCCGTATTTCCAAAGTGGTCTGTGCACCAGTCGGATTGTTGGCTGAAGTAAATGTAAGAGGCTGTTGCCTTAATTGAAACTTTTGAAATATTTGAGAACTGTTTCCGTTACCAAGAACCTCTTGCTTCGTTTCACCATGATTGGCACTGGCAACATTTGCATTTATAGTTACGGTTTGCAGATCAAAATAATTGGTGATTGATTCATTTAGAGTAAGGAGGGTTCCGTATTGAGTGGAATCGGTAGCACTTAAAAAATTTATGGAATCTATTGTATGAAATTCATTTAAAACTTCATCGTCCTTTTGGGCAGGAATGATGGCCAGATTTTTGGGTTTCCATTGGTGTTGATCAATAAAATCAGGATCATCCTGTATTGTACCTTGTAAGCCTCCGTCATCAATAACAGTGTACTGGATTTTGCCATTCACCCGCATTGGCTGCTGCGCGATTATAAGAGATGTTTCCCGGAAATATTTTGGGGGTTGATCAGGATCGGAAGGTGTGAACAGAACTTCTCCTGCAGAGATGGGTATCTCCAATCTAAATCGCTTTCCGTTGATAAAAATTTTCTGACCGGTAAAGAGATCTGATGCAAGGCTTTCTAAAGTGATCTGATTGTTATTCAAAGGCGTAGTTATCGTTATTTTTGCCATTTGCAATTCTTCACTCTGGGCATAAATAAAGGTGTCGCGGATATGGTTATCGAAATTTGAAAGATTGGGATGATCTGGATCATCAAAGAGTTTTAATTTGGTTGTCTTTGATGTTAAGGTAAATTTGCTTTGTGAAGATTCCGCAGTTGTCTTTATTTGAAACAATGCCTTTTCACCGGGATTGATCATAACAAGCAAACTGTCCTTGACGATCTTTGAATAAATCGCATCAAGAAAAATTGTACTACTCTCTGAGTCAGCTATATCTGATATTGACAAATCTTTCCACTCTGGAGGGTTGCTATTCGGTTCTTTTAATGAACCCACATTACTGTCTGGTGATGAAAGAGCAATTAATACGTCTATGTTGGGCGCATTATATCCAAATAAGTTAGCTTTTTGCTTCATAGCATAAACCTTCAGGCTTTTATCTTTAAGCGCTTCGGGGTCAATTGTGGCTTCATCCGGGGCCTTTACTATGGTCGGTAAATATTTATAGATCTGCAGTTCGTTTGTTTCTGAAAAATTGACTTTATATGCCAGTTTTTCTGTGGCTTTTTGATTGTAAGAATTGGTTTTTTGGGCCCAATTTAAATATGGGTACTCTATTGCCTTCATTACGATCTGTGTGTCAACAGGGGCAGGTGTTTTCGGAAAGGTGGACCCTTGCCCTATTGGAGCAGCTAAACTTATTATTGAGTAGCTATTTGTTGTATCAATACTTATGTCAACGATTGAACAAAAATCCCAGTCATCACTATTGGAATCGTAAACATGATCAGCGCTAACAAAAAGAATTTTATCGCCTGGTTGCAAACCTGTTTGCGTGCCATCAACATAAATGATTTGATCACCCGCTTTTGGCTGAAATAAAAACCTGCTTTGCGGGCTGATTTTATTCCATTCTACTTTAGCATTTATTTCTTCTTCTGTTTCAAAAATCTGAGGTAACTGGTCCTGTTTGGGAATGCTTTGAACTTTTGTTCCTTTTGGTATTATTGCAGAAGGAGGAGCACCTTGTGCTTCATTCATTGAAAAAGCAAGGTACGTTTCTGCAGAAACACCGGGCGGTGGTACATAATGTATGTGCTGTGCGAGATATAACACCGATAGCCGCTCTATGGCTGTGCGTAAATATCCTTCGTTACATATTCTTTCCTGGTAAAAGCTGAGTATGTCCAATACTGTTGCCCATGCATCAATTGAAGCAATTGCAAAATCATCGTCATTCCTCGTGGTTAATTTTGCCAGCTCCTTATTACCGGAAATTGCTTTGAGCATTTCCTTTTTGAAGCTACCATGTGTACCGATCCGGTAGTTCAAAGCTGATAATCCGGGAGGATTGTATAATGTTGATGTAGCATCGTCCTCTGCACAACAGTTGCAATCCGTCAAACTGTTTTTTTGATTGTTCATAAACCATTAAGTATAGTGAAATCGATCTTGCCATTTTCGGGCAGGCTTGGATCATTATCTAAGCGGATGATTTCGAGAAGTGAAGGTTGGATTAAGCCAGCTTTAATTTCGCCATCAGGATTTTTTGCCCAACGTTGGAATGTTTCTATTTCCACAGAGGTAACGCCATCAACAGCCATTGCTCTCTGATAAATTTCACTTAGGTAAACGGGTTGTCCGAAAGTAAAGTTATCAGGATGGAAAAATCCTGTAGTTCCATCACTTAGTAGGTCATTACTAAAAGCTTTTAACAACGCCTGCTTAACATCGGCCTGAAAGCGCCCCTGCTTCAGGCACACCTTTAATGAGATATTTAGCGGCACAAATGTGGGTGAAATAACTTCTATATCATATCCCGCCATCCTGTATTGTTCCAAAAAATTAATAATATCCTGTTTAAAGGCTTCATCAATTTTATTTCCTCCTAAACGATCGATGATAACATACACGGTGTACCAACTGCCCGTCCAATAAAACCTGGCTGCTGCGTTCTGCACTTCAGGATGAAGCTTTGCTTTCTCTACATAATCTGCTTCAGTTACAGCTCTTTCCTGTGTTCGAAATGCCTGGGGTGCATACTGCCTCACTTGTTCCATGCTTTCAGCCTCAGCACCTCCAATTGCAGGTAAAGGATTGCTTACTCTGATTATCCCTCCTTTTTCCCACACAATCGTATTGATCGTATTCGCACCTACATTTCCCTTCGAGCCATTACCAACCCTATAGGTTGCAACCGGTGAAAATCCTATATCCGGCCTTTTCCCAATATTATTATCGCCAAACCTTAAATACGAAGTGCCATCATATTCTGTTTCTACCACAAATTCAGTAGCAAACTTGTCGCTATTTAACAAATCCTTTTTTGCATTCCAGTCTTCATAATTGTAATGCAGAGAAACCGATGGCAGAGCTTTGAGAGCGTCTTGTTTCATGGCTAACGATGCTGCTTCGCCCTTAGCAGATACGTGATTGTAGCTTACACTTTGTGTAATATTAGTGTCACTTAATTTTGGGTAATACCTGGCGGAATCACCAATATAAAATGCCGGATTCAGTTGTTTATTATTTCGTGTTATACCCTCATCCGCTAATACAACATTTCCTCTTGCAATGCTTATCTCGAATTGTTCACCATCTGAATTTGTTGCACTCAAACATAAAGCAAACGCAAGCGCATCTTCCGGATACCATTCTATATTCAAAACATTTGCTCCTGTTAAAAGATCTGTGTCTGGCTCTACTTTTTTAAGTCTTACCACACAACGATGCACCGGATCTGCATCTGGCTCCTCACCGGTTTCAGGACTTCGTATTTCTTCAAAAATCAATACATCTCCCGGAGTCAAATTCAGGTTTAGCTCGGGAGGGGACAGTGGACTGTCAGTATAGGGATTTACTAAAGTTGCAGAGGTGCTTCCTTTTGGTAAGCAACAGTTATTATCACACCAGGTGTAAAAGGAAATTTGATTACGCGAGGCAAACAACGTTAAGTCATGCATCGTTTCAAAAGCGATTACATCAGTTTCCTTCAATAATTTTTGTGCTTCATTTGCTGTAATAACATTCTTTTCATAAGCGTTATCAGACGCAAGCAAGGCCGTTTTTTTATTTACTACAATGCCATCAGTATCCGTTTGGATTTGTACCCAAACACGTGCATTACAGCCATCATGCATATGGTAATCAAGCAAACGGGCGTGGCGTTTTACTGATATGCGTCGTCGTGCAGTGGCAAGATATGCTTCAGTAGCCACAGCATCCTGGTAATAACTGAGACGATCTCCCACATAAGCCAGCAGTTCTATCAAAGCAACCTGTAAGTCTGCTGCATTGCGTTCTTTCCAATCCGGAACGAGCACACTCAACCGGTCTAACATCAACCGGTTAAAGCTTGAAAAATCTTTGGCCAGGTAATCAATTACAGGCTCCTGAAAATTATCGGGCGGGCAATCAGTATTGGTTTTGCAGTCAAAATCGGTAGGGCAGTTAATTTTAAAAGAAAATGTTATGGAAGAAAGCTGTTGATCAAATCCTGTCGGCGGGTTGTTTGTTTCCGCATCGCCGTTAACAAGTCTTAGTGTATAATCGGAAAAATCGCCTGCCTTGTCAACAGTGATCATAAGTGCATTGCCGTTTGGTGCAGTATCTATAACATTTATATTTTTTACTCTTACTCCTCCCTCTATTAAAATATTTGTTTTGGTTAGAAAAGAACTATTAACCGGAGACTCAATTAAATTATGCAGAAAATATACCGTTAATGTTTTCTGATCATCAGAAGAAACTTCCAGATAGTCTATGCCATTTATATCTGGTTTCTCAATTACCTTTTTCCAACGGTCCATATTTTTGCAAAAAAATTGCGTTGCCATTATACCGATTTTTGAAACGCTGCTTCGTGCATTTGCTGAGTAAGCCTCATTGTATAAACGACTTTTACAGATAAGGTCGAATCAATATTTTGAACATCTACCTCGTTTATCTCTATCAAATTCCCCAACCATTGTTGCAACGCTCCCTGAACAAGAAATTGAACAGTAGCAGCCATTTGATCGCTGTTTGGCTGAAATACAAGTTGCATAAGCCCGCTACCGAAAGTAGGACGGTTTACTCGTTCGCCTGGTGATGTGAAAAGAACCTGCTCAATCACATTCTCAATATGCTTGTTTTGATCACAAATAGCAGTTTTGCCCCTATAGTCGACCTGAAAAGGAAATGCTATATTCATTAATCTGTAAAAACGATTTGTTTGGTGATTCTCTGATACCTGTTTGCATTATCTAACCAGCTCTATACACGGACTAAAAAAATTTGCAATTAACGAAGAAAACGAAACACTTTTAAGAACTGCTATTTGAGCTCAGGTGCCCATGACTCTCGTTTGAGTAACAGTTATTAAAACGGGGGTTCCGTTAGGTATGCATGTTGCCTGGCTATCTAACAGTAACACCGGCATTCCATTAGAAGAAACCCTTGTTGCTCCTGTTGTCCATTGAGCTGTGACGCAGGGAACCGGTGAGCCTGAAACATTAAACGGACAGCCAGCTATTGCGTAAGGTATCGGTTGAAGAACAATGGGCTGCCCACTAACGAGAACGCGTGCGTCAGGAGACGTTGGTTGAGCCTGTCCGCCATGTGAGCAAAGCACTGTTGCTCCCACATGTAATAAAAAACCCGGCATATTAAATCAGGTTATGGTTAAGGCACCTTGATTGATGGCAACCGTCGGACCTACTAAATTTATGCTTGCACCCTTTCCATTTTGAATATAAATTCCTGTGTCGTTTACTATTATTGAAGCTCCCGTAGGGCTTTTAAGCATAATACCGCCTGTAGGTCCTGGTAAATCACTTATCATTAAAGTATTTTGAAGTAAAGATTGGATTACAATATTCGGAGAAACAGGCAAACCTGCATTTGCCAAAGGAGGAATATCTGAACTGGAACCCCATCTGCAGCCTACCCATACGGGATAATCAGGGTCGCCATTTTCAAATTCAACCCATACACCGGCGCCGATCGGAGGCACCATGTAAACGCCCATCCCGGGACCAGTTGGGCCTGCTAAGGGAACACATGCTTCTGCCCAGGTGGAAGGAATTAAACTCGATACATCAGGTATCATTAACATAAGTCTTCCACGCATATCAGGGTCAATGTTATTAATAACCGTAGCCCTGTATTTTCCTAAAAACTGGCCTTTACTCATACTGGAATCATTGGGGTGTTAGAAATTAATCCGTCTCTTGACAGCGTAAAGTTTTGTTTGTATTCTCCAGGCTTGATGTTGTGTGTTACACTATCAACATAATATAATCCATCATAAGTTATTCCTGCGCCCCTTACGCCAACCATCATTCGGGGGCGTAACAAGTTATTATAACGAATAACATCCAGCGACCCGTTTCCACTCACTGCAAGTGAGTTCTCCTTATTCATCAAAAAACCAAGAATTTCTTTTGCAGCCTGATCTAACGGCAGTTTAGCGCCATAATTGGCAAATTGAAGTTTAGCCGGGGGCGTTAATCTCAATCCCATTGGCGGCTTAAAAATATTAATGTTTGGCAATGGTATGGGAATAGGAATTTTTCTTGTTGCAGGATCATAGATTGTAAATACTTTTATTTTCTTGGCCAGCCCGTTCAGTGAAAAGCTTAAAGACTCCACATTTGTGTTTGCATCCATGTTTATAGACAATGCCGGTTGTGGTATGGGCAAATTAAAATCAATATCCGGCCCGAAATAGGCAATATTTTGCCCCGGTAAGGGGCCGGGAATTATATAAAAAATATAACCGCATTCGGTAGCAAGCTCCTTCAGGAATCCAAGGTGTGTCATTCCAAACATTCCGTCCCAACCATCGGTTGGCTCTTTTATAGTGGGCACAGGTGGTGGTATAACAATTGGAGTAAGTCCCAAAAAAGCAAATTGACCTAACAAAAAATATATTTTAGCTACGTCAGGCATGGCAGGGAAAGGAACAATTACCTCAACAATATCCATTACAACACTTACATCTTCGCCGGTAATATTGAGTGTTGATTTACCGGGTTCGCTTGATGGAGACATTTCCTGGTTTGTAATAAAGCCATCCATCAATAAATTAGGAACACCGTTTAATGTAGCAATGATCATCACACGGGTGGTGATTGGATCGAAATAGCCTGCAGGCAACATTGTCTTCAGGAGTTGAGATTTTTTATCTACATTAAAACTTATTTGAAAACCATTTCGTTCTTTGCTGTTTGTTACCTGTATGCTGGCAACTGAATTAATAATAAGATCAGGAACCGGTACCGGTATTCCCGGGCCCATTAATAAAGTAAGGTGAACGCCTTTAAGCATTTGTACCTGGTATGCCTTGTGGTAAAGTTATCCTGATTGTGTTGCCCGGTTGTTCTGTTATTTGGCCAGGGTTAAGTTCGTTGTTGGCATCGCAAATTTGCCAGAATTTCTCAGGGTCTCCTATAAATTGATAAGCAATATTGTCTAACCGGTCGCTTTGCTTTACCATATATAATTGAAGTGTGGCAAAGCTGTCGGCCTGCGGAACAAAACGTCGTTTCATATACGGGATAATTTCGCCCAAATTTGTTGTTAACGAAACGACCGGAATGTTATAATACCTGCTTGAAGGTAAAAAATAACTCGGTTGCGTGCCAATTTGTTGCAGCAATGCTGAAATATTCTGTGTTGCAGCAATTTGTGTAACGTCTATCATGATATAGAATTTATACCCAGATCGGCAAGGCTGCCCTGGCGGAATTTTGAGGCGAGTTGTTCTTTATTTTGTTGGTAATTCATATATAAACTACCTGCGGTATTAAAGCCTAAGTCATCTACACTTAATACCCGCATGCCTAAACTGATCTTAGCTCTGATCGGATTCAGGTTTACGTCAAATGCTTCTTCAGTAATGTTGAATTCTGTCAGGCGCATGGGGATAATACGGTTCTTATTCCAGATAAATAAGCTCAGGGACGTTTCCATTGGAATGATCTCCAGCGTGCCGGATTGTGCTGAATTATTGTTGTTAATGAGTTGTGTGCTGGAAGGATATACTATTGTTTCCAGTATGGATAATTGCGGCTGAATACCGGTTTGTGTGGTCGTTGAATCTGCTACTTCCAGTTGATCAGTGGCATCCAATTCCACTTCAACTTTTATGGTTTCTATCGGTGGGCCGCTTAAGCGCATAGCCTCAGACTTGTTACCGCTGCTTTCTCCTACGCCTTTTACCTGTAAGCTACGGGTTAGCGTATCCGGGTTGTATTGCAGCGTAATAATTTTTTGTATAGTTGCGGTATCTGCATCTATTAAAATAATACCGCCTTTAATTAAATGAGGTGAACCGGGGAAGGAGGACATAGATTAATTGGTAATGTTTATCATTATATTTTTTGTTTGCGTTTTATAGGTGTGTGATTTTTTAAATATTACGTTTTATTTTCGGTCGAAATTATGGAAAGCCTAATAGCTTATTGAAATCATTACTCTCTTAATTCAGGAAATTTTTTCTGAACGCTTTCTCTAAGACTGTTTGGATTATGAAATTCAAATCGAAAATTATCCGCATCGACAGCTTTTCTCCAATTTTCACCAATTGCTTTTTCAGCTTTATGATCAAGTGAAATTCTTAATTCCTGCAAACTTATATCTTGAGCGGAAATCTGAAGAATCGGCGCGTTACCGCTAGTAAAATCAAAGCCTGCATTATTTAAGTATTTTACTGCATTATCGTCTCCACGCACTTCTTTCCAAAACTGGTCTCTGACCTGATCATAAATTCCTTTGTCACCTATCATTTCTTCACGGGTTATAGTGGAAATATCTCTGTTCCCAAGAATTTTTTGTCTGGCTCTATTCCAGGCATCCAATAAAGGTGTATCTTTTAAATCTCTTCCGATTACTGTTCGTACTCTTGCCAAAGCTTCTCTTTGAGTTTCGCCGGGACGCAAAAAGATATCTTCTATGTCTACCCTGTTACGTTGAGTTGTTTTCACTGCCTTACCCGCTAAAGTAGGTTTTTTAGTTCCTTTAACCCGCTCTGTTTCTGCTCCTTCAAAAAGCTTGTCAACGCTTTCGTCATCTACGTGAAAGTCGGCAAGTGGATTTTCGGATCGAGTTTTAAGCGCATCGGCAGTAGATCTTTCAGTAACGCCCATCTCTTCAAATAATTGATTAATCTCTCTTAGCTTTTTCGGATCCATGACTGTTACTCCCTTTTTATAATCAGCTTCAACTTCTCTTAAAAGTGCTTCACCTTTTGTTCCAGGTTTTATTCCCGATAAAGCTCTGAAAGCTGCATCTGCTTCCTTGGGGGTCATATTGTATTCTCTTGCAAGACGGCTTGCTGTAATTGCACCTTTACCAACTTTGAAAAGCTTTGCAGCTGCGGGCAATAAAATTAGTATGCCGAGAATAGCCCTTTCCTGGGGACTTAATTTTCTTCCAAACAAGTCCTCACCTGCTATAACCTCATATGCGC
This sequence comes from Ginsengibacter sp., assembly GCA_051954975.1. Lineage (GTDB taxonomy): Bacteria > Bacteroidota > Bacteroidia > Chitinophagales > Chitinophagaceae > Ginsengibacter. Next base: position 37,317 of record JBQCHE010000016.1, on the reverse strand, counting down.
CTACAATTTCACCAACTATTGGAATAAACCCTATTCCTACTTCGATTACAGTTTCATAAGCGGGGATTTCAATCGGTACATCATATTTTTCAACGGAGGGGTATGCTCTTACAAGCATCAAGGTTTCAAACTCTTTCGGATGCGAAACCAGCCAGTGATTTACAAAAAGCTCCGGATCAACTTTTGATTCCTTTGCTGTTAAGTCCAGGTAGTCATGCAGCATTTTATCTGCTATTATTCTTCTTACTGTTCTTTCCGTATCACTGGGTTCAATTAAATATCCCACTCCGCGGGTGGTATCTTCTGCAGTTTGTGGTGGTGCGGTACGGAGTATCTTCAACTCAATAATAGTTATAACCTTATCAAGGTTTTCTTTAAACTCGGGCGAATCCAATGATGATTTTTGTTGTTTTTCTAATATCTGTTTTCTAAGCTCCAGTTCTTTTTGCTTCCATTTTTTCCCAAAAACATAATCAATGGTCTGTTTTGCTATTGCTTCAGCATTATACTTTCTGTAATCATCTTCAGTATGAGTTACAATCCATTCGGTGTATTTCAAATACAATTCATGATAATAAGAAGCTTCCTCCGGATTTTTCTTAATATTTTCTTCCCAATTTCGCTTGAATGTGGCCTGCCAGGAAAGAAACTCGCGTTTAGGCGCTGTTTTTTTATTCGATTCTTCCAAAGCCCACGTCCAGAGTTCCTCTGGCGTTTTAAAATTTATAAGCGATTTATCTAATTGAGCTATATAGAACTGTCCGGCGATAATGTCTTTCTCATCTCTCATCGAAAGGGATTTGTAGAAAGCCCAAAATTGATCTCTTTTTTTATTCGTTTGTTTGCTTAATGATAAAGGTGACGGTACGATACTTTTAGCATTAAATGGTATTTCTCCTCTGACAGGACCACTTTGATGGCCATACTTTATCCCACGACTAACTACCGAAAGAATTAATGCTGACCAAGGGCAAACCTTAGCATTCTCTAAGGATTTTGCAATAGTATCCACGGCATCTTGCGGCAGTAATGAAATAACTTGGATCGGAGGAGCCAATATAGGTAGATAAATTCCATTTATGGAAACACTTACATTGAATTCTTGAAATTTGTGTTCATCGGGAAGCCAACCCTTTAGTTTTAGTTCATCGCCAAACATTATATATCCTACGTTAGGGTCAGTTTTAATTTCTATTTCCGTTAATCGACCGCTATCAGAATCAGGCACTTCTTGATGCAATGTCTTCCAGGCTCCTGACAATCGCATTTTCATTATTGTTTCCATTAATTCCACTGGCTCTAATCCTTCTAAAATTGTTAACACCTCACGTGCTTCGTCATCCGTTACTGCGAAATCAAAGCTCCAAAAGCTAGTCGATAATAATTTAGATATTCTTGAAATTGCTGACGGCCTTTCTTGGCGTCTTTTATCATTCGGACTTTTGCATTGCAATTTGATTTGATTCCCACTCTTACTTTGTTGCTGCATTACATGTGTCAATTCATGGGCAAGTAGTCTTTTTCCACTATCCATATTTGGCAAGTATGCTCCATTATTGAATACTATATTATTTCCAGAAGTATATGCTAAAGCGTTAATCGAATTCGCACTTTCAGCAGCTTTATCATTATCATGAATTCTTACATGGCTAAAATCATAACCAAATCTTGATTCCATAAATGAACGTGTATTTATATCCATCGGTTTTCCTGCAGAAGAATTCAAAACTTTATGCACAATTGGTGGTGCAAAAGACTGCGACGAATTATTGCTTTCTTTTCGCTGTACCTTTTTTTCTTCATCTTCTTTTTCACATTCAGCACATTTGCGTTGAATAGTTGTACCGGATGTGTTGTAAGAGTTTTGGGCAACATCTTTATCGCTCATGCGCATTACTTTATCGGCCATTGCATCGGCTTCCTGCTCATATCGATCCCCCGGCTGATTGATCTCAAGCTTTGGTTGTATCCAAGAATTATCGTCTGAATTATGAAAATTAATGTTGCCAAAATTAAATGCCGGTGTGTTTTCCAATTTAGAAGGTACAATATTCTTATTAACAGAGCTGTCTTCATTCTTTCTAAACAAAGAACCAACTATCGACTGGCTTTTATTTTCTGCTTTTTGAGATGCGATCCTCGTCATTTTCCAAAACTTTTATACACAGCATATGCAATCTTATTGCCTGTTGCCTCACTTTTGCTTTCTTTACTGACATTGAAACTGCCGGCATTTACTGATGGGAATTTGCCACCTTGCTGTAGTGCAACTGGTATTGGCTTTTCTGAAAAAAGCCTTGTTAGTTCTACTTCAATAGCTTGTGCAATGGCGTAGCGCTGATGCGGAGAAAAACCATGAAGCACCAGTTCATCAATTTCAATTTCTATGTGTTGATTCATTTGTTATCTGAATTCCAGGCTGCTAAAAGGTCTTTCTAATTTGATGCATTCTGATTTTGCAGCTTGCGAAATATGGGACATCTGCACCGGCTTCTCTTCCTCTGCAGCCAGGAATGCTGCGTTCAATGCAATATTGCGTATGTTGCCGCCGGATAAGTTAAGCTTAGCCAACTGTTCCATATTGAGACCTTCTTTAGGTGTGTTTGCAGGGAAAATCTTAGTCCATATTTCTGCCCGTTGTGCAAGGTCAGGGAATGGAAACTGCACTACAAAACGAATGCGCCGCATGAAAGCTTTATCTAAAGCATTTTTCATGTTAGTGGTAAGTATGGCTAAGCCTCGATAAGCTTCCATTCTTTGCAATAGATAACTTACTTCAATATTGCTGTAGCGGTCGTGGCTGTCTTTTACGTCGCTTCGTTTGCCAAAGAGCGCATCCGCTTCATCAAATAATAAAATGGCTCCGCCATTTTCCGCAGCATCAAAAATTTTTTTCAGATTCTTTTCTGTTTCGCCAATGTATTTGTTGATTACATTGCTCAGGTCTATCCTGTACAGATCAAGGTGTAATTCATTTGCCAGTACTTCCGCTGCCATCGTTTTACCGGTTCCGCTTTCTCCAACAAACAGTACAGTTATACCCAGGCCACGGGCTTCTTTTTTTTCGAAACCCCATGTTCCATAAACCTTATGGCGTTGACGCACATGGATGGCTATTTCTTTCAAAATTTCTTTCTGCAGAGCCGGCAAAACCAAATCATCCCACCCGGTAGGTGATTCAATCCGTTGCGCTAATCCACCCAATTGAGGCCGTGTAAGCCGGCAACAGATCTTCCATAAATCGTTGTCTAAATTTGTTTTTTTGCTACTGGTTTTTCTTTCCCCTATTACAGTGTTTAACTCATTGCACGCTTTGTCTATAGTGGCGGTACTCATACTAAACTGCGATACCAATCCGGATAAGGATTGCTGATTGATTTTTTTTCCAAGACGTTGTTTCCATAATATGAGCTGTTCGTTGGTTATTGGTTTTTGAACATCAAAAGCAAACAGTTTCTTTCCCGTCTCCGGCACCCATTGATTGCTACTGATAATCAGGAGACCATCTACATTTTTAATAAAATAGATGACTGACTGGACTTTCGATTTGTCGTTCATATCCAAATCAACGGTATCGAGAAAGAGTGCATAATTGTTTAACGATGCTTCCCTGTTCCATAATAAAGTCAATTCAGAAATTTCAGCAACATCATTAGGAATTGAATATATTGAGAGAGTATACAGGGACAATGCCTTTTGTGCACTAATATGGGCAGCAATTTTTAATTTGTCCGTCTGCTGATTTCCTAAAAAGAAGATGTACGGCTGCTTATTTACTTCGCTTTGTAAACAAGTATTCAATATTAATTCCGCAAGTTCATACTGAGAAGGAACCAGTTTTTCATCTACCTGAACGGGTTCAAAAATTTTTTTCAGCTTTTCATTTATGCTTTTTACACCGGTTAAGTAATGCAAAATTTGCTCATTAATCGTAATCAAACTATTTGCTAACGTGTCTGCCCTGTTTATTCTGATTAATTGCCAATACCGAAGCGGCGCATCTGGTGTAATGGCATCCCAATGTTGGTTGGGGAAAATAGAAAATGCAAGGCTAAACGTTGGTTGAACTGATAAACCATTTTTGCCTGCCGCTTTACCAAACTCAGAGTCAAATTCAGGCGCAGCAGCTAATAATATTACTGCCTGTTCAAAATCTGATAATTTTAATTTATCAGACAGCCGGATAAATGGCAACATCGGCTGAAAGCTTTTATGTTCATTTATCAGTTGTTGAAACTGTTCATGAAAGTCAGGTTTAGGAGCATGATCATCAGCGTTATAAAGGCATTCAATTTGTTCATTGATGAGTTGGATACCGTTTGTCAGAAATTTCTGGTTTGCCTTGCTCCAGGTATTGAAATCTTCAATCATTACTGTATTGTTATCACCTGCGACGCGTCTGAACCAAGTGGGTAGTTAACCGGACTTTCGATGCCGTCAACCCGTACGCGAACCGCATATTGTGCTTTCACAACATTTTGAATTGTTATCGAAACGGTGTCTGTAGGGACGGCACCCGGATCGGTAATAAGACCAGGAAGAGATGTTGCAAAAGTGTATGCCGGAAAATTCCCATTTACATCTGCCGTTAAAGCGTTAAGCAGTAAAGCAACTTTTTGCCCGGGTTTTGCTTTAGGATTGATTGTGACAGTTATATTTGATGAACCATTATCAGGGATAGTAACCGTTGCCGGTGTAGCTTTTACAAGCCTGGGTGAAAGGACAAATGTTGATGGCTCTGACTCAACTCCTGAATGTTTGGGTTGTGGCGGAGAGTCATTTCCCATGGCAATGGGTTGTACAATTTTTATGTTATGGTTTCCCGCTTCCAAATTCAAATCATCAGTTAACTGAAAAGAAATTCGTGTATCCGTTATTATCAATTTGCTTGTTTTTGGCACTGCATGAGAGCCGTCAATTACCACCTGCGTATTTTCATTATAAAAATTAGCTCCGGAAAGAACCAAAAAATAACCATTCAATATTTTCTGATCACCAATAATAGGCTGTCCTTCTGCGGACTGAGATAATACTTCTTCTATTACAGGCTTTTTGAGCGGTTGTACATAGATGTTTCTTGTTTTTACCGGAGGCCCTTTTTTTGTTGATTTGTCACTTTCAATTAAAACCACCGTCACTTTATATGCCGCTGTTGGCCTGTATTTAGTTGCAAAGGCTGCCCACAATTTTGAGATATCTTCTATACTTAATATCTCAGGAGTAATCGTTATCATTTCTACCTGATCAGCTAATCCTGAATCAGAAAGTTTCCGGAGGGAAGAAGGAAGCGCCGTAAAATTTCCTCCAACTGGCGATCCAATTGAGGTGTTGATGGCTTTGCGATCTAATACAGGTGTCTGATGCAACAGTTGCATCCCATATCCTAATAGAATATCTGTATGAAGTTCCTGCGAACCATAGGCCGTCAACAGGTAATGCAGATCAATAGCTAACGGTTGATTATTAACTCTATTACCATTACTGCTAAAAGAAGGCAAGCCAACATTTTTCCATCCCTGGTTATAGGTGGCCTGGTACATAAACAAATTCAACTGGCTTTGTTCATTGTTTACCGAAGTGTCAATCTTATCAGGAGATAACGCGGTAACAATGACATTTACTCCAATACCGCCTGAGACATTATGATCTATCAATCCATTATTAAGCAAATCTTTCAGGACGTAGGTTACTGATGCAATGCGGAGAGCAGTAGTCATTATTTACCATTGTTACGTTTTTTTAAATAATCTTCCAGAGACATCGAAGGTTTTTGACGGGCGTTGCTAATCGTTTTTTCAGGTTGTGATGAAACTATTGCTCTTACATCAATTCTGCCTATTGATACTTTAATTACAGGTGATTCTGTTTGATTTGCTTTTTCTTTAAAGCTAAAGTTGTTTACTGAAAGATTTTTTTGCAACGGGTAGTTATCTTGATAAAAAGCATTGTTTATTACATTAAATACATCTTTTTGCGCGGCAGCGTAATCATTTTTTTTCAATTGAGGTACTCCTTCGGTTTTACGCGAATCACCAAAATTGTTTTTTTCAAAGTTGTGTTCATTAAAGTTTAATTTATTTTTCTTCTGAAACGACCCGTAATCGAGGTAATCATCCAAATCGCGGTTTATATCGCTGTTAATAGTTGGGTTTAAGTCCAAAAAAGGCTCTTTGTCAACACTTTTCTTTTCAATATTTGAGGTAGGATTTGTTTGGTTAACATCTTCAAAATTTTGGAAAGCTTTTTCCTCTTTCTCCATTTTTTTATTTAAGGGTGCGATGACTTCATCATTCTGCTCAACAAGATTGGCCTTATGATCACTTGAATTTTCGAAATTGATTTGCTCAAATCTTCCGGGTATGCGAGGCTCTATATTATTATTTGCGTTGAAGTGCCGCTTCAGTATATGGTTTATAAAGCCATTCATTTCTGGATCATTTCAATATACAACCTTCTTCTGTAAGGACTCATGTTTAGAATATCTTTTTCCGACCAGCTAAAAAATCTGGCGAGCAAATAAACTTCTTCAAGAATTTTTTTTGCCCAAACGTTGATCTCTGACCACAAATAGCTGGCAATGTCAAAATACATTTCCCAGGAATGATTACAATTTGGACAAACCAATTGCATTCTTATATCTGCCTGTGGATCTTCTTCACTCATGCGATCGTTTAACGCTTCCCAAACAGATTCAGGCAGATTATTGGCATTATATTCTTCATCATCTTTTGTTACAGACAGAATACATTTCGACATAACTTTTTTATAGCTATTTTCATGTATGTCTGATGAAGTCACTTTCAAGAGATCAGCAGAGTTTAAAAGTCTGAATTTTATGTAATAGCTTTCCTTTACTAACTCAAGCTTTTTCATTGATAAATTTTGCGCAAAATCCTGCAAGTGCAGGGTGCTGCTATCACTTTCCCATTCGATTGTTTCAGAACATTTCTGGCAGCTGGCTTTGTTCCTTAGCGTCTTTCCAAATAACCATTCTCTTACCTCTAAAAGCCTTGCGTCTCTCTCGCCAATACTTAACCTGGCAACGTCGTCAATGTTATCTATGCAGTAGGCATTGCACAATAACCTGAGTGATTTTTCAAGCATTGGCTTACCGGAAGTGGTATCCCACAACTCGAGCAGTTCATGTGTGGCAAGCGGTTTCAATAAAAGACGTATTTATGGCTCAGTAAAAGAAGGCTCAGATGGTTCAGTAACAGAATAATCTCTTTCCCAACCTTCATTTTCAAGTTTGATATGCTGAATAGCTACTGCATTTGCGTTAGCATCCAAATCAGGCATTGATTGAAATTCGGAAACCCAGCAACGATAAACATTATAAGCAATAGCCACTTGGCCTGCTTCATTCAACAATATGATTCTAATTTCCTTTCGAAAATCTTTCAAAGAAACTTCTGCTCCAAGTCCGGATCCAAAATTCCATACCTTATTTGCCCATTGCTCAAAATCAACATCATGCGTAACGCCGCGTTCAAGTGTAATTGCATCAAATTCGGTCCTACCGGGTGATTTGCGGCTGCTACTTGGGTCTCCACCCTCCCGGTGCTTCACAACTTCAGTGGTTTTTTTAAGCACACTTACTTTACTGATACCGGCAACCGGTTTAGTGCTACCGACCCAATAAACCAGAAATTTGAAGTTCTTGTACGGATCGAAGCGTTGAGGATTAACTGTGAATTCTGCCATAATTAAGGATTTAAAATTTTAAGTATCAATTTGACCAGCTAACTGCTGAATTTGAATTATTACGAACTCAGCCGGTTTTAAAGGAGCAAAACCGACCAGTATATTAACAATGCCGGAGTTAATATCGTTTTGAGTGGTGGTTTCGCTGTCGCATTTTACGAGATATGCATCCTTCGGTGATTTTCCCTGGAAAGCACCTTTGCGGAAAAGATCATGCATAAATGCCCCAACATTTAAACGGATTTGGGCCCACAATCGTTCATCGTTGGGCTCAAAAACAACCCATTTCGTTCCGCGATATAAGCTTTCCTCAATGAATAGTGCAGTGCGACGCACCGGAATGTATTTCCAGTCTGACGTCAGTTGATCAGCTCCATCTACTGTTCTCGCGCCCCAAACAATATTCCCGTATATTGGAAATGACCTCAAGCAGTTAACACCTATTTGGTTTAATATTCCATTTTCATTGTCAGTTAAGGGCACAGTGAATTCAGTTATTCCATTTAGTCCAGCTTCAATGCCTGCAGGAGCTTTCCAAACGCCCCTTTGTGCATCTGTTCTGGCAAATGTACCTGCAATCATACCACAAGGCACAAATTCTTCTATTTCGTTCTTTACAAGAATATTAGGTTGTTTTATACGTGGGAAAAATATTGCCGCATTACTTCTGATATCATTGCTTAGTGATGGCGGATACGTGAGAGCAGAAAATTCTTTACTGGCACCCGCTACATCTCTCCATGTACTTCGTGAATCAATGATCATCATTGCTCGTCTTTCCTGGCAATATTTAACTGCATTAGTAAGTAATTCTGGGGATACGTCAATTGGCCTGTCATTCTCATCACCTAAGTAAGGAGGGATACATAATATATTGAAGAGATCAGCTTGTTCAAGTGCATAAATACCTTTCTTTGAAGCTTGCATATCTTCTTGAATACCATTGATAGCTCTGCCTTGGAATAATTCTATATCGCTGATATTTAATCCAATATTACCTCCAGAAAAAACTTCAACTGGTAAAGGAGGGCTAGACATGAATGGTGGATTTAAAGGAGGACTCGATGGTGGGCTCTCTGGAATAATTTTTTCAGTTAAAAGGGGCTTATCTCGAGGCATTTTGTTATCTTTTACTCTTATGAGATTTGAGTTTTGCTCAAGCACCCTCGGAAGGTAGCCACTCTTACTTTTATCATTAGACACGTTAAAAAATTTTTCTGTGCTTTTGGCCACCTTATCAACTACTTCAGAAATGGTAATATTAAAAAGACTATCAACACTTTTGTCCTTGGTTTCATAATCTATCGCGACCTCTAAGTTATTTCCCCAATCTCCAGGACTTGATGCAATCAACTGAAGTTCATCGGCTATACTTGTTTTACTAGTAGGGATATTAATTTGGGCGACTCCATCCGTTTTTGTTGGATCGGATTTGAATACACGAATTATTACCGCTTGACTTCCTCCATTCAAAAAAAAGTCTCGTACGGCAAAACTCATGCTGCTTAAATTCCATAACCCACCAAATATTCTTTGATAATCCCCAAAATTAAAAATAGTTATCGGCTTATCCGTTGGACCTCTTTGAGCTCGACCAACAAATGCAGTGATAGATGTGGCAACACCAATTATTGTATGAACACCACCGGGGATTTCCTCAATGTAAACACCCGGATACGTTGGTTGAATAGGCATATAAAAAAATTAAAAAATTAAAAAAAACAGTAGAGACCCATGAAGTAAAAATTAAGTTTAGTTATAAAAGTGGAAAAGCTTCGCTGCTCTCAATCACACTCATATTGAAATTAAAACACAAACTCCTATTGTCACTTACTGTGGAGGAAACTAAAAGGATAAGATTTTAATAATTAGAGATAGGATATAAAGAAATTAATGCGGAAGTCTATCGATGATTAACCCGTTAATAATTTTGTTTTCCAAGATAAGGGGGTTCGTAACAACGATTCAAGTAAAGCATAATAAAATTAATATTCAGAAATCTTTATTCATTGTAAAAAACCGACAATTTTAGCTTCCATATAAAAAATTTTCGAGATCGCCCTTTGAATGATAATAATCGGTGGGAGTCTTCCCTGAAAATTTTTTAAAGTCGTGGCTAAAATGCGACGGGTCGGTATAATTTAACTGGTAGGTAATATCTCCCCAAGTAAATTTTGGCATTGATTCAATCATCCGCAATGCTTTATTAATGCGGGCAATTCCCGAGAAAGTTTTTGGCGAAATTCCAATTTTTTCAATAAAACATCTTTCAAAATTTCGTTCACACATATTGACTTGGCTCAATAAATATTTCATATTGATATTTCCATTTTGACATTGAATCAAGTCGCAAGCATATTCAATCTTTTTTGTGGTAACGAGAAAATTCTTTAGACTCTTTTGTAATAAATACTCTTCAATAATTTTAATTTGGCTTTCAAGATTAGAGGTTCCGAAAATCTTTTCAACTAAAGGGATCGCTTCGGCGCCGGCAATTAATTCAAGATCAATTCTACAATCCCTAAATTGATTCATTGGAATTCCAAAAAGCTGATACATTCCTGTCGGCTTGAAATAAATTGCTAATACTGTAATCTTTTCATGGAACATTATTTTATTAGGTCGAGATATTTGTCCAACGGCGTAACTTCTTAAAATGGGAACATTGCCATAAACGTTACATAATTGCATCGTGCCGTTCAATACAAAACAGATATTTTGAAAGTTGCTGGGAACGAGGTTTTGAATTACTTGTGTATTTGAATATCCTTGATATAGGACAAATTGTTTTACAAAAGGCTGCAAAGCAGGCTGGGGGTTAATTGATGTAAAGGAATACATAAAAAAAATTCTTAGAAATAACTGATCACAGATCTCTCATTAACATTTTCATTATACACAATAATAACTTTTGCAAAGCAATCACTCTTTAGCTGCTTATCTTTTCTTGACATAGCAGTAGTGTGTTGCAAGAGGTTACGGAATTTATTGTGGAAAGGAGGCGGGAATTTAGTAACTAACTTAAGTTTAATGTTTAACAGATTCGTTTTACTAATTATGGTTTGAAGATACTGGTTTTTCATTAATACGATTTAATTTTTTTACAGTTTCAAACTCATACGCTATTCTAATTTCTGGGGTAAAAAATATCAGGACCGTTTAGGCTATGCGTAGTAATATCGTGTTGAATGGTTTGAAACATTCCGTACTTAGGCACTTCAATTTCGCGTAAAAGTGTACCTTTGTCAAGTTAAGTCATCCTTTGTAAAGGTTTGTAAGATTGCACCCGCAAATTGGAACTTAATCGAGTAAAAAATCGAGTAAAAAAATAAGAAATTGTAATTCAATTAGTTAAAGCGGATTAATCTTCTCCGTCCGGTCCGCAAGAGTAAAATGAAACTCGCTATAGCAGCGGGTTTTATTTTTTAGTCGAACTTTTAATCGAATTGCTTCTTCATTATTAAAGATTTCTTACGTAACTTTACAACTTATCCTTACAAAGATACCAATTTGACACCTTTGATACTAAATTTACAGCATGAATTGTCCGATGTTGTGATATCAAGTTTTTAACATAACTTGAATTTAAGCCACAGGATCAACATGTCTTTGAGAAATCAACAATAAGACGGCATACATGATCCAAAAAGTTCCAAATACATAAAAACGATATCCCCAGCCCAACAATTCGGAATCATATACACGCCGAGGGCCACTGAGTGCCAGACCCGCATACAGACGCTAATATGAATTCCAGTAGCTAAGAAACGCGTAGCATCTTTGTGATATTCTGCTATACGGGCTAATACCGCCGGCATATAGCGAGCTTCACTGATTCCATGCATACTTTTGCAGCCAGCATTCTATGAAGGTTTCAGCAAAGCCAGTCCATAACGTAATTATAGACTAAACCGTCACACTAAAAATAATTACTGATATAAATCAATTTGAACTTTACTTTTTTTTAGTGCCACCGCTAAATAAGTGATATTGCGGCTTTCATATACCCCAAAGTATAAGCCATACCTGCATGCCACGGCGCATCGCAAGTCATTTGTGGCGTATGATCCGGAATTAATACGCCATCAAAATTGCTCTCGTTGAGTATTCTTAATATTTTCACCATATCAATATCACCTTCATCTATAAATACTTCTTTGTAATGGGGCACTTTTCCACGGACGTTTCTAAAATGGATATAGGCAATGTGGTCAGAATATTCCTTAGTCGCTTCATAAACATTACCCGTCTTCATTTCGGCAATTGAGCCAAGGCAGAATTCAAGCGAATTGCTTTTGCTATTTTTAATATTCAACAACTTCCGATAAAGTGCGGGCTCATAAACCAATCTCGGAGTCCCTCTTACAACCGGCATCGGAGGATCATCAGGATGTGCAGCTAATTTTACGCCGGCTTTCTCAGCTACCGGTAACAATTCATTGAGAAAGAAAGAGAGTCTTTCCCAAAGCTCCGCACTTGTAATATTTGGCAAATAGCCGGTGGGGGCATTTTTATCATAAACCATATTCCATACCATGCCATTGGGAACAGGCGATTCATCAACCCCATCCATTCCTACGGATAAAGCAGATCCCCTGGCAAAGTGTCCGGTAATCCTGCTGCAAACACCTGCCAAACTAAAATTATATCCAATAACCGGGATACCGGCTTTACCAACATTTTCGACAACCTGTTTCAGAAATTCAATTTGTTCATGCTTTTTCGGACCATCTAATAACACATCATACCAGTGAGATGGATCAAAATTTTCTATTGCCTCTAAAATTAGCCCTGTGTCGTTTATTTCCCGTTTAAGTTTTAGTAAATTTTCCAGGTCCCATAATCCATTTGATTCCCCTGCAATTCCCCAACCTGAATGATTTCCGATGGGTTGATTGTTTTTATCCTGCTGAGCTGCGCCATTTAAATAATCAACCAGGTGAGCAACGATATGTGTACATCCACATTGTTTTGCAAAATCATAATACTCCCTGTTTAACATGTGCCTGTATAAACCTATTCCCAGTTTCATTATGTATGTGTTATGTTAATTTAAAAAATTTCAATGCATCATTAACTTTTACGCCATAGTATCCCTGCGTTTCTTTTAGTTTCAATAACAGCATTACAGAATTCCGTATTTACTGAATGCTTCTGTACTTGACATTCCGTTTTCAATTTCCTTGCGGACTAATTTTTCGCCTCTTGCTTTTTCCAAAGCTTTAAGAACAACTTCTGCCTCGTATTTTTTGGGAATCACCACCACTCCATCAAAATCACCAAATATTAAATCGCCGGATTCTATCCACACATCCCCTACCTGGATATCACACCGGTAATCTGCAACCTGCGTTCTGACAAGCGAATCCTGGCCAAATCTTCCACGGCTGAATACGGGCCAGTTTTGTTCCATTACCTTTTGGCTGTCGCGGTAGTAACCATTTATTATGGCGCCTTTAGCTCCTCTTTTTTTTGCAGTGGCCGTTAAAATCTCGCCCCAATACGCACACCGCATTTCACCGCCGCTGGCAACATAAATTTCATTGGTCTGTAATTGGTCTAAGGCTTCAGTTAATTTGCCAAATGGCTTTTTTTGAGGCCCATACACATCAATCATTAACACAGGCATTGACCGCCCGATTAATTTATCAGTCGGACGCAATGGATGTAATGCCTGGGGCAAAAACTGATGGTAGCATTTCATTTCATCCAGGATATCGCCTACTACCGAAGTGTACAGTTCAGATGTGAAAATTTCAAAAAGTTGATTGTCATTAGACCATGGATAAATTTGTGGAATACTTTTCTTGGGAATACCGTTGTTTCCAGGCTTTGCAGTAACATTTTTTACGCTCTTACTCATATTTCGTTCTTTCTTTATCAGGATTTATTATTTGTTTCTATTATTAGTTTTTCAAGTCGCGTTTTTTCGGCATTGCTTAATTGCCGATACTCAAAATCTCCCAAATGTGTTTTATCTTTTTCAAAAATGATTATTTCAGCATCTTTATCCATTGCTACATTATGCCACAATCTTACCGGTATATTATAGGTAATTCCCTCTTTCATTTTAACACATTCAAATTGAAACTCATTGTTATTTTCAGTCCCGGCAATCAAAATAGCCGTGCCCTTTAAAAGAATAAAAACTTCATCCGTCAGAAAATGCCTGTCCATTTTAGTAATGTTCACCAAATCCTGTTCGGGCATATAATTTAGTTGCGCCACCTGCCAGTTTTCTTTTATTAAAAAAGGGTTATAACCACTTCCCTTGTGTCTATAATTCTCAATCAAATTCATTTCTATACTTTTATTTTTTAGGCGTACGGGGGTCATACGGAATAGTACTTTCTTTATAACCGCCGTCTATATATATTTCTGTGCCGGTATAATAAGCAGCTTTATCGCTGGCAAGAAATGCACAAGTCCATGCTACATCTTCCACATTGCCTACTCTGCCAAGCGGAATCCAATTATTAAATTTTTCCCTTCCGAATTTGTCAATTTCTTTTCGGTTCATTTCTGTTTCAATAGCGCCAGGAGAAACGGCTACCACGCGTATACTGTGAGCTGCCAGTTCCAATGCGAGGCACTTTGTCATCATATTCATTCCCGCTTTGGCCGAGCAATAATGTATCAATCCTTTTCTCGCCACTTTATCATGTATTGAAGAGATATTAATGATAACTCCCTGCTTTTGCTTTATCATTCTTTTGCTTGCTTCCTGGGAACAAATAAAAGCACCTCTCAAATTCACATTAAATACCCTGTCCCATTCATCCAAGGGTAAATCAACTGCATGCTCTACAGTTTCACAGCCTGCATTGTTTACCAATACATCAATTGAGCCAACTGATTTATCGATAAACTCAAACATCTCCGTTATTTCTGCCTTGTTGGCAATGTCAGCCTTGAAAGAAAAAGCTTTCACATTATATTCCTGTTGCAGTTTCTCTGCTAATTGCTCAGCATTTTCTTTATGCTGGTGATAATTAATAATTATATTGGCGCCACAGGAAGCCATGGCAGCGCATATTCCCGCACCAATGCCCCGGCTTCCACCGGTTACCAATATATTTTTATTCTTAAGCGTAATTATATTTTCCATTATAAAAATTTCCTGATCAATGATTAATCTGATAATTCCATATTGAACCGCATACAGATAATGATCGTTTCACTCTCAACATCGCTTTGCTCGAATCACAGCAGCAAAGCTTTTTTTGCACGATCAAAGTCATCTGCCATTATTCATGATATCAACTATTTCTTCTTTATTGTAACATAACTCTTCCAATATTTCTGAAGTATGCTGTCCGAGCAATGGGGCAGGACGATACACTGCCTGCGGCGACTCACTAAACTTAACTGTAAAACCCGTAGTTGCAACTTTTCCCACCGTGGGATGGTCATATTCTATTATCATTTCATTATGCTTCACCTGTGGGTCTTCAACCATTTCTTTAAATGAATTTACCCTTGAACACCAGATATCTTCAGCCAATAAAAGTTGGAGCCACTCATCTGTAGTTTTGGTTTTAAAAACTGTATTAAAAGCATTCCGTATCACATCACGCTCTGTAATAATGTTGTTCGAAGCATATTTTTCGTGTTGGTATTCCACCAACCCGATTATATTGGCAAGCCGTTGAACAGAGTTCATGCCAATAGCAATGTATCCGTCTTTGGTATCATATAATCCATACGGTGCGCCTAACCATGGATTAGGAACCCCGCTTTCGCTTCGTTCCGGCAGTTCCTTTTTTGACAAGAAAGCAGTAATCTCCTGGATATGGAAAGAAATAATAGAGTTTAATAAACAGGCCTCAATTTTTTGCCCATTACCCGTTTTACTTTTATAGTGCAACGCTGCTAAAACAGATTGGACAATAAATAAACTTGTTAATAAATCGGCTTGTCCCACTGCTGTTATTACCGGCATGTCCCCCCTTTTTCCATTTAAAAAAGAACCACCGGCCAGTGATTGAGCTAACAGGTCCTGGCCTGGCCTCGCGGCGTATGGCCCATCGGTTCCATAGCCGGAGCTGGAGCAAAAAATGATGCCCGGATTTATTTTTTTTAAATTATCATAACCAATACCCAATCTATCCATTACTCCGGGCCTGAAATTTTCTATCACTATATCGGCTTTCGCAATAATTTTTTTGGCGACTTCCAATCCTTTGGGTGTTTTTAAATCAAGAACGATGCTTCTTTTATTGCGATTAAAGCTTAAAAATGAGATGCTCTCGCCTTCGGGGTAAATATTGCCATAGGCGTAGTTTCGCATCCAATCCCCCTTGGGAGGTTCAATCTTCACAATGTCTGCTCCCATATCACCCAACATCTGGGTAGCCCATGGGCCCTGTGCCAACTGAGTAAAATCGGCTACTATAAGTCCTTTCAACGGCCCCTTTATTTCTGCTTTACTATCCATGTTTTATTGCGTGGTTAATAATCTGTGATAATCAGATAAAATTTCAGTTCCATTTTTTGTAATCAATACATTATCTTCTATCCTAACGCCACAATTGATTTCTTCATCATAGATTCCCGGCTCAACAGTTAATAGCATCCCTTCTTCCAAAACCGCGTCACCACCTGGCGAGAGCGTTGGTCCAAAATCGTGATAACGAAAACCTACGTGATGCCCCAGCGCATGATTAAAAAATTTACCATAGCCCGCTGCTTCAATATGCTTCCTGGCAATCTTATCTATTTCCCCCATCCTTACTCCGGGCTTCATCGCAGAAATTGTTTTTTGCTGAGCTTCTAATACGGTATAAAATATTTGCTGTTGATGAGCATCTATTTGACCCGTTTGTCCTGTACGGGTAATATCCGCCCAATAGCCATTCACACAAATCCCCATTTCAACCATAACCATCTCTCCGTTTTGAAGTTTTCTACCGGTTGATTTGTTATACCTGCCTCCATAGGCTGCGTTTATGCCGGATTGCACCATAGGCCACGCTTTGGAAAAATGAATTCCTTCCTGGCCAATCATTCGCTGAACTTCATATTCAATTAATCCGGCCAATTCGGCTTCCGTAATTCCGGGCTTTAAGTTTTCATAAAAAGTTTTCACTGCCTGCGCTCCTACTTTATGGGTTAGCTTTAAATGTTGGATATCTTCAGTGGTTTTATAAGAATAAAGCCTAAGTAGGTCCTGCGTTGCATCTTTGCATCCTGCCTCAGTTATGGTTGAAAGGCTATCAGTTAAATCTGCCGGAAGTGGCGGCTGCTCGCCAGACATTCTACATGGGGAAGTTCCCCCGATATTTTTTATAAATGAAACAGGAAGGTGATGAAGTTTTTTTTCGATCAGGGTTTCACTCATCTTATCGAATAAAACTTTCCACGGGTCTTCGCAGGACATATCTCCCCAAGGGAATTTTTTTATGGTAATATTTTTTGGCAAGATTTCTTCCGGCTCTAATTCGGGCACCAATAAAACCGGCTTACCATCAGCGGTATAAATTAAAAATGAAAGCCCCCACAAAGGCATGTACCCAATGGCAAGGACCAATTCATCAGACCTCCATAATAAAAGGGCCCCAAGTCCATTTTGTTTAAGGATAGCATCAAGCATTCTCTTTCTTTGCAAGTTCATCAACTATTTATTTTTTTTTCGGCAAAAGCTTTAATTAATTCTTTGGCAACCGGAGTATAAAACAGTTTCATGACAGCTTGCCCTTCATCGTCTATACGATTCATAAATGGCTGCTCAATAAATGCCGGATGCAACATTTTTTTTAGTGTTGCCAAAGATTGTTCAGGCCTTCTCTTAAGTTTTTCCGCGAGTCCATTAACCGTTTCCATAAATACACTTTCCTCTGCCACCATATTGACTACTCCCCAATTAAACATCTCCGATGCAGAATATGCCTGTCCGAGTAATAACAATTCTTTTACCCTGTTCAATCCTATCTTTTGAAGAAGACGCTGTGTTCCCCCGCCACCGGGAATTAAGCCAAGATGCACTTCCGGTAATCCCATCCTGGCAGAATGATTGGCAACAATCAAGTCGCAAGACAAGGCAATTTCAAATCCTCCTCCTAAAGCAAATCCATTCAACGCCGCGATAAAAGGAATATCCGCATTTTCAATAAGGCTATACAACTGTTTACCCTTTTGCTGGAATTTCTTAAAGCCAGCCAGGGTCTGATTACTGTATTCTTTTATGTCAGCGCCGGCCATAAACGCTTTTCCTTTTCCTGTAATAATCGCTACCCTTATCGCAGCATCATTTACAATCGACCCCAGGGCATTAATAATTTCATCCATCATGGTGCGGTTCATGGCATTGAGAACCTCAGGCCGATTGAATGATAAACATGCAATCCCGTCATACTTTTTAAGTTCAATCGTATTATACTTTTTCATTGCAGGTCGTTTGATAAATAACATTCAATTTTCGAATTACTTCCTGGGAAGGTGAATTGAATAGTACATTTTGGTGTACAAAATCTGCAGCCTTTTCCTGAAACAAGTTAAATCGTGGATGCCTTGGACGAATAAAGGCCTTGTTCATTGTATCCATTGTATCAGAGAAAAAGCCTGAACAATCACTATTATTTTGTTCGTCAAGCCAGGCTGTAAGATGGGCCGGCTGACCACCGTTTTTATAGTAATCCTGTTTTTGAATATCTTTTGAAAGAATAAATTGCATGAAATCCAGGCATTCCTTTTCGTGCGATGTATTGGCGGAAATTGCTAAACCTGCACCTCCTAAAATTGTTGATTTTCCTTCGGAACTGCATTTTGGAGAATTACAAAAATGTATCAAATTATTCCTCCATCCTTTTCGCGCATAATTTGTATAGCCAAAAGTAAATGGTATATAAATAATGCCGTTTTTCTCGCTCATATACTCAAGCATTTGAACAGGATTCATCATGAAAGAGGCTTCATAGAGGAATGATTTCCATGACCTGAGTTGTTCCAGAGCCCATATACCGGCCGTTATATCAATACCACCTTCAATGAAAACCTTTCCGTCAGTGTATTGTGCGCACAAAGTAAGAAATACACACCATAAATCAGTTGGACATAAAGGAATCCCAACGCTGTATTCCTTTGGCAGCAGGGCAACCGCGTCATTTAATTTCGTGACGTCTTCAGGCAACTTCCAATCAATAACATCTATTATATCTTTTCGATACGCTGCTACCTGGGCCGCAGCATCTACAGGCAATGCCCAGCAGTGATTGCTGTACCAATAACTGCTAAAACTTTCACCTATACTTTGCTCCTGCTGAACCTTCAAAAAGGAAGCGTTCAGGGAATCGTCCAAAGGCAAAAGCGATTGATTAGCTGCGGCGCTTCCCACATAAGGATGGTCCAATATTATCAAATCATACAGGTCAATCAGCCGTTCAACAGGATAATCGCCAAACTCTTTCAAGGTTCGTATATCCCAGTTTAATTCGACATTCGTTTTTTCCTTCCACGCTGAAGCAATTGCCCGCAGAGGCTGATAACCTCTTGGATGGTCCCATGTAATCCCCCTTAATGACGTCATAATAATCTAATTTATTCCACCTTAAAAACTTCAAATCTTTTCTTTGTTTCTTTTTGGTTCCAGAACCGTTCAATATCTTCCAAAGATTTACCCTTGGTTTCGGGAAGTATCTTTTTTACAAAAAGCGCTGCGGGCAACATCACCAGTCCGTAAAAGATAAATGTGCTGCCTATTCCAACGGATTCTCTCAGAATAGGATAGGTTTGGGTTACAAAGACAGAGCCCATAAACAAAGACAAAGTCCCCAAGGACATTGCTCTTCCCCTGATTTTTGTTGGATAAATTTCTGATATCACGACCCAGACTGCCGGACCTAATGTCGCCGCAAATATTGCGATGTACAGCACAAATGCCCCCAATAAAAATTCAGTGTTAACGATTGCTTGTTTGAATAAAATCCCTATTAAGAATAGCGCAATGCCCAGGCCTATAAAGCCCCAGAAGAGTATAGGCTTTCTTCCCCATTTATCAATTTTCCAAATAGCAACAAGGGTAAAAATCATATTAAAAAACCCTATGATTGCGGCGCTGCCCAAAGCAGAATTTGCTCCCAATCCGGCCTTTTCAAATATGGCCGGAGCATAATACATGACCGTGGTGATGCCGGTTAATTGACTTAAAAAAGGTAAAACCAGTCCTATAATCAGCGCAATCCGGATACCCGGAGTCAATAATTGTTTATAGGTGCCTTTCTCTTCTGAAATCGTATTTTTTATATCATCCAATTCAACCATTGCTTCCTGCATCCCATTGATCCGGGCTAAAATCAATTTGGCTTCTTCAGTTTTCTTTTCTTTTATTAGCCATCGTGGACTTTCGGGAACAAAGAGCAAAAAGATAAAAAACAAAAGCGCCGGGATAATATTAGAGCCAAGCATTCCCCGCCACACTTCAGCAACCAAATAAAAGTTCAGGAAGGATTTCGCAACAGTTTGATGGCTGTCCGCATAATGCAATAATCCGGCATTCGTCAAATAAGAAACCAGGATTCCAAGTGTGATTGCGAGCTGGTATAAAGAGACCAGCCGTCCACGCATATTCGCAGGAGAAAGCTCAGATATAAACATAGGAGCAACCATCGCCGCAAAGCCCACTCCTATTCCGCCCACAATTCTTGCAATAACCAAAAAAGCAGGGGTGGCAGCTATTGCGCACCCCAGCGCGGATATAATGAATAGTAAAGCAGAAAATAACAGGATTTTTTTTCGCCCGAATTTATCAGCTAATAAACCGGCGACAGCAGCACCCGCCACACAACCGACAAGAGCCGAACTCATAATCCATCCTTCCATGACAGCATTTAAGTGAAATTGAGCTCTTAGAAAATTGATGGCTCCGGATATAACCGCGGTATCAAATCCAAATAAAAACCCTCCAAGTCCCGCCGTTAAGCATATCAGGATAACGTACGCTTTGCCTCTTAGTTTCATGAATGTATTTTATTTGGATTTCTACAAATATTGTTGCTTATTGAAAATCTATGTTATAGCTTTCGATTGAATTCTTTCCGATGGGAGATTCTAAAAGGCTGCTATTTTGATCGATAGGTCTTCCAGCCTCCTCTTCTATCAAATTCACTTTTTGAACATTTTTGAAGGGCTTGTAAAACTGAAATGACACGTTCCCACTTTCGCCTTTCATTTCTACTGCCCTTAGAATAACCCCACTTCCTTTATCTGATTTCTTAAAGGCAGTAATATGTACAAAAGGTGAACTGGTTTTAATAAAACTTAAAGAGGTAGGTAAATTTCCGTGTTGATTCTTTTGTTCTTTCACGACAGGATACAAATCATGGTTATTCTCTATCCCGAATGAATAACCATTTTTCCAGCCGGGTTCATGAGTAGTGATAGCGAACTTAAAAGTATGTGCGCCCTTCTGTAAATACCAGTTGCCCTCTCCATGACAACTTTTGTGAGACGATAGCATTATTGCCTGTATCACCGGGTAATTAACCGCATCCACCGTTGGGTCTATCCAATCGAATACAGAAATGCCGGACGACATGGTTAAGCCAAAATCCTTGGTATTGGCAGAAACGAAATTCTGAACTTCGCGGGGATGTATTTCTTTTGGCTGCTGCCTGTAAGTGCCACCCCATGCCCATCCTCCGGGTCTCATTGTCAATTCTGATTCGTCAACAGTTGAAACACCCATCGGCACGTCATAGCTTATAGAGGCTACATCAGAATTTATGGGAAGCGCAAAACGCAATTGCCTGTTTTTGACACCGGGCCAGTAGGGAATGTCATATTCAAATTCGATTTTCTTTTCATGATGAAATACTTTTATTCGCTGGATGACTTTTACATTGCTGATTTCATAGTTAGCCTGGAAAATAGTATAGAGCCCTCCGTCCTGTATAATGTTCCAACTTTCCCGATGATTGCTTAGCTTATCAAAATTTCCCATATTGGTAGGCGTGATTTCTGTAAACTCTCCCGCCCCGTTTCCGTTATAACCCAAATCCATAACATCCCCGCCTGCAAAACGAGTCGTATTTAAGACTTCTTTTTGAAGTTCTTTATCATAGAGCGATGAAATTCCACCGTCGCCCAGTATAATCCGGTAGAAAGCATTTTCGCAGTAATTGGACTTTACAGAATGGTCTGAAGGAGCCGGTTTGCCTTTTTTTGAAAGATAGAAAGTGGTATAGCCAATAGAAGGAACCGTATCGGTCACGAATTCCAATAAACTACTGTCTCCCTTTGGCACACTTTGAGAAGGCATTGATTTTCCCTCGCTGTTAACAACACTGTAGTTGTAGTTTCCGGGCACAGTAATTTTAACCGTACCTTTTCTTTTCCAAAGGTCATTAAACACAATCACCGCATCTTTTTGCGACAAACGTATTCCGGAGCTAATGGATTCAATTGAATTATATAAGAGCTTTTGCGAGGTAGCGTTAGCCTGGTGCAAATAAGCACTAAAAATACTATCAGTGATTTCGCCATGTTTGCCTCCCCATCCATGGTCATCGTAAATCGATTTAAACCACGCAGAATCAAAATCAAATTGAGGATAAGACGAAAAATCCTTGTTGAGCAGGCAATTGATCGTAGCAAACATTTCCGCTGCAGGTAAGTGAATCCCGGCTTGCTTTTTTGCCTTTATGGCCTCATAATGAGCAGGTCCGTGAATGTACAACCACAAATTAGGTCGCTCTCCTGAGATTGAATCAAACTTCGCGTCGGGTGAATCAATCGATGAAAGAAAATCTTCAGCAGTTGAATATCTTAATTTCGGAAGTTGGAAACCTGATTGCGAGGCGATCTTATTCCATTCTTCTATGACCTGCCGATAATATACTGGCCCTGCAGCATCATTGCTGATGACAACAGGATAATGCGGTGGAATGTTTCGTGAAGCGTAGTAAGTGTCCCAGTTTTTGAGCACTTTATTCAGCTTGTGCATAGCAGTGGGTGCGTCCTGGTCGAAATATTTATAGAACATGGAAGCCCATCCGTAATTTCCCGGGCTATACGTAAGCACATGCGAGCCATCGGGCGAATACCAATTATAAAAACCTTCCTTCATTCTGCTTACCACAAGGTATTTAACTCCGGATTTACTCAGAATTTGGGGAAACTGTTCAGACCTTCCGGGTACATCCATATTAAATGCGGTTCGCGAATCAACCTGGTTATTGAATTCGTTTTGAATCCATTTTCTTCCAAGGTATAGTTCCCTTACTAATTGTTCATTGGATAATAATCCCTCATAGGGTTGGTTGAAAGTAGCTCCCCAGGAAAATATTTTCTTTTGATATGCCTCTTTTATAATGTCTTTATAATTGGGATACTCATCCAGTATTTCTCTTAGATTTAAAGTCTGCTCCATTCCAAAACCAAATCCCGGATATTTTTCAGCCATTTCCAATGCCGGAATAATAATCTTGTGAATTCTCTCATCCCTGCATGAATCCGGTGTATTCATCCATGCGATATCCTGGTGAGAAGTATTGATAATGTCAATAGTTCCATCTTTAAAATAGCCCCAATCTGACGGAATGATAGGATTGAAAACCTGACTCTTTTTTAAGCGACCCTTTTCTTTAAAAGAGATGATTTTCTCATCACCAATCAATGGCAGTTTTACCAGCAAAGAATCTGCCTCTATTTTATAATTCAGAAGTTTTCCGTCAAGCTCAATAGTGAGATGGCTTTTATCACCTTTATAAAATAATTTTGCTTCAGAAACAAGCTGGCCGTTTACTTTTTCATAGGAAAAAGGCCTGGAATAGGTTATCAGAGATTCCTGTGCACCTGCTGACAGGAAACAACATGCAAAAATTAAAACACTCAAAGTCTTTAGCATAATCGAATTTTCTACTTAAAGTATATTTTTATTGTCTCAACACTATTGTGCTTGATATCAAATACAAGATGATTCCCCATTGATGGAATTTCGCCCAAAGTTTGTTCTGTCAAAGAAGTCTTATAAACCTTTCTCACAGGCTTATTAAACTGAAATTCCACGTTAGTGTCTTTGCCTTCAATTTCGTAAAAACGCAAAATAATTCCATCATCATCTTCTGCTTTTTTCATGGTAGTTATAATAACATTCTTTTTATTGATTGAAACGAAGCTTTCTTTTTCAGAAAGTTTTGCTTCAGCCGTTTGAACAGGATTTACAATTGCCTGCAACGACTCATTTGCTTCCTGTCCAAACTGAAAACCGTTTTCCCAGCCAGGATTACCTGATGTGAGTGAGAAATTATAAAAATGGTCCCCCGTCTGCAAGTATTCATTTCCTTCACTATGGCAACTTCTCCGGGACGCCAGTAGAATAGGCTGCAGTAATGTCGCATTAGAAAAATTCCCGGTTATATCAACAAAATCAAAGGCAGCAACTGAAGAACTCAAAGTAACACCAAAGTTCTTTCCTGATGCGTTCATCCAGTTTTGTAAACTCCTGGGATGTATATTTTTTGGGATTGTCTGGTATATCTGGCCTGCAGGCTTTTTCAATTCATCTTTTCCGATTTCGACTACACCGAAGGGCGCTTCATAGCTCACTTTTGCATCGCTAACACCCACGGGAAGCGCCATTCTGTATTCGCGGTATAAGACTCCATCCCAGTTTTTTAAAGCTACATTAAAATCAATTCTCTTTATAGTATTATATACTTTTATGCGTTGTTCTACCACAGCGTTTTGAATGGGCTGCCTAAATGTAAAAACAGTATACAATAATCCATCTTCAACTTTGTCCCATTTGGTTTCGTAATTGCTCACCTTGTCAAAACCTTCCATAGTAGGTTGCTGAATAGCCGCAAATTCACCTGCGCCATTACCTTCCGATTTAAGAGTAAATATTTCACCAGCATCCAATCCGTTATCGCTTAGAATATTTTTATTTACGGATTTATCAATTAATCTGTCTATTCCTGCCCTTCCGAAATGGATTTGGTAAAACTGATTTTCGTAGGTATCAGAAGACTTAAGCGCTTTGGGCTCATCTTTTTCCTCTGTGGATTTCACAAAGTAAGTAGCGTAGCCAATTGAAGGTACGTCAGTAGCAATGAATGTGAAAGTTGCATTTTGTATATATCCATTTTTATCCCAAATAACCTTTGAAACCTGTGATGGTATTTGCCGGCCATCTCCGGTATATATAGCGAGTGAGCGATATTTGGAGTCCGGCTTTATCGCGATTGTTACCGGCCCTGTCCTTTTCCAACTTAAGCTATTAAAAACGACCACCGGAATGCCCTTATCATGAGGCATGACAATATTTGAGGCTATATTTTGCATCGCTCCGTTCAGCAACGAATTACCTTCACTTTTTGCAAATGCAAACTTTGCGAGAAAAATATCATCTGTCGACTGACCTTCTTTTCCCCCCCACCCATGATCAGGATAGATTTTAGATTCCCACGCTTTTGAGAAATCTTCTTCAGGATAAGAAGCCTTTTTATTAATCATGTCAATGGAAGACCAAAATTTTTCTGCCGCAGGTAATAATATATCTGCTTCCCTGCTTGCTGACAAAGCCCAGTGGTGTGATGGTCCGTGAATATAAACCCACTCATTTGGGCGCTCGCCTATAATTTTTGGAATAGCTGATGAAGCTTTAATGGCATTTATAAATTTGTCAAAAGTGGCGAAATGAAATTGAGGAAGAATTATATTTAATTTCTCACCTTTTTCATTTTCGATAATCGAAATGTGATTCCAAAAATCAATAAAATGATTAAGGTTTTGTACAGGTTTCTGGTTCCATCCAAATTCATAATTTAAAACAGCAGGTATGGCTTTTTTTGCAGACGGATGATTATTATAGTTTTCTAACCAGTAAATCGCTTCCTCGGCCATGCTTCTCACTGCCGCGGTATCGTCTTTAGCGAGTATGTTGTAAAAATCGATGTAATGACCGGGTGAATACGCGGTAACGAAAGAGCCGTCGGGGCTGTACCAATTGTACATGCCACGTTCAAATCTGCTGAAGAACATTCCAGTAACGCCAGCCTTAGCCATTAGCTGCGGCATTTGTAAACTTCGTCCGGGAACATCTGAATTATAATAAACCGTGGTATTGTATCCTTTAAAATTATCTTTTAACCATTTTTTTCCGAAATAAAATTGTCTTGCCAAAGACTCACCCGCATACATGTCTTCATAAGCCTGGGTAAATGCAGCGCCGACCAGCAGTCTTCCCTCGTTCATATATTTTACCAGGGTATCCTTTGCTTCGGGGTGCCTGTTAATATATTCGCGGATAACAGACGACTGCTCTATATCCATTTGAAATGCAGGAGATTCTCTTAATCGCCTGAGAAAAGGTGTTAACCATAAAGTGTCTCTGTCAATTATGCATTTTTCTATGGAGTTGATCCATGCTAAATCCTGGTGCGTAGTTATAGTAAGATAAATCGATGCTTTCCCCGAAGAAAGTTCATTAATATGTTTTAGTAAATCAAACGAATTATTGCTCACTTTAAGCACTTTTTCATTACCAGGTTGTGCCATCACAGAATCAGGCGTCAAAACTGTTAGCGTACATAAAAGAAAAAAAACAGTAAACGGCTTAAAAAGTAAATTTTTCATGGCGATTCATTTGATTACAATACCAGCAAACAGATTTTCCCCTTCTTCCTGCATGCTTTCTATGGTTTTGATCTTCACAACTTTATTCATTTATTTAATACGGATTGTTTCAATGGAAAAAGGCTTGATCAACAGTTTTATTTCGTCTGTTTTTTCGATCAATGGTTTATCCTCTTCTTCAATAATATTAGTGGTATTGACTCCGTTAACTTTCCCGAACCAATTGATGGCTGCGTCGACAGTTTTTCCCTGCATATCTACCAACCGCATAATTATGTTATTTTCATCTTCAGATTTTTTGATTGTAGTAATTACGAGATTCTGTGCATCTACCCCCGCAAAACTATAGTCAGATGGTAATCCTTTCCTTGGCTCGTCTACCTCAAGTATCACCGGCAAAAGAGGCTGATTCATCTGTTTCCCGACATGCACGCTGTTATGCCAATCTCCTTTATTTGAAGTTAAGCTGAATTGATATGAATGGTTACCGGGTTGCAAATAATAATTTCCTTCAGAATGACAGCTTTTACGGCTGGCCAGCAGAATTGGCTGCAAAACAGTAGAAGCGTTTTTCTTATCTGTCGGATCGACCCAATCAAATACCGCGACGGAACTGCTAATAGTAACTGAAACGTCATCGGCACTTGAATTAAACCAATCCTGAACTTCACGGGGATGAATATCTTTACATGGAGTTGAATAAATCTGGTCAGGCTTCGAAAAACCCGCTGCGCCTTTTATTTCATTTTTGCCCACTTCCACTACGCCCATAGGGACTTCATAAGCCACTTTGGATTTTCCCTGGCTAAGAGGAAATGCCATACGGTATTCACGATAATGTTCTCCCGAAAACCCCAATATATCTACCTTAAAATCTATCTGCTTTAAATTATCATACAAAGTGATTTTTTGATGGATAGATGCAAATTTCGTCTGCTGTGTAAACTCCCATGATTTTCTTACAGGGCCATATTCAGTGCAAGTCCAGGCAGGCTGATATTGACTTACTTTTTCAAAACCATTCATGGTAACCGGCTGTATGACGGAAAACTCTCCAGCTCCGTTTCCTACGGATTCTAACTGAAAGACTTCTCCACCCAGCAGGTTTTTTGTATCCAAAAGCTCTTTTTTTAATTCTTTATCGAAAATGCTCTTTACGCCACCGTTTCCAAATTGAATTCTGTAATATTGGTTTTCATAAGTGCCGGAATTTGCTGTCGAACTAACCTGCGATGGATTTGTAGGAATAACGGGCACTCCTTTTTTAAGCTCAGAAGAATAAGGTCTTAAGTAGTAAGTCTTATAACCTAAAGAAGGAATCTTTTCTGCGACAAAGACCAAAGTTATGGTCTCGTCAGACCCTTCTGCCATCCTTGCTCTAATCAATTGACAAGGTACTTCTTCATTAGTAAGCGCATCAAAAACTTTATACGACGTCGTATCTTGTCCATAAACCGGTAAACTCACTTCCACATTGTCTGTCCTTTCCCAGGAAAGAGGATTAAAAATTACTATTGCTTTCCCCTTTTCACTGACCCCAATCGATTTTGATATTGACAATAGACTTTTTTGCAGAATGCTGTTGGAAATATGATAAGCATTTTCAAATTTTGTCCGGAAGGCAAGATCGGTCATATCTCCATGTTTACCGCCCCAGCCATGATCAGGGTATATAGCATCTGACCAGGCAGTAGTAAAATCTTTCTGAGGATATTGAGAAAAATCATTATTAATTGTTGCTGCGATTGCGGCAAATTTTTCGGCAGCAGTAAGGGTCCTGTTTGCTTTACGCGATGCAGTAAGTGCTCTTTCATGTGTCGGCCCATGAATATAAAGCCATTCGTTGGGTCGTTCGCCATGTAGTTCTTCAAAGCGGGCACCCGGTGTATCAAAAGCTTCAAAGCTTGCTGAAGTTCCGGAATGCTTTAAAAAAGGTAAGTCCTCTTTTTTTGCTTTCTTATTCCATAATTGAATCAGTGAGGCAAATTCATTTGGCTCCGACCAATCCATAGAAACCAAATAAGGTAAAGCCGGTTTTATTCTGTCGGTTTTGTAATATACCGCCCACTCATTAAGACGTTTTATTAAAGCTTGTTTTTTGTCTTCATCAGTTTTTGCGTTTACCAGTGGCAGGCTCGCTTCGTAATACTGGCCGGGCGTCCATCCCAAGACCGAGCTGCCATCAGGACTATACCATTTATAAATTCCCGGTTCCAATCTTGAAAAGTTCAGATATTTCACACCTGACTTAGCGAGGATCTGTGGCATTTGTAACGCTCTTGCAGGTACATCTACATTCCAGGCAGTTATAAAATCACAACCAGGAAGCATTTTTTTAAGCCATTTTCTTCCAAAATAGGTTTCACGTATCAATGCTTCACCGTCATACATGGATTCGTAAGGACAATTGTAAGTGGCCCCCCATTCCAGCCGGCCTTCCCTGGTATATTTCAATATCTCGTTATAGCGATCAGGATGCCTGTCCAAATACTCCCTGAGGCTTAGCGCATTTTCTACGCTGAAACAAAAATCAGGATTGGTTTTCATTATATTCAATACCGGCGTAAGCATCTTTTCGTCCCTGAACTTTTCGCAAGCTCCGATGGAATCCATCCAGGCAATATCCTGGTGACTGGAGCTGACAATATTGATTGTTCCGTTTTTAAAATAAGAATGATCAATATTTGTTGCTTTGCTGGGTCGGTAATTTGGTTGAGCATAAAGCCCGTTATTCCCCAAAAGAATTCCAAAGAATAAAATACAGGCGCCTCTTAGGTGTAAACTCATGTTATAAATTTTTAAAGCCAATTCGGTTTTCCATGATAATAATTTCACATCTTCGTTTATTTCACGTCGTCCGTTCTGTTATTTTCCCAGCTGCGGATTGATCTGAACTTCAGACAAGGGAATCGGGAATGGCAAATAGTCTTTTGAAACTACAGCGCCGCTGGGTAAAGTGAATCCAACAATAGGCACAAATTTATTTTGCCTGGAATCATATACCTGCTGTGTTCTGACGATATCAAAATAGGTTTTATTCTCTGCACTTAATTCCCAATACCGTTCTTTCCATACTTCTTCTTTAAACAACTCCTGGCTTAGTCCTGAGGCTAACGGAGCTAAACCTGCCCTTTGTCTGATATCATTAACCGCCTGGTAAGAAATAGCATTTGGACTACCATCCGCTTCATTTTGTGCTTCAGCATAGGTTAGTAGAAGGTCAGCGTACCTAAGAAGCGGAAATCCTTTTCCACTGCCCGGAGCAGAGGTTAAGATGCCTTTATCGAAAAACTTGTAAACTGCCCAGGGAAAATGATATGTTTGCCCGTTCACGGTAAAATTGTTATAAAAGAAACCCATATTGTGGCGTCCTCTCAAATCAGCGGAATTAAAACTATTTAAATAATTGGAATCAGGATAGAATCCTCCAAATTGAATAGAGGTGGTGAAACTTACTTCTTTGGGAAGAAAATATATATTCAAATAAGACGGAAGATTAGGATAATTATAATTCAAATCCCAAATTTGCTCACCTTTGTTATCATAGGCCGCATTATTTAATTTATCGAACCACGTTGAGTTTGCGTCACTTTGAAACAGTGAAAATGAATGGCTATTGATTACTTCCAGTGCTTTATCTCTGGCCAGCGCCATTGTGGCGGGGTCATTGACCGGGTTACCAGCCATGCTCAGATAGACCTTTGCTAACAAGGTTTTCGCGGCGCCGGAAGAAACTCTTCCATTATCTTCAGGCGTAGCCGTTTTTATATTTTTTTCGGCAAATAATAAATCAGGCACGATTGCCGTGTTGTAGATTTCCTTTAGAGGGGTCCTGTTCAACAATCCATCTTTTGAGGGCGAAACGGTATAATTCAACTTTAAAGGAACATCTCCAAAAATATTTACCAGCATATAATAATAATAGGCTCTTAAAAACCTGGCTTCACCTAATAAGCTGTTTTTTACGGTAGTGTCTGAAAAATTGATATCCGGGATTTTGTTGATAGCTAAATTCGCTGTTTCAATCCCCTGGTAACAGCTCTTCCACCAATTTAAAGTATAGGAACTCCCGGAGGAATTGGTTAACGTGTAGTAGTAACCTGTTTCTGGCCATTGTGATACATTATTCCACTGGCCAGTGATCATCTCCAGCATAGCAGAAGGCAAGTCATCAAAACCAGTTTTTGTGTAAGGCGGATATAGATAACTATAAATTGCATTTACAGCAGATTGAGCGTCTCCTTCAGTTTTATAAAAATTATCCGTTGTTTGAAAGCTTTTGGGATTCTCCTGTAGGAATTTTTTGCAGGAGAACAAAACCGATACAGTCAGAAATATAATTATATACTTTTTCATTTTTTAATAATTTTAAAAGTTTGCATTAAGTCCGAAAGTGAGAGTGCGGGGTCGTGGAGTATCATAAAAAGTTTGACCCTGGCCGGCGTATCCTCCACCAAATGATGAGTTTTCTAAATCAAAAAGCCTGTTATGATCGTGCGCAATTAAAAAGAAGTTATCGTAATTTACATAAAGCCTTAATCCTGTCAATTTCATTTTTTGTGATATTTCCTGTGGTACCCTATAATTAAGATTCAGACTTCTGCCTCTTACAAAAGAACCATCTTCAAACCAATGGCTATCTGCGTAACTTCCAAAGTCAGTATTCCATGGATCGGAGCCCATTCTAAGAGCAGGCACCATCGTATTCTGGTGGGTAGGTGTCCAGGCGTCTTTTAATACTGATGCATATCCGCTGGCGAACCAGGTTCTGTCTTCAATAGTTAACGCTGCTACATTTTCAACTTTACCTCCTTGCCTTACTTGTATGTCCACATTTAAATCCCAGTTTTTATATCTTAGCGAGGTGGAGAAAGTAAGGTCGTATTTTGGGAAAGGGCTTCCTAAAAATTGCATATCATTCTCGTCGAACTTATAGTCATGATTCACATCAAGCCTTTTAATATCACCTGGCTTTTTACCATATTTTGCGGCTTCTTCCACTTCATCTGTCCCCCAGGTGCCCAATCTTTGAACTCCAATGAAGGATCCCATAGGCTTTCCAACTCTAAGAATAGTCGACGCTCCTAAAAACCCAGAGGAAATCACATCGGCATTGGTTGTTCCTAATGCAAGAACTTTATTATTATTTTTTGAATAAAGCACACCTACATCCCACCCGAAATCTTTTTGACTGATAATATTCGCGTCGATATTGAATTCAAGTCCCTTGTTCTGAACGCTTCCTATATTGGTGGTAACTGATGAATAGCCTGAAACTACAGAGACAGGAACGCTAAATAAAAGGTCAGTAGTTTTCTTTGAATATCCGTCAATAGTTATGGACAGCCGATCATTCCACATTCTGATATCTGCACCAATGTCTAACTGATTCGTCTTTTCCCAACGTAAATCGGGATTAGGAGCTCCGCCAATTCCGGAACCTTTTACTATTTGATTATTCAGATTGACTGTATAAGAGCCAACGGTTGCAAGTGAAGAATAGGCCGCCGGGGAATTACCGGTAATACCATAACTACCTCTTACTTTTAGGAATGAAAATGTCTTCGAAAGGGCTTTACTATTGGCAAAAAAGCCTTCTTTTGAAATAACCCATCCTAATCCTGCTGACGGGAACATTGCATATTTATTGTTGCCTCCGAATACTGAGGAACCGTCGTACCGGGATGATAAAGTCAAAAGGTATTTATCCGAATAATAATAATTTAACCTGCCAAAATATGAATTGGTTTGAAACGCGCTGTAGCCTGAACTAACCGATGAAGGAAGAGAGCCTGCTCCCAGGTTATTGTATTGGTAAAAATCAGTTGAGTAGCCAGATGAAGATGCTCCCAACGATTGAGTATAAGATGAAGACCACTCTGCTCCAAGCAATAAAATCAAGTGATGCTTTTGATTAAACTTATGATCATAAGTGATATAATTTTGCGAAGTCCAGGTGGAAGTTCTTGCTGTGGAACCATTTGCAAAACCAATCCCATTATTATCTATGTTAGCAAATGAACCCCAGCGAAAAAATAAGTTAGAACTTGCTTCATTAGTATATATTGATTTAAAAACGAGATCCTTCATGATATCTATGGATGTATTCAAACTCAGCCTGAGGTCAGATAATTTATTGGGTTGTGTTCCCAATGAATTATTAGACAACGCTACCGAGTTATTACCATAAGGGTAATATTGCGCTGCTTTGCCTGTCGCATCGTAGCCCCAGCTCCTAAAAGTTGAATAACTACCATCAGGAAACTGAACCGGCAAAATAGAAGGCATTTCCAATAACTGTCGTGGAAGATTTTCTCCTCCTGTACCCTGGTTACTTATTATTTGTTGTTTTATAGACCAACCATTTAATTCTCCCCCAACTTTTAGCCAGGGCCTTAAATTGTATTCTGTATTAAAGCGGTAAGTGTACTTTTTTTGGTAGTCACTTTTAAAAAGTGATCTTTCATCATTGAATCCCAGGAACACTCCCGATTGGGATTTTTCATTTCCGTGAGTTAAAGAAAAATAATTATGGGGGGAAATAGCGGTGCCTTCAGTAGCGTCCTGCCAATCTGTATTGTATATGGGGTTGTTGTTCTCATCAAACAAAAGAGGATAATCTTTATGAAGGTTTGGTTTAATTACCTCATCGTAATCGCCCCTGGCAGGATCATAATTCCACATTCTTTTAAATAATTCCATATAACCGTTTGCGTCCAACATCGGTATTTTGCGTGCTGCCACACCGATACCTACATTACCGTCATAAGTGATATTAAAATCACCCGCTTTCGCTTTTTTTGTAGTCAATAATATTACCCCGTTGGAAGCCCTGGCTCCATAAATGGCAGTTGCCGAAGCATCTTTTAATACGCTCACCGAAGCAAAGTCTGATGCGGCATAGCCGGTAAGATTCGTAGTTATCACTCCATCAACCAGTATAAGTGGAGAATTCGATCCGTTAATTGATGAGAACCCTCTTATATTAACACTAATATCTCCTCCTGGATTGCCGTTATTATTGAATATGCTTAATCCGGGGACTTTGGCGGCCAATAATAAATAAGGATTCGTAGCAACCCTTGTTTCTAATTCCTTCGTACTTAAAGTGCTGATAGACCCGGTAAGATCAGAGCGCTTAACTGCGCCATAACCTACTACCACCACTTCTCCCAGAGAATTGGAAGAGGGCCTCAGAATGACATCAAGCTGTTGGCTGTTGCTAACTTTGACCTCTTTTTTCTCCATACCTACATACGAAAATTGTAAGGTGGCACCAGCCTTCACAGTTATCTGGTAGTATCCTTTTTCGTCACTTAAGACAAAGGTTTCCGTCCCTTTTACTCCCACAGAAACGCCCGCCAAAGGATTGTCCGACGCATCAGTGATAGTGCCATGGATTTGATGATTACCTTGTGCTAAACCGTTAGCAGAAATAAAAAAAAGAATCGGGATCATCCAAATTAAAAGCCCATTCCTTTTAATTGCTTTGGGCTGTAGATTCATTTTCATATCAAGTTGTTTATGATTATTAAATAATTTACAAATGGTTGTGACAAACACCAACGATAGGCATAGTTCATTAAACTCTACCTTTTAAGCTGTCCGGTTTTCGGAATAACTTACTACTTCAAATAATTTTTTAGAAAACCAATTGCTAAAAACCAGTCTGACCAAAGAATAATGCCGTGAAAAAATTTTATTTATTTCTCATACCGAAATTGACTAAATAGTTATCATTTCAATCTCTTTTAAGCCGGCAATGCAATTGTTTTTTCAAGCCACGATACTATATTAAATAATAAAGCAAAGATATCTGGTCGCTTACCTAACAACTAAAATTCTTTTAATAATTATTACAACTATTTTAATCTTTGTAGCAAAAGTTTACAGGTAATTGTGAATATAGTTTATCTTAGATTACCACTTTTCAACTCAAACACTCATCCTGGAGGCATGAAAGCACAACTTATAGAAGTAGGATTACAAAAAAAGCAATCTGTCTCGTTTAAGAAATTGGAACAGCCTCATTTCAAAACTCCATTTCATTTTCATGACTTGTGTGAAATGAATTACGTAGTTGAAAGCTTTGGTAAAAGAATCGTTGGCGACAACATCTCTAACTTTTCATCCGGTGATTTTGTTTTGATGAATTCCAACCTTCCACACATCTGGTATAATGATCCCCTTTATTTTAAAGAATCGAATTTAGCACCCGCCAAGGCAATTGTAACCTATTTTGATCCTAATTTTCTTATTGAGCTAACCAACGATGACAAATACACTTTAAAGTTAGAAGCCTTTCTTGAGAAGGCTAAGCTGGGGGTACGTTTCTTTGGGACTACGCACCAAAGAGCGACTGAAAAACTGAATAACATATTAAATAAGAATCCGCTGGAAAGAGTGATTGATTTCCTGGAAATCATTAATCTTTTTTTAGAGTCAAATGAATATGAATGTCTCGCGTCAATCGGGTATCAACATTCTTTTAATCAAAAGGATACTCAACGTATGAACGATGTTTACCAGTATAGCATTAAGAACTTTTCGGAACCGATATCTTTAGCGCAAATTGCATCCGTTGCGAATTTGACGGCACCGGCATTTTGCAATTTTTTTAAGAAAAGAACCCAAAAATCATTTACAGAATTTCTAAATGAACTGAGAATTGGCCACGCCTGTAAACTTTTACAAAACCGGGAATTAACAATTGCCGATGTCTGTTTTCAGTCGGGATATCAAAATATGACGCACTTTAATAATTTCTTCAAAAAAATAACCAAAAAAACTCCCAGCCAATATCGAAAGGAATGCTTTAATTATCATCTAAATATCATGAAGTAGATAATATACGACAATTTGAACGTTTGAGTGTTATACAAATTCTATAAAAAAGCATGCTAACCGTATATTGTGATTTCGCTTTAAATGACCATGCGGCGTTGGTAGATATACCTCAATTAAGACAAAAGATGCCTTTAGTACAAAATGTGCCCCCAGTTAAATACAGATTTTGAAATATGGCAAAATTGTTCGCTCTACAAAAGATAAACTTTTAGAAATAGGTTAACAGAACCCTTACTCATTATAAGTATTTAAGTTTCTGACGCAATACTAATTTACTACATGGTTTGATTGCTGCTGTGTTCCTTTTTCAAATTTTTTATGGTAAGATTAAATTTCATTAGGATTTGATGGGATTTTTGCCTTCGTAGGTTGAACATACAATAATTAATAAGCAGTAGTTTTTCGTACCGCTCTTTAGGAGTATTTTTGCTTAACGTGGCGGCCCACCCACCACTAATTCCTGAGCCTATAACTATGGCATCAAAAGTATTTTGTTGTTTTCCTTTGGAATTTATATTTAATGAATCTTGAGGCATAAAAATTTCAATCTCTAATTAATAGAGCGTTTAAAGTTAGTGGATTTTTTATCTCTTGGTTTGTTGATAACACAAAAAGATTTAGAATAAATAGCGTAAAGATTTTTATAAAATACTATCGATTAAAATATACTAATGTCAATGTCAAATAAAGAAATCAATAAGTACCTTAATCACTACTGCCGGTATCCATTAATAACTTTCTCCTATTTTTATTTATTTGTCAAAACAACAATGCTATTTTCTTTTTTAGTTAATAATAGTAATCCTGAATCAGCCAGAACAATTGGTTTACCATTGACAATATATTGAAAATGGTTATCCGGCTTTAGCCTAAACCGGATTTTCCAGTCACTATCTTTTGACACGACCATGTATTTTTTTCCGCCTTTAACCGGCTGATACGACATCGAAATTTGATTATCCGCCACTAGAAGTGCACTGAGACTTAAACTATCTTTACTCCATGAATCGGGAATATGAGGCGCTATTTCTATCTCTTTTTGTGACGCATCCGGATTTATACCAAAGATGTGACTGATTAAAGGAAGAACTATTCCATAATTTGTCCACGATTGTGTAAAGCATCCATAGTCAGGCATCATTTCCGAAATAGAACCCGGCAAAACCCGGCTAAAGGTTCTAACAATTTAGTTTACATAAAAAAGAGATTTATCGGTCCTGCCATACTTGTATTCTGAAACCGCCTGAACTCCTGTGGCTATTGTCATCATATGTTTTCCATATACTGCTGACAAGTACGGACCGTATTCGTCTAAATTGTTGTCATGAATATTATCTAAAGCGCGGATGGCTTTATCATATAGAGCTATGCCTGTCTCAAGCGGCGTATTAATTACCCAGTTTTTATTTATTATCCATCCACGGCTCGTGTCGGGTGTTTGCGATACGCGCTTACGTAGGTCTTCAAAATACTTGATTTTATCCTCCTCAACCGGCGCGTCGTTTTGAGTTAGTTGCCTTATATTGCCACTAATCGCTGAAAGTGCCTGAGCCTTCGTGCCATAAAAATCACAATATGAACTGGCCTTATCATCCCAGAAGTCTTTATTGATTTTATCTTTTAACAGGGTAGCTAACTTCTTATATTTTTCTGATGCCGGCTTGTCGTTAAGAATTTCAGCAATTTTGGAACCGGCAACCAGGGCTTGCTGTGTATAAACGGCAACATCAATTAATTCAGCATTCAAACCGGATATTTCTATGATGCCATAACCTTCCGGAAATAAGTCCCGATTCGTATCCTGATCGGTTAATAGCCAGTGCAATCCTTTTTTTATGGTGGGATACATTTCACGAAGAAACTCTTTGTCGTCTGTCCACCGGTACAATTTTTCAACACACATAATAAAGTGAGCGGTTTCCTGCGTATTACCAGGATTAGCCACAGCGCCATTTGTAGAAATTTCGTGGGGGATTCGGCCGTTGCCATTCTTTTCAATGGATTTATTTTTTAGTAACCTCAATGTTTCTTTCGCCAGCTTAAAATCCCCGGTTTCCATAACACCCTGCAAAGCATAAGTGTTGTCGCAGCCAAACCACCAAGGATATTCCATAACGCCGGCACTGAGTCCCCGCCCAATGCCCGGCACATCTCTGACAAGCCATTGGGTATTCACTTTTACCCAATTATACA
>JBQCHE010000015.1:0-9485 GCA_051954975.1 Ginsengibacter sp. | reverse complement strand
TAAGCTTTGTTTTCTCATGCAAAGTATTTACCCAATAAAATGTATCCTACATTTTCATTTTGTCTTTTACAGCAATTACTTTGTTTTTTACCTAACTTTATCCATCAATACTCTTTAAGATTTAAATTCGCTTATGATGAGCACAGCAACTACAAAAAAGATACATGAAGGTCGTAACGTAAAGCGCTTTCGCGAAATGCTGGGCATTAAACAGGATGCGCTGGCCGCCGATTTGGGCGACGACTGGAACCAGCAAAAAGTTTCGTTGCTTGAACAAAAGGAAACCCTTGACCCTGCACTGCTGCAACAAATATCGTCTGCATTAAAAATACCGGCAGAAGCTATACAGAATTTTGATGAGGAACAAGCGGTAAACATTATTGCCAATACGTTTGATAATGGCGCAATTGGTTACAATAGAGCCGAAGTACAAAACTTTAATCCTGTTGAAAAACTAGTTCAATTACATGAAGAAAAGATTGCGCTTTATGAAAGGATGTTGAAGGAGAAAGATGAGATGATGGGGAGGTTGGAAAAGTTGATTGAAAAGATATAAAATTGTATTTGATAATAGCGAAAATCGCTGACAAAAAATTTCAACTATAAGCGTTCCCTACTAGTGGACAAGCTACAGTGGTATCTTCAACCAAAACTAATGTACAATTTTACTGACTTCATATATTTCGATAACCCTCTATCCACGCGAATAAGATATTATGGTAACAAACAATAATGCGATCTCAAAATCGACCCATAACCCTAAAGGCTCCGTTTGGCACCGATGGGACCCTCACATTCATACGCCAGGAACGGTATTGAATAACCAGTTTACTGGAGTTGATCCTTGGAGCGATTTCTTGACGAGAATTGAGCACTCTTCTCCACTCATAAAAGTTCTCGGTATAACCGATTATTATAGCATTGAGAATTATGCAAGAGTGTTAGAGGAGAAGCGAAAAGGACGCTTGAATGACGTTGAATTAATATTTCCCAATATTGAATTAAGATTTCTTACCGGCACGGCGAAAGATGCTGCTATAAATGGACATCTTTTAGTTTGTCCTAACGATCCAGAACATATAGAAAAGGCAAAACGTTTCTTACAAGAGCTTGAATTTTCCGTAGGAACGGAAAAATTCAGATGTAATAATGCGGATTTAATAAGGCTGGGGCGATTCCATGATAAAAATGTAATTGATGATTTTAGTGCATTGCGCATTGGCACAAATCAATTTAAGGTTACATTTTCGCAATTAGAAATCGCGTTCAAGGCAAGTGCTTGGGCAAAAGAAAATATTCTTTTGGCTATATCTGGCAATACTGGTGATGGAACATCCGGTCTTAATAACGATTCTACGTATAGCTCGACAAGGCAGTATATAGAGAGGACAGCGCAGATTATTTTTGCTGCAAGTGAAAAGCAAAGAATTTTTTGGTTAGGCAAAGGCGTAGATAACTTAGAAAAGTTAATCGAGAGATATGGCGGTTGTAAACCCTGTATTCATGGTTCCGATGCACATACACAGGATAGAATTGGAAAGCCTGATCATAATAGATATACATGGATTAAAGGCGATTTAACTTTTGAATCTTTACGACAAATTTGTATTGAACCCGCAGATCGAGTATTTGTTGGTGAAAACCCGCCTAATAATCAAATTTCATCAAATATTATTGAAGAAACATCTATATCAAACGCGGACTGGCTTTCTCCCTCAACTATTGATCTAAATTCAGGATTAATAGCAATTATTGGAGCAAGAGGTTCCGGTAAAACTGCTTTGGCTGATTTTATCGCCCTAGGTGGTATAGCAATTAATTCTCAGTTAAATAATACATCTTTTATTCATCGGGCAAAAGATCACCTAACTGCTGTGAATGTTTCTCTCAAATGGCAAACAGGGAACCCTACTTCACAAATGGTTAGTGATATTGCGTTTGAGGACCTATGGGATGAGCCAAGGGTTCAATACCTTTCGCAACAATTTGTTGATAGGCTATGTTCTTCCGAAGGCATGACTGATGAATTAATGAATGAAATTGAGAGAGTAATTTTT
The DNA here is from genome assembly GCA_051954975.1 of Ginsengibacter sp. Taxonomy (GTDB): domain Bacteria; phylum Bacteroidota; class Bacteroidia; order Chitinophagales; family Chitinophagaceae; genus Ginsengibacter. The sequence goes on along the minus strand of JBQCHE010000015.1, from coordinate 7,428 downwards.
GTCTCACATCCTCAAGAAGTTCGTTTAGGGATTGGTAGTTTTCAAGAGCTTCTATCTCAAAGTGCGGCAATACCTAGGCAAGAAAGGATAAATCAACAGGAAATAATAGACGCCTGCTCTCAAGAATTGACTGACGAAAGAATTAAAATAATTAACCTTTCTGGATTAAAAAAGAGATTTTCGGATAAAGAAGCTTTAATTACGACTGATAAAGCCAACCGACAAAAACTTGTTACTACAGGTGGTGATACTAAAGTGGCTGAGTTTGAAAAAGTTTCTGCGGCTCTTGATAAATGCGCTGGTTTGTTAGATCAAGCTCAAAGAAAGAAACAGGCTCTTAATGAACTAAAGCAAGAAGTAGGAAAAGCAAGGATATCGACTTTCCCCAATTATACTAAGAAGCTTTTTAATAGCTACTCTGCATCTGGTTTGACCTCCAGCCAATGGAAAGAATTTGAAGTTGATTTTAGAGGTGATGTCTCTAAACTCCTCGATGAAGAGATTTCAAAAGCAGAGCAAGCATGTCAAGCTATCAAAGGAACTCAACTAAACATTGTCCAATTCAATGAAAGATCTTTGTTGCCGAAAAATGTTCCTTTGGAGAAAGTTAGCTTCGAAATTCTTACGCAAGAGGTTGCAAGATTAAAACATCTTATTGGTGTAGATAGTGAAAAAGGAAAGCAATTTACACGCTTGAGCGAGAAAATTGTGAAAGATGAAGCCGACCTTGGCAAGCTGAAAAAAGAAATAGATGATGCAGAAGGATCAACTGATCGTTCAAAAAAGATACAAGAAACACGAAAACAGGCGTACAAGGAAGTATTTGATGCTATTACTGATGAGGAAAAACAGCTTAAGGAGCTTTATCAACCATTAATGACGAATCTTGGGAATCAACAGGGTTCCTTAGCTAAGCTCACCTTTAAAGTTCAACGTAATGCAAATATTAATGACTGGGCACAGAGTGGAGAGGAATTACTTGATCTCAGAAAAAATGGACCTTTTAAGGGGAAAGGAACGCTTTTAAACCATGCAAATAGTGAATTAAAGGACGTATGGGAACAAGGGACGGCCGATGAAATTTCCGAAGCTATGATGAAATTCAGGGCAAATCATGAATCGTCCATTCTTGAACATGCCCCCCTTGAAAAGACAGATCAGGTTGAATACTCAAATTGGCTAAATAAGGTTTCGGCTTGGTTATATTCAACTGACCATATAAGTGTTACTTACAGTGTACAATATGATGGTGTTGATATAAGGCAATTATCTCCCGGAACCCGTGGAATTGTATTATTGTTGCTATATCTGGCAATAGATAAAGAAGATGACCGGCCTTTAATTATAGACCAACCAGAAGAAAACCTAGATCCAAAATCTATTTTCGATGAACTTGTTCCCCTGTTCAGAGAAGTAAAAAATAGAAGGCAAATTATTATTGTAACTCACAATGCGAATTTGGTTGTCAATTCAGACGCGGATCAGGTCATTGTTGCAAATTGCGGTCCGCACAGGCCCAATCAGCTTCCTGAAATCACTTATGAAAGCGGCGGTTTAGAGAATCCAAAGATTCGACGGTTTGTATGTGCAATACTTGAAGGTGGCGAGGAAGCCTTTAAAGAACGTGCGAAACGGTTGCGTATTTCAGTTTAAGGATTAGTGATGTTATAGCAGCAAGATTATTATCTTTCTTCCACACGAACAGTTTGTATCACATTCCGTTCGTGAAGGCACGAACCGGGGACCTGGTAAAAAACCACACTTTTATGCATAATCCCTTATCCATTTCCTGACTGTATGACGATGAACCTTCAAGGTGTTAGCTATTTCAATTTGCTTAGCGCCTTCAGCAAGTCTTTTTCTGATAAATTCATTATGAACCAAAAGTTTGGGACTTTTCTTTTTGCTTCCCAATGGTCTACCTAATTTTTTGCCTTCTGCTTTTAATCGTGCCAAGGCTTCCTTGGTTCTTTGAGAAATCAGATTGCGCTCTATTTCCGCCGACAATCCAAATGCAAATGCGAGCACCTTCGAATTTATATTATCACCAAGCTCGTAACCTTCTTTAATGGCGTAAACTTTTGCCTTCTTTTCCATACATAAATGAAGCACGCTCATAATCTGCATTAAATTTCTACCCATTCTTGATATTTCAGAAATGATTAAAATATCATCAGCTTTTAACTTGTTAAGAATAGTGCTAAACGTCCGCTCTTCCATTTTTTTAGTAGAGCTGATGGTCTCTTCAAACCATTTGTTAATACTGAGTTTCTTTGAAATTGCAAATCGCTTGATTTCGTGACGTTGATTTTCTATTGTTTGTTTTTCTGTACTGACCCTGATGTAAGCGTAGACCATTTTATACCAAATGTACTTTTTCAACGCTCGTTTTTAATCAACGACAAAGGCTTTATCATGACGGGCGATTTTTTAGACTACTTGGTTATATTTTTTAACTCGAAATTGTTCCGTTTCTGTTATAAAGATAATTTTCCTGAATTGCTTGGAGAAACAAGAGAATTAAGAAAAGTGTTTTTTGAAAAAATAAATGTTAAGCCCGTTGAAAATGACTTATGGTACAAAAATATTTTACAGCAGATTTTAGATAAAATTAAAAGTGGACTGGATATTCTTTTACTGCAAAATGAAATTGATGAAAAGCTTTTTGATCTCTATAATTTAACTGAACAAGAACGGGATTTAATACTCTGATCATTGTTCAGATTGATTTATAATGTCTTTTTCATCATCTGATAATGAATAGACTTCTGCGAGTTTGTTTTCTATTTCCGTTTCAATCCCCATAAATTTTTCTGCCCTATTCTTTCGATTAACGATCTCATCAATAAGAATAGAAAATTGAGTATCTAAGTTATCATCGACAGGAATTACCGATACATTCTGAAAGAAGACCTTACTCAATTCCCGCGTATCACCTAATAGTTCCGGGAAATATTCTTTAAATGCAAATCGAAAAATCTTTGAGTTAAAAAAGGCAGTCAAATAACCAAGATGCTCACCTGTTACTATGAAACATTTTTGGTTGGTAAAAAACGAGCCTTTATCATATACAAAAGGAAGATATTTCGTCATATTGGGATATATGATTTTCGGCTTGTCAAACTCCTGTATATACGCGCAGTTGCGTAAATTGGTCCAGTGATCTCCCTTATCAAACCTTTTTTCTAATTTGTTTTGGAATCGCGATAGCCACCTAAAAACTGCCTGATAATCCCTTTCTATATTGACAGGCTCAATTCCTTTAGATTTTACTCCATTGTGAGCATTGATCAGCCATTTTCCAGCCCATTCCGGGACATAAGCCTTTACATCCTCACCTCGCAAAATAGGCTTTATGATTTCTTCGCTTTTGGGATCTTCTCTAATTAGTCGCTCTTTTGTTTGAGTATCAATAATAAATGCCTCATTAAAACCCGTTAAAATACCGCGGTTGATTTGAAGATTCCAGTCCTTCAAAGGAATTCCTTGTGCCTCAATTTTTTTTATGATATTATATTGATTTTTATCATAGGCAACCCAACTATTTTCTTTTGGGTTTTCTACCTCTACCTGATTTTCCGAAATGTATTCCTTTAAGGGAACTTCAAGTTTGTAGTCGTCTTTAACCCTGCATAAATCAATACTCACCGACGGTTTGAGCTTTTTTAGCAAGAGAATATTGGTATATGTAGTTGCACTATCAAACATTTGGCCCATTCCAAAATCTACTACAATCTGAACGTTACATTCAGTTCCCAAATAGTTCCTGGTTACTTTTCCATAATCAGTTCTCATCCATTTATTACTGGTTATGAAACATAAATAACACCTTTTCTTCAATAGGTTTATACCTGTTTCATAAAACAGTTGATAGATATCGCCTGATTTAGTAAACGTTTTAAAATTCTGCTGTTGTAAGACGGAAGATTCCTCGCCCATTTTTTGCAATTGTATATACGGTGGGTTCCCAATCACCACATCAAAGCCCACAAAATCCCCATCATCATTCAATACTTCCGGAAATTCAAATCTCCATTCAAATGAGTTTTCATAGATCTTGTTGTTTATTGTTTCATCACGTTCTACTTCCAGCTTTTTCAGTCCTTCTACAGCTTTTGAGTAATCACTAAGTAATTTTTTGTCAGGCTTTTCACCAAAAGCATTTAGATTAAGTATTTTGGTTGCAAGCGATTCTGCTTTCCCACGGGCGTTGCGTAAATCTTTTTTTAATGGAGTATCTATTTCAGTGCTAAAATTATTTTTGATATCGTCAATCAGTTTTTCCATTTCCCTTTTCTCTTCTTTGCTTTCCGCATTGCGGTACGCATCCACCGCCACTTTATAGCTGTCTATACTCCACTTGCTTTTTTTAAGCGCCTGTTTTAAATCTGCATCTATCGCAAAACGGCTCACCAGCGAGTTGCCACATTTAATATTAATATCAATGTTGGGAAGGGTTTCCAATTCCCCTCCTTTGGAGGGGTTAGGGGAGGCCTTATAATACGCATTCTTTAACAACTCAATCCACAACCTTAGCCGGCAGATCTTTACCGAGTTGGGATTTATATCAACACCAAACAAACAGTTTTCAATAATGGCTTCCTTTTCATGAAACAGCGTTTCCTGCACGCGCTGGCTTTCCTTGTTGCCGGGATGGTATTGGAACAATTCTCCGTCTTGGTCGGTAATAGCCAACTCATCGTTCTCCACCGTTATCTCGTACCAGTGCAGCGACTTCCCTTCTTTATCTTCCAAAATCTTCAGGTCGTTCTTTATCGCGATGATCTCATTCAGCGCAGACACCAAAAAGTGCCCCGAGCCTACCGCCGGGTCACATATCTTTAAACTGTTTACAATTTCATTCGCCTCCTTCCGGGAAATGTGTTTGGGAATTAAATAACCAATGTCTTCAATCTTCTCAATCCTAAAATCCTCCAAATCCTGCTTCTCACAATGATTTTTAAACTTCTCCACCACCGCCTTTCGTATCGTTTCGCGGCACATATACATCGTAATAAATCCGGGTGTAAAATAAGAACCGTCTTTATAACCATTTATCTTTTCAAAGATCAAACCCAGTACCGAAGCGTTGATCAGCGTTTTATTATCTTCCTGAATGTCCTCGCCGCCTTCGCCGCTAAAATCGTACGCATCCAAAAAACGGAATAAATAATCAAGCGTGGTAAGCTTTCCCGTAATTTTTTTGCCGTGCTCATCTCTTAAAACGGTTGATGAAATAACAGGGATGGTTTTATCATCTCTCAGGTTGCTGATAAACAATGTTACCTGCTCAATATCTGTGGGCTCAAAAAGTGAACTGTTGAGGTAAGGCACTTTTTCAAAAGCCTGTTGTACATCATCATTTCTATCATTAAACCTGCGCGCCAATACCTGGAAGAAGAGGCTGTTCAGGTCATCATAGTTTTTTATCTTTTTGATATTGAGGAAAGAATAAGCAATATCATCTTTATGATAAGAGATCAGTTGCGCTTCCAGCAACTTTAAAAATAATATCCTGTTGATCCATGTGATGTTGAGTTCAAGCGCGACGTTAAATAAACGTTCTTCTTTGGTGTCGCCAAATTGCGAAGGTTTACCCAGCCGGCTTAGTTTATCAAGGCTGTCTAATTGTATGATCGTATCTTCCAAAATAGCGCCTGAATTGCGCTCGCCTTCTTTGTTTCTACCGATGAGTTTCTTGCTGCCTTCTTTTGATTCAGCCAAACCAATGATGTGAAGCAACTCGGTATAAAATCTTTTGTCGAGGCTGTTGCTGTCGTTTACGAAAGGTAATTTTAAAAGATGCTCAGGCGATAGCAGTTTAAATAGCGCAATCAGTTTTTTATCATCTTCCTTATCATTATTGCGAAGCGGCTTTTGATATTTGCGTATGTCAAAATAAGCAAACTCCACCTCCTGCTGAATGCCGGCGATAAAAGGTTCCGCAATTTGTTTATAAAAGAAATCCGTTTTTATACCTGCAAGTCTGCCGCTTTCAAAATGGTTGAATTGCTTTAGGAGATTTTTGTTTTGTGCAAAAAGCCTTTCGAATAACACCGCGTCAAAAATGAACCATTCCTTAATGTTGGTGACCATTAAATGTTTTACTTCAAGATTTTGGTGTGTGATCCTTTCCCGCAAATAATAAAGCACCAATTCCTGGAAAGCCTTTGTATTCAACTTGCCAGTGGTGATCATTTCACTTTTGTTGGCGGGGCTTTTGGCTTCGATAATTATGCCAACCGTTGAGGAAGCTTTATTACCGTTGTGAATAACAAGGTCATTTCTGCCTTTGGTATTGATAAAATAGTTGGGATCGTAATAAGTTTTCTTTAAAAAATCAGAAACAAGGTTTTTATGAAACTCTTCCGACTCATTGTGATTGATAGTATCCAACAAATGAACCAGGTTAGCCTTGAAGCGTTCAATGTCAGTTCGGTTTGGTTTTACTTTAAGAAAAGCTTTATTCAACGCCTTCCCAGGCTTTAATTCTTTTATTTGCATTATGGTTTATAGCTTGAATTTAGTATTGGCAGTAGCTAAATGAGCAATAAAATTCATTTTATCAAATATACAGGTATTGGAACAAAGTTGGACGCGAAAACAAAATGAGGAGATTTTGTTGGTATGACTCGTCGCAAAAAAGTTTGAAGGTTAACAGATAACTCCTTCAATAGGTTTACAGGATAATTTTCATTGTTTTCAAAAGTATTTCTCTTTTTTAAATAGTTTTTCCATAATCTCTGAGGGTTTATTTTTTGATTATTATATAATTTATTCGGCGTCAAGTTGCCGATAATCACGTTTGGTCTATCATTGTTGTACAAGCTAATAGCCTTGTGTAATTGTTTTTGCTTGAGGGTCTGGCAATATCCTCGCACGACCATCTCATTCCTTCATAACCTTCAATAGCAGTCATATCACATTGCCGGTGGAATTCCCATATTGACGCAGATATGCACAAAGGAAAAGCAGCGTTAACGTATCTGTGCCGTCGTTAGGTTTACTATTTTTACAAGATGAGTAGCGAATACAAATTTGCAGATAATGACAAATTATACTTTGTAAGTTTTACAGTTACTAACATACATTATAATCCTGTCGAAGCAGGGTTCGTTATAAAGCCTGGGGAATGGAAATATAGCAGCGCAATTAATTACTTTGGCGGCAAAGGGCTTTTGAAAATTATGAGATTAGACACTTTAATTGTGTGATATTTTGTGTGATATTTTCAAAGGCTCAGATACGCTTTGCACAAAAGCCAGGCTGCATATCTGCGCCAGTGCAGACTTTTCTTCTTAACCTAAACATTTTTCATGCGGCTTATAATGACGTTCTAAGGGTGCGATGTCAATTATACATACATCGCTTTCACAATCCCCGCCGGCATAAATGCCTTGTTCATCGATTTTTGCAGGTGCCCGTTTT
>JBQCHE010000014.1:0-21614 GCA_051954975.1 Ginsengibacter sp. | reverse complement strand
TCATGAATGCTGTGAAGCGAATTTACAGCAGCCGCGACATTGCCGGTAAAATTGAGCAATCTGGCTAACAATGCCTTTGCTACATCTATGTTACATTCTGAAAGAATCTGTATTGACTGTTGCTTTTCATTCCTTCCAGCCAGCCATGTTCCATAATAAAACTTCCACAAATCAGCCGTATGGCCGTTCGTTTGTTTTATGGCCCACTTAAAAGCGGCATCCAGGTTTTCCATACCTGAGGGAGCCCAAAGCCTTTGATCAATTTCAGGAGGTGCTGGTAAGCCTTGTTTTTGCTGATAAGCTTTTGAAAGATTTAGCCAAACTTTTACTTCCCCTGATCTTGCCCATTGAAAAAGTGGAACATTTTTCAGTGGCCTTAATTTAATTTCAGGAACTTTTAATGAATAAATATCCAGCGGTTTATCTGTGGGAAACCAATATTCCGTATGCCATCTCGTTTCTTCCGGTTTTAGTTCCAGCTTTATGGATTGATCTCCAATCGGCCCACCCTGGATTTCCAGATAAGTTTGGTGTTTGGCAGTACTTAAAACCGCCATTCCTCCTGCATACTGGAACAAAAAAAGACTATGTATCTCTAATGATCTTCCTGAAATCTATGGAAACTTTCAGATTTTAAATTCAGAACTGAATCGAATAATGCGCATAGCTGAAGACCTGATTTATTTTGCTATTGAAACGACCTATCAACCCCTTCACCTCCATCTTTACCTGGTAGTTATCCATCACCTTCTGTTGAGTAACATTGGATAAAACAGGAATGTCTTTATAATGGTTTCACTTCCTCATTTAATTCATTAGCATCATTAATAATTTCTGTATGAAACATTTTCAGTTTTATTTTTTCATCCGGATTATCAGCAACAAGGCCAACAAACTCGCCAGAAGATAGGGGACGCAATTTTGGAAGCGGGTATTGCATTGTCCAGTTGCTTGGAATGACTAACGGAAGTATCAGTGCGGACGTTCAAAATAAGGAATTTCATCATGGCTCACATTCTCTTCCTGGTGCCAGTATGCAAGCGTAACTACATGTCCGTCCGGTGTTTTTAAAAGTCTTCCAAAAATGGCATTGATCGGGTTGAAAGTATAATCCGTTACTCCAACTGTAAATGTTTCAGGTAGTTTTGGCTCTTCAGGTCCAAGAGCGGACTCTTCTCCTTCTATTTTTACAACCGGTTTGGCAACAACCTTTGGAGGGGGCGAAGGAACAACAACAACTGTGAAATGATTATACTCCAATAATTTTTTTAAGAATTGGACTCTTTCCGCCAATACATTTTTTTCTACAATGCCACACTTAACACCATCCAGCTCTTCAAATTCGTGGTTCTTATTTATAGCCATTTTCTAATTATTTTAAATGTTGTCCGAGGCACTCCTTAGGGGGAATGATACATGTGGAATGAAGAAAATTCTTTGCAACATTATTTCCATCAACTTAATAATTGAATGTAATCATAAATCCAACTTAATATTCCCACTAAAATAATACCAGCCGCACAAATAAGCATTCCCAATTTGGTAGAAAGTTGCACATTTATTTTTGCAAGCGGATATTCATTTTTATCCATAAACATCGACCTGATCACCCTCAAATAATAATATAAAGAAACGATCAGGTTTAATGCAGCAATGATGATAAAAAGATAATTGGCATTAGATGCTCCTGCAGTCAGTAAAAACAATTTACCAAAAAATCCGGCAGTAGGTGGAATGCCAGCCAAAGAAAACAACGCCAGTGCCATTATCCATGTTAAGAATGGATTTGTTTTGTAAAAGCCTTTATAGTCGTCTATGTTTTCTTTACCGGTTTTTGCTGAGATCATTGCTGCCACACCAAAAGCCGCAAGGTTAGAAAACACATAGATTAGAATAAAATAGACAACAGAGGTAATTCCTTCCGGCGAATTGCTGCTAAGGCCTACCAAAATAAAACCTACCTGGGCAATGGATGAAAAAGCAAGAAATCTTTTTATATTTTGTTGCCGCAGGGCGAAAAGATTCCCGGTGATCATGGTGATGATTGATAATAGCATGACCATATTGTACCACACTTCCTGCATAGGTTGAAATACTTTGTACAAGACGGTAATAAAAATAAAAACGACCCCTCCTTTGGAAATTACCGCTAAAAAAGAAGTAGTGGCAAAAGGAGAACCCTCGTACACATCGGCAGTCCACAAATGAAAAGGAACAATGGACATTTTAAAAGCGAAAGCAGTAAATAAAAAAACAAAAGCCAGTATTTGAAAAGGAGTCGTGTTGACAAGTGCAGGTAGTTCTATAAAACTGATGGTACCTGTGGCACCATAAATCAGTGAAATACCAAACAACAAAATACCGGATGAGAAAGCGGATGATAAAATAAATTTCATCGCTCCTTCAGAAGATATTTTTTTTCCCAGGTCAAAATTAGCGATTGCAGCCACCGGAATCGTTGCCAGTTCCAGAGATAAAAAAAACATTAAAAAATTACCACTTGAAATCAGGAAGAACATGCCCAGCAAAGCGGATAACATCAAAATAAAAAATTCAGCAAGGTGACCCGTCTTCTTAAACCAATTGGTAAATAATAAAGAGATGAGAAAGACGCCAAGGTTCAGAATATTTTTTTGCATAGCCATTAAAGGATCTGTATGATACATTCCGTCGAACAAGCTTCCGGAGGTATTAAAAAAGAAACCGGCAATAAAATTGAGCAATAATAAAACCCGGACAATTGGTAATAGCGAATCATTCTTTATCCCTTTGCTTAATTTAATAAACATCAGCACAAAGATGATAACAGTAATTATCAACTCAGGTTTCATCAATGATACAAATTCATTCATTCCGTTCATTTTATTATCCTCCTGTAATTTTCTGCATAATTATTTCGGCACCCGGCCTTATTAAATCGCTGAGCCAAAAAGGCGCGACCCCAATAGCTATTATTCCAAAAAGTAAAATCACGGCTGCTAATTTTTCATTCCACGCGGCATCTTTTAAATGACTGAATGTTTCCTTTATCGGACCCATTGACACTTTGGTTACAGCCCTTAAAATATAGACTGCAGTTACTACAATACTCATACAAGCTAATATCGTAATGATACGGTGTAAAGGGTCAGGATGTTCCCAGGAGCCCATAAATATCGTGATTTCAGCGACAAACCCACTTAGTCCCGGTAATCCCAATGAACAAAAACCTACAATAAATAAAACAGTTATTATGAACGGAAGTTTTTTAAGAAGGCCCCCCATTTCATCAATCATCCTTGTGTGTGTTCGTTGATAGATCATTCCTATAACAGCGAAGAAAAGAGCCGTCATTAAACCATGACTTACCATTTGAATGACAGCACCAGTTATGGCGGTCTTGGTTAACATTCCGATTCCGAGCAGTACAAAACCACAATGACTAACCGATGAATAAGCATTGATATATTTGAGATCCTTTTGCATCATAGTGACAAAGGCTCCATATAAAATTCCAATGGCAGAAAGTATGATGATAATATTCGCGTATTCTTTTGCTCCTTCAGGTAACAGGTAAGTGGCTACACGCAGGCAACCATAGCCTCCCAGCTTCATAGAGATACCGGCTAAAAACATAGAACCTGCTGTAGGCGCAGATGAGTGACCATCAGGTACCCATGTATGAAAAGGGAACAAGCCGCTAAATACACCAAAGCCCACAAACAATAACGGGAAACAAATCATCTGAACAGTGACCGAAATATTTGTTTGAGACAATTTCATCAAATCAAAAGTTCTTTCAGCGCCACTGAAATAAAGACCAAGCAATCCCACCAAAATCAATGCAGATCCACCCATCAGCATTAATGCGAGCTTATTGGCACTGTATTCTTTATTTCCGCTTCCCCAAATTCCAATTAATAAATATTTCGGAATAACCGCGATTTCTAAAAAGAAAAAAAGCATGAAAAGATCCAATGAAATAAAAAATCCGGAAGCTCCCAGGCTGAGTAGCAGAAGCAGGAAATAAAATTCCTTTGTCATCTTTTCAATATTCCAGGAAACCAATATTCCGGCAATAACTACAAAGGCGGTGAGCAATATCAATGCTACAGAAATACCATCCACTCCTAAATGAAAACCAATATGAAGGGCAGGGAACCATTCATATTGTTGTTGAAACAACATCTGCGCTGTATTGCCGGCTGCAACTTCGCTCCGATAGTAAACAAACAAAAAAAGCGAAATGATAATTTGCACGGAAGCTCCTGCCAACGACACCCACTTTACCTGTTGATTATTGCGCATCAATAATATCGCAATAATAGTAATTAAAGGAACTAATATAAGTAGTGATAAATTCATTCTGCGTTCTTAAATTATTTTTATTTCCTCCAATAAATAAACAATACTGCCACCAGGATTGTAGCTACTAAAAAATACACGGCATATTGCTGCACTCTTCCTGATTGAATACCTTTTATTTTTCCTGAAAGAGTTTCTGTAGAATTCCCTGTTGCATTTACTAAACCGTTCACTACATTTCTATCAATCCATGCTGCCGGCTTTCCGATTAAATTGAAAATGATTTTTTTGGTGATGAATTCATACAATTCATCAAAGTAAAATTTATGAAAAGCGACTTTGTAAAATCTACCTAATAAAGTGGCCATTTTATCCGGCAGGTTATTTTCTTTTTTATACATCCACATGGCTGTGAAGATTCCGGCAAATCCCAAAACAACCGGAAGAATAGAAAATTGCCAATGGAACAAAGTTTCTAACGGTTTTCCATCTGCACTTACAAAATTTCCGAAAGGAATAAATCCTGCGAAAGTAGCGCCTATGGCTAATAAGATCAAAGGAAGGCTCATTGCAAAACCACCCTCACCATGTACGTTCTCATGAGGAGAAGGAGCCTTACTCCAAAAAATGCTGAAGTATAAACGAAACATGTAAAAAGCAGTCAGGCCGGAAGTAATTAATCCAATCCCGTAAACCACTAAATTATTTTGCGATGCTGCGAGCAATATTTCTTCTTTACTAAAAAAGCCTGCCAATGGCGGTATGCCGGAGATGGCCAAACAGGCAACTAAAAAGGTGATGTGAGTAACCGGTAAATGTTTTCTCAGGCCACCCATATCCTTCATTTCATTACTGTGAATAAAATGAATAACAGAACCCGCCCCTAAGAACAACAGGGCTTTGAACATTGCATGAGTAAATAAATGAAACATAGAAGCGGTGTAGCCTAGGTTAGAATGTCCTAAGAGGCCACCATTATCATAATTAGAAACGCCTAAGGCAAACATCATGAACCCAATTTGAGAAATAGTTGAAAAGGCAAGTACTCTTTTTATATCCGTTTGTGTGCAGGCAATAATAGCCGCAAACAAGGCTGATAGGGCACCGACGTATGTTACCAGTTCCAAAGCACCAGGAGCAGACAATGCAAAAACCGGGAATAATCTTGCTACCAGATAAACACCTGCAACCACCATTGTTGCTGCATGTATCAAAGCTGAAACCGGTGTTGGGCCTTCCATTGCATCCGGTAACCAAATGTGAAACGGTAACATTGCACTTTTACCGGCACCACCCATAAACACAAGAACCACTCCCCATGTCAATGCAGATATTCCAAGAAATGAGGATGATACTGCATTTTGAAATTGGGATGATTCGGGTAAAGTCAACCTTTCAATAAGTGTATGAAAATCTAATGTTCCCGAATAGAATGAAAGGATTAAAATGCCAATTAAAAAACCAAGATCGGCAAAACGAGTTACAATAAAGGCTTTCTTACAAGCGGCTACAGCACTGGGTTTTTGATAATAAAAACCAATTAATAAGAAAGACGAAATGCCCACTAATTCCCAGAAAATATAGATCTGGAATATGTTAGAAGACATGACTAACCCCAACATAGAAAAAGTAAATAAGCCGAGAAAGGAGTAATAAGTAGAAAATCTTTCTTCGCCTTTCATGTAGCCCAGACTGTAAATATGAACCATCAATGAGACGAATGTAATTACCACCATCATCATGACGCTGATTGGATCTATCACCGCACCCATATTAATTGAAACGCCATGGCTAAATTCCAACCAGGTAAATTGGAAAGGAATAATTTTTTGGTAAATTCCATCCACTTTCCCGATCTCAAAAAAATATTCATAAGCCGTGTATAACGCCAGCACCGCCGAGGTTGACAATAAGAGTGTACCGATTATCCCGGCCTCTCGTTTGGCGGAATTAAAATATTTTCTTCCAAACAATCCCAGTAATACAAACGCTGCAAGAGGAAGTAAAGGAATCAGCAGCAAGTAAGTTTCATTAAGCATTTAGTCGATTTTAAATAAATTAAAATTTCATCTCTCCTGCTTTTTCCACATCAATTGATTCATGGCTTCTGTATAAATTGATAATGATTGCGATGACTACAGCCGCTTCTGCAGCAGCGATGGCAATTACAAAAATGGTAAAGAACAATCCATCCAATTTACCTGCCCACAAATATTTATTGAAGGCAATAAAATTCAGGTTCACGCTATTTAGCACCAGTTCAACACTCATTAAAATGGTGATTAAATTTCTCCGGGTAAAAAAACCATAAATACCAATAAAGAAAAGTGCAGTACTAATAAATAAAATATGATATAGTCCGGGAGTAAACATTCAATTCAATTTTGTTTCGTTATTTCATTATTCGATATTTCTTGTCATTCTTCATTATTTTTCGTTCTATTGTTTAATAAGATCGAACAAGTAATAAAAAATATAAAAGTGGAAAAACCTTCACACAATTACCTCAATTTCTTCCTCAGCCACTGCTTTTTCGTTTACTATTGCTTTCGGACTCCTCATTGCAATCACAATACAACCAACCAATGCTGCCAGCAATAGCATGCTCACTACTTCAAATGGCAAAGCATAGCCGCCCTCATTCACCCCCAACATACTTTTGCCAATGTTTTCTACAGTTGGCGGTAACGGTTGATTGATTGTTGAAGAGAAAGTATATTGATATATCTGCACCATCACCAAGGCAAATCCGAAGAATGCTGCAAATACTGAAAAAATTTGTCGTCCAATTTTTTGTTTCAGCATTTTTTCTCCTGCCTGTTGTGTCAGGAAAATAGAAAAGATAATAAGAACGGTGATGCCGCCTACATAAACCACAATTTGCACTGCTGCAATAAATTGATATTGCATCCAGAAATAAAGACCGGCAATACCGATCAAACAAAATAATAAAAAGATGGCCGCTCTGAATATTTGCCTTGTTGTAACCGCCAGGATTCCACTAATTAATGTAAGTGCGGCAAGCAGATAAAAGATGATGGTTGATCCTTCCATTATTCAACTCCCTCCATAATTTTTGAACCCGGGTTATTTAATATTTTGGTTAATTCGCCTCTGTCATACACACTGTGCTCAAATGTTTGAGCCATTTTTATTGCATCCGAAGGACAGGCAACAATACACAAATTGCACATGGTACATAATTCCAAATGATAGACTAATTTGTCAATTGCTTTTTTCTTTTTGCCTTCGGGAGTAGTGATGAATTGAGTGATCACTTTAATGGTTCCATTTGGGCAAGCCAGTTCACAGGCAGTACAACCCGTACAACGATGTTCATTATTTTCATTGTGCGGCATCACTACTTCGCCTTTAAATCTTTCGGGAAAATTCAATGTCTCCCTGTTATCAGGATATTGTTGGGTGATAATTTCTTTATGATGCGTAAAATAATAAAGGGTACGCCTGAGGCCGATAGCTAATGATTTTACTGCACCAAAAACTTCCTTTATGTATTTTATAATAAACATGAGATAAGATTTTAAAAATGCCATCCTCCAATTGCCATCGCTGTTACCAACAAAATATTAAACATGCTGATCGGTAATAAATATTTCCATTCAAGGTTTAATAACTGATCAATACGCAATCGTGGAAACGTCCATCGAAACCACATGATCAGGAATATTAAAAAGAATGTTTTTCCAAAGAACCAAATACTGGAAGGAATAAAATCCATTACATGATTGAGCCCTTGCCAATTGCCAATATGAAAAGGCATACATCCACCCAAAAATAAAGTAGCGCCTAGCGCACAAACAATAAACACATTTACATACTCGGCTAAAAAGAACAAGGCAAATTTCATCCCTGAATATTCTGTATGAAAACCTGCTGTCAGTTCTGATTCAGCTTCTGCAAGATCGAAAGGTGCACGATTGGTCTCCGCAGTTACGGCAATTATAAAAATGACGAATGCAATAATTGCCGGGATATGTCCTTTAAAAATCCACCAGCCATCGGCCTGTGATTGAATGATCTCATTTATATTTAAACTACCTGTCAGCACTACGACAGCAAGGATGGAAAGCCCGGCCGATAATTCATAACTCACGATTTGTGCACCAGCCCGCATGGCGCCCATCAAAGAATATTTATTGTTGCTCGACCAGCCCGCAATCAACACGCTAATAACTGAAACAGAAGAGATTGCAGTTATATACAACACACCGATATTCATATCCCACATTTGAAAATTTCTTGCAAAAGCCAATGGTGCCATTAATAACATTGCTACGATCATTGCTATGTAAGGAGCAAGGTTGAATAAAAATTTATCCGATCCTGTAGGCGTCATTCCTTCCTTTACCAATAATTTCAAAGTGTCGGCCAGTGACTGGAGCATTCCTTTTGGCCCTACACGGTTTGGTCCAAGACGAATTTGAATCCATGCAGAAACCTTTCTTTCCATGATCACCAAAACCAATCCCAGCACGGCAAACAAAGAAATAACGAGGATTCCTGTTATTATCATTTCAACAACAGTAACCCACGTCGGATTTAATTTTTGATTCAACCAATCGTCTACAAAATTTGCTATGTTATGAAAGCTCCACATTTTATATAAGTAAGAAGGTTCTGATTTTTAATTCATCATTTCCTGTTCTGTGTTCGATATTTCTTATCTGTCTATATCCGGAATAACCAAATCCAACGTTCCCATCATCGCTACCAAATCGCCCAACTTGCTTCCCCTTGCCATATGATCAAGAGCAGAAAGATTTGATAACCCCGGTGATCGAAACTTGATCCGGTAAGGCGTTGTGGCGCCTTCGCTTACAATATAAACGCCCAACTCCCCACGCGCCGTTTCTACTCTTGTATAGAATTCTCCTTTCGGCAATTTCAAAACTGCTTTTGTCTTTGCCTGGAAATCTCCTTCCGGAATATGATCAATCAATTGTTCTATAATTTTTAAAGATTCATTCATCTCCCTTATCCTTACCAAATACCTTGCGAATGAATCGCCTTCAGTTTCCAATATTTCATCAAAGGAAATCTTATCATATACTTCATAAGGGTATAATTTGCGGATATCAGAACTTACCCCACTTCCTCTTGCAGTAGGACCCGTACAACCATACGAAATCGCATCTTCAGCCGATAAATATCCAATGCCTTTCATGCGATTTTGAAAAATAATGTTGCCTGTTATAAGTTCATCATATTCTTTGATTTTCTGTTTATATAATTTACAAAAATCTTTAACCCTTCTCTGAAAATTGGGATGGATATCAGCCATTACACCGCCGGGCACCATATAATTCATCGTCAATCTTGCACCACATGTTTCTTCCATTATATCATTAATCGTTTCGCGTTCCCTGAAGGCATGAAAGAAAGGAGTAAAAGCGCCCAGATCCATCGCCATAGCGCCCCACCATAATTCGTGTGACGCAATTCTTGTGAGTTCATCCATCAGGATTCTTATCACCTGCGCTCTTTCAGGAACTTCAATCTGCATAGCTTTTTCAACACATAAAGCACAAGCATGATTGTTGATGTGAGCCGACAAATAATCCATCCTGCTGGTGACATATATAAACTGCCGATAAGTAAGGCTCTCACACATTTTTTCAATTGAACGATGGATATAACCCAGATGAGGTTCTACTTTCTTTATCGTCTCTCCATTCAAAGTAACCACAAGATGCAAAACGCCATGTGTTGCAGGATGCTGCGGCCCAATGTTAATGGATAAATCACCTTTTTCCTTTATAGCAATTTTTTCAATCATATTTTTTTATATCGATATAGAACAAGGAATAATGAACATAGATCGTTTAAGCTCCACATACTTCATCATTCAATGTTTCTTGTCCGATAGTTATTTTTTTTATAACCTGATCATATTTATCGGATCTTCAAAATCTTTCAACATTGGATTTTTTCCTTCCCAACCATCCGGAAGAATGAGCAATCTCAAATCCGGATGATTTAAAAAATTTACTCCAAACATTTCATATGCTTCTCTTTCATGAAACTCGGCGGTTTTCCATATCCTGCTCACGGTTTCTATTTCAGGTTTTGCTCTGTCCAACTTTATTTTCACCACCACATTATGCCTGTACTTTGTGGAAGAAAGATGATAAACCATGGCCAAATGAGCTTTCCAATCAACGCAAGTCAGACAAAAAAGATAATCAAAAAACAGGGCTTCCTCATTACGCATTTGCCTTGCAAATGGCAACCAATCATTCGCCTCCAAATTTATATTCAGCCATTCGCCACCTTCCTCAAAAGAAGCCGTAGGCAATAATTCGGTGATTTTTATTTTTAACTCTTCGTTCCGCATTAATGATTCATTTAACTTACTTGTGTTCCGGTTTTGGTACTTTTATTTGTTCCCGTGTCAATCCACTTTTTATTTTTTGTTGAAGCATTATTAAAGCATTTAATAAAGCTTCAGGTCGTGGCGGGCAACCCGCAACATACACATCAACCGGAATTACATGGTCCGCACCTTTTACTATTGAATAAGTATTATAAAAAAACGGTCCTCCACTGATCGCACAAGCACCCATCGCAATTACATATTTCGGATCAGCCATTTGGTCGTACAATCTTTTTAAAACCGGCGCCATTTTATTTACGATGGTGCCGGCAATAATGATTACATCTGCCTGGCGTGGAGAGGCTCTTGCCACTTCAAAACCAAATCTTGAAAAATCATATTTGGCAGCAGCCACCGACATCATTTCTATTCCACAGCAGCTGGTTGCAAAAGTCAATGGCCATAAGGAATTAGAACGCGCCCAATTAATTATCTCATCCAGTTTACTCAATACAATTCCACCACCGGGTGCCTCATGTATCTGACCCGGAAAATCTTTTTTTTCTATGTTGGATTTTATATCCATTTTAAAGCGCCTTTTTCATGTGCATATAAAAAACCAGTGAATATTATAAAAAAGAAAATTACAATCTCAATAAAAGCCATCCATCCAACCTGCTTTGCCACTACGGCCCATGGATAAAGAAAGACC
This sequence comes from Ginsengibacter sp., assembly GCA_051954975.1. GTDB lineage: Bacteria > Bacteroidota > Bacteroidia > Chitinophagales > Chitinophagaceae > Ginsengibacter. Next base: position 10,284 of record JBQCHE010000014.1, on the reverse strand, counting down.
AGCTCCACATCAAAAATTAAAAAGACCAGGGCAAATAAATAGTATCCTACATTTAATTGGATCCATGTTTTGCCTTTTGTAGGAATACCACTTTCGTATGGTTCTCCTTTTTGAGGATTGGTTGTAGATTTTGTTAGAATTTTCGCCACTAAGATGGCAATGGATGAAAAAGCAAGCGCGGCTAAAATTAAAACAATCATTGATGAAGATCCCATACAAAAAAATATATTAGTTAGTAGGAATTTGTAAGTGCAAAATAGTGATGAAATGATTCCCAAATCGTATCTGCAAGATGATTCCAATCTTCACCTTATATGATTTTTATCATGAAAATTAGCTCCTTTTTATTTGAATAATTATCTCTTCGGTTTCTTTTAACCCTTAAAAGCAAAGCATTTTAAAGATTTTCATTTACGATTTTCAAGAATCATACATACACAAGTTCATTAAAAAAAATAAAGATTCATGACGTGTACGCATTCGTCGCGTATTCATGATAAAAATCATATTCGAAAGTGAGTTTTATCAGCAAATGAAAGATTCAATTACTATTCCTTTATAAGAAAATTGATTTAATTAAATAACTCTACAAAAATTAACCACTATGGCTATCAAAATCACAGAAGAATGTATTAATTGCGGGGCCTGCGAACCGGAATGTCCAAATAATGCTATTTATGAAAATGGTGCTGAATGGAGCATCGCAGATGGTACCACTGTAAACGGCAGTTTCGTTTTAATAGATGGAACTGTCGTCGATGCAAATGATCGAATGCCACCTCTTTCAACGGAAACCTATTACATCACACCTAATAAATGTACAGAATGCCAGGGCTTTCATGAAGAACCGCAATGTGCTTCAGTTTGCCCGGTAGATTGCTGCGTGCCTGATGAAGATCATGTGGAAACAACGGAACAACTGCTGGCAAGAAAAGAATTATTGCATAGCTAAAATTATTTAAAAATAATTATGGACACCTTAAGAGAAACAAAGGAAAAAGTTACCAAAATAAAAGAAGTTGATAAAATAGTTGTGCGATTTTCTGGCGACTCAGGTGACGGGATGCAACTTACCGGTATGCAATTTACTGACACTGCCGCGTTGGAAGGAAATGACATAAGCACTTTTCCCGATTATCCTTCTGAAATTCGTGCTCCTATTGGAACTGTTGCGGGTGTTTCCGGCTTCCAGGTTCATTTTGGAAGTACGGAAATTTATACTGCAGGTGACAGCTTCGATGTGATTGTTGCTATGAATGCAGCGGCATTGAAAGTAGATTTATCCCGGCTGAAAAAGGGTGGAATTGTTATCGCAAATATCCAGGGATTTGATAAAAAAAATCTTGGTTTAGCTCAATATCCTGATGGAGTAAATCCACTGGAAGATAATTCTTTAGAGAATTATATTGTTCATAAGGTAGATGTTACCAGGCATACCAAAGAATGTCTTGTGGACAGCGGTCTCGGAATGAAGGACGTTGAGCGTTGTAAGAACATGTTCGTACTTGGATTGCTTTTCTGGAAGTTTGATAAACCTCTCGATAATACGATAAAGTTTATCCAGGAAAAATTTGGCAAGAAACCTGAAATTGCAGAGGCGAATATCAAAGTATTAAAGGCTGGCTGGAACTATGGGGATAGTGCCGAAATTTTTACTACTCAATTTAAAATTGCTCCTGCAAAACTTCCTGCCGGAACCTATAGAAATATTACCGGTAATCATGCAACAGCGATTGCATTACTTGCAGCTTCTGAAAAATCAGGACTCCCTTTATTTTTAGGTTCCTACCCGATTACACCAGCGACCGATATTCTCCATGAACTTTCGAAATATAAAGCGAATGGTGTGAAGACTTTTCAGGCTGAAGATGAAATTGCCGCTATTTGTTCGTCCATTGGCGCATCATATACAGGAAGTCTTGCTGTCACTACTACATCCGGCCCGGGAATGTCATTAAAAACGGAAGCTTTGGGTTTGGCGGTAATGCTCGAACTTCCACTGTTAATTATCAATGTACAACGAGGAGGCCCATCTACTGGTTTGCCAACTAAAACTGAACAATCAGATCTTTTAATGGCAATGCACGGGCGGCACGGTGAAGCGCCATTGCCTGTTATAGCTGCTTCTTCGCCTTCTGATTGTTTTGATACAATTTTTGAAGCATGCAAAATCGCTGTAGAGCATATGACGCCGGTTGTCGTATTAAGTGACGGCTATATTGCCAACGGATCAGAACCATGGCGGTTTCCAACCGAAGATGAACTTGCAGAAATCAAAGCAAGTTTTTTGACTGAGCCGAATGGTAAAGACGGTTCGGTTTTACCTTATAAAAGAGATGAGCACTTCGTGAGGCCCTGGATTAAACCGGGAACAAAAGGTTTGGAACATCGCATTGGCGGACTGGAAAAGGAAAATGAAACTGGCAATGTTTCCTATGAAGCAAAGAATCACGAATTAATGTCCAGATTGCGTGCTGAAAAAGTAAATAGTATCCAGGATTTTATTCCATTGGCAAAAATTGACAACGGAAATAAAAATGCGAAGCTCGTGGTATTAGGTTGGGGTTCTACGTATGGCTCGATTAAAACAGCAGTGAAAGAATTAATTGCCGAAGGTTTTGATGTTGCGCATATCCATCTCCGTTATATCAATCCTTTGCCTAAAAACCTGGGAGAATTATTATATGGTTATGAGAAAGTTTTAATTCCTGAAATGAATAACGGCCAATTGCTTCAATTAATAAGAGCAGAATTTTTAATACCGGCAACAGGTTTTTCAAAAGTACAGGGATTGCCTTTTACCACAGCTGAACTAAAAGAAAGAATAATTAGAATTGTTTAAAGCTTAAAAAATGGAAACACTCTCTATTGATACAATTGAAAAACTTTCACCGAAAGATTTTTCTTCGCGAATGGATGTAAAATGGTGCCCCGGTTGTGGCGACTATTCAATTCTTAAACAGGTACAAACGATTTTTCCTGACCTCGGTATTCCTAAAGAAAAATTCGCTTTTATTTCAGGTATCGGTTGCTCTTCGCGTTTTACCTATTACATGAATACTTATGGAATACATAGTATTCATGGGCGTGCAGCCGCTATTGCTTCCGGGGTAAAAGCAGCAAATCCTGATCTCAGTGTCTGGATTATCTCGGGCGATGGCGATTCCCTTTCAATTGGTGGTAATCATTTTATTCACCTGATGCGAAAAAACTTTGATGTCAATTATCTGGTATTTAATAACCAGATATACAGTCTCACCAAAGGCCAGTATTCACCGACATCTGAAAAAGGAAAGATTTCAAAATCTTCGCCATTTGGATCGATTGAAGAGCCTTTTAATCCCTCTGAACTTGCGCTTGGCGCCAAAGCTACCTTTGTTTCACGTACGCTTGACCGTGACCCGAAACATATGCAAGGCATTTTAAAAAGAGCTTATCTGCATAAAGGAACTTCGTTTGTAGAAATTTATCAGAATTGCCCCGTTTTTAATGATGGAACTTTCTTTGCTTATTCTGATAAAGAAACCAAAAAGGAAGCAGCGATATTTCTGGAACATGGAAAGCCACTTCTCTTTGGCAATAATGATTATAAAGGAATCAGGCTTGATGGATTAACTCCTGTTATTGTTGATATGAATGATGGCAAATATTCAGCCAACGATCTTTGGATACATGATGAGAAAGATAAGACCAAAGCAAATCTCATTTCACGGTTTTTCGACACGGCGTTTAATGAAGTTTATTTTCCACGACCTTTTGGTGTGATATTCACAGAAGACCGACCGGTGTATGAAGAAAATATGGAGCACCAAATTGAAGAAATCGCCGCTAAAAAAGGAAAGGTATCTTTGAATCAAATTTTATCAGGCAATAAAACCTGGAGCATTTTATAGTTCTATATTAAATAACCTTCCGTTTTGTATCAGAAACTAAACGAATCATGCTATCGGAACAAAATCACTTGCTTTTTTAGTTGCCAACTCTTCATAGTTTTTCCATTTGAGGTTCACCAGTTCCTGTGCATGTTTCATTAGTCTATCCGCTTCCGTGGGATTGGTCATCGTAAGTACTTTATACCGCGATTCATTGTAGGCATAATCTTTTAAGCCTATGCTGGGCCTTGGTGAATCCAGAACAAATGGATTTTGATTTTTCTTTCTTAACGTTGGGTTATACCTCAACAATGGCCAATGACCACTTGCGACAGCCTTATTCTGCTGATCCAATCCATTTTTCATATCGTAGCCATGGGCTATGCAATGACTATAGGCTAAGATCAATGCGGGGCCATCATAAGCTTCTGCTTCCCGCATAGCAAGCAATGTTTGCTGTGGATTAGCGCCAAAGGCCACTCTTGCAACATACACATTACCATATGAAATAGCTTGCATCGCCAAATCTTTTTTGCCTGCTGATTTACCACCTGCTGCGAATTTTGCTGTAGCCGCTGTGGGAGTTGATTTAGAAGATTGGCCCCCTGTATTTGAATATACTTCTGTATCAAGTACCAGTACTTTAATATTTTTCCCGCTGGCCAATGCATGATCAAGTCCTCCATAACCAATGTCATAAGCCCAGCCGTCGCCACCTACCAGCCAAACACTGCGACGAACGAATTGGTCGCACATTGATAATAAATGAGCCGCTGCAGAGGAATTGATCGTCTTCAGCTTTTCTTTTAATAATTGTACCCTTAGTTGTTGGGCTACCAGTTCAGATTCCTGTACCTGTGTGGCATTCAGAATTTCAGTAACTGTATCTTCCCCTAATTCTTCTGTCAGTTCCTGTAATAATTGCCTGGCCATTTCAAGCTGGTTATCGGCCGTTATTCTCATTCCCAGGCCAAACTCGGCGTTGTCTTCAAACAATGAATTGGACCATGCCGGCCCTCTTCCTTCTTTATTTACCGTCCATGGTGTAGTGGGAAGGTTTCCTCCGTAAATAGAAGAGCAGCCTGTTGCATTGGCTACTAATAATCTTTGCCCAAATAATTGAGATAATAATTTTAAATAGGGTGTTTCGCCACAGCCCGCACAGGCGCCTGAAAATTCAAATAAAGGCTCCAGGAATTGTGCCCCATGCACTGTTGAGAAATCAATTTTGGAACGGTCATTCCAGGTGATGCTTTCAAAGAATTCAATATTTTGTTTTTCAGTTTCCAAAATCGGTTCTTTTTCGATAAGATTAATGGCTTTGCGTAAAGGGTTTGCATCATCCGTAACCGGGCATGCTTCCACACATAGGTTACAGCCAGTGCAATCTTCCAGGTAAACCTGTAGTGAGTATTGTGTTTCCGGGAAACCTCTTGCGTTTATTGGTACATGTTGAAATCCATCGGGAGCTTTCTTTAAATTATCTTTATGGTAAAACTTTGCCCTTATCACGCTATGGGGGCATACGTAAGCGCAGTTTCCGCACTGAATACATAGTTCAGAATCCCATGAAGCTACCAGGTCTGAAACATTTCTTTTCTCCCATTGAGTGGTTCCGCTTGGATAAGTGCCGTCAATGGGCATCTTACTCACAGGTAACTGGTCTCCGTGATCTGCCATCATAACCGCAGTTACATCTTGAACAAATTCAGGAGCATTTTTGGAAACGATTAGCAGATCACGATTAGCTGCAGTAGCTTCTGCAGGATATTGAACATCATACATGTTTGCAAGGGTTGTGTCTACTGCTTTAAAATTCTGCTCAATCACTTTTTGCCCTTTTTTGAAATACGTTTTTTCAATAGCTTTCTTAATTTGTTTAATGGCCTCTTCTCTTGGCAAGACACCTGATAATGCAAAATAACAGGTTTGCATAATAGTGTTGATCCTGCCTTTCATTCCTGTCTCTCTGGCTACAGTAGTAGCATCGATTACATAAAATTTTATTTTCTTTTCAATGATTTCTTTTTGCACCTGGCCGGTCAGTTTATCCCATACTTCCTCTTTACCGTAAGGACTATTCAACAAGAATGTGGCTCCTTCTTTTGCAAATTCAAGCATCGCTACTTTTTCTGTAAAATTGAATTGATGACAAGCAATGAAATCAGCCTTTTTAATCAGGTAAGGAGCTTTGATCGGTTTTGGTCCAAATCTTAAATGTGATACAGTTCTTGCTCCTGATTTTTTGGAGTCGTAAACAAAATAACCTTGTGCAAAAAGATTTGTATTTTCTCCAATGATCTTAATGGTATTTTTATTAGCACCCACTGTTCCATCGGCGCCTAATCCAAAAAATAATCCTTGTCTCCATTCAGATTCATCTAAGGTGAATGAAGCATCATAATCAAGACTGGTAAAGGTCACGTCATCATTGATCCCTATGGTAAAATTGTTTTTTGGTTTGTCTTTTTTTAATTCATCAAATATTCCTTTTACCATTGCAGGTGTAAATTCTTTAGAAGAAAGTCCGTAACGTCCGCCAATCATCTTTGGAAGTTTTTTCAATTTTCCTTGCTGAACCGCTTCTACCAAAGCAGCCAATACATCCTGGTACATTGGCTCGCCGGCAGCACCGGATTCTTTAGTGCGATCAAGGATGGCAATGGATTTTACAGAAGCAGGTAATGCTTTTAATAAATGATCTAAAGAGAAGGGCCGGTAAAGACGAACCTGTACGACGCCCGTTTTTTCTCCTGTGGCATTTAAAGCTTTTACGGTTTCTCCAACCGTTTCACCACCGGAACCCATAATTATTATCACCCGTTCTGCATCTGCCACTCCTGTGTATTCGAACAAATCATATTTTCTGCCAGTCATTGTGGCGAATTCCTTCATCACATCTTCTACAATGCGGGGCATATTATTATAAAAAGTATTTACCGTTTCCCTTCCCTGGAAATACACATCAGGATTTTGTGCTGTACCTCTTATAAAAGGATGCTCCGGGTTTAAACCTCTGCCACGATGCGCGATTACCAGTTCGTCCGGTATCATTGATTTTATTTCTTCATCGTTTAGTAACACCAGTTTGTTCACTTCATGTGAAGTTCGGAAACCATCAAAAAAATGAACGATAGGAATTCTTGCCCTTAAAGTGGCTGCTTGTGCGATCAAAGCAAAATCATGTGCCTCCTGCACACTTGCTGAACTTAGCAACGCAAAGCCCGTAGTTCTTGCTGCCATTACATCCTGGTGATCTCCAAAAATAGAAAGCCCTTGCGCGGCTAATGAACGGGCCGCCACGTGAAATACAGTTGCCGTTAGTTCTCCGGCAATTTTATACATATTGGGAAGCATCAGCATTAAGCCCTGTGACGCTGTAAACGTGGTGGTTAATGAACCGGTTTGCAAAGCACCGTGTACCGCGCCTGCTGCACCGCCCTCGCTTTGCAATTCCACCACATCAGGTATTCCGCCCCAAATATTTTTTATTCCTTTTGAAGCCCATTCATCAGCCAGTTCAGCCATGGTGGATGATGGGGTTATTGGGTAGATGGCACAGACTTCATTCGTCCGGTAAGCCACATAAGCCGCAGCTTCATTTCCATCAATGGTAGAAATCGTATTTTTTTTACTTGACATCTCTAATTGAATTAACAGGTTCTGGAATCATTTCTATTGCATGTGAAGGGCATTGCTCAAAGCAGACTGCACAGCCGGTACACGAATCATAATTGAATTTATAGCGGTTACCCTTTCCTAATTTGATGATTGCATCTTCAGGACATGCGCCAAAACATCCGTCACATTCAAAGCAATTGCCACAGCTGAGGCAACGTTGGGCTTCAAATCTTACCTCGTCTTCAGGTAACCCTGAAATCACTTCTTCAAAGCTTTGTATAGCTATCGCTGGCGCTACTTTATCCTGTTCTTTTTTTGGAGCATCAGTTTTATACCATATGTGCAGTTTTTTGTAACTGGCAGTGGGATGCTTGTCCGGTTTTAAAAAAGGTTGCTGACTTAAATACCCGTTCATATATTTCGCTGCTTTTTTACCGTGACCAATGGCAATAGTTGAACTGCGGTTTTCCCCGGGTAATAAATCACCGCCTGCAAAAATTCCTTCATGCCCGGTCATCCGCGAAGCATCAACGCTTACAGTGCCATCTTCATTAACAACAATACCGGAAACTGAACGTAAAAAACCAGAATTAACTTCCTGGCGATTGGCCAGAATCAACACATCAGCATCAATTGTCTCAAATTCACTGGTTCCAATAGCCTTATTTTTTTCTACTTTTATAATCTCCAACGTGACCTGGTGATTTGAAACTTTGCTGATACTTCTAAATAATTTTACTTCAACCCCTTCGGTCATTGCGTCTTCCATTTCATAATCATATGCGGGCATCATTTTTTTATCTCCCGGGAAATAAACGGAAACTTCAGATCCAAATCTTTTTATGATACGGGAAAGATATAAAGCAAGTTTTCCACCACCATATACCACCACTTTTTTCCCTTGGAAAGGCGATGGATTGGATTTCATTTCAATGAAAAAAGAAAAAGCATCCCTAATGTAAACGGTATCGTCCTGCTGAAAGCTTTCTTTTTTAATAAGCTGCGCACCAATAGAAAGATATACTGCATCAAATTTGCCCGCTTCTTTTTCTGCCAGCAGATTCTGTACTTTATAATTAAGCCGGATATTTATACCCATTTTTACAATACGGTCAATTTCTGCCTCCAAAATTTGTTTCGGTAAACGATAATCCGGTACACCTGTAGCCAATAAACCACCGGGATTGCTGCCTTCATCAAATATTTCAACAGCATGCCCCATTCTTGCGAGGTGATAAGCAGCAGATAAACCTCCCGGACCCGCGCCAATCACCAGGACTCTTTTCCCTGTTGGCTTTGCCGAAAATCGCACCGGCCATTTTTGTTCTATGGCTTTATCGCCTATATATCTTTCAACCGCATGAATATTTACAGTGGTATCAATATGAGTGCGGTTACATCCTGTTTCACAGGGTTTTACACAAATACGGCCCATAATTGCGGGAAAGGGATTATCTTCCATAAGTGTTTGGAATGCCTCAAAATAATTTCCTGCTTGTGCATAAGCCATCCAACCCTGGATATTTTCTCCCGCGGGACATGCACTGTTGCAGGGAGGCATAAAATCAGTATAAACGGGCCGCTGAAACCTAATCGGGCCAGTACCGCCTGCGTGGAGCGTGAGGTCAACTGGTTTTGTAATATCAAGCATAATATGAATTGATAATTTGATAAAAAATCTTACAAAATGAGTAGTAAGTGATTTACTATTCTTCAGCAAAGTAGAACTTTACCTCTTATCTAAAACCTGATTTACAACAACGGAAAGCATGATAGTGGTCACCCTTTTTGGAAGATTTACCGCCATAAAATGGGCATATGGTTTGAGCAATTATTTTCATTAAAACAATTAACATGGAAGCGAAACAAACCATTGCGGTTTTTTGGCGCAAGCGGAAGTACGGTTCTGCTATTACCAAAAGTATGGCCAAAGGCACTTACAGTTTGTTGCCCATGTCGAATGATGCGGAAAAACTTCAAAAGCTTCAGTCGGATATTTTAAAGGAAAGCGTAAAAAATCAAAAAACTAAAACAGAGAACTGTAGCATGTGTGCGCCACCGCAAGCTAAGCCGCAAAAAACATTCATTACTCATAGGATGCTGGGTGTGGTTGTTCACGTTTTTGTTTATCAATAGCCGGTCCCCGATTTATTTTGCGAGCATTTCGCTTAATTGATCCATCATCTTCCTACCTTTTTCAATATCGCCTATCAATTTATCTTCTTTAAAATCTTTTTCGTCATTTAAAGTTTGCAACTGAGTATTAAAAGCAGCCATTAACTGTTTTACTTTTTTATCAGAGGATTTGGCTGCCAGTTCCCTGATGATCCTTATTTTCTCATAATCTGCAATGCCTTCTCTTAATTTTTCAAAACGAATACAACTATTACCTCCTGGATAGACTAGAAAACAGTCACCTGCAGCCCAGGAGCCATAGCGTGCATCCCGCATAGGATCTGCCGGCCATGAATCATAGGCCCATCTTAAGAAACCATTGTATCCATGAGCCGCAGAATACCAGCCCATCCATCTTCCTTCGGTGGGGGGAGAAAAAAGAAAGTTATTGGGTTTGGCAGGATTGCAACAAACATAATAAGTGGTGGTCTGTCCTCTTAATGCCCTTGCTTGTACCTGTTGCACGTTGGCTTCATTTCCATAAAGAAAACAGTAATCATCAAGTAAACTATCAAGTTCCTGGTGCCAATTACCGGCATAAGTAATTTTCCAATCCGGCGAGTTTCTTCTGGTTATTTGGATCGCTTCAAGTGTTTGTTCCATCGTATTTTCATTG
>JBQCHE010000013.1:0-9127 GCA_051954975.1 Ginsengibacter sp. | reverse complement strand
TAAGCTTTGTTTTCTCATGCAAAGTATTTACCCAATAAAATGTATCCTACATTTTCATTTTGTCTTTTACAGCAATTACTTTGTTTTTTACCTAACTTTATCCATCAATACTCTTTAAGATTTAAATTCGCTTATGATGAGTACAGCAACCACAAAAAAGATCCATGAAGGACGCAACGTAAAGCGTTTCCGCGAAATGCTCGGCATTAAACAGGATGCCCTTGCTGCCAACCTTGGCGACGACTGGAACCAGCAAAAAGTTTCACTATTGGAACAAAAGGAAACCATTGATCCTGCACTGCTGCAACAAATATCTTCTGCATTAAAAATACCTGCCGAAGCGATTCAGAATTTTGATGAGGAACAGGCGGTGAATATTATATCCAACACGTTTAATGACGGTTCCTTTTTAAATACCGGCCACACACCTACATTCAATGTTAATCCTCTTGAAAAACTGGTTCAACTGCATGAAGAAAAGATTGCTTTGTACGAACGGATGTTGAAGGAGAAGGATGAGATGATGAGGAGATTGGAGAAGTTGATTGAAGGGAAATAATTCTTATGTTGTTATAAACAAATTTAGTGTGAAGCAATATCATCTTGATAACACCAAAATAAAACTATCTGGTCCTACAACTGCTCAAATTGAAAGTTCTAATCAGTGGGCTGCCACAGCTCTGAATAAATATCATTTGAATTCTGAAGCTGAGTTTGAGTTTGAAATTCATGGCATTATAACAAGAGCCAAACTTTTATGGAATTCAAATTTTTCTACGGCAGCAATGAAAGAAGAAAATGACATGGCAAATCATGGTGCAGTTGCTCTTGCCTGGTTTACAATGTCAACGCTTTTAGATTATAATTATGTTGAACAATCAGAAATTGGTGATGGCGTTGATTATCGGTTTAAGAAGGAAGCGCCAAACGATGATGATTTAAACTTCATGGATGATTTCCATTATGTGGAGATATCAGGTATTTTGCAAGAATCAAAAACGAATACTTTGAAAGCAAGAATTAAGGGAAAACATGAACAAATCAGTAAAGGTGGCAAACGTAATGAATTGTCGTCTGTTATAGTAACTTTATTTAGCCAACCCAGAACAGTTAAAGAGTATCACAAATGAGGCCTAAAGTAGTTCATCAAGAAGCAATGGATTATTCTTTTAAAGCAAAGCAGGCTTTAGAGAAAAATTTATTTGCAGAAGCATTTGAACATTACCTGAAGGCCGCTGAACTGGAAAGTAATGTAGCAAAGTTTTACCTTGATAAACCTGAATTAGAACCTACTCGAAGTATTGTAATTCGAAGTGCAGCCTTCCTAAATATTAAAGCAGGTCAAATTGAAAAAGCTAAGGAATTTATTTTCTTTGGTTTACTTAATTTAAAAGACAAACTTATAATTAACCAACTAAATGATGCTTTAGAAGTTGCAATTTCATTGGGGAATATGGATACGAGAACTGTAAGTAAAGAATTTAATTATCTGAACCTTCTAAGACAGAGAAGCATTCACTACATACTTGAGCCAGCTAATCCAACTTTTGGTCATTCAGTAAGGCTGGAAGCGATAAAGGATTTCGCTGGGGATTATTTAAAATCATTAAAAGCGTATGCAGAATCAAAATTCAAACAATTACTTAATACAACTACAGGTATTGAACAATCAATCAAGAATGAAATTGATCAAATAGTTAACCCATTAGTCACTAGTTCTGCATACGGAAGCTTCAAATTCTCAATAGCAAATGATTTTCTTTTAAGGATTGATGAGAGTAAAGAAACATTGGAATTAAAATCAAATATTGTATCAAGGTATCACAAGGAAATATTTACAAATCCATTAAATGATACCGACATTAATACAATAAAAAGCACTTATTCGGAAGAAGAAGTAAATGATATATTTAGACCATTAGCAAAAATAAAATCGCCTAACACTCCATATAAAGTTGGTTATTATGACTCATACGATTTTAAAAAGACGTTTGTCGGTAATATTGTCAACAAACAACGTCAGAAACTTTTGACAGTAAAACCGCCCAGCCAAGAAGATATTGGGGAATTAGAAAACTTAATAACGCACAAACGAAGTTCACAAGACGGAAAAGTACACAAGACAACCATTTTTAAGCAGCAAATGAAATCTGCTGAATTTAATTTTAAAACCAATCAAATTGATCCCACAGAACATGCCTCGTTAATTTTAACAGAGGAAATTATTGTGGATATAAACTTTAATTCAAATACCGGATTTACGGTAAGTTATCCTGACTTTAGGGTTGAAAATACGGATACCGCATATGGCAAAGCCGTAAAAGGCTTTTATGACAAATTTTATCTCAAACTTAAAAGCTTGGCTAATAAGCAGGAGAAAAATGACGAGGAAGAAGTTGATTGGCAAGTCGGTAGAAAATTGCTTGGTAATCCAGAGGCTTTGAAATTTTCATAATATACAATTCTCAAATGCATAAAATCTACCCTCACCCATCTAAAATAAAATTCATATGTAAAATGTATTGTGAATATTATGTTTAACTCATATGGATGTTTTAAAGTCATTCTCAATATTGCCACTTGTTTTAGGAACAATTTTTTCATTTACATCAAGAAGATCAACATTCCCATACTCTATTATACCTTGGTCCTTCTTAAAAAACAATGCTTCGTTAATTAAGATTTGTATATCAGAATCATTTTGAACTATACCATTCGTTATTAACTCAGATAACTGACTCAAATATTGTACGTTTTTTAATCTAACATCTGCCTTTTTATCTTCAATTTCTATTTCTTTTCTTTGGAGGTCTAAAAGTTTTTCGTGTATTTCTAAGCTATTTAAAAATTTTGCATCGTCGTCCTCATGCATTTGACGACTTTCTTTTGTAATTTTTTCAGCTTCAGCATTCAATTTATTCTTTTCAGCTTCAAACTTATCAATTTCTTCGACCGGAATTTTGGTATAATAAGTCTCAAGACCTTTTATAGTTTTTTTTAAAACTTGAGATAAATCAACCTTGATGGCCAAACTTTTAATTTTTATTCTTAAATCGAACCATTTGCTACCTTCACCCCAATTTACTAATTCCACCTCTATATCATCTATCGATTCCAAAGCTTTAGATAGAGACCACATTAAATATCCGATTTCAGCAGCATTATATTTATTCTCTTCGTCAGTTACTTTAATTTTCATTTGCCAAATTGCATCTTCAAAAGAATCATCAAATTGAAATAAATCTTCCAGACAATTAGTAAAATCGATTTCACTAACTTCCCTCCTGATTTCTTCTACATCAACCGCCTTCAGCAAATCCAACTTATCTCTTAAGTCGAAAGAATCATCATCGTAACGCTTTTCAAAATCAGAAGCAAGATTTAAAATATTCATCTTAGCAGTTTCGGAAAGACTGGCTGGATCAATATTTCGGTAATCAAAATCAATATTATTGTGATAAGATTTGTCACGTATGTTTTTCATGAAATTGTTAAACAACTCTTCTTGTCGCTCATCTTTACTGTCGAAGTCCAAGCTAAAGGTTTGAATGTAATACTGGATCGATATTGAATTTACAGATTCAGAGTTCTTAATTTGAGAATTAAGCTTGCCCAAATATCTTACAGTATTAATGTAACGATATGAATTATAGTTTTTCAAAATAGAAATTACGGGAAGAAAATTATAGTTCAAAGCCGCAACCAAACTACTTTTACCATCCCATATTGATAAAATAAGTAACCAACTATTTAAAAGTTCTAAAACTCTTTCTGATACTTCTTTTCTTTTTTTTATATTTTCCTCTGAAGTAATATCCTGCACTGACCTTTCAATTGAATTAATTATTTTTTCTAAAAAAGCTAAATTTGTAACATCGAAATGAGGATCATTTTTCATTTCAATTGATTTCTTTTCTATAATTTGGTAATATTTTTCATAAACATCTCTAGAAATTGGTTCAGGAATCGAAGCTATATTTTCCATTTCGAATTGCAATTATTTATTTAAAATTCTTTGTGAAATAATTTCTTTTCTCATCACGCTTCCGCTACCATACTCATCATTAAATTTTGGTCCTAGGCTATTCCTTTCTCCTCAAATGCTTCTTTCAAAACCGCTTGCTTTTTCACTTGTCCGTTTTGTTATACCCGAGATTCTAACATTTTCATCCGTTCATACCCCCTCCAACCTCAATTGTCTCAAAAACCCATTATGGCGCTCCCTCGCATCTGCAATCTTTTTTTCCATCTCAATCAATTCTGAATGCACTGCATTCAAATCAACTGCTTCTTCTTCAACTGCCGTACTTACATACCGAGAAAGATTTAAGTTGTAATCATTCTTTTCAATTTCTTCCATGGACACGCGGCGGGAATAGCGTTCTTCTTCTTTTCTTTCCTGGTAGGTTTCCACGACCTTTTCAATGTCTTGAGGACGAAAACTGTTTTGCCGTTTGCCTTTTTCAAAATGTTCGCTGGCGTTGATGAATAATACATCATCAAATTTTTTACATTTTTTGAGCACGAGAATGGCAAATAGATCCGGATTGATGATTTTTTCTTTGAGGCGTGCAAATTCTGTATCGGTAAGATGAACCCTGTTTAATGAGTCAAACTTTTTACGGAAATTTTGTTCAAATGCATTTCGATCTCGGATATCGGAGCGATAGGTGTATTTGAGGTCGGTTAGTTTTCCGATAAAGCCATATTCTATCTTTGATTCAGATGCGATTGAAGCCATTTTTCAATTTGAAGTTCCCAGTATAGTTACAGTTGAGTGCAATTGTTTTGTGAATTCCTATGTAATAAATTATAACGAATATAATGACTTCCGATGAAAAATCCGCTGCTGTGAGAATGTCTACAAATAAAGAGCAGGTTGTTTTTAGGTTTCGACTACAGGTGTTTTGAGGTCTTCTACCTTCTGTAATTTACATCCTTGTAGGATACCTGGCTATTTGTTTCGTGATTTGCCTAAACCAAAAATACATCATAAACAGGATAATCATTACAGCCCGCTCTGCAAAAGGCCTTACAGAAAAAGAAGTTGCCCAGGAATTAAAAATTGATGAGAGTTTGTACAAAGAAATTGAGTTAGGAATTTCTCCAACAACTTCAGAAATGGCCGAAACGTTAGAGAATTTGTACCATGTACCCCTCCCAGGCCGTGTCTCTATTCGCGGCCTTTGTGCAGCAGCAGGACACGGACGTCATGTCATCAACACTCACTCGGATATTCGCCTTCTTCTCTGACAATATACTGTTTTGCCGAACCATGCTTATAATCTGTGGGATTTTCAACCAATTTCCATACGCCACTGCACGGATTGTTATGAATATAATTCAATTTCTCAATGAAGAAATGTTGTGTTGTTATTGACTTGCAATCAAATGATCTTTCAAACACCTAGTGTTTCTTTCCCGTGTCTTTATCTGAACTCGTTACACTTTCCTGTAGTTTATTGAGGAGGCTATAGTCTTTCTGTTCCTGTAATCTGTTTACCATCACATACGCCATGAACCTCTTGCCATTACTCACTATGGTGTTGATGCTTTTTGAAGAGGCAGAAAAATCAATTAGCACATGCAAATGATTGGGCATAATTACATATCGTTTCACGTAATGGTTCTTCGTCTTCAAATAATCGGACCACTTATAAGCAGTATCATAACCCTCAACAATTTGCAACGTCCACTATCATGAGGCATTGCGAGAAGAAAGTTATCAAACTCTACGAACGTACATAAATTATTTATTTTATCAATCTAATTAAGACGTTACATCGAACTTACGTTTTTATAAATTCCCTTTTTTCATTTCATTTACTGCAAAATTTGCTGCTCTGGCCGTGAGCGCCATATATAGCAGTGAAGGGCTCTGGTTTCCGGTGCTGGTCATACAAGCGCCATCCGTTACAAACACATTTTTGCAATGATGTAACTGATTGTGCGCATTCAGCAAAGATGTTTTTGGGTCTTTTCCCATTCGACAACCACCCATTTCATGAATATCTAGTCCCGGTGGCTGTTCGTTATCATGCTGACTAATATTTTTGCAGCCTGCTTTATCCAGCATCTCCGCACTTTCCGTCAAAAAATCTTTGATCATTTTTTTATCGTTATCATCATAATCCACCGACATGATCAAAAGCGGAATTCCCCACTGGTCCTTTTTGTCTGTGCTCATTCTTGCATGGTTGGACTCTTTTGGAATGGTTTCACCCTGCATATACATATAAGTTTTCCAACCTCCCGGTTCTGCCATCGCATCTTTAAATTTGCCGCCAATAGTTTCAGGTAATGAATTTTCATTAACATCTCCGCGATAAGCTCCCATGAAAGTAGTGAAGCCTCCTAAATAATCCGTATCAATTTTTCCAAGGTTTCTGTAATTGGCCAGGATCGGCTCAGTCGGATTTTTCCCGTAATAATATTTATCTTCAAACCCGTCCATCTCAGCATTTACTGAAGCCCTATAATCGTGATGCGCCACATATTTTCCCAGCAAACCACTGTCATTTCCTAATCCATTGGGAAACCGGCCAGAAGTGGAATTAAGCAAAACAAGGTTGCTGTTCAAAGCGGAAGCGTTTACAAATATAATCCGTGAATAAAAGTCAGTTATTTGTTTGGTATTGCTGTCAATAACCCGCACTCCGACTGCCTTATTTTTTTGCGGATCATAAATAACAGAATGTACTACAGAAAAAGGCCTCATTGTTAAATTTCCCGTCTTTTTTGCCCAGGGTAAAGTAGAAGATACTGAACTAAAGTATCCTCCGTAAGGGCATCCACGCATGCACAAATTCCTGGCGTAGCATCTTACCCTTCCCTGCTGAAAATGAATTTCCTTAGGTTCTGTAAGATGCGCCCATCGGGCATGCACCAGGTAGCGATCTTTATAATTAGCCCTAACAGATTTTTGAATATGCGCCTCAACAGAATTGAAATCAAACGGCGGAAGATATTCGCCATCCGGCATGGCTTCTATTCCATCTCTTGTACCGCAAACACCGATAAATTTTTCTACATGAGAATACCAGGGAGCAATTTCATTATAATTAATAGGCCATTCAATTCCATAACCAAAGCGTGACGGTGCAGAAAATTCATACTGGCTCCATCTTTGACATGCCCTGCCCCATGTTAATGACTTTCCACCAACTTGGTAGCCCCGTATCCAGTCAAAAGGTTTCTCCTGGATATAGGGATGATCTTTATCTTTTATGAAGAAATGAGCGGTGTCTTCTCCAAAACCAGCCGCTTTGCTGATGAGAGGATTTTCCTGCAAAAATTCTTTCGTCATCTGACCCCGGTGCTTAAATTCCCAGGGCGCCTTCGTAGCCGTTGGGTAATCTACTATGTGTTTTACATCTCTTCCTCTTTCCAGCACAAGTGTTTTTAGACCATTATCACAAAGCTCTTTGGCGGCCCATCCGCCACTGATTCCTGAACCTATCACAATGGCATCAAAAGTATTTTGTTGCTTCCCTTTTGAATTTATATTTAATGAATGACCTGGCATAAAATTTCAATCAAGATTATTACACATTTAAAGTTAGCAGATTTTTTATTCTGCCTTTTGTTGATTACTTCATTAGGATAAAAGATTATAGTATCAAAAATAATTAAGAGAAAAGGTGAAACCGGGATACTGACTTAAAGACAATGATCCCGGTTTATAACCCGTTTTTCAAAACAGTAATACTATTTTCTTTTTTAGTTAATAATATTAATCCCGAATCAGCCAAAACAATTGGTTTATCATTGAGAATATATTGGACGTTGCGATCCGGAGCTAGTCTAAACCGGATTTCCCATCCAGCATCTTTCGATGTGATTACGTATTTTCTCCCACCTTTTATTGGCTGGTATGATATCGAAATTTGGTTATCCGCCACTGGAAGGGCACTGAGACTTAAACTATCTTTACTCCATGAATCCGGAATATGAGGCGCTATTTCTATTTCTTTTTTTGACGCATCCGGATTTATACCAAAGATGTGACTGATTAAAGGAAGAACTATTCCATAATTTGTCCACGATTGTGTAAAACACCCATAGTCAGGCATCATTTCCGAAATAGAACCCGGCAAAACCCGGCTAAATGTTTTTACAATTTGGTTTACGTAAAAAAGGGATTTATCAGTCCTTCCATACTTGTATTCTGAAACCGCCTGGACTCCGGTGGCTATTGTCATCATATGTTTTCCATATACTGCTGACAGGTAGGGCCCATATTCGCCTAAATTGTTGTCATGAATATTATCTAAAGCGCGGATGGCTTTATCGTATGGAGCTATTCCTGTCTCAAGCGGCGTATTAATTACCCAGTTTTTATTTATTATCCATCCACGGCTCGTGTCTGGTGTTTGCGATATACGCTTACCAAGGTCTTCAAAATACTTGATTTTATCCTCCTCAACCGGTGCGCCGTTTTGAGTTAGTTGTCTTATATTGCCACTAATCGCTGAAAGTGCCTGGGCCTTCGTGCCATAAAAATCACAATATGAGCTGGCCTTATCATCCCAGAAGTCCTTATTGATTTTATCTTTTAACAGGGTAGCTAGCTTCTTATATTTTTCTGATGCTGGCTTGTCATTGAGAATCTGAGCTATTTTGGAACCGGCAACCAGGGCTTGCTGTGTATAAACGGCGACATCAATTAATTCAGCATTCAAACCGGATATTTCTATGATGCCATAACCTTCCGGGAATAAGTCCCGATTCGTATCCTGATCGGTTAATAGCCAGTGCAATCCTTTTTTTATGGTGGGATACATTTCACGAAGAAACTCTTTGTCACCTGTCCACCGGTACAATTTTTCAACACACATAATAAGGTGAGCGGTTTCCTGCGTATTACCAGGATTAGCCACAGCGCCATTTGTAGAAATTTCGTGGGGGATTCGGCCGTTGCCATTCTTTTCAATGGACTTATTTTTTAGTAACCTCAATGTTTCTTTCGCCAGTTTAAAATCCCCGATTTCCATAACACCCTGCAAAGCATAAGTGTTGTCGCAGCCAAACCACCAAGGATATTCCATAACGCCGGCACTGAGTCCCCGCCCAATGCCCGGCACATCTCTGACAAGCCATTGGGTATTCACTTTTACCCAATTATACA
>JBQCHE010000012.1:0-9194 GCA_051954975.1 Ginsengibacter sp. | reverse complement strand
TTTCCATAAAGAAAACAGTAATCATCAAGTAAACTATCAAGTTCCTGGTGCCAATTACCGGCATAAGTAATTTTCCAATCCGGCGAGTTTCTTCTGGTTATTTGGATCGCTTCAAGTGTTTGTTCCATCGTATTTTCATTGATACCGATATAAGTCTTTTTAAACCATCCTTTCTTTTCCAGATGCTTTTTCAGGTCAGTAAGAAAAGTATTCCAATTGGTTTTAAAAGTATCTGAAGAGGTTGGCCATTGTTCATATACATAATTACCCGTTGCCTCCTCCTTGTAGCGGAATCTTTCTCCCCATGGAACTGGGGTATAAACAGTGATGGCTTTGTCGATACCCACACTCATAGCTAGCTCAACATATTCATCAAAAATGGTATAATCGAATTTCCACGAACCATTATTTGTTTTGATCCATTCAATCATTCCGCCTTCAATAGAATATTCATTGTCTGCCCACGGAGAATGTACCCCATAAGTGGTGATGTATTTGCCTCCGGCGTCGGCATACAGTTGTAAATGTTTTTTAAGTAATGCTTTATGCTCTGCACCCCACGGTTTCAGATGATAATAGTCCGCAACAGCCCAGGGATTTTGCCACAGATCCAGCCTGTACTTCCATTCATGCGGTTTGGGTAACAATTGATTTTGTACGGTAATCTTGATCTGCAAAACCCGCTGTTCTTTTGTGTCCTTCACCTGGATGGTTCCGGTATATGTTCCGGGTTCGGTATCTGCAGGTATATTAAAAGAAAGCCAAACCGGCCTTACTGTTTTCCCCGGCACATCAAATCTTTCAAATCTTTCAAACCGGTCAGGCATCAAAAAGCCGTATTTATAGGGTGTTTCCCCACAAGTAACATCAGCAGAGCCATATGGATAATTAGCTACTACATAACGAACCATATTAAGCTGTATATTATTTTTACTCAGGATTTTTCCCTGTTTGTTTTTTAAATCATTTATCGAAAACCGTACTTGGCTTAATGTATCGGGTGACCAGATTAATATCTGGGTATTCAATCTTTCTCCACGCCAGCCGGTTGCTTCCCAGGAATTCGTTTCGCTTTCAGATTCGGGAACTTCTGTCCGGAAATACAATTGCGCCTCAGAACCAAAAGCTGCATGTAAACCAGCTTTTTCATTCGTCCATGCTTCAGGGTTTACCGCGTGATCCAAAGTGTATTCGGGTTCGTAATGAGCAGGGCCAATTTTTGGAAGGATTGACGAATCAATCTGACCTTTATAAGTTTGTGAAGAAGCGGTGAAAGCAAATAATAGATTTAACGAAAGACAAAGAAAGCTTATTCTCATAATAAAAAGATTTAAATACTCAAGGATAATAAATTAATATTTAGAAAAAGTTGAAGTCGATCAAATTTTGAGGCAGCAACCTAAAAGACCATATAGATCTTTTAGGTTGTTCCTCTTAGATTAACTTTTTAAAACAACAAACTGCTTATCTGTAATGAACGGTTGTAGATCACCATCCTGGATTTTGCACAAGCTTTCCCTGTGAAAGTTGAATTTGTTGTAATGGAATTGGGTTCAGATAATGCTTCGGAAGAAATTGACGGCCATTAGCTGGCTCCGCAATGATAAACCCGTTGTTATCTACTTGAATATCTGTACCAATTTTAAGATCTGGATATTTTTGTTGATATTCAGTTCCGACGAATTTAACACCCTTTAAAGCCTGGGGAAGCACAGTTACAGCAGTTGCCCATCTGCGCAGATCATCTCTTCTAAATCCTTCAAAAGCAAGTTCAATAGTTCTTTCCCTTCTTATTTCAGTGAGCATATTTAATCCATGCTGATTTACGAATTCATTCGTTAAAGCCGGCATATTGACCCTCGCACGCAGAACGTTAATCGTACGGTCAAGATCCTGGTCAGATATCGTCCCGTTTTGTTCGTATAGTGCTTCAGCCTGTATCAATAAAACCTCCCCATATCTGAATTCTTTGAAGTCATATTCACCCTGAAACTGCGTTGCTTCAAGGGTTTCATCCAAAAATTTACGGATCATGTAACCGGTATGAGTGGCATTAGAACCACTAAAGCCGGGATAAGTAGGTTGCATTAATCCGCCTTCAAAAAATATCGTGCTTCCGGGAACAATAAAAGTCATCGCCATCCTTGGATCCCGGTTTTGAAACTCGCTGGTAAGGGTATTATACCCTTTAAATAAAGGTGACTTGTCAATAGGCAACCCATCTGTTGCTAAATACATATCTGCGAGATTCTTGGTCGGTACCATAGCATTGAACCAAAGTTCCCGCGTCCAGTTGTGAACCATTCGGTTTGCATAATACCGCCGGGCCAGAATCACTTCTTTACTATCATCCCCTTTAAGAATAAAAAGGTCTTTGTAACTCTCGGCTCCCTGATCTGTGTAAAGTGAATATTCATTTGATGCCATCACTTTTTGGGAAGCTTCTATTGCTATATTAATATATTTAGAGGGATCTCCTTCCGCATGGTATTTTGTCCATGTTCCCTCATATAATGCTGCCCTTGCTTCCAGCGTT
The DNA here is from genome assembly GCA_051954975.1 of Ginsengibacter sp. Lineage (GTDB taxonomy): Bacteria > Bacteroidota > Bacteroidia > Chitinophagales > Chitinophagaceae > Ginsengibacter. Next base: position 6,658 of record JBQCHE010000012.1, on the reverse strand, counting down.
AAGGCAGCTCCCTGGGTGACTCTTCCTATCTCATCTGATGTAAGTTCACTTTGCTTGGGTAACATATTTTCAGCCTTCTCCAAATCCGCTATCATAAAATCTATTATTTCGGATTGCGAGGATTTGGGCGTATACAGTTCAGGTGATGTTACATCCAGTACTGTATCAATTTTTGGAACGCCACCAAAGTTTTCCACTAAATTCCAATAGTTATAAGCTCTGAAGAACAATGCTTCTCCTACCCAACGGTCAATGCTGGTGCCTAAGCCGGATTCTTCAGCTTTTTGTAATAAATAATTGGTAGCTCTGATGTTTTTATAGGCATTATCCCATACGGCGGAATTGGCAGTTGGTAAGTAAGAACCGTCGCTAACCGAATTGGGGCCTGCTCCGAAAGCAATATCCGAATTGTTATCAATATACTGGGGCACTTCTTTCAGGCCATAATAAAAGTCATTAGCAGCCAACTCAAAATGAGCGGGAGTTTTCCAGAAAGATGCATCGGAAATCTGATCTTCTGGTAATTGGTCTAAACTTTTTTTACATCCTACAATTATCAGAATCAGAAAAAAATATTTGTATTTATTGAGTATTTGTATCATGATTTTAAGTATTAAAAAGTTACGTCAATTCCTGCAGAATAAAATCTTTGAAAAGGGTAATTAAATCCGGATGTGGAGGCTTCAGGGTCCCATCCTCCCTTCACATGATGTAATTCCCATAGATCCTGGCCACTGAAATAAATTCTTGCCTTTGAAATGGATACTTTTTTCATTAGATCTGAAGAAAAAGTATAACCAACCTGGAGGTTTTTAAGCCTTATATACGCTGCATTGATTTTTTGTAAGGTAGATGGCTGATAGTTCCAGTTATTGATGCTGCCAAAACTTAGTTCAGGGTAAGGTGCATTGGGACGGTCTTCATTCCATGTCTTGCCAAAATAAAATAATGGTGGCTGCCTCCACCAGGCACTCCATGGCATCGCGTAATCTCCTTCCCTGAAAATGGTTCTTTTACCCACTCCCTGGGCAAAAATCCCAAGATCAAAATTTTTATATGATACATTTATGTTAACGCCAAAATTAAAACGAGGGGTAAGCGTACCAAGATTCTCAACATCTCCGTTTTCTCCGGGTTTATCACCGTACAAACTAATCTTTCCATCACCGTTCAAATCTTTGAACATCGCATCCCCTATTTTGATATCACTTGGCACTCCACCCAATTTTTTATAGTCATCCAATTGTTTTTGATTTCTGATAATTCCGTCAAACACATAGCCATAATAACTATCCAGCGGATACCCCTGACGCGGAGAAGGATAAGGCCATTCAGTTAAACTATTCAAACCTAACACGTAAGTATCTGCCCCACCGTACTTCACTACTTTATTTTGAGCATCACTCAAAATTAGTTTTACTGAATATTTCACCTTAGCAATATGATCTTTCCAACCGGCAGAAGCCTCGAATCCCCATGTTTTTAGTTCTCCGGAATTTGAATAAGGCGGTATCGCTCCGAGCAGGCTGGGGTAAGTTACCGGTATTAGGAGGTTTTTATTTCTTTTAATAAAGTAATCAAATGAAAAATTTAGCCTATTAGAAAACACAGCGGCATCAATTCCAACGTTCTTATTGATCAATGTCTCCCAAGTACGGTTCGTAGAAACCATACCAGCCAAAGAAGCGGACTGAGTTTGAGAGCCCGCTCCAAAAGGGTAAGAGCCGCCTATGTTTATTAACTGCAAATAGTCGTATAATCCAATTCCTTCCTGGTTACCGGTTTGACCATAAGATGCTCTCAATTTCAAATCACTAAAAATTCCAATATTTTTCATGAAATTTTCCTGCGATAGTCTCCAGGCAACGGAAACCCCTGGAAAAACACCCCATCTTGAATCTGGTTGGAAGCGGGAACTGCCATCATATCTAAGCGTTGCATCCAGAAGGTATTTATTGCCGAAAGTATAACTGAGTCTTGAAAAAGCGGAACCAATAGCCCAATGTTGAGCTTGTTCAGTACTGGACATGTTTTGAGTTCCTCCCAGGTTAATAGACCAAACGTTATCTGTAGAAAAATGATCTCTGGTCGTGTTAAACCAATCAAAATTATTGTATTCGTAAGAGCCTCCACCCATCAGTTCTACTTCATGCTGTCCGAACTTTTTGCTATATTCAAAGTATCCGGTAAAATTTTGGTATATCCCATTATAACTGGTCCTTGTTAACCATGCCTGGTCAGGATTTGCAATTGCATAATACTGAATGTTGCTATTATCCCAGAGATAAAGTGGCACCGATTTTCCAATATCTGTATTATCCTGGTTTGTATGATTAATACCAGCCTGCAAATTAAATTTAAGACCTTTAAGTACATCCACTATTAATTTAAAATTGGTATTAATGTTTCGGGTTTTAAAAGATGCCTTTGCACCTTCTTTAGCCTCGGCTACAGCGTTACCCCAACCGCCTTGTGCAAAATAATTTTTACCATCCTGAGTATAGACCGGATGATTGGGCATCCCAAAAATGGCCTCGGTAATAATTCCCGGAGAACCAACCCCTCCAACATCAGTTCGGTCCTGGTCCTCAAAAGAAATTTTCGTCTCCAGCCTTATTCTTTTTGAAAAGTCGTAATCGTAGTTCATTCGTAAATTAAACCGTCCATTATTATCCGGTGCATATTTTATTACTCCATCTTCTTTACTATATCCCCCGGATAAATAATAAGTTGAATTATTTCCACCTCCTGAAATATTTATATTATGCTTTTGCTGAAAACCATTTCCGATAGTAGCATCTATCCAATTGGTATTGGTAAAGAATAGCATCCAGCCACCATAAATAGGATGAGGAATTGGAGTTGGATCATGGTCTTTCATTTTTTCAAGTAATTCAGGCGTATACATTGGAGCCGCCCCATTGTGAATATTGGCTTCATTTTCCATAAGGGCAAACTGGTAGTTGTTTGGGCTTTCCATCATACCTGACATTTTCGAAACAGCTACGTTGCCGCTATAACTGATTTTTGGGGTTCCTTTTCTTCCTTTTTTTGTGGTGACGATCATAACGCCGTTAGCTGCCCTGGCACCATAAATAGAAGCGGCTGCATCTTTCAACACAGATATAGATTCAATATCGTCAGGATTCAACAAATCGAGGCTGCCGGCAACTCCATCAATCAGAACAAGCGGTGTATTTCCTCCATTGGTAGAAGAATATCCTCTTACATTCAAATCAAATCCCTCTACTCCAGGCTGGCCGGAAGATCTTTGTATAGTTACCCCCGGAATTTCACCCTGAAGGGCAGACATTGTATTTGTTATAGGTTTGGATTGCAAAACCTGGGAATTTACGGTAGACACTGAACCGGTAAGGAACTCTCTCTTTTTTGTTCCATAGCCAACCACCACTATTTCACTTCCTGTAGTCGCTTCCACTTCCATTTGAATAGAAAGGTTAGTATTTTCTCCAACGGTTACACTTCTTTGCTTGTATCCCACGGCCGAAAACTCCAGCACATCTCCCGTATTGGCATCAATAGAAAAACTTCCGTCTGTTGCAGTGCTAGTCCCTTTTGTAGTTCCTTTTATCAACACAGAAACTCCGGCTAAGGGATTACCTTGTTCATCTTTTACCGTTCCACGGACAATAATTACAGGCGCCGGAAGAACAGTTATTGGGCTGATTAATTCAAGTTGCTTTTTTGGCTTTACTACAATAATCTTGTCTAAAAGCGTATAAGATAACGGCTGGTTTTTAAAACACTCGTTCAGTACAGTTTCAACAGTCGCATTCTTCACATTGATACTAATAGTTCCCGTTTGTCTAATCAGCCGGTCTTTATAAAAAAACTGGTAGCCACTTTGCTTCTCGATTTCCCTGAAAACCTTTTTCAGCGAAACATTGTTTTGTGCTAAAGTGATCGTTTGCGAATAACCTGTTGCGCTTACCTGAAACGCAGCTGCAAACAGGAAGATGGCAAGGAATTTCATGATGAACAGCGTTTTAATGAGATGCCTCTTTTTTTCAAAAGGTAACTTCCATGTAACTTTTAAAAGCATAACTTTGTTGGTTTAGGTTTATTAAAAAATAGAATTCTTACAAGCTTTTTATCGATGCCTTTATGGCTGTTATGAACCTGAATCAATGCCGGTTGTGTTCCTGCACTTCCGGCTTTTTTCATGAACATAAAACCAAAATCTTTATTATTTGTTGGTTTACTGGTTTATAATTTTTATGATCCGATAATTACTGTCCTTCCTTCTGTCGTCACATGAACATCATTTAACTCAAGTACTTCTATAAATTTAGACAATGGCACCTCCCGTGAAATTTTTCCCGAAAAGCCCTCTTCCGTTATTTTGCCCTGATATTTTACATCTACATTATACCACCTTGATACCTGACGCATCAGCGTGTAGATATCTGTGTTGTCAAACAAAAAATAACCATTTTTCCATGCCATTACATTTTCCAGATCCACATTCTTTTTTACTTCTATTCCATTCGATGTAATATTTGCCTGCTGTCCGGGCGAAAGCATTTGTGTTTTGTTGCCGGCTTTAATTTTTACAGAACCTTCCAGGAGGGTTGCCTTCATGCCGGGCTCATCACTGTATGTATTGACATTAAAATGAGTTCCTAAAACTTCTATTTCATCCTTCTCTCCTGCTGTGTTTTTAAAATCTACTTTAAACGGTTTTGCAGGATTTTTCGCGATTTCAAAATAAACCTCACCCGTAATTTCCACCTTCCTTTCACTGCCCGTGAAAGCATTTGGAAAACGGATAGAAGAAGCAGCATTCAACCATATTTTGGAACCATCCGTCAATATCAGCTGGTATTGATTTCCGTTCGAAGTGGTGATGGTATTGTAAACCGGTTTTGCTTTCATATCACCTGTCTTATTATAAGCTATTTGCCCGTTTAATTTCAGAACCTTTATATTTCCTTGTTTTGCCAAAGTGCCATTGGCCGCTGTATCCAGGAGAATGGTTGCGCCATTATCAAGCGTAAGTACCGCATTATTATGACCTGCAGGTATATCTTGCGCCGGCTGAATATTTGTATTTTTTACAACGACACCTGATTCCTTTTTTGGATGGAGGAAATAAAAAGCGGTAGCGGGAATCAAAAAAAGAACAACTGCAGCAGCACACATTTTGAACCAGCGAAGTTTATATAAAGGCGCTGATACCGGTTCATTCTTATCAACCGAAATTGCTCGTTTTATTTTAGTGAAAGATGCATTCAGTAATGAGTCAAATCCTTCACCAGAATAAAGCGGATAGTCAGTTAGCCTCGATTCCCTATGAATCAGTTTTTTTAATATCGCTTCATTTTCTCCGGCGTCAAAATATTTTAGTAACCTCAGGATCTCATCCGGAGTACATTGATTATCCAGGTATTTCTGAAATAAACCTTCTATACTTTTATGATCTTCCAAATCTTGTTTAGAGCTAATACGAATGAAAAGCAATTTTCATCTGCTTAGATAAAAAAAATTTTGAAAGTAATCGGGAAGACAATTGATGAGAACCTAGAACAGGATAAAGAGGATCACAATGCTCAGTTCGGCCAGATGATACTGCTTCATATTTTCACGAATAGATTTGGTAGCTTTTACAATATGGTCATTGATGGTGGATACTGATATGTTCAGAAGCAAGCTTACTTCATCATAGGAACGTTCTTCTATTTTTATCAACTGGAAAACCTCGCGCCGCTTTGGCGGCAATAAATTAATTGCATTTCGCAATATTTCTTCATTTTCTTTTGTAAATAAATTCTCCTCAACGTGTTGATAATACTCACTCGCCGCTTTTATTATTTCTGCCTGCAGCTTCTTATCGAGCGCAGCCTTTCGAAAAAAATCATACACATTATTTTCAGCAATGCGGAATAAATATGAACGAAAAGATCCATCAGGATCAATATTTTTTCTATTATTCCACAATTTTACAAACGTATCCTGCAAAAGTTCGGCCGCGTACCAATCTGATTTGACCAGCCTTATTATATAGCCCAGTAAACGACCGCTATATAACCGATATAATTGCGCAAAAGCTTCCTGATTGTCATCCCTGAGGCGAGTGACCAATTCATTTTCATTTTCACTGGAAAGATGCACGGTGAAGGCAGTTTATATTTTTGACGCGCTAAATTTACTTATTTTCCCGAAAACATTTACTTAATCATTTGCATTAGACTTAATAGAACATCTGAAGCAGACGAAAAATTTAGAAATGAGTTATGGAAAATTTGTTCAGTCCTACAAAAATAAACCTATAGAAATAGGTTAAAGAAAACAATTACTCATTATAATCCTGTCGAAGCAAGGTTTGTTATAAAGCCAGAGGAATGGAATTATAGCAGCGCAATTCATTACTTTAGCGGCAAAGGGCTATTGGAAATTATGAGATTAGACACTTTAATTGTGTAATATTTTATGTGACATTTTCAAAGGCACAGATACGCTTTGCACAAAAGCCAGGCTGCATATCTGCGCAAGTGCGGACTTTTCTTCTTAACCTAAACATTTTTCATGCGGCTTATAATGACGTTCTAAGGGTGCGATGTCAATTATACATACATCGCTTTCACAATCCCCGCCGGCATAAATGCCTTGTTCATCGATTTTTGCAGGTGCCCGTTTT
>JBQCHE010000011.1:0-93844 GCA_051954975.1 Ginsengibacter sp. | reverse complement strand
AAACGTGGATATCCGATAAAAGCAATAATGCAGATTTCTGGTCACAAGAAAGAAAATATATTTCTAAAATATGTTGTTTTGACACCCATGGAATATGCAATGCTATTAACGAATAAACCAATTTTAGCAACTGCATGACTAGTATCAAAGGAATAAAGAGAGAAATCTAACGATAATTGTAAGTGGCTGATCTAAAATTCTTGGTTGTAAGATCAGGCATTCCTGTGTGTGACGTTTTATGACATTTACTACATTTTTTGTAATTTAATTAGGTGACAAAATGGATTATACAAAGCTTAGTTTTAGGATGTGGATAAAATAAGTAATTAAAAAAATATAGCAAATAGGCTACTATCGTGACTGAAATTACGTCGTCTGACAATTGCCCCTTTTCTTCACAATTGCATAATGTTTTCTTAACCTTTTCATAAACCACGAGGTTTAGTTTTGACAAAACATCATATGCAACCGCTTGAATTTCCTGAAAGGCTTGATGAAATAGTTTTTCTACTGATCAATCGCGCTTCGTGTCATTCGCTCCTGGATCCCGTTATGCTATTATTGATAAATCCGTTTACATGGATCCCTCCCTGTGTTTTTATGGTGGTGTTCATGTTTGTGAAAACAGGGAAACATGGCTGGCAGTTTATTTTATATTCATTGATTACGGTCGCGGTTACTGAAAGTTTCAGTTCACTCATTAAAAATGCAGTCGGAAGGCTAAGGCCGTGCTTCGACACGAACATCCAAGGGTTATTCAGAAATCTTGTTAATTGCAGCGAAGTCTATTCTTTCCCTTCATCACTGGCTGCCAATTGTTTTGGCTTGGCAGCGTTCTGGTATTGGTCGCTGTTTAAAACTACCGGAAAAAGATGGAAATGGCTGTGGACATGGACTGTATTAATTTGCTATGCGCAAATTTACGTAGGACAGCATTTTCCTTCTGACGCCGCTGCAGGCGCTCTGCTAGGATTAACCATTGGAACTACTATGGCAAAGATTTTTGAATTTGCATGGGATTCAGGATTTGACTGGCAAAGAATCTCGGCTTCGGTCAAAAGAAAAATTACTCATGGCCGTGAACCTGTTTATACAACCGATTAGGCCTCAGGTAAGCTAACTGTTTCAGGCTTTGCTTTTATAATTATCGGTGCGAGCAATTTGGAGGCCTTTTCAATTTTACGGTCGAACTTTTTTAAATCTTTCTCATTTTTATACTCCGAAAAAACAGAGAGAAGCTTATTATACGCTTCGTTTCGGGCGTTTTTCTTAATGATTTTTTTTTCTTTTTTCTTCTCTTTGCTCATTTTTATTATTTTTTATAAATAAAACAAATCTAAAATATGCATGAAATTTTCAATGTTAAGTTTGATGAATACAACAGTGGCGATACATCTGTATTTTTTCAGATGACATTACCCTAACAGAAGGTAACACAGACCAGTAAACGAATCAATAACCCGGTTTTTATCTATACTTAATGATTTCTTAACGGCTGCTTAAAGATTTGGTTATATTCATTTTGTTGGTTTGCATGTATAATTGAAGAGTATGAAAACCATCTCGTTTTTCATCCAGAATTTTCTTAGCAAGTTGCTGCTCCATCGCTTTTCTTCCTTTTGCTCTCCTCTAAAGTTTTACAAACCATAAATCGAATGAATAAAAAAAGAAAGGTTGAAGTTCTTGTATTAAGCGATATACACCTGGGAACCTTTGGGTGTAACGCAAAGCAACTTCTTCGTTACCTGAAAAGCATTAAACCCCAAACAGTGATTCTTAACGGTGATATTATTGATATGTGGCAATTCAGTAAAAGATATTGGCCAAATAGTCACATGAAGATTGTAAAGCACATTTTGCACTGGATTAATAAAAAAGTGAAAATCTATTATGTTACCGGAAATCATGATGAAATGCTTCGGAAATTTACCGGCTTTAAAATGGGCTCGTTGCAAATCGTCGACAAGGTAATTCTTCCATTGAGCAATAATAAAACTGCGTGGATATTTCATGGAGACGTTTTCGATGTAACGATGCAACATTCCAAATGGCTCGCAAAGTTAGGCGCAGCAGGCTACGACATATTGATACACGTTAACCGGTTTGTTAATTTCATTTCTGAGCATTTATGTAAGACCGGAAAATTGTCACTTTCAAAAAAGATAAAAAATAGTGTAAAGAGCGCGGTGAAATACATCAATAATTTCGAAACAACAGCAGCGGATATTGGAATATCCAATCATTATAATTATGTTATATGCGGCCATATTCATCAGCCGGAAATGCGTGAAATTTCTAACCAGCATGGCTCAATTATTTACCTGAATTCCGGGGATTGGATAGAGAACCTTACGTCACTGGAATACAATGATGGCGAGTGGAAAATCTATAAATACGATGAAGCGGAAATAGAAGAAGAGCCTGATGAAGAGCTGGAAGAAAACATTCTTTCCAATAATGAACTTTTTGAAAATATGCTTGCCGACTTTAATTTAATGAAAGCAGAATGAAAATACTTTACGCAATACAAGGCACGGGGAATGGCCATATAAGCAGGGCGCGTGATATCATCCCTTACCTGGGGGATAAGGGACAACTTGATGTTCTTATCAGCGGAACAGAATCGGATGTGGAACTGGGTTATCCTGTAAAGTACACGTTGAAAGGATTGAGTTTTGTATTTGGTAAAAAAGGCGGCATTGACTTGCCGGCCACCTATAAAAAAGCGAAGCTGAAAAGGTTTTACAATGAAATCAAAAATCTTCCCGTTAATGACTATGATATGGTAATCAGTGATTTTGAACCTGTGAGTGCATGGGCATGTCGCCTGCAAAAGAAACCTTGTATAGCCTTGAGCCATCAGTCGGCCGTATTAAATAAAAAGTCACCTCATCCGGATAATTTTGACCCTGTTGGGAAGTTGATTGCAAAAAATTATGCACCTGCTGCTATTCAGTATGGGTTTCATTTTAGGCAATACGATTCAAATATCTTTACCCCGGTAATTCGTAGAAAAATCCGTAATGCATTAATTCGAAATAAAAAACATTACACAGTTTATCTTCCTGCATATAGCGACAAAAAAATAATAAAAGTCCTTAGTGAAATCAATGATATAGAATGGCAGGTTTTTTCAAAAAGCTCAAAGAAACCTTACTTTCAAAAAAATGTAATCGTCTTCCCAATAGATAATGATTCTTTTATAAAAAGTATGGCGTCATCCACAGGAGTATTGTGTGGTGCGGGCTTTGAAACGCCTGCTGAAGCTTTGTTCCTCGGCAAAAAATTGATGGTAATACCGATGAAAGGGCAATATGAACAACAATGCAATGCGGCAGCGCTTAAGAAAATGGGTGTGCCGGTTTTGAAAAAATTACGGCCTTCCCATATAAAGAAAATTGAAAAATGGACAAAATCTGGTAAAACAATTCCGGTTGATTTTCCAGACATAACAGGAAAGATCATAGATGAAATTTTTGAGCATTATACTTCTACCCGGGATATCTACCGGGTAGAGCTTGGCACTATTCCTTATTCCTACAAAAAATTAAGAAAAGGAATTACAGGAAATAATCTGCCTAAAAATCTGAATTAACGATGTCGCTAAGCAAAGATGATTTTGGTAAAGATTTTACCTGGGGAGTTTCTACCGCCGCCTACCAAATAGAAGGAGGATATGATATTCACTCAAAAGGCAAATCAATCTGGGATGTTTTTGTAAAGCAAAAAAATAAAATATTTCAAAATCAAAACGCCGATGTTGCCTGCGATTTTTACAATCGCTTTTCAAAAGATATCAGCCTCATGAGCAGGCTCAACATTCCGAATCATCGCTTTTCTGTTTCATGGAGCCGCATTTTTCCTGATGGAATAGGAGAGTTGAATAAAGATGGAATTGATTTTTATAATCGCCTCATAGATTTCTCACTTGAGCTTGGCATTACACCGTGGATAACACTTTATCATTGGGATCTTCCTTATGAACTTGAGAAAAAGGGGGGGTGGGTAAACCGTGATATTATTCAATGGTTTGGGAATTATGTAACCACCTGCGTATCGCATTTTGGAGACCGTGTAAGCAATTGGATCGTTCTCAATGAGCCGATGGTATTTAGTGGAGCCGGCTATTTTTTTGGAGTGCACGCGCCCGGAAAAAAAGGATTGAACAATTTCCTGGCAGCGGCTCATCACGCCGCTTTGTCACAATCGTACGGAGCGCGAATTATAAAATCAATGCAGAAAAACAATAACGTAGGAACTACGTTTTCATGTTCGCATATTGAACCTTTCAAAGCCAATGAAAGAGATAATATCGCGGCAAAAAAAGTAGATGCGCTTCTTAATCGCTTATTTATAGAACCCTTGCTGGGATTAGGTTATCCAACCCAGGATGTTCCAATTTTAAAAAGAATTGAAAAATTTGTAAAGCAGGATGATGAAAAAAACCTTGCATTTAATATGAATTTTATTGGACTACAAAATTATACACGCGAAATAGTCCGGTACGCCGGTTTGGTGCCTTTCGTAGGTGCAAAAATAATAAAGGCAAACAAGCGTAACGTAGAGAGAACCTTGATGAATTGGGAAGTATACCCGGAATCTATATATCACATTTTAAAGAAATACAGCGCCTATAAAAATATCCCGGAGCTGATAATTACGGAGAATGGCGCGGCTTTTCATGACGAGGTGAAAAACGAAGAAGTCCATGATGCCCGGAGAATTAATTATTTGGAAAATAACATCGTTCAATTATTACGCGCCAAAAATGAAGGCGTAAATGTTACAGGATATTTTGTGTGGACTTTCCTTGACAATTTTGAATGGGCCGAAGGATATTATCCGCGTTTTGGCCTTGTATATGTTGACTTTGAAACCCAGAAAAGAATTGTAAAATCTTCAGGGCGTTGGTATGCCGATTTTCTTGGCTGATAATTCATATTCACACGGCTGCTGTTGACATTCCTGATAACAACAATGGTCACTGCCGGGCCCAGAAGTTACCCCACTTTCACAGCAAACAAACCTACCTGTCCGGTAGGCAGGCAATTAAGCAGGATTTTTATTTTAAGTGATATAGCCAGTGGCGAAAGAAATTGTGATAGAGCATCACTTCATCTCCTCCTGTAAAATTCAAAAATTGGATTCAATTCTTTCATTAATAGTATCCCTCCCTCCTTCTTACTTTCAATACTTTATATTTTATAACCTTAGATTTTTTAGCATAACAATTTAATCATTCTTTGTTAATAGAGCCGTAATAAACCCTTAACATCTGGAAGATAGTTTTGCGTCGAAATAAAAAAATTATTTATGAAGCATTTCAACGCACAAGTTGTAAGAATTTTATTTTTTACAATTCTATTCACTATTTTTTCTGCCTCACTTTTTGCCCAATCAATTAAAATTGATGGCAGAGTTATTGACGAAGCTATCAAAGCGGCATTGGAAGGCGTAAGTGTAACAATTAAAAATTCAAATGCAGGCACATCAACCAATGCAGCCGGAGATTTTTCTTTGGAAGCGCCTGCGAATAGCAAACTTTTGGTAACATTTATTGGCTACCAATCAAAGGAAGTGAGAATGCATCTGATAATATTATTATTAGCTTAAAGCAAATGCGCAGCAATTAACAGAAGTAGTAGTAACTGCCTTAGGCGTTAAAAAGGAAACCAAAAAGATAGGTTATTCTGTTCAGGAAGTAAAGGGAGAAGATTTGATAAAGGCGCGCGATCAAAACCCGATAACAGGGGCTTGGCGGTGCAGGAATGACGTTGTCTTTTCGCTTTGCAGAAGAAGTAACAGAAGCTATAGTCTAATAACTTATTTTATCAGATTATCAAATTATTATCCTTAAAGAAATCTTTGTCAAAATGCGCTATTGTTTTTAATTTACGTATAGATAATGCCTGAATGAAAAAGATACTCGTAATTAGCAATTTTATAAATCTTCCGACTCATTTAATTGCTTTCGCTATAGAGACCGCAAAGGAAATTTCCGGTGAGCTTCATGGCATTTTTATTAATGAAAGTAGTGAGCCTGCTGGGTTAAATTATCCATTTCCGAATGATATGGAATCAACCGAAATTCCTTTGGCAGAAGAGAGCATACAACAAGAAAATACAGATTTGCTTAATGCTCAAATAAAATTATTTAAGGATGAATGTTTGAGCGCTGGTGCTGCTTGTAAGGCAAGTCTCGCTCATACCTTAGAAGAAGTGCTTAACTTAAGTCGGGAATCTGACCTTATCATAACTGAAGTAAATACTGATTATCCGCATTTTTCGTTAAAGGACATTTTAACCTCTGCCCGGTGCCCGGTATTTGCGGTAGGCACGAATAAGCCTGTAATTGAAAAAGTGATTCTTGCTTTTGATGGCAGCGAATCAAGTAAGTATGCTATTCAAAAATTCAAAGACCTTTTTGCTCATTTTTGCCCTTTGCCTGCTTTTCTGGTTACAATTAATCTTTCCCCCTTGGAAATATTGGAGCAAAAAGAATTCATGTATAATTTACTGCCAGGCTATTTTCCAAATCTTAAAATTGAGGAGTTAACAGGAGCTGAAAAAGAAGAGCTTCACCGTTTCTTAAAGCAACATGATAGCAACAGTTTAATTGTGATGGGTGCATTTGGCAGAAGCGCCGTGTCCGGTCTTTTTCATCCAAGCCTTGCCAATACAGTCTTAGAGGAAGGAAACATTTCTTTATTTAACGCTCATGAATGAGTCGTTTCCCTGCACAGTACTTGCTTTTTCACTATGCTTTTCCTGATTCTTTTACAGTAAATGAAAAAAAAACCAAATTTTAAAGTTGTGAGCCGCAGTCTATGCTTTTTTAGTCATTCTTCGTGCCTATAAAAAACAAAAACACCCGCAGTAATACGGGTGTTACATGAGAAGAAATCTATGTGTGTTGTTGATGCCTATTTAAATTTTGTCCAGCCTTTCCACCAGTTCGCGTCTTAGCCTGATGCGCCTACAGCTCCACGATATGAAGTGGCCGTAAATCCGGAAGAAAGAAGGCTGTTGGCAAAAGATGCGCCTGCAAGTAAAGGCGAGCCTGCTTTGGGTGTGAAATCAGGATTGCTGTAATTGAACGCATCCGTTAATTTCACTTCGTCATTTGTCGCAAGAATACTGTTGCCATAAGCTGCTGTAGTAAACCAATTCAGTATGTCTGTTGCAGTCCATCCTGTGGCAGCGATAGAACTTGCAGAGTCATCAATTGGTTTTGCGTTGCCGGCAACAATCGTATTTTGAACGAATAATGTATTTCCTGAAATATTGTTTTCTGTAGGAGTTCCTTTGACGAATCAATTAAAATACCTTTTGGATACCCCATGAAGGCACAGACCTATTACTCGAAAGGTTATTTTCAAAGATTAAGAGAAAGGTTCCAAAATGCGCCGTCCTATGTCTTTACAAAGATAGAAGAAGATTCACCTGAGACGGAAATGATCAGTAGCCGTGACTTATTCATTGAGCATTTTCATCTTACCCGCTATTCAGAAATGCTTGTAAAATTTCAATCTTCATGGGAACCTGAGAAATTGTAGTTGTCCAACAATAATTTGAAATCAACTTTTACACCCTTATTTGTAGCAAATTCGTCAGCGAAAGCTGCAAAGGGAATAATGGCACGGTCATAATTTTTGTCCGAGCAGGATTTGAAATCAACACTGGCCTGTTCTTATCAAGGTCTCCTTTATAGATAAAAAACATCTGTATCAGTTCTTCCAAGAATGGTTCCACTCCTTTGCGGCAATAGGTTAACATCAGCGCACTTAACTGAAGAAGTCGTCTGCGGCCTATACGCCTGGCAAAACTTTTTTATAAACCAACTTAGGTTTTCCAAAAATATCCCGGTAACCGACAATTCGCTGTATATCCAAGGTCATGAAATCTTTATTAAATGTTCAAACAACATTATTTCATTTTATGATAACTGATTTTCATTACTAAAAAGCATGAGTAAAAAAGAACATAACTCCCTTTTAAGAATAAGTTATAGGTCAATCCAGGAATATAATTTAATAAGCTAATTTGTCTTTACCAAGCCTAAAGAATGTTTTTGAGAACTTCGATATTCAATTGATTGCTTGTCATCAATACTACTTTTCCCAAACAGTTCGTCGGTATATAGCTTCACTTTCTTTAAATCCGACGTATTAGTAAATATCGTTTTCGCTTTTTCCTTGGTCGATTTGGGGATTATTTGTAAATATCGTGAACAACTTGTTGTATAGTTTTTACCTTTAAGCCTCCTCCGCGCTTTCAGTAATAAAAAATAATTTGAAGCTGTTTTTTACCACTTATACGTCAAATTTATGCATTAATGATTATTTTTTAATGACCTCCTTCGATAAAAGATTTTGCATAGCATAGTCTATCCCATTTTCACAAATTAAAATGAGATAATCCGTTACTACATTTTCAAATCCGGGAAGAAGAATCAAATCGGCATCCCACAAGTTAATATTTTCAAAAACCTGCCTGACTACAGTGCCAGGAGAATTTGTTTGCCACAAGTCATAATAATATGACGCCATTTCGTCGTCTATCAGGTAATCCTCATTATTATATTCTCCAAAAAATTCATTTCCTGTTCGTTTTGTCGCTTTCATAAAAAATATGTAGGCGGAAAAACCGAATGCAAATAATGTTGGGACGCTATTGTATATTTTATAATAATTTAAAAGAAGAGGGATACAACGCGTCTTCATTTTGGAAGTGTAATTAAAGGTAATATTCCTCCAGTAATGGCTGATATGCGGGTTCCGGAATCGATCGAGAATCTTTGAAATAAAAAGATTTTTCACCCGGCCATCAATTTTATAAGGAATGGAAGGATTTATTTCACGATTCATCAGATCGATAATCAACGAAGACATGATGTTACTCTCCACGGAATCCCTTACTGTTTCATAACCGGCTAAAAAAGCTGCACCACAAAAAAACGTATGTGTTCCATTTAACAACCGGAGTTTCAGTTCACGATGAAGCTCTATGTTATTTTCAATCACCACCCCTTCATCTGCGTTGCAAAAGGAAAGAATTTTTCTGACATGATCATCGCCCTCAATGGCCCATAATCTGTATGTTTCCGTCACTGTCAATAGGTCATCTGTGTAGTCCAATTCATCTTCAATCATCTTCCTGGTGTTCTCTTCCGGCATACCGGTAACGATTCGATCCACCAATGAATTGCAAAAATAATTGCTTTCTTCGAGCCATTCCATAAACTCATCTTCCAGGCCATTCAAATACGCGAGCTCCAAAACAATAGCTTCCAACTTTTTGCCATTATCAGGGATCAATTCTGTAGGTATTATCACCAGTCCACTTTCTCTACTGCCCCTAAAAGCATTATATCTTTCATACAAAAATGAAAGCAATTTTCCTGGAAAGGAAATCGGTGGATACCGGTGGACGCGGTCATTTATCTGACGAATCCCAATCTCTGTTGTATTGGAAATAATTACACTCAAATGCTGATTGTGTGCGCACTTCAATACATGCTCCCATTCACTATTGGCATTTAAAACCCGGCTTATGGAAGAAGATACAATATTATTTTCAATCTTTTCGCCATTATTAATACCACGCTCGCAAATAGTGTACAGGCTATCCTGCTTTTCAAAGGCCGCCAAATCTCCTTTTGAGGTAGTTTTAACCACAACGATTCTGCCATTAAATATTCCCTCCCTGTTTGCTTTATCTATAAAATAATCCGGCAGCCCACGAAGTAATCTTCCCGTACCAAATTGTAAGACTCTTTCCGGCAAATGAAAGGTTTCTGTGTTTGGAAGCGCTACCACATCTGCGGCAATATTTTTTAAAGTATAACGCGATAATTTCATTTAAACAGGATTTTTATTTTTTCCCATAGTGCTATTTATTTGACAAGAAAATCTTCATCTCACGCCCCCAATAATAAATGTAAATTTAACAGTCAAAAAGTATAAAAAATATTTTTTTCAATGAATAGTGTTGTCATTAAAACATTAAAGGCGAAAAAAATTTAAACTTTTATCAATGACGGCGCGATTTAAATAAAATCTGTTCCAGCTATTGCAATAGAAGAAGATTTTTAGAAAATTTACTTCAATTTATTAGCAAACTATTCAGCTATTCTGGCAAAGCGTTCCAAATATGAATTTTATATAGGAATATTATAGTGCGGTTCGATCCAATTGTATAAAAACAAAAGATTTTAAAATCAAATTCTATTGAAACATTGCCGAACTTTTTTCATGCATTGATTTAATATCCCAGAATAAGAATTTGGATTATTAGTGCTTTTCCTGGGATGCCATAAGATAAATTTTGATAAAAACCCATAAACGACGATTTGGATTTTTAAATTTATTTAAAAGACTTTTCAAGATATTTTCTTCACCAATAATTTAATTAAAAACAAGCCATGAAAGAATTGACTGTTAGCCAAACAAATAATGCAGGTACATCTGTTGAAAACGATATTCCACCGTTATCACGGAGACAATGGCTGGGTCGCATTAGTCTTCCGGCGCTGGCCACAGTTGGTGCAGGAATGATTGGCGCCAAAGCTTTTGGATTTCCTAAAAGACAAAAACCGGAAGATAACCTACTGGGTGCACGAACATATAATGTAAAGGATTTTGGTGCTAAAGGCGATGGGAAAACGCTGGATACATTGGCTATTCAAGCTGTTATTGATGCATGTTTTAAGGATAACGGAGGAACCGTGCTATTTCCTTCAGGTGATTTTCTTTCAGGTACTGTCGAGTTAAAATCGAATGTAACCTTGCACTTATCGCCAAACGGCAAACTATTGGGAAGCACTAAAAGATCGGATTATACAGCCGGAAAAGGCGTACCTGCGGGCAACGGAAATATTGTCTTCCTTTATGCTGTAAATGCCCATAATGTTTGTATTGAAGGTACAGGAACGATTGACGGGAATGGGCTTGCTTTTTACAACGGTAAGGGCGATAATACCGGGCCTGGCCAGAGAGGTATCGGCGGCAACTTTGACCGTCCACATTTGATCATCTTTTCCCAATGTACAAATTTTTTTGTGCGCGATGTATTCCTTACTGCCAGCGCTTACCATTGTTTTCGCATTCTGAAATGCAAACAGGTGCATATCAATGGTGTCAGAATTTATAACAGGGTAAATAAAAACAATGACGGTTTTCATTTCAACGACAGCGAATATGTACACATCACCAATTGTGACGTGAAATGCCAGGACGATGCCTGCGCTTTGTTTGGTAGCAATAAATTTGTGACTGTCACAAATTGTAACTTCAGTACGCGTTGGTCCATTTTCCGGTTTGGAGGCGGAGAATCTCAGAACATCGCTATTTCCAATTGCCTTATTTATGATACTTATGGCTGCCCTATAAAAATAAGTGCCGGAAGGGCAAGCATTGAAAATCTTACTTTTTCCAATATCGTTATGAAGAATGTTACAGGCCCCATCGGCATTGGATTTAGTGGCCCTTCAGCAAATAATACCAACAGCAATCCGGCACCGCAAACAAAACCTTTTATCCGGAACATTGTTTTCAATGGCATCCGTGCTACTGTTGCTGCCCAGCCTTTGGAACATCCCGATATTCATTTTGAATTGTACAAAAAAGAAGGAGAAAAAAATTCCTGTATTACTTTAAACGCGATGGGAGCATATTATTTAGAGAACATCAGCTTTACGGATGTACATGTAAAATATGCAGGTGGCGGCACAGCCGAACAGGCAGCTAAAAAAGTTCCTGAAATCGCTGCAGAATATTTTGGTGTTTGGGACGAAGCCCCCGGCGGGCCTCCCGCTTACGGATTATATGCGCGGAATGTAAAAGGACTTACGCTACAAAATGTGCGTTTGGAATTTGAACAACCTGATGCGCGCCCGGCAATTATTTTTGATAATGTACAGGATGCTTCATTGAACCAGTTGAGTGTTCAGGGAAGCACTGCTGCCAGTGTAATAAGATTGATTGATTCAAAAGATGTTTTAATAACGGCCCCAAAATTGTTAACGCCCGCGTCTGCATTTCTTCATGCGGAGGGAACATCCTCCGATGGAATTATTGTAGATGGGGGCGATTTGCGAAAAGCAGCGCAGCCGGTGTCTTTGGAGAAAGGCGTTTCAGAAAAAACAGTGCGAATCCGCTTGTAAAAATAAATATGGCCTCACAAATTGTAGTAACTGTGAGGCCATGTTTAATATCTGTGGCTCAATTACGATTAATTGATTATTTCCTGAGCAAAGCAGTAGCACACCAAAGTATCGGAGCCTGGCCATGCAAATCGCCCACGTTGCGCTTGCGGTCCAGGTAATATTGCCGGTCATTCTTTTTATTCGTCCCTTCACATACGTCGGTAACATCATTGTCAGCATTGATATATTTGATAAGGCTCAGCCAGGCCTTGCGTGCCGCAGGTCCGTAAGTTTTGGCATTGAGCCATCCTTCTTTTACCCCGGTTATAAATGCAAAAGTAAACATGCCGGTGCACGACGTTTCTTTCCACGATTGCGGATCATCAATCAGTTGCCTCCACATACCATCTTCTGCCTGGTATTTTAGTAAGGAAGCCATCATCTTCTTATATCCTTCCATAATGCGCGGACGATCCGGATTGTCTTTTGGCAACGAACGCAAAAGTTCACTCATACCGGCCGCCATCCATCCGTCTCCCCTTCCCCAAAAAAAAGGCACGTCAGGCGCATGATAAAAAAGGCCGTTCGGCCGTTGTAAAGAATCCAGGTAAAATACCATTTCCTTAGCTGCTCTGTCAATATACTTTTTATCACCTGTGGCGCGGAATGCCTGCGATTGCACGGCAGTGATCATATACATATCATCTATCCACAAACGCGTTTGCCAGGTAAGTCCTTTGTCGTAAAACCTGTGCGACTCAGCAGTTACTCTTTTTCCTTCGGGCGGCCCCCATTGTTTATCAGCAAAGCTTTTTCCAAGATCGAGGTATTTTTGTTCTTTGGTTTGCATGTATAGTTCCAGTGGAACGGTGCCAAACACTGTGTAATCCACATGATCCGGAACCGGGATCAGGGTATCCTGTGATCCGAACAAAGGTTCAAATCGCTGAATAAGCTGCTGTTTTAAGGCGTTATCATTTGCTGCTTTCGCAAATGTAAGCGCGCCGTACCAGGTGCAGCTTTCAGGATAGGTGATTACTTTAGGCGGAGTCGTCCGGTTAAAATTCGAATGCGGCGTAGAGACAAATCTATCTGCAATTCGCTTTCCGATTACCTGTGGTGTGGCATCTTTGGGAAAGTTAGTCAAAGCAGACTGAGCTATCGCAGATGAACAGCCGATTGTGCACAAAAGGAAACCTGTAACAATTGTAACGAAATTTCTGTGGTTTTTTTTATTCATGGTGACATTTTTTTAAGTCTTTCTGCATTTATTTTCCAGATACTAAAAAGTCGGGATTATTTATTTTGCAACTTTTATTTTTATTACCAGCTTTTTATCTACCTGGTTGCCTCCAGGCGTGATGCTGGGCCGATGCGCATCTGACGGAAAGAAAAGAAAAAATGTTCCGGGTTTAGCATCATAGATCTTACCTTCTGCACTGTAATTTGCCGCATCCTTTTTTTCGTCATATTCTTTGGTAACGATTGCTTTTGAAACAGGGCACACGCCTATTTTTTCTTCGCCGGCAATGACGTATTGTAGGTCGATATAGCTGCGGTGCGACTCCCAATTGGTTTTATCGAAATCCTTCGTCGGATATTCTGTAATGGTTGCAAATACGTTGTCACCATCAATAGGATATTTTCCGGGTGTCATTTTTTCCAAGTCATTATTTTTCATAAAAGCAAAGGCTTCATCCCAATATTTTTTATTCGGGTGATATTGCTGTGCAAATTCCTGCACGTTTATCGATTGATGCGGCTTTAATTTCAGGCCAGCCAACCATTCCTGGTTCTTAAACCACTTCCTGGCTTCAATTTTAGTCATTGTTTTATTTGTTTTATTTTGAGCCGAAACGCCAAACGAAAAAGCGGAAAATAAAACCAGTGTACTGATCAGAAGTTTATTTTTCATAATAAATGTTTTTAAATTTCTGGCTTTGTAATATTTGTTTTTGTTTAAAATGCTACTTTACCTGCCCATCAGGATGGTTTTCAAAGTAGGACATCAGGTTTTAAAGTCATTTCAGTTTAATTCAAAAAAAGAAAGTACAGTCGCTCATTTTATCATCATTTCAAAAATAAAATCCATCTTATTTGTCCTTTTGCTGGAGATTATTTTCATCGGTAATTCAGACGGCAGGCACAACCTTTATTATTTACCTTTCGCTCAATAGCCAATATTCATCAACGCTTTTTTCCCAAGCCGTTGTGAAAGCTGCGCCTGGTAAAGGCTTTTGGGGTTAACATTCACTCCTGGAGAATCATAAATTCCTTCCTGAACCAAAGGTTCTTTATTAAATGGCATCGCCTTCCGGTCATGTTCACCGATGCTGCCAATTACCCAATTAGCAGCACCGGGCGGCATTTGGTTTAAATAAGATTTGGCCCGGCAATTCCATGCCACAGCCCAGCCAATTGTCCAGCCATGACCGGATCCATAAGCGCCGCGATTCATAAAATCAATTCCCCCATCCGGCACTTCACAACAATCAACCAACAGACCGGTTGCCCATCTTTGATGAGGCTGTATCCATCCATTCCCTTTAAAAACACAATTGAGCAGCACTACAGGTCCTGTTACTTTTGCCCCGGTGCCAAAGAAAAAAAGATTGTCGCCGGTAATTTTGCAATTATTAAAAAACAACTGCTGGCCGCTTCCATTAAGGTCTGCGGGTTTTGCCGCACCTATTGTTGGCTGTTCATGCAGAATACTTAGATTATCGATAGTTATTCTTTTTCCTGTTACGCTTACACTATTTACCGTATTATACACTTCAATATTCCTGGCCCAGCCATCAATTAAGCCACTCATTGAAAATGCCCGGTTAGAGCCTTCATTTATCGTAACAGATTGCGCAGGCGACTGAATGCGCAGATCCTCAATTCCTATTTGTGAAAGTTCGCCGGTGGTACTAATCTTTACAACAGAAACTCCTGGGGGATTCAAATATTTTGAATCATAGCTATCGGTCAGCGGAACATCTACGGTGATTTTATTCTTTTCTTTTTTTATGATGATGCGATCGCATGTTATTTCGCCGCTGATCCAGGTTTGTTTTTTCCCATCTCTTACCAGCAAGTCCATTCCCATAAATTGAACCCATGCCTCAGTAACAGGTCGCGCGATCCGGATAGTATCACCGGTTGAAAATGCTGAAGCGTCTGTGAGAGTGAAAGAAGTTGAACATGAGGGAACATATTTATCAGCAAAATATGCAGGAGTTCCAAAAGGCTTTGCAACAACCTGTCTCCTTACAGAAATACAAAGATGCGGTTTGCCCGTCATGTTAATAATACTGCCGTTTTCTTCTGAACCGCTTCCCCGCAAAACAACTCCGGATGCATTGATCCGGATCGTTTTTTCACAATCATAACTGCCCGGCTTTAGCAATAAAGCGCCCCGAAATCCGTTTATCAACGGCATCTCAGACACTTTGTCAATCGCGTCTTGTATAGACCCTGAATTATCCCCTTCTACAGGAGTTAAAACAATTTTGGCATCCACTAAAGGAATTTTTACACCTCCGCCCATATATCCTGCAAAAGAAAAATCCATAATTCTATCGCCTTCAGGAAGTGTTTTATAATCAAGTTTTCCAGCCGAATTGTAAAAAACCCATTTGCTCTTTGCAGGCTTCTTGTTTTGAGCCTGAGCTGGTGAAAAATAAAATCCTGATGCTATAAAAATTAAAAACAATATCCACGTTCTTACAGAGAATTGTCTGTCCATAATAGAAGTTTATTAATAAAAAACCTATAGAATTGCATTTAAAAAAAGTGAGACAAGGAATTTAAATAGAAGTAAAGTACAACTGACAGTTTCTCTCTCTATTTTACCTCTGCTCCAACCTTTCCCGTTTTATTATTTTTCAATTTTACTCCGTTAGTATTCCCTTCTTTTAAAACAAATGCTTCGGCTTTTCCCTGCACTTTATTTTCAGCAATTACGGCGCCCTTTACATCCTTTAACCTGATTACGGATTCTGCTCCATTTGTTTCAGGCATGTTGCAATCTGTGATTTCAATATTTTTTGCATCTTCACAAATAATAGCCGGCCGCAAATCATTATTTTTTAACCGGAAAGTAATGTTCTTTAATTTCAGTCCTTCTACATGCCTTGCCCACACAGCATAAGCCGGGATGGTCGGGCCAAAAGTTTTCACTTCAGGATACTGGTTCACCGCTTCAGGTACTTCATGTCTCGAATCGGCGAGCGTCCCGGTTCCCAATAGATCTATTTCGATATTTTCCAAAGTAAGATTTGTAATATAATGGCCAGGCACTCCGGTAATTAAAATTCCGGAAGGTGGTTTTAATTGTGCAGAATCAGCAGCTTTTGCCTTTACATTTTTTACGATTACATTCTCAAAAGTACCGGTCGGCTGTTGTGTATCTGCATCCTTACGAAAAACACTCAGCCTGGAACCGAGCCGGAAAAGCATTGGTGTTTTTACATTGTCCATCGTAATATTTGATATTTCTACATTACGAAGATGAGCGCCATCTACTGTTAATAATTTGATGCCTCCGTTTTTAGTATCGTAAATATAACAATCTGAAATTTTAATGTCTTCAAAATTGGCCATCGATTCAGTTCCCATCTTAATTCCAGCCTGGTTGCTTTTCAGCCTCATGCCGCTCACCTTGATATTTCTGCAGGCCATTTTACTGGATGTCGTTTTAAAAACCAACGCATCATCCCCGCTTATTACATCGCAATTTTTTATGCGCACATCCTGGCAGCCGTCTATGCCTATGCCATCATTATGTGCAACACCTACACTCACTATTTTTACATTTTCTATCTGCACATTTTTTGATTGAAAATAATGTGAAGTCCAGGCCGCTGCGTAGTTGAGCGTAATATCTTTGACGATAACACCATTACAACGCACAATCCTCAACAAAAAGGGACGCCTGCCCCAGCGCTGTCCTTCCGGCCTTGAATCGGTTTTAATTTGCTCTTCTTTTAGCTTACTTCCCTGGCCATCAATGCTGCCTTCTCCTTCAATACCTACATTTTTTGTATCTAATGCCACAATCAATGCCCAGCCAACATGAATTCCAAGACCTTCTACAAATGGATCCAAATTTTGATAGTCGTCTATATTCGCACTGCCCAATAAGAGCGCGCCTTTTTGCAAATGCAGCGTTACATTGTCTTTCAAAACAAGCGTTCCTGATAAGAATGTTCCTTTAGGAAAAATAACTTTTCCACCACCATTTTGATTACAGGCATCAATAGCTTTTTGAATAGAAATTGAATTTAAAGTTTGTCCATCCCCAACAGCGCCGTATTTTGTAATGTCTACATCTGCAGCGTGAAGCGATACGGATAACAGTAAAGCAACAAATAACAGGATTTTGTCTTTATACATAAACAATCTATTTTGAGAATCAATCCAACGCTCCTGTTTTTATCACACCATTCGGATCAAGATTTACATTTGGAACTTCTCCTTTTACAACTACTTTTATTACAGTAGCTATCGGGTCAATTGCTTTTGCAGGCACATTTAATTGCATTCCATTACTTACCAATTGTGCTTTCACGTTACCACCGGCAAGAAGCTTTGCAGAAACGATTTTATTTTTCAAACCCGGAACTACCAATTTCCCATCAGCGGGCCAATTGAATACACTAAAATACAACGTAGTGTTATTTTTTGATTTTACACTGGTACAGCGGCCCCATTCTAAAGGTGCTACCGGGCTTGCTTTTGTTGCGTAAACAGCTTCGTGATTTACTCTCATCCATTCTCCTATTTCTTTTAACCGATCTATACTTTCCTGTGGAAATGTGCCGTCATCTTTTGGACCTACATTTAATAAGTAGTTGCCTCCTTTTGATGCGATATCGACAAGGTTTCGTATCAGCGTTTGTGCGCTTTTCCATTTGTGGTCCCAACTCTTGTAACCCCATGAGCCGTTCATGGTCATACATGTTTCCCAATCTTTTCCATCAAGTTCACTTTGCGTTGGAATTTTTTGTTCCGGTGTTTTTGTGTCTCCCGGAAAGTTTGGCCTTTTCAAACGGTCATTGGTAATTATATTGGGCTGCAATTTTAAAAGCGCCTGTAATTTCAGTGCAGCGTCATCGGTCATATTTGTTGGAGTATCCCACCATAATACGGCAATATCTCCATAATTTGTCAATAGTTCTTTAACCTGCGGAACGGCTACTTCATCAATATACCGGGCAAAAGTTCGGGTTTCCTGGGCAGGATCCCAATGACCGTTATGAGCTTTTGTGTAGGCATCAATCTTTGCAGAATCAGGATTCGGCCATCCTTCTCTCATTTCCTTTCTTGCAACGGCGCCACCTGGATTATTCCAGTCCTGAGCCTGGGAATAATAGAAGCCCAGTTTCATACCATATTTTCTGCAAGCTTCAGCAAGGGGCTTTAACAGATCCTTTCCATAAGCTGTGGCATCCACTGCGTTCCACTTGCTTGCTTTGGAATCAAACAATGCAAAGCCGTCGTGGTGCTTTGCAGTAATAACGATGTACTTCATCCCCGCTTCTTTTGCCAGTTTTACCCATGCGTCCGGATTATATTTTACCGGGTCAAAACTTTTCGCTCTTTCCTGGTACTCTGCCACCGGTATCTTGCAGCGGTTCATGATCCACTCAGCACCGCCTCTCGCCTGCTCATGCCCGTGATAAACGCCGGCCCATTGTGCATACACTCCCCAATGTATGAACATGCCAAAACGCGCTTCACGCCACCATTCCATACGCGCATCTTTTTCACTTTTACTTTCTGTAGTTTGAGCATACACCATATTTGCAGACACTACCCAAAGTGCAACCGCTAAAATTAATTTCTTCATTTTTTTCTTATTGAGATAAGGTAATAGTTGTTAAGTATGCAACTAAGCAATTTATTTTAATAAAATTGATCAAACTATTATCCAGGCATTCAACTATTTTGACAAAAAATATTTTCAATCACTGAACCATGCTGAATTGATTTACTTAAAAATTTTCCTCGCCACCACTTCTGTTTCGGACGCCGCCATTTCGATTTCGTCCATCGCGCATCTCACCCCGCATCCGGTTCTGATTTCTTTCATCGGGCACTCTTTGATACTGCCGGCTGCCGGAAAATTTTTGCAACCTTAAATTAAATGACAGTAGAAAATAGCGGCCCAAGCGCTCATTTTGAGCATCGGTAATGGTTGTACCGTTTACAGTTCTTGAAATGCCGGTATTTTGATTGAATAGATCAAACCCTTGCACACGAAGGGTTCCGGTATTTTTCTTGAGAAAACGGTATTCTACAAATAAACTCAGCAGAGCTGGATTCGTATTCACTGCACTCACAAAACCCGAGTAAATGATTTTTGTAAAATCATATCCGAGCGTCCAGTCTTTAAAAAAATAATTTTTACCACTCACACCCAAATTCAATGTTTTCACTTCGGTATTGTTTATGTAAGTAGCATAGTTGGTAACTGTTTTATTAATAGTATAGCTTCCGCTCAGAGCCGCATCCACTATATCCGGAAGATCTATGCGAAAACGTGCAGAAGGCGTAACTACCCAATTCTGTCCATTGTTTTTTTGATTATCGGTAAAAGAAATATTATTATCAAAGCTTCCCGAAGCGCTTACTGTAGCGGAGAATTTTCTTTTGCTGAAAGGCTGGGTAAACGATATATTCCCGTTCAATCCGTAAAAGCCATTGGTGTTTATATAGGATGAGGTGCGGCTGGTGCCCTCTTTTGCATTCACCACACTTCTTACAATTTTATTCTGCGTCTGATCAAATGACAGATTTGAAAAAAAAGACGTACCGGTTAAAATTCCTACTTTATTATATCGAAGCCTGAGCCTGTTGGTAAATTCTGCTTTAAGATTCGGATTTCCAATCACGATATTTTTGCTGTTAGAACTGTCTGCTACCGGCTGCAATTGTGCAAAACCTGGCTCGCGGCTTGATCCGCCATAATTGATAGACAGTGAATGGCTCCTTGCAAAATTGTAAGCAAATCTTGCTGTCGGCTTTAAATTAAAATTCCTTGAGGAAGTTGAAATATTCCTTCCGTTATCCATACCAGTCAGATTTGATGGTTGAGCCACGACGCCCACCAAAAAATTATATTTCACTTTTCGCACATTGAAATTAAGCCCATACCGGTTTGTGATGAACTTATATTTATAATCATTGCTCTGCAAAATATTTCTCACTTTATCTCCTGAAAGCGGATCTATATCATCTGTATTCCTGAGGCTTTGCGTGCTAGAAATATTCCAGCTATAGCTTGCTTCAAGCGAAGTATATTTTCCCAAAGGTTCGTTGTACGAAAACCGAACATTGGCTGAAGTGTTCTGTGCATCGGTTTTAATGAACTGGTGCCGGATGGAATCTGTTGCGAATGTGGCAACGCTGGAAGAATCGCGGTATTCATTGTAGCCATTACGGTTTTGCTCTCTTGATGAATAATCAATTCCGCCATTAATGCTAAAATTTCTACCGCGTTTTTTAAATTTATGATTAAAGAAAAGATCAGAACCTGCGGAAGGAGCAGAAGCACTTGTAGAGGAACGGCTCTTGTTTGTTGTATAAAAAGTGGTGCCTTCTCTTGTCGCAGTTATATCGGATATTCCATTGTTGCTTGCATCAGAAGAAGCATAGGAAAAATAAGGAGTTATTTTTAAAAAATCTGAACTGTCTATTTTATATTCCACGTTCCAGGTCAGGCGGTGATTATTGGAGATGCTTCTGTTATTGGATGAGTGGCTGGTGCTGCGAATATTAGAAGGATTCAGATCCTGCTGATAGGAAGATCCTATAGTTTTATTGTTACGCGCCGTGTAGCTATAACTGCCATAAGAGCTTATATCCGGTCCCCATTTGTCCCTATAATTAAATCCAATAGATTTGGCCAGCGTATTGCCGTCTCCGCCACTGCCCGCACGCTCGGCATTACCAAAATTTGCACCACGCGCGCCGCCTCCACGACCACCTCCATTGAAATTAAAGGTATTCCCATTCGTATTATTAATCGATCCTAAAAGAGCAATTTGCCGGTCGTCTTTGAAATTGTTGACAGCAATACGTCCGGCATATCTCTCTTGTGTGCCAGCAGCCGCAGTAGCATTACCAAAACTACCTTTGCTTTTTCCTTTTTGTATATTAATATTCAACACTTTTTCTGGTTCGCCTTCTTTGATTCCGGTAAGGTTTGCTTTGTCGCCATAATCGTCAATAACCTGTATGTTTTCAATGATATCTGCCGGCAGATTTTGAGTAGCTGTCTGCACATCTCCCCCAAAATAATCTTTGCCGTTTACACGCACTCTTTTAATAGTCTGGCCCTGCGCTGTTACATTCCCATCTTTATCTACCGTAACGCCCGGAAGCTTTTTAATCACATCTTCAACCGGTGCGCCCTCCCTTACTTTATACGCCTGGGCATCATATTGAATGGTATCTTCTTTAATCGTAACCGGATTTTTTTCGATGACTACTTCATTTAGTTCATCTATTTTCACATTCAGTTTTATGGGTTTAATCGTAAAAATTTTCCCTTCTTTTGCAGGAACCGAATATGCCTCTGAAAAATTTTCATAACCAATGGAGGTAGCAGTGATTACAAATTCTGATGCATTTACTTGTGAAAACTCATAAACGCCGGTGGCATTACTTACCGTTGTAAAGTTTTCAGATACCGACTTCAGATTGACGGTTACACCATGAAGCGGAGAACCGGTGGTGTCTGTTACCGTTCCGGTTACAGATCTCATTTTTTGAGCTTCAGATGCAGAAGAAAATAAGAAGGCAAAAAAAGATAAAACAATTATTCTCATGCTTTATTTCAGTTAGAGAAGAGATGAGCAAATCATTCAAACTCGTGAAATCTATAGACGATGTATTTTGAAATTTCCTTCGGTCCGAAATTTTTTTTCCGGGTTGCTTTCATTTGCATTTATTACGGTCAACAGGCTGCAAGACCGGTAAAGAGTGTCTGATCCTATTAAGATGAACGATAAAAAAAGTTTTTTTTCGCGATTCAATATTTTACAAGCCCCTAAATGACGGAATCACCAAAAATAGTTTATGTTGCATAGATCAAGTCCGGAACATTTACATTTCGTTCAACGATATTGCCACAAGCAACCGGAATTACCCAACTACCTCGCAACCTGATATATCCGGTATGATTGATACTTATCTGATTTATAAAGTTCTTCAACAACAGTAAAAGAACAAATACGGACAGTTTTTATTTTCCGCTATTACTTCGATTAAACAATGCACTTTGATAAATACTAAATCCAATCATTTTACTTTTCAAGTCAATACATCCTATACCAGCAAAGGATTTACAGCGATATAGATTGATATTCATCCAAACTTTTTTCTTACAGTAGGCATTGTAATCATTTAAAGCAAGAAAATAAGTTCACTCATTTATTAATATTTTGTAACGCTGATTACTCCAAATGGTAATATCGATGACTATTTTGCTAAAATTGATGAATTCTCCTCTCTCATGTCCATTAACTTTGCTTTAACGTAATAACACCCATGTTTGTAAGAACAGTTGCTTGTAAAAACCAATACTTTTTAAAATTTCGATTGAGAGCGAATATTGAAAATTTCTCTTGTTAAGAAATAACATTTCAAGTTCGAATAACAGCTTTTGAATAAACACTTAATATACCATTTTTTAAAACGTAATACAGCTTTATGATCTTTTCATTACTAAAAGGTAAAAGAGGATTCTTTTTCCTCGCCGGATTATTTTTTTGTGTAAATGCTTCTGCCCATGAAAAGGACAAGTTGACTTCAAAGTTACCGTCCAAAGTGTCTTCAACGTATGATGCGCCTCATTTTAAAAAAGAGGTGCGTGGAACCGTATCAGATTCCAGTGGCATCCTGGCAAACGTTTCGGTTTATGTAAAAAACCAGCCCAACATCGGAACAGCTACCGATCAAAACGGTAAGTATGTGTTAGATGTGCCGGATGACAATGCCATACTGGTATTTGAAATGACAGGCTATGAGACGGTCGAACTACCTGTAAAAGGCAAAACCGTCATTAATGCATTTATGAAGATAAGTCACCAGGGATTGGACGAGGTAGTAGTGGTCGCTTATGGCAAACAAAAAAAGCAATCGGTGGTTGGCTCCATTACTACCATTAACCCACAGGAATTAAAGATCCCGTCAAGCAACCTTACACAGGCATTGGCCGGCAAACTGGCGGGAGTTATTGCGTATCAACGCAGCGGCGAGCCGGGAGCCGATAATGCCCAGTTCTTCATCAGGGGCGCTACTACTTTTGGTTACAAAAAAGATCCCTTGATTCTGATAGATGGAATGGAATATTCCACCACAGAACTGGCGCGGCTAAACGTAGATGACATCGCCAGCTTTTCAATCATGAAAGACGCTACGGCAAATGCTTTGTATGGAGCGCGCGGTGCCAACGGTGTGATTTTAATTACTACTAAGGAAGGTAAAGAAGGACGGGCAAAAATTGATATCCGTTATGAAAAAACCATGTCGGAAGCTACGCGCATGGTGCAACTTGCAGACCCGATCACTTATATGAAACTGGAAAATGAATCCGTTTTAACAAGAAATCCTTTGGGAATATTGCCCTATTCGCAGGAAAAAATTGATAATACCATTTCCGGTGTAAATCCTGATTATTACCCGACAAATGATTGGCAAAGCATGATGTTTACACCACAAACCTATAACCAGCGCGTTAATTTTAACCTGGCAGGAGGTGGAAAAATCGCTACTTATTACATTGCCAGTTCTATGAACCAGGATAATGGGAATTTGAAAGTGGATCACCGCAACAATTTCAACACGAACATTAATCTGAAGACCTATACAATCCGGTCGAATGTGAACATAAAAGTAACCAAATCCACTACCGCTTTGGTGCGTCTTTTCGGAACGTTTGACGGGTACACCGGCCCACAAACTTCAGGTTCGGCAATGTATCTGAATGTAATGCGCACCAACCCGGTAATGTTCAAACCATATTATGCAGCTGATTCACAACACCGGTTTATCAACCATATCCTTTTTGGAAACGCAGAAGTTGGAAATTATTTCAATCCTTATGCGGACATGGTAAAAGGCTATCAGCAATATTCAAACTCATTGATGGGAGCCCAGGCTGAAGTACAACAGGATCTTTCTGGAATCATTACACAAGGCCTTTCGCTGCGCGGAATGATCACTACCAATCGTCGTGCAAACTTTAGTGTAAACCGGGCCTACATTCCTTTCTACTACAGCACAACCAGCTATGATAAGATATCAAACACCTTTCGCCTCAATGATTTGAACGCAGACAAGGGTACGGATTTTATTGACTTTGTTCCCGGTTCTAAAAGTGTGTTATCTACTTTTCACGGAGAACTGTCGACAAATTACAACCGCAGCTTTGGTAAAAGCGGCGTAACAGGAATGGCGATAATGATGCTGCAAAACGATGTAAGTGGCAACGAAAGCACCTTGCAAAGATCCTTGCCTTCCAGGAATATCACTTTGGGCGGAAGAGCAACTTATTCGTATGATAACAAATATTTCATCGAATCAAATTTTGCTTACAATGGCTCGGAAAGATTCTATAAAGACCAGCGGTTCGGATTCTTCCCTTCTGTAGGCGTGGCATGGTCTGTTTCCAATGAGTCTTTCTTTGATCCGCTAAAAGATATTTTTACCAAAATGAGGATCAGAGGCAATTACGGCCTGGTAGGAAATGACGCCATTGGCAGTGCAAGTGATCGCTTCTTTTATTTGTCTAATATCAACATGAACGATGCAGCTTTTGGAGCCAGTTTTGGAACAGACGGGGGATATTCAAGGCCCGGCATTTCAGTAGCACGATATGATAATACTGCTATTACCTGGGAAACCGCCAGAAACTCGACTTTTGGACTCGAAACTACCTTGTTTGGAAAAATTGATATCACCGCTGAATATTTTACAGAAGAGCGCTATAACATTTTAATGGACCGGGCTTCCATTCCCAATACGATGGGGCTTGAGGGAGCAACGCCAAAGGCGAATGTAGGAAAGTCACATTCTGAATCTGTGGATATCAGTGCAAACTACAATCAATATTTTTCAAAGGACTTTAATATTTCCATTATGGGCAATTTTACTTTTGCCCGCAACAAATTTAAAGCATACGAAGAGCCGCAATATAAATACCCGTGGTCCTATCGCGTTGGCCAGCCCATCAACCAGCAATGGGGGTATATAGCTGAGCGCCTGTTTGTGGATGAAGAGGAAGTAAGAAGTTCGCCTACACAGGTTTTTGGCAACACCAAAACAATGGCAGGCGATATCAAATACCGCGATGTAAACGGAGATGGTGTTGTCAACCAGGATGACATGGTTCCTATTGGCTTCCCTACATCACCGGAAATCATCTACGGATTTTGGTTTACCTCTGCCTATAAAAATTTCGACTTTTCGTTTGGCCTGCAGGGATCAGCAAGATCTTCATTCTGGATCGATCCGGCGTCCACAGCACCTTTCATCTCATACAGGTACACAACCGGTGATCCGGCTCCGGACGGGGTGTTGCTCAACAATCAATTATTAAAGGCTTATGCCGATAATCATTGGTCTGAAGACAACAGAAATTTGTATGCTCTATGGCCGCGCTTAAGTCATAATCTGAATTCCAATAATAGCCAGCCAAATACCTGGTTCATGCGCAATGGTGCATTCCTTAGGGTAAAGCAAGTACAGTTTGGATACGCCTTGCCTGCACATACAATCAAGAAAATAGGCATGAACAGATTCCGAGTTTATTTCACAGGAAGTAATTTATTCACATTCAGCGCATTCAAATTATGGGATGTGGAAATGGGCGGAGACGGCCTTAAATACCCGATACAAAAATCTTTCACAATAGGCATTGATGCCGGATTCTAAATTATGAAAATGAAAAATAAAAATAAAAAAATATTGCTGGCCTTTGTACTATCGGCTACCATTTTTTCCTGTAAAAAATATCTCGATGTAGTACCTGATAGCATTGCCACGATCGAGAGTGCATTCACCTTGCGAACTTCCGCAGAGAAATACCTCTTTACCTGCTACTCTTACTTACCGCTGGATGGGTCCTTCAACGATAATCCTGCATTCAATTCCGGCGATGAAGTGTGGTACATGGATCCAATCCGCGACGTCGATCCCAATTTCCATAATATCGCAAGAGGATTGCAAAATACTGATAACCCTTTAGGCAATTTCTGGAATGGTACTAACCGGGGAGTAGCGCTGTTCCAGGCGATACGTAAGTGTAATACTTTTATAGCCAATGTAGATAAAGTGCCGGATCTGGATCAGTTTGAAAAAGAGCGCTGGAAAGCTGAAGTGATCTTCTTAAAGGCTTACTACCATTTTTATTTATTCCGATTATACGGTCCGATTCCGTTAATCAAAGAAAATTTGCCGATCTCCGCAAGTCCCGAACAGGTACAGGTGTATCGCGAGCCTGTGGATAGCTGCGTCAATTATATTGTTTCGCTATTGGATGAAGCCTCAGCTAATGATATGCTGCCGGATAGAATAGTTGGAACAGAAAATGCAGAGCTTGGCAGAATAACAAAATGTATTGTAAAAGCGATAAAAGCTAAAGTACTGGTAACCGCTGCAAGCCCATTGTTTAATGGCAATACTACCTATGCCAGTTTGAAAGACAATAAAGGGAGGCAGCTATTTGATCAGACATATAGTGCAGAAAAATGGGAACGTGCAGCTACTGCGTGTAAAGACGCGATTGATTTTTGCCAGGCAAATGGCTACGGTTTATCCACGTTTGCCGGTAACACCGGTTATACATTAAATGATACTACCAAACTTGAGCTGGATATTCGCACGGCGATTACCAATAAGGTAAATAATCCCGAGGTAATTTGGGCCAATACCAATAGCCGTGCGGGGGATATGCAACGGTATGCAATGGCAGATATCGCGCCATTTACAAGTACCTCCAATCCTAAAAGCATAATAGCCCCTACCATCAAAATGGCCGAATTATTTTACTCAAATCACGGGATTCCTATTACAGAAGACAAGACATACGATTACAATGACAGGTTTGCGCTAAGAACAGGGGATGAAGCGAATAAATACTATGTAGCTAAAGGCGAAACAACTGTCAAATTAAACTTTGACAGGGAGCCACGGTTCTATGCTGATTTAGGTTTTGATCGGGGTATTTGGTTTGGTAATTGGGTGAACAATTACAACACCTACGCTCCTACAGGCCTTTTTTATGTAGAGGGCCGGGCCGGCGAAACAGCCGCGAGACAAGGAGCCAGCAATTATTCTATTACGGGATATTATGCAAAAAAACTGGTTAATATTGAAACCACGGTAGCTGCGGATGGAAACATTACCAGCAATACTGTTCAATATCCATGGCCGGAAATGCGAATGGCCGATTTGTATCTCTTATATGCAGAGGCACTAAATGAACTGAATGGACCAGGCCCTAAAACCAATGAGTGGATCAATGCTGTACGGCAGAGAGCAGGCCTGAAATCCGTTGAGGAATCGTGGTCTGATGTTACTTATTCAAAAGATCCGACCAAATATCAGACGAAGCAGGGAATGAGGTCCATTATCCAGCAGGAGCGTTCCATCGAGTTAATGTTTGAAGGACAACGTTTCTGGGACCTACTCAGATGGAAAACAGCACACACTGAACTAAACGGGCCTGTACGCGGCTGGGATATTACACAAAAAGATGCGGTGTCATATTATAAGCCTACGCTGCTGTTCAACCAGCGGTTCGACCTGAAGAATTACTTGTGGCCTATACAGCTCAATGAGCTTCGTGTAAATAAAAACCTGGTACAAAACACAGGCTGGTAAAATAAAATGATTTCTTCTAAAATAAAATGATATGAAACAAATAAAAACCTTATTGTTTTTTGGTTTATTGCTCTCGTTAAATATCCTTCCGGGATGTCATAAAGATTCCAATAAGCCGATAGATCCGGATAAAACTGCCCCTGGGCCAATTAAAAATCCACAAGTAGAAAATATGGCGGGCGCCGCAAAAATTTCTTATGTCCTTCCTAAAGATCAGAACCTGCTTTATGTAAGAGCAGAATATGAAATCAACGGTGCAAAAAAAGAAGCGAAATCTTCCTTTTATAAAAATTCAGTAGTTGTAGAAGGATTCGGAGACACGACAGAACATAAGGTAACTTTATATGCGGTAAGCCGTGCAGAAGTTTCTTCCGAGCCGGTTACAGTCACCATCAAGCCGTTGACTCCACCATTGATCAAGGTTCGTCGCTCTTTAAGCGCCGAAACCTCTTTTGGAGGCTTCACAGTAAAATTTAAGAATGAAGACCTGGCAAATATTGTAATAGTAGCCATGCTATGGGATGAATCACAGCTATCATGGCGGCAGGTAGATGCTGATTATACCGCATTGGATAGCGGCGTTTTTAAGGTAAGAGGCCTGGAATCGAAGCAGCAAAAATTTGGTGTTTACGTAAGAGATCGTTGGGGTAATCTTTCCGATACCCTGAAATTTGATCTCACACCGATTTATGAAGTACAACTAGATCATACAAAATTTGCAGATATCAGAAAAAAATATCCGATACCACAGGTAGCGCCCCTGCCCGCTTCAGGCAACGCAATGATTGAAGCGGTGGATTATTCCAGTAGCTATCCAATGAAAAATTTATACGATGGCAATACCAGTTCGATGTTCCACACCAAACAAAACGTGGACCAGCCGATTTGGATCCCTATTGACCTGGGAGTAAATGCAAGATTAAGTAGGTATAAAATATGGCAAAGAACCGGAAGTTTTTACTACAGCCATGGCAATCCTCATGAATGGGAAATATGGGGTACAAATACGCCTCAGGATGTAAATAGCTGGGTAAGACTCGATCATCAGATTATGATAAAACCTTCGGGACTACCTATTGGCCAGAATTCCAATGAAGACCTCGATGTAGCTAATGCAGGCCAGGAATATGACTTTCCTGAAAACATGCCTACTGTCAGGTATATAGCATGGAAGGCCATTGATTGCTGGGGCGCCATTGGTGGCCAGACAGGATTTTTCCATCTTTTTGAATTATCACTTTGGGGTCAAGTACAATAAAATTATTAAAATATGAAATCAAATAAGAACCCACACATCCAGAGAGCCTTGTTACTTTCTGCACTGCTATTCATCGCAGTAACTCTTTCCCTGAATTCGTGTAGCAAGATGGCAGATAATTACATCCCTTACATTAAAAACGGGGAACAAGTTTTTACCGGAAAAGTAGATTCGCTGATTGCGTTTCCCGGGAAAAACCGTCTTCAGCTAAGGTGGCTGCTTGTATCTGATCCCAAAATTACCAAATGCAAGGTCTTTTGGAATAATGGAGCAGACTCTTTGTTGGTACCGGTACAAAAATCAGATGGCACCGATACTATTAAAGTTAACATTAATAATTTAACTGAAGGCCTTTATACATTTGATGTATATACGTATGACGATGCAGGGCATTCTTCTGTAAAAGCCGAAGTAACCGGCACGGTTTACGGAGAAAATTATATCAATTCCATTTCCAACCGTGCCCTCGATTCAGCAATCTATTATCCGGATACCAAAGATGTCGAAATCAAATGGTTTGGAATCGGGCAGGGTGCCGTAGTCATGGATTTGGAATATACTGATAGTCTTGGAAACCTGGTAAAAAAACAAATTAAGTCGGCTACTTCCTATTCAGGCGTCCCATTGGGGTTTGCCGAAACGGATACACTACATGCATTTCAGGACGGTACTACGTTTAAATACCGCACTGGCTATCTTCCAGTGGATAATGCCATAGATACTTTTTATACAGATTACCGCGAAGCTACTACTATCCTATATGTACCACCCGTAATTCCCACCGCACCCGACAACCTGGCTTTAAATGCACCTACGGTAACCGGCGGATCTGCATCAGGCAATGCAAAACTCACCGATGGAGACAGGGTTTCTTATTGGCAGCCAAGTAGCGGGGAACGTGCAGGCTCCAATGTATGGTTCTACGTGGATTTGGGAGCTCAGAAAACTTTTAATTCTACACAATTGTATATTACGAAAGATTCCAAAAAAATCATTTATTACGAAATACTTTACGCCAAAACAGAATCAATTGGAAACAACCAGACATGGGTCAGAGCGGCATTAGTAATGGGAGACCCGAAATCTGAAAATATTCAAACCTTTGCCAATGTTACAGGAAGATTCATCAAAATCAATATCGGCCTGCAGGATGCTGCAACCAATATTCATGTAGGTGAACTGGAAGTTTATAACAGGTAACTCATCATATTTCTGAGCGAAGAACTGTTTTGGTAAATATTGTGATTCAGAGGGCAGCCGGATTCTTTTGCAAATAAGCAGAAATCCGGTTGCCCTCTTTTTTTAAATTGATGAACTTCGGAATCTTTTGTTTTCCGAATAACGAAAATAGAAATCCGGCTTATTTGTTTCTTTATTGTTATAAAAAAAGAGAATTGCAGTAAAATTCAACGGCGACAAGATTGATATTATTGTTGGCGCTTAAAATGCCTTTCGGAACCTTAGTAAAAAAAAACTAATAATTCTTCCAACCTTATTACCAATCATCGCTATAATTTTCAAAAAATAATAAGGTTTGCAAGATAGCAATAAACTTTTCTACTAAGATTTATGCAAAATGGGATTGAATAAGGATGAGAAATTACAACGCATTCAGTTGTATATTTTTCTATAAAATAATTCCTGAAAGAACAGCCTGTACATTGATCAGGAATGAACGAAAAATATTAGAATAAGAAAATCGTTTATTTGTTGGTTTACTGCAAAATGGCCAGATGGCATTAATGAAAATCCCATAATACAATAAATAAAAATCGTTAATTTGATACACACATTTCCGAAGAGATAGAATTATTATAGCTGTTTTAAAACATGTGATAAGCCCGAAAAGAGCACATGTTTTATTATATTACGCTAAATACTATTTTTTCAAATTACTCCTCACCTTTTGTACCTCCGTTTTTACAACAATACTTTTCTTATTGCCAAAATTGTTCCTGATGTAACTGAGAATATCTGCTATCTGCTGATCTTTTAACCATTCAAAAGGCGGCATATTGTTGGAATAGGATTCTCCATCAATATCCATATGAGTGTTTAATCCTTTCAATATAATTTTTATCAGCGGGTCCTTTTTTCCTGTTACAAACGAAGTCTGAATCAATGGCGGATTCAGATTCGGCACACCGCCGCCATCTGCCTGGTGACAGGTAAGGCAATAAGTGGCGTACAGCGCTTTCCCTCGTTTAAGCGAAGCCACACTATCTGATAATGAAGTGGTGTTGGGTTTGAAGACTTTCTTTGGGGCGCTTTGTGTAAAAGCACAAACAGCGACAAAAGAGCATAAACAAAAGACTGAAATATTTTTAATCATTTCATTGAAACATTTTTTATGGACGATACGTGATCTTATAAATAGTGCCTTTTACATCGTCGGTAACATACAACGCACCATCAGCGCCCTGCGCCAATCCGCATGGGCGGTGCTGTGCCTGCCTTGGTGATTTCACTACATTAATTCCGGCAAAACCCTCTGCGAAGATTTCCCAATCGCCGGAAGGTTTGCCATTTTTAAAAGGTACAAAAGCTACAAAATAGCCAGCCTGATTTTCTGGTGTACGGTTCCAGGAACCATGAAAGGCTACAAAAGCACCGTTTTTATACTTTGCGGGAAACATATTTCCTGTATAAAACAACAATCCATTAGGCGCCATGTGTCCCGGAAAAGCTACTACCGGATCAATATATTCCTCACTTCCTTCTATTTTACCATTCCCTCCGTATTCCGGCGCCAGCATCTTCTTGTGTTGAATCTGATCATAATAGATAAATGGGAAGCCGGCATCATCGCCTTTGTGGATCATGTACATGCACTCGGCCGGCAAAAGTGCAGATTCTTTTTCGGTAAACATTTCAGGGAATAAATCGTGCAACTGATCGCGGCCGTGTTGCATCACAAACAGCGTATTATTTTGCTGGTTCCAATCCAATCCTACTACATTCCGTAACCCTGTCGCATAGCGGATACCATCCTTGTAAGTTTGATTTAGTTTGTCTGCACGAAACTGCCAGATGCCACCGGCAGAATCCAACAAAGGACAACCTTTGATTCCCATCGACCCTGGCTTCCTGTCCTCTTCCT
Organism: Ginsengibacter sp.; assembly: GCA_051954975.1. Lineage (GTDB taxonomy): Bacteria > Bacteroidota > Bacteroidia > Chitinophagales > Chitinophagaceae > Ginsengibacter. The sequence continues at coordinate 61,462 of JBQCHE010000011.1, read as the reverse complement.
GGCATGAATTCAGCGGAGAGCCAATATTCACATAGATATTCCCGTCATTATCCAGCACGATTGACTTGGTTTCATGTTGTCTGCCGGCTTTTAATCCTGTTACAATTTTTTCAGGAGCATCGGGGTTTATCACTTCATTTTTTTCATTCAGTTTGTACCGGAAGATTTCCTCATTGGAAGAAGCATATAAATAGCCGTTTTTTAAATAAATGCCCGTGCCGCCGTAATTGCCAAAACCACCGGTAATCGTGGCTTTCCCGCTCGCATCTTCATGCAGGATCAATATTCCTTTGCCATCTTTTGGCCGTGCTAATTTTACATAAATGATACCTTGCGGGGTTACTACCAAATGCCTGGTTTTAGCTGAACTGTCAATAATTTTTACAGCAGAAAAACCAGTCGGCAATTTAAGTCCGGCATTATCTGCGCCTAAAGATATAGTGATGTTGTTGTCTTTTGTCTGAATGGTGAATGCGCTAAATATTGAGCAACCCAAAATGAGAAGGAAAGAGATGAAAATGCGAAAAGGAGACCGTAACATTTGGAGTTTTTTTTTGATGAAACGAAAGAATCTTTTGAAGAAACCAATCGTTCTGCAAGTGAATAATTATTAACAAAGCCAGATCATAGCATGTTTGCAAAGCATTAATCTATTTTGGCAATTGTACAGGAATATCCACGTCAGTCATTTACTCGAACTAAAGATTAAATGCGTTTGCCCTGTTATCAGCTCATTTTTGATTTTTAACCAGGTATAAACTCACACGCGAAAGTGTTATATAATTGTCAGCTTTCAGAATGGTTATTCTTACCTTCCATACTGTTTCCTGCGGAAAACGGATGAGTTTATTTTTGCCGATTGAAGTTCCTTCTGATAGCAATTTCCAATCACTGTTTACCTGGCCTTCGATTTTATATTGAAGAATTTTAGGACCTGATACATCCGGTTCAGAAATAATAAGTGCGTTGATGTCCAGCGGCCCTTCTGTATCTATTTCAAATACTGCTTTAGTAACTCCATTGTCGGTAGCCCAATAATCTGAATCAATTCCATTGAGTGCTTTTTCCCCTCCAAATTGCCGCTTTTTTTCTCTCACGTTGCTTACATTCACCGGTCGGTACATCGCCAGATCCTGCCCGAGAAGCGGATCGGAAATAACTTTTTGTGGTGGCAAAGGAGATATGTTTTGATTTGTAATCAGGTTGCCGGAATAGGAATTATAACCTATATTTTCTAATGCAGCACGGCCTAAGCGTTCTGCCAATTGAGCAAGATAAAGACTTTGAGGCGCTACCGGCATTCCATGTGAATCAAAAGTACCTTCGCCAAGAATGGGTGATGAATCAAATAACCTGGCAGTTTGTTCGCGTGCGCCCTTACAACCGATTGCCCAGTTCATTGCTCCCGGTGGATTTTGAATAATGTAAGTTTTTGCGATGCAATTCCAGGCAACGGCCCAACCGATTGTCCATCCATGGCCAGAGCCTGCGACTCCCCTGTTCATGAAATCTATTCCGCCGTCGGGAACCACACAGTTATCAACCAGTAACCCCGTTGACCAGCGCTGATGTGGCTGGATGCGGCTTCCATGGCCTCTGAAAATGCTGTTTAAAATTACATTGGGCCCCGTTACCAAACTTCCGGTCCACACAAAATAGGTATTGCCGCCGCTTACTTCACAACGGTCAATAAGATTACAACTGCCCTCTATGCTGAAATCTGTCGGTTTAGAAGCTCCGAGATTTGGAAACGTATGTGTGACCTTTACTTGTTGCATGGTAATATGATTTCCGGCAAGCGTAGAGGTGTTCATAGTTTCCTCAAAATAAACATCTTTCACCCAGCAATTATCGCCTTCAATGCGGATACCCGAATACGGAGCGTGGCCATAATCAACTTCCAATGTCGCACATTGAATATGCAGATTTTCTATCCCAACCTGTGTGATGCGGTGATCAGTGGACATTTTTCTTACGATAGTTCCCGGCGGATTCAAATAGGCTGCGTTATAGGAATCAGATAAAGGAATGTTGATGCTGATCCTGTTTCCGGAAATAGCGGTGATCTTCCTCTCAGCAACTTCGTTGCGGCTTTTACCGATCCAGGTTTGCGGCTTTCCATCTCTTACCAGATTATCCATGCCCATGAAATGAACCCAGTTGTCAGTTACCGGCCTGTGAATGGCGATCATGCCTCCTACCGAAAATTGCGAAGCATTATCAACATCAAATTCTGCAGCACCCGAAGGCAAATATGCATTTGTTATTTTTGCAGAAACTTCATTGTATCTTTTTTCAGCTTTTGAATTTTCATAATTTCCCCTGCCTGAAATAATTATTGCGGAATGCTTATTTCCCGTCATCATAATGGTGGTACCGCCCGCGCCGCTTCCACTACCGCGAACCACAATGCCGCTGGCAGAAATGGTAATTGTTCCTTTACAGCTAAAAGTTCCTGCAGCTAATTGTACGGCACCACGAAATCCATTTTTTAAAGGCATGGCCGCAACCGCGTCAATAGCATCCTGGATTGATTTAGTAGCATCCGCACCGGGTGTAGGCTTCACGGTAAGAGTAGTTGGTACTATCGGAAGCGCCACTCCACCACCCCTGTAACCTGCGCTGGAAAAATCCATTATCTTATCACCTGCAGGGGTAGTTTTATAAATAAGCTTCCCATTTTTTGCCCGATAAACCCATTTGCTGAAATTCTCTTTATTCTGAGCAATCGTGCTTACCGCGCTCGTTTGCAAGACAAATAGAACAGCGATAATTTTTATAAAATACGTGCTTATAAGAAAATGGGAGAAAACTTTAATGATCATATTTCGAAATTGTATTGTAGTGAAAGTTGCATTAGGATACAGGCCTTAGTTCTATCAATTCATTTTCATTTGTTTTAAAAAACATCCGGTGTCCCTCACTTGTTTCCTCTTTTTTATTATTCCTGATCAACTGCACCCTTTTTCCCGGCCATGGATTTTCTATGGTGCAAGGCCTTCCTTTTTCGCTGTAAATTTTTACAACTTGTATGTTACCATTTTTAACATCGCTGCTTACCAGGAAAGCTCCATAAGCTCTTAGATTTTTGAAGCTGGCATCTTTTTTTAAATTCCAATTCGGGAAAATCCTAAGTACCCCTTCGTAGCTCTGCAACAGCATTTCATTGATCGTAAGTGGCACCGCTGCGAGTGTTTCTATTCCACCGCCCGCTTGCGTGATCCATAAATTCGGAAATGATTGTAACGCAATTCTTGCTTTCAAATATTTCAATATTTCATCAGAATTATAACCTACCCGCACCGCACCCGGAAAACAGGTTTCGATTCCATTGCCCAATGTGTTTCCCCATTCACCCGGCTGGCTTATGCGGTCTTTCCAATGCAAAACATCATTTAATAAAATTTTATTTAGTTCAGGAGTACCTACCGGCCCGCAAACACCACTGGGAAGGATCAATCCATGAATGGAAACCCGGTTCAATCCTGTCGCACGCCCCTCTCCTGCCCAGTTTCGTTCCACACTTTTCAATGCCGTTCTTCCATTGTTTTCACCTGTAGGGAAATCGCTGAGGTGGGCAAGAATATCTCTCCATTTTTGCTGTCTTCCTGAATCGACCTGTAAAAAACTACTCACATCAATCATTCCTTTAAAAAGCATTTTTACCAATCCCAATGAAAGCGTGGAATTGACATCGCCCAGCCTGTTGCGCCATTTGCCTTTATTGTTCAGGTTAGGCATTACTTCATTAAAATGATCCATATAAATGACATAACGCCCATTCTCATATTTCAAATAATCCTCCCAAAAGTCGGCGCAGGCTAACAAATATGGGTATACTTTTTCTGCATAATCACGGTCATATGTACTGTAAAAACGCATCAGCATATTGCCCACGCTAAATACTGCGTTGATCTTTTGACCTAAAAATTTATATCCTCCATCAATAGTGTTTTCGCTCGTTCCATATCTTTTCTCCATTTCTTCTGGAGTGAGTGGCCAACGTGTGGTACACAAGCCCTTTGGACCGATACCTACCGGATAATAGATTCCACCAATTCCCAATAGTTCTTTCGAAAATCGTTTGCCTTCATCCATAAAATCCAATAAAGGCTGATCAAAGTTCTTTACCTGGTCAATGTGATTGGATGAATACGAAGCCCAGTAAGGTGCCTGGTAATTATAATTCAAATGATAATCGCCACCCCATGATGTGGAATCCTTCGTTACAAAAGGCCCCCATATCCCAGGGGCAAATTTCCCCTCACGCGATGAGCACGCAAAAAAATATTGCGATGCATAATAATATTTTTCGAGTGTGCTGTCTCCTATTTGAACATTTGATTTTTTCCAAAAAGCGGCCCACCATTCTTTATGTTTTTGATAGAGATTTTGAATATAGCCGGGCGTGACGGGTGCCGCTTCTTTAATAGCAGCCTGTTGCCAATCATTGTGATCAAAATTGGTATTGAGAACCACCGCAATAGTTGTCTTTTCACCCGGCAAAAGTATAATCCTATTATTCTCCAGTAAATTATTTCCGGCCACTTTCATTGCTATCGCAATATGTGAAGACCATTTCAGCAAAGGTGTATTTTCGAACGACCGGGTAACCCATAACACATCCCCGGCCTTGCCCGAACTGTTGACAGAAGTGTTTCCTTCAGTCGCCCACAGGTCAAGATTGACTATACACTTTCTATTACTGGTAAATTCGGCTACTACCATATTCGACGTGGCGGATACCCATCCTGTAAAAGAGACGACAAGGCCACTCTTTGTAAATTTCGCTTTGATCAAACCTTTATCTAAAAGTTGTTCAGTATAATAAGTAGCGCCTTTCAGTTCATCAATCCGGATATTTAATCCACCAGGCGATGCGATGCCTCCTCCCGGGTAAACGGGGTATGCGCGCCAGAAATCATTTTTTCCGAAATAAAAAGTAAGCCGGTCAGGGCTGCCGCCGAGTGTCAATCCAATATCGCCATTGCCAGCCAACGGAGCATCGGGAACTTTGGACGAGGGAACATGTTTGGGAGCTTCTGTAAAAACTGCCTTGTAGCGTGAAGCATAGATAGATTGAGCGCGGATATTTTGCACGCTGACTATACACAGGAAAAAACAACCGATAAAAAATGTAACAGTGCGCATAGTATTTTTATATTAAAATATCAATAAAACCTTACTGCAATCTTATCTACACATTTAAAGTCTAATAAAACGCTCAGCAATTTATATCGCACTGGACTTTCCTGAAACATCTTCCTATTATCTTTTTGCATTTACTCCTACATCTGTAGCATTTAAAATATGTGCTTTGCTCCCTGCTTTTGAAAATTCGTCGGCTCCTATATCAAATGGTGAAACCCTTATCTGGCCGTCCATGTCAAGAGTAATAGTAGGAAACTTTTCTTTAACGGCATTGATAGCGGGGCTTCCGGATTGCAAATGGAATGCTCCCGACGCATCTCTTTCAAGCTTTGGATCTATTTCCTGAAATCCGCCGGCTGGCATATCTCCGACCTGTTTTGTTTTATAAATAATATTCCCTTTCCAGGTAGTATTTGTCAATGGCCCTGAGATGGATGCTGCGGTGCCGCCGTCCTGTATAATATTATAGGCAATGGTTATAAAAGTAGCGCCCATGCCATCTTTGCGGCCACTTTGAAAAAAATTACGTGGGTTGTTTACCATTGTGTTGAACGCAATCAACACGCGGTCTGGTCTGTCGTGTGAAGTTAGCTTCGCGCCATCTGCCACTTCGCCATCGCCATTTCCGATAAAAATCGCAGGAGTGCAATTTTCGAAATAATTGCTGTGTATGACATGATCATCGCCAAAAATCCGAAGCCCGGGTGTGTTAATAAAATAATTGCCATAAACAAAACATTTGTTGCCATGCCTCAAAGTAAACTGCGCAGGGCAATTCCGGATGGTGTTGTAGCGCAGTGTAACTGCAGACGCTTTTACCGATATTAATTCATTTTCGCCTGCACAATCTTCGAACAGATTGTATTCAACAATGCTGTTGCTCGATGAAAGACTAAAACCACTAAGGCCAAATTGCAGAGTTTCAGCGCCATTTTTACCACCCTGATCTTTTTGTGATTTGAAATAATTATGATGTATCCACAACCGCTCTGCGATTTGATTGCCGCTACCACGAACGGCAATAAACCTGCCCATCGCACTTTTATTTTGAAAAGTATTGTAATCTACCTCGTGATCGCTGCCGGCGAGCGTAAGGTCTTCGCCATCGCCGGGCGTTTCAAAAAGATTTTGAGTAAACCTGCAAAAGCGTGTGCCGGGGCCGGTTTTCGCCTTCGACGCCAGATGCGTAAATTTGAAACCTTTAATAATAATATATGCAGCAGGACTTACCAGGTTAAAACCTCCGGAGCCGGTGATTTCCGCCATTCCTGTATTTTGCGCAGCTATAGTGATAGGCTGCAATGCAGTGCCAGCCTTATTTATGGTAATATTTGCCGTAGTTGTGTACACACCGTTGGTAAGAAGGATCACATCTCCGGCATTAGCACCATCGATGGCAGATTGAAGTTCCGGTATGGAAGAAACGGTAATGGTTTTAGCTAAAGTAAGGTTTACATTGAAGAGAATGAACAGGAGTAATAAAAGACAATTCTTTGAACGAAACAGTTTATTTTTTTTCATAAAAAATTAAATATTTTGAGGATTGAAGTAACTGGTATTTTTTTAAACAATGATACCGGATATTACCATTCTATTCAATTATTTATGCGAAGAAAAAAGGGGAAATGAGAAAAAGAGAAAATTGTGGGCTACAAGTGTTTTGTATATCTTGATGATTTCATATTTCTCCATGACAACCCGATCCAGCAAAGAAAGAAATAACGAAGATTTCTATTTTCAATGCGATTTGTATTCAGAAAACTGTTTACGTCAAATTCATTCCGCAAAACACATGTATACAGTAAAGCAACAAATATTGAAGATTGCTGTTTTCTCCATAATGTCCCTTGCATTTACCAACGGGCCAAACCTGCACTGCTGCATAATTACAAACCGTAGCAGTTATCAGCTATTTCTTCCGTAATAGTGCTTCCAGGTAATAGTAATCTGCATAATTGATCGGTACATCTACTTCACTATTCGATGGTTTGGAGCCGGTACTGTGCATTAAGATAAAACCACCATTTTCCCCCAAAGGCGAACGATAATGATCTGTAAGACTCTTCATGATTTTATCGGCAGCTTTTTTATAAATGGCAGCATTTTTACTATATGTGGCCAACTCGTACAATGCAGAGGCGATCACCGCTCCGGCAGATGCATCCCTTGGCTCATCGGGAATATTCGGCGCATCAAAATCCCAGTAAGGAATGCCATCTTTTGGCAAATGTGGATGGTTCAGAATGAAAGAAGCAATATGCTCGGCCTGGTTTAAAAAATCTTTATTTTTCGTTTCACGATAGCACATAGTGAAGCCATACAATCCCCACGCCTGTCCGCGCGCCCATGCTGACTCATCGCTGTATCCCTGGTGCGTGGTTTTCTTAATAATTTTTCCGGTAGCAGAATCATAATCTACTACATGGTAAGAACTGTAATCAGGCCGGAAATGATTTTTCATCGTATTCACCGCGTGGGTAAATGCAATTTTATAAAAAGAAGAATCACCAGTTAATTTTGTCGCTTCAAAGAGCAGTTCCAGGTTTATCATATTATCAATAATTACCGGGTAATCCCACTTTTGCTTGTTGTGATCCCACGACCTGATAACGCCGGCAGTTGGATTAAAACGCGTGCTTAATGTTTTGGCAGACTGAATAATAACATCTTTGTAATGCGCGTCCTTTGTGAGTTTGTAGCCATTTCCAAAACTGCAATAAATTTTAAATCCCATGTCATGGGTAGTACCATTGAATTTTTCTCTTTCAATATTCGCCGTAAATTTTTCTGCTTCTTTTTTCCATTCATTATTCCGGGTATATTGGTATAAAAGCCAAAGCTGGCCCGGGAAAAAACCGCTTGTCCAGTCGCGCGATGTAACTAGTTTTAGCTTTCCATCTTCCAATGTACGGGGCGAAACTAATTCGCCGGTATTACTTCCCGGAGTGGCTGCTTTCGTTACCGATGCTTTATTTTGTTTTGCTTTTTCAATTTCAACGAGCATCAACTTGGTTTGTTTTTCAACGTTTGAAAAGATCGTGGCAACAGAGGCAAGCTTAGGCGAAACAGGGATCAATTGCACTTCCAGCAATTTAATCAGTTCTTTTCCGGCAATAGTAACCGGAGTAATTTTCAGATGATGAATGCCGGCTTGTAAAGAAATCGTTTCCAATTCCCGGGCAATCACTTCAGTATTTTTTTCTCCATTGATTACCGGATTCTGGGTATAGAAATCATCCATTGTTGCACCGTATATGCCACCGGCTGATTCTTTAGGCGCTATATATTTAATCAATATTTTAAAATCCGATGCTGCGGAAGTACGAAAGTTCCAGCTAAGATTTTGGTCTTTGGATTTCCACCCTTCCACATAATAGCGATCTGTTTTTCCATCACCAAAACTAAAACCCTTTCCCTGCTGAACAGCATCATAAGCCAGCAATCTTGTTTTAGATACATTTACCGAAACAAAGGGTATGCCGTCTGTTTCAACCGTAGCATCAGATGATTTATTGCCGGACTTGAGCTCAATTACCAGTACGGTATTTACAGTATCTATCGCTTTTGGCGGAAGCTGAATGAGTACATCTTCTTTGTTTATTCTATTTGCAACAAATTGTTTTTTTGAATCGGACAGCAGGTAAACTTTGCCGATATTATTTTCTAATCCGCCTACATACAATTTGCCATCGGCAGGCCATTCAAAAATGTGCAGAAACAACTGATTCTTTTTTAAAGTAGATACACCCCAGCTTTGTAATGGCAAATGGCTTGCAGTGGTGCCATAGATGCTTTCGCCGTTTTTATCCATCCATTTGCCAATGCCACTTAAAATACTTTCGTCTTTTGGATCGAAGGTGCCATCGCCTCTCGGGCCGATATTCATCAGCAAATTACCACCGCATGATGCAGCGCTGGCGAGCAGCCTGATAAAATGAGCCGGTGGTTTGTGGCTTTTGTCAAATTTAGAGTAACCATAAGACTCGTTTGTAGTGGGTATCGCTTCCCAATCTCCCGCCACCGGGTAAAATTCTGCAGGCCTGTCGGCTGTGTTTTTATAATCACCAAAATTGGCTTCCGCGCTTCTTACCAAACGGCCATTTACCACCACATCCGGATCTACCTCGCGAATAGCTTTTAATATCCGGATATTTTCCGACAATGGCAATTTCTGTGGCGTATCAAACCATAGAATATCAGGATGATACTTTGCAATCAATTCTTTTATCTGCGGTATCGCTTTTTCATCTACATATTTTTTTGCTTTGGTTAATAATTCAGGATGAAGGTCGTACCAATTTCTTCCTCCATATAAGTTAAGGTCGCCTCCCGGATTTTTATACTCCCAATCATTCCCGGGAGCATCCGGATCTTCCCAATCAAAAGCATGTGAGTAGTAAAAACCAAATTTCAATCCGTATTTTTTACAGGCGGCTGAGAGTTCGGCCATTGGATCTCTTTGAAAAGGCGTTTGCTTTTTTATATTAAAATCAGAAACTTCCGATGGATACATGGCAAAGCCATCATGATGCTTAGCCGTGATAATCATGTATCTCATGCCCGCATTTTTGGCATCTCTCACCCACTGAACTGCATTGAATTTTACCGGGTTAAAAGTGTGTGCCAGCTGCAGGTATTCTGCCCGTGAAATTTTTTCTTTCCGCATCAGGTGCTCGGCATATCCGCCCACTTTTTTTCCCTTCCATTCACCTCCGGCTTCTGAGTACACTCCCCAATGAATGAACATGCCAAATTTGGCCTGCCGCCACCACTGTATCCGCTTGTCGTGATTTTTCATAGAAGCAGTCCACCAACCTTTTTCTGCCTCATCAATTGCCTGTTGGTCTCTTTCCTTTCCGGTATTAAACATTTGCGTGTCTTCACCACCGTTAGTTTGTGCGAAAGAAGCAACGGAAATCGATAAAAAAAGAGGCAGGCAAAAAATAAAGTGTTTAAAAAATTTCAATTTCATATTAAAACAATTTTTTGCAGTAAAAGAAGAAATAAGCGGATTTTTAATTTTCAGAATAAAGATTAAAAGAACAAACGAAAGCCATAAACTTCTTATTTAATTCAACCAAATTAACGGATGACGTACCGGAAGATTACGAATCACTTCTTCCACTTGTGGATTATGGTCTAAATTTTTCCAGGTAGAAAACCATTCATTGTTATTAAAAGCTTCTGCGCCAAAAATCAGGAAAGGTTGCGCCACCGGCCATTCATCCCAATACATCACATCTTTTTTGAAAGGCCATTTACTTTTATCAACAATGTATGGATATAAAAATTCAATGCCTTTTTTTATTGATTTCCCGTCTGCTGTCTGATAATTCCACAAATCATTTTCTTTAGAAGAAAGAATCTGGCAAAGGGTAGTCATGGCATCTAAATTAAAGATTGAATAACCATAAGGCTTGGTCCTTGCAGTTTCACGTGGGAAGCTGCCATCAGGTGCCATTTGTTTTGGCAGAAAAACATTTTTAAAACGATCGCTGCAAAATTCCATCAGCTTTGTATTTCCCGTAAACCTGGAAAATGCCGCTACCTGCATTGCCCAGCAGGTGCCGTGGTTATTGGTAGCATTCATTTCCGCTTTGCCATACGGATGAGTGGTGAGCCATTCAAGGTATTTATTAAACCAGCTTTTGATTGCGGCCAAAGCATTTTTATCCATTGCAGCATCATTTTCCATTACCAATAATCCCTGCACTACTTCCATCAGTTGAATCGTATCAATAATGCCTATGCCTCTGCCGGTAAATCTGCCTTTGATGGCCTGGGCATAAAGCAGATTGGGATTCATCATCGTGGCGGTATCTGCAAACCAGGCTCTGCAGTGCTTCATAGCCTGTGCGATATATTTTTTATCACCTGTGATCTTATATGCAGATGCAAGCGCGCCCACAATTTTGCTCAGGCGTATCATCGCAAGCCGGTGCGCTACAAAATTATTCGGGTTGGTCATGCCATCGCGCTGAATGTAAGGACTGTCGGGGCTTACAGGATTTGGCCACCAGTAATCTCCTTCGCTGAAAAAATCATGTTTGCCGCCGGCGCTTCTCGGTGAGGACTCAGCAGTAACGGTTATGGGCTGCTGTTGCATCGCCCATTCAGCTTCTTTCATAATTTGACTTCCCAGTATTTCTGTCGCTTCATTTGTAAACGCTGGAGAAGCAGCAATCTTTTTTTGCCCCGAGCAGGAAAGCAAAAAACAACCTACAAAAAGGGGCATAAGAAAGAATGTCATTTTCATTTTAATTTTTTTCAAATCACTATGGTTTTTTTGTCATAAACTTCCATGTCACCTTATTGATGGTATTTGGTTTTCCTTTAATAGCTGCTGAAATAGTTCCTTTATTATTCTCTACTTTTATCTCTCTCCAACTGTAAGCTCCTTTTTCATAATCGAAGGTTTCACCATCATCATCATATAATTCATATTTACCGGGTTTTTTCCCATAATATCTTATTTCTAAATCAACCTTCTCTCCTGCTTTTGGTGCATGTAGTCGTGGCTTCATCATCGGAATAATACCACCATCTTTTACATACACCGGAATTTTATCCAGTCCCGGAGAAACGGTAATAACCTGTCCATCCCCGGCAAACTCCCCTGTATAGAAATCGTACCATCTCCCTTTTGGTAAAATCACTTTTCTGGATGTTTCGCCGGTAAACATGGGAGCTACCAGCAAAAATTCGCCAGCCATATACTGGTCTTTTATTTCCTTTACTGCTGCTTCTTCGTAAGGATTTTTTTCAAGATTGGTATCGCTTTTTTCTTTTTTCACCTCCATCGTAAAGCCTTCTTCCATATTCATCGCACGGAAAGGCGGAGTACCTTCAAAATGATATTTGGCAAATTCGCTGTACCAGTATGGCATCATCTGCATACGCAGTAACGCATATTCTTTTACCTGCGCCGCTACTTCGGGGAATGTCCATGGCTTGGTGCCGCTGGACCACGCATTGATCATTGCCATAGGCGAAAATACATTTGATTGAAAACGCCTCAACCATTCCTCGCCCGTTTTAGATGCCCTTACTTCCGGCGTCCACAGCACACCTGCGAACCCACTATTGATCAGCGCCGTGATGAAATCCTGGTGATTATAATAATCATTATAAATCACATAAGGAAATGAAGTGCCGCCACCATTATTTCCTCTTACCAATCCAAACGTCCGGCGGTTATTTTGACGAAACATATCCATGCTATATCGCATCACCAGCATCGCGTAGGTTTGCCTCATCTGCTCTGCAGAATGGCCGGAAGGAAAGGTTGCCACATCGGGCCATAAATAATTATCTCCACCGTCTACTTCATCAAATTTGTACCCGCTTACTCCTATATCTACCTGATCTTTTTTTAATTGCCCAAAGAAAATATTCCGGGCCTGCGGCATAGTAAAATCGGGTACAAGGCCGACCCATACTGTATGGGAACCGGTATATGGCTTGATGCTTTTGTAAATGGATGCATCGGGCGAAACATAAGGATTTGTCCAGAGATTGATGTGGATATTTTTTTGCAACATATCCTGCACGAATTGTTTGGGCTGGGGAAAACGGGTGCTATCCCACTCGAATGTGCATGGGTACGATTTGCTTTGCCATCCCGGTTCCAGGCCGATAAAATCCAGCGGATAGCCTCTTTCTTCAAAATCCTGCGCTTCTTTTTTTACCATATCTGCATCGAATAACCGCTGTACCCTTTGCGTAAAACCCAGTCCCCATCGCGGAGGCAATGGACCGCCACCATTAAATAAATTGTAACGACGCACTGCATCGAGCATGGTCGGACCGGCAAAGACATAAATTTCCGTACCTGGTGCTGGTACTAATATCTCAACTGCATCAGAATAAGGACGCGATGTCCAGGTTTTATCCAGGTTCCGGTCTTTCGCAACCGGCGGATGCTTGCTATCCTTTTTTACAGCCGTACCTGCATATACTGTAATGTACCGCGCAGAGTTGATAAAAACGCCATAGCCTGCTGAGGAAACATAAAATGGCGTTGGCGCATGGGTGCGGCCATTGTCTTTTCCTCCATAATGATCCACGTGCAATTGCAAAATTTTTCCACGCTGATATACCGTTTGAAAATTTAATCCAAAGCCGAAAAGCTGTTCGGTTTTATTTAAAGGAAAACTCAGATAAGTTTTTCTGTCAGATATTTTCCCTGAAATATCTTCTTTGGATAAAGGGAAAGCCGCGTCACTCATTTTTGACAGAGCATCCTTATTCGGTATACTGCCGGCAGCATTCAGCAAATTGTATGATTCCGGCTTACCCACAATTCCTTTCCAGACACCGGTCGCCACTTCTTTCCATTCGATGCTTTGCGAGTGGCTCATCTGCGACAAGAGGACAAAAATCAGAACCAATAATTTTTTCATTTTCATACATAATTTTTAAAACAATGAATTTCTATTTTCTTTTATAAAGGCATAATAGTGTACGTCTTTCCTTTTTCTGTGTTGAAATCAATGACGTATCTGCTTTGCTGCTCAACTTCTACTAATTTTGCGTTTGCATCTTTTTGATACGGTGGTTTGCCGTAAATGGTATTTAAAGGATTCGGGTTTTCTCCATTTGCTTTTTTAGATTTTACCTCAATCACTTTTACAGGTTGTAAAGTACTGATGCGGCAATTGCCTCCGAGAGCGGAGTAAATTTTTGCATTGACCAGTTTGCCATTTTTCCAATCCATGTCCACTGTAAAATTGCCGCGTGCCTTTACACCTTTTATTGAGCCATTTTTCCATGCGTCAGGCAATGCCGGGAGTAAAGACATAGCGCCATCGTGGCTTTGCAAAAGCATTTCTGTAATACCGGCGGTGGCGCCAAAGTTGCCGTCAATCTGGAAAGGAGGATGTGCATCAAAAAGATTTGGATACGTACCGCCCCCGCCCATCGTCTCTCTTTTTTCGCGCGGGTTGATATAGTTAAAAGCAGAACCCAAAATCCTGTAAGCGTGTTCTGCATCGTGTAAGCGAGCCCACCAGTTTATTTTCCACGCCATTGACCAGCCGGTGCTTACATCGCCTCTTTCAATAAGCGATTCTTTTGCGGCAGCAGCCAATTCAGGGGTTTGATTAAGTGTGATCTCATTTCCAGGATAAAGACCAAATAAATGAGAGATATGACGATGTTTATCATTGGGATCATCCCAATCTTTGAACCATTCCTGTAATTGTCCGCGTTTGCCGATATGGAAGGGGTATAATTTTTCTTTTGCTCTTATTAAATCATTTTTAAAATCAGCATCGAGATTTAAAATCTCCGCGCTTTTGATAACTTCAGTAAATAATTCTCTGATGATAGACATATCCATTGTAGAAGCCATGCTAAGTTGGTATTCCTTTCCATTTATCTTTACTGTATTTTCCGGAGAGGTAGATGGATTGGTAACAAGGTAGCCGGTTTTGGGATCTTCAATCAACCAATGCAGCATAAACTGAGCCGCTCCTTTCATTAAAGGATAAGCTTCCTCTTTCAGAAATTTTTTATCGCCGGTGAATAAATAATGTTCCCACAAATGTGTACTAAACCACGCGCCCGCCATTGGCCATGCAGACCAGCGGGGCATTCCTTTTGGATCCCAATCATATCCGCCCGGCGGAGAAGTTTTTGCCCACAAGTCACAATTGTGATGGGTCACCCATCCTTCGTTAATATCATAATTAACTTTTGCGGTTTTTTGTCCGTTTACTGCAAGCTCTTTCATAAAATCAAACAACGGAAGATGACACTCTGAGAGATTGGTATTTTCAGCCGGCCAATAATTCATTTCAGTGTTGATGTTGGTAGTATAGTTGCTTCCCCAGGGTGGTTGCACAAGATCGTTCCAGATGCCCTGCAGATTCGTTGGCCGTGAGCCAGGCCTTGAACCAGCAATCATCAAATACCTTCCAAACTGATAATACAAAACCACAAGGCCATTATCATGCTGTGATGTAAAATTTTTCAAACGCTTGTCTGTAGGCTGATTCATCACTCCAGGCTGGTTACCTAAATCAAAATGTACCCTGTTAAACAATGGCTGATAGTCTGCTATATGTGCCTCCTTTAATTGACCGAAAGATTTTACCATCGCTTTTTGGAGATTAGCTTTCGCTTCTACAGAAGGATCTTTGCCATTCAATCCGGGCGATTTATCAAACCTATTGAAACTCGTTGCTTCAGAAAGATAAATGGTAACTGCGTCGGAATTCGCAACCTTTATTTCATTATTTAGTTTTGTTACCGATCCATTTTCTGCGACTACTTTTACGTGTACTTCAAAATTCATTCCTTCACCATTCCAGTCGTCGTATTCTATTTGTACGGGTTCCGATTCACGGTTGGCAACAAACTTTGGCGCTTTACCTTTTAGCACTAAATAGTCATCTGCAACAGCGGTAGTTTGGAATTTTAATTTACTGGTAATGGAAGTCTTAAAATTCAAAGCGCCTTTTTTATTTGCTGTTATGCGAATGATCATTATTTTGTCGGGATGGCTGATAAAAGTTTCTCTTTTGAATGTAACTCCGTTAATGGTATATTTTACGGTAGCAATCGCATTGGTCAAATTGAGATCGCGATAATAGAATGAAGGAACCGAGTCTTTCAACTCGTTGGTCAGCCATAAGTCGGCCATGGGAAGGTATCGTGCTGAATAAGGGCCCTGCATTTTTTTCCAAAGAGTGGTAGCACTGTCATAGTTGCCGTCGAAAATCTGCGCCCTTACCTGGGGCAAATATTTTGGGCCGTCAGGGTTATTGCCATCTTGGGGATAGCCTGACCAAAGCGTATTATCATTCAATTGAAATCGTTCGGTGGTAATGCCTCCAAAAACCATTGCACCGGTTTTTGAGTTACCAAGCGGCAACGCCTCTTCCCAAATGCCGGCAGGTTTATCATACCATAACGCAAGTTTATTGCCCGTCAAATTCTGCTTCTGGCATCTTGCAGCAATGCAAAGTCCGGCAAAAAAAACCGATAGCAGTATTGTTTTTTTCATAAAATATCTCAATTTTTTGTTGTCAGATTATTTTTGATGCAAAGCTATATTCCACCTTTCTTTTGCATCATGAAAACGATGAATTTACAAATTGATAAAAGCAGTCGGTATTCCTTCCACTTTTGCGCTCACTACAGATTTTCCCTGTTTTGCTTTTACCCTGATAATTGCCCGTCCATTGTACATTTGTACATACCGGGAACCAGATGAAGTGCCTAAATCATCAATGAGTTCACCATCACCCGTCAGTCCGAATCTTACCCAATTTACAGCATCGAGGCATTGAATGTTTTGGCTGTCCAACAACTTTACCTGTACGGTAGCAACTCCATTTTCTTCATTTATTTTTTCAAAAACAAGCTGAGCAGGTTTGCGCCATTTCTCAGTCTGGTAAGTAAAACTGATCTCATCTTTCACCGTTTCTTTTCCCTTTTTGGCAATCACCTGTATCTTGTTTATGCCCTTGTTAAAAACCACATTCCATCGCAAGCCGGCAGCCGGAAAGTCCTGGCTGTTGCGCTTTTTTGCACCTACACTTTTGCCGTTTACAAATAGTTCTGCTTCATCGCAGTTGGAATAAACTTTTACCATTTTTTCTTCACCTTCATTCCCCCATCGTATTGGCCAGGAATGACCGTAAATATGTACCATTGGCCTGGATGCCCAGTACGACTGAAACACATAATAGCCTTCTTTTTTCGTAAAATCTCTTTCCAGCACACCTTTTTGATTCATATAAGGTACAGGATTATCAGGACGAACGGGCGTCGAAAAATCCTTAAAAATCCATTGGGCAGCTCCTGTTAGCCAGGGCATGGTTTCCTGCTCTTTTAAATGCCAATCAAAAAGATTGCAGATATACGATTCACTCCAATCGCCATCTTTTGAAACTCTTGCAGCGCCTCCATACAGCGACGCATCTCCGGCGCGTTCATCTGCTGCCCCGGTTGCTTTTATGTTTTGCAAAGCCTTATCAGGATTTTCTGAATGACGCCCTGCGTGACTGTCGCCGCCCCATTCCATATGCAGAAAATGATCTACTTTATTAAACTCTTCTTCTGTTACCTGTTTGTATTCAGTATATATGCCGCGGTACCAGCCGGCCCAGATAGAAGGTGAATATACATCTACGATATCTTTACAAAAATCACATCTGCGGATAGCTGTTTTCCTGGAAGGATCAAGCTTGTGCGAGAGATCATTCAGTTCTTTCATAAATGCACGAATCTTTTCTTTATCAAATTCCCGAAAATCGCCAGGCCAGTCATTTTCATTTCCCAATCCCCAAATGATCACAGACGGATGATTGTAGTGTTGCTCAATAAGATTGGTCAACATACGACGCGCCTGATCTTTATATTGCTCACCACCCAATCCGCCACGGCACCACGGAATTTCTTCCCAAACAAGAATACCAAGGCTGTCGCAGAGATTTAAAACAATGCGTGATTGCTGGTAATGGCCCAGGCGGACAAAGTTTGCTCCCATTTCTTTCATCAATATCATTTCTTCACGGATCATGTCTTCTGTCATCGCAGCAGCCACACCAGCATGGTCTTCATGGCGTTGTGTGCCACGAATCAACAGGCGTTTTCCATTTAATAAAAAAGGACCCTTTGTAACAAATTCAAAATGACGAAAGCCTGTTTTGCAGGATTGAACAAAAGTGCCATCGCTGGAAGTTACCGTGACTTCCGTAGTGTATAATACAGGATTTTCCGTTGACCATAATAATGGTTTTTTTACGATAAAATCTGTGATAGCCACATCGCCTTTTAAATCGTGGAGCCTTTTTTCTGTTTGCTGAATTATTTTTCCCGAAGGGTCAATTAATTTTACCAAAACAGTTGCGTCGCCTGCATTCTCGGGATTATAAAATCTAGTCTTAATAGAAACCTTTCCCACTTTACCTGCATTATCGACATCTGCATGTACAAATAATTTATCAATGGAAAGTGATGGCACATATACCAGATTGAGATAACGGTAAATTCCTCCGTAGAGGTTAAAATCCGAAAGATTAGAAGGAATCATTTCGAGATCGCGGCTGTTATCTGTTTTGATGGAAATGGGAATTTTTCCTTTGAACTGATTTTTAAAAGCATCTGTTTTTTTAAATGCCTCCACTGCCTCTGTAATGTCAATTGTCCACTCATCGTAGCCACCGGTATGTGCGCCTACTTTTGTAGTATATACATATACTTCGGACTTTTGCCCTGCACCTTCAAAATGCAGTAAGGTTCTTCCATTTTTATAAGGATTTTCGATGGTTAACTGCGTGCGATACCATGCCGGCCCCTGGTAATAATTGACGTCCGGATCCACGGCATCTGTTGCATTAACACAATGCGGCAAGGTTACATTTGTCCAGATCGGAACGCTCTCAGGATTGCCCTGCTTCACGGGCCGCACGGCTTCCCAGATTCCGCCAATATCCTGTTTTAAAAATTGCCAGTTGTTGATAAGCCTGACGGATTGCTGTGAATAAACACTTTGGTGAAAAAATAAAGCCGATACAAATCCGAGAAGAATATTTTTACGAATCGACATTTTGATTTTTGTTTTTGATATCTTCTTAAAATAAATTCCTGATGGGCAGGTCAGAACCTCTCACCAGGAATTTTTTGTTGGTTTTCCTAAATGATCTGAATGTTAATATTATTTAGTCCGGAAGTATCATCGAATACTACGTTACTTCTTACTAAAAAATACGTTTGCAATATAACCGAAAAGCGTTGGCAAGGATTTGGGCTTTTTACCAAAATCATAAGCTATTTTGACATTCTGCAAAAGCTGATCTATTAGTATCAGGAAACTGGCATAAAAGTTTTTAATGGTAATTTTTTCTTCGGCATAATAGCCCCGACAAACACAGCTACAAAGAGAAATGGAAGGAGTAAAACAAATATCTTGAATTTTGTACTTGGATAAAGTAGGTCCTACCACCTTTTTGATGATGTTATCCGCTTGCTCCGAAATTACTTTTTTAATAAAAACCAGTCCCTTCGCTAACTACAGGCACGCTATCCATACAGTAAACAAAACAAATAAACAAGATTCTTTATTTTGAAAAATGACGCGCTTACATAAGAATCTCCTCATGAAAATTTCGTTTTTATTTACCTGGGGACCTGCACTTCGGTGTGCTTATGTATATAAAAGTACGTTATCACTTTAATATTTCACCGCCATTATTGATATATACGCTTTTCAAAAATATCGTAGTGCCGGTACTTCCTGATTTTGCCGGAATGTAATCCCAATGCATTACCAATGTAGATTACAAGCAAACAATTTGCAATTTGTATCTATGCAGTAAATGCACAAATACGATGAATTTTGATTTTCAAATCATTGATTTCTCAGGAATTTGAAGCCATCATTGCAAAGGATCAAATGTTCCTCCATCCCAGCCCATTGTTTGTTGCAGTTTACTGTTCAACTGAAGTTGGGTGGATGGTATTGCGAAAAAGTAATATTCAGGCTGCCAGTTAATATCAAATTGCGTATCTACCACCTTGGTTTTATCACTAAAAATATCAGTATAGTGCTGAGCCAGATAATTCCTAAGTTCTTCAGAAGACATTGAGCTTTTCAATGAATTCCATTCATCGGCTGAGATCTTTAAAGTGATGGTTAAGCCATGGCGGCGCGTGCCGTTCAACTTTGTCTCAAACAATCTCCATCTTCTCAAATCCCAGTACCGCTTCCCTTCAAAAGCAAGCTCTATTTGCCTTTCCAGCCTTATTGCATCGCGCATTTCCTGTTTGGTCATATCAGGCATTAAGCCGTATAGGTTGTCAGTTCCCGGGTCAATACCGGCACGTGCCCTGATAGGAGTTAGCAGAGGATACGCTTCATTAGTTTTACCCGATTCATTGGCGGCTTCGGCCAAATTTAGCAACACTTCAGCAAATCTGAGCTCTACCCAATCGGTGCTGCTATTGTAGGCATTGATAGAGCTTTGCGTACTATCGATTGCCTTTTTCATATAAAACCCGGTAATGGTAGGGCTGTTCTGTTCACCACCTACGTACGTCCATTGCAGGCGGCCAGGCTGCGGTCCGTTATTGCCTATTCCCCACTCTGCGCCATTATAAACGATCGTTTGCTGAAACCTTGGATCCCTGTTCTTCCAATAATACGCAGGATCATACGTATATGCAGAACTCGGATCTCCGATTGCCTTGCCATCCTTCATGGGATAGGCATTTACTATTTCCAGAACGGGGCGGTTTCCGCCGGTCGCACCCTGCGAAAAGTCGAGTGGCCGCGTAGATGCTGCCCAGTTGTTCCAGCTTCCTGAATTGTTGGGCGTGTAAAGATAGCGACGCACAAAAATGTCTTCTTTATTCATCTCATCAAACCAAAGCTTGGAATAATCCGAATATAATCCGAACCCTTCTGATTCAAGGAAGTCTTTGGCTTCCTTGTTGGCATCATAGGCTGCCTGCCAGCGTTCTGTGTGAGTTTGATTTGGATCAAACTGGGGACTTGCATAGTATAACAATACTCTTCCTTTTACTGCCAAGGCTGTTCCTTTATGAACATGGCCGTCATTATTTCCAGATGTTGGACCGAAAGAAGGTAAATCATTCGCTGCACTATCCAGGTCCGCAACTATTTGCTTTATACATTCTGAGGTAGTATTTCTTGTGACAAATAAGTCCTCGCTTTCTGTTTGCGGATGAAGTACCAATGGTACGCCTCCGTAACGTATTACCATCTGAAAATACACCCACCCCCTGAAGAAAAAAGCCTGTCCTTTGAGTATCTTTTTATCTTCATCCTTTATAGTTCCTTCATCAATATTGGCGAGTAGTTCGTTTATTTCCCTTATATCATCATAAGGCCAGTAGTTAACCGAATTTTCAGTAAGTTGTCCGTACATATAACTACCTCCTCCGTCCGATTCATCAGAATAATCAGCGTATTCTGTGCTCCAGCCGGGCAGATTACGGGCGTAGATTCGGTTCATATATGCGTTGGCAAGATCAAGATTGTTCCAAACATCTTTTGCGCTCACCTGGCTCAGAGGATTTTTATCAAGGACTTTTGAGCAACTGCCCAAAAAGCAAGTGAAAAGAAATAAGTATATTATTTTAGAAAATTTCATAACGGAAGATTTTTAATTATAAGCTGATGTTTAAACCAAAAGAATAATTTTTCATAGTAGGATATGAATTAATAAGCACCTGTTCAGGATCATATAGTTTGTTAGCGCTATAAATCATGAAAAGATTTGTGCCGTTGAAAAATGCCCTCACTGTTTTTAAGCCTGCCCGGCTGGTTAGACTCTTAGGAAGTGCATAAGAAAAATTCACGTTTTTTAACCTGACAAATGAATTATCAACCAAGAAGAAGGTAGAAGGATCATAACGGGTACGATAACCCGAAACTCTATAGCCCGGGTATTTTCCATTTCGGTTTTCGGGACTCCAGCTATCAGCCCAATATCCCATAGAAGATTCTTCCGCCCTGGCCTGAATGTCTCTTCCAACAGTTCCCAGCATCGACTTGGCTCCCGCCACGCCCTGCACTAAAATTCCCAGTGCGAGCGATCTCCATGAAAAATTAAGTGTGACTCCGTAGTTCATTGGCGGAATGCTGTATTTGCCGAGAAATTCACGATCGTCGCTGGTAATTTTGCCGTCAGGCTTGTCAGAATTTGGCCCTCTGATATCCTTATAATTGAGCATTCCTAACTGCGGCTTTACGCCAAGAATTGTATATCCGTCAGGGAGCGCATCGATCTGAGCCTGTGTGCGGATGACTCCAGCGGCCTCATAGCCAAGAAGCATGTCGTTGCTATAAAGGCCATTTTTATTTATACTCGTTCCATTGGATTGTAAACCCACAGGGCGACCAATTGCAGACCAGTATGAAGGTAGATTTTCAGCTTCGTCAACCTGTATAATCTTAGTAGTCGCAAATCCAAAGTTTCCACTTATATTATAATTGAACTGACGCTCACCACTGCCTGCCGAACCATTGTAGCCAAGCTCGATTTCAAATCCGTTTGCGTCAATTTTCTGATAATTTGTGGATCCCAAACTTGCACCAAATGTGCCCGGGTAACTTTGCTGACTAGAGCCGAGAATATCATAGGTTCTTCGGTAAAACACGTCAAATTTCAGGCTCACTCTGTTGTCCCAAAAGCGCGTGTCAAAGCCGGCGTTGTAGCTCAACGCTTTTTCCCATGTAATGTTGGGATTTGGTAAAACACCTGGTTCGATGCCTACAGTTGAGCTATTAAAAACTGCGCCGGTGTTTACAATGTTATATAATTGAAGGTATTGCCATTGACCGACGGCATCATTACCTACCAAACCAACAGATGCCCTCAATTTGAGATCATTGACAAAATTTACATTCGTAAAGAATGGCTCATCAGACACTACCCAACCTGCAGATGCAGACGGGAAAAAGCCCCATCGGTGGCCGGGTGGAAAAATTAAAGAAGCGTCATAACGGAATGAAGCATCCAGCAAATATTTATGATCGTAATTATAGCTCGCGAGGCCAACATAGGATAATCTGGCAGATTGATTTTCATTGCCGCCTACATCTGTGGGAGTTTGAGCCGAAATATATTGATCAATGGCTGAAGAAACCAAATCGTCTTTTCTTCCATAAAATGAAGTTATATCGTCCTCAGCTTGTTCATAAACTAACACAGCATCAATTCCGTGCTTGCCAAAATTTCTTTTATAATTCAATTGAAGGTTGTACTGGTACCGGTTCACTTTATCATCTTCAGAGCGTAGAAAATCATCGGCTGCTCTCGGTCGCAGGCCTACCGCCGAATCACCAACGATATGATTGTGCTGCCCCAGTGTATTAAACAATACCATATTGTAGGGCAAATTCATTTGTTTAATAAATATGTCGCGGTTGTACTTGTTTAGAGATGTTCTTATACTTAGGCCTTTTACAAAAGGCACGGTATAATTTAAAGCCACAGTTGCGTTTAATTCTTTCTGATTCTGTTTTTCGTAACCAGAGAGACTGGGCGTAACAACCACGCCGGGATGCCATTCTACCCAGTTGCCGACAGGCTGTCCGTCGACATACGGCGGAACCATTTTTGTTCTCACTAAAAGAGCTTTATACAAATCTTCCTGACGCTGGTTTCCTATTTGCCAGCTTGGCTCGTGGGTGTTCCGGGTATCGGTATTTAAATCAAGAGATACTTTTAGATCACGGGTAACCGACACATCCACGTTGCCCCGTAATGTATATTTTGAATAATCCAGGTTGTTGAACGAACCAGTAGAATAGTTGTAAGTACCGCCAAGAAAATACTTAATCCTGCTGGTTCCTCCGCTTACATCAAGACTGTGCTGCGTGCTCTGCGGACTTTTCCAAAGTTGATCTATCCAGTTCCATGAATGTGTCTTAAAGTAATCCAGTTCATCCGGGGTATAATACCTCGCATCATTGGGATCAGCATTGATGTAATTTAGCTGCAGGTTAATGGCGCTCGCTTGTTGGTAGGCGCTAAGAGTCTTCGGCACTTGTGTTGGATCTTGAAATCCATATATACCTGTGTATGAAATGGTAGGATCGCCTTGTTTACCTCGTTTGGTAGTTACCAGCAGTACCCCATTAGCCGCTCTTGAACCATAAATGGCTGCCGATGCGCCATCTTTGAGAACAGTAATATCTTCAATCTGGTCAGCAGTTAAACCGTCAAATGTGAATTTGTCACTTACTATCCCGTCAATAACATAAAGAGGACTAGCGTTATTGTAAGTACCTGATGCCCGGATTCTTATATCCGACTGCATTCCAGGCGTTCCAGAGCCCTGTGTAATCGTAACTCCTGCTAACCTCCCAGATAACGCATTGGAAATATTATCAACAGGAACATCAACCACCGCTGATCCTTTTACCGAAGTGACAGATCCTAATACACTCCCTCTGGTTTGAGACCGATAACCCGTAACAATTACTTCCTGAAGATTACTAATTTCACGAACTAAAGTAACGTTAATTACCGACTGATTATTAATTTGAATGGTTTGTGGGGTAAACCCCGAAAAACTAAAAATCAATGTTGCATTTTTAGAAGCAGTAACTGAATATTTACCGGACTCGTTAGTAACCGCTCCATTGGGTGTTCCGTTTACTTTGATATTAGCACCTACGAGGGCTTGCCCTTGGTCATCAGTGACAGTTCCTGTAATAACTTTTTGTTGCCCAAAAACGAAATTAGTCATCAAAACCATCAGGATAAACAATGCTGAAAACCTGAACCAATAAAGGCGAAAAAAGGTAGATTTTTGTTTCATTTTTTAATTGATTTAAAATAAATAAACAGTAACCATATAATTTCTATTTTGTATCGCAAGTTTAGCATTGGTTTATGGAATAATAAATGTTTTACTATCATTTTAATAAGCTATTTTACCATTTTTTGAAATTATATTTGTATAATAAAATCAAACACTTGTCTCTT
The DNA here is from genome assembly GCA_051954975.1 of Ginsengibacter sp. Taxonomy (GTDB): domain Bacteria; phylum Bacteroidota; class Bacteroidia; order Chitinophagales; family Chitinophagaceae; genus Ginsengibacter. The sequence continues at coordinate 36,842 of JBQCHE010000011.1, read as the reverse complement.
TCATTCATTCATGTGAATAGTTCAAAACTCCACAAATAAATTATCCTAAAAATTTGTTCTTTTACTGCTTTTCTTTATATCGTAGAAAGGTTATTTATATCACATTATTTAGTAGAATCTTTTTTAAATTATTTTAAAATTTCGCCATTGTTGTTAATGTATACGCTCTTCATAACAACAGTGGTTGCTTTACTTCCAGATTTCGATGGGAAAGAAATTCTAAAGGCTTTTGTAAGTGGTTCTTCATAACCAGGAAAAGTCGTTTTAGCATATTCCAGCCAATCCTTTATTCCATTGCTTGTAAACCATAATGTACCATCAACATAGGCATAAAAGACGTTATTTGCATCAACAGATAAACTAAAGCTTTTTAAATCTCCGTCTTTCATCATAAAGGCTCCAAACTTTCCCGAAACCGGCTCAACAAGTGGTAAAGGAGCCGGAAGTGTATTATCCTCTGCGCTAAATTTAGAGCTATTATTAGCTGGCAAAAAAGTCTCATACCTTATCTGATAGTTATTAGTTTTTCCTGTATCTGCTGTAGGATATATTTCCCATCTTATTTCTCTAATAAAAGGGACGTTTGGATTAGCAGGTTGATTAAAATATAGGCTGATGGTTATTGGTTGCCCATCTCTGTAGTATTTCTTCCATCCTAATTTTGCTCTCACAGAAAAAGGAATTCTTAGATCAGCCAGATCAAGATTTCTACTGATATATGGCACACTAGACGATTTGGCTGTAATTTCCGCGGTTGATTTTGTTGGGTCCACATCATTATTCAGTACATTGGTAGTATTACTTGTACTCCACCCATTTCCATTAAATGTATAATCACTTTGAAACTCGTCAAAAAAATACCTTGTTACTTTCATGCTCATGGATTTGCTTGAAGAGCTACCACCATTTTTAGCAGTTGCAGTAATTGTATATTCTCCCACACTATCAGGTGCAATCCATAAGTTTTCATACAGATTTTGGGTACGCCATCCATCAAATGTACCCCCGGTAGCTGTCCATTGATAACTGATATCGTTTTTGTCCCCTTCGGTTCCAGCCCATACGGGCACCTTTTCACCAAAGTAAAATTCTTCACCTGATTTACTTAAGGTATCAATGGAAATATCTACTTTCTTTTTGCAGGAAAATAAAAGAGTAGAAACTATTAAGATTGTAAAAAAAATTTTTAACTTTCGCATAAAAATTAGAATTAGCTATTTTATTAATTACTTTTTATGGCTTCTTTTGTTGGTTCGAAAAGCCATGTATCCATCACGTGAATGATTCCATTGGTTGCGTGTAGATCCGGTGTGCGCGGAGTAATTCCTGTCCAGTTAATATTCATTCCCTTATAAGTAAGCGGCACTCCCACATAATCGTTTATTCTTAAATTCGCCTCTCTCACATTTTCCAGGTAGAGATATATTTTTGCTGAGTCATTGGTTGAACTGTAGGCGAAAGTCTCCACCCATTTAGGGAAGGAAGTTAAAGTTGAATACGTTTGCTCTCCCTTTAACACATGATATCTTAAAAGATTGGCGATTGTGTCCTTGCTATACTGGGACCAGTCGGATCCGAACCGCTTAATGGTACTATCTGGATTATCAGGATCAGGGCCGTAAACAGGGTTTAATACCCAATAGCTGTTGTCATCCTGTATATTGGTAAGGGCATCATTGGTGAGCAATAAAAAAGTATTGCCCTGGGAAGAATACATTTCTTTTACATCCTTAAAATTGGGATCTGCATCTACATAGTCAATGGCAGCAAGCATCCCGCTAAACAAATCAGGACGTGATTTCATAAAATCCATTACATTCATTTTAACATCAGTATTGTAAAACGATTTATGATAATCATAGCCATCTTGTAATTTGCCACAGCCTGAAAATATTATCCAGCCAACGAATCCAAGTATGGTAAAGAGTTTATTAATTTTCATATAAAATTTAATTTTTTAGTAGAAATTACTCGTCGTAAGGAGGATTTTGATCTCCCACTAATTTTGGATTGGCATTAAAAACACTCGAGTTGAGTGGGTATAATACTCTTCCCATATTGGCACCTTCATACAATATAGCGCCATCAATATCTGCTAATATAGGATTCATCACCTCACGTAAATAGGAGTACCCATCGTCGGAATAATCGTAAATCTTCCCAATCCGGCAGAGATCAAACCATCGCTTGCCTTCACCAATCAACTCAATCTGCCGTTCATCGAGAACTGTACGTTCTATTTCTGTCGTAAGGTCCCCCGAATAATCACTTAACTTTGCTTCTACATTATATCCAACTCTTTTTCTAATGCTGTTTACAATGTCAAGGGCTTCCTGGTACCTTGCCACATTCGCAAGAGCCTCCGCTCTCAAAAGAAGAACATCAGCAAAACGATATATTGGAATTTTCACGCTGCAATCGCTGTTCCCCTCAAATATAAATCCTGCACCCGGAGCACCTTTCCAGGGAGAATATTTTCCTAACTGCGTAACCGCAGCATCATATATATCTGGGGTAATGTAAGTAACAGTATCAAATAGCGCCCAATAGCGCCCATCACTGGATGCTCCTGTTACAGGGTCTACGCGATCCCGTAACTCCTGCCATATGGGTGTCCTCACTTCATACTGATTCGTATTGGAACTAGATCCCACTTTCTGGCAGACGCCTACGCCTCCGCCTCTCTCCTCACTGGACCAGTAAAGATTGAATATGGTTTCAGTAGAGTTCATAGGATCTACGAAAATATTTTTCCATTCAGCGATATTATTTACCAGTTTGCACTTGCTTTCCTTAATGCAATTCTCTGATGCCGTCAACGCCAAATTATAATCCTGGAACCACATGGCCACATCGGTTTGCAAGGCATATACCGCCGCCTTTTGTATATAGTATTTTTGCGTGGAAACACTTAAGATGGTCAGGAGTGAGGAATCTATGTCACTCATAATTTGTTTTCTTACCTCGTCGATGCTGGAACGGGGCAGCTCAATTTGCTGACTCAAATCTTCAACAGGCGACGTATGCAGAGGCATTCTGCCCCACACCCGCAGACCATAAAAATACAATAGAGCACGGAGTGCATAACATTGCCCAAGATCATCCTTATAAGTAGTAGCACCCCCATCGACATTTTGAGCAATCATTGCAGGGAAATACTTTATTCCATAATTACAAAGTGAAATGGTGGTATAGAGATTTGTCCAATTAGTGATTCCATTTATATCTCCGTCATTTGCTGATAGTGTGTTTGAAATCATGGTTAGCTGAGCGTTTCCTGTACCTCCTACTCTAACATTGTCTGACCTTACCTCGCCCCAATCGAAAAAGGCGGTACTCAACGTTGTTTGCAATGAATTATAAACCCCTGCCATCCAGGTGGATGCATCATTCTTATCTTTCCAGAACTTCCCTGGTGGTACTGTAGATATAGGATCTTGTTTAAGAAACTTTTTGCAACCTATCATAGTAGCGGTCAAACTAATCAAGCATCCCAGAAAGACAATTAATTTTATTTTTTTCATAATTTGTTTTAATTAAAATGTTATATTTAATCCTAATCCTACTTCACGCTTCCTGGGATACCTTCCCGTATCATCTCCCGGTTTCAGCACACTATTTTGGGCCACTTCCGGATCAAAGCCTGTATAATCTGTCCATGTTAAAAGATTGTTTCCATAGATATAAACATTGAGAACTTTCATTGCTACTTTATTACTCAGTTTTTCAGGAAGTTTATAACCAAAACGTACGCTCTGTAATCGTACGAATGAGCCATCTTCAAGATATTGACTGCCCCCTCTTCTCATATTATCCGCCTTTTTATCACCTCCACGATAGGTATCGGTTATTTGGCCCGGATACTTCCACATATTCTGGATGAAATAAGAATCAGGTGTTGTATTACTGTTAGAGAATGAAGCTAAATTCCTCCGGTTTTGATTGTAAATACTGTTTCCGAAGTTTCCATAAAAATTAAAAGAGAGAGAAAATTGCTTGTAAGTAAAATAATTACTCCATCCCATGCTCCACCGCGGTTGTCCATGGCCCAGAAACTGTCTGTCTTCATTACCAATATCCCCATTATAAACTCCTTTTGCATCAGGCAGATTTTGCCAGATAACATCCCCACCCTGTGAAACAACACCATTTGTAGTGAGCTGTTGCACTACCCCGGTATAGGGTTTTCCGTCCGGAGTAGTATATCCTAATAATATCGGCTGCATATTCTTTTCAATAATTACATTCCCTTGAGCGTCTTTTTGAAATTGAGGAATCAGCCTTACTGAATAATCTTCAGAGTAGGCATTAGACTGGTCGTATTGATAAATTCCCAGGTATTTGTAGCCGAAGAAATTACCAGCTTCCTTTCCTTGTTCCACACTCCATATATCATCAATATAGTCCGTTGGCAGACTGGTAATGGTATTTTTTACTGTTGCCCAGTTTACGGAAGACTGCCAGGAAAAATCTTTAGTGCGGATGGGATATGCAGTAAGCATCAGTTCTACCCCAACATTTTGAATGCCCCCTCTGTTGACACGGGCTTTTGAAAAGCCTATTTCATATGGAAGAGGATCATCATATAAAAGATCAGAAGTAACTTTTTTGTAATAATCACCCGTAAAGCTTATTCTTCCGCCAAGAAAAGTCAGGTCAAGTCCTAAATCAGTTTGAATAGTTTGTTCCCATTTAAGAGCCCCGTTGCCCATCCTCGAATTTGTTCTTACTCCACTGACACCGTTATAAAAATAGGATCCAAATACGAATTGCTGTGCTGCATCATAATCTCCAATTCCCTGGTTGCCTGTAGTGCCCCAACTGGCGCGCACTTTTGCATCTGTCAATACTCCTTTGAACCGGTCCATAAACTTTTCATCGCTGATTCTCCATCCAACCGAAACAGAAGGAAAGTTACCCCAACGGTTGGTTGCCCCAAACACAGAAGAGCCATCTCTTCTGATAGTCGCATTTACCAAGTATTTACCTTTATAGTCATATCCCAATCTGCTATAAAATCCGACCAGAGACGAGGCGCTTGCCTGGGAATACAAATCGCTGAGATCATATTGACCAGCTGCATTCAAAGTTTGAACTGCTTCTGTTACAAAAAAAGTTCCTTCAATATTTGCCTCATCAATCCTGTTTTTTTCAACATTCATTCCTGCCATTGCAGTTAGATTATGACCGCCGTTAAACTTTTTTTGATAGGAGGCAAGCAGATTGCCTTGCAATCTAATCGGGACTTGGGTTTCGTCTCCACCAGAACTGATAGGAGGATTACTGCTGCTAAGGAATTTAGATGCAAATGAAGTGATTCTGTTTAATTGAATGTCTGCAGAAGCATCTGCATGCAGGGTAAGATCCGAAAATGGTTTATAATCAAACCCCTGGTATAAAACACCTTTGTAAATTTTTGAAATATTGCTACGCAAGTGCGCTTCCGCCAGAGGGTTTCGACGGCCCCCATTGAAATAAATATATTCACCATCCGGAAAAAACAGAGCCATACCTGGTGGTCTTTGCAAAGATTGTTGGATCACATTTCCTTCATTTATATTATTTTTGGTTTGGTAACTAAAATTCAAATGCGTTGACATTTTGAATTTACTGGATGGATTGTATTCCACATTAGTACGAAGTGAAAATCTTTTATTGTAGCTTGTTATCACAATACCAGTTTCATCCAAATACTGCAGGCTGCTAAAATAATTCAATGTTTTATTGCCTCCCATTATGCCCAAATCCACCTGGTCGCGAACTGCTGTTTGTGTTATCAGTGCCTGATAATCATTATCAGTATTTTTTGAAAATGAAGTAGAATCATTCCTATGTGGATCCAATCCCAGTTTAGATCTCTGGTCATACATTTCCCTTTCCAGGCGGTTCGCCTGAGAGATTCTGTTTGATAAGGTACTGTAACTTCGCAAATAACCTAGTGTAATCTGCGGCTTTCCTGAGGAACCTTCTTTTGTCGTAACCAGAATTACCCCGTTTGCTGATCGCGAACCATAAATCGCAGCAGATGCTGCGTCTTTCAGAATTTCAATAGATTGGATATCGTTTGGATTAATTGTACTTATATTATCCATTGGAACACCATCTACGATATACAATGGTTTTACCCCTTCATCTGATAGTGTAGATAATCCGCGGATGGTAATGCCAGCTTCTTCACCCGGGGCTCCCGAAGTGCTCATTACCCGAACGCCAGGTGCAGCCCCTTGAATAGCGTCAAAGATTGATACAGGCTGCTTTTCTTCAATAGATCTTGCAGTGATTGAGCTAATAGCTCCGGTAATATCCCTCTTCTTTTGCGTTCCGTACCCAATAACAATGACCTGATCCAGATCTGAAGCACTGATGATTAACGTTGGAGAAATGGTCGTTCTATCTCCTACTTTTTCTTCCTTGGTTGTAAAACCTACAAAGCTGAAAACCAGCACTGAGTTTGAAACGGGAACTTTAATTGAATAGTCTCCCGTTATATTCGTTACGGTGCTGGTTTGTGTTCCCTTGACGTTGACAGTGGCTCCTTCAATGCCATTGCCGTCCGGGCCGGTGACTTTGCCTTTGATTGTTCTTTGGGAAAACCCCGCGTTACTGAAAAGAAAGAATATAACGAGGAGTAAGGAGATTCTTTTTAACCAAGTACAACAATAAACAGATCTTTTTTTCATTTAGCGATCATTGTATTTTTTTATAAAATATGAAACCTTAGGATTTATTTTTTTAAGTCCTTTCGGATAGAATAGAAATACCTCAAATTTTCTAATTGCAAAGTAGTAAGGCTTTTTTAAGGATGCTTTCCAATTATTACCTTTGTAATAAGCTATCTTATCATTTTCTTAACGCAATAATTAGCAGGTAATCTTCCTTTCCTTCTGTACTTATAAAATAAAGATTGTTGTTTATCTGCAGTAGATTCTCTTATATTAAACCCTTTTAATACATAAACATCCGGTGAGCCCAACTCAAAGAAAAGTATAGAATATCCTTCCGGCAGGATTATTGAATAGTAAATATTTTTGATAGCTTAATATCCACTGATGAATTGCCAATCATCACTTTAAATTGGCCGGGCTCAACTGTCCATTTCATATTCTTATCCAGCAATGCCAGTGCGTCTGGATGAAGCGTAAATCGAATTTTCTTCTTTTCGCCTGGTTGTAGGGTGACACGTTCAAATCCCCTTAATTGAGAGTTATAGGTGGTTACACTGCTTAACAGATCCTTTACGTATAGTTGAGTTACTGCGTCTCCCTTAACCTTTCCTGTATTTTTTATGTCGAATGATATTCCGATATCGCCTTGAGCATTTTGTATCTCAGGTGTTACTACAAGATTACTGTACTCAAATGTGGTATAGCTTAATCCAAAACCAAAGGGATACAAAGGCCCGTTTACACTCGTTTTGCCGTAACCATTGGGATCTTCAGTGAGCGACTGGCTGGCCTGGGAACCAGGTTTAAAAGGGAAATTAAATTCTATCTGGCCGGTGCTCTTTGGCCAGGTCATTGAAAGCTTTCCACCGGGAGTATAATCGCCGAAAATAGCTTCTGCTATAGCTTTCCCACCCGAAGGGCCGGGAAAACCGGCTTGCAGGATGGCAGGTATAAAACGGTCTGCCCAATTAATAGTGAGTGGCTGGCCGGTTATCAGAACCAATACTACCGGCTTTCCTGTGGCATATAACGCTTCCAGTAATTGCTGCTGCCTTCCAGGCAAATCAAGAGATGTTCTTGATAAACTTTCGCCCACCGTTTTTTCATTTTCTCCCAACACTGCAATAATTACGTCCATATTTTTAGCAGCAGCGACCGCTTTTTCAATGCTGCTTTTTTCTTCATCGCTCAGCGGTGCCGGAATGATTTCTGTTTCAGGCCAACCGAGATTTACCACATTACATCCTTTTTCATAAACAACATTTGCAGTAGCGCCTGCATGGGCCTTGATCCCATCCAGCACAGTGGTTAAAGGATTATTGTTCGGACCATACCGGCTTACCGCATAGCTGGCATTTGCAGCCAACGGTCCCGTTACCAAAATATTCCTGAAATGATTTTTGTTTAATGGCAATAATCCATTTTCGTTCTTTAGCAACACTAATGATTCCCTGTTCAATTGTAATTCCATTAAATCATCTTTTGCAGTATGCACTATTTTATCTGCATTTTTTGTATCAGAAACATACGGTGTATCAAACAATCCCAGCATAAACTTCACCCTCAATACATCGCGTACTCTCGCGTTGATGGTAGCTTCCGATAGATTTCCTTCTTTTACCAATTCACGTACATTATTGATATAAACTTCGGGCATTCTGAAATTGGTCCAAACATTTAACCCGGCTTCTACAGCCTGCCTGGTGGCATCTTTAAAATCTTTAGCTACATGATGCTTTTCCGCAAGAAATTCCACCGCCTTACTATCGGAAACGACATAACCGTTAAAGCCAAATTTTTGTCTTAATAATTCAGTAAGAAAATAATGGCTTCCTGTTATCGGCTCACCATCCCAATCGTTGTAACTACTCATCACACCAAGCGGATGCGCTTCCTGTATTACCCTTTTAAAAGGATATAAAAATATTTCGTGCATCTCACGCGGCGCCACATGCGGATCAGTTCTGGCGTTGCCATCGCGGCCTCCCTTGGGAATACTATATACTGCGAAGTGTTTTAAGGTAGAAGCCACGCCCTGGCTTTGAACGCCGAGGCTCATTTGCTTTCCCAATTCAGCTATTAAAAAAGGATCTTCACCATAGCACTCCACTACCCTGCCCCACCGCGGATCGCGGGCAGGATCCAAAATAGGAACATATATGTTGGTATAACCAAGCGCTTTGGCTTCTCTTCCTACAGTTTCTCCGGCCTGCCTTACCAATGATTTATCCCAGGTGGCGCCTATCGAAATGGGCGCCGGCAAAGGGGTAGCCCTGTCATGAGCCAGCCCGTGAATACCTTCATTCGTAAAGTCAACCGGTATGCCGAGCCGAGTTTCTTCAATAAACCACTTTTGAATGGCATTGATAGCCTCTGCATGTTTACTAAAAGGAAAAGAATATTGGGTTTTCACTTTCTGGCTGCTGAGGTCTTCATCTATATTGGCAATACCATCTTTCCATACCTGGTTTTTCCATTCGGGGGTAGGCAGTTCGTCTTTCAATACCCGACCGTAACCATATAAAGTGGCCATCTGGCAGGTCTTTTCGTCCATGGTCATTTGCGCAAGCAGATCCTCCACTCTTTTATCCACTGGCTGGGTAGGATCTTCGAATACATCTTTTACATTGTTTTTATTGAAATCAATCCAGCCTTTTTTGTAAATGCTGTTTTGTTGCGCTATAGCACACGTTGCAGTAAAGCAACAAATAATTAGAAAAATTATTTTCATTTGATTTTTGACTATTGGATTTAAATAATAATTTTAAAAACGCTACAGAGATTGCCTCCTCTGTATACTATTAAAAAGATTGTTGTTTATAACCACTTAGGTTGTTTACACGTTGTAAATGAATATAGACAGACTTGTCAAACCAAGCCATCCGTTTTATTTTATTATTCTTCTGTAATTTCATAAATATTACTTGTTTGTGGGTTTACTTTGCCAGGACTTAGATTCAGTCCTACGGTCATAAGATAATTTCCTGTAAACATTTTATCGTTGGCAGGCTGCGCGGATCGAGTACCGGGAAAAAGATTGATTTCTTCGATACGATAATTCTTTTGTTCATCCAATCCTTGTAACAGTACACGGTTAAAAATATCTTTTCTCGTTGTATTCAAATGATAATTGAAAAGAATAGCCCTGCTTTTATCATCCTTTACATACATTACTATTGCTCGGTTTGATTCATAAGGAGATTCAAGTCGGTACAAGTCGCCAAACCAAATAACGTCACTTATTCTTTTGTACGTTTTTACAGCATCCTCACTAAACCGAAGTTCCTCTGGAGCGAAATTATTTACTCTTATATCGTAACCTAACTTGTCCATCATTGCTACATCTGTCCTGAACTTCAGGGACTGTTTGCCCATGTTGGTCACATGAGCAGAAATCGTATTGGCAGGAAAAAAATAAGAATACCCCCACTGGATATAAATGCGATCGATCGGGTTGGTATTATCACTTGGCCAGAACTCTGTAAAGTATTTCAACGCACCATAATCTGTCCGCCCACCTCCTCCTGAACATAACATTATGGGCAAATGCGGATACTTGGCACGAAGGCGCTCCATTATTTTATACAGGCCCCTGGTGTAATCAATATAAAGACGTGATTGATTTAACCCAAGATAAACTGAGTACGCGTTGGTCATGCTGCGGTTGCAATCCCACTTAATAAAAGCAAGGCCGGGGCTTTTGGTCATCAGGTTGTCCACCACAGAAAAAACAAAGTCCTGCACTTTCGGATTGGTCAGATCGAGTACCAGTTGATTGCGTTGTAAATCTTCAACCCGGTTAGGAAGCTTTAAAATCCAATCCGGATGGTTTTGATACAATTCACTTTTGGGATTTACCATTTCGGGCTCCAGCCAGATGCCGAATTTTACACCCTGCTTTTGTGCTTCTTTCACTAAATAGCCAACGCCATGCGGTAATTTGCTGTTGTCCGGCTGCCAATCTCCAAGGCCTGCTTTATCATCGTTACGCGGGAATTTATTACCAAACCATCCATCATCCAACAGGAACAAATCCACGCCTAACCTTTTGGCTTCCCCAAAAAGCTCTGTCAATCTTTCTTCGTTAAAATTGGTATGTGTAGCTTCCCAATTATTCAACAATGTCATGCGTGGGGCCCTGCCATCCAGCACGCCATACTTGCGCGCCCAGCGATGCAGATTGCGGCTTGCTTCTCCTTTGCCCTCAGAAGAATAGGTGAAAATGAACTCCGGCGTCGCAAATGTTTCGCCGGGTTTTAAAGAATATTCAGAAGCGTACGGGTTGATGCCTGAAATAACACGAAGGCCATTACGCTGGTCCACCTCAAATGTGTATTCATAATTCCCCGTCCAGGCCAGTGTTCCGGCAATTACATCGCCATTGGTCTCTGTAGAAGGCTTGTTTAAAGAAACAAAAAAAGCCTGCGTTTGATAAAAATTAGTGCGCGTGCCTAATTTACTTTCAATGGTTTTGATGCCATTGGTAAGCTTCTCTTCCACCATTTGCATTTCTCTTGCCCAGTCGCCGTGAAACTGGGTAAGCCAGTATGTATCAGCATTGAAGTGAAGAACCGAGGATGCGTATTTGGTAAGCAGCACCGGCTTTTTTTCATTCTGTTTAATTTCTGTCCAGGTTTTAAAAACATCTTCCTTAGAATAAACTTTGTAATGAAGAATTACTTCCACGGGGTAAACCGGGTCTTTTAAAACAATGCTGGTGGTGCTTACATCATCATCGGTTTTGCCAGTGGAATGCGAAACATATCGCAAGTCTAGTGAAGGGTTTCCGTCCGCGTGCACTATCCTGATGGCCGGTTCAAACTGATTTTCCATCCCGGCAGTAAGGTACGCCTCCCTGCCACCGCGCAGGTTTTTATAATCCCCCACATCGTTCAATCTCTTTCCGAAATAGGATTGCAGCAGCCTTTGATTATTATCTATTGACAGTACCATTGTGGTGTTTTCAGATGCGATAATAATTTGCTGCTGTTTATTTTGCGCAGCGGTATAAAGAAAGCAGAGCATTAAACCAAGAGTGCAAAATGACTTCATTCATCTGTGGCTTTTGTAATAAGTAAAAGGGTGTCAGTTCCATCCGCTGGAATAAAAAAATAAAGTGAAATAACAAATCTGTTATTTATTAGTTGCGGTTTAAAAAAACCTGAGCGATTAAGCCATAAACTCTTTTTGATAAATCAGAGGGCTTTTGCCGGTAATGGTTTTGAAATATTTATGAAAACTGGTAAAATTATTAAATCCGCTTTCGTAACACAACCGCTTTAAACAATGATTATTTTCAATCAGCAATTTACATGCATGACCTACCCGCAGTTCGATCAAAAACTGTGAATATGTTTTCCTGGTTCTTGATTTGAAATAACGGCAAAACGAGTTTGGACTGATGTTGGCCACTTCAGCAATTTCTTCCAACTGAATTTTACGCCGGAAGTTTTTTATAGAATACTCGTAAATAGCATTGATGCGTTCGCTTTCTATATCCACATTATCAGGCCTGAAACCCATGGACGAAAGCATTGTTGCTTGTTTGGAGCCTGCTACCGCAGCCAATGCTTCTATCATCAGGATTATTCTTTGAGTGCCTTCTTGTACCAATAATTGTTCTAACAGGTCGGCTACTATTTGCCTGGACGGCCCTGTCACCTGGAGGCCTCTCTTGGATTTTTCCAGCACAGTTTTGATGTTATTGTTTTCAGGCAATTGCAGGAATGGTTCGCCCAGAAAATTTTCATTGAAATGCGCCACCCGCACGTCTGCCTGAGACGGGGTTTCTTCTTCAAAAAATGAATCATCAAACCTCCAGTAGTGAGGCAGATTTGGACCAACTAACACCACATCGCCTGCCTTAAACCTTTTAATACTGTCGCCAATGAACTGTGTTCCTCCTCCTTTCTTAAAATGGATGAGTTCTATTTCGGCGTGATAATGCCACCGGTTGTTAATGTGCGGCACGAGGTCCTGTCGTACACTAAATGAACAATCTGGAGATTTCGATACTTTAAGCAATTGAGGTCTCATAACAAATGATTTTTATAGAAAATGATTTTAAATAGCAGTTTTATAAAAATAAATTTTTCACCATTAATTTCGTTAAATATTTGTGCAAACGTTGCCATAAAATCATTAATAGAATAAAACTTTTCGTCATAATAAATATAAAATTTTCGCAGTCTTCATAGGATGGATTTCTAATAAAATTTTCTGGTTAAAATAATTTAATACGTCATAAATTAGACCGAAAGGATTTATGAAGATTACTTTGGGGGATACAACTCCTTATTATTGAACTATCAATTCCTTGTTATTAAAAATTTTGGCTTCCGTAAAGTTTGTAGCGAAAAAAGCAGGGATAGTTTGTAATAATCGGCAAAGGTTTCTTAGAAAAAGAAAATTTATAAAGCCCGGTCCAAATGGACATAGCCGCCATCCACATGAATCAGTTGCCCTGTCGTGTGGTTTGATTTTTCTGACAAAAGAAAAGCCGTCATGTTAGCGATTTCCTCTGTAGTGGTCATACGTTTCCCCAAAGGAATTCTTGAGGTAATTTCTTTTAATTTTTCTTCAGCGTTCGGCAATGTCTGAATCCATTTTGCATATTGAGGCGTCCACGATTCTGCCACTACTATAGCATTCACCCGAATTCCATATTCTAATAGCTCTACCGCCCATTCCCTTGTAAGAGCATTACGGCCACCATTGGCCGCAGCATAACCAGAGGTGTTGCCTTGCCCGGTTTCTGCGGTTTTAGAAGTAATATTTACAACGGAGCCTTTGCTTTTTATCAATTCGGGCAATGCAAAATGCGCCATCAAATAATAATGAATTAAACTTTTGTGAAGGCTTTCTATAAACTTCTCATAATTTCCATTCCGTAATCCCACTCCGTCGTTTTGGCCGGCATTATTTACCAGCCCATCGATGCGCCCATATTTTTCTATAATTTTTTGTATTGCTTTTTCGCTTTCCTGCGGATTGTTTAATTCCGCCACGACATGGAAAACTTCTGCTTTAGCAGACGATAATTCTGTAGCCAGTTTCTGGTTGTCTTTTGCATTTCTTCCCACTATCACAGGAATGGCGCCTTCTGCAGCCAATACCTTTACAATGCCTTCGCCAATTCCTTTGGCGCCACCGGTTACTATAATTACCTTATCTCTTAATTGAAAATCCATATTGATTTTTGGATTTTAGATTTACGATTTTAGATTTCTTTCTTCAACGAACTGCCTAAACCATCTAAACTGTTTAAACATTATCTAAACTACTTTATAAACTATTATCTAAACTCCTGAATAGCCTATCACTTTTTGCTTTGAAATACCCAATCCATCAATGCCCAATTCCATTACATCCCCTTCTTTTAAATATACAGGTGGCTTCATTCCTAAGCCGACACCGGGAGGGGTTCCTGTGGAAATTACATCGCCCGGCAACAAAGTCATGAACCGGCTGATATAACTAATTAAGTAAGGCACTTTGAAAATAAAATTAGCAGTGTTGCTGTCCTGCATTGTTTTACCATTGACAGTAAGCCATAGATGCAAATTATTTACATCAGCAATTTCATCCGGTGTAGCCAGGATTGGACCAAGCGGAGCAAAGGTGTTGCAGCTTTTTCCTTTCACCCATTGGCCACCTCTTTCCAATTGAAATTCTCGTTCACTAAGGTCGTTATGCAAACAATAACCGGCAACATAATTTAATGCATCAGCCTCTTCCACATACGAAGCTTTTTTACTGATGACCACCGCCAGCTCTACTTCCCAATCAGATTTTGTAGAGTTTTTAGGAATCACTACATCATCAAAGGGGCCTGTAAGTGAAGTCGTCGATTTGAAAAAAATAATCGGTTCTGTCGGAATAGCTGCGTTGGTTTCCCTCGCATGATCTGCATAGTTTAGTCCTATACAAATAATTTTTGATGGCCTGGCCACAGGGCTGCCTAAACGCATGTGTTTCGAAACTTTGGGAAGTTCCTGGTTATTAAATTCAACAAATTTTTGTAAGCGGTCTACCCCGTCTGTTTCAAAAAAATGTTCATTATAATCTTCTCCAAACGAGGAAGTATCATAATAATCATCGTTAATAATAATTCCGGTTTTTTCTTTGTTGATTTCACCAAAGCGGATCAATTTCATATTATATTCTTTTATTATTGTTTTACTATTTATAAATACGGAGTTAATTATTTAATGTAATAAAGCCTCCATCTATCGGATAATCGCAACCAGTAACAAAAGACGCCTCGTCGGAACACAGATATAAAATGAGCGCGGCAATTTCTTCAGGTTTGGCCATTCTGCCAATCGGCTGGCTCTTCGATAATTTCTCAAACATTTTATCTTCTTTGCCAGGATAGTTTCTTTTAATAAAATCATCCACAAACGGAGTATGCACCCGAGCGGGAGAAATACAATTACACCGGATGCCTTTATCAATATAATCTCTCGCAACCGACAGCGTCATGGCATACACGGCGCCTTTGCTCATGGAATATGCAAACCGATCCTGCAAGCCTACATTATTTGCAATAGAAGCGAGGTTCAGTATCACACCACTTTTATTTTTATTCATAATGGAGACCGCTGCCAGCAAACAATTATAAACACCTTTCACATTGACACTATATACCCTGTCGAAGTCGCTTTCTGTGGTGCTTTCCAGGTTTCCGATGTGTGATACGCCGGCGCTGTTTACCACAATATCCACCTTACCAATTTCATTAAAAACATCTTTTACCTGCTGCTGAATTGTAACATCACAGACATGCGTAAACGCTTTTCCATTTGCCTCTTCTATCTCTTTGACGGTTGCGTTACATGCTTCTTCATTCCTATCTATAAGATGTACCTGCGCTCCTTGTTTTGCAAATAACAGAGCTACAGCTTTTCCAATACCACTACCACTGCCGGTAACTACGGCTGTTTTTTCATCTAAACGAAACATAATTTTCTGTATAATTTCTTAGTTTAATCAAAACGCTCAGAGTGAAACGCCCCGTTTCCATGGAATAAAATCGTCCTGTCCAAGTAAGACAGCTTTAGGAACTACCTCCCCGCTGGCTGTTTTAATACAGTATTCCAATATTTCTTCACCCATTTGAGCTATGGTTTTCTCACCATTAATAATACCTCCGGTGTCAATGTCAATAATATCGTTCATCCTTTCGGCAAGTTTGGAATTTGTAGAAATTTTTATCGTTTGTGATAAGGGGTTACCAGTAGGTGTTCCCAGACCTGTCGTAAACAAGATTAACGTAGCGCCAGATGCAGCTTGTCCAGTGGTGGCTTCCACATCATTACCGGGCGTACACACTAAGTTCAAACCAGCTTTTACCGCCGGCTCTGTATAATCGAGTACTGCCGTAACCGGGGATGTGCCGCCTTTCTTAGCAGCGCCTGCTGATTTCATAGCATCCGTTATCAGCCCATCTTTTATGTTTCCGGGAGATGGATTCATATGAAAACCGGACCCAAGTTTTTTCGCCAGGTCATTATAAGACTCCATTAAGTGAATAAATTTTTTAGCGTTTTCTCCGTTTACGCATCGGTCAAGAATGTCCTGTTCAGCGCCGCATAATTCAGGAAACTCCGCAAGTAGCACTTTGCCACCAAGTGCCACCAAAAGATCAGAAGCATAGCCTACGGAAGGGTTTGCAGAAATACCACTGAAACCATCGCTGCCCCCACATTTTACCCCAATGGACAATGCGCTTAAAGGACATGACTCCCTTTCTGTTTTATTTATTTCTGTTAAACCTATAAAAGTTTTTCTAATAGCATCGCAAATCAATTGTTCTTCACTCTTTGACTTTTGTTGTTCAAAAACGTAAATGGGCCTGGCAAATGAAGGATTGCGCTTCTTTAGTTCGTCCAAAAAATACTTTACCTGTAAATGTTGACATCCTAAACTCAAAACAGTAACGCCTCCAACATTTGGATGATCCGCGTAAGCGGCGAGGAGTGAACTCAATGTCGCCGCATCCTGGCGGGTACCCCCACATCCGCCTGTGTGATTTAGAAATTTAATTCCATCGATATTTTTAAAGAACCGGTTCCTAACACCGGGAAAATTACTTATATTAATATCGGAAAGGTTTTCTCCTTGCAGATATGCTTGTAATAATTCTCTTGTAAATCGATTATATTTATCTGAGCCCGTATATCCTAATTCTTTTTGCAGGGCCTCTCTGATCACATCCAAATTCCTGTTTTCACAAAAGACAAGTGGAATGAATAACCAGTAATTAGCTGTGCCCACCCTTCCATCATTGCGTCTGTATCCATTAAAAGTGCGATTGACAAATTTAGAAACATCAGGCGCCTCCCAATCGTGCAAAAATCCTTTATAAGAATATGAGTCCGCTGCATGTTTGGTATTTGCAGTTGTCATTATTTCCCCTTTACTAATCGCGCATTGCACTTTGCCTACCAGCTTGCCATACATAACTACGCTTTCACCCGCCTGCATGTCGTTCACAAAAAACTTATGTTTTGCCGCAATATTTTGTTGCAGTATAACCTGATTTCCTTCTAATGAAAAAGAGGTTCCGGCAGGCATATCCTGCAACGCCACTAACACATTATCAGTCGGATGAATTTTTAAGTACGGGATGCGCATTGTTTCTCTAATCATACTCATTAAAAATTTTTAGCTCAAAATTGTATATTTCATCAGTTACGTTCTCCGTGGAATGTCTTTTCATGAACGGGTTTTTATTTTATAGCCATAGACCGCAAATACAAACACAAATACGAAACAGATCAATGGGACTATATATGAAAAAGCAGTCGAATGAGATTGAGCCAACGCGCCCATAACCAAAGGTACCAGTGCGCCGCCAACAACTGACATGATAATGTATGAGGCACCTTTCTTTGTATAAATTCCAAGGTTTTTGATGCCTAAAGCGAAAATCGTTGGAAACATAATAGATTCAAAAAAGAAAATAGCCATCAAAGAATAAACGGATATCACACCTGGTACCATAACCACGACCAAACACAGACCTACATTGATAAGCGCATACCACGCCAGTAGTTTATGGGGCGCTATCACTTTCATCAGCGCGGTTCCTGCAAACCTTCCGACTGTAAACAATACAAGGCTGCCTGAAAGTAAAAAAGCAGCCCGTGCATTGTCAATCCCTATATTTTTTTCCGTGCAGTAATTAATGAATAATGCTGCTATCCCCACCTGTGCGGCAACATAAAAAAACTGAGTAATTATTGCCCAAACAAAATGTGTATGTCCAAATAATCTTTTGCCAGAATGATCCTTCACATCTATTACCAGTTCTTCTTCTTTCACTTCAGGCATCGGTGTTTTAAAAAACAAAAGAGCCACCAATAAGACAACCAGTGCGATGGCGAGATATACATATTTAACGGAATCTAATTCTGACGTACTATCTATAGCAACTTGGCTATTGAAAAATAATGCACCACCTATAATGGGTCCTAAAAAAGATCCGACTCCATTAAAGCTCTGTGCAAGATTCAATCGAAACTCCGAAGTTTCCGGTTCACCAAGTACGGTAATATATGGATTCGCAGCAGTTTCCAGAAAGGTTAAGCCGCTTGCCAGGATAAACAATGCAAGAAGGAAAAAAGAAAAATTTTCATTTTGTGCGGAAGGATAAAAAAGTAAGGCACCAAGCGCATACAATAATAATCCGGTAATAATTCCTTTCTTATAACCTGCTTTTTGCATGAAATATCCGGCGGGTAGTGCAATTAAAAAATAAGCGCCGAAATAAGCAGCCTGAAGAAGGGTAGATCGCAATTTGGTAATGTTAAGCGTTTCCTGAAAATGTTTATTCAATACATCAAGAAGGCCATAAGCAAGGCCCCATAAAAAGAATAGCGAAGTAACCAAAATAATAGGCATTCTGTAGTTTCGATTATTTTTCATAAGGAAAACTCTACAATTGGGTAATATGCTTTGAATTCATTAGGATACAAATTAAGAATATAATACCGGCCTTACGCACCACACTATTGCCTTTCCATTCAACTATATTAGCATTATCCTTCCATGACCTTTTAAAAAATTAAAAGGTTGGAAATTACAGTCTTGCTAAAATTGTTTATTGTATAGCCAAAAGTCACGTTATATTTTTCTTTTTAAATGCCTCTCTTTGCATAAGGTCTACTATAATATTCAACAACTATTAAATTGCCTGCAATATCGAACAACTTACTCGCAACAATTTGCCCGATCATTTTATAAATGAAGTCAAAAAGCATTTTCAGAAAACAATCGAATCAGATCAAACGATTACTTGAATATTTATAAAAATATAGGATATGAAAGAAATTATTTTTGTTCTTCTGTTGGGATCCGTTATTACAGCTAAAGCTCAAATCCATTCATTAGACAAGATTTGGGAAACCGATACCATCATTCCAATTCCTGAATCCATATTGCCGGATTTTGGCAATCATATTTTGTACGTTTCGTTGATCAACGGCGGTGGCTGGGTTTCTGATGGAATAGGCGGAATCGGCAAACTGAGCATTGATGGGAAGCATTTTGATTCTACCTGGATTACAGGATTGAACGCACCAAAGGGGCTTGGAAGATTTGGGAACAATATGTACGCGGCGGATATCTCAGAAGTTGTGGTGATTGATATTAAGAAAGGTAAAGTAATAAAGAAAATACCGATTGAACATGCCAACGGACTGAATGATATTACTGTTGATAGTAAGGGCATTGTGTATGTTTCAGATTCAAGGCAGTCACGCATATGGAGGATAGAAAAAGATGTACCAACACTGTACCTGGATAGTATGAAAGGCGTTAACGGATTGAAAGCGATTGGTGAGAATCTTTACATTGCGGAGGGAAGGCATTTTATAAAAGCAGATAAAAACAAAAACATTAAAAAAATAGCAGAGATGCCGCAGAGTATCGATGGAGTGGAGCCTGTGGGCAATGGAGACTTTATCCTTACGGCCTGGAGTGGCTATATCTTTTATCTTACTGCTTCCCGCGATATTGAGACTTTGCTGGATTCACACAATGAAAAGATGAACACTGCCGACCTTGCCTTTGATAAGGCTAAAAAAATATTATATGTGCCCACTTTCAATGCAAAAAAAGTAGTTGCCTTTCAACTAAAATAATCAGGTAAAGTGTAAAAAAACAGTGCTTCGATTCATCAGCAATTCATGTATATCAGAAAATAAGAATTTGTCATATTTGTTTCTTTACTGTAGAAGGCATTAAATAGCGAAAGAAGCAAAGCCATTGTTTATGGAAAATTTTAAGGCAGCCAATAATAATAAATAATAAGCACTAGGCATTCAATTAATAGTGCTTTGTGTCTATGCACACGGTCTTTTGACGTCAAAACCCAATACTAATTTGAACAGAATGATCCAGCTTTTTTGCAAATATTCATTTCATTTAGTTGAGAAAATTCTTTTTCATTTTGAATAAAGGGAAGCGGTATTGGTACGTGTTAATTCAGTTGGAGCAAGCCCCCACACATCATTATAGTAAATCACTTTCTCAACGGAAACGCCGGATGAGTTTTTCAATTTTATTGCAGCTAGGTTGTCGCTGGCAAGTACCATTTTTACAGAAGATATTTTCGCGCCTAAGACGTCGTTCAGAAACAGTGGATACCTGCTGTCACGTTTTTCATAATTAAAGCTACAATCCTTTATGGTCAACCCTTTCACATGCCTCGCCCAAAGGCCGTACGATGGTTGAATTTTAAGATTGGCAACATTATACTGCCCCACGCCTAACTCCGGTGGTGCAGCGGCTGTGTCGCTAAGGGGATTACCACCTTTGTATAAAAAATGCACATCATTAAATTCAATGTTTTTAATATAGCCTGTGTGCTGGCCGTTGGGCAATTTAAAAGTCAAACCACCTTCCACAACTAACGATTCAGGCAATGCATAACCCGCTACAATCGCTGTTGCTTTCCTTTGTGTGCCATCGTAAGGCTTCCACCTTTCCTTCTTTCCATACGAGCTGCCGCCATACACTTCTGAAACGTCGATGCCGTTCAGAATAATATTTTCAACGGAACCAATGTTCACATTGGTTACCAAAAGCTCATTGTGTTTTACGCCATCCTCATCAAATTTAAAACGGGATACACTGGCTCCTAAGATGCGCCCGCGGTTGGAAATAGAAATAAAAAACGGCGCAGTGGTACGCAACATTTTAGAGCGTGAGTGAATACTTCCCGTATGTCCGCAATTGAGATGAATGTCTTTTATGTGCGCCCCATCATTGGTGGAAATAGAGAAGCCGGCTTTGTTGGCGCCCAGTACATAAATATTATCCACGTGAATATCCATAATATCATCCGCCGTTTCCGACCCTATCTGGAAAAGATTGCAATTGGTATCGCCAATAACGTTGCGAACTTTATAATTTTTAGCAGGTCGTGTGAATCCTAAAGAGCAATCAGATCCGGGTTTTATGATATCATCAGAACTTACCCTCGAATAGATATTCATAACCCTTACAAAATTGCAAGCCATAAAATCATAAATATCGCGAACGCTCGATTGATTGTATTTGCCGAAATAAGTATCGTGCACATTCAGCGAATCCGTGCCTGTGGCGAGCAAGGCAAAGTGTCCTGCACGTTCAATTTTCAGCATATTGTCCGTGTCAAAATCTTTTGAACCATCGTTGTTGATATAATAAGGCTCATCCTTTTTTTCGTCATACCAAAGATCTTCCTTGCGGGGAATACCACCAATCTCTACATTGGTGCACAGTTTTATCACAAACATCTTGTCAGCCCTATTATCAGGTGCATTATTCATTACCTTATCACTAGTTACCAAATTGCCATCGCCGGTGATCAGGCCGTTCCCGATTATTTTTACATTATCCAGTCGCTCGCCGAAGAACATGCAATTTCTGAAATAATGATGGCCTACATCCTGCTTGGTCAGCCAGTTTTCGGGATTATCATATGGCCCTGAATCTGTTGGCGAAAGCCCTGAGCGATATTTCCTGTCGCTAAACCAGGTAGCTTCCGGCGCATTACTTCCTTTAATGGCTTTAATGGTCGCCCCTTTATCTACATAGAGATATACATTGTTTTTCAAATGTATCGTGCGCACATTATAGGTACCCTTACTAAAAAGAAGCGTGCCACCTCCGAGATTGTTCAGGTACTCAATGGCTTCATTTATTTTCGCCGTATTATCGTCTTGGCCATCGCCGTCGATTCCAAAATTTTTTACATCCATTTTTCCCGAATAGAATCGCGCAGTATTTGAATATCCTTTATGCAGACCATCTTTCACCAAGAGTCTAAAAGTGTATAGCTTGTTACGCTCTAATCCTGAGATCGTGGCAAGCGAATTTTTGGCATCTATTTTTGCTGAAGGAGATTTCCAGCTTACACCATTGTCCGACGATTGCAGCAGTTGAATATTCGAAGAACCGGCATCGCTCCATTTAAAACGAACAGTAGTATAAGTATCGGGCGATTCTTTGTAATACAAGCTTTTATCCAACATCCTGTCAAAATCAACAATCGTATTGGTTGCTGTAAGGATGGCGGTTTCGGCACCAAGACCAGGACTGGTAAGTATTTGCGGTTGTGAAGTCGTATAGATCGCTTTAAAAAAATAATTACCTGCTTTTTTGAGAGAAACGTTATGGAGCACTATTTTCAGATCGGCTCCATTTGACGGTCTCAGGTCAAGATTTTTCAATAAAAGAACCGAACCGCCGGATGGATTTTTCGATAAAGAAAAATTGCCCACTTTCTTATAGGGATAGTTGGTGCCTAACCGTCCCATAGATTGTGTAGGCAAGTCTTTCAGTTTTACGTTGCCCCGGCCAATCACGTTCACGGTGGTATTATCTCCGGTTACGTAAATATCTTCCGGAAGATAAATCCTTACAGTTGCGTCCGGACTTCTTTGTCCTGCGGTAAAATAGAGTGTTACATTTTTTGGCGTATGAGCTGTTATCTTGTTTTTCTCCAAACGAAGCTGACCGCCAATTGCCATAGGTTGTGTGGCAATGTAATAAATTTTATTCGCCTTTTTATCGTGCGCAGTTACTACAAGATGATCGCCTGTTTCAAGATCGCCCTCCTTCTTTTCAGCGGCATTTTTATCAGTGATGCTATACGTCTGAAAGGTTCCATCTTTTGAAGTAATTTGCTGCAACAATTGTTCAACGCTTGTTTTGGTTAACACCAATCCCTGGTCCTCCGGTGTATCGACGGTAAATGAATACGTGCTTCCCGTGAGAACGATTAATGAATCTTTTGTAATGCGCCCGATTTGAGTCGCATTGTTTTTTGCAACTACCTCTGTGTGCGAATCCGGCGCCTTCGTTTTTTGCGCCATCGTAATAAAATTGACGCAAAGAGCAGTCTGAATGAGTACCACAATTTTTTTCAGCATATTCACCAAATTAGAAAATCAACTTATCTGTTTGTTTACTGTAATATCACGCGACGTCAGAGTATTTTTTGATCATAATTTTATTTCCTTCGTTGCTCCTTCATTGATAACGTACGATTTTTTTTGATTGCCTTTTATCACGGTGATCTTCAATTTCTTTTGACCGACCCTGGTTATTTCCAGATCGAATTGATTCTGAAAAGCATAAATATTCCGTAACGCCATCTGGTTCCATTCTTTTGGCAAACGCGGAGTAATGTTAAATGAATTGAAACCTGTAGGACGCATGCCGAACATGCCTTCGGTATATATTCTGCAATACAATCCACTTTCTGCGGACAGATGGCGCTGATTACCCTCGGGATACGCTTCTACCGCATAAGGGACATGCTCGCCGAGTAATCTTCTTTCGGAATAATATTTCAAAAATCGCAAGGCTTCTTCTGTTTCGCCTGCGGCAAATACGCCGCGCAATCCATAAAGAGTAGAGCGATCCCAAAATGTTTTATTGCCGGCAAGTGAAGCCAACCCATCTTCTGTCCATAGCCTTGGCGAGAACAGGGCATTGATCGTTCCCTCCTTCCTGTCAAAAATATCCATGACCAAGGGAGTAGTGATCCAGGCACGCAGCGTATCATTTCCTTTATAATAGCGATAGGTTTTAAAACCTTCCACCGTGCCACCAAAATATTTTTCAATGTTGGCTCTTAACACCTTTGCTTCATTTTCATAAGCCCTGATCCTGGCAGAAGGTTCGCCCAATTGCTTTCCCAAAAGAGCAGCAGAACGCAGCGCATCGTAATACAAACAACTGGTATTAAGATTGGCATTGCCTGACGGAAACCGTCCTTCAAGCTCGTCCTTATTGCTCCATACCACGCCTTCTGCATTTAGCTTCCGTTTGCAATATTCCAGGCACCATTCTATAAGCGGCATCAATATTTTGGCAGAATCTATATTGCCATATGCCAATGCATATCTTCCCGCACCATAAGCAATCATCGCCATATCGCCCCTGTCGCCCGCTCCATGCCAGGTAGCGTCGCCTTCTGCAATGATGGAACTTGGTATTGGCTTGTATTCAGGATTCATGTATTTGGCAAACATGCGATACGAATTCATCGCGGATTTGTTGCCAAGCGTATCTCCTAAAAATGCAAAAAAAGGATTGATATATTCTGCCTGATCATTTGCCCAGATCGCGGCATAATAGCGCAATCCACCGGGGCCGTGCATGTAGCCGCCTTTCGTTTTATAAATACTTTCCGTTCCCCTGATCTTAGCAAAAGCAAACATGGTATTCAGGATCGTGTTCGGCGTTTCTAAAATTAGCTTTGAAAGAAATTGATTAACGCGATTTTTCCGGGCTTGTTCTTCATCGTTGATGTTTTCGGAAATGCTTTGCCCGCCTCCGCGCACAGCCTGGTAAGTAATGCCGAAAACCGCGCTATCACCGGGCCCTACCGTTTTTAATCCTTCACCACTGGTGGAAATAATAAAGCTGTGCTGATCTGGTGTACTTCTTTCCGCAGCGGGTTTTACTTCACGTCTCAGATACTCCATTTCTATTTTCAAAGACTTATTCGTGTGGTTTGTAAATACCAGCTTCTCAATTGCCATCGGTTTATCTATCGACGGGAAAAAAGTGCGGTGCAACTGCAATCCATCTTTACCGATCTCACTGTAAACATCCATAATTCCATGCTGCGTAATACGGGTCACTTTTTCCGGGATACCTTTTTCTACAGCGGCATTATATACACCACTTCTAAAAAGCTTATCATTTATCAAAATACGCGGCAGGTCATTGTCTTCCACATTGTACATCATGTGAGCGATCGTTCTTACCGGTAGTAAGCGGAAAGTAGGAAAAACAAGGGTTCTTGAAAGAGTTGGCTTTGCATTGCTATCTATGCCATATTGCATCCAGAGCGCCACTTTTTCGCCGTCCATTTCAATGTGATCGAAATGAGGAATACGGTTATCAATTTTCCACTCGATACTACCACCCGGCCGTATAGACCAGCGGTCATTTTGTTTGGGCAAATTGAGCTGCTGCGCACTGGCAGCAAAGTGCAGGAACCGTAAGATGGCACATAATATTATAAGCGGAAAGTTTATCTTTCTTTTCCTCATGATTTCTGATTTATTATAAATAAACAAGTATTAAAATATCCATGTAAAAATCTCCTTTTCACTTCTCGTTTTTCGTAACGTTTCTCGTAGAGAGAAGAATAACTCTGGTTGAAACATGCGTCAACCAGAGCTATTCTTTCGTTTGGTTCCTCATATATATCCGTTAAGCCGGAACGACAATTTAATCCCATCCCGGATTTTGGGGATAGGGCGTTCCAGTAGTAGTATTATCAATCTGCGACTGAGGGATTGGCCTTAGAATATGTTTTTCCTGTATGTTCGGCGCTGCTTCTTTATTATGCAAACGTACCCTTTCCAATAACTTTCCGGTTCTTACCAGGTCCCACCATCTCATATTTTCTCCACATAATTCTCTTGCACGCTCATCAAGAAAAAAATCAATGGAAAGATCTGATGCTGTTACATCCATTGCCTGTGCATCACCCGTAGGGAAAGCGGCTCTTTCTCTAACGGCATTCACATATTGAAGCGCTTCGGTTATCTTACCGCTCATGAATGCTGCTTCAGCCGCAATGAGATATGTCTCTGCCAAACGATATACAATAACAGGCCTGACAGATGGTGAATTAAGGTCTGCTCTTTTGGTATCAAAATATTTAAACATTGTAGGAGACAATGTGTTGCTGTATTTGCGTGGAGGAATCAACAAGTATGGTGCCGCCTTTATCTGTGCATCGCTAACATCATAACCCGGCATATAAATAGCTGTGTCACCCAGATGAAACTGAACCTCGCCAGCTACAGCACCGGCAGGAGCGCCGGGAGGTAAGGGAGAAGGCCACTTCGGATATCCTTTTTCATCAGGATCAGGATTATTAGCATACCAAACTGTTTGAAAGGTCTTGTTATACCTGGTATCATTTACTCTTTCTTTAAATGCTGTGTCCACTAACCATAAAGTGGGTATGCAACGAATATAAGGCCTGCCATATTCAATACTCCTTATCATGCCGGGTCGCTTTTCATATTGAGGTACCCACATGTGATTCAGAACATTATCTGCGCCGCCACTATTATTGGGGCCATTGAAAGCAATGTCAGAAGTATGTTGCACGGTCCATAACACCTCATTATTGGCTTCATTACCTTCGGCAAATATTTTGGCAAAATCCGGTAATAAGTTTAATCCTATAGAAGCACTCGAATTTATTAAATCTGTAGCGGTGTTGTAAGCATTCACATAATCATCCGCCTGTTTTGCAGAAGATCCGGCCCTGGTAAGATATACCTTTGCCAATACATGTTTGGCAGCAGCTGCATTTGCTTTCCCCGGTAATACACCGCCGGTTTTGGGACTTGCCGGAAGCACCGCGATAGCGTCTTTCAGATCCTGTATAATAAAGTCATACACATCAGCCATCTTATCACGCGTAGCCGATGTGGTGGGAGCGGTTTGAAAATTTTTATTCAAAGTAACATCTCCATAAAATTGCACAAGAATAAAGTAATAATTAGCACGGAGAAATTTAGCCTCCGCCAATATCTGGTCTTTTCTTGCCTGTGGAATATCTACATTAGGCACATTATCCACGATACCGTTACAAGTGTTTATAAAAGTATACGCATCTTTCCAAATAGAGCTGATGGTGCCTTGCGAGGGCGTATAATTACTGCTATACAAATTAATATCACTATTACCATCAACACCTCTCATAAATCCGTCGGTTCCTATGACCGTAACGGTAAACAAGTTCTGATTACCCCAGAAACTACGCATGCCGGCGTAAGCCGCATCTAAACCAGATTCCAGGCCCTGACTGGTTTTGAAAAAGTCAGGAACAAGGATGGATTTAGGATCTTCAATAAGCTTCTTATTACAGCCAGCCAACACCATAATAAAAGCCGTACTTAGTAAAATAAATATCTTCTTCATAATAAAACTTTTAAAAAACTTTGATTAAAATGACACATTCACGCCAAAAATAAAGGCCCAGGTAGAAGGCGTATCAATACCAACTGTGCCGGTGCCTTCCGGGTCAATCCCTCCTGCCCTGCGGTATGGTGAAAAAAGAATGAACGGATCGGAGGCGGTAGCATATACACGAAGCGATCTTGCAGTTAGCTTTTGCAGTATAGGCTGGGGCAGATTATAGCCCAAGCTTATACTTCTTATCTTTAAAAAGCTACCATCAAAATATCCTAATAGAGAGCGGTTAACCGGGTTGCTTGATGCAAAATTGGGTTTGGGAAAATTATTCTGATGGTTGGTGGGTGTCCAGTAATCTACTTTTAAATTATTGTAATTACCCTGATATGTGTTTACAAAGTTACCGCCGTAAAGGCTGCTGTTCATCAGACTTCCCATTCTTGCAAAAGCCACGACAGTAAGATCAAAGCCTTTGAATCCAAAACGGTTGGTCATACCTCCTTCCCATTTAGGTTCGCTACCTCCTAGTATTGTTTTATCATAAGTGGAGCTGATCTTTCCGTCAGGTTTGCCGTCAGGCCCACTCAAATCCGCCACTCTTATTGTTCCTATTACGGAAGATGGCCCTGTGACGGTAAGTCCCAGACTTTTGGCTGCAGCGGTATCCTCAGCTGTATTTTGCCAGATGCCTACTTTCTGATAATCATAAATAACATCCAGCGGTTTTCCTACAAACCATTGGTTACCGGGATCACTGGTGACCCCATTAGCCAGTTGCGTTATTTTTCCCCGGTTGATGAAGAAATTGATATCACTTGTCCAGGTAAAACTATTCCTGGTCTTGCCCTGTATATTAACTGTGCTCAAATGAATTTCAATTCCCCTGTTTTCTGTCTTTCCTACATTGGTAACAATCTGATTAGGAATACCCGAAGTTGGCGGTAGGGTTTGAGGCAACAGTAAAGAATTGGTAAATTGTTTGTACACTTCAACAGAACCTGAAACACGGTTGTTCAGAAGACCAAAATCCAAACCAATATTGGCGGTAGAAGTATATTCCCAGGCAAGCGTAGGATTGGGCGCATTAGTCGGGTAAGCGCCGGTGGTAGTTACAGTTCCAAAATTATATACAATGGATGATAAAGAACCCAAAGTCTGGTACGCATCAATAGAAGTATTGCCCACTCTTCCATAACTGGCTCTCAATTTTAAATTAGTGAAAACATTATCTGCATTCCTAAAAAAAGATTCTCTGCTGATGTTCCAGGCAACTGCGGCAGAAGGAAAGGCATGGTATTTATTGCCCGGAGCCAAACGGGATGACCCATCAGAGCGCATGGTAAGAGTAAGTAAATAACGATCAGAATAACTATAATTAAGTCTTCCCATGTAGGAAATAATATCCCATTGCTCATAATCGCCCGACCCTTTTAAATTAGCTCCATACGTGGGGTTATAGTAGGCCAGGTAATCGGCGGCAATATCTGTGTTATCAAAACTATTAGATTGATTGTTAGATTGCTGTAAACTATACAAACCTGTCAGATTGATCTTATGCTTTCCAGCGAAAGTTTTATCATAGATTAATAAGTTTTCAAGGGTATAATTAGTGCGAAAACCCGTGCGGTTTACAGATGCTGATCCGCCTTTGTTAACCCGGTAAGATGTTTTGGCTGAATAATAATTGCCATATACATCGCTTCTTATTTCAGCTCCGGCATTCAACCGGTATTTTAATCCTTTGATGAGAGAAGCCTCAAGATATAAAGTAGTAAATGTTCCGAATCTTTTCCTGTCTTCCACTACAGCTTTCGGTATCAGGTCTCCCAATGGATTCCAAACCTGGTTGGCGTTTCCGGGAACGTAATCGTTTATAACATTTCCTGCACTATCATAAGGTGACACAAGCGGATTAGCCCTTAATGCCTGCGCCATGGGATTATTATTCTCGCCGTTTCTTAAAGTAAAAGTATTTAATGAATTAAGCCCCACTTTAATAAATTTTCCCAATTGCTGGTCAACACTTGCCTTTACGCTAAAGCGCTGAAACTCCTGGCCCGGGTAAATTCCTTTTTGGTCAAAGTATCCGAGAGAGGCTGCATATTGGGTAGCATCCGAGCCTCCCGCTATACCTACCTGATGATTGGTCATAAAACCTTGCTTATAAACGAGCTTCTGCCAATCCGTATTACGTCCGATTTCAAGCCCTTCTACTTCCTCTGCCGAAAAGGTACCATCTGTAAGAAATTTAGGATCGTCAAGACCCGTATAATCCGCCGGTGCCGCATTAATTTTTGCCCATTTTTTTAAATTTGCAAATTCAGTTCCATTCATTACAGGGAAGTCGCGGCTAACATTGGTAACGCCTGCGTAACCGCTATAGGTCAATACTGCCTTGCCGGTTTTACCTCGTTTTGTAGAAATTAATATTACGCCATTCGCGCCTCTTGATCCATAAATTGCAGTGGAAGAAGCATCTTTAAGCACCTCGACAGAAGAAACATCATCCTGATTGATATCATTGATACTTCCATCAAATGGAATACCATCAACAACGATTAGGGGATTATTACCCGCTCCTAATGATCTCGTTCCTCTTATTAAAATACTAGGCGTAGCGCCGGGTTTGCTGTTAGCACCGCTTCTTTGAATATCAATACCGGCACCTTGTCCCTGCAATGCTGACGCCAAGTTTGAAGCGGGAACATCCTTAATAGACTGCTCACTGATAGAAGTAATGGCACCGGTTACATCAGATTTTTTCCGCGTACCATAGCCGACCACTATTACCTGTTCGAGTTCATTTTTATTGACAATTAATTGAACAGAAAGATCGGAAGAAGGAGTGTTGCCCACACTTATCTCTCTACTTATATAACCCACATAAGAAATCACCAGCGTACTATTTGCAGGTGCATTAATTTCAAAATGTCCTTTATTGTCCGAAGTAGTTGCCTGGCTGCCGTCCTTTACCAAGATGGAAACTCCGGCGAGTGGCTCACCACTTTGGTTGGTAACAAAACCCGCCACAGGTACCGTAGATTGGGCATAGGTACTACTTGAAAGAAATAAAAAAGAAATGAGAATAAACATCTTATTTATTATTTCGTCTTTGAAAGTCGTTGACACCCTTTGAATAGGTGAAAGATTTACGCGCTCCATAATTACATTTTGTTTAATTAAAAGTTTAATAAGAAAATTTATCAGTTAAAAATTTATCCTCCGCCGGGGTCTTTTTGAGAATTAAGATTTTTCATCTTGATACATCTATTATTTTTTATACAATATTGTCTCGTCGTCATTTACTGCTGAATACACCTGCAGATGTTTCAATAAAATCATTTTGAAAACCTCGCAATAAATCCGCCTCCGGAAACAAGATGCAGGTTTATTGCATCTTTTGCAGAATAAGAACCCTCGTCAATAAGGATTGACGCTGAATTAGCAGGATCATCTTTTGCGATCAATGCTTTATAATTCCCCTTTAAAAAAGCCAGGGGAACTTTTATGCTTCTGGCTCCCACCCCATTCATTACCGCAAGAAACCAAGTGTTGCCTTTCCTTCGCGCATACACGGCAAGTTCTCCTATTTCGGACGGCGGTAATACAATCGTCTCATCCCATACAGCCGGAATGCTTTTAATAATTTCAACGGAAGGGTTCGCTAAAAGTGTATCGGGATTAGCGGCATAAGTCAATAAAGGAGCGCTCAATATAGCAGCGCTCGCTACCTGGTGTGCCCAGGTAGTATTTTTTCTTCTCTCACCAAAATGTACTACGGTGTATTCTGCCGGTCCCGCCAGAAAGCGCGTAAAAGGAATGGTTGTTTCATGCGTGGCCCGGTCGGCCAGCTTGCTCGATTCCATCCCTTTTACTGCCTCTGTTGTTAATTCATTCGGATAGGTCCTTTCCAACCCGGTGGGTTTATTGGCCCCATGAAAATCTAGCATCACATGATACTTCGCTGCTGCTTTTAATATAGCTTCATATAGATCAACCACTTCTTTTGCCTCGCTGTCAAAGAAATCAATCTTAGCGCCTGCCACTCCGAGCCGACTGCATTTACTGAAAAAAGAATCTATAGAACCAGGACTGTGCAGGCTTTTAGAATGTTTCCAAAACCAGATACTTACTCCTTTTTGTTTGGAATAATTCACCAAATCAATTATCTGCTCATCAGTCCACCGTGTCCAAAAGCCTTCGAGAATATTGTGTTCAAATCCCAATGCAGCAGCGCCATCCGTAAAATGTTTCATCACTTCGGGGATACCGTCACCGCCACCGTTTAAATATTTCCACACGGCGCGGCCGGGCTTTATCCAATCTGTGTTCATTCCATTCGGAAATAATTTTTTATCCGGCGGCGGATTCAGATTCCAAACCATATCATTATTTACCATACTATTCAAATCCTTTCCAATCATCACCACTCGCCATGGGGTAGTAATAGTTCCGGTAATGACTGCCGGTTGCCTTAATCGCAATGTATCTTCCGGACTGTATCGTAATTTATAAGGATAAGAGGTGGGCTGCTCGTTGGCCAAACGAAGAACCAATCCATTTTTGCCGTCAGCCTGCATGGCCATGCCGGGGTAATTCACCAAAGCTGCTTCAGTGATACTAGCATAAATTCCCTGAGGCAATTTATATGTGGCAGGCGGCGCGACCCATTCGCCCTGCTGTACGTCGTCAATTTGTTTTTTTACATGTACACTTTCATAATGCATCTGCAGGTCATGATACCATATAGTGCTTTTAGAAGGAATATTGAAGACAGTTGTCTCTGACGGAACGCGGCCCCTTTTGTTCGCCGGGGAGGAAGATGAATTCGGAATAACGATTCTAAAAGCTGCGCCGTTGTTGAAGACACGGACTTCTATTGAATATTCCTGCTTATTCATTACAATAATTTTTGCGCCGTTGCATTGATTAATCGCTCTGGAATGTACACCGCGCCATTCATATGTTTCATTGATCTTAAAGCGTTCAACTTTTTTCACTTCCGCATTCTTTGTGACAGCAAATCCATCAAGAGCCATAATCAAAGGAGAAGGCTCAACAACAGTTTGTCCATCGAAGCCTATAGAATAGGCAAGTTGGTGCCTTTGTTGAAACAATTTAAACTGAACCTTGCCATCCGGACTTTGAACAAGCGTAGTGTCCGCTGCTAAAGCATGCGATGAGCAAAAAAATAAAACGAGTGCCGGGTAAAAGACGATTCTTTTTTTCATAAGATAAACAATACGATTATGGGTTAAAAGAAGTGGATGATTCCACAATGCAATACTATCATAAATGTGGCAATGGGCGATTGTACCATTAGCAAACTATTCAACTATTCTGGCATGATGCTTTAAATATTATTTCTTTGTAGGAATATTATAGTAGAATTTCCTTTTACACATCATTCAAATAAATTTATTGAAATGCAATTGAGATCCATTAAAAGCAATTTTTTATTTCTTGCTGGCCTTCTATTTTTAGTATCTTTTACTTACGTAAAATCATGGGAGTCCAAATTGGTAAAAGTCAATAAAGATGGCACACTCAGCTACATTCCAGATGAGAAAGGAAATGTAATTCCAGACTTTAGTCTCGTGGGTTATTATGGTGGAAGTAAAGTGATACCGGATGTGCCGGTAGTAAAAACGATTGCGCCATCTGCCAATAAAAATTATGAGCGAATCATTCAAAATGCTATTGATGAAGTATCCAAAAGATCGCCTGATAAAAACGGTTTCAGGGGAACTATTCTTTTAAAAAAAGGAAGTTATGAAATTCCAGGAACGATTAAAATTGAAGCCAGTGGTATTGTTTTGAGAGGAGAAGGGAATGATACAAAACTGATTGCTACCGGAACTTCACAAAGAACATTGATCCGTGTTTTGGGTAAGGGAAGCATCAAAGAAATTCCGGATTCCAGAACAACAATAACAGACGCCTATGTTCCGGTCGGCACCAAATCCTTTAGCATACTATCAGCAAAAAAATACAAGGTCGGCGATAAGATCATAGTGTACAGGCCAGCAACAGACGAGTGGATAAAAGATCTGAAAATGGATCAGATAGTAGAAAGAAAAGGTACAAAACAATGGAAGGCGGATGAATATAATATTCAATTTGAGAGAATGATCACAAAAATCTCAGGCAATAAAATATTTATTGATAACCCGATCGTAATGGCCATGGAACCAAAGTATGGCACGCCCGAAATTTATAAATATACTTTCGACGGTCGCATTGCCAATGTAGGTATTGAAAATTTGTATTGCGAATCCGCATACGAAAGTGATACAGCAGAAAACCATGCATGGGAAGCCATAAAATACAACAAGATAGAAAATGGCTGGGTACGAAATATTACTTCGCGTTATTTTGGCTACAGTTGTGTAAGCCTCGAAAGCGATGCGAGAAATATAACCGTTACCTATTGCAATTGCTTTGATGCAAAATCCATCATTACCGGCAGCCGCAGGTATTCGTTTTCCAATAACGGACAAATGAATTTATTTATGAATTGTCATACTACTGAAGGAAGGCACGATTATGTAACCGGCGCTAAAACCCGCGGCCCTAATGTATTCTACAATTGTACTGCAAAAAATACCCATGCTGATATTGGCCCGCATCATCGCTGGTCAATGGGTACGCTATACGACAATATCGTTACAGACGGAGATATTAATATCCAGGATCGGGGCAACTATGGTAGTGGGCACGGCTGGGCCGGTGTCACCCAAATACTTTGGAACTGCATGGCAAAAAGAGCGGCAGTTCAAAGTCCGTATGTAAATGGGGAGAATTATTGTATTGGATTAAAAGGTGAGAAATATCCAGGCCGTTTTAAAGATAGACCAGATGGGGAATGGGAAGGTCAGAATGAAGATGGATTGCAGCCGCAGTCCTTGTATATGGCGCAGCTAAAAGCCAGAAAGAAATAAAAATGATGCGTGCAGAGAAAGTAAAGAAATAAAATCAAAATGAGTCCCGGAAAATGGATTCCTCTTTCAAAAATTTTTAGATAAAAAACACTACAAATAAATGCGGGACAATTATCGTAATATGATTTGCAGTAAACGAACAAATAAATAAGATTTTATTTTTATTATTCTCTTTTTAAAGATGATTCTCTGATGATCAGTTCCGTATCCAATACTTTCGCCTGAAAATCTACGATGGGTCTTTTGCTCTCGATCATTTCAATGAGTAACTGGGTCGCTATTTGACCTATTTCAAAAGCCGGCTGTTTCACTGCAGTCATTGGCGGATTAAAAAGCTGGCCAACTTTAGAATTTGTAAACCCGGCAAAACCCAATTCTTTTTTCAATTTCAAATCTTTAACCAATTCAAAGCAGAGCGTAGTTATCCGGTCACTCGCAGTAAAAACAGCATCTGGTTTAATTCTTGCTTTTTGCAATTCAGTAATTGCTTTTTCTATTTCTGCCAAAACCATTCCGCCATAATTACAATACTTTACCAGCGAATCGTTGAAAGGGATATCATGTTTTTGAAGAGCATCTTTATATCCTTTCAGTCTTTCTCTCGTTATAGACAAAGTGGGAGAACTTGTTATGTGAGCCACTTTTTTATACCCTTGAAAAATAAGATGTTCTGTGGCATGAAATGCTCCCCAATAGTTATTCGCAGTAACCTTATGGGTATTTATCTCATCTGTTATCCTGTCAAAAAAAACTATTGGCAGTCCTTTATCAAACAACTCTTTTAAATAGGTAATATCTTCAGTTTCACTTGCAAGCGATATAAGCATTCCGTCAACGGATCTCGAAGCGTAGTGCTCAATATTTACTTTTTCTCTTTGTTCAGACTCATGGCTCTGCGAAATAACCACGTGATATCCCCGGTTATAAGCGATTGATTCAATCCCGTTAATTGCCTCTGAGAAAAAATTATTAGCAATTTCGCAAACCATGACTCCTATAACACGGCTTCTTCTCTCCTTTAGACTTAATGCAACAGGGTTAGGTCTGTAATTTATTTTCTCAGCATATTCTAAAATAATCTTTTTAGTCTCATCGCTAATCTGATAGCTTCCGCGCAAAGCCCTCGAAACTGTGGAAGCAGATATGTTTAATGCTTTTGAAATATCCTTTATAGTAACAGAATCAAATTTCATTATTCAAAGTATTTTCAATATACCGTGAATGAATAAAAATAATCAATTTTACATGGCTCAGTTAATAAATATTGTAAATATTCGATAACGACCGCTCAAAGTCAAAATTATTAATGCAGGAATTCCTGTCGTTTTAATTGATAGCAGTTTAGAAGATATGCCCTGAATTGCGACGCCAGGGTCGCCAGTCCGCGCCAGAAAATTACGGTGTGCCAGTCGGTTCTGGTTTGCAATTCACCGCTTTTCAAGCGAAAACTTTCTGTGGTGGCAACAGCGATTTTCGCTATCATTGTGCCGTCGGCGAGCGTTTTTGATTCGGCGTCTTTTCCGCAATTGCCTACCAGTATCACTTTATTGATTCCTCTCATAAAAAATAGTTTTAGTGGCTGTTGCGTGTGGCTGATTCTGTGGTTTGGTTATGGCTTCGCCGCCCTGGGTTACACAGTTTTTTGAAAAATGGCGCAAGCTTTAACGGAATGAGGCGCATTTTACAAACTCAATGTTTTGGCCATCTTCGACAAATTGATTTGCCTGCGATACCATCGTTGTATCGGGTTTCTTAATGATT
Source organism: Ginsengibacter sp. (assembly GCA_051954975.1). Lineage (GTDB taxonomy): Bacteria > Bacteroidota > Bacteroidia > Chitinophagales > Chitinophagaceae > Ginsengibacter. The sequence goes on along the minus strand of JBQCHE010000011.1, from coordinate 1,027 downwards.
AAAATGTACAGGATTCAAGTTCTGTTAGTTTCACAACGTATATCAGCCGTTTTGATTGTTTAAAAGTAGGGATTAATTTTTTACATAGTAATTTTTTACACGGATTTTTTAATTGCTATATTATAGCTTTCCTCTTACGTTTTTAGAGGTTGCCAACTTTTTTTGTTTTGAAAAATGAGCGCACAACAGCCTATCGCCATCCAAATCTTTCCTTAATATCCTGCCCAACCTTTCTTAATGGATGGTATGCATCATTATAAACCAAATAGGGTTAATCAACAAAGCCAAGTATTTCCATGTATTTTTTTGCAATTGATTGTAATTTTTCAGCATCAATTTTTTCTGATGAATCGAAATTTAGAGATATATGAATTGTGTTACAAGAGGCTCTTTCATTTAATGAAATATACCTTTCAAAATGGTGAAGTTTATTGTAAAAATTTAGTTCATTTTTGTCCTTAATAAACCCGGATGCCCAGATGCATTCCGCTTTTCCATTTTTTACTTTTTGCTCATTATAATTGAGTGCTTTTAAAATGCTTTTACTTGTATTTATTCTTGCAACCATTTGTCAGAAATTTGATTAATTTTTTCTTTGATTTCACCTACCTTCTTAAATAATATTTCTTTGCTTTTTTCATTTAAAATTGCCCATACTTTTATCTCCGAAATTTCATCTAAAGTGTGCAGCTTTTTTACAGATTGATTGAAATTATTTCCGATAGAATTCAATTCACTTCTGAGCAAAATCATCTCTGAAATAAAGTCATCAAGTGATTTACTTCGGGTGAAAACCGTCAAAGGTTTTTCCAGTAAAACGGCACGGATATATTCACTTAATTTTCGTTTGGTACTGCTTTTGAATCGGGAATGAATTTTATCATATTCATCCGGTTTTAACCGGATCGTTACCCTTCGGGTTAAATTTATTTTTGATTTTTGTTTCATATTCTCTCTTTTCATTTCGTGTAAAAAATCAAAATTTTCAACTTTGAATCTCAACCCCGAAGCGACTCCGGAGTGAAAG
>JBQCHE010000010.1:0-10855 GCA_051954975.1 Ginsengibacter sp. | reverse complement strand
CAAATCACAGCCACCTGTTACGATATGGCATTTTACTAAAACCGTACCGGCAGGCGCCAGAATGTTTTTGGCAGGTACAAAGGCCGGTATTTTCATTTGCAGCATACCGTCAGCGGTTTTTGTTACCTCCAGAGAAACCCTGCATCTTTCTGCAATCGTGTCGCCTTCTGTAAAGTTAAAGTTATTTAAAAGAGGTACCGGATCACAGGGTTGCTCCGGGTTAAATCCGGATCGTAACCAGCTGAACAGATCAGACACCAGCCTTGTTTGCATTTTATTATCTGCCGGAAACGGTATCACCGTGAGAAGTTGTTGCCGCAGAATTTTTCCTGCCATCGCTGCTTTACCAAATTCGGTCGCACGCTTTTTCGTTGCTTTGGTTTGCCTTGTGTGGCCTGCTGCAGAACGCGCATAGTATTTATCACCGCGCTTATAAAATATAATGTTCCCGATCTTCCCGGTGATCTGTAAATTAATTTGTGATGGCATAAGCAATCTGTTTTATAGTGATAGGTAAAGCATCTCTCTCTGCCGGTTTATGCATTAATGTTCCCTGTCTTAAGTAGGGCATCTTCATACCAAAGCCGTACCATCGCCCACTCAAGTCCGGCATAAGTCCGGCATATCCCGGACTTAATCCGGTATTATATACAAAGAAACCCCTATGAAAACGTACGGAGATAGCGGTTTAGTATCGCAACAGGAGAGGTGGAAAAAATCTGAAGTATTGAAGAGCATTTAATATACCCATTACGTTTTTACTTTAAATTGGACAGGCTTCAGAAGATACCAAGGTAATTACTAACAAAAACAATACGGAGTTTTTAAAATCTTCAAAATAAGTCAACCCAACTAAGCAGAAAGTTTAAGTGAAAACAGTATGACCGGGAAAAGCTATGTTGCTGAAAAGAGGACTAAAGAGGCCGCTATTGATGTATTGCATTGTAGATAAAGAGGATCCATGGTATTAGTGCCATGTTGGCCTAAGTATTTTTACTTTGCCTTAAAACAACTTAGTTATTGGATCGAATACTCCACATCAAAATAACCAGAATTATTGGATAGGTGGAGGTCATTAACATCCTGCCCGGAATATGAATAAACACTTTTGAATTGTCATCATTGCGAGGAGCTTGAATAATCTCCTTCTTTTAATTAATGCCCATAGCGACGAAGCAATCTCATTTCCAATCGTCATTGCGAGGAGCTTGAATAATTTTCCTTTTTTAATGAATGCTATTAGCGACAAAGCAATCTTCTCATTATTTCGACTAAGGATGAGATTGCTTCGGCAAATGAATTTTTTTTCACCTGTAATTTTTTCTTTTGCCTCGCAATGACGCCGCGGTGTTGAGTTTGCAATGGTAGTAATCGTCATTGCGGGGAGTTTGAATAATTTTCCTTTTTTAATGAATGCTATTAGCGACAAAGCAATCTTCTCATTATTCCAACTAAGGATGAGATTGCTTCGGCAAATGAATTTTTTTTCACCTGTAATTTTTTCTTTTGCCTCGCAATGACGCCGCGGTGTTGAGTTTGCAATGGTAGTAATCGTCATTGCGAAGAGCTTGGATAATGCTCACTCTTTTGATTAATCTCATAGCGACGACCTGTCCCGATCTTTATTTCACAGTAAAAATTGAAGACATTATTTATAAAATCTTTATATCCTTATCACTACTTTTATAGGCAAATAAATAATTAGTGAAACTCCTGAGTACCAGAAAATTTTCAACCAAAACTGAATACTTTTTAAGTTTCCTGATAGTCATTGCCGTTTCGCTGATTTGTTTTTCTTTCAAAGATCTTATCGGTTATAAAATAGTAGCGTTGATACTCTTGATGGCAGTATCGGTAGTTGCAATGCTTTTTGAAATCCTGCCTGTATTACTTGCTGCTATTTTGAGCGCCGTCATATGGAATTTGTTCTTTATTCCGCCACTATATTCATTTCAAATCAGCGATACGGAAGATCTGTTAATGTTCATGATGTATTTCATTATTGCGTTGGTGAATGTAGTCCTGACATTCAAAATCCGGGAAGCAGAAAAAAAAGCAAGGGATAAAGAAGAAAAGGAAAAAGAATTAAAACTCTATAACACATTGCTTAATTCGCTTTCACACGAATTGCGAACGCCCATTGCTACCATACTTGGCTCTGTAGAGATGCTCAAAGACGATAACGACAAACTTTCTGCCGATAGCCAACACGAGCTGCTGGATGAAATTGGCGTAGCGGGTAACCGGCTGAATCGGCAGGTTGAAAATATACTGAACATGAGCCGTCTTGAAAGCGGAATGTTGAAACCCAAATCTGATTGGACAGATATGAATGAGCTTATCAATTCTACTATCCAAAAATTGTTTCCCGCCAAGGGACATAAACTGATTTTTCAAAATAATGATAATTTGCCTTTATTCAAACTGGACAGAGGGTTGACTGAACAAATTTTATACAACTTATTGCACAATGCTGTTCAATATACGCCGGTAAATACAAACATTGTAATTAACGTAAAACATGAGTATGAATTCTGTGTGATTACAGTTTCTGACAATGGAAATGGTTTTCCCCTAAAGGAGATCTCGTTAGTGTTTGATAAATTTTATCGATTGCCACATACAAAAACAGGTGGAAGCGGTTTAGGACTTTCTATAGTAAAAGGTTTTACAGAAGCACAAAATGGCACTATAAAACTGGAAAATAATGAACAGGGCGGAGCAAAATTCACCATCGAAATACCTTCAGAAACCTCTTATCTAAACAATCTGAAAAATGAATAAAGCAGAGATATTGATAATCGATGATGAACCACAAATTCAAAAGCTACTCCGGATAGCCTTGGAAAGTAATGACTATAAGGTTTTACAAGCGGAAACAGGAAAAGAAGGTTTAATACAAGCAGTCAACCATCCGCCTGAATTGATTTTACTCGATATAGGTTTACCTGATAAAAGTGGGCACGAGATTCTGAAGGAACTTCGTCAATGGTATAATAAGGCAATAATTGTTCTATCCGTACAAAATGATGAAACCGATATTGTAACTGCATTGGACAACGGAGCAACAGATTACCTGACCAAGCCATTTCGTACGGTGGAATTGTTAGCCCGTATCCGTTCGGCCATTCGCAGAAATCAAACTACCAATGATGCTATTATTGTTGAGACAGGCGATCTGCAGATTGACCTGGTGGCAAGAACGGTTAAGAAGAATAAAGAATTACTCAAACTCACGGCAACAGAATTTAATCTCATTTCTCTTTTTGCCCGAAATGAAGGAAGGGTTTTAACCCACCAATTTCTTCTCAAAGAAATATGGGGCATGCCTTACCAGACTGAAACACAATATTTACGCGTATTTGTGGCCACGCTTCGAAAAAAAATTGAAGACAATCCCAACCAACCAATGCATATTATTACTGAGAGTGGTGTGGGCTACCGTTTTCAATAGTCTTTATAAAATATTTATTTCTATCGCCTGATTTTTATCTTTTGCTTATAAAGTAAGCAGTTATTTTGATTTGAATTATAGAAATAAAAATTTAAATGATGTTATCAAATCAATTAATGCATGTTATTGGTTTAGTGCTATTAATATCCGTTGTGTTATTTCTGATAATTATTTCAGTTAAAGAGATGCTTGGCAATAAGTAAGTCAACTTTTTCATCTTTATAAAACCTTTATATACACCCGCAAAGCTTTACTTTTTACCTATAATATTTCTTCTTTTTTTGCATGATCAATTATAGATAATGGAAAAAATAAAAACCGGCATTAACAACAAAGTAACTGCCGCTTCTTTGTTAGTAGCATTGGGTATAATTTATGGCGACATTGGCACAAGTCCGCTTTATGTATCAAAAGCAATTATAGGTGAACGGCCTGTTTCGGACATACTTGTTTATGGCGGTATTTCATGTGTGTTTTGGACTCTTACTTTTCAAACCACCTTTAAATACATCTACCTTACTTTAAAAGCCGACAATCATGGTGAAGGTGGTATTTTTTCACTTTACGCTTTAGTTCGCAGGTATGGCAAATACATGATAATCCCTACAATCCTGGGTGCCACTACTTTATTAGCAGATGGCATTATCACGCCGCCCATCTCAGTAGCCTCAGCAGTTGAAGGATTGACCATTGTAAAAGGATTACAACATTTGCCAACAGTTCCAATTGTAATCTCAATTTTATCCGCATTATTTTTTTTCCAGCGTTTTGGAACCTATAAAGTAGGCAGCGCATTTGGCCCCGCCATGCTGGTGTGGTTTACACTACTTACTGCATTGGGCATTTCACAGACTATAAAACACCCTGCTATTTTCAAAGTTTTAAATCCTGCTTATGCATATCATTTTTTAGTCGATTATCCCAAAGGGTTTTGGTTGTTGGGTGCCGTATTTTTAGCAACAACAGGCGCTGAAGCCCTTTACTCTGATCTCGGGCATTGCGGAAGAAGAAATATTCGTATTACCTGGGTAGGCGTAAAAACGGCCCTGGTATTGAATTATATGGGACAAGGAGCGTGGCTTATGAGTTTGGGTAAAGGAGCATTGTTACATAACCGAAATCCTTTCTATGAAATGATGCCGCATTGGTTTTTAATACCCGGGATTATTATTGCCACGGTGGCAACAATTATTGCCTCACAGGCAATGATTAGCGGAAGCTATACCTTGGTGAACGAAGCAATGAACCTAAATTTCTGGCCCCGGATTGCGGTAAGGCAGCCAACAGAATTAAAAGGCCAGATCTACATTCCCAGCGTAAATAATATTCTTTGGGGAGGATGCATATTAATGATTTTATATTTTCAAACTTCCACAAATATGGAGGCTGCTTATGGTTTCGGCATTACCATTACCATGATGATGACCACATTTTTGCTAATGCATTTCCTCTTTTACAAATTAAAATGGAATAAATTTTTAGTAATTACCTTACTGATGCTTTTCGGCACAATAGAGATTTCTTTTTTCATCGCCAACGTAGCAAAAATAGAAGAACGCTGGAAGTTCCTGTTCTTTGAGCTGGGCATTTTTACAACAATGTATGTTTGGTATTATGCAAGAAAACTAACCAACCGGCTTACTACATTTGTGGATCTAGGCAAATATGCAAATCAACTGAAAAAATTAAGTGAAGACACTGAAATTCCCAAGTATTCAACTCAATTAATTTACCTGACGAAGGCCAATCAACGGAATAATATCGAAGAAAAAATTATCAGATCTATTTTTTATAAAAAGCCTAAACGGGCTGATGTATATTGGTTTCTGCATATCAACAGAACGGAAGAACCTTACACGCTTTCGTATAACGTTTCAGAGTTGGTTGACGACAAGTTGATAAAAGTAAACATAAATGTAGGTTTTCGTATTCTACTAAGAACAGATTTGTATTTCAAAAAAATTTTGCAGGAACTTATTTGCAATAAAGAATTGAATTTGCACAGCCGGCCTGATAGTTCCACGATTTACAATAGCGAGCCTGATTATAAATTTGTAGTAATTGAAAAATTTCTTTCCGTAGAAAATGAATTTTCCCTGCGGGAAGGATTGTTGCTAAAAACTTATTTCTTCCTGAAACGTCTAGGGCAAAGCGATGAAACGGCATTTGGATTAGATAAAAGTGATGTAGTGGTTGAACAAATTCCTTTAGTATATCAGCCGGTTGCAAACTTAGAATTAGTACGTGAAAAGAATATACCGGCACTGTTGTAGCATCATTATCAACATTAACTAACCGTGAAATGTTTATAGCGGCTGTGTCTTTTTGAACGCTTTTTGTCCTCCGGGCTTTGGAACTTTAGGATGCCTGATTTGCAAACCGGGAAAGAAAGAATCGATTTAGTTGAACCAACTGGTAGTATAGTAGCATCATACATCTCAAAAATCTTTGGTCATCCTAAATACATTACGCGTACAATCCCCGCCGGCATAAATGCCTTGTTCATCGATTTTTGCAGGTGCCCGTTTTTATTAAAATAATATTCAAGAGAAACACCAGTTGTCATAGAAATCCCCGGTGAGGGAAGCAATCTCTTAGCTATGGAGTTGCTTCTTGCCAAGAGATTGCTTCGGCAACAAGATCATTTATTTCATCAAAAGTTTTTTTACGTGCCTCGCAATGACGCCGCGGTGTTGAGGTTTGCATTGGGTCGGATTGCTGTAATTATTAGGCGTATATGTCAATAGCCTTATGTCAGCCAGGCCTGTTCCATTAGCTTCCCTGCTGAACAAACCTTATCCAACTGTTACCACGATCTTTCCTTTTGCTCTGCCAGAGGCAAGGTGAATGAGGGCTTCCGCAGTTTGCGAAAAAGGATAGACCTTATCTATTACCGGTTTTATTTTCCCTTCTTCTATCAGCGTTTTGATCTGGCCCAGTTCCTCTCCATCGGGGTGCATCCAGATATATTTATAAGTAGCATCCTTGCTTTTGATGAGTTCCCGTAATTCCTGCGGCATTTCATAGTCTTTCATTTGAAACAATTCAGCGCCTTCTTTATCTAACGGCCCCATTATGCTCACCACTTTTCCACCTTTCTTAATCAGTTGGAAAGCGTCTGAAGTATATTCTTTGCCAAGTGTATCAAACACGATATCCACATCCTTTACAATGGACTTATAATCTTCTGTTTTGTAATCTATTACCTTGTCTGCGCCCAGGGCTTTTACCCATTGTACATTGTCTGTACCGGTGGTGGTGTACACATAAGCTCCTTTGGCCTTTGCATACTGAACTGCAAAACTGCCCACTCCTCCCGACCCTGCCTGGATGAAAACTTTGTCATTCTTTTTTATCCCAACAGCCTCTAAAGATTGCAGAGCCGTAAGGCCGGCCAATGGAAAACCCGCCGCCTCTTCAAAAGAAATGTTTTCCGGCTTTTTCGAAACTGCCTCACTCTTTACTGCCACGTATTCCGCCAGGGTACCCATTTGTTCCTGGGGAACGCGGGCATATACTTCATCACCTTTTTCAAAAGAAGTGACTTCCTCTCCTTTTTCCACCACGATACCACTTACATCATAGCCAAGAGTAGCTGGCAAATCGATAGAGAGCATGCCTTTAAGTTTTCCGAAAATAATGCCATTGTCTATAGGGTTAATGGCAGCAGCCTTCACTTGAATAAGAACATCACCAGTCCCGGGCTTTGGTTTGGTAACTTCGTTAAAGTTTAAATTATCTTTTATCTCGCCGTATTTTACTAATTGTAATGCTTTCATTTTTTGGGGATTTATTTTTTCGGATAACCAGGCACAAAAATGAAGCTAGATTTTTTGTTAGACTTAATAACAGTATTGTGTTAGAAATTTTACTAAAGGATTTTGCAGGAACCGCCATTGCGGGGAGCTTGGGTAATCTCATTTTAAACGTCATTGCGAGGAGCTTGAATAATCTCATCTATTTGATTAACGACTTTAGCGACGACCTGTCCCGATTATTTCGGGAAGCAATTTCTATACCCGTCCTCGTTGCAAACAAGGACTAGTTGGCGACTAGTTGGCGCTGATAATCTAATGATTCTCTCCTAATTGCTTTTGGATGCTTTCCTTATCCCCTACCATTACCAACACCATTTTATCAACATCATAAATATTTCCTGATACTTCTGAAACTTTTTCCGGTGTGATGCTATACACATTTTTCACATATTCTGTCAGATATTTATCCGGCAGGCCATATTTATCCAAAAAGCTTAACTGGCTGATAATGCCGGAAGGCGAAGAATTTTGTAAAACAAAAATACCTGCCTGGTAATTTTGAATCCCCTGAAGTTCTTTTTGTGATGGAGGTTGCGCCTGAAGTAGCTTTATTTCCTTTATGATTTCCTTCAGGGCATCGGCCGTATGGGCGGCAGTAACATCAGCCTGCTCCATCCATAATGAGCCACTTTTCCTGTTACTTATTGTGCTAAACGGTGAATAGGCATATCCTTTATCTTCACGGATATTACTTATAATACGGGAGCCAAAAGAGCCGCCGAGTAAGGAGTTGGAAACAGTGGACGCCAGGTAGTCTGCATCTTTTGGTGTAAGCGTCGGCAAGCCAAGAATGATCGTTGTCTGAGGTGCGTTTTTCCGATCGATGATTACTGTATCCGCCAGCAGAAAAGCATGCTGGTCGGGATAAGAAATATCATTCCCCGCTTTCCACTTGCTGAAATTGCTCTTAACTGCGGCAGTCACATCGGCCTGGTTAAACTTGCCTGCAACATATAAAGCTGAACGCTTTGCGCTGATATTCCTGTTGTAAAAGTCTTTAACCATTTGCAGCGTATAACTATCGAGCATTTCTTTGGTGGGAAAATAAGACCCATAAGGCTGATCTTTATAAATTACTTTGTAAAATTTTGCAATGCCCTGGTTTTGAGGAACAGATTCCTGAACCGCAAGATTTCTTTTAAGATCATTTTTTACGCGGTCGAATTCACTTGCCGGAAACGCAGGATGCATCACGATATCTGCCATTACTTTTAGAAGGGCTGGCGCAAATTCGGCGAGTACGGAGCCTGAAATGAAAGTTTCATCCGGACCCACAGAGATATTTATTTCGCCGCCCATGCCTGCAACCTTTTTTGCTATTGTTTTAAAGTCCATAGACGTGGTTCCCTGTCTCATCATTTGACCCGTCAGATCTGCCAGCCAAACCTGGTTTTGCGTCTCTTGTGCGTTACCGGCCTTTATAATCAGCCTGATAGTCACTTTCGGTATCTCACCGAATTCGACCATTGTTGTTCGTAACCCATTTGGCAATTGCGTTGTCGTCTTAGAAGGCAACTTAAAATCCTTTGGAGTGCCTCCCGCCGGCGGGGTTTGTTTCTGTGATGTTGAAGAAGCAGCGATTAGCAAACCGAGCGCTGCAAACAAATAACTTTTAACGTATTTCATTTATTTACAGATTTGGGATCAATAACTAATATGGTTCTGTTGGATGGTTGCAAATATTCCCTTGCCGTCTTCCGGATTAATTCGGGAGTCACTTTCTGAAACGATGACTCTAATGAATTAATCCTGCCAGGATCATTGTCAAACAAGGCAAAGCTAGCGAGGAGATCCACTTTGCCTATGCCAAAATTGCCGCCAATGATATCGTATAAAGAAGAACGCATTTTAATTTTTGCAAGCTGCAACTCATCATTCGAAACTCCATTTTGCAATTCGCCTGCTGCTTTGTCAAACTGTGCGATGACAGAATCGGCAGTTATTGTGGAATCGTAAACCAGGTTTGCCATCCAAAGCATCGGGCCATTATAATTAAACATATTTCCCAGGTAATTAATGCCCCCATTTACTGAACTGGTATAGCCCTTTTCCTGGACGAGTCGCTGATAAAGTTTGCTATCGGTTCCCTGTACCAGCATCTGGTCTATTAAGCCCATCGCATAATATTCCGGCGTATTAATAGCCGGCATTTTGTAGGCAATTGCAATCGCAGGCTTATTTGCCAGTTTATCCTCTTTTACAAACCGCTTTTGTTTTTCCTGCTTAGGCTCGCTAATATCCGGTGTCCGAGGAATGGTAGCAGACGGGATGCCGCCAAAGTATTTTTCAATCCATTTTTTAGCATCAGAAATTTCAAAATCTCCGGAAACTACCAGCACTGCATTGTTTGGTGCATAATAGGTTTTAAAAAAAGTTGTTACATCTTCAAGTTTGGCAGAATCAAGATCCTTCATATCGCCGTAAAAATTATGCGCATTATACCAGTTCTCATTCGCGTATTGTGGCATATCCAGCCAGGGAAAACCACCATAAGGCTGATTGATCACATTTACATTTACTTCATTCTTTACCACTCCCTTCTGGTTGATTAAATTCGCTTCTGTTATATCCAGCCCTTTCATTCTGTCGGCCTCCGCCCACAACGCGGTTTCAAGCTTATGCGACGGCATCGCTTCAAAATAATTGGTAAAGTCAAACCGGGTTGAGCCATTTAAAATGCCGCCATTCGATTGAACCAGCTTTATAAATTCCATCTTGCCCAGGTTTTGCGACCCCTGGAACATCATGTGTTCGAACAGGTGTGCAAAGCCGGTACGGTTTTTTGGTTCAATACGAAAACCAATTTTGTAATAAACGCCTACTACGATTACGGGAGTCGTTTTGTCGGGTGATAAAACCACTTTTAACCCGTTGTTAAGCTTGTAATAAGTAACAGGAATTTCAAGCGCCGGCGAAGGCGACGAACTGTTTGCGGGCTTATTTTTCCAGCTAAGAAAAACTAAAGCCGGCAACGCAAAATATAAAAATTTGAAAACCGGGAGTTTTGGAAACTGCTTCATACATAGATTAAATTAAAAATATAAAACGAGTACCTGAGTTTTTTGGCGAGAAGGATTGAAACGTAAATAAAATGTAATTTACTTTTTATAAAAGAAAAAGAAGAAATATTTTCTTTCCTTAACCAGCGCCTGTCCTACCTTGTTGCAAACGAGGATAGTTAAGCGTTTGGCTGATGTTTGCTTTCTAATCGTCATTGCGAGGATCTTGGATAATGTTCATTTTTTTGATTAATGCCCATAGCGACGAAGCAATCTCTCAGCTATCGAGTTGCTTCTTATCACGAGATTGCTTCGGCACAAGATCATTTATTAAAAATCAAGTTTCCTCACTAGCCTCGCAATGACGCCGCGGTGTTGAGGTTTGCAATGGTAGTAATCGTCATTGCGAGTTACCGCCTTTGTCCAAAGGAAAAAATAGGAATGACGTAATCTGTAGCTTTGAGCTTGCAATAAAAGCAAGGTAAACTACATAACCCGGTAGCTCCATTGGTGTCTTTAGAACCCGCTTGCGAGTTTGGGACTGCTGCTCTTTGAAAAAAATATTATCGGCGTGTAGCTCAAGA
>JBQCHE010000009.1:0-98483 GCA_051954975.1 Ginsengibacter sp. | reverse complement strand
TCTTGAGCTACACGCCGATAATATTTTTTTCAAAGAGCAGCAGTCCCAAACTCGCAAGCGGGTTCTAAAGACACCAATGGAGCTACCGGGTTATGTAGTTTACCTTGCTTTTATTGCAAGCTCAAAGCTACAGATTACGTCTTCCTATTTTTTCCTTTGGACAAAGGCGGTAACTCGCAATGACGCCGCGGTGTGGTGCCGCAAGTGAAGCGCTGAATTCTGTCTTGAGAGAAGAAGCTCATTTTACCGTCATTGCGAGACACCTGATGAATTTTTTCTGTCTGATAAATGTTCATGTGGTGAAGCAATCTCATAATTGACAGATTGCTTCTGCACAATAATAATTATTTAAACATCGATAATTTTTCATGTGCATCGCAATGACGCGCTGACGGCGAAGCAATCTCATTATTGGCCGCTGTGTGGGTTTGAGATTGCTTCGTCGCAATTGACTTCTTTTTATAAATTTTATTTTTACTCTGCTCCTCGCAATGACGCCGCGGTGTGGTGCCGCAAGTGAAGCGCTGAATAAAGTTCAAAGGCGGCTTTAAAGTGATTCGTACCTGGCTTCCTTCGACAGGCTCAGAATGGCAAGATACATTCATCATTCATAATTCATCATTCATCATTCACTACACCGTATCCATAAATGTCTTTTCTACTTTGCTGAAAATCAGGAGGCCCAAAAAGAGCACTACGGCGATGAAACCTGTGCTATATAAGAGGCCGGCAACGTCAAAGGTTCCCTTACCGAAAAGTGCGTATTTCCACGATTCGACGATGGGCGTTAAGGGATTCCATTCTATAATTTTACCATACGATTTATTCTTCACGAATGACAAAGGATATACTATCGGCGTAACGTACATCAGCAACTGCACCGCAAAACCAATCAACACGGTAAGGTCGCGGTACTTGGTGGTGAGCGATGAAATGATGATGCCCAAGCCCAAACCTAACCCGGCCATCATGAGCAATAATACCGGTATCCAAAGCCATGAAATTCCAAAATGAATGGGGTAACCTTTAAAAGAATAAAAAGCCATCATGGCCAGCAATAACAAAAACTGGATGCCGAATTTTACGATGTTGGACAATACGCTCGACAGGGGAATAACCAGGCGTGGAAAATACACTTTGCCAAAAATGCCCGCATTAGCTACAAACGTGTTGGACGTGGACGTGAGGCAACTGGAAAAGTAAGTCCAGATGGCAATGCCGCTCATATAGAACAACACCGGGTGCACCCCGTCGGTGGGAATATTGGCAATCTTACCGAAAATCAGCAGGTACATCAGAATAGTAAATACCGGCTGAATCAGATGCCACAGCGGTCCTAAAATGGTTTGTTTGTACTGGGCAATAAAGTCGCGCTTTACAAATAACACCAGCAAGTCGCGGTATTTCCATACCTCTTTCAGGTTCAGGTCAAAGAGATTCGCTTTGGGCCTGATTATCATGTCCCATTGGGTTTCTTCTGTTGCCGGGTGTGTAGTGGTGGTGTTCAAATTTGGGTTGAGGGTTGAGAGTTGAGGGTTTAGGGTTGAAGGTTTAGGGTTGAGGGTTGAAGGTTGAGGGTTAAAGGTTGATGGTTGAAGGTTCAGAAGCGCTTGCTTTGTCAACAATTTAAAGGCTCGGAATATAAATCTGCGTTATTTCTTTGTTTACTATAAATATCTGCTTGTGCTTTCATTGGAATCATTCCCAAACCGGCTAATATGTTGCGCCACTTTTCCTTATATACCGGGAAGCTAAAATTTTCCATCAGCACCTGGCGGTCAGGCCTATAAGCATCGCGGTCTGCAATTATTTTTCGGATGGCTTCGGAAATTTCCTGCCGCTTATCGGGGTTTACCAGCAATCCAAGCTTTCCGTTCAATAAAGCATCGACAGAGCCGTCTTTGTTTCCCGCAATTACCGGTTTATGGTAGTACATGGATTCTATAAACACAATTCCAAAACCTTCCTTGGTGCTGGGCATGATGTAAATGTCCGCAAGGTTAAAATGCAGTGCCAGCTCCTCATCAGGAATAAACCCGGTAAAGATGACTTCGCTGGTGAGATTCCATCTCTGCAATAAGACATCCAGCCGTCTTTTCTCTTCCTGGTCGTATTTCCCCACAATAAGGTATTTTAGCTGAGGATTTGTTTTTCTCAGCTCGGCGAGGCTTTCCATCACCTGGTCGTACCCTTTGTATCTTTCCCTGGAGGCCAGACGGGTAAGCGTCATCAAAACCGTATCATCATTGCTTAGTTTGTATTTCGACAATAGACCGGGATCCTTTTTTGTTTGCAGTGGCTTTTCCAGAAACGGGTCAAGGCAATTGTTCAACACCCGGATTTTATCGGCAGAAAAATGATTTCGCTGTACGAGCGTATCCCTGGTGAACTGGCTTACTGAAAGAACCTGGTCACATTTCTGAAGCATCCTTTTTTTCAACCCGGTAAAATGCCGCCAGGCCTCGATGCCATGAGCGATGAGAATTAATTGGGTCTTGGGTGAAAACAGCTTCACTATATATCCTACCGGCAGCAAATTGATGTGGCTTAAAATCACCAGGTCGCTTTTGACGCCTGAGGCAACGGCTCTTGCTGTAAATTGCAACCTGCGGATTCCAAAACCGGTAAAATGATTTTTGGGGAAATATTTTTCGTCAATATCGCCCGTTTTATCGTACATGGAGAAAGCAGAAAAATCAATGCCCGTTTCCCGGGCTATGTCGTAAAGCGCTTTGCCCGCCACCTTACTTACTTTTTCAATTCCACCGGTGAGGGAAAATGTCCGTAAGGTTAAAAAGAGGATTTTTTTGCGCTTATTTTTTACCGGTTTGGCGGCTGCGCCGTTTGAGATATGATTCAACGCGGCTACCGGTTTGCGGTTTCCGGCTCCCATCTTTCCCAACCGGTTTTCCACCAATACCAATGATAAAAACTGCGACCAGTGCATCTGGCCTGAAACGAAATTTTTATAATTGGTCGTTCCGGTATCCATCACCGACTTAATGTATTCGCTTTCTGAAAACCATTTTTTGAAAGGAAATCCAAAGCCCATCTTAGGCCGGTTCCACACAGGCTCAGGCAGTATATTTTTGAAGGCATCAATGAGCAGTTTTTTGGGCAAGCCCGCCTCTTTCAAACGGCTTTTTATGCTCATCGAAAGATCCACAAAATCCCTGTCAAGGAACGGCACCCTTATTTCGACTCCATGCGCCATTCCCATTACATCCACATCGCGAAGCAATTGGTTTTGCATAAACAGGTTCAGTTCCATCCAGCTTGCCTGGTCGAAGGAATCCAAATCATCAATATTTTCCAAAACCGGCTGCTCACTCAGGATGCGCCATACTTCGTGTTCGGGCATATTCAACTGGTAAGCAATTTCTGAGGGAATAAACTGGCCGCGAAGAAAAAGGTATTTTCCGACCGGGCCATCGATGCTTAAATAGCATAGCCGTTTGAATGCCTTCCGGCCCGTGTATTTCCCGGATCTTAAAATAGAATTGGGCGACCTTTTTAACAGGTTCACCTTCTTCATCCTGATAAAGGAAGGGTAGCCGCCGTATAATTCGTCTCCGCCGATGCCCGATAATACCGCCTTCAGGCCATTTTCCCTTGCGTATTTACTGATAAACCACGTATTGATGCCGTCGCAGCTTGGTTGATCCATATCCTCCAGGATTTGCGGTAAAAACCGGCTGAACTCCTGTTCTTTCAGCAGGTGCTGGTTGCTGCGGCAGTTCATTTTTTGGAGCAGGTAATCCTGGTATTTTTTTTCAGAAAAATCACTTTCATCAAAGTGAAGCGATAAGGTGTTTAGCTGTGACTTTTTATCTTCAGAAGCCAATAAAGAAATGATGCCGGAATCCACACCGCCACTCAGGAAAACCCCAATCGGCGCGTCTGCAATCAAATGGCGGCTTACCGACTGATGCAGATTCTCCTGTATGTGCTGAATTGCTTCCTGCCTGCGGGTAATCCGGGCCGAAAATTCAAATTTTTTAAAGGATGCTATTCGAGCCTCGCCCGATGTAGCCTCATAGCAAAGAAAAGTGCCTTTTTGAAGCGGCTTTACTTTTTTTAAAACCGTAACCGGTTCAGGCAAATGGCCATAGGCCAGGAGAAAGACAGGCCAATCTTTATTTTCCTCATAGAGCCACGGAAGAGGCCTGAAGCCGCGCATTTCCGATGCAAACGCGATGCCTTCTTCGGTCAGCGCATAATACAACGGTTTTATGCCCGACGGATCGCGCACCAGAAAAAGCCGGCCCTCTTTTGTATCCCACAGGGCGAAGGCAAACATGCCATTGAATTTTTCGAATGCTGAAGTACCCCAGGCGGCGAACGCCACTAAGATCACTTCGGTATCGCTGCCGGTTCTAAAAGAATAGCCGGCTTTTACAAGGTCTCTTTTAATTTCCGCATAATTGTAAATTTCGCCGTTGAAGCTTATCACATACCTGCCGGTTACATCTGCCATGGGCTGATGGCCCGCAGAAGACAGGTCTATCAGGGATAGCCGGCGATGGCCCAGCACCAGGTGGCGGTTTTCATCTGAAAATATTCCTTCATCATCCGGCCCGCCGTGCTTCATAAGCGTGCACATCTCCTTCACCATGGGCTGCAAAGCTGCTATGGGGAGGGTTTTGTTTAAGATGCCGGAGATTCTACACACTGTTTAATGTGATAATGTGCTGATTAGCTAATTAGTTGATGTGGTGATTGTTAACCGCGGTCTGATCTGCGGTACCGACCGCTACCATAATCACAACGGTCGGTACGCCTTAGCGTCAGACCGTGGGTTTAGAATGATAGTGACGGCATCGAATCTAACAATTTGCCGTTTTAAAGGCCTTTATTTCGCATGGCTATTTCTTCCTGTAACCGCGGTCTGACCTGCGGTACCGACCGCTACATATTCCTCGTAGGTTTTTTTGAGCCCTTCCTCAAAGCTTATTTTTGGCTGCCAGCCGAGGGCGTTTATTTTGCTGACGTCGAGGAGTTTTTGAAAAGTGCCGTCCGGCATGGAGGTATCGAAAACTAGTTCCCCGGTAAAGCCTGATATTTTTTGAATCATTTGCGCCATTTCGCCGATGGAAATATCCTTTCCGACGCCTATGTTGATAATTCCCGGATCGTTGTAATGCTCCATCAGGAAAAGACAGGCTTCGGCAAGATCATCGGCATGGAGGAATTCACGGCGTGGCTTACCAGTGCCCCATACGGTGACGGTAGCGTCTCCCTTTTCTTTGGCTTCATGAAATTTCCGCAGCAGCGCGGGTAATACGTGTGAATTCTTCAGATCGTAATTATCGCCGGGACCGTATAAGTTGGTAGGCATTGCGCTGATAAAATTGCAGCCATATTGCTTATGGTAAAACTGGCACATTTTGACGCCCGCGATTTTAGCAATCGCATAGGCCTCATTGGTGGGTTCAAGATAGCCGCTCAGCAAATATTCTTCTTTTATGGGTTGCGGCGCATTTTTTGGATAGATGCAACTGCTTCCTAAAAACAATAATTTTTTTACCTGGTTGCGGTAAGACTGGTGAATGACATTATTTTGGATGCAAAGATTATCATATAAAAATTCAGCCGGGTAGGTGTTGTTGGCATTGATGCCGCCTACTTTTGCCGCCGCCATGAAAACATATTCGGGCTTCTCTTTTTCAAAAAAATCCTTTACGGCCTGTTGGTCGCGAAGATCTACCTGCGCGGAGGTACGCAGGATTAAATTCTGATAGCCTTCCTTTTGTAATTTTCTTACAATCGCGCTTCCCACCAGGCCGCGGTGCCCGGCAACATATATTTTTGAGTTTTTTTCCATGATTATTTTATTGGAGAGAGGGTATTTTGTTTTTTTTGTCATGCTGAGCCTGTCGAAGTGAGGCAAAAAAAGTGATTTGTCTTACTAAGACGCCTTCGACAGGCTCAGGCTGACATTCACTTTAAAATTTAATTTATCGCGTTTAATGGAGAATCTTCTAAGACGCCTCGACCCTTCGACTGGGGCTGAGTCAGGCTGACATTTACTTTATACCGAGCTTGTCGCATTAAGAGTTGAATATTCTTTTTTTGTCACACTGAGCTTGTCGAAGTGCAGACAAAAAAAGGGATTAATCTGCTAAGACGACTTCGACCCTTTAACTGCGGCTAAGCTCAGGCTGGCATTTACTAAAAAACTTAAATTTCACTTTTAAAACGCCTTCGACAAGCTCTGGCTGACATTAACGGTAAAACTTAAGTTTCATTCCTAAGACGCCTTCGACCCTTCGACTACTCAGGGCAGGCTAAGCTCAGGCTGGCATCTATTTTATACGGAGCTTGTCGCATTAAGAGTTGAATGTTCTTTTTTTTGTCACACTGAGCTTGTCGAAGTGCAGACAAAAAAGGGATTAATCTACTAAAACGCCTTCGACAGGCTCGGGCTGACATTCACTTTAAAATTTAATTTATCGCATCTAATGATAAATCTTCTAAGATGCCTTCGACTTTCGACTACTTAGGCAGGTTGGGGCCAGGCTGTCTTCGACAAGCTCAGACTGACATCGAACCACTAAGACGCCTCCGACTGGCTCAGACTGAGGAAGAGCCTATACCGGTTCGAGGTTTTTCTTATCAAAGTGGGCGCTGAGCTGTATGTCGAGCGTTTCGATTTTTACCACTGCCCTGTTTCCCAATACCTCTACTACAACTCCATGATAATTCATCAAAACACCCTGCCTTATCCGCACTTCACTATTTACCACCACGCCTTTCGGCTCTACCTGCACATCTTTAAACTCATTCAGGAACTTACGAATGGTATCAATTTCCTCATCACGAATCACAGCCGGCTTGCCCAGCCAGTACACAAAATTCAGGATGCCATTCACGTCTTTCACCTGCCATTTTTTATTGTCTTCCAGCTTTACAAAAACATACCCCTTGAACACCGGCTCCATGACCACTTTTTTTCTGTCGCTCCACTGCCTGGTCACTTTATTTATGGGGCAATAATTTTCAATCCCTTTTTCCAATAACGTCGCCGCTACTTTCTTCTCCCACCGGGGCTTTGTATACACGGCGTACCAGTTCTTTTTTATTTCCATATAGTTTAGCTTTTGGCTGTTGGCTTTTAGCTGTTGGCTAATAGCTATTAGCTAATGGCTA
Source organism: Ginsengibacter sp. (assembly GCA_051954975.1). Taxonomy (GTDB): domain Bacteria; phylum Bacteroidota; class Bacteroidia; order Chitinophagales; family Chitinophagaceae; genus Ginsengibacter. Next base: position 91,334 of record JBQCHE010000009.1, on the reverse strand, counting down.
TTAGCTTTCAGCTTCGACACGGCTTCGCCGCTCTCGGTCACACCCATAACCGAGATAAAGAAATCAGGCCCTATGACTTACTTCCGCCTAAAGAAGCTTCTCAACGAAGCGAAAAACCCTTTTCTTTTTTCAAGATAATACCCACCTCCATATCCGCCGCCATAACCATAGCCATATCCATAGCCGTATCCATAGCCATAGCCATTGCCATATCCCCCAAATCCATAGCCATAAATATTAAATCCTCTCGGCTTGATGCCATTAAACACCAGGCTCATGTGCATAAATTTCTTTTGCTTTTGCAGGGCATCTATCATAGGCAGGAACACGCGCGGCGTAACCGCATGCCTCACTACAAATAAGTTGATGTCTGCAAATGCCTGCAGCAACTGGGCATCCGTTACCGGCGAAACCGGGGCCGTATCCATGATCACATAATCAAACCGGGATTTGAGTTCCGCCATTAATTCCTTAAATTTTTCACCCTGGATAAGTTCCGTCGGATTAGGCGGAATAGCCCCCGCGGATATCACTGATAATCCCGGAATCGAAGTCTCTTTCGTGATTTCATCCAAAGTATTTTTGCCGGCAAGGAAGGTAGAAATCCCGGGATTCCTTTTTACCTGAAGCACTCTACTGAGCTTTGGCTTCCGGAGGTCAAGCTCCATCAAAGCCACTTTTTTGCCGGTAAGCGTAAAGCTTATGGCCAGGTTAATGGCAATGAAACTCTTGCCCTCGCCGCTTACACTTGAGGTTACCATCAGGGTGTTATGTTCTTCATTGAGGCCCATAAATGCCAGGTTGGTCCTGATAGACCTGAACTGCTCCGCTATGACCGTGCGCTTTCCATCCATAATCGCAATGGGGTCCTTTCCCGGAACCTGCACCAACTCTCCCAGGATGGGAACGTCTATTTTGCCTTCAATTTCAGAGCGGAACAACACTTTACGACTAAAGATTTCTTTTAACAACACAATGAAAGCGCCTGACAACAGCCCGATAACCAAACCTGCCAGGTAAAAGTTTTTGCTGATTGGGCTAATAGGCCCACCTGAGGAAGGCGACTCCACGACTTTTAAATCGGCCGTAGTGGCCACCGATGAAATGGCGGTCTCTTCCCTTTTTTGAAGGAGGTAAGTATAAATATTATTTTTTACGGCCTGCTGCCTGCTGATATCGAGAAATACCCTTTCCTGTTCCGGCACTTTTTTCAATAAATAATTGCTGGCAGCTATCTGGCCGTTTATCTGATTTTTCATAGCCATGAGGTTATTTCTAATATTCCTCATATTTTCCCTGATGTCGCCCTTAATCCGCTCCACTTCAGCATTAGCGAGAATCAAGGCGTCATTGCTTTCGCCCGTTACGCTTTTCAGCGCCTGTGCCTGTGTTTCCGCTGTATATAGCTTATCCAGCAAGCCGGATAAGGTAGGATCGCTTACCAGCAATAAGGAAGGCACCGTTCCGGGCTTCTGCCCTTTGGTGTCGATGTAGTTACTGATAGATTGCAAGCCCTCCAGCTTCAAATCGATTTCACCGTTTTGCTTATCCAAATCGGTAACCTGTCCAAAATAAGCGGAAGCCTGCGCGCTGAGATCCACGGCAGAAGTTTGCGATTGAAAATGAGCAATCTTTCGTTCCACGCTGTCGAGTTGGGAAGAAACCAAATCCAGCCGGTCGTCGATAAATTTAACCGTTTTGTCTGCGATTTCATTTTTATCCTCCACGCCGTTGATGTTATACACCTCGAACAATTTGCCAAGGATATCGCGGCCCTTCTCAGGCACAGGCGTATTCAAACTCACATTCAAAATGGTAGAAGAATAAGAGTAAGGAGATATTTTTAAACCGCCTACAATACCGCCTGCCGCGCCTGCGGGCGACATAAAGCGTACAAAATAATTTTTACCCGTAACGTTGGTATTATAATCCTTATTGATGCGAAGCTGGAATGGCGTATTGTTTATCGAAATGATGGAATTGAAAGGGGCGCTTTTGTTGTCGATACGCACCAGCTTTTTTTTCCAATCTATCGAAAAAAAGTAGGTGCCCCAGAGGTTCAGGTTTTCCTTGTCGAGCGCAATAAACTGAATGGGCGAGTTGCTGGCGTATAATTCTTCCGTTCTGACATTGCCTTTGTTGTACACCGGCGCATAAAGGTCGAGCTGCTTTACCACTTCCTGCATCAGGTCGGGCGATCTTAGCACCACTATTTCATTGTCAACAATCTTTTTTTCACCGAAAATATTGAGCGCATCTAACACTTTGGAATCCGCCCCGGATTTCTGCGGATCTTTTAGAAGCACCTTGGCCGACGCCACATATATGGGCACTTTGGAGCGAAGGTCGATATAGGCTACCAGCATGGAAATGCTAACCGTAATTACAAACAAAGGCCAGAAGGGCAGGTATTTGTAGATAACCTGTTTGAATATGTTGGAATCAGTTTTTTCCTTAAAAAATTGTTCTTCGTCCATTTTGAGGCGCGGCTATTTTATGATGCGGTCAATAATGAATATTAACAGAGATAACCCTGAAGTAACGTACCCGATAATCCTTGTGGTGTTTTCAGCTTTCTTTTTAACAGGTTCTACATAAACGATGTCATCAGGCTGCAAATAAAAGTACGGAGAATAAAAAACCGATTCATCCGTAAGGTTTAATCTCTTGAATTCTTTGGAATTGCCTTTGTCGCGGATAACCAGTACATTATCTGCTTTTCCCTTGTCGCCAATATCACCGCTTGCGGCAAGAGCCTCCAATATAGTCATTTTATCATTGGGCAATGGCAATATCTGCGGGGAAACGGCCCCCATCATGGTTACGTGCCTGTTGAGAAAGCCTACGGCCACTACACATTGCGCCAGGTAAGGAGCCAGGTCTTTCTGGAGCTTTTCTTTCAGCTCTTTGCGGGTCATTCCGGCTACGTGGAGGGTGCCCAGCTTTATAAATTCGATATTCCCGCTTGAATCCACTTCATATCCCAGCAAAGTGCCTTCCGCATTTTGAGGTGCATTGTATATCGCCGTATTTTCGGGGCTGAGGCTTGAAACGGTAATACCAAGCATATCGCCAACCCGTATTTTGGGCTCAAAATTCCTGGAGACCAGGTTATTGAGTGTAGTGTCTTTGGGAATATTTTGAAAGTAAGCCGTGTTTTTAGTGTTGGTGCACGAAGAAATGGTAAGCGCTAAAAGCAATAACCCAATCCCAGCGATTGATGGAAGAAGCAGCAGCTTTGCTCTAAAAGAATGAAATATCAGTTGATGGAACTTTCTTTTTTTATGCATAATCAGTGGGGTAGAGATAATAAAAAAACGAAAGATACTTCTTTTGGCGGCTGTAATTTAAAGAAAAATACCATTCATTACGGAAGATTACGATGGTAATTTCCCTGCGGCACGTCATCAAAAGAAGAATTGATCGGATTTGTTTGTTTACTACCAAACCATGTCCTGAATTTTGGAAAGAGAACAATGGCTTTTTGAATCCTATCTTTTTTATAAGATAAGTCCCTTAATGAAAAAAATTCTCTTATTCTATTACTGTTGATCTTTTTGAATCCACCACTTTTTTAATTCCATAGGCTGCCCCAATAACAATTAAAATTAAAAGACCACTATCAATCGGACAGTCACGGATTTGAGGATCATCACCAACACATGGAGGCTCAAGAGGCCCTTGTGCTTTAACCAAAACCGGCGAACAAATAAAAATGAATAAAGAAATACCAATTATTAAAATCCTTTTAAAACTTGCGTACATAACAAAAATATTAAAAGTTGCAAAAGTAAAAAAAATACCTCATGAATGCTGAACCACTAACGATTTTAGAAGCTATTTTATTTTAAATAATTTACAAAATAACTGCCTTTGCTGCATTATTTAGAACCTTACCGGGCTTCTCATCGGGCGGTTGTACTTCCTGTTATTTACGGAAGGTCTTTGTCTTCCAAATACATACCCGATTTTAAAAACACCCGTAAAATAAGAATCATTATTAGAAGGGTTTCCCCTGATACTTCCGGGGCTTTGCGTCGTCTCTTCAGGTTTTGCGCCCGGCCTGATGCGCTTATTCAGCAACAAGGCATTGGTGAGGTCGTTCCCGGTCAGGTACTTGCTAAAGATGGCAGGATCGACATAACGTCCGTGCAGGTCGTCTAAATAATCAGTATTTAGTTTGCGACACACGTATTCCAGTCTCAGGTTGATGCGATTGCCTATTGAGTACGCCAGTCCAACTCCATAAGAAAAATTAACCTGGTTAAGGCTGTATTCTTTGCTGGCAGGATATTCTGCGAATCCCTCTCCTTCTGTGTGCAAAGGCTTCAAATCAATCCATTTGCCGTTTAAGTTCGCCTGCGGATTAAAATGAAAATAGCCAACGCCTCCCAGCATATAAGGAGAAAATTTGGGTACTACGGCGTCAGGATCAAAATCCCTGAAGAAATCCACCGGGTGGAATTCCAACAAAAGGTTAACTTCCTTTATAGGGCTTCTAAAACTAAGATTCCTGTTATAGCGACCAATGGCGGTATTTTTCACATCTTTAAGCAGGCTGTCGTGAGACTGAACTTTGCCAAGCGTACCTTCGAGACGAAGACCAATGGTATTGAAATATATAGCGCCAATATAAATGCCTGTGCAGGCTGTGGTCACCTGCATATTCAAATCTTTTGCGCCTTTCTTTCCCCGGCCTGCCCTTCCCCCTACGTCCGTAAGACTGTTCATGATGCCTCCGGAAATACCTCCTTCAAAAGTAATGGGGTTTGCATAATTCTGATTAGTGTAAAAATAAGATTGAGATTTTACCTGGATGGTAATGACGAGGAAAAATAAGCAGGTAAGGATCTTATATTTCATTAAGCCGTTTGTTTTGTTGCTTTTGATAAGTGTCTTACAAAATAAACTATTATTTCGTTCCATTCGAAATTTCGTTGAATTTTTTTATTTAGAATTTCGTTTTTCCGGCGTGATAATTTCTCACGTAACGGTTGTCATGGTTGCCTGAATTAAAACTGCCGCAGGAATGAATTTTTTATTAGATTTTATAGCTTATGTAGGTGGACCGGGCGGCTTTCTAAACGATATCAGAGAATGGTTTTAAAACCCCGTAAAAATATACAAGTTTTTGATTTCTGCAACTTTTTAGTCCATCATTTTTCGTCATTTATAAAAAATAATTTTATGTTCACAAGATTGACGCCTCCGGAGCCCCTGCATCACCTGCCATCCACAGTAGACAAACGAATCATCCGGATTTTTATTTCCGGCCTGGCCAAAAAAGAAGCAGTCCCAAAAGTGCCTTGTTTGCTTTTGAGACTGCCCCGGAACCATATTAAAATCTAAATTTAAAACACAATGCTGAATGTTTTCCTTTTTCCTTCCCTGGAAATAATTTCAACCCGGTAAATCCCCGGGGGAACTTTTTGTGCAGGCTGAATTCTTTCGATGGCTGTGCCGCCATTGTACTGCACTTTTCTTTGCACGAATACCTGGCCAAAAGAATTTAGCAACCGGACCGTATATTCTCCCGGCTCAAGGTTAGCCATTTTCAGGTTCAGGTTTTCCGCCGTTGCCGGGTTGGGATAAACTGAGATACCTTCCAGCCCGGCAGCCACCTTTACTTTCATGGTTTTGCTGAAACTTTGCTTACCATTTTTACCTGTAGTGGCAATGCGGTAATAATTATCGCCTTCTTTGGGGGTTATATCTGAATATTCAAATTCACTTTTGGCAGGGTCTGACACGTACACCGTAGCGGCGTCAAAAAAAGTAATGCCGTCATTCGATTTTTGAATACTGAAAATATTTTCTTTCGAAATATTATCTGCCTTCCAGCTTATGTTCACTGCCTGGTTTTCTTTTACTGCATCAGAGAACAGAAATTCCACCGGCTCCAATCCTGAAGGAATACTGTTTGAGAGGATTAGGCTGAACCGGTCAGCAGCCGCGGAAGCCGCCTCATTCGTAATAGTAAAGCTAAAAGACGTGGTGTCGTTTAAGCCGACAGGAACAGACGTTTTAAGATAATTGTCGATCAGCAGGGCGCTTCTTCCGGGAAAATTGAGATTGGAGGTTATCAATTGTACACGATAATTCGTGCCGGTCCTCATATTCCACATTTTAAAGAAAACCGAATCGGCGCCTTCAATGATGTGCCGTCTTTCTACAACATACACTTTATTATCGCGAATCATGCCCCAGTTTTCGCCGGGATTGGTCATTTTCCTGGCATCATACCTGTCGAGGTTATTGCTGAAATCAGCGTCGTACATCACGAGTGCGCCGTCCAATAAAACCGTATTTCCGGAGGTGGTAATCACGTATAAATTCGAAATCAGGTGAATTCCATCAGTCGGAGAACTATTGTTTGGCGATAAACTAAAAACGTGGGTGAATGATAAAAAAATGGCAGTCAATAGTAAGGCGAAGTTTTTCATTAGGACGCTTTTTGGTTTTTGGACACTTTGTTAACGCCGGATGAGAGGTCTTATTGCATGGTTGTTGAATTATTTAATTATTTAATTATTGGATTATTAAATTATTGCTGGTTGATGGTTGGTTGATGGATTGTTGGATTGTTGGGGTGCTGGATTATTGGACTGTTAAGTATTAAGTTATTTGATTACTGAGTTATTCCTATAACCGCGGTCTGACCTACGGTACCGACCGCTACCATCATCGTAACCGCGACCGCCTACAACCGCAGTCTGACCTACGGTACCGACCGCTATCCCGGCCGCTAAAAAACCCCGTAACGTTTTGAAATTCATCAAAAACGCCACAGGGTTTTGTCTTACTTAAAAAGCGGGTAGTTTTGGTGAACTATTTGGTGGTTTGTAGTTGATGGTTGGTGCCATTCAACTAAGTAAGGACTTAACCGATTAACCGCTCAACTTCTTAGCCATTTAACCCTCTTTCAACTTTTTTTTAACTCAAACCGCGGTCTGACCTGCGGTACCGACCGCTACCATTGTCCGCTTAAAAAGCAGTTAGTTTTGGTAATCCATTTTGGTGGTTGCTGGTTGGTGGTTGGTGCCATGCAACTACTAAAACACTTAACTGATTAACTCTTCAACTTCTTAACCATTTAATCCTCTTTCGCCCTTTTTACATAAATCGCGGTCTGACCTGCGGTACCGACCGCTACCATTTCAGCTTAAAAAGCAGTTAGTTTTGGTAATCCATTTTGGTGGTTGGTGGCTAGTAGTTGGTGGTTGGTGCCATTCAACTACTTAAACACTTAACCGATCAACCATTCAACTTCTTAACCATTCAATCCTCTTTCCCCCTTTTTACATAAACCGAGGTCTGACCTGCGGTACCGACCGCTATCATTGACCTGCGGTACCGACCGCTTAGTACATCACTTTAATCACGCTTATTTTTCCATCTGGTTTCAACACCTGGAGCTGGTATACACCGTGAGCCAGATGGTAATCCCATTTGATATCTTCTGTGGCATTGCCACCCGCATACTCTACCTGTTTGGCTATGATGGTTTGCCCTAACGGATTGAGCAATCTTAAGCCATACCTTCCTTTCGGCTGGTTTATCAATTGCAGATGAATAATTCCATCAGTTATCGGGTTGGGATAGATGCCTATTGACGGTTTGCCTAAAGGAATTGACACTTTCACTACATCGCTATAGCTTATTTTGCCGGTTTGCTCCTCAATGCGGATGCGGTAATAGTTATCACCCGGAATGGCTTTATCATCCAGCCATTGGTAGCTGCTGCCTGCTTCGTTGTTGGCTGCGGCTACTATGCCTGCCTGCTTAAAGATTACGCCATCTGTTGCTTTTTCGACCACATATTGCTTCACGGCTTTTTCATTTTCCACTTTCCAATTTACCCGGATATTTTCATCTTGCTGAACTGCAGCAACTGATATCAATTTTACCGGTAATACTACCGCTGTTTTGAATACAACCCTGAAGCGGTTGGCAGCGTAAGAGCCTTTATCGCTGGTGATTGCGAAATCCACATTGGTTGTGCCTTCCATGTTCATCGGGGTCCTTGTATTCAGGTAAGTATCTTCCACAAAACCTTCCAGATTTTCTGACGACAATCCCTGGGCTTTAAATTCCAAGCGGTAGTTCTGCCTTGCCATGCTGCTCATGTTATACCGGATAGTATCCTGTTCTGTGAGCGGCATTCTGCGTTCTACCACCAGGTTCACACCTGATGATGTTTTGATTGCAAGGTTATTGGCGGTATTCATGATCTTCCTTGCATCATACCGGTCAATCTTACCAGAATAGCTTTGATCGAACTGTTGAAGTGTTCCATCGTTGAATGAGGTACTTCCATCAGTTTTTATGGATAATAAGTTGGTAATAAGCTGTACTTCCTTCCCGGTTACTGATTGTTCTCTGAAAGCTATATCACTCCTGCTGGAGGATACTTTGGCATTTTCATTAAAAGTAACTGTGGTTGAACCGGGTTCCTCCTGCATCAGGAATGCCTGTCCGGATTGCAAGACGCCATCCACCGCAGCTAAATTTGTATTTACATAATGATCTCCCATAAAAATATAAGTATTCCATCCTCCAACGCCATATCCTTCATTAAGCAAAGGACTCCACACATAAATAAATTGTATTTGCGGATCAGGGGTACCAGTCTGCAGTATTTTGGTCATATCCACTGCTGACGGGTAAGGGTTGCCAATAGAGAAGAATACATTATTTGCTGTTTGACCTGGGACAGGCATTGATTGACCATGAGTAAAAATTGTACCTTTTGACCTGAGCGTGGTGGGTGTGGCAGGTTGCGACACAGTGGCTACGCTCCTATCACCTCTCACGAATGCAAAGTAGCCTCGTGGGTTATACAAAAGGTCTCCGGTATTGGCAAATTCTTTCCACGCGCCTGTTCCTTCATCCCACGATTTTACGGAGGGGGCTATGCTTGGTGCTCCATCGTAGCCGGTGGTGCCTGCTGTACCTGTAAATTGCGCACCATAGCCTGTAGAGTTCGTATTAGTTATTCCTCCTATGCCCTCCATCCAGCTATTTACCAGGGATTGGCCCTTGGCAGGTGTTGACAGGAACTGCCATGATTTGGGATGTGTGCCCGCGGTGGTGCCAATGTTAAGATAACGCTCTACTTCTACCTGGCCGGATACGACGTTATTTGCAGCTAAAGTGCCAATGCTGGCGGTATTGTCTTTGGTAGATTTTAAAGTCAGGTTATCACCGGTAGTCAGTGTAGTATTGTCTACGCTAAATGAAAGCAGGCCGGTAATATTTAAGGTATCGCCGGTAGTATTAGCCACATTTACATTATTGCTGATGATAAGGTTCTTAACCGTATTATTTTTGCCCGGAATATTATTCTTAAAATTACTTCCTGCTATATTTTGAGTACCAGTTGTACCATTGAATTCTACCGTACCGTCCGTAACATCAAATATGCCATTATTGGTTATTGATCCAGCGAGCTGCATGGTATTGCCGGTGATTTTTGCAGACGCTTTAGCGTCTATCTGCAAACTAATTATAATTGCCTTAATGCCGTCAGCACTTAATATGGGGTAGTTATTGCTAATAACTTTCGGAATAGTAACGACAGGGCAAGAAGTACCGGGTACTGAACCATCAGACCAGTTGCCTCCCTTATTCCAATCAGTATCAATAGTACCTGTCCATACATTTTTAAGTTGTAAAGCTACAGCCTCTGAAGTATCCGAAATGTTACAAGGGTTTGGTGCAGTTGCAATAACGCGATAGAGATTGTCCGCCATGTCAGAAGTAGTGGTTGCTATATTTAAAGTAGCAGTTTTAAAACCCGTATAGGAGGAGGAGGGGAAGATTGTGGTTATATCTTTCCAAGTAGTCCCACCATCAGTACTTATCTGCCACTGGTAAGTAAGAGCCGTGCCGGTCGCATTTACATTAATACTGGCCGAGCCACCAACGCATGTGGCTGCGCTTACGGATGGCGGAGCGGGAATAACTGGTGGCTTATTTACATTTATGGTTACAGATGTAGTTGTTGTTGTACAACCTCCTGTGGAAGTTAGAATAGTATATGTAGTTGTATCTGTTGGCGATGCAATTAATGTGTCTCCGGTGTAAGAAGTGCCGTCCGAACCTTTCCATGAATTAATTACCGGCTGATAAGTCGCAGCTGTATTCAGATTATCTATTGCCCAACTGCTTGCTCCAGTACTACTATAAACAAACCGGACTCTTAAATTTGCCATACCCAGATAAGAAGTTAATGGAATTTTGACGTTCACAAATCCATTAAGTGTCACACCAAAAGTTGACGGTGGGTTATATTGGGCTAATGTAGCGTTATAAGTATTACCTCCATCAGTAGAAATTTCAATTCTTGCAATTGCGTCTGAAGTCAGATTAAATGCCTGGTAAAAACTTAAAGTATCAGATGTTTTACCAATAGAGCTGAATATGGGAGTTTCTAAAGTTGAAATTTGGGCTCCATTAACGATGGCAAATTTGCCACCTAATTGCGATCCATAGGTCGTACCACTAAAATCTTTTGGCCCGTTTGTTTCTGACCATGGATTAGGGACAGTATTATTAGCATTAGCAGGGAAATTTATCTCCACTCCATTATTTTTAACCCGCCATCCATTAGGATTAGCATCGCTAAAATCACCTTGATTGATAGAACCAAGTGTACTAAATGAGCTTGTAATTAAAGTGACCGGCTGGCCTTGACAAATAGTTGTGGAAGGCGAAGCAGTAACAGTAGGAATGAAAGGAGGGGTGACAGCAACAACTGCGTTTGAAGAGAAAGCAGTAGCAGCACAAATACCGCTTTGAACAACCGCCCTGTATAATGTGCTTACAGTTAAGTTTGTATAGGTTAATGCAGTGGCAGTAGTTGTGGTATTCAAAGAATTTACCGGTGCCCATGAAACGCCACCGTTTACTGATTGCTCCCATCTTGCAACCAATCCTGTTTCACCACTAAGAGTAACAGTGCCTCCATTTGAACCGGCGCAAAGCCCCGTAGTTACTGAAGGGGATAGAGTTCCGCCAACAGGTAGAGGGGTAACTGTAACGATTACAGAAATACTTCCTGAATTATAATTACATACGCCCCCATCTTCATATCTTCCATAATAGGTGGTAGTAACTGTTGGACTAACAGACAATGCATTTCCGGTACCTACAGAATTAGTAAGCGCTGCATTGGAATACCAATGAATCACTTCGCCGGTTCCGCCACCGCCGCCTACAAGATTTAATGTAGTGCTTCCACCCACGCATATTGTAGGTGTTGTTGCATTGGCTGAGGTTGGGTTTGCTGATTTTTGATTAACCGTTACAATCGTAGAAACACTTCCTGAATTATAATTACATACGCCCCCATCTTCATATCTTCCATAATAGGTGGTAGTAACCGTTGGACTAACAGACAATGCATTTCCGGTACCTACAGAATTAGTAAGCGCTGCATCAGAATACCAATGAATCACTTCGCCGGTTCCGCCACCGCCGCCTACAAGATTTAATGTAGTGCTTCCACCCACGCATATTGTAGGTGTTGTTGCATTGGCTGAGGTTGGATCAGCGGATTTACTGTTTACTGTTAACACAGCACCTGTCGAAATCGCCTGTGAGCAGGAGTTGTCGGTTCCACTTATGATAACATCGTAATTACCTTCATCTGTGGTAGCCACATTTACGATTGAAAAAGATGAACCGGTTGCACCAGCAATTGGAGTTCCATTTCTGCGCCATTGATAGTCGGAAATATTTCCTGATGCATCCACAGAAAATGTGACTGGTGAATTCTCGCAAATGGTCTGAGATGCAGCTGGCTGAGTGTTTATAGTTATAGATTGATTTACTGACAAACTTACTGCAGCTGAATTAACTGACCCGCAAGGACCGGCACCCATAACCTTTACATAATAATCGCCAATATCACCTGTAGCGGCCTGGCTAATGTGCAAGGTTGCCGAAGTTGCTCCGCTGACAGTGCCCCCATTAGATAGAGGATTCCCATTTTTATACCATTGATAGGTTAAACCTGTTCCTGTAGCTGAAACAGAGAAACTTACAGGGAAGCTGGCACAAACAGCGGTATCGGCTGGTTCAGTTGTTATAGAGGGAGGCTGATTAACCATTACCAATTGTGTAACACCAGTTGTTGTTGCAGAACATGGCCCGGTAGTATTGGCTATGTACACCCAATACGTTGTGTTGCTGCTTAAAGCAGGCGTAGTATATGAAACGGAGGTGGCTCCGGAGATTGGATTTGCCCCTACAACGGATCCTGTACCCCATTGATAATTAGCTCCCGTTCCTAAAGTTCCCCCCACAGCCGTTAAAGTAGTCGTAGCACTACCGTTATTACATAAAGTTGTTGTACCTGATATGCTTTTCGGAGCTACAGAAGGTTGATTTACAGTGACCAATTGTGTAACACCACTTGTTGTTGTTGGTAAACAAGGCCCGGTGGTATTGGTTATGTACACCCAATATGTTGTGTTGCTGCTTAAAGCAGGCGTAGTATATGAAACGGAGGTGGCTCCAGCGATTGGATTTGCCCCTACCACGGATCCTGTACCCCATTGATAATTGGCTCCCGTTCCCAAAGTTCCTCCAACAGCGGTTAAAGTAGTTGTAGTCGTAGCATTATTACATAAAGTTGTTATACCTGATATACTTGTTGGCGCTACAGAAGGTTGATTTACTGTTACCAATTGTGCAACACCAGTCGTCGTTGCAGAACATGGCCCGGTAGTATTGGTTATGTACACCCAATACGTTGTGTTGCTGCTTAACGCAGGCGTAGTATATGAAACGGATGTGGCTCCGGCGATTGGATTTGCCCCTACCACGGATCCTGTACCCCATTGATAATTAGCTCCGGTTCCTAAAGTTCCGCCAACAGCGGTTAAGGTAGTTGTAGCACCATTACATAAAGTTGTTGTTCCCGATATACTTGTCGGCGCTGAAGAGGGTTGATTTACCGTAATAATGATTTGATCGGTTGTAACGCCTCCTGAACAAGTGCCTCCCGGCTTATTTGGGGCAAGCTGTAGCGTTATTTGACCGGAGCTAATAGTTGGAGTAAATGTGGCAGACGCAGTTGAAGTATTAACATTCGAAAAATTGCCGGATCCTGCCGGCGAGATAATGCTCCATGTCCCTGTTCCTGCATTTCCAAGTAAAGTTCCCGCTAAATTAATTGAACTTCCAGTACACACACTTTGGTCTGCACCGGCGTCCACAGCTGCGAATTTGTTTACTTTGAAAGTAACAGAATTGCTGGCAGTGCTTAATCCACACGCATTTTGGGCCTGTACGGTTACGGGCAGATTATTTCCATTTGATGCTGTCCCTGAAACGGTGACTGCTATAGAATTTGTGCCGGCACCAGAAGTAATAATCCATCCTGGGTCCGGGAAATTCCAAACATATCCAGTGGCATTTGCTACTTCAGGAACTGAAAAAGTGTAGCCAGTTGCAACAGGACAAATTGAACTTGGTGCTGTAGTAGTAATGTTGTCAGGTTTTGCAGGAACTCCCGAATAGACTGTGATAGTAACCGCATTACTAGTAGCTGTTGTAGGGGTGGCGCAAGTAACGCTTGAGTTCAGAATAGTCCTTATGATATCTCCATTTGCAAGAGTATTTGTGGTATAAGTTCCGTTGCTTGTGCCAACTGTTGTCCACGATGCGCCTCCGTTTGTAGATTTTTGCCATTGATATAAAGGCGATCCTCCATTTGTTGGTGTTGGAGTGAAGGTTACTGAAGCCCCGGAACAGATAGAAGTTGAACTTGCACTGATGGTTACAGATGGAACCAAAGTAGGGTTCACCGTTATATTGAAAGTTTTACCTGTACCCGTACATCCATTTGCTGAAGGAGTTATAGTTACCGTCGCTGTAATCGCAGTCGTTCCATTGTTCGTTGCGGTAAAAGCCGGAATTGCTGTTACGCCTGATTGATTGGCAAGGCCTACTGAAGCGCCACCTGTTATATCGTACTTCACGCCTGCAGGGCTTCCTGTTAAAGCAATTGAAGACACACTTTGCCCATTACAATAAATTTGATTTGAAGGAGCGGTTACTGCCGGAGTGGGATTTACAGTGATTGTAAACGACTGACCTGTACCCGTACATCCATTTGCTGAAGGAGTTATAGTTACCGTCGCTGTAATCGCAGTCGTTCCATTGTTCGTTGCGGTAAAAGCCGGAATTGCTGTTACGCCTGATTGATTGGCAAGGCCTATTGAAGCGCCACCTGTTATATCGTACTTCACGCCTGAAGGACTTCCTGTTAAAGCAATTGAAGACACACTTTGCCCATTACAATAAATTTGATTTGAAGGAGCGGTTACTGCCGGGGTCGGATTCACTGTGATTGTAACGCCCGGATTACTTATAGCGGGGCTTCCGGTGGCACAGGGAGAAGCATTCGAAACCATACTAACCGTTACAACATGAGATAGAGTAAAAGTATCTATTGAAATGCTACTGCTCGTAGACGCTGAGCCTCTATTGAATCCGTCAATTCTCCATTGGAATGTTGGCGCCAATCCTCCGTTCGTCGGTGTAGCGGTAAAAGTTACAGTTTGTCCAACACAAATTGTGTTAAGATTTGAAGAAATAGAAACGCTGACAGGTAAAACCGGATTAACTATAACATCAGCACTTCCATTCATCGTCACTGTACAACTATTACCTGAATTTGAGGCATCAACCGTGTACCTACCTGCAGCAGTAATATTATTAAAATTTAGCACAGCACCGGTTCCGGCAACTGCGGCACCAACCTTAGTTGAACCATTTTTTAGTTGATAAACTACTCCTGTTTCTGATCCGGATAAAGTAATGTCTACTCCACTACCACCAGAGCAATAGTCACCTCCACCGGATACTGTAAAGACAGAGGCGCATGTGGTTGCATTACTTGTAATTCCTGCCGAATAATTATTAGAAGCGTCGTAAGAGAAAGCTTTATAAAAATATTGAGTATTCGGGTTCAAACCGGTATGGCTACTAAGGCCCGCTGCAGATCCATTATAAACAATTGTGCCGCCCGCTAAAGCGGCTCCAACTGCGGAAGGCGCAGTTCCGTTTGCCGGTGCAGTAAATGTGCCCGATAAATTATACACTACCACAATATTGTCAGTGCTAGCGTTTGAAATTGCGCTTAAACTTATTTGAGTGTTATTAACAGGTGAAGCAATAAACGATGCCGGATCCGCCTGGCTAAAACTTCTCGCTGGCGCCATTCCCAGTAAAACAACAAATAAACACAAAATCCATTTTGGACCTTTAAACGCAGAGCCATTAAAAATCGCAGCGTAAAATTTCCTCATAAAAATAATTTAAACTTATGGGTATAAGGTAATGAGGTAATTGCAGAGGACGGTCAGCACATCAATGAAAGCCAACAGGATTAAGCTTCTCGGTATTTAAAAGGGCTGGATAATAACAGAAAAAAGCAGTAAATCGCAGAGAGTGGATTCGAAAATAATGCGTTGATTTTGGGGGTATCAACGGTTATTTAGGGATAAAGATAGAAATCTTTTTAGTTATTTCTAATTTTTTGAAATAAAAATTTCAACAAAAAAAAATTGTCAGCAAGTAATACAAAAGCCGTCAACAGCATGCAACCACCTTCTTTTAATTCCCGGCACCAGCTTGTTTGTAATGCCTGCCGGTCGGCGATTGGCACGCGGTTTTTAAAGCCAATTCCTTATTCATATCGGAATAAAAATTTGCCTTTTTTTCCTGTTTACTATTGCCCGCAAAAAGGTTGATTGAATTGTACTAACATACCTGCGACCCTTCGAAACTCAGTGCAGGCTATGCTCAGGCTAACATTTACTTATCATACTGAATTTGCTGCATGAAGAGATAAATCTTCTCATTTTTTGTCAGACCGAGCTTGTCGAAGTGCACATTTCGACACGCTCAACACTTCGACAGGCTCAATGTTTCGACAGGCTCAACATGACAGAAACTATTGCTTTACCACCTTTCCTTTGAAAAGCACTTCGCCGGAATGATTCACTATAGAAAGGATATACAGGCCATGTTGCAAGCTGCCAAGATTATTCAATTCCTGTGTGCTTTTGCCGCTGTTAAGAGACCAGCTTTGAACAGCGATTTGCTTGCCGGTAATATCAATCAATCTTGCTGTTACCATTTCCGTAGTGGGGCTGATGAAATTAACAGTCAACTTGTTATAAAAAGGATTTGCCAATACAGAAACAGCCGTTTTTTGGATTTGTATTTTTACGGCCACAGTATTGGAATAGGCTGATTTACCATCATTATCCACTTGTTTCAGTCGATAATAATTTACACCGGCTAATGGGTTTGCATCAATTGCATTGTATTTTCTAAGCACCTGGCTGTTTCCCGCGCCATTCACGGTTGCAATAACTGACCATTTTGAATTGCCATCAGCGCTTCTTTCAACCTGGAAATATTTATTATTCAATTCCTGTGAAGTAACCCAATCAATGCTCACTTCCGTTCCTTTTGCATGTGCTGAAAAGCTTGTCAGCGTAACCGGCGCCACTCCACCTTCTTCACAAATGGAAAATACAAGATCGTCCATAGCAAAATCATTACCGCAGCCGCCCTTTGTTCCATCGCCTATGGTAATCCTGATTTGAGTAGGAAAATACCCATTTAGATTAGGCAGCATGAATGATGAGCCTACATTTACCCAAACCGGGTCAGCGCTCTGATTTACCGGAGGTGCGGAATACGGAGAGCCACTTAAGCCAACCCATGTACCGCCTTCTGAAAGATATTCTACAGTAAAAGTCATTACCGGTACCAAAGGATCAGGAGAACAAATTCCCAAAGTGTCTATGTTCATTACATAAAGGCTGATATTATAATTCCCCGCCTCAAATCCTCTCGTATTGGTTATTGTATGTTGGAAAAACCTTTCAGCCTGCCCGTTAATTACCAACATTTTTCCATTTTCGTTGCCGGTATGGTCAGCAGACTGATGCCATTCAGGCTTTTGTTGCGTATTGTTAATCACTCTATAGACACCTTCAGAAGATAAAACTCCGTCTTGCTGATAATGTAATCCGCTGGTCAATATATCAGGGCTGCTTGTGGCAGTAGTTCCGGTTCCAAAGTTTTCTGAATACAAAACCATGGGGTTGCAATTGACCTGCGCAAAGGAAATATTGGCCAAAAGCATGAGGGTGCAGAGGGGAAAAATAAACGTAAAATTCCTTTTCATAAAAAAAGTTTTAGAGATAAAAAAATGATTACAGGGTAAAAGGGCTTTACTCATTTGCTCTTTTGCAAAAAAGGGATGTTTGGAAAATTTAAATAGGAAAAAGCTTGTTAGTTTTCTGAGGATATTATCTACAAAACTAATAATTAAAATCAATTATCAAAATATCACCTTACATTTTTTGAATAATTATACCGATGTGACATTCGAAAGCGGTTTTTTTGCGAGGGAAAATGCCATTAATATGGCATGTTTTATGAGCGACCTATATAAAATCTTTTCACTATGAAACACAAAAAAATATTCATCTTTACGCTCGCTTTCATCATATCAACTCAGGCATTGGCCCAGGATACGGCTACGCAAAAGTCTGCGTTACCTGACCAGACTTATCCAACCCACACCACCACGAATGACTATAGTGCCCCGCAGCACCAGATATACAGGGATACCCGTTTAGGATCGAGCTCACCCTATTATAATACTTACGAAAAAAATGATTATGGCGCCGGAGCTATCACTACCAATCCGCACAAATCCGGTGGTACAACCTTTTTTCCGGAAACATCCCCTGATACCAATGCTGCGCATACTTCCAGAATCTACAGAGATACAAGATTGGGATCAAGCTCCTCCTCATACGACACTTATCAGAAAAATGATGATGGTGCGGGGGCTGTTACTACCAATCCACATAAATAAGTGTGTGAGCTATAATGAGTGAACGATCGTCTATAATGCAGGATATACTATTTGTATATACCTTTGTCAAAAAGAAGATTATGAAAACTCTTTCACTCAAACTTGACGATGACGTTTTTGAAGAAACTGAAAAAGTTGTTTCTGAGTTAAACCTCGCAAGAAACCGTTATATAAATGAAGCACTTAACCTTTACAATCAATTCAATAAAAGACGATTTCTAAAAAAGAAACTTGCCAGGGAAAGTAAACTTGTAGCGCTAAGTTCATCAGAAGTTTTAGCCGAATTTGAAAAATTAGCTGATGAAATATAAGCAGTATGACATTTGGCTTGCTGACTTGAACCCTACAGTTGGAACAGAGCCCGGCAAAACGAGACCTGTAGTAATAGTTCAGACCGATCTTCTTAATGACACACACTTATCTACTACTGTATGTCCGGTAACAACGAACGTTAAGCCTGAAGCGGAAATATTACGGGTTCATCTAAAAAAATCACAGCTACCCAAGTTGAGTGACATTTTGATTGACCAACCGAGAGCTATAGACAACAAACGTTTTATAAAAAGGCTGGGCACATTAACGAGTAAGCAGATAATTAAACTCAAAGAAAATTTGAAAATCATTTTAGATTTACAGCAATAAGCGTAACGGATCCTTAAGTTTGACAGTACCAACAAGACTTCAGACAGCATTGAAGCAGGCAACGGTGAACATGAATCCCGGCTGTCAGAAGCGATTTGACAACATGGACGAATGTATACCAACCTCCTCCAGGTTGGATCAGTCCCCGAAAAGATTTATTGCAATTCGATTTCAAATAGCCTCGGCCAGTCTTTCCCGGTAATATACATTTTTTTAGTAGCCGAGTCGTAAGCAATGCCATTTAAAACAGCGCCGTCTTCAAATTTGGCTGTAGGATCATATTGGTGCAAAAGACCCGTCAGATTCATGGTGCCGGTGACGTAGCCCGTGGAGGTATCAATTTTGACAATTTGATTGGTGAGCCACCGGTTCGCAAATACCGACCCATTGATTAATTCCAATTCATTCAGGCTATCCACTTCTCCCCTGTTGTCGGCAACCGTCAAAATTTTATTGATCCTGAAATTTTTGTTTTTTTCATCCGGCTGTACAAAATATAATTTTGACGAGCCGTCACTGATAATGATATTTTTACCATCATTCGTAGCGCCCCATCCTTCGCGATTCCATTTTAAAGAATCCACAGGACGAGTAAAATTGTCGAGCGGATATACGTACACCTTGTTGCTTTGCCAGGTTAGCTGGTAAATTTTGTTGTTGAAAATAGTAATCCCTTCCCCAAAAACTGACTTATCCGGAATTAGATAACTCTTTTCCACTTTTCCCGTTTTAAGGTCTACCAGCCGGAGGGTGGAACGGTTGTACTCGCCTGTGCCTTCATACAATTTACCTCCATAATACTCCAGGCCCTGCGTAAAAGCGCCTGAATCATGCGGATATACAGAAGCTACCTTATACATTATTTGTGCGGGTGGCGGGATGTTGTTTACAGGAAGCGAGCTATCATAATCAGGTGTAGATGAATTATTGCCGCATGAAACCAAAAAGAAACAAATTACAAAAACGGGAATTATCTTACTAAACATATTGCTATTTTCATTAAATAGAAATCAAAATTACTTTGCGGTGGTTGTATAAAATTGCTAATTTTTTTTCGCGCTGCCTGCGCTTTTATCCCAATAAATCCTATTGAATTTATCGGATCAATCATGTAGCGCATCGTTTAAATCAGCCCATCCCCATTTATCTTTAATAACAGGCCCTCTCATTAAGTACAATTCAGGGTTGGTGCGTGCGGCCGTTTTAAAAGCCGTCGCGTCAAGGCTGAAGACCGGCAGATGGAAATTATTTTTCTTATTAAAAAACTCATCTGCATTAGCCATTTCAGGCGTAACGATGTACAGCAGCCTGTTCATTTTTTTCGCATGCTGGTAAATATTTTCAAAGTTGTTGAACCAATAATCGGTATTCTCAAAACCTTTCACAAAAAATAAATAGTAAGAGGCATCAAGGCTGAGAATGGCATTGGTAGTATCATTTCCAGAAAGGGTAACCAGGTTAAAATCTTTAATAGGAGGCTCATTATTTTTACCCTTACTGATTAAAATATCTTTCCGGCTTACAAAATGCCAGCTTGAATCAGGAAGATCTTTAACCGTGAAGTCCTGTTTCTTCCCGTCTTTTTCATAAACGAAAACATAATCTACTTTATCAGGAACCGCATCTGCAGGCATTTTGCGAAGCTGTAATACATTTCCTCCTTTTTTAAAAGGCAGGCAATCTACTGTGGGCAAGTGGCGCATCACAAACCATTGATAATATAAAACCAGGAAGGTGGCAATCACCAGCAGCAAGATATTTAGTGCCTGGTTGAAAAGAGGAATAATGTATTTTCTTCCAAAAAATAAGATTAATACCAGCACAAACAGAATAAGATCTTTAATGAATGACTGCATGGAAGTAAGTGGCAGGCAATCTCCAAAACACCCACATGTAGCTATCTTGCCTGAAAGCGCGGCATAGCCGGTAAGGAAGGAGAAGAAAATGATGAGCAATAAAAGAAGCCATGTAAAAAATTTTCTCCAGACGCCTAATAAAATGGCTACCCCTACAATGATTTCAAGGGTTATCATGATGATGGAGAAAGGGAGCGCATACTCGCTGAGCCAAAACATGAAAGAAGAAAGGCTTTTATTCACTGCCCACACGTCGAAGAACTCCTGCATTTTGTAAGCCAGCCCATGTGGATCCATCGCTTTTACCAACCCGGAAAAAATAAACAGAATTCCAACTATTACTCGGACTATATTCACTATTATTTTCATGTAGATAAATTTTTGCTATTGATAGTTTCGGATGATATCAGTGCAAACACCGCATAATTTAAGATATCATAAAAATTAGCGTCGATGCCTTCACTCACCAGCGTTTTGCCTTTGTTCTGAATAATCTGTTTTATGCGCAACACCTTGGCTAATATCAAATCCACAAAACTTTCCTGGCTCATTTCGCGCCATGCTTCGCCATAGTCATGATTTTTATTCATCATCAGCAATTTGGCGGCTTTTATTTTGGCATCATACCAATTCATTGTTTCTTCCAAAGAAAGCTCTTCCACCTCATCGTTGTTGAAACCCAGTTGAATCAAACCGATGACGGCATAGTTCACTATTCCTGTAAATTCTGAATTGATATCTTCTTCAATTTTTTGAATCCCTTTTTCCTGGATGTTCCTGATGCGTTTGGCTTTTATGTAAACCTGGTCTGCGATGGAAATGGATCGATACACTCTCCAGGAGGTGCCATAATCTTTTGTCTTTTGTAAAAATATCTGCCTGCATGTATGTACTGCATTATCAAATTGCAGATCCGTATTAACTTGCGCCATAATTATCGCCAAATTTAAACTTAAAAAGATAATGTTTTCATTGAATTGCAGGGGCAAGTTGGTTTTTGCTGAAAATCCACTGATAATGGGTATTTTGAATCTTACCGAAGATTCATTTTATGCCGGCAGCCGCCACCGCACCTTAGAAGCAATCAAAGAAAAAGCCGCGCAAATGCTGAGCGAAGGCGCTGATATTATTGACCTGGGCGCACAAAGTACCAGGCCCGGCAGCACGCGCTTTACTGCTAAAGATGAGCTGGAGAAATTACTTCCTGCCATTGATTGCCTGGTAAAAGATTTTCCCTCCATCCTTATTTCAATTGATACCTATTTTTCAAAAGTGGCCACGGAATGCGTTGCTGCCGGCGCATGTATCATCAATGACATCAGCGGTGGTGAAATGGATTCGCAAATGATTCAAGCGGTTGGAAAATTGCATGTCCCGTATGTATGTATGCACATGAAAGGCGTTCCGGAAACGATGCAAAACCAGGCGCAGTACGAAGATGTGACAAAAGAAGTGCTCGATTATTTTATCGCAAAAATTGACGAATGTAAACAAGCAGGAATTCATGATGTTATTATCGACCCCGGTTTTGGATTTGGGAAAAATATCATGCAGAATTTTAAAATACTAAAAGATCTAAGCGTTTTTAAAATACTTGAAAAACTTTTGATGGTGGGCGTTTCAAGAAAATCCACGATATACCGCACTTTGAAGATTTCTGCAGAAGACGCGCTCAATGGCACTACGGTATTACATACGATTGCATTGCAAAACGGCGCTTCTATCCTGCGTGTTCACGATGTGAAGGAAGCAAAAGAGGTAGTTACCTTATTGGCCGCTGTGTCAAAAGCGTAGATAAAATAAAAATTGCGCAGATTTATTCGTTTACTGTCTAATACAAAAAAGCCAGGCTTTTTACGACCTGGCTTATAACTTAATTCACCAATTTTTTTATTTGCTGCCGTTTGGCGGTTGCTGTTGTTGCTTTTGCTGTTGCTGCTGGCGTTGCATTTGCTGAAGCTGCTGCATCATGCGCTGCTGCTGTTGCATTTGTTGCTGCTCTTTCTCCAATTCTTGCTGGTATTGTTGTTGATTCAATACGTCCGTTACTTTAATATCAAAAATAAGATTGGAATAAGGCGCTATTTTTGGCGGGGCTCCGTTTGCACCAAAACCAAGATAAGACGGTATAAGCAATTTGCCTTTTGCACCTTTGTTCATCATTTTTAAGCCGTCTACCCATCCTGGAATCACACGGAATTCGCCTAAATCAACATATAAAGGTTCGGTGTGGCCAAATGAGGGAATTGTATTGGAATCAAAAACGCTGTCATCCGCCATGGTACGACCGGTATAATTCACCTGGGCAACATCTGTATCAGTCAAAAGTGGCCCTGTGCCCTGCGAATCAATGACTACATAAGTTCCCCATTTGGTTTTTGAGCCTTTCATATTATTCTTAGCCATGTATTGCTGAATCACCTGGTCATCAGCCTTCACTAAAGAATCGTTGGAAGCAATTTCCTTTTCCACTTTGGCGATGGCATCTTTTTTTGCAATTGCCTTGGCTTTTGCTGAAAATGTTTTGGCTACGCTGTCTGCCGCTTCCCTGGAAGGCAACAATTTCACAATTTTAAAAGATTGTATTAAATATTGGCCGGGTTTCATGAAAGGCGCTGCCTGCCCGAATTTTATCAAAGTATCAGTGGATTGCCTCAGAACAAGACTATCTCCTTCGTGTATTTCCTTGAAATACGGGGGAAGCTGCATGGTATCATAAGGAATAAATCGCGGCGCACTTTTTTCCACGCTGTTGAACAGGGTGCTGTCGTTATATGTAGCATACGCATTCACCTGCATAATGTCGCCTTCCACCGCTTTTTTGCCATCTGAGTTGCGAATTATTTTATATTCCGTTCCATCCGGACCTTTCTTGAAATCCTGCCGGGCACAGCCGGTTGCCAGTAATATTATGGCGGAGGCCAGGCAAATTGTTTTGTTCATTTTGATTTTTGTTAATTATTAATTGGTTAATTGTTCCTGATTTTCTTTTATTGCCTGTTTAAATTTGGCGACTACTTCTTCCAGCGGCTCTTTATTTTTTCCGCCGGCAGCATTAAAATGGCCGCCACCGTTAAAATATTTCCTGGCAAAAGTATTTACATCAAACCCACCTTTGCTTCTGAAAGAGCTTTTTCGCTCATCTCCCCTATCTATAATTATCGCAGCCAGCCGGATGCCTTTTATACTCAGCGGAAAATTTACGAGGCCTTCGGTGTCGCCGGTTTTTACATTAAATCTAATCAGATCTTTTTGGGGAATGGCAATTAGTGCCGTGTTATATTCATAAAAAAGTTCCATGCGGTTCAGCAGCGTGTTCCCAAAAAACCGATACCTGCTTTCAAGAAAATTATCAAATAAATTTTCATGCACCTGGCTATGATTTAATCCGCGTTCTTTAAGCTTGGCGACCATTTTATGCACGTCCGAAGAGGCAGAATTAAACCTGAAAGAACCGGTGTCTGTCATTACACCTGCATAGAGGCACTCAGCTACTTCAGAATTTATCTTTTCTTCGTGGCCGCTTTCCATGATAAAATCAAAAATCATTTCTGCAGTGGAGCTTTTATTAACATCACTCCAGCCATAATCAAAAAATTCGGTCTGCGGCTGCTGATGATGGTCTATTAATATCCTGGTGCATTTGAGGCTTTCAATTACCGGTTCCATATTTTTTGTGCGGCTAAGCACATTAAAATCAAGGCAAAACAACCAGTCTGCTTTTTCAAGCACACTCAAAGCCTCCTCTTTGTGAAGCTCGAAATCCAACACCTTTTTTGCGCCCGGCATCCAGTTTAGGAAAGCAGGCCAGTTAGTAGGAGAAATTACCGAAACTGTATGTCCGAATTGAATAAGGAAATTATACAATCCCAGGCCGGATCCCATTGCATCAGCATCGGGTTTTTGATGGAAAGTGATTGCAATTTTTTTCGGCTCAGGCAACAACGCAAATATTTCGTTCAGGACTTTCATAAAAGGTGGCAAAAGTATTGATTTAATTAACAAAATACTTCATTGTTTTAATTTGGAGTTGTTTAGAGAAACTTAATGTTTGTAATACCGGAAAGAATAAAATTATATACCCTGGCTGAAAGCGGCGAACCGTTCTCATTCCATGTCATTTTCTTTAGATAGAAAAAATGCGTTCCCGGAAATAGCTCTGATGAAAATTTAAATCCGCCTTATTTTTGGCTTTACTGCAAACAGCACTTTAAAATTCTTTATGCCATGTTACTTCTGCAGCGCCTTGCATTCCTTCGATCGGAACACTCGATTTTTTCAGAGAAATTGAGATCGCTTTTAATTGGGGAAATCGGGCATGGATATCATGTCCTGCCGACATTACCACGGTTTCCAGCAAGGACGTTGGCACCTGCATCCGTTTTCGGATAATATCATACACCACTGAATAATCTATGGTGTCATTTACGTCTTCTATGATTTCTGTGTTTTCGTTAAAATCCAATGCCACTTCAACATGGTATTCATTACCCAATATTCTTTCTTCTTCATGCATTCCATGAAACGCCCTGAATAAAAGATGGTGAAGCTGAACGCGGATCATAAACCTGCAGGAATTTAATGTAAGATATTTAGTTTCCTGCCTCCTTTGAAACTACCTGCAGGTGATCAGACGGAACAGGATGTTCGAGCACACTTAAGTATCGCTCCGCTTCAATTGCTGCCATACAGCCGGATCCTGCAGCGGTAATGGCCTGGCGGAAAATTTTATCCTGAAGGTCGCCGGCGGCAAAGATTCCATCGATGTTCGTCTTTGTACTTCCGGGCACCGTTTTTACATAACCGGATTCATCCATTTCCAACCATCCTTTAAAAATCTCAGAATTGGGTTGGTGGCCAATCGCTACAAAGTAGGCACTTACAGGAATTTCACTTATTTCGCCGGTAAGGCTGTTTTTTATTCTGACTGCCTCTGTTTTGCCCTCTCCCAGTATTTCTTCCACCTCAGTGTTCCAATACACCTGTATATTTTTGGTTTCCAAAACGCGCATTTGCATAATTTTACTCGCCCGCATCTGATCACGCCTTACAAACATGTGCACTTTACTGCAGATTTTACTGAGGTACAATGCTTCTTCAGCCGCAGTATCGCCGCCGCCCACGATGCATACTTCTTTGCCTTTAAAGAAAAAGCCATCGCAAACTGCACAGGCGCTAACACCGTAACCGTTTAATCTCGTTTCGCTCTCCAGGCCAAGCCATTTGGCGCTGGCACCCGTTGCTAAAATAATCGCATCTGCGCTTATCCATTTTTCATCATCAATTAAAACCTTGCATGGGCATGATCCAAAGTCCACTTTAGTGGCAAGGCCGTAGCGGATATCAGCGCCCATTCTTTTTGCCTGGTTTTCAAAATCGATCATCATATCAGGGCCCTGCACACCGTTAGGATATCCGGGATAGTTTTCAACTTCAGTCGTAATAGTAAGCTGGCCACCCGGTTGAATCCCCTGGTACAATACGGGTTTAAGGTTAGCCCTTGCGGCATAAATTGCCGCCGTATATCCCGCGGGTCCTGATCCGATAATCAAACATTGAACGTGTTCTGTTCCTATATCCATAATTTTCTTAATAATTGATTTGTAAAATTAACGAATTGTATTTTTCCAGACAATTCGGTGGGTCATAATCACTTTCATAACCTCTTAAAAGATTTCTCTCCCACCAGGGCATAAAAAAACTGCAACCAAATTTCATTTTGATTGCAGTTTCATATTTAAGATAAATAACATCAGTTAGTAACTGTAGCGTACACTACTACGTCATTAAAATCATCATCACAGGCTGAAGAGGTTCTGTCGACATCTTCAAATCCGATTAACACTTTTTTAGTGGGAGGATAGGAAATCAATACGCCATGTTTTTTCAATTTCGGGTCCACTTCCGGATTTAATGCATCGTTTGTACAGAAATGCACTGCACCATTATCGAGATCACGGTTTTTAGGGTCCCAGGCATTTTGCATCAGCACGAAACCAATGGAAATTCCCGGTTGAAAGCTTCCCAGGTTCACCTTATCTCCTGCCTGCAGTGGCGACAGGTTACCAGCACTTGGGAAGAAATAAGTGATCTGTTTGATATCTTCCGGCTTAATTGGCGGCTTATTAGTCGGGTAGGTATAAAAAGCTATAGAGTTGTTATTGGCGCCGCTTTGCTTCACAAAAGTGATATACACAGTGGAAGGTTGCGTAATAGTTATGTCGCCGATTTCAGGGTTATTAAACAATTCAGGATGAGACACTGGGAGATTTCTACCATCCGGAAGCAGTGTATCTATAAAATACAGTAAATCCGGAGAAATCGATTCATGCAATAAATTGTCTGGCTTGCCATTAACATCGTAAGATGCCAAATTATTATAGGTTGTTGATTTAAATTCTACCGGTTTGGTTACAGGATCTTTACGGCAGGAAGCCATCATTACAACAAATCCAATGATGGGCAAGTAAATTTTTTTTTGCATATTCAGGGTGTTTTTTTTATGGTTGTTACATTTGCAAATATTTTGCCACAAGATTGCCTTGGGTCATTGCAATTGTTGAGGTATTTATTGCTTTAAGTTAAAAGATGTTATGCCAGTGGTTTCCAAGAATGAAGTAATTATAAAAATAATCTTTCATAAAAATAGATAATATTCCTAATAATCCAAATCTTTTAAGCGGTATTACCGAATGATTCAATAAAAATTTGAGAGGAAGCACTTTCCTGCGGGAAATTATTATTATTTTTGCGGCTCTCCGGCCCCGTAGCTTAACTGAATAGAGTATCTGACTACGGATCAGAAGGTTCCAGGTTTGAATCCTGGCGGGGTCACCCAGATGAGCCACTTCCCCAAAACGGGTAAGTGGCTTTTTTATAATATATCCGCCATGTCCTAACAGCTGAGAAACCGGCCCCTGCACAGCCAGCTATTTTCAGGGAGATAAAATTGAATTATTTATTGATTCACTGCAACGATGGAACCGGTTTGCAAAAAAAAATAAGAATTGCTGAACAGATCAAAATCCGGAATACCGGGATTATTATAATAAAAAATATTTTAAAAGAGTTATGCCAACAGATTGCTGATAAAAATTACGCACGGTTTATAGAGATAGAAAAGAATGAGGCGCTTTGATTCAATTAAGATTGCTGCGCTAAAAAAAATTACATTATTTATTTATCCAAACAGATTGTGTGAAAGCACCGTTGGCAGCCACATCCCAAACTTCTACCCTAACCCATTTCCTGTTTTTTAAATTGGTATTGAAAGTAAAAGTTTTTTTGCCGAAAGCTTTGGTAGTATCAAGATTAATACGATCGCGGTACACGTCTTCCCCATCTCCTGAAATGATTTCTACAAAATTTAAAGGAAATGTCCAATCAATCTCAAGTTGAACCGTAGCCTTTCCTGATTCATCTAACCTAATCGTTTGGTTAGAAGTTTTTCCATTCACTTTAAAAACAGGAAGCAACACTTCGCCGGTTGTTGTAAAAAATTTCCCTTGGCTCATCGCATCTAAAATGGACTGCCATCCGTCATTATAAGCGGGCAATTTATCAAGCTGCACATAGTTCACATTTAAATGCGCATACATTTCATTTTCCGGTTCGATTGAAAATAAATCCGCTTCTCCGATCGTATGTTTTTTATCTCCCCAATTATTCATATCATCCATTAAATCAAGAACGCGTTTTCCCAGGCGTGGCTGTGAAAGATCGGCGGGCATTGCTTTCCAGGCCGCACCCATAAAATGATTTGATTTAAAAAATGGTTCATTTTTATAATTATCCGGAAAACCAACCGACCCTTTGGTGCGCGCATGCGCTGTCCACGCCAGGCCGTTTTCTGATTGCAATAATTGCAGCATTCCTTTTTTATCCGATACGCGATACACTTTCCCATAGCTTGAATTGTTGGTCACAAAAGGCATACCCGGTTTTTTCGCCATGATCCAGTAAACAGGTTTTGGAAAAAAAGCCAGCCAGTGACCGCCAAAAAATTCATTGGGTTCTTCACCGGGCAACAGTAAAAAATTTTTACCCGACAATCTTTTGCATTGGGTAAACAAAGCATGTAATTCTTTCAAGCGTGTGCTGTCGGGGCCTTTGGGATGAGCCGTATAATGAAACTCTGCAAGATGCACAATGTTGACACCCATATCTTTGAACACCTTTACAAAATTCGGATGTTCAGGAATTGGCTTGCCGGCAAGCACCACGTGTATTATAAATTCATTGTGAAAATGACTGCACATAGTTTTATATCCAGGCAACGGAACATAAGTATCGTCATGCGTAAACCGCTTGACTTCGTTTAAGGCAACCGCTGCTTTATCGGTGCTTAACAAGCAAAAGAAATTCATTCGTTGTTGGGTTCCCGGAGGCGCATTAAACCATGGAACAAAGCGGTTGTCGCCTTCCAGCTTTTGGCGGATGCCGATACCAAACCCATCAATCATTTTCCGGTAATGATTTCCATACCAGGTAAATTTTAAATTAAACGCTTCATCAAGCGGGTAAAAATATTGATGCGGCGCAGGAAAGATAGCCAGGCTTCCTTGATCGCTTTCACCAATAACTGTTCTATATTTTACTTCAAGGTCTCTTGCCGTATCTTCTTCTTTTGGCAAGACATATTGCATTTGTTTTTTTGTATCGCTCCAGGCAATGGTATTCCAAATTTTCTTTTTATTAATCAATCCCGCGTCATATAATATCGCCGTAGAATCAACATCGGTAGACATTACAGCCGCCACATTCAACAACGGGCTTCCATTGTATAAAGTAATTTCGAGAGCGCCACTGAACGTTGCAGCATGCATTTTTGAAATGCGAATAATCGTATGCGCGCCTTCAGTTCTGACACTGGCGCTGTCCTTTTCAAACTTTACAACATACGACTGATGCGGCTTCAACGGTACTTTATCAAAAAAAATATTCCATCCATTTTGAGAAACCAAATCTCTTTTTCCAACCGTTAGAATAAAGGCAGGATCAACACCCGAGACAATTTCTTTATTATTTAACTGAACGCTTTTGAAAAGCGGCTTGCCATTTGAAAGATCCAATATTAATTTCCCTGATTCATTTTGTCCTGCCGGCCACGTTGCGGTAAGAATGTTATCTTCCGCAGCAATTTTCGCTTCGCCCCTTCTATTGTAGTCTTTTAAATTTATCTGAATCTGCGCCCTACAGAACAAACTTAAAAGAATAAAAATGATAAAGAACAAATATTTCATGGTGTATGGAATTTAATTACAGTGAACCCATCAATAAATCTTTTTTTTATTTTGCATTTGCGATGAAGTTCATGAATTCTCCATCTTAGTAGCCAGTCGCAAAGAAACACAGCCCTGTTATACACCACTGAAAGGAAAATTATTTTCCCTTATAAGCATTTTTTTTTGGGATTCATTCTCGTGTCGTACATATTGATAACTTCAATAGTGGTTTCTTTTATTCTGTAATATAGTCTGTTATGCTTTGTTATTAATATGGAGCGCACATTTTTAAAATTCCCGGACTCCGCTCCGGTAAAGGGATGTTTTGAGAGATTATCCAAGCGTTTTTCTATTTTATTTTCGAACCGATTAGCAACTGTCTTACCCCATTCTGCTTCGAGATAAAAAAGTAATTTTATTAATTTAGAAGTAAATTTTTTCTTTACTATTATTTTATACGCCATCTTTTAAGCGCCTGTTTAAAATCAGCATAAGATTCAGTTTGATGGCCAAACGGCTCTTTCAAAAAATTTCTCAATTCCTCTACATCTTCGGGTGAAAGTTCGTCCGCAATATCTGGTTTACCAATTCCTGTAAAATAGTCATAATCTTCATTCATCAATTGCAAAAGATTTTCATCATCAGTAGCAGATATTTTATCAATCAATTGTTTTTTCAATATTGTTGACATACAAAATACTTTCTTCAAATTTAAAAAAATAAACTAACAATAGACTTTAATATCCGACTTACGATATTAATGTTTAAATGTTTCAAAATATCACCTGTTATGATATTAATACATTTTCTCTACTACCGGCCAGCCGTTTTTATATTCAACAGGCTCAATACACATCACCCGCCGGACATATTTATTTTTGTGTTCCGCCCTGGCCATTGCTGCTTCGTTGGGCCAGATAGCATGATAGGCGATCCACAAATTCCCTTTTGCATCTTTTACAATTGAATTGTGGCCGGGCGCAAACCAGGCTGAATCTTTTTGAAGAATAACACTGTTACCAGTGCCGTTGGATTTTCCAAGCGTTTGAAAAGGGCCAAAAGGATTGTCGGCCCTGGCTATCATTACGGCATAATTTGCGCGATCGCCACAGCAATTATCTCCCGAATAATAGAGGTAATATTTTCCGTCATGAAAATCTACCCAGGCTCCTTCAATTAATTTTTCATAGTCTTTATTCTTATCCGGAAACAAAATTGCTTTTGCTACACTTCCGCTTTTAAAACTTTTCCAGTCATCATTTAATTCCTGTACACGGATAGGAGCAAAATCAGATCCCCAATACAAAATCTTTTTTCCGCTTTTTGGATCTATCATTGCCATAGGATCTATATTGGAAAAATCTTTTCCTTTAAGAAGAGGAGCGCCCATATCCACGAAGGGGCCCTGGGGCGTTTTTGAAAAAGCAACACCAATGCACATATTCAGGGTGGTGTCTTTATTTTTCGCGGAAAAAAACATTACATATTGCTGTGAAGCAGCATCAAATAAAACATCGGGCGCCCAAAAATTATAACTCGCCCATGAAGGTTTTTCGGGCAGTGCATCACCAAGATATTTCCAATGAAACAAATCTCTCGAAGAAGCTACCTGGATATGATTCTCATTGCCTTCTGATCTTCCCTGTGTGGCATAGGCATAATAAGTGCCGTCTACATTAATAACCGTAGGATCAGGAAAATTCATATTCAATACGGGATTTTGTTTTAAAGAAGCCACGTCGTCTGTACCTGACGGAACATTTAAGTGGAACCCTTCTGCAACAGGGACTTCGAAATCAGGAGTGCCATCTTCCTTCCATGTAAATTTTTGCGCACGCGGCGAGCGGTGGCTGCCGCAACCCTGCCCCGGTTCGCTGTTCGCATGATACAGAATGTAATCTTCGGTTCCATCCGGCGATTTAAAAAACGAATTGTGACCGGTAGCATATACATGATTTTCCGGCGATTGCCTGAATACAGGTTCAGGTGATTTTTTCCAGGAGGAAGCCAGCAACAAATTATCGTGTATGCCAGCCGTTAGCATGCCCAGTGCGTAGTAATCCGTCCAGCATCCGCTGGCTGAATAAGTCAAAAATAATTTGTCACCGTGCTTTAATATTTCGGGGCCTTCATTCACATTTACATGTGGTACATCATTAGGATTGTTCAAATCTCCGTGCGTTTCCCAACGCAATGTCGGGGCAGAAATCAATGTACGCTTGCCTTCTGCAGTCCAGGGATTTTTTAATTGCGCAATAAAAATGTCCTGTTCGCCATTCTCATTTGCCTGCCAGCCGCTCCATATCACAAACAGCTTTCCGTTATTTTCAAATACACTCGCGTCAATAGCCCATTTATCTTCCGGAAGATTTAACTGCCCTTTCATCTTCCATGTTCCAAGCAAAGGGTCTTTTGAAGAATTTTCAATTACATACATTCTGTGATCAAAATTATTGCCACTGTCGGCAGCGAAATACGCATACCATTTGCCCTGCAAAAAATGAATTTCAGGCGCCCAAATCTGTTTGGAATAAGGTCCGGATGCCGGCGGAGTCCACACTACTTTTTTTTCTGCTGATTTTAGATCAACTATATTTTTTGTTTTCCATAAAGTGATGTTACGGCCGGTTGTATTGGTGTAATAATAGTAGCCATCTTTATAAGTTACCCATGGATCCGCTCCGGAAGGAAGCAGCGGGTTCGTATATGTCTTTTGCGCCTGGCTATTGAAGACAGTAAACGAACAAATAATGAAAAAAATAATTTTAGTGATATTTTTCATACGATACAAATTTCAATAGCAAAAGACATTTCGATTCAAATGTTCAGTTGAGCCAGTCTTGCATAAATTTCAATCATTGCTGCCTGGTCTATCAATGCTTTTCGTTTGCCGGGTTTGCCAATCAATCCGTTTTCATCTCTTTCCTCATTCCAGACCCTATCCGCATATTTTATAAAAAAATTAATGTGAGCAGGATTTTTATCCATTTGATACAAAGCAATTTCTCCGCGTAGCAACACCGCGTTAAACCAATAGTTAGCAGGCAATTTATGGTTCTTATAAAAATGATCTTTTACTGATGAAGCAATCTGCTCCGCTTCTTTTAAATATTTTTTATCTCCAGTAACCTGATACAACAGCACATTAGATTGAAGCATCGTACCTGCATTGTAGGTATACATGGCAGAATCAATCTTTAAGGATGGAATTTGTAAATTATCATAGTAGAGGCCCGAAGGAGACCTCAGATGATCGTTTACCCAATGATATAAAAGAAGCGCTGTATCTAAATAACTTTTTTGACGCGTGATTTTGTAAAGCTCAAGTGCAATGATGATTCCGGGGCCATTAGAGCAGGTGTTTTTTGAATTCTTTTTATCTTCCCGCCAATACAATCCTCCCCCGGAAAGCGTATCAAAACCTGTCATCATAAATCGAAAAATTTCTTTACCGATATCGAGATATTTCTTTTCATGTGTCCGGTTATACGCATCAAGGCAGGCAATGCCAATCCATTGATTGTCGTCATAAAACCGTGAATCTTTTTTATTCTTAGCGACATAAGCCTGGTATCCCGCTGCAGGTGGGATGGTGCTGTGATATTGTTGAATGGCTTTCAATACCGGGCTCATAAAATCGCGAGATGGACGCAAAGCTTCTTGTTCATTAGCCGCCTGTACCAATGCACAAAGCGGCCATAAAAATGAATATTTATTTTCGCCGGTTCGAATTTGATTGGTTTCGTAATACAGGGAATTTTCAGCATCATAAAAATATTTATATACAAGTGCATGAAGCGAATCTGCCCGTTCTTTAAAGGTGTTGGCAGACTGCGCAGATAAAAAATTAAACGAAAATATCAGCGTGCAGGCCAGCGCTGTACTCTTACTAATTTGGATGAATTGCAAAATATTCTGTTTGTATTTTTTTTAGCTGATTTATTGTTCCAACTGGTTTACAAGCTTTGCTACGTCTTCGCGATTTGAAAAATCAGTTTTGTTGGCTTTTACAATTTTTTTAATCGTATCCGCCTTATCCGGGAAAATTTTTGACAATCTTTTTTCGCTTCCGGCTTTCTGTAGTTTGCCATCCGCCAAAATATAAAATTCGTGTTTGGGAATTACGTTGTATCCATCGGGTAATTTTAATTTATAGGCACTGCCGTCCCGGATGAGCGACTGGTACGATGTTGCCGCTGATGTGGCGGTGGTGCTACCATAGCCGACAGAAACTCCCGGCTCGCTTATTGACGCAGATGATTCATACAGCAAAGGTTTTTTACCACCTACCAACACTTCGTAAAACTTATTATTTAAAGGAATAAATTTTCTACCAGCGATATACGCTGTATCTACATTTTCGGGTGAGGCAATGGCAGCAAATTGTCCATTTTGCTCAAACACCATCTCGTTGGTGATGATGTTATAATTTAAGTTCTGCTCATAAGTTTTACCTGATTTCATTATTATAGTCGCAGGCTGAAATGAATCAAAAATGTACTGCACCAGTTTGACGGCATTTGAAGGATTTTGCGCAAAGCAATTTCCTGCAAAGAAAAGGCAAGCGATCAAAAAATACTTTTTCATACATTTCTTTTTGAATTCATAACAGTGGTAAACATCTCACCTCTCTCACTCTCGCATCTCACTCTCTAACGCCTCTCACTTATTGATTTTCCAATTCAGCAACTTCATGAAATAACCGCCCACCACACTTCTGGCCTGGAAACCCACCTGTCTTCCATCAGTAGTTTCGTGCCAATCGCTTAAAGGAACACGTGTAGGGGTCTCCGTTACATACTTGTAAAGCGGATCGATGAAAGCTTCAAAATCATTTTGATTATCGGTCATGGTAGCAGTCCACATTATCCAGTCGCTCTTTGTATACGTCTTGCGGCTGTCGAGCGGCAAACCAAATTTGTTTTGTTTGGTGAGATAATATTTTATTTCTTTTTGCATTACCTCTTTTGGGAATAAATTCAAGTCTAACACCTTATCCCAAACCATATTGTATTTCTGGCTCCATGTGTTTCCCTTATCGAATGTCAGCGCAAAATGATCGCCCACATCGTCATAGCTGATCCATCGCTTTGCCATGTTCTTTGCTGTGTCAGTATATTCTTTCTGCCCATCAGTGATACCAAGCATTCCAGCCATCATTCCATAAGCGCCAATAGCTTCAATCGCTTTTACAGAAAGATTCGCATTGCGCGCCAGGTGGCCGGCAAAGTCATCCGTGCATAGTTGATTAACAGGATCAAAACCTTCTTTCATCAAATAATCAGTCCATGTAGTTAATGTTTTCCAATGCTTCTTTGCGTAGTCCGCATTGCCCTCAGCTTTTGAAATAGCCGCCGTAAGAATTACCATATTCCCGGATTCTTCTACAGGCATTCCCTCGCCATAGGTCTGGCCGTTGGCAATAGGATAAGTTCCCAGGTCGTGCGCGGCAAAAGGATGCTTCCACTGGCCGCTTTCACTGTAATAAAAAATTCCATTCAGCATGCCTTTCATCAATTCAGGATTGTAGGCAAGATATAATGGCGAAGACGGATAAGTTACGTCCACTGTATTTATAGAGCCATTGCTGAAATTTTCTTTGGATAAAAATAAAATTTCTCCTTGCGGGCTTTGCAATAATTTATGCGCAGCGATGCTTTGCCGGTAGGCAAGGATGCTGATATCTGCATATGTTTTGCCGCCAGCGGCTACCAGGTCGTTATATATTTTTTTATCCCAATCATCACATTGTTTCATCACGCTATTATAATTTTTTGCTGCAAGCGACAATTGATTCTCTATCGTATGCTTGCCATCCCGGTTCCACCAGGGACGAAGATTATGATGAAAAAACTGAATAGAATAGATATCATCATAACCCAGCATAAAGTATTTTTCTTTTGCCACAGATCCTACTTTTCCGAGGTTGATCACCGAGTTTAAAAAGAGAGATCTTCCTTCTGTCGCTGTGGAGCTTTGCTGTTGATTCACAAAAGATGCAATGGATTGAGGCGAAGTGGTAATGTACGTCGCAGCATGCGGCGTTGCAAGATACATGTAGCCCCAATCTATACGAAGATCATCTCCTTTTTTTTGCAAAACCGGCTGCGCTTTCGTACCTGCTTTTAGAATCGCAAGGCCATCAGCGGAATATTTTTTTGTAATCACTTCCTGCGAAGGCACATTGACGGCGATATCAGTTGAAGCTCCAAAATATAGTTGCACTTCATGCTCCTTTTCATCATTTGATTTTACAGAATAGGTAATGTAGGAAACGGGTCGTGCCAGCAAATCAAGATCTTTTAATAACAACGGAGAAGTGAAAGTAAGTGTGGCATCTACCGGTCCGCAGGTAAAATCGTAAACCGTTTGCGTTGCAGTGATCGTAACACTTTTTTGTTCCGCGCGGACAATATTTTTACCAACAGCTGATTTTCGTTCGTTCACAATGCCTGCATCGAGATAGGCGCCACCAGCGGTGTTGGCAATATGTATGGCCAAAACATTTTTTCCTTTTATTAAATCTGATTTATCTAAAGGCACATATTCAAACTTGTGTATCCAACCGGTTTTTTCATACACTTTTTTTCCATTCAGATACACTTCAATATTATCATCATGGTTTAGTTTCAAAAAGGGTTTATCAAAATCCGTTTTGTTCAAATTAAATGTTCTTCTTACCCAAAGATCTTTTGAACGCCACAAAGTTCCCCCGGCATTTTTATGATCCGAGAAAGGCCCCTTCCCACTTTTCCATAAGGCATCGTTGAAAGAAAGAGTTTGCCAGCCATTGGAAGGCGCGGTCTCAGAAAATTTTACCGCATAATCCTGGTCATCACTTGTTGGTAAAATATTTTCGAATGTTTTGCCTTCACTTCCTAATACGCGATACACTTTGCCGTCTACTTTTATCATTCCTATCATGCTCTGATCGGCCCCGGTCCAATGCTTTGTTGGAGCCGCATTTAAAGTGTCGTTCATTGACCAGATAGAAAAATAAGTGTCGTGTGCTATCAAAGGATAAGCAGGCGCTTTGTGCATTTGCGCGAAAGAAGAAGCACATGTAAAAAATAAACTGAATAAAAGAGTAATAAATTTCATTATGTGGATTGATTTGTTCTACTGTTTTATTGTTAGATTGTTTTATTGTTTATTGTTCTACTGTTTTTAAATTGTAGCACAACGATTATATAAAAGCAAAAGATTCTGTTCGACAAGCGGTGAAATAAAAAATCATTTTATTTATTTGTTTACTGTCATAGGTTTCACGGCAACCCCCGACTGGATAATACCAGTCCTGTAAGTCACTCCGAAGGCGAGTGACACTTCTATTAATAATCCGTGGAAATTCGTGTAATCCGACCATCTCACTTCACTCCTGTCAGTGATTTAATTAATTTAATTTCCTCTTCACTGTAGGGCGTTCCATCTTTCCTGAAAATATCATGGAACCACACTTTTGGTTCGTCGCCGTTGGGCATCGGCGTATCCCACGCATAAATCGTATTTGTTTTGCCAGCAACTAATCCCCAATTGATGGCGCCTACATTTTGTTTCTTCAGCAAGGGCATAATAGTTGAAAATAAACTACCGCGTGTCCTTGCCATATATTCAGTACAAATTAATGGCCTTCCGTACGGCTTTAATGAATCAATCACCTTTGCATGCTCTGGCTCTTTGCCATAATTGTGATAAGTAATGACGTCTGAATTCGTTAGCTGATAGGTATTCAGTTCCTTTAGTTCCGGATTCCACAATCCGGCAGACAAGGGTTGATCGGGATTGACTTCTCTTGCCCAAGAAAAAGTTTTTTCTAAAAGCGGAAGGCTTTTATACCCGTTTGAAGAATTGCCAGGTTCATTAAAAAGGTCCCAGAGAATAATCCTGTTATCATGTTTAAAAGTTGTAAGAATATCTTTTACATATTTCTCCAACGTATCGCCCAATAAAGGTTCTTTGTGATATAAAGAGCCGGGATCCCGCACCCAGCCTGAATTGTGAATACCTGGCTTTGGAGCAGGCTGTCTCCCTGCATAATAGGTATCATTCCAGCAATCATCAAAAAAAACAAAAATGGTTCCGATGTGGTGCTTACCCGCAATACCAAGATATTCCTTCATCCTGTTTTTAAAGCCCGAAGGATCTTCCTGCCAGGCTACGTGGTGCAAAAAAACGCGCATGGCATTAAAGCCAATAGATTGTGCATAACCGAGTTCGCGGTCAATGGTTTTTGGATCAAAAGTGGCTGCCTGCCACATTTCCAACTGATTGATAGCAGTGCTGGGAATAAAATTACTTCCGCGCAGCCATCCTTTTTTTGCATACCAGGCGTTTGCTTTTTCCTTGCTCCAGACAGCTCTTTCTTTTTGCGCGTACGCATTACCGTTAGTAAGGAGAATCGTTGCGAGAATGACGATTAAAAATTTCTTCATGAATTATGAATTAGGAATTATTGGGTAGTAATTATTGCATTATTTTATTATTAAATTATTTTAAAATTATTCAATCTATCGATCACTCTCTCATCATCATCTCACATCTTTCCTCACTCACTCTGTCTTATCATTCATCACTCATAATTCATAATTCATAACTCGTCACTCACTCTCTCACTCTCTACTCTTTCACCACCGGAAATGCAGATATCCTGAGCCTTGCCGCGCCCATAGGAATCAATTCGATTTCCTGCTCTTCGGTATGAACATTCACGGGGCTTTCAGGCAAAACACCACACAAGCCATATTTATCTATCGTCCATTCCGGTATTAATTTTCCTTTTGCTTGTAGCATTATTGGCACATCTTTTTGATCAAAAGGAAAATTATTTTCCGGCCATGGCTTTTTAATAATTTGAAATTGATCTGCAAGCGGCTTATCGTTCAATTTCAAACCATAGTTCCACATGCTGGCCGGA
Source organism: Ginsengibacter sp. (assembly GCA_051954975.1). Lineage (GTDB taxonomy): Bacteria > Bacteroidota > Bacteroidia > Chitinophagales > Chitinophagaceae > Ginsengibacter. Next base: position 52,784 of record JBQCHE010000009.1, on the reverse strand, counting down.
TAAATATTATAGGCCGGCCATTTGCTTTGGTCGGCATCGGGTTGCCATTTAGAATCGCCGATGGCAGATTCTTTGCTACTTACTTTTTGATAATATTCTTTTATTTTAAGAGAAAAAGTAAGAGGACCGTAATTTACACTTACACTGTTTTTGTTTTGCGTCCACAGTTGCAGCGACAATTGCATAGGCAAAGTAAGCTCAACTACATCGCCCTGCTTCCATTTGTTTTCAAGCCGGATATAAGAAGAAGGCGAAGCCTGGATATCGACAGGATTTCCATTCACCGAAACTTTCGCTTCCTTACACCACCGCGGAATGCGCAGATACAACGGAAAATTTACCGGTGACGATGTACTTATTTCTATTTTTATATTTTCATCAAAAGGGTAATGAGTAGTTTGCTTCAGCACAACGGATTTGCCTTTTTTATCGCCCACTTTTGCGGTTACCTCGCTGCTGTTGTACATCATCGCGGCGATGCCGTTGTCAGGCGTTGCCATCCATAAATGCTCTTCATAATAAGGCCAGCCCTGCGAATGATTGTGCTGGCAACAGCGGCTGCTAAAGGGATTCATCGTTAAAAACGGCCCTGAATTTTCAAGGCCCGGAGAATGATCTTTACTATCGCTCACCACCATGTTGGGAGCAGTGAGGTAACGCAGCCCGCGGAAATCCGGCATCACTGCAGCGGAATACGTATTAAAGGCAACATTCTCGCAATTGTCGGCCCACATGGGATCGCCAGTGATACCGCTTAATATTTCATCGCTTGACATTTGCTCCACCATACCGCAGGTTTCTACAGCCTGGCGTGGATCGGTGTATCCCTTTCTTGCATCTTCATCGGCACCAAACATTCCACCGGGTACTTGTCCATAAATGTTTCTTACTAAGTGAAAATTATTATAAGTCGCCTGCAACAGGCTGCTGTCTTTGGTTTGCATATAATACGTTGCAGGCTCGCGAAAACATTGGGCAATATTTACATTGTGCCAGTTAGGTAAATTATTTTTCTGATCCCAATCGGCAGTATTCCTGTAAATTTTTGTTCCCAGGTCCAACAAAGATTTTTCGCCAGTGTGGTTGTAAAGCCAGTAGATGCTATAGAGATTGTCTCCTCCCCTGCTGTTTTCCCAGTAGGTGCGTAATAACAAACTATCCGGCACGGTAGCCTGCCAGTGAAAATAATTTGTCATAAAAGGAATGACCCTTTTATCATTGCTGTATTCGTAGTAAGATTGCAGGCACCAAAGCATAATCATATTTGGCCACAAGTCAGGGATTTTTACAATCTGATTTTGTTTATTCCTTACAATTTCTCCCGGGCCAAAATATCCATCCTTCCGCTGACTTTGAAACACTTTTTCGAGCCATAATTTGGTTTCATCTATGATAGCCTGGTCATTAAGTATGTAACCCAGATCGCCATAGCCCTTTAACCAATAAGGCACCTCTTCCCAGCCATGATCGCCCTGGCCGGTGCCGCTAAACCAAGCATTGTTTTTTTTGTCGAGCCAGGCACTGATTTCACCAAGCTTGCCCGTTAAACCATCCCGTTGAAGTTCTAAATATTCTTTAATCCATCCATCGGGCTTTATACTGCCAACCAGAAGTTTTATAAAAACCAGAGGCTGCAAAGGCTTTTTGTTGCTGACATAATATGCATTATAAGTGCCGGTAGATGGCCGCGATACAACAGACGCTTCTAAATCCTTCTGGGCAGTTGCATTTTTAAAACCCAATAATGAGCTGAATGAAATAACAGTAAACCAACAAATATTCAAGATTCTTATTTTCATCATTCTAAATTTTGAGTTCACAAATTTAATTATTCTCCAAAGGGCTTTGTGACTCTTTTACCATATTCAAAAAAGATAACCATTTATTTTTCAGCACTTTCATCCGGCACTACCTCGTACATTTTTTCATTAACGGCTCTTAATTTTTCAACCGGCATTTTCATTACTTTTCTGTCGTAGGTCATGAACCCGTTTACTTCTCCTTCCACGTCTGTTGTCTGTGTATAAACTGCCGCAGATAATCCTGCCCCGATAAGCTCTTCCAGTTTATCAGTCAGCGATTGATATCTTCTAAATAAGCTGTCATTGCTTTTAAAGCTTTGATATCCCCAGTTTTTTTCCTGCCAGGTATGGCCCTGTACCGGTAAGCCTAATCCCCCAAACTCACCAAGTACCAATGCTTTTTTGTCTCCGAAAATATCAGGCCTTGGCATTGCCGGATCAGGATAGTTATGTAAATCTTCAATATCCCCCACCGGAAAAAAGTTACCTCCGCTTGCGCTGTTTACCAGGCGTGAAGGATCTTTTTCCTTCGTCCAATTAGCAATCTCCACGGTTTTAAACTGCCCCCATGCTTCATTAAAAGGCACCCACACAATAATGGAAGGAAAGTTATGAAGCGCATCCATGATGGCATTCCATTCTTTGCGGTAATAGCCTTCGCTTTCGGGAGTACGATCCCTGTCTGTCGCTCTTCCCAAAACCCCGGGCCGGTTTTCCCAATGATTTCCCAAATCGCCGCTGGGCATGTCCTGCCATACCATAATACCGATGCTATCGCAGTAGTAATACCAGCGTGCGGGCTCTACCTTTATGTGTTTGCGAATCAGGTTAAAGCCCATTTCTTTGGTTTTTTCAATATCGAATTTTAAAGCGGCATCTGTGGGCGCGGTGTATAATCCATCGGGCCACCAGCCCTGGTCGAGCGGACCAAATTCAAAAAGGAATTTATTATTTACCAGCATTTTTTTAATCCCCTTTGCATCCGGGGCAACTGATATTTTGCGCATGGCGAAATAGCTTTTTACTTCGTCTACCGCTTTTCCCTTACGCATCACCGTTACTTTCAGATCATACAAAAAGGGATTTGACGGCGACCACAATTCGGGGCCAGGAATGGATAAAATAACAGAAGTATCGGTTCCGGTTTTTTCAGCTACTTTTTCCTTCCCCTTCCAGGCAGAAAAAGATAACTGATCGCCGGGTTGAATATTTTCGACAGAAGCGCTTACATTCAGATTGCTGTTGTCAACATCAGGCGTTTGTTTGGTAGAAGAAATATAAGTTTCCGGAACGGTTTCGAGCCATACGGTTTGCCAGATACCTGTAACAGGCGTATACCAGATGCCTTCCGGTTTTATTACTTGTTTGCCATGAGGCTGGGGGCCGTCATTGGTGGGATCCCATACGCGGACACTTAATTGCTGCTTCGTACCTTTTTTAAGTGCATCTGTTATATCAAAAGTAAACGGATCATAACCGCCTTCATGGCGGCCCACATTTTTTCCATTTACAAAAATACCGCTGCGCCAGTCTACAGCGCCAAAATGCAGCAATACCCTTTTTCCTTTTCGTTTAGCCGGCACCGTGATATCACGCTGGTACCAAAGCTGGTTGTCTTTGCCGACTCTTTTCCCTACGCCTGACAATGCAGATTCGGCGCAGAATGGCACTAAAATATTTCCCTGGAAAGAAGATGGAATCGCCTCGTTATCTGAGGCAGGCAGAATAGCATATTGCCACAAGCCATTCAGGTTCTGCCATTCGCTTCTTTGCAATTGCGGCCGGGGATATACATTCAGCGGTTGCGATGGATCCACTTTGTCGGCCCATTCCGTTGTGATATGTCCGGGAACGATTTTCCATGAATCCTGCTGGGCAAGGGCCGCCGTTCCTGCAATGAAGAATGCAAGAACAAGAAGTTGTTTTTTCATAAATATTTAATTTAAGGTATCGAAAGATAGAAATTAATCTACAAAATCATTTTCCGGTTTTCTAAGGTTCATTATACCATAAAATAAATATGCTGAACCTGCCCTTTTTGCAAAAAGGATTTTCTTAAAAAAGCCCGGGCTTTTTAAGACCAGTAAACTATAGCAGGTGCATGTAACGTGTAAGACCTGGCATCGTATTATCTAATAGTAACTTTTTCAACGGGTGAAAAGATCATGTCTTCAATATTTACCATCTTAATGCCGACACGGGCAAACAGATAATCCTGGTTGGTGGACATAACCTTATCAGTAAAAGGCACTGTTACATTCAATGTAATATTACCCGGATCAGAAATTGAACCGCCCGGCAAATCCTTGAAAGCGATGTTGTCGCCGCCTGAAACGAATTGCGTTTTGTTGATATACAAGCTCACCCGTTCGATGTCTTTTGCCATACCGGGATCAGTAATAATCTTTTCTGCCTTGAAGGAGGCACTGATAGTGCTATCTGAACTGTTAAATGAAAATTGCGCATTGCGAACCATATAAAAGGGAGTCACTTCAAGGTCTACGGTTTGGTCGCCTTTCATGGTAATAGATAAAGAATCCGGGTTGCCATTGGCATCCTGCTTCCACATAAAAGGGCCCTGGCCGTTAGGAACGATCAATTTGTAATCGCCATCAAATAACGCCTGAGAGTAGCTTCCATTCTGTTGAAACGTGCCACCTATCGGACCCACCTTTCCAAATCCGTATTGGTACAGTTGATAAGGAACCTGGTTTCTTTCCAACTGGATAGAATCGCCCTGGTACACGAGTCTGCCGGTTAAAAATGAATCCGGAGCCGCATAATTATCTTTTTTGCAGGAAGCAAAAGAAAGTATTATTGCGATAACTGAGAGATATTTAAAACTAAACTTCATAAGATTAATTTTTTAATTGATTTTGTTGATACTGCACAGTAAAAGGACAAATATTGCTGTTTCTTAAATTCATGGCTTTAGTTGCATTTACTGATTAGGTTGCCTTACAATCTTCGGGTTGGCGGCAATCGCTCCATCCGGAATTTGAGTATAATAATTTCCAATCAAAAAACGATTCACGCCGGTAACCAATGCGGGTAAGGTTTCTTTAAACACCCATTTGTAATTGTCGGGGTGTGCCGGATCATATTGCCGGTATGGCCATAAACCCCACGGCTGTGTGCTGTGTTTTTTTGCATTGCCAATATTACTTTTTAAATCGCTTAAGGTAGTGGGCACTCCATCCCAACGATAGGTGGCCAGCCTCCAGCGCTTCATATCATAAAAATATAGTCCTTCAAATGCCAGCTCTACCTTCCTTTCATGAACGATGCGATCAAAAGTAATGTCGCCTGCAGTTAAGGGCGTTGTTAATCCGGCCCTGGCCCTCACTAAGTTCATATACTGCGCGGCAGCATCCGGGTCGCCCAATTCGAAAGAAGCTTCAGCAGCATTTAGCAGCACTTCGCCAAAACGATACCGAATGAAAGCCACTTCACTGCCCTGGCCTCTTCTTCCTGAACCTACAGCCGGGTCGAGGTATTTACGAATATAAAATCCGGTTTGGGTTCTTAGTTCAAGCCCGTTAATCGGGCCATCAGCGCCCACCACCTGCACTTCCGGTCCGCCCGAAACAATTGATTTTAAATGGCCTGATTGATCGCTGGTAACGATAGAGCCGTCAGGCAAGCGGTATCCGGCCCAGATATCAACTGTCTGCCCTTTGAATTTACCACCGGGAAGAATGATGGTGCCTGCAAGGCGGGCATCCCTGTCAGCAAAAATATCCTGAACATTATCATAGACAATCGGGCTGCCGGAACCATTGTTGGTAGCAAAAGGCGCAAAAGTATTATCCAGTTTTTCAAAATTTTCTGCCAGGTTCAATGAGGGGTTCAACCTTCCGGCGTCGCCACCTTCGTCAGAAAATGAATAAGGCTGATCGTTTGTGGTAAAAGCATGTGTTTTTCCGCCCTGCTGAAAATCTTCAAAGAAGATGGTTTCAGGACTGTTCTTGTCGAGAAACACATTGGCAAAATTATCGGATAGCTGTGCCATGGAAGAACCATCGGGGGCGGTTTTCAACTTATACGGCCCGGCTTCACCATCGATAAGCTCTTTTGCCGCTCTTAAAGCGATAGTGTAATAACCATCAGCCATGGAAGCCGGGATACCTACTTCGCCGCCAGGCAGCGACACCTGGGGCGTGGTAGCGCCATACTTTGCAATTGAGCCGGCATAAAGAGCCGCACGGCATTCCATAGCCAGCGCTGCTCCTTGGCTGGCCCTTGATTTTTCATTGATATCAGAAGGCAAATCGTTTTTTATGGCTTCCGCTTCACTGATGATGAAGTCGTACATTTCTGATTCTTTGGCCCTCGGCACCTGCAGGTTATCTACTTTACCGCTGTAATCATAATCCAGTGTGTGCAATACCAGCGGAACGCCACCGTATCTTTTGGTCATTTCAAAATAAAAGTTAGCCCTCAGAAAGCGACCTTCTGCATAAAACCTTTTTTTGTCAGCATCGGATAATTTATCTGAGACACTGTCACGCTCAAGAAATAAATTGAGATCGCGAATGTACTTGTAGCTATCAGACCAGTTAAGACCCCAACTATCATAGTTCCAGCCTGTGCGTTGAACGATATTTGAGCTCCCGTTTTCTGAAGGAAAGCTTTCGCTAAAGTCTGCAAACGTACGCCAGCCATCTCCATCCAAAGAGCTAAAATCAACCTGCCGGTTATACAAATCAGCCAACACAGAAAGCACCAGCTTCGGATCGCTGAATACCTGGTCGTTGGTAAGAAATGTAGTGGGCTTTACATCCAGGAAGGAACTGTCTTTTTCACAACCCCATGCCGTGATCATCACCACCACTGTTACTATTATTGAGATTCTCTTTTTCATTTCAATTATTTTTTTCCGGATTTGAATATTATAAAGAAAGATTGATACCCACGTTAATCACCCTGTTTTGCGGAAACTGGAGGCCGTTGTCGTCCACGGTTTCCGGGTCTACGCCAAAGCTGGAAAGGTTATCAATTGAAAACAGATCGTATCCATTAATATATACCCTGGCTGATTGAATCTTCACTCTCTCTAAAATGGATTGGGGCAGTGAATATCCAAGTTCAATGGTCCTGGCTCTGAAATAAGTAACATTATGTAGCCAGAAAGTTGAATTTCTCTGGCCAGCCACTTCGTAATCACTGTGGCCAAATCCGGGATTGTACCTGTTAGCCGGATATTTGCCTGGAATCCATGCGCTATTCGGGTCATAAATATTCGCCCTGTGCCACCTGTCTTCAAAAATGGCATTCAGGTTTCCATTATTCTGGAAAGCCCAGCGCTGTTCCCAATTTTGGAACCATGAGAAGCCGGAAGCGCCGGAAAAGTCAGCATGGAAATCAAAGCCATTATAAGCCAGTGAAAAATTAAAGCCAAAATTGATCTGCGGCTGCGCGCCATATGCATAGCTGATGGGGCGCTGGTCGTATTCATCTATTTTGCCGTCGCCATTTAAGTCTTTATAAATCAAATCACCGGGCAAAAGTGTTCGGTTTCCCTGCCCGTCGATATCTACTTTATAATTATTGATTTGATCCTGCGATGTAAACTGTCCTATGCAGATATAGCCCCAGTCTTTATCCGTAAACCTGTCTTCACGTGAATTGCGATATTGATCCCACGAATTATTAAACAACGGGTTATAGGAGTGAAGAAATTTCGATCGGGTATAAGATAAATTACCTCCTACCGTGAAGTTTACTTTTCCCGCTCGTCCAAAATAGTTTAATGATCCTTCCTCCCCGAATTGGGCATCAGAATTTATATTTTGATTTGCAAGATCGTAACCCACTTCTTCAGGAAGCAATACATCGTTTTTGGATCCTGGCAAACCGGTTCGTTCCCGGTAAAACCAATCAAAGGTTCCCGAAAGTTTTCCATTGAGTAAGGTAAAGTCCATCCCTACATCCGTTATCTTGCTTTTCAGCCACGATATCGTATTTACCGGCACCCCTTTATCGCGCGACGCGGGCACAATATTACCATCCAGGATGGCACTTCCCTGCGTGCCGTAATTGTAGCCTGACAGGTAAGCGAAAGGCGGCACAATTGGCGAGTTATTTGGATTATCATCGCCAAGCTCGCCATAAGATGCCCTGAATTTTAATGAGCTTATTATATTGGTTTTATTGCCCAACATCGCCTGAAAAAATGGCTCTTCACTTATCCTCCATCCGATAGATCCTCCGGGGAAATATCCTACCCGGTAGGCAGGCGCAAACAGGTAAGATGCATCCCTTCTACCTGAAAATTCAAGGAAATATTTATTGGCGTAATTGTAAGTTACCCGCGCGATATACCCTATTCTTGCCTGTGTTTGATCCACATCGTTATATTGATCAATGATCGGATAGCTTACCAAAGGCAAAAAATTTGATTGCGGATTGGCATGCAACCAGTTGTATAAGTGATGAAGCCGAAGTCTTTCAGCCACCACCGTTGCAGAAATTGAATTCTGGCCAAAATTCTTATTATAGGCCAACTGCAATTGAAGCGTGGTATTTATATTTTTTGTCTGGCCTCTCTCGCGCCACGGGTTAGTAGCACCACCGGTAACTTCATAGGTGCTATCGGCAGGATGGTAAGTATAGGCTTTATAAGTAAATTCCTGGTTGTTAAGCAGTTCGTCGGCAAGATAATAAGAGCCCAAACCACGTATGGAAAGCCCTTTCACCCAGGGAAGATCCCATTCAATATGAAAATTGGTTTGAATTACCCTCCATGTATCGCGGTAATGACCGGAAAGATTATTGTTTAAAAATGCATAATTGGATTCGAGGTGGTCACCCAAATCGTTTAGGTAAAGAGGATTATCATTTGCATAGGGCCTCTCTTGAGGGGTATTTCTCAACACAGCTAAGCGGGCCAAAAAGTAATCGTCCACACCCGGAACACCAGGGTTCTGGCGGTCTTCCACGCGGCCGTTTATATCGAAACCGACTTTCAAACCGTTGGTCAATTTGGCCGTAACGTTAGATTGAATGTTCGTGCGGTTGAATTTGTATTGTTTTCCTAAAACAGAATTTTGAAAGAGATTGGTTCCTGACACATAATAATTCACTTTATCAGAACCGCCGCTGATATTTATGTTCACCGAATTTAGGGGCGCACCGTTATTATTCAAAACATAATCCCTCCAGTTAAAACTTCTGTAGATGGGGTTGGTTAGGTTTTTTGCATCCTGTAATTCCTGCCCGGTGATGCTCGTTTGTGGCACCCAGCCGGTATCTGAATACAAAAAGCCATTTGAATTGATTTGCGCGTCTGCTTTATAGTATAAGAAGTCCGGTGTATTGTTAACTACTTTCGGAAAACGGAAAAAGCTTTGCCAACCGTTATAGGCGTTTACGTTAATATTGTTCCGGCCTGTTCTTCCTTTTTTGGTAGTAACTACTACCACACCATTAGCAGCCCGAACTCCATAAATCGCGGCTGACGCGTCTTTCAGCACAGTTACACTTTCAATATCGTTTGGTGCTAAGTTATTGAATTGCCCCTCATCCTGCTGGATACCATCAATTACATAAAGAGGCGTTCCCATATTGCGTATCTGGATAGAAGCGGATGCGCCCGGACGGCCTTCTGCCTGTCTAAACGTAACCCCCGGCAACTTTCCGGCGAGCGTGGTACTGACCGTAGAACCGCCGTGAACGCGCTCTATGTCTTTACTGGTTATCGTGGAAATAGCTCCCGTTAATGATTCTTTCTTTTGCGTTCCATATCCTACCACTACTACTTCACTCAGGCCTGAATTATCCGGTTGCATTTGGACATTTATGGCAGTTTGCCCCGATATGGAGCGGGTTTCATCTTTCATACCCACGTACGTAAATCGAATCGTTTTATCAGCCGCCGTCACAGGGATGGAATAAGTACCTCCTTCCTGTGTTACCACTGATTTTTTGGAATGATCGGTAGTAACGGTTACACCAATCAGCAACGCGCCGGAAGTATCGCTTACGATTCCGGACACTACAGTTGTGTTCTGGGCACGACCTGAAAAAGAAATGAGTATCAGCAGGGAAAAAAGAAAAATTCCCTGAACAGGTGCTCTCAGATTTCTAATCCGGGTATTATCGTGCCGTGCTGTGTTCATTGTTTGCACGCCAATTTTCATAATCCAGGTTTTAATTTCAAATAGATAATGCATATACGTTTGTTCAAACTCTTATTTTGCAAAAGCCGATACGTTAATTGTTTGTCGCAATACTTTAGAATGGGCTGCCAGATATTGATATTTTCTATTGGGTTTGCCCTTCTTTGTCAGTATAGAAAAAGTTTTCTAAAATCAAAATGTGAAATAAGCTATAAAAATCCGGTTCTGTTATTCAGAGGGTATCAAAAATTGTGCGTTTTGTTTCATTTTTATTAACAGTAATAGTTTTACAAAATGAAGAAACCAGGGATGAGCCAATTTTTTCTTTGTAAAATGCGGGTATCGCTGCAACATAAAATGGTATTTGCCAGATGCCAGTAAACGGACAAATTTTGCTATTTTACATTTTCAAAAATAAACACTTCCAATATGAAGTTTGCCATTGCCAAAACATTCCATATCTTTTTCTTTTTGGTATTGTGTTTAATGAATACGCGGGTGCAAAGCCAGCCGTATTATTTCAGGCATTTACAGGTAGAAAACGGGCTTTCCAATAATACAGTCTATTTTATTCGCCAGGATTCAAAGGGATTTATTTGGGCTGCAACAAAAGATGGCCTTAACCGGTTTGACGGGGTTCACTTTAAAGTTTTCAGGATAGGCAATGAAAAAAATAAAAAGCAGCCTGGCGCAGATTATATTTTTTGCATCACCCCCCGAAAAAACGGATGGCTGTGGATCGGAAGCCAGCAAGGACTTTACCAATTTGACCCGGTAAAAGAGCGGCTTGAACCTTTTATCACTTCGTTAAAAAATATTTATGATATCACGATAGACAGGGAAGGACAAATGTGGTTTATTTCTTCGTCTACTGTATGCCGTTATAACTTTACAACAAAAAAGCTGCATCACTACCCTCCGCCCGATTTTTTCTTCGCCACTACTCTTTGCCTCGCAAAAGATGGAACTATATGGGCCGGAACCCAACATGGTTTTTTGGAAAAATATAATCCGAAGACAGATTCTTTTGTTCCATTTAATATATTTTCCCATTCACCGAACCCTACCAGTAAGTGGATTCAAAAAATTCATGGTGGCGATGGCAATCAAATTTTCGCAGGCACTACCAGCCAGGGCCTCAAGATTTTTAATACTGCCGCCAATTCATACAAAGATGTGCTGACCTACAACCCGGACAAAACCACCATATTTGTGAGGGAAATTCTGCAAAATTCAAAAAGCGAATATTGGATTGCAACGGAATCAGGAATATTTATTTACAACACCGAAACCAAAACTTTCAGGAATCTTAGAAAAAATTTTCAAGACCCTTATTCGTTAAATGATAATGCGGTTTATGCACTTTTTAAAGACGCCGAAGGAGGTATATGGGCCGGCACTTTCTTCGGCGGCATTAATTATTATGCAAAAGAAAATGCCGTTTTCAAAAAATATTTTCCAAACGATTCTGAAAATTCCTTAAGCGGCAATGCAGTCCGTGAAATCTGCAAAGATAAATACGGCAATTTGTGGGTAGGCACTGAAGATGGCGGCCTTAATAAGATAAATAATGCCACCGGCGCTATTTCTCATTTTAAGCCCACAGGCGAAGCCGGCAGCATCGCTTACACAAACGTGCATGGCCTGCTGGCCGATGGCGATAACCTGTGGATAGGAACATTCGAACATGGCATCGATTTAATGGACATCAAAACAGGAAAAGTAAAAAAGCATTATTCCGTTAATCACAGCGGCAATGGCCTTAAAAGCAATTTTGCCCTTTGCTTTATTCGCACTACAAAAGGCAAAATTATTGTCGGCACAAGTGAAGGGCTATATTACTACGACAGCAAAAATGATGATTTTGTTTTGTTTTCCCAGGTACCTGTCAATTCATTTATCACGGCCATCGCAGAAAGCAACGACAACGTAATCTGGGTAGCCACCAATAACAATGGCGTCTTTTGGATCAACCCTGTATCCGGTGCCCACGGGCATCTTCAGAATATAAGCGGCAACAAAAACTCGCTTAGCAGCAATTACCTGAATGATGTATTTGCAGACAGCAAGGGTAATATCTGGTTTGCTTCAGAAGGCGCGGGCATCTCCAGGCTGGACAGTTCCCGTAAACATTTTACACACTACTCCACTGTGGATGGCCTTCCCAGCGATTTTGTTTTTAAAATTATTGAAGACGATCAAAAAAGCATGTGGGCTACTACCTCCAATGGACTGGTAAATTTTGGATCTCATTTTCAAAATCCAATTATATATACCAGGGCCAATGGATTGCTGGGAAATCAATTTAATTATCATTCCGGTTTTAAAGATGAAAAAGGCCGGTTGTATTTCGGCTGCGTCAAAGGCATGGTTTCGTTTTTTCCAAATGATTTGGCGAAGAGCCGGTATTCACCGCCTTTGTATATTACCGGCATCCAGGTTTTTAATAATGAATTGAATCCGGGGGATAGCGATTCAGTTTTAAGCGAATCCATTATTGATACAAAAAAAATCACACTTCCCTATCATCAATCTTCCATCAGCTTTGATTTCGCGGCCTTAAGCTATTTGTCGCCTGAGATGATTCAATACCGGTATAAGTTAGAAGGCCTGGATAATTCATGGACAACCATTCAAACCAATCGTAAAATATATTTTACCAATCTTTCGCCCGGCGATTACCAGTTAAAAATAATGGCCTCCCTTAACGGCACATGGGATGATAAAAACATAAAAGTGCTTGCCATCCGCATCAACCCGCCGGTGTGGGCCACATGGTGGGCTTACCTGTTGTATGCATTGGCAGGCATCGCGATAGCGTATTATGTTATCCGCAGTTTCCGGAGAAGACACCAGGAGAAAAAAGAGAAAGAAATTTATGAAAGTAAAATTGAATTTTTTACCAACGTGGCGCATGAAATACGGACGCCATTGACATTGATAAAAGGACCTGTTGAAAATCTTCTTGAGAAAAGAAATGAAATGCCGGGAATGGAAGAAGACCTTGAATGTTTGGACAAGAATACAAATAGGCTCACCCAATTGATATCGCAGATCCTTGATTTCAGGCAGGCAGAAATTAAAAATTTCTCGCTTGATTTTACGCGGGTCAATATGAATGAAACGCTGATGGAAACTTTTACAAGATTTAAAATTTTAGCCCAGAAAAAGAACCTGGAGTATCAAATCAATTTGCCGCCAGGTGAAATCTATGCCATGGCCGATGCAGAGGCTGTTCAAAAAATCTTGAGCAATCTTTTAGCGAATGCCGTGAAGTACGCTGAACAGGTAGTTTATATCAATCTCTTGCCTGTACAAAAAGAAATTAATTCTGTTGTAATCATCTTTGAAAATGATGGCTACATTATAAAAAAAGAAATGGGTGAAAAAATATTTGAACCCTTCTACCGGATAAAAGAGACCAGGAATCAAAAAGGAACCGGCATCGGCCTGGCGCTGGCAAGATCGCTTACACAATTGCACAAGGGTAGCCTGAGAATGACCTTTTTGCAGAATAATTTGAATACCTTTGTGCTAACGTTGCCGCTTGAGCCAGAAAAACCCCAACCTAAAGTTCCGGTAAACAAAGAACTCCAAATTATTGACAAATAAATTATTGCATGCTACCCCCCATTTTAATTATTGATGATGAGGAAGATATTCTTGACTTCCTGGAAAGGATTTTAAAAAGCCGCTATCATATTTTAAGATCTGAGAGCGCAAAAAACGCTTTACAAATTTTAAAGGAGGAAGCAGTTCAGCTAATCATTTGCGATGTGATGATGCCGGAAATGGATGGCTTTGAATTTTGTAAAATTATTAAATCAGAAGTGGAATACAGCCACATCCCGGTAATTATGCTCACCGCCAAAAGCACGATTCAATCCAAAGTAAAGGGACTGGAGCTGGGTGCTGACGCCTACATTGAAAAACCTTTTTCCAAGGAACATTTGTTTGCGCAGATATCCAGCCTGCTGGCCAACAGAAATATGGTGAGGGAATATTTTGCAAGCTCGCCGCTGGTGCATATTAAAAGTATGGCACACACCAAATCGGATGAGCGTTTTTTAGAAACCCTGAACAATATGATTGCCCAAAAGATTGAAGATACTGACCTTGACGTAGAAACGCTTGCAGCAATGATGAATATGAGCCGCGTTACCTTATACCGCAAGATTAAATCCATTTCCAATTTGTCGCCGCTTGAACTCATTAACATTGTAAGGTTAAAAAAGGCGGCTGAGTTATTGGCCGGCGGCGACCACAAAATGTATGAAATTGCTGCGATTGTTGGATATAGCTCCCAATCAAACTTCACAAGAAATTTTCAAAAACAATTTAATATGACACCCACAGAATACATGCATTCCTTACGGCAGAAAGAATAATCGCAGTTCGCGTACATTTTATAAAAAGTGATAAGGAAAATTTTAAATACCTCCTTATCACCTAAACTTTAAGAAATATCAAAAGCCGGGTGAGCGAACTAAAATGAAAAAAAGAAACAAGTCGAATATAAATTGCAACTTCCGGGAAAAATTATGCTTCTTTTTTAACCGTACTTTAAAATTGTTTTTTGGCAAACAGTACTTATCAAAACTCCTTTTAAAAATATAAAGATGATTTCACGACGAGCAATTTTTTTTCTTTCATTATTTTATCTTTTACTGTTGGCCGGATTGGCCGGATGCAGTAAAAAAGAGAATGGCAGCCCGCTTTTCAAATTGCTTCCTCCGGCGCAAACCGGCATTACTTTTAAAAATCAGCTTTTTGAAAATGATACGTTGAACATTTTAAACCAGGCAAATATTTATAACGGCGGCGGCGTGGGGATTGGAGATTTTAACCGCGATGGATTGATGGATGTTTATTTTGCCGGCAACATGGTCTCCAACAAGCTATATCTGAATAAAGGAAAATTTCATTTTGAAGATATTACAGCGGCCTCCGGTACAGGTGGCGCGGGCCGATGGTGCACGGGAGTTGCAGTGGCCGACGTTAACCAGGATGGATGGCCCGATATCTATGTGTGCGCCTCCTTCAGGGACGATCCCAAACTTCGCACTAATCTTTTATATATTAACCAGGGACTGAACAAAGACGGAATTCCCACGTTTAAAGAATCGGCAGAAGCGTATGGCCTCGCCGATACAGGCTTTAGCACACAGGCTTATTTTTTTGATTACGACATGGATGGCGATTTGGACATGTATCTTGTTACCAATGAAGTATATGACCCGAGAACCCCCATTACCTTCCGGCCAAAGTTAACCGATGGAAGCGCCAAAAATACCGACAGGCTTTATCGCAACAATGGCAACGGCACTTTTACGAATGTGTCAAAAGAAGCAGGCATCACTATTGAAGGATGGGGACATGCTGCCTGCATTACAGACATAAACAAAGACGGGTGGCCCGATATCTATGTAGCTAATGATTTCGTTTCAAATGACCTTTGTTACATCAACAATAAAAACGGCACGTTCACCAACCACCTTGATGAGTATTTTAAACATACCTCCTGGAATGCAATGGGCACCGACGCTTCAGACATCAATAACGATGGCCTTGTGGATTTTGTTTCGTTGGAAATGCTTCCTGAAGAAAATCTGCGCAAAAAAAGAATGCTCAGTGGAAATGAATATTATAATTATACCAACAGCAAAAAGTTTGGATACGGGGCGCAATATGTGCGCAATATGTTTCAGCTCAACAGCGGTATAACGCCCGAAGGGCATCCCGTTTTTAATGACATCAGTTTTATGGCCGGAATTTATCAGACCGATTGGAGTTGGTGCCCTTTGGTAGCAGATTTTGACAACGATGGCCTCAGGGATTTAATTATTACCAACGGGATACCAAGGGATGTTACCGATCTTGACTATATAGAAAAGAGCAATGCGAGGGATTACACCAATGGAAGAACTACCTCCGGCCCTACCTACAAGCTTTCAATGACTGATTCTTTGCCGGTAGTCAAATTTTCCAACTACGGTTTTAAAAATATCAATGGCCTGCAATTTAAAAACGAAACGAAAGCATGGGGAATTGATATTCCTTCCTTCTCTAATGGCGCAGCTTATGCCGATTTAGATAATGACGGAGATCTTGATTTTATAGTTAACAATATAAATGATACTTCCTTTGTTTTTGAAAATACCACCAATGATACGACTGGTTCAAAAAAAACAAATTTTCTTGTGGTTAATTTTGACGGGCCACAAAACAATCATGATGGTATAGGCGCTACGGTTCATCTCTATTACCAAGGCGGCCAGCAATATTATGAGCAATACCCGACAAGAGGTTATTTATCAACTGATGACCCACGCGCGCATTTTGGATTAGGAGAGATCTCAAGCATTGACACTTTGTTGGTTACCTGGCCTGATGGCAGGCAACAGTTAATCACTCATGTAAAGGCAAACGAGACGCTCACCGTTTCTTATAAAAATGCGAATCAAAAAAACAATAGCATCACTGATCCTTTCCTTTCCTCTTATTTTGTTAATTCAGCTAAAAGTTATGGTATCACCTTTGTGCCGAAGGAAAGCGATTTTGTTGATTACAACATACAGCCTACGTTGCCGCACAAGCTAAGCCAGTATGGGCCTGGGATTGCTGTGGGAGACATCGATCAAAACGGCTTTGATGATTTTTACATAGGCGGTTCTTCCGGGCATCCCGGCGTATTTTTCATGCAGGATGCAAAAGGTAATTTCACAATGGATACTACGCGGTTGTTGAAAAAAGATGATCCCTTGTACGAAGATATGGGGGCCATTCTTTTTGACGCCAACAATGATCATTTTCCTGATTTGTACCTGGTAAGCGGAAGCTATGAAATCCCGCCGAATCATCCCATCAGCAATGATCGTTTATTTTTAAATGATGGCACGGGGCATTTTATAAAAACCAGTGGCGCTTTGCCACCCGATTCTTCGAATGGATCGTGTGTAAGAGCGGCTGATTTTGATGATGATGGCAAACTGGATTTATTTGTTGGAGGCCGCGTAGTCTCCGGCGCTTACCCAAACCCGCCTCATAGTTATCTGTTCAAAAACATTGGCGGCAAATTCATAGATGTAACTGATCAATATTGCCCGGAACTAAAAAATATTGGAATGGTTACTGATGCATTATGGACAGATTTTAATAATGACGGAAAAGTTGATTTACTGGTAGTGGGTGAATGGATGCCTGTAACTTTTTTCAAAAACACAGGCTATTCGCTCGAAAAAGTGAAAACAGGAATTGAGAACAATTCAGGATGGTGGAACAGTATCGTTTCCGGCGACTTCGACAATGACGGCGATATGGATTATATCGTTGGCAATCTTGGCACTAATTCAAATTACGCAGCTTCACCCGGGCAACCGATGACCTTGGTCGCAAATGATATAGATAACAATGGTACTACCGATGCAATGGTGTTTACCTATTCCCTGGCTCCTGATGGCAGCTATAAGCCTTATCCAATGGCTACCAGGGATGATATGGTAAAACAGGTTGTCAGCTTTGGCAAAAAATTTCCTACTTATAAATCGTATGGACTTGCTACGATGAATGATATCTGGAGTGAAGATGACAAACAAGGCGCAATAATATTGCAGGCAGACAACATGCAGACATGCTATTTGGAAAATAAAGGCAAGGGTCGTTTTGAAATTAAACCGATGCCACTGCAAGCACAACAGGCGCCCGTGTATGGAATGAAAAGTGAAGACATTGATGGCGATGGAAATCTTGATGTGCTGATGGTGGGTAATGATTATTCAATGGATCCTTACAGCGGCAGGCATGATGCTTTTATGGGCTTATGCCTGAAAGGAGATGGCAAAGGCAATTTTACCCCGGTAAGTTTGCAACGGAGCGGATTTTTTGTAAACGGGGATGCAAAGGGGCTTGCGAGCGTTTATACTGCCAAAAATGAATCGATAATTATTGCTACGCAAAACCAGGACAGCGTGAAGGTGTACAGCAGGAACCCGGCTTCTCCAAAAATAATTTCCAAATGGATTACGCTTAATCCTGATGATTTTTTTGCAGAGGTGGTTTGCCGGGATGGAACAAAAAGAAAGATTGAATTTTATTATGGCTCTACTTATTTATCTCAATCGTCGCGTGTGATGCCGGTCTACAGCTATTTTAAAAAAATAACGATAACGAATTTTAATGGAGTAAAAAGAGAAATATCCATGAATTAACATTAGTAAATTGGAAAACTCAAAGGTTGTCAACACAGCCCTTGTATTAAACCAGTTTCTTTATCATCTTTGAGAATATGAAAATTTATCTTTGGTCGGTAGGAAAATCAAATGAGCCTTTTGTAAAAGAAGGAATTGAAATGTTTACTAAAAGAGTCAGTCATTATTATGCGGTTGAATGGAAATTTTTTTCATTACCCAAACAAAAAGCTTCTCTTCAGAAAGATGATTTAAAGCTGCAGGAGGCAAACCTCTTATTAAATGTGCTTGATAAAAATGATATCCTGGTAGCCTTAGACGAAAAAGGTAAACAATGGACTTCAGAAGAGCTGGCCGATTTTATTCAACATTCCGCAAATCAAAGCGCCAGGAATTTAATTTTTTTAATTGGTGGCGCTTATGGCCTTCATCAAAAAATATTGCAGAGAGCCAATGCTACATGGAGTTTATCTAAATTGGTTTTTCCCCACCAGTTGGTCAGGCTCATTCTTGCAGAACAAATGTACCGCGCGTGTACCATCCTTCGCAATGAAAAATATCATCATTCTTAGTTTTTGTGTAGGTTTGACCCGCCTTAAAAAAAACAAAAATGTCTATTACTGTTATCATTATTGCTATTACTGTTATTGTCTCCCTGTTTGCCTTTAAATCACAAAAGGTAATGGACGATCTTATTTTTTATCCTGCCTCCATCACCGAAAAAAATCAGTATTACCGGTTCATTACCTATGGCTTTATTCACGCTGATATTATGCATTTAATTTTCAACATGTATGCCTTTTATTTGTTTGGCGGCGCGTGCGAAGACTTTTTTGTATATATTTTTGGCAATAACGGCAAAACTTTTTACATCCTGTTATATTTTCTTTCTTTGATTGCCTGCGTTATTCCTGATTTCAACAAACACAAAACCAACGCAGGCTATAGAAGCCTTGGTGCTTCCGGCGCAGTATCGGCAGTAGTTTTCGCTTATATTTTATTCAGGCCATTGCAGGGAATTGGTTTATTATTCATTCCTATTTTTATTCCCGGATTTTTATTCGGCATTTTGTTTTTGGTCATTTCATATTTTTTAGGAAGAAAAGGAGGAGGTAGGATAAATCATTCAGCCCATATCTGGGGCGCCATTTTTGGAATTGTATTTTTAATCATTTTTAGTGAGCTGTTTTCAAGCTATCCCCTGCTCGATAATTTTATAGAGTCAGTGAAAAGCCTTGATTTTCGCCACATTTTCACCACTTATTAATCATTGGTTTATCACCAAATTTTTGAGAAAACAAAATAAAAATTCTGCTTATTGGTGGCTTTACTGCTTTGCATTATGAAATGAAATTTGCAGTACTTGTTTTGTCTTTTCAGTAACCTTAAAGCGATCATCAATTCGTTGTCCTATAATCCAAAGAATCTTTTTATCGCTTTCTATCACCCAGATTTTTTCTTTTTCTGTTAATGATATTTTTTGGTCAATAAAAAACTTGCTCAGTTTCTTTTTGCCTTGCATGCCCAGGGGATAAAAATAATCGCCCCGTTTCCATTTGCGAAGCAGTAAAGGAAAAGAAACATTTTTCAAGTCCAGCGTGGCAATGTTTTTTTCTGCCGGTAATTTTTCATTCGTAGCGGCATGCTTTTTTAATTTTAGTTTTCCCTGCTCAAAACTTATTTCCTTCTCGGTTTCTTCGATTAAAATATGTTGCGCCTCGATGCTGCTTACCGGCGCAATGATAAGCCAGTTACGGTTTTTAAGAATTTTATGAGTTGGGGAAGAAATAAATTTTCCGCTCTCAGCATTAAGAAGTGAAACAGCATCATCAATTTGATGCGCCGTAAAACCATAGTCTCTTATAATTTCGTAGGTGATAGTTTTCAGCGGTTTTGTTTTTAATAATTTCAAAACCGGAATATGAATTTCATTTCCTTTTTGCTCCAGCAATTTTTTCTTATGAAGGAAAACAGATTGATTGTATAAGATTTCCATCTCCCCAAATCTTTCAATATTGTTCAGAAGATTTTCTTCCACCTGTGGAAAAACTTTTTGGATAGATGGAATCAATTGATGACGAAAATAATTGCGGGTATACTTGTCGGAATTATTGGAAGAATCTTCTACAAACTCCAAATTGTTTTCTTTAATAAACGACAAAATCTCTTCTCTTTTTGCAAACAATAATGGCCGCACAATTTTTTTTTGCTTCGGCATAATTCCCTGCAAACCCTTTATTCCCGTGCCTTTAAAGAAATTCATCAACAGTGTTTCTATATTATCGTTGGCATGATGGGCAGTGAGAAGGAATGATGAGTGATGGATCGTCAATGCTGAATCGTCAATGCCGAATGATAGGTGGCCATCAGTTGACGGTTCAGCCCTAACATCTTTCAACAGTTCATCAAACCATTGATATCTTAATTCGCGTGCGGCCACCTGGATGGAAATTTTATTTTGCACTGCATAATCAGTTGTGTCAAATTTTTTTAGATGAACTTTCGTCCAATATTTTTCGCCAAGTTGAAGCACAAATTTTTCATCACGCTCACTCTCCTCCCCTCTTAACTGAAAATTGCAATGAGCGATTTCAAAATGAAATCCCGCCTGGAAACACAATTCACAGAGTGCCACAGAGTCTGCGCCACCACTCACCGCCAGCAACAAATAATCATTTTTTTGAAACAGTTTTTGTTGCTCAATGTTTTTTATAAATTCTTTTAATAACGACATGTTCTTTTTTTATTCCCACAGATAGTAAAGAAACCTGCCCAGCGGCAGGTAGACAAATAATCATGATTTTTATTTTGCAGATTCATGGTGCAAACTTTTAATCTTCGAGATCTTCGCACGCAGCGTGCAACTCGTTAAAAGCATGAACATCTCTTGCCGATTTTGCGATTTCCATTCCTCTTTTATAAATCTGAATGGCCTGTTGTGTTTCACCCATCCGCTCCAGCAATTTTCCGAGGTGATAATAAGAACCCACATAGCCCGGCTCGCGGTTTAATATCTCCTCAAACAACTGTTTTGCATCAGCGTCATTTCCAATTTTAATGTATTCCAAAGCCAGTGCATGCTGCAAAAAATTGTCTTCCGGTTCTTCTTTTAAAAATGCTTGTATCTGGGTTATCCTGTCCATCAAAACTTTTTTACCTTTTTATTCCTTAGTATCTTCGCTCCTCCAAAAAAAATGACATGAAGATACTTGTGTGCATCAGCAAAACGCCCGATACCACCGCAAAAATAGCCTTCACCGATAACAATACGAAATTCTCCGAAGCAGGTGTTCAGTTCATTTTAAATCCTTACGACGAATGGTATGCATTGGTAAGAGCAATCGAGTTAAAAGAAGCAGATCCATCTGTTGTTTTGCATTTGATAAACGTTGGCGGCGCAGATAACGATCCGATTATTCGCAAAGCGTTGGCGCTCGGCGGCGATGAAGCTATCAGGGTAAATAGCGACAGCCGTGATGATTATTTTATTGCTGCGCAAATTGCGGAAGTGGCCAAACAAAATAATTACGATTTAATTCTTACAGGAAAAGAAACAATTGACTACAACGGTTCTTCCATCGGTGGGATGATTGCAGAATTTTTACATCTTCCTTTTATTTCTCTTGCAACCAAATTTTCTTTGGAAGGCAATATAGCGACTGTGGAGCGCGAAATTGAGGGCGGCGAAGAAGTGGATGAAGTAACGCTTCCGGCGGTGGTAAGTTGCCAGAAAGGAATGGCGGAACAAAGAATTCCCAACATGCGCGGCATTATGAGCGCAAGAACAAAACCGTTGAAGGTGACAGAACCCGTGCAGGCAGACACTTTTACAGAAATATCTTCTTTTGAATTGCCGCCGGCAAAAGCAGGCGTAAAATTAATTCCTACGGATCAGCCTGAAGAATTGGTGAGGCTGTTGCACGAAGAAGCGAAAGTAATTTAGTGAAAGATTTAGATGGTTGAGATAGATTAGATGGTTTAGAATAAGAATCTTAATTATTTATTGGTTTGCTATTGAATTGACAGAATATTTTTATTGATAATTTTTAATTTTCAAAATGAGCGTATTAATATTTTTAGACCAGGCAGATGGGCATATCAAAAAAAATTCTTTTGAAGCAGCAGCGTATGGCGCAAAGGTGGCAGAGAATTTAAATGTTGCGGCGGAAGGAATTGTGTTGGGCAATGTAAGCGACGACCTGGCTGCGTTGGGAAAATATGGTTTGAAAAAAATCCATACTGCAAAAAACGAAGCGCTAAATCATTTTGATGATGAAGTGTTCACACATGTTATCGCTGAAGCAGCAAAAATTACAGGCGCAAACGTCATCATCTTTTCCAATAATTTTAACGGCAAGTCCATTGCGCCTCGCTTAGCCGTGAGATTAAAGGCCGGCTTGGTTTCCGGCGCGGTTGCTTTGCCCGAAACGGACAATGGTTTCACCGTGAAAAAAAGTGTTTTCAGCGGAAAAGCATTTGCGAATGTTTCTATAAAAACTGACATAAAAATTATTTCGCTCAACGCTAATTCCTATAAAATACATGAGAGCGAAGGAAGCGCGGAAGTTGCAGAATTCAATGTAGAAATTCCTGAACCTAAAGTAAAAATAAAAGAAGTAAAAAAAGTGGAAGGAGAAATTCCCTTATCAGAAGCGGAATTGGTAGTCAGCGGCGGGCGCGGATTAAAAGGCCCTGAGAATTGGGGAATTGTGGAAGACCTTGCAAGAGCATTGGGAGCCGCAACTGCCTGTAGCCGCCCGGTAAGCGACAGTGACTGGCGGCCGCATCATGAACACGTAGGCCAGACCGGGCTTACCATTGCGCCGAATTTATATTTTGCCATCGGCATTTCGGGCGCTATTCAGCATCTCGCCGGTGTAAACAGAAGCAAAACCATTGTGGTAGTCAATAAAGACCCTGAAGCGCCGTTTTTTAAAGCCGCCGATTATGGAATTGTAGGCGATGCATTTGAAGTAGTTCCAAAAATTACGGAAGCGGTAAAAAAATTGAAAGGCATCAGTTAGCTTGTAAACCGCTTACATTTTAAAGTTTCCCTGATAAAAAAACATTTATTTTTATATTTGTTATTCACAAAAAAAATCCGGCTGGCCGGATGAGTTAAAATGAAGAAAATAGAATTAGAAATTGTTGCGCTTTCTCACAGTATTACCCAAACCCATTCCTATGCGGTGGTTTTGGGCGAGGTAAATGGTTTAAGAAGGCTTCCTATTGTGATTGGTGGTTTTGAAGCGCAGGCAATAGCGGTAGCATTGGAACGCATGCAACCCAGCCGCCCGCTTACCCACGACCTGATGAAAAATTTTATGATGGCATTTAATATTGACCTTCATGAAATCATTATTAATGACCTGCAGGAAGGAATCTTTTATTCAAAACTGATTTGTTCTTCCGATAAAGATACCGTCGAAATTGATTCACGTACGTCCGATGCAGTGGCTTTGGCCGTCAGGTTTGGCTGCCCGATTTACACCTATGATAATATTTTGGAAAACGCCGGAATATTGATGGAAGAAGACGACAAGAAAAAGAAAGTGGTGGTTTCGCATAACGATGAAGGCAACGATGACCTTAAGAAATTATCACTCGCAGAACTGGAATCTTTGTTAAATGAAGTGCTGGAGCATGAAGATTATATCAAAGCGGCATCCATTAGGGATGAAATCAATCTCAGAAAAGGGAATTAAAAAAACTTTTTCACAAAATAAAAGTTCCGCTTATTTGTTCGTTTACTGTTAGGTTTTTGAATTTATTCATTCCTGCTTACCTTCAATCATGGTAACATTTCCAAACTGCAAAATCAATCTCGGGCTTAGAATTGTGAAGAAAAGAGAGGATGGTTTTCATGATATTGAAACTGCATTTTTTCCGCTACCATTTTATGATGTCTTAGAAATCGTAAGTTCTGAAAATGCAACACAGTTTGTCAATACCGGCATTTCAGGCGGGGAGATTAAAAATAATTTATGCCTGAAAGCCTACGAATTATTGAGAAAAGATTTTCCACATTTGCCAAAAATAAAAATGCACCTCCACAAAACGATTCCGGCAGGAGCCGGGCTGGGCGGTGGTTCTGCTGATGGCGCATTCACCTTATCGCTTTTAAATAAAAAATACCAGCTACACCTTCCGCAAACGCAGCTTGCAGAGTATGCATTAGAATTAGGAAGCGATTGCCCGTTCTTTTTGATGAATACACCGGCTATAGCAAAAGGGCGTGGTGAACAGCTTGAAGAAATCGATATCTCATTATCAGGATATAAAATTGTAATTATTCATCCGCACATTAACGTCAGCACAAAGGAACTTTTTCAACAGATCGAGCCAGCAGTTCCGGCCAAAAAAATTAAGAATATCCTGCAACAGCCGATTGAATCGTGGAAAAATGATTTGGTAAATGATTTTGAAAAAATTGCTTTCCAAATTTATCCGCAAATCAAAACAATTAAAGATGAGCTTTATCAAAACGGCGCTTTGTATGCATCCATGACCGGAACAGGGAGCACTGTTTTCGGAATCTTCAGGGCAAACGAAGAAGTGCCTGCTCCCAGGCGAGAGAGTTATATGTACAAACTGGTGAAAAACCTGGTGTAATTCCTTTTGGTAGTAAAGCAAAAAATTACCCGGATTTTTATTTTGCCTGCCGGAGCGCCCATCTCACCATGCCTTCTGCAGCACGGAAATTTTGAAAATCCGCAGGTAGCTTTCTGCCATCCAGGTATTCATTGTAAAACCAGGGATCGCCTACTGCAAACACAGCTCCTTTTCCAACTTTAGCTACCGCTGCCACGTTTATGTTGCCCTGTTTTAAAACCGCATTTGCGGGCGCATTCAGGTTAAGGGAAGAATATTCTTTAATAAAAACTTTGCTCACGTTTTTGAATATTGAATTGCCGGGTTCAAGGTTTATTTCTGCCATTGAAAAATTGCTTGCTGTTTCTTTATTCTGGCAATCGAAATTGAAATGAATACCAAATCTTTCAGCCAGCTTATTGAAATGCGTAAATTCGACATTCGCGGAGTCATTGCCGAAAAGCAGCAACACGCCACCGTTGTTCACCCAATTATAAATGGAATTAATATCGCTTTCACTGATGTAATTGGGCTGTGCAGTTTCCTTCTCATTATCAGGATCGACGATGATGTAAACAGAAGTATTTCTTAAATTCTCATTGGTGGGCGCTGTCTTCAAAGAATTGGTTTTGGCGCCGTACCTGCGAAAGATATTGCCGAAAAGAGAATAACCATTGTTATCCATTTCTTCCCAGATATAATGGAATTGCTCAGGATTTCCCAGGACGTCTTTTCGCATTTCATGATTAAAATAATAGTCCAGCGTTACGGTTTTACCTTTTCCAACGGAAAGCGTGGGCAATAATTCCATTTCATCTGAAGCCAACAGAAAAGCACCTAAACCTTTCGGGTCGTTTGTGATCACTTTTTCGTTGATGTAATATTCATAGCTTCCATCCCGGTAAGGATGGCCACCAAGACCTGATACACTCACGGTTCCTTTCAAATTCGTTTGTCCATCACCGTTAGTAACGAAGTTTTTAATTATTCCGGCATATCCTTTTTTTGCAATCGGTATGCAGGAAGAAGGGAGATAGCCCATGCGCACGCCTTTCAGCAAGGTATAGACAAACATGCAGCTTGCAGACGCCTCAAGGTAATTGCCTTTGCGGTTGGGAAAATTTAAAACATCCCACCATAAGCCGGTTTTGGGGTCCTGCACTTTTGCGATGGCAATCACATAATTTTTAAGAATCCCAATCAGTTGTTTTCTGCGCGGATGATTTTCAGGAAAAGAGGGCAAAGCATCTACCAAAGCCATTCCATACCAGCCCATGGCGCGCCCCCAGAAATTTGGAGAAACGCCGGTGGTTTTATTAGCCCAGGCCTGCTGTTTTGATTCATCATATCCATGATACATCAGGCCGGTTTTTTCATCCCGCGACCTTCTCTCCATGATTATAAATTGTCTTGCGATATCATTGAAAGCAGAATCCTCATGAAATGTTTTTGCCCACTCGGCATAAAATGGCTCAGCCATATAAAGCCCGTCAAGCCACATTTGATTGGAATAAATTTTTTTATGCCAAAACCCTCCTTCTTTTATGCGTGGCTGTTCTGCCAACTGCTTTCTCAATAGTGATGCAGCTTTATAATACTTTTGTTTACCGGTGACCTTGTAAAGCGTCAACAAAATTCTTCCACATAAAATATTATCAAGATTAAAGTCTTCCAATTTATAAGTGCGGATATTGCCGTCATCCTCCACAAATAAATCCATGCTCTTTTGCATGTAATCGAAATATTTTCCATCGCCGGTCTTTTTCCATAGCCCTTCTATTCCTTTAAGAATTACGCTCTGGTCGTACGTCCATTTTGCAGGCCTGCCGCTGGTGATAGAGTCTTTCCAGATGGTCATTACCGTGTTTGCCATTTTTTCTGCATAGGAATTTTCGTTCTGCGCATGTACGATAAATGAAGTAAAAACCAAAAGAAAAGAGACAACTATTTTTTTCATTTTAAAAGATTTATTTACAGAACTTTTTTTTACCTGTCGGGGATTTGAATGCAACTGCTTTTTTGCCGAGCTTGTATTTAAACCTTTCAAAGATAATTTTTTTGTTCTTTCAACTTCAAACCGCTATCAAATCAGGTGCATTGAAAATACTTCTGTGCGTAAAAGATATTTGAAGTGTATGCACAAAATCAAGTGATGAAGTAAATTAACAATGGTAGCCCCTTATTTTTCATAGTCGAAAAATTCCGGATTTATTTACGCAAACGTTACCGAAAACGATGCAGGAACAAAACCAGATATAAAATTTCGTTGATACCACAGTAATTCCAGAAAAAAATTCCGTTCAGGCTTTAAGTCAAATTTCATGGCTCAAATTCTTTTGAAGGATTCCAGTGATTTAAACCTGAAAAAATATTTTGCATGCTGTATTTACCCGCTTCTGATTCTGTCAACTGATGTGACCACGAAACCCGTTCTGATGCATTGGCCCCGGCGCCGGTTGAATTTCTTTCTGCATAATAAGTAGTTTTGTAATTGTCAGTACCGCTCCAGTTGCTCCATCCTTCCGGACTGATGCATTGCCCCATGTTGGTTTTAATAAAAACCACTTTTGCAAATTTTCGCCAGGGCCGGCCAAGATATACTTTGGTAACCCCGTGCGCCGCATCTATAGCGCAGTCTTTAAAGACAAATCCATAAGAAACATTTTCAGGTGTTGAGGCTGCCGTTATATAAGAATTAGCTTTACAGTGAATGACACATTGTTCAAACAAAGCAGTCGCTTCCCCAAAAATAAAATCAGTGGTTCCTTCGATATAGCAATCGCTGAAATACTGACGAAAATTTTCACCAGCGAGATAAACTGTATCCTGGTTTCCTAAAAATTTGCAATTAAAAAATGAACAGCGGTCTGCGATTACGCTTATGGCAATGGCCTGTCCAACCGGGCCAGCGCTGTTTTCAACCGTTAAGTTTTCTGCATGAAAATCATTTCCCTGCACCTCCAGTGTAGGCGTGTAAAAAGTACTGTTGCGTCCTTTGTTGATTTTTGCAAAATAATCGTCATAAGAAATTATCGTGCTGTCTTTATTTTCACCAATCAATGAAATTTTATTGTTCCACGAAGGGATGAATATCTTTTCATGATACACGCCATTCTTAATAAAAATGCGGATACGGTCAACGGGAAACGCTTTGCAGGCTTCAATTGCAGCCTGAATGGTGGTAAAATCACCGCTTCCGTCTTTGGCTACTACAAAGTCATATTTATCCGTAACTTTTTGGTTCGGAAAAGTAAAAGATAAAAACCCTGCAGACAGACAAAATAAGATTCCGTAATAAAACTTCATTTACTGTAATTCTTTTTTAATTTAGATTCTTTAAGCCCTTCCAGACAGCTTTTTCGATTTCCTTTTGGCCTGCAATATCCGGGTGCAAACCATCCGCATAATTTGGCTTTGACACAACGTGCAGAAGAGAAATAAAGTTTATTTGTTGCTCCACTGCTAATTTTTTATATCTCTTTTCAAGCTTATAAAGAGAACGTTTCGTGTTTTTATTATATTCCTTTTTCCTGTTAATATCATTCATCGTTTTCAGATTGATATCGCAGGGAGCGAAAATTACAATCCTGGCATTATGGTTTACTTTCTTTATTTCATTTATCATCCACTGCATATTTTCCACACAGGAATTTACCATTGAATCGTTCCCATTTTTTAAATCATTCACGCCTAAAAAAATCAGGTAATCATCGGCATTCGGATATTTTTCCAACACGGGTAACAGCTCATCTCTATCAGAAGTTTTTCTGCCGCTTCTGCCAGCGTTGATAAAATCAATTCCAGGATGATCTTCAGATAAAAAATACACCCAGCTATGACCATCTACCTGCGCTCCATAGGTGATAGAATCTCCAAAGCAAACGATTTGACGGTTTACTTTTTTAAATGCCGTCAGCGCCAGTAAAACTGACGAAGCAAAAATTAACGGGTACAAAAATTTTCCTTTCATTCGGGATTCATTTAACAGTTTTCAAAAAATGATTATTTGATTTCCATTTTCTTTCCATTTACGATAGTGTTTTTTATGTGAAGGTCTTTAGCATCTTTTATAAAATAGTTCTTTTCCACATGATCAAAATTGCAATCAGCAATGTGGATATTGCTTACAGGATTTGTATTAAGACCTTCAATATAAATACCATACTCGCTTTTTTGGCTCGTTACATTGTTCACGAAAACACCACTGAGCGTCGGTGGAAAATTGCATTTTGCCGCTTTTTCTTTTTCATAGAACATATTAATTTTTACTACAGCTTCCCTTACTTCGCCAACCGTTATATTCCGGAAATAAAAATTTTTCATTACGCCGCCGCGGCACGCATTGGATTTAATGCGTATGGCACGATCCAGATGGGGGCTATTCATTGTGCAATTTTGAGCGAACACATTCTCCACGCCTCCCGAAGTTTCACTGCCGATTACTACTCCGCCGTGGCCGTCCTTCATATCACAATCCTGGATGATGATATTTTTTGAAGGTACATTTACACGGCGTCCATCTTCATCTCTTCCGCTTTTTATGGCAATACAATCATCACCGTCTGTAAATGAACAATTTTTGATCATCACATCTGAACATGATTCAGGATCGCAACCGTCATTGTTAGGACCGAGACTGTTGGTAATTACCCCATCTATGGTTACATTTTGGCAAAGCGTAGGATGAATCAGCCAGAATGGAGCATTAATGAGCGTTACACCCTGGATTAAGATATTGTTGCATTTATAAAATTCCACCATCGACGGGCGCATATAATGTCCTTTGCCAAAAACACGATCTTTTACCGGAACCCCTTCGGCAGCCATCTGCATTAACTTTGGTTCGTTGGCGGCATCATGCTGTTTCGGCATGCCTTCTTTCCAGCCAAATTTTTTGCTGCCTGTCCAGTTCCACCAATTTTCATTGCTGGCCTGGCCGTCTAAGGTTCCCTTTCCAGTGAGCGCAATATTTGTTTGGCCATAAGCATACACGAGCGGCGAATAATTCATTAACTCCATTCCTTCAAAACGCGTGAACACAACAGGCAAATAATCCCCATCATTTGTGCTGAATTTAAGAATGGCATTTTCATCTAAATGAAGATTCACATTACTGAGCAGGTGAATCGGGCCTTTTACAAAAAAAGTTCCTGAAGGGATCATCACCCTGCCGCCGCCTTTGCTGTTGCATTCTTGGATGGCCGCTTTGATAGCGGGAAGGCAATCTGTGGCGCCATCCGCCTTTGCTCCGTAATTCAAGATAGAAAAATCCTTGTCCGGAAATGCAGGCGGAACAATTCTTTTGACAATGGCATGATAAGCCTTCCAACCTTGCTGCGCTTCCTTTTGGGCAGAACAACCGGTGGATAAAATAATCAAGCATAGCACACATCCACCTACATATTTTTGAATCCAATTTTTTTTCATGATAACAATTTCTTTTAATTTATTTCGCCGTTTTATTTGTTGAAATTTTTTCGGCGAGTCCGAGATGTAATTTTTGAATATCATTCAATACAATCTCCGCCATTATCCGGGCGCCCAACTCATTAAAATGTGTATCATCCTTGTGGCCATCCGGATAATGCGGGTTCTCTCCGGGTTGCAAATAATTAAACAAGAATTTGGAATTTTCAGGGCCCAGCTTTTGAAGCATTTCCTGGCTTTCTTTATCTAAATCAATCAGTGGAACGGATAATGCCTGCGCAACCTGTTTTACCAATTTTGTGTACTCAGCATGGGTTTCCACGATATGTCCTGTTGAATCAAATTTGCGTCGGGCAATAGGTGTAATCAATATTGGAATCGCTTTCTTATTTCTCGATTCATCCACAAACTTTTGCAGATAGGCTGTAAAGTCTTCGGGCTTTGTATAGCTTCCCTTGGTAGGCACTTCATCATTATGGCCAAACTGGATGAACACATAATCGCCCGCTTTTAATGTTTGCAAAACGGATTGCCATCTTCCCTCTTCGATAAAAGTCCGGGTGCTTCTTCCGTTCTTTGCGCGGTTGTCAACCGTAACTGTTGAATCAAAATAATAATGAAAAGGCATGCCCCAGCCGGTTTCAGGATAGGCTTTCACTTCTTTATCAGCCATAGTAGAATCGCCGATGAGGTAAACCGTAATCCTGTCGCTTTTGTTAAATGCGAACAATATAAAAGCCGCCAGTGACAGTAAACCAGTAAATAATTTGATTTTAAATTTTGCTGTTTTCAATGGAGTACAATTTATCCTTAAAATTAATTTTTAAAAATCTCAAAACATCAATCGTGCTTTTTTAGAAAACGTTTTCTAATTTGAAACAGAATATTGAGGTAATCTTTTATAAAAAATCTTCCCTTGCCGGCGTGAATACATCCACTAAAATCCCATCCTCTAAAGCAATCACACCATGCACTACATCCGGTGCTACAAAAAAGCTATCCCCCTGTTCCAGTATTTTTTTCTCAGCATCTATTGTTACTTCAAATCGTCCTGATTCTACATAAGAAACCTGCCTGTGAGGATGATGATGAAGCGAGCCCACTGCATCTTTTTGAAAGCGGACATAAACCATCATTAGTTGATCGTCAAATCCGAGAATTTTTCTTTCAACACCATCGCGTGTTTGTTCCCAGGGAATTTCTTTTGAATGGATGAATGCGCTTGCTGCTATTTGTTTCATAAATATTCTTTAATAAATTATAAATATGAAACAAAAATCCTGGATACAGAATTAATTATCAAAGAATCATCAATGAAGCGTAAAAAGTAGCGCCTATAGGAAAATAAATAGGCTCCATTTTACACCATTGAAAATTTTATTCTCTCTAATGGCCGCAATTATTTAAGAGATGTGTTAGCCGGCATCAAGGGAGTTCCCTTTACGACAGTTTCATTCTTTTGTTTAAACCGTGCAAAAGCCGCTTTCAGTTTGCTTTCAGCGCTTTGATCATCAACCGGGTCAAGGTTCATCTTATCACTTATTTTATAAAGCTCATCATGGTGAAGCATGTGATCTCCCATGATAAAATCTACCATGTCGTTTTTGGTTTGCATCAAAGGGTATGCATGAATATTACGAAAAGAATGAGCCGTATCGAGTCCTGATCCAATCCATGTTGCTTGTTGTGGAATTTTGAAATCATATTCATGTTTCAGATACATCAGCAGTGAAGGCGCAAGGTCGAAATGTGTATTAACGGCTTTAAATTTTTGTGCACGCTTCAGCATAGGCGAATAAATAATTAAAGGCACATGATACCTGTCAATCTTTGTAGACATAGGTATTTCCGGCATGCGATGGTCGCCGGTGATTATAAAAATCGTATTTTCAAAATTTGAATTGTTACTATAGTTATTGATGAAGTCCCTGATCGAATTATCCATAAACAAAATTGTTGCATACTGGTCTTTATAACGTCTATGTTCTTCCTTTTCGGCTTCAGATAAATTTAATTGTTGCATTCGTTGTTCAAACTGCTGAAGATATTTTTGCTGGTTATTAATAAGAAACGGGTTGTGTGTTGATAATGTCATGATTGCATTGAAAACCGGCCCTGTGGCCTTCGTTGTTTCTTCGTTCACCTTTTTAAAAACCTGGTCATCCCCATAGCCCCATGTAAAGCCACTGCTGTTTTTTGGCATTCGTACATAGGAAGAAGAAAATGTTTTTTGATCAAACACTTTACCACCATCCATCTTAACCATCAGGTTCATATTATCAAATGACGCATCACCGCCATAAAAGAAATTAGTTTCATAACCGTTTGCTTTTAAAATATTAAACAGCGAATAATGGGAAGGTATTTGTTTTCCTAATTCCAGAAACCCGTTTTTACCAAATGGAAGCGATCCGTAGATAGAAGGAAGCATGGCGAACGTACGGCCTCCTGTGCTGAGGAAGTTACTCCAATACAGGCTGTGGTTTGACAAAGAATCAATAAAAGGTGTAAAGCTTGACAGATAAGCATCTTCATTCGAAAAGGCCCTGCCCAATCCCTCTACCACAATAAAAATTATATTAGGCTTTGAAGCCGCTTTATTGAAGAATGGCGAAAGCACATCTGTTGAATCTATTGAATGTAAAAAAGGATAGTTCTTTTCATCTATATATTTAAAATGATTGGGATCGTCGCTATTGCCAGCGAGCATTATATACTTCTTGTCTTCCGGAAAAAAACTTTGATAGCAATTGTTATAAAAGAAGAACGATTTATTCAAGGCCATTGAGTTGCTAAATTCAGGGCCAGGGTTCCACCGGCTTGTTCTGGTGGCTACAGAGCCCGACGCGCCCAGGATAAAAAGTGCAACTATTGAAAATGCAGCAACCGGATCAATTTTTATTTTTTTCGGAACGAATGTAAACACAAGAATGACTACGGTCAGCAGCAACATGATAATAAATATAAAATTGATGGAAACGCCTGCTGCTCCTACCGTTTGCTTAATGTCAGCCACTGAATAGCCAAATAAATCTGCGCCTAATGGCACCAGCGTTTGTAAAAAATATTCTGCAAGCGCCGCATGAATTACGACCATCAAGATCGAAAAACAAGTGATACAAATGCGCGCTATTTTTTTATTGACCATAAATAAAAGCACAAATACTGTCACAGGCACGATTAAAAAATTGAGGTCAAATGTGAGCTCGTTGATGATTGCGTGGTTTGTTACACTTAATACATCTTTCGGGATTCCAAATTGAATACAATCCCTTACAATCTCTATCGCCTTTACCAGCAACATGCATGCACAAAGTAATAATGAGTAGGCAACAGACTCCTGCACTGCCTTTATAATACGATCCTTTATGTCAACGATGATATGGGGCTTCTTTATTTCTGCTTTTGTTATTTGACCGGGTGTAAGCCCCTGCCGCGTCATCTCTCCCCAGCTATTTTTTTTCCTGAAATAATCGATATGCCCCTGGATGGCTGACCACACTACGAAAGGATGAAAAATAAATGGTTCTAACAAAGCCGTTCCTATTAATTTAAAATTATCTTTTTCGCTTTTGTATTGGTTATAGGTTTGCACTTCCATAAGAATGGAAAAAACTGAAAATAAAAATCCAAATACGAAAACACATCCGAGCAATACAAAAAATAAAGTCCATGAAATCATTCCCAGGAACGCAAAAATGATGAAAGCAATGATTCCGAAAAATTCAATCGGGGCGGCTAATTGCTCAAAGAAAAGCCAATAAGGATAGCTAAGCATTCCTAACACCCGATACTTTGGGTTGAAAAACATTTTTCTGTGTGTTCGCAACGTTTCGATAGTTCCGCGTGTCCAGCGGTTTCTTTGCCTGCCCAGGATTTTATAATTAATCGGCGCTTCTGTCCAGCATAACGGTTCGGGTATATACGTAACTTTACAGGGAAGTTTATTCTCTTCCATGTACCTGCGCATTCTTACAATTAATTCCATGTCCTCACCCACCGTATTGGTGCTGTATCCGCCACATTTAATCACGATTTCTTTATCGAAGGCTCCAAAAGCCCCGGAAATCAAAAGAAGGCCATTCATGCGGCTCCATGCCATTCTGCCCAATAAAAATGAGCGGATGTATTCCAGCGTTTGCATGCGGGGTAGGAATTTTTTTGGCAACCTTACTTCTACCAATCTCCCACTTTCTATTTTGCAGTCATTGGCTATTCTGATTACGCCGCCGGATGCAATTACCCGCACTTTTGTTTCTTCCAAAAAAGGTTTTATCATTTTAAGCAAGGCATCCTGCTCCAACACACAGTCCACATCAAGACAAACAAAATATTCATAAGAAGATACATTGATGCCTACATTTAATGCATCCGCCTTGCCACCATTTTCTTTATCTACTACCAGCAACTTTCTGAAAACGGGATTATTGCTTTTATAAATCCCTTTTATTTTTTTGGTGGGTATTTGCTCATCGACGAAAATATTACTTCTATATAAATCGTAAGCTTTGATTAATCTTTGAAGTGAATCGTCTTTGCTTCCATCATTCACGATAATCAATTCAAGTGCATTGTAATGAATAGACAACATGGACCTTACATTCTCCACAATATTAGCGGCTTCATTATAAGCCGGTGCTATGATACTGACGCCGGGAAGATGCTCAGAGGCAGCAGGAATACGGAAATCGGAAAACCTGTTGATCCGCAGGTATCTCCGGATTTCTCCTGTAGAATAAAAGGCAATGAAGATATAAAAACCAAACATCACCACGGTATAAATAAAAATGCCAATGGTTAAGACCTGGAATATAAAGCTTTCAACTGTCATGCGGCTCTCTCATTCTGAATTTGATCAAAAATGGCATTCCATGGATAGATATTTGCAAATGAATGCGAATCAAAAATTGAGGTGCCCGAAGGATGGATCATTGATAAAGCCTTTGCGGCTGCAAGCTTGATAGCGTTGTCCGGATCATTCAGTTCATTTAATAAAAATGGAATTTGATTTTCGCTTCCGGTTTCCTGTAATACTGAAAGCATTAGCAGGCGGATACCTGTATCTGAATCGGCATAACAATTAATAATTTCCTCTGCGGAACCAGGTTGGTTTGTTTTTTTTAAATACTCAAGTGCACATCGCTTTACCTGGTTGTCATGACCATGCAAACAGTGAACGATTTGGGTATAGACTTCAGTGCAATTGCAATAAGACGCGAGCCTGATGGCAAATGTCACCACAGAATTATTTTTTGACAGAAGCCATTTAGTTAATCGTTTTGGATCCACCGCTTGTGCATCATAAATGTAGTTTAACAATTGAATTTGCTGCCATTCACTTATCGGATAAATTATCACATTGAGAAAACGCAGCCCCTTACATCCGTAAAAATTAACAAGGGCACATTGCGCTTCATTTCTTACCAATTCATGCACATCATTGGTAAGCCTGAAAATTTCTTTTACATATTGCTCCTGGCCCATTACCGCGAGTTCATGAATGCCTTTGGCCTTGATGTGCCATTGGTGGCTTTTGATTTTTAAAGCCGCGTCTTTGTCAAAATCTAATGATTGATATAAATTTTTAAGATTTAATATAGAGGCACCATTAAAATTTTTTTTTGCGTGGATAATTTCGTTGATAAAACATTGACGGAATTTTTTGTCATGCAATAACTGCTTATCTGTTTCAGTTAATTGCAGCCAGCCCGCATTTTCATCATTTTCTGTTAATAAGGATTCGCTGATAATCGTAACCACTTTTTCCTGCCAAAACAATTTCTTCATTTCCATTTTTCGCTTGTAAAAAGAAAATGTAATAATGGATACTCCGATAAATATCATCACTGATAGAAAAAAAAATAACACCCATTCCAGTGAAGCAACATTTATTGCCAAAAAAAATTCCGGGTTGAGGATTTGCACAGTGCTTGTATTTTTTAGGAGGCGAAAGTGAGCGGGGTATAACGTTTTACGCGCATGGAAAGCTCATTAAGACTAAAAGGCTTGGTGATAAAATCATCAGCGCCCAACTGAAAAGCCTCAAGCACCACGTTTTCCTGCCCCATGGCGGAAAGCACAATTATCTTTGCGTGCTTATGGTCATTCTTTTTTACAGCTTCTATAATTTCGAGACCGGAGGCAAATGGCATCATAATATCGGTAATGATAAGATCAGGATTTGTTTCTGCAATTTTCACAATAGCCTCTCTTCCATCACTGCAGGTGATAATGTCATGGCCATCTTTCTTTAGCTTTAGCTCTATTGTTTTTAACATGATCATTTCATCTTCTGCCACCAAAATTTTCATAGTGTAATTTTTAAGTTTGCGCCCGTCAGGCTACTTTCAATAAGGTCTTGATTCTGTTTAATTCTTGCTTCAGTGGATGCTCCAGTTCATAAAATGCCTTATTCGCATCCGCAATCAGGTTTTTTAAATTCGCTTTATTTCTATTCTTCGCTTCCTGTTCTATTTGTATTAAAGTTTCAAGCAATAAATTGGCTTTCATTAAACCAGTGCTGCTCTTCAGTTTGTGAGCAATCTTATAAACATTTTCGGGCTCACCCGCTTCTGCCTGTTTTTCCATTTCAGCCAATTCAGCAGGCGTCATTGATAAAAAGATTTCAATCATCTGAGAGAGATATTCATTATCATCGAGTTCCTGCAACATGGATAAATCAAATTGGGCTGCATGATCCACAGGCACTGCTTCGCCGGTCACTTCATGCATATTATTTTGCGAAAGCAGGTTAGTAATTTGTTCATAGAAATGAGAAAATTCAAACGGTTTTGTGAAGTAATCGTTCATGCCGATTTCAATGCATTTTGACTTTTCCCCTTTTAGCGCAGAGGCCGTCATGGCAATAATTGGAATGGAGAGGCCCATTACATTGCGGATGTATTTTGTGGCCGCATAGCCGTCCATTTCAGGCATTTGTAAATCCATAATGATCACATCGTACGACGTATCTTGTTTCAGAAAATTAATGGCTTCAAGTCCGTTGTTGGCAATATCTGACCCAGCGCCCGCTTTTTTCAAAACATTTTCAATCACTTTCTGGTTTACTTCATTATCCTCTGCCACCAAAAATTTTCTTCCTTGTAAACAATCGTGGTAATCTTTTAATTTTTTGCCTTTGAAAAATAATTTTCGGTTGGCCTTGCTATATCCAAATAGAATTGAAAAATGAAAAGTGGCGCCTTTATTTTCTTCGCTCTCAACAGAAATATCACTTTGCTGCAATTGCAATAGCTGCCTGGTAATCGCTAAGCCCAGGCCAGAGCCTCCATATTTGCGGGAGGTTTCCACACTTGCCTGCGTAAAGCTTTCAAATATTTCTTCAATCTTGTCCTTCTTAATTCCAATGCCGGTGTCAGCTACCGAAAAAGTTAAGAGAACGCCCTCAGCATTTTTCTTTTCGGTGCTAACGGTAAGCGATATACTGCCTTTATGAGTGAATTTGATTGCATTTCCGATAAGATTAATCAAAATCTGATTAAGCCTGTAGGGATCGCCTTGTAATGTGGCAGGGATGTCATTGTCAAGATGAATTGAAAAATTCAGGTTTTTTTCTTTCAGCTTATGGCTAAAAACGGCTGAGATATTCTGAATCACTTCATTCAGGTTAAAATCTATTTTTTCAATAGTTAATTTACCGGCTTTAATTTTTGAAAAATCAAGTATATCATTTATGATGACTACTAAATTATCGGCAGATTTTTTTATAGTTTTCGCAAAATCGTGTTGATTTTCTGTTAGTGGGGTATCCAGTAACAGGTCGACCATTCCCTGGATTCCGTTCATCGGCGTTCTTATTTCATGGCTCATATTGGCAAGAAATTGCTCCTGCAGGTTTTTGGCAGATTCGGCAATTTTTTTGGCTTCCTTCAGTTCCTCCAATTGTGTTACCCTTTCAGAGATATCTGTGGCAATTCCACTAATTCCGTACACTTCATTCTGCGCATTTACCAGTGGAAATTTTGTAATTAAAAGAGTGTGGTTTCCGCCGGCTCTTTCAATGATTACTTCAAGCTCTACAGGTTTGCATGTACTTAAAACCTTGTTATCAGTTTCTTTGAAACGCTGCGCCTGGGCCGGATCTGTAAAATCAAAATCAGTTTTACCTATGATTTCGCTTTCCGTAACATTTAACACCTGTTTAAACTGCTTGTTAACTAATAAGTACTTCCCATCAAGGTCTTTCACATATATAAGGGAAATAGCATTGTCAAGAATAGATTGTAATCTTTCCTGGTTTTGAACAATGACGATTTCATAATTCCGGAGTACATTTTCCATTTCTCTTTTTTCAGAAATGTCTTTTATCACACATTGAAATCCGGTTATTTTATCATTATCCACCATTAAAACCGCCGTTTGCTCCACCCATTTCAAATCTCCGAATTTGGTCCTGATAGCGAATTCAAAGAGCGTTTCCTCGATATTTTTTTCTACCTGCCTTTTATATTTGTCGAGAGCAAGTTCAAGCCATTCAATGTCTATAATATCCGAGAAGTGCATTCCGATCAGCTCATCCATCGGATATTCAGTTAGCTGGACCGATTTTTCAGTAGCAAAAGTGATATAGCCATCCAACGAGGTAGTATACATAACAATGCCCGTGTTCTCAATCAGCTTTGTGTATCTTAATTCATTAACAGCCAGGTCATTTTTGGCAATTTTGCCGGATTGCCTTTCAAGATCAATTTTAAAAAGAAAAAACAACAGGAATACGAAAGCCACAACAGCACCGGCGATGGCAATTAAAATATGCTGTAGCGGACCGGCACTTTGAAAAAGAAAAAGAATAAAAAACAAGAGCACAAAAAAGCAAAACGACATTCCGTAAAGAATATTTCTGCGCAGGCTGTTGAATTTACGTTTCAAAAAGGTTTTCATAAAATTGGATTGTTCGGTTGTTACATTGACAAAGACCGTATTAATACAACGAAAAAAAATTGGAAATATTGGATTTCGTAATGGATTAAACCCTCTGATTTTTTTTGTAATACGAATTACCAGGAAAATGAAATTATTGCTTGTTATTGATTTTGAATGTCTGAGCGTTTTGCGGGACTAAAACAGAACCAAACATTTACGGCTTCTGTTTTTTAACCTCAGCAAATTGAATTCGTATCGTAAAACTATATTTGAATGGGAAAAGATGTATTCAAAATCAACTATCAAATGTCAAAATTTTCAATGGTTTTCAAGGAATTGTCTGCACATAGCTGTTATACGTTTATAGGTTACATTTGCATTCTCATAAGCAATTAGTTTCGGTACCGCCAGGAAATCGCAGCTATTATGGAACCGTACCTACGATTAACGGTAGAGGATTTAAGCCCTGGTACATAGATTACCTTTGTACAAGTCGATTTTGATGAAGTACTTTTTTCCAAAAGCCTTCGCTACAGTTTTGAAAAGAAAAAACGTTTAACAACGTAAAGTATGAACGGCAAATATTAACTAGATGATAATAAGGATTAATAAAAAAACAAAAGACCAACAAATAAAAAGGTCTTTGGCGATTTGATTGCTTGATTATGAAGTAGGTGGTTTATTAAAAAGTTATAAGTATAACTTCAAGTTAAAAAGCATAAAACATATCCATTTTAAGATAACTTCTTTAAATCTTTTCTACTTTTATGAGGTTATAATCATAAGAATCTTATAGTGTTGATTTTGGGTAGAACTATTTGTCTATCATTTTATTTTCATCGTATTCTCCGGCTATCGAGTAATAGCCAAACACAGCCAATCCTACAACGGTCAGTGGCATCAGAATAAACAAAATAATGATCCCGAAAACAATTCCTTCCTGGGTACCGGAAGTAAATCTAGGTACGCCAAAAATAACTAGAAAATAAGCACAGGTTATGGCAAACAAAATCCATATAACACCAAATATTTTTCTTACAGTATTCATTAATATTTTAAGTTTTTACCTCCATACAAAGGTTCCGGTTTATTATTTTGATCTTGCCTGTGAATGATCAATTTCTTTGTTTAATCGGTATGCAGAGCCGTCATTTTCTTAGTGATATAAAGCATCGTGATCACTAAACTAACAGCTGCAAGCACTATGGGATACCACAGACCTTGTAGATAAAACGTTGTGTCTCCCATTTTCTTAGCATTTGTTACCAGAAAAACAGATACCGCTGGTAACAGTCCACCCATAATACCAATGCCAACATTATAAGGAACAGAGAAAGAAGTATAACGAATTCTAACAGGAAACAGTTCTACCAAAAACGCCGCAAGAGGGCTATAAGTCAATGTGCCAAATACAATCTGAATAAACACCAGGAAAATAAGTTTCCATTTGGCAGATGACGGCACGGTAATGGCCTTTGTTGTGGAAATATCTTTTTTATCTCTTCCCATACCCGAAGTTCCTGGCTGTCCCAAATGTATTGTGGTAATCTCTTTTAAAATAGTACCATCATCATAAAATTTTTGAGTCGTATATATTGAGTCAAGGACTGACTCCGCTTGATATAACTCAGAAGCGGAGATCGCCTTTGAGGTTAATTCAGTCTTCTTGGTCAAATCAACCGTTTGATACATACTTCTGTAAATAGGCCTGAAAAAAAGAATGGCGAGCAGCATACCGGCCATCAGCACCAATTTGCGTCCTATCTTATCACTTAACCAGCCAAATAGCGTGTAAAAGGGGGCACCCAACAGCAGCGCTACCACCATGATGGTAATGACCTGTCCAGAATCCACTACCATGGTATTTTCCATGAAATTCATTGCATAAAAATGTCCTGTGTACCATACAACACCCTGAGCTATGACCGGGCCGAATAATGCAAGCAATACGAACTTGAGATTGTAGCGATTTCCGAAGCTTTCTTTTAAAGGATTTTTAGAAGTAGCCCCTTCGCTTTTCGCTTTGGCAAATGCCGGCGATTCACTCATTCTTCTCCGGATAATATAAGAGATATAAATCATGAAGATGGAAGCCCAGAAAGGGATTCTCCAACCCCATGCATCAAAACTCTCAGAGGACATAGAGTGCCTGGTGATAAAGATCACAGCCAGAGAAATAAGCATGCCGATTGACGCTGAAGTTTGTATCCAGGAAGTCCAGAAGCCACGGGTACCTTTTTTTGAATGTTCGGCAACATACGTTGCGGCGCCTCCGTATTCACCACCCAGGGCCAGTCCCTGCAGCAAACGTAAAACCAGCACAAGTACAGGAGCCAGATAACCTATTGTTTCATATTCAGGTACCAGCCCGATCAAACAAGTTGAAACACCCATCAGCACCAAGGTAACCATGAAAGTGTATTTGCGGCCAATCATATCACCCAGCCTGCCAAAGATGATACCGCCAAATGGTCGCACAACAAAGCCTGCGCCAAAGGTAGCAAGAATAGAAAGGAAAGCGGCTGAAGGATTAGTATGAGGGAAAAACTTTGCAGAAAGAATAGAAGCCATACTTCCAAAAATGAAGAAATCATACCATTCTATAAGAGTGCCAGATGCCGAGGCAGCAACTACTCTCCACATGCTACCCTTTTTTTTGTCGATATACATTATATCTGGTTAATTACTATTTAATGTCAAAAACAATTGTTCAAAAACCGATCGAAATACGTCATATAAATCTATCATCAACGACCTCTCACATCCTCTGGTTTTACCTGATACCCTTCATTTGAAAAGTCATTAAGGTCTTTAAATATCTTTACAATGAGGAATCCAATGTCTCGTTCTTAATACCCCTTTGGCGCTTTATCAGCATAACTGAAAAAATTAAGAGGGAAATAGAGCCGAACAACACATACAATCAGCCTTCTTATCACCAGGAATTCCCAAAAAAAATTCCCCTGTTAAAAGGCCAATTCTCTGATATTTAATAAAAAGATTCGTTGATCTGTAACTATTTGCCCGGTAAATCCAACCGATCCCTCTATTCCCACATGAATGCAGTAGCGGTACTATTCGCTCGGAACCAATTGCATTATCTCCGGCCTAT
This sequence comes from Ginsengibacter sp., assembly GCA_051954975.1. Taxonomy (GTDB): domain Bacteria; phylum Bacteroidota; class Bacteroidia; order Chitinophagales; family Chitinophagaceae; genus Ginsengibacter. Next base: position 10,663 of record JBQCHE010000009.1, on the reverse strand, counting down.
ATTCTATTGGTTATTAATCATACTATTCAGTTAAAATATGGTAAACTAACAAAGCTGCTTCTCCCCTCGTTAAAACAGAGTCATTTCTTTCAGAACCGGATATTTGCTTTTTCAATAAGCCGGAAATTATTTCTATAGCTTGCTTGCCGGAAACTGCATGGTCAGGATAGGCATACACAGGCGGCCCTTGCAAAGAAGGACTTCCCCACCAGTAGTTTAAATAATTTCGTATTTCATACTTAAAGAAAGGCTGCGCCGCCTGCGTAGAATAATCGTATAGTGTTTCTATATACTTAAAATAAGGATTGCTTCTCGGCACATCATTAAAATGTGCTGCGGTAATACTTAATGGAATATCGAGGCCATTTACAGCCAGACGTGCAAATTCGCCTAAGGTTATGGGCTGGTCTGCCCTGAAATAATAATTCTCATCCCCATCTAATGCGTCTTTCAGGCTTAATTTCTGAATAGCTTTATATTTTGCGCTGTCATCCGGCGTGGTTTTATAGAAATCACGATCTACCGGCATGTCTTTGTAGAAAAAAAGCAAACATTCCTGTTGCAATAATATATCCTGAACTTCAGGAATAGGAACATCTCTTAGCTCGCTTCCATTATTAAGCGCAACAGCCGCCGCAACACCCGCTGCCTGCCCTAATGAAGACCAGACAGGCTCCATCCGTACGGCGGAAATGGCTACATGAGTGGCAGAAATGGCTACCGGCACCAGTAACCCATTTAGCTTTTCAGGTACCATTACACCGTAAGGAATCTGGTAGGGGCCTGTTACATCATTAAGGTGTATAGAGCCTTCTCCGTGAGGAGACTCTGAAGTCGGGCTTTGCACAAGATGGGAATCTATCGGATAGACGCCAATGGCAATACCGTCTTTATGCAACGGCCCCCGAAGCCCATTGCCTCTCAGGTCTTTGTGGATGTCGCTTTCTGTAAGCCTGTATAGGCCATCAATTCTCCGGCCTTCACGAACATAAAGGCGGTAAGGCCAGTTGCCATTGTCTTTAAATTCATCATCGGCAAGTCCCCATTGCGGCGAATTTCCTTTGGTTTGAATATAATATAACCAGCGAAGTTCATGGTCGCGGTATATCTTTTCAAGCTTGGTTCTTTCCTCCCATCCTGCCAGCACATATTTTGTGGAATATCCTGTCAAATCGCCTGCTCCCAGCATATCAGCTTTTTTATTGGGCAACCAGGCCTTTGTGTTGGGATTCCAGTTATACAAGGTAGAGTCATATCCCGGCGGCGGCGACGTAAGGCGATAAGGATGATCCGACCGTCCATAGTCTTTTGCGGTAAAGCGGAATGTAAATGCCTGCATCCTGTCATCCGCTTCCCCTGTGCTGCCGGGGAATATAGCGCCTTTTAATGCTCCCCTTCCCGAACCGAATGCTTCTGTATATATTTTGCCGGCATGTGGTTCTTCTTTGGAACGAGCTTCTCTTCCAATGCGAAAAGGTACACCGGCAAATGCAGCTACATCCCCTTCATAAGTAGCGTCAATGATGATCCGCCCCGTATAAGTATGTTTGACTCCGAGACGTCCCTTATTATCCCGGTCTTGCGTGATAACTGCTACTATTCTGCCATTTTTAACCTTGGCACCTACGGGCACTTCATTAAATCTCGTTTGGATGGATGGTACCTCAGATACCATCTGTGCATAAATTTTAGCCGCTGTTTTGGGCTCCCAGCCTCTGCCCTGTGCTGTACTCCAGCGATGATCCGGTACTTTCATATCATCTTGTACTATAGGATCATTCTTTAATTCAGTGACATTATAATTCTCTACGCGCGATCTCCATTCTTCCATAATGCCGCTATTCGCCTCCACCAAATAATCATCCAGGCGGTTCACCCCTGATGAAAGTACTCCTCCCAATACAGGCGACTGTTCCACCAACATCACCGATTTACCAAGCCGCCCTGCGGCAATAGAAGCAGCCACACCTGCGGGGGTGCCTCCAATCACCACTATATCATAGTTTGCCTTTTGTGAAGATGAATTGGATTGTGAATAAACCAAATTACTAATAAGAACCGACAGAGAGAATAGTATTAATCGCATAATTAAAAAGTTGTTTTATATACATATTTATTTACCATGACTGAAATTTTTAAAGATTATAATGATATAGATAATTTGTATCAGGATTATCGTTGTGATTCGCCCGTTGACGAGGACATCACTGGTGCCGGTTCCTGATCACTTATGATACCTTATTTCAATCATAATTAATAGCCCGGATTTTGATCTTTTGCCGGGTCTAAGGCCTTATTAAAATTCAGCTCGGAAATGGGGATTGGCCACAGGTAAGCCTTTTCCGCAATTGTAATTCCCTTGGTGGCTAAAAACACTTCGGCAGCTTTTCCTGTTCTTTTTAAATCGTACCAGCGTTTGCCTTCAAAAATAAATTCATATGCTCTTTCCCGGAGCACTAAGTCCTGAAAGGTATTCTTATCATAATCAGCAATTTTAAAATCCACATCAGAAGGCACTTCAGGATCTTTTCCATAGGCTCGCCGATGTACTTTATTCAAAGCTTCTATACCTTCTGCTGTGGGGCCATTGGAAGCCATACATGAGGCTTCAGCATAGATTAATAATGCATCAGCATATCGATATATGGGCAGGTCATTGCCGGCACCGTTGTTTTTTTCTATGGCTTCTGGGTCAACATATTTACTGCTTACAAGCGTATTTGGCCCCAATCCAAAATTTATTTTATCCCACAAACTCTTTCTGATATCATTATCATCCCATGAAACATAGAAAGGGTTGGTTGCATCGCTGTAATGTGCATAAGCACCACCGAAATTAAAATTGCCTGTGCTGGGATGGCTCAATACCCACAAAATCCAGTTGCCTTGCCCCGGCTGGCGGGAATACTTGAAGTAGAATATTTCTTCAGGCGTAGTTACAATTGTTGGCCCAAAAAGATTCCATTGAAAATCGTGCTTGTTTGTCACCCGCACCAAAGCGTATTTGTTGGATTGAATAACATCATTGGCCTCACTGGCTGCTTCCGAATACTTGCCAAGCGTTAAGTAAACATCAGCGAGCATCGTTTTCGCCGCATATTTTGTAGGTTTACCAATCAGAGTTTGCACTTCCGGTAAATTGTTTTCAGCATATTGCAAATCAGAAACAATAAGGCTATAAACATCATCAACAGAGCTTTTTGCCAGGTCCCGTTCGGTCATATTTTCTTCTGTCCTTAAAGGAATACTTCCCCAGTTTCTTACGAGCTGAAAATAAGAAAACGCCCGGAGGAACTTGGCCTCTGCTAAATTCCGGTCTATATCTTCCTGACTAATAGAAGATCCGTTTGGTGCATTTTGAATTACGAGATTGGCATTACGAATAGCCAGATAGAATGTATTCCAACGGCTACCTGCATTGTTAATGTTTGCCGCATTAAATCCCTGCATGGCATTGTAGTCAGCCCGGCTACCTCGACCGTATCCCCAATCGGTATGCGCATCAAGTATCACAATTTGTTCCACCATATTATTGGACCGCAGAGGCTCATAGATTGCATTGGTCGCTGATTCTATTTCCTGTGCTGTATTGTAAAAGTTTTCAACTGCCACTGTTTTTGGTTTTTCAACTAAAATTTTATTGCAGGACACCAGCACCAGGATTAAAAGCAAATACCCGGGTAAAAATCCCAAATGATCTCCATGAGGTAAATATGTTTTTATATTTTTCATCTTATGATAATTTATTTTTTTAAACGTTCCCTTCCTTCTTATATTCACATGTCTAAAATCTGGCGCGAATACCAAACGTAACCGTTTTAGACATTGGGTAACTATTGTTGTCTGTTCCGAATCCACTTGAGTTCACTTCCGGATCCCAGCCTGAATATTTGGTAAAAGTCAAAAGATTTTGTCCGCTGGCATACAACTGTAAAGATTCCAGTACCTTATTAACGCCCCAATTCTTTAACGGAAGAGTGTATGCCAATTGAATGTTCTTCAGGCGTAAATAAGATCCATCTTCAACAAAACGATCAGAGACACTCACCGATGTGTTTCTACTTATAATAGGATACTTTGCATTGGTATGCTCAGGCGTCCACGAGTCTGTTAAAACATCTTTTATCATGTTCAATCCTGAAACAAAATCATAAGCATACGCGACGGAGCTAAGATTGAATAAGTCATTTCCATATGATCCCTGTAAGAAAATGTCGAGCGTAAAATTTTTGTATGACAAGCCTGAAGTGAAACCATATATAAAATCAGGATTGGGATCGCCTATATATGTTCTGTCGTCACCGGTTAGTTTGTTATCAGGTTCCAGGTCTTTATATTTAATTTTCCCTTTATCGTCATATCCATCTTCCAAATATCCAAAGAACTGCCCGATAGGCCGGCCTTCCCTGAGTATAGAGGTAGTACCCTGCAAAGCAAGAACGCCGCTTCCTGTAAGGATGTCTTCTCCATCATAAAGCTTAACGACTTTATTTTTATTAAATGAAATATTGGCATTCACATCCCATTTCAGCTTGCCTGAAAATATCCGGGCATTCACATTAAATTCAAATCCTTTGTTCTGTACTTTACCCACATTTTGGATAGTTTGTGTAAAACCTAACGAGGATGGTAATGATACGGTATTCAGCAGATCGCTTGTATTTTTTATATAATAATCGGCTGTGATATTGACGTGATTATTTAAGATACCGAGATCAACCCCGAAATTTGTTTGCTCTGTAGTTTCCCATTTCAAATCCCCGGGAAGCTGGGTGCCGGGAGCAAATGCATTGTAAAGTGCATCATTGAATACTACTATTCCCGATGAGAGTTGATTTAAAGTCACATATGGGCCGATTGCCTGGCTGCCAGTCATACCCCAACTGGCTCTCAATTTCATATTAGAGATAAGATTGTTATTTTTCATGAAATCTTCATCTGAGATTCGCCAGGCTAAAGCAGCAGACGGGAAATAACCCCATTTATTTCCCTTGCTGAATTTTGAAGATCCATCAGCGCGGTAACTAACTGTTGCTAAATATTTATTTTTAAAGCTATAGTTTATTCGCCCTAAATAAGATAACAATACTGACTTGGAATATCCTGACCCCGGAATGCCGGGAGTACCCGCGGCGTTAAGGTCATAAGTTTGGAAGGCATCCGACAGAAAGCCTGCTCCGCTTCCGGACAAAGAAGTGTTGAGAAAATCCTGGTAAGTAACCCCGGCCAACACTGAAATGTCATGATCCCGGTTAAAGGTTTTCGTATAACTTATGGTATTTTCATTCAACAAACTGGTATATTGCCCGGTATTAACGCTCGCGCTTCCATCAGAATTTAAAAAATTCCGGGTAGTATATGAATCGGTACGGTCGTCCCTGTTTTCAACGCCTCCTGTAATTTTTACGGTTATTTCTTTTATGGGCCGGTAAATCAAAGAGCCGTTGATCAAATTAATATTCGCTTTGATTATGGTGGATTGTTCGTTGATAAAATTCAACGGATTTATCAGATCGGGAGCTACAAACGGGTAAGCAGGAGCTAAAATTCTGTAAGAGCCATCATCATTGTAAGGTGTGAGTGTTGGTGGTGCAAACTGAGATGATATTAAAGTATTTCCACGGGCTCCACCACCACTGTTTTTTGTGTCGGTATTGATGCGGGTAAAGATGGTTGATAACTGAGCGCTGAATTTATCATTAAACTGATGATCTATGTTTGACCGGAAGGAATATCTGTCGTAATTGCTGCCTTTGATAATACCATCCTGGTTAAGAACACTTCCCGATATAGAAAATTTAGTTTTATCATTTCCGCCACTTATATTTAGAGAAGAAGTTAAAAACGGAGCCGACTGGTAAATGAAGTCTTGCCAGTCAAAACCTTCTCCAAATTTGTCTATTTCACTTGATGTAAAGTAAGGGGCTACCCCATCATTAGCTGCCTTGATATTGTACAGGGTGGCATATTGTTTGGCATTCATTAAGTTCAATTTCCGTATCAAAGATTGTGTACTGTAGCTGGTCTCGAAATCAATAATATTTTTTCCAGCCTTGCCTTTTTTAGTGGTTATCAGAACTACACCGTTTGCACCACGGGAGCCATAAATTGCGGTAGAAGAAGCATCCTTCAATATTTCAATGCTCTCAATATCAATGTTATTCAGCACAGTAGGGTTATTAATAGGAAATCCATCCACAACATATAACGGTTCATTACTTCCGCGTATAGAATTTGAACCTCTTATTCTAATACTTACAGAAGCGCCAGGTGCGCCGGTGCTTTGCATTACCTGCACTCCGGATGACCTGCCCGACAACGCCTGAAAAACATTTGTCGTAGGAAATGCGTTGATGTCATCACCTTTAACTTGCGACAAAGATCCGGTCAAATCACTTTTTTTCTGCGTACCGTATCCCACCACCACTACATCATTCAAACCAGCAATATCTACTTCCAAAACAATATTCACATCAGTCTGCTTTCCCACATTCACCCTCTTTGTCTGATAGCCCACACTGGAAACTTCCAATATAATATTTTTACCATCCGGTGCAGTTAAACTAAAACGTCCTTCGCCGTTGGTAGTTGTTCCTATTTTAGTTCCTGCTATCAATACTGAGACATTCGGTAACGGATCCCTCTGCTGATTTACCACTCTTCCGTGGATTTCTATTGGAGGAGGCAGTGAAGCAACCAAATCAGGAGCAAGAGTGTTAGCTCCGGCAAAAACTTTTCTCGTGATCACGATGGTGTTTTTGTCAATAGAATATTCGAGCGATTGCCCTTTGAAACATTGATTTAATACTTCTTTTACCGATGCGTTCTTTACGTTTATAGTTACCTGCGGCAAATCTGCCAGCATTTCTTTAGTGTAAAGAAAGCCATAACCGGTTTGCCGTTCAATTTCACGAAACACCTTTTCTACGGGGTTTTTTTTGAGCGATAAGGTAATCTGCGAAATGCCTTTTGCGTGCACCTGCAAAAAAGCAACTGTTAAGAGAAAGGCAGTGAGCTTCATAACTTTGAGTAATTGAGGCGGCAGCCTGCGCCTTAGCAAAAAGTTACCGCTAATGGATAAAATCATACTTTTGTGTTTTGGGTTTAAAATGAATGATCGTAACTGTTTTATTTATTTGGTTACCCAAATTGTTACCGTCCCGATTGCCGTCGGGGCGGTTTTTTTCAGGTAATATTCTCAATTCATAATTTGCTGTTTAGTATCTGGTAAGGCATTCTAAACAAGCCTAAACAAAAGACTTAATGCAAAACGAACCATGATGCTTACTAAACAATTAGTAACTATCCTTCCTTCAATAAAAAACCTACTTCTTAAAAGGCATCACCGTAACATGATGGCCGCTAATAGCAAAACTCACTGTGCGTGTCTTTTCCAGCATATCCAATATCTCTGAGATATTCTCATAACGCGAGCGGTTGATCACTCCTACAAACTCTTCATCGGTAACATTTCCCTCATAGCTTACTTCTACGTCGTACCACCTTGCGAGTTGCCTCATTACCGACAGTATATTATTTCCGTGAAAAATAAAGCGTCCATTCTTCCAGGCTATTGTGGCATCTACGTCAACGGACTGAACCATGATGTTTGGATTTAGGGAGTTATCATGGCTTTCTATTTGCGCCTGTTCACCCGGCCTGATCGTTTTGCTGGCGGCGCCTATTCCTACTTTTACAGATCCTTCCAGTAATGTTGTTTTTATTGTTGGCTCATCTTTATAAGCATTGATATTAAAATGCGTTCCAAGAACCTTTATTTCAACCCCATTTGCCAAAACCTTGAAAGGTTTTGCATCATCATGCGTCACTTCAAAATATCCTTCGCCGGTTAGCGTGACCTCCCTCGCGTTTCCTGTAAAGGATGTAGGGAAGCGTAGTGATGACGCGGCATTGAGCCATACCTTACTCCCATCAGCCAATACAACCTGGTATTGTCCGCCACGCGGTGTGGAAACAGTATTATATAAGATTTCGCCTGTTTTGGGTGAAGACGAAGAGCCGTTTACTGAATTATAAGAAAGCTGTCCATTATCCAGCTTGATAATTTTTGTATTGCCTTGTTGGGTCAACGCACCATTAGTAGCGCTATCAAGAATGATCTGAGCGCCATTTGCCAAAGTAAGTACCGCTTTGTTTCCTCCCGGAGTGAGATCATTTTCAAACCTGCTCTGCTGCTGTGTTTTTGTTTTGGCTATTGGTGTTGTGGCATGATGATTAAATATAAAATACCCCGCAAACAGCACTACAATTATAACTGCCGCTGCTGCCACCCGCAACCACACGTGCTTTTTCTCTATCACAGGCGTATTAATGATCTTCGTGTATATGGCATCCCAATCCACATCGGGCAATTGCCTACCATTCTCATGGCCGGCCCACAGTTCTTTGATCTTTTCCTTCAGCAGCACATCATTTTTCGATTTTCTGATCCAGCCGAATAATTCCCTTGTTTCCTCCGGCGTAGAAACGTCGGAGGCATATTGCTCTAAAAGATATTTTAAACGGTCGTTACTCATAAATACGATTCTTTATACAGGGAGTATGAAATAAAATAAAAGTACCAGTTGAAGAGAAAATATTTTTCGGCACAGTCCATCCCCTTCCCAAGGGAAAGGCGAGCTTAAAAGATATTTGGCATAGAGAGTTCTTTCAAATCACTTATTTTGGAAGGGCGGTCAGTCAATAATAAATACCGCCAGCGATATGAATACCATAGTCGTTTTTTTCAAAAAAACGCGGATCGTTTTCATGGCTTCTGACAGATGGTTCCTTACGGTGTTTCTTGAGAGCTGCATACACTCCGCGATCTCATTATAACTTAGCCCTTCCTGCTTACTTAATTCGTAAACAGCCCGCTGCTGTGGCGGAAGCTGCTGTACGGCTTCATTAATCAATTTGTGAGTTTCCCGCGCAGCAATTGTTTCATCCGTTGTATTTTGTATTTGAGTAAGATGATGTATGATCGTATTTAAAAGCTCCTGGTTATGGGATGCTTTTTTTAAGCGGGTATAGATGGCATTGTAAGTAATAGTGAAAAGATAAGCCTCGGGATCATTCACCTGGTTTAGGTTGGCTTTAGCCAGCCAGATGGAAAGGAATACATCCTGCACAATTTCTTCCGCGTCTGTTTCAGACTTCAGCATTTTGAGTGCTACGCCGAACACTCTTTTTTTATAAAGTTCAAAGATGGTCTCAAATGCACTTACGTCGCCTGTTGCAAGACTTTGAAAGCATTCTCTCATATCATATAGATCATAAACGGGCATAATAAAAAAGCAGCAATACCTCTTTTTAAATTAATCGAATGTAGGCGTTAATTTATAAATCAAAGTTATGGAAATGCTGGAATGTTGATTTTAGAAAGAAAAATCCTCTGCCCTCGAGCCACACGAAAGAATTCTTAGATGGTTTCGACAAGGGCCACGTTTTCCTTTTATAGATCTGCTTTTTGTTTATCCTTTCGTTAATACTATTTTCTGATAAAGGTTAGTGATAAAAAAGCCGGTTGATACCCGGCCTTTGTTTTGGCTATCATAAAAGAGCGGAAATGATCTCATATTTTTGATGTGGGGTGGTGTAGGGTTGCCCACCTTCAAAAGGTTGGCACCCCCTTTAAGTAATCTCTTAGATTTTTGTTGCTATGGGCCGCCATCCATTAGCCGCATCCAGCGTCAGTTTTATTTCTACAGGTTGTGAGGGTGCTGTTGATTCTTTCTTCGCTTCCGGCTTTACAATGGGTTGAAATTTTACTTCCAGGTAATCATTCATTGCCGGGTTGCTCAAATAGTATTGTGATGCCTGATGACGATATGCGCGTTCTACCGGCGCTGGCATAATTGGGTACTGTTGTTGCGATCCAGTAATAACATCCCTTGTTTATGCACCCAGTTAAAAAATAAATTGCCCTCGTTCATTTGTTTTAATACAAACCCAAGCGGATGGATTACCATATTTACTGTTCCGAAATGGGAAATCATTTCCTGTATTTCTTGCCGTTTTTCTTCATCCGCTACCGTCGCATCCGGCGTGATAATTAGCAGGTCACAGGTAAAGCGCCGCTCTTCTTCAAACTGTTTTCTGGCAAAAGCAGAGCGTTGAATGCAAATATTGGTTTGGCAGCCAAAGCAATAAATAATAAGCGCGTTGAGCTGGTTGGCAACCAGTTTTTTAATGCAATGGATGGCATTTTGTTCTTTACCATTCAGTTGGCTGATGTAATTTTTCATGTTTGTATATTTTATATTATTAAAAGATTCATGCTCCTTGATTTTATATTTCCCTTGCATTTAGCCTGGCGCCTGTCCCTGTTTCCCTTCCGCCTTGTGCCTCCCGCATTCACGCATTTGTCTGAACCATGATTTTCAGGATTAAAAGATGTTCATGATGTGCACTATGCCCAAAATTGAAATTGCTTTAAAAAAAGGCGCTTACAAAAGTCCGGCGCTTCGCCTTGGTAATCTCCTAAAGTGCTCCTGGATGTCGTTTATTGAGCGATGCTTAGTTAGAATTCAATAGTTCTGCCTCTGACTTCTGCCTGCGCATTCAGCAGCAACATTCAGCGTTAAACACATTCTTCCATTAGCATATTAGCTAATCAGCACATCAGCTAATTACCCCTGTTCTTAAGTATTCCGCCGATATG
>JBQCHE010000008.1:0-534162 GCA_051954975.1 Ginsengibacter sp. | reverse complement strand
GCCATCCGATTAAAGATTGCGAATCACTAAATGCATTAGAAACGCTAATTAAATCAGTTCAATCGGAATTGATAAAGCTTAATTCCGAAGTCAGAAGAAACACTGATTGTGTAAATAATCTATCAAATCAAATAAAAACGTTAAGATTCAACTTGATACATCCTGAACAAAGTCAGGTTAAGCATATTCATCATTTTCATAAGCACATATGGATCAGCCTTAGCCTATTCATCATTTTATTATTATGTGCTTATGGATGGATGAATTGCCACATTGAAAAAAGGCAATTTGAAGCCAATGATATAAAGTATAGATTTTGGAAAGCTAATGGCAATACCAATCTATTAAAAATCACTTACAAAACGGATAGTTTATATGAACTTGATAAAACCAATTTTACAAAAGAGGTTCTCAGGCAGGAACATCAAATTTCGGAGCAGGAGAAAATGCACAGGCTTGCGGGGGAAAAGAAAAAGACTGGTGAAAAGAAGAGGTGACCTTAATCTTAGATTTGAACGGTATTGCTGGATTGGACGAAGCTAAATCTATACCTTAAATTTTTAGGTAAAGGGAAAAACTTAATATGGGAAAAAGAGTTAAATTGTTTTTTGAAATCTTGCTGAATCGTATCAAATAAAAATCCATTTTTTAAAAAAGGTGTGATTCAAGCAACGAAACTAAAGACTGTCCCTTTGCTTTTGCGAGAACCTGGCTCCGATACACTTGAAGTGATTGCACATTCTTTGAAAAGTTGCGGAATCAAAATAAAAGATTTAAAGGTTGAGATGCACTCTCTACTACTGAAAGTACGAAATCATATTACTTCATTCAGATTGCCTCACATTTGTTTCGGTATATTCTGTATTGAATGAAATTAAAACAAAACGATTTCAGGATTATTGATAATAAGTCGTTTTACTCACTACAAATTTTATATAAAACGCGATATACAACTATATCTGACTAGGATTTTTAAAAAAGAAATCTCCGGTTTAAGCTGCAAAATGATTGCAACCCTTTTTTGAGCTAACTTTGATTTTAAGAATCGTTGCTTGATTATTATACTTTGTAAGCGTTTTGAACAGAGTTCAGTTTAACTTGCTACATTCATGTTAGAAAATATATCCGACAGGGCTTTATTGGAAACCGAAGATGAACATGCGGGTTTCAGGATTCTGTACAGCCGTTATTGGGAAGCCCTATATAAAAAAGCATATTTCCGTTTTGGAAACAGCGCCGATGCCGAAGATGCTGTCCAGGAAGTTTTTATAAGCTTTTGGCGTAATAGGGAAGCAATTGAGGTTGATGAAACGCTTGCTCCGTATCTTTTTACAGCGCTCCGGTATTACATCATTAAAAAGGTTTACCAGGAGGCAAAAAGGGGAGTACAAGTCCCTTTATCAGCAGAAAAGCTTGAGCATTCTGAACTTACAACGCAAGAAATTCTTCAGTATAAAGAACTGCAGTCTACGATTGCCAAAGAAGTGAATGAATTACCGGAAAGAATGAAAGAAATTTATCGCCTGAGCAGGGTTGAAAACCTGCAAATAGCTGAAATAGCTGTCCGATTGAGTATCTCTGAGCAAACCGTAAAAAATACGCTTACCACCGCTTTGAAACGTTTGCGTAAAAAGCTATCCCATTATAGTTTTTTTATTATTTTCCTGCTATAATAAAGAGATATTAAAATTCAAATAGAATAATAAATCTATAAACATTGCCAAGCTTAGTTGGAGCACGCCTATCATCAGACATTTGTTGTCAGGTTACAATTGCAGTAAACAAATAAATATCAACGATTTTTCTTTTTGTTTTAAAGTTTGATGATCTTCTTATTCATGATTTCTTTTAAACCCATCGGGATAAATATTTGACAGGCGAATAATTGTTGCCAAAATTTATTTGTCATTTTTAAAAAAATATTTACCAGGCACTAGTACTAAAAACCTTTTTGAGGTATATAGTTAATAGTGCGAGGCCAAATTATCGTTTTATTCTCGCCGAAAAACTACAAAAAAAGATTGCTTGAAGAATAATAAAGGAATCCGCTTATTACATAAATACCTTTTTGGTGTGCCTTCTTTTGAAGAGAAAGCAAAGGTAGAAAAATGGTATGAGGATATAGATGAAAGCGGAGACATTGCCGGTTCTGATGAACTATTACAAATCAAAGAACAGATTTATCAGCGTACGTGGAACAAACTGAACGCTGGGGCAAAAGTAATACCGTTTTATAAGAAGACTTTTTTTAGAGTGGCTGGGGCTGCAATCGTGGCTGTGTGTACAAGCGCTTATTTTTTATTTTCAAATAAATCAATTCCAGAAACAACAGTGGCAAAACTACCTGCCCCCGTTTTAAAAAATGACGTGGCTGCCCCTGCCAGTAATAAAGCAATGTTGACGCTCGGCAATGGTAAGACCGTAGTGTTGGATAGCGCTGCAAATGGTTCTCTGGCCCAACAAGGCAATGCAATTGTATCAAAATTGAACAATGGCAAGATTGTTTATAATGCTGATAATAGTGGAGCAGTAAAAATTCAATATAATACATTGACAGTTCCTAAAGGAAGCAAGCCCGTCCAGTTGGTTCTGGCAGACGGCAGCGAAGTATGGTTAGACGTTGCTTCGTCTATTACTTTTCCTACAACGTTTACAGGAAGCGAAAGGAACGTGCAAATAACAGGAGAGGCTTATTTTGAAGTAGCACACAATGCTGCGGCGCCGTTTATAGTTAAAAAAGGGGATGTGGAAATTAAGGTGCTTGGTACACACTTTAATGTGAATGCTTATGAAGATGAAAAATCCTTGAAGGTAACCCTCCTGGAAGGCGCTGTAAAAGTACAAAGACGTGGAAATGAATCACTCAACATACAGCCGGGGCAGCAGGCTGAAATAACGCGGCAGGGAAAAATCGAATTAAATAAAGAGGTAGATATAGATGAAGTAATGGCGTGGAAGAATAACTGGTTCAATTTTAACAGCCTGACAGTTCCTGAAATTATGCAGCAAATAGAAAGGTGGTATAATGTATCGGTGACTTACGAGGGAAAGCCAAGCAATAAACATTTTTCAGGGATAGTGAGCCGTAGCAACAAGGTATCTGAGGTTCTGAAAATAATGGAACAGGCAGGAATACAATTTAAAATTGAAGGGAAAAATATAACTGTGATGTAATCAATAGCTGCATGCTGGAAGAACAAAGTACGAAATTAAAATCGGTTGACTTTAAAAAAGCCGCTTCGGGTGCGAACCGAAGCGGGAAGTGAATTTGGGTCAACTTTATTATAATAATCATTCCAAAGACTTACTATTATTTAACCCAAAAAACAAAGTTATGCAATCAAGGGCACACTTTACTCTGGCCTCGCTAAGGTTAATACAAAAAACGGGTTGGGGATTTTCATCAAAAAAGCTCTTAATCACGAAATGGAAAGAGTTGAAAAAGGATTTTCATTTCATTTTCCGAAAACAAAATTGGTTAGTAATGAAACTGACAGCCATCTTAATATTGTCGGCCTGCCTACAGGTAAGCGCAACAGGATTGTCGCAAAACATCAGTCTTTCTGAAAAAAATGTACCCCTGCAAAAGGTCTTTAAGCAGATTCACAAACAGACGGGCTACCAGTTTTTTTATGAAGATGAAATACTGGACCAAGCCGGCCGCATAAACATCAACGTAAGAAATGCCCCGCTTGAGAAGGTGCTCGGTATTTGTTTTAAAGATATGCCTCTATCATACTCAATTGCAAATAATGCTATTACGATAACGCATAAAAAAGCAGAGATTGTTGTACGGGCAGAGCTGCCGGTTGCGAATATTATACATGGAACCGTAAAAGATGCACAAGGCAATCCTTTGGCTGGGGTGTCGGTAGTCGTTAAAGGAAGTACAAGGGGGACTAGCACAGATGCACAAGGGCGCTTTAATCTTGATGCAGATCCGAACGATGTGCTCGAATTTACCGCAGTAGGTTATAAAAATAAAAGTGTAACCGTTAGAAACAATCCAAATATCTCTGTGGTGATGGATATCGATGTTGTTGTGGGGAATGAAGTGGTGGTAGTTGGTTACGGAACACAAAAGAAAGTCAGCCTTACCAGTGCTGTCAGTACCGTAAATGGGAAAGATCTACAAAGGAGACCGGTATCCAACGTTGAGCAAGCATTGCAAGGACAAGTACCAGGTTTGACCGTTTTGGACCAGGGTGGAAGTCCTGGAAGATCGAATATTGTTGTAAGGGTAAGAGGAGTAACTACGATAGGTTCTAATGATCCGTTGGTTATTGTTGATGGAGTTGAGCAACCGCTTTCGGACATTAATCCAAATGATATAGAAACTATGTCCCTGTTGAAAGATGCATCTTCTACAGCAATTTATGGTTCAAGGGCTGCAAATGGGGTTTTGTTAATCACTACCAAGCGTGCCAAGTCAGGGAAAACTTCTGTGTCTTACAATGGATTTTATGCGTTGCAAAAAGCGAATAACGTACCACAACATATGGCACTTGAAGATTATATGAGAGAGCAAAATGTCGCTTTTGAAAATGTAGGTAGCGTTCCTAAATTTACAGAGGATCAAATAACTGAATATGTAAATGCTACTGATCGCTATAAATTTCCTTTGCCCAATACGTGGTTTCAAGAGATGCTACGGACTGCTCCTCAAATAAATAATTCTTTGTCAATAACTGGAGGAAATGAAAATTTTAAGGGAAGAGTAAGTCTTCGTTACCAGGACCAGCAAGGAATTATTTCTAACTCAGACTCAAAAATATATGAAGTGAGGGCAAATACTGATTTTAAAGTTTCTTCAAAAATTAAAATCAGCACTGATGTAAATTATCGCTACAATACTGATGTTTCCGCGGCAAGTCAATTCAATGTTTTTAATATCATGTTACATGCCTCTGAGTGGACAGTGCCAAGGTACCCTGATGGCACGTATGGCTTAAGCCCACAAGGCCGCAGTCCTATGGTAGAAAATGAGCTTGGCGGTTACTCCCGGTTGGCTAATGATTATATATTTGGTAATGCAAGAGGAGAATGGGAGATTATAAAGGGCCTCAAGTTCAGTACTCAATTTGCCGCAAGCTTAACTATGGTGACGGGCAAAAACTTCTTGAATAGTTATGAAATAAGAGATTATTACAATCCGGATATTGTTAAGAAAAGCGTGCCGATTAATAATCTTAATGAAGACAGGAACATGGTTCGTGAATACACACTTAATAATCTACTAAATTATTCAACAACCATAAAGGAGAATCATGATGTACAGCTTTTATTAGGTTACTCACAAATCAAAAACGAGGGCAATAATTTAAGTGCCTTTCGCCAGAATTTTTATAATAACGACGTTCAATCAATTGGACAAGGTATTAATGACGCTACAAAAAGTAACGATGGAAATGAATATACCTGGGGGTTACGTTCTTATTTTGGACGGCTTAATTATGCTTACCAAAACAAATATCTTTTTGAGGCCAATGCGCGGTATGACGGATCATCAAGATTTACAGAAAATAATCGTTATAGCTTTTTCCCTTCTTTCTCCGCCGGTTGGCGTATTTCACAAGAAAAGTTTTGGGGTAGTTTGAATAATTACATAAATGAGTTTAAAATTCGTGGATCATGGGGTAAGACCGGTAACCAGGCGGTTGATCTCTATAGTTACTATTCTACTTTGAATTTACTCACTTATTCATTTAGCGGTGTTCCGGTACAAGGCTATACTCAGTTGAAAATGGCCAATGAGAACCTGACTTGGGAGACCACAACACAATCAGATGTTGGGCTTGATGCTCAGCTATTGAATAACAAATTCTCGTTTAGCTTAGATTATTATAGTAAGGAAACCAACGGGATTTTATTGGTATTGCCTGTTCCCGGTACATTAGGTCTACAAGCTTCTGCACAAAATGCAGGTGTGGTTACAAACAAAGGATGGGAGTTTCTGGCAGGGGTGCATGAAAAATTTGGCCAGGTGGGATTTGATGCTAATTTGAACTTCAGTATTAATACAAATAAGGTTGTTAGCCTGGAAGGAACAGGGCCTTATATAACAGGGACCGATGTTGATCCGAAATTCATTACAGGAGAAGGTTACGCGATCAACTCCTTTTGGGGATATAAGACGGATGGATTGTTTCAAACACAAGAAGAAGTTGATAAATATCCCACTATAGCGCAGGGAATCAAGCCGGGAGACGTCAAGTATCTTGATTTGAACAATGATGGTAAAATTAATGCTCAGGATATGACCTACCTTGGACCTTCCTTTCCAAAATATACATTTGGATCTTCTTTCAATTTATCCTACAAGGAATTTACTCTTAATTTATTGTTTCAAGGGGCAGCGAAAGTATATACACGGTTGTCAGGCGCATTAGCTGAGATGGGTAACCAGGAAGGTTTTACTGATAAGATCTATACCAATAATTATTGGACTCCGGAAAATCCGGGAGCACGTTTTCCAAGGCCTACAAAGTATAGTTTACTTAATATTCAATCGTCCGACAGGATGCTGATAGATGGCTCTTATCTACGGTTAAAGAATATCCAGTTGATGTACCAGATTCCATCTTCCGTGGTTCGGACTACATTTATTGATCGGTTGAGTGTTTATGTTTCAGCAACTAATTTACTTACTATTTCTAAATTGAATGAGTGGAATCTTGATCCTGAAACAATGCCTGGCCGCGCAAACTATTATCCACAAACCGCACTCTATACTTTCGGCATTAATGCTCAATTTTAGTCACGGGGTTATATCAATCAAAAAACTAAAGACATGAACTTTTTAATAAAAATATTTGCCATCATCGTTTTAGCTTCCTTTTCGGGGTGCTC
Source organism: Ginsengibacter sp. (assembly GCA_051954975.1). GTDB lineage: Bacteria > Bacteroidota > Bacteroidia > Chitinophagales > Chitinophagaceae > Ginsengibacter. Next base: position 527,313 of record JBQCHE010000008.1, on the reverse strand, counting down.
TAAAGACTTGTTAGACACCATTCCTAATGATCGAATCTCAACGGAAATTTTTTGGAAAACAGAACAGGATGCAACCCTTGCCGCAAATGCCGTTTACACCTACCTTGAAGGAGTAAATATTTTCTCATGGGATGGCATGTCAGACATAGGTCATACCAATATTCCATTTGCTGCAAATGCGGTAATCGAAAGAGGACAAATGGACATCCAAAACGATATAGTGTTGAATGAATGGCAGAATGATTATTCCGGGATACGCTCCGCAAATGCTTTCCTCGCTAATGTAGATAAGGTAAAAACAACAAACAGCGACAAGATTAAACGGCTAAAGGCTGAAGTGAAAACATTAAGGGCCTATTTGTATATCAAATTAGCTTCTTTGTTCGGCGATGTCCCTTTGATAAAAACTGAAATTACTTTGGAAGAAAGCAGACAGGTAACCAGGACTCCTGTTGTTGAGATATGGGATTTTGTTTCCACAGAGCTTACAGATGCAGCTAACGTTTTGCCGACTTCACAAACAGACAAGGGCCGAATTACCAAAGGCGCTGCACTTGCACTCAAAGCACGTGCTATGTTATACGCCGCCCGCTATACTGAAGCTGCCGAAGCTGCTAAACAGGTTATGGATTTAAATGTATATGACTTGTATCCTTCTTACCAAAACCTATTTACTTATGCAGCTGAAAACAATAAGGAAGTTATTCTTGACAAGGAATTTGTAAAAGATACTTATCGGAATAATGCATTCGGATACATGGCACCTTATAGTCAGCAGGCAAGCAACAGTACCTTTGTTCCGTTGAAAAAATTAGTGGATTCTTATCAAATGACAAATGGGAAAGATATTTCAGATGCCACAAGCGGCTTTGATCCTTTTGATCCTTACAATAATCGCGACCCGCGTTTGAAATATTCTATTTTTACTTTGGGAGACGAGTTGCCGGATGGGAAAGTTTATAATTCAAAGCCTGGGAGTGGAACAGCAGATGCAGTAGGGTTTACATATCTGGCTACAACTACCGGTTTTAATGTTAAGAAATATATTAATAAAGATGATTTGGCTCAACCATCAAACTGCGGGATAAATATAATCTTGATACGCTACGCCGAAGTTTTGTTAACCTATGCGGAAGCAAAAATTGAGGCTAATCAAATTGACCAGAGTGTAGTAGATGCAATCAATAAAGTGAGACAGCGGGCTGATGTAAATATGCCTCCTATAAGTATAGGTAACCAGGAAGAAATGAGAAGTATAGTGAGGCATGAACGAATGGTAGAGTTGGCATTTGAAGGATTAAGATATATTGATATTCGTCGATGGAAGATAGCGGAAGATGTCATTCCCGGGAAATTATACGGAATGACTTACACCGATGAGAATGGCGTATTGCAAACTATTCAAATACAATCTTTTGAAAAGACTTTTGATAAATCGCGTGATTATCTGTGGCCTATCCCTGAAAAGGAAAGAGAACTTAACCCAAATTTAACTCAAAACCCAAACTGGTAATTATCATGAAGAAAGTCCTTTGCTTTTTAGTTTTATTATCTGCCATATTACATCTTGAAGCACAAAAAAATAAACCTCCAAGACCAAACGTGATCATCATCTTCATGGATGATATGGGCTATGGTGATCCCGGTTTTAACATGGGAATAGGATACCAAACGCCTAATATAGACCGGCTCGCTGCAGAAGGAATGCGTTTTACCAATTTCTATTCTGCGCAGGCTACCTGCACTGCCTCACGAGCCGGTATTCTTACAGGATGCTATCCGAACAGAATAGGCATGTATGGAGCTTTCGCTCCGTGGGAAACAACTGCACTGAATCCAAAGGAAGAAACTATCGCATCAGTTTTGAAAAAAAGCGGATATAACACGTGCATGGTAGGTAAGTGGCATCTCGGAAGTAAACCTCCTTTTCTTCCGATTCATTTCGGCTTTGACAGATACCTCGGTTTGCCCTATTCCAATGATATGTGGCCGGTTAATTATGAGGGAAAAATGATTACCGATACGAGCAATCACAGATATCGCTATCCTATCTTACCCCTGCTGCGGGACGATAAAGTTTTGAAGTATATCCGAACGCTGGAAGACCAGGGACAAATAACGCGAACATATACGCAGTTCGCTACCGAGTTTATCAGAGAAAATAAAGATCATCCCTTCTTTTTATACCTGGCTCATTCTATGGTGCACGTTCCTATTGCTGCCTCTCCTGCTTTCATCGGGAAAAGTAAGAACGGCTTATTCGGAGATGTAATGATGGAAATAGATTGGTCGGTAGGCCAGATCATGAAAACGCTAAAAGCAGAAGGGCTGGATAAAAATACGCTTGTTATTTTTACCGCCGACAATGGTCCCTGGCTTAACTACGGAAATCATGCCGGTAATACCGGCGGGTTACGGGAAGGGAAAGGGACTTCTTTTGAAGGTGGACAAAGAGAACCATGCGCTATGCGCTGGCCGGATCGCATACCAGCTGGTACGGTGTGCAATAAAATAGCTTCCTCAATTGATTTACTGCCTACCATTACAAAAATTACTAAGGCCACCTTGCCAAAGCAAAAAATTGACGGGGTAGATATTTTGCCGTTATTGTTAGGAGAACAAAATGCTAATCCACGTACACAATTCGTATATTATTATAACAGAAACAGTCTGGAGGCTATCCGGCAGGACAAATGGAAGCTGATATTCCCGCATAAATCCCGAAGTTATAAAACTTATCCTCCGGGTCGTGATGGGTTTCCGGGACGTACTTCCGAAATAGACGTTCCTTTTGCACTATATGATCTGAGTACCGATCCCGGGGAAACGATGGACGTGCAGGAACAACATGCCGACGTAGTGAAACAACTAAAGGAGCTTGCTGATAAGTATCGCCGGGACCTCGGTGATGATTTAACTCATGTAGAAGGAACGGGGCGAAGGCCTGCCGGCGTTTGTAATGAATGTAAAACGAATATCCGGAACCCATAAGGCTAATTCAGTAAACGGATTTGTAAAGTAATATATTTAGATAAATGAGAAATGTCACTATTCTTCTGGGTTTAGCTTGCATAACATTTTCAGGATATTCATTTGCACAAAAGCCAACCGGCAAACCCAACATTGTTTACATCCTTGCGGATGACCTCGGCTATGGGGAACTCGGCGTATATGGCCAGCAAAAGATTGAAACTCCCAACATCGATGCCCTTGCAAAAAATGGAATGATGTTTACCCAACATTACGCCTTTCCGGTATGTGCACCTTCAAGGTATTTGCTGCTAACCGGCAAGAATTCGGGACATGCGTATATCCGTGATAACGACGAATGGAAAGAACGTGGTGATATTTGGAGCATGGCCTCGATGGAAGCAAATCCTTCACTGGAAGGCCAGCTTCCTATTCCTGATTCTACAATTACATTGGCCAAGGTATTAAAAAAGGCAGGCTATAAAACTGGTGTCGTTGGCAAATGGGGGCTCGGTGCTCCAATGACCGCCGGAATACCAAACAATCAGGGGTTTGACTATTTTTACGGTTTTATTTGCCAACGCCAGGATCACACCTATTATCCTGGTCACTTGTGGGAAAATAATTACAGAATTCCCTTGAACAACAAAATAATTGATCCGAATGTTAAGCTTCCGTCTGATCTTGATCCGTTGGATGAGAAAAGTTACGCTGTTTACCAACAAAAAGATTATGCACCCGACTTCCTAATAAAAGCTGCACTTGGATTTATTGAAAGAAGTAAAGATCATCCGTTTTTTCTTTTCTACACTACGCCGCTTCCTCATGTATCATTACAGGCTCCTCAAAAATGGATAGACTACTATCATAAAAAATTCGGAGATGAAAAACCATTTTTAGGCGGTTCTTATTTCCCATGCCGATATCCACGGGCTACTTATGCCGCCATGGTTTCGACGCTGGATGAGGAGGTAGGAAAGATTGTAAAAAAGCTAAAAGAAACTGGCACATATAATAATACAATCATTGTCTTTTGCAGTGACAATGGCCCGACCTATAATGCTGGAAGTGACTCGCCCTGGTTCGATAGTGCCGGTCCTTTTAAAAGCGAATATGGGTGGGGAAAGGGCTTTGTTCATGAAGGAGGAATTCGCGTGCCCTTCATCGTGTCATGGCCGGGGAAAATACGGGCTGGTACTAAAAGTGACTTGATATCCGCCACCTGGGACGATATGCCAACATTCTGCCAGGTATTAGGATTGAAACCTCCATCAAACATAAATGGTATCAGTTACCTGCCTACCTTACTAGGAAACTCAAATCAACAAAAGAAACATCCATTCTTATATTGGGAATTTCCTGCGCCAGCATATGGAGGGCAGCAGGCAGTACGTCTTGGGAAATGGAAAGGCTTAAGAACCAACATAAGAAAAGGTAATCTGAAAATACAGCTTTTTGACTTGGATAATGACATTCAGGAACAGCATGATGTGTCGGGGCAGCATCCAGATGTTGTCAGAAGGATAGAAGAGATTATGAAAGAGGAACATACCACTCCTGAAGTAGATTCATTTAGAATGGATGAGCTGGAAAAGAATAATGAATGATAACTTTGTGGGTGAATTTGATATTACCGTTACAGCACATATTGTTTTGCTTCCTTAAAACCTCCGCATGAATATTAAAAGTGTTTACTATAATTTTATTTTTCTTCTCCTGACAGCTTATTCTGCGTTGGCGCAAACAGAATGTCCTGTAATTCCTTTACCGAATCACTACCAACAAACTAACGGTGTTTTTGTTATAAACAAGTATACCTCAATTGTTATTAAAGACACCTCTCTAAATTCTCTCGCATGGTACCTCCAACAATCTATCAAGAGTTTCAATGGAGTTAGTTTAAAAGTAAGCGGCCAGGATAAAGACGATAAAATCTTGCTCGAGAGAATTAATGCATCAACGAATGCAGAAAACTATTCGCTTAGTATGACCAAAAACGCCATCATTATCAGTTCATCTACTGACGAAGGTTTATTTGATGGAATCATTTCTTTGATGCAATTAATGAGACAAGCGCCGGTAAATAAATCAGGTACAGTCATTAATTGTTGGAATATCCGGGATACGGCAAAGTATAAATGGAGAGGATTGATGCTGGATGAATCTCGTCATTTTTTTGGGAAAGAAACGGTAAAATTGATACTGGACTGGATGGCGTTGTATAAATTAAATCGTTTTCACTGGCACCTTACCGACCAGCCGGGATGGCGGTTTCAAGTTACACAGTATCCACGATTAACTTCTGTTGGCGCCATTGGAAATCATTCAGATTCAACTGCACCTGCTGCATATTATACCGATGCTGATATTGAAGAAATTGTTCAATATGCTGCTGCACGATATATCACCGTTATTCCTGAAATTGATATGCCCGGCCATGCCACCGCTGCCAATAGAGCTTACCCCGAATTTAGTGGGGGAGGTGCCGGGAGATACGCAAATTTTACTTTTAATCCGGGTAACACTAAAACCTATTCTTACCTGACAAATATTTTAAGAGAGACTAAAAAATTATTTCCATCCAAAATGATTCATTTGGGCGGTGATGAAGTTTCTTTTGGTAGTGAAAGTTGGAAGAATGATCGTGGAGTTCAGGAATTGATGAAGAGACAAAATCTTCCGGATCTTAAAGTCGTGGAACTTTATTTTATCCGAAGAATGGCGGATTCAGCTTTGAAGATATACAACAAAGTTTTACTGTGGGATGAAGCCGCCGATGCTTCATTACCCGCTGATAGAACAATTATTTGTTGGTGGCGGCATGATAAACCAGCACAACTGGAAAAGGCATTGCAAAAAGGCTACCGCGTGGTTCTTTGTCCGCGTATTCCATTCTATTTTGATTTTGTTCAGGACAGTTCTCATCAGCAAGGCAGAAAATGGCAGGGAAATTTTAGCTCATTGGATAAAGTTTATAATTTCCCAAACAATGAACCTTATACAATAGATATAACAAGCAAATTGATTTTGGGCATTCAGGCAGATCTGTGGACTGAAACGGTACGAACTGAAAAGAGGCTGGAATACCTGCTTTTTCCTCGTATTTCAGCCTTGTCTGAGGCCGCGTGGACTAATTCGAATAATAGAAATTATGATAACTTTTTAACTCGTCTTAAAAAACATTTATTGTGGTACCAAGCTTCCGGCATTCATTATTTTGATCCTTTTTATCCTGAACAAACTCCAGAGGTTATCGATTAATAAAGCGCAATAAGTATAAAAAAACTGAAAATAAAAAACCGCGTTATTTCATTGTTTACGATATGATAGGCACATCTATTTCCCCGACAAATCAATCACTGTTGCTTAATGGCAGTTGCATATTTAAATGTAAATTGGCCTACTTATAGCCAAAATATAACCCAATACATTTTTCATTAAAAATAAATCATGAAATATCTTTTATCCGTCTTCTTTTTTGTGCTTGGCAATTGCTTGGTAGCCCAGGACGTCAGCTTCATGCTGCAAAAGCAGCCGTCAATGGACAAAGCCGAAAAAGCAGCCCAATGGCAAAGTATGAAAAGCCCTGTTGAGGCGAGTTTTGTGAACAGCAATGTTCGTTACAGCCAGGATCGCGTTCCCCAAATCGTTCCGCAAAATAGAGATACATTAACGGCATGGAAAGGCGAGAAAATCCATACTCAACTAGCCATCTGGAGTAATAAAAGCGTTTCTTCGGTAAGCATGGTTGTAAATGATCTTACTTCCAAAAGCGGGCAGGTAATCTCAAAAAAAAATGTTACCACCGGTTTTGTAGGTTATGTGATAACTGACGAATTTGGAGGAGGTTGCGGATATAGAAAGTCACAAGATTTTGATTCTTCTTTAGTGGCCGACCCTATCAACACATCCTCACCATCTGTTGAGATAAAACGAAATACAGTGCAGCCTGTATGGGTGAGTGTGCAGGTTCCGGCTAATACACCAGCCGGTGTGTATAATGGCATTATTGAAATAAAGGCAGATAACAGTTATAGCCTGAAACTTACGGTTTTTGTGCTGGACAAAACATTGCCGCCTCCTTCTGAATGGTCCTTTAACCTTGATTTGTGGCAGCATCCAGCCGCTATTGCGCGGGTGCATACCGTGCCGCTATGGAGCGATGAACATTTTGCCTTGATGAAGAAATATTATGTCATGCTCGCCAATGCAGGTCAAAAAAATATTACTGCCAGCATTGTTAATGAGCCGTGGGGCCACCAGACGTACGATGATTTTCCAAGTCTCATAAAATGGACAAAAAAGAAAAACAGTACATGGCATTATGATTATAGTTTGTTTGATAAATATATTTCTTTCGTGATGAGCTGCGGCATCGACAAACGCATTAATTGTTACAGTATGGTGCCCTGGAAAATTGCCTTTCAATATTATGATGAAGCGATTGGAATAAATACAGTGATTAGAAGTGCTATTGGCACTCCTGCCTATAATGAATTTTGGAAAAGAATGCTTACGGATTTTACAAAACATCTGAAAGAAAAAGGATGGTTCAATATTACTGCTATTGCTATGGATGAACGGCCCTTACCGGCAATGCGATCAGTTATTAAACTGCTCAAAGAAATAGACCCTGAGTGGAAAATTGCGTTGGCAGGAAATTATCATTCTGAAATTGAAAATGATATTTATGATTATTGCATTGCTTCAAGATTAGAGTTTCCTGCCGATACGCTTGAACTGCGGAAGCGACGAGGCAAACCGAGCACTTGGTACACGTGTTGCATTGAAAAATATCCAAATGGGTTTACCTTTTCGCCACCGGCTGAAAGTGCCTGGATAGGCTGGTACACCGCAGCAAAAAATATGGATGGGTACCTTCGTTGGGCATACGACAGTTGGCCTGAAGACCCGTTGCACGATAGTCGTTTTACAGCGTGGCCCGCAGGCGATACATACCAGGTATATCCCGGCCCTATGACCTCGATACGTTTTGAAAAGCTGATTGAAGGCATACAGGATTTTGAGAAAATACATGTGCTCAAAGCACTTTATACAAAACAAGGAGATCAAAAGAAATTAGTAGAGTTGGAAAAAGTGCTGAATAATTTTCGAATAAAAAATCTGGAAACGCAAACAGCAGAAGCAATGGTTGTAGATGGAGAACGGTTATTGAATGAATGAGGAATGTTATAACGTAAAATGAATTAAAAATCATAAATGCAATGGAATTTATGTGCCGGTGCTAATTGAAAATTTTCATACTAACAGTAAAGCCTCTTAATGGAACGCTTTTATTGTAGTTAAAAAATTTATGCTAGGCTTACACTGTTCTAATGGTAATTATTACAGTTGACTATTTTTTTCTGTAAGGCAACCTTCTAGGATTATCTCGTCGCAGTAACAAATTATTCGCAGATAAATTCTACAGAGAGAGTAAAAAACATTTCAATTGCCGGCAAATTAGTAAATTATTGAGTGATTTGAAAAAAGATTAAAAAAAAAAATAGATGAACGGATTATTTAAAAAATATAATCTCCTGTTATTTGTTACTTTACTGTTGTTTTCATGTAATAATCAAAACGGTAATGCAACAACGGTAGAGGCAAACAACGATTCTGCCACATCCTGTATGATGGTACCTGCGAGGTTTTCAGCTACTCCAGTTGATTCTTCTTTGAATTTTAATGGTGATATTTCTGTGAAAGGAATGGTGTTCATAAAAGGCGGCACTTTCATGATGGGCGGCGATAATTCCCAGGCAAGTGCGGATGAATACCCAAAACACAAAGTTCAGGTAGGTAGCTTTTGGATGGATGCAAATGAAGTGACCAATGCAGACTTTGCAAAATTTGTAAAAGCAACTCATTACGTGACTACTGCAGAAAGAAAACCAGATTGGGAAGAAATGAAATCGACCCTTCCCCCCGGTACGCCAAAGCCACCCGACAGTGTATTGGTAGCGGCGTCGCTGGTCTTTCGCCAGACTTCCGGTCCCGTTGATTTGAACAATTACAGCGAGTGGTGGAGTTGGATAAAAGGCGCAGATTGGCAGCATCCTGAAGGCCCCGGTAGCAGTGTTGATGGAAAAGAAAATTATCCCGTCGTTCAGGTGAGCTGGTACGATGCAATGGCATATTGTAAATGGGCCGGGAAGCGATTACCAACAGAGGCTGAATGGGAATATGCCGCAAGAGGAGGTCTCGAAAACGATATTTATCCCTGGGGAAATGAAGCTATAAATGAAGGCAAACCCAAAGCGAATTCCTGGGGCGGTAAATTTCCGTACTATAATGATGACAAGGATGGATTTGTAAAACTGGCGCCTGTAAAATCGTTTATGCCTAACCGTTATGGACTTTACGATATGGCTGGAAATGTTTGGGAATGGTGTAGCGACTGGTACGATGCAGATTATTATCAAACATTTGCCAACAAGGTAGCAGTAGATCCAAAAGGGCCTGCAAAAAGCTACGATCCAATGGAACCTTATACGCCTAAAAGAAGTTTGCGGGGCGGAAGCTTTTTATGCAATGACAGTTATTGCAGCGGTTATCGTGTGGCGCGCCGCATGAAAAGCAGTCCTGATACCGGTTTGGAGCATACGGGTTTTCGATGTGTGAAAGATTAGAAGTTTGTGTTTTAAAAACTTTATTCATTTCAAATCGAAGATATATCAATTAAAGCCTGCTCTACTTTTATAACAATATTTTTTTACTGTTGCCGTTTTGTTACCCGGCCTCTGAAATAAAAAATATACTGCGTTTTTCAAATTCTTACATCGGGATGTTATTTTTAAGGGCAAAGCAGCATATTTCGATAGAATCTGTAAAAGTAACGCTGGCGAGGGGTGAATTCCTTCATCTAACCGATGGTTCGCTTATGAAAAGTCATCGCTAAAAGTCCCCCTAATCGACGGATTAGCGGTATAATAAGCAACTATTTTTATTATAGAACGGTTGAGCTTTAACCATCAAATCATTCTGTTTTTCCTAAACATCTTTCCCGGGAATTATTTTCTCTGGAATAATGTAAAAATGATCAGATGGCATTGAGAAGAAAAATAAAAATAATTTAATTGACGCCATTTGCTGAATAAAGTGTGGATTTAACAAAGCCGGGTAATGCTCGAATCTACTTCTCAATCAACTTCAATTTCGTCTCAAGTTGTAACCCAGAACCCCGTGGGCTCACAGATTCCTGCAATCTTTTCTCAAGCTAATTTATTTTGGGTTAGTGGACCTCTTACACAAAGAGACCTGACGATTCCTGCAGGTGCCAATACTCTTGGTTTATCGAAAAGTGCAAAATCCATTTTTAACATTCTAATTGCTTAGGAATTGGACCGGATCATGCTGATTAAAATGATGATGAAAAAAAAGGTTAATTGTATAGGATAAAACCGGCCCATGCTTTCCCTTATGGGTGTCGTGTATTCCAGAAAATCAGCAGCATGTGCCATAACAGTTTCCCTGAGCTTATGCCCTTGCTTATTGCCGATGAATATGCCGTTTGATATTAATGCAACAACCAACACTATTTTCACTTTGAACAATGGCTGAGTCCAGATAGTGCCTTTATCGAGCACAAACAATGCGATTCCTGTAAGTATGATGGTTATAGCGCCTGTCCTTATATAGGCTCCGTACCTGGCCATCAAAGGAATTAGGCCAAAGACACGATTATCGCCTGCATCGGCGAATTGCCAAAAAGTCCTAAAAGTCAGGTAGTCTGTCATCGTTGTGCCGGCCATGATTACGATCCCGGTAATATGCAAGGCAAGTATCATTCGAAATGTTAAAGACATCTTCATTCCCGTTGTTTTCGTTGATAATCTTTTTGTTGTTTTAAATGAACAATTTAAATTACATCAATTTGGTAATTTATTATACAAAATAAAACTATTTGGTAATATTAAACAACTATTTGGTATTTATTTTTTAATTTTACATCTAAATAGTAATAATTATGAATCAAACGGTGGAGCTTGTCAGGCTTTGGGGAGATTATGAAAAACGAAACCCGGAAGGCACGATTGAAAGCTTTTGTCGCGATGTTTTAGCCGGAACCATAAAAAAAGACAAAACTATTCTACAGGAGTGGCAATTGCATCCGGATATAGATGGTGCACTGATTAAAACAATTAGTCGTATAGGAAAGTTCCAGGAGATTTATGCCAATAAAGCGCTAGCGGGAACAGGTCTCGATCAGATTGCAGAATTTGGAATGATGGCAGCTATTTTTAACCGCAAAAACCCCACTAAGTCAGAAGCAATTTTCACCAACATGCTGGAACTTTCGAGTGGCATAAATGTTTTAACAAGACTTAAGAATAAACAAATGATCAGTGAGTATACGGATGCTGAAGATAAGCGGGTTAAAAGACTTCGATTGACAAGAAAAGGTGAAAGAGTCCTAAAGGAAGCTAAACAACAAATATTAAAAGTGGTGGGTATGTTAACGCAGGACATGGGGGACGATGATAAGCAGCTCTGTCTTCAACTATTGTCCCCAATAGAATCAAGATTTTTTCCATTAATCCCCAGGCAGAAGAATAAAACGTTTGAGGAAATTTATCTTAATCAGCAACACGGAAAAAGATAAAAAGTTAGAGACTTGACTACTTTCGTCTTATCACACCTACAGTTGAACACCGGGGTAATTAAAGGATGTCAGTGGCTAGCATCGTAAAGGTGTTTCGAGAACCTCTTCCTATATATACAACATATGTACAACATCTTACCTTTTGCGTCTCACTTCCCTGGGTGATTGTCCAAACTTCTTTTTAAACGCAGAGCTGAAATGCTGTATCGATGAATAGCCTAATAAATCTGCAATATCCGTTATAGATTTATTAGGATCGGATAAATAATCCCGTGCCAGTTCCAGGCGCTTTTCCGCCAGGTATCCAAACACAGTGGTCTTATATATTTCTTTAAACCCGTACTTCAGCTTGTATTCATTCAAACCAGCTAGGCGGGCGAGCTCCGATAAGCTGGGGGGCGTATCTATATGTTGTATCAGGTACTCCCTGGCATAGTGGATGCGATCCTTGTCAAAATCGGTTCGCGCGATTGTCTTCTTCCGCGGTTGTAGGCAATTAAACGCTTCCGCCTGCAACACCAATATCTCAATAGCTTTGGAGAGTAGAAACATTTTCTTGAGTCCCTGCTGATACTTGCACTTCAGGATCGCGTCTATGGCTTGCTGCATAGAGAGATCAATAGGCAAATGGTGCTCGGAGAGTATCAGAGGCTTTCCTGATAATATCTTTTCAGAAAATCGCTTCAGGGTATCATTTGCGTTTTCCGATAATTTCAGGAAACTGTCGCGGGTAAATTGGATCTGGAACTGAGATACATTCAAATGCTCATTTCTAATGATACCGGCATTTCCGTTACTGTATACTATGTTATGCTGATTGTGCCCAAAATCAAGGGGTTTATCAAACTGGTCGGAATTCAAAAACACATTCCCGCGAAGGTTGAAATGCAGTTGCACAACATCCAGATCGGTGCCAAAGGCCATATCGGAACGGGCCTTATAATGCCAATCAGTATGAATCATATGAATCCCCTCAAAGCGCCAATGCGACAGAACGGCATCAGCGAAAGGGAGCTCCAATCGGGTGATGTTCTCTATCAGCCCGGAGCAGTTAAGATCATGATCAGATACATCACTATTATGGAGGATCTGGTCGGTCGCGATATGTTTCAGTTCAAACGGCATCTCTCTTCTGCATATTTAAATTAATTCTATTAAGCGGCTAATACAAATTTAACTCCTTTAAATATAAATCAAATACGGAAAATCAGACCAATTTCGCGTTAAAACAATTAAAACAAGATTATCATGAATTGGTTCCTATTGAGTTTACTCGTCCACATTACAGGACTTACCCTGGCGGCCGGAACAACGGTTATCAGCTTCGTCGTAAGCCGCCGCTTCTGGAAACTTTATAGTGCCGACAAAGGCAACGTCTTTACTCTTCTGGAACTGGGCGACCGCTTTTCCAAGGTTATCGGCATTGGTGTAGGGTTGTTGTTGTTGTTGTCGGGATTTTATATGATATATTTAACCAAAGGCGTCTTTGCCGGGCAGCTCTGGCTAAGGATAAAGCTCATGCTGGTGCTCGTCGTTATCATTAACAGCTTTGTGTCTAAAGCACTTGAGAAGCGGGTAAAAGCCATGGTGGATGCAAAAGGGAGCATCGGTAGTTTACAGAGGAAAGTAGAGATATTATACGTGTTCCAGCTATCTTTATTCATGGCCATATTTTTTCTTGGAGTTTTTAAGAGTATCTGAAAAGGATAGCATTATATTCAGAACAATCTTGGCAAGCAACCTTACCAAATGAGGCTAAACGACCCCTGATCTGCGGATGTGAAAAAATAAAGACAACAATAAATTGAAACATAGATATCTAAAAGACAATAATATGAATACTCAAAATTTGCTTACCGTTGACCGGTTTTTACAGGTTAGCGGCATCACCTCCGGTAGACTTGAGTCTATCCTGGCTGCCGTGATAGGGCTTATCAGTGTCGTCATCGGGGTGCGCGCTGTCAGGTCCGCGCGTCGTCTGGGTTCCGACCGATTAGGAGCCACCTTGGCGACGGTGACGGGATTGATTGGCACGATCCTCAGCGGACTGCATCTGGTTCGCTCTTATAGTGCTGGCTTTGGCACCGGATCCGGCAAAGCCGGGGCCATTGTAGCTATGATGTTTGGTCTAATCGGCGTAATCCTCGGGCCGGTTGCCTGGGCTCGCTTTATAAGGACCAGCAAGCGCACTAGTACCGCTTCGACCGTCAGTCCCAAGGAAAAATTATAAGCCGGAAAATACCGCTATGGCATTCCGGGGATCAGTTTAACTGAAACAAAAATATCCGGAATGTAGAAAGTTGACTTTTTACAAAAGATGCATAACAAAAATTATTCAAACTATGGTAGAGGTTTTTAGAACAAATGTTTTGGATATTTCAGAGGCAGTGGAAATAGTAGCTTTGCTTAATCGTCATTTCCCCTCATTTATGATAAATTTTGATCTGCATGATTGCGACAAGATCCTTCGCGTAAAGGGGGAAGCCATTCCGGTTGATCGAATCATCGACCTGGTTTCTGCAAACGGGTTTCATTGCAGTGTGTTAAATTAAAATCTTATCGTTGAAACCTTGTTCCTGGCTATATCTCCATATAGGGCAAGAGGGTCAGCCACGCGTTATTACCTTGGCAATCTTTGTACCTTTGAGAGCCGTTAGTTTACTTGGTATAGATGCATCTGAATTAAAGAACTGCACAAAACTAATTCAAGATGAAAGAGAGACACACTTACCTGGTCAGTTATTAATGGAGCTTGGCAGAAGCTCTTTCAATTATTTGTTATCTCTTGCACCTCAAGACTATTTCATTTGCTATAGAAAGTAAAAACAAAAGTGACACTTATGCAGGACACTGGCTTAAGTATTTCCTCCTGATGGTGCCTGTTTAAATGAGGAAATGATTAAAAGTGGGTTTGCAAAACCTTTTGATAAGTATTGCTGTTCTCAATTATCATACTTCAAGCAGTAGAGTATATTTGCATAGGGAGAACAGAGAGGAAATTATTCAAGGGTGCAACTATTTTAGATTTTGTTCATCATTTTCTACAGCTTCCACTTGTTTTATGTATTCTTGTTGCCCAAAATTATGAAACCATTGGTAGACAAGGGTTCTTAAATTCTGTATTGGAAAATAAAATCGTCGGAACCAGTAAATAAAGGAATATCCATGATTTTTATTTCGGATCTTCCTGTCAGGAATGGACAATAAGATCTCTGCTTCCAAAGACAATTTCCCTTCCTGTAATACTATTTTCAGAGGACTCGTATTTAGCTATCATGGAAAGACCAAGGGACGGCAGGGTAAGCTTCATAGTCCTGTTTTTTATCAGGAGTATTTGTCCATCCATAAAATAGGAGGAGGTGTCTTGCTTTTCGCTAAAAATTTTCGTCTTTTCTATGGTTATTTCTTTATGATATTTTAGAAAATCTTGTATAGCATAAATTTCTTCTTCCTTAATTACAGCAGGTTTGCCCTTCCAATAAAGCAAACTCAATGCCCCGTTAATTTCTTTACTAATGTTACTAATAATCTCTTCAGAGGTTTTTACAAATACATACGACTTAAACAAGGGCTCAACCGTAATGGTTCTTCTAAATAAATGTTTACTTTCCTTTTTGATTAAAGGGCAAAAGGTTTCAATATTTTTTTTTGTCAAAGAAAGCGATACTTTTCTTTCGCAGTGTAGCTTTGTATAAACTGCGTACCAATTATTCTGCATTTTTATCTTTTTAAGATTTGCAGTAATTCGTAGGATTGATGACCTACATTAAAAAGATAATTTTATAAAAATATATCTATCTTTTCAATATAGAGGGTTGTTTTTCGTTTAAGACATTTTTATTTCCAATAGCATGCCAATTAATTGGTTTGCTGTAAATCATGTTTGGAATCGTTAAAAAACGTGACAAACATTTTTTGTTGAGCGATAAAGGTAGCAAACATTTTTAAATCGTTAAGGAAATTGTTCCACAATTTTTGCCAAATTGTCCCATTTTCTTTTCTAAGCCTCACCAGGTATTTGCCAGTTTTTCCTGAACAAATTGCGCGGGGCAGAATCAGTTTTCTTTACACGTGCATAAATCTAAATTTGCCAAGATGTTATTTTTTGGGGGGCTAAACCGGAAATTGGCGTAAACTTTATGAATTATCTTTGCTGCGAATTTTAAAAATTGCCCCTTTGGAACGAACTCACATTCTGCTGGTGGAAGATAATGAAGGGGACGTAATGCTCGCTTCAGAAGCCTTTGAAAGTGCGAAATTGCGATGCGACCTTAGCGTAGTCAGGGATGGTGAGTCAGCTATGGATTTTTTATTGAGGAGACATCAATACCTGGATGTAAAAGTCCCGGATTTGATATTACTCGACTTAAATCTTCCCAAGAAAAACGGCTATGAAGTACTGCAATTTTTAAAAACAAATACGAATTTGAAGCACATTCCCGTTATTGTCTTGTCAACGTCTTCTTCCATGGATGAAGTGAATAAATGCTACGAAAATCATGCAAATTGCTACATAACAAAGCCAATGGATATCGAAAACTTTTTTAATATTGTTTCTAAAATTGAGAATTTTTGGCTTACAGCGGTAAACCTTCCGAAGAAAAACAGAATCGAAAATGACCAAAGACAGTAGTGATTATTACATTTTAGTTATTGAGGATAATCCCGGAGATATTCTTCTTATCCGGGAATACTTATCCGAACAGATTGAAAATCCTCACATCACTGTGGTGAATAATTTCTCAAAAGCCCGTAATGTATTAGAGACGAATAATCAGTTTGATATTATTCTTTTGGATTTGTCGCTACCCGACAAGTTTGGTACTGAATTAATTAATGAAGTCCTGGAAATGAGCAAAGATATCCCGGTAATCATCTTAACCGATTTTCCCGATATGGAATTTAGTATCAAATCTATTTCATACGGAGTATCAGATTATTTAATAAAAAATGATTTGAATGCTTCTTCACTTTATAAAAGCATTCTGTATTGCCTTGAAAGAAAAAAAAGAGTGCACGAGCTTTCGGAATCTGAAAAGAGGTATAGTGATCTTTTTAGACTCAATCCCCAACCCATCTGGATTTATGAACCGGATACGCTCAAAATAATTCAGGTAAACCGGGCGGCTGTAGAGTTGTATGGATATACGATGGAAGAATTTCGCGATTTGACACTTACCGATATCAAGTTTGAGGAGGATATACCTTCACTAAAACAGATATTGAAGCAGCATGAGGGCAGTAAACAAACTTTTCAAAAGAAAACAAAGCATTATACCAAATATGGTGAAATTCTGGATGTAGAAGTTCAGGCCACTTTTATCCACATAAATGAAAAAAAATACAGGATAGTAATTATAACGGATGTCACTGAAAAGAACCGGTTGGAGAAGGAAATTACCAGGGCAATAATCAAAACCCAGGAAAACGAAAGATTCGAAATAGGCGCAGAGCTACATGATAATATTTGCCAGATTTTAGCTACCACCCATATCACTCTTGGCGTTTTAAAAAAATCAATCAATCCCGCCGGCATGGAATTGTTTGCGCAATGCAGGGATTATATCAAATTGGCTACCCAGGAAATTCGTAATCTTTCTCACAGGCTGGCGCCCGCATTTTTTAACGATTCAACGCTTGAAGAAGCCTTCTCAATTTTATTAAAAAGTATCAATATTGAAAACAAATACAATACTTCTCTTTTCTTTGATCCTCTGATTGCCGATTTAGAAATTGACCACGATATTCAGCTTAACCTATACAGAATTTTACAGGAACAACTGAGGAATATTGTGAAATACGCACGCTGTAAAAATATCGGGGTTGAAGTTTTAATATCAAAACATAAGCTTAAAATGCGGATTTGGGATGATGGGGTTGGGTTTGAAATGGATAATTTTAGGAGCGGAATCGGCATTTCAAATATGAAAAGAAGGACAGAATTATTCCAGGGAGATTTTGACATTCATTCTAATCCCGGAGAGGGATGTGAAGTCCTTATCGAAATACCCGTAAAGCCTGAAAATGTGACACGAAAAAAAACCAATTCAGGGTCTTCGGTTCCTGAATTAAAATAGCCGGTTCTTAATTCACACAAAATAATTTCGAATTATTTGTTGCTTTACTATGTGGCCGCATGTTTGTAAAACGCTACGACTTCTTATTTACTTCATGGGTTTTGAGTTCCGTTTTTTCTTTTTCCTGTATTGATTTCTGGCCCACTTCTACCTCCACGATTTTTGTGGTTACGGCATAATCATCCGGATGGATGGCCGCGCCAAATTCAACTGCGTATGCTTTTGTGAACTCAGCGCCAAAATACAGAATCATCGCAGAAAAATATACCCAAAGCAGTAAAATTACAAGCGAGCCGGCTGCTCCGTAAGTAGTACCTACATTACTTTTGCTTATATAAAAAGAAATTCCAAATTTGGCGAGCATAAACAGCACGGCAGTAGTAATGGCCCCTGTTATCACGTCGCGCCATCTTATTTTTGCATCAGGCAACACTTTGAAAATAGTTCCAAAAATCAATGCGGTCAGCAAAAGGGTGATTACCGTGTTAATCACATAAAGCAGCACTACCGTTATCTGCGGGAAATGAGCCTTTAATGAAGCGCTGAATGTATCAACGATGGTTGATAAGGTTAATGACACCAATAATAAAAAAGCAAGCCCGATGATTACAGAAAATGAAAGGAACCTGTTTTTTAAAAAATTGAGCCAACCCTTTTTAGGCTTTGGTTTTATGCCCCAGATATAATTAATAGTATCCTGTATTTGTGCAAAAACGGTAGTAGCGCCTACGATTAAAGTGGCTATTCCGATGATCGCTGCAAACTTGCTTTTTCCCGAAAGCGATGCGTTTTGAATCATAGTTTGCAGTTGTGACGCTGCGTTGGAACCGATAAAATCGCTTAGCTGGTCATATATTTTGCCCTGGGCTGCATCCTGGCCTAAAAAAAGGCCGCTCAGCGAAATAATAATTATCAACAATGGCGCCATTGAAAAAATGGTATAGTACGAAAGCGAACTACTCATTTTGGTGATCCTGTCATTTGAAAAGCCTTTGAAAGATTTCTTTAATACCTCCCACAATCTTTTAAAAGTTACTTTTTTCTTCATATTTTTCTAAAGAGTTTAGTTAGTACCTACAAAAAAACTACCAATATGTTTTGAATTTTATATTATTTGCACAATTAAACAGAACCGGCTTTACACATCGCACTATGATAATTTCTGGTTCAATCAACGTTGAACGCAAACGATAAAACTTATGTACACTTTCAACCGGACTGATTCAAGTGATGAGGATTTTAAAAAACTTGTTGTTCTGCTCGATGAAGAACTCGCAAAAAGAGATGGAGAAGAGCACGCTTTTTATGATCAGTTCAATAAAATAGAAAATATTAAAAACGTTATTGTAGCTTATACCGATCAGCAACCGGTGGCCGCGGGCGCATTTAAAAAATTTTCGTCGCAAGCGGTAGAAATAAAAAGAATGTTTGTAATGCCGGCTTTCAGGGGAAGAGGAATCGCCTTTCAGATTTTGCAACAACTCGAAAATTGGGCGGCAGGATTGGGTTATTCGTATTGCATATTGGAAACCGGTAAAAAGCAGCCTGAAGCAATTGCTTTGTATAAAAAATCCGGTTATGAGGTTATTCCCAACTACGGCCAGTATGAAAATGTATCGAATAGTGTGTGTATGCAGAAGCGCATTGGCTAAAATTTAAAAAATAAAAAAACCTGCTATTTATTTATTTACTGTCAACAGCCCGACTGTAAGGAGGCACGATTCAGAAAATTTTTAAATGTGGACTCGCAAATGCCTGGTTCCCGTTTCAAATCAAATATTTGGAAACAAATAATTGAATTCGTTTAATTTTACAAAACAAATCAGGTGAAATCTTATTGCTTGAATTTCTAAAAATAAAAGGGGAATGAATCCGGATGCCAATTTCAGTGAAGGCAATCAAAGAAAACTTTTAACCCAAATATCATTAGGTGACCAGACCTCTTTTCGCCAATTGTATCACCAATTTTATAAAAAACTTTTGCAATTTGCTTTCGTTTTAACGAGGAATAAAGAAGTGGCCGAAGAATTAGTGGAAGATGTTTTTATCAAATTCTGGAAAAATAGAAAAAATGCTGAAAACATCCGGAATGTAAAAATTTATATTTACTCTGCCACTAAAAATACCTGCCTGAATTATCTTTCTTCCAAGGCTCATGAAAATATCACGCAACCATTTGATGCGATCAATATTGAATTGGCAAATCCACTCTCTCCTGACCAGATTTTGATTTATAGGGAAACTTATACAAAGATCAAGAGTGCAATAGAAACCCTGCCACCACGCTGCAAAATGATCTTTAAATTGATAAGGGAAGACGGCCTAAAATATAAAGAAGTGTCTGAAATTTTGAACTTGTCTGTCAGTACCATAGAAGCTCAAATGACAATTGCCATCCGCCGCATTGCTTTTATTATTAAAGAAGATTTGGAAAAAACTCCTGTTTCTTCTAATCCAAAAAAATAAATCCAAAATTTTTTTAGGGGATAAATATTGATTTACTGTCTTAATAAGAAAGACCGTTTACTTCATGCAGCAACCCGACAACAGAATCTGGAATTTACTGGCACTAAAACTTTCAGGTGAGGCTTCCCTGCATGATTTGACAGAATTGGAAAATTATTTTATTGACCATCCTGAAGAAAAGAAAATTGCCGATCGTATTGTTACTTTTTGGAATGAAAAAGGCGATTCTCTGAATATCACCGATGAAATGGAAGAAGAAAGGTTCCATCTCATTTTAGATGCGGAGGAGGAAGGAGACGAAGAAAACACAAAGGCATTTACACCGGTCAGAAAATTAAATCAAAATAAATATGCCTGGCTGTATGTGGCAGCGTCTGTAATTTTTATTGTTGGGATCGGGCTTTTGTTTAAAAAAAATACGGATGAAAAATCTCCTCTTCCCAATAAGCTGCAACAGGTTTTTGTGAAACCTGGTTCCAAGTCCAAAATCATTTTGCCTGATGGAACGGTGGTAAGATTAAACGGATCCTCGAGGTTAACTTACCGTAAAGATTTTAATAAAAATGTGCGCGAAGTAGATTTGGAAGGCGAGGCTTATTTTGATGTAACCAAAGATGCGGCTCATCCTTTTATAGTTCATACTTCGAATATTGACATTAAAGTGCTCGGTACCATTTTCAATGTAAAATCCTACGATCAGGATCAAACTATTGAAGCCACTTTACTGAGAGGAAGCATTGAGGTGTACACCAAAGATGATCCATCAGCGCCGAAAGTTATTTTGAAGCCAAACGAAAAATTGGTTTTTAGAAAAGATAAAGAAGACGATATGGCTCCCCAAAAAAATGAAACCAGTGATTCGATGAAAAAATATGACACAGGACAGGATATTTCTATTTCAACACTGTCGGCCAACAAGCCTGACAGTCTTAAAGAAGAAACCTCATGGCTTTATAACCGTTTGGTGATTAATGGGGATGATTTTAATAAACTGGCCGCAAAATTTGAGCGCTGGTATGGTGTAAAAATCAATATTCTGAGCAAAGACCTGGAAAAGTATCACTTCAACGGAATTTTTGAAAATGAAACGATTGAGCAGGCTTTAAATGCGCTACAATTGACTGTAAAGTTCCATTACAAAATCAATGATGAAGTAGTAGAGATTATGGATTAATGAAAAGTAAACAGTAACAAACAAAAATAGAAACGGAGGATATGGCAGTATCCTCCGCCGTAGCTAAAAAATTTTTAATTACCGTTCTAAGAGGTATTTTATTTTTTAACCATAAAGTATAAATGTATGAAAAAAAGACATCCGCATCTGCGGTATTTCTCAAAAGAATTTTCAAAAGCTCTTTTAATCATGAGACTCACCGTTCTGTTTTTTCTGCTGGGGATCCTGAATACAAACGCTGATACCAAAGCGCAGCCTAGCATTTCCCTGACTATTAAGAACACAAAAATTGAAAATGTTATTCAGAGAATAGAGAAACAGGGCACCTACCGATTTTTGTACAACACCGACCTTCCGGCGCTGCAATCCAGGGTAGACCTGAATATTCGGGAATTCACTATTTCCCAAACCATGGATGTCCTTTTGAAAAATACTAATTTAAAATATAAATTATTGCCGGATAACCTTGTGGTTATTCAATCGGTTCAATTACAAACCCCGCAAAATATCACTGTTACAGGTGTGGTTTCAGGAGCGGATGGAAGTCCTTTAATCGGAGCTTCCATACATATCAAAGGAAGTACCATCGGCGTTACTTCTGAGGCCAACGGATCTTACAGTATTTCTGTTCCGCCCGATGCGGTGCTGGTAGTTTCTTACGTAGGGTTTGAAACCAGAGAGATTAGCGTTAATAACCAAACTACGATAAATGTCGTATTACAACCGCTCACAACTTCATTAACTGATGTGGTGGTTATTGGGTATGGCACTCAAAAGAAGGAGGATTTGACAGGTGCCGTAAGTGTAGTCACTTCGAAAGATATTGAGAATCGCCCTATCATTGACGCGGGAGAAGCCTTACAGGGAAAAGCTGCCGGCGTGCAGGTTACCTCCAATTCAGGGAAGCCTGCTGCAGGGCTCAGCATCCGCATCAGGGGCTCCTCTTCTATCAGCGCCGGCAATGATCCGTTGTACATTGTAGATGGAATACCCACTACTGATATTTCAGAATTTAATCCTGATGATATTGCGAGCATTTCCATTTTGAAAGATGCGGCTTCTGCTGCAATCTATGGTACACGCGCTGCCAATGGAGTGGTAGTAATCACTACTAAAAAAGGAGTGCCCGGTAAGTCAAAAATAAGCGCAGGTGCGTACTATGGAACCACCTCACCTACAAAAATGCTGAAAGTCCTCAATGCTAAGCAATACCAGGATTATGCGAATGAATTAAGGGGCGCCGGCACTATTACAGACTCGCTGATCCAGGCAAATAATATTAACTGGCCAAAGGAAGTTATCGGCCACGGCAATCAGCAAAATTATCAGTTGGCTATATCCGGCGGAAGTGAAAAAACCACTCATTACATTTCTCTAAATTATCTGAATCAAACCGGAATGATCGAACCCGCTCAATATGACAGGTTTACAGGAAGAGTGAATATGACTACCAAAGTAAATAATTGGCTTAGCCTTTCTACCAGTACTTTAATGTCGCGTTCGGAAACCAATGGCGTGGATGATAATCTAAGCGTAGCCCGTGGCGGCGTCGTTTTATCGGCTCTTGAAACGCCACCCACTGTTCCCAAATTTAATCCTGATTCAACGATTGGTTATAATCCTTATGGAAATAATTGGGAAAATCCTTATGGAGCCATTTTGGGCCGCTATAATAAAACTTATGACAATCGCTTATTATCCAATTTAGGTGCAGATGTCACTCTTGCCAAAGATTTGGTTTTTTCATCTCATTTTGGATTGGATTACCTGGATCAAAAATTCAATTTCTTCCTTGATCCATTTCTTACCATTTATGGCCAGCAAACGCAGGGGCAAAATAACCAGACCAAGACAAATAATCTTACCTGGCTGAGTGAACAAACAATTAATTACAAAATTAATTTTGGTAAAAACCATCTCGCCGCTTTGGCCGGCTGGACTGCACAAAAATCTCATACAGAACAAAATTACCTGAGCGGATCTTTTTTAAAACCTCAGTACCGCCATTTGTCATGGGATGAGACTTACCTGCGCGATTCTGTAAAACAGCCCGGAACAACCGCAATTGATGAATGGGCGCTTATGTCTTATCTTGGAAGAATCACTTATGATTTTGATGGCAAATATTTATTCCAGGCAAATATCCGGTCTGATCATTCTTCTAAATTTGCACCGGGAAATCGTGATGCTACTTTTCCTTCTTTCTCTGCGGGATGGAGGATTTCGCGGGAAAGCTTTATGCAAAAAATTAACGCTATCAGCGATTTAAAATTGAGAGTTAGCTGGGGTAAGAACGGAAACCAGGAAGGAATAGGCAGTTATGATTATTTATCCAAATCAAATATAGACCCGGTGACTGGTGCGGTGACTATTGCCAACATAGCGCCCGCAAGTTTAACCTGGGAAACTACCACTCAAACTGATGTGGGTATTGATGCCGGATTCCTGAGTAACCGGCTGACTTTTACCGGTGATTTTTATGTAAAGAAAACCAACAACATTTTGGTTAATTATCCCGTGGCCTCCCAGCCGGTTAGTTCTGTAGCCGTTAATGGGGCTTCTATGCAGAATATCGGGGAAGAGTTTTTTATCTCAAGCAAAAATATTGCTACAAAAGATTTTAACTGGAATACCAGCGTCAATATTTCCTTCAATCAAAATAAGGTTTTGGATATCGGAATGGGCATTCCTTCTATGCCTTCTTTTGGAAATATTTATGAAAGAGGAAGTGCCATCAACCTGATACAGGGATATGGTTTGGGAGAATTTTATGGCTATGTGGCCGAAGGCGTGGATCCTCAAACCGGCCTGGAATTATATCGGAGTAAAGATGGCAAAAAAACATCAAACCCTGTACCGTCGGACCGTGTATTGCTTGGAAGTGCTTTGCCCAAATTTGTTTATGGAATGACTAATGACCTTTCTTACAAAAACTTTGATCTTACTTTCTTTATCCAGGGTTCACAGGGAAATAAAATATTTAATGCCGGTCGTTTGGAAATGGAAGCAATGAGAACTGCGATCAACCAAAGCGCAGATATTGTAAACCGGTGGAGAAAACCCGGAGACATTACTAACATTCCTGCTGTCAGCGTGAATCAAAGCACTGATAACACCTTGATCTCTTCCCGCTTTTTGGAAGACGGTTCTTACTTGAGATTTAAAACCATCACCTTATCTTATAACATTAACCCTAAGTTTTTGTCAGGGCTGGGCTTAAGTTCTGCAAGCGTTTATGTTTCGGCAAATAACCTGATAACTATTACCGGTTACAAAGGTTTTGATCCGGAAGTAAATTCTTATGGTAGCTCCAACAACTCAAGTGATAACAGGAATGTTTCACTCGGTATAGACAATGGGGCTTATCCGCAAACCAAAATGATATTATTTGGTGTGAACATTAGCCTTAAATAAGAAACTGATCATTAATTTCTAAAAAATTTTATATGAAAAATAAAATAAAAAATTTTACCAATTGGATATTACCCGCAGTGGCGATGCTGGCAATATCAGGTTGTTCCAAATTATTAGACAGGGAACCTATAACGCAAGTGGTGACTAATACCACCTCCGGCGCCTCCATATCTGCTTCAGAAGCTGAAGGCTTGTTGCAAGGGGTTTATGATGCTGAAACCGGGTATTCATACGGTTTGGAATTTAACGTACTTGACCGTATCACCAATGGAGACGTGTGGTCAGATAATTCTTATGCGGGCGGAGATAATGCAGCCAATATTACCATTGACTTGTTTACCGCTAATTCTTTAAACGATAACATCAGAAGAGACTGGGCGGACGCGTATGGAATTATTGGGAACATTAATATTGCTATTCCGCAGATAGAAGCCTGCGCTGATCCGGCATTAAGTTCTACACGAAAGGCGCAAATTTTAGGCGAGGCAAAATTCATGCGGGCATTTACTTATTTTGATATGGTGCATTTATTTGGAAAGCTTCCCATTATTTTAAAACCGGCGGATCTTACCAATTCAGAAAGCCTTATCAAATCTACATTTGTTCCTCAGTCTTCAGTAGATTCGGTTTACGATGCTATCCTCGCGGACTTGTGGTATGCAAAAGATAATGTGCAGAATGATAATGTACCTTCAAACAAAATGGTAGTAACCAAAGGCGCTGTAAATTCGATTCTGGCAAAAGTATATGCCTCTATGCCTACGCCAAACTGGGATTCAGTAGCCTATTATTGCGACCAGGTGATACCTCATTATTCACTGGTGCCTGATTTCAATTTCTTGTGGGATAATGATCATAAAAACAATAATGAAGCGATTTGGGAATTTAATTATGTGGGATGGAGCGTGGTTGGCAATTGGATTCCATCACAATTTATCGGAGGCGGCTGGAAAAAGTTCAGTACGCCAACTAATGATCTTGTAAATACCTTCAGGGAAGAAGGCGATTCCGTAAGGCTTCATGCTTCTATCAGTTTTGTTGACTATGGATGGAGCGATCCTTATTGGAAAAATCCTGGCAATTACCCGATCCTTTCCAAATATAACGATCCCAATAATGGAACCAATGATTTCTATGCTATCCGGCTTGCTGATATTTTATTGCTGCGCGCCGAAGCTTACAACAACAAAGGAGATATAACTGACGCCGCCAGTTTAGTAAACCAGGTAAGAAAAAGAGTGGATTTGCCCAATACCACGGCCGCCACGCAGGCGGATATGGCGCAGGCTATTGCGACAGAAAGAAGGCTGGAACTTGCTTTTGAAGGCCATCGCCGGTTTGATCTTATTAGAACCGGCAAAGCCATTGAAGTGATGAACGCTCAAAAAGATGGAGCCGGAAATAATTTGAATTATAATGTACAACCGTACCAGCTTGTTTACCCGGTGCCTCAGCAGCAGTTGGATTTGAATCCCAAATTGGTTCAAAATCCCGGATATTAATTCCTGATCAATTCAAATTTCTGTTAACCGGCAGCGAAGAGCAAAATCTTTTTCTGCCGGTTAACAGATTGCTTATTAAATGATTAAAGTAAATTTAAAGAATTGATCAGTGTATAGTAAGCCGACAAATATTGACAATTTTTATTTTATCTGTCGCAGCAAGATGAGACGTCAATCACATCGATAAAAAAAATAAGAATATGCAACGATATAAATTTTCGCTTATTTATTTTATTCTATCATTCCTGGTTTTTTCCTGCTCAAAAAGTCAGTCACGCGGCTCCGCGAGAACTCTACCTTCAGACTCTGTTAAGACTTATGGAAAAATACAATCCTGGTTAACCGAAGGAAATAAAACCGCCTTGCTCAGCCGGCAAAAAGATATACCGTTCACTAAGGTAAATAATCAGCTTTCCTCTATAAAAGTAGATTCCACCCAAAAATTTCAATCCATTGATGGCTTTGGATTTTGCCTTACAGATGGAAGTGCGTATTTGATCAATTCCATGTCTGCTGAAGAAAAAAATAATCTTTTAAATGAATTGTTTTCAACAGACAGCAATTCAATTGGCATAAGCTATTTAAGAGTGAGCATCGGCGCTTCTGATCTCAGCAGCCATGTATATTCTTATGATGACTTGCCTGCCGGAGAAACGGATATTAATTTGTCAAAATTCAGTATTGATGAAAATAAAAAGGATCTCATTCCGGTTCTTAAAATGATTTTAAAAATAAATCCTGAAATAAAGATTTTAGGCTCTCCGTGGTCAGCGCCTGTCTGGATGAAAGACAATGGCAGTTCGGTAGGGGGTAGTCTTCAAAAGAAATATTATGATGTGTATGCGAATTATTTTGTGAAATACATCAAGGCTATGAAAGCGGAGGGAATTAACATTGATGCCATCACGCCGCAAAATGAGCCGCTAAATCCTAAAAATAATCCCAGCATGTACATGAGCGCTGAGGATCAAAGAGATTTTATTAAAAACAGCCTTGGGCCTGCTTTTGCAAACGCCGGTATTTCTACCAAAATTATTTGTTACGATCACAATGCGGATGAACCGCAATATCCTTTGACCATTTTGCAGGACGTCGAAGCCAGGAAATATGTGGATGGCTCCGCTTTTCATTTATATGGCGGAAACATTTCAGCGCTTTCACAGGTTCATGATGTCTTTCCGGAAAAGAATATTTATTTCACCGAGCAATATACCGGATCAGGTTCTTCATTTGCAGGAGATTTATCCTGGGCCATCAATAATTTAATAATCGGCGCTACAAAAAACTGGAGCCGCAATGTTTTGGAATGGAATCTTGCCTCAGACCCTAATTTGGCTCTATATACAGAGGGTGGATGCACCACTTGCCTTGGAGCGGTAACTGTAGATGGAAATGCCATCACAAGAAATCAATCGTATTATATTATTGCGCACGCCTCTAAATTTGTGAGGCCGGGTTCGGTGCGAATCTATTCAAGTGAGATACCCGGAATTTCAAGCGTTGCTTTTATAACGCCAGGCGGGCAAAAAGTTTTGGTCGCTTTAAATACCGGAAGCGAGTGGCAGCAATTCAATATTCAATTTGATGGGAAAAGCGCTTCTGTTTCACTCAACAGCGGAGCTGTGGCTACTTACGTTTGGTGAAACTGGCGAAAGCAAAACTTACAGTGAAGCAACGAATAGCTGCATTTTTTATGGAGGATATCCCATGAAGATGATTTATATTGGATTATCCCTGAATTTCTTTTTGTTAAAAAAACTGAATAGCTGCGAAATTCATCCTGTTGCGCTATTATTTTTTTCCTAAAACTTCGTACCTTTGCGCCCTTGAAAATTTGTGGTTAAAAGTTTGTTTTACGAAAGAGGATTCTTTGAAAAAAACA
Source organism: Ginsengibacter sp. (assembly GCA_051954975.1). GTDB lineage: Bacteria > Bacteroidota > Bacteroidia > Chitinophagales > Chitinophagaceae > Ginsengibacter. Next base: position 499,223 of record JBQCHE010000008.1, on the reverse strand, counting down.
TCGTCTTTTTTGAACTTTTCCACAGATTCAGAGGAACATAATTCACAAAAAAATAAAAACAAGCCAAATGGCCGATTTACGATTTCAAAGAAATTTTGGTATTGCCGCTCACATTGATGCAGGTAAAACCACTACCACAGAACGAATTCTGTATTATACAGGTGTAAACCATAAAATAGGTGAAGTGCACGATGGCGCTGCCACCATGGACTGGATGGCACAGGAGCAGGAAAGAGGTATTACGATTACTTCAGCAGCAACCACCTGCTTTTGGAATTTTCCAACCATCCAGGGACAGAAAACACCCAATAGTCATTTGTATAAATTCAATATTATCGATACTCCGGGCCACGTGGACTTTACTGTGGAAGTAGAGCGTTCACTTCGTGTGTTGGATGGTTTGCTTTCCTTATTCTGCGCAGTGAGCGGTGTAGAGCCTCAGAGTGAAACTGTTTGGCGCCAGGCTAATAAATATAAAGTTCCGCGTATCGGGTTTGTAAATAAAATGGACCGTTCCGGTGCTGATTTCTTAAACGTGGTAAAGCAGGTAAAAGAAATGTTGGGCGCTAAAGCCGTTCCCCTGCAATTGCCGATTGGCGCCGAAGATAGTTTTAAAGGAGTGGTTGATTTGATCACACTTAAAGGGATTGTGTGGGATGATGCCACCCAGGGAATGACCTTTAAAGAAGTGCCTATTCCTGAAGACATGAAAGAAGATGTAGCAGAATGGCATCAGCATCTTATAGAAGCTGTGGCAGAATATGATGAGAAATTATTGGAAAAGTTTTTTGATGATCCGAATACTATCACTGAAGATGAAGTGCACGAAGCGATTCGTAAAGCGACCATTGACTTATCTATCATCCCGATGATGTGCGGTTCTTCATTTAAAAATAAAGGTGTACAGGCGGCTTTGGATGCAATTGTCCGCTACCTGCCCGGCCCAATGGATTTACCTCCAATTAAAGGCACCAACCCTGATACAGGCGAAGAAGTAGAACGCCATTGTGATCCTAAAGAACCTTTCAGCGGTTTGGCATTTAAGATTGCAACTGATCCATTTGTGGGACGTTTGGCGTTCTTCCGCGCATACAGTGGAAAATTGAATTCCGGCTCGTATGTTCTCAATACCCGCACAGGAAAGAATGAAAGAATTTCAAGGATCATGCAGATGCATGCCAATAAACAAAATCCGGTAGATTTTATCCAGGCAGGTGATATCGGGGCAGCGGTAGGTTTTAAAGATATTAAAACAGGGGATACTTTGTGTGATGAAAATAACCCGATAGTGCTTGAATCTATCATCTTCCCTGAGCCGGTGATTGCCATTGCAATTGAGCCTAAAACCCAGGCTGATGTAGACAAGATGGGAATGGCCATTTCCAAACTGGTAGAAGAAGATCCTACGCTTAAAGTGAACACTGATGAAGAAACCGGCCAAACCATTCTTCGAGGAATGGGAGAATTGCACCTGGAAATTATCATTGATCGTTTGAAACGTGAATTTAAAGTGGAAATCAACCAAGGTGCGCCGCAGGTAGCTTATAAAGAAGCCTTCAGAACCACTGTTGAGCATCGTGAAGTGTTGAAAAAGCAAACAGGTGGCCGTGGTAAATTTGCCGACATCGTTTTTGAAATGGGGCCTGCTGACGAAGAATTTATTAAAGAAGGAAAAGGTAACTTCCAATTTGTAAATGCTTTATTTGGCGGTTCTATTCCAAAAGAGTTTGTTCCGGCTATTCAAAAAGGATTTGAGTCTGCCATGACAACCGGGGTTTTGGCTAATTACCCGATGGAGAGCATGAAAGTGCGCGTTTTCGATGGTTCGTTTCACCAGGTTGACTCTGATTCCATTTCATTTGAAATGTGTGCGAAACAGGGTTACCGCGAGGCTGGCCGTAAAGCAAATCCTGTGTTGCTGGAACCGATAATGAAAGTGGAAGTGTTGACTCCTGACCAATACATGGGTGATGTAACCGGCGACTTAAACCGCCGCCGCGGAATGCTGGAAGGAATGGACACAAAACATGGCGTTCAGGTAATTAAAGCAAAAGTTCCGTTGAGCGAAATGTTTGGCTATGTAACCCAATTGCGTTCCATCACCAGTGGCCGCGCTACTTCTACCATGGAGTTCAGCCATTATGCACCTGCACCAAATAATATCGCAGAAGAAGTAGTGGCAAAACAGAAAGGAAAGATGAAGGTGGAAGATTAAAATAAATTTTCATATTTTTTAGAGGCTGTCTGAAAGGACAGCCTTTTTTGTTTTTTGCCTTTTGAATTTTTTGCCAACCTTTTTCAGTAAAATATAAAGATGCAGGATCTATTTTTCCTGGCTTTTGGAAATTGGAAATGGCTAATCAGTAAACCCACAAATCTTCCCGTTTTTTATTTTGGTATCTGCCTCTTCAATTGTAAATAGCTCCAGGCTGTAAATGGAAGCAAAACCGGTATCAGTAAGGAATACCAACTTTTGGAAATTAAGAAAACGGCCATTGTAATTGCCAACACATAAAGGGGATAAAACAGAAATAACAATCCGGTCATTATAGAATCATAGTGATCTTTTGAGCGGTTTTTTATAATGAAATCAAATAGGAAATATAATGGTGAGTTGATGATAAAACCTATTGCTGCCGGAATAATTAATGCTGCATTTTTTAAAGTTGAATTGTTTACAAAAAACACTTCCCGAAGTTTTGAAATATCCTTTTTGTCGATTTCATACACCAACGTACTTAACTGCGCCGTTAATTCATCGTTGAATTCATTAATTGCTTTCCCTTGTGAATGAAAATTAAAATCCTCTTTTAGAATAACGGATCCAAAATTCAGCTTTACATTTTTTCCATAAAAACGAAAAGAGCTGTAATTAATTCCAAGCGGTAATACTTTTAAAGGGATATCATTTTGCCACGCATCAAGTGCAAGCCGGGCCGTTCCTTTTTTCAATGGACGAAGATGCCATTCATTAATGCATCTGCCTTCGCTAAAAATTAAAACGATTTTATTGTCTTTAAATAATTTCTGGCAGGCCTGAAATGTGGAATAGTTTCTTCCAATGTTTTCTGCGCCTTCGGTTATCCTGTAAACCGGCAGCATATTTAATGAAGTAAGAACAGTCGTAAAAAATTTGCCCGCGAACGCATCGCCACGGGCAAGCGAAAAGACCGGTTTTTTGAAAAGAGTGCTGACTATAATTGCATCAAGAAAGGAATTCGGATGATTGGCGGCGATTAGCAGCGGCCCTTTTTCATTAAGCCATTTTTTATCATTCATAGTAATCCTGCGGCAATAAAAGTGAATCGCCAGTTTAGCCGGGAAAAATAAAATCTTGAACAGCAAATTATTTCTGATAAAAAATGAGAGTTCAAGCCATTCTTATTCCATCACGATTTGTTTTTTGGGAAAATGGCTTTTATGTAATTTCTTCTTTATTTTCTTTTCTGCTTTTTCAATTTCTGCTGTATCTGAATCCGTAAGCAGAAAGTACATTCCTATTCCTAAAACGCCTAATAATATCAATATCTTTTTCATAATAAAGTTTTGATTTGGCTATATCAATAAACCTGCCATCTTAATTAAGCTGCGGATCAATCGGGAAGTTAGCCATCATTTTGTAATCACCTCCCAATACATTTAATGATTCTTTCCACGCATCTGAGGCGTTTGTTTCAAAAATGATTTTTCGTGTAGCCCTGGCTGTTATCCAACTGTCTTCCTTGAGCTCCATGTCCAGTTGCCCTTCGGTCCAGCCGCTATAGCCAAGAAAAAACCTGATTTTATTTTTGCTGATATCATTATTTTTCAGATGAATTTGCAGGGTTTCAAAATTTCCTCCCCAATATACGCCGTCAAAAACTTCAATTCCTCCGCTGATGAGGTCAGGATATTGATGCAGAAAATGCAATGAATCCAATTGCACCGGTCCGCCCGCGTACACCGGAAAGGAAGGCATTCCAAGGTCTGGAATCAATTCATCTAATGTTTGATTAAACTGTTTGTTTAATACAAAACCGAAGCTACCTTCTTTCACATTTTCACACAGGAAGATAACTGTCCTGCTAAAATTTGGGTCCTTTAAAAATGGATTGGCTATCAGTAAGCTTCCTTTATCGGGTGACATCATAATTCTAATTTAATTTTATTTTCTCAAAAAAAATAAAAATGCCTTTCTTTATTGCCAATTTAACGATAAGAGTTAGTTAAAAAATGAATTAAAATTAGCTTCCACAATCATTTTGCGGGGCATGAAGATTAAATTTGTGCGCATGAAAAAAATTTTCCCAATTATTACTGTGTTGGTTTTCATTTCGCTGTTGGGGATTATTTTTTTTCAGATCGTTTGGATCAAGCAGGCTTTACAAGACAAGGAATTGCAGTTTGAAGAAACCATAAAAATGGTAACGGTTCAATCTGCGCGGGATCTTGAAGATGAAAGAGCAAAATTATCCCAGCTTGATAATCGCAAAAATGCCGATCTACTTTTTCCTTTGCAGGTTTTTCCGTCTACCATTGCTCATAATTTTTCACGCCAGGAAGTAGGAACCATCATTAATAAAGAGTTTGAAAAAAACAATATCCGGGATTTAAATTTTGAATTTGCGGTCACCACTACCTCCATGATAGGAGATGACCTGCAATCAAAAAATTTTTATAACGCTTACAGTGATACCATAAATAACCTGTCTTTTATTTTTCCTCTAGCCTCAGCCAGCACGAGTTTCGCATCAGGCCTTTCTCCACAGGAACTTCTGATTGTGGTGGTGCCACACGTAAAAAACCTGGTATGGAAGCAGATGGTCTGGATGCTGATTGGAGCCGTGGTTTTCACAGTGATCATTTTTGCCGCATTTTTTATTACCATAAAAGCTTTGCTCAGGCAGAAAAAGCTAAGCGAAATAAAAACGGATTTTATCAATAATATGACTCATGAGTTTAAGACGCCGATAGCAACGATATCGCTGGCGGTAGATGCCTTAAAAAATGAGAAGGTTATCAATGATAAATCCAAGATGGAATATTTTTCGGCTATCATTAAGGATGAGAACAAGCGAATGAACAAACAGGTGGAAACGATATTGGAAGCCGCTTTGATGGAGAAACAGGAAGTTCGTTTAAATCTTGTGCCTTTGCATGCGCATGACTTAATTAAGTCGGCGATAAATAATATACAACTACCCGTTAAGGAAAAAAATGGCACGTTGGAAACGGATTTTAAAGCCACCTGCGATTTAATACTTGCTGACGACGTACATTTTACCAATATTATCAATAACCTGCTGGACAATGCTGTAAAATATTCGAAAGAAGATTTAAAAATTAAGGTATCTACCTACAATTTCAACAGTCACTTTAGAATAAAAATTGAGGACAACGGCATCGGCATGAATAAAGAGACATTAAGCAGGGTTTTTGAAAAATTTTACCGTGCGCACACAGGAAATATCCACAACATTAAAGGCTTTGGCCTTGGATTGAGCTACGTCAAATCCATAGTAGATGCCCATCATGGCAAAATAAAGGCCGAAAGCACACCCGGAAAAGGGAGTTGCTTTACACTCGATTTTTCAGTCATAAAGAAATCTTCCGAAGCGGCCTTCTCTTAAGATTATTTCGGGCCCCGCTAAAATCTTTCTTTTCGAAGAGGTTATCCACTGCTTTTCAACATTCAATTCACATTTGTTTTTAAGAAAACCTTAAGATTTTGCTTTTAAACGCAATATGGCCATGACTTTCAGCCTTGTGGAAAAAAAAGTTGTTTCTTATTTTGTTGGAAAAGTGGGAAAAAGTGTTATTTTGTGGAGGATATTGGAATTTTTCAAAAAAATCGACATAAATGACAGGCTTTATCGGTGAATATGAAGCTACATTGGATGCAAAGGGTCGCTTTCTATTTCCGGCAGGGTTTAAAAAGCAATTGCCTGAAAATGGAATGGCGGGGTTTGTCATAAATCGGGGTTTTGAAAAATGCTTAAGTCTGTATACCGATGAAAGCTGGCAACCATTATTTTCTGACTTAAGCAAGCTGAATGATTTTGATCCAAAAATAAGGCAATTCAAAAGGTATTTCCTGAATGGGGCCACACAGGTGAGTTTCGATAGCGCAGGCAGAGTGCTGATTCCCCGAAACCTGATTGAATATGCCGGCCTGGAAAAAGATATTGTATTGGTTTCGGCAATTGATAAAATCGAAATATGGGACAAAACCAATTATCAGCAGTTCTTTGAAACTTTTTCACCTGAATCTTTTAGCGAATTGGCAAAAGAAGTGATGGTAAGCGATAAAACGCCTAAATTATAATTTATGCAACAGGCATACCACGTGCCGGTTCTTTTGCATGAAGTAATCGAAGGATTGCAGATTTTTCCTTCTGGAATATATGTCGATTGTACTTTCGGCGGCGGAGGGCATAGCAAAAAAATCCTTGAAAAATTGAACGACACCGGTAAGTTGATAGTTTTTGACCAGGACGAAGATGCTAAAAAAAATGTGCCGGACGATCCGCGCATCCTGTTTGTGCCGCAAAATTTCCGCCACCTAAAACGCTTTCTCCGCCTTCACCAGGTTTTTTCGGTAAACGGTATATTGGCTGACCTTGGCGTTTCGAGCCACCAGATAAATGAAGCTGAGCGGGGATTTTCCACCAGGTTTGATGCAGCGATGGATATGCGCATGAGCCGGAATAATCCCAAAACTGCTGCACACGTAGTTCAAACCTACTCCGAAGAGATGCTTCAAAAGATTTTTGAAAAATACGGCGAAGTGACTAATTCAAAAACGCTGGCTCACCAAATTGTGGAAGCACGAAAGCTAAAGCCTATAGAAACGATAAAAGAATTCAGAAACGCAATTTTTCCGGTGGTAAAAGGGAATCCTCAAAAATATTTAGCGCAGGTGTTTCAGGCTTTACGCATCGAAGTTAACGATGAATTAAATGTGTTGAAAGAGTTACTGCTGCAATCGGTGGAGGTATTGGTTCCCGGAGGTAGAATTGCGGTAATCACTTTTCATTCGTTGGAAGACAGGTTGGTAAAAAACTTTTTTAAGAATGGAAATTTTGAACCGGAACAGCAACAAGACATTTTCGGTAACCGGGTGAAAAGTGAATTAAAAGTGATTACAAAAAAGCCGATAGTCCCCTCTAAAGACGAACAAGAACAAAATCCACGTTCCAGAAGTTCCAAATTACGCATCGCAGAAAAGATATAGGGTTTGTAAAAATCAAAAACGAAAATCATTAACCTGTCATTACAAATTGATGGCTGAAAACAATATACATAACGATAAACAAATAAAACATCCATCCAAAAGAAAACATTGGCTATGGATGTATAACCGGTGGATGGTAAAGAACATTCCTTTTTATTTTTTCATTGCAGCTATTGCTCTGATATATATAGCGAACGGGCATTATGCTGACAAGACGATGAGAGAAATTAATAAAACGGAAAAAAATTTGAAAGAGATGGAATACGAATTTAAAACAGCGAAGCAGGAAGTAATTTTCAGAAGCAAGGAAAGTGAATTGGCAAAGGCCGTTGAGCCGCTGGGTTTAAAGCCGCTCAATGTTCCTCCTTTGCGCATCATTGATACACTGAAGGAAAAGTAAATTTTTTGATTTTAAACGCATGCGAACGGTGAACCATAGTGAAGCAAGAAATAATGAAGATTCTTATTTAGATAAAAGCACTTTTAAAAAAGCTTAAACCCTGGACAGTAAAATTGGATGTAAAAAAAGACATATTGTGGCGTGTACATCTTTCTTTTCTCTTCATCATTTTGTTGGGATTGGTGGTATTGGGCCGTGCTGTCTATATCCAAAGAGTACAAGGCGATTATTGGAAAAGCATGAGCAATAAACAACATCTGAAATACATGGATATCGACGCTGAACGCGGAAGCATTTTCAGCGAGGATGGAAATATGCTCAGTACTTCATTGCCCGTATTTGATATTTACATCGATTTTGCGGCTGACGGACTCAGGGAAAAAGAGGGAAAGCGTTTTTATAAAAACCTGGATTCACTGTCCTTTTGCCTGGCAAACCTTTTTAAAGATAAAAGCGCTTCGTCTTATAAAAAATTATTAATAGCTAATTACAAGAAGAAGCTTCGTTACTACAGCCTCAGGAAAAAAATATCATTCGACGAATACCGTGCGCTCAGGGATTTTCCCCTGGTGAGGGAAGGCAGAAATAAAAGCGGTTTTATCGTGGAAGTAAAAGACAACCGGATAAATCCGTACGTGTTGCTGGCAAACCGCACTATCGGCCTCTCGCGTGGCGATACCAGCAGAAATGTAGGCCTGGAGCGCTCTTACGACAGCGTTTTAAAAGGCCAGACCGGCCAAAAATTGATGCGGTATACGGCTGGCACTTATGTGCCGGTTGACGGAGCAGAAATTCAACCAAAAAACGGGAAAGATGTAATCACAACGATTAATACGTATATCCAGGATGTGGCAGAAAATGCGTTGCTCAAAATGATGGATCAAAACAGTTCCATTCATGGCAGTTGCATTGTGATGGAAGTAAAAACCGGGAAGATTAAGGCCATTGCAAACCTTGGCAAAAGGCCTGATGGAACTTATTGGGAAGATTATAATTACGGATTCGGAATGAGGACTGAGCCAGGCTCGGTTTTTAAACTGGCAACGCTTACGGCCTTGCTCGAAGATAAATATGTGGATACTTCCACCATCGTAGATTGTGAGGGTGGCCGCAAGAGTTTTTACGGGCTGCGCATCACGGATTCGCATTTGGGAACCGGAAAAATTTCTGTAAAAGAAGCTTTTGCCATTTCATCCAATGTAGCTTTTGCCAAGCTCGCAGACGAATATTATCATAATCAGCCTGAAAAATTTTACGAACACCTTCATGCCCTCCGGCTTGATCAGAATTCAGGCATTGACATCGTAGGAGCGCCCAATCCCTATATTAAAAAGCCTTCCAGCAAATATTGGACAAAGACTACCATCCCGTTTATGGCACACGGTTACGAAGAATTGGAAACACCATTAAACATTTTGATGCTTTATAACGCCGTAGCCAATAATGGAAAAATGATGAAACCGTACCTGGTCAATTCTATAAATGATATGAGCGGCGAAATTGAGACTTTTAAACCGCAGGTATTGGTAGAAAAAATATGTAGCGATGAAACGCTGGGCAAGCTAAAAGGCTGTCTCAGAGCGGTGATTGAAGATGAGGATGGCACGGGCCACGCATTGGAAAGCACAGTTTATGACATTGCCGGAAAAACCGGAACCGCTGTTTCGGCTATGGATAATCGGGGGTACAACAAAGGCTCAAAAATTTATCAATCTGCTTTTATAGGATATTTCCCTGCGGAGAATCCGGTGTATAGTATCAGTGTAGTGATTCAAAACAGTAGCGAATCCAAACATGTGTATGGCGCTTCGGTTTCGGGGCCGGTGTTTAAAGAAGTTGCTGATAAATTATATGCCACTATGGTGGGAAAAAAATATTTTAATCCTGCGGAAGTTCCTGTGGATAGCAGCTTGTATAAATTTTATGGATTAAAGAAGGATGTAAATAATATTCTTGAAGAGTTTAATTACAACAGCATAGACTCTTCGCGGGATAAATGGGCGCTTGGTTTTTTGAAGGAAAATAATGCGAAAATTCTCAATAATAACATTTTTCAATCTGCAAATAAAATTCCTGATGTAAAGGGAATGGGATTAAAAGATGCCGTGTATGTTTTGGAAAATATGGGCTTAAAAGTTTCTGCCTCAGGAAGGGGAAAGGTAATTTATCAATCGCTTTTGGAGAATTCACCATTTAATAAGGGCGAAACCATAAAAATTCAATTAAATTAACAATGGCATCATTCCAGGAAATATTATATAAAGTAAAACTGCAAAAAATAGTTGGAGATACTTCTGTCCAATTATTAAGCGTTGAAACTGATTCCCGCAAAGTGAAGCCCGGCAGTTGTTTTATTGCAGTGAAGGGTACAGTAACCGACGGTCATCAATATATCGGTACTGCAATTGAAAACGGAGCCATTGCAATTGTTTGCGAAGACATTCCTAAAATTCTGAATGAAGATATTCATTATGCAGTGGTAAGTGATAGCGCTGAAGCTGCGGCCATCATGGCTCACAATTTTTATGGCCGCATTACAGAAAAGATTGCGCTCATCGGCGTAACCGGAACTAACGGCAAAACCACCGTGGCTACTTTATTATACAAATTATTTACTGCGCTTGGAAACAAATGCGGGTTGATCAGCACGGTTCAAAATGTAATTGGCGAAGAAATTCTTCCGTCAACGCATACCACGCCTGACCCTGTAAGCCTGAATGTTCTAATCAGTAAAATGTATTCACTGGGTTGCACACATATTTTTATGGAAGTCAGCTCTCATGCTATTCATCAACATAGAGTAGATGGATTACAATTTAGAGGAGGCATTTTTACCAACATCACTCATGACCATTTAGATTATCATAAAACTTTTGATGAATACATCAGGGTAAAAAAATCGTTTTTTGACTCATTGCCATCTTCAGCTTTTGCCATCAGCAATGCGGATGACAAGCGCGGAAGTGTTATGCTTCAAAATACGAAAGCCAGGAAATATATGTACAGCCTAAAAACAATGGCTGATTTCCGCGGAAAAATAATTGAAGATTCCCTGCTGGGATTGGAACTGGTAATAGATGATGTTGAAGTTCATTTCAGGTTAATCGGCACTTTCAATGCATACAATATTTTGGCTGTTTATGCAACCGCCATCTGCATGGGAGAAGAAAAAGCCAACGTGTTGCAGATTCTGAGCAATACCACCGGCGCCGAAGGAAGATTTGAATATATCGTTTCGCCAAACGAAAAGGTGGTAGGGATTGTGGATTATGCCCATACGCCTGATGCGTTGTTGAATGTACTTGCTACCATAAAAAATCTCAGAAAAGACCGGCAGAATATTATCACCGTAGTGGGGTGTGGTGGCGATCGTGACAAAACAAAAAGGCCGGAGATGGCTGAAGTTGCTTGCGAATACAGCGATAAGGTCATATTTACTTCAGACAATCCGAGGAGCGAAGACCCTGAAGAAATCATAAGGGACATGGAAAAGGGCGTTCCGATTGTGGCCAGAAAAAAATGCATCTCAATTACGGATAGAAAAGAAGCCATTAAGACGGCAGTCTCTCTTTCAAATAAGGAGGACATCATTTTGGTGGCTGGGAAAGGCCATGAAAAATACCAGGAAACAAAAGGGGTGAGGAAACATTTTGATGATAAAGAAGTATTGGTAGAGATGTTTCATCTGATGGAAAAATAAATAAGAAATACAACAACAATGCTATATTCTCTATTTGAATGGTTCGCGAAAAACGGGATTAAATTTCCGGGTAGCGGCCTTGTGCATTTTATCACCTTCCGGGTATTGATCGCGGTGTTGTTGTCTCTTATAATAACAATGATTTATGGCAAAAGGGTCATCCGGATTTTAAAGAAAAAACAAATCGGCGAATCAGTCAGAGAGCTGGGGCTCGCCGGTGAGAAAATGAAAAGCGGAACCCCAACGATGGGTGGGATTATTATTTTGCTAGCCATAGTAGTACCTACGCTGCTATTAGCAAATCTGAATAAAGTTTATGTAATCCTGATGTTGCTATGTACTGTTTGGTTGGGCGTTATAGGTTTTGTAGATGATTATTTAAAAATAAAAGCCAAGAGGATAGCTAAAGAAAAAGGAGTTGATTTTAAAAAGACAAATGCGGATGGGCTTGCCGGAAAATTTAAAATTTTTGGCCAGGTTATTTTAGGAATTATTATCGGAGCCACCCTTTATTTTAATCCTTCGGTTGTAGTAAAGCGGGAAATAATCGGAAGTAAATCGCTAAGTACTTATGTGCCCCAAAGAGGCGAGCATAAAGTAGGAGAAGACACGCTTATAGCAAATGGACAAATGCACCGGTTTGTTACGGTAAAAACACCGATAACTACAATCCCTTTTGTCAAAAATCATGAATTTAATTATGCGCGTTTATTGCCGGCAAGCTGGGAAGACTATACCTATATTTTGTATATCCTGATTGTAATCTTTATAGTGACCGCAGTGTCCAATGGCGCGAATATAACAGATGGATTAGATGGATTGGCTACAGGTGTGAGCGCCATCATAGGACTTGGCTTGGGCATTTTTGTATTTGTTAGCGGCGATCTCAGGGTTGCGGAATATCTCAACATTATGTACATCCCAAACCTGAGTGAATTATCCATATTCATCGCGGCTTTTGTAGGTGCATGTGTTGGGTTTTTATGGTACAATGCTTACCCGGCGCAGGTCTTTATGGGTGATACCGGAAGCCTCGCGCTTGGTGGTATCATTGCTTCGCTCGCAATCATTGTTAGAAAAGAATTACTAATCCCGATTTTTTGCTTTGTATTTCTGATCGAAAATCTGAGCGTGATGATACAGGTTACTTATTTTAAATACACGAAAAGAAAATATGGCGAAGGAAGGCGGGTCTTTTTAATGAGCCCTCTTCATCATCATTATCAAAAATTGGGATACCACGAAAGCAAGATTGCCGTAAGATTTTGGGTAGTTACCATTATGACAATGGTACTCGCGGTGGTTACTTTAAAACTGAGATAAAAAGCAAAACATTAAAAAACATTTAAAACGAAAAACCTGATTTGAAGAATTTGTCTTTATGAAAACTTTTTTAAACAGAAAAGATTATACCATACCAAATCCTGTGATATACTTTTCTGCCCATTAAATTCAATGCTTTTGAAAAACCTTTTTAATTATTCTAATCAACTGAAGCGGAATGAACAGAATAGCAATATTGGGAGCTGGTGAAAGTGGTGTTGGGGCGGCCCTTCTTGCAAAAAAAGAAGGCTGGGATGTTTTTGTGAGTGATGGTGGAATGATAAAAGCCGCCTACAAGAACGAGCTTGCTTCTGCTAAAATTGATTTTGAGGAAGGAAAGCATTCTGACGACAGGATTTTGAATGCTGCGCTTATAGTCAAAAGCCCTGGCATTGCTGAAAAGAATGAAACGGTAAAGAAAATCAGGCAGAACGGAATTGAGTTGATAAGTGAAATTGAATTGGCTTTCCGGTATAAAGGCGATAGTAAGATCGTGGGGATTACAGGCAGCAATGGTAAAACCACCACCACGGCTTTAATTTATCATATCTGCAAAAATGGTAGCGCAGATTGTGCTTTGGTGGGCAACATTGGTTATTCATTTGCACGGCAGGTTGCGATGAATCCCAAACCATTGTATATCGTGGAGATTAGTTCTTTTCAATTGGATGACATCAAAACGTTTCGCCCGGACATCGCCGTTCTGACAAACATTACTGAAGACCATCTGGACCGATATGACTACAAATTTGAAAATTATATCAACAGCAAATTCAGAATTATAGAAAACCAGACTCAGGATGATTTTTTTATTTATAACGATGATGACGAGATAACGAAAAAATATTTAAACAAATTTTTAAACAGTACTAACCCATTACCAATAAGTATGAACCACGAATTACCAGAAGGCGCTTATATCGTAAGCGAAGAAATGCATCTGAAATGGAAAGGTGAAGAAATGAAAATGAGCATAGAAGATTTTGCACTAAAGGGAAAACACAATCAATACAACACAATGGCAGCAGGCATTTCTTCAGCGGTCCTGGGTATACGAAAAGAGAAAATACGTGATGCCATACAAACTTTTGAAGGCCTCGAGCACCGGATGTTTAAAGTGGCTACGGTTCGCGGAGTCGAATTTATTAATGACAGCAAAGCTACGAATGTAAACAGCACCTGGTATGCGCTCGAGTCAATGACAAAACCAGTCATCCTTATTTTAGGCGGCGTTGACAAAGGAAATGATTATTCATTTATAAAAGATCTGGTAAAGGAAAAAGTAAAAGGCATTGTTTGTCTTGGTGTAGATAACACAAAAATTCATGAAGCCCTTGGCAAGGATGTGCCTTTCATGGTGAATGCGCAAAGCGCAAAAGACGCGGTTGAAGCTGCGTTTCATTTTGCTGATAAAGGCGATGTGGTTTTGCTTTCTCCTGCATGCGCCAGTTTTGATTTATTTAAAAATTATGAAGACAGAGGCAACCAGTTTATTAAAGCAGTAAAAGATCTCTAATACAAAAACGGAAAGAGAAATATAAAATTGAATGAATGAAACTAAACAAATAGCGTCCGATATTTTATCCTCCTCTCATCGGGTTACCGGCAATCTTTTGAATAAAACCAAAGGAGATAAGGTGATTTGGGCCATTGTGATTTTACTAACGATGATAAGCATCCTCGTCGTTTATAGCAGCGTAGGTTCCCTGGCCTACCGGATGAATAAATCAACAGAAAGTTATTTGTTCAGGCAGATTGGTTACATCTGTCTCGGTGTGTTGATTATTTATTTTGCACATCGCGTCAACTACACGATTTACTCACGTTTGTCGTCTATTCTATTTGTTATTTCAGTGCCACTCTTATTGTATACGTTATTGTATGGAAGCCATATTAATGATGCAAGCCGCTGGATCAGGCTGCCGGTTATTAATCTCACTTTCCAGACTTCTGATCTTGCCAAGCTCGCCTTATTTATGTATATGAGCCGGCTGTTGAGCAGAAGGCAAAACGTGATTAAAGATTTCAAAAAAGGATTTTTGCCATTGATAATTCCTGTGGGAATTATTTGTGTATTAATTGCGCCCGCCAACCTTTCCACCTCTTTACTCATTGGCGGCATCGCCTTGCTTTTAATGTTTATCGGCAGAGTAAATTTAAAACACATCATGTTAGTGGTTGGCGCTGCGTGTATCCCCATCGTTTTTTTAGTAACGGTTGCTACACATTATTATGATAAGGTTGATCATAATACAAAAGATTTGCCGGCGGTTTTGTCCGTAGGCAGAATGCCCACATGGATTAAACGGGTGCAGGAATTTATGTATTCTGATAAAGAAGATGCTTCTTACCAGGTTCAGCAGGCAAAGATTGCGATAGCGACCGGCGGAATCTTCGGCAAAGGACCCGGTAAAAGTGAAGAGAGAAATTTCCTACCTCATCCCTACAGCGATTTTATTTATGCAATCATCATTGAAGAATATGGACTGGTCGGAGGCACGGTTATCCTGCTTATTTATCTTCTCTTCTTATTCCGAAGTATCAAATTATTTCAGCGATGCCCGTATGCCTTTGGCGCCTTTCTGGCTGTGGCGCTTAGTTTTACTTTGGTAATACAGGCATTGGTAAATATGGCCGTTAACGTGAATCTGTTTCCAACTACCGGAGTCACGCTGCCCCTTGTCAGCATGGGCGGAAGCAGTTTATTATTTACGTGCTTCTCGATAGGAATTATTTTAAGCGTAGCCCGGAATGTAGAACAGGCGGAAGGAAAGAATGTAGTGTTGGCTACGCAACAAACAGAAGAAGAAGTTGATGAGGAAGAAGTAGAGGAGGAAGAAGAATAATAAAATAAAAATCGTGATTATTTGTTGGTTTACTGCAAACCGGCAAAATGAAAAAGAGAAAAAGTAATGGCAACAAAAAAAATAATTATTGCGGGAGGCGGAACCGGCGGCCATATTTTTCCGGCATTGGCCATTGCTAATGCACTCAGGCAAATTGATCCTGCAATTAAAATTTTATTTGTTGGCGCGAAAGGAAAAATGGAGATGGAAAAAATTCCGGCTGCGGGTTATGAAATCATCGGTTTAGATATTGCTGGTTATAACAGGAGTTCATTGATAAAAAATATTTCGCTGCCATTGAAGCTGGTAACAAGTTTCTTACAGGTAAGAAAGATTCTGAAGTCTTTTAAGCCGGATGCGGTTGTTGGCGTTGGTGGTTATTCCAGCTACCCGGTACTGAGGTATGCACAAAGCCAAAAGATTCCAACTTTTATACATGAAAGCAATTCTTTTCCCGGCAAAAGCAACATCATGTTGGGCAAAAAGGCTACCCGGATTTTTGTGCCGATAGAAGGAATGGAAAAATATTTTCCTGCACAAAAAATAATGATAACGGGCAACCCTGTGCGAAAAATATTTTTAGAAAAAATCGACCGTGATAAAGCGCTTTCATTTTTTGGATTACGGCCTGAACTCAAAACGGTTTTAGTTGTAGGCGGAAGCCTGGGCGCAAAAAGCATTAACGAAACAGTTGAAGAAAATATTGACCTTTTTAAAAAGAATAAGCTTCAGCTCATCTGGCAAACGGGTAAAAGCTTCGCCCCGCAGGCCGCTAAAGCGGAAGAAGAGAGAAGTAATATCTGGTCGAATGCTTTTATTGATAAAATGGAAAACGCTTATGCTGCCGCCGATGTGGTGATTTCACGGTCAGGCGCTATGGCAGTGGCTGAGTTATGTGTGGTAGGCAAACCAGCCATTTTTGTTCCATATCCATATGCCGCAGAAGATCACCAGACAGTAAATGCTTCTGTGTTGGTAAATAAAAATGCGGCTTTAATGGTGCCGGATGCAAATGTAAAATCGGGGTTATTTCCCTGTTTACTGCAATTGATAAATGATGAGCAACACATGGATGAGCTAAGGGCCAACATTTCAAAAATGGGAAATCTGAATGCAGATGAACTTATAGCAACAGAAATTATAAAAACAATTAGTAAAGATTAGAAATTGTTTTCTAAAACGATGACAGGAATTAAAAACATATCGCGGATTTATTTTTTAGGAATTGGAGGCATCGGTATGAGTGCGCTTGCGAGATATTTTTTGAATAAGAAGGTTGCGGTTAGCGGTTATGATAAAACGTCAACGGCGCTTACTCAAAAGTTGGAAGCAGAAGGAATGAATATTCATTATGAGGATAATGTTGACTTGTTGGATAAAGATGCTGATTTGGTAGTATATACGCCCGCCATACCAAAGGATCAAAAAGAACTGAATTATTATAGGGATAACGGTTATGATTTGGTAAAACGAAGCGATCTTCTTCAGGAAATTACGCGCTCCACCTTCAACATTTGCATCGCAGGCACACATGGCAAAACGACTATCAGCGCAATGGTAGCTCATATTTTGCGTCACAGTGGATATGGATGTAATGCTTTCCTGGGTGGCATTTCGGTAAATTATAATACAAATTTCTGGGCCGGCGAAAATAATGTGAGCGTGGTGGAAGCAGATGAATATGACCGGAGCTTTTTAAAATTATCTCCTGATGTAGCGGTCATTTCGGCAATGGATGCAGACCATCTGGATATATATGGCACTAAAGAAAATATGGAGGATGCATTTGTTGAATTTGCCAACCAGTTAAAGCCGGGGGGAATTTTATTTACAAAATATGGTTTGCCCGATAAAAATTTTATTTCGTCTAACCATTACCGTTATAGCCTGCAAAACGATATGGCAGATGTATATGGCGACAAAATTACCATGCGCGATGGCGGTTATGTTTTTGATGTAAAATCTGATAAATGGGAATTGGATGATATAAGGTTGAACATGGGCGGCATGCACAATGTAGAGAATGCTGTGGTGGCCATCGCAATTGCTTTTCATCTCAAAATCAACCCGATAAAAATAAAAAATGCCGTCGGCACTTTTAAAGGAGTGAAGAGAAGGTTTGAATACATTATTCCCGTAAGCCAAGCTTCGCAGTTGAAAAATAATGTGATTTATATCGATGATTACGCCCATCATCCTGAAGAATTGGCCGCGTTGATAAAAGGTGTAAAAAGTTTATTCAGTTTTAAACAATGCACTGTCATTTTTCAACCTCATCTTTTTTCGCGAACAAGAGATTTGGCAAGTGAATTTGCAAAGAGCCTTGATTTGGTAGACAGAGTGCTGCTTCTTCCCATTTACCCGGCAAGAGAATTACCCATCGAAGGCGTTTCGAGCGAAATGATTATAAGCCAAATGGAAAATGAAAATGCGGCTGTTATCTCTAAAGAAGGTTTGTTGGATTACCTGCAGAATGATTATCTGAAACTTGCAGAACAAAGTTCATTCGGCGAAGTTTTGATAACTGCTGGTGCAGGCGATATCGACAAGCTAGTTGAACCTATTAAAAATATTATTCTTCATAGTTGATCAATAATGGCAGCAAATAAAAAAAATACTATCAAAAAAATACTTACTGTTTCAGTATGGTTTGTGCTGGCATCAGGCGTAGTGGTATTGCTTATTGCGGCCATGAGCAAAAAAAAATCAGATAAAATTAACGGTATTGAGATAAAGATTTCCGGCGTTCAGAATCATTATTTTATTGATAAAAAAGAGGTGCTACAAATTCTTGAAAAAGTAAACGGCAAAAAATTAGATCACTCGTCTTCAGGGGCGCTCAACCTCACTTCGATGGAAATGCATTTACTGAAATCGGATTGGATTAGAAAAGCAGAATTGTTCTTTGATAATAACAGGGTATTGCAGGTGAGAATTACGGAGCGCGAACCAATAGCCCGTGTGTTTACTGTTTCAGGAAGTTCATTTTATATCGACAGTTCTTTGGGCCGGCTGCCTTTAAGCGATAAATTTTCGGCGCGCCTTCCTGTATTTACCGGGTTTCCTACCGAAGTAAGGGTATTGAAAAAGAAAGACAGTGTGCTTCTAAATGAAATTAAAACTTTGAGTGAATACATTAATGCAAATCCTTTCTGGATGTCCCAAATAGATCAGATCGATATCACGCCACAGAATAATTTTGAAATAATTCCAAAGTTGGGAAACCAGGTAATTCGTTTCGGAGATGCATCTGATTACATGCAAAAATTTACGAGGCTTCTTGCTTTTTATCAAAAGGTAGAAAAGAATGTTGGGTGGAATAAGTATTCGGTTTTGGACCTACGATTTAAAAACCAGGTAATTGGCGTTATCCGTGATGCTGCTGAAATAAAATCCGATTCTTTGCAAACGATAGAGATTATGAAAAGAATTATTTCTGAAGCTGAAAAAAACTCAAATGATACAACAAAAGTGCAGTTGATACAGCCTGAAGAAAACAATGAAAGAGTAAACCAATCTCCGGTTTTGGACGATGCCCCCTCAGAAGCTGTTGAACAAAATGATGCTGATGCGGAAGCAAAAAAGACAACTGTGAACAAACCGGTAGAAGCAAAGCCGGTAATAAAAGAACCAAAAAGAAACGAAAATATTCAGAAGAAAAAGACTGTAACGGCTAATGAAAAATCGCGGGTTTCGCCTGCAGCAAAAAAGATTATTAAAACAAAAGCACAAGAGAAGCGGGTTCCAAAGGCAGTAATGCCGCCCCAAACCGATTATTAATTAAACAATTTTTAAAAACAAATATAACCACCACTTCTATTTTTTTATGGTATAAAAAATAAAAATTAAGAAGGAATAAAAACTAAGACATGAACAGCGAACAACCCATTATCGTAGGACTCGATATCGGAACTACTAAAATCGCAGCCATTGCCGGAAGAAAAAATGAATTTGGCAAATTGGAAATTTTAGGATTTGGCCGGGCAAACAGTAACGGCGTACAACATGGGATGGTATTGAATATAGACCAAACCATAAAAGCCATTCAAACGGCGTTGGAAAACTGTTATGCAAGCAATCCGAATCTCCCTATTTCTGAAGTGTATGTCGGTATTGCCGGCCATCATATTAAAAGCCTTCAAACCCGGGGTGATATCGTAAGGCAAAATACCGAGGAAGAAATCATGCAGTCGGAAATTGACCAATTGGTAAACGATCAATACAAGACTTACATTCCGGCTGGTGATCAGATTATAGATGTGATACCTCAGGAATTCACTGTGGACAATTTTCAAAATATTCCTGATCCAATTGGATATAGCGGGGTTAAAGTGGGTGCCAATTTTCATATCATCACCGGCGACAAAAACGCGATACGAAATATTAACCGCAGTGTAGAAAAAGCGGGTTTACAAATCAAGGACCTGGTGCTTCAGCCGCTGGCTTCGGCTGCTGCAGTAATGTGCGATCATGATTTGGAAGCGGGTGTGGCCATTGTGGATATTGGTGGCGGTACCACTGACCTTGCTGTGTTTTATGAAGGAATTTTAAAGCATACAGCCGTTATTCCTTTCGGTGGAGAAAATATTACCAATGACATTAAAACCGGGCTCGGAGTTTTAAAAACTCAAGCTGAGCAGATGAAGGTGCAATTTGGAAGTGCTTTGACGGATGAAGCTAAAGCCAATACCTATATTACCATTCCCGGATTGAGAGGAATGGCTGCAAAAGAAATCAGCGTTAAAAATCTTGCAGCCATCATCCAGGCGCGCATGAGTGAGATAATGGATTTTGTATCGTATCATTTAAAACAGGTGGGGCTTGATAATAGAATGTTGAATGGCGGCGTAGTATTAACGGGTGGCGGATCGCAGCTTAAACACTTAATACAGCTTACGGAATATGTTACCGGATTAAACGCCAGGATTGGGTTTCCTAATGAACATCTTGCCCCGGGGCATATCGAAGAACTGGCAAAGCCAATGTATGCTACCTGTCTTGGATTAATCCTGAAAGGCTATAATGATTATGAAAATAAACGGAAACAGTTTGAACTTCAGTTTGCCAAGATGAACATACCTGAAAGCCTTCAGAAGGCGGATATAAACGGAGACACACCTGATGAAGAAGTTGAAAGGAGAAATGTAGTAAAGCCAAGAAAAACATTAAAAAGTTTTTTGGACTCCTGCAAGAATGGTTTGATAGAAATGTTTAAAGATGATGAAGATTCAGAATTGTAAAACAAAAGCCAGTTGAAAAAATCAATTACAATAAAAAACAAAAAGATACTTACAACTTACGATACCCTAAAGTTTCGTGGTAATTACTAACCAATAAATAAACCTTACAATGATTCAATTTGATCTGCCTAAAGAGCAATCCTCTATTCTGAAAGTAATCGGGATAGGCGGTGGTGGTAGCAACGCAGTTAACCACATGTTCAATCAGAATATTGATGGCGTAGATTTTATTATCTGTAATACAGATGCCCAGGCCATCACGACAAGCAAAGTTCCTAACAAAGTGCAGCTTGGCCCTCACCTTACGCAGGGGCTTGGTGCAGGCGCTAATCCTGAAATAGGCCGCGAAGCCACAGAAGAAAGCCTTGAAGAAATCAAAAAGATACTCGAGGTAAATACGAAGATGGCCTTCATCACTGCCGGTATGGGCGGTGGCACCGGTACAGGTGGCGCTCCCATTGTTGCAAAGATTTGTAAAGACCTTGGCGTTCTCACTGTCGGAATTGTAACTACTCCCTTTGCTTACGAAGGCAAAAAAAGAATTGCCCAGGCAGAAGAAGGAATTGAAAAATTAAAAAATCATGTTGACACCTTATTGGTTATCAGCAACGACAAGCTTCGCCACCAATTTGGCAACCTTACCATGAAAGCCGCATTTGCAAAGGCGGATAATGTGTTGGCGACTGCGGCAAAGTGTATTACAGATGTTATCAACAGCACAGGTCAAATCAACGTGGACTTTGCAGATGTATGCACAGTGATGAAATCAGGTGGCGTAGCCATTTTGGGAAGTGCAGAGTGCGAAGGTGAAAACCGCGCCCAGCAAGCCATTGAGCAGGCATTAAACTCGCCACTGTTAAATGATAATGACATTCGCGGTGCTAAGTGGATTCTTATCAATATCAATTCTGCGGAAGGGGATTCAGAATTCACAATGGACGAAGTAGAAACTATTCAAAATCATTTGCTGAGCCAGGCGGGTGAAAATTCAGATGTGATTCTTGGATTGGGATATGATAATACGCTGGAAAATAAAATTGGAATTACCCTTATAGCAACCGGGTTTGAACATAAATCGCCCTTCAATAAAAAGCCGGCTCCTGCTGAGGAAACAAAAAAGGAAAATGAAAAAGTGGTGGTTACTTTAGAAGAAGAGAAGAAAAAAAACAATCAGCCATTGTATTTGTTTGATGAAAAAAATGAACTGCTTGTGAATAAAAAGGAGATAGAGGAAATGGAAAAAGCAAAAGGTAAGGAAACAAGGCCTTTGCCTGAAATGAAATTAAACATTTCGGAGGAAAAGACTAAGCCCGATGTTGACAGCCTGGCGCCAAAGATTGTGGAATCCCGTGATGCAGATAACGTAAAAACCTCATCGCCTGTTAGGGAAATTACTGTTGATAATTCTTCAGAAAAAATAATTCGCTTTGAATTATCTTCGGACCTCAATTCTGTACCTCAGGAATTGAAATCCAATCTGACTGATAAGACCGAAAATAATAATCAACCTGAAAAGAATCATTCTTATAAAGACGCTAGCACCGCCAAAACGTCAGGCGGTTACCTGGCTAAGCCAAAGCAGATTTATGCTGAGGATAAGCCGGTATCAAAATCCGAAGTTCCCGATAAACCTAACCACATAGCTATTTCGAAGCCGGAAGACGAGCCGGTGGAAGAAATGCGTTTAGTGGTTAAGAATTCCAATGAGGCGGCGAAGGAAAACCAGGAAGAGAATGTACGCCAAACGATGCCAATCATGATGTCTTCAGTTGAGGAACCGCCGATGGTGGACGAAACAGAAGAATTAAAGCGCCGGGCTATGGACCGCATAGCGAAGTTGAGAAATTTGTCTTTCAACGTAAACGCTGCGGATCCTAACAATGAGTTTGAGTCTGTTCCCGCTTACCTTCGCCGCAACCTGGAGTTGCAAAATTCTATCGCTGATATCGAAAGTTTCTACAGTAATTACACGGTCAAATCTGACAAGGATAACAAAGCCGAAATAAGCACTATCAATACTTTTTTGGATGGCGAAAAGCCGGATTAAGTATTCAGCTGAAGGTTTATCTTTTCATTGTTGTGTTTAGTATTGTATCTTCCCCGGAGACTATAAAAAGTTAGCCGGGGTTTTTGTTTTTGCATAATTTCGAATCAGATTAGATTGAACAAATTTTAATAATAAACGATGACGCCTTTATTTAAGAAACTGAATTTTAAGGGGCAAAAAGAAATTGGAATTTTTAATGCGCCTTCAGAATTTCAGGAGGAATTGGAAGCCATTAAGAATGAAACTTCCGTTGCAACATCCCAAACCAATTATACAGACGGAGGTTTCGTGATTTCATTCGTAAAAAGTAAAAAAGAGATTGAAGAAATGGCCGCATTCTTACAAAAAAAGCTACAGGGAGACCCTATCATTTGGTTTGCGTATCCAAAAGGGACTTCTAAAAAATATAAAGTAGATATCAACCGGGATAATGGCTGGGAAAGCATTCAGAAATTGGGCTTTGAAACTGTAAGAGCCGTGTCTATTGATAAGGATTGGAGTGCACTTCGTTTTAGATTTTCGCAGTTTGTGAAAAAATAAATACCGGCATTGGTAAAATTAAAAATTAACGGTATTTCTTTGTTTACTGTCATTTGAAAGTTTTATTAAAAATAGAATCTTGCTTAAAGGTTTGTTACTGCATCTTAACATTTATTAATTTCATAATAATTTGAAGAAAACATTCATGATGTCAAAAATTTTAAATGCTGTTTTGATATTATGGTTACTTGCCATCTGCGGATGTAAAGAGCCCAAAAAATATGATCATCCCACCATTGCCATACAAACCTATTTTGGCGATATCATAGTGGAGCTTTATCCTGAAAAAGCGCCCAAAACGGTTGCCGGATTTCTAGCCTTTGTTGATTCCGGCTATTTTAAAAACACTTCTTTTTACCGGGTTTTAAAAAAAGAAGACCAGTCAATCAATGCCAATAAAACGCAACTGATCCAGGGTGGCCTATGGCAGTCAAAGATAAAATTGCTGCAATCTTTACCTGGCATTCCCCTTGAAACCACTCAACAAACGGGCATTCTTCACACCGAAGGCGTGTTTTCTCTTGCACGAGGAGTTGCTCCCAATTCAGGAAATACTGAATTTTTTATTTGTATGGATGATGAGCCGGATTATGATTATGGTGGCGCTGCCAGTCCCGATAAAAAAGGATACGCCACTTTTGGCAAAGTCATTGGCGGAATGAAATTTGTGAGGCAAATTCATAGCCAGCCGGATTATGAAACCAACCTGAGGCCTCCGATAAAGATTCTCGATATTAAAAGGCTGAATTAGCCAATTAAACTGATAATGAGTGGTTAGTGAGGGGCTTTCACAGTGGAAATAATTTGCTGGTCAATAATTCGTTTCATTTTACCTTTGCCAACTATTTATTAAAGAGAAGGGCAGTGGGTTTGGAGCATTTTAAAACAAAAGTGTGCAGAAAAACATTAATAAAGTAAGCGCCGCAGGATTACTAATAGCGCTCGGAATTATTTACGGAGATATCGGCACATCACCCCTTTATGTTGCTAAAGCTATTATTTCTGACAGGGTAATCACGCCTGAGCTTATTATCGGCGGACTCTCGTGCATCATCTGGACGCTGACGCTTCAAACAACTATTAAATATGTAATACTTACTTTAAGAGCCGATAACAACGGCGAAGGAGGCATTTTTTCCTTATACGCCCTGGTGCGTCGCCAAAAAAAGTGGCTCGTTTTTCCGGCAATGATAGGCGGCGCAGCCCTGATTGCAGACGGAATGATTACTCCCACCATTTCTGTAACTTCTGCGATTGAAGGATTAAAAAATCTGCCTTTTTTAAATGAGATCCCTCAAACGGTTGTTGTTTATATTGTAATAGGAATATTATCTGTTTTGTTTTTTGCGCAACAATTCGGAACGGCCTCTATTGGCAAGCTATTCGGCCCTATCATGGCTATTTGGTTTGCTATGTTATTTATTTTGGGTATTACGCATATTTCTGCTGACCTGAATATTCTTAAGGCTTTCAATCCGTATTATGCGATAAAATTGCTTATTGTTTATCCAAATGGTTTCTGGATTTTAGGGGCTGTGTTTTTGGCGACTACCGGCGCAGAAGCGTTATACAGCGACCTTGGCCATTGTGGCCGGGGCAATATCAGGGTTTCATGGGTATTTGTAAAAACCGCATTGATTGCAAATTACCTTGGCCAGGGAGCATGGGTACTGGCCAATTTTAAAGGTCAGATTAAAACCAAAGAGATGATAGACAATGGTTTTAATCCGTTTTTTGGGGTGATGCCGCACTGGTTTCTCATTTTCGGGATTTTTATTGCCACTGTTGCAGCTATTATTGCCAGCCAGGCTTTGATAAGCGGCTCGTTTACTTTGATAAGTGAAAGTATGCGTCTGAATCTATGGCCTAAAATGAGAATTAATTATCCTACGGAAGAAAGGGGCCAACTGTTTGTTCCGGGCATTAATACGATGCTTTTTATCGGCTGCATTGGCATCACGCTTTATTTCCAGACTTCTTCAAACATGGAAGGCGCTTATGGCCTGGCGATTACTTTAACCATGATTGCTACGTCTATTTTGTACGCCAATTTTCTTGTCTCGAACAGGGTAAAAAAGCCACTGATTTACCTGTACCTGGTCGTTTATCTGACGATTGAATTCGGATTCCTGACGGCCAATCTTGACAAATTTCCGCATGGAGGTTTTGTAACGCTGATTGTGGGGGGTGGTTTGTTTGTCGTGATGTACACATGGTTCAGGGCCAGGAAAATAAAAAACCGTTATGTCGAATTTGTTCGCCTTGATCAATATTTGCCCACTATCCAGGAGCTAAGCAATGATATGAGCATTCCTAAATATGCTACTCATCTTGTATATCTCACCAGCGCCAATAATCCAAAAGAAATTGAGCACAAAATCATGTACTCCATACTCAACCGAAAACCGAAGCGTGCCGATATTTATTGGTTTGTTCATGTAGATACGCAGGATGATCCTTACACGGCTCAATATACCGTGGATACTATCGTGCCCAACGAAGTCATTCGCGTTGAATTCAGATTGGGATTCAGGATGGAGCCCAGGATTAACCTGATGTTTAAAAAGGTAGTGATGGATATGGTGGCCAATAAAGAAGTGAATATTACCAGCCGTTATGAAAGCCTGCAAAAAAACAATGTGGTAGGCGACTTTCAGTTTATTGTTTTGGAAAAATTTTTATCGCAGGAAAATGAATTGCCCTTTTTTGAAAAATTAATAATGAAGATGTATTTCTGGATAAAAAAGATAAGCCTTAGCGAAGAAAGAGGCTTTGGCCTGGAGCAAAGCAATGTGACGGTGGAGAAGTTCCCGTTGATAGTAGCGCCGGTCAGAAAACTAAAACTGAAAAGAGCTTTTCCGGAGGGCGAAGAACCTTAGTGAAAGGATTTATGATTACAGTAACAACGACTTTAATGAAATTTTTTCACCGGTTTTAAAACTGAACTATGAAAAACACGTTACCAAAACATAAAGCTTCTACTGCAAGAAAAATCTATCGCATTGGAATTATTTTCACGCTTATTTATTGTTCTGTTGGAATTGCCTTGTATCATCTGCAGGAAAAATTCCTGTTTCATCCGGAGTCATTACCAAGAGATTTTGAATTCAAATTTAATATCCGGTTTAAAGAAGTAAATATTGCGATGAACAAAACTGATACGCTTAACCTGGTTCAGTTTTTCCCGCCGGATTCTTTCCCAAAAGGTGTGGTAATATATTTTCATGGTAACACCGGTAATCTTATAAAGTACGCAAAGTATGTCCCTAATTTTACAAAATATGGCTATGAAGTCTGGATTCCTGATTATCCTACTTTTGGAAAAACCACAGGGAAGCTGACGGAGGAAAATATGTACCTGCAGGCGAAGGAAGTTTATAAACTGGCTCACTCAAAGTTTGCTGCAGATAGTATTATCGTGTACGGTATGTCGTTAGGTTCGGGTGTGGCTTCTCATGTTGCAGCCAATTTCAATTGCAAGCGCCTGATTTTAGAAACGCCCTATTACAGCATTCCTTCTCTTCTTTCTCATTATATTCCTTTTTATCCGGCGAGCAGAATGGCTCATTTTCAATTTCCTGTTGGCGAAAATCTGAAAGACGTAAAGGCGCCGGTTACTATTTTTCATGGCACAAAGGATGAAACAATTCCATACTCAAATGCTATTAAACTAAAAAAGGATTTGAAGCCCGGCGATGAATTTGTAACTATTGAAAAAGGACGTCACGGCAACCTGAATGATTTTCCTCTTTTTCATCAAAAGTTAGACTCAGTACTAAGCCTGTAAAATTTAGACAGAATAAAAATCTGCTTTATTTACTTGTCTGCTGAAAAAATATCCGCTGCTTATATTTTAAAAGTTGATTTTATCAGCATCAATTTCAAAATCAAATCTTCCTTTGGTAATTAAAATACTATCGCCGATGTTTCCATCAAACAAGCCGGAAAAAGAATAAGAATGTCTTGAACCGTCTCCCAAAGTATTGTATTTTATATCAACAAAATAAAGATTAGATTTTCCGGCCAACGAGTCCAAATAATTATCCGGATAATTGATAGCAATTCCGTTGGTGCCAGGTGAAAACCGTTGTCCATCCATCGAAAGGAAATCATGAGCGCTAAAGCTTTTTGAAATGGGTATCAAGAGAGAAACAGAGTGATACGGCTGGTTATAGGAAGCGCTGGTATCGTTGATTTCAATTTGCCATGTAATCTGAAGCGTATCTAAATCGCTATTCGTTATTTTTCTTGTTATCGAAGGAAGCGTATTAGAAACGCCTCCAAATAACGGCCTTCGATAGGGGTTGATGTAAGGAACCCTGTTGATATACATCGTGATAATATTGTAGCCTCTTGATGTAAGCCGGCTTAAACCGGGGTCATCCGGATCAGGAAAATAATTTCTTTTGCCGCAACTCATGATTATTAATGAGAGGCAACAAAACAACATACTTAAATTTTTCAATTTTCTTTTCATTTGTTGTAATAAAAATTATAGCCAAAGGTTAGTTGCATCGGCGCCATATATTTATAGGACAACAGGTAATCCCTGTTGTCTTTTAGCAATGGCGTTTGCAAATGAAGCATCAGCATCATATCCTGTTTTCCTTTATGAAAATAATAAACAGGCGCCATGGACATCACGAATCCACTTTCCTTAGAATTGACATCCGGATTCATTACTTCATAATTTGCTTTATCATAATTTTTGTAGGATACATTTATTGTTTGATTGGAAAGAGCGACTGGCACAACATTTAAATAAAAGATGCTATTTTTTTTGGTGGTAAATAAATGAATGCTGAAACCAACCGAAACAGTAAAAATGTATGGTGAAATTTTTTCAGTGAGAATAACTTTTTCAGGCAATGCCGGATTCAAAGTATAGGCTTCGCCGGAGCTCTTGCTTCCGAACGGAAAAGCATAATCAAGCTCTAAAAAAAGCGGCATTCTTTTATCTTTAAAAGGCTTCCAGATTAATGAAACCGGTATCTGGTTTAAAGATTGAGTATTGTTGAGATCTGTTGAAATGCCTGTCGAAAGCGAGAAGGATGATTGTGCATTACTCTTTGTTATAGCCCCCGTAAAAAATAGAAAGCAAGTTAGTATTTGGAAGATTTTTATTTTCACCGTGCAGTTTTTTTTAATAAAGACTACTAATTATTCTAAAACGCTGCAATTATTAATATTAGCAAGCTTTTGATAAACGCTGAATCCCTCCCTTTAATTATCAGAAATAAAAAAAAGATTATTTGTCTACCTACCGGCAGGCAGGTTTATTTACTGTAAAAGAGTTTTTAAACAAAATAAAAAAATAAGATTAGCGCAGTTAATTCCTTACCGGCTTCCCGGTTTTTAAAACACTTTGTAATCTTTCCAAAGTTTTCTTTTCTCCGCAAAGGCTTAAAAATGCTTCACGCTCCAGGTTTAATAAATATTGTTCACTTACCAAAGTAGTTTCGCTAAGGTCGCCACCACACATTACGTAGGCTAACTTTTTAGCAATCTTCACATCATATTCGCTAATATAATTTCCACGATACATTCCGTTAATTCCGGCGTACAACATGCCCAATCCCTGGCGGCCTAACACTTTGATATCTGTTCTTTGAACCGGCTGAACATAACCCCTGTCGTACAAGTCGATTACACTTTGTTTTGCCTCTGCAATTCTGCGCGACTGGTTCATGGTAATTTCGTCTACTCCTTGCCGTAATATTCCCAATTCATAAGCTTCCACAGCGGAGGCAGATACTTTAGCAGTGCCGATAGTGATGAACCGGTTTTGTAAAGGAATCGTTTCAGGTTCGTTGTGTTGAATTGCATCCGACGCGCGCAAAGCAAACTCTTTCGTTCCGCCGCCGCCGGGAATAAGGCCAACACCTACTTCCACCAATCCTATATACGTTTCTGCTGCAGCCTGCACTTTATCAGCATGCAAACAAATTTCACAACCGCCGCCAAGCGTAAGCCCGTGAGGAGCCACCACTACCGGAATAGATGAATACCTGATTCTCATGGTTGAATTCTGAAACATCCGAACTGCCATATCTAATTCATCATATTCCTGCTCAGCAGCAAGCATAAACATCATCGCAATGTTAGCGCCCGCACTGAATTGTGCGGCTTCATTTGCGATTACCAATCCTTTATATTTTTCTTCTGCGATGGCGATGGATTTATTTAATCCTTCCAACACTTCGCCTCCGATGCTTCCCATTTTTGTATTCCACGTTAAACCGACGACATCATTTCCTAAATCGTATAAATTACATCCACTGTTTTTCCAAACGGTTTTTTCTGTAAGGTCACTAAGAATGATAAAGGCATCACCACCGGGAACCGGTAAATATTTTTTAGTACTAACGTCATAGTATAAACGTTTTCCATTTTCAACCTTATAAAAAGAGGTGTTTCCATCCGCAATAAAATCTTTTATCCATTGAGCAGCTTCGTATCCATTTTGTTTCATTGCCTCTAGGGTATCTTTCACGCCCAAAACATCCCAGGTTTCAAACGGGCCAATCTCCCAGCCGAAGCCGGCTTTCATCGCATCGTCGATCCGGTATAGGTCATCGCTTATTTCAGGAATACGGTGAGAGATATACGAAAAAAGAGCATAGTGAAACAGGCGATAAAATTCACCGGCTTTATCTTTTCCATCTGATAAAGCTTTTATTCTTTCTTTTAAATTCTCGATTGGTTTTGCAGTTTCTATTGTAGCAAATTTTGGCTTTTGGCGGGCGCCGTATTCAAAAGTTTTTAAATCAAGCGAAAGGATTTCTTTATTACCATTAGCCGATTTTGTTTTTTTGAAAAATCCCTGGCCGGTTTTATCGCCCAGCCATTTATTATCAACCATTTTTTGCAACCATTCCGGAATACTGAAAATTTCCTTGGCTTCGTCATCAGGACAATTCTCTTTTACTCCCATTGCCACTTTTACCAACGTGTCGATCCCCACAACATCGGCCGTGCGGAAAGTTGCCGATTTAGGCCGGCCAATAATAGTTCCGGTAAGCGCTTCAATTTCATCAATGCTCAAATCAAGTTTGTCCATTATGTGAAAAATAGACATGATGCTGAATACGCCGATTCTGTTGGCGATAAAGGCTGGTGTGTCTTTGCAAAGCACCGTTGTTTTTCCTAAAAATACATCGCCGTAATGCATCAAAAAATCTATGACTTCTTTATCGGTGAACTCAGTAGGAATAATTTCCAGTAATCTCAAATAGCGCGGAGGATTGAAAAAATGAGTTCCGCAAAAATGTTTTTTAAAATCTTCACTACGTCCTTCTGCCATTAAATGAATGGGAATGCCAGAAGTGTTTGATGTAATTAATGTGCCCGGCTTCCTGAATTTTTCCACCTGGTCAAAAACCTGTTTTTTAATATCCAGCCTTTCTACCACTACCTCAATAATCCAATCGCACTCGGCGATATCTTTCATATTATCTTCGAAATTGCCTGTGGTAATTTTTTGTAAATCATCTTTGGAATATAGGGGAGAAGGAGAAGATTTTACCGCAGCAGCCAACGCATCGTTTACGAGCTTATTTTTGCTTTTTTCGTCCTTGCTATCCGGTGCAGCAATATCAAGCAACGATACCTGGACGCCTACTCCTGCAAAAAGACAAGCAATTCTGCTTCCCATGACGCCGCTTCCCAATACGGCAACTTTTTTAATATTTCTTTTGTGTAACATATTATTTAGTTAGTTAAACAACTATTTTAAATCTAAATTAAACTATTTTTTTAAGCCAAAATATTTTACTCTTTCCTTCGCGCGCGATGAAATAAAAGCAGTAAAAGAATAAATAACTAAAATTTATTTTCAGAGGGAAAAGCCTGGATGGAAATATAAAGTGAGAAAATGGCAGATAGGAAAAATAATTGTAGTGGTACCATATTACGGCGTGCTAGTTAAATACAACAGTAAACCAGAAAATAAACTGATTTTTTGTTTTCTCAAGAAAATTGACACTTAACTTACTGCACTGCCGTTGTCAATTACATTTTCCGGTTTTATAAAATGCAACTTTCCATCCGCATCTTCAGCCATTAATATCATTCCGTTGCTTTCAATACCGCGCATCTTGCGGGGAGCAAGATTGGCGACGACTACTACCTGGTTTCCAATAATTTCTTCAGGTGAGAAATGTTTGGCAATGCCGGAAAGAATTGTTCTTTTTTCATAGCCGAGGTCAATTTCCAACTGCAACAATTTATCTGCTTTTTTCACCTTTTGTGCATTGAGTATGGTGCCGACTTTCAAATCGATTTTTGCAAAATCATCAAACCCGATTTCTGATTTTCCATCTTTCGTATCCGGTAATTGGCTATCGCTTTGCACCTCCTGTGGCTTGCTTGCAGCATGTGACTGCACTTCGCCGGCAATTTGTTTTTTGCTTTCTTCCAACCCGTTATTCAATTTAGCGACTTGTGCTTTTACTTCCGAATCCTCAATTTTTCTGAATAGAAGTTCCGGTGCGCGCAGACTGTATCCTACGCTCAAAAGCCTCGTCTTTCCTCCATTTTCCCAGTCAAGCATTTTATCTACCACCTTCATCATGTGAATCATTTTTTGAGCAGTAAAAGGCAAAAATGGATTTATAAAAATCGCAAGATTAGCACACAATTGTAAACAAATGTGTATACAATTATCAATACTTTGCTGAGCTTCGGTTGTCAGGTTTCCTTCATTATTCGTCTGTTTTGCAACAATCCACGGTTGCTTATCCTGCATGTATTTGTTTCCCTTTCTTGCAAGGTCAATCACTTCAAAAAGCGCATCCCGAAATTTAAATTGTTCTAATAATTCTTCAATTTTATTTTTGGTAAGTTTTATTTCGTCAATGATTTTCCTGTCCGCTTCATCGAGAAGCGTGTTGTGGACCGGGGGCACTTTTCCATGACACAACTTGTGCATCAATACAAATGTGCGGTTCACGAAATTCCCGAAGATGGCAACGAGTTCACTGTTGTTTCTGTCCTGAAAATCTTTCCAGGTAAAATCATTGTCCTTTGTTTCCGGCGCATTTGCACAAAGCACATAACGAAGTACATCCTGCTGGCCGGGAAAATCTTTTAAATATTCGTCTATCCATACAGCCCAATTGCGGCTGGTAGAAACTTTTTGCCCTTCAATATTGAGGAACTCATTAGCAGGCACGTTTTCGGGCAAAACAAAGTTTCCATGTGCTTTCAGCATAGAAGGAAAAATGATGCAGTGAAAAACTATATTGTCTTTGCCAATAAAGTGCACCAGCTTTGTATCTTCATTGCACCAATAGTCTTTCCAGTTATCAATCAGTTCTTTTGTAGCAGAAATGTAGCCAATTGGCGCATCAAACCAAACATACAATACCTTTCCCTCCGCATCGCGTAGCGGAACTTTTACGCCCCAATTGCTATCACGCGTCATGGCTCTTGGCTGCAAGCCCTTATCCAGCCAGCTTTTGCATTGCCCATACACATTGTTCTTCCAGTCTTTATGGTCTTCAAGAATCCATTGGCGTAAAAAAATTTCATAATCCTGCAAAGGGAAGTACCAATGCTTTGTTGTTCTTTTTACCGGAACGGCATTGCTTAAAACACTTCGCGGATTTATCAATTGCTCGGGGCTCAAAGAAGAGCCGCATTTTTCACATTGGTCGCCATAAGCATTTGTGTTTCCGCAAATAGGGCAGGTGCCGATAATATATCTGTCGGCCAGAAACATTTGTTTTTCTTCGTCAAAAAACTGTTCAGTTTCTCTTTCTTCAAACAAGCCTTTTTCATACAGGTTAAGAAAAAAATCCTGGGCGGTTTTATGATGAATTTCATTGGAGGTTCTTGAAAAAATATCAAAAGAAATTCCCATCTGCAGGAAGCTATCTTTGATGATTGCATGAAATTTATCGACTACTTCTTGTGGCGAAACATTCTCTTTCATTGCACGAATCGTAATAGGAACACCGTGCTCATCTGTGCCGCACACAAATTTAATGTCCATTTTTTTTGCCCTCAAATACCTCGCATAGACATCGCCAGGCAAATAGCATCCTGCGATGTGCCCTATATGCAAAGGTCCATTGGCATAAGGTAATGCAGCCGTCAACAAGTATCTCTTAAATTCTTTCATATTTTTCCAAATTGGATTTGCAAAAATACCGCAAAGCACTCATTGCCCAAAGAAACAAAAGCAGTAAGGTGTCAGAAGAGAGGGAGCAGAAGATGAAAGGTTATCTTTACCTTTTTATATTTATTCCGGCTATTAGCCAAAAAACCCATGTAAGAGTGGTAAATGATGCAATTGCCAAAGGAAACCAGGTAGCGAGAATAGAACAAAGAGCGTAAAGCGCGAAAGCAAAATATCCAAACTTGCCATTTCTTTTTATTTCTCTATTCGCTTTTTCGTCTTTGCCCAAATGATCTTTTAAAGCCGCTTTAGATAGCAAAATCCAACCGATTGCCTGCAGGGCCAAAACACCATCATAAAGAATGACAGCCGGTGCTGCATGATCTGTTAAAATATATTCTCCGAGCAAAGAAGTGGGAAAAGGAATAATTACCACTGTTAACAATAAAAATCCATTTGCATAAAGAAATGAACTGCTTATTTTTTCCAGCAGCTTTGAGCCGTTATGATGATTGACCCAGGTAATTAAGATAACAACGAAACTTAAACAAAATGCAAAAAGAGAAGGAATAAGATGGGAAATTGCACGCCACAA
This sequence comes from Ginsengibacter sp., assembly GCA_051954975.1. Classification (GTDB taxonomy): domain Bacteria; phylum Bacteroidota; class Bacteroidia; order Chitinophagales; family Chitinophagaceae; genus Ginsengibacter. Next base: position 465,199 of record JBQCHE010000008.1, on the reverse strand, counting down.
ATCAGATGTAGTGTTTATTTCGGCTGTTCGTGGAATTTTAATATCAATTATCAACAGTGTAATAGCAATTGCAAATACGCCGTCGCAAAAAGCTTCAAACCGTGTGTTGAGGTTTGCTTCGGCCATGTCTGGGGTATATTAAATTTACACCAATGTACAATTTTTCACAGTCACTCTTTAAAGAGAAAATAAAAATCTTCAATTAAATTGGCTTTACTGAGTTATATCCCAAAAACTGCTGTAACTAACCGATCTGTTAATAAAAAATTGCTATTAAAGTAAATGAAAAAAATAAAATCCCGAAAAATTTAATTCCCGGGATTTTATTTCTCTAAAAGCTGTATCAACTAAATAATGAAAGCTAAAAATTGGACGGATTTCCGGTATCCCACCATAAGCGGGTAGCAATATCATCTTTTGCACCTGCACCCATTTTGGAAACGGCATCGGCCACACCATCTGCATTACCGGTTCTTTCGGCATTGGGGAACGGCATTCTTTTAATCCATTGGTCTGCCGGGATAACTCCCCAATCGGGGCTGCTGTCATTTTTTGCCACATGTGGAATTTTTGGATAGCCGGTTCTTCTGAAATCAACCCATGATTCCAGCGTGTTGGTAAAATTATTGATCCATTTTTGGGTCATGATCTTTTCCAGCTTTAGTTCTCTTGAATCGGCATCATTCCATGCAACGGTAATTGTTGACAAACTTGTAAAATTATTACGCGGGTCAACCGGATCCACATATTTACTGTAGGGTTTACTTGTATTGTCGGCCAAATAAGCATCTACACCGCCAGCGCCCCAATCAGCAAAGGAAAGCTTAACGCCATTTTCATAATTCTCTTTCGCATCGCCTGCGCCATTCCATCCTCTCAGGGCTGCTTCCGCCTTTAAAAATGCTACTTCAGCAGCCGTGAAATCCCTGCGTGTAGTAGTATTTCCTCCATTTGGAGGGTCGTTGAAATTGGGATTGATTTTAGAAAAAGGAATATGATCTGCTTTGGTGTCAATATAGGCCCCATTGCGAATTCCTTTATAGGGGAAATCTGAATGATCTGAAACCAGGGTCATATCTGACACCGGAGAAAAAAATGATGAAACACGTGGATCTTTTAAGCCGCCAAGAAAGGTTTCAAAAACGCCTCCCATCCGGGTGTCATCCCATTGAAAACAAATTTGCGCCATGGGCAATATATTTCCTAACAAAGAATTGATGAAATTGTCTTTATTGGTGGTTATTAATCCCGCAGGATCATTCAACGCTTTTTCTCCTTCAGTTTTTGCCATATCGGGGTCCACTTTTGTAAGCCGCATGGCTAATCGTAACCTCAGGGAATTTACCAGTTTCATCCATTCTGCAATGCTGCCGTTATAGCTGGGATCAAATTTAGTAAATCCTGTATAAGCGGTGTTTGACGCAAATGTTGATTGAATAGAATCTAATTGCTTAAAGAAAAGAGGATACAAATCAGATTCTTTATCATATAAAATGGTGGCATCCGTGCTGCCATAATTGGTATAAATAACCGGTCCGTAAATGGCAGTTAACTTAGAAATGGCGAGAATTTTTATCAACTTGGCCCAAGTGGCAAACATTGGCAGGTTGTTTTCATCTGCCAGCCTGATTACCTGTTTTGCTGGCGACATTATACTTCCGTATACTCTTCCCCAGTAAGAATTCCAGCGAATGTAATACGTGGTATTGTTAATGTTACCCACGAAAGGGGTTCCTGTATTCATATATCCCATCCATGAATCCTGGCACAAATCTTCTTCAATCTGGCCACCGTTAAGATTGTATAACATGCCTGCAACTGGAGATCCCACCAGGTTGAAATCCTGCTTTAGTAACTCATCAGAGATTTGGTTCGGATTCTGATTGGTAGTTACAAAATCTTTGGTACACGATCCAAGAATTGTAACCGTTAGTAATGCTATAATTATTTGTTTCATATTATAATTTTAAAAATTTTAGAAAGTGAGCTTTACATTAAATCCCATCGTTCTGGTGGCAGGCATGGAAAACACATCATTAGATTGCATTGAATTGCTGGTGCTCATTGCCTGCTCAGGATCAAACGGGGCTTTTTTGTAGAAGAAGAATAAATTCCTTCCTATTAATGAAACTGATGCGTCCTTGATAAGAGGATTTGAGTTTTTCGGCCTGAATGTGTAGCCAATTACCAATTGAGCCAACCTGATATTGGTTCTTGAGAAAACATAAGGTTCCATGATACTGTTCCTGTCGCCCACTGTCTGATAATAGGTATATGGGTCGATGCTGGTTACAGCAGTGGTGCCCATAATTGCATTAATTGGAACATATCCCTTGTCTCTGGCCGCAGCAGTTCTTTCACTAACTCCGTAAGCATCTAAAAACGCTTCAGTTTTTGAAAACGCCACTCCCCCAAATTTGGCATCCACCAATACGCTGGCAAAAAAGTTGTGGTAGGTAAGGTTGTTATTCCATCCTAATAAGAAATCAGGATTTACGTTACCCACTTTTGCTTCATCGGTTGCCTTGGTTGGTCGTGCGGTCACGGGGTCCAGTATGATTTGGCCGGCATCATTTCTTGCGAATTTATAAATCCACAAATCATTAAAAGAGCCGCCCGCCATTATTCTTGAATCAAATCCTTCGTCCTGGCCGCCAACTACATAGTTTGGATTTTCTTTAATCAACTCAACAATCTTATTTTTATTTGTCGAACCGTTGAACGCAACATTCCAGGTAAAATCGTCCCTTCTTATGGGTTCAAGATTTAGAACGAATTCAAACCCATTGTTCACAATTTTACCTGCATTCACAAAATAGGTTGTATATCCTGAGCCTGAAGGTGCGGCGAGTGAAAGGAACTGATTAGTGCTTACATCTTTGTAAACAGTAAAGTTGATCCCTATTCTTCCATCAAGGAATCTTATGTCAGTACCGTATTCGCTTGCTACGATCTTTTCCGGTTTCAAATTGGTGAAAGGTACCTGTGTATTGCGTACTATTACACCTCCTGTTCCAATTGAATTTTGAGGATTTACCACGTTGAAAGGAACTTCATTTGCCGTTTGAGACACGGAAGCTCTTACCTTGAAATATGAAATTGCCTGTGGAAGTGTCACCATTTGGCTAATAACGGCAGACAAGCCTGCTGATGGATACAGATAAGATTGGTTACCAGTAAGTGCCAGGGTTGATGCCCAATCATTCCGCGCAGCTACATCCAAAAACAGCATGTCTTTAAATCCCAATGTAATATCGCCAAATGCTCCTTCCTTAATGGAACGATTAATCGTTTTGTTGAAAATTACGTTAGCGGGCATATTTGAAAAACTGAAAAAATTCGGGTAACGTAACGCAGTGGTTCCATTTCCGACATTCATGCCATCATTAAAATTATATTTCTGATAGCTGACACCGGCTAATCCGTTCAGGCTGAATTTTCCGAAATTCTTATTATAAGTTAATATACCGTCAGCATACAGGGCTTTGTCTGTATACCGCGTATATGACCATGTCCCATTAGGGCTCACACTTACTGAATTTCCATCTGCTGCATAGCGATTATCTCTTACTACCTCGTTATAATCTACATTTCCTCTTACCTGGAAACTCAAACCTTCGGTAATTTGATAAACTACTTTTAAATCAGCAATCACCCTGTTGGACGTTTGCAATTTTGAATCCTGGTTCAATTCCCAGAAAGGGTTGTTTTGTTTTTCTTCCGTAGAATACCAGTTCATCTTTGGCATATTGCGCGCCGTGTCAAAGGTTGCATAGTTTTCTTTGTAACTTTTAAAATCCCTGTCGCGGGCGAATAAATACAAACCTGTTAGCGGGTTATTATAATATCCGGCACCGGGGCGATTTTTAGATTTCTCTGAAGAAAACATCACGTTGGAAGAGATGGTAACTTTATCGTTCAGTAATTTCGTAGACTGGTTAAATGAGAACTGATTACGGCTGTAAGTATTGGTTGGCAATACACCTTTAGCTGAAGTATTAGCATAAGAAAAATAGGCTGTGGTCTTGTCGTTGCCGCCTGAAATAGCCAAAGAATTAGTAGTGGTAAACCCTGTCCGGAAGAAATCTTTAATATATCCTTTCTGATAATTATTTGATTGAACATTCTGAACCGGTGATTTTGAAATATTGATAAGATCTGTACCCGGTGTATTTGCGGGAACCGGTGTCCAACTGTAATCGCCTCCTACAGTGCCATACCTGTACTGAAAATCGGGAAGTCCTGATACCTGATCAAACGCATTGGTACTGCTAAAGTCAATCGCCACTTTTCCGGCTCTGCCTTTTTTGGTTGTAATTAATACAACGCCGTTTGCACCCTGGCTACCATAAAGTATAGCAGCGCTGGCACCTCTTAATATGTTAACGCTTTCTATGTCAGCCGGATTTATTGCAGAAAGACCGTCGCCACCGTCAGTTCCACCGTAAGAGCCTGGTTGACCACCCTTATTGTTTACCATCGGTACACCGTCAATAACATACAGCGCCTCACTGGTGCCGTTTAATGATTTATTACCTCTCAATACGGCTTTGGTTGAACCTCCGGCGCCTGAATTACTTACTGAAATATTTACGCCCGCGACCTTTCCACTAAGTGCGTTCATAAAGTTGGTATTACCGGCTTTAGTAATCTCATCGCCATCTATTTGTTGCGTTGCATAAGTGAGGGATTTCTTTTCCCTTTTGATACCAAGGGCAGTTACCACTACTTCCTGCAATTCGGATTTTGATTCTTCCAGTGTAATATTAATTTGAGACTCGTTACCACTTACAGCAACCTGTTTGGTAGCGTACCCGACAGAACTGACTACGAGGGAGGCCTTGCCGGATGGAATTCTCAGCGAAAAATTGCCATCGTTGTTGGTGGATGTACCTGTGGTTTCTCCGCTTACAATCACTGAAGCGCCTACCACTGGGCCTTTTTCTGAAGTCACCGTTCCCCGTATTTCGCGGGTTTGAGCTACAGAAAAAAGCGAGAGGAAAAGACATGGAATGAACCATAATTTTTGCAATTTTCTCATAAATTTTAATTTTTAATTGAGTAGAAAAATGTTTGTTTGCTGATCAAAAAAAGTTTTTCAATCGTTTTTTGGACTTAGGTTTTTTAACAAAGCGGAATAAAAAAAAATTAAATGCAATACGTTGTTTATCTCAAAAGATACTTAAAATTAGAGAATGTATTCAAATAATAAAAAATATTTTTTCTTGTTGATATTTAAATTTTGGCAGGTGGTGAGGATAAAATAAAAAAAGTAAATAAAAGTTCTTTTACTATCAATCGTTTTTACTTTTAAAATGTAATTTAATAAAGGCGATTTATATTCAAGCGGCGGATAATTTTCCATTTAATACATTTGACACGCATTAGTATGAAACGAAAGGATTTTCTCACATCTGTTATTCCCCTGGCTACCATCTCTGCTGCTTTCCCAAAAGCGCCTGGGTTCAATCAGTCGCTTGCGCCAAATAAAATACCGCCCTATTTAAAAAAGGGCGATGTAATCGGCATCACCTGCCCGTCCGGCTATATCAGCATGGAAGAATGCCTGCCTGCGATAAACAAAATGGAAGAATGGGGCTTCAATGTAATCACTGATAATACGGTAGGCGCAAAGGATTTTACTTTTGCCGGAACTGACGATGAAAGAGCAGCCGGTTTTCAAAAAATGATCGACGATCCTTTCATCAAGGCCATCATGCTTGGCCGCGGTGGATATGGCGCTATCCGCATTATCGACAAAATTAATTTTAGAAATTTTGCAAAACATCCAAAATGGATTATCGGCTTTAGTGACGCTACCGTTTTTCATTGCCACATTCAGCGAAAATTCGGGATACCCACTATTCATTCAAAAATGTGTAACAGTTTTCCGTCAGACTTTGCCACCGCGGAGCAAACTCAAACCGATTCCATAGATTCCATCAGGCAATGCTTTACAGGAGAAAAAATGAAATATGAACGGCCGGTAAATTTTGAAAACCGTTTTGGCGAAGCAACCGGCATTTTGGTGGGCGGCAATTTGTCGGTTATCGAACTGCTGGATGGAAGTGTTTCTGATTTAAAAACGGATGGAAAAATATTATTTATTGAAGATGTTGGAGAATATCCATACAAAATTGACGGCATGTTATGGAATTTGAAGAGAAGTAAAAAATTAGATCATTTGAAAGGCTTAATAATAGGGCAGTTCAGGATGAAGCCTGACGATCCGGGAGAGGAGTTTGGCAAATCATTGTGGGAAATGGTTATAGAAAAAATAGGCCCTCACTATCCTGTTTGCTTTGATTTTCCGGTAGGGCATGTAAAAGAAAATTATGCATTGAAATGCGGCATGAAACACAAATTGGTAGTGTCTGATACAGGGACAATACTGGAATGTGTCGGTTGACGGTTAAATTGTTAGATTGTTATTATGGTTACAATACCACCTTATTTAAATCCGGGCGATACGATTGGAATAGTTTGTCCCGCCGGATTTATGCCTTTTGAAAAAGCGCTGGCCTGCATCGAAACCCTTAAAGCATGGGGGTTTAATGTGGTTCCTGGAAAAACATTAGGTAATCAGTTTCATTATTTTTCGGGCACTGATGAGGAGCGGTGCGATGATCTTCAGCAAATGCTGGATGATGAAAATATCGATGCCATTTTGTGTGGCCGGGGCGGTTATGGCACAAGCAGGATTATTGATAAGCTTGATTTTTCAAAATTTGTAAAACGCCCCAAATGGGTGATAGGCTTCAGCGATATTACGGTGTTGCATTGCCACCTTTTTTCAAATTATAAAATTGCATCCATGCATGGCCCTATGGCGGCGGCATTTAACGACGGCGGGTTCGAAAATGAATATATTCAAAGCCTGCATGAGGCCCTTTTGGGCAAAAAGGCAGATTATAAAACAACAGGAAATATTTTGGATCAGCCGGGAAAAGCAAAAGGCATTTTGGTGGGTGGTAATTTATCGCTTCTTGTAAACGTAATTGGTACTCCATCAGACATCCAAACGAAAAATAAAATTCTTTTTATTGAAGAAGTAGGTGAATACATTTATGCAGTGGATCGCATGATGTACCAGCTAAAACGCAGTGGTAAACTGGAAAGCTTGAAAGGATTGATGATCGGCGGTTTTTCTGACATGAAAGACACTACTTTGCCGTTTGGTCAAACTGTACAAGAGGCGATAAAAGATTTGGTAAAAGATTATAAATATCCGGTTTGTTTTGATTTTCCCATCAGCCATGAAAAACAAAACTTTGCTGTTAAAATAGGCATCGAATATAAATTGAATGTAGGCAAAAATTTGGTCGAGTTGCAGGAGCTTTAAAAGAGAAAGGCGGTAAACAGTATCGGTAATTCCGTAGGTAAAAATTTTATCGTTTTTTACCTGCTGCTGAATCGCATCCAGGGTGGAACTGGGCTAGTATCCTGCATGACGGCGAAAAGCACATCGGTGTTTCCTCCTTTTAAAATCCGGCCGCTGATGCGATCAAAAATTTCTTTTGCGTCATTCCTGGAATGTGGTGCAAATGTGATATTCATTTCACCAACTGATTTTTCACTGAACGGGTTGTTCGGTGTACTACATTTTGAGACTTTAAAATCGTTCATGAACGTATTACCAAAAGACGCGTCAAATACGCTGCTGTAGAATTGCGCAATGTTTTTGTGATTAATGATGAGCACATGGTTACTGTTCACGTATAAGCCATTCGTTGAGAAATTTGCCGCACCTGTCAGCACTTTAATTGCTTTATTCTTCTTCACCTGGATAAAAACTTTTGAATGAGCTAATGCAAGAAAATGGCCTCTTTCAATATCATTATTATCGGCTCCCGATTGCCCGAATTTTTTCTCAAAAGCTGCTTCCATAGATGCTGATTTACCATGTTTGCCAGCATCATCCAAAATAATTTTCAATCTTTTTTCCGAAGCAAATTTGAGAAGCCTTGTGGATATTTCCGGTTCGTCAAGGTCGTAAGCAAATGCTTTCAAAATGATTGATTTGTCTGACAAGGCTTCATCCAAATAATCAAGTATGCGTTCGCGCGCCTGCCAGCCAAGCCATTTGTGTTGTTTCGCCCTGCTGCAATTTAAATATTAAATTCAGTTGCATCTAAGTTCGATGCCTGTTATTCCGGAATAAAAATGCGCGGTAAAAGTTGGTTTACTGTCGCTTCCATTTTAATTAATTGCTTTATGAGGCGCCAGTTAAAGTCATGTTCGTGTAAAAAAATAGCGCTTTAGCTATGCGCCATAGACAAAATTTGGGAAGAAAAAAAACAAAAAATTTTATTAAACATTTGTTTAGTTTTAAACGAGTGTTTAATTTCGCACTCTTTTTTTTAAAATGACCAAAAAAGAAACTATCATACAATCCGCACTCAAGCTCTTTAGCACCAAGGGCTTTGAAGGGACATCTGTCAGGGAAATCGCTTCTGATGCAGGAGTAAATGTGGCGATGATTAATTATTATTTTACTTCTAAAGAAAATCTGTTTAAAAGTGTGGTGGAATATCGCGCTATGTTTTTGACAGGTTTTTTGTCTGATTTAATTCATAATAAAAATCTTTCAGCCATCGAAAAAGTGGATGCAGTAATTGACCAGACCATTGAAAAGAAATTATCCAATACTGAATTCAATCACATCCTTCACCGCGAATTGTCGCTTGACCACCGGCCTCAGCTAAGAGATGCCATCAGCGATATTATTCTGAAAAATATAATTCCGGTGAAGGCCATCATAAGAGAGGGAATCAAGAGTGGTGAATTTAAAAACGTAGATATCGAATTGACGATTACCACCGTTACCGGTACGATTCATTATTTGTTGAATTCAGACATTATTTGCCGCAAAATACTAGGCAAAAAAGAAGGCTTTACCCCTATTCAAAAGAAACATTTAAAAAAACGATTAAGTGCGCACCTTAAACAATTGATGCGCTCGCATTTGTTGAAAAGTAAAAAAATATTTTTAAAAAGAAAATGAGCATCAACTATATAAACACAAAATCTCCGAAGCCTTCATTTATGATTGTGGCCGTTATTTTTTTGGCTTTTGCATTATCGCCTTTCATTTCAAAATCCCAGGATATAAAAACATTAAGCTTACAGGAGACTATCGATCTGGCTGTAAAAAACAGTCACCTGCTGAAAGCCGCCATGGCACGGAATGAGCAGGCATCTGCGCAGCTGAAGCAGGCTTTTGAAAATAAACTTCCCAACGCCGATGTATCCGGTTCTTATGTATACCTGGCTAATCCAAATATTAATTTGAAAACAAATGCATCTGGCGGAAATTCCGATTCAAGTGGTTCAAAAAAATCGATACCATCCGTTCACCAGGCAATGTACGGTATTTTAAATGTGTCATTGCCTTTGTATGCCGGCGGAAAAATCCGGTATGGAATAGAATCTGCAAAATACCTGCAACAGGCAACCATGCTGGATGCAGCGCACGACAAAGAAGCGGTGATTCTTAATGCAATTAATGCGTATGTAAACCTTTATAAAGCTGCCGTAACCGTTGAAGTTGTAAAAGAAAATTTGCGCCAGTCGCGCGAACAGGATTCTGTATTCAGCCGCCTTGAGGAGAATGGTTTACTTGCCAGGAACGATTTATTAAAATCCGAATTGCATACTTCCAATGTTGAATTGTCTTTACTGGATGCACAAAGCAATTTGAAAACAGCTACCGTCAACATGAATCTTATGCTCGGCTATCCTGAGTCTTCACAATTGAATGTAGACTCTACCGGTTTTGATAAAAAAATTTCGATAAAGACCATTGATGAATATGAACAAAACGCGTTGCAAAACAGGAAAGATATTATGGCGCTTGCATTCAGGACAAAGGCTGCACATACTGCAATTTCACTGGCAAAATCTGATTTGTATCCTTCCATTGGCTTGTCTGGTGGATATATTGCTGCCGACATCCCGCATCTTATTACAGTAACGAATGCAGCGAATATAGGAGTGGGATTAAAATATAGTATTTCTTCTCTTTGGAAAACCAAATCAAAAATTGCAGAAGCAAAATCGCGTGAAACGGAATTATTGGCGAACCTGGCGGAATTGGACGACCAGGTGAAGTTGCAGGTAAATGAATCTTTTGAAGATTTTTTATTGAGTCAAAAGAAAACACAGGTGTATGAAAATGCAGTAATGCAGGCCACAGAAAATTACAGGATTACAAAAAACAAATATGATAACAACCTGGTGAATACTACCGAATTGCTGGATGCCAATGTTGCATTACTGCAATCAAAAATAAATCTTGCTGTCGCAAAAGCAGATGTGCTGCTGGCTTACAGCAAACTTTTAGAAACAACAGGAACCTTAACGAATAATCAATAAACTAAAGCGGCAATTATTATGCAAGCAGAAAAAGAAGATTTTCCTTCAAACAACGAAGAAAACAATGAAAACGAAGAGGTGGTAGTCCAGCCTAAAAAAAGAAGCAAAGTATTTCTAATAATACTCATCGTTATGATTTTGGGTGGAGGATGGTTTGGTATTTCAAAATATATTCACGCAAAACATCACGAAGAAACTGATGATGCGCAGGTAGAAGCTGATATCATACCGGTGATTCCGCGGGTTTCCGGCTACGTGGAAGAAGTTCGGGTTAAAGACAACCAGTTAGTAAAAAAAGGCGATACGCTTATTATCCTGGATGGGAGAGATTATCAAATTCAACTGGACCAGGCCGAAGCTGCGCTGGCTACAGCTAAAAGCAATGTAGCGTCAAGCAAAGCTAATACAGCCGCTGTGCGTTCGGGAATTGCATCATCTAAAGTGGGCGTGGCTACTGTGGATGCACAGATAGCTGCCGCCAAAGTTAACCTTACACGTGCTTCACAGGATTTTGCCCGCTATCAGAATCTTATAAAGGATCATTCTATTACTGAACAACAATTTGAACAGGCACAGGCGGCAAAAGAATTAGCCGAAAGGCAATTAGATATCCTGGAACAACAAAAAAAGCAGGCAAGTTCACAGACAGGAGTGGCGACGTCACAAACACAAGCTACCGCTGTATCAGTGGGGGTGTCAGAATCTATGGTAAAACAGCGCGAGGTAGAAGTGGAAAGTGCCAAACTGAAATTGTCTTATACGGTAATCACTGCTCCCGCAGACGGAAGGGTTTCCAGGGTGGATGTAGTCCCGGGGCAATTGTTGCAAATGGGGCAATCTACTTTCAACATTGTACACAGTGAAAAAGAATGGGTGGTTGCCAATTTTAAAGAAACTCAATTAAGAAAAATGGCTGTCGGCCAAAAGGTAGTAGTTCATGCGGATGCATTTCCTGATCATGATTTCGATGCGGTGCTTTCCTCATTTTCTCCTGCAACTGGCGCTAAATTTTCTCTGTTACCTCCGGATAACGCTACCGGGAATTTCGTGAAAGTAGTGCAGCGCCTACCGGTGAAAATAGAATTTACCAATCCTTCAGATTCCTTATTGAAAAGGCTAAGGCCGGGGATGAACGTGAATGTAGATGTACATCTTCAATAAAAATTATTAAAGCTTTTCCGGATACATGATGCAACAGGATAATTCTCTGGTAGAATATGGGTCAAGGCGGGTTATAGTAACGATAACGGCTATAATCGCAGCCTTGCTCGAAATAGTGGACACCACCATTGTGAATGTGGCGCTCACTGACATGAAAGGAAATCTCGGCGCTACATTAACTGAAATAGGATGGGTAGTTACTGCCTATGCTATCGGAAATGTGATTGTAGTGCCTATGACAAGCTGGCTTTCACAACAGTTTGGACGCAGAAATTATTTTGCGGCTTCCATTATGATTTTTACCACCTTTTCATTTTTATGTGGCAATGCTACCGGAATATGGGAGCTGGTGATTTTCCGTTTTTGCCAGGGGCTTGGAGGCGGCGCATTGTTGGTTACTTCCCAAACGATTATCACTGAAAGTTACCCGATTGAAAAACGAGGGATGTCTCAGGCCATTTATGGATTAGGTGTGATTATCGGTCCAACTTTAGGGCCGCCATTGGGAGGATATATTGTGGACCATTTTAGCTGGCCTTATATTTTTTATATTAATATTCCTATCGGAATAGTTGCTACCTTATTGACATTACAATTTGTAAGAAGCCCGAAATTCCAGGAAAAAACGTCGAGGAGACATATTGATTTTATTGGTATTATTTTACTGGCGGTTGCTGTCGGGTCGCTGCAATATGTATTGGAAAAAGGCCACGATGATGATTGGTTCAGCAGTAATACTATTATTCTACTCACGGTGCTTGCAATTTTTGGATTTTTCTTTTTTATCTGGAGGGAACTGACTTATAAAAACCCGATAGTAGAACTGAGGGTGCTTAAGAATGGAAACCTGCGAATAGGAACAGTGCTTTCGTTCATTCTTGGCTTTGGTTTGTACGGCTCTACCTTTATCATTCCGCTATATACTCAATCTACACTTGGCTGGACGGCTGAAGACGCGGGCCTCCTGTTTATTCCTTCGGGAATTGCTACCGCTTTTATGATGCCTATTATAGGAAAACTTCTGCAACGGGGCGTGAAACAGCAATATCTTGTCGCAGGCGGGTTAATCGTTTTTTTTATTTACAGTTTGTGGGGATACAAAATCCTGACACCTGATACGCCCGCCGATGCTTTTTGGTGGTTGTTGATTCTTAGGGGCTTTGGCCTTAGCCTGTTATTCATACCGATTACCACGCTTGCGCTTTCTACCCTTTACGGGCAACAGATAGGGCAGGGGGCGGCCTTCACAGGGATGATGCGGCAATTGGGAGGTTCATTCGGCGTGGCCGTGATTACCACGTTCATTGCGCGGACCAATATGACTCACCGTATGGATTTAATTGATAATCTGCGGACAAGCAGCCCTGTGCTTCAGAATCATATTGCGATGATGCAGCACGGATTTGAAAGTAAGGGAATGACGCCGGATGTGGCGCTCAGCTCCGCTTACAAAGCATTGGATTTTTCAGTGACCCGGCAGGCAATGGTTTTGTCTTATATGGATGTTTTCCTTTATATCGGCATTTTGTTTTTGATTTGCGTACCTTTTATTCTTTTAATAAAAGAAAGAAAAAACAAAAAAGTTGACTTATCTTCCTCGATGCATTGAGGCCTGAAAGTCTTTTTGCAAATAATAACAATTATACTTTTCTAATCCATTCGGTAAATAAATTCGTACTATTATATTTGCATAAATGACTAAGATAAATTGAGCAATACAACATCAGAAAGAAAAGCCTTTTTTAAAAAGATAAGGGGAAAAGATATGGAGGGTTCGTCTGGCGCCGAGATGAGTTTTATGGATCACCTGGAAGTATTGCGCTGGCATCTTTTCAGGTCGGCAATAGTGCTTATTGTTGTGGCGGTGTTTGTTTTTATTTATGTTGACTGGATTTTTGATAATATAATTTTTGCTCCCGCAAAAAAAGACTTTATTTCCTACACTGGCCTTTGCCGTCTGAGTCATTACCTGCATCTTGGCGATTCGCTTTGTATGCCGCCCATTGATATTCAGCTCCAGGGAAACACAGTAAGTGGCCCGTTCATGTCTGCAATAAGCATTTCTTTTATCGGCGCTATTGTTATTGCTTTTCCTTACCTCATTTGGGAAGTTTGGAGGTTTGTAAAACCTGCCCTTTCTGCGAAAGAAATTAAATATGCAACCGGCAGCATTGGCTGGGTTTCTCTTTGTTTTTTTACGGGTGCCGCATTTGGCTATTTTCTGCTGGCTCCATTTACCTTTAATTTCCTGGCTAATTTTCAATTAGGGCATCTTGGGGTGTATAAATATATGCCTACGCTTGATGATTATATTGACACGCTCACCTCTCTTATTTTGGGATGCGGAATAGCTTTCGAATTACCTGTTCTGGCTTTTGTGCTTTCCAAATTGGGACTTATTACCCCCGCGTTTTTAAAAGAATACCGCAAATATGCTTATGTGGTTATCCTCATTGTAGCTGCCGTTATTACGCCCTCTCCGGACTGGACCAGCCAAACCATCGTGGCAGTACCTCTTATTATTTTGTATGAAATAAGCATCGTAATCAGCAAAAGAGTGGATAAGCAACGAAAAATTGAAGAGGCCCAATGGGATTAACATTCTGTTGTTAAACTTCCCTGGAACAAGGCCATCAAATAAACGTTAAATCGCCAGTCTGAACGATTCTGAATTTTGTACCCATTCTGGATTTTTTTAGATTGCAGCACCCGCTCAAAAAATGAAAACATCGCTAAAATATATTGCTTTATTTTTCCTGTTTTTAATCATAGCTGTTGCTATAGCGCCTGGTAAACGAACAAATAAAAGAGATTCTTATTTTAGAAAATTAGCTAAAAGTGAATCTGCGGCAAATCCTTATTACATTATTATTTCCAAAAAGAAGTATGAACTGCGCGTGTATGATGACAAGGGGTGGTATGCTACTTATCCTTGTGTTTTTGGCAGTAATGACTTGCGTGATAAATATATGGCTGGCGACAAGCGAACCCCCGAAGGGAATTTTAAAGTGATTCTCAAACGGAACAACTCCAAATGGAAATACGAACTTTTATTAAATTATCCCAATCCTGAAAGCTATAAGAAATTTGATGAAAGAAAAGAGGAAGGAATAATCCCGGAAAATGCTAAAATCGGCGGCGGGATTGCTATCCATGCCACAAGGCCGCAGGAGGAATGGACTGTAGATTATTATCAGAACTGGACTGATGGCTGCGTTTCTTTAAAGTATTCTGAAGCTGCGGATTTATATAGTTATATCCCCGTTGGAACACCGGTCACCATAGAAAAGTAAAGACGTTTTTACTAACTGCATTAATCGGCTAATTCTCTTTGTTTATATTGATGTTTTATTAAAAGCATGTTAAGCAGATTATCGGATTGTTTCTCATTTCCTATCAGGTCGCTTAGTTGAATTTTATCCAGTAATTGATCAACAGAGTATTGGACCATTTGCCAAAGCGAACGCACCGAACAATCAACAGAATTAGTACAAAGCCTGCTGGCGCCGGTGAAATCACTGCAAAAATCCTTGGAGTATAAAGAGCCGCCTAATGTTTTTAAAACTTCGTTTATATTAATTTCCGTTGCGGGTTTTGCTAAAATATATCCGCCGATATTTCCCGGCGTGCTGTTAATAAAACCAGCCTGGCGCAATAGCCTGGTCAGTTTGGCCGTATAAGCCGGCGACAAGCCTTCGGCCACGCTCAAAGCCTGTATGCTCATGCTATCTTCGTCATGGCATCGTGCAATGCGCAGCAATATCCGTAAACCGTATTCTTCCTGTGATGTGATTTTCATGATGAAATAATTTTAAAAAGCAGAAACTAAAAACTAAAGACTAAAGGCAAAAAGCATGGCCTATTCACGTATTAAAACCTCTAACCCTCAACTCTTCAACCCTCTACATAAACCCTAATTCCAGCATAGCTACTTCGCTCATCATGCTTCTGTCCCACGGTGGGTCCCATACAACCGAAACATTTACGTCATTCACGCCTTCAATGGCCCGCACTTTATCTTCCACTTCTACCGGGAGTTCCTGCGCCGACGGGCAGCTTGGCGCCGTGAGCGTCATTACGATCTGCACATTATTGATGGGTAAAATTTCTACTTCATAAATGAGGCCCAGTTCGTAAATATCCACAGGAATTTCAGGGTCATAAATTTCGTGTAATGCCTCTATTACTTTCTCTTTTAATTCTTCTGCTTCCATAATCTTATTATTTTAAATTGCGCTAATGGATTTATAAGCCAAAGCGTAATGCTTAATTTGTTTAATCATCGATAACAGGCCATTGGAGCGGGTTTGAGCAAGGTGCGTCATCATCCCAATCTCATTGATAAAATCCAGTTTCGCATTTAGAATCTCATCTGGCGTGTTATCTGATAACACTTTTATCAACATGCTGATTAATCCTTTTACAATCACCGCATCACTATCCGCTTTATAAAAAACTTTTCCATCTTTGAATTCAGAAGTAAGCCAAACCGTCGACTGGCAACCTTTGATAATATTCTCCGGGATTTTATATTTTTCGTCTAAAGGCTCCAGCTTTTTGCCAAGGTCAATGATGTATTCATATTTTTCCTCCCAACTGTCAAACAAAGAAAATTCTTCTATTATTTCTTCCTCTCTTTCTTTTATGCTTGTGTTCATTTTTATCATCAGGCGAGCATTTTTATTGCCTTTTTTAAAGCGCCGGTCAATCTGTCCACTTCTTGTTTTGTATTGTACATGGCAAACGAAGCGCGGACCGTTCCCGGAATTCCAAAGCGTTTCATCAAGGGCTCCGTGCAGTGGTGGCCGGTTCTTACAGCGATTCCCTGGTTATCTAACAACACGCCGATATCCTGCGGATGAATATTTTTTATTACAAAAGAAATAAGACTTACTTTATTTGTTGCCGTACCGATTATCCGCAATCCATCAATCAGGTTCATTTGTTCTGATGCATATTTCAACAAATCATTTTCATGATTCCTGATAATATTTTTTCCAAGCTCTGTCACAAAATCGAGCGCCACTTTTAAGGCAATAGTATCTGCGATATTGGGTGTGCCTGCTTCGTATTTATAAGGCAGTTCATTATAAGTTGTTTTTTCAAAAGTCACTTCTTTAATCATTTCGCCACCGCCCATAAATACAGGCATTTCTTCCAAAATCTTTTTCTTGCCATAAAGCGCTCCGGCGCCGGTTGGGCCATACACTTTATGCCCCGAGAAAGCAAAAAAGTCGCAATCCATTTTCTGCACATCAATATCCAAATGCACGGTAGATTGTGCGCCATCCACCAAAACCACTGCGCCCGTTTTATGCGCTTCGTCTATAATTTCTTTTACCGGGTTGATGGTTCCCAAAGCATTTGATGCATGAGCGATTGAAACGAGTTTTGTTTTTTCAGAAAGCAATTTTTTATATTCCTCCATCAGCAATTCCCCATCATCGTTTATCGGAATTACTTTTAAAACCGCTTTTTTTTCATCACACAAAATTTGCCACGGAACAATATTGGAATGATGTTCCATGGTTGAAACAATTATTTCATCGCCTTCATGAATATTTTTTCTGCCCCATGTATAAGCCACCAGGTTAATTCCTTCTGTAGTGCCTCTTGTAAAAATTATTTCTTCCGAAGATGGTGCATTAATAAATTTCTGAACACTTTTTCTTGTGGCCTCAAACGCGGCTGTGGCCTCTTCGGCAAGCGTATGAATGCCGCGGTGAATATTGGCGTTGTAATTAGAATAATAATAATTCAGCGCGTCAATTACCACTTGCGGCTTTTGAGAAGTGGCCGCATTATCTAAATAAACCAATAATTGATTGTTTACTTCGCGTTCCAAAACCGGGAAAGATTTCCTGATTTCGTTTACGTCAAAAGTGGGCGCTATAGTGGTTAGAGTTTCCATTTATTTTTTATTATAAACTGATTTTATTTCGAGGACACCACCAAATACAATTGCAAAAAATAATTATTTCAGTGCTCTTTTTAATGCCATTGAATAACCCACATGTAATCCATCGTGGAATGAAACAAATTTAGCTGCATCGCTTATATTTTTTAGTGTAACTCCCGGATAAGACCTGAGTTCGAAAGCCTTGTAATTTTCAAACATGTTTGACGCAGAATCCTCTTCAAACTTGTCAATTGTTTGGAGAAGATTTCTTTTAAAAGTTTCGAAAGTACTTTCATCAATAAATCCATCAGGCCGGGTGCCGGTTTTATATTTGTCAATGAATGCATCTTCCAGTACAGGCTTTGCTTCCGCATTTCTATAACACAAAACCTGTTGATTTGCTATTACATGAGCAAGATTCCATGCAAGGTTATTATTGAACCCCGAAGGAATTTCGTTTAGTTTCTCGATAGAAATACCTTCTAATAAATTCACGAGGAATATTCTTGCACCCCGCATTATATCAATTGATTCTTTCATTTATTTGTTTTCAAAAATATTTTTTGCCTCAATTCTTTTCATCCTTCAATCTTTCAATAATTAATTGCCCGGCAAATTCGCGAAGCGGTTCTATTTTTATTTGTTCCACAATGCTTGCTGCATAAGCTTCCAGCAGCATCGCCTGTGCATGCTCTTTAGATATTCCACGTGTTCGCAAATAATATAAAGCTTCTTCATCCAATCTTCCAACGGTGCATCCATGCGAGCATTTTACATCATCCGCATAAATTTCCAACTGCGGCTTGCTGTTGGCGCTTGCGTTTTCACTCAATAATATATTATTGTTGGTTTGATAGGCATTTGTTTTCTGCGCATCAGGCCTTACGAAAATCTTTCCGCTAAACACGCCTGTTGCATTGTCGTCAATTACTCCTTTATACAATTCATTGCTGAAACAATTCGGCATTTTATTGTCAACCAGAGTGTGGTTGTCTACATGAGTCTTGCCTTTTAGCAAATACAAACCATACATGTGCGCTTCATTTCCTTCGGCTTCCATTATGAGATTTGTATTATTCCTGATTGTGCCGCCATCCAGTGAAATTACGAGTGTATGTGCATAGCTTTTTCCTACCTGGCGAACATGTGTAGTGGCTACCTGGCTCGCTGCTGCATTATCATTTTGAATTTTATAATGCTCAAAAATGGCATCGCGTTCAACAACTATTTCTGCCACTTCGTTTGTAAAGCTATCCATCGGGCCGATGGTTTTGTAAGTTTCTACCATCTGTAGTTTAGCTCTTTCATCCACGTACACTAAGCTGCGCGGCTGCGCCAGAATGTGATTGTCACGGGCATCTGAGACGTGATAGAGGAAAACAGGATTTTCAATTATTTGTTTTTTTACTGCCAGGATAAAAACGCCGCCATAAATAAAAGACGTGTTGAGCGCATGAATGCCATCATTGATAAAGATTGCGCTTTTGCCCAAATGTTCTTTTACAATGTCTTTATAAATTCCATTTTCTGCTTCTTCAAGAGGAAGAATAACCAGTTGCTCTGAAGATGTGCGGATGGAAGAAAGAGCGGGAATATATTTCCCATTTACAAAAACCAATTCATTGGCATTTTCAAATCCGGGTAAACGCATTTCATCAATATCAGCTTTAGTGATATTGAAATCCTTTTCAACACCTGTTAGCTGGTATTCTTTTTTAAATAAATCGCCAACATTCAGCGCGCTGTATTTCCATTCTTCATTTTTATGCGTGGGAATACCTTTACCGGTAAAATTATCAAATCCTTTTTGCCTTATCCTGCTGAGAAAAGCATCGGGATTTGATGATTGCAAATCTTTAAATTTTTCGCCGAAATATTCTAAATTAATTTTTTCCATTTTATTTTAATTGCCGCCAGTTATACAAATTGACACAAATTATTTTTTGATTTTATCTAAACCAATCTAAACCCTCTAAACTTCTCAACCCCTAAACCCTCAACCCTCAACTCCTCCCTACGCTTCCGTTCCATTCAAACTAAACTCTTCTTTAATAAAATCATATCCTTTTTCTTCCAGTTCCAAAGCGAGTTCTTTAGTGCCGTTTCTTACGATTCTTCCATTCAATAATACATGAACAAAATCAGGTTGCAGGTAATCCAGCAAACGCTGATAATGCGTAATTACAATGATAGCGCGGTTTTCATCACGCAATTTATTTACGCCGCTTGCCACAATGCGCAATGCATCAATATCAAGACCTGAATCGGTTTCGTCCAAAATGGTGAGAACTGGTTCCAGCATCGCCATCTGGAAAATTTCATTTTTCTTTTTTTCGCCACCAGAAAATCCTTCGTTGATAGAACGCGTCAATAAAGATTTGTCAATCTCTACCAGCTTGGTTTTTTCTCTCACCAGCTTCATAAATGAGGCCGCATCCAAAGGCGGTTGTCCGTGATATTTCCTCTTTTCGTTTAAGGCAGTTTTGATAAAATTATTTGTGCTCACGCCCGGAATTTCTACCGGGTATTGAAAAGCCAAAAACAACCCTTCACGGGCGCGGTCTTCAGGTGATAATTCTAAAATATTTTTTCCCAAAAATTCAACAGAGCCTTCGGTTACTTCATATTCTTCTCTTCCTGCCAAAACCGATGCCAGTGTACTTTTCCCTGAACCATTCGGCCCCATAATCGCATGAACTTCGCCTGCATTTACTTCAAGATTAATTCCTTTTAAAATCTGCTTTCCCTCTACAGAGGCATGTAAGTTTTTGATTGATAACATATTCTTTTAGTAATTGATAAATAAATTATTTAATTGCTTTGAGCTAAAAGCTAATAGCTAATAGCTGTTGGCTTTTAGCCCACACTTCCTTCCAGGCTTATCGCCAATAATTTCTGCGCCTCTACTGCAAATTCCATGGGCAACTGGTTCATCACTTCTTTAGCAAAACCTGTAACAATGAGCGCTACCGCGGCTTCTGTATCTATCCCGCGTTGGCGGCAATAAAAGAGCTGGTCTTCCCCAATTTTGGAAGTGGTGGCTTCATGTTCAATAATGGCGGTTTTATTTTTTGATTCGATATAAGGAAAAGTATGAGCGCCGCATTTATCGCCGAGCAACAAGGAATCGCATTGTGAATAATTCCTTGCATTCAGCGCGTGTTTGGATGCGCGAACCAGCCCACGGTAACTGTTCTGGCTTTGGCCCGCAGAAATTCCTTTTGATACGATCCGGCTTCTGGTATTTTTCCCCAGGTGAATCATTTTTGTTCCTGTGTCAGCCTGCTGAAAATGATTGGTGAGAGCTACCGAATAAAATTCGCCGATAGAATTGTCACCTTTTAAAATCACACTGGGATATTTCCAGGTGATGGCGGAGCCGGTTTCTACCTGAGACCATGAAATTTTTGAATATTCGCCCTGGCAAATTCCGCGCTTGGTTACGAAATTGTAAATGCCTCCGTTTCCGTCCTTATCGCCCGGGAACCAGTTTTGAACAGTGGAATATTTTATTTCTGCTTTACGCATTGCCACCAACTCTACCACGGCAGCATGCAACTGGTTTTCGTCCCGCTTTGGAGCCGTGCAACCTTCGAGGTAACTTACGTAAGCTTCGTCTTCAGCAACGATTAAAGTGCGCTCAAATTGGCCTGAGTTTTCTGTATTGATCCTGAAATACGTGGACAGTTCCATCGGGCAACGAACGCCTTTCGGGATATAGCAAAATGAACCATCAGTAAAAACCGCTGAATTTAAAGCGGCAAAATAATTATCTGTCATAGGCACCACGGAGCCTAAATGTTTTTTTACCAGTTCCGGATGATTTTGAATCGCTTCGCTGATGGAGCAAAAAATAATCCCCACTTCTGACAATTGCTTTTTGAAGGAAGTGGCTACGGAAACGCTGTCAACGACCACGTCCACCGCGACGCCCGATAATCTTTTTTGTTCGCTGATGGAAATGCCTAGTTTGTCGAACGTTTTCAACAATTCCGGGTCTACTTCATCAAGGCCGTTCACCGTCTTTTTTTTCTTCGGCGCTGCGTAGTAGATAATATCCTGGAAATCTATTTTGGGATAATTCACGTGCGCCCATTTCGGCTCTTCCATTTTGAGCCAGTGGTTGTAGGCTTTCAGGCGCCAGTTAAGCATCCATTCGGGTTCATTTTTTTTAGCGGAAATATGCCGGATGGTATCTTCGCTCAGGCCTTTTTCAACTACATCAGTTTCGATATTTGTAACAAATCCATATTTATATTCGCTTGCTACCGTTTGTTCCAAAACATCCATTTCTTCTTTCATTCTTCCCAGTATTTTTGAAATTTTAATTATTTAAAAGTACAGGGCAAAGGTAAATGGTTTTACTGTTTATACAAAATAGTATAAATAGATTTTGATTTTATAAATTTTCGGGCTAAATAAAATTAACAGTAAAGGAACAAATATCCCCGGTTTGTATTTTGCTTCAATTAATTAAAGCAACAATTCAATTATTTGTTTGTTATTAAAAAAGAAAAGCCGGTTTTTAGCCCGGCAATTCATTCAATTATGGTCTGAAATCTTTATTCGGATTTGCTTTTAGCATTTGCCCGCGCTTTTTTTACATCATCAGGTGTTACTGCCGGAGCCTTATTTCCAAAACTATTTCTCACATAAGTCAATACGTCAGCAATTTCCTTGTCTTTCAACACCGCGCCTAACGCAGGCATTGGATTGTTATAGGTTTCATCATTGATGTCGACGTTTTTTAATCCATTCAAAACAATTTTTATCAGTGTTTCTTTTTCGCCCAAAACATAAGAAGTCTGTTGTAATGGCGGGGCCATATTCGGAACGCCTCCGCCGTCTGGCTGGTGGCAGGAAATGCAATATTTTTTATAAATCGTTTCGCCCGGCAGCTTTTGTTGCTGAAATACAGTGAAAGAATTTTGATTTTCCCCGGAATTATTTTGAAAAGAATGGGCAAAAAACAAACCGAAAGGAATTAAAATTCCTGCAACTATCATCTTATTCATTCTCTATTTTTTATACGTAATTTTATAAATAGTTCCTTTTGAATCGTCAGAAACATATAAAGAGCCATCGGGTCCCTGGGCCAATCCACAAGGGCGATGCTCTGCCTTTCCGGGTGACATCACTACTTTTTCACCGGAAAATCCATCAGCGAAAACTTCCCATTTGCCTGATGGCTTTCCATCTTTAAAAGGAACAAACACTACAAAATATCCGGCCTGTGGCTCCGGGCTTCTGTTCCATGAACCATGAAAAGCAATGAACGCGCCATTCTTGTATTTTTCCGGAAACTGATTTCCTGTGTAAAATAACAAATCGTTTGGCCCCATGTGACCGGGAAATGCGATTACCGGATCAAGATATTTTTTATCGGCTGTTTTCTTTCCGTCGCCGCCATATTCCGGCATCAGGATTTGTTTTTTCTCAATTTGATTGTAATAAATATACGGCCAGCCTGCATTGTCACCTTTATGAAGTTCGTACATGCATTCGGCCGGAAGAACGGAAGAAGCCTTTGTATCATAATATTGGGGAAACAAATCATGAAGCTGATCGCGGCCATGTTGCATCACAAAAAGCGCATTATCCTGGTCGTTCCAATCCAATCCTACCACATTGCGTAGGCCCATAGCATAATGAACGCCGTCACCATAATGCTGGTTCATCTTATCAGCTTTGAATTGCCAGATGCCACCAGCAGAATCCAAAATCGGGCAGCCGGGTATTCCCATAGAACCTGGGGTTCTGTCCTGCACCTGGCATGAGTTTGAATACGCGCCCACGTTTACATATATATTACCATCGTTATCAAATGTGAAAGATTTTGAATTGTGCTGGCCATGATCCAATAAGCCGGTAACTATCGTTTCAGGCTGGTCCGGATTTTCCACTTCATTTTTATCATTTAATTTGTAGCGATACACATCTGTGTTGGAGGAAGCATATAAATATCCATCATGGATGCGCATCTCGGTTCCTCCATAATTTCCAAAACCATTTTGCTGCTGAAAATTGCCATTATTGTCTTTTAGAAAAAGAATGCCTTTCTCATTTTTAGCACGACCGAGCTTTGCGTAAATGTCTCCTTCTTTGGTAATCGCAATATGCCTCACCTGGCCAAGGTTAGAAGCGACAATAGCCGCGTTAAATCCTGCAGGCAAGGTTAATCCTGCATTTTCAGTTGGCGAAGCGCCTTTTTTAGGTTTAGGTCCTGTGAAACTAAATGATGAAGTTGCCACCATTACCAGCGCAACAATCACCGGCGAGGCGAAAAATTTCTTTTTCATTGGAAAATAATTTTTATGATTTAGAAAAAATTTACTAACAAAGTTACAGGAATTCCAGGATGGATTTTTTCCTGATTCTTAAAGATTTGTCCTGTATTCGTCAAAATAAAAAAACTGTGTTTTTGTTGCTTCACTGCTATCAGCTGCCTGCGGCATTTAATTTTTCCATGTCTTCCTGGCTTAAGTTCAATTCTACTGCCTTCATGATTTCATCCAATTGCTTTTTGTTGGTAGCGCTTGCTATGGGTGCGGTTACCAAAGGGTTTTTGAGGAGCCATGCCAGCGAAATAGTAGCCGGTGAACTGTTGTATTTTTCTGTGAGTTCTTCCAATACTTTCAATAGGGCTCTTCCTTTTTTATTAAGATATTTTTGCATTCCTTTTCCCCGCGTACTCTTGGAAAAATCTTTTTCAGAATGATATTTTCCTGATAAAAATCCACCGGCAAGGGATGAATAAGTGATAACGCTCATATTGTTTCTTTGCACCAGGTCAGCATATTTCGTTTCGAATTCCCTGTCATATAAATTGTATTTTGGTTGTAATGTTTGGTAACCGGGCAAATTTTCTTCTCTGCTGATTTCGAGGCTTTCCTCAATTCTTTCAGGGGATAAATTAGATACGCCAATGTACCCGATTTTCCCTTCATCCATCAACTGCTGGTACGCTTCCAGTGTTTCTTCAATAGGCGTGGATGGATCATCTTTGTGGGTTTGATACAAATCAATATGCCCGATTTGAAGCCTCTTTAAAGATGCTTCTGCTGCGGATAAAATATATTTTTTTGACAAGCCTTTTTTATCCGCAGAAATTTTGTCACCTACCTTGGTTAAGATTACAATTTGATTTCTGTTTCCTCTTTCTTTCATCCAGTTACCAATAATGGTTTCAGATTCGCCGCCTTTGTTTCCCGGCGCCCATGCTGAATAGGAGTCGGCCGTGTCAATACAATTAAAACCGTTTTCAAAAAAATGATCCAAAAGTTCAAAGGCCTTGTTTTCATCCACCGTCCATCCAAACACATTTCCACCAAATATCAATGGTGCAATTTCGATATCGGTATGTATTAATTTTATTTTTTCCATTGCTTTTTTTCTGCCACTCAATCAAAAATCTTGCTTGATTTTTATGAAAGGACATTAAAATAAAATCTGGGCGCGAACAAAATAAAAAGTTGTCTTAAAAATGGCTTTACCGTTCGTAGGCGCATTCTCTTTTTTGAAGTGATAGAAAATTTTTTCTATAAATTCTATTTTGTTGTACCGGTTGCTAAATAATTATAGCCAATTGCTCAACGTGAGGATAAATAATTATCATTCCCTTTTATTTTTAACAGGCATTGATTGTTTGATATTATTCCGTTCGTTTTTGATTTTCCATAAACATTTTTTTTAATCCTGACCTTGAAACCTGGGCGTGTGAAGTATTAAATAATCGGCAATCTTTTCACCACGTAATCCCCTGACTCATGGCCGACAACAATCCACTATTAGCGCAGCTCGCGCAAATTTCAGGCGAATTTATGGCAGCCAATCCCTCGTCTACTGCACTAACAGATTTTCAGAATCACATCGCCTCAGCTCTGTTGCAGCATCAAACCGCAGAAAATTTGCAGGATAGCCATCTGTTTGAAACGATGGCTTCCTACGCGGCGGAGCAGCTAAGCGCCGAAGAATTATCGCGGCTGGCTTCGGTGTTGAAAGCGAACGCCGCCGGGGCAGCAGTGGAAAGCGATATTCGTGTTTTCAGGCGCGAGGTGCCGTTCACCAGCAGCCAGGCCAAAGCAAGTGTTCCGGAATGGGCGAGGGGAGCGGCCATTACCAAATCTATCGGGCCTTTAACCACCAAAGACGGCAGGTCTGTTATTCTTGATATTTATAAAGTAATCAAAGGCGTAAAAATATTGTTGGAAGGATCGGCTAATCCTTCGATGATACTTCCATTAAAAGTTTTTTCGATTTTGCAATTGAACCCTAAAGCCAACAGCTACTCAATTCCGGCGGGTAGTGTTTGGATCGATGCGGCGCTGATTGCACCTGGTGCACCATCCAATCAATTTTGTGGTTTAAAAATAAAAGGCGGAACTATTAAGTTTTCTTCCCCAGTTACCTTAAGTTCTAATTCCATCACTATTCCAACGGGTACTGTGGTTACAGTAGATCTGAACCTTGATTCAGCCGTAGCCTCCGGGGATGCGCCGGGAGGAATAGGTTTGGATGCAAAAAATGCCAGGCTTACGTTGCCCGACAGTTTTTCTTTTTCTTTTAGCAACACTGGTTTTAAGATTACCGCCGCCGGAAATGGTTCGTGGAACTTATATGGACAGGAAAATAATTTCACCTATGCTGCCGGAACTGCGAATTTTTACCTGGCGCAATTCAACAGGGTAATGATTCCATACAAAAACAGTGTGGCGGATTTTAAAATTGTGAAATGTGATTCCAAAGTAATTAATATAAAAGAATCCGCTTCCATACAAACATCGGCGTGGAGCCTTTCATGTGCCGTGCTGGATGTAAATAATCCGTTGGAAGCCGGTGGTGCAGGCGGTTTGATGGCATTAACGCAGGCAGGCCTTCAATTGAGTTGGAATGGCCTGAAGGATATTGCTCTTGAAAATGCAGAATGGATTTATCTGAGAAATCCGTGGATATTGTGCGAGCCCGGCCGTATTTCCATCACGGATACAAATGCAGGAAATGAAAATGCAAAACAGGTTTACCAATTATGGGAAAATAAAAAGGGCCTTTGGAACAAAATTGAATTGCAATACCGAAAAAAATTTAGCATCTTTTATAATTGTATTCAGCAGGGAAATGAAACCGTAATGGCGCAAGCCGATTGCACCGGTACTATTGATAAGCCGGTTGATGTATCGGGTATTCCGTTTAGTTTAAAAAGTAAGCAAACTATTTTTATGCTTACTGTTTCTGAAAATGCGCCAATGGTGTTATTATATGATGATAACTTATGGGTAGATAATTTTAGCGGCCCAAATGATACGGTGAAACCCAAGGCAATCGGATTAAACAATGCCTTGCTGACAGTAACACCCATTGCATCGTTTTTTTTATACGGAAAATTAAAAGCTTCATCGTGGGATGAATTTGAAAAAACGGCTTTGTTATTTACCTATGGCTTGCTGAGTTATCTTCCTACGCTTCCTGATCCCTATGCCGCAGATGTGGATATATTCAAACGCCGTTATTCTGTGTTTTCCAATTATGATGTGCCTGGAGCAGCTGCAACAGGCACTAATATCAGACAAATGCTGGTGGCACTTCTGCAATGGCAAAATGCAGAAGAGCCTTCGGTAAATTTTATTTGGGGCGACATTGCTGCCGGCCTTCAGAAAGCGGTAACGCCGTTTGATACACCGGCTTCTACGGAAGCGTCCGGCAAAGACGAACCATCAAAGGTGAATGTAACCGTTCCTGCCTCAAAAATATCACAAACCACTGAGGCGAACGTCTCTGCCCTCGCTAATCCGGTTTCATTTAATCTGAATAAAAATTTAAATTATGCCAGTGAAAAAATTTCAGAAGCCACCAAAAGGCAAACCGATTTTCTGGCATCACAATATGTTTCGGCCGGTGTTCCTGACAGTGAAGCAACAAAAATGGCGATTTCTTATTCTGAATATTCCAGGGAAAACGTTGGCCGTTTGCAGCAAAGAGCCTTGTTCAATCTTTTGGACGTAAGTACCAATGCTGATTTGTTGGGAGTTAGTATTGGTTTTGTGAATGAAGAATACATTTTTCAGGAAACTTTTAAGGTAGAACCAGCAGAAAACACACAGAATCCGATATCAATACAAGGTATGGATGTAGTGGCTTCAGGCAGATTTGTACGGATTTTTACTGTGCCGCAAATAAGCTGGGAACCTTTAATCAATATTCCAACTCCTGATGCAACCAATCCGCCTACACCTTTCGACCCTCCGTTAGGAATACTAAGATTTGATGACGATGGTTTTCCTGCTCTCATTGGCAATACCGGCAAAGAACCTGTGGCGGTCGGGCCTATCCCGGCTACAAAGGAACTGGTAGAAAAATATAAGAGCGATAACAATTACAAGGCGTGGAGCCTTTATACATTGCCGAATGGTATGGTGGCAATCGGAAGATATAATCAGACCAATTATTATCTGCCGAAGCCTAATAATGATGGGGCAAAAATTGAATTGGTAAAAGCCAGTTTTAATAATGGTACGAGCGCAGGATGGCAAATTGTAACCAGGTCAGGAGCAAATCCCAATGAAGACAATTCAGTTTTCGAGGGAATGACTTTCCAGCAAACCAATGTTCATAATATTCTTGTAGCAGGCACTTGGAGCATTTTGGGAAGCTCACCTACTACCATTTTCAATAATGAATTTGCTAACCAGATGCGGTATCGGGGCGTGCCCCTGGAACGGTATGATTTCACGGGCTATGGCGCACAGGTATTCAGCCAGTGGCTTAATAAAAATGCAGAGATAGCGCAGGTTTCACAATCTATTTTTGATGTATGGCGCGGGCGCGTGGCCAAAGAAATTGTCCAGGTCAGAAGCATTATTTATCCCTGGGGCATCCGCGTAGTACGAACCATAACTATGTATCGGAGTAGTACGGGTTTTGAATACCGTATAGACAGCGGCTGGCGTGCTGATAGCGATGGTGTTTATAATTTCCTGACTTTAAATGAACCCAATGTGGGGTACGATTTTCATCCCGGTTTGGTGAAGGGAGTATATGATGTTCGCAATATTGTAGAAAATGACCTCGCGCCCTACAAGACAACCTGGCTTAAAGATTATGGGGTATATGTAGATGAAGCCAGCGGACTGGCCGTGAATGTGCCTGCTGGAGGCAAGAGTCTTGAAATAGAAATGATTCCGGTCTATTTTGACGCGGATGTTAAGATTACAGATGTGGAAGGAACTAACATAGTGGATGGTGTGCCCGAAGGGCGCATGGTTCCATCCAAAAAGATGGTTGGTTATCTGCAACTGGCTCCGAGGGGCGTTATTATTTCTTCGCAGCATTTTGCAAATGTGCTTGATCTTCAAAACGGACTTGGAGGCCCTGTGGATTGCGAAGTGAATATAAACGGCAGCGACCAGAAAATGAGGATCAGCCGCGTAGAAGTGAACCACAGCCTGGATGCTTCCAATAAAATAGTATTTGCTACCTCCGCCAAAGGAATGCCTGTACTGCCTAAAGATGGAAGCTGGAGCCTGGTAATGCATGACAAGAATTCAAAAGAAGTATTGCCTGTTTCCGAATCCGCGGTGGATTTAATCAGGCAGGGTTTATTGCTGTGGGAAGAAAAAACCATTAACGGCGTTAAAGCCTGGGTGAGTTCTGTTCCCGATCAGTCACATGCTAAAGAAATTACTGCCATTAGCGAATTGTTTAAGAATGCGGAAGACCGTTTAAAACAATATGCATTTTTACAAAGTACTGATGCGCAAAAAGTTCTTTTCCGTAATCCTTACTTCAAAAAAGCAGAAAATTTATTGCACAGTACCATGCCCGACCTTGGGGATGCTTATCGACTTTTGAATAGTAAGGGCGTATTTCCAAACCTAGATGGATTGCCTAAGATTGATTTGGACGCAAAAGGTTGCGCCACAAAAATTATTGAACAAGGATACCAGCTTGTGGATAAGGCTGCTACCAACGTGTTGAAAGCGTTGGAACAAAATTTTCCCCAGGATGCTTCATTTACTTTTATTGATAAACCAGGCATTTTAAAAGTGTATGTTGAATATGCTGCCAAAGGAAAAGATAAAAATGCGCCGCCATCAAGCCAGGGAATATTGAATTTCGATATCAATAGTGAGGCAAATAACTGGGTAAATAAAATGAATGATGTTACCATGGTAGTGGATTTATTAACCATGGAAAGATTGTTTTTGATACAGGGAAAATTTGATACAGCAAAGGGCGAAAAACCTGAATTTAAAGGACCAAAGCTTATGCCGGGCGAAGACTTAAAGCCCATCATAGAGATTCTGGAAGTGCTCGAAGCTATAGGCACAAGTAATGATTATGCAGATCTTGTAAAGAAAGGATTGAAAATTGCCATGAGCAACAGTCCCAATAACTGGGAATATAAATTTACTGCTGATAAGGAGATTCCTGTTTTGAAATTTCCTCCGGCCTATTTAGACGGGCCAACCACCCCATTGCGCCTGGAAGCCGGACTAAAACTGGGTGTTTATTTTAATATGGGAATGGAACTGCCTCCGGCAAGCGCACTACCTGAACTTAGCGCCGGAGCATTTATTGAATTTGATGGAAAACTGAGCGTAATGTGCGTGAGCCTTGCCGCGGCCACCGTTTATGCGGTGGGCCAGGTTACGTTGCGTATTTCTGCTGATACAATAAAGGGCCCCGGTTTGTATATGAAGATGGGATTTGGAATTGAGCTCATGGTAGGAATTCCGGTGGTAGGTAATGTGAGCGTTTATTATGCCGTAGGAATAGAAATTTCATTAGACACTTCGCAAATAACGGTTGCCGCATTTATTTTATTCCGCGGAAGAGCGGAACTTATAGGTGGCCTCGTAACTATCCAAATACAAATTGAAGCAGCAGGTAAAATTCATAAAGAAATCGGCAGCGGCCGTACCGACTGCATTGCACAGGTAACCTTCAGCATTGACATAAGCATTGTATTTGTCATTAACATACACGAAACGGAAAGCTGGCAGGAAGCACGGCAAATAGCCTGACAGTCAAATTATCTACATCCCATCATTCGATAAAATAACAATAATGGAATCTAAAATAAGTATCATGGCCTTTCCCCAAAAACAAGTGGGAAATAGTTTGTTTCTGAATGTGTTGGCTATAGTAAGAAATTATAATCCGCTCACTACAGACGATTTGTCCACAGCCTGGGTCGATAGTAAGCTCAGGCTGCAGGCAATGGTGATAGATTCGCCGGATGAATATCCGCGGCTGAATATTGCCGCCACTCCTTATGATCTTCCCGGTGTCCAAATGAGCGCCCAGGCTAATAATATTTTTACCTTTTTGAAAAGCAGGTTTAAAATTACCAAAACCGCCAATGACGCAAGCGGACGTGCTGACAAATCGAAGGTAAATACGCTTAAAAAATATTTGCCGCTAACCTACAGGGAATCCTTCAATTTTACGTCTGTACGGGATAAGAACAGCGCTGTAATAAATGACGATTATCATTGTGCTATCAAAGGACAGAAGGATCCTGATCCGAATTTTGCCACAACGATTACAGATGAAACCAGTTGGGGTAAAGTGTTTGCGTTTGTTTTGCGTCACAAAGAACTGGCTAAAAAATGTGGATTTATTCATGAAAATTTAGAAATAAAATTACCGGACGATACATATAAAAACGGTGGTTGGCTTTACATCGATGTTCATCCCGATTGTAGTTATTACGCCGATGTACAGTCAGATAAAAATTACGTGAAAAGGTATGCAGCCAGGATACCTAAACTGGATTTTACAAAAAACCGCAGTCTTTTTGCTTCAGTAGAATTCCCGGTTTTGCTTAACGAGAATGCGCCTGCGCCTGATGAGCCCTTGCAGCCGTCAGAAGCAATCCTTGATCAAATGTTTATTGAAGCAGCAATGTATTCTGATGGATTTTGCAAAATCGTGCACAATTTTCAACCCTTAAGCAATAGCCTTATTCGTGAGGAGCAGGATGACGAATCTCCTGTTACCAACGATATTGGAATACGGCTCGGATGGGATGATGAGCAATTAGCTATCTGGCACTCGAGGCAAATGAACGCCGATCCTGCCACAGGCAATCGTCCTGATGCGCCTTTGGGTGTTTTTCAATATAGAGTGGATGCAAGAGAAACCGCGGATGATCCCAATGCTCCAAATAAATGGATTTCTCTTTGCAAGGTGAAATATGATAAAGATGTTTTTTTGAATGCTGAAAAAATTGGGAATAAAGATGATTCGCTTGAAATGGGCGTGGAGGTATATCCATCAAAGCCACATCCCGATACTCATTTCTGGCTGCCCGCTTATTTTTCGCAATGGATTGGCAACAGCCTTGCCTTGCAGGACGAGGATGCGATCGCCATTTATCATAAAGACCAGATAGATAAAAATCATTTGTCGCCAAAAAATATATATGATCCTCAGGATGATTTGCCATTCAAAGCCGTAAAGAATGATTATTATAAAGCTGTTGGCCTGGAAAATATTGCTTTGCTATATGGTCATCAGTATGATTTTCGTGTACGCATGTCCGATATAACAGGCGGTGGCCCGTCGGATGAGGATGAGCCTGAGTTCGATGCACCATCACCAGTAACCAGGTGCCTTTTTAAACGTCATGTAATTCCTCAAACATTCAATTTTGTAACGCCATTGCCGCAGAGCGATGCTGCCTTCTTTGAAGAAAAAGTACTTAGCATAAAAAGGCCGCTGCTCGGCTATCCATCTGTTTTATTTACCGGTGCTTACCTGGATGCAGTCAATAAATTAATTGCGGATGCTGACGCCGTGATTGCCGGAAATTTAAAAAGAGACGTGGGCCTTTTCGACCCTGATGTAAACCGTGTGGAGATAACTGTTGAGGTGAAATGCCTGGCGCTGGATGCAACCATACGGAAGTTGCATGCGAAAGATAATTTTGCATTATTGTATGTCACTACACGAAATTTTGAAACCCCATTTGACAGCCAATTGGATCTGGATCTGAATTTCATTGATGCACCGGTGCTCAACTTTTTCGCTGGCCAGGAGCTGCCTGACATGGGATTGCACCCGGCAGGCGATACCAATATTGATAAAAGGGTAGATATTGTTTTACCCACCGCAAGGGATATCAGAATTTCTGTGCGACCGCTTACCGCTACCAAACCGGATTATTATGGAGGCACAACTACCGGCGACAGAAACGGGCCTAACCGCACTGAATTGAGAGGAATGTCTTCTTCCTTTATGACAAGAAGTGCAGCCAAATCTGAAAAAGACCTTATAAAACCCACAGGAGAGAACATGATGATTCGTGCCGTATATCTTCAGCCTGAAGAGCCGATAAAAATAGTAGCGAACTTAAAGAAATTACTGGTGGAAAATCTTTCAGATACCAATCAAACGCCGACGATTATGGACAGACTTGCTGCGGCAGTGGGGACAGATTCAAAAGGAATGTCGCTCACGGGCAGGCCCGGGCAACGCTGGCAGTTTGGCGTTAGCCGGTTCATCAGGCATACCTCATCCCCGGATAATACCAGTATAACTTTTGCTACCAAAGATGACCTGCTGAACCATTGGATTGTTCCGGTTACTTTATTGATTGATCGCGATTGGAGCTGGGATGGATTGCAACCGGTTAGCTTTAATATCTACCGCAGAAAAATATTCGTAAGGGATGCGATGGAAATAGTGGGCGCCACCAGCAAAGAAGATTTTTTAAATAATAATGATGCAGAAACAGTGTTTTCCAATGCCTCCGTTAAGGCTGCTGCCAAGGAAGAATTGGTAGGTGATATAGAATTCAAACAAGCTATTAACATCATAGCCCTTACCGGAGCAGACAGGTCACAGACCTTTGCTGCCTTTATCGATGCGGTAGAGCCCAAGCAAAATGATGAAAAAAAATTTCCTGATGAATTGATGCTTGCTTATAGAATTACTGCAAATTTTAATCAGAATAAAGAAGATAACAGCTTACCTGCAAAAGATGGCGATGTCAATTTATTTTTGCATTTGCCCATTACTACGCCTCCCTCTCAAATGCCGAAAATAGTAAGCGCAGGCATGGCTTTCAGTAAATATGTGCGCGATGAAAATTATGCCAATACAGAAAACCGGAAAAAATATCTGTGGGTAGAATTTGCGGAGCCTATAAAAAACCCTGACGATGCTTATTATGCAAGAATGCTCGCTTATGCGCCAGATGTGCTGCTGGCGCGTTGGGAGCCGGAATTATTAATAGTCAAAAAAGATCCCTCTTTGCCACTTGATCCGGAATTCATCAGGATAATAAGCCCCGCCAGCAGTGATGACAAAACTGGTTATTACGCTATGCAGGAAATGATTCCTGCCTCTGATAGCGACGTACATTTTTTATTGCCACTGCCTCCCGGTATTCACGCTGAAGCGTTGGAGATGTTTGGATTTTTTACTTACGAATTCAGGGTGGGGCATAAGCTTCCGTGGACAACAGCGCAGGGCCGCTTTGGAAGAGCCTTACGGCATACCGGCATTCAGTTTCCGCCGCCACAATTATTTTGTGTTCCCAACCGGAATGAAAAATATATTAGCGTAACTGCACCGTATGCGCAAACTGTTTTTGATGGTCGTAACATAACTGCCAACCCTCCACGTACGCAGCTTTGGGCGCTTTTATACGCCCAGGTAAGAATGGCCGATGACAGTGATGCGCGTAATGTTTTGATTGCCGACCGGAAATTGAGAGTGATGCCTCAAAAAGTTTCACAAGGAGCGAGTCCAATTAATACTGATGCAACCACGCAGGGAATTACAGGATGGCTCAATAAAGAAGTGGAACAATTACTTAACGTGTATGGCTTACCGTTAGACAGCGCGTTAAGTGTTTTAACGGTTGAGCTGATGCCCGGATACGATAATTTTTTAGTGGACCAAAGAAAAGATCAATCGCTTAGGTCTTTTTCAGTTTCCAAAGCCGATACTAGTACCTCCGTTATTAATATAAATTCTTCTTCTGTAAATCAAACCAATTTTAAACAATACATGCGCATGGCCAATGAAAGCATGCAGCAAGTAAAGCAACAAATTGACGCAAACCTTGCAAGGGATGTTTCAATAGGAAATGATGAAGATGTTGCTATGTTTGGAATTTATGACGACCAGGGGCCTCGGCCGCTTACAAGCGACCTTGGAAATAGCCGTATATTAAGAACCTCCACGCTTATAGCCGTACCTGAAGTGTGTTGTACAGTTTAGGATAAGTTTTCTAATGTTTTTTAAAATCAGTAATCCGGATGTTTCCAAAAAATAAATCCGGATTTTTTATCCGTTTACTGTTAACGTGATTCATTCACGAATGAAGCTATTCCAACACCGGCAGCACAATTCGTGAAGCGTGATCTTTATCATGATAAATACGGATAATTGATTTTTGGAAATCATTTTCGTTGGCATCAGGAATGCGCATGAATTTTTGAGGATTCATATCAACCAAAGGAAACCAGCTACTTTGCACCTGTACCATTATTTTGTGGCCTTTCTTAAAAGTGTGGCAGATGTCATTAAGGTGAATTTTAACTTCAGTGATTTCGCCGGGAATAAATGGTTGCGGATGCACATAGTCGTTTCTGAATTTCGCGCGCATTACCTCGGCCCGCACAAGGCGCTGAAAGTAGCTGCTAAGGCTATAATCTACTTTCTCTTTTTCATATATTTCTTCTGGCGGAACCACGTCAATTAATTTCACAATAAAGTCTGCATCCGTGGTTGAAATGCTTGTAAATAAATCTGCAAGAATATTTCCGGCGATGGTAACATCTGCATTTAAAACCGAAGTTTCATATACCAAAATATCCTTTCTGGAAGCGGCAAACCGCTGATCTTCCACCATGTATTCATTGTTCCTTCGTGCCTGAATCTTGCCGGTATAGGGAACCGGGTTTGCCGGGTCGCTTATATATTCATCAAAATTATTTTTGTTGTTATTTTTTTGCTCGGATAATTTATTGTGGTCGTTCAAATAATAAATTGCTTCCGAAATATTTTCAGGAGGCCAATGTTTAAAATGCCGCCATTTGTTCGCCCCGGTTTCAAATATGGTGGCTTCTGATACGTTCCACGAACCTTCGTCTTTTAAAAAATAATTGAAAAATTTTGTTTGTAAACTATCCTGGAAATACTGACTGGTATTGCTTCCAAAGTTGTAGGTGCCAAACTGGTTCCAGTTCTTTCTTGCCCATGCGCCGTGCGTCCATGGCCCCATCACTAAAAAATTATTGTTTTCCGGGCTTTGCTTTTCTATGGCTTCGTAAGTGTGAAGCGACCCAAATAAATCTTCGGCGTCAAACCAGCCACCAACAACGAGTATAGGGATTTTAATATTTTTTAAATATTGCCTTATATTTCTTTTTTGCCAGTAATCATCGTAAGTATCATGTGCTAAATATTCATTCCAGATATAGCTTCTATGATTAAAGTATTTTTCAGATTGCGTATTTTTTATTGGCCCAAGATGTAAAAAAAACTGGTAAGCATCTTTTCTGCTGGCGTTGAACATCGAGGAGCCATAATTTTCCGTAGGGCCATTTCTTTCCTTTCCGAAATAATTCATAAAATCAAAATTGTCCATCAGGAAAAAGGCGCCGTTATGATTTGCATCATCACCAATAAATTCATCAGTTACCGGCGCCTGTGGGCTTACGGCTTTAATGGCCGGATGTGCTGTCGGCAGACTGGCGGTGGCATAAAAACCCGGGTATGAAATGCCGTACAATCCGGCCCGGCCATTATTGTTCTTTATATTTTTCAAAAGCCAATCGATTGTATCATACGTATCGCTGCTTTCATCCACATCTGTTTTATTTTTTTTAATGGGAATATAGGGCGTCACTTCCTGGTTATGCCCTTCGCTCATATAACGCCCGCGTACGTCCTGGTAAACGAAAATATATTTTTCGTGCATCAGGGCTTCATTAGGGCCAATCTTATCCGGATAATTTTTTTCGCCATAGGGCGAAACAGAATAGGGCGTTCGCTCTATCAGGAAAGGATATTTTTGATTTCCGTCTTTTGGAAGATAAATAACTGTATACAATCTTATCCCATCACGCATGGCAATGGTAGTATCTATTTTAATATAATTATCTCTTACAAAACTGTTGCCATCGTTATTTTGCGCTTTTATAGCACAGGAAATTGTGCTCAGCAAAAGCAGTAAGCTTATTTTTATTTTCGAGATGAATGGCATCAATTTAAAAATACACTTTTACTCAGGTGACATCAATACAAAACAGCAAATAGCGTTTTTTGTTGCTTTGCTGTTTATTTGGCAATCTGAAACCGAGATACAATGATGTATAGAAATAATAAAATAGAAAATATTTTCTATTTTTTAGAAATTAAACCAATCTGTTCAGCTATGTTATCCTTTTGCGTTTTCGTCGCTATCGTCTTTAACTTTTGTAATCTTAAGCACGTTTGTAGGAAGATGCAGCGACACAGGCGTGCTGCCTGTATTTACTACAATATCTCCTGCTTTTAAAAAGCCTCTTTCTTTTAAAATTTTTAGCTGGTCGCTGAAAATATCATCAAGGCTTTCTTCCTCGTCATAGAAAAACGCGCGCACTCCCCAGCTAAGACTTAACTGGTTAATAAGGCTTTTTTCTTTACTGAAAATGTACAGGAGCGATTTCGGCCTGTAGCTGCTGAGCATAAATCCTGTGTAGCCGCTCTGGGTCATTCCAATGAGCGCTTCTGCGGAAACATCCTGTGCCAGCTTGCAGGCGCTGTAGCAGATGGCATCGCTAAGCAGCGAGGGCGAATGGGGTTGAGGAGCAAGAATGTCATCGCGGTTGTAATCGTATGCAGTTTTTTCTATCTCCAATATTATTTTGCTCATGGTTTCTATAACCAGTGTAGGATGGTTGCCAGTGGCCGTTTCGCCGCTTAGCATCAATGCATCTGCTCCTTCCAGTACTGCGTTAGCCACATCTGTTATTTCGCTTCGGTTGGGTTTGATTCTTTCCATCATACTTTCCATCATTTGCGTAGCCACGATTACGGGCTTGGCGCGATGCATACATTTCCTGATGATTTCCTTTTGAATCAAAGGAACTTTTTCGATAGGCAATTCTACACCAAGATCGCCCCGGGCAATCATGATTCCATCACTTTCAATGATGATGTCGCGGATATTGGTGATGGCTTCAGGTTTTTCAATCTTGGCTATCACTTTGGAAGTGCTTTTTCTTTTCTTCAAAATATCTTTGAGTTCGGTAATGTCTTTCACCTCGCGCACAAACGAAAGCGCTATCCAGTCTACATCCTGGTCAATAATAAAGTCGAGGTCTATTAAATCTTTTTCTGTAAGCGCAGGCAATGAGATTTTTGTATCAGGCAAATTGATTCCTTTTTTTGAAGACAAGGTGCCGCCCATCACTACCGTAACTTCCACATTTTTATTCGGTAAAATATTCGTAACCACCACTTCGAGTTTGCCATCATCAACCATGATGATATTACCGGGAACTACATCTTTATACAAATCAGGATAGCTTACATAAATGTGTTCTTTAGTACCGATGCATTTTACGTTAGTGAAGGTAAGCTTATCGCCGGGCGCCACTTCCAGCGCATTGTTTTCAATTTCTCCCACTCTTAATTTAGGGCCTTGCAAATCTGCGAGGATTGCAATATTAAAAGGGAGTGTGTCATTTATTTTTCTGATAATTTTTATAATTTTTTCTTTGTCTTCGTGGTTGCCGTGCGAAAAATTAAGGCGAAAAACGTTTACTCCTGCTTTTACCAATTCAACCATCGCGTCATAATTATCGCAAGCCGGACCCACGGTGGCCACTATTTTTGTACGTTTGATAGTATGATCAAATCCTGCTTTTTTGTCCATTTGATTATAAAGATATTTACTGATATTTTTTGCCATTGAATTCTGATTTAGGGGCCGGGTTTGTGTGGTTAAGTATTGAATGATACAATCGGAAGCGATGTGTTATCCCGAATAAATCTTCATTAAGAGTTCGTTTACTATAGCCTCTTAATGAAGAAATAACAAATCTCTTATATTTTTAACTGGACAAAATTTTCACAATTTTCATCCAGTCTTCGCTTATTTTTTGCTTTTGTTTGATTGCCTGGTCCAAAGGAATATAATGCATTTTATTATTTACGATGCCAACGAATACATTAAACTTTCCGGCAATAAGGCACTCCACTGCCGCATAGCCCATACGGCTGGCGATAAGCCTGTCGAAACAAGTGGGTGACCCTCCACGCTGAATATGGCCGAGGATTGTTACTCTTACTTCCTGGTCAGGAATCCTTTCCGTGATCACTTTTGCAAGTTCTACTGCGCCAAAAGATTCGCCTTCGGCCACTACAATAATATTTACCAGTTTTTTTCTGCCGTGCTTTTCTTCGAGCGCTCTTACAACGCCTTCAACATCCGTCTTCCGCTCAGGGATTAAAATATTTTCTGCGCCCGTAGCCACGCCGCTGTGAAGGGCTATATATCCTGAATCGCGCCCCATCACTTCTATGATGAACAGCCTGTCGTGGGCATCAGCCGTGTCTCTTACTTTATCTATTGCACTGACTGCCGTATTCACTGCTGTGTCGAAGCCAATCGTAAAATCGGTGCCTGCGATATCTTTATCAATCGTGCCGGGCAGCCCGATGCACGGAATATCAAATTCATGACTAAAAGTTTGTGCTCCCCGGAAAGATCCATCTCCCCCAATTACCACAAGCCCGTCGATGCCATGTTCTTTTAAATTTTCGTAAGCTTTCTTTCTTCCTTCAAGGGTGTAAAATTCTTTACACCGGGCTGTTTTTAAAATGGTGCCGCCTCTTTGGATAATGTTTGCCACGGTCTTGCTTTCCATCTTAAAAATATCATTGTCAATCATTCCCATATATCCCCGCATGATGCCATATACTTCCAGTTGGTGGTAAATACCCGTGCGGACTACGGCCCTGATAGCGGCATTCATGCCAGGTGCATCGCCTCCGGAGGTTAACACACCTATTTTAGTTACTTTCCTTTCCAAGTTTTAAAAAATTACCTTATGAATTGTTTTCTTTTTTTTTAGAATGCGCCAAAAATACACATTTACCATTATTAAATTGAAAGACATTTTTTTAACCGGGAAATGAAATTTTTTTTTATTTAAAATAAAAAAGCCTTAACAGGAGTTTTTTATCCGGCTAAAGCTGATTTAATAATGCTATTATATTTTTACCTCCTTGAAGGCTTCCTTATTCCGTAACTTTTTTCAATTCAATATCGCAAGCTATTGTTACCATATCGCCTACAAGCACTCCACCACTTTCCAGTGCGGCATTCCAGTTCAAATCCCAATCTTTTCTGTTGATTTTGCCTGTAATGCTTACTCCGGCAACTTCATTGCCCCACGGGTCTTTTTGAATTCCGCTGTATTCCACGTCGAGTTTTATCTTCTTCGAAATCCCTTTAATGGTAAGATTGCCCCAAAGCTCATATTCATCATCTCCTTTTTTTTCAATCGTATCAGAACGAAACGTAATTTCTTTATGATGTTCCACATCAAAGAAGTCGGCGCTTCTCAAATGCGCATCTCTTTTTTCGTCATTGGTTTTTAATGAATTCGGATTCATCCAAAAGTCAATTTCTGCGCTGGAAAAGTCGTCATCTGTCGTTACAATGTCCGCATTGTATTCGGTAAATTGCCCTTTTACATTTATGATCATCAGATGTTTTACTTTAAACGAAATTTCACTGTGTGCGGGATCAATTTCCCACTTTGTTTTTGTTGCCATGATTATATGTTTTAGGTTTTTTTAATTTAATTTTCAATCCTGATTTTTTTTCCTGTTGTTTTATAAATGCAAATTTATAAGCATACAAGCCCCTTGCCAATATTCTACATCAAGAAATAGTATTAACATAGATCAAGGCTTTTCTCTTGTTGTTTTAAAGTGAATGGATAAATACGCTGTTTTTTATTTGCGATTGTGAGTTGTCAATCTGAAAATTTTTCCATTATAAATACTTTTTCAATTTGTATTATTATCTTACCGGCCATCAAACTGTTCAATTTTTATAGATTTATCACCTATGCCTCATCCTCTTTTTCGTAAAAAAAGCATTGCCTCCATTTTGGCCGACGCGCAATCCGGGCTTTCAGATTCCACGCATTCTGCTTCAGGATTGAAAAAAGTGTTGCGGGTTAAGGATCTTACAGCGATGGGAATTGCGGCAGTGGTGGGCGCGGGTATATTTTCGACCATCGGCAATGCTGCTTTCCATGGAGGGGCCGGAGTCTCTATTTTATTTATATTGACAGCAGTTTGTTGCGGCTTTTCGGCATTGTGCTATGCTGAATTTGCATCGCGGATTCCCGTTAGCGGCAGCGCCTACACGTACGCCTATGCCTCGTTTGGCGAATTGATTGCCTGGATAATCGGGTGGGACTTGTTAATGGAATATGCTATTGGAAATATCGCCGTGGCCATTTCGTGGAGCGAATATTTTGTGAACCTGCTGGAAGGTTTGCATATTCATATTCCTCATTTTTTAACTACAGACTATTTAAGCGCCTCGAGGGGTTTCAAAGAGGCGGCGGCGTTGCTGGCCAATGGTGCAACGCTGGAATCTCTTCCTTCGAATGCCAGGGATGCGTACTTAGCCTGGACTCAGGCGCCTCATTTGGGAAGCTTAAAACTGATAGCTGATATTCCGGCATTGGGCATCGTTTTTTTTATTACATGGCTTGTTTTTACGGGAATAAAAGAAACGCGCAGGGCTACCAATTTGATGGTTGGATTTAAAATTATCATTTTGCTGGCAGTGATTGCGATCGGATGTTTTTATGTGGCGCCGGCCAACTGGAGCCCTTTTTTGCCAAATGGTTTTAGTGGTATGATGAAAGGTGTGTCAGCCGTATTCTTCGCTTACATTGGTTTTGACGCGATTTCAACTACGGCGGAAGAATGTGAAAATCCACAAAGAGATTTACCAAAGGGAATGATTTATTCGCTGATTATTTGTACAGTGCTTTACATTGCCATCGCTTTGGTATTAACAGGTATGGTTTCTTATAAAGATCTGCAGGTAGGCGATCCATTGGCTTTTGTTTTTAAAAGAATCGGGCTAAACCAGATTAGTTATATCATTTCTTTCAGCGCTGTGATTGCCACAGCAAGTGTGTTGCTTGTTTTCCAGATGGGACAACCCCGGATATGGATGAGCATGAGCCGCGATGGCTTGCTGCCAAAGGCATTCAGCCGGATTCATCCAAAATATAAAACGCCCTCATTTGCCACGATAGTCACAGGCCTTTTTGTAGCGATTCCGGCATTGTTTTTAAATCTTACGGAAGTAACTGATTTGACCAGCATCGGAACTCTTTTTGCCTTTGTGCTGGTGTGCGGCGGCGTACTTTTGCTTCCTAAAAGAGAAGAAGGCGAGGCCGAGCCAAAATTTAAAATCCCATATATCAATTCACAATTTATCGTACCGGTCCTTTTTGTGATTGGCGTTATTTTTTTCTGGAAAAATTTTATCGGCCTGTTTGATTTCAGCGATGGCTGGGAAGTTTTTAAAGATAAGTTGCCTTTCTTTTTATTTGTGATTCTTTCCGCGGCCATAACAATTGCGTCATTTGTAAAAAAACTTTCGCTTATCCCGGTCCTGGGCCTTGCCAGTTGTTTTTATTTGATGACTGAGTTAGGCTTCACCAACTGGATGCGGTTTTTAATATGGTTGGTTATCGGCCTTATCGTTTACTTTTTATATAGCAGACATCATAGTAAATTAAACAGGCAAAAACTGCTGAAGTAATGCATTTTTGCAAACCCTTTTTAATAAAAAGCATTTGGTGCCAAAATAAAAAGCTGCATTATTAATGGCTTTACTGGCGTGTTATCGAATGGCCGGTTACAAAATGTTGTCGTGTAAAGCAGAATTCAGTCTGACAAATGCCTCTATAGCTGCATATTTGGTGAGGCCCAGTTCGGCAAATAAATTGGCGGTGTTGGCATTTCTTTCTTCCGCTCTTTGCCAGAACTCACGCTCGTCGCTTCCCTGGAACGGCACTGAATCCTTTTGCGATTGATGGATAAATATTCCATAGCGCTTTTTTCTTACCTGCTCCGGACTCATGGGAACAGCCATTTCAATTTCGCTTATATCCCATTCTTCCCAGGCGCCTTTATACAGCCAAACGTAACAATCGTTGAGCCATTCATTATCGGGTTCATTCTTTATTCTGTGAAGGGCAGCTAGAATAATATCGAGACAAACTTTATGCGTGCCATGCGGATCGGCAAGGTCGCCTGCTGCAAATATCTGGTGCGGCTTTATTTTCCGCATAAGGTCCACCGTTATATCTACATCTTCCTTTCCCATGGGTTTTTTTTCAATAGTTCCGGTTTCATAAAACGGCAAGTTCAAAAAGTGAATCTGTTCATCGGTGAGCCCTACATATTTGCAGGTAGCGCGAGCTTCGCAGCGGCGTATCAAACCTTTTATTTCCCTGATTTCAGGGCTATCCTGCTCTGTAGATTTTTTATCTTTTAAAAATTTGGAAGAGGTTTCAAAAACTTTCTTGCTAAT
Organism: Ginsengibacter sp.; assembly: GCA_051954975.1. GTDB lineage: Bacteria > Bacteroidota > Bacteroidia > Chitinophagales > Chitinophagaceae > Ginsengibacter. Next base: position 422,186 of record JBQCHE010000008.1, on the reverse strand, counting down.
CGTATCGTCAATATGGAAGATTTTTTCGAAGCCAACGGCAAAATCCAGGAACCGCGTTACAAATTCATCGGTGACTGCAATGTTTCCGCTTGTCTGGTAAGCTACGTGCACGTCGTGGCCCTGATCGTGAAGGCGCATAAAGGTGCCTCCCATGCTTATGATGTCATCGTCGGGATGCGGTGAAAAGATAATTACCTTTTTGGGATAAGGTTCGCTTCGTTCAGGATGTTTTGGAATTACCGCATTGGGTTTTCCGCCAGGCCAGCCGGTTATTGAATCGCGAAGCATATAGTACACTTCAAGATTAATATCGTAAGCGTTTCCTTTTTCCACTAGTAAATCGCTGAGGCCTGATTCATTATAATCATGATCGGTAAGGCTTAACACAGGTTTGTTCAGTTGCAAAGCCATGTTTACAACGGCCTTTCTCATAATTTTTGGCGTCCATTCGCACTCACCTGTGAGCCATGGAGATTTAAATCTGGTAAGGTCAGACGCGGCAAATTCATCAAGCACGAATGAACAATCATCGTGATGTTGCAAAAGCGAAGCGGGGATTTCTTCAGTCGGCTTGCCTTCCACTGCTTTTTGAATTACGGGCGCTTTGGTTTTGCCCCATGCCATCAAAATGATCTTTTTGGATTTCATGATGGTGCTGATACCCATCGTGATTGCCATACGCGGCACCTCTGAAATATTTCCAAATTCCTGTGAATTGGCCATTCGTGTAGAATTGTCCAAAGAAATCAATCGTGTTTTTGAGTACATCGGCGAGCCGGGCTCATTAAAGCCAATATGACCGTTAATGCCAATACCTAAGATTTGTAAATCAATCCCGCCGGCTTCTTCTATTTTCCTTTCATATTCTGCGCAATGTTCTTTGATTTTGTCTTTTGGAGTCATTCCGTTGGGAAGAAAATAGTTTTTGGGGTCTATATCAGTTTGCTCAAACAAATATTTGCGCATAAAATAATGATAGCTGTTCAGCGCGTCAGCTTCCATCGGATAATATTGGTCCAGGTTGAAAGTGATTACATTTTTGAAACTCAGGCCTTCTTCGTTATGCATTCGCACCAGTTCAGCATATAATGATTTGGGAGTAGAACCGGTAGCCAGGCCTATAACTGCTTTTTTCCCCTGCGCATTTTTTTCTCTAATCAAAACTGAAATTTGCTCTGCTACATAAAGAGAACCTTCCTTCGGGGTTTTAAAAATTTCAACGGGAATTTTTTCAAGTGAATCAGTGAAAGAGATGTTAATAGGCATAGTCGTAATTTTAAACTTTAATATAGGTAAACCGGTTGAATTTTAAATCGTAAATATAAATTGCTTTACTGTTGCAACCATAATCTTTTGGGAATATAGTTTGAGATCGCCGAAACCATTCCTTTGATTTTTTGCGTCAAATGCAGCAATAGACTGCATCACAACTTCTTCGCAAAGATGTTATAAGATTTGTTTCAAATGTAAGATGGATTGCTACACCCTCAGGAATATTTTCTTTTTATACATGAAATAAAGAAACAGCCATTTAACCATTACCAGGCAAATAGCCATTACCACTACATTAAATGGATTTCCGGTAAGCTGGCCGAGCCAGCCAAAAAATGCATTGGTGCTATAACTCCAATTGAGAAACCTTCCTGACATGTAGATTAGAATTGAATTCATGCCAATTACTTTAAAGAAAAAAGCCCACCGCTTGTAGCCAAGAATATCAATAATATAATAAAACAGTGCAAGTAATAAAAGGCTGATGCCGCCAACGTTCAAAACGAATGAACTGGTCCATAAATTTTTGTTGATGGGGAAATCGTAGTTCCAGAGAATAGCAATGATGATAGAAATTACGCCGCCGGCAGCCAAGAGCCCGGCTTTTTTCTTTTGAGAATAAGGACTGTTCTTCAATAACTGGCCAGATAAAATTCCAAGTAAACCTGTAGCAATGGCCGGAATGGTAGACATGATTCCTTCAGGATCATGAATTTTTTCATAAAGCCTCCCCGGTAAAAACAGCCGGTCGACATAAGAAGCAAAATTTCCTTCCATCGTAAGGTCGCCATGCGCAAATCCCGGGGCAGAAGTAAACTTAAACATCAGCCAATAGCCAATTAAAATACCTACGAACCAAATAATTTGCGACCGATAGCTTGAATAAATATAGATGATGTTAGCAAACATGTAAGCCAGGCCGATTCTGCCAAGCACACTGGCAAAGCGCATTTGCGCAACAGGTTCAATCGTAAGCCCGTTATTATAAATAATGCCGAGGAGCACCAGTATTAATCCTCTTTTAACCACCCGCCACAATACCTGCTGTTTGGTTTTGCCTTTTTCCATTGCCCGTCCTACTGAGTAGGGGGTCGCCACGCCGGCGATAAAAAGAAACAGAGGAAAAATTAAATCGTAAAAATGAAATCCGTTCCATTGCGGATGAGTAAATTGTTCGGCTAAGGTTTGCCAAAATGGGGAACCTGTTGCTTTGCTCATGTTCTCCATAATTGCGTCCGCTCCCATAATCCAGAACATATCAAATCCGCGCAAGGCGTCGAGCGAATAAAGCCTTTGCGACGTTAGCGTTTCTTGCATTTTATTTTTGTTTTAAAAATGAGCCAGTTAATTTCTGCTTTAAATTGTGGTAATCAATAGCAATACGAATGATTAAAGATAATGGAATACAAAACTGCTCAACAAATTTTTTTAATCAGGCAAATAAAAATCATTGAAATTTATTGCTTTACTGGTGTGATTGTGTGTTGATTATTTACACGAATTCAAAACGTTTATCTATTGTAATTTTAAGCAATAATATTTTAGAAAAAATTTTCAATTTTGTGCTGAAAATTTTTTTAATTATTGTTTTGTGATGGCGGAATAAGTCAAAAATAATTTTTTGCGAAGTTCAGAATTGGTACAAGAGTTCTCTTCACTGAGTAATCGATTCTACATTTTGTTTAATATGTTGGATAAACAGTCGGTAATAAAAAAAAGATCCTGAATTTTTATATTGCAGGATCTGAAGAAATTTGGATTTTACTATTGATTTTCGCAGATCTTACCTGAACACTCTTCCTCCAAAAATGAGTGTCAGAATAAACAGAACGAGAAAAATCCAAAAGAAAATTTTTGCAATGGCGGCAGCACCGGAGGCAATTCCACCAAAACCCAATATGGCTGCTATAATTGCAATTACTACGAAAATAATGGCCCATCTAAGCATGATAATAAATTTTTAGTTCAATTTATTTTATTAAAAGACGTGCCAGAATTTTGTTGCGGGTAAATCTTTTCCCGATAACTCGACTAAAAAGCGGCTATTTCAACGGGAGACTCAACTGTATGTCGCATTACTAATCAAAATCCAGTAAACCCACAAATAGCTGATTTTTTTTGCAAAGACTACCTCCCGTCAATATCATTTAGAATACTCTCAATCGTTGGAGGAAAATGCGCGTGTTCCAGTTTATGGATTTTTTGGGCAAGAGATTCAGCAGTTTCATTTTCCTCTAAAGAGCACTTCCCCTGGAAAATGATTTGGCCATGATCATATTTCTCGTCTACAAAATGAATGGTAATGCCGCTTTCTTTTTCCTTCGCATTAATTACAGCGTTGTGAACATTGGGCCCATACATTCCTTTGCCTCCATAAGCAGGAAGCAATGCCGGATGAAGGTTAATTATTTTGCCTGCAAATTTTTTCACCATATTTTCCGGAATTTTCCATAAGAAACCTGCTAACACAATTAAGGCAGGCCGGTAATTATCCAATTCATCCAGGAAGGCGTCGCTCAGAAATTTCTCTTTATTGATCAACATCACCGGAATTTTTTCTGCTGCCGCGATTTCCAAAACACCCGCTTTGGGATTGTTGCAAACGATCAACGCGACCTTAATTCCTTTTTTATTTCTAAAATAATTTATGATTTGCCGGGCATTACTTCCGGCACCCGATGCAAAGACGATTAAATTTTTTTCAACCATTGCTGAAGGTATATTAAGATAATCATGATTCATTTGGATTCGCAAAATAGAACATCAAATTATATATCAATTCACTTGATCCACATTACTTCTTCCATTCAAAATTATTCGCGTGTGTACAATTCTAACAATTTTGCGTCGCGAAATTATTGAATAAAAAAGGTCTTTGATTATTATGTGTGATTATGTTTTCCTTTTTTCGTAAATGAGCCACCTGCTTAGGTATTACAGCGTCGCATTGTTGTGAAAACTTACACTTTATGTACGTTTTTTTTTGGGAAAAGAATTACTAATTAAGAAAAAAAAAATTTGAAAATGTTAAGATTATCTCAACATGCTTCGTTACTTTTGCCGCACAATGTTATTATTCCATAATTAAGATAGGTAAAAAAGAGTATGAAAGAAGTTAAAAGGCTTTTTACTAAAACATTCGCAGTATTCATTTTTCTAACTTTAATTTCCTCCCCGGATTTCTTGTACGCTCAATCTTCGAATGGAGAGGCTTTATTTAAAGCTAACTGCGCAAGTTGTCATAAACCAGATAAACAATATGTAGGGCCCGCACTAAAAGGCGCGCGCGACAGAGAACCTTCTAAAGGATGGCACTACGAATGGATTAGAAATGCTGCCTCAATGGCCATGACTGACCCTTATGCCATAAAGCTGAAGGAGCAGATGGGCGGTGTGGTAATGACTTCCTTTCCGGACTTATCCAATGCTGATATAGATGCCATTCTCGATTATGCAGATAATTTTAAAGAACCCGGAAGCGAACCATCAACAGGCGCGCCGGGGGCCGTTAGTAATGTAAAAACCACAGGCTCTTCCAGCAATACTGTGTTGTATGGTTTGCTTACTTTAATATTAGCTGTAGTTGGCCTGGTGCTACTACAGGTAAATAGTAATCTTAAAAAGCTCACTGATGAAAAAGATGGCTTAAAAACTCCTCCTAATGTACCTTTCTACAGAAATAAAACTTACCTGTTATTAGTAACTATTGTTTTGTTTTTAGTGGCTGGTTACTTTTTGGTAGATGGCGCTATGGGCCTGGGAAGACAACAAGGCTACCAACCGGATCAACCGATATATTTTGTACACCAGGTGCACGCAGGCGTTAATCAGATAAGCTGTTTGTATTGTCATGGTGGCGCACAGGATAGTAAGCACGCAACCATTCCGGCAGTAAACGTTTGTATGAATTGCCACATGTCTGTAAAAGAATATACAGGTGCGCCAATCCTTCGTGATGATGGAACTACAGTGGATGCAAATGGTGAAATTCAAAAATTATACAAATACGCAGGTTGGAATCCTGATACAAAAAAATACGACAAGCCCGGAAAACCTATAGAATGGGTTCAGATTCATAACCTTCCCGATTTTGTTTATTTCAATCACTCACAACACGTAAAAGTAGGGCAAATCGCTTGTCAGACCTGCCATGGAGAAATTCAAAACATGGTACAGGTAAAACAATTTACTGACTTAAGTATGGGCTGGTGTGTAAACTGTCACAGAACCACCAATGTTCAGTTTGACGACAACAAAGGCAATGGCAACAAATTTTACAGCATTTATCAAAAATTTCACCAGGACATTAAAGACAAAAAATATGACAGCGTGACTGTGCAGATGATTGGTGGTACTGAGTGCGGGAAATGCCATTATTAAAAAATATCCTTGTCACGTTAAAAAGGCTTGACTAAAATAAATACAAACAATATTGTTCATTTCTTAGATCTTTTGATTTAAGGTAATAATCCGCCAGGCGGATGGAATAAATATGAGTGAAAAAAAGTACTGGCAAAATTTTGGAGAGCTAAACCAAACTGATGCCAATAAAAAAGCATTAAAAGATGAATTCTCTAAAGAACTTCCCTTTGAAGAATTAGCAGATGAGAATCTATTTAATGCTAAAACTCCTAGAAGGGATTTTCTAAAATACATGGGATTTAGTACAGCGGCGGCAGCAATTGCAGCAAGTTGTGAAATGCCGGTTCGCAAAAGCATTCCGTTTCTTCATAAGCCTGATGATGTAATCGCAGGTATTCCAAATTATTATGCGTCTACTTATATAAGTGATGGTGATTCTGTGCCCGTAGTAGTAAAGCAAACAGAAGGCCGGCCGATCAAGATAGAAGGTAATGCCCTTTCTACTTTAACAGAAGGTGGTACATCAGGACAAGTTCAGGCTTCTGTTCTCGACTTATATGATACTACAAGACTGCGCTTCCCGATGATAAATAAGAAGGAAGCTACTTTTGAGGCTATAGACAAAATGTTAGCCAGCGGTTTAGCTTCCAATACTGCAAAACCTGTGGTGGTATTGACAACTTCCTATACTTCGGTAACGGGTAAGCAGATTATAAATGATTTCCTGGCAAAATGTCCTGCAGGAAGTCGCCATGTGCAATACGACGCTGTATCATGTAGCGGCATGATTGAGGCGAACGAGGCTTCCTATGGCAAAAAATATTTACCAGCCTACCATTTTGATAAGGCGAAGGTAATCGTAAGCCTTGATGCCGATTTTCTTGGTAATTGGATTAATCCTGTAGTGTTTGCCAAACAATATGCAGTGGGCAGGCGGATAGATGAATCAAAGCCTTCCATGAGCAGGCATATTCAGTTTGAGGGTTATTATAGTATGACGGGCGCAAATGCTGATGAAAGATATTTGCATAAGCCTTCTGAAACCGGCGCTATTGCATTGGCTCTTTTGGGAGCTGTTGGAGGTGGAACTACCGCATCATTACAGGGAGAACTGGCGACCGGAGTTAAAAAAACTGCAGCGGAATTAATGGCTAATAAAGGAGCAGCTTTGGTAGTATGTGGCAGCAATGATAAAAATATCCAGATTATTGTGAATGCCATTAACCAGGCAATTGGAGCCAATGGCTCTACCATAGATTGGAATACAAAAACAAATTACCGCCAGGGTATTGACGCCGATATGGTTGCTCTTACACAGGATTTGAGCGCAGGAAACGTAGGCGCTTTAATTGTGTATGGTGCTAACCCGGTTTATAGTTATTTCGATGCAAAGAAATTTGCTGATGGCGTAAAAAAATGTCCGTTTACTCTTTCCTGCAGCGAAAAAATGGACGAAACTACGGAACTATGTAAATATGTAGTTCCTTCTCATCATTGGTTAGAAAGCTGGGGAGATTCTGAACAGCAAACCGGGTTTATTAGTTCTATTCAACCCTTGATTCATCCCCTGTTTAAAACAAGGCAATTTGAAGCTACTCTTCTTAAGCTGAATGGAAACGGCGATAATTATGAGGGCTATTTCAGAGCATATTGGATGCAAAAACTGGGTGGGCTTGATAAATACGAAACATTTATTCAGGACGGCATTATGGAGAATTCCAAACTGAAAACCGAACCTGTTATTGTGAATCCATCCAATCTTACCTCTGGCGTTGCGACTGGACTGGCTGCTGTGGGCGCCGCTGATTCAACAGGTAATGTTGCTCCTGCTGCTTTTCCGAAACAGGCAATCAGCGATTCTTCAGCTTCAATGGCCAGTGCTGCTGCACCGGCAAATAATACTGCGTCTAATCAGGCAAACCCAACTGCACCTGCTACGCCGGCGTCAGGAAGTGTATCCGATGCCGCTGCTAAAATCGGCGCTATTAAAGGGGGCGAAATAGAAATGATATTGTATCAAAAAATGTCGATGGGTAATGGTAGCAGAGCCGGAAACGCCTGGTTACAGGAAGCAAGCGACCCTATGTCGAAAGCTACCTGGGACAACTATGCGATGATATCTCCTGAATTAGGGAAAAAGCTTTTTGATATTGATTTATTTAATCCGAGAGAATCAGACAAATACGAAGTGCATCCTGATAAGCCTGTTTTGAAATTAACTTCAAATGGAAAAACTGTAGAGCTTGCAGCAATGATTACTCCCGGTATGCATCCGGATGTGGTGGCGGTAGCGGTGGGGTATGGCCGTGAAAGCAATGACGCAGCGAAAACTGCTGAATATATCGGACCTGCCGCTGTAGGAGCCGGCAAAAATGTGTATCCGTTTGTGGTGTATAACGGTAGTAATATTCTCTATGATGCCCCTGCTCAAATTGAGAAGACCGATAAAAAATATAAAATTGCTACTACCCAAACTCATAGCCTTACGGAAGGCCGGCCGGTTGTGAGAGAAACCACGCTCACTCACTTCATCGCTAATCCGGAAGAACTAAATAAAGAGGAAGAAGAAGAATTGTCGCAATACGGAACCAGCTTTACGAGAGATGCAACCCTTTACCCCACATTTGACAGGCCGGGGATTAAGTGGGGCATGAGCATTGATTTGAATACTTGCATTGGCTGTGGCGCTTGTACTATCGCGTGCGTTGCCGAAAATAATATTTCCACTGTTGGTAAACATGACGTTGCGAGGTTCCAGGATATGCAGTGGATCAGAATTGACAGGTATTACACCGGCGATCCCAAGAAACCTGATGTAGTTTTTCAACCTATGCTTTGCCAGCAATGTGATAATGCACCTTGCGAAAACGTTTGTCCCGTTTCGGCTACGAACCACAGCAGTGAAGGCTTAAATCAAATGATTTACAATCGTTGTATTGGTACGAAATATTGTGCTAACAACTGTCCATATAAAGTTAGGCGGTTCAACTGGGCAGACTGGAATGGATCCGACAGTTTTCCTGACAACCAAGTAGGTATTATTTCTGACGCTACTATGAATCTACAGGATGATTTGACCCGGATGGTGCTGAACCCGGATGTTACAGTTCGTTCACGTGGGGTTATGGAAAAATGCACTTTCTGTATTCAGCGCTTACAGTTGGCTAAATTGAATGCAAAAAAAGAAGACAGGGTACTAAAAGATCAGGAAGCAAAAACCGCCTGTATGCAGGCTTGCCCCACTCATGCTATTGAATTTGGTAACGTAAACGATCCGGAAAGCAAAATTTCTAAACTCAGGTTTGAGCAGCAAAAAAACAGGAAGTTTTATGTATTGGAACAATTGCATACACTTCCTAATATAAATTATCTTACCCAGGTAAGAAATACCACAAGGGAAGTAGGTAGCACAAAAGAAAAAGTATAAACCGATATTTAATAAGCCTGCAGATAAAACTACAGGGAAAAGCTAATAAAATAGTATGTCATTATTAAAATATGAATCGCAACTACGGGAGCCATTAATCGATGGAGATAAAACTTATCACCAGGTAACTGAAGATATTATAAGCCCTGTAGAAACCACTCCGACACGCCTTTGGTGGATAGGATTTTCGATTGCTATCGCTTTGCTCCTCTTTGGGATCTATTCGGTGTACAGGGAGGTTGATTATGGTATTGGTCAATGGAATATAAATCATACCGTAGGATGGGGATGGGATATCACCAACTTTGTGTGGTGGATTGGTATTGGCCATGCGGGTACATTGATTTCTGCAATCCTTTTATTATTTGGGCAGAAATGGAGAACCGGCGTAAACAGGGCCGCTGAAGCGATGACAATTTTTGCTGTAATGTGTGCGGGGCAATTCCCGATTTTTCACATGGGAAGAGTTTGGATGGGCTTCTTTGTGCTTCCTTATCCCAATTCCCGCGGCCCGCTTTGGCCTAATTTTAACTCAGCGCTGTTGTGGGACGTATTTGCGGTATCCACTTATTTCACAGTTTCGTTGTTATTTTGGTATACAGGGCTGCTGCCGGATTTGGCAACCGTTCGCGACAGGGCAAAAACCAAATTCAGGAAAATGTTTTATGGGCTGGCTTCATTCGGGTGGACAGGCAGTACCAAACATTGGCAAAGACAAGAAAGCCTGGCGCTGGTTTTAGCTGGATTGGCCACTCCGCTGGTGTTGTCTGTTCATACCATAGTATCATTCGACTTCGCTACTTCAGTTATCCCTGGATGGCATACTACCATATTCCCGCCTTATTTTGTTGCAGGGGCGGTGTTTTCAGGGTTTGCCATGGTGCAAAATCTGCTAATCATCACCCGAAAGCTTTTACACCTGGAAGATTATATTACTATTGGCCATATTGAAGCAATGAATAAAGTGATTATTCTTACAGGCTCAATTGTTGGCTGCGCATATCTATCAGAATTATTTGTGGCATGGTATAGTCAAAACACTTATGAATGGTGGGCTTTCCGCGAGAGCAGGGTTAATATTTTTAGCCCGTATGGCTGGGCTTATTATGGTATGATGTTCTGCAACGTGGTATCGCCGCAACTTTTCTGGTCCAGGAAATTAAGGAGAAATGTAACGTTCACTTTCTTCCTCGCTATTCTTGTGAATGTGGGGATGTGGTTTGAACGTTTTGTAATCATCGTTACCTCCATATACAGAGATTATCTTCCTTCCTCATGGACTACTTATTACAGCCCTTCCATCTGGGAAATAGGATTTTATTTGGGCACATTTGGTTTATTCTTCACGTGTTATTTCCTTTTTGCAAAATTCTTCCCTGTAATAGCTGTAGCTGAAATAAAGGCAATTTTGAAATTAAGTGGTGAAAGCTATAAAGATAAAATGTCTGGTATGGAAGAAATGACTGCTGAGAAATTTTATGCTGAAGAAGTAGAAGCTCACGCTCACTAAGCGTTGATTAACAATGAAAAGGCATTATTAATTTAAACGGCCCAAGCAGGGTAAGAAATTATGATAAAAAAATTTGTTGTTGGTTCTTTCGAAGATGAAAAGGTTTTGTTTCCTGCCGTCAAAAATGTGAGGAGAGCAGGATATAAAATTCATGACGTTTATACTCCGTTTCCGATTCACGGATTGGACAAAGCTATGGGTTTGAGAGAAACCAGCTTGCATACCATGGGATTCATATTCGGGATTACTGGTACCTCTATCGCCATCGGTGGAATGGGCTACATCTTTGCAGTTGACTGGCCTTTGAATATCGGAGGAAAGCCTCATTTCCCATTACCGGCATTTATACCTATTGCCTTTGAGCTTACCGTGCTGTTGTCTGCGGTAGGAATGGTTTATACTTTCTGCTGGCTTTGCCAGATGATGCCCGGAGTTAAAAAGCATCATTTTAGTTTGAGAGCTACCGACGATTTGATGACTATGGTGATTGAGTGTACCCCAAATTCCAATCCGGCAGAAATTGAAAACTTTTTAAAGGATAATGGGGCAATAGAGATTAACACGCAGGATGCGGAAGCAGGATGGTGGTTTGGCCGCTATGATAAAGAACAAAAATTATACAGGACTGAGGAAGTGGCATTGGAAGAATAAAATAAAAATCAGGCTTATTTATTCTTTTACTGTTGATACTAGAAATATAAAAATTCGAAATAAGAATTTCAGAATATGAAAAAAATAAGAATTCTTTCAACTTTGGTTGTCATAATAGCAACGGCTGTGTTTATGGGTAGTTGTGGAAATAAGCGTAAACCCGGATTGACTTATATGCCTGATATGGCTTACAGCCGCGCTTATGAAGCATATGCTCCTAATAATCTTGGTAAAGAAAATATTAATTACGTTCCCTATCCCGTAGAAGGCACTATCCGCAGGGGCGATTTGTTTCCTTATCCGTTGCCTGATGATACAAATGGCTACCGCCTGAGCGCACAAATTAAAGACCCTTTGCCTCCACTTGATTCTAATGATATGAAAGAAGCTGCACGGCTTTTTAATATCAATTGCGCCATCTGCCATGGTGAAAAAATGGATGCTCAAGGGCCGTTAGCAACTGGGGGTAAGGTGCCTGCTGTAGCGAATCTGACTACATCTACCTATCTGAAGATGCCTGAAGGAACCATGTTTCATTCAATAACTTACGGAAAGAATAACATGGGAAGCTATGCTTCACAATTAACAAGAAAGCAAAGATGGATGGTGGTTCAGTATATCAAGAAACATCAGGCTGAACTATCTGGCGGCACTACAGAAGCAGCGCCGGCGGACTCAACAGCAAAATAATTATGACAAAAAACATTATTTAATTTAATAAATATCTTCTTTAATGGACAATCAATATGTAACGCCGTCGGGATACAAAAAGTGGTCAACCGGATTAATGATAGTCGGCTTGCTTGCTCTTATCCTCGGCATCATTTTTTTAAATCCTCTTGCCGGAGCTGATGGCCATAACTTAAACAGCACCCGCTTTTGGTCGGTTTTGCTGATGAACAGTATTTTTTGGTTGTTTCTAACTAACGTTGCCACCTTTTTTATTGTAATTAATACATTGGCAATGAGCGGCTGGCAGGAAGCGTTTCGCAGAGTAACAGAAGCTTTGTCGTCGGTGGTGCCTGTCATGGGTGGAATTGCGATGGTTATTTTCTTGTGTATTATTTTTGGCCGAAGAGGAGATATTTATATGTGGCTTGATAAAGATGTGCTTGCTCGTGATGTAATAGTAAAAGGGAAAAGTGGATTTCTCAATCCTGCTGTATTCCTGATCTATTCCTTACTCACTATTTTCTTATGGTCTTACTGGGGCAAAAAATTACGTGATCTCAGTTTAAAGGCAGATGAAGCCGGAAGTATGGACTATGAAACTTCAAAACGCTGGTACAGAAAAACAGTAGGAATTTCTGCATACTATGTTGTTTTTTATGTAGTGACACTTGGCTCGTTAATTCCCTGGTTGTGGATAATGAGCATTGAAACTCATTGGTATAGTACCATGTTTAGCTGGTATACTTTTGGAAGCCAGTTTGTGGCAGGTATTGCATTGCTTACTTTATTTGTAATTTATTTTAAAAACCGGGGACAGCTCCCTTATGTAAATAAAGAACATTTGCAGGATTTAGGGAAGTATATGTTTGCTTTTTCAATATTCTGGACCTATCTCTGGTTTGACCAGTTCATGCTTCAATGGTATGGAAACATACCGGAAGAAACCATCTACTTCAAAGTTAGATTACAGGGCCCTTATGAAGGATTGTTTTACCTGAACCTTATTTTGAATTTCGTAGCGCCGATATTAATTTTTATGAAAAGGGCTACCAAAAGAAATTATTTTATAGTGACTTTTATGTGTATTCTTATAATAGTGGGACATTGGATAGATTTTTATCAAATGGTTATGCCTGGAACCGTAAGGATGCATCCGCACCTGAGCTGGTATGAAATCGGTATTTCGCTAGGGTTTGTAGGGATTGTAATGTGGGGTGTAAACCGTTTTGCATCTAAAGTTCCAATGACAGCGAAGAATAATCCTTTCCTCAAAGAAAGTATTGTTCATTTTGTCTGATTAAAAAAAAGAAAATTTGAAAGCGACTTAATATTTCAATTGTTGAATAAATCTTAGGTGTACCTTTGTTCAACCTGAAATTAAAATATAAAAGCTTATCAAATCTCACTAAAAGATAAATTAAATAAGGGTTTGAATTCATATTCCTCAAGTAAGCGTAAGTAAAAAACATCCGTTCAACGGATTAGGAAAATTAAAGTAACATGGAAACATTTTTTTTAATAGCGATTGTAATACTTGTTTTTATAGTTGTTTTTCAGATTTCAAAGGCCAGCGAATATGTCAGCATTTTGAAAGGGGAAGAAAGAGCCAGGAAGCAGGATAATAAAATTAATGGCTTTTTGATGATGGTTTTTTTAGTTCTCGGGTTAATTGGGGTATGGTGGTGTAATGATGCGCTGTATCATAAAACCTTATTTTCTTACGGCTCTGCATCTACGCAAGGGAAAAGTATAGATAATATGATGTGGATTACCATCATCATCACCGGAATTGTATTTTTTATCACTCAAATCCTTCTATTCTGGTTCTCTTACAGGTATCAGGAATCCGACAAAAGAAAACCTCTATATTTTACGCACAGTAATAAGTTGGAAATAATATGGACCGGCGTTCCGACGATAACACTAACTATTCTCATTGTATTTGGCCTGAAATATTGGTTCAAATTTACCGGCGACGCCCCCAAAAATTCTCAAATCGTTGAAGTAACGGGCCACCAGTTTGGATGGGAGTTCCGATATCCGGGAAAAGACGGGATGCTGGGTAGGAAAAATTATAAACTAATAGATCCGGCCAAAAAAAATCCTCTCGGTGTTGACTGGTCGGATGCGGCAAGCCATGATGATATTCATGTGGCAACTACTGTCCATGTGGTGGTAAATAAACCTGTAAAATTTGTAATTAACTCGATGGATGTAATTCATGATGTAGGTTTGCCTGCTTTTCGCCTTAAGATGGATGCAGTGCCGGGTACTCCTACTACTGAATGGTTTACACCAATTTATACAACGGCAGAAATGAAAAAGAAAACAGGTAATCCTGATTTTGAATATGAAATTGTTTGTGACCAATTATGCGGAAAAGGCCATTTTAGCATGAGAGGAATAATTATAGTTGAAACACAAAAAGAATACAATGCCTGGATGATAAAGCAAAGGCCGGAATACAGGAGCGCTATGGCGGCGATGAATTCCACTGCCTCAGATCAAACACTGGCATTAGAAGCAAACCAGGATAAAAAAACAAATTAATAATTTCCGAGAGGATCTTTAAAATATATTCAATATGGAAAACGAAGGAGTATTGCATGAAAAACCAATAGTACTGCATGAAACCGATCATCCCACTTCTCATGGACATCATAAGCAAAACTTTATCAGGAAATATATCTTCAGCGAAGACCATAAAATGATTTCCCATCAATTTGTGATTACCGGAATTATCTGGGCAATTATTGGTGGATTTTTCTCGGTTATTTTTCGTCTGCAGCTCGGATTTCCTGATCAAACTTTTCCATGGCTGGAAGACATTTTTGGCCATTGGGCCCAGGGAGGCAGGCTTGACACTGAATTCTATTATGCCCTGGTAACCATGCATGGTACCATCCTGGTATTTTTCGTATTAACTGCAGGATTGAGCGGAACTTTTTCAAATTATCTTATTCCTTTGCAGATTGGGGCCAGGGATATGGCATCACCATTTCTTAATATGTTGTCTTACTGGTTTTTCTTTGCGGCTTCTGTTGTGATGTTTTCTTCTCTTTTCCTGACTACTGGTCCTGCCAGCGGTGGATGGACAATCTATCCTCCTTTAAGTGCACTTCGCGACGCGATGGATGGCTCCAAGGCCGGAATGGATTATTGGTTGGTGAGTATTGCCCTTTTTATTATTTCCACCTTATTAGGCGGGTTGAATTACGTGACCACCGTACTTAATATGAGAACCAAAGGAATGTATATGACGCGCCTCCCGCTTACGATTTGGTCTTTTCTTTTTACTGCCATTTTGGGCATATTAACGTTCCCGGTATTGTTGTCTGCAGTAGTATTATTATTATTTGATCGCCATCTTGGTACAAGCTTTTACCTGAGCGATATTTATATTAATGGAAAAATTTTACCAAATGAAGGCGGAAGCCCAATATTATTCCAGCACCTGTTCTGGTTCCTTGGGCATCCTGAAGTGTATATTATCGCCCTGCCGGCAATGGGCATCACTTCTGAAGTTATTTCTACTAATGCCCGCAAACCAATTTTCGGATATATGGCGATGGTGGCATCTTTCTTCGCAATTGCATCCTTGTCGTTCCTTGTATGGGCTCACCATATGTTTGTCTCAGGCATGAATCCTTTCCTCGGGTCATTCTTCGTCTTGTTTACGTTGCTGATCGCCGTGCCCTCTTCTATTAAAGTATTTAACTGGCTTACTACGTTGTGGAAGGGGAATATTAGTTTTACGCCCGCAATGCTGTTTGCGATTGGTTTTGTGAGCTTGTTTATTTCCGGTGGATTGACAGGCATTTGGTTAGGGAATTCAGCCCTGGATCTTCATCTGCATGATACCTATTTTGTAATTGCCCACTTCCATCTTGTGATGGGAGTTGCTTCAATGTTTGGCATGTTTGCGGGGATTTATCACTGGTATCCGAAAATGTTTGGAAGATTTATGAATAATACTCTTGCTTATATTCACTTTTGGGTAACATTGGCAGGCGCCTACTTAATATTTTGGCCAATGCACTATGAAGGTCTTGCCGGAATGCCTCGGCGTTATTATGATTTTAGTAGCTGGGAATCTTTTAAAATGTTCCAGGACCTTAATGCATTTATCAGCGTTGTAGCTATTATCGTGTTTGCTACGCAGTTTTTATTCATATTCAATTTCTTCTATTCCATGTACAAAGGAAGAAAGGTTACTGAAAAAAATAAAAATCCATGGGGCTCTACTACTTTGGAATGGACTACCCCAATTCATCCGCCTCACGGAAACTGGACAAGCGAAGTTCCTGAAGTATACCGCTGGTCTTATGACTACGGAAAAGATGGAAGAGATTTTATTCCGCAAACCGAACCCATTGGTTCTGAAGAAATACAACACTAGGGTTAAATATATTTAGTTCATAGTCTGATTTATCTGAATTCATAGCCCTGATAATTCAGGGCTTTTTTTAAACGGATTTTTAATGGATAAAACAATCACTGTTCCACACTCTTTTTCATACTCGCTTTCTTCCAAAGTGAAGGATTATTTTATTTTAATCAAATTCACTTTAAGTTTTTTGGTGGTGTTCAGTTCAGTGGTTTGTTATCTTCTTGCACCGAATGTTGAATTCAATTTCTTATCCATACTTATTTTGTTTGTAGCCGGCATGTGTATCACAGGAGCGGCTAATGCAATTAACCAGGCGGTGGAAAGAAAAACGGATTCGCTGATGAAAAGAACTGCCGACAGGCCGGTTGCTGCGGGTAGAATGACAAAAAATGAGGCCTATACTTTTGCTGCTGTTGCTACCATTGTAGGGATATTGCTAATGTGGTATTGGTTTAATTTTGCCAGCGCTTTGCTGTCTTTATTCAGCTTGTTTCTCTATGCATTCATTTATACGCCGCTAAAAAAGGTAAATTCTGTTTCAGTGATCGTGGGGGCCTTTCCGGGTGCCTTGCCTTGCCTTATAGGATGGGTGGCCGCAACCGGATCATTAAATCCTTTTGCAAGTTTCCAGGGTGTATTGGCTAATGGTGAAGTAGCTCATTTTATAAATTACGGAGGATATATTTTGTTTGCCATCCAATTTCTTTGGCAGTTTCCACATTTTTGGGCTATTGCCTGGCTTGCCCATAAAGATTATGAAAGAGCCGGCTTCAAATTATTGCCGAGCCAGGAAGGGCCGACAAAATTTTCTGCAATACAAACTGTGATTTATTCTATGTTGATGGTTCCCGTAGGAATGTTGCCTTACTACTTTCATATTGGGGGGATTTTATCATTCTGGGTATTGCTGTTTTGTAATTTATGGATGGTATTTGTAAGTATATTGCTCGTTGTTAAAATGAACCAGGTTGCTGCAAGAAGGGTAATGTTCAGCTCTTACTTTTATCTTATGATAGTTTTTCTTACGTTATTGTTTGATAAGATTTAATTAAGAAAAGGAAAAAAGTTTTTTATGATCGCTACGATGAAGCAAGGAAAGAAAATAATACATCCGCTCAAGTTTGTAATGTATGCCGGTTGTGCCAGTATCCTGATGATTTTTGCAGGATTAAGCAGTGCCTACATTGTGAAACGCAACCAGGCAAACTGGATTGAGTACAATGTTCCTGTGATATTTTATTATTCTACTGCAGTAATTCTGTTGAGTAGCTTAACGCTGATGTTGAGCCGCAAGGCATTTATCGAAAGGCGAATGAAACATTATAAAACGTGGCTTTTCTTTACGGTAGTGTTGGGTGTTGCCTTTATCGTTTTGCAATACGAAGGATTTAAACAATTGTGGGAAAATGGGTTTACTGTAACCAGAAATGTATCATTTTCCTTTTTTTATGTGATTGTAGGAATGCATGCCCTTCATGTGGCAGGAGGAGTAGTGGCGCTTTTTTTAATGTACCTGAAATCACACAGCAGGAAAAGAAAAAATTACAATCAGCTTTATATAGATTTAATGAATACCTACTGGCACTTTGTAGATATTCTTTGGATTTATTTGTTGGTATTTTTAATCATCATGGATTAAACAGAAAATAAAAAAACACAAAATATATTCGTCTACTGTTTCTGATGGAAATACTTTG
The DNA here is from genome assembly GCA_051954975.1 of Ginsengibacter sp. Taxonomy (GTDB): domain Bacteria; phylum Bacteroidota; class Bacteroidia; order Chitinophagales; family Chitinophagaceae; genus Ginsengibacter. The sequence continues at coordinate 404,205 of JBQCHE010000008.1, read as the reverse complement.
TAAACAGTGAAATAAACGGATGATAATAAACAATTAAATTTATTTTTGTAACACACCTTTAACAAATAAGAGATGCAAACTGCGATAGTAAAAGAAAAATCCAAACTGTGGGCCGGCGGCAGAAGCCCTTTTAATGTGAGCTACGGCAAATTGATGATGTGGTATTTTCTGCTGAGTGACTCTTTCACTTTTGGTGCTTTCCTGATTTCTTACGGTACCATCCGTTTCAGCCTCAATCATTGGGTTGACCATAATTATGTTTTTAATGAATTTCCGGGTACAGAAGCTAACCTGCCTCTTGCATTTGTAAGTCTTATGACCTTTATTTTAATCATGAGTTCTGTAACTATGGTATTGGCAGTACATGAAGGTCATAAGATGAACCAGAAAGGCGTAATAAAATGGCTGTCTTTAACCATTCTTGGTGGGCTGGCGTTTTTAGGCTGTCAGGCCTGGGAGTGGACTCATTTAATTACCGGCGAGCACGCTGTTTTGGTAAATGGAGTTATTGAGCATTGGGGCACTACCGTATCGCACAACCCTTGGGGACCAGATGTGATGTTTAACGGGCAACAGGTAGCTACGCCGGGACCGGTCGCTTTTGGGGGATATTTTTTTGGTATCACCGGCTTCCATGGTTTTCACGTGTTTACCGGTGTTGTTATCAATTCAATAATGCTTATCAAAACGATAAAAGGCGATTTCCACAAACGCGGTCATTATGAAATGATTGAAAAAACCGGACTATACTGGCATTTCGTTGACCTGGTTTGGGTATTTGTTTTTCTTTGTTTTTATCTCATCTGATTACTTACTTTTAAAAAATATTATTAAAGTTTATAGCCTTAAATTTAAAATATGTCTGTAGAACCAACACATTTAGGAACCACGCCGGAGGATGTAGCTCATGTGAAGCGTATTTGGAAAGCCTTTTGGATACTTTTAGTTTTGACAATTTTAGAACTGGCCTTGGGGTTGACCATTTATTTTATCGACCTTGGCGCTAATCCAAATGAATCGCTCGTTTTGATATTAAAAGGAGTAATCATCATATTTACCCTTGCGAAGGCTTTTTATATCATTTCTATCTTCATGCACCTTGGTGATGAAATACGAACCATGATAATGTCGGTCGCGCTGCCAGCCCTTTTATTTATTTGGTTTATCATTGCCTTCCTTGCGGATGGATCTTCATTTAGACACTTAAGAAATACTGATGCCGGTATTCGCAAGTATGAGCCAACGCCTCAGCAGTTTCATCATCCTGCACCTGCACCGGCTGAAAAAAGCGATAAGAAGCTGGATTAAAATAAAGGTTAAAACCTTAACAAATACGTTTATAAATTAGCTGTTGCCCGTCGCAATGGCTAATTTTGCTTTATCCCAATCATGAATAAAAAAGCTTTTACTGCATTAATGGTCGCTATCCTATTACCGCTGAGCGGCTATCTGCTGGTGAGTTACTACAGCGACCAGGCGGTTCAAATGCCACGCAGGTATTTTTATGACAGTGTGAATGTTTCTCAGAAAGCTGGTAAATATTCTTATGATACGGTCTGGCACAAGGTTAAAAATCTTCAGTTTACCAACCAGCTTGGTCAGCAGGTTTCGCTGGACGATTTAAAAGGGAAAATTTTAGTAATAGATTTTTTCTTTACTCATTGCCCTACCATTTGCCCCAAGCTTGCGGTTTCAATGAAAAAGCTTCAGAATTCTTTTCCCAATAATGATTCTATTGTTCAGTTTGTTTCCCTTTCCATAGATCCGGCGCACGATTCACTTGCACAATTGCGAAACTGGGCGTCAAAGTTTAATGTAAATCCTGATACATGGTGGCTCGGTACCGGTAATAAAGACAGTATTTACAACTTTGCCTTTAATGAGCTAAAAGCAAGCGTAGCCGATTCAGACATTGACACTGCATTTATTCATACTGAAAACTTTTTTCTTCTTGATAAAGAACGCGTGGTGCGGGGCTGGTTTAATGGCCTGGATTCTGTGGCTCAATCAAAATTGGTAAGAGATATACCCTTGCTTATGCTTGAAAAAGATCAGAAGCGCTCATTTAAAGATTTCGTGAAAGGGTTACTGAAATCAAGTTAATTCACTTTATGGACTCAAACCTGCCGGCAAAATTTCCTGACCCTGTTTTAAATAAGAATGAAAAGAACGCCAGAATTTTAATATGGTCCGTTTCTGTAATCGTTTTTTTGGGAATTGCGGGCTTGTCAGGTATTCATTTGGATTACCAGCTAAGCTTTGACCCGCATTTGTTTGCAGCTTTTAATGCAATTGCCAACTCGTTGGTCGCCATATTGCTGATTGCGGGTTTGGTTTCAGTAAAAAGAAAAAATTACAGGCTGCACAAGAAGATAATGTTAGCAGCCATTGTGATCTCTGTTTTATTTCTCATATCCTATGTTTGCCATCATTTGTTAAGCGGCGAAAGCAAATTTGGCGATTTAAATCATGACGGCATTCTTTCAGCCGAAGAAAAAGCCCAGGCAGGGCCGCTTCGCTATCTTTATTATTTTATACTTCTAACACACATACCATTGGCAGGTATTTTTTTACCTTTTATTTTGTTCACGGCCTACCGTGCCTTATCCGGCGATTATCAAAAGCACAAAAAAATTGCACGTATTACCTGGCCGATATGGTTGTATGTGGCTATAACCGGGGTGGCGATTTATGTGTTGATTAGTCCGTATTATTAATAAGGTAATGTGATGATTAGGTAATTAGCCAATTAGCAAATGTGAAAATTGGAAAATGAGCAAATAAAGTCATTTACATTTTCACATTTTGAATTTCTCATTTTCTCATTAGTTCAATCTATTTCCAGTTCTTTAGCCGGATCCCAAAATAATTTTTCAAAGTCAACTACCGTATCGTTTTCCACCTTTACTTTTTCTTTTTCTAACAACTCCTGCATTTTTGTAGGTGTAGCAAAATGGGCTTTGCCACTAAGCATTCCATTGCGGTTCACCACTCTTTGAGCGGGCACCGGCGGAGTAACATCATGAGCTCCATTCATCGCCCAGCCTACCATCCGGGCCGACATCCGCGTTCCCAAATAATTGGCAATCGCTCCAAATGAGGTTACGCGTCCTTTCGGAATTTGACGAACTACATCATAAACATCTTCAAAAAAACTGTATTGTTTACCCGGTGAGCGTGGATTTTCTTTTTTTATTTTTGGCAGATTCTTTTTCAAATTTTTGTGGCTTATGGTGATTCTGAAAACCTAAAAGTAAAATAAAAATCTATATTATTTCTTCGTTTACTGGTAACCGTTATAGAATAAAAAATCATTGATTCGGATTCAGTAAAGTAACAGGCTGAAGTCTAAAAGCAGCTACATAGCGCCCGTTTTGCATCGCCGGAATCCATTTTGGCCCTTTGCTGATAGTACTTACCGCTATCTCAGCCAACTTGCTTCCCTGCATAGTAGTCGCTACCACATTGCTCACATTTCCATTTTCATCTACCATAAATTTTACTACGCATGTTCCATAATCACTCTCAGTAAATTCATCCAGATCCCGCTGTATCGCGCGCTGGATATATTTTTGCCATGCAGCGTCGCCACCGGGAAATTTTGCTTCTACTTCAATAGGAATAAAAGTACTGTTTCCTGATTCTTTCTTTACGGGCTTTGCAATTACATTGCTGCCTGTAATTTCTGTAGGTGGATTTACAATTCCAATACCGGGTTTTGGCCCATCTATATTTTTTATACCGATAATCGCCTGTTCGATCTGATGCATATCCGGTGGTGGTGTTTCAATTTTCTTCACGATAACCGGAGTGGTAACTTGTAAAGTTTTCAGATGAACAGGAGTGGGCAATTTGGGAAGTGTTTTTGGTTTTTCATCCTCGATCTTTCTGAGAATATTATCGGGTGAAACCGTAATGATTGTCGCTTCAGATTTTTCAAATCTTTTGCTGATAATAAAACCAATTATCAGCAAAAGCATTATCATCATTGTTGAAAGAAGCGCTTTGCTGATTCTATGATTATAGGATTTACGCAAATCGTATGCGCCATACAATTTATTTTTTCCTTCAAACAGGATATCCAGAAATTCGGTTTGTAAAATTTGATTGGCTTCCATGATCTTATTTTTTAAGTAAGATGTTCAACTCAAATTTTTTCCATAAATTTTTTTGAAAAAAATACTGAACAAAAATTCCGGTTATTTATTGCTTTGTTATGATTGATGAAAAATCCAATGTTCATTTCATAAGAGGCTATACAAGATTTTAGAAAAAAATTTCTATATTCAAAAAGAAATATGCTTTTTCTTTTTTTAGAAGAAGAATTTGCAAAAATGAAAACACCGGTATGCAGCTACTTACCAAATATTATTGTCATTGTAGTTAACTGTGCAATTTGACGTTGGATAGATCGCTCACGCAATCATTTTGATTCAAATAAAAAGATCGCAGACGAGCCGTTTTTTTTGATTTTTTGATTACGTTTAAAACCCCAAAGTTAGATTCACAACGACGTAAAGTTATTCAGATACAGATTTAATTACTCTCTTATTTCTTTAAAATTTTTTTATAAAAGATTTATTTCAATAAAAAAATTTGTTATTCAGGATTCTGACTATTTCAAACTTAATAAAGTTCCAGTATGAAAAGAATTGAAACCCCACCTATTAAACTGAGTTCATCCCGGAAAAAACTCCGGATTTTGATTCCAGCTATTTTTCTGACTGCGGTGTGCCTTCAGGCCAATGCCCATAGCCTTCTGCCTCCGGAAACGGCTACAGGTAAAGCGACTCTCAATAAACTATTTTCCGCAAATATTGATGTTCACGGAAAAGTAACAAATGAAGAAGGAACTCCACTTGCTGGAGTGAGTGTTACGGTTGGTGGTTCAACTGCCGGAACTTCTACCGGGCCCGACGGCACGTACACCATTAACGCTCCCGAAGAAGGAACATTGAATTTTTCGTATGTGGGTTATACTACACAAACGATCAGCATTAATTCGAGGGCTGAAATAGACGTGGCGTTGGTAAGAGAAGCCAGCGCGCTTGACGCAGTGGTAGTTATCGGTTATGGTACACAGAGGAAGATTGACGTGACCGGCTCAGTGTCAAATATAAAAGGCGAAGTGATTTCAAAGCAATCTTCTTACAATCCTTTGAGCGCTTTACAGGGACAGGTTGCAGGCGTACAGGTTGCAAATAGTGGTGCGCCGGGTGCACCGCCAAAATTAACGATACGTGGAGTTGGTACTGTTTATGGAAACACCGATCCATTATATGTGGTAGATGGTGTATGGTACAATGATGTAAGTTTTTTAAACAGCAGCGATATTGAAAGTATCAGCGTTTTAAAGGACGCTTCCTCAGAATCTATTTATGGGATCCGCGCTGCTAACGGTGTTGTATTGATCACGACTAAAAAAGGAAAAAGAAATGGAAAATCAGTGATCAATTACAATGGCTTTGCTGGAAACCAGGTAGTAACCAACCAGGTAAAAATGGCAACAGGCCCTGAATATGCACAGATGATTAATGAAGTATATGCCTTAAACGGCTCACCTGCTTTGTATGCCGATCCTTCTTCTTATGGAACTACAGATTGGTATCACCTGATATTAAGAAATGCATTAGTGACCAATCATCAGATCTCTGTAAATGGGGGTGGTGAAAAGTCAACTTATAATTTTTCTTTGGGTTATTATCACCAGGATGGATTGGTAAAGAAGAATGGTTTTGACAAATATTCTGTGCATGTATCAAATGACTACCAGGTAACGGATTTTTTGAAAGTGGGCGTAAATACAACCGGAATTCTCAGTAATTCAGATGACGCTCCGGGTGGAATTTTCTATGCATTATTTAATGCCGCACCTATCGTTCCTGCTTTTTATTCAGATGGAAGTTATGGCGATCCGGCAGATTACAATATCGCATCAGCAAACCAAAAAAATCCACAGCAAAGTATTGATTATATTAACCACACTACTAAAACATGGAAGTTGAATGGGAATGTTTATGCGGATGTAAAGTTCCTTAAGAATTTCAATTTCCACACCAGTGTCGGTGGTGATTTTCAGCAGGCGGAAATCAGAGGTTACTCCCCTTTCACCAATTACAATTATATTCCGGTGGCACTTAGAAACACCCATAGCGTTTTAAGTTTTGAAAGAGATGAAACGCGCAATTGGATTCTTGAAAATACATTGACTTTTGACAAAAGGATCGGCGATCATTCTGTAAAAGTATTATTGGGACAAGGAGCGCAGCAATACAAATTCTATAAGTTAAATGGCAGTGTTCAGGATGTTCCTGAAGGTACTTCTACCGAATATATAACCCTCGGAAATCCATCTACCGCAACAGTAAGTGATGATGGTAGTTTGGACAGGGTGTCTTCTTATTTCGGAAGAGTCAATTATTCATACCAGGATAAATATTTGTTTACTGGTTCATTAAGAGCCGACGGTTCTTCTAAATTCAGCAATACCTGGGGTTATTTTCCATCTGTAGGTATCGGATGGGTTATTTCCAAAGAAAAGTTTTTTGAAAACCAACGTCTTTTCAATAATCTGAAATTAAGAGGAAGTTGGGGAAGAGTTGGTAATTTATCTGTTCCTGCCAATCTTTCTATTCTGACAGCAACGCAAACGCCAGCGCTGGTTTACGTGGGTGGTGATGGCAGCTCAGCTCCCGGAGCAAGCATCAATACAGTGGTGCCGCCTACAACCACATGGGAAGTTGGAGAAGGAACTGATGTGGGACTGGATGCAGCATTACTTAACAATAAGCTGAACCTGGAGCTGGACTGGTATAATAAAAAGACCATCAATGCGATTTTTGCAATTCCGGTTTTGGGTTCAGTGGGTACCGTTAGTGGTACAATCGTTGGAAACCAGGCTACTTTCCAAAACCAGGGATTTGAGTTTCTGGCCACATGGAAAAATGATATAAATAAAGACTGGCATTATTCCATCAGCGCTAATGGAGGTTATAATCAGAATAAAGTGCTTTCCGTTTCCTCTGGTGGAAATCCAATTTATGACTTCTTAGGCGCCAATGTGATAACACGGACTATGGTTGACCAACCAATCGGCCAGTTTTTTGGACGGGAAGTTGTGGGAATTTTCCAAAGCGCAGCAGATATAGCAAGCTATACCAATAAAAACGGAATTGTAATACAACCTACCGCAAAGCCTGGGGATTTTAAATATAAGGATGTGAATGGCGATGGTGTAATTGACGACAAGGACCGGGTTCCTTTAGGAAATCCAAATCCGAAATTTGTTTATGGACTTAATACGACATTAACCTATAAGCGTTTCGACTTGACCCTCGACTTTCAAGGGGTAAGCGGTGTAAGCATTTATAACGGAAATTTTGCCCTCCGTTTTGGCGGCGAAAACTATACACAGGATTTTTATGACAACCGCTGGCATGGAGAAGGAACATCGAATGTTTATCCATCCGTAAATGTTGCAGGAAACAATAGCTACACCAATTCATTCTTTGTTGAAGATGGTAGTTATTTTAGGATTAGAAATGCGCAATTGGGATATACGATTATTGGCAACAAAGAGCATTCACTATTTTCCAATCTGCGGGTGTATATAAATGCCCAAAATCCTTTTACGTGGTTTAGCTACCGTGGCTTTACGCCTGAAGTACAGGCCAGTTCGCCTACAGAACAGGGCATTGACCAGCAGGTTTATCCACTGTATGCAACTTATAATTTTGGTGTAAATCTTACCTTTTAAAAGTTAAAGACATTCATATGAATACAATCAATATAAATATCAGAAAAACTTCAGCAACACTTGGCTTATTATCCGGGATATTCCTTTTCGGTTGCACGAAAAGCTTCCTTGAGGTTCCACCCCAGGCGCAAAAGCCGGTAGAACAATTCTGGAAAACGCAGGAAGATGCCACTGCTGCAGTAAATGCGATGTATGCTAACACGCGTGGATGGACATTTGTCGCTTTTGCACCAATGGCAGTAGAGAGTCTGGCCTCAGATGACGCCGCCACCGGCAGTGATCCTACCGACGGTTCTGTTGCTTTCATGGACCAGTTTGATAATTTTACCGTTACGTCCACCAACCGTGAATTACCGGATTTTTGGAACGGCATGTACCAGGAAATCAATTATTGCAACCAGGTGATTGATAACATTCCCAATATCGATATGGATGCTACTCTTCGTACCCGGTATATTGCTGAGGCAAAATTTTTAAGAGCCTATTCTTATTTCCGGCTCGTACGAGCTTTTGGGGATGTACCGTTACGGATGCATCTTCCAAAAGACGCCAGTGAATATAATCTGCCACGTACTCCCGAAGCCGAAGTTTGGGCGGCAATCGAACAGGATCTCACAGATGCAGAAGCAGTGCTGCCGCCGTCTTATTCTGGCCCGGATGTGGGAAGGGCAACAAAGGGGGCGGCCCAGGCGCTTCATGCTAAAGTGGCGCTGTATCAGAAAAAGTGGGCAGATGTAGTAACTTATACAAATGCGGTGATACAATCCGGATTGTATTCACTTTTTCCAAATTTTGAAAAACAATACCGGATACCAAACGAAAATAATTCAGAATCTATTTATGAAATTCAGTGCACTTATCTTCCCAATAATTCTGATGCTTCGAATTCGCAATATTGCCAGATTCAACAGCCGCGTGGCGGTTTCCCCGGTAACGGCTGGGGCTACAATATTCCAACGCAAGACCTCGCAGATGCATTTGAACCGGATGACCCGCGTCTGAATGGAACCATTCTTTTCAGAGGCTCCACTTCAGCCGAAGGCGATTTGATTCCTCCTACCGCTGTCAACCCAAGGTATAATTACAAATCCTACGTACCATTTTCTCTTTATGTAAATGATAATGGCGGCAGTGATCAGAATGTAAGAGTGTTGCGCTACTCTGATGTTTTATTAATGAATGCAGAAGCGAATAATGAATTGGGAAATACTACACCGGCTTTAGCGGCTTTAGAACAGGTTCGCAAAAGAGCCAGGGATTATGCGATAGCCAATGGCGCTCCTTCTACTACTTTGCCTCCCGTAACCACAACCGACCAGGCAGTGCTTCGCAAAGCAATTTATCACGAAAGGAGGGTAGAACTGGCCATGGATTTCGACAGCCGGTATTTCGATGTGATCAGGCAGGGAAGAGGTGCAGAAGTATTTGGCTCACTTGGTTGGAAAGCCAATAAAAATGAAGTTTGGCCTATTCCACAATCAGAAATCGACAACAGTTTTGGTGTCTTAACTCAAAATCCAGGGTATTAATAGTAAAAAATATTATTATGAAAAAAATTCAAATTAAAAATATGGTTCTTTTAATAGCAGGGAGTGCGCTTTTGGCGTCTTGTTATAAATCTTTTGATCCAGATAGTTATAAACCCACATTTACAGTAGGCGGCTATGCATCATCAGCCGACGTGGGACAGGGTCATCTGGTTGGCTATTGGGCATTTGATGGTAGTTATGTTGACAGCATATCGGGCACCGCTGCAACCGGCGTCAATACCGGATTTTCCAACGGCTTCAAGGGACAGGCATTACAAGGTTCTGCAAATGGATATGCAATTTCTGATTTGCCCGCTGCAATTAAAAACTTAAAAAGTTTTACCATAGATTTCTGGATAAATACACCACAAAATACTGCCGCAACCGCACCGATCAGCATTTCTAATCTTGATGATTTTTGGGGTGCGCTTGATATGTTTTATGAAAACGGCAGTACGGCTACCAGTGCCAATCTCAAAGTACACTATGGCTGGGATCAGGCAAATAACTGGTTTACCACGGCGTTTTTATCCAATCCATGGAATGCATGGCAAAATATAGCACTTACTTACGATGCGACCACTTCCACCTTTAATCTATACCAGGGTGGCTCACTCGTAAATGGTGGCACCTTGACGGTCGAGGGGTTAGGAAATGCTGCTTTTCCGGCCGGGGCAACGAAAATTCTATTTGGTACATTACAATTTCAGGCTACTCCCAGCCTTGGCACTGCTGGCAGTTCGCAGGGATGGGCAGGCTATCTGGCAGGGCAGTTGGATGAAGTCAGGATCTATGATGTAGCGCTCACGGCTTCTGACTTGAAAGCGTTAATTATCCTTCAGGGAAAAGGAAAATAAAACAATGAATTTCGTTAAAAAATTATAATCGTGTAAACATGAAACATCTTTTTTCAATAATACTTATCGGTGCAGCATTGTTTTTCATGAATAGTTGCAAAAAAACGGATAGCGGTACCGGCATTACGGTTAATGCAGCAGCTCCGCAAATTACAACAGCTGATACTTCCCAAACAGCAGGAAACAATATAAATGTTGGCGGTGATATTACCAACGACGGTGGATCAATTGTGACGGAAGCGGGGATCGTTTATGGCACGGCTCCTGGAGTCGATACTTCTAAAAATAAAATCGCGGTATATCCGATTTCCGGTCCTTATTCCATTACATTAAAAGGATTGCAATTGCTTACTCCTTATTATTACAAGGCTTACGCTATTAACAGTAAAGGAATAACCTATGGCGAAGAAAAAACGTTCAAGTTGCCGGTTATGGGGTATAGCACTTCCTCACAGGTGGCCGCTGCAAATTTAAAAGCTTACTGGGCTTTTGACGGTGGATATATTGACAGCGTATCCGGTACTGTTGGCACACCCGTGCATGGTTCATCTGTTACTTTTGTTGCAGGCAAAAAAGGGCAGGCGGCAGAAGTAGTAAGCCCGGGATATATTAATTCCAATGTCGGGGATGCAATTGCGGGTTTACAGAATCTAACCTTGGTAATGTGGATTAAACATCCGGCAACGATAGATCCGGGTGGAACAAAATTCACTTACTTCCCTTTTTCATTAAATGCCCAGGGCTATTCATGGGAAAATACAAAGCTTTTTGCTTTATTTAATAATGCAGACGATGCATCCAACACCTATGGTAAGGTTGGATTGAATGACCAATGGTTTGATATTGGACAAAAATGGCCTAAAATGTTGGATGGCAACTGGCATCAACTCGCTGTTTCATTCAGCGGCACAACCGGCACATTAAAGGTTTATGTGGACGGTGTATCGATCGGGTCTTCTACTTTAAAAACACAAACAGACTTTGGCACCGTAAACAGTTTCACGCTTGGTGGGCCTGATGATTTTGCAAATGCCGCCAATAGCTGGATGAATTCGTTAAATGGTGATCTTGATGAGTTTAAAATTTTTAATAAGGAATTATCACAGGATGATATTACCGCTTTATATACTCTGCAGTCTTTGGGGATGTAAAAGAATGATTAAATAATTCAATAAAGGTGCCGTGTGCTTTTTTTTTATAGCCATTTCAACTGGACCTTTATTTTATTTCAATTTTTTCAAATTGTTACTTTAATGCCGCGATCTAAATTTCATCAATACCCCTTCGTCACTATTCCTTTTTTCCTGGCTTTTTTGATTGCTGGTTTTTCAGCGTGCAAAAAGAATCCTGCGGCACCACCTCCTCCTCCGCCTCCTCCACCAACAACCACTTTTCAGATTCAAAGACAAACAATCAATTCACGAACATTCAATTCTTCAAAAACTGTTTTTGCGGTTAATGCGAATCCTGTAATTGAAATTTCATTTTCCGATAAAGTGGATAAAAATTCTTTGACATCTGCCATAAGTTATACAAACAAAACCAACAGTAATTCAAATGTTCCATTCTCTGTTTCTTACCAAAATAATGACAGCATAATAACTATTGTGCCTTCAAAAGCCATCAATTTTCTTAATCAATATTCTTTCTCTATCAGCACTTTGGCAAAATCGGCCTCAGGCAATACTTTATCAAACAGGTCTGATCTTATTTTTGTTACGCAAATAGATTCAACCGATAAATTTCCTCAAATATCCGATTCAGCCTTGCTTGACCTGGTTCAAAAACAAACGTTTAAATATTTCTGGGACTTTGGCCATCCTGTAAGTGGCATGGCGAGGGAACGTAGTAATGGCGATAATGAAACGGTTACTACTGGCGGAACTGGATTTGGCATTATGGCAATGATTGTAGCCGTTCATCGTGGTTTTATCACCCGGCAGGATGCAGTAAATCGAATTAGCACCATAACTAATTTTTTGCTTACCAAATGCCAGCGCTGGCATGGTGCCTTCTCTCATTGGATAAATGGAAGCACCGGCGCAACGGTTCCTTTTGGCAAAAACGATGGAGCAGATATTGTTGAAACTTCGTTTCTTGTTCAGGGGCTGCTCACAGCTCGGCAATATTTCGATAAAAATGATGTCAATGAAATTGCATTACGCGACAGCATTAATTCTATTTGGAACGCGGTGGATTGGAAATGGTTTACACAAAATGGAAATACAAACAGCCTTTATTGGCAGTATAATCCATCCTATTCAGACATATCTGATATTTGGAGTATCCCGGTTACAGGATGGAATGAAGCTTTGATCACTTATGTTCTTGCTGCATCTTCATCGAATCACGCTATTTCAAAAAGTATTTATGACAACGGATGGGCGCGCAGTGGAGCAATAAAAAATGGGAATTCCTATTATAATATTCTTTTGCCATTAGGGCCAAATCTGGGTGGCCCGTTATTCTTTGCGCATTATTCTTTTTTAGGAATAGATCCTCACCAGCTTTCTGACCAGTATGCCAATTATTGGGATCAAAACACGGCTCATTCAAAGATCAATTATCAATTTTGTGTTTATAATCCCAACCAATTCTATGGATACAGTAATGTCTGCTGGGGGCTTACGGCCAGCGATGAAAAGAACGGCTATTCTGCCCATTCGCCTACCAATGACGACGGAGTAATTTCACCCACCGCGGCCATTTCTTCTTTGCCTTATACTCCAACAGAATCCATGAATGCATTGAAGTTTTTTTATTATAAGCTGGGCGATAAAATTTGGGGCGATTATGGATTTAAAGACGCGTTTAATCTTACCAATATCTGGTTTGCCGATTCATTTCTCGCCATTGACCAGGGGCCGCAGATTGTGATGATTGAAAATTACCGGAGCGGCCTGCTGTGGAATCTTTTTATGAGTTGTCCGGAAGTAAAAAGAGGTTTGAAAAATCTGGGATTTCAAAGCCCGGATATTTAGTGCGATATTAAAATTTTGTAAAAACATACGATTTATAAAATGGATTAAAATGGCGTTACTATTTATTACCCTGTTTCATTTCTTTGGATTTCAATCCACGTCAACATCAGACACCGGCGAATATTATTTCAATCGCATTTTCTTCGACAACAGTCTCATGAGCGGCAATTATTTTTATAGCGATGCGACTTACCAATCTCCGAGTTGGATTAAAAATGAAGAACACCGCCTGCCGGTTAATGATAAAATATTTTTTTCTCCGGGCAATTCGCTTGAATTAAAATATACTTCCAATGATAATGGCTCGTGGAATGCTTCCATCAAATTTTATAAATGGCGTGGAAAAGATTTTATAAAAATGGGAAACAAATTGTCCTTCAAATTATTTGTTGCGTCGAACACGTTGCCAGATGAATTGCCGGCGATTGCGATTGCCAAAGAAGATTCCGTGGCTTCAGCGTTTATTCCGTTGTCTTCTTTCATTCGGAATCTTTCGCAAAAAAAATGGATTACTGTAACCATTCCGCTAAAGGATTTTAAAAACATTTCTCTCCACAATTCAAATGACATTGATTTTATTTTTTTCCGCCAGCACAGTAAAGAAGGAAAAACGCATGATTTGTATTTAGACCAGGTAGAAATAATTCCTGGAAATATTTCTTCTGAAAACGTAACGACAGCGCCACAATTGATTGCGGCCAAAGGATATGAACAACATGTAGATATCAGCTGGAAAAAAATTTCTGAAACAGCGCCCGTAAAATATGTAGAAATATATCGAAGCGCCGATAATAAAAATTATGTTCCGGTCGCAATTCAATATCCGTACACCAATCGTTTCAGCGATTTTACAGGAGTTACAGGAAAAAAATTTTATTATAAAATTTCGTTGGTATCGGAAAATTATTCGCAATCCAAATTTTCAAATATCGTCAATGCAACTACTCATTCATTGACAGACAGTGCCTGGCTGGATATGGTGCAGGAAGCTTGTTTCAGGTATTATTGGGAAGGCGCAGAACCTAACAGTGGCCTGGCTTTGGAAGATATTCCGGCGCGTTCGCACATGATTGCCGCAGGCGCTTCCGGCTTCGGCATGATGGCTATTTTGGCGGGCGTAAAAAGAAATTTTATCACACGCGAACAGGCCGTACAACGGTTTACAAAAATTGTAAATTTTCTTCTGAAGGCTGAAAAATTTCACGGCGCTTTTCCTCATTTTATGGACGGAAGAACGGGTAAAGTAATTCCCTATTTTGGCAAGTATGATGATGGCGGCGATTTGGTGGAAACTTCTTTTTTAATGGAGGGATTGCTAACTGCAAGACAATTTTTTAATGCAGATAATCAACAGGAAAAATACATTTGGGACAGCATTACCAAATTGTGGAAAGGCGTAGAATGGGATTGGTATAAGCGCTATCCCGACAGCACTTTTTTATATTGGCATTGGTCGCCCGATTATGCGTGGCATATCAATCACCGCTTTGTTGGTTTTAATGAAGCACAGATTACTTATTTGCTCGCTATGGCTTCTCCGACTCATCCCATAAATCCCGCAATGTATTATTCAGGATGGGCGAGCCAGTCGGACTATGCACAACATTATCGCTCTGACTGGGGCGGAACCAATACCGGAGATAAATATTTTAGCGATAGCATTTTTTACGGCATTCGTTTAAAAGTAGGCGTTTCAAATGGCGGCCCTTTATTTTTTACACAATATTCTTATCTTGGTTTTAATCCGCATCTCATCAATGATAAATACACCAATTATTTTGAGAACAATCGCGACATTGCGCTCATTAATTATCGTTACTGCCTGGAGAACCCGAATCATTTCCCCGGCTACGGCGCAGGCTGCTGGGGACTTACAGCCAGCGATGGCCCGTGGGGATATAAAGCAAATGAGCCGGTGAAGAGCCGTGATAATGGTACCATTGCGCCCACAGGAGCGCTGAGCTCTTTTGCCTACACACCTTCGGAATCTATGGCGGCATTGAAAAATTATTATCATCAATATGGCAAATTTTTATGGGGAGAATATGGTTTTCGGGATGCATTTAATTTGTCGCAAAATTGGTGCTCGCCAATTTATATGGGATTGAACCAGGCGCCGATTGTGGTAATGATAGAAAATTACAGAAGCGGTTTTATCTGGAATTTATTTATGAAAAATCCTGAAATAAAAGCCGAAGTTACAAGCATGTTTAATCAAAAATAATTTTAAAAAACAGTTATAAAATTTATCGCTATGAAATCTAATAAAATTATTTTTTGTCTGTTTATTACCGTAATTATTTCTTCTTTTAAAATTGCAACCAATAATAGTAAAGCAACTTTTAAGGCAAATTTGGATTCTATCTCAACCGATTCTTTATTAACGCTCGTTCAACATCAAACCTTTCAATATTTTTGGACCGGCGCAGAACCCAACAGTGGCATGGCTTGCGAGCGGATAAACATGGATGGCATTTATCCCCAAAATGATAAAAATGTGGTGACCACCGGTGGCAGTGGCTTTGGTGTGATGGCGATTTTGACAGCAATTAATCGCAATTTCATTACCCGAAAACAAGGCGTGGAGAGGCTTGAAAAAATTGTAGGTTTTTTAGAAAAAGCAGATCGCTTTCATGGTGCATGGCCGCATTGGCTTCATGGTGAGACTGGGAAAGTAAAACCTTTCAGCAAAAAAGATGATGGTGGCGACCTGGTAGAGACTGCTTTTATGGTACAGGCGCTTTTATGCGCACGTCAGTATTTTAAAGATGGAAACGAACAGGAAAAAGCCCTGGCTTCGCGAATGGATAAACTTTGGAAAGAAGTAGATTGGGGCTGGTACCGCAACGGGCAAAATGTCCTGTATTGGCATTGGAGCCCTGACTATGATTGGCAAATGAACTTTCCTATACATGGGTATAATGAATGCCTTATCCTATACGTGTTGGCGGCTTCTTCTCCTACACATGGCGTGCCCGCAGCTGTTTATCATGAAGGCTGGGCTGAAAGTGGAAAGATAAAATCTCCTTCCAAACTTTTCGGGTATGCATTACAGTTACATCACCAGGGCGCGCCCAATGGGGGCCCTTTATTCTGGGCGCATTATTCGTATCTAGGCCTTAACCCGCATGGATTAAAAGATGAGTATGCTGATTATTGGAAAGAAAATAAAAATCAAACTTTGATTAATTATGAATGGTGTGTTCATGATTCGCTTGGATACAAAGGTTATGGACCGGACAGTTGGGGATTGACTTCCAGCTATTCTGTAAAAGGTTATGCAGGCCACTCACCTTCTGCAGAAAGAGATTTAGGCGTGATAGCGCCAACAGCAGCCATTTCATCCATTCCATATACACCAGAAAAATCAATCGCGGCAGTGAAACATTGGTATAATGACATGAAAGATAAATTGTGGGGGCCTTATGGATTTTATGATGCTTTCAGCGAAACTGAAAATTGGTATCCTCAAAAATATTTAGCGATAGACCAGGGCCCTCAAGTGGTGATGATTGAAAATTACAGAAGCGGTTTGCTCTGGAAATTATTTATGAGCTGTCCGGAAGTGCAACAAGGTTTGAACAAACTCGGATTTACATTTTCTATTTCCCAATAATCAAGTCAACAGTGAATAAAGCACAAAATATGGGTAAAATAAAAAAATAAACTATTTGTCCGTTTGCTGGAAGGCTTGTTTAAAGAAGAGGTGAATATCACGCAAATTCGATCCGGAGCCTTTTATTATTTTTTCATTCATCAAAAGTCTTCACTTCTTTGCCGTGTTGCTTTCTTTGAGGTGCGGCGCATGCGTTTCCACTACATCCTGTGTTAGTAATTGCAGTTACGAGAAAGAAAGCAGCGACGGAACCTACAAGCCAATCATGCATTTGAACAGCCTGCACGATAAAAGTTATTCCCACAATCAATCGCAACCAGCGCATAAAATGCCATCCGGAAAATAAGGTTTGTTTAATCGTTTGCATCTCCATTAAATTTTATTTCGTAAGTTCAGCCAGCTTCCTGCATTATACACCTCGTTATATCCTTTTGATTCAAGAATTCTTTTGGCACTGCCGCTCCGCATGCCCGAAGCACAGCAGCAAACAATGCATTTGTTCTTATCTTTTAATTTCGCCAGATTATTTGCCAATTGGTCAACCGGAATATTTATGGAGTTTTCTATATGGCCACTTGCATATTCGCCCTTGCTTCTTACGTCAAGGATGATTGCGCCTTCTTTTACCAATTCTGCATAATCGGTTTTTGAGCCAAGGCCCATTAAATTTTTTAAAGCATTAATCATTTTTTGTATTGGTTTTATTTTCTTTTTTAAAAATGTTGAACAGTAATCCTCCCATCATCGCTCCATAGAGCGTGCTGTTAACTGGTTTTGACGTGATGCTGCAAGTGCCGGAATTGCATCCGACAAAATGGTAATACAGATATCCCGCTGCGGCGCCTACGAAAATGCCCGTGATGGTGAGCGTATGTTTTTTTAAATAGTTTTTCAATTTCATTTTTTTTGGACCACGAAGTCTCAAATCCTCCATAAGAATGTATTCCTGCGTTTTCGTAGCTTGTGTGTTTATACTTACACCGCTTCCTCCACTTCTTCTTTCTTATTACTAAAAATCATTTCTCCATTGTAATACACTACCCATGTTACGGGCATTGCTTTTTTCAGCATGCTGCTCACACCACAAAATCTTTCCTGTGAATCCGTAACAGCTTGTAACGCTGCATCCCGGTTTTCGTCAGCGCCTTTGAATTCGTAGATCACGTGAATCGTAACGTATTCAATCGGTGCCCTTCTGCTGATTTCTCCCTGCACTTTAATGTCAAAGGCATCCGGATTTTTTTCTGCCTTTCTTAAAATAGCAGCCACATCCATTCCGGTACATCCTGCCAAAGCAGTGAGCACAAAGGGTTTTGGAATGGGGCCGTTGTCTTCACCGCCAACTTTTTCAGGACCGTCCATAATAACAGTGTGTCCATTTACCAATGCATTGAACTGCATTTTCCCCATCCATTGCACATCTATTTCGTGTATCATTTTATCTTTTTGTTTTTTTTGTTTGTGAAAAAAATATTTTTATGCGATTTGTTTTTTGTTAGATAAGCGCAAAAAGTAGTGTGCAGAACAAAATCTTTAGTCTATACTACAAATTATCTATCACCGCTTTTAATTTTGCTCTCACTTCTTTGGCCACTTCACTCAAGTGTTGGTTTTTTACAGCCTCCATGGAAGCCACCGGATCCACGGCGGATACTTCCACCTGGCCATCCACGCCTTCCTGCACAATTACATTGCATGGAAGCATCGTTCCGATATGGCTTTCGGCCAATAATGCCTGGTGAGCAAAGTGAGGATTGCAGGCGCCCAAAATTTTATATTTCCGAAAATCCACGCCCAGCTTCTTTTTTAAAGTCTCTTTTACATCGATCTCTGTCAATACACCAAAGCCTTCTTTTTTTAATTCCTCCGTAACTTTAGAAATGGCAGTATCAAAATCCTGGTTGATTGTTTTTGAAAAATGGTAACTCATACTATTTCGTTTAATGCGTTAATAAATTACTCATGCAAAGTTGAACCAATAGTTTTGGGTGGTCTGTAACATTTGTTCCCTAAAGAATGTTTTTATAAAAAATTTTTGAAAACCGGCTGAAATCATAAACGATGAAGAGAAGCGTAAAAGACATTTTTTTTGTGGGAATGCAGGCCGTATTGTTCCTGCTTTATTTAGCGCGTATCAAAGAAATAGATGTGACAATTCCATACGGGTTAAGGATAATCGGCTTACTCATTTCTGTGCTGGGAGTGTTGATGATGCTTTCATCTGTGATTGCATTAAACAGAAGCTTATCTGCATTTCCAACACCAAAACAAAACGCTGAATTAGTCCGCACGGGCCTATATAAATACATTCGCCACCCAATTTATACAGGTATCCTGCTATTTTGTGTTGGATATTCACTCTTTTCAGAAAACACTTTACGATTTATCATTTTTATTTTGTTGATGATTCTCTTCCGGTTTAAAGCGGGTTATGAAGAATCCTTGTTGCGAAAAAAATTCAGCGGATATATAGAGTACATGCAGAACTCCGGAATGTTTTTACCCCGGCTAAAGAGCCGGAAATAGTACAGTAAATATTGTATTTCCGTAAAATAAAAATTTGCTTATTTGTTCGTTTACTGGAAATTGTTGTCGTGCAAAAAAAGATAGATTTCTTTTTCACGCATGCAGTGAGTATAAAAGAATAAAAGAAAAATCGAAAGATTTTATACCGATTCATTGAAGAACTAAATATTTATTCGTGGCAAAAAAAGCGGAAATTTGAACTTATGAGCATTATTCCCTCTCTTTTCTCAGATTCGCGGTTGCAAAAGGAAGTGCTTACTCATTCACGGGTTAAGCATCTGGAACCGGACGAGGTGCTGATATTTCCCGGAAACAAAATAACATTTGTGCCAATCGTCCTGGAAGGTACATTGCGTATTGTGCGCGAGGATGAAGAAGGCAGGGAAGTTTTTTTATATCACCTGTATCCTGCAGAAACGTGTGCCATGGCAGTGAATTGTTGTGCAGAAAATAATGAAAGCATGATCAAAGCGATAGCAGAAGATGAAACAGAAGTGTTGCTTGTTCCGGCTGATTTGTTGAATAAATTGTCGGGCTATCCTGAGTGGCAGAAATTCATCAACACTACCTACAGCAAGCGTTTTGCAGAATTGATTGAAGTCATAGACCTCATCGCGTTCAATAGTCTTGATAAAAAAATCCTGAACTACCTGCAAAAGAAAAAGGAAGCGTTGAATTCCTCTGTCCTGGTGATTACGCATCAGCAAATCGCTGCAGAACTCAACACACATCGTGAAGCGGTGAGCCGCCTGCTGCGCGCAATGGAAAAAGACGGAATTGTAAAATTGGGAAGAAATACGATTGAATTGTTGGCTTAACGGAAAAATATGAGAGTATGGAAAGCCAGGAGATATGTCATCGCCAGGACGGGTCGGGAATTAGTGAATCGGTTTCCAATTTTTCATGCAAACATTCAAAGGAAATAGTGAGTAAATAAACAAATATCGAAGATTTTTATTTTGGCGTAATCCTCGTGCACTGTAGTTTTTCGGATACGATAAATGAATGGGAATTTTTTGATCTTGAAAAAGATCCGGATGAAATGGAAAGCCTTATGGTGATGAATGGAATGGAAGGTGAGGCTATGAAAATATCGTGAAGGGTATGGTGGAAAAATTAAAAATTATACGCGAAAAATATAAAGACGACACCGGCGCTCCTGTAAAATTCTGGCCGGGGAATAGCTATAATTAATTCAAAGAGATAAATGCGATAGAAAAATTTTATACCCTTTAATGCCAGTGCGGAGCATCTGGTAATTATGATTTAATGCATATAATTGGTTGACCCAAGTCAATAATTAATTTGTTTGTGCTAAATAATTTTAGGGTATGAACAAACGATTGGTTTCTGCAAAACTTGTCAACTATTCTTTAGGCACATTGCTATTGTTTGTTGCATTAAACGCTTTTGGTGGCGGATACTATGCTATGGCTGGAGCTGGCGGTGTGCCGGTTGAATGGTTGGCAGGCAGTCCATTTCAGGATTATTATTTTCCGGGACTATTTCTTTTCGTTATTGTAGGTGGCTCTGCACTTTTTTCGGGAATACTTGTTTTTGCCAGGCATCGCATTGCAAGAAAGGCAGCAGTTGCTTGTGGTATGGTAATTCTGCTTTGGTTGCTTGTGCAGTTGTCGATCATTGGATACGTTTCCTGGATGCAACCGGTTACTGCCGCAGCGGCACTCACTATTCTTTTGCTAACCTTGAAAATACCCCGATATGCTTATTAAATATTTTCTCTTCTGGCTGCCGATGATTGTGATTGCTTTTGCAAATGCTACTTTAAGAGAATTGGTGTTGATGAAACAATTAGATGAATTCCGGTCGCACCAGTTATCCACTATCACACTGATCGTTTTATGTTTCATCTATACATGGTTTGTTTTTCCATTTTTACAAATACGAAATGTTAAACAAGCTTTTCTGGCAGGCATTATCTGGCTCTTGCTTACCGTGGCTTTTGAATTTTTTCTTGGCCGGCTGAGCGGCAAATCCTGGGGATACCTTTTACGTGATTACGATATTGCGGGTGGACGCATTTGGCCGCTTTTCCTGTTTTTTCTTTTGATGGTGCCTTATATTACTTTTATGCTGAGAAAAGGGTTTTAGAAACGTTTAATGCAACTGTTGAAATTTACGCTCCCCAACATTCACTACTCTTTGTGTCCGTTGGAAAAACGTCGTTTCCGCCATTTATATCCTTCAAACCAAAACACAGAAACAAATCCCATCAGGGCGATAATGCCTAATTGCATTCCATTTAAAGAAGCCATTTTGAAAAAGCGGGTGATAGACGGAACATATAGAATAATCGCAAGCAAGGCGAGCGTGGCCAAAAGCACCACAACCATCAATGTATTCCTGTATTTTAAGGTGGTAAAAACAGAATAATAAAACGACCGGTTGGCCAGCGTGAGGAAAATATTTGCTATGATTAATGTAGAGAATACCATGGAACGCGTCAGTGCTTCACCGTAACCGTTTTGTACCGAAAACTGGTAGATAAATAAAGTGCCCACAGTGATGGCAAGTCCCTGCACAATACTAATGGTCAGTTCTTTAAGATTGAAAAATGTATGCGTTACTTCCCGCGGCGGACGTTGCATGGCATTGGCTTCCAGCGGTTCATTTTCATACACGATGGAGCAGGTAGGCCCCATGATGAGTTCTAAAAAAATGACATGCACCGGCGTAAAAATTGCAGGATACATCCATCCTAAAACGAGCGGTAGCGCAACGGTTAAAATAATCGGTATATGGATAGATATGATGTACTGAATGGCTTTTTTCAGGTTTGCATAAATCTTTCTTCCCATGGCCACGGCGTCCACCATTTTTCCAAAATCATCATCAGTAAGAACTAGTGAGGCGGCTTCTTTGGCAAACTCTGAACCACGTTTGCCCATGGCAATACCGATGTTGGCAGCTTTCAGCGCCGGCCCGTCGTTTACGCCATCGCCGGTCATTCCTACGATGTGATTTTGCCGTTTTAAACTTTCCACAATCTTCAATTTTACTTCCGGAAACATGCGCGTGAAAATAGTTTTTTCATTGACGGCCTTATCGAAATTGGTTTGATTCAATTGTAATAATTCAGCACTGGTAATCGCTTTATCGTATCCCCTGAAATTTGCCTGTTTGGCAATGGCCGAAGTGGTTACGGGGTTGTCGCCCGTAATAATTTTCAGTTGTATTCCGGCATGATAAAGTTGTTCGAAAACATGGGCGATATTCTTTTTCGGCGGGTCGTAAAAACCAAGCAATCCCAAAAATTCAATTTTGAATTCCTGTTGCGTTTTCGGAAAATCACTTCCTTCAAAATTGATTCTTCCCACACCCAATACGCGCAAACCCTTACGTGCAAAGTCTTCCAAATAAGAATTTACTTTATTTCTTTGTTTACTGTCAAGCGATGAATGGTTCAGGATTGCTTCAGGCGCACCTTTAACCGCAATCACTCTTTCGGCATTTTTATTTTCAAAAATATGCGTCATCATAGGCGGCTTACCATCCAACGGATACTCATGAATCATTTTAAATTCGGGCCGCAAATCTTTTGAAATATTTTCTTCATAAGCCTGGTGAATGGCTTTTTCCATCGGGTTAAACGGAACGCTTTCACTCGCCCACATGGCAGCGCTAATTAGGTTTTGCGCAGAGGAACTCTTCCAGTTTTCGTTATCAGCAATTACATCACCGGTAAAATCATACATCTGAAATAATTCCATCCTGTTTTCTGTAATGGTGCCTGTTTTGTCGGTACATAATACCGTGGCCGAACCCAATGCTTCCACCGTGGAAGTATCTTTTACAATCACGCCTTGCCGCATCAATCGCCACGCGCCGAGCGCCATAAAAGTCGCCAATGCCACGGGAATTTCTTCGGGAAGCACCGACATTGCAATTGTCAGACCTTTCAACAGACTGTCTAAAATATCATAAGACTTGAAAAAATTAATACCCCAGATGATGAGAAAAATGATTCCACCTGCAAGTGCCATCCACTTTACAAAAACGCTGATTTGCTTTTGCAGCGGTGATTTTTCTTTCCGGATTGCCTGAATGGATTTTCCCAATTTTCCCAATTCAGTATGCTCACCCACGGCAGTAACTTCAAACACACATTGACCCGCTTCAGCAAGAGTGCCGCTAAATACTTGATTGTTTTCATCCGAATGAATGTCTTTTGTTACACTAAAAGATTCACCGGTAAGAATGGATTCATTTACTGAGAAATCATTAAGTTGTTTTACGATTCCATCAGCCGGTATTAGTTCGCCTTCTGAAACAATCACGTAATCATCCACCACAATTTGTTCTGATAAAAGATGCACGATCCGATTGTCACGAATAACAGTGGCGTGGGGTTGCGTAAACTCTTTTAATGCCTTCAATGCATTGCGGCTTCTGTTGTCTTGGTAAATGGAAATACCCGAAACCAAAATAATCGCGCCCGACATAAACCAGGCATCAGAAAATTCACCCAAAATAAAATAGATCGTGGCCGCCACAACCAATAAAATAAACATTGGTTCCGTAACAGCATCTTTCAATGCGTGCCAGAAGGGACTTACCGATTTTGATGACAATACATTTTTACCATGCAATTTGCGCGATGCTTCTGCTTCGGCGCCGGATAATCCTGAAAAGGGAAATGGGTTTGTATTCATTGTTATTATAGACAGGAATTACAATTAAAAATATTGCAAATACCAATGACTTCGTACAATTATTGATTTCGTCATTTACTTTATGCACAGATTTTATGCAAATAGTACTGCTGTACACATCAAAATTGTCAACATTCAACAAGGGTTTTCCAATTACTAATGCATAATTCCTAATTCATCATTGACCATCACTCTTCTTCCTTATTTTTCAAACTCATCAATAACGCATAAGCGCCTTTGGTCACAATACTTTTATCCAAAAGCGTGGTATCGCCTACAATTTCAATGAATCCTGCGTTAACGTTTCCTGTTTGCACGGGCATCATTTCAAAAGAGTTTTTTTCTTTGTTTTCAAAAACATATTCTTTTCCTTCAAAGCGTACTACCGATTCTTCCGGAAGCACATTGCTCATGTGATTTTTCAATTCAATTTCCGCATTCATGTACATACCCGGAATCAGACTTTTATCATAATTATCAAAGTGGCAATGCACTTCGGTTAATCCATCAGGCGATACGTCCTTGCTGATTAAAATAATCTCGCCGCGATATTTTTTCGCGGGATTATTATTGGTGTAGGAAACAACCGGCTGACCAATGAACACGTTATTCAAATCTTTTTCAAACACTTTTAAATTCAGATGAATGTCTGTTGGATTCACGAGTTCAAAAAGCACATCGCCGGGTGTCACATATTTGCCGATGTTGACATTCACTTTGGTTACAAAACCGTCAATAGGCGAATACACATTTACGCTTTTGGAAATATTTTGCAATGAAAGTTTTGCCGGATTGATGCCAATCAGTTTTAATTTTTCTTCCAGTGATTTTGCCAGGATTTTTTGTGATTCAAATGTGGCCGCTGCCTGCTGAAAAACCTTATCGCTGCTCGCCTTGGTGGCATTCAAATCTTTCTGGCGATTGTATTCTGTTTCGTTCAATGTGAGTTGTGCTTTGGCGGTGAGGAAATCTTGTTGTAATTGAATGAACTGGTTGTCTTCCACTACCGCAATTACTTCATGTTTATTAACATGCATGCCGGGCAACAGCTTTGTTGATTTCAGATAACCGCCCAAGGGAAGACTTATGGAAATCATATTCTGCGGCGGGACATCAATTTTTCCATTCACTTTCAAAATGGATGTAATTTCTTTTTGTTCCATTTTTCCGGTAACAATGTTGGCGTTTTTCATTTGCGCATCGGTGAGCGTAATGACATTGCTCGCAACTTCTGTCGTTGGCTGCTCTTCGGTTGTGGCAGACTTGTTGCCACACGACGCAAAGAGAAAAGTGATAAGAAATAATTTGACAATATTTTTCATGATAAAATTTTATTTTGAATTCAGGTAATTGATTTGGTTGATGGCATCGTTCATATTTTTAACTGCATCGAGGTATTGGCTTCGGATGTCAATTGACTGGTTGACGAGTATCACCCAATCCAGGTAATTGATTTCGCCGCCGGCAAATTGCTGGTTGGCTATCGCGATGGTGGTGGCTGCATTTTTCAGACCTTCCTGCTCATACCAGTTTACACTCGCGAAATATTTTTGGTATTCACCCATCGTTGCTTCTCGTTGCTGATTTAATTGTTGCAGACCCAACTGGTAATTATTTTCAGCAATGTTTTCCTGTGCCTTGGATGCTTTAATGATAGCCTTTTGGCTACCGCTGAACAGCGGAATGCCCACACCGATTTGCACGGAATGAAATCGTTTGGACGATGGATAATATTTGTCATCCGCACCGGTGCCGCGCATACTGCTGTTGTTATATCCAAACACCAGGTCAGGCGAGAGCTTGGACTTTTCATACATTGTATTAGCCGCCGCAATTTGCTTTTGTTGCGCCAGCACTTGAATCTGTGGATGCGTTTCTGTAGATGATAAAGTAAAATCCATTCTTTTCCTAAAACTACCGTCAGCCGGCAGATACAGCGTATTTGTCCTGAGTGCAAATTGCAATTGAGATTCCATTATAAAAATATCCTGCTCCAATGCTTTCAACTGCAGCGCCATTTGTCCTTTCTGATTTTCTGCTGTTGTCTTTTCCAACACATTGCTTTCTCCCTTTTCAAATCGCTGTGTGGCTTTTTCTAAAAAGGAGCTGTACAGGCTGTCCGTTTGCCACAACAATTTTTTCTTTTCCAGTAAAAAAGAAAGTGTGTTGTAAATGCTGGTAACCTGTCTTTTCAAATCCATTTCTTTCCATACGACCGACATTTTACTCGCGTCCAGGTTTTCCTGAAGCAGTGATTTATGGCGTGCATAAACCGTTGGGAAATGGATGGATTGGCTGATACCAAATTTTGTATCGGTATAAATACTGCTGATTTGTCCAAACTCGCCAAACACATTAGTTAGGGGAATCGTGGTTCCTGATTTCAACAGGTTTTGTTGATATATCACATTCAGCTTTTCACTTTTTAATGAAAGGTTATTTGCCAGCGCCGTATCAATTGCCTGCTGTAAAGTGATTTTCGTTTGTGCATAACCGTTATTACTCAGAAATCCTAAGGAGAATAAAATTCCCAGTATTACAGCTATGTGGGGCTTCGTTTTTTTGAGATTCATATTTTCAAATAAGATATACAATACAGGTAATACAAATAAGGTGAGGAATGTTGCAATCATCAGCCCGCCAATTACAACGGTGGCAAGCGGACGCTGCACTTCTGCACCGGCGCCATTGCTCAATGCCATTGGCAAAAAGCCCAAGGAAGCTACGCTTGCCGTCATCAATACCGGCCTCAGCCGCACTTTAGTTCCCATCAATACAATGCGGTGTTTATTTTTCATACCTTGTTTTTTTAAACGGTTAAATTCTGCAATCAACACAATACCGTTCAGAACGGCAACACCAAACAACGCTATGAAACCGATGCCTGCACTGATGCTGAAAGGCATGCCGCGCAATGCTAATAATAAAATGCCGCCGATGGCAGAGAGGGGGATTGCAGAATAAATCAGCAAACCCTGTTTCACTGAGCCAAAAGCAAAGTAGAGTAAAATGAAAATGAGCAGCAATGCAATCGGTACGGCAATCATCAAACGCTGTGTGGCAGCCTGCAGGTTTTCAAATGAGCCACCATACGTTGTATAATATCCTGGCGAAAAATGCATTTGTTTTTCCACTTTGGATTGCAATTCGTTCACGATACTTTCCACATCCCTTCCGCGTACGTTGAAACCCACGACAATCCTGCGTTTGGCGTCTTCACGTTGCACCTGGTTCGGACCGTCTTTTATGGCTACACTTGCTACCTGCGACAAGGGAATCTGATTTCCTTCGGGAAGCGGAATTAGTAGATTCTGTACGTCGTTGATATTTTTTCTTTTATCGCCGGCGAGGCGCACCACCAAATCGAAATGCCTTTCGCCTTCATATACCTGTCCTGTCGTTTGTCCGGCAAACGCTGTGTTTAATACGCGGTTGATATCTGCGATATTTAAATGATATCGCGCAATCGCATTGCGGTCGTAATTGATGATGATTTGCGGCAAACCCGTTACCGGCTCAATATACAAGTCCGTAGCGCCCGGAACTGTTTTCACGATAGCGCCGAGCCGGGACGCATAATTGGCTAACGAATCCAAATCTTCACCAAAAATTTTCACCACCACATCTTGGCGCGCCCCGGTCATGAGTTCATTAAAACGCATTTGTACGGGATATTGAAATCCGGCTGTAATACCCGGAATGTCCTTCAAGGCATCGCCCATTTTTTCTGCAAGTTCATTGAATGTTTTTGCGCTGGTCCAGTCCTTTTTTTCTTTCAGAATCACCATCATATCGCTGGCTTCCATCGGCATTGGGTCTGTGGGCACTTCGCCGCTGCCGATTTTGGTTACTACTTTTTCCACTTCGGGAAATTGTGATTTTAATACATGCGCTGCTCTGGTAGTATATTCAATGGTAGTGTTTAAATTACTGCCTGTGAGCACGCGCGTATCCACAGCAAAATCGCCTTCTTCTAACTGGGGAATAAACTCGCCGCCCATTCTGCTCAAAATAAAAAGAGCAAACGCAAACAGCGCAACCGCTGTAAGGATGACCGTTTTTGGGAAGCGCAAAATCTTTGCTAATGCTGCCTGGTACACGCGTTCGACACGTGCCATAAAGCGGTCGGAAAGAGTAGGTTTGTGTGAAATCTTTTTACTCAGAAACAAAGAACTCATCATCGGAATGTAAGTAAGCGACAGAATGAAAGCGCCCAATAAAGCAAAGGCAACTGTCTGCGCCATGGGTTTGAACATTTTGCCTTCTATTCCTTGTAAAGTCAATATCGGGAGATACACCACAAGAATAATCACTTGGCCAAACACGGCGCTGTTCATCATCTTGCTCGCACTTTTATTTACTTCTTCATCCATCTTTTCCTGCGATAACCGTGTGACCGCATGGAATTTTTTGCTGTGCGAAAGCTGGTGCATTACCGCCTCTACAATGATAACAGCGCCATCCACAATCAATCCAAAGTCAAGCGCACCAAGGCTCATCAAGTTGCCGCTCACGCCGAACAAATTCATCATGATTACAGCAAACAACATGGACAAGGGAATCACAGATGCTACGAGCAGGCCGGCTCTTAAATTCCCGAGAAACAACACCAACACAAACACCACAATCAATGCGCCTTCCAGTAAATTTTTTTCTACTGTGCTGATGGCATGATTCACCATTTTGGTACGATCAAGAAAGGGTTCAATCACCACGCCTTCAGGCAGTGTTTTTTGGATTTGCGCAATACGCTGTTTTACATTTTCAATAACCAGATTGCTGTTGGCACCTTTGAGCATCATCACCACCGCACCGGCCACTTCGCCTTCGTCGTTGTAAGTCATCGCGCCATAACGCACCGCATTCCCGATTTTTACGTCCGCAACATCCCTTATAAACACAGGGATTTCTGAATTTTGTTTTTTGATGGTGACGCTTTCAATGTCGTCAGTGCTCCCAATTAATCCTTCACTACGTATATACAGCACTGTTGGGCCTTTCTCAATGTAAGCGCCGCCGGTATTCTGGTTGTTGTTTTCCAAAGCATTAAACACATCATTAATAGTGATACCGTACGATTGCAATTTGTTGGCATCTACTTCTATGGAATATTGTTTTAGTTTTCCGCCAAAGCTGCTGACTTCTGCAACCCCTTTCACACCTAATAATTGCCGCCTTACAATCCAATCCTGTATGGTACGCAGTTCCGTGACATCATATTTTTTTTCGTATCCTTTTTGCGGACGAACAACATATTGATAAATTTCACCAAGACCTGTGGTAACCGGACCAAGTTCAGGCTGGCCGATGCCTGCAGGAATCTGTGACTGCACCTGCTGTAACCTTTCTGCCACTTGTTGACGCGCCCAATACACATCTGTTTTATCATCAAACACAATGGTAACGAGCGACAATCCAAACCGTGAAAAGCTGCGTATCTGCTTTATTCCGGGAATATTATTATTGGCTTGTTCCACCGGAAAAGTTACCAGCCTTTCAATATCAGTAGCGCCAAATGAAGGCGCTATCGTAATCACCTGCACCTGGTTGTCTGTGATGTCGGGCACGGCATCAATCGGCAGTTTGGTGAGTTGATAACTGCCATAGCTAATCAATCCCAAAACAAAGAGGCCGATGATGAGTTTATTTTTTATAGAAAATGCGATAATTCTGTTTAACATGAATCAGTAATCATTTATAAAATGAAGAATAAATGCAATTATTCATTCACCGAAAACCGTGAATGCTATTACCAAAAAAGAAGATTAACAGAATCGTGGCGGCTGCCAGATATTGGATAGAGAATTCGAAGAAATAAACTGGTCGTCCGGATGCAACGAACGCTTTTTAAGATCTACTACCGGGTTATGAATTGTATTGCTTGTGGGGATGACCACATTTTGAAAAGCTGCAATGCAGTTGTGATGCGTCTTGAAGGGTAACTGCATATCCTTGTGATGATCGGCATCCTCACCATGACTGGTAGCATAATGCAGGTACAAAAACTGCCAAAGGGTAAGGTGTTTATTCTCTTCGCGATGTTCCACAAAATGCTGAATCAGCACAGGTGTTTTCAGCAATTGGGATAATTCCGTTGTTGAAAACAGGTATAATGATAAAAGCGATATGGCAACAATTTTTTTCAAGGGCGTAAAAATAACGGAATATATGACTTGAAACTATGACAGGCATCATAGTGGATAATAATAATAGTCAATTTTTTATTTTCACGTTTTAAAATTGACTTGATCTTAACAGAAAATTATTTCTTTGGACGTTGCAAACTATCAGCAGGATATTTCGCCTCCATATCTTTTATTGCATCTGCAGACCAGTTGATTAAAGCAGATTTTTGGTCGGCGCTCAACACTGCATCCCTGTGCGGAATTGTATAAGAAAATAAAGGCATTTCATCTTCCTTAACCTGCTCCTGGATCTCTTTAAATTTTTTGTAACGACGGTATGGCGCGTAAGTGGCAAATTCTGAAAAGTTCAATTCCTTTTTCCCCTCAATGACGTGCTTTTCAAGAAACCATGCCACTGGCTGCATATGATTATACCATGGATAATGGGTGGTGTTGCTATGGCAATCATAACAAGACGTTTTTAGAATTTGCTGAACGTTTTCAGGTACGGGTTGTACGGCTGTGACCTGGTTGGCAGCTATCTCCACACCCTTATTTTTTGAAGGCCTTATAAATTGAATGAGAATGAAAGCAATGACTATAATTATCAAAATGATTTTTACGACTCTTTTCATTGTTATGTTTTTAGAATGGGCTTAGAAAACTTCTAAACAATTTTACTAAGGAATCCAAAGTTAATTAAGGAAGCTAAAGTTAATGGATGATGTTGATAACAGGACGATATGATTCTGGTCAGTTTTAGAAAATCAGAAATAACCATGACTAAATTCATTGCCTTTCCTGACTACCATCACCACTATTTTCTTTTCATGACAATATATTTGATATGAAACTTCAAAGTATTTTTACATCGGATTGGCGTTCGATATTAATATAGATTTATGAAAAATATTCTTGTTCCTGTCGACTTTTCAGATGCTTCAAGAAATGCGGCAAATTATGCCACTTCACTTGCACATGCTTTTGATGCAAAGGTTACATTAATAAATGCTATAGAGCGTCCCACGCTGGTTGATGACTCTGTTCTTGCTCCCGTATTGGTAACACAGGCGGAAATCGTTCAGGAAAATTCGAACCTTATTAATCAGGAAATGGAATCGCTTTCAAAAATTTATCCGGTAAGAATGGATGCATTTGTTCGTGAAGGTTTTATCACTGAAACAATTGGAAACGTGGCAGCGGAAACAGCAGCAGACATAATAGTGATGGGTATGAAAGGAAAAGGAGAAAGCCGGTCATTCCTTGGAAGTACCGTTACTAAAATTACTAGGCGCCAAAGTCACCCTGTGTTAGTTGTGCCTGCAAAAGCTCCCTTCCAATTACCCGCAACTATTGCGGTGGCATCGGATTTTGATCCGGATTTTGAAAACGAACAATACCATCTCCTCATTGAGCTGGCACAGAAATTTGATTCCATGTTCAAGATCGTAAATGTCGCCGTTAAAGGCCGGCAGATGAAACCGTCACAGGCAATCGGAAAACTAAAGATTAGTAGGGCCTTGGCTCAATATGCAACCGAATTTCATACCATCCAGGAAGACAAAGTAGATGAAGGGCTGGAAAATTTTCTCGAAGAGCAAGACCCTGATCTTTTGGTGATGATTGCACGCGAGCATTCTTTTATTGACAGGTTGTTTGGTAAGGTGCATACCAAGGAAATGAGCTATAAGACAAGAAAGCCCCTGCTGATTCTGCCTGGTAAATAAAAATCTGTCCCCGTCTAAAATTTACTATCTTATTTTTCACCTGAAATTACAATGGTTGACGCAGGGATGTTGACTTTCCCCTTTCCAAATTTTTCGTTCACTTTATTGATGACCTCATCTTTAATTTTATTGTTTGTGTCTTTGTCGGTCTTACTCAACGCCATGCTGACGGGCGCAGCTATTTCGTAAATATAATTCCAGTATGTTTCAGCAGTTCCGGCATTCAAGGTTATAGCCACTTGCGTTTCTGTTATGTTTTTTAATCCGACCTCCGTAAATATTTTTTTCATAGCACCTTCTTCTGCACAACGAAAAATGCCCGGAGCACCAGGTGGGGGTGGTTCTATGGGTAGGTATTTTTTGATAGTGTCCATGGTTACGGTAATCCAGTAATTTTTTTGAGGGCCATCCCAAACTGCTGTGGTAAGATGCCCGCCAGGCTTTAATACACGCGCCATTTCTTGCGCAGCCAACGCCATGTCAGGGAAAAACATAAATCCATAACGGCAACTTACCGCGTTGAATGTGGCGTCTTCAAATGGTAAATTACTTACCCCAGCAAGCTGCGTGGTAAAATTTTTAATTTTTCGGTCCTCTGCTTTCTTTTTTGCAATTGCCAGCATTCCTTCTGCCTGGTCGGTACAAATAACGTTTCCTTCGGTTACAATCGCGGCAATTTTTAATGCGGGGTCGCCCGTACCACCGGCAATGTCAAGCACCGTATCTGTTTTTTTCAACTGAAGATCGTGAATCATTGTTTCTGTTACTTTGTGGGTAAATTCTTCAGTGAGTTGATGCCACTTTTGCCAGCCTGGTGAAAATTTGTTCCACAACTGCTTTTGGGTTTCCCGGATGTTGTCTAATGTGGATTCCATTTGATTTAATTTAGCATTATTAAAATTAAAAATAATTTTCATATAAATGATTTCTTTTTCCATTTGTAATGTTCTTGAATGGCCATGTTCAGCCTAACGGCGTCTCGTGGATTGTTTCGTATAAATTGGTTTCTATAAGAACAAAATAAAAATCGGCAGTGTTTGTTCATTTACTATAAAAATTATTTTATGTTTTAATGAAAATTTTAAAGGCATTTTCATAGAGTACTGTGGTATGGTTAACACCGAAAAAAATTCTATAGTGATTTATTAAAAATTATTAAGAAAGGGTGAAAGCAATGCTGGTTAAATTTGTAGCATGAAAAAAGCACTGATATTTTGTTGGCTGGTTTTTCCATTTTTTGCTGTGGCCCAATCCACACAAAGCAGCACGTATTGCAATCCGGTTAATATCGATTACACTTATATGATTTACAATGCCAACGAAGGCTTGTCTTATCGTTCGGGCGCAGACCCGGCGGCAGTAAAATTTAAAAATGAATATTATCTTTTTGTTACGCGCTCGTTAGGTTATTGGCATTCCACCGATCTGCTTCACTGGGATTTTATCACTCCCGAAAAATGGTATTTCCAGGGCTCAAATGCGCCGGCAGCCAGCAATTACAAAGATTCATTATTGTACGTTTGCGGCGATCCTTCCGGCGCGATGAGTGTGTTGTACACCGATGACCCCAAAAAAGGAAATTGGAAAGCCACTCCTTCTATTCTTACAGATTTGCAGGACTCCGATCTTTTTATTGATGATAACGGTGACGCATACATGTTTTGGGGATCGTCCAATAAATTTCCGATTCGTGGCCGCCGGCTTGAGAAAAACGCAAATTTCCGCCCTTCAAAAAATGTAGACACGCTTTTTAACCTGGATGAAAAGCTGCACGGATGGGAACGTTTTGGTGAAAATAATTCTGATACAATTTTAGGTGGTTATATTGAAGGCCCATGGCTGACAAAACACAACGATAAATATTATATGCAATATGCCGCACCGGGAACTGAATTTAATGTTTATGGTGATGGTGTTTACATCGCTGATGCGCCGCTGGGTCCTTACCATTATGCGCCCAATAATCCTGTTTCTTTCAAGCCTGGAGGATTTATTAATGGCGCAGGCCATGGAAGCACTGTTGATGGCCCGCAAAATATTTACTGGCATTTCACCACCATGGCAGTTAATGTAAACATAGGCTGGGAAAGGCGTATAGGCATGTTTCCTACTTTTTTTGATAAAGATGGATTAATGTATTGTGATTCTTATTTTGGCGATTATCCACATTATGCTCCGGCAGTTCCGAATAAAAAAGGCGCTTTTCGCGAATGGATGTTATTATCTTATAAAAAGCCGGTTACAGCATCTTCACACCTGGAAAATTACAACCCTGAATTGGCTGTTGATGAAAATGTAAAAACGTATTGGGTAGCTGAAAAAAATGATGACAGCCAGTGGTTGCAAATCGATTTACTGCAACCGGCAAAAGTTTTTGCTGTACAGGTAAATTATAATGATTATCATTCTAATCTATATGGAAGGATTGATGGAATGTATCACCGCTACACGATCGAGGGCTCAGTAGATGGTAACAATTGGATAAATCTCGTAGACCGCAGTGATAACTTTGCAGATGTGCCAAATGATTATGTAGAATTGGCAACGCCGGAAATAGTGCGCTATGTTCGTTATAAAAACAGGCATGTTCCAACACCGTATCTGTCAATTTCTGATTTACGCATTTTCGGAATAGGGCAGGGTAAAAAGCCTTCGTCTGTAAAAAACTTTTCTGTGCAAAGACAAAGAGATACACGCAACGCGCTCATCAAATGGACTCCGCAATCAAACTGCCAGGGATATAACATTCTTTGGGGCATAGCGCCAGATAAGCTTTATAGCTCATGGATGGTTTATAATAAAGATTCTTTGATGATGAGAAATCTGAATGCTGATCAAAAATATTATTTCTCGATAGAAGCATTTAATGAAAATGGAATTTCAGAAAGAACTGCGGTGATGGAAATAAAATGACTATTTGTGTAAAATAAAATCTCCGGGAAATATTGCTTTACTGTTAATATATTTTAAAACTAATAGAATTAAATCCGGGATATTTATTGCTTTACTATTTTAAGGAAAGCAATTATTTGTTATCTACTACATCCATTATTTCCCATTTGTCAGCGTTTCTTTCAAGGTAAATATATCTTGTAAGCGCACTTTCGTTGTTGGTTTTCGTGAGCGCTGAAGCTGCAATTACAATTTGTTTTTGAGAATCGGGAACATTAAAAATAAAATGATAAAAATTATTTCCCGACAAAATGATTTCCCTGATATTTTTGGGATCATTTTGGTTCATGCTATCAAGATTATTGAACTGGTAAATTACATACCGGTTGATACGATCGTTTTTGATGGTATCTCTGAAATACAAATCGATTGAAGTTGAATAAAGAGGCGATTTTGAACTGTCGAAAGACAACACCGGCGGCACAGGTTTTAAAGAATCGATCCACGCCATGGGAGGAACAATCGCAGGATATTTATAATAATTATTTCTTAACGAGTCGCTCCATCCATTTGGATTGCTTTTGAAAGTGGCGCTGCTGAAATAAACACTTCCCTGTATCTCCGGATATTCACGCAGAAATTTTATTTGGTCAGGTAATTCATTTTTATTTTTCCAGGCATAAGAACGAGGTTCAAGAGACCGGTAAATTCCCTGGCCAATGTATAGCTGCCTGCCGTATGCATGCCTTGCCCACCAATCAGTCAGCACTTTAAAACCCACTACTTTTTGGCTCACTTCCCAATAAAGTTGCGGCACTACATAATCAATCCATTTGTTTTTGAGCCACAATAAAATATCGGCATATAAATCATCATAATTAGTAACGCCTGCCTTCGTATCGCTTCCATCCGGATCATCTGCAATATTTCTCCACACACCAAACGGGCTGATACCAAATTTGCAATATTTATTTTCTTCTTTTATCGCAACACTTAGCTGCCTTATAATGGAATCAACATTGCTCCTGCGCCATTCAGAAAGGCTCATGCCATTTCCATATTTTCGGAAAGATGCGGTGTCAGGAAATTCTTTCCCGGTGATACGATATGGATAAAAATAATCATCAAAATGGATGGCATCAATATCATATCTTTTTACTACATCCCGAACTACATTTTCTACAAATTTTTGCGCCTCCTTATTTCCGGGATCAAAATATTTGGTTTGGCCATACGTGACAAACCATTCAGGGTGTAGCCTGGTGATGTGGGTCGGGGAAATTGAAGATTTATAAATATTGAAAACAGCGCGATACGGATTCATCCACGCATGAAATTCCATTCCACGTTTATGCGTCTCCGTTATCATGAATTTTAAAGGATCATAATAAGGATTAGGAGGCGTTCCCTGCTTGCCTGTTAAAAACTCGCTCCAAGGTTCATATTCGGATGGATAAAAAGCATCAGCCGCTGGTCTTATCTGCACC
This sequence comes from Ginsengibacter sp., assembly GCA_051954975.1. Taxonomy (GTDB): domain Bacteria; phylum Bacteroidota; class Bacteroidia; order Chitinophagales; family Chitinophagaceae; genus Ginsengibacter. The sequence continues at coordinate 368,036 of JBQCHE010000008.1, read as the reverse complement.
ACCAAAGCATTCATGCCATTTCTTTTATTCATTTCCACCAATTTAATAAACTCCTGTTTTTGCGCCTCGGTGCTCAAAAATTTTGAAGAAGGAAAGTCTATATTACTCACTGTTGCCACCCATACACCACGGAATTCATATTTACTTTGCGCAAATGATTTTTGGAAAAAGAATATAACGGGAAAAGAAAAAAAGCAGAAAAGTTTTTTCATAGAAAACGTATCAAATAGTGAGGCGGCAATTTACGAACATCACTTCTAAAAAATATCCCGTAATTAAAATCGCAGAAATAATAGTTAATTCTTAACAATATAACGGTTGCCAGTAGACGAAGAAATAAAACAAATTTTTATTTAGTAAATTCAGCTAATAAATGCAATGTGAGGTAATTCAAAATTCTTAAACCTTGCTCCAGCTTATGTTTCCGCCTTTTTCATCTTTCATCTCAATGCCCAGTTCAGAAAGCTGTTTTCTGATTTTATCTGATGTTAAAAAATCTTTTTTCTGCTTGGCTTCTTTCCGTATTTCAACCAGCAAATCCATAATGCCTTTTAATTGCGCTGAACTTTCATAAGGATCTTTAAGCCCTAATATGTCCTCAAGAAATATAGTAAACTGGCTTTTTAATTTTTCAAATGTGGCAATTGACAAAGCGTTTGTACTTACCAGGCCATCTTTTATTGAATTGATAACCGGTACTATTTCAAACATATTAGCTAATACTTTTGCGGTGTTGAAATCGTCATTAATAAATTCTTCAAACTCATCGGTTAGGTTATTAATTTTTGCATCAAGCTCTGCATCACCTGCCACACTTGCTTCAGAAGGGGATAAGTCCTTTAAATTTTCATAAGCATCAAACAATCTTTTCATTCCTTTTTCAGAAGCCGTTAATGCCTCGCTGCTAAAATCCAACGTGCTCCGGTAATGAGTTTGCAGAATAAAAAACCGGATCACCATGGGCGAAAAACCTTTGGTAAGCAAAGGATGATCGCCGCTAAACATTTGTGTAAGCGTTATCTGGTTATTATAACTCTTTCCCATTTTTTTGCCGTTGACGGTAATCATATTGTTATGCATCCAGTATTTAGCCGGGGCAACATGATTGCAAATGGTGCTTTGAGCTATTTCACTTTCATGATGAGGAAACATCAGGTCCATGCCGCCGCCGTGAATGTCAAAACGGGCTCCCAGATATTTGGTTGCCATCGCAGAGCATTCAATATGCCATCCGGGGAAACCTTCTCCCCACGGGCTTTTCCAGCGCATGATATGTTGCGGAGGCGCCAGTTTCCACAATGCAAAGTCTGCTTTATTTCTCTTTTCATCCTGGCCTTCCAAATCGCGTGTGGTTTCCAAAAGGTCTTCTATCACTCGTCCGCTTAATTTTCCATAGTCATGATTTTCAGCGTATTTTTTTACATCAAAATAAACCGAACCATTTACCTCGTAGGCATAGCCAGCTTGTAAAAGCTGTTCAATCATATTAAGCTGCTCAACGATATGCCCCGTGGCAGTTGGCTCTATAGTGGGTTCGAGCGTATTAAACTCCCTGAAAGCCCAGTGAAACAGATTCGTATATTTTTGAACCAGCTCCATTGGTTCAAGCTTTTCGAGCTGCGCTTTTTTTGAAATTTTGTCTTCGGCTTCGCGCCCTTCTTCCTCAAAATGGCCGGCATCAGTGATATTACGAACATAACGCACTTTATAGCCAAGATATAACAGGTACCTGTACACGACATCAAAAGTTATGTATGGCCGCGCATGTCCAAGATGGCTTTCGCCGCTAACGGTTGGCCCGCAAACATACATGCCCACATGAGGCGGATTGAGCGGAACAAACTCTTCTTTTTCTTTTGTGAGCGAATTATAAATTCGTAAGGCCATGCGGTTTTGATTTATTAAATTTTTTAAAATGCCTGCGCGATCTGGGTTTGCAAAGATATTTTACCTTTTATAATTATTATACTGATATCTCTTACTGATTAGAAGGATATTCCAAATCTGCAATAATAGGAAAATGATCGCTATAACTTTTTTTTATCCTTGTATAATCAACGATTTTAAAGTTTTGATCTGTAAAAATGTTGTCGATGCGAAGGGTGGGGGAAATAGAACTGAATGTACGCGATATGCCTGACCCTTTTTCCACAAATGCGTTTTTCATTCCTTTACCAATTTTTTCGTAGGAATAAGAAACCGGAACGTCGTTAAAATCTCCGCAAATAATTACGGGATATGGGCTGTGATTCATTTCATCTTTTATGAAGTTGGCCTGTGACGCCCTTTTCAGAACCCCAAGTTTAATTTTGGAAATAATATTTTTTGATTCAGCAAGATTTCCTTCTGAAGGCACCGTTCCTTTATCGAGATAATTGAGGTTTTCCTGTGAGAATTTTAAGGATTGAAGATGCACGTTAAATATCCTAAAAGTATCTTCATTCCTGAATACATCTACAAATTGAAATGTTGAATTGTAACTATCCGGCTTGTTAACCAGGGTTTGCTTCCTCACAATAGGAAATTTTGAAAAAATGATAATCCCAAAATGGTGGTACTTGTCAAAATCATTTTTTACTCCGTATGAGTAAAAATAATCCGTGAACTTTAAAGCCCGGAGAATATCAGGGAAATAATTAATAGCTTTCTTATTGTCGCCCGCTACCATCTCCTGGAAGCATGCAATATCAGGATCGTATTTATTGATAAGATCAATTATTCTTTGTTTTTTATCCGGATGGTCTTTGTAGTGAAGAATATTGAACAATTCCACATTCCAGCTCATAACGCGTATTTCGCCCGGCTTTTTTTGAATTTGAAATTCTGTGTTGAGATGGAACGGGAAAATATTTTTTACAGCATCTAAAGAAATTAATATAATGATGACGGGCAGAATCATCCAGAATGGTTTTACAAATAACCAAAAGAAAAAGAATAGCACCAGGAAAAGCAACAGGTAAGGCAGTGCCAAAGTAAGCAAGCTGATAAACCACCATTTAGTCGGGTCAAAATATTTAACATTGGCGCCAAGCAGAAATAGAATACCGATAATCAGATTAAGAAGAATGAAAAACTTTTTAGTAAACCTGCGCAAAAAAGTTTTTTTCATCGATGGCTGATCCATTTATTAATTATAAAGCAAGTTGGTAATAGGGCGGCAGGCTTAAAAATCAGCTTCACTGGCTTTTTCCAATATAGATTTTTCTTCGTCAGATAAATGATTGAAGCCTTTTTGATTAATCTTATCAAGAATTTCATCGATCCGTTGTTGAGTGATAACAGGCCTCTTTACAAAAGGCTTTTGGCCGCCGGTATGATAAAATACTTTTTCTTTAATTTTTTGATTTTGCCTGACAGGTTTGTCAGGATTGAAAAGATCGATGCACCAATTATATATTTTGTTCATCCAGGCGCCCCAGTCGTAACCTCTCTTTAAGCTGAAGACAAATACAAAACCCATGAAGCCACCACCGAGATGCGCAATCCGTTGGGAAGCATCGGCCGTTCCTGTAAAATCGATGATAACATAAATAAGAGTGAGCACCCAAAGTGGAATACCGCCATTCAGCATTCTGAACAATTTGTAATCGGGTGAGAAAGTGGTAGTGGCAACTGCAATGGCCATAATTCCTGCATTTCCACCTAACATAAATGAATATTCTATCTGGTCTTTCAATTGTGGAAAGGCATAGCTGGAGGCTACAAAAAACACTGCGCCGGCAATACCTCCATAAAAATATACAGGAATGATTTTTGAATTTCCTGACAGGTCCTGAAGTATGGAGCCAAACACCCAAAGCCAAACCATGTTAATTAACGTATAAAAAAATCCTACATGAACAAACATGTAAGTTATAACGGTCCACGGCCGCATCGCTAAGGAAGAAAGTTTTGCCGGAGCAATAAACCATCTCAAAATTTCATATTGAAAGGCGGTGCTGCCGGATTTGGAAATGTAATAAATGACCTGGATCAACCCGAAGCTTACAAACAACAAAGCATTAATCCCAATAAGCGCTATCAGTGCGTTATTGTCATCACCCAGCCGGATTCTTTTGAGCTGCCGGTCTAAATATCTATCTGATTCACCCATTTTTCCTGAATTATAATGCTGGGTAAAATTACCAAATTGCCCGCATTTTTTATCACCAAATTTTAGGTTTTAAAAATTTCTTCTGCTGGTTTTTTTCCAGATAATGCATAGTATCAACCCCATCGCCAGGCCGCCAAGATGCGCAAAGTGGGCTACGTTTCCACCGAAACCCGAGAACTGGCCAAATAAATCAAAAGCGGCATAAATCATGGCGAGGTATTTCGCCTTAATCGGAAAGGGTATGGGAAGAATAAAAAATTGAACATTAGGGAATGTATACGCAAAAGCAGCCACAAGACCCATAATAGCGCCTGAAGCGCCAACAGCAATCCCTACCGGAACCAGGAACATTTCTGTAACACCGGCAGCAAGCCCGCACAAAAGGTAAAAAATCAGGAACCTTTTTGGGCCCCATAACCTTTCAAGGGAAGATCCAAAAAGCCACAGTGCGTACATATTAAAAAGAATATGAAAAAAACCACCATGTGCAAACATGTGAGTCACCAACTGGTAGGGCTCAAACAAACCGGTACCAATTCCCCACAAGCCAATCCTGCTGGTAAGCCATCCTAAACCTGTGCCGCCGGTGACATCCAAACCGGTTTTATCAAAAACCAACTGGGCTACAAAAACAATCGCATTGATGATGATTAAATTAAGAACAACTGGTGTTGAAGATTGGGAGGGCCGGTAACTGTTATACGCCATTCATTAAAATTTTGGCTGCAATTTCGGAAATTGTTGGCGGAAATACTCCTTTATCAATCATACTTAACAAAATCAATATTTAATTGCCATATTCATTGTGGTTATTAGTAAACAAATAAATATTCATTTTATTTATTCTGTCGGTAAAACACGGTTTTTTTTTCTCCGCAATCGTTTCTGTTAGCACTGCCAGCAATGGAGCGGCTTGAATTTGCAAATATTTTAATAGAAATGTTCTTTGGGGTTTCCTGCATTGCAGCGATAATTTGCCCGAACGAGAGCGTTCCTTCGCAAAAAATAATTTCTTCAGCAGATGAGACGGACAATGTATGCCGAAAGCCGGAAATATTGCCGAAGGTATTTTCCGTAAATATCTCGTCAGGAGTCATTCTTTCCAACACCACCTTGTTTTGGTAAGAATTTTCTAACAAATGCATTACTGCCTGAAATTCCGTTTCGCTTCCTGCAATGATAATTTTTTTAGGAGAAGAAAATTTCTTTTTCTTTCCAGCATTGGTTTTGATGATTCTTCGAAATGCAGCAGCCGAAGCCCTTAAAAAAATGGCTGCATGCAGAAAAAAGCTATAAAACCATGCAGGGCCCTGCCTAAAATGCTTTTGTACAAAAATGCTCATCGCCTTATAAAACATTTTTACATAATTCAGGCTTCCCTTGCGCGTGCTTTCGCCTTTGAAATGGATGATAGCACGTTCCGCAAAATAGTAATTTTCAAATCCCGCCTTTTGAATGCGGTAGCTTAAGTCAATATCTTCGCCATACATGAAAAACGCTTCATCAAAACCCCCGGTTATGTCCAGGATTTTTTTTGGGATGAGCATAAAAGCGCCTGCCAAAACATCCACCCGATGATTCTCATTTTCGTTTAAATTTCCCAAATGATATTTTGAAAAGGTTTTTGAGCGTGGAAATAATTTTGATAAGCCCGAAAGTTTATAAAACGAAACGATGGGAGTAGGAAAAGACCTTTTACTTTCTTTCAAAAATTGCCCGGAGCCATCTATCATCTTGATGCCTAATGCAATTTGATTGTCTTTTAATTGAATAAAGGAAAGGCATTTTTGAAAGCAATCTTCGGGCACAATTGTATCAGGATTAAGAAACAGAATAAAATCCCCTCTGGCAATTTTTAACGCCTGATTGTTGGCTTTTGCAAAGCCGGTGTTGGTTTTGTTCCAAATGAAAGTGACATTCACAAAACGGTTTTTGAAAAAATCAAAACTGCCATCTGCAGAATGATTGTCAATCACAACGATTTCGCCGTCAATATTTTTTAGCGCTTTTTCTACCGACAACAGGCATAGTTCTAAAAAATATTTTACATTATAATTTACTATGATGACAGAAAGTTGCAATGCCGGAATCGAATTGGTTTTTGGATAAAATAAGAAGTATAATTATTTGTGCTTTTACTGCTCTCACAATTGAACCGGAGCAATTTAAAACTAAAATAACAGACTTGAAATTCAAACAGACGCAAATCTTTTGTTTCTGCTAATCGAACAAATTATTTAATCTTTGCACCATGCATAGAGAAACATTAATAGCTGCGGTAAATGCAGGTGCACATCAATTGAAAAGTTTTTTTAATCAAGAGTTTACAATAAGCCATAAAGAAGGAGTGAATAATTTAGTAACAGAAGCGGATTTTGCTTCTGATAAAGCGATCCGGAGCATCATTAAAAATGCTTTTCCGGATGACGGCATTGTGAGTGAAGAAAGCAGTGAAAAAGAGGCAGACAGCGAATATAAATGGATAATTGATCCGATAGACGGAACGGTGAATTTTGCCAATGGAATCCCTTTATGTTGCGTCAGCATTGGCCTTGAGTATAACGGCAGCATGTTGATGGGCGCGGTGTATAATCCACTTATGGAAGAATTTTATTTCGCTGAAAAAGACAAGGGCGCTACGTTGAATGGCAACAAAATTTTTGTGAGTTCGAAATCAAGATTAATAACCAGTTGCCTTGTCACAGGATTTCCTTACACGTACCTGGAACAGGAATATGGGCCGATAGAAGTATTTGCAAAATTAATCAGGAAGGGAATCCCCGTAAGGAGATTAGGAAGCGCAGCTATGGATCTTTGCTGGGTAGCAGCGGGCCGCTTCGATGGATTTTATGAGCATGAACTTCATGCGTGGGATAGTGCGGCCGGTTTTTTGATAGTGCAGGAAGCCGGAGGAAAAGTAACCAATCTGAAAGGAGAGCCCTATTCGCCCTATCAACCCGGCCTTATCGCCACCAATGGAAAAATTCATGACGAGCTGGTAAAAGTAATAGCCGGTGGAGAGGTGCAGGAACTTTTGTGAGGATTTTTATGGCTTTTATTTTCCACTACATTTGCAATGCTTTAATTAAAAGATGAAGAATACACCTTTTACCGAAAAACACGTCGCACTGGGCGCCAGGATGGCTGAATTTGCGGGCTACAATATGCCGATAAGCTATTCCGGTATTAATGACGAACACCTGGCGGTACGGAATAACGCGGGTGTTTTTGATGTAAGTCACATGGGCGAGTTTATTTTGAAAGGCGAAAAGGCATTGGATCTGATTCAAAAAGTTACCAGCAATGATGTGTCTAAATTACCTGCGGGCAAAGCCCAATATAGCTGTTTACCGAACAAAGAAGGCGGCATCATAGACGATTTAATTGTGTACTGTATTGAAGAAAACAAAGTTTATATGCTGGTGGTGAATGCTTCTAATATTCAGAAAGACTGGGATTGGATTTCATCTTTCAATACAGAAAATGCAGAGATGCATAATATTTCTGACAAAACCTGCTTACTGGCCATCCAGGGGCCGGAGGCCACAAAAATGATGCAGCCGCTTACAGAAGTTGACATCTTGGATATGAAATATTATACCTTTCAGAAAGGTACATTTGCTGGCGTGGATAATGTTTTAATCAGCGCAACCGGGTACACAGGGTCAGGGGGGATAGAAATTTATTTTGAAAACAAGGAGGGCAATGCGGATAAAGTCTGGAACAAAATTTTCGAGGTAGGAAGCGGCAAAGGACTAAAACCCATTGGACTGGCTGCGCGTGATACACTAAGATTGGAGATGGGGTATTGCTTGTATGGGAATGACATTGATGATACCACCTCGCCTCTGGAAGCAGGCCTGGGATGGATAACAAAATTCAACAAGGATTTTATCGGAAAGGAAATTTTGCAAAAACAAAAAGCTGAGGGAATAAAAAGAAAGTTGGTGGGTATAGAATTGATGGAGAAAGGTATTCCACGGCACGGTTATGAAATATTGAACCGGAACGATGAAATCATTGGACATGTCACGAGCGGCACGCAATCGCCTTCGCTGCGTAAGGCGATTGGAATGGCTTATGTTCAATTGGAATATGCTGCAACAGGCACTGAAATTTTTATCAAGATAAGGGATAAAAAAGTGCCCGCAAAAGTGGTAAAAATGCCGTTTGAGTAAAATGCGGTTTTTAAAACAAATCTTTTCTGTTAATGAGATCAGGTAAAAAGGAAATTCCTTCATTAAATACAGTGTTGTCGCCATCGCTATTAAACCTGTATGATATTTCGGATAGTACGGTGGTAATAATTGATGTGCTCAGGGCAACTTCTACCATTGCGGCTGCCTTGTATAATGGTGCAAAATCAGTAATTCCGGTGGATAGTGTTGCAGGGTGTATCAAGTTAGGAAAACAGATGGAGGTAATTACCGCCGGCGAACGGGACGGCAAAATTGCGGAGGGTCTGCAATATGGAAATACCCCATTGCAATATTCTGCAGATTTTATCAAAGGGAAAACCCTGGTGCTTACCACCACCAACGGCACTAAATTGTTACATGTGGCGCTGGCCGCAAATGCCAATGCCATTATCACCGGCTCATTCTGTAACATTTCTTCTGTTTGTGACTACCTGGTGAAGAAAAAATCAAATGTAGTGCTGGCCTGTGCTGCGTGGAAAAACCGGGTAAATATTGAAGACACGCTTTTTGCCGGTGCTGTCGTACACCGCATAAAACAACATTTTGATATGAATTGCGATGCCTCGATGATTGCGGAAAGCCTTTATCTGCAAGCAAACGGTGATCTTTTAAATTTTATGAAAGAAAAAAACGCTTCCCATTATCACCGTTTGATGAATTATGGATTGCTGGAAGACATTAAGTTTTGTCTCACAGAAGATAACGCTAACGTACTCAGCCTGTATTCGGGAGGAAGGCTTATAGCCGGCTAAAAACTATCTTAATTTTCAGGCCACATCATCTAAATCACAGTTTGCGGTTCGGCCTTTTTTTAAAATTTCTTTATTTTTGCAAATTGCTTTTTTCGCAATGAAGATTGTGTAATTGGGCATTTTATTCTAAATTTTACTTTTTTGGCACTACCCTTTTTTATTAAATACATATACAATTCCGGTACTGATGAAGTAATTCGCCGGGGAAAGAAAATTTACTCGCAGCGTTTTGTTGAGTTGGTGGATAACGATGAACTGACCCACTCGGTCACTTTTCGGGTTAAAGATGACAGTTATTCCACCTTTTATAAGGTTCAGATTCAAAAATATGATGAGCCTAAATCTTTTACGATTCATTGTTCCTGCCCTTATAATATCAGCGATATCTGTCGCCATGAAGTGGCTACTTTAATGCAATTGCAGGATCTGATTGACAAAAATCTTCTTGAATCGGGCAATACGGCGGCTGTTTTTAATCAAAAACATACGGTGGTTAAGATTAAATTTATCGATCTGAAGATGATCAGAATGCTTACAGGCATGCAAAATTACACGGAAGCTGAAGAGATTTTAAGGAAAAATAAATGTAATATTATTAAAGCCGCTGATGAAAGGGTAGAAGCTGACCTTGAAGTGGAGGGCAATACTTTTCATATCATCTTACAAAAGAATGAAGAAAGAAATTTTGATACATCCTGCACCTGCAACGATGGTGAGCACCTGCTCTGCAAACATAAAACTGCATTATTTCTTCATTTACTGAATAATTGGGGGCCTAATTATTTTGACAGTATTCGTAACTGGGATAAAGAAAAAAATAAATTGCTGCAGGGCTATGGATATAACCTTGATGATGACCTTTCAGGCAAGTTTGAATGGATTTATAAAGATGGCAAGCCTTTTTTGAAGGTAATTGACCCTTCTGTGCGGAGGATTTCTGCGCCGGTAAATAAACTGGTGCCGGAAGAAGCCATAGTTACGGAAGTAGAAGAGAGCCCTAAATTTTCAGCGCCCGTTTCCAGGACATTTACCGTTGCCAAACACCTGACCCTTGTGTTCAATGCTAATGAAAAATTATTCCCTTTCGTTTCGGTAGATGTGGTGCAGGGTGAATTTGATAAGGAAGAAAATGAGTTTATCGGAAAAATTGAAAAGCTGGATCTTTCAAAGTTTATTAATACCAGTGATTTTAGCGATAGCGACAAGCAATTGCTGCAGTTGGGCAGGAAGCTTCAGCAGGCAGAAATCAATAAATACCTCAATAGGAATTCTCCATTTAGTGGTTATTGGGAAAATATTATCTACGACGAAAAAGATGAATTGCCCCAGGAAACAAAGATGCTGATGGCAGAATTTATTCACCCAAAGCTCAAAAGGATATTTAAAGAAAATGAAGATAAGCCGGTATTTCATTTGCCGCGGGGAAAGAATTTTACAACCCAGAACCTGGAACGAATCGATCTGTCTGCAACTACACCTGTTATAGAATTTAAAGTGGCGCCTGGTGATACCGATTATACACTGGAGACAGAAATCGTTTTAAGCCATGAGAAAACCAGGCTTTCGGATAATGAGTGGAGAAGCGATTTGCTTTTTATGCATGATAAAACACTTTATTTATGGGATAAGCCTGAGCAGGTTTTGATTGCGGAAAAATTCAGAAATCCACTTAAAATTCCCCGTGGACAATGGCCGCAGCTTTTGAAAGAAATGGTCATTCCGCTCACAGATGAGTATACTGTTTCGTTTGATAAGTCCCTTATTAAGGAAACAAAAGAAGGCCAACCTGATATTAGTGTGATGCTGATTGAGAAAGGCGATTATCTTTTATTCCAGCCGGTTTTTAACTACAAGGGATTCAGTGTAAAACCAGGAGACAAGGACACTATTATCGTTCCCGACAATGATAAAGTGTTGATGGTAAAGCGAAATGCAGAAGCCGAAAGGCAGTTTATTGAGAAACTGGCAAGCTTACATTCCCAGTTTATCAGCCAGTCTCAAAATAAAAGCCTTGTGCTGAAAGGCGTGGATGTGCTAAAAAATAATTGGTTCTTCCTGTTTGTGGATGCGATGCACGAGATGAAAATTCCGGTGTATGGATTCGATGCTTTAAAAAATTTCAGGTTTAATACGGCCAAACCTTCTACTCATATTCATCTCAGCAGTGGTATGGACTGGTTTGATGCCAGGGTAGAACTGGCTTTCGGCGAACAGAGGATTGGTATTGTTGAAATTCAAAAGGCACTTTCGAATAAGCAATCTTTTGTGCAATTGAATGACGGCACCTTGGGGATATTGCCCGACGAATGGATAAAAAAATACGCGCTGCTTTTTAAAGTAGGCGAAGGAAAAAATAACAATCTCCGGTTGTCAAAGTTTCACTTGAGTGTGATAGATGACTTATATGAGCAACGCGATGAAAATGAGCTTTCTTTTGAACTTGATGAAAAATACGAGCGTCTTCGTAACTTCAAAAGCATACCGGAGGTGCCGATTCCTGCTCACCTGGAAGGTAAATTGCGTCCTTACCAGCTTTCGGGTTTTCATTGGTTAAATTATCTGCGTACCGTGGGGTGGGGCGGAATACTTGCCGATGATATGGGCCTCGGGAAAACGGTGCAGGCGCTGAGCATTCTCCAGCATTTTCATGAGGAAGAAGGAAAGTTAAAAGCTTTGGTGGTATGTCCAACCACGCTGATTTATAACTGGGAAAATGAAATTCAGAAATTTACGCCTTCGCTTTCACGCCAGATTCATCACGGTAATGCGCGCGCCAAAAGCAAAGAAAACTTCAGTGATGAGAATATCATCATCACTACCTATGGCACTTTGCGCAGTGATGTGCAAATGCTGATGAAAATCAATTTTGATTACGTAATCCTTGACGAATCACAGGCCATAAAAAATCCTGCATCGAAGGTTACGCGTGCTGCCTGTTTGCTAAAGGCCCAAAACCGGATCTGCATGAGTGGTACGCCGCTTCAAAACAATACTTTTGACATTTATGCCCAAATGAATTTTTTGAACCCAGGCCTGCTTGGCACTATTGAGTTTTTCAGAAATGAATTTTCAACTCCAATTGATAAACTTGGAGAACAGGAACAAAAAGAGCACTTAAAAAAATTGCTGTATCCTTTCATCCTGAGAAGAACCAAAGAGCAGGTGGCGCAGGATCTGCCCGAAAAAACAGAAACGATTTTATTTTGTGAAATGGAATCAGCACAAAGGGCCGTCTATGATAGTTATCGCAATGCTTACCGCGACAAAATCCTGGGCGTAATAGATGAACAGGGAGTTGGCCGGTCGCAGTTAACCATTTTACAGGGATTAATGAAATTACGCCAGATATGTGACAGCCCGGCTATTTTAAATGAAGATGAGAAATATCCTAACGATTCCATCAAGCTGGAAGAGCTGATGCGCGAAATCACTGAGAATATTGGCGAGCACAAAGCATTAGTATTTTCTCAATTCCTCGGAATGCTGGGCCTTATCAGGGCTGAGTTAACCAAAAACAACATCGATTTCGAATATTTTGATGGAAGTACCTCACCTGCCGACAGGGAAAAGGCGATTCAGAATTTTCAAACCAATGAAAATTGCCGCGTATTTCTTATCTCGTTAAAAGCGGGTGGCGTGGGGCTCAATCTTACAGCGGCCGACTATGTCTATATTGTGGATCCATGGTGGAATCCAGCTGTAGAGCAACAGGCTATTGACCGTACGCACCGCATCGGGCAAACAAAAAATATTTTTGCCTACAGGATGATTTGCAAGGATACGATTGAAGACAAAATTTTAAAATTACAGGAACGCAAACGTATCCTTGCAAAAGAATTGATTTCAGATGATCAGTCTTTTGTAAAGAGCCTGACCAAAGAGGATGTAGAGTATCTATTCAGCTAAAAAATATTTAGGAAGTTATAAAATCTTTTAGCCTTTGGAAATCTCTTTTGTTGCCGGATTCAAATAAGGCGACAAAATTCCTCGTAAAATTTTTCAGCAAAACTGAAAAAGCAGATTTGCTCTCGTAAGCATTGTTTTTCATGATAATTGAATTTTAAATGAATAAAAATTTAGAAGTATAAAATAAAAACGTTTAATTTTTTGTTGAAATAGCAAATTCACCTGATTTTATCTTCCGTAATTTCCGCAACGCTCTTACCAGAGATTATTATGATGCCTATACCTGCGCTTTGCTCTGTTGCAATACAGGCTTGAATAATAGTCCGGATGACGGGCTATCTTTAAGATGAATATTTTCAATTTTGCAGAAAGCAAATGTGAAAACAGGAAATTGGTTTTTGGTCTCATACAATAAATCAATAGCTCTTTAACGAAAGAGATTACGATTTATTATATTGTATGAAAAAATTTGAGCACTTCTTTGGCAGTAAAGCAATAAAAAACCGGAATTCTTAGCGTGAACTCCGGCTATGCTGGTTTTCCTTGGGATAATTTTTTGACTCGATTACATCCAGCCTTTAAAAAGTAAGTTTTTTAATTTTATAATTATTGATTGTTGATCACACAAAGTCAATGCCATTAAAAATATGTAAGATGTTATCTTAGTTTGTTTTTATTGATTTCACCGGCCATCAACCTATCTTTTTATTTTACTCTATAATTATTTCATTAATGCCCGCATATAATGAGACCATAGTAAAAACTACAGTAAAAGCATAAATGTTGCTTATTTTAATTTCAGGCAAAAAGTTTTTCATAAAAAAAAAGCCGCCCGAAAAACCGGGCGGCGTGCCATTTATTAAACACTATAATTATTTTGCGCTCTCGAAATTCTCAGATGCCTTTTTCCAATTTACAACATTCCAGAAAGCCTTCAAATAATCTGCTCTCAAATTTTTGTATTTTAAGTAATAAGCGTGTTCCCAAACATCACAGCCCAATACCGGAGTGCATTGGCATTCTGCAATATCCATTAAAGGGTTGTCCTGGTTAGGAGTAGAACAGATGGTCAGTTTTCCGCCGGAAACACCAAGCCATGCCCAGCCACTTCCAAACCTGGCAGCTCCTGCAGCGTTAAATTTTTCTTTCATCGCATCGAATGAACCAAAAGCTTCATCAATTGCGGCTGCCAGTTTTCCTTCTGGTTTGCCTCCACCATCCGGTGAAAGAATTTCCCAGAAAAAACTATGATTCCAGTGCCCACCTCCATTATTCCGGATGGCGGTGCTAAGACTTCCTGCATTTTTTACTAATTCTTCGAGGGTTTTGTTTGCGTTCTCAGTACCTTCTATTGCTTTATTCAGATTATTTACATAGCCCTGGTGATGTTTGTCGTGGTGAATATGCATAGTCTCTTCGTCGATGTGGGGTTCCAATGCGTTATAATCGTAAGGAAGATCCGGTAATGTAAATGCCATAATTAAATATGATTTAAATTGTTAATAAAAGTAGGTTACAAATTTACTTAATGTATATCAGAAAATAAGCCTGCGACCATAATATCACAAATAGTTTCCGCTTTGCGTAAAACAATTGCAGTTATAAAATTTCGCAAACTCCACGCCAGCCTTATCTTTTTTTAATAAAAAAATTTTGGATGAATTCAAGGCATTGATGCGAAAGCACATCTTTTACTACCAACGTTTTAGGATGCAAAAGATGTTTGTGGAGTGAGAGGCCTCCATGTTTCGGGTCAGATGCTCCATACACCACCCTGGAGATTTTACTCCAGAACAATGCGCCGCAACACATGGCGCATGGTTCCAATGTAACATATAGAGTAGCCTCAGGTAAATATTTTGAGCCTAAAAAATTAAATGCAGAAGTAAGCGCTATGATCTCAGCGTGTGCCGTTGCATCTTTTAAAGATTCTACCTGGTTGTAGCCTCTTGCGATAATTTTTTCATTCATCACTACTACTGCTCCTATAGGCACTTCATCTTTATCAAATGCTTTTGAAGCTTCGCGGAGAGCCTGCCTCATAAAGTATTCATCATTTTTTCCGTGCTTTATTTCTCCGCAAACATTCATGTCATTTTTTTTCAATTCTCAATTCTCAATTTCCACCACGGCAACTTCCTTCACAGTACCTGTTCTCTTTAATGCGCCCCACGACTGCATTTCGCCCTTTAATGCTTTATTAAAAGATTTCAGCAAAATATAATACATCAATTGTCTGTACACTAATCTTTGTGGAAGCATCCAGATTAATTTAACCGCATTTTCCTTTTCATAAGCGAAGGCAAGGGCGGCTCCGGCGATATCAACCAGCGTAAAAATAAAATAATAGAGTATGATATGTGGTATGCTGGCTACCACAATTCCAAAAGAGGCCGCTAATAAGCTGAACACCAAAATCAAATCCGCCAAGGGAGCCAGAATGGGTAATATAATTTGATATATCAAAATATTGGGCATCGCAATCATCCCAAAATTTTTATACTTTGAATTGAAAATCGTGTCCCTGTGTTTCCAGAAACATTGCATTACCCCAAAGCTCCAGCGGAATCGTTGTTTCAAAAATTGTTTGAAAGTTTCCGGAGCTTCGGTGTATGAAATTGCTGCTGTGCAATTCCTGACGACATAATCTTGTCTTAGCAGCCGCATGGTCAGGTCACAGTCTTCGGCGAGCGTATCGGTGGTAAATCCTCCTACGGAAATGATTGCTTCTTTTTTGAACGCACCAATAGCGCCCGGCACAACGGTAATACAATTCAAAAGATCAAAGGCGCGCCTGTCAAAGTTTTGTGAAGTAATGTATTCAATACTTTGCCAGATGGTAATCATATTCACTTCATTGCCTACCTTCACGTTTCCCGCTACTGCTGCTACATTTTCTGAATCGAATTTTTGCATCAGGAGGGAAACCGCATCAGATTTCAATTGGGTGTCCGCATCGATGCAAACCACAAAGTCTCCATTTGATTTCTCAATGCCGAAATTGAGCGCCGACGCTTTTCCGCCATTCATTTTACTAAAGACATGAACTTTAGGATTTTGCCTAAAATGTTCGTTTACTGTTTCGAAAGTATGATCCTTGCTGCCATCATCTACAAATATCACTTCAAGCTTTGGATAGTTCTGAGATAAGAGACTATTGATGGTTCTTACTGAATTTATTTCTTCGTTATAGGCAGGAACTACAACGCTCACCAAAGGCAAATTTTCTGTATCGCCAGATAAAAACGACGCTAAAGTATTTGCATTTTGTTCTTTTCTTTTTTGAATGCTTGCTAACAGCGCCATCAAAATCATCCGGCCAATAGAGAGCAGTATGCCAATGATAAACAACGTAAACAGAATTTGGCCGCCCCAATAGGCAGATTCAGCAAGAAAAAAATTGAATTTTCGTGTCCATCTGTCGCGGGCATTGGCTACGCCGGGCATCACCTGGTCCCTGGTTTTGCCCATCAGATCTGAAACAGTTGTAAATACGTATCCTCTTTTCTTAAAGTAATCAATGATTCGCGGAAGCGCTTCCACGGTGGCTTCACGGCTTTCACCTCCGGCGTCGTGAAGTAAAATGATGCTGGCGTTAGTAGTTTCTTCCTGCCTGATTACCCTGGTAACGATAGAATCGGCTGAAACGCCCGGCGCCCAATCATTCGGATCGATGCTTTCGTTGATGGTGAGGTAATTTTCCTCCCTGCTTCTTTGAATAGGAGCCAGCTCGTCATAAGTCTGTGGTTCGGAATCTGCATTATATGGCGCTCTGAACAGAATCGTAGAATGGCCTGTCACACTTTCAATTAGCAGTCGCGTTAACTTCATTTCCAGCGCCGCCCGCGAGAGGCTCATTTCAGCAATATTGTGATGAGTGAAGGTGTGATTGCCTATTTCATAACCATCCTTATATTCTCTTTGAAGCAAAGGAATATTTTGTTCAGCATTAATGCCTATTACAAAAAATGTGGCAGGTACTTTTTCGCGCTCAAGAATGCTAAGAATTTTTGGAGTCCATTCTGCGCTGGGGCCATCATCAAAAGTAAGGATTAGCTTATGTCCCTTCCCGACCGTGGTATCTTCTGCAAATTTCCTGATAACATACCCTGAAGGAAGCTGAAGGTATTTTTGCTCAGCGATTAATTGTTCAGCAGAATCAATTTCAAAACTTACCTTACCCTGTTGAGGAGAATATAAAATATCCAACACTTCGCCTTCCCCCTGGAAGCCAACACTGTTAAGTACAACAGGCATTGTTTTCAGCGAATCGAAATTGAAAGGATGTTTATCAAGTGAGTCATTGCTAAGGCTGCGATTATAATATTTCCAGGTTCTCGGGTCTTCACTGCCCAATCGCCAGAGCGCAGTTCCTGCCGTGGGAAATTCATCGCTGAAACGCAAGATATTAAAAGTGGTAGCCGCATCCGTAAACCATACTTCGTGGTTTTGTACATCCGTAGAGTCGTCAGTGCTTTGTGTAATATAATTATAATGAAGATTGTAAGAGTCGTCGTCATAAATAATATTTGCATTTACTGTTTTTGCTCTGTTGATGGCTTCATTATACGTCAGCGGTAGCGAATCAATTTTTCCATCCGTCCAACTATAGCCAAATGCACCCACACCTAAAATGATTTTTGCAGGATTAACTCGGTCAGCAGTCCAGGATAAAGCATCTTCAATCCATTTTTGAGCGCTGATAGGCCCCGGCCCGGTAGAGCCGTTGTATTCGTCGTACGCCATCAGGATTAAATAGTCATTATAATCAGAAAGCTTTTTATAATCGTAGTCATTATTCTTCGGTTCTACATCCATACTCACCAGCATATTTTTCGCATGCAGCGTATTGTATAACCGTTGCTGGAAGGAAGTAAGCGGCGCATTGGATTTTTCATCCAGTTCTTCAAAGTCGACATTGATACCCCCTAGCTGATACCATGAAAGTGTGTCAATTACTTGTTGGATAAAGTTTTTTTGCAGAATTGAATCCTTTAAAATTTTGTGCAACAATTTTCCATCAAAATCTTTTTTTGATGAATTGAAATTGGAAAGGATGGGCATAATACGCAAATGGTTTTGCTTCATCATTGCTAATCCTGCACTGTCAATTCTCGTTTGCAAGCGGTGAGTAACCGTATCAATAAAAAACCATTCAGGGAAAATGGTATTGATTTTATCCGCATTTTTTTGAAGATCCGGTAGCGCCAGATTTGCATTCCATGGTGTATAAAACGCAGCCCGTATTAAGGACAAAGAATTCACCTTGGAAACAACATTCTTAGCATTCTTTTTTAATGAATCCTTTTTTAACTTGTTTAATAAAAAATCTTTAAACCCCTTATATTTTATGTTTTGCGTATTCTTGAGCACCAACGGATTTGATGGGTCGAGCGAAGACTGGTATTCCCTTGCCTTGGCTTCGAGGTTGGGCACATTAGGCAAAGACCCGCTATACAACGCAATTCCCAATACCACAAGAAAGAAAATTGCAATCATGACCAATACCCGTCCTGTCCATTTAAACCTTCTCCACCGGGTAGGCTTGTAGGTTTGAAAAATTTGAGTAGGGTTGTTGTTGCTCATTTGTTTGAACAGATAATTCAAAGGAAGTAATCCGTTGGCGAAGGTAGTACGGATATAATTTTGTTTATTCTTTTTTCGGATTAAGACTGTGGCTTAACAAAAAATTATTTTTGAATGGTCCCAAAGAGAAGGCCCCTGTAGAAACAGGGGCCGTTTACCAAAACTAACTGCTTATGAGAAAATTGAAATTTAATGTTGTTGCTTTATATGTTTCAAATCACATGCCAAAAATAAAAACCAATCTGTTAATAAAGTTTTAATCTGAAAAAAATTATCCCATAATTGAATCTTTTGTGACAATATATAAAATAGAAAAAAGTTTCAAATTGTGTTTTACTGTTGAATGGCATCTTTTTTAGGCCGGAAGTCATTGATGGGCAAGCTTTTCAGCATTTTCGGCAAATTGAAGGGCATCAATAAATTCCTGTAAATCTCCATTTAAAACTTCTTCAAGATTATAGACTGTCAATCCGATTCTGTGATCCGTCACTCTGCCTTGGGGGAAATTATACGTTCTGATTTTGGCAGAACGATCACCTGTGCTGACGAGGCTCTTCCTGTGACGGGAAATTTCCTCTTCCTGCTTACGGACTTCTTCTTCGTATAATTTCGTGCGTAACATTTGCATCGCTTTTTCCCGGTTTCCAAGCTGACTTCTTTCGGTTTGACACACTACCACCAAACCGGTGGGAATGTGTGTCAGCATTACCTTGGTTTCCACTTTGTTTACGTTTTGACCACCAGCCCCACCACTTCTTGCAGTCTCCATTTTTACGTCGCTATCTCTCACTTCCACGTCCACATCTTCTGCCTCAGGCATCACAGCCACAGTGGCAGCACTGGTATGGACGCGGCCGCTCGCTTCCGTATCCGGCACCCTCTGTACACGGTGTACCCCACTTTCAAATTTTAAAGTTCCGTATACATCTTCGCCGCTCACTTCAATCTGCACTTCTTTGTAACCACCTACTGTGCCTTCATTTTCACTCAGGATAGCGGTTTTCCATCCTTTCGACTCGCAAAACTTTATGTACATTCTTGTCAGGTCACCCGCAAAGAGTGAAGCCTCATCCCCGCCGGTACCCGCTCTTATTTCAAGAATACAGTTTTTCTCGTCCTGGGGGTCCTTGGGAATAAGCATAGTACGGATTCTCTTTTCCAAACTTTCTTTTTCTTCCATCAACCGAGGAAGTTCTTCCTTTGCCATTTCTCTCATTTCTTCATCATCACTATTGATTACCTCCTTATTAAACTCAATGTCATCAAGTGTTTTTGCGTATTGGTTGCGTAGTATTACGATCTTTTCCAAATCGCGGTATTCCTTACTTAATTGTTTATACTTTTTATTATCACTTACAATTTCGGGATTGGTTAGTGCGACGGCTAATTCTTCAAATCGTGCCTTTATTGCTTCCAATTTTTCCAGCATAAATCTTTTTTGATTTTGATTATTTACTGTTGGGTAAATTGCGTACCAATTGATGTAGAAAAAATTACCCTGTGTATTTTAATGTGGGCAAAATTAACCTAATAGTTTTTACATGCCATACCGAAAATTTAAAGCTGACTATTTATTTGCAAACAATAAACTGGTAAAAAACAAAATTTTATTAACTGACGAAACAGGAAGAGTTGCAGAGATCACAGATGAAAAAAATGTTTCAGGCGATATTGAAATTTTAAAAGGAATCATTTGCCCGGGATTTATCAATGCGCATTGCCATCTCGAACTTTCCCATCTTAAGGATCTTATTCCTGAAAAAACTGGATTGGTGAATTTTGTGTTTGATGTGGTTTCGAAAAGATATTTTGAAGAAAATCAGATTTTGCGTGAGATAGCCAACGCAGAGGAGGAAATGATCCGAAATGGAATAGTAGCAGTAGGCGACATTTGCAATTATGCTATTACTCTTTCTCAGAAAATAAAACTGAATCTGCGCTATCATAATTTTGTCGAGATCAGTGGATGGCTGCCCCAAATTGCTGATGCCAGGTTTGAAAAAAGAATGCTTGCATTAAAGGAATTTGAAATGAAAGACCTTCCGGCATCCCTTGTTCCTCATGCACCGTATTCTGTCTCTGATGTTTTATGGCAAAAAATAATTCCGTTTTTTAATGGTAAAACCATCACCATTCATAACCAGGAATCAAAAGATGAAGATTTGTTTTTTGAAAAAGGCGAGGGAGATTTTTTAAGAATGTTTAAAAAGATGAATATCGATAATTCGTTTTATCAGCCCAAAAAACTTCGAAGTCCTCAAACTTACTTTCATTATTTCTCTTCTGCGGCTTCGGTCATTTTGGTTCATAATACTTTTGTAAACCAGGCCGACCTTAATTTTATAATGCGTAAAACAGGTGATAAACAATTAATTTCATTTTGCATTTGCCCCAATGCAAACTTATACATAGAAGCCGTGCTACCGCCTGTGGAGTTGTTCGTTCAAAATAATCTCAACGTTGTTATCGGAACGGATAGCCTTGCTTCCAATCATCAACTTAGTATTTTAGAAGAATTAAAAACAATAAGTAAAAATTTTCCGGAGATTGAAACAGAAACTTTGTTAAAGTGGGCCACTATAAACGGTGCACGGGCGCTGCAAATGGAAAGCGATTTGGGCAGCTTTGAAAAAGGGAAAACACCCGGGATATTGTTGATTGAAAATGTAGAGGATAAAAACCTCACTGAAGACTCAAAGGTCAAAAGGTTATTATAAACAGTGGATGATAAAATAATTCAATTTTGAGCCGTACTTTAAGAAATCATTGCGATTTATAAAATAGCAGACAGAATACTCAGCGTTTTCATTTTACCGAATTCATGAACATGCCATGCATAAAAGCTTTCCATAATTTTCAACATGGCGCTCCGCGTTTTGCCGTTCATTTTTATTTCACGCAAATCATTTGGGTGAATAGCTTTAAGCATTTCAGAAAAATCGCGGCTAAGCTGTGGAGGAATAAATTCTATCTCCGTTGAGTTTTCTTCAACGAAATTGCCTTCTTTTATGTTGAAGACATTTTTCTTCTCCGAATAATTATTTTGTAAACTAAACCCGGAAATTTGTGCTATCCGGACGGAAAAATAGACAGCAAAATTAGCAGTGATTTCTTTTCCCGCTATATCAAGATGTAAAAAAGCATCTTCACAAAAATGGAAAAGATTTTCATTCGTTTCCGGTTGCTTCAGTGTTTTTTGCAACAACTCCACCATAAAAAGCGCAACAGAATTTTTAATTACATCGCTGAAGAGATTTTTATAAAGATGTGCCCATTTTAGATCTTTTATCCGCTGCAGGTTTTTTAAATCATTATGGTATACCTGCATTTCAAGAATGGAAGCCGGTTGAAAAAAATGCGCTTTCGAAGTTTTCCCTGCAGTGCGTACTCCATTCACGATATAAGATTGAATGCCGAACAGTTCAGTAAATATGGAGGCAACGACGCTTGTTTCGCCGTATTTAACTGTTCGTAAAACAATGCCATTAGTGGAATGTATCATAGAGATGAAAATTACAGTAAACCAACTAATAATTGAAAATCTTATTCTAACAATAAAACAATTGAACAATGAAACCATTATCAATTAACTAATTTGCAACCATGTACACACTTAAAAAATCCCTGGGCCAGCATTTTTTAAAAGATGAAAAAGTGGTTGAAAAAATTATCGCCGCTTTGATGCAACATCCCTTTAAAAATTTACTGGAAGTGGGTCCTGGTGGCGGTGCACTTACAAAACATTTAATCAAAATTCCAGGCATCCATTTTAAAGCTGTTGAACTGGATGAAGAAAAAGTAAATTATCTTTTGAAACAATTTCCGGGATTAAAAAACGATCTGATTCATAAAAGTTTTTTGGAAATAGAACGTCCGTTTGAGGAACCATTTACTGTTATAGGAAATTTTCCCTATAACATTTCAACTCAAATTTTATTTAAGATTTTGGAATGGAAAGAATATGTTCCTGTTATAATCGGTATGTTCCAGAAAGAAGTGGCAGAGCGGGCTGCGGCAAAAGAAGGCAGCAAAATTTATGGAGTGTTAAGTGTGCTTTTGCAATACTATTATAATGTGGAGTATTTATTTTCTGTAGGAAATGAATGCTTTACGCCGCCTCCAAAAGTGCAGAGTGGGGTAATCAGGCTCACCAGGCGCGAAACATTTTTACCTGTAAAAAGTGAAAGGGCATTTTGGACGTTGGTGAAAACCGCGTTTAACCAGCGCCGTAAAACACTGCGTAATGGCGTTAGAAGCCTGATTCCAAAAGAACTTCTTGATGATAAATTTTTTGATCGTCGTGCGGAAACATTGAGCGTTGAAGAATTTGCAGCGCTTACTTTTAAGATGAATTAAAGCAGGTATCTTTTAAAAGTTTGGAATTAGATTTGTTTACTTCAAATAGATATTTTCTTCGCACGTTTAAAAGAAGTAAAGAAATGAAAAAGCAATTTGTAAATTCCTCTACTGCCGATGCATTGGGCTATAGTGAAAAAGCAAAAATTTTACGGGTTTGGTTCACGACCGGAAACGTGTACGATTATGCGGGCGTTCCTAAAACGAAGTTTAAAAATTTGCTTCGTGCCCCATCTATCGGCGAATATTTTAATAAAAAAATAAAGGGATTCTACACTTATAAAAAAATAGAATAGCCTCTTTGAGTTATACTTTCAGAATATATAAGCAAGTATTTGTAAAATAAAAAACCATATTATTTGTTGCTTCACTGTATCGCTTATGCCCATAAAAAGCAGCGACCAAGAAATGCTGATCCAGCCCTCCTTTTAAAAAGTACTTAATATGTTTCTTTTTCTTTAGTTGTAATTTTACCATGGGTTAAAAATCAATGGTTTTTGATTTATGTAATGAACCATGCAAAAATTTATGCCGGAGGAAAAAAATCATAAAGTCCGAATCGTCACTGCCGCTTCTTTGTTTGATGGACATGATGCTGCTATTAACATTATGCGCAGGATTATGCAAAGCAAAGGCGCAGAGATTATTCATCTTGGTCACAATCGCAGTGTTCATGAAATTGTTGAATGTGCGATAGAAGAAGACGCAGACGCCATTGCCATAACAAGCTACCAGGGCGGCCACATTGAGTTTTTTAAATACATGAAAGATCTGCTGAACAAAAATGGTTATGAGCATATCAAAATTTTCGGTGGTGGCGGTGGAACAATTTTACCTTCCGAGATTGCCGAGCTCGAAGCTTATGGGATTACCAAAATTTATTCTCCGGATGATGGAAGGAAATTGGGATTGGAAGGAATGATTGAGCAAGTGGTTCACAAAGCCGCTGAAAAAACAAATGGAAAATTATCAGAAAAAATAAATGGTAATGGACAGTTTGTTTTGGATGAATGGAAAGATGTAAAGTTGGTAGCGACTTCTATTACAGATGCTGAAGCAGGCGAAGAAATTAAGATTTTAGGAAAAGATAATCGATCAGAAGCCGTGCCAGTACTCGGCATCACCGGCACGGGCGGCGCAGGAAAATCTTCTGTCACCGACGAAATTGCTCGCCGTTTTTTAAAAAACTTTCCTGATAAAACGATTGCAGTTATCTCTGTCGATCCTTCAAGAAAAAAAACCGGCGGCGCTTTATTGGGTGATCGCATTCGCATGAATTCTATTCACAATCCAAGAGCCTATATGCGTTCGCTGGCAACGAGGGAAAATGACAAAGCATTAAGCAATTATGTCCAGGAAGCGATTGATGTTTGCAAAGTTGCCGGTTATGATTTTATCATGTTGGAAAGTGCGGGCGTTGGACAAAGTGATGCTTCCATTTTGGATTTTTGTGATGTGAGCCTGTATGTGATGACGCCGGAATACGGCGCTGCATCTCAGTTAGAGAAGATCAACATGCTGGATTATGCCAATATTGTGTGCATTAATAAATTCGATAAAGCCGGTGCTTTGGATGCGTTGCACGATGTAAAAAAACAATACAAGCGCAATCACAATTTATGGACTGCAAAAGATGATGAACTACCAGTGATCGGAACAGTTGCATCTACTTTCAATGATCCCGGATGCAATCAATTGTTCAATAAAATTATTGATGAGGTAAATAAAAAAACCGGAAGCGATTGGAAGAAATATGAAGCACCTGCAAGAAGCGAAAGTTATAGCCATTCGATCATTCCGCCGAAACGGGTTCGTTATCTTGCTGAGATTGCTGAAGAGATTGAGCATTACAATAAGATGACTGAAGAACAGGCTCGCATTGCCACACAGCTTTATCAATTGAATGGAACAATAACAAATTTCGAAAATAAACCGGCAGTAAACGGAGAAAAACACCAGATTTTTATTGAGCAATTAAAAGAAAGAAAAGCAGCAGTAGAAAAAGAATTATCTGCTTCATCAAAAAAATTGTTAGACGAATGGGAAGAAACGAAATCGCTTTATCAAAAAGATTTTTTTGAATATCATGTAAGAGGAAAAGTGATCAGACAATCATTGTTTGTTGAGTCTCTTTCTCATACCAAAATTCCAAAGATTGCGGTTCCAAAGTTTAAAGACTGGGGCGATATTTTAAAATGGCAATTGCAGGAAAATTTTCCCGGAAAATTTCCTTATACAGCCGGCGTGTTTCCACTCAAGCGTGCAGAAGAAGATCCGACAAGAATGTTTGCCGGTGAAGGCGGCCCGGAAAGAACAAACAGAAGATTTCATTATGTAAGCGTGGGGCAGCCTGCAAAGCGTTTGAGCACTGCATTTGACAGTGTTACGCTTTATGGAGAAGATCCCGCAACTCGTCCGGATATTTATGGAAAAGTAGGTAACAGTGGCGTAAGCATCGCCACTGTGGACGACGCAAAAAAATTGTATAGTGGTTTTGATTTGTGTGATCCAAGAACTTCTGTCAGCATGACGATCAACGGGCCTGCGCCGATGTTGCTGGCTTTCTTTTTAAATGCCGCAATTGATCAGCAATGTGAAAAATATATTTTAGAAAACAACTTACGGGAACGCGTAAACGAAATTATTGAATCAAAATTTAATGTTGCGGATCTTCCAAAATATATTGGCGTCAATGACGAACCGGTTTATCCTGAAAAAGGAAAAATGACCGGCCATTTGCCGAAAGGAAATAATGGATTGGGCTTGCGGTTGTTGGGTTTGAGCGGCGAAGATGTTTTAGATGAAAATGTTTATGAAGAAATAAAATCGAAAACTTTATCTTCTGTTCGCGGAACCGTTCAGGCAGATATTTTGAAAGAAGACCAGGCCCAAAACACCTGTATTTTTTCAACCGAATTTGCATTGAAACTGATGGGCGATGTGCAGGAATATTTTATTCAAAATAACGTGCGCAATTTTTATTCTGTGTCTATCAGTGGTTATCATATTGCTGAAGCCGGCGCCAATCCTATCACACAGCTTGCATTCACTTTGTCGAATGGTTTTACTTATGTAGAATATTACATGAGCCGCGGAATGAAGATTGATGATTTTGCACACAATCTTTCTTTCTTTTTCAGCAATGGAATGGATGCAGAATATTCGGTGATCGGAAGAGTCGCGAGAAGGATCTGGGCAAAAGCAATGAAGTATAAATATCATGCAAATTCGCGTTCGCAAATGTTGAAATATCATATTCAAACGAGCGGAAGAAGTTTGCACGCTCAGGAAATTGACTTTAATGATATTCGTACAACACTACAAGCCTTGTACGCGATCTATGACAATTGCAACAGCCTTCACACCAACGCTTATGATGAAGCGATCACTACGCCCACAGAAGAAAGTGTGCGCCGCGCAATGGCGATTCAATTAATTATCAACCGCGAATTGGGAACTGCAAAAAATGAAAATCCAAACCAGGGAAGTTTTTTAATTGAAGAATTAACTGATCTCGTAGAAGAGGCTGTGATGGCGGAGTTCAACCGGATTTCAGAAAGAGGCGGCGTGCTTGGCGCCATGGAAAGAATGTACCAGAGAAATAAGATCCAGGAAGAGAGTTTGTATTATGAATCTCTGAAAACAAACGGCGAGCTTCCAATCGTGGGAGTAAATACTTTTTTAAATAAAGAAGGCTCACCAACCATTCTTCCGGAAGAGGTAATTCGAAGCACAAAGGAAGAAAAAGATCGTCAGATAAAAAATGTAGACGCATTCAAAAAATTGCATGAAGCGAAAAGTGCTGAAATGCTGAAACACTTACAGGACGTAGCTTTGAAGAATGGAAATATGTTTTCTGAATTAATGGAAACGGTAAAATATTGTTCGCTTGGACAGATCACTCACGCGCTTTATGAAGTTGGTGGACAGTACAGAAGAAACATGTAATTGCAAGAATTTTTATCTCAGAACTTTACAAGTAAACTGACAAATAGCATCAATTTTTATTTTCCCAAAGGTTTATTTCATCGAGCGGAGACCAATCATATTCCCTTCCGGATCTTCCACGAGTGCGATAAAGCCATATTCGCCAATACTTTGTTTCCACCGAACTATTTTGCCACCCGCTGTTTCCACCCGACTTAATTCAGCGTCTATATCGTTGGTGTCAAAGTACACCATTGTGCCTCCATAGCCCGGGGTTACCTCCTTTATTCTGACCAATGCGCCTCCCACACCGTTTCCGTCACCATTGGAAAAAACCGCATATCGCATATCCGGATGGTTGTCACTGGCCATGGGAAGTTCTTCCAGTTTGTATCCGAATACTTCTGAGTAAAATTTCTTTGCCCTTTCAAAATTGGTAGTATAAATTTCAAACCAGCTAATTACGTTTTTCATTTTACTTATTTAAGAGGTTACTTAATAAAACAAATTTAATCAAACCTTTGCTGTGTCGTTTGCCACAGCCTTTCAAAAACCGGCAGCGGCAAATGGACGCTGAAAAAATTTTTTAAGATTTTCAACTTTATCTTTACCCGAAAAAAATGCGTTTTAAAAAATATCTTTTTTTCATTTTCATTTTTATCATTGCTTCCTGCTCTTCCAACAAATATGCGGCCACTAACAAATCATACAAGCGAAAGGCTAAAGCGTTGGCAAAAGAAATCAAAAAATATCCCCTGGAAGGAAAGAGATCAACGTGGGTAGGAACAACTAATTTCGGCATGCGAAAACCTAACTTTGTAATCATTCATCATACGGCGCAAAATAGTTGCGATCAAACCTTGCACACTTTTACGTTGCCCCGAACACAGGTAAGCGCGCATTATGTGATCTGCAAAGATGGTACTGTTCATCACATGCTCAATGATTATCTACGTGCATGGCATGCGGGAGTTTCTTCCTGGGGAAATGATAAAGACGTCAATTCTTCATCCATTGGAATAGAACTGGACAATAACGGTTTCGAGCCTTTCCCTGCGACGCAAATTAACAGCTTACTAACGTTGCTGGATACACTAAAATCCAGATACCAGATTCCGGCAGCCAATTTTATTGGCCATGCAGATATTGCTCCAACAAGAAAAAATGATCCGAATGTAAATTTTCCCTGGGAATTGCTGGCCCGGCAGGGCTATGGCTTGTGGTATACAGATACAACAGCAGTTTGCGTTCCTGAAAATTTTAGTCCGTTGCAGGCGCTAAGAATTATAGGATATTCAATTAAAGATACTGCTGCAGCCATTGTGGCTTTTAAACGCCATTTTGAAAAACAAGACAGTTGCACCACCATCACGGACGGGGATAAAAAAATTCTCTACAACCTGATGCAGCAATATGAATGAGCCGCCCCGGTCTTAATGTGAATAGTAAAGCAACCTTGCCCACCGGCAGGCAGGCAAATAATTCGTAATTTTTTTAAATGAAAAAATTAAACCGCAAT
This sequence comes from Ginsengibacter sp., assembly GCA_051954975.1. Classification (GTDB taxonomy): domain Bacteria; phylum Bacteroidota; class Bacteroidia; order Chitinophagales; family Chitinophagaceae; genus Ginsengibacter. The sequence continues at coordinate 339,698 of JBQCHE010000008.1, read as the reverse complement.
ACTTTTTATTATTTTATATTGATTGTTCTGGCTCTTCTGCTAATTATAAAAGGATTCGATGGATTGAGCCCCAAGGCACGCCATGCAGAGTTTTTCAGAAATAGCAGCTACTTGATTCTGACCGAACATGCAAAATGCAGGATGGCTTGCAGACAAATTTCGGAGAAAGAGATAAAAGAGATTCTTCAAACAGGGACTGTTAATTATAAAAAAAGCGGCATTGGATCCAAAGGCGATAGTACATTCGCTGTGGAGGGATATAGTATTGAAAAACAGCACATTAGAGTGGTAGTTGCCCCGGAAAATGATGGCATGATTATTATTACCTGCATTGATTTGGATAGGGAATGGCCGTGCGATTGCGACTGATTGTAAACGCCTAAAATGAAAGTAATTTATTTGTAAATTTGTAAACATCCTATAGTATTAAAATGTCAATGCGATTTAAATCATACCTGGCAAGACCTTTTGCTCTTTATATATATAAACAAATAAAAAGATCCATGAGAACTGCGCTTGCTGACCAGCTTAGCATTTTCAGTTCACTTGTTAAAACGGGGATGCAAACAGAGTTCGGAAAAGAACATCATTTTGAAGATATCAAATCGCATGAAGATTTTGTAAAAAATGTTCCGATTCGGGAATATGAAGATTTCAAAATTTATATAGACAAGCTGAAACAGGGAAAGCAGAATATTTTGTGGAAAGGATTTCCGATTTATTTTGCAAAAACCAGCGGCACTACCAGCGGTATAAAATATATTCCGATTACCAAAGAATCCATTCCCAACCATATCAATACTGCACGGAATGCATTATCGTGCTATATGGCTCAGACAGGCAATTCCTTATTTGCTAATGGTAAGATGATTTTCTTAAGTGGTTCGCCGGAGTTGGAAAGAATAGGCGGCATCCCTACGGGGCGGCTAAGCGGAATCGTGAATCACCATATCCCGCGCTATTTAAGGTCCAATCAATTGCCTTCTTTTGAAACCAATTGCATAGAAGATTGGGAAGAAAAGCTTTCAAAGATTGTGGATGAAACCATAAATGAAGACATGACGCTCATCAGCGGAATACCACCATGGATTCAAATGTATTTCGATGAATTACAAAAAAGAACCGGTAAAAAGATTAAGGATATTTTTCCCGAATTTTCAGTGCTGGTGCAGGGCGGCGTAAATTTTGAACCTTATAAGGCCAAGCTGTTTGAGAGCATTGGGAAAAAAATAGACACCATCGAATTCTATCCGGCCAGTGAAGGTTTTTTTGCATTCCAGGACAGCCAGCACGATGAGGGACTTTTACTCAACACTGATAGCGGTATCTTTTATGAATTTGTTCCTTTTGAAGAAATTTCAAATAAAAATCCTACCAGACTTACTTTAAAAGATGTAGAATTAAATAAAAATTATGTGCTGATTATCAGCAGCAATGCCGGCTTATGGGCTTATAATATTGGCGATACTATCAAATTCGTTTCGCTAAGCCCTTACCGGCTGGTAGTTACAGGAAGGGTAAAACATTTTATTTCTGCTTTCGGCGAGCATGTAATTGGGGAAGAAGTAGAAGAGGCCTTGTTAAAAGCCGCGAATGCTGAGAATATCACTATTACAGAGTTTACGGTAGCGCCAAACATATCAACTACCGGTGAAAAAAGTTTTCATGAATGGTTTATTGAATTTGAAGATGTACCGCCTAATCTTTCTTCCTTTGCAAAAAAGGTGGACGATAATCTTCGGAAAAAGAATATCTATTACGATGATTTGATCAAAGGAAATATTTTGCATCCTTTGAAAATTCGGGTATTAAAAAAGAATGGATTTATTAGCTACATGAAAAGTGTGGGTAAATTGGGCGGGCAAAATAAAGTGCCGAGGCTTAGCAATGATCGCAAACTGGCTTCAGCTTTATCTCATTGGGTACAGAATGCACAGCCTGAGGTGATTAAATAAAGCTGTTATTGCAACCGTTCATTTCAAACAAAAATATTTTTTAAGATTATTTATTCGTTTACTAAAAAGAAGTACCTGCAATTTGATTGGAAGCTTGATTTAATCGCATATCTGAATCTGATTTTAAAATTCAACTGCTTCATTCAAAAGTTTGACAGTCGTAAGCCTTAAACCATTTAAATTCTTTTATCCATTTCTAATGCAACTTATACAGGTTTTAGACACACATACTGCAAAAGAATTTCTGGAAGTGCCGTTGTGGATTTATAAAGACGATCCAAACTTTATTCGTCCTCTTGATAAGGACATTAATGATGTTTTTGATTCGAAAAAAAATAAAGCGTTCCGCTTTGGGGAGTGCACTCGTTGGATCTTAAAGGATGATGATGAAAACCTTGCCGGCCGCATTGCCGCCTTTGTTCATAAGAAATATAGAAATAAAGGCGACGAGCAAAAGACCGGCGGAATAGGATTTTTTGAATGCATTGACAGTCAGGAAGCAGCCGACATGTTGTTCGATGTAAGCAAACATTGGCTGATGCAGCGGGGCATGGAAGCGATGGACGGACCGATAAATTTTGGAGAGCGCGATCGCTGGTGGGGGCTGGTGATAGAAGGGTTTAAGCCACCAATTTATTTAATGAATTACAACAGACCTTACTATAAAGACCTGTTTGAAAATTATGGCTTCAAAATTTTTTTTAAGCAAATCTGCTGGCATATTTCTCTGATGGCCGATATCAGTGATAAACTTTTGAACCAATATAACAGGTATAAAGACAACCCGGATTATATAGTCGGTCATGTGCATAAAAATAATTTGAAAAAATTTGCCGAAGATTTCTGCGAAGTTTATAACAAGGCATGGGCAAAGCACGAGGGAAATAAGCTGATGGGCAAAGAAGTTGCCTACAAAATGTTTAAATCGATGAAAATGGTAATGGACGAAAATCTTGTTTGGTTTGTGTATCACAAAGGCGCTCCCATTGCATTTTGGGTTAATCTGCCGGAGTTAAACCAGATTTTCAAAAGATTTAACGGCAGATTTGGTTTGATAGAAAAAATCAGGCTTCTATGGCTAAGATATAAAGGCGTTTGCGATAAGTTTACCGGCATTGTCTTCGGCGTAATTCCTGAGTACCACGGTATGGGTATTGATTACTTTATGATAGTTGCTGCCACTTATAAGATAAGGAAAAAAACGGCGTATAAAGAATTGGAATTACAATGGCAGGGAGATTTCAATCCCAGGATACTCAATATTTCCAAAAGTATTGGTGCAGAGCATAGCCGCATTTTGGCCACCTACCGTTATTTATTTGACAGAACCAAAGAGTTTAAACGCCATCCAATCCTGGATTAGGATACGGTTTATTGTATTGTATCTTTCGCTTTTTGAACGATATTCCTGTTTACTTTTAAGGCAGGGTTTCTTAACTTGCAACTGTTCCGTTTTATCATTTAAGTTTTATTTGGAGGTTTGGATTTATGGATAAATTTATAGTTTCAGCACGCAAATACCGGCCGCAAAATTTTAGCGCAGTTGTGGGGCAATCTCATATCACTACTACGTTAAAAAATGCGATAAAGAACAACCAACTGGCGCATGCTTTTTTATTTTGCGGACCCCGGGGCGTAGGTAAAACTACCTGTGCCCGCATTCTTGCGAAGACGATAAATTGTGAAAACCGCACACCCGATGGGGAAGCATGTAATGTTTGTAGCTCCTGCATTTCATTCGACAACGGAAGTTCACTGAATATTCACGAACTGGATGCTGCAAGCAATAATTCAGTAGACGACATTCGTGCACTTGTGGACCAGGTGCGCTTTGCACCTCAGGCCGGGAAATATAAAGTGTACATCGTTGATGAAGTACATATGCTTAGCGCATCCGCTTTTAATGCATTTTTAAAAACGCTGGAAGAGCCGCCACCTTTTGCGATTTTTATTTTAGCCACCACTGAAAAGCACAAAATTCTTCCTACCATTTTATCGCGTTGCCAGATTTTTGATTTTAAAAGAATCACCAACGACGATACGGTGCATCATTTGATGGAGATTTCTGAAAAAGAAAATATTAAAGCTGATAAAACCGCGCTTCATATCATAGCCCAAAAGAGCGAAGGTTGCCTCCGTGACTCGCTCAGCATTCTTGATAAGATTGTAAGCTTTACCAATGGTGAGGTTACCTATGAAAATACCCTGGAGCATTTGAATATTCTTGATGAAGATTATTATTTCCGACTTGTGGAAGCGATGCAAAAACAAAATGCCGGAGATGCGATTCTAATATTCGATGAAATCAATCGCAAGGGTTTTGAAGGAGATTTGGTTTTAAACGGCTTTGCAGAATTTCTCAGAAATTTGCTGGTAAGCAAAGATGCTAAGGTGGCCGTTCTGCTTGAGGTTTCTGAGGGATTCAAACAAAAATATTTCGAAACTTCTTCAAAAATTAATGACGCCTGGCTTATCAGCGCGCTCAACATTTTAAATGAAGCTGAAATAAACTACAAGCTCGCGAAGAATAAGCGGCTACATGTTGAGCTTACATTCATCAAATTATCCTACCTGAACCAGGCGCTCAACCTGGTGAATGACGGTGGCCAGCTATCAAAAAAAAAACAGCTTGACACAGTAAAGCCGGTTTCATTCAAAACCATTACGCCTGTTGCTCTTAAAGAAGAAACAGTAAAAAAAACTTCGTTACCTGTTAAAAAAACTGCTGCCGCAGAAAGCAGCGCAAAGCTTACTATTGAAAGCGATTCCGTTCCCATAAAGAATCCAATTTCACGGGCCGCGGTTACAGATAATACGCCCACATTACCCAAAACAAAAATCACGAAGCTTCATTCATTAGAAAAGATACGCCAGAAAGTCGCTGAAGAAAACCGGAACAATAAACCGGTAAACCTCAATGAAGAAGAGGTTTATATCGCATGGGGAAAATATATTGACAAGTTATCTATAGATAAAAGTCCTGTTGTTTCTAATTTTAAAACGGCCAGGCTTAGAGTTGCCGATGAGAATTGTATTGAAATCATTACCAAAACCAGTTTTCAACAAAAATTTATAGAAGCGGAACGCGGCGAGCTCATCACACATTTTCAATCGCATTTTAATAACCGGGCGCTCGTTTATAAACTGTCAGTAGACGAATCAGAAACCGAAAATATAGTGAAGGAAGAAGTTCTTTCTACCAAAGAACAATACCTGAGAATTATTGAGCAATATCCCCTGGTGAAAGAATTAAAAGATAAATTAAGAATGCAGTTGGACTATTAACTTCTGGCATGATGCTGCATTGACTCGTGCAGGAAAATAAAAAAGTCTTATTTGTTCGTTTACTGAATTTAATTTGTTTGCTGTATGAATACTGAATCAAAAATTTCCAGTTGGAAACAATTACCTAATTCATAGAAGTATGTGGCAACGCCTTGCGAGATTTGTACTTAATAACCGGCTTCCCTTGTTGATTGTGCTGCTATGTATTACTGTCTTGATGGCATTCTTTGCATCAAAAGTTAAAATGAGCTATGAGTTTTCAAAAGCCATTCCTACTGAGAATAGCAAATACACGGATTATCTTTCTTTTAAGGAAAAGTTTGGCGATGATGGAAATGTGCTGGTGATTGGCGCGCAAAGCGCTCAATTTTTTAAGCTGAAAAATTTTAAATATTTTATTGAATTAACCAATAGCTTTAAAAAAGTACCTCATGTAGAAAATGTATTGAGCGTTGCTAACGCTGTCAATCTTTTAAAAGATTCAGTAAATGAAAAGCTTGATGCCATACCAATTTTTTCAACACACCCTCAATCGCAGGCGGAGATTGACAGTTCACTGAATGTATTGTATTCACTTCCTTTTTATCGTTCACTTTTATACAATCCGGCTACAAACGCTTACTTAATCGTAGTAAGGATAAATAAGGAAATACTAAATTCCAGCGGCCGCACTGCTGTAATTCAAAATATCGTTGACAATACCAATAAATACACTGATGCAACCGGAATTCAGACTCATATTAGCGGCTTGCCACTTATCCGGACACAGGTAGCAGACAGGATTGCACATGAGATGAAATGGTTTATCATCGGTTCGCTGGTTCTTTCTGCATTTATTTTACTGTTGTTGTTCCGGTCGCTGCAAACAACGTTATTGTCTTTGTCTGTGGTTATTGTAAGCGTAATCTGGAGCATTGGCATTATGTATTTATTTGGATATAAAATCACCTTACTAACAGCGCTGGTTCCTCCGCTTTTAGTGGTTATCGGCATTCCCAATTGCATTTATTTTTTGAATAAATATCATTCTTCGTTTAAGAGAAGCGGCAATCAGCAGCAGTCATTAATTGATATGGTGAGCAAGATGGGAATTGTTACGTTATTCTGCAATATCACCGCAGCAATAGGTTTTGGTGTATTTGCGCTTACAAAAAGTGCTATCCTTATCGAATTTGGCAACGTTGCGGGCATAAGTATCATGCTGATTTTTGTAATTTCTTTTATTTTGTTGCCTGCTGTTTTAAGTTATACCAAAGCGCCTGGTAGCGGGCAATTGCGTTACCTGAACCTTAAAATTTTTACTGCTTCTTTATTAAAAATTGAACATTGGGTTTTTAATCATAAAAAAATCGTGTATGCATTAACGTTAGTACTTATAATTTTTTCGGTTGTTGGGATGTCCAGGTTGAAAACGGAAGGATTTATTGTAGACGATTTACCTAAAACCGACAAGATTTACCAGGATTTAAAATTTTTCGAAAATAATTTCCATGGCGTAATGCCACTTGAAATCATAATTGACACAAAGAAAAGATACGGCCTTTCCGGCGCTCGTGCGTTGCCTGTGCTCAGAAGAATGGATTCGCTTTCCACATACGTAAAGCAACAGCAGGAAATGAGCAAACCACTTAGTATAGTGCAGGGGATTAAGTTTGTGAAACAGGGATTTTATGAAGGCGATTCGGCTAATTATGCATTGCCCAATTCATTTGATATCGCTTTTGTGGGTGATTATCTTCGCCCGCAGAAAGATGCCGGCTCTCAAAATAATTTATCGAAATTGCTTTCCAGCTTTATTGACACCGCAAGACAAAGCACGAGAATGAGCATCAATATGGCTGATGTAGGCACCCGGAAATTACCCCTGGTCTTAAGAAATCTGCAATCAGAGACAGACAAATTATTCGATTCGTCAAAATATAAAATCACTTTCACCGGCTCAACCATCACCTTTCTCGAAGGAAGCGTTTATATCATCAACGGGCTTAAGGAAAGCCTGCTTTGGGCATTTTTATTTATCAGTTTGTGCATGTTGTATCTGTTTAAATCTTTTCGGATACTGATTTGTTCATTAATTCCAAATTTGATTCCTCTAATATTAACTGCCGGAATCATGGGATGGATGGGTATCAGGCTTAAACCTTCTACTGTCCTGATTTTTAGCGTGTCTCTGGGTATTGCGATTGATGTTACCATCAGGTTTTTGGTCAATTACAAACAGGAATTACCCTTGAACAATTTTGAAATTTCCAAAACAGTATCTGAGACCATACGGCATACAGGATTGAGCATTTTATATACTTCCCTTGTTTTAATTGCAGGATTTGTCATTTTCTGCTTTAGCGGGTTTGGTGGCACCCAATCACTGGGGTGGCTCACTTCAGCTACGTTGTTTTCTGCCACGCTTACCAATTTAATTTTGCTTCCCGTTTTATTACTGGATTTTTCCGGGGGAAAAAGAAATACAAATCGCCACGATGAAGTAAGATAGCGGTTTTTGGGGCTTTCGTGATGTAGAATTAATTCCTCAGGCACCGCTCCCGCGGCTCTGTTTCGCATGAAAAACACATATTTAAGCCCGTTTTAAAAAAAGGCATACAAATTTCTTTGAAAACTATTACACCTTAAATCATAAAATTATGAGGGCAATTTGGACTGGCGCGATAGGCTTTGGATTGGTGAACATTCCCGTAAAAATTTATAGCGCCACAGAATCAAGCAATTTGAATTTGGATATGCTGGATAAGAAAGATCATTCCAAGATTAAATACCAGCGTGTGAATGAAAATACCGGCAAAGAAGTGGAATGGGGCAATATTGTAAAGGGGTATAAAATTGCGAATGATTACATAATTCTTGATGAAAAAGATTTTGAAGCGGCGAGTGCTGAAAAAACGAAAACGATTAACATCACCGATTTTGTAAAGGAATCTGAAATCAGCAGCCTTTATTATGAAACGCCCTATTATCTTGAACCTGATAAATCCGGCACCAGGGCCTACAAGCTGTTGCTGGAAGCGCTGCAAAAGACAAAGAAAGTAGGGGTGGCTACTTTTGTGATGCGAAATAAAGAATCGCTTGCGATTTTGCGCCCGGAAAAAAATGTGATTGTTCTAAATAAGATCAGGTTTGAGCAGGAAATCAGAAGTACCGACGAGTTGACTTTGCCAAAAAATACCGAAGTAAAACCTGCAGAATTAAAGATGGCCATCACGCTAATCGATCAGCTTACTGACAAATTCGATATTTCGAAATACAAGGATAATTACAATGACGAATTATTGAAAATAATAGAGGCAAAATCGAAAGGTAAAAAAATTAAAGCGCCCGAAATGAAAGTGGTACACAGTAAGACTAAAGACCTGATGGATCAATTGAAAGCAAGTCTGGACGTAAAACGAAAAAAAGCATCATAATGGCATTAACAACTTATAAAAAGAAAAGAAATTTTGAGGAAACTTCCGAACCGGACGGCGTCACAAAAAAATCTGATTCTAAATTAATTTTTGTGGTGCAACGTCATAAAGCATCAAGATTGCATTATGATTTTCGCCTTGAATTGGATGGCGTTTTGAAAAGCTGGGCAGTTCCGAAAGGGCCCTCGATGAATCCGAAAGACAAAAGGTTGGCAATGATGGTAGAAGATCATCCCTATGATTATAAAGATTTTGAAGGCGTGATTCCAGAAGGAAATTACGGAGCCGGCATTGTTGAAATATGGGATAACGGCACTTATTCAGATATTGATAATTCTTCTTTTCAGGAAGCAGAAAAAAATCTTCGTAAAGGATTAAAAAGTGGAGATTTTAAATTTAAGCTATTTGGGAAAAAATTAAAGGGAGAGTTCGTTTTGGTAAAATTGAAAGGTAAAGAAGATAATAGTTGGCTGCTCATAAAGCATCGCGATGAGTTTGCAATAGATGAAGATTATAACAGTGAGGCACACACGAAAAAAAGCTCGCCTATAAATAAATGGATTGCAGAAAATAGCAAGCTTTCAAAGAAAAGCACTAAAAATAGTTAATATGGCAGCGCAGACAGAAAAAGACATACGTAAGCTGGATCGTGTTTACAAATTTGGCAAAAATGAAATCAAGGTAACTCATCCCGGTAAGATTTACTTTCCTGAAGAAAAAGTTACTAAAGGAGATGTAGTGGATTATTATATTTCGATAGCTGATTATATTCTTCCCTATTTGAAAGGCAGGCCGGAATCACTGTTGCGCAATCCAAATGGAATTAACGCTAAAGGATTTTTTCAAAAAGATGCGGCGAATGATACGCCTCCTTACGTGCATTGCAAACAGGTTTTTTCAGAGTCAACCCAAAAAGAAGTCAACTATATTGTATGTGACAACATTGAAACTCTTATATATCTAAACAACCTTGGTTGTATTGAAATCAATCCATGGCATTCTACCACAAAAGCTCTTGATAAGCCGGATTACCTGATGATCGATATCGATCCTTCAGATAAAAATACTTTTGAGCAGGTGATTGAAGTAGCGCTAACGGTTAAGAACATCTGTGATAGAGCAGGAGCAGATTGTTATTGTAAAACCTCGGGAGCTTCGGGAATGCATGTATTTGTGCCAACCGCCAAGAAATATAACTTCGACCAGGTAAAAGATTTTGCTTACCTGATATGTATGATGGTCAATGATGAGTTGAAAAGCTTCACAACTTTGGAGAGAAATTTATCCAAGAGAAACAGCAAACACATTTACCTGGATTATCTGCAAAATCGGCGCGGACAAACGATTGCATCGGTTTATAGTTTGCGCCCGAAACCCGGAGCGACTGTTTCCACACCTTTGTTGTGGGATGAAGTGAAGCCCGGATTATCTCCGAAAAACTTTACCATTTATAACACGCTGGAAAGATTACAACAAATGGGCGATGTATTTAAAGGCGCTTTGGGTAAAGGAATTGATTTAAAAAAATGTATAGAAAACCTGGAATAGCTTCACGAACCATCGCGATTTAAAATTGAGTAAATCGCGGTATTTTCGAAGTGCCCATCGAAGAAAAAATCTTCTTTAAACAAGGCTTCACGAATAAACCCGGTTGATTCCAAAGCTTTGGCGGAGGCAACGTTCGCCGGATTTATCTTCCCTTCGATGCTATGTAAATGCAGCGTATTGAAGCCGTAATCTATCACCCGCAAAATGGCTTCTTTGCTGATGCCTTTTCGCCAATATTCGGGCGACAGCATATATCCGATTTCGGCGCGATAATGCTCTTTTATTATTCTCCAAAGGCCAATTGTTCCAATCAATTTTCTGGTCTCATTCCTAAAGGCAATCGCCCAATTAATTCCGGAATTATTAATGATTGCGTCATTGATTAGTTCAATAAATTCATCAGCCTCGGATATGGATTGCATCGGCTTTTTGCCAATGTATTTCATCACAAGACCATCTGACCGCAGCTTAAAGAGCGCTGCGTTATCAGAGCGTTCCATTTTTCTTAGAATGAGCCTCGACGAGAAAAGCGTAGGAAATGGCTGAAAGTTTACTTCGAGCATTTTATTTTTTTGATAAAAAATTTATGAGCTGATGTAGTAAAAAGGCAAATTTGCCAGCTTTTTATTTTGTAAAATAGAATTTTTTTAAAGAGAATAACTGGAAAAAAACAATTTGTTTTAGAGGCAGGTGATGGTTGTTTTTTTGTTTAAGAAAGTTTCGAATTTTTGTGCTTCTTTTTTCAAAATATTTTTTGCTGGTTGTTGTTCTGAATCAAAAAATTGTATGGTGATGGATACGGTATCTTTTTTCATTTCTCTTTTCCAAATTCCTTTTACTTTACCATCCAAAATTACGGTTGGCCAGAAAATGCCATTTTTTGAAAAAGCTTTTGGCTGATGGCCGGTTTCAATAGCAGCGCTTCTATCGGTATAGCTGATTAAGAATTCATCAAAAGAAGGAAGCAGAAAAAAGCCGCTCTTTAATTTTTTAAAATCTGCTGCTGATTTGGATATCCAGTAGTCAATGCCCTTTATTTTTTCACAGCAAAATTCATTTTGTATCATTTCGATTCCACTTTTCGCATCTGTGATTGTCAGTCCAGACCACCAAACGAAATCTTTTAATGTAGCAGGGTTGTGGCTTTTAAAATATTTGGTGGCTAATTTTGCCAGGCATTCGAGCCTTGATATTTTCTTTGGTGAAGCTACCCTTTGCTCTAATAATGCGTAGGTAATTTCTTTACCTCTCATCTCGCCGCTGCAAATAAGTTTGTTAAGTTCTGCATGTAGAAAAATATGTGATGCGCGATTTTCATTTGTGACGATTTTGGCGTGATGCAACTCCGTAATTAATTCTTTGCGCGTAGCATAATAGCTTTTCTCTAATTTTTTTTCAATGATGTGGTTACTTTTTTTTAGAAGCTTATCGTCCAGCTCCAATTGTCTGAGCCTGCCTGTCATTGATTGCTTTATTCGCGGTGCTGTAAGGTCAAGCATCCAATGAACATCGAATGCGGATACAAAATGCCATGTAGGTCGTAAAACATGAGTTCTGATGATAGCTGCAGAATTCATTGCAGCATCTATATCTTCTTCAGTGTTCCCTTTAAGCCTCAGTCCGAGGGCCCATTTGGCCATGTTGAAATCCTGCGCCTGCATAGCGCCCATCCAGCTTACCGTCTCTTGCGGGGAATGAAATTCCGGATCAGCAATTTGCTGGGCAATCAAACGTAGATTAGAAATGTTCTTTTCAGTCATTTATTTCTCTTCTTCATGATTCAAAAAAATTTCACAGTAAAAGCACAAAAAAAGGCTTTTTTATTTTCAAGAATTCGCTGGTATCATTCAGGCAATCATTCTTCCCATATCACCTGGTGCGTTTGTTTGATAACGCCCATCACAAAAATGCTTTGAATATGGCCTACATTTTCGATCTCGCTTAATTTATTGACGTGGAAATCATAGTAGGTATTCATATCTTCACAGAGTACCTTGAGCATAAAATCAAACTCGCCTGAAATGCTAAAGCATTCAATGATTTCATTCAGGCTATTGACTACTTTAATAAATTTTGCACCGGCCTTTTTTCCATGCTCTTTCAAAGAAACGTAACAAATTACCATCAAAGATTTTTTCACTTTGCGGTTGTCAACGAGAGTGGCATATTGCTTTATAATTCCTGACTCTTCCATCCGTTTGATTCTTTCATGTACCGGAGTGGTACTTAAATGAATCTTTTCTGAAATTTCTTTCACGGTGATGCGCGCATTTTGTTGAAGCAATTTTAAAATCAGCAAATCTTTTTTATCAGGTTGATAATCCGCGGTAATGGATTTTTCTTTTTTCAATTGAGATTTCATATTATGTTGGTCATTTATTCTATTTATATTCAAATAACCTCAAATGTATCCTAAAGTTTTTAAAGGTCTTAGTATTTTATTCTGATTTGGTTAAATTTGCGATTTAAAAATCAAAAAAAATATTATGGCATCACTTACAAAAAATAAAATTGATTTTGACCTGAAATATAAAGTGAAAGACATCAGTCTTGCTGATTGGGGTCGTAAAGAAATCAATTTAGCTGAAGCAGAAATGCCGGGATTAATGTCGCTTCGCGAAGAATTCGGAAAAGAAAAGCCGCTGAAAGGTGCGCGAATTGCAGGTTGTCTTCACATGACCATTCAAACTGCGGTACTCATAGAAACGCTGGTTGAATTGGGGGCTGAGGTTAAATGGAGCTCATGTAATATTTTCTCGACTCAGGACCAGGCGGCGGCAGCCATTGCAGCAAAAGGGATTGGTGTATTTGCCTGGAAGGGCGAAACACAGGAAGAAGCCAATTGGTGCATTGAGCAAACCCTATTTTTTGGTAGCGAAGATCGCCCGCTGAATATGATTTTGGATGACGGTGGCGACCTGACCAATATGGTTTTTGACCAGTACCCCGAATTGGTTCAACATATTAAAGGTTTATCGGAAGAAACAACTACCGGCGTTCACAGATTGTACGAAAGAATGGAAAAAGGTACTTTGCCTATCCCCGCAATCAACATTAATGACTCAGTAACCAAGTCTAAATTTGATAATAAATATGGCTGTAAAGAAAGTTTGGTGGATGCCATCAGAAGAGCTACCGATATTATGATGGCAGGTAAAGTGGCTGTAGTAGGTGGATACGGTGACGTAGGAAAAGGTTCTGCGGCCAGTTTGCGCGGAGCCGGAGCAAGAGTAATCGTTACTGAAATCGATCCTATATGTGCTTTGCAGGCGGCTATGGATGGTTATGAGGTGAAGAAAATGATCGATGCTGTTAAAGAAGCCGATATAATCGTTACTGCTTCAGGATGCCGCGATTTGATTACCGGTGAACATTTTAAACTTATGAAAGATAAGGCAATCGTTTGCAATATTGGCCATTTTGATATTGAGATTGATATTGCCTGGTTGAACAAAAACTATGGAAATACAAAGGATACAATTAAGCCACAGGTTGATAAATATACGATTGACGGAAAGGATGTAATTATCCTGGCAGAAGGCCGTTTGGTAAATTTAGGCTGCGCTACCGGCCATCCCAGTTTTGTAATGAGCAATTCATTTACCAATCAGGTTTTGGCACAGATGGAATTATGGCAACATTCAGAAAATTATGAAAACAAAGTTTATGTGCTTCCCAAACATCTTGATGAAAAAGTAGCGCGTTTACATTTAAAAAAGATTGGTGTGGAACTAGATGTGCTTTCTGACAAACAAAGTGCCTATTTAAATATTCCAAAAGAGGGGCCTTACAAACCTGAAATGTACAGGTATTAATTTTAAAGCGATTTTACTCTTGAGATTATCAAACCCACTTTGCAGAAGGTGGGTTTTTAATTGCTATAAATCTCGCACCATTCATTATTTTTGATTAAAGCCCGGTGATATGCAAAACAACAAACCTAAGCTGGACATAATTAATATGCTGCTGGAAGATTGCATTATTGCGTTTCCGGTGTCTTCATTTGTAATAAGCATTTATCAACAATATCAACGAAGGGGCTGGTTAAGCAAAAAGCAATTGCAGGGCTTGTATGATAAGGCTTCAAAAATTAAAGGCGTACTACCGGGGCGACTGGCAGCATTGGAATCCATCATTAAAAAAATGCCGACACGGCAAAAATCTGATCTGCCTGAAAACGCTCCTCTTTTCGAAAAAAATGAGGAGGCGGGCAAATTAATAGAGGAAATTCTCAGTAAATTTCCTCAACACAAAAGAGTTTTATTTTTGAAATCAAAATATGATAATAATGAAATACTTTCTGCAAATGACATTGCTGAATTAAAGAAATTCAGGCAATACTTAAAATAAACTTGCATGGATAATCGTTTTCATTAACATAAGATTTTATTTTCGGATTAATTTTTGAACTTGATTTTTAGTCTTATTGATAGGAACTAAAATTTGTCAATCATGGAAAAAGTTGTACAACAGGAAATATTACTGATAAGCGGAACAAAATTTTCTTCAAGACAATGCTGGCAAAAAATTAATGACAGCGGACGGCCTGCATCTGAAATAGAACAGTTGGAAGATGCCTGCTGGAACGGCCTTTTGAATGAAATGCTGCCGGAGATTTTTGTTTCACAAAGGGATTTGTTTCTTTGGCAAATAAAAGAAACCAAATGTGGCCTGGAAATTGAATTGGGAGAGCTTCCTGGCGAAGTTGATTATTTTTATTCCATTGATCCTTATTTGTTTTTACAAGACTCTTGCTTGAATTAAAAAATTCTGATAAAATAAGAATTACAGCGATTTGTGCTTTTACTGGCTATAATCAACTGTCTTCTCTATCGGTGTTTTTTTTGAACATAGTAAAATCTGAATTGCCGAATTTGTAGCTGAAAGTAAGCTTGAAACTTCTTACCTGGCGCATGTTATAGCTTTCCTGGTAAAACGTGGGCGTATTGTAAATCACACCAAATTTGTGGCTGTTGAAAATGTCTTCCACACTAAATGTTATGGAGCCGCGGTTGTTTTTGAATATGTCTTTTTGCAAAGCAAAGTCTGAGCTAAATCTTTCCAGCCTTTTGCCTTGCGGAATCACGCTTGGAGAGCGGTATTCGGCGGTTAGCTGAAAGCTCAGATTATTAAATGCATTCGTTGGTTCCTTCGTTTTTATCTTATAGTTTGAAGTAAACTTTGTACTGAAATCAAATCCTTCATTGCTAAGATCTAATGACTTTTGTGAAGCATTTACTTTTCTGTATCCGACATTTAAATTTGGTGTGATGTCAAAATTGCTACCAAATTTTTGCTGCCAGGTAAGTTCAAGCCCTGCGCGATTAGTGTTCTCAGCATTAATAAATGTATTCAAAATTGCATTGGGATCAACCGCCGCGTTCTGAAGATCTGCGTATTGTTTGGAAGTGAGCGTATCGCTGAATCGTGTAATATCGCCGGTTGTATTCCTGAAATAAATGCTTGCGAGAAAATTGCTGTTATTTTTAAAAGACTTACTATAATTAAACTCAAGAGAATTGGTGTATTCCGGCTTCAACTCCGGGTTGCCCTGCTGAATATTGAGAGGGTCATTAATGTCGATGAAGGGATTCAACTGCCAGAAGTTTGGTCGTCTTATTCTTCTTGAATAGTTCAATTGCAATTCATCTGTTTCATTTAATTTTTTGGATAAATAAAGACTTGGAAAAAGCGCATCAAGAATGTTATCAATTTTTGAAGGATATTCATAACCAAATTTTCTGGAACTATCGATGAGCTTTCCTGAAAATTTGGAATATTCTCCGCGCAATCCTGCCTGGTAGCCAATGCTGCCTATTTTGCTGGTGTAAGTAAAATAAGCCGCTTGCACATTTTCAATATATTCATAATTATTGCTGAGTGGCAATTTTGTCTTTGTTCCATTTTTTACGGAGTAAGAATTAAAATGGCTTGTATAGTCGTTTGTATAACTACGCAATCCGGCTTCGATTTTTTTATCATCTCCTAACGGATTTACATAATCAACTTTTGTTGTAATCTGCGTATTGTTGTTTGCACCGTCATCATTTACTACGCTGGGATCGCCGGTTAATGAACCCTGTTTATTGTAAAAGCTATTGACAATAGCGTTAGCGGAAGTAACCCCGCCGTAATTCACTTTTACGCTTGCGTCAAGAGTTTCGCCTTCCTTCGGAAACTTATGAGTATAATACAGAGAAGAGCTGTTTCTCTTAAATTGAAAATGGCCGTTTGAAATCCGCTTTCCTGTTTGGGTTAGTTCATTTTGTGCATCATAATATTCCTGATCCTGCGTTTGGTTGTTATCAAATTTTCCGTTTACATATCCCTGTGATAAGGTAAATGTATTTCTGTTATCAAGAAAAAAATCAACACCGCCTCTTAAAGCAAAAAATTCCCGCTTGCGATTGTTCAAAGACTGCTGATTAAAATAATTTTCGACTACACCCTCCGATTTGTTTTGTCTGAAACTTTCACCATGGCCATCGCTGTTTCCATAATTGTAATGGCTGCTTACAAAGAAATTAAACTTGCCCTGGCGCAGGTTTAGGTTGATGTTGCCGGAATACCGGGTAGGAAGGCCTCCCGTAATTGACACAAGCCCATTCAAGCCATATCTCTTATTCTTTTTTAAAATAACATTTATAATTCCGGCGGTAGAAGATGCATCATATTTTGCTGAAGGATTAGTGATAATTTCTATCCGGTCGATATCGTCCGAAGAAATCTGATCAAGTGTAAGGATAGTAGGCCGGCCATCCACAAAAATAGTCGGGCTGGAATTTCTTAATTGCACATTTCCGTCCACATCTACAGAAACCGAGGGTATGTTTTTCATTACATCCACGGCAGTACCGCCCTTTGAGGTGATGCTTTTACTTACATCAAAAATCTTTTTATCTATTCCCAACTTTAAGGCAGGCCTTTGCGCTACGATGGTAACCGTTTGCAATTGCTCGTTTTCCCTGGCCATTACAATATTTCCGAGGTCTTTATATATGATTTCCGTATCGCTAATCCTTCCAATACTAATAATATGGTTGTATAGTGAATAACCTACTGCACTAATTTCAATTCTGAATGTGGCTGACGAGGGAATATTCGATATAAGAAAATCTCCATTTGACTTCGTAAGCATTACCGCAATAAGTGAATCGTTGGATGTAGCAGATGTGGAATCACCCTCAACGGCAAACAACTGAACAGAGGCGGCATTAATGCCTTTATTATTTTGAAGGTCAACAACTCTTCCAAGAATGGAATTGGTACTTTTTATTTGTATTTCGGCTGGTTCCTGTGTAGGCAAAGGTTCTTTTTCAACCTGGGCGTTCACAGAACTGATAATCAGGAACAAAGAAAAAAGTAAAAATAAATGCCTCATAATTGATCGTATTCGTTCAAATGTAAGTTTTCAAACACCTAAAATCGATTCGTTTTTTTTAAACGGTAAATAAGAATACCATTCGCATAATGTATTAAATTAGTTCCAATAAAGGGTTACCGCTGTTCATCGGTTGTTGGCATATTGAAAGAATTTAACATTTAACCAACAAAACCAGCATAAAAAAAACCGGCTTAAGCCGGTTTTTAAAAAATAAGAAAACCAAAATTTATTTGCCTACTACTTCATATTGAACGACTCCGTCATTATCTTTCTGTCTCAAATAAACGTTATCCGGAGTCTCATACAGTTGCTCACCATTTATAGTTACGATTTTTGAATCGGCGGGCAACTGAGGAATGACATCTCCGATTTGTAAAGTTTCAGGGGAAGCCAACAGACCGGGTGCATCGGCAGGAGAGTTATTAATGACACCATTTTTGCCAACCACTATAAAAATGTTGTTACCATTTTTATCAATATCAGTTTTGTAGTAAGTTCCGTTTAATTCATACAATTGCTCTCCATTTACAATAACAGAACGTACGCCGTCTGGTAACGAACTTACGATAGCTCCCATAGGTGCATCCACTACCTGGTAAGAATCATTGTATTGCCTGTAATAAATACCATTGTAATAATAAAACGGAATTCCTCCTAAAAACAATCTCACATAACCTGCCGGCAGCACATTAATCTGAAGTCCAAAAGGAGGAAATAAGGGTTGATAATACCCATTGTAATAGCCATAATAAAATCCATCATAATAATAGTACGGATAGCCGCCAAAATGTATTGAAATAAAATTATGGGGAATTACCCTGTAACGCGGGCCATAAATAAACCGCGTTCTGTGGCCATACACTGTGCCATAGTAATGATAATGGTATCCATAACGATTAGAGCTATAACGAGTGTTGTAATAATAATTATCCCGGTAATTGTTTCGATAAACGTTGCGTGAAACGGCCCGGTTTCGATCAAAATAACTGTTTCTTGCAACGTTGTTGCTATTATTTCTTGAAACAATCAATCTTTCATTAGTAGAATTCCCGCTTCCTGGCTCAGAAAAAACCCTCTGAGTATTATTGCGGTTTTGAGAATTAACGGATGAAGGATTTCTTTGAGTGCGGGATGTTCTTTCCGGGGTTTGCCTGTAAGTCATTTCGCGCGAAGTCATCTGACGTTGAGTGCCCGATGAGTAGTTTCTGGTATTATTATTAAAAGACCTGGCGGCGGGCCTTGATTCCCTGTTAAAGGAAGGCGCTGTACTGCGCGAAACATCGCGCGACGTACCGGAATTTCCATTGCCGCGCGCGCTCCTCATGGGTTGTGCATTTGCAACACTTCCTATTCCTGCCAGCATTATTATAACAGAAAATAGCTTGAGTATGTTTTTCATTGAGTGACTAATTAGTTTGTAAAAGATTTGTTACCAAATTTAATTTATTTGCGTTGCAATATTTGTTAAAACCAACGCTTTCAAAAAACTGCAATACTCAGACTCAACAAACTTGAATTCGTTTAATCAGTATTGAATTTTTTTTACACAGAAAGATTGGTTCAAAAAATCTTTAAGATTGCTTATTTTTCAAAAAAAAGAATGAAAAACCGTGTATACATTTTTATTTGCTGCTGTATGACAGTGTTCTCTTTTACCGCAAATGCGCAATATCAAACTGATAAAAAACTGGAAAAGAAACTAAATGTTTTACTAAGTTCATTTCATGGCACTGCCGGTGTGTATGTGCGGAATTTAAAAACCGGAAAAGAAGCTGCCATCAATGCTGACACTATTTTCCCTACCGCCAGTATTGTAAAAGTTCCGATCCTTGTAGGTATTTTTAAAAAAATTGATGAAGGTATTTATACTTATCATCAGCCTCTCATATACCGTGACAGCATTGCCCGTGGAGGTTCGGGGCTGATGCAGTTTTTTAAAGATTCGACTCCGACCGAACTGCGGACACTTATTTCCCTTATGCTTTCGCACAGCGATAATACGGCTGCAGTATGGTGTGAAAAGCTCGCCGGTGGTGGGGTAGAAATTAATAGCTGGTTAGAAAAAAATGGATTCAAAAATACACGTGTAAATGCGCGCACGGATGGCCGCGAAGCAATGTATAAGGAATATGGATGGGGGCAAACCACTCCCAGGGAAATGTCTGATTTAATGGTGATGATCCGCGAAGGCAAAACTATAAGTGAGGCAGCCAGCGAACAGATGTACCGCGACCTTACTGATGTTTTTTGGGATGAATATGCGCTATCGCAAATACCGCCGTATGTGCAGGCGGCATCAAAACAAGGCATGGTGGATGCTTCCCGTTCGGAAGCAGTTTTGGTGAATGCTCCGCACGGAGATTATGTGTTTTATATCGCCACAAAGAATAATAAAGACAAACGCTGGGAAACTGATAATGAGGCGTGGCAGTTGGCGCGGGATGTATCTTCATTATTATGGAATTATTTTGAGCCTCATTACGGCTGGGAGCCTGCTGCAGGGGTTGAGAAATTTAGGCGTTAAATGTGTGAAATGGTTATTTATTCGCCATTAATGTTTCCTGCGGGAATCGCTTTTCTGAAGTATACTTGCCAGGTTTTTTGGGCAATTCACCGTATATGGATAATTGTACGGAATAGTAAACAAAAAAAATAAAAAAGAAATTTGGCCGTTTAAAAATAAGGACTATTTTTACTTTTCATTACCCCCCGAGCTAACAAAAAATTCCGATAGTTTCTAGTTTATTCCATTACCTGTGAACAGATAAACTGTGTTTATCATAAACTTGTTTGAAATCCGTGTCTTAATTGAACCAAAATTATTAATAATTACTTCAAATTTAGTTTATGAGATTATTCTTACGCTCACTTTTATTTACTTTTTTTGCCATTACACTTAACAGTGTAACTACGTTTTCGCAAACTCCAACCATTAAAACTGATCAGTTGGATTATCCTCCTGGAAGTACCGTGATCATTACCGGAGCCGGCTGGCAGCCGGAAGAAACCGTAACGCTCCAGGTATTGCACGAGGGCGAAACAGGCGATAATGAAATCAGTGGCGCACATGCGCCTTTTACTGCTATCGCGGATGGCAGTGGAAATATTTCTTCGACTTGGACAGTTCCCTATGACGAAGATGAATTAGGAGCAACGTTATTGCTGACCGCTGTCGGTGGAAGTTCAGGATTGACAGCGCAGTGGACATTCACGGATGCTTTACCTGATATAACCGCCAGCCCTGCTTCGGGAAGTTCATCTGGTGGTTATCAGGTCACCCTGACAGCAACATCGCCATCATCATTTAATTCAGGTGGTGCTCCTTATTCAGTAACAATCGACGGTGTGCCGGTATCACCGATAGTTGTTGTGTCAGCTAAAGTGATAACTTTTACCGCACCAGCTCACACTGCGGGTAATGTAAGTATTGTTGTAAATGGTAAGAATGGTCCAGCAACAAATGCCACTAATTTTACTTACGGAAAAGCTGATCAAACAATTACTTTCGGTAATCTGGGAGCAAAAATTTATGGAGATGCTGCATTTCCTCTTGGAGCAACTTCTAGCAGCGGATTGACGGTCTCTTATTCAAGCAGCAATACTAATGTAGCAACTGTTTCAGGAAATACTGTAACAATTGTCGGAGCGGGTTCTACCACGATTACCGCAAGTCAGGCTGGAAATGATAATTATAATGCTGCTACTAATGTTGATCAGACATTGACTGTAAATAAAGCAGAACAAACAATCACCTGGGCTAATCCTGCTGATATTACTTACGGAACCTTGCTTAGCGGAACACAACTCAATGCAGTTGTTACAGGAGTTACCGGAGGTTCAGCAACAGGAACGGTTACATACACTCCTGCCGCCGGTATTTTACTTAATGCCGGTAGCGGACAGATATTGCATGTGGATGTAGCGGCAACCGACAACTATAATGCTGCTTCCAAAGAAGTAAGCATCAATGTTAATAAAGCAGAACAGACAATCACCTGGGCTAATCCTGCTGATATTACTTACGGAACCTTGCTGAGCGGAACACAACTCAATGCAGTTGTTACCGGTATCACTGGAGGTTCAGCAACAGGAGCAGTTACATACACTCCTGCTGCCGGCACTTTACTTAATGCAGGTACTTCCCAGACCTTGCATGTGGATGTAGCAGCAACTGACAACTATAATGCTGCTTCCAAAGATGTAAGCATCAATGTAAATCAACGACCAATTGCTATTACTCCAACTTCCGGACAATTCAAATATTGTGGCCAACCGGATCCCGTATTTACTTATGCAGCAAGTGAGTCATTGATTCCAGGTAATTCTTATTCTGGCGGATTAAGCAGATCGGGAACAAATGATGTGGGTATTTACAACTATTTAATCGGAACATTGAGTGCTGGAAATAATTACATTTTAACTCTTGCCGGTTCAAACACATTTGAGATAAAAGGTGTTTCCATCGATGCCAGCAATACCAGCACCGCCATTCAATTAGGAACAGCAACTAAAATACTGACAGCAACTGTCACAAGCGGTACTGCTCTTGTAAGTAATGCAACGGTTACCTTCACCGTTACCAACAATGGAAATATTACTCCAATTGTGGCGGCTGCCGTCACTAACTCGAGTGGAGTTGCTACTTATAATCTTCCATCCGGTTCATTAGCAACTGGCTTGTACCAGGTGACAGCAGTAGCGGGGACCGGTTGCGCTCAATCAGTAGCTTACTTCTCTGTTTATGACCCGAGCGCGGGATTTGTAACTGGTGGCGGGTGGATCAATTCGCCAGCAGGCGCATATAGCGCTGATCCGTCTTTGACTGGAAAAGCAAACTTTGGATTTAATGCACAATATAAAAAAGGCAACAATGTACCGGATGGAAACACAGAATTCCAGTTTCAGGCTGGTAACCTCAACTTCAAGAGTACAAATTATGCAACAGGATCACTGGTTATTGCAGGCGCAAAAGCAATCTTCCAGGGAACAGGCACTATTAACGGAACCGGTACTTATAACTTTATGATATCAGCTATAGATGGAAGTATAAGTGGCGGCGGCGGAGTTGATAAGTTCCGAATAAAAATCTGGACAAATGCAGATGGCAGCGGAGTCATTTATGACAACAACAAGGACTCTGCTAATAATGCTGTTCCTTCAACAGTATTGGGCGGCGGATCAATTGTGATTCATAGTACAGGCAACACTAAATCACGGTTAATGGATACCGCTAGCAGTAAATTAAATGTATCAATGATAAATAACCCGAATAATATTTCGAGTGATATGGAAGGAAACGGTAAGCTGTCAATTCAAGTGATGCCAAATCCGACCTCTTATTACTTTACATTAATATTGAAGAGCTTGGGTAAAGAAAATGTAAAATTAACTGTCACCGATATTACAGGACGAGTGGTGGAACAAAGAACCTCAGTTCTTGCTAACAGTAGCCTGCAGCTTGGAAGCCAGTATCATCCTGGAATTTATATTGCAGAATTCATGCAGGGCAATGATCGAATAACCCTTCGGTTGATAAAAGAAGGAAAATGATAAAATTGTAAAAGAGGCTGTCTCCGAAGTTAGGGACAGCCTTTTTTTATTCTCGTAGCGTGGAATCGAATTTCAATTAAGCAATTCTCACAACTTTGTATTACGAATTATGATATAAGTTTTTGGTCTAATTTATTTATTATTGCAAGTACAAAAAAATCATGCCCGAAAATTTATACGATTATGAATTGCAACCAGAGAAAAGGCCCTCTTTCCTTACCTGGCTTTGTATATTGTCCTTTATCGGAAGCGGTTGGACAATAATCAGCAGCATCTATACCTACACGACAGCTTATAAGTATGCCGGCATTTTAAATAAGGAGTCAGAGGTAAAAAAAGACACCGTTCAATTGAATTCGCCTAAAGGAAACGTTCAAAAGGAAGGAATGTCTGAAAAAGTAAAAACCTCTTTTTCAAAAATCCTTCAAAAAGAAAATATGCGCAAATTAGCACTTGGTAACCTGGTGGCTTCTTTATTTACCCTGTGTGGTGCTGTTTTAATGTGGAATCTGAAAAAGACCGGTTTTTATCTTTACATCTTTGGCGTCATCGTTTCGCTGTTAATTCCATTTTATATTTTTGGAAATGACATGATAGCAGTGGGTGCTACCTCTTTTAACAACTTTTTCGGACTGATCTTTATAGCTCTGTATGCACTAAATTTAAAATCAATGAAAAGTTGGCGAGAATAACTGTTCATTGAGGAGAAAGTTTTGAAAAAAATAAGATTTTACATTTATTAAAAATCAAAATATAATAGTACATTTGCACCCACTTATAAAATTATTTCTAAAAAATGTCTTATTTAACTTCAGAAACCAAGGTAAAATACTTTAAAGAATTTGGTGGCGACGAAAAAAATACAGGGTCAATAAAAGCACAAGTGGCTATTTTGACCGAAAAAATTAATCATATTTCGCAGCATTTGACCAACAATAAGAAAGACTACAGCACGCAGCGGGGCCTTATGCAGATGGTAGGGAAGCGCAAAAGCCTGTTGGCTTATTTAAATAAACATGATTTGAATGGTTATCGCGCGTTAATTGAAAAGTTAGGACTCCGTAAATAATTTGTTAAGCATTAATGATATTGTTAGCATTCCCAACTGAGTAATCCGGTTGGGAATCTTTTTTTTAAATAATTATAAAAATGAATACCCCAAATCCAAAAAGTGTAACATTTGATATCGGAGACGGCCGGACAGTTACTATAGAAACAGGTAAGTTGGCGCGGCAGGCAGATGGCGCAGTATCTGTTCAATTAGGTAATTGTATTATTCTGGCAACGGTAGTGGCCAATAAAGAGCCTAAAGAAGGCCAATCTTTTTTTCCATTAACTGTAGATTACCAGGAAAAATTTGCTTCTGCGGGAAGAATCCCTGGCTCATTTTTCAAGCGTGAAGCCAGATTGAACGATTATGAAATCCTGACGTCAAGGCTTATTGACAGGGCACTACGGCCTTTGTTTCCTGACGATTATTTTTGCGATGTGCAGGTGTTGGTTTCTCTGGTTTCAAGTGATCCTGAAATTTTACCGGATGCCATGGCTTGCCTTGCAGCCTCTGCCGCGCTGGCGGTTTCTGATGTTCCTATCCAGGAAATTATTTCGGAAGTTAGGGTGGCTAAAATAAATAGCAGATTTGTTGTAAATCCTACGCGAAGCGAGTTAGAAAATGCTGAACTTGAATTCCTGGTAGCAGCAACCGAAAAAAATATTATGATGGTGGAAGGTGAAGGAAAAGAGTGCCAGGAAGAAGATTTGATTAAGGCTATCGAAGTGGCTCACGATGCAATCAAATTGCAGGTGAAAGCCCAACAGGAATTAAGGGAAAAAGTAGGCGCTAAAGAAAAGAGAGAATATGCAAAACCCTATAGAAATGAAGAACTGAATCAAAAAATAATTGCGTTTGCTAAAAATAAAATGCACGATATTTCTTCTTCTGCTACTTCAAAGGGAGAAAGACAAGACGCTTTTGACGCTTTATTACAGGAAGTAACCGAGCATCTTGGCGAAGAATTACCAGACGAAGATAAAGCACTAATAAAATATTACTTTGGCGAGTTGCAATACCATGTGGTACGCGATATGATTTTATCAACCGGCAAACGCTTGGATGGGCGCGGGTTAGAAGATATACGCCCGCTCACAATGGAAGTAAATATTCTTCCCTCTCCTCATGGTTCTTCGTTATTTACCCGCGGTGAAACACAATCTTTAACTACGGTTACCCTCGGTACACCGCTGGACGAATTGTTGGTGGAAAGCGCTGCTACCAGTAATTATTCAAAATTTATTTTACATTATAATTTTCCTCCTTTCTCAACCGGGGAAGTAAGAATGATGCGTGGAGTGGGCAGGAGAGAAGTTGGCCATGGAAATCTTGCAATGCGTTCCCTTAAGCAAATTATGCCGGGAAATGACTATCCCTATACCGTGCGCGTGGTAAGTGATATATTAGAAAGTAATGGCTCCTCATCAATGGCCACAGTTTGTGCCGGTTCTCTCGCGCTGATGGATGCAGGCGTTCCGTTTAAGAAACATGTTGGCGGTATTGCAATGGGGTTGATTTCCAAAGAAGATAAATTTGCTGTTCTGTCTGATATCTTGGGCGATGAAGATCATTTGGGAGATATGGATTTTAAAGTAACGGGCACCAGGGATGGAATTTGCGGTGTTCAGATGGATATAAAAGTAGATGGTCTTAGCATGGATGTGATGAGGCGGGCTCTTGAACAGGCCAAGAAGGGACGATTGCATATACTTAATGCGATGTATCAATGCATACCTGAGCACAACCCGGATGTAAAACCACATGCTCCAAGGATGGAGAAGCTGATAATTGATTCTGAATTTATTGGTGCTGTTATAGGACCCGGAGGTAAGATAATCCAGGAAATTCAAAAATCAACAGGCGCTACCATTAATATTACTGAAGTGGGCAAAACCGGTGAAGTAAGTATCTTTTCTGCTAATAAAGAAAGCCTTGATCAGGCGGTGGCTTGGGTAAACAGTATAGTGGCTGTTCCGGAAGTGGGTGATGTGTATGAAGGCACCATAAAAGGCATTAAAGAATTTGGCGCCTTCGTCGAATTTTTACCGGGTAAACAGGGGTTATTGCATATTTCTGAGATAATGTGGAAGCGATTGGAAAATATGGACAATATCTTCCAGGAAGGAGACAAGGTAAAAGTTAAACTGATAGGGATAGATCCGAAAACAGGTAAATTTAAATTAAGCAGGAAAATTTTACTGCCCAAGCCCGAAAGCAATTCTACCGGACAGCAGCGTAGCCATAGAGAGCATTAATTTATCAATATAATTTTATTTTGAAGCTTGTATTTTTACAGGCTTTTTTTTATGAAAAAATATATCAAAATAGAAATTGAAATTGAGTCGGAAGAAGAGGCTGAAATCCTTATAGCACTGCTTACAGAAATAAACTTCTATGCTTTTGAGGAGGAACAAGATTTGCTAACTGCGTATATACAGGAAGAAGATTTTGATGAGCATCTCATGGTAACAGCGTTGCCTGAAAAACGATTTTTTAAAAAATATGTTATTGAAGAAGAGAACTGGAATTACCAATGGGAGCAGACGATAACACCGGTTATCATAAATGATTTTGTTGCCCTTCACCCATCTTTTGCTCCGGGTAATAAGGTTGTAAAGTTTGATATCATCATTACTCCTAAAATGAGTTTCGGAACCGGTCATCATGCTACCACACATTTGATGATTGAGCTGATGGAAAAAATCAATTTTTATCAAAAAGACGTAATAGATTTTGGCACGGGCACTGGTGTTCTTGCGATTGTATCTGAAAAATGTGGCGCTGCTAAAATTACCGCAATCGATGTAGATGAATGGAGCATCCTGAATGCATCTGAAAATATTCTCGCCAATAATTGCAAAAATATCTCGTTAAAACAGCAGGAGAATCTTTCAGAAATTGAGCCAGCAGATATATTACTCGCCAATATTAATTTGAATGTATTGAAAGGATATGCTGAGTCAATAGCGTTATCAGTAAAAAGAGGTGGCTTTTTCCTTGCATCGGGATTTTTATTGGAAGACGAAACTGAAATGGAACGAATCTTCGCGTCAAATTTTGCAGTTTGCGAAAGAAAAGAATTGAATGGTTGGTTGGCAATTTTATTTAACAGGATATGAGATAAGTTTATGAAATTTAGGGAGTTTGCTGATCAATTTAATGTTATATTTGCTATCCCCATGATTTCAATTATATAATCCATTATGAAAGAATTCATTTTAATTATCCTCGCTTACTTAATTGGTTCTACACCAACTGCTTTGATTATAAGTAAAAGTTTTTTCAATATTGATATCAGGGATTATGGTAGTGGAAACATGGGAGCCACAAACACTTTCCGGGTATTGGGACCTAAATTTGGAACTGTTGTAATGATAGGCGATATGCTAAAAGGTATTTTGGCAGTAGCTCTTTATAATTTACTTCCTTATTATGTAACAAATGAGTTGGACCGCACTAATCTAATGCTTGGCCTTGGACTGGCCGCAGTGATTGGTCATATCTATCCCATTTGGGCAGATTTCAGAGGAGGCAAAGGCGTGGCCACATTGTTTGGAATGGTGTTAGCCATTCAACCCATTATAGCTATTAACTGTGTCGGCGTGTTTCTTATCGTTCTTTACCTAACCCGGTACGTTTCACTAAGTTCCATATTAGCGGGGGTAGCTTTGCCCATTTGCGTTCTTTGGATATATAATGAACAGGAAGTTTTTTACCGCGTTTTTGCGGTCGCGGTCGCGGCATTAATTGTACTCACTCACCAAAAAAACATAAGCCGCCTGATAAAGGGGAATGAAGGACGGGTTCCTATTTTGAAACACCGCGACCGCAGAAAATCCCACCGAAAAGATCTTTAAGTTTTCTTTGATTTTACTTTTTATTTTTTTGAAGTCCAAAATATCGGCTTTATAAAAGCCTGCGTTTTTGGTACATCAATTGTTTAGTTATTATTTAAATTTAATATTTATGAAAAAATTATTAATACTATTCATCAGTTCAACTATTTTTATTTCTTCCTGCACGAAGAATTTAATAACAGGAAGAAATCAACTGTCCCTGATTCCGGAATCTACACTGCAACAGGAAGCTGTATCACAATACCAAAGTTTTCTGTCTCAAAATAAAGTAGTAAGTAGTTCAAACAATAGAGATGCGGAGATGGTAAAGCGGGTAGGAAAGCGCATCGCTGATGCAATTACCAAATATTATGCATCCAAAGGAGTGACTAATGCATTAGATGGATATAAGTGGGAATTCAACCTGGTGGAAAGTAAAGAAGTGAATGCATGGTGTATGCCGGGGGGAAAAGTGGTGGTATATACCGGTCTTCTTCCAATTACACAAAACGAAGCGGGTCTCGCAATTGTTCTTGGTCATGAAATTACCCATGCTGTGGCTCACCATGGCCAGGAAAGAATGAGTGAAGCACTGGTGGCTCAGGGAATTCAATTGGGTGGAGATATATTTACACAAAACAACCCCAAAGTGAATAATGTCTTTAATGCGATTTTTGCTCCAACTGCTCAAATAGGGGTTCTTTTGCCCAACTCGCGTCAACAGGAATACGAGGCAGATCATTATGGGTTAATTTTTGCGGCTATGGCCGGGTATAATCCAAGAGAGGCCATTCCTTTATGGGAAAGAATGGCAAAATTAAACGCAGGTAATACTACTCCGGAAATTTTGAGCGACCACCCGTTAGACAATAACAGGATTGCCAAGTTGAAAAAATATATGAACGAAGCATTGAAATATTATCATCCCGTTCAATCATAATTCGATATAATAAAAACATAAAGCAGGCCAGGCAACAGATTAAAGACAGCTTTTTTGCGACAAAACCATTTTTTTTTCGTAAATTTGCACCTGTCTTTATTTACAAATCTTTAGTTTTCCGATATTTCAACCCTTTCGGAAAAAATACAGTGATTAAAGACCATTTTTTAATCTCTAAAATACTGCCTTCATTATGTCTCAAACCATGTTTGAAAAATTGCAATTAGAGGATGAGAAAAATTTATTAATCCAAGGTCTTCCTTCCACTATTGAGAAACAATTTTCAAAACTTTCTTTTTCAAAAAATGTTACCCAGCTATTAAAAATCCGCAAAATTGACTTCGCACTTGTGTTCGCTTTGAATTCTGCCCAACTGGAAAAAATCTTTGCGGAATTATGCCCTGCGCTGCACGATGAAACGAAACTTTGGATCGCATTTCCTAAACAAGCCTCCAAAATTGTAAGCGATTTAAACAGGGAAGGTTCATGGGATTTGTTGGTAGAGAGCGGCTATGAAACCGGTGAAAAAGTAGCACTTGATTACGTGTGGAGCGCCCAAAGGTTTTATAAGGCAGATATTTGCGGCAAAGAAAAAGCAAAAGCTACTCCTACAAAGGTGGTGACAATGAAGTCGGATTCAAGGAAGTTCGCCGAAGCAGAAGGGTTTTAAATAAACAGGTTAAATAATTATTAATCGACGCCACATAACACTATGCGGCGTTTTTTTGGAGCGTTGATTAATATGGAGTAGTAAACAAACAAATAAATAAATTTTTTGTTTGCATCGTAAAGTGTTATTTCATAATAACCAGGCCTATCTCGGCGGTCAATTGCATCTCCATATTTTTTAGTTGAGAATGAGTTTGTATCAAAAGCATTTGCCTTTCAGGATTCGATTCCTTTTCAAGCTCGCTTGCATTGATTAAGATTAATTTCCTTATTTTCTTTAGTTCCAGATACCTGAGGGTAGACATAATGTCTGTCCTGTAATTTTCTTCCCTTGTGGGAACTGCCATTTCATATTTACTTTCCCAACCATCGCTTACTTCATACGGAAATTCAATAAGCTGTACAACTGCATTGCTCATTGCCAAATCATCAGTATATAAAAAACTTTTAGGACTGGGTTCAAGCTTTTCTTCATACCATGTTTTGTACGTATGTAGAATTTTTTTTAGCATCGGATCTTCCAGGGTATCTTCTTCAATGATTTCATTTAGTAAATAATCGGCAACTCTTTTTTCGGATTCCCAATCTAACAGCCCATATTCCAACAGGCATCTTATTAGTGATCTTTCATGATAAATTTCATCGTTTAACAGCTCAAGCGACGGCACATCAGCCTGCGCTAATTCGTCAATTTCACCTGGCGATCTTTGAAAATTTTTTTCCGGCTGGAATAATTTTTTTTCTTCTTTGGATAAGTTTTCCCTGATAAATTTATTAACCAGGTTATGCAATCCCGCTTCATCAATTTTCAGAATTTCAGAAGTTTTACGGATATAATCCTGCTGTTTGGTAAAATCCTCCGCTTTATTGATTTTAGAAATAGACTCTGCAATGCGGTTTACGATTTGAGCTTTTTTATTAGTGTCATCCCCTGCTTCAGATATCGCCAGTTCTAATTGAAACAAGATAAAATCCTTCCTGTTTTTCGCAATGAACTCTGTAAAAGCTGCAGCACCGAAGTTATTGATATAGCTATCCGGATCATCATTGTTAGGCAGTAAAGCCAGTTTTACATTTAATCCTTCTTCCAGGGCGAGATCCAGTCCACGCAGTGCTGCTTTAACGCCTGCGGCATCGCCATCATACAAAATGGTAAGATTGGACGTGTATTTTTTTATAAGCCTCAATTGCTCCGGCGTAAGCGACGTGCCACCGCTCGCTACGGCATTTTCAATCCCCGCCTGGTGCAATGATATTACGTCGGTATAACCTTCAACTAATAAACATTCATCGTTTTTGTCAATCGCCTGCCGCGCGAACCATAAGCCATAGAGTATTTTACTTTTTACATAAATATCATTTTCGGGCGTGTTGATATACTTGGGCGCTTTATCATTTTTGCGAATAAGCCTTGCGCCAAAACCACTTATCTTTCCGGTTTGGCTATGGATTGGAAAAATGATACGACCGCGGTAGTTATCCTGTAATCCGTTATCCCTGCTAACTACTAACCCGGATTTCTGTAATAGCTCTTTGTTAAACTGCTGTTCTATTGCTGCTTTTGCAAATAAATCGCGCGCATCGGGATTATAGCCTAATTGAAATTTCTTAATAATATCTTCCCTGAAGCCCCTTTCTTTCAAATAGCCCAATCCTATGTCAATCCCCTCTTCAGAATTGAAAAGCCTGTCCGAAAAAAACTGTTGTGCAAAATTGTTGATGATATAAAGGCTGTCAGCAGTTTGTTGCTGCGCTTTATATTCAGGGCTTGTTTCCTTCTCTTCTATTTCTACATGGTATTTTGCGGCCAGCCATTTCAGCGCTTCTACATAACTGAGCTTTTCATGCTCCATTAAAAAAGTGATGGTATTACCACTTCGGCCACAACCAAAACATTTATAAATTTCTTTTGAGGGTGATACCGTAAAAGAAGGCGTTTTTTCGTTATGAAACGGACAGAGTCCAATATAATTGGTACCTCGTTTCCTGAGCTTCACAAAGGAATTGATAATTTCAATTATATCGATCCTGCTTACAATCTGCTGTATCGTTTCCTGAGGAATCATTAAATATTTTTTGCGCCTGGTTTTAGGCTGGCCGGCATAAGATAGTTGCTGCCAATTATTAAAGCGTCCAAATGAGGCAGATCCAGGCGAGGATTAAAGTTAAAATTGTGGTAACAACCATGGTAGCTACAAAATTTTTCATTGAGATCATGTTGCTCATAACTTTGATTTTTTAAAATTTATACGAAGTAAATGAATTTTATGCTTATTTACTATAGGCGTAAATATCCGAATTTATTTTTGCCTGGCGAAAGCCTTTGCATGGATGTCCATCCCTCAGACGCCGCGGTTATTTGAGTATCTTTGTTCCCTATCTAAAAATTGCAATTATGAACAATAAAGAAGTGTATATTCTTTCTGCGGTTCGCACGCCTATAGGCAGTTTCGGCGGAAGCCTCAAAGATATTTCTGCCACAAAATTAGGTGCTACTGCCATCAAAGGCGCTGTGGAAAGGGCAGGAGTAAAGGCACAAGATGTACAGGAAGTGTATATGGGGTGCGTATTGCAGGCCAATCTTGGGCAAGCGCCGGCACGCCAGGCAGCAATTTATGCCGGTCTGTCCGAAAATGTTTGTTGCACCACCGTAAATAAAGTTTGCGCCAGCGGCATGAAAGCAATCATGAATGGCGCCCAAAGCATCCTGTTGGGAGATGCGGATATTATTGTGGCGGGTGGTATGGAGAATATGAGCAGCGCACCTTTTTACGCTCCGGCTGCAAGGTGGGGAACCAAATATGGGAATACCTCACTGATTGATGGAATGGCCAAAGATGGGCTGACGGATGTTTATAAAGAGTATGCGATGGGCAATGCAGCCGAATTATGTGCGAGAGATTGCCACATTTCCCGTGAGCAGCAGGATGAATTTGCGATTGAAAGTTATAAGCGCAGTCAGGCCGCAGTTAATGATGGAAAATTTAATGATGAAATTGTAGGCGTAGAAATTCCACAGCGAAAAGGAGAGCCTGTGCTCATGCTGAAAGATGAAGAGCCGTTCAATGTAAAATTTGAAAAGATTCCTGAACTAAAATCGCCATTTGAAAAAGGCGGAAGTGTGACCGCTGCTAACGCAAGCACTATCAACGATGGCGCGGCGGCAGTAGTTTTGATGAGCAGCGACAAAGCGAACAGCCTGGGATTAAAGCCTGTTGCAAAAATTCTTAGTTATGCCGATGCAGAACAAGCGCCAGAATGGTTTACAACTACTCCATCATTAGCTCTTCCGAAAGCGATAAAAAAGGCAGGCCTTAAAGTAGAGGATGTTGATTTCTTTGAATTAAATGAGGCCTTTAGTGTAGTTGGGATCGTGAATATCCAAAATATGAAATTAGATGCGGCAAAGGTAAATGTGAATGGTGGCGCAGTATCGCTCGGCCATCCATTGGGAGCAAGCGGAGCCAGGATTATTGTGACACTTATCAATGTATTAAAACAGAATGGCGGCAAAATAGGCGCTGCAGGTATTTGTAATGGAGGAGGAGGTGCCAGCGCTATGGTAATTGAACTTTGTTGAAATGTAACCGAACCTTAACGGCCTGAATAAAAAAGAGAGTTATTTATGGGTTTACTATCTAATATATAATTTAAATAGTCCAGCTTTATTTATTTCTCATTGCCTCGGCCATTGTTTTTCCAATATCGGCAGGGCTGGCTACTACGTGTACACCACATTCAGAAAGAATTTTCATTTTTGCTGCCGCTGTATCTTCTGCGCCGCCCACAATCGCACCGGCGTGTCCCATTCTTCTTCCTGCCGGAGCCGTTTGACCGGCAATAAAACCCACTACCGGTTTGCGATTATTTTCTTTTATCCATCGTGCTGCATCGGCTTCCATGCTTCCACCGATTTCACCGATCATAACAATTCCCTCAGTTTCATCATCATTCATAAACAGCTCTACTGCTTCTTTTGTAGTAGTTCCGATGATAGGATCGCCGCCAATCCCTATTGCTGTTGAAATGCCAAGCCCCGCTTTCGCTACCTGGTCTGCCGCTTCGTAGGTAAGCGTACCGGATTTGGAAACAATACCGATATTTCCTTTTTTAAAAATAAATCCTGGCATAATGCCCACTTTACATTCATCTGCAGTAATTACTCCCGGGCAATTTGGGCCTATTAATCTTGAATCAGAACCTGCTAAATAATTTTTCACTTTCACCATATCCTGAACCGGGATACCTTCAGTGATGCAAACAATCAATCCGATGCCCGCATCCGAAGCTTCCATTATTGCATCTGCCGCAAAAGCCGGGGGAACAAAAATGATGCTCACATCTGCGCCGGTTTTTTTCACTGCCTCTTCCACCGTATTAAATACAGGCCGCTCCAGGTGAGTGGTCCTGCCCTTGTTAGGTGTAACACCACCCACTACATTTGTTCCATATTCAACCATCTGGCTGGCATGAAATGTTCCTTCTGTTCCGGTAAATCCCTGTACTAAAACTTTTGAATTTTTGTTAACTAAAACTGACATGCAATAAAGATTTTTAAGTTGTGCAAATATATGAAAGTATGATTGAGCGTTAAGATTTGCTATTTTCTTAACTTGCGCAAATGCAGCAATACCTTCAGCTATTAAAAAAAATTATTGATACAGGCAATGACAAAAGCGACCGTACGGGCACGGGTACACGAAGTTTGTTTGGCTATCAAATGAGGTTTGATTTACAAAAAGGATTTCCACTTGTCACCACCAAAAAGCTTCATCTTAAAAGTATCATTTACGAACTTTTATGGTTTTTAAAAGGTGATACAAATATTGCTTATTTAAAAGAACATGGCGTAAGAATTTGGGACGAATGGGCAGATGAAAATGGAAATCTCGGCCCGGTCTATGGAAAGCAATGGCGCAGTTGGGACGGAGCGAATGGAAAAACAGTTGACCAGGTTTCTGAATTAATCGAACAATTAAAAACCAATCCCGACAGTCGCAGGTTAATTATCAGTGCATGGAACGTTGCCGATTTACCGGATATGAAATTAATGCCTTGTCATTGTCTTTTTCAATTTTACACGGCCCCCTCCAACTCCCCCAAAGGGGAAGGGCGGAGAAAACTTTCCTGCCAGTTATATCAAAGAAGTGCGGATGTTTTTTTGGGAGTGCCTTTCAATATCGCTTCGTATGCATTACTTACCATGATGATTGCGCAGGTGTGTGATATGGATTTGGGAGAATTTGTTCATTCCTTTGGCGACGTTCATTTGTACAAGAATCATTTCGAACAGGCGCAACTCCAGCTTACCCGAAATCCTTTTCCACTTCCCGAGATGAAATTGAATCCTGGAGTAAAAAATATTTTCGACTTCAGGTATGAAGATTTTACATTGGAAAATTATCATTCACACCCATCTATCAAAGCGCCGGTGGCGGTCTAAAGGATTATGCTCTATAAAATCTGTGAGAAATCTCAAAAGAAAGAGTCGAAAATAATTCCCGCAAATAAAACCATAAACCAATAAACCTTCTCTTATGCTCTCTCACATTGTTGCCGCTTCAGAAAATAATATCATTGGGATAAAGAATGGGTTGCCCTGGAAATTGTCAGCCGACTTTAAATATTTCAAAAATAAAACATGGGCAATGCCCGTGATCATGGGAAGAAATACTTTCGAATCCATGGAAAAAGATTTGCCCGGAAGGATCAATATTGTAGTGACTTCAAAAAAAGATTGGAATGCTGAAAATGCATTCGTTGTGCATTCCATTGAGCAGGGCATTGCCAAAGCAAAAGAAAGTGACGCAAAAGAGATTTTTATCATAGGCGGGGGAAAAATTTTTAAGGAAACGCTCGGTATGGTGGACAGGATTTACCTTACGCGCGTTCATGCAACCGTAAATGGCGACACTTATTATCCTGAACTGCCCAAGTTAGATTGGAAACAAGTAAGTACCGACCCTCATCCTGCGGATGAAAAAAATAATTATCCCTATACTTTTGAGGTTTGGGAAAGAAAATAATAAAGACATTGTTTGCCTGCCGGTAGGCAAGGTTGCGTTACACTTCTTTCTTAATTCGGCTATCAAATTCAAAGGGAACAGTACTCAAAAGTTTAATGGAAGAAAAATCTTTATGTGCAGGGTTTACAAGATAATTAAAATCTCCGCTAACTATTACTGACGGAACCTGCAAAACCGCTGTTTTTGAATTGTTGATCCAATCATTGCCGATTTGCTGTGTGTAGGGCATATTGTAAAAATTTTTCCAATCTGGAATTAAATCTGTTTCCTGAATTTTCTCAATTTTAATTTTGTCAGGAATATCAATTTCCATGATTCTGAAATTTTTTTGCAAGCCTTTTGAATCCCTGTGAACAATATTTTCGAGGCATGCAAGCGCTCTCGACTGAGCCGTGTAAATCATTTTTACATCTTTTGAATTCCATCTTGCCGGGTTGCCGGAAGCTAAAAGCTTCGTTGAATAAATGGCGAGGGATATTCTGTACACTCTCATTGTTAAGCAAGGTCTCCGTATTCAATTCGTGAAAGTTCTTCTGATACCAAATCAATTCCGGTGATGGTATCCAGCAAATCTTTTGGAACCGCTTTTCCAAGACCGAACGCCGGAACAGCAAGCCATGAATTAAATTCATCAACGTTTCCAAAAACGGTTATGCCTTTTTGATACAGTGAAAATATTTTAAGCAGTTTTTCACTGATCACCGGATCAAGAGCGGTTTTATTTTTTTTGTAAGAAGCAAATGTTTTCATGGTCCTGTTCAAAACCTTTTCAATAAAAGGAAACGGAAATTCAGAAAGAGAAATAAAATCAAATACAGCCTGCGGCTGAAGGCCTTTTTTAGAATTGGCAACAAGAGCAATATCATTATTAAACCATCCCTGGTATTTCTGTAAAATATTTCCTGTTTTTTTTTCGATTGGCATGGTTTATTTCTCTTTTTATAAAATTAGGAAAAGTTTCCTGATAAAAGAGAAATATTTCCTGTAGAAAAATCAGGCTCTCCGCTAAATTTAGATTCATTTATTTTTGGAGGAATATTGAAGAATAATGTACTCCGCATTTCAACTTTCAAAAAAATATTTTCATTATATGCTAACTGCCCAAAATGGCAAAGGCCACGGTGTGCATTCGCCTTTCGTTTTTGATTTTATCATCCATGTATTGAATGATAAAAAAAAATATGATTGTTATTCAAAAATCGAATCGATCCGCAAAGAACTTTTGATAAATAATAAAGTGATTGAAGTGGAAGATTTTGGTGCAGGCTCCGCAAAACTTCCCTTTAAAAACCGCGTGGTGAAAGACATTGCGGATTCTTCTTTGAAAAGCAGGAAATATGCGCAACTGCTTTTCAGAATTTCAAAATACTATGGTGTACAAACGATTGTCGAATTAGGTACCTCTTTTGGAATCACAACTTCTTACTTCGCTTCAGCAAATTCTGATTCAAAAATTTTCACCTTTGAAGGTGCAAAAAATATTGCGAAAATCGCAAAAGAAAATTTTGAAAAACTGGGTTTAAAAAATATTGAATTTTTTGAGGGAGATTTTGCGAAAACGATTGCGGCCAACAAAGACAGATTGCCAAATATTGATTTGCTTTTCGTGGATGGTAATCATAGGAAAGAAGCAACACTGGAATATTTTAATTTCTTTATCAGGAAAGCGGGAAATAATTCGATTTTTATTTTTGACGACATTCACTGGAGCGAAGGAATGGAAAAGGCCTGGAAGGAAATTCAGTCGCATGAAGCCGTTACTTTGACGATTGATTTATTTTTTATTGGACTCGTTTTTTTTAGTAAAGATTTCATCGTTAAGCAGCATTTTACCATACGATTTTGAAATAAATATTTGTGCAATTCAAAAGATTGGCAACCTTTATAGAAAAACCTATTTTTGAATTATGATAATTGGCGTTTTGAAAGAACCACTTCACGAGACAAGAGTTTCGCTTTTACCTGAACATATTGCTCTTTTAAAAAAAATGAACTGCTCCGTTCTGGTTGAAAAGAATGCCGGAGCAAATGCATTTGCTTCAGACGAAAAATATACGGAAGCCGGCGCCAGTGTGCTTTCACGCGAAGACGTGCTAACGGAGTCAGAAATTATTTTATCTATAAATCTGCCTGCTGAAAATGAAACTTCATTGCTTCAATCAAAAATAATTCTTGGGATTTACCAGCCATTGTATCACCACGATGACATTGAAAAATTTGTTACAAAAAATATTACGGTATTTAGTATTGATATGCTGCCCCGCACTACCCGTGCACAAAGCATGGATGTGCTGAGCAGCCAGGCAAATATTGCGGGCTATAAAGCGGCGCTGGTTGCGGCGAATAAATATGGTCGCTATTTTCCTATGTTTATGACTGCTGCCGGAAGCATCCGTCCGGCAAAGGTTTTAATCCTTGGTGCGGGTGTTGCAGGATTGCAGGCGATTGCCACAGCACGCCGGCTGGGAGCGGTGGTGGAAGTTTTTGATACACGTCCGGCAGTAAAGGAAGAAGTGATGAGTCTCGGTGCAAAATTTGTTGAAGTAGAGGGCGCGGCAGATGCCAGCAAGGCCGGCGGTTATGCCGTTGAGCAAACAGAAGAATTCAAGGAAAGGCAAAAGCAAAAAATAGCCGAACACGTATCCAAGGCAGATATAGTGATTACAACGGCCCAGATTTTTGGGAAAAAAGCGCCCATCCTTATAACCAAAGAAATGATTGAAAACATGAAAGATGGCTCCGTGATTGTTGACATTGCTGCGGCTACTGGTGGAAACACGGAAGCTACCAAAAATGAAC
Organism: Ginsengibacter sp.; assembly: GCA_051954975.1. Classification (GTDB taxonomy): domain Bacteria; phylum Bacteroidota; class Bacteroidia; order Chitinophagales; family Chitinophagaceae; genus Ginsengibacter. Next base: position 301,239 of record JBQCHE010000008.1, on the reverse strand, counting down.
AAGAGATAAATTATAAAGGCGTTACCATTATTGGTAATTCAAATCTTTCTGCTACCATGCCGTCAGATGCCAGTAAATTGTATGGAAAAAATATTTGTAATTTTTTAGAATTGATTATTGATAAGGAAGGTAAACTGAATTTGAATCTGGAAGATGAATTGGTAAAGGGATGTTTAATTAGCTAATGTGCTAATTTGAAAATATGAAAATGCGAAAATATTAAAATATAAAAATGAAGTATTTCTCCTTTTGGGAATTCTGATTTTCTTGCGGGGATGGGCCTAAATAAAAATCTTCAATAAATGTTTGTTTAGGGTATTTATATAAGGGTTAAAACTAAGAACTATGAAAGAAATCATCTCTTTTCTTCAGCAAAATATTGACACGGTTTATATCGTAGTACTAATGATTTTTCTCGGAATTGAAGTTATCGGTAGGGTGCCCAGTGTATTGCACACGCCGTTAATGAGCGGTGCCAATGCCATTCACGGCGTAGTAATTGTTGGCGCCATCATCGTAATGGGCAAAGCCGAAAGCGGAAATTATTTAGCCCTCATCTTGGGTTTTCTGGCGGTGGTTTTAGGAACGTTAAATGTGGTAGGAGGATTCGTGGTGACAGACCGGATGCTGGAAATGTTTAGAGGAAAAACTAAAAAAGGAGAGACTAAAAACTAAAAACGAAAGACGAAAGACGAAAAACTAAAGCTGCATGGAAAGTAAATATTTGGACCTGGAGCAGAGGACAGAAAGATTTTCATTGGCGGTTAGGGATCTTTGTTTAAGATGTAAAAAGGATGTCATCAATACAGTATATATCAAACAACTAGTCCGGTCTGCCAGTTCTGTAGGCGCAAACTATATAGAAGCAAATGATAGTCTTGGTGATAAAGATAAAAAGATGAAGATTCGGATTAGCAAAAAAGAAGCAAAAGAATCTTTATACTGGTTAAAACATCTTTTGATTTATGAAGACGGAAGTTTGGAGGAAACCAGGACAGCGCTATTATCAGAGGCCAGCCAGCTTATGCTAATTTTTGCTGCTGTACTACGAAAACTTTCCGATTAATCTTTTAGTTTTTAGAATTTAGTTTTTAGTTTTTTACTATTTAGTTTTTAAAAAAATTATTGTTTGAATGCAAATACTTTCCATCTGTTATCTTCTTGCTTCCATCACCTATATCTTAGGCCTTAAATTGTTGTCAAAGCCTTCAACGGCGCGGGCCGGAAACCTGGTTGCTGCAGGCGGAATGATCATTGCAATATTTGCCACCATTTTTTTATACAAATTCAACGGAAAGAGTCTCGGAAATTATCCCTGGATTTTTTCGGCAATGATCATCGGATGTATCATCGGTTGGCTGGTAGCAAAAAAAGTGAAGATGACTGCCATGCCGGAGCTTGTAAGCTTTTTTAACGGAATGGGCGGCGCTTGCGCGGCATTGATTTCTATCGTGGAATTTGATTATTTATGGAGGGAAAGCCGGGTAGATCATGCTTTATTTTCTGAGGTGGCGCACGGAGGCCATTACCTGGCCATCATCGCAGGCACCATCATCGGCAGCGTTTCTTTTATCGGCAGCATGATTGCATGGGGAAAGCTCGCCGGCAAATTCAAAGATTTTTCTTTTAAGGGGCAGCATCTTTTTAATTCTATCATCTTGCTTTTGGTGGTGGCATCCGCCGTCTATACTTGGTTCTCTCCGGTGAACGATGCCAATATTTATTTCTTCATTACCGTTGGCCTTGCGATATTATATGGCGTGTTTTTCGTGCTGCCAATTGGGGGTGCTGATATGCCTGTCGTTATTTCGTTATTAAATTCCTTCACGGGCGTTGCTGCTGCATGCGGTGGATTTTTGTATGACAACAAAGCCATGCTCACCGGTGGCATTTTGGTCGGCGCCGCGGGTACGCTGCTTACAATTTTGATGTGCCAGGCCATGAATCGTAGTTTGCTAAATGTATTAATTGGTTCTTTTGGCGGAAATCCCAAAGGCGCTTCTACATCCAACCAGCCACAGGGAAATATAAAAGAAATTTCTGTGAGTGATGCTGCCATGCTGATGGCCTATGCAAAAAAAGTTATAATAGTTCCGGGATATGGATTGGCAGTCGCCCAGGCGCAGCATACCTGCCATGAACTGGAAAAAGCGTTGGAAGAAAAAGGCGTTGAAGTGAAATATGCAATTCATCCGGTGGCAGGCCGCATGCCAGGCCACATGAATGTATTGCTGGCCGAAGCAGATGTAAATTATGATAAGCTTTTGGAAATGGAACTTGCCAATGAAGAATTAAAATCCACAGATGTTGCATTGATTTTGGGTGCTAATGATGTGGTAAACCCCGCTGCTAAAAATGACCCTTCTTCGCCTATTTATGGGATGCCGATTATCGAAGTAGAACTGGCTAGGCAGGTAATAGTGAATAAGCGCAGTATGAAACCCGGTTATGCAGGTATTGAGAATGAGCTTTTTTATCATCAAAAAACATCCATGCTATTCGGCGATGCAAAAAAGGTTTTGCAGGAATTGCTGGCAGAGCTGAAAAACATTTAGTTTTTTTGTAAGAGAAAAAACGTTCTTTTTTTAAAAATAGTTAACTGCCAAAATATAAATTCATTCTATTTCTTCGTTTACCGTTTATAGAAAAGCACAATTTTATCAATCCTGAATTATTTGTAGCGTGAAACGCTTATTGAATCCCAAATTAATTGATAATGTTTATTGTCTTGCAATATTTATCTTAATAAATCGTACGATATTTGCAATAAAATTATTGCTGTTTAATAAAAATTTGTTTCTTCTGAAAGAAATTTCTCAAGAGAATGTTCTCAAAATCCTGTCTCGTCATGAAAGATTTCTCGTATATCACCAGTTCCCATCCCGCCTATATTGAAAATTTGTACTCGGATTTTAAAAATAACCCAGATAGCGTAGATGCGGATCTTCGTAAATTTTTTGAAGGATTTGACTTTGCGGTTTCGTCGCACAATGGCAACGGAAAAGCCGCCGCTGTGGCTCAGGTAAGTCCTGTTTCAGTAACAAACCTTCAAAAGGAATTCGGGGTATATCAACTAATTCTTTCATACAGAGAAAAAGGCCATCTTCTCTCAAAAACCAATCCTATCAGGGAAAGGAAAGATAGAAATGCAAATCTCGGACTGTCGTGGTTCGGCTTGGATAATAGCGATTTGCAAACAAAATTTGAGGCTGGCAAATTTGCAGGATTAGGAACGGCTACTTTGCAGGAAATACTTGATCATCTAAAAAAATGTTACACAGGTTCTGTTGGCGTTGAGTTCAGTTCGCTGAATGATCCGAAAAAGATTGAATGGATTATTAACGCCGTTGAACATACTTTACAACAACCCGTTCCTTTGACGCAAAAAAGAAGGATTCTTCAAAAACTGAATGAAGGGGTAATGTTTGAGAAATTTTTGCAAACAAAATACATAGGGCAAAAAAGATTCTCACTCGAAGGGGGAGAGAATACAATTTCAGCACTGGATGCCATCATCAATACCGCGGCAGAAAACGAGGTGGAGGAAGTAGTGATAGGAATGGCGCATCGCGGCCGCCTGAATGTACTGGCGAATATTTTGGGCAAAACGTATGAACAGATCTTTACTGAATTTGAAGGCAGCGCACCTACAGATTCTACGATGGGAAGCGGCGATGTAAAATATCATAAAGGATTTAGCAGCGATGTTACCACTCACGAAGGAAAGTTGGTACATCTTAAACTGAGCCCCAATCCTTCACATCTTGAAGCAGTAGATCCTGTGGTGCTGGGGTTTGCCCGAAGTAAAGCAGATGTGATATATAATAGCGATTATGATAAAATCCTGCCTATTCTTATTCACGGCGATTCGTCATTGCCGGGCCAGGGTATTAATTATGAGGTGTTGCAAATGAGCGGCCTAAAGGGATTTTGCACGGGTGGCACGTTACATTTTGTAATTAATAACCAGGTCGGTTTCACTACTGATTTTGATGATGCGCGCAGCTCGGATTATGCTACCTCTATAGCGTCGATTGTAAAAGCCCCGGTGTTCCATGTAAATGGTGATGATGCCGAGATGGTAGTGAAAGTGGCACAGGTAGCTATGATGTACCGGCAGGAATTCAATACAGATATTTTTGTAGATATGGTTTGTTACCGCCGTCATGGACATAATGAAGGTGATGATCCTAAATTTACCCAGCCGGTTTTATATGCGCTTATCGACACTCACCCAAATCCCAGGGAAATATACATCAACTGGCTCTTGAAAAACGGAGATGAGGCTACAGCGGGTTTGGCAAAAGAAATGGAAGAAAAGTACTGGAAAGATTTGCAGGAAAGGCTTGATGAGTTAAAGCAACATCCGCTTCCTTACAGTTATCAAAAGCCTGAAATGTGGTGGCAGAGCCTGCGAAAGGCCACTCTTACTGATTTTGATTCTTCTCCTGTTACAGCTATTTCTTCAGAAAAACTGGAAAAGCTGTTTCACGCTATCATGTCTGTACCCGAAGATTTTACTCCTTTAAGAAAGATAAGCAAGATACTTCACGAAAAAATCAAGCTATTTGAAGAGGAGAAAAAATTTGATTGGTCCACAGGAGAGTTACTTGCTTTCGCCAGTATAGTAGCAGAAGGAAAAGATGTAAGAATGAGCGGACAGGATGTGCGCAGGGGCACCTTCAGCCACCGGCACGCCGTGATAAGGGATGAAAAAACTGATGAGTTTTATAATCGCTTAAGCCGCATTTCAAACAAACAGGGATTATTAAGAATATGGAATTCACTTTTGAGCGAGTATGCAGTTTTGGGATTTGAATACGGGTATGCCATGGCGAATCCGAATAACCTGGTTTTGTGGGAGGCCCAATTTGGTGATTTTGCAAATGGCGCCCAGGTTATCATCGACCAATTTGTGGCAGGCGCTGAACAAAAATGGCATCGGATGAATGGACTGGTAATGTTATTGCCGCATGGCTATGAAGGGCAGGGCCCCGAGCACAGCAGCGGCAGAATTGAACGTTTTCTTCAGATGTGTGCCGAGCTGAATATGGTAGTCACTAATATCACTACTGCTTCCAATTATTTCCATGCACTAAGAAGGCAACTGGCATGGCCATTCAGAAAACCTTTAATCAATTTTGCTCCAAAAGCTAATCTTCGTCATCCCGGCAGTTATAGCAAAATGGAAGAATTTGTGCAGGGTGGATTTAAAGAAATTATCGATGATGCCTCGGTGAGCGATGCATCAGCCATAGATAAGGTACTGTTGTGTTCAGGTAAAATATACTTTGATCTTGAAGAGAAAAGACAAGCAGAAAAACGAAATGATTTTGCAATTATAAGAATGGAGCAACTCTATCCATTACCGCTAAAGCAATTAGAAGCGCTTTATGAAAAATATCATAAAGCTATCTGGTACTGGGTACAGGAAGAACCATTAAATATGGGCGCGGCATCTTATCTAAGGATGAATCTGACTTCCATTAATTTTGGAATAATCAGCAGGCAGCCCAGTGCAGCCATTTCTTCAGGCTTTTCAAAAGTGCATAAAGAGGAGCAAGATGAAATATTAAACACTGCTTTTTCAATTTAAAAAAACAAATGCGCTCGGTGTGTTGAATGGGCCCAGGAATTATTTTAACTGGTTCATCATTTCATATCTGTTTTTCGGTGATAGATAGTTTATAAAAATTGATTATTTATTGGTTTACTGTTTTAACTACCTTCCAAAGCTTTTTTGTAAACCTCAAGTGCGCGTTTTCTCGCAAATTCATGATTGACAATCTCAGGCAGGTATCCGGGCCTGAAATTTTTAATCCATTGTTTGATGTAGATGAGTTTTGGATCAAACTTTTTTATTTGCTGGTTAGGATTAAAAATCCTGAAGTAAGGAGCAGCATCACAGCCGGTACCGGCGGCCCATTGCCAGTTTCCGTTGTTTGAAGAAAGTTCATAATCAAGCAGCTTTTCGGCAAAATAAGCTTCACCCCATCGCCAGTCAATCAACAAATCTTTACAGAGAAAGCCTGCAACAATCATCCGTACACGGTTATGCATCCAGCCTGTTTCATTTAGTTGTCGCATTCCCGCATCCACCATCGGGTATCCTGTTTCTCCTTTGCACCACAGTTCAAATTCTTTTTCATCATTTCTCCATTTTAAATTATCATATTTCTTTTTGAAATTTTCGTTCACCACATGGGGAAAATGAAATAAAATCATCATAAAAAATTCGCGCCAGATTAATTCGTTTAGCCATTTTTCGTTCAGTTTACTGGCGAGTTTTGCGAGCCGGCGTACGCTTATTGTTCCAAATCGCAAATACATTCCGGCGAAAGATGTCCCTTCCAATGAAGGAATGTTTCTTGTTTCTTCATAATGACGGATAAGGTCATCTGACAGGTCAAGCTTTGGAAATTCAAAAGTCATTTTTTCAAAGCCAATTTCATTCAACGAGGGAAAGTGAAAGGGTTTAGTTTGAAACAAATTATCCAGGTTTGTTTCTGACGTAAACTGCTGAATATTTTCATGATTAAATTTATCTTTCCAGGATTTGGAGTAAGGTGTAAAAATCGTGTAAGGCTCGCCGTTAGCTTTTATAATTTCAGATTTTTCATAAATCACCTGGTCTTTATAGCTATGAAATGAAATCTTTTTTTTGTCAAGAAAATTTTTGACTTTTAAATCCCTTTCTATGGCATAAGGTTCGTAGTCGTGATTTGTGAATACCTGCCTTATATTAAATTTCTGGCAAAGTTGCTCAAACGCCTGCAGCGGTGTCGCATGGCAAAACCAAAAGGAGGAACGATATTTTTTGACCTTCCTGTTCAGGTCTTGAAGCGTTTCATGAATAAATACAACCCGTTTATCTTTTTTATTTTCAAGCTTGTCCAGGATATACGTATCAAAAATAAATACGGGCAATACCGGTAGATCACTTTTTAGTGCATGGTATAATGAGGCATGGTCTTCTAATCTTAAATCCCTCCGAAACCAACAGATATTTATTTCGGGCTTGTCCATCTTTCTTTCAATATTTCTTGTACTTTTCAAATTGATTTCCAAGGAGAAGCCGCCTTGTTTTTATAGGCATGAATGCTGGTGCTGATAAATAAAATCGCGGCGACCGCTATAGCGACGGGTTTAATATAGTTTTCGGCGTTCCAATTAGCAACGGCAATTGCTACCAATGCCCAGGCTCCGACTAAAGCAAATTCTCTCATATTCCGTTTCCAGGTGATGACCAGGTTAATGATTCCTGCGATAAGGATCATAATGATTGCCCACGAGATTCCGGAAATGCCGAATCCGTTCCAATTCAGTTTAGTAAGCCACGCGGAAAAATTCGCTATCAGCGCAACCGTTATCCAGCCTGAGTATAAACAAAATGGCCACCACACGAAAGCTATTTTTTTTAAAGGCAAATCATCCAGCTCCATTCGCGTAGCATAAATTATCCTGATAAGAGAAACAAGTAGCACTATCATAAGTATCACGGAAACTCCGATAAAATCATATAGCCAGGCAATTACCCACAAGGAATTAGCAACGCAGGAAATAATAAACCACCAGCCGATCTTCTGAGCCGGCCAATCATCTTGCCCGTTTTTAAAAAGGCTTCGGGCCTGGTAAATTACAAATGACAATAAACCCAGGTAAATTAATCCCCAAATAGAAAATGCGTAACCTGCCGGTGTAAAGTAGTTATGATATCTGTCCGACACCGTTGCCATTGTGTTACCATTGAAAATTCCTGTGTTGGACAAATAATTAATGATAATTGTAACGATGAGAGCTACAATATTGAGAACCTGCAGAGATTTTTTCATTGTATTTCGTTTAGGACTGATGCCTCGCGATGTTGGCAATGATCAATTTTGCAAATAGTAAACCAATAAATAAGTATGATTTTTATTTTAGTCCTGCAAGCCGGTAAAAAGTTTCCATATTTAATTCCTTCACTTTTCCGGGGCCGATTCCATCAATAGTGAGATTTTCAATTCTCAACCGGATAAGCCTGAGACAACGATGCCTTAGGGTGAGCATCATTTTGCGCACCTGGTGATATTTTCCCTCAGTAAGCGAAATCAGAAGCCATGTATGCGGATAAGCTTCCCGAAAATCAGCAGACCAGGGATATAAACTAACCGGGTCGGCCACACGAATTAAAGAATGGGGTTTTGCAAGATAATCCTCCCCGTTTTTAATCTTAATAACTACTCCACTTTTCAAAAGCTGAAAGGTTTCTTCGTTTACATAATTGCGCACCATTACGAGATAGCTTCGGGTATGCTTTTTCTCTTTTGAAAAGATGAGACGTGTAATTTTTTTATCTGTAGTTAATAATAAAAGCCCCTCTGAATCTTTATCCAGCCTGCCGATGGCATGAGTGCCTTGGGGAAATGAAAAATCAATTTGTGAAAGCAAATTCACTTTATCGCTGCTGACAAATTGAGAAACCATATTCGTCGGTTTGTTCAAAATAAAGTAGCGATGAGGCATTTGTTGATTGAAATATAAATTAATGTTTTGGGGAAACCTTTTTCGATTTACCTGACGCTACAGGAATCGAAAAACAAAATACGGAGCCTTTACCTTCGGCGCTTTTTACGGTAATTGTTCCGAAATGTCGCTTGACAATTTCTTTTGAAATATAAAGGCCAAGACCAAGTCCGGGATACGTATTTTCACCAATCCTGGTAAAGCGATTAAACAATTTTTCCTGTTCCGGCAAAGGAATACCTATTCCAAAATCCTGTACACATAATTTTACTTTATGGTCAACGATTTCAGAACGGATAATAACCCGGTCTGCAGCGGGCGAATATTTAATTGCATTGGAAACCAGGTTAATGATTACCTGTGCCAGACGGTTTTTATCTGCTTCTACCTTCACTGAGCTTGCTAACTTCATCTCCAGCTTGTGCTTGGTGGTCAATTGAATTACGCTGATAGTCTCCCGCAAAAGCTCATTAAAATCAATTATTTCAAAATCATACGTGAGCTCTCCGGCATTTACTCTCGAAACGTCCAGTAAGTCGCCGATGAGCCGCGTCAATTTGTTAAGTTGCTTTTCCATTTTTTTAAGCATCGCTAACTCTTCCTTATTTCCTTTCATTGTGGCATCCATCACCATGATTTCTGTATAAGCCTTCAGGCTGGTAACAGGCGTCTTAAGCTCATGGCTTGCCATACTTATAAATTCATCCTTCTTTTGAAGGTTCTTTTTTTGCTCTTCAATATCAGTAGATACGCCAAACCAGGCCACCACTTTGCCTTCACTAGTTTTAAAGGGCAAGGCGTTCATCAGGTGCCACCGGTAGGTGCCATCAGCGGCGCGCAAGCGATTTTCCATTTTAAACGGGACGCTATCTCTTACTGAATCGTTCCATTTAGCCATGGTTTTGGCCAGATCATCAGCATGTATGGCGGATTTCCAATCTTGCTGTCGTGAATCTTCAGGTGAAAAACCTGTGTAATTGTACCATTGCCGGTTAAAATAATCGTATTCTCCTTTAGCACTTGCTGTCCACACAATCACCGGAATTGTGTCGGCCAGAAATTTAAAATGTTCGCGGCTCGTAAGTAATTCCTGTGTACGTTCTGCTACGCGGGCTTCCAGCTCGTTATTCAGCTTTTCTGCATAAGATTTGGCTGCTTCCAGTAATTTGTTATTTTCTCTTAACTGCTTTTCGATATCTTTTTGGTCAGACAGATCGGTAATGATAATGCTCAATGCCACGCCTTCATCAAGCTCAAGACTTGTAAGTGAAAGCAAAACCGGAATCGTCGCTTTTTCTTTGGGTGAAATATTGATTTCTCCTTTGCATTCTTTTTTCCATCCTTTTTTAAAAAGGTTATCGAAAACAGTCAATTCTACTTCTTTCACATAGTCCTTGAAATAGGAGCCGATAATCTTCGTCAGCGGCAGATTCACCATTGATGCAAAGCGCGAATTGCTGTATAAAACAACACCCTTGCGATTTAGCGTAACCGCACCCTCTCTCATTTTTTCGATAAAAACCCGGTAAGTCTGATCGGCTGTTTTGAGCGTATAAAGCTGATGTCCGGTAGGACGCTTAACTACCAACGCATCAATTTGCCCTGTTCTGATGGCTTCAATCGTTTCGTTGGCTTCATCCAGCTGGTGACGTAGTTCAGCTAACTGCTGCTCAAGTGCTTCGTTTCTTTTTGATACCATCAGTTTACGAGTTTATTCCAAGGCCTTTTAGAACTTTTTGTGTGTCAGAGAGATCTCCAATAAATCTTTTTATGGGCGGCGGCAAAAATTTTAAGAGCATGGGCAGCGCAACAATTTGTTCTTCCGATGCTTTTATGGGCTGCTGGTACACATCAATTATTTCCAATTCATATCGGTTTTCAAAATATTTTTCGCAAATATCTTTTAAATTAGAAACTGCCTTTGCAGAATTGGGCGATGCTCCGGTGACAAACAGCTTTAGTGACAATTTATCATCTCCGCTGTTCAATTTAATTTTATTCTTCGCTGACATCGGGCTGGATTAAAAGTTATTTTTTTACCGGAACAATATTTAAGCCAACAAGCACTTTTTCCTCATTGGACAAATCGCCGATAATTTTTCTGATAGGTACAGGCACCTTCCTGACTAATGTAGGCACCGCAAAAATCTGGTCGCCTTCTGCTAACTGCGGTTTTTTTAACAGGTCGATTACTTCAATCGAATACCGGCCTTCTAAATGCTCCCGGCAGTATTTTTTTAAATTATACAATGCGGTTTCAGATTTTAATGTTTTTCCCGCAATGTAGAGTTTTAGTTCCCATTTCTGTTCCATCTGCAATCCGTCGTTTTATTTTTCAATATTATAATTTGCTTCTCCGTCATCCACTTATTTTTGTTTTTTCCGGAAAGTTTTTTTCGACAACTCTTCTTCTTTTTGTTTGTTAGTAATAACTGCTTTTTCGATTTCAAATTCTGATGTCAATTCCTGTATCTTGTTTTTAAGAATAGACTTTTTTTGTTCAATTTGTTTACGATCGCTGTCGATTTGCTGCTTTTTTAAGATTATATCCTTTTTATTTTGCAGTTCCAGGGCTTTTTGCGCAGAACCGATTACCATGCCGTCAGGGCCAACAACCAGTTCAGCAATTTTAACCCCGTTGTCAGTTATCTTAAATTCACGCACCTGGTTAGAGGACTTCATACCCCTCGATTTTAGTACATTAAGGCAACGGTTTCGCTCGCCGTTTAATTCTACCTCCTGTATGGAAATCCATGTATCTATTAACGACGAAACGTTCTCATCGACGTGCGTATTTCCATTGGAACTGGTAGAAAGTGCGGTAAACATTATGGTGATTTGCTCCTGTTGTAAAAAATCCAGCAGGCGAATCAAAATCGACTTCACTTCATTTTGGTCACCCACCGTAACAAGATTTGTGATAGGATCGATAATGACCACCGAAGGTTTCAATTTCTTTATTTGCTTGTAAAACACTACCAGGTGCATTTCCAAACCGTGAATTGTGGGTCGGGAGGCGTAAAATTTTAAGAGTCCCTTTTTCTCCCATGGTTCCAGGTCCAAACCAATTGATCTCATGTTTCTGATGATCTGTTGCGGAGATTCTTCAAAAGCAAAGTAAAGGCATCGCTCTTTCCTTTGGCAGGCAGCTTTTGCAAAAAGTGCGGCAATGCTGGTCTTGCCGGTGCCGGCCGCTCCGGATACCAAAATGCTGCTTCCTTTATAGTAGCCTTCGCCGCTGAGCATTTCGTCGAGTCCGGGGATTCCTGTGGGCACTTTTTCTTTTGAAACCGGGTAGTTTAATCTGAGGGAGGTGACCGGTAAAACTGAAATTCCGTCTTCATCAATAAGAAATGGATATTCGTTTGTGCCGTGTACGGATCCGCGGTATTTCAACACCCTGAGCCTCCTGGTTGAAATCTGGTTCTGGATGCGGTGGTCCAATACTATTACACAATCGGATACATATTCTTCAAGACCTTGCCGCGTCAGTTTCCCTTCGCCTTTCTCCCCGGTGATAATCGCCGTTACTCCCTTATCTTTAAGCCACCTGAATAGCCGGCGCAATTCGGCCCTTAAGATGCCTTCATTTTCCAGCCCTGAAAAGAGATTTTCAATCGTGTCCAGCACAATCCTTTTTGCACCGATACTGTCAATAGCATACGCCAACCGGATAAAAAGGCCTTCCAAATCGTATTCTCCCGTTTCTTCTATTTCGCTGCGGTCTATTGCAATGGTATCTATCCTCAGTTTTTTTTCCTTCGTCAGCTTATTGAGGTCAAATCCAAGAGAAGCTACATTGGTTGCCAGTTCTGCGCTTTTTTCTTCAAAAGCAACGAATACACCGGGCTCATTATATTTAGTAACACCATTTACAATAAATTCAATAGACATCAGCGTTTTTCCGGTTCCCGCATCGCCGCATATTAATGTTGGCCGTCCGGCGGGCAAACCACCATTTGTAATCTCGTCCAAACCCGTAATACCGGTTGGCGATTTTGTTAATATATGCTTGTTAAACTTCTGGTTTTTAGCATTTTTCATTGAACACAAAAATTGAAAACTAATTTAAATATATTTTAATCGTTTGCTTAATATTTTGCACCAGCTTCTGAAGCTTATTTTTCGTTGGCAAACAATTCCTTTACTTCAAGCCAGTTATTCACCCTTTCATATTTAGTATCATTCAGGTTATGACAGGATGAAAACATGATAGGCCTGCCCTGGAAAACGGAAAGGTTAAACTCATGGTCATCGATTAAAACATCTCCACGCAGAACGCTTTTATCGCCGCAAAATATCCTTCGCTTCCAGGGGATAAAGGGGAAATGCTTATCAAGCCACACATTTTTATGATCCAACGAATAGGGAAATTCCATAGCCGCCGAAGCAATATACACCTCGAACCGCTCATTTAATTCTTTTATTACCTCTACACTGTTTTCCATCACCGGAAGGTCTTTAAAAAAATCCTGGTGAAAAGGGTATTGTCTTACCCGTTGCCTGTTAAGTTCGGGAACGATATTATACAGTTTCGTTCCCGAGAGCTCTTCCCTGGTATACAACTTTCCAAAATCCCGGTCGTACCACTCTAAGAATCTTTCGATTGTATCTGCAATCACATCGTCCATGTCAATAAAAATACGCATGCTGGCTACTGATTTATATTTAGTTTGAAAATCAGTAAAGATATTTTTTAATTCGAATTGAAAATGAAGCGCACCTGAAAAAATCCTGATTTTGATATTTTATTCACACAGGCTGAATAACTTTTGTGATGGCAGGCAACTGATGGTTTGCTATTTGAGTAACTTACCAAAAAGAAAATATGGAAACCGTTGATTTTATGACTTTGGTTGAAATGCCTGATGATAGCAGGCTTGAGGTAACTTATTACTGCAAGGATAATAATTTAAAAGATGACGAAAAGAAAAAGTTTACCCAACTGTATATTCAGCTTCATGATTGTATTTGCTCTATGAAAATTGCAAAATCTGTTGTTGGTAATGCCCGGGAAATGGAGCGAATCGTGCATAATAAAGTAATTAGTGAAAGAGGACATTTATGTTAAGGCAGGAGTAAAATAAAAAATGAATAAATTTCTTCCTTTACTGGCTTTTAAAGCAGGGAAGCTAGAGGATAGCTGTCATCTATCATTCTTTGCTACTCGTCAAAGATTCATGAAATTGTTCTTTTTTTCATAAAAATTATTCTATCTTTGCAGCCCAAAAAAATTATTAATGGCAAATCATTCAGCAACAAGAAAAAGTGTAAGAAAAACGGCAAAACGAAATGAGCGCAACCGCTACCAGGGCAAAACTACCCGCAATGCCATTCGTGACTTCAAAGCATTGGATAATAAAGCCGCCGCTACAGAAGGTTTGCCCCAACTGGCCTCCAAAATTGACAAATTAGCCAAAAGAGGTATTATTCATAAAAATAAAGCAGCCAACTTAAAAAGTAAATTGGCTAAAACAGTGCTTTCACTGGAAAAATAAAATAACTTGTAATTTATCTTTAAGGAGCCTGCCCTGAAATGTGGCGGGTTCTTTTTTTTAATAAAAATTGGGGAATTCGTCGATTTCCACCAACGTTGATTTTGTTTTTTCGAAGCCAAAACAATATTTTCCGTTAGTGATGATTAAATATTTTGCAGGTATTGAAATGTGATACCTGAGAATTTGATCCAACACTTTTTCTGAAAGCGCCACGTTCATTTCCTTGCATTCAATAATCATCCAGGGCGCCATTTCGCGATTGAATACTACAATATCATAGCGCTTTTTGAGCTCGCCAAGTTTCAATTCTTTTTCAACAGATATTAATGGTGAAGGCACGTTTTTACGGATTGTCAAAAATCCGATAATATTCTGACGTACCCATTCTTCGGGCGTTAGCACCAGCCATTTTTTTCGTATCTGATCAAATATTTCGTTGCTGCCATTACGATTCCGCAGCGCAGGCTGTTCTTCAGGAAAATTTATTTTTATCATGTATCATACCGGCTTTTGCATATGAGCCCTGCCAACCGGCGCAATCTAAATTGTAAAATCGTATTTTTATGCAAAGCAAGGAAAAATATTAAAGATTAAAAGAAGTATGAAGACCAAAAAAGAGATAGTAAACAACTGGCTGCCAAGATACACAGGCGAAAAATTAGAAAATTTTGGATCCTACATTCTGCTTACCAATTTTAGTAACTATGTAAAAATGTTCGCCGAAATTCATAATGTAAAAGTGGTGGAAAAAGCGATGGAGTGTGCTACTGCGGGAGATATCACCATTATTAATTTTGGCATGGGAAGCCCTGGCGCTGCCACCATCATGGATTTGTTAAGCGCGATTCAGCCAAAAGCAGTTCTATTTCTTGGTAAATGTGGAGGGCTTAAAAAAAGGAATAAAATCGGGGATTTGATTTTGCCGATTGCAGCCATCAGGGGAGAAGGTACTTCTAATGATTATTTTCCGCCGGAAGTGCCGGCATTACCTGCATTTGCTTTGCAAAAAGCCATCTCAACCACCATTCGCGACCATTCTGTAGATTACTGGACTGGCACCGTTTATACTACCAATCGGCGTGTTTGGGAACATGACGAAGTATTGAAAGCCTACCTCCGAAAAATCCGTGCGTATGCGGTGGACATGGAAACCGCCACTATTTTTATCGTCGGATTTTACAATAAAATACCAACAGGTGCCTTGTTATTGGTGAGCGATTCGCCAATGATTCCGGAGGGTGTAAAAACTATTGAAAGCGATGCAAGTGTTACTGCTCAATTTGTAGAAATGCATCTGACAATTGGCATCGAATCGTTAAAACAACTGATTAACAACGGTCTTACCGTAAGGCATTTAAAATTTTAGCTTTTTTATTTTGCCGTTAGCTTCTAAACTCAATAAAAATTGCCTCTGCTTCAAATAAAAGATTTCAGTGTTGATTTTGTAACCGATTCCGGAACCACTTCTGCCGTACAAAATATTTCATTCGAAATAAACCGTGGTGAAACGGTGGCTATTGTAGGTGAATCTGGCTCAGGAAAAACCGTTACGTCGCTATCTATCCTGAAACTGTTGCCTTCGCCACAGGCGAGATACACAAGCGGACAAATCCTGTTCTCACAAGATGGAAATGAAACCGATATTGTAAAGCTTGATGCAAAAGGGATTCAAAAAATAAGGGGCAATCAAATTTCCATGGTGTTCCAGGAACCAATGACGTCATTAAACCCCGTGAAAACGTGTGGCAAGCAAGTGATGGAAGCCATCCGAACACATGAAGATATTTCTGAAAAGAGAGCACGAGAAAGGACAATCTCGTTATTTGAAAAAGTAAAATTGCCTGATCCTCAATCCATCGTTGACCGCTATCCCCACGAGATAAGCGGCGGCCAAAAACAGCGCGTAATGATTGCGATGGCAATTAGCTGCAACCCGTCTCTACTGATTGCAGACGAGCCCACTACCGCGCTGGATGTAACGGTTCAAAAAACTATTTTGCAATTGATTAAAGATCTCCAAAAGGAGCGAAACATGAGTGTGATTTATATCACTCATGACCTTGGCCTCGTATCGGAAATTGCAGATAGAGTTATCGTAATGTATAAAGGAAAGGTTGTGGAGTCCGGCCCGATAAAAGAAATTTTTCTTCATCCTCAAAATCCGTACACAAAAGCCTTGCTTGCATGCAGGCCGGATTCATCGGCAAAGGGTAAGCGGTTGCCGGTTATTGCCGATTTCTTAAATGAAGGCCAGGATTCTGCCAGGCCGCAAATCATTTTCCCGACGGCGGTACGGAAAGATCATTTTAGCGCTGAAAAAACAATTTTAAGCGTCGCAAATCTGAAAGTTTATTTCCCCGTAAAGAAAAACTTTTTGGGTAAAATTCTGAAAGAATTTAAAGCAGTTGATGATGTCAGTTTTGAAGTAAAAAAAGGGGAAACAGTAGGGCTGGTAGGCGAAAGTGGCTGCGGAAAAACGACATTGGGTAGATCCATCCTGCGGCTTATTGAGCCTACGTCAGGCGCGATTTATCTCAATGGCAAAAACATTGGAAACATTCCTGAAGGCGAGCTCAGAAAAATGAGAAAAGATATCCAGATCATTTTCCAGGATCCCTATGGCTCGCTGAATCCACGGATTACCATTGGCGAAGCCATCAGTGAACCCATGAAAATTCACGGGATTTTGCCCAATCAAAAACAGAGAAAGGAAAAAATTATCGACCTGTTGGAAAAAGTGGATTTAAAGCCTGAATATTTTAACCGTTATCCTCATGAATTCAGCGGCGGCCAACGGCAAAGAATTTGCATAGCCCGCGCACTGGGATTGAATCCTGAATTCATTATTTGCGATGAAAGTGTTTCTGCGCTGGATGTGAGTGTACAGGCGCAGGTGCTTAATTTGCTTAACGATTTAAAAGAAGAACTGGGATTTTCATGCATCTTTATTTCTCATGATCTTGGCGTAGTTCATTATATCAGCGACCGGATAATTGTAATGAACAAAGGGAAAATTGAAGAGGAAGGTTTTGCCGATGATATTTATTTTAGTCCGAAAAAAGAATATACGCAACGATTAATTGCTGCCATTCCCAAAGTCAGGTTTTGACCTTTAACGGCCATCTTCCCAAATAAAATTAGGGATATTTATTGCTTTACTATTATAAAACAAAAAGGGCAGCGACTGCTGCCCAAATTCTTAGGTTCTTCAATAATAACTTAAATCTGTAGTTTTTCAAAATATGAATTCTGATAAATCACAAATATTGGAGGCATCGTAGGGTATTGTACTAAAAGAGCTTCTTAAAACCACATTATATACCTCAAAAATGCTGCCAAAAATTTAATTTTTATTAATATGTTGGAATGCAACAGGATATATAATGAACAAATCGAAATCCAATAGGTATTTCTAAGCGATTCAATAATTCTGTGAATAGAAAAACTGAATACGGCGGCAAATTTACGAAATCATATTAAAATCAGAATTATATTATTTTAACGCGTTTAATGAAGACGCATCGATGAAATGATATCATCAATTTTTTGTTCCAATTTCTTAAGCGTTGTATCAAATCCGGAAATATTGCCGAGCGGCGTATTCACGCTGAAGTAAAATTTAATTTTAGGTTCTGTGCCGCTTGGCCTTGCTGAAATTTTACTGCCATCTTCGGTTATAAATTGTAATACATTGCTTTTTGGCAATTCAATTTTTTCGGATGCACCGCTTAATAAGTCTTTCTTAACCTGGAGTTGATAATCTAACAGCTCTTTTACCGGGCTACCTGCAATTTCTTTTGGGGGATTATCGCGGTAGGATTGCATCATTTCTGCAATTTCTTTTGAACCATTCATACCGGTTTTTGTAATTGAGATTAATTTTTCATAATAAAACCCGTATTTCACATACAGTTCCATCAGCTTTTCGAATAGCGTTTTTCCTTTTTGTTTTTCTACGGCAGCAATCTCACATATCATCGCAACCGCGCTTACCGAATCTTTGTCGCGCACTTTATCGCCTATCATTAAACCAAAGCTCTCTTCGCCGCCTACTATATAATTTTCTTTGCCTTCCTTTTCTCTTATTAATTCTGCAATCCATTTAAATCCGGTAAGAACATTATAGCAATTAATATTATTTTTTTCGGCGATTTTGTCAATCATATCTGTGGTTACAATTGTCTTTACAACCATGTCATTCGGTTCTGCCTTGCCACTAAGCTTCCTGGCGTCTATAATATAGTTAAATACAATCAGCGCGGTTTGATTTCCGTTTAATAATACCCAATTTCCATGATTATCTTTTACGCCCACGCCCACCCTGTCTGCATCCGGGTCGGTGCCCAACAAAATATCTGCATCAAGTTCTTTCGCTTTTTTAAGGCCGATGCTCATAGTTTCCCTTTCCTCGGGATTAGGATAAACGACAGTCGGAAATGTGCCATCCGGAGTAGCCTGTTCTTCTACAATATGAACATTGTCGAACCCATACGCTGCCAGTGCTTTTGGCACCAGCATAATGCCTGTACCGTGAACGGGGGTATAAACGATTTTAAGATCATGCTCCCTGATGCAGCCATCCGGGTTAATACTTAAATTTTTCACCATTTCCAGGTAAGCGTCGTCCATTTCCTTGCCTATCAAAGTGATATTTTCAGCATTGCCTTTCCACTTTACATCATCAATACTTTTAATTTTCTCTACTTCCGCTATTACATTTTTATCGTGTGGAGGCACCAACTGGCCCCCGTCTTTCCAATAGGCTTTATAGCCATTATATTCTTTAGGGTTGTGAGAAGCGGTAATAACTAATCCGCCCTGGCATTGTAGCGTGCGAATGGCAAAGCTCAATTCAGGCGTAGGCCGTATGGATTCGAACAAATACACTTTGATTCCGTTTGCTGCAAAAATATCAGCCGCTATCTCTGCAAACTTGCGGCTGTTATTTCTTACATCATGCGCAATGGCTACCTTCACTTCAGGAAAGGATTGTTTTAAATAATTAGCATATCCTTGGGTTGCCATACCGACTGTAAACTTATTCATCCGGTTAGTACCGACGCCCATAATGCCTCTCAAGCCCCCGGTACCAAATTCGAGATCTTTATAAAATGCATCTTCTAATTTTGCAGGATCAGTTTTTTGTAATTCCCTGATTTTCTCTTTCGCGATTTCATCATAATCTCCTGATAGCCATTCCTTGATTCGGTTTTCTGTTTTTGTATCCATGCTTTTATTTTTTACAGTTTAAAGATATTGATTTTGACAATTTAACAATTCTAAAACGCAATCATCTTAATTTTGTTAGATGTATTTATTCAGAAGTCCCGCAAAATTTCTTTCTCTTTTAGGCTTTTTTTTAGTGATAATGGGCAATAATACTGCAGTTTCGCAGGGAACTTTTAATATAGAAGATTTTTCATCGGGGCCTGTCGATTTTCTGAAGCCCGAAAAGCAGGTGCCGGTTGATTCGTTCAAAACCTATCCTTATAATAAAAAGAGAATCCAATGGGTTACTGCTGCCAATATTGTCGGCTATGGCGGCGCACTCGTCGGTTTAAATGCATTATGGTATCAGCAATATCCACGCTCCGGATTTCATTTTTTTGATGACAATAATGAATGGCTGCAAATGGATAAAGTGGGCCATATTTATAGCGCTTATTCCGAAAGCCGGGCTACCACTGAATTATGGCGATGGGCAGGTTTGCCGAGGAAAAAAAGTATCTGGATAGGCGGCCTAAGCGGCGTCGCGTATCAATCTATCATCGAAGTGTTGGATGGATTTTCTTCTCAATATGGATTTAGCCCCGGCGATTTCACTGCTAACATAATCGGGTCGGCAGCATTTATCTCCCAGCAACTCGCATGGAATGATGAACGCATTCAAATTAAATTTTCATTTCACCGCAAAAATTATGGTAGCAAACAGCTTGATAATCGGGCAGATGATTTGTATGGGAACACGGAAATTCAAAGATTTATTAAAGATTATAATGGGCAAACTTATTGGTTAAGCGCAAATATTAATTCTTTTTTCCCAGACACTAAACTTCCCCGCTGGCTAAATATTTCTGTAGGCTATGGCGCTGAGGGGATGTTCGGAGGCGTGAAAAATATCGGTTATAATGATAATGGCGATGTAATATTCGACAGGCAGGATATTAAGCGGTATCGCCAGTGGTATCTTTCGCCGGATATTGATTTTACAAAAATAAAAACCAACAAAAAGGCAGTAAAGATTTTATTTTTTGTCCTCAATGCTTTAAAATTTCCTGCTCCGGCACTGGAGCTTTCCAATGGAAAACTGCACGGCCATTGGATTGTTTTTTGAGCTTACACAGTAAAAGGATTAATATACCTGTTTTATATTTTCTAAATTTTTTCTGAACCAGGTCATTTGCCTCTTTGCATAATGCCGCGTGTTTTTTTTAATTTCTTCCACCGCTTTTTCAAGAGAATATTTTCCATCGAAATATTCGAACAATTCTCTGTACCCCACTGTTTGCAGCGAATTCAGATGTTTGAAAGGATATAACGATTCTGCTTCTTTTAGCAAACCATTTTCTATCATCAGGTCTACACGCTCGTTGATGTTTTTATAAAGCTTTTCGCGCGGTAATTGCAGTAAACGAAATTTTATTTCGAATTTTCGTTTTGCCTTTTGTTTAGAATGAAAATTGATAATGGACGTACCGGTTGAAAGTTTTACCTCCAGCGCACGCAACATTCGCTGGGGATTTTTCATTTCGCCTTTTGCAAAAAAAACAGGATCGCGCTCTTGTAATTCGCTAACCAGCCATTCAAATCCGTTTTGTAAATACTGCTCATTAATTTCTTTGCGGATGTCTTCACGTATATCCGGAATGGCATCAAGCCCTTCTGCAAAAGCTTTAATATACAAACCGGTGCCGCCCACCATCACCGCTGTTTCCTTTTTTTGAAAAATGCTATGTGCCGCATTCAGTGCATATTCTTCAAAAATTTTTGCATTCACTTCTTCGTGAATGGAATGCGTGTTAATAAAATAATGATGAACTTGATTAAGTTGTTTGGCAGAAGGCTTTGCTACGCCAATGTTCAGCTCTCTGAAACATTGGCGGCTGTCGGCAGAAATAATTTCCGTATTGTATTCCCGTGCAAGTTGAATTCCGTAATCAGTTTTTCCAACGGCCGTTGGGCCGCAAACAATAATACAGGTATTTATAGACATGTAAGGCAGGTTTGTAAAGAACCGGCATTTAAATTTTTATAAATCATCACTTTCAGAATCGCCTCGTTCTTCTTCTTCTTCTTCGCCGTTTTCAGTCTCTTCATCGTTTTCTCCTTCCTGGCTGTAGCTGTCGGCCATCACAGCCGTATTCAAATCATATTTTTCTTCGATCTCCGAAAGCTTTTCATTAATTAATCCCTTTGTTCCATATTGGCTGGGCGCTATTCCTTCGCTTCTGCTGCAAACGGGATATTCTGCCTTCAGACTTTCCTCTTTATTTACGTTAATTAATTCAACAAGGAAAGTCCAGTATTTATGAAAATCGTAAACGTAAATAAATTTCTGATTTGGCTCATGGATTTCTTTACCGATAATGGTTTCATGCATCAATAACGGCTCTGCCTTATAAGGCTTATCATATTTTTCCAAAGTAATTTCCTTGCCACGTTGCCAGTTATCATTGCTACGGTAAAAGGTAGCATGATGCTTATTGTCAAATTCAAAACACTTTAAAATGCAATTATGAAGATCTAAAAAAGTTTGAGAATGTTTTATCTTCAGATCCCGATAAATGCTTTCATCGTCTTCCCAATAAATTCTGAATTTTAAAATTGCCATATCACAAATTTAAGGCTTAGTTTTTAATTAATCAGTTTGCAAACTCTGCTCGCCGGTGCTGCAAACAAATGCAATCGCCACCACATAAAAATTGGAAATAATCGCGGATACACCTTATCTGACTCCCAGCTTTTTTGCCGTGTCCTTCATGTATTCAAAGGCAGCATTAAATTCATTAGCTACTTCTCCATCAAGAATGGCTTCGCGCACTGCGTTCTTTATTTCGCCCACAATACGCGATGGGGGAAGGTCAAATTCCTTCATAATGATCTCACCTGTTATGGGGGGTTGCCAGTTTCGCAAATGATCTGATTCTTCTACTTCTTTCAATCGTTTTTCCACCATTTCAAAATTGGCAAGGTAGCGCTGCACTTTCTGTTTATTTTTTGAAGTGATGTCTGCTTTGCAAAGCGTCATTAAGCTGTCAATGTCATCGCCAGCATCAAAAAGCAATCTTCGTATAGCCGAATCTGTTATGTTCTCTTTGGTAAGGCTGATAGGCCGCAAATGCAATTCAACCATTTTCCTTACAAACTTCATTTTTTCATTTAAAGGAAGTTTTAGCTGTGCAAATATTTTCGGAACCATTCTTCCCCCCACCACTTCATGGCCATGAAACGTCCAGCCATGGCCTTCTTCAAATTTTTTGGTAGCAGGCTTTGCGATATCATGAAGAATGGCGGCCCATCTAAGCCAAAGATCATTAGTATGTGGCGCAATATTATCCAGCACCTGCAGCGTGTGATAAAAATTATCCTTGTGGCCCTTGCCGTCAATAAATTCTGCGCCGGCCAAAGCAATCATTTGCGGAAAAATAATTTCTAAAAGGCCGGATGTATACAGCAGATTAAATCCTATAGAAGGTTGCTTCGTCATTACAATCTTATTGAGCTCATCAATAATTCTTTCGCCACTTACAATTTTTATCCTTGATGCATTTTTCTTAATTGCCATGAAAGTTTCCGGCGCTATTTCAAAATTTAATTGCGCTGCAAAGCGAATGGCCCTCATCATTCTCAGCGGATCGTCAATGAAAGTTTGAACCGGCGGCAGCGGTGTTCTTATGATTTTATTTTTGATGTCGTCTACACCATTCAATGGATCAATTATCTCGAGAAAATTATTTTTTTGCAGACTTGCGGCAATGGTGTTTATGGTAAAATCTCTTCTTAGCCTGTCTTCTTTCAATGTGCCGGGTACTACATCCGGCTTTCTGCTGTCGTGGTTATAGCTTTCCTTCCTTGCTCCTACAAATTCAATTTCAAATATATTTTCGTTCAGGAAAATTTTCAGTTGGGCTGTGCCAAAATTTTTGAAGACGTTAAGACTCGGTTTCGGCGAAAATTGTGAGGCTACCAACTGTGCAAGCTGAATTCCGTCGCCATCGCAAACTATATCAGCATCTTTTGTATCACGGTTTAAAATTTTATCGCGTACAAATCCGCCAATAATAAATGCGGCCATAGACAATTCGGATGCGGCATCGCTTATTTTACGGAAGATAAGAATTTCTTCCTCGGTACACCTAATCTTCATCGTGCAAATGTAAACGGATAAATTATGTTCTTAATAAAATGCCCGGAAATATTGGTTTCAATGAGGTAAATGAAATTTTTGATGAAGCGCTTCGGGCTTATCTGCAATAATTTTTGGAAAGCATTTAATGAATTAAATTCAGGAACTGTAATTGCATCAATCAAAAGGGCAATTGAATGGATTCGGGCTCAATAAATTTATGATCAACATCATTCTCCAGGAAGCTCACCGGAGAATCGGGGAAATTGAAAATTGTTTTTTTCTCAAATCCCCACGGCTCCCAATATCCGGCTAATACATGTGCGAACATATCATCCTGCCAGGGCTTAAAAGTTGACCCTGAAGGAGGATGAGATTCTATTTCAACTTTGTCGTCGCTGATTTTAATATCCGTTGTGCCACGATCTTTCAGCAAATAGTTACTGTATAAAAAGCGCGCTGCTAATTCTTCAAACTGGATGGGATGCAACACGCTGTCGCCCGCTTTTTCCAATATCTCTTTTTCTTTTTCTAACACTGAACTGTTATCCTGGAGGCACGCAACAATTCCAAAACCATTCATACCCAAAGAAAAGTTTTGGTTGGTGGGTTCGTCTTTGTAATTAAAACCATCTTTCGAATATTTAACTCTTACTTTTCCAATGCTCCACGGTTTTACACCTGTGAATTCCATCGGAACCACAAGCGATTGCAGCATGAGATGAAATTTAGAAAAGCGTTTTTTGAGCGCAGGTGACAACGTGAAATCTTTGGCTCCCGGCCTTTTTTTTGAACGGCTTCGTTCCAAGATAATATCATTATACAATACGCCGTACACAAAGCGTCCCATCCACAAAAACAATCTTTCATCAGGAATTACATTCACCGCGTCATACCCTGCATCGAAGGCCGCTTTTATTTCTGTTTCAAGATTGTCAAAAGCAATTTTTACACTATCCGAACAAGGCAATTTCAGATCGTCGTAATGAAAGGATGTAATCTGGTCAAGCATTTTAAATTTCTTTTCACGCAGCGAAAAGCGATCTAAAATCCAGTCAGGAAAAACAGTGATATTTTGTTCCGGAGATGATAGTGCTTCGCCGGTTAAAAAGCAGGTAGTATCTTCAAAATGCAGTGTTTCAAAAGGATTAAAAAGCGAAAGAGGCATCAGCAAATTCTATTAAAAGTTAGCAAAGTAAAATAGAAATAGGGAATATTTGTTCGTTCACTGTTTAAATTTTGAAATTCAAATTATCTGCGCAACGTTTTTGAGAATCTAAAACTAAGTCTATCAATGAAGAACCCTAAGATGAAATCGTATCATTAATTTTCTTCTCTATCAATTCTATCATTTCCTTTACCGGCTCAAATAAGGGCTTTACGCTTTCCTGATCATAATCAAAGATGCTATCATAATCTCCTTTTTGCCTCCAGTCAAAAAGTTGGGAATATAATTTGCCGTATTTTAAATCGAATTGGTGAGTTTTTACAAAGAAATTAGAAAACTGAGACCGCGCTCCGGAATGAGATTTTGTTTCAATGTTGTTTATAACTAAAAGCGCGTTTACAGCATAAAACAATGAATAATATAGTCGATTAACAGCCGAGTTCCAAAATCCATTTTCAGCTAGAACGAGTGCTGCACTGAAGGTTTTGTATGCAGCTTCCAATTTATAATTCGCATATTCTCTTCTTTCTTCAGAATTCATAATCTGATTCCCTCACTGATAACATTTTTATAAAAAGGGGTAATTTTTTGTCTGGATTTCCAGTCTTTTTTGGAAAATAAAAAAATTGAAATTGGCTCACCTGTTTCTAATTCCAGTGTATATAATTTGTCTCTGAAAATGCTTTCTTTTTCTAAGCTTACGGGATAATCTGTAAGCACTAAAATATCCCAATCAGAATCTATGCGCTCATCGCCGCGGGCTCTTGAACCATAAAGTATAATCTCAGCATTGTCATCTATTTCATTGACGTTTTTTCGAATTAGCCGGCCTATATTGCGGGTTTGAGCATTCATATATCAAAGTTAATAAAATGAACAGTAGATATGCGAGATATAATTTTCACAAGGATTGAAAAGTGAAAAAGACATGAAAAATATAAGTAAGAGCGCAGCAAAGTAAAATAGAAATATTTGTTCGTTCACTACGACGAAAATGTTTCAAGAGAAGATAAAATTCTCTTTTGTGTTTCTTCATCGCTTAATGTTTCCGGAATAAATTTTTCGCCAATAAGCTTTTCATAAAGTTCAATATAACGGTTACGGATAATCGAAATCCATTCTTCACTCATCTCCGGAACTCTCTGTCCTTCTTTCCCCATAAAATTATTTTCAATCAGCCATTCGCGGACGAATTCTTTACTAAGCTGTTTTTGCTTTTCGCCTTTTTGTTGCCTTTCGTCAAATCCATCTGCATAAAAATATCGCGAACTGTCGGGCGTGTGAACTTCATCAATCAATATGATTTCATCTCCCAGCTTTCCGAATTCATATTTGGTATCTACTAAAATTAACCCTCTTTTTTTTGCAATTTCCTTACCTCTCGCAAATAACTGCAATGCGTAGTTTTCCAATTGTACATAATCTTCTTCCGGAACAATATTTCGTTGGATGATTTGCTCCTTGCTGATGTCTTCATCGTGGCCTTCCGCAGCTTTGGTGGAAGGGGTAATAATCGGTGTTGAAAAAAAATCATTTTCTTTCAGGCCTTCATCCAATTTTACGCCACACAACACTCTTTCACCCGAATGATAAGTACGCCACGCATGGCCGGTAAGATTGCCTCGCACTACCATTTCCACTTTAAACGGAACACATTTTTTCCCTATCGAAACATTCGGCGCCGGTGTATCCAACAACCAGTTGTTACAAATATCTTTTGTTGCGTTGAGCATATAAGCAGCTACCTGGTTAAGCACCTGGCCTTTGTTAGGAATCGGTTTTGGCAAAATCACATCGAATGCAGAGATGCGATCGCTGGCAATCATTACCAATAGCTTATCCGATATGGTGTAAACGTCCCGTACTTTACCCTTGTAAAATTGGGTTTGGCCGGGAAATGAAAATGAAGACATAAAATTTAAATGAGATTCCGTGCAAAAATGCACATAATTTTTTAATGGGGAGATAAAGAATTATTGATATAAGTGCTTAAGATAATTTATATTGCATAAGCAGGATATTCTTATTGATTTTAAATAGCTGACCAAACTTTTATCAATATGAGCCGAATAACCCCAATTTTATTCCTAATAATCTTTTTATCATTTTTTTCGCAGCCATCCCTCGCACAACAAACAACTATCAGGGGAACAGTAACCAACAAGATTACCGGGGAAGGTGTGCCCGCGGTATCAATAACGATTAAAGACGGAGACGAAGGAACTTATACAGATGAACACGGGAACTTTTCTCTTGACACCAAAAAGTCGCCGCCCCTGACGTTGATTATTTCTTCTATCGGTTATAAGCAAACGGAAGTTGAAGTAAATAATTTTTCTACCCTTGTAAATGTGTCGCTGGAAACCGCCAGCACATTAGGGCAGGAAGTGGTAGTGGCTGCAACGAGAACGCCATCAAGAATCATGGAGTCGCCCGTAACCATTGAAAGAATCAGTGCCACTGACATTCGTAATTCGGCTCAACCTTCTTATTATGATATTATTTCGAAATTGAATGGTGTGGACGTGGTGAATGCGTCTCTTACATTTACTTCGCCTACAACAAGAGGATTTAACGGAAGTGGAAACTTAAGGCTTAACCAGATAGTGGATGGAATGGATAACCAGGCTCCCGGATTGAATTTTTCTGTGGGAGGCGTAGTGGGCCTGGTAGGCCTGGATGTAGCCAGCGTTGAATTAATCCCTGGCGCTTCTTCTGCATTGTATGGACCCGGCGGAATGAACGGTGCCATTGTGATAAATAGTAAAGACCCATTTCGCTACCAAGGGCTTTCTGCAGAAGCAAAAACGGGTGTGATGAATATCGACAATAAGGATCGAAGCGCATCGCCTTATTATAATTTTCAATTACGATGGGCCGAAAAGGTGAGCGATAAATTCGCTTTTAAAATAGGTGGCGAATATCTGGAAGCTAAAGATTGGGTAGCCAACGATTATCGGGATTATGACAGACTCGGCACTACCGGCGGTCTTAAAAAAGGAACCCGTGAAACTGATCCCAACTATGATGGCGTTAATGTGTATGGAGATGAGACTACGGCAGATATAAAAAGCAATGTATTGAATCCGATTGCGCAAAGCATTCCCTTTTACGCACCCTACATTAATTCATTGCCTGCGTCTATTCCTGTTTCCAGAACGGGTTATGATGAAAAAAATATCGTAGATCCTGTTACAAAAAATATAAAAGTTTTTGGCGCGATCAGCTATAAGCTTACGCAAAATACCTCTCTGAATGCAGAAGGATATTGGGGAACAGGCAATACGGTTTATACAGGCAGCGACCGGTATTCTCTTTTAAATTTAAAAATAGCGCAGTATAAAGTTGAACTCGTTAATCCTAATTGGTTTTTGCGCGCGTATACCACCCAGGAAAATGCGGGTGAATCCTATAACGCTACAGTAACTACAAGGCTTGTGAATGAAGCCTGGAAGCCGAGTGGGGGCGAAAATGGATGGTATGCCCAATATGCGATGGCCTTTTTAAACAAGAAACTGGCCGGCGAAACTGATATTGCCGCTCATACCTATGCAAGGGGAGTGGCCGACCAGGGACGGCCAGCGCCGGGTTCGGCAGAATTTAAAAAGCTTTTTGACCAGGTAAGAAGTATTCCCATCTCAAAAGGAGGGGGATTGTTTGTAGATAAAACGGACTTATACAACATAGAAGGCCAGTATGATTTTTCTAAAAAAACTTCAAATTTTGCGGATGTTCTTGTTGGCGCAAACTACAAGAGATACGTTTTAAATTCGGAAGGAACGCTTTTTGCAGATTCATCCGGCAAAATTCCTATTAATGAAGTGGGTGCATACATTCAACTCACCAAAAGAATTTTAAATGACAAACTAAAATTAATTGCCTCAGGACGTTATGATAAGAACGAAAATTTTGAGGGAAGGTTTACACCTCGCTTTTCGGCGGTAATCAAGTTGGCGGAAGACAATAACCTGAGGCTGTCTTACCAGCAGGCTTATCGGTTTGGTTCTACACAGCAACAATGGATAAACCTGAGAGTGGGAGGGGGCACCGCTTTGATCGGGGGAGTGCCTTCGTTCAGAAAATTCTATCATTTTGATACGAATCCTGTATACTTTATCGATAGTAACTTATTTGCAGGAAATCCCCAAGTAGCAAACTTGCCAAAGTTTAAGGCAGAAACAGTAAATTCATTTGAAGGAGGTTACAAAGGGCTTTTATTTCAAAAGAAATTACTCGTGGATTTGTATGGCTATTTTGGTATTTACAACGACTTTATTTCAAGAACGCTTGTAGCCCAATCAATAAATGGCGATAAAAGTGTGTTTACTGATCCTGCTACGGTCAGAGCAAACCTAAGTGACCCTAAATTGGCCACCACTTATTCTGTTCCGGTAAATGTAAAAGGGGATGTAAATACCTACGGTTTTGGATTGTCTCTAACGTATTCCTTACCCAATAATTTTTTAATGGCCGCCAATGTCTCTTCAGACCACCTGGGCGACGTGCCGCAAGGGTTCATTGCAGGGTTTAATGCACCGGAAATTAGAGCGGGAGGTTCTTTTAGCAACACAGGCTTTGGAAAACAAAACCGGTTTGGATTTAATGTAAGCTATCGCTGGCAGGACAAGATAGATTACCAGGGTGATTTTGCAAATGGCGTTGTGCCGGCTTATCAGGTAGTAGACGCACAACTTAGTTACAAATTTTTCTATCCGAAGTTTCTATTGAAAATCGGCGCAACAAATTTGTTGAATCAGTATTATCGTAATGGATTTGGAAATCCGGCCATTGGCGGATTATATTATGTCAGCCTTGGTTATAATGTTTTCTAAGAACTTCCCTGCTCACCTTTTAAATAAAGAAGATGAAAAATATCATATTAAATAAACAGGGTCCTCAAATGATTTTTGCGGCTATTGCGGCAGCTTTCATTTTTTATTCCTGTAATAAACCACTGCCGGATGCCATGCCGACAGAATATTCTTCCGTCAATAACAGTGAAATTTCCATCGGCCAAAAAATTAGTACAGATACAAGCTATAGCTTTTTTGCGGCTGCCGCTACCAAGACCGGGCAATTAGCGCAATTAAACCGGGATAGCACAGAGTTTACAGTGTTTCTCCCACCAAATAATGCATTCAGGGTTTCCAGAATTCCTTCTATTGATGCACTCAATACATTAGATGTGCAAACACTTGGAGCGATTGTCGGCTATTGTATCATTCCCGGCAAGCAGTACTTAAGCTCAGATATTACAAAAGGCGGCCTTAGCCCTTCCATGCCAAATGAACAGCTGCCAACCAGTATCACCATTGGGCAATTACCAATACCGATACCTTTTAAACTAACGACTTTTCCGTCAGTAGCCGGAAATGCTTTTTACGATAACAACATCCCGGTAACCAAAGCTGATATTAAATTGAAAAATGGTGTTATTCATGAAGTGGCCGCGATAGTAGCGCCACCTTTCCAAACACTGAAGACCGCTATTGACAATAATCCTGATCTTTCATTTTTCAGGGCAGCTATTGAACGGGCTGACAGTGGCCAAACCGGCTTAAGCCGCCTTGATTCGTTGTTGAATTATCCGGCAACCAACATGACGGTACTTGCACCTGATAACGAGGCTTTTCAAACAGTGATTTTCGGATTGGCCTATTCTTATTTATTGCAGCAAGGATTAAGTCAGACGATGGCTTTCCAACAGGCAACGCTACTTTCGTCATCCCCAGCGGTATTCAGTAACCCGGCTTTGTACAGTGTTTTGCCGGCATCGTCTGTTCAGGGAATTTTGGCTTATCATTTCCTGGCTGCTTACAACGCTGCCGATACGGCCTTCGAGCCGGGCATAAGAGTATTTTCAAATAATTTTCCCACAACGCCCACGCCTTATTTAACCTTAATAAATAATGGGATTCCCAATCACGAGGGAGTGAAAGCGCAGGCTACTTTCGCAGGGCCTTTTGTAACGAATCTCACTTTTACAGGAAAGGGAACTTTTCCCCCGGGAGGTCCTGATTATTCGGGGTCGCCGGCAAAAGCTATCAGCCTTGACAACCACGCGGTAAATGGAGTTTATTATGTGATTGATAAAGTATTGTTTCCGCAATAGGTTATTTCCTAAGTTCGGTTTCTTGTACGCTTTTTTTATTTGGGTATAACTTTTGAGGCCTTTTTAATTATAAGGAAGGCTGGAAACGAAATTGTTATATATTTCGATTTCATCCTTTCTGATTTTTTACTCTTAAAATAAGCGAAATGGAAGAAGAAAAAACGCCCGATCAGAAAGAAACCGTAGAAGAGATTAGACAACCTGTTGCGAGGCCCAGGTGGTTGATTCCGTTAATTTTTGTCGTAATTATTGTTTTTCTTCTTTGGTATTTTTCAAGAAGTTGTGGAGAAACCAAACCTAACGTTGGTGAATCGCCGGATACGACTGCTTTTGTAATACATTCACATTTTTCCGTTATCGGTAGTCAGCAGCCTCCGGAATTGTTGCGCTAGTTTTTGCTTATACATTGAAACGAAAATGCATCACATCACCGTCCTGCACTACATATTCTTTGCCTTCAATACGTAACTTGCCATTTTCCCTGGCAGCAGCTTCAGATTTATATTGCACAAAATCATTGTAGGAAATTACTTCTGCCTTAATAAATCCTTTTTCAAAATCGCTGTGGATTACACCCGCTGCCTGCGGAGCCTTCCAGCCTTTGTGAATTGTCCAGGCGCGAACCTCCTGCACACCGGCGGTGAAATAGGTAGAAAGATTTAGTAATTGGTATGCCGAATGAATAAGCCGGTCCAACGCAGGTTCTTCCATTTTGTATTCCTCCATAAACATTTGCTTATCGTCCGGATCTTCAAATTCCGCAATTTGGGCCTCGATCGCATTCGTCATCACAATCACCTGGGCGCCTTCCTCCTGCGCCGCAGTCACCAGCATATCAGAATATTTATTTCCTGTATGCATTGACGCTTCATCCACATTGGCCACATATAAAACAGGTTTGTCTGTCAGAAAAAAGTTGTCGGCTACCGCCGCTTTCTCCTCTTTCGACAATCCGAGCGATAATATATTTTTTCCTTGTTCAAGATGCGCCTTGCATTTTTTCAACACTTCAAATTCTATTTTTGATTGGGAATCGCCGGTTTTGGCCATTTTTTCGGCGCGGGCCAATTTCCGCTCCACACCCTCCAAATCTTTTAACTGCAATTCGGTTTCTATAATCTCTTTGTCGCTTATCGGGTTGATGGGGCCTTCTTCGCGCAGCACATTCTCGTCTTCAAAACAGCGGATTACATGAATGATAGCATCTACTTCACGAATGTTTGCCAAAAATTTATTTCCTAAACCTTCGCCTTTACTGGCTCCTTTTACCAGTCCCGCTATGTCAACAATTTCGATTTGTGTCGGAACGATTTTTTCCGGATGCACTAACTCTGCCAAAACGTTTAATCTTTTGTCCGGCACATTTACCAATCCTACGTTGGGTTCTATGGTACAAAACCGGTAATTGCTTGCCTGCGCTTTGGCGCTATTGCTTACCGCATTAAATAAAGTTGATTTTCCCACATTGGGTAATCCTACAATTCCTGCCTGTAATGCCATTTCTACAAAAAGATTGATTTAGGGGGCGCAAAGATAGCATGAAAAGGGCAACCTGTCAACGGCAGTGTGTGTTGATTAATAAAAATGGCCACTCAACAGCAGCCATTTTATTCGTGGATAAATTATTCGATAGTGTGCTCTTTTGTTATCACCACTTTATCTTTTGAGCTCCTGCTCGCTAAAGCAATGATGATAACTAAAATAATTATTCCGCCAACTACCCACATCCAGGGTTGGACGGTGAATGAAGAAGAAGTGCTGGTTTTGGTTGTGGTGGAGGAAACCGCACTATCCTGGGCAACCGCTATTCCCGTAGAAAATAGCAGTAAAGCCATAGCCATAAAGGACAAATAAAAGCTTTTGATTTTTTTCATAGCATTATTTTTAAATACAAAAAAATAATAATCAATTAATATGCCATTAAGAATTCTCTTAGTGTGTTTCTGTTTCGTTTTTAAACATTTATTGCACTTATTTTAAATCAGAAAATAGAATTCTTAAAAATTTGTTGCTTTACTGTAGGGCACTCTTTTTCCGAACTCTCGATGAAAAAATCTGTTTTGTTTCTTAGGTTACTATTGAACCATAAAAGAAATAGCCGGCGAAAGCCGGCTTTTCAAAGATCATTAAAGATCATTAAAGAATAAATTTATTGAGCCATTACCGGCGGCATATCGCCCTGGTCGCCCTGCTGGTTCATATTTTTCCTTTTGAAGAGAGAAACATCCATTTTCCCAAAACGCCAGCTTACGTTCACTCTCAACTGCTGCGGGTCTCTTTGCCTCCACATATCCTGTGTGGAAGAAATGTTTTTTGCAGAGGTAGATACGGAATGTATTCTCGTTACGCGCGTATCAAAAATATCGTTCATGCTCAGGGAGACAGAGAGCGATTTATCTTTCAGGAAATCTTTTTTAATGGCTGCGTCAAAACCCCAAACCGGCAAGGCATAACCGTTGGCGTTGGC
Organism: Ginsengibacter sp.; assembly: GCA_051954975.1. GTDB lineage: Bacteria > Bacteroidota > Bacteroidia > Chitinophagales > Chitinophagaceae > Ginsengibacter. The sequence continues at coordinate 268,143 of JBQCHE010000008.1, read as the reverse complement.
TAAATTTGCACCACCCCAATGATTGCCGCCACCGCCGCTTCTACCTGGAGGCAAAATGGTTTTGCTGGTATAATCTCCGTTAATCTGGATGGTAAAATTTGCCGGCAATGTAAAGGTACTGTTGATCTTTCCGAACCAGCTTAATTTTCCCAATGTGGTAGTGGTGCCTGTAAGATTGCTTCCGTTTATTTTTGAATTATACAGGTTGACGTTTTCAGTAAGTGTCCACCAGGGGGCTATTTTATTCATGGAAGTGATTTCCAAACCATACGCTTCCGAGCTGCTGGCATTCACAAAAGAGGAAATGAAAACCGAATCGTTGTAGGCAGGATTTGGGTTTTTATCCCAGTATTGATAACGGGAGATTAAATTATCAGTTCTGCGATAATAAGCCGTACCAATAATGCTGTTGCCATTTTTTAAATTCAAATCATAAGATAATTCTAACAGGTTCGTGAATTCCGGCACCAGCGAAGCATTGCCGACGCTGATATTCAACGGGTCGCTAAAATCATAATAAGGAATCAGTTGCCAGAAATTAGGCCTGTTTACTTTTCTTGAATAATTCAGTTGAATATCCTGGTGGTCATTAATTTTTTGAGTCAGGAAAACACTTGGGAAAAAGCTCAAAGGATACGAATTGCTGAAGGTTTTATTTGAATCCACCAACTCTCCGGAATATTTTGAACTTTCTATTCTGCCTCCCAATTGGTAGGTGAAATTGTGGATCTTCTGGGAAAAAGTTACGTAACCCGCATATACATTGTCAGTGTATTTATATTTGCTGTTCAATCCCGCAACAGAAACATATTTGCCGGTAGACTCGTCCATAATATAATTATTATTGTCGCTGTTTGAATTCCTGATGGCAGCTCTTAAACCCGCCTCAATCTTTACTTTATCCGAAACCGGATTTGAATAATCTGTTTGAATGGTAATATTGTCACTGGTGCCATTTCCTGTGGTTCTTTGTTTAAATACAGGAGCCGCCGGTGAATTATCCTGGTTAAAATATTCTGTAGTTACATTTTGTTCATTATTGTTTTTGCTATAATCATAATTCGCATCCGCGGTGATGTATTTATTGGGCTTTGCAAAATTATGTTTGAAGCTTAGTTTGCCGTTGTAATTATTCCACACAAAATTATTATCGCTGTTGCTGGTGCCGAATGTATGTTTGGTAAGGCCGTTGAACAGCGTATCGCGTGTAATGTTTGTTAACTCATTGCCACCAAATTTCCCCTGCCTGATACCACCGCTAAGTGTGAAAGTGTTGCGGTTGTCTACAAAATAATCAAATCCTATATTGCCGCCGGCCATACGCCCATTGCGGGTTGGATTGCTTTTTTGATGAAGATCGGCAACCAGGTCGTTGATATTATCGGTTCTATCGGTCTTGTTGGTGCTTTTACCCTTAAAATGAAAGTAGTTGCCACTGGCAAAAAAGTTGACTTTGCCCTGTTTAATGTTGATGTTTCCACCAGCATTATTTCCGCCTCTTGTATCCACACCTGCTCTGAAATTACCGTTGTAGCCTGGTTTTTTATTCTTCTTCATTACAATATTTAATATACCGGCTCCTCCGCCTGAAGCATCAAATTTGGCAGAAGGGTTTGTAATGATTTCAATGCTTTCAATTTCATCAGCAGGTATTTCATCGAGCGTTAGGGTAGTGGGCCTGCCATCTACAAATATTTGCGGACTGGCATTCCGCAAGGTCACATTTCCATCAATGTCAACGTTTAGCGAAGGCACGTTTCTCATTACATCGACTGCTGTGCCTCCCACGCTGGTAAGACTTTTATCCACGTTAAAAACTTTGCGGTCAATGCTCATTTGCATCATTGGCTTATTAGCGGTTACTACCACATTCGCCAGTTCCTTAGCCTCAGGAAGTAATTTGATATTGCCAAGATCTTTGTCGATGGCATTCATCATCTGGCTTCTGTCGCCGTTCATGTTTAAGTTAAAAGAAATTTGGTCGGTATATACTCCATGTCCCACAGCGCTTACTGTCAGGGTGTATGTGCCAAAAAGCGGAAGTTTTTCAATACTGAATTCACCCTTTTTATCGGTAAGCAAAGCGGCTACTATTTTGGAAGTCCGTTGTTTGGTAGTAGTATCCATCTTCATTTGCGAAAGCTGTACTGACGCTGATTCTATCGGCTTATTTGTATTTCCATCAACCACTTTTCCATAAAAATGACCCACATTCATATTCCGGTTGCCGCCGGCCGGTCTTGCTCCGGGGCTGCCCTGCGGAAGTTGAGCTATTACTGCTGAGGAAGTGATTAATATAAGAAGGGTAAAGTAGTACTTTTTAATTTTCATAATTAAACGGTTTTAATAAGGGCGCAAATTTCATTTACTATTATTAAAACAAAATTTTAATTATGTATGAATGGTAGGATAATATTAGCAGACGGCATTAGGGCGTGAGGCCCTAAGCAGAAGGCAAAAAGTGGAAGGCAAAAGGCGGAAATAGGAGGGCTGGGGCAGTAGGCAAAAGGCAAAAGGCAAAGGCATCGGGCTGTTTCCAATTTTCAATTTTCAACTAACAGACTAAAACTAATCACTAACTACCAACCACTAACCACCAACTACTAACCCAATCCAACTTCCGTATGCCTGGCGGGGATTTCCACATCAGCAAAACCTTTACTGATAAGCCGGTTTTTAAAGTCTAATTGAACGTCGTAATCGCCGTGAACCAAAAAAAGCTTCTTAACCATTTTTTTATCCTGGCAGGAAAGCCATTGTGAAAGGTCTTCATAATCGCCATGAGCGCTCATACTTTGGATTTCTCCTATTTCAGCATGTACTTCATGCGGTTGTCCAAAAATACCTACTTCCTTTGGATGCTTCTTAAGTCTTCCCCCAAGCGAATCCGGTTCACAATACCCGGTGAGTAAAATTGCATTTCTGCTATTTTCAATGTTGTTGCTGATGTGATGCTTTACTCTTCCCGCTTCAGCCATACCACTCGCGGAAATAATTACCATTGGGTCGCCGCGATAATTCAGGGATTTGCTTTCTTCCACAGATTTTACAAACCGTAAACCTTTGAACTGAAAAGGATTATGATCTGATTGCAATAATTTTTGCACACGGCTGTTAAAGTATTGAGGATAGCTTTCTATTACTTGCGTAGCCTCAAGACTAAGGGGACTATCAACAAAATACGGTAAATCAGGCAACCGGTTTTCGTTTTCCAGTTGATTTAAAGCGTACAAAATTTCCTGTGTGCGCCCTACACTGAAAGCAGGAATTATTAATTTCCCTTTCTTTTGAATGCAGGTTCTTTCGATCCAGTCCAGCAGTTTATCCGGGGTGCCATAAACGTCTTCATGAATTTTGTTGCCATAAGTGGATTCAATAATAATGAAATCTGCCTGCGGAAAATCCTGTGGTGATTTCAGGATTATATCCCTGTATCGGCCAAGGTCGCCGGAAAATGTAAGACGAGTTTCTTTGCCGTTTTCTGTAATTTTGAGATGAACAGTGGCGCTTCCGATGATGTGCCCGGCATCGAGGTACATGAACTCAACGTTTTCATCAATTGTATACCATTCGCCATAATCCACTACTTTAAAGCGCTGAATAGCATTTTCCGCATCCTGCAAGGTATAAAGCGGGGAAAGATAAGGTTTGCCCTGGGCAGCCCGGGTTTTATTTACATATTTTAAATCGTTTTCCTGGATGCCGGCGCTGTCGGCCAAGAGGATGGATGCCAAATCTTTTGTAGCGGGCGTGGCAAATATGGATCCGCGGTAACCGTCTTTTACTAATTTAGGTATCAGGCCGCAATGGTCGATGTGGGCATGTGAAAGAATCATGTGGTCAACCTCTTCCGGGTTAAAGCCAAATTCGTGGTTCAGTTCATCTGTTTCAGAGCCCATTCCCTGGTACATGCCGCAATCCAATAAATATTTTTTGCCATTGCTTAAAATCAATAAATGTTTAGACCCGGTAACAGTTCGGGCGGCCCCATGAAATCCGATTTTCATACCAACAAGTTAAAATGATTAAAGAATTAAAGTAACCGGAAAAAATCCGGATTGACAAATTCTTCCTGCAAACTAACATGCTGTATTTCTTTTTTGAATGTATTTCTGCGCCAACTATTCTGCATAAAAAACAGAGATATTTATTGCTTTACTATAAAAAAAACCGGGAAATAATTCCCGGCTTTAAAAAAGAAAGTGATGATATCAATTCTTTATTACTGAAATCACTTTGCTGTTTAATCCACTTTGTATTCTTATCATATACGACCCGGCGGGAACAGTTGAAAGATTAATTGATTTTTCATTCATTCCTCTTTGACCGTTGATTTGAAACTGTTGAACAATGCTCCCCGTTGAATTAGTTATGGTTACTTTAATTACCTCCGGCTTGTCTAAATTCACTCTTAATTTTGAAACACTTTGTACGGGATTTGGATAAACCAACACGGAGAATCCTGTATTTGCAAATTGAACGGATTTGATTTCGCTATAGGCAAATTGGCCGTCCTTATCCACCATTTTTAAGCGGTAATATACAGAACCCGATAGGGAAGGGTCATTATCGGTGAAAGAATAAGATTGCTTTTTATTATTGGTTGCATTCACCATCGCTACCTGGCTAAAATCCTTCCCATTTGCGCTTCTTTCGATTTCAAAATGACTGGAATTGGCGTCCTGGTTTTCTACAGACCAGTCAAGAAGTGCTTCGTTATTTTTTGAAATAATGGAGAAAGAGGAAAGTTTTACGGGAGTTGTTTTTGCAATTAATGTAGCGCTTGAAATATCTGTTCCCTGAGTACCTTCAGCGTTATAACTAAATCCATTTACAACGTCTGTTCTATAACTGGCATCTGTTGTTCTTTGGTAATAGAGATTAGAGCCGTCAGAAGAAGGTGAACCTGTACAATAAAAAAGTGCAAATCCATTAGTGGTGACTCCGCCAAGCGGTAAAGTGATCAATGAAACTGAATTTGGTAAAACTGTCTGATCAGGAAATTCTAATTCCATAACTTCAAACTCTGAACCAGCGGTCAAATTAAATGTGAGAATCGGGCTGGTTCCAGTGGTAATTGCATAATTTTTATATCCTCCTTCCGTAATAGGATCATCGATCTGCCAACTAATACTTGATGCCGATGAAGTTACAGTAGGTTTGGCTATTGTTTCTGCTTCGGGTACAGCAATGTTGAATTCTAAAGTTGAAATATTGGATTTCAGAGTAATGTCTGATTTGATATAAATCTTTACCCTATTGGGTGCACTTCCTATTCCAATGCTTGCCTGAACGGTTCCCTGAGCCATTGCAAACGCAGAAAACAAAAAGATAAAAAAGAAAAATGCAAATATTTTTTTCATGCTTTTAGGATTTATTTCTTATGGTAATGATTCGGTTCTTATAATTGTTGAAGAGTTTTCCAGAACTTTGGTATAAATAAAATCTTTATCGTTTGCAAGCGCATTGAATTTGATCTTACTGTCCATATTTACATCAGCCGGAGAATAAACATCTGAAACAGTCGCGCTTGCGTCGGAATTCAGACTATTAACATAGATAAAATCCTTGTCATTATTTAAACCGGCAAATCGAACAACACCATTTAAATTCGCATCTCCTCCCCACAAAACAAATTTCCCATCGGATGCCACGCCATGTGCTGAATTTCCTCCGAATAAAAAAGAAGAAGCAGTAAAATCAACTACAGAGGTGGTGGATTGCTTTTCAGTTAACATTGGCGTAAAAGCGGCGGGATCTGTACTATTGCCGAGGTGATTGCGGTGCCTTACAGCAACGGTATAATTTCCATCGGCAACGTTATTAAAAGTCACAGGGCTTTTTCCGTCTACATCTACAATGTCGCCATCCCTTTGTACCAACGCGCTTCTTGTTTGAATAATGTTATTCCCCGCTGCGGTATTTCTTAATTCTAAAAATATCCAGTCCACTATATTGTCGCTTTTCAAAGGCTGGTCGTTAAAAACGCTATCACCGGCGGCTTCAGCAATTGGGTCATTTATCCTCGCAAATGCAGTATTGTAAGGAGCCTTGCTGTAAGGGTCGGTTAAAGGGATAACACCTGCGGCTCTCAGGTTATCCGACATAAGATGAGCAGCTGCATTATAAGGGCCTTGTAACAACACTTTTGCCTTCAGCAAATTAAATTTATCAATCGCTGTTAGGTTTGCGGAAGTATTAGTAATGGAAAACGAAATAGTATTGCCCATCGTGTTGATGGTCCCTGAAGACGACCAGTCGGTTCCGTTGAATAAATAAGCTTTAAGATTTTCTTCATTGCCAACCACATCCGCAGTTGCTGCATATCTCGCCTGTGCGCTAAGAGTTCCATTAATGCCGGCGTTGGTAATTGTCCAGCTTACTTTTAGGTAATCTGACGTGGAAGGAGGTTTGTTGCTGCTGGCGCTGTCGCGGACTTGTATTCCAACATGTGCGCCGGTATTGCTGCCGGTAGTACTTAAAAATACAGGCCTGTACAGTGTTCCCGCCCCTACTGGTATTTCATAGGAACTTAAATTAAGCGCAATGTCTTTGATTACCTGGCCCGAATTGTTGGTCTCAATAAATTTACCGTTTCCCATCCCGTTGACCCCTGCAATATCAGACAATGTAAAGGAATGACCATCGGTAATGATTTTGCCGTTTGAAAATTTGAGTAAACCAGTTAGCTTCACATCGCTCTGAAGCCAAACACCGCTGGCATTATCAATTTCGAGATCGGAGATAGTTTTTCCGTTCATATTTATCGATTGCGAATCGGCTCCCTGTAATAAATATTTTCCGGTTGATGGAAGGCCTTTCGCGCTTGTAATATCGTTGGTAATGGTAACCTTTGCTCCTGTTTCTACATCGAAACTGACCGAATCAATAATCAGTTGGCCTTTCGATTGATTTGCACAAACAGTAAACAAACAAAAAATCATAAAAAGTATTCTACTCATAAAAGTTAAAAGAATTTCTTTCCGCTGTTTATAGTTATAAAAATAAAGTAAAGGCTTCAAACCACAACCAACTCAGGAATTTATTACGTGCATTACTCAAACTCTAAGCCGCATCTGTTTGAGAAGCGAAAATAATGGAAAATTGTTGAGGACGATTGTTTTATGCACGTTTTTTATAGTGTTGGCACCGGGTTTGGTTTTTGTGTATTTCTCAATTTAGCTTACGTTTGTAAAACTTAATTAAAACTCATGGCTGTAGAAATAAAAGTGCCTGCGGTAGGCGAAAGTATCAATGAAGTTACCCTTACAAAATGGCTAAAAAAGGACGGAGAATGGGTAGACAGAGATGAGGTGATTGCTGAATTGGAAAGTGAAAAAGCGACCTTTGAAATCAATGCGGAACAAGCGGGAATTTTACATACTGTGGCAAAAGAAGATGAGGATTTGCAAATAGGAGATGTAGTTGCTACGATTGATGAGAAAGCCGAAAAGCCTGCGGCCGCCGTTGCCATGACGAATGCGAAAAATGAATCAATGGAAAAGAAGGCACCGTCTGCCGCTCCTTTATCTACACCGGAGAAAGTAGCCTCTAAAGAATCAAAACCAAATAAGGAGGAAGATAAAAATGAGGCGAGCCCGGCAGGCATTATTCAGATAAAAGTGCCCGTTATCGGAGAAAGCATTAAGGATGTAACGCTTACAAAATGGATTAAAAAAGATGGAGAATGGGTGGAAAGAGACGAAGTGATTGCCGAATTGGAAAGCGAAAAAGCCTCATTTGAGATCAACGCAGAGCAAGCCGGTATTTTGCACACTCTGGCAAAGCAGGACGAGGAGATTCAAATCGGAGATGTAGTGGCAACTATAGATACTGCTGGTAAAAAACCGGCCGGTCAAATCATAGGTGCGAATATCAGCGGGGAAAAAGCCACACCAAAAGAAGAACAGGCCGCTCAGCAAAGCCGCTCAGATCATTTTCCGGCAGAGAAGATTACGCCTGAAGAAAATCAACCGAGAAAAAGGGAAGATATAAAAGCAACCCCCGTGGCAGCCGCCATCCTTGCGGAAAAGAAGATAGATCCTTCCAAAATAAGCGCTACGGGCTTTCATGGAAAAATTACCAAAAACGATGTTTTGAGCGCTTTGGGAAATCCCGGCAGAGCAGTTGGGAAGGAGCTTTTCAGCAGAACAGAAACGCCCAAAAAAATGAGTAATCTTCGCCGCACTATCAGCCGCCGGCTGGTAGAAGCAAAAAATAACACGGCAATGCTTACGACGTTTAATGAGGCAGATATGGGCGCTATCATGGATTTGAGAGCGAAGTACAAGGAAACATTTAAAAAAACCCATGACGTAAATCTGGGTTTTATGAGTTTCTTCACCAAAGCCTGTTGTTTCGCGCTACAGGAGTGGCCTTCGGTGAATGCAAGAATGGAAGGCGACAATTTAATTTATCATGATTTTTGCGATATCTCGATTGCTGTTTCGTCGCCGAAAGGCCTTGTCGTTCCGGTAATCCGCAATGCGGAAAGCCTGAGCATGGCCGAGATTGAAAAGGAAGTGGTTGACCTTGCGACGAAAGCCCGCGAAAGCAAATTAACTATTGAAGAGATGACCGGCGGAACATTCACCATCACCAACGGAGGCGTTTTTGGATCAATGATGAGTACGCCAATCATAAATATTCCACAAAGCGCTATTTTAGGTATGCATAATATCATTGAAAGGCCAGTAGCTATCAAAGGACAGGTGGTGATAAGGCCTATGATGTATCTCGCTTTAAGTTATGACCACCGCGTCATTGATGGGAGAGAGTCGGTAAGTTTTTTAGTGAGGATAAAGCAAATGCTTGAAAATCCCGAACAGCTTCTGTTTGGCAAGGATCCTCTTAAAGCGCTTCTTCAGCTTTAAGCTTTTCATTAATTTTTAATTTTTAGTTCATGAATAAGAGTGAACAGGCTGTTCAAAAAAGTTATGTTCACAGGTATCTTGACTACGCCCGGGCACTGCTTGAAAACTATAATGCCAGAGAGCCGTTTCATTTGTTTCTCAAAAAATATTTTTCGCTAAATAAAAGGCATGGTTCCAAAGACAGGCGAATAATTTCTTCCCTTTGCTATGATTATTTTCGTTTAGGGGCCTCCGCTAGTTCCAGAATTTCCATAACCCAAAAATTATTGCTATCGACTTTTCTTGTAGAACATAAGCCTTCGGGGATATTGAAAGATTTAGAGCCATCATGGAATGAAATGATAGAAAATCCTTTGCCGGAAAAAATTGCTTTGGTAAACGATGTTTTTGATTTGCAAAATATTTTTCCTTTTAATGATGAATTGAGCACTCAAATTGACGTTGTGCTTTTTAATTTTTCATTTTTGATTCAACCAAAATTATTTATTCGAATCAGGCCGGGTAAAAAAAAGATTGTTTTGCAAAAATTGAAGAAGGTAAATATTTCGTTCGAAATCCTGCATCCTGATTGCCTGGCATTTGCCAATAGCGAAAACGTAAACCGCGTGTTGCGGTCAGACGACGAAGCGGTAATACAGGATTATAATTCTCAGCAAACCCTTGCCATTTTAAAGAATGAAATAGCCGATAAATTTAAAATCTTTTCTGTGTGGGACTGCTGTGCAGCAAGTGGTGGTAAATCAATTCTTGCTTATGATTTGTTCAAAAATATAGATCTAACGGTAAGTGATACACGAAAAAGTATTTTGCAAAACCTGGACGATAGATTTCATAAAGCTGGCATTACCAATTATTCCTCTTTCGTTGCTGATCTTTCCGTAGCGGGTTCGGCAAAAGCAATGAAAAACTCTTTTGATGTGATTATTGCAGATGTTCCATGTTCGGGTTCAGGAACATGGGCACGGACGCCCGAGCAACTGTTATTTTTTCAACAAAATGAGATAGAAAAATACGCATTACTTCAGCGGCAAATTGTGATGAATGTAATGCCATTCTTAAACCCCAACGGATATTTGCTTTACATCACTTGCTCGGTTTTTAAAAAAGAAAATGAAGAAAACGTAGCGTTTTTCACCGAAAAAAATACACTCTGCCTGGTCAACAGCGAATATTTAAAGGGCTACGAAGTGCAGGCGGATACGCTGTTTGTGGCTTTATTCAAAAAGAATTAAAAGAAGATTTTTAAGCGAAATAAAAAAAGTGTTTAATTATTGCTTTACTATTCCTGTGGCATTCTATTGAACCATTAATTTGACAGTCCTTTTATTTTTTCCGTCGTTGAATTTTAAAATATACAATCCGTTTTGAAGCGGCTGCATTTGATTGAAATGAATAACCTGGATCACTCCTGACTGCACCGCAATTTTTTTTGTAAAGTATAATTTTCCTGCGGCATTGTATAAACTGAAAGTGGCCTCGGTTGTAAGTGGCGGATTAATTGCGACGGTAAAATTGTCTTTAAAAGGATTCGGAAATATTTTGATAAAATTATTTTGCAGGCCGAGTGAAAGCTCTTTTACCACTCTTTGATTGGTTAAATCATCAAAAGCCTTTTTGAAATCCGGCAGCCCATACCCAATCCGGTTATCGGGCGTGTTATAAATGCTGCCACTTTTTTTGACGGCCTCAATTATCTGCATGTTAGTGAAGTCGGGAAAAGCCTGCCACAAACAAGTAATAAGCCCGGCAAGATTGGGCGTGGCAAACGATGTTCCCAGACCTGTTTGAATAGTTCCCGTAGTGGACGAAATTGCAGTTCCCGAACCTACAGAAGCTACAGTCGGTTTGATTCTGCCATCACTGGATGGGCCATAGCTGCTGAAAGGCGCAGGAATTCCCAAAGTATCTACAGCGCCTACCGTCACAATGCTGTCGGCATCTGCGGGCGTGGTAATATAATGCCAGTTATCATCGCCTTCATTTCCGGCGGCGGCTAATACGATCATTCCTTTTTTGGCAGCAAGTGTAGCCGCTTTTGCAATCATGCTTGTGTGGCCGTTCATATCGGCGTAGGAAAAATCGAAAGCCGGATTGTCAAAAATATTATAACCTAAAGAAGTGGAAATAATATCTGCGCCTGCGCTGTCGGCTCTTTCTGCAGCCGCTATCCAATATTGCATTTCTACGGGCGATTCAGAAGCCACATCTTCAGAACGATACAATAAAAATTTTGCATCCGGGCAGGCGCCTACCAATTCGTCAGGAATATTTGCTGCAATAACTGAAAAACACATCATGCCATGATAATTATCTTCATCGACTGAAGACTCGTTTTCTACAAAATCATAGGTATCGACTACCTGATTATTGATGTTAACACTATCAAACACAGGCAAGCTGCGATAATGATAAAAGCCCGCATCTATAATTGCAATCAGCATCCCCTCTCCACGAAATCCCTTGTTATGTAAAAATTCGCCGTTGTGAATATGCACCTGCGCGTACGAATTTCCGTAAGAATAATAATTTCCTGCAACCGGCGGCGAGGCTGGCGAGGAAATTCCTCTTATTTCTTCGTTGAATTTATTTTTTTGTACCAACTCCTGCGATTGATTTCTTCCGGCCAGGTTTGAACGGATCAACCTCTTAACAGGGCTTGTTTTTACGACGAAAGGAAAAGAATTGATTTTTACAATTGCCAATGAATCAGTGGTGGCGATACAAATTTGATTCAACCACTTTGAACCGTCGAGAACAGTAACATTTTTAACAGAACGAATGCTGTCTATATATGCGGGAACAATGGGCAGGTCAGTTTCATCAACTAAGATGTGTTGCTGTGCCCTTCTTTCAATGGCTCTCTCTGATAAGAATTTTGATGGATCGCCGATGGAAAAAGGCGTGCCGGCTTTGTCTGCAAACCTGACTATATATTTTGTAAACTGTGCAGATGTATGGAAAGAAAAGAAAACACAAACAGACAGGAAAATGATTTCTTTTCTCATAAAATAAAAAAAGATGATTTGTTCTTTTACTGTTATTTCAGAAGGACTAATTGTGGTCAACAATGCTGAGCCTTTCGCCAAAACCCTTAAAGGTATTGTCTGTTCCCTGGAATTCCCAATGAATAAAATCTTTGTAAATCAAACCGACGCCTTTCGCATACATTTCCACGCTACTGGTTTTTTCGGCATATTTTGTTCCTGCTACTTCGGGGTTTCCTGTGGAATCAGCTACTTCAAAAACGGTAATTGTATTTTCAAACTCGTTCGAATTTATGGTCATGGGCTGGTTTACATTTTCGTAGGTATAATTCCAATCTTCCATAAAAGCAGGATTGGCAAAAACATAATCACGGTAAGGATCATAGGCCAGGTAACTATTTCCTTTCCATGAAAAACCATTTGTTACCGGCCCCATCAATTTGATAAAGCGAAGGTTGTCCTGCACATATTCTATGGATTTTGAAGCAGGGAAAGCGGTGAACACATTATCAATTTCCCAGGGCCGGGTAGAATCAGACCTCAAATAACGGTTGATTACAAATCCCGGGTTTCCTGTATTATCCGTTGTGCTATCTTCTACGCGGTATTGTGCCTGGTAGTGTCGTACGGTAAGCGTTTGATTAAAATTTGTAAAGACAGTGGAATCCAAATTGTAAGTAATATATTTTCCAATTTCTAAAGGGAAATAGTCGCTAACCGGTGAAACTGGCAGAGTAGCCGTTTCCTTCCTGCAGGCAGCTAACATTAGCAGGGCGAACGCAAAACTGAGGATACGTTTTGTCATGAAAATTGATGCATTTTGGGAAATGCTTTTGTTTTATTTAATTTCTTTGGATAATTCCTCCGCCAATCACATCATTGTCTTCGTAAAAAACAGCGCTCTGGCCTGGTGCTATCCCTTTTACCTTGTCATAGAAACGGACTTTTACTCCATTTTCGTATGCAGAAAGGTTAGAAAGCGCCCCTTTATCTTTATACCTGATTTTGGTAAGGGCTTCCATTCCGTCAGGAACGTCATTATATTTCACCCAGTTAATTCTTTTTACGGTCATTTCACTTCCCTTCAAATCTTCTTCATCGCCTAAAACAATCGTGTTGGTTTCCGGAATAATCTGGGTAACGAATGCAGGTTTTCCTAAAGCGATATTAAGGCCTTTTCTCTGCCCCACGGTATAGAAAGGATAACCTTTATGTGGTCCCAGAATTTTTCCAGTTTTATCTACGAAATAACCTCCGGAAACTTTTTCTTCCAATCCTTCTACTTTTCTTTTCAAAAAACCGCGGTAATCGTTGTCTGGCACAAAACAAATTTCATAGCTTTCGTTTTTCTTCGCCAGTTCGGGATAGCCGAAATCAACCGCCATTTGCCGGATTTCAGTTTTTCGGTAAGTGCCTAAAGGCAAAATAGTTCGGCTCAATAAATCTTGCTGCAATCCCCATAACACATAGCTTTGGTCTTTTGTTTCATCAGTTCCTTTTCTTACAAAATATCTTCCGTTTGAATGCTGATGTATTTGTGCGTAATGTCCTGTCGCAATAAAATCGCAACCCAGCGCATCCGCCCTTTTTGAAAGCGCCCGCCATTTGATATGCGTATTGCATAAAATGCAGGGATTGGGCGTGCGGCCGGCCATATATTCCTCCACAAAATTGTTAACCACAAAATCTCCGAATTCATCACGTATATCAAGAATAAAATGAGGAAATCCGTGTTGCACAGCAGCCATGCGCGCATCGTTAAAACTGTCAATATTGCAACAACCGGTTTCTTTATTCGTTTTTCCGCCACTCGTGGCGTAATCCCATGTTTTCATCGTAATTCCCACTACTTCATAACCTTCTTCATGAAGCATCAAAGCGGCAACCGTACTGTCAATTCCACCGCTCATCGCCATTAAAACTTTTCCTTTTTTGCTCATTTTCTTTAAATAATTGGCAAAGATACGCGATTCGGTTTTCAGCAATTTTCAATTATATGCTAAAAGCCGGCCATCTTTCGATGAACCGGCTTTCATTTTCATAAGGGTTTTAAAAAAAATTATGAAACCTGGCTTTTTTTCATTCCATGATTCATTTTGTGGTTTTTCATTTTTTGTTTTCTTAGCTCTTTCATTTTTGCCTGTTGATCCGGAGTAAGAATGGAGTTCATTTTTTCGGATTGTGCCTTGCGTAACTCTTTCATTTTTTGTTTCTTTTGGTCGGCCGTCAGGGTCTGGTCATTCATGATTGAGTCTCTTTGTTGCTTCATATCCTGATGAAGCGCTTTCATTTGGGTTTTTTGATCGGCATTCAGATTTAATTGTGTCATCATATCTCCTCTCTTAAAATGCCGTGAGGAATCAGATTGCATGTGCTTTGAGTGAGGAGCGTTTCTTTTTACCTGTGCATTGGTGTTGGCTGCAAGGAAGAAACCGGCTATCGCTACGAGAATTAATTTTTTCATGTTTCGTGTTTTTAAATTGTTTGAACGATAGAATAAGCAAACAGGCCGAAGTTTAATTCCGGCCTGTTAAAAAATACAAAACACATTTACTCATAATTATTGAAGGAATAAAAGTTCCCTGTAACGCGGCAGTTCCCACAGCTCATCGTCAATCAAAAGTTCAAGCTTATCTACATGGTACCTGATTACTTCAAAGTGCTTTCTTACCTCATCGCAATAGCTAATCGCTCTTTCCCTTGACTCTGAAATATTATTGGCCACTTTTCTTGCTTCAATCATTTCTTTAACCCTGGTGCCAATCACATCCACGTGTTCAGAAATTTTTTGTGCAATTTGCATTTGTGAGGAATAGTCTTTCTCGGGAAATCCAAGTTCTTTAAGGCCTTTGATATTCTGAATCAGGATATTTTGATATTTTACTGCAGGTGGCAAAATATAGGTACTGGCCATTTCTCCCATTATCCTTGCTTCTATCTGGATCTTCTTAATATAATTTTCCAGTTGAATTTCATGACGGGCTTCCAGTTCCTTAGTTGTAAAAATATCAAACTTGCTGAATAATTTTTTGGCAGCGTCCGAAACAAATGCGTCTAATGCTAATGGAGTCGTTTTGACATTGGAGAGTCCTCTTTTTTCAGCTTCCGTCGCCCAAGCCTCACTATAGCCATCGCCTTCAAAAAGGATATTCTTACTTTCAACAATATACTTTTGAATTGTTTGCATTAAAGCTATTTCCTTTTTTTCACCCTTTTCAATTATGGAGTCTACTTCAATTTTAAATTGTGTTAAGGCATCGGCAACTATGGCATTTAGCACAGTCATTGGCCCGGCGCAGTTTTCGGAAGATCCTACTGCCCTGAATTCAAACTTATTGCCGGTAAAAGCAAAGGGCGAAGTCCTGTTTCTGTCGGTATTGTCCATCATCAGTTCCGGTATACTTTTATGTATATCGAGTTTCAACATTGCCTCATCCTGCTCGTCAAAATCGTGGCCCACGCGTTTTTCTACTTCATTTAATACGTCGCTCAGATATTTGCCGATAAAAATAGAAATGATTGCTGGCGGCGCTTCGTTTGCCCCAAGCCTGTGATCATTTCCTGCGGTGGCAATTGATGCTCTTAAAATATCAGCATGGTCGTGAACAGCCTTAATTGTGTTTACAAAAAAGGCGAGAAACATCAGGTTGGTTTTTGGTGTTTTGCCCGGTGCAAGCAAATTCACGCCTGTGTTGGTAGCCATGCTCCAGTTATTGTGCTTTCCACTGCCGTTTATTTTAGCAAATGGTTTTTCATGCAACAGTACCAGGAGGTTATGTCTCCGTGCCACACGCACCATCAAATCCATTAGTAATATATTATGATCCACAGCGATGTTCACTTCTTCAAAAATGGGCGCGCATTCAAACTGGGCGGGTGCTACTTCATTATGGCGTGTCTTAAGGGGAACGCCTAATTTATAAGCCTGGTTTTCAAAATCCCTCATAAATGCATACACTCTTTCCGGAATGGCGCCAAAATAATGGTCTTCCAGTTGCTGCCCTTTTGCCGGAGCATGGCCAAAAAGAGTGCGGCCTGTCATTATTAAGTCCGGCCGTGCATTTGCCAATGTCGCGTCTACTACAAAATATTCCTGTTCCCAGCCCAGGGTAGGCTTAACGGAAGTAATATTTTTATCAAAATACTGGCAAACGTCAACCGCAGCTTTTTCGAGCGCCATGGTCGATTTTAAGAGGGGTGTTTTAGCATCTAACGATTCGCCTGTATAGGAAACGAAAATGGTGGGAATACATAAAGTGCGTCCATTTCCGATTTCAACCACAAATGGCGGTGAAGAAGGATCCCAGGCGGTATATCCGCGGGCCTCAAAGGTGGCTCTTATTCCGCCGCTCGGAAACGAAGAAGCATCTGGTTCCTGCTGAATCAGGGCATTTCCGTCAAATTCTTCAATGGCGGTCCCGTCACTTTTTATGGTAAAAAAAGAATCGTGCTTTTCGGCGGTGGCTCCTGTCAATGGCTGAAACCAGTGGGTATAATGGGTCACATTTTTTGTTTGTGCCCACCGTTTTAATGCAGAGGCGATCTGGTCGCCCATCTTCCGGTCAATTTTTGTCTGGTTTTTAATGGAAGAAACGAGGCTTTTGTAAGCTTCGTCGCTCAGGTATTCCCTGGCTTTTTTAAGATCGAAAACATTTTCCGCAAAAAAATTAGTGATCTTTTGCGGGGAATCTACCTCCTGATTTCTTGGCGAAGATAGAATCTCATTTAAGGCATTTAAGCGTAATGATTCCATTTTTAAAGTTTTGAGGTGCAAAAAAACAAATTAATTCTGAAAAAATCTAAATAATTTGCTGTTTTTATTAAAATATTTGGGTGTATCTCTACAAAAACCGTATATATTTTTTTTTATAATTTATTAATCTAGCCCTTTTCCCAGTAAAGACAGAAAAAGAACGAAAATTTATTATGGAGGTGCCTGATTTTTTCTCATGAAAACTTTTAATATGGCTCGCCAATCAATATAGCACATTACCGGAATCATCATGAAAATAAAGTATATGCTTCGATATCGTACGATAGCGCCTACTATGGGCACAACATACCCTCCTATCATAATCACCGAAATGCTAAAAAAGAGGCTAAAGTAAATAATAGGTTGGATTTCAATGAATTTTTTGTGAAAAATTAAAAGCAGCACCAATAATACTTGTATAAAGAAGATTTCAAGAGCGAAAGGAGCAAAAAGAAGCTGGTTTGTTTTTGAAAGATATGGCCGCAGGAACGCCAAATCAAATGCCTGCGGGGCATTTTTTATGAAACCTCCGAAAGAAGGTTGCAGCGCATCGACTTTTATAGTAGAATTTCCTTGCTTCCCGATTTCGATGAAACTCTCCTGCCGCTTTGCAACATAAGCCGGAAAATCAATTTTTGCTGAAATGATTCCGGACAAGAAAAAGAACAACAAGCCTAAGCCATAGGTTGTTACAAATATCAATACAGTTTTTTTTGGAAATTTTTCAGCCAGTCTCCATGCCACCAGCGCTGGAATCAGAAGAAGAAAAACAAAATTTCGCAGGGAGAAAATCAAGAAGAGAAATAAAGAGATAATCGCGATTTTTTTTAAAGCATTGTCTTTTTTCCTAAAAAAATACACGTGATACACTACCATTGCTATTGCCAAAAAAATTAAACCATCGCGGTGAATCATCGAGGAAAAAAATAAGGCTGAAGGCAAAAGAAAAATACACAAAATAAGTGGAATCGCTGATTGCGGAAACACGCGGATAAAAACTTTATAAAGCGCGGCGCAGCCAAAAAAGACAAGGAAATTGAAAAACAATGAATTAATCCAAAAATTTTTGAAGCTGAAGAAATCGAATATGGAAACCATCTTTGCAATAAGGATATTCCGCAAATTGTTCCAGAAAGAATGGGCATCATCAAACACCCGTGCGTAACCATGATCATACGGGTTGTGAAAAATATTTGCCACGTATTCGTGTGGATTGCTAAAAATTAAATGAAATTGTTCGTCTCCTAACCGCTGAAATTCTACAACGTCAGAAACCGGCAAAACGTAAAGATTGATATAGCAACCAGCTATCATAAACAGAATGCGTATGATAAATAGGGCGATTAGCAACTGAGAGGTAAGACCGGTATTTGTGAAGAACCGGATGCGGCTTATTAACCAGCAAAAAAGAACCAGATAGAAGATAAATAAAATATAAAACAAGCAGTGAAATTTTATTTGTGGGAAGTTAGTTAAAATATTTGCATTGGATATTCAGGCAGAAAAGGTTAAGAGATTGTAAGTTTGCTTTTTTTAAATACAATTATGGAAATAACATTTGAAACGGCGGAAAAGCTGGGATTGAAAAAAGACGAATTTGAAAAGATAGTTGAGATTCTTGGCCGTAATCCCAACTTCACCGAATTAAGCGCCTACTCTGTGATGTGGAGCGAACATTGTAGTTATAAAAATTCTATTAAATGGTTGAAAACCTTGCCTAAAGAAGGTTCTAGGCTACTAGTGGCCGCAGGAGAAGAAAACGCCGGCCTGATGGATATTGGTGATGGGCTGGGTGTTGTTTTTAAAATTGAAAGCCATAATCATCCATCTGCGATTGAACCATTCCAGGGTGCTGCCACCGGGGTTGGCGGCATTCATCGCGATATTTTTACGATGGGCGCCAGGCCAATCGCCACTTTAAATTCATTGCGTTTTGGAAATATTGAACATGAAAAGGCACAACATTTGTTAAGTGGTGTAGTTAGCGGAATCGGGCATTATGGAAATTGTTTCGGTGTTCCAACGGTTGGAGGTGAAATTTATTTTGAAGAATGTTATCACACGAATCCTTTAGTGAATGCGATGAGCGCAGGGGTGGTTCGTTTGGGTGAAACTGTTAGTGCCACTGCTGTTGGCGAGGGAAATCCGGTTTTTATTGCAGGAAGTGCGACAGGAAAAGATGGAATGGGTGGCGCTGCGTTTGCCTCTGCAGACATTACCGAAAATAGTGCGGAAGATCTGCCGGCGGTTCAGGTAGGTGATCCTTTCCAGGAAAAAAAATTATTGGAAGCTTGCCTGGAAGTGATTCAAACCGGTGCCGTTGTTGGGATGCAGGACATGGGCGCTGCAGGAATTATTTGCTCTACGGCCGAGACCAGCGCCAAAGGCGGCGTTGGGATGGATATTCATTTAGAAAAAGTGCCGACACGCCAACAGGGAATGAAAGCATGGGAATTATTGTTGAGTGAAAGTCAGGAACGAATGTTATTGACGGTGAAGAAAGGAAGAGAAAAAGAAGTAATTGATATTTTTGAAAAATGGGATTTGCCTTGCCAGCAAATTGGCGAAGTAACGAATGGAGAAATGCTTCGTTTTTATATGAATGATAAACTTGAAGCAGAAGTGCCCGCAGCAAGTTTGGTGCTTGGCGGAGGCGCTCCGGTTTACACAAGAGAATATAACGAGCCCAAATATTTTGAAAAAATAAAGGCTTTTGATCCTGCTAAAATTTCTGTTCCAAACGATTTAAAAAATATTGCTGAAAAATTAATTTCTCTTCCTTCCATTGCTTCGAAGAAATGGATTTATGAACAGTATGACAGCATGGTGGGCGCTGCCAATCTTAATACTAATGCGCCTTCTGATGCTGCTGTTGTTGCTATACATGGAACAAAGAAAGCGCTCGCTTTGAGAACAGATTGCAATAGTCTTTATGTATTTGCCAATCCTTTTGTGGGTTGCATGATCGCCGTAAGTGAAGCCGCAAGAAACATTGTTTGCAGCGGTGGTGTTCCTTTGGGCGTAACCAATTGTTTGAACTTTGGAAATCCTTATGATCCGGAAGTGTATTACCAGTTTGTTGAAAGCATCAAAGGGATGAGTGAGGCATGTAAAAAATTTGATACGCCTGTTACGGGCGGTAATGTCAGCTTTTATAATCAATCGCCATCAGGGCCGGTTTATCCAACGCCTGTTATAGGAATGGTAGGGCTTTTGGAAGATTCGAAAAATAAAATGACCCTGGATTTTAAGAACGAAGGCGATGTAATTTATTTGTTGGGAAAAAATCCGGAAGACTTTAATTGCTCGGAATATCTTCATAAAATTTGTGGCATCGAATATTCTCCGGCACCTTATTTTAATCTCGATGAGGAATTTCGTTTACACACGACCGTTAGTTCTCTCATTACAGACAAAACCATTCTTTCCGCACATGACATTTCTGAAGGCGGCCTTTTTGTAACGCTTGTTGAAAGCGGCTTTCATCGTAATTTGGGATTTGCAGTAAACAAACAAATAACTGCATTTCGTAATGACGCCTACTGGTTTGGAGAAGCACAGGGCAGGGTGGTGGTAACGGTCAATCCTGGTAGTATTGAAGCGTTTGAAAAATCTTTGGATATTCCTTTTGAAAAATTAGGAACGGTTACGGCGGCCGAAATAAAAATTGATGGCGAAAGCTGGGGGAATATTAGGGATTGGAATAATAAATATAATGAGGTGATTGGAAATTTTATGAAAGGAGTATAATAAGATAACAAAAAATTTTCAGCACGAAATTTTAACCAATGGACAAATCATCGAGCATTGTAATAACGGGCGCTGCAGGCTTTATCGGAAGTTGCCTGGTTGGCTTTTTAAATCATGCCGGCTATGAAAATTTAATTTTAGTGGATGATTTTTCCAGGCATGAAAAAGATATAAATCTTGAAGGAAAAACTTTTTCAAAAAAAATAGAAAGAGAAGAATTTTTTGATTGGCTGGAAAAAGAAAATCCCGAAATTCATTTTTTTTATCATATTGGTGCGAGAACAGATACGACAGAATTTAATTACTCAGTTCATGAGCATCTGAATGTAGAATATTCTAAAAAGGTATGGCACTATTGCTCGAAAAATAATATCCCGCTGGTGTATGCTTCTTCGGCGGCAACCTATGG
This sequence comes from Ginsengibacter sp., assembly GCA_051954975.1. Lineage (GTDB taxonomy): Bacteria > Bacteroidota > Bacteroidia > Chitinophagales > Chitinophagaceae > Ginsengibacter. The sequence continues at coordinate 247,374 of JBQCHE010000008.1, read as the reverse complement.
CAGTGGCGAACGTGGCTATAAAGATGATGAGTCAATCATTGAAAAACTGAAACCATTAAACCCGTACGGAATTTCAAAAAACGAATTTGATAAATGGGCTCTTCGACAGGCTCAGAATGACAGGCCACCAAAATGGGCAGGATTGAAATTTTTTAATGTGTATGGTCCGAATGAATACCATAAGGGTAGAATGGCAAGTGTGATTTTTCATTCTTACCACCAGATTCAAAAAAATGGTTTTGTAAAGCTTTTTAAATCTCACAAGAAGGAATTTAAGGATGGTGAGCAGCTGAGAGATTTTATTTATGTAAAAGATGTCTTAAAAATTTGTTTTTGGTTTTTGGAATGCTGGAACCATGACCCAAAAACTTTCGTCTCCGGAATTTATAATGTCGGTACCGGAAAAGCAAGAAGTTTTAATGATTTGGTAAATGCTACTTTTTCTGCATTGGACCAGCCAACACAAATTGAATACATTGATATGCCTGAAGATATTCGTGATACTTATCAATATTTTACCGAAGCGGAAATGAATAAAGTCCGGTCTGCTGGCTATTCACAGCCTTTCTATTCCCTGGAAGAAGGGATTAAAGATTATGTTATAAATTATCTGTCAAAAAACGAATATTATTAGTTTTAATTCTGGCTAAAATAAAAATTGACGTTATTTATTAGTTTACTATTTGATGACAGGCTAATATGAATATTTATTAGAAAAAAATACTTCTGGTGATTTAATTTTTCTACCGATAAATCGGATTTTTCCACAATTGATATTATAACTTTTACGGCTAAAATTTTAAATGTAAGTTTGCACGACCTCACGGATTTTTTTTCATTCTTATTTCCGCTGGTCAGGTTTTGTCGTTCAATAAACAGGGTAATTGTTCTATTGGAGGCATTTTATTTGTTCTAATAAATTATAAAATATGGCCAAGTATATTTTCGTAACCGGCGGGGTTACCTCTTCTTTGGGAAAAGGAATAATTGCTGCGTCACTTGCCAAGCTTTTGCAGGCAAGAGGATTACGTGTTACTATTCAAAAATTCGACCCTTATATTAATGTGGACCCCGGTACGCTCAACCCTTACGAACATGGCGAATGTTTCGTGACAGAAGATGGGGCAGAAACTGACCTTGATTTGGGCCATTATGAACGTTTCCTGAACATCAATACCAGCCAGGCGAATAACGTTACAACCGGAAGAATTTATCAAACCGTTATAAACCGTGAGAGAGAAGGTGATTATCTCGGGAAAACCGTACAGGTGGTTCCGCATATTACGGATGAAATAAAACGGAGAATGCTGTTGCTTGGTGAGAAATTTGAATATGATATTGTGATTACAGAAATAGGCGGTACTGTTGGTGACATAGAAAGCCTTCCATTTATTGAGGCAGTAAGACAGATTCAATGGGAGTTACCTGAAAGCGACTGCCTGGTGGTGCATCTTACATTGATTCCCTACCTGAAAGCGGCCAAGGAATTGAAAACCAAGCCTACTCAGCACAGTGTAAAAATGATGAGCGAAAACGGAGTGCATCCGGATATTTTGGTTTGCCGTACAGAGCGCCCTTTGGGAGAGGAATTAAAGAGAAAGGTGGCGCTTTTTTGTAATGTAAAGGTTGATTCCGTGATAGAAGCTGCGGATGCTTCTACAATTTATGAAGTGCCTATTGCGATGCTTCGTGAAAAATTAGACCTGATTGTTTTGAAAAAATTAAATATTCACAATTATAACGAGCCTGAACTCACTAAATGGAAGGAATTTTTGGAAAAGGTGAAGCACCCCGGCCACAAGGTTACCGTTGGTCTTATTGGAAAATATATTGAATTACAGGATGCCTACAAATCTATTTTAGAATCATTTATTCATGCCGGAGCTATGAATGATTGTAAAGTACAAATATTGAATGTGCATAGCGAGTATATAGACGAACAAAATGTGGCAGAAAAATTATTGGGTCTCGACGGATTGCTGGTGGCGCCTGGTTTTGGAACCCGTGGGGTAGAAGGGAAAATCATAGCGGTGAAATACGCGCGTGAAAATAATTTACCGTTTTTTGGAATTTGCCTGGGTATGCAAATGGCTGCGATAGAATTTGCAAGGAATGTTCTCGGAATTACAGATGCAGATTCAACTGAAATGAATCCGGATACGCTGAATCCGGTTATAGATATGATGGAGGAACAAAAAAAGATTTCCATGAAAGGGGGGACTATGCGATTGGGTTCTTATCCGTGTATTATAAAAGAGAATACGCTTGCCTATTCAATTTATGGAACTTCAGAAATTCATGAACGCCATCGCCACCGCTGGGAGTTTAATAACAAGTATCTCAGGGAATTTGAGAACGCAGGAATGATAGCCAGTGGAATAAATCCGGAAAGTGGCCTGGTTGAAATTATGGAGCTAAAAAATCATCCTTATTTTATTGGTGTACAGTTTCACCCTGAATTAAAAAGCACTGTCGAAAATCCTCATCCTCTTTTTGTGCATTTTATAAAAGCAGCAAAAGAATTCACCAAATTAAACCAAGACAAACCCCTGTTGGTAAAAATAGAAGCCTGAGAAGACGGGCTCATAATTAACATTTTGCTTTCATTATTGTTATTAAACATTAACTGCCTTGGTTATGTCTATAAAGTATATTTGTCAAGTTTAAAAAATAAATCAATTATCATGTTGAAGATACTTTTACCTGCGCTTTTTTTATTATGTACTATCAACGTTTTTTCTCAAAATAATAAATTAGGAACCAGCGATCCCGATGCCAAGGTCATTTTAGATAAAGTGAGCGCCACTTTTAAAACATACAAAACGGTTACAGCAAATTTCACCCTTACTATTACAAATGCAGCCAATAAGGTCGAAGGCTCCAAGTCGGGCATTATATACATGAAAGGTTCAAAATACCGTGTAAACATTTCCGGCCAGGAAATTTATAGCGATGGCGCTAACATCTGGACTTATGATAAGTCAGCCAACGAAGTACAGCTAACGAAATTCGATGCTGCCTCCAATACCATTACTCCACAAAAAATGTTTACTGATTTTTATGATAAAGATTTTTTGTATAAACTGAATGATGAAAAAAAAGAAGGCGGTAAATTAATTCAGGAGATTGAATTAACTCCGATTGATAAAACCAAACCGTTTTTTAAGGTACTGATCTATGTTGACAAAGCCACAAGTAACATTGTATCAAGCAAAGTCTTTGAAAAAAATGGCAATCATTATATTTATAAGATTACGAACATGAAAACCAATACTACTTTGCCTGATGCACTTTTCACGTTTGATTCAAAAAAATATCCCAAGGCGGAAATTATTGATTTAAGATAATCCCGTTCCGGCCTTAAAAAAACTATCCGGGCCATTGATAAGAGTCTATTTGCAATCCGGCAAGTTGTATTACCCTGTCAACCACCGTTGACGCTGCTTCCTCAATTGTTTTTGGAACGCTGTAAAAGGAGGGGGATGCCGGACAAATTATTCCTCCGGCCTGCGTAATAATTTCCATGTTTTTTAAATGAACCAGGTTGTAAGGCGTTTCTCTGACTACACAAATAAGTTTCCTTCTTTCTTTTAAAATTACATCGGCAGCCCTGGAAATTAAATCATTTGATAGTCCACAGGCAATTCTGGCAAGTGTTCCCATGCTGCATGGAACAATTATCATGATATTGTAGTTGGCAGAACCTGAAGCGAAAGGGGCCATGAAATTATTTTTTTCATAGTAAGTAGCCTGGTAATTTTCGTAATTGCTTGCTGTCAATTCGGTCTTCCAGACAATTTTGGCATTATCTGTGATTATGATACTCAGTTCTTTCCATTGCGATTTAATTTGTGTGAGCTTATCTAATAATAATTTTGCATAAATAGACCCACTGGCTCCTGATACGGCAACAATTATTTTATTCATTTTCGTTGTTGATTAAGGATGGAAAAAAATTTTTGAAGAATTGAAATAAATTTAGAAAAAGTCCGTTACATATATATGGAAAAAAGAATTGCGATTTTTAGTCTAGCCTGCGTTTTTCTTTTTTGTTCGGCCAAAGTTAAACCAACGGAAAAACAAAAAATAAACTGGCTAACGATTGAAGAAGTGGCTGTGAAAATGAAAAGTGATCCAAAACCAATACTAATGGATATTTATACCAACTGGTGCTATTGGTGCAAGGTAATGGATAAAAAGACCTACAACAACAAAGAAGTCATCTCGTATATAAATCAACACTTTTACGCTGTAAAATTAAATGCTGAAACAAAGCAACCCGTACTCTGGAACAACACTACTTATGAATATGATGAAGGAAATAAAGTAAATGATTTTGCTTTATTTGCCACCCAGGGCCAACTGGCATTTCCGAACACAGTTATTTTTCCACAAACAGAAAAAACTCCCGCCGCAATTCCGGGATTTATGGAACCGAAGGAAATGGAAATTATTTTAAAATATTTTGGTGAAGGCTATTATAAAACGCAAAATTTCAACGAGTATTCGGCAAATTTTAAAGCTAAATGGTAACACAATCTAATGATATTAAGATTACGCAAGTGATCAAACTCGGTTTTTCATAGGATATTGGATTATAACGGGGGTGGATTTCCATCCGGCCCCTATTTTTTTTATTTTTTTATAAAATAAATTAAACCAATGCAACGTTTTATAGTCTAATACAGTCTATGGAATAGTTTTAATAAAAATTTGAAAATAATAAAAAACTAAGCGAAAGCTTATTCATCATATTACAAACTACGCAGGTAGTTTAAACTCGGTTTTTCATAGGATATTGGATTATAACAGGGGTGGATTTCAATCCGGCCCCTTTTTTATTTCTGCCGTGCAGTAAATCAACAAATTGTGCGAGTTTTTATTTTGATGCTTTTATAATTACTTTTCTTATTTCAACAAGCCTGGCCAGTAGCGGCTCAAGCAAATCACTCTGAAGCATATTAGCGCCATCGCTTTTTGCAATGGAGGGGTTTGGGTGCGTTTCTATAAATAGGCCATCCGCCCCTATAGCTATTGCTGCTTTAGCAATGGTTTCTATCATTTGAGGATTCCCGCCGGTGACACCACTGCTCTGGTTTGGCTGTTGCAGGCTGTGAGTGCAATCCATCACTACCGGTACATTATGATTTTGCATAACCGGGATGTTTCTGAAATCTACCACGAGATCGTTATAGCCAAAGGTATTTCCTCTTTCCGTTAATATTACTTGTTGATTTCCCGCTTTTTGGATTTTTTCGGCAGCGAATTTCATTGATTCGCCATTTACAAATTGTCCTTTTTTTATATTTACTACTTTGCCCGTTTCGGCGGCTGCAATTAACAGATCTGTTTGACGGCAGAGAAAAGCAGGAATTTGTAACATGTCTACATATTTGGCAGCCATCGCTGCCTCCTCATGTGCATGGATGTCGGATACGGTGGGAAGCGAAAATTGTTTCCCCACTTTGGCGATCATTTGTAAAGCCTGCTCATCGCCAATGCCTGTAAAGGATGAATTGCTCGTGCGGTTGGCTTTTCGGTAGGATGATTTGAAGACGTAAGGAATTCCCAGGTTTTTACAGATGCCGGAAACTTTTTCGGCTACTTCAAAAATCAATTGTTCACTTTCAACCACGCACGGTCCGGCAATAAGAAAAAAATTATTGTCATCATATTCCTGTCCTTCAAAAAGTCTTTTTAAATATTCTACCATAGTTTTTGTTTGTTTCAAAGATATTTGAATAAATTTTTTAACGCGGCTTGTTTTGACGAAATAATCAAAATAAGTCAACTTTACTTTTCAAACATCGTAATAGCCAGGCTTTAGATAAAAAAAATGCTACTTATTTATTTAACTACAAACTCTTCACGTTGCTCCTATGTTTTAGATTTAATTTTCAAAGAGGAATTGGGACTTGCATTTAAAACTTGTGCAGATATACAAGAGTTGGAACGATTTTCCGGTGAAAAAATCAACTATTCCCATGAAAGGATCGGCGATGAATTTTTTATTAAATCCAATTCAATTTTGTTTGAAACAGGAATTAAAAAGCAGGAGGTGAAAGTTGCTATAGCAGAAAATGAAAAAATCTTATTTCCCTGTGCGGAAGACGATTTAGGATTTGATATTTTTTCTTCTGTGTTTTTTATGGTGAGCCGCTATGAGGAGTATCTTCCATTTGAAGGCGATAAATTTGGCAGATTCAGACATGAAGATTCTTTGGCTTTTCAAAATGAGTTTCTTCAAAAGCCCGTGGTGAATATTTGGATAGAAATATTTAAGAATAAATTAGCAAGAAAATTTCCCACACTTCAATTTGCAAAAAAGAAATTTAGTTGCACGGTTACTTACGACATCGATGTTGCCTATAAATATAAGGGCAGAAGTTTTGGTAGAAATATTGGTTCTACATTGAAGGATGTTTTTTTTCTTCGTATCAAAAATTTATTTCGAAGATGTCAGACTTTATTATTATCAAAAAATGATCCGTGGGATGTGTATGATTATCTTCAGCAGCTACTATATCAAAACCAGTTGCCCTCTGTTTTCTTTTTTTTGCTGGCGGATAAATCCCCATTCGACAGAAATTTAAACCATGCAAATGCAGCAGTGAAAAACCTCGTAAAAGAAATTGAATCTTTTAGCCAACCTGGAATTCATCCTTCTTTTTTTGCTTCAGATCAGCCTAAAAAAATTGTAATTGAAAAAGAACGACTTGAGAATATTGCCATTTCAAAAATTACTAAAAGCCGTCAGCATTTTCTAAAATTCAATTTGCCCGATACGTTTAATGCTCTTTGTTCGGCTGGCATTGTTGAGGATTATTCAATGGGATTTCCCGGCATGCCGGGCTTCAGGGCAGGAACGTGCACGCCATTTTATTTTTATGATTTAGAAAGTGAAATAGCAACTTCTCTGAAAATGATGCCCGTAACCTGCATGGACGCTACATTTGTGTATTATCTTCAAAAATCACCTGAAAAATCTTTGGTCGATATGCTCCGGCTTATGAAGGAAGTTGAAAAGGCGAAGGGAATTTTTATACCGATATTTCACAACGATATTATTGGTGAATTTATCTCCTGGAAAAAAGTGCACGAGCAGTTGATTCGTCAAATAAAATCTTCTTTAAACAAATCTTAAATCGTCAATTATATTATGCGCATCATTTTTACCGTGACAAACGATTTGAATTATGATGGCAGGATGATACGCATTTGTAATTCACTTTCAAATGCCGGGTACCACGTAACGCTTGTCGGAACAAGCTTTGAGAACACGGAACCTTTGCAGCAACAAAACTATAAGCAAAAAAGAATCCGGGTGCATGCGCAAAAAGGATTTGGATTTTATTTTTTTTACAATCTCAAATTATTTTTTTTCCTTTTATTCCGAAAATCGGATATTCTTTCCTGCATTGATCTTGATACCATGCTGCCTGTTTACTTTGTTTCGATCCTGAAAAGAAAAACGAGAGTATACGATGCGCATGAATATTTTTCGCAACAAAAAGAAATTGTTACGCGACCAAAAATTTATTGGTTCTGGCATTTTATTGAAAAAAAATTTGTTCCGAAATTTAAAAACGGTTACTCAGTGAGCCAGGGTATTACTGACGCTTACAGGAAGAATTATGGTGTGGAATACGCCATTATCAGAAATATGCCACCTTTGAAAATGTTGCCGGTGAAAGCTTTTAGAGCAAAAAGCCTAATTTACCGTGGCAGCGTAAACGAGGGCAGAGGCTTTGAATATTTAATTCCTGCGATGAAATTTGTAAATGCAAAATTGATCATCTGTGGAAATGGTAACTTTTTTGAGCAGGCAAAGCAACTGGTGTTCGAAAATGAACTTCAGCATAAAATAGAATTCAGGGGAAGAATTTTTCCTTCTGAATTAGATGCCATCACAGCGGATTCTTATTTGGGCCTCAATTTGATAGAAATGGTTGGGCACAATCAATACCTATCTTTGGCCAATAAATTTTTTGATTATATCCAAAATGCAATTCCTCAGCTAACCATGAATTTCCCCGAATATAAAAAGATAAATGATGAATTTGAAGTAGCTGTTTTGATTGATGATTTATCAGAAAATTGCATTTCAACCTCTTTAAATCATTTATTGGAAGATGAAGGATTGTATTCGCGTTTGAGAGAGAATTGCCTGAAGGCCCGTCAGATTTATAACTGGCAAAATGAAGAAAAAAAGTTGCTTGATTTTTATAATCAGTTAAAAAGTTAATCGCAGTAAAGCAATAAATAATAAAGATTTTTAATTTACTTAATAATCAATTTATCAATTAACCCACAACACCTTCATATCGTTTGTCTGGATGTTCCTTATCCGCCTGATTATGGCGGTGTGTTTGATTTATTTTATAAAATAAAAGCCTTGCATGCGCTCGGCACAAAAATTCATTTGCATTGTTTCGAATATGGGCGTGGCGAACAACCGGAACTTAAAAAATATTGTGAAGAAGTTCATTATTACCAACGAAAAAATTTGATTCGTGGGGTTCTGTTACGGTTACCTTACATCGTGGGTTCCCGCAGAAATCCGTTGTTGATAAAAAATCTTTTAAAAGATAATTACCCGGTATTGCTCGAAGGAATTCACTGCACTTATTATTTATATCATGGTGAACTGAATCGCCGAAAAGTGTTGGTACGACTCCATAATGTAGAATTTGAATATTACAAACAACTCGCCAGGTCAACGGATAATTTTTACAAAAAAACCTATTATAACCTGGAGAGCAGGCTCTTAAAAAAATATGAAAAGAGTATAGCAAACAAGGCAAAATTTATTGCAGTAAATGAAAGAGATAAGAAAATTTATCAGCAGGTATTTTCAGCAAAAGAAATAAAATTTCTTCCTGTGTTTTTGCCTTTTGATGAAGTCGAATCTGAAACAGGAAAGGGCAGTTATTGTTTATATCATGGGAATTTATCTGTAGCCGAAAATGAAAAAGCGGCTTTGTGGCTTTTAGAAAATGTATTTGCTGAAACCCGGATACCTTTCATAATTGCCGGCAAGAATGCTTCCACTAATCTGAAAAATAAAATTTCGCAAAATAAAAATGTTGAGTTGAAGGAAAATCCGTCGCAGTCTGAAATGCAGGAATTAATTAAGAAGGCGCACATTCATTTATTGCCTTCTTTGAATGTAACAGGAATAAAAATAAAATTATTAAATGCGTTATTCAATGGTAGATTTATTGTCACAAACGAGGCATCCGTAAGAGGTACCGGCCTCGAAAATCTTTGCCATCTGGCAGAAACAGGGAAAGAGTATCTTACAAAAATCAATGGAATGTTTGACCTTTCTTTTTCTCAAAATGAAATAGACAATAGAAAAAATATTCTTGCTAAAATATATGACAACAAAGAAAATGCCCGTCAGCTTATAAAGTGGCTATAGATGCGTTGTCGTAAACTTTTCCGCGTTCCGTTTTCATTGTTCTTGCAGGAAATTTATGAATTACGGGATAATCGTGGGTGGCCATTATAATTGCCGTTCCATAATCTTTGCAAATGCTGAAAAGCAGTTGCATAACTTCATCAGAAGTTTCGGGATCAAGGTTCCCTGTGGGCTCGTCGGCTAATAATAATTTGGGAGAATTCAAAAGTGCGCGGGCGATGCCGATTCGTTGTTGCTCGCCGCCGCTGAGCTCGAAAGGCATCTTAAAACCCTTGGTTTTCAGCCCTACTTTATCAAGCACATCAGCTATTTTTTCATCCATTAATTTATCGTCTTTCCAACCTGTGGCTCTTAAAACAAATTTGAGATTGTGATTTACATTTCGGTCTGTAAGCAATTGAAAATCCTGGAAAACCACGCCCAGGTTACGCCGCAGATAAGGAATTTTCCGCCAGTCTAAATTATTAAGGTCAAATCCAACGACCATTCCGGAGCCTTCGCGAAAATCAAGATCGCCATATAGAGTTTTCAAAAGGCTCGATTTGCCGGTGCCGGTTTTTCCAACAAGATAAACAAACTCTCCGCGGTTTACCGTGATGTTTACATCGCTTAAAATGAGCGAATCACCCTGATAGATATTTACATTTTTTAATTCTACAATTGCGTCTTGCATGTTGATGCTATCTCGTTAAAAATACTTTAATTGGCGTAAAGTTAAATGTATAATTATATTTTTTGTGAAGGAAATATTATTCCTGTGTTAAAAATCCATTCCTGTTTTTCTTTCAAAGTAAACGAACAATTAATGCCGGTTTATATTTCAGCCTGTTTAACTGCCACAGGCAAATTTTTTTTATGAAAACTAAAAAAATAGTTTATTAACTAAAATATTAGTTTATATTTGTTCTCAGAAAGCAAATTTTTATAGAATGAAGACGTTAACAAAAGCAGAAGAACAAGTAATGCAGGTGCTTTGGAAAAAAGGTAAGTCGTTTTTGAGAGAAATCGTTGCCGAAATGCCCGAGCCTAAACCGCATCAAAATACGGTGGCTACTATTCTGAAGATTTTGATTGAAAAGGAATTCGTTGGCATCGAAATTTTCGGAAGAATGCATGCCTATTACCCCTTGGTTAATAAAGAGGTTTATTCAAAAGGAAGGGTAAAATCGCTGGTGAAAAAATATTATGAAGGCTCGTTCAGCAACATCGTTTCATCGATGGTGAAGGAAAATAACCTCAGCATTGAAGAGTTGGAAATGCTGGTGAAGAAATTGAAAAAAAGAAAATAGCTGTTAGCGCCGCAGCCAAGTTGCGATAAAAAATATAAATTAACCGGTCTGGCCTTCGGTTCCGACCTTAAAAACATTTATCCATGATAACGCTTGCATGGTATTTATTAAAAGTGATCATTTGTTCCGGCATCTTATGTGGTTATTATTTTCTTGCCTTACGGAACAAGGCCTTTCATCGCTGGAACAGGTTTTATTTGTTGGCTGCGGTAGTAATTTCTTTGATTGCGCCGGTGATAAGAATTAATATTTTTCAAAGTGATAAGGAAGAAGGAACCGTAGTTCAAATGCTGCAGACCATCAGTTATGGCGATGAAGCCGTGATTGAATACAGCAAAAACAGCAGTTTTCAAATCGATACTGAAAATCTTCTGGAGGCCTCATATCTGTTGGTTTCAGTAATTTTCTTACTCATCTTTTTTATTTCATTATATAAGATAAAACGACTTAAGAAAAAATATCCTGCAACAAAAATTGAAGACATCAGTTTCATCAGCACGGACGCAAAAGGAACACCGTTTTCATTTTTCAAATCGATATTTTGGAACAATGCGATTGATCTTCATTCCAGGTCAGGCCAACAGATTTTTAATCATGAAATAGCACATGTAAAAGAGAAACATTCCTACGACAAAATTTTTATGAATCTTGTTTTAATCTTTTTCTGGATCAATCCAATCTTTTGGCTGATGCGAAAAGAATTGTACATGATTCATGAATTTATTGCCGACAAAGAAGCGCTGGAGGACAGTGATATCAACGCTTTCGCAGAAATGATATTGCAAACCGTTTATCCCGGACAAAATTTTTCTGTTGGTAACCGCTTTTTTTATTCACCCTTAAAAAGAAGAATTATGGTGCTCACAAAAAATAAAAATCCGAAAGTAAGCTACTATAGCCGCTTGCTCGTTTTGCCATTGGCAGCCATTGTTTTTTTTGCTTTTACTTTAAAAGTAAATTCTTTCACTTCAAATTCTTACAATGGAAAGACAATCACCGTTGTAATAGATGCGGGGCATGGCGGAGATGATAACGGCGCCCATTCTGCGAGCGGTTTGAAAGAAAAGGATATTACACTTTCGATAGCAAAAAAAATTGCGGCACTAAACTCAAACGAGCATATAAATATTTTGCTTTCCAGGGATAATGATCAAAGTATTTCTGTAAAAGACAGAGTTCATTTTGCAAAAGACCATCACGCCGATTTGTTTGTTTCCATCCATGTGAATGGAGCAGTAAACGAAGAATTAAATGGTTTTTCTGTTTTGATTGACAGGAATAATACGGAGAAAAATCAGGTACTTGCCTCAGCAATAATTAATGAGCTTAAAGCAACATATAAAACAAACAACAAAATTGAAATCCGAAGCAATGGATTGGGAGTGTTTGTCGTTGATTCAAACTCTTGCCCGGCTGCGCTTGTGGAATGTGGCTACATGACCAATTTAAATGATGTTGCATTTATAAGTAAAGATGCGAACCAGGAAAAAATTGCAAAAGATATTTTGACTGCGATTAATGTGTATGCTTCCGCTCAAGAAAATAATGAGAGTGAAACTTTATCTGAAAAGGCTGTTATAAAAGACAGCATTCCGGCAGGCACTTTGATATTTGCTGATGGAAAAGAAATTTCAAAAAGTGAAATGGAAAATATTTCTCAGGAAACTATCAAATCAATTGATGTGTTGAAAGATGCGAGTGCCATAAAGAAATATGGAGAAAGGGGAAAGAGCGGAGTGATTGAGATACAAACTAAACGGAAGACTGCAAGCGTAAATTTCGCTCGAACAGATTCGAAAACTATTGCCAGCGTTCCGGATGATGTATTGATAATTAAAGATGGGAAAGAGATTCCTAACAAAGAAACAAAGAGCATTGCTCCAAACAGTATCCGGTCCATAAATGTATTAAAGGGAGAAGCTGCTATAAAAAAATATGGAGAAAAAGCGAAGGGCGGAGCAATCGAAATCAATACCAAATATAATATCCCTGAAAATACGTCTGTCATTATAGACGGCAAAAAATCCACACGAGAAGATTTAGAAAAAATTGAACCGGGCAACATAGAATCCATTACCATTCTTAAGGATGATAGTTCTGCTGTGAAATATGGAATGCCGCGTCGGGATGTCATCAAGGTGAAAACAAAAAAGAATTTGTCGAGCATGTCTTTAAAAGATACAATACCTAATAAAATTTTTACCAAAGTAGAAGTAGAAGCATCTTTTCCCGGTGGCTTGCAAGCCTGGATACAATATATTTCAAAAGCAATCAGAGATAGCATTTATAAATTTACAAATAGAGATTACGGCACCTGTGTGATCCGGTTTATTGTAAATGTAGATGGAAGCATAAGTGAGGTAATAGCAACAACCATGAAGGGATCAGAATTGGCAAAGGTTTCTGTTGACGCAATTAAAAACGGCCCCAAATGGATTCCTGCTTCGCAAAATGGCAAACCGGTCGCCGCGTATAGATTGCAGCCGGTAACGCTGCAACAACCAAAAGAAGTGAAGAAACCAGAAGCTGAAAATAAGTCAACTACAAAAGTTCAAAGCGTGGATGATCGGATGATTTTTATACAGGATGACCACCGTGCTTTGTCCAGCCGCTAACCTTTGCATTGAACGATAACGTGCTGCAAAAGGAAGTAAATTATTTGTAGTACCCACTGATAAATCAAAGTAGGAAATTTAGTGTCTGGCACTTAAAACAATAACTTTTCTCCATCTGCCTCAATTATCAATTCTTTCTTTTCACTCGCTTCTACCCGCCCGATAATTTGTGCATCAATATTAAATTCTGATGCCAGTGAAATGGCTTTTTCAGCAAAATTTTCATCTGTATAAATCTCCAGCCGGCAACCCATATTAAACACCTGGTACATTTCACGATTGTCAGCCTTGCTGGCTTCCTTGATTTTCTTGAAAATTTCCGGCGGCATAAATAAATTGTCTTTTATTACCCGTACATTTTCAGGAATATATTTTAAACATTTTGTTTGTCCGCCACCGCTGCAATGGATGAGGCCGTAAATTTTTTCAAAATTACTTTCAAGAATCTTTTTTATTAACGGCGCATAAGTCCGCGTCGGAGAAAGAATTTCTTTTATCTCACCGATGCGATGGCTGCCAATGTAAACCACTTCATCCTGTAAAGAATTATCATAGCTCTCTTTATAATTTTCCGCGTAATATTTATTGAGAATATCGTGCCGCGCAGAAGTTAGCCCGTTACTTCCAATACCACTGTTGTAATTTTTTTCATAAGTAGCTTTTCCAAAAGAAGCAAGACCTACAATTACATTTCCAGCTTTTATCTTTTCATTCGAAATAATTTTTGATTTTGGCCAACGGGCGGTCATGGTTCCATTTACTGCAATTGTTCTTACTATATCGCCTACGTCTGCGGTTTCTCCGCCGAGGTAATGAATGTTAACGCCAAACGTTTTCATCAAATCAAAAAATTCCTGTGTGCCATTAATAACCTGTTCCAACACTTCACCCGGGATTAAATTTTTATTGCGGTCGATGGTAGAATTAAAAATTATGTTGTCATAAATTCCTACACACAAAAGATCGTCAAGATTCATCACCACTGCATCCTGGGCGATTCCTTTCCATACAGAAATGTCACCGGTTTCCTTCCAATACAAATAAGCAAGAATGCTTTTTGTGCCGGCGCCGTCGGCGTGCATCATATTGATGAAATCATCGTCGCTGCCAAGATAATCAGCATAAATTTTGCAAAACGCATTTGGAAAAAGCCCCTGATCAAGGTTTTTTACTGCCGCATGAACTTCTTCTTTTTGAGCGGAAACACCACGTTGGGAATATAAAGACATATTTTAGTTCGTAATTTTTAGTGCTTTGTTAAGTGCAAATTTCTGGTTCGAAGTTCCAAGTTTCTGATTTTTTCATTTCCAATTTTTCAAAAGTATGATTGAACATTGAATTATCCATCTCAAATTATTTAATTATCGATTAACTTGCGATTGTCTTATGGAAGTGCACAGAGATATAAATAATTTGCCTGCTTTTAAGAACCCTGCAGTTACTATTGGTACTTTTGATGGCGTTCATACCGGCCACCTGCAGGTAATTCACCAGTTAAAAAAGGAAGCTCAAATTAATGATGGCGAATCTGTCATCATCACTTTTTATCCACATCCAAGAATGGTGCTCAACCAAAATCAAAACCGGCCGTCAATTCAATTGCTAACTACGCTTCCTGAAAAAATAGAACTTATTGGCAGGGAAAACGTTGATCATTTGGTAGTGGTTCCCTTTACACTGGAATTTTCTAATCAAACTGCAGAAGAATATATTTCGGATTTTTTGGTGAAAAGATTCACACCCAAAACAATCATAATAGGATATGATCATCGCTTTGGAAATAACCGCATCGGGGATTATAAGTTATTAGAAAAATATCAGCAGGAATTTCACTATGTAGTAAAAGAAATTCCCGAACATGTTCTGAACCACATTACTATCAGCTCCACTAAAATCCGGGCTTCTCTTCAAAAAGGTGATTTGGAAACAGCCAAAGAATGCCTCGGCTATGATTATTTTTTTGAGGGAAAAGTGGTGGACGGAAACAAGCTGGGCCGCACAATTGGGTATCCCACTGCAAACCTGGAAATTGAAGATAAGAATAAGCTGATTCCTGAAAACGGGATATATGCTATAAGTCTTGAGCTGGGCGATTATTCTCAAAACGAGGGCAAAGCGTTTGTGCCCAAGTCATCGCACAATGGAATGATGAGTATCGGTATAAGGCCGACAATTGAAGACAACACGCGCACTATTGAAGTAAATATTTTCGATTTTGATAGCGATATCTATGGAAGAATTGTCCGTGTGTATGTAAAATATTATCTAAGAAAAGAAGAAAAATTTGATACCCTGGATGAATTAAGAAATCAAATTTCCCTCGATGAAATTAAATCCAGAAGCTTGCTGAAATAATTTATCAGTAAATCAATAAATAAGTACTTTTTTATTTGTGAATTGCTTTTATATATAAAAATAACCATGCAAAAATTGTTGCGGTTATTCAAAAAAATCCGAATTCATCTCTGTGGCAATCAAACGCAAACGTCTTTAACATCTGTTTAACACATTATTCTTTAGTTAGATAATTCTTATCTAAAAGCTGAGTATCCGTCGGTTGCGTTAAAAATTTGCCCGTAAATCTTTTGATTTTTAATTTTTTTAAAAGCTAATGCAGCGAAAGGAATGTTAAAGTTGTCATAGATGTGTTAACCGGTTTTGCCAAACCTAAAGTTTTCATTAAAAAACTTATCTAGGCTAAGAGAAAGACCAACGTTGCAACTTTAATTTTAATATATACACATGAGAAAATTTCTTGCACTCTTTGCAGTGCTGATGCTCAGCGGAGTATTGGCATCTGCCCAGGAAAAGACCATTTCCGGAAAAGTTACGGACCAAAATGGTAATCCAGTCCCATTCGCTACGGTAGTCATTGAAAGCACCAACACTGGTGTGGCATCCGATGCAAATGGGAAATTTATTTTAAAGGCCAGTCCAGGCAATAAGCTAAAGGTATCTGCGACTGGTATGAAACCAGCTGAAGTCACAGTTGGTAGCGGCAATTTTTTAGATGTTCAACTTCAAACCGACCAGGTTTCTTTACAGGAAGTGGTGGTGACCGGTGCATTTGGAATCAAAAAGGATGAAAGAACCACGTCCAACAGCTACCAGGTCATTAGCCAGGAGCAATTAGACGTAATTCCTCATTCTAATATAAATGATGCTCTTGCAGGGAAAGTGGCCGGGGTTCAATTCCGTGGCCAATCCCCGATGAAATTAAATACGTCTGGCGAGGGCTTTATGCGGATACGCGGTGGTCAGTCTCTGAGCGATGTAGGGCCGATTTTTGTTGTGGATGGTACCGTTGTTAATTCATTTGATATCAATCCTGACGACATCGCAACCGTAACCGTATTGAAAGGGGCGAATGCCACAGCACTTTTTGGTGGTACAGCTTCCAACGGAGCTATCGTGATGACTACCAAAAAGGGGGTACAAAAGGGTGTGGGAATTCAAGTGAACCAAAGCGTAACTTTTGACAAGGTGTACATTCTGCCACAGTATCAAAATCTGTATTCTGGTGGTGCTTCCGCCAACCTGATCACCTTTCACTGGCAGGACGGAATGCCCGAAGAATGGAAGGCACTGGACGGAAAGGGGTATCCTGATTACACAGATGATGCCAGTTGGGGCCCGAAAATGGAAGGGCAGGAATACATTCCATGGTATGCCTGGTTTCCCGGTACAAAATACTCTTTCAAAACAGCGAAGCTAACCCCTCAACCTAATAACGTTCGTGATTTTTACAATACGGGAGTTACTACAAATTCCAATATTGCATTCAGTAAAGGTGGAGATAATTATAATTTCCGGCTATCATATTCTAATCAAAGCATTAAGGGTATGTTGCCAAATTCAAATTCTTCAAAAAACAACTTTTTTACCAGTGTTTCTTACGATTTAAATCCTCATTTTAACGCCGGCGCTAATCTTACTTTCAATACACAGAATATCAATGGTGAGTTTAATGATGACTATAGCAATTTTTCCAGCGGTTCATTTAACCAATGGTTCCACCGCGATCTTGACATGGGAATCGAAAGAGAATTTAAAAATTTCCTTTCTCCAATAGGAACTCTGGCCAGTTGGAATTTTACGAGCAATCCAAATTCGTACGATCCTGCAGATCCGAGCAGTTTCTGGCCGGGTAATTTTTGGTATAATCCGTATTCTTATTTTGCCAACGTGGATTATGCCCGTTATAGAAACAGATTATTCGGTGATATACATTTAACTTATAAACTGAATAATAATTTCAACATCCGCGCCACAGTCCGGAAGAATCAATTGACGACAAGGAATTCTTATATTACAAAGTCAATTGTTGAACACAGTGCTAATCAAACCGGTATTTTGGCTGGTTACCAACCTGAGGAAACTGACTACCAGGAATACAACTATGAACTACTTGCCAATTATCAACAAAAGTTTGGTGACTTTGATGTGTCTGTACTTGGAGGTGCAAATAAAAATACCACCAATTATATGAGCATGATAATGGCCACCCAACAAGGCTTAAACATCGATGATTTGTATGCAATTACCAATTCAAAGGCGCAACCGTCGTTGAGTAATGTTCGCGAAAAATCAGAAACAAACTCTTTATTTGCTTCAGGTGATTTTGGCTACAATAAACTAATCAATCTTAACCTGACTGTTAGAAACGACTGGTATTCTACCTTGCCGGCCGCTCATAATAGCTTACTTTCTCCATCAGCAGGCGTGTCATTTATATTCAGTGAATTAACTGGTCCCGGCATTTCCTGGTTGAGTTTTGGAAAAGTATTCGGAAGTTGGGGTAAAAAGCCCCTTGCCTTGGGCATTTATCAAAATAACCTGGCTTATAACCTTAACCAATTTTCCTGGAACGGAAATTTCCTGATCGAAACTCCTAATAGTTTGCCCGATCCAAATCTTAAAGGTTCTTTAATCACAACCTATGAAGCCGGTTTTGATTTAAGGTTCGTCAATAACCGTTATGGCTTAAAAGCTACTTTTTATCACGAACTGAATGATAAGGCTCCTATCTCTGTAACTATTGATGGAATAAGCGGATTTACCTCCAAAGTAGTAAATGCGGCCAGCATTGAAAGAACAGGGCTTGAGTTTGAAGTCAATGCCAACCCAATATCTTCCAGAGATTTTTCATGGAATATCAATGCCACATTCTCTTATTTATTACATAATAAAGTATTGAATTTATTTGGTGACCAACAGCGTATTCCAATGGCTGGCCAGGTTTCCTTTACCAGCGCTTATTTTGCTTTACAGGCTTACCAGGAAAAAGGCAAAGATTGGGGCCAGTTGATTGGAGGCGGCGCAAAAAGAGACTCAGCAACCGGTCAATATCTGTATAAGATAACAAAAGATGCTAACGGAAATCCCACAAGGGCAACCCATATTTTGGATCCTACAAAGCATTGGGGATCAATAGTTCCAAAAGTAAATGGAGGAATTATTAACAGCTTAACTTACAAAGATTTCGTTTTCAATTTCAGTGTGGATTATCAGGTAGGAGGTAAATATTTTTCTCTTGATGAAAACTGGGGTGAATATTCCGGTTTACTGGCCACCACTGCTGCCACAAATGACAGAGGAAAGAACGTGAGAGATGCGGTGGCAGATGGAGGAGGAGTTCATATCAAAGGCATTGATGCTGCTGATGGCAAACCAGTTGATTTTTATATGGAAGGGCAAAGATACTTTCACAGTTTTCTGCAAGCTTCAGCAGAAAGATATATACATGATCTTACTTATGTTAAGTTAAGAGAAATAAGCCTTGGATACCAGTTGCCCGTGAAAAAGTGGGGAGCGAATTGGCTAAATGGCGCTGTAGTTTCGGTTGTTGCGCGCAATCCATGGTTGATTTATAATAAGGATAAAAATTTCGATCCTTCAGAAGTTTCTGTGACTGCCGGTTCTAATGCGCAATATCCCGGTACACGTTCACTTGGATTTGAACTGAAACTTAATTTTTAAGAAGACCTAAAATTGAAAAATATTATGAAAAGTAAAATAAATTTTAAACAACCTTTTGTTCTTTGCCTATTAATTTGGATAGGCATGGGCTGCCAAAAGCAACTGGGCGATTTTGGAAACATCAATCTTGACCCGGGAAAACCAATCACTCCTGTACCTTCAGCGTTGCTGACAAATGTGACTTCCGGGTTAGGTAACTGGATATTTGATGGAAATTATTACCGCAATACTTCTGTGCCTGCTATGTATGCGCAATACTTTTCCCAGACACAATACACAGAGGAATCACAATATCTGCCTGTAAATTATAATTGGACAATTTATTACGCCGGTACCAGTACTAATACCAGTGATAATTATGGGTTACCGCGGGCCAATTTAATGGATCTTCAGACTATCATCAATTACAATTCAAATGATGCGACGAAAGACGTAGCAGCCAAATTCGGCTCGAATGCAAACCAAATTGCAGTAGCTCGCATCCTGAAAGCGTATTTATTCTGGATGATCACAGATCAATACGGAGATATTCCATATACCGGAACCCTGCAAGGCGATCCTAATTTGCCGTACACCCCTCAAAAGGATGTTTATGCGGATTTATTAAAAGAATTGAAAGAGGCTTCAACACAATTTGATGATGGAGATATGCCTAAGGGCGATCTTCTATTTTCCGGAAATAAAGCGGGCTGGGTAAAATTTGCGAATTCATTACGCCTCCTAATATCACTTAGAATGTCAGTGGTAGATGCAAGCACAGGAAAAACTGAATTCAACGATGCATTAAACTCCGGTGTTATTGAAGACAATTCTGAGAATGCTGAATTACATTATCCTGGTGGATCCTTTCCTAATCCTTTTTATGAATACTATAATGTAATTCAAAGAAAAGACATTTCTCCCTCTGAATTTTTTGTAAATAAATTAAAGTCTATGGGCGATGCGCGTCTTAAAATGTTTGCTTCCACAGAAATCGGTTTTCCTTATGGGTTATCCCGAGATGATGCAACCAATTGGTCAGACGGCCACCCAGGATGGGCCTTTGTAATGAGTTCGGATTATTACAATAATGATCAGTCTCCTATGTTTCTGATTACTGCGGCACATATTTGGTTAGCCAGGGCCGAGGCAGCATCTTATGGCTGGACCTCCGAAGATGTAACTACGGACTATTCTAAAGGCATAGAAGCTTCCTGGAAACAATGGGATGTGTATACTGATGCTTCATTTAATAGTTATATGGCAAAACCTGAAGTTTCATTAGCTGGCGGATCTGCAGATCAAATCAAGCAAAAAATAATTCTGCAGAGATATATAGCATTTTATCCTGACGGTAAGCAGGCATGGGCAATCTGGAGAAAGACAGGTCTTCCGGAATTAACACCTGCTCCCGGGACGTCAACCGGTATACCGGGAAGATTCCCATATGGAACTGATGAGATTAATCTGAACCCAACAAACGAAAAAGCTGCTGCTGCAAAATATACAGCAGGCGGCGAGGACAATTCCATGTTTGCCAAATTGTGGTGGGCAAAATAAAAATTAGCCAAATTTGTTTAAATACTACTATCGGGGCTGCCTCAAAAGGCAGCCCCGCTTTTTTTGGTCAATTATAGTTTTTAATACCTGATATAACTTTAAGGTCGATTTTTCAGTTACGTTCAGCTTTTTTTGAGGAATCTTCAGATTCAAAGCAGCAAATTTGGAGATTACCTTGTCATATTTCGTTAATGTTTATTTATTAACCCGGTTTTGTGTTTTTTAGGTTGTTTCTACATTGCAAACTTTTAATAAACCCCCTGTGTATGAAAAACATTTTTTTATTATTTATTGGGCTCATCTTCAACGGATTGGTCGCTAAGGCACAAAGTCAAGTTGTGGAAGGGCATGTTACTTCTTCTGACGGAAACCCCTTAGTCGGGATCACTGTACAAGTGAAAGGATCTGTTACAGCAACGGCCACTGATTCAAACGGGGATTTCAAATTAAATGTAAATCCAAATGCCACACTTGTCTTCACCGGGATAGGTTTTGAAGAACAAAGTGTTAAAATTGGAAATCGTACGAGCATCAATGTAACCTTACAAACGGATACGAGAAGACTGAATGAAGTGGTGGTGACGGCATTAGGCGTAAGACGTAATCAAAATGATTTAGGATATGCTGCACAGACTATTAATGCCGATGCTATAGAAAAAGCTGGGCAAACAGATGCTATCAAGGCGCTTTCCGGTAAAATCGCCGGCGTTCAGATTACGTCGTCCACGGGGACACCAGGCGGATCAGCTTATATTCAGCTTAGGGGCGCCAATTCAATCACGGGTGATAATCAACCCTTATTTGTAATTGACGGCGTTCCTATAGATAATGGGCAAAATTATTCCGGTGACCCTTCCGATGGTACAAATAACGTTCTGTTTGGAGCAACAAATACCAATCGGGGCGCTGATGTTAATCCCGATGATATAGAAAGCATCACAGTCCTTAAGGGGCCTGCTGCTGCTGCGCTATATGGTATTGGTGCCGCTAATGGTGCTATCATCATTACTACTAAAAGCGGCAAAGCCGGTAAAATTCAGGTAGATTTTAGCTCTTCTGTTGCTTTTGACAAGGTTAACAGGTATCCGGGACTACAAAACCAATGGATAAAAGGTTCCGGTGGTGCCATCGGTACCTACCCTTCCTCCAACAGATATTCCTGGGGAGCCAAGGCTGATACACTATTATGGACAGGCGTTGCTAACGACTTTGACGTTCATGGCACATTGGTTGGAAAGTCCGATTCAAAAGGGAAAATTCCATTTGTTCCTTATGATAACATGAAGAATTTTTTCAGAACTGCCCCATCTTTCACCAACTCCATTTCTTTTTCCGGAGGTAATAATCTTGCAACTTATAGAGTAGGTTACACCAACCTTTATCAAAAATCAATTGTTCCTACTCAATACTTTGAACGGAACTCTGTGAACTTTGCCGGCTCTTTGAATCTGTCAGAAAAGTTTAAAGTTTCTACCAATCTAAACTATACCAGGAGCAATAGTACTCAACCTCAAAACGGCAGTAATACCTCAGGGATTATGCTTGGGCTAACCAGAACGCCTATTGATTTTGACAATTCAAACGGAGCTACAGATGCCAAAGACCCAAAAGCGTATCTGTTTCCTATTGGCAGTGAGTATGCTGGACTTCAAAGATCTTATAGATTTAATGGCAAGTTAGGAATTTATGATAATCCATATTGGACGCTCAATAAAACTCCATACACCACAGATTTGAACAGAATAATTGGTAATGTTCAATTGGATTACAATATAGGTGCGGGATTTAGCGCTCTTTACCGGTTAGGAACCGACACCTATCAGGATAACCGCAAACAATATTATGATATAGGATCGAGCGCCTATTCAGATGGGCGGATTTTTTATGACAGGTATACTTATACTAGCTTAAATTCGGATCTCATTTTGGCTTATTCAAAGGAATTGTCGGGGAATCTTAAATTTGACGGTAAAATTGGAAACAACTTTTACGCAAATAATTTAGATGAAATATATACTCAGGGTGATGGTCTGGTGGCTTCCGATTATAACAATATGGATAATGCGACCGTAGTAAAGTCGTCAAACTTCGTCACTCCGTACAGAAGAGCTTCTGCTTATTTCGATCTAAATTTGAACTTTGAATCTATATTGTTTCTTGAAATAACCGGAAGAAACGACTGGTCATCCACGCTGCCGCGGGGGAAAAATTCCTTCTTTTACCCTTCAGCTAACTTAGGTTTTGTATTTACAAAATTGGGAGGGTTGCAAGATGGAAAGGTGCTCAATTTTGGTAAGCTTAGGCTCTCTGCAGCACAGGTGGGCAAAGATGCACCGGCATTTGCATTGAACGGGTATTATACAAAATCAACCTTTGCGGATGGCTATACTTCCGGTATAACTTATCCCAACGATGGTTTACCCGGTTTTGGAAGGGTAACTACGCTCGGCAACCCTGATTTAAAGCCAGAAAAAACAACTTCTTTTGAGGCAGGGTTGGACTTGAAATTTTTTCAAAACAGATTAGGTTTAGATGTAACGGGTTATTATTCAAAAGGACAGGATCTCATTGTTAGTGCACCTCTCGCCTCAAGTACCGGCTATCTTTCTCAGGTAATCAATTCTGGTTCAATCGAAACAAAAGGTATAGAGTTGCAATTGACCGGCACACCTATACAATCTGGAGACTTTAGATGGGATGCTTTTATAAATTTCAGCCATTATAAAAATAAGATATTGAAATTAGCTGATGGTGTGTCTCAAATTACCTTGAATGGGTTTACCGGAACCACAATTGCACAGATAGCGGGCTATGGCGCGGCCTCCATTTTCGGTTTTGGATATGAGCGTGATAATAATGGGAATATAGTCGTCGAAGACAGGCCTGGTGATGCTCAATATTATCCAATAGCACCTGCGGTACAAGAATTTCTCGGCAATACAAATCCCAAATTCCTTCTGGGCTTTGGGAATACATTTAATTTCAGGGGATTCTCGTTATATGCTTTGTTAGACTGGAAACATGGTGGAAAGATGTGGGATGGTACCAGGGGGTCATTGACTGCCATAGGCACATCGGATAATACAAATAACAGGGGAGATATGTATTTGTTTAAGGGTGTATTGGGACATCTGAATGACGCAGGCGAACTTGTGCACAACGATGCCAGTGGGAACGAAGTAGCGGGTGCTGGGGCTATCAATACTAACACTGTGCCCTTAAGTGAAGATTGGTATTTGGGAAATGGTGGTGGATTCGGTAATTTGAATGAAGCTTTTATTGAAGATGCTTCTTATATCAAATTAAGAGAAGCCAGTCTTTCATACGATATTTCATCGCTAATTACTAAAAAAAGTTTTATAAAAGGCGCATCCTTAGGGGCCTTTATTAGAAATGTGATCGTATGGACTCCTTATAAGGGAATTGACCCTGAAACGAGCCTTACAGGTGCCACCAGCGCACAGGGCATAGATTATTTTAACATGCCCGGCACGATGTCAATGGGATTGACCCTGAAAATAAAGTTATAATCATATTCAACCAGGTAATTTACTGGCAAATTAAAAAAAAACAACAATGAAATATTTTAATCATAAACTATATATAGCATCGCTCTTATTAGCGGTTGTTATTATGTCTTCGTGTACAAAGAAGTTTTTTTATGACGATATAAACGATGATCCTACCCAACTTAAAGATCCTACGCCCTCATTAATGCTTGCGCCCATTATACTTGCTTCAGGGTATGAATATGGAGGCGATGAATCCAGATTTCCTTCTATTTTTATGCAGCAGGTAACTGGGGATGCAAATCAATCCTTTTCCGCGGGCATTTATAACATTTCTCCTGATGACGTAGACAATATGTGGAGCTTTGGATTTTATTCCGGTTTGATGAATAATGACTATGATTTAATCAAAATATCAAGTTCCCTGAATCAACATTATTATCATGCTGTGGGCCAAATTTTAATGGCAAATTTCTTACAGAGAGCAACAGATCTTTGGGGTGATATTCCTTATACGGAGGCTTTTAAAGGGAATGAGAGCAAAAACGCGTCATTCGATTCTCAGGAATCTATTTACCAGCAAATTTTTACTTTACTAAATTCCAGTATCACCGAAATTGAGGGGGGCGATGATGGCGCTTCGGTGCCGGGAAGCGACGATTACATTTATTCCGGAGATATGGCTAAGTGGGAAAAACTGGCGCACGCCTTAAAGGCCCGCTGTTTTATTCATTTGGTAAAAGTTAACGCTGCTTATTATGATTCTGCAATTAATGAAATTCCTAAGGCTTTCACAAGCAATGCTGATAATGCTATCGTGCCTTTTAGCGGTTCAAGTGTTAACTCATCAAATCCAACATTTCAATTTAACGATCAAAGAGGAGATATTACTTATGGTGGCTATTTGCAGACCTTATTAAAAAATGCGGGGGATCCCAGGTTTGATGTTTATTACAATCCAGCAAATCCAACCCTGCTTGGCGACTTTTATGGTGCTGCAAATTCTCCGGTTCCATTAATGACTTTTTATGAGCTAAAGTTTATTGAGGCTGAGGCGCAATTTCAGAAAGGCAACAAAGATGCAGCAGCGGCAGCATATAATTCGGCCGTGGAAGCCAATTTAAATTATACAGTAGGCAATAGTGGCTATGCCTCAACAGTTGCAAAAACCGCATCAAACATTACCCTTAATGATATAATGATTCAGAAATATATTGCATTATTTTTAAGGGCCGAGTCATGGACCGACTGGAGAAGAACCGGGATACCCAATCTAACTGGTGCAAGCGGGAATGTTACCGGAGGAGTAATTCCCAGAGCTTTAATTTATCCCAGTGGGGAAATAAAGTACAATAATAAGACACCTACGGGAAGAACACTTACCAGTAAACTTTGGTGGGATAAATAATAATAAAATTTTAAAAGCGTTTATACTATCCAAAAAATATGTTTTGAAACCCTTTAAAAAGGGTTGAAAGTAGAAAATCAGTTTTCTTAATTCCGGAAGGCCGTCAAAGGCAGCCTTCCGGTTTAGCTTTAAATTGACGCCATTTAAGATAGACATAAATAACTCATGAATCTTCAAACCCAAGCAGCAAATTGGAGTACTACATTGTCCTAAGACTTTACTAACATTATTTATTAACATTGTTTTGATTTTATGAATTTACCTTCTACATTGCAAACTTTTAACTAAAATTTTCGTATGAAAAACGTTTTTATTGTATTTATTGGGCTCATTTTCAGCGGATTAGTAGCTAATGCACAAACCCACGTTGTGGAAGGGCACGTTACTTCTTCTGATGGAAGCCCTCTTATTGGCATCACTGTACAAGTGAAAGGATCGAGCATCGCAACTGCCACTGATGCAAAAGGGGATTTTAAATTAAATGTAAATCCAAATGCTACTCTCGTTTTTACCGGGATAGGATTTGAAGAGCAAAGCGTGAACGTGGGTGACCGTTCTGAGGTGAATGTTTCTATGGTTTCAAGTACGCAAAAATTAAGCGAAGTGGTAGTTACCGGTTACAGTACATCAACTAAAGAAGCTTTCACCGGTTCCGCCAAGGTGGTTTCCGGTGAGCAATTGAACAAAAAAGACATCTCCAATGTTTCGCAAGCCTTAGCCGGTGAGATAGCGGGTGTTCAGGTAATTAATACATCCGGACAGCCTGGAACTTCAGCTACTATTCGAATCCGTGGAATTGGCTCAGTGAACGGAAACAGAGATCCCTTGTATGTGGTAGACGGAGTCGCTTATAGTGGTACCCTGAGTTCAATCAATCCTTCAGACATTGCTTCAATTACCGTGCTAAAGGATGCTGCGGCCACAGCCATTTACGGGGTGGATGGTTCCAATGGTGTAATTGTAATAACGACCAAAAATGGCCGGAGCAAGGAATCCTTTATCGAAGTAGATGCAAAGTACGGAAGTAACAAATCATTATTACCACGGTATAGTGTGCTTACCTCGCCTGAAGAATTTATAGCATTGGCCTGGGAAGGTCTTTACAACGAGGGAGTAATAACCGGTGATCCTAATCCGACAAGTTATGCCAACGAAAACCTTTTCTCCGATGCCGGTATTAGTCCGAATAATAATATATGGAAAGTAACCAACGGAGGGGATTTGATCGATCCTGCTACAAGAACAGTAAAGGTAGGAATATCCCGGAAATATAATCCGGAAAGATGGGAAGATTATGCGTTTCAACCCTCTAACCGGACTGAGGTAAACGTTAAAATGGGAGGAGGTGATTCAAAAACAAATTATTATTCGTCATTTGGGTATTTGAAAGATAATGGGTACTCAATCAATTCCGATTTCAAACGTTTTACAGCCCGTTTAAATCTGAATCACCAGGTGAAATCCTGGTTAAAGACTGATATGAATATCAATTATTCAAACGGTACTACCAACAACAATGGCCAGGAAAGCAACTCCAATAGCGTTTTCTGGTTTGTAGATAACATTCCGCCCATTTACCCCTTATTCAAAAGAGATGCCGATGGTAATAAAATTCCTGACCCGATTTTTGGTGGTTATCAGTATGATTATGGAAATAATGGACGAAAGTTTGGTTCTTTAACCAACGCCATCGCCGACGCTCATTATAACACGCTTCTCACCAAAATAAATGAATTGACGGGTAATACTTCAATCACAATT
Organism: Ginsengibacter sp.; assembly: GCA_051954975.1. Classification (GTDB taxonomy): domain Bacteria; phylum Bacteroidota; class Bacteroidia; order Chitinophagales; family Chitinophagaceae; genus Ginsengibacter. The sequence goes on along the minus strand of JBQCHE010000008.1, from coordinate 219,850 downwards.
AATTTTACAAAAGACCTGTCTTTGCAAAATCGCCTGGGTGTACAATATTATAACCAGGATTATTGGGAACTGACAAATAAGTTCTACGGTTCAGCTGCGGGCCAGAACGGAAGCATTTATCAGCAAAAAGATGAGTTGCTTAATCTCAGCCTTTTGAATATGCTGAGATATGCTCATCGTTTTAATGGGCATAATGTAGAAGTGCTGGCAGCGCATGAAGCTACAGATTACAAATTGACTGAATCAGCTGCGTCGGGTTATAACCTGGTAAGCAATTATAGTTTGGAGTTGGATAATGCTATCGTGAAAAATCCAACATCCTCTTCTTACGCCAATACAAATAAGTTGGAAAGCTATTTTGCACAGCTAAATTACGATTACAATAATACCTATTACTTATCCGCTACTGTTAGAAGAGACGGTTCGTCCCGCTTTATAGCAGGGAATGCATGGGGAACATTTGGGGCCGTGGGATTAGGTTGGGAGATGACAAGAATGAATTTTATGCAAAACCAGAATGTGGTGGATTACCTTAAATTAAAGGCAAGTTATGGGGTGATAGGTGATCAGAGTGGGTTAGGATATTATCCGGGTTATGATCATATAGATATTGGGAATTTGAATGATAACCCTTCTTTTGGAGTCCCGGTGCCAGGCAATCCTGACCTTACTTGGGAAACCTCAAAAATGGCACAGGCAGGCGTGGAATTCAGACTTGGTAGTTACCTCACTGGGTCTGTTGATTACTATGTTAAAAATACGGATAACCTGATTTTTGACAGGAGAATCGGACCTTCGAACGGGTATGCCTTGATCACTGTGAATGATGGCCAGTTAAGAAATCAGGGTATTGAATTCGATCTTACCGCCCACCTTATTAAAAAAGCCAATTTTTTCCTGGATTTGGGCGTTAATGGAGAGCATTTTTCAAATGAAATTACAACTATGCCCATCGATCCTTCAACCAGTAAGCCAAAGAATATTGATAATCAATCTCCTTACGGCTGGTCAAAGGGGCATTCTATTTATGATTTTTATATTCGGAATTTTGCGGGTGTTGACCCTACCGATGGAACAAGTACCTGGACAGTATATTATCATGATGACAATAATAATAAAGCATATGATGCCGGGGAAGGTGTTTCAGACCTCGAAGCATATTATGGATCAAATCCTGATAAAAAAGGAACGTTATTGCAAGGAATTACGAAAGTATATTCTCAAGCCACGCAGTATTACATAGGAAAATCAGCAATTCCAAAAATCAGAGGTGCTTTCAATCTGAATACTGGCTTCAAAGGATTAAATTTAAGTGCACAGCTGTTATATAGCGTTGGTGGTTATTCTTATGATTATGCATATGCGTCCTTAATGAACAATGATCTGGTTGGAGGAAATAACTGGAGCACAGATATTAGAAAAAGATGGCAAAAAGAAGGAGATATCACTAATGTTCCGAGGATTTCCAACGAGGCAGATCCAAATGTTAACTCACTTTCCTCAAGATTTATTACAGAAGCGAGTTACCTGGTTTTGAATAACGTTCGGCTGGCTTATTCAATACCGGAAAAACTGTTGAAGAACCAGAATGTTGCCAAGCAAATCACGGTTTTTGTTTCCGGTGACAATTTATGGTTACACTCTGCAAGAAATGGATTCAATCCTTCTACTGCGGAAAGCGGAGCTTCTGATATGTATCGCTATTCGCCTTTGTCAACAATCTCTGTCGGACTCAATGCTAAATTCTAATTTTCAAAAAAAACAATATGAAATTAAAATATATAATACCGTTCTCGCTTCTGGGTGCGATAGTCGTGTCCGGATGTAAAAAGGACTTTCTTAAAACTGAACCCACTTCTTTTGTTACTCCGGAACAACTTGCAGACGCATCAAAACAAGATCCGAAATTATTGAATGGAAGTATCTCAGGTCTGTATACTACTATGTTCACTACGGGTGTAGGTGGTACTACCCGCCACGATGATTTCGGTCAAAAAGGAATCGATATTTATTCGGATATGCTTTCTTCAGACATGGTACTGGCGGCACTAAATTATGGCTGGTATTCCCCGGTGGCGCGGCTACAGGCAACCGTTGATTTTACCCGCAATGAAGATTACATTCCCTGGAGATATTATTACAGGCAGGTTTTCGGTGCAAACGCAATTATAGACATTTTAGGCGGTACAGATGCAGTTCCTGAAACTGTACCTCTTAAGCAATCTATGGGACAAGCAAAAGCGATGCGGGCTTATGGTTATTTTTATTTGTCTCAATTGTATGCACCCGATTATGGGGATGGCAGTGCCAAAATTTTACCTATTTATACCACTTCTGATGCAACAAAAGCAAATCAGCCAAAAAGTACCGCAAAAGAGGTTTGGGATTTAATGATTTCTGATCTGCAGACTGCTATTACTTATTTGGATGGATTTCAGAGAACCAGCAAAGACCAGGTTGATCAAAACGTTGCAAAAGGATTGTTAGCTTACGTATTGGCAGCAAGAGGTACCCAGGAGGATTGGGCTGAGGTGGCAACCCTTTGTGAAGATATTAAAAGCGCCTATCCGAAAACAACTGCCGGTGAAGTTGTATATAATGGCACAAACCTGAATGAGGCCGGATTTAACAATGTGGCAACGCCAAGTTGGATGTGGGGAGTTGATTTGACGCTTGCACAGGACCTTGATCTTATTTCATGGTGGGGGCAGGTAGATTTATTTACTTACAGTTATGCGTGGGCCGGAGATCCTAAAACGATTGATGAAGGATTGTATAATAAGATCCGTACGGACGATATCCGAAAAGGACAATTCGATCCTCCAAATGGAGGAGCTGAATCCCAGTATGCAGATGATGGTTATGCGCCAGGTGATTTTGATTACATGCCAATCAATAAGTTTTACGATCCGGGACGTATTCCTGGTGGTCAGCGTCAGGTTATCACAGATTATTTGTATATGAGGTCTGATGAATTTTATTTAATGTACGCAGAAGCTGAGGCTTATTTGGGACATGATGATGTGGCCCGGCAGGCCCTTTCTTCCTACCTTTCAGATAGAATTGCTGATGTATCATACATTGACAACCTATCCGGCCAACAGTTAAAGGATGAAATTAATTTACAAACCCGTATCGAATTGTGGGGTGAGGGTAAATCGTATCTTGTTATGAAAAGAGACAAAGCCACTATTACACGGGGCGCAAATCATTTATTTTTTAAAGGCGATTCATTCCAATATGATGATCCTAAGTTAACGTTCCTTATTCCACAGGCTGAAGAATTAAATAATCCTAATTTGAATAAATAACTAATTTGAATAAATAATGAATAAGTTTTGTTGAATCAAAGAAAAGGCCAGGCGATCAACCTGGCCTTTTTACTTCGACATTTTACTCCTTCTTTTATAATCGGAACCCCATAACCAGTTTTTGTCAGGAGTCTTCACCGATCACAGGTTCAACTATACGAACAATAAATTTACCATTACAATAAGTATTATGGGTTTTACGGTACAGTTATCAGGCGACTGTAAAGATTAGAAAGAATTGGCGAATGTTTCACTACGTGGTCTTTTGTGCAGGGGGAAATAAAGGTATTCCAACAGTAAAAGAACAAATAATCAACTTTTTTATTTCCTTCTTCCGACGATTATGCGTCTTTAACGCAATTTACTGTAAGTCAACACCGGGGCTTGACTTTGTGTCGTGATATCCATGTATAAGTTTGAAATGCACTCACTATTTCAAATAAAGGGAATCCATATTTTCTCCGCAGTGCAGCATGCTTGACTTATAGGTAGGGTCTTTTTTGCCTAAGTATGGATTATTGATTTCTGAAGTATTGCTCAGCCAATTACCAGGCTTGGCATCGCCAAATGCCATAGGGCAGTTTTGCCAATATAATTTATCGCCTTCATAGCCAATTGTTTTCAAAAATGGATATAAATTTTCAGAAATCATACTAAAATCATGGCGCATTTCGGTTATATCGCTTTCCTGCAAAATAGGTGTCGCATTCGCTTTTATATCACTGAGATTTTGTTGCACGGCCATAAATATTGCAGAGTCTTTTTGGTGTAGTTCATTTAAATCCAGGCTGTCGGCTGAAGTTATAAAACCGGCCGTTTCCTTTTTGATTTCCGATGTGTCAGCCTCAACAAAAGCATTCTTCATTGCCATATAAGAATTGATAAGCGATGAAATTTGCTCGTCAAATTCAGATGAATGTTTTTTCGCTACACTTGTTTCAGATTTTGTTGAAGTAACAGATTGGCCTCCTTTATTGAAAAATAAAAACCATACCGCTAAAAACAGAAGAATAATAATTACTGCTATCAAAATCTTTTTCATATCTTATCTTTTGAATTGAAATTATCAGGTAAGTTTTTCTAATCCCTCCTTGATTCTTTTGAATCCCTCTTCAATATTTTCCATGCTGTTGGCAAATGAAACCCTGATGTACCCAGGCTGACCAAAAGCATCCCCGGAAACAGTGGACACATGTGCGTGGTTTAAAAGATACATGCAAAGGTCGCCTGCATTATTGATGGTTTCATTGTTATAACTTTTTCCAATATAATATCTGATATCAGGAAACACATAAAAGGCGCCCTGGGGTTCTGTGCACTTTACATTTGGTATGTCTTTTAATAGTTCGATCACACGTCGTTTACGACGGGTAAATTCTTTAACCATCTCAAGGGAAGCCGTTAATGGCGCTTCCAGCGCAGTAATTGCTGCGCGCTGTGTGATAGAATTGGTACCGCTTGTAAACTGCCCCTGGATTTTTTCATTGGCTTTTGCAATTTCAACTGAGGAGGCTGTGTATCCTAATCTCCAACCTGTCATAGCAAAACCTTTACTTAGCCCATTAATGATTACCACTCTGTCTTTCAGATTTGGAAATTGGCCAATGCTTTCATATTGTCCTTCGGAATGAGAATAATTAATATATTCATATATTTCATCGCTGATTATAAAAATGCCAGGGTGTTTTTCAAACACTTCGGCTAAGCCTTTCAATTCCTCTTTTGAATAAACAGAGCCGGTTGGATTGCACGGAGATGAATAAATAAATAGCTTGGACTTTGGCGTAATGGCTTTTTCAAGTTGGTCCGGCGTTATTTTCCAGTTATTTTCCGGCGAGGCATTCACAAATACAATTTTTGCACGGCATAATTTGGCTATTTCTGAATAGGAAACCCAATAAGGAGTCGGGATAATAATTTCATCATCATCGTCTAAAATGCTCATCATAGTATTCGCAATACATTGCTTTGCACCGGTGCTCACCACGATTTGATTGGGTTTATATTCAAGGCCGTTGTCTCTTTTTAATTTTTTACAAACAGCTTCCTTTAACTCAGCATAGCCGGCAACTGGCGTATAATGACTATAATTTTCATCAATCGCTTTTTTTGCGGCTTCTTTTATATGGTCAGGCGTATTAAAATCAGGTTCGCCAAGACTAAGATTAATTACATTAATTCCACGTGCTTTTAATTCACGCGCCAAAGCCGACATTTTAATGGTTTCCGATTCGCTGAATCTTGATAAGTTTGAAGAAAGTTGCATTGTTTTAAATTTTTAAAATCGGCGCAAAAATACGTCATTGATAACAGCAGTGAAAATCAATCATGAAATTGAATGAAAAAAGTTACATTTTACTTATTCAGAAGCGCTCAATTCAAAAAAAAAGAAGAACATCGTTCTTCCTTTTAAATCAGCTTGTTATTTTTTTGATTTAATGAATAGTCGTAGATTCTTTGGCTACAAAATCGCCTGTTTTTTCAATGTAATCTTTGTATTTATCCTGGATGGAGGAGGGTTGTTTTGTGCCATCTATGTAAAGCTCGCCTTTGGCAACAGAGACTGAAAATGATTTTTTTTGAATGAGGTCATCATCTTCCAAAACATCGATGAACTTCTGAACTTCTGCTGCATCTGCCTCAGGCCCTTTTGTATCTGCCGCCACCAGTGTCCATTGATCTTTTTTATCTACCCCTTCCATGGCAGAAACTCTGTTCATATTATTGAGTGTCTGAATCTTTTGTTCTCTCTCCAGGTTTATTTTATCCTGGAAATTGTGCGCAAGCGTAGGTGCGATTACAAGAGATACGATACTCATTAACTTAATAAGAATATTCATGCTCGGTCCGGAAGTGTCTTTGAATGGGTCACCCACTGTATCTCCGGTAACGGAAGCTTTGTGTGGCTCAGAACCTTTATAATGCGTTTCATTATTTATCAAAGCGCCTTTTTCAAAAGATTTTTTTGCGTTGTCCCATGCACCACCAGCATTATTTTGGAAAATACCCATCAATACGCCGCTGACAGTTGCTCCGGCTAAAAATCCTCCCAACACCTGCGGGCCGAATATAAAGCCTATGATTACCGGAGAAAGCAAAGCAATAGCGCCGGGTAACATCATTTTCTTTATGGATGCATTAGTAGAAATGGCAACGCATTTTTCATATTCAGGTTTTCCTTTTCCTTCCATGATACCAGGGATAGTTCTGAACTGCCTGCGTACTTCTTCTACCATCGCCATAGCTGCTTCGCCTACAGCGCGAATGGCAAGTGAGGAGAATATAAATGGAATCATTGCGCCCACGAACAAGCCTGATAACACATCTGCCCGGTAAATGTCTATACCGTCAATTTTTGCTATTCCAACAAAAGCGGCGAATAATGCCAATGAAGTTAAGGCGGCTGAAGCAATGGCAAAACCTTTTCCGGTAGCAGCAGTGGTATTTCCCACAGCATCAAGGATATCTGTTTTTTCGCGCACTTCTTTTGGTAGCTCACACATTTCGGCAATTCCCCCCGCATTATCTGCAATGGGGCCAAAAGCATCAATGGCAAGTTGCATCGCGGTGGTAGCCATCATACCCGCAGAAGCAATCGCTACACCGTATAATCCCGCGCAATAGTATGACGTGTAAATCCCTGCGGCCAAAACAAGAATTGGAAACAGCGTACTTTCCATACCGACAGCAATACCGCCGATGATATTGGTAGCGTGCCCGGTAGAAGATTGGCGTACAATGGTTAACACGGGACGCTTGCCCATCGCCGTATAAAATTCCGTAATGAAACTGATTAAAGTGCCCACAATCAACCCAACGATTATCGCCCCATAAACACCATATTTGGTAAAGTGGTAATCTCTCAAAATCATATCAGTCTCCGGCATTAGCCAGTTTACCAGGAAATAAGCAGCGATTGCGGTAAGTACAATGGCGCCCCAGTTTCCCATGTTTAATGCTTTTTGAACAACGCTTGTGTGAAGGCCTGCATTATCTGAGATTTTTACAAATAAGGTTCCGATAATGGAAAAGAGTATTCCGATGGAGGCAATGAGCATAGGCAAAAGGATCGGTGACATACCGCCAAATGCATCATCCGAAAAAGTTTCTCTGCCTAAAACCATCGTGGCAAGGATTGTAGCGACATAAGATCCAAAAAGATCTGCGCCCATACCTGCTACATCTCCTACATTATCTCCCACATTATCAGCGATCGTAGCCGGATTTCGTGGATCATCTTCCGGAATTCCTGCCTCTACCTTTCCTACAAGGTCGGCGCCCACATCCGCAGCTTTAGTGTAAATTCCACCACCAACGCGGGCAAACAAGGCAATACTTTCTGCCCCAAGACTGAATCCTGTAAGTATTTCTATCGTCCGCTCCATCTCCAGGCTGTTGGCCGCAGCTTCAGGCGCGAAAATCAATTTTAAAATAATGAACAAACCACCCAAACCCAACACAGCGAGGCCTGTAACGCCAAGCCCCATCACACTTCCGCCGGTGAAGGAAACTTTCAGAGCCCTTGACAAGCTACTACGGGCAGCCTGGGTAGTTCTTACATTAGCTTTGGTAGCTACCTTCATACCAATAAAACCGGCCAGGGCGCTAAAAAAACCACCACAAACAAATGATATGGCGATGCTCCAATGGCTGTTGGCGCTGCTGTATCCCATAATACCCAGCAAAATGGCGGCAATTATTACAAAGTATGAAAGGATTTTCCATTCCGATTTTAAGAAAGCCATAGCACCATCCGCTATATAAGTGCTTATTTCTTTCATTCGTTCATTTCCTGCATCCTGTTTGCCCACCCAGGCAAATTTCAGAAAGGTATAAGTCAACCCGACAATTCCCATTGCAGGTATTACGTAAATCAGATTATCCATAAAGTAAATTACTTATTTTTTAGGGCTGCAAAAATAGGGTAAAATGGCAATATTAAAAATGTTTCAGGAAAGTGTTTTCGCTGTTGAAGCCTTATGAAATAAATCTTTCTCAATCTTCATCTCAACATTTGAATTATTTCAATTTTATTTTTTTTAAGCTAAAGCGATCTGTAAAAACAAATAGATTTGTTATTTATAACTCACTTCTAATTACAATGAGGGATCGCAAATATTTTTTCCTGTTGATTTTTGTGCTGATTATTATTACGATTTCATTCGTTTTAATTTCTATATGGGGATATCATTTTTATTATTCGGATAGAAATGATCAGCCGCTGGTGAGGCATGAAATCAAAGCAGCGCCTCATACTCATCTTAATAATGATTCGCTTGCGTACATCAATTCTCAAAATGACTATTCGCTGTTGGAAAATTTTGCTTATGAAACAGACACTTCCGGCGATTCGGTTTTGATTGCAAAAATTTTAGCATACCGCCGGTTAAGAAGTGAAATTGAGGCCATTTTAATAAAAAGACATTCCGGCGAAGAAAGGTCAGGTGCCAATAGGCAAATATTGGAACTGGAAAAAGATATAGAAGAACTAAAAAATAAAAATGATACTATCATCCGCGAGAATGAACGATTAAATAATTTAGTAACTGAATTGCTACACAAAAAAGAAGTGGCAAAGAATGAGCCGGCAGAGCCACGGGTTTCAAACCAAATTGAGCATGCTGCCATAAAATTGCCCTTGTTGGTTTCGCATTTAAGATTTGCAGCTTATGACGTTGACAAAAACCAGGCTGCTACCAATGTGGCAACGGATGCCGAAAAATTAACCGGTTCTTTCCAGGTGAATATCAATCCATACAATACCAATCATTCTGTATATGTGGTGGTTGTTCAGCCAAACGGAAAGGTTTTAACCGCGGGCAAGTCTCTGAATAAAACTTTTAACAGCCAAAGCGGAAAAAAGTTGTATTCTGCAGTGATTCATTTTGATAATAAATCTGCAGTGATTCATTTTGATAATAAAAAAGATAACGGCGCGCGTTTATCCTTTTCGATAGACGTTACTAATCTCCAAAAAGGCAAATACGTAATGCAGATATATCACCAGGGAGTCATGATTGGAAGGCTTACCAAAACCCTGTTTTGAATTACCGTAGTAAAGCAGAAAATATTTACAATTTTTATTTAGCATACCCGCGATTAGCTACATTTCTTTGGCATAAATTTTATTGCTTACAAAAGCATTCAAAATTCAATTAATCATTTAATCTAAACCGTACAAACTATGAGCAACGTAAAAAATCTGTATAATGAAGATGCTGTAAAGAAAATTAAGGATTTTGTAAACGATATAAAGGTTTGCATGTTTTGCACTAAGGTAACTGACGTGCCTTTTCGAACCCGGCCAATGGCTACGTTAGAAGTGGATGACGAAGGAAATCTTTGATTTTTTACCGGTAAATCAAGTGATAAAAATGACGAGATGAAAGATAATGATACAGTCCAATTAATTTATGCCAAAAATTCTGATGCTCATTTTCTTACTATTACGGGCCAGGCAACCGTGGTTCAGGATCGGGCGAAAAAAGATGAACTGTGGAATCCAATCGTCAAAGCTTATTTTCCCGAAGGAAAAGAGGATCCTGACCTGGCTTTGATAAAGGTTAAACCTGAGGCTGCTCATTATTGGGATACCGTTTATGGTAAAATGGTTACCTGGCTAAAGATGGCGACTTCTGCTGTTATAGGTAATCGGGCCGACGTGGGCGTAGAAGGAAAATTAAAAGTATAATCAGTCAGCGCTGTTGCTTTAAAATAAATTTTTCTGATAAAATGCCCTTTATTTGGCGCCTTTCGGCATCCAATATTGCGATTGAAGAATCTGAAAGAATTCTAAAATAGGATTTATGTGACGGAAAGGAAACGGTAACTATTTTATTAACTACTTTCCAGGTGCCCGTATCCGAAAAAGACACTTCTCTGTCAAGATATTCAAGGTTTTCAATGAAGGTGGAATCGTCTTTAATATAAATGGTAGTTTTAATACCCGGGCAATCGGCACAGGGCGTTACACCTGCATATTTCCCCGAAGGCATTGCTACTTACTTAATTTGTTCTGGCGTTTTACTTACCGCATGATGCGAACCGTTATTGCATGAAATCAAGAAAAATAAGGGTAGAAATAATCCAAAATAAAATTGGCTACGCATATTCGTAAACCATTTTCTCCGAAAATAAGAAAATGGTTTATTTGTGCCTTTGCTTTTCTTCAATTCGATATTTTATCTGCCTTGCTTCCAGACTTTTGTTCTTCTGAAGCCCTGGTGGCTGGCGGGTTTGCGATTGATCATGGTGCTGGCTACAACAGGCGTTTGAATAAATTGCAATTTACTGGCATAGGGATGATCTTCTACAATGGGTATCGTTTTTTCAATCAATTTGTGAATGTCGCGCAGGTAGGCTCTTTCTTCGATATCACAAAATGAAAAAGCACATCCCGAATTACCGGCTCTTCCCGTACGGCCTATTCTATGAACATAAGTTTCGGGAATATTGGGTAATTCAAAATTGATAACGTGGCTCAGATCATCCACATCAATTCCCCTTGCCGCTATATCGGTAGCAACGAGTACCCTGATTTTACCATCTTTAAAATTATTTAGCGCACGTTGTCTTGCATTTTGAGTTTTGTTTCCATGAATGGCGTCGCTTTTAATATTGGCCTTATGAAGGGCGCGCGCTATTTTATCTGCGCCGAATTTTGTCCTTGTAAAAACAAGAGCATTCTCAATTGTATTGTTTTTTAAAAGATGAATCAGAAGTTCGCGCTTGTCATTTTTTTCAACAAGGAAAACCTTTTGATCCACATTTTCCGCTGTCGAAGACACAGGCGTCACTTCCACTTTTACCGGATTGGTTAAAATGCTGGCAGAAAGCCTGGTAATTTCGGGCGGCATTGTAGCAGAAAAAAACAGGGTTTGTCTTTTTTCCGGAAGAATAGAAATGATTTTTCTTACGTCATGAATAAATCCCATGTCGAGCATTCTGTCTGCTTCATCCAGCACAAACATTTGAATGCTTTTAAGTGAAATAAATTTTTGTGCAATCAGGTCTAACAGTCTGCCGGGAGTGGCTATTAACACGTCTACACCGCGCTTCAGCCGACTGGTTTGATGAAATTGCGAAACGCCTCCATAAATGACAGCGTGTTGTATTCCGGTATGCTTTCCGTACGCCTCAAAACTTTCATCAATCTGTATCGCCAATTCGCGGGTTGGCGTTAATATAAGCGCTTTAATCTGATCATGACTGACATTTTCTTTTTGCTGCAAAAAGAGGTTTTGTAAAATTGGAATAGCAAAGGCGGCTGTCTTGCCAGTGCCTGTTTGTGCACATCCTAATAAATCTTTGCCGCGAAGAATATGAGGTATGGATTGTTCCTGAATGGGTGTTGGACTTGTATATCCTTCGGTTTCAAGCGCCTTCAGAATGGGCGCTATTAAATGTAATTCTTTAAATAACAATGTTTTTGTTTTAATATTTAAACTGATAACTTCCTGAAATTTGATTTCTGAGAGTTTGTTTTCATGTACGCTCAACAACCTATGACTTGATGAGCTTTGTGGTAAAGAGGATCCAGTCTGCTAAGTAGGAGAATAATTTTGCAAATATAGTTTTTTTTAAGGTAAATCGATAAAACGCTGCTAATAATTTTAAAATTAACGAAATAAAAATAGCGAGAGAATTAGAAAGAATAAATCCTATATTCCATTCATTTGCAATAAAACCTGTATAATGAAATCGAAAAGAGTTCCAAAAAAATTGGTGATTGATGTAAGGCGCCCGGCAGAATTTGCTAAAGGTCATGCCGCTGGCAGCATTAATATTCCCTTAGATGAAATGCCGGCCAGGCTAAACGAGATAAGAAAAATGAAACAACCGCCTGTGTTGGTTTGCGGAGGTGGCACGCGCCACGTGAAAGCCTTTGAATTATTGAAAGAAAATGGTATTGAAAGCGAAAAGGGAGGAAGCTGGAAAGACGCAGGCTAATTCACTTAGACCACATTTAATTTTTCAAATACAAGGGCATCCCATGGATTAAGCCAAACGAGGCTTTTCTGCTCAAAATCCACGTCATCGTTCCACAGAAGATTTGTAAAAAGGCCTTTCACATTTTTTACTTCAAAATTCAAGCCTTGTGCGCTGCAATTGAGAATTACGAAAACCTGGCTTGATTTGTATTTGCGTAAATAAGCGAATACATGCTCATCTTCCGGGTGGGATATGATTTTGGTAAGCACATCCGGATCGCCACATCGTAATGCCTTATTGGTTGATTTGAGTGTAAGTAAAATTTTATAAAAATTATGCAGCTCAATATGATCGTTCCATTCGATTTCGTCTTTCTCAAAAAATTTCAACCGCTTTTTGTTGGGTAGCTCCTGCCCGGAATAGAGCAAAGGAATGCCATCCCATGTACATGAAAACACCGCCATTAGCCTTGCTGCATCGCCATATTTTTCATACTCCGTTCCATTCCAGCTATTCTCATCGTGGTTAGAAGTAAAATAAACACGCATCGATGTGCAGGGGAATTCAGTCACGGACTTATATAAAACGGTAAGCAGGCTTTGCAAGTTCATTTTTCCATGATAAAATTCCTCGGAAGCGTGCATCCATTTCCAGGTATAGGTAGCATCAAATACTGCATGATATTCGGGTTCCTGGCATTCGCCTAACCAAAATAAATCGTCTTTATATTTAGAAACTTTCTTTTTAGCATATTGCCAGAAATCCAAAGGTACCAGGTGCGCCATATCGCAACGAAAACCATCTATATCGTACTCTTTAATCCATGATTTAAGCACGGCAGTCATTTTTTTCCAAACTTCAGGTTCTTCATAATTTAGTTGAGAAACGTCAGACCACCCATGAGGATGTAGAAAGTCGCCGTCTTCGTGCCTTACAAAAAATTCAGGATGCTCCGTAATCCAAATATGATCGTTGCCCACATGATTGGCTACGAAATCCATTATTACTTTGAAACCCATCTGATGGGCTTCTTTTATAAGATTGATAAAATCGTCTTTAGTTCCAAATTCCGGGTTAATCTGTTCAAAGTCCCTCGCAGCATAATAACTGCCAAGCGTGCCCAACCGTCCTGCCTTGCTAATTGGCAGTACTGGCATAAACCATAAAATTTTTACACCCATATCTTTCAAACGCGGCAAGTGTTTGGCAAAGGCTGCGAACGTTCCTTCAGGCGTATATTGCCTCACATTCACTTCGTAAATATTGGTAGAGTAGCTCCACCTGGGATGTAGATTTTTTGACCTTTTATCAGGCATAATTAAATTTTATAAAAGCGCTAAAATTAATCATAAATATTTTTATGCTACTTTTCCATGGCTTGTCCTTTGTAACTTCGCAAATTGAAAGAAGTACGATATGAAAAAATTCGATGTGCCAGTTTTTTATAGAAGCCCTCTTATCACTGCCATAAAGAACAAACGCAAAGCTGAGGATAAATTAAAGAAAGATTTTTCGCCCACGCTGGTTGATTTCGGAAACCTGCAAATCTATCTTGCGCGCCATTTTGGATTTTGTTATGGGGTCGAAAATGCGATCGATATTTCTTTCAGGATTATAGAAGAAAATGCCGGAAAAAGAATCTATCTTCTCAGCGAAATGATTCATAATCCACAGGTAAATGAAGATTTGAAAAGCAGGGGCGTTCAATTTTTAATGGACACAAAAGGCAACATACTCATTCCTTTTGAAAACCTTCAACCGGAAGATATTGTTATTGTGCCTGCATTTGGTACTACTTTGAAGATAGAGCAGCAGCTTTTGGCTTCGGGCGTTGAAATTGAAAAATACAATACCACCTGTCCGTTTGTTCGCAAAGTTTGGAATAAAGCTGAAGCCATTGCCAAAGAAAATTACACTGTGGTAGTGCATGGAAAACCACGCCATGAAGAAACGCGCGCCACATTTAGCCACAGTGCGGTGAATGCACCTACCGTGGTGATAAAGGACATGAAAGAAGCCATACGACTGGCAGATTATATTTTGGAAAGAAAAGAATTGGATAATTTCTATAAAGAATTTGAAGGGCAGTATTCCCCGGGCTTTAATGTGGAAGAAGATTTAAAAAGAATTGGCGTCGTTAACCAAACCACTATGCTGGCAAGCGATACACAGACTATTGCTGAATACCTTCGCGAAGTGATGATAGTGAAATACAAGCTAACCACAGAAAACATTGAAACTCATTTTGCCGACACACGGGATACATTGTGCTACGCCACCAACGACAACCAGGGCGCTGTATATGCTTTACTGGATACTCCGGCAAACTTTGCCATAGTAGTCGGCGGCTACAACAGCTCTAATACTTCACATCTTGTTGAATTATGTGAAAAAAAATTACCCACTTATTTTATCCGTTCGGCTGACGATATTGTATCTTCCAGGCAAATCAATCATTACAAAATAGACCGCAAAGAAGAAGTGACCACATTAAGCTATCTTCCCGAAAAAAAGCCTGCGAAAATATTAATTACCAGCGGTGCCAGTTGCCCTGATGCCTTGGTGGAGCAGGTGATCAGAAAGCTTCTGGAATTTTATAAATGCCCGTCCACCATAGACGATGAGATTGAAAGAGTCCTAAACGATTATTTTCCTAACCAAACAATGGCAATTCGATAAGCCGGTCCATCAGTAAACGAAGAAATAGCACCATTTTTTATTCTGGTATTTGGCTGCGCCTGATTTCTGTGCTCACTCATTCTTGTTATGCAATGTATTTGGTTTGATAAAAGGCCAATTCTTTGCATATTTTTTTCTATCTTGAATTTATCAAATTGTTTGAAATATGAAATGGATTTTTTGTAGCGTGTTATTGGTTTTTCTCGTGGGTTGCGGCCTGCGGCAAAGAGAAATTGAATTGAACAAGAAAATGAACGAATTAAATCAAAGAGAACAACAATTAAACCTGCGTGAGCAATCGATTGATTTAAAGGAGCAGCAATTGAACCTCCGTGAACAATCGGTAGACAGCGCCCAACAGGTTATTAATGACAGCTTATTTCTTGAACACCAAAAACTGCCCGGGATTTGGGCCGTGGAAATGCAAGCCTCTGAAACGAACTGTGCAGGCTCTGCAGTAGGGGATATTAAAAATGAACACTGGGATTTTTTATTCCAGGATGATATGGTAATCGCTAAGGCTTTTAGTAACAAAAGGCTTGTAAGAATTTATACCGGTAATTATGTAGGAAATTCTTTAAGGCTTACAGTGAACCAGGACACATCCGAAACATCAGCAAAAATTACGGTTCGTTTGCAGAAAACAAACGATAAAGAAATGACCGGCGAACGGGAAATTATACAGGAAAATGGTTGCCGTATTTTGTACACGCTTAGGTTAAAAAAACAATAGCGCTCTCTTTTGATAGTTAAATCTACCCCATGATATTATTAGCAGACTTAGATTTTTCTTTACCTCTTACCAATCCCGTGATCATATTTTCACTGGTGCTTTTTATTATACTTTTCGCTCCTATTTTACTAAGTAAAATAAAAGTGCCCCACATCATCGGGCTTATACTTGCCGGCGTGCTGGTGGGGCCTTATGGGTTAAACTTGTTGAAACGAGATAGCAGTATTGTATTGTTTGGTACCGTGGGGCTTTTATACATTATGTTTTTGGCCGGCCTTGAAATTGACATCACCGAATTTAAGAAGAACAGGAAAAAAATTGTGGTATTTGGGTTTATTACTTTTATTCTTCCTCTCATTTTCGGCACATTGGCCAGTTATTATATACTGCAATACAATTGGCTTTCATCGATATTGCTGGCAAGTATGTTTTCTACCCACACTTTAGTTTCATATCCTATCACCGGCAAATATGGCGTATCGCGCAACCGCGCTGTGGCTCTGACAGTAGGTGGCACCATGATTACTGATATTCTTGCTTTATTGATATTGGCTGTCATTTCAGGAATGACCAAAGGTGATGTGACTTCCACGTTTTGGATCACGCTCGGAGTGTCTACGATCGTTTTCGTAGGTATTGTTTTTTTTATTTTTCCGATAGTTATAAGATGGTTTTTTAAACGCTATGATGATAGTGTTTCGCAATATATTTTTGTGCTGGCTATCGTTTTTCTTTCGTCATTTCTTGCGGAAGCCGCAGGGATAGAAGCCATCATAGGGGCATTTTTCGCGGGGCTTGTATTAAATAATTTTATACCCCACTCTTCACCGCTGATGAACAGGATTGGATTTGTAGGAAATGCTTTATTCATTCCCTTTTTTCTTATCGGTGTGGGAATGCTGGTTAATTTCAATGTCCTGTTTCATGGCTGGGGCGCGTTAAGAGTAGCAGGCGTAATAGTTGCCGTAGCAATAGCCACCAAATTTTTAGCCGCATGGCTTACTCAAAAAGCTTTCAAGCTTTTGCCTGATGAAGGCAAAATGATTTTTGGATTAAGCACTTCCCATGCCGCCGCTACGTTAGCAATTATATTAGTTGGTTACAATATAATAATTGGAGAAACCCCGGGTGGAGAACCCATAAGACTATTGGATGAAGATATTTTAAATGGCACCATCCTGCTTATTCTTATCAGTTGTGCCATTAGTTCGTTCGTAGTTGAAAAAGCATCTGCTAATCTTGCATTGGAAGATGAGAAAGAAAAGGAGGTAGAAGTGGATGCAGAAGAAAAAATTTTGGTCACACTTGCATATCCCGATACAGTAACGGAAATGGTAGACTTGGGATTAATGATGAAACCTGCGAAGAATAATGTACCGATATATGCGCTTACCATAATAAGCGATGATGAAAATAACGATACCTCGCAGGTGAGCGGGAAAAAAATGATGGACAAAGCGATTAACCAGGCTGCAGCAACAGAAAACACGATTATTCCGCTGACGAGATATGATATGAATATCAGCAATGCCATCATTTATACGATAAAGGAACAAAACATAACTGACGTGATCATCGGTTTACATAAAGATGCAAACCAGAAGGATTTTTTAGGTCCCATCGCTGAAAATATTTTAAGCAAAAGCAACGAAACTATTTTTATTTATAAAAGCCTGCAACCGTTCAATACGCTGAGCCGTATATTGGTGGTCATTTCCCCTGAGGCTGAGAAAGAGCCGGGTTTTTTACATTGGTTTTCAAGATTGATGACGATTGCCAAAACAGGCGGCCTTTCTTTTCAGTTTTTTGCCAGCGAAGCTACGCTTGAACAACTTAAAGAAAATATCGTCAACTCGCCGACCCCAGTACCCACTACTTATAATGTTTTTACTAATTGGGAAGATTTTTTAATTCTAAGCAGCGAATTAAAACCGAACGATTTATTTGTGATTGTTTCGTCCCGCAAAGGACATATCTCCTATAACAATAAACAGGAAAAGCTGCCATACTACTTATCTAAATATTTTATACATAACAGTTTTCTTATCATTTATCCGAAACAAACTCAACCAGATGCTGCAAACGAGAATAAACAGCACCAGGATGGATCTATACTGGATACGCTGTCAGAAAATCTGCAGGTAGTGAATAAAGCCGGAGACTACATTACCCGGATTTTTAAAAAGAAAAATCAATAGCTTTTTTAGTTTTTTCGCTTTATTTTTGCGTTACATTATAAAATTCTAAATGATACATACATGAAAGAAACAAGCGAAGAAAGAATGGCACTAAGAGGTGCGTTGTTAGTAACTCTTTTCGAAATTTTAGGTATTCTTTTCCTGGTATCCATTAACCTTTAGGTTTTTTCCGCAGCTATTATTTTATTTTCTTTATTCAGATATTGCTGAATTTATTTTTCTTCTATCTTTTTCCTTCCAGGAATCTGGACTATTTTTTGTGTAAAATCTTTCTGTTTTAATTCTTAAACATTAATCAACAAAAACAAATGGACACAAACAGATTGAGCGAATCACTTTGCAAAGCTCTTAATTCCCAGATGACTAAAGAGGCTCATGCATCCCAAATTTATTTAGCTTATGCAAGCTGGGCCGATGCCCAGGGCTATGAAGGCATAGCCAATTTTTTATTCAGGCATGCCAATGAAGAGCGTAATCACATGATGAAATTTTTGGAATATATTCTTCAACGGGGCGGAACGGTAAAAATAGAAGCGATTCCCGATCCGGGGCCGTTACCCATCGGCATTTATGATTGCTTTCAAAAAACTTTTCAGCAGGAAGTAGACAATACAGAATCGATTTATAAAATTGTGAAACAAAGTTTTGATGAGGCAGATTGGGCTTCGTGGAATTTTTTACAATGGTTTGTAAAGGAACAAACCGAAGAAGAAACTTTAATCATGAACATGCTTGATAAATTGAAAATCGCCGGCGGTGATAAAGCATCCGGGGAAAGTTTGTATTCTATCGACAGGGATCTGAAATCTACGCCTGATGAAGCGGAACTGGCCCAGGAAAAGACAGTTGAACAGCCGTAGCAGCGTCAATATTTATTTGATTTCAACAAACGCTTTTGTATAATATCGCCTCAAAGAATCAAGAACTCTTGTGGTGTCTGAAAGTGGCAGGGCAAAAGGTTCTGCTACTTTGTAGGTAATTGAATCATTCGTGTACATTATCACGTTCCGGTTATAGTTTTTTAATTGCTTCAATCTTTTTTCAGCACTGAAAAGAGTATGATATTCTTTTACCACTATATTGAATTGAACCGTGTCAGTGGGCCCGGGTATAACAGGTTGGGAATTGGCAATCTTTGCAGAATCTGCCTTAAATGCGGAATCTTTTACAGGCACGATGCCTTCGGTTGAAGTAATGTGAGGCGTTTCCTGCTTTTTTGTAAATGCATATTTCCACACAGCCCAAACGGCGAATCCCAGAATAAATATGACTAACAAAGTAAGAATGGTTTTGCCGCCGTTATTGGATTTTCTTTCGCTCGGATATTCGTTAAAAAGCCTTTCCTGCTGCGTTTCTGCATCGCCTTCTTCTTCTTGTTTTACGCGGTTAGGTTCTATCTTTTGGGCAACCTGATGGCCTGGGACAAAAATCAAAGATCCGGAGTTTTGTTTTTCCAATGTTCCAATATGGGGAAGGTTAAACGGTTTACCAATATTCAGGAACTGCCTGCCGAGGGATAAAAATGAATCAAGATCAGAGGCAGCCAGGGGTTTTATTTTTCGTGTGTGTTCAACTATAAAATCTACCAGGCCCTCGTCCTCCGTAGCTTTTGGATCGTAAGAAAAAGAAATTGCATTGTCCGGAATAACGATCGGCTTATCGGAGTCTGCTGAGTCTGGTATTGCAGCGTCAAGGTGAAAAGTTCCGATGCCTTGTAACGTGAGTTGTTTGGTTTTTAATAAATAATGTACAAGTACTTGCTCAATTTTCACAGAGGATGTTTTAATACAGGCAAACCTACATTTTATTAATTTAATTCACAAAAATGGCTTAGCTGTAGCCCGGCATATCTTTTTTCATTTTATACTCATAACTTTGCGGCATGCTTACAGATGACGAAAAATCATTTATAATTTATTGGGAAAAAAACCGCGAAAAAGATAAAAAAGTTCTATCCAAATTTTTATATGGTTCGCCTTACGGGCTACTGTTTGCACTTCCTATCCTGGTAGCTGTTATATTTCATGACTGGTATAAAAATATGATTTATATATCGCCAACTTTGATTACGCTGATTATTATTGGTGTTCTTGGGATAGCAGTTTTTTATACTTTGTTCAGTATGCAGTTTAAGTGGGACAGGAACGAGCAGATTTATAAAGAGTTAAAATTTAAACAGCGCAAGGAAGAGGAAGTTCAATTGTAAATTTTATATTCTTTATTTGCAGCTCAAAATTTTATAAATGGTCAAAAAATTTATTTTCCTGGGTTGTCTTGCCATATTTGTTGTTGTTGGATGCAAAAAAAATGACACTGGATGCAATCTCACCGATTCTAATGTGGTGGCGCCTGTATCCGAACAGAAAGCTTTGCATGATTCGCTGACAGCGCATGGTATTAATGCGACTCTTGCTCCTTCTGGCTTTTATTATATAATACACCAGGCCGGCGACGGCCAATTAACTCCGGGCCCTTGTTCAACCGTTGCAGTATATTATCGGGGTGGTTTTCTAAATGGCCAGGGATTTGATTCTACCTCTACAGATAATCCTGCGGTATTTCAACTGGGACGTTTGGTTCCTGGTTGGATAAAAGGTTTGCCATTAATTAAAAAGAACGGAGAAGTTACCTTGTATCTTCCGCCTGCTTTAGGTTATGGATATAAAGACGTTAAAGATAACAGCGGACAGGTGGTTATTCCGGCTAATTCAAACCTTGTATTTAAAATAACATTGCTTGACTTTCAGTAAATGTTTACCAGAAAATAAATTTGAATTATTTAGTCGTTTACTAAAAAAAACGGATTGAGAATAATTTAAATCATGATATTCCACATATTCCTTTGACCATATTCTCCCCAGTTTTTCATTAATTTTTTTAGTTCTTCTTTCAACTGGGCTTCGGTTATTTTGTCTCCTTTCACCGGAGCTACTATGTCTTTGGTATTGACAGTTGTGGTTTCAACTTTTGTAGCATACCAGCTTGTATGAATTCTGTTTATCACCAATCCTAATATCATTCCCGGCAAACCGGTAAAACTTTCCGGGCCACCCGGAACGGTAATTTCATCAGTATAAAATGCAACAACAAAAACGGAATCCATGATAATGGTGGTAGCCCTTCTGCAATTAAAGCCAGCTATTTCCCTGAAGTCATTTTTTATTTTCCATTCCGCATGCCTCAGGCTGTCCGTAATTAAAAATGTTTTATCGAATACATCTTTCTGCGCCACATACCGGCCCGAAGCAAAATTGCTGAAAACAATATTTTCGTTTGCCGGAGCATTAAAAAAAGGAGTGGGCTTATCAGCGGATTCGCGTCCGGGTTTATAGATCGCTTTGTCGCCATCGAAGACTAAATCAAAATAGGAGGTTCTGAATTGAGGAATTGATTTTTTCAATTCTTCTGCAAAGCTTCCTTTCAAATCAGTCCATACATTGGTTCGTTTTTCAAATTCAATTTTTCCTTTGGATAAAAAAATTGCCTGCGCATCCATCTGGTGATACAAAAAAAATAGTATCGGTATCAATAATAGCTTCTTCATTTATTTATAAAAATTTAAAACATTGATTTGGGAGCGCCGGCGCCGCCTTTATTATTAAAATCCCATGTCAGCGTAATTAATCCATAACGCTGATAGGTTAAATAATGCTTTTCTACAATAGCGTAGGATTGTACCGTTCTGTTATAACCTTTGTTTTGGTCTAAAATATCGTGTACGCTAAACCGTAATGCCAAGGCTTCGTTCTTTAAAAATTTCTTTTCGACGTAGGCGTTCCACAATATAACATCGGTGTTCACATCAAATGCGTTTAGTTTCTGACGAAAATCCATGTCTACATCCGATCCTATTTCCACCTTGCCCGGCAACGAATAGCTTCCATCTACAGAATAATTATAGCTCCAGTAATTGCTGCCGGCTACCTTACTGATACTTGATTTTGAAATGTTGTAGGAAGGAGAAGCAGATACATTAAACTGGTATTTATCTTTTACATAAGTTCTCAAACTCAATCTCATAGAGAGTCCTGTGTTTGTGGTTACATTTTTTTTGCCGTTTACAAAATTGGTGTTTTTAGAAAGATTACCCTGCGGGCTTACGCCGACATTGAATTGAGTTTTCGGTATTTTGATATAATACCCGGCATAAAAACTTCCAAAATAGTTACCGTTTACGTTCCTGAATTGCGTGGTTCTTTTTCCGAGGTTATCAATAGTATACGTGCTACTGATCGCATTGTTTGTTGAACTGAAATTGGTCCCAATATAAACAGATCGCTGGCTGAAAACCTTATAGTTGTTGAAGTTCAGATTAAATGAGTTCCGGAATTCCTGGCGCAGATTCGGGTTTCCAATTACTACATTCAGAGGGTCATCATTGTTTTTTAAAGGTTGTAATTGATCAATCGTAGGCTGGTTGGTACTTCCGTTATAATTAAATCTGATGCCGCTATATGCATTGAATTTATAATAGAAATTTGCGCGCGGAAAAAGATTGTAGTAACTATATTTTCTTGAAGTGTCTTTTACCAAATCGGTTTGCTGAAATGCTGTATTCGTGATATTTCCGCCAAACGAAAAATTAAATTTCTTTTCATTATAGCGATAGTTTAATCCGGCGCTATTGGTTTTATATAAATATTTAAACTCATTGCTCAGTGAATCCACCAGCATAGAATATTTGCCTCCGGCATCCTTATCATAGCTGAGCCTGCTTTGAGAACTGTTGTTGTTATAAAACGAATAATTAATTTCAAGGTAGGTTTTTTTGGAGAGTGGCTCAGTGTAGGTCGCTCTTATTCCGGCAATGTTTGTGGTGGTAGAGTTGATTTTGTTTTGGTCGGTAGAATCTCTGCGAAAAACAGAACCGCCCGAATTGTAAAATTGAGATACATTGTTGAGATAACCGTTGCTTGTGTTATTTGTATAGGTTTCATCAATATTTACCGAAAGACTTCTTCCCTGTTTTTTAAACTTTTTTCTGTAAAGCGCAGATGCGCGCACGCCTTGGTTATCACTTTTGCTTGATGTGAACCGTTTACTTGCATTGACTCTTTGATTATTTTCATCAAGCGCTTCTGATTGGTAATCGCTGTTGGATTCGCTGGTGCCTGTATATCCATCAGCAGTAATTTTTATTGACGATGAAGAATCTAATTTTATTTCTGTCATGCCTGATACGCCATGCCTCATTTTATCTGAATGTGTATTCTGTGATTCCCGGGTATAATACACAGAATCTTCTAAAATATTTTGTGTATAGGTATTACCGGCGCTTCTGACGGCGAGCTTATTAAACAAGTAATTTCCACCTGCGTTATATTTATCATCATTCCATTTATTAGAAAAATGGATGCCCGCTTTCATACTCTCCGGAAGGCCCTGTCCATAAAAACTTTGTGTTCCAAGGTCGTCTGAATTGGAGGTTATCATAATTCCTCCGCCTTCCATTACGGAGACGTTATCGTTGCTAAATCCATAGCTCCGTGAATCCTGCCAGTTTAAGCCGGTAGCATTGGTGCTGCTGGTAATAGCAAAGGCCGACAGTTGCCTTTTAGCTTTAAAAGCATTAATGAGCGCCTGGGCATTATAATATTTATCCAGGGCGCCCGCAGAAAGCTTTCCAAAAAATCCGTGCTTGGCGTTTTCTTTCAATTTAAGATTTAGCGTTTTTGTCGTTTGCCCGTCATCAATTCCGGTAAATTCTGCCTGGTCGCTTTTCTTATCAAAAACCTGCACCTTATCTATGGCATCGGCACGTAAATTCCTGGTAGCAACGGTAGGATCATCGCTGAAAAACTCTTCGCCATCTACCAAAACTTTTTGAACCTGTTGTCCTTGTGCTGTAATTTTCCCATCTTTATCTACCTGCAGGCCCGGAAGTTCTTTCAGCAGATCTTCTACCGTGGCATTAGGTTTTACGTGAAAGCTGTCTGCTGTAAATTCCGTAGTATCCCCTTTAATTCTGACAGCCGATTGCCGTATAATAATTTCCTGTAAAAGCTTCGCCTTTTGGGTTAGATAAATTGTATTAAAGTTTAAATCGTCTCCTTTTTTCAGATCAAATTCGTCAACATAATCTCCATACTTGGGATAGGAAACAAGGATAATATATTTGCCGGAGTCTAAATTTTGAATTTCAAAATTGCCGTTTTTATCGCTTCTGGAAAACTTAACCAGCACTGAATCCTGCTGGCGTAAAATAGAAATAACGGCATTAGCCATTAATAAATTTGAGGAGGAATCTGTAAGCTTGCCTTTGATATCCGAGGTTTGTCCGAAGCCGTTGTGACAAACAAAGACCATAAAAAGAAAACTAAAGAAAGCTTTTCGCATTAGATTTTGGGTATAAGTAATTATCAAAAGTGTCTCTTTATTATCAATAAAAATATATATGTTTCTTAAATTTATGTTAACCTAATCAGGTTGAAGATGCACGACGCAAAGAATTCCATAAGGTTTATCCAACATATAAAACAGTAAATTGCATTATGGCTATTAGAAAAACCCCATACGAAGAAGAAAATTTTGTTGACTCCACTAAGCCGGTCTGGAACTATTCTTTGTTTGATGAGGAAGAGATCCGCAATTTTCAAAATGGCACCAATTATAATTTGTATAACTTTTTCGGTTCTCATCCGCTTACTGTGTTGGAAACCGAAGGATATTATTTTGCGGTATGGGCTCCCAATGCCACTTACATCAGTGTGGTCGGCGATTTCAATAATTGGAATACCGGAAGCCATCCCTTGTTTGTAAGGCTCGATCATTCGGGAATATGGGAAGGCTTTATACCCCACATACAAGAATTCACCAGCTACAAGTATTATATTGTTGGATATGAAGGCGCTCAGTTATATAAAGGTGATCCTTTTGCCAGGCATTGGGAAACAAGGCCTTTTACTGCTTCGAAAACAAAGGACATACGCTACGAATGGAGCGATATAACGTGGATGGGTACACGAAAAAATTATAACTCTTTGGAATCACCGTGGAGCATCTATGAAGTGCATGCCGGAAGCTGGATGAAGCCAAATCCTTTTGATGAAGATTCTTTTAATTCTTATGAGCAATTGAGAGAACGTCTTGTTCCCTATGTAAAAGATATGGGCTTTACTCACGTGGAATTTATGCCTGTTATGGAATTCCCTTTTGATGGAAGCTGGGGTTACCAGGGCTGTGGTTATTTTGCGCCCACTTCCCGGTTTGGGATTCCGGAAGATTTTATGAAACTGGTAGATGCGTTTCACCAGGAAGGCATTGGTGTAATTCTCGACTGGGTGCCTTCCCATTTTCCCAGCGATGCGCATGGTTTATATATGTTTGACGGTACGCACACCTACGAATATGCTGACATGCGAAAAGGTTTTCACCCGGATTGGAATTCATATATTTTTAATTATGAAAGAGCAGAGGTGCGTTCTTTTTTAATCAGCAATGCCCGTTATTGGTTTGAAATGTATCATGTAGATGGCTTGCGCGTAGACGCCGTAAGTTCCATACTGAGGCTGGATTATTCGAGAGAAGAAGGCGAATGGGAGAAAAATAAATTTGGCGGAAACGGAAATATTGAAGCCATTGCATTTATTAAAAATCTGAATGAAATGGTGTATCGCGATTTTCCGGATGTGCAGATGATAGCCGAGGAATCAACCGATTGGCCGGGCATTACAGAGCCTACTTTCGCAGATGGGCTTGGTTTTGGAATGAAATGGATGATGGGATGGATGCATGATACGTTGGATTATTTCGAAATTGATCCACTGTATCGGAAAGATTATCAGAATAAATTTTCATTTAGCATGGCGTATTATTACGATGAAAATTTTCTTCTTCCCCTGAGCCATGATGAAGTGGTTCATGGAAAATCTCCGATGATTTATAAAATGCCCGGAGATGGATGGCAAAAATTTGCGAACCTGCGCGTGCTGTATTCTTACATGTATACGCATCCCGGAGGCAAGTTGCTTTTTATGGGGAATGAATTTGGCCAAACCAGTGAATGGAATTATAAGACTGAATTGGGCTGGTATTTATTGCAATACGAGCCGCATCAGAAGCTGCAGGCTTTTTTTAGAGACTTGAATCATCTTTTTACTTCTAACCCGGCCTTTTACGAATACCAGTTTGATCCAAAAGGCTTCCAATGGATTGACCTTGACCATAGAAATGAGTGCGTAATGGTGTATATGCGAAAAGGTAAAAAGGAAAGTGAAAATATCCTGGTAGTTTTTAATATGACTCCCGTTGAAAGGTATGATTGGAAAATCCGCGTGTATGGTAAAACCCAATGGAAACAGATATTTTGCAGCGACGATGCAAAATATTGGGGCACAGGCAAGTTTTCTGAACAGGAAATCCAAATTGAAGAGCTGGATAAAAAAACCAGGCACATGGAAATAAATCTGAACCTTCCGGCGTTAAGTGCTATAATACTTCAATAGAAGTTTTTCCATTAAGCAGTAAACAAATAAATAACAGAAAATTTTATTTTCTTAGTTATCAGCATTCCGTTATCGAAATTCACAACCATGAAAACCCTTATCTTTTTTCTTGCTTCCTGCCTGTTTTCTACTATAACTTTTTGCCAAAATGCAGACAGCGCCAATTTTTATTACAACAAAGGACTGAAAGCGAAAACTGACGGATTATTTGCAATTGCGGCAAAAGATTTTGAAAAGGCTGTCGACTTTAATCCTGCATTTACAGACGCTTACATAGCTAATGGAGAAACTAACCTGTCAATGCGCGCGATTTCCAAAGCACAGGCGAATTTTAATAAAGCTTTCCAGTTGCAGCCAGGCAATGCTGAAGTCATTCGCCATCTTACGACTTTATATTTTAATAATCATCAATACCAAAAAGCAGTTGAATTTGCCGAAAAATGTAAAGATTGGGATACGGCACAGCGCATATCAGGCATGAGTTATTATCACCTCGAAGATTATGGAAAGGCTGAGAAATATTTAACCGGCTATCTGAACAAAAACAACAGTGACGCAGAAGTTTTTTACACATTGGCGCAGACCTATATAGAGTTGGAAAATGAAAAAGCGGCTATTGACGCGATGGAGAAAGCAGTGGGATTAAATGCCGGAAGAAGCGCGTGGCTGTATGAGTTGGGCATGATGTATTATAGCCAAAACGATTTTGAGAAAGCGCTTACTTATTTCGATTTGGCTGCGCAAAATGGCTACAATAAGACAAATGCATTTTATGAAAATTATGGTTTTGCTCAATTGTATTCCGGTGATACAGAAAATGGAATTAAAACCCTGAACATTGTTTTAGAAAAAAAGCCAAACAATAAAGAATTACTAAATAATATGGCGCACGCGATGTATGATACTCAAAAATATAAAGACGCTTTGGATTATTTTACTAAGATTTTAAATCTCGATCCCAAAGATGCGGTTACACTTTATATGGCGGGAATGACCTTTCAAAAATTGGGTCAAAAAGAAAAAGGCCAGAAGATTTGCGACCATGCAATAGAAATGGATCCGTCATTAGCTAAATATCGTCAAAAAAATCAGATGCCAATGGGGCTTTAGCAGAGGAAATTCTATTTGGCACATTCTTTTTTCAAACAATCATCACTGCTGAATTCAGTTTCCAAGGTAATATGCTGGATGTTCATGTGTTCCAGCCGGTGTTTCAGTTTGTTTTTAATCTCTTTTATCCGGCTCACGTTATCACATTGGTCAATTACCATGTGCGCCGTCATTGCATTTTCGGTAGTACTCATGGCCCAGATATGGATGTGATGCAAGTCTTTTATTCCATCCAGATCTTCTGCATTTTTTTTGATTTCTTCCACGCTGATGTCTTTTGGAACCGCGTCCAAAGTTAGCGCCAGGCTTTCCTTAAGCAGGCTCCATGTGTTGCTCAAAATAACAACTACGATTATCAAACTGAAAACAGGGTCAATCCAGTAAAGTTGGGTAAAGTAAATAATAATTCCTCCGGCCATAATTCCAACACTTACCAAACCATCTGCAAGCATGTGGAGATAGGCGCCTTTAATATTTAAATCACTGTCTTTGTTTTTTAAAAACATGAAAGCAGTTGCAAAATTGATAACGATTCCTATACCAGCAACAAGCGCAATGGTTTTACCGGGAAGGGCCGGAGGATTGGAGAATCGTTGAATCGAAGCGTACACAATAGCTCCGACAGAAATAAGTAAGACCACACCGTTTATCAGAGAGGCAAGAATGGTTGTTTTTCTGTAACCATAAGTATATTTATTGTTCGGTTTGATTTTTAACATCCTAAAAGCCAGGAGTGAAAGCGCCAGGCTTCCCACATCTGCAAGGTTGTGGCCCGCGTCTGACAGCAACGATAAGGAATCAATCGAAAATCCTATGACGGCTTCTACCACTACAAACAAGCTATTCAGGATAATGCCAATTACGAGTGCTGCATTGACATTTGTCAGCTTTTCAAAATGGTCATGTGCGTGATGGGAATGATTGTGCTCCATTCTTTAAATTTATTAAAACAAAGGTATCCTTTTAAGCCGCAGATTGTTTCTGAAATATTTGAATATATTCTAACGAAAATAAAATAGTGTGGAATTGTATCTTGAAATTATCCACATTATTGAAATAATTTTATTGTAATTACTTATATTGCCAAATAGTTTAATCCAAAATGTCAAAAAATTCCATTGTGATGCGCGAAAATGTTGATAATTATTCGCCACTTGTTTCCTTTTTCAACAAGGTTTTTCCGATTTCCAAAGAGGCTATGGATTTTCTCGACAAAAACACAGCCTTATTATCCGTTCCAAAGAAAAAATATATATTGAAGCCGGGATCGATAGCCAGTGATTTTTATTTTATCGTGAAAGGTGTAGTTCATGGATTTATTAAGGAAGGGGAAAAACAAATCACTACGTGGATTAATGAAGAAAATGAAATCGTGGGCTCTTTTCGCACATTGGGCACCGACAGGCCTTGTGAGGAATATCTGCAGGCGCTTGAAGATTGCGAGCTAATCGTAATTCCTGTTGTAATTACGGAACAAGCTTTTGAAAAATATCCTGAAACCAATATGGTAGCCCTTCGCATGTGGGAGCATAATTATCGGGCAGCAGAAGAGCGCGCTTACTTAGGTCGCATAACTTCTGCTGAAAGAAAATACAAGAAATTTATAGAAATCCAGCCTAACCTGATGAGTCGTGTTCCTCTGAAATATATCGCTTCTTATCTTGGAATGACCGTTGAAACTTTATGTCGTATCAGGGCGCGGCAAAGATAAACATTGATAATTGTCAAAATTTCAACGTCCATTTTATCCTGCTTTTTTCCAGTTTGGTGGGTAGTTTTTACATAATCAATTGAAAAATAAGTGTTTAAACATTTTACGGTTGGTAACTATTAATTATGATCGTCATCATAAGAGGAATTTTAAATACTACAATAATTTGCTATTCGTTATAGTCTGAATTCAATCCCTATCCTTGAATTCCGATTACTATGATGGCCTTATTATTTTTACACAAAGTCGATAAATATTATCGGTTCTTACAAAAACAAAAACACGCTTTTTATTCAAAAGCAATTTTTCCTTTTATTTTTTTTATCCTGATCCTATTTTTAAATTTTCGGGGATACGCTCAAACGTCATTAATCTCCGCATCTGATGGAGGTTTTGAAAGTTCGACCTCAACTTTCGCCGCTAACGGATGGACGGTTGCCAACGGAAATGGATCCGGCTGGTATGTTGGTACTGCCGCAGGTGCCTATTCGGGAACAAAATCTGCCTTTTTTGGATCTGGCAGTACTTCTTATTCAGGAACGGGATCGGCTACAATTGTGCATTTTTACAGAGATGTAGTGGTACCAGCCGGGGCTACAGGCATCACGTTATCATTTAAATTAAAATATCCGATAGTGGATAATAACTATGACTTCTTTGATGTTTATACAACCACAACAGCACACACTCCTGCATCAGGAATTGATCCATATTACGATTGGGCGTACACAAATGTTTTTGAAAACACAAGTACACAATACAATTCTTTTACCCCATTAACCTTTTCATTGCCAAATAATCTTGCGGGAACTACGGTACGGTTAGTTTTTTCATTTTCGAATGACGGATATTCGCCTTATTCGGCTCCTGCGGTGGACAATATATCTTTTACATACACATCTTGTACGGCTCCAACACTTGCTTATACTTCTACACCCAGTTGCGTCGGTGGAAGCACCGGTACAATAACCGGAACCGGCAGCGGAGGATCAGCTCCCTACAGCTATAGCATTGACGGGGTCACCTTTCAATCAGCAAATACTTTTTCAGGATTATCTGCAGGTAACTATACATTATATGTAAAAAGTAGTGCCGGTTGTATTGCTTCAACGCCGGTAACTGTGTCTGAATACGCGGCGTCTTTAGACGATCAAAATGCTACAGGAACTGATTCATGGATAGGACATGCCTATGACGGGACAAATTTTGGCACATACGTAGGAATCTTTTCCCAAAGTGAAACTTTCGACCAAAATTTTGGTGGCAACACTACCTGTTTCCCAGTTACGTCCAGTGCCGGAGCGAGTTCAGTTTATACCGAAACTTTTTCTGTAAGATATAAAATGAATTCTACCAAAAAAGGCTTGTACGTCGTGGATCTCGGATCGGATGATGGTAGCCGGTTGACCGTGGATGGCACATTAATATATAGCAACTGGGTTGATCATGCATTTAATACTAATGCAAGAGTCTTACTGAATTTAACCGGAAGCAGTTCATTGAATTACGAATTCTATGAAAATGGTGGTGGCAACGAGGTCGTTTTCCAAAATCTGACTTTGGTTTTGGCTAATACGCTTTCAACGAATACTTCGCAAAATCTTTGCGTTGGCGCCAATGGGTCAGCGATCAGCGGTGACGTATATGGAACACTTCCTGCCGGCATTTCATTATCCGGAACCGGGTACCAATGGGCATACAGCACTAGTCCTGGCGGAACAAAAACTAATATTTCCGGAGCTACCGGAGCCACATTTATTCCCAATACCTCAGCGGCTCCATTCAACACGCCCGGGACATACTATGTGTACCGAAAAGCAATAGTAACAAGTAGCAACAATGTTGGAGTAGCTTCATACACAGCAACCAATGAATCCAATGCGGCAACAATTACCGTACAAGCAATTCCGTCAGCGCCTTCTGTTGTTACCCCGTAAACTATTGCCTGAATGCTACACCGGTTGCCCTTTCGGCTACGGGAAGCAATCTTTCCTGGGGAGGTGCCTCTGGTTCTGCTGGCGGTAATGGTACATTGACTACTCCTACATGGATTGAGACGCTGTACAGTAACAAAAAAACAAAATTTACTACAACAGTGCCTAATGTAAAAATTATATCCGTTGATTATACTATTCCACCTTACCAAACTGTTTCAGGAATAAAACTTGCACTATATAACAGCACAGGAACAGTAGTTGCAACATCAAATACCGTTACGAGTCAATCGGCAGGTGCATCGCCTGCGATTATTTCAAATATTTTTAATTATACCATTGCTACGGCTGGAAATTATAGCATTGGAATTTATTCAGGAACAGGGAACGTAGGCGGCGACAACCCTGTTTTTCCAATTACCGAATCTACCGGAACAATTAACGTCACTGGTGTTGAAATGTCGGGTTCGGCTCCTTATCACTGCTTTAATAATATTCAATTTTCGGTAGCTAATGGATTAACAGCTCCAATACCTTCTACGGTGACGGCGGGAACAACAAATTATACGGTTACTCAAACCGTAAATGGATGTACAAGCTCACCAGCCAGTATTTCGGTGGTAGTAACAGCGCCACCAGCTGCAACAATCTCTTATGGAGCTACTGCATTTTGTAAATCGGTAAGTTCTGCCCAATCAGTTAACAGAACGGGAACTTCAGGTGGAACGTATTCTGTATCTCCGTCAGGATTAACCATTAATTCGAGCACGGGAGCTATCGTTCCTTCAACAAGTACAGCAGGCACTTATACAGTAACTTATACCATGGCAGCGGTAAACGGCTGTTCAGCTCAAACCGCAACAACTTCTGTCACCATTGCCAATGTTCCATCAGCTACAATTTCTTATAACGGATCGCCTTATTGCTCTGGCTCCGGAACGGCCTCAGTTTCAAGAACTGGCACTTCCGGCGGAACTTTTAGTTCCACTACAGGGCTGAATATTAATAGTTCGACAGGAGAAATTGACCTCGTTAACAGTACACCGGGAACTTATACCGTTACTTACACGATCGCTGCAGTAACTGGTTGCGCTACTTATACCGCTACAAACAATATTACTATTACTCCGAAAGTTAGTTCCCTGGCTTTTGCCGCGGGTTCTTCTTCTACACGTTGCCAGGGATTAGGAACGGTGACTTATTCTGCCACTGCCAATAATGCTACAGGAATTACCTACAGCCTTGACGCGACAAGCCTCGCTGCCGGTAACTCTATCAATTCATCCACCGGTGCTGTTACCTTTGTGGCGGACTGGAAAGGTACATCAAGCATCAAAGCTCTAGCAGCAGGTTGTACTCCTCTGAGTGCGACACATACTGTTACTACAAGCCCGGCGCCTTCAGGAAGTATCAGCACAACATATACTTGTATTGATGGAAGCAGTGGCACTATCACCACAACAGGAAATACAGGAATTTCTCCGTTTACTTATAGTTTAAACAGCGGAACTTTTCAATCGTCAGGAAACTTTACGGGGTTAGCTTCAGGAAATTATTCAATTCAGATCAAAAGTAATGATGGCTGTATTTATTCAACATCTGCTACAGTGGATCCATATCCCAATTCATCAGGCGATCAAAATGTTGCTGCTACTGATTCATGGGTAGGTCATATGTATAATGGTAAAAGCTTTGATCAGTATAAGGGGTTTTTCTCAGAAAGTGAAATCTTTGATGAAAACTTTGGAGGCTCCGGCACTTGTTTCTCCATTACTTCAGGTGTATCCGGAAGCTCAATTTATACAGACCAGTTTTCTGTGAAATTTAAAATGAATTCTACCAGGACAGGGCTGTACGTGGTTGACCTTGGCTCAGATGATGGCAGCCGGCTCACTGTAGATGGCGATGTTATTTTTGATGACTGGAACGACCATGCCTTTGCCGGCAGGCCACGGGTATTAATGAACCTGGACGGCAATAATTCTTTACTTTATGAATTTTATGAAAACGGTGGTGAAAACCGTGTGCTTTTTAACAATTTAGCCCTTGTGCTTGAAAATAAGCTGTCGTCTAATTTAACGCAGAGTATTTGTATGGGTAACTCAGGAACTGCTATTGGGGGCGATACGTATGGAACGCTTCCTTCCGGTATTTCAAAATATGGCTCAACCGGGTATCAATGGAGCTACAGTACCACTGTCGGTGGAATAAAAGTTGCTATTTCCGGGGCTACGGATGCTACGTTTACACCCAATACATCAAACGCGCCTTTCAATACGCCGGGCACTTATTATGTTTACCGAAATGCTATTTTAAGCAGTACGAACAACACAGGTAAAAGCCCTTATGTGGCTACGAACTTTTCCAACGCGGCCGTCATAATCATTAATGCTATTCCTTCTGCCACTATATCTTATGGCAATAATCCTTTTTGCAGCACTTCCTCTTTGCCGGAAAAAGTTATGCTGGCTGGAACTTCCGGTGGTATTTTCTCGGCGTCCGGATTACAAATCAATTCTGCAACCGGCGACATTGTTCCCAATTCCAATAGTGTTGGTTTATATACTGTAAATTATTTAATTCCGGCTGCAGGAGGATGCTCCGCTTTTTCAACTTCTGTTCAAATTTATATTGGCGCTCCCGGAACGTGGTCCGGAAAAATAAGTAAGGATTGGGCCAATTCAGGGAACTGGGTTTGTGGTATTATGCCTGATGGTACAACCGATGTGATCATTCCCAAACAAGTATCCAACTTTCCATCTGTAATCAGCCATTATGCAGAAGCGAAAAATCTGCACATTGCTACAGGCGCTTCGCTGACTGTTTTGGGCACCCTGGAGATATCCGGTGCTATCTCTAACAATGGCAATTTGGATATAGCTGGTGGTACATTGGAAATGAGCGGCGCCGCCGGCCAATCTATTGCCGGTTCTATATTCGCCAGTCACACCGTTAAGAATCTCGTGGTAAGCAACACGTCGGCTGAGGGCTTGTCTGTGTCATCTACGCCGAACGACACTTTAAAGCTTACCGGCACTTTATCTTTTGGGAATTCAAACAGTATTCTTAACACGGGAGATAATGTTGCGCTTATTTCAAATTATGATGGAACTGCAAATGTTTCGGTCGTGGGGAGTCATAACGCCATCAACGGAAAAGCGATAGTAGAAAAATATATTAATACAGGTACCGATTTGGCGCAACATGGAAAATCATGGCAGTTTTTATCAGCACCCACCAGTGGACAAACCATAAAAGAAAGCTGGATGGAAAACGGCAACATTCCCGCCAACTACGGAACCATAATAAGCGGCCCCGGAGGAACCGCAGCAGGCTTTGACATGTATTCCGTAGCTCCTTCCATGAAATATTTTGATGAAACCATAAACAACTGGAAAGGCGTTTCAAGTGCTAACAATCCGATA
Source organism: Ginsengibacter sp. (assembly GCA_051954975.1). Lineage (GTDB taxonomy): Bacteria > Bacteroidota > Bacteroidia > Chitinophagales > Chitinophagaceae > Ginsengibacter. Next base: position 185,374 of record JBQCHE010000008.1, on the reverse strand, counting down.
GCCAATACCGGCGGGTATATGGTATTTATAAGAGGGGACCGCACCGTAACCGGGACCACCCAGGCCGCCAATCGGACCGTATTAAGAAGCAAAGGCACACTGTTTACGGGCACCCAAATGCCTATAACCGTAAAAGCCAATTCATTTCAATCTGTGGGCAACCCTTATGCATCGCCGATAGACTTCGCCTTAATCACAAAAGACCCCTCAATAGATAATGCCTTTTATGTGTACGACCCCTACCTGTATGGCACCTATGGCGTAGGCGGTTACCAGGTGTTAAGCAGCGTCAACAACTGGAAACCCGTTCCCGGAGGTACCAGCGCTTATCCTTCTTCGGTATTATCTTCCATTATTCAATCAGGGCAGGCCTTCTTTGTACATTCCAACAGCAGCACCGATGGCAGCCTCACTATAAGCGAAGCCAGCAAGTCGGCAACAGCCAGACCCGGGCATTCCAACAGGGAAACGACAGCAACCACCGATGGCGACAGGCAGTTTTTACGTGCCAGCCTTTTTACTTCAGCCGGATTAATGGCAGACGGCAACGTAGTGACATTTGATAAAACCTTCAGGAATACAATAGACGGCAACGACGTCATAAAGCTCAGCAACAGCGGAGAAAATTTTGGAATCAAAAGTGCAGGAAAACTCTTAATCATAGAAGCCAAAAGCCAGTTGTCTGGCAATGATACCATCACTTACAATGTCACTAACCTTAGTAAAGCAACTTATAAGCTCATTTTTGCTCCTGAGAATATGGCAGCTACAGGACTTCAGGGTATATTGATAGACAAATACCTGAAGACAGAAACCCCTGTAAGCTTACGTGACAGCACCGTTATCGAAGTAACTACAAACACAAATGCAGCCTCATCGGCGGCAGACCGGTTTAAATTGGTCTTCAGACAATTGGCCGCATTGCCCGTAAATATTAGCTCCATTACAGCGGTAAATAAAGAAGGAAAGAACCTCATTCACTGGAGTGTTGAAAACGAAAGTGGTATACGACAGTATGCAGTGGAGAAATCGACAGACGGAAATCAGTTCTCTCAAATGGCCATGGTAAACGCCAACCATACTGAGAGCGGAGACTATATTTCGGAAGATTCGAATGTAAACGCCGTCATTAATTATTACCGTGTCAGAATCGTAAGCAAAGATGATAAGGTAAGTTATTCGCCGGTGGTGAAAGTAAATACTGGAAAAATAATCGCTGCTATCGAAGTCACACCCAACCCAATTCTCAACGGAACGATTCACCTTGTGTTCAGCAATGAACCGTCCGGGAAATATACCATAAGCTTGTCGAACCAGTTGGGGCAGGTAATCTTATCAAAAACGATCCTTCACACCGCAGAAAGCGCTTCAGAATCTATTTCGGCTAATTCGATTAGTAAAGGGATTTATAATTTATTAATTGTAAAACCGGATGGAAATAAACAAACTGTGAAGATCATTTATTAATTATATTAATTAACAAATGTGAAAAGTTAAATGATGTGCTGATTTGCCAATTAGCTAATGGCAGTGAGGAATGTTATTTACATGATACGTTAATTCATAATATGAAAACATTGAAGTAAACAATAAAAGCCGCTTCTTTTTCGTTGAATTATCAATTCAAATAGATTTTGAATGAATGTTCAGCTGACCAACGCCATTAAAACGGGAACGAAACACTTCCCGTCTTTCCTGATGCTTATCATCCTGATAGGCACTGGCACCGGTATGGCTTATGCGGGAAGTGATAACGGAAATCCGGGGACCATTAACTATTCATTAAAAGCCTTAAGTACTTCCTGTGGCGTTGAGATGCAGGATTCAGTGGTTGGGTATACCAAATCTAATACGAATAACCAGATATTTTACCTTCTTACTGTTAAAAATACGGGAAGTGCAAGGGACTCTTTCAACTTCAGCTATACCTCAAGAAGCACCCCATTAAACACCTTTATTGAGACAGTTAACGGAACAATTATTACAAAAACACCTGGTATTGAACCCGGAGCCAGCTATCAATTTATCATTCGCTTTGTGGTGCCCAATGGTTCCCCGGCTGAAACAACCAATTATACAAATCTTGTTGCATCTTCTTCAATATGCGGGACTAGTACCACAGATACTACTCATCTTTTAACTAACTTGTATAGCGGTAAGGTTAGTACCGGGGATAGCTGTGATGTTCAGATAAACAAAACCTCTGACAAAGGAACGGTTACAGCCGGAAATACTATTACTTATACCGTTTCCATCATTAATAATCTACCTGGAGTAGCCAATGATGTATTCGTAAATGATACACTTGCGTCTTCACTTGTTTACCAGTCCTCAGTGGTAACGGTGGCGCCTTCCAACTTCAGTTATTCACTTACCTATAACTCAGCTTCTCGTGTAGTACAGTTCAGGGCGCTAACCGCTCTTGGGCAAAGCCAGCCCGTTACGTTCACGATAAAGGTCAAAGCAGTTTGTACTGCCGTTCCTTCTGTTACTAATAAGGTGGTGGTAAGTTCTTCTACCTATGACAATAAATTCAGTAATGACACTTCGAGTGTTACTACCAATGTCACTACCTCCTACACTAGCCCAACTGCAGTTCCTGTTACCAGTTGTTATAATTCTTCGGCAACATTAACTGCCTCCGGAGCTGCTTCAGGCCTAGGATATAAATGGTATACTTCAAGTTCGGGAGGGATTTCCCTGAGTACAGGCTCCACGTACACTACACCTATTTTAAATAGTTCCACGAGCTACTATGTTTCGTATTACAATGTAGATACAGCAGTGTGTGAGGGGCCGAGGACTGCGGTTGTCGTAACTGTAAAGTCTGCGCCTGTTGTAACCACCGTTTCCGGTACCACCGTATGCCCGAATGACGCTGTTACGTTTACGGAAAGTGCATCCGGCGCAAGTCTTACTTACCAATGGCAGGTTAGTACCAATGGGGGAAGTAGCTGGGCTTCATTAACCAACACTGCTTCTTACAGCGGGGCAACCAGTTCAACGCTTGGTATTAGCGGTGTGACCTACCTGATGAATGGCTATCAATACCGCTGCAATGTAGCTTCCGGTGGATGCACCAATACCATTTCAAGTTCCGCTGCCACCCTTACCGTAAGAAAACCTTATACCTGGTTGGGCGTAAATACAGATTGGGATGACGCGCAAAACTGGTGCTCAGGAGTACCAGACTCATCTTCTGATGTAACCATCCCCTCCGGGTTGACTTATTACCCCGTAATAAACGGAACAGCAAGCACCCACGACATTTATACCGGTAGCGGCACGACGGTAACACTTGATGCGGGGACGATAAGAATCTTTGAGACAATTACTAACAATGGGGTTTTCGATGCAAGAACAGGAACTGTAAATATGAAAGGAAGCAGCGCACAAACCCTTGCAGGAAGCATGTTCACCAATAAAACCATAAAAAATTTAATCATTAGTAATACAAGCGGCTCCGGACTATCCGTTTCCTCAGTTCCCAATGACACACTACTAATAACCGGGGCGCTTACCTTTGATAACTCGGCCAGCAAATTGAACACCGGTGATAACATCACCATAGTTTCAAATGCTTTGGGAACCGCCCGGGTTGGAACTATTGGCCCTGGAAATACCATCACCGGGAAAGTGACGGTTGAATGTTATATTAACACAGGTACCGCACCAGGCCAACATGGAAAGGCATGGCAGTTTTTATCGGTGCCCACTTCAGGCCAGACAGTAAAGGAAAGCTGGATGGAAAATGGAAGCACTCCTGGAAATTATGGAACCATGATAAGCAGCCCCAGCGGCACAGACTCAGGCTTTGATATGTATTCAGTAGCTCCTTCAATGAAATATTTTAGTGATGTTACCGGCAATTGGAAAGCTGTTGCCAACACGAATGACCTTATATCCAACAGCCAGGGCTATATGCTCTTTGTAAGAGGCGACCGCTCCGTTACGTCAATTACAGCACCTCCCAACACAACAGTTCTTAGAACCAAGGGAACCCTATTTGTTGGAGACCAGCCGGCCATAACCGTAAAGGCCAATAAATTTCAGTCCATCGGTAACCCGTATGCTTCGCCCATAGACTTTTCTTTAATTGCCAAAGATGCTAACGTAGACGATGCGTTCTATATTTATGACCCATACCTGTATGGCACTTATGGAGTAGGAGGCTACCAGACATTAAGCAGCATAAATAACTGGAAGCCAGTTCCGGGAGGAACCAGTTCTTATCCAACCACCGTACTATCTTCCATTATCCAGTCAGGCCAGGCATTTTTCGTACATTCCTCTGCCGCAACAGATGGTTCGCTTTCATTGACCGAGGCTTGTAAATCCACCGCTTCAAGGCCGGGCCATTCATCCCGCCTCGCCGCAAAAACCGGTGAAGGGCAAAAGCAGTTTTTGAGAGCCAGCCTTATTACCAATACAGGCCTTATGGCCGATGGCAACGTAGTAGCCTTTGATAAAAGATACAGGGATAATATTGATGGCAATGATGCCATAAAAATAATAAACAGCGGAGAAAACTTTGCAGTAAAGAGAGAAGGTAAGTTGTTAGCTATAGAAGCCAAAAGCCCTCTGTCTGCAGAAGACACTATTTACTATAACATCAGCAATTTAAATAGAACTACTTACCAACTATCTTTTGCACCCGAAAACATGAAAGCTACTGGTTTGCAGGCATTTCTTTTAGATAAATTCCTGGGTACAGAAACGCCGGTAAGCCTCACCGGCAGCACCTCAATTAGTATAACAGTCTCAACAAATTCTGCATCAGCAGCACCAGATAGGTTTAAAATAGTATTCAGGCAAATGAGCGCTTTACCGGTGATAATTACTTCAATTACAGCAACGGCAAAGAATCCAGATAACATCATTCAATGGAGCGTGGCTAATGAAAGCGGAGTCAAAGAATATGAAGTGGAAAAATCTTCAGATGGAAACCAGTTCAATCTGATACAGGTGGTAAAAGCAGTGAATAGCGTAAACGGGAATTATGAAGTGACCGACAACAATGTAAATAGCGGCATTAATTACTACAGGATAAAAATTGTAAGTGTTGACGGGAAAGAAACGTATACCCAGGTTGTAAAAGTAATTAATGGAAAGCAGCGAGGAACGATTTCAATATATCCCAATCCAATTAATGATGATGTAATCCATTTGCAACTTAATAACCAGCCTTCTGGAATCTATAAAATAAAATTGTACAATGCAGCAGGGCAGGTATTACTTTTCAAAAATACTACTCATTTCGCGGGCAGCAGCGCAGAAGATATTAAATGTGATAATTTGCCTAAGGGGATTTACCACTTACAAATCAACAAGCCTGATGGGAATGAGCATATTGCAAAATTTGTTATTAATTGATTGCAAATTATCATTATCTGCCTGAATCTCAGTCCATATCAACAAACAAAATGAATTCGTTGATCTGGAACTCCTGGGGGGCCTCTTTTCCATTTATCAAAATAAAAATTGTTCTCTTTTATTTCTTTACTATATCGGTCTCAGGAAGTTCAATTGTAAGTGGCCGATTCATTTATAATCAGGATTATTAAGATGACAATCATGAAGAAAGTTGATAGAGAGCCATCGTATTTAAGACCGCAATTTTGACATCGTTCCGTTGCGTGAATTTACGCTTTGGAAAAATTTACGAAATTTCTGTCGGTGTTGCTTTAGAAATGAGATCGGGGCTAATTCCAGGTAAATTGAAACCTGGGAAGTGATTTGGTGTGGTTTTCATCAAAAACCAATGGTATTATTACGAGTTTCAAAATAAACGGCTGCACTAATCCCCCGCGATTTACGAAGGTGGCATGGAAAAAATACGAAAAAAAATTCGAAAAAGCTTTGAACTTTCATTACAGCTATTATCTTTGCACTCCCTAACAGAATACATCAAATACTTACACAATTGTCTGCCTTACAAGACAAAATTTTCCAATTTTTTTTTGCCTCTATCCTCTGAATCGTAGCCATCCTTTCCTTCGGTTTAACCAAAACCAATCCGCATCCCTTGTAATTCCAGATTACATTTTAACCAAGGAAAAAAATTATTTGGACCATGAGGATCATTATTATTCTTGCAATCGCGGCGTTATTAAACTGTTGGAACAATTGTTTCGCAATCAAATATTTCATGTGGCAATCCTGCCGGGTCAATTACTGTCAAAGGAAGCGGGGGAGAAGGGAATTATGTAACAAGCATAGATGGAGGCAAAACGTTTAATTACCTGGCAAAAAATTCAACTTTTACCTTTAACAATCTTGAAGCAGGAGATTATGCCGTTATTGTAAAAGATGGAAATTACAATACGGGTTGCTATTCTACAACACCTGTAACGATTTCCACTTTGATGGCCAAGGCTACCATTACCGGAAATACTACCTTGACCGCCTGCACAGGTAATATTGCCAGTTTTAATTTAAATATTGCTTCCACTGGCAATGATTACTATACCGCCGTTTATAGTGATAATTCTGGCAATAAATATTCTGCTACCCATCTGGCTTCAGGAGACAATGCTATTTCAACCGGAGTGCTTACACAATCAAAAAGTTTTACACTGGTTTCAGTAATAAACCAAAGTGGATGTGCTGCTTCCGTAAGCGGTTCTGTAAATGTTACCGTTGTCAATCCCGGCACATGGTTAGGCAACAACAGTAACTGGGACGATGGCAGCAACTGGAGCTGTGGCGCCGTTCCTACGCTAAGCACGAATGTAACTATTCCTTTAACAAAAAATAACCCGGTTGTCCAGTCAGGAACTGCAGGTGTTAAAGACCTTACCATCGACCGCGGCGCGTCTCTTACTGTACTTGGTACATTACAGATCGCAGGTTCTATTGGAAATAAAGGTGAATTCGATGTAACAAACGGAACGCTCGAATTTGATGGCGGATCAAAGTCGGCAACAGGACCAACCGCTCAAAGCATTTCAGGTAGCTGGTTCGTAAACAAAACAATCAATAATCTTAGAATAAGCAATACCAAAGGACTTAGTCTTTCTTCAACTTCAAATGACACCTTGAACATTACAGGCATTCTTTCATTCGGTCAAAGCAATTGTACCTTTAATACCAGTAACAATCTCACTTTAAAATCAACTGTGAAGGCAACCGCGGGTGTAGCAGACATTACCAACAACGGAACGCTGAAAGGCAATTCAATCAATGGCGACGTGACGGTAGAGCGTTATGTGAATATTGGAAACGAGCCCGGCCAGCATAGCAAGACCTGGTTGATGGTTTCTACTCCCACAAAAGGTAAAAGTATTTACCAGACATGGATGGAAAATGGTGACAAATCAGTCGTTGGATATGGCACACAAATTCCCGGCAAGGGAACCGGTTTTGATGGAACCTCCGTTGCGCCTTCTTTAAAATATTTTAGTGACGCTGTCAATAACTGGGTAGGCATTACCAACACAAACGACCCGGTTTACAACCCTTTGGGCTATATGCTTTTTGTAAGAGGCGACAGAACAACAGCTTATCCCGACGTTAGCCACACAACTTTGCGGACTACCGGCAATTTAATAACAGGTTCAATTGAGCCGATAGCAGTAAAAGCGGGCAAATTTCAGTCGATTGGAAATCCTTATGCTTCAGCGGTAGATATCAGGAAAATTTCCGCTACCGGAATCAATCCCGACATTATTGTTTGGGATCCTACCTTAACTGTCGGAAATCCTTATGGAGTAGGCGCATACCAAACGCTGTATAAAGATGGTGATAACTACCGCAACTTATTAGCTTCGCCAACTTTTGGTCCTGCTGGCACCATTAATAACAATATAGAAAGTGGCGTTGCATTTTTTGTACAATCTTATAATACCGATGGGCAGGTATATTTCACTGAAAGCGCTAAAGTTGCTACTGTCGGAAAAGGGATTGCCATGAGGGAACAAACTGCCGCTGATGATGTAGCGGGCCTGAGTGTAAGATTATTTGTTGTTGCCGGCAATGGTTCATCGTATGTGGCGGATGGCGTTCTTCAACAATTCAGTTCTCAATTCAGTAATGATATTGACGGTATGGATACACGAAAAATTTATAACAGCGCAGAGAACCTGGCAATTATTTTTAATAACCAAAAACTGGTAATTGAAAGAAGACAGCAATTATCAGCAACAGATACGATTAACTACCAAATTACGAATGTAACCAATCAAAAATACCGGCTCATATTTACCGCTTCAGGTATCGAAAACACTGCTGTCAATGGCTTTGTGATTGATAGTTACACAAAAACCGAAACTCCGTTAAATTCTGATGGCAATACCCCGATTGATTTTATTGTCTCTTCTGATGCTACCTCGAAGGCCGCCAACAGGTTTAAAGTTGTTTTCAGGACGTTAAAAACAATGCCGGTTACGTTTACTGCTGTGAAAGCAAATGTGCAAAACAATAAAGTGTCTGTAAATTGGAATGTCGAAAATCAGAGCAGCATGAAACAATATGAGGTAGAAAGGTCTGCTGATGGAAAAAATTTCGCCCAAATAGCTGAGATAGCTGCAAATAATATTGCATCTGCATCTTACAACTGGCTAGACGAAAATCCGGCCCCGGGAAATAACTATTATCGCATTCATAGTGTGGACGTAAATGGCAAAGCTGAATACTCATCCATAGTAAAAGCACAAATAAGCAATGTTTCTGTTTCGATAAAAATATATCCTAATCCTGCCGTTGATGCAAAGGTAAATATCCACTTGGTAAATCAGCCGGGCGGGGTTTACTACGTTCGTTTGTTAAATGCTATCGGGCAGGAAATTGTTTCGAAGAAAATTGTTTGCGCCACTGGCAACAGCACTGAAACTATTGAATGGAATAAAAATGCATCAAGAGGTATTTACAACCTGCAAATCACTATGCCGGATGGGTCGATAAATGTAACCCGTCTTCAGTATTAATAAATAATCATTTTTTAAGCCTTTACCGGTTTTAATTGAAAAAGGTTTTGTATTGCGGTTGCAAGACAAAACCTTTTTTGTTACCGGTTCAATTTAAATACAAAAGTTACTCAACCATTACCATACCTCGTAAGCCAGTAGCTTATTTTCTTCCTTAATCCTTCTGCCTTCTTTAACGGTATAATAAACAGCTGCACTAACAACCACTGCACTTGTTATGAAAAAAAAGGCAGTGCTGCTTTTTTTCTTTTTTTTATTTGGGGTTTCTTTTTTCATCTTCTTCGCGCAAAAAATATATTGCAATATAAGAAAACAGGCCTTTAAAAAAAAGGCAGGATTGCAAAAATTCGTTTGGTTTTTGTTCTCAGAAACTTTACAAATGCTGAAATGCAGGCTAGATGGCTTTTCAATTTTTAATGATTTAAAATATTTACTGGCAAAATAATTTCCCACCGGTTGTTGCCTTTATTTCCATATATATCACTGTCCAAAAGCCGGCTGTATCTGACGCCAAACGAAATATTCACCTGGTTCCACCATTTGGTATCAAAGTTTATCTCTGAACCAAGCGAACGAAATGTTTGAGAAAATAAATTATTTTCTTCGTTCCAGTCTTTAATCTCAGTATCATCATAAAAAATATTTGCTCTTACACGAAGCAGATAAATGAGATTGCCAAAACCCTTATCAGGAAAGGCAAGCGGCAAATGGTAATTAACTCCCCATTTGAACATGTTATAAAAATTCAAAGCCTGGTAACCTCTTGAAAAGGGAAACGCATTAGAAAAATTGAGTCGACGCAAGGTGTCTTGTTGCAGCCAGGCAATATTCAAAACCAGGCTGTGCGTTTTGCTGATTGCAGGTAAATAAAAATTCCCATTCGCTACAAACTGAAAGCCCTTTACATTTTGAACAGCGGTTTTGTATGAGAGAGAAATGCTTTCAGCAAAGGAAGGAAATATTTGTTGTGATGCTTTTTGCTGCTGGTTATTAAAAGTCAAAAAATTACTGATATAGCTGTACGAAGATGATATCGAGTCTTTATAAATTCCTCTGAAAAATCCCTGGCTATATACGTATTGTGATCCAAAATTTAAATACGTAAAAGACCGGCCCTTGCTGAGGTTTAGCGGAATGTTAAAGCCTGCAAATGGTTCTATCTGGTTGTAGCGAATTACTTTGTGATGATACAAAACGCTTCGGTCCAGTAAATAATTTAAACCGCCGCTTACAAAAGGAAACCATGCTGCATAGGTGCCGGCAAACGAAATTTCTTTTGATTTTTCAGCGCTGTTGTAGGTAAGTGAAAGATTTGATTGGAAGGTATTTAAAATATTTTCACCTACGAGGCTTAAGGTATACAAAGGGTCGTTGATGGCGGGTTCAATGCTATGAAAATTGAAAAGTCTAAAACTTTTCCGATACTTAGAAACCGGAAAAGAATCGTCGGGAACGTCCTGTAATAATCCGGCGTTGGTTTTGTCTAAAACAGTTACCCCAAAATTTGAAATCTTTTGTTCTAATTCGACAGGATTTATTTCTTTGAAAATTACGTCTGATTTTTTAATTTTTTCCAACCGGTAGCCTTCCGCCGTAAATGTGGACCAGCCTACAAAATCCTGGTTTACGAAAGGGTGATATTTGCCAATGCCGGCAGATTTGCCAACATTAAGTAGCCAAAGTTTTTTATCAGAAAATGTAAAAGCAAAAAGATCAACATTTTTTTTAAACGCTAAAGAGAAATAAAGTGTGTCATTAAAGATGTAAGGAAATCCGGAAACATGATAGCTGAATGGCAGCAGAAATGTTGTTTCATTATTCTCCAGGTTTATTTCAGCAATAGACATCTTTCCTTCCTGATTTCTTACTGCTGAAATAATTTTATTGCTTCCATAATATTTGGGATAAGTATAAAAAAGATGATGCGGATTTGGTATTTCCTTTATCAGTTTTCCGGATTTGGAACTCAGCAAACGCAACGAATTTTTGCCGGAAGGAGCGGCAGTGACAACTATTACAGATTGCCCGTCTTCGCTGATATCCGGAGAAAAATATTTTGTTCTTTTAGAAACCGTGTATTCATCACCGTTAGTTGCATCTATCATTTTTAAATTATTAAAATCACGATAGCCCCAACGCAGGTCTGGCTTGTAAGAACCATAAATTATTTTGCCATTGCGATAGCTAAAATAATTATCCAGTGAATAATCCTGCACTCTTAATTTGTGTTCTTTGCCGTTTTTAAGAATGATAAATTGAGGTATCTCTTTTGAAGATGATTTTACGAAAATGATCGCGCCATCTTCAGTAAACGAAGGAAATTGCTCATTTTTTATTTTGCCGGAATTTGAATGGCTTTTTTCACTTCCATCATCAAATTGATTTTTGAAAAAATCAAATGCATCGTTTCTGAAAGTGGAATAATTAACGCCCGCGTATTTTTTGATGGCATGTTGAAACGGATAGATCGGGCCTTTAAAAGAGGCCGCATTGTGCGTTACATTTTCCCAAAACTCGTCGCCATATTTTTGCCGCCCGTAAGCTACCAACAGGTAGCCAAGCGCATAATGGTCAGGAACAAAATCCTTTAAAGATCCATTTCTTAATTTCATCCAGCTATAGTGCTTTCCTGCCTTCCATAGCGAACGATAGGCATCGAAAAACTGTGGCAGATTCCCACGACCCTGGGCGCTCAAATTGGTTTCATTATATACCGCGTCGCCTTCGTAAAACCAGTTAGGGATGGCTGCATTATTGGCCAGCGCTCTTCCTTCTTCGCCAAAAATGTTGCCCATTAATTTTGAGAGGCCAACATTGAAATTATTGTATTGCTCCACATGCCTGTATTCGTGAATGGCTAGCTCATCGGGCCATGGAATACTTCCCATTTCAAAACTATTGGGTTGCGGATTTAAAAAAAATTCGCTTCTGAAGGGGCCAAGAGCTACATAACCATTTGAGATGATAGTTTGATTTTGCAGCACTATGTTTACCTTTTTAGAATAATTGCCAATAGTTTTTTGTGTTGGTTTTGCCGTAAACGAAATTATATTCGTAATCCGGTTTGCCACTGAATCAAGCCCCTTCGGGAAAATCACCCGCGAATATGAACTATTGATCTGTCGCCAATTTATTGAAGGAGGATCGCCCCCGAAAATTTGGGAATAAGATCTAAACGCAAAAAGAATGAAAAAGAAAATGAAGGAAATTCTTTGTAAAACGGCCATAATATAGATTCTGAAATAAAGATAACAAATTGTTTTTCGGAAGATTAAGCACTTCTGATGGTTTCGAACAAACTCATTTATTTTCCAGCCAGATTTCCGTCTTGTTTTATCAAACATTTTATAATTTTATTATTCGGGCGGCGTTATTAAAGCATAATTTTCACTTTTTTCAATGAAAAAATTATTCCCTTTTATTTTTCTTGCGTGCATCGTTTTTTCATTTGCATGTAAAAAAACTATCAATAATATCAGTAATTCGCTGGCAGAAAAATATTTTGAAAAATATGTTATTGGAAATGATTTTGTGGTTACGCTCGCCAAAGACAGCACTACAGACTTAACTGCCGTTTATAGAGATTATAAATTTATTCTTTTGGAAACAGACCTGCTGCATGGCCCGTTGAAAGCGGTTTCAGGCAACCAGACTTATATGGGCTCGTGGCAAACAAATGACGATTACAGCAAGCTTGATATATCACTGCCAGACTCGATAGTTGCATTTAAATTTCTTAGCCGGAGCTGGCGTTTTACCAAAAAAGCAAATCCAACACTTGAACTGGCACCCTGGGGAAGTACGGCTCCCATCGTGCTTCACATGACGCGCAAATAAATTCGCGCTGTCTTTTCTTCTTATCATTTTATAAAAAGGAAGGTTTGTTTTAAGCGAAGCAATAAACAGCTAACGTGATGCGTTTTAAACAGGTTATATTTTATTGATCTTTTCTTAAATATCCAAACATTGAAGACCCTAACCTTCTGTAACTATTTAATAAAAGCTAAAAAACACCTGTCTCTATTTGCAGTTTTTTTTCTGTCAGGATTTTTAGTAAAAGCCCAATTGAAGGCAAATTTTGAGGCCACGCCTACCTCAGGCTGCGCTCCTTTGGTCGTTCAGTTTTCTGATTCATCTTCCGGAAATCCCAGCCAGTGGAAATGGGACCTGGGAAACGGCACCACTTCTATATTACAGAATCCCTCAGTAGCCTATTTCAACCCCGGAACCTATACGGTTTCTTTGGTAATTAAGAATGCCTATGGCGTAGATTCGGTTACAAAAGTTCAATACATAACTGTGTATTCAGCGCCGGAAATTAATTTCGATGCATCTAAAATTACCGGTTGTTTTCCCTTAAATACTAATTTTTTTGATTCCAGTGTGGCCGGCGATGGCACACTAAACACATGGCAATGGGATTTTGGTGATGGGAATTTTTCCGATATTCAAAATCCGCAACATGTTTATACCTCTGAAGGCAACTTTAATGTGTCATTGAAAGCTACCAATACGTATGGCTGCGTAACTTCCAAAACAATTAAAAATTACATCACGATAAATACAGGGGTAAAGGCAGACTTTTCAAACTTAGCTTCTAAAACTTGCAATGCACCTGCAACAATCAGTTTTGTGAACAAATCTTCGGGCGTGGGTAATCTCAGCTATACCTGGGATTTTGGAGATAGTGATTCTTCATCGCTGGAAAATCCCAAACATACTTATACTAATTCTGGCAGCTATTCAGTAAGTCTTATTGTGAATAATGAAGCAGGTTGCAGCGATACACTCTTAAAACCAAAATTGATAAATGTGGGCAGCACCGTTGCCGATTTTAATATTCCGGATATCGTTTGTGCTGAAACGCCGGTGTTACTACAAAATACCAGCAAACCCGCTCCGTCAGGCACCTTATGGGATTTTGGCGATGGCACATTTTCAGACTCTGTAAATGCGGTTAAAGTTTTTAAGTTGCCCGGTGAATATACCGTTAAGATGAAAAGTAACAATGGCGCCTGCATGGATTCTATCACCAAGACGGTTACCGTGTTAGCCAAACCAACCGTAGATTTTACCAGCGCAGATACTATATCATGCGGCGCTCCCTTTACGGTAAATTTCCAGGATAAATCCTCAGGCTCGTCCAATTCATCCCGCAACAGGATAGCAGGCCAAAGCTATCGGTGGGATTTTGGAGATGGCTCAGGTTCTAACGAGCAAAATCCGATACACACTTATACTAAGGAAGGAAGCTACACCGTAAAATTATTTGTAACTAATGCAGCAGGCTGCATGGATAGCCTGGTGAAAAAAGCATTCGTTAAGATAAAAGCGCCGGTAGCTGTGCTCACCGGCTTGCCAAAAAATGGCTGCGCTCCGTTAACTCATCAATTTTTATCATCCATCAACTCGCTGGAGAAAATAAGCAAATATCACTGGGATTTTGGCGATGGCACTTATTCAGATTCAATCACGCCTACTCATACTTACACTTCCCCCGGATTTTATACAATCACACTTACCTACACTACGGAGGGCGGCTGTACAGATTCAGTGGTGAAAACGAATGGAATTGTAGTAGGCCAGAAACCAAAAGCTACTTATATAGCCGATCCGCTGGAAACCTGCGCCTTTAAACCTGTCAATTTTAAAGATAAAAGCGAAGGCACTCCCGACCAGTGGGTTTGGTTTTTTGGAGACGGTTCGAGTGCTACAACCCAAAATCCATCTCATTTGTACAATGATACCGGCTTTTTTTCAGTAACACTGATTGCGATTAATAACGGTTGTGCAGATACACTGACAAATAGAAGCCAGGTTCATATCAATCCGCCCATTGCGCGTTTTACTTATCAGAAAACCTGTTCAATTCCCCGCCAGGTGATATTTAAGGATCAGTCTGTCGGCGCTGATTATTGGTTATGGAATTTTGGCGATGGCACTACTTCTACCGAACAAAATCCATCCCACGTTTACAACAATCCCGGCCTTTATGAAGTTACTTTGACAGTAACCAACCAGGCAAGCGGCTGTTCAGAAAGTAAAACAATTTCAGTAAAAGTAATCCGTGAAATCGCAGATTTTACCTTGAGTAATGCAGAAACCTGCAGAAATGCTCCTGTAACTTTTAATGCAGCCAATATTAACCCGGCCAACATCAATTTGTATACATGGAAGTTTGGAGATGGCGCTATTATCTCTGGTACATCTTCCTCTGTGGTTCATAATTATAAAAATGCATCTTCATATAATGTGTCACTAATTATCACGGACCTGAATGGTTGTGTGGATTCAATTACCAAACCAACAGCAGTTACTGTTAACGGGCCTACTGCGGTATTCCGTTCAACCGTAGCAGGAACTTGCGTAAACTCAACCGTAAGCTTTTTGGATAGTTCCTATTCTGATGGTAATCACCCAATTCAACAATACGAATGGAATTGGGGCGACGGAAAAACAGATGCATTGAGCTCTAGCCCTTTCAATCATACCTACACTACTTCAGGCAATTACACAGTTTCGCTGGTAGTAACAGATACCAAAGGTTGTTCTGATACATTGAAAAAAGTAAGTGCGGTTGTTATTTCAAAGCCTGTAGCGGCTTTTAAGGCGGATACTTTATCGTGCACCAGTAAAGCAATAAATTTTATTGATTCTTCTTCCGGTCCGTCTTTGAGTTATACCTGGGATTTTGGCGATGGAACAACATCTAATCAGAAAAGCCCCGTTCATCTTTACCCAGTTGAAGGATTTTACAATATAAGCCTTTCTATTGTTGATAAATATGGTTGCAGCAGTTCTATGTCGAAACCATCTTATGTGCATATCGGAAATCCGGTTGCAGATTTTACGGTGAGTGATACAATCGGAACATGCCCTCCTTTAATTGTAAATTTTACCAACAGCTCTGTAAATTATTCAAAATGGAAATGGGATTTCGGCGATGGCACTTTCTCAAACGAGCGGAATCCTTCGCATTTTTATTCTACTGCCGGGACGTTCTACGCTGTGCTCACCATTTATGGAGCTACCGGCTGCGAATCTTCCAAAACACAAAAAATTGTGGTAAAAGGCCCGTCAGGCTCAATTTCTTATACAACGATCAGCGGATGTGAGCCTTTAAGAGCAACGTTCGAAGCACACACCAAAAAGAATATTTCATTTGTTTGGGATTTCAATGACGGGACCACCATCACCACCAATGATTCGAATGTGGTACATACTTACACTTCTCCAGGCAAATATTTACCTAAAATAATATTGCAGGATGCAAGTGGTTGTAAGGTGGCTGTGAAAGGAAAAGATTCTATTTCTGTTTATGGAATTACGGCATCTTTCGACCATAATGGGAGACTCGTATGTGATTCAGGCGAAGTAAGTTTTGCCAATACAAGTGTTACCAATGATGTGGTTTCCTCCTATTATTGGAATTTTGGTGACGGTACAACGTCTTCTTCTGCATTTCCAAAGCATGTATATACCACGCCGGGAAGTTATAAAGCTTCTTTAAAAATCGTAACTAAAAATGGCTGTGTAGATTCTGTTCAAAATCCTGCGGAAATTGTTGTAAATGCGAGCCCCAGATTAGCAATTAACGGAACTGCAGGCGCTTGTGTTCCTGCCACGATCAGCTTCACGGGTGCGGTGTCAAATCCGGATACTTCGGTGGTTTCATGGAAATGGGATTTGGCTAATGGCAATGTTTCAACACTTCAGAATCCGGCACCACAAACCTACGCTTCATCCGGAAACTACACGGTTAAAGCAATTGGCTTAAGTTCTAATGGCTGCAGCGATACGGTAACCAGGCAGGTAGAAGTGTATCCTTTGCCAAAATTATCAATTGCCGCTGATACGGTGGTTTGCTATGGTTCTTATCAAACCTTGACGGTGACCGGCGCTGAAACTTACTCATGGAGTTCTTCAAAATATTTGTCATGCACCAATTGTGCTGCGCCGGTTGCGCGTCCTGATACTGCCATTACATATCATGTAAAGGGCACCAGCAGCAAGGGTTGTGTATCTTTTGACTCTATCTCGATTTCTGTAAAATATCCATTCAAGCTTTCCGTAAGTAAAGCCGATACGTTATGCGTCGGTAAATCTGTAAAATTAAAGGCCAGCGGCTCTGAAAAATATTCATGGTTCCCAGCCGCAGGCTTGAGCAGTGTTTCAATTGCCTCGCCGGTTGCTTCACCCGATAGTAGCACCACCTACCAGGTAGTAGGCTCAGACTCAAAAGGATGTTTTACAGATACTGCTTACATTCCGGTTAAAGTGTATCCTATTCCACAAGTGGATGCCGGCGCGGATCAAACCATTAATGTAGGGAGATCCATACAGATTACGCCTACACTCTCTGCAGATGTAACACGATTTGAATGGTCGCCCACTATCGGGATTGTTTCGCAGGAAAATCCTGACATTACAGTGAAGCCAACACAATCTGTTGAATATACTTTGCGGGTTAAAAATGCCGGCGGTTGTATCGCTGAAGATAAAGTATCTGTGTATGTGCTGTGTGATAACTCCAACATATTTGTGCCCAACACGTTTTCTCCCAATGGCGATGGAAATAATGATGTTTTCTTTCCAAGAGGAAGCGGTGTATTCAAAATACAAAACATCAAAGTGTTTAATCGCTGGGGTGAAGTGGTTTTTGAAAAATCGAATTTCGATGCCAACGATGCGGCCGCAGGATGGAATGGAACCTTCAAAGGAAAGCCGCTTGCTTCAGATGTGTTTGTGTATATGATGCAGGTGATTTGTGACAACAACAGCACGCTCACTTTTAGAGGAAACATCACCCTGCTACGATAAAAAATTAAGAATCCAATTAAGAAAAAAGAATAATCCCTATGAAAACTGTTATCCTGAAATCCATTTTTATACTTGCCTTGTTTGGTGTTTTTCAAAATAGGGGCAAGGCACAAGACCTCCATTTTTCCCAATTTTTCGAAACGCCTCTTTTGCGAAATCCAGCGCTGGCCGGCGTTTTCAGCGGAGATGTAAGACTGCAGGGCGTTTTTAGAAGCCAGTGGGGTTCTGTTACCGTTCCGTTTCAGACCACATCACTTAACGGAGAGTATAAATTACCTGTAGGCATTGCAGATGATTTTCTTACCGTGGGCGGCGCCATTCTTTATGATAAAGCCGGAACAATTGGTTTAAATTCTACCAGCGTGATGCCGGTGCTGAATTATCACAAATCGTTGAGCGAGGTAAGAAATACCTATCTGTCGGCGGGCTTTTCTGCAGGAATAGTTCAGCGTAAATTTGACCCGTCAAAAATGACAACGAATAACCAGTATGATGGTTTTGGAGGCAGTAATTCGATGCCAACCGGCGAGGAATTTGGTGAAAGCAACTTATTGTATTTTGATGGAAGTGCGGGATTAAGCTTTAATACACAAGTAGGTTCAAGGCCAGATAATAACCTCTATTTTGGAGTGGCCTATCATCATTTTAATAAATCTGCAAAAATTTCATTTTATAACAATAGCAAAGTACATATCGATCCGAAATGGGTATATTCTGCAGGACTAAGAACTACAGTAAACGACTATGCCTATATCACTTTTTATGCCGACTATTCTACACAAGGGCCCAATTCGGAAATCATTGGAGGAATGTTGTACAGCTTAAAATTGGATTCTTATCCTGACGACCCGCAATACGTTATTTCCGGCGGAGGCTTTTTAAGGTGGAATGATGCTTTTATTCCTGTGGTTAAGCTGGATATGAATCCATTTACATTTGCCGTAAGCTACGATGTAAACGTTTCAGCTCTCAAAACCGTCAGCCAGGCGAGGGGAGGATTTGAACTTTCACTTTCTTATCAAAGATTTCTTGACAGAAACAACTCAACTAAAAACTCAATCAGGTGCCCGAGGTTTTAGAATCGGTTTAAAATATGCCACGTCTCACATCCGTTCTTTTTTTGCAGTAAAGCAATAAAAAGAACGGATTTTTATTTTCGCCTTCCCCTGATTCTTTATTAAGAATTATCTTTAAAATTCTTATTGCTGACAAAAACTGAAACCATTTGGAAAGTAAAATGAAAATAAAAGACATCACGCAATTTCTTGAAACCATAGCTCCGCTTGGCTTACAGGAACCATACGATAATGCAGGGCTTGTTGTAGGCGACGCTCAGGCAGAGTGCTCAGGCATCATTACCTCGCTGGATGTTACAGAAGAGGTGATACAGGAAGCCATCGATAAAAAATGCAACCTCGTTGTAGCGCACCATCCGATTATTTTTAAAGGATTAAAGAAACTCAACGGCAAAAATTATGTAGAGCGAACAGTGATGATGGCGGTCAAAAATGATATCGCTGTTTATGCGATTCATACCAATCTTGATAACGTTTTGGAAGGAGTGAATCAAAAAATTGCAGAAAAGTTGCAGCTTCAAAATTGCAAAGTGCTTTCACCCCGGGAGGGCGTATTGGAAAAGCTGGTAACATTTGCGCCGGTTGACAAAGCCGCCACCGTCAGAAATGCTTTGTTTGCTGCCGGGGCCGGAGCAATTGGAAATTATGACCAATGCAGCTACAATGTAAAAGGCACGGGCACTTTCAGGGCTTTGGAAGGCAGTAATCCTTATGTGGGAGAAAAAGGTATACAGCACCAGGAAGAAGAAGTCAGAATAGAGGTAATATTTCCTGCGCAGATAGAATCAGCCGTAATTGAAGCGCTTAAGAAGGCGCATCCTTATGAGGAAGTAGCCTTTTATGTTCAATCGTTGAGAAATACATTGGATAGTGTGGGCAGCGGCCTTGTGGGTGAATTGCCATCTTCGGTCAGTGAAAGTGAATTGCTGCAATTGCTCAAATCTGCATTTCATGTTAAAGTAGTCCGGCACACAGAATTCCTGAATAAACCTGTTAAAAAAATAGCTGTTTGCGGCGGCTCTGGATTTTTTCTGTTGCCAGTCGCTATTGCAAGTGGAGCGCAGGTTTATATCACGGGTGATGTGAAATATCATGAATTTTTTGATGCCGACCGCCGGATTCTGCTTGCGGACATAGGACACTATGAAAGTGAGCAGTTTACGATAGAACTATTAACTACACTTTTGCACGAAAAATTCAGTAACTTTGCGGTCCAAAAAACGGAAATAAACACAAATCCTGTAAGGTATTTCGGTTGAAACAGGAAGCGACATTTACCGTTTTAAACAATAAATCATCAAAAAAATATGGCACAGGTTAAAGATTATTCTGTAGAAGAAAAATTAACATCGCTTGTAAAACTTCAAAAAGTTGACAGCAAAATAGATGGAATCGAAATCCTCAAGGGAGAATTGCCAATAGAAGTAAGCGACCTTGAAGACGAAATTGCCGGGCTGAATGCACGCCAGAACAGGATTGAAGAAGAGATAAACGGAATGCAACAGTTTATTGAAGACAAAAAAACAGCGATTAAAGATTCCCAGGAACTTATTAAAAAATATGAAAAACAAAGTGATAATGTAAAGAACAACCGCGAGTTTGAGGCCATCAATAAAGAGATTGAAATGCAAACGCTGGAAGTGAAGCTTTCAGAAAAACATATTAAAGACGCCACTGAAGACCTTGCTGAAAAAGCAAGACAACTGGAGGCCGCCAAAAAAGCCATCAGCGTAAAAGAAGGAAACCTGAAAGGAAAAAAAGGTGAGCTCGAAAAAATTATAGAAGAGACAGACAAAGAAGAAAAGCATTATAAAAAAATGCAGGAGGCCGCACGCAGCGCTGTTGATGAAAGATTACTAACCAGTTACGACCGAATAAGGAATAATTATCGCAACGGACTTGCCGTGGTGCCGATTGAAAGAGATTCCTGTGGCGGTTGCTTTAACGCGATTCCTCCTCAAAAGCAGAGTGAAGTAAAGCAGCGCAAAAAGATTATTGTTTGTGAAAACTGTGGCCGCATTTTGGTAGACGACGATTTGGAAAGCATGGTTGAAATTCAATAAAAGTTAATTGAAATAAAGAAATCAGGCGCAGCATTTGCGCCTTTTTTTATGATTACAAGTATTGCTGACGTATAAAAAAACGAACAGCCTAAAAACAACAGAATATTGTAATTTGCCCTTTTATGCTTCAGCAATTACAAATTCATAATTACGCAATTATTGATTCGCTGGAAATTAATTTTTCAGGTAATCTCAATATTATTACCGGCGAAACCGGCGCAGGCAAAAGTATTTTAATGGGCGCACTTGGCTTAATCCTGGGAGATAGAGCCGATACCTCGGTTTTGCTTGATAAAGAAAAGAAATGTTTTATCGAAGGTGTTTTTAAAACGGATTATTCATCCGTAAAAGACTTTCTTCTGAAAAATGATTTGGATGCTGACCAGGAAATGCTTATCCGGCGCGAGATTGCTGCAAATGGTAAATCGCGCGCATTTATTAATGATACGCCTGTTACGATCAACCAGCTAAAACAATTATCCCAATTATTGGTTGACCTTCATCAGCAATTTGATGCGCTTGAGTTAAATAGCAGTGATTTTCAAAGAGATGTAATTGACGCGCTCGCAAAAAATTCAAAAGAACTGGAAGAATATCAATTGGTTTTTAAAAACTATAAAACTGAACTGCTGCAACTTGAGCAGTTAAAATCCGAACAAATTGCAGCCAACCGGGAATTGGATTACAATAGATTTTTATTTGACGAATTGGAAGAAGCCAATTTTTCAGAAAATGAAATTGAGAATATTGAAGCCGAGATAAGACTAATGAGCAATGCCGAAAATATAAAATCAACATTATCTCAAGTCTATTACACGATGGAAGAAGGCGAGCAGCCGCTGCTACAGGAACTCAAAGTGATTCATCAAAAATTGCAAGGCCTTCAAAAATTATATCCGGAAATTGAATTGCTCAATCAGCGGTTGTCTTCTGTGCATATAGAATTAAAAGATATTGCTTCAGAAATTGATTCTATTAATGCCAGGGTGAATTATGACGAAGACAAGATTAGCCGGCTCAATGACCGAATGGCTGTGGGCTATGCCTTATTAAAGAAACATAATGTAAACGCTACCGCTCAATTAATTGAAATAAAAAATAATCTCGAAGCCGAATTGGAAAAGGTGACAAACCTTTCAGAAGCCATTGCGATAAAGGAAAAATTGGCTCAGAAATATTTTGATGATGCGGTTGCGCTGGCAAACGTAATTTCTGCAAAGCGCCAGAAAGAAGTTCTTCCTTTTGAAGAAAAAGTGAACCGTCTTTTGGTTCAAATGGGAATGCCAAATGCAAAAATCAAAGTTGAAATAAGCCACGAAGAAAGTTTAAATGCTTTTGGCGCCGATAAAATTGAGTTTTTGTTCAATGCTAATTTATCCTCAGCGCACCGGCAGTTTGAGCCGGTTCGCAAAGTGGCCAGTGGTGGGGAACTCAGCCGTTTGATGTTAAGTATAAAATCGTTGGTGGCTAAGCGCATTCAATTACCTACTTTAATATTTGATGAAATAGATTCAGGCATCAGCGGTGAAGCTGCCCGGCAGGTGGGAATTATTATAAAACAACTTTCTGCATCCCACCAGGTAATCGCCATTACGCACCAGCCACAAATTGCTGCCAAAGCAAACACCCATTTTTTTGTGTACAAAGAAATCAAAGAAGATAAAATTGCTACAGCCATTAAAATTCTTGACCAGGACGAAAGAATTACAGCAATAGCTACTATGCTTAGCGGTAAAAAGCCCACTGCCGCTGCGTTTGAAAATGCAAAAGAAATGATGGAAGGGTAATGTGCTGATTAGCTAATCAGCTAATTTGAAAATTTGTGAGAATTTGAAAATGAAAAGTAACGAGTGCAAAATAAAAATCTGAACTAGTTATTCGTTTACTGCAAAAACGGTGAATGTGAATCAACAATAAAACAATATAACCATGTAACAATAAATAAGTATTTGTACTTTGTAAAAAAATAAAAAAACCATGTCGTACAACTTATTGAAAGGAAAGAAAGGAATCATTTTTGGAGCGTTGGATGAAAGATCCATCGCGTGGATCACTGCATTAAAATGCCATGAAGAAGGCGCTGACATTTTGCTCACCAATGCACCGATTGCCATGAGAATGGGCGAAATTAATAAGCTGGCCGAAAAAATAAATGCACCCATAGTTCCATGTGATGTAACCAGCAATGACGATATGCTGAATTTAATTACAAAAGCCAAAGAGCATTTTGGCGGCAGCTTCGATTTTATATTGCATTCTGTAGGGATGAGCATGAATATGAGAAAAGGCAAACCTTACACAGAAATTGATTATGGCTTTAATCAGAAAACAATGGACATTTCTGCCACAAGTTTACACCGCTTATTGGCAACGGCTTATAAACTCGGTGCTTTAAATGAGTGGGGTAGCGTTGTAGCGCTCACTTATATTGCGGCCCAGCGCGTATTTCCGGATTACAGTGAGATGGCTGACGCAAAAGCTTTGCTGGAAAGTATTGCCCGTAGTTTTGGGTATCATTATGCGCTTAAAAATAAAGTGAGGGTTAATACGGTTTCACAATCGCCCACCAAAACAACAGCAGGCAGCGGAGTTAAAGGTTTTGATGGCTTTATGAATTATGCCGAACAAATGAGCCCGCTGGGCAATGCGACCGCTGAGGATTGTGCCAATTATATAGTCACCCTCTTCAGTGATCTTACGAAATATGTAACGATGCAAAACCTTTATCATGATGGAGGATTTTCATCAACAGGTGTTACGCACGCAGTGATTGAGCAGATGGAAAAATAAATTATTCAATTATTTTATTATTGAATAATTGTTACTGAAATAAAAAACCGCCTGCATCAGACGGTTTTTTTAATATTTTCTCGTGATGAATATTTTTTCGAAATTACAAACCACTAGCTACTAACCACCAATTAATATTCATCTTCGTTAAAGAAAAAATCTTCCTGGCTGGGATAATCAGGCCATATATCTTCAAGACTTTCATAAATATCTCCACCGCCTTCGTCTTCCAATTCCTGCAAATTTTCAACAACTTCCAACGGTGCGCCACTGCGGATTGCATAATCAATCAGCTCGTCTTTCGTTGCCGGCCAGGGTGCTTCCTCCAGGTGAGATGCAAGTTCTAATGTCCAAAACATATTTACTAATCTTTAATTATTATAGGGTTTAAAATTAAAAAGAGGCTTTCTAATTTTCCGCAAATGTAAAAGTTATATTGAGAAAACCAAATATTGTTTTTGACGTGCCTCTGTCAGGTTAGTTTACGATTTTTAAACGATAATATTGCATATATCTGTGATTATTTTTTATTTTAAACTTCTATTTATCCTTACATTTAAAGATGCTAACAGCTACTGATATTCATAAAAGTTATGGTCCGCTTGAAGTGTTAAAAGGAGTGGACATCCGCATTGAAAAGGGCGAAATTGTCAGCATTGCCGGTTCTTCCGGCGCCGGCAAAAGTACTTTGTTACATATTCTGGGAACGCTTGACCTGGCAGATAAAGGTGAAATTCTAATTGACAACGTGAAAGTGAGCAACTTACGTGGCAAAAAGCTGGCGTCTTTCCGGAATGAACACATCGGTTTTGTTTTCCAGTTTCATCATTTGCTTCCTGAGTTTTCTGCGGTGGAAAATATTTGTATTCCGGGCTGGATTGCAGGAAAAAGTAATAAAGCGGTTGAGAAAAGGGCTCATGAATTATTGGAATTATTAAATCTCAAAGATCGCGGCGACCACAAGCCCGGCCAGCTATCAGGGGGCGAACAACAAAGGGTGGCCGTAGCCCGCGCGCTCATTAACAATCCTTCTGTGGTGATGGCAGACGAGCCTACGGGCAATCTTGACTCGGCGAACGCAAAAGAATTGCACAACCTGTTTATCGACCTAAGAAACCGTTTTCAGCAAACATTTTTAATTGTTACCCATAATGAAGAACTGGCGCAGCTTAGTGATCGCCTGCTTCACATGAAGGATGGAAGAATTATTGGCGAAAGGTAAAATCCCGGCAAAAAAAAATTCCGTCTATTTATTGCTTTACTGCCTGGTTGAACGGAATTTGTTGGCAAAAATTAATTAAGAATACATGATTAAGGAAAAAATATTAGTGATTGGGGCGTGTGGGCAAATAGGAGTCGAGCTTACATTAGAGCTCCGCAAAATTTACGGTGGTCATAATGTAATTGCTTCAGACTTGCGCGCCGAAAACGATCTTTTAAAAGGAACGGGGCCTTATGTGAGCCTTGATGTGATGAACAAAGAGATGTTGCACGTGCAGGTAATTCGCCAGAATATTACCCAGATTTATTTACTCGCCGCCATCCTTTCAGCTACAGGAGAAAAAAATCCAAACCTGGCATGGAGCCTGAACATGACAAGCCTTTTGAATGTGCTGGAAATTGCCAAAGACGAAAATGTGCATAAAGTATACTGGCCAAGCAGCATCGCCGTATTTGGACCCACCTCGCCGAAAATAAACTGCCCGCAGCAAACTATTATAGAACCAACAACTGTTTATGGCATCAGCAAGTTTGCCGGCGAATTTTGGTGCAATTATTTTAATCAGCGTTTTGATATTGATGTCAGGAGCCTCCGGTATCCTGGTCTTATCAGTTACAAAAGCGAACCTGGCGGAGGTACTACCGATTATGCCGTTGAAATTTTTCATGCCGCGGTGGAAGAAAATCATTTTGATTGTTTTTTAAAAGAAGATACCTACCTGCCCATGATGTATATGCCGGATGCCATCAGGGCTACTATCGAGCTGATGGAAGCGCCGGTTGATAAAATTTCTGTGCGCACTTCGTACAATATTTCAGGGGTTAGTTTTTCACCCAAAGAGATAGCAGATGAAATTAAAAACCACCTGCCTGATTTCACCATTTCGTATCATCCTGATTATCGGCAGGCTATCGCACAAAGCTGGCCACAAAGCATCGATGACTCCGTAGCAAGAGCAGATTGGGGCTGGAAACCTAAATATGATCTTCGGGCTTTAACTGCTGAGATGTTGAAAAATGTGAAAAAAGAAAACGAAAAATAAATTCAGGAAATCTTATCTAAATCGGATTTACATTTGTATCAATTTGAAAAAATTCAAATGTATTTAACCGTATTTATTAATTGTAAAACCAGAAAAAAATGAAAAAGGCGATTTTAATTTTAGCAATTGTTGGATTGTCAACAGTGGGAGCCTATGCCCAAAGTAAGCCAAGGATGAGTATTGCTGCTAACATCGGTGCCCCCACCACTTCAGGGTATTCGTTTGCATACGGTGCAGATCTTCAGGCAGATTTTGGTGTAGCTTCTACTACCTTTATCACCTTAAGTGGGGGATATGAAGGCTATTCATGGAAAGGAGGTGGCGGAAGCGCGGGCGTGATTCCGTTGCTCGCAGGTGCTAAATTTTTCTTTGGTGAAGCCAACAAATTATATGGCCACGCACAGTTAGGCTATGCATTTTATTCCAAAGGCGGTGGCGGCGCTTTTGCCTATGCACCCAGCCTGGGCTATTATGTAAATCCGAATTTTGATATCGCGCTTAAATATCTTGCTTCCAGCAAAGATCAAGTTACCCTCGGTTCCTTAAATGTGAGGTTTGCGTATAACTTTTAATTCATTTTTATCTTTATAACAAAAAGGCTTCCGTTGCGGAAGCTTTTTTGTTTTGCGAAGTTTCTAAAACAAAGACTGTTGGTAAACAAACCTGCCTACCAGTGGATAGACAAATTTCAATGATTTTTATTTCGCTAAAAATTCAAAACATCTTTCATAGAAAAGATACCTTTCCGCCCGGCGATATATTCAGCAGCTAGCACGGCGCCTTCGGCAAATCCTTTGCGGTTGTGCGCTGTATGAATAATTTCAATATCATCAATGCCTGATGTATACTTTACAGAATGTGTTCCAGGCACTTCATCAATCCGTTTGCTGATGATAGCAAGCTCATTGTCATTTTCACTTTCCTCGTTTACCCATTTGGTTTTTGTATCAGAAACAGAAAGAATTTGTTCTGCCAGCGTAATTGCCGTGCCGCTGGGCGCATCTTTCTTATGGGTATGGTGAATTTCCTCAATGGCAGCATTGTAGGCAGGATGAGCCTTCAACAACGAAGCCAGCTTTTTGTTGAGTTCAAAAAAGATATTGACTCCTACACTAAAATTACTTGCGTATAAAAAGCTGCCGTTTAGTTCGCGGCAGGTTTTTTCAACAGTTGCAAGGTTTTTTAACCATCCTGTAGTGCCGCAAACCACGGCCACATTTTCTTTCAAACAAAATAAAATATTTTCCATGGCGCTATCCGGGTTTGAAAATTCGATAGCTACGTCTGCCTTGCTGATATTTTCTTTCGTTAAATCGTGCAGGTTTAAATCATTTATGGCAAGCACTATTTCGTGCCCGCGGCCTATAGCGATTTCTTCTATCGCGTGCCCCATTTTTCCATAACCAAGTATTGCTATTTTCATAAATTTATTTTTGAAATTGAAACGGTAAAATTAGGGTAGTGGCGACAAAGGCCTTGAGCTTTTATCTTTGAAAAAGAATACCAGCGAAAGTCCTTTTACATCCCCGGAAAGGCTGGGAGTTAATTTCATACCGATATCAGGCGATACATCAAAAGCCTTTAGATGCGCATCCACAGTAGCATCTACCACATTCAATCCCCATAGTGCCAGAAATGCCAGCACAGAATAATCGATATTTTGCCGGAAAGCGTTCCGGTTTACCCGCAAAAATTGCGTGGAAAATGATCTGAATTCTTCGGGAACCAATAAGCTGTCCGCATGGGTATTTCTTGCGCGATAAATTACGGATTGCCTAAGTTCACGATAGGTTTTCAAATTGAAAAAAAACACACCGGCACTGATGCCCAATGCGCCGTAAATAATCGGAATTTTCCAATATTTTTTGTTATACCATTGTCCCCATCCCGGAATGATAGCCGAACGCAGCGTGGCTACTTTCGGATTAAATTTTTTGGTAGTCGTGGTATCTAATGCAAGAACATTCTTTGTTGAGGTGCCTGTATCAGGACTGGTTATCACCAGCGTATCGCTTTTTTTTAATTGTTCTTTTAAATGGAAAGTATCCGATAGCGCAGTGAGCGTATCAGGGCTGTTGGCGTGCAGTGTGTCCCCGCTCTGTTGCGCAAAAAGCATTTTCCCCGGCAACAAAAAAAACAGAATTAAAATGAAAAAAATACCTGGACGTACCATAGTTAATCTACCGAAACCTGCATCTTATCTAAAAGTGAACTCAATTCTTCAATAGAAAAATAATCAAAGGTGATGCTGCCGGTTCCTTTTTTAGTGTGAGTCATTTTTACTTTGGTGCTAAAGTGGGATGCTAAATTATCTTCAATTTTTTTCAGAGAGGGTGGAAGGCTGCTTTTTACCGAATTATTAACAGGTATTTTCGGGGTATAGATGCGCCTTACTAATTCTTCGGTTTGCCTTACAGAAAGCTCTTTGCTTTTTATTTCGTTAAAAATATAGAGTTGTTTTTCTACCGCGTCTACATTAATCAGCGCCCTTGCATGGCCCATGCTAATGATGCCGCTGCGCACGGCAGCCTGAATATCAGGGGGCAATTTTAAAAGGCGGATATAATTGGTAACGGTGCTGCGCTCTTTACCCATGCGCTCAGCAAGCTGGTCTTGGGTATAATCCAATTCTTCCATCAGTTGGCGGTAGCTTAGTGCAATTTCAATCGCATTTAAATCTTCGCGTTGAAGATTTTCCAATAAGGCCAATTCGAGAATTTTTGAATCCTTAACATCACGAATGTAAACGGGGATATCAGCCAGGCCGGCAATTTTTGCTGCCCGGAATCTTCTTTCTCCCGCGATAATCCTGTATTTGCCTGCAGAAGTTTGCGTAACCGTGATGGGCTGTATAATATCATGCATTTTTACAGAAGCAGCCAGTTCGCTCAGTGCATTATCATCAAAATCATGTCGCGGCTGTTCAGGATTAGCTTCTATCTGGCTCAGCGGAATTCTTTTTTGACCACTTGTTTTGTCTGAAGCCTCTTTTATAAGGCTTTTTTCTGTAACTGAGAGATCGGTATCAATGTTTTGCAAAAGTGACCGGATGCCTTTTCCTAATGCCTCTTTTCTGGTGGGTGTACTTTTCATGAACTTAAAACAATATTTTTTTACAATTTACGGATGTTCCAGTATTTTGTCAGACTGGCTCATTCTTGTCATATTATTTTTTTGCAACACTTCCTTTGCAAGATTTAAGTAATTAATAGAGCCTTTGCTGTCTGCATCGTATAAAATGGCGGGTTTACCAAAACTCGGCGCCTCGCTCAGCCTTGTATTACGATGAATGACGCTGTTGAAAACGAGCTGTTCAAAATGATGCCTTACTTCATTTACTACCTGGTTGCATAAACGCAATCTTCCGTCATACATCGTCATCAACAGGCCTTCAATCTGCAAATCGGTATTTAGCCTGCTTTGTACAATTTTGATCGTATTTAATAATTTACCCAGGCCTTCAAGCGCAAAAAATTCGGCCTGAACCGGAACCACGACGCTATCCGAAGCCACCAACGCGTTCACTGTAATTAAACCTAAAGAGGGCGAACAATCGATGATAATAAATTCATACTGATCGCGTATCGGCTTTAAAACATTTTTCAACACGCTTTCCCTGTCGGGATAATTAATCATCTCAATTTCCGCACCTACCAAATCGATATGCGAGGGCATCAAATCGAGGTGAGGAATTTCTGTTTTTAAAATAACGTCTGCTGCCGGCGTTTCATTTACCATGCAATCATATAAGCCGGTGGTAATATTATGCAAATCGAACCCCACGCCCGTAGTACTGTTGGCCTGTGGGTCGGCATCCACAAGTAAGGTTTTATATTCAAGCACAGCAAGACTTGCAGCAAGGTTGATTGCTGTAGTTGTTTTACCAACGCCACCTTTTTGATTTGCAATTCCTATTATTTTTCCCATAATTCTATTCGGTTACTTCTCTGATTTGTGCCGGATAAAAAAGAATCTTATTTGTTCGTTTACTACAAGTGTATACAAACTTTGGCATTATCCTGATATTTTCCCCTTATTTGGCAAAGAATTTATTTTATTTCGAGGTTAAATAAGTCAGAATGGCAAATTTAATTATTAGGGATAATATTGCGGCATTTTATAGCAGTGAAAATGGCTTTATTAATCCCCCAACTTCTAACATTTTGTTATTTCCGAATACAGATGAATTGAAAAGCCGTTAATTTTATGATATGTATACGATAATAAGCGGCACGAACCGCATAGGAAGCCATACAGAAAAAGTAGCAAAAGAATACCGTGAGATTTTGAAAACCAAAAACATAGACGCCAATCTTTTTACTTTAAAAGAACTTGATGTGCTTCACCGCAATGACGCCATCAAAAAAGTTGAAACAGAAATTCTTATCCCCACCCAAAAATTTATTTTTATCATTCCTGAATACAATGGCTCTTATCCGGGCGTATTAAAAGCCCTGATCGATAACAGCGACATTAAAACTGTGTGGAATTTTAAAAAAGCTTTGCTTACCGGCGTCGCCACCGGAAGAGCGGGCAATCTCAGGGGCATGGATCATTTGTCGGATACGTTGCATTATATGAAAATGAATGTTTTCTATAATAAACTTCCGATATCGGTGGTAAACCAGGTAATGGACGAGCAAGGACATTTAAATGAGGACACCTTATTGGCTGTCAACCATCAGTTAGATGGTTTCATTGAATTTTAAGCTTTAAAAATAACTTCACTTATGCGCACACCCATGGGAACCGCCATCGTAATCTCAATAATGATTTTGCTTGATTTTTACATTTTTGCGGCCATAAAATCCGTAAGCCAGGGCGCTTCCGATAAAACAAAAAGTATCATTTATATTTTCTATTGGCTGATTGCCATTGCAGCCCTTTTAGGATTGGTGCTTTTCATTTTTACAGATCGAAATTTTATGCCGAAAAAAATAAGAACTTATTTTTTTGCAACGGTGCTTGCCTTTGTTTTTGCGCAAATAATTGCCGCTGTATTTTTTTTGGTTGATGACATAAGGCGGCTGGTGCAGTGGGCTGTTGGCAAGGTTTTCTTCCGCGATACAGAAATTTCCACGATGAGCGGAGATGGAATCAGCCGTTCTGTATTTCTTAGCTGGTTAGGCCTGGCGGCAGGAGCTTCCCTTTTCGGAACATTAATTTATGGTTATTCTAATAAATACAAATACAGGATAAGGAGAATAAAAATCCCTTTCGATAACCTGCCGGAAGGATTTCACGGGTTTCGCATTGTTCATTTCAGTGATGTTCATTCCGGAAGTTTCATGAATAAGAAAGCAGTGATGCATGGAGTGGGAAAAATTGTTGCGGAGAATGGCGACATTGTTATTTTCAGCGGCGACCTGGTAAATGATCGTGCCACTGAAATGAAAGACTACATGGATGTATTTGATAAAGTGAAAGCGCCAATGGGCGTATATTCTACTTTTGGAAACCATGATTATGGTGATTATGTAAGGTGGCCTTACGAAGGCGTTACCAAAGAACAAAATCTGGTCAATCTTGCAAAGGTGCACGAGCAATTGGGCTGGAGGCTGATGATGGACGAACATTTGGAACTGGAAAGAAACGGAGACAAAATTGCGCTTATGGGCATTCAAAACTGGAGTGCAAAAGCGCGCTTTCCAAAATACGGCAACATGCAAAAAGCATACGCAGGGGCTGAAAAATATCCGTTTAAAATTCTGATAAGCCACGACCCGAGCCACTGGGATGCGCAGGTGCGGCCGGAGTATCCCGACGTGGATTTGATGCTAAGCGGGCACACCCATGGAATGCAATTTGGTGTAGAAATACCCGGATTTAAATGGAGCCCGGTGCAATATATGTATAAACAGTGGGACGGATTATATGAGGAGGGCAAACAAAAATTATTTGTAAACCCCGGCTTCGGTTTTATCGGATATCCGGGACGAGTGGGCATTTTGGCGGAGATAACGGTGATTGAATTGGTGAACGGTAAAATGGTTTAGATAATTTAATGCTTTTGTAATTTTCGGCATAAAAATTCTTATATTGCTTAAAATATTTTTATATGAAATATCTTCTTTCAGTAGTTTTTGCATTGGCATCAATTGCAGTTACTGCACAGCACAAGCTTGAAAAAATCTGGGAAACTGACTCCATAATCCCTGTTCCGGAATCAGTACTTTTTGATGGAAATATTTTATATGTTTCTCTAATCGATGGGGGAGGCTGGGACGCTGATGGCATAGGCGGTGTGGGTAAACTATCCCTGAATGGAAAAAATTTTGACGGCAAATGGATTACAGGGCTAAATGCGCCAAAGGGCCTGGGGAAGTTTGGCAACAAATTATACGTAGCTGATATCAGCGAAGTGGTGGTAATAGATATAAAGAATGATAAAATAGAAAAGAAAATTCCGATAGAAGGCGCTTCGGGCTTAAATGATATTACCGTTAGCAGCAAAGGGGTTGTGTATGTTTCCGATTCTAAAACCTCGACCATCTGGAAAATCCAGAATGATAAGCCTTCACTTTATCTGGAAAATATTAAAGGGGCAAATGGATTAAAAGCTATTGGGAACGATTTGCTTTTCGCGCAGGGAAAAGATTTGATGAAAGCTGATGCAAAAAAAAGTGTGAGCAAAATAGCACAAGTAACCGAAGGCATTGATGGCATAGAGCCTGTTGGCAATGGGGATTATATTGTTACTTCATGGGTTGGTTATATTTATTATGTGCAGGCAAATGGTCATTTCGAAACTTTGCTGGATACCCGTTCTCATAATAAAAATGCAGCCGATATTGGCTATGATGCCGCAAAGAAAATTGTGTATGTGCCTACTTTTATGGGCAAGACGGTAGCAGCGTATAAGCTGAAATAAAAGTCTGAAAATTTTCGCGGCTAAAATTTATTTTTCCACATCATGCTTTCTACGGGTGTGTCGGGCTGGTTGCTGTATTTCGCATTCTTTTTGGAATCGTAAGAAACTTCTACTTCTCCTTCTACCGGAAAATAGATGAGTTGGCCAATGGGCATACCGGCATAGATTCTTACCGGCACTTTGCAACTGATTTCCAAGGTCCAGTGGCCGCAAAAACCTACATCCCCTTTACCTGCTGTAGCATGGATATCAATACCCAGCCGCCCGGTGGAAGATTTTCCTTCGAGAAATGGCACATGCGCATGCGTTTCAGTATATTCAGCAGTTACACCAAGATATAATTCGTTTGGCTGCAGAACATATCCTTCTTCAGGAATTTCAAAATGCCTGACTGTGTTGTGTTTTTTTGCATCCAGTATTTTATCAACATACACTGCCATATTTTTGCCTAAATGCACATCATAACTGTTTGTCCCTAATTTGCTGCGATCGTATGGCTTGATAATAATTGTTTTCTTTTCAATTTCTTCCAGAATTCTCTTGTCAGATAAAATCATTTAATTGCCGTTATTTTTTTATGGTTGCAAAATAATTCATCAATTTGCAAAAAGACGGATAAATATTGATTCATGCCCTTGTTTTATCAACATAATATCAACCAACACACTAAACTGGCGGTTTGGAAGATATCAGAACCTGAAGATTTTTTCTTAGAAAAGGTATCCCTTCAAAAGGAAATTACCCACAAGCATAAAAGGCTGCAACACCTGGCAGGCCGCTATCTTTTACGAATTTTGTATCCTCAGTTTCCTGTTGAATTAATTGAAACTGCCGAATCAAAGAAGCCTTTTTTGCCTAATCAAAATTTGCATTTTTCGATTTCTCATTGTGGTGATTTTGCAGCAGCCATTATTAGTAAAGATAAATTGGTGGGCATTGATGTAGAATTGGTTTGCGCTAAAATTGAAAATATTAAACGCAAATTTTTATCAACGACCGAGTTGGCGCTTGTTACAAAAACCGGTTCAGGGCTGAATATTCAGAACTACAATTTGCTTACCCTTTGCTGGAGTGTAAAGGAGACTATATTTAAATGGTATGGGAAAGGTGGAGTTGACTTTAAAAAGAACATGATTATCCGGGATATCTCATTCAAAAATGAGGAAGGATTGGTATCGGCACGCTTTGAAAAAGGGCAATCCGTTTTGCTGTCAGTACATTGTAAGTTCTTCGGAAATCTTTGCCTCACCTGGGTTTGCTAAGAATAGAAATTTGTATTTTTTATTGATTTACTATGGCACGGGAATACATATTGTGCTGTCGCGGTCATATCTTGGCAGAAACCATGACCCGTCATGATCGCCGGTTACATCTGCATGGAAATGAATTCTTTCATCTCCCTCTTTAAATCTTACGGTCATTGAAATATAATAAGTGGGGCTCACAAAACTATCCAGCGTCGGCGTTTCTAAGATAGTGCCGCATCGCGTTTGCCCTTCCGGAGGATCAGTTGTTTTTTCAATGTCAGTTTTGTTCTTGGTACAAGCAGCAGCCGAAAATATAATTGCGGCCAACAATATCTTTTTCATTTATTATTTTGGAAATGTTTGTTTATAGAATTCTATCGATTCATTTATGATATCAAATGCAATTTCCTTTTCCTGGAAATCATTTATCTCAACTTTTTTATTTTCTAAAACTTTGTACTGCTCAAAATAATTTTTTAATACTTTGAAACTGTGAGGCGGCACTTCAGCAAGACTTTTTATGTAATTCACCGAAGGGTCGTTTACAGCAACCGCAATAATCTTATCATCAATCAGGTCGGTATCTATCATTTGCATATTGCCAATCACCAGCGCTTTCACCAGGCACAGGGGCTGTATGGGTTCAGAACACATTACCAGGATGTCCAGCGGGTCACCATCCTTGCCCAGTGTTTGCGGAATAAACCCGTAATTAACAGGATAATGAAATGAAGAATAAATAACGCGGTCTAATTTTAAAAGCCCGGTTTTTTTATCAATCTCGTATTTTGATTTGGAACCCTGCGAAATTTCAATGAGCGCGTTAACTATTTCCGGCGCTTCTTCGCCATGTGAAGCGCCATGCCATGGGTGTAGAACGTACATGAGGTTAATTTTATTGGGTTGATTTAATTATTTTATTACGGAATTACTTTGTTATTTTTTGCGTCTTTTAATTTTCAATTTTTCAATTTTCAATTTTCGATTTTTTACTTCTTTCCTGACTGGTATCGGATTACATCAGCCTTTTCAATCGTTATCAATCCGCCCGATTTTGATTTCTCAAAAAAATCTTCCACGATTTTTATAAACTCATTTATTTTTTCAAGCGTATCTACAATTTCGACAATTACCGGAAGGTCTGAAGAAATATCAAAAAGCTTTGCTGTATGCACTTTGCTGTTTGGCCCGAAGCCCATGATGCCGCGCGTAACCGTGGCACCTGAAAGTCCTTGTTTTTTGGCTTCAAAAACAATCGCCTCATACAGCGACTGCTGATGGTATTTATCAGATTCACCCAAGAAAATACGGAGCAGTTTAGCATCAGGGCTTTTAACCATTTTATAAATATTTTATTAATGATATCCCTCCGAAAGTAGCCGCCAGGCCAACGATTACGCTGAAGGCGACATAAGAAAACGCCGGAAGGTATTCTGCATCTCGAAGCATACTTACCGTTTCATTGGAAAAAGAAGAAAAGGTAGTGAAGCCTCCCATGATTCCCGTTGCTAAAAAAAGCCGCCATTCCGGATTCATATTTCCTCTTTCGCTAAGCCCATAAATTACGCCAATCAAAAAACATCCAATGATATTAACGGCTAAGGTTCCGTATGGAAATGTGGAAAGGATCTTGTTTTGAACAAATAACGTTATCAGGTATCGCGACATTCCCCCTATAAAACTGCCGAAACCAACCAGCAATACAATTTTCATCTTTTATTTGGTTCTTTTAAAATCAATTGTCTGTAAATGTATATTTAAAATCTACCAGCCAGTCATTATTCTTTTTCACGAGTTTTATTTTGGAAGGCTTATTTTTAAAACTGTTGGAATAATAGATGATATCTACAGAATCAGATTTTGAAATAGAAGAATCGATAATAATGTTCGCATCGCTATAGCCTCTCCGGGTTTCCGCATCCAGCTTTGAGTTGAAATCTTTAAGCCCCTGGAAATATTCCATGTTGGTGCTGTCTTTCAATAAATATTTTTCTGCTACTTTATAATTTCCCTTCAACGAAGCTTCAATAAATCCCCTGCCAGAAATAAGCGGATCGCTTTTGTCAACCTCCTCGCTGCTGTTACATGATATGGCCCAAAGCGCGAAGACTGACCATATAATCAAACGGATTTTCATTATCTATTTTTAAGCCTGAAGGTAATTATCTTTAAGCTTACAATAAAAAACACCTTTGTAAAGGTGTTGCAGATATCCAAAAAGGGTTATTGGTTAATGGCTGTCAGATCCGCTTCCATGCTGCATTTCGTTTAATTTTTGCATAGCGCTATCCATCTTGCCTCTTATCCCGGGATTATTTAGATCCATTCCATGCTCTTTCATTTTTTTAGTAGCCATGTTCATTAGTGTAGACATATCAAATGCAACCTTCCAATCTCCTTTTTCTTTTTTAAGCAGGAAATCCGTTGATTCATTCGATTTTGAATCTGTTACCTGTATCGTAGCTTTATCGCCTTCAATTTTGGCCGGACTCATTTTCATGTTGTTTACCAGTTCCATCATTTTGCCTGCGTGACCTTCATCAATATTGTTTCCCATTTTTTGCATGCCCATCTCCATCATGCTTATCATTCCATCGCTATCTTCTGTTGCATAGGTTTTCGCCTTCGAAAAATCTCTTTGTGATAACGCCATCAAAAAATTATGAAGCACTTTTTGCGGATCGCCTTTGTCTGACGATTGGCACCCTGAAAAAATAAGCAGCGAAACTGCCAGGGCGCATAGTATCGTTCTTTTCATAAAAATAAGGTTGTATTGTTATGCAAAAGTAGCATTCATTAAAAATTAAAGATGGCACCAAGCCGCCTCTTCCGAAAAAGATTTTTATTTTAAGTCCTGCAGCTCTTTTAATTTTTCCTTGTCGTAAGCTTTGATAATTGCTTTTACCAACTTATGCCGTACAACATCTTCTTCATCCAATACCACATGGCCGATGCCTTCAATGTTAGATAGAATGCGAACAGATTTTTCAAGGCCACTTTTCACTTTCGGGGGAAGATCTATCTGTGTAATATCACCGGTAATAATGGCCTTTGCGCTTGCGCCGATTCTTGTCAGAAACATTTTTAGCTGCAGGTCGGTAGCATTCTGGGCTTCGTCTAAAATGATAAAGGCATTATCAAGTGTGCGGCCACGCATATAAGCTAATGGTGCAATTTCAATGGCGCGGGTAGTCATATAATATCCCAACTTATCGCTGGGAATCATGTCATCCAGCGCATCATAAAGCGGCCTCAGATACGGATCAATTTTTTCCTTCAAATCTCCTGGAAGAAATCCTAAATTTTCACCTGCTTCAACGGCGGGGCGTGTAAGAATTATTTTTTTTACCTGCTTATTTTTTAATGCTCTTACTGCGAGCGCGACAGCTGTATACGTTTTACCGGTTCCGGCAGGGCCAATGGCAAATACGATATCATTCCTATCAATAGACTTTACCATT
Source organism: Ginsengibacter sp. (assembly GCA_051954975.1). Lineage (GTDB taxonomy): Bacteria > Bacteroidota > Bacteroidia > Chitinophagales > Chitinophagaceae > Ginsengibacter. The sequence goes on along the minus strand of JBQCHE010000008.1, from coordinate 147,858 downwards.
TTTTTCTGGTTAGACGTACGTGCTCTTACGCTTTTGCCGTGTGGTCCAAATACCAATACATCTGTCTGGTTTTTGTCTAAAAAATGATCAATTGTATTATCGTCATCTCCGCCTAATATTTGCTCAAAATAATTTTCGCTCATGTTGCCATTGCGCTCAAGATATTGAACTGCAAGATTTATTTTCTCTTTTGCATTTTCAATTTGCTCAGGAGCGCCGCTCAGTTTAATCTGGGTGCCACGGCTTAAAATTTTGAGAAGGGGAAACTTCTTTTTAAGTATATCAAGTTTAGAGTTGTTAACGCCAAAAAATTCAAGTGGATTAACTGTTTCCAGGTTTATAATTGTCTCTGTCAATAGGGAAATTTTAATAGGTTAAGTTGATAGCCGGTTCTTATTTCAAATATAAAAACCAGCCTCTGTATTTACTAAATTACTTATTAACATCAGAAGAAAAATGTTAAAAACTCAATGCTCATTTCTAATAAAATTATTTTGTGGTGAATATTTTTTAATACTTTCGAAAAACAAAAACGTTAGATATGAAAAAAAGTTTTCTGATTGTACTTGCGTGTATTGCTTGTGTTTTTTTATTCCAGGCGTTCACTAATCATCAACAACCTCAATGGAAAAATTTGAAGATTTTACCCCAGGATATCTCTAAAGATGGCCTTGATAGCGTAATGCATCATTTCACTCACTCATTAGGTGTGAAATGTACTTATTGCCATGCCGGTAATCCTGCAGAACGCAAAATGAATTTTCCAAGTGATGAAAAGCCCGAAAAACTAATTGCCCGCAAAATGATGGAGATGTCAATTGATATCAATAAAAATCACTTTCAGCAGATAGCAGAAATGATGGACAGCGGCAAAATGGCTGCCAATACGGACACGTCTTCCGTAAGTTATATGTTGAAATACGTGACTTGCTATACATGCCACCATGGCGATCCTCACCCGGAAAATCATCCGCCCAAGGAATCTGAAGATCATCGTCTGCCACCACCAGCGCCGAAGCCTTCGAACAATTAAGCATCAAACTTATATTTCATTTGCAGGGGAAGGAAACTTTCCCTGTTTTATTTTGCAGCAGTGAACGAACAAAAATGCCGGTTTTTTTATTCCACTTCAAATAGCAGTACCTGCGCCTGTTCCAACGGATTAAAATTATTGTCGGCGATAAAAATCAACGACCTTTTACCGTCGGGCAACCTGGGGCCAAACGTTATGCCCTCAATGTTGTCAATATAAATTCCGAGATCGTCCATGTTCAGAAGTAATTTTTTACTGATGAGCTGAAAATTATTTTTCTCTTTTAATGAATCGAAAGACTCAACATTCGTTGCCTTTTCAAGGCTGGCAAGATATACTTTGATGGTGCAGGAAAGCCTGCCGGTGGAAAAAGACCGCTCAATCACTAACAATTTGTTTTTTCCAAGAGATAAAATATCAGAAATGCCGTTTATTCTAAATTCGGAAGATGGAAGCGGAGGATGAGCTACCGGGTCAATTTTGTATGCATATTGTGCCACCGGTTTCCTGGAAGCAATATCAAATTTTATCATCCTTACAATTCCGCTTGAATCACCAACGCCCGCCTCGCGGCCGTCCTGCACTAAGGGTTCTTCCACGCTCACGAGCAACGATTGATAATCATCTAAAAAAGTAAGCCCTTCAAAAACTCCATTTCTGCGCGGGCCATAGTTTCCTGCCGTCATCAACAATTGCCGCGGCAATGAAAAAGTGTCGATAAAATTTCCCTGCGAATCAATCATCGTAATTGCAGGATTCACCAGAATGTTGCTTCCGACTTTAATAATTCTTTCTCCCTCGCTTCCCCAGATAAAAGTGTTATTGTTTCTATCAAACCGCAAACACTCGGGGTCTGGTGTGCGATAAGGATTTTGTTGAGAGGACGGGTAATCTTTTCCATCGGGGTCTTTTAAGAAAGTCGATTTCAAAAAATAAACACTGTCGATTTTGTTATCATTTAGTCTGATACCCATGGTGTAGAATCGGGCCGCGTTTTTATCAGACCTGTCATCTGAAATACAATAATATTCATTTTTTACAGGGTTGTAATCAATTCCTGAAAGGCCACCTACAGTGGTATAATTGTATTGGTAATTATATGGAATGATATAACTGCTTAAAAATTTTAGATGGCTGATATCTTTTGGAATCCTGGCTCGATTTGGAGGATGAGCACGAAGAAAAAATAAATAAGAGAGCGATAATGAGTCCCCGGGTTCTTGTCATAAAGAATAAATTAGAAAAAATTTTCAAAAAGGAAGCTAAAGTTATCCTTTGTATATGAAAAATGAATAGATTTGGAACTCGTTTAAATTCCATTTTAAATATACCAGAATTAATTTTTTAAAATAACGTATTGAAATTATCTGTCAACAACTGGCTTTATATCTTTTAATCTTTATTAAAACACAAAAATTGAAATGAAAAAGGTTATTCTAACTGTCGTAATTATACTTTTTGTTATAGTTGCCGGCGTCGCTTCGTACATTAAATTTGGATTGCCAAATGTGGGGGATCCTGAAAATATTCATATTCAAAGTACGCCGGAAAAAGTTGCACATGGAGCCTATCTCGCTAATCACGTTACACTCTGCATGGATTGTCATTCTACCCGCGATTGGTCTGAATTTTCAGGGCCGTTAGTGGCCGGCACCGAGGGAAAGGGCGGTGAGCGGTTTGATGAGAAAATGGGATTTCCCGGCGTCTTTTATTCAAAAAATATTACGCCTGCCAATCTTAAAGATTGGACTGACGGAGAAATTTTCCGTGCCATCACTACCGGCGTTGATAAGAATGGAAATGCACTTTTTCCCGTGATGCCTTATCATAACTATGGGAAGATGGATAAAGAAGACATTTACGATATTATCGCTTATGTGCGGTCATTGGCACCTATTGAAAATAAAACGCCCGACCATCAGGTAGATTTTCCAATGAATTTTATTTTAAACACAATCCCCGTGAAAGCGGAATTTGTACAAAAACCTCCTAAATCAGATACATTAAAATATGGTGCTTATCTTACCAACGCAACAGCCTGTATGGAATGTCATACCCAGGTGGACAAAGGACAAATTATTCCAAAGCTGGCTTTTGGAGGAGGAAGGGTATTTGAAATGCCTAATGGAAAAGTGAGTTCTGCCAATATTACTCCTGATCCCGAAACCGGCATCGGCGGCTGGACAGCAGAACAGTTTGTGGCAAGGTTCAAAGCCTATTCTGTACCGGGAAATGTTCCGAAAATGGCTCCCGGCCAGGTTAACACAATTATGCCATGGGTAATGTATTCAGGGATGGACACCTCAGATTTACGCTCCATTTTCGCTTATCTACAAACCGTTAAGCCAATAAAAAACCAGGTGGTACATTTTGTACAAAACAAATAGCTTTCAAAAGGAAAATTATTTTATAGCAAATGTGTTTATATTTTTTATGCTTCCGATTGAGATGAATTAAAATTAGAATTCAGCTTATTTGTGCTTTTACTGCGGTTATTAAAATTTTGTAGCTATGTTTCAACGAAGGGAACAAGCGTATGACCTTCATAAATGTTTCCTTCAAAGATGTCATAACCAATTGCATGTCTATCCAAGCCAACCAGAAGACCTACAAATATCTGTGGATTCTGATGCTTGCCATCTTTGCTAAATCCGGTTTTGCGCAAATCATCTTCATCGCTTGATTGAAAATAAAGCGTGGTCATATCGTAAAAAACGACGCATATTTTACTTCTAAAATTTTCGGTGTATGTGCAAAAGCAATCTGTTCTACCGTTCTTTCAACTTGTTATTAAGCTTATCTAAAAAGCGATAAACGGTATCAATATCAAGCGTTACACCTGATATCGATTCAAATACTCTATCGTTTTAACTTACTCAATGGACAGGCAAGCCGGGCGATCACCAGAGATTTTTCTTTTTCGAATCAGATAAACTGTGTACATAAGGCGTGGCGGAAAAAATAATCCATGCTGTTTGTATATTATTTTCCCTATATTTGAATTTCCAGATTGATATTTGGGTTCAATTACTATTTACTCCTGTCTTTTGAGAAAATTATCCAAAAAAATAAATGCTTTAATAAACGATTTCAGCATTTTATTTTAAAACCTGAGAAATTACAATTTCCTATTGTAACCCCCTAAACCTACAGCAATAATATGAGTTGCAGATGGAAATGGCGCACAGCCAGGCTCCAACGTATTGTGTAATCCCGGGTTTCCCGGACAAGCAATAAGATTATTAATTCTTAAAATCCATTATTTCTTAAGGCTGGCGATCTAAAATTGTAAATGCTATGGCTCTGCAAAAAATAATTTGTGGCCCCATTCTCCGAAGAGTGGAAAATAACCACGTTTCAGTTTGGGTAGCTTTTAAGGAAAATTTTAGCCTGACTCTCAAAATCTGGGAAGGCAACCAGATTAAGTATGATACGACGGCTACGCCTCTGGCAACAGGCAATTCCCATACGGTTCAATTTGGGGAAAATTTGTGGATTGGAGTAGTTACGGCTGACATCGCCACTCCTGGATTAAATCCGGAAAAGATTTACAGCTATAATATTGCATTCAGTTCTTCTGATGAGCCCGGCACGAACAATGATTTTCATTCAGATGATCTGTTGAAGGACGGCCCTACCTTGGAATCCAGGCCTCAACTGGCTATTGGCTACAAAGCAGATATGTTGCCTACCTTTTGCCTGCCGGGATCTACTCCCGGCAAACTGAACATCCTTCATGGTTCATGCCGCAAAATGCATGGTTATGGCGATGATGCCTTGGCCCTCGTGGACGACGATATGAAAAAAGATGAAAACAGGGCAGATCCTTCAAAGCGCCCACAGGCAATTTTCATGACGGGGGATCAGATTTATGCAGATGAAGTGCCTACCATGTTGCTTAGATATATGTGCTCCCTTGATGGCGTGGGCATTTTTTCGGCGGCGTCGTCAGAAAAGATGAAAATAAAAGGCGATGACAACCAGGAGAAAGATTTAGAATCAGATATAACTGCTTATCCACCTACGTTGCGGCAGAGATTAGTCGGTAAATATGCAGGATTCTCAAGCTCTGCAGCCATTAATCATTTGCTCACTTTCGAAGAATATTGTGCCACGTATTTGTGCTACTGGAATATTCGTTCGTGGAACACAGAGCTTTTTGCTGAAATAAAAAAAATACAGGATGCAGGCGACGGGGAAGTGAATGCAAAGTTGGATGAAGTGGTAAACAAATTCGTAGATGGGCCCGGCGTAGACGCAGATACGAATCTCGTTAACCTGATTAGGGACACGGAAAATATCCGGAAAACCGATGCCTATATTTTTAGTGCTGATACTTTTACAAAAGAGCAGTTTCGCAATGATAACAGTGATCAATATAAAAAATGGCTTGCTGATATTAAAGATGCTATCCGAGACGAAGTAGTAAGCATGACGGCTTTCATGAAAGTCCTTCCCAAAGTAAGCCGCACATTGGCAAACGTGCCATCTTACATGATGATGGACGATCACGAAGTGACCGACGATTGGTTTATTACAAAACGCTGGAATAATGAAGTGCTTTCCAAACCTTTTGGCCGCGATATCATCCGGAACGCAATGATGGCGTATGCCGTTTTCCAGGATTGGGGAAATGTTCCTGCCGATTATAAACAAGGAGTAGATCTGATTTTTGAAGAGATTGAAACTGCAACGAACGACAAATCCAAACTGCTTATTTACATCAATGAATTTTGTTACCGGTACGCCAACAATTTGCATATCGACACTGTCCGGTCTGAAGTTACGGATAAGGTAGATGCTATGTTTGGAATGAGCGGAAACCCTTCTACGCTGAAATGGAACTTTGATATAAAGTTAGGGACGGTAAAGGCTTTTGTTCTGGATACCCGTACACAAAGGTTTTACGAAAGCCTGAACACGGCTCCTCAATTAATTTCTGAAACGAATCTTTCTTCCCAATTGCCTGAAACACTCACAGATAACCCGGATTTTGTTTTTGTGATTTCGCCGTGCCCGGTATTGGGATTTCCCAATTTTGAAGAGTTGATACAGCCGGCTGCTGCTGCTACCATTTCATTATTTAAATCAGACACTAACAATCCCGGAATCATAGCCGGCAGGCTCGGTTTTGATTATGAAGCGTGGGGATTTAATACTATCGGTATCGAACGCCTTCTGGATCGGCTGAATACTTATAAAAAAGTTATTCTTCTTTCGGGAGATGTACACTATGGCGATACCGTTGTGCTCGACTATTGGAAGGGTACTTCAGAAACGCCAACGAGCCGTATTGTGCAGCTTACTGCCAGCGCTTTTAAAAATGAATGGATGGGTAATTTGTCAATTCTGAAGGGAGCTATGGTGCAACGCATCCTTACATGCATTGGGGAAAGCATTTCAAAATTTGGATGGAAAAATAAAACGATAACTAAAACAGGAAACGTTTCTCCGAGAAATCGCTACAGGCTTTATGGCGCTATGGCAGGCTTGGGTACTATTCCGGTTGAAGGATGGACTCCGGGAGCGCATGTAAGCCCGGAGCCGGATTGGCGATGGCGGCTCAAAGTATTGAAAGATGAGAGGCCGATTAAAAATGACCTTGTCACTGCAGATATCAATTTGTCGGATGCAACGTCTCTTAAGAACGGATATTACCAGGTAGTGCAAAGGCACCAGTCTTTATTTGAAGGCAAAAAGTCGAGGCGTATTGCATGGAATTCAAATATTGGATACATAAGCTTTGAGGCAGATGGTGATGACTGGAAATTGAAACATGAGCTGAAAGGTGCGTCTGATTTATTATTTGAGGTTCCGTTGACTGCGCCGGCTTCTGAAAAATCTAAGCCGGTTCTGCCTTCATAATTAATTCTTTCACAGAAAAAAATTTAAATATGGCCGATTCAAATAGTCAGGATTTTTTTCAAAAGTTGTTAAAAACGTTTTATGAAATTCTGAAACCCGCTATCGACATGTTTTCTGATGATCAGGCCCGGACCGAATTGCTCGGCTCACTTGGAATCACAGGAACAACCGGAGGAACTTCAACGCCCTCCACCGGAGGTTTGGAGGCTTATATTGATAAAGCAGATGATGAAGTAGATCCTTTTAAACTGGCCAGCGCCATTGCTGATTTAACCTCTATAATGATGGGCATTGAAGGTATCATCCAGGCGGCCTTGGCAAGCGGCGACGACTCAGATGCGGGTGAGCATGTTGCCGGTGAATTGGTAACTGCTTTATTAAACCTGCTCACACTCGATTATTTGAGAAGAAGACATCCTGAGGTTCATGCAGTGGTGGAATTGCTTGATACTTTAGATGAAAGCGCAGTGGCAGCGGGTGGTTCCGTTAATTTCATTAAAGATTATATTGGTGGATTTTTCAAACAGATAGGAAAAACCTTTGATACCGAAGAATCTACAACAGCTGTTTCGGATGGCTTGTTTATGGCAATTTCAGGCGGTTTATTTTATCTTGAACATTATCTCCGGTCAAAAGGTGTAAAAGACCTGGTAATTTCTGCTAACTACGGGTTTGAGAATGTAACATCAGGTACGACAGCCAATGCAGATAAAATCACCAACCGCACATTTTCTTATTCGCTGGAATCGAAATCGCGCAAAAAAGATAAATTTTTTAATACACTGGTTTTTGTTCCAAAAGAACAACAGGGTATCGGTTTCGTAACCGAATTAAAAGGCACATTTGGTGACACGATTTCAATTGATGACAAAAATAAAATTGATTATGAAATAACCGGCGATGGCTTGTTTCGGATTGGTAATCCTTCAGAAGTAAACGAAGGAAAAAGCAATAAAATTTTATTGGTATATACTTATGAAAATAAAGATCCAAAGAAGATTTCGCTGCTGGATAAACCTGCTATCCGGTTTGCTTTTGGCACTGTAAAGCTGGGGCTGATGGTTACGCCGGATGATGTGTTAGCCAAAGGAATATTGGATATACATTATGAGTTCAGCAAAGGTGGCTTGACAGGTTTTCCATTTAATTTTTTGCCGGATGATATCAAAGATAAATTTCCTCTTGGTATAGGATATAGTGCCACCAAGGGTTTTATTGTGGATGGCGATGGCAATATAGGCACCGGAAGCAAATCTGGTAGCCAAGACGGCGGTTCGGGTGCGCCTAAAACGATGGCTAAGACTGCAGAAGGAAGTGATGCCGGAGGTGGCGGGGTTGAAGCTATCGTTGCCAAATTGTTGAATGCGCTTCATAAACAGATTCCCCTTCACAAGAACCTGGGAAATGTTGTAGGGCTTGATACATTAACCATCAATTTGAGTGCGGATAGCGCTCTTAAAAATTTTCAATTAGAGGTATCGCTCGACTTTTGGCTAAAGCTCGGTTCGGTAATTACAATCACCATCAGCAGGCTGGGCATGACGCTGAATGTAAAAAAACTGGATGGTAATGGCGGCATATTGGGGTATGACCTTACTCCGGGCATCAAGTGGCCTACAGGTGCCGGCGTAATGGTGAATGCAGGAGTAGTAAAAGGAGGAGGTTTCCTTTATCTCGATCCGGATAAAGGGGAATATTTTGGTGCGCTGGAGCTTTCTTTTAAAGGGCTTTTCGATTTGAAAGCGGTGGGTATTTTAAATACCATTATGCCTGACGGCTCGAAAGGATTTTCAATGCTCATTATCATTACCGCTGAATTTTCAGCCGTTCAATTGGGATTTGGTTTTACGCTGTTGGGTGTTGGCGGGTTGTTGGGCGTAAACCGGCGTGCAGAAGTGGAAGCGTTGAGGGCCGGATTGAAAACCAATGCTATTAAAAGTATATTATTCCCTGAAGATGTAGTCGGAAATATCAACCGGATCATCAGTGATATCAAACAGATATTTCCTATTCAGCAGGATAGTTTGCTGATTGGAATCATGGGTAAAATTGGTTGGGGAACACCCACGCTTATTTCTATTGAGCTTGGAATCATACTGCAACTTCCCGACCCTAAAATACTCATTTTGGGCGTTGTAAAGCTTGCTTTGCCCACTGAAGAAACAGCCGTGGTAAAAATCCAGGTGAATTTCCTCGGGGTTATCGATTTCCAAAACGAGTTTTTATATTTTGAAGCAAGGCTTTTTGATTCCCAGTTGGTCGGGTTTCCCTTGACAGGCTCCCTGGCCCTTGTTGTGGCGTGGGGCGACAACAGCACTTTTGGTTTAAGTGTGGGCGGGTTTCATCCGGATTTCAAAGATTATCCGGTAGTACCCACCTTGCCCGGCGCTTTCAGAGATATGGACAGAATTAGCCTCCAGTTATTAAGTGGGGATAATCCGAGATTAGGCATTGAATGTTATTTTGCTGTAACCTCCAACACTGTTCAGTTTGGCGCGAAAGCTGAATTATTGGCCGAAGGATCCATGGGCTTTAATATCTACGGGATGTTAAGCCTGGATGCGTTATTCATTTTTGATCCATTTAGTTTTTCTGTAAAACTGGAAGCCACGCTGGCCCTGCGTCATAATTCTTCGATTCTTTATGGAATACACTTTGCGGGTACACTATCCGGCACTACGCCCTGGCATATTGAGGGAGAGGTTTCATTTGGAATTTTATTCGCTACCATTACGATTGGGTTTAGTACTACCTGGGGCGAACCATCTCCGGCTGTTCCTGATGAGACACAGGATTTGCTTGGACTTATACAGGCTGAGTTGGACAAGGCTGCCAATTGGAAACCCGTCATTCCGGCTTTCAACAATATACATGTAACCGTCCGGACACTGAGAGACGATGAAGAGGTAGATCTGCTTATTCATCCATTTGGGGCTATTACTTTTGCGCAGCGAACGCTTCCCTTGAATTTCGATATCAAAAAATATGGAAACAGAAAGCCATTGCATGATAACGAAACTAATTTTAGCATTACCAAAATAAGAATTGGTGAAGATGAGCTCTCGTTCACGCCGGAAAAGGAATTATTTGCGGTAGGCAATTTTGAGCCATTATCCGAAGCCGAAAAGCTGTCACGTAAATCTTTCGAAAAACTTGATGGAGGCATTATCATTAATGATTCAGGAAAATTAACGGTCGCGTCAAGTACCTTGGATGCGTCTGAATTAGATTACGAATTGGATTATACTTATGATGATACGGTAGGTAAAAAGCCGTCTGTTGCAAAATTTCCGAATGGGGTCTTTAAAAAAATGGTAAGGGGGGCTGCTGCCTCACAATCGAATCTTAGCTGGAGAAATGTAAACAAATCTTCACTGAATGCACCTGTAAAAACCAAAGTGGCCGACCAGGCTTACACAGTGGCTTCCAACAGTAATTTAAAAGAGTTTGATGAAAGTCTCAGGGCGGGTAGCTATGCAGAAGTATTGCAATCATTAAATAATATTATTAAAACACAACCTGCGATGGCAGATGACCTCCAGATTGTTGGAGTTCATGAATTAGCTTAACTATAAAAATTTTTCTCATGAGTTTTGCAGAATATAAATTTTTTTCATGGGCGCGAAAAGGTATTTCGGCCAATATTGCTGAGAAGGATACCCTTGGCAAAAGCGACGGAACGCAAAAGGAGCGGGCCACGGTGCCGGTAAATGTCACTTTGAATACGAATATTGCGGTTCCACAAAAGAATTTTACGTTAGTAGGTCCCGGTGATATTATTGGAATTCAGCAGGACATGATTATTCGATGTGAGCCGAGAAACGGCGTTTCTAATTTTGAGCCCAATTACTTTCCTTACGTTGAATTTTATGACGAGGATTTTCCATGGCGCTATACTCCGGCATCTGCAACCGGCGCGGACAATATGAGTTTACGTCCATGGATAAGCCTGGTGGTTCTTAAAGAAGATGAATTTGAAGATACTCCTTTGCAATCACCGCTAAAATCTATTGTGATAAAAAATATGAATGCCTTGCAGCCCGCTGATGAGTTGCATTTATGGGCCCACATGCATTCCAATTTAAAAAATGATGAAACCAATTTTGAAAAATACATTGAAAGCCTTGCTAACGACATCAAAACCGACCCGGATGGCGTTTACAGTCGGGTAGTATGCCCAAGAAAACTGGAGGCCAATCTTATGTATTATGCATTCCTGATTCCGACTTTTGAAACCGGAAGGCTGGCAGCATTAGGACAACCCATCAAAGGGGTACCTGCTCAAAAAGCCGCATGGCATGATGGTTTGAGTGAAACGGAATTCCCTGTTTATTTCCGGTGGAATTTCAGAACAGGAGCCAATTTTGATTTTGAAAGCCTGGTTAAGCTTATTGAGCCCAGGGTAATGGATAAAAGGGTAGGCGTAAGGCCAATGGATTGCAGTAAACCAGGATATTTTCAATTAAATTCTTCTGCAGAAATACCCGCGCCCAATCCGCCGGTTATTCTTCTTGAAGGAGCGGTGAAGGCGCCCACTGCGGAGTCGACAACCGTTGTCCCCAATGAATTTCAATCCAGTATCGCGGAGCTAGTTAATTTGAACCGGGCACAGGTAGAAAAAACGGATGAAGACCCTGTAGTCACTATTCCTTTTTATGGAATGTATCATGCGATGCGAAAGGACCTCAGCAAACCCGGAGAGAAAATAATCCCGGTTTTTGATCCCAATTCGAATGTTTGGTATAATGATCTCAATCGTGATCCGCGAAACAGGGTACCTGCAGGATTTGGGGTAAAGGCGGTTCAGGATGGACAGGAAAAATTTATGGATCAGGCATGGGATCAGCTTTCTGATGTGCTTGAGGCAAACAGGAAATCACGGCTGGCACAAATGATGGCGGCCATAATGAATACCTCCTTTGTTAAGAACATAAAAAATCTTCCCCAGGAGAAATTGTTATCTGTAACGCGAAGGTTGTCGTCTAAAATTTTGGTTTCAAATTTTACGGTCAAAAAACAAATCAATCAGAGCCGGATACCGGAAGCCTTGTTTATGACTCCAACTCAAAAATTAATGCGGGTGAATAGCTCCATTAGCAGAACGTTAGAAAAAACCGGAACTCAGCAGGCTTCAGTAACTTCCATCGCCAGGGATATCAATAAGACAGGCGGCATCACTTCTGCCTCTGTTGATAAATTTAAATCCGTGGCTGCTGTGGCGGGCATTACCACAGGTGTTCCTTCTGCCTCAATTGGCAAATTAAATATCTGGAGCACAGTATCTAACCTGGATGAAACTGTAAAATTTCAGCCGGTACGATTAGAAAATGGCGGCTTTAAGAATGTTTTGGTGAGCAAAAGTATCCCGGCCACCGATGTTAAAACGACCGATACCGTTGTGCCAAAAGCGGCCACGGGGCCGGTAAGCGCATCTCCTGCAACAACAAGAACTAATATCCCGGTAAAACCAACCAATATTGGGCCTACTCCTGTCACTCCTGTGAAGCCAACAAATGTTCCGGTCACTTCAACGCATGTGGGTAGTGTTCCTGTTGCGGGCGGAACGGCCGGCAATGTTCCGGTAACTCCAACCAAAGTTGTTAATACTCCTGTGGGCGCTGGCATCGGGCAGCTTCCTGTTTCTGTTGTAATTAATGATAATTATAAAATCGCCTATACCGAAAATAATGTCAGGACGGGTTATACTGAAATAGTTCCTGATAAGCCGCTGGCGGATATTCCGGCAATGGCATCTAAAACTTTAGCGGCAGTAACCCCACTGAATGCTTATAAAAGTATTTTAAATAAAATGGTTGATTGGGGAAAAGGAGTAGTGGTACCACCGGTGGATGACATGCTGCCTGCAATGGCCTATCCCGACTTTCCCGATGCTACATACAAGCTTTTGATTGATCGGGATAAAGAATTGCTGCTGCCTAACCTGGAATTTATTCAACCAAATACTTTCTCCCTGTTACGAACCAATCAAAAATTTATTGAATCCTACCTGATAGGCCTCAATTATGAGATGGGGAGAGAACTGTTGTGGCGCGAATATCCTACGGACATGAGAGGCAGTTATTTTCGCCAGTTCTGGGATGTAAAAGGAATACTTTCCCCTACATCCTCGTCAGAAGATGCAGAATCGCTGAAGGATATTGCCCCCATTCATACCTGGAGCAAGACGAATGAATTGGGACAAAATAATGCCCGCGACAAAAATAAAGATTCAGAACAGCTGGTGTTTGTGATTAGAGGCGATTTGTTGAAGAAATTTCCAAATACGCTTATTTATGCCCAAAAAGCATCACGGGATGCAAACAATAAATTGTGCATTCACAAAGACCTGGATGATGCAGGACTGGCAGCTGAAGTTCTTTTTCCCCAATACCAGGCCGATGTGCCACCAGACATAAAATTATTGGGATTTGACCTTACCATTGATGAAGCTGCCGGCGTAAAGCCACAAGGTGATGGCTGGTTTTTTGTGATTGCTGAAGTGCCCGGCGAACCACGGTTTGGAATGGATATCTCCTTTGATCCTGATAAACCCGATTCAGTAACCTGGAACGACCTTTCGTGGGAAAATTTTGATGGAGGTAAAATTGATTTTATCTCTGCAACAAAACTTCCTGAAATGCCGAACGGAGGCGCATTTACTATCGAAGGCCAGGACAGTTCGGGCAAAAAGGGGATATGGGGAAGAAGCGCTGCCGACATGGCCACTATCTTATTACAAAGACCCGTAATGATTGCAGTGCACGCTACCGAAATGCTGGATAAAGAAATAACGAATACAAATTCCGAAGCCGCTCCTACTACGAAACTGATAACAGAGTACAGAAATTATTTGACGAATGTGTTACATCGTAATTGAATTTTTTTGAAATAAAATAACAGCCATGGCAACTTTTCAGGAACAAATAGACCAGATTCAGAAATTAAGAAATGCCCAAAGCCAGGCAGACCAAAAGGCGTATTCAACGAAATTGTCGATACAGCAAAAGATGGCTGGCGCGAGCCAGGCGGAAATTCAACAGGCGCTGAAGACGGCAGAGTTACCCTATAAATCATCAGGCAAAACTTTGAATGATGCGATCAGGAATTTGCATGCTTTGGATTTTAAGCTTTTGGTGAAGGAGCTAAATGGAAATATTCCGTTGATTTTGTTTCCGGTACGCATTGAAACACGTTTTGTTTCACCCCCGGCAACACAATCGGATGAGTTATGGATTAGAATTTTTCCGGATGACATCCATACCGACTCTCATGAAAAAGATTTAACAGCAGAAGAAATTTCGGCAGGTGAAGCTTATTGGAAAAGAGCGGCAGAGTTGGCAAAGCAAAACAATGTTGCAACAAGAGAAGATAATTTAAAAAATGCATGGTTGCAGTTAAGAGATATTATCACCAATGCCCAGCGGGCTTTATGGGTAGCTATATCCACCAAGCCGGTAAATTGGGAAAATACTACCGTGGCGCCACCCGAAAGCCTTACATTTCCCCAATATGAAAATATTAAAGAATATTCCTGGACAAAAGCGCCGCGCGCACAAGCTTTGCCTGATAAATTTGTAGCATCAATTTACCGTAATAATAAAGTGGTGTATGAGCAGGCTGGCAATGTAATTCCTGATACTGTTTTTTTAGGGCCCGATCCTTTGGCCGCTGATCCCGCGATTCAAAAGGACGACAGTGGAATCACCTTAAATGAAGACATCGACTGGCTGCAAAATTTTGATAAAGCCATTGAGAACGGCATGGGAATGAAAATTAAACTGCAGCCTCAAATGTTTTCTTCCGGAAAAACCATTGAGAAAATAACAATTCTCGGTATTTCTTTGTCTACTGCACCTGATATGGGCAAAACGCTGCTGGAACAGCTATTTGAGAGCCATCATTATTCGTCTAACGGACTTTCTTTTTTGCCGCGGGGAACTGCTACTAACAATACCGAGCAGGACGGTTCAGGTTATACCAAAAATGAAGACCATCTCGCAAGGGGTTATTATTCAGGAGAAAAACTGGTTAAGAATCCGGGGTCCGATCTTGATTTCTTTACGCAGATAATAGGGGTGGATTTTGCTAATATTCATGAATTGAATCATAGCGATATGAAAGAGCATAGCGATGCGCTGAATATGAATACCGCATTGTATGCTGCTACACTTTCAGACTTTTTTAATGAATACATGAAGCCGGCGGTAAAGGAAATGGATGCCATTAACATAAGAAGTTTCTTTACCAGCTATGTAAGCTCGCGGGGACCATTACCTGCAATTAGAATTGGCGACCAGCCTTATGGCTTTTTACTGAGCAGCGACATCCAAAGTTGGGCAGAACCCGGTTCAAAGTTTTATTCCGGATTCTCGGATGTGCTCAGGAGATTGCAACTGGTATGGGATGGAATTGTGAACTCGAAAAAGTTGTGTGTAGGTAAAGGGGGAGATACTGAAACCTTGCTTCGGATTCTTGGCCTTCAACCTGGCTCGGTGGCCTTCAGGCAAAGGCTCGGAAACCTGCCGGACTACAGCTATTCATTGTCAAATATTAATATCGATCAGTTTAAAAAGCAGGTGCTTTCACTCAACCAGGTGATTGTAAATTTTCTTCAAAATTTAGGATATAAGCTGAGCGCTGAAAATTATTACCCGCTTATTTCCGATCTTATTTTTTATGACAGAACAGTTGCTGTTTCCGGAAAAAAGCTGGTGTTGCCCGATACAGAGAGTTCCGATACAGAATTTTTACCGCCACTGCCAACATCAAAGCTGAATTACATTGAATGGATGGCTAAAAAAGCAACCCTGTCGGCTCTTCAAAATGTAAATTTCGATGGTGACATACCGCCGAGAACCTTACTCTGCCTGTTATTACGCCATGCGCTGTTAACCGAGCTTGCGCAATCCGGAACGAAATACTATTTTGATAATAAAATCGATATTCAGTATACCGCCTTTCAAAAAAGCCTGTTCAATTTCGATAAAAATGTTGGCGACCTCACTAGCTATGAGTTGTTAAGCGGCCCGGCACAGAAAGTGGACAGTGTAAAATTTTCGGGAGTAAGTGGGAATATTGCAGATTACTTGTTAGACAGCAGGATCAAAATTCCCTACAACCAGAATGTAACATCCATGCGAAACGCGATGTCGCAAATTGCCGGTTTATCTACCGCCGAATTAGAAAAAAATCTTCTCGACTTTATTGATTTATGTTCATACAGGCTGGATGCATGGCAGATGGGTTTATTTACCAGACGGGCGTTGGCTAACCGCAAATCCACTCCCTCCGGAATTTATATAGGCGCTTATGGCTGGGTCGAAAATATTCAACCTGAAACTAAAATTGCGGTTGCGATAGATACTCTTTCCGACAAAATAAAGCCGGCAAATAATATCGCGCCGGTGAAGCTGAAAGAGAACGCAGGTTTTTCACATGTGCCATCTTTGAATCATGCTACAGCGATGGGTTTATTACTGGCAGGCTATAAAAACCATGCATCCAAATCTGACCCGGACGCTTTTGCTATTAATCTTTCAAGCGAACGAACCAGGAAAGCGTTAGATATTCTTGCGGGCATAAATAATGGGCAATCTATCGAAGTATTATTAGGATATGAGTTTGAAAGAGCGATGCACGATTTTACCAGCAGCGGCCAGGGAAATCTGAATCAATATATTTATGATTTCAGGAACAAATATGCAATTGATAATATTTCGATACCCCAGCAGGGTGCGCCCCAGGCCCAGGAAACGATTAATACGTACCCGGTAGTGAACGGATTAAAAATAGTGAAAGCGCCGGTTTCTGAAATAAATACAATCGTTACCGACCCAAATTTAGCGGATGATGTTCTTAACATTAAAAACAAGCTCGCCGATCTGCTCGATGCCTGCAATGACGTACTGCTTGCGGAAAGCGCTTACCAGCTTACGCAGGGAAACCAGGACCGGACATCCGCGGTACTGAATGCGGCTTTACTTGCCGACACACCGCCTGAGATACAGGTTACGGATACGCCACGGTCGAGCCTGCTGACGTATACTCACCGGATTTCGCTTCATTTTAATACCGGTGCTGCCGTAACCCATGTCAATGGTTGGCCACAGGCTGCTTCTCCCAGGTCAGCCTTCGAACCAGGTATGAATCAATGGTTGGCTGAAATTATCGGAAATGCTCAAAATATTGTGTGCTCAGTTGCTGCACTGGATAAGGATGGAAACGAAGCCAATCCCGCAATGGTTTCTTTATCAGATTTGGGATTACAGCCCATTGATCTTGTATATATTCTTCCTAAAGATCTTACCGGCGGAGCCACCGAACTGGAAAGCCGCATTGCTTACCAGTACCGGAAAGCAAAGCATACCGATAAAAACGCCTCAGTAAAAATCAGCTTTGATCCTGCGGCGCCCGGGCAAAATAAAATGTCTCTCGCCCGTGTTTACCCTCTTTTGAGAAATTTAAAAGAGCTGGTGACTAATTCAAGGCCTGCCACCGCAAAAGATTTTGCTTCCAAACAAAAGACGGTTTCTTCCGGCGCAGACGATTCAGGAATTAATTATACAGAACTTCAAACCAGGATTCAACATGCTGTTACCGGTCTTACTGACTCATTCAATTCATTTAACAGCATCGTACCTAATACCACCCTTCCAAAAGGTGATCTTAATCCGGAAAACCTGGGAAAATTCTTTGAGGTGTTGAATCAGAAACCCGGCGAAAAAAATCGTTTGGATGCACTTGAATTGAATGAAGCCGCCATCGCCGCCATTATTGATTTTCAAATTATGGCCACTGGTTATGGAGTTCAATTGGCTTACCCGGAAACCCAGACCCTGATTACAACAATTAATCAACGTGATTTGTTGGAAAAGACTTTTAATATCTGGAAAATACTCGATACAAAAATTAAGAGTGGCAATAAAAAATTGTCAGATGCAACGGCCGACACAAACTATATTACGAAGCGGAATGCCTTCATTGATGCTGCCAAAATAGTTATGGGAGATGATTTCGTTCCGGTACCTCAATTCACCTATTCCAACCCCGAAATGATAAGCCAGTCCCTTGGCGATGAAAAGCAACTCCTTTCTCATATTGAGACGGTATCTGCTATTCCGGCTGAAGCGAATAAAGAATTATGGATACAATCCGTTTCGAGGGTGCGCGAACGGGTCGCAACTTTGGAATCCACCAGGATTATGGCGGAGTCGGTTTCGGAAAATGAAATAAATTTTCAGATGGCCCAGGTGCCCTACCGGCCTAAAGACAGTTGGTTAGGTTTTGAATTTCCTGAACAATACAACGGCGCCCCTTTCAATATCCTGGATGATACGATAGCGCTTACTCTTCTCGGTGACGCAGCGGCCAATACTTCCGCTGCACAGTCGGCTTTAATTATCGACGATTGGACAGAAAAGATACCGGTGAATGAAGAAGTTACCGGTATAGCCTTTCACTATAACCAGGCTTCAGCCGCAGCTCCGCAATCGGTAATAGTGGCTATAGAGCCCACCGGAAGTGGCAAATGGGACTGGGATGTTTTGCAGGGAATCATTTATGATACGCTTCGCCGCGCCAAATCAAGGGCGGTAGAACCGGATCATCTCATGGAAAATCCTGCTTTAGGCGTGCTGCTCCCGATGACGATTGCCTCTTTTGATGTGAATGAGGCAAATGTGTCGCTGGATTATCTTTTGTTAAGTGATAATTTTTTGACGGTTGCCAAAACTCAGAATCTTCAACTTTACAAGAAATGGAATTAAAAGGTTAAAGACTTAAAATAAAATTTATGCAGCTACAAATCAACGAGCTCTCGCAATTTAAATTGAATCTGCCTGTATTTACCAAGCCGCTCATTTCGAACAGAAACCGACTGGAAGGGCTGCCACGGACAGATGAATTTAACAGGAGCCTGAGGGCTGAAATTGCCGATCCGCTTTGGCTGCTTTGCCGGCAATGGCAGGTGGGTGAATTTGAGGGGGAAGATGCCGCTACTGCCTGCCAGGCTAAAATCCTGGCGGAGCATCAGCAGCCACAAGTGATTCATTTCAACCAGGGCAATCCTGCCGCATATGATGCAAATAAGATGCCTCTAGAAACGCTGATTGAAGGGGAACTCCCGCGTCATGATTATTATCTTTCGGTTCAAATGGGCAGGCAGTTTTTTAAATTGATGAGCAGTGCAGGATTATCCACTCAAAAAAAAGCATTCATTACCCAATACCCGATTGCTGCTATACAGGATGCCGACGACATGGACGCAATGTATTTATTTCAGTCTACTTCAGGAGCATTTCCCGATGGCTATAGAATTTGGGAAGACATCAATAATGATAAGTTTGAAACTTTTATAAAAACGATACCTGGTATTTCTGTCGGCGATACTGATAAATTTATACAGGTGGTCGCTTCGCAATTCAGCAAATGGTTCACTAATTTATACCACTTGCCAGCTGTGGGCCAAACCTCATGGCGGCCCGACCGGATGGAATATAATTTTGAATTGGATTTGCCTCATGTTGAAAGCGATACACAGTCATTCCTCGAAGCAACGGAGTATTCGTCAGGCAAAATTGACTGGCTTACTTTTGATGAAAATCTGAAGGAAGCTCCCGGGCAGTTGCCCGCTGATAACTTTGCAGAAGTAGTGCAAAGCTTTATTCCTACGGCTTTACAATATGCCGGTATGCCAAATCCACGCTTTTGGCAAATGGAAAACAGCCGCGTTGATTTTGGAAAAATTCAGACCGGCACCAGTGGATTGCTCTCTATCCTGCTTGCTGAATATGGCCTTACTTATTCCAACGACTGGTTTGTATTGCCTTATCAACTGCAGAGCAATACGCTTTGTGAAGTAAAATGCATTATGGTTACGGATGTATTTGGGCAAAATATTCTTATCGAGCCCACCTTTAAAGATCCCGAAATGAACTGGCATGAGTTTGCCTGCTTTCGCCATTCAGAATTGAAAAACAGGCCCTCACCCAGAAACCGTTTTTATCTGCCATCTTCAGTATTAAAAACGCAATATGGCGAACCACTTGAAAAGGTGAATTTTATGCGCGATGAAATGGCCAATATGGTTTGGGCTATCGAAAGTATAGCACCTTCAGAAGCCGGAGGAAGCCGGCGTGTGAAATCGGATCTTTCACGGTATGATGTCAATTTTGTGCCTACAGATCCTGATGCTAAAATTAGGTATCTAATCGGCACCAGCGTTCCTAAGAACTGGATTCCGTTTATCCCGGTTCATAAACAAGCCAACGTTCAGGAAATCCGTCTGCAAAGGGCAAAAATTCCTAATGCGCCGGCGCCGCTTACGTTATTGCTGAGAGAACAACAGCCGGTTCATTTTATTGAGGAGGAAGAAGTGCCAAGGGCGGGTGTGATTGTAACGAGAATGTATAAACGAACCCGGTGGCTGAACGGCAAAACTTACCTGTGGATTGGCAGAAGAAAAACGACCGGCAGGGGCGAAGCCTGGAGTGGATTGATGTTTGACCAGATATTGTCTGTGTGATTTTTTTTTGTGGGTAGTAAACTGGTAAATAACCTCATTTTTTATTTTGCTATAGTTCGTCCTTAACACGACTCGCGAATCCATTTTCTAAAGGCCTGCGCAGTTTCCTGGCTTACAATTATTGAATGACTGTTTTCACCCATGGTCAAATCGATTTGTAATTTTACTTTTTCAACGGGTCTGAATCCTTTTACATAATCAAGGTTGATGATATACTGCCGGTTGGCGCGGAAAAATAATTGAGGATCCAGTTCAGTTTCGAGTTCGGAAAGCGTCTTGTCTATCAAATATTTTTTTGAAAACCGGTCAATTACAAACACAACCTTGTTTTCAGTATAAAACAAAATAACATCTTCCGTTTTTAATAAAACCGTGTCTGCCCCACGCTTTGCCAATAGCCTTGACCTTCCGGCAGAATGAAAATAACCTAATAGCTTTGTAAACGCTTCCTGGGTGGCAATGGGTTGAAAATGATTCTGCAAATTTTTATACTTCCAGAGTGCTTTCCTTACGTCCTCTTTCTCTATGGGTTTCAGTAAATAATCAATACCGTTATTTTCGAAGGCTGGTAAAGTAAACTTATCATAGCCTGTTGTAAAAATTACAGGCGTTCTTACTCCCGCATTTTTAAATATTTCAAAACTAAGCCCATCCGACAATTGAACATCACTGAAAATGATGTCAACAGGCTGCGAATTTTCTGTAAAATATTTAATACTTTCCTTCACCGATTTTAACCGCGCCTTGATGACTATTTCTTCAGATATTTCATTGAGTATGCGGACCATGCACTGCATGGCTACCGTTTCGTCTTCAATAACGATTACTTGAATCATAGAGTGGTTATTTGTAGATTAAGGGTAGTTCCAGGGTATATTCGAGTTGCGTCTCCTCCGTTTTTATTTGCTTATTGCAGGCCAGTTGATAGCGGGCGCGCAGGTTTTTCAATCCAATACCGGTTGAATGAGGATTGTGTGTTTTGGGCTTTTTGTTGTTCGTAACCAGGATGCTTTCATGATGATGTTCGAGCTTTACGATCAGTGGTTCATGACATGTAAATTCATTATGTTTGATGGCATTTTCCACTGCAATCTGAAGTGCAAAGGGAACAATCATAATTTTATCAGCATGTGACCGGTTTAGATTCGAGATAAATTGTAACTGGTTGTCGTATCTTAATTTCAGAAGAAAGAGATAATTTTCTATAAATTCCATTTCATTATTTAGCGGAATCATATCCCTGTCTTTATTGATTAAGAAATATTTGTAAACGCTTGCGAGCTTGCTGTTGAACGTGTGTGCCGTATCGGGATCCGTTAATATCAGGTGTGAAAGCGCATTCAGCGAGTTGAAAATAAAATGCGGCTCCAGTTCATTTTTCAGGTTAGACATTTCAGCCATCGATCTTTCCCAATCCAATTGATCCACCACTCTTGAATCAATTTGCCTTTCTTTATCGAGGTATAAAATTTCATACACCAATGTAAAAACTATAACCGCAAGGACTGACAAAAACACGTTTAACAAAAAGTAAGTCCATGTAAAATTTTCTTTGGAAAACCGGTAATAAATCAAAGTGAGAATACTGGCAATTGTGCCGCCAAATAAGGCGTTTGTCAAAGAGATGGTAGAAATTTTGACGAAGGTATTCTGATCAAGCGTAAACCATTTTCTTATTTTATGATGCAGCCATGCTGAGCAATGCCAGATGCTCCAGGACATAAAAATGAAATATACTGTAATGGCAGCCAGTTGAAGAATGGTATAATTCCTATAAGTGATGACGTTGGATAAATAAGGAATTGAGATTCCCAACGACGGAATAAAGAGGTACCGCAAAAGTTTATCTTTAATCATTCTTATCCGGATTAATCAAAAAAAATCGGGTGATTTCGTAGGGCGTGTAGTCGGAATCAAAACTAATTTTTCTAATTGTTAACATCATTGTAATTGTTAGCTAACGTCACATTTTTTTATAAGTGGCAAGGGAAAGAGTAAAAAGAGACAAACTCTTTTCTTGAGAACTTCAGTGGCTTATTTTCACGCTTTAAGCAGGTATTTTCATTTTTTGGAAAAACAGACTTCTGAAATAAAAATTATGTGATTAATTTCACCACATCTCATGTGTATAAAAAATACATATATCGAGCGGGCATTCCTGTCCGCTCTCTTTTTTAGAAAAGATTTACTAAATAATAATTCGTTCAGGCAATGCCGTTGTACGCTGAAAATTTTGTTTTAGATGTTCCTGCTATTTTCGGGGTTGATGCATCATCAGCGAATCGATGATATTTTGCAGTTGATCCACCGGCGTTTTAAAGGTCAGATATTTATCTCTTGTTCCGTTTTTGTTCCAACGGTTGCTTCCATCTTCATTCACCATAATTTTTCCTTTTACTGCACCAAAATATTTTTTATAACCCCTGACCGCCACGAGCACGGCGGTTTCATCCCAACTCATCCTCCCGTTTGCATCGTTTTTATCAAGCGGAATGCAGTGCGCAAAAACATCTTTTACGGGTGAATTACTAATTCTGCTTTTTGTTATGGGCAACCCGGTATGAATTTTTTCGCCTATTTCAAATCCGCTAAAAATAACTGGCGTTGACCAATTGTCGAACGCAAATTTGGAAGCCGCTGCATCTTTCATCAGGTTAAATTCTTTGAACGTGCCCATCTTGTCATCAAAGCATCCTGCCATGCTCACCAGTAATTTTACTTTTTTCTTCACCAGCTCTTTTCCAGTGAGAGAAGAAAATTCATCTGGTTTGGAAGCTATAAGGTTTGACATATTGGTGAGGAAACCCACGGTTACGATGGTAACACTTTTGTCAGGCTGCGCAGCAAGTATCTTCCTGTACAACTTCAACGCATCATGGGCTTCAGCATTTGATTTGATAGCATGCAGATATTTGGATACTATCAGCGAATCCCATTTTTGCGGGCAGGAAATGTTAATCCCGTTTTGCTTTACAATCCCGACAGGAATATCCCGTCTTTTGAAATAAGTATTCAGTACGTTCAATGTGGCCGTTGTCAGGCTGTGTTCATTGCTGGAAACCGTAGCAAGAATTTTGCATTCTCCTTTATCTGCCATCGCGTGTAAAATGGCTAAAGCGCCCACGTCATCGTAATCCGGGCCCATATCAGAGTCAAAAATTATGCGCACCGCCGTTTGTTTTATCTGAGCTTTCATTTGCGGAGCAAAGAATAAAGTTGAAATAAAAAGCAGGAAAAAGGCGGCAAAAATATTTTTCATTTTATCAAATTAATGAGAAGATTGTATGGCAAAAATAATCTGCATTTTTTGTTTGTCTATTGATAACGATTGCATGAAAATTTACCGTAAAGGGCCAAATATCTTTATTTTCAATTGCGGCTTTATCGTTCAATGATTGTGTCAGGCTTTTGAGTTTGTATCAAAAACAGGGATATAATGACGGCTGAAATAATGAAGATGCCAAAAACAAAAAGATCTCCAAAAACAATCCGGGCAAATGAGTGGTCCCGGCTGAAATTAAAAGTGCCATCCGCCATCATCCTCGCCATAGCCACAATAATGGTTGACCATAACAGGATTAAAAACATCGATTTTAACACCAGGCGTTTCCTCTGAAATATCCCGACCAGCACACCAACAATTAAACCTGTGCCGAGTAAAATTGCCATAATAACCAATGGCAATGATTGTAGCGTATGGAAAAGGCCATCGTCAACAATCAGATCGATCATAGAATGAGAAAAGGTTAATGACACCGCAATTTGAAATGATAAGAATGGCCAGCGCAGCGCAATAGTTATTAACATGCATCCGACAAAAGCATAGTTAATGATGACTCTGCCTACGTTGAAGAGGATTCCGTAAAATAGCCCATCATTGTTCTTAATTGTATTCAGGTAAGTATTAAATAATTCCAATGTGGCAAATACAAAAAAGCCTATTAGAATAAAAGCAATCAC
The DNA here is from genome assembly GCA_051954975.1 of Ginsengibacter sp. Classification (GTDB taxonomy): domain Bacteria; phylum Bacteroidota; class Bacteroidia; order Chitinophagales; family Chitinophagaceae; genus Ginsengibacter. The sequence continues at coordinate 123,478 of JBQCHE010000008.1, read as the reverse complement.
TTCAATGGAGAATGAATAATTTATTTTTATTTCTTTTTTTCGATAGGAGCGAACATCCGGATTTTGACTTTTCCATGCCGCAAAACCCAGGAAAGCGCCTAAAATAAATCCAAATGTAAATTCCATTACTTTCCACCAGTCAGTTATTATGAATGCAGCGCCATACCGGAAGCCAAACGTAATCCAGAGAGACCCCAATCCAAATCCCAACAAGCCGCCAAACGTGCCGTACACAACGAATCGCAGAATAATCTTCCAATCTTCAGCATTGATTTTTGCTTTCAGGTAAATTAATAACCCGGTGGCTCCCAATAAAAAACCTGCCCAAAACTCACTTCTCGGCTTATTAAACGGATCGGAAAAGTAGATTACTTTAGGATCATTTATCAATTTCAAACCTAATACGAAACCGGTTAAAAAAATTAAAAATCCTATAAGAATGGTTTTAAATTTCATTCTTTGATACATCAGTCCAAAACCAATAAAAAGCCCGCTGAGCAGTCCCCATACACCACCTTTAACACTGGTTCCCGTAAATCCCCATAATACGCCATTAGACTTGTGTAGAAATCCAATGGTTTGGCTGTAGGTCATTGTATCGCCCATGGCTATCCCTACGGTTCCGAATACGATGGCTATGGCTGCCAATGAAACCGGAATATCGAGCAAAAGACAAAAGGCAATCATAACCAGCGCTCCGGGAATCATTGCGCCATAAGGGCCTCCGCCTATAAAGCTTCGCAGGCCCCAGCCAAGCATCATCGTAATTGCGGGAAATAAGATGAAGAAAATTAATGAATGTTTTTTTTGGAATGAAACTTTCCTGGTAGAAAAAAGATGCTCTGCCGGTATGCTCATTGATAACAGTTTGCAGTTTGAAGAAGTAAGGTGCAATCTATTGAAATTATTCTTTTGAAGAACATTATTCTGCCCGAAGCAACCGTATTTTATAAAATATAATATTTACTGAGAGACGGTTGCCCCGGTGGTCAAAGTAGTGAACAGCTACCATTCCGGCTCCAAAAAAAAATTAGAAAATTTTTTCTAATTATATTTATATTTACTGCATTAAAAAATTATAAAATCAATTTCCAATGAAAAAGACACGTTTTTCATTTTTTTGTGTTACTGCTTTCATTTTTGTATCGTCAGGCCTTTATCCCTTGCCGGTTGCAGCGCAGCCCTTGAATAGGGAAGCGTTTAATTCTGCCAAATATACTGCTGCAGATAAGTTATGTGAAACGCCTCCGATGGGTTGGAATAGCTGGAATGCTTTTCATACAGATATTACAGAACAAAAAATAAAAGATGCCGCGCAGGCACTTGTATCCAGCGGAATGAAGGCTGCCGGCTATGAGTATATTAATATTGATGATGCATGGATGGATACGGTGCGCGATGCCCAGGGCCGGTTGCAGCCTGATCCGAAAAGATTTCCACACGGAATAAAAGCGCTGGCCGATTATGTGCATAGCCTCGGATTAAAAATCGGGATTTATGAATCAGCGGGCACAAAAACGTGTGCAGGTTTCCCTGGCAGTTTGTATCACGAAAAAACGGATGCCGAAAGTTTTGCTAAATGGGGAATTGATTACCTGAAACTGGACAACTGCAGTAATGAAGGGGTGGATTACAATCAAAGATACGAGGGGATGGAAAAGGCGCTTCTCGCCACCGGCCGGCCCATCGTGTACAGCATTTGCGAGTGGGGCGTAAAAGATCCCTACCAGTGGGCCCCGGCTATAAGCCAGTTGTGGCGCACCACCGGAGACATTTCAGACAACTGGAACAGCATGATAAATATAGTAGATCAGCAGGTAGGCTTACAAAAGTATGCAGGTCCCGGGCATTGGAACGATCCGGATATGCTGGAAGTAGGAAACGGCGGAATGACCAACAATGAATATCGTACTCATTTCAGCTTGTGGGCTATACTGGCTGCGCCATTGATCGCAGGCAATGATTTGCTGCACATGACAGATGCCACCAAAGAAATTTTGACCAATAAAGATGTGATTGCGGTAGACCAGGATCCGGCAGGTAAAGAAGGCTATAAAATAGAAGATGGGGGAGATCAGGAAGTTTGGGTAAAACCCATGTCAGACGGCAGCTTTGCGGTTTTGCTTTTGAACCGGGGAGAACAAAGAGCTTTTATGACTACCAACGCTGAACAGGTTGGTTTGCAAAAAGCGCCTTCCTACAAAGTGGTTAATCTTTGGGAAAATGGAAATCGTTACCAGGCCAAAAGCTATTCAACCCAGGATTTAATCAGGGCATCGGTGCCTTCACATGGAGTGGCTATGTTTCGTGTTTACCCTGAAAAGTAGAATATTTAATCTCACCACAAAAACTTCATTTCGTTGTAACTACAAACCCTGGTCTAAAAAAAGCGAATAAGTTGCTTAAAGCGATACGCACAGTAAAGCCACAAATAAGAATGATTTTTATTCTAACATAAAATGGCATTCTTAATCGTGGCCGCAGAAATTTAATACCGCTTTTATTTCTTCATCGAAGGCAATTCTGAATTTGTTTTATTAATAACGGAAGTTACGCTGGAAATCACGCCGGAGATATCTGATAAATCAGCAGGTACAATCATGGTATTATTGGTCTGAGCCAGCTTGCCGAATTCAGTAAGATATTGCTCTGCAATGCGCAGGTTCACTGCGCTCATGCCGCCTTCTTCATTAATAGATTGCGCAATTTCGCGGATGCCTTTGGCAGTTGCCACGGCTACCATTTCAATTTCAGAGGCCCTTCCTGCGGCTTCATTAATCCTCCTTTGCTTTTCGCCTTCAGATAAAGCGATGGTTTGTTGCTTCTCACCTTCAGCGCGGTTTATTTTGGCCTGTTTATCACCTTCCGATTCTGCAATCAAAGCTCTCTTTTCACGTTCTGCACGCATTTGCTTTTCCATGGCGTCTTTAATGCTTTGTGGCGGTGAAATATTTTTTACTTCATATCGTGACACTTTTATACCCCACGGACCGCTTGCCCTGTCTACTGCTTCCACGATGGTAGCATTTACGGCTTCACGTTCTTCGAATGTTTTATCCAGCTCCATTTTGCCGATTACACTTCGCATCGTGGTTTGAGAAATCTGGATAACAGCAAACCTGTAATTGTCGATTCCATAAGAAGCTTTTTGCGGGTCGATTACCTGCAGGTAAATAACGCCATCTACTTCTACTGCAATATTATCTTTTGTGATACAAATCTGCGAAGCCACGTCTATGGCCTGCTCTTTCAGATTCTGCTTGTACGCTATTTTATCGATAAAAGGAATCAGGATGTGAAAGCCTGCGTCCAGCGCGCGATTGAACTTGCCCAATCTTTCTACAATATAAACAGAGCGCTGGGGCACCACTTTAAACGTGGATAAAAATGCCACTAATAAAAAAACTATAACCACAAGCAGGATGATGGTGGATGCTGTTATCATGATTTGGTTGATTTAACGTGTAATAAAATGCTCTCATTGCCGACAATGATTACGTTGTCGCCTTTTTCAATAGTATCTTCCGAGGCTGCGGGCCAGGTAGTTCCTTTGAAATCAATTTTTCCATCATGCCCCGGTGAAATGTTGGTCTCCGCTTTGGCAATTTTACCTAGAAACTCATCTTCCAGCAGTTCGGATGAATGTTTTCTTTTCAATAATATTTTTGATAATCCTTTTCTTAACAAAAGAATGCTTGCAATCGAACTGGCCAGGAAAATGATGAGCTGCGTGTTAATGGAGATATCAAGGAAAAGGCATACAATTGCTACGATCCACGCGCCTACGGCAAAGAAGAAAAGTATAAGGCCGGGAATTACAAATTCCAATAAAAAAAGAACAAGTCCTATGATTATCCAGATAACGGCAGCAGTCAGAAAAGTCTCCATTGAAATTGATAGCAATTTAATGCTCAAAGGTAATTCAATCTCACGAAGGTTCAAAGCCGGGCGGTGTTCGAGGGGAAGGCTTTTAAACCGGAAGAAAATTTTATGGCTCAGGGCCTGAGGCGTCTTTGCAAATCCCTGAAACTACCTTTTCTATTTTTCGTAAGGTTCCGTTGCTTTCTTCGCCCAATTGATGCTTTGCTTTTAGTGAGCCCATCAGGTTGTACGACATCCATGTTTTACCGGTAACGGCTTCCCACACCAAAATTTTTGCCGGCAAATCAATGCCGACGCCTTGCTGATCCTGCATTAAAACAGTACCCATTTGGGGATTGCCAAATAATATCAGCATCGTTGGGCGGAGCGACAACCCATGCCTGGCTGCTTCAGCAGCGTGGTCTATCTGCGCAAAAATGGTAAGCTTCTCTTTTTTTATTAACGATAAAACTCTTTCAAGAGTAGTCTTAAAAGGCTTATAAGATGCTATCGTGATAAGTTGTTCCATTTATGATTTCCCTTGCAATTTTAATGCCTTTTATCTGTTCTCACTATTCGGCAAAACCAAAATAAAATTTAACGTTATTTATTAGTTTACTATTCGCAGTATATAAAGCGTTTTTGTTTTATGCCATTCCAATTAATCTGCTTCCTGCTTGCACTGTCAGAATGCATCAGATAGCCGGTTTCTTCATTTTTTCTGAGTCTTGATGGCACGTTCCGTCAGCGATGTTTTTTTATCCTGTGGAATTATTAACAATGGCTTATTGGTAATAAACGCCATGTTTTTAGTAAAGCTTTCCACAAAGATTTTTTGTATAAGGCTTTTTCTGCGTCGAATCATCACCAATATATCGTAAGGAATTTCTTTATGCAGTTGTTGAAGTGTTTTTGAAATAGAAAAAGTATCTATCTGCCGCAATTCGAGTCTTGTATTTTTAAACGCCTTTTGCATGGTTGAAGCGTGTCTTTCAAATTCTTTTTTATCCTTCATGGTTTCGGGCTGGTGTGGGTCGCGCAAGTGTAACATGCTAATTTTTGCATTATAGAGCACTGAAAGTGCTGATAAAACAGGGATGGCATCGCTATCAGATTTCTGAATAGCAGTGGTGAATAAAATTTTTCCCGGCGTTTCCCATTTAAATTTTTCCGGAATTAAAAGCACCGGAATTTTGGCTCGTTGGATAATTTTCGAGGCATTACTCCCTATCGTAATTTTTTTCAGGCCACTTGCGCCCTTCGTACCCATCACAACCAGGTCAATGTTATTTTCATCCGCGAAATCAAGAATGTTTTTCACAACAGGAATGCGGCCTGCGTAAGCAGCAACAGGCACGTTTACATTTGTATCAGCGAGTACTTTCTTTTGCAGCCGTTGCAGCCTTTTCAACGCAATTTCCTTAAGATGCCGGTTGTGCTCATCCACATCAAAAACAACCCCTGCTTCTGAGGATTTTAGCGGCCTGAACAGGTGGTAAAGGAAGATAGTGCCTCCCGACCTGGAAGCAATGTCCACCGCGTATTTAAACGCTTTTTGTGAATTGGGTGAAAAATCTACCGGTACTAATATTCGTTTCATGCTACACTTTTTTACCTATGGTTACTTTTGCCGCTGAAGCCCTGCGGGTATCGCCAGCAATGGTATTTTAGTATGATAGCTCATGCGCTTGGTCTTGCTGGGTTTAAAAATCCTGTTCCAAAATTTCACTGGATAGGTCACCATCACTAAAATATCAATATCATTTTTCGAAATAAAGTCCTGTAAGGTTTGTCCAAAATCTTCACCCGACAGATGTGCCGACATCAGCGTTTCTTCTTTGTACGTTTCTTTTAAATACTTTTCATATTGAACCATTTGCCGGTTATTGTGCAGAAACGTGCCCGCATTATCATCCTCTTTATCTGTGAAGATGGCCACCTCTACGTTTGCCATATACAAGCCGGCCAGTTCAAAAATAAAATCAAGTATCACGGGATCTTTTTCAAACTGGTTCGTAGCCAGCAGAATTTTTTGAGGCTTTTTCCATTTATAATCGTTGGGAATGGCAAATACCGGGATACCTGATTTGCTGATGGTATTTGCAGTGCGGCTGCCCCATAATTTTTCTTTGATACCACTGGCTCCCAAGGTGCCCATCACAATGGCGTCAAATTTACCGTTTTGCAAAGTGGTGCTAATCGCTTCCTGCAAGGATTCTGTAGAAATAACTACGTCTACAGGTACGCCATGTTTTTGTTCTATCTCTTCTTTGAGTGCGGCAAGTTTTGAATTGGATTCGTTAAGAAGCGTAGTATTAAATTCCTTGTTTACCCCTACATAATCGGTGTACACATTCGATATGATTTCGAAAGAATGCAGCAGTGTAATCTGAAGTGGTACTATGCGGGCAGATTCAACAGCGAAATGAATTGCATTATCTGCGCAACTTGAAAAATCCGTCGGTACTAATACTCGTTTCATTTTAAAATTTTTTAATTTTTGAAATGTACTTTATTTATTGTGTGCGATAAATAAAGGGGTTTCCAACTCTTTCATCAAAATGTCGGCCATGCTTGTCTTAAACCATCTCGATATTTCACTTCTGCGGTAAGCGCCCAACACCACAAGCTCATTGCCTTTATGAGATCGCAAATGGCCGGGAATTTCCTCTTCCGCGCTCCCTTTTGCCACTACATAGGCGGCTTTGGGAAAATGCCTTTTTATAAACTCGCGCATTAAATGATTGTTAGGCAAATGAGAGCCTACCATTTTGTCTTTTACTGTGAAAATCTCTACAGACGCATCAAGGTCGCCAAAAAGATAGCTATACATTTTTATTGCATAAACAGAGGACGGGCCGCCATCGTAGAGAAAAGTAACTTTGTCGATGGGTTTATAAATGTCAGGCACTATCAACACGGGGCATTGCACATCTGCAAGCAATTCCCTGATGAAGCGGGTGGGAGGGTGCTCCGCAAAACGGTTAAAAGTTTCGAAGTCATTAATAACGATGAGATCGGCAAATATGCTTTCCTCCTTAAGCTCATGGATGGCAATCCCTTTATTGCGATGGAACGAATAGGCAATACCGGCTTTGCTGCAAGCCTGTTCAAATAGTTTCACTGACTCATCTCTTTGCAGCTGATCCTTTTTGTCAAGTTCTTTTATAATTTCTTCATCGTTGTTATAAGAAGAGATGATTTCCGAAACGCTATACGAGCGATAGATAAAATCATCTAAAAAAATGCCAACAAGAAATGCGTTGGATTGGCCCGTAAGGCCGATGGCATATTCCATTGTGCTTGTTGAAAATTTCAAGCCGTCAAAGACCGCCAGGAATTTTTTTGACTTCAGATTTTTTCCTTTGTATAACCGGCTTGCCGTATCGTATTCGAGTTCCTTTGTCAATAATTTTTTTGTAACTTCTTTCATAATGGTTCATTTTATAGTCTTTCAACAAATTATTCTGCTTCCTGTAAAATTCCCGGAATGGCCAGGATGGGAATGGTAGAGTGGAAGGCCATATTTTTTGTAAAGCTTTTGAAGAAAAACTTTTCTAAAAATGATTTTGGATAGGTAACCATGGCAATCATCCCTGCGGCGTTGTCGATGCAATAGGCATCAATCGCTGACTCAAAATCGCTGCCTTCGATGATTTGTCCCCTGAATGCAGTGTGCGGAAAAGTTTCTTTTAAAAAACGCAAATAATCATTTAATTGCTCTTCGTTGTAAATAAAATCGGCATCTTCGTTCGCATTAATATCCTTAAAAATAATTACATGAACCGGGATTGAAAAAAGCCTGGCCAGCTTCACAAAGTTTTTAAGCAACGCTTCATCTTTTTCAAATTGGCTGGTGGCAAAAACAATAGCTTCGGGCTTTGCCAATTGGTATGAAGCAGGTACGGTCAATACCGGGAAATTGGTTTTGCCGATGATTCCGGCAGTAACGCTTCCGATAAATATTTTCTTTAATCCCGAAGCGCCTTTGGTACCCATGATAATCAAATCGGGATTTTCTTTTTCTGCGTAGGCAAGAATGGAAGGAATTACATTTCCGCCCACAAGGATGGGCAGGATCGTTACATCCGGGTACACATCAGTAATAGCTTCCAGCGATAAATTGAGATCGAGAGTTTTATCAGCAACCACTTTTTTCCCGGATGAATCTGTCTGTATGCCGTTCATGCTGAGTGTGGGCTCTGCGTGCAACAGGTGAATAACCGCATTAGACTTTTTGGCTATTTCACAGGCGTGGGCCACCGCTTTTAAGGCATTGTCTGAAAAATCCGTCGGAACCAATATTTTTTGCATTGCTCTGTAAATTTTTGTAGAGCAATGATATGGTTATCGAGTCGGATTTGAGATGATATAAGTCAACTTGCGTTATGATTGCGATCAATCAAAAGGAAGAAAATCGGGGATTATATTTACAGTGAATCAACAATTACTGTTGTTTTTTATTTTGATGAACAGGATTAGTCATGACAAGCGCAAATTCATCCGGGCTTGCCTTCCAAACCTTGATAGAAAATGCTTTAATAGAAGTTAAAAACTTATTACTTATCCTGCGTTAGTTTTTTCTTTTATAACAAGGTAATAAGGTTAAGCTGATAGAGTTTAATTGAATTTCTATTAAGGTTTTACAATTCTTAATCCACTTTAAGTTTATTCTGTTTGCTCTAAAATATATAATTGCTGCATTCGGCCTTTATTCCCGTTATCCCTGATCCTATTGATAAATCCTTATTGCGCCATCAGCATTTTTCCAGCGCCTGCAATATATCTGCCTTGATGTCTTCTATATCTTCAAGACCCACCGAAATCCTGATAAGGCCGGGAGTGATGCTTACACTGGCTTTTTCTTCATCGGTAAGTTTTGCATGCGTGGTGGAAGCCGGATGCGAAGCAATGCTGCGTGTATCGCCCAGATTGGAAGTAAGCGTAAGCATTTTCAGGTTATTTAAAAATCTTTTTCCGCTTTCGAGCCCTCCTTTAATATCGAAAGTAACCAGGCCACCGCCACGGGTCATTTGTTTTTTGGCCACCTCATACATTGGGTGGGAGGGATGGAAAGGATACCTGATGTTGTTTAGCTTGGGATGGCCATCCAGCGCCTTTACCAACGCCTCTGCATTATCGCAATGCCTTTGAAGTCGTACGTCGAGCGTTTCCAGGCTTTTACTTAGCAACCACGCATTAAACGGCGAAATGGAGGGTCCTGTATTTTTACAGAAAACAAAAATCTGGTCAATCAGTTCTTTTTTGCCCACTACCACACCTCCGAGCACACGGCCCTGGCCATCTATCCATTTTGTTGCAGAATGCAAAATCAAATCTGCGCCATACCTGGCCGGCTTTTGCAAAATGGGCGTAGCAAAGCAATTGTCTACCAGCAATATGATATTATGTTTTTTGGCAAAATTGCCAATCCATTCCAGGTCTATGATGTCCAGGCCGGGATTGGTGGGTGTTTCGATAAAAATCATTTTGGTATTTGGTCTCACCTGGCTTTCCCACGATTCGGGGTCGTTTATATCAGCGTACGAATATTCAATATTCCACCGGGGAAAAAACTTGGTAATCACCGTATGGGTAGAACCAAATATGGAGCGGCAACTGAGCAGGTGATCGCCTGCATTCAGGAAGGTCATAAAGCAACCGAAAACGGAGCTCATGCCGGAGGCAGTAGCAAAGCCTGCTTCAACCTCTTCGAGCGCACACATTTTATCAATAAACTCCTGTGCGTTTGGATTTTCAAAGCGTGAATAAATATTGTTATCCAGGTCGCCGGCAAATGTTTGGCTCATTTCTTCGGCATTGTCAAACCGAAAACTTGACGTCAGAAATAGTGGCGTGCTGTGTTCTTTTTCGTTGGTTTGCCGGGTTTGGATTCTGATAGCCTGTGTCTTCGGAAGTTGTGTCATTTTTTGTTTCAATTTTTATTAAACGAGTGCGAAGATAAGCAGCAATGATTTTTTTAAAACCATAAAATTTTCCGGATGGCATGTAAGTCAAATAAAAAACACGTGGTAAATTGAGTTAATAAAAGGCTCTATAGCTGACTTTTGCTAAAAATTGAAAGTAAAATATTTCACTTATGGCGAACGGGATATTGCTCATATTATATTTTCGGGCTGGCCTCACTATTGGATTTTCTAACAACTGTTATTGATCTATTTAAATAAGGTGATTAACTCAGGCAGATATCTTTCTGTATTGTTTGCGTCAATTGATTGCTTATGGCTAAGAAATAAGTTAACTTCTTCTGGTTTAGTATCGTCAAGCCGTAGTGGGATAATTTTGTCCCGAAGATGTCGACGTGCAGCGGCCATATCAATTTCTTCCTTAACCCAGCCCGAATCAAGTGAGGCTTTCGAAATTAGTACAATAACCCAATTGCAGATTTCAAGACCTTTATTGATTGATGCTACCCATGATTCCCCCACCGTGATGCTCTCTCTTGAATACCAATGTTTGATTCCATTCTTATCAAGAAATGGAATTAACTCGTCCTCCACAAATTTGCGATCGGCTTCGCTATGACTAATAAAGACCATACTTTCTTTAATCGGAGTAAGTTGCTTAAGGTGGTATTGTTTATAAAGGTTTCCTATACGCTGGTCGGGTTGTTTGAGTTCATAATTATAAGGTCCTTCAATATTGGAAACCATATCTTTTACAGCTAAATAGGTGAACTGATCCACCAATATTCGCTTGCCACCCCTTGCCTCTTTTTCAAAAGCAGCGGCAAGATTCACCGCGTTCCCAATGGCTGTAAAATCATGGATCTTTGAATTGCCGATCGTTCCAATGATTACTTCATCAGTAGTAATTCCTAAACCAATATCAAGAAAATCCAGTTGTGCAACGCTCTCCTGGTCCCATTTACTCTTTAGCCATGCAAATCTTTCCACCATCTTAAATGCACAAGTGACCGCACGTTGAGCATGCTCTTCTTTGCGAAACAAAGCAAGGATACCATCCCCAAGGAATTTGTTAACAATTCCGCCATGCTGAAGTACCTGGTCAGATAACATAGTAATAAATTGACTTGAGATCTGCAAAATTCTTTCAGGGTTATTTATTATTTGGCATAACAACCGGAAGCCCCGCATATCTGCAAACAATACGGTCAATTTTTCGACACGTGCCGGACTCTTTAGCTGATTTAAAAGTTCTGCAGCTCCGCCGCTAAATTCAGGTGAGCTATATAACCCCATATGAGCTATAAGGTCTTCAAACACGCGCGCATTCCGTAAGGCAACAGCCGCATAAATCGCGAATTGTTCAAGAAGAATTTGGTCACGTTTCGTATAGTTGCCAGAGCGCTTATTAAGTAATTGCATCACCCCAATGCATTTACCATCTACTGCCAGTGGCACACAAACCATTGACTGAGTAATTTCCCTGGTTTCCCTGTCAACCCCTTTGAAATGATTTTGATCCTCCGCTATATTATCAATAATTATCGATTCTCCTGATTGAAAAACAGAACCTGCTTTACTACCTTCCACCGGAACTTGTTGTTTAGCGAACTCCCCGAATGTTTCCAATAACATGGAAGCATTTTGACCTATCGCCCCTGCGAAATAAAGCGTATTCCTGTTTTCATCATGAAGAATTATTGCGCCATCTGGTGAATCTGATAGCTCTCCTGACTTTCTCAGGACCAGGTGTAATAGTTCGCTTAAATCAATTTGGGAAGTAAGTTCGCTGGCTATTTGAACTAACGACTCAAAATCAGTTGTGGTAAGGGCATTTTGAACAGGCATACCTGGATAGTTGAATGTTGTTTTCGATTTGAAATACCCATCAATAAGCTGTTTCCGGCATCATAGCCTCAGCGAGGTGCCGGAACTGGCAAAGAATCCACCAAAGCGTATTTAAAGAAACAAAAAGTTTCTCATATGGCAAAGCACTATTGTTGCTTTTTGTTCATGTAGAGGAACCAGTAAAGACGATGAAGAATAGGGAAGCACTTCATTATAGGCAGCTTAGTCATTGTTCGTTTTTTTGATTAATCCCATAGCGACGAAGCAATCTCCTCTAATCCCCCTGAATACTACCTTATTACCTTCAAAAATCAGGAGATCATAATGTTACGCAAAAACCGGATTTAACAAAGACGGCAAGCATCAGAGTCGACAAATATTTTTAAGTCTTCGGTTCGCTTAGGCAGATATGCGATTGGTTATGACATCTTTGAAGGAAACATTTATAAGGGTCATACACTTGTTCCTTGCGTTGAAAAGTTTAGCTACAAAATTAATCTTGAAAAGCCGGTCATCGTAGCCGACTCAGGTTTATTATCAAAAGACAATATCATCGCTCTGGAAGAAAAAAATTACCAATACATTATCGGAGTCTAGGTTTAGAGGGTTACAGTAGGAAATTGTAATTTCAGGTTTTAAAATAAAATGCTGAAATCGTTTTTAAAGCATTTATTTTTTTGGATAATTTTCTCAAAAGACAAGAGTAAATAGTAATTGAACCCAAATATGAATCTGAAAATTCAGTTATAGGGGAAATAATATACAAACCGCATGGTTTTATTTTTTCAGCCGCCTATATACAGCACGGTTTGTCTGATTCGAAAATAAAAAATCTCTTTATTTTTCCATTTGCTGCAAATTTAAAAACAGAAGCCCGGCGGTGGAAAACTCCGCACGAACTTTGAACATAACACATCCCCTTAATTTTGCAAAATGAAACGCGTAGGGATACTCATTACTCACCAGGCAATTATTGCCGCTATTGGCAATACACGGTATTTATTTGACATGGTCAATAATTTTCTCAAAAAATCCGGCAAAGAGCCAAAATTTGAGGTGAAACTTGTCGGGTCAAAAAAAGAAATGAAATTGAATGGCGGTGTGTTTACCATACAAGTGGATACCACAACGGATGTGTTCAATGAAACTGACCTTGTTATTATTCCGCCCATGAGCGGTGATATGGTTCAAAATGTTGACCTTAATAAGGAATATGTTTCCTGGATTATTGAACAATATCACAACGGTGCAGAAATAGCCAGCCTGTGTGTAGGATCTTTTATTTTGGCAGATACAGGTTTGCTGAACGGACAACAATGCTCCACTCATTGGCAGTCTGCTAACGAGTTTAAACATCGCTTTCCTGAAATCGACCTGGTGGATGAAAAGATAATCACCGACCACAACGGTTTATATACCAGCGGCGGTTCTAATTCGTATTGGAATTTGTTGGTGTACCTCATTGAAAAATATACCGACCGGGAAACCTCTATTTGGGCATCCAAATATTTTGAAGTGGAGCGTAACCGTGATAGCCAATCTTTATTTACGATTTTTGAAGGTAGCAAACTTCATGAGGACGACGCGGTACTGGCAGCACAACATCAGATTGAAGCCTCTTTCCGCGAAAAATTGAATATAGATGATCTGGCGGCGTTGGTGCATCTTGGACGGCGAACCTTTCAGCGAAGGTTTCAACGAGCTACTCATTTTACAGTGAAAGAATACATTCAAAAGATAAGAATCGAAGCGGCAAAAAAGCTATTAGAACAAAATAAACTATCTGTGCAGGAAGTAATGTACGAATCCGGATATAGCGATGCAAAAGCATTCCGGGCTACCTTTAAAAAAGTATCCGGTGTATCTCCACTGCTATACCGCCAAAAATTTAAATAAAATTTTCTGAACAGTTTTGTGCCTTAAGGCGTCGTTTCACTTTTTCAGATTTTTAGCAAAACATGTATTGGATTATCTTTTTTAAAGAAAAGAATATTATCTGCAAATAGCTAATCATCATTCATCCATTTCTTAAAGGCTGGCGATACCTGTTGACTGATAATAAGCGGCTCTTCCAAATCCGGAACTTCCATATCCACCAGCAGTTTTACTTTTTGATAGGGTTTAAAACTTTTTATAAAATTAAAATTGATAATATACTGCCTGTTGGCTCTGAAAAAAATTGAATGATCCAACTTACTTTCAAGCTCTGACAGACTCTTGTCCGCCATGTATTTTTTTGATTCGCGGTCAATCACATACACCACCTTATCGCTGGTATAGATTAGGGAAATATCAGCATACTTTAATGCATAGTAAGTGGCGCCACGCCTTGCGATAAGTCTTGTCTTTTTCTTTCTGCCTGTTACCAATAAAACTTCTGCCTGCTGCTGAAAAGAGAAATTTTTCAAGAAGGCCTTTATAGCATCATCATTCAAAAGATGGCCTCTGGTATGATCCAGCCTGTGAAAGTTAGGTAAATCAGTATTCTTACCTGGTTCAGCCACATTCGAAGGTTCGGCATCAATAAGCTCAATCAGCTCTTCGGGTAAATAGTCGACAGATTTATCTGAAAGCTCAAAACGATTCTTTTCAGTCATTTGATTTTGCATAGTATTATTTTTTTGCCCCTGTATGTAAAGTGTGGTTTAGAAAATATTTTCTAAAATTTATTTTTATTTTGAATCGGTATCTACAGACAGATGCTTATTCATCCAATTACAAAAATAAACTGCGCCTGAAAAATGAAGGATACGCAATTAGGTCAATTATAGAGGTGTTTTGTGACATTTTTTAGCACGATGAAGATGTGGGCTCGAAACCGAACAATTCTAAATTGTGAAGTGGTTAACGGCATATTTTACCTTTTATAGTGTTTGAGCAGTTTGCAAGGACAACACCAAATGTGAATTTTCTTATGAATCCCCGGATTTCGGCTGCGTGCAAACCGTAACATTTATTTTTGAAAAAACAGAATAAAAAAGGCTATCTTCATGAAACCTTCGCACGAAGCACGATAAGTTTTATTGTACGATTTTCCAGGATTTTTTGCGTTCTTCCTACATTATTTTTACCGGTAAAAACTTCGAACTGGGTCATATTTTACTGAACAAAGATTTTTTTTAAACAAGCTTAATCGCGTGCTTTAAAGATTGAGCGTCTATCTAATTATCAATAAATGAAAAACCTCACAACGATTACCGACCCGGTTTTTATCAAGCCGTCAAAATATACGTCCGCTGACCTCTTCCTCCTAAAGTTTATCCGCGATGAACGCGACCTTCCGTTTGTGCATCTGACCCTCAAAATCTCACTGACTCTTATTCCGCTGGGAATATTATTGTATATGCCTTTTATCAATGGATGGGTTTGGTGGCTTATCGCGGCCGCCTATGCCTGGCTTAATAATTTTGTATTCAAAGGCCCGTTTGGTTTGATGCTACATTGTACAAGCCACCGCGTTTTTTTTAAGAAGAAATATTCTTATATGAATTATTACTTGCCGTGGGTGGTAGCTCCTTTTTTCGGGCATTCTCCTGAAACTTATTTCACACACCACATTGGCATGCACCATGCAGAAAATAACCTGGAGGCTGACGAGAGCAGCACCATGCCTTTTCAAAGAGATTCAATAAAAGATTTTTCAATTTATTTTGGAAAGTTTTTAATCAGGGGTGTGTATGATCTTGCAAGATATTTTTTTTATAGAAAAAGAAAGAAGCTGATGTTCCGCTCTGTGCGCGGCGAACTTTTGTTTATCTTTTTTTGTGTTGCCATGAGTTTTGTCAGCTTCAAAGCAACGTTATGGGTTTTCATTATCCCGATGTTCATTTACAGGCTGGTGGCCATGATGGGAAACTGGGCGCAGCATTCTTTCATAGATCCTTTAGATCCCGGAAATGAATATAAAAACAGTATTACCTGCATCAATACTAAATATAACCTGAAATGCTGGAACGACGGCTATCACATTAGCCACCATGAAAAGCAAACTATGCATTGGACAGAACATCCCCTGTATTTTAAAAAGACACTGGAAAAATATGTGAGCAACGACGCCATTGTTTTTGACGGGATTCACTTTCTCCATGTTTTTATGTGGCTGATGAGAAAACGTTATGATCTTCTTGCCAAAAATTTTGTTAGCCTCGGCGACAAATTTCATTCTTCCAAAGAGGTAGAAACTTTTTTGAGATCAAGGACGAAAAAGATTGCATTCTGATTTAAAAGGCGGTTTATATTTCGTTATTGGTTTAATCCGCTTTTCTCACATATCATTCAGACTTCATAGCTATTGCGCTCTGTAAACGCTTTTGAAATACTGTCGCGATAATTGCAACTACTGAAGAGGCGAAGGTAGTCACTATGCAAATAGCGAGAAAACCTGCGGGATCATCTTCTTTATTATGGAAGAGGGCTATAAATATTCCGGCCAACGCAATTGAAATGCTTAACAGGATTGCACAAAGCCTGATATGCTTTAAAGCCTTTACAGCGCTGAGCGACAAAAGTTTGTGCTGGTCAATATACGCGAGCAATTTGAAACCGTGGTACAGTGCAATAAAAAAGGCGATGGATGCAGCGTATCCATAAAGAATAAATGGGTCAAAGTAAATGCTGAATAAGTCCAGGTGGGCTGCTCTTCCCTCAGTTAACGGGAACCTGATTAACATAACAGCCGCTGCAATGCCGGTAATCACGATAAGGGCCTGGAAAAATATGATTGATACCTTTTTCATTTTGATCAATTTTTGTAAATCTTCTTCTTGTAACTAAAAGTACTTTGAAACACAAAGTAAAATCATATTGGTCATTCATCAAAATATTTTTGCAGAATTTTTTTAGGCGGATTGGTTTGTCGGTCCGGGCAAAACAAAAAAAATAATTATTTGTTTATTTACTGTTGGGAATCATCCAATATTTTTAATTAACGTTTATTACTTTTGGTCAAAACCAAAATGCTCTGTATTTACCATCGCTCTGTTGATCCGTATTTTAATATTGCTACCGACGAATACATTTTTAAACACCTCGG
Organism: Ginsengibacter sp.; assembly: GCA_051954975.1. Taxonomy (GTDB): domain Bacteria; phylum Bacteroidota; class Bacteroidia; order Chitinophagales; family Chitinophagaceae; genus Ginsengibacter. The sequence continues at coordinate 106,810 of JBQCHE010000008.1, read as the reverse complement.
CGAAGATTGTTTTATGCTTTGGCAGAATGATAATGCCATCATCGTGGGCAAGCATCAGAATACCTTGTCGGAGATAAACATAGATTATGTAAAAGAACACGGTATCAAAGTAGTGAGGCGGCTTTCCGGCGGCGGCGCGGTGTATCATGATATGGGCAATCTTAATTATTCGTTCACCAAAACGGGCGACAGTTCTGAAATGGTGGATTTTAAAAAATACACGTTACCCATACTGGAAGTGTTGCACAGCCTGGGTGTAGACGCCAGGTTTGAAGGCAGGAACGACCTTACGATTGAAGGGAAAAAATTTTCGGGAAATGCCGAGCATGTCTTTAAAAATAAAGTGCTACATCATGGCACGCTGTTATTTACTTCTGAAATGAAGAATGTAAGCGGGGCCTTAAAAATTAACCCGTTGAAATATTCTGATAAGGCTGTAAAGTCAGTCCCCAAAAGGGTTACAAACATAAGCGACCATTTGAAAACGCCAATTACGCTGGAAGAATTTACTCACAAAATAATGGATCACATTATTGCAACCTATGCGGATTGTGTTCCTTATGAATTCAGTGAAGCAGATCTTGCAGCCATTCAAAAAATACGCGATGAGAAATATGCTACATGGGAATGGAATTATGGAACGTCGCCGGATTATAATTTTAAAAAAGGCGCCCGAACCGAAGGTGGCACCATAGAGATGAACCTGGATGTGCATAAAGGCGTGATTCAGAAAGCAAAAATCTATGGAGATTTTTTTAATGAAAAAGACATTTCGGAAATTGAAAAAGCGCTGGAAAACATTCCGCATGAAGAACAGCAAATCAGGAATATCTTAAGCAACTATGAGATTGAAAAATATTTTCATAAAATGACGATAGATGATTTGATTGGCGTTATGTTTTAAAAAGCCAAAAATTTTGATTCAAAATTTTATTAACTAGTTGAGATGCCGCTTTATAATTCCCTGATGAGCTTGCAAGGATTTCCTGCTGCAAAAACGCCGGCTGGTATATCTTTTGTGACAACGCTTCCTGCGCCAATCACGCATCTTTCGCCGATAAAAACGCCGGGGCAAATGACTGCGCTGCCGCCGATCCATACATCATCGCCAATCATTACGGGCTTTCCAAATTCTAATCCTGATGATCTTTCTTTATGATCCAAAGGATGAGTAGCGGCATAAATTTGCACATTCGGTCCCAACATCACACGGCTGCCAATAGTTACCGGCGCCACATCAAGAATCACACAATTAAAATTTAGAAAAACATTTCTACCGGTGCGAATGTTATATCCATAATCACAATAAAACGGCGGCTGAATCCATAACCCCTCACCAGCATTTGGAAGAAGCTGCTTTAAGATGGCTGTTCCCGCCTGCATATCACTTTCCAGCGAATCGTTCAGCTTCTTCAACAACAATCTTGCTTTTTGCCTCTCTTCTGTAAGTATGGCATCAAGCGGGTTATACAATTCCCCGCCGATCATTTTTTCTTTTTCTGATTTCATAGCTTAAAGATAGAGGGATTTAAAGGGGTGGTTTTAATTATTTAATTATTCAATTGTTTTATTGTTTGTATTAAATTATTTGCGGTTAGTGAATTTCTACGCTGGTTTTCAAAATGAATGCACAACAAATCATCAGAATCTTTAGATTTGAACCTTTGGACAAAAATTATCATTTTGAAAAAGTTACTTTTCCTTTATTGCCTTCTTGCCTCATCAATCGCGTTTTCACAGGGCGCAGAAAGCCAGTTTAACAATGCCTTTGAAACCATGAAAGCCGATCCCTCTTTCAGGCACGCTACCATCAGCCTTTATGTAATCAACACTACAACAGGCAAAACAGTTACAGAAGAAAATATTGAAACGGGCGTGGCGCCAGCAAGTTGCCAGAAAGTGATAACAGCAGCATCTGCCTTCGGTTTATTAGGTCACGATTACCGATATAAAACAACTCTCGCCTATACAGGTAAGATAGTAAACGGGGTTTTAAACGGAAATCTTATTTTGAAAGGCAGCGGCGACCCAACACTTGGAAGCTGGCGGTATGATGAAACCAAGGAAGATAAAATTATTTCGGAACTTAAAGAAGCCATATCACGGGAAGGCATACACGAAATTACAGGACATGTTTTGGCAGATGAAAGCATTTGGAACGATGAAACGACACCAGGCGGATGGATATGGCAGGATATGGGAAATTATTATGGTGCCGGCGCAAGGCCGTTAAACTGGCGGGAAAATCAATATGATCTTTATTTAAAGTCAGGAAACAGCGTGGGCGATCCTGTAGTAATCGTCGGTACAAAGCCTTCGTTTGTTTATGATTTGCACCTGAAATCGAAAGTTACATCGGGACCAAAAGGAAGCGGTGATAATAATTATATTTATTTGCCATTGGGCGATGCGTATGGAATCGTCAGAGGCACTACACCCGTAAATGAAAATCATTTTACAATTTCCGGCGCTATGCCCAATGCTGCGGCACAACTTGCTTTAACGCTCGAAGCTTCTGTGAAAAAACAGCCAGTAGAAAAACTTGCCACTACTTATAGTGAAGAAAATGATCCGCGGAAAGCTATAATTTTTTACACACACACTTCTCCGCCATTGGACGATATTATTTTTCATTTTCTCAGGAGAAGTATTAACCTGTATGGTGAGTCGCTGATAAAAACGCTTGGCTACCAGTTTGCAGGTTATGGCATAACAGATAGCGGCGTAAATGTGATTCAAAATTTTTGGAAAGACAAAGGCATTGAACCGTACGCCATTAATATCATTGATGGCAGCGGTCTCTCACCTTCCAACCGGGTAACCACAAAAGCCCTCGTAACCGTAATGGAATATGCGCGCAAGCAGAGCTGGTTTTCTTCATTCTACAATGCTTTGCCTACCATAAGCGGAATTAAAATGAAAAGCGGTACTATCTCCGGAGTGGTCTCTTATACCGGGTACATCAAAGGAAATAACGGGAATGAGTACACGTTTTCTTTTGTCATCAATAATTATGACGGCAAAGCAAATGATGTGAGGCAAAAGATGTGGAAATTGTTAGGCATCTTATAAGAGTGGCTTTGTTACAAAAACAAATGTTCCGGTATCCCGGTTCCACTTCTTTTTTAACGATTTGACTTTATTGAAAGCCGTATTTTTATCTAATGAAAAGATCCGGCTCTGCCGACCTCCCGCTCCATTATGGATATGTGCCTAAATGGCTTGCTGAACGCATGTCAAGGTTAGGGCTTGCCATTACCGAATCCATCATTACTGAATACGGTAAAGAGGAAATGTTACGCCGGCTTTCTGATCCTTTCTGGTTCCAGAGTTTTGGTGCTGTAATGGGCATGGATTGGCATTCATCCGGAATTACGACTTCCGTGATGGGCGCTTTAAAAAGGGCGGTTAATCCTCATGCGAGCGAGCTGGGTATTTACATCTGCGGCGGAAAGGGAAAATTTTCGAAAGAAACGCCTGCTGAATTAACAAAGATTGCTGATTCCACAGGCCTCAATGGAAATGAATTAGTGAGATGCAGCAAACTGAGCGCTAAAGTGGACAATTCTGCTATACAGGATGGCTTTCAATTATACACACATAATTTTATTTTAAGCAATACGGGCGAATGGACGGTGATTCAACAGGGGATGCGGACAACCGACAAATTAGCGCGCAGGTATCATTGGCATTCTGCAAATCTGCAATCCTTTGTGGAAGAGCCACACACCGGTATTGCGGGCATCAACCAGGGAAATATTTTAAATCTCACTGCCAAAGAAGCTAACCAAACAAGGGATGGAATTTTAAAAATCAATTCAGAAATACCCGAAGAAATTATCAATACCTACCGGCAATTGAAAATGCCTTCGCATCATGATGTAAGAGCGAATGACGTAAATCTTAAACGGCTGGGAAGTGTGTTATGGCTTGCTCACGAGCACCAGCCAAGAGATTTTGAATCGCTTTTGTTACTGCAGGGTGTAGGCCCACGCACAATTCAATCGCTGGCACTGGTGAGTGAAGTAATACACGGTACACCTACAAGGTTTAAAGATCCTGCCCGTTTTTCTTTTGCCCATGGCGGCAAAGATGGGCATCCGTTCCCGGTACCTTTAAAAGTGTATGATGAAACAATACAAACGCTGCACAATGCAGTTCAAAAAGCAAAAATTGGCGCATCTGAAAAAAATGTAGCCATAAAAAAACTTCACGAAATTTCGTCGCGGGTAGAAAAAGATTTTATACCCAGTAACAATTTAGATTCCTTGATTGAAAAGGAAAGAAACGACTCTTGGAAATATGGCGGCAAAACCGTTTTTGGAGATGCAAAGCCATCCCTTCACGAAAAGAAAAACGTTCAATTAAGCCTATTTAATCTTCAAAACCCGTCATCGTAGCCGACTCAGGTTTGTTATCAAAAGACAATATCATCGGTCTGGAAGAAAGAAATTACTAATCCATTAACGGATATACCCTAAACGCAAGAGCATAAAAGTTAGAAAAATCATTTTTCAGAACAAAAAAATCAATGAAGGGTAGTGTTGGCGCGAGGTTAAATTTTGTATTATGACGACACAAGCGATGCCTCCGCCAACCGAGGATACGATATTCATCTTCTTTTATTACTTTTAATCTCTTGATGAAATTACTTTTGAAATATTTCTTCTTCTTTTCTTTTTTAGCTATAGCTTCCTGCAAAGAGAAACATCCTTATGGAGATGCGCTGGTAAAGCCCGAGGTTATATTAAAGAACCAAACCAACTTTGTAAATTACTGGTACACGGCAATGGATTTATCCGGTGATTTTATTGGCCTGGACACCTTTTCGAAAGAAATACCGAAAGGCGTGTTTTTAAAGCAGGTGGCTTCGGGCGATTTTCTACCGGTCCGGCTTATTTCTGATTCTTCTTCCATGTATTACAAACTTTTTAAAATAAATCCTCCTGTCGATAATTATATAAGTACCATGTTGCAGGCAATCGGCATGGAAGCGTATAAAAATTTTGAATGGGAAGGCAAACCTTTACCGCAAATCAATTATACATCTTTGGATGGAAAAAAATACGATGTAAATTCTGTAAAAGGAAAAATCGTGGTGCTCGACTTTTGGTTTATAGGCTGTACAAGCTGCGTACATGAAATGCCGCAACTTAATGATTTAAAAGCGCAATATAACAACAGGAAGGATATTCTTTTTGCTGCTATAGCTTTCGACAAAGAAAATGCATTAAGAAAATTTATGAGAAAAACGGACTTCCATTATGATATAATTTCAGATACTGCTTCTTACCTGGTTAAACAATTAGGGATATCGTCGTTTCCAACGGAAGTGGTAATTAAGGACGGGATCGTTGTAAAAATATTGGACGATCAATACCACAGTTTGGAAAACTTAAGGTCAGCTTTAAAAAAAGAAGCGCGTGAAGCCAGAATGTGAAGACTTTTTTATCCATTACAAAAATTGATTACAGGAGGCACGAACCATAGGGAGGCTCCTCACCCGGCGCAGATCTTTTGACCTGTGCATGAGCGTCACTTGTAACCTTCGTTTTAATCAGTCGTTAAACATCCCAAAGAGGTTGTCATTACTAATTACTAGCATGATTTTGAGTTCAATAAGCCGATTGAAAAACATTACATGCATCCACCGCAGAGGAAAGGAGCCGCGGCGATGAATACAATCTTTTCAAAATAAAATATATCTTTTTTAAATCCGGATTCTTCTTACTTTGCAATGGCAAACAGACTGCACTTCCGGCTTGAAAATTATTACCACCTTTGACGATTTGAAAAATTCATTTGTATGATGACGTGTTCAGGTAAACTGTCATCTGCTATGGATTTTAGGAGCAACGGGAAAAGGTACGAAAGCCGGGTATCAAACTCATTTGAAAATTTCTATTGAACGTAGCGGTAGAAATTATAAAAGAGAGTAGTTCTGAGTTTGGAATCCCACTGCCCGGTTTACAAAATTGAAATAAAAGACAATGAAAAAAGCAATCGCCTTTGCCGTGATTATTTTTAGCGTAGCCAACTCGTATGCACAAACGCATAACATTGACAGTTTACAACAATTATTGAAAACCGAAAAAAAGGATACTACCAGGGTGATGCTTCTTGCAGGTTTGGCTGATGCCTATATGTATTCGAAGCCCGATACGTCGCTGGTATTGGCGCAACAGGCACTTTCCATTTCAAAAAAGAAAGGCTATACAAAAGGGGAAGCCGAAAGCCTTACAGGGATAGGACATATATTTACTAACCTCGGTAATTACCCAAAGGCATTGGAAGCACTGCTGCAAGCACTAAAGAAATCTGAATCTATTAACGATAAGGCAGCCATTGCAAAAATTACCGGAAATCTTGCGATTGTCTATGCTGACCAGGGCGATAATCGTCAGGCGCTAACTTATACGTTAAGAAGCCTGGAACTTGGTAAAAGCCTTGGCATACAACGCACCATTGCGGTAGCATTGATCAACCTCGGAAACCTTTATGAAAAATTAAATATCCTGGATTCCGCAAAAGATTACACTGTACAGGCTTATAAGCTGGCAGCGCAGATAAAATTAATGAGTGGCGTGGGCATCAGTTTAAATAATCTTGGGAATATCTATTCCAAAATGGGAGACACCGCCGCTGCCATGCGCAATTACAGGTTGAGCATACCTTATGCCATAGAAAACAAGATTGATGCCGCATTATGTGAAACCTACCTCGGCATGGCTAAATTATTTCAGAAAGCGGGCGAAGCTGACTCCTGTCTTTATTATGCAAAGCGTTCCCTGGCAATTGCGCAGAACGTCGGATTCCTTAATAATGTATTAAGTGCTACCGATTTTTTAACCGGCTATTACACCTCGATTCATAACGTAGATAGTGCCTTTGTATACCAAAGCGCTGCCATCGCTGCCAAAGACAGTTTGTTCAGCCAGGAAAAACAGCGGCAACTACAGAGTCTTGCTTTTGATGAAGCCAACAGGCAACAACAAATACAGGATGCAAAAGAAGAGGCGCGAACGCAAATGAAATTTAATGTATTGTTCGGTGGGCTTTTAGTACTGCTGTTCGTGGCCTTTCTTTTATACCGCAATAACCGGCAAAAGCAAAAGGCAAACCTATTAATTACTCGACAAAAGCAAAAGGTAGAAAGTACCTTAAGCGAATTAAGATCCACACAAAAGCAGCTCATTCAATCAGAAAAGATGGCGTCATTGGGCGAACTCACTGCAGGTATTGCCCATGAGATACAAAACCCTTTGAATTTTGTAAATAATTTTTCCGAAGTGAGTAATGAGCTGATTGAAGAAATGAAAGCAGAATTGGCAAATGGCAATTATCAACAGGCAATAGAAATTGCAGAAGATATCAAAGAAAACGGAGAAAAAATCAATCATCATGGCAAGCGTGCCGATGCAATTGTAAAAGGAATGTTGCAACATTCAAGGCAAACAAAGGGCGTGAAAGAGCCGACCGATATCAATGCTTTGGCCGATGAGTATTTAAGATTGAGTTATCATGGTTTAAGGGCAAAAGACAAGAGTTTCAATGCCGCTATGAAAATGGATTTTGATGAAAATATTGGGAAAATCGATGTCGTTCCGCAGGATATGGGAAGGGTGTTGTTGAATCTGTTCAACAATGCTTTTTACGCCTGTACCGAGCGAAGTCGAAGTGCCTATACTGAGCGAAGCCGAACTGCAGTAAATCAACAAAAAAGCAGGAATTATATTTCGTACGAACCGACAGTTTCAGTAAGTACAAAGAAGATCGAAAATAAAGTTCAAATAGAAGTAAGAGATAATGGCAATGGCATTCCGCAAAATGTTGTCGATAAAATCTTTCAACCCTTCTTTACGACCAAACCTACAGGAGAAGGAACCGGTTTGGGTTTGAGCCTGAGTTATGATATTATAAAAGCACATGGCGGAGAAATAAAAGTGGAGAGTAAGGAGGATGAAGGAACGGAGTTTGTTATACAAATACCGGTCAATAACTCATTATAAAAAAATATTACGGCTGTTGTTAGTCGTTGAGCCTGTTGCATTTAGTGAAAGACAGAACGGCATTTGTGAAATTACAGTCCACCAGGTAGTAAAGGACGTAGCTGTTAAATTGATGTTTGATGGAATCGTAAAGCATAACTATACTTTAGAAGACGGCTTGTTAAGAAGAATGGATATTGATATTGCATAGGCGACGCAGAGTTAACGATGTTAGCAATTTATTAGCTTTTAATATCGTTATTTTGAAACCGGCTTAATAAAAATCCGGCTGCCCCTTGAAATCATCTGTTATCCCTTTTTTATTTGGAGCAGGTATGCTCGCTTGTTCGTTTGGAGATGCACAGCCCGTTACCGGTGTCTGGAAGGGAAAAATCGACCACAGGAATGTGGAACTTAAAATCGTAAAAAATGGCGACAGCCTCACGGGCACCAGTTACTATTATACCTCCGCCAATAATTTCAGAAGATACAGTCTAAAAGGATATTTTGACGCGAGGGACAACAGCGTCGTGTGGTGGGATGATCAATTGATTGAAGAAAAAAGCGCCAACACTCTTTTGCCCAGAAGAATAGCTTCTCCCCATATTTCATCCGCTGATTTTAACTGTCCTGGCGGTACTACAATGTACCTCACCGGCAGCGCTGCTTTAAGAGAGAAACCGGATCAGCAGGACGCTACGGTGGATCTGCAAAAATTTATAACGCCTTTTTTCCGCGATGAATGGGACTACGTTATTGATAATTACATTGTGGGCGCCAATGACCCTGACCTGATTGATAGTATCGGTAAGCTGGCTTTTACCCTGCCGGTTCCCGTTACAGAGAAACCTCAGCCAAAGCCAACGCGTGAAGAAGTGGCGATTCAGCCGAAAAAGCCCGTTTTTATTCCGGCGCCTTCGCCCAAACCTTCGATAAAAACAATACCCACACCGGTAGATGAGCCCGTGGCTATGGCGCCGCTCACCAATGAGCAAAAATTCAGGACGCGTACACGGCAGCTGGTGCAGGAAATTCCGCTTACAGGCGATTCGCTGGAACTGAGATTTTATGATAACGCAGAAATTGATGGGGATTCTATCGCGGTATTTTTCAACGATACCCTGCTGGCAGAGCATATCCGGCTTTCCGAAACTGCTTTTACGATTAAATTGCCTGTGGCGGCGCTGCTCCCTACCAACGACCTGGTGATGGTGGCAGAAAATCTCGGCTCCATTCCTCCGAATACTTCGCTGATGATTGCCATGGTAAATGGCAGGCGTTATGAGGCAAGACTGGCAAGCACGGAAAATAGCAGTGCGCTGATCCGGTTCGTGAAGGAAAGCCCGACAGGGCCATAGGGCACCTCATTTTTTTAACCGTCATTGCGAGAAGCTGGAATAATCTCATTTTTTTGCTGAATGACCATAGCGACGAAGCAATCTCTTAGTTAGGGGATTGCTTCTTCTCATAAGATTGCTTCGGCACACGATCATTTTTACTTCGCCTAAAAGTTTTTCACGTGCCTCGCAATGACGCCGCAGTGGGGGAATAGTTAGGAGTTAGGAAGCCGTTTTAAATTTTTCCAGGCTAAATTTTTATAATCTTTCCGCTACCGGCTGTTTTAGACGAAATATTTTTTGCGCTTCCCTTATAGTAAATATTTCCGCTGCCGCTGATGTTTGCAGTAAGGCTTTTATTTGCGTAAACTTTCGCATTGCCGCTTCCGCTTATTTTTACTTCCACATTTTGTGCTGCCAGGTTATTAACGCTGATATTTCCACTTCCACTTATGGCAATTGCCAAATTTTCCGCTGTGCCGCCATTTACATTAATACCGCCGCTGCCCGAAATGGCCATTTTGAGATCTTTAAATGTTCCTGAATTCAACCGTATATTTCCGGAACCTGATAATTGAATGTCTGTGTTTTCCGCGCCTGAAAGGCTTCCCTCCGATTCTATATTTCCGCTGCCGCTCAGTTGCAGCGTTTTAATTTGCTCCATAGAAACATATACCACCATCTTTGAAGATGCTTTCAGGTTTACATAATTTTTGGTTCGGATAATTAATTTGCCGTTTTCCACTTCTGTTTCAATATAGGGTAAAAGATTTTCGTCGGCCATCACTTCTATTTTATCTGAATGGCCGGAAGTTATTTTTACGTCCAGTGGGCCTTTTGAGATCAGTGATGAAAATTCGCCTACAGTGCGGCTCTCTTTTTTGATATTGTGGTTCCCTTTAACGGTTTTCCACGGTTGGGCGCATAGTTGGTTGACGCTTACAGCAAGTAAAATAACCAGTAAATGTTTCATAAATAAAGATGTTTAAATTTTTGGAAAGATAGTTGTGTAACGTAAAGAGGTGAGAAAAGTTACAGGAACTTTTTAAAAAGATATTTATTATGAGTAATACCGAAAACGCGGCCATCATCGACAATCTTATCAATTTGCTCAACAAGGGAAACGCACATATTTCCCTGGATAAAGCTTTAAAAGATATCCCCTTTGAAATTTTGGGAAATAAGCCGGAAGGCGTGCCATACAGCATTTGGCAACTGACCGAACATATAAGAATTGCACAGGAAGATATCTTGAATTTTAGCAAAGACAGCCAATACCAATCACCAAATTGGCCAGACGATTATTGGCCCAAAGAAGTGAAACCGCCATCAGAGGAAGCATGGGAAAACTGTATCACGCAAATTAAGAGAGATCGAAAAAGTTTTATCACCTTGTTGCAAAATTCTGCCGATAATTTGTTTACTCCATTTGAATACGGTGATGGCCAAACATTGCTGCGCGAAGCTTTGGTATTGGCAGATCATCAGAGTTACCACACCGGTGAAATTATCATCCTGAGAAGAATATTAAAAAACTGGCCCGCCAGGTGAACTGCGCACGGGTTGTCTGCTGCATTGCGGTTTGGATATAAATGATAATTACAAAATATATTCCTTAATGGTATCCTTGAAGGTTTGGATGTCAAAAGGTTTCCTCAAAAAAGAATCTGCATGCACCCTTTCACTGACTTTTTCAATTTCGTCGCTGGCTGAAAACAGTACTACCGGTATATCTTTGGTTTCAGGATTTTCGCGCATATATCGTACAGCGTTTTCTCCGCCAATGGATGGGATCCAAAGATCCATCAACACAATATCGGGGTGAATCCTAAGCATGTCCGAAATAATATTTTCGCAGGTTTGGATGGTTTCAACTCTGTAATCCGAGAACTCAAGAATAGCCTTGCATACATTTAATATTTCGACATCGTCATCATAGATTAATATGCATTTCTTTTCCATTAAGGAGTATTAGTTTTTTTGGGGTTAAATAGTTCAATTAGTATTGGAAGAATAGGAAGGCTTTTGGCCGATTAACAGTTTGAATTTGCATGTTAAAATTGTTCAATCTGCTTTGACTAAATTATCTCCAATTCTATTTATACGATTAACGATATCCTACCATTTTAGCAGTAGACAAGCAACCTTGTTTTGGCGTAAAACAGGATGAAGCGGTAGTGATGGTCATACCTGCCAGGAATAGTAAAATGAAAAATTTTCTCATAATTTTTTTGTTAGAGATAAAAAAATAAAATGAATTGGAAGTTGGAGAAAAGTTTTCCGGCAGGATAGGGGGTAATTATAGCTGCAATATTAAATAATATTTCTTAATTGAAATAAAAAAAATATTCATTTGAATTGCTGCAGAAGCATTGGGCTTTAAGCCAATTTATGTCAAACGAGGAACGAAGATTCCTGAAAAGCCTTATTTCATGTTGAATTTTTCCCATTTTGACTGAATGAACAAAATGATATGGGTGGCAATCAAAATTTCGCAAACAATTTCTTTAACAATCATAGGATAGGTTTTTGAAAATTATAAAAGGTACTTTGCCAATGTAAACGCACACTTTCCAGATTTATTATGTAAGAGATGATATAATAATTTTTTATAATTGGCGTATGGAAATAAAAGCCCCGGTTTTTACCCAGGGCCTGTCTTTTCTGTTTATCTCAAATGAATTTGTACACCTGCCTGCACATTGAAAGTATTCAGGTCGGTATAGCCAAATTTATGATAGGGCGCAAGCGCATAATTAGCGCCAATATTAATCCCTGAAGTTGAGCCTTTTTTGAAAGGGATTAGCAATCCTAATCCGCCTTCAGCTCTGAAACCAACATTTGATTCACTGTTGCCGTACTGGCCATAGTATTGCTTGTTATCAATGATATTAGCGCCAGCAGCCAGCGAAACGTAAGGTTTCAAAGTGGATTGAATGGCCGGAAAATATTTTGCTTTGGCCATAACCGGTGTAGTTTGAATTGAATTGGTGAGCACTGCCGAAATCTGTTGTGTCTTACTGATGTTATACAGTGCCCTCGGGTATTTTTGATAATAATCCTGGAAGCCTACTGCCAGCCCCACTGCCCATTGGTCGGAAGCGGGATACAATAAACTAGCTGAAAACCCCCTCGGTGAGCCATCGCTGACAAGGTCGCTTTTAAAATGGCTTGTGGGCATGCTGTAATTGTAATTGAGTTCCAGGTTGAGCGGCGTATTCTGTGCCATAGCCGGCAGGCAGAAACACACCAGCAAAAATGATGTTATAAAGATCTTTATGTTTTTCATCTTCAAAATATTTTAATGTTTTAAATAGGGTGACTGATCGAACAGCGCTTTCACCTGGCTATCTGCCACGGAAGCGTTTAAAATGCCTGATCCACGGATAAGGCCGGTCCAGATAATGTTGATATTTTTATTGGCTTCCGCGTTTTTTAAATCAAGGATATCTACCGCCAGGGCCCCTTGTCTGATTTGATAAACGCTGTAGGCATAAGGGATGTAATATCCATAGCCCGGATATCCCCAATAATAAGGATCCCAATATCCGCCGTAATTACCCCAATAGTCGCCATAGGAAATAACACCGGTAGACGTTTGGATGATATGACTTACATCCACGCCAAGATCAGGATTTTCATCTTTAGACACCAAAGTATATCCTGCCTGGTTCATGTATTTTTTTACTGCGCTGATGTACGCCGCATCTACGTCACTCAATTCCATTTCTGTTTTCCCATCCTGGATTACCGCCACAGAATCAGAAATGCTGTAAGTTTTGAAATTGGAAAAATTAGTGGTTGAATCATGATCTGTAATATAGATTCTCGATTCCTCGTCAGTTAAATTAGCTACCGGGTCTTTTGTGCAACTGTTCAAGAAAACAGCTGAGCCAGCTAACCCGATAAGCAAGGTTAATATTCTTTTCATAGTGTAAAGTTTTTCTTTGGATCGCACAAAGTGAGTGCCTGATCTTCAATCTATTCGATATAAAAAGTTAAGAAAAGAAGCACCAACTTTCTTTTAAGATTCCTTTAGTATAATGCTTTTCGCAGGATGATAATATGATGGATTTTTAATTAAAATTTCATGTTTACACACAGCAATTTTATAGGATAAAAATGCCTGTTATTTGTGCCTTTACTATAAAAAAAAGCCTGCAGAAAAAATTGCAGGCTTTTTTGTCATCAAACACTTTTTATTGTTAAAACCAACTACCCGTAAATCGTTCACCGAGTTCATTACCCATCTTTCTTCTTCTTCTTTTTGCCTGTATATTATGAATAATCATGGTGACAAACATGAGCGGAATAAACAACAGTGTAAGCGGCGGAATACCAAGAATGGAAATCCATTTTCCGCCGTATTGCCTGCGCATGGGGCGTTTCAGCCTTTCGGCAATCAGGTACATGCTCGGCACCATAATCAAAGTCATAAAGAAAGCGAATGCGAGGCCGAATATGATCGTCCATGACAAAGGCTTCCAAAACACAACGCTGTCACCCCCAAAGAAAATCTGGGGATTCAGTTCGGAGAAGGCGGTAACGAAATTAATATTGAAGCCTATAGCCAAAGGAATCAGGGCGAAAATAGCGGCCAGTGCGGTAAGCATTATAGGTATTATCCTGATTTTTCCGGCTTCTATTACCGCTTCCCTGGTTTTCATTCCGCGCGCTCTTAATTCGTCAGCAAAATCAATTACCAAAATGGCATTTTTAACCACGATACCTGCCAATCCTACAATTCCGATACCTGTCATAACTACAGAGATGGTCATTCCCGTGATGGAAAAGCCGAGAATTACTCCAATCACACTGAAAATTATTTCTGTAAGGATAATTACAGATTTACTTACAGAATTAAATTGTAATACCAGGATAAACAAAATGAGCATGAGTGCAATCATGAGCGCTTTTCCGAGAAACGCGCCTGTCTCAGCCTGTTGCTCGCCTTCGCCTGTTTGCTTAATGGTAACGCCGGGGCCTTTCTGATTAAAATCGTTGATGGCAGCCGCTATATTTTTATTTACTTCAGTGGGGGTATATCCTGAAAGTACGTTTGAAAAAATTGTAATCACGCGCTTCACGTTTTTCCTTTTAATGCTGCCAAGCGTATTCGTGTAATCTACATTTACCAATGAACTGATTGGAATAGATTTTACCTGTCCGCCGCTGGCCATATCCCTGAATACAATATTCATATTGAGCAGGTCGGTGAGGTTCTGCCTTTGCACCTCGTTGTTGCGCAACTGAATTTTATATTCATCTTCTCCCTCTTTAATTTTTGATACCTCAAGGCCAAACAAAGCTGTCCGTATCTGCTGGCCGATCTGGGCTGTAGATACGCCTTCTATCATGGCACGTTCGCGGTTTATGGAGAGCGTGATTTCCGGGTTGCTAAGGTCAACGTCTAATTTTAATTCTTCTATTCCCGGGATTTGCAGACTATCCAGGTAGGTCTTTAAAGAGGTAGCCGTAGAGGTAAGTTCGTCGAAATCCTCACTTGATACTTCAATATTGATGGGCGGCTCGGTGGGAGGCCCGGAATTTTCCTGTGCTACAGAAATCTGGGCGCCTGGAATGCCTTTTACCGCTTCCCTGATGGAGTCGAGATATGGTGCAGTGGAAACGCCATTTCGATGTTGGTATTCCACGAATGAAACCTGTACTCTTCCAAGATTTGGCTGGGTAATATTATTTCCGCTGAACGGATCAGATGCACCGACAGCCACATTTGAAATTACACTTTCTACAATTGGGTTGGGCTTTCCTGAAGGACCTTGTAAAACTTTTTGGACCTTATTTTCAACATTTTTGGTAATCGAATCGGTATAATTTACACTGCTGCCTACCGGAAGCTTCAGATACACGTAGATAAAATTAGGATCGCCTTGCGGGAAAAATACTACAGGCACATTTCTTATACTGAAAAAAATAATGGAGAAAACCAATAATACAAACGTGCCTACCAAAAGCCACACGGGACGCCATTTTGCCGTGGCCCATCTTAACAGCTTTTCATAGTTTCTCATGATGCGCGGCAATACATTATTTTGAAACTTATGAATAAGCGAATCAAACAGGTACGTATTAAGTACTACTATTATCGCGAAGAAGATAAGCAGGTTGCCCACAAAAGTTATGTGCAGAAGGTCAAATAGAATTCCTGCCAATAAGGGAATTAAAAAGGCTTTGTTTTTGAATATGGCTGATTTTCTTTTTACTTCACCTTCGGGATGGTTCATGAAGTCCACAGCAAAAACCGGGTTCATGATAAAGGCAACAATCAGCGACGCGCCCAATGTGAAAATGAGCATCGTAGGCAAATAGATCATGAATTTTCCAATAATGCCAGGCCAGAACAGCAAAGGAAAGAACGGTGCTAAGGTGGTAAGCGTACCCGAAAGCACGGGAATAAAAACTTCTCCTGCAGCCATCTTTGCCGATTCCATAGAAGATAGCTTACCCTTGTTTTCAATGAAAATACGGTGTGTGTTTTCTATGACGACTATTGCATCGTCCACAATAATTCCCAACCCAAAAAGAAGGGCGAAAAGCACCATAAAATTCAACGTTACATTTCCCCCGACTACCAGGTCGGCCGCCGGCAAAAACAGGAATGCCACAAACATACTGAGCGGCACGGAAAGCGCCACAAAGAACGCATTGGTTACGCCCATGAAAAACATCAAAATCAAAAGAACAAGAATAAACCCGATCACTATAGAATTTACCAGGTCGTTGAAAGAGGTGCGCGTAGCCCGGCTTTGGTCGCCGGTGATGACAACCTTCAGATTAGCCGGTAAGGTGGTTCCCTTCATTTCCTCTACAGCTTTTTTTACTTCGTCCGAAGTCTGGATCAGATTTTCGCCAGCCCTTTTGATGATATTGAGTGTCACAACGTTTTTACCATTTAAACGTGCGAAACTTTCACTCGTCTTTACGGTGTCTTTTATCGTGGCAATGTCTTTTAAGTAAATGGGAGCCCCTTTTGTATTTCTTACGATTATTTTTTCGATATCAAACACATTTTTAAACTGGCCTCTTATCTGCAATGTCCGCTTCATGTTTCCAACATCCAATAAGCCTCCCGAGATGTCCACATTTTCCCTTTGAACAGCGCCGGCAATGTCATCAAACGTGATTCCTGCATTTTGCATTTTATAATTGTCCACATTAATCTGGAACTCTCTTTCCGGTGCCCCTACAATATCTACCCTGGTAATTTCCGGAATTTCTTCAAGCTTGTCTTTGGCGTCATCAGCAAATTTTTTCAGGCTCATCATATCATAATCGCCACTCAGGTTTACGTACATTATTGGAAATTCGCTGATATCGAAATCCTGTACATTTGGCTCCTGTGTAAGGTCTGTGGGCAAATCTTTCTTCGCTTTATCCACCGCATCTTTTGTTTTTTGCAAACCCACTTCTGTTTTTACACTGGTTTCAAATTCCACGGTGATAACAGAATAATCCTGCAGGGAGGTACTGGTAATCTTATTGATCTTTGCGCCGGTAATACCTTTCAATTGCTTTTCAATTGGCTTGGTTACCAGGTTCTCCATATCCTTGGGCGAGTTCCCTGCATAAACGGTTTGAATCACAACGGTTGGAATCACAACATCAGGGAATTGTTCCTTTGGCAGCGTTACAAATTCATAAATCCCGATAATTGATACGAACAATACCAAAAGATAAATCGATGTTTTATTCTTTATTGACCAGGAGGTTGGTTTAAACTCTTTATATTTTTCTTTAAAATTTTCAGTTAAACTCATACTTGATTGATTGCGCTTTTTTGCAAAAGCAATTTTTGCATTATTTGTTTATTTACTGCCTGTAAAGATGGGATCGCCTTCAAACAAGCCCTGGAAGCCTTCTGTTATCACTTTATCGCCTGGCTGCAAACCGGATTTTACCTCAATGCTGTCGCCATAAAACTGGCCGATAGTGACTACTCTTTTCTTTGCCACCATTGTACTGTCTTCATTTCCGGCGAGCAAAACAAATTTGCCTTCCTGCCCGGTCTGGATGGTGTTCAATGGAATGGCGATGGAACCAGGAGCATTGTAATCGAGGATTTTCACTTTCGCAATTTGGTTCGGACGGAGGTTCAGTCCTTTTGGTACTTTAATCTCTGCGATAAAACCCCTGTTTAAATCGCCAATTGCCTGGCTGATAAATGAAATGGTGCCGTTGAATGTTTTGTTGGCATCGGGTATCGTTACAATCACGGGCGAACCTTTATGCACCTTTCCGGAATAATTTTCAGGAACGGTAACTGTGATTTTTAAATCAGTTTCATTTACAACTTTAATATAGCCACCGGTTAAAGGATTTCCGTTAAATGTTTCGCCGACGTGTGCCGTAATCTCATCAACGGTTCCGTTCACATCGCTGTATACATTGCTCTGGTTGGCTTGTTCCTGCGCGGTTTTTACCTGCGCCTCAATGGCCTTCAACTGGTTTTGTAAAGTTTCCACATTTGTTTTGGCCTGCAGCAATTGCACCTCAGTGCCGATATTTTGACTCCACAGGTTTTTCTGCCTGTCATAAACTGATTGAGCAAGTCCAAGCTGCGCTTTCACACTTCCCATCTGCTGTTTAATAGCAGTTACATTTTGTTGAGCCACGGCATCATCAAGTTTCAGGATCAACTGGCCTTTATGAACCTTATCTCCTTGTTTTACATAAATGGATTTTATCTGGCCGGGCTGTCCGCTTGGCGTGATGTAAGAAATATTTTTAGAATCCACATTTCCCTGGAGTTCAAGGTAATGTTTAAAATCACCTTTTTGAACTGTAGAAAGTGCTACCAGCTTTGGATTGGCAACGATAGCTGAACCTGTATCCAAAACGGCAATTTCTTTTTGCAGACTTTCGATTTTTGAATCAATAGATGCCTGCTCACTCTTTAATTTTTCCAACTGAGCTTTTTTATCTTTTAATTGCGCGTCCTTTCCCGAAGAATTGGTGCAGGATGAAATAAAAGAAATCAACAGCATGCTTAAACCGATCGTTGTTATTTTTTTCATTTTATAGTATTTGAAATGCTTGTGTTTTATTAAAGTTTTCCGGTGGCAGTGAGGTAATCAATTTTTGCAATTATTGCATCGTAAAGTGAGCCGTAATAATTATTCTGTGCTGTTACAAGATCAGCCTGCGCTGTTGAAATTTCCTGGTTGCTGCCCAATCCCTGTTCGTATTTTAATTTGGTAGAATTATAAACCTGCTGTGCAAGGTCAATATTCTTTTTCTGCGCATCCATCGTAAGGATTGCAGATTTCATATTAATTCTGGCTTGCGCCACATCATTATCAATTGACTGTTTTAATTGGTCTGCGTTATTAGTGAGCTTTTGAAGATTCAGCCGGGCAGAATTAATGTTGGCCTGCCTTTCACCGCCATCAAAAATCGGGATAGCTAAATGCAGGCTTAAAAATGACGAACTATACCATGGCTCATCTTTTTTGAAAAAATTAAAAGTGGTTCGTTGTGCATTGTTGTTATAATTTGCCGAAAAAGTAAGCGTGGGAATTCTGCTGAGCTGGTATCTTTTTACATTGTATTTTCCAAGCTCAATAGCCGTTTCCAATTGCTGAAATTGTTTCCTGTCTTCATAATTATAACCGGCATCCAGGATATTTGATTTTAATTCTTCGTCCGAAAGGGTATCAGAAAGATACAATGAATCAGGCTGAGGAATATTCATCAGGAGTTTTAATCCTTCTTTGCCGGCCTCAATCTGATTTTCAGCCTTTAATTTTTGAGTTTGCAGATTGATGAGTTGCACCTGCACTTTGTCCACATCAAGCTTTTCCGCAAAACCATTATTGTAAATGATTTTGGTGTCGTGCAGCAACTTTTCATAATTGTCAATATTTGCATCCAGCGTGGTAATTTGCCGTTTGGCGACCACTAATTGATAATATACTTTATAAACGTTTGCCTTAATTTGTTCTTTAGTAATATCAGCAGTGAGCTCAGCATTTTTAATGGCCGCTTTACGTGCCTGCAAGCCTACAAAGACCTGGCCGTCAAAAATAATCTGCTGCAGGTTGGCGCCATAACTTCCTGTGTATTTCGTTCCGAATTTTACCGGGAAATACGTACCGGCAGGGCCTCCCGCAAATTCAGCAGGAATCAATTGTGTAGGAATCGATAAGTAATCGGTGAAGTCTACGCTACCGGAAATATGAGGCAGTGCTGCAGCGGTAACCTGCTTGTTTTGCTGATACTGAAGCTGGATATCCAGCAAGGCATTCTTCACCTGCACTGCATTTTGCAATGCATAATCAACCGCTTGCTTTGCTGAGAAAGAATGAATCTGCGTTGCTGAATCATTTTGCTGTGCACTGGCTCCAAAATACAAGAAGCACAACACAGACGCGAGGGTCAGTCTGATTATTATTTTCATCGGTACTTATTTTTTTGCCGCATTTTTTGCAGCGCTTTCTTTTTGATAATGTGTTATTAATTTATATCCTTTCGGAGTCACTATTGCATATAAAAAATACTCGGTCAGTTGCTGTTGAATGTAGAACAACGAGTACTTGTTCTTCGGGAAGATTTCCTCATTAAAAGCCAGCATTATCAGCTCCAGTCGTACTTTACAAACTATTTCGGCATTTGATTCTTCCCTGTACAATCCTTCCTTTTTACCACGCTCCAGGTTGTTCTTCATTAAGTCGTACAGGAAATTATTTTTATAATCGCTGAATTTTTTGAAAGTTTTCGGATGCGCTCTTTCTATATCAAAAAGAATGGTAGGGTTCATATTGTCAAGCATATCCTGCAGGCTTTCTATACCGTAATACACTTCCTGGATGGCATTCGTAGCTTTTTTGCGGCTTGCCACACAACATTCTTTATTGTAGGCTATCATTTCAGCCACTACAGCATCTACAAGCTCATTTTTGTCTTTAAATGACTGGTATATCGTTTTCTTTGAAACGCCTAATTGCGACGCGATTTCGTCCATGGTCACGGATTTTACGCCATAACGCCTGAACAGTTCATCCGCTTTTTCTTTTATTCTGTTTTTTAATTCCATCGGTGCGCAAAACTATGGAAACTTTTTTAGTTACAAAAGTTTCCATTAAAATTTTTTTATGGATTTCTAAATCTCAGTGATAAATGGTACATCGTGTAACTTTGATCCTTCAATAATTTTGTATCATGAAAAAATCGAAAAGCTACCAAAGAACCATCCAGTATTTTTTACAAGGGTTGCTCATTCTTGGCCCCGTTTCTATTACTATTTATTTCATCTATGTTGTTTTTGATAAGATAGATAACATCTTGCGGCCTACCATTCATTTGCCGGGATTGGGCTTTGCAATCATCATAGCATTTATTCTTCTTATCGGGTACCTGAGCTCTTTTTTTGTGATGGGAAGAATATTGTCTGTGTTGGATAGATTTTTGGAAAGAACACCGGGCGTTAAACTATTTTATTCATTTGTAAGAGATTTTTTTGAAGCCTTTGCCGGGAATAAAAAGAAATTTACGCACAATGTGCTCGCATGCGTGGATGACACTGATGTTTGGCGTGTAGGATTTATTACGCAGGAAGACATGAGCATTTTTGGAATGGAAAATTATGTGGCAGTTTATTTGCCCATGGCTTATTCTGTCGCCGGAAATGTATATATTGTGCCTAAAGAAAGAATAAGGCCTATCACTTCTATTAGTGCTACTCAATCGATGAAGTTTGCGGTCAGCGGCGGTGTTACGCAAAATCTTTCTGATGGTATAGGTGATCCGTTAGAGGAATCTGTGATCCACTAAAAACAACTGCGTGCCAAAAACGATTCTTTTTATTGTGTTGATGAGCCTCTCAAGTTCATGCTTTTGCTGGGGATTTCATGCGCACAGAAAAATAAATTTTCATGCCGTGTTTTTATTGCCGCCGCAGATGATGATGTTTTATAAGCCTCATATTGAGTTTATTGAAAACCATGCAACCGATCCGGATAAGAGAAGATATTTGATTGCTGCTGAAGGAGCCCGGCATTACATTGATATGGATCATTATGGATCTTATCCTTTTAACCAGTTGCCGCGAAAATGGAAAGAGGCTGTCGATAAATTTGGCGAAGACACGTTGCAGGCTCATGGCATAGTGCCGTGGCACATCCAGGTAATGCTCGGCAGGCTTACCAAAGCTTTTAAAGAAAAAAACTTTTCTTCCATTTTAAAAAACAGTGCAGAACTGGGGCATTATATTGCTGATGCGCATGTGCCCTTGCATACTTCAGAAAATTATGACGGACAGCTTACCAATCAAAAGGGAATTCATGCATTCTGGGAAAGCCGCATACCCGAATTACTGGATAAAAATTTCAATTTTTTTATCGGGAAAGCTGAGTATATCAAAGATCCGTCAACTTATATCTGGCAGCGCATTTTGGAAAGCGCCAAAGCATCTGATTCAGTTTTGAAATTCGAGAAAGAATTATCATTAAAGTTCAGGCCTGATAAAAAAAGAAATTATGAACCAAGAAACAACAAGCGCGTTGAACAGAATTCAGCGGAATACACCATCGCCTATAACAAAATGCTAAACGGAATGGTGGAGCGGCGAATGCGGCAATCTGTTTTTTCGATTGCCTCATTTTGGTATACAGCCTGGGTAAATGCAGGCCAGCCCGATCTTTCCGGGTTGGTGAACCAGGATTTTTCTGAAAACGATATCAAAGAATTTGAAAAATTAAATGGGGCATGGAAAAATCAAAAAGAGTCAAACGGAAGATTCCATGAGTAGCTTTTTTATTTAAACCGTGATAAAAAAAATTAAAATCTTATTCTTTTTTAATTCAAATTTGCAATTCTTTTTAAAAGCTACCAGTAAGCAAACAAATACATCAAAAAAATATTTTAATTTTTATCAATGATTCACAATTTTAATGCAGGCCCTTCTTTTCTTCCTCAAAGTGTGTTGCAGCAAGCATCACAAGCGATTCTGAATTTTAATAACAGCGGATTATCTATCCTCGAAATAGGCCATCGCACGCCTCTTTTTGAGTCAGTAATGGAAGAAGCCAGGTCGTTAGTGAAAGAATTGATGAACCTTGATGATCGCCATGAAGTATTGTTTCTTCATGGTGGCGCTACCACACAATTCATGCAGGTGCCCATGAATCTTTTGAATGAAAATGAAACCGCTGCTTATGCGGACACCGGCGTTTGGAGCACAAAGGCCATTAAGGAAGCAAAACTGTATGGAAAGGTGGAAGTGGTTTGCAGTTCAAAAGACAAGAATTATACTTACATACCAAAAGATTTTGCCGTATCGAACAACGCTACTTATCTGCACATCACCACGAATAATACGATCTATGGAACGCAGTGGCAAAAAATTCCTGAAGTGAGCATGCCTTTGATTGCAGATATGTCGAGCGATATTCTGAGCCGTCAACTTGATTTCAATTCTTTTGATTTGATATTCGCCGGAGCGCAAAAAAATATGGGTGCAGCCGGAACCACGCTGGTCGTAGTAAACAAAGAAATATTGGGAAAATTAAACCGCCCTATTCCGCCTATCATGGATTACCAGGCTCATATACAGGCTAAAAGCATGCTGAATACGCCGCCCGTTTTTGCGGTGTATGCTTCCATGATCACACTTCGGTGGCTAAAAGAAAACGGGGGAGTGGCCGCCATGGAAAAACTGAATGCTGAAAAATCAAAGTTGCTTTATGAGGCAATTGATAACAGTAAATTATTCAAAGGAACTGTTGCCGTGGAAGATCGCAGCAAAATGAACGTTTGTTTTGTGATGGAAGACGCCGAAAAGGAAAAGCAGTTTCTTGAATTTGCAAAACAAAATAATATTTATGGCATCAAAGGCCATCGATCTGTCGGAGGTTTCAGAGCATCTTTATACAATGCACTGCCGCTAAGCAGCGTGGAATACCTGGTTGAAAAGATGGAAGAGTTTGAACACAGCGTAAGATGATGAATCTCATTTATTATAAAGTCAGGAATCAATTTACAGGCATCATGTGAGCGTATGCTTTTGGATTGTGAAAGGTGAAAACAATGTTCTCTGATTGATTTATATTTGCAACCTTTACAAAAACTGGTTGCCATTTGGCATTTTTAAAATATGATATCTATTTCTCCTTTTAAGGCATTGCGTCCCGAGCCACAATTTGCAAAACAGGTAGCCTCCAGGCCTTATGATGTTTTGACCACCAAAGAAGCAAAAATAGAAGCGCAGGGCAATCCTCATTCTTTTCTCCACATCACCCGCAGCGAAATTGACCTCCCGTCAGGAACTGATGTTCACAGTCAGCAAGTGTATGAAAAGGCAAAAGAAAACCTGGATGCATTTATCAGCCGTCCCGTACTTTTTAGCGAAAGCAAGCCCTGCTATTACATTTACCAGCTTACCATGGATGGCAAAACGCAAACGGGTTTGGTTTGCTGCAGTTCTGTAGCCGATTATGAAGAAGGCCTTATCAAAAAGCATGAATTGACAAGACCTGAAAAAGAACAGGATCGAATTAACCATATAAAGACTACCGGCGCTCAAACAGGGAATGTATTCCTCGCTTTCCGGGATATTGATGAGATAAACGACATCATGGAAAAATGGAAAAATAGTAAAACGCCAGTCTATAATTTCAAAGCAGAAGATGATATTCAGCATTCAGTATGGGTGATTAGTGATGAAAGAATCATTGATCGTATTACTGAAATATTTAAGGAAGAAGTTGGATGTACCTACATCGCAGATGGTCACCACCGCGTGGCTTCGGCTGCCAAAGTCAAATATATGTTGGCCGATAATGAAGAGGCCGGGCATTTTCTATCAACATTATTTCCCGCATCGCAGCTTCAGATAATGTCGTATAACCGGGTAATAAAAGATCTTAACGGACTTTCTGCGGAAGATTTTTTAAGCCATCTCAACAAAAGCTTTTCAGTTTCAAAAATCTCAAAGCCTTTTGCACCACAAAAGCCACATGAATTTGGGATGTATCTAAAAGGAAAGTGGTATCAGCTTGTTGCCCTGGAAGGCACCTTTTCTACTGACCCCATCGGCGTGTTGGATATTACTATTTTACAAAACAATTTATTAGAGCCTGTGTTGGGCATAAAAGATCAGCGAACTGATACGAGGATTGATTTTGTTGGCGGAATACGGGGGCTGGGAGAATTGGAAGAGAGGGTGAAAAGCGGCGATTGGGAAGTGGCCTTCAGCCTTTATCCGGTTACAATTGAACAACTGTTTGATATAGCGGATACCAATAACATTATGCCCCCAAAAAGCACATGGTTTGAGCCGAAATTAAGAGACGGCCTTCTTACCCATCTTATTTCTTCTTAATCTGTCCATTTGCATAACATTATAGAATTTTTTGTTTTTATAAAGAATTCAGGTGATAAAGTATTTTAACTTTACCCGATGAAAAGATTTTTATTTTCCCTAATCTTTATAAGCTTTTTCTCAATTGGTTTTGCGCAACAGGAAGACGCTACCCAACTTCATGAAAATGCAAAGACCTTTATGCAACAGGGCGATTATGGAAATGCCACGCTGATCTTAACACGGGCACTTCAGCAGGACAAAGAAAATCTTTCCATTGCCAAAGACCTTTCATTAAGTTATTTTTTGCAAAAAGAAGATCAGAAGGCACTTAATACCATCAAACCTTTTTTGGAAAGTAACAATGCCGATGACCAGGCTTACCAGATTGCAGGCACCATTTATCGGCGGCTTGGCAAAGACAAGGAAGCTGAAAAGAATTACCGCGATGCATTGAAAAAATTTCCAAACAGTGGCGCGCTGTACAATGATTATGGAGAACTCTTACATAAAAATCAGAGCCCTGAAGCAATCAAAGCATGGGAAAAAGGCATACAGGTAGACCCTTCATTTGGTTATAATTATTACAACGCGAGCAAATATTACTACGTCAATAAAGATTATGCATGGTGTCTTATTTACGGTGAAATTTTTATCAATATTGAATCGTTTACTTCGCGTACTGCAGAGATAAAAAACCTGCTGCTGAACGGATACAAAAGGCTTTTCGCCGATCCGGATTTGCTGAAAGACGTAAAAGGCAAATCTGAATTTGAAATTGCTTACCTTACCTGCATGAACCGTCAGAATGATGTAGTGATACGAGGCATAAGTCCCGAAACGCTCACTATGATCAGAACTCGTTTCATTCTGGATTGGGAAGTGAATTATGCACAAAAATTTCCTTTTAAGTTATTTGAATTCCAGGAGCAGCTTTTGGAACAGGGTTTATTTCCGGCCTATAATCAATGGATATTTGGCGCCTCGCAAAATCTGGCAGCCTACCAAAACTGGACAAGCAACCATGCAAAAGAAGAAGAAGATTTTAAAAAATTTAAAGCAGGCATCATCTTTAAAATTCCCCAGGGGCAGTATTACCATTGATTTTTGCAATAATTTATTGATCGGATTGTTTTTTGAACGCATTTAGTTGTTTAATTGTTTAATTTAGAATTTCAGCAAAGCAAGAAATAGGCTATAATTAAATATTTAAAGTGATAATGGTTCCAACCCGACTATTTGATTGTATTGAAATGCATTTGAAAGATGCGCCAAACTTTACCATGCTCGCCGGTAAGGAAAATGGGGAATGGATAGAATATTCAACAGTGAAGGTTTCGGAGTTGGTAAACCGGTTAAGTTCCGGATTGTTATATTCAGGAATCGGCCCGGGCGACTTTTCAATTGAAGGAAGAGATAAGGTGGCGGTGATTTCTAAAAACCGGCCTGAATGGGTAATATTGGATTTAGCCGTTCAGCAGGTAGGAGCGGTGCTGGTGCCTGTTTATCCAACTATCAGCGAGGTGGAATTGGAATTTATTCTGAAAGATGCCAAGGTAAAGTTGATATTTGTGAATGACCCGGCCTTGTTTGAAAAAGTAAATGCCCTCAAAAAAAATCTTCCCAACCTCAAAGAAATTATTTCATTCGAAAAGATTGACGGCGTTAGGAATTGGCGCGATTTGTTATTGCCGCTTACAGAAAATATTTTAGATGAAATCAGGGCGATTTCGGATAAAATACAATATGAAGACCTGGCTACCATCATCTATACATCTGGCACTACGGGTGTGCCTAAAGGCGTAATGCTTTCGCACAAAAATATTTTGAGCAACGTTATCGATAGTCTTCCTTGTTTTCCACCCGGTGAGAATATGAAAGCGCTGAGCTTTTTACCACTCAACCATGTTTTTGAGCGCATGATTTCTTTCATTTATTTGTTCAAAGGAACAAGTATTTTTTTTGCAGAGAGCATTGAAGCTATTGCTCAAAATCTGAAAGAAGTGAAGCCCCATTTGTTCGCTACGGTTCCGAGGCTGCTTGAAAAAGTGTATGAAAAAATAATGGAGAAAGGAAGCGAGCTTAAAGGCATTAAACGGAGTTTATTTTTTTGGGCGCATCGCCTCGGGTTACAATATGATGTGAATAAAAAGTTTGGCATTTTTTACAGCTTGCAGCTTTCCTTAGCCAATAAACTCATTTTTAATAAATGGCGAGAAGCACTCGGAAATAATATTATTTGTATCATAAGTGGCGGAGCCGCCTGCCAGATAAGGCTTTTAAAGCTTTTTACCGCGGCGCAGATTCCGATAATGGAAGGATATGGGCTTACAGAAACTTCACCGGTAATTAGTGTAAACAGGTATGAAGAAGAAAATAGAATGTTTGGTACTGTGGGCCCGTTAATTGAAAATGTAGAAGTAAAATTTAGTGAAGATGGCGAGATTTTGTGCAAAGGCCCCAATATTATGATGGGATATTACAAGCATCCTGATTGGACAGCAGAATGCATGGAAGGCGAGTGGTTCAAAACAGGAGATATTGGTGTGATGGTTGGAAAGTTTTTGAAAATAACGGATCGGAAGAAAGAGATTTTTAAAACCAGTGGCGGAAAATATGTAGCGCCGCTTGCTATTGAAAATAAATTAAAGGAATCCAGGTTTATAGAAAATATTATGGTAATTGGCGCCGGCGAAAAATTTACTGCAGCGCTGATTATTCCCTCGTTTAGCAATCTTAAAGCATGGTGCCAGGAAAATAATGTTCAATGCGATGACCGTCAAAAATTGATGGAAAATGCACCAGTCAAAGAATTATTTGAGAAAGAAATCAGGAAATACGACCGCTTCTTTAACCATGTAGAGCAGGTCAAAAAATTTGAACTGCTTCCCGTAGAGTGGTCAACCGATAGCGGCGAACTTACACCGAAATTAAGCCTCAGGCGAAAAGTAATCATGGAAAAAAATAAGGAAGCAATCGCGAACATTTATTCCGCCTGATTTCTAAAAAAAATTATTTAATGCCTGAATTTTTCTCTTGCCAGTTTTATTTTTTGGTTGAACATGTCATTCATTTTGTCGTTGGCGCCTTTGAGAATTAAAATCAGCGAACCTTTTTCCCTTGCATATTTATCAGTGATCGAATCGCTCAGATTCACTGTGGTAAAGTCTTTCAGGAAGGGGTGTTGCATTTCGTTTTCGTCGTCGGTTATTAAAATAATGTTGTGAATCCGCAAGCTGTCAGGCATCCAATAAAGGAAACTTGCATTAGCGCTATATGGTTTTGGAAGGTGATATTTATTTGCATAATAACTGATAGCCCCGGCCTGGCCGTAATTGTCTGCAAAAATGATGGTATTATTTTTTTCATCTTCGGTTAGCGAGGAATACGCTTTCGCTGTTTTAGCTGCCATTTCTTTCCATCCCAGCATGTCTGCAAAATCCTGGGGCAGGGGATGGTTTTTTAAATCTTCCCATTTTAAAAGCCCCGTTTTTTCCATTTGTGCCTTTTGATAAAATTGCGCAAGTTTTTGTGGTTTCCATACGGGCAGCAACAGCGGAATCATAAACGTTCCGGCCACAACAGGTATGGCAACAAATGCGAATGCCCACACTTTGGAATGCAGCGTGGCAAAGCGTTCGAGTTGAATCGCTCCAAAAGCAAATAAAATAGGATAAGCGCCCAGCGCATAATAACTTTTACCCTGGAAATAAAGCAGCAATACAATTACGGTTAAATAGGCCCATGCAAAAATTTGATATTTTTTTCTTTCCCTGAAGATTACAAAATACAAACCCGCAATCCAGATAAATACACAGGGCAGGTTCATTAAAATTTGATCTGATAAAAAGCCGGAAGGCTGCACATATTGTAATTGAAACTGGTTAAGTTCTTCCATGTGGGTGATTACCGGAAAGCCGTAATGAATTTGCCATAGCAGATTGGGCAGAAAGATCACGAATGCAACAATGCCGGAAAAATAAAAATGTTTATTTAGAAAAATTTTTCTATGCCTTGAAATGAGCAAAGCAAGCAAAACGCTTATAATAAAAAAAGCAACTGAATATTTACTAAGCATACCGAGGCCGCAGCAAATCCCAAAAATATAAAGCCATTTATTTTGTTGTGTTTGTATGAACCGCAACAGGCTAAAGGCTATCATGGTCCAGAAAAAAACTTCTAAAAAATTAGGCTGAAAAAGAAAATGAATCCTAAGGTATGCGCCGAAAATAAACGGCAGAAATCCCAGTGTCAGCGCCAGCCATTTTCCATTAAAAGAAAGAATTATTTTTCCTACAATCAAATACGTTAGCGCTCCAAAAAGCGATGGCCAGAATTTAACCCAGAACATCCCGTCCCCAAAAAGATTAGTTATCCACGCGAACACCGATAGCAACGGCGGCACTTCCATGTAGCCCCAGGCCATGTGATGACCTTCAGCGAGGTAAAGAAACTCGTCTCTATGTGGTGAATAATAAGAATTTTGCAAAAGGAAAGGCAGAATAAACTTAATAGCCACAAATAAAAATAGAATACGTTTTTCCTTTTTCATTTTACACATTCATTTATGCCTGTTCTTCAGCGGCTACCTAAGCGCTTTATGAACGGCAATTATTCATGCAAACATTTTATCAGTAAAGAAACAAATATTTTGTTTTTTTATTTCCAAAAAATAAAATTCATTACCTTTTCCAATTTATAATGCAATTGTTTTTGTTGAAATCAAATTGTATTGCTGATAAATCAATCAAGACTTTCTTGTAAAGAGCGATAATAAAATATCAACTATTTATGAAAAAAAAATCACTCCTGCTTTTTTGCGTGGTTATATCCTTTCAATGTTTTTCACAAAGAAAAATTTTATTTGATGAAGGGTGGCGTTTTCATCGCGGTGATACAGAGAATGCCAGTCAAATAAATTATAATGATGGGGATTGGAGAAATATTGATCTTCCCCACGATTGGAGCATTGAAGATTTGCCGGGCACGCAATCACCTTTTAATCCTGACGCCATCAATGGAATCAGCGTTGGTTTTACGACTGGCGGGATTGGCTGGTATCGAAAAACGTTTACGCTACCGTTAGTTGATCGTAAACACAACGCAACCGGCGCTGATGAAAGAATTATTATTTTGTTTGATGGCGTGTATATGAATGCAGATGTATGGATTAATGGTGCGCATTTGGGCAATCATCCTTATGGATACACTTCTTTTTATTACGACATTACTGATAAAGTAAATAAAAATGGAAAAAATGTGATTGCGGTGCAGGTGAAAAATGTCGGTGCAAACAGCCGTTGGTATGCGGGTTCAGGAATTAACCGGCATACATGGTTGATACAAACCAGCCCGGTCCATGTCGCTCAATGGGGAACTTTTTTAACCACGTCTGAAGTAAGCGCTACATCAGCGAAAATAAATGCCGGTATCGTTGTAGAAAACGAAACGAATGCTGCAGCAAACGCCACGGTGATCACCAGGATTGTAAATCCAAAAGGTGTTGAGATAGCAAAGGTTTCGCAGAAGCAAACAATTGCAGCAAATGACTCATATCAATTCAATAACCATTCATCAGTGAAATCTCCGGATTTATGGTCAACAGAAACTCCGCACTTATATAAAGCTATTATACAGGTGTACGTTAATGGCAAACAAACCGATCAGGTAACTACCGCCTTTGGAATCCGGAAGATTTCTTTTGATGCTACAAATGGTTTTAGGCTTAACGGTAAGCCGATGAAATTAAGGGGCGGATGTTTTCATATTGATAATGGCCCTTTGGGCGCAAAGTCGTTCGATCGTGCAGAAATCCGTCGGGTAGCTTTATTGAAAGCCAGTGGATTTAATGCCATTCGTTGTTCTCACAATCCTCCCGCTCCGGCCTTTTTAGCGGCGTGCGACAGCCTGGGTATGTTAGTGATTGATGAGGCGTTCGATTGCTGGACTGAAGGGAAAAATCCTGATGACTACCATGTGTATTTTAAAGATTGGTGGCAGCGCGATTTGGAAAGTATGGTGCTTCGGGATCGCAATCATCCTTCCATCATTATGTGGAGCATCGGCAATGAAATTCCGGGAATGGACAGGCCTTCCATCGCTGATACCGCACGACTTTTGGCCGATTACGTTCGTTCACTTGACAACACAAGGCCCGTTACCGCTGCGGCAAACAGCGTTTCGGATAAAAAAGATCCTTTTTTTGCAGCCCTTGATGTATGTGGATACAATTATGCAAAAGACAAATATGTGAGCGATCATGAGCGCAAACCCAATCGTATCATGGTGGCTACTGAATCGTATGCTCTGGAACAATTTGATTATTGGATGAACGTGTTGGATCATCCCTGGGTGATTGGCGATTTTGTGTGGACAGGTTATGATTACATTGGTGAATCGAGCATTGGCTGGTACGGATATCCGCAGGAAAAAAATTTGTTTTACCCCTGGAACCTGGCCTGGTGCGGCGATATTGATATTTGTGGCTGGAAACGCCCACAGTCTTTTTACCGGGATGCCCTTTGGAAAAAGGATCAGCTTTCTGTTTTTGTAAAACCGCTTCATCCTTCGTTTCCTGTGAACAAAAATAAATCAGAGTGGAGCAAATGGAATTGGGATGATGTAATTTCAAACTGGAACCTCGATTCAAATACAGATTCATTGAAAGAGAACCCGGGTGCGCTTTTTGAAATCAATGTTTATTCTTCGTGCGATGAAGTCGAATTATTTTTAAATGGAAAATCATTGGGCAAAAAAACCACAAACCGGTCAAGAAAATTTATGGCGGTTTACCATACTCCTTTTGAACGCGGAGAGTTAAAAGCAATTGGATATGATAATGGGGAAAAAGTAAATACTTATATTTTAAAAACGGCAGAAAAACCATCGCTGATTCGCCTTTCTGCAGATAGAAAAATTATCAACGCTGACAACCAGGATTTAAGTTATGTTACCGTGGAACTGGTAGATAAAAAAGGAAATCTGAATCCAAATGCAGAAAACCTCGTCCATTTTGAAATTGAAGGGCCTGGCACTATTGCCGGTGTAGGCAATGCCAATCCGGTAAGTGTTGAAAGCTATCAACTGCCGCAGCGTAAGGCCTGGCAGGGAAAATGCCTGGTGATTATCAAATCAGAAAAACAGGCAGGGAAAATAACTTTGAAAGCGTCTTCGCCGGGACTACAGCCAGCGCAGCTTGTGATACAGGCACAGTAAGTGTTTTAATCGCAAAATAAAAACAACGGCTAAATATTGCTTTGCTGTTGAGATGGGTGGTTATCCGGTGTTTACGCTAAGAAAAAAATAAGGAAATAAAACTCATTTTATAATAATCAGTACTTTCATTATATGAAAGAAAAAAGCTACAATAAAAATCTCGTTACCATTATATCCACAGTGGCTGCCACCGGCGGACTTTTATTTGGATTCGACACAGGTGTCATTTCAGGAGCGATTCCGTTTTTTCAGCAGGATTTCCAGCTCAGCAACAGCATGGTCGAAAACATTACTACGGCCGGATTAGTCGGCGCTGTAATTGGCGCTATCCTTACGGGAAGATTGTCTGATATTTTCGGCAGAAAAAAAACTATTTTGGCGGCTGCTGTCATTTTTGTTTTAGGCGCGGCATGGTCAGGATGGGCGCCCAATCCGACTTTGCTAATTCTTTCGCGCTTATTTATAGGTCTTGCTATTGGTATTTCATCATTTTCGGTGCCATTGTACATCGCTGAAATTTCTCCCTCGCATATCCGTGGCCGGCTGGTATCGTTGTTTCAATTGCTGATTACAATTGGTATCCTCGTGTCTTATTTGAGCGATCTCGCGTTTGCCAATAACAATGATGTTGAATCGTGGCGGCCTATGTTTTATGCGGGCATTATTCCAGGATTTATTTTATTAATAGGGATGTTCTTTTTGCCCGAAACGCCACGGTGGCTGATGAGCAAGGGTCGCGAGGAAGAAAGCCTGCGCATTTTGAAAAGAATTGAACAGCCCGATCTTGTAGATGAATCAATGGCGCGCATGAAGGAAGAAATAGAAATGGCTAAAGAAAAACCCAATATGCGCGAAGTGTTCAGGCCCTGGCTTCGAAAGGCTTTGATCATTTCTGTCGGCATTATGTTTTTTCAACAATTTGTGGGCATCAATACGGTGATTTATTACAGTCCGAAAATCTTTATGATTGTGGGTTTTGAAGGCGCCCGTGCAGGAATCTGGGGCGCCGTAAGTGTCGGCGTTGTGAATGTGGCTTTCACAGTTCTTTCTTTATTCATGATTGATAAATTAGGCCGGCGGAAACTTTATTTCATTGGCTTAAGCGGCATTGTAGCTTCGCTTATCGCCCTGGGCTTTGTATTTGCCTTTCATGACAGCCTTGGAGATACCGGGAAATGGCTTGCCATTGTTTTCGTGTGGGTCTATATCGCTTTTTTTGCGATAAGCCTTGGGCCTCTTGGGTGGCTGATTATTTCAGAAATTTTTCCGCTTCGCGTCAGGGGTATTGGTTCCTCTATCGGATCGTTATCCAACTGGCTTTTCAATGGCATTGTTGCGTTTACGTTTTTCAAAATAGTGAAGTTATTGACTGCTGCGGGCAGCGGTATTATCACGCATGAAAGTGTATATGATGCAGCTACTAATACATTTTCTGAACAGGCGGTCAATAATGGAAATCCCGCCGGTGCCTTTTGGTTTTACGCTGCCATAGGTATTATTGGAATTTTCTGGGGCTATTTTTATATTCCCGAAACGAAGGGTATTGCTTTGGAAAAAATTGAAGCTCACTGGCGGTTGGGTGGAAAACCAAGAGAGCTGAAAAATTAGGTTGCTCGATTTCGCTCAATTGAATGTCCCCTTTTAAAAAAAAATTTTCTAAACTTCTGTTCAAAAAATTTTTTGAAAAATCAAATAACCGAAGAAGGCTGATCAGTAAATAAACGAATAACAGTAAATCTTAATTTACTTATGAATCTCGCTTGTGAAATGGAATTCGATGTCAGGATTATTGGTGCGTTCAGTATTTAAGAACCATTCGCTTTGGGCAAGATAGACCAACAGCCCATCTTTATCGCGGGCGATGTTTGAGGATTTAAATTTGATAAAATCTTCCAGTTTTTTAGGATCTTTTGATGTGATCCAGCAGGCTTTATAGTAGGGGAGTGAATTAAGCTGAACCGATGCGCCGTATTCATGCAAAAGACGGTACTGAATTACTTCAAATTGCAATTCACCCACGCACCCAATAATTTTTTTGTTGCCGCCAAATTGGGTAAACAACTGCGCTACGCCTTCATCGGTTAATTGAAGCAAGCCTTTTTCAAGCTGCTTTGTTTTCATAGGATCTTTATTCACTACTTCTTTAAATATTTCAGGAGAAAATGAAGGAATGCCGGTGAAATAAAAATCTTCGCCCTCTGTAAGTGTGTCGCCGATTTTAAAATTCCCCGTGTCGAACAAGCCAACCACATCTCCGGGATATGCGGATTCGATAATGTCTTTATCGCGCGCTAAAAACGAATATGGATTGCTGAACCTTACATTTTTGCTAAGCCGCACATGATGAAAATATTTATTGCGCTCAAATTTCCCTGCGCAAACTCTTAAAAATGCAATTCTGTCGCGGTGCCGCGGATCAAGATTTGCGTGAATTTTAAAAACAAATCCGCTGAATTTATTTTCATACGGCTCAACTACTCTTGTGGTTACTTCGCGTTCCTGCGGCAAAGGCGCAATTTTAATGAAGGTTTCCAGCAATTCTTTCACTCCGAAATTATTGATAGCGCTTCCAAAAAAAACTGGAGCCACCTTACCGTCTAAATATTTTTGCCGATCCAGTTCTCCATAAACGCCATCGATAAGTTCTACATCTTCGCGCAACCGGGCAGCATCTTTAGCACCCAGTTTTTGTTCCACAATTTCATCACTGATGTTATCGATAGGGAGATCTTCCTCCGTAATTTTTTGATTCGGTGTAAAAAGAAGGAGGCTTTTTTCATACAAATTATAAACGCCTTTAAATTCTTTACCCATGCCGATAGGCCAGCTTAGCGGATGCAAGTGGATATTCAATTCTGATTCAATCTCATCTAAAAGGTCAAACGGATTTTTTCCATCACGGTCAAGCTTATTCACGAAAACAATTACAGGCGTATCTCGCATGCGGCAAACTTCTACCAGCCTTTTTGTTTGTTCCTCAACTCCCTTTACAGAATCAATTACCAGCACTACGCTGTCAACGGCAGTGAGAGTGCGATAAGTATCTTCAGCAAAATCTTTGTGGCCGGGCGTATCCAACAGATTTATCAAAATATCTTTGTATTCAAAGCTCATCACAGAAGTAGCTACCGAAATGCCGCGCTGCCGCTCAATATCCATAAAATCTGAAGTTGCGTGCTTTTTGATTTTATTGCTTTTCACTGCGCCTGCGGTTTGTATCGCGCCACCAAAAAGCAAAAACTTTTCTGTTAAAGTAGTTTTGCCTGCATCCGGGTGTGAAATGATAGCGAATGTCCTGCGTTTTTTTATTTCGTTAGCCAATTTTATATTTACTTCCGCCTGCATGAATCTTCAAAAAAATTTTGGCTGCGAAGGTAAGCTAATGTGCTAATTTGAAAATGTGAAAAATGTGGCTAATGTGAAAATTTGAAAATGTGCTGATGTGCTAATTTGCTAATTTGAAAATGTGCACATACTTGTAATACTTAAGATACTATAAATTGTCACCATACAGTTTCAGCAAATCAATGTACGTTTTAATCCCATCTTCAATCTCATGTAAAAAAATAAATTCATCCGCAGTGTGACTGCGGGCCGAATCGCCGGGGCCGATTTTCAACGCCGGAAAATTCATCAAAGCCATATCTGAACACGTGGGAGAGCCGTAAGAAGAAAATCCTGCCTGAATTCCGGCCTTCACCAAAGGATGCGTCCCGCTGATAAAAGAAGATTTTAATCTTACGGATCGTGGATGAATTTCGCTTTTAATATTTTCACTGATAACCGTAATAACTTCTTCAAAAGAATACAATTCATTCACGCGAATGTCCACAACGAAGCTACATTCAGATGGAACGATGTTGTGGGTTTTGTTTTCTGTGTTCACCGAGGTAACGGCAATATGAACCGGGCCAAGCAAAGAAGAAACTTTGGGAAATTGGAAATGTATCAGCCAATTAATATCGTTAACTGCAATGTACAACGCATTAATACCCTCGTCGCGCGCTGCATGCCCTGCTTTTCCATGAGCGGTGCAATCAAGCACCAGCAAACCTTTTTCAGCGATGGCCATATTCAATAAAGTGGGTTCGCCCACAATGCCGCAATCTATTTTTGGCAATTTCGATAAAAGGATTTCAATGCCATTTGTCCCTGAAATTTCTTCTTCTGCTGTTGCCGCAAAAACAATATTAAAAGGGATGTCTTTTTCAAAAAAATAAATAAACGTAGCCAGTAAAGAAACCAAAGGGCCGCCTGCATCATTGGAACCAAGTCCAAATAACTTCCCATCTTTTTCAATTGCCTCAAATGGATCTAACGTATATCCTTTGTTTGGTTTTACTGTATCATGATGCGAGTTCAGTAAGAGAGTTGGCTTATTGCTGTCAAAATTTTTATTAACTGCCCACACGTTATTCAAATAACGGTGATATTCAATTTTTTTTTCTTTAAAAAAAGCTTCAATGCATGTTGCCGTCTTGTCTTCCCCGCGGCTAAAAGAGGGAATCGCAATTAATTGTTTTAATAATTTAATTGCCTCAGAATATAAATCAGAAATATTTATTGCTTTACTGCTCATTCATCGAAAGTTTGGTGCCTGCGCTTCCGTTAATTAGTGAAGAAAGCTGTGATGAATTTCCAATTACCACTTCTTTCACTCCTTTAGTAACCGCATCGAATGAATTATCAATTTTTGGCAAAATACCCGCGAATAATTTATCCAATTTCTTTAGCGATTCATATTCCTCATGATTCATTTTTTCAATCACAGAATTTTCATCATTTATATCAAGTAAAACGCCATTTTTTTCAAAACAAAAAATTAAACTTACTTCGAAATATTTTGATAAGCTGACAGCAATTACCGAAGCAATCGTGTCAGCATTGGTGTTAAGCATGTTTCCATTCCCGTCGTGTGTAAGTGAAGCTACCACAGGTGTTAAGCCATTTTCTAAAAATATTTTCCAATTTCCGGGATTGATTTTATCGCTTTCAATATCCCCTGCCCAGCCATAATCTATTTCTGTTACTTCGCGCTTTTTTGCCGGTATCAAATTGGCATCAGCGCCAGTAATTCCAATGGCGTTGCAATGAAAAGATTGCAGTTTGCCAACGATTTTTTTATTCACTAATCCACCGTAAACCATCGTCACTAAATCAATTGTTTCATCATCGGTGATTCTTCTGCCGTCGATATATTTTGAAACGATGCCTAATTTATTACCAATGGATGTTGCGATTTTTCCACCACCATGCACTAAGATTTTTTTCGCCGTTATAGTTGAAAATTCTTTTAAAAATGTATTTAGTTTTTCAGCATCATCAATTACATTTCCTCCAACTTTAATGATGTACATTTTTTCTTTTACAGAATCGTTCATTCTAACTGATTTAAAATTTGCGAGATTACCGCCTGCGCCGCCCATACGCGGTTGCTTGCCTCTTCGGTAACGATACTGTTGCCGCCGTCTAAAATTTCGTCACTTAATTCTACATTTCTTCTTACCGGAAGGCAGTGCATTACGCTTGCGTCATTAGTGGCTTCCAGCTTTTTGTTATCCAACAGCCAGTTGTCATCTACGGTAATTATTTTTCCATAATCGTGATAGCTGCTCCAATTTTTTACATACACAAAATCAGCGTTCCTTAAGGCCTCATCCTGGTTATGGGTTATCCTGGCGCCGCTTGTAAATTTTTCATCCAAATCATAACCTTCAGGATTTGCAATTACGAAGTCCGAATGACCCCACGCGTTTACCCATTGAGCAAAACTATTGGCAACGCATTGTGGCAAAGCTTTCACGTGTGGCGCCCAGGTTAATACCACTTTTGGTTTTCTTTTGTTTTTAACAGGCAGGTGTGATGAAATAGTTATAATATCCGTCAGACTTTGTAGCGGATGCAAGGTGGCGCTTTCCAGGCTGATTACAGGTATGCCGCAATATTTTACAAATTGGTGTAAAATTTTTTCGGCGTAATCGGAGTCACGGTCTTTTAATGTTGGAAAAGTCCTGATTCCCAGGATATCAAAATATTTTCCAAGGATTGGTGCTGCATCTTTGATGTGCTCGGCGGTGGTTCCGTTCATCACGGCACCTTCTTCAAACTCAAATGCCCAGCCTTCCTGTGAAGCGTTAAAAACTATGGATTCCATTCCAAGGTTTTGAGCCGCAATCTGCGTGCTCAGGCGGGTTCGCATACTTGGATTTAAAAACAAGAGTCCAATACGTTTGCCTTTTCCCAAAGAAGAATTTGAGAAAGGATTTTTTTTAAAATGTAATGCAGTTTGTACGAGATCATCTATATTTCCTGCATCATTTGCTGAAAGAAAGTTTTTCAATATTTTAAAAAATTGAGTTAGATGAAAAAATCACGCATTTACAGATGCAGAAATATTTTGTTTTTCTGAAAGAAGAAGATTTACTTCTTCTTTTAAGGCGTTTAAAAATTTATCTGCATCCTTTTTATTTAATGCCAAAGAAGGCAATAATCTTATCACATTCGGTTTGGCATATCCGGTAAAAATTTTGTGTCTTTTTAATAGATTTGCTCTAAGTTCCTGCATTTCTGAAGGCACATCAAAACCAATCATCAACCCTTTTCCACGAATATTTTGCAACGATGGAATTTTATTGATTTCATCTAATAAATAACTTCCAACTTCCGCAGCATTCTTCAAAAGATTTTCTTTTTCTATTACCTCCAAAACTGCGATAGCTGCGGCACATGCCAAATGGTTGCCGCCAAAAGTGGTTCCCAGCATGAAATGTTTGGGAGCGATGGCTGGCGAAATAGAAATGGCGCCAACAGGAAATCCGTTGCCCATTCCTTTGGCCATTGAATAAATATCTGCCTCTACCTCTGCATGGTCCTGTGAGTAAAATGTGCCGGTTCTTCCGTATCCACATTGCACTTCGTCCGCAATAAAGACTGCGCCATATTGAGTGCATAAATTGCGAACCAACTGTAAAAATGTTTTTGACGCCACCCTTATTCCACCTACACCCTGGATGCCTTCTACAATTACTGCGCAAACTTCTTTTCCATGTTCATCAAAATAATTTTTTAACGCATCTTCATCATTAAACGGAAGGAAAACTATATTGTCTGTTTCATTAACAGGCGCAACAATTGAAGGATTATCAGTCGCGGAAACAGCCAGAGAAGTCCTTCCATGAAATGCTTTTGTAAAGGCGATTATTTTTTTTCTTCCATTGTGAAATGAAGCAAGCTTCAAAGCATTCTCATTTGCTTCGGCGCCCGAATTGCATAGGAATAGCTGGTAATTATTCTTGCCCGATACTTCCCCTAATTTATCTGCTAATTCCTGCTGCAAGGGGATTTTAATGGAGTTGGAGTAAAAAGCAATTTTTTCCAATTGGTCCTCAATTTTTTTAACCCAGTGTGGATGTGTGTGTCCGATGCTGATTACGGCGTGGCCGCCGTACATATCAAGGTATTCAGTTCCTTTGTCGTCCCAAACATAAGAGCCTAGGGCTTTTACAATGTTGATATCATTGATAGGATAAACGTCGAATAGTTTCATTTTTTTAATTTTTTAAATTAAAAGTAATTGGCTTTCAATTTCAGTCCTTCTGTTTCCTCAAGGCCAAACATCAAATTCATATTTTGCACTGCCTGTCCGCTGGCGCCTTTTAAAAGATTGTCGATGGCAGAATGAATTACCACAATTTCTCCCACCTGTTCCAGGTTAATAAAGCAATTATTGGTATTAACCACTTGCTTTAAAAAAATAGGTTCATGACTTATTTTGATAAAAGGATGCCCTTCGTAAAATTGTTCGTATAGGTTGTACAGTTCAGGAAGCGTTTCAGCACATTTTAATTGAGAAGTGATAAAAATGCCTCTTGTAAAATCACCGCGCCACGGTACAAAATGAATCGGCGGTATTTCCTTTATTCCTGACACGCTGGTTAACGTTTCATTTATCTCGTTAATGTGCTGGTGCTTTAAAGATTTATATGCCTGGACATTATTTTCACGCCATGAAAAGTGAGTGGTTTCACTTTTTGATTGGCCTGCACCGGTAGAACCGGTAATGCCAGTGCTGTAAACATCTGCCAATAATTTATTTTTTGCTAACGGAAGAAGGCCAAACTCAATGCTGGAAGCAAAACAGCCCGGGTTCGAAATATTATCCCACTTCTTGATTTGCTCCCGGTTGATTTCCGGAAGGCCATAAATAAATTCGCGGCCATTGATTACTGAATTTTCTTTCAACCGAAAATCCTGTGAAAGAGAAATGATTTTTATATTTCCAGGAATGTCATTCTCTTCCATGAAAATCTTCGAATCTCCATGGCCAACACAAAGAAAAAGCACATCAATATTATGTTCTATCTCGTGAGAGAATTTCAAATCAGTTTCTCCCACTAAATCCTGGTGAACGCTGCTTACTTCTTTTCCTGCATTGCTTTTGCTATGGATATATATTATTTCTGCTGAGGGATGATTGAGTAATATTCTAATCAACTCGCCCCCGGTGTAGCCCGCACCACCGATGATTCCCACCCTGACTTTATTTTTCATTCTGACTATTTTTTACAGCATGATAAATTGCTGTCTGATTACCAAATATTTTGCTGAAGCCTCTCACATCTTCTCCCGTCCAGCCGGTGTTCATCTCTCCGTATTTTCCAAATTTAGCGCTCATCAAGTCATAGGGCGATTCTATGCCGTAAATCTGGAAACGATATGGCATCAACTGAATAAAAACATCACCGGTAACATTTTGCTGCGAAGACGTAAAAAAGGCTTCAATATCCCTCATCACCGGATCTAACAGTTGTCCTTCATGCAGCCAGTTGCCGTAAAAATCAGCTAACTGGCTTTTCAGAGTTAGTTGCCATTTTGTAAGCACATTTTTTTCCAACGCATGATGTGCCTTGATAATTAAAACGGATGCGGCAGCTTCAAAACCTACTCTTCCTTTTATTCCAATTATCGTATCGCCGACATGAATGTCGCGCCCGATGGCAAAAGGCCCCGCGATGCTTTGTAAGTATTGAATGGCTTCAACAGGATTATCAAAATGGGAATCATTTATGCCTTTTAATTCTCCCTTATCAAAATGCAATTTTATTTTTTCGGGATTATGTTTGCTAAGCTGGGTAGGCCAGGCTTCTTCAGGCAACATACCATTTGAACTTAATGTTTCTTTTCCGCCCACGCTGGTGCCCCACAATCCTTTGTTAATTGAATAAACTGATTTTTCAAAATTCATTTGTACCCCCTTTGATTTCAGGTAATCAATTTCTTCCTGCCGTGATAATTGCATGTCCCGAATAGGCGTTATAATTTCCACTCCCGGGATCATTATGTGAAAGATCATATCAAATCTCACCTGGTCATTTCCTGCTCCTGTGCTGCCGTGAGCTACTGCATCAGCGCCAATTGTTTTTACATGTTCCGCGATATGCAAGGCTTGTGAAACCCTTTCGGCGCTTACACTTAATGGATAGGTGTTGTTTTTTAAAACGTTTCCAAACACGAGGTATTTGATGATGGAATCATAATAACTTTTCGTTGCATCAACGCAGGTATGAGATGCAACGCCCAGTTTATAGGCATGTTCTTCAATTCGCTTCAATTCTTCATTGGAAAAGCCGCCTGTATTTACGATGATGCTGTGCACTTCATAGTGCTTTTCGTCAGTAAAATATTTCACACAATAAGAGGTGTCTAATCCACCGCTAAAACCTATAACCACTTTTTTGCTCATTACTAATTTGTTTATTAAAAATTAAAGAAGATACTAAATAGTGACTTAAAATGTCCTTCCTTTTTCTTTTTCCAGTATCGTATCAGTTTCGCTTTTTTCAGCCGCATGAATCTTTCATATACCTTTGCTTTTTTTCTAAATTCACTTGCAGTTTCAGCAGGCTCAGGATGGTCTTTGGGGTCATAAAGCATAGCGGTACAAAGACAATTTTTTCTGTTCTTACTCATCAATATGTCGTAATTGACACAACTTTTGCAACCTGCCCAAAAGTTTTCATCATCGGTGAGTTCAGAATACGTTACCGGCTCATAACCCAAATCACTGTTAATTTTCATCACCGCGAGGCCTGTAGTAAGCCCGAAGATCTTTGCATGGGGATATTTCTTTCTTGATAATTGAAAAATCCGGCCCTTGATATTTTTCGCAATGCCCGACTTTCTGAATTCGGGGGCAACAATAAGTCCGCTGTTAGCAACGAATTTTTCATGGCCCCAGGCCTCAATATAACAAAAGCCCACCCATTTGCCCTCTTTTGTAACAGCAATTACAGCTTTCCCTTCTGTCATCTTTTGTGAAATATATTCAGGGGAGCGTTTGGCAATTCCCGTACCGCGGGCCTGTGCAGAGGAGGCCATTTCATCTGTAATAGTTGACGCGTAAATTACGTCTGAAGGAATTGCAACACGAACAATTATATTTGATTGTTCCAATTTGCAGGAAATTTAATTTTTAAAAAAGTAAAGGAGAAGACCGGGGATTTTTTTTCACTGATAGGTGCGATGTAAATCGCAAAGGCCTATCAGCATCCACGTCGCGTAAATGATAAATATACCGTTGCCGGGGAAAAGAAATGATATAAACGATTTTTTTTCAAGGCTCGTTCTATTTTTTTAAAATGAGAAGGCAAAAATAATGCAATATTTTTTATCGCAAATTTTTTTATTAACAAGGGAATCCAAAAAAACGGCTATAAAAGCTTTTGAGTTACTCATTTTGCCGTTTTAGCAGAATTTTCGCGCTGTTTTTGTGATAAGGCTTTAACCTAAAGAAATCTTAAAAATAAGAGACTGCGTTATTCAAACGGAATGAGTGGCTTATGAAATTGTATTTAATAGCCGCCTTGGCAGTATTAAAATTATCATACAAATTGAATTTGCTTATAAAAGCAAATCATTTTTATATATCGGTGGTGCATTTCCTTCAAGTATCTTTGTTTTATGGCTTATAAAAATCTGCAGGAATTTATTTCAGTTCTTGAAAAAGAAAATCAGTTACACCGGATAAAAGAATATGTAAATCCGGTTCTGGAAATCGCGGAAGTTACCGACAGGATCAGTAAAACTGAAGGTGGAGGGAAAGCATTGCTTTTTGAAAACACCGGTTACGATTTTCCGGTGCTTATGAATGCTTATGGCAGTGAAAAAAGAATGTGCCTCGCGCTCGGTGTAAAAAACCTGAACGATACAGCAAAAGAAATCGAGAAATTATTCCATTTACTGTCATCGCCGAAAGAGGGTATCATTGAAAAATTAAAATTGCTGCCAACGCTTGGAAAATTTGCCGGCTGGATGCCTAAAGTAATTAATGAGAGAGGGGAGTGTCAACAAATTATTATGCAGGAGCCGGATATGACAAAGCTCCCTGTGATTACCTGCTGGCCAAAGGACGGCGGGCCATTTGTAACATTGCCGGTTATTCATACAAAAGATCCGAACACGCATTCGAGAAATGTAGGCATGTACCGCATGCAAATCTTTGGGCCAAGGCTTACGGGAATGCATTGGCACAAACATAAAGTTTCGGCAAAACATTTTAATGAGTATAAGAAATTAAAAAAACGTATGCCCGTTGCCGTAGCCTTAGGCGGTGATCCGGTGTATGCGTATGCCGCAACTGCGCCCCTGCCCGAAAATGTGGATGAATATATGCTTGCAGGATTTTTAAGAAAGAAAAAAGTAGAGCTGGTAAAATGTATTTCCCAGCCTGATGTTGAGGTTCCAGCCGATGCAGATTTTATTATAGAAGGTTATGTGGATCCGGAAGATGAACTAATATGGGAAGGCCCATTCGGCGATCATACAGGCTATTATTCTTTGCCGGATTGGTACCCGAGGTTTCACATCACAGCCATTACGCATAAAAAAAATCCTATTTATCCTGCAACGATTGTGGGCATTCCGCCCCAGGAAGATGCATGGTTGGGAAAAGCGACGGAGCGTATTTTCTTAGCGCCCATAAAGATGACCCTGGTTCCTGAAATTCTTGACATGGAAATGCCTGTTGAAGGAGTGTTTCATAACCTGGTAATTGCAAAAATTCAAAAGGATTATCCGGGCCAGGCACAGAAAGTGATGAATGCCATGTGGGGCGCCGGGCAAATGATGTTTAATAAGATCCTGGTGGTTGTTTCGTCAAAACCTTCTTCTGAAGCGCATTTTAGCAAATTTAAACTGAATGATTATTTACAGGTGGCAAAAGAAGTTTTTAAAAATCTGAACCCTTCGACAGATATCTATTTTTCGCAGGGCCCGATGGATGTGTTAGATCACAGTTGCAGCAAACTGGGGTTTGGTGGTAAAATGTGTATTGACGGTACTTTCAAATTCGATGAAGAAAGAGAGGAAACATTTACGGATATGGCTCCCCGTTATATTGTAAACTCTTCAGATGAGCTGCAAAATATTTTTCCTGAAATAAAGGCAATCAATTCTTCTTTACTTGAAAAAGAAATTCCTTGTTTAATTATTGCCGTTAAAAAAAATAAAAAAGGCCACATTAAAAAGTTGCACGAAGCGATCTGTGAATTAAAAATTATTGAAGGAATAAAAATGATTTTATATGTGGAACATACTGTCGATCCAAAGGACTTGCCCGTTGCTTTATGGCGTTTTTGTAACAACCTTGATCCACGCAGAGATAATTTTATTGTCATGAAACCTGTCTCGGCGACAGGCAGCCAAATAACATCAAACCCCGTTGAGTATGTGGCCTGTATTGGGTTTGACGGCACGCTTAAAACAAAAGAACTCGACGATTTTTATAGGGATTGGCCGAATATTATTATTGCTGATGATAAAACCATTGCATCGATTGATGAAAAATG
This sequence comes from Ginsengibacter sp., assembly GCA_051954975.1. Classification (GTDB taxonomy): domain Bacteria; phylum Bacteroidota; class Bacteroidia; order Chitinophagales; family Chitinophagaceae; genus Ginsengibacter. The sequence goes on along the minus strand of JBQCHE010000008.1, from coordinate 62,109 downwards.
GCCGCGTCTCGGCTTTGGCGAATTTATTCCTTCTCCATCTTTAAAATATAAAGACCAGATGTACGGAGAAGAAGCTGTGGCAAATGTTTAACAGATAAATGCACTGCTTAACAAAAAATGAGAATATTCAAAGTTTCTTTGTGAAATACGTTTTCTTAATTCGGGTTACTCAAAAAGATTTCTGTAAAATAAAAATTTCACTTTTTTCTTCGTTCACTATGCTTCACTAAACAAAAGAACTATAAATTAAAGTCAAAAATTTTAATTTATAATTCTAAATTATTTAAATTCTAAACTGTCTAAACCCTTTAAACCTTTCTTCTCTTAAATATCCGTCGCTTCGCCATAAGCCACAGCAGTAGCTTCTTTCACAGCTTCGCTAATGGTAGGATGCGGATGAATGGCGTTTAATATTTCATGTCCTGTGGTTTCCAATTTACGTGCTACTACCATTTCGGCAATGATTTCTGTAACATTATATCCTATAGCATGAGCACCCAAAAGTTCACCATATTTTGCGTCGTAAATTACTTTTACAAATCCTTCTGTAGCACCTGCTGCTGTTGCCTTTCCGCTGGCGATGAATGGAAATTTTCCAATCTTTAACTCATAGCCTGCATCTTTAGCGGCCTTTTCAGTGAAGCCGACAGAAGAAATTTCCGGGGTGCAATAGGTGCCGCCAGGAATATTGTTATAATCTATGGGGTCTGGTTTTTTCCCTGCAAGATGCTCTGCGGCATTGATGCCTTCTTTGGTGGCCTTATGCGCCAGCGCCTGGTGAGGCGTGCAATCACCGATGGCATATAGACCCGGAATGTTGGTTTGTTGATTGCCATCTACCACAATCTTTCCCTTTTCTGTTTTAACCTTTAATTCTTCCAACCCGATATTTTCGATATTCGCCGCTATCCCAACAGCGCTCAATAAAATATCTGCTTCAATAGTTACTTCTCCGTTCTGCGTTTTTACTTTTGCCTTCACGCCTTCGCCACTTGTATCCACGCTTGTCACTTCACTGTTGGTCATGACGGTAATTCCCTGCTTTTTAAAATTTTTCTCCAACTCTTTTGAAATTTCATCATCTTCTACAGGAACAGTTTTAGGTAAAAATTCAATAAGAGTTACTTTAGTACCAATGCTGTTATAAAAATAGGCGAACTCAGTTCCTATAGCTCCCGAACCCACAACAATCATAGATTTCGGTTGCTTATCCAAACTCATCGCTTTGCGATATTCAATTATTTTTTTACCATCTAATTTCAGATTTGGTAATTCTCTTGCTCTTGCGCCGGTAGCTATAATTATATTTTTTGCTTCAAGAGTTTGCTTTTTCCCATCTGCAGAAGTGACCTCAAGTTTGGTAGGAGAAATCAATTTCCCATTACCCATCACCACATCTATTTTATTTTTTTTCATCAAAAACGCAACTCCTTTGTTCATTTTGTCAGCTACTCCACGACTTCGTTTTATAATGTTTTCAAAGTTGGGTTTTGGATCACTCACCTCTACTCCATAATCTGCAGAATGATTTGCATATTCCATTACCTGGGCGCTTTTCAACAAGGCTTTTGTAGGGATACAACCCCAGTTAAGACAAATACCACCAAGATTTTCACGCTCTACAATTGCCACTTTTTTCCCAAGTTGAGAAGCTCTGATTGCCGCAGGATAACCGCCGGGGCCACTGCCTAAAACTATAACGTCGTATGCCATTTATTAGAATTTGAGATTTAAAATTGTTTTTACAAACTTTGCAAAATTACCTTAGAATGTGCAAAACGCAAAAATCGACAGATCTGTCATTTTCGAAACGGGATTATTTTTTAGATATTTGGAAGCAACTCTCTTTGATTTTTTAGCCTATGAAAATTTTTAAATACCGAAATATCGCATCTCTTTTTTTGCCATCCTTTATTTTAATAATCATTTTAACCGGATGCAGTGCTACACGCCGGAGCACCATAACTGAAACTGAAAAATCAGGCGATATTAAAAGCACTGTAAGAATTAAGAAGTATGTGGCCCCGCGTATGGTCAACACAAAAAATATTACTCCCGCCGAATTGGTGGAATTTGCGGAAACGCTGATTGGAGTTAAGTATAAATATGGCTCAATGATTAAAGAGAAAGGATTCGATTGCTCCGGGTTTATCAATTATGTCTTCAACCATTTTAAAATTTCTGTTCCACGTATGACTGTTGATTTTACAAATGCTGGCACCGAAATTCCAATAAAGAAAAGCAAGCCGGGTGATTTGATTTTATTTACCGGCAGCGACGCCGCAAGCGGTATAGTGGGTCATATGGGGATTATTGTGAGCAATAAAAACGGCGATCTGGAATTTATTCATGCTTCCAGCAGCAGGGGCGTGATGATTTCAGGAATGAATTCTTATTTTGTTCCAAGGTTTGTAAAGGTGAACCGGGTGTTTCCTGACACTGCATTTTAGCCAAAATAAAATTTGCTGCTATTTATTCGTTTACTGATTTATTGGATGGTTTTTTCTGCGCGTTTTCGCTAATGGTCTTTAAAGTATTGATGCTAAGATTTATTTCGAAGCCGATCAGGACAACCATTGAATTAAGAAAAATCATTATCATAATTACCATTATCGTACCTATGGATCCATACAGGAGATTATATCTTCCAAAATTATTGACAAAAGCCGTAAAGCCGATGGTTACGAGGATCGACAGGAAGGTTGCAATCACAGAGCCGGGTGAAACAAGGTTCCACCGCTTGGTTGTGGATGGCGCATAACGATAAATGAAAGCGAAAGAATAGAAAATTAACCCGATAATGAACAACCATTTTCCGTATATAATGAGGTTTCGGATATGGTAATCTGTGATCCCAATCCAACTTAAAATATTTCGTTGCAACAATAATAAAATGAGGCATGCCAACAACAACCCGAAAAGCATTACAGTTAATTTTATGGCTTCCCATCTTGTTTTCAGGCCTTTCATTTTTTCAAAACCCAGATGGTCTTTATTGAATGACCGCATGAGCCCCATCACTGCGCCGGAAGCAAAAAATAATGATAGAACAAATGTGAATGACAACATACCTATTTTCGAACCGTCTATAAAGCTGTCCACAAACTGGATTAAATTCTTATTGTAAGTGGCAGAGGGAATAATGTCGTGAATAAGGCCATGCAATTGAAACTTCAGTGCTTTCTTTGAAATGAAAGGCAGGTTTGGCGTTAGGGTAAACAAAAAAAGGCATGAAGTGGGCACTGACATGATGAAGTTATAAGAAATCGCAGAAGCTTTTTCAGTAAAATTCGGAAGATTAAAATTTTTCAATAAATGCTTCATCACGGCAAAAACAGTCATGCCCTGGAAACCTGGCGGCGACCATTTTTTACTTTTTCTGATAAGAAATTTTATTGGATGAGCAATGAAATATTTCTTTTTTTGCAAAATGGATATTTTTAAAATTGCTTTCTAAAAATATTTAAATTATTTTTAATTTATTGGGAATCCTTTTTTGATAGTATCAAACTGTCAAGTGCCTTTTGATAAGCCCTCGCATATACCTGGTGCTCTTTATAACCAGATGCAAAGTTGGAATAGCCTGAAAAATCCGGGCGGGCCACAAAAAAAAGATAGTCCGTTTGTGGAGCATTTAAAACAGCATCAATCGTATTGATTGAAGGAGTGCATATCGGCCCCGGTGGCAATCCTGCATTTAAATAGGTGTTGTAAGCGGATGGGAACAGCAGATGTTTGTGATATATCCTTTTCAATTCAAAATCACGCATGGCAAATTTTACGGTGGGGTCAGCAGCGAGTTTCATGCCTTTTTTGAGCCTGTTCATATACACACTGGCGATTTTCCCTTTATCTTCCTGCTTATTGGTTTCTTCTTCAACAATAGAGGCCAGGATATAAACCTGGCTGGGTGAAAGACTTAATTGCATTGCTTTTGCGCGCCTTTCCTCGTTCCAGAATTTTTCGTGTTCGTCATACAGTTTTTTAAAAATATTTTTCATCGATGTGTTCCAATGGTAGGTATAGGTATTTGGAATTACATCCGTTAAAACGGTATTGGAATCCACATCGTATTCCTTCAGTATTTGATTATTATTTAAAAAATCCATCACTGATGATGAATCAATTTCAAAATTGAAGCCTATCTTTTTTGCCAAATCTTCTTTGGTTCTAAGCTTCGTAATTATTAAATTGACCGGAGTCTGCCTGCCTGCACGAAGCATTTTTACCAGGTGGTACAGGCTCATTCCATTATTAATTTTGTATTTGCCTGCTTTTACTTTTTCAGGATAACCGGCATATTTAGAAACCTGGTCGAACCAAAAATTTCCGGCAATCATTTTGTTTTTTAATAAGCTATCTTTTACATCCTGGTAGGTGCTACCTGTTTTAATATATAAAAATTTTTTTTCGGGATTATGAATAGCAGGCCCAAATATTTTCCACCCAAAAAATAATCCAGCGATGAGAACAAGCAGGACAATTAAAAAAATAACTTTGCGGCCTTTCATAATAATAATTGGTTAGTGTTTAATTCATAATTTTTCTAAAGACTATTCATAAAAAAACCCTGCCTTGAAAATAAGACAGGGTATACAATATTAATGATAATTTATTTTGCCGGGGTTGGTGCTTGCACCGGGGCCTGCTGTGTTGAAGGCATTGGTACTGTGTTATTCTCTTTAGGCGCCATCGGAGTTCCCACCGGCGCTTCTTTTATTAAATTCTCATTAGAATTTGTAGCACCTGCCTTAGGAATAAAAAGCGTAGAAGTGATGCATAACACGCCAATAATTATGGAAAAAAGCCAGGTGCCTTTTTCTAAAACGTCTGTGGTTTGTTTCACACCCATTAACTGGTTGCTGAATCCGCCTAATGATGAAGAAAGCCCGCCACCTTTAGGGTTTTGAATAAGCACAATTACCCCTAAAATGATAGAAGCTAAAATAATAAGCGTTACAAAAAGAAATAACATATTAAATACTTTTTATACTTTCAATTTTGGCTGCAAAGTACGCACTTTTGGAGGGATTGAGCAAACTTAATTTCTGATACATTTCTATTGCTTTTTCACTCTTTCCCTGCTTTACCAATACCTCTGCCATAGCTTCTGTAAGCACATTCACGCTTTGATTGGAGGCTTCTGATGAAGTCTGAATTAACTTTTCAATAACTTCATTTTGTTCCGGCAGATGCCCCGGGTGTAATTTCTTCATGCTTTTGAGCCATGCCGTAAAACTTTTAACTTGCTTTCCCAACTGGTCGTTTGACAAAGCCTCTTCACTCAACTTAATTCCCTGTGATGCAAAATAATCAACTGTATGAAGGGGCTCAAAAGAAACAATTTCATCTTCTTCATTTTTTTTCTCAAGGTCGGTTTCATTTTGCTCCTTAGCAAAGGAAGAATCATTTTTATGTGCAGCCTCTTCAGCTTGAATGTTCGCGTCCACATCTAAATCCCGGCTTTCAGGATAGCCATCTATTGAACCTTGAGCACCCGAAGTAACTTCTTTTATTTCGACAGTGGTATTCTCTAAAATCGGTTCATTATCATTTACTATTTCTTCAGCTTGGCTACCAGTTAAATTACCATTAGTTTCTTCAGGTATGTTTTCTAGGCCGGAATTCTCATTTTCTATATTGGCATTCTGATTTACGGCAACGGGTGCCGGTTCAGAAGTGTCATCTATGTGAAAACCTTCCCTTTCATTAAAACCTGCATCTTCATTTTGAACAGTGCCTTCATTGAAATCATTATTTTCTGAAGGATTGGAACTGTCGGAAATGGGAACAAAATTTTCGGACTTTGGCAAATCGAAGGTTTCGTCATCAGCAGGCGCTAACAGATTTTCGTTCTCTGCCTCTTCATAAACATTGCCTACATCACCCCCATTCCCGTTTGAAGATTCGGCCTTTGTTTTTTCATCTTCCTGAAAAATAGGAGCGCCTAAAGAATCAGGAATAGAAATATTTTCATTCGCTTTTTTTTCTTCTGTCTTTGAGAGCAATGATAGTTGAAATTCGAGCCAATACGGGTTTTGCAAATAGATACCGGTTTGTTCAGCAGCTTCATAAAATACAGGGTCGGCATTTTTTTTCAGGTGGCATAATAATAAAACATGCGACAATGAACTTGCAGGATAATTCTTTATATTATTTCTCAACACATCCGGTTCGCCGGAAAACTCAGTGAGAAGCATATCAGCATAATTGATGGCGGTATTCATCGGCCTATATTACCAGTTAGAAAATATTTTGTTGAAAATTGCGTCTGTTACGGTTTTTATAATCTTGTCCATGAGGCTGCTTTCCGCCGCCTGCAATGTCTGATTTGCAGGGAAATCATAATTGCTGGTAAGATCAGTTTCAAAACTTTTTGCGGGGTCAGGATCGACGGTATTTTTAAAAATCAGGTGAAACGTTACATTCAGGCGGTTACTCGACGCCTGCTGATTGGCAACGCCACTTGTGGTTACGCTATAATCAGAAACGTAGCCGCTGATATCATAGTTTGCATCGTCATTTTTTGTTTCCCGAAGTCTTGTCTGGCTGATAATTTTCTGGCGCAATTTTTCCGTTAGTTGCGGCGCAATTGAAGGATTTACATACCTCGCCTTGTTTTCAAATAAATTAACACGAAAGGTGGTGATATCTGCCGGAATGGGAGAAGTGTCTTTAAAAGAATATTTGCAGGTAGCAAAGCTGAAAGTCAGCATTATAAAGCTAAGCAATGCGGAAATTTTTATCGTCGATCTGCCTTTGTGCATTATTATATTATTTCATTATTCAATTATTGTATTACCGGAGAAGGAAAATTGTTCTGTTCTATTGACTACCCTGATTTATTATGCAAAATGAAAACACAATTCCATAATAATTTAATAATTCAGTAATTAATTCATTCATTAATATTATACTCCTTCAATTTTCTGTAAAGCGTTCTTTCGCTGATGCCTAAATCACTTGCGGCATCTCTTCTTTTGCCTCTGTGTTTTTTTAACGCTTTGATGATAAGATCTTTTTCTGCATCGACGATGCTAAGGGATTCCTCTACTTCCTGGTGTTGCGATATGTCGTTGTTGGTATTACTATTTCGCAGTACCATAGGCTGAACTGCCGAAATTGCCGGAGCGCCCGGCTCACCGTGAAAATCACCAAGCATCGGTTGTTCATTTCTGAAACGGGCCTCATTTACAGAGGCGGGATTTTGCAACACATCAAAAAACATCCGTTTTAGTTCGGTTACATCTTTCTTTACGTCAAAAAATAATTTGTATAAGATCTCTCTTTCGTTTGCAAATTCTTTTTGATTAATTCCATCGTGATGAGTAGAAAGAACAGGCAACCTGTTATAATTTGTATCCGGTAAAAAATGACGTAGTTCTTCCGAATCTATTAATTTGTCTTTAGATAAAACTGAAACCTGTTCAGCAATATTTTTTAGTTCACGCACATTTCCCGGCCAGGGATAGTTAATAAGAATTTCCCGTGCGCTATCGGTTAGTTGCACGGGCGGGGATTTGTATTTTTCGGCAAAATCAACGGCAAACTTTCTGAATAACAAAGGAATATCTTCCCTTCGGTCGCGCAGGGCCGGAACCCTTATCGGGACAGTATTTAACCGATAATATAAATCTTCCCTGAATCTTCCTGTATGAGTGTATTCGAGAAGGTCTTTGTTGGTAGCCGCTATCACTCTTACGTCAGTTTTTTGCACCTTGGACGAACCCACCCTGATGTATTCGCCGGCTTCCAAAACCCGGAGCAGGCGCGCCTGCGTTCCGAGGGGCAACTCTCCGATTTCATCCAGGAAAATTGTCCCTCCATTTACCGTTTCGAAATATCCTTTTCTTGAATCAACCGCTCCGGTGAATGAGCCTTTTTCATGCCCGAACAATTCAGAATCAATTGTTCCTTCCGGAATAGCCCCACAGTTTACGGCGATGAAGGGATTATGTTTTCTGGCCGAAAGAGAATGAATAATGTGGGAAAAAACTTCTTTTCCCACGCCGCTTTCGCCGTTGATCAAGACGCTCAAATCTGTGTTGGCTACCTGTATCGCCACGTCAAGCGCGTAAACCAGCCCGGGAGCGTTTCCTATAATTCCGAACCTGTTTTTTATTGCCTGCTGATCCATTAGTTGTTTAAAATTTTAGCGATTTCATCTTTTAAGATCGGAATGTATTTTTTTATCGTAATATATAAACGTTCAGCTTCAATCAGGTCATAATCGTGTATTACAATATGCCTCATTCCGATTATGTTTTTCAAGTTGCTTATGCCTATATCCTTTTGAATTTTTATTTGCTTTGAACAGCGCTTCCCCTATTATAGATACCCTCTTTCGACTGCCCACCTGAATTCTATTTCTTCCAATTTATCCAATGTAATATTTGATGTAAAAGATTCTAAATTGTTGATAGCTTCCATTACATCAAAAATGTATTTTTGGAAATCAGGATCTGGCATAAATGAGTTTCTTTGATTTTTCTACGGATTCAATAAGATAAGGATTTCTTAATTTGTTAGGAATCAAATCAACATTTCTGCCAAGCATTTCTTCTAATTTTTCTTTTAACATAAAAAAATTGGCTACTATGTCAAAATAACCTTTATCCCAATCCGGATAATTTTTCAAATCATATTCATATAAAAAATCAATATCACTTTTTTCATTAAAATATTTTGCGTCTGTTGCGCTGCCAAAAAGATAAAGCGATTTCAAATTGTGCTTTTTGCACAATTCAATTATTAGAGGAATATTTTTTTCGACAACTTTTACCATCACTTATTCTTTTATTTTTCCTATCAACGTGCCTGCTGTACAACTTTCCACTTCAACCTCCACATAATCACCTTTCTTAAAGTTCCCTCTTTTGGGAAATACGGTCATCTTATTATGATCGGTTCTTCCTGCCCAATGCTGATCACTTTTTTTGGAATCGCCTTCAATTAATATTTTAAATGTTTTTCCCAAATCTCTTTCCATACTTTTTAAAGAATGAATACGATGTAGGTCTACAATTTCCTGCAATCTCCTTTTTTTGGTTTCCAACGGCACGTCATCTGGAAACCTTCTCTGTGCCAGTGTTCCGGGCCTTTCAGAATAAAAATACATATAAGCCAGGTCGTATTCGCAATATTGATAAAGGCTTAAGGTTTCTTTATGATCTTCTTCGGTTTCCGAACAAAAGCCGGTGATGGAATCTGTCGAAAGCCCGCATCCTGGAAGGATTTCCCTGATCCTGTCTACTTTCGCGATGTACCATTCTCGTGTGTAAGTGCGGTTCATCATTTGCAAAATCCGGGTGCTTCCGCTTTGTACGGGAAGATGGATGTATTTACAAATGTTGTCGTATTTCTTCATTGTGAACAACACTTCATCAGTGATATCTTTCGGATGAGAAGTAGAAAATCTCACGCGAAGCAGCGGAGAAATTTGCGCAACTTTTTCCAGCAGGCTCGCAAACGAAACCACCGAATTATCTGCGGAATTCACCCATTGATAACTATCCACATTCTGGCCCAATAAAGTCACTTCACGATAACCTTCATTGAATAGATCAGTACATTCTTTTATTACAGAGGCTGCACCACGACTGCGTTCGCGGCCTCGCGTAAAAGGAACCACGCAAAAAGAACACATATTATTGCAGCCACGCATGATGCTCACAAAAGCGGTTACGCCATTGCTGTTTAATCTTATCGGAGCAATATCGCCATAGGTTTCTTCGCGGCTCAATAAAACATTCACTCCTTTTTGGCCGCTTTCTGCTTCGTCAATCAATGCGGGCAACGAACGATAGGCGTCGGGGCCAACAACGATATCAACTAATTTTTCTTCTTCTAAAAATTTTGATTTCAATCTTTCTGCCATGCAGCCCAAAACACCCACCAATAAGCCGGGATTGTGTTTTTTCGTTTTCCTGAATTCGGTCAATCTTCTTCTGACCGTGGCCTCAGCTTTTTCGCGGATGGAACAGGTATTGATGAAAATCATATCTGCCTCTTCAAATTGTTGCGTAATTCCGAAGCCTTTTTCCTGCAAAATGGACGCAACTACCTCGCTGTCGGCAAAGTTCATTGCGCAGCCATAACTTTCTATATAGAATTTTTTTGTAAACGGATTATTGACAATATGTTTTGGCGCAAAAGCTTCTCCCTGCCTGCTTTCATCGTGCTTTTTATCAAGAGTTAATTCGAACATTTTAATTTAAATTTCTAGGGCGGCAAAGATAACAAATTAAAAAATTGCGACACTATGGCAGAAAATTAAGAAAAACGTCGGGATATAGTAAAGCAATAAATAAGGCGATTTTTTATTTACTTTCTAATACTCACCAATCAAACAACCCGAAACATTCCACGCACTGAAGCTATTGCCTTCGCGTTTGCCTAATGGAATCGCGATTTTAAAAACGTGCTTTCCGGGGCTTACCTCTAACGGAATGTACACGGGATTGGTGGTGGTTCCGGGGCACCAGTTGGAGCGGCTGAGATCAGAGGATGAAATGCCGTCACTAAAATTACCGGACGAAGGATTCAACATTCTGTACGTTCCGCAATCTGTGCGCCATGGAATAAAACTAAAAACCCGTTTTCCATCTACAAATATTTCGTTCAGTTTTTGGTTAAATTCATCGCTGTTTTCCCAGCCGCCGTGGCCGGTGGCGATATATCTTAAGCTCAATTTTTTTAATCCTTCAGGAATATCAACAGTAACCGTAAGAGAATCGTTGTCAAACATGGTTCCATAATTCTGTCCTGCCATTTCTAAAATATTGGTCGTATTAAAAACCGGCTCAATCCATATTTTGTTTTTAGCAGTATCTTCCCTTCGCGGATGATATTCCAAATCAAGATTTACTATATGGCCGCCTTTGTCATAATTACCAATAAAAACGCCAATCCATACTTCATCTTCAAATGCCGGCAACAGATCAGTGATATCCTGTTTGTAATTCGCAGAATCCGCCCAATTGTACCCTTTGATCTTTGAGCGCTCATTAAAATACCTGACTCCGAAAGGCGTAAAAAAACGCATCAGCTCCAGCGGAGGAAGATAATTTTTTGTTTGAATTACGCCCTGGTATTCCTTGCCCTGTTTGTCTTTATATAACGGTAATGCATGTACGTTTTTTAATCCGTCTAAAAAAGAAATGGGCCTGTTTGTCGGAATGATAAAAACGCTTCCGGTACGATCGTAAGCATCGCCGTTGGAATATTCTGAAAGATGCGCAAAAACGATGTTGTTCCTTTCCTCAGGCAATTTCATTTTTTTTAAAACCAGTGTTCCGCCGGCATAGCGATAGGTAAGATTTTCCCGGTTCTCCGTCGGATTTACAATGGAATCCGTAAAATTGATTTGCTGATGAGAAAAAATTGGTATCGTCGTAAAACGATTGTCAATTTCCTTGCGGCGATAAGTTGCTTCATCCACCATTTCACCTAAATCTTTTGGCAAGGACGCAAGTGAAGCATTTACATTGTGCAACTGCACTTTTGTGGCGTAGGTTTCGAAGTTGCCATTGTGCACGGTTTTTAAAATCAAGCCCAGGTTTGGCGCCACGCTAAGGCTCGGACTTCCTTTGAGAGGAAGCTGGTTGGTGAACCAGATTTCGATGGTGTTCGAGCGGATAATTACTTTTGCTTTTTTGCAAACATATCCAAGTATGTGGGCCGTGTCTGACAGAATGGTCGCTTTTTCATAAGATGCAAAAGGTGTTTTCAAAGTCACCCGGTTGCCGTTTTTCTGAGTAAGAATCTGGTAAGTTACTTTTTTATCAAAATCAAAATACTGGCCTTCTCCTTGTTCCGGATTTTCTCCGCGAACCAGGCGGCCAATATTGTTTTTAAAAAATAATTGTAGTGGCGGTGCTTTTATTTCTTTCCCATTGCTTCGGAAAGAATAGGAGACGACACCCTCTTGAATTGAATTGGGTTTTTTCTCATTTTGCGCAACGGCGGTAAATTGAATGAACAGTGAAGCAACAAAAAAGAGACACTTATATTTTGCAGGCATAGGAGATTATTTTGGTGAAATAAAGCAAATCAAAACAATTGGCAAAATAAGGAAGTGAGAAGGGAAAATTCTCCTTAATCTAACTAATACCCATATTCTTCATGGAACTCCTTTTGTAACAAGCAGGTAGATAAAATATTTTCTGCTTCATCATAAACCGCTCCAAAAGAACTAATAAGATGATTTTCCATTTTCGTCCCCACCAGACTTTCCTCTTAAAAGCTTTTCTAATCTTTCGCTTAAAGATTCTGTAGTTTCTATCAAAGCAGGCGACGAATCAGTTATTGTTTCACAAAAGATGTCCATTGCGACTTCATACCTGCTGAATTGTTTCATTAACATTTTTTTGTCTCCCGTTTCCCAGTAATTTCCTTCGTCTGAGAGCGTAAATTCTTTTAAATATTTTTTAGAAAGATGTTTCAAAAAATCAATAATTGCGATATGCGCTTCCATTCCTGCAAACTGAGTTTTAGTACTTGCTGTAAATAGTAAATCGTTATCCAATTGTGCATCGTCATAAATATCTTTACACATTATATTAAAGGGTGAAAGCATTCTCCCTTCAGAATTAAAAGTTAGAAAAACAGGTTCACTTTTTTCCGGAGCAAAAGAAACACCTTTGATGTTTTTATCATTAAAAAAATAAGCCGTCCAACCAAGAGTCTTTGCGACATCCGATACTTCTTCAATTAAAGAATCAAGCATCTCTTTTTTCAGAATATAACCTGAATAATGAATTGATAAGCCCATAAAGAATTCTATTTCAATAAAAGGTTGTAACTAAAAGCGGGTTACGTGTAAGTAGATGTTAAAGTTAATAAGTATCAATAAGCCTTGTTCAATCTTAAAAAATATTTACTGTTTCAAGTTTTAAAAATGTTTATAAAAATCAAACACACACTGGTTCATACTGAAGTTGATGCGATTTTTATTCAATTTCAATTTTGTGTAAATTGTGAGAAATATAAACCGACATGTCGACCATAGAATTGAGAAATACAATCATCGATAAAATAAAAAAAATTGATGATGAAGATTTATTAAACGAAGTAAACCGTTTGATTGGAATAGAAACATCAGATATTGAAATCTACAAATTTAGCGATGAGCAAAAGGCAGCGATCGAAGAAGCCGAAGATCAAATTAATAGAGGAGAATTTCTAACTGATGAAGAAGCCACAAAAGATATTGAGGAATGGCTAAAAAAGTAGTTTGGTCTTTAAGAGCACAGAACGATCGAAAAAAGATTTTGAGTTATTGGAATAAGAGAAATAAATCGAATAATTACAGTATACGCTTAAATAGGTTATTTACAGAAGCGACAAAAGCTATTTCTGATTATCCAAAAATTGGAAAAATAACTGAAAGAGAAAATATTAGAATTAAGATCGTTCGCGAATATCTAATTGTTTATAAAGAATTGGAAAATAAGATTGAGGTTTTAACCATATTTAGCAGCCATCAAAACCCTGCAAAATTGAAATTTTAATTCAATGTTCCACCTTCTTATAAAAAAACTTGCTTATGGCGCTCTTGTTTTATTTGGCGTAGTGGTGGTAGTGTTCCTGGTTTTCCAGGCTTTTGGCGATCCGGCCCGGATGGTGCTTGGTCAAAGTGGCGATAAACAAACCATGGATAACATCCGCAAAGAATTACACCTTGATCAGCCTAAATGGAAGCAGTTCATACTTTACCTGAATGATATTTCGCCGGTAGGTATTTATACAAAAGAGGAGATAAAGGAAAAAAAATTGCGCGGTGTTTTTGTGGGCGGAGATAAAAAAATAGGAATTAAAATTCCCTATCTCCGGCGCAGTTATCAGACAAAGAAGCCAGTGACCGACGTGCTGATGGAGGCCTTGCCCGGTACAATTATGCTGGCCTGTGCCGCTATGTTTTTAGCAATTCTCGCCGGCATATTTTTGGGTATCATTGCGGCAGTGAAGCAGAATACCTGGATGGACACCTCCTCTGTGTTTGCCAGCGTAATTGGAATTTCCGCCCCGTCTTTTTTCATGTCGATTGTAATTGCCTACCTGTTTGGCCTGGTGCTTCATGATTATACCGGCTTATCGCTGACGGGAAGCTGGTTTAATATCGATTCCGCCACCGGACAAAAATACCTGACGTTGCAAAATCTTATTCTACCTGCGCTCACGCTGGGTATTCGCCCACTTTCAATCATTACACAGCTTACGCGGAGTTCAATGCTCGATACGCTTAACCAGGATTATATTAGAACTGCTTATGCAAAGGGATTGAGCAAAAGAAACGTGATTGTACACCATGCACTAAGAAATGCAATCAATCCGGTGCTCACAGCTATCACAGGCTGGTTTGCTGAATTGCTTGCAGGCGCTTTTTTTGTTGAGTATATTTTTGGATGGAAGGGAATTGGTAAGGTAACGGTAGATGCTTTGGAAAAATTAGATTATCCGGTGGTAATGGGCTCCGTGCTTCTGTCGGCCGCGATTTTTGTGCTCATGAATATTTTTGCCGATGTGCTTTACGGAATTATTGATCCAAGGGTGAAGATGAAATGAGGGCTTCATTTTTTAACGCCTCTATAAATTATTCTGATTGATCCTATAAGGCATACGGATATAGGAATTAATTGAAAACTGCATTGTTGTAATGAGTCACAATCGTTTTTCCTGCAAAATTTTTCTTTGTTTACGCTACTTCCAGGTTCGTCGTGCTTTTTTGTGACTGGTAAATCTGAACGTATTCAGGCGAGTTTTGAATTAAATAATCGTGCGTTCCTTTTGCTATCAATTCGCCTTCCATTATCACGATGATCTGGTCGTAATCTTTTACGGGATCAATCTTTTGCGTCACTGATACAAGTGTTATCCCTTTATAATTTTGTTTTACGTTTTCGGAAATTCTTTTCTCCGTTAAGGTATCTACCCTCGCCGTAAAATCGTCAAGCAATAATATTTTGGGATTAATGGCCAGGGCCCGTGCGAGCATGATGCGTTGTTTCTGTCCGCCCGACAAGCTTGATCCACGCTCAGACACTAAGGTGTCTAATCCCTCTGGAAGTGATTTTATAAATTCGTCCAGTTCGGCAGTTTCAATAGCTTTTTGGAGGTCATCCGGATTTACGTCAGAATTAAATGCAATGTTTTCACGCAGGCTTAGATTAAAAATAATGCTGTCCTGGAAAACCAGTCCAATCTGGCTCAAAAGGCTGTCTCTGCTGTATTCCACGATATTGATGCCATCGTAAAATATATTTCCTTCGGTAGGTTTAATTAAGGTAGTCAGCAGATTCAAAATCTGTGATTTGCCGGCTGCGGTAGGTCCTATAATAGCCGTTTTCGTACGAGCTTCTACAGAAAATGAAATATTTTTTAACGCAGGATTCTCTCCATAATAAACGCTTATTCCTTCCAGTTTGATATTTCCGTCTAATTCTTTGTTTACGGTTCCCTGGTCCACAAAATCGGGTGTTTCCAGGGTGTGAACTATTCTTTGATACGAGGCTGTGGCCCTCGCAATCACATTGCTCATAAATCCAATCATGATTATCGGGAAAATAAGAATGGCAATATAGCTGTTAAAAGCCGCGAATTCACCAAGGGTCATGCTTCCGGAAATCACGAAATGGCCACCCAATGCCAATACGGTTAATCTTGCAAGGTTTGAGGTAAGAACTATTATCGGTATCAGCGTCGCAAATAAACGAAGAATGGACAGGCCGAGATTTTTAGCCTCTGAATTTGCGTCCATAAATTTATTGTACTCTGTGAATTGCGCATTTAATACACGAATTAAAGCAGCTCCTAAAATACTTTCGTTAATTACTTTATTAAGCCAATCGATTACTTCCTGCGTTTTTCTAAAAAGCGTTTTTACTTTTTTGAAAACGACAAAAAAAGTGGTGGCAATGATTGGAATAATCAGCAGCACTATCAGCCCCAGCTTCAAATTAATATTCAGCAGTAGAATGCTGGCGCCAATGATAAGAACCACTGATGAAACGATAGACACGATAGCCTGCGAAACAAACATTTTTATGGCGTCTACATCCGATGTCAGATTGGTCAAAAGCTTTCCGGGCGTAGCATCCTGTATATATGCATAATCCTGTTCCGAAATTTTTAAGGCAAGTTTTTTCCTCATATCGCGCGCAACTTTTTCCGAAGCAAAAGTTTGAATAATACTTTGGAGATAAGTGAGTATAAAAATTAAAATTGCTGCCGCGGAGAACCAGGTTATTATTTTTGCCATGTCCAACTGGCCTTTCGAAAAATCATCTATTCCAAACTGGATAATTTTAGGTATCAGCAAATTAAGCCCATTGCTTAAAAAAGCAAGTAGCAGTAAAAACGTAATCATTCCTGAATACGGTTTCAGGATTTTAAATATGCCTGGCTTTTTTTCTTTTGATTTTTTTCCTTTAACGTTCATCTGGCTTTGATTAGAGAAAACCTTTCACTGTACTAAATTGTCGTGAGCAAAAGTAACCTGAATTATTTTTTCTGAAATATCACTTTTCGGTGAATAGCAATTTTTTGGCGGTAAAAGTTAATGTGAAAATGTGAAAATTCGAAAATGTGAAAATACAACTCAACAATCAATAATTCAATAATGTAATAATTCAACAATGTAACAATCTAACAATCTAACAATGTAACCGTGCAACAACTCAACAATAACGCATTACAAAAGCGTCCCCGTCAATGTCCACAGGGCCACATTGAAAAAAATGATCAGGCCGGTAACATCTACCAGCGTGGCTACAAACGGAGCAGAGGAAGAAGCCGGATCAGCGCCTAACCTTTTCAATAGCAAAGGAAGCATGCTCCCGATGAGTGACGACCATAAAACCACACCTACTAGTGAAAAACAAACGGTGAAACCTATGAGCATCCAGTAAGGGCCATAATTGTAAGAGGTGATGATGTGCTGATTCATCAGGAAACTCCAGATAGCTATTCTGCAAAAGCCTACAATTCCAAGTATGATGCCGAGCATTAAACCAGACATTATTTCGCGCCGCATCACCCGCCACCAGTCTCTCAGGCTGACTTCGCCCAATGCCATTGCCTGAATGATTAACGTAGATGCCTGCGTGCCGCTATTGCCGCCGGTACTTATAATCAACGGAATAAAATTGGTCAGTATAATTACCTGCGCCATCTCATCATTAAAAAATGCCATGGCTGTGGCAGTAAGCATTTCGCCCAAAAAAAGAATGACAAGCCAGCCCACTCTTTTTTTGACTAAAGTAAAAATGGGCGTTTCCAGGTAAGGCGTATCCAGCGCCTGCGCACCCCCTATCTTTTGAATATCTTCACTGAATTCTTCATTGGTAACCCAGAGAACGTCGTCGATCGTTACGATGCCAAGCAATACGTTATTATCGTCAACAACGGGAAGGGCTACACGATTATTCATCTTAAAAACTTCGTTAGCTGTTTCCTGATCATCGTTTACATTTAATTCTATGAAGCGGCCATCCATCATCTCGCTCACTTTTGTCTCCGGCGAAGCGAGAATGAATTCGCGTATGCGGAGATCGTCTAACAGTTCTCCATGCTTGTCAATTACATAGATTACATCAATGGTTTCCGTATTTTTTCCAACGCTGCGAATGATATCCAAAACTTCAGCTACAGTATTGTATTCATATACATACACATAATCCGGCGTCATCAAACGTCCAACGCTGTTTTCAGGATACCCCAGCAGCGACAGGGTTATTTTTCTTTCTTCCGGAACAAGCGTTTTTATCAATTCGCGCACAACCTCATTGGGCAGATCTTCAAAAAATGAGGTTCTGTCGTCAGGCTCCATTTTATTAAGCAATTCAGCGCTTTTGGTGGGAGGCAGATTTTTAATGATTCTCTTTTGGGTAGGATGGTCAAGGATTTTGAAAACGCCGGTAGCCCGGTGCATGGAAAGGCTCATGAAAATATCTATTTCCCTGTCTTCATTTTCATCTATCAATTCAGCAACATCACTGATGTTTTGTTCATTCAAAAATTCACTAATCGCTTCTTTGCTTCCTGTATTAAAAACATCTTCGAATTGCTCCTGAACCAGCATTTCCTCTTCAGTCATGAGAATCAGTTTAAGCGATGAGGGCGCAAAATTAATTTATTTTTGCCTTTAGAAAAAGCGATAAATATGACAACATGCAATATCAGCCCTGGTTTTTATTATAAAATAAAATTCTTATGAATATATTGCTTTACTGTAATTTTCAGAAAACGATATTAAGATGGTAAAGAATTATTTGCATGTAAAAAAAACCAGGAAAAGAGGTAGGGGTGTTTTTACCAAAGAAGAAATCAGGGCAAAGACAGTGGTGGAGCATTCTCCCGTAATTGTGATGAGTGCCCAGGACCGCGCTTTCATTGAAAAAACATTGCTTTATAATTATATTTTCGCATGGGGCCCGAAAGAAAAGGAATGTTGCATTGCGCTCGGCCTCGTATCGCTTTACAATCATAGCTATTCCAGTAATTGCGAGTATATTATGGATTTTGATAAAAAGACTATTCAGATAAAGGCCGTCAGAAACATAAAAGCAGGCGAAGAACTTACCATAAATTATAATGGCGACTGGAACAATCAAAAAGAAATTTGGTTTGAGGTAAATTAATTAGCTAATCAGCTAATTAATGATTATTCACCAGCATCCATTTAGCTGTTTCATATATTCCTGAAGTGAGCTCAGAAAGTTGCTTTTTTACTGAATCCTGTTGGGTTTTGGTTAAGGGTAAAACATTTGATTTTAGGGGCAATAATTTTTCTTTGGTAATCCGTAAGTTTTTTACAAAATAATAATCATCTGTAACGATACCGATATTTCCCTCATCATGATGAATGATAAAAGCCGCATCCATTTTCTTTTTTGAATTCAACAGGTCACGGCCCAGCGTGGTATTTGTATAAGATTGATGAACCATTCCCGCCAACGTGGGCAGAATGTCTATCTGCGACACTACTTCATGCCTTGTCGCTTCATCCAATAATTGCGGAGCGTAAAATAACAGCGGCACATGCTCATCGCTCAGGCTTCCTTTTTCCCACGCGTCAGGATACAATGCCGATGTTTCGCCCTCAACGCCGTGGTCGCCAACGAAAGCAAAAATTGTGTTATTAAACCACGGCTTCTGCTTTGCGGTTTCGATAAAAGTTTTGAAACAATAATCCGTATAACAAAAAGATTGGAACTCTTTTAAAGATTCAAATCCATATTTGTGAAGCGTATCTTCATTTACCACGCGCCTTTCAAAGTCGGTGTCTTCCGCCGGAATGGTATACGGCCGGTGATTATCGGCCGTTTGGATGATGGCAAAAAATGGTTTTGTTTGCTGCGATAAAATTTTTTCCGATTCAAGAAAAAGATGTTTATCGCTGATGCCCCACACATTCAAAGGCTTTTCACTGTAAGATCCTTCCTGGAAAATTTGTATGCCTTTTACGTTTTTAACTAACCCATCGAAATTATTAAAATCACTGCTGCCGCCAAGGAAATAAAATTTTTGATAATCTTCAAATGAATTGATGATAGTATGTTGGCGAACGGCCTGGGGATTGCGTGAAGAAAACACCGAAAGCTGCACATCCGGAATTCCGCTGATGATGGCAAATACACCGCGGGCAGTTCCGAAAGTAGGAGTGAAACAACGGTCAAAAAAAATACCGCTGTCGCATAACTGCTTAAAATATGGAGTGGTGTTTAATGGGTTGCCGCTCATGCTGCTTTTATACATGCTGAAGCTTTCACAAATCACCAACACTATATTGGGCCTGCTTTCCAGCGCTTTGCTGTTAGGTAATACCAATCTTGAATAGCTTTGGTCATTTATATTTTTTTGATCCAGTTGCAAAAAATCTGCAATCAAAGGAAAATAGTTCTTCGCCTTATCATCATCAAAAGAAGGCTTTCGCAATTGCAGCGTTGTAAAAAAATTCTGCATCGGGTTTAAGGCTACATACGACTTGAAATTATCATTGAGTTCAAAGGCATCTTTCCATTGCAAAGGCCATATGGAAAATATTCCATATACACACCACAGCAAAAAAATAACGGCGCCTGCATGCCATCTTTTTTTGTAGATGATGCTTTCCTGTTCCTTTCTTTTGGTAAGAATATGTGTATGCCTGAAAAGTTTTGACATTAAATAAACGGCTACTACGAGTGCGAGCAGCAGCCACACCATTGGATAGCTTTGCCAAAGCATTTTGAAAGAAATGGATGGATCTTCTGCAAAGTTCAGGGCGCTTGCATTCAGCCGCGTATGGTTGTAGCTGAAATTTCCAAAATCGGCGGCGAAAAAAAACAGAACTAAAAGTGTGGTGAAGGCAAGATAGAATGACCACCATTTTTTATTTTTTTCAGAATGAAAAGGAGAAAAACGTGGAATGGCAGATAATACTGCAATGGGTAACAAAATAATTGAAATCCATTTGGCATCATATTTAAAGCCGAGCACAAACGACGGAATAAGTGATACGACGCTTGTTTTTTCCGGTATAAACAATACTACAGTTGCCACGCGCAAAATGGTAAAAATCAGCAGGTAAATCAGCCACAGCTTAGTAATCCACTTTATCGTAATAGGTACTGAGTTGGGAATTTTTAGTTTTGAAATCATGATGAAAAACCCGGAATATATTTTTAGCTTTTTTGTCCGTTTACTGCTTTTTATTATTCAGTAACATGTATTTTGAGGTCTGGTAATACGCTTCTGCCAATCTTTCCAACTCATTGCGGTCTTCGGTGGTTTGCGCATCGGCAGGTAATGGATTATCATTTGCCGAAGATCTGAAATCCTTTTTTCCTGTTGACAAATCATTTACGTACACGTATCGATCTGTAATGATACCGATTTGTTTTATCAGTGGGTCAAACAAAAATGCTAAATTTTTGAAACGGGTATTTTCATTGCCGCTGCTGTCAAACAGATTTCTCCCAATAGCAGTGTTGGTATACGAAATATTAGCAAGCGCAGATACCGAGGGCAGTATATCCACCTGCGAGCAGGTTCTGCCACTTCGCTCCGGCTTGAGCAAGGCAGGTGCATAAAAAAGCAATGGCACATGCTGTGTGGTGAGCCCGTCTTTTTCCCATGCTTGCGGTAACATTTTTCCCGCATCGCCGCGAATGCCGTGGTCGCCAACAAAAACAAAAATGGTGTTGTTAAAATAGGGCTCTTTTTTGGCTGCTTCAATAAAGGTTTTAAAACTAAAATCGGTATAGCGGAAGGCATTTAGCTCAGCATTGCTTTCAAAGCCATATTTTTTCAACGTATCGGTTGGGTAATTTTCCAGCTTAAATGAATTCCGATCTTCCCCCGGAATCGTGTAGGGACGATGGTTATCTGCCGTTTGAATTACTGCAAAAAAAGGTTTTTTTTGTTGCCTGAATACTTCGTTGGCCTGCAAAAACAAATTCTTATCACTGATGCCCCATACATCCACTGATTTTACCGGGTAATCTTCCTGTTCGTATAATTTGAGGCCGTCAATATTGTTCGTCAGCAAACCCCTGATATTTGCCCAGCTCAGGCTTCCACCGATGAAATAATATTTTTGATACCCTTTATAATCATTGATAATCGTATGTTGGTTTACGTATGCAGGATTGCGGCTTGATGTGTTTGGAAATTCCACATCCGGAATGCTGGTAACTGTTGCCCACACACCGCGCGCCGTTCCATAAGCGGGCGTAAAGCACCGGTCAAAAAAAATGCCGCCTTCACACATCTGGTTAAAATAAGGTGTAGTATTTAAAGGATTGCCCCACATGCTGCTTTTATACGCGGAAAAACTTTCACAAATGACGATTACTACATTCGGTTTATTGGCCCGCGAATCGGCAACATGAATTCTTTTGTAATTCAGGTGAACACTGTCAGGATTTTTAATTCCAAGATATTCCACCATCAGCGGGTAGTATTTTTTTACCTGTTGCAGGTCGTAAGTAGAATTTTTAAATTTGAGCGTACTTAGAAAACTCTGAACAGGGTTTAAAGAAAGATTGGCTTTAAAATTATTATCAAACACAAAGGCATCGCTCCATCTTAAAGGATATTGGCCGATTTTCCCAAATACGCCCAGGCCAAGTATCAGTGCAAATACAATCCCGATGATAATTCTACTTAGGGAATTGCCTCTGTAAATTGACTTAGCCGTTTTGTTAAACCAATGATTTATCAGCCAAAAGATAATTGCCGTTACCACGATGATTAATATAAGAATAGTAATCACGGGATAGGTTTGCCAAACCATGTTCATCGAAATTTTTGCATCGCTCAGGTAATTCATCACAGAGGCATTCAGCCTTTCATGCAGGTAATCGTAGTTTTGAAAATCGACTGCATACAAAAAAACAAGGGCAACGGTTATAACAAAAAAATAAGTTTTAAAAACTTTTTTTGAAAATGAATTTTGAAACGGATTGCAATTCTTTGTGGCAAAAAGCCAAACCAGTATGAGAAGAAAGATGATAATAATGCCCGTTAAAGTGGCTGCCGTTGCATGCCCCTTCTTCATAAAAAATACAAGCAGTGCCATCAGCACAATGGCTATTATTACTTGTATAAGGCTTCCTGTTGATAATTTTTTATTGCCTGAATATTCCAGGTGAAGATTGCCGATTAGGAAAGGGAAAACGATGAAGCCGCAAACGATTCTTGTGTCGAAATTGAGCCCGAGAAGAAACGGATGCAGGTAATTGGAAAATGAATAGTTCAGCGGAGCGAAATGAAAGAAAAAAATGAACCTCATGACCGTCATAAAAATCAAAAGAGCTATGCCCGTTAAAAACATCCATTTAACCAACCGGGGAAAACGAGCGCCATTGTTCATTATGAAAAATTAGGTTCAAAAGTATCAGCCATCGGGTTTCAAAGCTACTATCGGCAAATTTAAATATTTAACTAGTGTTTTTGTGCAATAGTTATTTTTGCAATAATGAATCTGATGGAAATACAAAATGCATCGTTTCTCCCCGAAGCTATAAAACAAATAGACTATAATTTGTTTTATAAAATGAACGGCCAATGGCATAATTCATTTTTTGATGTTTTTTTTCCCTTCATTCGTGAGCCAACTTTGTGGCTGCCTTTTTATTTTTTTTTGGCACTGTTTGCTACGCTTAATTTTAAAGTAAAAGGCTGGATTTGGGTAATATTTTTTTTGGCAAATGCAGGGATAAGCGATTATGTAAGCAGCAGTATTATTAAAGAAAGCCTGTTCAGGCTCAGGCCATGCCGCGATCCTGCTGTATTTGATCACATTAGATTTTTGGTCTCTTACTGCCCCATAAGCTCCAGCTTTACTTCTTCACATGCAGTAAATCATTTTGCCGCCGCAATGTTTATATTTACAACATTCGGCAAAAGGTTAAGTTTATGGTGGGCGTTGACGTTTATCTGGGCGGCCGCTATTTCGTATGCACAGGTATATGTGGGCGTACATTTTCCTTTTGATGTATTTTGCGGTATGATAGCGGGCTTGATTCTTGGGTATATTCCGGCAACAATTTTCAATCGTAAATTTGGATTGGAGTTGCCAAATTGAAAAAACAAATATGGAAATTATTATTTTATTATTTCTTATTCTTTTGAATGCATTTATTGTGATGTGCGAAATGGCACTCGTCTCGTCAAAGAAAAGCAGGATTGAAACTTTTGCCAACCGGGGAGACAGAAAAGCTCAAAATGTGTTGTTGCTGAAAGAAAACCCGGATTTATTTTTATCAACTACCCAAATTTACATCACCTTAATCTCCATATTAACGGGTGTATATTCCGGCGAAAGATTCAGCGTTTATCTTCGGCCGTATGTTGAAAAAGTTGATCTTTTTAAGCCGTATGCTGAAACTATCGCTACAACGATCATTGTTATTCTCGTCACATTCCTGTCCATCCTTTTGGGAGAACTGATTCCGAAAAGGCTGGCTTTGATGAATCCGGAAAAAATCGCCAAAAATGTGGCGGGTCCTATTAAAACGTTAAGTACGATTTCTTATCCTTTGGTTTGGCTGCTGAGCAGAATGACTTCCGGATTTTTTAGAGTGTTTAATATCAGGAAGGGAACAGAAAGCCAGGTAACGGAAGAAGAAATTAAGGCGATGATAAATGAGGGAAGCGAGCTGGGCGCGATTGAGGAAGAGGAAAAAGATATTATTGAAAGAGTATTTCACCTGGGCGATAGAAACATTACTTCGATAATGACTCACCGCACCGATATTGTGTGGTTTGATATTGAGGAAGACCGAACGTCTGTAAAACAAAAGATTAAAGAATTTCAACACTCCGTATACCCTATCTGCTCCGAAACTATTGACGACATCGAAGGCATTGTAACTGTAAAAGATTTGTACCTGCAACCAGACGTGCCTTTGAAAGATTTAATGAGAAAAGCTTTATTTATCCCTGAAAATAATTCGGCTTACCAGGTTCTTGAAAAAATAAAAGTTACAAAAATACCTTACGCTTTTGTGGTAGACGAGTACGGAAGCCTTTTGGGAATGATTACTGTAAAAGATATCCTGAAAGCGATTGTAGGGGAGATGCCGGAGGAAGAAGACGATGAATACGTGATAGTAGAGCGAAAAGATGGCACTTTCCTGATTGATGGTCAGATACAATTTTACGATTTTCTCACCAAATTCGATAAAACGGTGTGGCTTAACGAAGGCGAAAACGAGTTTGATACTTTGGCCGGATTTATCCTTCACGAATTAAAGCATATACCTGCCACCGGCGAAAAATTTGAATGGCGTGGATTTGAATTTGAGATTGTAGATATGGATGGCCAGCGCATAGATAAAGTGCTGGTGCAAATTTCTGATGAAATCAGGAAAGAGATGGAAGATTAGTATTCGATACGTAAAGCATTAATGTATAAAAAAAGTATTGCGATAGTAAAGCGGTAAATAATTATTTTTTTTGTTTTGGCCATTTAAGAAAGCGATACTTCGCTTGCCGAATGTTTTACAACAAAATGAATTTGTTTTTAAAAAACTCTTGTATGAAATCAATTGTCCATTCACTGACACTTATTTTTCTAAGCCTGGCCTGTTCTTTTTCATTTGCGCAAACAACCCCGCAGAATGGAAATATAGGTGCAGAAGCCACGACGTTCCGACATCCTTTGTGGAGCGAGCAGAGCAATATTTATGAAGTGAATGTGAGGCAATATTCCAAAGAAGGCACATTCAAAGCTTTTGAAAAAAGCCTGCCGCGCCTACAAAAAATGGGCGTCAGAATTTTATGGTTTATGCCAATTAACCCCATTGGCATAGAAGGCAGGAAGATGAGCGCATCCGATTTGGGAAGTTATTATGCAGTGATGAATTACAAAGAAGTAAATCCTGAATTCGGCACCATGCAGGATTGGAAGGAATTGGTTCAAAAGGCACACCATCTCGGTTTCAAAGTGATTATCGATTGGGTGCCTAATCACACTTCGCCCGACAATCCATGGATTAAATCCCATCCTGCATTTTACCAGCACGACAGTAATGGCAATACCGTTTATGACGCGGATTATACCGATACACGAAACCTGGATTATTCAAATATGGAACTGCGGGATAGCATGATTAGCGCCATGAAATTCTGGGTTACAGAAACAGGCATTGATGGTTTCAGGTGCGATCACATCGATCCCATTCCCGCTGATTTTTGGAAAACCTGCATTACCGATTTGAGGAAAATAAAAAATGTATTCATGCTTGCGGAAAGCGAAAAGCCTGAATTTCATTATGCCGGATTTGATGCCACCTATGCATGGAATATCATGTGGGCCACCGTGGAAGTAGCACAGGGAAAATATAACCTGGTATATCTTGATTCTGTCCTGAACAGCAATTTTACCACTTTTCCGAAAAATGCACAGCGCATGTATTTCACCACCAATCATGATGAAAATAGTTGGAACGGCACCGAATTTGAAAAATATGGCGACGCTTATAAAGCGTTTGCCGTATTTAGTCAAACGATGTATGAAAGTGTTCCATTAATTTATTCCGGCCAGGAAGAACCCAATAAAAAAAGGTTGAAATTTTTTGTTCACGATCCTATTCAGTGGGGCAAATATGCGATGGCTCCGTTTTACAGCACGCTGTTGCATCTGAGATTAAATAATCCGGCACTCGCTGCCGATGCGGATTATAAAAAAATACCTACCGCAAATGATGATGCTATTTTTGCTTATACAAGAAAAAAAGGTACTCATAAAGTATTTGTGGTTTTAAACCTTTCGGCTCAGCCCCAGCATTTTACTATAAAAGAGAAAGACATTTATGGAAATCCACTGAATGTGTTTACGCATCAAAAAGTAAAATTATTCAAAAATCATGTGTACGAAATGAAGCCGTGGGGATACCTGGTGTATGAATATTGACGGTAAAAATTAAGGAATTTGGTATTTTATTTCGAAAATAAAAAACGGTAACTTTAACGTGTTAATTAAGAATTATGAATGATGTTGAAGCTTTAAAAAACGAAGTCAAAAAATATATAGATCGTGCTGATGAAAAGGTACTAAAAATGGTTCATGCAATGCTTGAGGTGGACGCCGGAGAAAATGATTGGTGGGATGAAATTCCTGATTCCATAAAAAAGGAAATAAATGAAGCCGTTGAGGATTTGGATAATGGCAAGGGAATATCTCATGAAGATGTGAAAAAAATGCACCCACAATGGTTTCTAAAATAATCTGGTCGACTTTGGCAATAAGAAGTTATGGCGAAAACATTGATTATCTTGTAAAATCATGGACAACAAAGGAAGTTGAAAAATTTGTGGATTTAACGACAAAAAAGTTGGAAGCATTAAAACGATTTCCAGGAACTGGATCTCCTTCGAGTCAAAACCGGTATTTGCGCAAAACTTTAATAGGAAAACGTATTATCCTTATATATCGTTATAAGCCACGTAAAAAAACAATTGAATTAATTCGCTTTTTTAATACCTGGCAAAATCCTGAAAAATTACAAGAAGCAGATTGATTTTGATTTCTTTAATCTATTTCACCATCCCTTTTATTTCCTGCAGTTTTAAAAGTGCTTCTACCGGGGTAAGACGGTTGATATCTACGGCCTCCAGCGTATCGCGGATATCGGCAAATGCCTGCGAATGCGCATCAAATATGCTCAATTGCAATTGCGGTGCGGATAATTGTTTCAGATTTTCTTTTATATTCTTCTTAGTCTTTTGAATCGCTTCTCCTGCAGTATTTTCATCGGAAGGCTCGACATGCTTGGCTTCCATTTGTTTTAAAATGCCGTTGGCTCTTTCAATAATCGACGGAGGCATTCCGGCCATTTTGGCTACATGAATTCCGAAACTGTGAACACTGCCGCCGGGCACTAATTTTCTGAGAAAAATAATTTTATTGCCTGCTTCCTTATTGGTAATATGAAAGTTCTTTACACGCTCCAGCTTATTTTCCAGTTCATTTAATTCATGATAATGTGTAGCAAATAACGTTTTTGGCAAATAAGATGATTGATGAAGGTATTCAACAATGCTCCAGGCAATGGATATCCCATCATAGGTGGACGTGCCGCGGCCGATTTCATCCAACAATATCAGGCTTCTTTGGCTGATATTGTTAATAATGCTTGCCGTCTCATTCATCTCCACCATAAACGTACTTTCACCACTGCTTAAATTATCGCTGGCGCCAACCCTGGTAAATATTTTATCGGTTTGAGGAATTCTCGCTTCTTCGGCCGGCACAAAACTTCCCATGTGGGCCATTAACGTGATGAGCGCTGCCTGCCGCAGGATAGCGCTTTTACCACTCATATTTGGCCCGGTAAGAATAATAATTTGTTGAGATTGGGGATCCATGAAAATGTCATTTTCAATATAAGTTTCGCCTTGTGGCAAATTCCTTTCAATCACCGGGTGGCGGCTGTTTTTAAGCTCCAAGTCAAGGCCGGTATGTAATTCAGGCTTTTTATATTTATAATGTAATGCGTTGTTTGAAAAACAAATAAGGCAATCCAGGATGGCAAGTACGTGGGCATTCATTTGCATGGGCGCAATATAATCCTGCAATTCATTAAGTAGCTGTTCGAAAATAGTTTGTTCATACTGTAAGATTTTATCTTCAGCGCCGGTGATTTTTTCTTCGTATTCTTTCAGCTCGGGGGTAATGTATCTTTCAGCGTTGGTAAGGGTTTGCTTGCGCATCCAGTTTTCGGGCACTTTATCTTTATGCGTGTTGGTTACTTCAAGGTAGTAGCCGAACACATTATTAAACCCGATTTTTAACGAAGAAATGCCTGTGCGTTCTGTTTCTTTCTGTTGAAGATGTACCAGGTGCGCCTTGCCGTTGGTTACAATGTTCTTCAGATCGTCCAGTTCTGCATTCACGCCGGTTGCAATAATGTTTCCTTTTGTGGCAGATACCGGCGGATTGTCTATGATTTCTTTGAAGATTTTATCAGCAATGTATTTGCAGGGATTCAAAGCATCGCCTAATCTTTTGAAATATTCGTTGCCCGATTTTTCGCAATCATTTTTTATTTGCGAAGCGAGTCTCAATCCCTTTCCTATTTGCAAAACTTCCCTTGGGTTTATTTTTTTTAAAGGTATTTTGCTTACCAGCCGTTCTATATCTCCGGATTGTTTAATATGTTGTGCGGTTCTTATTTTTTCTTCCGGATTTTTAATAAAATATTCTACAAGATGCTGCCGTTCCTGTATTTTGGTAATCTCTGTCAAAGGTAATAGCATCCAGCGTTTCAGCAGCCTCGCGCCCATAGGCGAAACGGTATTGTCCAATACTTTTAATAATGAATTTGTGTTATCATTATTGTTCAATAGTTCAAGATTGCGGACGGTGAAGCGGTCCATCCATAAGTAATTGCCTTTGTCAATTCTTTGCAGCGAAGTAATGTGTTGAAGATTGGGATGTTCCGTATCTTTTAAATAATGCAAAATGGCGCCCGCTGCAATGATACCCGTTTTGAGATCTTCTACGCCAAACCCTTTTAGGCTCTGAGTTCCAAAATGTTTTAATAAAGTGTCTTTGGCATATTGCTCAGTAAAGATCCATTCATCCAGCGAATACGTATAAAATTTGTTTCCAAAATAATTTTTAAAATTCTTTTGCTGGTTACGTTGAAAAATCACTTCCGCGGGATTGAGATTTTGCAATAATTTATCTGCATATTCCTTATCGCCTTCGGCAATAAAAAATTCTCCTGTTGAAATATCAAGGAACGAAATGCCTGCCTTGTCATCAACGAAATGAATGCCGCATAAAAAATTATTTTGATTGTGTTCCAGCAACTTTTCGTTGGTAGCTACGCCCGGCGTAATTAATTCCGTCACGCCCCGTTTTACAATTCCTTTGGCTTGTTTCGGATCTTCGAGCTGATCGCAGATAGCTACGCGATAACCGGCCTTTACCAGCTTATGCAAATACGTGTCGAGCGCATGATGAGGAAATCCGGCCAGCTCTGATGCGGTTGCAGACGAATTATTTCTTTTGGTAAGCGTGATTCCCAAAATCCTTGAGGCGGTAATAGCGTCCTGGCCAAAGGTTTCGTAAAAGTCCCCCACATGAAATAGCAGGATGGCGTCAGGATATTTCGCCTTGATTGCATTATGCTGTTTCATTAAAGGAGTATCTGAAGAGGCCATTGTTTTTAATGTGCTGATTTGCTGATGTGCTAATTAGCCAATTTAATAATTAATAATTCAATAATCAATAATTCATTTCATCAGCTAATCAGCACATCCGCTAATTAGCTAATTATCCGATTATCTAATTAATCTATTTTTGCAAATTAATATTCTTTTGATGAGAAAACTAAGAATGGAAGAATTGCACCGCAAATCGGTGAGTGAAGTAAAGGAATCTGATAAATACCCGGTGATAGCTGTGTTGGAAAATGTGCGGAGTGCTTATAATGCAGGAAGTGTTTTCAGAACCGCAGACGCTTTTTTGATTGAATCAATTTATATTACAGGCTATACGGCTACGCCGCCGCATAAAGAAATCGCAAAAACGGCGCTTGGGGCGCAGGATTCCGTCGACTGGAAATATTTTAAAACTACCCGGCAAGCTATTGAACACCTGAGAAATGACGGCTATACCGTATTTGCTGTGGAGCAGGTTTCCGAAAGCATAATGCTTCAGCACCTCAATGAGGTGTCAGCCGAAAAGTTAGCTTTTATATTTGGCAACGAAGTAAGTGGCGTAGAGCAGGAAACCATTTCGCTGTGTGATGGCTGTGTTGAAATTCCGCAATTTGGTATGAAACATTCGTTAAATATTTCTGTAGCGGCAGGGATCGTTTTGTGGGAAGCGGTTAAAAAGTTTGAATTTGCCGAAAAAAATAATTGTTAGTATGGAAACCAATGTAAAATCAGTTGATCTAAAATCTCCCTTAAGCACTATTAAAGATTATTTTTCTCTTGTAAAATTTGCCCATACCATTTTCGCAATGCCCTTTGCGTTGATAGGTTTTTTTTACGGAGTAAAGATGGCCGGTTATGAATTAAGCAGGCCGTGGTGGACACTTTTTCTTTTGGTAATTCTTTGCATGGTTTTCGCGCGAAGCGCGGCGATGGCTTTTAATCGCTGGCTGGATGCAGGCTACGATGCAAAAAATCCGCGTACGATGATTCGTGAAATACCGGGCGGTATCATTTCCAAAAGAAATGCTTTCATCTTTGTAGTGGTTAATTGTGCGGCTTTTTGGATAACCACTTATTTTATCAATGTTCTGTGTTTTGTATTGGCGCCGGTGGCGCTATTTGTTATTCTTTTTTATAGTTACACAAAAAGATTTACTCCGCTTTGTCATTTGGTATTGGGACTTGGTTTGAGCCTCGCGCCTATAGGTGCATATATCGCCATAACCGGAAAATTTGCTTTAGTACCGGTTTTATTTTCGTTATCAGTTTTATTTTGGGTGAGTGGCTTTGATATTATATATGCCTTGCAGGATGAAGATTTCGATAAAGAGAATCATCTCTTTTCAATTCCTTCATGGCTGGGCGCTCAAAATGCCCTTCATACAAGTAAGGTTTTTCATATGCTTTCTGCAGTGGCGGTGATTGCCGCCGGAATGGCGGGCGGATTTTCATGGTTGTATTGGATCGGGGTGGTAATATTTGTTTTTTTTCTTTTTTACCAGCATACATTGGTAAAGCCTAAAGATTTGTCAAAAGTGAATAAGGCTTTCTTTAGCTCCAACGGTATAGCCTCGGTAATATTCAGCGGATTTGTTTTGCTTGATATTTTTATTAATTTATAAAACAGTAGAAAAATAAATAAGGTGGATTTTTATTTCGTTCCCACTAAACCATATAAACTCTCTCAACCCCTAAACTTCCAACTCTCAACTCTCAACTCCTCAAAACTCTTAACTACAAAATGCCAAGAATTCTCTGCATCGATTATGGTAAAAAACGTACAGGCATTGCCGTTACAGATCCGCTGCAAATAATTGCTACAGGTCTTACCACCGTTGATTCGTGGGATTTGATTCCCTTTCTTAAAAAATATTTCCAGCAGGAAGAAGTGGAATTGATCGTGATTGGTGATCCGAAAAATTTTGACAATTCAGATACGCACGCTACGCCCTTGGTTAAAGAAATTATAAAAAAGATAAAAAAGGAATTTCCGCTAATGCCCATCAAGACAATAGATGAAAGGTTTACTTCCAAAATGGCAAAACAGGCTATGTTGGATATGGGTATGAAAAAGAAAGACCGCAGAAATAAGAAAAATGTAGACGAAATAGCGGCCACGATTATGTTGCAGGAGTATATGGCAAATTTGTAGTTGACTAAAATTCCCGAATCAAGTAAATTTGCAGTTCATTTTAATTAATAATTTTAGAGTATGGTCCTTCCAATAGTGGCATACGGTAACCCGGTTTTAAGAAAAGTAGGGGTGGATATTGCTGCCGATTATCCGGGTCTGCCGAAGCTGATAGAAGATATGTGGGAAACGCTTTACAACAGTAAGGGCGTGGGGTTGGCTGCTCCGCAGGTAGATAAAAATATCCGGCTGTTTATAGTAGACAGCGTGCAGATAATTGAAAACCTTGACGTAGATGATGAAGATCAATTTCCGGGAGACGAGGGCTACAAAGGTGTTTTTATTAATGCACGCATTGCCGAAACAGAAGGCGAAGAATGGCCATATAACGAAGGCTGCCTGAGTATTCCCAAAATCAGGGAAGATATCTATAGAAAGGAAAGAGTAACCATCCATTTCCTGGATGAAAACTTTGTGGAGCATACCAAAACTTTCCTTGGGGTTACAGCGCGGATAATTTTGCACGAATATGACCACATAGAAGGTAAATTATTTATTGACTACCTGAAACCCCTGAAGAAAAATTTGCTCAAACGTAAGCTTAATGATATTTCCAGGGGGAAAGTGTCCGTGGATTATAAAATGGCGTTCAATAAATAGGCGTTCTATTTTATATTTTATTTAAAATTTACAGCACGGTTTTAAGATTAGATTTACAGCATGAATCAAAAGATTTTTTTGCTTTCACTACTGCTGCTAACCCATGCTTTTCTTTCTGCCCAAATCAGCCGCGACACTACAGTAAAAGTTGATGAGAATTATATCACGCTTTCTGAAATTGTCATTAATAAAAACCTGGATGTCGCTTCCTTTATCAGGCGTATAAAAACAGATACTACTTTTTATAAAGCGTTCAGAAATCTTAGAATCATAGGCTACACGGCCACCAATGATATCAGGATGCTGGAT
Source organism: Ginsengibacter sp. (assembly GCA_051954975.1). Lineage (GTDB taxonomy): Bacteria > Bacteroidota > Bacteroidia > Chitinophagales > Chitinophagaceae > Ginsengibacter. The sequence continues at coordinate 29,351 of JBQCHE010000008.1, read as the reverse complement.
AAAAGCGACAAAACAGAAGCCTCTTTAAACAGCGTAACCCGCCAGGATCGGTTGGGAAATTGCAGAATCATGAAGGTGTTGCATCAAAAAGTGACCGGTGACTTTTTTGATAAAAAGGGAAATTATAATTATTACACCGCGCAAATGTATGCAGGACTATTTTTTACGAAAGACACGGTTTGTGGTGAAAATAATATCGTGAAAGGATATGAATTTTCCACGGCAGGTTTATCAGGGATAGACAAGCACAAAGAGCAGCTAAAGATGTTGTTTTTTAATCCGGGCAAAAAAATAAAAGGCCTTCCGTTCATCGGCAATAAAACAGCCATATTCTCCCCGGAAATGGCAGACAATTACGATATGGAAATCGATTACCAGGATTATAGTGGAAAGCCTTGTTATGTTTTTTCAGTCGCGGTAAAAAGCGACAAAAAAAGCAATGTGGTGATTGATAAAATGGTTACCTGGTTTGATGCTAAAACTTTTGATATCGTCGCCAGGAATTATTCTTTAAAATATGATGCCGGCGTTTATGATTTTGATGTAAAGATGAACGTGCAACTCAAGAAAGTAGGGAATTTGCTGGTGCCCGAATTATTGGCTTACCATGGCAATTGGAAGGTCATGTTCAACAAAAGAGAACGGGGGGTATTTACGGCCACGCTTTCTGATTTTGTAGAATGAACAGGCGATTTTAATTTCTCGCCGCACTATATCTTCTCCATTTTTCAATCACTGAATTCATGTCTTCAGGCAGGGGACTTTCAAAATTCATTTGCTTATTGGTAACCGGGTGAATAAAGCCGAGTTGCTGCGCATGCAAGGCATGGCGCGGACAAAGTGCAAAGCAATTCTCCACAAATTGTTTGTATTTGGTGAATACGGTTCCTTTTACAATCTTATCGCCTCCGTACGTGTCGTCATTAAAAAGCGGGTGGCCGGTGTATTGCATGTGCACCCGTATCTGGTGAGTACGCCCGGTTTCAAGCCGGCATTCCACGAGGGTAACATAATTAAACCGTTCCAAAACTTTATAATGAGTGATAGCTTCTTTGCCATGCTCTCCATCAGGATAGGCTGTAAAAAGTTTCCTGAATCTTTGGTGCCGCCCTACGTGGGCAATAATGGTGCCTTCGTCTTCTTCAAAATCGTCCCAAACCAGCGCCACATACCGCCTGTGAACGGTATGATCAAAAAATTGTTTTGCCAGGTGCGTCATGGCTTTAGGTGTTTTTGCCATCACCAAAAGGCCTGAAGTGTTTTTGTCAATGCGGTGGACAAGCCCGAATCTCGCCAGGGTCTCTTCATTAATTTGGGGATTTTGTTTTTTTAAATGAAAAGCCACTGCGTTTACCAGCGTTCCCGAAGGATTGCCGCTTCCCGGGTGAACCACCATGCCGGGGTCTTTATCAATTACCAATACGTCATCATCCTCGTAAACAATTTTCAATGGAATATCTTCCGGAATAATGTCAGTGGTTTCAGGGGAATAATCCTGGTAAATAATAATTTTATCCAGTGGCCTGACTTTATAATTAGATTTCACCGGGTGATCGTTTAACATCACCCGTTCTGCTTCAATTGCCTGTTGAATTTTATTTCTTGTGGCGCCTTCAATTCTTCCCATCAAAAACTTATCGATGCGCAACGGTTCCTGGCCCTTTGAGCAAATAATGGTTTCGCGTTCGAAAAGTTCATCACGATCTTCATCTTCCCCGCTTTCCTTTTCCCGCAAAAAATAGCCATCGTCTTTATTAAAATTATCCATAATAATTCAATAATTCAGTAATTCAATAATCATCTTAGCTTTTAGCTTTTCTCATTCCTCTTATCTTTGCAAATTAAAATTTTTGTATTGGAAAAACAGGAAGTCATTTTTGAAGATCTCGGCGTCATTCATTATAAAGATGCATGGGATTACCAGGAAGCATTGGTAAAAAAAAATCTTGAGATAAAATCGCTGGCCCGTAATGCGGTAAAGAGCGGTCATGTGCCTGCCAGTCCCTTTGAATTGCCCACCAAAAATTATTTTCTTTTCTGCGAGCACCCTTCAGTGTATACGCTTGGCAAAAGCGGTCATATGGAAAATGTGTTGATGAGTGAACATGAAATGGAGGAAAAAGAAATTGAATTTTTTAAAACCAACAGGGGAGGAGATATTACTTTTCATGGGTTGCAGCAAATTGTAGGATACCCGATCCTTGATCTTGAAAAATTTTTTACTGATATAGGCAGGTACATGCGCAGCCTGGAAGAGGTTATTATTCTTATGCTGCAGGAATACAACATTAAGGGCGACCGAAGCCCAGGTGAAACCGGCGTATGGATTCAACCCGATATTCCCGGAAAGGAAAGAAAAATTTGTGCCATGGGCATCCGTTGCAGCCGCTGGATTACCATGCACGGCTTTGCGCTGAATGTAAATACGGATTTGAGTTTTTTCAACAACATCATACCATGTGGAATTGTTAATAAACAAGTTACCTCCATCGAAAAAGAGCTCGGCTATAAAGTAGATTATCAGGAAGCCAAGGAAAAAATAAAAAGAAATTTCGCAAAGGTTTTTGGCACAAAAATCGTGTATCCCTAACCGTATCCTTCCGGCAAATAATAAATAATAAAAAAGTTTAAATAACAGATTCTTAACTGAATTTTTCCAACATGTGCGTCTAAGAAGGGATTTAAATATTTTTAATCAGACCTAAAAACAATTGTATGAAACAAATCAATCTAACTCTATTCTTTATTGCATTTGTATTTGCAGGCCAGGCGCAGATGAAATCTTTTATCGATCAGCCTTATGTTGAGGTAGCAGGCAGTGCGGATACTATGGTAACGCCGGATGAAATTTTCATTGCAATAAATATTTCAGAAAAGGATACAAAAAACAAGACTTCTGTGGAAGAACTGGAAAGAAAAATGTTTGACGCTTTAAAAGCAATGGGAATTGACGTGGAGAAAGACCTTACCACCAGCGATCTGTCAAGTAATTTTAAAACCTATTTTTTGAAGAGCAAGGATATTATGAAATCCAAAGATTACATGCTCAAAGTGAAGGACGCGGTTACGGCCACCAAAGTTTTTATCAAGCTGGAAGATTTGGGCATTTCCAATAGCTCCATTGACCATGTTGATTATTCTAAGATGGAAGAAATGAAAAATGTCATGCGCACTAAGGCAATTGAAAATGCGAAGTTGAGGGCAATAGCGCTTACAAAGCCTTTGCAACAAGGCATTGGGCCGGCTATTTTTATTTCAGACAATGAAGTATATCCCATCCGTCCATTGGCAAGGCAGGCAAAAGTAAATTTGTATGAAGCCAGCGATTCAGCGCAAGCCCTTCCGCAGATTGATTTCGAAAAAATAGAAGTTTCTTCTAACGTGAATGCTAAATTTATTTTGAAACCTTAGGTTCCAGTGGATTTATTCAGCGATTGTCCATTTCGACAGCTCAATGTGACAATCGCTGAATAAATCTGTCACATTGATCCTATCGAAATTTCGACAAGTTCAATATGACGGGCTCAATATGACAATCGTGGAACAGTAAAGCAACAAATTCTCTTAATTTTTTTTTGATTAATTAATTAAATGCCCAGCATTTCTTTCAGCCTGGAATAGCCGGCTTTGCTTACCGGAATTTTTTCTCCTGTTGACAGCAATACCAGATGGCTGTCTTTTTCATACGCATCGATGCGTGTGATTAATTGCGTGTTTACAATATAGGAGCGATGCACGCGCGCAAACCGATGCTGGCTGAGCGATTTTTCGAAGAAAGCCATGGTGCGCTTCTTTAAAAAGTTGCCATCCTTGCTCACAATCTTGACATAATCATCAGCAGCCTCCAAAAAATGAATCTGGTGAACCGGGATGATTTTAATTTTACTTCCATCTTTTACCACCACGCGATCTTGCTGAAGAGGCGATTCCGCTGCTGCTTCAAGTGTCTTCTCCAGGACGGTATTATTTTGCTGCAACTGAAATTTTTGAACCGCTTTGTCAAACCTTTCCTTGCTGAAGGGTTTTAATAAATAATCAACGGCATTCGATTCAAAAGCCTTGATGGCATATTCATCAAAGGCCGTGGTGAAAATAACAGCGGGCGGATTTTCAATAAGCTCCAGCATTTCAAAACCATTAATTTTCGGCATCTGGATATCCAGGAAAATTAAATCCGGCTGATATTGCTGAATTGCTTTTATGCCTTCAAAGCCATCATTGCATTCCGCAACCAATTCAAGCTCCGTAAAATTTTGAAGATATTCCTTGACGATATTTCTTGCCAGCGGCTCGTCGTCTATAATAATTGTTTTCATCTTTTTCATTTTCTATTTTCTTTCGCTAACAGTTAAAGTTTGCGGGATGATAATAGTGGTAGTGAAAATATTTTGCTGTGTAGTGGTTTTTAAAAGATCGTTTCTTGCAAACAACAGAAACAATCGCCGCTGAATAGACCGAAGCCCAAACCCGGTGCCCTTTGCCGGGTCTGTGGTTTCCGGATCAAAAGGATTTTGAACAATCACTTTCAGGTTAGCGTCGTTCTTTTCTGCTTCAATTTTAATCAACACTTCGCCTGTGGTGTCGTACAATCCGTATTTAATCGCATTTTCAACCACCGGCTGCAATATCAGGGCGGGCAATTGTAAATGTAATGCCTCTTCAAGTATTTTAGTTTCCGTTTGCAACCTGTGCCCAAAGCGCACTTTTTCAATGTCGAGGTACAGGCGCAGGTATTGCATTTCCAGTTCCAGCGGAATCCATTGATGCTCTTCCTGCCGAAGTGTGCCACGCAAAAAATCACTGAGCTGGTAAATCATGTGCCTTGCTTTTTCAGGGTTCGAGCCTATAAGGGCACTGATGGAATTAAGGCTGTTGAAAAGGAAGTGAGGCTGAAACTGGCTCCTGAGCTTATACAGCTCCGCCTCCCTGGATAACTTTTCCGTTTCTGTTTTCCTGTTAATCATTTCCGTGTATTCCTGCTGGCCGTACCACATAAGACTGAACATGCTAATTGTGCTTAACAATAAAAATCCGGCGCCAAATCTTATAAGTCCTGTATCGCGGATGAACTGGTTGTAGGGGTCGCCGCTCTGCAACACCAGGTATAAAATCCCACGCTGGGCAAGATACCAGAAAAGCCCCACCGTAACGCTAATCACAATGATGTACCAGTATTTTTCCCTCCTCGGCAAATAATACTTCAGATTGTTGCTGATAAAAATGTTTCCGGCCGCGAGCAAAACAATACAAACAATGGTATCAGTAGCTGCGTGCTTATCATCGATATTTAATTGTTTCAATACAAAAAACTGGATCACCAGGCAGAGCGACCACCATGCAGCAAAAAATACCCGTAAATTTTTTTCAGATAAGATCGACTTCAAGCGTACAACTTTATATCATTTCAAAAGTATTTTCGAGGCATCTTTCATGAAGATATTTAGCGCGCCTTTTGGTGATGGTAACGTATTCATCGGCATCCTCTTCTTCATTGATGCGTGAATAAATTTCAGCGCCATCTATCAGTTCATTTAGCGCATGTATTTCAGAAACGTCAATAAATTTCCAGTGAACCGGCTTTTGTTCATTATTTAAAAAATTGTCCTCTTCTGAATCGCCAAGTATCCGGGCCTTTTGAAAGGCATGCATCTCATTTTCGGCATAAAGAAGCCGGAGTTGCTCATCAAATTGCGGAGTATGATTTCCTTCGCCGCAGATAATTCTGAAAACGAGTTTTGCAAGGTACCATTTCATAAAATCAGGGTTTAAGGTTGAAGAATTGATTGTATTAATAATTGTTGATTTCCACTCCGCCAAACAGGCATGAACCTTTCAGAATAATTTTCTTATTGCTGTCCGGATTCTGGTTTTGAAAATTGCGTTTGTCTTCCACGCCGCCAAATACCGCAGCTACTTCTGTTTGCACTTCCCAATTTCCCGGAATGATTAATTTGGTGCCTCCAAAAACGGTGTTTACTTCCAGGATTACCGGTTGCTGAATATCAGCCTGCATAAAACTGATTTCGGCGCCTCCCATAAAACACACAATCTCACCTCCTTTAAAATTTTTTGACTGAACATTTTTCTTTACACCGCCTAATATGGCATTTACGTCAAGATATTGCTCGTTGTTTTCTGCACTCCTGCTTTGCGATTCAAAAGGAGTTTCAGGCGTTGCCGGTGGCATATCAAACTGATTTCGCCGCCATTGGTTTCTTTGTATGCGCATTCTCCGGTGACGCGTGCAGGGCTGGTGTTTCGGCTTCACAATAAACAGCACGCCGAGGCAGATTAAAATGATAGGAGCGATATAATTTTGCAGGTTCACTCCCGGAACCGATTGGTCAATAAAGAAAATGCCTCCTATCAAGATCATGATTAAAGAGCCGGGATTATGAAACCTGCTTTTCACCCCGATAAATAAGCCAATGGCTATCAGAAGCATCGGCCATGTAAATACCCAGCCGGGAATGGGCGCACCCATTTTATAAGCAAGTAATAAAACACCTATTAACAATAAGAAAACGCCCCCGCTGATTCTTGATTGATTTATCTTCCTTTCAATTTCTATATTTCGCTGGTGCTCCGAATTCATATCATTCTGGTTCATATTCTTTATTTAATTGATGAGGCAAAATTAATGAGGTAGCCTTTTGCGTAAAAGCGTATTTAGGCTTATCCGAAAATATTATCGGTAAAAGATAAGTTTATGTCGGCAAATGAGGTGGTAATTTTTACCGGCGACAATAAACGGGTAAATAAGATGGATTTTTATCACGAACACACGGAGACACAGAGAAAGTTTGCATGCTGCAGAAGTGAGCGTGTCTTCTGCCTTAGCTGAGTCTTTTATTGGGGTCACGACGTCTTGAAAGATATAGTTTATTCCACTCCGGGTCCCTTGCAGGAGACTAAGAGACCCGCCAATAGGGAGCTTTATTTCTTCAGGTTCATCATCCGTGCATTTTTTTGTGCTTTCAATGCCAATTCGGTTGCCAGAAAACAATGTGCCTGCGTCATGGCGGTTTCAGTTCTGTTGACAACATCATCCACAAATAAAGGACCGAACGGCAATACCACATCGTTGCAATCTATGTGTAGCATTTCTTTATTATTTGCCAGGTATAATTGATTGCCACCTTTATTTCCGGAAAGTATATCCGTGTTTTTTCTTACCTCGATATATCCATCCGTTCCCAATATGGTCAGCCTTCCGTCACCCCAGGTATCTAAGGCGTCTGGTGTAAACCAGTCAACCCTGATATAACCGGTACCGCCATTGCCGCTTAACATTACATCACCAAAATCTTCAAATAAAGGTTTGTCCGGATGATGAACATTTCCCACCTGCGACATTAAGACCTGCGCTTCGGTAGTGCCGGTAAAATGTAAATACTGATCAAATTGATGAGAACCAATGTCTGTAAGAATACCACCATATCTTTTTTTATCCCAAAACCAATCGGGCCTCACCTTGCCGATTCTATGCGGTGCCAGGTTTACCGTTTGAATTACCGGCCCGATGATGCCCGTCTTTACCAACTGGCTTGCTTTTTCCGTCGCCTTGTTTTCAAAACGCTCGCTATACATAATAGAGTAGATGCGCTTTGTTTCTTTTTGAACTCTTTTTACTTCCGCCATTTGTTCCAAAGAGGTGATACCCGGCTTATCGCTTAAATAATCTTTGCCATGCTGCATCACGCGAATACCTAAGGGCGCTCTTTCATCGGGTATGCCTGAACTTAACACCAATTGAATGGCAGGATCTTCTAAAATTTCATTTTCGCTTTTCGCGAGTTTCGCTTCGGGAAAGGCTTTTAAAAATGCAGCAGTTAAATCGGGTTCTTTGGCATACAACGCTACTAATTGGCCACCGCCTCTTTTAATGGCATTCACCATTCCATAAATATGTGAATGGTTTATATTTATTACCGCAAATTTTATGCGATTGGGAGCCGTAATTATTTCCTGTTGTTTTTCTGCAGTTGTTGCGAGGGATATTTTAGGAATCAAAGGAGACATGATCATTAAACCAGAGGCTTTAACCGAATTTTTTAAAAACTGCCTCCTGGGCTTGTTTTGATTATTCATATACCGGTTTGGTTGTTTAAATTATGAAAATTATTTTTCGGGGAAGTTTAAAATTTGTATTGGCTAAGATAATTAAAACTACCATTTCTTAAGCTCGCGAGAGCAATGATGTAAGCTGATGCTTTTCTTTTATGAGAACAGTCCATTCAAACCGGCATTGTAAGGCCCAGTCTGAAATTATATTTCTTATAGTAAATCTTTTTTTGCGCCGCGGCAATCTCATGCATAAGTCTAGGATATGAATCGTGACGTGCGAAATAAAGCAAATAAAACGGCTTAATACCTTACTTTGATCTCCAGATTTTTCCATCTTCTTTTATATTCCATGTGCCGTAACCGCTGTCATAGCTTATCAGAAAGCCCAATGGATTTACGCTGATCTTACAATTTTTTTGATGTACTTTCCGGTTATACCGGTGTTTCCGGACAAAGAACTTCTTCTGATCGTAATATAATTGACGCAGCTTCCACTTTATGGCTTCTTCTTCTTTATAATGGAAAGCGACTTTCGTTCCGGCGGGCTCGTTGGTAAACTGCAGATAGCCCCAGGTTTCAGGTTGATGCATATTTATTTTCCCCTGGTCCGTCCACACCCAGTTATATTCAGGATAGGCTCTTCCTGTTTCCGGGTTTATTTTTTTCCGATAGCCTTGTCCGTTTTTCTCCGTCTGCCAGTTAACCCTGCTGAAATTAATTCGCCACTGGTCGCCCTCTGTTGGCTTTCTTCTGCCTGGCACCGCTTCAGCAAGACTTGACAGTGGAAAAGCCAATTCTACATTCCAATATTGATCCGTATCGGAGGGATCGTTCAAGGTTCCTTCAATATGAGTTGCGGATTGTAATCCGGCTATATCCCACCCGGTTATGGGAAGACCGCCATCGCGGTAAGGTTTTGTGAGAAGGAGGTCCCACCCGGTATTCCGCGCATTTATTTCAAATTCATAATAAAGATGGGTATCGCCATCAGGGTCAATGAAAACTTCAAAATCATTTTCATGGAAAATGATGGTATCCCGCTTAGTGAGCGCAGCCCAGATATCCTTTTCTTCCAGGCGGGCAAACACATACAAATAATTCTCATCCCAAAGCATTTTCACTCTCGTATCCTGCAATGGACGCGGCCGGGTGTGGCCTTCGATATCTACAAAATCTTCTGTCCATTCCTGTTGTTGCCAATCAGGTTCATTCATCAAACCATCAACGGTGATAGTACCTGTTGCTTTATGGCAAATGTATTTCCGGGGGTTAAAAACAAAATTTTCATACTGTTGTGCAGATGCCTGTGTTGTACAGCAGAGGTATAGAAAGATAAACAGTAGCAAAGATTTCATGCATCGAAATTATGGAAAGGGTTTGTTTTTAAAAATTTCACATACCTGCTTATGTTTCCTTTTCCCGATTCAGTGTTCCGGATTTTAAAAATAAAACAGGAATCGGTGTTATTTGTTGTTTTACCGGAACAAAAAAGATTATTAAAGAAGTAATCCTATAAATTATTTGATGACCCCATGTACTCAGTTGGACAGAACTATTTTTTGATTTTTAACCTACTTGCATTTATCGCCACAACTATTGTACTGATGCTCATTAACACTGCACCTGCAGCCGGACTTAATAGCACACCTTTGCTATACAAAATTCCTGCTGCCAATGGAAGCGCAACAACGTTATAACCTGTTGCCCACATTAGGTTTTGTACCATTTTGCGATAGGTGGCTTTGCCGAATAAAATCAGGTTGACAATGTCTTTTGGATTGCTGTTTACCAAAACAATTCCCGCTGTTTCTGCTGCTATATCGCTTCCGCTTCCTACCGCTATTCCAATATCAGCCTGGGCTAATGCAGGAGCATCATTTACGCCGTCGCCTGTCATTGCAACGAATTCGCCCTTACTTTGCAGCTCTTTTATTTTTTCTAATTTTTGATGTGGCAATACTTCGGCGATATAACTGTCCATTCCCAATGTTTTGCTTACTGTTTCAGCGACTGCCTTGTTATCTCCGGTTAACAGGATGGATTTGATGTGATTCTTTCTTAATTCATGGATGGCTTCCAAGGATTCAGGGCGTATTTCATCTGATAAAGCAATATATCCCGCCAATTCATCATCAATAAGTACAAAAACAACCGTTTCCGCTGCATCAGTTTTATAGTTAGAAGGCAAGGGTATATTATTTTCTTTCAAAAAGCCGGGACTTACTACTTTCACTTTTTTCCCTTCTACCATTGCTTCCACGCCTTTCCCGGTTATCGCATTAAAATCGCTGGTTCCAGGAATAGCCAGCTTTAAATCTTTTACTTTCTGCATAATGCCTGTTGCAATGGGATGTTCAGAATTTTGTTCCAATGCAGATGCAATGCGTATCAATTCATTTTCTGATAGGCCATTTTGTAGAGAAACCACTTTTGAGACTTCAAATTTGCCAATGGTTAATGTGCCTGTTTTATCAAAAACCAATGTGGTTATTTTCCGGCTGTTCTCGAAAGCGGTTCTGTTTTTAATCAACAAACCATTCTTCGCCGAAAGCGCTGTTGATTTGGCAACCACTAATGGCACTGCCAAACCTAAGGCATGTGGGCAACAAATTACAATTACCGTCACCATCCGTTCCATGGCAAAGGCTAACGTTTTTCCATCCACATACCAATATACAAAAGTGGCCACGCCAGCCAGAATAGCAATACCCGTAAGCCATTGCGCTGCTTTGTCGGCCAGTAATTGTGTGTTGGATTTTGCATCCTGTGCATCCTTAACCAATTTAACTACTTGCGATAGATAAGAGTCTATTGCGCCATGGGCAACTCTTACTTTTAATGAGCCATTGCCGTTAATAGAACCTGCAATTAATTGATCGCCTTTTGCTTTTTTAACCGGCTTCGATTCACCTGTGAGCATACTTTCATTCAAATAACTTTCTCCCTCTTCAATAGTGCCATCTGCGGCTACTTTTTCGCCGGGCTTTATAAGAATAACGTCATTTTCTTTAAGCGTTTCTGTCTTTACATCTGTAACGTCTTTTCCGGAAATTAAATGCGCGTCTGCAGGCATTAATTGCACCAGCAGTTCCAATTCTTTTGAAGCGCCTGCAACTGATTTCATCTCTATCCAATGCCCCAGAAGCATGATCAAGATTAAAGTCGCCAGTTCCCAAAAGAAATCCATCCCTTCCAGTCCAAAAACTGTGGCAGAACTATAAATATAAGCGACCGATATAGCAAAACCAATCAAGGTCATCATCCCCGGTTTCCAGTGTCTCATTTCCTGGTACCAGCCTTTTAAAAAAGGCCATCCGCCATATACATACACAATGGTCGAAAGAATAAATAAAATATAAGCGGAGCCGGTAAATTTCCAGTCGATGCCCAGCCAATGCTGTATCATAGGCGACAGCAGCATTATTGGGATGGTAAGGATTAAAGTGATAAAAAACCTTCTCTTAAAATCGTCGATCATCATCGCATGATGGTCATGGCCATGCATTCCCATAGGAGGATTTGCATTACGATGCATTTTTGAATGGTCCATTTTTATATCATCCATTTTAACCCTTTCATCCTCCATTTTCTTTTCAGCCGGAATCTGCTGGCCTGAATGATGTTGATGACTTTCCATAATTAATGTTTAATTGATGGTATGTTGTTCTTTAATAAATGAAAATTAATAAATGACCGTAACTCCTGCGCCCCAACCCATATCGCTGTCGTAATGCGTGGATAAAGCAAACCATTTTCTAAGAATGTATTTCAATCCTAGTGTATATTCCTTATCGGTGTTTACCTCAAAGTTGAAGCGCAAATGGCGCGATATGGGCACATCTTCCCGGCCTATTTGAAAAAGAAATTTTCCGTCTAAATCAACTCTGGCATCCGCTACCAACAGCATAGGCAAGGTGTATTGAACACCGGCGACAAATGTTTTACGGTTATTTTTATTGCTTACCTGCCCGAATGCGTTCTTTTCTATTTTGTCACCCACTTTTGCATAATGATAATCAAATCCTACATAAGGAAATAGCCACTGCATCTTTCCCAAATAACGTCCAAAATTCAGCTCTGCTTCATGGCCTTTTTCCGGTGTTACCCCCCAATGCCATAAACCTTGTAATTCATACCTGTTGCCTGCTATCCTGAAAGCGCCATCGCTGCCATTGCTTTCCACGACAATCGAAGCCGTTGGAAGGAACATTCGGTTGTCTTTTTTAAACATTTTATTGGCCATTCTCTTATCAGGCAATTCTGGATTTACAGGTGAGTTTTCATAACTGAATACTCTTCCCATGCCTGCCATCATGTGGTATAAAATATGACAGTGGAAAAACCAGTCGCCGCTTTCCGTAGCAGCGAAAACCAATGTATCCGTTTCCATTGGCATAATATCAATCACGTTTTTTAAAGGCGCATAATCACCCTGGCCGTTCAATACTCTAAAGTCGTGGCCGTGCAGGTGCATAGGATGCCGCATCATTGAATTATTAGTAAGAATGATACGCACATTTTCTCCTTTTTTTATTAATATCCTGTCTGTTTCATTTACGGTTTTATTGTTGATTGTCCAGATATACCGGTTCATATTTCCTTCCAGCACAAAATGTAATTCTTTTGTCGGCGCATCAGGCAAAGTCGTCTTTACCGTGGAACGCAGCATGGCATAATTAAGGGTAACGATATCGCCCGACGGTGGCATATCCATCCCCGGCATGTCATGTGTTTTTGTTTCGACACTGTCCACTTTTTGCATGTCATTCATATCATGCTGATGCGTTGCATCCACCTTCATTTCTTTCATTTCGCCCAGGACATCTTTCTTTCCATAACCGGTTATTTCCGGGTACATCACATTATTCATATCCATCTGCTGCAAACTCATGTTCATGCCCATATCCTTCATATCGCCATTCATCTTCATCATGTCGTTCATCATCTTCATTCCTTCGAAATATTTTAAATGGGGCAACACAGGCGCTTTCATTTTCATGCCGCTTCCCAGCCAGAGAGAAGCGGCTTTTGTACGGTCTTCAGAGGTGGCTCTGAACTCATAGCTCATGTTTTTGGGAATCGTTACAACTACATCATAGGTTTCAGCAACCGCAATCATTAACCGGTCTACCTGCACCGGCTCCACATCGTTTCCATCATTGCCAACGACCGTTAATTTGCCTCCTGCAAATTGTAGCCAAAAATAAGTGGATGTGCCTGCGTTGACGATGTGCAGTTTTACTTTATCACCTGCTTTAAATTCAGGCGCTTCATTTTCCGGTTTTCCATTTGCAAGAAACCTGTCGTAGTAAATATCACTCACATCCATCGCCTTCATCCGCTTCCATTCATTAATAATTTTGGTTGAAAAATATCCTTTTGAAATCGCTTCCGCATAGCTCTGCGTGCTTCCTTTTTCAATGGCATACCAGTCGTTTGCTGTTCGTAAACGGCGTTGTATTTCATGCGGCTTTTCATCCGTCCATTCAGACAGGACGAGCGTATATTCTTTCATCGGCGGTTCCTCTCTTTTTCTGAAGATTAGCGCGCCATTCATACCCAACTGTTCCTGGAAAGTGCTGTGAGAGTGATACCAGTAGGTGCCATTTTGCACGACTGCAAATTTGTAAAGATGAGTAGTACCCGGCGATATGGGCGCCGTAGTTAAATTCGGAACGCCGTCAAAACGATTTGGCAAAAACACTCCATGCCAGTGTAATGAAGTTTCGGTGCTTAATTCATTATGCAAATAAATCTCAGCAGTATCTCCTTCGGTAAAATATAAAGTGGGCATCGGTATGCTGCCATTAACCGCAATGGCATGTTTATTTTTACCGGTATAATTTACAATCGTATCTCTTACATACAGATCGTAGCGGACGGTTTTGCCAGGAGATAAATTTACTTTTTCAAAAGATTGTTGCAGGTATGAATTTGTTGTATCACCTTCTCCGTGCATTTGCATGTCATGCACTGCAGAGGGAATGGTATCTTTTGCCACTGATTTCTCTGATGATGGATGCGAAAGCATTTTCGTGCCCGGCATATTTTTCATATCGTGCTGCGCCTGTGCGAGTACAGAAGTAAAAAGCATCAGGACAAGCAAAATGGTTTTTATCATTATTTATTGATTTACTGTTATTGGCAACATTTCTTTTTAGAAATAAATAATGCTTTTAAAACGCTTACAATTCCTTTTCCAATTTGTTTCAACATGGCTTTAATTTTTTAATGAAAGACTGTCTTTTGTTTTATTTGCCCAGTTAATCAGCAATGCCTTTTCATGAGTCGTAAGCCTTGAGTTGGAATGAACTAAAGCGTATGAAGGCAATGGCATGGTGCCATCTTCAATGCTTTTTGCAATAGCAAATAATTTGCTTCTTTGCCTGCGGATTGAATATTGGCCAAACTCACTGAAATTCAATTCTGCTTTTCCCTCTTTTATATGAGATGCGAGCCACCATCCCGCCGGTTGAATATTCGAATACCAGGGGTAATTGGTGTGGTTGCTGTGGCAATCATAACAGGATGTTTTTAAAATGGCCTGCACATTTCCTGGTACAGAATCTATTTTTGAAATGTCGGTGGGCACTGGCTGCCCGCTTTCATTACGGGCAGGCCGAATAAATTGAATTGCAATAAAAACAATCAATGCTGCCAGAAGAATTTTTTTTATCCGGCTCATGCTTTTTTATTTTAGTTCTTCTTTTACAGAACCGCAAGTATTCATGTCTTTGCCGAAGTAAGGATTTTTAATCTCTTTTGTTTCACTGAGCCAGATTGCCCCTTTATTATCATTATACATAGGGCAATAATCTACATAAATTGGTTCTCCGGCGGTAAATTTCTTTACCAGGTCGTACATGTCTTTACTCAGCATATCAAAATGCTCGCGCTGGTGTTTGATATTATCCGCGTTCACTCCTATATGCTCTGCATTTTCTTTCATATCATCTGTAATATCTTCGAACTGTTTTCTGTCATCGTCTTTGAATACACTTTTATCAAAGTTGTTCAATACTTTTACCATCTCATTGCCAGCATCGGCTGCGGCCTTTCCATCGTCATTCACGAAGGCGTTTTTCATATGAATGTAGATATGTAAGATTCCGTTTACATTTGAAGTAAAAGGGCTTACATAACCATTAGTATGGGCAGAAATATGATTCATTTTAACTGTTGCGGAATCTTTATTATTGCCGCTGTTGCACGACATTAATGTTATGGCGCCCATTACGATAGCTAAAACTATTTTTTTCATCTTTAAAATTTAAAATTTAAATATTTGCCTGTTTACTGTAAAACCGCGCTTATTGTATTGTTTCCGTAACCTTGCCGCAGGTGAGCATAGCGCTTCCGTAATAAGGATTTTTAATTGTCTTATCAGGGCTTAACCAATATGATTTTTTCATCGGGCAATATTGATAATAAATTGGCTCTGACGTAAGCTTTAAGGACGTGGCCAATGCATACATATTGGTAGAAAAATTCGCAAAAATCTCGCGTTGTTTTTTAAGGTCTTTGCTTTCAGAAATCACACCGGCATCTTTCACCAGCGCATTGCGGCTTCCTTCAGAAATGGTGCGGTTGCTGATGCCATTGGTAGCTTTTAAAAATGCCTGCGCGTGAACGGCTGCTGTGTTGGAATTACCGCTTATTAAAGCATCTTTAACCTGGTAATATGAATTGAGTAATTGCGATAATTGCGGCTGGTTGGTGGTTTCCTGCGAATAGGATTTTTGTATAAAAACGAGAGCAATAAAAGTAATTGCTAAAAGTATATTTTTCATTTTGCTTGATTAAATGTTTAGAATAAATAGTGGCAAGGCATAACAATGCCTGGTAAAGGAAAATCTAAACAAAAATCATATTTGAAAACTCTGTATGGCTATGCGGATGTCCGGTATCGGAGGACGATGATGTCTTCGGACAAAATCATTAATAGTTGAAATCCTATTATTAGAGGAGAATATGTTATTATCGTAAAAGGAAGCGAGGAAAGAACTAAAAACTACAGGATTGATTAAACCAAAAGAAGCTGCAACATTCTTGTCAACTTGTTGAAATTTTATTACTCCACCATTACAACAATTGTCTTTATCATTGGCATGGTGATTATCTCTTACGCTTTCATCATGGTGTTCTTGAGCTTTATGGTTATGATGATGTTCTTTGCCATCTGAGTGAACATGAACAGCAGCCTCCACCGCTTCTTGTCGGTGATGATGAGAATTAAAACCCATATCCAGCCCAACAGCGCATGCAAATCCGATAATCGTATTCAAAGAGAATACGGTCAACAGGAAAGCCGATTTTAGTTGTATGGATTTAATTTTTTTCATTAAATAATTACAAAGGTAGATTTTATTTTAGTTATCATAATTTTAAAAGCCAATAAAGCTGTGCCTGGTTTTGAGATATAATTGTTTAAAAAGAAACTGTCAGAATTTTTCAGTTATTACATTTTCATATCGCCCATATCCATACCAGCCATTGGATTAGCGCCTTTTCTGAAAATATATTCACTTTGTAGAAGATAAGCGCCCGATATTACTACTTCATCATTTTGATGGATACCGGACTTTATTTCAATCATGTTTCCGCTTTCCACGCCGGTTTCTACCATTACACTTTTGAATTTATTTTGTGCGGTTTGTAGCCACACCATTGCCATTTTACCATCTCTCAACACAGCATCTGACGGCAGAAAAAGTGCATTGGAACCACCTGTTTTTACGGTGATGTATGCCGACATGCCCGGTTTAAGCTGGTTGTCTTTATTGGGAATGCTGATTCTTATCAGGTTAATTCTTGCTGCCGTATTTAATTCCGGATTTTGAAATGTAATTTTTCCCGGAATCTTTTTTTCCGGAATATCAGGTATCTCCACCATCACGTCTTTTGCATTATTTATCTGCGAAAGTTGTGTGGCATACATCTGTGCTTCTACCCAAAGCGTGGAAAGGCCGGCGAGTTTTACAATGCTTCCGCCTTCGGACACGTAATCACCTTCCTGCAAATCCAATTGGGTAATGTATCCCGAAGCGGTGCTGAAAAAAGTAGTTCGGGTATTTAATGAACTCTTGTTTAAATTATTTATCTGTTGCTCACTCATTCCCCAAAGCATTAATTTGTTTTTGGCGGCGGCAATTACATCATCGAAATTAATAATTGAATTTCCGAGCGTTTGTTTCTTTTGCAAGGCCAACAAATATTCCTGCTTTGCATTATTTAATTCTTCACTATAAATTTCGTAAAGCGGCGCACCTTTGGTAACATAATCGCCTGTCTTTTTGAAAAACAATTTCTCAATACGCCCGCTCACCCTGGCGCTGACATCATTTATTTTCGTTTGGTCAAAATTCAATGTGCCCGTTAAAATCATTTGATTACCCACGAATGCATTGCGCATGGTATCCACCTGTATATTTCCCAGGCGCATTTGTTCGGGACTAAGCGCGAGCTCATCGTTATTTTCCTGTTGGGCACTTTTCTTAACCGGCGTAAGCTCCATGTGGCAGATAGGGCACTTGCCAGGCTTGGATTCTATCACTTGCGGATCCATTGAACAAGTGTAATAAACATCAGGGTCAACGGCTGTTGTTTGCGTTTTATTTTGGCAGGAAGCAATTAACAATAGGCAAAAGGCAATTGTCAATTTCCAACTGGCAAAGGGCAATTGGCAATTAGCAAAAGGCAATTTCCAATTAGCAATAAGCAAAGGGCAATTGGAAATTGGTCGTTTCCAATTTAATTTCAAATTTCTGATTAGCGACGGGCGATTTAAAACCCTAAAAAAAATACGCTTTATATTTTTGTAATTCATCACTAAAATTTTTTATTTTGATTATTTATTTTTCTCTCTTCTCTTATTTCTTATTCTTGTTTCTTATTCTTGCTTCTTGCTCTCCTTCATTGCTGATTGCGGATTGCCGATTGCTAATTGCCCATTGCTCATTGCTCATTGCCCATTGCTATCTATACTTTTCCGGATTATGAATCATATGGCTCAGCAACCGGCCAGTTTCTTCTGTTAAATTCAAAAGTTCATCGTGTTCATTTTGGGTTATATAATTTACAAGCCAGCGCAAATTCCAGCCAGGTTTGAGTTTCAGCATTTTCCATATCTGAATCAGATACCTTTGAAATAAAATGAGCGGGATACAATCTTTTTCTATGAGCTTCTGCCAGAGATGAGCAAACACTTCTGCTCGATCTTCTTACCTGGTCGGTAAGAGAATATATTTCTTCTTTCGGAAACCTTTTGGAAATTTCATAAACTTTCATCGCGAGTTCAAAAGCCAACTTATACACCTTGGTTTCATTTATTTTCTTATAGCCCATCTTATCGGTTTTGTTTTTATAATTTGTTGTAAGATTTGATTATTCCTCCATTGCCAATTGCCTATTGCCTATTGCCTATTGCCTATTGGTTCACCCTAATAAACCCCTCACTATCTATTAAAAATTGTGCATTTACTGCTACGCTATCCTTCGGATTCAAACCATCAATTATCTGAATTAAATTATCAGCAGTGATGCCCGTACTTACAGGCTGCGCTTTAAAAACACCGCCATTCTTAACAAAAACAATTTTATTTAAACCGAGGGAAAGTACCGATTCTTTGGGCAGCCAATTATCAAATTTTGTGTTGATATTTACGGTTGCCTTCACCTGGCTTCCTACCGGTATCATTAACTTTGAATTATCCAGGTAAACCCGTGCTGATAATGTTTTAGAATTATTTTTATAAAAAGGTTCTACAAATCCGATCCTCGACAAAATCTTTTTATCAGGCGCCGTTTCCGGTATGATAGTTACCGGTAAACCCACTTTTATTAAAGAATTTTCTCCCGGAAAAAAATTCAGATTCACCCAAACATTATCCATGTTATTCACCTGGAATACGGGCTGTTCTTTTTCTACGTACATGCCTTCTTTTATGGATAATTCATCGGTTACATTTATTGGAATCATTTGCTGAGAGGTGCTGTTCATATTTCCCGCCTCGTGCACGTGACCTGTATAGCTGCTATAAACGGTAACGAAGGGAATCGACTTGCCCGTAGAAATTATTTTTTGCAATTGGCTATTGGTCATTCCGAGCAACAACAATTTTTGTTTTGCTGCATTGATCAATGGTGTATTTGCGGGATCGTTCTTTATCAGAAATAAAAGATTTTGCTGCCCGGTAAGCAGTTCGGGACTATAAATATCCATGACCTTATCGCCTTTATGGATCGGCTGAAAACGGTATTTGATGTACAGTTTTTCAATTCTTCCTGAAACCCTTGCTGATATCGTTTTCATAAACCTGGTATCATACGCTACACTTCCCAACGCTTCTAATTGAATCTGCTCATTTGCAAACTGCATCGTGGTAACAGGGATAGAAGAAACCACCGTGTTGTTATCACCTTGCAACAAAGTAGAAAGGTCCACTTCAGAAAACTCTCTGCTTACATTTTCTTTTTTCACCAGCGGCATTCCGCAAATCGGACAATTGCCAGGCTCATGCCTTATTATCTGAGGGTGCATCGGGCATGTGTATATTTCCGTACTGTTAGTGACAGACGTTTCAACATTTCCGGATTTATTTTTACAGCTATTAAAAAGAAGCAATAAGCAAACAGCAATTAGCAAAAGCAAAACGCGGTTGCTTCGAAATTGCCGTTTGACAATTGCCAATTTATTATCGTTGATTTTCATCATGATTAATTTAATTAGTTTAAAAAATTTGACCATTGCCTATTGCTCATTGCCTATTGCCTATTGCCCCTTGCCTATTGCATTAATTTATTTCCAATATTTTATCCATCTCTACCTGCAGGTCTAATAATTCCTGCAACTGATCCAGGTAATCAAGTTGAGTCATATTCAACGTTTGCCACGCATCAAATAGCTCAAACAGCTCGCCGGTATTCTGTTCATACGCCAACTGCATCGTTTGATAATTTCTTCGTAGTGCCGGAATGATATTTCCTTCAAATAATTGCAGTTGTTTTTTCTTACTGTTAATGGAAGAAAGAAGTCCATTGGCTTCACCGGAAGCCTGGTTGATTATCATTTGTTTTTTCGCTTCGATAGATTGCGCTTTCCATTTGAGGCTTTCAATATTGGCTTTATAACTTCCTGACGACCAGGGGGCCAATGGAATCTTTACAGTCGCTACGAGAGAGAATAACATTGGTGATTTTCCAAAACCAAACATGTGCTCATACATCAAACCGAACTGGGGTAATTGTCTTGTTTTTTCCAGGTTCAATTGAAGCTGATTGGTTTGTAATTCCCGTTCGGCAGCCCGGATATCACTGCGTGCCTGAAGTAAATAATTGCTGTCAACCGGTTGATAATTTTTGATAGTAAAGTTTGTGTCAATTGAAAAATTTTCATTCCTATCACGATTCATTAAGGTGTTCAACGAAATTTTCTTCTGCGTGATTTCATTGCTCAATACCACACGCTGGTTTTCAATTTTTCCCAACTCTGCTTTTGCTTTATAGTATGCGTTGAGCTGTCCAAGATTATTTTTATATCGAAGCTCAGCGCTCTTTATCATAAAATTGAGCAGCTTTTCATTTTCATCAATCACAGATTGTTTCTTTTCAATAACCAGCCAGTCGTAATAATTTTTCTTCGCTTCTGCATACAGTTCATTCAGTGCGAATTGCTTATTTTCTTTATCAACCGAAGACATGGATTGCATGAATAATGCATTGGCATTTTGCTCTTTTTTGTTGGGAAACATTTGCGAAGCAGAAACCACATAAGTACCCATTCCTTTTTCAGAGCCCATAGCTTTTGTAAGGCCTATATTGTAAGGCGTCATAAAAAAACCAGTTCCAAACTCAGGCGGCATCCAGCTTTTAGCGCCTTTGGCCGCTTCATCGAGAGATCGGATTTGCGCATCATACATTTTCATCTCAGGATGATTTTTTTGGATGATGGAAAATATATCCTCCAGGCGCATCTGTTTTTGTCCATACGCATTGACAGTAAACAGACAAATAATGAGAATTTTAATTATTAAACGTCGCATAGTTTTAATGTTTTATTTCAGCCATTATAATTCTTCCGTATTTTTTCAATTCATATTCTTTGCTTATTAAGAAGATAATAGGCGTTACCAAAAGAATATGAATAGCTGATGTAAATACGCCGCCAATCATTGGCAATACAATAGGTTTCATAATATCGCTTCCTACTCCTGAACTCCACAGAATCGGGATCAAACCAAAGAGTATCACACACACGGTCATTATTTTTGGCCGCAATCGTTTTGCCGCGCCGGCTATTACATATTCTCGCAAATCCGCACGGGTAATGGTTTCGCGTGAATTGCCTTTTAATTGGATTAATTGTTCCATAGCATCATTCAGATAAATAACCATTACAATTCCTGTTTCCACCGCTAAACCAAACAGCGCAATGAAGCCCACTGCTACGGCTATGGATAAATTGACTCCCCAGAAATAGATCATGAAAGCGCCGCCAATTAAAGCGAACGGTATTGAAATTAAACTCAGCAGCGCTTCTCTTGCTGAATGAAATGCGAAATACATTGAGAGGAAAATGATGAGCAATACAACCGGCAAAATGATCTTCATCGTTTTTTCGCCGCTGATTAAATTTTCATACTGGCCGCTCCAATCTATAAAATAACCTTTGGGTAATTTAGTAAGCATTGTGTTCAATTTTTCCTGCGCTTCCTGCACTGTGCCTGCCAAATCCCTGTCTCTTACATTAAATAAAACGGTGCCGCGCAATAAGGCATTTTCAGAATTGATCATTGGCGGACCTTCTGTGATTGAAACATCGGCCACAGCCTGTAAAGGAATAGGGCCAAACTGCATGGTTTGCACCTGCAGGCTTTTTAACGCTTCCATATTATTTCTGAAATCCTGGGCATAGCGGACATTCACCGAAAAGCGTTGCCGGCCTTCAATAGTTGTCGTAAGTTTCATTCCACCCAAAGCGCTTTGTACCACGGCGTTTACATCATCTACACTCAACCCATAACGGCTTATTTCGTCTCTTTTAATTTTTATGTCAATATATTTTCCACCGGTAATCGGTTCCACATACAAGTCCTTAACGCCGTTTATTCCCTGCAATTCATTTTTTATTTTTTGTGCAAATTCATAGATGGTGTCTAAATTTTGTCCGTAAATTTTTACCCCGACATCTGTACGGATGCCAGTAGATAGCATATTGGTGCGATTAATTATAGGCTGCGTCCATCCATTGGTCACACCGGGAATCTGCAATTTGCTGTTGAGCTCATTTATAATGTCTTCTTTCTTTAATCCCGGCCTCCATTGATCCATTGGTTTCAATAAAACAATAGTTTCGATCATACTAATCGGCGAATTATCGGTGGCAGTATTGGCTCTTCCTGCCTTGCCTAAAACGTTTTTCACTTCAGGAACAGAAGCAATAATTTTATCCTGGATTTGCAATATTCTTTTTACTTCAGCATTAGAGACA
The DNA here is from genome assembly GCA_051954975.1 of Ginsengibacter sp. GTDB lineage: Bacteria > Bacteroidota > Bacteroidia > Chitinophagales > Chitinophagaceae > Ginsengibacter. Next base: position 6,796 of record JBQCHE010000008.1, on the reverse strand, counting down.
TCAGGCAGGGTAACCGGCATAAACAAGATGGATCCTTCATCCAACGGTGGCATGAATTCTTTGCCCAAACTGAGTATGAGTGGAATGCTTACCAGCAGCGCAAGAATGTTGATACCGATTGTGGTTTTGCGCCATTTGATACACCAGCGAATGAGCGGTTCATAAATTTTGCCTAATCCTTTATTAATAGGATTGGAAGATTCAGGTGTAAATTTTCCTCTCAGGAAAAAGGAAATCAGCACAGGGGTAAGGGTTAAAACCAGTATCGCATCAACGGCAATGATGAAAGTCTTTGTATAAGCTAAAGGGCCAAATAATTTTCCTTCCTGACCGGTAAGTAGGAACACTGGCAGGAAAGAAGCAACAATAATTACTGTTGAAAAAAATACACCCCTTGAAACCTGCTTACACGAACTTTCAATGATACGCATTCTTACATCATTCGGTATCTTTAAGTAATTGTTTTTGGGCAATATTTTTCTGAAAATTTTTTTCATTTTTATTTTAATTTATTGGCAGGGTAAAACAATTTCCGGTTTTGAAAGAATACGAAGCCGACCGTTAAAATCAGTATATTTGAGTATAGTTTTAAATGATTTTTTATGGACAAAATTGTGCTTGAAGTTGATGACCTTCTTGCCAAGGCCTGGCGGGAAGCATCTTTGGAAAAACGAACTGCAATAAATAACAAAGTGAGCGTACACATTGGAAAAGAACTTTTCGCCTATTCGAAAGAAGACTTTCTGAAATACCTGGATGAACTGCGCAGTAAAATGGCAGAGCGCGGACTTACTGAAGAGGCACTTGAAGAAATACTGAATGAAGCGGAATAACTTTTTTGTTTTCGACACCAATTCGCTCATAAGCGCAGCATTAATTTTATCTTCAGTTAATGCCAAAGCCTTAGACGCTGTACTTGATGTAGGAAGGTTAGTTATTTCAGAACCCGTTTTACAGGAATTTAAAGAAGTGATATTCAGGAAAAAATTTGACAGATATTTTCTAAATCTTGCTGAAAGACTTGAAGCAATTGACAAAATTGAACAGAATTCTGTTTGGTTTTCACCCGTTGAAATTATTTCAGAATGCCGCGACCCAAAGGATAATAAATTTTTAGAACTGGCAGTAGCATGCGATGCATCTTGTATCATATCCGGGGATGATGATCTGCTCGTATTAAACCCTTTCCGCACAATACCTATTTTAAATGCTTCTAATTTTTTAACTACTTTTTTCATCTGATAAGTTATTAGTGATTCTATTGGCAGGATCATTTTGCCATTGAGATAAATTATGGTACGCATTTTCCGACATAATTATTCCGTTATCAACGATAACTCCTATGGCCAAGGCGATTCCTGTGAGCGACATAATATTTGATGAAAGCCCAAGCGCATTCAGCAAAATAAAACTGATGGCAATCGTGACTGGAATCTGAATAATAATGTTGATAGCGCTGCGCCAATGAAACAGAAAGAGCAAAACGATGAGGGATACAGCAATCATTTCTTCTATCAGTTTCCCTTTGATATTTGCAATAGCCGCTTCGATTAATGTACTCCTGTCGTACGCGAATTTGAAATGCACGCCTTCCGGTAAGCCTTTTTCCACATCCTTCATTTTTGCTTTTACCGCATTGATCACTTTGTCGGCATTTTCTCCATAACGCATTACGACGATGCCTCCCACTACTTCTCCCTCGCCGTTTTCATCAAATATCCCGAGCCGCTCATCGCCACCCATCTGAACTGTAGCAATATCTTTTACTCTAACAGGTATGCCATTGTTGTTAGCAATTCCAATGTTTTCAATGTCTTGTTTACTTTTTATATAACCCAGTCCGCGAATGATGTAAGACATGTCGCTCATTTCAAATTTTCTTCCACCCACATCGTTGTTATTGGCTTTTACTTTGTTCATCACATCCATCAGAGAGATATTGAAATATTGCAGTTTTAACGGATCAACCACAATCTGGTACTGCTTTTCAAAGCCGCCAAAGGAAGCTATTTCCGCAACGCCCGGAACGGTTTGCAAGGCAAATTTGATGTACCAATCCTGTAAAGCTCTTTGCTCTCCGAGGTCTAATTTTTTAGCATCTAACGTGTACCAAAGTATATGGCCAACGCCTGTACCATCGGGGCCAAGTGCAGGCGTAACGCCTTGCGGAAGCAATCGCTGCGCATAATTTAATCTTTCCAGAACACGGGTTCTGGCCCAATAAATGTCCACATTATCTTCAAAGATGACATACACGAAACTCATCCCGAACATAGAAGTTGCTCTTATGTTTTTTACCTTCGGTATTCCCTGAAGATTAGACACCAGCGGGAATGTGATCTGGTCTTCTATAATTTGCGGGCTTTGGCCGCTCCATTCTGTAAAAACAATTACCTGGTTTTCTGAAAGATCGGGTATGGCATCAACCGGATTTTTTTGCACTGCAAAAATTCCCCAGACAAACAGCCCTAATGCTATGGCAAGAACAACATATCTGTTGCGAAGTGAGAGTTCAATTAATTTCTGAACCATTATGAATGATTTGCTTTTCGCTTCCAAATCATAGAAGTGAAAAAAGAATTATTGTATAATTGAAATAAGTATGGACGTAGAATCAGCTTATAAAAAAGCTTTGTCCGAAAGGAGAAAAATCAGATTCTGAAAAGGCAGTTGAAGATAAAAGCAGGAACTCCGTGAATCAAAGGCGGAGCATTGGTTTTGTGTTCAATTAAATTCTTTTGAACCGGAAAATGAATGGTTTCGAAAGAAGAGGAGTATAAATTTAATTCAATACAATTTTTTACCGGGCTGTTGACATGATCCGCCACAACATGGGTATCTTTTACTTTTACAACCTGGTATTTTGTCTGGCAACAATCTTTGCTGATATCAACCTTTGTACATTTTTTTGATACCTCCTGTGAAAGCGCGACCGACACAGACTTTAATTTGCCGCAGCAATAAAAACTTTTAAGATTTAAACCCAACGTTGAGAGGGAATAAATGCTGAGCAGTAATATGACGATAATTTTTTTCACCGGTAGGGTTAAAGAGTGACAAAAGTAAAAAGAATAAATCTTTCAAAAACTGATTTTTATCATATAGTTTAGAATCAATTCATTACAACTCCAAATGAGGGCGTTCTGGAATCATGGTTCTTGTAATATTTTTTTTTGCGCCGCGATATTATGAGAAGTTAGCGGCTCCATAGCTATTGTTGCAAAAAGGACCAGCAAGACAAGCATATACTTCTCCCAAAAAAATTCGAAAACGACAAACTAATTCAATGAATTTATTTTAAAACAAGTTATTTTTAATATAAAATCAAAAACCTTAAATATGAAAAATACATCACGCAATCTGATATTGTCATTAGCTATTATAGCTACAAGCGCAATTATCGCAGCCAGTTGCACAAAAGAATTAAAAGACACTCCTACCTTGGGCCAGAACGATCAGCAATTACCTGACGGCGCCACTTTTGGCCGGTTAACTGCCGACAAATACGTGCCTAATGAAATTTTGGTAAAATTCAAAAAAGGTGTTTCGGAAAGTAGCCAGGGAAAAGCTTTTGCAAGAATCTCGGGAAAGGTTTCCGAAAAGGTCTTAACCAAAACGATGCAACGCTTTGGTGATGATGAGGGATTTTTTGTGGTTCACACACCACTTGCCGTATTGGATGCCCTTAACAAAATCAAAGGCACGGAAGTCTCTTATGCTGAGCCGAATTTTATTTACCAGCACGAAGTAACTTCCAACGACAATTATTTTACGAACGGTTCACTGTGGGGAATGTATGGCGACGCCTCCAACCCTTCCAACCAATATGGAAGCCAGGCCGCTGAAGCATGGGCTGCAGGCCACACAGGCGCTTCAACCGTTTATGTGGGCGTCATTGACGAAGGTGCGATGTACAATCATGAAGACCTCGCCGGGAATTTTGGAAATCCAAAAGAAATCGCCGGAAACGGAATTGACGATGATCACAACGGTTATGTTGATGATCATTATGGTTGGGATTTTGATAAAAACGATAATACCACGTTCGACGGAACAGACGATGATCATGGAACGCACGTTTCCGGAACTATCGGTGCAAGAGGCGGTAATGCAAAAGGTGTGGCAGGCGTAAACTGGAATGTTACAATCATCTCTGCAAAATTTTTAGGCAGAAGAGGTGGCACTACGGCCAATGCAGTGAAAGCCGTTGATTACCTTACAGATTTGAGAACAAGAGACGGGCTAAACCTGGTAGCTACCAACAATTCGTGGGGCGGCGGGGGATATTCGCAGGCACTTTACGACGCCATAGAAAGAGCCAATACTGCAAATATTTTATTCGTAGCTGCAGCAGGAAATGATGGAAATAATATTGATGCTTCGGCAAGTTATCCGGCAGCCTACACTAATGACAATATTATTTCTGTAGCCGCAATTGATAAAAATGGCGGCCTGGCCAGCTTCTCAAACTATGGCGCTAAATCGGTGGATTTGGGCGCTCCCGGCGTTGGCATTTATTCCACATTACCTGCCAAAAGCGGTAGAAATATAGTCTCTTCTTATGGCTCTTATAGCGGAACCTCTATGGCGACCCCACATGTTACTGGAGCTGCCGCTTTATACGCTTCCACGCATTCCGGGGCCAGTGCAGCGCAAATTAAGTCTGCGATTTTAAGTAGTGTAATACCTACAAATTCATTAAACAAGAAAACCGTCACCGGGGGAAGACTTAATGTAAGCGGATTTTAAAAGTTTTTTTTAGGAGGATCAATAAGGTCCAAAAGTATTCCACGATTGTTAAATGTTTCATAGTTAAAGTAACGAACAGTCACAGGTCAGAGATTTTTTTAGATTTAGTAACGAAGAGTCACAGGTCAGAGACCTGCGCCAGTTAAAGTTTTTTTAGATTTAATAACGAACAGTCACAGGTCAGAGACCTGCGCCAGTTAATTTCGTGGCAAACGTGGACGCATCCAAGCCTGCATACGCTGGCATAACCTATCTTTAGCATCACATGCCATCTGTAAAACAGTTATTTTATTCCGGTACCAGCGGACTGGATCTTCCCGTTCCGAGGTCGGCATACCCGGCTGCCTTCCAGGGAAAGAGCAGGCTTCAGTATTACTCGTCATTGTTTAATTCCCTGGAGATAAACAGCATTTTTTATAAACTTCCGCGCGACTCCACGGTTGCTAACTGGGCAGCAAGTGTTCCTGATTATTTCCGTTTTACCTGTAAGCTTTCAAAAACCATAACGCACGTAAAAGGATTGCAGTTTGCCGCAAAAGATGTGGATGATTTTATCAGGACGGTTAACCATATTGGTAACAAGAAGGGATGCCTGCTGGTGCAGTTTCCGCCCTCATTAAAAATTGAAAAGCTGGATCAGTTACAAAGACTTTTAGAAACGCTGGGCGAGGCAACTTACCAAAGCGATTGGAAGCTTGCTGCAGAATTCCGCGATCCATCCTGGTACGAGCGGGAGGTGTATGAATTGCTCGGGGAATATAATGCCGCGATGGTGATACATGATATACCTAAATCAGCTACACCATTGAACGAGGTAAGCGGCGACGTTATTTACCTGCGTTTTCATGGGCCCGAACCAAGATACCGCGGTGATTACAGTGATGAATTTTTAAAACGATATGCAGGCTATATAAAGGCATGGATCAGGGAAAAAAAGACCGTGTACGCCTACTTCAATAATACCGTGGGCGCTGCCTTTGAAAATCTGCAGACTTTAAATAAGTACGTGCGGTCGTAAGTGCAATCGCTTCCGATAATTTCGCCTGCTTTGTCCGTAAGAAGCAAGGCGGTATTTTTACATGGACAAGCGAAAGCGCGTAATAGTAATTTTTTCCTGCGCCCATTTCATGATGAGTCATGTATTTAATTCTGAATTGCTTTATTAAAAGCAGCGTAATGCCTAAAGCTGGCACATATTTTAATCTGGCACATATTTTAATAAAGTAAACTAAAACATTTGTTATGCCTGGCGTACCCCAAATTGAAGAGGAAGCTTCTATGAATGAATTGACCTCAAAAGCAGCAGAGGCTGAAAAAACGGATCCTTCTGTAGCGATAGAGCTCTACCACCGGATCCTGAAAACAGATCCTTTACAAATACATGCCTACGACCGGTTAATGATCCTCTATCGAAAGGATAAGAATTATCAAAAAGAACTTTCCGTTATTAATTCAGGCATCAAAACCTTTGAGAAATTTTATAAAGCGCAGTCGGGTAAGCCTTCTAAGAAGATCTCCGATATCAGTAAAAAATTAAATAAGGCTTTTCATCTCGTTGACAAAAAAGGCAATTCTTGATACGCTCCCGAGCCGATTGACAGATGGCAAAAAAGAAAAAAAGTGGTTGAAAAGAAGATGGGGAAATGAAATTTGGGATGCATGACCAACACCACGAATTAAATACACAGTAAAACGAGAAATAATTCGGTTTCTTGTTTTTTCTCTTCCAACTTTTGGCAGATTCAATGACGATTATGAATGAGATTGCTTCCCGAAAAAATCGGGACAGATCGTCGCTATGGTTATTAATCAAAAGATGAACATTATTCAATCTTCTCGCAATGACGATTGCACAGGAGATTGCTTCGTCGCTAGGGGCATCAATCAAAAAATGAAAATTATCCAAGCTCCTTATAATGACGTATTTCTTAAATGGTTCATAATTAATCTACTGCGTTTTGCAAAACGTATCCATACTTTCGTGCTTCCTTATTGAGAAAGCTTATTCTTTTGGCTCTTTGCCTTTCCGTATTTACCTGCAATTTAT
>JBQCHE010000007.1:0-271667 GCA_051954975.1 Ginsengibacter sp. | reverse complement strand
TAGTCATGCAGTTGCTAAAATTGGTTTATTCGTTAATAGCATTGCATATTCCATGGGTGTCAAAACAACATATTTTAGAAATATATTTTCTTTCTTGTGACCAGAAATCTGCATTATTGCTTTTATCGGATATCCACGTTTGACCATGTTTGTGCAGAATGAACGCCTGCCTGTATGCGCTGTAACAAATTCCCACTTCTCAGAAACAATACTTATTTTTTTGCCACCCTTTGTTTGTTGCTTTTCAATAGCTTCTCCAATCTTTGCTTCCTTGCAAATTTCTTTGATGTGCATGTTGATTTTTTGGTCCGATACAGAAGGCAAAACATCATTCCATTTTTTTAAAGTATTCCTCACAATTTCAAAACAGGGAATAACCACCTTACCACCTGTTTTTTTCTGAAAAATTTCAAGGTAATCGCCATCTTCCCTATGCTTAATATTGTGACTTTGGATATTTGTGAAATCGGAAATACGCAAACCCGTCCAGCAGGAAACCAAAAATAAATCTCTTACCTTGTCTTTTATTCCGGTAAGTTTTAAATTTTCTATCCTTTTCAATTCTTCCTCATTTAATGCCACATTTATCACTTCTTCTCTTGCAACAATAATTTTTTTGTTAGTCAAAACAGAATAATCAAAAACAAACTTTTCATCTTTCGCTTCTCTTAAAAACTGCCTGAAATTGTCAACATGTTTCGCAGTGTTATTTATTGCATAATTCTTTTGAGTGGTTAAGTAATCACGAAAATCTTTGAAAGTATTTATAGAAATATTTGTCCAATCTAATGGTTCATGATTTGCTTCCTCGAATTCTTTAATATTTTTTAATGTAGTATTATATTCCTGGATTGACCTATAACTTATTCTTAAACCTGTTTTGGGATTTGTTCTGTTTTCTGATTCAGCAATATATTTTTCAATAAATTCAAATAAGGATAGCTTTTTAGCGACCATTGTTTTCCCGGTCAGACAGTCCATTTCTTTTTTAAGATACTTTTTAGTCAACGGAATATTTTCGTTAACTGATTTTCCATAAATAGAATAAGCAGACTTCCTTAGAAATTCCAAATGATTATTTATAATCATTCTCAACGGTTCTGCATTTGTATTTTTAACTCTGCCGGTCTTTTTATCCCAGTTCTTTGGAAGAACAGAAAAATGGCTTGGATATACAAACCGGTTGGCGCTGGTGGAATATTTCATTTTTCTTCTCACAGCAGGCGGAATTTCTGTTCCTGCTGTCCACCTGCAAGTCATGTAAATCTTTTGTGCTGTTGGTGCAGAGGGGGCAAAAAGATTAAAGCGAATATTGAATTTCATATGCATGTTTAAGTCATCCAAATATACTACATGCGAACAAAATATTGCGCTTTTCCTTGTCCTTTTTTTCTTACTTTACATTATTTTACTACATTTTACTTTATATAACTCCTTCCCGATTACAACCTGAAACGCTTTACAGTAAAGCGTTTCAGGTAAATTTCAGGTAAAGATGAGTAAAATACGAAAAGATAAAAAGTCGGGATGACTGGATTCGAACCAGCGGCCTCTTCGTCCCGAACGAAGCGCGCTACCGGGCTGCGCTACATCCCGCGATTTTTTGGGCCTGCAAATTATTGAAGTCTTGCTAACTAAACAAACGATTCATTGTCTTACCACAAATTTTTTTTTAAATCTGCCATCAATTCTATCAAAAATTCTATACGAACCGTCAAATTTAAACAGGCTAAATTCGTGTAGCCAGCACCGTTAGCTCAACTTATTTTTCATTTTTCAGAAAAAAATATTGTGATTAAAAGCGGAGGCTCAGCCAAAGTCCTGAAAAAAGTGCAGCAAACCACACATCAAAATCATCTGGCGTAGGCTACCGTTTTCTGCCGTTTCCGGACAAAATGCTTGTTTTCGTTAATCATCAGCCTGAAATCAAGCTCAGTGATTTGGCGTTTGCATTCCGATTGAACCATTCGGCTGAAGACTTTCATCCCGGTTGAATCAAATGGATTATTTTGAAGAATATCCAGCAATAAAATTTCAAATGATGCAGATGGAAGCCAGTCTACATCTCGTTTGTAGCCCATCACTGCCAGTACCTCTGTTTGGTCCATAAAATTTTGCACCCGTCTTTTGCTGAGGTTTAAAGTGGAGCAGCTTCCAAAATGAATGATAGAGCGCGAGCAGGTATTTCCGATAATATTTCCCAAATCGATAAGCGTTACCTTTTCTTTGCCTACCTTGATAAAACCCGGCTCACCATGAAAGCCGAGATACAGGATCGGGTATTTGCCACAGAAGGATTTCGTTTTCCAGCGATTAATAGAATATTCAAATTCTGCTCTTGTGTTGCACCTGTGATGCACAAAAGGCATATTGCTATGTTTGCCCACCAGTTCCAATACGGGAGTTACTGATATCAGGTCTCTGTGATCGCCATACCAAAAGCCTTCAAGGCAAAACACACCCTTCGGTTTATTTCTCATCTTGCTTTAAAAATTAAAAAAATCAGGCATCGAATTTAAATGGGTTGGCAGGCTTTTTTGAAATTTGTATCAATCCAAAAAATTGAGGAGTAAAAAAACAAATTATTCTGTAAAGGAACAAATATTTATAACAACTATCCAGATATTTTACAGTAAACAAAAAAATATGACCGATTTTTATTCCGTAAATAAAAAACAGCCACATTTTAATGGTTATTTTTACTGCCTTTTGACCTGACGAGGTATAATTTTTAAAATCTTTATCCCGATTATATGCAAAAAAATCCATCTTTATTTTTCATTTCAGGTATTGCTTTTCTGCTATCGTCGTGTGCCCATTCCCAAAAAATCAACGCTTACCAGTTTAAAACAAAAAAGAAGATAGAAGTGAAGCGAGGCGCCGTGGTATCTGCCAGCCAGATAGCCAGCGAAGTAGGCGTCCGCATTATGAAACGGGGAGGCAACGCGGTAGATGCAGCCATCGCTACACAACTGGCGCTGGCGGTAGTGCATCCGAGCGCGGGCAATATCGGCGGCGGCGGATTTACCATTATTCATTTAAAAGACGGACAGAATATCGCCATTGATTACCGCGAAAAAGCGCCCGGCGGTGCTACGCGCGATATGTATCTTGATTCTAACGGAAACCCACAAATGAATCTTTCCCAAAACAGTCCGCTTGCGGTGGGTGTTCCGGGCTCGGTTGCAGGCATTTTCGCTTGCATGAAATATGCAAAGCTTCCTTTTGAAAAGCTCATCCAGCCGGCGATTGAGCTTGCTGAAAATGGATTTGTGCTGGTAAAAGGCGAGGCAGACGGCCTCAATTCGGTTCGAAACCATTTGTTGAGTGTTAACGATTTTATTCCCGCGTTTGTAAAAGAAGGTTTTTGGAAAGAAGGGGATACGCTGGTGCAAAAGGACCTGGCAAATACGCTAAAAAGAATAAGGGATGACGGCGCCAATGGATTTTACGGAGGCAAAACCGCCCAATTGATTGCAGCGCAAATGAAAAGAGACAAAGGCCTTATCACGGAAGAAGATTTGAAAAATTATGAAGCCAAAGAGCGTGCGCCAATTGTATTCGATTACAAAGGCAATACAGTAGTTTCTATGCCATTGCCCAGCAGCGGCGGCATTATTTTAGCGCAAATGCTGAAGATGAGCCAGATGAAAAATATCGGCGAAATGAGCTATGGCAGCGTTGCTTCAGTACAGTTGATGTCAGAAGTGGAAAGGCGCGCCTTTGCAGACAGGGCCAAATATCTGGGCGATCCTGATTTTGTAAAAGTTCCCGTGAAAACGCTCGTTAGTGACGAATACCTGGCCAAAAGAATGAGCGATTACGATTCCACCAAAGCGGGCAACAGCAAGAATATTAAAGAAGGATACATTCAGGAAGGGGAGGAGACGACTCACTTCGATGTGCTTGACAAAGATGGGAATGCCGTGTCGGTAACCACTACTTTAAATGGCGGATATGGCTGCGGCATTGTCGTGGAGGGCGCGGGATTTTTATTGAATAATGAAATGGACGACTTTAGCGTAAAACCCGGCGTTCCTAACATGTTTGGCGCCGTAGGCGCCGAAGCAAATGCTATCGCGCCCGGCAAAAGAATGTTGAGCAGTATGACACCTACCATCGTTCTAAAAAACGATAAGCCTTATATCGTGGTCGGAACGCCTGGAGGTACTACTATTCCAACAAGCGTTTACCAGACCATCGTTGACATGATTGATTTTAAAATGACGGCGCAACAGGCGGTCGATTCTCCCAAATTTCACCAGCAGTGGTTGCCTGACGTAATTTTTGTTGAAAGGAATTTCAACCCAAATACCATTGAAGGCCTGGAAAAAATGGGCTATACAATTGAAAAAAGAAGTTCAATAGGCCGCACAGAAGTAATTGAAGTAAAAGGAAATAAAATTACCGCAGTTGCTGATTTTCGTGGCGATGATGGGGCTGCAGGATACTAAGCCGCATTATCCAATTTAGCGAAATTTATCTTATGCTTGTGGTGTGTCAAAAATTAATGAATCGAAAACATGACAGCCGTTGTACTTTAGTAAAAATTTTCTAAAATAGGAATATAAACTACCAACGTATGCTTTTATTTATTGTGTGCTCCACATTCCGCAAAGCCTCCTTAATTTTTGGGTTTTCTTTTTTGTGCGTTTCTTCATATGGACAGGAATTTTCTACTAATCCCAAATTGTTAACCGGCGGCTGGAATGCGCATTGGATAACCTGTCCTGGCGTGCCTGCAAAGGCATATGGTGTGTATCATTTCCGTAAATCTTTTGATTTGAATGCTGAGGTTTCGAAGTTTATCATTCATGTATCAGGAGACAACAGGTATATTTTGTATGTGAACGGGATTGAAGTGGGCAGAGGGCCTGCAAGAAGCAGTAAATACAATTGGAATTTTGGAACCTACGATATTGCTTCAAAACTGCACAAGGGAAAAAATGTAATTGCTGCCTGGGTTTGGAACATGGGTGAATATGCGCCAGTGGCCCAGATTTCGGCTCAAACGGGTTTCTTATTGCAGGGCGATAGCAAAACTGAAGAGGTGGTTAATACCGATAGAACATGGAAAGTGCTGCACGACACTGCCTATTCGCCCTGCGCTACCAGTATGGGCGCCATTTTACATTCTTATTTCGTGGTGGGCCCCGGCGATGAAGTAAGAGCAAAAGATTTCCCGTGGGGATGGGAGCAGCCCTCTTATAATGACAACAATTGGATGAATGCAGAAAATGTAGGTACGCCGGTGGTAACTGCCGGTTATGGTTCAGACAATATATGGACGCTTGCCCCGCGCGAGATTCCGCAGATGGAACAAAAAATGCAGCGGATGGCCATTATCCGGAATGATGTTTCCGGAACTGGTAGTAAACAAGCAAATAATACAGATTCTTATTTTTTGCAAGGCGGCCACCCCATTACCATTCCTGCCAACACCACCAAAACCATTTTAATTGATCAATCTTTTGAAACAGTGGGTTATCCGGTACTTAAAGTAGGTAGCGGCAATGGTTCAAAGATAACGCTTACCTATGCTGAGGCCTTGTTTGATAAAAAAGGAGAAAAAGGCAACCGCAACATTACGGAAGGCAAAACCATGAAGGGATTTTATGATATTTTTTATCCTGACGGCGGAAGCAACAGGAGCTTCAGTCCATTATGGGTACGTACGTGGCGCTATTTGCAATTGGATATCACTACCGGCAATCAACCGCTCGTATTGGAAGATTTGTATGGAATTTTTACAGCATATCCATTTGTGCAAAAAGCAACATTTGTGTCTAACGACACGTCGCTCGAAGATATCTGGAAAGTGGGTTGGCGCACGGCGAGGTTGTGTGCCGGTGAAACCTACTTTGATTGCCCTTACTATGAACAATTGCAATACGAGGGTGATACACGCATTCAATCGCTGATTTCTTTATACAATACCGGTGACGACAGGCTTATGCGAAAAGCTATCAATGATTTTTATTTGAGCCGCGTGCCTGAAGGGCTTACCCAGGGCCGGTTTCCAAGCAGCAGGCTACAGGTGATACCACCATTCTCATTGTTTTGGGTTTCGATGCTTCATGATTATTGGATGCTGAGAAGTGATGATGCATTCTTAGAAAAATATTTAGATGCCGCTAATCTTGTGTTGAAATGGTATGAACAACATATTGATTCATCAAAAGGAATTTTGGGCCCTATGAAATGGTGGAGCTTCGTTGATTGGAATGATGCTTTCCCAGGTGGAACACCACCGGGGGCAATGAATGGAAATTCTTCCGTTATCACCCTTCAGTTTGTGTATACCTTGCGCCAGGCTGCACAATTGTTCGATTATTTTGGGAGGAAAGAAATGAGCAAGCATTACGTAACGCTTGCTAATGCGCTGGCTAAAAAAACCTACGAGGATTGTTTTGATAAAAAGAAAATGGAAATGGCAGACACTCCTGAAAAGAACAGCTACAGCCAGCATGCCGGAATTATGGCTATCCTGGCGGAAGCGATTCCTGCTTCTGAAGAGCAAACCGTGATGAAAAATATTTTGTATGATTCTACCTTAAGCCAGGCTACTTTTTACTACAGGTTTTACCTGACGCGGGCCATGGTAAAAGTCGGCATGGCCAATCTGTATTATTCTCAATTAACGCCATGGCATGATATGCTGAAAAACGGGCTGACTACATTTGCAGAAAAGCCTGATCCTACGCGGTCAGACTGCCATGCATGGTCAGCAAGTCCTATTTATGATTTCCTGGCCACTATCTGCGGCATCATGCCGTCATCGCCCGGTTTTAAAACCGTTGCCGTTGCGCCAGCATTCGGCGAATTGACCGAGATAAAAGGTACGATGCCAGTACGGGATGGAGAGATAACAGTGATGCTTACACGAAAAGATAAAAATATTTCAGGAGAAATCATTCTTCCGAAAAATCTTTCAGGAGAATTAAAATGGAATGGCAAAACAATAGCTTTACACGCGGGGAGTCAGAAAATAGCCTTGTAACGGATTTCAGATACAAAGGGAGCGAAAACCAGTAAAGTTTTTAATGGGAATCTAATTATTCCTGAGCGCATGTATCAATTCTTTTTTATCCATTTTTGACCGGCCCTCTATGCCCACATTTTTGGCTTCGTCATACAATTCCTGCTTTGACCGGTCTTCATAATCTTTAGACTTGCCACCTTTTTTCCCCGAATCCGGGGTATTGGCTATTCGGGCTGATTTTTCTTTACTGTAACCTTTGTCGCGCAAAGCTTCATATTTGTCTTCGTTTTTAATTCTTGGATCTGGCATGATGATTTAGTTTAAATGAAAAATAAATTCTCCTGGTCAGATTTCAATCTTGTTCATAAGCGACCTCTTTTATCAACGATTTTTCTCCATCACGCAGCCGCTTTGCAGGCTTCTGCGCATTCTGTACACGCTTTTGCGCACGCCTGGCAATGATCATTTTGATGTTTACCACATTCAGCCGCGCATGCTTCGCAAATTTCAACGCATTCCTGCAACAGGTGTTTTGCATGTTGTGAATCTCTGGCCAGTAATATACCGGTCGTTTTACAAATATCTGCGCAATCAAGATCAAGCGCTATGCAACCTGTCATCATTTTTACATTGTCTTCTTTGAGGCATGCGGATGCGCAAAAATTACATGCGGCTACGCAGATATCAATTTTTTTGATCAGTTCATGATTAGGAATAATGTCCATTATTTTTATGTTTAAAAAATTAAGAATATAAATTCAATGCAGAAATAATTCAAACAACCTTCATGCCATAAGGATTTGGTAGTACGTGATGGTAGTGCGTGAATTGCAAACAGTGAAAGATAAAATACCCATTATTCTTATTTTGCGACTCAGAATGAGAAAAGATGTCTTCTTAATTTCCTTTCATCCGCAGCCGCGTAAAAAATTTTCTCACCGGCATGTCGTAAAATTTCATAATAAGCCACGAAAAAAAGATAAGCAATAAAGTGCCGCCAATAATAATCCAAACGAGCGTTGCAGTGGCTGGTTTGTATTGAAGAAAATAATTTCCAAAAATCCAGATGAAAGCATAATGACTCATGTAAAGAGGATAAGAAATATCGCCTAATAATTTGCATGCAGGAATTATTTTGGGATGAAGCGTGGAACCTGCACCAAGACTTACCAAAAGAGGAAAATACATCGTCACGATGCATGCTTCCATAATGCCATTATTGGGAAGATGTGGAAAGATAAAAGCGAGGACAAGTAAGGCAGCAGGCGAAAAAAAACCCAGCTTATTTTTGATAATTAATTGATACCTGTGAATGAGTAATCCTGCAGTAAATGAATATCCTATCCTGATACCGCCATCCCAAAAGTTTTCGCCGGCCCAGCCCCCAAGCAGGTTTCCTTTTGTGGCAGCCACATAAAATAAGCCAGCGCCGAAAAATATCAGGAGCAAAAATAGAAACCGCCGAGGCAATCGTACGAGAATAAAAGCATAAATAATGTTGGCGATATATTCCCAAAAAAGCGACCACGCAGGCGCGTTTAGGCCAAAGAGATTGAACGACCGTTCTTCCATTACGGGTAACGGAATTAATAACAGCGAACATATAAAAAGAAGCAAAATTTTTGTTACGGGATAGCTAAATTGAAAAGTTGTAAAAGGGTCAGATAAAAATGTAAGTAACCCGAGTACGCTGCCCAGCACCACCATGGGTTGAAGCCTTATCAATCTTGACAAAAAAAATTGTTTTAAGCCAATTTGTGGTAATCTCTTATCATACGCGTAGCCAATTACAAAACCGGAAAGGCAGAAGAAAAAGTCAACGGCCAGAAAGCCATGCCCGATAAAATTCTTTTCAGGAGCATAAATCCATTCCATAAAATGGAACACCACAATTGCGATGGCAGCGATGCCGCGCATGCCGTCGAGGATTTGAAAATGAGGTCGCGATTGTAATAAATTAGTGTCTGTCATACTGAAAACCGGAGCGGCAAAATAAGCCCATTTATCGTGTTAAACAAAACTGAAAAGCAAGTGTTAAAAAGTTTTTATGCGATGGATAATTTTTAAAATTGCAGGCAGGCTGCATTCAATACTTTAGTGCTTGTGCCAGGGGTTTTGGCTATAACAGTTTTTCCTATCTTTGAAATATGGTATCTCCGGCGATAACAGAAAATGTATGGACGATGTTGAGAAATGGTGATGAAAACGCGTTGCTGTCATTATACAATCATCATTATTTAGGGCTCATCAATTTTGGTATCAAAATAACCGGCGATCGAACATTTACTCATGACTGTATTACCCAACTATTAATAGAACTTTGGGATAAAAGAGCCACTCTTCCGGTCGTAAACAATGTAAGATGCTATCTTCTTACTTCTTTAAAACATAAAATTCTTTTCGAAATAAAAGCAAAACAAATAAAGGATGGCAAATTTGCCAATATTGAATCATTCCAGAATCACCAGGAAATATCTTATGAAGAGCATCTCATTAAATTACAGACGGATGAGGGGCTGAAACAAAAATTGAACAAAGCTTTTTTAAAGCTAACTCCGAGGCAAAAGCAATTATTGCAAATGAAGTTTTTTGAAGACATTGATTACAATGAGATTGCCCGCTCCTGCAACATTACCCGGCGAACTGCTTATAATATTATTCACGACTCGCTAAAGATATTGAAAGCGGAACTATATAAAATGGAAAAGGATCATGCCGGTATTAGCAGCGCTGGTTTTTTGCCGATTGCCATTATGCTATGCCTGGTACATTAAATGTGCTGCTGTGTTTTGTTTAATATTAACTGCTAAAATTAATGATATTCCGGGCGGTGATTCAAAGGAATTGCGAATGGATCATCGCGCAAAGTTTCACCTTATTTTGCGGCCGCAAAATCCAACGCAACGCCATAGGCGCCGCAATTCCATACGCAGATTTTGGCTCTTAAATTTTTTTTAAAAATTCATAGTAAAAATAGTGTCGCTTTCTCTCTATAGATAAAAGAGTGATACATGAACTACATGGAATATGATGTGGAAGATTTTGTGATGGATGATTCTTTTCAAAATTATTGTTTAGGAAAAGAAGATCAGAACGCTCTTTTTTGGAAGACGTGGATAAATGATAATCCTCAAAAAATTGAAACGGTTCGGCAGGCAAAGAAAATTATTATTTTGCTAAATGGAAACACTGACTCGCGGAGTTACAGGCGGGATTTTCAAAAATTTAAAGATAAATTTTATAAACATCTACAGGAAGAAAAGGGTGAGGCTGTGGACGATATCCCGAAAGAGTTTTTTGTAGATAAACCTCGCAGTCAAAAACGCTCGTTGTTTGTTTATGCCGGAAGCATTGCCGCGTGTTTCTTATTAATATCGGTATTGTTTTATCAACACAGCCATCAGCCTGAATCACCGGTGAAAGAAGTAGTTTCTAATCCTAAATTAATATACTCGAGCTTGCCGGGCGAGAGGAAATCTTTTCAACTTGCGGACGGTTCGGTGGTTACACTAAATGGAGGAAGCCGTATTGAAGTTTCAAAGGATTTTGATCTTGCGAAGCGCGAAATTTCTTTAAAAGGGGAGGCCTATTTTAATGTTACACACAATGCGCGTAAACCGTTTATAATTCATACTGACAACATCAACGTAAAAGTGTTGGGGACTGAGTTTGATGTGAAAGCATACCCCGGGGATAAAACTACAGAAACTATTCTCATAAAGGGATCAGTGGAGGTAACAGTACATGACAGGCCTGAGGAAAAAATTGTGTTGAAGCCTCGTCATAAACTCATCATCCAGAATGAAGAAACACCAGCGAAACACATTGCTGATACTGCACTGAAGGAGCATAAAGCGATTCGTGAAAAATTACAGGTGCAGAAAGTGATGTTGAATTCAACCGATAGTGCAGTAATTGAAACATCGTGGAAGGATAACCGGCTGACATTTAACAACGAAACCCTGGCCGAAGTGGCCGTGAAATTAGAAAGGTGGTATGGTATACAGGTGAGTGTGGCAGACGATATTGCTGACAAATATCATTATACAGCTATTTTCGAAAATGAAAGCCTTAATGAAACTTTGAAGGCCTTGCAACTATCCCTGTTTTTTCACTATCGCATAGAAGATGGTAAAGTTTTGATAACCAAATAAAATAAAAAATATGACTTAATGCATCGATAAACACAGAAACGAAAAATAAAAAAACGGGGGAATGCGTCAACATTCCACCGTAGCTTAAATTCAGAAAACAGGTTGCATTTACCAATACCCTGTTTCATTTATATTACTTTAAACCAATTTAAAAGTATGAAAAAAATTGAACTTCGGAAGTCGATTTCTTCGCTCCGGAAATTAACCAAATTCCTATTGATTATGAAACTCACCGTGCTGTTCATCCTGGTGGCCACCACACAAATTTCGGCCAAAGCATTTTCGCAGGACGAGAAAATCAGCCTTCACCTCAGGGATGCAAATCTCAGCAAATTGTTCAAAGTAATTGAGAACAAAACGGATTTTCGTTTTGTTTACAGCAACAACATTTTACCAACTGATAGAACTATAAGCATAGACGTCAGCAATACGCCTTTGTCAAAAGTATTGACGACCGTCCTGTCCAATACATCGCTTACTTATTCCTCCCTGGAAAATAACCTGATTATCATCTCTCAAAAAAATTCAGAGGCTGTCTTCCGCAAAATCACCGGCAAAATAACTGATGAGAACGGTAACCCATTAATAGGGGTAACGGTTAAAGTGGTCGGCTCCAACCAGGCAACGACTACAGATGCAGAAGGAAACTTTTCATTGGAGCTGTCAGATGATGCCCAGTTGCAATTTAGTTACGTGGGATACAATACTCAAACGGTATCAACGGCCGGTAAAACAACGATAAACCTCGTAATGATTGCAAACATCAACAGCCTTAGCGACGTGGTAGTTGTAGGTTATGGGACTCAGAAAAAAGTAAATCTTACAGGAGCTGTTTCTCAGATTGATTCCAGGCTGTTAGAGGATCGGCCGATAGCAAATGTGAGCCAGGCGCTGCAAGGGGCGATGCCAGGCCTGAGCATTAATTTTAACGACGGCCGTCCGGGCGCAAATGGCAAAATCAACATTCGCGGTTTTACCTCAGTAAATGGAGGACAGCCGCTTGTATTGATCGACGGCGTACCAGGAGATATCAATATGCTCAATCCACAGGATGTAGCAACAGTTACTGTGTTGAAAGATGCTTCCTCTGCAGCCATCTATGGTGCACGGGCAGCTTATGGAGTAATCCTGGTCGTTACCAAAAAAGGGAAGGCAGGCAAACTCCAGGTAACGTATAGCAATAATTTTTCAATAGCCAACTCCACTACCAGCCACGATTTCATGACCGATGGATACGCTACTGCAAAGCTGATAGATGAAGCGTTTCAAATCAGCACCGGAAATATCTATACCGGTTATACCGATGCAGATTATGAAGAATTACAAAAACGAAGAACTGATCATTCTCTTCCCTCTGTAGTAGTTCAAAATCGAAATGGCCGGGATCAGTATGTTTGGTACGGAAATACAGATTGGTGGAATTATTTCTTCCACAATAATCTTCCTTCCATGACTCATTCTTTACAATTTTCCGGGGGCACTGATAAAGTAGACTTCCTGCTTTCAGGACGCTTTTATGAGCAGTCAGGAATCATGAAATTTCATCGCGATAAATACACGGCCTATGATTTAAGGACAAAAGTAAATGCGCATATCAACTCATGGCTCACCATCAGCGATAATCTACAGTTTTCAACAAATACATACAATTATCCGGGAGCAGGCTCAGCAAGCGACGTAAACACAGCCTTTGTTTATTTGGGCGTTCATATGTTGCCTTCTTATGTTCCAATGAACCCTGATGGAACATTTACTTACCGGAGCCAATTAAATAATTACGGGATGGCCGATGGCAGAAATTTACAGCTTGAATATGGAAAGGATAAATCACAAATACAAGAATTCAATATGACGAACACCGTCAGCGTGAATATTCAGCCAACTAAAGAGCTGGAAGTGATCGGCAGCTATAGTTACCAGTTGAATCCTTATTCCAATTTTCACAGAAGCACTGTCACCCCATGGTCTATCTATCCGGAACAGATTGATTATTTGGGTACTGATCTTTACACAGAATCTGCCAGCCAGGATCAGTACCAGGTAGTAAATGCTTATGCTACTTTTACCAAGAGCCTGGGTGCGCATAATATAAAAATACTTGCCGGATATAACCAGGAATATAAAAAGTATCACACAATAAATGGAAGTGCTAACAATCTTCTTTCCGAAGATCTGAATGCGCTTGATTTAGGAACCAGCGGACAAAAAGTGGGAAGTAATTCCGTTGAGTGGGCGTTGCGGGGATATTTTGGCAGAATAAACTACAGCTACAAGGATAAATACCTTTTTGAAGTGAACGGGCGCTATGACGGCAGTTCTCACTTCCCGGCTGATAGCCGCTTTGGCTTTTTCCCGTCTGTTTCTGCAGGGTGGCGCATCAGCCAGGAAAAGTTTTTTGACGGACTGTCCGGTGTTATCTCTGAGCTTAAGATTCGCGGATCCTATGGGTCTTTGGGAAACCAATCGCTAAGCACGAATTTGCGAAATCAAAACTATCCTTACATCCCTGTGATGAATACAGGACTTTCCAACTGGTTGCAGGGTGGTAATCAATCTCAATATTTACGTGTGGGAAGCCCCATAACTCCGCAATTAACCTGGGAGCGAACCACATCTTCAAATGTTGGATTAGACGTTTCATTTTTAAGTAACCGGCTTAGTGCCACGATAGATCTATATGATCGGAAAACACTTGACATGCTCGTGGCTGGTAGAACATTGCCAGCCGTGTTCGGCGCGTCTTCGCCCAAACAAAATGCAGCAGACCTCGATACAAAAGGCTTTGATTTGTCCATTCACTGGGAAGACAGAACCACGATTAAAGACAAACCATTTTCTTACAACATAGGCATCGCTCTTTCGAATTCGGAATCGCACATTACAAAATTCGACAACCCAAGCAAGCTTCTCAATAATTATTATGTGGGTCAAAAGCTGGGTGATATTTGGGGGTATACTGTTGATGGATATTTTGAAAGTGATGACGCTGCAAAAAATTATGCTGTAAACCAGGACTATGTCAACAGAACGCGCCTGAGTTCGCCAGGGGATGGACGAAACCTGCAAGCGGGCGATTTACGCTTTGTGGATCTGAATGGAGACAATGTGGTTAATGATGGCAAGAACACGCTCTCCGATCATGGTGATTTACGTATTCTTGGAAATAGTCTTCCAAGGTTTCCGTTTGGCATTACAGGCGCCGCAAATTGGAATGGATTTTCTGTCTCTGTATTTTTCCAGGGAGTAGGGCGCCAGGACTGGTACCCCGGCAATGAAACCTATTTCTTCTGGGGTGTTTACGGACGTCCTTATTATAGCTTTATTCCAAAAAATTTTGAAAGCAAAATATGGAGTCCCGAAAATCCAAATGCTTATTTTCCAAAGCTGAGAGGATATGTGGCCTTAAACGGAAACACAGAGCTAAGAAGTGTGAATAATAAGTATATGCAAAACACTGCCTACATCAGGCTTAAAAATCTTACTATTGGTTATGATCTTCCCAAGTCGCTGCTTCAACGCGTTAAAATCAGCAATATAAAAGTTTATGTGAGTGGTGAAAATATTTTTACTGCCACGAAGTTGAAAACGAAATATATTGACCCTGAACAGGTGTCAGCCGATCCGTCCGGTTCGCGCGGCGATAATAACGCAAGAAATTATCCTTTTTTTAAAAATTATTCTTGCGGGCTGAACGTAACCTTTTAGTCTTAACTAATAAACCAAATAAAAATGCAAAAATCAATTTATAAAATTGCCTTTTTTTCCATAGCTTTTTCGGGATTTATCCTGCTGTTAAATTCATGCAGCAAAGATTTTTTAGACAGGGAACCGCTGTCACAATTGTCGCCTGCGAGCAGCTTTAACAGTGCAAGCCAATTGCAGCTTTATACTAATTCTTTTTATAATGACATTATTCCTGATGCAGTCAGCCTTTATAATGAACAAGTGGATAATATCGTGGTTACCTCACTTTCAAACGAACTTACCGGCGCCAGGACTGTTCCGGTGAGTGGAGGAGGCTGGAGTTGGGGCGCTCTGAGAAATATTAATTTCTTTTTGCAAAATTATACAAAAGGCCATCTGCCCGAGAATGTGTCCGCGCCTTATGTTGGAGTTGCCAAATTTTTCAGGGCTTATTTTTATTTCAATATGGTTCAGACTTTTGGAGATGTGCCCTGGTATTCCGGAGCCATTGATGCGAACGACTCTACTCTGCTTCAAAAGCCACGTGATTCAAGAATGCTTGTTATGGATTCTGTCGTAGCTGACCTGGATTATGCAATTGCGAATTTACCCACAAAAACTTCTGTGGACCAGGTAACCAAATGGACAGCATTAGCGCTTAAATCGCGGGTTTGCCTGTATGAAGGCACCTGGCGAAAATATCATGCTGATGACCCGTTTGGAAAAGATAGCTATGGCAAGCCGTTGACAGGTGCTGACGAATTATTGCAGCAGGCGGCGGCTGCCGCTGATTCACTCATGAGTAGTGGAAAATACACAATCTATACGAGCACGCCGGCCACAGCCTACCAGGAATTGTTTACCGCACCAAATCCTATAGGAAGTGAAATAATTCTGGCAAGAACCTTCAGTACAACGTTACAGGTTTTCCATACCGTAAATTACTACACGGTATCTCCATCCTACGGCAAGCCGGGATTGGAAAAAAAGCTGGTAAACAGCTACCTGATGAAGGATGGTTCACGCTTTACTGATATACCGGGTCATGAAAGCATGCAATTTTATGAAGAAGTCCAGGATCGTGATCCGCGACTTTCAGAAACTGTCCGCACGCCAGGATATATGCGGATGGGCACCAATGTAGAAGTGGCTCCCAGCTTTGGAGCTACGGTTACCGGATATCAACTGACAAAATTTGTAACCACACCTCCAGATGACCGGATCAGCGGAAACACGAATCCTCTGCCGGTATTCAGGTATGCCGAAGTACTGTTGAACTTTGCAGAAGCGAAAGCAGAACTGGGTACGCTTACGCAGGAAGATATCAACCGTTCTATAAAATTATTACGCGATCGTGTGGGTATGCCTAACCTTGATGTGGCAGCAGCTAACGCAGATCCAGACCCTTATCTTGCCAGCCAATACACTCATGTGTCAGGGCCGGATAAAGGCGTGATCCTTGAGATTCGTCGTGAAAGACGAATAGAGCTCGTAATGGAAGGTTTTCGTTGGGATGATTTGATGCGCTGGAAAGAAGGGCATCTTATTGCATTGCAATTTTATGGCGAATACTTCCCAGGGCCGGGCGCTTTTGATCTCGATGGCAACGGTAAGCCAGACGTTGTCATTTACACCGACACGAAACCTCCTGTACAGCAAGGTGTGGTATATCTTAAATTGGGCACTGATATCACATTAGAAAATGGGGCAGACGGCGGCAAAGTAACTATTAATGCTAACGTTCCAAAAACTTTTAATGAAGATCGGGACTATTTGTATCCCTTGCCGACACAGGAGCTGCTGTTGAATACGAATCTTACTCAAAATCCTAACTGGTAATTTTTTTCGATAGATGGTGTCTCAAAAGTAGCGGCGATTCTTTTGAGACATCATCTACTATTTTTGAACAGATAAAATTAAAGTCTTACAAAAAAAATTGGAATGAGGTCAATTTATATGAAATCACTAAACTTAATAGTCAGCCTGTTTGTTATTGTAGTTTGTAGTAAGGCCTATGGAATGGAAAATCCGCGGGCAATTGATAACAAGATTAGCAATGATAGTACGCCAGTGAAAATAATGACTTATAACATAAGGCATGCGGCGCCCATTCATCATAGTATTTATGACATACATGTAGACAGCATCGCTGCTGTTATCAATGAGGAAAAACCTGATCTTGTGGCACTCCAGGAGATAGATGTTCACACCGGAAGGTCAGGGGTGAATTTGGACCAGGCTAAAGAGCTGGGCAAGCTCACCAATATGAACTATTATTTTTCTAAATCAATTGATTATGATGGTGGTGAGTACGGAGTAGCGATATTATCACGTTTTGCCATTAAAGCGCATGACCGGTATTCGCTGCAAATGCCGGATTCTACCGGAGAACGCCGTTCAGTTGCCGTCATAAGGGTTGAAATGTTTCCCGGTAAAGATGTACTGTTTGCCTCCACCCATCTCGATCTGAAGTTCGAAAATAGGATGGCGCAGGTAAATCAATTGATAAAAATTTCCCGCCAAAGTAAGTCCCCTTTAATCGTTGCGGGAGATTTCAACAGCCTTCCTTCGGGAAAGGAAATGCAAAGCTTGCGGAAGGAATTCATTTTTCCATGCATAACCGATTGCCCGCTCACGTCGCCATCTGATTCGCCCCGGGTAACGATTGATTATATCGTCTTAAATCCTGAAGCAGCAAAAATCTTGTCGGTTTCTGATTACAAAGCCATCAATAATATCACCGCTTCAGATCATTTGCCGCTGACAGCAAACGTCAAAGAGAAATAGTTGCCAGGAATTGTGGATTATCTATTTTGGTTTACAAATTTAGGCTGACGCATTGTGAAAAATCGCAGACTCAAATATCGTGTATGCATTACCGTTAGTAGCGATTCGAAATAAAAAAAATTGATTATTTCTTTGTTTACTGAAAAAAATATTATAAAACTTTTCAGCCTCACACTTTTTTAATTTACCACAATCTCATCCGTATAAACAGACATCGGCTGGCCCGCGCGAATGTGCCATGATGGGGCGGTTAACAGGCTTTCCGCATGCACTTTGATGTAACGGGCATCAGTATTCAGGTTTGTTGTAAATGAAAAAATGGAAATTTTACTAATGTCAGGATTTTCGGTGGGATTAGGGTTATTTGGATTGTTCACCCGTTTCGGATCATCGAATTTTTGCCCATCAATCGAGGTTTGATAACTCACGTATTGTGGCAGCGCCATCAAATGCCAGTCGGGCTGTGCCTGCGGATTTAAAAAATCCATGTTTACCGTAGCGACAGGCATCACTTCGCCCAGATCTAACACAAAATCCACATGGCTTCCGGTATAAAAAACCCAATTCTTATCTGCGGACTGCCACGATTCATAAGACGCAAACACGCCATCTGTAAGGCTTTCCACGTCTTTTGATTTAGCAGCAGGCTGGGTGATCGAGTTGATTTTTTTCTTAAACGCTTTATCCATAGGAGTTTTATCCATGTTGAAAAAGATGCGCTGGTAAGCTGCCCGAAAATGTTCAGAAGTGCCACTTCTTTCTCTTATTAATTTTACTTTTTCACGAAGGCAGCCATCAACAAACTGATTCATAAGAGCCACCATGTGTGGTTTCGGCGATACGATACCATTTTTATCACGCTGATACATGCTTCGTGGCGTATCAATTTCTGTTCTTCCAATTTGTATCGCAGCATACATGATGGGCAACCGCGCTACCTGCACGCGCCTCAACAATTCGGGATTAGCGTTTACCGATTTTTCGGCATCATCAAAAAGTTTTTGATAATGCGACATCATCTCTGCAGACAAGTAGGCGTCTTTAGCATCAATTGGGCCGCCAAAAATATTCAGCTTCAAACCACTTTTCATTAAAGACTGATGCATGCTGTCAATATACCGGCGAATAAATGGAGCGGCCGCTGCGTAATAAGATTTTAAAAAACTATCCAGGATAATTTGTTCATCCAGTTCAGGATTCCACATCAACTGGCAAATCATATAGCTGCGCAATAAGGCCATTTCAGCGGCAGGCTCATCATTTGCCTGCATAAACAGGGCGTTCACATGGTTGTCTGTATAAAATTTGATATTTGGCTTTAGCGTAAAAAGATTTGGAAAAGGATCAAAGTAATTGGTGAACTGAATATTATAATCCCAGATGAGAATATCTTTTGTGAGAGCGCCCCAATCCTTCAGGTCTTTTGAAAATGCAGGATCAGTTTCATACACCGGCGCCTGCCTTGTGCTCTCGATATTACAAAGCATGATATTAACATTAGGCTCAATTTGGATGTTTTGAGGTGCCTTGCGCGAATACCAATAGGCAAGTGTTGAAATAATTTTTTCCGGAAAAGCTTTGGCAATTTTGTTTACGAAATAAATAATTGAGCCACTTGGT
This sequence comes from Ginsengibacter sp., assembly GCA_051954975.1. GTDB lineage: Bacteria > Bacteroidota > Bacteroidia > Chitinophagales > Chitinophagaceae > Ginsengibacter. The sequence continues at coordinate 252,440 of JBQCHE010000007.1, read as the reverse complement.
ACCTCTCCGTATTTTTCGTTTAGGGTTTTACAATTTTCGCAACGGCAATATTGGTCATTATCGTTCTGACTAACCGACCAGTAGGTGGCGGCAGAATTCTCTGCAATCTTTTTTTTCAAATTCGCTATCAATACATCAGCAACTTCGGGATTGGATAAGCACAATTGCGTTCCCGGCATTCTCACACCATTTATCAAAGAAAAATATTCCGGGTGACTTTGGCCATATTGCTGAGGAGACACTAAAGTATTAAAAGTGTGAACGAATAATCCCCAGTCGCTCCGCGATGAAAGCTTGTTCCAGTCTGAATATTCCTGGTTACCCATTTGACCGTATGAGGTGGTTCGGTAAGTGATCGGCGGATTGTACGCGCGGCTGCTTATTTGCAGATTGGCCGTTTTTATGGTAGAAATAAATACATCATCCGGGGCAAGTTTTTTAAATCCTGATTGTTCCAAAAAATCGTACACGCCATAGAGCACGCCCTTTTTAGCGCCGCCTGAAATAATTAGATTTTTACCTGCAGTTTTAAAGATATAACCATCTGCTGCTATGTTGGCAAAATCAACTTTATTCGCTTTTGCAAAATTTGTTTTTCCAATATAAAATGCTTTACTGCCTTTATACTCATTCTCAGTTAATACAGAAATTTTTGACGTGCTTATTTTCGACAAATAGCGCTGAAGCTCTTGTGCTGCCTGTCTTTCCAAATCATCGGCCTGCGAGGGAACCACAATTTGATAGCCTGATATTTTTAAGCCCGATACATCTTCATTATGTTTGCCATCTTTAGTATTTGCATTCAGCCATCGCGGCCGAAGTGTGGTTCCTGCCACTAACAGCCCGGACCTTTTTAAAAATTCAAGCCTGTTGATATCATTGGTTTTATTTAAGATGTTCATTGCTGCAATTTTTGTTAAAATTTATATTTTGGAATAATAATAAAGATAGAAAACCCGGCTTCAAAAATTTTATCCAAATGTTGTTTTAATAAAGAAGATTTTCATAAGCGCTATTATCTAATCAAAATAAAAAAACAGATTTTTTCTGTGCTTACTGTAAATTCGGATTGTGATTTACGTAGTTTAGCTGCATGATGTGCAAACCATCTGAACAAAAGATATGAGAGCGCAGCGCTTGATTGACATAGAACACAAACAGAACATTTTTGCGATAGTATTGCATTGGATTTGAGACACGTTATTGCTTTTTACAAAAAAAATTTAATTGGCTGACTGCCCACCATACGATGAAAAGGCTTTGCTTGCAAAGATTGCCAGCGGAGATGAGCGCGCATTCCGAAAGCTTTTCGATCTGTATAATGAACGCTTTTATGCCATCGCACTGAAAATGACCCGGTCTGATGAAGTAGCAGAGGATATCGTTCAGGATGTGTTTATGAATTTATGGATCAAAAAAGAAAGTTTGGTGAATGTTGTTAACCCCTCATCGTATTTTTTTACTGCTGTTTACAGAAAAATTTATCATCATTATCGCAGCGAAGCGTTAAAAAGAAAATTTCTTCATTCTATGTCGCCTGTTGAAAAATTAGCAGATGCTACTGAGGAAAAAGTGCTTGCCCACGAAAGCGAAACGCTTATCAGTAAAGCAATATCCCAACTTCCACCTCAGCAAAAGTTAGTTTTCAAGCTAAGCAAACAGGAAGGCTTTAGCAGGGCTGATGTAGCACATCAATTAAACATAACGCCTAACACAGTCAGGAATCACCTGGCTGATGCCATTAAATTCATACGGAATTTTTTGCGCAACACAGCCTATATACTACCTTATCTTTTTTGGTTTTTTAAGAAATAATTTTTTTTCAGTAGTACAAATGCTTCTCTCGTGTATCTGTCTATGATAACGATTGAAAAAGCTGCATGCAATTATCTAAGGAGAAAATTTATTATTTATTGGACGTATACACTTCTGGCAACGCCACCATGCAGGAAGAGGATGAGCTAATGGATTGGTTGATTGAGGCAAATGAAGATAGTGAACTGAAGTCGTACGTGCTTTCCATTTGGAATGAATATTCCAGATTAAACAACCGTTCGTCTGTGGATTGGGATGAATTGTACGCCCGCGTAATGCAGTCTTCAGGAGGATTCGCCCATTCAAAAGTCAGGAACATCAATTGGAAGAGATGGATAGCTGCTGCTACCGTGTTGATGGTATTTGCGGCAATCGCCTATAAATATCTGGCGCCAGGTCTGCATCAGCCGGTTATGGCAAAGATTGATAAACCAAAAGACATTGCTCCGCCTTCAGGAAATAAGGCAGTGCTTACCCTCGCTGATGGAACAAAAATCGAAATCGACAGCAGTAACAACGGCACGCTTGCCACACAGGGAAATGTACAAATCGTTAAACAATCATCAGGGGAAATCAGCTATGCCGGCGCTGCTGCCGGAGAAGTTAGTTACAATACGCTTAGCGTTCCGAGAGGTAGCAAACCATTGAACCTTGTGTTGGAAGATGGCAGCAGGGTTTGGATCAATGTAGGGTCAAAGCTTACCTATCCTACAGCCTTTAAAGGGGAGGAGCGGAGAGTGAAGATGTCCGGAGAAGCTTATTTTGAAATAGCTCACCAGGCAAAAACGCCTTTTGTAGTGGAGCACCAGGATGTAGCCATCCGCGTTTTAGGAACTCATTTCAACGTGAACACTTATGAGGATGAAGCCGAAGAATTGATCACCCTATTAAAAGGTACCGTTCAGGTCACTAAAAATCATGTTTCACAATTATTAAAGCCAGGGCAGCAAGCCAGCATTCCCCAAAAAAGTTCCGATAACATTCATGTAATAAATGATGCCGATTTGGAGGAAGTAATGGCGTGGAAGGAAGGCAAATTCAGGTTTAACGAAAACACAGACATTACGGCAATTATGCGCCAGATATCCCGGTGGTATAATGTAGACGTGGAATACAAAGGAAAAATCAATCAACGCTTTTGGGGATCTGTTTCCAAAAATGTGAACTTGTCGCAGGTATTGAAGATACTGGAAGCTACGGGTGGCGTAAAGTTCAGCGTGCAGGGTAGTAAAATTATCGTGATGCCGGCGTAATAAAGAAAATTAATAGCTGATTTGAAAAAAGGGCAGTGATTGCGCCACTGCCCTCTAAAGTTCAGATTAGCTCTATAATAAATTAGTAGAAACCATTATTTCATTAATCTAAACCTACCTGCCGGATAGGCAGGGCAACAAAGTTATGAATTTAAAAGTTCATTATGATTGCCGGTATCGCCTGCCGGCAATATCAGGGCAATCGCTTAAGATTATGAAGTTAATAACTGTCATATTGTTTTTAGCGTGTTTCCAGGTAAGCGCACGGGGATATTCCCAAATCACGCTTTTTGAAACGAATACTCCTTTACATAAAGTATTCGAGAAAATTCAAAACCAGAGCGGTTATGATTTTGTGGCTACTTACAAAGCTTTGGAAGAAGCCGGAAACGTTACCGTAAAAGTTCGGGATGTATCGCTGGAATATGCTCTTGAAAAATGTCTTAAGGGAAAAGACCTTACCTATGTTATAATTGGTAAAACAGTTGTAATTAAGCCGGCTGAAAAAGAAAAAGAATTGCTGCCCGCAGCAGTTGATGAGGCGACAATCCTAACCCCACCTCCAATAGAAATTCATGGACGGGTGGTAAGTGAACAAGGCCAGCCATTGCAAAACGTTTCTGTTGTAATTGTCGGAAGCAGGGTTGGTACCACAACTGATAGTGATGGGCGCTTCACAATTTCGGCACCTACCGACAAAAATATAATTCTGGAAGTATCCAGCGTCGGATACCAGGCAAAAAGAGTAAGTATTGGGAAGCAGACTGATGTTACTATTACTTTGCAGCAAGCGGTTTCGGGCTTAAACGAAGTGGTAGTAACTGCCCTGGGAATTGAAAGAAAAAAATCCTCACTCGGCTATTCCACCCAGGAGGTAAAGGGCGATGAGCTGAGCGAGGCTCCTTCAACAAATTTCATTAATAATCTTTCCGGAAAAGTTGCAGGCGTAGAAATTTCGGGTGCGGGTGGAGTTGGTTCATCTTCGCGCATCACCATCAGGGGCGAATCTTCTCTTTCAATGCAAAACAACCAGCCTTTGTTTGTTATAGATGGTGTTCCGGTAGCTAATGATGCCACTACCAATTCCAACATGGGAGGCGGAAATCCCTCAGACTATGGGAATAGCGCTACAGAGATTAATCCGAATGATATTGCCTCTGTCAATGTATTAAAAGGGCCTGCTGCCGCAGCGCTTTACGGTTCACGCGCTGCCAACGGCGCTATTGTAATTACCACCAAAAAAGGTACTTCAAGAAATGGGATTGGCGTAAGCTATAATACCTACTATTTTATCGAAAAAGTAGGCAGGCTGCCGAGGTTTCAGAATAGCTTTGGGGGAGGATCCAACGGACAATACGAAGGTTCCAATTTTGGAGCAAGCTGGTCAGTTTATCCTGACGGAGTTGAGGACGGCAATGATGAAAGTTGGGGCCCCAGGTTAAATACCGGAACCAAGGAAGCACAGTTCAATTCACCAACAACCAATGGATTCAGGGGCGGCGATGTGGCAATAGATAACCGCGGCGATGTAATCCCCACTCCATGGATCGCCTACCCTGACAACGTTAAAGATTTCTTCAGGCAGGGCCATAAATATTTTAATAATGTGGCCGTATCAGGTGCAAATGATAAAGGCAATTATCGGCTTTCTTTAACTTCTTTAAATGATGTAGGTGTTATTCCGAATAACAATCTCGACAGGTACCAGGTAGGGTTAAACAGTAGCTATCATCTTTCCAAAAAGCTCACTTCATCTATCAATTTTAATTACGCCAAGCAGGAAAGCACTAACAGGCCCGAAAATGGATATGGCCGCAATACGTTCATGTATATTTTTACCTGGCTAAACAGAAACATCGACATTAATAGTATGAGGGATTACTGGCAGGCAGGCTTTACAGGCTTACGCCAGTTCCAGTATAATTATGGAGAAAATCATAACAATCCTTTTTTCCTGATGTATGAAAATACCAACGGCCAGAATAAAGACCACATTTATGGAAATCTGTCTTTCAACTATGTTTTTGACGAACACTTCAGCCTTGATGTGAGAACCGGCCTGGATCATTACAATGACTTCAGACCCATGCGGCAGGCTGTGAGCACCGTAGACGAGCCCCAGGGAAGCTATCAGGATCTAAGACTCATATACGAAGAAAGGAATACTGATTTCTTGCTCACTTATAAAAACGAGATTCATGATGGCGACATCGGGTTTAATGTATCGGCAGGTGGAAACAGGTTTGATCAGTATAATAACGTGCAATCCAACTATACGCCGCAATTATTAGTTCCTGGTATTTACAATCTAAGTAATTCAAGTTCTCCGTTGGTGTCAACAGGCGGCATTTCAAAAAAACGAATTAACAGCCTCTACGGGTTAGGAACGGTCAACTATCGTGATTTGCTGTATTTTAATGTAACAGCAAGAAATGACTGGTCAAGCACGCTTCCCGTAAATCACAATTCCTACTTTTATCCATCTCTCGGCCTAAACGCAAATTTAAAAGGGATACTAAATATGCCTTTACTGGTAAGCAAAGCACAACTCAGGCTGGGTTGGGCCCAGGTAGGCAATGATGCTGCGCCTTATCAAACAGTAAATACTTACGGCTTTGGCGCTCCCTGGGGGAATAATTATTCACTTGTAGGCAGTAGCTCTCTGAATAATCCTGATTTAAAACCAGAGCTTACGGCAACTTATGAAATCGGAACTGCCTGGGGATTTTTGCAAAACAGGTTAGGTATCGATGTTACCTATTATGATATACGTTCAAAAAATCAAATCATTAATCTTCCTCTGGTTCAAAGCTCAGGTGCTTTTTCAAAGCTGATAAATGCCGGCGAAATCAAAAATACCGGAATTGAAATTATGTTGTCGGTAGTTCCTGTAAGTCATGTGGATGGCTTCTCCTGGAGATTTAATATCAACTGGTCACACAATGTAGGCACGGTAGAATCCCTGATTCCGGGCATAGATAAAATTGTACAGGCGGCCCCAGGTGAAGATGCATCAATCCAGGCAAGAGTCGGTGAAAAAATGGGCGCCCTTTGGGGCCCGGGTTATCAACGTGTACCAGATGGTAAAATGAAAGGGCAGAAGATCATATTTCCGGATGGAACACCTCGCCCCACAACAGAAGATATTTATTTAGGCAATATTAATCCCGATTGGATAGGAAGCATCTATAACCAATTATCCTACAAAAACTTTAACCTCGATTTTGTATTCGGAGGCCGGATGGGCGGTGTATTTCTTTCCAGGTTTTATAATAAAGCGATGGGGTCCGGCCAGTTGCTCGGCAGCGAGGAAGGCCGCGTGGCGAGGCCTGTGGGCCATGAGTACGACAGTGATGCACCTTATTATATAGTAGGAGCAGCACAACTTTCAGATGGTACGTATGCACCAAATTCAACCTCAACTGACGGCACTTACAGCCAGGGAGTGTATGGTACCACGCCAAGGAATTTTATAAAAAAGGATTTGGATCACATATCCGAAGCGCAGCTATTTTCGGCCACATATTTTAAATTAAGAGAGGTTTCAATTGGCTATAGCTTTTCTCCGAAATTCCTGGGAAGAACTTTTATAAAGGGAGCAAAGTTGTCGTTAACAGGAAGAAACCTGCTATTATTTACCCCTGCCAGCAATAAGGATTTCGATCCCGAAGTGGCTACAGCAACGGTGGGAAATGGCCTTGTTCCCGGCTTTGAAAATATGAGCACACCTTCTACAAGGGAAATGGGTTTCACCCTCAATCTGAATTTTTAGAACCATTTAAAGAAAGAAGATCATGAAAAAAATTTCAATCATTATATTGTTATCAGGTTTTATAATTACCGGTTGCACGAATAAGCTCGAAGAGATCAATGTAAATCCCAATCAGCCTGATAAAGTAAGCAACGCTGGTTTATTGTTGCCTAATGTAATACGGTCATCTGCCAGGAGTAATCTCACTAATTCCTATAATCGGTTTGCTATCGCCGCCGATCAGTTGGCAGAGGATTTTCAAAGTAATTTTAGTAACTGGGTTAGGGCCGATGCCGCCAATTACAGTTACTGGAATTTTTATGATTACATCCGTGATTTAAATACGGTGATAGACCTGGCCGACAAGCAAAGTCTCAATAATTATAAAGGCGCAGCCCTGGTGCTTCGTTCATGGATGTTTCAATGCCTTACTGATACCTATGGCCCGATACCTTTCAGAGAAGCAGACAACGCCAGCCTGCAGAATATAACCCAGCCGAAATTTGAAAAGCAGGAAGACGTGTATGCCGGTCTGTTGCAGGATCTGCATGAAGCAAATACCTTGTTGGGAAGTTCATCTGAAAATGTATTGGGAGATATCCTTTATAATGGAAATATTACACGCTGGAAGCAGTTTGCAAGTGGGCTGATGTTGAGGCTTCTCTTACGGGAATCAGACCGCGTTGATCCTTCTGCAGCCATGCAGGAGATAGTAAGCCAACCAGATTTGTATCCACTCTTTACTTCAAACGAAGATCAGGCGGCCCTTCAATATATCGCTGACCGGCCTGAAAATGAAATGCCTTTATACAGGAGCCAAAGCAGTGGATATGGGACCGGAACAAGGATAACCCAAACTTTTTTGAATGAATTAGAAGGATTGAATGATCCGAGAATGTATGCTTTTGCTTCGCCTACCTCAGCCAGCCTTACCGCCGGCACAAGGGTTTATAAGGGCGAAGTAAACGGGACAGGAGCATTTAATGATCCCCCCAATTCCTCTCCTGCAGGGATGCTTTGGACTTCTATCTTTTTTAGCCCGGATCTGGCCTCACCAAATGCAGCTCAAAGTGTAATTCTTAGTTATTCAGAAGTGCAGTTCACGCTGGCTGAGGCTGCAGAAAAGGGATTCATTGCGGGTGGCTCTGCAAAAGCTGAAGAATATTATTTAAACGGAATTAAGGACCAGTTTAAATATTATGCGAGCCGGATTCCTTCCAATTATACTTTTCCCAAATCATCAGACATTATTCCGCCATCATCTTACTACGATCAGCCTGGAGTTGCTTACACGGGCACACAGCAGGAGAAACTCCACAAAATTTGGTTGCAAAAAAGATTTGCTTTGTTTTTATGCGGGGCTGAGGCGTGGTCAGAGTGGAGGAGAACCAACTTCCCGGATATTCAGCCGGGGCCACAAAGTCCGGGATATGTTCCTCTAAGATGCCTCTATCCGGCAGACGAAATGCGCATTAATACACAAAACTATAATGAAGCAGTGTCGTGGCTTGGCGCAGATGATATGACCCAACATGTTTGGTGGGATAAATAACCTTTAGCCAACATCTTAACTTAAAACCGGATGTCGTTGTGCTTTTGCCTCGCCGTCCGGTTGCATACCCATAAGAATATTTTCGGGTTGAGCCGGTATTCCGGCGAGGCCCAAATGAGATTTGTAAAATATAAAGCCACTTGAATGAAAAGAATTTTTGTTTATTTTTTTTGTGTGGTTCTCTTAATCATAAGCTGCAATGATGCAGATAATACTAAGCACCCGAAAGGAATAGAGCACATTGTAATAATAGGAATTGATGGTATGAGCCCCGATGGAATTCGCACAGCTTCAACGCCGGTAATAGATAAAATGATAGCGAGTGGAACCGTAAAATGGAATGTGCGTACGGTCTTGCCATCGAGCAGCAGTCCCAACTGGATGTCAATGATTTCCGGGGCGGGGCCCGAACAGCATGGTGTGATTGATAATGACTGGGAAAAAACAGACAGATCTCTTCCGCCGGTTATTATGGACAATGAAGATATTTTCCCGACTATTTTCCAGGTGATAAGAAATAATTACCCGGCCGCAAAGATTGGAGCAGTATATAACTGGAAAGGCTTTGGCCGTCTTTTTGAAAAGAAAGCTGTAAGTTATGATACCACTTTTTCCAGCGTAGACACCACGGTTAGTATATTCACTGATTACGTTAAAAATGAAAAGCCGTTATTCGCTTTTATTCAAATGGATCACGTGGACCATGCAGGTCATACGTACGGCCATGGGTCAGAGGAATATTATAAGGCAGTAAGCAAAGCTGATTCCTTAATTGGAAAGATTGTTGACGGCATACATGAGGCAGGTATGGAAGAAAATACTTTAGTTATAATTACCGCAGATCATGGAGGTAAGGGCTATGGACACGGCGGAGCTACACCGGAAGAAGCAGAAATTGCGATGATATTTAATGGAAAAGATGTCAAAAAAGGATACCAGGTTCAGCAACCCGTTTATACCTATGATCTGGCTGCCACAATCGCTTTCGCCCTCAATATTACGCCTCCTTACGCGTGGATTGGAAGGCCCGTTAAGAGCGCTTTTGAAGGTTTTTCAGAACCCTCCAATTTACTCAACGGCAAAAAAATAATAGCAGCCCCGGTCATTTACCCAAAAGCTCACTTGTACCAGGAAGCAGGAGGTCTGTACATCGATACGCCCGCGGTAGTTAAAATTACCTCGTCCGATGCAAAAAGCGTGATTCGCTATACTTTGGACGGCTCAGAGCCTGATTCAACTTCAAAAGTGTTTACGAAATCTTTTGAAGTAGACACTACCACAGTTATAAAAGCTAAATGTTTCGATAGCAGTGGCAATGAAAGCCTTACTTCAACCGGATACTTTCGCGTGGCAAAATCCACGAACGATATGGGCTTGAACACCAGTTTCTTTCCAGGCAAAAATTGGAAAGTGCTGCCTTCTTTTAGCCATCTTACGCCTGAACATAGCTGGATATCCAAGGAAATAGAACTGGACCGTAGCCAGATATTGCCTATGATGCAGAAAAGAAGTGATGTTTTCGGCGTGGTTTTCCAGGGATATATTGATATTAAAAATCCGGGCAAGTATACATTTTTTACTTCCTCTGATGATGGAAGCAGACTTTATATAGATGAAAAACAAGTGGTAAATAATGATGGTTCTCACGGTGTAGTAAGTAAATCAGATGATATTGAACTTACAAGTGGCAAACACTCCATTGTGGTTAACTACTTTAATGCGGAGGGCGGATTTTGGCTCGATGTGTTTTATGAAGGGCCGGGTGTAACGAAACAAATCGTCCCTGCAAATGTGTTATCGCATACAAAATAAATGCGATGAGGCTCATGAGGGTATTGACCGCTGTTTGACGCCATGATGTAAAGATTCAACCTTCTTTTAAACAAAGTACCCGCTCACATTCATAGCCAGGAAAAGCCATACGCTCCGGGCCTGTATTAAATTTTTACCTAAAAATTTTCACAGCGCCCGGGGGCGTTTTTAAATTCTGTTTAAAGAAACCTGCTGCCACAACCAGTTTCAAACACAGCTCATCACAAGCCCCCATTCAACTGGTACAGAGCGAGCGAGTTTGCTGCACCTAAAGTGAAAATAAAAAACAGCTTATTTTTTTGTTTACTTTAGATTGACGCTAAGGCACAAAAAACTATCTGAGCCATATGATTGATAAAGAAATTGAAAGCATATATGAATATCTGTAAACAAAACCTACGCTTGCCAAGGCAAAATAGATGTAGCTCATAATTGGCTTTATTACGCTATTTCGTTGATAAGAATGTCCAAACAAATCACAGATTGCACCTTGCAACGGAATTATTAGCGCAAACTATTTGAGTTGAAAAAGTATCTGTAAAATTTTTTATTTTCGATTTCCGAAATAAAAAAATGAAAATAGCTGAATTAATAGCCACGCACCTCGAAGAAGCTTTTGCAGGAAACAACTGGTCGGACGTGAATGTTAAAGATACTCTTGATGGAATTACTTTCCAGGAAGCTACCACGGTTACCAGGGCATCTTCCAACACCATTGCTGCTCTGTTATATCACATGACTTTTTACAACAGGGCAATCAGGCAGCGATTGCAGGGGCTTGAACCTGAAGTAAGCGCAGCAAACGGATTTGATTTGCCACCAATTATTTCAGAGTACGACTGGGAGCAACTAAAAAAGAATGCTTTCCATACCGTTAACGAACTTGCAAATGCAATCCGGAATTTTCCTGATGAAAGACTGGGCGAAGAAAACCCTGCGGGAAAAGGATCTTTCTATAAAAAATTGCAGGGCATAATTGAGCACAATTATTATCACCTTGGCCAGATTGTAATCCTGAAAAATTTAATTAAAAACGATCAGCAGGATTGATAGCTTCAAAGTATCGTTGGGGCACATAAGCATTTGCTTTTTGGAATTATTAATTAGTAATTTCATTTCCAAATTTATTCGTGTACGGGAAACCGTTAGTAAACAAAATTAACTGCGTTATCCGCTATATTTTTATTGCCCATTTGTCTCTCAGCTTTCTTCCGCATAACCTATTGGCTTCATCATCGTTCATGAATTTTTCTTTTCCAGGATTCCATTTCAACGGGCGTTTTAATTCATAAGCGATATTGCCAAGGTTGCACACCGTTGCAGACCGGTGGCCTGTTTCCACACCGCAGACAGGCTCACTCCGCTTACGTATGGCGTTCAGCCAGTCTTTATAATGATCATCACTAAAATAAACATGCTTTTCATCCGGCCCGATAATTTTATCTTTTAAAGTAGCAGGAGTTGTTTCCAATTTGCGCCGCTGAACGTCTATTTGGCCTTGCGTTCCGATGAAGCGAATGGCATTATTTTTTCCAAAATTTTCGTGCGTCATTGTAATGCCGTTGGCATATCGATAAGTCAGAAATAAATTTTCTTTTCCATCCGGTGGTATAATATCCACCGGCCCGCTCTTGTCCATATCCAAAGCCCATTGCACAATGTCGAACATGTGCGCGCCCCAATCGGTCATGCCGCCTCCGCCAAACTCTTTATAATCGCGCCACTTCGCCCAAAAATCGTCACCAATGGCGGGCGCCACCTGGTGATTATAATGTTTATAAAAATTAGGCCCCAGCCAAAAATCCCAATCCAAATCGGCAGGCAGTTTTTCTTCGGGTAAATCATAAGGCACAGGAGGGCCGCCCACACTCACTTTTATGGTTTGTATTTCGCCGATATATCCATTGCGGATCAACTCGGCTGTTTGCCTGAATTCCGGCCATGAACGTTGCATGCTTCCTGTTTGAAAAACGCGCTTGTGCTTTTGCATGGCATTTACCATGGCGCGTCCTTCTTTAATAGTAAGCGACAATGGCTTTTCATTATATACATCTTTTCCGGCTTCAGCCGCTTTCACTGCGTGTACGGCATGCCAAAAGTCGGGCGTGGCAATCACTACCGCATCAACATCTTTTCTGTCAAGAATTTCTCTAAAGTCGTGATAAGGTTTACAGGTTTTATAATCCGCCTTGCCTGCCTTACCAGAATAAAATGCATTGATCTTATTGATAAAATTTTCCGTCTTGCTTTTATACACATCGCAGGCCGCTAATATTTCCACTTCGCCGGTAGATAAAAACGAATATTGCAGATTAAGCCCCTGGCGGCCATTGCCAATGAAGCCGAGTGTGATTTTATCACTGGGTGGTATGAAACCACGGCCCAGCACATACCTGGGCACAATGAAAAATGCAGATACCGCAGTCGCCTGCCCGATAAATTTTCTTCGCGTAATAGAAGCACCCGTTTTTCCTTTCATCATACATTATTTTTAAAAATCCGTAAAATAAAAATACCGTTATTTATCCTTTTACTGTAAAGTTTATGCTTTTATCAAATCAATTTTCTATTTGAAATTAAAAAACAATGCCATCGTGTTCGTCTTTTTTGACAATACAACCAACATTTTCTTCAAATAAAAAAAGCAAACCGTTTGTTGATTTGCTTAAAAAACCCGGATTGAGAATTTGAAATCACCTGGATTCTAAAATGCTTTAAAGCCATGTTGCCTGGCACCGGTTATGTTTTACCCGGTCATTAAAAATTCAATATTGCATTTCGCTATCGCTGTTTTTCAGCATTAAATTGAAAGGTTGGCGATCATTACAACAACAGAAATTTGAAATTGTGATTCTACCGGTTAGGCGATGGAAAATTTTCTGATTGAAAAATCTCTTTTGCGCTTCTGAATTTGATTCAATTCCGCTACAGTAAAAATTCTTTTCCTGTTTTTGCGAAAATTTTGATCGATAGTTTCCTTTGTTATTACTAACAGGCTTTTTACCTCTTCTGCTACCAGGTTTTCGAGGAGGTTGTTTGATTGAAGTTTCATGATTTTTGTTTTAATGATTTTAAATGAATTATTTTTTGTTGTCTATACCAGGTTATTTTCTAACGATGTGCCAATTGTTAGAAATTTGATTACCAATTACTTACAGAGATGCCAGTAACTTATCACTGTTCGCTTTTGATACAGTGATTATCCGTTTATGAGACAGGTGATGGTTAAAGAAGTTATATAAGCAAGCTGCTTGCGGGCAATAGGTGCTGTCGTCAAATCAGGCGTTTCTTACAGCGATCATTATGATAAAAATATTGGTGGAAATATTTGGTTTTTTTATGCAGTTCGTGAAAATTTATATTGTTGGTGGCGGTGCCAACAAGAATGGGGGATTTGTTGGGCACAAGTTGTTGGTCACAAATAAAACGTTGAAAATAATAACAAGTGTATTGCTCTATAACATTCGCTGTATCATCCAATATCCTGCGATCAATGCAATAATTGCGGAGAGTGGATAAACAATTCCTTTTTTAAACCACGGCTTTTCTCCAAATGGAATGATGATAAGCAAAAAAACAAGTGATATAACGATTATCTGGCCGATCTCAACGCCGGCATTGAATGAAAATATAGAAGTATAAAACTGATTTCTTGGCAATCCAATTTCATTCAGGGCGCTGGCAAAGCCCATCCCATGAACTAACCCAAACATAAATACGATGGCTACACGCCAGGGCTTTAATGTATTTAATAAAATATTTTCTATCGCTACAAACATGATGGATAAAGCAATTAACGGTTCCACAATTTCGGCGGGGAGTTTAATAATTCCTTTCATACTGAGCGCCAGGGTAATCGTGTGCGCAACGGTAAACGCGCTGGCCTGCCATAAAATAGTTTTAACTTTTGAATTTAACAGGCACAGACTAATGACAAATAAGATATGGTCGTAGCCAAGAGGGACAATATGTGCTACACCCATTTTGAAATAAAACCAAACGACATCATTCACCGGCGCTTTTTCCAGTGCATAATTGATAGTGTGTCCCCATGTGGACAATGGCAGAGCCATGCATAAAAAAGCAAGAAAATAATGATACTTTATTTCACGCGGCTGTTGCATATTATCAAAGGCTTTTCAATACATTTTCACTTTCGGTTTTTAGCTCCGGGTCAATATTCGGATTATTTTTTAAAGCCTGCTTCAAGGTTGATTTTGCTAAGTTCTTTTGATTGGTCTTTGCATAAATAAGACCGGCATTGCAAAGCAACTGTGGATTTTTGCAATTTGTTTTAAGCGCTACTTTCAGGTAGGGAAGCGCTTTAGTGTAATCTTTCATCTTGTAATAAACCCAGGCTACAGTCTCATTGACATCAATATTATCAGGTCTCCTGTTGTATTCGATGAGTGCATGTTTCAAAGCATTTTCATTGTCATTTTCCAGGAGATAAGCATAAGCCAGTTCACGGTCGGCATAATGACCAATGTTTTGATCCTGCTCTCCTTTTTTCTGATCATCATTCATTCCTTCAATAATTTTTTTCAAAAGGCTGTCAGCTTTTTTCGCGTTCCCATTCAACCTGTATAATTCGGATAATTGTTCCTGTATTGAATAATCATTCAATCCCGTTACGGCTTTTTCATAATAAGAAATGGCTTTTGGATAATCTTTGTTGGCAATAGCAATATGGCCGAGCCCGGCTGTTGCATAACCGTAATCAGGGCGTTCCTCCAGTGCGATCAGGTAATGCATCTCAGCGCTTTTCAAATCTCCGGTATTTTCGTATAGGCGGGCAAGTTGTATGCGTGTCCATTCTGTTGGTTCGTCACCGGCCCCTCCGGCGCTTACTGCAAGTTTCATTGCCTCAATCGCTCCCGGATAATCCCCGTAAATTTCACGCAGATATGATATACGGGAATAAGAACGGATATCCGGGCGGATAGAATCCATCTTATCAGAATTTTCTACAGCAAGTTTATAATTGCCCATCTCTACATTTCCATCTACAAGCAATCCGTATATTAAAGAATTATAAGGGTTAATTCTTTGCGCTTTTTCAGCAATGGTCAGCCCTTCAGCAAAATGATGTTGAGACATGTAGAGCAATGCTTTTAATGTTAATGCCTCAAAATTATCAGGTGAGTCATCCAGTACCCTGTTAATATATTTCATTGCCGCCGCATCATAGTATACATAGTCGCCTGTGATCCTGGCTTCCTGTATGTATAAACCGGATAAAGCTATGGCTGATTTGGTATCTTTTGGATTGTACTTTAAATTGTCAATCAGCCTTTGTGCGGTGGTCTTAGTTTCCTGCCATTCCACAGAAGTGGCAGATACTCCTTTTCTTTCTATAAGAGGGTAAATAGCATTTTTTAATCTTGACTGGCGAATGCTATAAAGTGCAACCACAAACGCTGCCATACAAAAAAAGAACAGTATTAATAATCTATAAATAGATTTCTTTTCCATGATTCAATTATTGTAATGTAGTACGGGTTCAGAAAATAAGCCCGCAGTTTTCACTACGGACTTATTATGTAAGAATAAATTATTCTTTAACCACTGTGAGTGTTTGTTTGCTTCCGCCATCCCTGCTTCCGGAAATAAAGTAAGAACCTTTAGCCATGCCATTCAGATCCCAGCGTAGAGTATAAGTTCCGGCCTGCACTTTTTTATTTACCAAAACTTTGACCGGCTTCCCAACAGCATCATACAGCACTATAGTAACCTGTGAGGGCACCGCCACATGATAGCGTAATGTATTGCTGCTACTCACAGGGTTAGGATAAGTGGTTATTTCGATACCGGGTGAAGCAAAACCGAGCGGTTGCATAGTTGATGGACCATTGCTTTTAATAGATACATCAGCCGCAGGAGAAGGAGTTGTGCAACTGCAATTGTGTGTACCTGACCAGGGAGTTTGCACAAATGGAAAAGAGGTTTTAAAAGTAGTATCATTTGCATTTACACCCGTGCTGTATGTCACCACCTTCAGCAAGTCTGGCGTTACAGGGCTTCCGCCAGGTGTAAAATCATCATACCATAAGCCAAGGGCAGCCAGTACAACGCCACCCACCGATTGCAATTCTATCCGCGTAACATCATCTTCCAACCTTCTTCCGTTAGGGAATCCATCCATATTCGGAATAAACTCCAGCTTCGTATTCGTATTAAATCTTGGATCTGTTAAACCTAAAACTGCAGTTTGGATCAGTCCGTCGGAGCTAAAATCAGGGGATGTGCGATCAGTAACCGGAACTGCCATATTCAAACGCAACATATCACCTCCATTGGGTAAAAAATTATTAATAAATGGCTTGCCGGCAGCCAATGGATTTCCACCTTTCCCCGTGGCTAACTGGTAAGGGCTCAGATTAGGTACCCCCGTATTAAAAATGGGGTAGAGGTCAACGGAACGCGGTTTTGCGGGGCCAGGTAGTAGCAAATTCCCAAAAACAGCATCATCCAAAGCCGTTCCGGCAACAGCGGCTGTACCTTTTAAAGGGAATAAACCATCATGCGTATTGCCAAAATCGAATGCTCCTAATGAGTTCCGTTGAATCCTTAATGCGGAGAATGCAGGAATGGCGCCTCCAAATTGAGCGTCATCCATATACAATGCCAGTTCAGGATTATAAAAGAAATTTCCAAAGATCCTGAGTTTGGAAAGATCTTGATACGGTGTCAGACTATTCCAGTAATCTTTATAACCAATGGGAATTACGGCTTCATTGGTTAATGGCATTCCAAGCCTCGAAATCTGCACCCAGCGTCCAAAATTTGATTCAGTACCATTGCCGTTCAAGGTTCTTATCTGTTGCCTGCTGGCAGACGCCCAAACGCCAATTACATAATCAGGATCCAAAATATTTTTTGCCTTCCACAACGGTTTGTGATCTTTTTGCAAGGTGGAAATATCAATCTCTAATGCGAGAACAGAAACATTTTTACATTTCAATGCGTCTTCAGAATGGGTAGGACCCTGGCGTGGAGCGTCCCCCAGATCAAAAATACCACCCAGGTCAACAAAGAAGGGGTCATCTGCAGTACCCGCAAAAACTCTTTCACCTGTGTTGGTGGTTGCAATCGCCTTTTCTATTAGAGAATTATAGTCGGGTGCATTTAATCCGACAGGTGAACTGATTGATCTTTCCCCGATATTGTATGGCGGTACAGTTCCATTGGTAAGGATTGGATGGAATCTTTTACGCTCCAAATTCTCTTCCCTGTTCCAGTCAGAGCTGTTAATCAGATCGCGTCCCGATAAAACGCCTTCCCATCTTCTACCACCATCCATGCTTCTTTCCAAAGTATAGGTAGTTTTCAGGTTTTCTTTTCCTAACCTGATGTTGAAGAAAGTGGTGGGGTCTTCATTTGTTTTGTGAAAAGTAAAACGGTAAACAATATCATCACCTTTTGTATTCACATCATTATCAATGTGGATTTCATACCGGATATTTTCCCCAAACGAATAATAATTGGGACCGCCATTCGGCAATTGGCCGGGTATATAATTGGCGATAATAATAATTTTATTGGGATTGGCCGGGCTTTTAAAAGCGTACAAATCGGTATTGTCTGCCAATGGATCATTTGCAATCATTGGAGCCTCCCTATGGCTTGAAGACATAAGTGTAATTGAAAAAATAAATGCGGAGACAATCGCAAGAAAAATTTCCAATCTACTGGTTGTAAATCTTTTTTTCATTGGTTAAAAGTTTTAATAATTTAAGAAACAGGTGTAAATGATTCCTATAAAAAATGGAATTTCCATTTCAAATGGGTACGGGGCTTTCTTGAACCATGTTTACGGGTATGAATTACTTTTTCTAAAGGTGAGAGGCAAAATTTCTTAAGGTGAGAGAGGCCATCGCAATGGTTGGTTTTAGCAATGGATGGTTGTCGGTCCTTAAAAAATTGCCACAATTTATATACCATTTTCCCTTCCGGATTCAGCGCTTTTTTTATAGTTATTATAAGCAGATTATTCATTTTGTTGTAAGGCTTTTTTTTATCTTTTTTACTTATTTGTAGAATTATTTTCTGTCGTGGAACCGGTTAGACATAACGATTTACCCTGTTTGTCTGTTTAAAGTCATTATTGGCAACCTTACCGTTCCTTCTAATAGTACTGTTGAAGTATATCAGATTGCCTGAAGCAAGAAACAGAGAGGATTTTTATTTTGGGGAAATGAAAAATTTATAATGTCGGCGAGACGCCAGCAACAGGATAGTTTTGGTCAGCCCATGAAAGAACTCTACCCCCTTTCTAATCGTTTATTTTTAAAACAATTAGTATAATCGGGATTAAATAAGGATTGATAAGCAGATATTATTATTAAAAAATTTGATTCAAAAATAATGAAGATGTGGGTGCATCGTAGGTTGCAAACAAGGGACTAGTTGAGGCTGTATCAAAACCGAACCATAGTTGTATCAAAAGCGAACACTTTATTTTCTCCAATTTTATAAGATATTGGAAAACAGGGGATAAGTATGTGGCATAGAATTTCTGTTTTAAACCAGCGCAGTTTTTTAAAAAATATCCCTTACATGAGAAAATAAAAAATAAAAATGAACAGTATTTGTTTGTTTTCTGTAAGGAATGGTTTAGAGGTTGTGCTTGTGGATTTAGTTGCAACCCGCATTCGTGTGTCGATTCGCTGATGTAATTGAAGATGCCAGATAATAAAATTAAAATACGGATCATTTGTTGGTTTACTATATAACGATGACCTATAAACGAAAATAGAATGATAAAAAACTATTTGAAAATAGCCTGGCGGAACCTGATGAAAAATAAAGTTTTTTCATTAATCAATATTGTTGGTTTGTCAACAGGACTTGCATGTTGTATGCTGATCAGCTTGTACATTTTGAATGAGACGAGTTACGATCGTTATCAGAAAAATGCGGATAATATTTACCAGGTAGGGACAGAATTCAGAGGCGTTGGAGATATCAAAAAACTTCCCAACACACCGGCTGCGATGGGAGAAATAATGAAGTCGGTTTTCCCTGAAATTCAGCAAACGACAAGATTGGTACGGCTCTTCGGTGAAGACAAAACATTATTGCAATACACTCCTCCAAACAATGCTGTAAAATCTTTTTATGAAACCAAAGGGTATCTGGCGGATTCAACTTTTTTCAGAATGTTTACCTACAATTTTATTGCAGGAGATCCTTCAACTGCACTGAGCAATCCAAATTCTGTCGTGCTCAGTGAAGAAATTGCGAAAAAGATTTTTGGTAATCAGCCAGCTTTACATAAAATAATTCATATCAGTAGCAGCACAAACGGTGACCACGATTTTGAAGTGACAGGTGTTTTTAAGCCCATCAATAAGCCATCACATATTGATGGCAGATTTTTCCTGAGCACGATGGGAGGTGATGTGGCTCAAATGATCAAGAACGCAGGCACCAATCTTGCCAACAACAACATGTATTATACCTATCTGTTACTTGCGCCCGGTGCTGATCCGAAAAAACTGGAAGCACAGTTTCCGGCATTTATTGACAAGTATGCGGGCAAAGAGTTAAAAGCGGTTGGCTTTCAAAAAGTGCAATATCTTGTTTCTTTAAAAGATATTCATTTACACTCCGGATCTGACGCGGACGTAACGCCCAGTGGCAGTGTCACTTATTTATATATTCTTGCTTCGATTGCTTTGTTTACATTGCTGATTGCGTGCATCAATTTCATGAATCTCGCTACAGCCCGCTCTTCCAAACGTTCTTCCGAAGTAGGCATCAGAAAAGTTTTGGGTGCAGAAAAAAAACTATTGATCACGCAGTTTTTAGGAGAGTCTGTGATGATGAGCCTGATCGCTTTTGTTTTTGCAATACTATTTACTGAGCTTTTAATTCCTGCATTCAATTCCGTATCGGGAAAAAATCTTTCACTGAATTTTTCAAATATTACAATTGTTGTTGCTTTTTTATTGTTGTCAATTCTCACCGGTTTATTAGCAGGAAGTTATCCTGCATTTTATTTATCTTCTTTTAAACCCGCAAAAGTTCTCAAAGGAAAATTTTCAAATTCACTTGCCGCAGTTTCATTGAGAAAAGGTCTTGTTATTTTTCAATTTGTAATTTCTGTTGTGTTGATTGTGGCCTCGGTTGTCATTTCGCAGCAAATGGCGTATTTGCGTTCTGCAGACCTGGGTTTTGAGCAGGAAAGACAAATTGTAATTCCGTTGCGAAGCGCCAATGCCAAAAAAATCTATTCTTCTTTCAGAGATGAATTATTGAAACAATCCACCATTTCTAATGTTGGAGCGTCAGCTTTTTATCCCGGCATTACTAATTATTCTGACATTATTTTATACAAGCAGGGCGAAAGTATGCAGCAGGGAAAAGATGTAAGAATGAATTATGTAGATACGCGTTTTCTTCAGACTTTGCATATTACGCCTGTTGCCGGGCGGCTGTTCTCTGATGATTTTCGTTCTGATACTTCAAAGGCAATTATTCTCAATGAGAAAGCGATAAAAGAACTTGGTTTTGCTTCGACACAGGAATCTATTGGAAAGAAATTATTTTTTGATTTCCAGGGGAAAAATTATGATTTTGATATTGTCGGAGTAGTAAAAGACTTTCATTATGAAGATCTTCATTTGCCCATTACGCCTTATGCATTTCAACTTTCGTTGCAGCCGCAGTACAACTATATGATTGTTCATGCAAAAGCCGGAGACATAAATAACATTCTTGCGTCCGTAAAAAATAGCTGGCATAATTTGAACCCATCAGAACCTTTTGAATACAATTTTTTGGATGAAGATTTTCAGAAAAATTATGATGCAGAAAATCGTTTGTCAGCCATTGTGGGATACTTTACAGCGATTGCGATTCTCATTTCCTGCCTGGGTTTGCTTGGATTGGCGATCTTTAGTGCCGAGCAACGGACCAAAGAGATCGGCGTTCGAAAGGTGCTTGGAGCAAGTGTTTCAAGTATTGTAGCTCTGTTGTCGAAAGATTTTTTAAAACTGGTCGCCCTCGCCGTTTTGATTGCGTCGCCACTTGCATGGTTTGCGATGAATAAGTGGTTGCAAAGCTTTGCTTACAGAATTCATATCAATTGGACAGTATTTGCAATTACAGCACTTGCCGCTTTATTGATTGCATTAATAACCATCAGTTTCCAGGCGATAAAAGCAGCGATTGCCAATCCGGTGAAGAGTTTGAGAAGTGAGTAATGAGGAATAAGTCAGGTCTATCCATTTTACCTCCATACCAGTCCTCGTTTGGAACGATGACCTGCGATAAACGTAACCCACCCTTTACTGGAAACGTAACAAAGTAACGTTTGAACTTGTCACTGATTATATTTGTCGCCACTCATGTAATCCAAAATACTGAATCATTTCAACTAGTCCTCGTTGCAACGAGGACTAGTTGAAGAAGCCATTGGCAACACGTAAATGTTATAAAATAAAGTCCTTCAGTCTGTTCTATCGGAGTTCTTACAGCCATATTCTGAGCTAATAATTTCATCCTGTATTAGCCGCCCGTGTCCTGCTTTGCTGCAAGGCTTTGAGTAGAGACACAGCCTTGGAGGAGTTGAAGAGATTCTCATTCAGGGATTCTAATGAACCTGATAAGACAAATCCGTACTTAATATGTTACTATTTGACAAGTGATTTTTAGAAAACGGGCAAGGAAAAAAGTAACCCTTGCAAGGGTTACCGGCAAAAAAGGCACCAACTGGCGCAGGTCTCATGACCTGTGATTGTTCGTTACTTTATTTTCCTAGTTTCATCTAACGGTTTAAATACACGAAATAAAAATTTTCCCTAAAATGAAGACAGATATATTTCCTGTGCCACGAACCAAAGAGAAAATAAGTAACCCGTGCAAGGGTTACCAGCAAAAAAGGCTATCATTTCTGATAACCTTTTAGAAAAACATCCGGTATTTACAAGAAATTAAATTGAGTTATTGGATCAATTACCCTGCATTTTGCCATGTACCTGATCGCAACTCAGGGTGAGCTGTAAAATTTGACCACCACCCGGAGGCATGCCAAATCCCCACTCGGAAACATATAATTTTCCATCAGGACCAAACGTCATAGCAGTCGGAAGATTGAGTCCGGAGATAATGACCTGCCTGTTTCCTGAACGATCTACCCTTACAATATCTCCCGTCCCGGGAGTTGGAAATGGATTGTTGGTAAAGTTTTCCAGAACATACATTCCCCCGGTTTCATCAAAGGCAATTCCAAGAATCGCATTAAATCCCCCAACACTGTCAGTAATTTGGCCATCCATGCTGATCGTATATACCTTTGATAGATTCATGGCCGGAAACGGAGAAAGATTGCCAAGATAAAAATTCCCGTTATTAAATGCCAATGCAGTGGGTACAATGTGACCCTCCACAGCAGATACGTCGATTACGCGGGTGACCTCGCCGTTAGTGGAAATTTTATCCAGTTCGCCATGATTGGGTTCTACGGCATATAAATCGCCGTTGACATTGATCATGCTGTACCAGGTACCATCTGGTTCGAAATCATCTTCCTCGGGATGCGCTACCGGGTGGGACATTAAAAAGCTACTCAGGTCAGCAACCATGTCCCATGATTTATTGGGGTTTACCCTGATCACTTCATTTGGAATACCATCTACTCCATGGGAACAACCGGCGCCTCCAAATACAGCGTATAAGGATTGTCCGACAAATGCGACATCAGCAACGCCACTGACCAGGTTTCCCTCGGCGGCACTTGTCATGCTGGATGGCAACCCATCCACATAAGTAAACCGCTTGCCTGAAGGATTAATTCTCGAAATCCGGCTGCCGGTGGTGCTTCCGGTGTAGGGGCCAACAGGTGGAATCACCTGGGTACAGTTGGTAGTTTCGGTTCCCCCGATACCACCTTCCGCTACATAAAGCTGATGATCCGGCCCAAATTTCAAGCCTCTTGGATTGTTTAAACCGGTTGCAAAAACTTTTGAAGTGGCAGTGATCTGATCCTCGCCATTACAAAAATGCAAACCATTTTTTTTACAAGCTGTAAAAAACAGCACAGATACTATAATTAAAATTAATTGAATTAAGTTTTTTGTTTTCATTGCCTGGAATTTTAATTTTTTAAATAAGACCCACAACTATTTTTACCGGGTTGGATTATAAATAGATTTATTTATAGCGACTTGCCCAGCTCTTATGAACACAATTTTTTTGAGGATCATTCCGGCAATGCGGAGTGCTGATATAAATACAGGCCATTTTCAAAAAAGGAGAAAAGGCTTTCATTATTGATATTTTTTTCTTTGGCGGAATAAAACTTATAGCAGCAGGATGGATACTCACAGATATTGGGGAATGAAAATTTCCAGTCGATTTGTGGCAAAAGAAGTAAAAAATTAAGGCAGCAAGAATTGATAGATGGATATTTGGAGGAATTATATTCCGGTCTGTGGAAAGAGAGGTAAAATTAAAAACGGATCAGTAATCAAATTTAACCTAAATTTTTATTACTTAAAAAAAATCCGCTGCAAGCTGCGGTATTGGAAGATCCGGCCATGGATGTTTTTTGTATTGATGATTGGTGATTTTTTTTAAGCTCCTTATGGATCGTTGCGAACCTAAAGCACTTTCTTTTGTTAACTCTATAAGTCCTAATTCCATTTTTGTTGGTTTATTTTGCATTTTCGTCCACTTCAAAAATTCCGAAAACATTATTGTCTAAGTCTATAAAATAACCTTGCCAGCAACGGCCTGGAACGGCAAATTTCGATAATGCAATTTGTCCGCCCAATTCAAGGATTTTCTTCCCGGTTTTATCAAAACTCTCAACTTGAATAGAACAAGTAAACGCATTTGTTCCAAATTCGGTTGGTGGTGTTTTTGCAGGACGTTTTAGCAAACCACCAAACATTCCTTTTGTTTCAATGTGGTAATACTCAACAGGTGCAAATTCCTGTTTGGTAAATTTCCAGCCGAAAAGTTTTGAGTAAAATTCTGTATCTCTTTTTGGGTTAGAGGATTGAATTTCAAAATAACTGACAGTGTTCATTGTGTTTTATTTTATGGTTGGCTTTTTCTGATAACTATTTTTCTGTTCCATTCCTGTTTGTCGGATGTCGCAATACAATGACCGCTAACTCGTAAATTGACAAAACAACACCCGATTGCAACTAAAAAATGTTCATTGATCGTAAGAGTTTGAGTGTTATACTCATACTCGCCTATGGTTTTGCTAATTGTGCTTTCATACCGTCTACATCAACAACTTCCCACTCTTCTTTTATCTTGTTGTTTATAAAGCGAAAGAAAAACATTTGTTTGAAGCTAACTTTCTTTTGAGCAGTTGGAAGACCAAACATCTCACTTTTTGCTGTACCGGAAACTGTTGAATTTACCGCAATCATATCACCTTCAGCAATAAGATTGATAATTGTATAATGAATGTCTGGTATTGCCATGCAAAGGAACCTTAACATGGCAATGTGAGAACTATCCTGGCTACTGTGACTATCTGTTCCATTCATCTGATGCCAAATGTAATCCCGGGAAAAATATTCATCCATTCGGTTTAGATCATGCATATTAATAACCTCATCAAAATATCTATTGATTATTTTTTTATTAACGCTTACCAAAGATGTATCCTGTCCAAAAGATAATTGCCAGGAGCAAAACAGTAAAACAATAATACTTGAAAAAACCCGATGATAGCTTCTTTTCATGAAACGTTTTTTATTAAGTTGTGCTCTTAGAGGATCTGCGTTCGTATAGCTGCTAACTCTCGTAAATTGATGAAATACCACTCATCCCAAACGAAAAAATGTCATTAATTGGAAGAATTTTAGTGTTGTACTTTCAATTGTAATTGGAAAAATCAACCTTCCAAAAAGAGTGCTCCATTAAAACATTCCCTGCTGCTGCTGGCGTCTGCGCCAACAGCCTGTAAAGAATAGGAATTTTATTTTGTCATTTTTTTTTATGAGTGATAAGATATTGTTGGCAGGGACGCCAACAGCAGGCTGGGTACTTTTGTTGTGCGTTCGTGCTTTGTTTTTTAAACCTGTCATAATTTTTTTGCTTCTTTCCTTAACCCACTAAATATGAAATAAGTTTTCAAAACATTTCCCGATGCGTCTGTTTCAAATTCTATCTGCCAGTCGTACTCTTTGTTTGAAGAAAAAAACTTAGTAGGGGATTCTGCCAGCAGTTTTAAATCAGGCTCTCCTGGTATGGTCGTCCATAATGTTCCATCTTTTTTATAGACTTTGACAATACGCGGTAATTTATACTCACCAACATATTTGTCAAGTAAAGATGTGTCAATAGAAACCTGTTTGTGTATATAAGGCGGCACAACTTTGCGGTTAAACAAAATATAAGATAAAGTGCCAGCGATATTTGAGGAACTTTTAGCCTTATTAGCAAGTACGATTATTGTGAAATCTTCTAAAGGGTAGTTTATTACTGTTGTTATATAACCTAACGTTATGTTGTTGCCATCATCCCGTTGCTGAACATAAGTCCCGAATTCGTTTTTACCTGTAAGCACCCCGTAACCAAAAAATATGTTATTAAGCGAATCTTTTAAAAAATAAGGTGTAACCATTTCTTTTTGTATTGACGGTAAAAGCAGTTGATTATTTTTTAAAGCTCTGTTGAATAAAAATAAATCATGGGCAGTACTGCTAATGCCAATAGTGCCTACTACAGCATTTATAGCATAACCAAGTTCAGGACTAAAGATTTTAAAACTGTCAGACGGAAAAAATTGCTGTTTTGATTCATCAAAAAAAACACTTTCGGTATGGTTGGCATGCAATTTTTTGTTTGCTTCTAATTCTGCAAATACTTTTGTATTATTTAATTGCAACGGGTTGAATATGTTTTGCTGCATAAAGTCTTTGTATGAAAGACCTGATACTTTTTCAATAATGGATGCAAGCAAAGGGTAGTCTGTGTAATAGTGATATTCATCATACTTTGTTCCGGGTTTCCATGCTAACGGAGCTTTTACATTAGCAAGACTTTTTACTACATCCTCATTAGTGGCAAGTTTTCCAGTTCCCCATTTATCCTTCATCCCTTCATCATAAAAATCAGGTAATCCGGATGTATGTGTTAATAAATGTTTTATAGTTACTGTATTATACGGAAGTTCAGGAAGGTATTTGGTAATAGTATCTGTGAGTTTCAATTTACCTTTCTGCTTTAGCAATAAGATGGCTGTGGCAGTAAATTCTTCGGTAATATTTCCCAACTCAAACATCGAGTTACTGTCTAAGAATTTTGTATTTGCAAAATCAATTGTTCCGAATGTTTTTTGATATATAATGTCGTTATGTTTTGCAATTAAAACAGAACCGCTAAACTGATTGACATTAACAGCAGCATTCATATAACTGTCAACCAATGATGAATAATTTTTTTGTGCAAGCAAGGACAAGGGAAGAATCAAAAAAAGAAGTATTGTTTTCATAATTGTCGAAATTAAACGTTGCCAATTAGCATGACGCCAACTCATAAATTCATGAAATACCACCACACCCAAATGAAACATGTTTATTGATTGTAATAGTTTTAGTGTTGTAATCTTTCAATTGTAATCGGAAAAATCTGCCTTGAAAAAAAGCACTCCATTAAGACAACAGTCAATTTAGCTATCGCGTTCCAGCCTGGTTTCACAAAGATATACCCCACGCAGCCTGGCCTTTCCATGAATTTTGTAGTGGTTTTCCATGAAAGTTTTTCTGCTTGGGTTGCCCATGCCAACCAATAATTACCCGGCTGCCTCATTTATGAAAAAGAGATAGGTAATTTCAAACTTACAAAGCATATCAGAGTGGTTTCTTTGGAAAACATCGCGATTCGTGAACACGACCAGGACGGGGAGCTTAGAAGAAAAAAATATATGCCTTATAATGGTCATTTTACAGGTATACGATGACCAACATACCTACATACTATGGTCAACATACATACGTACTATGGTCAACATATATACATACTATGGCCAACATACGTACATACTATGGTCAACATACATACATACTATGGTCGACATACATACATACTATGGTCAACATACATATATACTATGACCATTTCCCGCGGGGATTTTTGCTTTTTTATGCCTTTTATGCCATGGAGGAGAGCCGGTTAAATGCCGTTTTCCGGCAAAAAATGTGGATAAATTTATTTTTGGAAAGGCTCCGTAAAAAAAATTTTGACAAAGTCAATGCCATGAAACGCCCTGTTTACGGTACTTTTTTGCCGCAACGATCAACAGTTCATTTTATTATACCCCAATAATGGGGTTGACCGCAATGGTTTTATGTTCCAATTTAGGCTTCTCATTAGAAAAAAAATGAGGCCTGGAATTTAAATTTTATAACTATGAAAAAGTTTTTCAGAAAGGTTGTAAAAACCTTCAAAAAATTAGCCGACTCAAATCTTCTCACATTTGGTCAAAATGTTACGGCCAGCATGGCTGCCGCCGTAGCTACATTTCCCAGTCCTGTGCCCTCTCTCGAAAGTATTAATACCGAGCTTGGCAATTATGCAGAGTTGCTGCAAACTTCAGCCAGCAGGGATAAGGTGCAGGTGCAATTAAAGAACAAGAGCAAGTTTACGCTGAACCAGATGCTTAGCCAGCTTGCTGATTATGTAAACAGCATCACTACTGATGCCGCTTTGCTCGCCAGCTCAGGCTTCGACCTTAACAAGCTGCCGCAGCCGGTAACCATCATGGCACCCGAAAACCCGACGCTGGCCGATAACGGCAGCAGCGGCCAGTTGGTATTTAAGTTCAAAGCCGTAAAGGGTGCATCAAGCTACGTGTTCCAGTACACTACAGATGCCACCTTGCAGGAGAACAGTTGGGTAAGCTTCCCCGCTACCACTACCTCCTTTACGTTTACCGGGCTTACCAAAGGCACTACTTATTACTGCCGTGCACTGTCAGTAGGTGCCTACCAGCAGGTAAAGGCCAGTATTGTCTT
Source organism: Ginsengibacter sp. (assembly GCA_051954975.1). Taxonomy (GTDB): domain Bacteria; phylum Bacteroidota; class Bacteroidia; order Chitinophagales; family Chitinophagaceae; genus Ginsengibacter. The sequence continues at coordinate 224,270 of JBQCHE010000007.1, read as the reverse complement.
AAACCGTATTTCACAATAATCATCCCCAGGCCTCTTTTTTTTCAATTGAAAAGTTGAAAGTTGAAAATGGACAATGGAAATAATTTCCAAAACTCTATTTTCAATTTTTCATTGCCCATTGCCCATTGCCCGTTGCCCATTGCCCATTGCCCATTGCCGATTGCCCATTGCCCATTCTCCATCCATTCCCTCTCATAACTCATAATTCAACATTCATAACTCATCACTCAACATCCCCTCCATCCCCGCTACACTTCTATACCCCATTGTACTCTTCAGCTTTTTCCGGTAGCTTTTTATCGTATTTTCTTTTAGCCCGGTAGCCATCGCTATTTCTTTATTACTGTAGCCCATGCAAATGCAATACAGCATCCGCAGCCACGTATCATCCAGGCTTTTTGCAAAAGAGGCCGCTCCGTTGAGGCTTTGCCGTAGTTGGGTCTGGCTGCAATAATACGCTTTGCCTTTGGCCGCCTCTTTTACGGCATACAGGTATTCGATAGGCGACGCATCCCGGGCAATGTATCCCGCATGCAAAGCGCGTATCATCGCCGGGAGTTTATCTGCATCCTGGTGGCGCCATGATATCACCAGCTTTGTTTTGTCACATCCGGCTAACAGCTTTTGCCATGCAGCCTTGTCGGGCATGCCCTTTAGTTCTAGCCCTGCGAGCACCACGTCCGGCTGCAGTTCCTTTACCTTCTTCAGCAGCGCTTTGCCATTATCCATCCTTGCCACTATGACAATGCCGGAATGCGACTCTACAATGTTTTGAAGAATGTCGCTGAACACATAGTGGTTATGGGCGATGATAAGGGTGATGGGAGTACTCATTTGAGGTTAGTTTGGTGGTACGAATTATTTCGCAGATTAAATATATATTGTTGTGATATGTTTTCAAAGAAATACCGGGAGAATTTTTTCAGGTTTTAATAAAGTGAAAGAACGGGAGAGGGGAGTTAGTTTGATATTTGGCAGGGCATCCGGCCGGGAGGCTTGCCTTCGGTGGCCTGAACGAAATACGTCTATCAAGTAGCCCTGGCTGGCTTTGGAAAAATAATAAATTTCATATAATATTGCCCTGCATTTTATCTGCTGATACCAGAAATGAAACTAACTCCGAAAGAAAAAAAGGAAGGTATATTCATTACTATTGGATTCATCCTTTTTTTAATATTGTTACATGGAAATGACCTGGGCGCGTTCCGGAACACTGACCAGGCAGATGCTAAGCTGGATCCTGTTTTGTATGTAATTTGTGTAACGCCTATACTGCTATTTATCTTTATAAGAAAGATATTAAATGGGCTTTCTGTAAAACTCAAAATATTTATTATTATTTGTAGTTTGATATTGGCCGTTATGCCAATGCTTTTACTATCAGGCCTCGGTAAATATATTGACTATTACACCACCGACAAGCATTGGACCAAAGAAAATGTAACGATTATTAATAAAAGCAGCAAAGGCGGTGGCCGCGGTGGCACCACCTATTTATACAGGGTGAAAATTAAGGATACAACTATAAAGCTTGACTCAAAGCTCAGTTACCCCATTGACAAGGTGCTGCATCTCAGGATGTGCAAGACCCGGCTGGGAATGGTAATAGGGGAGGAGTATCATGACCAGGATTAAAAAACTCATTGTTGAAGGAGCTTTATCTTCATTCTGCCGATTTAATAAGTTCAAAGAAGTTATTTTATTGAGATTGATCAAACCTATAAGGTTTCAAAAACCTTATAGGTTTAAAAAAAAAGAAACATGACAAACTATCATCAACCGCTTATTCCGGGAAATAGCTATCACCTTTTTTCAAGGGCAGTTGGCAATGAAAAGCTATTTCACTCTGTGGAAAATTATTGATTTTTTCTACAGAAATTGAAAGAGCATACAAGCTCTATTTGCGCGTTGTATTGCTATTCATTATTGCCAAACCATTTTCATCTTCTGGCAAGGATAAACGATGAAGAAAGCCTGGTTAAAAAATTCAAAGAAATAAAAAAGACAACTTACAATTCAAATAAACAGGACCTTTCTGAATTTATAATGGAGCGGTTCAGCAACTTTTTGAACAGTTATACAAAAGTCTTCAATAAAATGTATCAGCGAAAAGGAGCTTTATTTATGGATTATATGAAAAGAAGCATTGTAAACTATGATGCTGATTTTACATCCTACATCTGGTATATTCATAAAAATGCGGTACATCATAAACTGGCCAGGAAACCAGGAGAGTGGAGATTTGATAGTTATCATTCCATATTAAGCGAAGCGCCCACCATGCTTTTGAGAGAGGAAGTGGTTGCATGGTTTGGAAATAAGAATGAGTACATCAAATTTCATCAACAGGAAATTCGACCAAAAGAAATAGGTGAATTTTTATAGAGTAAACCTGTAAGGTTTCAAAAGCCTTATAGGTTTTATAAATCAAGATATCTTGGGTGCGCCATAACAGTAAGCAGGGACCTATCAGGTTTCTAAAACCTTAGGTCTGATAACTCGCGATGTTTGATAACAATCTTTCACGAATGAAAGTAGCAAATCCAAAACAAAACCTGTAAGATTTCATAACTTATAGATTTATGCCAGATAATTAAGGGCCTATAAGCAAAGACCTATAAGGTTTCTAAAACCTTATAGGTCTGATAAGCATTAAATACATATTGTTGTGATATGTTTTCAAAGAAAAATCTGGCGAATTTTTTCAGGTTCTTTAAATGGGAGGCAAGCGATAGGATCGCTACAGCGCCGCTTTGGTGCCCGCTGAAATTATTTGATGCAACACTTCCGCCGGATCATGAAAAAATTTCTTTTTTAAATATTCAATTATTTTTACCTTGGAGCGCTTTTGAGTTTCTCCTTTATAAAGAAACTAACTGTGAGGTATTATAAGAAGTAAGTCTTGGCGGTCATTGCAATGAGGCCCAACAAATCAAAACTGATATATGAAAATTAAGAAAATCAAAATAAAAAATTTTAGAAGTTATAAAGATGAAGTTGAAATAGAATTAGGTGATCTTACTGCTTTCGTTGGCAAAAACGACATTGGTAAATCAACTGTTTTAGAGGCATTGGACATTTTCTTTAATGACAGCAAAGGGGTAATCAAACTTGATAAAGATGATATTAATAAACAAGCCCTTGCTTCTAATGACAACGAGATAGTAATATCTGTTTGTTTTGAAGAATTGCCTACAACTATTGTGATTGATAGCACAAACGAAACGACTTTGCAAGCGGAATATCTTCTAAACTGCAATAATCAACTTGAAATAATTAAAAAATATCCAAACGCAGGTAAAGAAAAAGTTTTTGTCAAAGCAAAACACCCGACAAGTAACAATTGTAAAGATTTGTTGCAAAAGAAAAATACTGAGCTTCAAAAAACAATTAAGGACAACGGAATTACTTGTGGCAACCAAACAATAAACGCTGTAATGCGAAAAATAATTTGGACCCATTTTAATGCAGACCTACAGCTGTCTGAAATTGAAATTGATGTAACCAAAGGTGACACAAAATCGATTTGGGACAAATTGCAAAATTATTTGCCTTTATATTCATTGTTTCAATCTGACAGAAAGAACAGCGATGGCGATAATGAGGTTCAAGACCCTTTAAAAGAAGCCGTAAAGCAAATATTAAATGACAGCCAATTGAGACAGAAGTTTTCGGAAATTGCTACAGAGGTCGAAAATAAGCTGAGAGAAGTTTCCGAAAGAACTTTGGAAAAGATTACAGAAATGAATCCTGATATTGCAAATAGTCTCAATCCAATAATCCCGCCAACTGAGAGTTTAAAATGGGCAGACGTTTTCAAAAATGTTTCTATTTCGGGAGACGAGAATATTCCAATTAACAAAAGAGGTAGCGGAGTTAAACGACTGATTTTGCTTAATTTTTTCAGAGCAGAAGCAGAGAGACGCAAAGCCGAAGATAATATACCAAGCTTAATCTATGCAATTGAGGAACCTGAAACATCGCAACACACCGAACACCAAAAAAAACTTATTTCAGCTTTTTTGTCTTTATCTCAGGCAGTAAACACTCAAGTGCTCATTACAACACATAGTGCGGTATTAGTTAAAGAATTAGAATTTCAGCATTTGAGATTAATTAAGTTAACCAACAATGCTAAAACTATTGAAAATATTTTACCCAACCAGTTGCCTTACCCATCCTTGAATGAGGTAAACTTTTTGGCGTTTTCAGAAATTTCAGAAGAATATCACAATGAGTTATATGGTTATATTGAGTTAGAAGGGCAGTTAGCAAATTATAGAAATGGAAAGACAACAATGGCATATAATAAACTTATGCGAGACGGAACAACGCGAGTTGAGCAAATAGTGCTGACAGAATATATCAGACATCAAATTCATCATCCAGAAAACACAAATAATATCAGATATTCTTTTACTCAACTTAATGACTCAATAAATTTAATGCGGACTTTTATTCAATCATTGTCACCACAAAATACCTGCCCATAACAGGGTCTGTCACGCTCTGGTGGTACTTTTATTACAAATGATCTAATTTAATTAAACGATAAAATTACTAATATGGAAATGACACTTTACCTTTTAATTGGATTTGTTGTCGGAGGCTTTTTCGGTTTCGTTATTTTGAAATTGATGTTTCAAAAAAATCATGTATCAAAGTCCGACTTTGATGCAGCTGAGAAAATAATTTCTGAATTGCGACTGGAAAATGCAGTACGACTTTCAAAGGATGAAGTTGAGACTAAATATGTTTCAAAAGAACTCCATAACAGCATCAGCAGTAATTTAATTACCGCAAACCAAAATTTAGAAAAAGAAAGAGCAGCAAACAAAGAACATCAGGCAACTATACTACGGCTAACAAGTGAATCTGAGCAAAAACTTTCCAAAATGGAGGTTGATCAGAACTATGTAGCAAAAGATAGTTTTGATATAATAAATGGGAAATTGTTTACAGCCGACGCAGAATTAGGCAAGAGGGAAGAAACAATTCTTGATTTGAATAACCAACTTACAAAACTGAAAGAAAAGGAAGAGCATTTAAATGAGAAATTAACGACCTTCAAAAAAGAGCTTGAAGACCTTCATACACGTTCACAAGAGCAATTCAAAAACATCGCAACTGAAGTTTTAGAAGACAAAAAGAAAATGTTCGTTGATGAAAACAAAAAGGAGCTAAACACAATTCTTGATCCTTTCAAAACTAATCTGACAGAATTCAAGGATAAAGTTGAAGCGACCAGAAAGGAGGACATTCAAGACATGACTTCCCTCAAAAAGGAAATTGAATCACTTCAAAAATTGAACACGCAACTTAGTGATGATGCAAAGAATTTGGCAACTGCATTAAAATCGGAGGTCAAAATGCAAGGCAGTTGGGGAGAGGATAGGTTGAATATGATTCTTGAAGTTGAGGGGCTGCAAAAGTATATTGACTTTAGCAGAGAAGAATTATATAGAGATGATGAGCAGGAAAAAAATCGAAAACCAGATTTCATTTTAAAACTTCCAAATAACAAATGCATCATCATTGACAGTAAAGTTTCTTTGACGGCTTATGTCAATTATTTCAATGCACCAACCGCCGAAGAAAAAGTCGAGTATTTAAAGCAGCATCTGAGAAGTGTGATCGACCATATTAACAACCTGGCCGATAAAAACTATCAATCGTTAGCAGGCCTAACCACACCTGACTATGTGTTTATGTTTATGCCTGTTGAATCTGCTTTGACACTAGCAATGAATCAGAATCCTGAAATATTCAATAATGCTTTGAAAAGAAAGATTGTACTAATCACTCCTACTACTCTTGTCGCTACACTTAAGGTGATAAAAATTCTCTGGCAAAAGGAAAATCAAGTGAAGAATGTCGAAGAAATTTTTAGACAATGCGGTGAACTTTACAACAAGTTTGTTACATTTTTAGAGGATATGGATAAAATTGATACTGCGCTTATCGCTGCAAGCAGAGCACACAGAGATGCAATGTATAGCCTAAAAGATGGAACAAAAAAGGGAAATACAATAATTGGACGATTCGAAGCGATAAAAAAATTAGAAGCAAAAACAAACAAAGACATTCCTGAGAAGCACTTAAAAGAAATTGAACTTTTGCCTGATGACAGTGAAGTTGCCTTTCTTGACTCAGAAGCAATAAGCATAGACCCGATTACCGGTAGAAATGAAAATTGAATACCAGCAAAGCAGAACACGAGGATTAGCGATAAAATTGTCAGCAGTATCATACCCAAGGCATATACAACGTTTGTAATTAGGAAATTTTTTTCTCTAAATATTAAATTATTTTACCTTGAAGCGCTTTTGAGTTTCTCCTTCATGAAGAAACTAACTGTGATGATCGATTTTAATTCTTTAAAGTTTGGCAGAGATATTATCTAAGCTGCACTTGAAAAATGAATAAAGAAAACTTTTTCAAAAAGAACAAAAATCCGGATTGTACTGATAACAATTTAAAAAGTATAATGCGTAATGCCTGATTCTCAAAAGCAATTTTTTTTGAAAACCGGATAATATCATTAGTAAGTAGGTGTTAGCCGTGACTCTTTCAAGGTTAGCCAAACTCAACTGACGAATAACTTTTGAATGAAGAACTTCTATAAAATACTTGAAGTAGCTCCTACAGCGACAAACGATGAGATCAAGAAATCATATAGACGACTTGCACTAAAGTATCATCCAGATAGGAATCCAGAAAACAAAACTGCTGAAGCAAAATTCAAAGAAGTTGCCGAGGCATACAAAGTTTTGTCTGACGAAGCGGAGAGAAAAGAGTATGATTATAATTTTAAGAAAGCTGCTCAAACAAATTCAAAAAATAGCAGTCAAGAAAAAGCAAAAACTGAATCAGCGAAGAAAGAAGAATCGGTAACTCCTTTGACATTTCTTTCCATCTTCAAAGACATAAGGAGAAAAGTTTCAGGCATAGACAAAAAACGAGTAAATCAGAGAAACCTTTTTGATTCCATTAATGAACTTTTGACAGATAACAATATTAATTTCTTACTCAATTGGTACGACCTAAAAATTAACCGTCAAATTATTGCAGAAGTATTAGAATGTTGCAGACCACTCGGCTATGAGACACATCCTCTTCACGGATTTATTTACATTGAACGAATTAGCCAGAAGCTCGCGAGGTTAGCAGGGAACGACAATGAAACTATCCAGACGATTTTCAAATTCACAAAGCAGAGAAAGCTTTTCGGTTATTGGAACAAATACAAAGGTGTTGGTACCTTTGCTGCGGTCCTTTTATTTTTTGTAATATTTGCTAATCTTGGAGATAACAACACGTCACCGTCAAGTTCCTACAATAGACCTCCATCGGGTAATCTGTATACTGACAATAATTCAACAACAAACAATGCTACTCTAAACAATGACAATTATTCCAGCCCTTCAAGTTCAAATTCGTATTCAAATTCTCCATCAGGGCTAGTAAAACCTCTAGAAGATTATTCTACTTGGGATAAAGTTGAAATGGAAAATGGAAGTAGCCCTGGATGTTTCAACTTTACTCCGAAATACGACAGGTCAATAGATAACCGCCTTGAGATTCATGTTGGTTCACATACAGATGTTGCGGTCAAATTAGTAAATTACAAAACAGGAAAGTGTGTCAGATATGTTTACATCAGAAGCGGTTCAACTTATTACATCAGAAATATTCCACAAGGGAAATATTACACCAAAATTGCTTACGGAACTGATTGGAGACAGAAGATTGTAAATGGAAAATGCGAAGGCAAGTTTATTTATGGCGCGCTTTACAAAAAAGGGGAAAATATTCTTGACTTCAATAAGGTTTATAAAAGTGTTACGAGAGATGAAGATTATGAGTACAGAAACTATTCAATTCCATCTTTTTCTCTTTCACTTGATGTCGTTGCAACAGATTTTGACTCAAATAAATACGATACAAATAATATAAGTGAAGACGAATTTAATGATTGACAACTATGGCCACATTGAAGACGACAGTAGAGTATGTGGCCACAATGGGCGTTTAAGCAATATCGATTTTATGCTGCTATTGTCAGCGGTTCGAACAGACGGAATACTCAGTAAACGAACAAATAATCAACTTTTAATTTACATTCGGCAGACAGTTTCGGGCTGAAGAAACATTTAATTTACCACCTGCACAAAGTCCGTATCTGCGTAAGCTGACACTTATACATTGCAATTTGACCTGATCAACGAATAGATTAAATGATAACGAAAGATAAGCTTGCAATAAATTTAAAAGATTTAAAAAGCAAAATACCGCCGAAGCCTGAAACCTACACGCAAAAACATCCGAAAAGACTTAATGAGGCACTGAAATTTTATTGTAATCAAAGAACTGTTCATAGTGTTCAAGCATGTACAACAAACTTAAATGCTAATAATTGGCCTTTGCCATTATGGTTCGACTCTGAAAATGTTAAGGTAGGTTTTTGGAATAAACTTTATTACAGGAAACAATATAATTCGTGGGGGAACGGAAAAAGATTTAAAGGTTTAAAGGAATTTGATTTCTTTTCAGTTTTTTTAATGAATCATGTTCTTTTTAAACTTCCATTGGACCAAATAATCATTGAGGCCTTCGATGCGAACAAAAAGCATGCGTTCAAGATGATTTTGTCTAATTCAATGCTGAAGCCGAAAAAAGAAATTATAGAAAGCATTTGGAAAAGTTACAGAAATCGGAATTGGGTAGCTTGTATTAATACCTTGTATCCTTTAGTTGACTTTGTAACAAGAAGATTGTTGAAGACAAAGAATTTAAGTATAGATGTTTCAAAGATTTGTAAGTTGTTCACTCAAAATGGATTTTCTCTTGAAAATGCAGGTGACTTAATGCCACACTTCACATTTGTCCTGTCCCATAAACCCGGGCAGCCGTTGTTTAGCAAGGAAAGAGAAGAATGGTTTAAAAAAATGCAAGAAACGGATTTTGGTTTTATCGGGCCTGCTTTGAGTTCGTTTATCCGATTTGCAAATATTTACTATTCGTACTATAAAGAAGATACAGAGGCCGACCAATCTCAACTGTTAAATCGACATGGAATTTTACATGGCTCAATCGACAATTTCGGTACTAAAGTCAACGCAGTCAAGCTTATTACATTCTTATATCTGATATTAGAACTTGAAGATATTTTTGAAATTTTATTGGCAGAGTAAAATGAGAAAACTACAACTTTCCCTATGGCAATAAGGTTCCAAATCTGAAACTTTCCTTTAAAAGGAAGCATCAGATATAAAGATTGTTGGGCGGGGATGCCAATAGTAGCAGGAGAAAAAAGTATAGCAATAATCTTGTTTCTCATAAAAGCGAAGTTCAGTGTGTAAAAGTTTGAACGTTTGAGCAAGCTATTGTTCTGTCAATGAAAGTATATTCCCGTCAGGGTCTTTAAACCATGCCACTTTTGAACCATTCGGAGAAATCCAGATACCTAAACCATCCTGCTCAAAAAAGTCATACTTCTCACAAAAAATATTTTTATCATTTAATGATTTTATTGTTGAAGCGATATCGTCAACGTTCCAGCCTAAAATGGTAAAGGCCTGCGGTTTAAATTCCGGGACAATTGTAACTCTTAATAAAGTTCCGTTCGCTTCGAATTCCAAAGCGTAATCGTCCTGCGATAACAACTTTAGTCCTAAAACATCTTTGTAAAATGATTTTGCTTCCCCTGGCTTTGTAGTAGGAATGAAAGCTTTAAGTTTTTTTTCAGCAAGCAATTTAAAAAGTTTTGAAAGCAAATTACAACATTGGGCTCACCTGGTTAAAAAGATCGTTTACCCGCCTGTTTTTTGAGCTAAGCCAATAATCATCCGGGCCCTATAGCATAGCCGGTTATTTATGCCCTTTTGATTTTAAATAATCTATCTATTTGTAAACAGGACAAGTGACCCGCTTTTATTATTGCTTCTTTTGTTGGCTAAGATCAAATGCGGTATAGCCCTTCGGTTGAATGATCACAAATTCAATACGCGTGAATTCTTCTTTGATTGTCTTGCGCACGCGCTCTATGGCATTGGTTATTTCACCGGTATCGAGGCCAGGTTTAAAATATACGATCAGCATCAGCACCACTTCTTCGGGTGCCTCGTAAGTAGAAAGTATGCGACCTACCTTAACAACGGAGGGATCTTTTTCTACAAGCGCTTTTATCTTTTTTTGCGTTTCGGGCGCTATGCCTTCGCCCATTAGCAGGCTGCGGCTTTCTCTTGCCAGTATCAGTGAGGCAAACACCAGTAATAAACCTACAAGTATGGAGGCAATGCCGTCAAGTGCGGGCATGTTATAGGCATTGTTGAATACCATTAAAACAAAAACAATAAACAAGCCAAGCACCGCTGCGCCGTCTTCAAACAGTACCAAAAAACTCGATGGATCTTTGCTTTGTATGATCGCTTTCCAAAATGACAGGTCGCCCCGGGCTTTATTAAATTCTTTTACTGCGATAAGAAATGAGCCGCCATCAAAAATAAAAGAAAAGCCAAGCACCGCGTAATTCCAGGTCGGGTCTCCTAATGGTTCCGCGTTCCGGATATGTAAAATACCCTGGTAAATGGAAAGTCCGCCACCAAGCCCAAAGATGAGAATTGAAACAATGAATGACCAGAAATAAAGTTCTTTTCCATACCCAAAAGGCCTGAGATTATCTGGCGGCTTCCTGCTTCTTTTCAGGCCATATAAAAGCAATACCTGGTTAACAGTATCTACCAACGAATGAATGCCTTCAGAAATCATGGAAGAACTGTTGGTTCGCGCACCGGCAATAAATTTTGTAGTGGCTATCAAAATATCAGCTACTAAGGCACTGTAGATGGATGCTTTATTTTTTACCATAGAAATAGATTGTACTTAAAACGTGCCTGGTTTATAGAGGCATTTCATTCAGATTCAATCAGCCACATCTGTCCTGGTATTGAACTGATCAAAAGCAGTACCATCGTTACGATATGGCAAAAGAATTGTGGGTAAAGGTTCTTTTCGTAACAACGTCCGGGAAGTAACAGAAGTAAAGATTGTTGGAGGGACGGGCAACAAGAGCAGGAGATTGCTAACAAGAGCAAGTGTGTTTTTCCCACACCTATTCAATGGTTTTCCATGATTACAAATATGGCTTTCCTTATTTACACGGAAAGAAAGACTGGTAATTTTAGATCATAAATGCATTTATTTAAAACAAGTTCTACGCCTGACAGAAGTATTGTGCATTCGGTAAGAGGCAATATCCCGGGGGAAATTATTCGAATTGGATGGTTAGATTTTTATTGACCGAACCTGCCAAAGATATTGGGCTGGAACCTAAAATTCAACTCAACCATATAAAACTTTATAATTATGACTACTTATGCACAAATCAAAAAATTATACATAGTTGATGTGAACATTGGAGAGGAAATATCAATCGATCTTCCTCCAATGAATCCTGGCCCAATTGAAATCCGGTTATTAACTATACCAGGAAATCCGCACACACATCCTCCTACTTTGCCCCAGGGGCCTGGCACTCATGTGCTGATAGGATTGATCCATGACGGTATTGGCAAGTTGTTCCCACCCCAATTACCCTTGCACAACCTGACCGCAACGGCAACAAAACCTGATGCTTTATGGAAATTAAAAATAAAAAACACCGATACTGATCCCGATGGGGCAAAAAGGTTCCAGGCATTGGTATTGTACCCCGGCCCAAATCCCATATTGACCAGAACAATTCCCCTATCTTTTTTCCAAAGAGCGTTTGATGAATTTTGGAATAATTACCGCCCGATTGAGAATATACAAGTAAACTATGAATTTGATGGGGACATTGATAAAACGGTAAATATGATCGGCATCAATGTCCAAATTCCTACTACTAAACTAATAGTGACTCTGAAGCAGGAAATAGCTGAATTGTACAAAGGTGAACTGTCGAATTTAGCCAAATTATATGATGGAATATTAAAGGACAACATTCTCAAAATCCCTATTCCGCTTGTATTTGACGTGCCCCACATGGATGATGATGTCAATGTACGCCTGCACGATATAAATATCGCAAATATTCGTTTTAGCATGCTATCTGGTACCACTTATCCAACAATTTCAATTAATACCACTATTGAAAGTGCCGGACCTTCCGAAATAAGTGCCCATTGGAATCCTAAAGGATTACATGAATTTGATAAGAGCTTAAATTTTACCAATATTCAATTCCGGATGCAAATAGCCCTTACGCTTGTTACGCCCATTGAGAGCCCGGATAATATTATCGGAGAAAAAAATTTATTTTTTAAAGCCAAGAGTGAATTTAATGTTACTCCAAATTTTTTCATTGATTATGGATTCGGCACTTATGATATCAGCACTCCGGCCGAAGCAAAAATTAATGGTTTCATCAATCAAAAAATAGAGATTTTTTTAAACAATCAAATTACGAGGGTTGCCGGATTTTTATTGGGAGAGCAATATCCCGTGCTTGATCTTAAGTACGTCAACAATAATATAATAATTCGATATGTAGGAAGTCCGGCGTTTGAGGATTTCAGCCCTTTATTTAATACAAAGCGTTTTACCCCTCCCGCCAATCTTGCCAAAATCGATCATATTGTTGTGCTAATGATGGAAAATCGTTCATTTGATCATATGCTTGGTTATCTGAAACTGGAAGAGGGCAGGACTGATATTGATGGTTTAAGTGGAAATGAATTCAACTTAGATCCGAACGGTGGAAAAATAAGTATAAACCATCTTACCAATACCAAAATAAATGAAAGCCCATGCCATGATACCATGTGTGTTACTGAACAAGTGGGTGGCCGTACGATGAACGGTTTCGTTACCAATTTTGCAAGCCGGTATGCTGACCGGCAAAATACATGGAACGAAGTAATGGGATATTATAATAAACATGAAGTTCCGACATTTGATTATTTGTCGAAAGAATTTACAATATTGGATAAGTGGTTTTGTTCTCACCCCGGGCCTACGCTGCCCAATCGCATCGTTGCATATACGGGGAAATTAGATACAGATAATATTGGTCACGTAATATATGACAATTACGATTTTAGCAAATTCACCACTATTGAAACCCCTACTATTTTTGAATACCTTACACGATACGGCGTTACATGGAAAGTATTTGAACATGGATACAGCTTTATCAGGGCATTTACGCGTCATAGTTTTGATACAACAAATGTGTTGCCGGTAGAAAATGCACAAACAGGTTTTTATGCGCTGGCAAAACAAGGTAAATTACCGTCTGTATCATTTATTGAACCTGATTATATAGATGTTCCCCCGGGAAACGATGACCATCCGCCTGCAGACATTGCAAACGGACAGTCATTTATGTCCAGGGTAATAAGAGCACTTCAGGATAGTCCTCAATGGGAAAAGACTCTATTGATTATTACTTACGATGAGCATGGCGGATTTTATGATCATGTTGTTCCTCCTCTGAATGTTCCTTCAATTGGATGGGGTATCACTTATGGTCCGCGAGTGCCTTCATTTGCGATATCTCCCTGGGTTCCGGCCAAAAGTGTGTCACATGAAGTATTCGACCATACTTCCATTTTAACTACTATCCGCAGAAGGTTTTTACCGCCAAATGAAACAGTCAATTTAGGAGCTAGAGTAACAGACAAGGCAAACGATCTTGGTCTTCTGCTCTCTCTTACCAAGCCGAGAAAAACCATCAACAAAATACCTGTACTCGAATACCATGGTACCCCTAATACTTATAAGATGATGCCACCATCGCTAAAGCAGAATGACTTTCATGAAGCCCTTTTTGGTTTAAGAATATTACTTGGTTACCCACCAAAATAAATGGCGTTTCGAATAAAATTGTCAACTTTTTATCCATGCCCCCGGTTGCTGTTGTCGGCAAGCCAACAGCCATTAACTTGTGTTACCTGAAATGAGTGAAAAAGCAAAATTTCTTATTCCATTTTCTTCAAATCCTGCTGACGATCATCTATACGCTTTCAGTGTCACAGTATGGTTCCAAATTTGAAACTTTCTTTAAAAAGAAGTATCAGAAATAAAGAATGTTGGCGGGGATGCCAATAGTAGCAGGAGAAAAAGGTATAGCAATAATCTTGTTTCTCATAAAAGCGAAGTTCAGTGTTTACAAGTTTGAACGTTTGAGCAAGCTATTGTTCTGTCAGCTGTTGGTACGCGCACCGGCAATAAATTTTGTAGTGGCTATCAATATCAGCTACTAAGGCACTGTAGATGGATACTTTATTTTTTACCATAGAAAATAGATTGTACTTAAAACGTGCCTGGTTTATAGAGGCATTTCATTCAGATTCAATCAGCCACATCTGTTCTGATATTGAACTGATCAAAAGCAGTACCATCGTTACGATATGGCAAAAGAATTGTGGGTAAAGGTTCTTTTCAGAGCAACGTCTTCCCATCCACTGGCGGCCTGCCGCCAACGGCCATTATTTTGTTCCACCTGGAATGGGTGAAAAAATCTTTTATTTCATTTTTGTAAAATACTGCTGATGGCCATCTATTCGCTTCTGGTGTGGTAGTATGCCTCCAAATTTGAAACTTTTAAAAAGAAAAATCACAAATAAAGATTATTGAGGGGGCGTCAACAGGATTTAAGTTTTAAATGAAAACCGGCAATTCCTCACTTCAATATTTTGATTGAGTGAAACCAACTATTTATCGTACCAAAACCGGTGAAAAACCTTTTTCAATTTTAAATCATCGGCTGCAGATGCTCTTCACGTTTTAATTCAACATTGGTAAAAGGCTGGTACACCAATGGTATCTGTTCGATGGCCACATCGCTTTTATCGAGTCCGAAAGCCGTTTCATCGCTTTGGCCGAGGCGTTTTAGAAAAAAATAAGTATTGAGTAATAACCCTTCACGCAAGGAGAATTCATTCTCTACCGAAAGAAATTTTTCAATGACTACAAATTTAAAATCAGGCTCACTGTTATATTTAGTCGATCCATCAGGAAGGATATGTAAATTCAGTTCCTTATTGGTGATCAGTTCCTGCACTATTTTTTTGAAATACAACTCTGTTCGCGGCTGAATCCTAAAACCAACATTGATATTTACTTTTATCACTTTATCATCAACCAGCTCAGAAACATTATAGGAAAGCATATAAGGCTCTTCTGTTCTGTTGATATGAATGAACCAATAAACATCCGCCCTTTTAGGCTTTTTACCAAAAATAGATTTAATAATTTTTTCTTCAATATTATGTCGTTGGTTGGCTTTTGTGAGGTAGATTAATTGGGTGCAATACTTTGAAATCCGGCTGTCTTCACTTAACATTTTCAACTGAGTTGCATATTTACCCAAATCTACAAAGTGGGTCAGCCGGTTTGTAATTTTTCTGCCGTAATACCACACGTACATTGTAGTAAAAATGCCAAATTCAAAGAAAAGAAACTTCCAGCGTTCCTCTATTTTTGCCACGTTTGCAATAAAGAAAGAAAATTCTATAGTGCCAAAAAGCAGCAGTAAGCCAAGTACTAAAAATTTATTCCATTTTAATTTGTAATACAGAAAGTGCATAAGCAAAAAGGTGGTCATCATCATGGTAATAGTAATACCAAAACCATAAGCAGCTTCCATATTGGTGGAAGTTTCAAAATATAAGATCATCAAAATACAACCTGCCCAAAGAATATTGTTTACGCTTGGAATGTAGATTTGTCCCTTTAATTCTGTTGGCTGCCTTACTGCAATACGTGGCCAAAAATTAAGGTTCATCGCTTCGTTCACGAGTGTATAGCTTCCGCTGATCATAGCCTGTGATGCAATTATGGTGGCAATAGTCGCAATAATGATTCCTGGTATCAGAAACCAGTGGGGCATTATTTCATAAAAAGGATTCCGGTTCTGCAGCAATGCACCTTTTCCCAGGTTCATGATCCAGGCAGCCTGGCCCATATAATTGAGCATTAATGCGGTCTTTACCCCGGCCCATGTAATGCGGATATTGTTCCTTCCACAATGCCCGAGATCCGAATATAGTGCTTCCGCTCCGGTAGTGGCTAAAAACACGGCGCCTAATAACCAAAAGCCGTGAGGATAATCTATCAAAAAATGATAAGCGTACACAGGACTAAGTGCTTTGAAAATAGCAGGATGTTTGGCAATTTGTGAAATGCCAAGAGTGGCCAGCATGATAAACCAAACCAACATGGCAGGCCCGAATGTGCTTCCAATTTTATGGGTGCCGAAACGCTGAAAGAAAAACAACGCTGATAAGATGATTATTACAACAGGAACTGTTGGCAATTGTTCCAGGCCTTTTACAATCGTTAACCCTTCAACTGCTGAAGCCACAGAGATGGGTGGCGTGATAATGCCGTCAGCAAGTAGGGTAGTAGCACCAAGGATGGTGGGGATGACCATGTATTTGCCGTACCTGCGAACCAGGGCATATAGTGAAAAAATTCCACCTTCGCCATGGTTGTCGGCTTTTAAGGTAAGGTAGATATATTTGAACGTGGTTTGAAAAGTGATGGTCCAGAACACGCAGGAAATACCGCCATATACAAGTATTTCCGAAACAGGTCTATCACCCACAATCGCTTTTAAAACATAAAGCGGGCTGGTGCCTATATCGCCATAAATAATGCCCAGGGCAACCAGCAAGGTTCCAGCCGTTACCTTCCCAGAGATTCCGTTTTTAATCCTTTCCATTCCTATTGAATTGATCTCCTGCAAAATTGAAAGGAATAGTATAGGGAAAATGTAAAAGTATTACCACCGGATATAAAGGTTTTATAAAGAGCAGAATGGCGTCAGAGAATGCACTTTATTTTTCTTCAAGCATTTCTTTAACTGCTGTAAGAAATAGGAATATAACGGTACCCGACAGCAGGACGATGCCAATAATATGTATTACTCCGGGTGAAAGCATGATCGTAATTGATTTAGCAATTCATGGCGAAGTAAATTTTTAATGCATCAACAAAAGATAAAAAAGCACCCGGAAAAATAAATTTTTTATAAAGACTATTGAAAGCGGTAACCAACACCGCTTTCAGTGATGACGTGCAGTGGATTATTTGGATTCTCTTCAATCTTTTTTCGCAGTGAACCAACAAAAACACGTAAATATTGTGTTTCGGTTTGATAACCTACGCCCCAGATTTCCTTTAATATAAACCGATGTGTCAGCACCCGGCCTTCATTTCGGGCAAAAAGTGAAAGGAGGTTGAATTCTGTGGAAGTGAGCTTAACTAATTCATTGTTTTTTCTAACAATTCTTGCAGCCAGGTCAATTTGCAAATCGCCAGCATCGATAATAGTAGTATTGTTGGTTGTTTGATTTCTTCTGATCGCTGACCGGATACGCGCTAACAATTCTGCTGATCGAAATGGCTTGGAAAGATAATCGGTAGCACCATTATCAAGAGCGGTAACAATATCCGTTTCGCTATTTTGTACAGAAAGAATAATAATAGATTTATTGTACCACTGGCGCAATTCCTTGAGTATTTCATGACCACTTTTATCCGGTAATCCAATGTCCAGCAAAATAAGTTCGGGAGGATGGCTTGCTGCCTGTATTATGCCTTCTTTCCCATTTTCAGCCTGCAATGCCTTGTAACCATTGCTCTCTAACGTAATTTCAAGAAGCTTACGAATTTGTGGTTCATCATCGATGATAAGTATCTCCGCCTTATTCATTTTTCAGATTGTTTAAATAGGAGGTTTCAGCCGCGATTTCGACAGTGAATTTCGCGCCTCCCTGTTGATTATTTTCCAATTTTACGGCACCGTTTTGTGCTTCTGCAAAACCTTTTACAATGGAAAGGCCTAAGCCACTACCGCCTGCTTTGGTATTGGGAAGACGGTAAAACTTATCAAATACCATCGGAATTTCTTCCACGGGAAAACCATTGCCATTGTCTGAAACAGTGATCACACAATTTTCCGCCTCATGTTTTACCTCAATCTCAATACAAGTATTTGCAGGTGTATACTGAACGGCATTATGTAACAGGTTATATACAATTTGGCCGGTGAGGCCACTGTCCAGCTTGAACAAAGGAAGATCATCGTTGTTTTGAAAAATAAAACGGCGATTAGAGGGAACCAGCTTTTGAATTGCAGAATTGATTAACTCGTTCATATCGGTCCAATCCATTTTTGGTTTTAGCATGCCGCTCTCCAGACGGCTCATATTGAGTATGTTTTCCACCTGGCGGTTTAGGCGGGTTCCTGCAATTTCAATTTCGTTCAACAATTCGGCCTGATTGTCAGCCGAAACTGTGTGCAGGTTTTCTTTTAGCATATCCACCGAACCAAGAATGGCAGCAATGGGTGTGCGTAACTCGTGTGAGAGCGAGTTAAGTAGGGTATTGTACAGTTTTAACTCATTTTCCTTTTCTTCTTTGTCTCTTGCTTTATTCTCTGCTTCGCGTATTTTGAATGTCAAAGCTGCGTTTATCAGCGCAATTAAAAAATAGAGGAGAAACATTAGCAAATCCTCTGTATTACCAATACTAAAAGTATATAACGGCGGTATAAAGAAGAAGTTCCATATAACAGCACTTAAAACAGCGGAAAGCAATACTGGAAGAATTTCAAACAGCATCGCCACTACCGATACCGTCATTAACAGGATCAGTGCTACTATTTTATAGTCGATATGGCCATTAAAAGGAAAGAAAGCCAGTGAAACGGCCAATACCGGTAGCACACTAAAAAGATATTGTGTTTTAGCCGGCAATTTTCTTATATCTGGCAGCTTCACGTTTCACTTTTATTTTAATATAAAAGTAATGATAAGGATATAAAGATATTGTAAAGAATAGCTTCTTGAATTCCTGATTACAATGTTATTAAGATGGCCGGCTGCTGTTGGTGTGACAACAAGGTTCCAAATCGAAACTTTCTTTAAAAAAAGGAATATGAGAAATAAGGATTGTTGGGGACGCCGACAATAGCAGGATAGTGGAGCAACAAATGTCATCAATTTCTATTTTCAGATCACCTCGTACTTCCGGGATCAGTGGCCGGCGCGTGATGTGCCGGCCCTGCACCAAAAGGATTTATCTACGCATTTTTGGTTTCAGGCAATTGCCATTCAGGCCTTACATAGTGGCAGGTATAGCCATGCTTGTGTTTCTGAAGGTAATCCTGGTGCTCTTCCTCTGCATCCCAAAAATCACCGGCAGGCACTACTTCCGTTACAATCTCGCGGGGCCAGATGCCGGATGTATTCATTTCGCTGATCAATTCCTGCGCGGTTTTCCTTTGATCTTCACTGAGATAAAAGATAGCCGAGCGGTAGGACGTACCCACATCATTTCCCTGCCTGTTCCTGGTGGTAGGATCGTGAATCTGGAAGAAAAATTCCAACAGCTTGCGGTACGGTAACTGTGTCGGATCAAAGTAGATGGCAATTGCCTCTGCATGATTGCCATGATTGCGGTAGGTGGCATTCTTTACCTCGCCGCCGGTGTAGCCCACTCTTGTTGACGTTACCCCCGGAAGGGCTCTTACCAATTCTTCCACTCCCCAGAAACAGCCGCCTGCTAATATTGCTTTTTCGTTTGCCATAATAAATTATTTTATCGTTATAAACGGCAACTATAAAGCCAATCCTATTTTGAGGTGATCATCTGCTGTTATGTCACTTTCTCCAAAAAAAACTGAACGAAGTCATAGCAGATTCCGTAATTTGACTAACAGATTTAAAACAGCCGCACTGCATCATTTAAGAACCCTGATAATGGACAATACCACCGACTTACACATTGAAGAAGAAATACTTCCCTTGTTTGATTTCACATTTAATTTATTTTCCGGCAAAGCAGTGCGCGGGCTGATAATGGAGCCGCCGGGCAGGATGGAAGAAATCATGTATCGTCAGCAAGTGCTGAAGGGTTTTATTGCCAACTACGAGGTATGGAAAGAATATTCTTTCTCCCGCTTTAACCTATCAGAGATACACGAGTTCTTTCAAACCTTTGGCGAAGGTGATTTTTCTGCAAAAAATATGAGCTGGAAGCTGAGGTTTTCGGAGCAGGAGCGGGCGCAGCGAAGGGGAAGGCTGATCCTGCTCGTCAGGCTTTTTAGTAAACTTCAGGCGGATTACACCGGCAAACTGGACACCCGGCTTTTTCCCCCGGAATATGCAGCAGAGCTGGAATTGCTTAATCGATTTTTATCGGATTTTAAGCTAATGCATTATGAAAAGATATTTGAGAAAAAGAAAACGCTGCAGGTGGCGCAGATCGTAGAGCTGATGGCGATCATCACCGAAAAAGTGACCAACGGGCAGGCGGAAGCTTTCTGGAACCGCTGGTTTTTATTTGAAGCGTGGCTTTCCATGAGCAAAGGCATTGTACAGCATGGATTTGTTTTTCCTTCTTTTGAAAACGGTGCCTTTTCCATACAAGGTTTTTATCACCCACTGTTGAAAAACCCTGTGCGCAATGACATAACGGCTACACGCAATGTGATCCTTTTGACCGGACCGAATATGTCGGGCAAATCCACTTTTTTAAAATCGGTTAGTTTGTGCGTTTACCTGGGCCATGCCGGACTTGCCGTGCCTGCCAGCAAAGCAGTCATTCCTTTTTTTGACAACATTTCGGTGGCCATCAATCTTACAGACAGCATCGTTAGCGGCTACAGCCATTTTATGACGGAGATCGTCACTTTAAAAAATGTAGTGCAGGAAGCGTTGCAGGGCAAAAAATGCTTTGCGGTATTTGATGAATTGTTCCGCGGCACCAACATTGAAGATGCGCTGGAGATAAGTACCGCAACGATAAAAGGTCTTACCCAATTCACGAACTCTTACTTTTTTATTTCCACTCACCTGCACCAGTTAAAAGCCATGGCAGAGATCAGCAACGGCAAGGTGGCCACGTGGTTTGTTGAGTGCCGCCTCGATGAAGACACACCCGCATTCACTTACCAGTTAAAAGAAGGTTGGTCAGATTTAAAAATAGGCCGGATCTTATTTGAAAAGGAAGGGCTGAATAAGATGCTGGAATGACGTTGCCTCTCAGCTTTCTGCTGGCGGTTTTTTCTTAGAATAGTCCATCAGCAAAACGGGAATTGTCGTTTTTTGTTCGTTTACTGCCTTTTCCTGTTTTTTTGAAGATTAATTTAAGGGAACTCTTTGCTGCATTAGCTGGTATCTTTAAAAAAAGCTTTGCACAAATGTTGGGATTTGCGGAATGGTGGCTCAACATAAATTAAAAATGGTCGGTCTAATTGTACGCAACGTCCACTAAGGTGAGGCGTTGCTAAGAATAGAATTTCATAATTATCCAGTTCGCCCGCATAATAATTTTGCTGAACCGCCAGTGAAGCAACAAATTTCCTGGATTTTTATTTTGAAATCCGGCTGAAGCCTCTTTGATCCGGTAGATTTTGTTCCAATTTTTGGAATTCCTGTCAACGCTATTCAGGGATTTACATCAGTGCTGATGAATGTCATTCTGCTACAGCGAATACTTTTTTGTTCAGCGTCGTTTTTATTCCGGTAGAGTAACATTGTGCATTATTTTAATAAACCAGTCTCCATTTTCTTTGGTCATTGTCCAAACCATAATTCCTTTAAAAGCAGCTTTTGGCTTTCCATCAGCCGAAGTAGCACCGGTCATTTCCCATTTTACATCTACTGCCGCTACATCCGTTTTCAGAAATCTAATGTTTGGTTCAAATAATTTATTTTGCGCAGTTTGATAATACCGGGCAAACGTTGTCTGAAAATATTTTTCAATTTCGTCACGTCCGTGCAAGAGTACACCGAGGTAATTTATATAGTCGCCATCTTCAGCCCAAAATCTTGCGGTTTCCTTTGCATCTTTTTGGTTAAAGACAGTCTCAAATTCGGTTACAATCTTTTTTATAGCAACTGCATCTTCGCTTTGTGCGTGAGCATTTAATGCCAGACCAAAAATTACTGTGAGTGTAACAAGTAGACTTTTTTTCATGGTAGTGAACTTTAGAACTTCATATAATATTATATCCCTGGTTTAAGCGAGCAGTTATCCTCAGGCATCATTTTAAAAAAGCAGCTACTCCAGGGTCTGCCTTACGAGAATTGCAAATTGAGTTTGTGCCTTTACCGTTGTGGCGAAAACTACAATTCTCAATACGGATAAATATGATTGTCAAATCATCAGGATATTTATATTTCTTCAAAATTAGATATAGAGACTGCAGGCTTTTCCATGAACTTTATAGTGGTTTTCCATGAAAAAAGTTTAAAACGGTAACCCAGATTTATGAGGTCTTTAAAACATTATACCCAATAATAATAGACTATTCTTCTGCAAAATCTTACGAAACAAGCGTGAAAGAATCTAACTTTCTCATACATTCAATGATTTCTAAAATCGAATAATAAAGAACGGCTGTTGGCGGAGACGCCAACAGCCGTTGCCGTAATAATTTCTCCTGCGGATTTTTCTGAAGCAAAAGCCCCGAATGGTTTGTAAAAATTGCTTTCTTTATTTTTCTTTTCAGGTTTTAAGGATTTTGAAAGGCTTTCTTAAGTTCAGTTTTACTTCCTGAACTTAATCCTTCTAAAAACCCTAAATAAGTTTCCGCAATATGTTTGTCTGTATAAGTCATAAATGTTTTATGCTGAATTAAGATTGTTTTCCCAATAAGCATTCTGTTTGATGGCAGTTTAGTTTTCTCTGACTTTGAGTGACTCCAAACGTATTGAATACCGGACATAAGATTAGTCAATCGCTGCAAAAATATCCACTAACTTTTCAGGCATAGAAAAAAAAGGAGAATGACTACTTGCGAGTTCATACACTTTCTCGCACTGAACATAAGAAGTAAGACTGCTTTTATCCATGTCTTTGGCTTCGGTACAAAGAATGTAATATTTTTTTATTGCTCCATAATTGCTTTCAGAAAGTTGTACAGGAGTTGCAAGTGTTGCAACAGATTGCCAGGCAAGATGCACTTTTGCGAAGGCAACATCTTCTGGCGAACAATCATGATAGAAAATTTGTTGAGCAACTTCCGGATTCCATTCGAAGGACTTTTTATCTGCTGAAAAAAGAAGCAATTCGGGCTGCCTGGTATCTGCACTTGACGCAGAAGATTCTTTGTTTGTCTGCTGTATTTTTCCAGCTAAAGAAAAAACCGATTCTCCATTTTGAGGAAGGAAAGCATCGAGGTATATTAATTTCTCAATCTTCTTAGAACCTAATAGCTCGGCAGCCTGTGAAATGACAATGCCACCACTTGAATGGCCCACTAATATCACTTTTCCTTCAATTGTTTTTGCGGCATCTGTCACTTTTTTTACATCATTGTCCAAAGTGATATTTTTAAGTTGATTTGTATCGTTCCCGCTACTTGGCAAATCAAGCGCTACCACTTTAAACCCTTTTGATTCCATAAGAGGAACAACTTTCTTCCAGCACCATGAGGCATGCCCTGCGCCATGAACTAAAATGTATATTTTGTTTGATGATTGCGAAAAAGTATTGGCTTCCATAAATAAAAATATTATTGTTAAAGGAACATGTGTTTCGCCACAGGATTAACGCCTGAAATCACTTACACCGGGATTAAAAGAAATGTGTTTGTACTCAAGAAAATCTTCTAATGCAGCTTCGCCATTTAACCGGCCATTACCGCTCAATTTATATCCGCCTTCTTCAAACTGCGCAAAAATCTGGGCGTAAGTATTTATCCAGATTGTACCTGCTTGTATTGCTTTCGCAACCCGCCACGGCCTATCTATATCGCGCGTCCAGATGCTGGCTGCAAGCCCGTATTCACTGTTATTTGCCAAGCTGATTGCTTCTTCTTCTGTATCAAAAACCTGCAAAGTAGCTACGGGGCCAAATATTTCCTGCTGCACTATGCGCAGACCGGGGTCAGTTACTTCCAATAATGTAGGCCGGTAGAAAGCTCCTTCAGACAATGCGCCTTCTATAACAGGCCCACCACGTACAATTACTTTAGCGCCAGCGGCAATAGCTTCTTCTACCATCTTATTTACCCGCTGCACATTTTCTTTATTAATCATAGCACCCATTTCGCTGGAAGGATCTGATGCGGGCCCCACTTTCACATTCGAGAGTCGTTCTGCAAGCCCAACTTTTATTTTTTCCGCAATATCCCTTTGAACTAAAATACGGCTGCCGGTCATACAAAACTGTCCGCTAAAAATAGTAATTGCTTTCTCCATGGTAAAAATTGCTGTTTGCAAATCTGCATCGTTAAAAATTATCATGGGCGTTTTTCCACCAAGTTCCAAACTAAAACGCTTCAATTGCGCTGCACCCGCGGCCACAATGGCTTTGCCGGTTTTGGTGCTACCCGTAAAACTAATTACCGGAACATCGGGAGACTGAACCAGGAACTTCGCTACTTCATCGCCGCTTTCTGTAATTATATTTATAATGCCGTGAGGTAATCCGGGTGTATCTGAAATGATTTTACAAAGAAGTGCGTTTGTCTGAGCTGTTACTCCAGGTAATTTTATCACGGTTGTGGTGCCCGCAGCCAGCGCAGGCGCCAGCGCTCGCATTAGCAAAGCCACGGGTGCGTTGGCAGGTATGATAATACCAGCAACACCAATCGCTTCCCGAATGGTAATGGACAGGCTGCCGGGCTTTGCTTCTCCGGAACGCCCTGCTGTAAATGTTTTACCAGCCCAATAGCGCAGAATCGGCGGCGCGGCAAATACTTCCATAGCTGCTTCAGGTGCTACTTTTCCGCTTTCGGTACATAACATCTGAATTAATTCTTTATTAGCCGCTTCAACCTGGTCGGCAATAGCCAAAAGAATTTTGGAGCGCAGAGCATAATCATTCTTCCAGGTAGTTTCCTTAAAAGCTTTTACTGCGGTTGCAACAGCTTTCTGAGCTTCTTTTTTGCCGCCATCGGCATACCTGCCTATTTCTTCGCCTGTGGCCGGATTAAAACTTTTTCCAAATCGTTCTGCGTCTAACCATTCGCCATCTATCCAGTTTTTTGCATTATTATTTGACCAGACACTGGTTAATGTTTCCACATCTGGTTCCATTTCAGTTGTTTCCATGATTGTAATTTTTTTGAAAAATATATTTCAAAGCCATTACAAAATTGAAATTTACTTGCAAGGTTTAGTGGTAAAAAAAGGACTTTTTTTTATGCCTCACCATATTGCTCTAAGGCGGCTATCATACAGGTGTTTCGTAAGTCCGAGAACGTTTTCAGGAGAATTATTTTCAAGCAGATGAAGTTCGGGAGGTGTAAGTCCGGTAAATTCTTTGTAATCTTTTACGAGGTGCTGGTAATCAAAGTAATTACATTCAATAGCTATTCTTAACCAATCCCAATTGGGATGTGCATTCTTTGTATTGAAGGCCCGGGTAAACCGGATAATCCTTGCATAGGTTTTAGGATTAACGCCTATCCTTTCATTAAACTTCCTTTTGAATTGTTTGGTACAAAGGCAGGACTCTCTCGCCAGGCAATCAAGAGAAATATTTTCATCGCTTTTCATCATCAGCTTGCTTACCGAATCTAACAAGTGAGTTTCCTTTTGGACATTGCTAACGAGTGAAGCAACAAACTTATCGGCTATTAAAAGCATCTCGGAGAAACTCTTGGCATGTTGTAACTGTTCATAAATAAAGCGAATACTTTTAGAAAAAATATTTTCTGCATCAACGCATTGATTACTTAATTCAAAAGAAGGAATACCCGTAAGCCGGAACAAACCGGTAGGCTGAAAAACGATTTGAAAATTTAAAAATTCATTTCCAAAAAAATACCGCCGGTTCACTGAAGTCTGTTGCCCAAATAAAATAATTGGTAATTGAAGGTTTTGTTTATTACAGTTTGAGAATTCAATTTCAAAGCTGCCCTTCAGAATAAAATAAATACACTCTTCGGGCTTTGGAGGATAAACTTTAACCGAAGCTTCGACGATTTTATCAAATTCAAAATGAACAATCCTGTAGCATTGAATAAACTCTCTGACAGCAGGGGAGGGTAAAAAATCCTTTAAAATCATTTTTGCTGGTTTAGATTTTAATAAGTTTTGTAAAACCTTTAAGCGCCTCATTTACCATGCTGCCAACGTTCTGGGATTATGAAGGTAATCATTGTTGTTCAAACCCCGAGCTCTACCTGAGTGAAATACAAAGATGAAGATAAAAAAAAATAAAATTTGTTTGTCTGCTGTATATATTGCCTATAGTGCACTTAAGCTCGCATTGTTAGCACTTCAGCCCACAAAATAGATGTTGCCGTAATAATCTCCCCTGCGGATTTTTCTGAAGCAAAGGCCCCGAGTGGTTTATAAAAATTGCTTTCTTTATTTTTCTTTTCAGGTTTTAAAAATTTTGAAAGGCTTTCTATAAGTTCAGTTTTACTTCTTGAACTTAATCCTTCTAAAAACCCTGAATAAGTTTCCACAATATGTTTGTCTGTATAAGTCATAAATGTTTTATGCTGAATTAAGATTGTTTGTCAGCATGCTGATCTTAACCGCGAGTGCATCCCAAATTCATCCTACTCTTGAGCGCAACAAAGGCGCATACACCTTGTAGACTTCCCATAGTGGATGCAGCCTCCGGCTACAAGACCCTACCTCAATTGTCCAATCACTTCCTTTTTTCCGATTTTCCCAAGTCGTGCCACTTCATTTATCACCGCATTTGCCGCTGCCGGGTTCGACAATACCAGCGCATTAATGACGTTGATTACATCCACCCCGAATCTTGGTCCCGGATCAACCAGGTGCGGCGGCTTCCGGCTCTTCGCATACTGATCGCTCAGATCCCTGATGCGTTTCGCGCAGGCTCTTTGTTCATCTATATAGGCCTGGTCGTGCTCGATCGTTACGTTATTGAATTGAATACTTGTCCATAGACTGCGGTCGGGATAAAGGTTTTGCAACACTTCGTGCGAGCTTTCCGACACTACTACTTTTACGATTGCTGAGATACCTGAGTAGGGCTCGCCGCAGGAAATTTTCAGTTTATTGGAGCCAGGTTTAAGGTCATAGCTGAGGGTGATGTTTTCTGGTTTCGCACTGCTGAACTCCCCGTGTTCGGCGGCCTTAACGTTTAGATTTAATGTAATCGAATGCTCTGTCGGTTCCAGCAATTGATCGTTGAGGAACCACTGATACAGGGGTTGTTCATAACCAAAGGACGTGGCGCGAATACTTAGCATCTTGTTATGAAAATGATTGCGAAACCGGTGTGGGGACACGGGAAACATAAAACAGGGGCTCATATCGGCGGTTTGCCACCCTACATCGATTCGGCTTGGAGGCAGCGTAGTTTCCACCACATCATCCAGCCCTACGCCAAAATATTTCCAGGTGTCACCACTGGCGACAGTGACGGTAACGGCAGAAAAATCCTGGTTGAAACCGCCGACGCGCACCACAAAGCGACCGTTGAAATCATGATAGTCAGTGTCGCCATTACCCAGAAGGGGGATACGGTTCACGTACCGGATACGCTTACTGATTTTGCTCTGGGCATGAATCACTACGGCAATCGGTGGGGTGGCACCATCATCTACAGAGAAGTTGGCGTCGTAACTACGGTTGCGGCGAAGTTCCAGGTAGTAGGTGTCACCGTTAGGGTCTTCAGGTGTTATCACGCCAAGGATCACTTGGCGGTTCGGCCACGCATCGATGCCGGCATCGTAAGCCGTAAGCCGAAATGTATGGGGTGTGATATTGAAACTTGAAGGAACCTGGTGCACTGTGTTGGGGTCATTGAAGCTGCCCGTGTTGGCGGCGGAAAACTGAGCGGGGGTGATATAAGGGCCGATAATGCGTTGCACATCGTTAGTGTTGACATTTGAAACGTTTGGTGATGCCTTCGGTTTACCAATGGGCAGGCGGGAATCGGGGGGGCGTTCGAAAGAGGAGTTATTGCCGCCATAGAGTTCGCTGCTCATTACCGAGTACGGGCTTTGGTATTCGTCGCCAAGTGTATTCAGTTCGTGTTCCAGACTGAAGGCGTGGCCCACTTCCTGGCACATGTTGCTGAAGGGGCTGAGAACGTCAACCACGGCCGCAAGCACCATTGTATTACCCACTTTATGTGGTCCACCACCGCCAAACTGATCCGTTTGCTGGGCACCGACGATCAGGACATTTTTAAAGATGCTCCAGTCTGGCGAGAACAGCCGGGTTATTTCCGCTAAGATGCCGTCGACCAGCACGACCCGCGGGTCTTCGCCCGGTTTGGCATTGTTGCGTGGATCAGCTAATGTGATGGTGGGGAATAAAAAATAATTCATATCCGCCTGGAAGAGTGAGGTACGCGTCCAGAAATGGGCGAGGCTATAGGGGATCGAGGGGTTCAGCCAGTTGTTCATAGTGGCATCGGACCAAACTTCCTGGGGGTCGGTATTGGGAAAGCGGAGGCGAATGACTGCGAGCATGTTGATTTATTTTAGAAGATGAAAATGGTTTATTAATGAGTAGGGGGAGCTGTGTGAAGGAAAATTGCCTATTCAAAAGCAAACAGAATCTCAACAATAAATATATAAACAGAACCACCATTTTTAAGCGTCAATTAGCCCGCGGCGGAATTGATTAAGCAGTGAGGGGCATTATGAACTTATGTGGTGATCATCATGTTGAATAGTGAGGGTGAGGTGCTATCCGCTTTATTATTTTTTGGATTTATATAAATTTTATTCACAAAAAAGCAATTATAAATTCCGGATATCCCTTTGTTTACTGGAACCCGGTGCTGCTGGTGGCGTGCCCGCCAACAGCTTATTTCCCTTTCTTTCGCATCTCTACTAAGATTTTGTAATATTTTTATCTTATGACTGCTCCAGAACTATGATACTGGATTCCTTACAGGAACAACCTTTAGCTGGCACCATCTTTTAGAAAATGATGAATTTAAAAAAGTTATTAGTGACTCTTTTCAATGGCTTGTAAAAGAAAAAAATTTATTACTGTGGTTTTCGTGTAGGGGAGAAGAAAAGAGGTGTAGTCCTGATCGTACTCTCCCTGCTGCTGTTGCCTGGGACGCCAATGACAGCACGAGGTGCCAGGCATCAATACTTTTTTGTTGTAAAATTTTGTTTGATCTTAAAATCCCTTCCTCAACATTTCAGCATACTCATTAGGCAGAAAACTGTCTTCTATGGCCCTGGCTGCTTTTTCTATATCATAATCAAATCTTACAAACTCCACCTGGACTGCATCTTTGTTTGTTATGCTGCTTTCTGCATTAATGGTGAGTATCACATAACAGCCTTGTGGATTTCCATCTTTTGGCTTACCAACTGAACCAATGTTGACAGCATGGCGATAATGAGGATTTTCACCTGGCTCTGTTGGCAATATCCTGTGATACGGTTTGTGCGTATGGCCAAAACACATGACGTCTGCATCTGCACCTTCCATTATTCTCATCATACTTTTTTCGTCTCTGTCTTCAAATAAATACTCGTTGATTTTTCTTGGGCTACCATGTACTAACAGTAAGTTGAGCTTATCGTTATTTAATTGAAACTCTACTTTGATGTGTGCCGGCAATGTTCTTAAATATTTTCTCTCGCCGGGTGTCACAATTGAATTCGTATAAGAGATTGAGATTTTGCCCATATTTTTTTCATGTTCTTCTTTATAAGCACAACCGCAATCATCACTCATCAAGCCAATGCCCTGGTCGTAATTCCCTGCAATGGTCGGGATGCCTCTTCGTCTTATTTCATTAATTACTTCATTGGGCCAGATGTTGTAGCCTACTAAATCGCCAAGGCAATAAATTGCATCGGGTTTTTGTTCTTCTATACTTTTAAGACAAGCTTCTAATGCCGGAAGATTTGCATGTATATCACTGAAAAGTGCAATTCTCATTTTTAAAGTTTTATGCGTTTTGAAGTCTTATTTTAGAATAATATTTTCTTCTCAACCAAAAGGCAACATTCACTAACGCGATTAGTGCCGGCACTTCTACCAAAGGACCTATTACACCAGTGAATGCCTGTCCTGAATTGATTCCAAATACACCAATTGCTACTGCAATGGCTAATTCAAAATTGTTTCCGGCTGCAGTAAAAGCAATAGATGTGTTTGTTGAATAATCGGCACCCATTTTCTTCCCAATCAGGAAACTGATAAAAAACATGATTGCAAAATAAATGACTAACGGAATAGCAATCCGTACCACATCCATGGGTATTTGAATAATCAATTCACCCTTTAAGCTAAACATAACTACAATCGTAAAAAGCAGTGCTACGAGGGTTATTGGAGAGACTACCGGAATAAATTTTTTCTCATACCATTCTTCTCCTTTTATTTTTATTAAGGCATACCTGCTTAGCATGCCTGCGGCAAACGGAATTCCTAAATAAATCGCAACGCTTTTTGCTATTTGCCCGATAGTAATATTAACTTCTGAGCCCGTGATGCCAAATAGGGGAGGCAGAACCGTTATAAATACATACGCATAAACGCTGTATGACAATACCTGGAAAATACTGTTAAGGGCAACTAAACCTGCTGCATATTCCCTACTGCCTTCAGCCAATTCATTCCATACTATCACCATTGCAATACAGCGCGCAAGTCCTATGAGAATTAAGCCAATCATGTATTCGGGGTAGCCATGCAAAAAAACTATGGCCAGGATAAACATGAGCACCGGGCCAACTATCCAGTTAAGAAATAAGGAAGCACTTAACACTCTTGTGTTTTTAAAAACCTCCCGCATTTTATCATACTTCACTTTTGCAAAAGGCGGATACATCATCAGTATTAAACCGACTGCTAAAGGAATGTTTGTAGTACCCGAGGAAAAGGAATTAATAAATGTTGATGAGGTTGGAAAGAAGTAGCCAATGGCTACGCCTGTGCCCATTGCTAAAAATATCCATAAGGTTAAATACCTGTCTAAGAAACGTAACTTCTTTCTTTCGGATGCCGGAGCGCAATTGTTTGCTGACATGTTATTTACTATATTTTAAGATAATTGCCATTTGACCAGCATGCCACGTTGTATGAGTAACAATGCGCCCCAAAGCCTCAGCTTTTGTTTTTGTCCCGAATTCTTTCGTGGTAACAGTGCTCATCCAATCATCGTCGGTTTGCTGCGATAGTATCTTTTTAAGGGTATTGTATGATAACTGCTGGTATGAGAGCAATTCTGAAAGGTTGGTCCATTCACCGCTGTCCTTTTGTGCAATCAGTGTCCTGGCATGCACCTCTACATCTGTTGCATTAAAAACATTTTTTGCAAAGAGTAGTTCCACATCGGCGATATGACGAATAAGAAACCCTACAGAATTTGGAGCGGGCGGCAGCGTTTTCTTCAAATCTTCTTCTTTTATTTGTTCAAGAAGCCGGGAAAAACGGGTTCTGCCTTCTTCCCACAGACTTAAAAAGAGTGACGACTTATTCATAATTGTAAATTTTAACAACAGCCACTACCAGGAGTGCAGCAATTTGTTTGTAAAGGTTTTTCTGCATAAACTGTAATGCTTCTTATACCGGTTCCTGATTGTTTGAATGTAGCAACCTGTTCCGCTGATAAATAATTGCTTAAAATATCATCCGGTATTATAATAGCCTTATCTTTTTGCACTGTTATGTTTGTAAAACCATTTGCTTCTATCAGTTCTAAATACACTTGCTTTTGAACAGCACCGGCTACGCAACCTGCATACATTTCTGCAGCTTCTTTTATCTCTTTTGGTAACTGGCCTTCTAAAACAATATCAGATATTGAGAAGTGACCGCCCGGCTTTAATACCCTGTAGATTTCTTTGATTACCCCATCTTTATTTGGCACGAGGTTCAACACACAATTGCTTACAATAACGTCGGCGATGTTTGAAGTAACAGGCATCTTTTCAATATCACCCTGGCGGAATTCTACATTATTA
This sequence comes from Ginsengibacter sp., assembly GCA_051954975.1. Classification (GTDB taxonomy): domain Bacteria; phylum Bacteroidota; class Bacteroidia; order Chitinophagales; family Chitinophagaceae; genus Ginsengibacter. Next base: position 192,388 of record JBQCHE010000007.1, on the reverse strand, counting down.
AAACCTCTTAATTCAGCATTACTTCTTGCTTTGTCAATCATAGCAGGGGTAAAATCAATCCCAATTACTTTTCCTGTTTCACCTGTTTGGTGCCTGGCAACAAAAGCATCATTTCCTGCACCGCTGCCTAAATCAATTACCACATCTCCTTGTTTTATTTTCGCAAATTGTGTGGGCAGCCCGCAGCCTAATCCCAGGTCAGCATCAGGGTTGTAGCCTTCCAGTTGCTGATAATCTTCTGACATAATATTGTAAACTTCGTCACTACAGCAACCCGATCCACAACATGATGATTGGTTGGTGTCTTTATCCTGTAAAGCAATTTCTGAATATTTTTGTCTTACTAATTCTTTTAAATCATTTTCGTTTTCCATCATTTTTATTTTTAAGTGTTATCGTAATATGCCGATTATTTTATGCAAAAAATTTAGCAACAGCTATTGTCGCCTTTGTAAGAGTTAAAAAGCTGATCTAATCTTTCCTTTGCAGCCTTCCATTCTTTTTCATCAATGCAGTAACAAACTTTAGCGCCATCAATGTCTCCTTTTATTAAACCTGCCTGCTTTAATTCCTTAAGATGCTGTGATATGGTGCTTTGCGATAGAGGAAGTTCATCTACAATATCGCCACAGATACAGGCTTGCTTTTGTATTAGTAACCTGAGAATGGCAATTCGTGCAGGATGTGCTAATGCCTTTGCATACTTGGCTATGCGATTATCTTTTAATGTAAATTCTTCTGATTTTGTTGCTCCCATCCTGTTTATATTTCTATCGCAAAATTACGATATGGGTTTTATTGAGCAAACTTTTTTTTTATTTTTTTTAATCTTAATCTCAGTCTCCTGCAAGGGACTTGGCGTAATATAAAAATGTATTTGTAACACGCCGAGTCCTCGATCAGTGATTCGGCCGCAACATGATTTCTCTCCGAGTGATTCGGCTGCGATATGGTTTTTCCCGCGAGAGACCCGGCTGGGACATTGGATTCGACTGTGACATAAAGAAGTCAAACCAAAGTGTTACCTCAAACCGCACAGGCCCGGAGACATGCGGTAGAAACGCATGCGGAAACTGACTAACTTACTTCAAATAGCGCTTTTTAAATGCAGAAGGATTTTCTCCCGCGATTTTCCTGAACAGTTTATTGAAATAGGAGAGGCTTTCAAATCCTACTTCATAACAGGTTTCAGAAATACTTTTATCCTGCAAAAGAAGTGTTTTGGCCTGGGTGATGCGGTATTGGTTTACAAAATCTGTAAAGGTCATTTTGGTTTGTTTTTTAAAATAACGACAAAATGCCGCCGTACTCAAATGTACGCTGGACGCCACTTTATTGACATCCGGCGTATTATCAAAATTTGCCTGGATGTATTCATAAATAGTGCCCATTCTTATTTTATCATTTAAAAATAAGCTGACACTGGTGTCTCGGTCATTCAACTCAATTACTTCATCCGATAATGCCAGGATTTGAAATATGTCAAGTAAGCATAAGAGCTGCTTAAATTTCTCCATGCCTTGCAAAGCCTTTAGTTTTTCTGCGACAATATTTTTGGTATCACCTGTAAATGAAAGACCAAGATGCGCCTTTTTAAAAAGTGCCTGAATGTCGTTTAGTTCCGGAGCTTCTTTGAAAGCTTCACCCAAGAAATGCTCTTTAAACTGGATAACAATTTGCCTGTATTCCGTTTTCAATTCATAATCAAAATTCAGATGCGGAATGTTGGCGCCTATCAACACCAAATCACTTTCCATATAATTGGATATATGCTGTCCCACATGCCTGATGCCCGTTATCGCTTCCACATACACCAATTCAAACTCGGGATGGTAGTGCCAAAAAAAATGCTTTCTTAAGCTCGGATTAAAAAGTTTAAACGATTGGCCCGGATTGGGCACCACCACTTCTTTTTGGATTTTCATACTCTGAAATTTGAATTAGCTAATTAAAATTACCACAAAATATGTCAATACAGAGCAAAAGAAGGTCATTCAGGATGTTTATTTCATGAAAAATAAAAATGAATTTTACTTCTTTCTGTTACATCTAAAACATCAGGTATGAAACAACAAACAATGGCCGCCACTATGGTTCCCAACAATGAGCATAAAGAAAAACCCGGAAACCCTTCTACTGCTACGAGCAGTAAAATCAAATTGAGTGACCGCAGCAACGGAGAAAAGTTAAGGGTTCTTTCTGAAGAAGACTGGAAATTCTGGAAGTACAATGGCTATGTAATTATTAAAAATGCGGTGCCCAAAGAACAGGTAAAGAGAACCGCTGATTTCCTTTGGGAATTCGAGGAAAAAGATCCCAATGATCCGGAAACATGGTACACTGCGCCGCGGGCTGAAATGCAAATGAAAGAACTGACCAACACCGGTATGGTAGAAGTGTATAATCACCAAACGCTGTGGGACAACAGGCAGACACCAAAGATCCATGCCGCTTTTGCAGATATTTGGGGAACAGAAAAATTGTGGTGTACCATTGACCGGGCGAATTTAAATTTTCCATTGCGGCCGGGTTTTGAATACAAAGCTTTCATTCATTGGGATTATGACCCCGAAACAAAGCCGCAGAATGTGCAGGGTGTTTTGGCTTTGGCTGATCAGATGGATGAAGAAATGGGCGGTTTTCAATGCATACCTGAATTATTCAGAACGTATGATACGTGGAAACTTACACAACCCGAAGACAGGGATCATTTCAAACCGGATACAACCGGCTTTACTCCGGAAAAAATTAAAATGGAAGCGGGTGATCTATTGATCTTCAACAGCTCGCAACCACATGGAATTCGTGCGAACAATAGCAAGAATAAAGTTCGCATTGCACAATACATTTCTATGATGCCGGCAGAAGAAGATAATGACGCTTTGCGTGAGTGGAGAATTAATTCATGGAAAAACAGGATTGCGCCTGAGGGATACGCCTTCCCGGGCGATCCGCGCCATTGGGAACAAACAAAATATACAACTGCCACTTTATCTCCTCTCGGGAAAAAATTATTGGGATTGGATAAATGGTAGACGATTGAACTGAAATCTAAAAAGGTGTTTTTTTAAAATAACAATCCTTATTATTTGTTTGTTCACTGAAAAAAAGATGCGTTAATCTTAGCCGAGTCTCCTGCAAGGGACTCGGCGTAAAATAAAAGAAAACGTAGCGTCCCCAAGTAAATAATTTCCGGTAATCACCTTAATAATTTTATGTCCCATCTTTGCATCTTCAAAATTTGAAAAGAAGGATGATAAAGATTAATGACAAACATTCATTTGCAATTGAGGAGGTTTTATTCTCCTTTGCCCTGGCCTCTGAGGCTGCCGATGTTTTTGAAGGATATCAAAAGGTTATCACCGGAATCGGAAAAGTGAACGCCGCCTATGAATTGATGAAGGCCATTCAACATAAAAGGCCTTCAATAATTGTAAATCTCGGTTTTTGAGATGGCACACGCAGCCACAGTTTACAACGTAATAGATATGGAAAATGCGATTGTGGTGTAATAGCTGGTGCAGGGCTCCGGCCGCTGTGTCTTAGCGAAGTGTCATGCAAGGTTCGTGTCTTCCTCGGACCGGAGACTGTAAAAAGTTAATCTTAAACACCAATTTATACTCTATCTCAAATTCTTTCTATAAACACCAGGAGATACGCCTGCTTTCTCTTTAAACAATCTTGAAAAATAAGAGATAGATTCAAAGTTCAGCCTGATGGCAATTTCTTTGATTGATAAAGAGAAATCGGCCAGATAAATTTTTGCCTTCTCAATGCGCAACTGGATCAAATATTGTTGTGGCGCAATGCCAGTGTAGGCTTTAAAAGTTTTTCTAAACCATGCATAACTTACATTCAGATTTTCAGCAACATTTTCCATAGTAATAACCTGGTCTATATTAGCCCGCAAAAAAATTCTTGCTTTATTTATAAGGGCTTCGGTAGTTTCTTCCGGCGAATAATTTTGGCGCCTCGTGAGTGAATAAATAACGCCGAGCAGATGCAATACAACGCCCGAAACCAGCGGCTGATAACCTGTTTTTTCTTCCCGTGTTTGCTCAATAATTTCTGTAAAAAGCTGCAAGATCCTTTCATGCAAACCTATTGCCAGCACAGGGTTTTGTTTAAAAAAAAATTGCTGGTTAATGATGTGGTCAATTACGCTTCCTTTAAATCCCACCCAGTATTCATCCCACCCGGTTGTCTCATCGGGCTTATATCGATGCCATTCGTTTGGGAAAAGCAGCAGGATGGTGCCTTCATTTATCGTCCTCTGTTTACAGTTGGCCGATTCGAAAACACCGGCACCTTTTGTAATGTAAACCATGTGGTACCCGTTCAAAACCCGGCCCTCGTTCCAGCTAAAGTAGTGATGTGCCGGGTGATTCGGTGATGGATAAATTTCCGTTTCGTTAATCCTGCTATATCCCGCGTTTAAAACATATAATCCCCAGCTCTCATCTTCCGAACTGGTGGGCAAATATTTATACCAATTATTCATGTTCGTTAATTAAACAACTTCTAACCAGCCAAATAAATATCAAAAAGTGCAACCGAAATATCAATTTGACAAAAAATTGACATTCGTAAAGATGTACATTTATTTTTTTAATCTTCAAATTCCTTGATAAATGAGAAAAGAAATTACCTCAAAAAAGCTATGGCACTGCTTTCCATATCCCGAATCAGGCTTGCAAAAATCTTTGTTGTTATTTGTTTTTGTGTTCTTTTCATCTTTTGGCCTTTTTGCTCAGAATAAAACAGTGAGTGGGGTTGTCAAAGATGAAAATGATATGCCATTACCAGGAGTAAGCGTCTCAGTTAAAGGCTCCTCCGGCGGCGTCACAACCGCAGATGATGGTACCTATTTTATTGTAATGCCCGCTTCAGCTGAAGCTTTGATATTTAGTTACGTAAATTATGTTACGCAAGAGTTTAAAGTTAGCACGTCCACTACCATTAATGTATCCATGAAAAAAGAATCGGGCAGATTGAATGAAGTGGTAGTAATTGGTTACGGCACTGTAAAACGAAAAGATTTCACAGGTGCTGTTTCGTCTGTTAAAATGGAGAATTCTCCTTTAGCACTTATGCCCAATCAAAATCCACTTGAGGCACTCAAAGGCAATGTCTCCGGGCTAAATGTCGGCGCTGTTAATAGCGCAGGTGGACAACCTTCTGTACTCATCCGGGGCCAGCGTTCTATTAGCGGTTCTAACGATCCACTTATCTTGCTGGATGGAGTTATTTTTCTTGGTTCTTTAAGTGATATAAACCCGAATGACATTGCCAGTTATGATGTTTTGAAGGATGCAGTATCTGCGGCGGCTTATGGTTCCCGTTCCGCCAACGGAATTATTGCCATTACCACTAAAAAAGGAAGAACCGGGAAACCATTAATATCTTTTAGAGCAGAAACCGGTATTCAGAAATGGCAAAACAGGCCAGTAATGTTGAGAGGTGCCGAGTGGATAAAAGTAGTGAACGACAGGAACAGGTATACGCCAGGCAGCACAAACTGGTTGCAGGCCGGTGAACTGGCCAATATGGAGGCTGGTCATGAAACAGTTTGGCTCGATAAAGTTACACAAACGGGCGTTACACAGAATTACCAACTGTCCATTTCAGGGGCAGCAAAAGGTATCAATTATTATTTATCCTCTTCTATTGATAATAGTAAAGGAATCGTTGTTGGAGATAAGTACAGTCATATTTCAGCCTTAGGAAAAATTGATACAAAAATTACATCATGGCTTGAACTCGGTATTGATGGAAGCTATTCACAAAGGGATTATTCCGGTGTAGCCGCTAATATAGGATCTGCTGAAACAATGTCTCCTTATGGAGTTATGTACCGTGATTCTTTGGGAAATTTAGAAAAATACCCTTATACTCAATCCAGTATTAATCCTTTATGGGGTGTAAAAGACGGCACCAGAAAGAATACGGACATCTATAACAATTTCCGGTTAAATTCTTATTTGGTAGTGAAGGTTCCATGGATCGATGGATTAAGTTACCGGGCAAATCTGCTTAGCAACTATGAAGTACATAACAGCGGCAATTTTTTCTACGAAACATATTATATTAAAGAAGGGGCAGGAGTTGCAGGACGTTATGACCCGGCTACTGTTCAAAGCCTGTTAGCCAATTCTAATGGAAATCTTGATCACAGAAATACCAGCAGCTATGTCTTCGATAACATATTAACTTATGATCATGATTTTGGTAAACACCGGATCAACGCAACGGCTGTTGCCACAAGAGACGATCTGAATTACAAGGATGCAAATTCTACCGGCAGTGATTTTGCATCAAACGGAAACACAACGCTTGGCATATATGGCTTATCAAAGGCCACAGTTCAAAAAGTAATTTTAAGTAATAGCGACAGATCTAACGTTGGTTATCTGGCCCGTATTAATTATTCTTATAACGAAAGATATTATTTAACAGGTTCATTTCGCCGTGACGGCGCGTCCGTTTTTGGAGCTGATAACCGGTATGCAAATTTTGCTGCAGCTGGTGCCGCCTGGCGAATTTCAGATGAATCATTTCTAAATAATTTCAAGCCACTGAATAACCTTAAACTCAAATTTTCATGGGGGCAGAATGGTAACCAGGGACTTAGCCCGTACGCTACCTTATCGCAGGTTTTAAATGGCGCCGCAGGTGATGCCAGGTATGAATTTTCTGACGCCCAGGGAAAGATTCTATACGGCCTGGTACAGACTACTCTTGGTAACCCACAGTTGGGCTGGGAAAAAACAACAGCCACCAATATTGGATTTGAATCCGCATGGTTGGAAAACCGGCTCTTTGTAGATTTAGATCTGTATTCCTCAAAAACCACGGACCAGATATTTGTGCGCACCATTCCTATTATGACAGGATTCAGCACCCAGTTATCATCTTTGGGAGAAGTGGACAACAAAGGCATTGAGCTTACCGTCAGAACGGTAAATATTCAACAGAAAAATTTCACCTGGTCATCTGCTCTTACTTTTTGGAAAAACAACAATAAGCTAAAACACCTTTACAGGGAAGACAAAAACGGAGACGGTAAGGAAGATGATGATATAGCCAATAACTTTTTTATTGGTAAATCGCTTGGCGCTATTTATGGCTACAAGCAAATAGGAATTGTACAAACGGGTGATGCCGACTACATCGCTATGACAGGAGCAGTTCCCGGCGCTCCGAAATATGAAAATTTGAATAAGGATGATAAAATCGACGCCGATGACAGAACCATTTTGGGATATAACAAAGAAAACTTCAGACTAAATCTTGCCAATACCATTCAGTATAAGAATTTCGAATTGTACGTAATGATCTCCGGTATATTCGGTGGAAATGGTTACTACCTTAAAAGCAATACCGCAGCTTATATGACTTCCGGTACAGGCCGCTTTAATGACAATACAATTGCCAAGCCTTACTGGACACCGGATAACCCAAGCAATACTTATCCGTCAGCCTATTTCTCCGGGGACAGCCGGTTTCTTGGTCTTCAGTCACAAGGCTTTGTTCGCATCCAGGACGTATCATTATCTTATTCAGTAAATCCTGACTTACTAAAAAGAATTCAAATGAACACGATAAAAGTATTTTTAGCTGCAAGGAATATGGCAACTTTTACCAATTGGGTAGGTGGCGATCCCGAAATCGGAACCACCGTTCAATCAAACACTTTCCCTGTGCCAAGCAGTTATTCAATTGGTGCTACTATCAGTTTTTAAGCCATTAAATTAAAATGAAAATGAAAAATCATAAAATAATCAAAGTTTGTTTTTTTGCTCTTTTATTAAGCGCGTTAAGCTGCAAAAAGATTGACGATAAATTTCTGGACAAAACGCCAGAGACATTCTATACAGTGGATAATATTTTTTCCACTTCAGCCCAGATAGATCAGGCTGTTGTGGCAATCTATTCTCAACTTAGGGACATGTGGGCTAACCCAACTGAACAAAACTGGACTTTTGTTTTTAGAGGAAATGGTACCGATATGTTTGATGTACCAAGTATCAGGCGGGGAAACAGCTTTAATAATTATGGAACTATTAATGCCAACAACAATAATTTCTATCAGATCTTCAGTGCATGGTATAAAATTATTTCAAAGGCCAACTTAGCTATTTATAGTGCAGACCTTCCTGCAATAAGTTGGTCGTCGCCGGAGGAAAAAGCATATACGGTAGCCCAGGCAAGATTTTTCCGGGCGTTTGCATATCGCAATCTTGCAGAATTATTTGGAGGCGTACCCATTGTTACCGATGTAGCAAAAACTGCCCGTTACGATTACAAGCGTGCGACACGGGTTGAAACTTATCAATTTGCAATAGATGAACTCACCGCAATTGAGAACGATTTGCCTGAGACAACTCCTATAGGTGGCCGTCTTGTGAGAGGAGCCGCTCAACATAACCTTTGCGAGCTTTACCTGGCGATGGGTACACAGCTCGCTGCTGATGGGAAGGGTTCAGAAGCTCAGGCAGCTTTTGCTCAATCAATAGCTTATGGAAATAAAGTGATTGACGGAGGTATTTATGCTTTAATGAATTCACGTTTCGGAACCAGGAAAAATGAAACTTCAATCACTTTTAATATTTATAAGAATGGCAATATCAACTCACCGGTAGATACGATGATGCAAACCACGAATTATTACTGGGATTTATTCCAGGAAGGCAATGTGGATTATCAAACTGGGAATAAAGAATGTATCTGGGCTTTGCAAGTCGATTACGCCGCTTACAGGGCAGAAGATCCAAGATCTAAATTGCCTTATTCGAGAACCTTTGGACCTGTTTTCCGTAATGGCTCACCTGCAAATTTAATGGGTACGTTGGAAGACGTTGGTGGAAGAGGTATTTCGCAGGTAACACCTACTTTATATACCAGGGATGATATTTATGCGGGTAAATACGAGGACGATATGAGAAACAGTGATGTTGTTTTCCGCAGAAGATTTTTGGGCAATGTGCCTACGTCTCAGTATTATGGTAAGCCTGTTCCCTGGACTGTGCTTTATGATTCAAAAGATGATCAAAGCCTTGATTACCCTATTTCCTGTAAAATTGCTACTGATAAATATACGGGCCTGGCAGATGGAGAAAATATGAGCAATTTATTCAGGGACGATTATTTTATACGCCTGCCGGAAACTATCTTATTACGTGCCGAAGCCAAACAAAGAAGTGGCGATAAAGCAGGTGCAGCTGCAGATGTTAATTTACTGCGGGCCCGCGCCAACTGTTCTTACATGGTTACCGCTGCTGACATGGACGACAATTTCAATACGATACTTGATGAGCGCGCAAGAGAACTTGTTTATGAAGAATGTCGCTGGAATACTTTACTCCGCATGGGCGGAACGATTGCAGTGGATCGCATAAAGAAATATGCATTTTGGCCGGAAGCACAGGCCACCTTGACTTCTACTTATAACTTATGGCCGATTCCACAGCTTGTTATTGACGCAAATAAAGATGTGAAAATGGAGCAAAATCCAGGCTGGTGAAGAACTATTTTATTACACACATGGAAAAATTTAGGTAGCTACGACTTTTATGTCGTTAATCAGCTGGCCTAAATCTTTCCCAATATCATAATTATGAGTTTTTATTTCTTTAGGCATTTTCTCTTAAAATCTCTTCTCGTTGTAACGGTGTGTTACCCTTGCGCTGTTTCTGCGCAATTAGCCAATTATTCCTTACAAACGTCCGGGAAGCTTAACTATAATGAAATACATAAAGGCTTTGAGACTGTACCTAATGAGTCGCGTTTAAGATGTTATTGGTGGTGGTTAAATAGTATGGCTACCAAAGAATCAATAACGCGGGACCTGGAGCAGATGAAGGCCAATGGATATGGAGGCGCTTCTATTGTGGATGCTGGAAGTTCCAATTACACCGTTGCAAAAAAAACAAAAGCAGGGCCGGTATTTATGAGCCCTGCATGGATGGAACTGTATAAGTATGCCGTGAAGGAGGCGCAACGGATCGGAATAGAACTAAGTGTAAATGTTCAGAGCGGATGGAATCCGGGAGGCCCCACCATAACTCCGGATCTTGCTTTAAAGAAACTGGTATATTCTGAAACTAAAATAGAGGGAGGAAAGAGAGTAGAGGTAAAGCTTCCACAACCTGAAACAAAATTGCTTTATAAAGATATTCGTGTACAGGCTTTTCAGCAGCCGGAAACGAATTTTCCTCTGAAAGACAAAGGCATTGAATTCTGGGCACTAAAATCATTTAATCAAGGTTTTGGAGCCCAGGGAACCTATCCATTGTATAAATTACGCACAGAATATCCAAACGCGAACGAATTTAATGGACTCAAAAAATCTAATATCGTTGACCTTACCGGCAAATTCAAAAATGGCGTATTAACATGGGATGCTCCAGCCGGAGAATGGACTGTGATCAGGTATGGATGGACATGTACCGGTGCCATGACTTCCACTACGAGCGATGGATGGAGTGGTTTATCAATGGATCATTTGAATCCTGATGCTTTTAAAAAGTTCAGCCATGATGTAATCATTCCTCTAATTGAAGCGGCACAATCTGCGGGGAACAGTTTGCATTTTTTACAAACGGATAGCTGGGAAATGGGCAATGTGGGCTGGACAAACAATTTTGCCAATGATTTTAAAAAGTTCAGAGGGTATGATCTGGCACCGTGGCTCCCGGTTCTTGCGGGAAGGATTGTTGAAAGCGTAAACCAATCTGACAGATTTCTCCATGATTACCGTAAAACAATCGGAGATTGCGTTGCTGCCTATCATTACCAGTTATTCAGTGACCTGGCGCATAAATATGGCCTTGGCATTCACCCCGAGTCAGGTGGGCCTCACTCCGCTCCTGTAGATGCTTTAAAGGTAATGGCTATCAGTGATTTTCCCCAGGGCGAGTTTTGGGCTACTGCCAATACGCATCGCGTGAAGGATGATGCAAGGCTCTACGTAAAACAAAGTGCCTGTGTTGCACACACAAATGGTAAAAGGTTTGTAGCTGCGGAAGGCCCTACTTCTATCGGGCCTCAATGGGAACGGGCTCCAAAAGATCTAAAGAGCAATATTGACCGTGTGTTTTATTCCGGCGTGAACAGAATTGTGTGGCACACATTTACCTCCTCTCCAAAAGAATTCGGAATGCCGGGGAATGAATACTTTGCGGGAACCCATTTAAATCCCAATGTTACCTGGTGGAAAGAAGCGGGTGATTTTATTGGCTATCTCAACCGGTGTTCCTACCTGCTTTCAAAAGGACTGTTTGTAGCTGATGCACTGTATTATTACGGTGATGACGTTCCGAATTTCGTTTTTCTCAAAGAAGATGTGAAGGATTTGGGCTTTGGATATGATTGGGATAAATGTTCAAAAGATGTAATCATCAACAGGATTTCAGTAAAAGATAAAAAAATATTGCTTCCTGACGGAATGAGTTACAGAGTGTTAGTGCTTCCTTCAGAAAAAGCTATTGATCTCGCCGTGTTGCGCAAGGTTGAACTACTGGTGAAGCAGGGATTAACCGTTATTGGACCTCGCCCTGAAAGAGCGACGGAACTTGCTAACTACCCCGAAAGTGATAAAGAAGTAAAAACTATTGCTTCGCGTATGTGGGGAGCCATTGACGGCAAAGCAGTAACTCAAAATAATTATGGCAAAGGCAAAGTGATCTTCGGTAAAGATGTAAAGACTGTGTTGGAAGAAATGAAGGTAAAGCCGGACCTTGAATTTACCAGTACACAGCCAAATACTGCACTGGATTACATACACCGTACCGGCGACGGAATGGATATTTATTTTGTAGTGAACCGTTTCGGGAGAAAAGGAATAAACGATTTTGCGTTCCGCTATTTAACAACCCTGCCTGACCGGTATGAGCAGGTTGAGTGTAAATTTAGGGTTACAGGTATGGTGCCCGAACTCTGGGATCCTATGACTGGTAAAACCAAACAAATATTAACTTACAAAGAGGAGGATGGTCAAACCATTATTCCACTTAGCTTTGAGCCGGAAGGGTCACGATTTATAATTTTCAGAAAAGCAGCTCCATCATCTCATATTACTAAAATTGAAAAAGACGGAAAGTCCTTTTTTCCTAACAATGATTTTGCTGGCACGGAGAAACCTTGTATTGAAGTGTTTAAAGCAGATGGAAAAATGTCCACCGATGTTTTTGAACCCGGAAATTATTCGTTAACATGGAACGACGACAGAATATCAAAGGTCAATGTTACAACACCAAATGCCAGCTTGCCCCTTCCAGGTGAATGGGAGATGAGTTTCGACACAAGTTGGGGCGGCCCGGCGCGTATAGAAGTGGATTCCCTTACATCGTGGACGGAATTTCATGACGAGGGAATTAAATATTATTCGGGCAAGGCGACCTATAAGAAAACGTTTTCTATTGCGCCTGGTTATCTTACGGGGAAAAAAGCCATCCTTAACTTAGGAAATGTACTTGAAATGGCGTCCATAAAAATAAACGGTATTCAACTGCCTGTAAAATGGAGTGCGCCTTTTCAATTTGATGTTACTAACTATATAAAGCCGGGAAATAACGAGTTAGAAGTGCAGGTCGTCAACCTTTGGCCTAACCGCCTGATTGGAGATGGTAAACTACCTTTAAACAAAAGATTTACTAAAACCAATATTGTAAAATTTGACGACAATGATGCTGAAAAATTATTACGCAAATCCGGTTTATTAGGCCCGGTAGAAATTATGTTTATTCATCATGAGATAGATACAAATTTTAAATAAATTAAAAGACCCATAAGTTTATTTTTCGGAATAATTGTACAAATATTATCAACATTTTTTTTAATCATTTAAGATTCGGGCAAAATGAAAACAGAGCTTACAACACAGCAAATACTTTTTTATCAGCAGAATGGATTTCTGCTTGTGGAAGATTTTTTAACCAAAGATGAGTTGGAATACTGGCGTGAAGCCGTTACAGAAGCCATTAAGGAAAGAAATGGTCAAAAAATGCCGGGTAGCAATACTAAAATTAATGAAGACGATGGAATCAATAAAGATGCTGATTACTACACTAAAGTGTTTGACCAGATGCTGAACCTGTGGCAAACAAATGACAAGGTGAAACAGCTAATGCTAAATGACAAACTTGGTAAAATTATTGCAGATTTGGCTGGATGGGAAGGCACAAGGATTTGGCACGACCAGGCTTTAATTAAACGCCCCTGGGCTAATCCTACTTCATGGCATTTAGACACTCCCTTCTGGTCTTTTAGTGATAGGAGGGCATTGTCCATCTGGGTTGCTTTGGATGATGCCACATTGGAGAACGGATGCCTGTATTTTATACCCGGTTCTTATCATACCACCACTTTTGATAACCCGGGTATTGGAAAAAACATGGATGCAATTTTTGATTTTTATCCTCAATTTATTCGATCGAAATCTGAATCAGTGCCTATGAAAGCCGGAAGCTGCTCATTTCATAACGGGCTGACGATTCATGGTGCAGGAGCAAATATGACCAATGGTTTCAGGCGCGCAATGACATGTGCTTATATGCCGGATGGCGCTACTTTTAACGGGATTAAGAATATTTTGACCGATGAACAGGTGGCAAAATTGAAGATTGGCGATTTGCTAAATGATGATCAACAGAATCCTTTGATTTACCGTAAATCTAAATAACATACTAATCAATGGAAACAAAAATACTTTGCCCGCAATGGGGGTTGGAACATTTACCGGTGGAAGATTTTTTTTCTATGGTTAAGAATGCCGGCTATGACGGAGTAGACACATGGCTGCCGGAAAGGAAAGAAGAAAGGAGAGAATTTGTTCGTTTACTGGAAGAATATGATTTATCCATTGTAAGCCATCAGCACCAGGCACATGGCAGAACTATTGCCGAATTTTGCAAATCTTTTGAATATTATTTGGAACTTTCATTAGAGTGTGAACCCATACTCATCAACTCGCATTCAGGAAGAGATTATTTTACCCTGGACGAGCAATTACAAGTTATTGATGTTGCACAAAATTTTGCAGCTAAAAATAATATCAGGGTAGCACATGAAACCCATCGGGGAAGAATTGGATTTAGTCCTGTTAATCTTCGTGACTTATTTAAGTTGAGGCCGGAAATGAAGATAACTGCTGATTTTTCTCATTGGGTTTGTGTTACTGAAAGCTTTTTAGAAATGTTTGGTGAAGAACTTGACGAAGCAATTCACAAAACTGAGCATATTCATGCACGGGTGGGATTTACCGAAGGTCCGCAAATCCCTGATCCAAGATTACCAAACTGGCAGCAGCCAGTCCGCTTCTTTATGGATATCTGGAAAAAAATCCTTGAGTACCAGAGATCATTAGGAACAAATATTTTTACCGTTACCCCCGAGTTTGGCCCTCCGCCTTACATGTGGACCAACCCTGAAACTAGTGAACCGATAACGAACCAATGGGAAGTGAACAGGTATATGAAAGATTTATTACAGAGTTTATAGGCCTATCTTATATAACCGGCGTATTCAGCTCTGCCAGTGATTCATTAATTTCTGTCATAGCCATGTTTTCCTGAAAGGGACCCGGCGTAATATAAAAATACACTTTCAACACGCCGGGTTCCCGATGAGAGATTCAGGTTGAGACGATAAAACAAAAACGTAGCATCCGGAAGTAAATATTTTCCGGGAACAGCCTTAATAGTTTTATATCCCATCTTTGCATCTTCAAAATTTGAAAAGAAGGATGATAAAGATTAATGACAAACATTCATTTGCAATTGAGGAGGTTTTATTCTCCTTTGCCCTGGCCTCTGAAGCTGCTGATGTTTTTGAAGGATATAATAAGCTTATAACGGGAATCGGGAAAGTGAACGCGGCGTATGAAGTGATGAAGGCTATTCAATACAAAAGACCTTCAATAATTGTAAATCTCGGTTCTGCCGGCAGTAATTATTTTAAAAAAGGTGAGGTGGTTTGTTGCGATAGATTTGTACAAAGAGATATGGACGTTCGTGGTCTCGGATATCTTCTGTATGAAACACCCTTGTCGGGCTTGCCGCCCCTTCTTGAATACGGTTTATTATCAGAGAATGTGCCACAAGGTATTTGCGGCACGGGCGATACTTTTGAAATGGCACACGCAGCCACAATTTACAATGTAATCGATATGGAAGCGTATGCTTTAGCGATGATAGCTATGAAAGAGCATATTCCCTTCGTATGTTTGAAATATATTTCAGATGGCGCTGATGGAAATGCCGCCGGAGACTGGACGGTGCAGGTTCACAGGGCAGCCGAAGCTTTCGGCAATATTTTGAAGTTGGTATAGCTATATCAATTTATTGCGGCAATTGTCAGGATGTATCGGCTTCCTAACCCTTTGGCCACCATTTCAACGGGAACTGAATCTGTTCCACTGTGCTTACCACCAGGTCGGGTTTGAATGCATAATGGCTGATGTCTTCTTTTTTTGCAATGCCCGATAATACTAAAATGGTTTTGTATCCCATCTGGACGCCCCCTTCTATGTCAGTTTCCATAGTATCTCCAATAACAGTTGTTTCCGCGGTTTCCAATCCGAGATATTTGCGGGCAGAGCGCATCATTACCGGGCTGGGCTTGCCGGTTACAAATGCCTTCCGGCCTGTCGCCTCTTCTATCATGGCTGTCGTGGCTGCAATACCAAGGTTATTCCATCCCGGCTTTTTGGGTGAGGGGTCCCTGTTGGTGGTAATAAATTTTGCTCCCGCAAGGATCATGTCAACGGCGCGCTGAACCATTTCCAAAGTAAAATTTCTGCCTTCGCCGAGCACTACAAATTCCGGGTCTGTATTTACCAGAGTGATGCCGTTTTCATGAAGGCTCGTTAATAAGCCGCCTTCCCCCAGCACAAAAGCAGTTCCGTTTTTACCCTGGTCGCCTAAAAATTTGCCGGTGGCCATAGCGCTTGTGTATACATGGTCTTCAGTTACCTCAATGCCAAATCCTTTTAGCTTGCGCACCGATTCAAGCCTCGTGCGCTGGCTGTTATTGGTCATGAAAGTAAAAGGTATTTTTTGCTTAAGCAGGTAGTTAATAAATTTATCGGCACCCTCTATCAGCGTTTCGCCGCTGTATATTACGCCATCCATATCTATCAGAAGCCCTTGTTTCATATAATTTTATTTTGATAAAAAAAACGCTGCCTGTTTTTTTCAGGCCGCAATTTACTGCATTACCGTTTCATACCTAAGCCTTCATACATTATGTTTTTGTTACCGCGCCGGGCCAACAGGTTATCTTTCCAAAAAAAAATTATTAAAATTTGTTCGTTTACTATATTTAGAATCAATATCGGATTACGAAAAAGATTTAAATGAAACCAGCGCCTGCTCTGGGTTCTGTTTGGCAGAATCTGCTGGAAGATCGGTGTGAAATAAAATACACTTCTGATACGGCGGGCTGATAAGAATCCCGGACAGGACATGAATCCCGCGGCAGAGACCAGGTGGGATATGGAAGTACGATTTAAAAAAAGGTTGCCAACCTTGCAAAGCTTGGCAACCCTTAATATACGTTGATCGCAAAGACAAATATCATTTAGAAGATTGGCGCCTCTTTTAAACTATATTTATATCACCGGTGTATTAAGCTCTGCCAGTGATTCATTAATTTCTTCCTGTGTCACTTCAAAATTCACCAGCTTGCCTTCGAGGTATTGTTCATAAGCGCTCAAATCAAAATGCCCGTGGCCGCATAAATTGAACAAAATCGTTTTGGATACGCCTTCTTCATCTGCCTGCCTGGCTTGCCTTACGGCTTCGGCGATGGCATGCGTGGCCTCAGGCGCCGAAATAATCCCCTCTGTTTGGGCAAATAATATTCCGGCATCAAAACACTCCGTCTGATTAATAGCGTCCGCCTCGATAATCTTATCCTTCAATAGCTGGCTTACAATGGCGCCTGCACCGTGATAGCGCAATCCGCCTGCATGGATGGGTGAGGGAATAAAATTGTGGCCAAGCGTGTACATCGGGATTAAAGGTGTCATTCCCACGGTATCGCCAAAATCATATCTGAAAGATCCTCTTGTCAGCTTAGGGCAGGAGGTAGGTTCAACCGCTATGGCCCTGATGTTTTTGCCGCTGGTTAATTTGTTTTCAAGAAAAGGAAATGCGATGCCTGCGAAATTAGACCCACCGCCAAAAGGGGCAATCACGATGTCTGGGTAATCACCGGCAATTTCCATTTGCTTCAGCGCCTCCTGGCCAATAATTGTTTGATGCATCAGCACATGATTCAATACGCTGCCTAAAGAATATTTGGTGTCATCATGGGTGGCGGCTACTTCTACTGCTTCTGAAATCGCTATGCCGAGGCTGCCCGGTGAATGAGGATCTTTTTCTAAAATGGTTCTTCCTGCCTGGGTTAAGTTGCTCGGCGAAGCATGAACGGTGGCGCCCCAGGTATTCATCATGATTTTGCGGTAAGGCTTTCCGTCGTAGCTCACCTTCACCATAAATACCTCGCATTCAATATTAAACAATTTGCAGGCAAAGCTTAACGCGCTTCCCCATTGGCCTGCGCCCGTTTCGGTAGCAATTTTCTTAATGCCTTCCTTCATATTATAATATGCCTGTGGCACGGCTGTGTTGGGCTTGTGCGAGCCGGCAGGACTAACGCCTTCATATTTATAATAAATTTTGGATGTTGTTCCCAATGCTTTTTCCAACTCCAGGGCCCTGTACAAAGGCGTGGGGCGCCAAATGGAATACAGCCGCCTTACTTCTTCAGGTATCTCTACCCATTTTTCAGAAGTTACTTCCTGTTTAATTAATTCCATCGGAAATAACGGCGCAAGGTCTTCAGGGCCTACGGGCTGTTTGGTGCCGGGGTGTAAGGGTGGCAAAGGTTTGTTGGGCATGTCAGCCATAATATTATACCAGTGCGTTGGAATGTCGGATTCCTTCAAAGTGAATTTGCGTTGTTGTGGCATCGTTTAAATTTTGGATAAAAAATAGAAGGCAAAAGATACGCGATTACCCCAATTTTAAAAAAGAATAATTTTGGGAACGGAGGTGTGGCTGATATTTTTTTTTGAAAATTCCGCTGCTAAAGTTTATCTTAAACACCTCTCAATTTTAGAAAGATTTATATGGAGCATTTGCCAAGCCTGATACAAGATTTAGCGCTGATCCTGATAGCAGGGGCTATCACTACTTTGCTGTTCAGAAGAATAAAACAACCGTTGGTTTTGGGATATATTATTGCAGGGTTTTTAGTAGGCCCTCATTTTACTTTTGTGCCTACGGTTGCCGACAATGCTAATATTAAAATTCTTGCCGAAATCGGCGTGATATTTTTACTTTTCAGCCTGGGCCTTGAATTCAGTTTTAAAAAATTGCTTCGCGTGGGCGGCGCCGCTTCTATCACCGCTTTGGTAGAGATTGCCTTTATAACGGTAGCCGGCTATTTTGTAGGCCGCTGGATGGGCTGGTCTTTCATGGACAGCCTTTTTTTAGGTGGCATGCTGGCAAGCTCTTCCACCACAATCATCATCCGCGCCTTTGATGAGCTGGGAATAAAAACCAAACAATACGCCCGCATTGTTTTCGGGGTATTGGTAGTAGAGGACATCGTAGTGATATTACTGATGGTATTATTGTCAACCATGGCAGTGAGCAAAGAGTTTGAAGGCACTGAATTGTTATTTACCGTTACCAAATTGCTTTTCTTTTTAGTGCTCTGGTTTCTTGCCGGCATTTTTCTTTTGCCTACTTTTTTGAGAAGGGCTAAAAAATTATTGGACGAAGAAGCCTTGTTGATATTGTCACTCGGGCTTTGCCTCGGCATGGTGGTAGTGGCTACTCAGGCTGGTTTCTCAGCAGAACTCGGTGCTTTTATCATGGGCTCTATTATGGCAGAAACCACTTCGGCTGAAAAAGTGGAGCACGTGATACAACCGGTTAAAGATCTTTTTGCTGCCGTATTTTTTGTATCTGTCGGCATGATGATTGACCCCAAGGCCATTGCCGAATATGGATGGCCTGTGTTCTGGATCACTTTGCTCACGCTTTTCGGAAAATTATTGAGCACTACTTTCGGCGCTTTATTATCAGGCCAGCCGCTGAAGCAATCGGTGCAGGTAGGAATGAGCATGGCGCAAATCGGCGAATTCGCCTTTATCGTGGCTACGCTCGGGCTTTCCCTGGGCGTAATCAGTGATTTTTTATTCCCCATTGCGGTCGGAGCGTCCGCAATTACCACTTTTACCACGCCTTACATGATAAAGTTTTCGGAGCCAACTTATAATTTCCTGTCGAAAGCGCTTCCAAAAAGATGGATAGTAGCCTTAAATAATTATTCCGCCAGCACGCAGCACATACAGGCCGAAAGCAACTGGAAAGTAGTGTTAACCTCGTATGGAAAAATTGTGCTCACTAACGGCATTATATTGCTGGCAATTGTATTGCTTTCACTAAATTTTTTGACACCATTTCTGCAGGCACATATTTCCAACGAGCTTGTCCGCAGCCTCACGGGGCTGATTATCACCCTCGGAATTTCAGCGCCGTTTTTATGGGCGCTGATGGTAAAAAAGCCAGATAATGCCGCCTACAAAGAGCTTTGGCTGATCAACAAATACAATCGCGGCCCATTGCTGATGATAGAAATCGCGAGAATAGTTGTCGGCATCTTCCTAATTGGTTTTTGGGTGAATAGTTTTTTTTCGGCCAGGGTAGCCCTGCTGGTGGCGGTGCCGATTATTATCATAGTATTATTCCTTTTTTCAAAAGGGATACAGAAATTCTACCAGAGAATTGAGGGACGGTTTTTAAGCAACCTGAATGCAAGGGAAAGAATTGCCAATGAAGAAAAGATGAAACAGGAAGCTTTGCAGAAAAGCTTTAACCCACAATCAGATCTTTCTCCATGGGATGCGCACATGATAAACCTGGAAGTGAACCCCCATGCAGAATATATTGGTAAAACGCTTGCAGAGCTTGCCTGGCGCGAACATTTTGGAATTAATATCGCTTACATAAAGCGGGGCGATAACCTAATCTATGCGCCGGGACGCAACAACCGGCTGCTGCCTTTTGATAACGTAGGAATTATCGCTACCGACGAGCAGATGCAAAAATTTAAACCCGTATTTGAAGAAGCCGCCAGCCTGCAAATAAATGATAAAGGGATAGAGGATGTGATTTTGCAAAAAATAGTAGTGGATGAAAAGAACCGGTTGAAGGGCCTTACCATTCGCGGGTCAGCCATCCGCGAACGTACGAACGGCCTCGTAGTAGGTATAGAACGAAATAAAGAGCGCATTTTAAATCCCGATTCAGATACCCTATTTGAATGGGGCGATATTATCTGGATAGTAGGGGAGCGCGAAAAAATAAAAAGACTGAATGGCTCAGATTCCCAAAAGCCATTGAAGCCAGTAGACCATTAAATATCCTGAATTTTTATTCTGCTATGACAATGGAAGGACATTAGTTTTTTGCAAAAAAATTTAAAAAATATTTGTGTAGCTAAATGACTTCATATATATTTGTAGCCAAATAGCTACGCAATGAATTTAAGAAGAGATGTATTCCAGGCTATAGCCGATCCTACACGCAGGGCCATACTTTTATTGGTTGCTTCCCAATCCATGACGGCCGGGGCCATAGCCGCCAACTTTGATACGGCGAGGCCCACGGTTTCAAAGCATCTCCAGATTCTTACCGAATGCGAACTGCTGCAACAGGAACAAAACGGCCGGGAAATTTCCTATCACATTAATGCAAAAAAAATGAAAGAAGTGGCAGATTTTATTGAGCCCTTCCGCAAGATGTGGGACGACCGCTTTAATAAGCTCGAAAGCGTAATGAAAAAATACAAAACCAAAAAATAAAACCGTATGGAACAAAAAACAAACGTAAAGGCGGAGGAAGGGAAACAGGATGTAACCATCACCCGCCAATTCGATTTGCCGCTGGAACTGCTTTTCAAGGCGTATGAAGACCCGGAAATCGTCTCACAATGGATGGGAACGAAGGTGCTGAAGCAGGAAAGCAGGAAGCATGGCAATTATCAATATGAAACAACAGACAAAAACGGGAATAAAGTTTTTGGCGCTTCCGGTGTGATACACGAATTTCTCCCCAATCAAAAAATCACCCGCACTTTTGAAATGGACAATTCGCCGTTTGGCGTTCAACTTGAGGTGTATGAATTCGAAAAAATTTCTGACGACGTTAGCAAACTCAATATGCATGTGATTTATGAATCCGCTGCGCAACGAGACCAGGTGTTGAAATTGCCTTTTACGTATGGAATCAATATGGCTCACAACCGCCTGCAGGAAATCGTAAGTAAATTAAAAAATAAATAAGCATCATGAACAACAAAAGATTTGCAGACACCAAAGCCGGTAAGATTATTTACTGGATAGCAACCATATGGCTTGCACTGGGCATGGTTTCTACGGGACTGGTGCAATTGATGAAGAAGGATGGACAGGGCGGTTTAGACATGCTCACTCATTTGGGTTACCCGGCTTATTTGCTGATGATATTGGGCGCCTGGAAAATTTTAGGTGCTGCTGCGGTGCTTGTTCCCGGTATTCCGGTAGTGAAAGAATGGGCCTATGCAGGTTTCTTTTTTATTATGACGGGCGCTTTTTTTTCGCACCTTGCAATGCATGATACTGCAACCGAATTATTTCCGTCTTTATTACTTTTGATTCTCACAATAGTATCGTGGTATTTCAGACCAGCAGGCAGACGACTTGTCTTTGCCCACTAAAATAAGATCATAAAACATAAAGCATTCAAAAATGAATAACCATAAAAAAAATTCATCGCAGGAAAAATATGCGGAGTTATTAAAAGTTTTAGAGGCGCGTTTCCTTAAAAACAGCAGACGGCACAAAGATTTGCAATGGGAAAAAGTGTTGACAAGACTTCAGTCCCATCCGGAAAAGTTGAAATCACTTGACAACATGGAAGAAACCGGCGGAGAACCTGACGTGACCGGTTTTGATAAAAAAACGGGTGAATATATTTTTTATGATTGTGCCGCCGAAAGCCCGAAAGGCCGCAGGAGCCTTTGCTATGATCATGAAGCGCTGGAAAAAAGAAAAGAGCATAAACCGGCAGACAGCGCCATCAATATGGCTTTAGAAATGGGAATCGAAATGTTAGATGAGGATGAATATCGCTATTTGCAGCAATCGGGCAAATTCGATTTAAAAACTTCAAGCTGGGTAAAAACACCTGAGGCAATTAGGAAACTTGGCGGTGCGATCTTTTGCGACCGCAGGTACGACCACGTCTTTACCTATCACAACGGAGCTGATTCGTATTATGCCGCAAGGGGATTTCGCGGTTCGTTACGGGTTTAATATAGCAGAAGTGGTGCCTTTCGAAAAGGTGTCATTTCATCGCAATTACCTCATCGCAATCTTTTAAACCAAAAAAATTTTATGCATCACACAAACCCAAAAGTTGATTTTTATTTTGAAAAAAATACAAAGTGGCAAAAAGAAATTGAGCAATTGAGAAAGATCATTCTTGATTGCGGATTAAACGAAGAATTGAAATGGGGCTGCCCATGCTATACGTTTGAAAAAAAGAACATTGTTTTGATTCATGTGTTCAAAGAATATTGCGCGGTACTCTTTTTTAAAGGTGCCTTGCTGAAAGATCCGGATCATATTTTAATCCAGCAAACGGAAAACGTGCAAGCAGCAAGGCAGGCGCGGTTTACCTCATTGCAGGAAGTAAAGAAAAAACAGAAGGCGATGGTATTTTGCATTAAGGAAGCAATACAAATTGAAAAAGCCGGCTTAAAAGTGCCTTTGAAGAAAACCGGGGAATTTGATATGCCTGAAGAATTTGAAAAAGAATTAAGAAAAAACCCTGAATTAAAAAGAGCCTTTAAAGCGCTGACGCCGGGCCGCCAACGGGGCTATCTTCTTTATTTTTCCTCTGCCAAACAATCCAAAACACGTGAAGAAAGAATTGAAAAATATACGCCTGTCATTTTAGACGGAAAAGGATTAAATGACTAAGATTTTGCAATAAAGCAACAAATATGCTGATTTTTTATTTTACCGGAATGCCTGTATCTATAATAATGCATTCCAAATAAACCTCGTTTTTCGTTGTTCCGCTTCTTTTTTCTCATCCGGGTCGTCAGGCATGTAAAAATCTTTGGCTCGCTGCATGACCAAAGAGGTATACTCACTATTAGTAAGGGTTTTCTTTGCTAGAAGCGGTTTGATTGAACTAACATCTATATCATTCACCATCACTTTGGTTGCAACCCATGAAGTGTATAATCTTGGAACAGTGATGCCCAATATCGTTCCAGGCAATCCATGAAAGGAGGCCGGGCCGCCGGGCAAAGTAATTTCTTCTGTATAAAATGCAAACACATATATGCTGTCGAGCAGCACTGCATAAGCCTTGCGACAGTTGAATCCGGCAATTTCCCTGTTTTCATTTACCAATTTCCATTTCAGTTTTGGTATAGAATCAACGATGGTAACCAAACTCCCTTCCACGTTTCTTTGTACGGTGTATTTGCCATTTGCAAAATCGAAAAAGTCTTTTTCTTCATCTTCACCTTCTATCATATAATTTGGTAATTTGGGCAGTCCCCAATGATCAAACTGGTAAATGCTTTTGCCATTATCAAAGGTTAAAGTGAAGTATCCTGTTTTAAATCTTGGTATTTGATCTTTAAGTTTTTCATCCCACGAATCATTACCCATGGTTTTCTTTACATCTGCTTTTACTTCATATTCAATCTTCGCTTTGCCGATAAATATCTGTGAATGCGCAGTAGCAAAGAAGAAGAAAAGCATTACGGATAAAACTATTTTGATTTTCATAAAAGAGGTTATTAATATTATTTAGAATTTTTATTTTTAAAATTCCATGTAAAGCCTATCATAAAATATCTTTTCAGCCTGTCGTTGATTTGTTGTGTATAGGTGTTGCCATAAAAGTTCCGGTCGATGCCTACATTTTGATTGAGGATATCTCTTACTAAAAAATACGCAGTGAATTCATCGTTTTTGAAAGTCCGCTGTAGCCTTGCATTCCAAATGTGGGTTTTTAAATCCTGGTCAGATTGTATGGTCTTTTCCCTGTAGTAATAATTATAATCTGTGTTTATTGACCAGACTTTTTTATAATAAACAGTTCCGTAAAAAGATAATGTATTGGTATAATATTGAATTTTAGTATCGTTTTGAGTAGTGGTGTTGCTGTTATAATTTATTTCATCGTAGATGGCCAAATCATATTTTTTCTCCTTCGATTTTGAAATATAGGTGCTCATACCAGGGGAAAATGTTTTAGAAAAACTTTTCTCATTATTAATTACGCTAGCATATCTTCTAAGGCTGATCTCGGGTGAAAAATTAAAACGGGTGTCAATTTTTTTCACTTTAAAACCTAAGCCGCCATAAAAATTGAAATTATAATTTCCGCTCACATTGATAGGCTGGGAGATGGTCTTTCCTGAATCAAGATCAATAGTGCTGCTGGTGGTGATCGCATTTTGAGTAACATTGGCACTGACATATTGATAAACCCAGATATCTTTTAAAAAATTGTAATCCTGGTGCGATATACTGAAGTTATGATTAAAGGAAGGTCTCAGGTCAGGATTGCCGATTACCTGGTTAAAATAATCTGTATTATTTCGTAAAGGCTGCAACTGGTTAACGGTTGGCTGCCTTGAATAACCGTTATAATTAAACCTGACGCTGTGGTTGGGTTTATAAGTATACGTGGCATTGGCAGAAGGGTAGAAGTTGGTATAATTTCTTAGGTAATCTTTATCAAAAGTAATGTCTTTCAAATCAAAATGAGTAAATCCAAAGCCTGAACCAACATTGAGCTTTAATTTCTTATTCGCAAAATTGATTCTTGCCGAAGGAATATTTTGAATAATGTTTTGCTTAAAATCATTTGATAAAGAATCCACCAGGTAATCATATTTACCCGAAGCGTCCTGGTAGCTGTAGGTAATTTGGTTGTTTTTGCCCGCATTATAAGTCACCTGGTATTTTAATTCGAGCGAAAGTTCTTTGTTAAGCGGCTCTGTGTAGGTGATTCCTGCTGACAAAGTTTGTGTAGCCTGCTCATAATTTTTTTGCTGGTTAAGGTCTTGCCTGCCTGATAGATTTCCGTCGAGATAGGCCTGGTTAGATGATTGCAGTAACGTAGTTCCGTTGTTGTCAAGCGCATACCAGTTTCCGGTAAACGACAAAGTGCGCCGCGCTTTTTTAAATTTATGTTTAAAAATGATATTGCCTGAAATGCCCTGTTTATCACTGTTGGTGCCCAAATTACGATCGCTGGTATTCTTTAATGTACCATTATTGCCGGTTGTTTCCGAATGCAAAATATCATTGCCTTCTGTATGATAGAAGTTAGCATTGGCAATTATTTTTATGGAGTTAAACGAATCAAGTTTTGTATCCAATACGCCATGTGTTAGAAAGTTGTAGCGGTTTACACTACTGTTATCATTTGAATTCACATTTAAAACCGAATCATCAACTTGCGTTTGTGTGAAAGTGATTTTATTATTCGTGTACCGCAGACTGTTATACTTGGGCGAAAGATTCAAATTATATTCATCATTCCATTTGTTGCTGTATTGCAAGCCAGCATTTACGTTCGTCATATAACCGTTTTGCGGATCTACATACGGCTCATCATCATTGTTGCCAGTATAGCTGAACGACAAATCGCCGTTGTCATTTACGTCGAGCGAGAAATTATCGTCCTCGCCATATTTCTGCCTGTCTTCCCAGCTAAGGCCATTCTGCCCTGTATTGCCGTTTAAAAGAAATGCCGATAGCTTTCTTTTTCCCTTAAACGAACCAAACATAAGATTGGAGTTGTAACGGTTGTCTATATGTTTTTCAGGGCCCGCCGCCACATCTACTTTTCCGAAATAACCAGTCTTCTTATTTTCCTTCAGCTTCAGGTTGATTGTTTTTTGCGTTTTACCATCATCAATGCCGGTGAATTCTGATTCTTCACTTTTTTTATCAAACACCTGCACTTCTTTTACAGCATCTGCGCGAATATTTTTTACCGCCATACCCGGGTCATTTCCAAAAAATTCTTCCCCATCTACCAAAACCTTTTGTACCGTTTCGCCCATAGCCTTTATGTTGCCATCTTTATCTACCTGTATGCCCGGTAATTTTTTTAGCAGCTCTTCCACATTTGCATTCGCGCTTACTTTAAAGCTATCTGCGGTATATACGGTTGTATCGCCACGAATTTTTAAGGGTGAACCGGTTTTTACAATCACCGCCTGCAGCAGCTCTGCTTTCGACATGAGTTGGATAGCCGGTAGTATGGTATTGGTTTCTGCATCGACATCAGAGAGCAGATCGGCATATTTTGGCTGGGAAGTCATTACAATATATTTCCCCGGGCTTACATTTTTTAATTCATATTTTCCATTAGCGTCTGTTCGCGTGAACGCATACAAAAATGAGTCTTTGGGTGTGAGCAAAGCCACTACGGCCTCGCTTACCGGCTTATCCTCATGCTCATCCATTACCTGTCCTGAAATAGTAATTGTTTGGGAAAATGATACATTACTTATCAAAGTAATGAGGACGGCAATGGATATTTTTTTCATGAAATCATTTGAAATAATTGGGAATCAGATTATAAAAATCAGGTATTTGAGTTTTGCAATAGTAATTTTATAACTTAAAATTTAGTTAAACCTCTTATTTTTTTAGATGCAACAAAGTGCATTTTCCATAAACCCTGTTTTTTATTATTTCCAATTTTCCAAACTGTTCCCGCTTCAGAATAAAAAATTTTTCTATTTCTATTGCAGGGCAGCTTACAAATGATCATTAAATTTTTTTAGAATTTTCATGCCTATGCAGGTAACTGTTCTTTGTAAAATTTTATTTTTTCTTCAAGGCTCATTCTTGCAAATCTTGGAGAGGGAGAGGGCAAATTTTTCCCGTTCTTTGTTTCCGGAAATCTTTTTAGAAAACTTTTTCCAACATACTGGCTGGTAAAGAAAATTGTTTTGATATTTTTATTTTCAAGAATTTTTTCAATCGCCTCATCGTTGTATTCCACTATTTCCAGGTTACTGTCGGTATTGTTGTTTCCCTTTCTTCTTATCCGTAAAAAAATATCAACGATTGCAATTCCATATTTTTCAAAAAGCTTTTGTTTCTCAGCTTTGGTATTTAGCTCGGTTTGATAAACCCCTGAAATAATTTTCCAGAACTGGTTTCTTTTTGTTCCATAAAACCATTCGTCGTCTGATAATTTTTTATGCGTAATATCTCTCCCGGGAAAACTTCCAACAATGAGCACCGTAGCCTTCGCAGGAACAAAAGCTTTAAACGGGTGCGTCTCAATTTCATCCATTATACTTATTTTTTTGCAAGCTCTTTAATATCTTTTATTTCCAAAACATTTTTAGGATAGCCAATCGTGACCGCGTTAATCATTGCGCGGCCAACTTCCTGC
The DNA here is from genome assembly GCA_051954975.1 of Ginsengibacter sp. Taxonomy (GTDB): domain Bacteria; phylum Bacteroidota; class Bacteroidia; order Chitinophagales; family Chitinophagaceae; genus Ginsengibacter. Next base: position 164,882 of record JBQCHE010000007.1, on the reverse strand, counting down.
AGAGTTAATACATTTTTGGGCACAATAAATTTTAACGCTTTTACCAAAAGCTTCACTATAGGCTTCCAGTTTTTTTGCGCTTCAAAAGGCTGCATAATGCCGGGGCGGAAATTATATTCTGCTTTAAAAGGTAAGGCAGCCAAATCGTTTTCGGTTTTACCTTTTACCCGTGCCCACATCATTTTTCCTTTTTCGGTGCTGTCTGTTTTAGCTCCTGAAACATAAGTGAAAATTATTTCGGGATTCAATGCCAGGATGGATTTTGCGAACGCGAGCGTTACGTCATAAGTGAGATGCCTGAAGGTTTCCTCATTTTTTCCAATGGATGAAACTCCGGCGCAGAAAAAACAACCATCGTATCCTTTAAGATTTTCGTTGTATTGCTGAAGGCTGAAAAAATCAGGAACTATTAATTCTTTTAGTTTTGGATGCTGCAAATCATAATGCCTTCGTGAAACAATTAATACTTCGCCTACTTTTTCGTTCTGCAAACATTCAAATAAAACTCCTTCGCCCACCATTCCTGTTGCACCGGTGATTATCACTTTAATCGGGTTCATCTTTTTAGTCAGTTATGACAGTGAAGGTCGTAAGAAAACAAAAAGATTTTATTAAAAAAATTTCGAAACAGTAAAGCAGTAAACAGCGTTGAATTTTATTTTGCAAAGACTTATTCTGATCTCAGGCTTTGAATAGGATTGGCCAATGCCGCTTTTATGGCCTGTACACTTACTGTGAAAAGTGCAATTAGCATAGCAAGCAAACCTGCGACAAGGAAGATAGGCCAGCTAATCGAAACCCTGTATTCATAGCTGTCAAGCCAGTTGTGCATCATCCACCAGGCGATGGGAAAAGCAATGAGGCATGAAATCATTACGAGGATTAAAAATTCTTTTGAAAGCAAACCCGCAAGTCCTTTTGCAGAGGCACCGAGCACTTTTCTTATGCCAATTTCTTTTGTTCTGCGTTCTGCAGTGTAGGCAGCGAGGCCAAATAAGCCCAGGCAGGAAATGAAAATGGCAAGGAATGCAAAAACACTTGCCAATTTACCAATGAGCATTTCGGTTTTGAAAAACTGGTCAAATTGATCATCCACAAATTTATAATCAAACGGGAATCCCGGGTTATTCGCTTTGATAACATTTTCCACTTTCTCTAAAGCGCCCGCAACGTTTGATGTTTTTTTCAGGCGAATGGTTAAAAAATTGGTGCCCGAAGTATCGGGAAAGAGAATCAAAGGAGAACTGGGGGAATACAAATTGTTATATACGAAATCGTCAATAACACCTACCACCGTAAATTTATTGTCTCCGTCGGTAATTAATGAACCGATTATATTTTTATCTCCGATAATTTTAGCAAGAGTTTGGTTGATAATTATATTGCCGGAATCTGACTTATAATTATCATAAAAATTTCTTCCTTTCTCAATCCGCATTCCCATGGTAGAGGTGTATTCAGGGCTGACCGATTCTACGGTAATTAAAACCTGTTTATCCGGATCTTTTCCCTGCCATTGAAAATCGCCTGTATTGCTGCCAAGCTGCAAAACAGTGCTCTGGCTCAAAGCAGCATCTTTTACTACTCCGGTTTGTACCAGATCATTTTTTACTGCGTTAAAATGTTCTTTTAATTTTCCCTGCAAAGGCAGATAGATAAGATTTTCTTTGTCATAGCCAAGGGAACGGTTTTTAGCATGATTAATTTGCTTGTAAATAATGATAGTGCTAATTATAAGAATAATCGAAATAGAAAACTGAAGGACCACCAACCCTTTCCTGATGAAACCCGCGCTGCCATTCATTTTTATCCTGATTCCCTTTAGCACTGCCACCGGGTTAAATGAAGAAAGATAAAATGCAGGATAACTTCCGGCTACCAATCCGCAAACCACAGCGATGACTAACAATGCAGAAATATGAAGCGGCTGAAATAAATGGATGGACAATTGTTTTTCCACCAAAGAATTAAAAGCGGGCAATACCGCAAATATAATACAGACAGCAACCACGGCTGATATCAAAGCCATGATAACAGATTCGCCTATAAACTGGCCAACCAGCTTGCTTTTGGCGGCGCCCAGCACTTTTCTTACGCCGACTTCCCGCGCTCTTTTTCCGGACCTTGCGGTGGAAAGATTCATGAAATTAATGCAGGCAATCAGTAAAATAATCCAGGCGATAAGACTGAAGAGGTTTACATACTTTATTCTTCCCGGCACTTCTTTTCCATCCTTCCAGCTATCATACAGCCGCCAGCGGCTCATCGGGTAAACTGACATTTTCGCTTCAGCATCCTCGGCTTTTGATTGCACATAATTATACAACTTCCTGTTAATGGCTTTAGTATCTGCGCCGGGTTCCAATTCAACGTAGGTAAGTACGCCATTGTTTCTCCACGATTGAAGCCAGCTATTTTGATTCTCAAAAATCTTAAAGGGAGCGAGCCATTCAAACTGGAACGAAACACTTTCCGGCAAATCTTTAATTACGCCGGTTACTACTGAACTGGTATTATTGTCAATCTTCAATGATTTTCCAATAGCATTGTCGTTTCCGAAAAATTTATGAGCCATTTTTTCGGTAATTACCAATGAGTGCAATTGCTGAAAAGCCGTTCCGGCATTGCCCTGTATAAATTGGAGCTGAAACATTTTCAAAAAGGAGGAATCAACATACATTCCTCTTTCGTAGAGATTTTTATCGCCAAGGGAAAATAACGATTGCTGTCCCCACGAAGACCTCGCGGTATTTTTTATTCCGGGAATTTCTGTTTTGATACCTGCGGCAAGAGGGCCGGGCGTAGCATCAAATGTAAACGTAGTACCATCATACGTTTGGCTGTCTTTTATTTTATACAGGTTTTCCTTATTGCTGAAATAATTGTTGAAATTAATTTCATCTTCCACCCACAAAAATATAAGGGACGCACAGGCAATACCTATTCCCAACCCGAAAATGTTCAGAAAGGTAAAACCTTTGTTTTTCCAAAGATTTCTGAACGTTGTTTTTAGATAATTATGAATCATGGGAATAAAAATCTATGAACAGGCTTACGATTCCGGCGGGATGCGGTTTCTAATCAGTAAACAAATAAATAATCGATTTTTTTCAACGCAAAAAGGGGTTGTTACCCGTTATGCAAGGATGTTTTCTGTAACGGTTTGGCCATCCAGCATCCTGATTATCCGGTGGCTATAGCTGGCATCATGCTCGCTGTGGGTTACCATTATGATGGTGGTTCCCTGTTCATTAAGCTCTATAAGCAATTGCATTACTTCATTTCCGTTTGATGAATCCAGGTTACCCGTAGGTTCATCGGCAAGAATTAATTTCGGCTTGTTTACCACTGCACGGGCCACGGCTACACGCTGCTGCTGTCCACCCGATAATTGCTGCGGATAATGGTTTCTCCTGTGCATGATTTGAACTTTTTCGAGCACTTCCTCCACGCGTTTTTTTCGTTCATCAGATTTAATGCCAAGGTAAATTAGCGGTAGCTCTACGTTTTCAAAAACGGTGAGTTCATCTATCAGGTTAAAGCTTTGGAACACAAAGCCGATATTACGTTTTCGCAGGTCGGCTCTTTTTCTTTCATTAAAATGCGCCACTTCAATACCATTAAATAAAAAGCTTCCGCTGTCAGGGTCGTCTAATAATCCAAGTATATTAAGCAGCGTGGATTTGCCACATCCGGAAGGCCCCATCACTGCTACAAATTCCTTGTCTTTTACAGAAAAAGAAAGTTTGTTTAATGCCACGGTTTCTACTTCTTCTGTGCGGTAGATTTTTTCGAGGTTGGTAATTTTTATCATGTTTTGTTTTTTTATACTATTGATTTAAATCTTAATTATCAAGTCATCGCCTGGAAAAATTCCGGCTGGAGTATTGTCAGGAATGAGGTTGGGCTTGTTGCATTGAACTTTTGATGAAGCATTTTGGCAATACTCCGTTTTTTTTAAAGAGCATTGTTGCGTGCCCAGGCAAAAAAATAACAGGAGCAGAAAAAGCAGCATCGATCTAAAATTTTTCATATCAGTTGTTATTTGTTTTAATTGTTTTTTAAAACGAGTTCCTGCATATCGCCATAGTTTTCATAGCTGCTCGTAATCACTTTATCACCCGGGCTCAATCCTTCCAATACCTCGTAGTAATCAGGATTTTGCAGCCCAAGCTGGATGTCAGTCCTGTAAGCGGTTTTGCCATCTTTGCTAAGTTTGAAAATCCAGTTGCCGCCTGTCTTTTGATAGAAGCCACCTTTTGGCAAAAGCAGTGCTTGTCTTTCGGCGCTTAAGGCCAGGCTTATTTGCAGCGTTTGTCCGCGCCGGATTTTATCAGGCACATCGCCTACAAATTCCATATCTACCTGGAAATGGCCGCTCACTACCTGCGTATAAACCTTCTTGATTTCAAGCGTGTAGGTTTTATTATTGAAATCGAAATTGCCTCTCAAACCGGTAAATATTCTTGAAATGTAGTGCTCATCTATATCTACCCTCACTTTAAATCCATCCAAAACATCTATCTGGCCAAGGCGTTCGCCCTTATTTTTCGATTCGCCAATTTCTGCATCGAGCGAAGTAAGCTGCCCGTCTATCGGCGCGCGCACTATCAGGTCGCCCACTTTTTCCTGCATTACATTTAAAGCCTCCTGCGAGCCTTGATACAATTGTTTTGCCTGCTTCATTTGCTGCTCTGTAGTAGTGGAATCCTGTTCCAGAATTTTAGAGGTCAGTTGCTTTTTTTGCAGGTAATAGTTATAGTCATTTTTAGCTTTTTCAAATTCCTGCGATCCGATTGCTTTCTTTTCAAAAAGATACTTATCCAAATCGTAAATTCTTTTTGCTTCTTTGAGAGCGCTTTCCACGTCGGTCATCTGGTTCAGCTTGCTTACCGTATTTTGCTCTGCGGCATTTTTTGAAATCTGCATTTGCGTTAGCAGGTTATACACATTGGTTTTTTGCGTTACCAGCGCCAGTTGCAAATCAGTATTGGATAATTTTAAAATAGGCTGCCCTTTTTTCATGATGGCACCGTCGTCCACATATTTTTCTTCTACGCGGCCACCTTCAGCGGCATCCAGGTAAATGGTAGTAAGCGGAAGCACCACGCCATTCACCGGAATGGTTTCCTGGAAAGTTCCTTTTTTAATTTCGCTGATGGTGATGCGGTCCATATCTACATTCAGCTTGCTCTTTCCGGAAGTGAAATAATAACTTAAACCAATCAATGCAACAATGGCAACAATCCCGAGAAGGGTAAGAATCCTTTTTAGTGGCCATTTCTTTTTTTCAATAACTCTGTCCATACTGTTTTTTTTACTTTCGAAAGTTGCCGTTGTTTTTTAATTTTTCTTCTTACAAATATCATAAACCGTATGCCATTAATTATGCTATTGTTTTTCAAACAGTTAGAAAACATATTTTCCGGTGTAGTGTTCGGTTTTGATACAGTTGTAGTTCATTTTTGATACAAGCAAAACTTTGTGCAGAAAATGGAATTTCAGATTACATTTCGTTTCGCTGAAAAGTTCCTTTTCCTGCGTTGTATATCCCAAAGTTGTGCGACGGTAAAATTTTTTTTCTTTTCGCGTCCAAAATCTTTTGCGATGGTTTCCTTTACCTCGAACATGAGTTGGTTAACTTCTCCATCTGTCAATTTTTCCAGGAGGTTGTTTGATTGAAGTTTCATGACTTGTTGTTTTAAATTTTTTAGAAATATTTTTTTAGAAGGCAAACCTTTTAGAATTGAAATTTCTTTTGCGCCGCTGAATGTCCCAGTATTGCGCAACGCTAAAGATTCTTTTCTTTTCGTTTTTAAATTCTTTGGCCATTGTTTCTTTCACCTCGAGGGTCAGATTTTTTAATTCATCTTTTGTAAGACTTTCCAGGAGGTTGTTTGAATAGAGTTTCATGATTTTTGTTTTTAATTTTTTTTATAATTTGGTGATACGTTTCTGATTTCTTTTAGTTACAATCTTTTTTTTAAATCTTTTTGTTGTTTGACATAATAGAGTACAAAGACGTGCCAATCCATACAACACTGATTTTCAATGGGTATAAATTATTTTTTTTAAAGGCAGTGTTCGTTTCTGATACAGTAACCATCCGCTTTTGGAACAGTGATGCAACTTTTTAAAATCTTTACCACATTCATTTAATAATTATTTATAAAAAATATTAATGTTGCAGTTGCAACTGCTTTAATTTTAATGAAGGTTTGTGGCGATAAATAAGTGAATTCTTCAGCAGGCAAACAAATAATTAATATTTTTATTTCAATTTTTCAGACACTTTATACGGCAAAAATGAATGTAAAAAATGCTACAGTTTTAATAATTGATGATGACACTGATATTCTGACTGCGGTAAAATTATTGTTGAAGACAGAAGTGAAGGAAGTTATTACAGAAAAAAATCCGGAAAATATCAGGGCGTTGTTGTCGAAATATCCCGTTGATCTTATTATGCTGGATATGAATTTTAACAGCTCTATCAACACAGGAAATGAAGGCCTGTTTTGGCTGAAAAAAATTCGTGAATTTGGCTCAAATGCGGATGTGATAATGATTACAGCCTATGGCGATATTGATTTGGCTGTAAGATCATTAAAAGAAAGCGCTTCAGATTTTATGGTGAAGCCGTGGCATAATGAAAGGCTGATTGACTGTATCAAAAAAACTTTGAAGGCAAAAGGAAAGCCTGCAGATGAAAGGAGCAGTTCTGAGTCTTCTGTAATAGGGAAAGAGTTGTTGGGAAATTCCGAGGTGATGAAGGAGATTTTTTTTAAGATAGAAAAAATTGCTCCTACTGATGCAAACATATTAGTGCTCGGCGAAAACGGAACAGGAAAAGATTTGATTGCAAAAGCAATACATCAAAATTCTCTTCGGGCAAAAAAGCCTTTTGTAAAAGTGGATGTGGGCGCTCTTACAGAAACCCTTTTTGAAAGCGAATTGTTTGGCCACAAAAAGGGCTCATTTACCGGCGCAGCAGAAGACCGGGCCGGCCGCTTTGAAACAGCCAACGGTGGAACCTTATTTCTTGACGAAATCGGAAATATTACTTTACAACAGCAGTCCAAGCTGCTAAGTGTTTTGCAAAACCGGCAGGTGATAAGGCTCGGAAGCAACGTGCCTGTTAACATTGATATTCGCCTGATATGCGCTACCAATCTGCCTTTGGCAGAATTGGCCAATGAAAGCCGCTTTAGGAAAGATTTAATTTACCGCATTAATACAGTTGAAATAACCGTGCCTCCTTTGCGCAAAAGGGGAGAAGATATCATCTTGCTTGCCAGGCATTTTGCCAGTACTTACGCCAAAAAATATTTGAAACCCTTATTGCAGTTTGATTCAAGCGCGCTTGCCAAATTAAAGCAATACCATTATCCCGGCAACGTGCGTGAACTGCAATATACCATGGAACGCGCAGTGATTATGTCAGAGGGCGAAGTTCTTTCTGCTGATGATCTTATTTTTTCGCCGATAGAATCGGTGCCTCAAAAGGAAGAAGAACCCAAAGATTTGAATTTAAGCAATGTTGAGAAAAGCACCATTTTAAGGGTGATAGAAAAGCATCAGGGTAATATCAGCAAAGCTGCACGGGAACTGGGTCTTACAAGAACTGCTTTATACAGGAGGCTTAGCAAATATGATATCTGATTATTGCTTTGTAAAAATGCGCCACACATGTTCAAACGAGTAGAATTTCAAATATTTATCAGGATATTTTTGTTGTTTGTTTCTATAACAATTGCATCTTATGTGCTTTTAAACAATAATTTAAATTATTTATTCCTGCTTGGCCCCATCATCATTTACCAATTGGTGGAATTATACCGGTATCACTTCAAAGGAAAAAAAGAGCTGGATCAATTTATAGAGTCTGTCCGCTATCGCGACTTTTCGCGTCATTTCAGTGTGAAAAAAGCGCCTCTTGAATTGCGTGCCCTTCGGGAAAGCTTTAACCAAATCACGGATGCTTTTAAAGAAATTTCAAAAGAAAAAGAAACTTCTTTTCAATACTTACAGAAGATTCTTGAGCTGGTGAATACCGGAATTATTTCATTTAACATTGAGAATGGGGAAATTATCTGGATGAATGACGCGCTAAAAAAAATGCTGCGTCTGCCTTACTTAAAACATATACATTCTTTAGCTAACAGAGACAAAGGTTTGTATGACGAAATAATCTCGCTTAAGCCAACGGAAAGTAAGATTGCTGTTGTTCATCTGGAGAGCCACTCTTTCAAAATATTAATTTCAGGAACGGCATTTCAAACGGACGGAAACAGATTTATGCTTATCGCTTTTCAAAATATTAACGAAGCACTTGATGAAACCGAATCAAAAGCCTGGAAAAAATTATTAAGTGTGATGACGCATGAAATCATGAATTCGGTGGCGCCTATATCTTCTCTTGCTGATACTTTAAAAGGCCGGCTTCAGTTGGCGATCCCACACCTGGAAGATACTGGCGGAACTGTACACGATCTTGAAGTGGGCATCGATACTATCAAACGACGCAGCGAGGGATTACTGAAATTTGCAGAAACCTATCGTAATTTAAATAAGATTATCAAGCCAAATGTGAAGAAGGTTTTGGTGCGCGACCTGTTTGAAAATTTATACCAGTTGATGGAGCCAACGCTGGATAAAAAAAATATTGAGATGGACATCGTATTAAAAGATACCGGCTTGTCTGTTGAAGTAGATCCCAGCCTGATTGAGCAGGTATTGATTAACCTGGTGGTGAACGCCATTGAAGCTTTGAAAGACAGGCAAAACGCCATGATTGTATTATCGGCCACGTCTAACAACAATAAAGTGGCTATTAAGGTAGCAGATAATGGAAGCGGCATACCGGACGATGTTTTGGAAAATATTTTTATTCCTTTTTTCAGCACTAAAAAAACAGGCAGCGGTATTGGATTAAGCTTGTGCAAACAAATTATGATGTTGCACAAAGGCAATATCATTGTGCATTCTGTTCCGGGCCAGGGTACTGCATTTACGCTTCAATTCTGATACAAGCGAAGCCATCAACGGCATTTATGCCCTTACTTGTTGTGCCAATGACGGCACAATTAATTTTTTTGAAAGTATCTTCGCAAAAATTTTTTCTATGAATTTACATGAATACCAGGCTAAAGAATTATTGAAAAGATACAATGTTCCTGTGCAGGAAGGCATAGCCTGCAGCACTATTTCTGAAGCGGAAGATGCATACCGGTTTATTAACAGCCAGTATGGAAGCAAGTTTGCGGTAATTAAGGCCCAGATTCACGCTGGTGGTCGTGGCAAAGGAAAAATTAAGGGAACAGAACAAAAAGGAGTGGCCGTAGCAAAAAGCCTTGAAGATGTAAAAACGATTGCGCAAAATTTGTTAGGAGGCACCTTAGTTACTGTTCAAACCGGGGAAGCCGGAAAGGTGGTTAATAAAATTCTTGTTGCCCAGGATGTGTATTATGATGGAGCCGAGCCGGTGAAGGAATTTTATTTGTCAATATTGATGGACCGGTCCAAAGGAAGAAATGTAATAATGTACAGTACAGAGGGCGGCGTTAATATAGAAGATGTCGCTCATGATACGCCTGAAAAAATTTTTAAAGAATGGATTCATCCCGGTGGAGGCGTGCAGCCGTTTCAGGCGCGTAAAATCGCTTTCAATCTTGGCCTCAGCGGAACGTCATTTAAAAACTGCGTAAAATTTGTAACTAATCTCTATAATGCTTATGTAGGCCTCGATTGCAGCATGCTTGAAATAAATCCTATGTTTAAAACAAGCGATGGAAAAATAATCGCTGTCGATTGTAAGATGAATATCGATGATAATGCGCTGTTGCGCCATCCCGATATTGCAGCGTTGCGCGATGTAAGCGAGGAAGATCCTACTGAAGTGGAGGCTGCAAAATTTAATTTGAATTTTGTAAAGCTTGATGGCAATGTAGGTTGTATGGTAAACGGTGCGGGGCTTGCAATGGCTACAATGGATATGATAAAATTGAGTGGCGGAGAACCTGCGAACTTTTTGGATGTGGGCGGAACTGCCAATGCGCAGACTGTAGAGGCCGGATTTCGTATCATCCTGAAAGATCCCAAAGTAAAAGCTATTTTGATAAATATTTTTGGCGGTATCGTTCGGTGCGATCGCGTAGCTCAGGGCGTTATAGATGCTTATCAAACAATTGGTGATATTAAAATTCCTATTATTGTTCGCCTGCAGGGAACCAATGCAGAAGTAGCCAAAGATCTGATTGACAAAAGCGGATTGAAAGTGGAATCTGCTATCTTACTAAGCGAGGCTGCTGAGTTGGTAAATAAGGCGGTTGCCTGAATTACCAGCCTTTCCAAAGATGATTGTATTCAAAAAGATCAATAACCATTGCGCGTGTTTTCTAAAAAAAAAACAGCAATATTTCTCTATTTGCTATAGACTTGTGCTGTAGCAATTCTATCGGCGAAAAGAAGATTAACTATCCAGTTGCTTGTCAAAATATTTTTTGAGAAAAAATACCTGAACCATTACCGCAATGGCTGCTAAGAGAATTACATAGCCCGTGAGAAAGGAAATCCGGAAATTTGGTAAAAATTTTTCCAGCCAATCGAATTTGAACAATGAAAAATTGATTTGAAACAAAGGAGTTTGTTGATTTAAATTGAGGAAAGAATAAATAAAGATTGCGATAATTCCCGTAAATATTATAAACCAGGTCCGTTTAGAAAAAATAGGCTTGTAAATTACTTTCCTGCTTTTTTGTGATGCATATACGCCGCTCATTACGTTTTGCGTAAAATCAGCGGATGGCGATTCAATCTCGCTGTTCATCAGCATTCGCTCAACCAGCTTTTCGATATTTTGATCCTCGCTATTTTCCATAACCGTCTATTATTTCGGGTTCAATTTTTAGTTTAAAAAGACCAGCTAATTTCTTCCTTGCTCTGTAAAGTTTAATTTTTAAATTGTTCTCATTGATCTTCATTATCTGTGATATTTCCTTTAACGAATTTTCATGGAAATAATAAAGCGTTACCAGGAACCTATCTTCTTCATCAAGAGAAGCGATACAATCCTGAACCATTTTTTTTCTTTCTGTTTCTTCTATTGTTTCCAAAACGTTCATGATTGATTTTACCCCGCACTCAGTAAATTCATTCAATTCTAAAAATAAGCGGCTTTTCTTTTGCTTTTTTAACCGGTCAAGGCAATTGTTGTAAGTTACTTTATAGAGCCACGTCGAAAATTTTGATTCGCCTTTGAAGCTCTGTAATGACTTAAAAATTTTTATAAAAGTATCCTGCGCCGCTTCTTCCGCTTCTTCTCTCTGCTGAAGCGTTTTCAAAGATAAATTAAAAACAAAATCCTTATACCGATCTACCAATACCGCAAAGGCACTGGTATCCCCATTTTTAACGAGGTTGATATAATACAGATCGTTTAATTTATCCATGAATATTTTTTGGACGATTTATAGAAGCCTCCGGTTACAACTTTTAAATATTTTTATTAAAGCGTAACCAAATTAAAAAATTGGCGTCACAATCTCTGAACACATTTAAAACTAAAATTTAAATCTCTTTTTATGGAAGCAATTATTACAGTGAGTCTTTTCCTGATGATATTCGGAATTTTTTACCTTTTTTTATCTACACGCAACAAGGAGCGTTTGGCGCTGATTGAGAAGGGCGTTGATGCAAGAATATTTATTAAAGGAAACAGCGGCACCAACAACATTGGGAAAACCATCATTTTAAATTTAGCGCTTCTTCTGATGGGCATTGGCATTGGCGTGTTTATAGGTTTGATTTTATCTACCTACACTTCGATGGATAATGGCGGAATTTATCCCGCTGCTATTTTTACGATGGCCGGAGTAGGATTACTTATTGGCTTTTACATGACTAAAAAGCTTGACAATAAATAAACGATATGCCCGGCATTACAGGTTCAGTTGGATTTTCTGCGCAGATTTGCATGCCTTATAGATAGCATCAATAATCTTGAGATCTTTGACTGCCTCTTCTCCATCAACAGGAACTACTGGCTTTTTATCCCTCAAAATGATATCAGCCATTTCATCCATCTGCACGGTTTGATGGGTAACAATGGGGGCATCGATGGGTCCCTTGTTAGTTCTTCCTTTGATGGGGCCGTAGCCGGTTGCGGGGTCTAGTTCTGCAAAACCCCTTGTTCCATTCAGAAAAAATTTGTCAAGATTATTCATACTATATGTGGAGAGGCAGGACGCTACTGCACCTCCCGGAAAACCTAATTGAAACTGTATGGTTTCATCCACGCCTGGTTTAAATTTTTCAGGATTGTTTTTGGTTTCCTCAGCAGTTACCCAAATGGGATCTTCGCCAACCATATATCGTGATCCATTTACAGAATAAATACCGATGTCCATCATGGCGCCACCACCGGAAAGTTGCTTGTTGAGCCGCCATTGATTGGGGTCGCCGATGGTGAAGCCGCTTAAGCCCTGGAAGAAAAGAATTTTTCCAAAATCGCCGGCCTTGCGCATCTTAATAATTTCCAAAGTATGCGGTTCAAAATGCATTCTATATCCTACCAATAATTTTACGTTTGCTTTTTTACACGCGTCTACCATTTCCTGTCCTTGCTTAGCGTTTATCGACATAGGCTTTTCACAAATAACATGCTTCCCTGCTTTTGCAACGCGTATTACCTCATCATGATGAAGTGCATTCGGAGTTATCACATACACCGCATCGATATCCGGGTTGTTTTTAACATTGTCAAAATTGGAATAGTTGTAACAGTTTTTTTCAGGAATGTTGTACCTGGATTGCCAATCTTTAATTTTTGACGGCGTCCCGCTGATAACGCCGACCAATTTCGCTTTGGTACAGCTTCGCATGGCTTCAGCTACGCGGGTTCCGTAGCTGCCGAGCCCCATGATAGCCACGCGCAAGATTTTCTCGTCAGAAGCGGTTGTGCTGAACATATCGCCGGTGGCCATTGCCTTGTTTACAAAAGGAAATGCAAGTGAGGCCGCGGCTATTTTCCCTAAAAAATCACGTCTTGAATTCATGATAGTTTTTGTTTAAATATATAACTTTTATTTTTTTATTGGCAAGCTCAGCATGAGTTTTCCGCGGTTATCTACTAAAAAAGACATCGTAGAATTGCTGTCTGCACAGTGAAATCCACATGGTACTTCATTAAATTGCCATCTTGTTTAAAAAAAAATTTTGCCAGGGCAATTTTAACAATTTGCTTTCGTTCATTATTAGTGAGCATGGAAGGACCGCGTGAAGCAACAAACTAAGATTCAATATCACTTTTTGAAAATGCCCTGATGAAACGTAAAAGCGGGAAGACCACGATTTTATTTGTCAATAAAAATGCACAGGCTTTTAAACCTATCCAGGTTTCTAATGGCCTTATTTTACATCGGAAAAAGTATATCGCCGGAATCATTGTTTCCTTTGCAATGTTGATTGGCGCAATTATATATCTTATTTCTCTTCAAAAAGAGCAGCTTCAAAAACAACTTTTTCTTTCAAACCGGATACATCACATACGTTCAGCATTTTCGCAGGTAGATACAAGCGCTATGAAAGAAAAGTTTTCTAAAATAGATACCGAGCTTTCGGGTATTAATCAATTTTTGAAGGCGCGCGGAATTAAGCCTGTGGCTGTGGGCGCGGAAGGAGGCGAGGGTGATGATGGCATTTTATCCGGGGATGAAATCAGTGATTTTTATATAAAGTATTTAAACAGGCTCAGCTACGATTTTTCGCATACGCCCCTGGGCCTGCCTTTTAACGGAAGAATTACTTCCACTTTCGGCCATCGTGAAAATCCTTTTGGTGGCGTCAGTGTGGAAACGCACAAGGGGCTTGATATTGCCGGACCTTACGGTTCGCCGGTAAAGGCCATGGCTGTAGGAACGGTAGAATTTGCAGGAACGCGCGGCGGGTTTGGCAATTGCATTATGCTAAAACACGCGAATGGTTTCGAAACGCTCTATGGTCATTTGTCTCAAATTATGGTAAGGGAAGGGCAGAAGGTTAACATTGGCCAGGTAATCGGCAAAGTTGGCTCTACAGGCCGTTCTACAGGCCCACATCTTCATTATGAAATTCATAAAAACGGTCAGAAAATAAATCCTCAATCATTCTTAACCCTAAAGTAACATGTTTAAAAAAAACAAAGAAAATCAGCCATTGGAAATCAATCAGCAGGAGATATCTACCATCATAGGTGAAGGATATACTTTTACCGGCGAAGTCCGCGGTGCTTCAGTAATAAGAATTGAGGGCACCGTTGTTGGAAACATCAATGTGGAAGGTGGAGTAGTACTGGGCGAGAAAGGAAAAGTTGAGGGCGATATTTTTACGCGGTCGGCCATCGTTTTTGGCACCATAAACGGAAATGTAAAGAGCGTTCAGCTTGAAATAAAGAAGACCGGCGTCGTGAATGGAGATATTACGACTGATTCTTTGGAAATTGAGCTGGGAGCGCAATACAATGGTAAATTAAATATGCGCCGCCCGCAGTTGGTGGAATCTGATGAGGCAGAATTGCCTGCAAAAAAAGCTTCCTGATTTGTCAGGCATAAGCGCTGCCTGATTTCGTTTTTCATAAGAATGCGGATTAGTAAAGCAACAAATAGTTTCCTTTTTTATTTTATGCTAATCAGAAGCCCCAGCCTTTCATGATTTTGAGATCATAAGCCGCAGCCTCCATCGGATTTAAATCAGGGTAATCTTCCTGTTCGATGATAAAATATTTTATTCCGGATTTGCGTGCATACTCTACGATTTGTTTTACCGGAATTACGCCCTTGCCAAGCAGGCAGCTTTCATATTCATTTCCTTTTTGTGGTGGCGGTTCCTTTTTCATTTCATCTTTTACATGCATGGAAAAAAATCTTCCGGGATATTTTTTTAAATACTCCATTGCTCTTCCGCCGGGCTCATACATGTTGCCGATATCTATTTGTTGCCATACAAGATTTTTGTCTGACGATTGAAGCAATAAATCGTATAACAACGTTCCATCAAGACTGTGATTGAATTCATAATTTTCATTATGATAGGCAAAATGAAGCCCGGTGTTTTTGCAAAGTTGCCCGGTTTTATTGAACATATCCATATAATGCCTGAAGTCGTTCATGTTAGTGCAAAGGCTTTCATCCACTCCGGGGCTTATCAGGTATTTCATGCCAACAGCCTTTGAATCTTCAATCGTTTTTTTCCATTCGTCAGTAAAATCGTGTGTGGATTTATTCCATTGATTGGCTCCAAGAAAGTTATGGCCGCTTTCCATTATCAAACCGTTGTCGCTTAATATTTTTTTAAAATCCTGGATCGAAAATCCATAGAACTTTCCATTTTTATACCCCGCATGCTCTACATATTTATAGCCCACCTGGGCGAGCTTTTGTAGCGTTCCGACAGGATCTTTAGCCATATCGTCTCTTACACTATATAGTTGTATTCCGAGAGTAAATTTCTCTTTATCGTTTATGATGGATGGTAAGAACGAAGCGCCAGCCAAAGCGAGGCTGCTGTTTTTGATAAAAGTGCGGCGGGAAATATTCATGACTGGTGGTTGGTTTTAGGAATTGATTTTAAAAGTAAAAAAAATCCCATGAAGCGGAACATGTTTTTTTCAAAAGCATAACCGCTGCTAAAAAAATAAAAGTGGTTTAACGCATATATTTCGTCTGCGTAAACCACTTCTTCGAAATAAATTTTCGTTTACCGGTAGCTGTTATACAGTAAATGAATAAATACCGGTAATTTTTATTTTTTTTTGTGGAGATTCATTTTCATTCGCTTCTCAGGCTATTTACCGGATTGGCAACCGCTGCTTTTATTGCCTGGAAGCCAATGGTAATGATGGCTATCAAAAATGCAATTGCTCCTGCGATTACAAATATCCACCAACTCACCTCAATGCGATAGGCGAAGTTTTGCAACCATTTGTTCAACACCCACCAGCCAATAGGAAACGCTATCAGCGCAGCAATCAACACAAGTTTTAAAAAGTCTTTAGATAACATGGTGGTAACATCAGTAACTGATGCGCCCAAAATTTTTCTGATGCCAATCTCTTTGGTGCGCTGCATGGAAGCATAAGTTACGAGGCCAAAAAGCCCAAGGCATGCAATGAGTATGGCAAGTATGGAAAATGTAATAGAGAGGCCGCCCATTTTTTGTTCTGCCTGGTAGGTTTTGTTGAAGTCTGCATCCATAAAAGAATATTGAAAAGGCTGACCAGGCGCCACTTTTTGATAGATGTTTTGTATCGAAGCGATGAGTTTCGTTATATCAGTCGTATTTACGCGAAAAGCCATATTTCCATTTTGCGGAGACAACACGAAAACCAAAGGCGTTACAGGATCATGCAATGAATTAAAGTTGAAATCTTTTACCACCCCGATAATATGATATTTGGTAACGCTATCCTTTGACAAATTATCCAGGTAATAAAGCGGCTTATTGATGGCGTCATGCAATCCGGCAATCTTTGCAAAAGATTCATTGATGATGATGCCCAATGAATCTGTTGGAAAATCTTTTGAAAAATTTCTCCCTTCGGCCATCTTCATGCCGAGGGTTGGAATATAATTTTCATCCACCCTCCATATTTGCGTACTGATGGCTGTTTTTGTATCGCCGGTAGCAGTTGGAAAAAGCGGGCTGTCGCTGCGCCATCCCGATGTGGGCAGATAGCCGCTCATGGTAGCATTTTGTACGCCACTCAGATTGAGCACTTCGTTTTTAAAAACGGTTGCCTCATTTCCAAGCGCATTTATATTTTTTATTATTAAAACCTGGTCGCGGTTGTACCCTATATTTTTATTATGAATATAATTGAGCTGTGAATAAATCACCAAAGTGCCGATGATGAGAAATATTGAAATGGCAAATTGGAAAATCACGAGGCCGCTGCGTAACCAGCCGGTTTTAAAACCCGTTGCCACTTTTCCTTTAAGCACAGCAATGGGTTTGAAGGAAGAAAGGAAAAATGCAGGATAAATGCCGGCGAGTAGGCCGACAATGATAGTCAGAAATATCAGTGAAGGCACCAGCCATGAAGAAAAAAATGCCTGTGTTGTCAATTCTTTCCCACTCAGCATATTGAAATAGGGCAATAGTAGCACCGCAATAGCAACAGCTAAAATCATCGAAATAAGGCTGATTAACATGGATTCCGTGAGGAATTGAGTAATCAGATTTTTTCGCAACGAGCCCAACACTTTTCTTACGCCTACTTCGCGCGCGCGTCCTGCTGACCGGGCAGTTGACAAATTCATAAAGTTTACACAAGCTATCATTAAGATAAAAAAGGCGATAACTGAAAATATATAAACATACTGGATGTTACCATTTGCTTCCAATTCGCCGTTCTTGTGTGAGTACAAATGAATCTTGCTGAGCGGCATTAAAGTATAATGCAAATGATTCCCCTGTTTTAAAAATTCTTCTTTTGTGAGATTGAGGGATTGAAAAACCGGCTCTACATATTTCATGACAAAATCATCTAACCGGGATGCTGTCTTTTCAGGATTTGCCTGTTTGTCCAATACAATATAAGTGTTGAAATTATTGCTTGTCCATTGATTTATCTCATACGGCGCGAGTTTGCCATACATGGGAAGAAAAAAATCATAATGAAAATGTGATTGCCTGGGTACATCTTTAATTACACCCGTAATTTGATAGAGTGAGGTATCGTTGATAGTAAGTGTCTTCCCGACTATGTTGGTAAGACTGGTTTTGGGAAAATATTTTTCAGCAATCGTTTTTGTGATCACTACCGAATTAGGATGTACGAGCGCAGTGTGGGGATTGCCGGCAATCATGGGTAAGGTAAACACATCAAACAAAGTGGAGTCAGTAAATATTACCCTGTCTTCCTTTACATTCTGATTTTCTTTTTTTACCAAAAATCCGCCGTGGTCGCGAAAACGAACATATTGCTTCACTTCGGGAAAATTATTTTTTAAAGCTGCACCCATAGGGTCGGGCGTTTGTGCGAGATCGAAATGATGTCCGCCAAACGTGATGTCTGCGTTGATACGATATATCTGTGAAATTTTTTTGTTGTAATGATCGTAATTCAACTCATCAGCAACATACAAAATGATGAGAAGGCAGGTAGCAAGGCCACATGCAAGTCCAAAGATATTGATAGCAGAAAAGCCTCTGTTTTTCAGCAGATTTCTGAAGGCCGTTTTAAAATAATTTTTAAACATCTTATTTCGTTTATCGGTGACTGTTATATATAGTGGAGCAGCAAATAATTAATTTTTTTATTTTGGATTATCACTTCATAGGCGAAAAAATCAAACCATTTTTGTATCGTGTATAAATCAATAATTTAGAAATTATAAAAGCATTTTAACTGTCCGGTTTTGATACACTCTGCAGTCCGGTTTTGATACATTGCAACCTTCTTTATTGGGGTAGGAGTCCAGTGCCGCAAATAACGGGTGGTTCATATTGATTATAATTTATCTTAAAATACCAGATAGCTCAATAGCTGAAATTAATGATTAAAGTAAAAGTCATCGTGCATTTGAAAGCGAGCTTTCCGGTTATTATTCAAGGTTGATTCTCAGGCTACATGCATTGGCGACAATTCATACGTATGTATTTTAGATAAAATGGCGGGATCGTTGTTTGCAATGTTTTTTGCCTCTTCTTCAGATTCAGAAGCAATAACGGCAATTCCAAAAACGCCTTCTTTGTGAAATACTGGTCCGTAAATAATTGCCTTCTTATCGGCAGCCAGGCCAGCCCAATAAGCACCGTGTTGCTGCATGATGGCTCTCTCATTCTCACTTTGATGGAGATGAAAATCGGGCCGCGGCGGAATCAATTTATAAAAGAAGTGCTTCATTGTTTTTAATTTTTAAGAATGTTATAAACCGACCTGGCCATTTTATTATTAAAACGATAAATACTTCAAATTTTTATTTCCAATTTTCGAATTTTCTCGTCAGCAAATCAGCATATCAGCTCATTAATTATTCACTTCTCAGACTCTTCACCGGGTTAGCCATAGCTCCTCTTATCGCCTGGAAACTTACTGTTATCAACGCGATCAAAATGGCAATAACTCCGGCGGCTAAAAACATCCACCAGCTTATATTGATCCTGTATGCAAAGCTTTGCAGCCATTGGTTCATGGCCCACCACGATAAAGGAAAAGCGATAAGACACGCGATAAAAACCAGCTTAATAAAATCTTTGGAAAGCATTTTAGTTACAGAGACTACGCTCGCGCCAAGCACCTTGCGAATACCGATTTCTTTGGTGCGTTGTTCCGCAGTGTAAGTGACTAAACCAAACAAGCCGAGACAGGCAACCAATATGGTAAGGAGCGCAAAAATGTTGAGTATCGTTCCTGTGTTTTGTTCTGCGGCATACGTTTTATTGTACAAGTCATCCATAAAACTAAAAATAAACGGTTCGCCGGTATTGAACCTGTCCCAATTCGTTTTCATAGAGGTAAGCAAACCTTTTATATCAGCAGTTTTTACTTTAAAAATCAGGCCCTGATCCGGCTCCAGGGTCATGAGCAAAGGCGTGATAGGCTGGTGCAGCGATTGAAAATTAAAATCTTTTACTACGCCAATTACATGATAAGGCACATTGATTCCCCGGTTACTGTTTTCACGGATGATCGTTTTTCCGAGGGCCTCCTGATAGCCATTGATCTTGTTCCATCCAAACGCATTTGCTGCGGTTTCATTGATGATCATCGCCGTAGAATCGGTCGCAAAATTTTTAGAAAAATTTCTGCCGGCAACCATCTTCATTTCAAACGTAGGAATATAATTTTCATCCACATGATATTCGGTGGTTCTCATGATTTCGTTGTCACGGCCTTCGGGGTAGGCGAGTGCGTTCCCACCGTTGCTCGGCCCTGCCGGTTTGTATGAAGAAATAGTTGCATTTACGACCTGGGGGTTCTGCAACATTTCCTGTTTGAACACAGTTTCATTTTTTCCCAATATGTAAGAATTGGGAATGGTAAGCAATTGTTCTTTGTCGTATCCCAGGTTTTTATTCTGAATAAATTGCATTTGCTTCCACACCACAATCGTTCCTATTATTAATCCAACAGAAATAAAAAACTGGAAGACAACGAGGCCGCTTCGCAATCCAAAGGTTCTATTAGCGCGGGTAAATTTTCCTTTCAAAACTTCAACCGGCTTGAACGAGGACAGATAAAAAGCCGGGTACAACCCTGCGATAAAACTTACCAATAAGCCGAGTCCGATAAAGGATGCTACCACGGTAAGGTTGAAATTGAAATGCAATTCCTGACCGGAAATGCTGTTGAAAACCGGCAATGCGAGTTTCACTAAAATAGCAGAAATAAGCAACGCAATAAAAACCAGCAAGGCCGATTCAATTAAGAATTGTTTTACCAACTGGAACTTCCCGGAGCCAATCACTTTGCGAACGCCTACTTCTTTTGCCCGCTGCGAAGCGCTTGCCGTAGAAAGATTGATAAAATTAATGCAGGCGATCAGCAGCATAAAAATGGCGATGGCTCCGAAAATGTAAACATACATAGCGTTTCCCGGCGGACTCAACTCATAGTTGGAATGCGAATACAGGTGAATAGACGTCAGCGGCTGCAAAGCAAAGCCCAGATGATTTCCTTTTGTAATAAATTGCTTCAGGCTAATACCCATATTTTGTTGTATCTGCGGTCCCATATATTTTTCTACCATAGCCGGAAGTTTTGACGCTAACTTTTTATAATCAGCCCCGGGTTTCAATAGCACGTAGGTGAAAAAATTAGAGCCCATCCATGAGTCAGATTTGGCATTATCCATACTTAACATCGAAGCAAACAAATCAAAATGAAAATGTGAATTTTCAGGCACATTGTCCATTATGCCCGTTACTTTAAAAGAAACGTTTTTATTGTCAGGAAAGACTAAAGTTTTTCCCAAAGCATCCTCATTCCCAAAATATTTTTTTGCAATCGCTTTTGAAATAATAATGGTGTTAGGTTGTTGTAATGCAGTTTTTGCATCACCTTCAATAAGCGGCAGCGTGAAAATGCTGAAGAAGTTCGGGTCAACGAAAGCCATTTCATCATCCTTAAAAATTTTTCCTTTATAGATTATTTTTGGCGCTCCGCCTACCTGCAACCGGGTTGCATCCTGCACTTCAGGATAGTCGTTTTTCATGGTTTCTGCTACGGGAGGCATTACATTGGCTTCGAAGATTTTTCCGCCGTTGATGTCGGCCTTAAAAACAATCCGTACAATTCTGTCGGCGTTTTTATTAAAGCGGTCGAAACTCAACTCATTTTGCACGTACATCATAATGATGAAACATGTGGCAATGCCAAGCGACAAGCCAAAAATATTGATGAAAGAAAACGTTTTATGCCTCATCAAATTTCGCCAGGCGATTTTAAAATAATTCTTTATCATTTTATTTTCGTTTATAGATAACCGTTATATATAGTAAAGCAATAAATAACCTCATTTTTATTTTTCACATTTTCAAATTTTCCCATTAGCATATTAGCTAATCAGCTTACCAGCACATTATTCACTTCTCAAATTTTTTACAGGGTTCAATGAAGCAGTTTTAAGACATTGGAGTCCCACGAAAATAAAAGCCGCCATAAAAACAGAACCGCCTGCAAATAAATAGGGCGTAATACTTTGTTCAACCCGGTACGCATAGCTTTGCAGCCAATGATTTACCAATGTGTACGCAAGCGGCCATGCAATTATATTTGCTATAAGAATAAGCCATGCATATTCTTTTATAAATAACAAAATGATATTTTTTATTCCTGCTCCCAACACTTTTCTAACCGCAATTTCTTTGCTGCGCTTAGCGAGCGTAAATGCAACCACACCAAAAATTCCCATAAAAACAATAAGAAGATTTAGAATGGTAGCAATGTCTGCGGCTGATTTTAATTGCAGCTCAGATTTGTAAAGTGATTGAAAATTATCATCCATAAAAGTGTATTCAAAAGGAGAAGCAGGCAATAAAGATTTCCATTTTTCTTTTACCTGGTTAATTGCTGCCGTTATATTTGATGAATTTAATTTGACCGTAAGAAAGCGGTAAGCCAATGCATCTTCTATATTCGTAAATGCCACAGGTTCGATTTTTTGTTGAAGACTTGAATAATTGTAATCTTTCACTACGCCGCTCACCGTAAGCATCACATTGGCAGAGACCCATTTTATTTGTTTACCAATTGCTGTTTCATCCGTTAGTCCAAGCGCTTTTGCGGCAGATTCATTTAATACCACCTGCCCGGGAATACCAGTGCCTTGCTGGTTAAAGAAAGTGCCGGATTTAAGATGCAAGCCAAACGTAGCAGCATAGTCTTTATCTGCTATGGTTCCGGATATAAAAACCGGCTGATTGTTGCCGCTTCCTACAGGCAACAAATCAATAGCATTCGGTGGCTTTCTGTCTGGAACTTCAAATGACAGCGAAGCATCTTTTACAACAGAAAGTTGTTGTAACGCCGATTTTATATTTTCCATTCTTTTCACACCGGCAGAATCCCATTGTTTGGGCAAAGCATTTATGACCATCAATTGGTCTTTATTGTATCCAAGGTCTTTATTGAAAACATAAGAAACCTGCTTCGAAACATTCAAGGCGCTGATGAAAACAACAATGGCGATAGTGAATTGAACCACAAGCAGGATTTTACGAAGCATTAGACCATTTTTCGCAGAATCCATTTTTCCTTTTACTGCATGCAACACATTCGAAGCGCTTAAAACAAACGCCGGATAAATTCCGGAAACCAATCCAACCATAAGAACAAGTAAAGTCAGCAATAGGAATTGATAAAAAGTAAATTCCCAGAAGTGAACAAAAGTGCTATTCAAAATATTTTCAAAAGTGGGTCGAAGCAATTCATAAAGAGCTATTGAGACAATTGCAGAAATGAAAGTTAACAATAGCGCTTCCGTAATAAATTGCCTGATAAGTTGTCTTCTTGCGCCTCCAAATACTTTTCGCAGGCCTATCTCTTTTAATCGGTAAGAAGAAATGCCGATATTAATATTTATAAAATTGATGATTGCCATCAGCAAAATAAATATTGCTACCAGCGAAAGTGTGGTAATCATTTTTTGAACTGAGCTGCTTCCCGAATAATAGCTTTTTACAGGAGCAAGTTGTACCTGGAGATTTTGCTGTATTGCCTCAGGCGTGTATTTCGCAAGAATTTGCTTTAAGGGCTTTTCTAAATTTTGCGGAAAAATTCCTTTTTGCAATTCAACCATTCCTACTTCAAATACCTGGTTCCAATTGTCGGCGCCATCACCGCCGAGGTAATATCGATTGCCCACAGACGGAACGAAGACGTTGTATTCATCACCTACAAGATTAAAAACAGAATTATAGAAAATGTCTTTTAAAACCGCAGAAATTGTATAGTCCTGGTGTTCATTATTTACAGTCGTTAAAACAGAAATCCTTTGTCCAATTGCATCTTTTTTCCCAAACAGCTTTTGCGCCATAGACTCCGTAATCACAGCGGAATTGTTATTTTGAAAAGCTTGTTTTGGATTGCCATACAAAACCGAAAGTCCATACATACTTACGAAAGTTGTATCTCCAATGGCTATATTTTCTTTAAAATGCTTGTCACCCGCAGATACCACATTGGTGACGGGATTGTATCGGTAATAATTGGCAACTAAATTCGGATATTCGGCTTTCAAAGTTTTGGCAAGCGGGCCAAGAGTAGTAATATCAAGCCCCATATCCTTCGTCTTCCATTTGCTTTTAAGGATGTACTGATTCTCCAGGTTTTTAAGATGGCTGTTTACAGCCTCCTGGTTCAGAATATAAGTGCCGATAATAATTGAAAAGGTGATGCCAATAGCAAGGCATAAAATATTAATCAGGGAAAATAATTTATGAGCTGTAAGATGGCGGATGGCTATTTTGAAATAATTTTTGAACAATTTATTCTCGTTTATGGGTGACTGTTATATAATTGATTTTATACAGTGAATCAACAAATAATCTGAATTCTTATTTTCTCTTTTCGTTTAAACCGTGGTCCGACCTTCGATACCGACCGACACTATTTTTCCACATCAACTAATCGCGCATCAATCACTCACTCCTCAGGCTCTTTACGGGATTTGCTATTGCTGCTTTTATAGACTGGAAACTCACTGTTATTAAAGCTATCAAAAGAGCGAGCAAAGCAACCACTACAAAAATCCACCAACTAATATGAATTCGGTAAGCAAAGCTTTGCAACCATTTATTCATCGTATACAGGGAAACAGGTAATGAAATGATTGTAGCAATACCCACTAACCACATAAAATCTTTTGACAACAATTGCACAATGTTTATGACGTTTGCGCCAAGTACTTTACGGACACCAATTTCCTTGGTACGTTGTGTAACAATAAATGCTACCAAACCAAATAATCCAAGACATGCTATAAACACCGCAAGTATGGTAGAAATCATAGCGATAGTACCCTGTTTTTTTTCTGTATCGTATTGCCTGTCAAAATTCTCGCTGAGTATATGGTAGTCTGCCAGGCTCTCTTTATCAAACTGCTTGTAAATTTTATCGACGTAAGCAAGGCCTTGTGATATTTTTCCATCGGCAAACTTAACATACAGGTTGTCCTGCATACTTGATGTGGCGGGCAGAACCATTACCAATGGCTCCACTTTATGCTGTAATGAATAAGTATGAAAATCTTTCACAACACCGACAATAGTTCTCTCTAAAGTAACCGTATCCTCAACCTTGAATTGCAGATGCTTACCAATAGCACGTTTCCAACCTAACTTTTTCATTAGTGTTTCATTGATTAATGCCGATCCATATTTATCAGATTGTATTGAATCTGAAAAATTTCTTCCTTCCAGCATTTTTATATCCATCGTCGGGATATAATCAGGGTCAATCATAAGTTCCTCTGCCATGGTAGTAGCAGTTGAAAAGCTTCCGTCCTTTTCTTCAAACCTGTACCCCATCCCGCCAAGATCATTATTTCCAATGGGATTTCCTGCCGATGCAACGCCTTGTATCGCCGAACTTTGAAGCAGCCGGTTTTTTATGGCGGGTATTTGATTTCGTACATTCCTGTTATCAATATGGAAAGTAATCACCTGATCTTTATTAAAGCCAAGGTTACTATTCGAAACATATTGCAATTGCTGGTAAATAACGATAGAACTGAAGATCAATACCACGCTGATGGCAAACTGAAATATCACCAATGATTTACGAAATATTATGCCTGAATTTCTGAAGCCGGTTTGCCCTTTCAATGCGGGAATAGTTTTGAAATTAGCAAGGAATATTGAGGGATAAACCCCTGCAATTGCACCTGTAACAATTGAGAATAGCAGCAACACAAAAAGCGTTGTCGCAATTCCAAAATTCCAAATGGTTAAAGATTTACCCGTAAGCTGGTTAAACAGCGGGAGCGTTAGGTGCACAATAATTACGGCAAGAACTGCAGCGATACAAGTTATCAATACCGATTCTGTTATGAACATTCCGGCGATATTTATTTTGCCGGAACCAATTACTTTACGGACGCCTATCTCTTTTACTCTTGATGAAGAGCGTACTGTTGCAAGATTGACATAATTAATAATGGCAATGATCAAGATAAGTGCACCTATCGCAATAAGAATATATACACTGCTCTTGCTGCCGTTGTTGCTTAATTCATAACTGAGATTCGATGTCAGATGAATTGAAGTTAACGGCTGTAACTCCAGCTTATAATCATTTACCTTGATCAGTTTTTGAATATTCTGCTGCGCAAACCGCGAAAGTTTATTTTCAAACGCACTAAAATCTGTGCCTTTTTTTAATAATAAATAAGTGTACACATGAAAGTTTTGCCATCCGTCAGCGTCAAGGCCGTTTGCAACGGAACGTACCGCACTAAAACGAAGATGGGAATTCGTCGGAATATCTTTTATAATACCTGTAACCTTGTTAGGATAATCATTATCAAAATAAACGGTTTGGCTTAGAGCCTTCTCTGCAGAACCAAAAAGTTTATTGGCTAAACTTTCGGTTATAACAATCGTTTGAGGTTTTTGCAACGCATCTTTTGCTGAGCCATACAAAAAATGATAGGAGAATATTTTAAATAAGGTGTTGTCTGCAAATACAATATCGTTCTGTTTTAATTTTTTATCATTGTAAGTTATAACACCGCCACCTTCCGGATCAATACGCACTGCGTCTTCAATTTCCGGGAAGGCTTCTTTTAATGCGCCGGCAAACGGAGCTGAAGTCGTAGCCTGGTGCAGATCATTCCCATTCCATTTTGAATGTTGTACCACACGGACAATTCTATCTGCATTTTGATTGTAACGGTCGAAACTTAATTCATCGGCAACAAATAAAAAGATCAGCCAAAATGCGGCAATACCAATCGCAATGCCAAACACATTTATGATACTGTACATTTTGTTTCGAAATATACTTCTCCATGCGGTCTTGAAATGAATTTTAAACATTTTATTTCCTTTTATTCATGATCGTTATCTAATAAACCTGTCTACCGGCAGCAGGCCAACAAAGAATTATTATTCCTGTTTTCTCCATTAGCATATTAGCTAATCATCACATTAGCTAATTAAAATCATTCACTTCTCAATCCCTTTACAGGATTAGCCATGGCTGCTTTTATCGCCTGGAAGCTGATTGTTATCAATGCCAGTAAAATCGCCAACATCCCGGCAAGTAAAAATGTCCCCCAACTGATATTAATACGATACGCAAAATCCTGCAACCACTTATTCATGAAATACCATCCGACCGGTGAGGCGATCAATAATGAGATCAAAACGAGCTTTATAAAATCCTTTGATAAAAGCATGATAACTCCGTTAGTACTTGCACCCAATACTTTCCTGATCGCTATTTCCTTTCTTCTTCTTTCGGCCGTGAATGCCGCCAGTCCGAATAAGCCAAGACATCCAACAAAAATGGCAATGCCGGTAAATATTGAAAGCAGTGATTTTAATTTATCTTCCGAACGATACATCTCCTGAAAATTCTCATCAAGAAATTTATATTCTATTGGATATTCAGGCGTGAAATGGTTCCAGATATTTTTCACTTCATTGATCGTTGTGCCCATATTTGCCGCTTTCATTTTAACCGCAACTTTCCATGCAGCATCCGGGAAAATCTGGAGGACCGTTGTCTCCACTTTATCATACAAGCTTTTATAGTTAAAGTCTTTCACTACGCCGATCACCTGTCCTGTTTTTAATGAATCCGGATTTTTATTGTTCCAGACATGCCATGATAATTTTTTTCCCAAGGCATTTTGCGGTGAACCGAATCCGAGTTGCTTCACAGCCGTTTCATTTATGATCCATGCATGATCTTTATCCATGCTCATCGATTTTGAAAAATCTCTTCCCGCCACTAATTGTAATCCCAGCGTTTTGATATAATCGTAATCGACCATTAGCTGTGTCGCGGATTGCTTCACTTCCTGTCCATTTTTAGGAACGATAATTTCATCTCCTGCAACAGCATCGCCGGGAAAACCATAGCCGATCGAAACAGAACTAACGCCCGGCAGCTGCAACAATTCATTTTTAAATATTTCATCATTTTTAAACATGTTATCGCCACGCATGGGGAAAAACATTATCTGGTCTTTGATAAAACCAAGGTCTTTATTATGCAGGTAATTTACCTGCCTGAAAACAATAACGACGCTGATAATTAATAAAACAGATAAAGTAAATTGTACAACCACAAGAGCATGGCGTAACCAGGGGGTTTTTCCGGCCGCCTGGTCGGTAACAGTGCCTTTTAGAACTTTTAAAGGCTTGAAATTTGACAACACAAGTGCCGGATAAAAACCTGCCAGGATTCCTACCGTTAAAGTAAGCATGACAAATAATAACATCACAAAAGGATTGGCAAACAAAGCCAATGAAATGTTTTTTCCGGTAAACTGGTTGAGCCACGGAAGAAGCACAATGCTGGCGGCAATAGAAACCAGAATGCTGATAAAGGTGAGAAAAACGGTTTCACCAATGAATTGAAAAATGAGTTGTTTTCTGTCTGCGCCAATCGTTTTTCTTACACCAACTTCTTTGGCGCGTTGCAATGATTTTGCCGTTGCCAGGTTGATAAAATTGAAGCAGGCAATCAATAAGATAAAAATCGCAATGATGGTAAGGGCGCGAATATAGGTGATATTTCCTCTTTGCGCCAGATCATATTTGAAATTAGCGGAATAGAGATGAATCTTTTGCAAAGGCTGAAACACCGGTTTGTTGGAACTTTGCGTTTCCTTCATGAAAGAAGCTGACTTTTGATTTACATCGGCCCGGAACTTGGATTGCAGTAAAGGGACATTGGTTCCTCTTTTTAATTTTACATAATTATAAAACTGTTGCCATTGCCAGCTTTGCATTCGCTCAGGTGGTATGTGAGCAGCCGCTAACGGAACCAGGTAATTAAATTGCATGTGAAACTTTGGATTTTTTACAAATACACCTTTTATGGTAAAAGGCGTTTTGTCCATCAACAATTGTTTACCTACAGGATTCGCATTGCCAAAAAATACATTGGCCATATTTTCAGAGATCACAATTGAAGAAGGATCGTTCAATGCTTTTAAAGGAGTACCATACCGGAACGTTAGCGGAAATACATCAAAGTAAGTGGAATCAACATAATAACCATCTTGTTCGTAGATCTTTTTGTTACCGGCTTCGAAAAGTGTTTTGTTTTCAGGCTGCATTAATACTCTTGCTGTTTGTTCTACTTCCGGAAAATCCTGCTTTAAGGTAGTGGCAAACATGGGAGGAGCCGGAGCCCTGTCTTCGCTGCCTTCATTATTTGTGTAGTGATTGTAAACACGGTAAACCTGGTCGCCGTCGGGAAGAAATTTGTCGTACTGATTTTCATCCCAAACAAAAAGGCCAATCAAAATACAGGCGGTAAAACCTAAGGTTAAGCCTGCAATATTGATAAATGAAAAACCTTTGTGGCGGGTAATATTTCTGAAAGCAATTTTAAAATAATTCTTTATCATTTTATTTTCGTTTATTCATAACTGTTATATACAATAAACCTGTCTACAGTAAAACAACAAATAATTAATATTCCTATTTTTTCATTAGCATAGCTAATCCGTACATTAACTAATATTCATTCGCTTCTCAAACTCTTTACAGGATTCGCTATTGCCGCTTTTATAGACTGAAAACTGATAGTTATCAAAGCGATCAGTAAAGCAGTAACACCTGCAACTACAAATATCCACCAGCTTATCTCAATCCTGTATTTATAATTCTGCAGCCAGCTATGCATCATCCACCATGCGAGTGGAAATGCGACAAGGCATGAAATAAATACCAATAGTAAAAAGTCTTTCGATAATAATGTGGTGATGTTGGTTATGCTGGCGCCCAACACTTTTCTAACGCCTATTTCTTTTACTCTGCGTTCTGCCGTATAAACTGCTAACCCAAATAAACCCAAACAGGAAATGATAATAGCCAACATGGCAAATACCCGTGAAAGCTTGCTTATCAATTGTTCATTCTGAAACATCTGGTTAAACTGATCGTCAACAAAATGATAAGTAAAAGGGTAGGAGGGATTATCCTTTTTTAATACGGTTGCAATTTGTTGTATGGCCTGTTCAACATTGGCGTTTTGTTTTAAACGCACATACATATTTGAAGCATCCCGTATGTTCACACAAAAGAACATTACAGGATCGGGCTTGCCATACATATCGCCATACACATAATCATTCACTACGCCTGCCACATTTGCAACTGTGCCGCTGGTATCGCCATCCCAATGTAATGTTTTGCCGACAGCGCTGTTGCCGCCCATTAATTTTTCCAGGGATTGTGTAATTAAAACATTTATCTTTTTCGACTGTACGCTATCTGTTTCCACCAGGTCTCTGCCTCCCAGAATTTTTATGCCTGATGTTTTCATATAGCCGGGCGATACATAACGCATAGAAATTAAAACCTGGTTATTGGATTTTTTCCCTTCCCAAACCAAGCCGCCGGTGTTATTGCCGTTGTATAAAGTATTGTAATTGGAAACAGCCACGTTTTCAATCAATCCGGTACCCAATAAATCCTGGTGAACAGCCTGGTAGTTTTTTGTCATTTCGCTGTTCATATCCACCTGTAAAAGATTGTTTTTATTGAAACCAAGACTCCTGTTTTTTACATGTTGTATTTGC
Source organism: Ginsengibacter sp. (assembly GCA_051954975.1). Classification (GTDB taxonomy): domain Bacteria; phylum Bacteroidota; class Bacteroidia; order Chitinophagales; family Chitinophagaceae; genus Ginsengibacter. The sequence continues at coordinate 134,640 of JBQCHE010000007.1, read as the reverse complement.
TGGTAAATAATGATGGTGCTTATGATGAGTATAATAGAAATACTGAACTGTACTATCACCAGTCCTTTTCGTATGATGGCGGCACTGCTGCCTTTCACCTTCATTCCTTTTAAAACAAACACCGGATTGAAGGATGATAAATAAAGCGAAGGATAACTACCCGCAAACAATCCGCATATTAAAGTAATCGCCAGTAATGCTATAATGTGAAGCGGCTTGTCTAAACCCAATGCAAGGTTTTTCTGAACCAGCAAATTAAATGCAGGTAATAAAAGCATCATAATAACCACAGCAAGCATTGCAGATAATAATGCCATAAAAAGAGCTTCTCCCATAAACTGAAGAATGAGCATTTTTTTCCCAGAACCCAGCACTTTTCTAACGCCCACTTCCCGCGCACGTTTTTCACTTCTTGCCGTTGCAAGGTTCATAAAATTGATGCAGGCAATCAATAAAATAATCCAGGCAATAACAGAAAAGAGATGCACATAAGTTATTCTTCCGCCACCTGTTTGCACACCGTTGTCAAATTCATCACGCAAATGCCAGTCGTGTGCGCTCCATAAAAAGGGCCGGGCAATAGATTTAGGTTCGCGTTTCTGTATAAAATCGTAAAGAATTTTATTTACCGAAGCCGCGCTCACATTTGGTTTTAGTTCAACATAAGTATCAAGGTCGTTATTGCCCCACGATTGGGCCCATGATTTATTTTCATCATACCAAACCTGAAAAGGCGAAGCCCATTCAAACTGCACAGTCGAATTTTTAGGAATATCTTTTATAACGCCCGTTACCACATAATCCTGTTTATTATCAACACGCACTGTTTTGCCAATCACATTTTTTTCATCACCAAAAAATTTCTTTGCCGTTGATTGGGTAATCACCATTGAATGCAGTTCTTTAAAAGCCGTTTCTGCATGGCCCTCTACAAAGGGAAAAGTAAACATGCTGAACAGCGAAGCATCCACATAACTTCCGGCAGCATACATTGATTTATCGCCGATGGTTATCAATTTTGTATCCACGCCATTAATGCGACAGGCGTTGGCAATACCCGGAATTTCTTCCTTAATTACCGGGGCCATTGGTGCAGGCGTAGAACCAAATGTTGCTGTGTACGTATCGTATTTTTGATTTTCGCGGATAAAATACAGCTGATCTTTCTTTGTGTTGAACTGATCAAAGCTTAATTCATCTTCCACCCACAAAAAAATCAATCCGGCGCATGTGATGCCAATGGCCAATCCAAAAATATTTAAAAAGCTATACCCTTTATTTTTCCAGAGGCTTCGGGTAGTTGTCTTGAAAAAGTTTTTAAACATTCTGTTTTCGTTTATGCATGATTGTTATAATATAGTAAACCAACAAATACTTATTATTTCTGTTTGCTCCATTAGCATATTAGCTAATCATCGCATCAGCTAATTAATCACTCACTTCGCAAACTCTCCACAGGATTGGCCATGGCTGCTTTTACTGCCTTAAAACAAACTGTGATGAAAGCGATTCCAAAAGTTGTAATCGCGGCGATAACAAAAACCCACCAGCTTAAAGATGTTTTGTAAGCAAAATTCTGCAACCATTTATTTGTGGCCCAATATCCGATCGGCAATGCAATACAAGTGGCAATCAGCACGGGTTTCAGCAAATCTTTTGACAATAATAGTACAATGCCTTTTACCGACGATCCCAATACTTTTCTGACGCCGATTTCTTTGAACCGCTTTGTTGTTGTGAACGAAGCCAGACCGAACAGTCCGAGGCATGCAACAAAAATCGCAAGGCCGGCAAACACGGATAAAATCGTTTGCTGGCGGATGTCTTTTTTATAGAGATCATCGAATTGTTCATCTAAAAAACTGTATTCAAAAGGATATGCGCCGGCAACATTTTTATACGCTTTTTCTACCAGCGCAACGCCAGCTTTTATATTTCCGGGTTTTAGTTTTACCAGCGCTAATCTTCTGTCAGGATTTGGAGCGATAACCAGCGGCTCAATATTACTTTTTAATGATTCGAAATTGAAATCCGCAACTACACCAATTATCCTCCGTTTTGAAGTGTCACGAATCGTATTTTCTATCCATTTGCCCACAGCTTGTTCCGGAGTCCAGCCGAGTTTTGTTGCAGCCGTTTTATTGATGAGTGCCGCATTAGTTGTATCTGTGGGGTAGGAGGATGAAAAATCTCTGCCAGCTATAATTTTCAAACCCAATGTTTTTACAAACTCAAAATCCGCAAACTCTGTTCTTGCATTCCAACGTTCATTATGATCCTCCACATTAAATACCTGTCCATCGAAGAAGCCGCCTGGTTCGCCGGACATCAATGATACTGATTGCACAGCGCTTTCATTCTGCAACTGGCTTTTGAAAACATTGCGGTTTTTATAAATGTCATTGTTATCAATGCGCACCATCACCGTTTGTTCTTTATTATAACCAAGCTGTTTATTTTTTACGTAATTCATTTGTTTGGCAATGATGATTGTTGATACAATTAAAAATACCGTGATACTGAATTGGACAACTACCAAAACCTGCCGGAAGGTAGAACCGCCTTTACCAAGGCGTAGCTTGCCTTTCAAAGCATTGATCGGCGAGAATGCTGAAAGAAAAAACGCCGGATAACTTCCTGCTAAAAAGCCAACAACAATTACAACACCGGCCAGAAATATCCATATCGGAAGCGTATTCCATGAAACGGTTAATGAATAGCCAAGTATTTGATCGTACCATGGCATTGCCAACACAAGCAGTACGACAGCAAAGACGCATGAAATCAGCGTAAGCAAAACCGATTCGCCAATGAATTGCCATACAAGATTATTTCGCAACGCGCCTAACACTTTCCGCAATCCAACTTCTTTCGACCGTTCCGCAGCGCGAATGGTAGAAAGATTCATAAAGTTGATACATGCAATCAGTAAAATTAAAACAGCGACGGATAGAAAAATATATACTACCATTTTATCGCCGTGTTTGATACCATCCAAAGCGGTGTCATCAAAATATACATCTTTGAGCGGAGTGAGCGACAATTGATAATGATACAAACCATATTTGCGTATATCGCTGCCCATATATTTTTCCAAAAATGCAGGCAGTTGTTTTTCAATCTGTGATTTCGCTACATGCGGCTGAAGTTTTACATAAGTATAAAGTCCATTGTTGATCCAGGTAGTCATCCACGTTGCATCTTTATAATTTTCGAGCGGAATTACAAGGTCAAATTGAATATGAGAATTGGAAGGAACATCTTTGGCAATACCGGTTACTTTAAGCGGAAGATCTTTATCCACAGCAATTATTTTGTCCATCGCATTATCAACGCTACCGAAATATTTCTTTGCAGTAGTTTCTGTTAATACAACACTATGTAGATTTTGCAAAACGCTTTCCGGGTTTCCTTTTATTAAAGGGAAAGTAAAAAATTTGAAAAAGTTGCTGTCTGCATCAATTACTTTCTTTTCATGAAAAGAACGGTTATCAATAGTAATGAGGTCATCATTGGTATTCACGCGGACTGTACTTTGAATATCTGCTCCAAAATCATTCTTTAATGCCGGAGCGTATGGGCCTGATACATAAGCCACATTGGCAATTTTACCTTCTTTCTTAAACCCGCGCATCAACCTGTAAATGCGGTCACCATCGTTATGAAAGTTATCAAAGCTAAATTCGTTCGTAACGAACAAAAATATCATCATGCATACGGTGATGCCGATGGTTAAACCCAGGATATTGATAAAGGAAAAAACTTTGCTCTTTACAAGATTTCTCCAGGCGGTTATAAAATAATTTTTAAACATAATGATATAGTTTTTAGTTCGTAGTTTACAGTTCTAATTTCGTGTAGCCCCTGCTGTTATAGTAACGAATAACTACTGTGACTTTTCATTTCCTGATTTTTGAATTTTCACATTTGTCCATTTTCAATTACTCACTTCTCAAACTTTTCACCGGGTTTGCAATTGCTGCTTTTATCGCCAGGAAGCTGATTGTAGCTAATGCGATGATCAGCGCAGCAATTCCCGCAATAAGAAATACTGACCAACTTATGTCGATGCGATAGGCATAATCCTGTAACCATCGATTCATAAAATACCATGCAAGAGGCGTGGCAATGACAAAGGCAATTGAAATAAGAATCACAAATTCTCTGGAAAACAGATAAACGATATTACCGGCCGTAGCGCCCAGCACTTTCCTGATACCCACTTCTTTTATCCGCTGCACTGCCATGAAGGATGCTAATCCATACAGCCCAAGACAGCTAAGGAATATAGCGATGCCTGCAAAAATTTTGTACAGTTGTGATAACTGATTTTCCTGTTCATAAAAGCTGGCAATTTTATCATCCAGGAACCTGTATTCATACACATAATCAGGAAATGTTTGCCGCCATATTTTTTTAACCGCCTGCATGGTGGAAGAAATGTTCGCCGTTGCCAGTTTTATCGAAGCCTGACGATACATGGTGCTGTTTGTGGCCATAATCAATGGAGCCACGCTTTGGCGCAAAGACCTGTCATTAAAATCTTTCACTACGCCAACCACAGGGCATTTTATTATATCACCCCAAATACTGACTTCTTTGTTCAATATATCTTCCGGTTTTTTAAGGCCTAAACTTTTCACGAAAGATTCATTCACCAAAAATTCTTTTGTATAACCTGACGGTTCCAAATTTCTTCCTGCTACCAATTGTAATTTATAAGTAGGCACATATTTATCGTCTGTAAATTTTACGATAGCCTGGAAATCTTTGTCTTTTGTTCCATGGTCGAATTTGAGTGTGGTAAACCGGTTGTTATTATCTTCCACCGGCGTGTTAGAACTGAAAGTCACTGCCTGCACACCGTTTACACTCAACAACTGTTGCCTTAAATAATCTGTGAGTTTACCGCCTGTACTGTCAGGCCGGAAAGGAACATTTACGATGGCATCTTTATCGAATCCCAGGGGTTGATTCATAAAATAATCCATCTGCTTTACGATGATGAGTGTTCCGATAATTAATGCCTGCGCAATGATAAACTGAAACACCACCAATCCTCTTCTTAACGAAATTCCCTTTGAGGTATTTGCCGCGACTTTACTTTTTAAAGCAGTAATAGGGTTGAAACGTGATAAAACTATAGAAGGGTAAAAACCTGCAAACGCAGTTACGACAAGGGCGACAGCTAAAAGAAATAAAATAATAGCGGGATTATTTAGTATATTGAATGAAAGTGAAAGCTCTAAAAGATTATTTACAGAAGGTAAAACAAGAATTGTAATACCTGCTGCAAGTATGACTGCAATTGTAACAATCAAAAATGTTTCAACAATGAATTGAATCTGCAATTGAGATTTACTACTTCCCAAAACTTTTCTTACGCCAACTTCCTTTGCGCGGTTCACCGCTTGTGCAGTAGAAAGATTGATAAAGTTTACGCAGGCTGTTAACAGAATGAATGCTGCAATCAGCCACAAAACATTTATCAGTTCGTGACTGATTGTTTTGTTACTAAAATTGCCTGCTTCTGCATCGTAATGCACCATATTTAATGGTTGTATGATGTAGTTGTCCTTGTTGTCAGCCGGCGCCATTTTTCTGGCATATGTCGCTAATTGTTGGTTAAAATTGTCAACTGAAATACCGTGGGGCAATAAAACATAGCAACCAAAATCAGATGCAGTTCCATTCCAGTCGGGTTGCTGAAATCCGTATTTTTTATCTCCGGTAAATTCTGTTCCATAAGCAACAACCAATTTTAACTGAAAGTCTGTATTTGCCGGTATGGGTGCAAGAATTCCGGAAACTTTCAGCGCCACCGCCGGAAACTGAAACAATGCCGCACCAATGCTGTAATATCCGGTCAGCTTAATGGTTTTACCTACTGCGGTTGTCCAATCACCGAAATATTTTTCAGCGATTTCCTTTGTAAGTAAAACATTGTTCGGATCTTTTAAAGATTCATACGAACCTGCAAGCAGCGGGAAATCAAATATTTTGAAGAAAGCAGGCGACGTATAAAACACACCGCTTTGCTCTTTAAAGTTTCTGACAGGAGTCCCATTATCAGCAAGTACCTGTAATTCATCATTATGACTTGCATAAATGGGTGCAACTTGTTGCAACTGCGGAAATTCCGTTTTCAATCCTTCCGGCATTGGAAAAGGAACATTTTTTTCATAGGTAATCGTTCCTGCATCCGCATGATGAGATTCAGTCAACACGCGATAGATGCGATCTTTTTTTGAATGAAAATTATCGAAGCTGGTGTGATATTGTATGATCAGAAAGATGATGAGGCAAACAGAGATACCAACAGCTAATCCTGAAATATTGATAATCGTATAATTCCTGTTACGTGCCAGGCTCCTGACTGCGGTTTTAAAATAATTTTTGATCATCGTAATTAATTATTGAATTATTAAATTATTGAATTATTGAATTATTAAATTATTCCTGTTTACAGTAAATCAACAAATAACTTTGATTCTTATTTTCATCAGCACATTAGCACATTAGCCAATCATCACATTAATCATTCATTTCTCAAACTCTTCACAGGGTTTGCAATCGCTGCTCTTATTGCAGTTTGCCCGACGGTGAGCCATGCGATCATCAGTGAACTTATAATGGTGGTTGCAAAAAACCAGGGACTTATTGTAATACGATAAGTGTACTCCTGGAGCCATTCATTCATAAAATACCATGCTATCGGCGCTGCAATAAGAAATGCAATTGATATCAGAATGGTAAGCTCTTTTAATAACATGATTACAATACTTCCAACCGGCGCACCAAGCACCTTGCGAATACCGATTTCTTTTTTACGCTGTATACTCATAAACGAAATCAAGCCGTACAAGCCCAGGCAGGAAATAAAAATGGCAATGCCTGCAAAAATCCTGTAGAGCTGTGCAAGCTGGTTTTCCTGCTTATAATAATTCGCAATAGATTGATCCAAAAAATTATATTCAAATAGATAGTCAGGATAATTTTTATCCCATATACTTTGCATGGCCGCAATAACCGTTTTGGCTTTGCTCATATTTATTTTAATATTGACCTGCCCATATGCATTTTTAATGGTTGTTAATACGATCGGGTTTATTGGGTCTCTGAGTGAATTGGAATGAAAATCCTTTACTACACCAACTATCGGGCAAGTCTTTCCGCTAACATTCACCATTTTGCCGAGAGCCTGCTCCGGATTTTGGATTCCTAATTTTTTAACAACCGTTTCATTCACTACAAATTCGCGGATGGTATCTGATGGAAAATATTTTCGGCCTGCCACAAGTGGCAAATCGTATAAGCCAAAAAAGCTGGTATCTGCAGGCATCATAGCTACAATCATATCGGGACTCTTACTATTATTATCCGGAAGCCGTAAGTCTGTATACCAACCACCGTTAAATGATGGGGCAAAGGCGCTAAAACTTATTCTTTCAATTCCGGGAACTTTATTCAATTCATTAAGTAACACCCCGGTTTTTGTGCGGCTCAGGCTATCCCGTGGCATACCTGCGTTAATGATTGCGGTTTTATTGAAACCTAAATCTGCCGTGCGGAAATAATTCATTTGTGCGGCCACTACCAACGTGCCGATGATAAGCACCTGGGCAATTACAAACTGTAAAATAACGAGTCCCCTTCTGAGGAAAATCCCTTTGCTATTATGAGTAAACGAAACGCCTTTTAAAACATTTACTGATTTAAATCCCGACAATACCAAGGCAGGATAAAATCCTGAAAGGACGGTAACCACTACCAAAACAAATAGCGTAAACAAAATGAATTTGGCATTGAATAAAACAACTGTTGATAACTTAATGTCAAGCAGGTTATTTACAAAAGGGATGCAAAGCAAAACAACTGCAAGCGACAAAAGAATTGCAATAAAAGTAGTGATACCGGTTTCACCCAAAAACTGCCATACCAGTTGCCTGCGGCTACTCCCCAGCACTTTTCTTACGCCCACTTCACGGGCGCGGTTCATCGCTTGTGCTGTGGTAAGGTTGATAAAGTTAACACAGGCAATAACGAGCAGGAATAAGGCAATCAAACCTAACGCAAGAATCAGGTCTTTACTGAAAGTGCGGCCGGTAAAGTTTCCATAGCGTTTGTCATAATGCATTTCGTTTAACGGCTGAAGGGAAAGATCATAGCCGGGATTGACCGGCGTAATGTGCTTTGCCGTAAAACCGGCCAGCAATTTATCAAAATGGTTTTGCAAATCATCCCTGTTCAATTGAACAAAACAATAATTGTCATCCGAAATACTTCCCCAGTCGCTCATATCTATACTGTGGGTAAGTGTTGCATAGGAAACCACTACACTGAGAGGAAAATCGGTGTTTGCAGGGGGATCATTAAGAATGCCAACCACCTTTATATCCCTTCCGTATAAATGGAGTGTTTTGCCCATCGCCTGCCGCCAATCCCCAAAATATTTTGCCGCAACATCCTTCGTTAGCAGAACAGTATTAGGCTCGTTGAGCGAATTAATATTACCGGTGGCTAAAGGGAAATTAAACATTTTAAAAAACTGCGGTTCTGCAGTAAAAACATATGTCTCTTTAAATTTTTTCTTTACAGAACCATCTGCTGTCGTTATATCCACCTGTACATTGTTATCGGTGGAAATCGCAGCGGCATTCGCCAGTTGCGGAAAGTCAGTTCGTAAGGTAGAAGGCACGGGAAAAGGCACGCCCGCTCTGTATTCGCGGTTGACCGCATTTTTCCCGATGCGCACCACACGAAAAATATTATTTTTATCCGGATGAAAATTATCGAAGCTTTGCTCGTATTGAATAACAAGAAATATTAGAAGAAAAGCTGCTAAGCCAACTACCAACCCCGTAATATTAATGAACGAATTGCTCTTCTGCCTTACCAGATTTCTCCATGCCGTTTTGAAATAATTTTTAAACATTTATCCTGGATTTTTAAATCTCAAATGGTGTATTTACTTAATACCTAAAAACTACACCAGTTGTTTAGCCATTATCTATCAATGGGTAACGAAGTGAAAAAAAATAATTCTGTTCGGTAATGATACACCCGGTGTTTTATTTTGATACAGGCGATAGTTAGCTGGTGTGGTAATATGATAATGTGATGATGTGCTAACAAAAAGGCAGCGAAGAGTTAAAGGCCCCCTTTTAAAAACAAAAAAGCCGCCCCCCAAAGGAAGCGGCCCTGCAATAATTTGGGCAGTTAGTAATTGCCAATTATTGCACATAAGGACTGAGCAGCATAGTGCCCATTACCTGTTGCCCCTTACTGCCGGTAACAAACGTCCTGAACCAGTATTTTTTACCTGGTTCCAGGCCCTTGATAGTGCAGCGACTGGTAGAGCAGATGGTTTTCACCCATACACTCTGATCCGTTGGCGGATCCATCGTGTACTCAAAACCGAAAGAAACAGCGCCTTTTTTGCCGTCAACTTTCAGTTTCAGTTTAGCATCTTACGCTACTAACAGCAGTTGAGATTTCAATGTAAGATCACATTTGCTGGCAATGCCTGGTGCAAACACCACCGTTTGCTCCTGCGGCTCATAGCCGGGGGCGCTGAACCTGAACGTGTAGGTACCCGCAGCTATCCGGGTAATACGGTATTGCCCTTTAGCATTGGCGATGCCGCGATATTTTAAGTCCAACGATTCAATCACGACATCTTTCACCGGCGTCTTCAGCGTATTTAGTATAACGCCTTAAGGCTTGCCGGACGTTCGCCCTTATACATCTTTACGAGGTACCTAAAGGTAAACTGCCTCTTCAACAACGGGTCATCTTTAAAAATCTGCTGGCCATCTTTCAGCATTTCCATCACACCCAGGTGGATGGAATTGTTGGCATCTAACTTAACACCCGTAGCATTCTGCTTTTGAATGTTAATGTTGGCAAACTGGGCTGACAGCGCAATACAATCGTCCCCGTCGGCTTTAAAGGCGGCCTGGAATCTCTCCGGCATATTGTCGTTGGCCTTCAGGTCTTCCAGGTTGTTGGTGATAAACACATTCTTTATGAAGGCATATTATTAAACTGCTGGCCTGCAAGGGGGTATACAGGTTTTTGCTATGCCTGTTGGGCGCTGTTTAGGTGTATTTTACCGTGCTTTCTGGTCGCTTCGCAATGAATTCTAGACGCATTACCGTGCTTCATAGACGCTTCGCAATGAATCCTAGACGCATTACCGTGCTTCATAGACACTTCGCAATGAATTTTAGACGCATTACCGTGGCTTCCGGGATATGTAAAAAGTGTTTTGGGGCCATGTCCATCATACCTACCACAAAACAATTATTTCCTTTACATTTGATCCATTAAATGCTTATCAACCCGAAACTGCATGTACTCAAAAGAAGAAGCCCATTCACAAATTGCCACACTCGTAGAACGTTTCCAGGAACAATTGCCTTCTTATAAAAAAAGCGATTACAACGAAACGCTTTCCTATCAATTAAATACAAGAATAGAATACACCGATGAAAAAATAAACAAGCTGGTGTTTGAGTTGTATGGATTGAGAGAGGAGGAGGATTGTGGGGGTGTCTGAACTATGATTTTTAAGATTGAAGGAAGATAGGATTTAATCTTACAATCCTATTATCCTGTGAATCTCGGTTCAGACAGTGAGTTGAATGTTGCAATTACAAAAAGAAAAACAACAAACCACCCTGCCTCATAAACTGGATCAATTAAATACAAGAATAGAATACGCCGATGAGAAAATAAATAAGCTGGTGTTTGAGTTGTACGGATTGGGGGAGGAGGAAAAAAATAATGGAGGAAAAATGATTGTTTACAAAATATATCGCCTTTCAAATTTTGAAGAATTACATCGTGATTATTTTCAACAACTTTTGGAAGCATTAAGAAATGCGAATTATTTAAGCCCCAACATTACTGAAATAATTATAACTGACGATTTGAAAGGTGAAGTTGGAAGGTATTGTGAAAATCGTTTTATGCAACCGAATTTAACTCATAGCAGGGAGTTTAGGTCAATTGGAAAGACCGTTGACTTCGGAGGGAAAAAGAAAGTATTTTTTGATGCTTGCCAAGTGAACGGTTACATAAAGCACACTCCTCAAATTTTCTATGAACAGCTTTTAGAAATCTATGCTGAAGATATTGTTTCGTTGGGCTACAAAGTTCCAAGCCAGTTTACTGCTGAAACTCCATTAACTGAAGTCGTAAAAATTTTTTTTTCGCAGTGGGCAACAAAAGTCATTTCAAATGTTGCGGAAAAAATGCTTAACATTTCGCAAGAGAAAATTTGCACTGATGTAAAAATGTTTGTTGATTCGTTTAAGCGAAACATTAGAAAACTGCATTACAAATACCAAGGGGATCTTGCACTTGAAGTATTTTGGATTAAAGCAATAACGGAACTGGACTTCTTTATTCGTAGATGCTTTGATGTGAAATACGATGAGGGCGATTTTAAAAATTTGCAAGAGTTTAACGAAAGTATTCCACCGTTGCTTTCTGAAATAGAAATCCAAACTCAAAGGTTGTTGCAAAAAGAAGAAATTGTTTTCACTGAAATCAAGAAATATGTTTTGGAAATTCTAAACAAATGTTCGATTGATATTCCCTATGAAACGAAAATGTATATCGATATTAAGGAAACACCGAAAAAACTTTTCAGGAATAACATTGTTGACACAGAGCCAAGAATAGTTGCTTTCATAGATATCTTGGGCTTTTCTGCAATTATTGAGGAATACGATAGAGATGAATATTCAAATATCCTGAATGAGTTGCATGATACTTTGGAAATGGCTATAAAAATTTCCATAGAAAACATAATGGACCAGAAAGCTCAATCAGACCTTAAAGAGTTTTTAGAGTATCGAATGTTTTCTGACTGCATTTGTATTTCACTTCCTTTTATTGAATTTGGGAATGATTTTCACATTCAGTTTCATTCTTTGGCAACTATTGTAAAATCCTACCAACTTGCAATGATGCAGAAAGGATTTTTTGTTCGTGGTGGAATTTCAATGGGAAGTTTCTATTCTGATAAGAACATGATTTTTTCTGGTGGTTTAGTTAGTGCATACAAATTAGAGCAGAAAGCCGTTTATCCTGTTATTGCTATTGAAAAGAAAGTAATTGAAAGATTGAAGCTGAACTATGCAGAGAACTCTAAGGAATTATTTTATGAGAAAACGCTGTTGTATTCTGACAGAGAACCAGAAATAGTATTTCTTAATCCATTTGACTTGCTTGACAACTCAATGAAGTATTTTGACTATCTGGAGTCAACAATGGCTAATTTGATTAAAGAAAATGAAGGGGATAAAGACGATTCACTTTCAAGGCTTACAACTTCGTTATTGAAACTCACTAATACTTTTACCAAACCAATTTTTGATTACGCTAAGTCGCAAATGACACGTGAAAACATGAATGCAGCAAAAGAGAAAGTTTTAGAATATGTCAATGAGCAATTTGAAAAATACAGTGAGGTATTTTCGAAATCTGAAACCGATTCTGAGGAATACAATCAAGCAAAGAAAATTGTTGAAAAGTATCAACATTTAAAAGCATTAACAGAATGGTCTATGGGAAAGACTGATTCGTCATTATTTAAGTTTTATCGGTTCGAGTAAAAAAATTAAAACTTCCTTTGAAAGCGGTTTATTTTAAACAAGAATAGAGTACACCGATGAAAAAATAAACAAGCTGGTGTGTGAGTTGTATGGATTGGGAGAGGAGGATTGTGGAGGGAGAGTGAAAGTACTTTTAATTTTAAATACTTCTAATGAAAATCTGCCTATTTTTTGTTTTACTATCCCTAACTATTGTTGAAGTAAGTTGCGAGGGAAATAAGGAAAAGTTCAAACCAATGGTAGAAAACATCAAAAAAACTGTCATGGCAGAAGTGCCTGACATAAAAAAAAATAGATACCGTTTATTTGCTGATAAAGGTTATGACACCGCAAGAAAAATTAGTTATACAAGGTGTTGAATATATTTGGGCATCTACAGAGGCAAAGAGAAATAAGAATCCGGATAGTTCGTATTATGAGTATACAGGCCAACGTCTTATAACTCAAGCTGGCAAGTTAGACAGTACAACTTTTTTATATTATATAGCTGCATCTAAAGTTATATTCACTTATAATAATTTGCAGAAAGGGATGATAGAAAAACGAATGTATTTTGATAAGGATCTAAATGTTGTTCCGAAATACTCGATTTTTCAAAAAATTGCAAAAACCGATAATTTGAAAACGGAACCTGAACCTTATGTGCCCTTTACGCCAGAAGATTATGTCCATTTTGAAAAAATTAGAATTTTAAAATATTATTGACAAGACAAGCAATTTATATTCAGATACACCGATGAAAAAATAAGCAAGCTGGTGTTTGAGTTGTATAGATTTGTGGAGGAGGTGGGGCATTGTGTGTGGAGGTAATAATAGCCTCCGGATTTCTTTAGAAATGTTCAAATTCCTCCAAGACCGTGTCTCTACTCAGAGTTTTTGATCAAAGCAGGACACGGACGGCCAATGCAGGATAAATTTTTTGGCTTAATAGTATGGCTGTAAGAACTCCGATAGAACAAACTGAAGGACTTTATTTTATAACATTTAATGGCTTCGGATAAACACAGGAAAGAAACACCAGGTATTTGAGAGATCATTTGATGGTAAGTTAACAACAAACCACTTCTTTTTGGACAAGCTAAATTATATTCATCACAATTCTTGCAATGGAGTGGGGGATTGGTGGCAAATCCGGTGGATTACAAATATTGTCCGGCAAAGTATTACACCGGGGGAATGCAGAGCGAATACCCTATTGACAGTGAATAATTGAGCACGGCCGTATCCGCATGTGCACAAGGCCAGGAGTAGAGACACGACCTGGGATAAAATACTTAGAATTTTTATTTTTCATTTTTCATTAGCACATTAGCTAATCAGCGCATCATCAAATTAACTTATTCCGTCCTCAAGCTCTTCACCGGGTTTGCTACCGCCGCTTTGATTGATTGAAAACTAACAGTGATTAATGCAACCAGCATGACTAATAATCCGGCTGATCCAAACAGCCACCAACTTATTGTAATCCGGTATGGAAAATTCTGCAACCATTTATTGGCAATCATATAGGCAAGTGGAGTGGCAATTACCAGCGCTATTACAACTAACTTTATAAAATCGGTAGAAAGACTCGTTACAATGTTTTTTACTGATGCGCCAAAAACTTTTCGGATGCCAATTTCTTTGGTTCTTTTTTCTGCAGATAAAACTGATAACCCAAACAAACCGATGCAGGAAATGAAGATGGTTAGTGTAGCGCCGAACAAAATAATCTGTTTCCATTTTTCAACCTCAGCATACTGCTTTTTGTTGTCATCATTTTTAAAAGTATATGAGTACGGGCTTAAAGGATAAAATTGTTTGAATGCTTTATGTATCCATTTTAAACTTTCAGTTGCGGAACCTGGTTTTATTTTGATGCAATAAGTTCCATACAAATTATCATTCTTCATGGTGAATAACTGCGGTCTTATTTTTTCGTTTAACGAAGCAAAATGATAATCTTTTACCACGCCGATTACATGATAAATTTTATTGTTGTCGAAAGAGAATTTCAAGGTTTCACCAACCGGGTTTTTCCAGTTGGCCGTTTTTACAAAACTTTCATTTACAATAACACACTGTGAAGAATCGGCTGGAAATTCCTTTGAAAAATTTCTTCCTTTGAGCAATGGAATTTTTAATAAAGGCAAATAATTTTCGTCAATTGTTTCATAAGCAAATTGTATGACAGAGTCTGCAGCATTTCTTGCAGCTCCTTGTTCATATCCTGCATTCTTTGCGCTAACACCGGCGATGTTTGGGTTTGTAAGCAATTCATTTTCGAAAACAGCAGCATCGGTATGTTTTATTCCATCTTTATTCACGATAACAAGATTGTTGTCATCATATCCCAAATCTGTTTTTGTAAGAAAATTGAACTGCGAATAAATGATAAGCGTCGCAATAATTAAAAAAGATGCCAATGTAAACTGTAGTACCACCAACGATTTTTGCAAATAATTTTTCCCTGCTATTTTAAAACGGCTGTACAATGTTTGTACGGGATCATAACCTGATAAAACAAAAGCAGGATAAAAGCCAGCCAGCAATCCTGTAAGAAAGTATAACGTGATATAGCCTGCAACCAATTTTGCGTCGAACAGATAAGAAAGCGACAATGCTTTGTTGGAAAGGGCATTAAATAAAGGCAACAACAAATGGACTAATACAATCGCCAATAAAAAAGCAATAGTGCATAAGAAAAATGATTCGCCGAGAAATTGCATAATCAGTTGTTTTCTGTTGCCGCCAATTACTTTACGAATCCCTACTTCTTTGGCGCGCTTTGCAGAACGGGCAGTGGTTAGGTTCACAAAATTGATAGACGCGATCAGTAACACAAACAATGCAATCCCCGAAAGCAGGTAAGAGTACATCGGATTGCTCGAATTGACGTCATTTGCCGGAAGGCTGGTGCTTAAATGCATATCAAGATACGGCTGCAAAAAATAGGTGGTACCGATTTTAGCATCAGCACCAAATCCAAACTTTTTTGCCAGCATCTTATAAGTTGATGTTGCATCTTTTATAAAGAAAGTCTGCATCTGGTTTTCAACTGTTTGCAGGTTGGCTTTGTCGTTCAATACTACAAATGTGTTCAGGAAGTTTCCTAAGAACCAATTTGCAGTATTACTAGCATCTTCAACCGATTCCTTCAAAGGAAGCAGCACATCAAATTGTAAGGAAGAATTTTGAGGGCAACGTTTTGCAACAGCAGTTACCTTGTAAGGAACAAAAGTTGAGTCTTCTTTTAACATCACAATTTCGCCCACAGCGTCAGTTGTAGCAAAATATTTTTTGGCGGCATCTTCACTCAACACAATAGAATGTGGCTCTGACAAACATGTTTTTGCATTACCGCTTAATAACGGGAAAGTAAATATGGAAAAGAAGTTTGAGTCAACATACAACAGGCTCTGCGATTGTACTTCAGTTCCCTTTTTTATATCTTCTACACCATTTTGAACGCGCACAAAAGATTGTATGCCTGGAATGTTTTGTGCAAATCTTGGCCCCGGCAAAAAGCCGGTATTGCTTATTTCTTTTTCCTGCCCTTGTTGATTCGACTTTAATACTACGCGGTAAATATTGTCTACATTTTTATGGAACCTGTCAAAACTCACTTCATCTTTTACATACAACATAATTAACATGGCACAAGCCAGGCCAAGGCTTAAACCAGCAACGTTTATAAAAGAATAAACCTTGTTTCGTGCGAGATTACGCCATGCAGATTTGAAATAATTTTTAAACATTTTATTTTCGTTTATAGATAACCGTTATATAGTAAACCAATAAATAATCGATTTTTTACTCTGCACTCAGCATTTACCACTCACTCTGTTCTCAAACTCTTCACCGGGTTTGCCAATGCTGCTTTTATTGCCTGGAAAGTTATTGTGAGCAATGCAATCAATATCACTAATAATCCTGCCGATGCAAACACCCACCACGAAATACTTACATGGTAAGCAAAGTTTGCAAGCCAGTCGTTCATAATCAACCAGCCCAATGGGATGGCAATAAAGATTGCAATAACAACAAGTTTTAAAAAATCTTTTGAAAGCATAGTTGTAATACCTGCAGCGCTTGCTCCAAACACTTTTCGTATTCCAATTTCTCTCGTGCGTTGCAAAGTCATTAACGATACAAGCCCAAGTAAACCCAGGCAACTAATTATAATAGCAACCATCGCTGAAAGCCAAACAACTTTTTGCTGAAGTTCTTCTTTAGTATAAAGGCTGGCTATCTGGTCATCAACATAATGATATTCAAAAACATCAGCCGGAAATACCTGTTGCCATCTTTGCCGTATTTCATCCATGGAATGCGACAAATCACCACCACTTAACTTTACCGCAATCGAACTAAATTTTCCAGGAACATCAGCAATAACAAGCGGTGAAATGGGAACAGCTAATGATTGTGAGTTGAAATCTTTTACAACGCCGACTATGTTTCCAATCTCATCATTAAATTCTCCTATAGTCATTTTCTTACCCAATACATCATCAGGGTTTTTCATTCCAAGTTCCTTAACCATTTTTTCGTTGATAAGAAACTCTGCTGTTGCAAAACCCTCTCTTAAATTTCTGCCTGCAATGATGTGTAATCCAAACGTGGTCACATAAGATGAATCACCTACTTCAGAAAGTCCTTTCCAGGATGCCCAATCTCTGCCATCGTACTTTATCGATCCGCCCCAATCATTATCTGATGAAGGTGAGGCATGACAAAAACTATACGATCTAACCTGCGGGATTTTATTAAGCTGATCGCTTAAATAATTTTTCTTTGCCAATGAAGTATCTGGCAAAGGCAACATGACCACAAGGTTACTGTTAAAACCAATATCAGTGTTTTTTAGAAATTGAACCTGCATCACCATAATAATTGTACAAACAATCAGCATACAAGCGACCGTATTTTGAGCAACAATCAGAACCTTTTTTAGCAGGCTTGATCTCCATGAACCGATTACATTTTTAAAAGCCCTTTCAACAGTTATTCTGCTTAAAACAACTGCAGGATAAATTCCTGAAATTATGATCAACCCAACCAGAAGGCAACATAAAAACAACACCAAGTCTTTATAAGAAATTATATAGACGGGATTTTGCACAAACAGCGTTTTATTTGCCACAGAAAAAAGTGCTGAAACCGCAATAACAGAAATAACAGCAGCAATGATTAAGGTAAGAAGTGTTTCAGTAATAAACTGACAGAAAAGTTTCCAGGGTGTTGCTCCAAGAACTTTTCTTGTACCAATTTCAACCAGTCTTTTTGATTGTTGTGCAATGGAAAGATTTACATAGTTCACACTTGCTATAATCAAAATGCAAATACCAATAAGCACTAATGTATACAACAATGATTGCTGAATAACGCCACCATATTCAGTATTAAAATGTACATCCTTTAACGGCTGCAAAAAAAAATGATAATATTTCACGTTGTTACCTAGCTCAGTTTTTGCCAGGTTGTTGATCTGTGTTTCCGCTGATGACTTTGACTGCAGACTATTTAAGGTGAGGTAAAGAGAAGTGTTATCACTTATCCAGCCCCAATCGGTAAAAAAATTGTTTTCCTTATTTGGAAAAACATTTCTATAAGAAGCGAGTGAAACATACATCGACGATTTCAGATCTGAATTGTATGGTGCATCACTTATAACACCGATAATTTTTATAAGAACATTGTTTGGAAAAACAATTGTTTGATCAATGGGGTTTTGTTTGTCAAAATATTTATTAGCAAGCGATTGCGTTATTACAGCCGTGTTTGGATAAAGCAATTGCTTTGCATCTCCTGAAGTAAAAGTATAGTCAAACATAGAAAACCATGAGGGGGATACAAAGGATATATTTTTATCCTCTTTAAATCTTTTCTCCGCATTATCATTTTTTACAGCTATTGTAAAACTGTTATTACCCAGCATAACAGAGGAATTCCTGATGATCGGACTATCCGCAGACAAAGCCTTATACATGCCCATTGAGGCGCCTTTAACATGAACCATTTTATCAAAATAAATTTCATTAACAACCCTGTAGGTGGCAGTTGCATTTTTATGATAACGATCAAAGCTGAAATGAAAAGAAATGAACAGGTACAAAAATGAAGCACAGGTAATACCAAGCGATAAACCCAGAATGTTTATCAGCGAATAAAATCTTTTATTGCTAATATGTCTCCATGCTGTTTTAAAATAATTTTTGAACATCTTATTTTCGTTTAGTCATCACTGTTATATCTAGTAAATAAACAAATAACCTGAATCCTTATTTTCTCCATTAGTCCACAGCCTGACCTTCGGTTCCGACCGCTACAATCACTCACTTCTCAAACTCTTCACAGGATTTGCCATTGCGGATTTTACCGATAATGTGCCTATTGTTATCAATGCAATTAAAAGTGTTAGTACACCGGCGCCGGCAAACATCCACCATGCAGGACTAACATGGTATGCAAAGTTCTGCAGCCAGAGATGTAGCACCATGTAGGCAACAGGCCATGCGACCAGGTTAGCGATCAGTATCCACAAAACAAATTGCCGTGAAATAGTTGCAGCTACTTCAGTAATGCTTGCACCTAGAACTTTTCTGATACCTATTTCTTTTTTACGTTGTTCTGTAACAAACATGGCAAGTCCAAGTAAACCAAGACAAGCCACCAGCACACCCAAAGCTGATAACAAAGTTGATAACGCACTCACTTTTCTTTCGCTGCTATATAAATTATCGATCCTATCGTTGAGGAAACTGAAGTTGCATTTTTCAACCGACAGCAAGTGGTTCCATGTTGCTTCAACATATTTGCGGGCATTTGCGACGTCGTTACCGCGGTATTTGATGGTGATGTAAGTGGCTGCCTGCTGTACTTTATTAAGATGCAATACTAATGGCTTTACAACCTGGTGCAGCGATTCAAAATTGAAGTCTTTTGTTACACCAATGATGCGGTAAACCCTTTGTACAGAATCATTGGAATGCATCGTAATATGATGACCAAGTATTGACTTTGCATTAGAGGCAAAATCTCTTGCTGCTGTTTCATTGATCACTACGGCACTGCTATCGGTAGGCATTGATGCGTCAAAAAAGCGGCCTTCTTTCATCGCTATACCAAATGTTGGGACAAAATATTGATCCACGTCGAGATAGGCTGCTAAGACAGGATCTGTGTTGGTCTGGTTCTCGAATGTGTAAGCAGATGCAGGCACGCCTGACGCAAATATGAGTGATGAATTGGTAACGGATTCAACAGAAGCATTTTTAAGCAATTCCTGCCTGAATACCTGCAGCCTGTTGCCGAGCGATGCCCCGTTAATGATGGTGATCAATTGCCGCGATTTAATACCAAGGTCCTTGTGCTGCATGAAACGGAGCTGTGTTTTCACAGCCATCATACCAATGATCAGGGCTATGCTTATTGCAAACTGGCTTACAACAAGCACGCTGCGCAACGATGCCTTACTTTTTCGCTTCAGCCCTTTTAATGTTTCTACCGGCTGAAAAGCTGAAAGAAAAATGGCCGGGTAGCTGCCTGCAAGCAGGCCAACAAAAATGGTAAATGCCAGCAGCAACGGAACGGCGAAGGCATTATCAAATAAATTAAGTCCCGTTGTTTTTCCTGTGAGTTGTTCGAACCAGGGCAATGCTATTTGTACAATGATAACCGCTGCAATCACAGCAATAGCGGTGGTCAATATAGCCTCTGTGTAATACTGTATCATTAGCTGCCACCTGCGTGAGCCCAACGTTTTGCGGATACCTGTTTCCTTTGCTCTTTTTTCACTTCTTGCTGTTGCAATATTCATGAAATTAAAAACAGCTATCAGCAATATAAACAAAGCAGTGGCAATAAAAATGCGCACATATAAAATGTTACCGATGTGTGAATTTCCCCATTCTGTATTGGGATCAATGCCATACCTTTCTTTGGAATACAGGTAAATGCTGGTAAGCGGTTGCAGTTTCAGTTCAAAAGCATTTGCATTTGCTTTAGAATTATTGTATTGCACATTGAGCAATTTTTCTATTTGTGGACCCGCCCTTTTATCAACAATAGATTTTAGTCTTTGCTCAACAGCCTTTGGATCAGCGCCTTTCTTCAGCATGACAAAATTAGAGTAGTACAAGGCAAGCCATTTGTCATCATCTCTACCATGAAGTGTACTCATAGAAATAAACATATCAGCATTGAAGTGAGCATTTTCAGGAAAATCCTTCATTACAGCCGATACAATAAAGGACACCGTATCATCTACCAGCAATTGTTTGCCAACCGGGTCTTCATTGCCAAAATATCTTTTGGCAGCAGATGTAGTCATTACTAATTGGTAGGGTGCTGACAGTGCAGTGGCAGGATTGCCTTTCAGCAGTTGATGACCAAATACCCTGAAGTAATTAGAGTCTGCAGTGTAAACAACGTTTTCACGAAAAGCCTTGTCTTTATACCGCATATTATAGCTACCCTCATAACCAATTAGTGTGTTTGCTTTTACCTCAGGAAACTGTGTTCGGAGTATCTGCGCAACGGGAGGGCTGCTCTTTGCGCTGTTTGATACCGCACCGTTAAGATCAATATGGGTATATAGCCTATAGATGCGATCCGCATTTGGATAGTAGGTATCGTAACCAAATTCACTCTTTGCAAAAAGATATAAGATGATTGCGCATGCAATGCCTATAGCAAGGCCACCGACATTAATGCAGGAAATCCTGGGATTACGCACCAGGTTTCGCCATGCGGATTTCAAATAATTTTTAAACATTATCTGGTTTTAAAGTTGTAGTACTTCATGTATTCATACCTGTTATATTAGTAAACTAAGAAATAACCTGATTTTAATTTTCCCATTTTCTTGCATTTACTCACTTCTCAAACTCTTCACAGGGTTTGCTACCGCTGCTCTTAACGTATTTAAGCTCACTACCATCAAGGTTAATGCAAACATGACGATGCCGACAATGGCAAATAGCCACCAGTTGATATGGATGCGATACTGATAATTTTGCAGCCAATGATTCATGAGCCAATAAGTAAGCGGCACAGCAATTACAAATGCAACAACCACCAGCTTTAAAAATTCTTTTGATATAAGCAACAGCAATTGCTGCACGCTTGCACCGAGCACTTTGCGTACACCAATCTCACGGAAACGTTTCTCAATAGTAAACGACGCCAGGCCCGCCAGACCCAAGCAGCAAATAAAAATGGCAAGTGCAGAAAAAATATTCGTAAGCCTGCTGATCAACTCTTCTGTAATGAATTTCTTTTGAAATTCCTGGTCAACAAACTTGTATTCAAAGGGCACGGACGGATTGTATTTTTGAAATACGGTCTTCAAAAGAGCAATGGCTTTCGGTGCCGGCACACCCGCTTTTATCCGCATGGTATTCATGCTTGAATTGCTGCCACTATACACCATTAACATCGGGTAAGCAGGATCGAACGGAGAACTCATGATTACATCATCTGTTACGCCGATGACCGTATATGTTTTTCCATAACGCATTTGCATGCCAACAGGGTTTTTCAGTTTCATTGCTTCCACTGCTGCTTTATTCAGCATCATCGAATTGCTGTCTGCAGGAGTCCCCATAAAATCGTGACCCTGCAAAATTTTTACATCCATCGTCTTTGCGAAATCCACATCAGTGGCTAAACCACCCATAATGATTTGGGCGTTCGCCGGCTTGCCATCATAATCCGGTGCACCGGTATTCCACCAGATTTCAGTGATGGGAGAGGAGGTTCTTGTCATATCCGTAATGATCCCCGATGCAAGCAAATTATTTTTTATTGCCGCAAAATTTTTATCTGTATCCGGTGTGGAAGGAATCATGATCAGGCCGTTGGGATTGTAGCCCATATCGCGTTCCTGCACATGTTGTATCTGTTGATACACAATGATGGTGGCAGATATCAATAAAATGGAAATTATAAATTGGGCGATTACCAGCACATGCCTTGGCAGGATTGTTTTTTTGCCCGAAACGACGGTTCCTTTTAAAACCTTCACCGGATTGAACGACGAAAGATACAACGCAGGATAGCTGCCCGCAACAAGGGCGGTGAATACAATAATCCCCAACGCCATTATCCAAAACAGAGGCTGCATTATATGCAGCGAAAGCTGTTTGTCTACCATTAAATTGAATGAAGGCAACAACAATACAACGGTGATAATTGCCACCACAAAAGCGATCAATGTGAGGATAAATGACTCGCAATAAAATTGGAATACCAGTTGTCTTTTATTTGATCCAAGTGTTTTCCTGATGCCCACTTCTTTCGCGCGTTTCACACTTCTTGCGGTAGAAAGATTCATAAAGTTGATGCAGGCAATCAGCAAAATGATAATCGCGATTATGGAAAACAGCCGCACATATTCAATCATGCCGCCGGTATTTTTACCGTTTTCAAAATCGCTGTATAAATGCCAGTGGCTCATCGGGAAAGCAAAGTAGCTGCTGATTTCGTCGTGGCCGTGCGACCTTTTTATTTTGGTGATCGTATTGTTTAATAATGCTGTATCTGCATGCGGCACAGTTTGTATAAAAACATTCCAGGAAGAATTTATCCATTCGTTCATCGCCGCTTTTGTGCCGGGGTCATTATAGTTGAAAGGCATTATCCAATCAAACTGGAAAGTGGAATTGCCCGGAGGACTTTTCACTATGGCGGTTACTTTTACGCTTCTGTCGTTATCAACCATAAGTATTTTGTTGATAGGATCGGCCTTCCCAAAAAATGCCTTTGCTGCGTCTTCTGTTAGCACGATAGAATTCGGATCTTTAAGCGCTGTTGCCGCATTTCCTTTTACGAACTGCCATGAAAAAATATCAAAGAAATGTTCACTGACCACATATCCTTGTTTTTTTATTTTGCGGCCGTTATAAGTAAGCACATTCGGCTGCTGCTGGGTGATGACTACCGCATGTTTTATTTGGGAGGAGCTGTTTTCAAGCGCCGCGGCGAGCGGCATGGCCATACTTCTGTCTGTAAAAACCTGGTTGTTAAAGTCACGATTAGCAATCACCTGGTAAATGTTATCATAATTTTTATGAAACTTGTCGTAGGTAAGCTCATTATGCACCCATAATAAAATGAAGATCGTGGATGCCATGCCAATGGCCAGGCCAAAAATGTTGGTGATAGAAAATCCTTTGTTTCTAAAAAGATTTCTCCATGCAGTTTTGAAATAATTTTTCAACATTTTATTTTCGTTTATGAATGACTGTTATAGGATAGTAAACCAATAAATAACCTGAATTTCTATTTTCTTTTTCATTTAAACCGCGGTCTGACCTTCGGTACCGACCGCTCATTAGCACATCAGCTAATTAATCACTCACTTCTCAGACTATCCACAGGATTGGCTGTCGCTGCTTTATATGTTCTTAAAAGCAAAATGGCCAATACCGGTAGTAGTATGATTAATCCGCCTGTTATAAATAGCCACACGGTCAGGTTAATTTTAAAAGCGAAATTTTGCAACCACTTGTTTGCGGCCAACCAAACTATAGGAATCGCAATAATAAATCCGATGAAAACCAATTTTAGAAAGTCTTTTGATAATAAAGCAATGATTTGCGAAACGCTTGCACCTACTACCTTTCTGATGCCAATTTCCTTGGTGCGTTGATTGGTAGTATAGATAACCAAACCAAATAAACCCAAACAACTGATTACAATCGCCAGGCCCGTGGCCCATTTTAATAAGATAGAAAGATTTCGTTCGGCAGTGTAATATTTTGCAATACTTTCATCCAGAAAGTGCATTTCAAATTCAGTTTCAGGATAGATTTCTTTAAACGACTTTGCAATTTTGGCGATGGCACTTTTCCAAACGGTACCTTCTGCGTTTTCTGATTGTAAAGCAACATTAAAAGTTAGTTCCATACTTCGGTCATTAAAAAGAATCAGGGGCATTATTTCATCGTGTAAAGATCCCTGGATAAAATTCCTAACTACACCAACGATTGGAATTTTTCCACGAGACATATTTGTTTCAATATTTTTCCCAATAGCCTCTTGTGGATTTTTAAAGCCGAGCATTTGAGAACACTTTTCGTTGATGACAAGGCTGTTAATGGTATCGCTGTAAGGAAGGTTTGTTCCTGCTAATAGCTTTATGTTATATAAGTTTAGGTAATTGGTGTCGGCTGGCTTCATTTTCACCTGTATATCTTTCTCTTCTTTTCCGTTTTTATATTCTATAGAGAATCCCGGCCCTAAGTCACTTGATGGAGGGAAACCTGCCAGGCTCACATTGGCAATTTCAGGGATAGCTTTAAATTTTTGTAACAAAATCTGTCGCTTAGCTGTTGAGGTGTCTCTAAAATTCGTTCCAAAATAAATGATGGCATTTTTCTTGAATCCCATGTCCTTATTCAGTTCCAGGTGAATTTGTCTTCCTACTATGAGCGTGGCGATAATAAAAAACTGTGCAACTATAAACTGAGAAACAGTTAGTGTTTTTCTAAAAAATAATTGTCTTGTATTTCCTGAAATTATTGGCCCTTGATTTTTTAAGACTGTAACAGGCTTATAAGAAGAAAGTATGAATGCAGGATAAATTCCTGAAAACAGGCTGACCAAAACTGTAGTAATTACTAAAAATAAAATCACTCCCCATTGTTTAATATCAAAATGAATGCCTTGGGGAATAAAGCCTGAAAATGCCTGTAATAACAAAGGAGCAAAAAAGACTGAAATCAAAGTAGCGATAGCTGTAAGTATCAGTGTTTCGCTCAGGAATTGAAATATCAATTGCTTCCTGGAGCCTCCTAACGTTTTGCGGATGCCAATTTCTTTAGCTCTTTGTGAAGATTGTGCAGTGGTAAGATTTATAAAGTTAATGCAAGCCAAAAGCAATAAAATTCCTGCCACAGCCATCAATCCATAGAGCGCAGGCCTATACGCTTTTTCCGGTGCCGAATCGCCTTCATAGAGTTTGCTGAAATGAAGGTTCGATAATGGTTCCAAGCCATAATTTAAATTAAAATGACCATTCGAAGAGGGTTTGGCATGCAACTTATAAACATTTGCGATTTGTTTTGTAATCTGTTGCGGATTGGTATTTTTAGAAAGTTTTATAAATAATACTGATGCAGGTAAATGTTCCTCGTTACGTAAAGCTCTTCTTATTAAAGCTTTTTCAGTAGCTCTTGAAACAAAAATTTGAAAATTAAAATCGGTATTATGTTTTAAATTTTGCACTATTCCTGTTACAATCGTATGCACGGTATCATTGAACGTGATTTCTTTTCCTACCACATCATCTATGGAAAGACCCGGGAAAAATCTTTTTGCGCTTTGTTCAGTTAACACCGTTTGATAGGGCTGTGATAATGAATATTCCGGCGAACCGGACATCCATTCATAATTGATCAGTTCAAAATAATTATCATCCGCAAAAACAATATTTGGCACGTTTAAAACGACCAGATTTTTTACGTCACCTGGTTTTGCAATACTCACATTTATTTCATAAGAATCCCAACGATTCAAAGGCGCTGCCACATCCAATCCTGGCACTTCATTTTGAATTGCATTTACTAATTGAGAAGGCACTCTTGCATCATTTTGGGTCACTACGCGGTAAATCCGGTCACTTCCTTTTTCAAATTTGTCAAAACTGAAATCGTATTGCACAACCAGGAAAATGACGAGCGAGGCACTTATACCAATAGCCAGTCCTAAAATATTAATGATGGAAAAGGTTTTGTTCCGCCAAACGTTTCTAAATGCTATTTTAAAATAACTTATAAACATTTTATTTTCGTTTATGCCCGGCTGTTATATATAGTGGTCAACAAATGTTTCTAATTTTTGTTTTCCATTTAAACCGCGGTCTGACCTTCGGTGCCGACCGCTCATCAGCACATCAGCTAATTATTGCATTATTCACTTCTCAAACTATTCACCGGGTTGGCCATTGCAGCTTTCATTGCCTGCGCAAAAACAGTCATGATAGCATTACAGGTAGCCATCATACACGGAATCAAAAGCATCCACCAGGTGAATTTTACGTAAGTACTTTTGAGAAACTCAAGTGCTTGACTTGAGCGCCGGTATTTCATTAAATTTCGCCATGCCGTGTTAAAACTATTTTTGAGCATACATTTATTTTATAGAAACGTTGAATTGCATTGTATCACCAAATAGCCGTTTTGTATTACCAATTTCCCAGCAAACAAATAAATAAATCTACTTTCTATTTTGCGCAATGCAGGTGATATCTCCATCAAAAACCACTGCTCTCATATTCTTGCTTAATTTTATTTCAAAAATTTGCGCCAAAAACTATTTAGCTGTAAACCAATAATATATAAGTAGAGCAAGTTGTTGTACTGTTCGGTTTTGATACAATTTGTGTGTCAAATTGATACAGGTTGATGATGGATTTGTCTATTTATTATTAGTGTGCCGGGAGAATAAAACTGATAGCTTTGTGATACAATCCCTCTTTTATGAATGAGCAATATGTTATTCCACCAACAACCCGGATAGGCCACGTTCACCTTAAAGTGGCTGACCTTGACCGCGCACTGGAATTTTACCATGATCTATTGGGCTTTGAAATAACAATGCGGTATGGTACTCAGGCAGTATTTCTGTCTGCGGGCGGCTATCATCATCATATAGGTTTAAATACATGGTACAGCCAAGGTTTGCCGCCTGCGTCAAAAAACGGAGTGGGTTTATTCCACACAGCAGTTCTTTACCCGTCCAGGAAAGACCTTGCCATAATTTATGAAAGGCTACGCAGAGCTGATTACCCACTCACAGGCGCAAGCGATCATGGAGTTTCAGAGGCATTGTATCTTGGCGACCCGGACGGTAATGGAGTGGAATTGTATTGGGATCGGCCCTCCGCTTTATGGCCCAAAAACAAAGACGGATCATTAACTATGTTTACAGAAGCGCTCGACCTGAACGACCTGTTAAAGGAGCTTACCAGGAACGGGTAACGAATCATTTTAAGAAATGGTTTCATCGCGATTCCTCTCCAAAAGAGAGAGCACGCTCGGCGTAATATTTCATTTGAATATTTACATTTTCAAATTAGCACATTAGCTAATCAGCTAATTATTCACTTCTCAAACTCTCCACAGGGTTTGCTATTGCCGCCTTATAGGTCTGCGATATAACTGTAAACAGCCCTATTGCCAGCAAAAACAAGAAACATAGTATTACATTGATAAATCCAAAGGGCGCACGTTCGCTAAAGTTCTGAAGAAACATTGCTGAAAGTAGCCAGCCAATTGGCATAGCGATGAGACCTGCAATAAATAACAGTTTGACAAATCC
Source organism: Ginsengibacter sp. (assembly GCA_051954975.1). Taxonomy (GTDB): domain Bacteria; phylum Bacteroidota; class Bacteroidia; order Chitinophagales; family Chitinophagaceae; genus Ginsengibacter. The sequence continues at coordinate 106,708 of JBQCHE010000007.1, read as the reverse complement.
TTTGGATAAAATATTTATAATTTGTATTTCGCCTGCACCGACAATTTTCCGAATGCTTATTTCTTTGCCTTTTACTTCAACTGTATAGACCACCAGCCCTAATAAACCCAATGTTGCAATTGCCAAAGCAATGAAACCAAGAAACCCAAGAAGGGAAATGGTAGCTGTTTGAGAATTGGTTTTATTCAAATCCTCATCAAGCCATGAAATGGTAATTGGCTGCGTAGCATGAAGGCTGCTCAAAGCGGTTTTTACACGGCTTTCCAATGTAGTTTTATCACCTTCCGTTTGAACGTATAAATAGGTATATGCATCCTTGTATGTCCTGAAAGCCAGCGGCTTTATAGGTATGCCGGCACTTTCATAATGAAAATCTCTCAATACTCCTGTTATTTCTAATTGTGTTGAATCATTCAACCACAACTCTTGGCCAACAGCTTTTGCAGCATTTGAAAAACCTAATGCATGTGCTGCTTTTTCATTCAATAAAATATCCTGCTCTTTATTTCCTTCTATTTCACCGGAAAAATTTCTTCCTGCAACAAAATCAAAATTCATAGATGAGATGAAATTAGCATCTGCATAATAATAGTTTAAGCCGATCGCATCGTTTTTATTGCTTAGCCAAACAGGCGCATTCATGCCATTAAAATGCTTTGTAAAATTTGCCGAAGTGGCAGCAACTGTTTTTACGCCACTTACACTGCTTATTTTTTGCGCTGCTATCTTTTCATCAAAACCGTTTAGGGGAATCACCATCATATTGTTTTTTGTAAATCCGGGATTGGCTTTTGCCATAAACGAAAATTGCCTGGTAAATGCAAACAAGAAAATAATGATAACAAGTGAAAGGCTGTATTGAAAAACAACAAGCGTTTTTTGAAGGCTGACTTTTCCCAATAATTTGGCGGTTGACAAATTTTTAAGCACACGCAATGGCGTAAAAGCGGATAATATCCAGGCAGGCGAAATTCCCGAGAGAAGCCCTGTAAATAAAGCATACACAAATGACCAGGCGATATATGATGCGTTGTAATGAAATGAAGAAGGTATAAATTCATAATCATCGTTAAACGGGGCGTAGCGCACTATGAACGAAAGTATAAACCATGCAAATGTGAGTGCCAGCAACGAGAGTAAAACAGATTCAAAAACATATTGTACAAAAACCTGGGAACGTTTTGCACCCACAATTTTTCGTATGCCTACCTCTTTGGCCCGTGTTAATGCACGAGCTATTGTAAGGTTGGTATAATTAAAACAAGCGGCCAGCAAAATGAGTAATGCGAAGCCGACTTCAAAATATATTTTAGCCCATGAAGTTCCACCCCCCATGTCATTATTAAGCGCATCAGTGCCGGGTGTTATTTTATTTAACGGTTGAATGTGAAATGCAGTTGCGCCCTCTTTATTTTGTTCATTTAAATTATTAGCAATAGAATTAAGCTGCGATTGGAGCACGCGGGTGCCTGTATTTTTCTTTAATAAAACAAAAGTATAAGCGCTGTTAAATGCAAACCAGTCTGACGATTTCTGGGAAAGTAGCTTATTGTTTTCCATTTGCGCAACTGTGCTGTAAGATGCGTAGGCGTCATAAGCAAGTTGTGTTTTTCCGGACGGGTTATTCATAACACCGGTAACAATAAAAGGAGTCCCATTATCCATCTTTATCACTTTGCCCACCACATCGTCGCTGCCAAAAAATTTCTCTGCAGTTATTTTATCCAGGATAATAGAGTTGGGTTGCTGTAAGGCTGTGGCTGCATTTCCTGAGGCCAGCGTAAATCCAAATATTTTAAAAAACGAAGATTCAGTAAATGCGCCGTTTATATTCAACTCTTTGTTGTTTGCCGTGGCTTTTCCATTTAAAGCAGGATAAATATTTACTGCCTGTTCAATAACATTTTTTTCTCTTAGTAAAGCTTTATCTAAGGGTAGTGGTGTGCTGGCCATTTGCCATTTTTCACCGCCCTTTTTGTTGTATTCAGAGGTTATTCGGTAAGTGCGCTCCGGAGAAGGGTGAAATTTATCATAGCTTAATGCATCCTGAGTGCGAATGAGAATCATTAAGCCAACGGACATGCTTAGCCCAAGTCCAAAAATGTTTATAAAAGTTGTGAGCTTATTTTTTAAGAAACTTCTTAATGCAATTTTTAAATAACTTTTAAACATTTTATTTTCGTTTAATGGTGCCTGTTATAAACAGTAAATCAACAAATAATTAAGATTCCTTTTTTCATTAGCATATTGGCTAATTAGCACACTAGCTAATTAAATTTATTCCGTTCTCAAACTATCCACAGGGTTTGCTATTGCCGCTTTTATGGCCTGGAAACTAACCGTTATTAAAGCGATAAGTATAGCCACACAACCTGCAATTAAAAATATCCACCAGCTAATATGAATCCTGTAAGCAAACCCCTGCAGCCATTTTTGTGTTGTCCACCAGGCAACAGGAAATGCAATAACAAGAGAAATGAAAACGGGTTTTAAGAAATTAGAAGACAAGAGCGCCACAATATTTTTTGACGAAGCACCTAATACTTTTCTTATACCGATTTCCTTATTGCGTTGCTCTGCGGTGAACATTGCAAGCCCAAAAAGGCCGAGGCATGAAATAAAAATGGCTAAAAAAGCAAAATAGTTTGATAGTTTGCTCACTACCTGCTCGCTCTTATAAAGTTGGGCATATTGCAAATCAGAGAACTGGTAAGTAAAGGGAAACTTTGGATTCATGTTTTTGCAAATTTTTTCCAAATCGGCTAATGCTTCCTTTGTCTGCCCTGCTTTAATGCGCACTAATATTGTTCCCCAGGTCCAGCTTTCATCAAGCCTTATAATCAGCGGCTCAATTGGAGTATGAAGCGAATTAAAATGGAAATCTTTTATCACGCCAACAATCGTTCCCGCACGGTTTCCCCATGAAACTTCTTTGCCTAACACATTCCCTGAAAAGCCAATCTTTTTAACTGCGGTTTCATTTAAAATATAGTGTGTTGAATCGTTGAAAGCCTTTGAAAAATCGCGCCCGGCTGCCAAATGTAAGTCCATTGTTTTTACAAAATCATAACCAACCACACCATCCGCAAATGGTACATTCAGGTTGGGATCCTTATCCGGCCAGGAAATGCTGTTAGTATGATGTTCAATATAAGTTGGTGAGTTTCTCATTTTTGAAATATTCAAAATGGCACTATTATTTTTTGCTTCCTGTTTAAACACATCATATTTTTTAACCAGGTCTCCTTCAATCGGAATGTAGATGAGATTCTCGCGGTTATAGCCAAGATTTTTATTTTGCACATATTTCATTTGCTCAAAAATTACGATGGTCGCTATGATGAGAATGATAGAAAGTGCAAATTGGAATATCACCAATCCTTTGCGAAAAAAGGCGCTGCCACGGCCAAATTGTAACTTACCTTTTAGCACACGCACAGGATTGAGGGAAGAAAGAAAAAATGCAGGATAACTGCCCGCTACAAAGCCTGTTATTAATAAAAGACCTACAATAGTTACATAGAAAAAAGGCTGGCGAACTGGTAAAACTAAATGTTTACCGGTTAGATTATTAAATGCAGGCAACAGTAATGAAGTGAGTAAAAGTGCGATAAAGATGGAAATCAATGTAAACAAAACCGACTCACCTATAAATTGCCTGATTAATGACGAACGCATTGCGCCTACTACTTTTCTGATCCCTACTTCCTTAGCCCTTTTTGAAGAACGAGCACTTGCTAAATTCATAAAATTAATGCAGGCAATCAGCAAAATAAAAATCGCAATGATGCTGAACAGGTGCACATATTCAATGCGTCCGCCATCAATATAACCGTCTTTAAAATTGGAATATAAATAGCGCTGCGTAAATGGCTGTAAAGCCAGTTCGGTAAGCAGTCCTTTGCTTTTTGACTGATAATGATAAATAAAATCTCTTATTTTGGCATCCACCTTAGCGGCATCTGCATCTTTGCGAAGCTGGATGAAAGTCTGTGGCGACGTATTCCCCCAGTTATTAACCCAGCTATTTTGTGCTATGTAATCTTTCCAGCTTCTTAAAAAATCAAACTGAAGCGAAGAGTTAGCCGGAATATTCTCAAAAACTGCTGTTACTTTAAGCGTTTCTTTATCTTCAAACTGAATAATTTTACCAATTGCTTTACCAGGACTTCCAAAAAATATTTCAGCCATCTTACGTGAAATAGCAATATTTGATGGTTCACTTAAAGCTTCCTTTACACTTCCCTGGAGTAAATGAAAACTAAACATGCTAAAAAAATCAGCGCCTGCAAACATGCCGGACATTTTATTGATCTTATCTCCGGCTTCAAATGTATTTTGGGTTCCGGGAGCAGCAGCATAATCAAATGCACTTGCGTATTGTATTTCAGGGATTTGCTTCTTCAGTTCCTGTGCCAGTAATCCTTGCGTGGCATAAGCGGCATCCACCTTTCCGTCATAACTTGAGCGTTCATAAACCTGGTATAATTCTTTACCATTTTTATGAAATGCATCCACACTGTATTCGTCTTTTATCCACAGAAAAATAAGCAAACTGCAGGTGAGGCCCAGCACAAGACCAAGTATATTGATAACGGAAAAAGCTTTATTTCGGGCGATATTCCGCCATGCTACCTTTAAATAATTTTTAAACATGTTATTTTCGTTTATGGATGACCGTTATATAATTGGTGTCATGTAGCAAAACCACAAATAACCTGAATTCTTATTTTCTTTTTCGTTGATACCGCGGTCTGACCTCCGGTACCGACCGCTACAGCTAATTATTCCGTTCTCAAACTTTTCACCGGGTTTGCAATTGCCGCTTTTATTGATTGAAAACTTATTGTTATTAATGCAATCATCATTACTAATATTGATGACAAAGCAAACAACCACCAGCTTATCCCGATTCGATATGGAAAGTTTTGGAGCCATGTAGTTGCTGTCATGTATGCAAGCGGCGATGCAATAATTAAGGCTAGTACAACGAGTTTTATGAAATCCGACGAGAGATTTGTTACAATACTCCCAACAGAAGCGCCAAGCAGTTTGCGTATCCCAATTTCTTTTGTTCTTTTTTCAACAGACAAAACAGATAAGCCAAACAAACCGATGCAGGAAATGAAGATGGTTAATATAGCGCCAAACAACATAGCTTGTTTCCATTTTTCAATATCAACATATTGCATCCGGTTTTCATCGTTTTTGAATGTGTATGAATACGGATTTAAAGGATATAACTGGCGATATATCTTTTGTATCCACTGTAAACTTGCAGTTGCTGAATTGGGTTTTATTTTGATATAATAAGTTCCATAGGAGCCATTCATGGTAAATAATTGCGGCGTTATTTTTTTGGTCAATGATGCAAAGTGATAATCTTTCACTACACCAATTACATGATAGGCTTGATTGCTGCTTCCCAGCATTTTTATGGTTTCACCAATAGGGTTTTTCCAGTTTGCCTTTTTTACAAAACTTTCATTCACAATAACAGATTGCGTAGCATCAGCGGGAAATGTTGCGGAAAAATTTCTTCCTGCTATTAAGGGAATTTTTAATAAGGGTAAATAATTTTCATCAACAGTTTCACCGGCAAAGTATACGGTTGGGCCAACAGCATTCTTTGTGCCCGTGCCCCATACGCCGGCATTTTTTACGCTAACGCCAACAATGTCTGGATTGCTGAGCAATTCATTTTTAAAAACAGCAGCGTCGGCACGTGTGAGATTGCTTTTGTTTACGATAACAAGATTATTGTCATCGTATCCCAAATCTGTTTTGGTTAAAAAATTAAACTGTGCATAGATAATAAACGTAGCGATGATTAAAAACGATGCAAGTGTAAACTGTAATACCACCAATGATTTTTGCAGATAGTTTTTCCCGGAAACATTAAAGCGGCCATATAAAGTTTGCACAGGATTATAGCCCGATAAAACCAACGCTGGATAAAAGCCTGCCAACAAGCCTGTAGCGATGTACAAGATGATATAGCCCCCAACCAATTTTGCATCTAACAGATAAGCAATTGATAACGCTTTATTGGAAAGATTATTAAACATTGGAAGCATCAACTGAACTAATATAATTGCAAATACAAAAGCAATTGTGCATAAGAAAAATGATTCGCCGAGGAACTGCATGATGAGCTGTTTCCTTTCCCCGCCGATCACTTTGCGAATGCCCACTTCTTTGGCTCTTCTAACGGAACGTGCAATAGAAAGATTCACAAAATTGATACATGCAATCAGTAACACAAACAATGCGATAGCGGAAAGAATATAGGAATACATCGGGTTAACTCCATTAGTTAAGCCATTGCCTGGCGGCAAATCCGGGTTCAAATGCATGTCATAATAAGGTTGCAAAAAATAGGTGCCGAGAGGAATATCATTAGCGTTTCCACCATCAATCTTCAGCATTTCCTCAAGGGTTTGTTTTGCATCTGAAACATAAAAACTTTGCATTTGTTTTTCCACTGTTTGCCGGTTGGCTTTTTCATCCAATACAACAAATGTGTTCAGAAAAGAGTTGAACCAGTTGTGTGTGTCCTTCGCATCTGCTTCAGATTCTTTAAAAGGCAGGAGCATATCAAACCGGATGGAAGAATTTTGCGAGCAACGTTTGGCAACAGCCGTTACTTTATAAGGGACAAATGTGCTGTCTTCTTTTATCATTATCACTTTACCTGCTGCATCGGTTGTATTGAATTTTTTCTTCGCTAAATCTTCACTCAGCACGATTGAATGTGGTTCTGTTAAACAGGTTTCAGGATTGCCGCTCAGCAAAGGGAAAGTAAATACAGAAAAGAAATTCGAGTCAACATGCAACACGCTTTGCGATTGAATAGTCGCTCCTGTTTTTATATCCTCATACCGGCTATCTACCCGCACAAAAGATTTTATACCGGGAACATTTTGTGTAAATCTCGGCCCCTGTAAAAGTCCTGTAACAGGAATTTTATTTTCTTTCCGTTGCGATACAACACGATAAATATTGTCTACATTTTTATGAAACCTGTCAAAGCTTACTTCATCTTTCACGTACAACATAATCAACATGGCACATGCCAGGCCAAGGCTTAAGCCTGCAATATTTATGAAGGAATAAATCTTATTTCTTGCAAGGTTTCTAAAAGCCGTTTTGAAATAATTTTTAAACATTTCTATTTTCGTTTATGCATAACTGTTACGTGGAGTAAACCAATAAATAACCTGCATTTTCATTTTCCAATTTTCCTGTTTTTCCAATTAGTATTAGCTATTATCTAATTAGCGAATCATTCTGTTCTCAAACTCTTCACCGGGTTGGCTACTGCTGCTTTTATTGCCTGGAAACTTACCGTTGCCAAAGCGATAAAGATTACGAGCATTGCTGCGCTGGAAAACATCCACCAGCTTAATGAAATCCGGTAGGGGTAATGCTCCAGCCATTTTGCAGCCGCAATCCAGGCAGCAGGAATCGCTACCAGCATGGATACCAACACGAGTACTAAAAAGTCTGAAGACAAGGTGGTGATAATATTGCTGACCGATGCGCCTAGAACTTTTCTGATCCCAATTTCTTTGGTTCTTTTTTCTGCGGAAAGAACGGATAATCCAAACAATCCAATGCAGGAAATAAAAATTGTGAGGATCGCGCTAAACAACATGATCTGCTTCCATTTTGCTTCAGCTTCATAATTCTTACTGTTTTCATCCTGCTTAAAAGTATAGCTGTAAGGCGATAGCGGAAACAGACTTTTAAATGTTTTTTGAATATAAGCAAGTGAAGAACCAGCCGTTTTTGGGCGGATTTTGATGTTGGCCATTCCAAAGCTATTTCCAGGATCCATCGTAAACAATTGCGGGCCGATCTTTTTGCTCAATGCTTCGAAATGATAATCTTTCACCACTCCGATAACGTTGTATTTTTTATTTTTATACCAGAAATTTACTTCCTGTCCGAGAGGGTTTTTCCATCCTGCCTGTTTGACGAAAGCCTGGTTTACCAAAACGGAATTTGAAGAATCGGATGGGAAATCCCGTGAAAAATTTCTCCCGGCAACAAGGGGAATTTTTAATAAGGGCAGAAAAGTTTCATCAATAGTTTCATAAGCAAAATCAATGGTTGAATCACCATTTACTTTTGCGCGTGTGCTCCAATAGCCGCCATTTTTTGGCGCTACACCAATAATATCGGGATCTTTCATTAGCTGCTCCTTAAATAATTTTGCTTCGTCACGTTTTAAATCTTTATTGACCAATACAAGATTGGTGTCATCATATCCTAATTTTTCTGTGGTCAGAAAATTAAATTGTAAATAAATAATGATGGTAGCGCAAATCAAAAATGAAGCAAGTGCAAACTGCAGCACCACCAAACTTTTCTGTAAATAATTTTTACCGGATAAAGTAAACCGGCTGTAAAGGGTTTGCACCGGGTTGAAACCAGACAAAATTATCGCAGGATAAAAACCGGCAAGCAAACTGGTTACTATAAAAAGAACAATATAAAATGCAATCAGTCTTGCATCAAAAAGATAAGAAAGCGCAAGGGCTTTGTTAGAAAGATCGTTAAACACAGGCAGCACGATTTTCACAATGCCCAATGCCATAACAAAAGCAATGAAACATAAAATGAATGATTCGCTAAGAAACTGAATCATCAATTGCTTCCTATTGCCACCCACCACTTTCCTGATGCCAATTTCTTTTGCACGCTTCAATGAACGGGCAACAGTCAGATTTACAAAATTGATGCAGGCTATTAATAAAATAAATAAAGCAATTCCCGAAAGGATATAAGAATAGACAGGATTGCTGGCATCTACCACGCCACCGTTTGCCGGAAAATCTTCGCTCAAATGCATAGCAGCCATGGGTTGCAGTCCGTATTCAGCTCTGCCAAGCATTGCTCCAAATTTTTCAGTCAATAATTTTACTGCTTCTTTAGAATCACGATCGTAAAATTGCTGCATTTGTTTTTTTACGGTCGCAACATTTGCATGTGGATCAAGAACTACAAATGTGTTCAGAAAAAAATTGAACCAGTTTTCCTGTGACTGCATTTCTTCTGCTGAGGGACGAAGGGGAAGCAAAATGTTGAATTTAACAGAAGAATTTTGAGGACATCTTTTTGCAACAGCAGTAACAGTATAAGGAACAAATGCGCTGTCATTTTTTACCAGGATCGTCTTACCAACCGCATCTGTTGTGCCGAATTGTTTTTTAGCCTCATCTTCCGAAACTACGATGGAATAAGGATTTGATAAGCATGTTTTGGGATTACCGCTTAACAGTGGAAATGAAAAAACTGAAAAGAAAGATGAATCTACCTTCAGCATATCTTCTGAATTTATATCCGTTCCTTTTTTAATATCGACGCCGCCGCTTTGAATTCTTACAAAAGATTGGATACCCGAAACATTTGCCGTAAATCTTGGTCCCTGGAAATAGCCGGTAATTCCGTCCCTGTGTTCAATGCCTCCATCTTTATTAAACATCGTAAAGGTGATACGGTAGGTATTAGCGATATTTTTTTGAAAGCGATCGTAGCTCACTTCATCTTTCACGTACAGAATGATCAGCATTGCTGCAGCAAGTCCAAGGCTTAATCCGGCAATATTGATAAAGGAATACACCTTATTGCGCTGCATATTGCGCCAGGCTATTTTAAAGTAATTTTTAAACATGCGCTCTTGATTATAAGTTATGAATTATGAATTGTTAGTTATGAATTGGATAAAGTATTTAATTGAATCTGCATTTATTTTTATTGATAATTGCTTCTGCCAGTAAACCAACAAATAATTCATATTCCTCTTTTCCTCTCATCATTCATCCCTCGGCGTCACTCCGTTCTCAAACTTTTTACAGGGTTGGCAATTGCTGCTTTAATGGATTGAAAACTTATCGTTGCCAATGTGATTAGAACTGCCACAAGGCCGGCTGCAATAAATACCCACCATTGAATGGTGATGCGATAAGAGTAATGTTGCAACCAGGCATCCATCATCCACCAGCAAAGCGGAACTGCTATCAACAAGGCAATTAATACCGGCTTCACAAATTCTTTACTTACCATAGCAAATATGCTGCTGACGGAGGCTCCCAAAACTTTTCTTACTCCGATTTCTTTTACACGCTGCCTTATTACTATCGATGCAATTCCAAATAAACCCATACACGAAAGTATGATGGCAATGGTCGCTGCAATCGTAAACAGGGTCGCCATCATTTTTTCTTCCTTATACAACCGGTCTATATTTTCGTTTACATATGATCCGTTAAATACTACGCCGGGTTCTATGCCTGCATATACTTTCTTAATCATATCCATTGTAGCAACAGGATTGGAAGTGACCACCCTGATAAACGCGTAGCCCATCCGGTTGCCATGATTTAAATAAATGACTACCGGCTTTTGTTGCGCACCCAATGATTTAATTTGAATGTCGGGTATAACGCCCACTATTTTTATTGGCGGCTGAGTGCTGTCAGCATAATAAGTAAAGCCTGCCACTTCTTTTTTCCCGAATTGCGCTGCGTAGCTTTCCGTTGCTATTACCTGGGCGCTGGTATCTGCAGCATATTCTATAGAAAAATCGCGGCCTGCAACGGGACGGATGCTTAAGGTTTTTAAAAAATCAAATTCCACATTGATAAACTGGCCACAAATATTTTTGTCGCCGTAGGTAAAGCAAATGACAGAGGTAGTAGTGCTGCGGTCTTCGCCTACGCCAAGGTTGACATCGCTGCCTGTAACAGAGATTACGGAGGATTGCGAAGAGAGCTGATTGCGAAGCTGCGACACTATTTGCTTTCCTTTATCGTCATTCTTTAAAGGAATGCTAATAATGGATTGCGTATTATAGCCCAGTGGCGCCGATCGCAGGTAATCAAACTGCTGAAAAATAATCACCGTGCTGCACATCAGGATAATAGCAATTGCAAATTGGGTTACTATTAAAGCATTCCGTAAAGCCCCGGGCTTTTTTACGGTGATCTTTCCTTTCAGGATTTCAACTGTTTTTAATTTTGCCATCACTGAAGAAGGATAGCCTGATGCAATAAAGGAAACGATAAGTACCAGCGCTGCCAAAACAAGTAGTAGTGCTGGCTGCGATAAGCTGGCCGTTGTCATTTTTGCATTGAAGGCCTGGTTGAAGCTGCTGATCAGCATAGCCACTATACCTGTTGCTATCAGCATTGAAGCTGCTACCATTAAAAAGCTTTCGCCCCATACCTGCAGCCAGATTTGTTTCTTTCCGGCTCCAAGACATTTGCGGATGCCGATTTCCTTGGTGCGGGTAAATGACAAACCAATATTAAGATTTACGAAATTAAAAGACGCAATTAAAATAATTACGCTGCAGATAAGCATCAGCACATATAAGAACGGCTTGCTTACCGTGCCGCCGCTTCCCAATTGTGTATTAAAATGCTCTTCTGAAAAAGGAAGCAATCGCAGGCTGTAATAATCTCCATTATTGTCTGGCCTGTAGCCGTCTTTTTGCGCCTGCGCCGGATCTGTTGGCGTGTATTTATTTACAAAACTTCTTAACCGGCTTTCAAGCTGTTGCCGGGAAGTGGCATCAGCCAGTTCTACGTATACCGGGTGATTGCGGCTGTCCCATACGTTTCGAAACTGCGGATACTGAGGAAATAATTCTGTTCTTGCCAGCAATGAAAATTGTATAGTAGAGTTTTCCGGAAAATCTTTTACCACGGCGCTTACTACCAGTTTGTACCAGTTGCCGTCGAGCTTTGTCTCTATTGACTTGCCAATCGGATCTTCATTTCCAAATAATTTTTCGGCGGTAGTTTTTGTAAGCACTGCATTGCTCACGCTTGCTAAAGGATTGGTGGCATTGCCTTCGATAACGGGGAAAGTAAACATTTTCAAAAAATCAGGATCCACAAGCGTGGTGGGCATATCCAATGTTTTATCCTGATACCGCACAAGCCGGCCCGAGTTGAGAATACTTGTGGTGCGGGAAACGCCGATGTCTTCGGCTTTTAAAGCCTCAGTCAGTGGGTAGGGCATAGAAGTGCCGGTTTCCTCGCCATTTGGCCCTACCTGGTAATTATAAATTTTGTAAATTTTATCCCTGTTTAACTGGAAACTGTCATAAGTAAAATGCCGGTAAATCATCAGGGTAATAAAAATGCTGCACGAAAAAGCTACCGTCATTCCTAAAATATTAATGAAAGTATGCAGCTTGTTTTTGCGCATATTCCGGAAGGCAAGTAGAAAATAATTTCTAAACATAAATATTTAAAAGTTTTTACCAGTTAAATAGCTAAATCATCGTGTTTTTTATTGAGAACCGGTCTATTATTTTTTGGTAAAAAATCAAGCCATGTATTTTTATATTCATTCTCAACGGATTAGAATTTTAAATAAAATCGAAGTGTCCGGTTTTGATACAACCGGTGTGTCATTGTGATACATTCGCCTGTGGCTGTTTTTTACAAAATTCCAATGACAGATCGCCGTCATTTGCCAAAAAAAAATGAACAAAGGAGCCAGGCTATAGATGATCTGTTGCTGGTTCATAAAAAAAATAAGACGCCTATTGCTTGCGCCTTATTTACTTTCAAAAAACCCAAATCTTAAATCAAAAAAAAATTGAATGCGGTTATTTTTATTTCTGCATCGCCTGTTATTCAGTTCTCAAACTGTTTACCGGGTTTGCCCTGGCGGCTTTTATGGCCTGGTAGCTTACCGTAAGCAATGTTATTACCAATGCACCCAACCCGGCTGAAATGAAAATCCAGATTGAAATATGGGTTCTGTAAGCATATTGCTGCAACCAGCTATGTAAATAATACCATGCCAGCGGTATGGCGATGAAGCAGGAAATAAATACCAGCAAGGCAAATTCTTTGGAAAGCATCCGCCAGAGATTGTATACCGAAGCGCCTAACACCTTTCGTACGCCGATTTCTTTTTTGCGCTGCTCGGCCACGAATGATGCCAGGCCAAATAATCCAAGGCACGAAATGAAAGTGGCTAAAATAGTGAAGAACGTTGCCAGTTTGCCCAGGCGCTGCTGATCGTCAAACTTTTTCGCATACACCTCGTCATTAAATTTAAAGTCGAATGGAGCGCCGGGATTATATTTTTTAAATACGGCTTCGATTTTATTTAATGCATCTGCTACAGGAACCGCTTTTTTGATGGCTACCGTTACAATGCCTACATTCTCCGGATTGCACATAAAAATCGTGGGCGTTACCGGCTTGTATGGCGATTCCATAATCATATCTTTTACTACGCCCACCACATGGTATTTTTTATCATTGAAGGTGATAGTCTGGCCCACGATATCCTTCTTCATTCCTACCAGCTTTACGGCCGATTCATTTAATATCATAGCTGTGCTGTCGGTAATAAAATCTTTTGAAAAATCCCGTCCTTCTTTTATTTTCCAGCCAATGGTTTTTCCAAAATCAGTGGTAACCCAAATAGTACCGAATGCCGGTAGCGTGCTGGGATCTTTTCCCTGCCAGTCAAACCCAATCTGGTTCGAATACACGGCAGTAGTCGGGCTTGAAGATTCCGCCATATTATCCACAGCGCCCGTGGCAAGCAGATCACTGCGGAGCGCATCATAGTGGCCATACAGATCAGGCGTGGACATATCAACAGAAATCAGGCCTTCTGCCCTGTAATTTACGGGCCTGTTTTTAGCAAATTGAATTTGCTTAAATACGATGATGGTGCCAATAATTAATGCGATGGAAAACGTGAATTGCACCACCACCAAAACTTTCCTGGGAAGTGATGCAAACTTTCCTGCACGAAAAGTTCCTTTCAACACTTTTATAGGGTCAAATTTGGAAAGATAAAATGCGGGATAGCTCCCGGAAATAATCCCGGTGATGAATGTAAAAGCCAATGCCAGCAGCCAGAAAACCGGATCCTGCCAGGGCAGGTCAATAGATTTGTCGGATAGCTTATTGAATAAGGGCAATAACAAAAGCGCCAGTAATATGGAAAACAGGAATGAAATAAAAGCAATCAGCACGGATTCGCTCAGGAACTGGCCGATCAATTGGCTGCGCACTGAGCCCACAGTTTTGCGGATGCCCACTTCCTTGGCTCTTTTTTCGCTGCGCGCTGTAGAAAGATTCATAAAATTGATGCAGGCAAGCAGAATCACGAATACGCCAATAATTGAAAAAAGCCAAATGAATTGTATGCGTCCGCCAGAAGATTTTCCATTGGTAAAATCACTGTATAATCTCCACTTGTCCATCGGGAATAACACTGCCTGCTCCTTTCCTTCACGGGCAGCAGTTTTATGTGCCATCACCACATTTTTAATTTTCTCTGTTTCTTTGTCCATATCCACATTATCTGCCACCTGCACATAAGCCTGAAACGAGTGATTGTTCCATTGGGTAGCAGCATTTTTGAGCCACTCCTGTGTGGTGACGTATTTTTTCCATGACAAAAAATACTTCGCATCATATAAGGAAGTGTTACGTGGCAAATCTTCAAAAACGCCTGCTACCTTATAGCTTTCCTTATTGTCGAGCTTTATCATTTTATTCAGTGCATTATCATTGCCGAATAAAGTTTTTGCCAGTTTTTCACTTAATAAAATGGATGAAGGATCGCTTAAAGCATTGATGTTACCCTGCAGCATATTTAACGAAAACATCTTTGGAAAGTTCGCCTCCACCCACATGCCCTGTTCAGAAATTTTCTTTTCGCCCACGGCGAGGATGTGGCCAAAATTCCAGGAAGCCATTGAAACATTTTTAAAATCGCTTCCATATTTGGTGCGCAATTCATTGCCGATGGGCATGCACACTGCTTCGCCGGTCTCCATTGATCCATCATTATCAATAAAAGTGGTCATTACCTGGGCAAGCCGGTGATGATTTTTATGATAATGGTTATAAGAGAGCTCATCTTTTATCCAAAATGCAATCAGGATTGCTACAGCCATGCCCGTAGCAAGACCTAAAATATTAATGAGCGAATACACTTTATTTTGAACCAGGTTGCGCCAGCCGATTTTGAAATAGCTTTTTAGCATAAGGGTTTTTTGATGGACAGTAAACGATTAAATAAACAGGATTTTTATTTTCGAAAATGCTTAATCAATTCTGCTGATGTGTGTATCGCCAATGGTTAATCCCTTTTCCACTGAAGCTTTTCCTTTGTAGGCCACATCTGCATCGCCAAAGGCGGTAAGCCTGATAGCCTCATCGGAATGGATACGAAAAGTAGATTCGCCATAGGCTGTAATTTTAGTGGTTTTATTATCAATCCCCAATGCATTTATTTTGCTCTCGCCATAGGCAGTGTAGCGCTGGTCGCGAATGCTTCCTGATTTAATATCAATTTCACTTTCGCCGTACAAAACAGCTTGTAGCTGGTTAAAATCTACCTTTTCAAAAATCACATGTGATTCACCGTACACCGTTAATTTAAATTTATCAGCTTCCACCGGGCTTTTCAATAACTGGGTTTCTTCTCCGCGGATAGAAAGGCTGTTCAGCATTTTGTAAACCACGGTAGCCGTAACGACGGTGCCTTTGTAAAGCGATTCTTTTTCTTTGCGGCCGTCTTCATAAGTGGTTTTATTTTTTGGGAAATCTTTTTGCCCGTCAAGATAAATGCGAAGCGTATTGTCGTTTACCTCGATGTGGATTTTGTCGGAGCTCACCGTGGATTTTTCTACGGTAACACTTTCCTTATTTCCTTCCACAAAAGTGACCTGTATGTTTGGGCTGATGATCACTTTGGTAAAAGGCGCAACGGAAGTGGCGGTTTGAGCCCATGACGCCTGAGCGGCAAGGATTATAAAACCTGCCATAAAGATTTTTAAAATGCTGAATTTCATTTTGAAAAGATTTTTTGTTTTTTGAATTTTGTTGAAATCATTTTTTGTGAGCAAAAAATGCTGATTTCATTACAACGTTTGCCTACCGAAAAAAGTTACAAGCCAAACATCCCTTGCTTCATTTTTTTACCATTGTATTTCGTGACTTCTACCAGTAAACCAACAAATAATGTGAATTATCATTTTCCAATTTTCATATTTTCTCATCAGCAAATTAGCTAATCATCACATTAGCTAATCATTCGCTGCGCAGACTATCCACAGGGTTTGCCATAGCGGCTTTGATGGCCTGGAAGCTGATCGTAACAAGGGCTACAACCGCTGCGAGTACCGCCGCTATAACGAATACCCACCATTGTATCGTCACGCGGTAAGCGAAGCCCTGCAACCATTGCGAGATAGCATACCACGCTATCGGGAATGCGATGATGGTTGCTATCAAAACAAGCTTTAAAAAATCTTTTGACAATAAGGCTACTATGGAACTTACTTTTGCGCCCAGAATTTTTCTGATGCCAATCTCCTTTACTCTTTGAGTAATTTCAAATGCCGATAAGCCAAATAAACCCAGGCAGGCAATCAGGATGGCAATAAAAGAGAAGGTGGTAAAAAGTGTTTCCTGCCTTTGTTCGCTTTGATAAAGCTTGTTGTAATTATCATCGAGGAAGGTAAATTGATAAGGAAATTCAGGAAGATATTTTTTCCATACTTTTTCTACTGATGCCAACGCTTCCTTTGGATCGTTGCCAGCCAGTTTGACCGACAGATTGTTGAATGCGGAAGTATTTTGTGTTGCCGGCCGGTTCAACAAAATCATGGGAACAATTTCATGCTGCAATGATTCAAAATGAAAATCTGCCATTACGCCTACTACTTTTCCCTTAGCGCCTCCGTACGCGAAGTTCTTTCCAATAGCGTCCTGCGGCTTTTTCCAGCCGATGGCTTTCACTGCCGACTCGTTTAAAATGAAATTGGAAGTATCCATGCTGAAAGACCGTGAAAAATTTCTGCCCGCTACCATATTAATTCCATAAGCAGGAATAAAATCATAATCCGCAGACACGAATTTAATATCCGCAGTCACCGGCTGCATAGAATCGCCCACCATCGTTGATGCGCCGCTTGCATCAAGTAGCCTGCCTGTTGGAATGCGTGAAGAGCGGCAAACTTCTTTAATATTATGGTTTTGCAACAGATCGTTTCTGAAAGCATCATAGCTTGAGTTTAAAGAGTTGTAATACGGCAGCGTAATGATATGCTCTTTATTATATCCTAATGAAGCGTGTTGCATAAAGCGCAATTGTTGAAACACAATTATTGTTGTAATAATAAGTACGATAGAAATGGTGAACTGCGCTATCACCAACACTTTACGGAATGAAATATTTCCGCCCGCCGACCTAAATACACCTTTCAGTGTTTTTACCGGTTGAAATGAAGACATGAAAATAGCAGGATACATGCCGGACAACAATCCGACTACAAATGGCGTAATAAACAATGGCACCAGAATCTGCCATTTCAACAAGATGTTTATAGAAAGCTGTTGCCCTGTTACGTTGTTAAGCCATGGCAAAGTGAAATACAGAAATAGAAAAGCAAGCGCAATGGCAATCCAGGTAATAATAACTGATTCGCTCAGGAACTGGAAAATCAATTCTTTTTTGCGCGCGCCAACCACTTTCCGGATGCCAATTTCTTTTGCCCGCAATGCCGACCGCGCAGTGGAGAGGTTCATATAATTAATGCAGGCTATCAGCAGAATAAATAAGGCGATGGCAGAAAAAACATATACTCTTTTGATGTCGCCATTTGCTTCGGCTTCGTAATCAGTGTGGGAATGCAAATGTATATCTGTAAGTTTCTGCAGGCCCAGCTTAGTGAATTTTGATGGTTGATTGGCGCCATATTGCCCGGTCATTCTCTTGTCAAGAAACTCCGGGAAGCGCGCTATCATTTTTTGCGGATCATAATGTTCGGGCAGTTCAATAAAAGTAAAAAATGAATTATTGCCCCAGTTGGTTCGGAGGTTTTCCGCCCCGTAAATAGTCGAATCATTTAGTGTGCTGAAAGAAATTAATACGTCCGGGTGCATGAAAGAATTTTGAGGAAAGCCGTCAAAGATGCCAGTCACTTTTACATCAAACTGGTTGTTAACCCTTATCATTTTGTTCATTGGGTCTTCATTGCCAAAATATTTTTCAGCTACTTCTTTCGTAAGCATCATACTATACGGATCTTGCAGCGCCGTTGCGGGATTTCCTTCCAGCACTTTCAAGGTAAATACTTTAAAAAGATTGCTGTCTGCCACATAAACATTTGTCTCAGCAATAATCTTATCCTCGTATTTAAATGGGAGCGTACCAATATTCAGCAGTCGCGTCATCTTTTTTATCTCCGGAAAATCTGTCGGGAAATAATATCCGAATGGGGGAGAGACGGTGCTCAATCTTAATGAGACTACGCCTTCTGAATTATTGAAACTTCGTGTAACGCGGTAAATATTTTCAGCGTTTTTATTATACCGGTCATAGCTCAATTCATTAATTACATAGGTGGTAATCAGCAGGCAACAGGTAAGGCCGATGGTAAGTCCGAAGATATTGATGAATGAAATAAACTTATATTTCCGCAGATTTCTGAAGGCAATCTTTATATAATTCTTAATCATGTCAAAAAATTAAAAGTGGCCAGTCTGACAACCTTATGTTCTTCCTTACGCCAAGAAATTTAATGCCATGTATTTTCCTGTTAATTTTCAGTCATTTATGCAATGAGAAAAATAGTAACTGTCCGGTTTTGATACAGTGAGTGTATTAATCTGATACAAAAAATATTTCAGATGGACTAAAATTAACCAGGATTATTTATCACTTCCGCCAGTCCGTTTTCATAGCTGGTGGGCATCACAGAAAATCTTTTTTCAAATTTAGAGCTGTCAAAAAAATAATCGCGGTCATTTTGATATTGCATTTCTTTCAGTTCTTTCATCATCCCTGAAAAAAGACTCATCAAGCCGATTATAGTTTTTGAGAGAACAAAATAGTTTGGCTTCGTTCCATATTTTTCTGCAATGAAATTGATAAAATCTTTTCCTGTCCATTTTTGTGACGAGGTAGGCAAATGCCATGTTTGGTTGTAGGCATCATCAGTGTTTCCGAGCAAGGCCACTGCCTTTGCGGCATCAGGCGTGTAGGTGAAAGAATGAATAAAAACGGCGCCTGATTGCCACATCGCTTTTTGCTTCTTTTTAAATTTGTCGATTACCAACAGGTTTAAAAAGCCTGTTTTTACGCCGGGGCCATAAAAATCTGCACTTCGCGCTATCAGCGCTTTTAATCCCCTGGTTTTAATGGCGTCGAAAATCATTTCCAACAACGCGGCGCGCACTTTTCCTTTTTCAGATTGCGGTGCGATACGGGAGTTTTCAGTCATGTGGGGTATTTCATCGGGCGCATACGCATACACATTGTCAAAAAAGACAAGCCGTGCCTGGTGATGAATACAGGCGTCAATCGTGTTTTGCATGATAGCAGGCCAATCTTTTTGCCATATTTTTATTTTGTATTCCAGGCCTGCAGTTAAGTAAACCACATCTGAACCATTTACCGCTTCATCTACCTTCTGTTTATCAGTAAGGTTTGCGATAAAAAGCTCATCCTGTTCATTTACTTTTTTAGGATTGCGGGAAACAAGCCTTATCCTGTCGGTATATTTTGTTAGTTCTTTCGCGAGTGGCGTTCCGATGGCGCCACCGGCACCGAGAATAGTTTGCATAAAATGAGTGTTTTAAATCAATAATTTATTTCTGAAAGAGTTTTCATCATCCACACATCACAACCGGTGTGCCCGCTATTGCCTAAAGGATGAGAGATATATTGAAATCCATTCTTTTTGTACATCTGAATCGCATTGGACAATTCAGGCATCGTTTCAATATACATTTTTAAAAAGCCATATTTTCTTGCCTCCTGGATGCATTTGTCCAAAAGCGTTTGTCCATAGCCGTTACCTCTGAACTTATTCGCCACATACATTTTTACCAGTTCGCAGGTGTCCGGCGGTAAACCTTCTGTAGGAAAAATCCCGGCTCCGCCTGCAATTTCATTATTTGTTTCAATTACAAAATAAGCAGACCGTTTTTCGGAAAATAAATCGCTGAGATGGTCGGTACTTTCATCAAAATACACGGTTCCTTTTTTTACCGCATTAAATTCTTCCAGGGAACTGCGGATAATTTTTGCAATGGCAGCATTGTCTTTATTTACTATCGTTCTTAACTGCATTTTCTTAAAACAGGCTTTTGAGAAATATTAAATGGAAATGTAAAATTAAAATTAATTCACAAATCCCCATTTAACGCCAAACCTGATAACCAGCCCAGGCAAGGGATATAAAGGCGCTGCAAAGCTGTTGTTGGTGAATCCAAAGTTGGGCTGAACTGTTATGGTATTTAAGTTTTCTGCCCTGATAAACGCAAAAAGAGATTTGATTCTAAAGTCAAAAAATGCGTTTATCTGCGGCAGATTGCTTATGGTTACACTATCCTGCGGAAAAAATTTTCCCATCACCGGCGAATAATTATAGGCTTTATACGGTGTGTTATAATTTACATCCAGGCCGGTGCTGAGGTGTAAATTTTTGAAAAAATTGCCTTCGAAAGCTAACCGCTGCCTTGTATAAAAAAGCGGAACTCTTACCGGGTTATTTCCGGCGGTTTGCTGCACAATAAAATCGCTGTAGAGATTGAGATGGCCGATGATTTTAGCATGTGTAGATGCGGTAAACTGGGTAATGTTTACCAGACCGTTATATTGGTCAGTCTGGTAAAAATTTTTAAAATAAGTATAGTTGGCGATTGAAATATTTCTTGCCATCAATGAAAAGCGGGGATTGGCCGCCAGAGCCGTAAGCACGGTGATGTTTTCTTTTTTTGTATTAAGATTGTTACCAAAATTGAAGGAAGAATTGCCTTCGTAAATATAAGAAGGGGAGCGGTTTACGTTCTGAAAACTGACCTGGATGTCTCCCAGTTTTTTATTAAGGGTTCTTGTCAGGGAGCCATACACGTTGAAATCAGCGGCATTAAGCCCGGCAGCATAAAATTCACCTTGAAGATTGGCGTCCCATTTCCGGTTTCGTGTTTTGTTACGGTATTCACCATGCAGCACCACATTGAAAAAATTCTTCTTGCCCGATTCAAAATAGCCTGAAAAATTTTCCAGCCGCAGGCCTGCCTGTATAAATTGGCCCAGATTTTTTGTATCGGGAAATTGGGTGATGGCAAAATCATTTGAAACAAATTTCCACCTGTCTTGCACCTTAAAATTTATCCCGTTTTTGGCGCTGATGGCGGTATCGTAATGTTCTTTAAAAAAGGCGGAATCTGCTTTTCCAAAATTGAAATCAGACAGCGTGTCCTGGAACTGGTATTTGTAAGAGGAATAATTTATGGTGTGTTGAAATCTCACTTTGGGATAGAACAAATATTCTGTCGTGCTGTCGTTTACTGCGATTGAATCTTTTTTGCCGAGGTCGTAAGTCTGCCTGAAAAAGGCAGTGAAATTTGAATAAAGGTTTCCTGTATTAATGGTGGTAGAAAAAATGTTTGGGCTCGGATTGTCGCCGCCAAGATTTACTGGCACCGCGAGCCGCCGGTTGTTATGCTTATCATGGAGGGATGAGTCTGCTGTGATACCACCGTTTTCGGATGAATTTAGCTTGTTGCCTAACAACACCAGATACGCGCCATATCTTTTTCTTTTTCCCCGGTAATTTGAGAAAAGGCGGTAGCTGTTGTCATTGGTGTTTTGGGTTTGAAAGGTGCCCGGCGAAGAAATTAACTGGTAATCAAGGCCGGCATTCCAATTCGGTTTTATATTTTGAGTTTGCAATACTTTTACTACCTGCTGTTTTCCCGATCCCAAATAGTATCCTAATTGAGTGTAAGGTTTGGTAGTCTGGTAAAATCGTGTATTGTCCAACGTGAATTTGTATAAATCAAACGCATGAAAACCTGCATCCCAGCCGGCATCGAGAATCGGCGAGAATAAGATGGGATAAGCTGCATTGCCATTATTTCCAAGAGTTACGTAGCCGGCAGGGACCGTGAAAACTTCACCAAAATCATTTATCGACGAATCGAGATATTCCCTTACCAGTGAATTGAGATGAAAATAATAAATGGTGATAGAATCCTTTAAATCATCGCGGTGCTCAAAGGCGATGGTGTCAGAGCTTGATGAATTGCCGCTCATATTCCTAAAGCCTCCCATCGGGTTTCCTCTTCTCAAATTTGGAATCTGGCCACAACAATATTCAATGCAAAATATCAGCCCTGCCAGGATGAATATTTTTTTTAAAACAGGGTAGTTATTAAATATTTTGGGTAAAGTAGCCATTTTATAAGAATGCTTATAACGCTGCTATCATCTGTTTAAAGATAAGGGTCAACTTCGGTTCGGCTTCCTTAGCGGCCCGCAACACTTCTTCATGAGTAATTGTATTTTCTTCTTCCCTTATGCCCACATCCGTGATGACGCTCATTGCAAAAACGGGTAAACCGAGGTGCACTGCGGCAATCACTTCCTGCACGGTGCTCATCCCTACGGCATCGCCTCCGAGAATATGCAACATTTTATATTCAGATCTTGTTTCGAAGGAAGGCCCTGTTACGCCCACGTATACGCCTTCTTTTATATCAATGTTTTCCAGCGCGGCGATTTTCTTTGCTTTCAATATCAAATCATTTTTGTAGGGCTCGCTCATATCAGGAAATCGTTCGCCGAATACCTCTTCATTTTTTCCTATTAAAGGATTAATGGTAAGCAAACTGATATGGTCACGGATTATCATCAAGTCTCCAACTTTTAAACCGGGATTGATACCACCTGCCGCATTACTAAGTAGCAGGTTTTGGATGCCCAGAAATTTAAGAACCCTTATCGGAAAAACTACTTCACTGGTGGAATAACCTTCATAATAGTGAAATCTTCCGGCCATTGCCACTATGTTTTTTCCACCGAGGCTACCAAAAATTAATTTGCTGTTGTGGCCTTTTACCGTGCTGACCGGGAAATACGGAATGTCGTTGTATGGTATTTCGCATTCGATATCTATTTCATCCACAAAGCTTCCTAACCCGCTTCCCAGCACTATTCCGGCAACGGGTTTTGTGGCACACTTTGACTGTATATATCGTATCGCATCATTGATTTCATTCAGTATGTCCATTCATTAAAAAATTGTGGTCAAAGATAGTTAAGATTATTTCAGTTTGCCGGCAACTGAATTGCTGATTAGTTATTGCTGTCTTAAATTGTAGCAACACAGTAAAGCAACAAAAAAACAGGAATTTATTTTTAAGGAATCACCAGTTTAATTTCAATACATTGTTGTCCTGGTTTACATCTGCCATTCTTTTCGATGGATCAATTTCTGCTTTTATCAGCTGGCTTAAGGGATGGTTAAATTCAACTATGTACGTCGGATTAGTCCAATTCCATTCTTTATGAATAAATCTTTTCTCCGTGTTTTCCGCAGGCTTTCCTGCCAGCATCATGTCCATCGGGATATAATGGGT
The DNA here is from genome assembly GCA_051954975.1 of Ginsengibacter sp. Lineage (GTDB taxonomy): Bacteria > Bacteroidota > Bacteroidia > Chitinophagales > Chitinophagaceae > Ginsengibacter. The sequence continues at coordinate 83,276 of JBQCHE010000007.1, read as the reverse complement.
TTCTTTGGTGCTGTCTTTAAACGTAAGCTGTAGGTCAACAGGCATAGGCATTTCGCCGATTCTTCTCAACCTGATTTTTGTGACGCTACCATCTTCCCAAAGGCTGTCGATGCTATAATCGATTGTTTTAATCGTATTCAGCCAATATTCTTTGTACCATCCTAATTGAATGCCACTTACGTCCTGCGCTATTTTAAAGAAGTCATTCGGATTGGGATGTTTAAATCGCCACAGTTTGTAATATTGCAGCAAAATTTTGTCGCGCACCGAATCGCTAACGATATATCCCAACTGTTCCAATAAAATTTCACCTTTGGAATACGCGTTGATTTCATAAGCTAAATTGGTGTTGTAATGATCAGAATTGGTTGTCATCGGTTCTGCAAGCCCTGTTTTCATTAAATAATAATATCCCCTGTAAGCGCCGGCATGGCTAACAGGAAGCGCTTCCGGTTCTTTCAATCCCTTTGCCTGTCGGTAATAAGAATATACTTCCCCTTCGGCATAACTCGCAAATCCTTCGTCCATCCAGGGGTGTTCATTTTCATTTGAGCCAAGCATCATCTGGTACCAGCTATGCATCCACTCATGGAAAACTGTTCCCAGTCCCGGACCTTTTATCAACGTAGCCATAGGATATTCCATTCCGCCATCGCCGCCCTGGATAAAGGAATATTGAGGATAGGCATATTTACCAAAGCGTTTTTCCATATAGGGCAGCACAGTTACAGCCGCGTCAGCAACATTTTGCCATGCTTTTTCCAGCGAATCCGATTTTTTATAAATCACATTGATAGTGACGCCATCCACGCTTTTGACGATATGCTCGTAAGTAGGGTCGGCGGCCCACACGAAATCGTGAATATTTTCACCAACAAAATGCCACGTTCTTTTAGAAGAGGAAATATTTTTTAAGGAAGTTCCCGGCTTGTCGTATCCCCATCCGATTTCGCCGGCATTTTTTAAAACACCGGTTGCACCGATTTTATACGACTTATCTATTTTAATAGAAACATCATAATCGCCCCAAACGCCATAAAACTCGCGGGCAACATACTGCGGCGTATGCCAGCCTTCGTAATCATATTCGCACAATTTTGGATACCATTGGCTCATGCTATAGCGAACGCCTTCTGCATTATCTCTGCCGCTTCTCCTGATTTGAACCGGTACCTGCGCATCGAAAGCTATATCAAAAGTTGCTTTCGATTTTGCATCAATGGGCTTCTGCAAGTCTACTTCCAGAATGGTGCCGTGCAACACCGTTGGTTGCTCTACGCCATTCATCTTTAACGATTTTATTCTTTGAAAACCGATTTGTGACGAGTCCAGTTTTGAAATGCGGTCTTTTACTCTATCGTCCCAATCACGGCGTCCGTTAATCAAAGTTTTTCCAAGTTCCCTGCTTCTTACATCCATTTCGCTACCTGGCTGAAAAGCATTCCAGTATAAATGAAAATATACTTTTGATAATTGATCGGGTGAGTTGTTGAAATATTCCAGCTTTTCCGTGCCGGTAAGAAGATTGGTAGTTACATTCAGGTCCACATTCAAATTGTATTTTACCCTTTGCTGCCAGCGGTCTGGCTGAGCGCTTAAAAACAATTGAAACGAAAAATTCAGAATAATAAGAACGAAAAATCTTTTTACCATTACGACGGCTTTAAAATAAAAGCTGTAAAAATCGGTAAAAATGAAATTATAAAAAAGTGAAATTGAGGGCAGAACGAGCTGTGTAGCAGATAATGGCTAAAAGAGCGATTGATCGAGTCCCAAATCGCTGTGCAGAAACGAATCGGTCTTTAAACAATGCGGTTGATCCGAACTTGTTTATCTAATGGTTGCCATCGGAAATTATTTTCGTTTACAAAAATGGAAAATAGAGGCTTATGACGTTGCGATATGCCGAAGACAATTACGTCAATAGTTGGGCAAAATGTTATTGATCGTAGGTCGGAATTGGTTTTATATATTTCCTCAATTCATTTACGTCTAATAAGGATACGTACTTCGAACCATATTTTTCCGTTTTGCTATTGAACGTACTCAAGCCTACCACTTTTGCATTTAAAAACTCTAAAAAGTATGCTTTGTTCAATTCACTTAGCTTAACACCTTTTGGGACTGTTTTGGTTAATATATCATTATACTTTTGAACGCTTGCTTTAGGATTGGTAAGAAATGTTGTACTTGACATCAAGGTAGTTTCTAAAAAACTGATGTTTGTCGTTGTGGTGTCATCTGTATAATATCCAAGAAAGCAATGCCCGGGAACGACTATTAAAATTGGGCGTATTCCCATTTTTTTCAATATGGAGGCGAACAAAACAGTGCCGTCTACACAATTGGCCTGGCTCGTTTTTAATGATTTGTCAAAGGTTCTCACCGTTTGTGAAAAAACTCCTTCCTGGCCATTGCCTGAATTGTCTGTAATACTGCTGTACTGGAAACCTTTTTCGTGTAATACTCTCCATAAAGCTGCCACTTGCAAATCAACAAAAGAAGGCCCCATTTGATAGCCCACAATTGCATCGATCATTTTAGTATTCAGCATATCCTTTAGAATCTGGTCTATTTCAGGGTTGTCTTCGTTTACGTAGGTTGCAAATAAATACTGAAATTTTGTTCCGTTGTACGACAGTAAGCAATCGTCAATGCTCCTGAGATTTATACTAACCAATTTTTCAACTTTTGAACCTGTGTTAGGGTCTGTCAAACGGAAATATAAATTTACTGGTGCATTTGATTGATGTTTTACCAAAGACCGGTAATTCCAGTCTATCTTGGGCAGAAAAAAGTTGCCTGATTTTAATAAGTCGCAGTTTATGTAGCCGCTGTCAATAGAAAAAAAGCTTTTATCTGCACATTCAATTTCCCATTTCAACACCACATTTGAAAGGGGGGTATTTATTTTAAAACCTAAAGAACTGCCCATATCTTCCTCCTTTTGCCCTTTATAATTTGCCCATCCAATTATAAAAGATGGAAAAATTTGATTATCGAATTTAGTTACCGGGCTCCAGGTCAGGTTAACGAATTCACCATTCTCCACTGATAACTTTTGTTTTTTGCTGATATTAACTTCTTCGCGATTTCTATAGTCCGGAATTTGATTGTAATGTATGTTGCTGGAGGTGTCTTTTGTCCAGCTTTTTTTTAATTCTTTTGCTGCCTTTACTGTGGTCGTTACTTCGTTAGCTGTGTTAGTAACTTGCCGTGCCGCGTCTTGTATGTCCCGGGCACTTTGCCTGATTTTTTTTAAAATTTGCGCATTGGTTTGATTAATGCAAAGTGCCAAAATAAAGAGCAACATAAGTTTGCTTGATACTTGTTTCATATTCCTTATTTTTTTGAAATTCAATAGTGGCAATGAGTATGGCAATTAATGTGAATTGTCAACTTTCATAATCCAGATGATTGCATGCTGAACTAGGCAGTAGTTACTTCAACTCGTCTGCTTGTGTGACAAGGGATTTTTTTTATCAACGAAGGTTCTGGACAGGTTATATCAGATTCATAGCTTTTTGCTCTGTGTCGACTTCAGCTACGGTTGTTCCGGTGGCGCACCCGGTCAAAGGAATTTGAAGGTGTGTGGCATTTAATCTCAATTGTATATGCAGTGTTTCGTGTTCGAACTTTCAATCTCACTGTCTTGCAGAGGCTTTGCACGAAAGTCTTATTCCGCAGGCCTACCTCTCTTTTCATAATGGCTAAAATACGCTAGGACAAAAGTATTATAAATATTCAGAATATGGATAAATTTCTTACGTCAGGTCTCGCATTAGATGCTAAATCCATAATTTTTTAGATTCGACCTGAGTCTCTTGCTGGCTTCCATTTCTGAGGGATAAATGGAAAGCAGTTTTTTTATTAAAAAAACACTAAGACAGGCTAACCTGTCGCTATAATGTTTTAAAAATTTAGTAATGGATGAAAGATTATTTACTCCGGCGTTTTTATCCAATTGTACTACGATGTTCAGCCATTCTTCTATAAAATTAAGATACTTTTCTTTTTGGCTAATGGCGCTTAGATTTCTTCTGTAGATTTCCAGGAAATACGTATCGTTGCTATCGTCAAATTTTACAAAATGAAAAATCAGATCGTTAAATATCTGCAGGAATAGCTTTCTGCACAGATCTGCTGAAAGCTCATTCTTCTCCTGCAACAGCACAAATTTGCCTAATCTGAAATCACCCTGGCGTGTTGACAAATATTTCATTAATTCAAGAGATAAATTGACCCCGGACTTTAAATTTTGCTTCAGATGATTACGGGCAATGTTGTGGAGCGTTTGTATTTTGTGAAAATGCATGAAGGCAAATCCTTCTTCTTCGAGCATGCAATCTATTTCCAGCGAGCTTATCAGCAAATTTAAAACATCTTCATTCCTTCCATATTTGTAGGCCTTGTAAGCCATCACATTATTGGCCACTGTTTTTATTATCAGATTCGGCACCGTAGGTTCGTATGAAAATATCGAGTCAATTTCAGAAAGATAAATTTCAGCGAGTTCAAAATTGTTATTTCTCAAGTGATCGAGCACAACGTTATACTTTTTAACCAAAAAACAAACATAGAGCAGCGTTTCCCTGTCAAGGGAGTTTTTCATATCGGGGAGAAAATTGTTGAAAAAATAGTCCTCCTTGTTCAAAAGATTATTTTTAAAGCCTGCTTTCTTTTCGATGATAATATTTAATCTGTTTAATATTTCATCTTCAAAATGTGTATCTGAATCAGTTGGATCTTTCATTTTCTTATTAATTAACAGGGTAGTGAATTGGACATTTGCGTACGACTTTGAGTTAACTTGAGCTTTGAATTTTGAAAGAAGACATTCCGGGCTTAAGGCAATACGTTCTTTACCCGATAAAATTATCCAGATACATGGTCCTGAGCAATTAGATTTTGTTCTTTTTTTTAGTATTTGAAGATGGCTAAAAGCGGCTGTTTTACTGCGAAATCGCAAAATTTTAAGTTGAAATCAGTCTAATTAAAAAGTGCTATTTTTAGAATTCAAATTCCAACTTACACTTTATTCTAAACGCGCTTTTCTACACGAATGAAAGAATCCAGAAATAGCCCTGACATTTTTATGCTGGTAAAAGGTTTAAGCAGCAACGAAAAAGCATATTATACCAAGCTTGCCAAACGACATTCTGATCAAAACGCCTCCTTGCATATCAAACTCTTTAAGCTGATAGATGAAAGTGACAACCATAATGAAGAAAAATTGTGCAATGCCCTGGGCATAGAAAACAGGACTCATTTCTCGGGGATTAAGAATTATTTGTATAATGATATTCTGAATGCCATTGTATTTAAAGAAAAAAATAAAACCATAGATACGCAATTGTATTTTTTGCAGGATCAAATACGGATGCTTTATGAAAGAGGATTGATGCAACTGGCACTTAAGCTTTGCGGAAAAGCGATTCACCTGGCAGAAAAGTACGAAAAGTATCATTTCATGGTTTTATTTCTCCATCTCAGAAACCGCGTGTTGGAGAATAAAGATTACAAGCAATTTAAGGATCAGTCAGAAATGCTTTTCGCCGGGCTGGAAGAAGCGATACATGCACAAAAATTATTTGCCGAGCATCGGCTGCTGTATGAAAAAATACGAAACATGACGTCGCGCTCATGGCTTCCGATTACCGACGATGAACTAGTTGAAATTAAAAATGCAGAATCGCTTTTACAAAATTCCGATATTGAAAAAATCAGGCGGCCGCTAATAAAATTGTTCTTTTTCAATTCGCTGGCTTTGTGCCAATACATGCTTCATGAAAATTGTGAGTGCTCGGAGACTTGCGGTAGAATTTTAGAATTATGGAAATCGCATCCGCACTTGATAAATGAGAATGCTGCGCTTTTCATCAGCTCGTTCAATACGACTTGTTATAATAATTTTATTTTCAAAATTATTGCTGAAGCCAGGGAGGATTTAAATGCCTACACATTGCTGAAAGAGCCGCATCTTGTAAACCCCTTTTATCTGAAGCATTTTAAAATCATTCAATTTAATACTGAATTAAAAATTTATTTAAAAACCGCCAAGTATCGTGAAGTAGAAGAATTGATTAGCAACGAGGTGGAAGACATTTTTAGATTTACATCAGAGATACTGCCGCCGCCTGAACAGCTATCGGTATTTTCTTCGGTTTGTATTTCTTATTTTGTTTTGGAAAAATGGGATGATGCCGAAAGGCTTTTGCGAAGAATCAAAGAGCAAAACCAGCAAATAAAACGTGAAGATGTGCTTTATTTTTCGTTGCTATTTCATTTGCTTATCCTTTATGAGCAGGAAGAGCTTATCCGGCTGGATAGCGCTTTGCAGGCTGCTTACCAGTTTCTCTATTCAAAGAAAAAACTGCGGCCTTTTGAGCGTGAGCTGATGTTATTTCTAAAACGATTGTCAGGAACTATTTCGAAAAGAAAGAGCAAAATATTAATAACGCAATTCCTGGTTCAACTGGATAAATACCGCAACGATCCGGGGACCAATTTATATTTTCTATACTTTAATTATTATGGCTGGCTCGAAAGTAAAATTATGGTCATTTCGTACAAGGAATATGTAAGTCAAAAGCTTATGCAGCATGATTCTGCTAAAATATAATATGGGTTTATTTGTTGGCTTACTGTAATCATTTATTCTCTTTTCCTGCCACAACGATCACAATCTCGCCTTTCACATTTTTTTCATAAAAATGATCGTGCACGGTCTGCAAAGTTCCTCGCCTATTTTCCTCAAATATTTTGGTTAATTCACGGCTGACGCAGCATTGACGGCCGGGCCCAAAATATTGGATAAAATCGTTTAAGGTTTTTAACAGTCTCATCGGGCTTTCGTAAAAAATCATGGTCCGCTCTTCCTCCGCAAGTTTCTTCAACACTGTTTGCCGTCCTTTTTTTAATGGTAAAAATCCTTCAAAGCAAAAAGTATTCATGGGCAATCCGCTGTTCACCAAAGCAGGAACAAAAGCCGTAGCGCCGGGCAGGCATTCAACTTGAATTTTATTTTTGATACATTCTCTTACCAGCAAAAAAGCCGGATCGCTAATGCCGGGTGTTCCGGCATCTGTTATCAAAGCCATGGTTTTTCCTGCGGATAATTGTGTTACCAGATGGTGCAGTATCTTATGCTCATTATGTTGATGATAAGAGGAGGTTGGCTTGTCTATTTGGTAATGCCTTAATAGCGTAGCCGAAGTGCGGGTATCTTCTGCCAGGATCAGGTCAACGGATTTTAAAATTTCAATTGCTCTGAAGGTAATATCGCCAAGGTTGCCAATAGGAGAGGGAACAAGATAAAGCATTTTATTAATGTGCTGATGTGCTGATTAGTAATGTGCTAATGGATAATGTTCAATTATAAACCAGTTCTTTCATTGGCTAATCAGCTAATTGGCTAATTAGCTGATTGAGACGGTAAACTCTTCCATTACCTGGTTTGCCAAGAGCTTTCTGGACGCTTCTTCTGCAATCGCTTTGGCTTCTTCGGCAGAATCAGCATTCACATAAAGCTGAATGTGTTTACCAATTCTTACGTCTTCTACATTCTTGATGCCGAGGTTGGCAAGTCCGCCTAATACTGCTTTTCCCTGAGGATCAAGCAATTCTTTTAAAGGCATAATTTTTATTTCAGCTAAAAAATTCATTCAACTTTTTTTTGGATTAGTGATAGTAAAATATAAAAAACAAATACAACAGGAACTGCAATCCATTGCAAAAATAAGGCAGCAACAATTGCAACAATCAGTAAAATCAATTTGGATAAATTATTCTTCAGCTTGTAATCCGAAAATTTTAAAGCCATCATACGCAGATTGCTTACCATCAGGTAACTCAATACAACGATTGAAAAATATAAAAACCATTTGCTGATAATTATATTATTTACAGCCGGAATAAAATTAAAGTGCAGAATTAGCGGAAAGGAAGCAATCAACAATCCTACGGCTGGTACCGGCACTCCTTTAAAAGAATATTTCTGGTCCGTAGCAAGATTGAATTTTGCAAGGCGATAAGCTGCAGCGCAGGCAAGAATAAATGCAGGCAGCAACCATATCATCGAAACTTCCAATCCGTTTTCTTCTCTTGCAAAACTAAAGCGCAATAGCTGGTACAATATTACAGAAGGCGCCACTCCAAAACTAACCACATCGCTCAGCGAATCGAGCTGTTTTCCCATTTCGCTGGTGGCTTTAAGTAATCTAGCCACAAAGCCATCCAGGAAGTCTATGACGGCGGCTATGATAATGCAAATTGAAGCCCAGCTTAGCTTTTCAGGAATATTAAAACTGCTTACATATTGATCATTTAGATAAATAATTACACTATTGGTTTGCAAGGCGAAAACGATCGCCAGACATCCGGCAAACAGGTTGAGAAGCGTAAAAAGATTGGGAATTTGTTTCATATCGTTCGGTGGTCGGTAGTCGGTAGTCGGTGGTCCATAAATCCTACTTCATTAGCGATTCAATTTCATCTACGGTTTTTGGAATATTTTTCATCAAATCTGTATTCCCGTTTTTTGTAATCCAATAATTATCTTCTATTCTGATACCCATTTGCTCTTCTTCAATATAAATGCCTGGTTCAATAGTGAGCACCATGCCTGCCTTTATAGGTTCAGTCCTGGTTCCTACATCATGAACATCTATGCCCAGGTGATGAGAAATTCCATGATACAAATACTTTCTGTAAGCTCTGTTTTCCGGATCTTCATTTTTGATATCTTCCCGTTTTAATAATCCAATTTTTTGAAACAGTTTGGTCGCTTCATTTCCTACTTTATCGGTGTAGTCATTTATGGTTATTCCGGGCTTTAAGATGGAAGCACAGTAATAATGCAAATCAAGACAGGCGTTATAAACTTCCTTTTGCCTTTTAGAAAATTTTCCGTTCACAGGCACTGCTCTCGTAAGGTCGGCTGAATAGTTTCCATAGCGGGCGCCAAAATCCATTAATATGAGTTCGCCGTCTTTACATTCCCGATTATTTTCTACATAGTGCAATGTTCTTGCCCTGTCGCCGCTGGCAATGATGCTGCCGTAAGCCGGTCCGGAAGCGCGCTGCGAAAGAAACGAATGCCATATTTCAGCATCAATTTCATATTCCATTACCCCTGGTTTAATAAATTTGAGCAGACGCCTGAAGGTATTATCGGTGATATCAATCGCTTTTTGCATCACTTCAATTTCAAGCGGCGTTTTTATAGCGCGCAACTCCTTTAGGATTTTTGCAGAGCGTTTTAAATTATGCAAAGGATAACGGTTACGGATATACGAAGCGTAACGATAATCTCTTACCGGCACTTCACTTGCCTTCCGGTCATTTTCATTTGTGTTAAGGTAAATGGTATCCGCGAGGTGAATCCATGGTTGCAGCATGCCTTCCAGTTCGTCTAACCATATTATTTTTTTGATTCCCGAAATCGCTTCACCTTCATTTGTTCTGAGCTGATGGCCATTCCATTTTTCTTTTAATTCATTGGGCCTCACTAAAACCAATACTTCCCTGAACCGGGGATCAGGATTATCCGGAAACAATATAACCATGGTATCTTCCTGCTCAATCCCTGAGAGCCAAAACAGGTCAGAGTTCTGAACAAAAGGATGCAGCGCATCGCCATTCATAGGCAGTTCATCATTGCTGTTAAAAATGGCAATAGAATTCTTTTCCATTTTCGCAATGAATCTCTTCCTGTTGTCAATAAAAATTTTGGGATTTAAGGGTAAATATTTCATGCTGCATTCTTTTTATTCTTTGTTTCAAATAGCCAAACGACATTTTGAAAATTGCCTGCAATATACATGAATAATATATCCTGAGATATGAGCATAACAAAAATACGCTTGTTAACTTTGTTTCTAAAAAGCTGATGTCTGTTCCCCCCATGTTCAAAGTGCCCATGAATGTATTATTCTCTACCGGGTTGCCCGCTGCTGAAAATATTACCTATCAATCATCGCGTGAAAGCCTGTTAAAAGATTGCCTGGAAAAGAATGAGGCCGCTTTAAAGGAGGAGGGAATCTCTGTTGAAAAAACCGCCAATGCCGATGATCCCACTTCAGACGTTGTATATGTCGTAAAAGATTCGCTCTCCGAAAATACAGTTGAATGGAATGACTTCAACAAGCCAATTGAATCCACCATTTTTTTACAGCTTTATCAAAAAATAATAGATCACTTTGGCAAAAAGCAACTATGGATAAGAGATGCTTTTATTATCAATGATGGCGCACAAAAAATGAATATCAGGAGCATCAATGAAAACCCTGCAGGAAACTTAGTTGTGTTAGATATGTTTTCTCAGCCTTCAAAAAATGAATTGGAAAATTTTAATCCTGACTGGTACCTGGTTCATGCGCCGGAATTTTTTGCCGATTCAGCAACTGGCGGTATAAGTGAAAAGGAGTTTTTTATGGTCAATTATGAAACTAAAACAATGTTGATTGGTGGTAAAAGTTTGACAGCTGATATAAAACAAAGAATCCTTTCAATCCTTATGGAACATTCACTGTGAGGTACTTTAATTAATAAAATTTATTTCGCTAAAAATAAAACCAGGTTATTTATTCTTTTACTGGTATCATTCAGATGAAGTAGTTCCATCAAAATAAGCCATACAATTGAGCATCAATCTGGTTAATAATTATGCCGAGGTCTTCTTCGTCTTCAGCAAATTTATTTTTGTCGGCGTCCACAATCAGGAGCGGACCTTCGTTGTAAGATTCAATCCATTTATTGTAATAGTCGCTTAATTTTTTTAAGTAATCGAGGCGGATATTTTCTTCATATTCTCGTCCGCGCTTTTGAATTTGTGCCACAAGTGTAGGAACAGAAGCATTGAGATAAATAAGTAAATCCGGCGGCTTCACCATGGATTTTAAAGTTTCAAAAAAAGAATAATAATTGGTGAAATCCCTCTTAGTCATCAGGCCCATATCATGAAGATTGGGCGCAAAAATATTGGCATCTTCATATATTGTCCTGTCCTGGATTACCGTTTCGGTGCCGCGCTGTATTTCCAGTAATTGATTCAGCCTGCTGTTGAGAAAATAAATCTGCAGGTTAAAACTCCACCGGGGCATTTCTTCATAAAAATCATTGAGATAAGGATTGTGTTCTACATCTTCAAACTGTGGAATCCACTTGTAATGTTTGCTCAACAGTTCAGTCAAAGTAGTTTTTCCTGCTCCAATATTACCGGCAACTGCAATGTGTTTGGGTTTTTTCGATTTGGCCATACCTTAATTCCTTTTTTTTATTTCAAGTGTGATACCCTCCGGCAGGCAGAGATTTAAAAGTAAATATAAATTGAATTGTAGAATAATATAAGTTGGTTGCTTTTAGCTTTAAGCTTTAGCTTCTAGCTTTTAAAAGTAATTCAGTCCCATCGCATTTCTCACTTCTTTCATGGTGGCTTCCGCGCTGGCACTCGCTTTTTCAGCCCCTTGTTTCATTACCCTTTGCAAATAGCTTTCGTCGCTCAAAATTTTATTTACTTTTTTTCGAATAGGCGAAATAAAGTGAACCATATCTTCTGCAAGCTGTTTTTTCATGTCGCCATACTTGATGGTGCAGTTGTCAAATTGCTTCTCAAACTGATTCACCGTATCTTCTTTGCTAACAAGTTTCATTAATAAAAACAAGTTTTCGATGTAATCCGGTTTTTGCGAATTATTTTCGGTAGGCCCGCTGTCTGTTTTGGCTTTCATTATTTTTTTCCTGATGGCGTCATCTTCATCCGAAAGATAAAGCGTAGCCATTTGGTTTTCACTTTTGCTCATTTTTCCACCACCATCCAGCGATGGAACCTTTACCAATTTATGATTAAAATTAAAAGCGACTGGTTCAGGAAAAACTTCCGAATAACGATGATTAAAGCGGTTCACATAATTTCTCGCGATTTCCAGGTGTTGTTCCTGGTCTTTTCCTACCGGCACATATTTGGCGCGGTGAATTAAAATATCTGCCGCCATCAGTACCGGGTAAGTAAGTAATCCGGCATTCACGTTGTCAGGATGTTGGCGCACTTTATCTTTAAAAGTGGGCGTTTTTTCAAGCTCTCCTTTGTAGGCCAGCATGTTCAGATATAGGTACAACTCAGATGTTTGATACAGGTGGCTCTGACAATATAAAGCTACTTTTTCAGGGTCGAGACCACAGGCGATATTTTCTGCTAAAACCCTATGCACATTGGCTTTCAGATTTTTTGTATCAGGATGGGTTGTAAGCGAATGCAAATCGGCTACCATGAAAAAGCATTCATAATCCTCTTGCATCTTCACATAATTCTGCATCGCACCGAAATAATTTCCCAGGTGAAGATAGCCCGTTGGGCGGATGCCGCTCATTACTTTTTCTTTCTCCATTTTCATAAGTTGGCGAAGATAATCAGATTTTATATTTTGATTTAACTGCTTACGTACCAAAAGTGAAATAAAATGCTTTCAAAAAAATGATGAGCGGGGCTATGCAGAATACCAACGACAAAAATTAAATAATTATTCCATTTATATTTGCCGGATGAAGGTAAATGATGCATTAATTGAAAAATTAGCAAATCTTTCCAGGCTTGAGTTTGATGAATCTGAGAAGAAGGACATAAAAAATGATCTCGAAAAAATGATTGGCTTCATTGATAAGCTAAATGAGTTAGACACTTCCGGCGTTGAACCTTTGTTGCACATGAGCGAAAACGTAAATATTTTCAGGAAGGATGAGGTGAAAGGAGAAATCAGTAAAGAAGATGTTTTTAAAAATGCGCCTCTGCACGACAATGAGTTCTTTAAGGTGCCGAAAGTAATAAAGAAGTGAAGATGGTAAGTTATTTTACAGAAAATAAAATCAGCGTATTTATAGGTTTACTGGTAATTTCAAAATAATATCATTATATATATATGTCCTCCATCATTCAATTAGAAAATATTAAGAAAAGCTATTACCTCGGAAAGCAGGAGTTAAAAGTGCTGAAGGGTATTTCGCTCGAGGTGTTTAAGAATGAATACGTAGCACTGATGGGGCCAAGCGGGAGCGGAAAATCAACCCTGATGAACATCCTGGGATGCCTGGATTCTCCTTCTTCCGGTAAATATATTTTAAACGGCGAGGATGTGAGTAAAATGCAGGACGATGATCTTGCAGATGTGCGCAATAAAGAAATCGGTTTTGTTTTTCAACAATTCAACCTGTTGCCCAGGTTAACGGCTGCCGAAAACGTGGCGTTACCTTTAATATATAACGGCACCTCAAAAAAAATAAGAACAGCGCAGGCTCTTGAAATGCTTGACAGGGTTGGTTTGGCAGATAGAAGCCATCACAAGCCGAATGAATTGTCCGGCGGCCAAAATCAAAGGGTGGCTATAGCCCGGGCACTGGTAAATAATCCTTCCATTATTTTAGCAGACGAGCCTACAGGAAATCTTGATTCAAAAACTTCAATTGAAATCATGCATATTTTTGATAAGATACAGTCTGAAGGAAATACGGTGATTTTAGTAACGCACGAAGAAGATATTGCAGCATATGCGCATAGAATTATTCGCCTGAAAGACGGCGTAATTGAAAGCGATCATTTACACAAAAAGAATATGGTAGCTGCTGAATAAAATTCCGGAAAATTTTTCCCAACATTCTTTATTTTTTTCATCTCCAAGAGGCCTGTTATCAGTATGCTTTTCAAAGCAGTTTACACCTTGAGTAGTAATTTATAAACAAAGAATAGTCAGCGCCTTCAAAAGTTTGATTGTACTTTTATCCTTTGAAGAATGAGGTTTCTACTATTAAAATTTTGAATGAATTATGGCAATGAAAATTTATACAAAAACGGGAGACATGGGCAAAACAAGTCTGCTGGGCGGAACAAAAGTTTTGAAAAATAATCCGAGGATTGAAGCGTATGGTACGATAGATGAATTAAATTCTTACATCGGGCTTCTGTCAGATTTCTCAAACGATGAAAATGCAAAAAATATTCTGAAAGAAATCCAGGACAGGCTGTTTACCATTGGGGCTGAATTGGCGTGCGACCCGGAGAAAAATTCAAGGATGACGCTGCCTGATCTGCATGAAAGTGATGTTGCATTGTTGGAAAATGAAATTGATAAAATGCAGGAAGAATTGCCGGTAATGAAAAACTTCATTTTGCCCGGAGGTCACCCCGCGGTTTCTTTCGCTCATGTAGCACGCTGTGTTTGCAGAAGGGCAGAAAGATGCACGGTAAATTTGCAGGAGAACAACGGCGCTGTCGAACAACTGATACTTAAATACCTCAACCGCCTTAGTGATTATTTGTTTGTGCTGGCAAGATACCTCGGAATGAAAAATAATGCGCCTGAGATAATTTGGAAAGCCAGGATGTAAATATTCAATATTTATTGCTTTACTGTGTTTTTCAGCCAACTGGCCATCCTTGCGTTGCTTAAAATCCTGCAATACATTTCAATTTTTTTTATTCAAATTAGCGTCTCATTTTTCACTAAATTTGCGAATCCAAATCACACACACAAATGAAGACTTCAAGTATAGTAATCTTAGTTGTTATAGCTGCTGCTATTGGAGCGTTATTAATGTATTCAGTTGATTTTTCTACATACGACACGATTGGCTCTGCCAAACAGAAGCAGGGACAATATGTTCACCTCATTGCAAAGCTTGATAAATCGAAGCCGATTCAATACGATGCATTAAAGGATCCTAACTATCTTTCTTTTTATGCTGTGGATAGCCTGGGCAACAGCACACAAGTGATTTATCATAATACCAAACCAGCAGAGCTTGAACAAAGCGAGCGTGTAGTATTGAAGGGGAAAATGGAAGGCGATGTTTTTCAATGTAATGACATTCTTTTGAAATGCCCCTCCAAATACAAAGACGACAAGCAACAATTAGAAAAAACGGTTACTCAATATTAAGACCCTGACATGACTTTTGAGAACGAACATTTGATTCCTGGTCAGGTAGGCCAGTTTTTCATCGTACTTGCCTTTGTAGCCTCTATCGTTTCAGCCATTTCGTATTTTATGGCTTCCAAAATTGATCTGGAGCCGGAAAAAAGAAAGTGGATCAATTTTGCAAGGGGTTCATTTTTCATACAGGTATTTTCTTTACTTACTGTTTTTGCCGGTATCTATTATATATGTTCCAATCATTACTTTGAATATTTTTATGCCTACAAGCATGCTTCAAAAGAGTTAGAGCCAAAATACCTGCTGGCCTGTATATGGGAAGGGCAGGAGGGAAGCTTTCTCCTTTGGGCTTTATGGCATTGCGTTCTTGGTTCCATCCTGATCTTTACTTCAAAAAAAAGAGAAGCGGCTGTCATGACGATCGTCAATACTGCGCAGTTTTTGCTGGTAATGATGATTCTCGGAATTTATATTTTTAACACCAAAATCGGCAGCAGTCCCTTTGTGCTTACCAGAAACGAACTTATGGGACCGATTTTTTCCCAGCCGGATTACCTGACTTATATTAAAGATGGTGTTGGCCTTAATGTGCTGTTAAGAAATTACTGGATGGTAATTCATCCGCCAATTTTATTCCTTGGATTTGCCAGTACGATTGTTCCTATTGCGTTTGCCTATTCTTCTTTAGCAGATAAAGATTGGGGTGGATGGGTGAAGCCGGCGTTGCCGTGGGCTTTGTTCAGCGGTTGTGTGTTGGGTACCGGTATTATGATGGGAGGAAAATGGGCCTATGAATCATTATCGTTCGGAGGCTATTGGGCATGGGATCCGGTTGAGAATGCTTCCCTTGTTCCGTGGCTGATAATGGTGGCAGGATTGCATTGCATGGCGATTTATAATTCAACAAAGAATGCGTTAAGGGCATCTTATTTTTTTATAATTCTTTCTTACCTTTTTGTGTTGTATTCTACGTTCCTTACCCGTACAGGAATTTTGGGCGACACTTCAGTTCATGCTTTTACTGAAGCGGGCATGAGCATGAATATTTTGATCGGAATTTATGTGTTAGCCATCAGTGTTCCGGTATTTTTTATGTTCTTCAGAAATTACAAAAAGATTCCTTCCATTCAAAAAGAAGAAGATATTTCTTCGCGTGAATTCTGGATGTTTATTGGTTCACTGGTGCTGTTGTTATCTGCCATATTCATTATTTCTATTACCTCGTTGCCGGTATACAATAAGATATTCGGTACCAACCTGGCTGATCCTGCTGACCGTGAATTTGCTTATAACAAAGTGCTCGTCCTGGTTGCAGTAATTATTGGCTTGCTGACGGGAGCATCCCAGTTTCTAAAATATAGAAATACGGGAAAACAATATTTAATAAAAAAATTATCCTGGCCATTAGGCATTTCATTAGCCGCCTCCATTTTGCTTGCCATTTTTTATCCCATTGAGTATACCAAAAAAGGGCCCGGCTTTTTGGGCGCAATTTACCTGGCGCTTTTCGCTTCAATATTTTCGCTGGTAGCCAACGCCGCTTATCTCAAATCTGTGTTGAAATGGAATTTAAAAGCCGGCGGCGCTGCAATTTCCCACCTGGGATTCGCTGTGTTAATAGGCGGAATGCTCATCTCTTCAGGAAATAAAAAGGTGATTAGTGATAACAGTAAGACGGGTTTGTTTATTCCATTTGCCAAGGATCCTACGGGTAGGAATCCCGAAAACCCGATGGAAAACCTGACCCTACTGAAAGAAGTTCCTACGAGGTTGGGAAAATATACCGTTACCTATATAAACGATTCAGCTTCCAATGAAAAAGACCGCACTTTCTATAATCTTCATTTTATAGAAAAAGACAGCGTGACTGGAAAAGTAGACGAAGAGTTTGTTTTATCGCCGGATGCTTATAGGATGAAAGACAACAACCTCACTTCCAATCCGGGAACCAAGCATTATCTTACTCACGATATTTTCACCTATATTTCTACTATTTCCACTCCCGATCCTGACAGTGATACTTCCACTTTCCGGAATCATGAAATGAAAATCGGCGATTCAGTTTTTTATTCGAAAGGATTTTTCATTCTTAACAGCATCGAAAAAAATCCCGACAACGAAAGATTCCATTTTACTCCGTCAGACACGGCATTAGTAGCAGATATCACTGTGTATTCGAATGATGGCACCAGGCACAAAGCCTACCCGGCATTAAGGATCAAGGATCATCAATTGAGTTTTATCAATGATACCGTAACGAGTCAAAATCTTTATTTGAATTTCTCCGGAATTGCAAACGGCGATAAATTCAAAATTAATTCCAGGGAAACAGACCGGCTAACTGATTTTATTACGCTAAAAGCCTATTATTTTCCATATATCAACCTGGTTTGGCTTGGATTGGTCATCATGTCCTGCGGATTCGTGGTATCTCTTGTGAATCGGGTA
Source organism: Ginsengibacter sp. (assembly GCA_051954975.1). GTDB lineage: Bacteria > Bacteroidota > Bacteroidia > Chitinophagales > Chitinophagaceae > Ginsengibacter. The sequence continues at coordinate 65,907 of JBQCHE010000007.1, read as the reverse complement.
AGGGCATCGGGGCCAGGCTCTTATATCGCCATAGGATTAGTATTAGCTTTCCTTTTCTATTTATTTCTTATAGCAAACAATTAAATATCCCTTTTTTTTGTTTAATTTTCATAAAAAGTTTACGATGCCGTCTTTGTTTTTGGTAATATAAATAATAAATTTACGGGTAGTATGGCAACCTGCTTTAGTTATATATCAAAATACTTTTTAGGAGTTTTCTTATTCCTGGTTGGTTTTGCCGCTAAGTGCCAAACGCAGGTGCCAGAGGGCGCCCAAAATAATTACCCGATTTTTGCAATGCATGGCCCAAACGATACCGTGATTTGTTCGGCAGTAGTTTATGAGGGCGATACGATAGAAGCTAAAATTCTGGCTGGAGTATACGTTTGGGGCAAAAGCAATGCGGCCGCACGGGCTGCCTGGACAAGATTAAGAAATGCCGTGTATGTAACTTATCCCTATGCCCGGAAAGCAGGATACGTTTTTAACGATATCGAAAAACATATTGCCAACAATCCAAATAAGGCGGCAGTTACGAGATACATCAATAGCCGGGAGAAAGAATTAAAAAAGCAATTTTCTGAACCGCTTAAGAATCTTTCCGTTTACCAGGGAAAAGTCCTGATGAAGCTTATCAATCGTGAAACCGGCGGCACTAACTGTTATGATATTTTAAAAGAGTTGAAGGGCGGCTTTACCGCGCGGTTCTGGCAAACGGTTGCTTTTGTTTTTGGCAGCGATTTGAAACAGCCTTACGATGCCTATGGCAAAGATGCTGAAATAGAAAGCATCGTGAAAGAAGTGCAAAGAATGTATGGTTATTCGGGATAATGGGTAAAGGTGCTGAACTTCCATTAAGTTTTCCATAAAAATTACATTTTCTTGTTAATCAGTAAAAAACGTACTTTTTTTTACAGTAACTTTGCGCCAATATTTTTCTGATATTCCTCCGGAATTTAAAGTACAAAATGAAGTTAGACCTTTTGGCATTTGGTGTTCACCCCGATGATATTGAATTAAGTTGTGCAGGAACTTTATTGGTTGAAAAAAATAATCTTAAAAAGATTGGGATTGTTGACCTTACCCGCGGAGAATTGGGCACCCGCGGAACTGCCGAAACAAGGGAAGAAGAGGCAAAAAGCTCAGCAGAGATATTGGGTGTTGAGGTGAGGGAAAACCTGGATATGGCAGATGCTTTTTTTAAAAATGATGAAATTAATCAACGTAAAATCATCGCTGTCCTCAGAAAATATCAGCCTGAAATTGTTTTATGTAACGCAGTGGAAGACAGGCATCCTGACCACGGACGCGCCGCCCGCCTCGTTGCTGATTCATGTTTTTTATCAGGTCTCAGAAAGATTGAAACGTCTGATTCGGGTGTAAGCCAGGAGATATGGAAGCCTAAACTTATCTTAAATTATATTCAGGATTTCTATATGAAGCCTGATTTTGTAGTTGACATATCAGACGTAATTGAAAAAAAGCTCGAAGCAATCAGGGCATTCAAAACGCAGTTTTTTAACGGCCAGGAAAATGATTCCGAGCCTGCTACCTATATTTCAACTCCTGAATTTTTGGAAAGCATCATCAATCGCTCAAAAATGTTTGGCAAAATGATTGGAGTAAAACATGCTGAGGGATTTGTTTCAAAAAAAATGGTCGGAATCAAAACCCTTGATGCACTAATTCAGAATGTAACCTAAGACAAATATTAATTTAAAAAATAATTAAAATAATGGCAACTCCAAAATTCAAACAAGGCAAAGGTGATTTTTATACAGTGCTTAAGAATCGTGTTAACCAATACTTTGCCGAGCAAGAGCGATCAATGACGGGTAATTTTTCACTTCAGTTTAAAGCCGCACTTTTCACCATATTATATCTCGCCATCTATGTTCACCTTGTTTTCTTTACGCCAGGTACCTGGATTGCGATTCCTGAGTGCATATTTTTTGGCTTGTTAACTGCCGCTATAGGTTTTAACGTGATGCACGATGGAGCGCATGGGAGTTTCAGCAAGTATAAATTGTTGAATAAAATTGCAGGCTCATCACTTAATTTTTTGGGCGGCAGTGCCATCATGTGGAATATGAAACACAATATTATCCATCATACTTATACCAATATTGATGGAGTAGACGATGATATTGAGGCCCGCCCCTGGATGAGGTTTGCATCTACCCAAAAGAAATTGAAAATGCACAGGTTTCAGCAATATTATTTCTGGTTTCTATACGCTTTACTGCATCTTTTGTGGATCTTTTTTTCCGATTATCAAAAATATTTTACCAGGAAAATTGGTGTGGTTCAGCTGCGAAAGATGACTTTTTATGAACATTTTTCCTTCTGGATGGCAAAAGTGGCGTATGCTTTCATGTTTATTGTGTTGCCAATTTTACTCTTGGGATTTACCACCTGGCTGGTAGGATTTTTATTAATTACTATGATAACAGGTTTTGCAATAAGTATCGTGTTTCAATTGGCGCATACCGTAGAACACACTGATTTTCCGATGCCGAGCGAAATTTCCGGCAAAATCGAGAACGAATGGGCCATTCACCAGATTCATACCACGGCCAATTTTGCAACAAAAAGCAAAATCATTTCATGGCTTTTAGGTGGCTTAAATTTCCAGATTGAGCATCATTTATTCCCGCGCATTTCGCATGTTCATTATCCGGCTATCAGTAAAATAACGAAGAAAACCTGCGTGGAATATAACATCAACTACATAGAATTTCCAAAGATGAGACAAGCCATTGTATCGCATATCCACTATCTGAAACGATTGGGGCAATTAGCATAAACTCGTCGGCATGTGTAGCATTATAATTATTACATAAATGATAGAATCCAATAATGCAAAATTTGCTTTTTTCAAATCAACATAGTATCTTTCATTCTGACTTAAGTACCGAACTATTACAGGTTTCAGTCAAGTCTGTGTAAACCCTGATTAATAATTCCATTATGAACACTCGCTTTAAGCAATATATACCAGAGAACTTTAATGACAATTCCAGGGTCTGGATTTATCAGTCTAACCGCCAATTTACCAACCAGGAAGTCGGGGAATTAGAGAAAAAACTTGAGCACTTCGCTTCGGTTTGGAACAGCCATGGCAGCGCAGTGAAATCTTTCGCGAAACTTTTTTACGACCATTTCATTATTTTGATGGCAGATGAAACAGATGTGAAAGTAGGTGGCTGCAGCACCGATAGTTCTTTCAGATTTATAAAAAAAATTGAAAAGGACTATCAAGTTGATCTTTTGGATCGTCAAACACTTGCGTTTATTGTAAAAAACAAGGTATACCTTATCCCGCTTGAAGATATTAACTATTCTATCGAGAATGAGATTATAAATTCGGACACGTTATATTTCAACAATACCATTCTTACCAAAAAGCAATTATTGGATAATTGGATTATACCTGTAAAAGATAGTTGGCTCGCCAAGAGAATTCCTTCAAGTCACTTGTGAAACTCATTAATTGTTTTACGGAATCATTGTCCATGCGGGTAAAGCCACTTGGGTACGTAGGTAAATTGCAGTAATTGGTATTTTACCGTGTCATAACATGTGGCAAACACAATTTTATTCCCGTCTAAGCCCGATTTTTTGATTGCGTTATATATATATCGCATTTCATGCTTGCCGATAGAAAAAATTTCTTCTGCCAGGTTTTTCTCTGTTATTCTCCTGTTCAATTATCGTTCGGTTTGCCGGTTATCTTTTTGTGGAAAAAATGACTGTACCGCCTGAGGCTTGTCGAAGATTAAATATATTTCTGATTTGCATCTCAGTTAAGAGATTTTTTTTAAATAAAATAAATTGAATTTGTATTTTAGTAGAAATTTACTAATTGCCCAAAATTATACAGGCGTTTAATTTTAAATTTATCATTATGGCAACGACTAAAGAACGTATCATACAAAATTCCAAAAGGCTTTTTTCTGAAAATGGAATCGCGAACACGCGGTTGCAACAAATAGCCGATGAAACGCAAATTAGTGTGGGCAATCTTGCCTATCATTATGCCAATAAAGAAGAAATCGTGCAGGGAGTTTACAATCAGATTTTGGGCGAGCTTTCAGCAATTCTTGAAATGAATAAAATATATCCAGGTCTTGACAGCTTTGATATTAAGTTCTCAAACCTGTACCATTTTATGGAAAAAAATATTTTCTACTTCACAAATTTTTGGGAGATAAAGCGCAATTATCCTATAGTTCACGGAAAAATCATGGCGTTCAACAAGAAAATTCAATCCAAGTTAAAAAAGCGAATCCAGGAAAATGTGGAAAGAGGATCGCTTGTTAAAGAAGACGGCAGGAAAACTTACGATTTGCTGGCTTACGCCTTACTGAATTCTATAAATACCTGGTTGCCCATGCAAATTCTCAATGAAAAAATACCCAAAGAAAAAAATTTCCGGAGTTATATGTGGAACCTTATTTTTCCATACTTCACTCAAAAAGGATTAAAAGAATTTGAGGTGGTTAAGTTATAAATTTCGTCTAAGAAACACAGAGTAAGGACGAATGTATATCGATAGAATTTAGAAAAAAAAATCTAACTATTAAAAAGTTTTTTCTAAAACAAGGGGTTATTCTCTCAAGCTTTATCTGGCCTCTGGATCTGCTTTTGCAGGAAGCGTAAATTTTAAAATAAAAATTTGGCATAAAATTCCGTTCACTGTTCTTTAATCTGCAAACACGGTTAAGCCGGTTGTTAATATTATAACCGGGTGGATTAAATCACAATGTATGGCCAGAAAAAAAAGCGCATTGGAAGAGGAAGAAAAAAAGCCACAGAAAAGTCAGCAGCTAATCTTAAAACATACTGAAGAAGCTGCGCTCACCCAGTTAAACCGCTCCTCATTGGGCCTTATGCTGTCAGGCCTATCCGGCGGATTGGATATTGGCTTCTCCGTGCTGATGATGGCAGTGGTATTGTCTTTGTTTAAGGGCGTATTTCCGGAGCCGGTAGTTCATGTTTTGGTGGCAAATATGTATCCGCTCGGTTTTATGTTTGTTATCTTAGGCAGATCTGAATTATTTACGGAACATACCACGCTCGCGGTGTTACCCGTTTTGCAGGGAATTGCTCCCATCAAAAAGTTATTGAGATTATGGGCTGTGGTCTATGTAAGCAATGTTGTGGGCGGTTTAATTTTTACTTTAATCCTGGCCTATTTTGCAGATTCTTTACATCTTGCAAAAGATTGGGCTTTTGCAACAATCAGTATTGAGGCAACGGCTCATTCCTGGAAAAATCTATTATTCACTGCGGCGCTGGCGGGATGGCTGATGGGATTGCTGGCATGGCTTGTTGCTGCTGCAAGGGAAACGATAAGCCAGATTATTTTAATTTGGATCGTCACCGCCTGCATCGGTGTGGCTGGTCTCGCACATTCCATTGTTGGCAATATAGAGGCTTCTGTGGGCTGGTTTACTGGCAATATTTCATTTAGCCAATATATCGGATTCCTTTTGCCGGTTACTCTCGGAAATATTATCGGAGGTGTGTTTTTTGTAGCCGTCTTAAAATACAGCCATACTTTATTTAGTGGAAAAGAAGAAATCGTCGATCTCGCTGATCACGAGGTCAAGTGAATGATTGCCTGGATAATTGATGCGGATTAATAAAAATTGATACGGGCTAATCTATTCCCTTGAAATTTCGCCGTTAAGGATTTGCATAAAGAACAGATGCTTATTTTCATAATAATCTGGCTGAGCGTTTTTGCCATTATATACCGGCTTGAAATTAAAACTGTGAAACGCAGAATACAGTGTATCGTTGATGTTTTCCATAAAAGCGCCCGGATGATTGATCAAAAGGGAACTAAAGTTATAAGTGATGCCAAATCCTTTTTCCACCATATCACTCGGATCAATTTTGTATACCTGGAAATATTTTGAGATAATATATGAATCAAATGGATTCTCCTTTGAGATGTAGTGAGGCGTCGTATACCTGATGGGGAAGCCAGTGTAAGCGTCTTTTCTGAACCAGCAGCCAAATCCGTCCCAGTTGGGCATTCCTATCAAAACCATCGGATTAGTTTTTTGAATAGGATAGCACGCATCGGCCAGCTTTTGAGAAAAAGCCTGTTCCAGGCTGGCGCCAATAATTACGATAGGCTTCGTAGTATCAATCAGATACTTCATGCCCTGGGCGGAAACAGAGCTATCAAGTGGGATGTCTTTAATTTTAAGAAGATTTCTGCCATCTACAGAATTAATTTCTTTAAAATAATTACTTATCCTGTTATCATTTTTTTTATGGAAAAGATAAATGTTGTCAGAACTGTGTTTTTGTAAAATATAACTGAAGATGGCTTCGCAATGTGCTTTCAATGTTGAATTGACAATCAGTAAAAACGGATTCTGCCTGATGCCGCCATCATTGGGATAGGTTGCTGAAATGAAAGGGATTTTTTTATTATTCGCGAAACTTGCAAGTTCATAATATTCCGGCGGTTTTACAGAACCTATTATTAAGTCCATGTGATCCAATTTGCCATTCTTAATAAGAGTGGCTACCGGTTGTGTTACTGATTTAGAGTCAAAAAGAAAAGCCTCAACATGTTTATTATTGAGAATAAGTGTATCCAGCGCCATCTCCGCGCCCTGGATAAAATCTGCACCGCCTGTTACAAAATTAGGGATCGAATTTTCTGCTTTTAAATGATAACCATCAAAAATAGAATCAAGATAAAGAGGAGCGAAAATGGCCACCCTGTAAGTTTTATATACTGGATAGGATTTTTGCTGGGCTACAGATTTTTCAATTCCGGACAAAGCAAAAAAACAAACAATAAACAAAATTGTTTTCCTCATAATTTTAAATTCAAAATATCACATGCCACGTTATTCCCATTCTATGGTAGCAGGAGGCTTGCTGCTGATATCATATACCACTCTGTTAATCCCCTTGATAGTATTTATGATCTCATTTGAAACAGCAGAGAGAAATTCATAGGGCAGATGCGCCCAGTCTGCAGTCATTCCATCCACCGAAGTGACAGCGCGAAGTGCCACTGTAAATTCATAGGTTCTCTCATCACCCATTACACCAACGCTTTTCACAGGCAGTAAGATAGCACCAGCCTGCCAAACGGTTGCATATAAACCAGATTCTTTAAGTTTATTTATGAAAACTGCATCGGCTTTTTGCAAAAGATGAACTCTTTCTTCAGTCACTTCTCCCAAAATCCTTATGGCCAGGCCCGGGCCCGGGAACGGATGCCGGTGCAACAGCGTATCCGGCAAACCGAGCTCTGCGCCTACTTTCCTTACCTCATCCTTAAAAAGTGAGCGCAAGGGTTCTATCAGTTTTAATTTCATTCGCTGGGGAAGTCCACCCACATTATGATGCGATTTAATGGTAACTGAAGGGCCATGAACGGAAACTGATTCAATCACATCGGGATAAATAGTGCCCTGGCCAAGAAATTCTATTCCCTCCAAAGCGTGAGCCTCTTTGTCAAAAATTTCTATAAAACTATTACCAATCGCCTTCCGTTTTTCTTCAGGATCAATTTTTCCGGCAAGCTTTGTATAAAAATAATCTTTAGCATCCACGCCTTTAATATTAAGGCCGATACTTTTGCATGATTGCAGCACCTGCTCAAATTCATCTTTTCTGAGAACGCCATTGTCTACAAAAATTCCAAATAAATTTTTACCAATGGCTTTATGAATGAGCGTAGCAGCCACCGTAGAGTCGACGCCGCCGCTTAAAGCCATGATCACCTTCTTATCCCCGATTTGGTTCCTGATAGCTTCTATCGTATCATTGATAAAATGAGCGGGCGTCCACGACTGGCTGCAACGGCAAATATTTACCAGGAAATTCTTTATAATTTTTTTACCCTCAGCAGAATGGTACACTTCCGGATGAAACTGTAATCCAAACAGTGGGTAATTTGCACCAGTGCCCGAATGAAATTCTTCTTTACTGCTAAACGCAGCTACCGGAATATTAGGTGTAGAGGCGGTAATGATAAAATTTTCCGGAAGTTTTTTGATCGTGTCGCTATGACTCATCCATACATCGGTTTCGCTTTTTATTCCTTTCAACAAATCATCTTCCTTACCAATTTGCAGTTTTGCCCGCCCATATTCGCGCTTATCACTTTTTTCTACTATTCCGCCAAACTTTTTTGTGATCAGTTGCGCACCATAGCAAACGCCCAGTACCGGGAGTTTTTCACTCAGGTAATGCAGGTCGATATCTAATGCATTGGCATCATTCACCGAAAACGGCGATCCTGAAAGAATAATGCCTTTCAGGTCGGGCGTGATGTCAACTTTTTTATTGTAGGGAATGATTTCGCAATATACATTTGCCTCTCTTACAGAACGGGCGATCAATTGCGTGTATTGGGAACCAAAATCGAGAATCAGAATTTTTTCAGGCATGCGCGAAGGTAAAATGTTTTATGCTTGGGACGACAGGCCAAATTTATTGTATAAAAAATTGTGTTTCTGATTCCTTTTTATAAAAAAAACAAAAATGATTTTTTAGCGTGTCAACGAAAATCAAAATTGGTATAAGCGTATTTAATTAATTTATAATGTTTAAATTGCCGCGAATTTCTGCAGCAATTAAAATAACACTTATGAAATACTTTATTATTTTTTGCGCGGCCGCGGGCCTTCTTGCTTCATGCGCTTCCATGTCGGGCAATGGCAACGTCATTAAAGAAAACCGGGGTATTTCTGATTTTAATAAAATAAGAACTTCAGGCTCAATTGATGTAGTGATTTCAAGCGGGAATCAATTCCAGGTGACCGTTCAAAACGACGAAAATCTGTTGCCTTATGTAATCACTGAGGTAAGAGACGGGCAATTATCTATCCGTTACAAAAACGATGTCTCCATTAGTAATGATCATGCTAAAGTATTTGTGACAGCGCCTTCCCTCGATAAAATCGCTACATCAGGATCTGCAGACGTTTCCAGCGACGGTGTCATTTCAAATTCAAACCAACTTGATATCAGTACTTCGGGCTCCGGCGATATCAAACTAAATGTAGATGCGCCGGTAGTAAATGCTACAAGTTCCGGAAGCGGCAATATTGAACTTTCAGGATCCACCAAAGATTTTAAATGCACCATCAGCGGCAGTGGCGATGCCAAATGCGCTCAGCTTAAATCTGAAAATGCAGTGGTGCGTGTTTCAGGAAGCTCCGATGTGCACGTTTTTGCCAGCGTAAGTTTGAAAGTGAACATAACCGGCAGCGGCGATGTGTATTACGGTGGAAATCCTTCATCGCCTGAAATTCACATCACCGGAAGCGGCACAGCGAAAGCGGTAAATTGACAGAAACTTCGCCTTTTGTTTAAACAACCTCTTTCAATTGACGGAATGAATCATTTGATATCGACAGTAAATCAATAAATAATGTTATTTTTTATTGGCGTGTCATACAGCCCAGGCTTGCATTTCGTTTACCAATGGCTCAATTGCCAATAATACCTATCTTCGCAGGCCAAAAAATAGTTCTTACAACAAATGCTAAGCAGAAGAAACATCCGCGTGAAAGTGATGCAAACACTTTACAGTATTGAATCAATGAACAAGGATACCAGGCCGGGGGAGCCTTTGCAGATTCTTAAAAAAAATCTCGAAAATGCCCAGCAGCTTTTTACGTACCTGGTATATCACCTGTTTGAAGTGGCACGGTATTCAGAAAAAGATGCCTTACAAAAATCTCAAAAATATTTGCCTACAGAAAGTGACCTGAGAGTAAATACCAAAATTGCGGGCAATGAGTTGATGTGGTCCATTCTTGAAAATTCGTCTTTTCAGCAATCGCTTGAGAAATTTAAAACCAAATATCTTATTGACACGGAGTTGATAAGAAAAAGCTACTTCAAGCTGATCGCATTGCCTCAATACAAAGAATATATATCGCAGCCTTCGCGCGATAAGAAAGCGGAACGGCAGATTATTGAAACCATCTTTTCTGAAATCATGATAGAAAATGAAGATTTCCTGAGCGATGTGGAAGAAAAATTTATTCATTGGGATGATGATGCAGAGATGATGATTGTGCTGATGGACAAATTATTTCATAAGCCTTCCGGTTTTAACTTCGTTCACTTAATTGGTGAAGAAAAAATGCAATTCGCGGTGGAACTGTTGAACACCGTGATTGAGAAAGATGAATATTGCCTTGGGCTCATTAAACCAAAATTAAAAAACTGGGATTCTGAAAGAATTGCACTTCTTGATATGATCCTGATAAAAATGGGTGTTTGTGAATTGTTGTATTTCGAAACCATTCCTACGAAAGTTACTATCAACGAGTATATTGATCTTGCCAAAGAATACAGTACAGAACAAAGCGGCCACTTCGTAAACGGAATTTTAGACAATATTCATAAGGATTTGAAATCACAAAATAAAATCCACAAGACCAACTATAAAAACAGCACTTTATAATACCTTTGCAACTTGGAAAAAAACAGGATCATACGGTGGATTTTTTTACTGCTGATAGCAGGATTTATTTTTTCGTGCAACATCAGGCGCAATAATGATTTGGCAAATCTTCCCCAAACGAATGCGGCTTTTACCGACACTACTTCTGTACAGGTAATTGATTCAGTGTATGATTTTGGAAAAGCAGCAGAGGGAACTAAGGTGGCGTATAATTTCCGGTTTAAAAACACAGGAACCAAGCCGCTGGTCATTTCTGCAGCACAGGCGAGTTGTGGCTGCACGGTGCCCGAAAAGCCTGAAGAACCCATTCAGCCTGGAAAAACAGGAATTTTAAAAGTAGTGTTCAATACCACCGGAAGGCCAGGCCCGGCGCATAAAACCATATCGGTGACATCAAATGCGTATCCCGGTTTTCCCGTTTTACTTTTGAAAGGAGAGGTAGAGGCGCAGCATTAAATTTTTAATCAATCAATACATTTTATAAACAGTAAACAAACAAAAAACATGAATTTAGCAACAGTATTTTTGATGGCAGGGCAGGGGCAAGGCGGCGGAGGATTTCAATTTGTATTTCTTGGATTGATGATCCTCGTTTTCTGGCTGTTTATGATCAGGCCGCAGGCAAAAAAGGCAAAACAACAAAAGACGTTCATGTCTAATTTGCAAAAAGGCGATAAGATAGTTACCATTGCGGGCATTCATGGCACAATCAACAAATTAAATGACGACGGCACTTTTATGCTGGAAATAAATCCGGGCTCCTACATCAAAATGGAAAAAAGCGCTGTGAGCATGGAAATGACTGCAAACCTAAATAAGGTAGCTACCGCCGCTCCTATAAAATAATTGAAAAAGCGCCGGGAGGTTTTAATTCCGGCGCTTTCCATTTTCACCATTCAATTTCATCATCATCCAATGCTTCGAATAGGAATTACGGGTGGTATTGGCAGTGGCAAAAGCACCGTTGCGCAGATATTTTCCGTATTGGGCATTCCTGTGTATGATGCAGACAGCGCGGCCAAAAGGCTTATGTCAGAAGATGAACGCCTTAAAGAAAAGATAATTGAAAATTTTGGTGAAGCGTCTTACGCAGAGGGTAAGCTTGACAGAAAATATTTAGCCGCACAGGTTTTTAATAATGATCAAAAAACCTCGTTGCTCAATTCGATTGTGCACCCTGCTACTATCAGAGACGCAGAAGAATGGATAAAACAACAAACTGCTCCTTATGTCATAAAAGAAGCCGCGCTCATTTTTGAAAGCGGTTCCGATAAAATGCTTGATAAAATAATCGGCGTAAGTAGCCCTCTTGAATTAAGAATTGAACGCACCATGCACCGTAATAATCTTACCCGCGAACAGGTATTGCAGCGCATCAGTTTGCAAATGGATGAAGACGAAAAATTGCGTTTATGCGATTATGTTATCGTGAACGATGAGCATGAAATGCTGATTCCACAGGTGTTGCAACTGCATGAAGAATTTTTGAAACAAAGCAAGCAAACTCCCGAATGAGAATTCTCCCCAAAAATTAAGCTTCAGTAAAACAATAAATAATCAGGATTTTTATTTTCCGTTTTGTAAATTACCTTCATTCAATAATTTACAATTGCGATGATGAAAAAGCTCTTTATCCTTTCTTCTTTTGTTTTCTTTTATTTTTATAGCAATGCGCAGGAAATGAAGTCAACCTTGTTACAAGTGAAAGTAGCTAATGGCCTGCTTGAGGGCGTTAGCGAATCAGGCGTGTCTGTTTTTAAAGGCGTTCCCTTCGCCAAACCGCCTGTGGGCGATTTGCGATGGAGAGCGCCGCAGCCTTTTCCCAATTGGAATGGCGTACGAAAGGCAAATAAATTTGGGCCCAGGCCTATGCAGAAATTTATTTTTACGGATATGAAATTCCGCTCAGACAGTGCCAGCGAAGATTGCCTGTATTTAAATGTATGGACGCCGGCCAAGTCAGCAAAAGACCGCCTTCCGGTGCTGGTATATTTTTATGGCGGAGGATTTATAGCGGGTGGAAGTTCGGAGTACAGGTATGATGGTGAAAGCATGGCCCGCCGGGGAATTGTGGCGGTTACTGTAAATTACCGGTTGGGGATTTTTGGATTTATGGCTCACCCGGGACTAACGAAAGAATCTCCCCATCATGCTTCCGGGAATTATGGCCTACTGGACCAGGCAGCGGCTTTAAAATGGGTGCAGCAAAATATCAGCGCGTTTGGCGGCGACCCAAAAAAAATAACCATTGCGGGTGAATCGGCAGGCTCATTTTCGGTAAGTGCCCAAATGGCCTCACCTCTTTCAAAAAATATCATTGCAGGAGCAATAGGCGAAAGCGGCTCATTGCTTGGCAAAAATTCAACTGTATCTCTTTCTGTTGCCGAAAAGACCGGTGAAGATTTTGGGAAAAAAATCGGTGCGGCTACCATTGCCGAATTACGAAAAATCTCCGCAGACAAATTGCTGGATGAAAGCATGAAGCCAGGCAGTGGCAGATTTTCTGTAGATGTGGATGGTTATTTTTTCCCAAAGCCACCAATCGAAATTTATGCCGCTGGTGAGCAGGCGAAAGTCCCTTTGCTTGCCGGATGGAATTCTGAGGAAGGAAATTATGCCGGTCTTTTGCAGGGTAAAGCGCCAACCGCAGAAAATTTTAATAGTGCGGTTCAAAAAAGGTTTGGCGAAAATGCGGACGAAATTTTGAAAGTCTACAAGGTGTCTGACAGCGAATCTGTGAAGGAAGCGGGAACCGATTTGGCCGGCGCATTATTTATTGCTTATGGCACCTGGAAATGGTCTGATGTGCAAAGCCAGACAAGCAATCAGCCGGTATATCGCTATTTTTATGCTCATCCGCGGCCTGCATTACGTGATGAAAAAGAAAATCAGCAGCACAAACCTGCCACCGGGGCTGTTCATTCGGCCGATATCGAGTACGCTATGGGCAATTTATCCACCAACCGGGTGTACGATTGGCAACCTGTAGATTATAAAATCTCCGAAATTTTCCAGGGCTTTTTTGCCAATTTTATTAAAACAGGAAATCCCAATGGACTTGGCGTACCGTGGTGGCGGGCAGTAAAAAGCGGCGGCCCTGCAGAAGTGATGCATATTGATGCAAAATCTGAAGCCCAAAAAGAAAAGCACCGCGACCGCTATCTTGCTTTGGATAAAATTATGGCGAAATAAGCACCAGGAAAGCAAACAGGTAATGGTCATGAGCGTATTCAACGCGACGTCATCCCTTTGATAATTCACTGATAAGGCTTGCTACCAGCGCAGTCCACCCGGTTTGATGGCTGGCGCCAAGGCCTTTGCCACTGTCGCCGTGAAAATATTCGAAGAATTGAAACAAATGTTGGTTTTCGGGCTTTTGATAAAACCAATTGTATTCGCCAAAAATGCTTCTTTTGCCTTCGCCGTCCTTTTCAAAAAGGCTGATAACCCTGCGGGTCAACTCGTCAGCCACCTGTTTCAGGTTCATTAAATTTCCGGAACCGGTTGGGCATTCCACCATCAGTTCGTCTCCATAAAATGCACCGTATTTCCTGATTGCCTGGATAATGATATAATTAATCGGTATCCACACAGGCCCACGCCAGTTTGAATTGCCACCGAAAAGATTGGAGATGGAGTCTCCCGGATCGTACTGAATTCCGTATTCTACTTCATCAATCGTTACGGCGTACGGATTTTTTTCGTGGAATTTAGACAAGGCCCGAATGCCGCCGGGAGAAAGAAATTCTTCTTCATTTAATAAATGCTCAAGAATGCTTTTCAAGCGATCCTGCTGCACCAGCGACAGCAGGATATCGTTGCCATCTGTCCGTTCTTCGTTGGGCCAAAATTTATTATTTTTCTTGCGGTAATTTTCAAACCAATTCGTTCTTTTCTTGAAATCGGCGAGTTGATCCCTTACTTTCTTTTGAATGGTGGATACGGCAAAAAGCGTGGTAAGCCCTACAATAGATTGAATGCGTAATTGTATCACCTCGCCGCCGGGCAGGGAAAGTGCATCATAAAAAAACTTGTCTTCATCGTTCCACAATCCATAAATATTAAGCGCTTCCGCAATCAGCACAAAATGCTCAAAAAACTTGGTGGCAGCATCTTCAAATGAATTGTCTTCCACAGCAATTTCCAGCGCCATATCCATCATGTTCAGTGCATACATTCCCATCCAGCTTGTGCCATCCGCCTGTTCCAGCCTGCGTTTGCCGGGTATTTCTATGCTGCGGTTGAAAATCCCGATATTGTCAAGGCCAAGAAACCCTCCATGAAAGATATTATTCCCGCTTTCATCTTTACGGTTTATCCACCAGGTAAAATTGATAATCAGCTTGTGGAATATTTTTTTAAGAAAGGAGATGTCCTTTTTTCCTGTTTGTTGGTATTCTGTGCGGAAAACCTGTAAAGCTGCCCATGCCTGCACAGGCGGATTTACATCGCCAAGATGCCATTCATACGCGGGAAGCTGGCCGTCGGGCTTCATATACCATTCGCGCATGATGAGCAAGAGCTGGTGTTTCGCAAAATTAGGATCCATCATCGCCATCGGGATGCAGTGAAATCCCAAATCCCAGGCCGCATACCACGGGTATTCCCATTTATCAGGCATCAGGATAATATCCTGGTTTTTCAGATGCTTCCAGTCGTGGTTTCTGCCGTGAAGTTTAAAATCATTTACCGGCGTAATACCATCGCTCGTGGTTAGCCATCTTTCTACATCATAATGATAATATTGCTTGCTCCACAGCATGCCTGCGAGTGCCTGCCGCTGAATATTTTTGTGATCGTCACTGATGTTTTTCGGAAGAATTTCATCATAAAATTCATCAGCTTCCCTTTTGCGTACTCCAAATATTTTTTCAAAACCTTCTTCAAAACCATTCTCCAAATCCTTATCAGATAATCTTAAATATAGGGTTTGGGTTTCGCCCGCTTCCACCGTCATTTCATATACAGGGGAAAATTTTGTTCCGTATTTTCTTTCGGTCAGCGCCTGGATGTTTCTTTTGTGGATGATGGCTTTATGGAAGGCGTCTTTTACGAAGGGCGTTTGATTGGGCTGGCCCGTTACCTTTTTTAAATTGGTTTCATTGTCGGTAAACAACGCCAAATCCGGCGTTTGGAAATATAAGTAATAGGTGCCCAGTCGTTGATGTGAAGCTTTTACTTTATTCGGGTTGATATAATTTATCGATGGTTTTTCTTCTAATTGCTGGTTGCTGCTGCGGTTATAAAACCAGAGCGTTGGCAAAAGCGTGACAGGTGCGGCTTCCGAGAATTGGTTTTTAATATCAATCTTTATAAAGATATCCTGCGAATCTTCTTTTGCATAGGTGACGCTGACGTCAAAATATTCATTTTCATCAAAAACACCCGTATCCAGGATTTCATATTCAGAATCATTTCTTGAGCGGTCTTTGTTCACGTTTCTAAGCTCGTCATACGGGAATTCCTGTTGGGGATATTTATAAAGAAATTCCATGTAGTAATGGGTAGGAATATTATCGAGATAATAATATAATTCCTTTACATCCTCGCCGTGGTTGCCCTGGCGGTTGCCCAGCCCAAAAAGGCGTTCTTTCAAAATATTGTCTTTGCCATTCCACAACGCGAGCGCAAAGCAAAGATTTTGAAAATAATCAGAAATGCCTGCAATGCCATCCTCTCCCCACAGGTAAGCCCTGTAATGCGCCTGGTCAAAGGGAAAATAATTCCATGCGTCATTGGTATATGAATAATCTTCGCGCACGGTAGCCCATTGTCTTTCGCTCACATAAGGCCCCCATTTTTCGAGAGGCACTTTTTTATGTAAATTATTTTGAAGTCGCTGATGTTCGGTTGTCATTCCTTTTGTTTAATTCTGCCTCGTCATCTGATACGGATGTAGCTTATTTCATGCCAATCCTTATGGACAAATTGGCAAATGGATACTCAATGCCTAAAAGGTGCAAAGTTAAACGGAATCACCTTTACCTGCCAGTGAAAAGATAAATAAGGCGATTTTTTATTTTCTGTTTGGAACAAGTATTCAGTACCCAGGCCGTTTGAAAATGCATCAGCAGTAAATATTTTGTTGCGCCCGGTAATTTTCGTTCATGAAATACCATCATAAAAGATAACATGAAACTTGAGGTGGAAGACATTTCCATCGGATCACAGGCGTATAAAACTTTAAAAGAAGATGAGCAGGTTGGGGAAAGGCTGGCGATACTGTGATGAATGCCGGTTCCAATAAATCCATTCGGGCATCTGTTACCCTGCATTTGACAGATGACAAAACAGCCGTCATTAAAGTGCAGCAAACCAAGGCAACTGCGCTAAACTACGGATTGGTATTGCAGCCTTTTGAATATTCATTTATGTTTAAGATTGAAAATTGATTACTGATTATTAATTATTGATTATTGAAAGTTGAGAATTGACAATTGAATAATTATTTTTTATACCGACACGTACGAATTCATAATTCATAACTCCTAACTCATAATTCATAATTCCTAATTCCTAATTCCTATTCCGCCTTTGCCTCATATCCCTTCCACAGCCATTCCAGCGCTTCCGGCAAGGTTTGTTGTTTCACTTTATGATCCACATGCCCGGCATTGCGCGCGAAAATAAACTGGTAATCATAACCCTTGTCTGCAAGCACCCTGGCCATGTTTTCATTGGCCACTACCCAATCGTGCATGTTGTCGCGCATCACATTAGGATTATACAGATCACGGTCGCCCACTTCCATCCAGATACGTATCGGCTTTGGTGCGCTCCCGGGAACCAGGTGTTCATGAAATTCCCATGCGCCATGTGGTGTTGCAGGGTCATAAGGCCACTGCTGGTTGATGAAGGTTCCTGAATAAGTAAGCACGCGGTGATACCATTCGGGGTGATACCACGCCATTATCAATGCGCACGACCCGCCCGAGCTGCCACCCATCGTAGCGCGGCCTTCAGGGTCTTTGGTTAGTTTCACATTGCATTTGCTTTCCACGAGTGGTAATACCTCCTTCTCCACAAACTCTGCATACAGGCCCGACATGGCATCGTATTCAAGGCCGCGTTCGCTGCCTTGTGCATCGCCGCTTCCATTGCCAATAGATATGGCGATCATCACCGGCACCTTGTGTTCCGCAATTAGGTTATTCAAAGCGGTAAACAGCATGTGGTCCGGCCCATCGGCACCAACAATAAAGGGGGCAGGCATGCCGGCAACATATTGTTTTGGAACATACACTTCCACATGACGGGTGTAGGGTGCGGGATGGCTGGTAGTTACTATCAGCCGCGCAGGATTGGTAGAATCCACTGTGCCAAATGTTTCCGGCTCGCGGGCAATGCCGGGATAAATTTTGCTGTTTTTGGAATCCATAGTGAATTGATAAATGGTTCCCTGCGGCACATTTGTTTGCTCCGTCATTTCGGGCGCCGGATTATGCGTAGGCCCGATGATAAAATTTCCATTGGAGTCCGGTGAAGGAACCGCGCCATCCGGTAATTCCGTGGCGGTAACATAACCTTGCGTATGAGGGTCACGCGTGAGTGGTGGCGTACGTGCGGGAGTGGATGGCTTCGCATTTGGTGACTGGGCTATTGCCAGGCTTCCGCTCATCAGCAATGCAGCGGTAACCATTGCGCATCCTGTTATTTTTTGGATATTCATCTGTTCTATTTGACTGTGGTTAAAAGATAGGGAATGACGAATTAAAGATACATTGTCTTATTTTTAAACACTCAATCCGAATCAATAATGCAATAATGCAATACTTTGGCATTCATCCAAAAAAGAACATTTTTTAAAAAGGTGTCATCTCTTTCAACCAACCGCGTTGCTCGTCGCATGAAAAGCAGTGCGGATACAAGCTTTGAGCACACGGCTTCGCTGCGTAAAGGATGCTAAATGATTGACGATTGATGATTGATGATTCACAACTGTTTGCCACTATTATACTCCTCATCGCTTACTTTCTCCATCCATGTCACCACTTTTCCATCAATGTTTTCCTGTATGGCAATGTGTGTCATGCCGTTTGTTGCGGTAGCGCCATGCCAATGCTTTTCATCCGGCTCAAACCAAACAACATCACCGGGGTAAATTTCTTCTATCGGCCCTCCTTCACGTTGTACCCAGCCCGAGCCTGCGGTAATGATCAACGTTTGCCCGAGTGGATGCGTATGCCACGCAGTTCGTGCTCCCGGTTCAAAGGTTACATTCGCCGAAGCGCCGCGTCTTGCATCGTTTGCATCAAACAAAGGATCGATTCGCACGGCTCCGGTGAACCAGTCTTCGGGGCCTTTAGCTGACGGCTGTGTACCCACTTTTGTTATTTTCATGACTAATTATTTTTTTCCTGTCCGGATTGTTGATTTTTAAGAGAAGTCATATCAATCACGAACCGGTATTTGACATCGCCTTTAAGCAATCGTCCATAAGCTTCATTGATTTGCTGGATGTTGATTATTTCTATATCAGCTACGATATTATGTTTACCGCAAAAGTCAAGCATTTCCTGTGTTTCAGCGATGCCACCGATCAATGATCCCGCAAAGCTTCTGCGATAGGGGATAAGGCTGAATGCAGCTACGGGAAGTGGCTGTTCGGGTGCTCCGACCAGAGCAAGCGAACCATCTACTCTTAACAGGTTCAAATAAGCATTGATGTCATGTTTCGCCGATACTGCGTCGAGGATAAAATGCAGTTTCCCTGCATACTGTTTCATTTGATTGGCGTCTTTGGAAAGTACCACTTCATCAGCTCCCAGCCGTTTCGCATCTTCCACTTTTGAAGGAGAAGTGGTAAATACAACCACTTCAGCGCCCATTGCTTTGGCCAGTTTCACGCCCATGTGCCCCAATCCGCCGATGCCCACAATTCCTACTTTTTTTCCGGGGCCGACATTCCAATGTTTAAGAGGGGAATAAGTAGTGATGCCTGCACACAGCAAAGGTGCCGTAGCAGCAAGATCAAGATTTTCGGGTACTTTCAGCACAAAAGCTTCATCCACTACAATGCTTTCCGAATATCCGCCATAAGTTCTTGTGCCCATGTGCTTGTCCGGCGAATTGTACGTTCCAATATTGCCTTCTTCGCAGAATTGCTCCAGGCCTTCTTTGCAATACTGGCATTCGCGGCAACTGTCTACCATACAGCCCACTGCTGCAAGATCGCCGGCTTTAAATTTAGTAACATGATTGCCAACGCTTACCACTTTACCAACTATTTCATGTCCGGGCACACAGGGATATACCGTGCCGTGCCATTCATTTCTCACGGTATGAAGATCGGAGTGACAAACGCCGCAAAAGAGTATCTCAATTTCCACGTCATGTGGCGTAGGCTCCCGCCGGTTGATGTTTAATTGTTGTAAATCCGCATCGGCTGCTTCTGTGCCAAATGCTTTTACTTCTTTTCCATTAATGGCCACAACTCCTTCTGCTGTCGATCTTACTGCTTCCATATTAATCAGTTTTTCATTTTGAGGGTTAAAAATCAGGTTTTGTAAATTTATTCTTTCTACACAAATCACACCAATAAGCTGTAATCTTCTATTATAATAGATTTCTCTCTTTGCAGGTTTGCTAGTGTTTTTTTGCACTCGTCCGCTTATAGGGAAAAATACAAAGAGTTTTTAAAGATAGATTTCCCAAGGTGCCTTATCCAAAAAACGCCACAACTTTTGGAAACTGGTAGCACGAGGAGGACATATTGATTGAAGTGAAAGCGGTGGTAATTCAGAATTTTGAAAAAAAGTTTATGGCCCGGGAAGAAAAATAAGATAGCTTTTTGAGGTCTTAGACGAAAATATTTTACATGACACTTGTGAACTCATGCCCCCGTCTGGTCTCTGACCAACGGGATAAAGAAATATTGAGCTCCCCGTCTGGTCTCTGACCAACGGGATTACAGTCAAAGTCAATTGCCGGAATAATGTTTCAGCATTCCAAAACAGTCTATCCCATACTCATAAAATTTTGCGGATGAAAAATGGTAATCCTCCGACAGTTGGCACAAACCTGCTTTAACAGGATTATAGTGTATGTATTCTAATTTTTGTTTGAACAAATCTTCTGAAATTAATTCAATACTGAGAGGTTCTCTTTTCCATATCTGGTATTCACGATCATATTTATTTACTTTGAAAACAGAGAGTGCTTCTATATTGTTTTTAATCAGCGAACGCTTTAATTGTTGAGCTGTAAATTTCATAAAAGAAGATTGTATGTTGGAAGAAGTAAATCCTGGTAAAGGTTGCCAAATCAGATGAATATGATTACTCATTATAATAAAAGCATTTAGATCGATTCTATTATCAGTCACTAAAAATTTCAAACTTTCCACTATTATGTTCTTATGATTATCATCCGAAAGCAAATGATTCCACTGATAAATGGTTGCTGTAAAAAACTGTGCGCCTTCAATTGGAAAATTTTGATTCATAACGCTAATCTATAAAATAAAGCAAAGAAACCGATAATGTCGTTGGTCAGAGACCAGACGACGGCATCCACTTTTAAAAGGTACGTCGACTGAGGTATTAGCTGCGATATTGGAAACCTAACTGCAGTGAAGCAATAAATAAGATTGATTTTTGTTTTGAGCGTGGGCGCCTGTTTATGATGCCGGCAGCGTACGGAAAGCTTTATTTTTCATGACCATGATGGATACTGTGATTGCTGAAATGATAAAAACATTAAAAACAAACAGGTCTCCCAAGATTACCTGGCTTAAAGAATGATCTTGCCTGAAGCTGAATTCACCATTTACAAACATTCTTACCAGGGCTACGGCTGTGGTTGACCAAACCAGTATCAAAAACATGGATCTCAACACGGATTGCTTTCTTTGAAATGCAGCAACCAATAAACCGACAACCAACGAAGCGGCAATAATAATGGTTACCATCAATAAAGGTGACGATTGCAATGCGGGAAAAAGGTGTTCGTCAGTTACGAGGTCTATTACACAATGGCAAAAGGTTAATGTAACAGCGATCTGAAAAGCAAGATGCGGCCATCGCAGGGTTATCATTATTAAGGCACAACCGATGAACGTAAAATTAACCAAAACCCTTCCGATGGTAGCTAGCAATCCGTAGAATATTCCATCGCTAGTGTTAATTATATCCAGGTATGATTCAAGCCAGGATATGGCTGCGTACATCAAAAAACCTATGAGCAGCACGGAAACCAATTCTGTTGCAATTGATTTATTGAGGGTGATTAATTTTTCTTGATTCAACCGCCGGTCAATATCATTGCTTTTCCAGGCGGCATAGCCAAGAAAACCGCCCAATAAAAAACCGAATGAAAATTCCATCATCTTCCACCAGTCAAGAATGAAAAAGCGGGGGCCATACTGAGCGCCGACTGTAATCCAAAGAGAGCCAAGGCCAAAGCCCAGGGCTCCGCCTGCTAATCCATATAGGGCAAACCGCCACACTATTTTGAAATCTTCAGCGCGGGTTTTTATTTTCAGGAAAAGTAATAATCCAACTGCGGCAAACAATAATCCTGCCCACGACTCATTCCTGGGATGAGAATAAGGATCTGAAAAATACAGGACTTTCGGATCGTTTATCACTTTCAAGCCAATCACAAGCCCAATCAAAAATATCAGGAAGCCTATGAGGATGGTTTTGACTTTAACCCTTTGAAAGGTCAGCCCTAAGCCAATAAACAGCCCACTGAGCAATCCCCACACGCCACCCTTCAGGCTTGTTCCGGCAAAGCCCCACCATACTGTGCCGGGGTTTCGGAGAAAGCCAAGTGTTTGTCCATACGTCATCTCTCCACCCATAGCGGTTCCTGCGGTTCCAAAAACGAGGGCTATCGCAGCAAACCTAAGTGGAATATCAAGCAACATGCAGATGGCCAGCATCACCATAGCTCCCGGAATCATGGCTCCGAAAGGGCCGCCGCCAATGAAACCACGTAATCCCCATCCGAGCAACATGGATACGGCAGGAAATAAAATGAAAAACAGTAACGAATGATTATGTGCGAATGCAGCTTTTTGTTGAGAATCAGTTAGTGGTTCCGATGGCTTCATCTTTTTGTTTTGAAGCTAAGATAAATTTTTAGTTGATTATTGATTATTCAATTATTAAATTATTGAATTAGTAAATTATTGGCGAGACTCAACATCAGGCGTCTTTCCTGACGAACATCGCCTTCTCAGCAACGCCTCCTGATTGGGGACGTTGCGTACCATGAAATTGATTACTTTTAAAAATGCCAATTCAACAAACAATCCCTTATGAGGAAGGACCGTTCTTCATCACTTTTACTTGCCATAAATGGATAAATCTGATCGATATTACAGGCAGTTATGACCTCGTATACAAGTGGTTTGACCACCTCAAATCGAAAGGACATAAAATTATTGGGTATGTTATCATGCCGAATCACATACATGTATTGATTGATTTTATAAAACTCATCAAACAATTAACCTGATAATCGGGAATGGCAAAAGATTTATGGCGTACGATATCATTAAACGATTGAAAGAGGCGCAACAGAATAATTTGCTTGACACCCTGGCAAAAGATATTGAAGCAAAAAGAACGGCCAATAGTAAGCAACACGAAGTTTGGCAAACATCCTTCGACTGGAAATATTGCAACAGTCGAAAGTTTATCAGGCAAAAACTTGATTACATGCACGCTAATCCCTGTTCGGGCAAATGGAATCTAAGCATCGGTCCAACAACTTACCAGCACAGTTCCGCAAAATAGAACGTGGACTGAGAGAGATAGAATAAAACCAATAAAGTAATACGCTGTTAACGCAATGATTTTCGCCGAGGCAGAATAAAAATCCAGATTATTTGTTCTTTTACTATGTTGTTGTGCCAACATGGCTTCAGCCAACAGCAATAAAACAATGGATTATCTGGCGGCTGATGCCTTTAGGATAGAAGCGTCGTCGATAGGAGCGGCGATGATTTTCTTTGGCACAAATTCACGGTCAATCAGCTCATGCATCGGAATCCTTTTTGAAAGCAGCTTAAGCTTTATGCCCTGGTCTTCTATTTGTTGCAAATCTTCATCGGTGGGCGTTAGCTGCACATAGCTCACCCGTTTAGGATCGGAAGTAAGTACATAATTCAATACTTTTTCGTCCTGCCTGAAATAGGGCGATACCAGCTTCGCGGCTTCTTTACGATGGGTTTCGGCCCAGGCGCCTGAGGCAGCTATGCCGCGCACAAGATCTTTTACCACCCCGGGATTTTGGCGAATCAAATCTTCATGAACTACCAGCGCGCAGGAAATGAAATTGGGCCAGATGTCGCGCGCATAATATAAAACCCTGCCGATGCCATCTAATTCAGCCTTGGCACAAAAAGGCTCACCTACAAAATAGGCATCTATCGCGCCGGCAGCAAGCGAGGTAGGCATATCCGGCGGTGGCAGAATAATAAATTCAATATCGTTGGGCTGCATGCCATAGTCGTCCATCATTTTGTGAATCACAAAATTCTGGTTGCTGTAAAGGCTGGGTATGGCCATCTTCTTACCCTTAAGGTCTCTCAGGCTCCTGATTTTGCTGTTCTTTCCCACTACTACTTCTGAGCCATCCCTGTGGCCGAGATAGCAAATTTTTACCGGCACGCCCTGTTCCCTCAGCTTCATCGCCAGCGGCACAATCATAAAGGTGGCCTGCACCTGTTTGGCTTCCAGCGCACTTACCACAGTTGGGAAATCTGAAAAAACCCTTGAATTAAAATTGGTGCTGGTTTCTGTTGTTTTGGACGCAAAATCCGTAACCGGGCAGGTAAGGTGACAGGTAACGGGCAGGTAGCCCACGGTCAGTTCGCGTGTAGCTTTTTTATTAACGCCCTCGTGTATCACGTCTCTTGCTGAAGCGGCTCCGTTTTTTTCCCACGGTTTATAGCGGAGTAGTCCTAAGGTAGTCAATACAACAATTACACCCAGTACCAATTTTCCAAAAGTAAATTTCATGCTCGTTCTGTTTTCAAATGTAATTTAGGATTATTGCTGCAATCCCAATTCAATCAATATTGTCTTCATCGTTTCAATTACTGCGGCGCCGGTCAGGTCCCGCGGGCGTGACGCATTCACATGCAGCTCGCGACAAATGGTAGCGGGCCGGCTCGATAATACCAAAACCCTGTCGGCCAATTGCGCAGCTTCTTCAATATCATGGGTTACAAATACAATCGTACGGGGCCTTTGTTGCAGGATCCTTACCAATTCAAGGCGCATGCGCAATCTTGTTTGATAGTCCAATGCAGAAAACGGCTCATCCATCAGCAAAATATCCGATTGGCCCGCCAGGGCTCTTGCCAGCTCTACCCGTTGGCGCATTCCTCCCGACAACTGGTGGGGGTAATGATTCTCAAAACCCTGCAGGTGGATTAATTCCAGCAGATCTTTTTTTTCCGTTTCGCGCTGCGGCTGATTGCCCAGGGAGCGTAAGCCCATATCGATGTTCTCGCCAACGGTCAGCCACGGAAACAGCCCGTCGTGCTGGTACACGGTGCGGATATTTCCCGTCCGGTTTACCCTACCTTGCGTAGGCCTGATATGGCCGGAAAGCAAATTTAATATAGTTGTTTTACCACAGCCTGAGGGCCCCACAAGTACGAGCACCTCTCCGTTTTGTACTTGCAGGCTTAATGACTGTAATACATTGACTACGCCATAGCTATGCGATACGTCGTCGAATGACAGGCTTACTGATTGCTTATCGTTCATAGCCCCATCTTACATTTGGAAGTTTAGTTAATTGTGCCAGCAGGCGGTCTATTCCCATACCAATTACGCCGATTACTATCATATAGCACACGGCAGAATCCAGCCGCAGTCCATTTCGCGCTTCCCAAATCCCATAGCCGAGGCCATCCTGGCAGCCCACCATTTCTGCGGCTACAATTACTACCCAGGCGATACCATAGCTCACCCGCAAGGCCGTAATGATTTGAGGCAAAACTGAAGGGAAAGTTACTTTTGTAAGCAATTCCATTCCTTTATAATTATACTCTTTTGCTACTTTAAAATAGATGCTTGGAATAGTAGCTACTGCCGCCATAGTTGCCAGGGCCAACGGAAAAAATGTTGCCATAAATATCAGGAAAATTGCAGGTTTGTCACCAATGTGAAACCACAGTATGGCGAAGGGAATCCAGGCCAGCGGAGAAAGAAAGCGAAAGAAGTTCAGCATGGGTACGAATGCCTGCCGCAGGTGTAAATGCTGGCCCAGCAGCAAGCCTGCCGGAATGCCGAGTACGGCAGCTAACACAAAGCCCACCGCCACACGCCATAAGGAAGCAATAATATCGTTCAGCAGCCGGCCCGCTTCAAATTCTTCCTTGAAGCTTTTTAATACCGAGCCTGGCGTGGGAAGCGCGTATGCCGGGAAAAGATTGGCATACGAAATAACCACCCACAATAATATCACAGCCACCAGCACTAAAGCGGGTAACAATATGGGATCTGTTTTTTGAGAATTGGTTCCATTTTTAGAACCTGGTAGAAAAGAAGTTTTAGCCATAACGTTTTTGCGCCGCAGCCTCTCTGCGTTGCGGATTTTTGCAAAATATTACATTATTTGTAATAATTGCATTTTCGTTTGGCAGTTTCAGTGTCATTGCATCTTCAGAATTCTATTTAAATCCAAAATAGCAACTATAGTTTTTAAAATACAGCCAATGGTATAATGGAGAAATAACGCTTTTTTGATAGAAAAATTCATGACTAAAAAGTGTTCAAAATAATTGTTCCGCATCTTCTTACTCCTTATAAAAAAACTTCTCTTATGATGCCACGCTGCTACAATTAGTAATTCGCCACTTTTAAAACCTGGAAAGTTCCTGGTATCATTTTACGTCTTGCATCTGGATTTTTCGGATCGGCAGGTTCAAACTCTGCGGTTGGCAAAAATAATGCGCCCGTATTTTTATCAATCGTAATGGTTCTGGCTCCCGCTTTTGTCGGGATTGTGCCAAAGTTTTCAAATTTATTGGCAGAAGTTTCTTTATAAGCAGCGATCGTTCCTGATCTTCCGGCAGGAGCAAAAATTATCTTTTTGCTTTCATCGAAAGCTGCACCATCAACCCCTTCACCCATCGGCAACTGTGCGATAATTTTCCCATTGGTGTCATCCATCACCATTAAAAGTTTGCTGTCTGAACAGGTGGAAAATAACCGGTTGGTTTTGGTATCAATCGCCAATCCTGACGGTCCTTCTCCTGGCGCCAAAGGCCAGCGGTCGATTACTTTGAACGTCTTTAAATCTACAACAGCAATCTCACTTTTATCTTCAAGATTGACAAATAACCTTCCTTTGCCGTCCGAAACGCCCTCTTCCGGCTTGCCATCTAATTCAACAGTATGTATTACCATATTTTTTTCCGGATCAATAAAGGAAAGATTCTTTCCGCGCCCATTATTCGTAATAATTGTTTTGGTAAACGGCTCATACATGATGGCATCAGGGTTATCGCCGGTAGTAGGTATTTGAGTGATGATTGCGTTTGTTTTTAAATCGAAGACAGTAACATTATTCAACCTTCCATTGCTTGTAAAACCATGTCCTGCTTTATTATCAAAAGCAATTCCGTGAACGCCGGTGGTATTAGGTATCACGCCTACAGAATCGCCGGTATTTTCGTCAAGAATATTTACCTGTGTGCCGTGTGAAACATAGACTTTATTGTTGTTCACAGCAATGTAATCCCATCCTCCCGGGCTTGCAATGTGAAAAGCTTTTACCACTTTGTATCCTGTTTTATTTTGGGCTTCAGTATTGTTTTGAAATAAGATAAAAACAAGAACTGCTAAAAGGGATTTTGTTCTCATTCAATAATTTTTAGGAAAGGTGAAGAAGAATTCTGAAGAAAAACTGTAGTTAATTTCAAGCCCTGAAAAAAAGCAAAACATAAAAAGCAGTAAGCATGACTTCGATAAGAAAAATTCACTCAGGTTATTTTTATAGTAAACAAAGAAATATCCGGAATTGTTATTTTCCTTTCTCCAATAAAAAATAACTAACCTGCTATTCCTAAAAAGTTCTTCTGATTTTCTTCAGAATCATTTTGTAATTTTTCCAAAATTTACCTGGTTGAAAATATTAATCGTAGAAGATGAAAAAGCGCTGGGTGAAAGCATTGCAGAATACCTGTCTAAACAGGATTACCACTGCGATATGGCTTTCACTTTTCACGATGCAATTGATAAAATTGAATACAGCGACTATGATTGCATTTTACTTGACATCACACTTCCGGACGGCGATGGTTTGAAAATACTGGAACAATTAAAAGAAGATAAAAAGACCGATGGTGTACTTATCCTTTCCGCCAAAAATTCTTTGGATGATAAAATCAAAGGGCTTGAACTGGGAGCGGATGATTATCTGTCAAAACCGTTTCATCTTTCCGAATTAAACGCCCGCATAGCTGCCATTATAAGGAGGAAAAATTTTGATGGAAACAGCATTGTTAAGTTTGGAAATCTTTGCATCGATACACAAAAAAAATCAGTAACTGTTGAACATAAAGAGATTGAACTTACCAAAAAAGAATTTGAATTGCTGTTGTATTTTGTTTCCAATAAAAAAAGGCTGATCTCCAAAGATGCAATAGCAGAGCATCTTTGGGGAAATGAGATGGGCGGAAATTTTGATTTTATTTATACGCACATAAAAAATCTCCGCAAAAAATTGACAGATGCGGGAGCCCCTGATTATATTCAATCGGTTTATGGGATGGGTTATAAATTTACCGGTCAATGAAGCTCATTGCCAAATACAACCGCGTAAATATTCCCATCACAATTGGCGTACTTTTAATAAGCAGCATTGCGTATTATTTTATTCTTCATTATGTTTTACTGCGACAAGTTGACAAAGACCTGCGAATAGAACAACAGGAAATCCTTCATCATCTCAGTGAAAGCGGAACGCTGCCTGAAACTTCCAATTACAAAGATCAGCAGATTGCGTTTGAACCTACAAACGATTCAAAGTTTGAAGAAAAACTTTCAACCGAATGGGTTTATAATAAAAACGAAGATGAGGAAGAGCCTTTCAGAAGAATTGATTTCATGGTGACTCAAAGCGGGCAAAACTATATCGCGACGGTAAAAAAATCGGAGCAGCAAACGGAAGATATTGTACGCCTTATTTTAATAATCACTTTTTCCGTTATTGCTATTCTGCTGTTTATTTTATTTGTGAGTAACCGGTTTCTTTTGGGAAAATTGTGGGAGCCATTCAATCATACCCTTAGGCAGTTAAAGCAATTCAACCTTTCTTCAAAAAATCAAATAATGCTGCAGCCAACCAATGTGGATGAATTTATTGAACTGAATCATACTGCTATTGCATTGACACAAAAAGTAAAAAACGATTATGAATCGTTGAAGAGTTTTACAGGAAATGCATCGCACGAAATACAAACGCCGCTCGCAATCATAAAAAATAAGATTGAATTGTTATTGCAATCAGAGCATCTTGAAGAATCGCACATCAATATCATAAAGAGTTTAAATGATGCGGCTTCACGGCTTTCAAGATTGAACCAATCTTTGCTGCTGCTTACGAAGATTGAAAACAGGCAGTTTGACAATAACGAAAAAATTAATTTTTCATCCGTTCTTAAAAAATGTCTTGAAAATTTCCAGGAACCGGCGGAGCTAAAAAATATACAGATTGAAAAAAATATAAAAGAGAACGTAATAGTGGAAATGAATGATTCGCTTGCGGATATTTTAATTTCCAATATTGTTATTAACGCAATAAAACATAATTATCCCGGCGGCAATATTTCTATTATGTTGAATGAGAATGCTTTCGTGGTAAATAATACAGGCGATGAGCCAAAGCGTGAAACGACTGAATTGTTTGAGCGTTTTAAAAAAGAATCTGCTTCTCCCGAGTCACTTGGGCTTGGCTTATCTATTGTAAAAACTATTTGCGATACTTATGGTTTTAAAGTTTCGTATGATTATACCGATGTAATGCATGTATTGAAAATAACTTTCTCAAAATAAATTTATAAGGTCAGATCAAAGTTTTTTGAGTCGCTATTTAATGAAATCAAAACGAAAATTATTCAAAAATGAAATCCGGCTTAAAAGTGTTTTTACTGTTGGCATTCAACATTTCTCAATTAACTTCTGACGGCGGTAGTTTACACGATAAAGGAATCAATAGAAATGATGAAAATAATTTCCGGCAAATTGATTCCATTCCTTCTCAAGATTATCATCTGCTTAATTTCAATTCTTATTTTACGTTCCTCGGTCAGAACCTGAAACAGGAGGTTACCAAACCTTTTCATTTCACAAAAAAAGATTGGGGCAATTTTGGCAAATATGCAGCAATAACTATTGCGTTATCCTTTGTTGACGAACCGGTCCAGCAAGCTGCATTAAGGTTGCGAAACCGAAATACGGAATTAAATAATATAAGTAAAGTTGTAACAGATTTTGGTGGTTTAAACGAAGTGTTTACGGTTGCCGGAATAGGAGCTTATGGCCTTATAACCGGCAATAATAAATTGGTCAACACAACACTTTTATCTTCTCAGGCTTTTATAGTAAGTGGTACTATAACTACTGTCTTGAAATTCCTTTCCGGGCGCACCAGGCCTTCGTATTATCCTGCAGATGTTGAAGCCGAGCCAAGGTTTTTCGGGCCTTTCCATAAAAGAGTAAATGACGGAAATGGCTCGTACGAAAACAGTTCTTTTCCCTCCGGGCATTCTACTGTTGCCTTTGCTGTAGCTACGGTTTTTGCATCAGAATATAAAGATAATCCTGTAATTCCGGTGATTGCATATACTGCTGCATCGTTGATTGCCATTAGCCGGATTACGGAAAATAAGCATTGGGTTACCGATGTATTTAGTGGAGCTGCGCTTGGATATTTTTCTGGAAAATTGGTTGTAAAAAATTATCAGACTTTTAAAAAAGTTCATTCACTGCAAAAAAGAAAAAGTTCAATTGCTTTTTCATTGAATTATTCCTTCGGGCATTTGGAACCCATGATACTCTATAAATTTAACTAAGTTGGTTTATTCATTTTCCAGGAAAAAAACGAATAAACAATTGATAAAAAACGATACAACATCACGTTCAGCTACCCGGTTAAAAGTAATCGTTCCGCTAATCGTTACTGGTTTTGCTTTAGTTCTTTTTAAACAGGCCATCGAATAAATCTTCAGGATTTCCCCAAATTCACTCTATAAGTTTGCATGGCAAAACCAATGACCCTATTTAAAAATTAAAAATTATGAAGAAGATCTTAGGTTTAATTGCACTATTTTTTGCATTAGCCAGCTCCCAAAGCCGGCGAATAGCTATATAAAAGAACATTACAAAAATGCCAAGTTGGGTGATGTTGATGAGGTGTTGGACGCAAAGGGGAAGACTTCTTATGAAGTGGAGACCAATAGAAAAGATATTATTTTTAACCAGAGCGGAAACTTTGTAGAAGAAGAAAAATAATCGAATTAAATTACGCGTATTGGCTATCCCTTCTAAGATGAGATGGCTATTGTTTATCAATATGAAAATAAAGACTTTCAAAATAATCCTGTTTTTTCTTGCTCCGCTGTTTTCAATTGGCCAAACTAAAAATCTTGATTATTTTATTAATCAATCGCTGAATAACGATCCAAAATTTTTTGATTTGCAGAATCTTATTTTGCAAAACAGAATTGACAGCGAGATAATAGTAGCAGGCAATAGATTGCAGTTAACAGGAAATGGTAATGCTTATTACGCGCCAATTGTAAACGGCTACGGCTACGACATGGCCATTACGAATGGACAACAGCTTTCAGCATTGGTAGCGTTAAGTAAAAATATTTATAACAAACGGAATCTTAGCCTTCAATTCAAGAGTTTGCAGTTGCAGAATGATTCCTTAAATAATTCATCGGCTATTTATAGACAGGATTTAAAAAAGTCAATCATTACTCAATACATTACTGCCTATGGCGACCAGCTACAACTGAATTTGAATGATCAGATTATTGACCTTCTCTCAAAAGAAGAACAAATTTTAAAAATCCTCACTCAAAAAAATGTTTACAAGCAATCGGACTATTTATCTTTTTTGGTAACGCTGCAGCAACAGCAATTGGCAAGAAACCAGTTGATGGTTCAATATAAAAATGATTATGCTGCGCTGAATTATCTATCAGGAGTGGTCGATACAACTACCGAATCTCTTGCCAAGCCTGATATACACGTAATCGAAAATTATGAACCTACAGAATCGCCTTTCTTTTTCACGTATAAAATTGACAGCCTTCGAATTGAAAATGAAAGATTAATTACAAAAGTGCAATACCGTCCCAAAGTGAATCTTTTTGCGGATGCCGGTTACCAATCTACTTTTATTCTTACCCCTTATAAAAACTTCGGATATAGTTTTGGTGTCAATCTTACCGTTCCGATTTTTGACGGCCATCAGAAGCAATTGCAGTTTTCAAAATTGGATATTCAGCAAAGAACTTTGCAAAAGAAACAGCAATTTTTTAATACGCAATACCATCAGCAGTTGCTGCAATTGCATCAGCAATTGAAGGATATCGAAAGCCTGGCAAGCAACATCAATAAACAAATTGAATACCTGGAAACGCTCATAAAAGTAAATGGAAAATTATTGGAGACGGGAGATATAAGAATCACGGATTATGTGCTTGCACTCAACAATTATATTACTGCAAAGAACCTGGTGACGCAAAATGAGATTGCGCGTTTCCAGGTGATTGAGCAAATTAATTACTGGAACATGAAATTATAAATATGGATTAAATGGAGAAATATCTGGCTAAATTAAAATATGCATTATTTGTTGGTTTACTGGTCTACGGCTGCAATTCTGCACCCACAGACGATTCAAATGACACTCCGGAAGTTCGTACACCCGTTACCGTTACATCGGTGTCGGAGGTTCCCTTAAACGAATATTTAGAATTAAACGCCACGTCTACTTTCCTGCAACAGAATTTTGTAAAATCAAATCTGAACGGTTACATTCAAAAATCAAATATCAAGTTTGGTGACAGGGTTCGGCGTGGAGAAGTTTTATTTATCTTAAAAACCAAGGAAGCAAGCGCCATTGGAAACGCGGTGAATCAACTGGATTCCAGCTTTAAATTTTCAGGCGTAAATGCGCTACGCGCCGATGTTTCAGGATATGTGGTGCAATTAAATCATCAGCAAGGCGATTACGTACAGGACGGAGAGCAACTTGCGGTGATAAGTGATGCAAAGACTTTTGTATTTGTAATGAATGTGCCTTACGAAGACAAACCTTATGTAAGTACAGGCAAAAAAG
This sequence comes from Ginsengibacter sp., assembly GCA_051954975.1. Lineage (GTDB taxonomy): Bacteria > Bacteroidota > Bacteroidia > Chitinophagales > Chitinophagaceae > Ginsengibacter. Next base: position 33,122 of record JBQCHE010000007.1, on the reverse strand, counting down.
TGCAGGTAATTTTGCCGGATGAGGAAGCTCTCGATGGCACTATTTCTTCCCCGATGCCTTTGGTTGATTCGGTTACCCAAACCCAATCTTATTCGATAAAAGTAAACTCCAATCATGCTATTCCGCAGGATTTAATCGCTAAGGTAAAAATTCTGAAAACATCGGTTAACAATGCAAAGACTTTACCCAAAAGCGCTGTTCTCTCAGATGAAACCCAAACAAAAAATTGGGTTATGAAAATGATTAATGACAGTACCGCTGTAAAAGTGCCGGTAAAAACAGGCATCGAAAAAGGCGATACGGTGCAAATTATTTCACCCCAATTTTCTCCGGATGATAAAATTTTATCCGGTGGCAATTACGGATTGCCGGATACTGCTCTCGTGACAGTGAACCAACAATAAACATGAAATCTTATTTTACAAAATATAAAAGTCCACTTACTGTCGTATTGTTTGTGATCATTGCAGGCGGAATATTTGCGTATACTAAATTACAAACTTCCCTTTTTCCTGAAATTACTTTTCCTAAAATAAAGATCATTGCAGATGCGGGTTTGCAACCGGTTGACCGGATGATGGTAACCGTTACCCGGCCCCTGGAGCTTGCAATAAAAAAAATACCTGAGCTGGTAAATATCCGCAGCACCACCAGCCGGGGAAGCTGTGAAATTTCAGCTTATTTAGATTGGAACGCGAATGTAGATCTTAGCAAGCAGCAGGTAGAATCGAAAATTGCCGAAATAAGAAATACGCTGCCGGCAAATGTGGATATCAGCGTAAAGAAAATGAATCCGTCTATTTTGCCTGTGATGGATTATTCGCTGGAAAGCAATTCTCTTTCGCCAATTGAATTAAGACAATTGGCAGATTATACGATTAAACCATTTCTAAGCCAGGTAGCGGGAGTTTCAGATATCGCGGTCATGGGTGGTAAAGCAGAAGAATATTGGGTGAAGCTGAATGTACAAAAAATGAGCATGCTTTCTGTGACGCCCGATTCGGTATTTGCTGCCCTTAGCCAGACTGATTTTATAAATTCCAACGGATACCTTTCTGATTACCGTTATCTCTACCTCACACTCACGGATGCTTCAGTATCCTCTTTAAATGACCTAGAAAATGTAGTGATTTCCAATCATGGTAAAAGGGTGGTTCAATTAAAAGATATTGCAGATGTACAAATAAATGAAGGCGTTCAATATGTAAAGATCAATGCGGATGGAAAGGAAGGCGTGTTAATAGGTGTGGTAAAACAACCTAATAGTAACCTCGTGGATGTTTCATCGCAAATGAAAGAAAAAATTGCGCAGCTTAAAAATATCCTGCCCAAAGGTGTAACGATAAAGCCATATTACATCCAGGCTGATTTTGTGAAAACAGTGGTGAGGAGTGTAACAGACAGTTTGTGGATTGGGCTTGTACTCGCCATAATAGTCGCCATTATCTTTCTGAAATCTTTTAAGGCCAGCGCTACTATTTTAATTACCATTCCTGTTACGCTCGGGCTTACTTTAATTGTTTTGTATGCCGTTGGTTACACTTTAAATATCATGACGCTCGGTGCTATCGCCGCATCTATCGGTTTGATAATTGATGATGCCATTGTGGTGGTGGAACAAATTCACCGAACGCACGAAGAAAATCCATCAGGTGAATACAAGCATATTGTTCAAAATGCTATTCATTTTTTGTTTCCGGCAATGATCGGTTCTTCTATGAGTACGATTGTTATTTTCATTCCGTTTATTTTGATGAGTGGCATTGCTGGTGCTTATTTCAACGTGATGACCAACACAATGATCATCACATTGGTTTGTTCGTTTTTTGTAACCTGGATTTGCCTTCCTGTGGTGTATCTTCTCTTTTCGAAGAAAAAGAAATCAGAAAAAGAAAAGTCCTTAGAGAAGCTCAGGGTGACAGGGCACCGCCAGGGTTGGGTAAAATGGTTTATTCTCCGGCCATGGATCAGCTTTATTTTTGTTGCCGGTTTGATAGTTGCCATTATTTTAATTCTCCCACATCTGCAAACCGGCTTTCTTCCTCAAATGGATGAAGGAAGTATTGTGCTCGATTACTCTTCAATTCCAGGCACTTCGCTGGAAGAAACCAACAGGGAATTAAATGCTGTTGATAAAATAATTATATCCACGCCCGAAGTAAACGCTTACTCCCGCCGTACGGGAACTCAGATGGGTTTTTTTATAACCGAGCCGAATACCGGCGATTACCTTATTCAATTAAAAAACAACCGCAATAAAAGTACCGGGCAAGTGATAGAAGACATACGAAAAAGAATTGAATCATCTCAGCCGGAACTGCGTGTTGATTTTGGGCAGGTAATAGGTGATATGCTTGGTGATTTAATGACTTCTGTGCAGCCAATCGAAATAAAAATTTTTGGGGATGATGAACAAAAGCTACATGACCTTTCCAAACAGGTAAGCGAACTGGTAGGAAATGTAAAGGGCACCGCAGATGTATTTGATGGAATTGTGATTGCGGGACCTTCTTTAAATGTAAATCCGGATTTTAAAAAAATAGCTCAATATGGTATTACTCCTATGAACCTTCAATTCCAGGTGCAAACTGCATTAGAAGGAAATATAGCAGGCAAGATTTATCAGAAAAACCGTGTGTACCCGATAAGGCTTGTTTATCCGGGAAGCAGAAACAAAAGCGTTGATGAATTAAAAAATCTCGAAATATTTTTACCCAATGCCACGCTTAAGCCGTTGAATGCGCTCGCTACAATCAGTCTGAAAAGCGGCGCGGCAGAAATTGAGCGCGAAAACCTGCAAACGATGGGCATTGTTTCTGCCCGCCTTGAAAATCGGGACCTGGGAAGTACCATAAAGGATATCAAAAGCCAGATCAATAAAAATATTCATCTGCCTTCCGGGTATACTATTGAATATGGCGGCGATTATGCACAGCAGCAAAAATCCTTTTCAGAATTATTGATGATCCTGGTTGCGTCCAGCATTCTCGTTTTTGGCGTGATCCTCTTTTTATTCCGGGATGTAAAGCCTGCGATTACCATTTTAATTATTGCCATCCTTGGAATTGCCGGAAGCTATCTCGCGCTTTTTATAACAGGTACTCCGCTCAATGTCGGAAGTTATACAGGCCTTATTATGATCGTTGGTATTATTGGCGAAAATTCAATCTTTACTTTTCTTCAGTTCAAAGAAACGTTGCAGGATAAAAGTGTGGATGAATCGGTCATATATGCCATCTCTACAAGGCTTCGGCCAAAGCTGATGACTGCCCTCGGCGCTATCATCGCTCTGATGCCATTGGCTTTGGGAATCGGCGCAGGTGCTCAGCTTCATCAACCTTTGGCAATTGCTGTTATTGGAGGTTTTATTATAGCGCTTCCTTTGTTGTTGATTGTACTTCCAACCGCGTTGCGTTTGTTGTATCGAAATACCAAACGCATGGAGGTGGTCAACATTCCGAGCGGGATGTAAGCCAGCTGAATGAAAAAGATAAGGTGATGACTGAAAAAATATAATCTCAACTCAACGGCTATTCCTGATTTGAACGAAACAAAATTTCGTGTTATGTTTTGATTTACTGCCTATGGAAATTATACTCTGTTAAGATTGCAATTAATCAATTGAACCCTGTTTCCATTGTAAAAAAATAAACATTACCGTAAATTGCTCCGCGGACTGCAAACAGAAATTCGAATTATTTGTTGTTTTACTGAAAGAAATAAATGATAGAATTAACTTGCGTTCAGCATTAATATTCAACAAAAATGGACACTGCAACAACAACCCAGGCGGCGTTTACTGCCGGTTATGAACCGGTAAATGGCTTGAAAATGTATTATGAAATTTACCTGCCTGCCGGACAGGCAGTCGGGCAGGGCAAACCACTTGTTTTAATCCACGGCGGCGGTTCAACCATTCAAACTTCCTTCGAAAAAGTTATTCCTTTATTTGCAAAAAGCAGGAAAGTAATTGCTGTTGAATTACAAGCGCATGGGCGCACAAGCGACAGAAATGCCGACTTAACCTTTGAACAGGATGCTGATGATGTGGCCGCACTGCTTAAAAGTCTGCACAATGACAAAGCGGATTTTTCGGTTTCAGCAATGGTGGCACCACTACTTTACAAATCGCTATTCGCCATCCGCAAATCGTTGACAAAATAATTTTGGGTTCGCCACTTGCCAAACGTAATGGAGTGCCCGGTTGGTTTTGGGATTTTATGAAGAATGCCAGTTTGGATAATATGCCCGAACACTTGAAAACCGCATATAAGCAAGTGGCAGCCGATCCAAACGGCTTGCAAGTAATGCATGACAGGGACGTAAAGCGGATGCAAAATTTTATCGACATTCCCGACGAAAAAATTAAGTCGGTTACGGCGCCTGCGTTAATTATCATTGGCGACCGTGATGTAATCACTCCCGAACATGCCATTGAGCTGCACCGGCAAATTGCTAATTCTCAATTGGCCATCCTACCTGGCGGCCATGGCGAATACATCGGAGAAATAACAACCATTCAACCAGGCTTCCAGGAAAATTTCCTGGCGGTACCCATGATTGAGAAATTTTTAAATACAAATTAGTGAGAAGCCGGCAGAAGCTTCCAAGGAATGCAGCAATAGTAAATGAATAAATAAGCGTAATTTTTATTTTAGTCTTATCCTCAGCCGTGTCAATGCAGAAGCCAATAGATCAAGGCTGTCGCCTTAATTGGCAACTTCGTTTTCTTATTACCTTTTTTTAAAAAAGATATTTTGCATGCGGCGTACGATAAATGATTTTCTTTGTAATACAAAAGAATCTGTTGCATACCACATTTCCAATGGAAGTTTGTATTGCAAAAATTTAATAATACCTTTTGTGAAATCTATCTGAAATAATTTCTGTTTCTTTTTGAATGCCGCACCATAATTTTCATACAGAAAAAGAATTGCTCACCCGGGTGGCTGCAGGTGATGAAAAAGCTTTCAGAGATTTGTTTGGCAGGTATTACGGGCAATTGTACCAGTATATTTTCGGATTTATCAAATCAAAACAGGTAAGCGAAGAATTAGTGATGGATGTGTTTTTAAAAATATGGCTGGGAAGAGATTTGATTACACAAATTGAAAAATTTGACGCTTTTCTTTTCCGCGTGGCACATAATAAATCAATTGATTTTTTGCGTTCTGTAGCAAAGGATCCAAAACTTAAGGATTTGTTGTGGGAAAACATTCAGTTGGCAAACGACGCTCAGTCAGACTCATCAATTTTGATACAGGAATACGAGATTAAGCTTCGTGAAGCGATTTCTCTTTTATCCCCTCAACGAAGAAAAGTCTATCAGTTGAGCCGTGAACAGGACATGACTCATGACCAGATTGCCGCACAATTGCATCTTTCAAAAAATACTATTAATAATCATATTGTTGAAGCGCAACGCTTCATCCGCACCTATCTCTCTAAAAGTTTTGATATCGCATTTCTGATTGCGATTATGCCGGGAGTAATAAAGTAAGAAAAAAATTCCCGCTCGATTAGTTGTTCACTTTCATTTCATCGTCTTTGTAGTATAAACGATTTTGTAAAGAAATATTTTTTATATGCCGGAACGGGATAATCCAGATAACAGGTTAAAAAATTTGGTAGAAAAATACATAGCCAACAGCTGTACAAGACAAGAATTGGAACAGCTATTATCTATGATTGAAAATGGAACAGACAGTGAAGGCATTACGCAAACCTTAAAAGAGTATTGGGAAAAATCAGGACAAAAAAGCGATGTAACGGAATCAGAATTGGATATAAAGTTTGCTTTACTGATGCAGGATGCGAAACCTGCAACGCCGGTAGTGCCAATGGTTTCAGCAAAAAGAAAGTTACGATGGACTATCCGGTATGCAGCGGCCGTTATTATTCTTTGCATGCTTTCTGTATCAGCTTATTTCCTATTTAACCCCAGGCAGGAGGATCAAATCGGTAAAACAGCAAGCATCCATAAAGAAAAAAATGACGTTTCGCCCGGCAGAAATACGGCCATGCTTACTTTGGCAAATGGCACAACTATTAATCTTGACAGCGCTGCAAACGGAGCACTTACTACCCAGGGAAATGCTAAAATCTTAAATTTAAATGGATTGCTTTCTTATAATACTGTAGGTAATAAATCTTCAGAAGTTCTTTATAATACTATATCTACACCAAGAGGCGGCCAATACCAACTAATGCTTGCTGATGGTTCCAAAGTGTGGCTGAATGCTGCTTCTTCACTTCGTTTCCCTGCAAGTTTTGCTGGAAAGGAAAGAAAAGTAGAACTGTTAGGGGAAGCTTATTTTGAAGTCGCAAAAAATGCGGCAATGCCTTTTAAAGTAAAAGTGCATGGGATGGAAGTTGAAGTTTTGGGAACGCATTTCAACATCAATTCTTACGACAATGAATCCATAGTTCGCACCACTTTGTTAGAAGGCAGTATAAAAATAAATAAGGATGACAAGTCCAGTTTATTAAAACCGGGTCAACAGGCCCAAATGAACGAAGCCGGAGAAATTAAAATAATCAGCAACGTAGATGTGGAAGAAGCTATAGCCTGGAAAGAAGGGAAGTTCCAATTTGATAAGGCGGATATCCATGCCATTATGCGACAGTTGGCAAGGTGGTATGACGTGGAGGTGGAATATAAAGGAAATGTGTCGAGCCATTTTGGTGGAACCATTTCACGCGATGTAAATCTTTCGCAGGTGTTGAATATGCTGCATTTGACAGGAGAAGTAAACTTTAAGATAGAAGGGAAAAAAGTGGTAGTGATGCCGTGAGAAGGGAGAAGTTAAGAGGCAAGAGGCAGGAAGCAAAAAGCAAAAGCAAAAAGCAAAAGGCAGAAGGCAAAAGGCAAGAGGCAGGAGGCAAGTGGTAGAAGTTAGAACGCGTTGCTGCGGTTCGTGTCTTCACGAACCGGTTAAAATAAAATTTCTAAAAAAAGAAACCGGAAGTGGTTGCAACACTTCCGGCGAAATTTTTAGTTATCAATAATACAATCATTCAGGAATGTTCATTGTTTAACCAAAAAAACAAAGTTATGTTTTTAAAGATTTTCCCTGTTCAATCAAAGCAAAAATTAACCAAAGCGCTTTTGATTATGAAACTTACCGCTATTTTAATTTTAATGGCCTGTATGCAGGCAACCGCAAAGACGTACTCACAAAAAGTGACGCTTTCCATGCGCGACGCGCCTTTGCAAAAAGTATTTAAAGCCATTCAAAAGCAAACCGGGTATAATTTTTTATACCCTTACGAGCTTCTGGAAAAAGCGGGTAAAGTAGATGTAAAAGTCTATAATGCACCGCTAAAGGAGGCGCTGCAACAGTGTTTACAAAACACAGAGCTTACCTATTCTATTGTTGATAAAACTATTGTTATCAAAGAAAAAGATGCAGAAAAACCGGCTTCAATTCCTGATGTCGTCCCGGTCATCCCTTTACAGTTAATAACGGGAAAGGTCGTAGACGAAAATGAAAAACCACTTCAGGGGGTTTCGGTCTTAATAAAGGGAAGTTCCCTCGGCACCAGCACCAATGCGAATGGAGAATTTAGTATCGATGTGCCTGATAATTCGTCAAAGGTGTTGGTGTTTTCATTTGTAGGAATGGAAACACAGGAAGTAAATATTTCTGGCAAAACAACCATAAACGTTACCCTTCAACACAGCAATCAGCAACAAAAAGAAATTGTGGTAGTAGGGTATAGCGAAAAAAGTAAAAGCGCCCTAACCAGCGCTGTCACTGTGGTTTCAGGCGATAGGCTGCGCGACGTAACGTCAGGCAACATTGGCGATATGCTACAAGGAAAAGTGGCTGGGTTGCAGGTGGTGAGCAGTTCAGGTGTTCCCGGTGCTGTGCCGGAAATAAGGCTCAGGGGAATTTCATCAGTAAATGCTTCCCAAAGTCCGTTGTTTGTAGTGGATGGGATTATCGGTGGAAATTTTGACCCGAACGATGTGGAAAGTGTAACCGTTTTAAAAGATGCAGGCGCTACCGCCATGTATGGTTCGCAGGCGAATGCCGGAGTTATTATTGTTACCACCAAAAAAGGAAAGCCAGGGAAAACAAATTACGAAGCAAAAGTAACCACAGGCTTTCGTACGCCGGATCTTGGCAAAATGCAAATGATGAATGGAAGTGAGTTGTACAATTACCAGAAGCAATTATACCGCGATTATATTCCGACAGATTCCGGAAATTCTTACAAAATTGACATTCTCAAATTCTATAATGAACGGCCGCTGTCGTTGCGCGATCAGAATTATAACTGGCTCACCACGATTTTTAAACCAGCCTTTATGCAGAATTATTATTTCTCTATTGCGGGCAAAACAGAGAAAAATGATTATTACATGGGCGTTTCTTTTTATGATGAAAAAGGAACATTCCGCAATACGGATTTTAAACGGCTGAATATGCGTGGCAATTCTACCTATCGTTTTAATTCAAAAATTTCTCTCACCAATAATATCAACCTGAATGTTTCCGAAGGCAAAACGTATGACTACAATGATATTTATTATGCTTTTTTAAACCTTCCATGGGACAATCCTTTTGACAGTACCGGTAAGGCAAGATATGTGGATGGTAATTCGCCTTTTAAATGGTGGTCGAGAGATAAAATTAATCCGCTGAATACGATTGATAATTCGAATCATCCTTACAAGGGGGCTGATTTGAATTATGATTTGAATCTCAATATCAATCTTACGTCCTGGCTTACATTTTCCAGCAGCAACCGTATTGCGGCAGCATACAATAAAACCACCAATTATTATTCTCCGACAGTTGCAGGGCAATATCATGGAACCGGATTTTTAGAAGAGCAAAGCATTTTAAATTATGGTTTTATTTCAAATGAGCTGTTGAAGTTTAATGTGAGAAAAGGAAACAGCAACTTCAGCGGGTTGGCCGGATTTGCAGTACAGGGCAGTAAAACAGAAACTTTAGGCGCGTCCGGGAAGGGCCTTCCGCAAGGGCTGAATGTGTTGAATGTGGTGAGCAATAATATCCTGGTAAATGGAAATAATGATGAGTCAATGATTCAATCTTTTATTTCCCAATTGAGCTATGATTATGAAAACAAATATTTTTTAACAGGCTCTTACCGCGTAGATGGCTCATCTGCTTTTCCTTCCTCAAAAAGATACGCCTCTTTTCCTGCACTTTCAGCAGCATGGCTGGCAAGCAATGAATCATTTTTCAACAGCAAATCAATTAATCTTTTGAAATTTCGTCTAAGCTATGGTGTTACAGGTACACAGGATATTGGCGCATCAAGGTATTTGGGTTTATATTCTCTTACAAGCCAATATAATTCACAAGGCGCGGCTACTCCATTGCAATTGGCAAGTCCCAATCTTACATGGGAAAGTAAATACCAGGCAAATGCCGGAGTTGATTTGAGTTTGTTTAAAAGAATAGATCTGACAGTTGATGTTTATAATAATGTTACCAAAAATTTATTGCTCCAGGTTTCACAACCCTTGTCCGTTGGCTTTGAACAGCGCTGGGAGAATGTTGGACAAATTGTAAACAACGGAGTAGAAATTAATTTGAACACCATTAATATTCAAGGTCCAAATTTTCAATGGAACACCGGTTTTAATATCAATTTTAATACAAATAAGCTTCGCGGACTTCCTTCCGATATTATCAAAACCGGCTCGTGGGCTATTTCGCAGATATATAGAAACGGCGGCAATCTATACGAATTTTATATGCCGGTTTGGGCCGGTGTGGATAAGCAAACAGGCGCACCGCTTTGGGAAGTAATCAGCAAAGACGCCCAGGGCAATCCTACCGGTAAAACGACCACTTCCAAATATGCAGACGCCACTTACCAGGAAGTAGGTTCGGCATTGCCAAAATTCCAGGGAGGCTTCACCAACCAGTTCACTTACAAAAATATTTCCCTCAGCGTGAATGCCTATTTCCTTTCAGGCAATAAAGTTTTCAGCAACGATTTGCGTTTTGTAATGAACGACGGCAGCGATCCTTACATGAACCAGGCGGTGCTTCCAAAAGGCTACAGCATCTGGACAAAACCTGGTGATGTGGCTACCAATCCAAGTCCGCAAAACTCTGCCAATTCAACAGAGACCTCTACCCGTTATTTAAAAGATGGAAGTTTTATTTCTATCAGGAATATCACGCTTTCTTATAAGTTGCCGGCTGCATTGATACAAAGATGGAAAGTGAACGGAATTGTACTTTCTCTGTCTGCAGATAATGTATATACTTTTTCTAATTTCTTCGGACAGGATCCACAAACCACGATAACGCCTGCTGCGTTTGTAACGCCCGGAGTTTCGGATTTTAAATATCCGAACAACCGGCAATTTTTATTCAACATTGACTTTACCTTCTAAAAAAATATTATCATGAAACGAATAATTATTTTCATCTTATTTGTGGGTTTACTGGGTTCCGGTTGTTTAAAAGATGTGCTTCCAAGCGATGCCATTACTACGGCGACACTTACTGAAACGCCCGATGGTATTGTAAAAGCGGTTAACGGAGCCTACTCATTATTTAAAGATCATATTGAGTTTAATGGAACCACTGATCTCAATTTAATGTACCTGCGGCAGTATTTTCAGCTTTCCGATTTTGCAAGCGACGATATAGTTTGTGCCCAGCCAACAACCGATCCTTTCTTCCTGAGCTTTACTTTGGATCATTCACCCACACAAACCAATACCCGTTATTTCTGGTACATTTCCTATAAAATAATAAATGATGTAAACACAGTAATTGAAGCCGCAGAAAAAGTTTCGAATCCCGATTTACAAACGCAACAACTGCTGGGCGAATGTTATTTTCTACGCGCCTTTTGCAATTTTAATTTAGTAAGAATTTTTGGCAGGCCTTATTCACAGGATCCTTCTTCTCCGGGAATTATTTTGAGAACCTCAACAAGTGATCCTGCACAAAAAGAAAGGTCAACTGTGGAAGAAGTTTATCAATCCATAATCCAGGATGCAGAAACCGGTGCGTCTCTGATGAATCAATCACGGGGCGTGCAATACGCCACCAAAGAGGCTGCATGGGCATTATTATCAAGAGCGTTTTTATATAAAAATGATAACGACAGCACGATATATTATTCAGACAAAGTGATTAATTCGGGAAAATTTACTTTGGAAACTGCAGATGCTTACCCGGGTTATTTTGCAAATGCAGCCTCAGGTTCGGGCACCATTTTTTGTATCGCTTTCACCAATTTGGATGATTATGGAAAAGCCTCTATCTCATCCATGCTTTATTCCGATGGTAATTCAGGTTGGGGCGAAGAATTCGCTTCCAAACCGATTCGCGATTTGATGTCTGCCCATCCTGAAGATGTGAGATGGTCTTACATTGTTCCGTTAAAGGATGCCAATGGAAATCTTCAGCAAAAAAATGGAATTGATATTTATTACATCACCAAATTTTCATTCCAGGGAGGAAGTCCTTCGCTGAGTTCGCCGGTGATGTTCAGGCTTGCAGAAATGTATCTTAATAAAGCAGAAGCCGAAGCAAAAAAGGGAATGACTTCAGCAGCGCTGGATGATGTGGATATGATTCGGAAAAATCGTGGCCTGCAAAATTCTTTGTACAATGGCGTACTACCAACAGGTAATGATGTGCTTACGGTAGTATTGAACGAAAGGCGCATAGAGCTTGCGTTTGAAGGCCATCGCACTTTTGACGTTTACCGGAATAAATTAAATATGAACCGCACTTATTGGGGATATCATCTGCCGGGATTAAAAGAAACCGATATCAATCCGGCACAAAATCCAACCGGTTATCCCAACATGATCGTAAACTGGAATGATCCCAAAGTAATTTATTACATCCCGATTGATGAAGTGCAGGCGAATCCGCTTTGCGTGCAGAACCCATAGAAACTAAAAGAAATTTCATTTTAAAAAATTAAAATAGAAGCTATGAAATCTTTAAAAATATTGATATTATATTCATTCATCGGCGCAATGATATTTTGTTTTTTTTCCTGTAAAAAAGATAAAGCACAGCCGGCGGTAGATGTGATATATGCCGTAAGTGTAGATGGCCTGACAGCTACATTTACCAACCAGACAAAAGGAGTTACCACCTACAAATGGGACTTTGGTGATGGAACCACTTCAGGTGAACAAAGCCCGGTTCATACTTATTCCGTAAAGGGAAAATACGTTCCCACCTTGTATGTAACTACCGCTTCCGGACAAACTTTTGAAGGCTCGACGGTGATTCGTCTTTCTAAAGGATCACCGGTAAAATTGGATGATAACTCGCTTTCAGACTGGGATACGGTAAATAGCAATGTAATTATTTCCGGCCCGAAAGGTGGCATTTTCAGAAAAGTAAAATTCGATTATGACGGCGCCAATATTTATTTTTATATAGAAATGGCTTCCAAAAAATCAAATGGCGATATTTTTGATTTTTATATTGATCCGGATAATAATGCCGGCACAGGATTGCTCACTTCATTATTTCCAAATGGTGGTTTTGATGTTTTGATGGAAGGTGCGATGCTCAATGATTGGTTTGATGTTTTTTATCACACCGGTGATCAAAATAGTTTTACATTTAACCAGCAATCGCTGAGTGATTATTACCAGATAGGAACTGTTGTGGAAGCAGGAGGCATTTTAAAATTTGAGGGAAGCATCAATCGTACAAAAATCCAGGGCCTCACTGGCAAAGGATTAAAAATAGGAATGGTTGCTACCAAAAGTGACTGGAGCGCTACGCTTGGAACAGCTCCGGATGATGGTTCACCGGCTTTCTTTTTGGATACAAGCGAATAGAAAATCGGATTATTTGCCTGCCTACCGACAGGCAGGTTGCTTTGCTGTATGAAAACTATTGTGAAGAATTATTTTATTTTTAAAGAGCAAATACATTTCATCGCATAAGATTAAACAATCACAAATTAACCTTCGTTCCACTATGACCTCATCACCGGATTATCAACCGAATATTTTTTCTGGGAAAATTGCGGCACCTGCTGTTGAAAAAAATAATTTAAAAACGATTATCGGCGGCGGCGTAAGGCTTGCTTCGCTTGATTTTTACCGGGGTTTGGTGATGGTACTTTTGATGCTGGAAGCATCTGGCCTTTATGAATATGCCCGCAAATTATCGAATCCTGGTTCTTTTATTCATTTTCTCGGGATGGAGTTTGACCATGCAACCTGGCATGGATTGCATTTTTGGGATTTGATACAACCGGCATTTATGTTTATTGCAGGAACGGCAATGGCGTTTTCGCTCACGAAGCAAACAGCAAAAGGAAGCACCTGGACACAGCAGTTTAAACATGCATTAAGACGAAGCTGGTGGTTATTTTTTTGGGGCGTACTTGACTATGCTGTCAGAGGAGATCATTTGTCTTTTGAATTGTGGGATGTGTTGACCCAACTGTCTTTTACCATGCTTGTTGCATTTCTCATCTTTCGCTGGAAGCCAGGCTACCAGATACTTTTAAGTGTGGGTTTATTGATTCTCACAGAATGTTTATATCGCTTTATCAATATACCGGGTTTCGATCAGCCGTTCACTGACCAGCATAATTTTGGAAATTATATTGATGTGATTTTGATGAATAAAATCAATCCCGGCGGCTGGGTGGCTATCAATTGCATTCCAACTGCTGCGCACACCATTTGGGGCGCCGTAGCAGGAAAATGGCTGCTTTCACGAACCGGAAACAATAAAATAAAGCCGATTATTATTTTTGGAATCATTACTTTAATTGCAGGTTATGCATTGGATTTTTCCGGTGTTACCCCAATCATAAAACGAATCGCTACTTCTTCTTTTACGCTCGCAAGCGGAGGCTGGTGTTTGCTTGCACTGGCATTTCTGTATTACTGGATTGATGTGCTCGGACATAAAAAATTTCTCAGTTTTTTCACCATCGTTGGGATGAATTCCATTTTCATTTACCTGTTCTTTGAAATCGTGGTGCATCGCTGGCTTTTTGATTACAGCAACACGATTGTGAATGGCGTCATAGCACCAACCGGATTATCTGAAGCGGCAATCATGATCATTTCAGCGCTTGTTTTATTTATGGTTCAATGGTATTTATGTTATTGGTTGTACAAGAAGAAAATATTTTTTAAAGTGTAAAATAAAAATTCGCTTTAATTATTTGTTTACTGTAAATAAAGGAGCGGTTTAAAATACTACCTGCTTATTTTGATGATAAATTCTCTGAAATCAAAACAGGAATAGCATGCAATTATTACGAAGCTATTTTATCTTTCTTTTTGTTATTCAATCTGCCAATGTATTTTGTCAAATTAATTATCCCGGAAAATCGCCGGGAGAGGCTTTGGCATTGCGTTCCGGTAATCATATTTCCCTGGAAAATAAGGTAGTAAAAATTATATTCCAGGTAAATAAAAATCAAATTCATCCTGAAAAATTTATAGATAAAGAAAATGGAAAAGAAATGGATCTGCTTCTATTCGATTGGTTTTCTATCACCTTAAAAAATGGTAAAATCATTAAAGCGCATGATTTTGATTTAGCAAAATTTCCTGAAATAAAATCTTCAACAACAAAATCAAATTCAGCAAAATATTCAGACAAGCTTAACGGTAAGATTATCTCTGCAACCCTTACAGATAAATTAATAGGATTAACCATTCACTGGCAGGCAGAGTTAAAAGATGGTTCAAATTATATCAAGCAACGATGGTCTTTCCATACAAGAGACTCGTTGGAGATTGTAAAATATACGATGCTTGAAATTCCTTCAACAAATGCAAAACAAATGGGCACGGTAGATGGAACGCCATTAGTTTCTAATGAAATGTTTTTTGCTTTGGAACATCCGATGAGTAAAAACGAGATTACTAAAGAAAGTGCAGCTTCTTATTTACCAAGACAGGAAGCTTTGAAACATTCTGATAGCATGGTCATCTCCACTGTTTGCGGCGTTACTCCTAAAAATCAGTTGCGACGCGGTTTCGTATATTATGTGGAAAGAGAAAGAGCGCATCCTTACAGGCCTTTTCTGCATTACAATTCATGGTTTGACCTCTCATGGGTGGATAGAAAAATGAATGACTCTTTATGCCTCGACCGGATAAAAATGTATGTAGATAGTTTGATTAAGAAGAGGAAAGTAAAACTAAAAGCATTTTTATTTGATGATGGCTGGGATGATAATGCTTCTCTTTGGGAAGTAAGTAAACTTTTTCCAAATGGGTTTACCAATATTAAAAATCTCGCGGAAAGTTATGGTGCCCAATTGGGTTTGTGGCTTTCGCCCTGGGGAGGATATGATTCAGCAAAAATGGAAAGATTAAAATATGGACGTTTGCAAAATCCGCCATTTGAAACGAATGAAAATGGCTTTTCATTGGCAGGCCCGGTTTATTTTAAAAGATTTGAAGAAGTGACAACGGATTTTATGAGGAAAGACAAAGTGGCTATCTTTAAATTCGATGGAGTAGGAGCGGGAAACGGTGCAAGTGGCGCAGGCTTGAAATATCAGAAGGATATAGAAGCCTTACTGCTGCTGACACAGAATTTGCGACGCATCAATCCCGATTTGTATTTAAGTCTTACCGTGGGAACCTGGCCTTCCGTTTATTGGCTTAATTATGGCGATGCTATCTGGCGTGCAGGAAATGATTTCGGTTTCGCTGGTAGCGGAAGTAAGCGTCAACAATGGATTACTTACCGCGATGGCGAATCATATAAAAATGTAGTGAAAAGAGCGCCGCTATATCCATTAAATTCAGTAATGCTTCACGGAATTTGCATTTCAAATGTTGGGTCTCCGTCAACGTTGGAAATGGATCTGAAAAATATTTCCGACGGCATTTGGTCTTTTTTCGCAAGCGGCACCAGCCTGCAGGAATTGTATGTCAATCCACATTTGCTCACCACGCCCATGTGGAATTGTCTTGCCTCTGCAGCAAAATGGTCGCATGAAAATGCCGATGTTTTAAAAGATGTGCACTGGATTGGAGGCGATCCGGAAAAAGGAGAAGTGTATGGATATGCGGCATGGAATCCGCGTAAAGGCATATTCTCATTGAGAAATCCATCTGGTACGAAAAAAACTTTTGAAGTAAACCCCAAAGAAATATTTGAATTACCATCCACTGAGCCAGGCTCATTTAAAATAAAAAATATATTTTCATCCGATGAGAAGCAAGCCGGCAAACTTTTTTCGGCTGACGAAAGTTTTTCGATTACGCTTGCACCTTATGAATTGAAGATTTGGGAGGCGCTTCCAGCGAAAAATATAAAGGGAAGTAAAGGATAGTCGCCAGGAAGATAAAAAAAGTCAACAGTTATATTCAACATGAAAAAATGAAAAGATTTACTTGCATAACATCTATCATTTGTATTGGTTTACTATTAAATATAAATGTAAGCCAGGCACAGACGTCCGAGATACTGGCGGAAAAAATTTTGAATGATCACAAACTTGATACCGTGCTGGAGAAAGCGAAAGCGCTATTGAGCAAGGGGTTTAATGCAGGAGATGGGTATCCGCAGGTATGGATACGTGATCTTAATACTTTCATAGAAATATCCAGCCAGGTATATGATCATAAAACCATCCGTGATAATCTTCTTACTTTTCTTTATTTACAACAACCGAATGGGGAGATTGTAGATGGGTATGCTTTAAAAGGACACGTTACATGGGGCGATCCCAATATCTATACGTCACCGTATGATACTTTACATGTAGGCTTTAAAAACACGGTTGAGTCTGACCAGGAAACATCGTTGATACAAGCGATTGATAAATATATAACGATCGTTCATGACACAAGTATTCTTTACGAAGAGATTGCAGGAATGCCCGTACTCGCGCATCTGGGCCGTTCGATCGACTATCTTTAAAAAAACCGGTATTCAAAAAAATATAAACTTTTAACAGGCGCTACCACACAGGATTGGGGCGATGTGCAAATTGAAGGAGGCGCTGTCGTTGATGTAGATGTGAATACGCACTGGGCAATTGATATTTATGATAATGCCATGTTTGTAATTGCGCTGAAAGATATGATTCATTTTACCAAAGATGCGGCTGAAAAGAAAAAATGGACTGATTTAAAAAAACTAACAGAACAAAACATCCGGAAATATTTGTGGGATTCGGCACGACATAAATTTATTCCGCATATTTATATCAATCAAAGTCCGTTTCCAAAAAGTTTTGACGAAAATAAAATAT
This sequence comes from Ginsengibacter sp., assembly GCA_051954975.1. Lineage (GTDB taxonomy): Bacteria > Bacteroidota > Bacteroidia > Chitinophagales > Chitinophagaceae > Ginsengibacter. The sequence continues at coordinate 15,899 of JBQCHE010000007.1, read as the reverse complement.
ACTTCCATGGAGGTACTGCTATTGCAATAGAAGCCGGGTTATTGTCAAAAAAAGAAATTGAATTAGTGAATAATGACATGCTGAGGAATGTAAAATTATCGGGCGCCCCTTCGATAGGATTAACATTATACCCACCTTACCCTGACGGCATCTTCAAGGGTTCAAATACCTGTAAACCCTACGTCTATCAAAATGGAGGCGACTGGTCGTGGTTTGGCGGAAGGATGATTCAGCAACTGATTCTAAACGGGTTTGTAGAAGAAGCCTATGATGAACTTCAACCCATGCTGGATCGGGTTATCAGAAATGGCAAATTCTATGAATGGTATAGCGTAGATGGCAAGCCAAAAGGCTCGGCAGATTTTAAAGGATCAGCCGGTGTGTTGGGAAAAGCAATTGATAGGTTACACACATGGGCAAAAAAGCAGTAAAGAATTCGCTGCTGATCTTTTTTTAATTCTCTTTACCGAAGGTCAGACCACGGTATTACGAAAAGAAAAAATAAAAAACTTAGATATTTATTGGTTTACTGAGAAGGATAACGGTTACACATAAACGAAAAGTATAAGAATAAACTATAAAAGTGTACCATGAAAAAAGGCTATATAACGACCGCATGGCACAGCCTGGTATTCCACGAGGCATATTCAGCCGTTACTATTTTTGGATTAGCGATTCGCATTCGTTCCTCTGTGGTTATCTTTTTGATTGTGCGTACGATTTCAGTTAATCTCAGATATAGAATTGAAACAGATTTCCAAGCGTTCTGCGCCCCGGAATTAAGCCGCACTTCTTTTCTGAGTGCTTTTGAAAGTTCTTTTCCCATAAGTTGTTCACCAGCCACATCAATAGTTTACCAATCTCTGAATTAGAGTAATCAGTATGAAAAAGTATTTTTAAAATATCACATGGCGCCTATATTTTATTATTGCAAAACCTTTTTTTCTCCCCAAAAAAAAATGATTCGTTCCTCTCATTGAGAGAATTAACTACCTTTAGTCTTCTGCAAAATGAAAAGGTTATCAAGTCAATCCAGCAATATTTCCTAATGGTTTTCTCTTTAATGGTAAATGTCTGTTCAAAAGCTATTATTGTTTTTTGATGAAAAATTATCCATCAAAATGATAAAAAAAATTTGAGGATTTGGTGGTTGGCGCGTTTGGACGTTTTAATAAAGATTGGAAAAAGTTGCGCTCGGAATTTAACCATGGAAGTTTTTAATGATACAACAATTTAGAAGAAAATAAAAGTATGATGATGTTACACGACGTTAAGGTATTAAGTTTTACACATTTCATGCAAGGCCCGTCAGCAGTACAAATGTTAGCGGACCTCGGCGCTGATGTTATTAAAATAGAACGTCCTGAAGGCGCTTATGAAAGATTCTGGTCGGGAATGGATACCTATAATAACGGGGTAAGTGTATTTTTTCTTTTAGCAAACCGAAACCAGAAAAGTCTCGCAATCGATTTACGAGCCAAAGAGGGCGTAGAAGTCATTTATAAAATGATAAAAGATACGGATGTAGTAGTTGAAAATTATCGTCCGGGCGCCATGGAACGTCTCGGCCTCGGGTTTGAAAAGCTTAAAGAAATCAACCCCAAAATTGTATATTGTTCATGCTCGGGTTTCGGGCCCGACGGACCTTACGTAGAAAAACCAGGCCAGGATTTGTTGCTTCAATCTTTAAGTGGCCTTATGTCATTAAGCGGCCGAAAAAATGATCCTCCTACTCCGGTCGGAACGGCAGTGGTTGACCAGCACGGCGCTGTGATTGCTGCATTTGGTATCGTGTCGGCCTTATTCAACCGCGAACGCACCGGAGAAGGATGCAAAGTAGAAAGCAACCTTTTGAATTCAGCATTGGATTTACAGAGAGAATCATTGGCTTATTTCTTAAATAAAGGAGAAATATGGGATAGAAGCGATACAGGCCTGGCAAGCCGTTTTCATCAATCGCCTTATGGAGTTTATAAAACAAAAAATGGTTTTTTAACCGTATCAAATACGCCGATCGAGAAGCTCGCAGCCATTCTGGAATCAGAAGCTTTATCTCATTTTACATCCAAAGATCAAATGAGGAAAAGAGATGAGATTGATAAGATTTTCAGTGATATAATGACAACACGCACCACGGAAGACTGGGAAAAATTTTTTACTGAAAATGATGTGTGGTATGCGCCGGTTAATGATTATGATGACGTGGTAAAAGATGCGCAGGTAAAATGGAATAAAATGGTGGTTACTACCCACCACCCGGATGCCGGAAATGTTACATTAATTGATCAACCACTCCGCTTCAATGGAAAAGCGCCAAAACAAAAATTACATCAGCCTGCCATTGGCGAACAATCGGTAGAAATATTAAAGCAATACGGATACAGTGATAAGGTAATTAATGAAATGCTTGAAAAAAGGATTATTGTATCAAACGAAAGAAAAAAGAATACAAAATGATCAGACTTGAAAAATCAGATAACAGAGTAGCCATTGTATATTTGGATAACCCACCGTTGAATGTTCTCACTCTCAACATGACGGAACAAATCATCCAGTTGTTTGATGAAGTCGAATCTGACAATGAAATAAGAGCGGTTATTATTACCGGGGCAGGCGAAAAAGCATTTTGTGCGGGCGCCGACATTCATGAGTTTGCCGCTGTGAGAAATGATGTTACGGAAAAAAAACTGCGAAAAGAGAATGAAGCATTTTTAAAAATCGAAAGAATATCTAAACCAGTCATTGCCGCCATAGATGGCATCGCGCTGGGCGGCGGCTGCGAAATGGCGCTTGCGTGCGACATTCGGATAATGGCTAAAAATGTAAAAATCGGACTTCCAGAAATAAGGCTTGGCGTTTTTCCCGGCACGGGTGGGCTTTATCGCCTTCCGGCAATAATCGGAATTTCCAGGGCGATGGAAATGATGTACACAGGTGAATCGATAACTGCTGAAGAAGCTGAGCGAATTGGTTTGGTCAATCATGTGACTGAAGAAAAACAGGCCCTTTCTTTCTCGAAAAAGCTGGCGGAAAAAATTGCCCAGCAACCAAAATTGTCACTGGCAGCTATCAAAGCAGGCGTTAGAAAATCCATTGAAATAACACAGGAGGAAGCCATTCAATACAACCTGAAATTAAGTGATGCCGTGTTTAAATCTGCCGATTGTGAAGAAGGCGTAAACGCATTTTTTGAAAAAAGAAGTCCACAGTTTCATTAGAGTGGAAGCGATAATTTTTAATGATGATACTTATTGATGTATTTAAAAAAGGCCTACAAAAGGTTAGCTACATGCAGGCAAACCTCAATGGAGATTTCCCGCATATTACAAGGAATGGAAAGTGGATTACCAATTCGAACGGCCACTGGACAGGAGGCTTTTGGGTTGGATTGTTATGGTTACAATCATTGTATTCAGAAAACCAAAAAGAACAAAAAGCGGTTGCATTAAACCAGGCAGAGAAACTTGCCATCAGAATGAAAGATAATAAAACACATGATATGGGTTTTATATTCGGGCCAAGTTGTGTGATGGGTAATAATTTACAGGCTGATAGTGAGCTGGCAAAAATGGCAATGGCCGGGGCACACAACATGGAAGATCTTTTTGAAAAAAAAACAGGGCTGGTTCTTGCCTGGGATGAACCGGGTTACGAAGGAGTTGCTATTGTGGATACGATCATGAATGTTCCGCTCATGATGTGGGCATCCGGTCAGCAAAACAACGACGCGCTTTATAATAAAGGAATCACGATAGCCGACAGTATTCAAAAAAATCACATTCGCAGCGATTATTCCATTTATCATGTAGTGCGGTGGAATACCGAAACGTATGAGATTGAAGAACGCACCACCCACCAGGGAGCATCGGCAGATAGCTGTTGGTCGCGCGGACAAGGATGGGCGTTATATGGCTTCGCAAATATGTACCGATATACTTTAAAGAAAGAATATTTAGTAACGGCTCAAAAATTAGCCGGATATTTTTGGAAAAACCTGGATGACAATCGGTACCTGCCGCGATGGGATTTTATTTACAAAAATAATAAGAACGAACCTTTGGATGCCTCTGCAGCTTCCATTGCGGCATCAGGCATGTTGTTGTTATCAAAAATGCTTGAAAAAAATAATCAAACAGATGAATGTAAAATATGGAAAGAACGGGCTGAAAAAATTATTGAATCTCTTGTAACGCATTGCTTCTATACGAATATGGAAAAATACGGTTTGATAGAACACGTAACGGTTGATAAGCCAAGAAATTCAGGTGTCAATGAATCATCCATGTACGGCGATTATTATTTTATGGAATCTTTGTTTCGTCTTCTGAATTATGAGAATGAAATACTGCTTGATGTGCTTTACTAAGAGAAGTCAAATATTAGTCTCGCTGGTTTTTTACAAAATGAATTTGATTTTTTTTAGGAAGAAAAGGACTGGATTAAAATTTTTCCTATAAAAGTATCATCTCATAGAAAAGGCAAACTTATCTGCAGGCAAAAAGAGTTTTTTCACCTTCTGCTTTTTTTTTGCCGGAGCAAACTGTTCTTGTATACCTGAAAAATAAAAAGAATGAATATGGACATTGAGAGCGCAGTAGTAAAGAAATTGAACATACGGATAATGGGCTTCCTGATGATCTGCTATTTTATTTCAATTCTTGATCGGGCTAATATAAGTGTCGCCTCTTTAACCATGAATGAAGCCTTGCATTTCAGTCCTGCGGTTTATGGTTTCGGAGCCAGTATCTTTTTTATCGGGTATTTTATTTTTGAAGTTCCGAGTAATATCATACTTGGAAAAGTGGGCGCTCCTTTCTGGATAGCAAGAATAATGGTCACGTGGGGAATTGTAACCATTTGTATGATTTTTATTAACAACAGCGTTTCATTTTTTAGTATGCGCTTTTTTTTGGGTGTGGCAGAGGCCGGCTTTTACCCTGGTGTCATTTATTATTTATCAGAATTTTATCCTAAAAGGCATCGTACAAAAGCAATAGGATTATTTCAAATAGCATCACCCGTAGCATTGATGATTGGCACACCGGTAATCGGTTTAATATTAAGCTTACATGGCATGTGGGGATTACATGGGTGGCAACTGATTTTCGTGTTCACAGGGATTCCCGCTGTATTGCTTGGTATCATATGTTTCTTCTATCTGAAACCTTCAATACAAAAATTAAAATGGCTGACAATAAAAGAAAAAAGCTGGTTAGAAAACCAACTTGAAAGTGAAACGAAAACCAAACCTTTCGGGCATTTGAAATTTTACCAGGTTTTTAATAAACGGCAAGTATGGCTTGCCACATTTATTTTGTTTGCAATAAACGTAGGATTTAATGCTGTGGCATTCTGGACTCCACAAATCATAAAATCAATCGGAACAAACAGCAACCTTGTAGTAAGCACTTTATCCGGAATCCCTTATTTTGTTGCGGCTGTGTCAGTAATATGGGTATCACGGCATTCAGACAAAACCGGAGAACGAAAATTTCATATCATTGGTTGCCTGATGGCATCCGCCATTGGTTTCTTTTTAAGTTCCGTAGCTACTGAGCCGGTCGTAATGCTTATTGCATTATCCATTGCCACTGGCGGACTTTTAGCAGCAATGCCACCATTATGGACTTATCCGATCAGTATGTTTTCAGGAGTAGCTGCAGCAACCGCCATTGCCACGATTAACTCATTTGGGGTTCTTGGAGGAATCGTAGGCCCAAATATTTTGGGATTTATCACCAACCTCACCGGAAACGTTTCCTTAGGCCTTATGGTAGTCGCGGCTATGTTGCTTTCCGGGGGTATCGCAGCATTTTTCCTCCGGGTTTCTGGCGAACCGAAAATTAAAATAGCAAACTAAAAGTTTTTGTATTTCTTATACGATGTAGATAAAATGAGCTACTTACAAAAAACAGGCATTGTGATTAATTTTAAGAACTATATTTTTTTGCTGTTTATAGCGATATTGGCTTCTGGTTTTGCAGTGGGGCAGGAAAGCACATTTCGTGACCAGTAACAGAGTTGCAAAAATGGCAAACTGGTAATCAATTAAATTTTACATTTTTCTATGTCGTACTTCTGTGCATTCAATCTGGCTTTATTTTACTCGTAGTTTCATTCATTTTGATTTGAACCGTATGACCTTAGCTGCCGCTCCTTTGCCATAGAATAAATTTAGAATTTTGTAGAAACTCCTACGTAGAAATTCCTCCCGATTGAAGGAATAATTCCAGGGCCGGGATATTCATCAGCGCGAAGCGTGAAATATTTTTTATCGGCGATATTATTCATTCCTGCTTTTAATGAAAAGCTTTTAAGCCGGTAAGTAAAGCTTGCATCCAGAACGGTATAAGCTGGAATATAGCCTGCAACAGGATCTGAGCTTATTTTTGCATTCGTTGCATCGCCATACGCATCGCCGTTGTTACTCATTTCAAAAGTAGCAGACAACCTGTTATCATAATAAGTCACGCCAATCCTGTTGATGTATTTGGCTGCTGTCTCCACCCTGTTGCCTTTGAATTTGCCGCTTGTATATTCAGCATTGATTAAAGCCAGTGAATTAAAAATATTCAGTCCTTTTTTAGAACGGCTGTTCAAATATTTCAACAAATTAAATTCTACATAACTCTCCAAACCTTTATGAATGCTATTGGCTACATTGGTTCGTAATGTGTATTGACTGGAAGTTCCGGGGTTCATTAATACCGTTCCAATGCGGTTATCATAAGCGATATAAAACAGCCCGATATCAAAATTCAGATAATTTTTTACTGTGCCTCTGTAACCAAGATCAGCATTAAAACCTTTTGCATCTTTCAGGTTCTGATCAATTTTAGAAGTCACGCCTATTGGTGTCAGTTCAGAATAAGAAATAGGACGATAAGCCTGGCTGATATTTGCGTAAGCGTTGGTGTAGTCCGTGGTTTTATATTGTATTCCCAGCCCAAAAAGAGGCATATATCTTTTCCGGTCTTCATTCGTGTTGAGGCGCCCCTCGTCAGTTTCTTTGTATCCATCACTGGTACTTTTTAAGTACTCAAAACGAAACCCGGGAGTAATACTAAGCTGGTCGTTTACCTCGAAAATATTTTCTAAAAAAGGCGCCACGTTAGTCGTGGTGAAATCAATATCCTTTTCATATTCTCCTGTAATAGAAAGATCGAAATCGCTGCCTGTGGTGCCTTCACCTCCGCTTTGTTTTTTAAACCATCCATAAGTATACCTGATTCCTCCTCCCAACGTGTTTTTCATTTTTCCTATGTTATAATCATGTGTCAGCCTCACTTCTGTGGTGGCGTTGTTCATGTCTTCGCTTTCCACTTCACGGTGAACGTATTCTCCTGTAAGAGGATCTTTTTCATCCAATGCTGCTGCACCGCCATCTTCATTGCGCCAAACCAAAGAACGGTTGCTGAACATCAAAGATGATTTGATGCTCAAAAAAGTTTGTGGTGCAATATTATAATTGAGATAACCGGATACAATATTCCACGGGCTTTTTAACCAGTTCCTGCTTCTGAAAGACGTGCGTGGGTCGGCTTTAAACATGCTGTCTGTAAGCCCGCCTGGCATTTTAATGTTGTTGCGGAGAAGCGTATATTCCACTCCGGCATTTAATTTTTCAGAAGGCGTGAATTGTATTTTTCCAAACGCAGATAATTGCCATTGCTTGCTGTTGGGCCGCCAACCCTCCATGGTTCTGAATTGTGCAAAGCCATAATAACTGATCTTATTGATAGTGCCGCCGATAGAATTAAAGGTATTGAACAGGCCAAAGCTTCCACCGGTTTCAGAAGAATTCCATTCAAACTTTTTATTTTTTGGCGCTTCATTCAAAACATAATTGATCATGCCTCCAAACTGTGGCCCATATTGCAAGGAAGCCGCACCACGAACCATTTCAATTCTGCTTACTGCTTCCATCGGGGGAAGATAATAGGATTCATTATAACCAAAAACATCGCCACTAATGTTGTAACCATTTTGCCGTGTGTTCATTTCAATGCTTTGCGTGGGATTAAGCCCCCTGGTTGAAATGCCGTTGGCAGTGAATCCGCCGGTCTCTGATTCTACGATATTCAGGCCCGGAACTCTTCCGAGAATTTGTCTTGTGTTGTTGATGGCTTTATTGGCATCCAAACTGTCAACCAAGATCACTTCATTTTTTTTACCGGCATAAATAATTCCATCTTTTACATCCGGCATGTGTCCTGTACCTCTTACAGTTTTGATTTTATTGACTATGATTTCTTTGAGTGAGATTATTTTTGTGCTCTCTTTTTTTTGCTGCGCGAATAATGCGAATGGCAGTAAAGCCACAAATAATGTCAAAATATATTTCATAGTTTTCATAATTTAATCTTAGAGTTTGCAAAAATGAATCGTCCTGAAATAGATGAGTTACGAAATACGGAATCTGATTTACGATATCGGGAAAAGAAGTGGCTTGAATAATGGCCGATTGTTTTCAATATAGCGTCGTTTAACGCTTACACAGTTAGTTGTCCAAACGTGGTTGATACCTCCAAAATTATATCGAAAAGGATCCTCTTTTTTTGCGACAAATTACTTTCACGGTTTTATTGTCAAATACTTTTCACCGGGATATGACTTTTGACAATACTAGGTCTCAGTCCCGTCTTCAGAAAGGAACTCAGCGTCTTCGGAAGAATTTACCAATTGTAAGCTACATTTCCCGAAATCGTAAACTTAATTCCCGATTTAATAAATGACCCTTACGTTGTGCTTCTAAATTCGCGGCAAAAAAAGAATGCAAAAAGTTTTTTTAATTGTCTTGGTCTTTTTGGCATCTATAGGTAACGGGAATGCCCAATCTGTTAGTGGTTTCATACATGATCAACAGGGAAAGCCCTTATCAAATATTTCTCTGAGTATCCGCGAATTATTTTCCGGCACTATCTCTGACAGCATCGGTCATTTCACTCTAACTTTACCGGCTTCCGGAAAATATACTTTGGTGGCTGAAGGAACAGGATATGGAACCGTAATAAAATCACTGGAGATAACTAATAGTAAAAATACAGAACTGGATATAACTCTAAACACGTCCACAACTTCACTAAAAGAGATAATCGTTACTGCCAGCCGTAACCCTGAAATTGTTGACCACACACCTGCTTCAGTACAGGTAATCAATTCTAAAGAATTTCAGACTCAATCCGCCATTTCACCCAATTTATCTAACATTCTTGCACAGGCCGTGCCTTCCCTCGGATTTGCCACAAATACCACCAGTAATACAGGCCAAACATTAAGAGGCAGGAGCCCCCTAATTATGATTGATGGCATTCCTCAATCTACACCTCTTCGCAATGGATCACGCGACATAATGACTATTGATCCTTCTGTAATTGAAAGAGTGGAAATAATCAAAGGCGCTACGGCAATTTACGGCAATGGCGCCGATGGAGGAATCATCAACTATATCACTAAAAAGCCGAACGCCGCAGGATCGTTTAATGCATATAGCACCGCAGCAATTACGGGGATGCCGGTTAATACTACCAATACTTTTGGCGGAAAAATTGTTCAACAGTTCTCTGGAAAAATAAAAAAAATCGATTACCTGGTAAGTGGCAGCCACGAAAAAACAGGGGTGTACAAAGACGGCAAGGGAAGAGTGATCAGCCCTAATTATGGATTGGGTGAATCAGGGATGTGGAATGCTTTTGGAAAGTTGGGGTATAATATTACTTCCAAACAAAGGCTGGAGGTGATGTACAACTATTTCGGCTCTCAGCAAAAAACTGATTATACCGTTAAAACAGGAGTGTATGATTCCATTCCAACCATTGGGGTTCGGGGCAAAGTATTGGGTGAACCGGGAGGAAACCGCTACAATCATAATGCCTACATTCTCTACCGCGCAAAAGGTTTGCCGCTCAGTACCGGGCTTGAAGTAAATGCTTACCTGCAAAAATTTCTGACGGTGTATGGTTATGAGCCCGACTATTTTGAAAATGGAGGACAATCCACCATCAAGTCGGATAAGAAGGGATTTCGCATCTCGTTTAATACGCCTTTCGAAGCCAGTAATTGGTTAAAAGGAGAAGTGCTTTATGGCCTGGATATCTTAAACGATAAAACCGGCCAGCCATTGGTTGACAAGCGCACATGGGTTCCCATGATTTCTCTTCTCAATACGGCGCCTTACCTTCAAAGCAATTTAACCTTGTACAAAAATTTAATTGTGCGTGCAGGTTTCAGGTATGACAAAATGAAAGTTGATGTCCCTGACTTTACACAGGTAAAAGTATTGAACAGCGCAACGGGCGCCTATATCGGGGGACAGCAGATCTCAGGAGGAAATATCCATTTTGATGCCGCCAGTTTTAACGTGGGCATGCGCTATGCAAAATTGGAATACTTTAAACCTTTCATCAGCTTTTCACAAGGCTTCTCGGTAATCGATATAGGCCGATATGTGCGCTCTGCAAAAGAAAATGATGTGTCAAGGATGCAAATTGAACCGGTGACGGTAAATAATTATGAAGCAGGATTTAGCAGCAACCTGGGATGGATGCAGTTTACAGGTTCTTACTTTATCAGCACCAATAAAATTGGGGCTTCTCTGAAGGAAGACAGTACCGGCTGGTTTACCCAGCAAAAAGCTCCTGAAAAAACGTATGGCTACGAATTGACACTCGATGTTCAACCAATTGAGCAATTAAGTGCAGGAATAGCATTTGCCTTTGTTGAAGGAAAGGCTGACCTCAATAAAAATCACAGCTTTAATGACGCATCTGATGGGTATCTGAACGGGCTGAAGATTAGTCCTCCAAAAGCAAGCGCTTACATCAATTATGCACCGGTTAAGCCAGTAAATATTTATCTCCAATGGTTGCATTTTGGTGATAGAGACCGGTTTGAGCGCCGCTCCAATGGTGGCTATGGCAACGGCGAAGGGCCGGTGAAAGGCGCAGGGATTGTGAATCTATCGGCCTCATGGCAAGTAAATAAAAAGATCCGTTTGAGCGCCGGAGCACAAAACCTCTTCAACAAAACTTATTATCCTCCCATCTCTCAATGGTCAGGAAATGATTCAAATTATACAACAGCCAACGGGTTGAGATGTCAACTGGCATTAGGTTTCAATTGGTAATGGTGATTAAAAGTATCTATAAATGGCATCATTGGACAGGCTTGCTTGCAGGCCTGTTTCTTTTGCTGATGAGTATTACAGGTTCTCTTCTTGTCTTTACAGATGAGATGGAACATGCAGCCGACCAGCCTTTGAAAGAATTTTCAAATCCATCGGGCAGTTACTCTTACGACTCTTCCTTTGCCATGATAACGCAAAAATTTCCAGGGTATGAAATCAGGCTTTATGACCGACCGGCAAAAAACGAAGCGCTTGTTTATGATCTTCGGAGCCGCAGCGATAACAAAAAGGTTTTTGTTAACCCGACAAGGCCGGAAATAATCAAGGCTATTGATGGTGATACCCAATTACACCGGAGATTATTGCTGTTTCATTATACTTTTTTTGCGGGCACAGCCGGGAAAATCTTTGTGGTAGTTATTGGTGTCCTTTTTCTACTATCCGTCATTACCGGATTCATCATTTACCGTAAAGGTATCTGGAAAACCATTCGTTTCAAAACAGTCTCGCGGTATAGGGGAAAAGCTGCTTTTTATTCTTCCTTGCATCGCAACATTGGTGTTTGGACACTTTTGTTTAACCTGCTGATTATCGTGTCTGGCCTCGCCTTGAGCATCACCATCGCAAAAAATGCCATCAAAACATCCGGTTCAAAACCGTCAACTACGACTCAGGTGAATTTTTCTTTGGATTCAATAGTTGAAAAAATCACGCGTTTGCATCCTGATTTCGAAATACACCTGGTGCGTATTTCGGCTTATAGCCATACGGTTAAGATCAGTGGTCGCTACAAAAACGACCCGTCGGTTTACGGAGATTATGCCAGTTATTTTTTAATAAACGGGCCATCAAAGAAAACTGAGAAAAAACAGGTAATGTCGGATCTTCCATTGACTGAAAAGTTGCTGTTAATGGCAGCACCCTTACATTTCGGCAATTACGGTGGCATCTTCTTAAAAATTTTCTATTGCTTTTTTGGGATCATGCCGGCAATTTTATCAGTCACAGGATTTTTGATCTGGAGAAAGAGAAGTAGAGTATAGACTGTGATTCACGAAAAGAATTTGGGAATTGGCGGCATCCCACAATTCTTTTTTTAATTGCGTATTTGTTGTTGGGTTATTTGGAATTACTTGGTCTGCCCTGTATAAGCGCTCTATCTTTCTATATTTTGTCTTTAGCAGTTTCGAAATTGAATCCTATTGAAAATTCTCTATCATCCGATATATGAGAATCTGCTAAAAGTCAGAGGAGCAAAATAGAAAATGAGGTTATTTGTAGGTTCACTGTTTCTCCCACAGCTTCGTAATAACAAAGCCTGCCCCTTCTCTTAAAAAGCCAATTCCTTCTTTAAAAAGGCCAATAATTATTTTTTAAAGTGAATTCCTTCTTTCAAAAAGTGAATATTTATTTTTTATAGCCAATTCTTTATTTAAAAAAGTGAATCCCTTCTTTCAAAAAACGAATATTTATTTTTTATGGTGAATTCTGTCTTTAAAAATGAAAATTTTGACTTTGTATTGAGATTTCTTTGTCTAAGAAGAGGATCTTTTCTTCAAAAAAACCAATAATTATTTTTTTTAGTGAATTCCTTCGTCAAAAAAACCAATAATTAATTTTTAAAGTGAATCCCTTGATAAAAGAAGTGAATCCCTTCGTCGAAAAAGTGAATAATTATTTTTTATAGTGAATTCCTTCGTCAAAAAAATGAATTTTTATTTTTTATGGTGAATTCTTTCTCTCAAAAAATGACTCTTTTTTCAAAGAACCGGAGCCGTTTGAAGGACATAATAGTCAAAAAATTGAAAATTGAGTGTTTTTGCTGACGCCTTGATGTTTTCTTTGAAAAATAGCTGCAAAAATCTAATAAAAAGATATTTTTCCTCGTCGTGTTCCTGTAATCTTTTTTACGGTCTGAGCCAGGAACAACCGGATCGCAATTACCCCGGCGTTGGCTCTCTTTTTTTACTGATAAATAAAAATCGCGAAGCTTCATTTTTGTGTGATGATTGCGCAAGGGGAGGGCGGGTGTTTGGTGAAGTGGAAAGGTTTGTGCAGATGGAATTGTTTTAATTTGCAATTCAAATTTGTTATCAATTATACCTATGATTGTAACTTACAAAGAAGATGGCTGGCATATAGTAACTCAAAGGTCACATGGGATACTGGCCGCACAAATTGCGGCCAACTGGCGCGTAAAGGATCGTCCTGAACGATGGATAGAAACCCTGCTTGCCATTGCGGAACACGATGATGCGGAAGTTGAATTAGAAGGCGAAAACCTGCTTACTCCGGCAGGAGGCCCGGTAAATTTTGATATGAATTCGTTTGACCTTGCACATTATGAAAAATTATCCAGGCTTACATTAACGAAGAATCGTTATATAGCGCTTCTTATATCTCTTCACATTGAGTTTCTTAACCGGCCGGCCGCTGCAAATAATATTGAATGTAAAAAGTTTTTAAAAAAGCAAGCCACCCTGCGTGAAAAATGGCGCAAAGCCTTAAATATAACAGAAACAGAAACATTGCGCATTTACAATTTCATGGAATGGTGCGATGCTTTCTCCCTGCTTCTTTGCCAAGGCAATCTGCCCCCTGAAAAGCGCAAATTGGAAATCAGTACAGGCCCCGAAAAAAAAATGTATTACCTGGTACAGATAGATTCCGAAACCTTAACCGTACAACCCTGGCCATTTGAAACGACAAACTTTCATCTCAGTTATGAATACAGGATTATTAAACAATTAGAATTTTCCTCGTCTGCAGATTTTCGGAAAGCTTTTTTAAAAGCGCCCGTGAAAGAGCAAATATGGAGTTTGAGTAAACTAATTCCTCGTGAAAAAAAGAGCAAGGTCTGATTTTCAAAAATCCCTTTTTCCGGCTAGTCTTCTTCCTATCAAAGGCGTATCAAAGGCATGGATAGAGTATCAAATATAGTAGAAACACGTATTAATGGGTTAATTCCAGGTGGCAAATGTATATGGTACGTGCCTTTTGAACAGTACCACTATTAAAACTCAAAAAAAAATCCTTGTAAATCATGAAATTTACAAGGATTGATACAATTTGATTTTTTCTTTTGTCGGGTAGACAAGCCTTGAACTGAATTGCTAAAACCCTTTGTGGTAGCTGGTTACAGCTTTTTGTTTTTATTTTCATTGTGCTTTTCCTTGTTCTTTTTTAGCCCAATGGCTAAGAAGAAAAGAAGTCAATAGTTAAGATGGTTTATTGCAACCTCGGTAATATATTGGGAATAGATTTTTAGACATACTTGAATAAAAATATCTTTCCAATAAGGCAAGATAATTTATTGAAGTGTTTTTCCTTACTCCTTCAACACGGGTCTGGATACCTTGCAGCATTACCTGATGTAATCTTACCCTGGAAACAAATGGTAGTTTCTGGTAATTCAAGAAAACCAGGCTTATTCCTGTTGATATAAGTCGTTTTAAACTATCTATTTTTAGCAGGTATACCAGGAGAATCAGGCACCAAAAAACTGACCGTAAAAGTTTTTACAAATACATCACGATTACATCTAATTAAGCGAAAAAAAAAATAAAGAAGTATAGATAGGAATAGGGGAGATGAGCGTATTTTCATATAAAGAAACATCACATTCATTGGAACAACATTCAGAAACTATTATCATCGTATTGAAAAAATAAAAAAAAGCGAAAACGAAGTTACCGGGCATATATTCTGTGCTTACTAAAAAACTGCCAAAAGCTTACGGCATAAACACCTATCCTGGCATTATTACCCTCCTTTATTCCGTTTCCTTTTGGCTGTGTGCGCCCGGTTAAATAAAGCTTTCTTTTTTTCTTTTTTCTTTTAAAAAATAGTTTCTTTTCTGAAACGGTTTTTAGAAATTATAAGATGAAGTCAACAATCTTTCCCGTCACTAGTTTGGGAGAAATGCCTGAAAGGGATTTTTTTTAAGGCATAAAAAATAATTCAAGAATTTTCAAATCATTTTCACATTACAAATTTATTTTCTGTTTTCGAACAAGACCTGTTTTATCCCTTTCCGAATTTGAACAGGTTATACTACGCCACAACAAATCAATTTAATTTCACAGAAGTAATTGGAAATATCAATTGAAAACGATGTAGAAGAATAGCAGAGAAAGAACCATTTCCTGTATGATTTTTTTTTAAAGGAAGTAACAGCCCAAAGGATATTACCACAATCAAAAACAAAGACAAAAAAGTAGTCGTTTTAGAAGGCTTTTGATTTCCTTTCCTTCATCAGTTTGCTTTCCCAAAAAGAAGTAAAAGAGATTGGTTTTTGTGTTCTTAATTCTCTTTCTTTTTTTGAAAAGTTAAGATCTTTTTTGGAGCAGCATGATTCAGTTCATTTATACCTGGACAATGATAAAACCGGAATTAATACAACTTCTTATGCTAAAAGTTTAAATCAAAAATATCGTGATGAAAGTTTTCTTTATAAAAATTACAAAGATTTAAACGATTGGGTGATCAATATTGGAAAGGGAAGCCAAAAGAAAAAAATAAACATTTTTTAAATTATGAATATAATAATGCTTTCTGATTTAAGAAAAGGGTAGTAAGGGTGCCTATAATCGCACCCGGCAAGATGTACGTTTGTCGGACAAACTGATTTTCCCTTTCACTCCGGAGTCGCTTCGGGGTTGAGATTCAAAGTTGAAAATTTTGATTTTTTACACGAAATGAAAAGAGAGAATATGAAACAAAAATCAAAAATAAATTTAACCCGAAGGGTAACGATCCGGTTAAAACCGGATGA
>JBQCHE010000006.1:0-230262 GCA_051954975.1 Ginsengibacter sp. | reverse complement strand
CAATCGCTTTTAGAAAAAAAATCTATACTACGCTTGAGGAGTTACAAACAGATCTCGATCATTGGCTTTTCGAATACAACAACGAGCGAACTCACACCGGCAAATATTGCTTTGGAAGAACACCGATGCAAACTTTTGCTGAAACTTGTATCTTAGCTAAAGAAAAACAGTTGGACGAATTACCACCAACTGCTTAAGAAATTAATCCGTTTCCCTAGAATTACTAAAAACAAAAATCCACAATTGTCAGATCAAGTACTAGCTAGAACAAGTTATTTAAATAACAAAACCTATTCAAGGCTCTTCGGATATTCTATCCCAAATCTTGCTCCAAGCTTTTTTAAATCCTCAATAACAGCTTCAACCAAAGGTATTCCCATTATCAACCTTTCTTTTTCCATTTCTTTTTCTGGTTCACCGGGAATATAAACTCTCTGTTGTCCGCCAACTGTTTTGGCAGATTTAAATCTTTGAATCCATTGATCCATATTTTTTTTGAAGTCCTCAACTGGACGAAAAGCATCTATTCTCAATGCTCCAAAAAAATGGCCGATTCCTTCACCAGGCATATTCTCAGGTATGGGTACAAAAGCAGGAAACGGCGGAACCCAAGGCCCATAATTCGCGCCGCTTAATAATGCCGAGAAGATATCTACAATTGAACCCAATGCATAACCTTTGTGACTTCCGTGATCCTTATCACTTCCCAATGGCAAGATTGCCCCCCCTTCTTTTAATGAATGGGCATTAGTCGTAGGCTCTCCGGTTTTGGTTTGAACCCAGCCAAAAGGAGGTGTTTCATTTTTTCTTTGTAAAATTTCTAGTTTTCCCTTGGAAATAGTTGAAGTTGAAAAATCTGCTACAAACGGTGGCTCATTACCAGAGGGAACAGCCACCGCGATAGGATTTGTTCCCAGTAACCTTTCAGCCGAATAGGTAGGAGCCACCAAAGCAGAAGCATTTGTCATAGCAATACCGA
Organism: Ginsengibacter sp.; assembly: GCA_051954975.1. GTDB lineage: Bacteria > Bacteroidota > Bacteroidia > Chitinophagales > Chitinophagaceae > Ginsengibacter. The sequence continues at coordinate 229,283 of JBQCHE010000006.1, read as the reverse complement.
TCATATCTTCTGATAAAGCCATCATCGCATGAGTAGCCGCAATACCAAAGTGATTACTATTTTTTACACTTACCCAACCCGTACCACACTTCCTTGCTTTATCAATAGCAATTTTCATTGCAAAAGGAGCCACTACTAAACCCAATCCTGCATTACCATCAACGACTGCTGTTGAAGGAGTTTCATATACAATTTTTATAAGAGGTTTGGGGTTAACTCTTTTTACTTCCCACAAACGCACATAACCTGAAAGCCTTGCCATGCCATGACTATCAACTCCACGCAGGTCCGCCAATAGCAACGAATCAGCAGCAATTTTTGCATCTTCTTTAGAGCATCCGATTTTTACAAAAACTTGTTGAGTAAAAGAGTATAACGATGAATAGGCAAAGTTGTTTGACATGAAAACAAAAATAAGATATCTATTCTAAATAGGTTCCATACAACTAATTCATTCTACTTCCGGGCGCAACAAATCGTAGATGCATATTAAAATTAAAGATAGAAAGACTTTGATATCTTTAATCCCAATCATTGACGAACTGATGCTTTAGAGCTTGACCCAAATTTGGTGGAATTGCTATTAACTTTATCAACTTGAGTAGCCTATTATAGTCAGATTCCAAAAGATAAATGTGCCATCTTATCTTTTTCTTAATATAAAAAAAATATGAACTGACCGTTCTTTTGGTATAAGTATTTTGTAAAGATATATTTCCGCCACTCTTTTTTAGGTATTAACCAGTATGCCGATCCTCATACAATAGCCCTTTTACCAAGAATAACGAGGGTGCCAAATGAACTTTGCGGTTTCAGGTATGTCCGTAGAGACAAAGAATTTCCTTATTGTCTAAGACTTATTTATTTTTGCCATTACAAAAAAAATCAAATATACTACCGGCTTAAGCCGGTAGATTTTTGTTCTTAGCTGAAGCTAACTTAAGCATGTGAAATTCAGAAATCGCCATCTTTTTCAATGTCCTGATTTTCGATGTACTCTTTTATCATGTCATCTGTTATATTGCCTGAACTTGCTACAAAATATCCTCTTGCCATAAATGCTGCCCCCAATAATGAATAATGCTTTTGCAAATTCCTGTCTTCCATCAGCAACTTACGTGGACTTACTCCTTTTAGCAATTGTACCAATTTACTAACACTCAGTGTCGGCACAACACTGACAAATAGATGCACATGATCTTTTGATATATGACCTTTGATGATTTCTACCTCATTTACTTTGCATACCTGACGGATTAATTCCCGACATCGTTCTGCTATTACCCCTGACATCACTGGTTTCCGGTTATTTCGTTATCCAAACTATATGATACTTGATGTCATAAATTGTATGACTTCCTTTTCTATACATTTGCATCTCACAAACTTACTAAAGTCTTCGCCTGAAGGCGAGGGTTTTTACCCAGAGTTATTATAATAAATATTAGCATATGCATCTTCTTTTATAAATTTTCCTTCGTTCCCTAAAGAGTTTTAGGCACGCGGTTTATAATGATCACCGAAACTTTTTATTTTCTGATATTTTCTGAGGTGATAAAACATTATGATAATCTGCAATCTGAAATCTTCGTATGTTCATGATACAGGTTCTTTGGCAGCGTTTTATTGCAGCAAAATCTTCAGTGATAAATCCATTATATGTTGTCCGTTTTGTAACGTTAATTTTCTTGAAATTGAAGTGAACGTTGTATTCCTAATTCAAGCCCCCTCAGTTCAGCTAATCCTCTTAATCGTCCTATAGCACTATAACCTGGATTGGTTTTCTTTCTTAAGTCATCTAGCATTTGGTGCCCATGATCAGGGCGCATGGGAATTGAAATATTTCTTCTTTTCATTACTTCAACTATTTCTTTTATAACAGAATACATATCAACATTACCTTCCAAATGATTGTCTTCATAAAAATCTCCAAAATCATTTCTTGTTGTGCTGCGCAAATGGATAAAATTTATTCTGTCACCATATTCCCTTATTATCGCAGGCAAATTATTGTCGGATCTTACACCGAGTGAACCGGTGCAAAAACATAATCCATTAGAAAGCGAAGGAACAGCCTCAATTAACACACTAAAATCATTAGCAGTGCTTACTATTCTTGGTAATCCTAAAATACTGAATGGGGGATCGTCTGGATGAATAACCATTTGAACACCATACTCATCTGCTATAGGAATAATTTGCTGTAGAAAGTAAATCAGGTGCTCTCGAAGTTCATTTTCACCAATGTTTTTGTAAATATCCAATGCATTTTGCAATTGCACCAGTGTAAAACTTTCTTCCTTACCTGGTAAACCAGCAATGATATTTCTTTGTAACAAAGACTTTTCGTCCCCGTTCATTGAGTGAAACTTAAGCTTAGCCATTTCCAATTCTTTTTGATTGTAATCATCTTCGCTGTTCTTCCTTTTTAGAATGTGTACATCAAAAGCAATGAACGCAGCTTTTTCAAAACGTAGAGCCTTACTACCATCATCCATTACATAACTAAGATCTGTTCTTGTCCAATTTAATACGGGCATAAAATTATAGGTAATAATTTTTACACCACAAATACTTAAATTTATTATTGTTTGCTTGAAATTATCAATAAATAATTGGAACGAAGATGAATGCGTTTTTATGGCGTCATGCACTGGTACACTTTCCACGACAGTCCACGTTAAGCCATATTGCTCAATTTCGTTTTTTCGCTTTTTAATCTCTCTAATAGGCCAAACTTCGCCATTAGGGATGTGATGTAAAGCCGTAACAATACCTGTGCAACCAGCTTGTTTTATATCTTGTAAACTTACAGGATCATTCGGACCATACCATCGCATGGTTGGTTGCATACTATATCCAGTGTGTAAATATGAGGGAGAATTTTTCTTCATGGTTTTCGTTTTTGGGAACGAGGCGAAATTCTGTTTATTTTAGTTGATTATTAAATTTTTTTTATTTGATGCTCATTGAGCTCGTTTCATTTTAGTGCCTAATAACAGGAAATCACTCTTGTTTTGCTTCAACAAAATGCATCGAAATATTATATGATTTGTAGCAAGTAGGCAATGGAATGTTTTTGAGCTCCAGCACATTACTAATACTTTTACACCATTCAAGGAATGTCCATTTGGTTATTAGCATAAATACTTTCAGCCCCATATTCCCCTTTCAGACCATATGTGAAACTAGACTTTTGCAAGTGTCAGATTAAAAAGAGACAAGCATCCACCTCCATTTATTCCGAGTTTTGTAAATGTAATAAATCATCTACTATTTGGTGTCACAGATAATATCTAAATTTGGTTACTTTTAAGATTACACATTCACTTGTCGTAAGACGGTAATATAGTCATAAATGCACCTTATTTTACATTAAAATCTATAAACTGATTAGAAAACGGATATTATGATCGTATAATTTTGCTTAAAGATCATTGCAAATTGTTTCGTCACATTTGGTTGCTTTTAAGATTACACATTCACTTGTCGTAAGACGGTAATATAGTCGTAAATGCACCTTATTTTACACTAAAATCTATAAACTGATTAGAAGTGAGTAATTTCATCGAAAGCTGTCTTTAATTAAATTACGTTTCTAAATGATCTCTGCTGTTAACTTTGACCATTTTGATTTGACTTTTCCTTTGCTGAATAAAGAAGAATAAATCATCTAATTCTGAAAGTTTATATTAATATTGAGAAAATCAAAACGTAAGGTCAAAGCCCTTAACATGGTTGAATATGAGAAACGGTTTTGAAGATGAACCACTCTGATTTGCAGCGAATATCATACTACACAAGTCTTGCTTTTCCGGTTAGAAAGAGGAATTGGTAGAATTAGTAGAAGTATTACAATTCAAATGTTGATAATTATTCCGTCTGCCAGCGTAGCAGCAAACCCCTTGTTGCAGGCATTTTCAGGATTCAGACTCCCCATAATTTTTCACCTCGTCCAAATACAGTAAAGCAATAAATGTTTGCAATTTTTATTTTGTTCAAAAGTATTTTGTCAAACGTAAAATGTCAGATTATTTTTCTATCAAACGATGCTGTGAAAAAATTGTCGCCGAAAAAATTTGTTGTCAAATAAATATCGTGCGGATAAAATGTTGTCAACGTTGTATCCGACAAAAGTTGCAAACTGTTCTTTGTCCTGGTGCAGTAAACGTACTTTTAAGATAGATTTTTATTTTTTTGAAATCGTCTTGTCAACCGAAAATAACGAATGAAAAAAACTTTTCGCGCGATTTTCTGTCTGCCGAAAAAGTTTGTCCAAAAATTATTCTTGCGTTCTGAAAGTTGAAAAAAAAACGGTAACTTTTTTATGTCACAAAATGGTTGTCTCGCAAAAATATATCAGTCGAAAACTGTCCCGCGAAAAGAAGCCTGAAAAATGTGACAGAGGTTTTGATAAAAAATTTTTTGTCAGCCCTTGAGAAATGCAGACTATCAATTGCTTGCAACGGCCACGCATTGGCAGCAGGTGTCTTGTCATTTTAATTCTTTCGTTTTGATGGAAGCGGAAGGTCTGCTGGTGAAGCTAAGTCAAATTGTTCCGATTGTTTTTTGTCTTTTTGACACGTTACCAATTACCTCTACACAATCATAAATAAATTTATCGCCAACATCAATTAGCGCTGTAATTTCAGACACGTCTCCTTCATTAAAAAAGTTGTCTAAAGGCTGTTTCACTTGTGAACGTAAAGTTCCACCACCTTTGGAAACTAAAGCATTGTAACTTCTTCCTCTCCCATGTTTTAAAGCATTAACAGCTAATTCTAAATCAGTAAATTGGTTCAAAAGCGTTATGTTGCCTGATTGCCTCAAAATATTTTTCGCTTCTACGAAACCGTTGTCACAAATCAACCGGTCTTGTAGAAGTGCTTCGAATAGAGAAAATATCCCTACGGCGAAAATTGTTTTGTCTAACCGAATCATTTGAAGTGTCTTAACTAATGGAGTTGCAGCACTTGATTTCAACGCTTCAATTGTTCTGTGTTCCTCTTCTTTCAAAGCAGTCAGAGTGAATACGCTACATCTGTCTATGAGTTCTGAAAAGCTGTGCATTATTTACTGTCAAGGAAAGTTCTTAAAATGAAAGCTATAAATAGTTAATTCTATGCGCCGTCTGAATATCGCCCAACGGCCACGCATTGGCGATGGCAGGGCAATTTATAACTTTCTGCCGGAACGTCTACCAGTAAACGAACAAAAAGTTGAGATTTTTATTCTGTTGCTCGATAGCGTATTTTCAGCCGGAACCACTGCTCAACAACGAACAAAAAGCTGATAAAATGCACGTCTCGCACAGCTATTGCCAATGCGCTTGTTAGCGGCTTGTACAGTCAGTATACACCCAACCCAATCTGTTTTTCAATCTTCAATAGGTCTACCGTCCAAACTTTTCTTCGTGTGTTGCAAAATGTAATTAATGTATGCGGAAGTCTCAGTATATGTGGAAAATCGTAAATAATGGGTCCTTTCTTAAACTATGTCAATTAATAAATAGAGGCTGTTTAAATAAAGTAGAAGCGGTTCATACAGCCAGTTCTCATTAGTGAAAGGATCTTTTTTTAAATTTCAAAGCAGTGGCTTAATGCTTTCAGGCATTGAGTTTTTTTTGCATTTTTTATTTAGCGATTTAATGTCATTGGCAATATTTTCAGTTTCGTTACTTTTTTTTAATAATCTTGGAGCTGTATCTCTGTTGTTAATTGCGCTATGTAACGAAAACCTTCGTTTATATAACTTTAATGCCCTAATTTTTATAAGATAAAATACAGGCCAAAATTTTACATTACCAAAAATATTTCAGATGATCAATTATATAGTAAGGGAGAAAATTATCTGGTGGGTCTTTCACTATCCTTTTATTCTTAAATATCAATCACTCTTTAGTGCGATTAAAACAATTGACCACAATAAAAACCGATTAAACAGTCCTTGATTTCAATTTCTACAACGTTCGATTAAAAGAAAGTACGAAGCACTAGAGTATATGTCTTGAAAATAACTATATAACCACACCAAATTGGCGGAAAAAAGGCACACCAAATATTTTTTACGCTTTAAATCACTACATTGCGGATCCAGTCCCGGGCACACCGCAAAAAGGCCTGTAAGAATTGACTTACGGGCTTTTTATTTTCAGGTAGATGAAAAACCGGTGAATTTCATCGGCCGGTAAAATATAAATCCGGTTTTTTTCTTTACTTACTGAAATGTCTTTTCAAAAAATAAAGAATAAAAGAGAATAAAAGCGCTTTACCGCTATCGCACTTATTGCTTGCGTTTCCGATATTCTAATGGAGATTGTCCCATTACGCTGCTGAAGAACCTGGAAAAATAAAAATAATCATCTATGCCCAGTTTGTACGCAATTTCCCGCACCTGCAAATTGGTAAACTGAAGATATTGGCAGGCTTTCTGAACTTTAATATGTTTAAAATATTCAAGTGGCGGGTACCCGGTTTTCTTTTTAAAAAGCGCCGAGTAATGTGATGGAGAAATATGTACCTCGTTGGCAAGGGTTTTCAAAGTCAGCATTTGATGCAGGTTATTTTGCATAAAATCAATAGAAATGTCAATTGCATCTTTTTCATTTTTATGAAACGGACTTTGAAAAACATCAGGATAACAGAAGGAGGAAAGAAAATGCCACAGGCACATATTTATATATCCAAGATTGTCGGCGCTGTAACCATTTTCAAGCGTTTCATAAATGGTATTAAACAAACGGATCCGTTCTTCTGAAAAATCAATGTCGTTGATGAATTGAGTATTATGTTTGCTTAGCAAGTGCACAAAATTACCGGCGCAGCTTCCTTTAAAATGTAGCCAATATATGGACCAGGGATCCGTCTCTTCTGACCCATATTTATGTACAACATTCGCCGGAATGATTAAAAACTGGCCCGGGTAAACAGGATATTCTTTCTTTTTGAGATCGAGCCACCCTTTGCCATTGATACAATAAATGAGTATGTTTTGACCGACCCCAATATATCTTTCCCGGTAATGAAATTTTGCTTTAGGATAAAAGCCAATATCCGTAATAAAAAGTTGACGTACTAACTTAGTCTCATCACAATCCTTTACTACTTTATGCGGCAATACAATCGCTTTCTGCCCATTGAATCCATCCCTTTTTCTTCGTGTTACAGATTTGCTTTCATACATACAATTAAAATTAAAGAAATCCCAGGATTAGCCTGTCTTTACGGAGAAATCATAACTTTTATTTCTATTTCGCCTGTAACTTTTGTAGTAACCAGTCTGTAGATTTTGATGCTTCCTCGGCAGTAAGCCAGTGCCCGGATTCTTTGGTTATCACGGTTTCCTTAGGTGCATGGATGTTATTATAAGCAGCATAAACACTGGTTGGCGGACAAACTTCATCATTAAACCCCCAGCCATAAATTCCCGGAATATGAATAAGCTTTGCAAAATTAGCAACATCGTAATAGGCTGACACTGCTATTTTCTTTTTAGATCCCATTGACTTAATATTTTCCGGGCTAAACATGTGTGGCCAGCCGCCGGCGCGCCCATGTAAATAACCGGTCACGTCGCTCAGAGCAAAATAAAAAGCTACTATATATTTAATGCGGTGATCAAGCGCTGCAGTAACAATCGACAGCGCCCCACCCTGGCTTCCTCCATAAACCGCCATACGGCTTGTATCAACTTCCGGTAAGGACGCCAGCAAATCAACTGCACGTAAACAACCCAAATACACACGCTTATAATAGTAAGTATCCCGGTTATCAAGATTTTGAAAATAATAGTTATAAAGGGGCCCGAAAGCAAGATCATAATAAAATTGATTTGGCTGTGTAACGGTAACGCCATGAATGCCGATTTCAAAAGTTATAATTCCTTTATGAGCAAGCGCTGTATCACCATAATACGGCCTCGCGCCGGCGCCGGGGACTTTTAATAAAGCAGGATATTTACCAGGCTTTTTGGGTACACATAAAATACCATAAATTCTTGAGCCGCTGCGATTATTTTGAACAGATACTTCATAAACGTTGATAAGAGAATCACACCGCTCTGGGAACAAAATCATTTTCCTGTCTAATGGAATTTTGAGTTGTTCTTTCCTGGCGTCAGCCCAGAAAGTCAAAAAATCATCAGGAGTTTTTGCAAAGGCTTTTATATTTTCAGGAGAAAACGCAGCGGTAGCAAGTGATCGATATTTTTTGCCGTCAATTGTTGCGGTTACAATACAGCGCAAAAAGCCCGGCTCCAACAAAGTGCCACCATCTACAATTTTTTTATTACTTGTTGTGAAAAAATTTTCAATAATAGATGGTTTCATTTTTTCCTTTCCAATTTCTAAATGCAGTGGAACATTTTTTACTACTTGTCCTTTTTGAAAAACTTCAATCGAGAAGATAGCTTTTTCACCAACCTTATATCCCCAATCGGAATGATTTAAGGTTACTTTGATTGAAACGGCATCCTGGTTGGTTTGAGCAATTCCATGATTTACTGTCCCTGCTAAAAGCAGGAAAGAGAAGACGAGAAACAGTCTTTTATAATTTTTCAACATGGCCTTAATATTTACTCTTATAAACCGATTAAGGAAAAATATTTACAAAGGAAAAATGTGAATAGCAACACCATTTCTCGCAGAAACATTTAATGAAATCTTTGAGTGGTAATCAATCGTCATGGTTCGCATCTTGACCTTTGTAGTAGTGTTCATCGTGCTATCATCTGTATAAATTACTGCCTTATATTTTTTACCCTTATCTAAAAAATTACAGTTCCAGTTTACCTTCCTGGGAGTAGTGCCGTTCAGTGATCCTAAAAACCAGTCATCTCCACTTCTTCTAACGATAGTAGCAAAGTCTTCCATATCGCCTTCCAGCACCTTGCTTTCATCCCAAACCGTTGGCAATTGATTAAACCAGGCAAGTTCAGGAACTTCCTGTATTTCACCTTCGTTGCCTGTTTTTGCAGAATCAGGAACCGGTTTATCATACCAATATAAAAATTGCAGTGGGCTGTAAATGCAAACTGCTTTAGCCATTTGTGCCACATGCGAGCCCATTTTATCCACCCGGTTGGTAAAATAGCAATTGGTATTATCAGCAGCGCCGGCAATACACCGTGTAAACAAAGTGGTAATAGTATGTTCTGTAAACGGACTTTCCTCATCGCCCCTTATTCCTTCCTGGGTCAATAGATTGGGATAGGTGCGTGAATAACCTGTAGGACGATATTCATCATGAATATCCACTACCATTTTATACTTCGCTGCTTTCCTTACTGCCTCATGCAGCCAGTTGGTCCACTGTTGTGAGCCCACCTGCACAAAGCCAAATTTCAATCCCTTTATTCCCCAGGATTGATAAAGCGGGAGTAAGCTATCTAACTGCCTTTCAAGCCCACGGCGATTTACATAAAGTATCACATCCACCTTATTTTTCTTACCATAGGCGATTACTCTTTTCAGATCCAAAGGCCCTTTCGACCTGGCAGGATCTATTGAAACTTTTGTAGCATCCGAAGTATCGCTGTCTTCCTTCCCATACCAGCCGGCATCAAAACTAATATAACGGATACCATGAGACGCAGCAAAATCAATACAATTGATAGCACCGGCGGTAGTCAGAGTGGATTCACGTAATACTTTTCCCGGCTGTATCCAACTGGCATCAGGAATTTGATTGGGTTCGTTCAAATTCAATACTAAATAATTTTTCTGCAAAAGATCAGCAGGGCTTTTTCCTGCCAAAATATATCTCCAGGGTGAGACGAGCGAATCAATTCCTTTCACTTTACCATATAGCTTCGTGATGAGATTATTATTTCGACCACTTGCGAATTTCATTCTTGCAAAATTGACTAAAGCAGCTTCACCTAAGGCCACAAAAAGATGCTCATTCAACCTCACTGTCAATGGCCGTTCAACAACATTTTTTATATCATTTATTTTTGTTTGAATAATGGGAGACTGTGCAAAAGAACTGGCCCATGCCGTTTCATTATCCCGGAATTCAAATTGGGATAATTCGTCATCAAGAACAATGGTTTTATTCTTTTGAAATATTTTGTATTGAAAAGCAAATCCTTCGTTGTACGCACGGCAAATAATCTTCAATTGGGAATTTTTATCAGAGGATTTAAATTCAAAGGATACTTCATTGTACCTGTCAGGTATATTTTTTCGCTCGCCATATACTGTCTGCCAGGAAGATAAAACCGTTTTTCTTTTTACTTCTGACAATGAAAAAGTAGCTGAATTCAATGCTTCCATATCAAACGCAATCATTCCCTTTTTTAATGACTGCTGCCCCCCAATAAAAAGAGTGTATGAAACCAGGGACTGGATGCTGCTGCCGTAAGAAAATGTAGCTTTTATGTTCTTATCCGGGCTGGACAAGGTTATCTTTTGCGAAAAGCCTTGTACTGCAATGAGTACAAGGCTTGTCAACACTATTATTTGTATTTTTTTGAATGACATTAGTAACCTGGATTTTGTGCAAAGTTTGCCTGATTATTAGCATCGATAACCGCCTGTGGAATGGGCATCAGATTGTTTTTCGGCATCACCGTTTGCTGTGATTCAATTTGGCCAAATCTTTTTGTTCTGTCATAAAGCAATCCTAAGCGGCAAAGTGTAAGCGTATGCAATTCCTCACCAAATAATTCACGAATTCTCTCGTCAAGAATGTAGTCAATATTAACTTCACCCGGAGCAACAGGCGTAGCGCCTGCACGGTCTCTTACGACATTAATATCTGCTGCTGCCAGATCGGGATTTCCTGCTTTCATATATGCTTCGGCTCTTACGAGATAAGTCTCTGCTAAACGAATAGCATAAGATTCCTGTGCAAATCCATTGCTTGGATCGCCGTTGTAATGCCAGTCGGATCCCATTTTCATTACTCTCGGGAAGACTCTTTCCATGGTATCCTGCCGAGAGGTAAGCCATTCCTTTTTTATAGGATCGCCCGGCTTTAAAGAAACAACAATTTTAGAACCATCAAAGAGAGTGACGTTTGTTTTATAGGTTGTATCATAATTGGGCACTTCTTTGCCGTTAATTATTGGATCGGGTGCATAAAAAACTCTTTGAATATTTACGGGCGAATTGCGCATATCATTGCTGTCTGCATCATTCCAAAGATAATAAGTAAAGTAATTGGTAGGCCTTACCATGCTTATCCCACGTCCCATCCAATCGCGGGCAGGTCCTGAATAGCCAAACTTTTCCAATGCCCAGAAACTTGGCCAGAAGGCTCGTTCCTGGTCAGTCCTCGTAGGCAATGTGGTATTTAATCCGCCTGTAAGGAATTTATCTATTTGCATTACCCAAATAGCTTCTTTATTACCACTTTGGTAATTATAATTTGATTGTGATGAGGGGCTTCGCATCTGAAACATATCCCAGAATACATTTTTGCCGGGTACATCTTTGCGCCATCCAAAACGCTCAGCCATTAAGTGATAATCTCCATCAGTTCCATCTATCACCCTAGAGGCTGCTTCAATAGCTTTTGTATAGAGAGAAGAATTTTTAGTTTCATCGCCAAGAGCTATGTACATTTCGGCCAGGTAATGATTAGCAGCAGCTTTTACCAGTCTTCCCGGTTCTGAAGTAGTTTTCGGTAAGTTGGCAGAAGCAAATTCAAGGTCTTTGATACAAAAATCATACACCTCGGCCCGTGTGTTTCTTGTAAAAGCCAAATTGGGTGTAGTGGCGGGTTTATCAATAATTGGAACTCCTCCAAACATATAAGACAAATAGCGATAGCCATAGGCTCTGAACAAACGTGCCTCAGCCTGCACAGTAAGTTTTTGTTCATCAGTCAGGCTTACAGCAGGATTTTCAGATTGTGCCAGTATATTATTGGCATTATAAATTATCTGGAAATGCCGGGTAAAAACATCATTAAATATTCCTCTTGTTGGATTGATTAACGACCAATCCGTAAAGGCAGCGCCTGCAGGAACGGGTACGAAAATATTATCTGTTCCCGATCCAAAATGAAAAAAATCATCTCCATTATCCCGGTTGTTATAGTCAAGGCGCACCTGGCGATAAAGCTCATTTAAACCGGTTTTAAATTGTGCATAGTTAAGAAATGCGTTGTCGATCGTTAAGAAATCACCGGGCGTCTCTTTCAAAAATTCATCATCCTTTTTACACCCTGCAAATACAACAAGAAATAAAAACAGGGCTGTGTATGTTAATCTTTTCATCATTTTAATATTAATATTTTTTCAAAAGCTTTTGAGAAACCAATTGGTTAAAAAGAAACGTCTAATCCAAAAGTGACTGTTTTCATTACAGGGAAACCGTTTACTGAGGCAAAGGTCGTGGCGGTCTCAGGATCTAAACCTTCCCACTTTGTCCATGTCAACAGGTTTTTACCGGCAACATATACTTTCAGATTTTTTACAGGGGTGTTGGCCAATAATTTATTATCGAGTTGATACGATAAGATAACATCCTGCAGCCGGATAAAACTATGACCTTGTGAAAACTTATAGCCATAAGTATTGCTATAGTTGGGACGCGGAGTTACATTGGATGGATGATCCGGCATCCAGTAAGGCTTATCAAGCCAGTTGGCCACTGTTGCAAAAAGCGTGTTAGGGTTTTGCGCAAATTGGTTACTTGCCAGGTAATAATTGTTTTTTCCTCCACCCTGTATGGTGCTGAACATAAAGTAGAGTTCCAGGTTTTTATAAGAAATGGTATTGGAAAAAGACAAGGAATAATTAGGCTTGGTGTATCCAATAATTGAACGGTCTGCAGGATCAATTTTTCCATTGTTGTTTAGATCCTTCAATTTTATATCGCCGGGCCTTCCACCATATTGCCTAATGAAGGCAGTGTCTTCTGTTTGAATGATTCCGTCGAAAGTATAATCATAAATGGCGCCTAATGATTTGCCAATAAAATAGCCATTAGCAATGTCATCATCTTCTCTTCCATCTTTGTTACCGTCCAGGCCATAAATAGTAATGATTTTATTTCTGTTTTTCCAAAAATAAAGTCCTGATGACCATTTAAAATCCTTCGTTTGTATGTTGTTAGTATTTATTTGAATCTCTAATCCTGAGTTATGGTTTTTCCCAAGGTTATCATCAACCGTTGTGAAACCATTCATTATTGGAATCGCCCTTCTGATAAGCAGGTCAGTGGTGTTGGAATTATAATAATCAATGTTACCACTCACCACATCTTTAAAAATCGAAAAGTCCATTCCCAAATTAAAGGAAGTAGTTGTTTCCCATTTCAGGTTTTTATTGGCAAGCCGGTTTACATAAGCCGTATTAACAGAATTGGTACCAAATAAGTAATTAGAAGTACCGATACTGGGGAAAGTAGCATAAGCGCCTACAGTCGGATTACCATTCTCACCATAAGACGCTCTCAGCTTAAGAAAATTTACAAAGGGCAGATTGTCTCTTACAAATGATTCACCGCTGGCAGTCCAGGCAGCAGCAAGCGCCCGAAAGGTGCCGTATTGATTGCCAGTTGCAAAACCTGAATAACCATCTTTTCGAATAGACGCTGATAAATGATAGCGTTGCTTGTAAACATAATTTACTCTGGCCATGTAAGCCAGTTGATCCAATTGATCAATACCGGTGCTAACAGATCTTTTGGTAGGATCTCCCAATTCCAGGCTGTTGACTCCTAATACAGTTGTACCGGCCTGTGAAAAATCTTTTGCGGATAAGCTCATCGCCCGGTTCTTCACCTCTTGTCTTTCTGCTAACAGTGTAACATCGAAAGAATGCTCGTTAAAAGTTTGATTGTAGTTAATAAGATGGTTCAGATACCAGTCTGTTCTTTCTGAATTGTTCCGGTATCCGTTGGCATCTACGAGGAATTTGGTTTGATCCTGCAGGTCAGTCAATTTCAAAGTGTTAACGAATGTTTTTTCATTATTGAATTGAGAGCCGTGTCCTTCCCAGCGATTCAATGCGTAAGTAGCTGTATAGGATAGTCCGTCTACCCAGGGAATATCGAAACGCAGAAAATTGGTGGAACGGTAATTCTGATTCCGGTCTTCATCATACGTTAAAGTCCTCCAGAAAGGACTGAATGTGGTTGTCGAAGTTTGCGGGTATCTTTCATACCAGTTTTCAAAACCTGGGAATGTGGAATGTACATAAGAGTAGGGGCCAAGAATAGTACCTTTTTCAAGGTCTGCAGATACGCCATCGGCATTTTTATTGGCTACAGAAAGTGTTAGCCCATATTTCATCCAACTGGTGATTTTTGCCTCCACCTTTGCGAGGAAAGTAAACTTCTTAAACTGGTCATTATACACGATCCCCTTTTGATTCATATAATCTCCCGATATATAATAATTTACTCCTTCGGAACCCCCTGTAACACTCATTTGGTAATCCTGGAATGGAGCCGGACTTGTTACCTCGTTCCACCAGTTAACAGTATGGCCTGCATTGTAAGCCTCTAATTCTTTAGGATTTAATAACCGGTCAATCTCAAGGTCAGAGGGCGAAGCGCCATTCATTGTTTGAACATCGGTTCTAAACTGAATAAATTGTGGGCCATCTCTCATATCTGGTTTGGCGGTATACGTCTGAATCCCTGAAGTGGCTCTGAAATTAATCAGCGGCTTACCGGCTTTGCCTCGTTTAGTGGTAATAAGAATTACACCATTTGCTGATCTTGAGCCATATACCGCTGCAGAACTTGCATCTTTTAAAACATCTACACTGGCAATGTCACTTGGATTGATTTCATTAAAGCTGCCGGTATAGATTACGCCGTCCAATACGATCAATGGAGTGTTAGAAGCCCTGATGGAATTTTGTCCCCGGATATTAAAGCCAGGATTACCGCCGGCATTGGTTGTTACGCCAATATCTAAACCAGGCAGCCTGCCTTTTAGGGCATCCAATACATTCACATTAGGGAGAAGCGCTACAGGTGAGTTTTCTAATTTGATGGAAGCAACAGCCCCTGTCAAATCTTTTTTCTTGCTGGTGCCGTATCCAATTACTACTACATTATTAAGCGATTGAACCACTGCATCAAGTTGAACCGTAATGTCTGACGCATTGGTTATAGTCATCACAGATTCTGCATAGCCAACCGATTGAACTTTCAGTTGGTCACCCACATTGGCCTTGATAGAAAATTCACCATTTTCATTTGATACAGTGCCTGTCTGTGTACCGACCACAGTAATTGTAGCGCCTACCAGGTTAGCCTGCGTTTTACTATCCAGCACTTTGCCATGCACTGTTATTTGCTGCGCAAATGCCTGGCAACAAAAGATCACCAGGCAAAAGGCAAATAAGGATACTTTTTTCGTTATCTCTCTAAATGGATTTTTTTTGCAATTCTCAGAAGCGGAGATTAGTCTTGCAAAACCAGGGGCAATTGTAAAATAATTTTTCATATTGAATTTAGTTTAACGGTAGAAATTTTTGCTTATAGTGATAGCAGGTGAAATTATTTTGAATCATTTTTTTTGGAATTTGAATAAAAAAAAAGAAGATGGATTCCGGATTCAAATGTATTGTGATTGCCAGTTGGAAAGAATAGGCGATCCAACTGAATGGATGGACATTCTTATGATTTGCAGGACGCTTTATTGAATTATGCTAACGAATTTTGAGTGTAGTTCCATCCGGTGGCAAAGTAACAGAATAAACATTTTTGTTTATAGTAATTGAAAAGGCTCCGCCGGTATGACTGGGGTCGCTGATATAAATTGCGCCTTCTGATACCAGGATAAGGCACGGTTTATTTACTGAAATAAAAAGGTTAGATAATCTTGTTTTTTCTGCTTTATAAAATGCAGCCATTACGGTTTTCTTATCAAACGCCACAGCCTGGCAAAGACTATCATTACGCAAAATTTTCCATGATGGATTGTTTGCAATCACTTCCGCCTGTTGTGGCGTGGAAGCAAACGCTACCACATAACCTGAAGCAGTATTAGCCGGTGAATGAATCATCAGTGGCATGAAAATTTTATCCTTTACTATCTCAGAACTTTCTGATTTGTTTATGTCGGACCATCGACCGGTTTTATTTTTTAATTGTATTTGTATACTGTCTTTCCCCAACGGGATATAAACAAATTGGTTTTGATAAACCCAATCAATATGATCATAGTTGTGTATCCCTTCCTGTAAAATATTACCCATCCTGTTCAACGTCACATCGCCTTGCCAACGGCATTGGTCAAGTACAGTAAAAGCACTTTCAGGCAGATTTTTTGTTTTGATTCCTGCAATTAAAGCCACGGTAATATTTTTATAAGAAGCCCAAAACTTTTTTGCTTTTAATGATTGATCATTTTTTTCTAACGAATAATCCATTACTGCAAGCCCGCAGCTACCATCGCTTACATTTCCAACAAATTTTTGTTGCCGGATTTTATTTTTCATATCACCACTGAAATTCGTAATCCCCGGAAGCTTTTGCCAATCCCAAAATGGCATGAGGTCGTAGTATTCATTACCATTACTGATAAAATAACCATCGCCGCTGTTTAATAAATCGCCCTTCAGATTTTCTTCATTAATAGATTCCGTCAATAAAGTACGCGCGGAATTGGTTTTCAAAAAAAAACTAAAACCCTTTTGTTGATAAGCAGTAAAATCAGAATAAGGAAAATAGCGATATCCTCTTAAGGATGTTTCTCCCTCCTGGAATGCCAGCATATTTTTAAAAGCGTTAATGCTATCCGGCTGCAACTGGTAAAGAAGCGGAATCATATTCCTGATATCAGCGCTGTGTAAGGCATGCAAGCGGCTGGCCGCTCTGTCAATCGTTCCGGGAACGGTATTGATTCCTCTGGTCATCCATTGCCACCCCTTTAATGCAAAATAAGTGAGCACCTGTATTTTTTGTGGAGGAAATGCAAGCCACAATCCACGCAACTCCCAAGCAAGACGAACATTGTCTAAGAGGAAAGCGCCGCCATAATGATACATCTGCAACCGGCTACCATGCTGATGAAAGCTATAATCCGGCTGTACGCCTTCTTCGGTAGTAATTTTAATTACTGATAATATCGTGTCGCGGCATTGTTGCATTAAAGCGATGTTTCGGGTTAAAGCGCCATAATGCAAACCCAGGTCTGCACTCCAAACCAGGTTGGCGCCGGTGCCTGCCAATTTGTATTGGGCAAGCACTTCAAGCGATTGGTTTAATTGTTGGGAGGATAAACTGTCTCTCATGAGCACAATAATATCCCTCATTATTTGTGGGATACCAATTTCATTGAACCACCAGTTCTTATTTTTATAATGATTGTTATTCCAGTGGTCAAGTGCAAGTGAAATCATTCTTTTAATTTTTTCAGAATGATAAGCAGGAGAATTTTCTTTTGACCAGGCCATTGCCAAAGAACGTGTCCTTCGCAGATGATCAGCTACCTGCCAGCGGCCGGTCTGATTATTTTTGTAATTAATATCTTCCCACATTCCTTCTTTATTTACCGGAGGAATATTTTCAAAATGCGTCAGCGATGTATCTGTCAAGAGTAAATAGATCTTATACCGGTTTAACATGGAATCTATATCCTGTTGGCTTTGAGAGTAACCAATTATGGATAGGAAAGCTAAGCTAATGCAGCATGCTAATTTTTTCATAGAGTTTCTCTTTTATAAGCAATTATAAATTTCCAATTTCGTCTATCCATTACCGTTAGCATGTGATATTTTGAGCATCACTACACCGTGGGGCGCAACTTCAGCAGTAAAAGATTTTTTTAATAAACCCTGGTTGGCGTGTTTCCACAGGTCTCTCATTTTTAGTTTTCCCTGCATACCCAAATCACTTTTCTTAAGTTCAATTTTCAGGGGTGAATTTGTTTTATTAAAAAGGATCACCGCTTTTGCATTATCACTCAACGGTTTCATCCATATCTCATAATTGTTTTCTGAAACTATTCTTGTACCCTGCTTTCCTTCTTTATCCTGATTTATGGCAATCACTTCTTTATTGGTAATAATCTTTTTTATTTCAGGTGGCATGTTGCGTACATCATTTCCCAAAAATAGAGGCGCCACCAGCAATGACCAAAAGCTAAACTGTGCCTGCTGTTCGGCCAATGTTTGTTCATTATTTCTGGCATAACCCACTATCAGGTTATCAGGATCATTCCAATGCCCGGGACCCGCATATTTTTCTTTTCCTAAAACCTGGGTTTGTAATGTTGAATACCAGTTTTGATAAGTCACTTCCGGATTTTTTTCAATAAATTTTACAATGTCGCCGCCGGTTCGCCATGTGTTGCCGAGAGCAGCTCCCCAAAGATGTGTGGTATCACTATAAAAAATACAAAGATTAAAGATGATAGGCCTTCCCGTGGCCTTTAATGCATTGCCCATGCGCGCAAATAATTCCTTATCGGAGTGTCCTTCTTTGTTGCCACAGGCGTCATATTTTAAGTAATCAATACCCCATGAGGCGTAAGTTTTTGCATCAAGTTCTTCATGGCCATAACTTCCGGGGTAGCCAGCGCAGGTGGTAGCGCCGGCAGAAGAATAAATACCTAATTTCAACCCGCGGGCATGCAGGTAATCGGCAAGAAATTTCAGGCCATGCGGAAATCTTTTTTTATCTGCAAACTGCTTTCCGTTTTCATCACGCGTCTTTGCCATCCAGCCATCATCCAATTGTAAAATAGTGTAACCTAAATCGCGCAAGCCTGTGCTAACCATTGCATCAGCCGTCTCCATTATCTTTTTTTCATTGATGGTATCTACAAAAGGATACCAGCTTGACCACCCCATTGGTGGCGTTAACGCCAGGCCATTTTGCTGCGCTTTTATTGAGCTTCGGCTTAAAAAGAATACCAGCACTAATGCAAAAAGATATTGTGCGACATATTTTTTCTTCATGTTCAAGTTGCTTTTTTATTTATTGGTCTTGGTTCTTTCAACAGGCAATTTGCCTAAATAACGCATGGCAGCTTCAACGAAATAATAATCGGCATAACTTAACGGAACATCTATTTCAGATTTAGCAGGAAGATTGCCTACACTATGTTTCAACAGAAATCCGCCAACTTCATCACCTTCGGATTTATAAGGTGCGGATGATAAATTTTTCAAAATGGTAGCCGCTACATTTTTATATTCATTTTTTTCATTGCCGGAGGTATAGCCTGCCAATTCTGTTAATGCGCTGCTTATAATTGCTGCCGCGGAAGCATCGCGGTAAGCATTGGGAATGCCCGGCGCATTGAAATCCCAAAAAGGAATTTTATCAGAGGGAAGATTGGGATGATGTAAAATAAAATGCGCTATATGCTTTGCCTGCTCAAGATATCTTTTATCTCCCGTTGTTCTGTACATCATCGTATAACCGTACAACCCCCAAGCCTGTCCTCTTGCCCATGACGATTCATCAGCGGCGCCCTGGTTGGTTATTTTTCGCTGCACCTCACCTGTAGCCGGATTATAATCCACCACATGATAAGAACTGTAATCAGGGCGAAAATGATTCTTCATGGTAGTATTTGCATGGGTAACAGCAATATGATAAAATGAAGAATCATGTGTTTTTTCAAAGGCATACATCAGCAATTCCAGGTTCATCATGTTATCTATGATTACCAGGAAATGTGAAGGTGCTGAGTTCCAGGAACGAATACATCCCACTTTCGGGTTGAATCGCGTACTTAATGAACGGGCGCTGTTTATCAGAATTGAATCGTATCCGGCATCTGGCGTAATGCGGGCGGCATTCCCAAAACTGCAATACATCATAAATCCAAGGTCATGGGTAGTTTTGTTGAACTGTTCTTTCTCTAACAATTTCATTCGCACCAATGCCGTATTCAATAAGGCTGTATCATTCGTATACTGGTACAAATGCAATAAGGTGCCTGGAAAGAACCCGCTTACCCATCCATCAGGCGTAGTAGTTTTTATTTCACCATTTTCAAATGTCCGGGGTAAACCTTCTAAAGGCGTTGCAGCCTGTAGCAATGTATACTGGTGGGCCGACTGCACCAAAACGTTCTCAAGCTTTTTTTCGAGCAAGGCCTTTTGTGACCCGGCTATTTTTTTTTGTGAAGAACACCCATTTAATAAACAACAGGAAAGAACCAGGAATGCAAATACTTTTATCATAAATAATCTATTAAATTCCTTTAAACGAATTAGTCACAAATATTCATCTTTCACTCCAAACATATTTGCAATTTTTGATGCAAATGATGGATAATACAACTATATTTCTTTTTAATTATTCGAAATATTATTTGGTAGTGAATAACAAATAATTGCATTTTAATTTCCACCGGGTAAGCTTCCGGCTTATGGTCTTTGTTAAAAGATCTGTGACCTGTTGGCGCAAAGCCTATTCATCACAGCCATTGTACGCTATAAATTATCAGAAACAAATTTTTCACAGTAGTCTTTTATTTGCTGCCGCACTTCACGAAACCGCTCTTTGATTTCTTCTTCTGTTCCTGTTGCTTTTGCAAGATCTGAAAAATTTCGATGAAACTTTTTTGCGTTCGTTGGAAAGAAGGGGCAACGTTCCCTAGCGCTGTCGCAAACCGTAATTACAAAATCAAAATCAGTGTTGCGGTATTCGTCAACGTTGTTTGAAGTGTGGAGGAAGATAACGTCGATATTTCCGCGCTAAAGGTTTAAAAACAAAATAAATTATTTACCCAAAAAAAGCCATGGCTTTTTTTGGTGATATTGAAAGAACGGTTAGGTAAAATCTTTTGATCCGTGGATAAAATGCATGAAGTAACAAAAGGTATCGATATACACGAATGAGAGGTAGCCTGTTTTGAAAAGATGTAACTTCTTTAATTAAAACAAAAACTCCGGTTATTTATTTGTTTACTGAATAAAAAGTTTATTTCCTGGTACATACCCATCCGCTACTTTTTTATTTCTAACTTTGAAATCTAAAATCATTAAAAAACCTTGAGACTTTTTACAATTTCCATCTTATCATTTATTTTTTGCTGTTGCACCGGCTGCAAAGAAAAAAAAGCAATTGCCAAGCCCGATTTTGTAATTGGAAACGGCGAGATACCCGATATCGCGAGGGATAAAAGCGGAATCATTCACCTGGCTTATGGCTTGGGTGATTCTGTTATGTACACCTCGTCTTCAGATAACGGCCAGTCCTTTTCTGCCCCGTCGGTGGTTGCCGTGTTGCCTGCCATGTACTCTTTCGCCATGCGGGGGCCGCAGATCGCCGTGAATAATGCGGGTGTTATTATAACCGCATGCACCAAACAGGGAAATATTTTTTCCTATTACAAAGACAAGGGAAGCTGGAAGCAGGGAGCCAGGGTAAACGATATCGATACGGTAGCCAAAGAAGGATTAATGGCTTTGGCAGCAGATGGAGAAAATGCTTTTGCAGTGTGGCTTGATGTAAGAGGAAATAAGAGAAATAAGATCTACGGCGCCCGGTCCACAGATGGCGGAAAAAGCTGGTCACAAAATATTATGGTTTACACATCGCCCGATACAGGCGTTTGCCCGTGTTGTAAACCTTCAGTTGTTATGAAAGGTCAAAATGTGTACATAATGTTTCGCAATTGGCTGCAAGGCAACAGGGACTTATATTTAACCGAATCCGCAAATGATGGACAAACCTTTTCTGCTGCCCAAAAACTCGGAAACGGCAGTTGGAAATTAAATGCCTGCCCTATGGATGGCGGCGGTTTGGCAATAAACAAAAATGGAAAAGTTCAAACGGTTTGGAGACGTGAAGGGAATATTTTTACGGCCATACCGGGCATCCCTGAAGTTGAAATTGGCCAGGGAAGAAACTGCTCGATAGCGACCGTTAATAATAAAAATATCTTCGCGTGGACCGACGATCAAAAAGTGATTTGCATGGAAGCCGGCGGCCAAAAGAAGGTGGTTGGCAAAGGAAGCCTTCCGGTAGTACAAGCGCTGGATGAGGAGCATGCAATTTGCATCTGGGAAAATGATAAGCAAATTCATGCTTCTGTTGTAGCCTTGTGAGTTTGACTTTCGGCCTGTTGAAAACATGCTTTTTATTTTTACCGGCGAACTTTACATTTCACTTATGAAATCAAAATATGCCTTCCTGAATTTTTGTATGTTGGTGTTGGCTCTTTTGCTAAATCCCCCGGAAGCCGCAACACAGGTAAAACCTATCAGCTTACACCCTGACAATCCTCACTATTTTCTTTACAAAAACAAGCCCGTTGTTCTCATCAGTTCCGGGGAGCATTATGGAGCGGTGCTGAATACCGATTTCCATTATATCATTTACCTGGATGAACTTCAATCAAAAGGACTTAACCTGACGCGGACATTTAGCGGCAGTTATGTAGAGCCGTCCAATGCCTTTAATATCTCAAAAAACACACTGGCTCCGAAGCCAGGCAAATTTCTGTGTCCCTGGAAAAGAAGTACCGTTCCCGGCTACGAAGGAGGCGGAAACAAATTTGATCTTTCGCAATGGGATGAGGCTTATTTTAAACGCCTGAAAGATTTTGTGGCTACAGCGCGCAGCAAAGGAGTGATTGTGGAATTCACCCTGTTCTGCCCTTTTTATGGCGATGAACAATGGGCACTCAGCCCGATGAATGGCCGCAACAATGTCAATGACCTGGATATCATGCCGCGCACGGATGTATATACGCTGAATAAAAGCCGGGGCCTTCTTGCTGTGCAGGAAAAACTGGTGCGCAAGATCGTTAGTGAATTAAAAGACGATGGTAATGTGATGTATGAGATTTGTAATGAGCCTTATTTTGGCGGGGTTACGATGGAATGGCAACATCACATTGCGAAAGTAATTGCTGAGGCGGAAAAAGATTTTCCTTTCAAACATCTCATTACGCAAAATATTGCCAACGGACACGCCAAAATAAAAGATCCTTTCCCGGAAGTTTCTGTATTTAATTTCCACTATGCCTGGCCACCGGTAACCGTTGCGATGAATTATCATCTTAGCAAAGCGATCGGCGACAACGAGACCGGGTTTCGCGGCAACAGTGATTCGACCTACCGTATGGAAGGCTGGCGGTTTATCCTTTCCGGGGGAAGCCTCTACAACAACCTGGATTATTCCTTCACCGCCGGAAATGAAAAAGGAACGTACCATTATCCCAGCACGCAGCCGGGCGGAGGAAGTGATTCACTCAGAATGCAGTTGAGCTTTTTAAAAAAATTTATTGAGGGATTTGATTTTTTACATATGCATCCTGATAGCAGTTTGGTCACAAAAGATGCGCTGCCTCATGCAGAAGCTTCGATGTTGGCAAAGCCGGGAGAACAATATGCAGTGTACTTCTATGGCCAATTACCTTCTTCATTCGAATTAAATCTTCCCGCGGGGAAATATGTTCTTTCCTGGATGGATACCAAAACGGGCGACTACAAACAGAAAATGATAAAGAGTCTCAACGGCAAAGTGACTGTGTCTCCGCCGGCTTACACAGGCGATATTGCTTTGAGAATTTTGAAGAAAAATTAGTTGAATTTACAACGCTCGTAGTTGGTAAACACGCAGGTGGAATTCGACATTCATCTGCCTAAACCCGCAACTTTTCAGTCGTTTAATTTGAAATGAGGATTAAAAACGAGTCCAATACTATTTCCGAAAGGACCTTTAGCAAGCTGCCATACAAATGTTGTCCCCATTACTTTGCCGGTTATAGCTTATTCCATTCCCAAATTCCATATTTTAATTCGTCGGTAAGCTTGTAGCCGCAAAGCTTTAAGGTGAGTAAAATGTTTCCCCTGTGATGTGCTTCGTGATGAATGAAATATCCCAGCAGTGGCACCAGCCCACGTTTATTCCCTTTTATATTGCCTCCATCTTCAATTCCTTTTTGCAAAACCTCTGCAATAAGTCCGGCAGATACCGTATGACAATCTTTGAGCATGGCAATCGTTTTGCTATCTTCTGCTTTCACTGTTGTCAGCTCTTTTACGAGTTCCTGGTTGATTTTTTCAAGCTTCCAAAAACGGACATTGTACATATGAGCCAATTGGTGCCCGACACTTCCCCCACCCCGTTTTGAGGTGGATAATGTCAAAGCCTCTTCTGTCAGGTTATCCAATACTTTCAGGTTGGTTCTGTGATTGATGAACCAGGTTTCCAAAATCTGTTTTTCGATTATTGTCATCGGTTATTTTTGATTTATCTATTTTGCTTTCTTGTGGTCAATGTAAATCTCACAAGGCAAAAATATGTAAGCCAGTTTTTTTATCGGGTTCAGGCGACTTTATAAAATTAAAAAACAAAAAGATAAGGGTTGACTTAATTGGTTTTATTAATGAAGCAGCTGCCAGGACGAAATAAAAATCCCTCTTATTTATTCGTTTACTGTCAATCAATGTAATCCGTGGCCACTTCCAACTTTCATGGGCCGTCCTACCTGATTTCCGAATCAAAACATTATTGTAATTTCATCAGCTTTTCACTCAGGAAAAACAGTGGAGAAGATGAGCTATAACTTTTTAGCCAAAAAAAATTCGTAACACCCCATATCAACAATAAAATGAACAAGATCCTGGTACTTTTTGCCCATCCTGCATTTGAGCGCTCCACCATGCACCGCTCATTGCTTGAGCATATAAAACCATTGGAGGACGTGACTATAAATGACCTGTATGAAAATTACCCTGACTTTGAAATTGATGTGGAAAGAGAGAAAAAAGTTCTTTTAGAACACCAGGTAATCATCTGGCAACATCCGCTTTTTTGGTATAGCGGCCCGGCCCTGTTAAAACAATGGCAGGACCTTGTATTTCAGCATGGCTGGGCTTATGGAAGAAATAGCTATGCCCTCGAAGGAAAGATAATCTTCAATGCCATCAGTTCGGGCGGCGAACTGGAAGCTTTCCAAAAAAGGTGTTTTCATAATTCCACCATCAGGGATTTTTTATTACCTTTTGAAAGAACAGCAGAAATTTGCAAGATGATCTATTTATCTCCTTTCTGGGTTCCGGAAACTGAAAGGCTGAGCCAGGCCAGGATACAGGAATTCGGGCAGCAATATAAAGAGCTTTTGATGCTGTTGCGCGACAATGATCTGAATGACCCTAAATTTCTATCTGCCCCATTATTAAACAAGCTTGTTTCAACAGGCAAACGCATTTAAAATATGGACCAACATCAGTTCCTTTTACAGGCTATCATATTTTTGACAGTAGCCGTAATCTTCGTACCGGTTGCAAAAAAGCTCGGACTTGGCTCCGTTCTTGGCTACCTTTTGGCAGGCGTGGTCATCGGCCCATTCATACTGGGTTTTGTGGGCAATGAAGGCGAAAGCATTCTTCATTTCGCAGAGTTCGGCGTAGTATTGATGCTTTTTTTAATCGGCCTCGAGCTGCAGCCTGAACTATTATGGAAGCTGCGTAAATCCATTCTCGGCTTAGGAGTAATGCAACTCATTGTTACAACGGCTTGCGTCGCTGCATTGGCGATGGCTTTCGGATTTGGCTGGCAACACGCTCTTATATTGGGAATGATACTTTCCATGTCATCGACGGCCATTGTTTTACAAATCTTAACTGAAAAAGGGTTGATGAAAACCACCGCGGGTCAAAGCGCTTTTGCCGTTTTATTATTCCAGGATGTGGCCGTCATTCCTATCCTGGCCATCCTTCCTCTTTTTGGTAAAATGGCTCCAGGCAGCACCGCAAGAGTTGAACATAGTATGACCTGGGTAGACGGAAAACCGGGTTGGCTGCAGGGCCTGATCGTGTTCGGCTCCATTGCCGCCATAATCGTGGTGGGACGGCTTTTGATCCGGCCTTTACTTCGCATCGTAGCCAAAACCGAAATGCGTGAAATCTTTACGGCCCTGGCGCTGCTGATAGTCATTGCCATAGCAGAACTCATGACACAAATCGGCCTCAGTCCTGCCTTGGGAGCCTTCCTCGCCGGCGTGGTATTGGCCAACAGCGAGTATCGCCATGAACTGGAAAGCGACATTGAGCCTTTTAAAGGTTTACTGTTGGGCATATTTTTTATGGCCGTTGGCGCTTCCATCAATTTTCACCTGGTAGCCGATCAGAAATGGGCCGTGATCTCCTGGGTGCTGCTCCTTATTGTCATCAAGAGCGCCGTGCTTTTGCTGTTGGGAAAATTTCTTAAAATGGGCGCCAAACAAAATTTTATTTTTTCATTCAGCCTTAGCCAGGTGGGTGAATTTGCTTTTGTTTTATTATCCTTTTCGATGCAGCAGGGAATATTGCCGCCGGATACCGTAAGCCTGATGATTGCCGTAGTAGCCATCAGCATGGGTTTAACCCCGATAGTGATGCTGCTGAATGAAAAAATAATTTTACCCAGGCTCGGCACAGAGGTGAAGCCTGAACGGGAACCTGATGTAATTGATGAAAGAAACAAAGTGATCATTGCAGGCTTTGGTCATTTTGGAAGCACCGTTGGAAGATTTTTGAAATCCAATAAAATTGACGCTACTTACCTTGACATGAATTCAGACAGGGTCGATATTTTAAGAAAAATGGGATTCAAAGTATTCTATGGAGATGCGTCCCGGCATGAACTGCTTGATTTTGCCGGGGCAAAAGACGCCAGCATTATTATTATTGCCGTCGGCTCCGCTGAAAAAAGACTGGAAGTGGTAGAAACTGTAAAAAAGCATTTTCCTCACCTTCACATGCTGATAAGATCCACCAACCGCTATGATGCATATGAGCAGATGAATGCAGGGCTTCTTCACATTTACCGGGAAACACTGGATACGAGTTTGCGCGTAGGCGTAGATGCGATGTCTTTATTGGGCTACCGGAAATACACGGCCAGGCATCTTGCCAATACCTTCTTTAAATATGATGAGCAGGCTTTGAAAAGATTGTCTGCCATCCGCGACCAGGAAGTATATATCAATGAGATTAGAAAATCAACCCAGGAACTGGAATTGCTGATGGCGAGTGACAATCATTTTGCAATGGAGGCTGATAGTGTAACGGAAGAAAATGAATCCTCGTGAGAAAAAAGCGCTGAGAAACTGTCGCGCTTATTAGTTGAATTTAGGAAATAAAAGCGGGGATATTTCTTTGTTTACTGTAAAATGGAAACTGTCCGGGGGCCTGGCGGTATCTGATGGATTGTTCCCTGTGTTTTAATTATCGCATCAGTAATACGGTTCCTTTTAGATGAACAGGCCGCCCCTGGTAATCGGTGGAGCTGATAGTAAAAATATATACACCCACATCTTGCAAAAAACCTTTATAAGTTCCATCCCAGCCTTTATTGATGTCAGTGGTACTAAAAATTCTTGTCCCCCAGGCGTTATATATTGAAAACTGTGCTAAATGAATTGAGGTACCTGGTGGTATTCTGAATACATCATTTTTCCCGTCTCTATTGGGGGTGAAAGAATTGGGCATATACAATTTTGCAATGACTTTTATCTCAGATGCTGCGGTAGTAGTGCATCCATTCGTAGCAACCACGGCCAATTTGTAGATAGTAGTGGACATGACAGGAATGGTAAGGGGTGAAAGAGTTTGAGAAGAAAATAAGCCATTTTCCGGGGTCCATGAAAACGAGGCAATATCTCCTGTAACAAAAGATTTTAATTGTACCTGTGCCCCGGCCATGACGGTGGTATCCGAAGGGCTTATCAGGATGCGGGGAATGGGTTTGATAGAAACAGTAATCGTATTTGACGTGTCATAAATGGGGGAAGAACAACCGGCAATATGAGTGGTTACTACCAGCTTCACCTGGTCATTATTCCCGGGTGCGGTATTGGTATAAGCCGTACTATCTGTTCCGGCTTTGTTTTCGTTCAACAACCACAAATAAGATAATGCACCACCAGCGCCTTGCTCACTCGCAGCAAAAGTAACCGGCTTATTGCCACAAAAATTATTATCGGACGGAAAAATGTTTACGGAGGTATGCTTTAGTGTTCGTATGCTGACCGTTATGGCATTTGAAGTGGCTGAAGGATTTTGTAAGCACTTTGCGTAGGAGTCAGCAAGAAGAACGCAGGTAATAATATCGCCGTCATTTAAGGAGGTGGTGGTAAAATGACTGCTGTCGCTGCCCGCCTTATTTCCGTTAATTTTCCACTGATAGGAAGGTTTCGAACCGGCTTCGGCAGCCGTTGCAACAAATGTTACAGGCATTCCTTTGCAGAAAATATTGTCCTGCCCGGATGAGGTAATATTTACTGATGGATTCAAAGGTGGATACACTTTTACCGGTATAGGGTTAGAATAATCTTTTGTGGTACCCACACATTGTGGCACCGTCATTATGCATTCAATTACGGGATTACCGCTCAACGTATTGGTTACGAATACCGTGCTATTAGTTCCCACCATTTTCCCGTCAACCAGCCATTGATAGGAAGGAGATCGGCTTTTGCTTTTATTGGTAGCAGTAAATGTTATGCTTGTTCCGGCGCAAATGGTATCTAATGAAGAAATTATAGTTACTTCAGGATTATCGTTCATATAGGCAATTGTAACACTGTTACTGGTTACCTGCGATGTCGAAGCACAGGCATCATTATTAATAAGGGTACAGGTTACTACATCACCCAGCATTAACTGATCAGACGTAAAGCTCGAATTATTTGTTCCCACATTACTTCCGTTCTTTTTCCATTGAAAAACGGGATTCGTGCCTGCGTTAACAGTGGATGCCAGGAAAGTGACAGACATCCCATAGCAAATGGAATCTGAAGATGCAGTAATGGTTATGGAAGGGGTAAGGACGGTATCTACCCTAATAATTATTGAATTACTTGAAATAGAATCAATGGCCAGGCAACTATTGGTTGACGTGAGTGTGCAGGAAATTATATCACCATTCTTAAGCGAAGTATCCGAATAGGAAATAATGTTAGCGCCTACATTAAGGCCATTCTTTTTCCATTGGTAAACAGCGCTTGCGTCCGCATATAAAGTACTTGCAGAGAAAATCACTTCGCTTCCCCTGCAGATGCTGGTGTCAGAAGCGGTGATGGTGATGGACGGAGAGGTGGCAGACTGGACGGATAAAGTAGCGGTTGGAGAATAAGCCGGCCCGCAGCTATTATAAACCAAACAGAGATATTGAGAGTTATCCATTGGCTTGGTTGCCTTACTGATTCGCAACGTATCGGTATTTGCCCCGGAATAAATTTCATTATCCTCTACATTCTTCCAGCCTGAACCCGTATTTATCATCCACTGGAAATTGGTTGTGTTGGCGGCCCTGATGCCAAAGCTTACTTTGCTGTTTTCACAAGCTGATATATCCACCGGCCCCGCAAGTACTTTCGCGCTCCCCTCAGAGCTTACCTTCCTGACCCTGTTATTATAAGAGTCGGTTATATATAAATTATTGCACAAATCAACAGACATATGGGTAGGAAACCACAGTCTCGCTGCCAAAGCAGGGCCGCCATCCCCACTGTAGCCTGATTGATTGGGGATACCTGCAACCGTTGAAATAATTCCTGATGTATTAATTTTTCTAATTACCTGATTTTGATAATCGGCAACATACAGGTTACCTGTATGGTCAAACGCAATATCATTTGGTGAAACAGCCGCAAATTGTGCTGATGTAGCCAACCCTCCATCACCGCTATAACCATAAGTACCGTTTCCCGCAAAAGTGCTGATGATTCCGGAAGCGTTTACCTTTCTGATAACAGAACTTTTTCCGTCAGCTATATAAAGATTACCCGCATGGTCCGTTGCAACTGCATAAGGAGTTAGTTGTGCCGCAGTAGCAGGCCCGCCGTCGCCCGTATAGCCGGGGGAACCATTTCCGGCAACCGTGCTTATCATACCTGACGCATTCACTTTTCTAACCACTTTATTTTCCTTATCCGCAATATAAATATTGCCGGCCTCGTCAATAGCCAGCCCAGTAGGATTATTAAGCTGGGCCAGTATAGCCGGACCACCATCGCCACTGTACCCGGTTGTTCCGTTGCCCGCTATGGTACTGATTATTCCTTGTTTGTTTACCTTCCGGACAATTGAAGCGATATAATCAAGTATGTATAAATTACCGGAGGTATCCATCGCTACACTGGTCGGTAGCCAAAGTTGGGCGGAGGTTGCAGGGCCACCATCACCACTATAGCCAGACGTGCCCACACCGGCAACCGTTGAAATCACTCCGGAAGGCGAAACTTTTCTTACCACGTGATTACCCCCATCAGCAATAAACAGGTTTCCCTGCTTATCCGAAACAGTGCCGCCTGGGTAACCGATTGCGGCTGAAATGGCCGGCCCTCCGTCCCCTGAATATCCTATGGCGCCCTCAGGTGTTCCTGCAAACAGATTGATGGTTTGGCAGGTAAGACAGTTTGACCAGGCCAGGAAGATTACAATGGTAAAGGTGAATTTAAAATATTTGTAAAATCTGTTTTGCGTGATTTCCTTGAGGACTACATGTATTTTTTTGGTACTCATTCGCGTAAAGACAATTATGATAAGCAGGTCCTTTCGATAGCAATATTATGGAATACAATTCATTATACAATAATACAACGCTGAAGGGTTTAAAATATTTTAAACAAAAAAAGAAACCTGGTATGCTATCTTTCCGGCAATGTCCAGGGGAATAAATCTTCTGCTTTTTACGCATCTGCGATTTTGCATTTTGCCGGCGGGTAAGCATCTGCCATTAGGCAAGACAACTGCATTGCATTATCCCGTAAAATACAAAATAAAAACCGGGGATATTTCTTTGTTTACTGTAAAATGAAAGCGATTCAACGAGCCGCTGTCCCGGGTTTTAACTATTACGGCCCCGCCACAAATAATTAGTATATAATTTATGATGGATGTTCCATCTCATGCATTATCTGGCATTACGACGGATAGTTACTTATTTTTCCAGTTATTTTCTCTCTCAATTCCACCTGGTTTGCTTTGATAATCGATTTTCTAAAAATCACCAGTAAGACAATAATCGAAAGACAAAGAATCAAATAACTGTAAGCAAGCGTCTGCAGCTTTGAATGGGGAAGTAAAGTGAGTAAAACAGATATGGCGATAGAAAGTACGATATAAGACCCGCCGCTGGTAATGCCGCCGGCTGTAGCAGCGTTTTTAGGAAATCGTATCAGGCAGTGCGTGAAGAAAAGATTATAAAGAATACCTTCAATTAAGTGAATAACGACCACAAAAATCATTAAAAGAACTATACTGTTCAAAGAATCCAACAAGTTGAGCATCGCAACGATGATCGCACATTGAATTAAAGAGAAGGCAATACCTTTTTGTAATAACCGGCGGATCCCTATGGATTTCCCGATAATTCCTCCCGTGATAAGCGCAATCCCCGATAATAAGGCACAATAGCCCGTAGTCACCGGGGAAAGCTGAAATATTTTTTCAACGACAAACGGAATGACCATGTTAAACGACATTACCAGGCAGAAGCTTAATCCGAGGATCGCTACCCCGACACTGAAATCCCTTGTGTTCAACAGTTTTAAATAAACCTTGGTAACAGGCTTCAGGTTGAACCGGACAGGATTTCGGAGTGTTTCGCCGCCATATTTCAACTCTGTGATCAGCAGGATAGTGGCATACCCAGCCAGGAAATAAAAACAGGAAGTCCATCCAAAATGGACTTGCAGATAACCGCCCAGGTACGGAGCAATAATGGGTGCTACGGCCCAAACAATAGTCAATAATGAGGTATAGCTCTGCTGTTGCTTACCGGTGTAAGCATCTACAAAAAAAGTTCTTTTTCCGACAGCAATAAAAGATACGCAAAGGCCCTGAAGACCCCTGCTCACATCGACCAACAGTATGTTCCGGGTAAGTATGATTCCAATATTGGAGACAATGAACAGGATCAACGCAATGATTACAGGGCGGTAACGGCCGAAACTATCCATCAGGCTGCCGGCAAAAAACTGGCCTATTCCGTAACTGACCAGGAAAACCGATAAGGTGGTTTGAACCTGGGTGGGTGTGGCATGGAAAACCCGCGCCATTTGGGGAAAAGAAGGAAGATATAAATCCGTAGTAAAACCGGATAGCGGAACTAATGCAAAAGCTGATATGGAAGCAGCCTTGCGATTAGAAATAGTAATGTACTTCATCTAAAAATAAGTAATGCAATAAGATACGATGGGTAAAATTAACTGAATTACGCAAACCGGTTGAAGTAATTGCAATCCTTCATTTTATTCGTCCGTTAAAGCGTGGTGCTTGTGCTGTCATTAAAAGAGATTATTTCTTTTTAGCTGACCATCTTTTCAGAAGTATTCTTCCGGTCGCACAGCGACTGATTATTTCACATCGATGATGAATAAATATGGACTATCGCAGCCCATCTTAATGTAGAAAATTTTCAATCAGGGCAAACAGTTTGGAGGGCTCTTCTATCTGCGGATTATGGCCGGATTTTTCAAACATTACAAACTTTGCCTGCGGGCAATGTTCTTTATATTTTGCCATCATAACCGGCACCGCCACACGATCATATCTTCCGCCGTAAATTAATACCGGCATCTTCAGATTTTTTAATTCCCTGCGATAATCAAAAGTGCCGATGTCACTCCCCACCAAAAAATCACCGTCCCGTCCCACCATTTGGTAATATAGTTTTGAATTGAAAGAGTTGGGATAAGGTTTTCGCCCACGCGATAAAAAGTTATTGGGATTATAAGCATATAAAAATCCATACGGAACTTTGCTGTACAAACGCTGATGTTCCGAATCGCTTGACACAGCGCCTTTCTCACGAATTATCATCAATGAATCCCACACTTCCGGGTAGTTGGTAGCGATTTCATGATTGCTGTTGTCATCATTTTTTTGCCACATGAGGTAGCTGTGAAAAGTATTGGCCAGGATCAGGTGATTTACATGTTCAGGATATTTCAGGGCATATCCCTGTGCCACCACACCGCCATAGGAATGGCCAAGCACATTCAATTTACCCAAATGAAGCGCTTTTCTCAACCCTTCGATGTCTTCAATATCACGGGCAAGGGTATACTCTTTTACATCTTTCGCCGTATCGCTTTTGCCCCTTCCAAAGGCGTCAAAATAAATGATTTGGTTATCCTTTGCCAAAGAATCAAAAGCACGATAGCCAGGGTGAGCGCCGCCGGGGCCACCGGGAATAATAATCAACGGATCACCCTTGCCCACCAAGACGACGTAAAGTTTTGCCCCGTTTACCGGTATGTATTTTCCATCTGTATAGCTATCGGGGAAATTTTGCGCATAAGTAATTGACAAAGTAAAAAGCAGTGGTAATGAGAAAAAGATTTTCTTCATTTATTTTTTGATGAAGATAAATAACTTTTTGAAAGCTATTTCAGGCTTCTACTTTACAAAGTCATAGCATCCTAAACAGGATTTTACAAATCAAACCTGCAACGGATAAACAGTTACGGAAACATTTTACATTTGATACAAATTAATAATATGCTGACATACATCAACCCAAAATTACCAATGCGGGATAAGACTATTACGAAGGACTTTTACGTCAATAAATTAGATTTCCGGGAGTTTGGAAATGCTGACTATAGCGGGTATCTAATGGTTGAAAGGGATAGCATACAAATTCATTTCTTTGAATTCATAGAGCTTGACCCCAAGGAAAATTATGGACAGGTATATATCCGAACCGACAACATTGATAAACTATACCAGCAAATGTTAGACAAAAAAATAAGCATACACCCCGCAGGAGATTTGCAAATAAAACCATGGGGACAGAAGGAATTTTCTATGCTTGACCCTGACAATAATTTGCTCACATTTGGACAAAGCCTATAAAAATCCTCCAGCATTTTCGTAGTTCGTTTTTAATAGATATATCCCGAAGATTGAACATATTCTGCATGAAGTGTTTATTCTATAATCTTAGCCAGTTTCAGCAGTTGTGATCCTGCCTTTAATCCGGCTGACGAAATAGCTTTTAAGTTTGCTTCAAATTTTAGCTTGTTATTGACGATGATAAAATTAAATGCCGTTCCCTGCCTGGCGTACCCCGGCTGCTCACTAATCGTTAACACGCCTTTGCCCACCAACGGTAATATCTTATCTAAAGTAAAACGACAGTTCTTTGAAATAAAAAGAATATCACAATCGACAGCCTGCGAAGGATTTTCCAAAACATGCACCACTATAGGTTTATCATTTATCGTCTTCTCTTTTGCTATTTGTTTCAAAGAATTGGCAATGGTGGTATCACCTAAAACGTCAATCACAAACTCATTCCTGTCGTTGTAATTCCCCCAATCAATGTATTTGGTAAAGTTATAAATAAAGGCAGCTTTCAGATTCGACTCCTGCTCTGTAGACTGCGCAGCCACACCTTTGTAAAAGGAACTGATGAATAACAGGAGAAGGAGTCGTTTCAGCATCATTTGACAGAGCAGATTTTATCGGTTACCGTTCAAGAATTGGTATGAATCAACACAGATTTATAATTTGATTCCAATTTTAAATAATCCATTGATGCCAGGCTGTTCCAACACCGTTGAAAATAAAAGGCCATCCGCAGTTCTGAACCCGGGGTCAAGCCATTTTGTATTAAACACGTTCCGAATGTTTAAACTCGCCGTGATGCCTTTATTGAATAATTCTTTCGTGCTAATGACAAGATTTGTAAGAAAATAACCGGGAACCGGCCCGTAAGGATCCGTCCTGGGAACTCTTCTTTCCCCCACCCAGTTTTCAACCACATTTATGGTAAATAAATTTTCTATGTCAAACGTAAAGCCTGCATTTCCTTTAAATTTTGGAACATCAGGAAGCTGACCGGAAATGTGGGTAGTAGCAATTTCACCTTTTGCATCCTGGAAGGTAAAGTTTGCAAAACCCGTGATGTTTTTTCCTAAAAACAAATCGAGACTTGCTTCGATTCCGTTTGAGGTTTGGCTTCCGGGATTTTTATTGGCATTTAACCCTGCAAGTTCATTAATCACGATTACATCACTTAATTCATTTCTAAAAAAATTAATCTGGGCGCGCACTTTCTTTGAGAATGAATAAATCCCGTTGAACTCGTAAGTTTTTATTTTTTCCGTTTTCAGATCAAAAGTATCCGGAGTTTGGTGGATCTCATTTTCGCTCGGCGCTCTGAAAGCTGTTCCAAATTGCAGTTTAAAGGTCAGGTTTTCACCTGGCTGGTTTACGACAACCGCTCTTGGATTAAACGAGCCACCGAAATAGCTGTTATAATCATAACGGCTGCCGAGGGTAAAATTGGTTTTTCCCAAAATATTCGTTTTCAAAACATACTGAAGGTAGGCGCCGAAATTATCTCTTATATCATAGAGCCGGGGCAGGAAGCTTGCATTCAGATTATAAACCGTGTCTCTGCCGTTGATGATGTATTTTTTGGTAAGATCCAGTGTTTCCCTGCGCTGACCTTTTTCCACATTGTCGCGATAATATTGCATACCGGCTGAAAAGTCTTGATTTTCATTGGGAGAATAGTTAGCCCTCGCTTCGCCGGAAATCCTGCTTGAATAACTGGTGAAAATAGCACGGATAAAATCTCTGCCATTCAAACTCAGGTAAGCATAAGAGTCGTCATCGGTGCCGGTTTCGCGATAAACAACAGATGTCTGAAGATTAAATTTTTCAGTTGGCTTCCATTCGTTTTGCAGGTACCATGTTTTTAGATAATAGCTTGCCAGACCGCCTTTTTCCCCATTGAAGTTGCTCGAAATAATGCCAATCAGGCCGCGGTTGTGATTTTCAGGCGTAGGAAGCCCGAGGGGAACGGTAGGACTATTAAAGAAAGTTCCGTATCCCATTGGTGTATTATAATACCTGAATCCAAAAGTTGTTTTAGAATTCCTGGCATAATAACTCACCGTCGTGTTTAGTGACTTTGCATTATCAACATAAGAATTGGAATAGTTCGGATCTCTTCCGCTAAACTTTGGCCCATCGGTATTGTAAAGCGTTCCGGCAACAGAAAATTCGAGATTTGCCTTTCTTAAGCCCATACTTAGTTTTTGAAAACGGGTATTAAAGCTTCCATATCCGGCTTCGGCCGCCATGCCATTGATGTCGCCGCCTTTTTTAGTGATGATATTGATCACGCCGCCAAAAGCGTTGGCTCCATACAAAGCAGACGCCGGTCCCCAGATGATTTCAATCCGTTCTACATTATGAAGGCTATAAGCCGGACCCGCTAAATCATTGGTTCCGAGAATATTATTTTCCACTATTCCATCAATCATTAACAAAGCACGCAGGTTTTCAGCGCCATACATGCCGCGGAAATAGATCAGCGTGGGAGCATAACCATTGATATGGATCAGGTCAATTCCCGGCACATCGCGCAAAGCATCGTCCAGTTGCTCGTAGCCGCGGTCCTTGATTTGCTGAGCGGTGATAACGGTAATCGTCGACGGAGCCTCAGCGGTAGTTTGCGCATAACCGGATGCGGTGACGACTTTAATATTCATCAGTTGTTCCAGGGAAAGCTGAAGAAGGCTGTCAACTGAAGAAACAGCACCAGTTTGAGCGACCGAAAAGAAAGGAACCGATAAAAAAAACACCATGGCCAGCGCCTTATTTTTCATAAAGATTCTTGATTAAGGTAAGTTGAAGAAAGAAAGTGAAGATAAGTAAAAGATAAATAAACTTTTAGAATCAATCGAAACACCAGTTGCAAGCATAAGCACAATTACCGAACGATTCTCCCAGAACTTTTGAAAGAATCAGTGGCTTTCCTCGTTCTTCCTGGCGTCCCTGATATTATTGGTAGAAAATATTTCGGTTGCAGGAAATCAAAAAGAAAATATGATAGAAAAATGCAGAGGCTGTAATTTTCTTAGATTAAGGTGTTTTCTCTTAAAAAGCCCTGCGAAAAAACACCGTTCGCAAAGAGCCACAGTAAACCAACAAATTCCCTGGATTCGTAAACGCTTTTCTCCTCTTATTGCAATTTGTCTTTAAAAAAATCAATCGTCCGATGCCACGCAAGTTCCGCTGCATCTTTATCGTAACGCGGTGTGGTATCATTATGAAAGCCATGATTCACATTCGGATAAATATAAGCCGTGTATTGTTTATGATTGGCTTTTAAGGCAGCTTCATAAGCGGGCCACCCTTCAGTAATCCGGGTATCAAGCCCTGCATATTGGAGAAGTAATGGCGCCTGTATTTTCGGCACGTCTTCTGCGACGGGCTGGCTTCCATAAAAGGGAACCGCTGCCGCAAGATCAGGAAGATCCACCGCCATCATATTCGCAATCCATCCGCCAAAGCAAAAGCCTACCACGCCCACTTTTCCGTTGCAATCTTTATGGTTTTTAAGATAGTAAAAAGCAGAGATAAAATCCTCCAGCATTTTATTTTTGTCCAGTTTACTTTGCATTTCACGCCCTTTGTCGTCATCACCGGGATAGCCTCCCAGCGGAGTTAATGCATCCGGGGCAATGGTTATAAAACCCGCAATAGCAGCCCTTTTGGCCACATCTTCAATATACGGATTCAACCCGCGGTTTTCATGAACCACCACAATGCCGCCCAACTTCTTTTGCGCTCCAATAGGTTTTGACAGCAGGGCCTTGATTCTTCCACCGCCTTTGGGGGAATCATAATAAATGTATTCAGAAGTGATGCGCGGATCATCGTCCTTTACCTGCAAAGTGTTCTTATAATCGGGCATCAGAAAACTCATGAGAGAAGGAACTGTAATTCCGCCGACGGCATATAGGGATAGCTTTTGCATAAACTCACGCCTGTTAACGCGGTTGTGGGCGTAATCATCATACAGATCAAACACTTCCTGTTTGATGTCTTCTTTTTTTATTTGGCTCATAATAATTGAATTAATGTTTTATGATTCATCAAAAAATTAATGATAACCATCGGAGTCCAAAGACCTGGAATGATCTGCTAGTGAATTCCTGCTATAAAGCTTCTATGTTTTCGGAAAAACAACCTAAAAGTAAAATAATCTTCACAAATGGCCGCGCGCTTGTTGATGTCCTCGCCACTATAAATTTTCTCCTTCTTCAAAATACAAATTCTCTGCTGGAAATGTCATACGATAGAAGTGACACCTTTTTCGGAAAGGTGTCACTTCTCCAATTCACTATTGTTGGCGCACTTGGTACAGGGGCTGAAGCGCCAACTGCGACAAGGAAATCCCTTTTTTCCCAAATACAAATCCATGGTATTTGTTGCTCTGCTGATGTGGGCGTATTTAAATTTTTAATCGCAGCCGAGTTTTCAAGGGACTCGGCGTCAATGTAGGGGTATTCTTACAGTCTTTTGCTTAAATCCATCTCCATATCTGTAATATTATCCACAGAAAATACCCGGTAACGCTCCTGCACAGGCCTGGAGGTCTAACTGGCAGGGGGCCCTTTCGGTTATTCGCCCATCCATGCTTTAAAGGCGTTGGCTTTATCCCTGCTGATGATAATATGTTCTTCGGTAGGAGGGTTTACTTCTGCCTTTAATTTTTGATTGAACCATGAATGGATGGATACAATAGATTTTCCTGAAAGAATGTATTGGCGGTTGGCCCTGAAGAATTGTTGTGGCGCCAGTTCCTTTTCCAGTTCATCCAGGGTTAAATCTATTATATACTTTTGGTTTTGATTTGTGCGCAGGAAGGTGCATTTGTTCTCAGAATAAAAATAGGCCACTTCAGATACGTCGATACTCACCATCTTTTGCCCTTGTTTTATCAAAAACCTGCTTCGGTAACCGCGCTGATTGGCCAGTTGCTCTATCTTTTTGAGCAACTCCAACATTGAGATAGGCTGGTGCTGTTTTGTCTTCTTAAATTTCTCAATTGCAACTCTAAGTTCGCTCTCTTTAATCGGTTTTAATAAATAATCAATGCTGTTCACTTTGAATGCCTTGATGGCAAATTCATCATAAGCGGTAGTAAAAATAACAGGCGACTCGAGTTGAACTTGTTTGAAAATATCAAAGCTTTGCCCGTCGGCCAATTCAATATCCATCATCACGAGGTCAGGGGTATCATTTTGCTTTAACCATTGCACGGTCTCTTCCACACTTTGTGTAGTGCCACAAATTTCCGCCGAAGGCTCAATGGACAAAAGCATTTTTCGCAGCTCTTTTGCCAGCAATATTTCATCTTTTACAATCAGGATTTTCATAAATGGCCGTTGTTAATCAGGGGCAGCAAAATACAAAAACTCTCATCTGTTTTTGTAATGCTTACACCCGGTTTGTTTAATAATTTGTACTTGGTAATGATGTTGTGCAATCCCATCCTGTTACTTTGCACCGGTGACGTTTTTGGTTGCAGGTTGTTGCACACCTTTAAGATGTTTCTTCCTTCAGAATTTATTTGTACATGCAGCGGTTTTGATGCAAGCACTGCATTGTGCTTCACTGCATTTTCCAATAACAGTTGGAGTGTTAACGGTGGAAGCATTTTTTGCCGGTCTTCGTCATTTATATTGATGCTTACCTGTAATCCTTCCGGGAAGCGCTTTGTAAGCATCCCGGTATAAGCTTCTATAAACTCAATTTCTTCCTGAAGCGTCACAAGCCCTTTTTCATTGCTTTGCAAAAGATAGCGGTAAACCGATGCCATCTCATTTACAAATGTGCGCGCCTCCTTCGGATTTTCTTCTATTAATGACGACAGCGAACCCAGACTGTTGAATAAAAAATGCGGATTGATTTGCATCTTCAATGAATCGAATTGCGTCTGCAGGTTTTCTTTTTTCAGTGCTTCGGCCTCTACAGCCATGTCCTTCCATTTGCGGAAATAATAAGTGGCCTCATAAACGCCTCCAACCACCACCACGAAGAGCATTGCCACAGCTATTGCCTGCAGGTAAGCCTCCAGGGGAAACTCGTAACCCCAGAATTTGGTTTTGTCAAAAACGTACACATTCAGGCCCCGCAAAATTATCGTCACAATCATGCTGGCAAAAAATACATAAATGATCCTTTGCCTGGTTTGCTGAAGTGCCGGAAACCTGTTTCGGTAATAGAGAAATACCAGCCTGTTCACTTCCCATAAGAGCATGGTTTCTGCCAGCGACAGGAGATAAATGATCCAAAAACCATAACGCTGCTCACCTGCTTCATTCCGGTTATAAAAGATAATATGCCCCATAAAAGCGATCACCGGAATTCCTATAAAACGGAACCATTTATCATGAAGTTTTTCCTTTGCCATCTATGCCTGCGAATAAATAAAATAGTGGTTGAACCAACCCGGTTATAAAATTTATGAAACCTGTTATTAATGAAGTTGCTGCATGTTGAGCTTTTATGTAAAGTTCATACGTTTGATTGATATCTGCACCGCGAATAAAAACTCTTTTACTTTAAACTATCAATCGCCTGTTCCAGGACTTTATCCTTCCCGGCATCAATGTCAGTCTTTAAATTTATTGCATAAATCTTAGGTGCCACACCGATACCTTCTTCGCTTTTACCGGCTGCATCGCGATAGTCGCCAACACCTACAAAGTATAACCAGCCATTAGGCAGTTCCCTCGAAATAACATCAGTAAAACCACCTGCAGTTGTATCGCCCATTTGTGTAACTTCAGGTTGCGTATTCATCGCCCAGGTAAATGTTTCTCCTGCACTGGCTGTCCATCTTGTGGTGAGCAATATGACAGGATTTGTGTATTGGAAATCGCCCTGCTTTTCAATATACCATTTATCAGGAGCCGTAAAATCATTTCTGCCTGGCCCATTGCGTTTGCGTGTTGTCATAAAGAGTGTGGTATTTTTTGCAAACAAACCTGCTATATACCTGCTCACCTCATCATCACCGCCTGCATGGTTCCGAATGTCAACGATCATCGCTTTTGTATTTTTTAATGCGTTCATGATGCCCGGCATTTTTTGTTGGTAAAAACTCAATGGCATTCCGAACTCTCCAAAATGCAGGTAACCGATATTGCCATCCAAAATACCATAATGCAGGTTGTCGTCAACAGTGGTGAGTTGCGGTATGTAATTTTCCTTTATCACCCTGATCGAAAAATCGTGTTGCACCTTATTACTTCTGAAGAAAACGCTGCTTTCATATCGTGGCAGGTCATCACTTGTAGGTTGAAGGAATACATGTATATCATTGAGTGGTTTTATCATCCGCGACAATACATCATACAATTGTTGGTTGGTCATATTGTTGTTTACTTCCATCCGCAAACTTTTATAAATGGAATCCCAGTTGATGTGGCGTACCTCGAATCCACCATACCATGCATCATATCCCTTCCACATTTCTTCGAAGTTGTTGACAGGCGTATTTGAGACAACCGGGCCTATAAGGGCTTTCTGGCAGGAAGTGAAAGCAAGGATAATAAACGATGTAATTATTATTAGTTTTTTCATTTTAATCTATTTTTATGTTTTCAATTTATTTGAGGGAGGTAGTTATGCTGATATTGTTTTGGAAAAGGTTAACCGGTTTTTCTTTTGAATAATGAAGCCACTGTCCAAAATATCTTAACCCCATGCTCCAATGGTTGCTGATGTTGTATTCATACGCTGCATCGAATTGTATGTTTTGGAAATTTCCAAACCAGGCAAAGCGGCTGCCTTCCCTGAAAAAAGTTTTGACATTGCTTTCGCCGGTAGGAGAGCTGATCGTATTGTCATAAGGAAGCCGTGTGTTTTCTGCAAAAAGTGGAATGGAAATTTTTATGCTGAAAAAATGTTTGGTATTCAGCATGGCGGTGTGCATGTATTCGCCATTGAAGGAAGCCGAATTTAACCATCCGTTACGCACAATATTATCAGAATAAAAAAGCTGATTATTGAGTGAGGCACCATAATAATTGTGGCTATACAATTTTCCTTTACCAATCACATTATATCCGGATGTAGCTTGTCGCAGGTAACTTATTTTAATCCGGCCGCTGTATAAAGTGCCGGGAATAAAGGAAGAATCTTTTTTAGCCGTACCGTCATCGTTATAACCCGGATCGTACATTTGCCGGCCTTTAAAACCTGTGGGGAAGAAATCGCCCAAAGCGCCGTTTAACTGAGCACTAAAAAATCCTTTGTTTCCCGTATGATCATAACCGAGCAAAATTGTTTTTTCACTCGTTTGATATTTAAGGGGTGAAGCCTGTTTGTCGAGCATCCAGGTTCGTTGGTAGCCGAGGCCAAGAGTAAATTTATTTTGCTGTGCCATTGCCTTTGTTCCAATCACACACGCAAGAACGAGTATCAAGATTTTTGTTTGCATAATTTTTTTTGTGCAAATGTCATCCTGGTAAAAGCAGGAAGCAATAGGAAGAATTCCGAAACGTAGAATTATAAAGATGAATTGTCGTAGGGTAATCATTTCATCTGATCTCCATTTTGGCACGAGGTTGTAGCTGTTGGTGCTGGCTTACTTTGTAGCAGTTGGCGGGGACGCAAACTGCGACAAGGGAATCCCTTTTTTCCCAAAATACAAATCCCTGGTATTTGTTGCTCTGCTGATGTGGGCGTATTTAAATTTTTCCCAAAAGGGTAAATGAACAGGAAGGCCAGGTAAGCGGTTGTGGTGTAATTTTACCCTTATGGAAAATATAGCGAAAAAGCCCGTTGGGCAAATTGTGGCTGAGGATTTTAGCACTTATTCCGTTTTTGAAAGCCATGAAATTGATTACTACAATAAAGGCAAACGAACCCTAGAAGAGGTGGCCGGTGAAGATCATATAGATTTGCCGGCGCTCACCGGCGAAATTGAAAAGAAGCGCTCTTCATCGCAGAAAGAGGAGGATTTCAATTCGTGGCCATTAGATGCACTTTGCGAGTACATCCTAAAAACCTACCACCTTCCTGCAGAGCAGCAAATAAAAGAGATTAAACCCGCGCTGGAAAAGGCTTCCGAGTCATACGGCGGCCGCTATGCCGCAATATCGGAAATTAAAAATCTTTTTGATGAAGCCGCCGGAATCATAGCGGTGCACCAGAAAAAAGAAGAGCTGATCCTGTTTCCTTTTATAAGAAAAATGGCGGACGCCAAAAAGAATCATAAAGAGTTTGTGACACCCCGCGCCACCAAATCGGTTGAAAGCCCTGTACAGATGTTAACCCATGAACACCACCAGCAAAGCGATTTGTTCCAAAAGATTGCCGGGCTAACCAGCGATTATACTTCACCGGAGGAAGTGGACAGCCTGCGCCTTTTAAAGGAATTTGAGCTTCAATTGCACCAGCACCTTCACCTGGAGAATAATATATTATTTCCCAAAGCGCTAAAGCTGGAAAAAGAATTGACTGCGTAAGGATGAGTGAGTAAACAAAGAAATAGTGTGATTTTCTGTTTTGCAGTCACAGCCGAATCTCCTGCAGGCCTTATAGGTTATACCAATTTCTGCTTCCTATTTCCTTTGTTTCTAAAAAAAGCTACCAAAGATAAAGTGAGCATTCCCGCGGCGGTAATATAAATCCAGGTGGGAACCGGCATAGGGTCGCCGGCTGCGTAGGAATGTAATCCGGACAAATAATAATTGACTCCGAAATAGGTAAATATAATAGACCATATCGCCCACAGGCTTACAATATTAAAAGTCAGTTTCCCGCGAAGCTTCGGAACCAATCGCAAGTGAAGTACCACGGCATAAAATATAACCGATATAAATGCCCAGGTTTCTTTAGGATCCCAACTCCAATACCTTCCCCAGCTTTCGTTGGCCCACATCCCTCCAAGGAAAGTACCTACACCCAGGGCAAAGATTCCAACAGTTAAAGCCATTTCATTCACAATCGTCATTTCCTTGATGGAATGCTCTATTTTTTTAGTTGGTTTTGCGCTAAAGAGGATTAATGAAATTGTACTTAATACTGCCGACAATCCAAAGAAGCCGTAGCTGGAAGTGATAATGCCCACATGAATCATAAGCCAGTAGGATTTCAGAACGGGTTCCAAAGGCGTGATCTGCGGATCGAGCATGGATCCTCCGTGTGCAAATCCCATCATGATCGTTGCGACCAAAG
Source organism: Ginsengibacter sp. (assembly GCA_051954975.1). Classification (GTDB taxonomy): domain Bacteria; phylum Bacteroidota; class Bacteroidia; order Chitinophagales; family Chitinophagaceae; genus Ginsengibacter. Next base: position 185,414 of record JBQCHE010000006.1, on the reverse strand, counting down.
CTCCGGCTGCGGGGATAAAAGCATTGCGGTTTCTGTACAAGAGTAGTCCCGAGAGAACACCGATTCCGGAAATAAATACAATCGCCTCATAACCGTTGCTCCAGGGCGCATGCCCCGAAAGATACCAGCGAACGCCTAAAGCTATCGCCTGAACGGCCAGTGCTGCAACCATTATCCACAAAAACGTTTTGGTCAGAATGCGAATTATGCGGTTATACTTTGACCCCGATGAAAACACTTCTGCAAAACCAAGCATGATCATGCACATACCTAACAAGCTATAAACGATCATCAACCAAAAGAAAATGTTCAGGTGATTGTAGAGAATTTCCAGGGTCACTTTTGAGGATGAAGGAATAATCTTTTTGCCCCAAAGCTGTTGGTATTCGCTGATCTCTTCAAGACCTTTATCCCCTTTGTTCCAGCTTCCGGTTTTCAAACCTTCTTTTACTCCATTGAAATAGTTGGTTAAAAGAGGATAAGCTGCCTGGTCGATCTCTACAGCGTTTTCATCAGAGCTATAAATCCAGCTTCTCCACCTTTGTGTCAGATCATTTTTTACCGGAATGATTTGGGTATAATACCCGAAAGCGATACTACTGAAAATATTGAACCGTTCCGTAACTTCTATAATTCCTTTGTCATAATTAGACTGGTCGGCTTTTCGCTTGCTGAAGGATTTATTATACTGTTTTTCCAGCTTAAAATTCCCGGTATTTGGGTCAACCAAGTTGGCATAAGAAGTATAACCTTCTGCATTGGCACCGGTTTCTTTTATCAGTTCGTCGCCTCCTTTTTGGCCTACTTTTATCAGCGGTTCATTGGCCCAATACCCAGGATCAACCTGCATGGAAATAAACCATTGTTCTGAAGAAATAGTAAGCGCTCCTTTTTGATATTTATCTTTCTTGTAAATCTTTCTGAGCAATTCTAATGTGTGGGTATCCATAGGCTCAATTCGTCCCTGGTAATCCTGCACCAGCAGATGCCCGAATTTTTCTGCATGAACCGGGTCAATGATCCTATTGGTTCCCAACTCGCCAGGTTTCGCAAACTGTGCGTTTGGCCCCGGCTGTTGTTGCGGGAAAGTTGTTTCGATTGTGCTATTCTGTGCAAAACAAGGATTTATTCCTATCTCCAAAAGCAATAAAAAAGGAAGAAGAATCAAACTTTTCGTGTGCATTTGTTTTAATGAATTATTCAATTTCCAGAAGTGCGTGCCTTTCCAGAATAGGGTGAAAAACATCCCGGCAAACAAAAGGAGATAACCAAGATAGGTTATGTTGGTTCCCCACCTGTCGGCGTTTACGGAGAGGATGGTTCCGCTTTCATCCGGGAAATAACTTGCCTGGAAGAACCGGTAGCCGCGGTAATCCATCACATTATTCATGTAAATATGATGCGGCTTCTCCGTTCCCTTATCAATTACGGTTATCTTACTTTCATAAGAGGATGGATTGTTTGAGCCGGGATAACGGTCGAGCAGAAAATCATCACAACGTAAAGAAAAGTCAGTGTAAAGTATCCTGGAACCGAATCCCAAGGAGACATTCAGGCCATTGATCCTTACGGTTTTATTAAACCCGGTAACGCCTTTGCCTCCTTTGATCAACACCGTATCACTTTCATTTCCTGACTTTAATTCTAACTGGATAGCTCCCAAAAGATTTTTATCCATCGGGTTGTTTTTGTCCCCGCTGTAATAGACTATTGTTCCTTTGAAAGCGCTTTGGGGGATGATAAAATTAGTATGGTTAATGGTGTAAAGTGCCCTGTGATTCAGGGTAATAGGCTCATTGGCTTTAAGGTTACCAGAATGCCGGGCTAATAATGCAGCATCAGTTACCACGCCTATTTGCTGTCCTTCCATAGACATATATTGCGCATCAGCCGGCGATGCAATCGTCATGACACCATCTTTTTCCGTTAGCTGAACCGCGTCCGGCACCGGATTATCAAAGCTAAATATCGTTCCGTCAATGTTTTTGATTTCACCTTCGGAAATATAATTATTCAATCTGCCCCCCTGCCCTATCGACACAATGCTGAGCATCTTCTTTCCTGATTCCGTTGTTTGAACCGAGTCTTTGGCAAACGGAATATAATCAAGGGTTTTTAAAGAAATCACTTTATTGTCAAACTGGTAATCCTGTTGATAGGTTCTTTTGAAAGGCCACCTGGTGTCTTTAGAATTAAAATAAGACATCATGTACGGATACTTATCATAACTGAGCGTCTTCTTTCCATCGGTTACATTCAGTTTGAAATACGTAAGATCGCTGATAATTTCATTGGTGGTCTCCTTTTCTTTGATCGGCATTTGCCCTTCAAAACTGGCGTAGCGCGTGATGGCGCCTCCAATGAACATAAAAATAAACGACAGGTGAAATGCCAGCAGCGGCCATTTTTCTCTCCGTGTAAGCCGGTAGGTTTTAATATTTGCCGCAAACAAAATAATCAGCCATAGCATCAGGATTTCAAACCAGGTAGAATTGTAAATAAGGGTTTTGGCAGTGGCTGTGTCATAATCATTTTCCACAAAAGTGGCCACGGCCATCGAAATGCCGAACAACAGCAAAAGAACCGTCATGGTGCGGGTGGAGAACAGCATTTTTTGTAAACGTTTCATTTCCTTTCCAATGATTTAAACATAGCGCTGACTATGCGATGTTCTTAAACTCGAATACGTTCAATTAAGCTTAACCTAATGTAGTAAAAAGCATCTTTTTACGGTTCTTCTCTTTAGCAATCGGTTCCGCAAAAAGATGCATATAAAACAACAAAAACTAACAAGCTTATGTATTTATCTTTCAGGCTACCTTTTACAGAGATTTCAGATATTCAGTAAGGTCAGCTTTTTCGGCGTCGCTTAACTTAAGATTTCTTTCCTGGTTGTATCTTGCCACTACATCAGCCAGGGTCTTTGCAGAACCATCGTGAAAATAAGGCGGGTGTTGCCAGATACCCTTCAATGGGGTAACTCTCCATTGTTTTGTAGCCGACCGCTTTACATAATCTTTATCCAATGCTACAGACGCACTTTGAGGATGTAATTTTCCACCGTCAGTAACATCAGTAAATAAAGGCCCGGAATGACAACTTGCACACTTTCCTTTTCCAATAAAAAGCACTCTTCCCCGGGCAGCAGCAGCGATATTAAAAGAATTAGCTGGCGGAGCCGGTGCCGAAATAGAATATTGATACGCTTGTAAAGCAGGCAGTTTATCGGTTACCAAATCATCATTTTCCCTGTGATCAACCACCCAATCAAGACGTGGATCAGCAAAATAACCGTGTCCATGCATTTGGGTAACCGCTACATACCTGTTCCAGTAAGCCACAGGCCCTACAGGCTCATGTTCCACATCTCCATCACCGGTAAAAATCGCTTTAGGAATACCATATAAGCCAAACGCAGGCGGTATGACAACCGGGTTACTCAAGCCATCATGGTTAAACCTCGGGTCGTACATGCCTGTGCCCCACGAAGCGTAAGTGGCTTTCTGAGCCGGGGTTAAGGCCGGAGACAAAGAGATAATTAAACCCGGATTTAAATCCCTGTTGGGATATCCATCCAACCGGCTGCCTATACCCGGGGCGAATGAATTATCAACCGTTGAGTGACAGAGCGCACAGGTGATTCCCACTCTATCCAAATGTAATTTCCCATCTGCTCCTTTGCTTACTTCTCCTTTTACCCCAACAACGGCATTTAATGATAGCAAAGCAAGAGTGGTTTGCGGATCAGTGAGACTTACCGATCCGTCCTGAATACCGGCAACAACAGCGGCGGGTATAGCTGTGGCATCTACTTTTAAACCCACACTTAAGGCGGTAGTTGGGTCGACAGCGGTTTCTATCACTTTGTTCATCTGTAACACATCTGTCCAAAACGTTTCATCGCCAAAGGTCCAATATCGGAATACCTGTTGCCCTTGTTTAACCAATTCCTGGTCCAATGGAGGTAAATGTAGATCGCCTTTCCCGGGAGGAACGTGGCCAATATCAGTTTTTGTACAACTAAAGAAACCTAACGTCGCGATAAGCAGCAGCGTAGGAATCATAAAAATTTTTTTCATAACCCGTTTGTTTTTATTTGTTGTGAAATAGAATAATTTTTCCTTGCTGAACGATTCAGCCAGGCTTACTTGTTCATTGAGGATAGAGTTGATGAGATTTAATTAGGTTACAAAAACATGACAACAATTTTGAGCCTGTAAAAGTTCAAAACAGTTCTTACAAAACCGGCAGGAGGCCGTTGGTCTTTTAGGTTTAAACTAGCGCAGGCCTCCCGGCCTGTGATATGCCGTTACTTAAATTTTCTGTTATTGATGTTGCAAAAAGGTAACCCGCTCAGTTGGTAAGTAGTTGTGGAGTAACGGGAAGTCACAGGTCTGTAGACCTGCACCAGGAACGGTAGAATAATAAAAGGGTTTATTGGTTGCTTTACTGGTTTCAAGTGCTCTAAACTAGCGCAAGCCTCCCGGCCTGTGATAAGCCGTTACTTAAATTTTTTGTTATTGATGATATGCCGTTACTTAAATTTTCTGCTATTGATGTCCCAAACAGATAAGCCACTTTCAGTTGGTAAGTAGTTGTAGAGTAACGGGAAGTCACAGGTCTGTAGACCTGCACCAGGAACGGTAGAATAATAAAAGGGTTTATTGGTTGCTTTACTGGTTTCAAGTGCTCTAAACTAGCGCAAGCCTCCCGGCCTGTGATAAGCCGTCACTTAAATTTTCTGCTATTGATGTTCCCAAAAAACAACCCACTACCATTTGGAAGTAGTTGTAGAATAAGGGAAACTCACAGGTTGTAGAACTGCGCCAGGAACGGTAGAATAATAAAAGGGTTTATTGGTTGCTTTGCGCAAATAGTTTTCACCAAAACCGGCAGCTTAAAATCTTCAAGATGAGAGGGGAAAAATAATACACCTTTTCAGCCCATGGCGAAACAAAAATGCCAATGGTTTTTCCGTCGTCGGCGCACTGCACCTGCTTTATAATGTTTCTCAGTTTGTCGATCAGGGGTAAAACTGTTTCACTGGGGTAGTGGTTCAATAATTCTTTTTCCGTTTCATCCGCTTTTTTACGGAGCAGAGTATCCAGGTGTTTTTGGTTTTTCAGCTTTCCTTCATAAGGAATAATCAGTGTAATGCGCGGTGTAGCGTGTATTTCAGCCGGGTTTCCCGGGCCATCCGTGTCTTTCATAGTTCTTAGTGCTTCATTTTCAATCCGGCAAATATATTGGCAGAGGGACATTGACCGTATGAGGAGGATTATACCGGGGAATGATGCTCCTCATGGAATGGGAGCCGGAATCTTCCTGAGGCCCGCGTTAAGTAAGTTGGTGGCCTTAAGATGAGATTGCTTCAGCGAAGGAGAATGTACGAAACGGAGAGGATTTTTCTGGGGCTTCGCAATGACGTGCAGAATTTTGATCCTGGCCATCACTTATCTTGCGTTCTATCCGGCTTTGCAAAAAGTAGTCGTTATGTGAGAATAATGGAAATCACAGGTCTGAAGCCAGCGCCAAGAGGAAGGATTTATATTTGCGAAAAAAGTTGGGCGCTCTGGTTTCCTGGTACTTTTATTTTAATGTAACCACTTTTCTCATAAGCCTGTACATTAAACTATTAAAAGAAAGAATTACTATGACTGATAAAATTACTTTCAGGTATAATGGAGTCTCACTAAAATACTGATTTGAAATTTTTATGGCTATTAAAAAACTGGGTAAAACTAGTATACTGAAAATCAAACCTGTCCGAAACCCGGGCTTATAATGACCTAACCAACGCTGATGCTTTATTATTGCAATATCCAATGCAAAACACAAAACGTAAAAAAGCATTAAAAAAAAGATGTTCATATTATGTCTGTTTATTTTTTTAGCAGTTTAATCTTTAATCCGGCCGACCCTCTTGCCGGACACCCGGTTTCAACCTACACCCTGCCAGGACTTAGCTTTCTGTCTAAAACCCTACGCTGGCGCAGGCCTCCAGGCCTGTGATCGGCCGTCACTTATTTTGTGTTCTATCCGGCTTTAAAAAAATAGTCGCTATCAGTTGTAATATACTAAGGAGAAGCCACCGCTCGCCAGACCTGCGCCAGAAAGTTACTTAGTTCTTTTATCTAAAATCGTTACGTGGATCTGGCCTTTGCTTAAATTCATATTGAGGCGGCGGTTGTTTTCCTAAAAGATTTTTTACAAAATAATCCCAACGCAGGCGCATCTGGTAGGCAGCATATTTTCCATATCCATGACGGCTATCAGGATAAATCACAAGATCAAAATCTTTGTTGGCGTCCTGCAACGCCTGCACAAGGAGAAGCGTATTTTGAGGTGGCACGTTGTCATCCATCAATCCTGCTACCAGCATTAATTTACCTTTCAGGTTTTTGGCGTAAGTCTGGTTAGCGCCTGCTGCGTAAGCATCATTACTGATCGGACCATTATACCGGTCGCCCCAGTCAGACTCGTAATTCCGGTTATCGTGATTTCCCGATTCTGCGATACCCACTTTAAAAAAATCAGGATAACGCAACAAGGCGCCCGCAGTGGCAAAACCTCCGCCGGAATGTCCCCAGATACCCACTCTGGACGTATCTATCCAGGAATAACGGGAAGCCAATTGCCTGATACCACTAATCTGGTCAGGTAAGGTATTGACCGACATATCGCCATAACTCATGTCCTGGAATTCCTTTGTTCTCAAAGGATTGCTTGTTCCTTCAATCACCACTACTACAAATCCCAATTCGGCGAGAGCCTGTTGGTCGCCTCGGGAAGGATAAAAAGACCAGGGTCCAACGCTGCCGCCCTGCGGCCCCGGATAAATGTAATCAATGACAGGATATTTTTTTTGAGGATCATAATTTACAGGTGAAAACATCAATCCATAGATATCTGTTTTTCCGTCAGCGGCCTTCACTTTAAACGGAACCGGTGGTTTCCAGCCTTTGGCCCGTAGTCTTGAAACATCAGTTTTTGCCAGGGTTGCGACTATTTGACCATCTAATTTTCGCAGCACACTTACCGCGGGAATATCGGGTTTTGAATACGTATCAATAAAATACTTCCCCGAGGGTGATAAAGCGATTTCATGAGTGCCCATTTCCGGAGTTAGTATTTTAAATCCTTTGCCGTCAAAATTGATTTTGCAGAGTTGAAGGAAATAAGGATTTTCCGGCTCCAGTCCTGCGGCATTAAAATAAATGCACCGTGCTTTTTCATCCACCTTTATAATTTCAGTCACATCATAATTACCGCCGGTTATTTTATTTTTCATTTTCCCGGTAGCGCCATCATATAAATAAAGATGTCCCCAATTATCGCGTTGAGAAAACCAGATAAATTCATTGGAGGCCGCAAGATAGCGCCAGTTAATTCCGCCATCGCCTGATTCAAATTGGGTAGGCACCGTTTCCTGAAAAATTTCGCTCACATCGCCGGTTGTTGCATTGGCAATTCTTACTTTTTCTGTTTTGTGAAAGCGCGAAGTAGATACAAAAGCGAGTTTGCCTGCATCGGCGCTCCATTCGGCATCAGCCAGTTTCCCATCCACCAGTATATCATCGAGATTAGTGGAACGGCGGGGATCAGGCGGAATCGTAAGGAATATAATCTTAGCATCAGGCACATTGATGATTACGCGGTAAATTTTCATTTGCGGGGTATCTGCCGGAAATTCGTACTTCCATTTTTCCAGGCGCGGTGCTCCTACGTTTGTTGAAACCAGGTACATATCGGTTACCTGTCGCTGATCCTGTTTGTAAGTCGCAATTTTTTTTGAGTCGGGCGACCAAAGCAATACCGGCAGGTCACTATGCCGCCAGCCCGCATTGTCAGTAGCATATCCAAAATTTTCGACACCATCTGTAGTGAGTTGCGTTTCCTTGCCTGAGGCGATATCGCGAACCCATAAATTCCAGTCTTTGATATAGGCTGCCAGTTTTCCGTCAGGAGAAGTAACTGAGTTTTGAGAATTCACCTGGTAACGATTTCTTGAAGGTGCCACTGATTTCCCATGACCCGGTGCGCATTGATAGCTTTGAAGGTCACACTCCCATTCTTTACCATCAGCCCAAAAATAGATGGTCTTGTTATCCTCTGAATATTTAAAATACTGGAAGGGCAGCCCGTCGGCAGTATAAGTTTTACCCGTAGCTTTAGAAAGAGAGGCAGCCAGCTTTGCCTGGTCGAATGCGGGCGTAAGAGAGCCCTTTGCGGCATCCACAAAAATAAAATTGCTTCCTGTGGCAGCCAGGTCACGAAACCAGAAATTATCATCAGTCACCCAATTCGGACGAACAGCAGGATGGTCCACCAAAGGTGCTGTATGGTAATAAAGATACTGCTCTGCACGCGCATAATCACCTGCTGTCAGCGAGTCGCGGAATTGTGCATAAAGGGTAAAGGTAGCTGTGGTAAAAAGAAGGGAAAATAGAAGTTTGTGTTTCATCAATAATCAGGATTGCAAGGGGCTAAGGTAGATAAAATAAGATGGAAATAATCAGGCTGTCACGGTACGTTTTTCCTCATTCACACGTTGTTGGCTTTGTGATCAACAACTTTTGAACAACTTGTGACCAACACTTCCTTTCTTTTTATCTTTAATTTTTGCCGGTGCTGATAAGACATTATGATTATTAAATATGTTGTTGGCCAAGACAACCAAACGGAGGAAATTATTATAACATGAAATTTATCTTTTCAATACTTCTTTTTATAAGTACTTGCCTGCAGGCACAAACGATTGATGTAACAACTTTCGGTGTACAGCCCAACAGTTTTGCCGATGCAACCGAAGCGGTGCAGCAAGCCATAGAAGCCTGCCGCAATCAATCCCACTCTGTAATAAATTTTCCTGAAGGCAGGTATGATTTCTGGCCTGACAAAGCCATTGAAACACATTATTATATTTCCAACACTTCCTCAGAAAAAGAAGTGCCGGTAAAAATACAGCGGGTTGGCCTGATGTTAAAAAGTTTAAAGAACATTACCATCGAAGGCAACAATTCTGTTTTTGTTTTTCACGGCAAGATGATTACCTGGGTGATTGACAGCAGCGAAAACATTCGCATACAAAATCTGAAAATAAATTATGAGCGTCCCGGCATGTCGGAAATGACGATTAAGGAAATGTCACCCACGACTGTTATAGCAAGCATTCATCCTGATTCAAAGTTTGCAATCATAAATGGACAATTGGAGTGGTATGGCGAAAAATGGGTAACAAGAAACTATCATGCGGTTTTGGTACGGCCAAAAGAAGGGCTTCTATTTTATAGCGATTGGCAGCCATTCCGGCAAAGCAAAGCAACAATAATAGCACCGCTTACGGTACAATTCACCGGCGATTTTTCGAAGTTTAAAGCCAATCCCGGTGATGTGCTCACTATAAGAGACCGCTACCGCGATTACGTGGGTGCTTTCCAAAACCGCTCCAAAAACATTGTACTGCATAACCTGCACATGTACTCGATGCATGGCCTCGGTATTATTTCACAATTCTCTGAAAACCTGCATTACGACAGTGTTTTTGTAGAGCCTGAAAAAGGCAGCGGCAGAGTGATTGCTTCTTCAGCTGATGGTATGCACTTTTCGGGGTGCAAAGGGCAGATTACTATTAACCATTGCAGGTTTAATGGTATGCACGATGACCCGTTGAATGTGCACGGCACGCATTTGCAGGTGTCAGAAGTTGTTTCGCCCACCACTTTAAAACTTCGCTTCATGCATCCGCAAACGTACGGCTTTGCAGCTTTTATACCGGGTGATAGTGTTGCCTATGTGCATGCGCAATCATTGCAGGCATTTGGTGAAGGCGTAGTGAAATCCGCCAAACTGATTTCTGAAAAAGAAATGCTGTTAGAAATGCGGCAACCTTTACCGAAAGAATTGAATGTGGGCGATGTACTTGAAAACATAACATGGACACCTTCTGTAACGATTCAAAATTCAAGATTTGAAGGAACCGTTACGCGCGGCACTTTGATAACGACACGCCGCAAAGTGTTAATTGAAAACAACGTGTATTACCGGACAGGGATGCATGCCATTTTAATTGCAGATGATGCATCCGGTTGGTATGAATCCGGGCCGGTGATGGATGTTACCGTTCGCAACAACCAGTTTATTGAGTGCGGGTATAATTCTTTTCCCGATAATTATATCATCAAAATCGACCCGCAGGCGCACGAGTTGATTCCGGCTTATTATGTACACAAAAACATCAGGATAGAAAACAATGCTTTTAAGGTGTACGATTATCCGGTGCTATCTGCTAAAAGCGTGAATGGGCTTCTGTTTGCAGGCAATACGATTGAAAAATCCGATTTCATGAAAGTGGGAAACAAAAGACCTGCCATTCATCTTTTCGCCTGCACTGGTGTAAAAATTTCAAACAATAAATTTGAATGGAACCATCCGGAAATAGAACTTTTCAAAATGAATAAAAAAGATATTCAATCCGATATGGATTTTAAAATTAAAAAAGAGAAGTAAATTTTTTCAGAAAAACTTTATAATGACTTCAATAAGATCTTGACGATACCTACATAAAATCAAAATTCATTCTTTTTGTTCTTTTACTGGTCAACTGTTCCTGTTTTTTCTTAATCCCTTTTCTGTCAAATGGTTTCACTCCTGCTACCAATTGCTCCAGGATATTTTCATTTCCTTTCTCTTTTAACTTACCTATAATGTAATAAGCCATGAAGAGCTTACCATTGCCAACAATTTTATCAATATTGTTACCGGTGTTAGAAAATGCAAGGGTATGTAAATGATTAGGCAGAATACCATAGCCTGCGATGCAATGATTGTTTTGTTTTAAATAATTGAACCACTTGTATCGTCACACGCCGGGTTCTTTGCAGGAAACCCGGCTAAGATGAGCATGCGCAGCGGTGAACGGTTCGTTGAAAATTCCGTCAAGGACGAGTTACTTTTTAAGCCCTAAAAATAGATAGCAAAATAATTTTTAAACTGAACTAACTTTAGATATCAATTACGGAAACCTCTTTACAAGTTATTTAATCCTTCCATCTATTAATACAACCAGTTATGAAAAAAGCAGCCATTCTTATCCTGGGTTTCTTAACCTTTTTCTATTGCTCTGCCCAACAAAATGATTGGGCTTCTGTTGAAAAAGTATTCGGTAAAAAAGGAACGGTACAGGGCGATGTTTTTAAGATCAGCTATCCACGCACGGATCTGAGCGTTAAGGTGAGTGATTTCACCGTGGCGCCTGGATTGGCTCTTGGGTCATGGGTGGGTTTTATGAGTATGAACAAAAATATGAGTGCTGATAAAACGATGGGAAACGAGCAGGCAACGATGATGGGCGACCTGGTTCTTTTGGATACCGAGGTTCCGGCGGTGCTAAAAAAGCTTGTTGAAGCTGGCCTTAAAATCACAGCGATTCATAATCACCTCATCAACGAAACTCCCGATGTAAAGTATGTGCATTTTGCGGGTAGCGGCGATAAAGTAAAACTTGCTGAAGCCATTAAATCGGTGCTGGAAGTAACCGCAACGCCATTAACCGCACCGCCGTCTGCACAACAATCTACCGTTGATTGGTCAGGTGTTGAAGCCATCCTTGGGCCCGGTAAACACAGCGGCATGCTGTTGCAGTATAGTTTTCCACGAAAAGAAACATTAACCGAAAGCGGAATGACCATGCCGCCTTCCATGGGTGTGGCAACAGGAATTAATTTTCAAAAGAACGGCGACAGCGCTGCCATTACCGGCGATTTTGTTTTGCTTGCAGATGAAGTAAATCCGGTAATAAAAATTCTCATTGACAATGGCATTACCCCTACCGCTTTGCACAATCACATGTTACATGATGACCCGCGGTTGTTCATGATGCATTTTTGGGCTGTTGGTAACCCGGAAAACCTGGCAAAGGGTTTATCGGAAGCATTAGCCGCCACCAACCATCAGCCAATAAAGAAATAGCCATGAAATATAATCTCTGTCGCGTTTTTATTTTCTTCAGTTTTTGTTCGTTTACGGCCTGTAAGGGACAGGCGACGTTTGGAGAAAAGTATCTGCAGGTTTACAAGACGATCCCATTGCCGGGAGTGAAAGGACGCATTGATCATATGGATGTTAATTTAAAAGACCAGGTGGTTTATATAGCTGCTTTAGGAAACAATACTTTGGAAGCAGTAAGTCTTCCGGATGGTAAAGTGCTCCATAGCATAGCAGGTTTGGATGAGCCACAGGGAGTTTGTTATGTTCCTCAAACGAAAGAGATTTTTGTTGCAAACGGTGGCAGTGGCGATTGTTATTTTTATAATGCCGGTAATTATAAAAAGATGGCTACTATTCATTTGAGTGCTGATGCAGATGACGTTCGTTATGATTCAGCAACTCAAAAAATATATGTGGGGTATGGCTCCGGCGGCATCGCAATCGTCGACGCCAGGAATCATGGTGAAGTTGGAAATATAAAGCTACCTTCTCACCCGGAAGGATTCCAGGTGGATAAAAGAAATGGGTTACTTTATGTAAATCTGCCGAATACCGGTATCATTGGTGTGGCTGATGTGGGCAAGTTGAAGCTCATCAATGAATGGAATAAAAATTACCACGCGGGAAATTTTCCCATGGCTCTAGATTCCGAAGGAAATAAGCTTTTTATTGGTTACCGGCACCCGGCAACACTGGTGGTAATGGATACCAAAACCGGAAAACGGATTGCAGAAGAGAAACTTACCAATGACACTGATGATTTATTTTATGATGCAGGAAGTAACCGGGTATATGCAAGCTGTGGCGGTGGTTACATAAATGTTTTTCAATGGCAAGGTTCCGATCATTATAAACAAATCGCTAACGTTCCCACGGGAAGTGGAGCAAGAACTTCTTTATTGATTCCTGCATTAAACCTGTTCGTTGTTTGCGAACCGGCACACTCCATGCAGGCAGCATTGGTGGTTTACAGAACCGGGAAATGAAAATTTCAATGTCCATTGCTGCTAAATCTATAAGGTTTCAATAACCTTATAGATTTGCCTCTGTTTATCCGCAGTTGCAAACTACAAATAGCGGTGATGAACATAAAAAGAAAAATACTTTTTAAGGTAAATGTCAGCCTGAGCCTGTCGAAGGCGGCGTTAGAAGCTCAGACCCGCTTTTTTGCCTTAGTCCCATCCGAGTCTCCCGCGAAAGACTCGGATGGGACTAAACTTATTTGACTTTGAGGTTGTACAAAAAATAATAAATTCGTATAAATATGTAAAAGCATGAAAAGCATTTTAAAATTTTATCTATTTCTTTTAATACCATTTGCCTTAATTATTTTCCTCGCAATGAGAAACTTTATTAACAGTGCGATATTCGTCTTGTTGCTTTCAATTTATATTATTTTTTGGCATCCATTTATTTCGGGCTTAAGACTTCTGGATTCAAAAAAGATTTCAAGAAAGAAATTCTGGAAAATTTTTATACCCGGCTGGAATTGGAAATATTTCAATTTTCTATTTTTTAATCTGGATAGGTGACCTTAACAGAATTTGGGATTTGATATACTTAATCCCAGGCGAGTCTCCTGCAAGGGCCGCGGCGTGAAATTAAATATAAAATACATCTTCCGGGATACCGAATCTTTTGAATACGTCCCCGATGGCGGATCCGCTGAGACATGGTCCCTTTACCGGGCGGATTTATTTTCTTTTATCGTGCAACAACAGTAATTGTCAGCGATGATTGCTGAGGTGAATGGTACGGTCTAATAAAACATTGAGCCTGTTGCTATGTGGCTCTCTGAGAAAATCTTCTTCGGAGATATTTGCATGGCGTGTAAACCATTCCTCAGCAGCTACGTTGTTGATATGATTTGATAAGGCTTCATTCACCTCTTTCCATTGTTGTCTTAACTCACCGCTGGAGGGATTGCTTCCACTGCTTTATCAGGTGCATCTAAAAATACGGGCTTCAATTCCGAATATTTGACTTCCTCAAAACGAAGCAATGGCAGCATACGATCGTGCACCACGGTTAAATGGCCTAATAAATAGATGCCGCGGTTTCTGCCGGGCGCAACCTCATGCAGTAGCTTTTCATTAGATAGGTTATCAAAAATTTTATTGGTAGCAGTAAGTTGTTTCTGCCAGCTATCCGTTATCATCTTTATCAATACTTCAGTATTCATTCTATAATTTTTAAACAAATGTAAAAGGAAAGAAGTTGTTGGTTAGAGGCTGCTATTGCCGTCTCGTCAACGGGCAGGAATGCAGTTTAAATTATAATGATCTTTTTAGCGATTCAAGTAACAAACGATGACAGGTCTGGGCTTGCGCCAGTTCATTACCTAAAGTCTGCATTTTCAACCGGTTCGTGGAGACACGCGGCGGCTGGAATCTTTTCCGTTTTCATCGATTAATGATTTTAATTACCTGGCGTTCTCTATGCTATATTACTCGTGAAGATTTCTCCTGCATCGGTGTCCTCATCCGCGCCGATTATTTATTTTCTTTTTTATCACTCCATTCAAACCAGTCTTCCATATTCTTTATTAGCGACTCCGATTGTTGCTGAACTTTAGCCTGATCAAAATCCTCATCATAATATATCACGCCGGTGGCATCCTTTGAAGACACCTCTTTTATATTCACATTAAAAGGGCCGGCACTGGCAAGAGAATAAATGGTATCGTCACCATCATGAAATGTTAGCTTATAAAAATAAAACCGGGACTGCCTGCCTTTAAAATTGACCACTTTTTGTAAAACATACGTAACCGCTGCAGGGGTATAGTCTTCATCAGCGGTAAAGGCATAACTTTCTCCAAAAGATCTTTGCGTAAAATAAGCAGCAGGGAATAGATTCGCTTTATGGTACGCATTTAAAGTATCGTATAATTCTATCCGGCTACTATTATCTTTTGCCAATGCCGCGATGGCGACCGGGTTAATAGGCTGGTTATTCCGAAGCAGTGAGCTTACTGCTTTTAAGGCAATGTAAGATGGCTTTGAAAGGAGACTCCATTTTTGAAGCACTGAATTAAATTCAGGCGTATTCATCCTGCCCATCAAATCCGCCAGCAGATAGTCATAGTAGCTGTAATTATCAGGATCTTCCTTTAGAAGCGCCAATTCTCTCCATGATAATTTTAAAATATCGGGATGATACGGTTTGAAGATATCTTTATGAACCAGGCCGCTATCCAATAGTTGGTTTGACAGGTTAATCAATAACGGTCCCATCGCAGTATCTTTTAGCAAAGGCAAAAGATTCGGTAAGATAGTGGCTGTCAGTTGCAGCGAATCCCTTAACGGATTGATAACGTCGTAATCCGGCTCAACCACCGGTGGTTGCTTCAACAACAAAGTTTTGATATCATTATAATGCTCCTCAGTTGGAAAGGAAGCCATAAGGGAGAGCAGCAAATTCCTTGTGGTATCATCTGCGGTGGCATAATTATTTTTGGCAAAGCTGAATGAAGACGTGTCTTTAAAATTAAGAATGATTCTCTTTAGCTTGTTTCTTATTTCATCTGCAGAATAGCCCGGTGCAGGATAATTTCTCAATAATGCGCGGTGCAGCAAAGGAAGATCTTCTTTGACAAAAGGCACAATAGTTAGATATTTTACAGCCGTGCCGCTTACGGAAGAATCTGGTGAAGCCATATCCGTGAGCAGGAGTGCTGCTTTTGAAACCAGGACATTTGTATCCGGCTGAATAGAAGTAAAATGAAAGGATTCAAAAAATTTATTGGTGTTTTCATTATTGATTTCTCCGGCTGCCTCAACGGCCATAAGGGTGTACAGTTTGCCGTTGTTTAAAAAAAATCTTAATCGTTTTACATTTGACGAACCATTTGCCCTCAACTTTAACTCATACCCTTTTACGCCGTTATTGATGATTTTTTTCTTAACAATTACACTATCTGAATTATATCTGCCTATCACTTCGTTCCATAAAGCAGAATCGCTGTTTTGCCAGTAATACTTACTGAATTCGGTGGCGATTATTCCATAATTATCTGCTCTTGAAGAATCGTAACATTCATACTTCCATTCCCGGTTCCCGTCTTCATCTTTCTTATTCGCTTGATAAGTAAACGCCGTTGGCGACCATGTAGAAAAGCCGTTATCTGCCGCTGTATGATTATCCCATTTTACGGGTGCATAATCAAGAGTAGTAAAGGAATTAAAAAACCTTTGCACTGATGAGTTATCTTTTGCAGTATCATAAATAGCCACCAGCGCATACCAACGGTTTCCCCTGAATTGAAAGCGCGTCTTCATCATCAATGGCGCCTCCGCTATCATTCCTTCAAGGTCAAGTATTCTGCAACCATTTTTGATATACGCCGTATCCATGCTCATCCTTTTAAACTTTGTTAATTGCGATGCGCGAATCGCAGCCAGCATTACACTATCGTTTTGTAAATTATAACCAGGTGCAGCCTCATTCGTACCAAAGAAAAAGTAAGCACCGGTTAGCGGATCTGAGGCAATATTTAATTCATTCACGATCCCGCTGTCCTTTTTCGTTGCTTTGGTGTAATCGTCTCCTGATGTTGGCTCAGCGGGAACTTCTAAACGATAGGCTTTTATTTTGTTGGTATAAGTGAAGATGCGACTGGTATCGTGCGCCTTTTCTGTTATGGAAAATGATTGCAAAAAGCGCTTAATAGCGGGCTCACCTGCCCAGCCACTTTTTGTGCTCATACCTAAAGCAATATACATTTTCCCATCTTTAAATAACAGGTATCCGTGACTGTAATTTTGCCTTTGTGATATAAACTCCTTTCCGGGAATGTTGTTTATGGTGATCGGTTTCCCTTTCGCATTTCCAAAATAATAGGAGGCCATTGCACGTAGCACGCTGTCAGCGATTTTTGGAGAATATGGAGTTTTTACAGCCGTGGTCATGTAGAGGGTACTCGAAAAAATATCAAAATACATTTTCATGTTCATGATACCGTACAAAACCATATCGCCCGGCTTACCCGGCATAGACGCCGTATATAATCCCTGCTCATCTTTTACGTCATACCACGTTAACGGCACTTCCTTTACTTTATAATCCGACGGTTTTATTTTCTTTGAAGAAAAGACAGGCGTTACCGTAAATCCTTTTTCTCTTAAAAGAGCAATCAATCCTTTTGCTCCCGGCAAATGCGCTGCCCCAACGGCAAATACCATGCTGCGAAGCTGTGACAGGCTGTCCATGCGCCTGGCCATTTTTTTGTTACGCTTAAAAAGAAGTGCCTCCTCAAACAAGCTATCCTGTGAATTGGAAATCCTGTCAATCTTATTCAAATCATTATCGAGATAAGCATTTATAAGGTATTCTGCATTCTTGTTATCTTCCTTCATGTTCTCCCCGCTTCCACCGATGGCAATCTGTTCAATGTCAGATTCATCCACGAGGTCTATAATGCCTTGCTGGTCTTTCATATCCTCAACACCGCCGGTCCATTTCCCCAGTCTCCTGGCTATGTCAAACAGGTATGCATCGAGGAATGTTTGCATTTTGCCATTTTTGAAACTCTGGCGGATCCATTTATTTTTTTCGTCGAGTATATCAGATGTGGTAATTTCTTCGGCATTTTTATTTAATTTTTTAGCCAGCATCTTTCCATACTTTTCGTACTGCGCGCTACTCATTAATTCTTTTATGGGTTGCCCCTTTTGATAAATCTCTTTTTTGGCTTCATCAATCATTAGAGGTGTAAACTCCTGCGGGTCAATTTCAATTGCGAAGCCGTCACTTTGCTCAATTGATCTATACAGCGAATCGCCCAGGTTGAAAACTCTTTCATCAGTCAGATGCAATGTTCCAAACAGGTAGGATGATTTTTGCAGCCCGTTACCACTGATCCGCCATAAAAGTGTTGAAGGCAATTGTTGAGAGAAGGATGATTGACAGAACGATAGTTGAATGCACGTTGCAATCAGCAACAGCAGCAGATGGTTTTTCTTTTTCATAAGCAGTTGTCAGAAGTTATTAAATTCAACGGTTAAAATTAGTAAAACACCTTAAATATCCAAACCTTAAAAGAAATTTTCATTGCCTGGTGGACGGTAAAATAAAAAATTATGTTTATCACCCGTGGACTTTTCAACCAATTTTCAATCTCCCACAAAGACCCTTCTTTGGATGGACCCCTTGAAAAGAAAGTTTTGTAAAGATCATGAAGGAGCATCACAGTAAACCTATCAGGTTTTTAAACCGTATAGGTTTGCCCGACCTTGCCGTCGCTTTACTCACTTAGTTTTTCGATACGCCCGGAAAATGAAATAGCATCCCTGTCCGTACTGGTTACATTGAGCGTGGCAGTGCCGTTGCCAAATAAATCAAATCTCATTTGTTCTACCTCCGAATTGTCCCGGGGCTTAACGGAGGAAAGAATCAACAACAAATAAAATCAATATGATGTTGGCTATATGACTAACAACGATAGAAACATGGACATTGGTCAAACCGTCCCCCTTTGAGCTTTCGGCAATGACGTAGAGAATCAGCAGTGACGTATAAAATGAATACTACTTGTATTTTGCATCTATCACCCCTGCAGGCATAAACGCTTCTTTGTTGATGGCTATCCATAAATTGCTTTCCCATTTTTTGTAAATAAGCCGCGCGGCGCTAACGATAAGGCTGCCCGCCGGGGCGGCTATCTCAAACTCCAGCACCTGCGCCGGCACCGGCACGTCGTTATATGAAATCTCCAGCATCCGTGTGCCGCTGCCCAAAGGCCTGCCACTTTCAAGGTGACACGCCGAAACAGAAATGATCCATGTGATCCATTGCGTACCCGCCGGCGCGGAAATCTTCAAGGCAGGCACAAAGGCCTCTATACTTACGGAAATGGTAGTTTCATCAGGCTGGCTGATGGCAAGCGGTACTTTACACCTTTCCCCGAAAGGCTGCTCCGCGGTAAAAGCCAGCCCTCTTTACAAAAGGTACTTTTTCGGCGGGCAGTAACTTGTCAATGTCTGAAAGACCTATCCATTTGGCGATGGAGCCGCTAAACCTGTTTTGCATGTTTCTGTCAGTAGGGATCGGCATAGACGCTGTTAAGCCTCTGCGTAACGCTTTCCCCGCCCTCGATGCCACCCCAAAATTGACACCGCGCTTTTTGGTGGCAACGGTCTGTTTCAAGTGTACGCGCTTTAGCCGTGCGCAGTTTTTGCCCATGCGGCGATAAAAGATAATATTGCCCACCGATCCGCTGACAAATACATCTGTTACTTTTGCCATTATCGATAAGATTTAATTTACTTTCTCTTATACCTGCTAGTTACCTGTTCCCTACTTTCATTTTACTTGCTGCACTACCACTGCGCTGATTAGTGCAGTGGTAGCGCAGTGGAACACTACTAATAACGGAGCAAGTAGCTCTTTGGTATATAGAGGAAGGGAAAAACACCGGGTGCCGGTGAGCTACACCTTCTGCAGGTGAACCAATGGCAGTAGGAAGCGAAGGGCATTTTTCGAAACATACTAGATGATGCTATCGCTTCACCATGACGGGTATAGTCAGCAATGAACATGCGTAACCAGCCGTACTTTGTTTTTTAATTTACTCATGGGTCTCTGCTATATAACATTTCCTCAGTCGAACTTGACCAGGTCATTAAAGATCAGTTTACCCCAGCTATTTCCGCGTGCCTCCACCAATAGTCCGCCCTCCGAAAGCCCGCCAAGCTGGACGGGCGCAAAACCAAGATTTTGCCCAAGCGCACCAATCTCTGCTGCCGCGCCGTCATCGTCGCTCGCCAGGAACACCACTCTCCTGCCACCATGTACGGCCGGATCCTGTTCAAGGAGGGCAGCCACCAAATGGTTAAAGCCCTTCACCAGTTTGCCACCTGTAAAAGCCTGTGCCACGACCCTGGCAGAAGGCTGTCCTCCCAATTTCTCAGTCGGCACGCCGTATGCATTCGTTACATCAATGATGGTCTTCCCCTGCCAGTCGGGCAACGCCTTCGCGACATCCGGGTGGGATTCAAAACGCACCGCCAAAAAAATGATGTCCGCCTTGACGGCTTCCGCCAGTGTCGTGGGGATGATGGTGGGTCCGATAGCGGCCGCCTCGGCAGCGAAACTTTTCGGGTCGCGCGTGGTGGCAACGGATACTTTGATGCCTTTGCGGGCAAACGCTTTGGCCAGGGCCTGGCCGATATTGCCGAAGCCGATAATTGCATAACTTTTTTCTTTGTTTTCTGATTTACTCATTGTTTTTATTTTTTAAAGTTTCTGTTTGTAAGGTGATTCCCGGAAATGGAAATTGATTCGGGATTATTAATTAGATAAATTGGTTAGACCACCATCCACAAGGAACTCTGCACCCGGCAAAGGATGAATCGTCAGAAGCCAGGAAAACCGCTGTTTTGGCAATTTCATATGGTTGCCCGATACTGCCTGTCGGCATGGCATCTGCATAGTATTTTTTTACGGTATCCAGTTGATCAGCATGTACATTGCTAAATTATTAACGTCAAGCTGGATAGGAAGCCAAAAGTTGTATCAGCCAATTATTTGTGCAAATGGTGAATGTATAATTTATTAAAAACCATACATGCCACCCGAAACTGAAATTTGCTCTCCTGTTATCCACGCTGCATCATCGGAAGCAATAAACACGGCAGCTTTCGCAATATCTTCGGGCTGACCTCTACGACCAAGTGGTGTATTGTCAATAAACAATTTTTCGTAATCACTTCCCCTGGTAACGCCTGCACTTGTCGCGCCTTCTGTTTCTGTAGCACCCGGCAAAATAGAATTGATACGAACATTCCTTGAACCCAATTCTTTTGATAACGCAATAGTGAAGGCATCCAATGCTGCCTTAGTCGAAGAATACAAAGAGGCATTCGGAAGAGGATATTTACTTGCACCTGAGCTGATGTTAATGATGTTACCGCCCTTATCGCCAAACGATTTCAAAGCTGCCTGGATGGTCAATACAGGTCCTAACACATTTACATTGAAACTCTGATGAAAAGCTTCTATTGATATTTGCTCAATAGGTGCATATCCCTGAGCAACTGCATTATTTACCAAAATATCCAACGTGCCAAAAGCCTTATTTGTTTCTTCAAACAGTCTTATTACATCGGCTTCTTTTGATACATCTGCTTGTACGGCTATTGCTGTGCCACCATTACCTGTTATAGATTTCACTACGTTATCGGCATTGGCTTTGCTTGATGCATAATTTACAACAACCTTAGCACCTTGCGCCGCAAAGTGTTTTGCGATAGAGGCACCTATTCCCTGCGATGAACCCGTAACTATTGCTACTTTGTTTTTTAATTTACTCATTTTTTATTTATTTGTTTTGTAAGTTGATTCAATAACTGGTTTATTATGGCAATATGGTTTGCTTCATGTTTCGTTAAAAACTCTAAGGTTTCAATAAAACCCAACTTGCCAAAAGCACGAAAATTGTTAAATACGCCTTTCTCATAATCATCTTTTAAAAAATCTGCTGTAGGCAACAACAATTCTTTTATTTCCTTATATTCTTTACCTATATCGGTAGCCTTTGGATGAGAGCCCGTCATATAATTTTGAAGGTAATATTGCTCAACATGAGCAGTATGTCCATTGACAACATAAAAGTAATGTTGTGGTATTACCAGGATGTGTCCAAGATTCCAAAGAATATTATTGTTGCTTCCTTCAGGTATAAAACTTAGTTCATCGTTATTCAATTTTTCCAATTGCAATAGCAAGCTTGACCTTTGATTTTTTAAAATTTCAATTTGTTTTGCGATGTTCATTTTTTGTAAATTGATTCGGAATTATTAATTAGATAAATAGGTTAGACCCATCCACAAGGAGCTCCGCACCCAGCATAAATGATGAATCGTCAGAAGCCAGGAAAACCGCTGTTTTGGCAATTTCAGATGGTTGGCCGATTCTGCCTATCGGCATGGCATCTGCATAGTATTTCTTTACAGAATCCAGTTGATCGGCAGGAATAAACTTGCCAAATACCGGTGTATCTGTTGTACCGGGCGATATTACATTTGCTCTGATCTTTCTATCTAAAAGATCGTTTGAAAATCCTTTTGCAAAATGTATTACAGCCGCTTTGGCAGCACCATACAGTGTAAAGGAAGGATAGGCCCGATGCCCTGCATTTGATCCGATAAGAATAATAGAACCGCCATCATTCATATAAGGCAGCGCTTTATGAACCGTGAAATAAACGCTTTTCAGGTTCAAATCCATTGTCTTATCATAGAGCGCTTCGCCAATATCTGCCACAGAACCAAAGGTGGCTCCTGTGACTGCACCGCCTGCGTTGGCGACAATCACGTCAATGTTGCCAAATTTTTCAGCCGTTTCTTTAAACACCCTTTCCAGGTCGGCAAGGTGGGTCACATCCGCATTTATGGCTATAAAACTATCTCCAAGCTGAGCCACAGAACTGTTTAGAGTTTCCTGGTTTCTTCCGACGATAGCCCCTACAGCACCTTCATTCTTAAATTGTTGGGCAATGCCAAACCCAATGCCACTATTACCTCCCGTAATAACTGCCACTTTGTTTTTTAATCTCATTATTTATTTGTTTTAAATTTGTTTCGCAAACATACCATCAATAGTTTACTTTTGTAACCATTATAGTATATTCTGGTTACTATTGGGTAACTACAAATTTTAAAACATGAAAGACGAGAGATTTTGCAATTCGAATTGCCCGTTTACAAGGGCCATCGGCACTATTGGTAATAAATGGAAGCCGATAATTATCAATGTGATTGGCACGCGTAGCATTCGTTTTGGCCAGTTAGATGCCATCGTACCCCACATTTCAAGGAAAGTACTCACCGAACAGTTGAAAGAGCTGGAAGAAGATGGACTATTAGAAAGAATAGCCTATAAGGAAATACCGCCAAGAGTGGAATATCGCTTGTCTGAAAAAGGCCTGGCTTTTTTGCCCATTTTAGAAAGCATAAAAGAATGGAATTTAAAATACGAAGTGGCTCTGATGCCTAAGGAAACTGATTACAGTTATGCCGGATAAGGGAAAACCGAAACCCTTCGTTTGCTGTTAAACCTATAAGGTTTTTGAAACCTTATAGGTTTGCCTCTACAAATAGCTGTGGGAATTCTCCTTACACGCCGGTCCCTTGCAGGAGACTCTGCTAAGACTTGAGTCCTTTTTGTACCCAATAATCACTGGTGCGCAAGTACTTGCCGGGGGCAGTATCTTGTGTAATCCAATCCAGGTAGTTGTCTTCAATTTCATCCAGGTTTATTGAATTATAGAAAGGCAACATGCGGCACCTGGCTTCAATATTATAAGAGATGGAGTTCATCCTGCCGAGCATTGCCCGGCTGTTCGTCTTGCTAATTACGTAACCTTCCTGCACCAGCCGCATCTCATGCTCAATAAATTCCTGTTTAAAATGATTACGCTCCAGCAACAGGGGAAGGCGTTTGTAAAAAACGGGCAGCGTAGTATTAATGCTTTTGCCGGGTGCCAGCACCAACAACAGCGAAGGCTCATGAACGTACATCACCAACTGCTTGCCGGCAAAGCCGGTGGATAACAGTTTTGCATACCACGAGTGCATATACTGGTTTTCTGAGGGCGCCGATATATACATAGCGGGTTTCAACCGCGAGGTATTTAAAAGCTTTTGCACTGCATGAAGAATGATCATCTCACAAAAATAAGCCGGACGAAAGACATATGGATTAGGCACAGTAAACTAATAAAAAAAGAGGATTTTTATTTTGCTTTTGGTTTATGGAATTGTCTTAATCCCAAGCGAGTCTCCCGCAAGGGACCCGGCGTGAAAAAATAAAATACATATTCCAGGACGTTGATTCCTTCGAATACGCGGAGTCCTCGATGAGAGATCCAGTTGAGACATGATTTCTCTACGAGAGACTCGGCTGAGACACGAGATGAGAGAATCGGTTAAGACATGACTTCTCCACGAAAGACCCGGCTGAGACACAAGAAAGAAAAAAAAATTGTTCAAGCTCCTCACAACGAAGATTAAAAAATGAACATTATTAAAGCTCCTTACAGTGACGATTACTGCCAGTGCAAACTCAACACCGCGGCGTCATTGCGAGGCAAAAGAAAAAATTCCTGGTGAAAGAAAAATTCATTTGCCGAAGCAATCTCAGGCTTGGTTGAAACAAGAGATTGCTTCGTCGCTATGCGATTAACCAAGAAATTAAAATTAACTGAGCTTCTCGCAATGACGTTTAGGGGAAACTGCTTCGTCGCTTAATCTTAGCCGGGGCTCCTGCAAGGGACGCGGTGTGAAAAAATAAAATACATCTTCCGGGATGCTCAATCTTTCAAATACGCCGGGTCACCGATGAGAGAATCAGTTGAAACATGATTTCTCCACGAGAGACTTGGCTGAGACACAGAAATTTATTCTCCTTTTATATCTTCGCTTCCGGAATACCATTATTAACGCCACAAAACCTGGTAACAGTATGAAAAGAAAAATTGTTAATCCAATTATTAAAGACACTGCTACTTTTATTAAAACGGCAAAAGATTCTAATGGAGAAGTTTCTGAGATCGATTTTACTTTAATGCCGAAAGGAGGTAATCCTTTGCATTACCACAAAACTTATTCTGAAACCTTTACTGCAATTGAAGGAGAATTAGGAGTTAAAACAGGAAAAAGGACAAGCAAAATCCTTAAGCCTGGTGAAACGTTTACTGTTCCTGCTAACCAGGTTCATTCGTTTTTTAACCCCGGGGAAAAAGAAATAAGATTTAAAGTAGAAATTAAACCGGGTCATGAAGGGTTTGAGAATTCTTTAAGGATATTATATGGAATGGCAGGAGATGGTCTTACCAACAAAAAGGCAGTTCCCAAAAGTTTAAAACACGCAGCAATTATTGCCTGTATGAGCGATATGCGAATCCCCGGATTCCTTGATTTGATTTTTCCGATCCTCGAAAGAGTTGCCAGAAAAGCAAAAGAGAGGGACGAAGAGCAGGAATTAATTGAGAAGTATTGTATTGAATAAGAGTGCGGCTGCAGGGGATGGAGGGCATCATCAATCTTTCACTACCTCATCAATTCCAAAACCGCCTCAGCAAATTCTTTTGGCGCTTCCTGTGGCAGGTTATGTCCTGCTCCTTTAATGACTCTTCTCTCATATCCACCTTCAAAAAAGCTGGCGTCTTTACCCGTTCCGGAAACCGGCTCAACACCATCGTCTTCTGCATCTAAAATTATTGAGGTCACCTGTATGGTGGGTTGCTTTTGCAGAGCCTGTTCCAGTGTTTCAAATTTAGGGTCGCCGGTTGCTAATCCATACCGATGCCTGTAGGAATGAATCACCACTTCTACAAAATCAGGGTTGTTGAACGAACCTGCTGTTGCTTCAAAAGTATCGTCGTCAAATTTCCAGGTTGGCGACCAGTGGCGCCATAGGAGCCGGCAAAGTTCCTTTCGGTATTTTGTTAATCCCCGGCGTCCACGTTCGCTGTGAAAATAATACTGGTACCAGTTTAGCATTTCTATGTCAGGAGCAGCCGGTTCTGAATATTTTGCTATGTTTTGAATGTTATATCCTGCCATCGATACGAGGCCGATGATGCGTTCAGGAAAAAGAGCAGCAACAATGCAACAGGCACGGCCGCCCCAATCATAACCGGCCACCATTGCCTTTTGAACAGATAAAGAGTCCATAAATGAGACCATGTCATACCCCAATGCAGCCTGCTGACCGGAGCGAATCGTGTCATTGGATAAAAATGTTGTTTGTCCGAAGCCACGTAAGTAGGGAACAATAATGCGACAGTTTTGTGTTTGCAAATGTTCTGTCACTTCATCATAAGCTCTTATGTCGTATGGAAAACCATGCATAAGTAAAACAGGCGTTCCCTCTGCATTTCCACTTTCTTCATACGCAACCCGAAGGTCTCCCGCATTGATGTATTTTAATAATCCCATATCCAAAGATGTTGCAACGTTGTATTTCCAAATATACGAAGATAGATATGCTTTGATTAAAGGGTAGTAGTAGAGGAATAAATAATGGGTATTATTATTTTGTTCTTAATCCCAGTCGGGTTTCCTGCAAGGGACCCGGCGTAAATTAAAATTAAAAATACATCTTCCAGGATGCTGAATTTTTCCAATACGTTGAGTCCCCGATGGGAGATTCGGTTGACTAGACATTGTCTTGAGAATTTACTTGTCACTTTTTCTCTTGAAAGAAAAAGTAACCAAAAAGTTCAAGGAAAACCCGATCGCTCCGCGCGTTTTTCCGGGCTAACGCGCGGCAAAAGCCGATGGATAGACTTTGTTTCTTTGGAGTGAATATCTGAAGCTCAAGGCCTTTTTTTGCAAATAAAAAATCAATCAATTTGTTGCTTCACTGTTGCCCGCGGTCTGACCTTCGGTGCCGACCGCTACGATTTACTACTCTAATCTTAGCCGGGTCACCTGCAAGGGACCTGGCGTGAAATTAAAAATAAATACTTCCTGGCCGCTGAATCTTTCAAATTCACTGTTGGCGGGGATGCGAACAACAGCAGGAGTTCATTCCCTTTTGTTTTGCAACAATAGCAATTGCCCGCGGTGATTGCTGAGGTGAATGGTACGGTCTAATAAAACATTGAGCCTGTTGCGATGCGGCTCTTTGATAAAATCTTCTTCGGAGATATTTGCATGGCGTGTAAACCAATCCTCAGCAGCTACGTTGTTGATATGATTGGACAAGGCTTCATTCACCTCTTTCCATTGTTGCCGTAACTGGGGGGCTGAAGGAATTGCGTCCACCGATTTGTCAGGTGCGTCTAAAAATACGGGCTTCAGTTCAGGATACCTGGCTTCCTCAAAACGAAGCAATGGCAGCATACGATCGTGCACCACGTTTAAATGGCCCAATAAATAGATGCCGCGGTTCTGCCGGGCGAAACTTCATGCAGCAACTCTTCATCGGATAAGTTGTCAAAAATTTTGTTAGTAGCAGTAATTTGTTTCTGCCAGCTATCCGTTATCATCTTTATCAATAATTCAGTATTCATTGTATCGTTTTTGAACAAATGTAAATGAAAAGAAGTTGTGGCTTATAAGACAATTACCGTGCTTCCTGGCCGCTTCGCAATGAATTTTATACGAATTACGGTGGCTTCAGGGATGTGCAAAAGGTGGTTTGGGGGGAAATTTTAATCTTAGCCGGGTCTCCTGCAAGCGACCCGGCGTGAATTAAAAATAAAATACAGCTTCCAGGACGCTGAATCTTTCGAATACGCCGAGTCCCCGATGAGAGAATGGGTTGAGACATGATTTCTCCACGAGAGACTCAGCTGAGACACAGGTAGGCATTCTTCAAATAATTTCCTTTCTTCTTTACGAATCGTATTCCATCTGCTACTTACAAATGAGAAGCATTGCGCCATTAGGAATATCTAAAATCATGTAATGTAACAAGCACATTCCAAGTTAGAGCGAAGTATTTAAATTATTCTGTCAAAATATAATTCAGGTAAAACAATTTTCACTTCTTGTCCGGTATCTTCTTTCAACCAGTAAGCAATGAAGTTCACTTTAGCTTGTTTCAAGTGATAACCCTTTTGCTTTTGTGTTTCAATTGTAGTGAGAAACTGTCTTGAAAACTTCAACACTGATTGCCCTCTAGTGGTTCTGCATTCATCACCGTTTATCGTCAAAGCATCTCCACTTGTTAGCTGCGAAACAAGATATTGTCTTGTAATAAAATAATCCAACCAAACATCTTTGAATGATAAGTGCATTACCAACTCGTTTGGCGGCAAGTGCATTTCTCTGTCTTCAATCCGCTCCAAATTTTCTGCTGTAATGTTGTCAAGATAATTTCCGTTTAAATGAATTGTCAAGTTGCGTTTTGCTCTTGTCATTGCAACATACAGTTGCCGTTTTGCTTCATCGGTTGCAGGATTAAAGTTTTCAAGCATGATGAAAACGTTGTCAAACTCTTTCCCTTTTGCCTTGTGAATTGTGGAAACAAAAATTGTCTCTCCAGAATTATTGTAAAAATCTTCAAGTTTTGATTCTCTTACAAAAACTTCTAAATCTGATTTATATTTCTTTTTTGAATTGCTGTCTTCAAATTGTTTGATCAGATTATTACATACTTCCAGTTTTGAACTTTGTTGAAACTTTTTTCTTAATTCACTTTTTGCATTTGTCCAAACTTCATCACTAATTATTTTTACATCATCGTCTATATTTATTTCATTTAAAAGAAAACGAACTTCCAAAAGGCTTTGCAAACTGAAACCGTCATTACTTTGAATCAACTTTGCTTGCATTCCATTTTTCAAAAGCAAACCTGTAATCTGCAATGCTTCATCATTTGTTTTTGTCAGCACACAGGTAGTTCCTGCAAGGCCTGTTGCAACTATATCCTGAACCAATGGAGAAATAAGATTTCCATTTCGATAACGTACGATTTTTATGTTTCCCGTGTCGGTTTGTTTTGCAGATATGGGAGTTTCTTTCAAACGGTGGCGAATCTTTTTCACAAACCCGTTTGTGAATTCAACCAGGTTGTTCTTGCTTCTGTAATTCTCGATCAACTCATGTTTAGCTGCTTTCCTTTCTGTAAGGAACTGTTCCAAATATTTTGAACTTGCTCCTCTGAATTCGTAAATGTTTTGGTCATCGTCTCCAACTGCAATCACTCTCATTTCTTCGTTTTGCTCCATCAAAACGTTTATCAAAGCGTATTCATCAGCGTTCATGTCTTGTGCTTCATCAATAACCAAAACTGTTTTTGTAATTCGGTTTGCTTCAACTTCCCCGCGTTTAATTTTCTCAATCGTGCTTTTCAAAATGGCATCTGATTTTTCCAAACTTCCAACCTTTCCTAACAAGTCAAAACAATAGGAGTGAAATGTCTTTATTTCAATGTAGTGGGCTGCGTTTCCAATAAGGGAGAGCAATCGCTTTTTAAATTCTGTTGCTGCTGCTCTTGAAAAAGTTACCATAAGCAACTGCTCATGCTTGACATCTTCCATTAAAAGCAATGAAGCAAGTTTGTGAACCAATACTCTTGTTTTACCACTCCCAGGTCCAGCCACTACAGCAGTGTGTTTGGTTTCATTGTCCTTGATTATTTCTAATTGAGTAGGAGATAGTGAACCAAACAACTGGCGGAATTTTGCAGGAGTTAAATTTCTTTTAATTTCATTCTGTCTGCTGCCTTTGAAATATTTATTGAGAAAGGAAGTGTAGTTCAACTGAAAATAATCGTCGACAAATTGCAATGCTCCTTTATAATCTCCAATCATTTTCTTGGCATATTCGCCCACAATATGAATTTGCTGAACCTTATTTTCGTAAAACTGATTTAGTTTTTGGTAGTCGTCATTTTTGTATCTTCTCTTATTGTCTTGCTCAACTCTGTCAATAGTTAAGCGATTATACACTACCAAAAATCCACCTTCAATTTTTATTGCCTCAATTCTTGAAAGATAAAAAAGCGTGTCTTCAATATCCTCAACTGAAACTTTTATTTCAAAAAGTTTCGGTCTTTTTTCAAACTCGTCTTTTAGTTCGTGAACTGAAAACTCAACCAGCACTTCTTCCTTTTCAATTTCTGCAATTGTTAAATTGCTTTTCTCATATAGAAATTCAACAATAAATTTTGCTAATTCATGTCGCTTTTCTAATTTTTCTCTCAATGATTCTTTCGGTTGAACACAAAGCATTAGAACATGATTCTTGGAATATTCTTGGTTGTGTCGTTTAATCCAATTCTTTATTGCCCAAAAATTGATAATGGTTTTTATTTTATTCGGTGTAACATCTTTGCAACCTTTCTCCTCTGCCTCTTGGTTCAATTCCTTTAGGTGATAAATTTTTTCTTTCTCTTCAAGCACTAGTAAAAGAAAATTTTCGAGCTGGCTGAATGTTTCCACAATCTTCATTGAACGGTTTATGTTTTCACCTTTCTTTATGAACGCAGTTAAATCTTTTGCATCAGCTAAAATTTTTTCTTCACGAAGTAGATTCACAATGTTTATTACTTCTTCTTTTACAATTCCTAAATGGTCGCTGATGTAATCTATTCTAGATTCTGCTGCTTCATCATTGCTTGGTTTTCTGCTCTTACTTGAAAAAAGCTTTTTGATGATTCGGATTCCTTTTTCTTTTTGCTTCTCCTCAAATCTTTGTGAAGAATTTATTTTTTCAATTGCTTCTTGTGCATTCTTTGAAAGAATACTGTTCGCAAAAACTCTTGGCATGTTTTGTCCTCGTTTCAAATAACCAGCATCTTCAAGTGCTGCAATTGCCGTTGTTACTCTTGTTTCAATCTCCACAACATTATCATCCCAACCTGCTTTTCGTGCAATTTCCAAAGCAGAATTTGAAACCGAGGAACGAAATCTTGTTATGTCTTTTACAGCTTTCCAAACCTGCTGTATTTCTTTGATTGAAAGCTTTGTTTGATTCAGCAATATGAAATGTTTGCTAAGGTCTTCTTCATTGAACAACACAAAACAATCTGCTGTTATATTTTCATCCCGCCCTGCTCTGCCTGCTTCTTGAATGTAATTCTCCAACGAATCAGAAATTTCATAGTGGATTACCATTCCGATATCTTTCTTGTCAACCCCCATTCCGAAAGCGGAAGTCGCAACCATTATTTGCACTTCACCTTTTATAAACGCATCCTGATTAGCAGTTTTTTCTTTCGCATCCATTTTGCCATGGTATGGTTTCGCATTAAAACCATCTCCGGTCAATCTCTCTGCAAGCAAATACGCTTTTTTAGTTCTTGAAACGTATATGATAGTCGGGCAATTTTTTTCTTCTATTAAATCTCTGGCCGAATTATATTTTTCCTCTTCGTCTCCCCTCTCGAAGACTTTGTATTTTAAATTCGTCCTTGTTGCATTGGAACTGAAAATTTCTAAATCAAGTGATAGATTTTCTTTGAAATAAGCGCAAATATCTTCAATGACTTTTTTCTTGGCTGTTGCAGTGAAGCAAGAAATAGGAATTGTATCTGCAAGATTTTTTTTCTCTTGAATTTGTTTAATAAAATCGCCGATGTATAAATAATCAACTCTGAAATCTTGTCCCCACGATGAAAAGCAGTGGGCTTCGTCAATTACAAAGCGAACAATTTTTCTTCCTAATAAAAGCCGTTCAATTGTTTTTGACCGCAAGGATTCAGGCGAGATGTAAAGAAGAGATGCCGAACCGTCTTCAACTCTCTCAAAAGACTTTCCTCTTTCAATTGGATCAAGTAGCCCATTTATGGTAACCGCATCTGTAATTCCATTTTTTTCAAGATTGTCAACCTGGTCTTTCATTAGAGATTGTAAAGGAGAAATTACAACAGTTAAGCCTTTTGTTGCAGCACCACTTATTAAAGCAGGAACTTGAAAAGTAATTGACTTGCCTCCACCAGTGGGAAAAACTGCCAAAAGAGATTTGTTGTCAACTGCTGCTTTAACTGCATTCTCTTGTAACGATTCACCTGCGTATGTTCTGTAAGAATCAAAGCCAAAATATGTTTTTAATCCCTTGTTTATATCCAAGGCTTGATTGCAATACAAACAACCTGTTAGGCATGGTTTGTTTCTTAATGCATTCATTACCCGTTCTATTTCCGGATAAGTTTTTAGAACCCAAGGTGGCGTAATTGAATATCGATTCCGGCAATTTATTAAAGCTAAACAATACGCTAATTCAATTGAATGTTCTGAAATTATTTTTGGCAGATCCGCATGTTCGCAAATTTCAGAATGAAATCTTTCACTAATTATTTTTTCAAGGTTCGTATCACTGCTTGTGTACTCAATGAAATGGAAAAAGGAGTGAAATTCCTTTTTGCCATTCAATAGCAAATACAATATTTGCTTTAATGTTTCGTCTGTTTCTTGAAACGCTGAAACTTCATCAAAGAAAAGGCCTTTGGCTTTAATAGAATCGTTAAGCGGATTATTTGCGTCTTCAGTTTGTAGTTTGTCGTCTTTTATCAAAGCATGATAGGGCCTGGTTGGAAAAAGCAGAGGGGAGAGAAATAAAGTGTCAACAACATTTGGAAGAGGTATGCTAGCGACACTGACAGCGTTCTGGATGTACTTTAAATCATGTTTTAGAATATTGTGTCCGCAAATAAATTCTGTGCCCTTGAGAAAAGTTGTGAAGTCAGTTATTGAATTTGAATGAAAAGAACTGCCATTGTCCTTGATACCTCCAATGTCAAGAATCTTTCCGCTTTTTTGTTCAATCTCAGTATCAATAAATGCAATTGATTTCATTTTACTTAGTGCATATTTATTCTTTAGTGCGTTTCCTTTTTGAAAAATTATTTCACTACTATCGCCATCAATTCTGTCATCGTAATTGAAAAAGGCAAAACCGAACCTCGTCCGGGTTTATACATCTCAAGTTTGGAAATATCCCATTTACGGTTTAGAAAGACCTTTTCTTGCACTTCTCCTATTCTATAAACCAAATAAAAATCCT
The DNA here is from genome assembly GCA_051954975.1 of Ginsengibacter sp. Taxonomy (GTDB): domain Bacteria; phylum Bacteroidota; class Bacteroidia; order Chitinophagales; family Chitinophagaceae; genus Ginsengibacter. The sequence goes on along the minus strand of JBQCHE010000006.1, from coordinate 152,967 downwards.
GAGAAGGCTCGGATGGATATTTCCTATCCATCAAATTCTTCTTAGAGAATATTCTCGGGCCTGTTTCTGTAATTTTAAAAAGCTTACTTGTGATAAGTTCTCCTTCCGTATGCAATAATAGATATTTAGCAGCCGATTCCCCGGGACCTAAACGCAGCGAACCTCTTTTACTTTCAGCCCTCGCATTATAAAGTTGATTTTTAAGAATCCAATCTAAATTTTGCTTTTTATAATATCCGACTAAGACATACGTATCATCCGGCAATAAAGTCCTGTTCTCCAACATTGGTTCCGGTAAATCTTCATTCACCTCATTAATAGAATCATCTTTGTAAGTTTCATAAACTCTTAATGAAATTTTCTCCCTTTGCGAAGCGCGGTTTAAAAAGTGCTGAACTACTTCATTCAAAAATTTTGTTAGTTCTTCTGTACCGCTATTGGTTTTTGATGGCCTAATCGAAAATGCACCGAGGCCTGGAATAATTTCATGGAAACCGATTTTTGCATAAGCTTTGTCTGTGCCCGGATATAAAATATAAGCGCCGGCGGTTCTTCTTATTGCATCTTTGTAAGTATGCATTTTAAGCAAGTCGGCTCGCTTATAAGTTCCTTTATTTTGCTCTTCTTTTTCAGTTATTAAGTCGACTTCATTACCTAATATTTCAGACAAGTTTTCCACTTTGTATTTTGCATCAAAATGAACATGAACAATCAGTTCTTCCTTTTCAGCCTCTTGAGCTGAAATTCCGTAGGGCCAGATACTTAAAGTATAATCAGGCCTCATACTTCTAGTCCAACTACCGCCATTTGGATAATTATTATTACCATTAAAAGTTTTGTTGTAACAAAGTTCAACACTGAGGCGCCTTGTTGCAGCTTTATATTCTCCTGCCACCTTTAGAAGTTGTCCTTGCTTTAATTGTAAACCGAGACCGTCGCTCGTTGGTTTTATTAACTCTTCTACACTTTTAGGTTCTATTTTAAAAACTTCTTTTACAATGTCCAAAAGCTTAAAGAACAGCCAGTATTCATAAAGAACAGCAACATCTCTTTTGTTACCACTATAAACATCATCGCCACCATGCCAAACTAACTTCGCTGCTAAATCAAACATGAGCCAGTTCCTTAGAACGCCGCGATAACCTTCTTTTCTTTGTAACACAGGACTGTTCAATGGCAAAGTTGTAAGTGGTGATAGCTCTTTGAATATTGAATGGCTCAAATACTGCTCAAGTTTATCTTCAAGTAATAATGATTCTAATTCTAATCTTTTATCACTTTTTGCTTTGGTTCTGATATCATTTAAAAAAGATTGAAAAGAAAATAAAGCATGTTTTACAAATCGATTTTCAGGCGTATCAACCGTTTCGGTTTTGTGACTCACTCTTAATTTTGAAGGAATAGACTTTACCGCAGTTGTGAGAGGATAATCAACACGATTATTTGCGCTTCCGATTTGCCGAAGCAGGTTATTATTTATTCTTCTTACACTTCTAATATCTTTTATTGTTTCAATTTCTTTCCATCTTGTTACTGGAGAGGAAAGTATTTTTTGAATGGAATTATTAAATTCCTCTGTATCAATTATGGATTTAAGGAAAGCGAAGCGTTGATACATTGTTTTAGCATCAGCTTCGGGATTTACTTCAAGATTTTGAGTTACGGGGGAATTTGATTGCAATAATAAATCAGTGCATTTATCGGTAATTTCTTCTAACATATATCGGTAGTCTTGTCGATAACTTGCTTTAACAGACTGAACTTCTAGTTTAATTTTAGCACATTCTTTATTTGTAGCATTTTCTATAATATTAATTGAAAGAGTGCCCACATATATATTTGGACAAATGCGGCCTGATGATTTATTTACTTTTGATTGAGTTACGATTTCAGAAGCTTGCAGAGAATATCCTTCATCTATTTTATACTCATAAAAACAACCTTCTTTTAACTGGACAGGCGCTTCTCCATTAACAATAGCGTCGGATTTTTCAACTATAGTTTTTTCGTGAGAATTACTTTCTCCAACAATTGTGAGATTAATTGATTTATCATAAACAGTAATCGGTATAATCATTTTATTATCAATCATTGTCAGGCTTCGGCATAACTGGTAAAACCATTATTAATTAAACTTTGATTCATCCTTATTATTTTTTCTAAGGATAAAAGATACTTTATATCATCATTCTCAAAATTGATTTCCTTTTTGGCTGATAAATAATTTTCTGTATCCTTTTCATCCTTAAGACAAAGCTTAGCTAACGCTTTTAAAATAGGTTCAAGCTTTCTCCGTGAGCCATGCACTTTCGGTAATAGCTTCTGCATGATAGCGGCATCAATTATTTGGTCAATTGTCCATTGGGGTTCTACGTGATTAATAATCGCTGTGAACCTTAAAATTTCAGATGCTGTGCGAAATCCAAATTCCGCACCGGTTTTCTTGAGTTCATCAAAGAAAGTGATAAGTGTACTATTCAATTCTTTTACATTTTTTGCAGCAATCGTTTTATCATTGGCGATACTAACAAATGAATTTTCCATTTTAGCGCCGGCATTACTCAATGAATCAAGATGAAGAGGCTCGTTATGTTTTAAGAATGTTTCCATCTCATCAGCGGTTACCCTAAACTCAATGACGTTAGCCCTATCAAGTACTTTTGGGCTAAACATGTATGTAGTTTCATCAATGTTAACAGTACCGATAATGAAAAGGTTCTTAGAGAGTGTAATTCGAGAAGGAACATCTGACCAACCTTCGTTTCCTGCATGTAGAAATATATCCTGATGAGATTCCATCGCGCTTAAAAAATCTGCAAAATATCTTTCCACGTGGCTCAGATTCATTTCATCAAGAATAAGAAAATAAGGCTTGTTGCTGTTTTCGTTCGCTTCAATCATTAAATCCAAAACTCGGTTGTCAGGCTTCACATATTTTCCTGGTTCCAGTGCATTTGGGAAACCAAGCAATGGCTCTCTGTTTGTCCAGTCCGCACCTACAGGTATAATACAATACTGATTTTCAATTTCACAAAGCCACATTGCAAAGGCTTGTGCAAGTTTTGATTTACCAGAACCTGAAAGGCCGGTTAGAATTACAAAAGGCTTGGTAAGAAGAGCGGCGATGAATCGAAGAGCCAATTTTTCATTGATGAAGAAATTAGCGCTTTGGGAGCTCTCATAAAATGCACTATAATTAAATTTATCCTTTTGCCTATATACCGTAAATAAATTTCGCTGCTCTCTGTCTTCTTTTTTTACTTCAGGTGTTTTATTGTTAGAGCCAAAAGAAATTTGATTATAAAAATCAAGCATTTCATTTAAATCTGAATCAATATCTTTTCCATTTAAAGGTTTGGAAGTCTCATATACACTATGAATGAATGATTCCTCATATCGAATTGGAATTCCTAGACCATTCTCCTTAAAATATTGTTCGATTGTTTTTAAAGAACTTAAATTCCAGTTTATCGCTGGTGACTCAGTTTCACTAATTCTATATGCCAAGATTAGTAGATTTTTGTCCTTATAAAAAAGATAAACAGGATATATTCCATTAGAAACAGTTTGATTTCCTTTTAAAAATGCAATCCATGGAATGCGTGCCGGAGTCCCTTGTCCGAAACTTACTTTTACTTTTAATCCCATGTACTCCTTGATATATTCTCTTGTACCTAAATCTCCCGATTTTGCTTGTTTTAAAAATTTTTCAATTTGGTTAAAGAAAGACATATTGCTTTGATTTGCTTTTTGTGTTATTATAAATCCATTGCTTTGTAGGAGATTAAAACATCGGGTATCCAAGCCTCCGGCGAAAGTTTTTCGATCCAGAATTTTTCCATTTGCAAAAAGATTAGCATAAGAAACAATTAATTTGGGAGGATATCTTTTATTGTCGTAAATGACATCGTAATATTGGGAATCTCCGCCAGAAGGTATTCCCTCTTTATCGATCTTTTTAATTCCTTTTAGTAAATCTTCTCTTGTAATGTTAGTTGGGAAAGCCATTTGATATGTTAGTTTTAGAAAGGCAACGTAATTGCAAAAGTTTTTTACGTCACTTTAAACTATTTCACAATGTAAGAAATTCTTTATTTTTTTCTTCAAAGAAAATTGAAAAAGGCATTGAGGATTAACGCGCTGCACTAAAAGTGCATGAAAATTGGCTGGTCATTCTCTTGTCGAAAGCCTGCGAGCTTCACTCATTCACTACGCCATTGATTTATTTTGAACAAGGTAAAATAATAAATTGAATCCATGTAATCTAAAGGCGAATTGATGCCCCATTCAATGTGCTTGTGTAATTTTTCAAATTCTTTTGCCCATTGAATGAATTGGCTTATCATCTCGCGGCTGTCGTTGGTTCGGTAGTTTTCTGTGGCTGCGATGTAAGTGATGTCAGCCACGGCTTCACATAAGGAATACACTCTTTTCTGTTTCATTATGCAACTTAAAAAAGAAAATTAGAAAAGAGTGTTGCTTTTAAGACACCATTTATTGGTTTGCTATTTTGCTCTTTCTTTTGTCTTGATACATTCTTCGACGGTGCTCAGAAGAAACAAAAAATCAAGGAAAATCCGCCGGTGGGCGGACAGGCTCCGATCGCTCCGCGGGTTTTTCCGGGCCTGCGCGCGGCAAAAGCCGGTGGATAGACTATAGAGAAAGTATAGTTGTTTCATGATGCAAGCTGGCAACAGCATTCCAGGCCAGGCGTTTTTGCCTTTGATGGCTGCTATATTCTTGCTGCGTATTTCTCTGGAGTGAACACCGGCCTTTTTATAAAGTTACCAAAGTAAGAAATATGGAAATGTGCAAAACGGTAGTTTATCCAAAGAATTCAACTCCAATAATTTCGATTTATAAAAAGGAAAAATTAATTTTAGAAAAAGTTTCAACCCACTGATGAATTTACCAGCCAAAATTATTGCTGCTTTTTGTATTTGCGTTTTTGTCTCGTGCAATAAATCTGCTGCACCTGCCGACAGTCCGGCCACTGACACCACAACAGTTAAAACAGATACTACGGTAATAGCAAAAGACAGCATTGTTCCACCGGGCAATGTGTACATTGTGGGAGAGGAATGGTACGCCTACAATATTAGTTGTATCAAATACTGGAATAATGGACAATCTTTTCTTGTTACCGACACTCTTCACTATTACGTTCCAACTTCCATATCCGTTTCAGGAGGCGATGTTTATGTTTCAGGTTACCAAAAGATTTTGGACACAGCCAGTACGCCCGGATATAACATAGCTGAATACTGGAAGAACGGGGTAGCCGCGCAGCTTGTGGATAGTTGTAAAAGTGGCGAGGCTACGGCGGTTACGGTTTCGGATAATGATGTTTATGTACTTGAACAGGAGTATTATGACAGTCTCCGGAATTACAGGCTGTATACGGTGAAGTATTGGAAAAACGGTGTTCCTGTAACGCTTATTACGAGAGATGGAGAGGCGGGAGCAAGGTCGATATTAATTTCAGCAAATGATGTATATGTGGCCGGATCAGTAATGTATGAAAAGAACGGAATCAACTATAATCCGGCTGCCGTTTACTGGAAAAACGGGAAGATAGTATACCTGACGGATGGTACTAAAACAGCGGAGGCCTCGTCAATTGCCGTGTCGGGTAACGATGTGTATGTTGCAGGCCATGAAGACTATAAAGCAAAGTACTGGAAAAACGGAGTAGCTGTTAATCTTCCTGAAAGCCAAAGCAGTGGCTACAGCACTGAATGGGTAGTGCCGATCGCCGTAAACGGAGCCAATGTTTATGTAGCAGCGTCGTTGGGTGATGGTACCGAGTATATTGCGAAGCAGTGGCTAAACGGGAATATGCAGGAGCTTTTCAAGGATGGCACGGATGATGTTGCGACAACAGGTATGGCTCTTTCAGGTACTGATGTATATGTTACAGGTTATGGCGATAGGAACGCAATGTACTGGAAGAACGGAGTTCCCTACACCCTCACTACCTATCCAAGGGATGAAAATCTTTTGAGGGCTATGGGAATCTTTATAACGAAGTAATTCCTGGTAACCTGCTTTGGCAGTCCTTACGGGTAAACGCGGATGATCACATCTGCCATTCATCAGGGTTAAAACACCTTTCTACAATTTACTTGTCACTTTTTTGCTTGAAAGAAAAAGTAACCAAAAAGTTATGCGGGGATTGGTTGTTGTTTTTTAAGGTGCTTATGAGATCGCTTCGCTAAGTTCAAGGAAAATCCGCCGGTAGGCGGACAGGCTCCGATTGCTCCGCGCGTTTTTCCGGGCGTGCGCGCGGCAAAAGCCAATGGAGAGACATTACTTTTAGGGTGAACGTCTGGCATTCAAAGTTAGGAGCCGTGTTCACTTTTTTCGTAAATAAAAAATCAATCAATTTGTCGTTTCACTGTTATCCCTCTAATCCGCGGTCTGACCTGCGGTGCTGACCGCCACATTGACCGCGGGCTGACCTGCGGTGCTGGTCGCTACGTTTTACTGGTAGCCGCGGGTGAACCGGCTAAGGCGCCTCAGAGGGCAGTAGAAATTTTAATTGACATTAATTTCCATTGCCCCGTTATGAAGGTCGGACATGGCGATGAGCAAATCGTATCGCTTTAGAAATTCATTCCACACGTTGTATAAAGTGGTAGTCTGGTTGTTCAGGTTGGTATAATTGATAAGTACACTGTCGCAACTCTGCAGCAGGGTTTCCCGCTGTTCTACGATGGAACTGGCGTATCCTTTGAATTCATTAAATTGCTCGTCGAAAGCTACCGGATCGATGGCATTGTTTTCCGAATTTTCTATATGATCCATGGCCAGGCTGGTCAGTTCATCATACAAAGCCTCCAGCTTTTCTTCGTCGCTGTCAGTTTCTTCATTCAACTTTTTGTGCAGCACCTGGGCGGCCTCATAAACTGATACGATTTTAGTGTTATAGTCTGATAGCTGCGACACGGTTTCTTCACGTGCGGCCATCATTTTCTCTAAGCTGGCTTCTTCCGGGTTATAACCCGCGGAGGAGAGCTTATCAGCTATTTCCACGCAGGTATTAAAAGTGGCCCCTACTCTTTCCAGCTCCTTCTGCAGAAACGCTATATTTTGATTGATGGCTACAGATTCGCGGTACACTTTCTCAGCCTTATTTTTTATATCAAGCTGCAGGTCGTGGAGCCGGATATAGGTATTTAGCAACAATTCATCTTGCGTGGTGAGGGCGGTCTTGCCTGGCTCAAATACGATCTCAATTTTTCTAAAAGGATGGTCAATGATGTCTTTTTTTGTAGCTGGCTGTGAGGGTTGCATAATTGTAATTTTTGGAGTTAAAGCGGTTTACAGAAAGAAACGAAAAGAGGGGTGCAATTAGTATGTATCGGCGGTTTGTAATTGTAGCAGAGCTTAGCAGGAAGTGTTAGCAGTTTCTTTTCTTAAAACCTTCGATACGCTATGTATTTGTTGGTTCATTTTAACCGCGGTCTGACCTGCGGTGCATTTGCTTGTCACTTTTTCTCTTGAAAGAAAAAGTAACCAAAAAGTTCAAGGAAAATCCGCCGGTGGGCGGACAGGCTCCGATCGCTCCGCGGGTTTTTCCAGGCTAGCGCGCGGCAAAAGCCGGTAGATAGACATTATTTAGAGGATGGACGTCTGGCATTCCGAAGCAGATAGACATTATTTAGAGGGACGTCTGGCATTCCGAAGTAGGAAGTTTGTTTGCTTTTTTCTTAAATAAAAAATCAATCAATTTGTGGGTTTACTGTTGTCCTTCTTAACCGCGGTCTGACCTGCGATACCGACCGCTATGTTTGCAGGCCATGGCAATATTTTTTGCCGGAAAACTTGCATGAGAAGTTTTCAGTATCTAATTTTGGTGAATTCTTAACTCAAAAAATCTAAACTTATGAGAAAACATCTCCCGCTTTTTCTATTTGCATGCCTGATCAGTTTCACTTTTATGTCGTGCAAAAAATCATCTTCATCCGACAATTCAGGAAGCTATTACATGAAAGCCAAAGTTGACGGCTCAGCCAAAAGCTTCAATAAAACAGTTGCCGCGATCAAAGCCAACCTTGGCAACGGCTCCTACAGTCTTATTATCACTGGCCTTGGTTCCACTGACCAGATGGCCCTGATGCTGTGGTCTGACAAAGATGATTTTAACGCAGGCAAAACGTTTACGTTAGAGGCGCTGGGAGGCACCACGTATAACGAGCTGACGTATGCTGCACCATTGGGAAGCTCAGATCCTATGTCGCAATGGGTATCTACCTATGACTATGGCACGGTACCAGAAACTTTTCAATGTACGATTACGGAGGCGACCTCTACCTACATTAAAGGAACTTTCAGCGGTGTGATCTACCAGAATAACAGTTCCGAGGTGGCATCCAAAACCATAACAGAAGGCGAGTTTTACGCCAAGTATACTATACAGTAAGCCAGCCAGCCATCAAAAAACTAAAAGACGACACAAGGTGATCGTCTTTTTTTATTGTAGCCCTCCTACCCTGCGTGATATTCCCGTGGCCAACCGGGGATCACCATTCATTCCTGTAAAGTGCAAAATAAAAACCGGGGATATTTCTTTCTTTACTGATAAAGGAAAGAATTGATTCGAAAAGGCGTCACCTGAAGCCGCAGATAAATCTATAAGGTTTCAAAAACCTTATAGATTTGATATTTCCGGTTATTGAATAACCAATAATACTTTGGAATTTTATTTTGTCTTCGGGCTTTGTGGCGGATTAGCAACCGCTGCACAATTAGGAAGCCCGTATAAGGTGGTCTTTGATAGCAAGGGCAATATGTATATACCAGATGAGGGCAATTCCAGGATAAGAAAAGTGACCCCGACAGGAATTATAACTACAATTGCCGGTGATGGATCTTTTGGTTATAGTGGCGATGGAGGCCCGGCAACCAATGCACAACTCGGATACACATGGACTATAACAGAAACCCAGTTCATTCCTTAATGGGCAACAATTACTAGTTTCGTTTCGCTGTTTCCTTTATCATCAAACACGGTAATAAAATAAGTACCGCTTGCAAGTTTTGTTACATCCATTTGCTGTTGCGCAAACTTTAAACTTGCTTGCATCTTCTTCTGCTGCAGCACTTTACCTTGTATATTTGAAAGCTGAATGGTAACATTTCCACTGTAACCACTCAATTCAATATGGAGGATATTGCTGCCAGGATTAGGAGCTATGTTCAAAGAAAGATTAGCTGTATTTGTTCTTGTTTTAGCATTTTGTTCTTTTGTATCCGTTTCAGCTATTTTGTCCCAATTGTTGCGGTAGTCATCATTGAAGATAGTGCCAATGGCTGTGCCACTGCCGTATATGGCTACATTTACTGGATGTAGCAACTGCACGCCAAACTGCTCATTTGCTTCTACCTGCTTATCTCCATACACGTTTACCTTTATTAGTTGAACCACTTGTCCTCTTTTAATGGTAATTACGCCCTTTGTCTGTTCATAGTCAGAACCAGCTTCGGCACTTATATTATAGGTTTTATATTTTAACATGCATCCGGTAGTTGCAGGTTTATTGAGCACAACGAAAAAGTACATAGGAGACTTGCCTCTGTCTCCTTCTAAAATAAACGCGGATGAAATAGTAGCAGTAACGCTTGTGCAATTTTCATCCATCTGCCCATTGCAGTTATTGTCTTTGCCATCACCGCAGATTTCCTGTGCATTTGGATGAATAGTATTATCGTTATCATTGCAATCGCCCGGTTGTTGGGTAGTTTTTACAACATAACCTGCGCCCGGTGAAGTGCATTGTACAATGGGTGTGCCGGTATAATAACCATCAGTGTCACTATCCAACACCCATACAGTAGTTGGATTAACGGTTGCATTAGTGTCATTACAATCAGTGTTGTCTGCCACATAACCCGATGGCGGAGTGGATGAACAAGCTAATGTTGAATCATTTGCATTACCAAAACCGTCGCCATCACTATCCCGGTAAAAGGTTTTCTGATTACACAGCTTTACTACCCAATAATCATAATTGCCTTTGTTGATTTCCGATTTATCGCCGCCGATGTTGGAAGCAGAATATCCACCTAAGATATAGCCGCCATCAGTAGTTTGCTGAAGGGAATATAACTCATCATAATTATTTCCGCCCAAGGTTTTATCCCATTGTTTTACACCATTGGGATCAATCTTCACCACCCAAAAGTCAAGGTATCCTCTGCTGTTTTCTGATTTGTCGCCGCTTGCATTGGAAGAAGAATAGCCTCCCAAAATATAACCGCCGTCCGCAGCTTGCTGAAGGGAACGTAAATAATCCTCATTGCTTCCGCCGAAAGTTTTATCCCATTGCTTTATACCGTTGGCATCAATTTTAACTACCCAGTAATCATCGTTTCCTTTGCTGTTTTCTGATTTATCGCCGCTAATATTGGAAGCCGAGCTTCCTCCTAAAATATACCCGGCGTCTGCTGTTTGCTGCAGGGAATATAACTGATCATTATCACTTCCACCATAAGTTTTATCCCACTGCTTTTGTCCCTGCGCATTAATTTTTACTATCCAATAATCATTTAAACCTTTGCTTTTTTCTGATTTATCAGCGCTAATGTTAGAAGCAGAATAACCTCCTAAAATATAGCCGCCATCGGCAGTTTGCTCAAGGGAATATAAATCATCGGAATTACTTCCACCTAAAGTTTTATCCCATTGTTTTACACCGTTAGCATCAATCTTCACTACCCAATAATCATCATACCCTTTGCTGTTTTCTGATTTGTCGCCGCCTGCGTCGGAAGAAGAATAGCCGCCCAAAATATAACCGCCATCTGCTGTTTGCTGAACAGAATATAAATAGTCGTAATTACTTCCACCAAAAGTTTTATCCCACTGCTTTTGCCCGTTGGCATCAACCTTCACCACCCAATAGTCAGTGCCTCCTCTGCTGTTTTCTGATTTGTCACCACCGCTCTTCGAATACGAATATCCTCCCAGAATATATCCTCCATCTGCTGTTTGCTTTATGGAAGAGAAAATATCATCATCGCTTCCACCGAAAGTTCTATTCCATTGCTTTACACCGTTAGCATCAATCTTCACTATCCAATAATCAATTCCTCCTTTGCTGTTTTCTGATTTGTCGCCGCTGATGGTGGAAAAAGAATCGCCTCCCAAAATATAACCACCGTCTGTTGTTTGCTGTATTGAATACAAAAGATCATCATCACTTCCCCCGAAAGTTTTATCCCATTGCTTTGCAGGAATAGATTGGCTGAATATGGTGTTGCTGTAAAATACAGAGGCAAAAAGGAGCATGGCGTAAAAAAAATGTTTCACGCTCGTAATTCTCTTCTCCGCGGAATTTCTTTGAAGTAAAGTTTGTCTCATATTTATAATATTTTATTTCGGAATGATGAAGAAAAGGATAAAAAGTTAAGAACTGTCAAAAACAACATGTTCAAATTATAATATGCTTTATTCAAAATTCGGATACTTTAATAAAATGTCTTGGTCGGGGGGGAACAGGTAGTAAATATATAGCATTTTTCTTAATAATAAAGTCAACTTCTTCTAATTTTTTTTATTCTAACTCCTGAATACCAACACCTTTTCGAGGTCAGTCATTGACTAAGAATATTTTTGGACGACTGTAATAAAGCCTGGAAACATTTATTGGCAGAAGATAAAATGAAGGTGAAAATCATGGAAAGCTTCCAATAGTTGGTACAGCGTGAATTGGTGAATATTTTTGGATACGTGATTAGCAATTAAAAAATGAATGGAAAAGAAACACCTAAAGAAGTTTTGAAATTTACCGTCACGTATTTTTAAAACATTTGAAGAATGAAGAAAGCAATTTAGAAGATTATAAAACTAATCAAAAGGATAGGGAAAGAGCCGGTGAAGACACTGATCAGGGAAGGGGATTATCGGGCGGGGACACACGTCAGGAAGGAAGTCCAATGTCAGATATCATTCAACAGGGCCCATATTCTTAATAAATAAAAATGCCATCAACGCCGATAAAGCTGCCAAACCAGCACAAATACGCATCACTTTTACATAAGCATTTATAAATCCTTCTTTATAATCCCGTGCAATTTTAATTTTGTTTTCAGCAGTAATACTTGCAGGAACTTTTGCATCGCCAAGATTTGCGGCCTCGGATACGACCTGTATTTTGGCTTCTTCCGTTAAGCGGCTTTGTTTCATTCTTGTATTTAAAAATCCTGTAAAAAATAATATGGCCAGTGCTCCAATAATGGCGTTTGCAAAAACATTGGCAATGCGGCTGATAGCATTATTAACTCCTGATGCTGTTCCTGAATAATTATTGGCAACAGCACCCATTACTGTTGTGGTGAGTGGAGTTACTGTAAAAGACATCCCTAATCCAAAAAATAAAATTCCGGGAAAAAATGTGGTCCAATATTCTGATGGCCCATTGGTTTGTTTTATAAAAGATAGGAGCAACAATCCCCCAGTAGTAACCAAAGGGCCAAGAATCAAAAACCAGCGGGGTCCATATTGATCAACCAACCCGCCTGACCACCTTGAAATGGTAATTAATAAAATGGTAAAGGGCAATAAGGTCATACCAGCCTGTAACTGGCTATAGCCTTGAATCTGCACCATATTTAAGGTAAGAAATAACATGGCACTTGCAAGTGCTGCATACAAAAAAAATGTAAGAAGATTAGCGCCGCCAAATGTTTTGTTTTTGAACAATTGCAGCGGCATCATGGGATGTTTGCTTTTATGTTCGACAATTATAAAAACGATTAAAGAAAATGTTCCGAAGGCAAGAGAGAGATATACGTGCCAGTTATTAAAGCCGGCTACAGGAATTCTTAAAAAGCCGTAAGTTAGTAAAGCCAAACCGGCAACTATAGATATCACTCCCGGATAATCCAGCGATTTATCCGATTCGTCATCGCGGCTTTCCGGAACTTTGCGCCAGAGGATTATTAATGAAATAATGCCTATAGGAACATTAATAAAAAAGATTACCCGCCATAATCCGGCATCTGCTAAAGCTCCGCCAAGTATTGGGCCGCCAACAGTTACCATTGTTGTGATAGCAGACCACGTGCCTATTGCTTTGCCTCTTTCACTTTTACCGAATGATGCGGTAATGATGGAAAGGCTACCCGGTATCAACAACGCTCCGCCAATGCCTTGCAAGGCTCTGAATACAATTAAATACCCAACTGTTGGTGCCAGGCCACTTGCTGCGGAGCCAAGCATAAAAAGGGCGATGCCAATCATGAATATTTTTTTCCTTCCTAATTTATCGCCTAATGAGCCGCCTGGTAAAATGAGTGCAGCGAGCATGAGTAAATAGGAATTTAATAACCAGAACAAGTCAGTTCCGGTTGCCTCTAAGTCTTTTTGAAGAGAGGGTAATACAACATTTAATGCTGTACCATCAATAAAAGCCATCGCTGAAGCCAGTATTGCCGATGCCATGATCCATTTTCCGGTGCTGCTTTTGAGAGTGATGGGCGGCATTGCACAAAATGTTTAATTAAATAGGATACAATTTAGCTGATCCTGTTCATAACTGGTTAATTGTACCAGGAAATGTATAGTGACGATTCCTGGCTCCCCGGGAATCTCTGCAAATGCTATACTGTGTGCCCGATAAATTGGTTCCACAAAAGTTCCAATCCGTGAAAATCCTTGTAATCCGTGCCAAAAAAGATTTGCATTGAAAGCTAAAAAAAAACGTCACGAAGCAAACAGTAAAGCAATAAATAAGCAGGATTTTTTATTTTGAATAATGGGAAAGTGAACAGCATTTTAGCTTTGCTCCCCACGGCAGAATGATCCAAGGATGGGAGTTCGTGCGGGGGTCACTCGGGTAATTTTAGAAGAAGTTATGCGGCAGAACCTGATCAATTTATAAAAGAACTTGCAAAAGATGAAGCTATCCGACGTAGCTAAATTAAAATTATGGCTATTTATTGCTTGACTGTTTACTTGTCACTTTTCTCTTGAAAGAAAAATAACCAAAAAGTTATGCGCGTGTTTATTTGTATTTGTCGCTGATTTGAATGAATGGAATTTCCCGTCCACATTTCAGGCGTTGTGTACTGACCAAAAAAACAAAATAAGAGTCGTAGATATTTGTGGGTTTACTTCCAAACAGATCAATCAGTTTTAAGTTTTTCTTCACTTCCGTCAGGCAGCTTTCGCAAACCTTTAAGAAATATTCTGTTAATTTCATTTCTCAGTAATCGTTTTAATCGTGTCGTGGACACGTTAATCCTTAATCACCATCTGCGTATAGAAGATAGTTTTACTTTAACTACAGCATTGGCATTAAAAATTTCTACTCCAAAAGATTTTAAGGAAATATTGTGAATGGCGGCGAAGCTATGTATAAGCTTTCTTAGTCAGACACGATCGTAATCACGATTTAAAAGAGTAGCCAATGCCCACAACTACAAAACCTACGTTCTGGCAACGCACCGGCGTGCAAAGCTGGTTTTTAAAAAAAGAAACCAGTTATACCGAAACGGTTTCGATGACGCCGGATTCTGTATACAAGTATATCATTGAAAAATTTAAAGAATCCATCGCTGAACTGTCTTTTGCCGACCGCATCATATTTTACCATGAATACATCATTTGCTTCAGCCCTCCTGATTACAATAAGTTTATGGACAACAACAGGGGCATATTTTCCCTGATCATAAAAGAATCGGTAAAGGCTTTTTACGGCATATTGCAGGAGCATCGACGTAAGGGAAAGAAAGTTACGGCCTCCGCCAACAAGTGGGTGTTCCGTTTTGTGTCTCACCCCGATTATGAAAAAGGTGATAAAAGCTTTATTGGGAAATTGCTTCCGGGCAAGGTGCACAGAGGAGAAGAAAACCTGCGTGTCACTTTCATTCCGCGCCAAACCGGTATTGCACAAACCTTTGACATTGCAGACGAAATATTAAAAGACTTTACCTATTACAGCGATGGCTATTATGAAATGCCCTGGCAGGATACACTTGAAGCCGGTGACGTAAGCGACGCTAGCCGGCCACGCTACTTTGCACGGCTCGACGCCACCGTTCCGGAAAAAGAATATGTGGGCAAAAAGATTGAATATCTCGTTAAGGAGGAAGCTTTTCTGATATCTGGTAGCGATGAAAAGCCTGATCAACCGGGCGTTTTCCGCGTTCCCTCTGATTGGGTATCCAGCCCTCACCTGTCTGTGCGCTATGATAAAACGGCTGACCGGTTTTACATCGCATCCTTTGGTGAAAAGACGCTGGTAAATGAGAACGAGATAGCGAAAAGCTACCCGGATGCACCCGTGTGGACGGTACTTCCCATGAACTCGAGGATGGTATTGAATGGCATCGTATCCATCAACATATTCAAAGTATAACAATATGGATTCACTATTAGCAATAGGACTGTTACTGATCAGCATTGTGCTGCTGGTGGTCAATTTTTCTGACATCAGGCAAACTCATAAAAATGGCTGACTATTTTTATGGCATAACGGATAAGGGTAAACGCCGCGAGAAGAACGAGGATACCTTCTTCGCCCGCGAAATTGCCGGCACACCATTGCTGGCTGCCGGGGTTATCGATGGTGTGGGTGGTTACCAGGGTGGCGATATTGCGGCGGAAATTGCCCGGACTGTAATAGTAGAAAAGCTGGAGAACATTTCCGGCGATAATGTAATAGAGTCGCTTCGCGAGGCCATTATTGCCGCCAATGTAAAAATAAATGAGGCCAAAAAGGAAGAGCCGGGCAATGATCAAATGGCCTGCGTGCTTACCTGCGTGGTGGTTGATAAAAAAGGCAATATTTGTTGGTTTGCTCACGTAGGTGATACAAGAATTTACCTGTTGAGAGATCATTCCTTGGTGAAATTATCCAGCGATCATTCGGTAGTTGGCTTTTTGGAAGAATCCGGAAGATTATCAGAGGAGGAAGCCATGCATCATCCGAGGCGCAACGAGATCAACAAAGCCCTGGGGTTCGAAGAGAATATCGGTTCAGCAGAAGATTTTATTGAAACAGGAGAATCGCCGTTTCTTCCGGGCGATCAACTTCTTCTCTGCAGCGATGGCCTCACGGATATGATTCCTTCAGCCCGGATCAGGCAGGTGTTAACTGCTGAAAAGGATATGGTTGGCAAAGCGCAGGCCCTGGTAGACGCAGCGAATGAGGCTGGCGGAAATGATAATATTACGGTGGTGCTCGTACAAAACGATAACTGGCCAAAGCAAAAGGAAGCGCCCATAGCTATAGAAAGGAAAAAAGCGGAAACCGAACTTCCTGCTATTACCAATGAAGTTTTGCCAGAAACCGGATCGCCCCGGGCTAAAAAGAAAAACCGCAGAATGATGGCGTTCAGCGTCATTATTTTGATTGCCCTGGGCGCCATCTCGCTTACGGCTGCTTTTCAAAACAAAAAAAAGATAACTCCGAAAACTGTTCCTCTTAGCATAGAAAAGAAACCGAACGAACCGCTTACTCAACTGGTGGCGCACGTGAGCGACTCATCCAGGTCGTTTTCGCTGCCACCGGGTAACGAGCCTATCCGATTGAAGGCGCCGCTGGCTATATCGAAAGACAGCTTTTACCTTTCGGGTAATGGTGCGGTGTTCGTGGCCGACAGCTTGTATAAGGGCCCGGCCGTTATCATTGATGCCGCGGCTAAAAATATTGTAATCGACAGCGTGGTATTTCGAAATTTTGATGTGGGCTTTGTGATCCAAAAGAACAATATCACATTCAGGCACGTGCGCTTTATCAACTGCCGTATTCCGGTTCAATATAAAGTGGCATTTAAGGATTCCGTGATATCAGGCCAATTTAAAGACTCCCTATTCTTCACCCCAACAAAATCCAGGTAACGTATGACAAACTCCGGCCCATGGTTTAAAAACAGGAATGCAGAACGTACGTGTTTATTGCTTGTTGGCATCATCATGGCATTCCTGTTTTGGAAAATGTTTTTGGTGTTACAGCGTGATTTTGCCGAAGTAGACACACGTATGGCCAAGGGAACCATGATCAACCTGAACGATGATAAGCCGGGGGAAAGGATGAAAGAGGTGTTGGAAAAAGGAATGTATTTCGAAGATCCCAAAGATATTGCCTTTATTGCCGCTACTGTTGCCGCTGCAAAAATGCCCGGAACAGAGATTGACAATGTAGGTACGTTAAATAAGAAGCCTTATTTCGTAAATGCAGACCAGGCATTTTCGCAGGGCGGCGCCTCTTTTAAAAGGCGGGTACAACTTTCGAGGAATTTGCTGGGCTTTTCTGCTGACGATTCCACTTCTTTTGAAAAAGAAAAAAAACATCCCATGCAGGTGGCTGCACAAACCGATGTGGGATTAGGTACCGGCACTATTTCAGGTGCCATAAAAAATCACAGCGGCGATCCGGTACAAGGCGCTTTGCTTCGGCTGCGGCTGTTGGTTCCCCAGGACGATGCCAGCGGAGCAGCGGATGACGACAACAACTTGATACAATTTAAGAATGGTGTCCGCAAAGTGCTCTACCGCGACTCGACAAAAAAATTACAACTGCTGTCGTTTAATGCCTATGCCCGCACCGATGCTTCAGGGAAGTTTTTGTTCTCAGGCCTGCCAGTAAACCAATCTTTTGACCTGATTCCTATTCAGCCAGGCTATGAATTCGGGCCTTCGAAGGGTGTGGAAAAACTTCATGGAAGCGCTACGTTCAATTTTGTACAGTCGCCGCATACAATGAAACTCTTTTCAACACCCGATTTTAATACGCTGAAAAAAGAG
Organism: Ginsengibacter sp.; assembly: GCA_051954975.1. Lineage (GTDB taxonomy): Bacteria > Bacteroidota > Bacteroidia > Chitinophagales > Chitinophagaceae > Ginsengibacter. Next base: position 135,212 of record JBQCHE010000006.1, on the reverse strand, counting down.
AAAGCCTTTATTGTAAGAACGCCGGAGGAAGTGACTTATTGGTTTCGCATGATTGCGATTACATTTTTTGCTTCTTTCCTGCTGGCGCATCTTATCCTGTCCATCCATTCGCCCGGCGCCGACCAGTTGCTATTGCCGGTAGTAATGATACTGACAGGACTTTCATTTATTGCATTGTTCAGCCTGCAGGATCCGTTAAGAGACCGTTTCCTGGTAAAGAGCACCTTTATTTATTTCTGCATCGGGATGGGCGCCATCATGGCGTTCCAGTTCATCAACCTCAAAAAGTTTACCCCTGACTCAGGATTCTTCCGCCTGTATATTTTTAAAAATGAACGAAGCGCTGCAAACGGCTGGCCGTGGGCGTTGGCGGCGATGGGCCTGCTGTGCCTGACCATCCTGTTTGGTACCGGCCCGGAGGGCAGCGGCGTTAAAGTAAACCTGTTCGGATTTCAGCCGAGCGAGGTGGTAAAATATATGGTTATCCTTTTCCTGGCAGGCTTCTTCGCCATCAATGAAAAGTTTATTTCAGAATATCCATCATTTGGAAAGCGGCTATCATTTTTTGTATGGGCTGTCATTGCGATTATCGCCACTATTTTATTGTTCCTTATCATCGGCGACCTGGGACCGGCCATCATTTGCTGTTTTACCTTCATCATACTTTTCTCTTTTTCGCGCGGCGATTTTATACAAGTAGTTGCTACCATGCTCCTGTACGCGCTTAGCATTTGGATTTTCAAAAACGTGTGGACTGCCACCGGTATTACCGTCGGTGCAATGCTGCTTTTTATGTTGATAGGTAAAAAAAGATTAAGCGAATCCTCCATAATGGCGCTGGTAGTAGTAAGTGGATTCCTGTTGCTCGACCAGGTTCCGATTTTAGCGAAAGTAATACCGGGCCCTATACACAGGTTGGTTGACCGGAAAGCCATTTGGTCTGACCCATGGAACAACCAGGTGTATGGCGGCGACCAGGTGGCCAATGGTATCTGGGCCATTGCTACAGGTGGCATAACCGGACAAGGAGCCGGTGAAGGTTTTGGCAAAACGATTCCCGAAGCCCATACCGATATGATTCTTCCTGCCATTGGCGAAGAATTCGGATGGGTAGGTATTGCCTGCATCTTTATTTTATTTCTTGTGTTGCTGCACCGGTCAATTATTATCGGCAGGCAGGCGGGTCCACCTTTTTTATTTTACCTGTGCGCCGGAGCGGGCATCGGGTTATTTGTTCAATTTCTACTGATTACAGGAGGTTCTACCGGTGCCCTGCCGCTGTCGGGAGTAGCATTGCCTTTCACCAGCTACGGGGGCACCTCACTTTTATGTAGTATGGTGGCGATAGGCTTTTTACTGAGCGCATCGCGTTTAAAGGGAACGCAGGCGCAGATGGCTTACATTTCCCGCAGGCAGGATAAAAACCTTGTGCCGGCCTTGCTTGCAGCCTGTGCCGCTATCGTGTTATTGATTGTCAACGTGTCTGCCTATACCCTCCACCGGAAAAAATGGGTCGTAGAACCGGCACTGGTGGCCGATCGTAGCGGTTCAAGGATGTACAGTTACAATCCAAGGATCAGCATCTTAATGAACCGGCTGCAGGCAGGAAATATCTACGACAGGAACGGCAGGTTGCTGGCATCAAGTGATCTGAAGCTGGTGCAAAGTCAGAAAGAGGCATTACTCGCAATGGGCGTACCTCCTGAAAATATCGAATCGCTTTCTTATAAAAGACAGGATCGCTATTATCCGTTCGGTGAATACCTGTTCTTTTGGACCGGCGATGCCAACACCGGCGTATTCTCCGGTGGCACCAATGGTTATTTTGCCGAATACGCTCACGCAGCTGAGCTCAGGGGCTTTCCTGCGCCAATCGCCAAATACGAAGTGAGCGCCGACCGCTATCGCGAAGAAAAATTCCTGCCGGTATCCGGTACAGAAATGACCGTCGTAAAAAGAGATTTCAGCGCGCTCGCTGATTTACTCACTTCTGGAATTAACAGCAACCAGGTGGCAGAATTTAAAAAGCGTAACAGGGATATAACACTTACTATTGATGCAGCCTTGCAGACAAAGATTGAGCTCGCATTGCAACAGGATGATAGCGTAAACAGGAAAGAGGTTTCTGTAGTAGTAATGAAAGATAATACCGGTGATGTACTTGCTTCAGCCTGCTGGCCACTGCCGCCGGTAAATGATTGGGACAAACTAACGCTGCCGCAAAATGAACTCAATAAATTACCCGGCTGGAATGTAAATACTGATATTGGATTCACGCATGCTACCCAGCCTGGCTCCACAGCAAAATTGGTTACCGCTTTGGCTGCCTTCAACAAACTCGGTGTTGCCGCGGCTAAAAAAACAATAAGAGTATATCCAAAGGATTTAATAAGGGTGAACGGACCCGAACCAGACGAGGCGGCCCTTATCACTATGGAGAAAGCTATTGTAAAATCCAACAACTCATTCTTCATCCGGCTGGCCAATGAAAGCCAGTTACAGGAACAGATGGTAAGCTTATATATGCAATCAGGTATGTTCCTTCGTGGTGTGGGCGGCTATTATTTTGAAAATGACAATAACAATACAGCGCAACAGGAAAAGTGGAGACAATTTTGGCGCGAAACAGAATTTAAAAGTTTGCAGCGGTACGATCCCAACAACATACGCCGCACACGGGCACTTGGTATTTCCGGTATGGCATGGGGGCAGGGCGAGCTGGTGGCCACGCCTGCCTCCGTGGCACGCATTGCTTCGGGGATTGCCAATGATGGTATCATGATGCCTTCCCGGTATGTGCTTAATGTGAACGGCCATCCAACGCAACCCAAACAAGGCATTGCCATTGCCGGCGACCCGGTGTATGCACAGGATCTTGAAACATATATGAGGAAACAAAGCGCTCCGAAAAAATCTCAGTTTGGAATTTTTGTTGCAGGCAAAACCGGAACGCCCGAGAGAATTGTGAAAGGCGAAAATATCAACGATGGCTGGTACGTCTTTTTTGCTCCCGCGGCTAACGACTCGGGCCATGTGGTGGTGTGTATTCGCATCGAAGGAACAAAAGGTTCCAGCGATGCCATGGCGCTTGCGGGTGCGCACATCATTCCGTTGTTAATGCAAAGCAATTATATAAAAAGTTTTGATTCGTTAAAAAAGCCGCTGCCGCAGGTTGATAAAACGAATGACCTGACCATGCGACCACCGGACCATGACATTCATTAACTCATTTTAAAAAACAACATCGATATGTTCAATTTATCTAAAGAAAAAACACCTGACGTAAAAAGCATCCGCCATATCCTGTTGCAAAACATTAAGGAAAAGCTGCAAAGAATGCAGGGAGGCGAAGGAGGGAATATACTGGGGATATACCTTTTTATCAATTGCAGTGAATATGATAAACACCTGTATGAATCTGCGGTATATTCCGGCATTCCCGGTAAATTTAAGACGGAAGAAGTGCAGAAGATCGCAGACGACTATGCCATTAGCCTGTCATCTTCTCTCAGGTTGGAAGTTTCATTTACCAACCTGTTTCCGCCACAAGCCGAACTGTTGAAAGGAATGGATGCGGCTATTTTTATATCCACCAAAAGATCAGGGTTAACCAATAAACAAAGCAGCGCATTCATCAAAGTTTTGAACGGCGAAGCGGAGCAGGAAAGTTACCTGCTCGATTCCTCCGGTGGAAGGATCAATATTGGCCGCGAATCAAGAGTACAGGCTGCCGGAAATTATGTAAGAAAAAATGCGATTGCCTTCAGGCCTACGGAGCGCAACCGGGCTGTCAGCCGCCAGCATGCCCACATCGAGTGGGAAGCCGACAGCAATTCGTTTTTGATTTTCGCAGATGAAGGCGGAATACCACCGAACAATAAAGTAAAAGTGCGCACCCTCGAAGGTGTATTGATAAAAATGCAGGCTATAGAAGTGGGCCACCGCCTGCAGGAAGGCGACCAGGTGATTTTGGGCGATATGGCCGTATTAGAATTCACTTATTCAGGACAAGAATAACGATGGCAAAGATTTTTACCATAGCAGAAGGTTTGGAAAATCTCGGTGCACTGAAATCGGGAGGGCAGGGCTCGGTGTATAAAGCCCGCAAAACCGGCGAGATCATTACGGCCATCAAGATTCTTCCTACACCTATCGCGAGCGAGAATGATGACGACAAACATTTCATCTCCTTTCGCAATGAAGTGCAAAAATTAAAGCGGGTAAACGAAGTTCCCAACCCAAATGTGGTAAGCATCATCGCATCGGGCATCACCAGCTCGGGCAATCTTCCTTTTATTGAAATGGAATACATCGAAGGACCTGACCTTGGCGAATTGCTGCAACCTCCGTATGACCCGGTTTTTAGCGTAAAAGAAGTGCTGAAGGTAGCGGACCACCTGGCCAATGCGCTGGCACATTGCCATCGCGCCAATATCAAGCATGGAGATATCAAAAGCAACAATGTAAAATTCAACCAGCGCACAGGAAATTATGTGCTGCTGGATTTTGGACTCTCAGTAATGTCTGATGAACAACGGCGCACCAGCATCCGGTATGCAGGAGCTATAGAGTTTATGGCACCGGAACAAAATACCGGTGAAACCCTTACGGAAACAGATGTATACAGTTATGGAATTGTCTTGTTTGAACTGCTCACCGGCAATGTTCCGTTTCCCCTTGGCAATAAGGGAGAGATGGCGCGCAATGCAGTGATGCTGGCTCACATGGAAAAATTGCCACCTGATATCATCACACTCCGGCGCAACGCCCTGCCCGCAGACTGGAGCGCCGATAAGCAGCAAAGGGAAATGGAGATCCCCGTTTGGCTGCTGAGCATGATCTATAAATGCCTCGAAAAAGACCCTGCCAACCGGTTTACAAGCGGCTGCGAGTTGCAGGAATTTATCCAGCGGGGTACCATCAGTGACGAAAGGAAAAAAGCCGTTAATAACATTTTGGCACTACCGGCAAAGCCGGCGGCAGATGAGCCTGCATTGAAAAAAGAAATTCTTGTACTGCAAGCTGCTCTTGCCAAAAAGGAAAACCTGGTGAAAGAGCTGCAATATGTTGTTGAAACCCGCGACCGGGAACTGATAGAAGCCCAACGCTCCCTGGCTGCAAGGCGAAACGGCGTGTCAAAATCCTTTTTTTTCCTGGTGTTTATCGTGGCCCTTGGGCTGGGTGGCTATGCAGCTTATGATAAACTTTTAAAGCCCGGTGAGCGTGTTCCGCCGGCAACTATTACAAATGTCGACAACAATAAATTACAGGCCAATACTAATCCGGCCACAACTCCTCCTGTTATCCCGGGCAGCGATAAAACAATAAAAGAACACAGGAAAACGCCACCCAAAAAGTCGGATAAGCCTATCGCCCATACAAACCATAAGCCCGCTAAAAAAAACACACCTGTTACCAATAAGTATTACCGTCGCCATAGCGGCACCTATGCGATTTTAAAAGACGCCTATTTTTATAATGCCCCCGATACCAACAAAAGAAGTGACGTTTACCTGACGGCCGGCGATGCCACCCTTACCCTCAAGGAAGAAAGCGGCGACTTCCAATACGCGATCTTTATCGGCGCAGATGGAAAGCCCATTAAAGGCTGGCTAAGGAAAAAAGATTTCAGGCCGGAAACAGAGTACTAATCTTTGTATCGGAAAACCTATACCTCTTGTGTCCTGCTATTGAAGGCAGGAATGTTGTTATGGAAATTACAAACATTTCTCCGGGAGAGGTATTCCTGCTTCGGATTTCTTTGGAGTGAACGCGTGTCGTTCATCAATGTTAAATAATCTTTCTACTGTCTATTTTCACTTTTTCTCTAAATAAAAAATCAATCAATTTATGTGTTTACTGTTTTAACCGCGGTCTGACCTGCGGGGCTGACCGCTATTGCATCATATCCGTTCGGCAGGTGTTCGTTTTCGAACACTTTTATTGCGGCCTTTTTTACAAACCGTTTATTGACAATGCCTTAGCAAATGGCATAACGGTTGATTTATTAACTGGCAGTTTTGGCCGGGAAAATATATTGAATGTTTGGATGTAGCATTTTGAATAGGGATGTAACTAAAACCCCGGGCAAAACGTAACACTTTGGTGCAAGTGAGAAATGAGGAATGACGCTGCTTTTTTATAACTGTTTAAAACCTTCAAACGACCCATATGATAAAAAATCTTTTGCTGATTGCCATGCGCAATTTCAAAAAAGATAAATGGTACACCCTGCTGAATATTTTAGGGCTTACTATCGGCATTACGTTCAGCCTCTTCCTGATCTTTTATGTGCGCGATGAACTGAACTATGACCGTTATAACAAAAAGGCAGATCGCATTTTCAGGATTGTTTCCTATATCCAGGAACGCGATAAGAATACCAACTGGACGCTGACGCAGGCGCCTCTTGCGCAAACCCTGAAAAAAGATTATCCCGAGGTGGAAGAATCGGCCAGGTTTATGGGCAGGGAACGCACTTTGTTTAAAAACGGCGAAAATAATTTTTATGAAACGAAGATCTATTATGCCGATAGTACGGTTTTTAAAATCTTCACGTTTCCGTTTATTGAAGGTAATGCGGCGACAGCGCTCACAGCACCCAACAGTATCGTAATTTCCAAAACGCTTGCTGACAAATACTTTGGCAAAAACACTTCCGCGGTTGGAAAAACACTTCGCACGGTGTATGACGTGTATAAAGTAACCGGCGTTATCAAAGACGTACCTCATAATTCTCACCTGCGTTTTGATATGCTGATCTCATGGTCAACAATCCCTAAAAACCAGGGAGGTGATGGCGGCTGGGGTAATTTCAACAATTTTACTTATGTGCTGCTGAAGCCGGGAACGAGCGCCACGGCCTTTAATAAAAAACTGCTGCCGATGTATGAAAAATACATGGCGCCAATTTTTGCTCAATTCAATGTGAAGATGCATTATGGCGTCCAACCGATAACAGATATTCATTTGCATTCCAACCTTGAACGGGAGCCCGAAGAACTCGGCAGCATGTCGTATATCTGGATATTTTCGGCAGTCGCCTTTTTTATGATGCTCATCGCCAGCATTAATTATATGAATCTTACTACGGCGAGGTCGGCACGCCGGGCCAAAGAAATAGGCATACGCAAGGTTACGGGTTGTTCCCGGAAACAATTGGTGTTGCAGTTTTTGGGAGAATCCATTATTACGGCACTTTTGGCGGTAGTGCTAAGTTTTTTGCTGGCCATGCTGTTGCTTCCTTCTTTCAATGCTTTGTCGGGAAAGGAATTTACATTGGCCACCTTATTTCAACCTTTCAACATTTTCTTGTTGCTGGGTATCGGGTTGTTTACCGGATTAGCAGGAGGCAGTTACCCTGCTTTTTATCTTTCCTCTTTCCGGCCTGTAAGCATATTAAAAGGTGCGCTGTCAAAAGCATCTGGCAATATCAACCTAAGGCGGGCGCTGGTTGTGTTGCAGTTCTCCATCTCCATGGTCATGCTGATATGCACCTGGGTGGTATATTCACAGCTTTCGTACCTGCAAAATAAAGATGTCGGTTTTAATAAAGACCAGGTGATGGTGGTAACGGTAAATACCGGGCAGGACGAGCGGGGTAAGATCAATGCGATGAATAATGATTTTCGAAGTGTAGCCGGCGTAAAGATGGTAGGATCAGGATACGGCTATCCCGGCAATCCTAATATCAACTTTAATCTTTTCAGCATTCAAACAGACAGTGGTTATGTAGATAAGGGGATTGCATGTTATGCCATTGATGAACACTTTTTGCCGACGTTAAATATCCCGATAGTTAAAGGGCGCAATTTTTCCGGCCCCTCCGATACAGCGCATAGCATTGTTGTAAACGAAGCCATGGCAAGGCATTTTGGATGGAAAGAAGCCATCGGCAAACGGGTAAAATTTCCGGGAGACACTTCTTCCAATTACCTGGAAGTGGTGGGTGTGGTAAAGGATTTTAACCAGGAATCGCTATACAATCCCATCGCGCCCTTGCTGATGTTTTATGGGCCTAACGGCAACATGATCGAGTTAAAGATGAGCACCGGAAATCTTAAATCCTCCATAGCACAGTTAGGAAATACCTGGAAAAAATATTTTCCTAATCTTCCATTTGAATATAAATTCCTGGACGAAGATTTTAATTCGCAGTATGCTGCTGATCAGAAGCGGGGAAAAATATTTGCTGCCTTCTCCCTGCTTACTATTATAATTACGTGTCTGGGATTGCTGGGCCTTACGGCTTTTACCACGCAACAAAGACAAAAAGAGATCAGCATCCGGCGGGTAATGGGCGCCAACATAGCACAGATTGTGAGCCTGGTAACTGTTGGTTATTTATGGCTGGCATTGATTGCAGCGCTGATCGCCTTTCCGGTCGCCTTTTATTTTATGCACAGGTGGCTTAATATATTTGCTTACAATCCCGGTTTATCCGTATTTCCTTTTATTTTGTCTGCTTTGGTAATTGTATTCACAGCAGTAATTACTGTGATGATTCATTCTGCAAAAGCAGCGCTGGTTAATCCTGCGGACAGCTTGAGAACAGAATAGTTTGAATTCCCGCCTGAGCTTAGCCTGTTCTGAGTCTTAGAAGGGCAGAAGGCTGGTATAGAAGATGAATCGCCGCCACACTGTTTGTCATCCTGAGCTTGTAAAGCCCAGTAGATAAATATTTTTTGGAAGGTGTGAAGTTAAGCGCCTTGTATCGTTTTTCCGTAGATAAAAAAATCAATCAATTTATCAGTTTACTGTTTTAACCGCGGTCTGACCTTCGATGCGGACCGCTACTTACAATTTTTTGATTTTTCATTTTCTCTTCATCTTCGGCTTCTAAGTTTGCTTTGTAATCATTATTAATCTAAACAAAAAGACATGAAAACGACACTATTATTTTCAGCGGCATTGTTTCTGGCAACCGCTTCTTTTGCACAAACACAGGCAAACAGTCAGGCAACAATTAAAGGAAAATCTGAAATCAAATCGGACAATGTAAAAGCCAAAGCAGATGCTTCTTCTGAAGCCGGTCTTCAGGCAAATACAATAAAGGAGAATCACAAAGCAGCAGCTTCAGCAAAATCCTCTGCAACAGCAAATGATAAGGGAAAACTGGTTAGTGGTATTGCATCAGATAAATCAGATGCCAGTGTTCAGGGCAGAGAAAAAGGAAAATTGATTAGCAGTATCGCGTTAGAAGGAAAAAGCGAATCAGGCGCTGCTCATTCAGAGGTAAAAGGAAATGCCAACGCAAATGCAAATAGCAATGGCCACATAAAAACACATCTTAAGAAAAACAGGCATTCAGGTAAAAAGGCCCGTAAAGCATTAGCTGCTGAGCAATCTTCTTCATCTGCAACTGCCAATGAAAAGGGGAAGCTGATTAGCGGTATTGCCTCAGATAAATCGGATGCCAGCGTTCAGGGAAAAGAAAAAGGAAAGTTAATCAGCAGTATTGCTTCTGACGGAAAAAGTGAATCAGGCTCTGCCCATTCAGAGGTAAAAGCAAATGTCAACGCAAATGCAAATAGCAATATAAAACCACATGTTAAGAAAATCAAACGTTCAGGCAAAAAGATAAAAGCTACCTCTGCAAACACAATACAAGCCGGCGCTGCTGCAGCGCATGCTGTAAAAGTACCTGTTTCGGTAAAAACCCATGCCGGAGTAGGAGTTCACATTCAATAAGAACTAAAAACAGGTTTTGCTGTAAATTGCAAAACCTGTTTTTAAAATTAAACTAATGAAAGGTTCGATAATTTTTAAAAGCGTGATGGCGCTGTTGTTTGTTGGCTTTCTCCCGGAAGTCTTATTGGCAAGCGGAGGTAAACCCAACATTGTTTTCAGCAAAACCCTCATGAATTCTTTCCAGGACACTACTCTGCCAGTTTCCGAACAAAAAGTTGTAGATGTAAAAGACAAACAAGAGGTACAGGTAATTAAAGTGCTGCCAAAGACCCACCGGCAGCCAATTCCCGTTCCTGTTAAAGTAAAAGTAAAAGTTCCAAAAGTTAAAGTCATCAAACCAGTGGTGAAACCTGTGATTAAAATACTTCATTAAACGAATTGAATTATGATTAAATCGATCTTGTTTATTATCGCTATGGCAATATGCAGTCAATTTTGCCTGGCACAAACTGATTCAACTGCCGTTGATAGCGCTTCATCCAAATCCACCTTAACTCTTACTGCGGTATATGCAAATGATGCAAGCTACTACGGGCAACGCGCAGCGGAAAAAATTCCATATGCGGCGGTTGCTCTTAATTACCAGCTTACGTCGGGCGTGTATTTTACGGGCCAGACTTATAAGCTTTTGAATGACAATAGTTCTACACTTTCTGCCGGCAGTCTTGGCGCCGGCGTGAATTTTAAACTGACAAAAAATCTCACTACTGATTTGAGTTACAGCCATAGTTTTTATGCAGCCAATTCACCTTTGCTTCAGGCTGCAAATGCTGATAATGCAAGTGTGTCACTTTCCTGGGAAAAATGGATTACGGCAAGCATTACGGGTGATTATGCATTTGGAGAGACCAATGACGCTTTTGTAACTACCGCCATATCCAAACAGATTTCTCTTTTTAGTATTGGCAAAAAAGATGTCGTTACTATTACGCCTTCAGCAGATATGGTAGGCGGAACGCAGCATTTTTACCAGTCGTATATCAAACAGAAAAAAATTCGTGATAGTTTATTGGGGAATTTACCGATACCTATTTTTGGACGTCCCAATTCCAATCATGCGGACACCATAATGACTAAGGAAACCGCTTTTAATCTTTTGTCTTATAATTTTAAACTTCCCCTGGATTATAACCGCGGAAATTATGTAATAGAAGCCGCTTACCAGTTGTCTTTGTTAAGTAATCATGTGCAAACAACCACCGGTAATGTAAATTCCTTTTTTACTTTTAGCTTTTATTACCAGTTCTAAAGCCATGACAGTATTAATCATCGAAGATGAAAAATCATTAGCCCGTGAAATCAAGCTTTTTTTAGAAAAAGCTTTTTATCTCTGCGATAAAGCTTTTACGGCAGCAGACGCAAAAAAATTAATGATCGATAATGAATATGATTTTATTCTTCTTGATCTCGGACTACCGGATAATGATGGACTGGAACTGCTTAATGAAACAAAAAAAATGTGCCCCAAAGCTTCGTACATCATTCTTACCGCCAGGGGCAACCTTGAAGATCGTATAAAAGGATTAGACCTTGGTGCAGATGATTATCTCCCTAAACCTTTTTCGCTGCTTGAATTGCAATCGAGGATGCAGGCTATCTCAAGACGTAAATCGGGAAATAACGACCCCATGATAGAATTGGGAGTTTTTACTATAGATTTGAATAAACGTGTTGTAAAAATTGAAGAAAAAGAAATTGATTTATCAAAAAAAGAATTTGACCTGTTGAGCTATATGATTCTTCACAAAAACAGGCCACTAACAAGGCTTCAATTGAGCGAGCATATCTGGGGATCTTTTTCAGATGACGATTATGATTCTAATTATATTGATGTTCATATAAAAAATATCAGGAAAAAGATGGTCTTGCATGGCCCGGTAGATTGGCTTCAGACTTTGCGGGGAATCGGTTATAAAATAAAAATGTAAGTTATTTTGAAACTGCTAACTAAGCTTACGCTCTTTATTACACTTTCAAAATTATTGATAGTAGTGCTTTTTGTACTGCTATTGCCCTCTCTCGTTAATTATGCCAGCTTTCAGTACAGCAACTATTACCTGAACCAGCAAAAGAAAAAAGTACTTGCAGTAATTTCTGAAAATGGAGTGGATTATTATCTCCAGGGTGACAGCGCTTTTGCAAGCTATACGATGCTAAAAGAAGAGTATATTTCTTTACTTCCGGCAGAAGAGACTCCTGTCAGGGATACTATTGAAACTTCTCAACGCGTGGTTGGAGAGGATACATTAAACTATAGAATTCTTCTTCATGAAATAAATACTCAAAATAAAAAATACATTCTTGAGATTGGCAAAACCACTGCCACCATCAGCCAGTACAATAAGCTGCTGCAGCGGTTTACACTCTATATTTTAATTGCCCTCATCATCTGTAGCATTGTAATTGACCTGGTTTATACCCGCATTTTGCTACGGCCACTAAGCAGAATCATTCAAACCAAACTATTGCACCGGAAATTTCCTTTCAAAGAAAAACTTTCTCCGATAAAAACTTCTACCACTGATTTCAAATTATTGGATGATTCGCTTATCAGCCTGATGAAAAAGATACATGAAGCTTTTGATAAAGAAAGAGAATTTACTTCCAATGCCTCGCACGAATTAATGACTCCGATCAGCATCTTACAAACCAATGTGGAGAACATGATGATGGAAGAAAATATCAGCGAAGAACAACAGGAAAAAATTTCATCCATGATGAAGACTTTAAACCGGTTGAAAAAAATTGTTCATTCACTGTTGTACATTTCACGCATCGAAAATGAGCAGTTTGTCAAATCCGATACGGTTAATATTCACGAGCTGACTTCTGAAATAATGGAAGAACTTGCTGTCCGGCTGGAAACAAAATCCCTTCATTTTACCAACCAGATTTCTATTAACATCGTGGCGAAAAAAGTGAACCATGATTTGTTTTTTCAATTGTTGTATAATCTCATCAATAATTCAATCCGGTATAACCGGGAAAAAGGTTCCATTCTTTTGCTTGACCACTATGTTCCGGGCGAGCCTTATGTTTTGGAAATAAGAGATACCGGCATCGGCATAAAACAGGAAGAGTTGGGATCCATATTTAACCGCTTTAAATCGGGAAAAGATAAAAGTGAAGGGTATGGTCTTGGCTTGTCAATTGTAAAAAGCATTATCGCCTTTCTGGGCTTCGAATTAAAAGTAACTTCAGTTTATGGCAAATGGACAATTTTTAGTATCACCATTCCATCAGAAATGATTGAAGTTACAAAGCCGTTCAGGAATTAAAAGAAACTTGTTGAAAAAGAAAATATGGTTCATTCTTACCGTGGACTGACCTTCGGTGCCGACCGCTACGTTTTTATCCCAGCACCAAAGGATGCAAGCAGGCCGTATGCAGGTTTCGCCATACACGGTTGATTGCTGAAGCAGTATCGGCTGCAACAAGTCCGCCGAGGGGAAACAGCTCATCCACTACTTCCCTTGACGTGGCGGATAAATGCCGGCTTACCTGGCTTACCTTTTCTAAAATGTCCCCGGCAAAATGTTTACTTTGATCCCATTCGTCCCATGAGATTTGAATCGCCTGGTAAAAGCACTCCCTTGCAGTTTGATGTTTGTGCTTTGCATCTTCATTCCGAAGCAAAAGCGAATGGCGCCGATCTTCCGTAAAATGATCAGATAAGCTTCTTTCTTTAAGATGTTGTTCCAACAAATCCATAAAATGAATCGCCATACCTGACATATTTACGGCCAGCGTGCTCTCAGCAAATTGCAGAAAAGGATATTGATAAATTTTATCCGGCAGCACGGTTTTACTTTCATCAATTGCAAAGCGCCTGTTTTTGTCGACTCTTAGCGCGCTTACTTCAAAGCTATTGCTGGAGGTGGCAATCATTCCCATTCCTTTCCAATCTTCATTAATGTTCACTTCACTTCTTAGAAAAATAAATGCTGCTACGAGGGCATTGCCATTTTCATCCCGGAGAAGATTACCCTTTTTTTCCAGGTGGCAATTGGCGGTGAACGCAGTGGCGTGGGCGGCCCCGGTGGCATATTGCCAGCTGCCGGAAATCTCGTATTCATCATCGTTTATCATTTTGGCAATTCCCGAAGAGCGTCCACTTCCTGCAAGACATACTTTTTCAGAATTGAACAAACTTATCGCGGTGCCTGGTGGAAGAAAGCCAACAAACCAATTGGCGCCGCTACAGAGTGTAACTGTCCAACCTACGCTGCCGTCAATCCACGCCAGCGATTCTTCTGTTTTTAATCCTTCAGGCAGTGATACCCCAAGTCCTCCATATTCATTGGGCACGAACAAATTAAACCAGTGCTTTTTATAAATCACGTCCAGTTGCCTGGGATGTAGGGACCGCATTTGTTCCGCTTCTGCTGTATGTTGACGAATGATATCCACGGATGCTGAATCAATAAAAAAAGAAGGGTGTGGAATTGAGTCCATGTACTTTATTTAAGGCAAAGAAAGTGGTTTCAGTTATTACCGGCTTTTTTTATTTAAAATGTTCTGTATGTTTTTACGAGATCGCTTCGCTAAATTCAAGTAAAACCTGCCTACCGGGCAGACAGACACCATCGCTCTTTCGGTAGCTTTCAGGATTTTGCCAGGTCTGCGTGACGCAAAGGGCAAGGGATAGCGTGTATTTCTTTAGAGTGAAGATATACTATTGGATAAAGGTAGCCGGGCAATGTTTGAATTAAAAGAAAATAAGAATCCGGCATATTTGTTCATTTACTGCTGCCATAGTATAGCCCTGTAACCGCGGTCTGACCTTCGGTGCCGGCCGCTATGAAAGAAAAGGCAGTGCTAAAACATGGTGCCGGCCTTTAATTCAAATAAGTTTTAATCGTATTTATAAGATGGGAAAGTTCAAAAGGTTTGGAAATAAAGGCCTGTGCGCGGCAATCATCAATATACTTGCCCATTTCTGCATTTGCGGAAAACAGTATCACCGGAATTGCTGAAGTTTCCTTCGCCGTTCGCATCTGTTTGCAAATATCACGGCCATCTGCGTCGCCAAGAGACACATCCAGCAAAACAAGGTCTGGCTTAAAGTCGTGCATGCGGGTATCAATCTCCTCCCATCTTGAAATGGCTTCTACATTAAAATGATTCATAGTTAACATGATCTTCACCAGTGACAGGATATCAAGATCATCATCTATTACAAGAATTTTATTCATAAAAAATGTATTTAAGAGTTTCCTGGTAAAACCAGGCTATGCTTCCGTTTGCTCTGTCTTGAATGAATGTTTTAAAGGCAAAGAAAAAATAAAAATGGAACCAGGTTCTGCCTTCTCTACCCAAATCTTACCGCAATGCCGTGTAATAATATCCCTGCAAATATATAGTCCCAGTCCAAAACCTGAGAAATGAACAGACGTATCTTTGGAACGGTAAAACCGCTCGAAAATATGCATTTGCTCGTCTTTTGTAACGCCAATACCGAAGTCTCTTATTTTTATCAGCAAATCTTTGTCCGTTTTTTCAGAATCGATAATCACCTTATTTCCTCCCGGCGAATATTTAACAGCATTGGATAACAGATTTAGCAAAACCTGTTCTATTCTTTGCCTGTCGCCATAGATGATTTCATTTTCAAGTTTGTCCTCGCGGATTATCCGGGGGGACGAAACCATCTGAACGGCATTGACCGTTTCTGTTAAAAGATCGTTCATATTAAATTCCTTCATCTCCAGCCGCAGTTGTCCGCTTTGAATCTTGGAAACATCCAGTAAATCCCTGATTAATCGTTCCAGCTTGTTTACATTCAACATCGCCTTTTCTACAAACTGCTTTTTTGTAGGCTCCTGTTCCATCAGATTCAACATTTCAATATAGCCCTTTATGGTTGTAAGCGGCGTCTTTAATTCGTGGCTGGCAATACCAATAAATTCATCTTTCTTTTGCTGGTTCTCTTTAATTTGCTGCATTAGTTTATTAAAAACCTGTATTAATATGGCTATCTCATCTTTTCCGTCGTCTGACAGCGGCTTGGCATAATCGCCTGTCTCGCTTACGCTTTTCATCGTGCCTACGAGTTTGAGCAGCCGCCTGGAAATATAAGTCTGAACACCTAATGCCACGAGGAAAGAAAACAATAATGCAATAATTAATAAGACGGCAGCCAATTCCAATTTATATGCCTTTGTTTGTTGCAATTCGGATAATTCCACATCGAGGTAAACTTTACCGATTACCTCATTATTGTTCGTTATCGCGCTACTTACAAAAAGATCATCACCGCTGAAAAGAAATTTTCTTTGCTTTAAAACGTCTTTAATCCTGAAGCTATCAAGGCCTGGTTTGGAATACTGGGCGAAAATTTCACCCTTGTTATTAAAGATGGTGGCATGAATAATTTCCGGGGATACATTATGCAAATCGTGCAGCATTTCCCTGGCTGCGTCCGGATCGTCAAATTGAAGTGTGGAGATACTATTTGTTCCTATCACTTGTGCCAGGCTCACCATGCTTTCCACTTTTCTTTGTTTGTAGGAATTGATGTCCGTAAAAATAAAAACGCCAAATACAATACTAAGAACTAACAGGCTGGTGAAAACCTGCATGAGTATTAATTTGTTTTTAATAGATATATCCCGAAGATTGAACATGTTCTGCATGAAGTGTTTATTCTATAATCTTAGCCAGCTTCAGCAGTTGTGATCCTGCTTTTAATCCGGCTGACGAAATAGCTTTTAAGTTTGCTTCAAATTTTAGCTTGTTATTGACGATGATAAAATTAAATGCGGTTCCGTGCCAGGCGTACCCCGGCTGCTCACTAATCGTTAGCACACCTTTGCCCACCAACGGTAATATTTTGTCTAAAGTAAAACGACAGTTCTTTGAAATAAAAAGAATATCACAACCGACAGCCTGGGAAGGATTTTCCAAAACATGCACCACTATAGGTTTATCATTTATCGTCTTCTCTTTTGCTATTTGTTCCAGAGAATTGGCGATGATCGTATCACCCAAAACGTCAATCACAAACTCATTCCTGTCGTTGTAATTTCCCCAATCAATGTATTTGGTAAAGTTATAAATAAAAGCAGCTTTCAGATTGGCTTCCTGTTCCGATAGCTGTGCCATCACAGTTCCGTAAACAAAACCGGTAAAAAGCAGCAAAATAAATCGTTTCAGATTCATACTTTAGCTATGGGCAACGTTCAGTTTTCGTTTAAAAGCTTATCAGTTATCAAAAAGGAAGTTACAGTTTAAAGCCTTATAAGTTTTCAAAAACCTTACAGGCTTTAAAAAATTTACCGCCAACCTAATTCCGGCGCCACATATTGCAAAACAGACTGCAGCACATGTACATTGTAATCCACGCCCAGCGTATTGGGTACGGTTAAAAGAAGGGTATCCGCTTCCTGTATCGCTTCATCTTTGGCAAGTTCTTTTATAAGCTGTTCGGGCTCGGCTGCATAGCTTCTTCCAAAAATGGCGCGTTTATTTTTTTCTATAAAACCCACGTGGTCTTGTCGCTCTGCCTCGTTTCCAAAATAATAGCGGTCCATATCGTTTACAAGCGCAAAAACCGAGCGGCTCACCGAAACCCGCGACTCGCGCGGATGGCCTGCTTTCTTCCAGGCTTCCTTGTAAGCCCTGATCTGCTCTGCCTGCTGCACATGAAAAGGTTTGCCGCTTTCATCTTCTTTCAGCGTAGAGCTTTGTAGGTTCATGCCATGTTCAGCCGCCCACACAGCAGTAGCATTAGAGCCGGCTCCCCACCAGATGCGTTCGCGTAACCCTTCGGAATACGGTTCCACACGCAATAATCCCGGTGGATTGGGAAACATCGGATTCGGATTTGGCTGTGCAAACCCAGCGCCTTTCAATTTATCCAGAAATTCCAACGTCTTACGACGACCCATCGCTACATCATCCTCGCCCTCAGCCGGCTGGTAATCGAAATAGCGCCAGCCATCAATCACCTGCTCGGGCGAGCCACGGCTAACGCCCAGTTGCAAACGTCCACGCGAAATCAGGTCCGCCGCGCCGGCATCCTCCAGCATATACAAAGGATTTTCATAACGCATATCGATCACCGCCGTTCCGATTTCAATCCTGCTGGTCTTAGCGCCGATGGCTGCAAGCAAGGGAAACGGCGAAGCAAGTTGTTGTGCGAAATGATGTACCCGAAAATACGCGCCATCCATGCCGATTTCCTCCGCTGCCACCGCCAGGTCAATAGACTGGAGTAAAGAATCGCTTGCCGAACGGACCCTGTAGGATGGATGATTGGCCCAATGTCCAAAAGATAAAAACCCTATTTTCTTCATACACCATTGAATTTTTTACCAGAAAATATTTATTGCAACCCGGCGGCATTTCAAATGCGCCGATACAAAATTAATGATTCAGCTTTTGACGTGAACTAAATTGAGGGAGTAAGGAAAATTCGATAGGCAGAATGACAGCTTTTGGACAGGGGTTATCTCCTTAACCTATCATAAAAATTGGGTGCCTGTTTTTATGATCCGTAAAATAAAACCTTTTTTATTTGCCTGCCTACCGGCCTAAGTTACTTTACTGTCACGGATGATTGAGAAAATTCAAAATTTTTTGAAGTTGCAACTGCTACGTGAATGGCTGTTGGCAGGATATTAATAGCTATTTGAAATTCCACACAGAAAAATAAATCTTTATTTTAGCCGTTTGTTTAACACCTTATGTTCCATTTGTCAAAGCTGCTTACTTTATTAGCGGTGTTATTTTTATTGTTTCCTGTTAGTACGCGGGCGCAAACAACATCTGCTATACCAAAGGCTTTAAAAGAGGCAGATTCAATTATGAACCGCAGGCCTCAGAGCAGCTTGAGAGATATTTACCAAAACAGGCAGACTCCATCTTTCAATAGAATTCCTTCTTCGTTTATAAAAAACCGACAACGAATCACGGGCACTAATTATCAGAAAGTAGTAACAATAAGCAAAGAAGCCACAACAAAAGTTCAATGCCAGGACACCAGCTTAAGGCTTGTGTACGAAAAAAAGAATGGAGTATGGTTTGCTAATGATTTTATTACTAAAACAAGAGATGGCAATGTTCTGATACCTGGCTTTGATTGGGACCCTTCTACAAATATCACCAGCGGGCATCTAATAAAATGTACGCAACAGGGCGACACGCTCTGGAGCAGGTCTATACAAGGAGGATATAACAGGTTTATGGATGTTTACAAGGCTTTCGAATTAAATGATAACAGTATTTTGCTGGTGGGTAATATGGATGTTCCGATGCCTTACAACGGCCGCTCAGACTTTATGATGCTGAGGGTGTCTTCTACTGGAAATCTAATCTGGGAGAAGACATTTAAAAGCAGGTTGTGGGATTCGGATACTACTGACGGCTCCATTGATATTATTGATTGCAAACAGGACGCAAACGGCGATTTGTATTTAGCCGGGGATGTAAGGCATTATGGTTTTCCACGACAGGCGCTCGCGTTTAAAATGGATTTGTCAGGAAATGTAATCTGGAGCAAAGGATATGCAACAGGTGATTCACCTATGTTTATCGGTATAAATATCGTTGGCCAAAAGGTTACTTTTATTGGCCGGCGCGGAGCTTATGAAGGTATTAATTATGGCTATAATTGTTTGGGAATCGTAATGGATGCTTCCACCGGCGATACATTGTCCACTAAAACTCTGAAGTCACTTCACGCTGATTTCTGGCATGTCTTTTACCTAAACAATATGGTAAAGCTCAGGAATGGTAATTTAGCGGTATTCGGTCAGGGTTTTTCCGATGGAAGAACTCCTACAGCTCCTGAAATGGTTACGCATTTTGGCATATTAGAAATGACACCCGACCTTGATTTTGTACGTTCCTGGCTTTTAAGGTCAGGAAATCCAAGCAATACCTATAACACAAAAATTACAGTATTTGATGACGGAAGCGCGGCCTATACGCGAATGAACTACCTATCCGGCTATAACGGAAATGTCATTTTCGGAAATTTTAATAACGGCCAGATCCTGAAAGAACGGGTGATCAATTACAGGGGAATCGGGATATCGTGGATTTCCAACTTTTTACAAATGGACGATGGCGGACGAATAATCACAAGCTTCTTTGGCGATTCTGTAACTTCTGTAAGCGGTGTTGAATTTATGAGGCTTCACAATAGCGATACGGCCAGCGTCTGCACCGGCAAGGATACATTGAGCACATTCGTTGAAAAGGAAACCTTTTACGATGGCGTGCCCTGGTTTGACAGCATAAGCGTAAATGTATTGGCAGAAGACCCACGGCCTTTTGAAGGGGTTTTTAATAATAACTTTATTATTTCTACCAATTGTAAGCAGGTGAGCTTTTGTGATTCATTAAAAATCTTCATCCCGCATGATACTGTTTGCGCTAATACTCCTGTTACTATCCAGGTAAGAAAGAATAAGGAATGCGGCGCAATACCCTCCTGGGATTATGACCCGTCTGCAGTAAAATTCTTTAACCGGTTAGATGATTCTACCTTCAGCATTGCTTTTGATAAAACGTGGCAAGGATATCTTTATGGAGCTGTGGATGGTTGTGGGACGGTAAAGGATTCGGTAAAATTAACTGTTCTGCAGGCACCGTTACAGCTAAGCCTGGGCGTGGATACGATGCTATGTGCCGGCAAAAGTCTTTTACTACATGCAGGCGATGGTTATGCATCGTATAAATGGCAGGACGGTTCTGTTGATTCAGTTTTCACCGTAACGAAGCCTGGCAATTATTTTGTGACCACCAGGGATGCCTGCGGAGGCATATTCAGTGATACGATTGCAGTAAAGCAATATCCGGCGGCTATTCTTAATTTGGGCGCTGATACCGTAATGTGTGCAGGCACTTATTTTTCATTAAATGCGACAAACAGGTTTGCCAAC
Organism: Ginsengibacter sp.; assembly: GCA_051954975.1. Taxonomy (GTDB): domain Bacteria; phylum Bacteroidota; class Bacteroidia; order Chitinophagales; family Chitinophagaceae; genus Ginsengibacter. The sequence goes on along the minus strand of JBQCHE010000006.1, from coordinate 114,633 downwards.
TACAAATGGCAGGATGAATCTGTTGATTCCACATTGATCATTTGGGAGCCGGGGAAATATTATGTGACTGCCACTGATGTGTGCGGCGATATTTTTACCGATACCTTGTTAGTTAACCCATATCCGGCGATTAGTTTTAACCTCGGCGCTGATACGGTGATGTGTGCCGGAAGCTCAATTTTATTGCATTCGAAAAAAGGGCTTTCATCATACACCTGGCAGGATGGCTCCATCGATTCTGTTTATAAAGTAACACAGCCGGGGAAGTATTTTGTGCTTACATCAAATACCTGCGGCGAGAGGTTTAGTGACACTATTTTAGTAGGAGCATACCAAATCATTCCGCCGGCACTGGGGCCTGATACGGTAATATGCCCGGACAATCATATTTTATTAAATGCCAAAAATGGATTCGTATCCTATACATGGCAGGATGGCTCTGTCGATTCAGTTTTCACCGTAACAGCACCCGGTAAATATTTTGTAACTACTACAGATGCATGCGGCGCTACAATTAGTGATACCGTTATTGTGAATGCCCATCCTCCCATACCTTTTGATGCAGGACCGGACAGGGTTAAATGCAACAGTGATACCATTCAACTGCATGCTACGCCCGGGTTTTTAAATTATGAATGGCTGCCGGATTATGAGGTCAACTCTACGAATTCCCCAGATGTGATTGCCAGTCCGCTGACTGATATTGCTTATACGGTAAAAGCAGAAAAGACTGCCGGATGTTTTGCGTATGATACGGTTCATATTAAGGTAAACCACTCCATGCCTTTGTATCTTGGTGCAGATACAAGTTTTTGCATAGGTCATAGTGTCACCTTTAATGCAGGGAATTCTTTTTTATCTTATACCTGGAGCACCGGCTCAACTGCTTCTTCCATTGTTGTAAAATCAGCCGCGGTTTATACGGTTGATGCGACCTCCACCGAAGGGTGCCATTCCAGAGATACGGTAGTAGTAAAGCTATTTTCAAATCCTGTTGTGATGCTTGATCATCATAAAACTTTGTGTTCCGGAGGTTCGAGATTATTAGATGCAGGAAATTTCGATTCTTATTTATGGAATGATGGAAGCAGCGGAAAAACTTTATTGATTAGTAAGACAGGAACTTATTCTGTAACTGTGAAGGATGAAAATGGTTGCCGCGGGAGTGACACTACTGTAATTACCCATATTGCTCAGTTGCCATCCGGTTTTTTACCGGCAGATACTTCTATCTGCTCTTATGGAACCCTTGTGATAGCGGCGAAACCTTGGTTCGCTGGTTACCTATGGAGCAATAACGCCACCAGCCCATCCATAACCATTGATAAACCCGGCACCTATTGGCTGCAGGTTACGGATACTAATAATTGTGTGGCAAAAAACTTTATCAATATTTCAAAAAAAGATTGCATGTTGGGCTTTTATATCCCCAATGCATTTACCCCAAATAATGACGGCAAAAATGACGTGTTTAAACCGATAATTTTTGGAAATATTATCCATTATTCGTTCGTGGTTTACAATCGCTGGGGGCAAAAGGTATTTGAAAGTAACGATTTATTAAAAGGATGGAACGGCACTTTTCATGGCGGGATGCCGGACGCTGATATTTTTATGTGGACGTGCAGCTATCAACTTGCAGACGGAAACGAAGAGAATAAGAAAGGAACAGTGACGTTGATGAGGTAGATATCGGAGCGTATGCGCCGGGGTTTGAATTTCTTTATATCTTTTGAATTATTTGTTCTAAAATAATAAATCGTTTTAATCGCTCGTTTTGAGAAGTGTCATCTTTCCCAAAAGGTATTGCGGCTCAGGGCCATTCAGCGCTATTAGAACTTTAGAGTACGAATTTAAACCAATCAATCTAATAAAATGAAATCTAAAACACTCACACTGCTTTCACTCGGCATCGCTTTATTTCTTGCTGCCTGTCAAAAAGATAAGCAACCAGATGCAAACAGTAATGTTCTCAAAGTAAAAAACTACAGCGAAAAGGTTGTTTCTTCTGATGGGGATTCCATCGTGGCCAATTATAATTTAAGCTATGATGCCAACAACAGGATAACAGCCTTAAGCCAGGTAGAAGTGCCGGGAAATAAATTTTTATTTATCTATGAATCGGATAGTAAATATTCCATGGAAATTTATTTGAAGGGCGCGCTTTCCATTCATGAAGATTTTTTCCTAAACAGCAGACATTCTATAGATAGCACTTATCAATATAATGACGAGGAAGATACCAGCTCTGAAAAATATATTTATAATGCAAATAATCAACTGAGCACGGTGAAAGGATTTTATAAGTCAATAATGAATAATGTGACCACCTATTCTTATGACGGCGAAGGCAACCTGGTGAAGACAACGGATACAGACAACGAGGTGGAAACTTTTGACTATTATCCTGACCTCGTATTTGCAATGCCTTTTACCAATCCGGTGCAATCAACAACACCCGCCCATTTGGTAAAAAACCATAAAATAACTTCAAACGGTTACGTGGTTGCAAATATCGTCAGTACCTACACTTTTGACAGCAAAAACCGGATTAGTACCATCACTCAGACGCTGGATGACGGAAGCTTTGCCACACAGACCTTTACTTATTTCTGATATCGGAGGAAAATAAGGATTTGTATTATTTGTTCGTTTACTGGCAGCCCGGTTGCCCGCTTTTGAAATTGAAGCAGTAATTTATCCTTGCTTTTTACTAACTATCCAAACTCTTCATAAAGGCAATGATGTCTTCTTTTTCTTTCTCAGTGAGATGAAGATTTTCCTTAGAAAGCGTTTGATTCGGAAGATGAATGCCCAGGCCAGCACCGCCGCCATTATTGTAGAAATCCATCACCTGCTCTAAAGTCTGGTATACGCCATTGTGCATGTAAGGAGCAGTCTTATCAATATTCCTTATCGTAGGAATCTTAAATGCATATTTATACGAATCGATTCCTATTACACCATAGTAACCGGTGTCCGGATCAATCGTAGAATCTTTTTGAGAACGTGGCACGCCCAATACTTCTGTTTCACTCATTACATATTTGGGTGGCGTGATGCCATTAAACAAAGGCACAAAATGACAGGTAGCGCATTTGGCTTTGCCCATAAATAAATTAAACCCTTTTAGCTCCCGGACTGATAATGCATTTTCATTACCGCGCATATATTCATCAAAGCGGCTGTTCAGTTTTGCCAGGCTGCGCACGTAAGAAGCGAGGGCATTGGCGACGTTGTTTGCAGTGATTTCCTTATTTTTTCCCGGAAAAGCGCTTACAAATAAAGTGTGATAGCTGGTATCTGCTGAAACATATTTTATAATCGCGTCCATTGAGCCATCCATCTCATGTGGATTTGCGACAACATCTCTCACCTGGTCTTCCAGCGTTAAAGCCCGCATGTCATAAAAATAATTCGACTGTAAAGCGGCATCCAACAGCGTGGGCACGTTTCTTAAAATAAACTTTGTTGTGTCATCCAAATCGCGCTGCTTTGCCAGTCCATCGGTGAAAGCGAGGCGGGGATTGTGGCATGAAGCACAGCTCCGGGTTCCTGTTCCGGACAGTGAGGCATCATAAAAAAGCTTTTCACCCAATACTACTTTTGCATCCGTCGTATGATATTCGGGGCCTGGGCTAAAGGCATTCACATTAAAAGCGCCGGAATCAAACAGTGTGCGGGATTCCTGATTCAACATACGATTGTACCGGATTTTGCGACCAGGCAAATCCTGCTCCAATTGAGCTATCCCTGCACTGATTTTATTAGCAAACCTCGTAATAAAAAAGGCTCTGTCGAACGAGTCGAAATCATGGTTTTCGTGCAGATAGGAAATGGCAGTTGTTATATCTTGTAATAAAGGCGCGTTGTTTTTTTTGCCGGTATAAAGACGAAGAACTTCATGAAGACTATTGAGTGCCGCTGCACATTCGTTGATACTGTTCCCTGAATGTTGGGCGTCAAAGCCGGAAATTCCCAGCGCAATGATCCTGAATACTTCGAGCTTAGCGGCATCCAGAACGCGCCAGTCAGCGAGCGGGTGATCGGTGAAATAGGAAACCAGGTAGCCTGTGTTGGTCACCAAATTTGTTACTTCACTTACCAGCTCATTTTTTCCGGAAGTATCGAATTGCGGGTAAACAGATTCTTCAATTACCTGCAGGCCCATCGGATCTATTGCACGTGCATAAGCAGGATCCAGCAAATCGGCGTTTTCAATTTCCTGTACTGGAGGGCCGTTTAACCGTTCAGTAAGATCAGCGGCAAAATATTCTGCAGCCCATTCAAATTTTTTGTACAGCAATCTTGATTTCAGAAATGCCTGCCGGATTCTTTGGCTGTCGGCGTAATCTCTCTTAATTACAACCAGGAAAGTGTCTTTAATGTAATTCTGAAAAGACACCACCTGTTCTAAAACGATATTCTGAATTTTTTTTTCGCGCGAGCTTGATGGCGCCTGTTTCGAATAATCGGAATAAAAGGGAGTAGAACCAACAATAGACAGCCCCGTTATTAATAAGACTACTATTACCGTTTTTCTATACATAACTGTTTTCCATAGCCTATATTCATCATCTGAATATCAGCGCATTTCTGAACGGGTTGGCATTTTTATCCCTTTCGGCAAGCGGCTCAAGCCCCCAGCGGTGTTCGATAAAAGAGATAATACTTACAGTTTCGTATTGGGTGGAATCCACAAATCCTTTTTTCGCAAATGGTCCGATTATAATAGCCGGAATGCGGCTTCCCGGGCCCCATCTGTCGATTACCGGCGGATTTACATGATCAAAAAATCCACCGAACTCATCGTAGGTCAGAATAACCAGCGCATCTTTACCGTTAGGCCCGTTTAATACCGCGTTGATCAGCTTAACGGCTCCTTCTTCAGAGGGAAATACTGCGGAACCACCGGGGTGCTCATCATTTCCACCGCCGGGTTTCACAAAAGAGACGGCAGGCAATGTGCCTTCATTGGCCGCTCTGATAAAGTCATTTTGATCTTTCAGATGCTTTCTACCTTCGGTACCTTCCGCATATTTGGCAAAATACAGGAACGGCTCATGATTATAAGCAAAATTATTTGGCCTTCCGGCTACTGCATCGTCCCATCCTTCGGAATACCAAGCCCATGATATGCCTTTATCGCTCAGCCGGTCGCCGATGGTGGGCATTGTTTGCGGCGGTAGTAAACTGGCAGTATCCGATTTGGGCGGATATGGCTTGTTTTTGGAAATAACCGTATTCACCGCATACCCATCAGGCGTTATGGCGCCATCCTTTATCAATTTGCCATCAGCATCTACTTTTGCAACCATTGATTCCGGCGCATTGGGCCACACCGGTGCTGCTGCGGAAATGAGATAGACATGATTGAAATAAGAGCCACCAAAAACACTTTGGAAAAAATTGTCGCAAAGCGTGTATTGTTTTGCAAACGGATACAATGGCAATTTTTCAGTATTATAATATCCCATGGCCAGGCCTTTGGAACTGTTGTAGAGGGCAAATTTATCCATCTTTCCTCCGTCAATCTGCATCTGGTTATGATAAAAACGGTGCGTTACATCAGGCGTTTTTTTATCGGCTGGAACGTATTGGTCAATATTAAAAAGTTCATTGGGCAGGTTAGTAGGAAATGAGTTGTTTCGTGGAATTTCCGGCAGGTATTTATAAGGCTGCCCATTTTCATCTACCTGTATAAAGTTTCCTTTCCGGGCATTATCAATACCATTGGCGCCTTTGAATTCGCCGTAGAGGTTATCAAAACTGTGGTTTTCCATATAGACAATTACCACGTGGTTGATTTGCTTAATGCCTTGATCGAATGAAGTTTCGGAATGTTGTGCGTTTTTGCTGGTACCGCAACTGCTGATTACAAAAACGACCAGCAATAGAATAAAAATTCGTTGTAATGACATTCTGTTTTGAAGATTTATTTTTAAATAAAGAAATACGCCGTTTAAAGATTTGTCAGCTCAGCATGAGATTTGTGAACTTTTTACTGAGCGCTAAATTAAAATTTTACTGGAAAAGCCGAATTCATTTTTTACTGAAATCATGCTGCAATTCATTTTTGAATTGGCCTGCTACAAACATACAGTATTCTCATAAAAATCCTTCATCGACTAAATGAGCAGATTTAAAAAAACTTACAGGAATGATAATAACAAATCCATCTATCCAACTCGTTTTGCATATAATTTCCGGAAAATAAAATTGAATTATTTATTGGTTTACTGTTTAAACTTCAGCGCACAATCAGGCTTGCGAAACCGCCTTGCGGCGGCGTTTCCATTTTTTCCAGATAATACCTTTGTGTTCTACCGGCACCTCGCTTCCCAGCAGCTTTCCCCATGGCTTTAATCCCTCCACACGATCAAAGATTATCTTTAGCACTGCAATAAAGGGCACTGAAAGAAACATACCTGAAATACCCCATATAGATCCGCCGAGCAAAACAATCACGAGTGTAACCAATGCATTAATCTTTACCTGTGAAGAAACAATCCGTGGCACGATGATATGGTTGTCTATAAATTGAATCACAGAATAGGAAATGATGATCCATATCTGTGTAGAAAATCCATCTTTGGTAACGGTGGCAATCAGGATAGGAAGTATAATAGCAACGATGCCGCCGATATAGGGTAACACATTCAGCAGCGCACCGATAATACCAAGCAATATCGCATAAGGAACGCCTAAAATGAGCAGCGCCGTAGTATTTAAAATCGCAATGATGATGGCCTCAACCAACAAACCTATCATATAGTTCTGGATGGCATTTTTCGTTTGTGATAACACCGTGCTCACGCCTTCAGAATTTCTTTGCGAAAACACTTCGTACAAAAAATTCAGGATAAGTGTTTTGTAATACAAAAACAAAAAAATATACACAGGTAAAAGAAACACGACGCTCAGCGTACCCAGCACGGTGCCCAGCGTTTGACCTATTAGCGGCTTCAGGCTTTCGCTTAATTCAGATAAATATTGTTGTTGCCTGCTGATGGACAAAGAGTAATTATTTTGCAGCCAAACCTGGAGATTGTGAAAAAGAAGAGAGATCTTTTTCTCAAGCATATCCATGTTTTGCGTAAACTTTACAATTTGTGAAGAAATGAAATAGCACACCCCGGCAACAAACAAAATGGCTACCAACAAGGCGATAGAAATAGCGACAATCCGGTTGATGTTTTTATTGGTCAAAAAATTGACGACAGGATTCAGAAGAATAGCGATCATTATAGCAAATGCCAGCGGAATTAATATGCTTCGCAACTCGAACAGCACAAATACAAACAGGATAACTCCAAACAGGGTAACTGTGGACCTGAAAAAAAAGGGATATTTTTTTTGCATAAAATAAATTGACGCTGATACATCACGTTGCTATATCTGTGTGAATTTATTTAAGAAAGCTAATAAAACTCTATTCGCCGGAAAATATTTTAATAAAAAAAAAGGCGCCTTGGAATGCGCCAACGATGTCACCTTTTTGTTTTTGAAATACCCTCCTCTAAAAACTGTGGTGGTAAGTCCTAATTATTATCTGCGAGCTTATCCTGAACCACCCTGCCGCCGCAAATAAATCTTTTGGAATAATAATGTTCGTCAAGGCTGCTTATCGTGACCCCGTGAGATGAGGCCTGTACAAAATAATCATTGTCAAGATACACCCCTACATGTGAAACGCCGCCGCGTGTATTAAAAAATACAAGATCGCCTTCTTTCAATTCATCTTTACTGATGTGTTCGGTAGCCTCGTATTGTTCACGGGCTGTGCGCGGCATATTAAATCCATATACGGCGAGCAGTAAAGCGCCTGTGAGTGCACTGCAGTCAATCCCTCTTTTAGTTTCACCACCGTAGCGATAGCGGGTGCCAAACCAATCATCTATAAAACCCAGTAAGGTCAGATTTTTTAAAGATTCCACATTCACATCCATCATCATCGCGTATTTATATTGAAGTGACGAAAGCTTTTCAATAAGCGAATGAGATTCTGCTGCTGGCATGGCCGCCTCTTTGGTTACTACAGCAGCAGGAATATTTTTTATACTCTTTGTGCCACCACTTTCTGTAGTTCTTAAAATACCATCAGGAGTAAAGGAGATGCCGTCAATTTGTGAGGAACTTGCATCGCTGCCTAAGTTTGCCGTACTTACCGCATTTACGCCTGTTTGGGCATTAGCGAATTGAAGAAAGCATGAAAACAGTATGGCAAGGCAGGTTAATGCAGGTTTTTTCATTCTATTGGGTTATTTATCATTTATTAAAAATTAAGCGTTTAGTTTAGTTTTTCACAGGCTTAGTTTTTAAAACAAACGATTCGCTTCACATTTTATTTTCTGAACCGGACGAAGGTAAGTGTCGCCACAGAAAAAAGCAAAAAATTCCGAAAGATTTTTTCTTTAAAAAAATCTTAAAAAAATGAGCAGAGGATGTTGATATTTTATGAAAAAGACAGCAGAGTTTTTGGCGATATTTGCTGGAATGGTGAATGCTTATAACTTATAACTTACAACTTCTAACCTGAATGAAATTTTCTCATCTTCATGTTCATACGCAATTCTCGCTGCTCGATGGGGCTGCTTCTATCAAATCGCTTTATAATAAGGCAATAGCTGATGGCATGCCGGCGCTCGCCATTTCAGACCATGGAAATATGTTTGGGGTTTTTGAGTTTGTGAAACATGCGCATACACTTAAAAATGAGGATGGCACTTTAAAAGTAAAACCAATTGTAGGGTGCGAATTTTATATAACCGAAAACAGGCATCAGAAGCAATTTACCAAGGAGCAAAAAGACCCACGTCATCACCAGATATTATTGGCAAAAAATGCAGAAGGATACAAAAATCTTTCAAAGCTTACGTCTCTTGGCTACATCGAAGGAATGTATTCAAAATACCCGCGTATTGATAAGGAATTAATTCATAAATATCACAAAGGATTAATCGCCACTACGTGCTGCCTCGGAGCGCTGGTGCCGCAAACGATTTTGAAAAAAGGCGAGGCCGAAGCAGAGAACGAATTCAAATGGTGGCTGAATATTTTTCAAAAAGATTATTATGTAGAGCTGCAGCGTCATGGAATTCCTGAGCAGGAAAAAGTAAATAAAGTACTGCTCAAGTTTGCCAAAAAATATGATGTAAAAGTAATTGCCAGCAATGATTCGCATTATGTAGATGAAAAGGATTTTAATGCGCACGATATCCTGCTTTGCATCAATACCGGTGAAACACAGGCCACTCCTGCCCTTCGCGAGTTCACGGATGATGATGTCAGCATTAAGAATAAAAGATTTGCCTTTCCCAATAACCAGTTCTATCTGAAGAACACTTCGGAAATGGTGAAGGCTTTTGATGATTTACAATACGCGTTAGACAATACAAATGAGGTAATCGATAAGATTGAGGTGCTTGATTTGAAAAGAGATATTTTGATTCCACACTTTCCGGTACCTAAAGAATTTGAAAACCAGGAAGCCTATCTCGATCATTTAACATGGAGCGGCGCAAAAAAAAGATACGAAACCATTACACCGGAAATAGAGGAGCGCATCAATTTTGAATTGTTTACTATCAAAACAATGGGATTTGCAGGCTACTTTTTAATCGTGAGCGATTTTATTGTTGCCGGCAAAGACCTAGGCGTATTTGTGGGTCCCGGCCGCGGCTCAGCCGCTGGTTCGGTGGTTGCCTATTGTATCGGAATTACCAACATTGACCCCATTAAATACAATCTTCTTTTTGAAAGATTTTTAAATCCTGACCGTAAATCGATGCCGGATATCGATACGGATTTTGATGATGAAGGCAGGCAAAAAGTACTGGACTATGTGGTGGATAAATACGGGAAAAACCAGGTAGCGCAAATCATTACCTACGGCACAATGGCAGCCAAGATGAGCATTAAGGACGTAGCCCGCGTGATGGATCTTCCTCTTTCAGAAAGTAATGCGCTGGCCAAACTGGTTCCTGACCGGCCGGGCACTTCACTGAAAAAAGTGTTGAAAGCCCCGGTTACAGGGCCGAAATCGCTTACAGAAGATGGCGTGGGGCCTGATGATCTCAGCAACATTATGAAGCTCCGCGATATCTATAACGGTGACGATATACGAAGCAAAGTATTGCATGAGGCAGAAATACTTGAGGGTTCTGTCAGAAATACGGGCATTCATGCTTCGGCGATAATCATTGCTCCACAAGACCTCATGGAATTGATACCGGTTGCTTCTTCAAAAGATTCGGAACTATGGCTCACGCAGATAGATGGCAGCAACATCGAAAGCGCCGGCGTTTTAAAAATGGATTTCCTGGGATTAAAAACGCTTAGCATTTTAAAAACAGCGCTCGGCCTCATCAAAAGAAATCACGGTGTATCCATTGAACTTGACTCGCTGCCGTTGGATGATGAAGAAACCTATAAGCTTTTTCAAAGGGCAGATACCAATGGTACGTTTCAGTTTGAAAGTACCGGTATGCAAAAATACCTGAGAGAATTAAAGCCGGACAAGTTCGACGACCTGATTGCCATGAATGCTTTATACCGCCCCGGCCCAATGGCTTATATACCGGCTTTCATTGAGCGCAAACATGGACGGCAGGAAATCGTGTACGATCTGCCGGAAATGGAAGAAATTTTAAAAGATACTTACGGCATCACGGTATACCAGGAACAGGTAATGCTGCTTTCGCAAAAATTAGCCGGCTTCAGCAAAGGCGATGCAGATATCCTGCGAAAGGCAATGGGGAAAAAGAAAAGAGACGTATTGGATAAAATGAAGGCGCAGTTTATCGAGGGCGCCAAAAAATTACACCATCCTGAAAAAATATTAGAAAAAATTTGGTCAGACTGGGAATCATTTGCCCAATACGCTTTTAATAAATCACATTCTACCTGCTATGCATTTGTGGCGTACCAAACTGCTTATTTAAAAGCGCATTATCCCAGTGAATATATGGCTGCCGTTTTAAATCACGCAGGCGCCATTGAAAAGATAACCTTCTTTATGGAAGAGTGTAAAAGGATGGGATTAACCGTGCTGGGGCCAGACATCAACGAATCGCAAAAAGGATTTGCGGTGAACAAAAAAGGCGAAATAAGATTTGGTTTCAGCGGAATGAAAGGCGTAGGTGAAGCCGCTATCGAAAACATCATTGAAGAAAGGGAAAAGCATGGCCTCTTTACCTCCATCTTTGATATGATTAAGCGGGTAAACCAAAGAACCGTTAATAAAAAATCGCTCGAAAGCCTTGCCTATGCCGGCGCTTTTGATTGCTTTAATAATTTTCACCGGGCCCAGTTCTTTTTTACCGTGCCGGGAGAAAATATGACATCGCTGGAAAAAATAATCCGCTTTGGCCATCAGTTCCAGGCGCAGCGAAACAATAATACCAACACGCTTTTTGGCGATCTTCAAATGGATAATGTAACGCCACCGCTTATTCCCGACTGCCAGCCGTGGCCGCTGGTTCAACTGCTGGATAATGAAAGGGACGTAATCGGCATGTACTTAAGCGGTCACCCACTGGATAATTTTAAATTTTTACTGAAGTATTATAAATTCGATACCATTGCGGAATTTAATGAATTTAAAACCGCCATTAGCCTGTTTCCAAATCCTTCCAGGGCCTTCAGGCTGGCAGGCCTGGTGACGGAAGCGCAGCATCGCATCTCAAAAAAGGGAAATAAGTTTGGCATCATGCACCTGGAAGATTATTCAGGAAAAATGGAGCTGATGCTTTTCGGAGAAGATTATGCGAAATATACCCATTACCTGGAGCCGGGAATGGTTCTTTGTATTTCGGGCGCCTTCAGGCCGCGATACAATACCTATGATTTCAGAATTAATAATATTTGTCTTCTTGAGAGTGTGATGAAAACCAATACAAAAAAATTAAATATCGACATTAACCCCAAGGATGTATCAAAGGAAATGATCAATTTTGTCGGACAAAATCTTCAGAAATTTCCGGGAAATTCGGGACTGCGCATTCATGTTTGTGATGATATCTCCAATCTGCGCTTCACCATGTGTACGATGGATAATGTTTTTGAAATGAATGACGAAATGGCCAATTATCTGCAGCACAGACCGGAATGTGACGTGACAATAGAATTAACATAATCCCGGTATGACAATTCAACATGGAAAGGATATTGGCTTTAACTTTGCAGCTTGTATTATCAATAAATTTTAAATAAAAAAAATTAATTATGGCTCAGGAATATACCGACGCGAACTTTAAAGAAAAAGTTTTGGATTCAGACAAATTAACTATGATCGATTTTTGGGCAGAATGGTGCGGCCCCTGTCGTGCGATAGGCCCTATGGTAGAAGAACTTTCAAAAGAATATGATGGAAAAGTAAACGTGGGAAAAGTAAACGTTGATCAAAACCCACAACTAAGCGTTAATTACGGAATTACCAGTATTCCCGCTATTCTGTTTGTGAAAGAAGGAAAAGTCGTTGACAAGTTGGTCGGTGCACAACCGAAGGCTAACTTTGTAAAGAAAATCGAAACCCACAAATAAGAATTGTAAAATTTTGTTTAGAAAAAATCTCCTGAAAATGGAGATTTTTTTTTGCAGTAAGCAGACAAATAAATGATTTTTTTATTTTGATAAGAAAGCTACCTCTCACGGTTGCACCATCCATTTAAAGAACAATTCCGGTTTCCGTCAGTATTTCGTTTGGCCGCGGCTTGCATAAGAAGATACGAAAGAGGCATAAAGTTGGTGTGTAATTTGAGATACGTCAATAATAATCAGTTACCCGTATGGAAGTAAAGGAAGAAGCAATCGAACCAAAAACGAAAAAATCGGTCGGCGCTGTACTATTAAAGGTTTTCTTGTGGATTATTGCCTCCCTTCTATTCCTGGTGATGTTGGTTTTGATTTTAATTCAAACCTCTTTTGTCCAAAATTTTGCCCGAAAAAAAGTGGTAGGATATCTTCAAAACAAGCTACACACAACGGTTGCAATTGGCAAGCTGGATATTGATTTTCCCACTACCCTATCCTTACAAAGTATTTTCATTGAGGACCTTTCTAAAGACACGCTGCTTTATGGTAAGGAGCTGAAGGTGAAAATGGATATGGTGAAGCTGATAAGCAGCAACATCGACATTAAAAAGATTACGCTTGACGGGATTGTGGCAAAAGTAAAACGATTGCCTCCTGATTCTGTTTTTAATTTTCAATTTATTGTAGATGCGTTTTCAAGCCCCGATACGCTCAAAAAAAGCTCTTCTGATACTTCCACGCTGCAAATGAGCATTGATGAAATACTGGTAAACAAAACAAGAATCATCTATAAAGATTTGTTTACTGGTAATGATATGGACCTCACCTTCGGGCATTTCGACACAAAGATTTCAAAATTTGATCCATCCCATCTTCTGTTCGATATTCCTTCAATAACGCTCAGCGGCCTTCACGGTTATTTTAACCAGTTGAAACCGTTGAAAGAGCCCGTAAAGACTACGGTTTCCAAAGCAGCGGCTGAGCCGGATAACTATTTGCAGCTCTTTAATAAGGAAATTAATTTGTCAGATATTGATGTGGCCTACAACAGTGAACCGTCACATTTAAAGACTTCATTTGTGATCGCGAAGGCACAAGTTCGTCCAAAAACCATCGATCTTAAACACAGCATAATAACGTTAGATGATGCACTCTTAGATAATTCTGATATCAAAGTACAAACCGCTTCTCAAAAAACAGATGTAAAGCCTCCGGATTCAGTCTCATCGGTGCCCGAAACGCCTTCGATGAAAATCATTGCCGGCAAGGTAGACATTAATAAGCTGAACGTGAATTACGACGACCAGTCAGCACCCAAAGCCCCGTCAGGCATGGATTTTTCACATTTAGGTATTCAAGGCCTTTCCATAAAAGGATCCAATATTGTGTTCAGTAGCGATACCATTCGTGCATCGGTAGCATCAGCCAGCATGAAGGAACAAAGTGGTTTTGTTTTAAATAAGCTAACCACCGATTTTGAAATGAACCCTACCGGAGTTTCCTTGAAAAATTTATTGATTGAAACACCCGGTTCAGATATCAAAAAAGAAGCGGTGATTTCATATCCCTCGTTGGCAGCGCTGAAAAGTGATCCGGGAAAATTGGGGCTCGACATTGATCTGGAAAACAGCAAAATAGCCATCAAAGATCTTTGGACTTTTGTGCCACAACTGAAGACGCAGACATCGTCTCTTCCTGCAGATGCCACTCTTTTTGTAGACGCCCGCATTTCAGGGGAGGTTAATAACATGAATTTTCAAAAACTGGTGTTGAAAGGATTATCTGCCACTGATATCAATGTGAATGGTTCTGTCAGCGGCTTACCCAATGCCAAGGCGCTATACGCGAATCTCAATATCAATAAATTTCAAACTTCCCAAAGAGATATTGTATCGCTTCTTCCCTCAAATACATTGCCTCAGAATATTGCTCTTCCTGCTGCTCTTTCGGTCAAAGGAAAAATAAGAGGAGGAATGAAAAATTTGTATGCAAATCTTTCACTTACCTCTTCCTCAGGCAATGCAGCGGTAGATGGCACTTTGGAAAATATTACTGATAAAACAAAAGCCAGGTACGATGTAGTATTACATACCGGATCGCTGCAATTAGGCGCTCTCATGAAAAATCCAAAATTAGGAGCCGTTACGGCAAATTTTAAAGTAAAAGGTTCAGGGCTTGATCCCAAAACCGCGAATGCTACTTTCAATGCAGTGATTCCTTCTATGGTTTTAAACAAATACAATTATCACAACATAGAGGCCCACGGAACGATAGCGAATAAAAATTATTCAATCAATGCTACGTTCTCCGATCCCAACCTTACTGCAAGAATAGATGGCAGCGGAAACTTTTCCGGAAAATATCCTTCGCTTAATTTAAAATCAGTAATCGACAGCATTAAAACCCTGCCGCTGAATCTTACTGCCAATAAACTAATTTACCACGGAGATATTAACGCAGATTTTACCAACCTGGATCCTGATCACCTTGCGGGAAATTTAAACGTAACCCATTCTATCCTGGTTACCGACAGCAACCGGGTTACTTTGGATACACTTTCATTGCTGGCAACAAGTTCAGAGGAAAATGAAACGATTGAAGTAAGTACAGATTTTTTAAACGCTTCTGTAAAAGGAAAATATAAGCTCACACAACTGGGAAGTATTATTCAGCAATCTATTCAGCCTTACTACGCCCTATCTTCCTCAAAAGATACGGTAACGGTGGCTCCGTACAATTTTGCGGTGAATGCCTCAATAATAGACAATAAAACGTTACACGCATTTCTGCCGAACCTAAATGAATTAAGAACGGTTGTACTAAATGGAAACTTTTCTTCAGACAGCGGCATGTCGATGCATTTCAAAGCGCCACACATTGTGTATGGATCGATGGTGATCGACTCTTTGAACTTTGAAGCTGCCACACGTGACAGCGCCCTCGTATTTACTACTTCTTTAGAAAAATTTGCAAGCGGTAGTTCTCTGGCAATCTTTAAAACTTCGTTAGACGGAAGCCTGCATCATAACAATCTCGATTACACACTCAATATAAAAGACCAAAAATCAAAAGATAAATATCGCCTGCGTGGAAGTTTTAATCAGTCTTCCTTAAATAACTATGTGATACAATTGAGTCCTGACAGCCTTTTGCTCAATTACGACCCCTGGACTATCAGCCGGGATAATCAAATCAAAATTGACAGCAATAGTATTATTGCAAAAAACTTCGACTTGAGCAAAGGCAATCAGCACCTGGTAATCAACAGCCAGGGCACGGGAGCTTATCCGCCACTTAACGTTAGTTTTAAGGACTTTAAAATTTCCACACTTACCGGATTTATTCAAAGCGATTCGTTTTTGGTAAATGGTTTATTAAACGGTAATGCCAACATAAAGAATTTACGAACCCAACCCACCTTTACAACCGATCTTGTAGTAACTAATCTAAGCGTTCATGCTGATACGATTGGCACGTTCACGGCAAAAGTCAATAATAATGTTGCCAATACCTATCAAGCTGATGTGAGGCTGGAAGGCAATGGAAACGATGTAAGAATTCAAGGCGCTTATAATGTCGATCCAACCAACAGCACCTTTGACTTTGTGGCAGATTTAACGAGCCTGCAGATGAAAACGCTTGAATCATTCAGCAATGGCGCCATTAAAAATGCAAGAGGAAATTTATACGGGAAGATTGCTGTGAATGGTTCTCTTAAAAATCCGAATGTAGATGGAAAAATCCATTTTAATAATACTGCTGTGTACGTGGCCAGCCTCAATAGTGTTTTCAAAGTAGACAATGAAGCAATTGCCATTGTTAACAACGAAGGCATCCTCCTGAATACCTTTACCATCAGGGATACTACCAACAACACCATTGTGTTAGATGGAATGGTAAATTCCAAAGACTTTTTGAATTACACATTTAACCTAAAGATAAAAGCCAATAATTTCCAGGCTATTAATTCAACCAACAAGAATAACCAGTTGTTTTATGGAAAGATGATTTTTTCAACCAATCTGACAGTTACCGGTTCCCCGGCGCTTCCTAAAGTAGATGGCAACCTTGTAATTAATAAGAATACAGATTTTACCGTAGTGTTGCCCCAGAATACGGTCGGCATTGAAAAAAGAAAAGGTATTGTGCGGTTTGTAGACAGAAGTGCAACAAGGGAAGATTCGCTATTTATGTCCCCTTACGATTCCCTGAAGGAAGCGCCACTCAAAGGGTATGATGTTTCATTGAATATAACTATTGACAAAGAAGCCATTTTCAATATGATTGTGGATGCCGGCAGTGGCGATTTTTTAAGATTACAGGGTGAGGGGCAGCTAACCGGAGGAATAGATGCGAGCGGAAAAGTGACATTGACCGGAACGTATGAAATTAATGATGGTACTTATAACCTGTCATACAATTTCATCAAAAGAAAATTTAATATTCAAAAAGGCAGCAAAATTATCTGGACAGGCGAACCTACATCGGGCCAACTGGATGTGACGGCAGTATATGTTGCCAATACCGCACCTATTGATCTGGTGCAGGGCCAGATACAAAGCAACAATCAAAATATTTTTAAACAAAAGCTTCCTTTTGAGGTGGACCTCAAATTAACAGGCGAACTGCTTCAGCCGCAAATAGGTTTTGATATTGTGCTTCCAAAAGAGCAGAGCTATGAAGTATCCTCTTCGGTAACGTCAACCGTAAGAACCAAGCTGGCTCAATTGCGCGAAGAACCCAACGAAATGAATAAGCAGGTATTTGCCCTTTTACTGCTGAACAGGTTTGTAGGCGAAGATCCCTTTTCGAGCAGCGGCGGATCTACCAGCGCCAGGTTTGTGGCTATGCAAAGTGTAAGCCGGCTGTTGTCTGAACAACTCAATAAATTAACTTCCAACCTGATTCCCGGAGTGGACATCAATGCTGATTTAGCCACCACACAGGATTACACAACCGGCACTGAGCAAGATAAAACAGATCTAAATGTGGGGCTTACCAAACGACTTTTAAATGACCGGCTTTCCGTTACCGTGGGCAACGATTTTCAATTGCAGGGCCCTGAACAAACAGCCAAGCCGCAAAACGGCTTTGCGGGGAATGTTTCTATCAACTACAAGCTTACCAAAGACGGAAGATATGAAGTGCGGGTGTATCGGAAAAATGATTACACCGGCGAGCTGGAAGGCTATGTAATTGAAACAGGCATTGGATTTATCGTTTCGGTGGATTATAACCGATTCAATCAAATCTTCCTGAGTAAAGAGCAACGAAGAAAGAAAAGGCAGATAAGACAGCACAATAAAGAACTGAAAAAGCAACAAACACAAAAAGAAATCGAGGATAAGTCAATAACGCCTCCGTCAAAAGCAGCAGAAAAATGATTAATAGAAAAGCGATCCTGTTTTTTATAGTTTCCATTTTAGTGTTTACCTCGTGTAACGTTACTAAGCTGGTTCCAAAAGGAGATGCGCTTTATACAGGCGCTACTGTAAAAGTGAAGGACAGCACCCTTTCTAAAAAAGAAAAAAAGAAAGTAGAAGAAGCCGCCGAAAATTTGCCGCAGCCAAAACCCAATGGCCGCTTTTTTGGCATCCCTTTCAAGCTTATTTTTTACAACATGGCAGGCGACACTTCCAAACACAGCTTTATCCGTAAATTTCTTAGAAAAATCGGTGCTCCGCCGGTTTTGCTAAGCAGCGTCAATTTGGATTACAATGTAAAACTGCTCACCAACTACCTGCAAAACCTGGGTTATTTTAAAACAGTTGCATCAGGGGATACCATTGTAAAACACAAAAAAGGGCATGCCTATTATACCGTTACTCCCGGTGAGGCATACACGATAAAGGACGTTACTTTCGAAACGGATAGTTCTTCACTGGGTCAAGCCATAAAATTAACAAAGCCGGAATCGTTTCTTAAGCCGGGCGATGATTTTAATCTTGCTATAATCAAGGCAGAGCGGGAACGCATTGATGGAATTTTGAAAGAAAGAGGGTATTATTTTTTCAGTCCTGATGCGCTTATTGTCGAGGTGGATTCCACGGTGGGCACTAACCAGGTAAACATGTTTTTGAGGGTAAAAGAAGATGCGCCTGACATCGTTGAAAAACCTTACATCATTGACAGCGTTTACATTTTTACCGACTACCGGTTAAATGGAACCGGTTCTGATACGTCGCTTCAGAAAAGAGCATTGTACGGTGGTTATTACATTGTAGATCCAAGAAATAAGTTCAGGCCAAAACTGTTTCCAGAGATTATGCGCTTCGATTCAGGAGATGTTTACAACAGAAACGATCACAATCTTACATTAAGCAGGCTGATTAATTTAAATGTTTTCAAATTTGTAAAAAACAGGTTCGATGTTACTCCAACACCCGGCGCGGATACGGGAAGACTTAACGCTTATTATTACCTGACACCCCAGGAAAAAAAATCCCTGAGGGCCGAGCTTTCGGGTAATACAAAATCGAATGATTATGTAGGCTCACAACTCACCATGTCATTTAAAAACAGGAATACTTTTAAAGGCGCTGAAGAATTGGAAATTCATGGTAATTTAGGTACAGAAGTTCAATATGGCGGCGCAAAAAGTGGCTATAATACTTACACATTTGGCGCCGGTGCATCGCTGACGTTCCCAAAATTTGTGGTCCCGTTTTTCCATTTCAATACCACCAATGCATTTGTTCCGAAAACGAGGATCAGTTTGAACTATGACCTGCTAAACCGCCGGAAATTGTACACGTTAAGTTCGGTAAAAGGAGAATTGGGATATGAATGGAAGCCGAGCTACGACATATCTGAACAATTCAATCTCTTTTCGATTAATTATGTCCACTCGGTGAATGTAACCAGGGAATACCTCGACAGCATCGCCAACAATCCATTTTTAAAACATTCAATAGACACGCAATTTATTATTGGCTCTAATTATACGTTTACTGTCAATCCTTTTGTCAGTAATGAACGCGGAACCGGATTTTTCTTTGAAGGACTGGCGGATGTCTCCGGTAACGTTTCCGGCCTTTTTATTCCTGAAGATCCCGTAACGAAGCAAAAGAGGCTTTTCGGGGCACCTGTTTCGCAATACCTGAAAGCCCAAACGGACGTGAGATATTATTTGCAGTTTAGCAATAAAGCCCGCCTGGCGAACCGGCTTTTGCTTGGTTTTGGCTATCCCTACGGAAACTCAAGTCAATTGCCCTATATCAAACAATATTTTATAGGCGGCAACAACAGCATTCGTGCATTCAGAAGCAGGAGTATTGGCCCGGGTACTTACAGGCCTGCCAATGCAGACAGCGCCACATTCTTCCCTGATGAATCCGGCGATTTGAAATTAGAGATGAATACGGAATTAAGGTATCAGTTTAATAAAATAGTGGGCGCCGCAGTTTTCCTGGATGCGGGAAATATCTGGCTGTATCATAAAGACACCACTACAGTTCCCGGACATCCCGATCAATTGCTCAGGCCAGGCGTGCAGTTCACGTCTCACTTCCTGAGCCAACTGGCCGTTGGAACCGGAATTGGATTGCGCTTGAATTTTACCATTCTGCTGTTAAGATTAGACCTCGGAATGCCACTCAGAAAGCCCTGGTTACCCGAAGGACAGCGATGGGTGTTTAATAAAATTGATTTTGGAAGCAGCGAATGGAGAAGAAAAAATCTCATATTAAATATCGCAATCGGTTATCCATTCTAAAAAGATTTTATTAAATTACCCGTATGAAACAAATTAGTATTTTTTTATTGGCTGTAGTATTTTTTATGAGCGCCTGTAATTCCAACCAGGAAGACACCGTAAAAAATCCGCCACAGGAGGAAGTCACAGATTCAGTTACTACTATTGTTAACAATCCCGATTCTATGCGCACTATTATCAACCGCTCCATGATTTGGACGGTACAGCCTGAGGGCGCTAATAAGGATAAATTAAAAGCGCCGGATTCTGCTCAAATAAAAAATTATTCCTATTCGCAACTGATAGATCTCTTAAACTCAAACTATCCGGATATTCAGATGAATTTTGAAAAAGTTTCTCATGATACGATCTATATTAAAATTCCGGATAGCCAAAAGCTTACTAATGGATTAGGCGATACAGGGGCAGAAAATTACCTGGCTTCGGCAACGTATACGCTTACAGAAATGCCCAACATTCATTTTGTGAATATAAAGATGAAATCAGGGGACCACGCGGAAGCCGGCGTATATAGCCGCGACGATTTTAAAGACCTGAGATAAACAGTAAAAGAAAAAATAAAGAGATTTTTTATTCTGAATATGCTTTAATTTCTTTTTCAGACAATTTTTCGTTGAATTTTACTTTATCTAAAACTTTACAATTTACATTATGCCTTACATTCCACTAAGTGAAAAATTACCCGGCATTACCGGCTTACTTGATTACAGAAAAGACACCGCCTTACCAATCAGGCAACTTACTCAAATCCTGCTCCGCGGCGAATCGACTCTTTCAGAAGGTGAGCGTGAATTAATAGCCTCTGTAGTTTCCAGCGGAAATGAATGCTCCTTTTGCAATGCAGCGCATTCGGCCACCGCCGACTTGTTATTAAACGATGAGGGCATAGCAGAAAAAGTAAAGCATGATTTAGCAAACGCGCCCGTAAGTGAAAAAATGAAGGCTTTACTGGCAATAGCCTCGGCTACGCAGAAAAATGGGAAACTGGTAACGCAAGAAATGGTAGACAAAGCCAAGGCAGCAGGCGCAACAGACCGCGAGCTTCACGACACAGTTTTGATTGCAGCGCTCTTCTCTTTGTATAACAGGTACGTTGACGGTCTTGCCAGCATTACGCCAACCGACCCGGCCTTTTATCATCGACTTGCTCATATTTTGGATACGAAAGGTTATTTACCTTCAGAAAACAGGTACGCAGATTTATAATTTTATTACCGTTGATCCACAGTAAAGCAACAAAAAAGCAGATTTTTATTCTCCGATAGATTGAGGCACACCTAATGTTTTTTTCATGCCGGAAAAAATCGTTTTCCATACCAGGTTAAAAAACGATTTATACACATTGCGTTCGTACTCTGCTATAACAGATTTGCCAGAATTATTATTTTCTACGATAAGGTTTGCTGCAAAACTTAATAGTCCTCTTTTTTTGATTTCTTTGGTATCTTCATCACGTTTCAACACATCAATTTTCATATTCTCATAGTTCATTAAAAAACTGCCTGACGCTTTTTTGTCATTCCCCTTAAAATGAAAATCAATTGAATTAATTTTTCCTGAATTGATTTTCACAAGCGCCATCGGTATGGAAACTTTATTGAGCACCTTCGCATCAAAGGCCGTAGCATGCGCATTTACAAAGAAATTGCCGCTTTGGTCGGTTAATACAAATTTAAAATTACCCTTTAAAGGTATTGCTGTCAGCGCATTGGCTTCAAAGGCAATAGTCAGCATATTATTTTTTTGTAACGCATCGGGCATATTCGTAACATTTGAAATATCAAAACTGGCTTTGGAAAATTGAACCACACCTACACTATCACTCGATTTTTGATTTTCACGATATACAACATTGGCATTTTTAATTTTTATATTTTTTATATTGATCGGAATATCCATTTTCATCAGCAATTGCGAAGGATAATTTCCCACTTTGCTTTTGTGTTGAAGAGGCTTGTGCAAATCCCTTGAAATTTTTGCTTCTGCATTATTAATCACGAAATCAGAAGCTTCAATCTTTTTATCCAGCAAACTGTTCATATTAATTCCCTGTAGCGAAAGGCCCGTCAGGATTAAGTCAAACCGATCCTTTTGAAAATGAAATGCGCCAGCAAATTGTTTTTCAGTAGTAAAAGGAACAATCTTAAATGATTGAATGCGCAGGGCCTTTTGTAAGGAGTTAATGGTTATTCCATTAAAATTAAAATGATAATTTTTATCTTTTGATTGCAGGGATAGCCTGTCCACATCCACCTCGGCTTCTTTTGTGTAATCCATCGGATGATGCTGAAGCCAAACAATTTTATCCGCGTTTACATCATTCAGTGTAACAGCTATATTCCCGATGGAAAATTTGCTTTTTGCAAAGGGGATAAAAGTAACTTTGGGAAAATGAAGACGCTTTAATGAAACGCTGTACACGTTCGTAAAGCCCGTACTATCTGAAGGAGTATTTTTACCACCGGGGGCTGTGGTCTTCAGGTTCTCTACAGGAAGCTCATAAATATTAATTTTGCGGCACGCAATGGTATCTACCCATAGATTTTTATTTTTTACTATTTCATTGGTATTTACACCGGTAAGCACCAGGTCGCCGGCATCCAGCAAGCTTATAGGCCGCGAAGTATCATTGACAAACCTGTTTATTTCAATCTGTTTAAATAAAAGCCTTTTTTGTTTGCCGAGAAATTGAACCTGTTTTACAGCAAGCTCTCTACGGTTATGGTTAAACGAAAAAAAAGAATCGATTGTAAACGCGGCTTGCTTGCAGAAAAGCACACGGTTGGTATCATTGTTATGAGAGCTGTCAATTAACACATCTTCCAGCAGAAATTTACCGTTAAACAATTCAAAGTTGTTTTCTTTTTTAAAAAAATCAATTCCTTTTACATGCACATTGTTTACAAACACAAAACCGACTTTGATGAGATCCAGCTTGCCCAGGATTTGTTTGTAGAATGCCCTGGCTTCGTTCTGAAATATCGTTTTCTTTTGTAAAGGCTTAAGAGAGTAAAGCGTTATCTCAGGATTATCCACTATTACAGAATCTCCTTCCATTTTATTTCCGTTTAACGCTTTTGCGGTTTTAACGCCCGTCACCAGTAATGATTTGATAGAGATATCCAGCATGATATCAGGCATATCTTCTGTTGGCATATTTTTGATGCGCTGTGTATCAGGAATGATACGAACATTTTTTATGGTAGCATGCCCTGCCACTTCATCAAAAGAAAGAGAATCATATTGGATGGAATATAAGCTGTCTGTTTGCTCTTTAATCGTTGTGGTCAGCGCATCGTTCGCTACTTTGTATTTAAAATGTTGCCACACAAACCACGCCGCCACGGCCAGAATGATAATGGCGCTAATTATGTAAATAATCTTTTTGGGAAATCGTGTCATTAAGGTAAAGCTCAAGCAAATGGAGTTCCAAATTAAATAAAAATTAAAGCTTTAGATTTGAATTAATAAATAAGCCATGGATATAGAGATGAACAAAAACGAGGATGCTAACCGGCTGGCGCTTTCAAACGTGAGGTCATTGTTAGATAAGATAGAAGAAGGCGGCGGCAAGAAAGCTATCGAAAAACAAAAAAGAAGAAACAAGCTTACTGCCCGCGAAAGAATCAGTTATCTCATTGATAAGGATAAAAGGTTTATTGAAATCGGCGCATTTGCAGGCTATGACATGTATGAAGAATATGGAGGCTGTCCCGCAGGCGGAACAGTTGCCGGAATAGGTTATGTTTCCGGGAAACAATGCGTGATAGTGGCCAACGATCAGACGGTAAAGGCGGGAGCATGGTTCCCCATCACCGGCAAGAAAAATCTCCGGATGCAGGAAATCGCCATGGAAAATAATTTACCGGTAATCTATATTGTAGATAGTGCGGGAGTATTTCTTCCCATGCAAGATGAAATATTTCCCGATAAAGAGCACTTCGGGCGCATTTTCAGGAATAATGCAAAGATGAGCGCCATGGGAATAACGCAGATTGCAGCCGTAATGGGCCCATGTGTGGCTGGCGGCGCTTATTTGCCGATCATGAGTGATGAGACCATCATGGCAGAAGGCAATGGATCTATATTTTTGGCCGGCCCTTACTTGGTAAAGGCAGCTATCGGAGAAAACACGGATAATGAAACGCTGGGAGGCGCCGTAACGCATACTGAAATCAGCGGCATCGCCGATTATAAGTTTAAAACGGAGCAGGAATGCCTTGATTGTGTAAAAAATATTATCGCCAAAGCCGGTGCCACGCCATCAGCCGGTTTTGACAGGATTGAATCAGTAGCACCTGCAAAAAAATCTTCTGATGTGTACGGCATTTTTCCTGAAAAAAATCTGAAGCCGTATGATATGCACAAAATTCTTGAAACAATAATTGATGAAAACTCATTCGTTGAATTTAAAAAGGATTATGGCAAAACGCTCATCTGTGGCTATGCACGCGTAGATGGCTGGGCCGTAGGCATTGTTGCTAACCAGCGGTTGAACATCAAAAACAGGATGGGCGAACTGCAAATGGGCGGCGTGATTTATAACGACAGCGCGGATAAAGGCGCCAGGTTTATCATGAACTGCAATCAGAAAAAAATTCCATTACTATTTTTCCAGGATATTACCGGCTTTATGGTCGGCAGCAGAAGCGAGCATGCCGGAATAATAAAAGATGGCGCAAAAATGGTAAATGCGGTGGCCAATTCAGTAGTTCCGAAAATCACTTTTATTTTGGGAAGTTCTTATGGAGCCGGAAATTATGCCATGTGTGGCAAAGCGTATGATCCAAGATTTATTTATGCATGGCCGACGGCAAAAATAGCGGTAATGGGCGGTGAGCAGGCTGCAAGAACTTTATTACAGATCGAAGTGGCCTCATTGAAAGCTAAAGGCCAGGAGATTACCTCCGAAAAAGAAGAAAGCCTTTTAAAAGAAATGATGGATAAGTATGCCGCACAAACCACCGCGGTGTATGCAGCATCACGGTTATGGGTAGACGCAATTATAGATCCGAAAGATACGCGTAAGTTAATTTCTGAAAATTTATCTGCGGCCAATCACAATCCCAAAATGGAAGAATTCAAAACCGGTGTGCTCCAGGTGTAGTTAGAAAAATTTTTCTATCTCATTTCATCTTGTTTTCAATTTAACAATACGCTTGTGCAACAAAATCAAATTACAATCTTTACAGATGGATCGTCGCGCGGAAACCCCGGTCCCGGCGGCTATGGAGTTATTTTAATCTGGGGAAAAATAAAAAAAGAATTGTCCCGGGGATACAGGCGCACTACGAATAACAGGATGGAGCTAATGGCCGTAATTGCGGCATTGGAAGCTTTAAAGAAAAACGATCTTGATGTTACCATCTATTCTGACAGCAATTACGTGGTGAAGGCAGTGATGCAACGCTGGCTCGACAAATGGATAAAAACAGATTTTAAAGGCGGAATTAAAAATAAAGATCTGTGGTTGAAATACCATGCGCTGTCTAAGAATCACCGCATTCATTTTAACTGGGTGAAAGGCCACGCGGAAAACCCAATGAACAACCGCTGCGACCAGTTAGCTACTGAGGCCGCGGATGGCAATAATTTATTAATCGACGAAGGCTATGAAAATGCTCTATAATTTTTTTGAACGCTACCAGGATAAAATAAAAATCTTAGTTATTTATTTGTTCACTGCTTCTCTCCTTTTACCACTTCCTGAAAAAGTAAAAATTGCTATTTTTGCAAAAAGTCAAAAATGAAAAACTCAAAACAACTTGCCGTTAGTTTTCTTATTTTAATTATTGCTGCTTCCCTTTACAGGGTTATGCCCGGAAGACCTTATGGGTTTGCTCCCATGATTGCTATGGCTGTATTTGGTGGAGCAGTTATTAAGGATAAAAAGTTTGCTTTTCTTTTTCCGCTCCTGGCAATGTTCATCTCTGACGGTTTATATCAATTATTATACATCAATGGAGTTGGTAATATTCCCGGGTTTTACGAGGGCCAATTAATCAATTATATATTATTTGGTGGCTTAACGGTGTTTGGATTTTTTATTAAAAATTTCAATATTAAAAAAATTGCCATTGCTTCCTTTGCGGCTCCGACCGTGTATTTCCTTATATCAAATTTTTTAGTTTGGGCAAGCGCTTCACCCATGGCAGGTTTGGCAAGGCCTAAAACTTTCAGCGGACTGCTGATGTGCTACAGCGATGGCCTGCCTTTTTATCCGTGGAGTGTCGCCTCTACTTTTATTTTCTCAGCATTGTTTTTTGGAAGCTATTATTTTATGATTACAAAGCCAGCCAAAGCAAGATTAATTGCGAAATAATCCTTTTTTATTACAGTAAGATGTATGGCACATCATAATCACACCGGCCTTCTTGGCGAACAGATGGCTGCCAGATACCTGACTGAAAAAGGCTTTACCATTCTTCATCAAAACTGGCGGCACACCCACTGGGAAGTAGACATCATCGCCTCGCATACAAATACACTTCACTTTATAGAAGTAAAAACAAGGCGCACGCAAAAATTTGGCTACCCCGAAGAGGATGTCTCAAAAAAGAAAATGGAAAACCTGATTAACGCTTCAGAAGAGTATCTGTTTCTTTATCCGCAATGGAAATGGATCAGGTTTGATATTTTATCAATCACTTTAATAAAAAACAAACCCACTGAATATTTTTTTATCGAAGACGTTTATATTCCGCCAAATACTTAATTCATAAGGTCGGCTAAAACCATCGCTGTTACGGCCTCCAGCACTACCGGCACTCTCAGCGCAATGCATAAGTCGTGCCTGCCTTTTACTGAAAAAGGCTCCACCTTTCCGCTTTCAATATTCAAAGTTTCCTGCACTTTTGGGGTAGAAGAAGTGGGCTTCACCACGATACGAAAAACCAACTCATTGCCATTGGTTATTCCACCTACAATGCCTCCCGCATTATTGGTTTCCGTATTTCCCTGCATATCAATAATTGAATCATTGTGCTGGCTTCCAAACATTTTTGCCGCCGCAAAGCCGGCCCCAAATTCTATCCCTTTTACCGCAGGAATTGAAAAGACTGCATGGCTGATGAGTGATTCTGCAGAATCAAAAAAAGGCTCGCCCAATCCCAAAGGCAGATTGGATACTTTACACTCAACGATTCCGCCGACCGAGTCTTTTGCATCCACGGCTTTTTGCAGCCCTTTCTCAATATCTTTTTCTCCTCCTATTTCTAAAATAGAAGCATGTATTTGAACCTTATCTCCGGAAGGATAAGATGCAATTACTTTTTTCGCCACTACGCCGGCTGCCACGAGCGCCACAGTGAGCCTTCCGCTAAAATGGCCGCCACCGCGGAAGTCTTCAAATCCTTTAAACTTTTTATGGGCAACGAAATCCGCATGCCCCGGTCGTGGTACGGCTCGTTGTTTTTCATAATCGCCGCTTCGTGTATTGCTGTTTTTAAAAAGTATGGTAATGGGCGCGCCCGTACTTTTATCATTAAAAACACCGCTAATTATTTCAGGAAAATCATCTTCCTTTCTCGGCGTTGTGCCTTTTGCGCCTGGCTTTCTCCGGTCAATATCTTCCTTAAAATCTTCAGCCTTTATTGAAATCCCCGGAGGGCATCCATCAATTACAATACCCACATATTCTCCATGCGATTGTCCTAAAATCTGCACCCGAAAATTTCTTCCAAATGAATTCATATTTTGCGTTTTTTCTAAACTATCTAAACTTATTTTCTAAACTACGTAAACTTTATAAAACCGGTGCTGACCTAACATCCTTCCGCCTTTTGCCTTTTACCTTCGGTCTCACCTAATATCCATATTCCCTTAAATGAATTTCATTGTCGCGCCATTTCGGCCTCACCTTCACAAACAGTTCCAGGAAAACCTTTCCACCGATAAATTCTTCAATGTCTTTCCTGGCAAGCGTTCCGAGCTTTTTAATCATACTTCCGTTGTGGCCAATGATAATTCCTTTCTGCGTTTCGCGCTGAACAATAATATCCGCCGTAATTTTTGTGAGCGTTGTTTTTTCCTTAAACTCCTGCACCAGCACCGTGGCATGATAGGGAATTTCTTCCTGGTACAGGTAAAAGATTTTTTCGCGTATCAATTCTCCTACAAAAAATTTCATAGGCAGATCGCTAAGATTATCATCGTGATAAAAAGGTTCTCCTTCGGGAAGAAGGGTGATAATCGCATCTACCAGCTCCTGGATGCCTGCATGATTTATCGCTGACACCGGAATTACCTTTTGGCAATATTTTTTTCCTGAAAAAAATTGAATAGCCTTTTCAATGGAAGCCGCATCAGACAAGTCAGTTTTATTCAACACCACAATGGACGGCGCTTTGATGCCCAATGACGAAAAAATTTCATCTGCTTCCTGCAAATTATCTTTGATGTCCACCAGCAGCAAAGCCACATCCGCATCCTCGATGCTGCTTTTGACAGCAGCCATCATCTTTTCATGCAGCTTATATTTTGGTTCAATAATTCCTGGCGTGTCAGAAAAAATAACCTGGTAATCTTTTGTATTCAAAATTCCTTTAATCCTGTGCCGCGTGGTTTGTACTTTTGGAGAAACTATCGCCAGCTTCTCTCCTATCAAAGCGTTCAGCAACGTGCTTTTGCCCGCATTGGGCTTTCCAAAAATATTTACAAACCCTGATTTCATAATCGTGCAAAATTAATTCATTGCGAGTTAAGTGTTATTGAAATCAAGGTGCATGAGCGAGAAAGCTTGTATGAAATGACAAAATAAAAATCGCGAATATAATTTGCTTTACTGCTTCATCCCCCAACCCCATTGCAGGAATTCAGGAAACGCCCGCGCCCATGTGGCTACATCATGACGGCCATCTGCCAACTCCAGGTAATGGATTTTTTTTTCGGGATAGCCTTTTTTTTTCAATTCACTGATCAGCGCAAGCGTATCGTCAATCGAGTCAATGATGCCATTATGATTGCGATCAGCGGTTTCATCCAGGATTCCTGTTTCAAAAAAGAATTGAAGCCAGGGATAATAGCCGCCTTCCCTTATTTCGTTGTGAATGATGCGGTGTTTATTTTCATCAAATTGCGGATTATCCTGCTCAACAGAGCGCCACCACAGCGAACCACTGAATACGCCTGCTTTAGAAAATTCATTGGCATGATTCCAAACAATATCCAGTGCACTGAGCCCTCCTAAAGAAAATCCACAAAAAGATTTTTCACTGAATGAATCGATTGCAAATTTTTTCCGGGTAAAATTCAGCAGCTCCTCCATTACAAAACGTGAATACATAGCTGCTTTTGCGCCTTCGCCTTTGGCATTGGGCATGCGCGCTGTGCCATACTCATTCTTCCTATCAGCGCCGCAATGGATGCCTGCACAAAACAAAGGCGCTATTTTATTTCTTGCATAAAGCGTTTCAAGAATTTTTTTAAAATCCATCGTAATCAAATCCTGCCCGTCATTTATCAGCAATAGCTGACAGTTATTTGGATTTTTCGCAAAAGGAAGCATATAGAAATCAATAATAACTTCCCTCTTTAAATAATCAGACTGAACGGTTTGTTGCTCGCGCTTAATTTCAAATTTCATTCGTATAAAGACTAAAACAATCAGGTTCTACAATATAAAACATGAAAATACTTCTTTATCCAAAACCTCAACCCACTTTCAGGTTAAAACAAAAATGTCGCTTATTTTTTCATTTGCTGCTTTTACAATAAACTTTCTTGGATTTCAATGCGGAAATCACCTGAAGCTTTTACATATTACCGGATTTTAAATGTGCATAAAAATCAGCCTGAAAAGGCGATTCTACCACAATTATTTCGGTAATTTACCCTTATGAAAAAGTGGATTATTGCTACGGTTATTATGATTTGCGTTCATGATTTGCACGCGCAATATCTGCATTATTGGGACGACTCCAGGCCACGTAGGCAGATGCGCCCCGCGCCAAAACCTGAGCCACCGGCTGAAAAACCAGTTGTAGTATCTTCTCCGAAAGAAGAAGTGCCCCCACCTCCTGTTATAACAAAACCGGTAACGATTCAGGCGCCTGCTTTAATGGCTGCAGTTACTGTTGCTGCCAACTTTGTCGTAATACCGTCATTGCCAATCAGAGAGCCTTTGGTTTTTCACGACTGGCCAGATAAATGTCCTGGGTTAAGTGGCGCCATGCCCGTTTTGATAAATTATGTTCCCGCAGAAATCGTGTTGATTGTGACTGAAAAATTTAAGGGCCACCTGTATTCTATAAGCACCAACACCGGGCCTGACAACCGGCCTCAATACAAGTTGAAAGTCTGTGAAGATGGCATGATTCAATACAAATACGCAAACTACAAAGGAGATATCGTTTCCGAAAATGGGGAGTAACTATTTTTTCGTCTACTGATAGCCGTTAGTTAATGATTTTAGCGGGCAACTTTTATTTTGGATTTAATGAGCATCTTCGTGTTAAATTAACATTACTGACTTTGTGCTGGCAGGTTTTTTGATTTCGGTAAAAAGAAATCTAAAATTAAATTATCATGGCACACGCAACATGGAAACCTCACACAGAACACGGCAAAATAAGTACGAAAGAACAAAATGATTTGCCCGACAGTGTTTTCGCATTTCCCAAGCAACGCAAAGAGCCCTTAACAGATGCATCTCATGTCAGAAATGCACTGGCACGATTTGACCAGGTAAAAGATGTTTCAGACAGCGATCGTGATGAAGCATTTGCCAATATTAAAAAGGCGGCAAAACATTACGATGTGGACATAGAAGAAGATAGCTGGCACGACCTCGGCAAAAAGCCCCATACAAAAAATTCGGCCCACTAAAAAACTTTACGGGAAATTTGTCCCTAATGAACAAACCATTGCTTTTGGTAATAACCGGGATGCCGGCATCGGGCAAAACTACGCTTGCCCATTTTATATCTGAAAAAACGCACTGCCCGCTTCTTTCAAGAGATGAGCTGAAAGAAGGATATATCAATACGCTGGGTATTCCGCATGCCCAATTGAATGACACTGCTGCCAGGCATATTTACGATGCTTTTTTTGCCACCATCGAATTATTACTTTCACAAAAAATCTCTTTAGTCATTGAGGCAGCCTTCCAGCATAAGTTATGGAAGCCCAAACTATCAACACTTCAATCCATAGCAGATATTAAAATTCTCATTTGTACAACAAAGCCTGAGATTGCCGTATCGAGATTTGAAAAAAGATGTTTACAGGAATCTTCCAGGGAAAAATA
The DNA here is from genome assembly GCA_051954975.1 of Ginsengibacter sp. Taxonomy (GTDB): domain Bacteria; phylum Bacteroidota; class Bacteroidia; order Chitinophagales; family Chitinophagaceae; genus Ginsengibacter. Next base: position 83,140 of record JBQCHE010000006.1, on the reverse strand, counting down.
TCATGGCGACGAGTCGGGGCTCAAAAAAATTACTAACGACTTATTCTACAATTATGATCCCATACAGTCCGATTTCCCTTGCCTCATAATAGATACGACGGGTAACTACCATCCCGGCATTGAAGAAATTTTAGGATTTATCCATCAGCGATAACAAATGGTTCAAAAGATCCCGCGGGCCCGCAAAAATAAAAATCAACGCTATTTTATCGTTTACTGTTGTTTTAAAGAATTGCAAGGGCTTTCAAAAAGTGGCACGTAATATGTAACTTTTTTGAAATAAATCAAATTGAATAACAATGGCAGAATTACACGTTCAACCCAAACGAAATAATTATTGGTGGCTTTGGGTCTTGCTTATCCTGATAATTATTGCTGCACTTATTTATTATTTCAACTATTATCAGAAAGGAAAACCATTGCAACTTCCGGGCGCCGCCGATTCAACGGCTGCCGTAAATAATCCGGATACCACAAGCGCGCCGGTAGCTCCCACGGCCAATTTGTGGGACCAGGTTGATTTTGATTCACCGGACACTTCCTATGCCGAAGTAACTGATAAAAACGTGACTACAAAATCGAACTCTCATTTCGTTATTTATTCGGAAGATGTATCGCATCTCTTTGAAAACGGGAAAAGTGATTTAAGCAGGGAAGGAAAACAAAGCCTGGACCAGATAGCCTCGTCTATTAATAAAAGATTTACCACCGCTGATGTCCGTATTTATGCCCAGTCTGATACAGCTCATGCAGACCAGTTAGCCATGCAAAGAGGCGAATCTGTGAGCAATTATCTGGCGAAAAATACAAACATCGACCAAAGCCGCATATCGGTGTTTCATCCCGGCGAAGGCACTTCTGTGCCGGGTAAAAAAGACCAGGTGAGCATCGTTGTTAAAAGATAATCGCTAAAAATAATCATTAAAAAATATTCATCATGTCAGAAAAACCTATTGCCAATCTAAATCTCAAAGAGCTCCGATCAAGCGGATATGAAATGCGTGACGGAGAACCTGATATTCGTGGATGGAAGGTGAAGAACAACCAGAATATAGAAATCGGCAAAGTAGATGAGCTCTTATTCGATGTTCAATCTTTAAGAGTGAGATATTTAATCCTCGATTTGGACGGAAAGCCTTTAAATCTTGTATCAAGGGATGTTATTATACCCATTGGCTTAGCTGTAGTTGACAAAGCTAACGAACTGGTGATGCTGCCCGAAGTTTCTGTGGGCCATCTTGCTTCTTTGCCTGAGTATAAGAAAGGAAATTTAACCATCGCTACTGAAAGAGAAGTCAGGAATGTATTTGCCCCGGTTGATAGAGTTGAGTACGATGACCCGGATTATTTTGACCCGGAGGAATTTTACAATCACAAATATTATGATCAGCAACGCACCTTTGATCCGCTGGCAACATCCCCCGCAGATAACACGTATGTTCGCAAGACACCCCCAACAATAATAGACCGAAGTGATGAAATTCCACCGGAAGCGGAAAACGATCTGAATCCCTATTAACAGACTAAAAAAAATTATGTATATTTCTCCTGGGTAATTGTGTTATTTAATAATCAAATAAGCTCAAAAAAATATGTTTGATCAAATCCTGAATCTTGTAAAAGATCACTTAGGCAACAATCCCGAAATTGCCTCACAAATTCCTGATGATAAGAAAGAAGAGGTACATAAAGAAGTTGCCAGCCAAATTACCAGTAACATCAAAGATCAGGCGGCTAAGCAAGGCGGTATTGGGGGCTTGCTTTCTTCGCTTCAAAACAGCGTAGCCAGTGGAGGCGCTATCCCCAGCGCGATAGAAGGAGGTATCGTTGGAAGCCTTACGAATAAGCTCGGGCTGTCTCCGGCTATTTCAGGAGCTATCGCTGCTGCCATTCCGGGGATTTTACAAAAGTTTGTACATAAGGTAAATGACCCTAATGATCCAAGCATCACGAAAGAAAGTCTTGGTGATTCTCTTTCAAATATTACAGGAAGCATAGGAAAAATGTTTGGCAAATAATTTTATCTATCAAATAACCTGGAATACAAATCCGGGCTATTTGTTGATTTACTACAAATCGCTCACTATCAAAAATACTACAGCATCATGAACATACCCGAAGGATACCAAGCCGTAATGCCTTACCTGATTTTAAATGACCCTGAGGGATTTATTGAGTTCACTCAAAAGGTATTTAACGCCACCTCCAAATACAAAGAGCTGAGGGAAGATGGCCGTACCATCCGCCATGCCGAAATGGACATAAGCGGAAGCGTCATTATGTGTGCTCAATCTACTGATCAATTTCCCGCACAGACGGCCAACTTATTTGTATATGTAGATAATGCGGATGAAACCTACGCTAAGGCCCTGGAAAGCGGCGCCACTTCTATCAATGAGCCGGCAGATCAATCGTACGGCCGGTCATGCGGAGTGTCAGATACAAACGGAAACGTCTGGTGGATTACTTCTCCCTCAAAATGAATTTAGAAAGGATTTTCTAATCCAGATTACCGATAATTACTTTGACGATTTCGTTGGTATCTCCATCAAAATGATGACCTCCGGGAAGCACTTCGCGCGTAAATCGTTTTAAGGTAATCCGGCCCACATCAAGCGTTTTATCATCGCTGGCGCTGATAATGACTAATCGCTCATCGCGCAATTTGTTTATTTCTGATACTACATCCATGCTGCGTTTGGTGTTTTGCCCCATAATGTCGGCCCAGTGAATTTCAAAATCAGTGGTGCCTGAAGAGGCCATCAGAAAAGAAACTAGCACTTTGTCATCAATTTCTTTAGACAACCTGTTAAGGATAAAGGGAACTATATCCGCGCCAAAAGAATATCCTATTAAAACAATTTGCTGATTTTTTCTTCCTGGCAGCTTTTCACTTAAGAGGCGGGAGATATCGTCTGCCGTTTTTGCGGGTGTTTTTTTGCTCCAGAAATAAGATTTAGAATTCAACGCAATCACATCAAACCCTCTGCTATTAAGCCCTTCACACAAGCCGGTCGAAAATTTATTCATACCGCCATCGCCGCTCAAATAGAATATTAAAGGGCGGTCGTGGGTTTTTGCGGCCCATTCTTTAATGGGTAAATTTTGGCCATTCACAACATTTGTTTTCATATTCGATATTGAAAACAAGCAATAGAAAATTAAGATTCCTTTCATAAATAATTCAGGGTTGCATCACTTTATTCAGTGCCAAAGGTAATTGCAGCAGGTCATAATCATTTTCATATACCAGAAATTTATCTTTCCATGTGGTAGCATATTTCTCTTTAAAATCCCTGAGCCCATGGTAGTGCCTGAATCTTTTTAATTTATTGCCCGCAAATTTTATGAGCTGTTCTGCAGGACTTGCAGGCTCTTCCATGCCCGTCATAGGAACCATGCCCATATTTATAAACTGACAATTTTTTGTTTTCGCATATTCAATCAATTTTACAATAAGTGCGTCCATGCATCCGCCCGGTGCGTCTGCTGTTTTTCTTATCAAATCATAGGTGCATTCGGCCGGCGAATAGTCCGGAATAATATTTAAAAAGGCCACCACCTTTCCATCAGCATCTGAAATCGTAATCACATCATGGAACGCCATTTCTTTTTCGTCAAACATCCCTTGTGAAAAAACCTGCTCTTCTTTATCATAAGCCTCCAGCCATTCATCCGACACGGATTTCAATGTTTTCAAAAGATGGCTCTCCAAAGGCGCATGATGAATGACAGTTTGAAATCCTTTCTTCTGCAGGCTGCTTAACCCATTCCTTAAAGAGCGTTTGTCCCTGCCTTCCAATGTAAAATTTGCCGCATCCAATATGGCCTCCTGGCCAATAAATATTTTTTGCTTCCGAAGCTCGTCAAACCATAAAATGCTGTTTTCATCTACACGGTAAAAAACGATTTTCAATCCCATCTTTTTACACAACTGGTAAAATTCGGCAATTACTTCCTCTTTATTTTCTTCAGCGCACACCGGTTCTTCCAGCACGATAGCAAAGCCATTAGCAATTTTGTAGGATACGAAGGCATCGTGCAGCTCTGAAAAAAACAATAATTTATCAGGAGCGATTTTAAAATAATCAACAGCAGAATTGCCAAACTGGTCCAGTAGAAACTTCGCCTTTTCGCGCGATGATTCCGACGGCTGTTCTATGCTGAGGAAGGGTTTTATGATCGTAAAAAGAAGAAATCCCCAACTTAAAAATCCAAGCACCTGGACTAATAAAACGAATTGCCGGCCAAAGGCCGTATACGGATGCAGGATATCTTCCTGCAGAAAGAAACTGCGTGCTGCATATTCAAGAGATTGCTTCCAGGTAAAATCAATTCCAAAATGCCTGGCTTCAATAAAATAAAAACCAACAAAAGCAAACAGTAATACCGAAAGAAAAATAATAAATACCGAAACGAAGCCCATTCTTATCCATCGCGGGCTGCTTCTAATCCGGTATTGGCTGCGGCTCATCAACAACAAAATAATGATGATAGCTGCAAATGCTGCTTCTTCGTAATCAAGCGCTTTGGTGATGTTGCCAATTACAGAAAAAACAGACAAGGCCAAAGCAAGACGCCATGCGTTTTTCAAACCTTTAAACATATATGCTGACGTAATCAAAAGCGCCAGTCCTAAAAAGAGAACAAAAATATTGGTGGCGTTGATGGCTTCCAATGGAAGAAAAGTTCTAATCAGCTTTAAACGCGGATGCAATGGCGGGGTGACTACAGAAATGATATCAATAACGCCAAGAGAAAAAATCAAAAGCGCAGGCACTACCCTGACAAACAAATACCTGCCGCGCCATAAAAAAGAAAATATGCCTAAAAGCATGGGAAGCCAAAATTCAAACACGCGATATAGCACCGTGATAGATAAGGCGTCTATGGTAGAATAGCCATACATCTGCAATATATAAACCAGGGAAAATTCTACAGCGCCAAGGCCCCGTAAAAAAGGGGAAGTTATCATTAATAAAACCGAGACTATGTAGGCAATAGCTGCAACCGAAACAGAGCCAGGCAATCCAAGCGCCCACATTGAAATGTAAATGTGAAATATCCCACAAAGTTCCACACCGGTAGAATACAAAATGCTTCCGGTATATTTTTTTGAGCTCACATTGGCAGCGAAAAGGCCATCGATTATGGAAGCTGAGCGGGGAATCTTTGATACGATCAGCTGATACAGCTTGCCCTTCGATTTCAGTGCCCTCGCGATAAAAAAAATTACCACGATAATCGCCACCAGCACTATTAAGGCTATCCACGCACTGTAGGATTTATTTTTGGCTGAAAAGGCAAAGAGTACTATAACGGGCAGGCCTACCAGAAAAACGGTAAACAAACCTGCAAAGGCATACAGGCCGCTTGCCTGGTGAACCTGGGATTTATTAAATCCTCTTTTTTTTAATTGAAGCGGTGTATAGGCCAATGCACTGACACCGCCTGCAGGCAAAAAGATACTCAGAAAATTTCTCTTCAGAAAAAGCTCTATGGCATCCACCCACTTTAAACGAAGCCCGATAGAAAAAAAACTGCTTACATACATGCCGCTTTGCAATACGACGTACAACAAGGTCACCATAAGCCCGGCCGTCAGCCATTCGCCATTAGCCTGGGCAAGGTTGGGGCCGATTTGTTTCAGTTCTTTGCGCTCACTTGCGAAAAAAACAAAAGCCAGCAAAATCATCAGCGCGGCCAGTATTTCGCGCCAATATACTTTGGGAGAAAAGGCAGAAATTTTTTTATATAGGGAATTAAAACGCAGGATTTTTTTTACAAAGATAAATGAAAGAATAAGGGCTCAACAAGGTAGTAAAGCTAGCAACCCGGCTTTATCGATGGCAATAACTGAGTTTTCGAAAAAACGAAACGCTGGAAAGCAAGGTGATTGATGAAAATGGACCAGCTATAAGCAGTTCTTTTTTTCATCGTTCGTTCCCCGGTTGATAATACAGAATTACCGCTCCACCTTTAAAGGTTTTAGTGTTAACCAGTTTAAAAATGGTTCTGTCGTTTATCTTGCCAAATAATGGTAAACCCTTTCCTGCAATAACCGGATATATGCAAAGTTGCAATTCATCAACGAGGTGAAGATTTAATAGTTGTATGATTAAACCCGGGCTTCCCACTAAAATATGTTTACCCGGTTGTTGCCTCAGTTCTAAAACAGTTTCTTTTAAGTCATGATTGGCTATGGTTGCTGTTTTCCAATCGACATGGTTCAGGGTATGGGAAAAAACAATTTTTGGAATATGGTCAATGGCTAAGGCAAAGTCATTCATTGATTTTTCTTCAGAAGGATTTTCTAAAATGGTTCGCCAAAATTCCATGAGCTGGTAGGTGGTTCTACCATATAAAATGGCGTCTCCCTGGCTCAATAATTCCGTATAGTGTTGATGTATTTCTTCATCCGGCAGCCCTGCCGTATGGCCGCAAAACCCATCAAGGGTCATATTGATTGCTGCAATTATCTTTCTCATACTATCTGTTTGTTTATTTAATTATAGTTTGAAAGTCACTGGCCTTTTCAATCATCAAGTTAATCATTTTATCCTTCGCCATTCCTTTCGTGGAGCTAAGAATCATAGCTGTATTTTAAAATCAACAAAAAATTCAAAACCCAATTCATGAGGTAACAGGTTTTAATTGTTCCTGGAAACTATTGCTTAATCTGAAACTTACCGGTCTTTAATTTTCCGAAAATAAAATCGATACTATTTACCCGTTTACTGGTGCAGCACAATTTTTGGATACAACAAACATAGATTTGGCTACACGGGTTTATTTGCACGGATTGACTTTTGCAGTAACAAAATGAAAACATAATGGATATCGTACTCACAGGCTCGTTAGGCCATATCAGCAAGCCACTTGCGCAAATTTTAATTCAAAAAGGACATTCAGTAACCGTTATCAGCAGCAAAGAAGAAAGGCGCAAAGACATTAAAATGTTGGGCGCAAAAGCCGCTATTGGCACTATGGAAGATGTGGATTTTCTCACAAACACTTTTAGAGGAGCAGATATAGTTTATTTGATGGAAGCGCTTGCAGCGGGTAGTTTTTTTGATAAACATCTTGAATACAACGATGCTATCACTAAGATTGCCAGGAATTACAAACAGGCTATTCAGCAATCCGGCGTAAAGTGCGTAGTGAATCTTAGCAGTATCGGCGCGCATACGGATAAAGGAAATGGCATATTGGCATCTGCGTATAAGGTAGAAAATATCCTGAAAGAATTGCCTGAAGATGTCTCCATCAAATTCATGCGCCCGGTAGGTTTTTATTACAATCTATTTGCATTTATTCCAACCATAAAAAAACAAGACGCCATCATTCAAAATTATGGCGGGGATAAAAAAGAACCGTGGGTTTCGCCATTGGACATTGCTGCAGTGATTGCCGAAGAAATGGAAAAACCATTTTCGGGTAAGCATATCCGTTATATCGCAAGTGATGAAGTTTCGCCAAATGAAGCAGCAAAAATCTTAGGCGAAGCTATCGGCAAGCCTGGTTTGAAATGGCAGGAAATTCCTGACGACCAAATATTGCAGGGGATGATAGCGGCGGGAATGAATCCGGAGATTGCCAAAGGTTTGGTGAAAATGAATGCCGGCAGGCGCAACGATGTTTTGTATGAAGATTATTATCGCAATAAACCAACCTTAGGGAAAGTGAAGCTGGCTGATTTCGCAAAAAAATTTGCAGAGGTATTTACTAGTAAATAAAACCCGCCTGCCTGTGGCTTTCGGGCAGGAAATAATTCACAATAAAAATTTAAAAATGAAAACCGTATTAATAACAGGTGCTAACAAAGGAATTGGTTTTGAAACCGCCAAACAACTGGCGCAATTAGGCTATTTTGTTTATGTAGGAAGCAGGGATAAAACCAAAGGCGCAGAGGCGATAACAAAATTAAAGGACATGGGAATTTCAAACGTAGAATTTATTGAGTTAGATGTCACGAATATTGATTCCATTCAAAAAGCAAAACAAGCATTGGAAGCTAAAATAGAGTCATTGGATGTTTTAATCAATAATGCAGGAATCTCCGGGGGCCTGCCGCAGAATATTTCTTCCATCAAGATTGAAAATTTACGAAGAGTATTTGACACTAACTTTTTTGGTGCCGTGCAAACCACTCAACAATTTCTTCCGCTTTTAAAAAAATCAAATGAGCCCCGAATCGTGAATGTTTCAAGCGAGCTGGGTTCCTTGTCGGTTCATAACACTACCCAAAATCCCAATTACAAAATTTATGATGCGTACAGTTGTTCCAAAACTGCGCTGAATGCCTTTACTGTGATGTTGGCGAATGAATTCGGAAATACAACTTTCAAAATAAATAGTGTTACGCCAGGTTATACAGTTACTGATCTAAATAATTTCAAAGGAATACAAAGCGCAGAAAAAACCGCCAAAGTAATTGTAAAATATGCAACCGTTGATAATGAAGGGCCCACAGGCAATTTTTTTAAAGAAGCAGGTGAAGTGGCCTGGTAAATTGATTGAACAAAAAATAAATTATAAACGAGAAAAAATAAGATATATGAATTTAAAAGAAATCACGATTGCGGCAGAAAGTAATCACCCATTAACCGTAAAACGTTTCGGATATGGGACCATGCGACTCACCGGTGAAGGCATCTGGGGTGAGCCCACCAACCGCGCCGAAGCATTGCAAATTTTGAAACAGTGTATCACAAGCGGCATTAATTTTATAGATACGGCAGACTATTACGGCGAAGATGTAACCAATCGTTTGATAGCCGAAGCTTTGTACCCTTATCCCAGTGATTTGGTAATATGCACGAAAGTTGGAGGAGCAAGAAAACCCGACAAAAGCTGGATACCTTTTAATCGTCCCGAAAACTTGCGCAGCAGTATAGAAAACAATTTGCGCACACTGAAGCAGGAACAAATAACGCTGGTTCATTTCAGGGTGATGCCTGGTAGCAATGTGCCTTTTAAAGAATCAATGGATGCCATGTTTGAGATGCAGAAAGAAGAAAAAATATTGCATGTGGGCGTAAGTAACGTAAGCCCGGACGAATTAAAAACCGCAATGACGATGGGAAATATTGCCACTGTTGAAAACATGTATGGCCATGCCCAACGCACTTCATTAAAAATGACACACGGCGGAGATTCAAGAGGCGGCGAAGAAGTGCTTGCCATTTGCGAGGAACATAAAATACCGTTAATACCTTTCTTTACTTTAGTCCATGCAAATTCCAAAAAGGATGAAAGAATCTCAACCATTGCAAAAAAATATAATGCCACCGATGCGCAGATAAATTTAGCGTGGTTATTGCATCGTTCTTCCTGGATATTGCCTATTCCCGGCACTTCTTCATTACAACATTTTGAAGAAAATTTAAAAGCAACTGAAATACAATTGAGTGAAGAGGATATGAAATTTTTGGAATAAAGGTGTAAACCTGAGCTTGTCGAAAGCTATCCTCAATGAAAGTGTCAACCTGAGCCTGTCGAAGGTGGGGCCATTGAGAATAGAGCTTCATATTACTAACCCGTCTTCGACAAGCTCAGACTGACATCAACAACCAGACTGACATCAACGTCGGAAGGCTCAGGCTATCAGCAAATTCTGCCTAAAACATTTCCGAAACAATCAATATAATCGAAACAGAAAAATAAAATAAAATGAACACGAAAAATAAAATCGCATTGATAACAGGCGGCAGCCGCGGTCTTGGAAAAAATATGGCATTGGCGATTGCCAAAAAAGGGATAGATGTAATGCTGACTTATCATACCAACAAAGAAGCCGCCGATGAGGTGGTTGCAGAGATAGAATCGCTGGGGCAAAAAGCCGTTGCTTTTCAGTTGGACACGAGTGATACAAAGGCGTTTGACAATTTCATTAAGCAGGCAACAGCTTATTTACAGGAACAAACAGGCAGCCCTAATTTTGATTACCTCATCAATAATGCAGGAACGGCTTTATATGCACTTGCATCAGAAACCACGGAAGAACAATTGGATGCTATTTTCAAGATTCACTATAAAGGCGTATTCTTCTTAACTCAAAAAGCGCTGCCTTTCATAAATGATGGCGGCAGCATTATCAACATTTCATCAGGATTATCGCGCCTGTCGATTCCAGGTTCTTCTGTTTATGCCTCAATGAAAGGCGCGGTAGAAGTTCTTACCCGTTATCTGGCAAAAGAATTGGGACCGAGAAAAATTCGTGTCAATGTGGTGGCGCCCGGTGCAATTGAAACCGATTTTGGTGGCGGCCGCACGCGTGATAACAAAGAAATTAATGATCGTATCGCAAGCGTTACAGCCCTGGGCCGGGTTGGTTTACCCAATGATATTGGTGGTGTGGTTGCTTTTCTATGTACGGAAGATGCAGGCTGGATTAATGCGCAGAGAATTGAAGTCTCAGGCGGACAGGCACTTTAAATTAAATTTTATTTTTGCAATATGGCTAACAACAAACAACCTTACCGGATAAAAACGATCAGTGAATTTCATCATCTCAAAAAATTACCCACTCCGGCGCATCCGCTAATTAGCGTGATAAATGTAGAAGACATGAACAATGCCCATGAGAACAATGCAGGCATTTTCGTTCATGATTTTTACCTCATCGCGCTAAAAAGAAATTGTGCCATCAAAATGAAATATGGACAGCAGGAATATGATTTTGATGAAGGCACTATGTTCTTCACTTCACCTAACCAGGTTTTTGGAGTGGAACACGACAACAGCAAGACAGCAGAAAAAAAGTCGGGGTGGATGCTGCTCATTCACCCGGATTTTTTATGGAAAACAAGCCTGGCAAAGAATATAAAGCAATACGAATACTTTGATTATGCAGTACATGAGGCGCTTTTTCTTTCGGAAAAAGAAGAGGCTGTGATGAACAATATTATTGAAAATATTCAACAGGAATATCAATCCAACATTGATAAATTCAGCCAGGACATCATCATTGCCCAACTTGAAGTACTACTTAATTATGCTGACCGGTTTTATCATCGCCAGTTTCTGACAAGAAAAATAACCAATCATCAAATCCTTGAGCGAATGGAACATATTCTTACGAAATATTTCGTAAATGATGACTTAATGAAAAGTGGCTTGCCCACGGTTCAATACATTGCTGAATCACTAAACATGTCGCCCAATTATTTAAGCGGTCTATTAAAAACACTGACGGGCCAAAGTACGCAGCAGCACATTCACAATAAACTGATTGAAAAAGCGAAAGAAAAATTATCAACCACCGATTTGTCGGTAAGTGAAATTGCTTACGAGCTTGGATTTGAATATCCACAATCGTTCAGTAAACTATTCAAATCGAAAACCAATTCTTCGCCATTGGAATTCAGGGCTTCGTTTAATTAGCGGATAAAAAGTAATCTTCTTGTTCGCCGACAGCTGCATTGGCTTTGTGTCAATTGTAATTGTGTGGTTTTGCAAATTATTTTTTATTAAGAATATACAACAAACGCAACAATTGAAGTAAGGAAATGAATTCGCATAAAAATCAGTTAGGGCAACGTTTTTAAAAGGATTACTTTGAAATAAAATTGTACCGGAACAGTAAATGAACAAAAAAGAAGGTTTTTATTTGCTCTTTTAAAAGCCCAGCTTAACAGTTGCCTACCGCCTAAAACAAGAAAAATTATTATATCTATTACAAAAATAATCTTACCTTTAAACCACTTTTAGCTGCTTTTTTTCAATTTATCTTACGAAGACCAGATTTAATTTAAAAATGCGAACGATATGAGGTTTTTATATTTGCTGGTTTTATTTTGTGGTAGTTTTTTATCTTCTGTTGCACAGACAAAGGTTTCAGTGCTTATGCAGCACAATGACATTAACCGAACCGGATGGAACAATAAAGAAACTGTTTTAAACCACAGTAATGTAGCTCCGGGAAAGTTTGGTTGTATTGGCAACTTCCCTGTGGATGATGAAGTATATGCACAGCCGCTGGTAGTTAATAACATCACCGTAGGTAATTATACTGGCAGCATTTTATATGTAGCCACTGTCAATAATACTGTATACGCATTTAATGCTGACAAGGTATCTGATACAAACTCTTTATGGAAAGTGAATCTGAATCCGCCAGGACAAAGAACACCCGGCACCGCTGATTTAAAAGATTCAATCTACGGATCTCCCTGTGGCGGCAATTATAAAGATTTCTCGGGTAATATCGGAATTGTCGGTACGCCCGTAATTGATACCGCTTCGAAGACACTATATGTAGCCACAAAAACGGTTGATGGCAACGGAAATTTCTATGCTTACCTCAATGCATTAGACCTTAGGACAGGCCAGCACAAATTGGGCAGTCCTCATCTTATGAGTGCACAGGTTCCAGGCACGGGGCGGGGTAGTGTAAATGGCTTTGTGCCATTCTTAGCTAAATTTCAAAATCAGCGCCCGGCCTTACTCTTGTATAATAATATTATTTATGTTGCCAGTGCATCCTATTGTGATTGGAGTCCTTATCATGGCTGGATTTTGGCCTTTGATGCGACCACGCTTAATCTTCAATATGCTTATAACACCACCCCTAACGGTGGATTAGGTGGTATATGGATGGCCGGCCAGGGGATATCTGTCGGGCAAGATGGAAATCTTTATCTGACAACTGGCAATGGTACTACTACCCAGGATAATAATAATGTGGGAAGTAGAAGCTCAAGCCTGATAAAACTTACTCCCCAGCTTTCAGTACTCGATTGGTTCACTCCGGCGAATTACCAATATCTTGATAGTATGGATCGAGATTACGGCTGTGATGGCGTACTGATAATCCCCAATTCATCTACCACTATTTCAGGTTCAAAAGAAGGCATTTCTTATGTGGTTGATTATAATAATATGGGCCGCTATAGTCCAACAAATAGCCTGGTAAAAGACACTTTGGAATTTAATCCCAACAGGAAAGGATATGTACACATCCAGGGTTCACCTGTGTATGCCAGGCTAGGTGGCCAGGAATTCGTATATGCATGGGCGGAAAGTTTCAACATTCGTCAGTTTACTTACCAAAGAGATAGCGGAACATTTCTGAATTCTTACAAACAAGGAAACCGCACGCTTGATAAAGGCTCGCCCGGTGCTATGTTATCTTTGTCTTCCAACGGCGAAGATACTTCTTCCGCAATTGTATGGGCCTGTTTTCCCACTTCAGGAAACGCAAATCAAAGTGTGAGACCAGGTACATTGGCGGCATATAATGCTAATGATGTTTCAGCAAATGAATTATGGTACAGTGACCAGGATTCAAATAATGTGATAGGATTCTTTGCTAAATTTAATGCACCTACTGTTGCCAATGGGAAAGTTTACGTGGCAACCTTTTCTAAAAAAATAAAAATTTATGGTGTATATCCCCCGGTAGATACAGCAAAATGCATCAGCAACGGCACCGGGTTGCTGGCAGAATATTTCTCGAATACACCAGCTTCGGCCCCCTTCCCTGCAACAGCAACTATAACCCAAACAGAACCTGTGGTTAATTTTAATTGGGGGACGGGCGGGCCTTCAGGTATTAGTGTTGATTCTTTCAAAGTAAGATTTTCAGGCCAGGTACAGAGCCTCGATTCCGGAACATATACTTTCTATGTCACTTCTGATGATGGCTACAGGCTCTGGATAAACAATCAGCTCATAATGGATAAATGGATAAACAAATCGGCATCGGAAGATTCTGTGTCCATCACTCTATCTAAATGCACTAAATATAATATTAAGCTTGAGTATTTCGAAAACCGATTTGATGCGGTCTGCATCTTGAAATGGAGAGGGCCTGGTATAGTAAAGCAAGTTATCCCTACCTCCCAATTATATCCTGTGTATGTTCCTTCTTCAGATACTACGCAATGCATTGGTAATGGCACAGGGCTAATGACAGAATATTTCTCGAATACTCCGTCTACGGCACCATTTCCAGCCGTCGCCACTATTACCAAAACAGAGCCAATGATCTATTTTAATTGGGGAATGGGCGGACCTTCAGGTATTAGTGTCGATTCTTTCAAAGTAAGATTTTCAGGCCAGGTACAGAGCCTCGATTCCGGAGCATACACCTTTTATGTAACTTCTGATGATGGCTACAGGCTCTGGATAAACAATCAGCTCATAATGGATAAATGGATAAACAAATCGGCATCAGAAGATTCCGTGACCATTACGCTATCTAAATGCACTAAATATAATATCAAGCTTGAGTATTTCGAAAACCGGTTTGACGCAGTTTGCATCTTGAAATGGAAAGGGCCGGGTATAGTAAAACAAGTTATCCCAACCTCTCAATTATATTCGCTCAATACCCAGCAAAGATCTGCAATACAGTCAATCACGATAGATGCTCCGATTAGTGATAATAATAACGATAGGTTGATAGTTTATCCAAACCCTAACGGCACACATACTCTTACTATTTCGACAGGGATTGGCTTTTCATCAAATTCAGAAATTAGTATTTACAACATACTTGGACAAAAAGCTATGACTAAATCTCTTTCAGTTACGGACGTGAAAAATAAAGAGATTACTTTCCCCATTAATCTTTCACCTGGTATTTACATAATTAGATTAGTTACGGGTGACAGACTATATTCTTCAAAGTTTATAGTATGGTGATAGGCGAAATATCTTAGGTTAGCTTGGTCTCATCCCTGAATACACCCAACCCATCAATCTTGGTTTCGGGAAGATTCTTATTATCATGTTATGAATTAACGACACACAACCAAGGCTACGCATTATCTTACATCAAGGAAACACCAGTTGGTATAAATTATTTTTCTTGCATTAAAGCCCACCCCCTGCTTGGCAACCGGGAATACAAGAGATGAAGAGGATACCGGAATTATGTTTCTCAAATAATAAGTGTATGCGCCCTTGATATTCTGACCGAGCTGTTTACGGTATTGTAATTTTTTGTCTTTATTAATCAATGCCTCCGCCAACACCATATTCTTTGTTGTATGTGATTCAACCGCTTTTTCATTCACATCCTTCGTTATATTGTCTTCATTATCGTTGTATAAAATAATAATATCATTTCCCGATCCAACTACGATAAAGCCGGTAGAAGAATTGGCGACCAATGGAGACTGCACAATTTGAATAACACCGGTCCCACTTTCTGCAGAACGTGCCAATGAGCTGGTTCTTGGCACAATCGCATACTCAAATGTTTTTCCGTTTCTGTTGGGGAAAAAGGCTATTATCGGGCCGGTATTTATAGTGGTAGTACTTTCTAATTTAGTTTTGAAATTATCATTCATGCCAAGAGATGTTTTTGTATCGGTACTTACCGACACTTCCTGCGGACTTCCTATTATGGCCACCGCACCATTGCCGGACTCTACAAGGCTCGATTCAAAATTATACATCTGATACTCTTTCTTATGTTTGCTGCCGCCGCCTTTCCTGCAAATTTCTTCGGTGAATTCAGGCGAAAACTTATATACCATTGGTTTTGCCAACTGCAAAGTGCTGCAATTCAATTGAGCAAGAAAGAAACCGTTACAGCCATGCCCCTCTTCTTCTGCCGGGCTCGTCGAAGAATAAACGTAAATATTTTTACTATCCGCTGACTCGGTTATGTTCACCTGCTTAGCACTTGCACCGCCGGGAATTTTTATTTTCGTTTCAGTTTTTTTCCCTTCAGCATTGACGCACACTAATTTTGTATCCTCTTCTGACTGCAACACCAGGCATTCCAGATTGTTTTTTGTTATCAGAACTTTTGAGATTTTATAATCTGTAGTATTGGTGTGTATCACCGATTTTTTTATGATATTAAGTTCACCATCTACTACAAAGGTCGAAATGATATTTGGCCCGCTATTGCAACCCACGAATGCTTTACTATTGTCTGCCGTATTGGTAAAAAATACGATGCCTCCTTTGATAACAGATTCAAGCTTAAAAATACCCACGTTTTCCTGCAGAATGGTGCAAATCTTTTTTGGCTCTTTCAATTTCAGATCTTCATCCACCAGCGATAAATATAAATTGAAAGAGGCTTTATCATCGCTTTGAAAATAAGCAAGGCAAATGTTATTATTTATCAACAACAATCTGGGCTGAAGAGGGCCAAATATCTTGCCGCCATTTTCCAGTTGCACCTCACTTATTTTTTTCATGTTTTTGTCGAATCTCGCAATAGTAATGGCATATTTCATGTCGTAAAGTTTCGTAAACAGCCATTTATAATTACCGCCGATACCGGAGTTGGTAGCAGTATAAAAGGAATTATTATGAAAAATGGAATTGGCAACTGTCTGGTCCTTATAATCATCGTTTTCTAAAATTTTAAAGTCACCGGAAAGATTAAGTTGGGTATGCTGGCAAAAAGACTTTGTAGAAAAAAGACTTAATACCGCTAAAAATAAAAATCTTATCATTTGGTAAAATTTAACTTATGATTTAGAAAAACGAATATATCATGAAGTTATTTTATCAGTTTGGGCGACAGGTGTTAATAATTATTTTAGCACTTTAAAATTAATTAACAGATGAATAGAAAAAATTCGCATTCGGTAGCCACTACAAAAAACTGAAATAATTATGGACAAAAGAGTAAAATTTGATTTTGAAATTTATTTCACTAACGGAGGAAGCTTAAAAGGCGAAGACTTTCGCCTTGATATACAGGGCGACAATATCTCTGATACAGAACTCACGGACTATATTGTAGAAAATTTAAGACTTCTTATGGTAGGAGAAGCTAAAATTTTAAATAAAATAATTTTGACTGAGCCACACAAAAGAAGGCCAATCAATGCGGAAAGAGAGAGTGATTTATTGATTGATTTAAGTCACACAATTGAAAATGGCCTGGTGACGTATAAAGGCTTGCCTGCACCCATTATTTGCGATTATTTAAGCAGGGAAACTTCAAAACAATTTTATGAAGAAGGAACTGAATTTCGAATTGGAAAAATTGAAATGGTGACAAATACAGGCACTTACCTGGATTGTCCGTTTCATAGATTTGAAAACGGTAAAGATCTTTCCGAAGTTGGATTAGAATGTTTTACCGACCTTGATGCAATTCTTATTAGGGTTCCCTATTCGGAAACATTGGCCATAACAAAAGAACATCTAATAGATCGCGAAATTAGAAACCGAGCTGTTTTAATTCACACCGGTTGGGACAAAAACTGGAATACAGAAAAATATTATGATAACCATCCCTACCTCACAGAAAAGGCTGCAAAATATTTAAAGGATTGTAATACGAAATTAGTGGGTATCGACTCTCATAATATAGACGATACCTCAGGAAAGGCGAGGCCGGTTCATACCACACTTTTGGGAGCAGAAATATTAATAGTCGAACATCTTTGTAACCTGCACTTATTACCTGATGAAGGCTTTACTTTTAGCGCTGCACCTCCCAAATTTAAAGGCGCAGGTACATTTCCTGTAAGAGCAATGGCTAAGTTGTCAAAAAACAGGTTACAAAAAGAAAACAGAAATTAGATTACTATATGGAGATTGTAAACATAGACCACATCGTGTTAACGGTAGCTGATATTGAAAGAACTATCCGGTTCTATTCAAGCGTTTTAGGCTTTGAAGTAGTAACTTTTCATAACAACAGAAAGGCGCTGGCATTTGGCAATCAAAAAATTAATCTGCACGAAAAAGGAAAAGAATTTGAACCGAAAGCAGGCAAGCCAACCTGTGGCTCTGCTGATTTGTGCTTCATTTCACGAACGGATGTAAAAGTTATTTTGAAAGAATTGCATGAAAAAAATGTAGAAGTGGTGCAAGGGATTGTCGAACGCACAGGTGCAGCAGGGAAAATCAATTCCGTATATTTTAGAGACCCTGACAATAATTTGATTGAAGTAAGCAATTACATAGAATAAGACCATGTATTTAAAACATCGCTCAAGGCTCATGAAATACGAAGTCTGGAGAGAAATCCTTTGTCTCTTAAATCATTTTTCAAAATTAAAATTCTATTTATTTATCCGTTTACTGCAGAAAGTAGTCTGTTCCGGATATCTTCACCAGCATCAAATTATCTGAAAAAGAGATGGGAGCTATTAACACCGAATCTGCAAGCTCGTTATTATTTTTGAGTAAAAAATTGCTACTTTTTAAACCAACTTTATTCTTTTTATTTTAATTCGTACCCAAGCAATTCGAATGCATTCCAACCTACTAATATTTTTCCTTGTATCGATCACTTCAGTTCTTGTTGGACCATTATATGGGCAGGATCGCGGAATAGTTTTTGGCAATGCGAGGGATAAATATACACAGGCGCCCGCAGCAGGCGCGACTATTGTAATTGAGGGCAGCAATGAAAGTGTGGTAGCGGATAGCAATGGCAACTATAAACTGGAAACCACAGTGGGTGTAAAAAATATATCCGTTACTTTTTTAGGGTATGCGCCGCAAACCAAGTACAACATTGTAGTAACTTCCGGAAATGCACAAATCGTAAATTTTGAGCTTGAGCCAAAAGCTACCAGTTTGAAAGGCATCGTGATTAACCTGGATAAAAATAAATCTGCAAGGGCAGCGGATATGGTCACACCCATGTCTACTCAAAAACTTACCTCCGAAGAAATTAAAAGCAACCCCGGAGGAAACTTTGATGTTTCAAAAGTGATACAGGTATTACCCGGAGTTTCCGGAGGTGCGCAGGCAAATCGAAATGATATTATTGTTCGTGGTGGTGCGCCCAACGAAAACGTCTATTACCTCGATGGGATTGAAATTCCGGTGTTGAATCATTTTCAGACACAGGGAGCCTCCGGCGGAGCTACCGGCATCCTGAATGTTTCTTTTATTGATGAGGTTCAGCTCACTTCTTCAGCCTTTGATGCACGGTATGATAATGCACTCTCTTCTACTTTTGTAATCAAACAGAGGCAAGGCAACCCGGAAAACTTGAGTGGTAATATCCGCCTGGGCGCTTCGGAAGTTGCGGCTACCTTAGAAGGACCTTTAGACAGCCAGACCACTTTTCTCGCTTCGGCCCGCAGATCCTATCTGCAGTATCTTTTCCAGGCCCTCGACCTGCCCATCCGTCCTCAATACTGGGATTTTCAGTTTAAAGTGACCAGGAATATTGATAAAAAAACGACGCTCAATATCATCGGTATAGGTGCGATTGATAAATTCAGGCTGGCTGTGCCACGAAAATCCAGCCCGGAGAATGAATACATTTTAAGATCGAACCCTGCTATTGATCAATGGACCTACACTATCGGCGCATCACTGAAGCGATTGATCAGCAATGGCTATATTAATGTGGCGCTGAGCCGGAATATATTTAACAACCGCGCAAACCAGTTTGAAGATAATAATACACGCAGCGTGCAAACCCTCCACCTTAATTCAGATGAAATAGAAAACAAACTACGAATTGATGTAAATAAGTATGTCACCGGCTGGAGATTTTCCTATGGCGCGGATGTGCAATTCGTAAAGTACAACAGTGACCTCTTTAACCGGGTAAGTAATGAAATAAAAGATAGTAACGGCAATGTGGTGTCCCCGGCAGTAACGATTGACCTGAACACTGAAATTTCTTTTTTTAAATACGGCGCTTTTGCCCAGCTTTCGAAGCGCTTCATGGATAACAACCTATTGCTCTCCGGCGGAGTGCGTACTGATATGAATTCATTCACCGCAACCGGGAACGATCCTCTGAAAACACTTTCACCACGATTGTCTTTTTCTTATAAATTATTGCCGGAGTGGGATCTCACAGGCTCCATTGGTTCCTATTATAAAATACCTGTTTATACCAATTTAGGTTTCAGAAATAATAATGGCGAACTGGTAAATCAAGATATGGATTACATCCGGAGCGACCATTATGCTTTAGGTTTCCAGTTCATTCCCAGGAATGATTTCCGCCTTACCGTGGAAGGTTTTTATAAGAAGTACTCACATTACCCGACGTCTGTTCGTACCGGCATTTCATTGGCCAACCAGGGAGCAGATTTTACAGCAGTGGGCAATGAAGCCGTATTGTCAAACGGCAAGGGAACTACTTATGGAGTAGAATTTTTTGTGCAGCAAAAATTGATCAAAAACACTTTCTATGCGGTAAGCACCACCCTTTACAAAAGCGAATTTTCGGGGGCCAATGGAAAGCTATTGCACTCTTCGTGGGATTATGGTTATTTGGTATCGGCTACGTTGGGACAAAAATTCAAAAGAAACTGGGAACTTGGAATCAAGTACCGCCTTGCCGGAGGCGCCCCTTATACGCCCTTCGACCTCGTAGCTTCCAGGGCCAATTATATCACCACCGGCGTCGGCACTCTTGATTATAATGCCATTAATTCATTAAGATTAAAACCTTTTCAGCAGTTAGATTTGCGGGTAGATAAAACCTACAATTATAAACATACCAGCCTCAACCTCTATATTGATTTTCAAAATCTGCTGGTATTTAAAACTGAAGGCACGCCGCGATACACGTTCAAGCGGAATGCAGATAATTCAGGCTTTGAAACCACTGATGGTAATCCGCTGCAAACAGATGGTAGCAATGCGATACCCGTTATTTTACCAAACGATAACACTTCCTTGCTACCCACTATCGGTTTTATATTCGAGTTTTAGCATTCCCGGGTTGCGAATTAATTCCGGTAATCCAACCACCCTGTAAATCATGGCTCAAACAGTAGACGGACAAATAATTCCATTTTATTTTGCGCCTGTAAATGAGGTAATACCAAAACAATTCTACTGCTTCCAATTCTCTTTATTTTTTCTTTTCATTTTAATATTTGATAATTTTGAAATCACCCCCTGCCATGTTTTCTTATATTTAAATATTTTATGATGAAGACGCTCCTTCCCTTTCTGATTTCCTTTTGCAGTTTGTATGCATCAGGACAAACCGGCAATACGCCCCGGTGGCTCCGCAATCCGGCTATTTCTCCGGACGGGCAGTGGATAGCTTTTGAATACAAGGGAGACATTTTCAAGGTGCCAGCCTCTGGCGGCACTGCTATGGCGATTACCATTACACCGGATTATGAAAGCAACCCTGTCTGGAGCCATGATGGAAAATTGATTGCCTTTGCTTCTGACCGGTATGGCAACTTCGATGTATACGTAATGCCATCTGCCGGTGGAACTGCCACCCGGCTCACGTGGAATTCTGCCGCTGATATTCCTTTGGATTTTACACCGGATGATAAATCCGTCGTGTTTGGAACTGCCCGTAACGACTTCTATACTTCCGTTCGGTTCCCCCTTCCCGGTATCTTCATGAAATTGTATCGTGTTCCCGTACAAGGAGGAAGGTCGGTGATGCTCAATTCTGCCGGAATGGGCCATGCCTCTTATAATAAAGACGGCAGTCTACTCATTTTCGAAGACAAGAAGGGATACGAAAGCGATGAGCGCAAACATGAAAAAGCCTCCGTAACGCGCGATATCTGGACGTATAATATTGCCACAGAAAAATACTCCAAACTAACCAGTTTCCAGGGGAACGACTTGCAGCCGGTTTGGGGCGAGGGCGATAACTATTTTTACCTTAGCGAACAAAATGATGACAACCTCAACGTATACCAGGGGTCGATAACCGATACAAGCCGGCGTACGCAATTAACGCATTTTAAAAGAAACCCCGTGAGGGACCTGAGCCGCTCAGGCAACGGCATTCTTTGCTTTGCTTATGCCGGAGATATTTACACGCTTAAGGAAGGCGGGCAGCCAGAAAAAGTAAGCATCACACTCCAGGCGGATTTTGCCCAACAGGCTTCCGAAACACTCCCTGTGACTAATGAAGATATCAGTGAAATGGCACTATCGCCCGATGGCATGGAAGTGGCTTTTGTTTATCGCGGCGATATTTTTGTTTCTTCTGCTGATGGCAATACCACGAAGCGGCTGACCAATACGCCTTACCAGGAGCGGATGATAGAATTCAGCCCGGATGGACGTTCTATCATTTTCTCCGTAGAAAAAGACAGCTCCTCGTGGGATATTAACAAGCTGGAGATTTCTAATAAAAACGAACTCTATTTTTATACCGCAACCGTTGTTACTAACACCCCGGTGATTGCCACACCCAAAGACGAATTTCAGCCGCATTATTCGCCAGATAGCAAAAAAATCGCTTATCTGGAAGAACGCAATATTTTAAAGGTGTATGACCCGGAAACTAAAAAAACAGTTACGGTGATTCCAGAAGGTGTCAATTATTCTTATGCCGATGGCGATGAATATTTTAACTGGTCGCCCGACAGCAAATGGATATTAGCAAATTCCTCTGAAGGCACTTTTAACCGCGCCGAAATAGACCTGGTGAAAGCGGATGGCACCGGCGAGCGAAAAAATCTTACTGAAAGCGGATTTGATGATGTAATGCCCAAGTGGGGAGCGGACGGGAAAATGATGGCATGGATATCCAGCAGGGAAGGAATGAGCAATCCCAGCCGTGGCGGCCAGGGAGATGTGTATGCCATGTTTTTTGATAAGAAAGCGTTTGATCGTTTCAATCTCAGCGAAGACGATTTTAAGCTTTTAAAAAAAGAAGAGAAAAAAGACAGCATTAACAAGGAAACTCAATCGCCTGAAAAGAAAGCGGTAAAAACCAAAGAAGTCAAACCAGTAGAATTAGACCTGAACGACCTTGATACCCGCACAAAAAGATTAACCATCAACTCATCTATGCTCAGTGATTTTATTCTCTCGAAAGATGGAGAAAAATTGTATTACCTGGCAAAATATGAAAATGAATACAACCTGTGGCAAACTGAATTGCGCAGTCACGACACCAAAGTGATAGCGCATCTCAAAGCAACAGAAGGCGGCTCGCTTGCCATAGACACTTCCGGGAAAACCATTTTTGTATTGGCAGGTGGCAAAATCAGTTCGGTAGATATTGCAGATGAAAATGATAAAAATAAAAAGGATACCGATGACAATGTAAAACTTTTGCCGATCAAAGCGAGCTTTAACCTCGATGCCGAAGGCGAACGGCAATATCTTTTTGAACACACCTGGCGACAGGTAACTAAAAAACTGTTTGACCCAAAATTTCAGGGAGTTGACTGGAAATATTATCATGATTTTTACCAACAGTTTCTTCCTTATGTAAATAATAATCATGATTTCAGGTATTTGCTCAGTGAAATGTTAGGCGAATTAAATGTGTCGCATACCGGCGCGAGGTATTATCCCAAGAAAGATAATGCGGATGAAACTGCTTCACTCGGAATGCTTTACAACGTTAAGAAAGGAGGTGACGGACTTATAGTCGAAGAAATATTAACAGGTGGCCCGATGGACAACAGCAAAACAAAAGTAAAGCCGGGCGATATTCTGGAGAAGATAAACGGAACAGCCATCACCGCTGATTTCGACTGGGCCAGCTTATTAAATCATGCGGAAAAAGTATTTACCCGGCTCACTTTCTCTGACCCTTCTTCCTCTAAAAAATGGGATGAAGTGATTAAGCCTGTTTCGGTAACCGAAGAGCAAACATTAATGTATAACCGCTGGGTAAAAACGATGCAAAAAATGACCGACAGCCTTTCGGGTGGACAAGTGGGATATGTGCATGTAAAAGCAATGAACGATCCCAGCTTCAGAACAGTGATCAGCAAAGTATTGGGAAAAAACTTTGATAAAAAAGCGCTCATTGTGGATACCCGCTTCAATGGCGGCGGATGGCTTCATGATAACCTGGTTACTTTCCTTGGCGGAAAATTATATATGCAGTTTGCACCCCAGGGGAATATAGTTCCCGGAGGCGAATCCATGGATAAATGGACCAAACCCAGTTGCGTGGTGATGAGCGAATCGAATTATTCCGATGCCTTTATGTTTCCATACATCTATAAGGAATTGGGAATTGGTAAATTGATCGGCATGCCGGTGCCCGGAACCGGAACTGCCGTTTGGTGGGAAAAACAGATCGATCCAACCATTGTGTTTGGTATCCCGATGATTGCTACCAAAGGGGTTAATGAAGATAATTTTACGGAAAACCACCAATTGGAGCCGGATATAAAAGTGGAAAATCCTTACAATAAAGTCTTAAATGGCCTGGATCCGCAGATAGAAGCAGCCGTTAAAGAAATGCTCAAAACAGTAAGCAAATAGTCGCTAAGTTTACAGTAAACAAATAAATTGGGCCGTTTTTATTTTTAAAAACAACGGTCTTCGTTATTCGTTTTTTGCAAAAAAAATCACAGATTTGCAGTGGCAGGTAGTTATCCCCCTTCAGAAGCCCTTGCAAACGCTTCCAGCTTTTTTACCTGTAAGGCCATGTGATGCTTAACGGTTTTTTCATAATCGGTTTCTTTCTCATTTACCTTGCTGATCAATACCAGCATCTCTAACCCGAACAGGAAAAAGAACCAAAGCAACCAAACGAGCAGAGCCACGTTCGAGCGGGTGATAAGGCGATACATCACTTCGAGTTCATCCAAAAAACCCACCTTCGAACTGATCTCTTTTTCAACAGCCGGCCTGATATTTAGAAGGGCTGAATCTTTGGATAATTTTTGCACCCGCAGTTCGCTGATGGTTTTTTCGAGCGGCGCGATCATTCCAATTTGTGGATTTGGTATGTTGGAAGATACAGTTACCATTTGTGGCGCAGATCGCTCCGTAACAATCGGCTTGCCGGTCACCGAATCAATGATGGTTCGTTTCTCTGACCTGACTGCTGATTGGGTAGAAAAAAGTTTAGTGGTTGGATGATCTTCTACATCTTTGATCAACGCAAGCCTTTCTTCTTCTTTTTTATTGATCGCCGAATCGAGCGAAGCGATTTGGTTGCGAAGTTCTTCCGTTTTTGGCGGCAACGCTTTTTTCACTCTTTCTTCAATGGAATTAATTTTTTCCAAATCGATATCTTCTTTAAAAATGATCTGATCGATAATGATAGCGCCGATGATGGCCATCGTGCATGCGATGATCCCTCTTGCCAGGTAAAGCCAGAAGGTAGGATTGATCGATAGTATTATTTGCCTTTCTATTTGAACGATAATAAGAACCAATATAATTGCTCCTGCAATAGAGCCCAATTGGCCACCGTGTAAATACCGGTGGGTAAAGACATATCCAATGAAGGCCCATAATATACATACGATCAACATTGCAGAAGTATACCGTTTCACTGTTTTAGCAGCTACTTCGCTGGAGTTTCTCACGATATTATAATTGTAACCTGTCAAAAAACATCCAAAGCGGATCCACCAATTTTTCATATGGCTGTTTTTAAAAGTTTCTGTTCATAATGGAATGATGGGAAATCGCTGCGAGGCCATTGCGGAAGCCGCGTGTGTAGCTTAATACAATTCCCTGCGCCGCTCCCCTGCTTTCGTTTGCTTCCTGTTCTATTTCCAGCACCTGGCGGACGTGGCTTTCCGCAGTTTCTTTTTTTGCATTCAATTCTTCTACCGTATCCACCATGCCACTCCGGGTGCGGCTCGTGATGTGAAAATTTATTTCCCTTATAAAATCTTCATAAAAGGTTTTTACTTTCCTGATCGTTCGTTGCAATTCATTTTTTAGTGCAGCAATATTTTGTTCAAGGTGGGTATTATCCGGATTTATTAGCGCATCATCATACCCTTTCTTTTCATAATTCTTTTCAAGAAATTGAAAAAGCAGGCTGATTCCCTGCTGCGACGTGGCAGTATTGTGGTTTGGAGCAGATGCGCCGTTTAATAGTTTGTCTTTTTCAAAAAAAACATCTTGCGGGCTTTCAGCAGGTTTTTGAGGGGCAGCA
Source organism: Ginsengibacter sp. (assembly GCA_051954975.1). Lineage (GTDB taxonomy): Bacteria > Bacteroidota > Bacteroidia > Chitinophagales > Chitinophagaceae > Ginsengibacter. The sequence goes on along the minus strand of JBQCHE010000006.1, from coordinate 57,384 downwards.
TCTATACGATCCATGTGATTGGCACTCCCATTTCTCCGGTTGAAAAAATTAAATAAGGCCATGGGTTGTTAATTTAATGGTTATCGGTGGTATGATTAAGATAAGAGTCGAAACTACTGCAATGCATATTCTCTAAATGCAATTTTAAAAATAACATTTATAAATCATGCAATGGGCAATGTCGGATACATATTCTCTATCTTTTAACATCGAAAGTTGAAGAGTGAATGCAGACAAAAGTTAAGTCATAAGTTTCAAAATGCCAGTTAACAATAAACGGGCAGGCTTCAATGAATAGCAGGAAGGCGAGAAAAATCAAAAATTTTTAAACATCTGTATGCTTAACGGGTGCCCTTGCATGATAAAATTCATTATAACCTCTTTTACGACACCTGCTATTTATTGTGCGCAATAAACAAAGGCATGTTCAGCTCTTTCATTAATAAATCTGCCATACTCATCTTAAACCAGCGCGATAAGTCGCTTCGCTGGTAAGCACCCAGCACCACTACTTCGTGTTCCGTATGATTCCGCAAGTAATGGCTGATCTCAATTTCTGCATCGCCCTTGGCAACCGTAAATATCGCTTTCGGAAAATGGCGTTTTATAAATTCTCTCATCAGTTTATTGTTGGGCAAATGAAGATTTTGCTTTTTTTGTTCTTTTACTGTGAATACTTCAACAGGCAAATGCTGCGGATTGCCCAGCACATAGCTGAACATTTTTATGGCATGTAAAGAAGCCGGCGCGCCATCGTAAAGCAAAATAATTTTGCTAATCGGTTTAAATGAAGAAGGAACTACCAGCACAGGGCATTGTACATCAACCAGCAAATCTTTAATAAAACGCGTAGGAAGCGTTTCCTTGTATTTGGTGAATGTTTCTGATTCGTTGATAATAATGAGATCGGCAAACATGCTTTCACGCTTTAGCTCCTGAATGGCAATGTCTTTATCTTTATGTACTGAAAAACGAATGCCTGCCTTTTCGCAAACTTTCTCAAATTCCAAAGCGGCTTCTTCTCTTTTTTCTGTATCCTTTGCATCTAATTGCTTCAGTACTTCTTCATAATTTTTATAGGTGGTCATTACCTGGTAAGCGCTGTAGCTGTGATAAATAAATTCATTAAGAAAAACGCCAACCAGGTGAGCGCCTGTCAATTTTGTAAGCTGAATGGCATATTCCATTGTGCTTTCAGACATTTTATATCCATCAAACACGGCCAGGAATTTTTTCATAATAAAAAGTTTAAGCGTAAATGAAGATTGGTTTTATCTCACCGCTAAAGACATATTCTTTTAGCTGAGATAGAAATGATCAAATCTATCAGTGAAATGCCGTGTAGTAAATGATCTTCATCATTTGCATCGATGATATCAACTAGCCCTTCTTTTGTAGCGCATTTCAGATCTTTTTAGCATAAGTTCCCCTGACCAATCTCATCGTTTACATTGACTACCGTTACTTCCCGGGGAATATGCCCGGTATATTTTTGCAACACAAACTCTATTTCTTAACAACACAAATAATAAGTTATGAACACACAATCATTATCAAAAAGAAATGAAAGAACGCCATCTCTTTTTGAGGATTTTCTTAACAACCCAATATTCGATCTGTTCGACGGTGGCTTTTCACCAAGGCTGAAAAATGTACCCGCCGTAAACATCAGCGAAAGAAAAGATGATTACCTGGTTTCCATGGCTGCACCGGGGCTAAAAAAAGAAGATTTCAAAATTGCTGTTGAAGGCAATTTGCTAACCATCAGCAGTGAAAAAGAAAAGGAAAGCGAAGAAAAAGACGAAACGTACACCCGGCAGGAATACAGCTATTCTTCTTTTGAGCGCATTTTTAGCCTTCCTGATGAAGTGAATAAAGATAAAATTGACGCGCATTACAAAGACGGCGTTTTGGAACTTGTTTTACCTAAAAAAGAAGAAGCGAAAAAGATGGCAGTAAGCAAACAAATTGAAGTTAAATAGGTTTTTAAAGGTTCTGACGGTGTAAAATGCCCCAACATTTATGCTGGGGTATTTTAATAAAGTCTGGCGCGCAGCAGTTGCTCGTTTCAAAATGGTTGTTGTTCCTGAAAGCGCGCCTTTAAAAAACTCCGGTTCCACCTTTTTAAACCTCAATGATTTTCAGCATAAAATATGTGAGAGGCGTGAGAATTAATTTTTTAAAAACAGGGTGCGTCTTATGGTTAGCCGTTTTCAGCAGTATGATTATTTGTGCCCAGGTTAATTCTGAAATACAGCAGCAATACCTTTCTGAAAAATTAAATGATAAAATTCCCGGCGTAAATTTCAGGGAAGAAATAAAACAATTTTATGCCCTCACGCATTATCAAACTGCATGGATAGAATCAAAGGATACTTCCAGGCTTGCTGCTTTACTCAATCATTTATCATCAGCCGCGTATTGGGGACTTAACGAAAAAGATTATCAATACGATTTCGTTTCTGCATACAAAAAAGGGACCTTTCTTCTTAAAAGCATGGAAGATTCTTTAAAGGCAGACTTTTTTTTTACAGATGCAGCCATTCATTTTTACAAGGACAACGCTTATGGCAATACCGTGCCGATACTGGATTACACGGGAATAAAATGCCGGCCCGATTGCAGTAATATTGTTGCATCGCTCGCAGAAAATGCTTTGAGAAACAAATCCGGTTTACCAAATTTTAATACTGCTTCACCAATCGCAGAAATTACTTTGATACAAAATAAGATCAGTTGGATGGTAAGCCTCATGAATAAAAATGAATTTAAAGAGATTCGTATCACATCAAAAAAAACGGATGCAGAAAACCGGCCTCTCTTTCAAAAGCTGTACCAGTTAGGATTTTTGGATTCAGCCAATGAAAATGTTTCAGAAAATAGGATGAAACAAAAAATCCAGGAAGCGCAATTGACATTCAACCTTGCAGTAAGCGGCGAAATGAGTCCACAACTTATCCGGGAATTGAATGTGCCTTTAAAAGTGCGTTTGCAGCAATTGAATCTTTCTGTTAATTATTACCGCTGGCTGTCGTGCCTGGCGCAAAAGCAGCAGGTAATTGTTGTAAACATTCCCGCCGCTTATCTCAAAGTTTACCAGGGCAACAAGGTTATTTTAGAAATGAGGATGGTGGTAGGCAAACCTTCAACACCTACTTTTACTTTGGCGAGTACGGTGACCGAAGTCATCTTATATCCTTATTGGTATGTCCCGCTGAGTATCGCTGTCAAGGAGTTGCTGCCCGCAATTAAGCGTGACCGGTCTTTACTGAACAACAGCAATTACCAGGTGCTAACCAAAGCAGGAAAAATTGTAGATCCCTATTCTATAAACTGGAACGCTTTGAGCCGGAATTATTTTCCTTACATCATCAGGCAGAGCACCGGCTGTGATAATTCATTGGGATTGCTGAAACTTAATTTCTACAATCCTTTCGGCGCCTACCTGCACGATACACCGGCTAAAGAACTGTTTAAAGAGCGGCGCCGGTTTTACAGCCACGGTTGCATGCGCATGGAAAAGCCAATGGAATTAGGACATCTTGTTTTAAAAAATAACCAGGTTGCGATAGACACGCTTACCGAGAAAGGCTGCCTGAGAAATCAATCGCCGATTATTGTACCTGCGGATGTGAAGATGCCTGTAGTTGTTTGGTACAATCCTGCGGGCGTGGATTCAACCGGACGCGTTTTATTCTTCGAAGACGTTTACAAGAAATTTAATTGGGGAAAATAAAAATAACACTGTAATCATTTATTCGTTTTAAAAAATTTCATCACATGAAAAATAATAGAATCTGCCAGAGCTGCTCAATGCCATTAAGCAGCCCTGAGCTTTCAGGAACTGAAAAAGACGGTTCCAGGAAAAAGTATTATTGCAAATATTGCTATGAAAACGGACAGTTTACACAGCCGAATCTCACGCTTGAAGAAATGAAAACTAATGTAAAAAGCAGGATGGAAGCAATGAATATAGATCCAGATCTTATCAATTTGACAGTGAGCAGTCTGCCCAATCTTAAAAGATGGCGAAAGAATGAAACAGCACTCTTATAAGCTTCAATTAAAAAGGCCTGCCCTAAATTCTGAAGGCAGGCCAGGGAAGAACCGTTTAAAATTTTGAAACAAATTGCTTAGTCCTCAAATTCGTATTCGGGCATTTCAATTTCAATTTTGTTTACAACGCTGGTAACACCAGGCGCAAACCAGGCGGCATTTTCCGCGTCTTCTTTTTCGGCAATGGATCGTACGGCACCTTTGAGAGTCACCTTGTTTCCATCCACTTCCGCTTCAATCTTACCTGAATCAACCGTAGCGCTTCGGTGAAAAGCAGCATTGATTTTCCGCTGAATATCTGAAGGTGAAATTTTTGGTTTTACTCTAATCAGGTTCGTGATAAAACGCACGCCCGCTAAATTCTCAATCGCTGTTTTAGCCATGGTGCGCTGGTATTCCCACTCTACTTCGCCTTCTAATTTCACTTCCCCATCTTCTACTTTAATTTTTATTTTCTCTTCCTGCACTGCGTTATGCCATTTCAGCGCATCAAGCACTGCCTGCGCTATTTCCGCATCTGTTTTACGATAGCTGGGCGAAATGCCAACCTGTATATCTTCAGCAACCGCTTTAACGCCGGCCACTTTTTTTGCAGCATTTTCTGCCGCTACTTTTTTTGAATAGGAATCCACCTGCCGGAAAGTGTGACCACCCCGTTTTTAACTGCCACACCAATTTCTGACGCTTTCAAAAATGGCTCCCATTTAAGTTCTTCCATTACGTCTTCCTGGATTTGATAATCGCTTTTCATAATAAAAGTTTTTAATGATGATTAATTAATTATGCAAAGAAACATGGAACAACTATCAGAATCAATGAGCGCAGTCAGGGCTTTTGGTGATAGTAATTAACGGGATAAAAGAAGGCCAGTAAACGAAAAAATAATTGTAATTTTTATTTTCAAAGAAGCAGTAACTGTAGTACGTTGATTGATAAGGAATTCAATTTTTCAGGTTAAGAATAATATGCTTAAAGTAGATTCCTTTCACCAATATTTTTTTGTAAGCAGCCGGGATGAATTTTTGGGCTCCCACTTTAGTATTTGCTTGGCCGGTTATTTCTTGCTAATCTTCAAAGCTCTGAGGAGATAAAGGGCTGGATTAATGAGAAATCAAATCCTGAAGTAAAATAAAAAAGTACGATAAAAACCCGTTTACTGCACGCACGATCATGGCTGTTTGCCGTCTATTGTTATTACGCTTTTGCTTTGATTCGTTAAGCAAGCCTGTAAATAAATTCTTCTATCTCTGCCTGCCGGGCGCTCGCAAAACCCTTGTCAGCACCAATTTTGACAAAACCACTTTTTTCCAAAACTTTTTGTGAGCCAAAATTATCAAATGCCACCCGTCCAAAAAGAGGGCGTGTGGTTTCAATAGCAAGAAAATCATTTAGCGCTTTTGTGGCGATGCCCCGGTTCCAAAACTTTCTGTCTATCCAATAGGTAATTTCTGCATCGCCTTCTATCACAAATTTTGCAATACTTCCGGCAATCGTATTGTCAACCATAATTGTCTGGTTGTTTACGGTTGGGTCGTTCAGCAATTTTGTGTATTTGGCCAGATAGGCTGATTTGTCATCGTGGTTTTTAGGCATAAAAGCCGCTAAATAACCACCTTCTTTGTCTAGTTGAAATTCAAACAAATAATCCAGGTCTGAAAGCTCGGTTGGCCTCAGTTTTATTTCGGGTTTATCATTCTGCATTTTGCATGGCGTTTAAACAAATTTTTTAATGCTCATCATATATCCCAAATGCAATCCTTCGTGGTAGTTGTTGAACTCCAATGCATCTTTTATCGAAGCCAAATGAAATCCTGTCACTACGGTTCTTTCGTTGTAAGTGATAAACCGTCCTTTTTGAAAATCAGCCTCTGTCTTTGGTATCAGCGAAATTAAAAGTTCTTTGAGTTCGCCGGCTTCGCCTGTTGAGGCAGGCCCGTGCGGTTTCGTACCAGGCTTGTATCGATTTATTAAATCTTCCGGAATATACATCGGCAGGTTGGAGCCTTTGTAAATAATCGATTGCTGCGCAACAATCACGTGGCCAATGTTCCAAATAAGATTGTTATTAAATCCATCTGGAATTTTATTCAATTGGTCTAACGAATAATTCTCAAAAAAATTCAAATAAATTTTCCGGCTTGTCTTCCACGCTTTAAATACTGTTTCCATTTCTTTCCTGTCAATTTTTTCGCTTTGCTTATGCTCTGCTGTTGAAAGCCGAAGATAAATACAAATTGACTATGCATTTTTCAATCGCGTCACATGCGGCGGTTCAATTTTATTGAAAATGTGTTTACCAACTTAATTTTTCGATTTCGGTTTTTAGGTTCGGGAACAACTTTATTAATTCATCTTTTTTACCCAATTGGAAATCATCAAAATCAAAACCCGGCGCGACAGTGCAGGTGACCAGCGCAAATCCTTTCTCATTCTTAATCCCGGCTGCAAACCAGGTATTTGCTTTTATAATTACCTGCGGTTCCTCACCAACGTCTAAACGGTTGCCTAAAGTTTTTGTTTCGATATTTCCGTCTCCGGTTATGATAACAATTTCCAGCGGCTGCCCCTGGTGAAATAGCCAAAGCTCGTCTGAATTTACTTTGTGGAAATGAGATGTATCATCGTCCTTCAGAAGGTAATAAATAGAAGTGCCCGCATTTCTCATCCTGCCGTCGTCAAGCTTAATTAATTTTTCAGCCCTGTAAGTTTCCCTGTAAAAACCGCCTTCGGGATGCCTGGCAAGATTGAGCTTTTCAATTATTTTTTCTACTGTCATTTATTTAAATAGGCTTTTACTTTATCAATATTTCAGTCTGCTGAGAATAACCGGTTTACAATTCTTCACTTATCTTTTTTTGTATCACAATTGACAGGCAAAGTTACAGACCATTGAATAAAATGTAATCGCAGGCGAATAGGGCCGCAACCGATCATCGCCATCGCCCATGTTACCAATTGGTCGGCAAATATTTTACCGGCAAGAATACCAAACTTTCATCCCCATTGCCCTTCCGAACATGCAGGAACTCTGATATTGTAACTTTTTTAATCGCTAATTACTCTAATAGCTTGTAACCCTTATTGTAGACGAGGTTCACCGGTAAATAATTATTTAAAAAATTAAAAAATTAAATAAATATTTTTATATCTGCGGCTGTTCTATGATAGAAAGCATACAAGAAAATTTGTCGAATAGGTGAATGAAAAAGACAACATAATTATTGAGCAATTTAAAAATAAAAAATCTCAATAAATATGTCTTTACTGCAAAACAGAAATGGTCTTAACAAAAGGGATTACGCTCTTCATTCAAACTAATTAAAATTCAGGAGTGTTTATCATGCGAGCTACACAAGAGCAAAAACGATTAAAAGAAAATTACTCTAAAAATAAAAAGTGGCTGAAGTGGGGACCTTATTTATCTGAAAGGCAATGGGGCACCGTAAGAGAAGATTATAGCGCCAATGGCGATGCATGGAATTATATTACGCATGATATGTCGCGCTCCAAAGCTTACCGTTGGGGCGAAGATGGCATTGCAGGAATTTCGGATGACAAGCAACGGATCTGTTTTGCCATCGCTTTATGGAATGGCAAGGATAAAATTTTGAAAGAAAGGCTTTTTGGCCTCACGCCTGCTTATGGAAATCATGGTGAGGATGTAAAGGAATTGTATTACTATTTGGATAATACACCTACTCATTCTTACATGAAATATTTGTACAAATATCCGCAAGCCTCATTTCCTTACAACGAACTGGAACAAAAAAATAACAGCCGCAGCAAGGATGAAGATGAATATGAAATCAATGAAACCGGTGTATTTAATGATGGCCGCTATTTTGATGTTTTTATAGAATATGCAAAAAATAAAGAAGAAGATATTTGTATTAAAATCTCTGTCCACAACCGGTCACAACAAAGTGCGCCGATTACGGTTTTGCCTACTCTATGGATGCGGAATTTATGGTCTTACGAATTAATAAATGAAAAGCCGGTTATAGAATTAACAGAACCAAACGCTGATGCCGGCGAAGTGAAAATCAGGGGTTCTAAAACGGGTGAATATTTCTTTTATTTTCAAAAACCGGGAAGAGTTTTATTTACAGAAAATGAAACCAACACGCAAAGGTTATACAACTCTCCAAACACAACTCCTTTTGTAAAAGACGCCTTTCACGAGGCGGTTGTTGCTAACAATTATAAAATATTTGACGATAAAAAAAGCGGTACCAAATTCTCACCTGTGTACTATTTTGATGTGGAAGCTCAAAGTGCTGTCACTATTAAAATGCGTTTAAGTAAAGAGCCATCAGATAAGCCGATTGATAAAAGTTTTGATCAAATATTTGCTCAGCGTCTGCAGGAGGCTGATGAATTTTACGATCAATTAATTAACTGCCAGGACGCAGATTTAAAAAATATCCAACGCCAGGCCTATGCAGGCATGTTGTGGAATAAGCAGTTTTATTACATCGATATTCCTGATTGGTTAAGAGGCGACCCCGGTCAGCCGCCGCCACCCGAAGAAAGAAAATACGGTCGCAACAGCGACTGGCAAACCTTAAATAATGCAGACATTATTTCCATGCCGGATAAATGGGAATACCCCTGGTACGCGGCCTGGGACCTCCCGTTTCATTGTATTCCTTTTGCTTATCTGGATGTTCAGTTTGCCAAAAGCCAATTGATATTATTATTAAGAGAATGGTATATGAATCCGTATGGCCAGTTGCCCGCGTACGAATGGTCATTCAGTGATGTAAATCCGCCGGTACACGCCTGGGCCTGCATGCAGGTATATAAATTGGATAAAGAAAAGACCGGTGTGGGTGATACTTTATTTTTAGAAAGAACTTTCCAAAAACTGCTCATCAATTTCACCTGGTGGGTAAACCGAAAAGATACCCTGGACAATAATGTGTTTGAAGGTGGCTTTTTAGGTCTTGATAACATTGGTGTTTTTGACAGAAACACCGCGCCGGGAGGTGGACATCTTGAGCAGGCTGATGGTACGGCATGGATGGGAATGTATTGCTTAGACATGCTGGAAATAGCGCTGGAACTGGCGCAAACCAATAAAGCTTACGAAGACCTTGCTACGAAATTCTTTGAACATTTTACTTATATAGCCAGTTCTATCAATCATATCAGGGAGGATTTTAAAGGCGCCTGGGACGAAGAAGAAGGATTTTTTTATGACGTTTTAAAAATGCCTGATAACAGTTTTATACCTGTAAAAGTACGGTCGCTTGTGGGTCTCACTTCCTTGTTTGCCGTGCATGTCATTGACAAAGCCTTGTTGAAAAGACTTCCTGATTTTGCCCGCAGGTTGAAATGGTTTGTAAGATATCAACAAAAAAATGACCAATACCAGGTGATAGAAGATATTGGCAAGAAAGATAAGATACTCCTTTCACTGGCGCCTCATAAAAGATTAAAAAAGATATTATGTGCCTTGCTTGACGAGAATGAATTTTTATCGCCTGTGGGCATTCGCTCGCTTTCAAAAATTCATGAAACGCCTTATCGCATTCATATTGGGGGCGAAGAATTTGGATTAGATTACCAGCCGGGTGACTCCACTTCTTCCCTTTTCGGAGGAAACTCAAACTGGCGTGGGCCGGTATGGATGCCAATGAATTACCTTCTTATTGTGGCTTTGGAAAAGTATTATCAATATTTTGGAAAAGAATTACAATTAGAATTGCCTTCTCATTCCGGAAATACGGCCGATTTACAGTCAGTTGCCGGAGAATTGCGTAAGCGTCTCATCGGAATATTTACCCGTGATAGCGAGGGCAAGCGAATAGTAAACGGACAAATAAGCCTTTTTAATAACGACGCATTTTTCAAAGACCTGGTTTTGTTTTATGAATGTTTTCATGGCGATAACGGAAGAGGCATAGGCGCCTCGCATCAGACCGGCTGGACGGGCATTATTGCAGAGATCATAAGATGCGGGAATAAAGGAAATTGACATAAAATGCGCACCAGGGGTGCCAATTTTCTGACGGTTTTATTTTTTTTGGATACCGATAACTGGATTTTAATGAGTGGTGGAAACCCGAAGTTTAGCATTAGGATCACGATTAAAAAATAACATCCCTTCCAATTCAGTGATTCAATGGCTCATACTCCATCCAATCCACCTGCAGCTCATAAGGATGCTGCGGTTTCTCAATTGCAGCGGGATTGGTTTCAACTGGCCAGTCGTTGGTATGCCAGAAGTTCATTCTGTAATAAGATTGATGCTGGGGTACGCCTCTCTCGGATCCGCGGTAATCCCATAACACAATTTTGTTTCCTGTTTTGGGATGAAGCATCCACCAGGTAATGTGATCAGGATACCAGTCAAATCCATACGTATAAAATTGAGAAGAAGCACCATAATGATCAATCGGCTCAATGCTTTCCGGTTTATTTTGAGCGCCGGTTAAGTCCGCCGGTGTTCCTTTATAACCTTCTTTGTAAATCGTGTTGTAAATAATTCCCTTAGCCAGGTTAATGGTTCGTCCTATTCTGTGAAGTGCGCCCCTGCTTCCTGTCCAGGTGCCGATATATACAATGGAAGGATCGGCCACCAACCACTCAAAGTCAATTTCGCTAAGCCCATAAACACTATCCATATAGTAAGTAAAATAACCAACTACGGCGCCTGTATTAGGTTGTATGTCCCGTACATCCGGAACTTTCAGTCGCGCAGAATAAGTCCCATAATACGTAAAGTCATTAGAAATAATTTCCGGGCCGCGACCCGCACCTGAACTGTCTAATGGATCGATTTTCAAAGACAGCACTTTTGCATTTTCCGTTTTCGAAATAACACCCGATTGCCATTTAAAAGCACTTTTAATTCCTGTAGAGCCATACCTGAAGTGATGCAAAACGGTGTCATCAAAATTTTCAATAAAAGGATGCGATGCCGTTTGGCTATAAGCGGTAACGTAGAAAAGTATTGAAAAGACGAAAAATATTTGTTTCATAAAAATGACGAAAAATTCTTTGCCCTAAAGTAACTGAAATTATCATCGCTTATTTCCACTAAAAATTTACAAGATAATAGTCCAATCTTTAGCCCAACGGAGCCGATTCGTCATTACAGGGAACACAGAAACAGAAGTTTATTATTTTGTAAGCCATCCCAATAATTCAATAATTCAGTAATTCAATAATGCAACCATCTAATCAATCCAACAATTCAATAAAATTGCCAACACTTCAATTTTTCTTTTTAAGCGTTGAAAGATATTCCACCAGGTCAACGGCATCCTGTTCTTTCATTGACGCAAGCAATCCGGTGGGCATCAATGAATGATCATATTTCTTTTTAGAAACGATATCACTTTTTTTAATTTTAGAAACTACGCCACCTGACATTTTTAAAGACAACTCTTCTTTTGTTTCACCAGTAACATACCCCAATTGCGTGCTTCCGTCTTTTGTGGTAACCAGGTATCCATCATATCCAAAAGCGATTCCGGCGTCAGGATTTAAAATATTGGCATACAGCCCGTCTTTGGCAAACTTGGCGCCAATCTCTGATAAGTCAGGACCGAAATTAATTCCTTTATTATTTACCTGGTGGCACGACATACAGGTATTGGAAAATACCAATTGCCCATGAACCTTATCACCATTCATTTTCACTAAAGTGGCAACAGGTGGTAAGTTATTGTTGTCGTTTTGTCCTTTGTGATAAAAAGCCACGGCTCTTCTATTGATATCGCTTCTCCATGCATTGAGTAAAATTTTTTCTGCGGTGGAATCAAGTTCCTTTGGAAGCTTTTTAGAAGATACGAGGTTCATTAATTTTTCCTGGCCTTCCCATCCATTTGCAAAAGCATGGGTGGCTTTTTGTCTTACCGCGAGGTCTAGTCTTTTATCCATCAACAAGGTTTGAAGAAGATCTTTGGCCTTTCCATCGTTCACCCTTCCCAATGAAGTCAAGAGGATCATTGCTGATGCCGTATCAGAATGAATAGCTGTTCTAATAGCGCCGGCGCCACCGTCGTTTATTAACAGGTTTAAAGATCTTGTTCTGGTATCCTCATCCGAATTTTTGATAGCCATCTCCAACAATTCCGCGTTCCGGTTTTTGATGTTGTACTTTGACAGCAAATCCAGAAATTGTGCGCTGCCCTTCGTGGATTCAAGGCTGGCCTCAATCATTTGTTTTATGGAAGGAGTTATCACCAGTTTGGAAGCATCCAACTGAAGTAACGTATATATTCTTCTTACGTTTTCATTCGGCCCATACTCTTTTTCGGACCCTGGATTTAGCAAAGACAAAAGAATTTGTTGTTTGGAAGGATCTGTTTGAAAATCAAAGGCACGGAAGAACTTGAGGTTCATTGAAAGATCAATTTTATCATCCCTGATAATAGTTGCCAGCATCGGCAAGGCAGCGCTGGATCTTGATCTCCAAACGATGTCTCTGCCTGCAGGAGTATTCCAGTTATCTCCCACCAGCGCTTTCCATGCTGCAAAATAAGTGTCCCATTGCCGGTCAGCACTTATTCCCGCAGCTTCCAGATACCACCTGTCTTTGCCATCATATTTTTGCGCAAGCGCCGCCCACAAGGCGGGAGCTTCCGGAGAAGCGTTGTGCCTTAACGCCGTAAAAGCTTCCCTACGCACCTGTGCAGACGGATCCTTTACCGCTTCCTTCACCAGCGGAATCACATCCATATTAATTTGCCGCGCTGCTTTAAATGCAGTTATCCTGATATTTTCATCTTTATCTTTTGCGGCTTCGTTTACATATTCTGCGCCTTTGCCCGGCAGCTTTGACAACAGCCAAAGCGCTCTTGCCCGATATCTTGCATTATTAGAATTATTGAAGACATCCGCCAAACCTTTTTCCGCTGCAAGGCCCAGCTCATGTAGTTTTTGCCAAGCAAGATAGCGCGTGGCCAAATTTGGGTTTTCCAAAGCTTTGATGGCATCCTTCGTATTGTCAACTGAAACGGCAGGTATCGTATATTTTGAAACATCCGGAGCCACTCGGAACACCCGGCCCCTGTTGAGATCACCCACTTCATGGCCTCCTACGCCGGGATCATACCAGTCGGCAATGAACAAAGAGCCATCCGGAGCCATACAGATATCCGACGGGCGAAACCAACTGTCATCCACACTTTCTACTACATTAACAATCTTTGCTGAATAACCGGCTCCCTCTTTTCCTACCGGGTAAGCACGGACTACATTTTTTCCTGCATCAGCATGTATCACCTGTCCGTAAAATTCATCGGGAAGAAGTTTGCCTTCATTTACCAAAATACCTGTCGGAGAGCCCGAACCGGTTTGCAATAAATTAGGCACCACGCCGGGATCATTCAGATGCCAGTGCTGCAAAGGAATAGAGTCTTCCATATTTACCCTTCGCGCCCTCCAGCCATCACCGGTCATCTCATCTGTATATCCATAATTACCATATTCCAAAATATAATTAATACGCACGCCCCTGTTTCCGTCATCATCATTATCCGATTGCCACAAATTTCCAAAAGCGTCAACGGCAACTTCATAAGGGTTTCTGAAATTATTTCCCAATACTTCAAAGTTGCTTCCATCAAGGTCGCAGCGAAAGATCATGCCCTGCCGGTATGGTTTATCATTTACGTCTACGGGATTGCCCGCTTTATCTTTGATCACTTTGCCATTGCGGTCTTCAATACTGTCACCCTCGTTTCCGAAATTAAAATACAGCTTACCATCAGGCCCAAAAGTAAAAGCATGAATCGCATGATCATGCTGAATGCCGCCAATTCCTTTGAAGAGAATTTCTTTCTTATCCGCTTTGTCGTCTCCATCGGTATCAGTGAGCATATACACATACGGGCTCACTGAAACAATCACTTTATTGCCTAACACACAAATGCCCAAAGCCGCGTTGATAGAAGTATCCTGGTAAAAAACTTTACTTGTATCGGCTACGCCATCTCCATTCGTATCTTCAAGAATAAGAATGCGGTCACCGGCAGCCCTCACCGGATGGTCGGGATGAAGGTTAATGCGGTAATTGTACGCTTCTGTAATCCAAACGCGGCCCCTTGCATCTATATCCATATTGGTAGGGTTAGAAAGCATTGGCTCGCTGGCAAACAGCGCTACCTCCAGGCCATCGGCCACTTTCAAAGCGCTTACTGCATTTTCCGGCAATCGCTTTTGATCTTCAGTTAGTTTGGTTCTGTCAACTTTGCTGATATTTTTTTTATGGCTTTCATTACAGGAAAACAAGAATAGCAAGCTAAAAGATAACAAGCAGTACCATTTGGATTTCATCATTTTTAATTATTAAAAGGTATTCTCAATATTTTATGATTACAAGATATTACAAGCAAACTATAGGGAGCGTATGAAACAGTCTCAGTCAAACTTAGTTAAATCTCTTAAAAGTCGCGCCGGAAATTTTGAATAGTAGTGAATGATTTATCTACCAAGGCACACAGACACGAAAGATATTTCCCCAATGCATTGGTTCCTTTCTCACAACGCAATTCCAGCAAAGCAAGAAATTTGGGTAAATTTTACTTTTAATAACCAGGGCCTGAAAGGGCCATATAACCTTCACAGGATGCAGCGCTTGTGATGATTTAGAACGGACGATTGAAATTAGAACTGAGTGCTCCTTCACCGTTATTGGTATATCGCCCCTTTCCCGGCCAGCTTCATTCCAAACATATCGCACAACAGATAATGAAAAACTAGCAAACTTCCCAGCCCTGAAAGGGCGCTATATATCCATCATAGGGTATAGCCCCATGACGGTTTAGAACAATAAAATTTACAATTTCTGTTGAAAACTTCTAATACTCCACTTTTGCGACATAGTGTTCTGCAACCGGCGGTGTGGTCTGGAAAAGAGCTTCCGGTGTTCTAAAAGAGAAAGCCTTCACTTCTTTGATGAAATGAGCCTGGTCAAAATAATTGTACTGGTAGGTAATGTCTGTCCAGGTTTTATATGGATGCTGCGCCTTGTCTTCAATGGCAGTAAAAAAGCGGGTGATCCGGGCATACAGTTTTGGCGGCATGCCCACTTCTTCTGTGAAGCGCCGTTCGAAGTTGCGAAAGCTCATGTTCACGTATCGGGCCAGTATGTCGATGCTGATCATGCCATAGTTTTTCAGGATAAGGCCGGAAGCTGCGCTGATCATGGAAGTGTTGGCGTTAATATGTTGGCGCAGGAGCCTGGCTATCAGGTAGTCGTTCATAACGTTGCCCATATGGTCCAGGTCTGGTTGATTTGCGAGCTGTTCAGCAAGCAGGGTGGCATCAGGTCCAAGTATGTCATCAAGTGACAAAATGGAATTGACTAACGCCCGCTGCGGTATACCGAAAATGGCTGAGATGCCATTGCACTTAAACTGCACACTGAAAATGACGAAGTCTCCCTGGTAGAAGGTACCTCCCTGCGACTGCGTGAAAAGGCTTATGAGTGAGTGCGAAATGCGCGAATGAGGAACGCCGTCTATATCGCAAAACTTACAACTATCGCCCTTCAGGAATAAAGTCATGTAGGACTCGTGAACAGCAAACATAGGCTTAAGTATCCCTTCTGCACCACTGTCGAATGTACGTAGGGCATAACAGGTGACAAAGGGCTGCAGTAATGCAGCGGGTTTTATTTGGGTGGTGGTGACCATGGGCAAATTGTCGTTTTTTTACAATGAAATACGACACCGGTTCCTCTAAATTTGTCTTTTTCCCCCATGATAAATATAGGATTAATCCTGGGAAAATTGATCATTCGTTTTTTCATTTTATAACCATTAAATACATTGATCATGTCAAATTACACTGTACGCATCATCAAGTTTAAATGTGTCGACGAATCCGGTATTGATTTCCTGGGGTCTGATGAACCCTGCTGGATTTTTACTGCGAAAGATAACCAGGGCGTAGTCAGTACCTGCCGGTCCAAAGAATTCAGTAACGTTGATTCCGGGAATATAGAAAAATTCCAGACAGACAATAACCGAAACGTTGTCTGGCCCAGGCAAGGGGCGGCTCAAGGTGCTCCGGCTCCCATTGCTCTTACTATCCAGCTTTGGGACATAGACCAGGGCAACATCGATGAGATTGAGCGAAAGACGGAAAGAGCATTCGACCTGGGTGCCGAAGCCCCGGTAATCGGTGAATGGATCAGGCGTGTGCCTTCAGTGGTGAGAGATAAGATTTCCCAGTTTATAGGGAACGACCTGATGGGATCCAAAACATTGTTTTATTCAGAAACCAGGTTGCGCAGGCGACTGACGAGTGTAGGCAGCAGTTTCATTGAAAAGCATCGGTTTGGAGGTAACAGTGGCGATCTTCCATTTGAAGTGGCGGGTGGCCCCGATTACGACCTCTTCCTGGAGGTGCGCCGCGTTTCCTGAGTCGCTGTTCGTCATCACTTGCCCGACATCCAGCAAAGCAGCTTATTACGAATGCTGTTGCGGCTTACGTTCGTCGCGCTATCTCGCTGATACCGACATGCATCAAAAACGCAGCCGGAAAAAATTTCAGGAAGGAGTCAACACGCAGGAATACTATGTCAACAAATTTTTTATAAAAGTCAACAAGGCTTTATGCAAGATCTAATTTGTTTTTACCAGGGGAATAACAACCATTATTTCGCACCCTTTTCCCGGCGATGAATTAATATATAAATTACCTGCAAATAAGGCCGCACGCCGGCGCATATTGGTTAGCCCGATTCCTTCCTTCACCTCTTCTACTTTGAAACCTACACCATTATCAGCAATATTCATGTAAAGCTTATTATTGTGAACGAAAACTTTTACTTCAATGTCGGTGCACTTTGAATGAGTAATAATATTGCGTAACTGCTCCTGCAATATCCGGTATAGATTTAGCTGAATTTCCTGGTCAATCACAATGTTCTTTGAATTTATATCAAAATGCATGTCGATGTTATAGTAATGTTCGACATTGAATGTCTTTAGTAAGCTGCTAAACGCTTCCTCAAGTTTGGTGTTATCAAAAAAGGCAGGAGCCAGGCGATGTGAAAGATTGCGTATTTCTTTGGTAGCAAGAAGAATAGCATCACATGACTGATTGAAAGAGGGCATAATTGAGGCATCTAATGAAGTTCTTATCATTCCAAGACGCATCTTTGCCGAAGCCAGTATCTGGCAGACATTATCATGCAGCTCACTGCCTATTTCATAGCGCTCTTCTTCCTGTGTTTGTATAATTGCTTTGGTGAGTTTATTTTCAAATTGATTGCGTTCCGTAACATCAATACAAATAGACAAAATACATTGCCTGTCATTAATCTGAATCGGAGAGGTATAAACCTCTACTTCTATCTTTTCACCATTTTTCTTTACATGATTAAAATTAAACTTTGCTGTTTTATTCTGCTTGAGCGCAAGCGTTTCTTCTTTGATCCTTTTTACATCTTCAGATTCTTTTACAATATTCTCCGCCCACCTGATTTGAAAAATCGTCATATGGTAAAACTCATCCTCTGTATGCCCATAATGCTTTGATGCAGCTTTGTTAACCAATAAAAATTTATTGGTCACCGGATCAATGACCCACATGGGTATAGGCGCCAGATTAAAAAAATTACGGAATTTTAATTCCGAGGCTACTAATGATTCTTCCAACTCCTTCCTTTCGGTTACATCATTAAAAAATCCCATCGACCCATCAAATTTCCCATTTTTGTATTCTAAAAGAATAGTCCCTTCTATGTGTACTCTCTTTCCGCTTTTGGTTTTTAATACTTTTTGTACATGGGTAATCACTTCATCTTTGGAACCCTTCTGATCGAAATTGATTAAATCTTTTCCAAGAATATCGGATATGGTGAGCCTGGAAAGATCTTCATCACTGTATTCAAGCCTTCGCTTAAAAAAATTATTTGCAAACACAAATCTTCCACTGGCATCACATTTCTCGATTATTTCATTGGTCTGCTCAGTAAATTTCCTGTATTTTCTTTCACTTTCCTTTAGCTCTGCATTTGATTTCCGGGTTAATCTTATCAGGCTAAA
Organism: Ginsengibacter sp.; assembly: GCA_051954975.1. Classification (GTDB taxonomy): domain Bacteria; phylum Bacteroidota; class Bacteroidia; order Chitinophagales; family Chitinophagaceae; genus Ginsengibacter. The sequence goes on along the minus strand of JBQCHE010000006.1, from coordinate 39,316 downwards.
AATGATTACCCCTAATGAAGCTAACAGGATGAGTAAGCAGATACTTACCAAAATATTTAAATTATTAATGCGGACTATTTTTCTTTCATATTCATTTATGATTATTTTATCGTTTACTGCAACTTTCGTTAAAAGATCACTTTTTGTTTTATGAATTTGCAGAAATAAATTATTTAAATTACTCCCATAATCTATTATAGCCTGTTGGTATTTTTTTTGCCTGATTAATTCTAAAACAATACCAAGAGATTTCTCTTTCTGCTTATTTAATGATTTTAATTGGTTCAATAATCCCAACAGTTCGGGCTCTCTTCCCGCCTTCTTTTCCGCTTCAATAAATAAGCTGTCATTAGCTGCTATTTGCTTATTTATTTGATTTGTAAGGTCTGCGTTTGTGCCTGTATCACTGGAATACAGTGATTTAAAAATTGCAAGCTCTTCATTGACTCCGGCTGTATAAAAACTTTCAAATGTCGATTGGCGGACTTGAGCGTCTGTAACGGTTCTCACAAGCGCTATACTTGCTTTCCTCTGGTTCCAGAAAAGAGAATTTCGCTTAAGAACTAACAAAATAAATGCTGTGGTATACAAAAGAACCAACAGCCATTTTGTAGAAAGGTTTAATAAATGCTTTTTCATCGAACATTAGATATTGGATCTCGCAAAATTAGCTTAATTATATATGAAAAATTTGAAATTCCATCTATGATTATAGACTTAATATGATTCAAAATCCGTCGTTGTTTTATTCACATCGAAAATTAGCAAGCCGGGTCTTTAAGACCCGTTCCATTGCGGACTTGCTAATAATTGGTTTTTCATTGATCCCTTTTAAGTGGGTGATCTTTTTTTATAAATTATAGAGAAACCGGGAACAAATCTGAAGCCGATTCCTGAAATGTAACTTCCGTTCAGGGGTGCAAAATAATAACCTGCGTTCGCTCCAATATTGATATATGTCACATAATAAGGATCAGTTGATAGCTTTAGGGTTTTGACTCGTATTTATTTTGGACACGTACGGACAACTATTAGAAAATGCGGTTCAGAAAAAATTCCGGATAGCAGGGAATTGCTTTTATCCTTCATAAAGTAGTGGATTGAGGTAGTAGATACAATTAATGCTTTGTATATTTCTGAAACCAACATAAAGACGAACTTGAGGATACAAGAAAAAGATTTCAAGAAATATCAAATAATATATTTGCCAGGGGAAATATTAGGGCTCAAGAACTGCTACTGAATGAATCCGAGGCGGCATCGTTCACTGCTGTTCCGGGATCCTTTCCATGAACCTTACTGTAGGCACGCAGAAAACTGCTAAGACTCTTATATCCGGCTTCAGCCGCTATTTCCTTTAAGGAAAGTGTTCCTGCTTTTACCTGCTGCGCCGCCTGGCGCATGCGAAGATCGCGTAAAACGGAAATCGGTGGCCGGCCAAATAAAGCTGTAAACTGAGCCATGAAGGCTGAACGTCCGAGATGGGCCACATTTGCCAGGCTCGCAACCGTATATGCCGCCCCGGGGTTGGCAACCATAGCTGAAAAGGCTCTGCTGATGGCTGGGTTGCCCAGAACTGAAAAACGTTCCGCCCACAAGTGTAGTGAGGTTAATGAACGCCGTAACAAAATCACAATTACCTGCTTTAACAGTGCTGCACTCATCGCGCCAGCCCCTGTTTCCTGGGAAGCCAATTCTTTCAGGGCGGTGGCTAGTACCTGGTCGATTTTATCCCCGGCGTCAAATTGTTCCACAATAGGCGTGGCCAGGTTTTGAAAGATATCTGTCGATAACCCATAGGAAGCATAAAAATAACCGCAAAATAAAACCAGGGCGGGCTTTTCCTCACCTGCCACAAAACGAAGAACATTATTGGAGACAGGGCTGGGCAATTTTCCTTTGACCAGCCGGAGTGCAGTTGGATTTTGTTCATCTGGCACTTCAATGCGGAACGGCGCATTGCCGGGAACAATAATAAGTGTATGTGGCATCACTTCAATAGGCGGATTGTCATCAATAAATATTCGTCCCCTGCCTTTTAGATTATAATGAATCCCCGGAGCATGCACACCCTCTATGGACAAAGCATAGCCGCGGCTAACAGAACACTGCGCAAGGGTAACAAATTGCACTTCAAGCGCGGTCATCAGCTTGTCAAGATCCCTTTGCGACATACGCAATATAAGTGGGTCACTCAATGAAAAGATAGGTATTTAGCATGTTCTGCGAAGGTAATTAAAATGAAAAAAAACCAATCATCCGTATTATGTGACATAAAGTCCGGTACCGCTTTCAGCGTGTTCCGCAGGCTTTTTATTGTCTTAAATTTAGAGTGAGACCGAATTAGAAGGAAGTCATTTTTTTACCCCAAGAAAATAAAAGATAATATCCATGTTTGATGTTTTTGAAAATTACCTGAGAGATTATGGCATTTTTAATCATGGAGAACTTGATGTAATAAGATCTGTCAGCTTTTGCAAGACGCTCAGTAAGAAAGAATATTTATTACGGGAAGGAGATATTTGCAGGCATAAAACTTTTGTTTGCAAAGGTTGCCTGCGCAGTTATTATATCGACAATGATGCAACCGAGCACATTCTGAATTTTGCGATTGAGCGACATTGGATAAACGCTGAGCTTAACTTTCCTATGGGTGAAAACAGTTCAACGATTGTAGATGTATTGGAAGACAGCGAGGTGATTCAATGGTCAAACGAGAATTTCGCGATGCTACTGGCAACACTTCCGGCTTTTAATTTATTTTACCGTAAATACCTTGAAGCAAGCCTTAATGAAAGGCAACGGAGAATCGTTTCTATTTTAAGTAACGATGCCCTGGGGAGGTACGAATATTTTATCAACAACTTTCCCAATCTTTATAACCGGGTCCCGCTTTATATGATCGCCTCTTATCTCGGTATGTCGCGCGAAACCATTAGCCGTGCGAGGAACACCAATCAATATAGCGGCCATCACCACCGGGAAAGTATTTTAAAAGCAACCTATTGAAAGTTTGAAAAAGATTTCCGGTAAATAAGTTTATGATTGGAAATAGCTTTTGTGACATTTATCAATTCTTCATTTATTCCGGGGTTATACCTTGCAATCCTAACAAGGCCAGGGAATCAAAACTTATCACTGCTTTAATATATTTGAAGAGGATAATTCCTTAATATGAAAAGCTCATTTAAGCTACTTTTGATGCCTCGTTTATCCATCTTAAACTTTAAAAACTACACATATGAAATCATCAACAGACAACAAAACCGAAAGCCAGGCGATGAAGGCCATCGTTGTGACCGACAAGTCTGCCGGAACGGCTGGAATGAAGCTGGTAGAGCGCCCCAGGCCTCAGGCGGCCATCAATGACGTCGTTGTCCAGGTTCATGCGTCTGGATTTGTCCCCACTGAGTTGGAGTGGCCCTCCACCTGGACCGATCGCCTCGGCCACAACCGGACACCGACAATCCCTGGTCACGAGCTGGCCGGAGTGGTTATCGCCCTCGGCTATGGAACAACAGGATTATCCGTAGGACAGCGGGTGTTCGGCCTCACAGACTGGTATCGTGATGGTACGCTGGCGGAGTATGTGGCTCTCGAGTCACGTAATCTTGCACCGCTGCCTGGCGATGTCGACTTTACGGTGGGCGCGAGCCTGCCAATCTCCGGCCTGACCGCCTGGCAGGGGCTCTTCCAACACGGCCGCCTCCAGGCGGGACAAACTGTTCTCGCGCATGGGGCAGCAGGTGCAGTTGGTTCAATGGTGGTGCAGCTCGCACGCGAGGCAGGTGCCTACGTAATCGGCACAGGACGGACTGCAGACCGTCAATCAGTACTCGACTTCGGTGCGCAGGAGTTTGTCGACCTGGAGAACGATACCCTCGAAGATGTTGGCAGTATAGACCTGGTTTTTGATGTCATTGGCGGCGAAACCGGCAAGCGCTCAGCGGGCCTGGTTAGAAGCGGAGGAATACTGGTATCTATAGTGGGACCGGTAGAAACACAGGCCGCTAACATCCTGGCAATCGATTTCGTTGTGGAGTCTGACCGGGCCCAACTAAATGAGATCGTTCAGCGGGTGCGCGATGGACGACTGCGGACAAACATCGGAGATATCTCGTCCCTCGAGGATGCCGTTGCAGCTCTGAATCCCACCGGGCGACGTAAGGGCAAGCCAATCATCCGAATTCGCCCGTGAGAACTGAGAGTCACTGACGTGATAGAAAAACAACGAGGATATCTGGAATACAAATTGGTATTATTTGTTCATTTACTATCCACCGGCAATTGAACAAAAACCCGCGGGCAAGGACAGCCAAAAATTAAATTTTAATAAGCTACATTTTTCCCCTGCAATCTCTCACGACAGCGGATGTTGCTTATTGCAATTACGCCTCTATATATCAATTTGATAGCTTACCGATTCACTGTTGGTTTTCAATCAGATTTAACCATCTATGGCCGGCAAAGGTTATGAATTTACACTTACTGCAACATTTTTCAAATGCTCCCGTCTAACTTCACTAAGTGGGTAATAAAACAGGAAATATGGTAGCAGACCAACCGCTGGTTGAAATGGTATTGAAGGGCAACACCAACGCCTTCAAGACTATTATGAAGAACACTGAAGATTTAGTGGCCCAGATTGTTTTTAAAATGATACCCATTGCAGAAGATAGAAAAGACATCGCACAGGACATTTACTTAAAAACGTTTCAGAAATTAAACACTTTTCAATTCCGTTCAAAGCTTTCCACATGGATCGCTCAAATTGCATATAATACCTGCTTTAGTTATCTTGAAAAAAAGAAACTAATATTTCCAGGCAATGACATTGATGATAACGGGCAAGGAGAACACCTGCTCGAAGTTCTACATAATAAGGTTGTCCCGGTTAAGAACGAAACTGAAAATATTATTTTTCAAAAAGAGCTTTCAGGAATTTTAAAATCCGAGATTGATAAGCTTTCACCGGTGTATAAAACCTTAATTACGCTTTACCACAATGAAGAATTATCCTATTCAGAAATAGGCGAAATAACAAGCCTGCCGGAAGGTACGGTGAAAAGCTATTTGTTTCGCGCAAGAAAAACATTGAGAAATAATTTATTGCTCACTTATAAAAAGGAAGCTTTATGAAATACCTGCATCTTACAGACGAACAAATCCAGCAGTTCGTGTTGGAAAAAGCAAATTGCAATAATGAAATCATAGAACATGTAGAGGCATGTACCTATTGCAAAGAAAGAGCAGAAGAGTATAACCTGTTGTTCCGCGGCATTCAACAACAGGAAAAACCTGTTTTTGATTTTGACCTGGCGGATTTGGTGTTACAGCAATTACCCAAATCCCAAACTGACCCTTTCTCTGAAAAGTGGATTTCTTTATTGATTATTTTCATTTCAATTCTTTTCTGTTGTGTAATCGGTTATCTTTTTGGTAAAAACCTGGTAATACTTTTCGGGGGAATTTCGCCGGTATTTATGGGCCTTATCATTACTACCGTTATAAGCATTTTTGTATTTCTATACATTGATATGAACAAAAGCTACCACGCCAAAATGAAAGCTTTAAATTTTTGATTATTTATTGCAACAATAAATATAGTTGCAGGTCTTATGAATATTAAACCAGTAAAAAAGAAAGAAATGAAAAAAATGATAATGATAGCAGGTGTATTGGCGGCGCCAATCCTTGCAGAAGCTCAGGGAACTGACGTATCACAATTTAACGAAGAAATTTTCAGGGTAATTTCGTCAATTTTTGTTGTCGGAATGTTTATGATTTTCATTTTGGGAATCATGAAACGGATTATGGATTTCCGGCTAAAAAATAAAATTGTGGAAAAAGGCATTCCGGAAAATTTAGTCTCTTCTATTTTGCAAACCAACCCCAACGAAAACAGGAATGTCAACATTAAATGGTTTGCTGTTTTAACCGGTCTTGGCGCGGGGCTCACGATCATTTATTATACACTCCCATTAGGCATTCACTCGTTAGCAATTATGGCTTTTTGCATTGCTGCAAGTTTTTTAGCTTATTTCTTTTTTCTAAAATACTCAGAAGAATAGAACGCAGTTGTTTGTCAGCAACGTTTCAAAATAGTGGACATCGCGTATTTCGGAAAATCAAATTTTTATAAATGTAATAGTCGTTTTTTCATTGGTTTTCTTGTGGGTAAGCCAGCTAAAATATTCCCCTTGCTTTAAATTGCTTACATAGATTCTGTAACTGAATGAACGGGGAAAAAATAATTATGGTGGTTGCAATTTTAAGTATTTTCGAATTCCTCTTCATGCTACAGAAGAAAATCCTTCCTATAAATTTACAGTTTAAGTGCTTATGAGATAGAGCAAAATCCTCTTTATCCCATTCCTGTTTGTTGTAGATTATGTTTTGAATTCAAACCTTGCTCACAAATTATTTCATAAAAAGAAATCCCTTCAAGTTCCTAATAACCCGTCCGAAGAACAGCTTGTGTTTGTGCACAGGGAAAGCTATTAAAGTTGTCGCGTTTTTACTATTTCCACAATGCCGGACTTTTTACTTTTAACAACAATTTTCTTTTATCTAAATCCAGTAAAGCAAGTTTTAAGCAGAATTTATGTTTTGCTAAAAGGAATTCCGCATTTTAAAAACAATAAAAACCATAGATATGAAACAAACAATTCTCACCATAGCATTCCTGATTACCATGTCTTCGGCAATGCATGCACAGACCAGTGTGCAAAACAACAATGCTGAACAGGAAGTAATGATGATAGTCGAACAATTAAAAAATGCTTTTATGAATAGCGATGTAGCTTTTTTTGAAAAGTATTTGGCAAGTTCTTACACACTCATTAACCCTGGTGGCGCCGTTCGCAACAAGGTCGATATGATTGATTATACGAAAGCAGGCAACTTTAAATTTGAATCAATCATACCAGATGATAGAAAAATTACCGTATATGGAAACGTAGCTGTTGTGACCCAACATAATGCTGAATACCAGTGGATGTACATTCTTAACAAGGAAGGTGATGACTGGAAAATCGTTGACATGCAAGGAACACGGGTTATGCAGGGGAAATGAACCTATGAAATCAATTTAATCGCTTTACCTGCTTCCTTGGCGGGAGGGATCAACTATATCGTAGGCCCCATTAAAGTTGTCGCATTTTTACTATTTCCAGCTTGTCGTACTTTTTATTTTTGCATAGATTTTCTTTATCCAACCTGCACGGCAGTGTGAAACAAAAACGTGATTTATCAAATCATCATCCGCTTTCACAGGCAATTTGTTCAAAACCGTGACACAAAAACCAGCCAAGCTCCAATACCGCCTTTAACTCACCAATAAGAAAACAATCACCATGAAAGGAATTACATCGTTTATTATTGCCTTATTGTGGCTCGCTACAATACCCACTTTAGTGTGTGCCCAAACCAAAATCCATGGAGCGGTAACCGACATGAATGGCAGCCCTCTGACCGGTGCCTCTGTATTATTACAACGGAAGGCTGATTCTGGTCTTGCGAAAGGAACGGTTACCAGTAAGATGGGCGATTATTCTTTTGAAAATATTACCACAGGCGACTATTTCATCAGTTTTTCGAATACCGGATTTTCACCCCGGCACACCGGTTTACTCCAGGTGCTTCCAGGTTTAAGGAATACGGACCTTGGCGTAGAGAAACTGGAACCATTGCCTTCTGCCTTAGCCAACGTTACGGTGACTGCCAACCGTCCGCTTTACGAGCAAAAGATTGATCGCCTGACAATCAATGTAGAAAACAGCATTACTGCTGCGGGCAACACCGCCTTACAAATACTTGAGCGTTCGCCTGGAGTAGTAGTAAACAGGCAAAACAACACAATAGCGATGTTGGGTAAAGAAGGAGTGAAAATCATGATCAATGGAAAACTCAGTTACCTCCCCGCTTCAGCGGTTCTTCAAATGCTGGATGGCATGAACGCAGGAAGCATTGATCAAATAGAGCTGATCACCACCCCACCTGCTAATTTTGATGCCGAAGGAAATGCAGGATACATCAACATTATCTTTAAGCAAAATGACAACCTGGGCACCAACGGATCATTTTATGTCACACCGGGCTACGGAAAAGGATGGGTAACAATGGCCGGTGTCAATTTCAATCACCGTAGTAGTAAGATGAACCTTTATGGCGATTTCTCTTACTCACGTGTGAAAAGTCAATTTCCCGGCACAGGATATAACCGGATATCAAACAATGGTGATATTTATGAAACTTATAATGTTATAAACAGGACTGACACCACACGGTCGCATAATGCCCGGCTGGGATTGGATTATCAGCTTACACCCCGGCTTATAGCAGGTATTTTGCTTACCAGTGAAGGCCGCTGGTACAGGCAGTCAGAGCATAACACCGCTACCTTTAACCGCAACGGCCTTCCAGACACCGTCGCGATTAGTTCTAACAGCGAATTGAATGACTGGCAGAATTACGGAATTAATATAAACCTGCAGCAGCGTTTTGAAAAAGACCGCACTCTTTCGTTCAACGCCAGTTATTTGCATTATAACAACAATCAACCCTTCAATTATTACAGCCGGTATTATGATAAAACGGAAAGCTTTATCTATGATGAAATAACGCATAACGACAAGCATACTCCGCTTAATTTTTGGATCGCAGCGCTCGATTATTCTCAAAAACTATCGAAAAAAATAAACATAGAGACAGGCATCAAAGGTACCATCGCCAATTTTACCAACAAGCTTCAGTTTGAAACGCTTCTACAGGGCAACTGGATAGAAGATCCTACACTCTCCTCCATCTCGGTGTTGAAAGAAAATTATTCTGCAGCGTATGCCTCCCTCAATATAGCAGCAAATGAAAGAACCACGCTGAAGGGCGGATTGCGATATGAATATACCAATTCGAACCTGGGAACCGCGCAAACAAAAAATATTGTTGACCGGCATTATGGAAAACTATTCCCTACTTTATTTCTTTCTCACAGGTTGAACAGCAAAAGCTCCATAAGCCTTTCGTACAATAGCCGGATTACAAGGCCTTCATTCACCGACCTGGCTCCTTTCACCTACTACGTTAACAAAAATTCCTTACTCACCGGTAATCCGGCTTTACAGCCCGCCATTTCTTATGCTGTGACTGCCGGATACACTTTTAAGAAATACATGCTACAGGCTTCTTTCACCAAAGAAGACAACTCCATCTCATTTTTTCAACCCGATGTAGATTCGGCTTCCAATAAAACCATCAGCAAACCAGAAAACCTCCACAACCAAAAGTCAGTTGCTTTAACCCTTTCCGTCCCTGTTCAGATAGCAACATGGTGGGCCATGCAATACAATATCACCGGAACGTGGCAGCAAATAAATACCTGGTATAAAAAAGAGCCGTTTAGAATAGAACAGGAAAATATCAGCGTTAATATGGTCCAGTCATTCATCCTTCCCAAACATTTTTCAGTTGAATTATCCGGCTTTTACAACTCCCGCGCTCTTAATGGAATTACTGTTTTTAAGCCAATGGGATCGCTGGATTTTGGAATCAGGAAAAAGCTGGGCACCAGGGATAACATTAACTTTTCTGCCAGCAACCTGCTTAATTCCATGGATTTCCGCGGATACACACACCTGCCAGAGAAGAACCTTGTAGCAGATATTCATTTGCGGTTTTCCTGGCGAACCTTTAAGCTGACCTATACCCACAGCTTCGGAAAGGAAAAGCTTAAAGCGAGCCGCAGCAGAACTACCGGAGCGGAAGACGAGAAGGATCGGGTAAAGTATAATTAGATATAATTTATAGTAACATCAAGGAAGCGGCAGCTTTTTCCTGACCAAAATAATGAATCGTTTTTAGCCCTGTTTATCTTTCTTAGTCAAAAGGAATACTGTTGAAATAATACAGAAAGTACCTATCCAATCATATATCAAAAAAGGGGTTTTTAACCAAATCACAGAGAGAAGAACAACAACAAGCGGTTCTACCGACACAATTAAACTCGTTTTTTGTCCACCGATCTTTTTAGTCGCGCTCAAATACGAATAAAAAGCTATTAATGTACCGAAAATGATAATGAAAAACGTACACAGGAATGTCTGAAAATCCCAATATCCCTCTATTTGCCAGGGTGCTTTTACAAAGCTAAATACAAAGCCGCCCAAAAACATGCCCCATCCGATAACTAAGGTGGAATCATATTTCTTCAGTAAATTTTGAGGTAGCAACGTGTAGATAGCTAACGTAATTGCGGAAGCGATACCAAAAAACAACGCTGCCCCTGAGATAGAAAGGCTGTCAAATCTTCCATGCGTCACTAACAGGAAGGTGCCGGCAGTTGCTAACAGTATAGCAATAAACTCTGCTCTATTTGGAAGCCTTTTGTTTTTAAAAGCCAGGTACATGGCAATTAAAATAGGACCGGCAAATTGTAAAACTGTTGCTGTCGCAGCGTTAGAGTGTTTGATGGCTGCAAAATAGGTGTATTGAACCCCCAACATTCCTATGATACTAAATACGATAAGTTGCAGGGAATCTTTTTTATTTTCCCAAATTGAGAAGATATTTTTTTTAGTCAGTAGCGCCAGCGCTAAAAGGGCCATTCCTGAAATCAGCGTCCTCATAGTAATCAGCCATTCAACTTCTATTTCCCGGTGTTGAAACAAGAATTGTACGAATGTTCCCGATGCCCCCCATAAAAAAGCAGCAATTAATGTTTGTACAACTCCGTTCCTCGTTTTCACGTCCATGTGCCTGTAAATTTTTTGCAAAAATGCATCGAAATTGGAAAGGTGTTTCATTAAATTAGTTTCGGGTCTTGTCAAAGCAGGGGTATTACTTGTCCCGCCGGGAAAATAAATCCGTATTATTTGTTCATTTACTATTCGACAGCTATTGTAAATAAAACGGCGCAAGGGCAGGCCAAATAAAAGAACTATCACCTGACGGCATACTTTTGGTTATGGGCAATACAAAAGCAGATTATATTTCCTGTTTACAGTTCTACTTTATACTTCCCGGGAAAATGATGTTCTGCGTACTCACAAGGTTATAAATAAATAACGAAAGCAACTTTATCATTCCCTCCCACGTTTTTTAATGATGGTTTTTAAAGAATGAATTATGGAGAAAAAGAAAAAATGGCTGAAAGTATTTGTTTCTCTGTTAGCTCTTGCTTTTATAATTCTGACGGGCATCCATATTCTTACATCAATAATTGAGAGGAAAATCGGAGACACATTAAAAAATCTTTCTCCAAAGATATATACTCAATTTTCTTCTGTCGATGTTGATCTGTTCAACGCTAAAGTTTCTATATCTGACCTTCATTTATCTCTTGCCCCGGTTACCGGCCACCATCAGCATTCTTTTTACTGTTCAAATGTTGCTCTGGCAGGAATCAATTTTTTTAAAATCATCAGAGGTAAACAGCTTGCAGTAAAAACGGTGAGTATCGGACCTTCTAAAATAGTTTTAGATCAGTTTTTATTTGATAAAAGTGATTCAACAAAAGCAGTACTTGGCCATTTGAATATTCCTCTTAAAAAGATCACCATCGACAGGATAAAGTTCGAAAAAATGAATACGTGGCTTCAATCAGGCAGTTATAATAAATTGATGCTAAAAGGAAATATTACCCTGGAAAATGCACAATTCCTTCTAAACAATCCGGTGACTTTTCATTTAGGCAATATCAGGGGTACTTTTCCGCAAATTGCTTATCCGGTCTTTCAGGCTCGCCAGGTTATTTTAATGCAGGATGTAATGATTGATAGTAAAAAGGAAAGTCTGCAAGCCGATTCTTTACAAATAGTTCCTCTCAATAACAATAAAGTAATCAGCCGGAATACCAGTTCGTTAGCCGGATTTGCATTGAATATAGAATCAGTAAAAATCAACAAGATCAATATTCTTCACCTCTTTTCAACTGAAGAATCAACCGGATTTCACTCAAAGCCGGATTTTTTATCGGTTAACGTAAAGGGGTTAAGGATATTTAATACAAAACATCCGTACCCGCAATCCATTCTTTGCCCACTACTCTCGCTGACAGGACTTCATTTTAGCGACAGTAGTATTTCTACTAATGAATTAAAATTTGAGCGGCCAGAAATTAAACTGACCTCATCTTCGACTGATAAAAAAGCTGGGGAGATCATAAAAGATTTACCTGGTTTGCCTGCTCCGTTTAAGAGCCTGTTCATCAAAAAAATCAATTTATCACAGATGAAAATATGGCTTCATTCCACGTTATTGTTGAAAGGAAATTTAGCGGTTGAGGGTGCGGGAGTAACCAGGCAATCTGCTAATAGTTCTTTTCATTTTAGCGCCATTCAATGTAACTTATCAGACATGAATTATTCCCTTTCTAACGGATATTACAAAATTCATGTTAAGGGGCTTTTAGCTGATAGCAGAAAAGAATTACTGCGGATGGATTCTGTTCAATTAATTCCCCAATACAGCAAATTCGAATTTGACAAAAAGCTGGGGCACCAGGCAGACAGGATAGAAGCAACTATTAGCCAAATTGAAATTCTGAAATTGAATTTTGGTCAGCTAATTCATAAAAAATTATTGGCAGATAGGGTAATTATTAACAACAGTCATTTTTATATATTCCGCGACAGGCGTTTGCCGCGTACATCAAAAGAAGAGCCGATGATCAACGGTTATTTGAAAAAAATACCCTACCAGGTACGTGTTCATACATTCAGGTTAAATAATTCCAATTTTCTGTACGAAGAGTTTCCAAAAGATGGCACACAATCAGGAATACTGAAAATAGGAAAAATGAATCTGACCATGTCGCCGGTTCTCAATCATGCTTATAAAAATGACCCTGTTTATTCAGAAATGAATGTAAAAGGTGTTCTCATGGATGCCGGTACTATTCAGGCAAATATCCGTCTATCTTTGGGGGGAAATACAAGTTACACAAAAGGCTTTATAAGAGACCTGGACCTTCGTAAATTAAATTCTTCAGCGGAGAATCTCGGTAAATTTCATATTGAATCGGGCTTGCTAAATGAACTTGATTTTCATTTTGTTGCAACGGAAAAAAAAGCGACCGGTGAAATTGTCGGAGAGTATCATGATCTTGTGATAGATAAATTGACCTTAAAAAAAGGAAAGAAAAAAGTAGCAAAAGTGCCCTCATTCTTTTTAAAGCATTTGATCATTCCTAAAAACAAAGATAAAAGTATGAATGTGTCAAGGCGCACGGGAAAGATCAGCTATGACCGGGATCCAACACGCTTTATGAGTTATTATTTTTTGAAGGCTTTATTAAGTGGCATAAGATCAAGTTTTGCGCTCGGTTTTCTTCTGCCGAAATAAATCATGGTGAACAGATCCTTCCACTTTACTTCTCATTTCCCTGGAAGTCTTTTTTTTATTCTTGATATTACACACTTCGTGGCATCCGTTTCCGCTGGCGAAAAAGAAAATTACGCTATTTATTGGTTTACTGTCATCAGCTTTATCTTTCAATTTTCTTCAATTTTCTTCTGTGTTTATCCTCAAAAATCAATCGGGGTAATTGTCTGTCGTAGGTAAAAAAATAGGACTGAAGCAGCATCAGACAACCTTTTTTCAAAAAAATCCGATGCAGAATGTTAAACCTTATTTGTTAATCCCTAAAACAATTTTTATGCCTCGAACGAAAAACAACTTTATTCAAGCAAACTCAATTCCATCAATTTTTAAAACATTATTAGAATGAAAATCAGCAGAAAAAAAAACAGAAAGTTATTTACCAGTGTAGCAATGGTTGCATCCATCGCCTGGTTATTTATTTCCGGTTGTCAAAAAACTTTTGACAGTCAAATGAATCCGAAATTATCGGAAAACTCCATGAATTCGACCCAAAAGCCGGTAATGCAAAAGAAGAATTTCATGCAGGTAAATCTTGTTGCTAACAATGCTACCTACGGAGCGTCACATGTTGATCCGTTGTTGCAAAATGCCTGGGGGCTTGCTTTTAGTCCTAATGGATTTGCATGGATCTCGGCCAACGGAGCAAACGTAAGCGATATCTACACAGGGGAAGGAGCTATGGTAAGACCGGCAGTAATGATTCCATCGCCCTCGGGTCCAACAGGAGGTACGCCTTCAGGCGTTGTGTTTAACGGAAGCAGTACTGATTTTTTACTTCCGGCTCCCAACAACCAACCTGCGCGTTTTATTTTTGTAGGAGAAGACGGGATCATTTCGGCATGGAATGGAGCCGCCGGAAATAATGCAGTAGTGGTAAAAGATAATTCCGCTACGTCCGAATACAAAGGACTTGCTTTGGCAATGAATAATGGCGTTAATTATTTGTATGCCACTAATTTTCGAACCGCAAGAATTGATGTTTTCGATAAAAATTTCAACCAGGTTCCGATGCCATTCACCGATCCGCAAATTCCAGCCGGATTCGCGCCTTTCAATGTCAGCAACATTGACAATATGCTGTATGTTACTTATGCGAAAGTAGGCCCTACCGGTGATGATGTAGCAGGCATGGGCAATGGATACGTTGATATTTATACGTCAGGTGGTTCATTAGTAAAACGATTCGTTTCATCAGGACAGTTGAATTCGCCGTGGGGCATTGCAAAAGCGCCTGCCACTTTTTTTGGAGATGATGCAGATGGCGATCAGAGTATTATTCTGATTGGCAACTTTGGGAACGGGCACATTAATGCTTATCACAGCAACGGGAAGTTTATGGGTGAATTAGCGCAACATCCCAGCCCACGTCAGCCGCGGGTGCCTATTGTGATTGATGGGCTTTGGGCAATTTCTTTTGCGCCCGCCACCGCAACAAGTATTGATCCAAACAGGCTTTATTTTACTGCAGGCCCTAACGATGAACAAGATGGCCTTTTCGGTTACATTAAAAAAGGAGATTGAATTTTTCGTTTGATTTTTTACATGTATAAAACCTACCAGGTTTTGGAAAACCTGGTAGGTTTTTTTGCATCCCGGTTCGCGGACGGAACCGTGGATGAGGTGGAACATCAATGCTTTGCCAAAAAAATTTTTTAAACCAACAAGATCTTGCCTGCCGGAGTTTGCTACGTCCGCTGTAACTGATAATTGCTTGTAATAATAAATAGCCTTTTTTTCATCTCCTGGTCTTTCGGCTGCTTTTCCTACCCCATATAAACTATTAAGGCGGTTGGGGTTTTGTGTCGGAAAATGGCGGATGAGAGACACTGGCCAGGAATACTGAATCATCCGGCCTCCGCGTGGCAAAAAGCACTGGTTGAGGATAAATATTAAAGCCTTTAAAAATTATCCTGTTTGTTTTAAAATTATTTTTTAATAATATCTAATAATGGTAATTTTATATCTGCTTCACTTTCTGTTTCCACTTTATTTATCAATTTAAAACTTAAAAACATGAAACGGTTATTGGTTACCATGTGTGTTTTATCGTTGGTCTTTGTAGCAAAGGAAAGTATTGCACAGGAAAATCCTTACACAGCCAACTATTCTTCTGATTTTCAAATCGGAGACGCGGCAAATTCAAAAATGATCCTCGAATTGTGGAAAGATTATGATGATAATGCTTTCGACAGGCATGATTATTTTGCAGACACTGCGGTGATGTTTTTTCCCGACGGCAGCATGGTAAGGGGAAAAGATTCTATTATGGCCGGTGCTAAAAGATTCCGGGGTGCGCTGACATCCGCCACCAGCACACTTGATGCGTGGGTTCCATTAAAAAGTGTAGACCGGGATGAAAACTGGGTTGCAGTTTGGGGCACAGAAACAGATGTCACACCGGATGGAAAAACCAATAAAACAGATATTCACGAAATCTGGAGGATCAATAAAGATGGCAAAGTTGATTTCATGAAGCAATTTGCTTCAAAGCCGGTAGAAATGCAGCAATAACACCCGTTCTTATCAATGACACAGACCTTTTACGTCATGGTTCCTACGCCATGGTTCGTGTCTCACGAACCACGAGTCAAAGAAGCTTGACTAAGCTTCCTTTTTTGACTAATATTATTTTCGACGAAGCAATCTTTTTACCTATTCAGCCAAGGACGAGATTGCTTCGGCAAATGAACTTTTCTTTCACCCGGAATTTTGTCTTTTGCCTTACAATGACGTAGCAGTGGTGAGGTTGAAGCAATTCCCGGCTCCATCAGTAAAGCAGGAAATAACAGCGATTTAATTGTCAGGTCATCTGAAATAAATGCTGTTCCTTTCCTTAAATATAAGAACCTGTTGATTAGTGACGTCCGGGCACAGACTGTCTGCTTTCATAGGAAGACAGCAACGAAATATTTTTTACTGCGCTGCCGGTAACATGTTTCTTATAGCAGCTATTTTCCATATTCCCTTATCTGCTACCACGATGAACGAACTCCACATCCTCCTCGGGTTGCCGTTTGCGTTAGCGATTTCATAGCGGCAATCTACAATAGCACATACCGGTGTTACCAACCGGATCTTATCAACCCTAAGGGTTCTGCTTCCGGGGTTATTGGTTGAGCTTTTCATCATACCTTTCACTGCAGGGCCGATGCCTGATCTCCATTCGCCGGTTGAAACCAGTTGATCAACATCCGTTGTAATTATTTTTTTAAGAAGGATCGTATCGTTCGATTCGCGGGCATGCGAATATTGAGCTATCAGCATAACAATATCTTTCCGCTGGCTGCCAGTAAGTTTGGCTTCCTGTGCATACACAAACGATGCACTTATAAGCAGCAGTAAGAGAAAATAAATATTTTTCATATTAAAGTTTTATCGCAGTAAAGCGCGCTGTAATTTAAGTCACTATTTATACGCAACGGTTCGTATCTCACGAACCATAAGTCAAGAAAGAAAAGATTCCTCTGTTCAGTCCTGGCTGGATAGCAAATCAATAAACTCTTCAATTGAAATAACATTAACCTTAGGAAAATCAATATCCCTTAACAGGTGAAAATGTTTGTCATTGGTAACGATCCAATCAGCATTAGAAGCAATAGCACAATCAACAAATTTATTGTCATCCGGGTCTTTTGTAATAAGATTCCATTTGTATTCCGGGTTGCAAAGCTTTATGTTTTGGTTTTCCAGAAGATTTTCCAATATTTCTGAAGCGTCCGCAATAGCATATCTGAATGAAAGCTGCTCCTCGTATTCCATCAGGATTTCGTTTGAAACTGCCAAATTATAGCGATTCTCTTTTAATGCTTCATACGCAATATGATACCGTGATAAGGAAGGAATGATTACAAGAAATACGTTAGTATCTATTACTACTTTCATTTCTTTTTACTTAAACATTTACTGGCCGGGATCATTTAACCATGAATCAAAATCCTGTTGGGTATAGCCCTTTTCTTTTACACCAGTATCTGCTTTGTGCTGCAGTTTTTCCAGAAAGTACTTGCCAATCATGTCCTTGATGGCTAATAAGTCTTCTTCGGACACTTCCCTGCCAAATAGCTTCAGCATCTCCTGCTGCAGGGCCGTGAACTTAGTTGGCATATTTTGAGCAATCATTATCTCTGTTTTTTTAGTACTGCCAAATTTAAAAAAAATTAGCCGGTTTTGTTACACAGAGAAAAAGACAGAGCATGCACACAAGAGCCAAAAGATCAGCAACGAAGCATCGATTAGTTCCTGTTAGGAGGACGGAACAGTTGCGCGAATGATTTATTATGGTGTAGTTAAAACATACAGACAGCAGGCCACTAATATTTTTTCAATATAGGCACCAGCAAATCTGCAATCATCGAAAATCCTTTGTCAGATGGATGAAGGCCATCATACGTAATATTCATCGCGCCTACCGGATAGGGGTATTCGTCTGTTGAAGGATTGAACGGAATACCGATAAATTCCGGATACCGGTAATTTTTGTAAACACCTGTTTGGGGATCTTTTAAGCGTTTATAATTTACCAGGCTTTTCAGTCCCATACCTTTTTTGTGATAAAGGTCGATACAATCAAAATGTTCATACTTCGCGATGGCCTTAATAGCCCCGACAAATGCTTCCAGTGATTGCCCGTTCTTCTCTTTATACGATCCCCAGGCGTTATTTTTCATATCATTGATGTACACAAAATCTACCCGTTGCATCGGCGTGATCAGTATAATGCGCGCATCCCTATTAAGGCTGCGGAGTTTGTTGATAATAATGCGGAAAGAACCATATACTGTTGTGTTGCCGGTGTTGTTAAGGTAATCGGTAAACTCACCAACTGGCCTCCCTGCCCACCAGTCGTTGGTTCCTAAAAAAACAGAATACACATCCGCTTTTACAATACCCAGGTTGTCAATTTCTTTGGCTATGCCGCCCGAGGTCCAGCCATTATGCCCCTGGTTGATGTAATGAACATTCGGTAATTTTTCAACCACCCGGGTCATGTATCCCTTTGACACACGGTTGCCGGTTTCATCAGTATGGTCATTCAAATAGGTGATAGAATCCCCAATAGCCACCCAGGTAATTTTTCGGGGGGTGAAGGAATTGACCATTATCCCAATAATGATTAGCCATACCAGTTTTTTCATTTCAATAATTTAAACGGTTATTTCTAAAATGGGCAACAAGATAAACTAAAATGAATTTCCGAAGCAAACGCCCTGGCATGCATCTATAAAATAGCATACAGGAATAATTTGTTAGCATCGTAATTAATGCTGATGATTTTTTTTAATTAATGCCCATAGCGGCGAAGCAATCTCCCTTTAATCGTCATTGCGAGGAGCTTGGATAATGTTCATTTTTTTGATTAATCTAATTAGCGACGAAGCAATCTCTCATTATTCAACGAAGGATGAGATTGCTTCGGCAAATGAATTTTTTTCTCACCTCGAATTTTTTCTTTTGCCTCGCAATGACGCCGCAGTGATGAGTTTGCATTGGTAGTAATCGTCATTGTAAGAAGCTCGGATAATGTTCATTTTTTTGATTCATCTCATAGCGACGAAGCACGTCATTGCGAGGAGCTTGAATAATTTTCAACTTTTGATTAATGCCCATAGCGGCGAAGCAATCTCCTTTAATCGTCATTGCGAGGAGCTTGAATAATGTTTATTTTTTTGATTAATACCCATAGCGACGAAGCAATCTCCTCATTATTCCAATGACGCCCCACGCCATGGTTCGTGTCCCCACGAACCATCATATATTATTGCGAATTTTTCTCTCGCAAAGAAATGAGTCTGTTAATTTCAGAACAAGATTTTGAATTTGCATCACACAATCTACTATCCAGATTTAAAATTAAAAAATATCGTTCTGTGTGCCATGAACCGGGGAAGTGGCTTGTAACTTTTCTTCCTGTTCAAATCCCCGAATATTTCACCTTTCTGTTCGCCTGCGTGATGATCATGGTGAATGTAAATAGCCCGGCTATCAATAACCCGGTGTCTTCAAATATCCCCAATTTCAGGGCTGCGGAAAAACCAATAAGAGACCATAAAAAAGGAATAACCAGGATAGTGACCGGTAATCTTTTATCAGACCAAAGAAAAATGCCAAAAGTAAAAATAGTGGTGGGGCATGGCAGGCCAAAAGTGGGTGAAGAAGGATAAATATGTCCGAAAGTATAACCAATTACAGGATAAAGAACCAGTGCAAATACCACTAAAACTGCTCCGCTAACTCCAAACAAACCGCGGGTGAAATTATACGACAATTTGTTATTAAAAACACCCTCGTAAAGGAACAGCAATCCCTGGATAATAAAAATGATCCCGAACAAATAAGCTGCTTTGTTTACCCGGCTAAAGTAAAGAAGATGATACACAATGCCCATCCAAAACCAGAGGAATGCAAGAATGCTATTTATGATCTTCGACGCATTTGTTATACTTTTTACTGAGAGAAAAACTACCAGCGTCGCCAGCAGGTAAAAGATTATCTGCATGGGATAAACTGCCTGGTTATACTTTTTGAAAATTTCCAAAAACTGTTCAACTGTGAATGGAAGTTTCATTTCCTGGTAGCATTTTATGGAGTCAAGTTATTTCAACTGTTACCAGCAATAAATAATATGCGTCATAAGAAGAACTGATACTTGTCATAGTAAGGTTGTAACAGGCTGCGTTCGCCGGGTGTTATAACGGTTCACAGTAAACGAAGAAATTATAAAGTTTTTTATCGTCTGTGTTGAAAGATTCCATGTTTATCTGGTTTTCTGATGTGTTTCGTATGCCACGAACCAGGGAATAATGTTTATTTTTTTGATTAATCTGATAGCGATGACCTGCCCGATTTTTTCGGGAAGCAATCTCCTTTTAAACGTCATTGCGAGGAGCTTGAATAATCTTCAACTTTTGATTAATGTCCGTAGCGACGAAGCAATCTCCCAGTTATGACATCGCCCCTACCACGAGATTGCTTCGGCAAATGAATTTTTTTCTCACCCGGAATTTCTTCTTTTGCCTCGCAATGACGCCGCAGTGTTGAGTTTGCACTGGTAGTAAACGTCATTGTAAGGAACTTGGATAATCTTCCCAGGCCATGATTCGTGTCCTCACGAACCACAAATAATAAACTGTATCACGAAAGAACACAAGCTGTACCAAAACCGTACACTTCTATTTTTTTATTCTTTATAAGATTTTGATAAACAAGAAGTAAATAAACGGTTCAATTTTTTGTGTATTATGTTTAACTGTTTCCTATAAAAATTAATAGCTCGACGCAGAAGACAGGCAGGCATATAAAATTCTCTGCAACAAAAACACGATTGTTTTTCGCCCTCCCGGTTATTAATTAACTCATAACCGGGTAGGAAACTAAAAATAATATTACTCAAAAAAACAGTTCAGTAAATGATAAAAAACTATTTCAAAACCGCGTGGAGAAATATGATAAGAACCGTCGGTTATACCACGCTGAATGTGTTAGGCCTTGCCATAGGAATGGCAGTAGCGTTATTGATAGGCCTTTGGGTATATAATCAATACTCGTATGATAAATTTCTTCCGGGATACCAATCTGTATATCGCGTGCAGCGCAACTTCAACAGCAATGGCGATACACTCACTTTTCAAACTACCTCGTTAAAACTGGCTGATGCGTTACGCACGCAAATTCCTGAAATAGCATATGTAGCTGAAAGTGACTGGACGGCCAATCACGGGCTGAATGTAGGTGATAAAAAATTATATATTAATGGCGCCGTATCGGGAACCGATATTTTTAAAATCTTTCAATATTCTTTTCTCGAAGGCAATGCAACTTCCGCCTTTAAAGATCCTTATTCAATTGTGCTTACACAATCTTTGGCAAAATCACTTTTTGGAAATGAAAATGCAATGAACAAAGCCGTGCGCTTTGATAATGCACATGATCTAAGAGTAACCGGCATCATAAAAGATGTACCGCGTAATGCCTCTTTTAGTTTCAATTATGTGGTTCCGTCATCTTATGTTTATGCCACCAATCCTTCCATAAAAACCGATGGCTTAAGCACTTTCAGCAATAACAATCTTCAAATATTTATAAAACTAAAACCCGGAATTTCCTATGCACAGGTAGCGTCTAAAATCAGAAACATTGAGCACACCGAAAAAGGCAATATCAATGCAAT
This sequence comes from Ginsengibacter sp., assembly GCA_051954975.1. GTDB lineage: Bacteria > Bacteroidota > Bacteroidia > Chitinophagales > Chitinophagaceae > Ginsengibacter. The sequence goes on along the minus strand of JBQCHE010000006.1, from coordinate 17,772 downwards.
GAATTCTTATGTTACGCTGCAGCCCATGACGCGCTGGCATTTGTATTCAAATTATGTAAATGGCCAGGATACCGCTGGCTTCCTCGAATATGTAAAAATGTTTTCCCTCATAGGCTTGCTTGTATTGATCATTGCCTGTATCAATTTTATTAATCTTACCACGGCCCGCTCAGAAAAAAGAGCGAAGGAAGTTGGTGTCAGAAAAGCAATCGGCTCGCAACGAAAAGACCTGGTCTTTCAATTTCTTTCGGAAGCATTTTTACTTACGCTAATCGCATTTGCTTTTTCATTGTTGTTTGTGCAACTGGCATTGCCTTCTTTTAATACGCTCACCAAAACACAGATCAGCATCCCTTTTTCAAATGGATATTTTTGGTTGCTGATGATCGGATGTGTTTTGGTTACGGCTCTGCTTGCCGGAAGCCGGCCAGCCTTCTATCTTTCTTCATTTAATGCAGTTAAAGTTTTGAAAGGAAACACACAAACCGCGGGCTCTTCTTCGCTTTCAAGACGAATTTTGGTGGTAATACAATTCAGTTGTTCCATTGCACTGATCATAAGTACGGTGATTATTTATCAGCAGGTAAATTATGCAAAAGACCGGCCAACAGGTTATGATTTAAACAGGCTGTTGTCAACTAATATGAATGAGGATCTGTATAAAAATTTTACAGCGCTGAAGAATGAATTAACGGCAAAGGGCATTGTTTCCTCCGTTACAACGGCAACAAGTCCTGCAACAGATGTGTGGTGGCATTCAGACGTAGAGCAATGGCCTGGTAAAAACCCCGGTGAAACAATAGAAATGGGCACCATAATCGTTTCTGAGAATTATTTTAAAACTGTTGGTATGCGAATCAATGAAGGACGGGATTTTACCAATGTGTATGATAGCACAAGCGTGATATTTAATGAAGCTGCTATAAAAAGAATGCGTATAAAAAACCCGGTGGGGCAAAAGATAAACTGGCAGGGTAAAGAATTTACGATTGCAGGCGTTGTGAAAGACGCCTTAATGATATCCCCATTCAAGGCGGCCGATCCAACCATGTTTATTTGTTCCTCTGACCCGCAGCCTAACCTGCTATACAAATTATCACCGGGTATGAGTACGCAGAATGCTATCCCGCAGCTTACTGCCATTTTTAATAAATATGATCCTGCCTATCCTTATGATTATTCTTTTGCAGATGAAAACTATGCTGCAAAGTTTAACCTGGAAACGCTGATTGGAAAACTATCCGGGTTGTTTGCCGTCCTTGCCATTTTTATTTCCTGCCTTGGCTTATTTGGCTTAGCCGCTTATGTGGCAGAGCAGCGCAAAAAAGAAATCGGGATACGCAAAGTATTAGGCGCTTCGGTATCGCAGGTGTGGGTGCTGTTATCAAAAGATTTTATCGTGCTTGTTTGCCTAAGTTGTGTAATAGCGTCACCAATTGCTTATTATTTTTTGCATGACTGGTTAATGAATTACAATTATAGAATCAATATTGGCGCCGGTGTGTTTTTAGTATCAGCATTGCTGGCTATTGTTATTACTTTAATTACAGTAAGTTTTCAGGCGATAAAAGCGGCGGTGGCTAATCCTGTGGAGTCGTTGCGAACGGAGTGAGCGTAACGACAAAATCCCGAACGGTGAAGCAGACTTCGGGATGGAGAGTTTAAGAAGTGAGTAGTTAATTATGAATGATGAGTTATGAATTGAAAACCCCCGCCTTGGTACGTGTCCCCACGGACCACATATAATCCGCCCTGGTTCTCCTTCTCAGCATGTGTTCATCATCTATTTTCAAATTGAGTTTATGCCCATCGGGACGTTGCGTAAATGATGATTCCTGGTTTAACCAGTTTGATTCCTAATCAATCTTCCTGGCGCAACGTCCACACGATCCTTTCCGGTAGATAAAAAATATTCACAAAGTGAGACGTTGCCAGGAAAAAAGAACATTATTTCCAGGAATTTCTATAGGCAGTATTAATACCGTTTTCCAGTCCATGATTGTCTTCGCCATTAAACATAGCCACCAGCAACAAGCCATTATCAAAGTACTGCATAAATAGCTGTAACCCCTGTGTGGACGAAAGACCAAGGTAGCCGCCTTTGCTATGAACACGCACTGAATCAGGAAAAGTCTGAAACCATTGTTGCTGGCTGTCCCAACCAATATCGTCTCGAAGCATGGCTTGCTTTTGAGGCTCAGGCAACAGCAGATTGCTGTTGATAAGATTAAAAAGAAATACCGAAAGTTCATTTACTGATAACTGTACACCTGCAGAACAGGGTCCAGGCGAGGTATTTCTGAAATCAGTACCATTACTTGTAGAAGGCGGGTACGTGTAAAAGAGGGTTTGGTAATTAAGCGGCGGAGCATATTGCACATTCAAAATATTAAGCGGCGTGTAGATGCTATCCTGCATATAAGTTACAAACCTGCTGTAGGTATCATTGTCTATATCAGAACCAGTAGTTTCATGATACCCGTTAAGATAAGGTATGAGTATCCTGCAAAGATCGTATCCGTAGTTCGAGTAAATATATTGCCCGATCCTGTTAGTGTCGATACCTGCCTCGATGGCTTGTTGGAGGGCCGCATAACTATCACCTGGCATCAGCGAATCCACAAAACCGCCGCGATGCTCCAGCAAAAGCCTGAACGTTATCTTTTTTATAGTGGGATGGATGGCCCACGAGCCCGGAAGAAACGCAGCAATAGTAGTATCCAGGCTGTAATGTTTCCGATCCAGTATTTTAAGCACCGCTGTGGATGTAATAACCTTGGTTACGCTTGCGGGGTTAAATCTGTCTGTGAGCGCAAAGTCAGTTTTAGGCGGGTCGGCATCTGTTCGCTTGAGGCCCGCGACTCTTGATGTTTGGTATAATGCGTGTTGCAGCACAAATCCATATTTAATAGAATGTTGAGAAAGTTCGTTTGCAAGGTGGTTAGCCAGGGTATCAAGATTTAATACACGGCTTCCTGATACAATTTGGTTATTAAAGATTTGCTTTGTAGCGGTGCAGCTATTAAGTATGATGGCGAGCAGAAAGTAAAATAAATTCTTTTTCACCTCAGTAATATTCTTGACTAAATTTAAAATAAATGCAACAGAAAAACGATTTTTGAGTAAGTTTTTTTGACAGTGTATTAAACGAACCTTCAGAGGAACATTTGCCGGTTGGCAGATAAGAATAAACAAATGCCAGAGGTGGCACAAAAAAGATCTATTCACTTTTGCAAAATAAAAAAGGCTGCACCAAAATCGCTTTCGATACAGCCTCTTTTAAATTTGTTCGGAAAATATATTAATACCTGTTTCTGTTATAACTATTTCCGTTGTTGAAATTTCTGCCGGATGCAGGACGCGCTTCCCTTGGTTTTGCAACAGATACGCTGATAGCCCTGTTTTCTACAGTGGCGCCGTTTAATTCTGTAATTGCTTTTTTGGAAGCTGTTTCGTCAGTCATTTCAACGAAGCCAAAGCCTCTTGATCTGCCGGTTTCTCTCTCTGTAATTACTTTAGCAGAGGTAACTTCTCCGTAAGGAGTAAAAAATTCTTTTAAGTCTTCATCCTGTACGTTGAAGCTTAAATTTGAAACATAAATGTTCATTTTTGAAAAATTAAATGATTAATGATGAATGAGAAAGCGAGAAGTAAGAAACTAACTATGATGCAGATTTGCGTAAGCAGTAAAATTAATGAATACTAATGCGAAGCTCAAATTAACTGCGCGAAGATAGTTTCTATTTTCATATCACCAAAAAAATAATTAATCCTTCCCAATTCCTTCAAAATGATAACATTGGAGGTGCATACATAAATCAAAAATCAATTCAGCAATTCATCTATCGGAATCGCCTCAAGGTAAGGGCTGATGGCATCGGTATTCGGTAATATCCTAAACTCCACGATTGCTTTGTCATCAACATTACACCAGGCTTCCACGTAATAATCTTCTAACTGAAAAAGGAAAACGATCTGGTGCTCAAAGGTTCGTTTTGCCAATGCCACACCATTGTTCATTAGTTGCCATTTTTTCTCTGCCTCACCTAATACAATAAATTCAGAAAGATTCATGATGTTTAATTTTTAAAAGTTAACCAATAAATACCTGCCAGAACATTACACTAAACTGATAAAAGAAAACAAAACCTGTAACTAAACTGATAATAACTAAACTGAAAAACGGATTGCAACACATGATAAAACCCCACAAACGAGGGAGAATGCTGCACATGAAAAGACGGCGCTAAGGTAAAGCATAAAATGTAAAACCCTGGAAATTTTCGAGGCTCACGAACGATACCGGCTTTCCCGAAGCAGTTACGTGTTGCAGTGCCGCAGCAAATTTTGCTTCTCAGCAATGTCCCCCCGCCGTGGTTCGTGTCTTCACGAACCCATCGTTAATTTTGTTTCCCAGCAATGTCTCCGTCGTCTATTTTCAAATTGAGTTTATTCCCATCGGGACATTGCGTAAATGATGAATTTCTGGTTTAACCAGTTTGATACCTAATCTGTTTCTCAGCAATGTCCCCCCGCCTTGGTACGTGTCCCCACGGACCATCATATAATCCGCCCTCCTTCTCAACAACGTGTCCTCATCTATTTTCGAATTGAGTTTAGGCCCGTCGGGACATTGCGTAAATGATGTACTCCCTGTTTAAGCTGTTCATACCTAATCAATCTTCCGGGCGCAACGTCCCCCGCCTTGGTACGTGTCCCCACGGACCATCATATAATCCGCCCTCCTTCTCAACAACGTGTCCTCATCTATTTTCGAATTGAGTTTAGGCCCGTCGGGACATTGCCTAAATGATGAATTCCTGGTTTAACCTGTTTGATACCTAATCAATCTTCCGGGCACAACGTCCATCTTTCCGGTAGATAAAAAAAATATTCACAAAGTGAGACGTTGCCAGGAAAGAAAAATCTTATTAACTTTATACTACTTCCCCCATCCCGTGGATACCCATGTTTTTCTAGCCTGGATTAATACTCCGATTATTATAAGTTGAAGAGCACACACTCAATGTTCATTTAATAATAAATAGCCATGGACTTCCACAATTTAAAAGCAGAAAAAAGCCCTCTTGTATTTGAACGAAACTTTTCATTTTACAACTGGTTCTATACGTATCTCGTGCTGCCTTTTACGATGGAGCATCAGACCCAGTCCAACTGGTGTTGGGCGGCAACCTCCAAAAGTGTATCACGATTTTATTCGATATTCAGTCCGTGGACACAATGCAAAGTAGCCAGTGACGAATTGGGAAATACCTGTTGCAATTCACCGGTTCCCGGCGCATGTAATGTATCCTGGTATCTTAATAATGCTTTAACGAGAACCAATAATTTGGTAAGCTATCAAAGTGGTACCATTTCATGGAGCGATGTGAAGCAACAGCTGGAAGCGGGCCTTGTCGTGTGTGCACGAATAGGCTGGAGTGGTGGTGGCGGCCATTTTATGACAATTCATGGAGTTTCAAGCCTGCTTTTTACCAGGTACCTGCATATTGACGACCCTATTTATGGCAAAAGTGTTTTGACCTACGACCAGTTTGCGACCAATTACCAGGGCAGCGGAACATGGACACATACTTATTTCACTAAAAAATATTTCTATTTTATGTGGTTCAAGGATTTGATATTCAATACAGAGTTACTAAAACCTATCCCCGAGATAAGGCCTTTGATTAATGTATACGATAAGACGCTTGAAGAAAATATTCCGGGCCAATACGCCATACCGCATTATGCCTATATCATTGGTCTCAATGAAATTCATAGGGAATTCAGTTTGCCTTTGATGCCAAATACTTTACGATTGATCGAGATGAAAAATGATGCGCCGGTTGCTTTATACGAGTTAGGCCTGGATGAATCCAAACCGGAAGTGATACAAATGAATGTAAGCGAAACGTACTTTAAACAATTGGATAACAGCCTTGGGAGATTAAAAAGATTTTCTGAAGCAAATAAAGAGGCCGGTGAGCTGCGTTTTATAAAGATACCCGCGCTTAATCTTGAAGCCTTCTGGCTCCATTACGACAACAATGAAAATGATATTATTACCCCGATCAAAAGATTTGAAAATGACTCTTCAGTAGATTGGGACAAGAAGTATAACGCAAGAGAGTTTTCTGCATTAATACAGGAACTGGCCGCTAAAATCAATCGTGAGGATGATTTGTTAGGTGTATGATAAGCGCGCGGGCTTATGATTTTTGTTTCTCAGCAATGTCTCCGCCATCTATTTTCAAATTGAGTTTATGCCGATCGGGACATTGCGTAAATGACGAATTGCTGATTTAACCAGTTTGATTCCTAATCAATCTTCCGGGCGCAACGTCCACACGATCTTTCCGGTGGATAAAAAAATATTCACAAAGTGAGACGTTGCCGAGAAAAAAGTTATTTAATTGCACTAAATCATTGTCATACCAAACTTTCCTAAACACATCTAAGTCTTTATTATTAAAACTGTAATAGAATGTTTGCAGACAAGCTAAAGCTCCATTGATATCGTACCGGTTGGTATTTTCAATTTGGTTTATGGAGTCTTTTCCGAACTCCCTATTTAATTTATTAATTTTCATTTTATTAGTTTTTCTATTTAGATATTTTGCCGTAGCTAAACTGGTAGCAGTGCAACAGCAAAGATTTATTTCGCCAGCTTCAATGTATGAAAAGCATCACCTAAAATTCAGATGCTGCCATACCTTATTTTATTCCCTATGAAAGTCCGCTGTCACACCCAGGAAGACGCCAGTAAGAGCATTGTTCAGCCCTTCCATCTTCTTTATTTCGTATATATATCACCTTTCAAAGGAATATCTACTTCCAATTCGCAACCGTTACCGGGAGAAGAAAAAATGTGAAACTTGCCGCAAAATAATTGCGCCCGCCTTTTCATATTTGATAAGCCAATTCCCCCCTTTACTTCATTTATATCAAAGCCGACGCCGTCGTCCGCTATGCGCATTTTGATTTTATCATTTTTCACAATTAAGTCCACTTCAATGTTTTTGCAGTTTGAATATTTAATTATGTTTCTTAACTGTTCCTGCAATATTCTATAGAGGTTAATCTGCAAATCCCTGCTGACGTTTTTTTCCTCAATTGACTGGTCAAAATATAATGAGACATTGTACTTCTTTTCGACATTCATATTATCAAGTAATACCGCAAAGGCTTCTTCAAGTGTGGAATCATTAAAAAAAGCAGGAGCGAGCCTGTGAGAAAGATTCCGGATTTCCTGTGTTGCCAGGCGGATGTATTGCCTGCATTGATCAAAAAGCTGGAGCCCGTCTGCATTCACAGATTTAGACAAAACTCCAAGGGTGATGTGTGTACTTGCCAGGATCTGGCAAATGTTGTCATGTAGTTCGGCACCGATCTCATTACGTTCATTTTCCTGCGTATTAATAATTGCCCTCGTTACTTGTTGCTGCACCCGGTTTTTTTCAGTCACGTCGGTAATCATGGCAAGGTGATATTTTTGTTCATTCATTATAATAAAATTGCTTTGAACTTCTACTTCTATTTTCTTTCCTGATTTTGTCTGATGAATGAATTGGCCGCTCACAAAATTTTCCTGGCCCGAATAATTTTTAAGCGCTTTTTTGAACGACGCCAGATCTTCAGGCGCACATACATCAAATGCAGTCATCTTCAGGAATTCTTCTTCACTATATCCATACAGATCCATGGCAGCCTTATTCACCTGTACAAAACGAAAGGCCTGGAGTTCAAACACCCAAATTGGCTGAGGATTAAGGCGAAACAATTCACTGTATCTTTTCTCAGATTCTTTCAACTTGATTTGAGATATTTTCCGTTCCGTGACGTCTCTGAAATAAATGGATAATCCATTATCAGGATAAGTGCTTATCTCAAACCACTTCTGTAAGTCAGGATAAAAATATTCAAAAACCATACTTGTATTGTTCTCAAGGCTTTCTTGAAATTTCCTGTAAAGAACCGTGCCGATGCTACTGGGGAACACATCCCACAGATGCTGTCCGACTATTTTGTTTTTTGGTGTCTTCAGTAGTTTTTCTGCCTCTTTGTTCCAATAAGTTACCAGCCAGTTTTTTTCTACCCTGTAAAATGCGTCCCCAATACTTTCCAGGATGGTATCTTTTTCCTGGTAAAGTTTGAGGATCTCTAATTCCGCTTTTTTGCTTTGATCGATATCCTGGAAACTACCGTATATTTTTTTGCATTTACCATCGATTATTTCTGCTTTCCCGATGGTTCTCATCCATTTTAAATTTCCCTTGTGAGTATAGATCTGTAAATCCTCCTCCCATGGTGTTCCATGCTTTACCGCTTCTTTTACCCGCGCAATAATCGTGTCTCTGCTATAACCTTCTTTAAAATGCGTAATCCCATCATGCAACGTCGGCTTAAAACCAGGAGGAGTTTCCCGGATTTCTTTGGTAATGTCGGACCAATAAACGGTCGCACTTTCTACTTCAATTTCCCAGCTTCCAATTCGTGCGAGGCGGTTGGATTTGTCAAGAAGTCGTTGTAAATTTTTCTTTTCTGTAATGTCTTGTACTGCACCGATCATCCTGACCGCCTTTCCGTTTTTATCCCTGATGATAATGCTTCTGTCTATAACATACGCATAGCTTCCATCGCTTTTCTGAAAACGATATTCATTCAGCCAATTGGAAGCCGTTTCCTTTGCTGATTCATCTATATCATTCAATATCCGCTCACGATCTTCAGGATGCACATGTTTTTGCCAGAAATTTTTATCAGACAGCGTTTCTATATCATAACCGAAATCTCTTATAAATCCTTCGCCCCAATAACAGGTATCAGTGATAAGATCCCAATCATAAATTGCATCAAAAGTTGCTTTACTGGCATAATGGTATCTCATATTACTTTCCTCGAGAGACAATTCCAGCAATTTTGGGGCAGTGATGTCCTGTATGGTTCCCTGGAAAGCAATCATTTCGCCTTTTTCGTCTTTCACTAAATTTCCTTTTTCGTGGATCCATTTTATCAGTCCATCGGGCTGAACAATGCGAAATTCAAAATCCATTTTCTTTCCACTTTCAAAAACGAGCGATCTTTCCTTCGCAAACATTTCCTTGTCATCAGGATGAATCGCATGGAAAAATATTTCATAACTTAATTTTGTATTATTCTTATCGATCCCAATTATATTGTAAAGTTCTTCAGACCAGAATGCTTCCTGTGTACGCAGATCTAATTTCCAATATCCGATTTTTGCAATTTGTTCAGTGGCCAGTAGTTTTTTTTCATTGCTTCTCAAATGCTGTAGCGCATTTTCTTTTTCGGTAACATCCACTGAAGTGTGGAGAATATAGTCAACTTCATCGTTTTCAGACAGAACAGGAATATTTTCAAGTTCATAATATCGCCTTTCCTGTTTACCGCTTTCGTTTAGCGTATTTTGAACAGGCATTTTACCCGGAATCTTTGAAGAAAGTACTTTTTCTAAAGATGTGTGCAAATCAGTGGTTCCTTCATTTTCAGCGTATAGGTTTTGAACGACTTCAAAAATACTTTTGCCAATAATATCATTTTCTTTCACACCATTCTCCTTTAAAAAAGCAGCACTAACCCAGGCAACAGTAAAAAGGGGAGAATCAGTCAGTAAAACGAGCGTTGGTAAAGGAGTGGCGTTAAATACAGAAAGAACCGATTTGGAGTTGATCATACAAAATGAGCTGATGTTGGCAGGTTAAATTTTAAACGTATAAAATTCACACTAAAGTGTTTAAAATGTTTAAATCGTAAGTTTGAACCATCGACTCTATTAGTGAAAATCGATATTACAGCACTGTGGCAAATTAAAAAAGTTGATGTTATGATAACCACAAAAAGTATTTGAAGAAAAGAGTACAACTGGTGCAAACATCCGGAAATTCCGCAATTTATCGTTTAAGCATCAGTAGAAGCCCCTTGTGCTGTAAAAATAACGCCAGGAGAAATAACGAGCAATAGAAATTTGAGCTGTTTTTTTCATAGATATGTTTCGTATATTTCTATATTAAGCCTCACAAAGCTGCGATTATTGTAAGAAGTAAAATGTAGTTAAAGAATGAAATTGTTGTAGTAAGTTTTTTATCCCAGGCCGTGGCTACTCCCGGCCTTGTGCATATGCAGGACACGGCCGTGCTGAATTATTCACTGTCAATAGGATATTCGCTCTGCCTTCCCGCGATGTAATATTTTGCCGAACTATGTTTGTAATTCGCCGGATTTTTAGTCAACCGCCACAACCATCGGGACATTGCGTACATGATGAATTCCTGGTTTAACCAGTTTGGTTCCTAATCAATCTTCCGGGCGCAACGTCCACACGATCTTTTCCGGTAGGTAAAAAAATATTTACAAAGTGAGACGTTGCCCAAAAAAAATGGTTCTCACCACCGACATCTTTTGAATAAATAGGGAAAGAAGGAACAACCACGGAGCCCCAAAATAGCATCTTGTTGAAAACAAAATGGGTAAAACGAAGGAGTTAAAAACTCCAGGATAGTATAGACTAATCTTCTTATTAAGATGCTATTTGGTGCCTTTATCGGCAACTACTACCGTAGGTTTTTTTGGAGCTACTTTCTTGGCAGGTCTCCAAGTACCATCATGACATTCCATTCTACTACCTGCCTGATCTACTATGGAACCATCACTGTATGTTTGTCCTGCATACGTACAGCTGCCGTCATAATGAAGGGGATCTCTCATTCGTGCAGTTGAAGTAGAAAGATTTTTCTTTGGTTTTTGTTCGTGATTTGCCATAATGATTAATTTAATTTATTAAAAAAAATAAATACTCCAACTTCTGAAATACTTAATGAGTATCCACTAACGAATGGACTGCCCATCACTTTCCGCCGTGGCTAACAGTCTAAAATGAACGATTTATAATATGAAGTTACCTATCTCTCTTTCCATTCGGATAAGGGAAAACCACATTTCAAATCAGGGAAAACCACTAAACTTTTATGAAAAAAACTCGTATTAATAAGCTAATAAAACCTGGAATACATTTTTTGTTTCTCAGCAATGTCTCCGTCATCTATTTTCAAATTGGGTTTATTCCCATCGGGACATTGCGTAAATGATGAATTCCTGGTTTAACCAGTTTGATACCTAATCAATCTTCCAGACGCAACGTCCACACGATCTTTCCGGTAGATAAAAAATATTCACAAAGTGAGACGTTGCCAGGAAAAAGATTATTTGGCACAATGAATGGGGCTAATTTATGCCACACTAATGCGTCTTTTTAGAAAACCCGCACCTACTTTATGACTTTCAATTCAATTTCGTTTTGGTTAAATGCCTTTATTCCAAATTCCATTCGTATGCTAAAGGGTGAAACTTCTGTGCTTCCGATTCCTTTTATACTTAATGGAATTCCGATACCAACAATACGCTTTTTTGCTGGAGATCAAAGAGAATTTTCTGATGATGTTTCAGCTTCTTCCCGGATGCATTCAGAGATAAGAATTGAAGAAATTTCATCTGATAATCCTACAATTGCTTATCAAAAGAATATTTGTGGAGAGTCACTGGAACTGGAAGATTCAAAAAACATAGTTACCAGAGAAACTGCCAGAAATGATCGAATGCAATTTACAAATTTAGGAGGATCACAAACGGTATATCCAGAGGGTGGCGTGATAGATGGAATACATGGGTCAGTTCAAGTTGATCTATTTGCATCAGCTAATTTACCTTTACTTCTTCTGGCTCCTGATATTGAGTAAGCAAACAATTATCTTCATTTTCTCTTCTCAAATTTTTCTTGTCCACAAATTTATTTTCCTGAATTGCAAATATTCTCACTAGGAACGGACGTGCCTAATCCCTCAAAGGGTAAACTAAATAATAAACGCTAAGTAGAATTTCCGGAGTTTAGATTTATCACTACAGAAATTCCTTTTTTTGAAATCAAAAGCTTCCGGATGGTCTAATACCAAAGCTACGATTGAAGCTGGATAAAACGGATTTTATGCCTTCGATTAAAATTAATGTTACCGACGTTTTTAAAAAAACTTAAATTGCAGCAACTGTTAACGTCTCGCCAACAATATCTCTTGCGGGGGATGCAAAATTATTCCTCATAAATACTTTTTTCAGTAAGCAGGTTCCGGAAACCAAACTTGTCATCAGTTTTACTTAGAAGCCAGTTATCCGCTAATCTTACAAAATGATATATTTCTGAAAACTTGTTTGGATTACCAAGTCCATCGGAATTGTCCTCTTCATTATTTTCGGTTGAAAAGTTCCAGGAAATATATCCGACAAATTTATCTTCCTCATTATTCACAAAGTCCTGGCAACAAATAATCCGTGTTTCTGAAATGTCAATATTGTTAAGGATATTTGGAACTTTTGCTTCGTTTTTTGTTGTAAGTCGTGCCTTAAAAGATTGAAAATATTCTTCTGTGACATATTCTTTTATTAAAGAAGCATCCTGATTATTCCACGCCGTCAGCACTTTATAAAAAACCGATCTTGTTTGAATTTTAAGACCTTCCTCATTCCATATCATGTCTCTTGCTGCTGCTTTTTTCAATAATCTTTCCGCATTATTTGACTTATAAATAATAATGACTGCTATCACGCTGGAAATTATTGATGATACAATACTTGCGATAATTAAAAGAGTGGAGATATTTTCAATATCAAAAGATTCGAATCCCAATAATCTCAAAATAGTTGGAAAAAGAAACATTGATACAGTGGCAACAATAAAAAATTGAAGCAATCTTTTTAAATCTTTAAACATTTATTTATCGGATTTGATTAACATTAGATAGAATGTTACATATATTGAAAATTTTTAGTGGTAGCAACGAAATCGCCATAGCTTTGTAGTTAAATAATTGTTTTAGAACAATAGCTTTAGTGACGGCAAGTTTCATAGCAGTTATTTTAATTTACGCGTTAGTATCAACCCTTTAATCACTGTTAAACACAGTCCCATCGCTCATTAATATAGCAGGCGCCGTATAAATCGCTCCATTTGAAGTGAACTTTTTAGTTGCCTCGCCGGATGATAAATCGAATGTATATAAACTGTTATCCCAACTACCTGCACAAAGGAACTTATTAGTAATTACGGGAGTGCAAATTATCTCATCGCCTGAATAGGTCCACTTTATTTTATCTGTGTTTAAGTCTATAGCATATAGTTTTTTATCATTACAGCCCTGGTATAAAATATTATCTTTAACGGCAGAATTAGTGACAATCGCGCCTCCCAGCAAAAGCGACCACTTTTTGCTTCCATCCGGGGCACTCAAAGCATATAAATTCATATCACCACTTCCCACATAAACTATATTGTTTTGAATTTTTGGGCTTGAAATAATTTCTCCACCGGTTGCAAATTCCCATTTTTCAACGCCGGTATCTGCATTTATAGCATAAACTTTTTTGTCACGGCATCCAATATAAACAACTCCATCAGCAACCATGGGAGATGAAACAGGCGCCCCTGCTGTAAACACCCATTTCTGTAATCCTGTCGCTATATCTATTGCATAAAGCAATTGTTCACTTCCAATGTATAAAGTACCTCCGGCAATGGCGGGCGCAGTTTGAATATAGTTGCCGGTAGCAAATTCCCATTTTTCAACGCCGGTAGCAGCATCAAGTGCATAAACCTTGAAATCGTAACTTCCCGCGTAGAGCGTTCCAGCCTGAATAGAAAAGTTAGAAGAAATTGCATTTCCGGTTTTAAATTCCCATTTCTTTACACCGGTGGTAGCATCAAGAGCATAAATACTGTGGTCACCGCTGCCGAAATAGACGGTGCCGTTGTATACTTTCGGACCTCCAAAAATACCTCCTCCGGTAGCATACTCCCACTTTTCGCTTCCTGTTTTCAAATCAATGGCATATAGCTTGAAATCGTTGCTGCCCGCAAAGGCAGTAGCTTTAATAGACCCGGAATTGTTGGGGCTTTTCTTGCAAGACACAATTACAAGAGCAAAAAGACAATAAAAAAGTTTATTCATAAGTGTAATTTTTAATTCCGGTTGAACAAAATCCAATTATGCCTCCCGTTACAAACTGGCCGTCAATTGCAGCATCAACCCATTTACTTTTGCTATTTTTCTCATCCGGTAATATTGAGTATAATCGGGAAAGCCAATATTGTAGTACAAGCCTGCACCAAAATTCTGATAGATATTGATTTTGCTGATTCCCAGTAACCCTGAAAATACTACGTCATTGGCTTTCTTGTCTTTTTTAAAGTCAGTCTGTTCCTTATCGATCATAACGCCGTTGTAGGCAACCGTTTTTGAGACTGAATTAATTTTCGCGCTCGTGATCAGTCCGGCAGAAGGACCAAAGTCAATAGAGAAATATTTTGTTTCAATTGATAAAAGAGTAGCTAGTGTCAATTGTGATTCAGTGAGTTTATCCCTGAAATTTGAAGATAACTCTTCATCAATAATTTTAGAATTACTGTACATCTGCTTTTGGTTTAACAGCTTAAATCCTAACTCAGGACGAAAAGAAACAGACTTTCCTAACGGCACATTCACAAAGAAATTGATGTCCAATCCCGCCGCGTAGCTCGAGGATGTCCTACGACCCCAACTCGGTTCGGTGGGCGTGTAGGATGCCAATGAAGCCTTTGTTAGATTCGGTCCAATCGCTATGCAAAAACTGACTTTATTCGTACTATCTTTTGTTTTCTGCGCAAAAAGAAAATTGGGGGCAAGTACAATCACCATTAAAAATGTTTTGGCAAAGTTCATTTTAGTTAATTTCAGTTGTTTTAGTTAAGCGTTAGTAAAGGCGGTGTTGTTAGATTTATGTTTAGTTAAAAAGGAAACGAATATTTACCTCATTTATTTCTTCTCATCCATAATCTTCTGAATACGAAACTCCTTCAACAAAAATTTGGAAAATTAACTTTCCAGTAAAGGATATTGCACACACTACTCCTAATATTTGTTCATACCATTTTTTAAGTTTTTTGTTGCGAATAATAAAGGTAGCAAACGAAATTTTGAGTTGACTTTTTATTTTGTAGTTGTCCTGAGTTGCAAACATCAGGGCAGCGGCTTTGTAATTATTTTGAGATTCTAAGAATAGCGGGGGCACGCTCCTGGAGTAACTTAGTAATAAGTAAACGTGTCGATTATAACTGTTCCTGTAAGAGCGACAGTTGTAGTCATCGTCTGACTCTTTTTTTATCGTCGAAAGTATAGGTGTAGGTTTCCTCATCATTTATAAATTCAGTGTCAGTGTCCTGCTGGGCTTCAAGGCCTGGAGTGAGGCACGGCCTGGGAAGGAAAATTCATTATACCCCCATCGCTTTTATAAAAAATCTAATTTAGCAAAGGAAATTTAAACTGTAATTTAAATTTCATCTATCTAAAGAAAGGTTGTTCGAAAGAAATATTTTCAAAGGGGTTCGGGCTTTTTACCAGGAACTTAGTTCCAAAAAGGAATTACCAATATACGAAATTAAACGCCTCCTGTTTATAATTCATTTTGAAAAAATTATGATCTACGGGAAGGAAAAATCAACAGTTCTTTTTTCCTGTTGACTTTGCATGGCCAGTTCTATAATACGCACGGTATTCCTTGCCTGTAGAGGTGTTACGATAAGATCTTCCTTTCCCAAAATGGTATGATATACGTTGCGATAATACGCTGCGTAGTCCCCTTTTTCACTTTCAATTTTTCCAACAAAATGTTGGCCGTTTATATCCGTATTCAGCGTTCCCCATAATTCGCGAGGTTCGATACCCCAGTCAGCTTTGGTCAATGAATTAAATCCGGCTTTGAGCGCTTCTTCCTGCACATCCAGGCCATACTTTACAAAAGAGCCCTCATTGCCCAAAAGAATGAACCGCGGCAAGGGTTCTCTTACCAGCATGCCTCCTTTTATTGACGCTTTAATACCCGGATAATGGAGAATCACTTCAAAATTATCTACCGCTTTTCCTCCTTTTCGTTGCATGCGTAAATCTGCAGTGATGGCTTCGGGTAATCCAAACAAAACCTGCACCTGGTCAATAAGGTGCGAGCCTAAATCATATAATATCCCGGTGCCCGGCCCATCTTCTTCGCGCCAGGCATTGGGTTTTAAATAATTCCTGAAACGGTCGTAGCGGCTTTCCAATTCAACGATATCGCCCAAAAATTGGTTACTGATTATTTTTTGAAGCGTATGAAAATCGCTGTCAAACCGCCTGCTGTGATATACTGATAATACCAGGTTTTTACTTGCTGCCAATGCAATCAATTCATCCGCCTCTTTGGTATTGATGGTAAATGGTTTATCAACCACCACATGTTTGCCCGCCTGCAAAGCCTGCATTGCCAGCGAATGATGCGAGGTATTAGGGGTAGTAATAACCACCAAATCAATATTTGCATCATCAAAGATTTCTTCTGAGTTAGTTACCACGGCGGCTCCCGGATATTTTGCTTTCACTACGGCCACCTGTTCGGGCTTTGCGGCCCTTATTTTCACCAATTCCAAACCCTTTACGGTGGTTAGTATGGGCGCATGAAATATTTGCCCACCCACTCCAAATCCAATTAAGCCAGCCCTGATTACTTTTTCCATTCTTTTAAATTATAGATTAAAGACCAAATCCTTTTTAGCAAAAGCTCCTGCAGTACCTTGTTGAATGGTAAAGCAGGAACCGAAAATATAGAACAATTTTTTATGCAAGCCTGCAAAAAGTTTCTGATGGAGAAATTTACACGAATGATTAAAACTCTCTTACATCTTTGTCGCAGTTGCTTGCCATCCATTAGCCACATCCAATGTCAGTTTTATTTCTACAGGTTGTGAGGGCGCTATTGATTTTTTCTTTGACTCCGGTTTTACAATGGGTTGAAATTTTGCTTCCAGGTAGTCATTCATTGCCGGGTTGCTCAAATAGTATTGTAATGCCTGCGGGCGGTACGCGCGTTCTACCGGCGCTGGCAATAATTGGGTACTGTTGTTGCGATCCAGTAATAACATCCCTTCTTTATGCACCCAGTTAAAAAATAAATTGCCTTCGTTCATTTGTTGTAATACAAACCCTAGCGGATGGATCAACATATTTACTTTTCCGAAGTGGGAAATCATTTCCTGTATTTCTTGCCGTTTGTCTTCATCCGCTACCGTAGTATCTGGCGTAATAATTAGCAGCTCACAGGTAAAGCGCCGCTCTTCTTCAAACTGTTTTCTGGCAAAAACAGAGCGTTGAATGCAAATATTGGTTTGGCAACCAAAGCAATAAATAATAAGCGGGTTGAGCTGGTTGGCAACCAGTTTTTTAATGCAATGGATGGCATTTTGTTCTTTACCATTCAGTTGACTGATATAATTTTTCATGTCTGTAAGATTTTATATTATTAAAAGATTCATGCTTCTTGATTTTATATTGCCCTTGCACTTAGCTTGCCTTACGCCTTTCCCTGTTTCCCTTTCGCCTTGCGCCTTCCGCATCCACGCAGTTGTCTGAACCATGATTTTGGGGAGTAAAGGTGCTCATGATGCACTACGCCAAACTGAAATTGTTTTCAAAAAAAGCGACTTACAAAAGTCCGGCCCCTTCGCTTTGGTAACTCCCCCAAAGTGTTCCTGGCTGTCGTTTGTTGAGCGATGGTTAATTAGAATTCAATAGTTCTGCCTCTGACTTCTGCCTGCGCATTCAGCAGCAACATTCAGCGTTAAACACATTCTTCCATTAGCATATTAGCTAATCAGCACATCAGCTAATTACCCCTGTTCTTAAGTATTCCGCCGATATG
>JBQCHE010000005.1:0-170943 GCA_051954975.1 Ginsengibacter sp. | reverse complement strand
TCATCCGGTTTTAACCGGATCGTTACCCTTCGGGTTAAATTTATTTTTGATTTTTGTTTCATATTCTCTCTTTTCATTTCGTGTAAAAAATCAAAATTTTCAACTTTGAATCTCAACCCCGAAGCGACTCCGGAGTGAAAGCGAAAATCAGTTTGTCCGACAAACGTACATCTTGCCGGGTGCGATTATAGGCACCCTTACTGTGCTTTTCTTAATCACCAGTCATTATAATATTCATATTTTAAATAATGTCTATTCTTTTCTTCTGACTCTTCTTTCCAATGTTGATCACCCAATCATTTAAATCTTTGTAATTTTTATAAAGATTACTTTCATCACGATATTTTTGACTTAAACTCATAGCATAAGAAGTTGTATTGATTCCGGCTTTATCATTATCCAGGTATAAATGAACTACAGGAATAAGCCTGGTTTTCTTGAATTACCAGAAACTACCATCTGTTTTCAAGGTAAGATTACATCGGTTAATGCTGCAAGGTATCCAGACTGTGTTGAAGGAGTAAGGAAAAACACTTCAATAAATTATCTTGCCTTATTGGAAAGATATTTTTATTCAAGTATGTCTAAAATTCTATTCCCAATTTCTTTCCGATATTCAAATAAATACATTTTGACTATTAACTTCTTTTCTTCTTCGGCATTGGGTTTAAAAAGAACAAGGAAAAGCACAATGAAAATAAAAACAAAAAGCTGAAACCAGCTACCATAAAGGTTTTTAGTACTTACTGCCGAATCCAGTCATCCCGACTTTTTATCTTTTTGTATTTTCTCATCTTTACTCAAAATTTGCTTAAAACGCTACTGAGAAGCGTTTTAGGTTGTACTGTACAATAAATAAATTAGTACAATATCCTGCTAATTCTATTTTGCATAAACTTGTAAAGAAATTTGCGCAAAGCATTTGCATACGCAAGAAATTTGTTTCTGATCAAAATTTACACTAATGAAATTTCATATTATTTGTTGTCTTCTCTTTCTTTCTTTTACTGTAAAGTCGCAGCCGGTAAAGCTTCATGGGCAATTGCATGTAGAAGGTGCGCAGTTGAAAGATGAAAAAAATAAAGACGTCGTATTGCGTGGAATGAGTTTTGGATGGCACAATTGGTGGCCACAGTTTTATAATGCAGATGCAGTAAAATGGCTCGCTAAAGATTGGAATTGTTCTGTAGTGCGCGCTGCTATGGGGGTTGAACCAAAGGGTGGCTACCTTGACAAACCGGAATGGTCTAAACAAAAGATTGAAGCTGTCGTAGATGCTGCCATTAAACAGGGAATTTATGTAATTATTGACTGGCATTCGCATCACATCAAAACCGAAGAAGCAAAAGCCTTTTTTACAGAAATGGCTAATAAATACGGCAGGTATCCTAATATCATTTATGAAATTTATAATGAGCCTGAATATGACACGTGGGCCCAGGTGAAGGAATATTCTATTGCCGTGATATCCGCTATCAGAGCCATTGATAAAAACAATGTTATCATCGTGGGAAGCCCTCATTGGGATCAGGACGTGGATGTAGCTGCCGCCGATCCTATTACGGGCTTCAGCAATATTATGTATTCATTGCATTATTATGCGGCTACGCATAAACAGGATCTTCGGGATAAGGCTGATGCCGCGTTGAATAAGGGATTGCCGCTTTTTATTTCTGAATCTGCCGGAATGGAAGCCTCCGGCGATGGCAAAATCAATAAGGAAGAATGGCAAAAATGGATTAATTGGTCAGAACAACGAAAGATTAGCTGGATAACATGGTCAGTGGCAGACAAGAATGAAAGCTGCTCTGTGCTTAAAGCCGGCGCGCCTGCCAACGGAAACTGGCAATTGAATGATCTGAAAGAATCAGGCATTATGGCCAGGGATTACTTAAGAGAACTCAACAAGAAAAAAATCCTGAACCTGATTCATGCAAATTAACACCATGAATTCTTTTTTATAATTGAATCACCTTTTGAGCCTCGCTGCTTTCAAAAGCAGTTTCGATAATCCGGATTACTTTCATACCTTCCTCTGCTGTTACCGGCACGGGTTTGTTATTGCGAATGGCTTCATAAATGCCGGAATAATAATCGTCGTAATTTCCTTGTTCACTGTCGATATATTTTCTTTCTTCAATGCCATCAATCTCCGTATGCAATAAGCCTTTCTCTGTTTCAGGCTCCCTGCCCCAATCTTTGCCACCGGGAATATTTCCGGCCTGCAGCAAGGCTTCCTGCACGTCAGTTTTTGGTTTGATAAAAGAACCTTTTAAGCCGTGAATAATGTAGCCGGGCAAAGCTTCTCTTACCGAATAACTGGCTTTTAGCCTGACTCTTAAATTTGGATAATACAATAACACTTCAAAATAATCATCTACTTTAGAAACAGGCCGTATAATGCGGATGTCAGCAAAAAGCTTCGAAGGCCATCCAAACAATTGCAAAGCCTGGTCGATGAGATGCGCGCCCAAATCGTATAAGACGCCAGTTCCCGGCCCTGGAATTTCTTTATGCTGCTTGGGGCTGAGCTCTTCACGATAGCGGTCAAAATGAAATTCTGCCTCCACTACTTCTCCCAGTAATTTTTTATCCAATACTTTTTTAATCGTTTTGTAATCGCTATCGTAGCGCCTGTTTTGATACACAGAAAGTATTTTGTTTTTCTTTTTTGCGAGGTCAATCAATTGTTGCGCTTCCTTTACTGTTACAGTAAAAGGCTTTTCAACAATCACATGTTTGCCCGCCTGCAAAGCTTTTTGCGCATATTCAAAATGGGTATAATTCGGTGTGTTTACAATTACCAATTCCACCAGTTCATCGCTGAGCATTTCATCAAGCGTGCGATACGTGATTACATTCGGGAATTTTTTTTGAGCTTCATTTTTAGTTCTTTCCCAAACGGCATAAAAATTAAAGCCGGGGTTAATACTTAAAAATGGCGAATGAAAAACAAGCCCGCTCATACCGAACGAACACAATGCTGTTTTAATGGGTGAAGTCATAATTACGTTTTAAATATTAGTAAAAGCTATTCAGATATTTCCAAAAGTAAAAAAGTAAAATTTATTTGGATAAACAATAAATGAAAAAGAATTCGGTTTTTGTCTGAAAATAATAAAGCTTTCATTGAATCCTTTTCATCTTCTAACTAAAATTTAAACTACAAACTAACAAAATGAAAAAAATTATTTTTTCCGCAGCCATTTTATTATCCTCAACAGCCATTTTTGCTCAGAGCGACAACGTACAACCCAATGTTGTTAAGCTGAACCTTTGGGAGCGCTTTTTGGCAGTGCAAATCTCGGTTTTGAACATGCCTTCAATGAAAAATTTTCAGTGGTAATTCTGCCTTCTTTTGGAATGCTTAAATCTTCCGGGTTTAAATATACCACTTACGGGATTGGAGCAGAATACCGTTTATATTTTACCGGCACAGCTCCGAGGGGAACTTATGTTGCACCGGGCCTTTCTGCTCAATTCGGAACTGCAAAAGTTGAAGATTCAGAAGGAGGCGCTAATGAAAAAACGAATATTTCGGGTTTTTCAGGAAAGGTGGTAATAGGCCACCAGTGGATTTGGAACAGCGGCTTCACTTTGGATTTGAATGGTGGAATTCAATATGTAGATTTCAGCTTCAAGGACAAAACAGGTGACTTCGCAGGTCAGAATGCATTAAGCGGAATTTTACCAGCGCTTAATTTTTCCATCGGCTATAATTTCTAATTTTTTTTTGATGATAAAAGACCGCCGCTGAAGAGTGGCGGTTTTTTTTATCTCAAAAAACCAATAACAAAAAATAAAAATTTGAAGTATTTACCGGTTTGCTGTAAATCAATTACTCTCCCCCACCTTTATCGCCTACAAACCAATTCTCTTTGTTTTTGAACAATACATTAAAAGTAGTAAGCGTGCCATAAATGCGTGTAATGTATTGCTGAAGATTTACCTTTTCTTCATCGCTCAATATTTTATGCGCATTGATTTGCTGCTCCATCACACGAAGCCTGTCGCGCAACATTACAATCTTGTGGAAGAAAACATCAATAGAAATTTCTTTCGCTTTCTGTGTTTTGTCTGCCGGCTGTAAAAGCATCGTACCGCCCTTCCACCTATCGCCAAGCGGCACTATTTCAGAGGTATCGCTCCAAAGCCGCAAAATTTTCAATAATGATTTTTCTACATCGCTGGTTGTTTCCAACTCAAGTGTCACATTCTCCGGAATAATTTCTTCTAGCTTGTCATCATTCTTATCAATTTCTTTGATGCCATCACTGATAAAAGAAACCAGATACGTTGCCAGGCGCACGCCCACTATTACTCCGGGGCCATGATGCGGATGCTGAAGCCTGGTGCCGATTCCAAGAGTTAACTGATCCATAAGAATTTTCCTTTTGATATTTTTGAAAAAAGATAAGTTACATAATTTTTATTTCTTCGCCTTCCAGGTATTTTGATACTGCCGAATAGGCTTCGCTTCTTGTCTTGTCGCGAACGGTCACATTATCGCACCAAAAATATATTTTTAATTGGGTAGACTGCGAAGTAACAGTGTTGATCAGGATTTCAGGCTCCTTTCTATCTACCACATCTTCAAGTGATTTTAAGATTCCGGCAATGGCTTCACGAATATCTTTAGAAATTTTATCAACGGTAAAAGTAAGTTCTACCCGGATATAATTTTCATTGAGGCTCCAGTTGATAAAATTATTGGAAAGAATCGTTCCATTCGGGATAATAACTTCAGCGCCGTCGGCAGTCAGCAGCCTACTCGAACGCATGCTGATTTGCCTAACCCTTCCCTTCTTATCTCCTATCTCTACCGTATCGCCGATGTTTAGTGTTTTATCAAAAATGAGGATGATACCTGACACAAAATTGTTTACAATACTTTGAAGCCCGAGCCCAATACCAACACTCAATGCGCCGAGGATAACGGTAATCTTATCAACGGCCAGGCCACTCGCCGCAACGGCCAGTAAAAATCCACCTACCAGTAGAATGAGCTTCACAATCATCAGCCGGGAACGCTGCCCCTTGTTGTCAAAAATCGCTTCATCGCCAATGTTGCCAAAAAAATAGCCAATATATTTTTGAAGTAAATGCGCAACGTATAAAATAAGAACGAAAAGAATAATGCCTCCATAGGTAAATGTAAAGCTGCCTATTGACCTGGCCCTGTTGAGTACAGTTGAAATGTGGCTGGATATAAAGTGAAAAATATTCAGATTAGTGGCAAAAACAATCAGCCAGATGATGATAGAAAAAAAGACAACAAAACGCATTATACCGGATGCAATTGCCTGGTGATCGAACCCGGAAGTATAATCCTTTCGCATTCTGCCTGCCTGAACCTGCAATAAAAATGCTTCTGTCACCGATTCAATAAAAACCAAAAGCCCAACGGTTTGAATCACGGCATACGTGCCGGTGGAACCAAGAATCTGTGAAAGTGTTGTTCTGCCAAACAGGTTGCTGACAATCGCCAGGAAGTTAAAAAGGGTGTAAAGCGCAGCGGTTAAAAAAAGAAAACGGTGTTCTTTATATTGTTTATTAAATTCTTTTAGCAGATAAAGCCCGAGAAGTACACATAATCCGTTTAAAATAAGCAGCAACCAGCGGTTAAAGTATTCAGGCAGATTAAGGTATCTTGAATAAGATTGTATCAGGAATAGTATGATGAAAGACAGCCATGCAGAAAATAATTTTTTCTTTAACCTTCGCCCGAATGAATACGTGAGCGTAAGCATCAGCAAAAATTCAACTGTGGCGATATAAATGAAAGGCGCATCCAGATCAAACAATGGCGCCAGGTTCAGCATCACAATAAGCGACGCAAAAACCGGAGCGCCATTCATATACCTGAAATGAAATGATTCCAGGGTATCTAATTTATTGAGCCTGCCAAGGCTTCTGTAATTATAAAACACCCAAAAAAAGAACACGATGCCGCACAACAACAGAAACAACAATTGATTATTGGTATTTGCAAAATAATAGCGCGTAATCTTCCTTTCAGACTGAATGGATTTCTGAAATTCTGACGAGTACGCCTTTCCTAATTCTGCCTTTTTAAATTCCCATAAATAATCGCTCTCTTTTCCAAATATTCTCAATCCCGTAGAAGACATCATGCTTTGGGTTTGCAATTGCATTTCGCTGCTAGCAATTAAATTACCGGAATTACGGGCCTGCGTTTTGCTGATTAGGAGATGTGCATTTTTCATAAGGCTGTCAGCCTTTTTCCATTTTGACCTCAATTGTATCAGTTGTGGCCTGAAGGCACTCCGTAGCGACGAATCTCTGAAAATCCTGCGAAATACCGTATCCTTTCTAAGTGCGTCGACATCAGATTTGATGGCATTATAAATACTGTCGTAATCATTCAATTCACCAGCATATACTGTTGCATTGCGATTTACCTGTTTCAGAATAATAGAAAACATCTGAAGGTTACGAATGTTAAGCGTTTTTGTGTCCGAGCTTAATCGCGCATTAATAATGGTAAGCGCAGAATCATCCTCATTTAAGCGCTCGTTGATTTCTTTGACAGATTGAATCGGTTGAGCCAACACCGGGACTTTATTCAATACCTGGAATACTTTCTCTATGCTAAATAAATAGTCATTAAGGGTGGTATCCGTGTTGCCAAATAGTGTAAAACCCGCCGTTCCTGATGAGGCCGCAATGGAATCTGCTTTTTGTGCCGAAAGGTGGAGAAAAGAAAAGATAAATGCTACGATAAGAACAACTCTACTCATGTTTTTAAATGCGTAATTTTACAATTATCAATATTTGTTCCATTATTGAGGTGCAATGTGCGGGGCTACGCCAAATAAGAACGTCACCTATTCAGAAACGGAACGGCAAACAATAATCATAATGTAATAGTCTGGATTAAAAAGAAAGGTGTTACCCATTTGGTAATAAATTGCAAATATTAATTGAATTAAATTATTAATTTTTTATTTTGTATTACGAAACTTTTGAAAACTAAATAAATGAAAAATATAGCCCTGCAAAGTTTTGCCATTATCCTCGTATATGGCATTTTTATTTTAGTAGCTCCTTCCTGCAAAAAGGAACACGCAAACCCTTCTACACCGCCTCCTGTAGATACCAGCACCGTTCCTCATACCCTGAGTGATGCAGATTCTTTAAAATATCTTATGTACAATTACATGCAGGTAACTTTTATTGACGGCGGAAGAGATACCACCTATGATTTGCCGACTTATTATTGGTACAAAAGTGTTCCAAAACTGAATCCGTTAAGTTCGGAATATGATTCAGCGGAAGTGCTGCTGAACAAAATTAAAAGCTATCCTGTAAACCCTGCTACGCAAAAGCGTTTCGACAAGTACAGTTTTATTGACAAAGGCGAAGTGGCGGGCGAAATTCAGCAAGGCGTTGCCGGAGATTTGGGAATGCAGGTTTCTTACGCGATGGATAAAAGCGGGAAAACCCACCTCCTGGTTTTATTTGCCGATAAAAATTCTCCTGCAGGGCTCGCAGGCGTAAAAAGGGGCGACGAAATAACCGCGATAAATGGCAGTACGGACGTATCTTATGATGGAAGCAACGGTCCAAATGTAATTAAGGTAACTAAGGCTGTTTATGACGATGCTTCTGCTTCGTTCACGTTTCAACAGCCTGACGGGAAATCTTTTAATACTACCCTTACAAAAACTGTTTATAATATCAATCCGGTTTTATTTGATACCGTTTATTCAATTGGCGCAAAAAAAATAGGCTACTTTGTTTTTAATTCTTTTGCCGCTGTTGAAAACCAAACGGGCCCTACTTTAACCAAACAGGAAATTTCCAGGGTGTTCAATAAATTTCAAACCTCAGGTATATCGGATCTTATCGTTGACCTAAGATACAACGGAGGCGGTTCTGTCGGAACTGCAGAGTTTTTGGACAGTCTTATCGCTCCTGCATCAGTGAAGGGAAAAGAAATGTACCATTATATTTATAATGACAAATTAACTGCAGTGGCGAGCCAGGCGGGCCTTGAAGATAAAGTATTATTTAAGGGAGGAGGAAGTTTAAACCTGACCAACGTATTTTTTATCGGTGGCCAGTATACCGCCTCAGCAAGCGAACTCACGATTAACAATCTCAAACCGTATATGAATGTTAAGCTCGTTGGTGATACTACCTATGGAAAGCCAGTAG
Organism: Ginsengibacter sp.; assembly: GCA_051954975.1. Lineage (GTDB taxonomy): Bacteria > Bacteroidota > Bacteroidia > Chitinophagales > Chitinophagaceae > Ginsengibacter. The sequence goes on along the minus strand of JBQCHE010000005.1, from coordinate 162,762 downwards.
GGTTTTTCAGCTTTCGGATCACTGATTATCCCAACGGAGGCACCCAGCCAAAATTTCTTGCCGATTTGTATGCTATCAATTTTGAAACAAGAAATGCGCTTGACAAAGGCGGTTATTTTGATGGCTTAATTCCGGATAAGGTGGCGACAGATTTTATCGATCTGCCATGGGGCGATCCCAAAGATGATAATCTTGCCAATATTTTCAATTATATTTCTACCGGAAGCTTCAAACGGGTGAGCGTTGCTGAAAGAATGGCAGAGGATAATTCATTAAGGATGTTAATGCCGTCTACCACCATTCCATTACGTTTTAACGGAATGGTAGATTATCAACAAGCCAACCAGATTAAGGCTGCGGTAAAGAAGCTAAGGAAAATAAAATAACAGGCTTTCTTTGTCAATTAAAGTCCCTCCGGAACTATAAGCCGGAAGGATTTTTTTATTTTCAGGTGAATCATTTTAAGACTCATCTTCAAAAAAAGGATGTAAGGCTAAAATAAATCCTCTTTATTTATTGCTTTACTATCATTCGCCATAAAAGCGTATCCCGAAAAATTTTCCCCTAAGCGAAAGAATAGTCGTAAATTGAATTTTATTTTCATTACAATAAAGACAATGTATCGCCGCCAGTTTATACAAAACTCATTGCTTTCATTGGGAGTTGTTTCATTTCGGAAATCAGAAATGCTGAAAGTGATACAGGATGCCCCGTGGAAAATAACGATGCTTACCGATGATATTGGAATTTTTACGGAAAAAGGGGGAACTATTGCTTTTCATTATAACAAAGATGGCATTACCGTGGTAGACGCTCAGTTTCCCGACTCGGCCGTTCATCTTATCAATGAATTAAAAACAATTAAAGGCTATCCCTTTCGCCTGCTTATCAACACGCATCATCACGGCGATCATACCTCAGGAAACATTTCTTTTAAGGGAATAACTGGCCAGGTATTGGCTCATAAAAATTCATTGATGAATCAACAACGCTTAGCCAAACAAAATAATAAAGAAGATCAACAATATTATCCTAACCAAACTTTTGAAAAAGAACATAGTGAAGATATCGGAAATGAGAAAGTCAGATTGTACTATTATGGAGCCGGGCATACAAATGGAGATGCGCTGATTCATTTTACAAATGCAAACATTGTCCATGTGGGCGATTTGGTATTTAATCGCAGGCATCCCTTTATTGACAGAAGTGCAGGTGCCAGCATTAAAAGTTGGATAAGCGTTCTGGATACCGCGGTAAAGAAATTTGACAATAAAACTCTTTATGTGTGCGGCCATTCGGGAGAAAACTATGATGTAAAGGGTTCGAAAGATATGCTTCTTGCTTTTAGAGATTATCTCGGTAATTTGCTTCATTTTGTTGATGGTGAAATTAAAAAGGGAAAACCAAAAGAAGAAATTTTAAAAAATGCTGAAATACCCGGCTCGCCTGAATGGAAGGGCGAAGGAATCGAAAGGCCACTCACTGCAGCTTATGAAGAACTAACGAATTCCTGAAAATAAAAATTTAACCCTCAAAAACTTTTATTGTTGGCAAGACGCCGATAATTTAAAAATTGCCTTAACCCATGCCAGCAAAAACAACCTATAACACTTTTGATTATTTTGAGTCGCTGTACAAGAATACCAGAGAAAACACTGTAATATTAATTAACCCTGATGGCGTCATCGCCGCCGTAAATTCTGCTTTCACTGAATGTTTTGGATACAACGAAGACGACATTGTCGGAAAATATTCCGGAATACTTTTTACCGAAGAAGACCAGAGAAAGGGATGTCCCGAAAAAGAAATCCGGCAAACGCTTCAAACGGGCCAGTCTAATGATAATAATTTTCTTGTTGATAAACACGGAGATAAGATTTGGGTTTCCGGCGAATCGGTGCTGGTAACCAATGATGTGGGTGAAAAGGTGATACTTAAAATTGTGCAGAATATTAACAAGCAAAAGACTTCCGAAAATTCTGTACTGGAGCTCAATAAATTTAATGAAAATATTCTTGAATCTATATCCGATATCGTTATCGTGGTGGACGACAATTTGAATATCATAAAGGCCAATAAGGCATATATAGATCTTTGCGAACAGAGCCAGGAAGCCAAAAAGAATATTTCACGCCTTCTCCCATCACCGGAAGCTAACCAGGATTTTTATGATTCGTTACGGCAATCAGTAAAAAATCAGACAGGCTTTTCCCGAAAGCAAACCGAGTTACAAACTGTAAATGGAGCGAAAAAAACGTTTGAGGTGAGCTGCACGCCGCTTGATGGCCCCGGAAATAAGAAAGTATTGGTAGTAATGCATGATGTTTCCGTTTATAAAGAATTGGAAAAAGAACGGGAAGATATCATAGGGTTTATTACGCACGAGTTAAGAAATCCTTTGGCAAATCTTATGCTGTCAAACGACCTAATGAAAGAAGCAGCAAAGGGAGATGAAATTCAATTTTTAAAAGAGATGCTTGAAAGGTCAGAGAAGAATATTCAGCGAATGAATATAATGATATCCGGCTTGTATGAATCTACAAAAGTGAATTCAGGCTATTTCCCCCTGGATCTTTCAGAATTCATGTTTGATGAAATGGTGGACGAAGCCATTGATACCATCCAGGGACTTCATCCCTCTTTCAAAATTTCCCGCGAGGGCGATGGTAAATGTAAAGTAATTGCCGACAGGTATAGAATCATCCAGGTAATTACCAATTTCCTCAGCAACGCCATTAAATATTCAAGCGGGCATAATGAAGTAAAAGTTATTGTCACTCACGATGCCAAATCTGTTACTGTTTATGTAAAAGATTACGGAGTGGGCATTCCTAAAGATCACATCCCCTACGTTTTTGAGCGGTTTTTCAGAATGGAAAAGACAAGAAACATTGAAGGCATCGGACTGGGGCTTTATCTCTGCAAACAAATCATTCGCGCACATAAAGGCACTATTGGCGCAGACAGTGAAGAAACAAAAGGCTCAGTTTTTTATTTTACAATTCCTTTAGCCCAGTCTAAAAATCAATAATTTTTCGCCGCTAATTTTTTACAGTAAGCTCGAAGGCTGCAGAAGATTTTCTGATGGCCCTTCGTCCGATCAGCAGAAAAGAAAAGCTTAAAACAGCACAGGCACACATGATAGCCGACATGGGCATTGCCGTGCCGTTATTAAACCCGCTTACCAATGCGGTAGATATTGCACCGAAGCCCAATTGAATTGCACCCATTAAAGCTGAGGCTGTACCTGCATTGCCGGTAAAGGGAGCCAGCGAAAGCGCGGAAGAATTTGGAAACGCAAATCCCTGGGTGCTAAGAAAAACCCATATCAAAAATATGGTAGAATAAAGGCCGAGAAAATGAAAATAGTTGCCCGCTACCAGCGCTACTCCGGCGAGCGTTTGAAAAAACAACGTTACTCTTATGATTTGTTCACTGCTATATTTCCTGAGCAGGATGGTATTTACCTGGCTTGCAGAGATTAAGCCCATCGCGATAAAGGCAAAAATCCAACCGTAATGTTTTTCAGAAACCTTATAAATTTCCATAAACACAAAAGGAGAACCTGCTACGTAGGCATACAATCCCGATGAAGCGATGGCGCCGGCAACAGCGTAGGTATAAAATTGCGGTACTTTAGCGACGTTCAGAAAATCATTGGTAACCTGGCGCGGAAGTAATGAAAGCGCTTGATTGGGTTCGCGGCCGCCTGGTAAAGTAAAATAAACCAATACGATGGTAACCGCGCTGATGGCGGCGAGAATAAAAAAGATAGATTGCCATCCAAACGCAGCGGTCACGTATCCGCCCAGTGTTGGAGCGATTATTGGAGAGATAGCCAGTACCAGCATCAGTAAAGAAAATATTTTGGCATTTTCATTTACCGGAAAAATGTCCCTCACCAAAGCGCGCGAAGCCACCATGCCAGCACAGGAGCCAAGCGCCTGCAAAAAGCGGATGCCAATAAGCGCGTCAGCAGAGGGTGCATAAGCGCATGCAATAGAAGTTACCAAGTATACGACGAGACCGATATATAACGGCTTTTTTCGTCCGTACTTATCCAGCAGAGGGCCATAAACCAATTGTCCTACAGAAATGCCGATAAAAAAGCTTGTAATTGAAAGGGTAATATGAGCGATAGTAGTATGAAGGTCTTTAGCAATATCAGGAAATCCGGGCAGGTACATATCAATGGAAAACGCACCCATGGCCGACAGAACGCCTAATGTAAAAATGGTAAAAAACCTTTCTCTTCTTTTCATAATAACGCGCGAAGATAAATCTATGTAATATTTCCGTAAAATTTTTGAATGACGTGTGCGGCTAAAACCGGCTCACAATTTATCTCCTATTGCCATGCAAAACGGGATAATGGTTTGGTTAAGTTACCTTTACAATGGTATGTTGCACAAAAAAATTCAGAAGCTTTATTTAACCATCGTGCTTCTCGGTTTTGTGTCCTGTGTTCAAGATTCCAATTCGACTATCCAAAACAAAAAATTTATGTATACGAATGAACTCATTCATGAATCAAGCCCTTACCTTTTACAACATGCGCACAACCCGGTGGACTGGTACCCGTGGGGCCCGGCTGCGCTTGAAAAAGCGAAGAAAGAGAATAAGATGTTGCTGATAAGTGTTGGGTATGCTGCCTGCCACTGGTGCCATGTGATGGAACACGAAAGCTATGAAGACACGTCAGTTGCCAATCTTATGAATAAAAATTTTGTTTGTATAAAAGTAGACCGTGAGGAAAGGCCTGATGTGGACCAGGTATATATGAACGCCGCTTACCTGATTAACGGTAATGGCGGCTGGCCTTTAAATGCTTTGGCCATGCCTGACGGCAAACCTTTTTTTGCAGGTACTTATTATCCCAAAACAACATGGACGCAGTTGCTCGAATATTTTTCGAACCTATACAAAACCGATCCCCAAAAGTTGCAGGAACAGGCCGATCACCTGGCAAAAGGGATAAGAGATATTGAAGAAGTACCGCTGAATACGACCAATATTTCGTTTTCAATGAAAACCCTGCATGATATATCTGATCAGCTTAACAAAGTGATTGATTTACAAAAGGGCGGCACTAAAGGCGCTATGAAATTTCCGATGCCGGCGATATGGGAATATCTTTTACAATACAGTTATTTAAGCGGAAATCAACCGGGAATCCAGGCGGTTGAAACTACACTCAACAACATGGCTAACGGGGGAATATATGATCAGTTGGGCGGCGGATTTTCACGCTACGCTACTGATCCGTCATGGCATGCTCCGCATTTTGAAAAGATGCTTTACGATAATGCCCAGTTGATAAGCCTCTACAGCCATGCATTCCAGGTAACCAAAAATCCTCTTTATAAAAGAATCGTTTATGAAACGATCGGGTTTATTCAACGTGAACTCACATCGCCGTCAGGTGGCTTTTATTCATCGCTCGATGCAGATAGTGAAGGGATGGAAGGGAAATATTATGTTTGGCGGAAATCAGAGATCAATGATATTTTAGGCAAAGATGCTGCATTGTTCAATGATTATTTCGGAGTTACAGACCAGGGAAATTGGGAAAATGGTGAAAACATTTTAGACATCAATTCAGGCAGCGAACATTTGCAAAATAAATATCAGCTTACAAATGAACAATTGACAGAAAAAATAAATTCTTTAAAGCACATTCTGTTTCAAAAAAGAAATGATCGCGTGCGGCCCGCAACCGATGATAAAATCCTCACCTCGTGGAACGCTTTGATGATAAAGGCACTGGCAGACGCTTATCGCGTATTTGCCGATGAAGATTTTCTTAAAATGGCAAAGACAAATCTTGATTTCCTTTTAAACAATATAGTTTTAAAAAACGGCGGCATTTATCGTAATTATAAAAACGGTAGAGCTTCTATTAATGCTTTCCTGGATGATTATGCGTTCCTGATTAATGCGCTTATTAATTTTTACCAAATCAGTTTCGACGAATCTTATTTGGTAAAGGCTAATGAACTCACTCAATATGTTGAAAGACATTTTTTTGACCACACTACCGGAATGTGTTTTTATACGGATAGTCAGTACAGCGATTTAATCGCGCGCAAGATGGAAATTTCTGACAACGTAATCCCTTCTTCTAACAGTGAAATGGCAAAAAATCTTTTACTTCTTAGTCTTTACTTCGACAATAGCAACTATGAAGCCCAATCCATTCAAATGGTGAAAAATGTTTCAGATGATATTCAAAAAAGTCCTGCTTATTACAGCAACTGGGCGCAGGTGATGGCTTTGCAAATCAGGCCTCCGTATGAAGTGGCAATTGTTGGTAAAAAATGGAAGGAAAAGCTTGCTGGATTTCAAAATTACTATTTGCCAAACGCAATTTATCTCGGCGGAGAAAGCGAGGGAAAACTCCCGCTTCTTGAAAGTAAATTAATAGAAGGTAAAACCATGATTTATGTGTGCGAAAATAAAACCTGCAACCGGCCTGTAGAGCAAGTCGGCGAAGCATTGCAGCAGCTTACCATACGCTAATCACTAAAAAAATATCTGCCATAAAAATATTCCGTATTTGTTCATTTACTATCTATGAAAAAGAAAAACTATTCCCTGGAAGCTATTTTAAGCAATCTAAAAATCAAATCTCTCAATGAGATGCAGATAGCCACGCTTGAGGCTGTAAAACAGGAAAGGGATATCATTCTGCTTTCTGCTACAGGCTCTGGCAAAACATTAGCTTATTTGTTACCGGTTCTGGAAAAGCTGTCACCTTCAGATAAAAACACCCAAGCTTTGATAGTAGTTCCATCAAGGGAATTGGCTATCCAGATAGAAAATGTTTTTAAGGCTATGGGTACAGGAATTAAAATCACTGCTGCTTATGGCGGCCACAAAAGAGAAATTGAGGAAAACAATCTGATCCAACCTCCTGCGCTAATCGTTGGCACGCCGGGCCGGTTATGCGATCACATCCGGCGGGGAAACATTACGATAGATGATATTAAAACTTTGATTTTAGACGAGTTTGATAAATCACTTGAATTAGGTTTTTTAGAGGAAATGGAATTTATCATCAATTCTTTAAAAAATGTCGAGAAGAAATTGCTTACTTCGGCAACGCCCGCGCTGGAAATACCACGTTTCATCGGACTAAAAAATCCATTACAAATTAATTTTTTAAAAGAGGGAGAAGAAACGGAAAGATTGGAAATAAAATCGGTTTTTTCTCCTCAAAAAGATAAATCTGAAACGCTTTTTAAGTTGCTTTGCTACCTTGGCAATCGTTCGTCAATCGTGTTTTGCAATCATCGCGAAGCGGTTGAACGCACCAGTAAAATACTATCTGAGAAAGGCATTCACAACGAGTTTTATCACGGCGGCATGGAGCAGCAACAAAGAGACAGCGCGCTGGCAAAATTCAGAAACGGAACCACCAATGTTTTGGTGACAACAGACCTGGCTTCGCGCGGCCTCGACATTGCAAATATTCGTTTCATTATTCACTATCACTTGCCCCATTCTGAAGATGCCTTCATCCACAGGAATGGCCGTACAGCGAGGATGGAAGCAAGCGGCACCGCTATTTTAATTGTAAGCGAAGATGAAAATTTACCTTCTTATATTACTGAAACCGTAGAAAGTGTTGAGCTACCAGAAACAGAAAACCTGCCTGATAAACCAAAGTGGGCAACGCTTTTTATTGCTGCGGGAAAAAAAGACAAGGTAAATAAGATTGACATTGTTGGCTTTCTAACGAATAAAGGGAAACTAAAAAAGGATGATATCGGTTTGATTGAAGTAAAAGACTTTTTTTCATTTGTCGGCATCAGGAAATCAAAAATGAATGCGTTGGTCAGCTTAATCCAAGGTGAAAAAATTAAAAATCAGAAAGTAAAAATGCAGGTTGCGAAATAATTTTATACAAAAAAAAGCATTGTATTGCTATTCATTTTGATTGCATTTTTCAACTTAAGCATCTCATAATTCCGAATATTTTTTTCTAATAAATTTCTTCCATCGCTTAACACTTTTCAGAAAGCTTCGCAGGCATTATTCGAAAATTTTAGAAACCGGAATCTTCTTTTTTAAAGAAATTAAGGAATTATAACGTGTTTATTATCAATACAATAAAATCAATTAACAAAAAAGTTATCCACAAAAATTATGTAATGGCATTGTAATTGCCTTAATAGGGGTAGAATTAATTTAATTATCAAACCCTAAAAATCTACCCTAAAATGAAGACGAAAACAATAGCCTTCTCACTACTCTTATCTTTAATGGGTTCTGTAGTTTTGGCTCAAACGGATTCTATACCCACCAAAGACTCCATTCCGAAAACAGACACGACAAAAATTCCTGATTCCACGGTTTTTACGATGCATAATTCTGCAAGTGTAGCTTTTGCAGATACGACTGTGCCTGACAAGACAGACACCACAAAAAAAGATAGTACACTGGCATCTTTAAGACACAACAGCAATCTCGTGGCGTATAGCTTTGCAGTAAAAGATACTGTACCCACTGACACAGCCGATACATCTAAGAAAGACAGCACCTTGGCTTCCGCTTTAAGAAGTAACAGCAACTTGATAGCGTTCAGCTATGCACAGAAAGATACGGTTCCAACAAATCCGGATTCAACTGATACTTCTAAGAAGGACACAACATTGGCTTCCACTTTACGAAGCAACAGCAATTTGATAGCATTCAGCTATGCACAGAAAGATACGGTTCCAACAAATCCGGATTCAACTGATACTTCAAAAAAGGACAGCACATTGGCTTCGGCTTTAAGAAGTAACAACAATTTGGTAGCATTCAGTTTTGCACAGAAAGATACGGTTCCAACAAATCCGGATTCAACTGATACTTCAAAAAAGGACAGCACATTGGCTTCCGCTTTAAGAAGCAACAGCAATTTGGTGGCATTCAGTTATGCACAGAAAGATACGGTTCCATCAAATCCGGATTCAACTGATACTACTAAGAAGGATAGTACGTTAGCTTCTACTCTAAGAAACAACAGCAATTTGGTGGCATTTACTTATGCGGTAAGAGATACAGTGCCTGCTGATTCAACCGATACAACAAAAAAAGACAGTTCTTTAGCGCTCAACGTACAGCAAAAATTACTGCAGGGCGCCAGCAACTTTAAAGCAGGAAGCTTCATTAAAACAGAATTGAAAAATGTTCTTTTTAAGAATGAAGCAGAAATAACTACCGAAAAATTAGGCTAACCTAACTAATATTTCAGGTACAACGGAACAGCCATCCAACCACGGATGGCTGTTTTTTTATATTAGTTTTTTAAGCTGATAGAAACGGTTTAAGAAATTTATTGATAATTATTTTTGTTTATCGCTTCTAATTATTATTTTTACCCTTTCTTACCTCGGCATCCTGCTAAAACCTCCCATTCATACTCCAATTCCCTAAGCCCGGCATTCGATAAAATATCGTTGAATTATTTTTTTATAGTTTTGTAAACCATGAAATAATGAGGAATTGCGTATGAAAATATTTTTTACATTATTTTTTTTACTGATTTTTCAATTTTCACCCCAGGCGCAGGCTGTTCCTAATTATTTTGAATACAGATCAATGTCGCCTGAACAGCTTCGTGCATACCGGCAAAATCTTTGGGACACATTACCGGCGGCAGTGGGATGGGTAAACGATTTTGGCGATCTTTTTACTGAAGCACAGGAAAGGGAATTAGAAAAAACACTCGCACATTTTGAACAATCAACGAGCATCGAAATTTCCATTGTTACGTTAGATTCCAATATGGTAGCGTCAGACAAATTTAACGAATACAGCTACCGGCTAATGAAAATTTGGGGCATTGGAAAAATTTCGAAAAGCAATGGCGTGTTGATTTGCATTTGTAAAGATTACAAAAAAATATGCGTTACCACAGATTTCGGCATTGACAAATTCATTTCAAAAAATGAAAAAAATAAGATGATTAAAAAAGATTTCATTCCTTATTTTGCTGAAAACGATTATTTCGACGGCACCTCTTTCGGGCTAAATGCCCTGGTATCAAAAATTTCAAAAGGCTGGAATAAATTAAACTGACAGTCAGTGCTCTTAAAATAAAAATCTTTACGATTTATTGCTTTACTGTTTTATCGAGGTGAAACGTTTTTTTCATTGCACTGAATACACCTTGCGTGCTCCATTGAGTGGGTACAATCATTCTTCTCACAGTATACAATGGCTGGGTGGAATCCCTTTTGCCTGATAGGCTGAAAGCCATTTTATATCCCGCCTTTTCCAATTCCGGAAAGGCTGCCCGGTTCCATAAGCCGAAAGGATATGCAAAGTAAGTGGCGGACTTGCCTGTAATTTCTTCAATTTTCTTTTTTGGTTGTATCAATTGTTTTTGCCAGTCTTCTCCCTGGTATTTTGTCACCATGTGGTGGTCCCAGGTGTGCGATTCCACAGCATTGCCGTTATCCGATAATTCCTTTAACTGGGCCGTGGTCATATATCGCGGACGATTGATAGAAACCGTCATTACAAAAAACACACCTTTAAAACCATACTTTTTCATTTCCTGCCAGGCTATCGAAAATTGCTCCTCATCGGTATCATCAAATGTCAGCATAACAGGCTTTTCAGGAAGTGGTCCGTTATGTGCCAGGTAATTATATAATTGGTCAGGTAAGATGGTCTGGTAGCCACTGTCTTTTAGCGCTTTCACAAATTGCGCGAACTGTGCGGGCGAAACTGAGTAACTTTTAAAAGTTTCACTTTGTCCCGGTTTGGCTTCCCGGATATGGTGGTAGCACAATACAGGGACTTCTTTTTTCGCAAGAATAGTTGCTGCGTCAGCTACCGCAGCTACAGAATCCTGCAAGCTCACCGCAATCGGCAGATTATTATCCTTTTGTTTTGCAAATGAGTTGTCAGTTTTCGAAGTAGCTGTCGAACACGCATTAAAAAAAAATGCGCAAAGAGCAATAAAAACAAAATTTGTTTTCATCTTGAGGATAAAGTTATTGGTATTGAATGTAAATAGGTTTGGGAGTAAATCTCAACAACTCGTGCGGGGTATAAAGCTGGTCAGCGCCCTTTTTTGTATCGTTTTTGTAAAACAGTTTAAAGCCAGTAAATTCCACGGGTTCTGCGTAAATATATCTCAGATAGGTAGACCGCTTAAGAACTTTATCGCCCCATCCGTCCATATCCATTACAACCTGCACTTCTGGCACTTTTTTGATTTGCTTATAATTGGTAAGCATTCCCTGGGTAAACCGATGAACGATTAAAATTTTCGGAGGAAGGTTGTATTTTTTTACATAAGAAGCCAAATCATCAATTACGGCATTCACATCCCTGGCGTCAAACGTCCCAATTTTCTTACCGGGAACAGCGCCTGTTTTCATTGAAAATTCAGGATCGATTCCCAAATGCACCTGAGGATATTGAAGGTATTTTTCAAGTTGTGGCACTTCACTTTCTACGGAACTCATTCCCACCTGGATGTCCAAAAAAACAAGCGCATCTATTTCCTTTGCCCAGTTCATAATGGTGTCTATCTGGCTAAAAGGCATTCTCAGCCGATGCTTGCCATCTTTTCCGGGTGAGCCTTGGGCGGTAACGGCGATATAGTGCAATGCCGGTATTACAGGCAGCGAAGAATCAGCGCTTTGCCAGTACTTTACTTCGTGTTTAAGCTTGCTCAGCATTTCATTCTTCGGCAGTTCTCCCAATATGCCCATCTTTTTAGAATAGAGATTTCCATAAAAAGCGACAATGCGATGAAAAGGCAACACAGCCCCCGGCAAAGGATAAGGCATTTTTGCAGGCCATTTCCCGGTAGTGTCATTATTAGCCAAATTGAGTTGCAGCTTGTTGAACAAAGTGGTATCCAGCACTTTCTTCTCAGCAACTTTTTCTGTATTTCCTTCCTGGCTTTTTAAAGCTGAATCTTTTACTGCTATATCCGGAGCAGATTGGCTGCTGTAACAGCCCGTATTACAAATAAAACACACAGAAATAAACAATAAAAAAAGCGCGGGAAGTTTGGGGTACCTCATAGGATGCGAAGATATTTCAATTTTCAGATCAGGTGAATGTAATTCTATAAAATAAACATAAAAAACGCAAGCAGCTACTATTTATTTCGTTCCACCTGAAGTTTATGTCAGGAATGTATATAGTCGTGCAAGTGATTGATGGTTTGTTGCTGGAAACGGATGGTTTCTGTCACTACATCACTTATTGAAATAATGCCGGCAAGATCAGCGTCTTTAAAAACGGGAAGATAACGAATGTTATTTTTAGTAAGTAATTCCATACAATATTCAACAGTGTCACCCGGTTTTAATAAGGGGAAATCGGTCATCATAATTTCCCGAACTTTTGTATCGGTTGAATTTTTTCCTTTCAGAATCACCTTTCGTGAGTAATCTCTTTCTGTAATAATCCCTACAAATTTTCCATTCTCTTTTACTACTACAGATCCGATATTGTTTTCAGCCATTACCCGCAATGCATCGATTACGGAAGTTTCGGGAGCCACTGAAATGGCTTTGCTTCCCTTGCGGGCAAGGATGTCGCTTATCTTACTCATGTTACAAAAATTTAGAAAAAGGAAATTACGAAAAAAAATAACAAAAAAATCAAAATATGAAAATCTGTGCATTTTTCATTTTTATTAAGCTCTTTATAACCCTTTAAAAACAGGCATTTTGTTATATTTGCAAATGAATTTTACCGATAAACCAACCATTCGAATAGCCATATTAGACCTGTATGACGGATTGGAAAACCAAGGCATGCGTGGATTAAGGGAAATTTTAAGTGACTTTTCCAAATCGGCTAATATTCACCTGTATATCCGCGAATTTAACGTAAGACAAAAAAATGAATTACCCGACACATCGTGGGATATTTACCTCAGCAGCGGCGGCCCGGGAAGTCCCCTGGAAAGTGAGGGGCAGCAATGGGATATCTTATATTTCCGGTGGCTTCATTCAATTGAAAAATGGAACAACAATCCCGCAACCATTTCAAAAAAATATGTGCTTTTTATTTGTCATTCCTTCCAGCTTGCCTGCCGGTATTTTCGCGTAGCAAAAATCACAAAGCGAAAATCGACTTCCTTTGGCGTGTTGCCCGTTCATTTGTTGGAGGATGGAAAAACGGAGCCGGTATTTGAAAATATGGCCGATCCGTTTTATGCTGTTGACAGCCGCGACTACCAGGTGATTCAGCCGGATCAAGAAATAATTAAAGAATCCGGTTCTAAAATACTCTGTATCGAAAAAGAAAGAAAGCATGTTCCGTTTGAAAGAGCCGTGATGGGCATACGATTTAACGAATATTGTATTGGTACCCAATTTCACCCTGAAGCGGATGCGCTGGGCATGAAGAAACATTTACAAACCGGCGAAAAAAAGAAAACCGTAATCGAAAATCACGGCGAGGCCAAATGGCTGTCGATGATGGAAAGGCTAAATGATCCGGATAAAATTGTTTGGACGCACGACCATATCATTCCTAATTTCCTGAAATTAGCCGCGGATCAGCTAATTGTAAATAGCAAGCCCGTGGCGGTTTAGAAAAAATTTCCATTTATTGAAAGATGTAATAAGAAAATATAATGATTGCCCACATAAGAGACCAGTTCAATGAAAATTTCACCGAAGAAAAATATAAAACTTTCCTTGAAGATTTAAATAGCAGGCATCCTGGGGCTATTGATTTTCGTGTGGCTGAAACGCCTGTCTTTCTTTCAAAAGAGTTTACCAATAAAATGCTGGATGCCTGCGAAGCGATTGTCGATGTGATTCTTGGTCCTGATTTTAAACAGAAGACCCGGCGAGCTCTTCCTTTGAATGAAAACGTGCCGGCTGAAGATGAACATACTAATTTTATTGCCTTCGATTTTGGAATATGTGAAAGTGAAAACGGCGGGCTGGAGCCACAACTTATTGAAATGCAGGGCTTCCCTACCCTCTTTGCTTTTCAGCCGTATTATGAAGAAATTATTCAAAAACATTTTGATATCCCCGATAATTTCACGCCCTATTTAAATGGCTATGATAAAAATTCCTACCTCCGGCTTTTTAAAGAAATAGTGGTAAATGGATACGAAGTCGAAAATGTAATCCTCCTGGAGATAAAGCCCCATCAGCAAAAAACCCGGATTGATTTTTATTGCACGCAGGATTATCTTGGCATTCCGATAGTTTGCCTTACTGAATTAAGGCAGGAAGGCAAAAGATTATTTTATGCAAAAGACGGTAGGAAAATTGAAGTAAAAAGAATTTACAACCGGGTAATATTTGATGAATTATCGCAGGTGAAAAATTCATTGGGCGATGTAGTGGATATCACGCAGGAATTGGATGTAGAATGGGCGCCGCATCCAAACTGGTTTTACCGCATCAGCAAATTTACCTTGCCGATGATACAACATCCGTATGTGCCGCCCACATTTTATTTGAATGAATTAGAAAAAATTCCCGGCGACCTGGAAAATTATGTATTGAAGCCGCTGTTTTCTTTTGCCGGACAGGGTGTGATTATAGATGTATCAAAAGAAGATGTGTCAAAAATTGAAGACCCCTGGAATTGGATTTTACAAAAGAAAGTAAAATATGCAGATGTAATCAAAAATCCGGGCACGCCTTCCAAGGCTGAGATAAGGATTTTTTATTTTTGGAAGAATGGTGATGCGCGCCCGGTGGCCGTAAACAACCTGGCAAGATTAAGTAAAGGAAAAATGATTGGCGTAAGATATAATAAGGATAAAGATTGGGTAGGTGGCAGTGTGGCTTTTTTTGAAAAATAAAAATCGGTTATTTGTGACTTTACTGGGTTTCAATCCGAATTCAATAAATAATCTTTGCCTGGCTAAAAATTTTCAGATACATGTTTAATGGAAAAAAAGTGGTAGTAGTGCTTCCTGCTTACAACGCTGCCTTAACGATGGAAAGAACAATCTCCGAAATTCCTATGGATATCGTGGATGAGCTGGTTTTTGTTGATGATAACAGCACAGACAATTCTATTGAAGTGGCAGAAAGGCTTGGCATTAAAAATATTGTGAGGCACAACCAAAACCGCGGTTATGGAGGTAATCAAAAAAGCTGTTATGATAAGGCGCTGGAATTGAACGCAGACATTATTATCATGCTGCATCCCGATTATCAATATACACCAAAGCTGCTGCTGCCGATGATTGCAACGATTGGCAATGACGTTTATAAGGTTGTTTTTGGAAGCCGTATTTTAGGTAAAGGCGCGTTGAAAGGCGGAATGCCTTTTTATAAATATGTGGCAAACCGGGCGCTCACTTTTTTTCAAAATATGTTGATGAATCAAAAGCTTTCAGAATATCACACAGGCTACAGGGCCTATCACCGGGAAGTGCTTGAAAAGATTGATTACAATAAAAACTCCGACGATTTCATTTTTGACAACGAAATGGTGGCCCAAATTTTTTACAATGGCTTTGAAATTGCCGAAATCACCTGCCCTACCAAATATTTTGAAGAAGCTTCTTCAATCAATCTTAGCAGAAGCATCACCTATGGATTGGGCGTCATAAAAGTTTCATTTCTTTACTTGTTAACTAAACTCAGGATTTATAAATGGAAATTGCTAACTCAATAAACAGGAAGCAAAGCAATCTTTATCTTGGCATTATAATTTTATCAGGAATTTTATTTTTCATTCCTTTCCTGGGAAGAGCCCATCTTTTTGATTGGGACGAAATTAATTTCGCTGAGTCTGCAAGAGAGATGATGGTAACCGGTAATTACCACCGCGTTCAAATCAATTTTCAACCCTTCTGGGAAAAGCCCCCTTTCTTTTTCTGGCTGCAGGTAGGCGCAATGAAAGTGTTCGGGATAAATGAATTTGCCGCCAGGTTTCCCAATGCCATTTTTGGAATTATCACACTGGTAACATTTTTTTTAATTGGAAAGAAATATAAATCGCCACGCTTTGGTTTCATCTGGGCTATAAGTTATCTCGGAACTTTTCTTCCGCACCTGTATTTTAAATCAGGCATTATTGATCCCGTTTTTAATTATTTTATTTTCCTGGGCGTCTATTTTATGTACCTGGATTTGTCAGGTAAATATTATCTCAATAAATACCTGTATCTAGCGCTGTCCGGGCTTTTTATCGGCCTGGCTACCTTAACCAAAGGGCCGGTGGGCTTATTGGTTTTCCTGATTTCTTTTTTCATTTATTTTCTTTTCACAAGGTTTAAGAATTTTCCCCACATCAAAAAAATTATTACTTTCATTTTCTTTTTTACGCTCATTTGCCTGCTCTGGTTTGGCGAAGAAATCATGAAGCACGGCTTTTGGTTTTTAAAAGAATTTCTTGCCTACCAGGTTGATCTTTTCCTGCATCCCGTTGCCAGCCATGGCGAGCCTTTTTATTATCATTTTGTAGTGGTATTTATTGGCTGTTTTCCTATTTCGATTATTGCATTGCCCGTTATTTTTGGGAAAAAAGTGGATGTAAAAAGGGATTTTTCAAGGCTCATGAAAATTCTTTTCTGGACAGTGATGATTTTGTTTTCGATTACCACTACAAAGATTGTTCATTATTCTTCGCTCACTTACATGCCACTTTCGTTTATGGCTGCCTGTTATCTTGACTGGCTGATAGTAAACCGGCAAAAAATGAAGATTTCTCTTTTGGTTTTAATCGGGCTGATGGGATTCGTATTTTCATTCCTGCTCGCTGCGCTTCCTTATGTGGCCAATCACCACGAATTGATTTTACCTTATTTAAAAGATCCTTTTGCCAAAGCAAGCCTAGATGTAAATGTGCACTGGAGCGGCTTTGAGAGCTACATCGGCATTCTATATTTCATATTTGTCTTGTTCGCTGTATTTCTTTTTACCAAAAAAGAAAACTGGAAAGCGCTTCTTTTTCTCTTTTATTCCACGGCGGTTTGCCTGTTTATTTATTTACTTGCAGTGGTTCCCAAAATTGAAAAGTACTCGCAGGGCCCTGCGATTGAATTTTATAAAACCTTGCAGGGAAAAGATGTGTATGTATGGCCGATAGGTTTTAAAAGTTACGCTCAATATTTTTATGCGAAGAAACCGGCATCGCCTGTATATGGCGAAGCGGATGAAAAATTTTTATTGCAGGGCAACATCCAAAAGCCGGCTTATTTTGTGGTGAAAATTACCAACACCGGTTTTGATTCTACGTGCAATAATTGTACATTAATAAAGCACGAAGGCGGTTTTAAATTTTATGAAAGAGTCCCGGCAGACGCGGCTCATCAATGAATTGCTCAGGTATTGGAAGGCTCTTCTTTTACTAAATGTTTAAAACTTTACGAATTTGGAAAAAGGTGAAAGAGAAACCCCCTGTTTTACGCCTCCATGACAATTCCATGATAATTCTTAGCAGATTCCATAGCACATTTGCAGCAATACAAAATGGGTAAAAAATCACTACATATTATTCTTTTTCTGTTCTTTTTTCCTACGGTAATTTTTGCTCAAAAACACAGCAAAGATTCGGTGCCCAAAGTATTGGATGAAGTAATAGTCACGGCCACGAGAACCGAAAATAAAGTATCAAATATTCCTTTGCCGGTTGAAGTAATTTCGGCCAAAAACATTCTGCGTTCGGGCTCTCAAAAATTGTTGGATATCCTGCAAATGCAAACGGGCCTCGTGGTAGCCAATAATCCTTTGGGAACTTCCCTGCAGGGCTACCCGAATCCCTTTGGAGAAGGGGTCCAGATACAGGGGTTAGACCCCGCCTATACATTAATTCTTGTAGATGGTGAGCCACTCGTTGGCCGCAATGCCGGAATCCTGAACCTTGGCAGAATCGCTATTGGAAACATAAAACAGATTGAAATTATCAAAGGACCAGCCACCTGCCTTTATGGTTCTGACGCGCTGGCCGGAGTGATAAATATTATTACCGAATCGCCCTTAGAAAATTCCGCGAGGTTTCAAACCCATTACGCGACTAATAATACCCTGGGATTGACAGGCGGAGCATCTATTTTGCACAATAAAACCTCAGTTGAGCTTTTTGCCAACCGGTATAGCAGCGATGGCTATGACCTTGACAAAAATATTTATGGCAAAACGATTGATCCTTTCAGGGATTATTCAGGCAATGCCAAAGTAAAATTTCAATTGAATGAAAAATCAGATTTGACCATTTCAGCGAGATATTTTTCAGAAACACAATTTAATAATTACCTTATTTACCCGCAAGACCATCCTGAAGTGGTGAAGGGAACTACCAAAGAAACAGATGGAAGTGTTTTTATAAAATACAACCATAAGCTCAACAGTAAAGTTTCTTATTATGCGTCGGTATATTCAACTTATTATCATAACAACGCTGCCGTTTTTTTAGAAAAAAATGATTCATTTTATGAACGGATAGAACTTACCGATTTTTTATTACGCCCCCAAATCCAGGTGAGCATTGGGAAGAATCCTTCTTCATTATTTACCACCGGCGCTGGATACAATATCGAGAAATTAAATTCAACACGATACAACTCTGTGAATAAATTAAATTCCGGATATGTGTTTGTTCAGAAGCAATTGTTGGTAAACAGTAAAACCAATATCATCGCGGGCGCCCGCTACGATAAAAATTCTTTGTATCCGGCGCAACTGAGTCCTAAGATAGCAATGGCTTACAAACCTGCGCCAAATTTTATTTTAAAAGGTAGTGTTGGTGCGGGATTTAAGGCGCCTGACTTCAGGCAGCAATTTTTAAACTTTTCGAATTCATTAATTGGCTATACTATTTTAGGGGCGAAGGAACTCGCTCATGGATTGCAAAGGATGCAAAATGCCGGTGAGATTGCGCCATCTGTTGATATCAAGCCGTATCTGCATCCAAATGATCTTGACCCCGAAAAATCAATTGGCGTGAACCTGGGGTTTGATTATACGCTTCATGACAATACGGTTTTCAAACTCAATGTATTCCGAAATGATATCAGCAACCTGATAGAAAGCTACAATTTGCCTTTCAGCAAAACCAACAACCAATCGATCTATTCTTATAAAAATCTCAACAGGGTTTTTACGGAAGGATTGGAGGCTAGTCTTACCAATAATTTCAATGCTAATTTTTCAATTTTTGCGGGATACCAGTTTCTTATCGCGAAGGATAAGGATGTTATAAAGAACATCAAAGAGAGCAAATTGTACAAGCGCGATCCGGTAACCTATCAAACCAGCCTTGTCAGTCTTTCTGAATACAAGGGCTTATACAACAGGAGCCGACACAATGCCAATCTTCGTTTTCAGTACAACAATGTATCACACAGGGCAAGTGCATTCATTACCGCAAAATATCACGGCGACTATGGATACAGCGGCCTTAACGGATTTCAAAACGGCAGTGGCGTTTACGATGATGACCGCGAAACGGTAAAAGGATTTGTTCTTTTGAATACCACTCTGTCAAAAAAGATCGGGAAAGATTGGGAAGTGCAGGGCGGCGTCGAAAATATACTGAATTACAGAAACAAAACATTAATGCCGAATATTTATGGCCGAACTTTTTTTATCAATTTAATTTTTAAACCCAAAAAAATAAAACAACAATGAAAATAACCAATTTGAAGTTAACCTTACTATCCGCAGCAATTGTAGTGACGGGAATGATGTCTTGTTCAAAAGAAAACAATAACGATTCCAAACCTACTATTTCTTCATTTACGCCTACTTCGGTTTTTTCAGGCGATAGCGTAACGATTACGGGTACAAATTTCACAGGCGCCACAGCAGTAACCTTTGGTGGTGAAGATGCTTCCTGGTTTGAAGTGGCTAACGCTACTACAATTAAAGCGGTAGTTGGCTCGGGAGCAAGCGGAGATGTAGCAGTCACCACACCGCTCGGATCGGCAAAGCTTGGCGGTTTTACGCTTACGCCATCTGCGCCTGCTATTAACGTAGTGGATTCTATTGAAATACCTTTCAGCTCGACTTCTTATACGCTATACCGTTTCAAAGATAGTTCCGTTGTTGACAATAGCGACTCTGCTTCCAGCAATTGGGATTTTGGGATCCGGTTTGTGACTATTATAACAAACAGCCATGCAAGTGGGCCGGGAAATGCGGGGTCAATTACGCAAACAGGGATATATGACAACTACACCATGGCGCCCGCAAGTGGATATGCCTATGATACTACCCAAACATCGACTGGTATTGATGCAGGTTTAACTTCCGGATGGTATACATACAATCCAACTACTCATGCATTTAGTCCGAAGGCAGGCCAGTTCTTTGTTTTCCGCACCGCAGATGGTCATTATGTAAAAATGGAAATTATTTCTGTGAATTATGCGGGTTATACTCCACCAAATCCGACTCCAACTACATTAATATATAAGTTCCGCTATAGCTACCAGGCTGATGGCTCAAGGAACTTTTAAAGAAATCAATTAACTTACTATATAAAAGGTGACGCTTTTCAAAAAAGTGTCACCTTTTATATCTCCGGGCAGAATAAAAATGTAGGTTATTTGTCCGTTTACTGTTGCTTTAATTTAGGCGAGACCAAAACTTAGATATGGCCTTAAATCGGAAACTTGTAACAAAGGCGAAAACATCGTGGCGAAATCCTGTTATTGTTATGGTGCAAATAATTGTGTTACCAAGTAATAAATTGCCCAGGCGCCAAACACGATATGCACTATCCAAATCCAACCGGGAATGCTTCGCGGTACTTCGCTTCCTTCAATTAAAAATACTTTTTGGTCGCCTTTTCCGTAAGCATTTATCATCATCGGGATTACGCCATCTACCACCTGGTTATCCTGCAAGCCTTCAACAGAAATGTCAGGACCGTTTCTTACAATAAACGAAATTTTGCGAACGCCTTCTTTTCCGGTCGGATCCTGGCTTACGATACGTAAAAAGTGTTCTCCATCCACCAGCTTGCTGGTGTCAAGTTCAAAATTAATGGGCGATTTAAAAGTGCCTACAGGCTTAGGATCGTCGTCAATGAAAATAACAATTGAACTTCTTTCCATATCTAAAAATTTAAAACAGATCTTTTAATATGATTTTCGTCTTTTTCTCCCGGGCTGATTAGCCATTTTATAGAGAAAAACAAAACGCCAATTACTATCAGTAATGTAACAATTCCTGCAAGATAATCCCAATTGCTGGTTGGGCCGGTACCATGGGTAATACCTCTTAACACCTTAGGCTGCGCCGCTTCGCAGGCGGGGCAGGCGTTTGAAATAATGGTTGAACAAACCAATATAAACGAAAGCAGTATTTTTTTCATAGTCTGAATATTTTTAAATGATTGATGTTTATTTCTTAACTGCATCCATGAGTTTCTTTATTTCATCAGGAGTTACTTTTCTGCTGTTGTTGCCCCAACTGGTTCTCTCATGGTTCATGATGGCCGATATTTCTTCTGCTGTCAAATTATTGGTAGTGCCGATAGCAGGCATGGGCCCAAAGCCTTCAGACGCGCGTCCCGAATAGCCATTCATGATGATGTTCACCATCATTTCAGGGTTATCATCCAGCACAATTTTACTTCCTTTTAGCGGGGGAAAAGCTCCCGGCAATCCTTCGCCATTGGACTGGTGGCACGCCTGGCAGTTGGCCACATACAGGCTGGCTCCATCAAGTTCGGGAGCTGCTTCCGTTCCCCCGCCACCAACCGTTTGCTTCGCTTCTTTTTTATATAAGAAATCTTTAGGCGCTATGCCTGTCGGCAGCTTAGTCTGTTTGCGCGACAACAAATAATTCACCAGGTCCATTGCCTGGCGGGTAGCCACTATTTTTCCTTTTCTTCCTCCCATATATTCAGCCGGAACATTCACTACTTTTTCATTTTTAGCAGGCTTTTCTTTGTAAACAAACATCCATTGATACGCAGGCATGATAGATTCTTTTACCACCGCACGGGGTTGATATAAGTGAAGCAATTGCCAATCCACGCTTGGCTGGCGTTCGCCAATGTTCGTAAGGTCGGGGCCGGTGCGCTCGGTGCCCATCAGCGTTGCTGTATTTCTCCACAAATCAGTACGTCTATTCATCGCATAATCAGAGGCAATGCTTGGCCGGGAGCCCCAGGTTTTGTCCATATCGATATTGCGAACCTGCTGCGTATGACACGCAACGCAACCATTGGCTACGTAGATCGCTTTTCCCCTTAACTCTGATGCATTCAGTTGGTCGGCGCCGGGCAATGGAGCATTATTTTCCTGGCTATACAGCGCCGGAATAATGGCCATCAATAAAGTAAGCAGCAAAAACAAACCTATTGTGGCAAGAAAAAGTTTTTTATGATTATTAAAAAATTCCATTTCTATAGTTTTAATTTGAATTGATGCTGTGAAGTTTTTCTAATGAACTTTTACAATTTCATCGGGAGAAGTAATTTTAGAAATCGCTTCACTATTGATATCCACTACCTTTTTTGGCCTTATCATTTTATACATATTGTAGGCGAAAAATAAATGCGCCGTCCACATCAAAGTGCCGCCGATGGCGCGCCACAACCAATAAGGCGCCATCATGGAAACGGTATCAATAAACGGCTTATGATTCATCCAGGCAATGCCTCTTAACGTGCCGCCTATCATCAGCGGAATGGTATAAAACATCAAACCAATGAATGCCATCCAAAAATGAATGCCGACGGTGAGTTGCGGCGGCTCCTGCCTGGTGATGCGTGGAATAATTGCATAAATACCTCCCCAAAGAAAGAAGGCCACAATTCCATACATGGTGAGATGTGAATGTGCCACAGTAAAATCTGTGAAATGCCAATAAAGATTGGTACTGCGAAACGCTTCGGCCGTTCCCTGCATCGAGCCGGTAAAGTAAAAAATAGTTCCTATCAGGAAAAATGGCAATGAATAGCTGCTGGCCAGTTTATGCCAGCCTCCTTTGAACGTCATTAAAAAGTTGGTGGTGCCTGATACCACGGGAATCACCATGCCCACACTGCCGATAATCGCTACCGTTTGCAATGACCATGGGATAGGGCTAAAAACAAAATGATGCATCCCAATCACTGTGTAAAAAAATATCTGGGACCAAAAGGCGAGGATGCCCAAACCATACGAATAAATCGGCCGGTTGAGCTGTTGCGGCAGATAATAATAAACAAGCCCCAGCGTCAGCATCATAAACCACATGCCCACGCCCTGGTGCATGTAATATCCCTGCGCGATAGTTTCACCAAGGCCATTTTGCCAGAACGGAAGGTAAGCCACAAGCGAAATGGTGATCACAAACATCACCGCCGCTACGATGTACCAGTTGGAAACATAAATTTCTTTCGTTTTGCGGGTGGCAATGGTTCTTAAAAAATTAATAAGCGTAAGCACAATCCCAATAGCGAACAAAAGCATAATCGGCCAGATGTATTCCCGGTATTCGCCGCCGCCATTGTTAATACCCGCCATCAGCGACCATGAGCCAAAAAATACCGCGGCATTAATAAGCCAGAGCGTCCACCACCCCAGCTTCAGGCTCCATAATTTATTGTTTCCTACACGGGGAACTACATAATAAGCAAGCCCCAGCATAGCAAGGGAAGACCAACCCCAAAAAACGGCATTCGTATGAACCGGCCTTAATCTTCCAAAACTCAGCCAACTTATCTGATCCGCATCGGGGGCTACAAACTTAATTCCCTCATATTCACCCACGGTAGTGCCGAACACCAGCCATACGGTAGCGCAAATTAAAAACCACACCACCAGTTTAGACAATTCAGGATCTACATTTGGGCGGCTTAACGCTTTGCGTTTCTCTTCTATAAACCTGATGTTTGCATGTTCATTTATATTTTTCAGGATGCCCCTTTTATCTTCAGGTTCAAAATCGCCTGATAGCGTATTTTGTGCAATACGATAATCCAAAACCTCTTTTCTTTTTAATAAGGCTTCAGTAACTTCTTCTTCAGGAAGGCTTTTTAAATAATTGCTGATGCGTTCTGATTCGGCATTTTCTTTATTGGCTTTTACGCGTTTGGAAATGTTTCTTACTTTAATGATCATCAAAATAATGCCCACCAGAATGGGTGTGGTGATTAAAATTAAAGTGATAATGATACCTCCATCATTTAAAACGGAACCGCCATTGGCCGCCGTTTGTGCAAATGCAGCGTTTCCTGCCAATGATAAGAGTGCCACCAGGAACCATGCGGGAAGAGATGAACCAATGCCTCCACTTGTATGTTCAGAATTTTTTTTCATTTGGCCGTGTTTTAGATATGTGTTTATGTTTTCCTCGCTGAGGCTGTTAACTATTTGATCAAGTGTTTTTTCGCCGGAAACCTGGTTTTTATTTTTTACCTGGCTTATCAACGAAGAAGTTTTAAGTGCCAGGTAAATTGCTGCAACAAACGTGATGGAAAGTAATAATATCGCCAGGCTTAACGCCCCTACCCCTCTGCCATCCGGGGCTTTCAGATCTGTATTATCCTGCGCAATTAAAATAGCAGGCACCAGCAAAAAAACAAACATCAAAAGTTTATTTTTCACAGAGAAATGAATCATAACTTTTACAATTAATGAATAGTTTTTTGGAAAAAATTAATTTAGCCCGGTACTTCAAATGTGACAGCTTTGTTTTATCTGGAAAATTATCGAATCACCTCATAATTGAACAAACATAAGAACAATAAAGATGAAAGACAATTTTATCCTTTGTTTTTCTTTAAAATCTAAATTTTGGTCTCTACCTTGCTAAAACTACATGCAAGATGCGAAGAATCCATTAAAAATTCTCATTAAATGTTTGTTTACTGCGTCTAACCCGACCGTAGCAAATGAAACAGGCCATAAACCATACTTTATCCAAAAATCCCTTTGATAAATTGTCAGTTACGTAGGCATCGTTATTGCTTAATTTTGTGAAGACAAAGAAGTAAACCAAAAATTTTGATGAAGGAGCCTGCGCTGCATGTTGTGTTTGAAAAAAATCCGGAACCTGGTGAAAAAAAAACTTCCATCCGCAAAGGCGTAGTTTTTGCCATCGTAGCGCTGGCGCTGCTTATGACCACTGTAGATGCTACTATTGTAGCCACTGCATTGGATACCCTGCAACATGATTTACATACCACCGTTAACTGGGTGGGATGGATATTAACCGGTTATTCTTTCGGGCTCGTCGTGATGCTGCCCATTAGCGCCAAGCTCAGTACCAGGTTTGGCCATCGGCGGGTTTTTATTCTTTCTGTTGCTGTGTTTACGGTTGCTTCAGTAGCCTGCGGACTATCAAGTAACATCATCCTGATTATTGTATTGCGCATCATCCAGGCCATTGGCGGCGCAGGAATCACACCGTCTGTCACCGGTATCATCGTGGATTATTTCGGTAAGTCGCGCGACAGGGCAGTAAGCTTTTTTGGAAGCATCTTCCCCGCTGGCGCTATGATTGGACCTATTTTCGGAGGACTATTCGTAACCTACTGGACCTGGAGAGGCATTTTTTTTATTAATGCACCGATTGGTATTGCTGTAATTCTTTTGTCATTCCGCTTCATCCCGGCCGATAAACAAAAGGAAAACCGGCAGCGTTACAAAATGGATGCACCGGGCATCATTTGGCTTGCAATGGGTTTGCTCGCGGCTATGCTTGCAGCAAGCTATTTGGGGGAAGCCGATGCACAAATTCTTTCAGTCAGCTTCATCGGTTTATTGGTTATAATTGCTATCACCATTACGCTGTTTTTTCGGCACATCAATCGGGTAAAAA
Source organism: Ginsengibacter sp. (assembly GCA_051954975.1). GTDB lineage: Bacteria > Bacteroidota > Bacteroidia > Chitinophagales > Chitinophagaceae > Ginsengibacter. The sequence goes on along the minus strand of JBQCHE010000005.1, from coordinate 137,053 downwards.
ATCCTTTCATTGCACCGCGGTTTATTTATGGAAAAGGCTTTGGGTCGGTAAACCTGGTCAATGCGATTTTCGCCGGCGGAACCATTGGCGCTATTTCGCTTGTTCCGCTCTATGCAATTAACCGTTATCATATCAGCCCTCTCGATTCGGGTACTTTGCTCGTAGCCGAAGGCATTGCTTCCGTTTCTTTATCGGCCATCATCACCATGTTCCTTAGGCGAACAGGCTATCGCTTGCCTTTATACTTTGGCTGCTCGGTGATGATCATAGGACTGGCTTTACTTTCATTGCAGCCGCCGGCGGGGCTGTCGCCTTACATGTGGCTGGCAGGTTCTTCTTTTTTGATTGGCGTGGGCATCGGATTAAACAGTCCGCCTGCCCGTAATGCCGGCCTGCAACTGGCTCCCCAGAGTTCGGCCACCATTGCGGCTTTGCGCACTTTGTGCATTCAACTGGGGCAGATATTTACCATTGCTATCGTCACAGCCATCATCGCCGGCCACCATCCTAATCACATCCATGCGCATATTTATCTTTTTATGGCGCTACTGTTGATCGTATGTCTTCCGCTGGTATCGCGCATCCCTGAACATAAAGGAGCCTGGTAATTTCTTTTAATGAAAATAAATTTTGCGAAACCGAAAAGTTGCATATATATTTGCAACCGATTAGTTTCTTAATTTATTTTTTTAAAAATGAGAAGAGATATATTTCAGGCCATTGCCGACCCTACCAGGCGGGCCATTATAGCCTTAATAGCCTTACAGGCAATGACGCCGAATGCAATAGCAGAAAATTTCCATACTACCAGACAGGCTGTATCGAAACATTTGCGCATTCTTACCGAATGTGACCTTGTAAAACAGGAATCCCGGGGCAGGGAAATTTATTATTCTCTTGAAATTGAAAAAATGAAAGAGATAGATGCCTGGCTGCAGCAATACCGCAATATCTGGGAAAGCAGGTTCAACCAACTGGACACACTATTATCCACCATGTCTGCCAAAAAACAGGCTCATAAAAAACAAAAAAAATGAACAACGATTTATTCTTCGATTTTACGGTTGACAAAGCTGCCAAAAAAGTATTTGTCACAAGAGAATTCAACGCTGCACTTTCGCTGGTCTGGGATGCTTTTACCAAAGCCGAAATCCTTGACCAGTGGTGGGCACCGGCACCTTATACGGCCAAAACGAAATACATGAATTTTACAGTGGGTGGCAAAAGATTTTATGCCATGATAAGCCCCGAAGGAAAAGAAAGCTGGTCTCTGCAGGAGTATACGTCCATCACTCCTAAAACCAATTTCAAAATGAAAAATGCTTTTGCAGATGAAAATGAAAATCCGCAGCTACCAGGGTCAGATTGGGATCATACTTTTAGTGAAGAAAATGGAAAAACAACAGTAAAGGTTTCGATTTACAATGAATCGCTCATCCGCATGGAAAATTTATTGGATGGATTCAAATCAGGATTTACACAAACCCTTGAGCAGTTGGAAACTTTATTGCAATCCATGTCGGAAAGCAAGGCATGAGGTGGAAGGCGGAAGGCAAAGGGCAAAAGCAGAAGGTGACGTTGCGTCTTTGTGGTATTTCGCACTTATTTTACTCAACGATCTTATTTTTGATTTTGACAATGAAAATTTGTCATCATAGAAAGATGTTGAGAAACAAAAAGAGATGAGATGAGTTTGAAAAAAAATATTTTTATTATTATCGGGAGCGCCAGCAGAGATTCCGCGAATGAAAAACTGATTGGGAATTTTACGAGGCTCACTAAAGATTTTTTCGAGACAATATTATTTAATGATTTAAAAGTACTCCCCCACTTTGATCCTGAGCTATCTGCAAACAATCCGCCTCAATCCATCATTGACTTCCGGCGCAATATTGAGCAGGCTGACGGCATTGTAATCTGCACTCCCGAATATATTTTCAGCATTCCTGCCGGCCTTAAAAATGCGCTGGAATGGTGTGTGGCCACTACCCTCTTTTCAGAAAAACCGCTTGCCATTATTACTGCCTCCGCTGATGGCCGCAAAGGACACGAAGAGCTTCAGTTAATCATGAAAACATTGATGGCGAAATTCACTGAGGCCACTACTTTTTTGATACAGGGTGTTCGTGGACAGGTAAATGAAAAGGGCGAAATCATCAACAAAAAAATTGAAGCTGATTTTATCCAATTCATTCAGGCGTTCGTGGAATTAACCGGCGTTTCCGAAAATAAACTGAATGCGCCATTATAACTTCATTAACCGGGGGGATTTCAAAGAAGCGATAACAAGGCCTGGAAATTATAAGCGAAATATTTTTTACAACTTTTCAATCCAGATAAATATATCGTGAGGTGCTGTTTCGTCACCGCCAAAATAAGGATAGAGTTGGTATCCTTCCGCCATCGGGGTGGCACTTTCTCTCGGCATCTTTGTTTCAACGCCATTCACTTCAAAAATATATACGCTGTCGTCAACCGTGATGGAGCAGGTATATAGTCTCCCGATTTCTATCGTTGCCAATTCTTTAAAACTCCTGTTCCCATTGTTGTAATTGTATGCAAAAAGCCGGAGTGCATCATCGCTCCACCGCCAGCCAAAGCGCGCGCTGAATTCGTGATGAGTGGTATTGTTATCGCTAAAGCCAAATAATTTATTGATATCGTACTGGTTTTCAGCCTTGCGGGTTTTATAGATGGCAGAACTGTCAAATTTTACGATAAAAGTGAGTTGCTGCAATTTTACCGGCAAAAAGGTATTTTGGTCGCAATACTGTTTTCCTGCCGGAATTGTGTATTTAAGAAAGGAAGAAGATGGGTTTTGTTTTTTATCATCAGTGCTTTGAGGGCGTACTATTTCTTTATTGCATGCACAAAAGAGCATCGATACAAGGCAACCAAAAAGGAGTTTGTTTTTCATGGATAATCAGATTTTTCAGAATAGAAACGCAAACTTAACGGCAGCAGTATTTATAAAAATGTGAAAAAATGTCGCAGAAAGGGTAATCAGGAAGCAACAACGAACAATTTGAAATGTACTTCAACCCCGTTATTTCATGCGAATGTGGTGGGTTCGTGCGGTTACTCTGAACGCTAAATCTTTAGGTTTTTTATAAAAGTCCGGCTTCCTTTGAATGATCTTCCTAACATCGGAAACGTGATTCAAGGGGTGCGGTTTGATTATTTTCCACCATTCGCTTTCAGGTCTGACCTACAATTTGCATCTAGTTCCGGAATGTTGGTAGAACCCGGATTATTAGTTTCTACATTATAATACATCAGGCAATTGCGGTTGTCACAATGAGCTCCATTTGCAGCATCTTTATGGTAAGCCTGCATAGGAGTTCCTTGTCCGACGAGCCCGAGTAAATGCCCAAATTCATGCTCCAATAAGATAGTTGTCAACTGACTTGTTGAAATCTGCCCTACGTTTCCTGAGTTGTCGTTGATTGCTTTTCCGAAAAGGCATAAGGAAGTATTCCAATACGATTTTGCAAAAACGTCATTAGCGGTATAACGTCCATTAGTTATTAAAATATGGGCAGCAATTATATTTTCATTAGTGAATACGGTACGATTTTTTTTTTCAATTTCCACAATTTCATCTAATGTCAGGCTCTCGTTGCTACTTGCAGCGATTTGCTTTTCGGAAATATTGATACCCTGCGGTTTATTGAGATAAGTATTTAAAAAAGAAGTGAGGCTATCGATCGTTTGCGGGCTTGGCTGAAAGCCGGGCATATAGCTAATTTGAATTTGAAGGGACGTGTAAACAGACGAAGACAGAAAATCGTGTGCGGAAATTCCGAGGGTTTTATAGTCATGATTAGAAATAACCGGATCCTTTTGGCAGGCGGTAAAAGTAATCGCGATGAAAATAAGTAAATAAATACACTTCCTGCTACACATCTTGATTTAATTAAACAGTTGATAAAAATACTGGATTAATCCAGTTAAAAGAATAGTATAGAAATAATATTTGCGTTTTAAGAATGAGGCATGAATAAACATAAAAAAGCCGTGCCTTTCTTTGGACACGGCTTTGTAGAAAAATCGGTAAACTTAAAAAGAAAATAATACGCGATCTGTATATCCGTATTGTCCACCGGGATATTTAAATGACCATGCTCCGGTAATTGGAATGTCTTGACCAGTGGCTAAACGGACAGTATAAGTAATAGTATAATCGCCATCACTTACGTTTGACCAGGTAAGCACATTACTTTTTGCTGTGGATGAAGTTGTATAACCCAAAGGAGATGCTGAAACCACTGTAGAGCCGGAAATTAATCCACCTTGTAATTTGCCCACATATCCATTGGTGCAGGTATTCAAATGGAATATAACCGTAAACTGCCATGTAGTGCCTTTCGCATCTGTGCTTAAAGGTACCGCTCCTGCTAATTGGGGAGAAAGCCCTTCTAAGCAGTCGCCACCTATAGTTGCATCTACGGCGACAGCGGGCCTGCCGGTGTAACCGCATTGTCCTCCGCGCGGCTCATAATGTGCCCGATATCCCACCTGGCCGGCAACTGTTGGTGTGTAGGTATAAGTCAAAGGCAATGTACCCGGAAGAGTTACTGACGCAACATTAACCCAGGTGGCGGTACCTGCAGCTACAGCAGCCATCGGAGCAGGGTCGCCGGTAAGAATATCCTGTGCCTGATCCAATTCAACATAACCGCAATCTGCGACCGGGTCTAAGGAAACAGTTGCGGTAAATGGCTGGCCTACAACGCCTGGATTTGGATTAAAACTGATGTTTGTGTAAGGAGCTGTAACTGGTGCACCAGGAGCGCCGCCGCCCCCGCCTTTCGCATCGCTTGTTACAGAAGGTGTTAAGCTGTCTTTTTTACAACCGATAAAGGCAATTGTGAACAGAGCTGTGATGAACACGGCAATGAGAGGGAATTTTAAATTTTTCATTTGTTTTTGTTTTAAATTTTAAAATAATAATTGAAGAAATCGTTGATAAATATGTATAATGTATAATTGAAAATCAGCTCTAATTAAAAACAAGAAAAATATTGAAACATTTTTTCTTTCCCTTTAATTTATCATTCTGGCTATTGCTTTTAAAGCATATTGATGCCTCTCTATTGAGATGCCCAAAATGTTTACATAAAAATTTTACGCAGAAACAGCCGTTAGTTGTTCTTAAGCAGGTAGCCAAAAGAGTAAAAAGATTTTTACCAAGTGGATTACCAGTGTACTAAAAATTTTAATTGACAAACAAAATTGTTACAAATAAAAAAGATTAGTTCGCAAGAAATGGATTGAAAACAGTTTTCAAACTGGCTATTGGATTACAATGTTGAGGTCTTGGTAAGATGTGGAAATAAGCAGGGATTCGTAAGAATGGATTTACTTTACAAATAGAGACTAAGTTTTCGATATTTCCAAATAAATAATTGACTTTTTATTAAAGTGGAGAAATAAACTTTAATAAGGGGAGAGAACTAGGTATTAAAAACAAAAACAACCGTGCATCTTTTCGTTCAAATAATGAAAAGCATTTATAATACATTTTTTTTCTTTTACAAGTCATTGAAAAGAATCGGTAATAACTTTTTTAAATTCATCATTTTCTAAAAGATGATGCCAGCTAAAATTGTTCCTGTAAGGAATTCAGTATGATAGTTTTGGATCATCAATAAAGAGAAAAAATATTATACAAAATCGCAGGAGAGATCGAAAGGAAGGGAAATATGCTGTTGGCGGGGACGTTACAGTAGCAGGCAAAATAATTTCTATATTTGCAGGCCAAAAAATAAGCGGCAAGAATGTAAAATAAAATTTCTTTCAGACAATTAAAGACGGTAAACCATGATGCGGCTTTACCATTTTATTCATCTTTAAAGAAAGAAGTTATGCTTATTTTACAGAACCTTTCCTATATACATCCCAACAAAACCCCGTTGTTTGACAACATCAACCTGGCAGTAAACGATCACGAAAAAATAGCTTTAATCGGTAACAACGGTTCAGGAAAATCTACTTTACTGAAACTCATCGCAAAAGAATTAAAGCCTTCGGGCGGAAAACTTTTTGTAAATGCTGAACCCTGGTTTGTTCCACAAATTTTCGGGCAATATAGTCATCTTACCATAGCACAAGCTTTGAAAGTTGAAAACAAACTGAATGCTTTACAGGAAATTCTTAAAGGCAACGTAAGCGAGCAAAATTATTCAGCGCTTGGCGACGATTGGACGATTGAAGAACGTTGTAACGAAGCTTTGAAATATTGGCAATTAACCAATGTAGAATTACTGCAAAAAATGGCAACATTGAGCGGAGGACAAAAAACAAAAGTGTTCCTGGCAGGCATTTCCATTCATCAACCGGAACTGGTTTTGCTTGACGAGCCGGGTAATCACTTGGATGTGGCGGGCAGACAGCTTTTGTGCAGTTTTATTCAGTCTACGCAAAGTACTTTACTCATCGTAAGTCACGACAGAAAGCTTTTAAATCTCTTTGGCAAGGTGGCTGAATTAAGCAATCACGGACTAACAATTTACGGCGGCAATTATGATTTTTATAAAGGCCAAAAGGAAATACAAAATGCTTTACACCAGGATTTGCAGAGCAAGGAAAAAGCATTGCGAAAAGCAAAAGAAAAAGAACGGGAAACTTTGGAACGGCAACAGAAACTGAACAGCCGGGGAAAGGCTAAACAGGAAAAAGCGGGTGTTGCCCGAATAATGATGAACAGCTTACGAAATAATGCAGAAAACAGCACCTCAAAATTGAAAGATGTTCACACAGAGAAAATTGTTGGAATTAGAGAGGAGTTACAGGAACTACGTTCGGCTTTGCCTGGAATTGATAAAATGAAATTTGGGTTTGATAATTCTTATTTACACAGAGGAAAAATTTTATGTAAAGCAGAGGATATCAATTATAATTACAACCATAAACCACTGTGGAAAGACAATTTGACTTTCCAAATCACAAGCGAGCAACGCCTTGTATTGAAAGGCTTGAACGGTTCGGGCAAAACCACTTTGCTCAAAATAATTTTAGGTAAGTTAGAACCGCAGACAGGCGCAGTTTACCGGGCAGACAATAAAGTGGTTTACATCGACCAGGATTATTCGTTGATTGACAACCATCGTAGCGTCTATGAACAAGCGGAGCAATTTAACGTTTCCGCATTGCAGGAACACGAAATCAAAACCAGGCTTAACCGGTTTCTATTCACCAAAAACGATTGGGATAAATCTTGTAGCGCATTGAGTGGCGGAGAAAAGATGCGTTTAATTCTTTGTTGCCTGACCATTCATAATCAGTCGCCAGACATCATTATTTTAGATGAGCCCACCAACAACCTGGACATTCAAAACATAGAAATATTGACAGCAGCCATTAACGAATACCAGGGAACATTAATCGTTGTATCACACGATGAAACATTTTTAGAGCAGATAAAAATTGAGCAGACCATTCAACTCTAACAGGAAGTGCAGCAGCCGTTAACCTGGATTCCTCCACGCTACTGTTGGTGGGGACGCAAACAGCAGCAGGGGATTTTTTTTGGAAGTTCTTTGTAATGGGAATTTTTTTCAGATGAATAAGAGCATAGTATAAATTTGAGAGTTAATTTAAAAAACATGGTTGATATAAAATACAGAGATGCAAATCTTTCAGACCTGGGGAGAATTGTCGAAATATACAACACTACTATTCCATCCAGGACGGTTACTGCAGACACCGAGAATGTTTCGGTTGAAAGCAGGCAGAAATGGTTTGAAGAACATGACCCGGTAAAAAGACCTCTTTGGGTTATTGAAGATAGCGTAAAACAAATAATAGGTTGGGTAAGTTTTCAATCTTTTTATGGACGACCGGCATATGATGCCACAGCAGAAATCAGCATCTACTTAGATACAAAGCAACGAGGAAAGGGCCTGGGGAAACAAGTTTTGCAATATTGTATTGATAAAGCCCCGGATTATGGAATTAAGACACTATTAGGCTTTATTTTTTCACACAATGAACCAAGTCTAAAATTATTCAGGCACTTTGGCTTTGAAGAATGGGGAACTCTTCCAAACATCGCACTACTGGACGGGCAGGAACGGGGCTTGAAAATTTTAGGCAAACGAATAGTACAATAAAACCCGACTAACAGCTTTTGAGAAGACGTTATTCAATCAGCAAACAGTCAAATAATCAACTTTTTTATTTTACATTCGGCTAACGGTTCGGGAACGCAGAATGTTGAATGCCGCACCTGCACAAAGGCCGAAATGTTATTCGCAACGGCAGCCCACAGAAGCGAATAATAACCTAATAAAGAAACAGGACAGCAATTTGAAATACATTACACGCACCGTTTGGATTTTATCAGTAGTGAGCTTGCTTACCGACACAGCAAGTGAAATGTTGTACCCGATTATGCCCATTTACTTAAAAACGATTGGATTTTCGGTGGTGCTTATCGGCATACTTGAAGGTGTTGCCGAAGCAACAGCCGGGCTTAGCAAAGGTTATTTCGGCAAACTTTCCGATACTTCGGGGAGACGAGTGCCCTTTGTGCAGATAGGCTATACCTTCAGCGCGATTTCAAAACCAATGATGGCGGTTTTCATTTACCCGCTTTGGATATTTTTTGCAAGGACAATGGACCGCTTTGGCAAAGGAATCAGAACAGGTGCAAGAGATGCTATACTTTCTGATGAAGCAACACCACAAACCAAAGGGAAAATCTTTGGCTTTCATCGGTCAATGGACACACTCGGTGCGGTAATCGGACCTGCGTTGGCCCTTGTTTATCTGTATTACTATCCAGGCAATTACAAAACACTTTTTTACATTGCTTTTGTGCCGGGGCTTTTTGCCGTTATTGCTTCTTTTTTACTGAAAGACAAAAGCAGAATGACAGACAAACCCAAAACTTCTGTTTCGCTTTTTGCATTCCTGCATTATTGGAAAGAAAGTCCACAGGCCTATAAAAAATTAGTAGCGGGACTTTTGGTATTTACCTTGTTCAACAGCTCGGATGTTTTTCTGCTTCTTAAGGCAAAAGAAACGGGGCTTAACGATACGGCAGTAATTGGTGTTTACATTTTTTACAATCTTATTTACGCATTGTCTGCATTTCCCGTTGGTATTCTTGCGGACCGCATTGGACTTAAAACGATTTTCATAACAGGGCTTGCCTTATTTTCTGCAGTGTATTTCGGAATGGCAATCAACACAAATATTTATGTATTCTTTGGCCTGTTTTTTCTGTATGGCATTTATGCAGCAGCGACGGAGGGAATTTCAAAAGCGTGGATTTCAAATATTACCAACAAAAAAGACACAGCAACGGCAATCGGAACATTTTCGGGACTGCAAAGTATTTGTACTATGCTGGCAAGCTCATTGACCGGGCTTATCTGGTTTCAGTTTGGTGCAGCAACTGCGTTTACACTGACAGCAATTGTAACACTAATGGTTTTCGCTTATTTTTTTACCATTCCCAAACCTGCAAATGGAACAAACGAAATGTAAAGGCAAAAAACAGTTGCCTGTAATTTGTATCCTATGTACCTTAAAGTCGGGCGGTTAATAAGCTAGATTATTTTCGAAATTTTTTTTGAAAGAGAAAGATTCCAAAATGATTAAACCTCTACCCTTCTCAAAGTTTTTAACTTAAATTAGCGCGTTATTGGAAATTATACAAACACACCGAAAACGGCAAAGCAATGCGACAAAAATTAAGCTTAATAACACTTGGGACTGACGACTTTCAAAAATCGTTAGACTTCTATGAAAAAGGACTTGGTTGGAAAAAGTCGGATAAAAGTATGGATAACTTCGCTTTGTTCGACCTGGGCGGAATTATTTTAGCATTGCATCCAAGACACGAACTTGCGGACGACACGACATTGACCTATCAGCCGACAACATTTTCGGGACTAACCATTTCGCACAACACAAAATCGGAAAAAGAAGTCGACGACATTCTAGAACAAGTTGCAAAACTTGGTGCGACAATCGTAAAACCGGCACAGAAAGTTTATTGGGGCGGTTACAGTGGCTACTTCAAAGACCTGGACGGATATTTGTTTGAAGTTGCTTACAATCCGTTTTGGGAACTTGACGAAAATGACAACGTAAAACTGTAATGACATCAATGCAAATCATAAAAGCGTTGACAATAATTCCGGGCGTTGGAAAATCTATTGCGAAAGATTTATACAACCTTATTAGACACATTGACGATTTAAAAGGCGAAAATCCACAACAACTTTACGACAGCTAAAACCAATTTGCAGGTTCCGTTCCGGAAATGCGAATTATCAACCAAACATGCTTTTTAAAAGTAAACAAATTTTAATCGGAGCGCTAACATTAAGCACCATTTACAGTTGCACAAATAATTCTGAATCCGCTGAAACGAAAGTCCGGGAGCCGGCTTCAGATATTCCGCTCATCAGCTATTCAGTACCGCATTATTTTCCCCATGACACGGCACTGTTTACAGAAGGATTTTTATTTCATAATGGAGAACTATTTGAAAGTACAGGTTCCCCAGACGACCTGCCGCAAACAAAATCTTTAATAGGAACAGACAATTTAACCACTGGAAAATTTTCCAAAAAAATTGAACTTGATAAGACAAAATATTTTGGCGAAGGCATTGCCTTTCTAAACAATAAATTATTTCAACTTACTTATAAGAATCAAACAGGATTTATTTACGATGCCACGTCTTTCAAAAAGATTGGTCAATTCAAATATAACAATTTGGAAGGCTGGAGCTTAACAACCGATGGTACCAGTTTAATTATGAGTGATGGTACCAATAAATTAACTTTTTTCGAACCAAAACAGCTTACACCGGTTAAAACATTACATGTATCCAAAAACGGCATACCCCAGGACAGCCTGAATGAGTTAGAGTATATCAAAGGATTCATCTATGCAAATGTTTGGATGAGCGATATGATTTATAAAATCAATCCTTCAACCGGAGAAGTAGTTGGAAAATTAGATTTTAGTTTTTTGACGCAGGATGCCAAAAATAAAAGTGCGGGCGCTGATGTTCTGAATGGCATTGCATATGATTCAGTTTCTGATAAAATCTACGTGACAGGAAAAATGTGGCCAAACATCTACCAGGTTAACTTTAATCATTGATGACACTGAGGCAGGCACAAGCAGTTGGCGCAAGGCTGGCAGACCTCCATGCTTCTGTTGTCGCCTGCGCCAACGGACTTTCTCTTTAAAATGAAAAAATCATCTTTTTATTCGTTTGCTGGTCTGATGTTCAGCAGAAAACCATAAATTGCCCTGCTGTCGCCAATACATGACCGTTGGGGAAATCAAAACTTACGATGATTAGATATCTCTTAATATTTGGGATGTTTTTTTTAGCTGCATGTTCTTCGCAACGGAATGTACAAGTTTACCCATTCAATAAAGGCTTTTGATTTTATTTCAGTTACAGACACATTCAAGCTGACTATTACACAATTTTACAGGAATAATGCTTATCCATACACGGAGGGGTTACCGTATGCTCTGCTAATTGGCAAGACAAGCAATATAAATTTACCCCGCCAGGTTTCGGTACTTGCCCCAAGAGATAACAACTCCTACAATTTAGGAGATGTTGTGATAATCAATCCAATTGAAGCGCCAACCAAAACTTCAACACTAAGACCAATATATTTTATCAAAGACACGACAATAGGCAAACAAAAATATCGTGCAATTATCGGTGCTGAGCATCCTGCAGTTTGGGCCAATGTCTCGAGGTGATGTATTCGTCTAAAAGTGTCTTGGCGTATAAGCTGGCAGAAGGAAAGATAGTAGACTGTAGTGGGCCACAAGTTCCGATAACAATTGGCATTACAGCGGACGAACAAATAATCAACTTTTTTTATTTACTTTCGGAAGACGGTTGGGGCACAAGATACATTAAAACGCCACCACCTGCTTGAAGCTATGGCCGTTCGGATCATGTTTAAACTGTCACCTACTTAAACCGGTTTTGCTCAATGCCATACAAACTGTTAATTGCTTGCATCTTTCTGTACTCGTGCTCCGGTTCCCGGTGGGTAGAAACTGATTTATATTTTGGGCAAATGAGACCCGATGGCACGATGGTTACGAACCTGGAATGGAATAGTTTCAGATCAAATCAAATGGCCAGCGTCTTTAAGTATGGTTGCACAGTCATTGACGCTTCCGGCAATTGGCTTGACCCCGTAACTCAGAAGTTAATAACTGAACCAAGCCATGTTGTTATATACTATTATAAAAATTCCCGCCAAATGTCACAACAAATTGACAGTCTCAGAAAATGGTATATAAGCAGGTTTCAGCAACAGTCAGTATTGCGGGTCGACAAGAAAGCAAAAGTTTCTTTTTAATATAATCAATATAAGTGCGAACACCCGACATCGCATTCTATATGTTTAGGAGGAGTTAATAAGGTAGATTCTTTTCAAAATTTTTTTTTGAAAGAGAAAGATTTAAATGTGTTTAAAGCTCTCCGAACTTATGAAATTGACGGCGTGTTTTCTTGAAGGGTTGAGATAGAAATTTTTGTAATTTTATGAGTGTATTCCTTTCTGATGTAAACCCTCTACTTATGCCCATCGATAAAATCAATGACGTGAACCTTTATTGGGAGCTTACCGGCCAGGAAGGCGAGCCTCTCGTATTGGTACATGGCTCCTGGGGCGACCACCACAATTGGGACGCTGTAGTAAGTGAACTTTCAAAAACATTCCGGGTGCTTACCTATGACAGGAGAGGTCATAGCAAAAGCGAGCGAAGAGAAGCGCAAGGCAACATGGAGGAAGATGTTTCTGATCTCATTGCCTTAGTAGAGCACGTAGGTTTAGCTCCTGCTCATACAACAGGCAACTCCGGAGGGGCCGCCGTTGCTCTAAAAGCAGCCGCCAGGAATGCGGAGGTGTTTAAAAGCTTAGTAGTACACGAGCCACCTTTATTCGACTTACTCAAAGACATACCAGAAGCACAGCCCTATCTGCAAGCAGTAATCAGCCGTATTGAAGCCGTAACCGCACTTATTGAAAATGGAGAAGATGAACAAGCCGCAAAGCTTTTTGTGGAAACCATTGCCTTCGGTCCCGGCGCCTGGCAGGAATTGCCTTTACCAATCCAACAAACTTTTATTCATAATGCACCCACTTTTCTGGACGAAACAAAAGACCCGGAAAATTTATATATAGACACAACCAAGCTTTCTCATTTTAATAAGCCAACCTTACTGACCCAGGGAACACAGAGTCCTCCTTTTTTTAGAATGGTATTAGACCAGTTGGCAAAAACACTCCCGAACGCGCAAAGAAGAACTTTTGAAGGAGCGGGTCATGTGCCACACCTTAGTCATCCAAAGGAATATGTTGACATGGTCAAAAACTTTTGCCTGACGGTTAAATAGCGGGATATAGTTCTTTTGGATTTATAAATCGGCTGTCATTCGCATCCGATGTATCTTAAAGCCGGAGGTTGTTATGATGAAACTTTTTTGAATTTTTTTTTGAAAGGGATGGAGTCAAAAGTGATAAGCTTTTTCCCTTTAAGATTTTGTAGCTAACACAGAGCCGCTTGCAGCAGCCCCGGCTAGGACAAAAATTATACGGAATACCGATTATCTTTTATTCCTTAGGTTTAATATTTTGATTCACCCTGAAGAAATTATCCGGATCATATTTCTTCTTAATAGCACTCAGGCGTTCATAATTTTTCCCATAGCTTTTTTTAACCCGGTCATTCCCATCTTCATTCATTTCAAAATTAAGATAAGCGCCGCCGGAAGAATAGGGATGCACCGCATTCCAATGGTCTTTGCACCATTTAATCATTTTTTGATCGTTGGCAGCATCAGGATCGACCCCGATAATCACCTCTGCATATTTTGCGTCGCGATGAGCCCAGGGAGTTTCAGAACTATCTATCCTGTTCACTGCGCCGCTAATGGGATATAAATGCATCTGCGAAAGAGGTGTAGGAATTTCGGAGCCATATTTTAAATATTGTGTGGCAACATCAGGCCCTAATTCTTTGAAAAAATCTGCTTTCCAGTACCAATGTAACCCGGGAGGAAGAAGTCCATCGAACAATGATTGGATAACAGGATAAGGCATTGGCCCCACGTGTTCAAATACAGGATTCATATCCCTGACAGGAGCAAAAATCTTCTCAGCATTTTTTAAATCCCCTGAATAGCACCATACAATTCCACAGAATTTCTTGTGGTGCAAAGCCTCCGGAAATGGCGGCCCGGGAATTGTCATTGTTGCAATAAATCCATTTAATTCGTCCGGCGCTCTTTCTAAAAAATCATGATACCACAACATGATTTCTTCCGTTTTTTCTATGGGCCATAAAGTGGGCCCGCCATAGACCATATCCACCTCGTGCGCCCGGAATAAAAAAGAAGTAACAATACCAAAATTTCCTCCGCCTCCACGGATGGCCCAAAATAGGTCGGGATGGCGATCTGCATTTACGGTTACAAAGCTACCATCTGCCAATACCATATCTGCCTCCAGCAAATTATCAATGGTAAGACCGTGTTTCCGCGCCAGGTAACCTATTCCCCCGCCCAGTGTTAATCCACCCACACCGGTTGTGGAAACAATTCCGGCGGGTACGGCAAGGCCAAAAGCGTGCGTGGCATGGTCCACTTCACCCCATGTATTACCGCCTCCTACCCTTACAGCTTTATTTTCAGGATCTACTTTTACATATTTAATTCCAGAAAGATCAATCACCATACCGTCATCACAGATTCCAAGGCCGCCACCATTATGCCCGCCACCCCTTACGGCAACAAGCAGGTCATTTTCCTTTCCGAATTTCACCGCGTACATTACGTCGGCTACGTCAACACATTTTACAATTAATGCCGGACGCTTGTCGATCATAGCATTATACACTTTGCGCGACTCATCGTAATCAGCATCTTTCGGAAGAACAATTTTGCCTCTTAGCTGAGAGGAAAAATTTTTAACAGCAGATTCGTCTAAATCTTTTAATTGGTTTGGCATGGTAGTATAATTTAAATTTGAAAAATGTGATTAACGGGAAATGATCATTTCCTTTAATGACCAGAGAACAGACAGCACATCCTTTTTAGAATCTTCATCTATTTTGTGCTTTTCCAATACGTTCATAATATCATCCATCGCACATAGGTATTCTGCAGAACTAATATTCATTCCTTTATGTGTAGAGGGCATATCCCTGCCGGTATAGGTGACCGGGCCGCCACTTCCTGCACTGAAAAAATCAACTGTATGTTTTTTGATAACCGCTAATCTTTCAGGCTGTTCTTTATAAGGCAGAAATCTTGAACTGATTGAGACGTTGTTCATATGTGCATCAACAACATCATCAACTATTGAAGAAATACCTTCAGCGCCTCCAAGCCTTTCAAAAAGAGTTTTTTCCATAATGTTTGATTTTAGAGATAGTAGATAAAAGACAGGTGCATTCCGGAAATCATCCATTGAAATTACCGGTGATTGCAACTGGTACGTTCAGCGTTTTACGTTGCACAAATCTAAACTCTGATGAAAGGGAAGGCTGTAATTTTTAGCTCAAATGAATGTAATTTTGGTTCAAATAATTAAAAAAACAGAGCCTGTTTTTTTAGATTACTTTGGAAAGAGAATAATCAGAAGGCATAACGCCATATCTTTTTTGAAAACATTTGGAAAAATAAGAAGGGCTGCTGAATCCTGTTTCAAACGAAATATCGGAAATATTTCCCGTGTTTTTGTTTAACAATAATAAAGCCTCATTCAGGCGGTATTCTCTTATAAAAGTATTGGGCGATTTACCGGTAAGCCTTATCATTTTACGATAGAGTTGGGATTTACTGCACATCACGGGCTTACTAAAATCACCTACTTTCAAATTTGAATCTCTCCACACAGACTCCGTATAATCCATTAAAAGAGTTAAAAAATTTTCGTCGGATCGTGAAAGAGAAATTATATTTCCTGCCTCGCTCAAGGCAACCGGATTTTCGCTGTCGTATAATGCTTTGACTTCTGATGACACAATAATTTCTCCCTTAATAATTTTGCTCATTCTTTCAGCCTGTTTAATCGTGTCTTCAAAAAATGATTTCTTATCCGTAACCGGGACTCCTGCACTCAACCCAATTTTTAAAGTAAGCTTGCCGTCTTTAATGTCTTTTTTTAAATGCTTAAACAACAACTGAATTTTACAGGCAGCGCTCACAGCATTTGAAACCAGTTTGAAAGAGACCAGCCAATAATTTTTGGTCTGTTTCACAGAAGTGCCCTCATGATGTTGAAGCAGCTTAATAACCTGGTGATCGAAGTTTTGCAAGAATGTTTTTAGCCCGGATGAACTGTTTGGTAATAAGGTTGATTGTTTTAGTCTTATCACCATTATGGTTCTGAATGCAGGATCATTGATGATATTTAATACCGTATCATCTGTTTTTTCAGGATCCTGAATTCTGCCTAAGAATGATTCAACTATTCCGGTACTCACTTCAATTATGCTGTTAGCAACCTGGCCATGGGCATGGTTGTGCATTTTTTGAATGGCCTTCTTATTGGGCGCTTCAATCAGGCAGAAAGCAGTTTTACGTTTTTCATCAAACCAATACGTTAATCCTGTGCACCCAAACTGCTTTTGTATTTTCAGATCAGCCTGGTGCAGTTCAGCTACGTTTTCTGCTGTTACAGTTTCGGAAACATCGTGGCGATCCATGTAAATTGGCATAGTCGAATATTTGGCAGATAAAAGGTACAACAAAAAAGAATTGGAGGTCTCCCCCCGCAAAAAGAAAAGGTTTTGAAAAGATTATCAGAAATGTAATCGGTAATCGCTACTAATTCATCTGCCACAGAATTTTGTTGTTTTTAGTTTTAAAGGGGCAGGATATTTTGGTTTCTAAAGGTAATTGATTTTGTAAGGACACAAAACTACCCGGGGCAGCGCCAGAAAGAAGTGAAAGATAATGGCGGAAATGATTCGCACGCAGTTGAATTATACCGAGCTTTTATAGATTCTACATAAAGAGGATACCTTTCATACTAAAAAATCAAAAACATTTTTATTCCATAGAAATTAGCCTCTCAACAAACCTGCACTACTGCTATATCAAGTAAGGCGCCCAATTTTTCCAGTTTAGAAGCAATATGTCCAATACCTACCGCGCAATGATGTGCCGGGCCATAACTGTTCCAATCATTCACGAATTTTCTTGCGCCAATACTAAATTTATAGCGACTATTTGTATTTCCTATTTCCAGGATAGGGCCTGGTATAGAATCACCTTCTGCAACCAGTAACATTAATTTACCGTCTCTGGTTTCAACAACCGACAGAAGAGTTACCGGCCCATGCTTTACCGCCATCTCAACCGATAAACCCTTACCTACTTTTCCATGATAGACTTTCAGTGCCCGGACTTTTATTTTGCCTTCTGCTATCTTTATATGACCGGGGCCGTCGTGCCCCATCAATACTACATCATCCGTGTAATCCATTGCATAGTATTCTGTAAAAGATCCTCCAGCGCCAAAACTGTCCATTATTTTCATTGCCTGGGCGTTCTTAATCTCGTACTCACCTGCAACAGGAACTGCGTTTGCCGTAAGCAAGGAATTTCCAAGAATAACGGAACTCATCGTATCCTCATTTTCAATATTGCCTGTTCCTTTATAGTAATAAGCCATTGATCCTAATTTATATTTCTGCACCAACTGATCAAGCGCTACGGAGGTTCTTGCCGCGCGTTCCAATTCTCCTAAAGAACAATCGTTATTGATGGCAAAAATTTCATTAAAATCTTTAACCCGACTGTCGATTCGCTCCTGGCTGATTTGTTTACGGATTGCGGACAGTTCATCCACCTCAATAATTTCGATATGTCCCCCGAAGGTGGCCAGTTGGAGCGTTAGATCAGTATAGATGTCGAGCATACCGGAGTAGTAATGCCCCATGGCGCCAAGATTATTATGAGCCATAATATTGACCACTTTTGCCGCTTCAATCCATTCCCCTATTTCATCCCAGCATTCTTTATCATCATGAAGCATACCCGTTACCTGGTGAAACTGTATGCCAGATCTTTTAAAAACATTTGCAATCTCAGGCACCGGGCAAGCAGAACAATAAGCCAACCACTCTCCAGTCATCTTTGTACGATCATTTATTTTATTGAACTGCTCATAATTGATGGATGCCTCAGGTGAAAGATTTAAAATAATGACAGGGACTTTTGCCCTTTGAACAACGGGCAAAACAGTTGAAGACAATGCATAAGTGGTTACATAAAGAAATATAAGATCCACATCTGCCTGCCGGAATCGATGCCCTGCCTCCATAGCTTTCTCTGCGGTATCTATCAATCCAAGGTTAACTATTTCTACATGATGTCCTTTTATTCTATCAGATACAACTAAAAGATAAGATTCCAATCTTTTCCTTAAACCTGCAAACTGCTCCCAGTAGGCATCCAGGCCAATTCCAAAGAGACCGACTTTTAATGGAACTTCTTTTTTTGTCATTTAATTTATTTTTTGCATTTAAACTTAACCGTTCGTTTTGCAACCGTTCTAAAATTCAGTTTGCTGAATAGTTACCGGCCCCAGCAAGCCTGAACTCAACAAGGGCGAATCCTTTTTATAAGGATTATAGGTAGTAAATGTCTGCCTGTCACTGGTTCGCTTTTCTTTTTTTACCAACCACGCGGGCCATGTACCATCTTTGACACCATCATCCGGGTACTGCTCATCGCCGATCAATCGGTTTGGCCATAAATTCGCTACTTCTATTTCTAAATGATTTCCCTTTTCCCTTATCACATCTGTAATATCCACCTGCCACGGAGCGGTCCACACCACGCCCAGGTCGTGCCCATTCAATCGAACGCGAGCCATATTCTTTACTTCTCCCAAATCAAGATAAAGGCGGTTTTTATTATAGCCAGGGGAATCATGGAAATCAAATGTTTTACTATAAACGGCAATACCCGAATAATATTTAATTCCCTGTTCAGGCCGCTCAGTCCAATCTGTTAGATTATTAAAAGTAATTTTCCCGGGACCGCCCCATTTCGAGTCAAATGATACGGCCCATTCACCGCTTAATGTGGCTAATTTTTGCTCTGTGGGAAAGTTTTTTTTCTTTGGTGAAGTTTGAGATTTGTCTTTTGAACATACAATAAAAAAACTTTGATAAGAATCAAACTGCAGAGGAACGGTTGTGCGTTCCCCGTCGGATGTAAATTCAGATAACATCTTGGTCTCGCCTGTTAGCGGATTCCACAGTTGAGGAGTTCCGTTTGCAGTTCGAAATATGCAATCGGTTTTTATAGATTTATTCGTACGGTTAGAAACAAAGTAGATATCCATATTTTCTAAACTGCGATGTGTATAACGTATTGGGCCCGTCGATTCAAAGTCCACAGGAATCTGCATTTGATCTAACAGTTCAGCAGTGAGTTTGTATTCCGGATAAAGAGATTCCTTCTGCTGGGCCGTCAAAGCGCCGCCGAAGATCACCGTTCCTCTTCCATAAGTATGCCTGGTTTGTTTTGCCGGAGATACTTTTGTGCCCCATAGTTCTTCTGCGATAGATTGAACTTTTTGATCACATAAGGGAAAACCTGACAGGCCAGGCGATTTTATTGGGGGAGCACCTACTACTGTAGCGCCGTCTTTCACAAGTGCCTGAATCTTTTGCAGTAAGGCTGGTGTCATGGTCTTAGAATTAGGCAATACAAGAAGACGATATGAAGCGCCTCCAGGAAAGACGATCCTGTTATTTTTTACGGTAGCATTATATAGTTGGCCCGCAGAACATCCGTCAAAATTATATCCTTTCCTGTCTGGTATTGTATCATTGCCAGTGAGGGCAGAAGGTGGTGGTAAAAACACTTGTGGAGCGCCTTCGGGCGTCAGGTAAAGAATATCAGCTACCGTTTTTCCCTGCTGCAACATAAACTGGCATCTTGAAACATAGAGGTGATAAGCACTCACCATTGGCCACCAGGTTTGCTTTCGGTCCCAATGTACACCATAAGGCCCCATTGTCATGCCCGGCATTAATGAATCTGCTAGTGGTTTATGTTCAAACGTATGATAAAAGAACCGGTTAATTCCTGTAGCAAAAGCCCAGTCGCCCTGGTTTTTCATTGACCCGGGATATTGCTTCCATGCTTCTTCGGGGCCGCCGGTAAAAGCTTCTGCCTGTACAACAGGTACGCCGTTGACGTGAGCTATGGAGGTGGCCTCTATACAACTAAAGGATGTATTAAAACCAAAGCCTTTACTCCAAAACTCGCACATTGGAATATCAGCGACAGCGCCAAGCTCAAGGTCGGCCGTTGGATTCATGTCATAAGGTTCAATGGACAATCCTAATCCGCGGCGATGGGCATATTTTTTTACTTGTCCTGCGTGATAATCCAAAACTAATTCCTGGCTGGTTTGACGCAAATCCCATAGAAATCGTTCACTCATTTCTGCACTCTCCACAATTTTGCCCGCATATACAGGGTAAAAGGGCAATGGGTCGTAGCCTCTTCTTTTAATAAATTCTTCTCTGAACCGGCCTGTCCAGTTTTGTGCCCCCATTTCCCAGCTATCCATGTGCAAAAATTTAAGGCCTCCGGAGGATGTACTATAAGGCTTTCCAATTTTATCGAGCATTTTTCCCACATAAGCCTCAAGATGGCTATTCAATGCAGCCGTATCAAATTTATCTGATTCAAAGCCCAAACCCTGTACCGGTGCAGGCCTTGTGATTGCACCGTTGTTACGAACGCCAAAACGCATAATAGTCCAATTACCTTCGGGCACTGTCCAGTCTAATGTACCATCGGGATTGAGCTTATCGGTGAGATCAAGAATCTGTTTTTTTGAAATGATATCCTTCGCAGGCAAACTTTTGTATTGTGCTAAAGAAGGCAGGTAAGATTTAACCCCCGCAACAGAGGAATAGGGCGCCCGGTAGTAGAGCGCTTTTTCATAAATATCTGATATTTTTTCAGAAGTATCCGTAGTGGGGAATGCCAACACAGCTACATCTTTATAAAAATTTTGCCATTCCTTTTTTAATCCAGGTGTAAAAACACCTTCTCCAAAATAAGGTTTCATGGGCTGGGGTTTAGCAAGTTGGATGTGCTTATTCCCCGAACCTGACACCTCAATAGAAGATGAAACCAGGTGCTGCATGGATTGTGCAGGCGATACCCATGGGCCTCCACTTCCTGCCCATCCCGGCCCGATACCTAATGTCATATTAATGCCTAATCTCTTACACTCATCAACGGCGTGTTTAAATAACGCATACCATTGTTCACCTAAAAAATCAACTGGTCCACGAGGTACTCCTACATTTACCTCAAGGAATATGACATTTCCTATCCCCGCTTGCTTCATTGATTCCAAATCAGCAGTCATACCTTCCTTGGATAAGTTGCCATCCATAAAATACCAGTAAACTCCCGGGCGTGCCGAAGCCGGGGGATTCAGAAATCCCGCTTTGAGCTGCTCAATTCGCGCCTCGCCAACAATATCCGGGTTACCGGATTTTTTGCTATAACCGGCAAGGAGTAATGCGGCGGCTAGTGAAAGAATTTTTAAAGACAATTTGTTTCTTTTAAATGATTTCATTTTATGCTATTAACGGTGGGACAACCCTTGCGGTTCACCTTAAAGGGTACGGTTGAACCATACCTTTAAGGAACAGGGCTTACCTCTGACCCTACGTGAAACTGATATTCACCCGATCCAACTGCTATCACTGCTCTTCCTTTTTCATATTTTAAAATTTTTACATCGTTTCTATTGGCGATAGATTTACCACTTTCTGTAATCTCAGATTTTTGAGAAGCAGGAAGATAAATTACCGCCGTTGTGTTAACCGGTATTTCGGTATTTAATTCAAAATTCCCATTTTCTTTTTTCCATTTAGTAGTGATGTTGCCATAAGGAGATAAATAACTTGCTTTGGCATTTGTCACATCTCCAACGGGTTCAGGATGAATATAAATATGCTTAAAACCAATTGAATTTTTAGCTTGTCTTATACCGCCTAATCCGCTATAAAACCATTCCATTAAATGTCCGAGCATAAAATGATTATTAGATACAAAGCGGTAGGCTTGCCATGATTCAGTAAGCGATGTTGCCCCGTGTGCCAATTGAAATCCATAACCAGGCACATCCGAACGGCTGTTCATATCAAAGATCACATCTGAACTGCCATTGTCTTCCAACACACGAAGTACATACCGATAACCAATATCTCCGGCAGTAAGGCTGTTTTTTCTCTCCCGGATATCTTTTACGATATTTTCAACAACAGCATCTTTATATCGTGGTTCCACTAAGTCCATATATACAGCCATTGCATTGGCCGCCTGGCTACCGGTTGCATACTGTTTGGTTTCTTTATTGAAGAAAGTTTTATTAAACGCTGCTTTCACGTTAACAGCGGTTGCCTCATAATTTTGAGCATCCTGTAGCCTGCCCAACAGTTTTGCCACTTTATTTAAAATAGTAAGATCATAATAGAAAATAGCTGTGGCGGTTACCCCTTTGGGGGTCAACTGCGATTCGCCAGGATTATTTGGGCCAATATCAAACCAGTCGCCTAATCCGTAAGACAATATATAATTATCCGATTTTTTCAAAAGATAATTTGCATAATGTTGCATCATTGGGTAGGATTCAGTCAACACTTGCTTATCACCATACCATTCATACAAGTACCACGGAAGAATAATGCCGTTGCTTCCCCATTCAGGCGAATCTCTGAAACCGCCCTGGAAGTGAACATATTCAGGTGCTATATCCGGTATGAGCCCGTCTTCTGTTTGTGCATTGATCATATCCTGCACTATTTTTCTGCCCAGGCTGGCGATATCATAATTGTACTTTACCGATGACCCCATTAAATGATCTTCTTCCAGCCATCCCAATTTTTCACGATGAGGACAATCTGTAAGAACGCTGGCCATATTGCTTTCGATGGCCCATTTTATAAGTGTGTCGGTACGATTAAAAAGATTATTGGAACAGGAAAAGCTACCCACTTTTGCAGCAGCGTTACGGGTATGCAAACTTTCTATTCCGATAATAACCGGTAAACCTTCCGGGTTAGGTTGGCCTTCTGGCACTGCACCTTTTACCTGTATGTATCTGAAACCATAGTACATAAACTGCGGTTGCCATGATTCTACTCCATCTCCTTTCAGGGTATAATTAAAATAAACAGGAGCGCCAACTGCATCCTGGGTAATCAACCCATCATCTTTAATAAGCTCTGCAGGGCTGAATGTTATTTGGTCGGATTTATTACCTTTTACTTTTATTTTAAATATTCCCGAAGCATTTTGCCGGAAATCATATACCCAAATACCGGGTTTGGGCTGTGATATCTTTTTTACCGAAAAAGAATCTAATATTTTCAGAGGCATGGCAGTTTGGGAAATGAGTAAAGGTGGGCCGGTAACAACAAGTGCTTTCTTCCATGATTTATCATTAAATGAAGGTAAGTCCCAACCGGCTTGTTCGAGTGTAGCATCAAAGTCTTCTCCTCCATAAATACTTGAAAAGGTTACCGGCCCGCGATCCGCTTTCCAGGAATTGTCGCTTACAATATTTTCCAGAGAGCCATCGCTGTATTCTACAGCCATTCTGCATATCATTTTCGGATAACCATAAGCGATAGTTATCTTGCGATAGCGTTCCCTTGGTGTATAATAAAAACCACTGCCAAGCATAACACCAATGGCATTTCTGCCCTTTCTAATCTGATTGGTAACATCAAACGTTACGTAAAGGGCATTTTTACTATATTGAGTCCAACCTGCATCAAGGAAATGATCACCAACTTTTTCGCCATTAAGCCTTAAATCAAAATGGCCCAGACCTGCTATAAAGACCGTTGCTCTTTTAATTGTTTTCTTCACTACGAATTCTTTCCGAAGCAGCGGCAATATATCTTTTCTCGCACCTAAATCAGGATTGCCCGTGCCGTGTATGCCCGGCACAATACGCAGTGAATCGGGCATCTCAGCATAAGCAATCCATTGAGCCCCTTTCCAATCTTTTCTGCCAGGCAAACCCATTTGCCATGCAGATGGCTCACTCCATCCAGAAGCAGCATTTTGATTATCCCACACCATCACTTTCCAATAATATACCTTTCCGGGTTGAAGTTTTTTTCCCTTATACACCAATTGGATTGATTGATTAGAAATTACTTTCTTTGAATCCCAAATATTGCCTATACCCTGATGAAGGAGTGCTTTATCGTCTGCTACCAAAATGCGGTAAGCCGATTGCATCACATTCCTGCGCGAAGATTTGATTTGCCAACCCAGGCGTGGAGAAGCGTCTTCCACACCTAACGGATACACCTGGTATTGGCATTGAATGTTGGATACAACGGGTTGCTGTGACAGTACCTGGCAATAAGAAAAAATAAAAAATAGAAAAATGGAAAATTTACTCATTTGCTGATGAGTTAGCCCCCACCCAACCCTTTCCCGAAGGAAAAGGGCATACTTTAAAACCGACTTTAAAACTTCAGCCATCTTGAATTTAGTTGTCGTTTATTTAATATTAATTATCGTACTTAAATAATTCAAAATCAGTCATTAATCCGTAGTCATACGTATCATAATCTGTTCCCGGAGGATAGGATTTTATATTCGACCAATGCCCCGGCCCCACCATACCCGGCTGCGGCGAATTATGATGCGGCCCTAACAAATTCTTAAGGCTGCCAATCACTTCAACTTCTATCTCATTAATTCCTTTTTTAACATACGGGCTGATATTTAAGGTATTTGGTTCTGAATATATAATGCCTGCCGGTACACCATTCACCTTTACAGCTGTTACCGTTCCCTTCCATTGATCTAAATGTATTTCAAATTGGTGATCCGGATTATTTAGATCAAACTTTTTAATATAGCTGATACCCGACCCATACAAAGGAAGCCCCTGGTCTTTCCAGCTTCCCAATTGCAGTGGCTGGGGTGATACAATTTTCCATCCTTTATCTGCTGATGCCAGGTTAAAGTCGCCAAGAATATATACAGGTTCAATCTCTGCATATACACTCATGGGATCTATAATCAGAGACAATGTATTTTCGCCAGGATTTAAGTATTCACCTATTTGCAAGACTGCAAAAGACCTGTCTAACCACCACTTGCCGGCTACAGGTTTTACAGACTTGCCATTTATCGTGATCCGGTTCCATAGATTCCCCTGTTCTACAACAGCTCTGAATTGTTTATAGTCAGTGTGTTCGTCAATTACAAAATGATATATAGCAGTATATCCGCTTCCTTTAGAAAAAGTATCGCGCGCAATAATGTGATCTTTAAACTGCACCTGGTGATTCCATGGATTGCGGTTGAACCCATTATGCACAAATACTGCTCTGGAGGCTACACCAACATGTTTATCTTTTAGCAGCGTATCGTTCAACTGAACATCGCAAAAATCAATCATCAGGGTATTCTCTACCGGACGCACTACTTTGGTGCCGGAACCTTTAATAATTGACTTATTTTTTAATGAAGGATACATTCGTACTCCTTGTTGTTTCTTATTAGCAACGAAAAGCATCAAACTACCGGCTGGTGGAATATTAAAGTTCACAACTATTTTATCGCCGTGTACCTGTTCGGGATAATCCTCTATCGCGCCCGTGGCAAGATCCATCACTAAAGCATCTTTGCCTTTTATTGTTACCTGGCCTTTTGAGGGAGACACCATGCTTGCATTGGAAAGAAAAAGTATTTGCCCATCATTGATCCATCGGCGATGATGATATAAGTCTCCTCCAATAGAGTCTGTACCATTAGCCAGAATCTCGAAATCATCCGAACCCAATTGCTGGTTGATAATAGCGGGGTTAAGATCAGCAAACTGAAGAATGTTTTTTTTAGGCTGATTAAAATATTGCAGTTCATCTTTAAGAGAACCGTCAAGCCGTTGCAATTTTTCAAATAATAATACTTTGCCCCCGGCTTCTGCATACGCTTTCAACAATTCATATGTAGGCTTATCTATATTTCCCATGCCTGGCGGAATAACCACGGTATGGTATGCCCGCTCACCAACAACAAAATTGCTTCCTTGCACGCTGCCATGATCTTTGATAATATTTTCAGAACCTAAATCGTACTCGACCTGTGACTTCTCAAGCGTAGTTACAAATTGTTGGAAACGATTTCCGATAGAAGTCAATCCTTCATTTTGCTTTCCTGGGCCGGAATACATCCATGCCGAACTGGTAGGCTCAATAATTAAAATATCATTCATCTGCTTACCCTGCGACATTGCAAATGACAATCGTTTAAAATATTCATTAAGTGATTTGTAATAAGGCCACCAGGGGGTGTGATAGGAAAAACTCTGCGGATAATCATATTTTCTTGCTCCCGTGAGGGTCATCATCGAAAGATGCTGGTTTAAAAAATTAACACCCAGTACATATTCCCAATCAGCCAAACGCTTCATATCTTTAAAAGTAAGCTCCCAGCCGCCACCGCCATAAGTCTCACTTAATGTTCTTTTTTTATTCAATTGATTGGCTACGCTGGCCAGCTCTTTCACAGACCGTATGTTTCCAAACTGGGCATTCGGGCTTGTTTCATTAAATTGATTAAACAGCATATCTATACCGGGTTGCTGATGCCAGGCATACATAGCCATATTATCTGGGCCTTCTCCGGGATTGGGCCAACCATGCTCCCAGTAATGGCCTGTCCATTTCAGATTGTTTTTTTCAGCGTAAGCATGCATGGGTTTTGACCAACGATCAATGAATAATTGCAAAAGCGTTTGCTGGTAATTGTGCCTTATTTTTTTCCAATCGCCCAATTCTTCAAAAAGAGAAGGAAGGTAAGTTTGCAGATCATACCCCCATTTTTCTTTAAAGCTGCTGAAGAGGTCCGGCGTCCAGCGTATATTCCCAGCGCCCTGTGTAGGAATGCTGGGTTCATCAGAAAATACGCCTGGTATTGTTTTCCCAAATTCGTTACCTACAATTTTTTCATATCCTTTCAGGGTGATTTGAATAAACTTCTCTGTTACCCCTTTCACCATAAGATCAACATAAGAGAATTCCGGAGGTCCAACTGTACTTACCTGTTTCTGGTAAAACGCTTTTTGGAACAAATAAAAATTCCCTGTTTTATTTTTTTCCTGCATCAAATGGGAAGTAATATCTGTGAAGTTTCCATTCTCTTCTTTTAAAGCAATAAAAATATCTTTTAAATCAGCAGGCAATACATCCGCTTTTATTAAGTGCAGCATCTGCCCCTGGTTATAAGATTCCGGCATCTGATCAGGCACATTTCCTCCCGCAAAACCCGATGGGTAGGAATTCTCATCATATATCCACACATCCAGCCCCAGTTCTTTTCCTTTTTTAACCGTGTATTGATAGAGACTGAACCATTCAGGCGATAAGTATTCAGTAATAAGCCCCGGACGTGGATGAATCATTACACCGCCGAATTCATTTTGTTTAAATTCAGCCATCATGGAATCAATAATTTCTTTTGTGACCTTTGTATGCCACACCCAAAGAGGTGCACTTCCATATTCCTTACCCGGTGACAAAAATCCTTCCTTCAAGGATTTAAAGTTGCCATCTCCCGCATTTCTTTCTGAAGGCTGAGCTGCAACGATCAAAGGAATCAATGTTCCAAATAAAAAAATTATAAATAAGATTGAGACAAACTTTGCTTTATTCATATTTCAGTTAAATTTTTAAAATCTGAAAATCCAATAAATCTCACAAGCGCAATACATTGAATCTTTAAAAGAGCTTTTTCTAACAATAGTATAATGCTTTAATCAACTTTTGGCTTTGAGAGATCACTTATATTTATCCACGCCAATCCAATGTTCCGCCTCATGTGATAAGTGCTGTAGCCTTCAAAAGCATCATATAAAACGGCCAGTCTGTTGCCCACCTTAATCACTGATGGCATTCCAATAGCGCCTTTGGACCACGTACAATTGGTACTATCTAAAACAATGGCTTTATCATTTACATCCCAATGAAAAATATCTTTTGACCAATATACCCATATCGCATCTGTATATTCTGTTTTGTTTTTGTCAATTCCAATATGGTTAGTAAACAGATACCAGGTCTTATTTCCCGGTTCATAATATACAGAAGAATTCTCGACCTGTTCGGTAATTGGGAAAATAGGTTTATAGTTTACTGTCCAGGCACCGTCTAAATTTTTCGTAGTGGCAATACCAAGTGTTCTCTTTGTACCCGAACTATCCTGCGAAGCGCCGCTAAAAAACTGAATATACTCCCCTTTATACTTCACTATGAATCCGGGGCTTGCTGTTACTGAATAAAAAGATCCTTCCTTTACAGAGAATGGAGTTACATTGTACTGCTTGAGCCACGGGCCTTGCAAAGAAGTGGATTTTGCTTTCATAGTAAGGTAGGGAAAAGACGGAATACGATCCGGCGGCGGTGATGTATGTGGTGTTCCCAGGTAAAACATGTGCCAGGTTTTTCCTTCTTTAATTACCCATGGGGCCGAGGCGCTTTTAGCGTCATTAGCGCCAGGCTTTCCCAATTGTAAAATGGCCCCTTTCTTTTCCCAGTGTTTCAAATCCTTACTCTCTGCGAGACACGATTTCCATCCGTCTTTTCCCGCACCGTCATAAAATAAATAATACATTCCATTTTCACTATTGACATTGGCTTCTCTCGCACCATACACATCGCAGCTATCAGGCCCGTCTCCATATCTTAATACAATACCATAGTCCTGGCACACAATTCTTTTGTTTGTCCACGGCCTTCCATCAATATACGGAGATTGCCCGATTAGCAAATCGGGCAAATACATACAAAGAAAAAAGCAGCAATATTTTAAAATCAGGTTTCTTTTTAGCATCATTTAAAAACTTATAATTTTTACAATTGATTACCGGGCAACATTATCGTATTTTTTATACCTAATGCTTCTGCGAGCGCATCCAACATTCCATAGCCAAACCGGTTATCAGGCAACAGGTAATGCCCCTCTGTCCATTCATTAAAACAAGCTACCGTTAATATAGATGGAACGTTTTTGTGCTGATTTAAGTAGGCAAATGATGCCTGAACAAAAGCTTTAAAAGCTGACGGGCTTTCATTTTTAAAAATCGTGCAGCCAGGCCAAACGTCTCTGTTGGGTTTTTGAGGGCGTGCATGCCTGGGAATGTAACGTGGCGTAGAATCCCATCCCGGAGCCACAGCGGGAATATAAGGTATCGTCTTCTTTTTATACTCTTCGGGCCATATTTTAGTTACCACATCTGCTGCTGCTATTTCATAATCACAAATTTCATTTTCTTTAGGCTGAAACCTGCTTGCAGACCAATCCAGCGGGTTGTAAGAGCCGGATGTATCGTATCCTTCTTCTTTGCAATTAGGTGAGTAAAACCCGGATGCATGAATATGGATTCCTTCGTGTCCGAGGCTTTTGGCATATACTCTTAAATCGGCAATTAATTTTTTTGTACCTGTGATACCAATACTTTTTTCCAGGTGATTAGGATCCCAGATGCAAAGCACAGGTTTACCATCTATTTTCCAATAATTCGGCAAATGGAAATACCGCGAAACAATATATGACATACTTTCCCAGCAGGTGTCAAGGTCTTTATCCGGGGGAGCATAACTGGGTGGATATTTGGGTACACCGTTGGTTTGCATTGTTGGGAAAAGGATATACCACGGATGATTAGTCCACATGCAGGCAAATTTTACATCGTCTTTATTGGACGCTTTAAGAAATCCGTTCTCTAACGCTTCGTGCAAGGCTGGCTTGCCATCATACCAATACCAGTCCCAAATTAAAACGTCGATACCGTGCTGCCTGGCAATTGTATTATATTTCTCCCACGTTCCAGGTTTACTTTCATCCAGTTCACCTAACAGCGGGCCTCTGGGTTGCTGGTGCCCTTCAAACCAGGGGCGTGCCGGACGCAACAGATTATATTCAGTCCATCCGGGGCCATATAATTTATTATGAATAGCTGATGGATGATAATTGGGAAAGGTATAACAGGCTACGAGAAGATTGTCCGGCTTTTGCAGCAATGATGGGTCAGTTATCATTTTAGTCAAATCATCTGAAAGTCTTAAAGGGCCTTCTTTAGGAGTAACAGACTTTGAAGCCTCGCTTACAAATGTATTTCCTGCTTCTGCCGCATTATTGATGCCAACAGCGGCCGAGGCCACAGTTAATGAACTAATTCCTACCTGGTTTAAAAATGATCGCCTATCCATAAATTCGCTTTTTGTTATTTAGTTTGCTGCCATTATTCTTTCCCATACAAATATTATTTTCAAACCATTTTACTTGTGCTTTTTTTATAAATATCTTAGATGGAATTTCAACTTCTTTCCCGTAGGAAGTCTATATGCGATTTGGCCTTTATCCACACTTTCGCTACCCATTTTCAGTTCAACTTTTTCCCTCTCATCCAGAACTATTTCGCAATCCATTCCATCCGGGATGGTAATCGTGATTATCCGGTTAAATTTTTTTCCGCTCATCTCAAATTGTATAACGCCTCTTACCGTATGTGCAAGCATTTTAAGCTCTTCCAAATCTCCTGGCTGAGGGGTAATCTTACATTTTTCAAATCCCGGTTTTACAGGAACGATTCCCAATATTCCATGGTACATCATTATTAGCGGAGCGACTGCGCAGTGGCTCCATTGATAACCTGAATCATGAGTCACCTCCCAAAATTCCTGCAGCGTATTATTTTCAATCACTGAATCCATGCGGCCCCAACGTTCTCTAAAGTCATTTATGACAATTTGAATAGTCTTCGCTTTTGCCAGTGCCCAATATCTCCAAATGGAATTACAAGGATAGGAAAGGCCTAAACTTTCCGGGCACTCGGATAAAATTTTAATTGCATTTTCGCTATTACCACCAGGACATTGATTATAAATAACAGAGGTTGCCAAACTTCTGTCACAATACCGTATCTCTTTCTCTTCCTGTACCCATGGAAGATTACACACAAAAACCTTTTTCCCCTGATCCCAGTATTTTTTAATACAAGCTTTTTCAAGTCTTCTTCCAAAATCAAAGATTTCCCTGCTCCAATCGGTGTTACCGAATTCATTGCAAAGTTTACTGAGTGCATTTTGACACATTGCAGCTACATATAAATTAAAGGCACATTGCTTATGGCGTTGTTTTTTATAGGCCAGATGGTCAATCCAGACTGATGGCAGCCCCAGGCCTTCAACAGGGATTAAACCATCCTCTCTCACGGATTTTTTCAAATAATTATAAAAGACGAGTAGTCGCGGGTAAGTTTCTTTCAACGCTTCGGTCTTACCTGTGTATAAAAAATAATACCATGAATCAAAACAAAAACCTACACTGTGATCCACAATTGGCCCCCATCCGGTCAATTGCATTTGTCTTTCCATCACTCTTGCAAGCCTGTCAAAGGCAGGCCAGCTATCCATAAAAACACCATCTGTTCCTAATCCCTGTCCGAAAGTGTTCACAAAACGGGCAGGTAATTGTGTATCGCCAAAAGCATAATAAATTGCGTGAAGTTGGTGGCTTCCATCACCGCTATATTGCTGTCTCTCACGAGCCATCCCATCAACAATTGTATCCTGGGCACAGTTATACAATGTATTTATCGATGCATTTATAAGCCGTTGCAAAATTTTATCATTAGTAAATATTTCAGGAGAATGTTTCCATGGAAACATTCTCCTCCTGATTGAAATGTTTTTTATAATTACGGGTCTATTATGATTTCGAATATGAAATTGTATCCATCTGTAACTTTCAAAATCAAAAGTTTCAAAATTGTTTTCACCTTCCCTGCATATAAACCGGGTCCAGGAATTGAAATGAGAGTTCAAAAAAACCGGCCCGCCAGGCTGATGAGACTCGTGGACAAGCACTTCAACAATCGTCCCTTCCGGCGCATCAATTGTAAAATTCGGCCAGCCGACCATTTGTTCTTTACATTCAAAGGTGGCTACCGTGGTTCTATCTTCTCCGTTGTTAATTCTCCATTCGCCTCGTGCAATTTCTACTGCTGCTCTCCCCCATTTGTAATCGAAAGCATCTGGTATGATTGATTCAAAATAATTTTCAACAGGCTGTTTCCAGAAAATCCAGGCTGCTTCACAAAGAGTGAACCCGTCAATTATCGTTTCTCTCATCAGCGGGACAGAACGTTCTCTTATGGAACAAATATTTTTATCTCCCGAAATTTCCCACAGGTAATCCGGCGTATCATTACATACGGAGGGTTTATCACCGTGGGATCCATATATTTTTGAAGCCACCCAGCCTTCGTTTGCAGCATATCCCGGCATATCCCAGCCAAATGGATATAAACGCGAATCAAACTCTTCCTGAAATGAACGTAGAAACCACCGCTTATAATTACCAGGACGCCAACTTCGCGCAAGGTAGGATTTCCAGCTATCATCAGATATTGTTGTAACAATGAAACCATTGGCCTCTTCAATATCGAGTTTAAAAATAAATCCAGGCATGCCCATGGGAGAAGTTCCGTCTCCATGACCAAAGTATAAAACTGAACAGGCAATCACATTTTCACCTTGTGAAAGATAATCCTTCAAGTCCAATGGGTCCGCCTCCATCCAACGTGGATCACAAGGCGCTGGCCCCCATTGCACTCTTTTCCCGTTTACAGTCAATTTATAACGGCTGTCTGCCAGAATATAGCCAAGAGCTTTCCTGGGTGTATCGCTTAATTTTATAACCTTCCTGAAAAGAATTACCGTGTTAGCGAGACATCGCAACATGGGATACCAAATCCATTTTGCAGGAGATAAATCAATGGGACTCAGAATCGAATAATTTCCCGGAGGCAACGGAGCGGGAACTGGCAATTTTGATTCAACAGTACGATCACCAGTTACTCTTGTAGAGATTAATATGCCACTACCCGATAATGCAGATGTTTTAATAAAATTCCTCCTGGAAAAATATTTAGAATCATCCATCCCTTTTTTTGTTAACAAGTTTGAATAATAGTTCAGAATTTATTTTCTCTTAAAGCCTCCTCGCCGGATTGGCATTCTCTATCAACAACACTACTTATCAAAATCAACTACTGCAACGCAGAATCCGCTGAGCTTAATAGTATTTCCGGTTAACTTTTTTGTTGCAGGAGCGTTTTCTCCTGTTGTGGCGTCAACATAGCTAACAGAGACCGCTTTAGAATTTTTTGGTAACTGAATCTGAACATCCTTTAGTTCTTTATTAATTAACAGAAGTTTGTTTCCGTTTTTCGTAATGAACCCTTGCGAAATCACGCCTGGGATATTAAAATGAGTAGCCACTAATTGATTCCCACTTCCAAAATTGTCCCTAAGCAATTTCAACACCCAATAACGGGAATTAGGTTTTCCATTTTTCCAGTCCATCATACTCACTGAAGGAAACTGAGTAGGATAGCCGACCAACTGAGATTCGCCAGCAACGTCAACACCCATCTTTGTCAGCTCAAGATAAATATAGGCATACATGGCCCCGGATAAATTCCAGTATGTAGCAGGTATCTGTTCATTAGTTCCGTCGCGCGATAAAATATTACCGATTTCATTCACCGTAGTGAAAACCTGCGGTGACAAGCGTTTCCGAATATTTTCTATGAACCTTACTTTATCAAGAAAACCATTTGCCTGATTAAAAAATGAATATTGATAGGTGCTTATGGGTTGTTTGTTATTATCAGGGCTGCCATAAAAATGGTAAGAGATACCTTCCAATGTAATACTGGGTTTGTGATTTGCAGGGTTTAAAAAATATTCGAACCATTCAGGATCTGTTTCATGGGCCAGTGACATTCCTATAAATTTGGTTTCAGGTGACACTTCCTTTAATGCAAGCACAATCGCATCATAGATTTTAGTGTAATATTCCGGTGAAATATTGTGTTCAAGATCCGGCTCGTTCAATACTTCCCAGTACGGAAAATTATAGTGATGACCAGATTGATGAAATTTTCCTAACTCGTCAGTGAAACCACCCTTGGTGTACCAACTCACCAATCTTACGTAATAATCTGTCAATTCCTTGAAGGAAGAATCCCTCAGTTCTTTTCCTTCATTGTATGGCCAGAAAACCTGATTGGGGTCGCTGGGAATAACGACCGGCTTTTCGGTTTTAAACATCCATACCGGAATTGTGCTGAAATTCATTACCACGCTATGTCCGTTTGTGGCATTCATAAAATCTTCTACGATCGGATCAATATGGCTAAAATCCCAAAAGGTTTCCGTTTTAGTGGGTGGCTTCAATTCAGCTACCGCCATATGTGGATAAGGAAACCAGGGTACAAAGCGAACATAATCAGCTTTAAGGTTTTTTAGTGCATTGAAGCTCCCCTGATGGATAGGAGAATTGCGCAATAACATCGGGTTTACCACCACTTGCAAAGTAGGAGTAGTCTTCGATTCGCTGATAGTTTTGCCCCAATCAACCGTGTTTTGAGCGGTGAGGCACTGGCATGATAAAAGCAGCAAAACCACTGCATAAGTTTGTAGTAAAGACTTAAATAAGTATGTTTTTTTCATGGTATTTAAATTTTAATAACTTCCTGAATCCCCTTCTAAGGGATCCAGGAGTCATTGATTCAATTATTACCTTAATCGGTATTCAACCTTCATTTTTCCACTTTTCGTTCCTATTGATACCCGGGATTTTGTGTCAATTTAGAATTAACAAGAATTTCATTGTTTGGAATGGGATACAAAGCTTCATAGGATTCAAATACATAGTCACCGCTGGAATAAGGAGTACCCTGGCGGGATACAGTCGGATTCGCTTTTTCAACAGCGCCATAGGCATTTAGAAACTGCGCAAGCTGATCAGGTGTTTGGGTTCGTTTAAGATCAAACCAGCGCCAGTTTTCAAAAGCAAGCTCTACCCTTCTTTCATGGAGTACTTTGGCACGGAATGCTTCCTTGTCAAGTCCGCTTACCTCTGGAAGATCAGCCCTTTTGCGTACCTGGTTCAGGTAACCGAAAGCTTCAGTAGTGGGACCTGTTGCTTCATTGATTGCTTCTGCCAGCATTAATAATACATCAGAATAGCGCAACACAGGCCAGTCGTCGTCTGTGCGCCCATAAATAGCGTGGGGATGATCGTATTTTTTTATGTAAGGAACTACGTCTCCTGTAATAGGGCTTTTAAAATCAAGCCCAATAGAGGCGGCTTTTCTTGAATCACCGGGTTCATAAGAAGCAATCATATCGTTGGTGGGAATATTCCACCCTCCCGGATTGCTTTGCGGCCATCCGGTAACTGCATCTTTGGAAAGGCGGGGGGCAAATGTATAAATGAAACTGCTCCACTCACCCAGATCATTCCCGCCCTGGTATTGAACTTCAAATATAGATTCAGGCCCATTCTTTTTTTGAGGATCAAAGACATCAGCATAATCAGGTACTAAAGAATACCCAAGCGGAAGAACCTGTTGAAGTGTAGTGACTGCATCCGGATATTTTTTTTCAGTGAGATATACCTTTCCCAACAAAGCCAGCGCTGCGCCTTTAGTAACGCGGCCTATATCTGCACCTGTATATTTTACCGGCAGCATCGAAGCCGCATCTTTAAGATCGGTTTCAATTTGAGTATATACCTGCGCCTGTGGCACTCGCTGGTAGTCCCATGCTTTTGAAGGAACCTCTAATGGCTCTGTGATCAATATCACGTCGCCAAAATACTGTGTCAGTTCAAAATAATAATAGCCGCGCAAAAACTTAAGCTGTCCTTCAAATTTTGCACTTACTGAGTCAGCAATGGTAGTAGCGTTTTTTAATTTAGCCAGCGCATTGTTTATATTGTACAGCGCATTATAATAGCTGACATACATACTATTAATATTGCCTGTTCCCGAATTTACTGTCCAGAATTCAAACGCTTCAATTGATGGTGCCTGCCCGCGATCGCCCGGATTGAAATCGATAGTTGTATTATCAGACGGCAGCTCATTATATAGCCATTGATTGTTAATGATACCCTGTAATTGGCCATAAACTCCATTCACAGCTTGCTCTAGTTCTTTTTCATCTTTGTAAAACGCATTCGCTCCGACTCTCGTTGGATCTGTTTTAGAAAGAAAATCCTTATTACAGGAAAGTTCTCCCAAACAAATAATTGCGCTTAGTATAAAAAATATATTCTTTTTCATTTTTCAATTTTTTAAAATGTTAAGTTGGCGCCAATAGAAAAAGTTCTGCCAACCGGATAAGCTTCATCATCGAATCCGGGATTAATGCCTCCGTTATTGTCTATGTCAGGATTATTACCGGGATACTTTGTAATTAAAAAGAGATTGTCCGCGCTAAGATATATTCGTAAATTACTTACAGGCAATGCTGATTTGGGAAGAGTATAACCAAGACTTATATTTTTCACCCAGGTATGGGTCGCATCATACACGTACCTGGAATTACTTTCGCGCTCCCACTTCCATGTGTTGGTAGTTGCTACCCATCCATTGCCGGGTTGTGTCTCTGACCTGAAGCGGTCTTTGCTTACCTCCAGCACATTAAATACCCCATCCATGTTCAGGGTAGATGCCTCTATGTTTCTGAAATTATCGTAATGTGCAGCGCCGGTGAGAATAACACTAAGATCCACATTCTTATAATCAACCCCGGCTGTTAATCCCCATGTGTATTTTGGCCACGGGTTCCCTATTTCTACCATGTCTTTGGTGTCATAAGAAATCACACCATTACCATCGGCATCCCAGTATTTATAAACTCCGGGAATAGCTCCATCCTGTGTTGGCCATTTATCAATTTCCGCCTGGTTCTGAAAAATACCCATCATTCTGAATCCGTAAATCATACCTATAGGGCGGCCCACCTTGGAAACATTATAATCTGAATAGAAGCTTCCGTTCCAAATTTCATCATTAACGCCCCGTATAGCCAAAACTTTATTCCGGTTAAATGAGATATTTCCATTACCCCAAATAGTAAACGAATTTATCGTTGTTCTGTAGCCAGCCGAAAATTCTAATCCTCTGTTTTGCACTTTCCCCACGTTACCCAAAGTGCTGGTAAAACCTGATATGGCTGGCAATTGAACAGACAAGAGCATATCGCTGGTGATCCGGTCATAATATTCGGCAGAAAAAGTCAAGTGATTGTTAAATGCAGATAAGTCTATTCCAACATCTGTTTGTGTAGATTTTTCCCATCCTAATTCAGCGTTGGCAAAAGAGCTTATTACACGGCCACTTACATAATTATCATTAAATACATAATTCGACGAATTCATAAACGATAAGCTGGAATAATTTCCGATATTATTATTGCCTGTTTTTCCCCAACTACCTCTAATTTTAAGATCGTTTAACCATGAAGTTTTAGGCATGAAAGGCTCATCTGATATTCTCCACCCTGCTGACAAGGCAGGAAAATTTCCCCATTTATTCTTTGCCCCGAATCTTGAGCTTCCTTCTCTTCTGAAGGTACCTGAAAATAAATACCGTCCTTTATATGAATAGTTAACCCTGCCAAAAAATGCTTCCATGCTCCATCCATATTCGTCAGAACCGGAAGACTTGATGATAGCTGAGTTTAGAAATGGGACGAGGTCGTCCGGAAATTGATTGCCGCTCCCGGAGAGATCTTTTACGGTTTCCTCCTGGGCAGTATAACCGGCCAATACATCCAGATGATGATCTCCGAAATCTTTATTAAAAGTGAGCAATTGGTCAGTGGAGATATTTATTCTGTTGGAATACGAATCGTTTTCGCGCGCATCCCTGGGCGCAGGGGCATTCTCACCGGAAATAGTTGAAGGAACAAATTGTTTATAGGACCCATTATAAATGCCTGCATTAACTGTCGGCTTGAATTTAAAGTTTTTTAAGAAAGTAAATTCTAAAAATGCATTTGCAATTACATTGGTGTTGGTATAACGCCTGGGGGCCTCTTTTAACAGCTGCACGGGATTGTAAAAGCCAAAAACACCATCATGGCCGCCGATATAATTATTGTAGCTGCCATCCTCATTATACACGGGTTCTCTTGGATCCATAATCAGGGATGCTCCCACAATCTGGTCTCTCCCTTCTGTTGCGTTGGCCTGCTTTTGCGTAGAATAGGAACCATCCAGGTTTAGACCCATGGTAATAAATTTATTAACCTGTCCCCCGATATTAGCCCTTGCCGAATATAACTTATAGCCCGTATTAATCAGGGAGCCTTCCTGGTTCAGAAATCCAGCGGAAACTAAAGAGTGAATAGCACCTTTCCCGTTGGCCAATGTTATATTATAATTCTGATAGGCAGCATTTTGATTGAGGATCTCATCAAACCAGTTAGTAGAATATTTCGTTTGCTCGGGAAACCTGTAATCTAAAGGCACTTCATCAATGGTGGGCTCCCTGTTATCAAAATACCTGATCTTATCCATAAAGGCATCTTTTTTGAACTGGGCGAACTCCACACCATTCAATACTTTTGTCTTTCTTGAATCGGGTATATTTTGAATGCCGTAATCTGCTGTAGCTGTTAATGAAACTTCACCCGCTCTGGCATTTTTTGTAGTTATCAACACCACACCATTCGAACCCCTGGCTCCGTAAATAGCCGTAGATACGGCATCCTTCAGGATTGTTATACTTTTAATATCGTTAGGATCCAGGTTTTGGCCAACCGATGTACCGACCGGAAATCCGTCTACCACATATAGCGGCGCACTTCCTGCTCCTAAAGAACCCGTACCCCTGATAGTTACCTGGAATTCCCTTCCGGGAGAACCGGTGGTTTGTTTTACGGTTACACCCGGCGCCTGCCCTACAAGCAGTTTTGTCACGTTGGCGGAAGAAATATCTTTTAATTTTGAAACGTCCACAGTAGAGATAGCGCCCGTCACGTTTCTCCTACTCTGGGTGCCATATCCAACCACTACCACTTCCCCTAACGCTGAGGTTTTAGATGTCATTGAAATATTAGCCACGTCCTTTTCATTATTTACCAATATTTGTTTGGGTTCGTAGCCAACAAATGACAAATCGAGGGTAGCACCTTTTTTCACCTCAATAGTGAAGTTGCCCTGTGCATCTGTAGTTGTACCAGTTGTAGTGCCTTTTACATTCACCGATACGCCAGCTAAAGGAGCGTTATTCTCTGTAACCACATTTCCATTTACAGTTATCCGTTGTTGTGCAAATGAAAATGAAACCAGAAAGATCGAGAGCATAAACAGGAACGCTTTCTGTTTATGTTGTAAAAAACGTAATGGGATTTTTGACATTGGAATCATTTTTAATTTGAGAAAATAAGAGTCAATCATATTTTTTAGTTATCAGATCACGAAAGGCAATTAAGCCATTTTTGTATTTAGCATGAACAGTCTCCGGTGCCTCACCGCTGTCGAGTCAAACAATAAAATATAAAATAGACAGCCTTATAGAAGACAGATCAATTTTATAGTCATGATGCAAAAAATTTCAAAAGATGCCACGTTACCCCGGGAGTCAACCAAGCTTAATACTATATTATTTAAAGATTATTTGATAGTTATTATTTAAACCAGTCTTTGTTCTCCAACTGACGAAACCGCTACCGATTTAAATCTTCAATTCTTGCCCTACGACGCAATTTTTTAATGTTGATAAGTGAACCAGAAGCAATACTTAATAATGAGTTCCCTAATTCAGCAACGAATCTATTTGATAATATTTACACAATAAATATGCAAACTGATATTTCGCATGTAGATTTTGGACGTAGCAGGCACTTAGGATTCTGACCTGTTTCTACCCATTAAATTGCAATTATAACAGAGCATTCTTCATCATCTTAATACCACATAAAACGGGTAACTTTATTGGTTTTACGGTATATTAATCCATTTTTAAGTTTATGACTAATTATTATAAGTACCTGCCCACAAGTGCGGAAGATGAAAAATGGGGCCTGTATGTGCTGAGTGCAGGCTGTAACAGGATAGAGGCGCATGTTGATTATCCTGCGCCAGAACACCCTGTTCACCATTATTTCAATTGGAGCAAAGGGCGAATTTTGGATGAGTATCAAATCATTTATATCCCTGCGGGGAATGGCTTATTTGAATCCGCCAATTGCAGGCAACAACAAATAAAGGAAGGCACCATCATATTTTTATTTCCTGGCGAATGGCATCGGTTCAAACCGAATCCGCGAACAGGATGGGATGAATTCTGGGTAGGATTTAAAGGACTAATTATAGAAAATATAATTCACCAACATTTTTTTTCAAAAAAAAACGCTGTTCAGGAAATCGGTTTATCCGAGGAAGTAATTCAATTATTTACCAATATTATTGGGATTACCAAAGAAGAAAGAACAGGGTATCAGCCTTTGGTATCCGGCATTGTCATGCACTTGCTGGGTGAAGTCCATTCGTTGGGGAAACAAAAGCTTTATACAGGAGAAGAAATAACCGAATCTATCATCAAAAGAGCCAGGATTATTTTCAGAACTAATATTGAGCAGGACATTAATATAGAAAAGGTAGCCAATGAATTATGCGTCAGTTATGCATGGCTTCGCAAGACTTTTAAAACCTATACAGGTATTGCTCCCCATCAATACCTGATTCAGTTAAAAATTGAAAAAGCAAAGATGCTTCTTGCTAACCGTTCCCGGTCAATAAAAGAAATAGCCTTTAGTTTGAACTTTGAATCAGCTTTTTACTTTTCAAAATTGTTTAAAGAAAAAGTGGGCGTATCGCCAAAAGAATATAGAAAAAACCTCGAAAGATAAATTGGGATGGTTGATCCTGCCGCTATTTTCTTAATCAAGATCATCTTGTAATTTTTTGGATGAAGATAGATTCAAAGGTGATTAGACATAGAATAAAAAAGTTGATTATTTGTCTGCCTACTGGTAGGCAGGTTCGTTTGCCGACAAAAACCCGCGACTGACAAATTTTAGGTTTCGGATTACTCATAATCGTTATATTTCCTATGTCATGAAATAAGGACATTACGACCGCTAACTGCGGCAATTTAGCCCGTTTTTTTTCGTTATAGATTGCAATTCGTTTACGAATTGCACCTGTTAAACCACACTTATGATGAATGCGAACGCTGTGTTTTCGGTTTTGAAGGCTACTCCCTTGCCTATGTTGGTGGTATCGGCTGATTATCCGCACTTTACAATTGCAGCCGCTAACACGGCTTTTTTAAAGAATAGCAACAGCCACGAAAATGAAATTATTGGTAAAAGTATATTTAGCGCTTTCTCTCCTGTTTTGAAAGATAAAAACCAGGAAAATGCTGACTTGCGGAAATCCCTGGAAAAAGTTCTTTCTTCCAAACTGCCTGATAAAATATTGGTCAATAAAAATCTGGGTTGCCTGGCTAACAACTATAAAGACGGGAAAAGATATTATGAATGTGAAAGCACTCCGGTGCTATCTGAAAACGGCGAAATTGAATATATCATTCATACTTCTATTGATGTTACCGAAAAAGAAAATGCGGTAAGGCAATTAAAAGACAATGAAATAAAATTGAAAGCTGCGGAACAAATTGCCAAAATCGGATATTGGAAGGCAGACCTTGTTGGAAATGAAGTATTCTGGTCTGAAGAAGCACATAATTTAGTGGGAATAAAGTCTGGTTCTGTTTTGGACTATGAATTGTTTTTCCATGCCATTCATCCTGATGATCGTGAAATGTTTGAAACTGAAAGGCTTGCTGTTTTAGCCGGCGAAAAAGATTTGGATATAGAATTTCGTATCATCCAGGATGGTGGTATACAAAAATGGATGCATGGATTTGGTAAATTAGTAAAAAACAACAAGGGTGAAACGATAGCTTTTGAAGGAACGATACAGGATATTACCAGCTCAAAGTTGCTTAAATTGGCTTTGGAAGAGAGCAACATGAGATACAAGTATGCCACCCAGGCCACTTTTGATGCGGTTTATGATTGGGATTATATCAATGATACCTGTTACTGGGGCGAAGGATTTATAAGAGGTTTTGGATATGATGCCAAAACTTTGGCAGATAAAGATTTTTGGAAAAATCATGTTCATCCTGAAGATCATGACCGCATCATGAATGAAATACATCTCATTGCAAAGGGATCTGCTTCTAAATGGATAAACGAGTACCGGTTCAGGAAGATGGATGGAAGTTACGCATCGGTATTAGACAGAAGCATTATTATAAGGGACAAAAACGGGAGAGCAGCCAGGATGATCGGTGCTGTTCAGGATATTAGCGAAAAAAAGAACCTGTTGCGCTTATTAGACAAAGCAAACAGGCTTGCACGCATTGGAAGTTGGGAGATCGATGTAGAAAACGGAACAGTTTATTGGTCAAAAATTACCAAAGAAATCCGTGAAACCCCTGAAAACTTTGAGCCAACTCTACGTGAAGGAATTAGTTACTTTAAGGAAGGATACAGCAAAGAGACGATAATTGCCCGCGTTAAAGACGCTGCTAAATATGGAACTTCCTGGCAGGAAGATGTTCAAATATATACGCACAAAGGAAATTTAAAATGGGTAAGAACGATTGGCGAAGCCGAAATAGTAGATGGCAAATGCAAAAAAATATACGGCAGTTTCCAGGATATCGATGAAAGGAAAAAAGCAGAATTAGAAATATTAAAACTTTACGAAGAAAAAAATACCATCCTGGA
This sequence comes from Ginsengibacter sp., assembly GCA_051954975.1. Taxonomy (GTDB): domain Bacteria; phylum Bacteroidota; class Bacteroidia; order Chitinophagales; family Chitinophagaceae; genus Ginsengibacter. Next base: position 94,348 of record JBQCHE010000005.1, on the reverse strand, counting down.
AAGTATTGGAGATGGCTTTTTTAGAGTAGATAATAACTGGATAGTAAAGTATTGGAATAAAGAAGCCGAAAAAATGCTGGCCATTCCGAGAAATAAAACCCTGGGGCAGAATATCTGGGATATTTTTCCTGGTACCGTCGGAACCGCTTTATACCATAAATTCCACGGATTATTAGAAACTAAGAACCGGGCTATCCTGGAGTATTTTTATCCTGATTTAAAGAGGTGGTTTGAAATAAGCGCTTATCCTACTGATAGTGGATTATCCGTGTATTTCAGAGATATTACCGACCGGAAATTAACCCATATTCAGTTGGCAGAATCGGAGAAACGATATAGTGAATTGTTCCGGCTTAATCCTCAACCAATTTGGTTGTTTGAACCCGATACTTACCGGTTTGTGCAGGTAAATAAAGCAGCAATTGATCTTTATGGCTATAGCGAAGAAGAATTTTTAAATATGACTGTGATGGAAATACGAGCTCCGGAAGAGGTAGCTAAAGCGAGGAAAGCACTTGAAAAATATTATGGGAAGGAAAATTTTGTGAGTGGGCAGTTCAACCATCAGACAAAGTCAGGAAAGATAATAGAGGTGGAAGTGCAAAGTAATTTTGTAATGATGAATGAAAAAAAATATCACCTGGCCATTATAACTGATGTTACCGAAAAAAACAGGATGGAGCAACAGCTAAACAAAGCGATCATCAAAACGCAGGAAAACGAACGTTATGAAATCGGCGCAGAACTTCATGATAATATTTGCCAAATCCTGGCAAGTACTTATATAACTCTTGGAGTTTTGTCCAAATCCGTTAATCCGTCAGGGAAGGAACTTTTTAATAAGTCAAGAGAATATATCAGCCTGGCTACCCGGGAAATTCGCAATCTTTCTCACACACTGGCTCCGGCGTTTTTTAATAATACCAAACTTGAAGAAGCCTTTGAATTGTTGTTAAATAATACCAATATTGAAAAGAAGCATAACGTTTCTTTATACTTTGATAAAGCCGTAGAGAAAATAAATATGGGCAGGGATTTGCAACTGAACCTTTACAGAATATTGCAGGAACAATTGAGAAACATTCATAAATATGCATGTTGCCAAAGAATCGAAGTGGATTTGATTGTTAGAAACAATAAAATTAAAATGCGCATTGCCGATGATGGTGTTGGTTTTGATATCAATGGGGTAAAAGGAGGCATTGGAATATCAAATATGAGAAGACGTGTAAAATTATATAATGGTGAATTGGAAATTTTTACAGCGCCGGGTGAGGGCTGCGAATTAAATATAGAAATTCCGTTGGATGTCGAAAAGCCGCTTAAATACATAACGCCTGATTTATCATTGACGCAACTTTCCTGATTCTTATAGGCTTCTTCAAAGACTTTTTCCCATACTTACATTCCTTATGACTAGGATGCATAGTGCACCTATGAATAACTAACGGTGCGGCCGATCATAAATTTGTTTTTAGAAATATTTTACTTGCAAATACAAAATCATATTCTTTTTCGGATTTTCATTATTACTTTGAGATAGTTGAACATAATATGAGTTCAGCTCAAAAGCAATTTGTTTCAGTTAAGCATAGGAACGAAAGCCATTTCCACAAAAATGAGGAAGTACATTTTGACGAATTGGAAAAAGTTTTACAAAATAAAAAATAAGAAAAAATGGAAAAACAAACCGTAATTGTTGAGCGTATTTTTGATGCAGACAAAGAATCGGTGTGGCGGGCCATTACCGAAAAAGAATCGATGAAACAGTGGTACTTTAACCTTGCTGAATTTAAAACAGAGCCGGGATTTAAGTTTGAATTTATGGGCGGTACAGAGGACGGAACACAATACAAACACCTGTGTGAAATTACCGAAGTTATTCCCGGACAAAAGCTTACTTACAGTTGGCGGTATGAGGGCTACGAAGGCATTACTTATGTAACATTTGAATTGTTTGAAGAAAATAAAAAAACACGTTTAAAACTAACTCATACGGGATTTGAAACGTTTCCTCCGATTCCTGATTTCGCCCTTCATAACTTTGAGGCGGGTTGGGATCATATTATCAATATTTCGCTCAAAGATTTTTTAGAAAAAAATAAGCAAAATGAACAGTAACTTAAAATTTGCCACCGTAGAAACACAAATGCTAATCAGAAAACCTGTTTCACAGGTTTTCCAGGCATTCATTGACCCGGCAATTACGACTAACTTTTGGTTTACCAAATCAAGCGGGCAACTGGAAGTGGGGAAAACAGTAAAATGGGAATGGGAAATGTATGGCATTACCACCGATGTATTGACAAAGGAAATTATCGCTGACAAACTTATTTCAACAGAATGGGGCGACCCTGCGACCACAGTTGATTACGAGTTTACCTCATTGACAGCCGATACAACTTACGTTGTCATTAAAAACTACGGTTTCAAAGAGACAGGAAATGATTTAATCCAGGTAATCAAGGACAGCACAGGAGGTTTTACAACGGTTTTAGATGGACTCAAAGCCTACCTGGAACACAATATCAGGCTAAACCTGATTGCCGATAAATTTCCAAAAGAAGTAAGTAAACACGGACAATAAATGTCTCAGGATTTGGCCAGCAATAATTCAAAAATTTATCAGCCCCGCAATTTCTTCAAGATATCTCTTATCGGTATCATCAAAAAAGTTATATGCTTCGCTGTCAATATCTAAAACGGCAACCACTTCGCCGTTTATTTTAAGAGGCACCACGATCTCTGACTTTGACAAGCTATTGCAGGCTATATGGCCGGGAAATTTTGCAACATCAGGCACAATCAGGGTTTCAGCCTGCGCCCATGCCGTTCCACAAACGCCTCTGCCTTTTTGAATTCTTGTACAGGCTACAGGCCCCTGGAAAGGCGCCAGCACCAGTTCATTATTTTTTACCACATAAAAGCCAACCCAAAACCATTCAAATTGCTCTTTAAGTGCGGCCGCTACATTTGCCATATTGGCCACAGGGTCAGTTTCGCCGGTAAGTAAGCCTTTTATTTGAGGAAGCAGTGATTGATATTCTTCTTCTTTATTTCCTTTTATGATCACAAGGTCTTCGGCCATAGAATTTTTTACAAAGGTAGCAAACGGGCCGGCAGAATAAGTAATTAAAACAGCAAGCATTCCGGATTTTCGCTTTACACGCAGTTTTAGCGCAATAGAAACCGTTCACGACGGCAGTTCCGGCTGCTTACAGTAAAGGAACAAACAGGATGATTTTTTGTTTTATATTCCGGGAAAAAATTATTCGATATCTGTATATTTGAAGATAGAAACTTTTATTTCTGAACGTAAGTGCCTTTCTTTTAAAATTCTAACTACAAATTATTAATACCAAAAGATAATCGGTTATTTTTAAGTCCTGCGCAAGACTACGATTAGGGTTACAGATAAGGAATATTCAAAACTATTTGGACATAAATAGCTGATTGAAATGAAAACATAAATTAATTAACGGGTAATGAAAAAACGTCCTATTCCTGTTATTATCGTTTCCACTTTATTTATTCTTGTTGGATGCATAGGGTTTGCATACCATGTAAACGAGTTTTCTGGTAAGCCGTTTGAAACAATATGGGTTCTGCTTATGGAAATTTCAGCGGCGGCTTGTGGTATCCTTTTGCTTTTTAAAATTAGCTGGGCACGATGGCTTGCAATTGCATGGCTGCTTTATCATATTATAATAAGTGCATTCAACTCAACGTCTGAAATGATTGCTCATATAGTGTTATTGGTAATAATTTCAACCCTGTTGTTTTTACCGGCATCATCGGCGTATTTCAAAGTAAAAGCTGGCACTTAGAAGAAAAATATTATGCGGGTGAATTGGGCAACTATGCAATTGATATGGTAGAAGAATAATGATATTACGCAACCCTACTATCGTGAGACGTTGCGAGGAAAAAAATGAAATTATCTAACAAGTAACATCGTATAATATTAAAATAATCTTACCGCATGACAAATATTAGGACATCAATTCAACCCTGGCTTTCTGTTGGAAATAGCGCTAAAGCCGGAATGTTTTACAGTGACGCATTTGGGGCTATTGAAACTTACCGTATGGAGACACCAGACGGCGGATTGGTTCTTAAGCTTTCTGTAGACGGTGCAGAATTCTGGGTAAGCGGACAATCCTCCGATACAGAGGAAGTAAATGCTAATAGTTTAAGACAAGAAGTAATTAAAATAATTTTGACTGTGGAAAATCCGGATGCCGTATTCGAACAAGCAATTAAAGCAGGGGCTAAAGAAGTTTTTCCTGTTGGTGAAGATTTTGGTTGGAGATTAGGCAGGCTGTCTGACCCATTTGGTATTGATTGGGAAATTGGTAAACCATTGACAATGAAATAAGTTGCTTAGTGAATTGAAGTTAAGACACGATACACTGCCACAAACAGCGATTTGTACACATAGGGTTGATCTCGGACAAGAGCAAACATTACACCTGGCAGACACGACAGCCTATAAAAACGGAATGGTAGAACTGTGCTATAAGGTAATAAAGTAAAAATAATCACTACCGGTTGGCATACTTATAAAATGACTTCATGAATAAAATAAATTTCCGGAGAATTATAGCAGAGGCTGTTATCATTGCATTTCTTGTTTTGTTTCCGCATTACGTTCCGTTACCTTTTTATTCTTATGCCATTGTCTGCTTTCTGCTAATTGTTTTTTATTTAAAGCGACAAAATAAGACACTTGCCGACCTGGGACTTACACGCAAAGGTTTATCTGTTCACACTTTTGTGGTCGGTATCCTTTCAGCAATTCTCTGGATGGCTTTTATAAAATTTATTTACTTCCCGTTTATCAATCATTTCTTCAGGGATTATATCAGTGCTTATACAGAGTATGATTTTATAAAAAATAATATAAAAAAACTGGTGGCTATCACCGTGGCAGCCTGGGTGGTTGGAGGCTTTTATGAAGAAATCGTTTTCAGAGGGTTTATTCAAAGAACTATACAAAAATGGTTTGCAAAATATAATGCTTCATTTTGGCTAGCCGGGATTTTGACAAGTATTTTATTTGGCTTGTATCACTGGCAGCAAGGCATTTTTGGTGTGATTCCTGCAACGCTGGGAGGTTTGTATTGGACGTATTTGCTTAAAAGATATAATGGAAATTTATGGTATCCCATAGTATCTCATGCCTTGTATGACACCATAGCTTTGACCATGATTTACTTAAACGTCCTAAACTAAACTGCGACTCTTTCTACGCAACGTTTCACTACAACATGGAGATGTTTTACCACCTGCATCTGATATTTTCATCATTGAAAGGTTTCGCTAAATTAAGACATCTGTTTTCAGGCCTAGTTAAACAAAACGTTGTCTTTTCAACCCCTACTCCCTACCATAAGAGTTCGTATTAGTGCTGCCAGTCGGCATTCCAGCCATTGGTCACAATGATTCCCGACGCCGAGCCTTCGGCAGAAACCCAGGAGATGTCCTTCCTGGATCCTGATAGCGATGTGTATATGATATTGGTGCCATCAGGCGACCACGAGATTTTAGTTCCCAAAATGCCGCCGGAGATGATTGTGGCGATACCACTACCGTCACGGTTCATTACACCAATCCGCGTGCTGTATTGAGGCGGAACCAATTCCGCACCACTGGTGCTGATATCTTCTCTAATCATGACTGCTAGTTTCGTACCACTCGGCGACCATCTGGGAGATAGATAATCTAAACGATCAAACATGTCATCGGTGAGAGCCGTTAAATTCGTACCATCGGAATTTATTGTGTATATATCCCGGACAAAGTCGTAAGCGATTCTGTCACTCACGAGCGCCAGCTTCGTCCCATCCGGCGACCATGACGGACTGGTAATCCGCCCCAGGTCTTCAAACAGTACCTTTGGTGACCCACTCATAGCACCCACCACCGAAATGTTAGCACTGTCATTACCATTTGACGAATACGCAATTGTTGAACCATCCGGCGACCATGCAGGGTTTTGGGTATAGTTCTCTAAAAATGTCCTACGCACAACGTTCGATCCATCTGCATTCATTATGTAAATCTCAGGATGGCCGGTTCGGTCACTGACGAACGCAATGTGCTTACCGTCTGGCGACCATGCGGGTTCGTCATACCCTGCAGCGTCGTTGGTGAGGCGACTAATATTAGAGCCATCAGGGTTACAGGAGTAAATCTCTGGATTGCCGTCACGGTCACTAACAAAAACAATCCTGCCGCGTGTGTATGTCGGAGGCTGATTAACAGCCATTACTGTTACCATCATCGTATCTCTACCAATCAATCCGACTGCATCTGTCACTTCCAATTCAAATTGGTATACACCTTCTGTAAGATTAGACACTTGTGTAATTGCAGCAGTGGCACTCACAATTGTGGACGAAGCAGGACCGCTTAATTTTGTCCACTGCCATGCACTTATCTTCCCATCCGGATCGCTCGACTTGCTGCCATTAAGCAATACGCTGTCCGTTGGTAGCGTGATGGCCGTATCGGGCCCTGCCACTGCAACAGGAGGTTTATTATTTCCAATGCACTTTTCACAAGAGTATTCTTTCTTGCAGGAAAGAAAAAACATTATCCCTGCCATTGGTATAATCATTATCAAAAAGAATATTTTTTTCATAACAAAATATTTAATGTTTTATCTGTCAACGATCTCATGCAGTATTCAGTATGATTCCGTCAATTTCCTTTAAACCGCAATGCGCTTCATTTTGAGCGCTGCCTTTATATTTTCCCGTTCACTTCTTAAAATTCAAGCTTCCAGACCTTGTCGGAGAGAACACCGTTGTTTGATATTCCGGCTATATAAGTGGTATTGTTTACGGAAATAATGGAAGCAACACCGATCTTGTAAGGCAGTACACCAATTGACCATGTATTTGAGTTAATATTATAAATATCAAACTTGTCGGAATCAGTCCCGTCCAGAAATAGTATTTTGTTGTCTTGAACAACGGCATACAAAAATGCTCTTGGTGCAGATAGATTCATTAACATGCGGGCTCCTGTGTTTGTATTCAATGTTTCTACCGAGCAGGTTGGTTGGTAGTTTGTGGATGATCCTACGCCAATGTATCCTCCGGCAATATATAAGATGCCATTCGCTGCTATAGCTGCACCCCAAACTCTTGGAACCTGCAAATAGGATGTTGACCAGACGCCGGTGGTATTGTCATATATATCTATTACATTAGAAAGTTGGCCTGTCCATGGGTCTCCGCCGGTAAAATATACTTTATTGTTTGCAGAAGCCGCAGTGGGAAAATTGCGCGGAGCACTTAACGATGCGGTTGACCAGGTGTTAGAAGTAAGGTCATAAATATTAACTGTCCTTGTTGCATAAATGCCAAAATTTCCTCCCGCAAAAAAGACTTTATTACCTGTTGTTGCAGTTGTCAGTCTATCACCTTCTGTGCTCATGTGGGATAGAGACCAGGAATTGGTAGCGACATCATAAATATCCACATCCGTTGACCTCCACTCGTTATTACTGTCCATTCCTCCTGCAAAAAATATTTTGTTTCCTGCTCCAACAGCCGCTATGCCACTTCGTTTTGAGCTTAGTTCCCCAGTTGACCATGTATTAGCCACAAAGTCAAAAATATCCACTCGTGTACTTTTACTTCCTGTACTATAACCTCCGGCAAAAAGGATCTTATTTCCTGCTGATGCTACAACCATTCCGGCTCTTGGCTGTGAAAGTGTACCAATGGGTATCAATTGTGCATTGACTTGTGGCCTATTGGCGTCGCAAGTATTGCTGACATTGCTGAGTGCTGCGCTCACGGTGACCTGCATGGTATCTTTTGAAAACAGTCCGCCTGCATCGGTCACTTTCAATTCAAACTGATAGACACCAGCTTTCAAATTTTTCACTGTTGTAATTGCAGCAGTATCACTCACAATTGTAAAAGAAGCAGGACCGCTTAATTTTTTCCACTGCCATGCACTTATCTTCCCACCTGGATCGCTCGACTTGCTGCCATTAAGCAATACGCTGTCCGTTGGTAGCGTGATGGACGTATCGGGCCCTGCCACAGCAACAGGAGGTTTATTATTTCCAATGACCCCTTCAGAAGAGTGTTCTTTCTTGCAGGAAAGAAAAAATATTATTCCTGCCAATGGTATGATCATTTTCAAAAAGAATATTTTTTTCATAACAAAACATTTAATGTTTTACCTGTCAACGATCTCATGCTGTTTTCAGTAAGATTTCGTCAATTTCTTTTAAACTTCAATGCACTTACATGCATGCCAACGAGATTTCCCTGGCCTAAGCCAACAAAATTCGAAGTACGAACGTGTATGCCACCATAAAGACGCGAAAGCGCAATTTCATTTGCACAATCAGAAAATGTTGTAAATGTCCGCGGAGTAAATCCGAGACTGTTAATACTATAATCTGTGAAAGTAGTATTGTTACCAAAAATATCTGCAAGCACTGTTGCACTGGCACCAGCCTGCACTGAATGTGCGGAGGTATAGTCGGGGAATGGGGGTGTGGGTATTGTTGAAACCCATGTTGGATTAAAGTTGGCTCTTATAAAAGTTATCGGCCTTTCCTGGTTGTACTGATATTTAGTTTTATAACATGATACTATAGCATCGGCAATAGCGATACCCACTTTGCAATAGGCTTCAGCCGCCACCGAAAGACTCGAATTTTTATCCGCAAGCACTGCACTTAAAATGGAAATTGACACACTTGGCCCAGGCAAAGCAGCCCAATACTTCGCAATAATAATATGCTCAGGATCCTGGTTGATAGATTCATTATATACCTCTAATTCTTCCTGGTAGAATTTTGATGAAGTCTCGATAGAATATGCAGGAGGTGGCGGCGGTTGCGTACTTGCAGCATTGTTCTTTATAAAAGTTCTGTTATTGCCCCAATTAGGAAGTTGAGCAAATTGACCTTGCTGAGGAACCCATAATCCCGGACCTGCCGGAGGTACATATGTTGCTGGAAACGGATTAAGGTAAGCCTGATCTCCGCCATCGGAAACAGACCATGCATAAATAGCATTTGATATATCCCGGCCAAAATTTAAAGAACGATCTAACACATTCTTTGGAATTACTGATGCAAATGAAGTGTTGAATGAAGTTTCTAACGAATCAATCGTAAAATTTTGCGCCGGAGAAGTATTACCAAACATGTGATGAACCATGCTAGCCAAAGCAGCGTTGGCACAAGAAGGATAAAAATATTTTTCTCCGCAAACTACTTGTGGAAGCGCAGGCATTTCATTTAGCTGGCTTTGGATAGATTTATCTGCGGGAATGCCTGGCACAACTGATTCATATAAAGCCACCCCCATATAACCGAATGCTCGTGAATTAATTGGCCCGGGGCTTTGGTTAGGTGTAGTGCGGGAAAGCTTAATAGCAAGGTCATACCACTTTGCAGGTACATTGGCACCGAACTTCATGGCCAGTTCATTTTGAACGTCCGCATTATACTCTCCTGCTGCAGGTTGACCGCAGGGCGAGCCCGGATGGTCATTTTTTCTGCAACTCACATTCAAAATAACCAACGCACCCAGCAACATTACGATAATTTTAATTTGCTTTTTCATTGTTTTTAATTTAAATAGTTAAGAATAGATTATCCGGAGCATTGAGGAAACATAAAACAATACTGTAGCCGGTAAAATAAAAGCAGCACGTTTTAGTGTCCGTTTCATGATGATAAATCTCTTGAGTGAATAAATTATTAAGCATAGCAAAACTACCTTCTGTAGGTTGCCCCTTTTTTTAATATCGTCTTATCACTTACGACGAATGATACTCGTCGCTGTCATTAGTATCATTACCGTCAGTCGGCGACCAACTGCATTGTGATAGTAATACTTTACATTGGTCGATTAAAAAAGTGGAATGGCAATTTCGCTACAGAGATGCTGTACCTTTAACAAACAAATTTATCTTATGAGCTCTCATGATCTCATATTTTCCAATCGCCCCGCTTACCGCATTTCACGACACATTATGTTTTGGTTGTTTTGGCTTGTATTTGGTTATAGCATTACCTGGTTGCCGAACAATTCAAAAGAGTTTATGCCTTTTTTTTCTAACTGGAATTACAATGAACTACTGCAAAGAATATATAAACAAAAAGAAGGATGGTTTAACAGCTTTTATGAACCTTTTCGAAATTACTGGTGGAAGTATTTCCTGGGCCATATAGTTTTTACTTATACCATCTTATACCTGGTATTGCCTGGTTATTTTTCCGGAAAAAAGAATAAAATATTCCTGGCTATAATAATATTGTTATTGTTAGCTGTATATATTACCTGGCACTATATTACTACCTCTATAAATTTTGCAGATATGGTTGAGCAAGGATTTAGGCGGATTATGCCGGATCACTGGTATATTCTCGCGGCAATAGCAAAAACGACTCTTTTTGAATTGCCGATAGTTGCTGGCTTAGCTATAATCATTAAGTTACTGAAACGCTGGTGGCTGAAGCAACAGGAAGCGGAAGAATTAGCCAGGGGAAAAGCAGGAGCCGAACTGCAATTACTGAAAGCTCAGATCCATCCCCATTTTCTTTTCAATACACTCAATAATATTTATTTTTTTACTTTATCTGCTTCTAAGCAGGCTCCCGAAATGATAAAGAAACTTTCAGACATGCTCCGTTATATACTTAATGAATGTGACCGCCCTACCGTGCCTTTAGAGAAGGAATTAAAACTAATACAGGATTATATGGCGCTGGAAAAAATAAGATATGGGGAGCAAATGGATATGACCATTGAGCTAAAAGGTAATTACCACAACAAAATGGTTACTCCACTACTGCTGATACCGTTTATTGAAAACAGTTTTAAACATGGCGCCAGCAAAATGCTGGCTCATCCTTATGTAAAACTCAGCATCAGCATTGAAGATAACCATTTGCTTTTTTTATTAACCAATAACAAACCGGATATGGCTACACCAGCACCAAGGAACGGAAGTATTGGGTTGAAAAACGTGCGCAAACGCCTGCAGCTGCTTTATCCGGGTACTCATGAATTGAATATAGTGAACGAACAGGAAAGCTTTATTGTTTTTTTGAAAATACAATTGCAGGAAATGAAACCATTAGCAACAACAGCAAAAGAAATGAAAACAGGAAGCTATGAGCTGGCATGAATTTATTTTTTCCACTCAGCACCGGCATCGCCGCCTGCGCCATGGAATATTCTGGCTGCTGTGGTGGTGGTATTTTTTTGCCGGCACCTATTTGCTCCGCTCACCTTATAACGATTCAGGATTATGGAAAACATCGCCATGGAACTGGAGCAGCGATGCTTTTATTATTTCCTGGTGGATGTTGTCTCTTCACATCGCCGCATGTTATACTGTTACCGGGTTTTTATTGCCGCGGTGGCTGGTAAAAGCAAAGTATTTTAAATTTCTTCTGGGAGTAATCCTGCTGGGTATTGTCATGGCTCCGGTAAGTCATTTCATTTACGATAAAGTTTTCCCATCAGGCGAAAACGATTTTATTCCTTTTTTAGAAACGAGAAATAATACCTGGTGGGCAAGTATTGCCGCAGGGCCTTTGAATGCTATAAAAATAATTGCCGCTGCTGTAACGATTAAATTGCTGAAGCGGTGGTGGATAAAACAGAAAGAAAGCCAGCAATTGAAAAGAGAAAAAATAAATGCGGAACTGCAACTGCTGAAAGCACAAATACACCCAGGCTTTCTTTTTAATGTGCTCAATAATATTTATGTGTATGCACTTGCAGGATCGCCACGGGCCTCTGAAATGCTATTGAAACTTTCCGACCTGTTAAGCTATATGTTGTATGAATGTGACCAGCCGCTGGTGCCATTAGAAAAAGAAATTGAAATGATGAAAGAATATATGGCACTGGAAAAAATAAGAATGGCTGACAACCTTGAAATGGAAATACAGGTAAAAGGCGATACCCAAAATAAATTTATCGCTCCTTTTTTATTGTTGCCCTTTATTGAAAACAGTTTTAAACAATGCAATGCAATGACGGAGAAATGCTGGATAAGCCTTGAGATAAAAGTGAAGGAAAATTTTTACCTTATAAAGCTTATCAATGGCATACCTCCTGAAATAAGCAGCCAGCCCGATTTTTATGGAAATGGATTGGTTAATGTACAAAAGCGTTTAATTTTATTGTATCCCAACCGGCACGAATTAAAAATGAACGCAGAAGAAGAAGTATTCTTAGTTAATTTAAAGATTGAAATGGATACCCCTACCCCGCCGGTTGGTGGGGAAAATAATGCAACGAACTATGGTGAAATAGGAGAAGAACAAACCGGTAGCTATGCCGAACAATAAAAAAATAAAATGCCTTGTTATTGATGATGAGCCACCCGCAAGAGAAATGCTGAAACAGCATATTGCCGGAGTAGAATCGTTGGAACTGGCAGGAGTTTGCAGCAATGCCATTGAAGCGATTAACTTTCTAAAGGATCACCCGGTGGATCTTTTATTTCTCGATATACAAATGCCGCAACTGCTGGGTACTAATTTTATCCGGACATTAAAATCCCCACCGAAAGTTATTTTTACTACTGCTTACCGTAAATATGCTGTCGAAGGATTTGAACTGGACGCAGTAGATTATTTATTAAAACCTATTTCCTTGGAACGGTTTCTGAAAGCCGTCAATAAAGTGCTGCAAACAAATCTTTCGGCTACGCAGGCCGTAAATGATATAAAAGAAAATCATACGGAACCCAACCGTTTTCTATACTTCAGGGTTGACCGTAAGATGGTAAAAATATTGCTGAATGATATTTTATTTATTGAAGGCCTGAAAGACTACGTAAAGATTTTCACTGCCGGGAAAACGATTGTAACCAAACATGTTCTTTCCACCCTTGAAGGAATGTTGCCGTCCGATGAGTTTTTACGTATCCACCGTTCGTATATCGTAGCTATAAATAAAATTGACAGTTATAATGCAGACAGCATAGAGATTGCAAAACAGGAATTACCCATTGGAAGATTGTTCAAGCATGATGTAAACCGGGTGCTGGACGCATCGTCAGCAACATAATGGTGTCTGACGTATTGAAAAGGTCTGACACCTATTGAAGGAGTGAAACTTATTGCAATTAACTTTTATGAAAAAAAGTTGCTCACGTACAATAACCTTAAGCGCTGTTTTCACTTTGCTGGTATCCTTTGCGGCTGCACAGAATGGCATCGTTAAAGGAACAGTAAAAGGCAGTGAGAATGTCTTGCAAGCAGCAACTGTTTCATTGGGCAATAAAACAACGGTTACCAATGACAATGGTGGATTTTCATTTTCTATTAAACCAGGCAATTATACACTTACCATAACCCATGTTGGTTACAAAGAAATTATACAGCCTGTAAATGTAGTTGAAGGTAATACACAGGTATTTGCTTTTAATATGACTCAAAATGATCAGTTAGGGGAAGTAGTGGTATTGGGTTCCCGTTCATTAATTCAGCGAAGCAATCTTAACACTACTGTTCCGGTAGATGTATTTTCAGCAAATAAATTATTGCAGACGGGCCAGCAGGGCCTTATACAAATGCTTAATTATCTGGTTCCATCTTTCAATGCAAACCCCCAGGTATTGACTGAGCCGGTAACACTTCGGGGTCTTGATCCCGATCATGTATTGATTTTAGTAGATGGAATCCGCTACCACAACACGGCATCGCTGAATAATGGCACTCCGGCAAGCAATTTAGGCCGCGGCTCTGTTGGCAACGACCTGAATTCTATTCCTTTTTCCGCTATTGAAAAAGTTGAAATACTGCGTGACGGCGCTTCTGCGCAATATGGTTCAGATGCCATTGCCGGAGTTATAAATATCCTGTTGAAAAAATCAACCGGTAAAACTTCTATACAGTTACATACAGGACAATTTTATGCAGGCGATGGGTTGAAGTTCTCTTTCGGATTTAACCAGGGTATTCTCATTGGAAAAAGCCTGCCGGCCGGCAGGCATGGTTTTCTGAATTATTCAGCCGATTTCCGCCACCAGGGGCCTACTTCCCGTGGGGGTGAATATAAGGGGACTGTTTATAAAGATTATCCTCCCGGTTCCACCGGTGCAGATTCTGCCAGGATCAAAGCGCAGGACGACTCAACAATCCTGGCAAGGGGCATTAACAAGAAAATTTTTTCAGGTTTTGATGGTATCAGTCAACTCAACTGTTACGGGATTTTAATAAACGGCGGTTACCCAATAAGTAACTATGCTCAATTGTTTTGGACCACTGCTGTCAATTATCAGGAAAAAAGCATTACAGGATCTTACCGGTTTCCAAAAGACAACAACCAGGTAAATACGGCTTTATACCCTGACGGATTTAAGCCCAAACCAAAAGAAAATGACTGGGATATTTCAGTAATAACAGGGTTTAGAGGTGATACAAAAAATAAGTGGCATTGGCAAGTAAGCAGTTCATTAGGAAATAATTCCAGCAACAGATATGTATCTAATTCAAATAATGCATCGCAATTTGCATTGGGTAAAAATGCGCCGACGGAATTTTATTTGGGGAAATTGATGTATAAGCTATTTACTAATAACATCAGCTTTGTAAAAAATTTTGCTAAAAAGAATGGCGGTTTAAAATCATGTAGCATAAGCTTTGGCGCTGAATGGAGATTTGAAAATTACCAACAAAGAGAAGGGGAAGAAGCATCCTGGAAAAACTACGATACGACCGCCCGGACGCAGGGCGGCGCACAGCCCTCAATAGGTGCTGTCAGCCCGGAAAATGTGGTCAACAAAAACCGTATAGTATCGGGAGCCTATATTGATCTCGAAGTGGAAACGAAGAATCATTTTCTTTTTGATATGGTCAGTCGTTACGAATACTACAACGACTTTGGTGGCAACCTCGCCGGTAAACTGGCGGTTCGTTATAAAGTCTCGGAAAAATTTTCTTTACGTGCTGCTGTTAGTAATGGCTTTCGTGCACCCAGTATGCAGCAACGTTTTTTTGCTGGGACACAATCTTTTCGGGGAACTGCAATAACAGGAGGCATTTTTAGCAATAATAGCAAGGTCACAAAGGCTTTTGGAATTCCTTCCCTGCAGGCAGAAAGATCGGTGAACCTGGACGGGGGATTTACATCAAAACTTTCACACAATATCAGTCTTACTATAGATGCTTACTGGATACAGATCAAAAACCGGGTTGTATTGAGTGGTGTATTCTTAAAAGAGAATCCTGATGTAGCAGCCATCCTGGCTAATTACCCCAATATTGACCTGGTGCAGTTTTATGTCAATGCCATCAACACAAGAACATCTGGAATAGATGCAGTACTGAATGGTAACTGGAAGATTAATAAAACCACTCTTGGAATAATGCTGGCAGCAAATTTTAACCGCAACACTATTTTCGGACGGATTAAAACTACTGATAAAATTTCTGACACTTCCCGTTATACAAATACATTATTCGGTATAGAAGAAAGAATAACGCTGGAAAAAGATCAGCCGGGAGAAAAAATAATTTTGTCCGCAACAGTTAGCAAAGGCAAATTCGGATTTACATTTTGCAATACCGTTTTTGGAAAAACCGCCTCCGCTTCAATAGTTGATGATCCAACTGATACACTGTATGAGTTTTTTTCTTCCAAAATTCTTACTGACATCAGCTTCAGCTACATGCCAAAATCATGGTTAACGATTACTGCCGGCGCCAACAATATTTTTGATGTATACCCGGACCGCTTGAAAAATTATGAGAACACCGATGAAGGGATTACAATATATAGCAATGGAGCCTCGCCTTTTGGATATAACGGGGGATATTATTTTGTGAATATCGGGTTTAGTTTTTAACATAAATGCAGACTTTTACAGTAACCATTAGGAAACATGCAACTAACAGAACGGTTGAACCGGGAATGTAAAAAAGAGCATGAAAAAGAAAGCGCCGGTAGAAGTGTATAGTGAATGAATAAATTTCATGAATTTTTATTTGAATATTTAATAATAACCCCTTGGGATTCAACCGCTTTTGCGCGGTGTTATTAAGTTTATGTTTATTTTAAAATTATGCAGACAGACGTTCATCCAAACTTGCTCATGCGGGACAAAACTGTACCGGCTCGCACCTTATTCGACAAAAATAAAATCCAGTTATTTGTTTCTTTACTGTACCTCTAAAATCCATTTTTGGTATAAGGAATTGTGAAGCCTTATTGTTTGAAGCCTTTATAAGCCTTCCTCTATTGCTGGCGCCCCGGCAACCATTTTATTTCTGATACTCTTTTTTTAAAGAAAAGTTTGGATTTATTGAGCCGAAAAACCTCATAGAGGTTTTGCTGTGTTTTCGATGGATGCTTTATTTAAATCGTAGGTTGATTCCGATATTATTGGCTTGTAGGCCCTTTTGTTTGGGCATAATGACCATAACGTATTTCAACCATGTTAAAGAGAAAACCCACGAAATTCATGGTTTGAAACCACCTTATTTTAACGATATTACAAGGATAGACTTTAATAACAAGCTTTACAACAACCTTGCACTTACTTTTTCTCCAATCTTCAATTTTGCAATAGCCCCGATTAATAAAAATCTTCCGGTAAAATCTTACCCCGGAACATTTGATTTTCAATTTGGACTAAAAACAAAATTTCATTCCCACTCTGTGAAAAAAGGAAACGATTATTGGAATTAGTAAGATTAGATTAAGGGATATTCTATAATTGTTTCTGCTGGCAACGGCCAATAAAGTGAAGTTCAGGCAGGCCTATAGCCTAATCGCTGTGGATGCCGGATGGGATTGAAACAACCGCTTAAATTATTGTTTTAAAAACTCGACTATCTTATCTCTTTCTTTATCTGTTAACAAAGCCCGGCTTTGCATATGCATTCCTATTGTCTCCCATTTTTCAGGCGAATAGGTAGCCGGAGAAGGCGTGTTATGGCATCGCTGACAATTTTCGGCCCATAATTGTGCCCCTGATTTGGATTGTATTTTTTGACTGGCGGTGCAACTGTTCAGGATGGCTATTGCAGAACTAATAAGCAAAATAAGTATGCTTAAAATGATCAACTTTTTGCTATGGATGAGTTTCATCTTTTTTTGTTTTATAGTTGAATCGAGAATTGCAGGTACATTGAATTGGATTTAGTGATAGCTCCCGGTGTGCCTCCAAGAGCACTGCTAACTCTATTGGTACCCTTAATTGCTTCATAAGAGTATCTTATAACGGTACGCCAGTTCAGCCAATAATTCAAGCCCAGGGCAAGTGAATTATCTTCTGTTCCGAACAACGAATTCGAGGGGCTTGTATAATTACCATAACGGCCCGCGATCTCAAAGTTTTTAATAAAATTATCAGAAAATGCGGGCCTCAGTGAAGCCATTACATAGCCGGTAGTGGTGTGGTTATTAAAGCTATAAGTACTCGAGTCCGCTGGATTAATATACTCAGCATGATCAATATCAGTGATACTGTATTGGCCTTTTATATTTAATTGAAATGGCTTAATGTTTTCTACTATATTGAGATCAAGTGCATAAAGGTTGGCTTTAATATTTTCGGTAGTTGTACCTGCATCGCCCACTTTACCTGTCATTATTGAAGCGCCTAATTCAACGGAAGAATTCGATAATGGCAGCCATCCTATTCTTGCAGTAATCGTTTTGTTTTTATTATTGTCTGAAATTCCTGCATTATCAGTGGTGCCATCCGGATTAAGCTTCATGCCATTTGAAACAGCTACGTCATAACTCCATTTCATAGTGCCTGCCTGGATCCCACCTTCTAATTCAACTGCATAATCTGTAGCGCCTGCTACTCCTTCCGGATCCGACGCCAGCTTGTTGATCCAACCTGCCGCCAGCCTCTTATTATAAGCACCGAAAGGCAATACCAGGTATCCTCCACGTATATTAGTCCCGGTGTCGCAAAATAAGAAATCGCCCCCCAGTTGACTCCGACCTCGTCATCGCTGAATGATGGTTCAAATTCGAGAAGGAATTTATTTCCATGTCTCCATAATAACATTGGGCTAAATTCAAAATGATCAGCGTCTGCCAGGCTATTGGTTTTTGAAACCTGGCTTACGCCCGCAAAGGAAGTGGTGGTTTTGTTGGTTACAAAACCAAATGTGGCAAGGCCCACTACCATAAAATGGTCGTCTCCCGGCTTAGTATAGGAAATTTGTTTTTCAAGGTTATTGATCCTTTCAAGAAGGGCAGAATCAACTACAGTGGTTGACTGCGCATGGGTAGTGTTTGAAACCAACAATAGAAAACAAACTACCGGGCAAAGCTGAATTAGTTTATTTATTGATTTCATAATCGTGAATTAGAAGCAATGAATAATGTTGTTATTTGGACTTTTTAGAAAGTGTCCTGATATAATTTATCAGCGCCCATCGATCGTTTGCTTTCAATTTACCTTTAAAGCCGGGCATGGGATTACGACCTTCCGAAATTTTGTAAAACAATACTGCATCGGATTCGGCCTGTATTGCCGCCGAGGTGTGGTCAGCAGGTTTGGGTTTCAGTGCTGCCGATGCGGGCCCGTCGCCCTTTCCTTTATCGCCGTGGCAAGGAGAACATTCGGTTTTGTACAATGTTTTGCCAAGGGCTATAGATGAAGGATCGTTTGCGATAGGGTTTTTGACATTTAATGCATCATTGGGCACCACCCAGGGCCTGGTCTGTGCCTGCACACAATGGTGGCCCACTACCAGGAAGATGGCGAGAGTAACCATCTTTAAAAATTCAGATAAACATTTTTTCTTTTTCATAGTAAAATAATATCAGTTTAAAAATCTATAGCAAGGTAGAATCCGGCAAAAAAAAAACCATGATTTCAATCATCGGTAGCGATGATCAGCGTGGAAGTCCCATTGTTTATACTTATAATGAATATACTTCGAAACATTTTTACTAAAAGAATGACGATTAAATGACATAGTTTTCCGTTTTTAATGTGGGAATGCGCCTTCAACTACTCTTCGTTTGCAGCGGGGACGGTTGTCATGATTCAGTATTTGGGATTACATGAGTGACGACAAACATAACTATGACCAATCCGAACGTTATTGCGGAGAAAATATATTTTTCTTTTGTGCTTTCATGCTATGCCTGTAAACCTTAAAATTGCCGAAGTGATGGAGTCTATTTTATTACCATCACCGGCTTTAAACGCTTCTTCTTTCTGGTATCGCGGGCGAAGCTTGAATATAGATAAACTTAAAATCGCACCAGCAATTTGACATTACCGCTTCTATTCCCCATTCATAATTCTATCCTTTGTTTTACTTTTGGAAATGCCAAAAAATAATCCGGGCTTTCAATCGAAAAAATTATTGCTTATCTTTTTCGTATTCACGACCCACGCGACGTTTGCGCAAACAGATACTGTCCATATCAGTATTGATACAAAAAAGGTTACAGGCCCTTACAACCCAATCTGGTCATACTTTGGTTATGATGAAGCCAACTTCACCACGATGAAAGATGGCAAAAAATTATTGACAGAATTATCTCAATTAAGTAATGCGCCTGTGTACGTAAGAACGCATAATTTATTGACGAGTGGTGATGGCAAAGCCGCACTCAAATGGAGTTCTACCAACGTTTATACAGAAGATAAAAATGGTAATCCCGTTTATTACTGGAAGATTGTCGATTCTATTTTTGATGCATTTGTAAGGCGCGGCATCAGGCCCATTGCTGAAATAGGCTTTATGCCGGAAGCGCTTTCTACCAATCCTCATCCTTACCGGCATCATTGGAAGCCCGGCGTACCGTATGATTCCATTTATACAGGTTGGGCGTATCCCCCGAAAGATTATAACAAATGGGCTGAATTGATTTATCAATGGGTAACGCACTGTGTAAAAAGATATGGAGAGCCGGAAGTAAAAAAATGGTATTGGGAAGTTTGGAACGAACCTAACATTTCATATTGGAAAGGAACCATGCAGGAATATTTTAAGCTGTATGATTATACCGCTGATGCAGTAAAAAGAGCGTTGCCATCTGCCAGGATCGGCGGCCCAACTTCTACCGGGCCGGGATGGAATAAAGCTGCGGATTTTCTAAAAGAATTTTTGCAACATTGTGTGGATGGTAAAAATTATGCAACCGGCAAAACCGGCAGTCCACTGGATTATGTTACGTTTCATGCAAAGGGAAATCCTAAAGTGGTGAACGGCCAGGTGCAAATGAACATGTCTGCTGAGCTTAAGGATGTTCAAAAAGGTTTTGAGATCGTCAATGAATTCCCTTCTCTAAAACATTTGCCCGTGATGATTGGCGAGTTTGACCCCGAAGGTTGTGCTGCCTGTTCTGTGGATTATAGCCCTGAAAATGCTTACAGGAATGGAACGATGTATTCCAGTTATACAGCGGCGGCTTTTGCTCAATTATATAAGATGGCGAGGAAGTATCACATTAATCTTGTTGGCGCAGTTAGCTGGTCATTTGAATTTGAAAACCAGCGCTGGTTTGGTGGCTTCAGGGATTTATCAACCAACGGAGTAGATAAGCCTGTGCTGAATGTTTTCAGGATGTTTGGAAAAATGAAAGGCGACATGCTTGCAGTCGATAACCCGGATGGACTTTCGCCCCAAACTATTGTTGACAGCAGCGTGCGCAATCAGTCGTATGTAGATGCGCTGGCCACCATTGATGCAGATACGATGTATGTAATGCTCTGGAATTATCATGACGATGAGCATACAAAAACGGAGGCATGGATAAATTTACACTTAAAGGATATTGAGGCAAAGCAAGTATTAATAAGCAGCTATCTTGTAGATAAAAATCACAGCAATGCCTACACGAAATGGCAACAGATGGGGTCGCCGCAACAGCCGTCAAAACAGCAAATTACCGATTTGCAACACACCGGGCAGTTAATGCAAAATATAACGGGTGAAAAGTTTAAAACAATCAATGGCAATCTGCATTATCATTTTACATTAGCAGGCCAGGGCGTTGCATTGCTGAAAGTGAGTTGGTGAGAATATAGCTTTTGCAAGCTATGCAGTTACTACCCGGAAATAGTTCAGCGCCGCTTTCCCCTACCCTGGTCGTGTTCACGAACCGCCGATGTTTTCCCCAGTAAGCGCTCCGGTATGTTGTATAAATTGGAATTACCTGTCTCTTCTTCATAAAATGAGGAAGCGGGTAATTATTGCTGGTTGCACTAACAATAGCCGGGTTGTTGTTCCGAATTATTATTTATCATGATTTGTTGCTTTACTGCTTAAAAAAGCAATCAAAGAATAGAAAAGTAAAATTAGAAAAAGATAGATGAAAAAAGGTCGTAACGTATCGCTGGCAGAATGGGAACGGCTGTCAATACGGATAAACAGGTACACTGAAAACCAGGTGCAGCCCAATAAAATGATCCACCCGATAATAGATTTGGGCACAAACAAAATACCGGATCGCCTGAACCAATTCAATTGCATGGCTCCATTAATTTTACTTTCTTAAAATTACAACAAACGAGTTAACACATCCAAAAATATGTTGATACAGACTAAATACCCTGTTACCTGCAACGGCTATTAATGCAATCTCCATAACGTCAGTTTGGAACCAATGCAGAATAAATGTACAAATGTTCATTGATTGCTTTAAAGCTCAATAGCGTTCTGTCAAGCTGGGAAAATTAATAGCTACGATATTATTCTTCCCGGCGCTCTTTAGGTACAAGATGCGAATGTTGGCTGCTGCTTACTTTTAACCAGAAGCTATCATTATTTTGCAAGTCAGGTTTTTATCCTAATTCTCTTCAATGTTCCCCCATGTTTTGTAAAAATGGTCGTTGCCTAGTGAGCTTAGTGTGTAATAAATCCGAAATTGACCTCTTGCGACGTTGGGCAATAAATCAATTATACCGCTTGTTGAAGAAAAGGAAGGACATGAACAAACTGTTGCCTGAATTTTAATAGCAGATTTCTTAACAACTGTAAAATCTCCATTAACGATTACGTATTTTAAAACTATCTGTCCAGAAAACCCGGGTGAAAACCTAAAAAACAGGTTCGTTGTTTGTTTAAATGGGTTTGGGAATGCATAGTTATGGCTAACAGGCTTTTCTTCCAAAACAGAATCTGGCACTGTTGTCCCTGTTAAATCTACTGTGTCGAGAGATTTAAATAAGTCTAATTCCTGAGTCGAAAATGTTTTATTTCCCCATTGTCCGTCAGTCATTCCTGAAATTAGCAATCCATGATTGTCCACCTTCCATTGCTTTGATACATCTATTGAATTATTGCTGTCTTTCTTACATGCCGCTCCAAGAATTGACACAATAATGAATAAATTAAACAGTTTAATCTTCAAAATGAAAGTTTTAGTATTTTAATAATAGCAACCAACGTTTACGGTATTGCCGAAGGCGGGGATTTTTAGCACAAGATTTCAATAGAATTACTGCTGTTGAACTTTGTACAAATGTTCAATCGAAGCACTTCAGCCCCGCTTTTGGCAATACCTTGTTAGCGGTTCGTTGTTTTTTTTATTCATTGTCATTTGGTCTAAGTTGGTCTACAAGTCTCTTTGGTGCTACTTCACAATATGCAGTCGTCAAAGCGTCTGCAAACAAGTCTTTACGGACTTTCTTTAATTCAATTAGTGTCCAACCTTGTTTACCCCATTTGTTGTCAACAGGATAAATGATTGTATCGTCGACAGAAGAAAAAACATTTTGGTCAATTTCAGAGAGTTTTATACAGGCTCTATTTTTCACTTCGTCATAAGTTGCAAAGATTTTCTTTTTCACTCTAAAAGAAGTTTTCTCAAAATGAGACTCTTCTATCGCTTCTGGAAAAGAAAGTGCCAATTTTCTGAAAGTGTCTATTGAAACCATCTGTCAAATTACTTTTTTACTGGTGTCAAATGAGTTAAAACACAAAGCCACTTGTCATTTATTTTTTTATAAATATCCGTAATCCATTCATCTGCTTCTAATGGTTGTCCTTGCCAAGTTCCTGTATTTTGTCCACGACCTGTGACTAAGGCAATGTCACCATACATTTTAACTCTTAAAATTTTCTTTGTCATTGTTGAATGAGAAAGCAGTCCTTGTTCAAGAACTTTAAAAAAACCTTCCTGCGGAATTATTCCTCCTTGGCTATCAATTAAAACCCAATCTTCTGTTATACATTTCTTTATTTCGTCAGCATTGTTTGTAATAACGGCTCTATTGAAGTTGTCTTCAATAACTTGAAACTCTAAAATTAATTGTTCGTCTGTCATATTATTCTTTATTTGTAGGATGTCGCTTTACAATGACCGCCACCACAATAATATACCAAATAAACCACCTTTCCAGGAAAAAACCTCGCCGTTGATTTTCAACATTTTCCTATTACATTTCTAATACCTGCCTGCCGGTAGGCTGGTTATCGCACCTCTACGTTAACGGTTAGTGCATTCTTAATTTTTTCATTCCACTTTAGTTTTTCGGCATTTGTTTAGCCGGGTCAAACTGCTGCACTTCTTGTATAATTGTCACATTTTCTCCTGCTTCCATTAACCATTTTCCATTTTGTTTTACATACACAAGGGTAGCTATGCAATCAAGCGGGCCCGGTTCTTTTTTACCGTAAGGATCTGGTATTGCAGTAAAATGCCATTCCAGATGGGCTATAGCTACGTCTTTTGTAACAAACCGGATGGCGACAGATTTTTTCTCGCATTGCGATTCTTTTAAAAATGTATTGTGATAGACCTGGTGTGCATATTGTGATGCTTTTCGCCCTTTCCACCACGTACCTACCACATTCACCCAGTCGGTATTTTCAGCAGCATAGTTTTTCAAATCGTCATAATTATGATTGTTCCAGCTATATATCATGGCATCAACCTGCTTATTGATAGCTGATTCGTCTTCTCCCCGATCCTGAGCAACAATTAACCCAGACGTCAACAAAAATGCTGCTGCAATAATTACTTTTTTCATACTTGTTATTTTCTTTCAAAAATATCTTAACAGGAAGGCAAAAGCATAGTATAAAAACGTCATCTTAATGGAAGAGGCGGATAAAAAATTTCGCTTGTGATGTTGAAAGCTCCGATTCAATAGATGAAGGATTGGTGCCGGCAAATTCCTGGAAGTCGCGTATAAGGTGCATCTGGTCAAAATACCCGCATTCATAGGCAATCTTTGTCCAGCTAATGCCAGGTTGCTGTTCTTTCAAAATCCAGGCCTGGGAAAATCGTACCAAACGAGAGAAGTATTTGGGTGGTAAACCAATTCGTTGCTGAAATACTTTTTCAAATTGCCGCAGGCTTAAGCACGCCTGGAAGGCCAGTTGGTCTATTTTAATCAATCCGCGTTCTTTAATAAGCAGGGGAAGCACTTGATCAATAGGTAAGGTTGGTTTTAATTTGCCTACACGTTTTAGCAGAAAGCTTTCGACAATTATTTTCATCTCCGAAAAAGAAACTGCTTCCTGTAACTGATCAGTTACTTCATTTATTTCATTTCCGAGAATATCAACTGCATCAAATGAATCTTTGTATAAAATCTTATTCATAGGGATACCCAAAAAGCGATATAATCCTCCTGGTTGAAATCCTATCTTTATCATTAAATGATTACGTCCCGGGGTAAAATTATGTCTATTGACATGTGGGCCAACTATGACAGCAGAGGAAGGTTTTTCTTTTTGTTTCGTGGAGATATTTTCTGCATCACCACGATCCCTTACATAAAAAAACAAACCGTGTTCGGGAAGCGGCGGAATGGGAAAAGTGTGTCGCGTTTCTGTAGCACCGACAGTCAACTCATGTATCATGATGTTGTTTATAAACGCTTTTAAAGCTGGATGTGGTTCGTACAATTGTTGAAACATAGTGGTTCGATATTATTTGCAATTAGGGATTGCAATTGTATGACCGCTTACGGCTACGCATTGGCAGGGTATCAAAACTCCTTCGCCGATACGTCAGCCAAATAAAGAACTAAAGTACAGAATATGTACAACAGCCGACGGAGAGTTTTTAGCTGAAACCGCACTGCAGTAGTGAACAAGGAACTGATGTTTTCCGTCTTAGCCGAGTCTCCTGAAAGGGACTCGGCGTGCCAATCAATTTTATTTCCCGTTAGTTAAATCCATCTGCAATACTTCCATAATGTTATTTACCTCGTAAATTCCCTGAACACCGTCTTCATGATACCCTCCTGAACTGTGAACATACAATGCGGGCGAAGGCGCCAGTTGCCATTTTCTTGTGCAGGGATTCTTATGAATATAATCTATTTTTTGCAGCAGGAATTTTTTAGTCAGGCATTCCTTAATATCAAATGAAGGTTCAAATACTTCATGAAGCTTTCCGCGCTTTTTGTCAAATTCCGTAACTGCTTGTGATAATTGATTCAGGATATTCACGGCGTTTTTCTTTTTCAACTTTTATAATGTCATATGCCATAAAACGTTTGCCGTTACCAACAACCCGGTTAATGTTTGTGGAAACGCCGGAAAATGCTATGAGAACATGGAAATGATTAGGCATAATCACGTATGCCGGAATGTAATGCCCCTTTTTCTTTAGCACATTGAACCAAGTATACACCGCATCGTACGCATCGGCCATATCAAATAAATTCATCCAGTCATGACAGGTGACGGTTATAAAGTACACGCCATTGGCTTCGGATACTTGTTGTTTTGTTGCCATTGCGCGGTTATTTCTCTCGTTCACGCCGAGTCCCCTGCGGGAGACTCGGCTGGGACTCAGACTCATTTGCTTTTTCTCTTGCCTCTTTTTCCGCTTGTTGTTTTGCTAATTGCTCTTGTCTTAGTTGCTCACGTTCTGCTTTTTGACGTTCCATTTCTTCTTTTTCCTTTTGTTGCCTTTCAGCCTCTAAGTCTTTGTATGTAATAACTCCTGTTTCCCAAAACTTAACAGGTTCATCGTTAAATCCTTGACTTTTAATATAAAGGTTAAGTGCCAAAGCAGTTGGCGATATGTCAGCAGTTAAAGAATCGTCTGTTGAAGAAAAGCCTCCACCTCCTAAGCCGTGTCCAATCAATTCTAACGAACGAAGATGGTCTAACTCTCTGTCAAGTCTGTGAATGTCTTTGATGCCTGTTAAACCAAATAACTCATCGCAAGTAACTTTATAATGATCTGCTGTCAAAAGCCCATTGTTATTAAGAATTTTTCTTGCTCCTTGACAGCTATATTTAAGAATCTTAGCTTCGACGACAGTAAGCTGCTTTAATAAATCAACAAATATTAAATTCTCGTCATCTTGACCATCCTTTGTACAGGCTGAAACAAACAATCCTGCCCATAGCTCTTGAACTTCATCATCATCATTCAAGGAACCATTGTCAATAATTGATAATGCTACTCTGGGATGTGCCTTTATTTGTAACTGTTCGTCTTTGAACTCCATTTTACCCTGAGCCTTTTGTAAGATTCGTAAAATATTATTAAGCCTCCATTGTCTAACTTGGTCTTTCAATAGAAGTCCTACTTCTTCTAAAGCCGGAGCACACACTCGTTTAAGAAACCCCTCAATTCCTTCGAATGACTTAGTTACTGTTGTATTGATTGCTTCTCCAATTGGCTTTATACCAAGAATATCCAAAGCTTTATTTTCAGTCATAGCGTGTCGTTTTAATATTTCGCCCAACGTCCAAGGTTTTCCGCAGGCGGGAAATTAGAATTCCCGTCTGCCCGAACTGCCGATAATAGCAGCACAAATGCTGATGTTTTTCCGTCTATCCCACTTTCGCAAAACCTATTATGCGCCGTTTTCACGCCAGTTCATGTATTTATTTACAATCTCTTGTTTTCGTTCAGTTTCAGCTTTCGCTAATAATTTTAATATTCCGAATCTGTGTCTGTCAAAGCCAGGGGAATCTAAAATTAATTCTGTGTCATATAAATCATGAAACACTGTATATAAAATATTAGCTGCTATGCCTAAGAGAACTTTTATTTTCTTAAATGAAATATCAATCTCATTGTAGTCCGCTAACGGATTATCGGTATGTGCGTATAATTTGTCTCTAATTAACAATATATTTTCGATAGTTTCATTGTTGTCCAATAGTTGCTTTCGCCAAGATTCGATATGCGTTATAGGTATACCTGCTTTTCTAAAATGTCCAGAAGGAGAAAGAGCACTTATAAGTTTTTCCAACTGAAATTTGTCATTTATTGACCGACTAAACAGTTTTGAGGTTTCGACAACTAGAGTACGAAACATCAGATGCATAATCGTTGATAAATCATTTGAGTGTGCTGAGTGGAAAACAAGTTCTCTTTCCTCTTGTGTTTCAGGATTATGAAAGTATTCGGTGTATAAATATGTCTCCTGAGCAAAAATGTAGACATGTAAAATTTTGTCTAATTTTTCTTTAAGCTCTTGTCTTAAATCATCCATATATTAAATAGTATATTAATGGCGCATTGTTGTTGCGTCAATTTAGTTTTAAAATTGTCTGTTCTTATTATGGTTAAAATAAATCAAAGCTTTAAAATGCAGTTAATCCAAATCAAATTGTCCGTTCTCACAGTTAGTTTTCTCCTTGAAGAAAACTCAAAAGCGCTTCAAGGTAAAAATAAATTAGTATATAAAAAGGAATTCTTCTTTTTTGTCGGTTTACTGGTTGCAATAAAAACCAGTTGCTTATCTGAAGGTTTATTCCACAGGATCGATAAACATTCCAAGAAGCATTGTTGAGAAGGCAGGCACAAGAGAGACCCTTGCGTCAGTTGGGGGCTGATATTTATTTCTTCAGCCCCACTTGCACAGTTCATGTTGTGCGTTTGTGCTTCTCGTCCTGCGGCTCAATGTGTCTCAAATTTATTAAGCCAGCATTGCAACTGCATTGCACAATAAATTTCAAATAAGTACAATTCTTCATCGTTCAAAATTGGAAGGAAAGCGATTTTTTGTTTAAGTAAAAAATCTTTAGCAGGCGTAACATCTGCTTTAAAATCGAATTCTTTTCTACCTCCAATATATTTTTCTCCTTTTAAAATTTCATAGCGAATAAGTCCAATATTGTATGCAAGTGTTGAAGTGTTATGGCTGTGTCCTTTTACATGTTGTATTGTTCTACCAATAACTCCTTTAGAAATTCCCACGTAGATTGGTGTCTTGTCGTGAACGAAAACATATAAGCCTTTGAAGTCAATTTTAGTTTTCCCCTTTTTTGTTGTGTATTCACCAAGCCAATCTTTTGAAATTATATTGTCAGAGATTAATTTTTTAGTAACTGAAACTTGCCCACCTTTCAGAAAATATTTTTCAATTTCAAAAGCTTTCTCTACTGGGCTAAAGTCTGATAGTTTCTGGTCAAAGTTTTTAACTATGTCAGCAAATGAATTTTTATAAACTTGCTTTTTAGTAATTGTCTTTAGCAAAGTTGTTTCTAATTTCATTCTGGTCTTAGCTTCTGTCACTGCATGTTAGCTGCCGTTGTTCAGATTCTTATTGATTTTGTTTGTAAGTTTATAAAATTCTCCAAAATATGTTGAATTATACTGTACATCCTTTTTGAATTCGTCTAAATACAATTTTTTGAGTTTGTTTTTTGCCAATTTTCTCTCTTCTTTATCTTCTGATTGAAGTGCAAACACCAATTCTGAATTATTTGAATTAACTGCAGTTTTTATAAAATCAGGTAACAGTCCTTCAACACATCTGTATCCAGGCTTATCCAATCCGATTGGA
Organism: Ginsengibacter sp.; assembly: GCA_051954975.1. Lineage (GTDB taxonomy): Bacteria > Bacteroidota > Bacteroidia > Chitinophagales > Chitinophagaceae > Ginsengibacter. The sequence continues at coordinate 65,647 of JBQCHE010000005.1, read as the reverse complement.
AAATAATCGACATCTTTTGTATAGCCAGCTTTTTCAAAATTTGACTTTACATTAGGTATTGCGTCTAAATCAATTGTCACAATAAGTTTGTTGAACCGTTCTTTTATGAATTTTAATAATACAGGATTATTTAAAAACCCAAAACCACCATAAGGATAAAGTTCTCCTTCAAAATGAAATTTATTTGTTCCGTGTCTATTGTCTCTAAGCATTTTAAAATACTCAACGTCAATCTCACCTTCTAACAACATTATATTGTTTTCTTTACTAAAAAATGCTTCTTTTAATGTGTCGAATTCAGGCCCCACCATACCTAATGCAAGCTCGAATGGTTCACGCCAATTTTCCTCTTTTACGTTTTCAATTATAGATTCACGCGTTTTGTTTTTTTGCACATTTCTTTTTACTAAAATATTTGATTTTGGATTATGATGACTTAATAAGTATGGACTATGTGTTGTTGCAATAACTTGAATTTCCAATTCTTTACTTAAATCTTGTAGGATTCGTCCAAATTCAGATTGTGCAGAAGGATGCAAAAATGATTCTGGTTCTTCTATTATCACAATAGGGGTAATTTTGTTTGACTCTTCATCTTGGTCTATTAAGTTTTTTGCATTGAAAATACTACTTAGAATTAGAGTTCTATTTTTTGTCCCACTTCCCCAATCTTCAAGTGGAAGTTCATAATTTTTTTCACCTAATGAAATTTCATAGGGAATTCGTTCAAAATCCATATCAAAACCACTGAAAGATAAGCCCACCTCATATTTTTCTTGTAGCCTTCCAAGTAGTTCTTGTAATTCAGACTTGTGTTTTTGTATCGCTTTTGTAAGCTCTTTATTTATCTGACCTACTTTATTCTCAATTAGTTCCTTTGTTTTTGGGGACAAATTTTCTAGCTGTCCATGCGAAGTACGCCTAAAATGACTAATTGGTTGAGTTGAATTATGAAATACAATTAGTTGAGCGAAATGAATTCTTCTTAATATTTCACCTATTTTATAAGTATCGTCAACAGTTTTATTATTTACTATAATCTCTGTTTTATTCTCTTTTGGATTAGCAGTAATGGTAATTTTTATAGTTAATAGGATATCTTCTAATTTTATAGTTTGTTTCTCTTCAGTTTTTTCTTGAAGAAATACTTGCAAAAACTTTATTAATCCAATATCGGCTGCGCAATCTAATTGAATCCTAATTGTTAACTCAATGTTTTCCTTAATAGATTTAGTTTTCCAAACAGGAAAATCGGAATTAAAATTTATTCTATTTCTTGATGGCATAGGTCTTTCAAGAACATTTAAAATTGCTCTAATTATATTTGATTTACCTGAATTATTCTTACCACAGATAGCTGTGTAGAAATCTTCAAATTGAATTAGACAGTCGTCAAAGGACCTGAAATTTTTTAAATGTATATCTTTTATTTTCACTTAGTTAATTTAAGAGTTTTGGTACATTTTATGGCAGCTAACACAATATTATACCAAACAAACCACCTCCCCAGGAAAAACCTTACAATTGATTTTCAACACTTTCCTATTTCGTTCATATACCTGCCTGCCGGTACGCTGGCTGTTCTTCCATCAATTCAGTTTTTAAAATTGGCTGTTTTTATTATAATTAAAGTATATCAAAGCTTTTAAAATGCAGTTAATCCAAATCAAATCGTCCGTTCTCACAGTTAGTTTTCTCCTTGTAGAAAACTCAAAAGCGTTTCAAGGTAAAAAATAAATTGATATATAAAACGAAATTCTTCCTTTTTTGTTGGTTTACTGGTTGCAATAAACCAGTTGCTTATGCGGTGGGCCATCACCAACATCAGTACGAAGTCATACTTCATTTCTCCTAAATCGTCCAATACGTTAATACCCCAAAGTCATCAACTCCGGTTATACCTTTAACGCGCATACCTCAGAAGTGACACCTTTTGAAAAGGTGTCACTTCTAACAACGCGCATAGATCCATGAACTGATAACTTAACTCTTTTCTTATCCTGCAAAAATAGGGGCAAAGCCTGGTAACGGGTGTCAGCTATTATACTGATTGTCATCATCTTTCCGGCCTCTGTTCTGATTTATTTTTAAGAAAAAATTGAAGCCAGGTATTAGACTATCCCTGGGTTTTATTTGGAATTTCATTTATAGGGCTATGGAGAACATACGAGCTATACAGTGAAAAAATAAACTTTAAAAAAAAGCATTATGGACCAGACACACATACATCTATTGATAACCCATCTGCCGATTTTCGGTTCAATATTGGGTGGACTTGTATTAGCCTATGGGCTATGGAAAAAGAGTAATCAAACGAAAATCGCCGCATACCTTCTTTTTATTATTTCGTCAATTGGGGCTGGCATTGCCTATCTGACAGGCGAAGCAGCGGAAGAAACTGTTGAGAATATTGCAGGAGTTTCAAAAAATTTAATGGAGCAACACGAAGATTTTTCGATGATTGCTTTAATATCACTGATTGTATTAGGTATTGCCTCTGTTGTTGGAATTTTTCTTACTTCGAGGAAATCTAAATTTACAAGAGCCATTGCTGTAGTTACTTTATTCATCTCACTTATTAGTTTCGGTTTAATAGCCAGAACGGGATATTTAGGCGGACAAATAAGGCATACAGAAATCAATTCTAACGCTGCATCATCCCTGCAGCCAGAGAAAACGGACATGACGAACTCCGAAAGCTCTGCAACTACCAATCGTTAGCGGTCCGGAATGACAACCAGAAAAGAATGATTACAATAGACAATTATTTAGACAGCCATTACATACACAGAAGCAACTGGTTAAGGGCCGCCGTTTTGGGGGCAAATGACGGTATTATCTCTATCGCAAGTCTTGCTATTGGTGTGGCGACAGCAAGTTCAACCAGGGAACCTATTTTATTGGCGACTATTGCAGGCCTTGTTGCCGGTGCATTATCTATGGCTGCCGGAGAGTATGTTTCTGTTAGTTCTCAATCAGACCTTGAAAAGTCTGATATTGAAAGAGAGAGACAGGAACTGATAGACATGCCTGACAATGAACTGAAAATTTTAGGCGAGATTTATGAAAGAAGGGGTTTAAAAAAAGAAACGGCAGAGCAGGTAGCTAAAGAATTAACCGAAGCCGATGCTTTGGGAGCACATACCAGGGACGAATTAGGTATTAATGAGGTAAGCCAGGCAAAACCTTTCCAGGCAGCTTTTGCTTCAGCAGCAGCTTTTATCGCAGGCGGAATCTTACCCCTTATCGTTACCCTGGTTGCCCCCGTAAAGAATATGGAGTATTTCCTTTATGGAGTTACTATCATTTCTCTAATAATACTTGGTGGGGTATCAGGAAAATCCGGAGGCGCAGGTGTACTGAAACCAATTATTAGAATTGTGATTTGGGGGATTATTGCAATGGGATTATCTACCCTTGTAGGGTATCTCTTTAGTGTTACTGTTTAAAACATAAAAATCATGGAATTTAAAACACCCACCGCGCTCCACACCGAGCATGAAGAACTTCACAAAATGCTCAAACATGCAACAGAACTTTCCGGTAAAACCGGTGAAGCGGCAAAAGTAGTTGCTGAAGTGCTGCACCCGCATTTTGTAAAGGAAGAAGAATATGCATTACCGCCTTTGGGATTACTACCCAGGCTTGCAGAAGGAAAAGTATCTGCTGAGATGAAGCCGGTTATAGCGATGACTGACAAACTAAAATCAGAACTTCCTGAAATGCTTGCAGAACATAAACAAATAGAAGCAGCCTTGCAGGAATTGTTGAAAGCATCAAAGGCGGAAAATCATCCTGAAGTCACTTTATTTGCAAAGCAACTATCGGAACATGCTAAAATGGAGGAAGTAGTTTCTTATCCGACAGCAATATTGATTGGTGAATATTTAAAGTTGAAACTGAAATAATATGACGCTTTCAATAAACAACTAAACAACGAACCGCTGGTAACTAAAATTCATTTTGGCGAACTGGCAAGAAATGAACTTCCGCGGAGCCTTCCCTTTCAATAAGTTTGACAAAACAATCTTTCGGAGAGCCTTCCCTTTCAATAAGTTTGACAAAACAATCTTTCGGGGAGCCTTCCCTTTCAACAAGTTTGACAAAACATTCTTTCGGGGGGCCTTCCCTTTCAATAAGTTTGACAAAACAATCTTTCGGGAAGCCTTCCCATTCAAGAAGTTTGACAAAACAATCTTTCGGGAAGCCTTCCCATTCAATAGAATTGACAAAACATTCTTTCTTTTGACCAACTTATTCATTCGGAGCGACAAAATGTTCTTTGTTTTTTGGATTAAAAAAAGCGGGAATTTGTTTATTTACTGGTGATGTGGAAAACTAAATTTGAAACTTTAACAAATAAAGAGTACTACCGCGCACGCCAGGCATGTGAATTTTACTGTTTTTTCCGCGCAGAATTGCCCTATTTTATTATTTTTTTTATTTTTTATTATTTGCATAAAGGCGGTTTGGCGGCGTCTTTCACGTATAAAGTTCCGCCAAAGAATATAATATAATTTTCCATATTTCCAAGCAAAGCGAGCCGGGGAAAGGGTCTTGCAAGATTAAAAAAAATTATATTGTTTTGTATCCGTTGCAACGACAATCGTTCAACCCCGGAGGCGGCTTTTTGCTCCGTGATTTTTTAACCCCCAAAATCTTAATGCTTATGACAGCATCAGATTTATTCGACGGTGTAGTGATACGGCCATACAGGTCATGGACTGACACTATACTGTCCACAGAAACCACGAGGATTCAGTTGGCCATGACGGGCAACGCCTCATTTCCCTCTCCCAGCCCCACGATGGAAGTATTTTCAGCAGCCGTGAGTGCATACGTAACGCAGCTTGCCAAAGCCGCTACACGCGATGCTAACGCGATTGCTGCCAAAAACACCCGCCGTGCCGAACTGATTGCCCTTTGCGAACAACTGGGCAATTCAGTTGCCACCACTGCCCAGGGCAACGTGGAACTGCTGGTGAGCTCGGGCTTACCCTTAAGAAAGAAGCGCCAGAGCGTCGTGCTGTCGGCTCCTTCTAACTTCAGGATTTTTAACGGTGTAAACTCCGGCGAGCTGGATGTAAAGGTAGATGCCCAGAAAGGCGCTACCGGTTTTGGCTTCGAATACACGGAGGATCCTCTTACGGCGGAGAGCGTGTGGATGAAGACGCTTTGCTCCACCAGCCGCTGCACCATCAAGGGCCTTACGCCAGGCAAAAGATACTGGATCAGACCCCTGGTGATCGGCCGAAAGGGCCAGACGGTAGTTGGCGATATGCTGCTGAGCCCTTATGTGCAGTAGTTGTCAATGGCTGATCAGGTACATCAGTAAAAAGGTCGTTTCACTTTGTTGGGCGACCTTTTTTTATTAATTGAAAGGCTTATATTTTTTGTTGAAAAGTCTTTTTACTTCTAACGATTTAGCACCGAAGTTAATTAACAAGCCCACTTCTAAATTGAATGCTTCAAGGTAATTCAGTGCTTGTGCGAGGTGAACATCCTCAAGTTTTATTGATGCCTTTATTTCTACGCAAATAATGTCATTTACAAGGAAATCTACTCTTCGGATGCCAATAGCCTTATCCTTATAAAAAACAGGCATTTCAACTTCACGCGTTGCCAGTAATTTTAAATTTTGAAGTTCAATATCAAGAGCGCGTTGGTAAATTACTTCCTGGAATCCATTTCCTAAAATTTTATGCACTTCGAGCGCGGCACCGATAATGTTTTGGGTTATCTCCGAATGTTTGTATTCCATAAATGCTGTTTTGGTAGCCAGTTTGATATAATAACAATTGTTTTGGATAATGTAGAAAAGTAACAAACTTTCTTCAGAGACCCGGAAATTATTTTTAATTGTCAGAACCTCCGATTTGCCTGATTTACTGATTACCGCGTTTGAACTCAGGGAAATCAGTTAACCTGTTGAATCAGTGGTGCAGACTTTAATGTTCAAAGGTTGCCAGCCTTACGAAGGTTGGCAACGTTAATGAACAAAATTTTCGGAATATTGTATTTCTTCTTATCAAACTGCAGCCAACCAAAAAGTTTCACTGAGTAATTGCTGCCGCAATTCATGCGAAACCAAATGACACCTGCTGAAAAAATGGTAATGACACCAATGGTTAAAATAGATGCATGAATGCCAAAAGTATCGGCAATGATCCCCGTAAGAATAGCACCTATTGCGTAGCCTGAATCGCGCCACAAACGGAATACACCTATACTTTTTGCCCTGTCGGTCGGATGGGTATTATCAGCAACTGTAGCCAGGAAGGTAGGATAAACCAAAGCTGTTCCAATACCCAGAACAGAAGATAAAATAATAAAGTGTGAAAGCGTTTGTGCAAATAACAGAACAACCAAAGCGATCCCCTGCAAAAGCATCCCGAGAAAAAGCAGATCCTTTTTGCAAAAATGATCCGCCATTTTTCCCGTAAACAATTGGCCAATTCCCCATACAGCAGGATAGATTGCAGTTACAACACCAATTGCTTCCATATTAAAGCCTTTGGATGCAAGAAGGATGGGTAAAATGCCCCAGGCCATTCCATCATTCAAATTATTAACCAATCCGGCTTGTGTGACCGCACTTAAATTCCTGTTGTGTAAAGTAGTATCCCAAAAAATATTTTTGAGACGGGGAACTTTGCTGGTGGTAACCTCTGCGGCAACATGATTTTTTGTATCCTTCACCAACAGCCAACTTCCGAAAAATCCCAGCAACGACAATACTACACCGATATAAAAAGGATAAGGTCGCAAGCCATACTTCGAAGCGATCCAACCAGTGAAAAAGGCAACAACCGCAACCGCCACGTAACCCGAAAATTCATTCAGTCCCATTGCAAAACCTCTTTGCTTTTCGCCCACCAAATCTATTTTCATTACGACAGTACTGCTCCATGTGAGCCCCTGGTTGATACCCAGCAAAATGTTTGCGGCAACGATCCACGACCAACTTCCGGCAAACATCAATACAAACGGAACGGGAATGCCAAAGAGCCATCCAATGGTAAGCAGATTTTTTCTCCCTGCTTTGTTCGCCAATGCACCGGTAAAATAATTGGTTATCGCTTTTACAATTCCAAAAACGATGATGAAAGAAAGTATCGCGGTTTTGGCAGCGATCCGGAATTCCGCTTCCGCGATGCGCGGTAAAATACTCCTTTCCAAACCCACCATTCCGCCAACGAAAGCATTGATGATAACCAGCAAAGTGAATTGCCGCCAGTTTTCTTTCAATCCTAATTTTACCTGCATTGATCACAAGATTAAATTTCTGACAAATCATTTTTATTTAGACAGATACTTCCACCACCAGGAGGTGAAGATTATACGTTCTTCAAAGGACATGGATTGCTAAACCGGCATTTATAAAATTAACCGATTTATATGATACATTAGGCAACGTTCCTGCCTTGGGAGTTCCCGGGGATGAGACCTGAGAATGACCACAAGCATACCTCGCGCTGACAGCGGGCATTGGCAGTCGACAGAGGAATGAAATAACTTGGTTACAAAATATTTAATCACCTGTTAAATGATATTTTTATGCAGCCAACATCAGATTCTCAATTGCATGAAGTCGCCCGGAAAAGGGTTGACTTCAGGAAACACTTAATTACCTATTTGATAATAAATGGTCTGCTGTGGGGTATTTGGTTTGTTACGGGCGCCAAATATCCGTGGCCTGTTTGGCCGACAGCCGGATGGGGAATTGGTCTCATCTTTCATTACATCTTTGAATTTAATCCTTCACGTTTGCTTTCTGAAGAAGAGGAGTTTAAAAAAATGAAGAGAAAAATGGAAGAAGAAAAAAACCTGGTTTAATAAAAACAAGCTCAAAGTGTAATCTCTCCTGACCAGTTCTCGTTTGTAACCGTTGCAAACGGGAACTAGTTAACGGCGATGGCTTTGATTGGTATATATGGGTATGTATCCCCCACAAACTAGTGAAAGGATCTATATGGTAAAAAGGAACACCTATAAGCACAAAATATTTAGTGATTTGTAACACGAACAGTTACTTCCGCCTTGCCGTCAATGAATCCATCTTTAGACACTGTAACATTCATCACATATGCAGATGCGGCCGGATCCGGAGCTTTCCAATATGTTTTGAAAATTCCATTGTTGTTAGTGGTTCCCAACTCTACATGATTGCTGCTAAGAGAAAAAAAACCACCTCCCGCACCAATTTCGACGTGTGCATTTTCTAACGGGTTTTTGTCACCGGTATAAGCCAAAACATTGATAGAAGCCTGTTCACCAGCTAATATGGTGTAAGGATCAGGAGTCGCCTCTACAAGAATTTTTTCTTCGGGAACCGGATTGGTTTGATTATTTTCTTTTCCTTTTTTGTTTGGGTTTTGTGTACTGGTTGCTCCATCTTCTGCATTTGTTCCTACATGATTATTCTCGCTACCGGTATTCTTGTGTACAAAAGGACTCATCGGACCTGTAAGCCACCAAAGCACCAGGCCGGTAATTATAGCTCCCAAAATTCCACCCAGCCATTTTCTGAAAGATGAACCAGATTCAGACATATTATTTGTTTTGACAATACAAGTTAGAAATTTTTATTGATGTGCCGTCGGATTTTCCCGCCCAAATTATTCCTCTGACCAGTTGCCACCTGCGCCAAAAAGTTCCATCTTATAATATTACATTTGCCAAACTTTTTTCAACTTACTTTTCGACAATGATGAAACCCATGGAAGGTCGCCTAACTTTGAGAGTAATCTTTTTGTTTTTTGCAGTCTTAATTCTTAATACAGGTTTTGCACAATCTGATTCTGCTGCGGTGGTAAATGCCAAATGGCAAGTAATAAAAGTAGCTCCCGGCATTATTTTGGAGCATTGCTCGTTCGACAGTTCTTTGTTTCATTCCAACCAGAATATCAGTATTCTGAAAGTAAAGCTCAACGGTAAAAACCGCGCCGATATTGGCTTTGATCCTCATCTGCTGAAGCCGACGCATGAATATGCGGTAGAGAAAAATGCGATTGCCGCCATGAACGGCACATTTTTCAACATGAAAGACGGGGGCTCGGAAGATTACATCCGGTCGGATGGAAAAGCTATCAATGAAACTCATTTTCGACCAAATGGCAAGCGCACATTTCACCAGGAAGCAGCCATTGTAATTAATCCTAAAAACGTAAAAATTGTTCGCTGGGACAGTACCGCAAACTGGGAAGATCATTTGAAAGGAGAAGACGTGATGGTTGCCGGCCCGCTCCTGATTTATCATGGAAAAATGATATCGTGGCTCAATAAGAAAGGTTTTTTTGCCAGGAATCCACGTTCCGTTTTGGGACTTCATAAAAAGTGGCTTTACCTCGTGGCGGTTGACGGAAGAAATAATAAAGCTGCGGGCATGAGTATTGATGAACTGACCTTATTAATGCATTGGTTAAAGATGGATAATGCCATAAATCTCGATGGAGGCGGATCAACCACTTTGTGGGTAAAAAATTATCCTTATGGTGGTGTGGTAAATCATCCTTCTGACAACCGGAACTGGATGCACAGCGATGCTTACAAACCGGGAATGGATCTTGACAATTTACCCGCTGATATGAATAAGTGGGACCATACCGGCGAAAGGCGTGTAGCCAATGCAATTTTAATAGAAAGGAAATAAGGTGGTTCAACAGGCGTTACGCTCAAAAGTTAATCGCGGGCAGATCGGTTTACAGGTTGCGATTCTCCGCAAACAAAATCTGCCAGCCAGCAGGTAGACAAATAATCATTTTTTTTATTCTACTTTCGGCCAACCGACAGTTAGCTGTAATTTGGTACCGACAATGCTTACACAAGACAACATCCAAAATAAAATTATAAATTTTGCAAAATCAGACGACAGAATCAGAGCTGTAATTCTAAACGGTTCAAGGGCAAACCCTAATATTACCCCGGACAAGTACCAGGATTTTGATATTGTTTTTATCGTTAAAGACTTCAACTCTTTTTTAAATGAAAAAAGTTGGATGAATGTTTTAGGAAAACCCATTTTACAACAATTTCCCGATGAAATGAAGTTAGGCAGATATGAGAATGAAGAACGGGTTTCTTTTGGATTTTTAATGATTTTTGAAAAAAACGATAGAATTGACCTTACCTTATTTCCGTACGAAAAATTTGGAACTCATTTTAAAACCGACAGTTTGACAATAGTTTGGCTGGACAAAGATAATCTGTTTGAAAACGTATCTAAACCGTCTGATAAGGATTATCATATTAAAAAACCCAGCCAACAAGAGTTTACTGAAGTGTGCAATGAATTTTGGTGGTGCATTACAAATGTGGCAAAAGGTTTAAAAAGAGAAGAAATAATATATGCAAAAGATATGTTGGAAAATGTTGTAAGGCCAATGTTTTGGCAACTTATCGAATGGAACATTGGTAGCGAACACGATTACCGGGTTTCTGTTGGAAAATCGGGGAAATTTGCCAGGAAATTTGTAGTAGAGTCGCTTTATGAAAATATTTTAAAAACATATGCCGATTCAGGCATTGGAAATAATTGGAACGCATTGTTACTTATGGCTGAAATATTCACCGAAGAACAGAAAAAGTTAGGGAAGGAATTAGGCTTTCAAATAAATGAAACAGAAGCTGAAAACTCGACAAAATACATTCAAAAAATGAGAGAAGCATAAAAAGCTACAACTAATAGCCTATTGCCAAAACCGGCGCAGAACCCCTTCGGTTGGAAATTATAATGCAATCAGAGGTTCTGCTTCTGAAACATAGGACTGAGGCGGCCGTTATGGATTATTAACACAGACTTCTCTAACAGAAAAAAGGTAAAAATACATTTTGACTTTGACGACAATAATCATCCTCACCATAAGTTTCTTTGCTTCACTTGTTAGGTCAACTTTAGGTTTTGGAGAATCACTAATAGCGGTTCCTTTGTTTTTACTTTTTCTGCCTCTTGAAGTTGCTGTTCCGTTATCGGTTTTATTGTCGATTATTATAGCTTTGGTTATAGTAATTCAAGACCATACAAAAATTCATTTTCAAAGCGCGAAATGGCTCGTAATCTATGCAATTGCCGGTATTCCTGTTGGTTTATTCATTCTTATTTACGGCAATGAAACATTTGTGAAAATTGCTCTCGGACTTTTAATCATAGCCTATTCTCTCTACTCCTTGTTTAAAAAGAAAACAGATCCAACTATACAGCAACAAAATAATAAGCTCTGGCTGTTTGTTTGTGGTTTTTTGTCGGGTGTGTTCGGTGGCGCTTACGGACTAAACGGGCCACCATTAGTGGTTTACGGGAATCTGAGAAATTGGACTGCAAAGTATTTCCGGGCTACTTTACAAGCATACTTTTTACCCGCCAGTATAATTGGAGCGATTGGATATTATGCAAAAGGACTTATCACGACAGAAGTAAATTACTATTTTCTGTATTCTTTGACGACCGTTATTCCTGCGATATTTTTAGGAAGATATTTGAACAGCAGGCTGAATGACCATTCATTCTTTAAATATGTTTATTGGAGCTTAATTATAATAGGCTTGGTTTTAATAGGTAACTCCTTAAAATAAAAACAAAATAACAGGCTGGCCAACGAGATGAAGAAACAGGTTAAATAACAAATAAAAAAAACCGTCCCCAAAAATGGGACGGTTTCTTTACAATGTTGACTTAAGAATGTGCTTCCTGCATATCTCTTTCTCTCTTGATCGTGTCATGCGATTCTTTCAGCTGTTCCTTCTGATTAATGATTAACGCTCTTGTTGAATCAGGAAGGTTTTCTGTTTCCAGTGCTTCCTTATAAGCTTTTTGAGCAGCATCTTCTCCAAACTCTGAAAGCTGAAGAGCTGATTTATCGGTTTTGCCCTGCATGGCCGATTTCAAATCCATCCAAACGTGATAGACTTTCCCGGAACCCGTATTACTGTCCCTGTCGGCTTCCCCGCCCAGCCTGTTAATTTCATTGATAAGTTGCTCTTTGTATTCAGTGCTTTGCCCGATCATTTTTGAAAACAAATCATAATATCCTCCTTCTGATTTTGAGTCTTCAATCGCCTTTTCATAACCGTCTATCCGGTCATTATTAATTTGTACAAGATCATTCAACGCATCAATAACATTTTCGATATTATTTTCCATTTTTAATTTGTTTTAGGTGAATAATTACTCAGCATTCAATACAATACCATGCCATAATCTTACGACAATTTTTACCTTTGCGGGCTCTTACTTTTTCTATCTTCCTAATGAATCGGTTAAGGCATAGTAACCGCTATGCGGTTTCGGGCTGACGACCACAAGTACTTCAGCGACTTTGTTTATTTTCATAGATTAGTGTGCACCATCATTCACATTATCTGAAAGTTATAAAGTATTTTACCAGGAAACAATCCGGTAAAGCAACAAATTTCCACGATTTTTATTTTGATAAAAACTTGCATTACTCCGTAATGCCAAAGCAACCTGGTTCCCATTTAAAAAATTAACTTTAGAACTAAATTTTCAAATTGAATATCATGAGAAAAATTCCTGCCTCGCTTTGCGCAAATGTTTCAGCAATATTTACCAAGTTTTTATTGCTCCATACATTTCTATTTTGCTTTTGGTTGAATAGTGATGCGCAGCAAAAACTGCGGGTTGTCGTGGCTGGTTTAAACCATGATCATGTCCATAATATTTTACACGCTAACCAGGAGGGCCGGGTAATAATTGTTGGCATTGCCGAGCCCAATAAGGCTTTATGGAAAAAGTTCGAAACCCAATACCGGCTGCCTGATTCTTTATTTTCTAATGATCTTAAAACGCTCGTATTATCCAAAAAACCGGATGCTGTTTTAGGATATAACGAGGTTTCGGGCCATGTGGATATTGTAAGAGTTTGTGCCCCTTTGCACATACCCGTTATGGTTGAAAAGCCATTGGCTGCCACGCTTCAGCAGGCGCAGGAAATAGAGGCGCTTTCTGAAAACTATAACGATATGGTTTTGGTGAATTACGAAACCACCTGGTATCCTTCAATTGCGGATGTAAAAGATACCGTGGAAAGTGGCAGCGTCGGTAAAATAAAAAAGATGGTGTTTCATGATGGCCACCAGGGGCCCAAAGAGATTGGTTGCAGCCCGCAGTTTTTAGCATGGCTTACAGATCCTGTAAAGAATGGAGCAGGCGCTTTAAATGATTTTGGATGTTATGGCGCCGATATTATGACCTGGATGATGCATGGGCAAAAACCAATTGCTGTAACTGCTATTACAAGGCATTATAAAACCGCAGAATATCCAAAGGTGGATGATGACGCTACCATCCTTGTTGAATATCCCGGAGCCATGGGAATCATTGAAGCTTCATGGAACTGGCCATTTTCTATAAAAGATATGGAAGTGTTTTGCGAAACCGGTTACCTGCATGCATTAAATAATGTAAACATCACCAGTCGCCAACGTGAAAATATAGTAAGCTCAAAAATAGCGGCTCCATTACCGGCGCCTGTTAACGATCCGATGGAATATCTCGCAGCGGTTTTGGATCACCGGCTTTCGGGCACTAATGATCTTTCGTCATTGAATTATAACATGATTGTGATGCAGATATTAGATGCAGCCAAAAGGTCGGCTGCTTTAGGTAAGAGAATTGTATTACGATAGGATCTTTTGTCCATGGAGAATCTCCCGAAAACCCAAAATTCGTGATGCAACTTTTCGCAACTTTATCTCAACTGAAAGAGGCCGCACGGCATTGTCCGTTCTGGCGATTTGAAACAAACACCATCTTTAGGTGCAATATAAAAACTTTACAAAATTCTTTTATTAACAAAGTTAGAAATTAGGTGCTATTTTATGGAAATAAAAAACGTCGAAAACCGAGCTATTATTTTAGAAATTGCAGTATCTATTGAGGATATGTTGTCCTTACTCTTATCAATAATACTCCAGATAAAGAATAGAGATGAATCAAAAAGTCTAAGTACTAAATCCTCAGGATTGAGTTTCAACGCAAAAGTCAATTTGCTTCTTGATATGGATTATATTGAAAAAGCGCATATTTGGAAATTTCAGAAATTCATGGAACTCAGAAATCAGTTCGCACATAACTCTAAAGTCACGAATTTTGAAAAATGTTATCAGTTGATTGGTGGAAAGGAGAAATTGCTTTCAGAATATCCTGTTGATAAATCTATACCGTTAGAAATAAGATTAAAATCTGCATCAATTTCTTTAGGCTTTGAAATATTTGATATCTGTAAAAAAATTGTTCAAAAAATTGGTGAAAATTATAAAAGCTTAAAATTATTGGAAACATTGGCATGTGTTTCAATTTCATTGTTGAATACTTTAAAAGAAATTTCTGCCGGTCGTTCAGAAAAAGAGAGGTCAGAAGAATTTCTTAAGAAACTGATAGAAGTTATTCCAAAAGAATTTGAAAAGATTAGAGACGCTACTCCTGAATATAAAAATATATTGTTTCAAAGCGTTTTTGAGGGTCAGGGTTTCCCTGAATTATTCAAAACAGTTGAAATAAAAGATTTTTTTTCCGATAAAGAATTATCGGATTATATGATCCAAGTAAAGGATACATCCTAATCCAAAAATATATAAGCCAAAGGGAGAAATTTTCATAAAGGCAAAAATCAATAAACCGGTAGCGGTGTTTACAACTTTGAGAATTGAACCCTTAGATCAACCCAAGTATCTCGCTTGTCCTTTTATTTTCTTCGTTTATTCTGCAACAGCTCCATCACACAGCAATTAAAACCAAACCGTATCTTTAAGCGTTAATACAAAGTCCATAGTAGTATGAATCAACACACTATACACCGCCGCGAATTTTTACGCAACAGCTCTATGTTATTGGCCATGTCTGCCCTGCATCCTTACATCCCGAATATCGGCGCAACACAGAGGCGGGTCGCATTGATCGGCACAGGATGGTATGGGAAGAGCGATCTTTTCAGGCTGATGCAGGTAGCGCCGGTAGATGTGGTGGGCCTTTGCGATGTGGATGCTCACCAGTTACAGCAGGCGGCAAAGATGATCAACGAAAGAAAGTCTCAAAAAAACCTTGCGACTTTTGGCGATTACCGTGAGTTATTAAAACAAACGAAACCGGATATCGTTCTCATCGGAACACCTGATCACTGGCATGCCTTACCAGCGATTGATGCGATGAAAGCAGGCGCTGACCTCTATCTTCAAAAACCCATCAGCCGCGATGTGATGGAAGGTGAAGCCATTCTTGCTACAGCCAGAAAATACAACCGCACGGTGCAGGTAGGCACACAGCGCAGAAGCACACCGCATCTCGTGGAAGCAAAAGAAAAAATAGTGGATGCAGGTTTGCTTGGCAGCATACATCATGCTGAAATGTGCTGTTATTATCACATGCACTCTAATGCGAATCCGCCTCTGCAGCCGGTGCCTGATTTCCTGGATTACGATATGTGGACAGGCCCCGCGCCTTTCCGCCCTTACGATGGCTTGCCGCACCGCGGATGGTGGCGTGCTTTTATGGAATACGGCAACGGCATTATGGGCGATATGTGCATCCACATGTTTGATGCAGTGCGCTGGATGCTTGGCCTTGGCTGGCCAAAAAGCGTTTCTTCCAATGGCGGCATTTATGTGGACAATAAAGGGAAAAGCAATATCGCCGACACACAGAATGCGGTGTTCGCTTACGATGATATTGAATGTGTATGGCAGCACAGAACCTGGGGCAATCCCGCTGATCCGGATTATCCCTGGGCTTTTAAGATTTACGGCGATAAAGGAACGCTGGCCTGTGATGTTTGGAAGTACGATTTTACGCCGGTGGGTGATGGCAAAAAGCTCCACGGCGATGTTTTGTGGGAGAAAGAAAAATATCCTGAAGACCTGAAAGAACCCGATATAGAATTGCACGTTGCTTCTGCCACACGTCGGCACATGCTCAATTTTTTGGATGCCATAGACAAAGGCACACGCCCGGTTGCAGACATCGAACAGGGACACATTTCTACAGCAAGCTGCATCATTGCCAACCTTGCCATGCAGTTGCAGAGGCCACTGAGTTATGATCCCGTAAAACGCATTATAACCGGCGATGAAGAAGCCACTAAATTGCTGCAAAGACAATATCGTTCACCATGGCAGCATCCTTTTTTAGATAATGTTTAAGTGAGAAAGCAAAAGGCGGAAGGCAGAAAATACAAATCATCATTATAGGTTCGGGCCTGGTGCAGTTCTCATGACGGACAACAGTTACTTTAAAAAAATTAAACTTCTGTTTTTGCCTATTTTGTACCTTCTGAAGACTCACCTATGGACGTATCTTTCCGGGAAAAAATATACTTGTTTTATTAAAGTGAAATAATTGTACCTAAATTTATAATTAATAAGATGCTGAACAGACGAGACTCAATTAAATTATCTGCTGCTCTTCTTGCGGGCGCCTATATTCCCAAGCCGGTTAAAACCGCAATTTCTGCAAGGCATAATCCATTCAGATTTTGCCTGAATACAAGCACCATCAGTGGTCAAAAACCGGGACTTCTTCATTCCATAGAAATCGCTTCAGCAGCAGGATACGATGGGATGGAACTTTGGACAAATGATATCAAAACATATCTAAAGCAGGGAAATTCTATACAGTCGTTGGCATCTTTTATTTCATCTAAAAACATTGTGATAGAGAATGCGATCAGTTTTACAGAATGGATGGTTGATGATAATGAAAAACGAAAAGCAGCATTGAAAGAACTGGAAGCTGAAATGAAAATTATGTCTATTCTCGGTTGCCATCGTATCGCTGCGCCTCCTGCAGGTGTTACCAGGGACCAACCAATACAATTTCAGGAAGCAGCTATTCGTTACCGTGAGATATTGGCATTAGGCAGAAAATATAATGTGATGCCGTTATTGGAATTCTGGGGAGCGTCTGGAACACTTTATAACTTAAGCCAGGCCATCGCTATAGCAGTAGCGGCTGATGTAAGGGATGCCCGTATCCTGCCGGATGTTTTTCACCTGTTTCGTGGGGGCTCTGGCTTTGAAGGATTAAGTCTTTTAAATGGAAAGGTGATTGACATTATCCACATGAATGATTATCCTTCTTCCAAACCGGTGAATGAACAAACGGACAGTGACAGGGTATATCCCGGTGACGGTGTTGCACCACTCAAACAAGTGTTGCGCGATCTGAAAAGTATTGGGGGTAGCAAGGTGCTTTCACTCGAACTTTTTAATAAGAGCTATTGGTCACAAGATCCTTTGGTTGTTGCAAGAACCGGGCTGCAAAAAATGAAATCACTGGTGAGTGAGATTGAAAGTTAAAAAAATTTATGGCGATAACGGAACGCTGGCCTGTGATGTTTGGAAGTACGATTTTACGCCGGTGGGCGATGGTAAAAAGCTCCACGGCGATGTTTTATGGGAGAAAGAAAAATATCCTGAAGACCTGAAAGAACCCGATATAGAATTACACGTTGCTTCCGCCACGTCGGCACATGCTCAATTTTTTGGATGCCATAGACAAAGGCGCACGCCCGGTTGCAGACAAAGGTTTAATGCCGCGAGGAGAACACTAAGTGAAACCGTTTACCTCTTTGTGAAACTGAATTTGCAGCCGATAGTAAACAGGCAAATAATCCACTTTTTTATTCTCCATCCCTCTCCTCCTGATGTGCAAGAAAAATTTTTTCTGACAAAGGCTGTTTCCATAAAATGTAGTTTCGAAAGATATTTTCCGGCATGCCAACTTTTTACTTATTCCCTTTCATAATGATCGTTACATCGATTTATCCATTATTTTTATAAATACATCTGCCCTAAGGATTTCCTTTTTAAAAAAGCAGTTTCAAATATTTTTACTTACAATATCAAGTCCGAGATTATGAAAAACAAGTGGTTTACCAAAAACAAAAGCTTTAAAAAATTTGCATTATATCTTTTCCCCGTTTTAGTAGGAAGTCTTTTGAGTTATGCTCCAAAACATGTTTTTAGAGATTCAAAACCATCTTTCTTTTTTCAAATGACTGATCCGCAGTTTGGGATGTTTGCCGACGACTCCAATTTTGTAAAAGAGACCATAAATTTTGAAAAAGCAATCAACGCTGCCAACCGGCTGCATCCCGCTTTTGTTGTGGTTTGTGGAGATTTGGTAAACCAGTTAAGCAGCCATGATCAGATATCAGAATACAAGCGTATCGCCGGGCAATTAGATGCTTCTATACCCCTTTATAACGTAGCGGGAAATCATGATGTAGGAAGAACACAGCCCACACCCGAAGGATTGGCAAATTACCGGAAATATTTTGGCCCGGATTACTACACTTTTCGCTCCGGAAATACATTTGGCATAGTACTAAATTCTTCTTTATTTTTTGATCCCTCTCTTGTAAAGGAAGAAGCCGCTAAACAGGACGCCTGGCTACGTTCCACACTTAAAAAGGCTGCAAAAATAAAGGACATAAATATTGTGGTATTTCAACACATCCCATGGTTTCAGAACCAGCCGGATGAAAAGGACGGGTATTTCAATATACCATTAGTGCGCCGGAAAACTTACCTGGATTTGTTTCATCAATATGGAGTGAAATATATTTTTGCAGGTCATTTACATAAAAACGCTATAGGTTGGGATCGGGGATTAGAAATGGTAACAACAGGCCCGGTAGGAAAGCCATTAGGAAAAGATCCGTCAGGCTTCCGCATCGTGAAAGTAAAAGATAATGGCCTTACTCATAAATATTTTGGTCTTGATTCACTGCCAAAAATCATTAAATTGGATGATGCTACTTTTTAGATTGCCGGAAAGACGAGATAACAACGGATAATAAGCCGCTTTTGTAGATCACATTGGATGCGAACTGTTAGCAGGGCGCCGGCGTCAGAAGTGAAATGAATCACTTATTTTTAACCCTGAAAAAATTTCCTGTTCAAATAAGCGGTTATGACATCAAAATCTGTTCACCTGATTTATTGGATATCCACTATACTTTTTGTGGCGCTAATGCTTTTTGCTTCGGTCGGAGGAATTAAACCTTCAGAAAATGTTATAAAGATATTTCACGACGGACTGGGCTACCCCATATATTTCATACGTTTTATCAGCATTGCAAAAGTGTTGGGTTGTATCGCGATTTTGATACCGGGTTTGATGCGGATAAAAGAATGGGCGTATGCAGGACTGTTCTTTGATCTTACCGGCGCGGTTTATTCGGGCATTGCCATTTCCGATAAGTTTGATCCGATGATACTTACGATGCTGATATGGATAGTGCCGGGTGTGGTGTCTTATTATTATTGGAGTATTTCGACAGGCTCACTACGGCAGGCTCAATAGGACAGGATCAACAGGACAGGATTAATAAGACAGAATTATGATTAAAAAAGGTGACACCCTTTCTAAGATGTCACCTCCGATCTTTAGTTTTAACTTCCTGCTTTACAGCACAAAGGTCAGACTAAACTGGCCTGCGCTGAAAAAGTTATTAAAATTATTCAGCCCAAGATGGAAATTGTTAGTAGCCTTGCTGTCTTTCGTATCTACTTTGGAAGTTGAATAACCGATTACATTTGCAAACTTGTAGCCAATTGCAATCTTTTGGGTGAGGAAATAATTAGCACCGATTCCAGCATTTAATCCAAAAGTATTCACCTTGTCACTTTTAATCGTGGTGGTTCCATTACTATTTTCATTCCCTGTGCTTGTATAATCCAGGTCGGCTTCTCCATATACTTTAAAGCGTTGACCCGGATTCCAGAAATAATATCTCCCAAAAACACCTGCTCCAACACCATTTGATTTGGTGTAGCTGTCTGAACTACCGGAATAATCGGTGTTTTTGCTGGCACTGTAATTCACATTTAAGCCTACCGCAAATTTGTCTGTAACAAAGTAGCCAGCTTTGGGGGTAAGACTAATAGTAGTAGCCTTGGTTTCATTTGCTTTGTTATCACTTGAAGAAACGCCAATGGCCCCTTCAAGAATCACATCTCCCTTATTAAAGCCAAAGGTTTGCGCTTTTGATGCAAGAGAAAATGCTGCCACAGCAGCCAATGTAAGTACGGATTTTTTCATTTCGATAAATTTTTAAGATTAAAAAAAACGCTGCGAAAGTATATCGGAAAATGGAGATCCGTGCTAAATTGATGGCTGGCAAGTGTTAAAAAAAATAAAAGAAAAGATTTCTAAGTGCAAGATTGTCAATCGTATATCTACTCAGGGGTAGCTAAATAAAGTGACAAAACATTGCCTTCGACCTGTGGTTCGCCGCACAATGTTTTAGTCTTATCGCCATCGGTTTTAATTTCCGTTTGCGCCGTTTTCGACGCAGGATTATGATTTACTGCCTTACGATTCAGTTGTGGCAAATTCTTCCATTCGGGCGATTAAGTCATTCTCAATGGTGTATACCTGTACCCATTTTTGCTTCAGTTCTCTGCCTGATCTTTTCACTTTTTGGTGCTCGTTTCCCAAAACCACCACCATCTTTCCTTCGACAATGAATTGCTCCGGCTGAAATTTAATTATTTCTGTTCCGTTAAGGATATTATTAAAAAATTGGCGTGCTCCCTCCTTCCCTCTGTATTCGCCCTTTGGGATTACCTGTGTACCATGATAAATCCAAACGGTATCTTCTGAAACCGTTTCCAGAATTCTATCCACATTTCCCGAAGCAAATGCTTCAAACATTTTTTCTACTACCTTCTTTGCTGGATTTTCCATAATAATATATTTTGTTTGTTAATAACTCAATTTTATCTCTTCCATTTCAAACGCAGACTGTTACTTACCACGCTTACGCTACTGAATGCCATAGCGGCTCCTGCAATCATCGGGTTTAGTAAAAAACCGTTTACCGGGTATAAAATACCTGCCGCAATAGGAATACCAATAAGATTATAGATAAATGCCCAAAACAAATTTTGCTTAATGGTGGCTACGGTTTGTTTGGAAAGCTTTATGGCTTGTGGTATTTTGGTAAGGTCTGATGAAATGATGGTCATTTTCGCCACATCCATTGCAACGTCAGAACCTTTTCCCATCGCGATACTTACATCTGCGGTTGCCAGGGCTGTACTGTCATTGATACCGTCTCCAACCATTGCAACGGTTTTGCCCTGTTGCTGTAATTCTTTCACAAAACCGGCTTTCTGCTGCGGCAATACTTCTGCTTTATAATGCCTGATACCTGCCTGCGCTGCAATGGCTTTTGTCGCAGCTTCGTTGTCGCCGGTAACCATATAAAGATCAATACCCATGTCCTGCATTTCTTTGACGGCCTGTGCCGACGTTTCTTTGATTTTATCAGAAATAGCAACTACGCAAAGGGCTTGTTTGCCGTCCGAAAACCAGATAACAGTTTTAGATTCTTTGCCCAATTCGTCCGCTTGCTGTCGCAATTGTTCAGGAATAGTAATATGGTTGTCAATCAGCAGTTTTTTATTTCCAACAAAGTACGTTTCGCCGTTGTATTCAGCTCTTGCTCCTTTACCGGTGATACTTTCGAAATTTGATACCTGGGTAGGTGTAACATATTCCAAATGTTTTACCACGGCTTCTGCCAGGGGATGCTCGGATTGCTTTTCAATGCTCAAAAGAATGTCTTTGGCATCGTCGTTATTGTTTAGCCATTTTATACCGGTTACCTGCGGGCGACCTTCTGTAATGGTTCCCGTTTTATCTAAAATAATGGCATCAACTTTTTTGGCCAATTCAAGGCTTTCGGCATCTTTAATTAAAATACCTTTTTCAGCGCCTTTGCCCACGCCAACCATTATAGCTGTTGGTGTAGCCAAACCCAAAGCACAGGGACAGGCAATCACTAATACCGTAACGGCAGCCAATAAGCCATGTACTACCCCATTATCGCCTCCAAAAATGATCCATAAGATGAAAGTGAGAATGGCGATGCCGATTACTACAGGCACAAAAATCCCGGCAATCTTATCTACCAGCTTTTGCACGGGCGCCTTGCTTCCCTGTGCATCCTGCACCATTTTGATGATTTGGGCAAGCATGGTTTCTTTTCCAACCTTTACGGCTTCAAATTGGAAACTCCCCTTCTGGTTTATGGTTCCGGCAAATACTTTTTCACTTTCTTTTTTCAACACAGGCACTGGTTCGCCGCTTAACATACTTTCGTCCACGTACGAGCTTCCGGAAGTAACCATACCATCCACCGCAATTTTTTCGCCCGGCTTTACAAGAACAATATCTCCTTTGTGTACCGCTTCAATAGCGGTTTGTTTTTCCGTTCCATCTGCCTGCACCACGATAACGGTTTTAGGCTGTAATCCCATTAGTTTTTTAATCGCTGACGAAGTGTTGCCTTTGGCTTTTTCTTCCAATAATTTTCCCAACAGAATGAATGCGATAATAACGGATGCTGCTTCAAAATAGACGTGAGCCTCTAATCCTCTCTGCTGCCAAAAATCGGCAAACAGCATATTGAAAACGCTAAACAGGTAGGCGATACCTGTACTCAGTGCTACCAGAGTATCCATATTGGCAGAACGGTGTTTTGCCTGTTTCCACGCATTGACAAAGAAATCCCTGCCCAGCCATAACACCACCGGTGTTGACAATGCCCACATAATCGGGTCGGCATAAGGTATATTCATGAAGAACATTCCTATAACTACAACAGGCAAAGAGAGGATAATTGCCCATATCGTTTTGGCTTTTAATTTTTTGAATTTTTTTTCGTGGATGGCTTCGAGTGTTTCCTGTTGTTTGGTTTCATCTTCCACCAGTAAGTCATATCCTATGCTTTGTACCGCCTTTTGTAATTTGCCGGCATCGGTCATATTTGGCAGATACTCAACCGCCAGGTTTCCGGTGGCAAAATTGACCGAAGCATCGACTACACCCGGTTCAGCTTTCACAATACTTTGTGCGCTGCTGGCACAGGATGCACAGGTCATTCCGAGGAATGGAAAAGTCGCTTTAACTGAAGTTACGCCGTATCCAAGGTCTTTCACGGTTTTTACCGCTTCTGCAACCACTTCTTCATTACTAACTGTAATGGCAGCCCTGCGATTGTTCAGTTCTACCTGGTGACTTTGGATGCCTTTTACTTTAGCAAGCCCCTTGTCGACGATCAACGCACAATGTTCGCTTTCTACATCTTCCAGCGGAAGATAGATAATTGATTTATTATTGTTTATTGCCATTGCTTCTATTTTATTATGCAAAGTTGGCAATTATATTTGGGGTGCCTGTTGTGGAATTTTGGATTTGATTTGTGAGATTTACTGTTTTGACAGCATACGACGGTATTTATTATTGCTCACATACAGGGCAATTGGGCTCTCCGGTTAAATTGCCCCGCTTGTCAAACTGGTATTTACAGCAATCTGCGAGGCCTTTCCTGAGCATATCTTTTGCTCTTTTTATCCTGGCCTTCACATTCTCGAGACTAATTTCGAGTGCGGCAGCAGCATCTTTTTGTTTTTCCCCTTTAAAATACACCAATTCTATTACCTGTTTGTATTTGTCGGGCAGGTCATTTATAAATTTGTTGAAACAGCACACGGAGCGGTGTTCAATTGATGTATTTTCCCAATCAGCCGTAGTTTGAAGATAAAGCGGCTTATACGCAAAATAGTTTATGATTTCATTCCTGGCAATCTGAAACACCCAAGCTCTTACCCTGGAACTGTCTTTAAGTTGAGCCAGGCTTTTATGAATCTTTAAAAATGCATTTTGAAGAATATCATCTGCCGCATTTTTATCCTTTACTTTTTTCAGGATAAAAAAATACATCTCACTATTATAGTTATGCCATACGGTTTGTGTATCCATATTAAAATAAGAAAGCAAAGGTCAGTTTGTGCCAACCTTTGCTGTTAAACTTAACAGCAATTGCATTTATCGCATTCGCAATTCTGACAAGGACAATCATTTTCGTTGCAATTTCCACAATTACAGTTGGTGCAGGCACAGTCTGTGCATTCGCAATTTGTTTCCATAATAAAAAAATTTTTTGTTCTGCAAGAAGACCGGCAAACGTTCAAAAAGATACAAAAAAAGCTCTTTTTCTTTTTCATTGCATCTTCACACCTCATCCAATGGTTTTCTTTTATCTTCTCCAATCTGCCTAAAATGGCTTGGCGTAAGCCCGGTTACTTTCTTGAACTGGTTGCTTAGATAAGCTACGCTGGAGTAGTTAAGGCGAAAAGCTATTTCGCTTAAAGATAATTCGTCATATACCAGCAGTTCTTTTACCTTTTCTATTTTTTGAGCTATAAAATATTTTTCAATGGTAATGCCCTCTACTTCTGAAAAAAGGTTGGATAAATAATTATAATCGTGATGAAGCTGGCTGCGCAATACATCTGAAAGATTACTGGTAAGGCCATTATCCTGGTGATGTACCAGGTCGATAATGATGTTTTTTATCTTTTCAATAATGCGGCTTTTCTTTTCATCAATCACTTCAAAACCTAACGGAACCAACGCCTTTTCCAAATTTTCTTTTTCTCCGGGTGATAGTTTTTCGGCAATGGTAACTTCTCCCAATTTGATATTTTTTACGTCAATCCCTAATTTGTCCAATTCATTTTGCACCACCATAATGCAGCGGTTGCAAACCATATTTTTGATGAAAAGTGAATGCATATTTTGTTTATGCCCGGGTTGTTCCAATGCAAATTTACAAAACATTAAGCCCTGGTTTGGGATGGTGGTTCTTTATAGCCACCTCCCGGGTTTTTGCTGAGGCGGCGCGTGATGATTGCCTAAACCAGTAAACAAATAAAAAGCCCAGGTTTTTATTCCGAGCTTAATTGAAAATTTTGAACACTAATTAGTAATATAATAAACGTCAAACTGTTACGCGTGCTGCATTTTAGGTGGAACAGGAACAAGTCCGTGTTTTGTCATAACAAGCCTTAGCTTTTGAAGATCAGGAGGACCGCCTGCATTTACTATTTCGCCAACTTCTTTAAAGAAGATAGAACCGAGCAGCGCCGGAGTAATTACCGCCAATGCCTTGGCATCTTCCTGTTTTAAATTGTCAAACCCATGCACGGCGCCGCGGGGAATGAAACAAGTTTCGCCCGGCCGAATATCTATGGCCTTGCCATCAACCGTAAAAGTTAAAGTGCCTTCTAAACCATAAATGGTTTCATCATAATGTTCGTGGTAATGTGGAATAGGCACCTTTGCGCCAACCGGCACAGTAAATTCAAACATGGCTGCAGAACCGTTGGTATCTGCTGCTTCCAGGAGGAAATCAATAATGATTTGACCTACTTTGATAGTTTCTCTTTTCATATTATATATTTTTTAGAGCACAAAACTATATGGGCGCTGCAGCAAAATCCTTGATTCCGGATAAGAAATTATTTTTCTGAAATTTTCTTTCTGATGCGGCTTAAGGTCTCAGGTGTCATGGCTAAATAGGCCGCGATTTGATACAGCGGTATCCTTTGTAGTAAATGAGGTTCTTCCTTTACAAATCGAAGATATTTTTCTTCAGGCGTCTCAACCGTTGCTTCGGCGAGTCTTTTTTTCAGCATATAATTCGTGTCCTGCTGCGCCCTTATAAAACCGAGCGTGAAAGATTGAACGTGAGAAATGGCATATACCCAATTTTTTTGATTGATGGCCTGAAGCGTACTGTTTTCAAGCGCCTGAACACAGAGTTCGGTGGGCTTATTATCGAGGAAACTCACCAGCTCGCTACACCAGCCGTTTTCAATCTTAAAATAAATGGTACGGTCCTCGCCATTGTTATTGATATAATACTGCCTTAAGCAACCTTTTTCAACAAAGTAAACCTGCCTTACAATTTCACCGCAGCGATAAAGATGTTCATTCTTTTTTACATGTACGGTTTCAAATAACTGGATAATTTTTATTAACTCATTGTCAGAGAATTTAAAATCCTGTTTGAGATGAATAGAAAGAGGCGATTGGTCCATGAGTTCCGGTTTGGCTGCCGTTTTAGTTATTATATTCACTTTTGTAAGACGATTACTGCAACCTTATCTGGTATTTGAAGTTATAAAAATCCTTTTACATCTTTCTCTTTCAAAAAAAGTTTAGAGAAATCAGTCGTGTATATATCTTCCACTTTTATTGAAGTGTGACGTCACGTTATGCTGAAAATGAATCAATTGTATCAGTAAACAAATAAAAGAAAAAGATTTTTATTTTGAAAAATATCGAAGCGGGCCTCCTCAGCTACGCCTGCTTTCGGCCGTCCAGTTTAATGAATGATCGTCCTGAATGTCAGGTTGATTCTTGGTGTGGTAATGCGCTTGGTTGGCGGAAGGCGATGTAGCCAAAATGTTTGCGTGGCGTCTTTCATTACCAATAAACTTCCGTGCTCGAGCATCATTTCGATTCTTTCTTTGGTGGTTTTGTGTTTGAAGGTAAACTTTCGCTCTGCCCCCAAACTTAATGAGCCGATTGCCCCGTCTTTTTTCAAATCAGCTTCCCCGTCGCTGTGCCATGCCATGCCTTCTTCGCCATTGTGGTATAAATTGAGCAAACAGGAATTAAATGTCTCGCCTGTTTCGTTTTCGATAACGCGTTTCAGCGCCAGCAATTCCTTTGTCCACGGCAAAGCGTATTTGGTAATGTTTGAATAAGTGTATTGAAATCGCTTTTCACCATACCAAGCCACTTTCCGTTTGGTAATGACCTTCTTCCCGAAAATTACAGCTTCATCATTTCGCCAGTCAATCGTGTTCATCAATGTATCGAAATAACTATTCGCTTCTTCGCGGCTAAACAACTTGCCGTAATAATTCACCGTTCCGTCGTGCGACAACCGGTTTTTTGTTTTGTCAATAACGTCTTCAAATAAATCCATTCTTCCATTTTTTATAGGATGCTTTCATACAGTGCCCGCAGGGGCGATATTTATTTTGCAAAGCTTCCTCTTCTGTTGAAAAGAACACCCGGTTTTCCTTTTTCATTTTTTTGCCTGAGGCGCACGACAAAGTTCCATAAATTTTCAGTTGCCGGTTTGCGCCAAAGCGGATTTGCCGTTTCCTGATTTTACTTCGCAGGTCGGTGCCGGAAATATCGCTGTGCCGTATCATCGGATAACTGAAAATCCTGCGTCCACAGTTAGTTCTGTGCCGTGGATGTAGGAGGCTTCCTGCGAGGCAAGAAATAATACCGCGTGGGCAATTTCAGCCGGATTGCCAAATCTTTTGAAAGGAATGGAAGGAATAATATTTTGAATGGCTGCTTCAATCTGGCTTGCATCCAAACCGGTATTGTTGAATCCGTTGGTAGCAATGTATCCGGGGTTGATGCCGTTCACACGAATTCCTTTCGCGGTTAGCTCTGCGGCAAACGTTTTGATGAAGGATTGGACCGCCGATTTGGCCGCCGAGTACACAGAGAAATTAGGCATGCCCATGACCGTTACTACCGAACTATTCAACACAATTGAACTTCCTTTTTTCATTAAAGGCAGCACTTGCTGAACCGTGAAAAACGCGCCTTTTACCAGCACATCAAACAGCTCGTCAAAATGGGCTTCGTCGGCAAGCTCTACCGGCGCAAACTTTCCATAGCCTGCATTCACGAACAACAGATCGATGTTGCTGGTATATTGTTTTACCTGTTCCGGCAAAGCGAGGATGTCTTTCATATTTCCGGCGTTGGATACAAGGCCAAACGCATTTCTTCCTAGCTGTTCTACGGCTTTGTTCACCGTGTTGGCACTTCGCCCCGTGATAATTACCCAGCCGTTTTCTTTGATGAATTGCCGGGCTGTGGCCAATCCCATGCCGTTGGTTCCACCTGTAATAAGCGCGAATTTGTCTTTGAATCTTTGCATAGCTTTCGTTTAAATGTTTTTGCAAAATTGGGACGGGTTCTTGTGGAAGAAAACCCGGAACTTGCTCAATTTTAAATTGGCTCCTGATATTAAGTTGAATCCCGATCTGCTGGATAATTTGCGATTGGATTTATATTTCTTAGGTCAATAAGTAATAACAGCACGTGTGTCCTTTATCTTTGTCCTTGCGCAAAGCCGGCTTCCGGTACAGATCCCGCGGCACGAAAAGTAAGGAGAGCTGATTGTCTTGCGCATCCGAAAAAAATTACCCGAATGCATACTACACTTCCTTTTTTACTGGCCATGGTAGCGGCCATCGTGCTTTTGGAAATGTGGGCCCGGCAATTAAAAGTTGCCTATCCCATTTTATTGGTAGTGGCCGGGCTTTTGATCAGCTTTATCCCCGGGCTGCCAATGGTAAAAATCAATCCCGATCTGATCTTCTTTATATTTTTGCCGCCGCTGTTATTTGAAGCGTGCTGGTCGGTATCTTTTAAGGAGATGAAAAAATGGTGGCGCATCATCGGCAGCTTTGCCTTCCTGGTGGTTTTTTTTACGGCATTTTCTGTCGCCATTATTACCAATTATTTCATTCCCGGCTTTTCCATTGCACTGGGTTTTTTGCTTGGCGGCATCGTTTCTCCGCCCGATGCGGTAAGCACGAGCGCCATTACCAGGTTTGTAAAAATTCCCAAGTCTTTCTCGGCCATCCTGCAGGGAGAAAGCCTGATGAACGATGCCTCGTCGCTCATCATTTTTCGGTTTGCGGTGATAGCCGTAGGCACGGGACAATTTATCTGGCACCAGGCAGCCATGACTTTTTTGTGGATGGTAATTGGCGGCGCGGGCATTGGATTAGTGCTCGGCTGGATCTTTGTGAAGCTACAGAAGCTATTGCCAACCGATGCCCCGTCAGACATCGCACTCACGCTGATCGAGCCTTACTTTATGTATTGGATTGCCGAGGAATTGCATTGCTCCGGCGTATTAGCCGTGGTGGCCGGTGGATTGTACATGTCTGTAAAAAGACTTGTGTTTCTCAACAGCACCAGCCGCGTGAGGGGCTATAGCGTATGGGAAAGTTTTACATTTATACTCAACGGCATTGTGTTTTTGGTCATCGGGTTGGAACTCCCTGAAATTGTGCAGGGCATTCGCGCCAAAGGCATACCGCTTTCTACCGCCATAAGCTATGGGGTAATGGTGACCGTGGTGTTGATTGTTGCGCGCATCATCAGCTCGTATGTGGCCATGCTGGCCACGATCATTTTTCGGCCTAATGTGGCGCCCAGGGGCGCTTCTTCCAGCAGAGCAAGGTTAACAATACCGCTTATATTGGGCTGGACGGGTATGCGCAGCGTAGTGTCGCTGGCCGCAGCGCTGGCCATTCCTGCGGTGATGGCAAATGGCGCCGACTTTCCCTTCCGCAATCTTATTTTGTTTATCACGTTTGTGGTGATCCTGCTTACACTGGTCGTGCAGGGTTTAACCCTACCCAATATTTTAAGACGTGGCAAATTCTTTACCACGTTCCTGGAAGAACCCGAAGAAGAAACCAGGCAACGGATCAAGCACGGCTTGCGGGAAACGAATTACCGGTTTCTCAAAGGTAAATTCGATCACGAACACGACCCGGGCCTGCAGAAATTGCTGAAAATATGGGAAGCTAAAACCGAAACCACCGGCGAGGAAGGGATGGATGAAAAGACGAAAGCCATCCTTATAGAAATGCTTGACCATCAGCGCCGGTACCTGTCGGAGCTCAACAAAGATCCTTCGATCGTCGAAGAACTTATCCGCGCACAATTATACCAGATAGACCTGGAAGAAGAGCGGCTAAAGGCCATCTCGTGATCAGATAGCACAGAGCAAAATAAAAATTCCGGTTATTTGTCCGTTTACTGCTTACGATAGGTGGAGCAACTAATAAGACGATTTTGTTGTTTTTAAGCCTGGTGGTATTATCCCACAGTCTATCCGTCTCTTATTTTTTTAGCGCAATTCGCATCATTCCATTAAAAGTAGCAACGTAAAGATTGCCCTTTGAATCCTGTGTGATTTGAAAAATATAAGAACTGGGCACTTTCGAATTCTTATTATGATAATTTTCCCAGCCATCCTTCAGATCATATCTCACCAGACCCGCTTCGTTGGTTCCTATCCATAGAACTTTCTCAAATTTATCGTACCATAATGAGTTGACATAGTCGGCAGGAAGGCCGGAGTTAATATCGTTATAATGTGTCCATTTGCCATCTTTCGACAAGCGCGCGAAGCCTTCTTCCGGCCGGTCTCTTTGTTCGCTGTGAATGTAGGCGTACAGCGCAAAATAAATATTACCGTTTTCATCTTCCACCGCATCGGTGATGGTAGTTTCTTTAAGAGGCGTTTCTGATTGATTAAAACTTTCCACTTTATTGTTTTTATCGATCATGATAGTACCTTCGAAAGTTCCTATCCACAGCCGCTCCATCTGATCTCTGAAGGCATAAAATATATGATTGGAAGGGAGTTCTTTTATTTCTTTTTTTGTAAGAATAGTTGCTTTTCCTTTTTTGATAATGATCAGGCCGGAATCACTGCAAATGAAAGTCTCACCCAAATCGCTGCAACTGATTCCAAAAGCGCCAATCGTTTTTCTTCCGGGGACCAAAAAACTAGCCCATTTCTTATTATCAAATAAATACAATGAATCACCGGAAGTCACCCATTTATTGTTGTCGCGGTCAACTGCCATTTCATTAATAGATTCCTTTGCTTTGAAGGGAGAATTTTTCTCATTCAGCCTTAGAATGTTCTTACCGTCAAATCGTACAAAGCCGCTGTAAGTGCCGTACCAAATATTGTCGTTCTTATCTGCAACGCAGTGCTGGCTCATATCATTGGGTAGTTGAGAGTTATCTTTTTGCCAAACCGTGATCTCGTAAGAGCTTAATGAAGGGTTTTCATAATGATAAGTTTTATTGTAAATTTCAGGCGTACCGGGGTTACTCATATTGTCGTTGAATGCCTCGAGGTCAACCCTTTTAATTTCTCCCGACAGTTGATCATTAACCAGGTTGAAAACTACATTAATTGACGAGGCCACTGGTTTATTATCTTCAATAGCGGCCTTCCATTTACAGTTATCCAGGTATTTAATCAAGTCCAGTGTCACGGCATTTTTAGAAGCATCATTATGGCTCAGAACACAACCATTCCCTGAAGAATCAACCAGCACTTGTAAAGCAATCTGCCCACTGGCGCCATTAAAATTATACTTAGTATTGATCGCTTTGATTATTTGATTAAAACTGTCTTCATCATAAGTAGCCTGGGGATCGCCACAATCCAGGCAAAATGCGGATACTGCGCAGCCTTCCACTTTTACCGGAAATAAATTTTGTCCGTCGGCTTTCGTAAGTAATAAAATGAAAGGGAGAATGAAACAAGTGATTTTTCTCATAAGGAATCTGATTGGATTTTTGAAGGCAAAAGTAGTATAGAATTTCAGCAGGTAAACGAAATACGAAATCAATTTATTGCGATTTAATTAACGTTGCTTCCTCCCGGATACTTTTCTCTCTGGTCGCCGAAGACGCCTCCGGCGCAAGCGTCCCGCTTGCCGCTTACCTCGGTACTAATGGATAAAAGATAATTCACTCAACCCCTTTCCATCATAATAATTCCTTGCGCTACTATATAAATATTCTTTTTGTTTTGTTACAACTCCTGCTTCAACAGGCTTTTAATTTATGTATTTCAGCTTTTGGTAAAACAGCTCTGTAATTTGCCAGGTTCCAAAACCTGTACTTCGGCTCCATTATCCGAATAAAAAATATTGACCATTTACGGCACAAGTGAGACGCCAGCTTTTTTATTAAGCCGGCTCAATATGATGAGACCTCATCATTTTCACAAAAGCTTCCTTATCAGGTTTCCCAATCAGGGATGCTTCATGAACCGTTTTAAAAAAGTTTTCTAAACCTGAAGGGCTGGTAAACATCACCAGCTTTCCGGTTGTATTCCCTACATTTTTAAAACTATGAGGTATGCCTTTTGGTCCATGCGCAAAACCACCCGAACTCAATTCTATTTTCTTTCCATTTAGCGTGAAGGCAAAAGTACCTTCCATAACGTGCCAAAACTCGTCCCAGTCCTGATCAATATGCAAGCCTGCTCCTACCCCTGGCGGCACACTCAGCTCAAACAAACTGTAGGCATTGCCAGTTTCTTTGCCTCCAATTTTCACAGTTATGGTGTTATCAGAAACACAAAGTGTTTCTTCTTCCCGGAAAGCGGTGGTTGCCGCTGTTGATGGTTTTGTTTGCATCTTTTTGATTTTTTGGTGATCAATGATGCAAATGTATTTGGGCGACAGGAACTGGAACATCCCTGAAAATGGTGAATTTTTAAGACTTCGGTTCAAGCGATGACAAAGCACATTCATGCACCATTTGTGGTGCATTTTTGACACTTAGTTTATGAAGGATATGTTTTCGATGGCTTTCAACAGTGTGCCTGCTGATAAATAACTTGGCTGCAATTTCTTTGGAAGAAAAGCCCTGTGAAACCAATTGCATAATTTCCTTTTCACGCGAGGTAAGAGAAGCATATTCTTCCGGCAGATGAAGAAGCTTTTCTCTTTTTGCCTGGGCATCGGTAACCGGAGCCAGCAACTGCAGCAGCTTACTATTCTTACGGCTTTTTTCTACTAACGAAACATGCTGATCAAGTTCTTTTTGTTTTGCAACAGTGCAATCATCAAACAGCAGCAGTGCAGTATCAATATGCCGGTTGGCTGTTACTGAAAGAACAATTACTCTTTGCTTAATCCATATCCATTTACCATTACCATGTTTGATTCGTGAACAACATTCATACATGGCATTTTCTCCAGCCTCTTTCCACGGTGTAGCATTAAGCGTGGAGGTTTCAGCCCAGGAAATAAAAGATGGCAGGTCGTCAGGATGCATATGCTTTACCAGGAATTGTAAATCTCCCTCCATAAAAAGCTTTTTCGGGTATCCAAAAATCCTGGTAAAATTTCGACTTAAAAAAGCAGGGCCTGCTTTAGTTCCGCAATGGGTAAAGGCTGCAACTGTACCTTCATTCAAATGTAAGTTATCAAGCAGGTCAGCACACATCTTTGAGTACTCCTCATTATAGTGAACAAAATGATGCAATTCATCTTGTACCATGACCTTTTTTGTTTATAAAATTAATGCTTTCACAGGTAACGGTAATATCCACCCTCACTTGTCAATCTGCCACTTCCATCCTAAACGCCTGTATCTTCGGCTCCGGCTCAGGAGAAAGGGAAAACCAGATTCTAATATTCCCTTTTTCTCCTTTTACTATAAAATAGCCACGTAACTGGTTGGTTGCAACCACATCAGAAACCGATAAAATTTTACCTGCTTTTTGAAACGCTTCACTCGATTGTTTCTGCAGGTCGGCGATAAAGTAATCGTCAAAAAAGTTGTCTGCAAATATCCCCGATTCCTTTGCGTCCTTCCAGGAGGGCAGCAGCGAAAGGATTTGCTGTTTCCTTTTCTCCAGGATTGGGGAGGCCGGTAAAACGCGTGGTTCCAACTGCGCCCAATTCAATAGGGAATCGATGGCGGCCGTCAAAACCGCTCCCATAGGCGCATAAGTAAGGTTGCCGAAAACGACGAAGCCAAAACCATATTCAGGCAGGATGCGCCACTGGCTTCCAAATCCGGGCAAACCACCGCTATGCGTAACCGTCCTTACATCATCACAATCGCGATATTCATGCAATCCATAGCAGTAAGAATCAATGATATCGCAATCCTTGCCTTTTGCATTTTTTTCACCCGTCCACACGCGCGAGAAATTCCATGCATGTTGCATTTCCCTTACCGAGCTTCTTTTTATGGGTCCATTGTCAGCACCATCATGAGGCCATGCAGAAAGATGGAAGTTCATGTATTTTGCAAAATCTCCGATGGTGGTTATGAGTCCGCCCATCGCTCCGAACGACCCGCTGTGTAATAATGGCTGCGCCACGAATTTCCCATCGACATAGCGATAGCCAATTGCCAGGTGGTTCGCGGGAACATCGTCATAATCCCAATACGTGTGCGTCATTCCAAGCGGCTGCAAAATATTTTCGGTAATGTAATCCTGGTAAGTCTTGCCGGAAACTTTTTTAATGATCAATCCCAAGGTGGCAAAGCCAAGATTGCTGTATTCATAACCGGTGCCCGGCGTAGTAGAAAAGCTAATGCCTTTTGCATAGAGGCTATCCAGGTACGCATCACTTCGCCCCAGTTGCCTGTCGCCCCACGGATTATCTTCCGGAAACCCGGCATTGTGCGTCAGTAAATGGCGAATGGTGACGAGCGGAGCATCGGTGGTAAAGGTTTTCATCCCTTTTGCTTCGGGGATATATTTTTCAATCGGGTCATCAAGTGATAATTTTCCTTCATCCCGCAATTTTAAAATCGCCATTGCTGTGAAGCTTTTGGTCATAGAGGCAATGTGGTAATCAGATAACGGCGAAGCCGGAATATTTTTTTCAAAATTGATGGTACCTGAATAAAAAGAATGAACAAGCCGGCCGTCCACTACAAACCCATAAGAGATAGAGGGGAAATGTTTCTCCGCAGCATATTTCATAAATAGTGAATCGAGCCTGGCATAGGTGGCAGCAATTTTTACGTTCCTGCTTTTATCAGCAAAAAAGAGAGGCTTGTAGGATTGGCCCATCGCGCTCAAAAAGACAACATTGAAAAGCAGCGTCGCAATTATTCTATGGATGTGGGCATTCGTTTTGTATTTTCTGCTCATGCAGTAAAAATAATAATTTCAGTTATTTATTGCTTTGCTGTAAAATCGACATCCGGGTTCTGGCATGCTCTGGTGCAAGCGTCTCGCTTGCGCGTCTTCCGGGCTGACGCCAGTTGGGGGAATTTATACAATTTCCAATGCATTTACTTCCAGCTTAAAGCCCAATTTTTCCATAATACTTTCGCAATCTTTCCATTCGAGCCCAAATGATTTTACATCGGCTAAGCCAAGTTGAGCCAATATATTTCTAATGGTATGAAACTTGTCATCTTCGTAGCTGGAATCGTTGAGTGATTTTTCAGCCCAATCAGTAAGTTCTGATAATGAGAGCTGGTGTTTCAAATAGGCTAACAATTTATCCGCAATTATTTTTTTTGTAATCATGTTCATAATTTTTGATGTCCTTTGTCGGATTTTCAAGCTCTGCTTTCGGCTCATTATCCGAATATAAAGAATATCGATCATTTACAGCCTAA
Organism: Ginsengibacter sp.; assembly: GCA_051954975.1. GTDB lineage: Bacteria > Bacteroidota > Bacteroidia > Chitinophagales > Chitinophagaceae > Ginsengibacter. The sequence goes on along the minus strand of JBQCHE010000005.1, from coordinate 30,591 downwards.
CCGGGATGCTTCCGGCCGTAGGGCGTCTTGATTGTTGCATGGATGTAGGTACTGGTTTGCATTTTTCCCTCATGTAGTAAAAATAATAATTTCAGTTATTTATTGCTTTACTGTAAATCGACATCCGGGCTTTGGCTCAAAAAAAGATTGTTACCCGAGAACGCCAACAACAGCAGGGAAAACGCCTCAGAACGATGCTCCCGTTGAAATGGTGGTAAAATGTGTTCCCAGTCTGGAAGACTAAGGTTCTTTTAATCGTACTTTAATAATGTTTTAGGCGCGTGCCCTTCTGCCGGAGTGAGAACTTCAATCGGGTAAAAAATAAAAGTTAATGACGGAGTTGTTCCCGCAGGCGTTGAATTATTTCGCGTTGCGTGAACGGAGAGCAAGCCCACTTAGGGTGCAGCCGACGAGTCCCAATACAAGAGCTAAAATTGACCCGGCTTTACCACTTCCCGACCCGAATACAGCGCCCGAAGTGGTGATTACATGCACGATACTAAAGATAACTGCAAGCAGGCCCAGCGTAAGAGCAGTTTTTGCACCTGTTATTGAAGAACGATTTTTAGCCCGCACGGCAAAAACTATGCTCAATATGCCCAAAAGCAATTCTCCCAATCCAGCGGCTCGTGCGGGAGTAATGCCTTTTACATAACCGCCTTCATTAAAGAGCTTTGACCTGCTATCGGTAATTTCCATTTTTTTTTCTGATTGATCTGCCTGCGAAAATAGTTGTGGGGTTGTCCCAAGCATCAGTCCTATAATTAAGCAGATTGATAAGATGTACGGAAAATATTTCATCATAATAGCTTTTTGCAAAACTATAGATTTGAGAAGGAACAAAATTGTAAAAACGCGACATTTTACATTCCAAATTCGACAGTACCTCTGTCAGTCGCCACTTTCGTTTCCTCTTTAAAATATTCTTTGGGGCTGTGGTTGGAAAATTTTTGAAAATCGTGAGTGAAATGTGATGGGTCATAATAACCATGTTCGTAGGCAATTTCAGCTAACGGTTTATTTTGGAAAGGTTTGCCGAGAAGTGAATTAAACTTAGCAATTCGTAAAAATAACTTTGGGTTGAAACCGGAAAACTCTTTGAATCTTCGTTCAAATTGTCTCAATGATAAAAAATTTTTATCTGCAAGTTCTTTTACAGACGTTATCCGGCAGCAATTTGAAGTTGATTTGATAGAGGAACAAATATGCGCATATTCTGCCCGGGCATTTTTCAATCGTGCTTCTAAAAAGCCAGAAACAAGTTTCAACCGTTGGTGGTTGTCCGGAGCCAGCATTATTTTTTCTTCCAGCACTTCACCCTCTTTACCACAGAGCGTTTTAATATCCACAGCCTGATTGGTAAGTTCGTTGGCCGGTAAGCAAAACAATTGTGCAAGAGCATAAGGGTATAGATAAAATCCAAATATGCCAAAAATTGTGTCTGATACCACTTTACTGAAAATTTGTGTCTGCCCGTAAATTCCTGAAATCAGATTTTTTTCCCCTTCAAAACCAGATTTGTATTTGAATTGACCTTTGTAGCAGAAGGTAATTTCGGGGCAGTGATGAGCAAATGCGTGATGAACGAACCGCTTATCTGTTGAAGCGTCCATTTCTAAAAACCAAAAAAACCTGACATAGTCGGCAAGTATCGGTGGGGGCGGTATGATCTTATAATTCATATATGGTTTTTTGAAAACGTTGCACGCTCACCCAATAATGTTGCTTTCCACTCTTCAAGGTTGGAAATAGGGTTACGGCATTAAGCGTTAAGATCGGTTCCTGCTATTGTTCGTTTTCTTTTTGTGACCGGTACTAAATCTTAGCTTGTTAAATCCGGTAGAGTTAAAAAATGTTTTTCAGATAAGTAAATTTAACTAAATTAATAAACATTCGGCTTGAGAGTAACATAAGTAATTTGCCTGTTAACTGAAAAGTCCCCGTTGGGCAACAGGGACTTTCCAGGAGCGTTAACTCGGGCTTGTATATTCTGTTTTTCAGTCTGCGAATCGCAATTTTATTTTTTTTCGAGCACTACGGTATCTGCTGTTGCGGTTTGTCCCAATACCACAGAAACATTACGCTGCGCGTCTTTAAAAGTAGTATCCGATGGCGAATAAGAAAGCGAGTAACTTCCGGCAGGTATATCTCCAAACCAAAAATTACCATTCAATGTGTCGGTGTAGGTTGAAGCGACGGTATCAGCGCCGTTAATAGCATACACTAATGTTCTCACAGAATCAGGGGTTACCACACCCTTTAAATTGCCTCCTGTAGGAACAAAAGAAATGACGCGCAATACAGGTTTCAGAATGTAATTAGAGCTATTACCTGCTTTTACAATGGATTTACCGGCATCAAAATCCAGCACCAGCCTGTACAATACACCACCCGTTACCTCCTGGTGAATTTGTACTTTTAATCCGGATTGCTGCGCACTGGGAGTGGTCAAATTTATTTTTTCGTCGCTCTTTGTGATAATATAATTGGTATCTCCAAGTACCAGGCGTATCTGTGAAATGTTTCCTGCAGGGATTTGAGCATCTGCCAGTAAAGTATCTTTACCATCTGTCAAATCCAACAGGTTATAAAGTCCCGGATGCGCACCGTCAAGGGTAATCCAGTTGGTGTCCTTCATGGTGATCCGCACTTCTTTTACATCCACCCACACTTCCTTAACGTTAGGGTCGGGGCTGTCGGTTAAGTGAACCTGCAGCCTTACCGGATTATCTCCACTGCTGTTACTTTTTTGACAGGAGAAAAATAAAATACTGCTGAGTAAAATGGCAATACTCGCAATTGGTTTTTTGGAATTTAGTTTCATAAGTGATTTAGATTTTGCGTTAGCAAACATTTTTTGTGGTTTAAAATAATAATGGGGCAAACCTAAAATGCCAAGATGAAGAAAAGATGAAAAAATGAAAAATAATAAGATCAGGCAGCAAGAGGTTACCCGGAAGAAAGCGATATTATGAATTGGTATTTTGAATGGACTTTAAAAAATTGTACAGAATGTTTTTACCGGGTTTCCCGGTTGTTCTTTAAATGTCATGAGTTGTAAAGATCAAGACAGTAGCAGATTTTGGTAAAACATAGGAACGCTTTGAAAAGGACACCTTTCGTGGCTTCGCATTCATGACAACTTCCTTGAATTTTTAACCATTAATCAGCTCAGAACACTTTGGAAAGGGTCACCTTTTTTTCCAATAATTTAATAATCCAATAATTTAATAATTCAATAATCACTGCATTGGATTGAATGCTAACTTTATACCATCAACGAACAATTACCAACTCCTTATGGATTATGGTTTCATGGCTTTGTTTGATAATATTTGCTGTTTGATTGAACAATGAAACCTCCAATAAAGCATTATTTTCTAATCTCAATATTTTAAAAAAAGGAGGATTATCATGAATGCACATTTCAACTTTCGTTCAGCAAAAAGAACCAATTTGTTCTTAACGGTTCTTTTGTTTTCTGCCGTATTTTTTATCATGCCGGCATACGCAAGCGTTCTTCATTCCGATATTCAAAAGGTAACTATGCATCAGCCGTCGGATCCGTTTCAAACTGCGATGAAACATGCAGAGTTGGCTGCAAATGCAAAATCTGTGAAAGAAATCCAGATGCATTTACATCACGTACTTAATTGCCTTGAAGGAAAATCCGGGAAAGACTACAATGCTTCATTTGGAGATCCCTGCAATGGCCAGGGAGCTTTGGCAACACTTAAAAGTGGCACCCCCGGTATGGCAAGGGCCGACAACGCCATCGCGCTGGCACGGGTTGGCGTTAACCTGCAGGATGAGAAACCGGCCCGGTTGGTAGCCGAGGCTGTTCATGCAATCCTGAGCGAAAGCAAGTAGCCGCTTGCCTTTATTGTCACTTCACATTTTAGGAATTTTACCAAAAGTAAAACCAGCGCTATTGTATTGCATTAAGAAAACGACAATTTTGTGGCTTTACTGTACATAATCATTTTACTTGTTTAATTTGTTGTTGTTTTTTTATTAAAGTCTCATGAATTAAAGTAACATTTAAAGGAGAATAGATACTGTAAACCAAAAGACTTCATGGAAATATTTTTTATAGTTGTAGCGGCATTCTTTACCGCAATTCTTACTTTCTTTTCAGGCTTCGGATTGGGAACTATTCTTACGCCGGTTTTCATGCTTTTCTTCCCGGTCGACCTGGCAATTGCCCTTACCGCAGTGGTTCATTTTTTCAACAACATTGTTATTTCCATAATGATGGGTAAAAAGGCGGATAAAAAAATCCTGTTGTCATTTGGTATTCCGGCCATCCTGTTTTCATTGGCCGGTGCGTGGTTGTTACTAAATATTTCTGCACAACCGGAGCTTTACAGATACACTATAGGAAGCAAAACAGCTGTGGTTACACCTCTGAAAATAATCATAGCCCTGTTGTTGATTGGTTTTGCAATGATGGACATCATTCCAGGCCTGAAGCAATTAAACTTCAGTAAAGACAAGATGATCTTTGGCGGAATGGCGAGTGGTTTTTTTGGCGGACTCAGTGGCCACCAGGGCGCATTAAGAAGCGCCTTCCTGATAAAAGCAGGACTATCAAAAAATTCATTCATCGCAACGGCCGCAGTGCTCTCAGTTATGGTAGATGCAACAAGGCTTTCCATATATGGCACTCATTTTAAAAATTTGCATGTGCAGGAAAACATCAGTTATGTTGTTGCCGCTACCCTTGCAGCCATAACGGGTTCCCTGCTCGGCAAGCGGTTATTGAAAAAAGTAACCATGTCGTTCGTACAGGCAGCAGTAGCAGTATTATTAATTTTGGTTTCATTAGCGCTGGCCGCAGGCCTGATTTAAAGCGCATCTCCCTGGCTTAACATGCTTGTGCAATTTCAGATGATAACTTTACGCCTATGGGGAGCTATTCAATGAACAACGTTGCGCCTTTGATCGTTTGTCTGCAGACGGCCCTCCGTCTTCGATGATATACCGGCAGCTCACTATTGACTCCATTAATAGCAATGTATTTTGACGCTCCACAGGGAAGTGAACAGCAAAAAAGAGGTATTTGTTTATGGGCCGAAATGATTTGAAACATTTCCTTTTTTATAAATCAACCACACGATTACGGCAAATACAAACATGGAGGAGATCATTTCCCTGAAATGCGCCCACCTTACTGTATCGGGAAACAAAAAATTAGGGATAACGAGGCTGATACCAGGGCTGAGAAAAACTAAAATAAGGCTTATTAATAATACCCCGGGGCGCTCTTCAAACATGCTTACCAGTGGTAATACAAAAAGGCCAAAAAGTACGCCTCTTAAAAATTGAAACGGATAGATAGCTGGCTTCTGATGAAAATTATCTGCGAGAACGGATAGGAATCCACTGTCGTCTGGATTGCCTGAATAAAAAATTCTTAAATCTTTTATCTGCCAGGCAACATAATAACCAAATGCAAAATATACGATCAGGTAACAAATCCCAATCAACGCAAGTTTAATAATCAATTGAGAAAATGAAAAGGAGGATAAACTTTCCCTTATATCGTGGTTTTCAATTGGCGCTTTTCTGCGTTTCCCAAACAATTTTACTGCTAAAGGAACTCCGGCAAATATGATAACGCCATTTGCTATCATTATTAAAAAAATATCCGTATTAGTAAGATTATGGAAAGCCGAATTAAAGAAAAAAGTTTCTATCTGCGCCATAAAAGAATACACAAAAAAAAGGCTGAAAATCAATGCGACAATGAGTCGCGGAGAATTCCAATGAGAATGTTTTACGATAAAAGTAATAGCGAGGCAGATCCAGGCTACTGTTAGCAATACATAGATTATTGAAAGGGGATTGCCCTGTTTTGTTGCTTCTTTAAAACCCCTCGAGTAGGGTAGTAATGATGAAACTACCAAAAAAACAAGGGTGGTAACAATAACCAAAAAAAGAAATTTGAATATTGTTTTCAAAATTATTTTGCTGCTTTTAATTTCAGGAGAGAAATTAAAGTTATTATATTTTATTAATCTATTAGAAAGATTGCCTCTTCCTGGCGGGTATCTTAGCCCGACAATCTCATAACTGATTGACGAAGGCGAACGCACAATATTAGCAGGAGCCGTGGCAGATTAATGTGCATTCATCAACCTCTGTCTGTTATTAACCGGATTCCAGGCAATAATTAAAATTGACCGTAATATAAGAACGCAACAAATAAGTAGTACGTAGACCAGCGTATTCTTCTATCATCTTTATAACTTTATTTTGCTGTAGTTTTTGGCCGGACAAAGATTGAGTGCCGGCGCGACAACAAGTTCTGATCGTAAAAGGCCGGGCGACCATATAAATATTCACATTAAATCACCATTAATATGAGCAAGATTAAAGTAACCAATTTTACCATCTCATTAGATGGATTCGGGGCCGGAGCCAATCAAAGCTTAGAAGAACCGTTAGGTGTTGGCGGGGAAAACCTTCACACATGGATGTTTCCAACGAAGAGGTTTCGTGCCATGGGCGGTAAGACGGATGGAACTGAAGGCATTGACAACGAGTTCGTGGAAAAGGCATTTGAGAATGTAGGCGCATGGATTATGGGACGGAATATGTTTGGGCCAATCCGTGGCAATTGGACTGATGAAGAATGGAAAGGCTGGTGGGGCAAAAATCCGCCATACCATGTTCCTGTTTTTGTCTTAACGCATTATGAAAAAAAACCGCTCGAGATGGAGGGAGGAACCACGTTTTATTTTGTCACCACGGGAATAGAATCAGCATTGGAACAAGCCAAAAAAGCAGCGAACGGCAAAGACATTCGGATTGGTGGAGGGGTCTCCACTGTGCGCCAGTTCTTAAAGGCGGGTTATATTGATGAAATGCATGTTGCCATTTCACCTCTTTTCCTGGGCTCCGGTGAGCACTTGTTTTCAGGAATCAACATGTCCGGCCTGGGCCTGAACAAAATACAAAGAATAGAAGGAGAACAGGCAACGCACATCATCATAACAAAAAGCTGAGGTAGGCAAGTAGCGTGGCTGATAACATAAATATTGCAAAATTACCCGTGCCATCACTCTTTTCGATAGACCGAAACCAGGGTTAGATTAATACACTCGGATTTCAGAAATCACGGAGAGAATGATTCCGAATACCTGAAGGCATTGGATTCAGAAAAAGGCTGGGATTATATTCTCAGGAGTTACGCAACTATGCGGAAAAATAAGCGAACGCAACGAAAGGCAACGGCCGGCTGAACAATCGCCGGCGGATTATAGCAAACGGGTAAATATCCCGTTTTTGTATTTATCTTCGGATATGGATTTTCAACAGGCTGATGTTCTGGCAAATACACTGATTGCCAGAACATAGCGAGGGTTAACGTAATAAATAATTTTAAGACTGAAACACCTAATAAACGACAATGGCTAAAAGTAAGTTAATGGAAATGAACAATGTCGGTATCGTGGTAGAATCCCTCGACAATGCTATTTCTTTTTTCACGGAAATAGGACTGAAACTTGAAGGACGAATGATGGTCGAAGGTGAATGGGCCGGCCGGGTTACCGGACTTGGAAATCAGTCGGTGGAGATTGCCATGATGGTTACCCCGGACGGGCACAGCCGGCTTGAGCTTTCACGATTTGTCACCCCTCCTGCCGTAGCAGACCACCGGACTGCCCCGGTAAACGCGCTTGGCTATCTGCGGATCATGTTCAGGGTAGACAACCTGGATGAATTGCTGTCCAGGCTAACGAAGCATGGTGCTGAAGTTGTTGGAGAAGTGGTGAATTATGAGAACATTTACAGGCTTTGCTATATTCGTGGAACGGAAGGACTTCTTATCGGGTTAGCGGAGCAACTCGGAGGCCAAACAGCAACGGATATTTTAGAAAGCTCTTGACGTAGCAACTTTGTGGAACGATAGCAAACGAACAAATAATCAACTTTTTTATTTAAATTGATCGGGCGGTTTCAGGTGGAAAGAACATTTAATTCTCACAGAAATCTCATTGACCTCCATTTAAGGGCAACCGTCATCAATCAATCATAAGCAATAAAAACTTATCGATGTTAGGAGAACTCTTATCAAAAACAAAAGACATAAAGAAACTCTGGGTTATTTCGGCGGTAGTTGTTTTACTTTTGCTGGCAGGGATTGTATTGCTTGTAAAAATGTAAGGAAAAGCCGGACGATTTTTTTTTAGATGCAGCTTGCATGCTCTACATCAAACAGCGAGACCCATGATAAAATTAAAACTTCCCCTGGCAACGCTTTTGGCCACAGCCCTTGTTGTTTCGTGTGACAACGCCAAACAAGGCAGCAGCGCTGAATATGCAGGCGATAAGATAGTTCGTATAGCGGAAATAGAAGTGGATTCCACTTATCTTGACGAATATAAATCCATATTGAAGGAAGAATCAGAGGCATCGGTGAGGTTAGAACCAGGCGTTATCTGCATTTTTCCTATGCTGCAGAAAGACCATCCCACTCAAATAAGCATATTGGAAATTTATGCAAACAAAGAGGCTTATCAGGCACATTTAAAAACGCCGCATTTTCTTAAATACAAGACGACAACACAGAACATGGTGAAATCATTGCGGCTTATTGACATGGAAACGCTTGACAGTACTACGACGGCTTTTATATTTAGTAAATTAAAACAATAGGCAGAAGAAAGGTGTTGCACCGCGCGCTGCTGTCATGAATGCGCAAACTCAGGATAGCAGTGAAAGCAGCAAAGGATGGATGATTGAAATTTTTTAAAAGAGCAGTAGAAGTCAATAGCAAAACTAGCTGTCATCAATTCTGACAACATTTTTTCGAACAAAACGACAAAACCATGAAACAGCGAATCAATCTTTTGACACTTGGTGTATCCGACTTAGAAAAATCTATGAGATTTTACCAGGACGGTTTTGGCTGGCAAACACAAGGCATTGTAGGTACCGAATTTGAAAACGGTGCCGTGGTTATGTTTCAGCTTGACGATGGACAGATGCTGTGTTTATATGAGAGAAAAAATTTAGCATGGGATAGCAAGGTAAATCTGCAGCCCGGGAGTGCCACTGAATTCTCCGTCGGGTACTTTGTAAACAGCGACCAGGAAGTGGATGCCATCATGGAGCAGGCAAAGAAGGCCGGTGCCACGATTACGAAACCGGCACAAAAGGCTTTTTGGGGTGGCTATCATGGTTATTTCCAGGACATAGACGGGCACCTTTGGGAAATTGGACACAATCCCTCATGGAAAGTTGAGGAATAAAATGAAAAGAAAAATGGCAGCGGTCAACCGGTGCGTCAATAAAAGCGTGGCTTGCAACATTTTTGTATTTATCTCCGGCTGTTTCTAATCGGCACTTATAAATCAATTGGGCACACAAATTCAATACGACGAATAAAGCCAGGCAAAACTTTTTATCATCGTCTTTTGTACATTCATCAGTAACAGTTCAGGGCTGATGGAACGTCCCATTCTCTATGCTGTTGGCACCTCTCCAACAGGTACGGTTGGTTGGCAAGCTTTAAAAGCTTTCCAATCCCGCATAACAGCCATGAAACTCAAAAAACTCAAAACTCCAGGATTTCCCCAATATCATTTTTCTTCAAGTGACGCTCCAACCTCGCCTGTGACGATTTCTCCGCCCCGCTTGTAATTGCCTATAAAAACGCCCTTAGTCGTCACATGGCTTTCTGTTAATGTAAATGCTGCCGGCATCGCATCGTTTTCGAACAATTTCTTTCCTTCACCAAGGATCAACGGGTAAATTTTGAGCCGTAGCTCATCTACTAAATCGTGCTTAAGCAACAGGTGTACAAGCTTGCTACTACCCCAAACCTGGATGTCACCCCCCTCCGAACTCTTAAGCTTTTTAATATCTTTCAGGCTTTTGAAGAAAACCGTATTTTTCCAATCGGATTTTTCCCTGGTCCGCGACAAAACATATTTGGTGCCCTCATTAATGCCTGGCCAAAAGTCAGCATGTTTAGGCCAATAAGATTCAAAAATCTCAAATGTTCTTCTGCCCAAGATATAATCTGCCGGTTTCAGCTCTTCCTGCACCAATTTTCCGGAAAGCTCGTCACCATAGGATGCTGTCCAGCCGCCATATTTGAAACCTCCCGATATATCTTCTTCAGGTCCGCCTGGTGCCTGCATTACTCCGTCTAAGGAAATCATTGATAAAACAATAATTTTTCTCATGTTATTTGATTTATTGTGTAAATGAAATGGTTGCTTGTTGATAAGATGCTACCTACTTTAAAAAATCATTCAAATATGCTAAGATGGTTTCCGTCTGCATCATCAGGCTGACGTGCCCCTGCGAAGGCACAATCGCCAGGTGCGATTTTGGCATCGGTGCCATATCAGCAGTAATACCTCCTCCCAATAGTTGATAGGTTTTTGCCAACTCCACTTTATCCAGCCCGTCATTGTCGCCCGATATGATGAGTACAGGCGCAGCAATTTTCGCAATATTCGAGTCGCCGACATCGAATGGTTCTTTGGCAAAAGCAAACATCTGTGCCAGGAACTCCCTCCATTTTGTTTTATCCGGTGCGACTGCGTTGTAAGCCGTTTTTAGGGGTGTATTATCAAAAAATTCAGGTTTGAAATCTTTAAATGCGCCGTTTACTATGGGTAGCCAACCACTGCTTTTATAGGTAGAAGAGATGATCGCTAATTTTCGTAACCGTTTCGGGCTTTGTACTGCAAACTGGTAGGCTACAGAGCCGCCCATACTATAACCCACTATATCGGCACTGTCAATTTTCAGGTAATCCATCACGCCTTCCACATCGCTTGCCAAAGTAGCGATCGACAATTTTCTATCTGAAAACGGCGTATGTCCATGGCCCTGCATTTCAATGGCAATTACCTTCCTGGTTTTCGACAACTCAGGAATCAATTGTCCCCAGTTCATTTCAATGGTATAAAAAGCACCATGCAGTAAAACGACAGGCCTGCCCTCGCCATACACTTCGTAATACACTTTAATGCCGTTAACAGGCGCGTAGCCACTGTCTGAAGCTTTGTTGGATTGCCCCTGCGACTGAAATACGACACAAAAAAGAACAACCATTATTGATACCAGTTTCGGAATATAAGGTCGGTTACATAGTCTTTTCATAAAACGTTATTAAATTATTTTGAATGTATTGACCATGCAAAGATGGAAGGCATTTGACGATTTTACACAGTGTAAAAACGTCAATTTATAGGGTGAATACCGCAAAACCTGTTTCAGGAAAATTTGATTCTTTAAAAGATAAATTGGAAACTGGTAAATAGTTTAAGGAATCACAGCAGTATTTTCATTGCTTATCTTCTCACTTCTTCGCAGCAACGTCTCCCGATAGAGACGTTGCGTAAATCATAATGAATTGATTACTTCGAGCGGAAGTATTGTGCGAGTTATAAATTTATAAAGCAGAAGCTTAACTACATTCTTGCAAATCCGTGTTCGGGTAAATGGAATTTATGCAGAGGACTGAATCGCGTATCGGCACCACTCAGCAAAAAATTAGGCCAGGAACCAGGAAGCCATAAAATCGATACAATAGAAGATAAGATTCCGTGCGCAATGTCTAACGCTAGTGGACATCGCGCAGAAAATAAACATCAGCATTTGATTTATGAAACCTGGTAAATTTCTCTTGATCCCGTCATATACATGTCGTGGTAGCCCTTCATTTTTTCTTTCATTGTTTTCATTTCCTCACTGTCCTGTGCATATTTCTGAAAACTTTGTTCGTAGGCGGTAAGGCTTTCATATTGGGTTACCATCACTACTTTATTGTAATTGCCAGTCATGTCTGTCATTATGTTGACCAGGTTATCATTATCAGCCATAACTTCTTTGAACAATTTTGCAAATTTGGAAGCCTGACCTGGCTTGCAAATAAAAATGTCGTGAACGATTATCATAATAGGAGCTTTAAAATGAAGGAATACGAAAAAGAATTGTTATACTAAGTTATTAATTTTTTTTAATCAGATATAACTTATTATTAATATCTGCTTCCTTCCGATAATGTATACCATTTTAAAAGAACAGCTTTTTTTCGCCCAAGATTTCCACAATCATGATTCATGTCTTCACGAATCACCAATAATTTTGTTTCTGAGTGAGATGTACTGGAATCAAAAGTAAATCCGGTGGCCAGCATTTACCATATCGCCTTGCAAAATTTTTCCTTTTTATATATTAAATTATTTTTACCTTGAAGTTCTCATGAATTTCTCCTTTGAAGAGACGAGCTGTTAGCATAGAACATGAGATGATTACCTCATTTAATTGACCAAAATAGCAATCATATTACCTGTGTTGGCGCAACAACAATACAAAAAACCGAATCGAACCGTGTTGATACCCGATGGTACTTTTCAACTTAAAATCTCGATTTATTTTAATAGTTTATGACAGGCAATTTAAAGTGACCCATATGCTTACCGCAAATCAAACCTTAGACATGAAACCCATAGGAATGGTTTTCCACATTGTGAAAACGCCTGCCGACACTAAAGGCCGGACACTAGAAATGGAATGGCAACTTATGCCCAATGCCAGTGGCACTCCAGTGCACATTCATCCTAACGCCGAAGAAAGCTACCGGGTGCTCGAAGGCCAGTTGGAACTAAACATCAACGGCAAATGGCAAATTTTACGATCGGGTGAGGAAGCCACCGTAACAGCAGGAACGCCGCATACTTTCCGCAACCCCATAAACGCTGTAACACGGGTGTACAATACTCATTCGCCTGCCATGAAGTTTGATGAATATTTTGAAGCCCTAAGCAGTATAGTGAATAAGCTATCCGGGGGAAACCAGGAAAAGTTGAAAATGAGCTTGAATGTGGCAACACACCTTTCTATGCTGATGAAAAAGTACCCGGAAGAAATTGTTTCCGTGAAACCACCGAACTTTGTGATGTCATTGCTGAACATCATTGGTAAAATGCGAGGGTTGAAAATATAGAGGTAATGCTTTTCCAACAAACTGCCTGTCACAATGCATTGGCGAAATATGACGAGGCAACGAATAAACAATGAGCAATAAAGATCCCAGCAAATGGACAAATAACTAACTTTTTTATTCTACGTTCGGCTTTGCAACCCTCGCAAACACCCAAGAATAAACACTCATGTAGCCTGGAAAAATAAATTTGCCATTTTATGGTGATATTTCCAAAATAAAAGCCACATACCTATAAATGCAAAGCTTATGTCCATTGCAGAAATTTCATTCGATCTAAAAGACCCGCAGCAGCGTGAAGAAAACTTTGAATACTTATACGAGGAAGTATTTCCTGTGGTGGCTGATATAGTCAGCAAACAAGGAGGCTCATTCCACGATGCGAAAGACATCTTCCAGGATGCATTGATAATTTTTTATGAAAAAAGTGTAGATGGGGAGTTGGATATAAAACTTTCCAATGAAGCCTATATCGTAGGGATTGCCAAACATTTGTGGATTAAAAAGTTCAAATCGAAGTATCGGATATTATTTGACGCTTTGGAAAAACAGATTACACTTCCCGGGGATTACTTTGAACCAGAAACAATAAAAACAAACCGGTTACTTCGTTTGCTGGAAGTGGCAGGAAAGAAGTGCATAGAGCTGCTTCGCTCCATTTATTACGACAAGCTATCTATGAATGAAGTCTCGCAGGTACATGGATTTTCAACCCCCCACTCTGCATCGGTACAGAAATACAAGTGTATTGAGAAAATAAAAGTTATGGTAGAACAAAAATCATTAAGCTATGAAGATTTCATGGAATGATGCCCGTCGTATAGAGCGGTACCTGGATAATGAGCTTCCCGAAGAAGAAAAGATATTATTTGAAGCACAGCTTGTGCTCGATCCGCATTTTAAATTACATGTACGATTACAAAAAAGAATTCATTCTCTCATCAAGCTTTACGGCCGCAGGAAGATGAAGGCAGAGATTGGAAAAATACATCACAAACTCTTTCACAACCCGGAGCATATAATATTTCAGCAACGAATACAACAGCTTTTTAAAGACAATTAAATTATGATTCATTCCAGTATTATCCCCATGGTCATTGATGACAGTGGCGGACGGGGAGAGCGTGCTTATGATATTTATAGCCTGCTGTTAAAAGAACGAATTATTTTCTTAGGCACCCAGATTGAAGCCCAGATGGCCAATGTTATTGTTGCCCAATTGCTTTACCTGAATAGTGTGGATAAGAAACAGCCCATTCATCTTTATATTAACAGCCCTGGTGGTCATGTGTATGCAGGTCTTGCCATTCACGACACCATGCAAATGGTCCAGGCGCCTGTTCATACCTATGCGATGGGCTTTACTGCCAGCATGGGCACGGCTTTACTCTGCACTGGCGAAAAAGGACATCGTTATGCCTTGCCACATGCTACTATTCACATGCATCCCACCGGCGGCGGGACACAAGGCTATACAGAAGATGTGCGTATTGCAACCCGCGAACAGGAACGATTGCAGGCGCAGCTATTTCATTTGATGGGCAGGCACACCGGGCATTCATGGAAAGAGCTCGAAGACTATTTCTTACGCGATCGCTTTCTGAATGCGGAAGAGGCGAAAGCCTACGGATTAGTGGATGAAATCTTAGGAGATTCAAGTGATGTGGTTCATCTTGATTATTCTGAATTAATTATAAGTACCCGTGGACAATTACAAATTTGACCTACTCTCATGGTGAAAGTAGTGAAACAGCTTCCTAAGTATTTTGTATAAAAGGGCAGCAAATAACAAAAGGCAACAGGCTGGCAGAAGCAATACGATCCCCTGCAGTTCAGCTTCGGCTCCAGCAGGCGAACAAATATCAGCTTTTTGTATTTACCTTCGGTTATAGTTTTTCAACCGGCTTACAGTTTCGGGCGAGACGTTCATTGAATATCAGCCCAATCCCTAAAGCTCAGAAGTCATGCTATGACGACGGTGCCAAATTAGGACTGAAGTGCAATGAACAAACATACAATTACAGTTAATGGGGACAATTTTTCGGACTTAGAAACCTTCTATGGCGAGATAGACAATGTGCTCACAAAAGATTTGAACTGGCAGACAGGGCACAACCTAAATGCCTTTAATGACTTGCTTAGAGGCGGTTTTGGGGTTTACGAATATGGAGAACCTATAAAACTTGTTTGGGCAAATTTTTCACATAGCACAAAGACTTTGGGACAAGAACTAATTGACACGTTAGTTGAAATAATCACAGACCACGACCACATTGAATTTACGACTGTTGATTAAATGCTTAAACAAGAAATAAAATTATCGGTTCTCAGCACAAGCAGAAAAAACAGAATATGAAACCAAGAATTTCAGTATTAACATTGGGAGTAACAGATTTGGAAAAGTCCGTTGAGTTTTATCGGGAGGGACTTGGATTATCCACTGAAGGAATTATCGGAAAGGAATTTGAATATGGCGCTGTCGCATTTTTTGATTTGCAAAGTGGGATGAAGTTAGCACTTTGGCCAAAAAAGAGCATAGCAAACGATACAGGCATTCCTATTCAAAACTCCTCTGCATTAGAATTTACTATTGGACATAATGTTGTAAGTAAAGAAGAAGTGAATGCGACGATGGAACTTGCTGAAAAAGCAGGAGCGAAAATTATTAAACCTGCCGCAGATACTTTTTGGGGCGGTTACGCAGGTTATTTTCAAGACCCTGATGGGCATCTTTGGGAAATAGTTTACAATCCTAACTTTATTCCTGAGGACTAATAATAGAATGGGTAAAAACAATTACTCGCAGAAGCAATGAAGCGCCAACATGATGTGTGTTGACGCGACCGCAATATAAAATACGCGGGAGAAAGGTGGAGGCAATCGAAGAGCTTCTTTCCCAGCCATGGTTCTATCACGAACCAGATGTTTGGCTTTCTGAATGCGGAAGAAGCAAAATCGTACGGATTAGTGGATGAAATTTCAGGAGATTCAAGTGGTGTGTGGTTCATCTTTGATTATGCTGAATTAATTATTAGTACCCGTGAACAATTACACATTTGACCTGCTTCCGTTGAACAGGTTTTAAGAAATACACCCTGGAAATCAGTTAGCAGATGTGGCTGGCCTTTACCATATAGCTTGCAAGACTTTCTTTTTAAGTATTAAATTATTTTTACCCTGAAGCGCTGTTATGAGTTTCTCCATCATGAAGAAACTAACTGTGGTGGATGGAAAGGTGATTAACTGTTTGAAATAAAAGCCATTGAACGTTTTAGCTGACAAAACAAAATATGTATTGACGCAACCAGCAATAAAAAAATGAAAAAGAGGACTATCGAAAATGAAGATGTTGTGCAATTTGTTGTTGCGTCTTACACGTAAATACAAACGTTGGCTGCAGGCATTTATTGAACATCAAAATATTTAACGATGACTTATAAAACATCCTTAGACAAAACTGCAATCGCAATAACAACTGGTGTTACAATTTTATTTGCGATTATTATTGGCGGACAATATTCAATTATAACAGACGCGGGACGTGCAATTCCAATTTACACGACAACAGGTTGCTTATTGATTTATTTTATATCATTTGCGTTTCGGCCAATTAGTTATGTTGTGACGAAAGAAGAAATAATTGTTCGGAGACCAATATTAAATGTTCATATAAAAAGGACTGACGTAAAAAGCGCAGAACTAATTGAAAGAAATAAAATCAAAGGTTCAATTAGGACTTTTGGTGTAGGCGGAGTATTTGGATACTACGGAAATTTTGTAAACTTTTCCATAGGGCGCATGACCTGGTACGCAACAAGAAAGGACAAACCCGTTTTGGTTAAAACAATAGACAATAAGAAAATTATTTTCACACCAAATGATCCAGACAAATTTGTAAGTGAACTTAATTCGTAAGTGGGGCAGAAGAAATAATCATCAACATTTGTGCTGCTATCATCAGCTGTTCGGACTGACCGAAGGCCATCAACAAACGAACAAATAATCAACTTTTTCATTTAGCTTCGGCTGACGGTTCGGGCAGAAGCGGCCTTGAATTTCCCATCTGCACAAAGCCCTGGCCGTTAGGCGCAATAACGAATCACTACCACGCTTTGTAATTTGACCGAATCATGAAACAAAAACAACTATACATCTTAATCATAACCTTTGCATTTTCTGTTAGTGCCAGGGCTCAGACTTACGAAACTCAATATAAGATTTGCTCTGAATCATTAAGTAAGCTGACCTACGTTGATTCTCTTTATTTTGCATTAGCGCAAAAAAGGGACAGTTGTCTGTTAGGAGTTAAAGCACCAAATTTTCAAGCCACCACTCTCGCTGGCAAAAGAATCGACCTTTCAAAACTGAAGGGACAGGTTGTAGTATTAAATTTTTGGTTTACCAGATGTGAGCCGTGCATTGAGGAAATACCGGGTTTTAATAAGTTGGTTAAATTTTATGCTAATAAAAAGGTAACATTCGTTTCTTTTACCTATGATAGTTCGGTAATGGTGCAGAAATTTCTTAAACAACATCCGTTTGAATTCCAGAATGTTGCTAACAACGATGAAGTACGAAGGAACGACTTTAAATTATTCAGCGTATGGCCGTATACAGTTGTTATTAGCAAGGAAGGAAAAATAATGTATATGCAATTTGGCACGAAAGGAGCTGAAACTTTTTCTTATTTCAAGACATTAATTAATAATTTATTAGAGTTGTAGAGTAAACCAAAATGCGCCTAACAAGCACTTGGTAATAGCTGGGGGTGACGTGCATTTTATCACCGTTTAGTTCGCTGTTGGGCAGCAGTTTCGTCTGAAACTCTATTGAGCAACAGAATAAAAATCTCAGTTTTTTGTTCATTTACCGGATAGACGTTCCGGCAGAACATCATGAATTGCCCAGCGATCGCCAATGCGTGGACGACGTTGGCAGAAATTATGGAATTGACTTTAAATTATATCTTATAAGGAAACTCTGAATGCGAACAGTTATTTTTTCTACGCTTCTATTGTTATTTTTAAGTTGTAAAACCCAATCTTCTTCAACCGGTTTAAAAAATGAATTGTTGGACATTTATAAGTTAGATCAGTTATATCGGGCAGAAATGGCCAAAGTTAAGCCGACCAATTTAAAAATTGTAGAGCTTGTCCATAAACAAGATAGTGTAGACGCGATTAATTTAAAAAGGGTAACTTTTATATTAGATTCAATAGGTTATCCCAAAAGACAGGAATATGGCGATTCAGCAGGACTTGCAACTTTTTTTGTTATCCAACATGCTGACATTAAACATCAAGAAAAATATTTACCGCTTTTTAAACAAGCTGCAAAAGATGGAGAAATAAAATGGAAAAATGTGGTTTATATGATTGACAGAGTACGACTAGAGAAAGGAGAAAAACAAATCTATGGTACCCAAATACAACCCGTAAAAGACCCAGTGACCGGTTACCTAACAGACAAAGCTATGATTGCACCAATAGAAGATGAAGCGCAAGTTAATGAACGAAGAGCAAAAGTTGGGCTGGGTACGATTGAGCAGGAAGCAAAAGAATTTGGCATCAATTATACTCCGACAAAAAATTAACTTCTGCCAACAAACGATTTTAGGTAGGTCCGACGGAATTAACATCAGCATTTGTGCTACTATCATCAGCAGTTCGGGCAGACCGAATGCTATGAGCAAACGAACAAATAATCAACTTTTTAATTTACATTCGGCTTCCTTTCGTGCAAAGATTTACCAACAAACGCAAAAGGTCAAAACAATAAAGCCTAAATTTTCTATTAATTGTCATTTTTTTGCAATCGCTCCTAACTTCCATTTATTATTGGTAACTTATACTGCGATTGGACCAATCAACCTCACCTGGAGCTTCAGGAAAAGTCCTCCTCGCACCACAGAATGACAGCGCTTCATCTTTGGAATGTGCCGAAAATCCAATCAAAGAGTAGGCAAAACAATTTTAATAGTTATGGCCAAACAATTAACCATGGTTGCTCCTGTGAAAGGCATCACTAACGACGAATGTATTCGCATAGCACCCATGCACTATCCTAAAGCTAAAGTGGATTTAAAAAGCTTGGGAAAGAGCACAGAAGACGCGGAATTATTGCAAATCACACTTCCACAGGCACCTCCGCCGCCACTCCTTGTGTATCAACACGGACCTTTAATTCAGGAGGTAAAAGTATATACCATTTTTTGGGGTAAACACTGGAAGTCGAGCCACGCCTTTGCTAAGCTGTCAAAAAATATCAATAAGTTTTTCAAGGACATTTTGGTAAGTTCCTTAATAGACCAGTTGGCTGAATACAATACACCCACATTTACGATAAATCATGGCTCGCTCATTGGAAGTAAAACAATTACCGCCAATGCTCCGGGCAGTGTGATCACTGATACGGCCATTCAAAGCCAGCTAAAAGCATGGATAGCTTCACATACTGTTCCGGCGTGGGATAAAAACACTTTATACTTCATCTACCTGGACAATGGAACGAGTGTTCACATGGGTGGCAGCGCGTCCTGTACGGCTTTTTGCGGCTATCACAATCACATTTCAAAGAAAAATTATTATGCCGTGATGCCGTTCCCGGGTTGCGCCGGCTGTCTTGGTGGCCTTACCGTACTAAAAGCCATTACCGGCACGAGTTCCCATGAATTGTGCGAGGCCATTACAGATCCTGTTCCCGGAACCGGCTGGTATGATAATGCAAACGGCGAAATTGGTGACATCTGTGCCTGGACGTTTAAAACTGTTGCAGGGCACAATGTTCAAAAGGAATGGTCGAATAGTATGAATGCATGTATCTAAAACAACCAGTTATCTGAAAAATATTTCAATAAAGGCCACAGTTTAAACAGTTGGCTTTTTTAAGTAAGAGGAGAAGGCTTTTCTTCGGAGCAACGTCTCCCGACAGGGGACGTTGCGTAATTACATGAATTGATTACATTTATAGATGCCAGTTTAACAAACAATCTCTCCAATCATGATTCGTGTCTTCACGAATCACTAATAATTTTGTATAGTCCTGAAATACCCGTGGGAATCAGTCAGTAGATGTGGCCAATATTTACCATATAGTCTGTAAAAATTTCTTTTTTAGGTATTAAATTGTTTTTACCTTGAATTCCTGTTATGAGTTTCTCCATCATGAAGAAACTAACTGTGTAGGATGGATTTTGATCTTTAAAATTTTGCAGAGATATTATCTGAGCTGCGCTTAAAAATTGAATAAAACAAAGCCTTTCAAAAGATCAAAAATCGGATTGTACTTTTTCAACCTGCTTGCCGCAGGCAGGTTGAAAAAGTATAATACTAAAAGGGTTGATTCACAAGGACAGTTTTTTTAATGGATAGCGTCTTACAATATACATACAGACAAAATGACACAGATAGAAAAATTATATAGAGATCTTGAAAACTCATTCATTTTTGACAAGAGACACGACAATTTTCTTGCAATACTTGAAGCTTTATTTGGTCTTACTGCGGGTGGCTTTATTGGAAGCATCATTCAAAATTTCAATAAGCACGACCTGACATTTGGAATTATTTTTTCAATCTTGTTTTTATATTTCTTTTTTAGGAGATATTCAAAAGAAAAATACTTTTCTATTTCTGCCTTAGGAGAATTAAAATCTACATCTCAATTAAAGGAAACTGAAAAAGAAGTTGAGAGAAAAATAATTATTGATACCTATATAGAGGACGCAATAAAATCGCTCAATTCAAATACCTGTAACTATATTGACATCAATATTGACAACCACTTGTGTGACACAAGCATTGAAATAGGTTTGAAATCGATATTTCAACCATATTTTGACAACCCTCAAAACTTATTGGATACGCCAAAGGCAAAGTTTACTGTAGGAGCATATTTAAATTGGATTTTGAAATTACCGATTGATTTTGGCAAAATTCCGAGCCCTCCAGATAGAGATTTTAATATATTTATACCAAGGGACGACTTCCAGTTGAGAAATAGTTTTGATAAGGATATTTTGAAAAACTCAAACTTGTTTGACGATGCCTTTTTATTTCAGACACAATTTTTGGACACGTTTAAACACACAAAATTTATTAATTCTATAATCCTAATTGGGGATAAATCATACAATTTTATAACCTCACCTATTCCAACCGTTTGTGAGGATGGATCAACAGGAGTATTCTTCATGATATTTGAAAATGTTGGTAGAATACCAGACGATTTTGAAAATCTCACAAATATTTTTAGTAGACTATTCTCAAATTGGTTGAGTAAATACAATGAATGCATTAATGATAGATGTGTTAATGAAAATAATAAACTAGGACAAAGTAGTTCGGTTCATATTCCAACGAGAGAAATTAACTTAAGTCTATCACAACCAGATAACGGCAGCTTACATTAGGTTTGACAATAGGCTGGCTGACGGATAACAATGAACTGTACTATCAACAACAGTTCCATCTAAACGTTTGTGATTTACTGTAAACGAATAAGTTGTATTTCGCTAATTTCATAATATCAAAACTTAGCTATGGCCGTCAAATAATAATTTTTATGATACCTTCATATTAGGAGTTCGGGCAGACAGGTCGGCTGATATTCGAGCGAGAAGTTCATTGAATACCAGGCTAAGCCAAACCTCGACGTTGTAGGTAGCCCTACCGGACCAGTATATAGTTCGATAGCTTTGACAATTTAATTATTCCAGATAATATAATATGAAAATAAAATTTATCACTTTAAGTATTCTTCTTGTAGCAAGCTATGTGACTGTTTTCGGCCAGTTCTTGCCAAATCAGCCAGACTTACAGGTTTCGTCTAAAGAAAAGGCTCAAATTATTGACACAATCATCAAAGCAGTGAAAAGCTTTTATATTTTTCCTGAAATTTCATCGCAAATCGAAACGGAAAAATAAAACATCAAAAAAGAGGTGACTACAATAAAATCACAAGCAGTAAAGAGTTCGCTGATACTATCTCTAATCAGTTAGTTCGGATTAGTAATGACAAGCATTTGCGTATCTTATTCAGTTATGATACTGTGCCGCAAAAAACAGATAAAGAGCCACCTTTACCCGACTTTATTAAAACATTTGCGATTCAAAATAATTATGGGTTTAATAAAATAGACATTTTAGATGGCAACATTGGCTACATGAATATTTTAGGGTTTTTCCCATTTGAGGAAGCCACAAATAAAGCCATTGCGGCTTTAGATTATTTATCAAACACCCGGGCATTGATTGTTGATTTGCGGGAAAATACCGGTGGCGTTAGTACTTTGGCAAACTTTGTATTAAGCTATTTTTTTGACCAAAAACCGGTAGATCTTCTTGATTTTATATTTAGAAAAGATAACAAGGTTGAACAGTCGTGGTCAGCATTTTATGTTCCAGGCAAAAGATATACGGGAAAGCCAGTGTACGTCTTAACAAGTTCGGGAACTTTTTCAGCAGGTGAAGCATTTGCTTATATACTTCAGTCATACCATAAAGCAACAGTTGTTGGAGAACGAACCGGAGGTGGTGCTAATATTGGCGACTTAATAAGATTGAATGACCACTTTGTTATGAATTTGCCTATCGGTAGAGGTGTTAGTCCTGTTACTAAAAGCAATTGGGAAGGCGTTGGTGTAAAACCAGATATTGAAGCTTCAAAGGAAAATGCTTTGGTAGTTGCACATATTGCGGCTCTAAAAAAACTAATTGACAACTGCACCGATGAAAAGCAAAAAGGGCACTTGAAAGATATTCTGGAAAAAATTCAACCCATCATGAAGTGACGGCATAACATTTTTAATTATCTAAGGAAGGATATAAATTGTGTAATTAAAAGCTTATAAAAAACCCAGGGGTAAACGTTCCTGCAAATGTCGCTGGTCGGGACGCTAACAACATCCGCATATTGAGCAGCGTGTTCCGCAACGTTACATGGCAACCTATTTAAGAATAACTTCAGTTTCTCTGAGCCGGATCAGAAACAGAAGATAAAACGTAATTGATAAACCAGGAAAATTTTCCATTACTTTATTTGTAAACTTGCAATGAATAAAGGATTCACTTTTTAAAAACCTTATGACCATAGAAAACAGCACCGAAAAAGACATTCCCGAAATCTTCAGGCTTTACAGGTTAGCCACCGAATTTCAAAAACAAAAGTTTCCGGCAAACCAATGGCCGGATTTTGACCCGGCATTAATCTCCAGGGAAATTGATGAAAAACGCCAATTGAAATTAATCATTAACGGTGAGATTGCCTGTGTTTGGGCCATTACCTACAATGACCCTGAAATTTGGGAAGATGACGACGGTGAATCTTTTATTTATATCCACCGGATTGCGACAAATCCGGATTTCAGAGGAAATAATTTTGTGCAGATCATCGTGGATTGGGCGAAAGATTTTGCGAAAAACAAAAAGAGCATTCGTATGGATACTTGTGGCGAGAACCGGAAATTGATTCAACATTATCAAAGTTGTGGATTTGACTTTTTAGGAATCCGAAAATTAAAATCCGCTTCCCACCTTCCTGCACACTATCAAAATGCAGATGTTTGTTATTTTGAAATTAAGCTTCTGTAAGCCCTGGTGCTGCTGTTAGCATCCGCGCCAACAACCATCCGTTAATATTAAATTATCAAAGTAATGATGTTGCGGGGGGACGCCAACAGGAGCAGGGCTGAGCTAATAATGCAAATAATCACTCGGTTGGTATTCCATAATACCGGCACACGGCATAATAATCCTTAACATCCGGCGGCGGTATTTTCCGTCCGGTGGAAAGCTGTGTGGCCTGGATGAAAAATATTCTTGTTTTAGTCCAGGTAACTTGTGTGCCATAGTCTCCCGTCCCATTTGCATTTACCAATCGCACAACCAGGCTGTAGACGCTGGGTGAAGTAGCGGTTTGATAAATAAAAGACCTGGTTTGAAAAAATCCGGAGTTTCCCAGTCCCGGAATTGGATACCACGCTGTAGCTACCTCAGTGGACGGATTATAATACGCCAGAACAATGCTCGAGTCCACTTTTCCCGGGTCGATAGGGATCTGGTAGGACGTTAAAGTTGTGAATGTGCGGCTCGGGAAATTGTACAATACGACATTGGCATTGCCGGGTATCCCCTGCGGCCCGGTATCGCCTTTATCTCCTTGTGGCCCTTGCGGGCCCTGTTCGCCCTGGGCTCCTGTCGGGCCCTGGGGCCCTTCTTTGGTGCAACTACAAAAGAATGCAGCAAGAAAGAATGCCAGCATGATGAATTTTGCCTGTTTCATGATTAAACATTTTTATGGTTATGAATGAAAAACTTGTTGTTCATTCTTGCGGCATGCAGAGAGTGCTCATCCAAATTTGCATCAAACCATCACGGCAATTTCAGCCTGGAGTCAGGGATTCTGGCTTATCATAGTTTGGAGATCAGGAATGTGAGAGTGGGGATTATTTTCCGGTTAATTTGACCAACATGCACAGTAAAGAGACATGTATACCGGATCTTAAATTTCCTTCTAACAAAAATAAATTAAAAGTCTGAACAATATGAACAAAAAAAGTTGACGGACGTCCTCGTTCATGGCACACGAAATCGACACCATGGTTCCTATCCCAACACTAGAAGTAAATGAAGAATATTAATCATTTTACGGCACAAGTCATTGGCTTGCGCCACCCGGTGTCACCTCTGATTTCAGAAAACAAACCTGCCTGGCAGCAGACAAAGAAATAAACCCGATTTTTATTTTACACCAAACTCATTTGGGTGGATGATTTTAATACAGGATAATCAGTATATCCTTTTGCACCCGGCGTATAAAGAGTATTAAAATCTACTGCGTTCAGTGCTGCATTTATTTTTATTCTTTCTACAAAATCCGGGTTGGATAAGAAGGAACGCCCAAAAGCGACAACATCTGCAAAGCCTGCGTGTAGTGCTGCTTCACCTGTTTCAGGCGTAAGCCCGTTGCTTAAAATAATAGTTCCTGAGAAATTTTCACGAATGTCTCTGAATGTTTTTTCCGGGATAGCCGCATTGACCGCAACGTGTATGTAAGCGATTTGCAGTTCATCTGATTTTTGAGCAAGCCATGCATACGTATTATTGGTTTCTTCTTCGCCATATTCTGCGAGGTCGCCTAATTTGGAATAGGGTGAAAACCGAATACCTACTTTATGGTTTCCAATTGTATTAGCAACGGCATACAGTACTTCAACAGTGAACCGGCTACGATTTTCAATATTACCGGCATATTCATCATTGCGGTTATTTACATTCGGGTTTAAAAACTGCTCCAGCAAATAACCATTTGCCCCATGAATTTCAACTCCGTCAAATCCAGCATCGATGGCATTTTTAGAAGCGGCTACAAATCCACTGATCACATTTTTGATTCCTTCTCTTGAAAGATAAACCGGTGTTGAATAATTCTGCAAACCTTTGGTATCAGTGAATACCTGGCCTGTAGCTTTAATATCGGACGCACCTACTAAATTAATTCCTGCAGGCAAATTATCAGTATGCCCGATACGGCCGGTATGCATCAATTGTGCAAATATGTTGCTTCCATCTTTGTGTACTTTACCGGTTATTGATTTCCATGCCTCAGTTTGCTGTTGGCTAAAAATTCCGGGTATCCTGGGATAACCCAATGCTTCTGCAGAAGGCGCAATTCCTTCTGTAACGATCAGGCCCGCGCCGGTTCGCTGTCCGTAATACTCCGCCATCAATTGATTGGGAAGATTTCCTATCGCCCGAGAGCGTGTCATCGGAGCCATTACCACATGATTTTTCAATTCGAATTTACCTTTTAGATAAGGCCTTAATAATGTTTTCATCTTTGTTGTATTTATTGATACAGCAAAGTTGATTTGAATAGCGTGGGCAAAATAACCGCGAAGGACTTTTAAATAGTCTTATCCGGCAGCGGCATATTTTTTTGGTGTGCTTCCATAATGTCTTTGAAATAAACGGCTGAAATGACTCAGGTTCGAAAAGCCAAGCTGGTAGCCAACTTCGGATACAGAATACCCAGCTTGTTTTAATAAAAAAGCCGCTTCTTCCATTCTTATTTTTTGATAATAATTGTAAATGCTATCACCAAATGTTTGTTTGAATAAAACTTTTAGTTTGGTTTCGCTCATACCAACTTTGTTGGCTAGATCGCGCAGAAGAGGACGTTTACCAATATCTTCCAGGATGATGTCGCGCACAGCTATCAGCTTTTCACCATCGGCACTGTTGATGGTTTTCTGAGAAGTATTTTCTCTTGCCGATAATTTATGAAATAAATGATACAATAATTCCTGCACTTTTATCCGGACCAAAAAGTTGCTAAGATCATCGTGTAAATTGATGGCTGCGATATTTTTCAAAATTTGCAGCGCCTCAGGCATCATACTTTCAAAATATAAAAAAGATGCTGATGGCGTGGTAATTGTTTGCAAGACCTGGTTAGGTTTTTCAATGCGCAACAGCGACTTTAATTTGGAAGAGGTAATACCCACGACTGCATAATGTGTTTCTGTGTTCGCCGGAAACCGGATAACAGAACTCAGATCATGGGTGGTGACCTGCACGGCCGATTCGCTTTTCAGGGAAAATTTTACAGGCTGCTCTTCGTTATATTCCAGATCAAGAGACTGCTCATTGTTATAAAAAAAAATACTCAGCAAATCACTGGGCTCAACCGCAGGATTTCTTTTAATGATGAAATCTTCTTTTAGTTTATAACGGTGGATCAATAGACGAAAATCATTTCCAAATTCTACTTTTCTTACATACCCTTCACCCATTGACGCAGGAATAGAAAGGTAATTGTCCCGGAGAGGAATCTCATACTTTTTTGAAAAATCAGTGATAAAATCAAAAGTGAATGAAGAGGTAAATTCAAAAATCATTTTGTAATATTCGCGGATAATAATTTAAAAGAATAGAACCGGTCAAAGCAAATTTACCAAAAGGATATGGTCTCGTGGATGCGGGTAATACAGTAAAAAAACAAATACTTCAGATTTTTATTTTATGAAGAAGCAATTGCGATGCCCTGTCTTCTTCGCAGTAACAGTCTCCCGATAAGGGACGCTGCGTAATCATAATGATTGATTACGCTCCTATGAGATTTGGGAATCGGTTTCAGATTCCTGCAAAGTCCATTATACTAACCTGCAATACCCATTTTATATACATACTTTGGTCAACATACAGGTATACTACGACCAACGTATAGGTATAGTATGGTCAACCTATAGGTATACTACGACCAACCTATAGGTATAGTATGACCAACATATGGGTATACTATGGTCAACATACATATATAGAACGGCCATTTCACACCGGATTTTTTCCATTTCCAACCGGATTTTTTCTATTTCATACCTTTTATACTGCAGAAGAGAGCCGGTTAAATGCCGTTTTCCGGCAAAAAATGTGGATAAATTTATTTTTGAAAAGGCTGCGTAAAAAAAATTTTGACAAAGTCGATGCCATGAAACGCCCTATTTACGGTACTTTTTTGCCCGCAACGATCAACAGTTCATTTTATTATACCCCAATAATGGGGTTGCCGGTATTGGCTTTATGTTTCAATTTAGGCTTCTCAAAAAAAATGAGGCCTGAAATTTAAATTTAAAACTTATGAAAAAATTTATTCGCAAGGTTGTAAAAACCTTCAAAACATTAGCCGACGCAAATCTTCTCACATTTGGTCAAAACGTTACGGCCAGCATGGCTGCCGCCGTGGTTACATTCCCCACGCCCGTGCCTTCCCTCGAAAGTATTAATACCGAGCTTGGCAATTATGCAGAGTTGCTGCAAACTTCAGCCAGCAGGGATAAGGTGCAGGTGCAATTAAAGAACAAGAGTAAGTTTACGCTGAAACAGATGCTCAGCCAGCTTGCTGATTATGTAAATGGCATCACTACTGACCCTGCCTTGCTTGCCAGCTCCGGTTTCGACCTTAACAAGCTGCCCCAACCCATCACTATCACCGCACCGGAAAACCCGACGCTGACAGATGGCAGCAACAGCGGTCAACTGGTATTCAAGTTCAAGGCCGTAAGGGGTGCCTCAAGTTATTTGTTTCAGTACACTACAGATGCCACCTTGCAGGAGAACAGTTGGGTAAGCTATCCCGCTACTACCACCTCCTATGTTTTTACCGGGCTTACCAAAGGCACTACTTATTACTGCCGGGCATTGTCAGTAGGCGCCTACCAGCAGGTAAAAGCCAGTATTGTCTTAAACCGTATTTCACAATAATCATCCCCAGGCCTCTTTTTTTTCGATTGAAAAGTTGAAAATGGAAAATGGAATTAATTTCCAAACCTCCATTTTCAATTTTTATTTTCCATCCTTCTTTCTCCATTCTCAATTCTCCATTTTCAATTCCCATTCTCCATTCCCCAATTGGGCCACCTAATAATTCAATAATTAATAGTCCAATAATTTAATAATCCAATAATTCAATAATTCAACAATTCAACAATCTAACAATTTAAGAACCTCTCCATCCCCGCCACGCTCCTGACCCCGTACTGCTTTTCAGCTTTTTCCGGTAGCTTTTAACCGTATTTTCTTTTAACCCGGTAGCCATCGCTATTTCTTTATTGCTATAGCCCATGCAAATGCAATAAAGGATCCGCAACCATGTATCATCCAGGTTTTTGATAAAATTCATTGCCTCTTTCCCGCTTTCCCGAAGCCTTTGCGTCTGGCCGCAATAATACACTGTGCCCCTGGCGGCCTGCTTTACGGCATACAGGTATTCAGCCGGCGAAGCGTCGCGCGCAATATACCCGGCTCGTGATGCACGCACCATTGCGGGTATTTTATCTGCGTCACGATGCCGCCATGAAATCACCACTTTTGTTTTGTCGCACCCGACTGCCAGCATTTGCCATGCAGCCATATCCTTCATACCCTTTAGCTCCAGCTCCGCCAGCACCACATCCGGCTGCAGTGCCTTTACTTTTTCAGGCAGCCCTCTCCCATTATCTACTCTTGCCAACACGTCGATACCGACATGCGACTACAAAATGTTTTGAAGAATAGCGCTAAAGACGTAATGATTATGGGCTATAATAAGCGTGATGGGAGGCATCATTGGATTAGTTTGGCAGACTAAATATATAGTAATAACCGTATACTTACAAAGAAAAAGGGCGAAAAAATGTGGGATTGGTTTTAATAAAATTAAAGTGATGAGAGCACCGGTGCAGGCCGTTTTTGATGCACCAACTTATTTTTCATTCCATACCTGCGCCGGTTATTAAAAAAAATCTTTTTATATATTAAAATTATTTATACCTTGAAGAGGTTTTGAGGTTTCTCCTTTTATGAAGAAGCTAACTGTGGTGGATGGATTCTGAGTCTTTGGAATTTGGCAGAGGTATTATTTGAGCTGCGCTTGAAATATGTTTAAAACAAAACTTTACAAAAAGAACAAAACCGGATTGTACTAACAACTACTTGCCTACCGGCAGGCAGGTTGAAAAATATAACGCTAAGAGATTGCTTTACAAGTACAATTTTTGGATGGATGACTGCTTGTAACATAAATTAGCGCGTTGGCGGTAACCCCATTGACAACTTTTCAAAAATCTTTATGACCATACATAGGTTTGCTTTTCAAATACTGATTTTGGTATTGTTCCTTTCAGGATGCAAAAGCAAGACTGAAAATAACGACAGTGTTAATTCAGTTGACACCGGTAAAACTTTAACTAACAGAAAAGAAAAACAGAGGACAATTCAAATAAAGGCTAAGCCGGACTCCGTCGCTATTGATGTTTCAAAAACCGCAGTTATTGTTGTTGACATGGAAAACGACTTTTGCTCCAAAGATGGCTTGATGGACAGAGTGGGCGCCAAAATATCGGTCGTTCAAGATATAATAGAGCCCACAAAAAGATTTTTAACTGCTGCACGCAACGCAGGTATTCCTATCATTTATCTTAAGATGGGTTTCAAACCTGACCTTTCAGACCTTGGTGCTAATGAACTTGATATTCGGCAAAGATTTTATAGCATTGTGGGAGACACCATTAACGCACCTGACGGGACAATTGGTCGCTTATTGATTCGAAATACCTGGAATACAGAAATTATTCCAGAACTAGAACCGAATGCAAGTGACATTGTTCTTTACAAGACCCGTTTCAGTGGCTTTTATCAAACTAAATTAGACTCTACTCTAAAAAGTATGGGTATTAAAAATCTTATTGTAATCGGCTGTACGACCAGCGTTTGCATTGAATCAACTGTCAGGGATGCAATGTTTAGAGATTACCTGCCTGTTGTGTTAGAGGACTGTACAGCAGAGCCAGATGGTCTTAATTTTTCAAGAACCAATCATGATGCTTCTCTTTTTATTATTCAAACGGAATTTGGTTGGGTTTCAAACTCAGTAGAATTTATAAAAGCATTCAAAGAACAAACTGTTTCAGATACTGAATCATCACGATAAGCAAAAGGATATACCGCCAACATGAACTGTGTAAAAAAACAAATAAGTTTTAAAATTTTTCATGGTTTTGCAGAGCAATAATTAGGCTGATACAAACAGTTATTTTTTACTACAGCAAACACCTGTTTTAATAATTTATTCATCACTGCCAC
>JBQCHE010000004.1:0-3811 GCA_051954975.1 Ginsengibacter sp. | reverse complement strand
TTTCCATAACACCCTGCAAAGCATAAGTGTTGTCGCAGCCAAACCACCAAGGATATTCCATAACGCCGGCACTGAGTCCCCGCCCAATGCCCGGCACATCTCTGACAAGCCATTGGGTATTCACTTTTACCCAATTATACACCTTTAATAAGGAGGTATCAGGAATAGAGATTTTCGCGCGGTCATAAATTGTGCTGTAGAGCGCTTTCTTTTTACGCAACAACTCAGTGTAATTCTTTAGAATAAATTTATAGGACTCTATCGCTTCTTTTGAGCTTCTGATCGATCCGGCTACAACAAACACAATTTTTTTATTGGTATGAGCACCAATGGTTACGTGATACACAGATGAACAGGCAATACCCTGGCCCCTGG
The DNA here is from genome assembly GCA_051954975.1 of Ginsengibacter sp. GTDB lineage: Bacteria > Bacteroidota > Bacteroidia > Chitinophagales > Chitinophagaceae > Ginsengibacter. The sequence continues at coordinate 3,436 of JBQCHE010000004.1, read as the reverse complement.
ATTTACTTTTTGAATTGTTGACCCCTACTTCTTGCCCGGATGATGGCAGGGCGGTGCCCCATACCGCGAACCACTTATTAAGACTATCGGCCGCAACAAAACAATTTTCCTGTTTTAACCAAACAGCCTGATCGGGAGAGTCCAGAATTCCTATTTCTTTTGAAAACCAAACGGGACTTAAATCTGTCTTAGCCAAAAACACAACATTCAGATCTTTGAGCTGGTTACTGGTATTTGATAATTCATATTGTATGACAACACCCTGTTGACCATCCGGGCAAAACTGCTTCCTTTGAACAGCCAATCCTTGAATATCCGGTTTATATTTAAAGGTATTTCCAAATGGGTAATTAATAAATTCTTCTGCATCAGATAACCAATGATCCGCTTTTAGGTCTAAATCGCTAATTTTAAGATAATAACCATCCAATAATTTAATGGGATGCATCCATATTCCACCCATTTCTCCTTCCACATGATCCCCTATATCAGGAAAATCTCCATTCATTGTTCCTATAATGTAAGACCGGTCTCCAGCAGTTACATACGATTTTTCTTTATTCAGTCCGTTGTTACTGATGCCCGTTAGCAGTGAATTGTAAGGATGAGCGGCGGTTTGTCCCTGTGCGTTAGCAGAGCATACCCCTAAATAGAACATATTAGTACAACATAAATTTTCTGTTTCATATCATCATATTCGAGTTGGAGCAATGCTAAGAGCATGATTAAATTGATTGTCTGATTTACTTACTAATCGAATTATCGGTTTTCAAATTAACTTAAGCTTTCTCACTCATTTATAAAAAAAATCAAAAGGTTAACAGATTAAAAAATCATCAACGATTTGATTATTTGATTATGAAAAAATTACTGATTGTCATGCCGCTATTCTGCGAGATAATTAATCTTGGGAATAGCATTTCAATTACTATGAATCACTTTTCTTCATACTCCCTGTAAGCTCCAAAATGCGCTAACCTGTCCTCTCCCAATTGTTCAGGTATCGGTAAAAAGGGAATGTTTAGTTTTTTAGTTATTTGCTCCCACAGGTCAGTACGGGTATAAGTTTGATGAACCTTTTGAAAAGGAACTGATAAGAGTAAATCTTTCGCCTGCTGAGCTTTATCTTCATCAATTAATAGTTGCACCCTTCGCTCCATAACCCATTCATCTTTCAACGCATCTACCTTCGTTAACCATTTTTCACGTTCTGACAGGGTACTTTTTATCCCTGAACGACGAAGGATCTGATCCCGTTCTACAACCAATTGCGGATGAAGCTGAAGCCATGGCTCATGAATGCTGTGAAGCGAATTTACAGCAGCCGCGACATTGCCGGTAAAATTGAGCAATCTGGCTAACAATGCCTTTGCTACATCTATGTTACATTCTGAAAGAATCTGTATTGACTGTTGCTTTTCATTCCTTCCAGCTAGCCATGTTCCATAATAAAACTTCCACAAATCGGCCGTATGGCCGTTCGTTTGTTTTATGGCCCACTTAAAAGCGGCATCCAGGTTTTCCATACCTGAGGGAGCCCAAAGCCTTTGATCAATTTCAGGAGGTGCTGGTAAGCCTTGTTTTTGCTGATAAGCTTTTGAAAGATTCAGCCAAACTTTTACTTCCCCTGATCTTGCCCATTGAAAAAGTGGAACATTTTTCAGTGGCCTTAATTTAATTTCAGGAACTTTTAATGAATAAATATCCAGCGGTTTATCTGTCGGAAACCAATATTCCGTATGCCATCTCGTTTCTTCCGGTTTTAGTTCCAGCTTTATGGATTGATCTCCAATCGGCCCACCCTGGATTTCAAGATAAGTTTGGTGTTTGGCGGTACTTAAAACCGACCAGGCGCTGTCATCCCCGTTTCCATAGCTCCATAGTTTTATTCCTGATGCAATTTTTTCATCTGCAATATGGTATAGTCCTGTTCCAAAAGATGGAGTATAGGCGCCAAACGCATTCGCGTCTTTTGTTTCCCAAAAATATCCCGTCATCTCTTTAATATCTGCTTCCGTTTTTGGACCTTCCTTTTCCCAGTCTATGGTATCTACCTTTGAAGAATGGGATAAAACCCTACCATTGGGAAAATAAAATTTTGTATCAGGTGCTGATGGTAAAGCTGCATTTGACCAAGACATCCAGGGATAGGCGGCTGTTCCCGGATTGCGATAGAGAACTCTTTCCGTTAAAAAATTATCTTTTTTTCCTAAAGAATATTCAACCGTCCATTGCATTCCAAAACGCAATTCTCTTTCTCCGCAACTAACATACATTCTGTCTTTTGTGCTGTCTATTTTATATAAAACAGTTTCATTTTGCGTGGGAGAATGCGAGATAGGAAAACTTACTTCAATACCGCCGGCAACAAAATAAAAACGGGGTAATATCCTTGTGTAACGGACAACATCTGGCTTATACAAAATTTCTTTGCCTGAAGGTTTATAGAAAATTGACGTAACCTTTCCCCCAAGATCAGGACAGATGGTAATTTTTAATTGATCATTTTCAAGGACTATATACTTATATTTTTTGAGTACCGGCCTGTTCGAGGTTTCTACATAACTTACGTATGGATACACTCCATTTGGATCAAAAGCGGTTGGAATCGGGCCTGCTGGAGTAAGTTCACAGGTAAGCATATAATCTTCATATTCCGTACAGGACAACTTAGTTTGTGAAAAACAACTGCCTGTTAACAGGAGCAAAATAAATACAAGTGAAAAGATTTTTGACATGAGTTTATCTAGATTGTTATTGAGGTTTTGTTTTTATCAAATAGAGGTAGCAGAATTACTTAGCCAGCATTTCGCTTAATTGGTTAATCATCTTTGTGCCCTTTTCAATATCGCTCTTTAATTTATCTTCCTTAAAATCCTTTTCATCATTTAAAGTTTGCAACTGAGTATTAAAAGCAGCCATTAACTGTTTTACTTTTTTATCGGAAGATTTTGCTGCCAGTTCCCTGATGATCCTTATTTTCTCATAATCTGAAATTCCTTCTCTTAACTTTTCAAAACGAATGCAGCTGTTTCCGCCGGGATAAACTAAAAAACAGTCACCTGCAGCCCAGGAGCCATAGCGTGCATCCCGCATCGGATCTGCCGGCCATGAATCATAGGCCCATCTAAGAAAACCATTGTATCCATGGGCTGCAGAATACCAGCCCATCCATCTTCCTTCCGTTGGAGGTGAGAAAAGAAAATTATTCGGTTTGGCTGGATTGCAGCAAACATAATAAGTAGTGGTCTGTCCTCTTGCCGCTCTTGCTTTTACCTGTTGCACGTTGGCTTCGTTTCCATAAAGAAAACAGTAATCATCAAGTAAACTATCAAGTTCCTGGTGCCAATTACCGGCATAAGTAATTTTCCAATCCGGCGAGTTTCTTCTGGTTATTTGGATCGCTTCAAGTGTTTGTTCCATCGTATTTTCATTG
>JBQCHE010000003.1:0-1292318 GCA_051954975.1 Ginsengibacter sp. | reverse complement strand
GCCATCCGATTAAAGATTGCGAATCACTAAATGCATTAGAAACGCTAATTAAATCAGTTCAATCGGAATTGATAAAGCTTAATTCCGAAGTCAGAAGAAACACTGATTGTGTAAATAATCTATCAAATCAAATAAAAACGTCAAGATTCAACTTGATACATCCTGAACAAAGTCAGGTTAAGCATATTCATCATTTTCATAAGCACATATGGATCAGCCTTAGCTTATTCATCATTTCATTATTATGTGCTTATGGATGGATTAATTGCCACAGTGAAAAAAAGCAATTTGAAGCAAATGACATACAGTATAGATTTTGGAAAGCAAATGGTAATACCAGTTTATTAAAAATCATTTATCATACTGATAGTTTGTACAATCTTGATAAGGACGATTTTACAAACGAAGTTCTTCGGCAGGAACATACAATTGCTGAGGAGGAAAAAAAGCACCGGCTGGCTGGTGAAAAGAAAAAGAAAACAATAATCCATAAATAATCGTTTCCAAATTTGTCTCGTTTTTCAACTAAGCATCTTACTAACTTTAAAAAATCGATTAAAATCTGAAAGAGTCTATAAAAAATAATTTTGATTTATCATTTACTTTCCTATTTTTGTAAAACAGAAACACTCTACAATAAAATAAATGAAACAAACAATAAATGATATATGTGAGATTCGCTTCGGTTTTTACAGTCAACCTGTTGAAGGAGGTAACGTACCTTATGTGCAGGTGAGGCAGTTTGATGAACAGGGAAGGTTAATGACAGAAGCTAACGATTTTGTTGTTCTGGATCAAAAATCTGAACCCCATCTTTTACAAGATGGCGATGTGCTTTTTGTAGGAAAAGGTAACCGGCTTTTTGCCTGGTGTTACAGAGATTCTCTCGGTCCTTACATCGCTTCTTCCATCTTTTTTGTACTAAGGCCCAGGAAGAAAATAATTTATCCGGAATACCTGGCTGCTATTTTAAATGCACCCCAAACAAAAGCTGCCTTATTGCAAATAGGTAGTGGGACTAATATTTTTTCTTTGCGCAAATCAGAACTGGGTGCTTTTCAAATTCCACTTCTGCCTATGGATGAACAAAAAAAAGTAGCTTCACTTGCCGGGCTGCATCAAAAGCAAATTGCTTTATCGCAGGAACTTATTATTCAGCACCAAAGCCTATATGCTGCCATCATTTCAAAACTCATTAAATAATAAACATGCAAAAAAAGCTGACACAATCAGATATTAATAACATCGTCTGGAAAGCCTGCGACACTTTTCGCGGTACCATTGATGCTACGCAATACAAGGATTATATCCTTACCATGCTCTTTTTGAAATACGTTACCGACGTGTGGAAAGATAAAAAAGCCGTTTATGCGGAAAAATACAACAATGATGAAGTACGCATGGAAAGGGCATTAAGAAATGAGCGTTTTCAATTACCCGCCGAAAGCTCGTTTGATAATTTGTTTGAACAACGCAATGAAAGCAATCTGGGTGAATTAATAAATATTGCGCTGGAGAAATTGGAAGATGCCAACCGTTCCAAATTGGAACGTGTGTTTCGCAATATTGATTTCAACAGTGAGGCAAACCTGGGACAAACCAAAGACCGCAACCGTCGGTTGAAAAACTTATTAGTTGATTTTTCAGTATTGGATCTTCAACCGTCTCACCTGGAAGGCAATGATATTATTGGTGATGCTTACGAATTCCTTATCGCAAAATTTGCCAGTGATGCTGGTAAAAAGGCGGGTGAATTTTATACACCTGCCGAGGTATCTACTTTGTTGGCAAAACTTTTAGCGCCTAAACCGGGAAACCGCATCTGTGACCCTACATGTGGTTCCGGGTCCTTATTGATTAAATTAGGTCGCGAAGTTGGCAGCAATAATTTTTCATTGTACGGGCAGGAAAACAATGGCAGCACTTGGGCATTAGCCCGTATGAACATGTTTCTTCATGAAATGGATAATGCAGATATTGAGTGGGGCGATACCATTAATAATCCCAAGTTATTAGAGGGCGATCAGTTGATGAAGTTCCATATCGTTGCGGCAAATCCGCCATTTTCCCTTGATAAGTGGGGTGCAGAAAATGCCATGGCAGACCAATACAACCGTTTTCACCGCGGCATACCACCAAAGAGCAAAGGCGATTTCGCATTTGTTACACACATGATAGAAACCGCCTATGAAGATATTGGGCGCGTAGGGGTAATTGTCCCGCATGGTGTGCTCTTTCGTGGCAGTTCCGAAGGAAAAATAAGGGAAAAGCTTATTAAAGAGAATCTGCTGGAAGCAGTGATTGGTTTACCGGCCAACTTATTTTATGGAACCGGTATTCCTGCTTCTATTCTCATTTTTAATAAAGGAAAAGGCGATAACAAGGATGTGCTGTTTATTGATGCCAGCCGCGAATATGAATCCGGTAAAAATCAAAACAGCCTGTCAGAAGCGAACATTCATCACATCGTGGAAACGTACAAAATCTTCAAAGCTGGCAACAGCCTCAAAACTGACGAAGGATTAGTGATAGAAGATAAATATGCCTACCGGGCAAGCCTTAAAGAAATTGAAGAGAACGATTACAACCTGAATATTCCCCGCTATGTGGATACGTTTGAGGAGGAAGAGCCGGTGAATATTGCTGAAACTCAAAAGGAAATCAGCAGATTGAAATCTGAATTGGCTGATGTTGAAAACCAAATGAATGATTACTTAAAAGAATTAGGCTACTAAAATTAAATACAATTGTAATGTTAACATCAATATCTCATACAACAGAACTCAATAAACTATTAAAAAGTATTGGGCTTGCCTTAGACATAACAGAATTGCAATATCAAACTGTTATTGATAGATATACCGCTGTCGGAAATCATTTATGTAAAGATGGCTCGCCTCTCAAACCTTATTCACCTGAAATAAAACCTCAGGGTTCATTTTTATTGGGGACGATGATAAGGCCAATTGTTGAAGATGACGAATTGGATGTTGATCTGGTATGCCGGTTAAAAAGTAAAAGGATTGATTGGACGCAATGGAATGTAAAAAATGCGGTTGGCGATCAGTTAAAAGATAATGACGATTACAAACGTATGTTAGATGACGAAGGTAACCGCTGCTGGACTTTAGTATATCATGAGGCTTCCAAATTTCACATGGATATTCTTCCTGCAGTGATTGAAGAAAAACAGCTTATTCTTTTAGAGAAATCCATTCGTAATATGTCTCAGGGTGAGATTGAGCAGTTGGCAATCAACATTACAGACAAAAGGAGACCGGACTACAAGAATGAGACAGTTTCAAGCAAGTGGTTGAAAAGCAACCCTTGGGGTTATGCTGCTTGGTTGAAGGACAAAGCAAGTTTGGATCTATATAAATCATTTTCTATTCGGGAAGCAGTTGAACCCTTGCCGGAATATCAAAAAGAAAAAGAGCCATTGTTAAGAGTGGTTCAAATACTCAAAAGGCATCGTGATATTATGTTCGGAGGGGACGAGTACAAACCCATTTCAATAATCATTACAACATTAGCTGCAAGAGCTTATAATAAGGAAACAGATTTGATTTTAGCAATCAACAATGTGCTTGCTCACATGGAAGACTTCATTGACTCAAAATTTAGTCCGGAACACAACAGATATGTAGATTGGATTTCTAATCCGGTAAATGACTGTGAAAACTTTGCTGATAGATGGATATTGGAGTCAGAAAGAAGAGCTCGTTTTGATGATTGGTTGGAAAAAGCAAAAAATGATTTTGCCTATTTACAAACCTGCGATATAACACAAGCTTACCGGTATTTAAAAGAATTGCTGGGTACCCGTGCTGTAAATGAAGCAACTCAGGGAATTGGTTTGACCAAATTACTCACAGAAACGTATATGCCGGTTAACTATCAACCAGCTTTACTAACTGTGGCGCATAGAGAAAATCCGAAATGGAATTTAAACTTAAAGTATAAAGTGGAAGTTCATGGCCGGTATAAAGCACCTTCAGGCAAAAATTATTCTATAACATCAAAGACAACTGTCCCTAAAAAAAGTGAAATATTCTTTGTTGCGGAAACAAATGTGCCAAAGCCTTTTGAAGTTTACTGGCAGGTTGTAAATACGGGTGATGAAGCCAATAACGCTCATGGATTAAGAGGTGGTATTTTTCACTCGCAAACTGCCGGAAAGGGAGGGCTAAATCAAAAGGAACATTCCCAATACAAAGGTTTGCATTGGGTTGAATGTTTTATCGTAAAGAATGGTATTTGCGTAGCAAGAAGCTACGAATTTTTTGTAAACATTGCATAATTGAAAATGCCAAACGAAAATAAACCCGGTTATAAAAACACACAATTGGGATGGATACCCGAGGAGTGGGAGATTAATCGTTTAGGTAAGTTAATGAAACTTATCTCAGGACTTCATCTTGGGCCAAGCGAATATAACAAAAGCGGGAAGGGAACACCATACTTTACTGGTCCAACTGATTATACTAATTGTTTCAACGAACTTACTAAGTGGACCAATAAGAAGGGTGCGTTAGCGAAAGCGAATGATGTTCTAATTACAGTAAAGGGCTCTGGTGTAGGGAGTATGCATTATTTATCTTTGCCACAGGTAGCAATTGGTAGACAGATTATGGCGATTAGAGATGATGAAAATTCATGCACATCTTTTATCTATCATTATTTGCTGCAAAAAGAATATCAGTTTCGAGAGTTAGCAAAAGGCAATATGATACCCGGATTAACAAGACATGATATTCTTACTTTAGAAATAAAAACCCCTTCTCTACCAGAGCGTAAAAAAATCGCCGCCATCCTTTCCATCTGGGACGAAGCCATCACCAAAACCCAACAACTCATTGCCCAACTGCAACAACGCAATAAAGGATTGATGCAGCAATTGCTTACGGGTAAAAAGAGATTGAAGGGGTTTGAGAAAACGAAATGGAATAAAATAAATGCAGATGCAATTTTTAAAAGTGTATCTATAAAAAATAATAGCAATGAGCAATTACTTTCTGCTACACAGGATAAAGGAATTATTCCCCGTGATATGCTTTCAGGCAGAGTTACAATGCCTTCCGGGGAAACCAAATCTTACAAATTAGTTGAGCCGGGGAATTTTATTATTAGCCTTCGTTCTTTCCAAGGTGGTTTGGAATATTCTGAATACAGAGGAATAGTTAGTCCTGCTTATACTGTTTTGAAGCCGGTAAAATGTATTGATGACGATTTTTATAAATACTATTTCAAATCCTACGATTTTATTGGCCATTTAGCTGTTGCCGTTATCGGAATTCGTGACGGCAAGCAAATAAGTTTTGATGATTTTTGTGTATTACGATTACCATATCCACCTTTAGAAGAACAAAAACAGATTGCAGCAATATTGTCTCAAGCAGATAATGAGGTAAAACTTTATGAACAACAACTTACCATCCTTCAGCAACAAAAAAAAGGCTTGATGAAAAAATTATTAACGGGAGAAATCCGGGTAAAGATTGATAATTAAAATGGAAAAGAAATTCAACATACTAACAATTGATGGTGGTGGTATAAGAGGCATTTTTCCTGCAATGTTTTTAGCATCTATTGAAGCAGAACTAAAATCAAGAGGCGTAGAGAGATACCGGATATATGAAAACTTTCAGTTAATAAGTGGAACCTCTACTGGTGGTATAATTGCAATCGCATTGGCATTGGGTATTCCGGCAGTAGAAATTCTTGACCTCTATTTAGATAATGCAGCGACAATATTTGGCAGAAAAAGAAAAGGTATTGGAAGGCTTTTTAATTCTGCACATGATAGAACACCTTTAGAGAATTTGATTAGAAAAAAATTCAAAGAAGTGAAGGATGGTGCAGATCCAATTTTGAAAGATTGCAAAACAAACGTAGGTATCCCGATCTACGATCTGATGCAGGGCAAGCCATCTGTACTAAAGAACAATTACCATCCTCGTTTTATCCGGGATTATCATATTCCTGCTTATCAGGCTGCACTCGCTACATCTGCTGCGCCTACCTATTTTGATCCTTATTCCACAACCTATACAGACCTGAATGGTATGAAGCAGTCATTTAGCAATAAAGTGGATGGCGGAGTAGTAGCAAATAATCCTACGCTTCTTACTATAATTGAGGCCCAAACGGCCTTTAATAAACAATTGTCAGATCTGCAAGTGCTTTCAATTGGTACCGGCCATCAACGTTTTGCAGATGCATGCGAGCGAAAGCATTGGGGAATAAAATACTGGATGCTTGAAAGTGACAGAAAGCGGCTGATTGAATTATTCATGCAGGGCCAATCACAATTGGTAGAGAACTTAATATCCCTTTTGCAAAATGGTATTGATAGAGAGCAAGAGCATGAACCGAATTTTGTTTATAAAAGGATTGACACACTATTGGACGAAACTTGTGTAATTGATTTGGACGAAACTGACAGAAAAAAATTAGAAAAATTAAAAGAGAAGGCACAAGTGGAATTTCAAAAAAATGGTAACGAAGTAATTGAAAAGCTTTTTAAAAATTTAAATTAAATACAATGACAAAAAAAACACATCACATCGTTCCCAATCCTAACGGTGGGTGGGATGTAAAAAAAGGCGGAGCTGAAAAAGCAAGTAATCACTTTGATAAAAAAACTGATGCTATTGATAAAGGCAGAGAGATTAGTCAGCATCAAAGGTCCGAATTTTACATCCATGGTAAGGATGGTAAAATACAATCAAAAGACAGTCACGGAAATGATCCAAATCCGCCAAGAGGATAATAAATGAGTTATGACAATAGTAGAATTAATACAACTAAAAGAAACCGAAAACAAAGTAGAGTTTAAGGAAGCTAAGGGTGGCAACTATAGCTTTAACGGCGGCGGAAAAATTGATCCGAAAGACAGACGTAAGTGCATTATAGGTTATACTGTTGCTTTTGCTAATGAAGGCGGGGGGTATCTTGTTTTTGGTGTTCATGATAAATATCCTCATCAGATTGTGGGCACTAATCAATGTCTGGATGCAGTGGGTAAACTTGAGCAGGATATTTACCGGGAAAAACAAATACGGGTACAAACATTAGAGTTATACCATGAAGAAAAAAGAGTATTGGTAATAAAAATTCCTGCACGCCCTGCAGGCAAGGTATATAAGTTTGAAGATGTTCCTTTAATGCGTGTGGGAGAGGAATTGCTGCCCATGTCAGACGAGAAATATTTAAAAATTATTCAGGAGCAGGAACCCGATTTTTCAGAGAAGGTGTGTGAGCAGCTTACTTTATCTGACCTGGATGCCCAGGCTATCCAAAAAATGAAAGAAGCCTATGCTGAAAAGCAAAAAAATCCTTTGTTTCTTACCCAAAATAATGAACAATGCCTTTCAGACCTACATTTGCTGAGGACAACTAAGCTAACTTATGCTGCACTTGTTCTTTTAGGAAAAGAAGAAGTAATTCGGCGTCTGTTGCCTCAGGCTGCTATTTTTTTAGAGTACAGAAAAGATGACGGGCAGATAACATTTGATGATCGTAAACCTTTTTATCAGCCCTACTTCTTAGCCATTGAAAAATTATGGGAAGTCATTAACTTACGAAATGGGAATGTACCTGTACAGCAGGGGCCTTATATTTTTGACATTCCTTTCTTTAACAACGAGGTGATTCGTGAAGCGGTTAACAATGCTGTTGCCCACCGTGACTACAGGCGTAGTAGTGAAGTAGTAATAAAGCAATACCCACAGGCATTACATATTATTAGCCCAGGCGGATTTCCTATTGGAGTAAATCTAAATAATCTATTGACAGTTAGCAGCACGCCCCGAAATAGGCTTTTAGCAGAGGTTCTGGCGAAAACCGGAATTGTAGAACGTTCAGGACAGGGTATTGACAAAATATTTTATCAAAGCATTGCAGAAGCAAAGGGATTGCCCGATTATAATCATTCAGACGACTTTCAAGTGGAATTGAGGCTATCTGCTATCGTAAAAGATAAGGCATTCACTTTATTTATAAAAAAATTGCAAAATGACAGGCAGGATGATAAGAAGCTGAGTGTTAAGGAGATTTTGGTTCTGGAAGCTGTGAGAGAGGGCAAGCCAAAAAACGAACTAGATAAGCAGCTTGTAGATAAACTTATAATAGAAGGGCTTTTGGAAAAGCACGGTAAAACGTCAAACCAAAAAATAATTCTTTCCAAACTCTATTACGCTTTCACCAATAAAGAAGTGGACTATACAAAAAATACGCCTCTAGATGAAAACTATGCCATAATGAAGATAAACCAGTATTTGGCTGTCTGGAAGAAAGCCAAAATGGGCAAGTTTGTTGAATTATTTAAAGATCAGTTAACCCGGGATCAGGTAAAGACCCTTATATATAAGCTTTCTGAACCAGGAACAGGATATCTGGAATTTACAGGTGTCGGTTCGGGCAGAGAGTATTTTATTAGTAAAAAGGCTGTTTCTGGTGGAAAGCTAATACAAAGAGCAATTGAGGTAGGTCTAAAGGAAATGAGGAAGTCTGGCGAGTTGAATACCGAATTCACAAAAAAGCCACAAGATTTCCACAAACTACAAGGCGAAGAAGAAGTTTAATTGCTAATACTACACTGATAATCAACTGTTTATTAGAAAAATTAAGTACACAAGTTTTCCACAAACTGTCAATAACTAATTCATGGAACGACCATCTTTCATAGAAGACCACATTTCCCAAATTCCTGCCTTGCAGCTATTGATGAAATTAGGCTATAAATACCTGACACCGCAGGAAGCCCTGGAAGCACGTGGCAACAGGTATTCAAATGTGTTGATAGAAACCATTCTCAAAAAGCAATTGCAGCTAATCAATAAAATTGAATATAGGAATAAGGAGTTTGAATTTTCAGAAACCAACATTAATACTGCTATTCTTGCCTTGCGGGATCTGCCTTTGCAGGATGGTTTTAATGCAGCCAATAAATTCTTTTATGAATTAATTACACTCGGTAAAAGCCTGGAACAAAATGTACTCGGCGATAAAAAAAGCTTTTCTTTTAAATACATAGATTGGGAGTACCCTGAAAACAATGTATATCATGTAACGGAGGAATTTGCTGTGCTGCGTACAGAAAGAACAGACACTTACCGCCCTGATTTGGTACTCTTTGTAAATGGCATTCCAATGGTAATCATTGAATGCAAAAGTCCTGTGAGTTCACCAACTAAAAAACCGATTGACCTCGCCATAGAACAAAGTTTGCGTAACCAAAAGGATGATGGAATCCGTTCATTGTACCTCTATTCAAACATAGTAGCCGGTCTCGCAGTTAATGAAGCAAAATATGGCACTACAGCCACCAAAAAGGAATTTTGGAGTGTATGGAAAGAACAGTTCCGCAACAAAGAAGCGGAGGAGGCTTACCTGCTTACCCTGCAACAATTAAAAAATGCACCATTGCCAGATGATGACAGGTCGGTTCTTTTTAAAGAGCGATTTCGATATGTGCTACAATACTTTGATCAGTTAGAGAAACAGGATATTACTTTAACAGCGCAGGACAAGTTATTGTATGATTTATTTAGAATTGAACGGTTTTTGGACATCATGTATCACTTCATTTTATTTGATAATGGTGAAAAAAAGATCGCCCGGTATCAGCAATATTTTGCAGTTAAATTTACTTTATCGCGTATTGAAAAAATACTGCCAACAGGCGCGAGGCGTGGTGGGGTTATTTGGCATACTCAAGGAAGTGGAAAGTCCTTAACCATGGTGATGCTGGCTCAGTTAATTGCCATGGACCCCAATATTAAAAACCCCAAAATCTTATTAGTAACCGACCGGGTGGATTTGGATGATCAGATAACAGATACATTTAAAAAATGTGGCAAACCCGTTAAGCAAGCCAATACAGGAAGGCATTTGGTAGAATTATTAAAAGACACTGATGATGCCATCATCACTACCATCATTAATAAATTTGAAGCCGCCGTTCGGGTAGCAAAACCATTTGAAAGCAATAATATTTTTGTGTTGGTAGATGAAGGGCATCGCAGTCAATACAAAAACTTCAATGTGTATATGCAACGGGTGTTTCCAAATGCCTGCTTTGTGGCTTTTACAGGTACGCCTTTAATGAAAAAGGAAAAGAATACAGCAACCAAATTCGGCGGTATCATTGATGTATATTCAATCAAAGATGCGGTGGCAGATAAGGCAGTGGTACCACTTTTATACGAAGGAAGGCACAACATCATGCACGTAAACGAAAAGCCTTTAGATAACTATTTTGATCGGGTTTCTGAAGATTTAACTGAATATGGCAAAGCCAGTTTAAAAAGAAAATTTTCGGCTAAAAACAAAATCGTTCAATCGCTCAATTTCATTGAAAGCACCGCCTGGGATATTTCTAAACATTTTGTTGATAACATACAGGGAACCGGATTTAAAGGGCAATTGGTAGCGCCCAATAAATTAACAGCCATCAGGTACAGGGATATTTTAAAAGAGATAGGTAAAGTATCTGTGGAATTATTGATTTCTGCACCGGATACAAGGGAAGGCGACAGTGATGTATTTGAAGAAAGTGACGATAAGGTAAAAGCCTTTTGGAAGGCGATGATGGATAAATACAATACTGCCGAGAATTATGATAAATCCATTATCAATGCATTTAAAAAACTGGAACAACCGGAAATTATCATTGTAGTTGATAAATTATTAACTGGATTTGATGCCCCTGTAAACCGGGTTTTATACCTCACAAGAAATTTAAAAGAACATACACTGTTACAGGCAATTGCAAGGGTAAACAGGCTGGCAGAAGGCAAGGATTATGGTTTAATCATTGACTACTATGGCAATCTTGAAAATTTAGATGGAGCCTTAAAAATGTATTCCGGTGATAAAGATTCGTTTGATGAAGAAGACTTATTGGGTACAATTACTACAATAAGCAAAGAGTTAGAAAAATTGCCGCAGGCTCATTCCGATGTATGGAATATTTTTAAAACCATTAAAAATAAATACGATGAAGCTGCCTATGAAGAGTTATTGGCAGATGAAGAAAAAAGGCACAGCTTCTATGAAAAATTATCAATTTTTGTTCGTTTACTGAATCTGGCTTTGTCAAGTTTGGATTTTATAAATAATACACCGCAAACACAGATAGATAAATATAAGAAAGATGCGAAATTCTTTTTGGGATTACGTATCTCTGTAAAGCGCAGGTTCTTTGATGAACTTGATTATAAAGAATATGAAGCCCAGGTACAGAAATTAATTGACAAGCATATTACAACAGATGGAGAGGTGTTGAAAATTACAGAGCTGGTAAATATTTTTGACAAGGAGGAAAGGGAAGCGGTAATGGAACAAATTACCGGGAAAGCAGCTAAAGCAGATCACATTGCCAGTAGAACAATCAAAGCGATTAACGTTAAAATGAATGACGATCCTGTCTTCTATAAACGCCTTTCAGAATTGATAAAACAAGCCATAGAGGATTTTCATAACCAGCGTATTTCAGAAGCAGAATACCTCGCAAAAGCAAAGGATTACGAAGACACATTTTTCACTGGTAAGCGTGATAATGTCCCCACAGCATTAAGAGATAATGAAACAGCCATCGCATTTTATAATCTTGCAACAGAAGAATTTAAAGATAGCCTGGACGCAAAATCAAACAAAATGGACATAGCTGTAGAGATTGCATTAGGAATTGATAGCATTATTAAAAATAATTTATTTGAAAACGGTAAGCAGGTAATCGACTGGCAAAAGAATGACGACATTAAGGGGAAAATAACTATTGAAATTGATGATTTATTGTTTGATCTCAAAAGCAAATACGATGTGGATTTTGGCTTTAATCATATGGATGTACTTATAGCGGACAGCCTTAAAGTAGCCGTTTCAAAATACAAAGATTAATGAAGCGGACTTTACAATATGGCACCAAAGAAATCACTTTCACATTGGCTTATCAAAACAGAAAGTCATTGGGAATCAAAGTACGCCCTGATACCACAGTGCATGTTCTTGCCCCTTTTGATGCTAATGAAACCGATGTATTGAAAAAAGTAAAAGCAAAATCCCCGTGGATACTAAAGCAGATTAATCATTTTAATTCCTTTCGTCCCGCAACCACACCAAGAAGATTTATCAACGGTGAAACACATTTATATCTTGGCCGCCAGTACCGGTTAAAAATAATCCCGGACACAGTGAATGTCATCAAAGCATACAGAGGTCAGCTATTCATCCATTCAACGAATCCCACCAAAGATGCATTGGAAAAGCAATTACAACAATGGTACAGACAAAGAGCATCAATAATCTTTGAGGAAATGTTAGAAGAGGTGCTGCCTAAATTTAAAAGATACAAAATTCAAAAACCCGCATTAGTTATACGAAAAATGTCCAAACGTTGGGGCAGTTGTACGCCAGCCGGAAAAATAATTCTAAATACAGAATTGATAAAAGCGCCAAAAGGAAGTATCGAGTATGTTATCATCCATGAATTAACGCATCTGGTGCACCGCAATCATACAAAACCCTTTTTTGATCTGCTATCCCGCATTCTTCCTGATTGGAAAAAATGGAAAGAAAGGTTGGAGTATAGTTTGGCTTAGTAACCAATTTCAAATACAGCAGACAAACAAATTGAAAGATTTTCAAGTCATGAACATTATGAGGCGTAAAAAAATCCTACAAAAGGACTTGTCAATTAGAATCATTCGAAAATACTTTTTTTCACTTTTTTTAATTGTATTTGTCATTTCGGGGAAAGGACAAAATATGAATTCTCAGGCTGATTCTTTAAGCAAGTACTCTTATACTATTTTTGGAATAGACTGGAAAAGCTCTGTATTGGATGCGGGAACTTGCTCGTTTTATGAAAGGAACGGCAGTCTATTTTTAATAACAGCCAAACATATATTGTATCGTTGTGATAGTTTGACAATGAAGCAAAGACCTAAGTTTGAATTTGCAACTATTTTTTTATCTACAAATTCTAAGTTTCTACAATTTAAAATTCCATCTTTAAATGATTCCTGTATTATTGATTATAAAGACCCTGACTTATTTATTATTAAAGTTGATTACAAATGGCTAAGTAAAGTCAATACAATTGGGCAATTCATAATGCCACCGCTTAAAGTCTATGGAGAATTGCAAATATTGGACAGGGATTTAAAAGTAGTTCTTTATATCCAGCTTTTGACGAACAGCACAAAATTAAATTGAAAGAAAAATCATTTATTTTTTATGCAGGTCTTCCAGCTTCCTGACAGTAACTATGTTGATACAATACATCATTTCATTTCAACAAAAGAGTTGACTTTTGGCAGTTGGATGAAGGGGTTCTCTGGATCGCCTGTTTTCTTACAGGAGAAAAAATCAAAAAAATGGCGTTTTTGTGGGATTCTTATTGGAGGATGTACTGGAATACTTGTTCAGGGATCAAATAGTAAACCAGATAAATTATTACCTGGTGGTTTGATCTTGTTAGTCAGAATTTTATATTTCAGGCACTTAATTCAAGGATTCAAAAATAATTCAATTCACACTTCCCAGCCAAACTAAATACTTACGGGTTAATTTAATTTGCCAACCGCGCTAACAATAACAGCCATCCCTACATGTAAATAAATTCACGCTGTAAAATATAATTCATCTTCAATACCCTGATTTTATTGCGCTGCTTCTTTGCAACACAGCCACGCGGCCTTTTTGTATGCTTTCTTTTCCCCTTTTTGTTTTAAAAAATAAATTTTTAAATCGAATAATCCAAATTATTACTTCGGAAGCTGCCTGTTAGCAAAGTCCTATTATAACTATTAGTCTTACAAAAAGGAACGGACATCGGATGCCTTAATAGCTTTTTTAAATTTCTTCATTTTTAATTGAACTTCATCAGAACTTATAAAAAAATTGCGTTGCGGTCAGCAATTATTCCCAATTTAAGGCAATTTTGTTTGCAAATTGTTTGCAAATAAAAAAAGCACTTATAAAAATTAATTTATAAATGCTTGATTATCAAGTGGGCCCACCAGGACTTGAACCTGGGACCACCTGATTATGAGTCAGGTGCTCTAACCAACTGAGCTATAGGCCCTATTATCTTTTCAGATAATTTTAAGGCTTGCAAAAATAGAAAAATTCACCAAGTCGGCAGAATTATTTTTCTTTGAAGATGCAAAAAATAGAAAATATCATTTTTGATCTCGGAGGCGTTCTTCTAGATATTGATTACAACCTTACACGCAAAGCGTTTGAGAAGCTGGGCGTCGTAAATTTTGATGAAATGTACTCACAGGCAACGGCTGATAAACTTTTTCAAAATCTGGAGACTGGAAAGATTTCTGAAGAAAATTTCTACAAAGAATTTAACCGCTGCACGGGACTTCACCTTTCTGAGAAAGAAATCAATAAAGCGTGGAATGCAATGCTGCTGTCGTTCAGGGAAGACAGCCTCAGTTATCTGGAAACCCTTACGCCGAGGTTTAGAATTTTTCTGTTAAGTAATACTAACCATATTCATCTTAACTGTTTCTATCAAATTTACCATCAAAAGGAAAGAAGTAAATCGTTTGAGCAACTTTTTGATAAGGCATTTTACTCCTTTGAAATCGGCCTTCGAAAACCTGATGTGGATTGCTACGAGTGGGTGATAAATGATTTACAGGTTGATCCCGGAACAACTTTGTTCATTGATGATTCTATCAATAATATTCATGGAGCGGAAAAAGCCGGCTTGCAAACATTACTGTTAACGCCTGAAATGAGAATTGAAACAGTGGAGCTATAAAAAGCCGGAATTTATTTTTTTACTTCTTCAAAATCAATATAATCGCCTTCTTTGGTGGATGTAGCTTCCTGGCGAGGCTGCGCTTGCTGATTTTTATAATTTCGTAAATCATTTTGCATCTTTTCCTGCATTTCACCAAACTGTTTTTTTATCTTCTTTGACGATTGATACACGGGTATTATAAAATCAAAAATGAATTTATATAAAAGATACAACAGAAATATTTCAAGAGCGGTTTCTAAAAATTTCATCTAACAAAAATAAAGGTTTTCAATCAATTAGCGCTTTCATGCGCAGAGCGATGGCATCAAAGATTTGTTAAGTAATGGGTGGCGGCAAAACATAATTTGGACCGTAATTTCTATTTGATGTATCTTTGCAATCGTAAAAGATTAGTGAAAGGGAACGGAAGCGTTCCCTTCTTCTATTTTGAAAATAACAAGAACATGGGCACCTCTACGGAAAGTGAGAAAATAGAAACCTTTGTAAAGGATTTTATTAAAGAAAAAAATGACCTGTTTCTTGTAGACGTAAAGATAGCGCCGGGAAATAAAGTGACCCTGCTATTGGATGGCGACAAGGGAATCACGATTGACGATTGCACAATTATTAATAAAGCGCTGTATAAATTTATAGAGGAAACCCAGGTTTTTGGATCTCATAATTTTTCTTTGGAAGTATCTTCTTTCGGTGTTGACAGGCCCCTTCAATTATTAAGACAGTTTAAGAAAAATATTGGCCGCAAACTGGAAGTAGTAATGAACGATGGAACAAAAGCTGAAGGAACACTTATCGCGGCAGACGAAAATGAAATAAAAATTGAACAACAATCAGGTAAAGGAAATAAAATGACAAAAAAAATGACAACAATATTATTTAATCAGATAAAGCACGCCACCGTGCTGATAACTTTTTAAAATAACAGTATGGCAAGTATCAATTTAATTGAATCCTTCCAGGAATTCAAAGACGCTGAAAACATAGACAGGCCTACATTAATGAAAGTAATGGAGGATGTTTTTAAAACATTGATCCGTAAAAAATACGGATCTGATGAAAATTTTGATGTAATCGTCAACGACCAGAAAGGTGACCTCGAAATTTTCAGGCGCCGTACTATTGTTGAGGATGATGACTTGTATAATACACTCACGGAAGTAGAATATAAAGATGCCATCAAAATAGAGCCTGATTACCAGGTAGGCGAAGAATTGTACGAGGAAGTGGATATTCAAAAGGAATTTGGCCGCCGGGCCATACTTGCAGGTAAACAAACCCTCGCCAGCCGTATCAACGATCTGAAGAAAAATATTTTGATTAAAAAATATGAAGACCGGATTGGCGAAATCATCACGGGCGAAGTGTACCAGGTTTGGAAAAAAGAAATTTTGCTGTTAGATGAAGAAGGAAATGAGATGTTGCTTCCTAAATCTGAACAAATCCCTTCTGATTATTTCAAGAAAGGGGAAACCATAAGAGCGGTGGTAAAAAATGTAGAACTCAAAAACAACCAGGCGGTAATCATCGTTTCCAGGACTGACAATTCATTCCTTGCTAAATTGCTGGAAATTGAAGTCCCTGAAATTTTTGACGGCCTTATTGTGATCAAGAAAATCGTTCGCGATCCGGGAGAAAGAGCCAAAGTGGCGGTTGAAAGTTTTGACGACCGTATCGATCCTGTTGGCGCTTGTGTAGGGATGAAAGGAAGCCGCATTCATGGCATCGTTCGCGAATTAAAAAATGAAAACATCGATGTAATCAACTGGACTAATAACATTCAATTACTCATCCAGCGTTCACTCACACCAGCTAAAATCACCAGCATGGATGTGGATATGGAAGCAAAACATGCGAGCGTTTACTTAAAGCCTGACCAGGTTTCACTGGCTATTGGCCGCCGTGGCGTCAACATTAAGCTGGCCTGCGAGCTTACGGGCCTTGAGATTGATGTATTCCGTGATAATGAAGGCGAAGTAGAAGAATACGATGTGGATCTGGACGAATTTGCAGATGAATTGGAAACATGGGTGATTGATGAATTAAAAAAGATTGGGTGCGATACAGCGAAAAGCGTGTTAGACTTGTCTGATGAAGAGCTGGAACGCAGAACTGATTTAGAAAAAGAGACTATCGCGGAAGTAAAAAAGATATTAAACGAAGAATTTTCGGACGAATAGCAATAAATTATGAATTCATATTATTTGTTGCTTTACTATAAATAAAACAATAAAAAATCACTTCGATAAAGAAGTAGGAACAGATTAATGGCAGAAATAAATACACCACGGTTGATGGCTGCGGCCAAAGAGTTTAACATAGGCACTAACACTTTAATAGACTTTTTGGTATCAAAAGATTTTAGCAGCGATGATCTTAAGCCTAGTACTAAGCTTACGGAAGAAATGTACCGTGTACTGCAGGTAGAATTTCAGCCGGATAAAGTAGCAAAACAAAAAGCAGAACAAATTGATCTTCCGAAAAATACGCCTTCGGAAAACAAGAAGAGAAAAGATGAGCAGGATCTTTCATTTAATAAAAAAGAACCCGCTAAACCGGTAAAAGAAGAAAAGCCGGTTGAAGAAACTGCCGAGGAAATGGTTGAGCCGGTTATTTCCGAAAAAGAAAGCGAAATCCCCCCAAAGGATATACCGGAAGTGGCAGAGATTAAAACAGAAAATCCCGCGGAAAAAGCGGATGAAGTTCCTATCGAACCAGCGCCGGTTGCAGAAATTGAGAAAATAGAAATTCCTGAAGTAGAAGGGTTGAAAATAGTGGACAAAATTGACCTCAGTTTGATTGACTCTTCCGTGAGGCCTAAAAAAGATGGGAAAAAGAAAACCGCAAAAGAAAAAGTAAAAGGTGTTATCGCAAAAGAAGAGCCTCCTGCACAGATTGAAGAGGCGCCCAAAGGGCCCGTCGCTGAGCCTGAAAAAGAAGTTCCTGTTATAAGCAACATCAAGGCCGTAAAGTTGGAAGGGCCGAAAATTATGGGCAAAATAGACCTGCCGGTTAATACCGAAACCCGTCCCAAGCCTGATGAAAGGCGTAAACGTAAGCGTATCATAGTTGATAAAAAACCAACAAATCATCCACCCCGCCCCGGCGCACCAAGGCCACCTCATAGCGACAACAGGCCCCAGGGAGGCAGGTTTAACCGCAATGCGCCTCCGCGCCGTGAAGAAAAAGAAATTGACGAGAAAGAAATACAGGATAAGATAAAAGAAACGCAGGCTAAGCTGGCCGGTTCCGGCGGAAGAGGCAAAAGCCTTAAAGCAAAATACCGCAAGCAAAAGCGTGAAGAAGCAGCAGAATCTGTCGGCGAAGAGTCTACAGAAAATAAATTACTGGTTACAGAATTCATTTCCGTTAGTGAATTTGCCAATTTAATGAATGTGAGTTTTGCGGATGTCATCAGCAAATGTATGAGCCTTGGTATCATGGTTTCCATCAATCAAAGGCTTGAGGCAGACGTGATTGAATTGGTAGCCAGTGAATTCAATTATGAAGTAGAATTTATCGATGTAGATACGCACAACGAAATAGATGAAGAAGAAGAGGAAGAAAATGAGGAAGACCTGGTTCCACGGGCTCCAATAGTCACCATCATGGGCCATGTGGATCACGGAAAAACCTCTCTCCTCGATTATATCCGGCATGCGAATGTAATTGCAGGCGAGGCAGGCGGCATCACACAGCACATTGGCGCCTATGAAGTGCAAGTGAAAAACGGACGTACCATTACCTTCCTTGATACTCCCGGTCACGAAGCGTTTACCGCGATGCGTGCCAGAGGCGCAAAAGTTACCGATATAGCCGTCATCGTTATTGCGGCTGACGATGCAGTAATGCCTCAAACCAAAGAAGCCATCTCGCATGCCCAGGCTGCAGACGTCCCGATGGTATTTGCTCTTAACAAAATGGATAAAGAAGGCGCCAATCCTGAAAAAATAAAGGAACAACTGGCGGCGATGAATATTTTGGTGGAAGATTGGGGCGGAAAATATCAAAGCCAGGAAATCAGCGCCAAAAAAGGAATTAACGTAGATGAACTTTTAGATAAAGTTTTGCTCGAGTCGGATTTACTTGAATTAAAGGCAAATCCTAAAAGATCGGCTAGCGGAAGCGTGATTGAAGCGTCGTTGGACAAAGGCCGCGGCTATGTGGCTACCATACTCGTTCAAAACGGAACTTTGCATCAGGGCGATCTGCTGGTGTCAGGTCAGCATTATGGCCGCATTAAGGCAATGTTTAATGAAAGAAATCAACGAATCAACGCTGCGCCGCCTGCTACCCCGGTTCTTGTGCTTGGACTTAACGGAGCCCCGCAGGCAGGGGAAACTTTCAAAGTATTTGAGGATGAATCTGAAGCCAAAGATACGGCCAACAGAAGAGCCCAAATCCTTCGTGAACAAGGTATCCGCGCTAAAAAGCATATCACCCTTGATGAAATTGGCCGCAGGCTGGCATTGGGCAATTTCAAACAACTGAACCTGCTTATCCGTGCCGATGTGGACGGTTCTGTGGAAGCCCTAAGTGATTCTTTGCAAAAATTAAGTACAGAAGAAATTGCCGTGAGCATTGTTCACCAGGGCGTAGGCCAGATTACAGAAACAGACGTAATGTTGGCGACTGCTTCGGACGCGGTAATCATTGGATTTAACGTTCGTCCTTCGCTACAGGCATCCAAAATAGCAGAACATGAAGGGGTTGAAATAAAAACCTATTCAATCATTTACGATGCCATTGACGAAGTGAAGAGTGCGATGGAAGGGATGCTGGAACCAAAAATTCAGGAAAAAGTTTTGGGTATTGCAGAAATAAAAGAAACCTACAAATTCGATAAGGCTACTGTTGCAGGTTGTATGGTAGTGGAAGGCAAAATTGCGAGGAACAACCGCGTTCGTCTTGTAAGAGATGGTATCATTATCCATAACGGAGAATTGGGAAGCCTGAAGCGATTTAAAGATGACGTAAAGGAAGTAAACAACAATATGGAATGCGGCCTGACTTTTAAGAATTACAACGACCTAAAAGTGGGAGATATGGTAGAAGCCTTCGAGGAAATAGAGATAAAACGAACTTTGTAAGCGTTCAAACTATTACTTTCTTAACAAAAGAACGCCATCTTTTAACTTTCCAGAAAAATAACCCATCAATTAGCAGCGTATTTTTGATAAATTAATTTTAAAAAAATAGCGGGCGTCAACTGATTTCCTGAACTCAAATATTTTCAATGAAAAAAGTATTTTTCACTATTTGCTCTGTCGTTTTAGCGCTTACTTCTTTTGCACAAACAAAAAAAGTGCTGGCAGATAAAATTATCGCCACAGTGGGTGACAAAATTATTTTGCGAAGCGACATTGAAAACAGCATTCACGACATGCAAAGGCAAAACATTTCTGTACCGCCAAATGCATCATGCCTTTTGCTGCAACAGGCGCTCGCCCTCAAAGCTTTGGTTATCCAGGCAGAAAGAGATTCTCTTCCCGTTTCTGATGAGGATGTAGATGCAGAAATAGATAATAAGATACGCTACTACATTCAGCAATACGGCTCCAAAGAAATTTTAGAACAGGTGGCAGGCAAAACCGTTTTTCAACTTAAAGAAGAATTCAGGCCTGTAATTAAGGACCAAAAGCTGGCGGCTGCCGAGCGCGACAAAATTGTAGGCGGCGTAAGAATCACACCCAAAGAGGTGGAAGCATATTATAACAAAATTCCAAAAGACAGTTTGCATTTTTATGAATCACAGTTGGAAGTAGGTCAAATTGTAATTTATCCAAAGCCTAGCCGCGACCTGGAAAATTATGCAATCGATCAATTGAAGGAATATAAAAAACAAGTGGAAGATGGAAGCAAAAAGTTTGAAGTGCTGGCATCGCTCTTTTCCGATGATCCGGGAAGTAAAGATAAAGGAGGCATGTATGAAATCAACCGTAATGAAACTCAATTTGATCCTGTTTTTTTAGCGAAAGCCTTTAGTTTGAAAGACGGCCAGATATCCAATGTTTTCAAAACCAAATTTGGCTACCACATCATTCAAATGGTGAGCCGCCGCGGCGATGATGCTACTATTCGCCATATTCTAAAAGTTCCCCAGGTAAGTTCTATTGAAATTAATGCCGCCAAAGAAAAACTGGATTCTATCCGCACATTGTTGGTTGATGGAAAACTCCAATTTGGGGAGGCAGTTTCCAAATTCAGTGAAGACGATGCCAGCAAATTTACCGGTGGCCTGATTACCGGCCCCGATGGACAGTCCACACTTTTGTCTATTGACCAATTAGATAAAGATCTTGTTCTAAGGCTTAAAGATTTAAAAGTAGGCGAGTATTCCTCTCCTGAAGAATATGTAGATCCCTCCAATGGCAAAAAGGCGGTTAGAATTGTTGAAATAAAATCTGAAACGCAACCCCACCGCGAAAACCTAAAAGATGATTATGACAAAGTAGCTCAAAGAGCGCTGGAAGAAAAAAAGAACCAGGCACTTGACGATTGGTTTAGTCAAAAAATGTCCGGGTTTTATATCAACGTTTCAAAAGATTATGCATCCTGTCCCGAAGTTAAAGACTGGACAGGCGAAAGCGCTACTGCCAGCAAATAATCCGCTTTTTTACCGCCTGTTTTTTTTCGAAATAAAAATTGCAATTATTAATTGCTTTACCGGCAGATTATTGATTCATATGCCATCAAAAATTTCATACAGACATTAAATAAAAAAACTTCCGCTGGTTAGGCGAAAGTTTTTAAAAATTTCATTTCTGAAGGTTATTGGTTTTTCAAGAATACTTGCGGCTGGATTATGGCCGGTTTTCATTGGGATAAATATCTTTCAAAAGGATCTGAATTCAAAAAAAAGAAGTTGACTGATATCGGATTTATTGGTTTTTCCTGGATTTAGGCCCCGATAACTATCGGGAGGTATTTTTCAATGGATTTGGATTGGCGATTAATGTTTGTTGAACATCAATCAACTTCTGAGAACAAAGATAGGCCGCATCAAAGCACTGCACAAGCGCAAAACTGACTAATTTTTCTGATATTAAATTTACTGTCCAAATAGTATTTTTACGAAACAAATAAACGTTTAATTTTTTTTTGCAGGTCGTAATTCTTCCTGCTTTTGACGCCACGGATCAATCCCTTATTCATGCTCTACGTCGATTGAAAAATTTTGATTTTCCCAATGGCTCGCTTTTTCCCAGAAAAAAGTAAAGTAAACTTTATCAGTTTCCACATCTTTTAATTCAATATCTACCACATGAATTCCCAGCCTTGTATCCCGTGTATATGTATCCTGAATGGTTTTCCATCTGTCTGCCGACCATCGTACCGTTGCCTCGGCCTCTATTTCTATCCGAAGATTTTTTCCTTTGGGAACAACGGCACATGGCCATGAAAAACGCCATACCACAAAGGGACACGCTATTTTCTTTTTGATGTACCGCTCTTCGGTATGGGGCGACATATCAAATATTTTTTTCTGCTTAATAGAATAACACAGTTTAATATACTCAGAATGCGCCCACACAAGTGGCATGGCCGAACCTGAGTGGTGCCCAAAAAACAATTCTTTTTCGGGAATATCATCCGTATCCCAAATCTGCTCCGGTATCAATCCGTTGTTGGCAAATTTGTCTATTGATTTAAGTAATTCTTTTGCTCCCTGGATATTGCCTGCGGCAATTTCATAATGTGCTCTTTCACCTGCCAGCAAAGGCCATGCTCTGCCTATGCCATGGCCATGTTGAGGAAAGGTATTGCCGTCTTTGTCTTCTCCATACCCATCATTTGTGTAGCGATGCCAGCAAGGCCCGTAGGGTGTATCTACTTTCAATTTGGCATCGATAACTTTGATCGTGTTCAGAATTTTGGGGTCATCAGGAGCACGTAAGCCAAATCTTACGAGCGCTAAAGCATCCACACCTATTAACTCCCAAAGCTGCATCTTACCATTATCTTCATTCCTGTTTAATATTACGATGGTGTTATTTTTTACCTCTTCCGCTTTTTGTCTTGTCGGATTAATGCGCATATAATAGCCATCTACACCCACTTCTTTTGAAAGTGGTGTATCAGTTACATACGTCCAGTTTTCAATTTCACCATTCCAATAGTCTGCAGTCTCCCGGCAGTAATTGGCCATTTCTTTATCATTGTTAATTTCTGCAAGATGAGCAGCGCATAATAATGCAGTAATCTCTGTAGCCAGGGTAAATGCGGTTAATCCGGGTTCCTCTTCCCATCTGTCTTCTTGCGTGAAAGGACCATGAATGAGAAGAAAAGAAAGCGCCTTTTTTATGCCAGGCCAATATCTTCTTAACCTGTCAGGTTCAATTTGTTTAATATGAACACATTTTTCTACCAGAATAATGGGTAGTGCAATTTCATCCATTTGCAAGCCTTTCCAGTGAGGCATGCCGCCCAGCCACAAATTCTGGCTCCATCGTCCGTCTTCTTCCTGTGTTGCCATCAGGTAATTCAGAATTTTTAATACCTCCTTTTTGGAATTCATTGCTAAAAAACCGCCCGACGCCTCTACCAAATCGCGCGGCCATACCAGGTGATATCCTGCCCGGTCACTGTCCCCTTTTGTTTCGCCCCATGGAATGGAAAGACTGGCTACTATGCCTCCGGGAAATTTTTTGGACTGATGAATGTTTAATATAGCTGCACTTGTTCTAAAGTGTTTGCCAATCGTATTTCTATTGGATTTAACATTATGCAATTGCTTTTGAAACTTTTTCCATCCTTCAATATAGGTCTCTTTTGACACGTCGAATCCATCCAATAAACTGGCCCATGCATGGTGTGCTGCATCTTCCTGCAGTGCCCCAAAGCTGATAGCAATCACAAACTCCTGCGTTTTAGAAATATCAATTTCTGCCGTTAGGGCAATGTTCCCGTTATGCGCCTCACTGTATTGCCATTCCATTTTTTTGTGTTGTTTCACATCGGTAAATCCATCCGAAACACCCACATATCCAACAGATCTTTTTATAAAATCTGAATAAAAACAAGCTACAGCAAGCGTTACGCCCTCGCGGTGTGCAAATAGCATGGGAACACCTTTATAATCGCCAAGCCACCCATCGTTGTTTCCTCCTTTGTCGTTGATATGGGGAGAAAGCAAAAGAAACAGTTTGAAATCGGAAGGTTTATATTTTTTTCCGGGTTTGAATTTTACTCGCTGCAACACGGTTTCCCTGCCCGGGTCGGTAATAATTTCTTTTTCTATGGTATACTTCTTCTGCTTACAGGTATTTACAATTTTAAAGGCCGGTATTCCTTCAGCCGTCCATTTCACTGAATGAGTAGTGTCTCTTTTTTCTTCAGAAAAAAAATCAATACCATCTGAAACCAGGAATTCCATATCGCGCATGCTGGCTAAGTCCTCTCTTGGATAATAAATTTCATCTAAAATGCCATGGCTTATGGTAAATATGACACCCGAAGAATCGTCGAAGGCCTTGCCCAAACCAGATTTTGCACTGGAAGTCCAGCGGGCGTCAACACCAGGAGCCCCGGGCGCATTATTACTACCTGACATAGATTTTAGATTTTTATTAAAGGGAGACCACTGTTTTCATCCATCTCTCTTTTTAAATAGAGCGGCGATTCGTCTAAAATGATTTCGAGGGTAGGATGCACTGTGGCTTTTATGAGATGTCCACCGTAGGCAGCCCCTTTTTCATCAGCCAATACTACGTGAGCGTGCACTTTATATTCATTTTTGTATACAGATATGTCGCCCACCAGGGATACCACTTCCATCTGCTGATTAAACCGGTTCTTTTTATAATCTTTAATTGAAAAATCAAAAAATCCGACAGTCGTGTCGCTGAAAGCGCCGATAGCCGTAAACCGGGATGCAGAAAGATTCAACTTGCTGGTAAAAGCCTTTATTTGTTCCATAGCTTCTTCGCCACTCTCTAATATAATTGCATAGGTTTTTTGCTTATCGTCGTTTATTAATTTATAATTCATCGTTATTTGTTGGTTTACTGTATTGGCTTATTTCATTATTGAATTATTGTTGAATGGTTCTGTTGTTTATTACTGAAAAGCTTCTTTATTGATTAATGGCAACCTCTTGTTTAGTCATTATAAAGTTATTGCTTCAATAAAACTGCGCATACGCCGCCGGCTATTGCCCCAAGAATTCCGAAGGTTAATTTTTTATGGGTAGCCATCCAGGTTTCCGGGCTGAAAGTAGAAGATTCCTTGTCAAAAGAACCGTGTGCACCATGGTCGCCGGGCAACGGATGCCACAGATTATTTTGCCGGTCGGGCGATTCAGGCTCATCAGTCTGCTGACCACTATAACCGGTTTTAGCAAGATACTCATCTAAAAATCCGGGAGCTATCTTATTTCCCCATATAGTTTTTACGGTAGGATAGCCAACAAACAATTCCCTTTCGGGATGGCGCGCGATACTCACAACAGCCTTTGCCGCCACCTCCGGCTCAAAGATTTTGCCCATTGGTTTGGGCTTATTTTTGAGGTAACTTTTTACCCAACTAAATTGAGTAGTATTCATGGCGGGCAACTGCACCATGCTTAGTTTCACATTGCTGTTTTCTTTAATCAGCTCGCTTCTCAGTGATTCAAAAAAACCATGAATGGCATGCTTTGCCCCGCAATAGGCTGATTGAAGCGGAATACCGCGGTAAGCAAGGGCAGAGCCTATCAAAATAATCGTGCCCCTGTTTTTTGGAAGCATTCTTTTTAGAGCGGCCGAGGTGCCATACACCTGGCCGAGGTAAGTAACATCAGTAACGTGTTTAAAGTCCCGCGCCTCGATTTTTTTAAACGGGCCAAAAACGCTTATCATCGCATTGTTGATCCACACATCAATGCTGCCGAAATGATTTTCAATATTTTGCGCGGCTTCTTCTACTGCATCAGCGTTGCTCACATCACATGGGGCAATATAAGCGTGGCCTCCTAACTCTTCTACTTCGTCATTTGCTGCTCTTAAACCATCAAGGCCTCTTGCGATGAGTCCTACATTGGCACCATGAGCGGCAAATTCTCTTGCCATCGCTCTTCCCAGGCCAGCTGAAGCGCCGGTGATTACAACAGTCTTTCCTATAAAGTCCTTTTTCATAAATTAATTTTTAAATTATCAAAATTTTATCGCCGAAGACGAATCTGGGCTACTCTTATGTATTTGAATCATCTTTTATTTTTCGGTACATTTCGAACTTGTCATCTGAATTGGCATATTGCTTCTTTTTTTCATTTTTCCCCTCACCATACACCGCGTCAAAAACAAGGCCGGCGGTAGCCGCATAAATTAAATGATGGCCTATATCAATGGCGATGGATTTTGGAGGCTGCTCAGTGAGCGGCTTAGCTACTCTTAATGAAGGCAGCATAATGGATTTGCCACCCCACAATGTGAAAAAATGAACGGCGGTAGCAGCAAGGCCTTTTAACCCCGCCAGGCTTAGTGTGCTCCTGATGAGGCCTAAAGAGGTACCGTAAGCCCAATGCACTTCCTGTGAAACTTGCTGGCTTTTACTCTCTGATACGGGTTTTACATCCAGAACTTCTCTTACAGCATTTGCGGGAGTGTCGCTTGGTTTGCGCCCCGTAATTTCCATTTCTATCCTCTGAGAAACTGTTATGGCAAAGGTTCCGGCGAAACCTGCTATTAAGCCCACCCCAATGGCTGTACCAATATCTTTCAGGGTAGTTTCTTTATTTTTTTTGCTCATAATTTTTATTTTTAGATGATGGATTTATATCCAGTAAATCGACTTTTAACCCGTTTTTTATTTTATTCCATTCTTACTTATTTTTCTTCTTTTTAGATACGAGCAAGCAACCAAATGCAACCAAGCCAATAACCGAAACAACCACCACAGCACGCTTAATGGTTAACCCTGCTGAATACAATTTCATCCCATCTACGTATTTTTTTTCGGGATAATTTTTTGCTTCACTCTCATCACGGCCGTTTTCATCGAGAGCCATTTGCAATACCTGTGCAATATGCATGCCTTCCCGGTCAGTCATTTGTTCTATCTGTTCGCGACAACTATATCCATCGCTAATCACCAGCGTTTTTTTATCCACGCCTCTTACCGCCGGCAACAGCAC
The DNA here is from genome assembly GCA_051954975.1 of Ginsengibacter sp. Classification (GTDB taxonomy): domain Bacteria; phylum Bacteroidota; class Bacteroidia; order Chitinophagales; family Chitinophagaceae; genus Ginsengibacter. The sequence continues at coordinate 1,265,424 of JBQCHE010000003.1, read as the reverse complement.
TCTTTCTCCCGCTTTAACGGAAACATCATATTTGTCGCCTTTCAGGTATCCAAAATACCCCGCCATGCCACAACAGCCTGAATCCAACACATTATAATGCAGTCCTATCTTTTGCAACAGGCGCTCTTCGCTATCCATTTTCATAATAGCATTATGATGGCAATGGCCATGAACAATCGCATTCCGGCGTAATTGTGGTATTTTAAAATCAGGCGCTTTTTTCTCCAGAAATTCAGCAAGGGTAAATGTTTGCTCTTTTAGCCTTTTGGCATCCTCATTAGCCAAAAGCAAATCGCACAATTCATCCCGGAAAACGGAAACGCAACTCGGTTCAAGGCCTACAACGGGAGTTCCTGCGCGTATTTCGTCCCGCAAAGTGTCCAGAATTTGCAACAACATGTTTTTAGCAGTATCAAGCATTCCAAAATCATACAGGGGGCGTCCGCAACAAATCACTCTTTTAGCAATTGCCACCCGGAAGCCAGCCGCTTCAAGCACTTGCATGCCTGCCACCAAAGTTTCGGGTTTGAAGAAATTATTGAATGTATCCACCCATAAAATCACCTTGGGTTTATTATTAATTTGTTTGTGTTGCTTGCCAAACCAGTTTCTGAAGGTTTGCTGCGCAAATTTTGGAATCGTTCTTTTTTGAGTAACGCCTACCGAGGATTTTACCAGGTTTCTTAACCCCGGAACGTGGGTGACAAAATTTACTATTCCGGGAACCAGCGAAGCGAGGCGTGACCACCAATAAATCCATCCAAATGCAAAAGCGGATGCAGGCCTCCGGTTTTTTTCATAATAATGAGATAAAAACTCAGATTTTAAAGTAGCAATGTCCACATTCACCGGGCAATCGCCTTTACAGCCTTTGCACGCCAGGCACAAGTCAAGTGATTCCTTAATATATTCATCATTCCATCCATCCTTAATTACATTTCCGTTCAGCATCTCAAATAATAAATGTGCGCGGCCACGGGTACTGTCTTTTTCTTCCCGCGTTACCATATAGCTCGGGCACATCGTTCCTCCCTCGTGGCGCCGGCAATTGCCCACGCCAACGCACCGGAGTGTAGCCCGTGCAAAACTTCCTTTATTATCATCGTGTAAAAAATGGAAATGAGTTTTAGGAGCAGGCGGATTATAACTTGTGCCCAATCGTAAATCAGAAAGCTGCCCATAGCTATCAATCACTTTTCCAGGATTCATCAACCATTCAGGATCCCAGATGGATTTGAATTCGTGGAAAGCCTGCATAATTTCTTCGCCAAACATAATATGCAAGAGGCTGCCACGCGTTTGCCCATCTCCATGTTCTCCTGAAAGTGTACCTCCATAGCGTACTACAAGATGAGAGGCTTCAATGCTGAATTTTTTATAATGCTCAATGCCTGATTCTGTTACCAGGTCAAATCCTACACGGCAGTGAATGCAGCCTTGCCCGAAATGGCCGTAAAGGGAAGGATGATAATCGTATTTGGTAAATAAATCGCGCAAATCCTTTAAATAATCCCCCACTTTCTCAGGAGCTACAGCAGAATCTTCCCACCCCGGCGCCCCATCGGGTTCTCCGGGAACAAAGGCGGTCGCTCCCAGGCCAGATTCCCTGATTTCCCAGAGTTTTTGTTCCTGGTCGGGGTCATCAAAAAGGCTCATATTTGGAGGATTATCTCCGCCCTTCAATTCTTCCATGAGCCTTTTTGCCTTGTTGTCAGATTCCGTTTTATCTTTCCCATCAAACTCGGCTAACAGCCATCCGCCACCTTTTGGTAACAAAGGCACATCATCCATGTTTAATCCCTTTTTCTTCATAAACTCAATCAGCAGTTCATCAAATCCTTCCAATCCTATGGGTTTGTGTTTCATTACCTGGGGACAAGCATGGCCGGCAGCATAAACATCCGGGTAGCCCAAAACCAATAAGGAACGCGCACCGGGCTCCGGCATTAATTTCATTTCTGCTTCCAGGATGGTAACGCAGGTTCCCTCCGAACCAACGAGCGCTTGCGCTACATTACAGCCTTGTTCGGGCAAAAGTGAAGGCAAATTATAACCTGAAACGCGACGGGGGATGGGGGGAAATTTTTCACGGATTTTATCGGCATATTTATCCCGAAGGTCTCTTAAACTTTTATATATCTCCGCTTTTCTGCCGCCGGCTTGTATAATGTTAGCAAGTTCTTCATCAGAAGTAGGGCCCACCTTCATTTTTATCCCGTCATAGGTAAGAATCGTCATGGATTCAGTATTATCTGCCGTGCGGGCGCCATAACCATAAAATTGTGACATCACAGAATGAATACCACATGAATCATTTCCGAGCATGCCGCCAATGGCGCAGTGGCTGTGCGTAGCGGGATCCGGGCCGAAAGTGAGGTTGGCACTTTTCTTCGTAGCATTCCGCATTTCATCTAACACAATCCCGGGTTGCACAGTTACCGTTTTCTTTTCTTTATCAATTTTTAAAACTTTGTTGTAATACTTGGTCATATCCATCACTACGGCAACATTGCAACAAGATCCGGTAAGGCTGGTACCTCCTCCTCTTGACAAAACGGGGGAATGATATTTTCTGCAAATCGCCACCGTATTGATAATGTCCTGTTCTGTTTTAGGCAATACCACTCCCAGGGGCGCCTGCCGGTAGTTGGAAGCATCGGTAGCATACAACGCTTTAGTTCCGTAATCAAACCGGGCTTCACCTTCAATGCTTGCCAGTAACTCAGCTTCCATGGAAGCAACATCTACTCCGCGTGAATATTTAGTTTCATAATGTAAGTCCAGTGTATCATTTGTTGTCATAGTGATTTTTATTAATAAATTCAAATACTGATCATTCCATTTTAGCCGAATATTTTAAACTGTTCAGCGTCTTTGTATTTAAATTCCAGGCCCATACCCGGCTGGCTCAAATCGGCATGTAACGCTCCGTTTACCGGTTGCACAACTCCGTCGAAAAGCATATTTTCAATCCGTACGTGGTCGTAAAAATATTCTGCCGCAAAAAAACCAGGCAGTGAAAGACCAGGATGAAGATGAAGGAAAGGCGCACAATGGGAAGAAAAAGGAAGCTGATGCGCCTCGCAGGCAGCGCCCGCTTTTAAAAAGGTGGAAACACCTCCGCATCGTGTGGCGTCTGCCTGCAACACATCGACGGCACCTGCATCCAACATGTGCTCAAAGTAAGAAAGATGATATCCATATTCTCCCGCTGCAATATTGATGGCCGCCGGAGCATGTTCGCGAATAAAATGTAACCCTTTCAAATCAGTGGATGGGCGGGGCTCTTCAAACCATGTAACACCAATTTCTGCAAATTGTTCAGCCTTTTCAAGCGCCTGCTTTGCATTGTAGGCACCGTTCGCATCTACAAATAAGTCACAATTTTTTCCGATTGCTTCCTTTGCCTTCTTAACTCTTTCCACATCTTTTTCGGGCTCACGGCCTATTTTCATTTTTACTTGTTTAAGGCCCTGCTCAGCCCATCTGCCGAGCTGTTTTTGCAAACGATCTATAGAATAAGAGGTAAATCCGCCACTACCATAAATTTGAAAATCCTCACGCACTTTGCCTAATAATAAGGCCAGCGGCAATTCCAGGATTTTGGCCTTTAGATCCCACAGTGCATTATCGGTTGCAGAAATTGCCATCGCCGGAATACCAGAATCGCTGTCATTTCTTACACTGTCCTGCATGGATTTATGAATCCAGGGAATGTCGAAGGCGTTTTTTCCTAATACAATTTTTTTTAAATTTTTTTCAATAAAAAAGGCAGAAGAAACATCCGCATAACTGTAGCCGATTCCCGTTTTATCTGCCGCCGTTATGGTTACCAATACCAGGGTCGTACTATCCCATTCTATGGTTCCGTCAGATTCAGGTGCATCTGTTGGAATGGTATATGCCGAAACTTTTACATCACTTATATTTATCTCCCCGGGGTTCATTTCTTAACTGAATACTGTTGACATTTCACTTTTCCACGTTGATTTGATGATGCCTGCTTCATCAGGATCGCCTTTTAATAATGCTTTGCCGTATTTAACCATCATATCAAAAGAAATATGCGGAGGAAGGGGTGGAACATCTGCATCTGTTAACACATCCAATACAGCAGGCCGATCGGCCGAAAGCACATCATCCCATGCCTGCGAAATTTTTTCAGGGTCGTTTACAAACACACCTTTCAATCCAATAAGTTTTGCATATTCGGCATACGGAAAATCAGGAACTTCCTGCGATCCGGTAAACCGCGGATCACCGGTCATTACACGCTGTTCCCAGCTTACCTGCGCCAGGTCATTATTATGGAGCACTAAAATAACCAGCCGCGGATCTTTCCATCGCTTCCAATATTTTGCGATCGTTATTAATCCGTTATTTCCCAACATTTGCATAGCTCCATCGCCCACAAGTGCGATGGGAACACGATCGGGATAAGCAAACTTGGCCGCAATAGCATAAGGCACTCCGGGACACATGGTAGCCAGGTTTCCTGAAAGCGACGCCATCATTCCCTTGCGTATTTTAAGGTGCCTTGCAAACCAATCTGCTGAGGTTCCTGAATCGGAAGAAATAATACAATTATCGGGCAGCTTTGGAGAAAGCTCCTGGAATACACGTTGGGGATTAATAGGTTTGGCAGAATCTTTTGCTCTTGCATCAATCACTTTCCACCAATCTTCGATTCCCTTTTCAATTGCTTTTCTCCACGAATGATGTTTATTCTTTTTCAGAAAAGGAATTAAAGCTCTTAAAGTTTGTTTACTATCACCCACCAGGTTTATTTCCATAGGATAACGCAGGCTCAGCAATTTTGGATTGATATCGATCTGTACGCCTCTTGCCTGGCCTACTTTAGGAAGGAATTCTGAATAAGGAAAGCTGCTTCCTACCATTAAAAGCGTATCGCATTCTGTCATCATCTTCCAACTTGGCTCTGTTCCCAGCAAGCCAATTGCTCCGGTTACATACGGCAAAGTATCGGGTACTGCGGCCTTTCCGAGAAGCGCCTTGGCCACACCGGCGCCCAACAATTCTGCCACTTCCATAATTTCATCGCCGGCATTCAGCGCTCCCGCTCCTACCAGCATGGCTATTTTTTTACCCTCATTTAGTAACTCGGCAGTCCGTCTAAGGTCGGCCTCGCCGGGCACAAAGTGAACATTTGGAAAACCGACGCCTGTATGCGTAGCATTGTGTTTGCGCGGAGGCGTAGCGGCCTCCAATTCCTGCACATCGTTAGGAATGATGATACAGGTAACTGTTCTTTCTGCTTTGGCAATCCGGATAGCACGATCTACCATTTGCTGCATTTGTTCCGGAATCATAACCGTATGAACAAATTCCTTAGCCACATCTTTGTATAAGCTGTTCAAATCAACTTCCTGCTGAAAACTGCCCCCCATGGCCATCCGCGCTGATTGGCCTACAATAGCTACCACAGATTGATGATCCATTTTGGCATCATATAATCCATTCAGGAGATGAATAGCGCCGGGCCCGGAGGTGGCCAGGCAAACACCTACTTCACCGGTAAATTTTGAATGCGCACATGCCATAAAAGCTGCATTCTCTTCGTGCCGCACCTGTATAAAATCAATTTTATCTTGTGCCCGGTCAAGAGCCCCCAGTATACCATTAATGCCATCACCGGGAAAACCAAAAATTCTCTTGACACCCCACTGGCTTAATCTTTCCAATAAAAAATCGCTAACTAATTGCGCCATAAAATTATTTTTTGAAATTTGAAAAACAGAAGGCCCATGGAACCTGCGTTTGAAGCGTATGTTGATAAGACGGCCTTCGTAACTGGTATCGCTTCATCAAACACTATGCCTGCGAAAACCAAAAGAATGATAAAAACATTTTTAAGTGCTGGCCTATATAAAGGAAGTAATAGAAAATCTTTTCTAATTTCTTTGACTCATGAAACGCTTTACTGTTAAAGACTATAGGGAATAGATTCCTCATTTATTCGGAAAGGGAATCATTTTACTGCAACGAAATAAGTGTAAACCATTCTTTCTTTACACTCAAACACCAATCTTCCGGATACCCATTATTTTCACCGAAAATTTGTAGAAAATTCTAATCTTATTTCCATTTACTTAACCGCGTGTGAAATAGCCAAAGGATTGCAATACCCGTTTTCGCAATGGCCCACACCCTATCACCAAAAAGATGACAGTAAACAAACAAAAAGGCGTTTTTTTAATTCGGTGAAATACATGATACCGGTTTTGCGAACGCAGAATAAAGGCACATCATTTGTGTAAAACCTTTTCATACATCAAACGATAAGAATTCATTATGCCGGAAAACCAAATGCCTCCGCTTACATCCGAATTGCCTTTTTCAAAAAAAGTTTGGATAACGGGTGGGATATTTTCATTGATTATTGTGGGGTTGCTTCTCTTTAAAACGCTCTTTGCAGTTTTTCTTTTAGCCGTAACCGGTATATTACTTGCCGTATATTTCCACGGGTTTTCGCACCTAATTCATCGAAAATTTCATTGGCCTCCCGGACTTTGTGTTTTTCTTTCTGTGTTCATAAATATAATTCTGCTGGCAGGCTTTTTTTGGTTTGTAGGCGCCCGGCTCCAAAAACAGGTTGCCGAGCTTTCTGATACCCTGCCCCAAACCATTCAAAATTTGAAGCAACAGCTAAGCGAATCCGACCTGGGAACTAAAGTGCTCAATTATATCAGTAATGCAGAACGTACCGTAAAAGTCGAATCGGTTGCCAAAAAATTTTTCACCGGCAGCTTTGGCGTGCTGAGTGATTTATACGTGGTACTCCTTTTCGCAATATTTTTCACTGCCGATCCCACACTTTATAAAAAAGGATTTATCCGTTTGCTGCCGCCAAAAGCAAAACAAAAAGGAAGAAAGCTTCTTGATGAACTCAATGCAGTTTTAAAAAAATGGATAAAAGCTCAAATTATTGGCTTCTTTTTTATTGCTGTATTTACAGGAATCGGTTTATGGATTCTGGGCATGCCGCTCATTCTTACATTGGCGCTTATCGCGGGCATTTTAAACTTCATTCCCAACTTCGGGCCGCTGATAGCCTTAATTCCTGCAGTGCTGCTTGGATTAATGGAAAGCCCTTCTACTGCACTGATAGTAGCTTGCATTTATGTCGGTGTACAGATTATACAAAGTGCCGTTACTCAACCTATCATTCAGCAAAAAATGGTAAGCCTGCCGCCGGCGCTTACCATTTTTGCCCAGGTGGCGCTTGGTATCGTTGCCGGCTTTTGGGGCGTTTTGCTGGCATCGCCAATAGTGGTGATCCTACTAAAAGTGGTCAACCGGCTGTATGTTGAAAATCAACAGACCGGTATTAACAAAATAAAAACTATGGATGCGAAATAAAAATGGCTGAATCTAATTCTTCAATTTACGGTGCGCTTGTCGCAAACGGCTTAATTGCCGTTACTAAATTTGTAGCTGCTTTTTTTAGTGGAAGTTCTGCCATGCTTTCAGAAGGAATTCACAGCCTTGTAGATACAAGCAACGAGCTGCTGCTGCTTTTAGGCCTCAAAAGAAGCAAGCGCCCTTCTGATAAGAAACATCCTTTTGGCTATGGCCCTGAATTATATTTCTGGTCGCTTATAGTGGCAGTGCTGGTTTTTGGCCTTGGCGGCGGCATGTCAATTTACGAAGGCATTACGCATATTGGAAATCCAAAACCCATTACTGATCCTTTCTGGAATTACCTGGTGTTAGGAAGCGCTTTTATTTTCGAAACTATATCTATCATTATCTCAGTAAAAGGATTTTTAAAACATTCGCATCACAAAGGAAATTTTTTTCAAAAATTACGCGCCAGTAAAGATCCTGGATTTTTTCTGGTAATTTATGAGGACGCTGCCGATATCGCCGGATTGATAATCGCCTTTGCCGGCATCGTACTTTCTACATGGCTCGGCAATCCACTAATTGATGGCATTGCCTCTATCCTTATTGGTATTGTTCTAACTATAATTGCCATTCTAATGATTACAGAGACCCATAATTTACTCATCGGCGAAAGCGCAGGCAAAGTGCTGGTAGAAAGCACTGAAAGATTGATTCAGCAGGATGATGAGGTGTTCCAGGTACAAACGCCTTTAACCATGCAGCTTTCTCCTGATGAAGTTTTGCTCGCCCTGAACCTTCAGTTTAAAAAAGATTTGTCAGGGGCTCAGATTGTAAGCAGCATTGCCCGGCTCGAAAAAAAGATAAAAGAAGAATTTCCGCAGGTAAAACAAATCTATATCGAAGCGGCTAACTTATCTAAATAGAAAACAGCAATAAAAATTGTTGGAATAGTGCTTGCTACATTATTAACTTAACAAATAAAAATTCAATTTATGAAACGCAGCATCAAAAGCCTTGAAGGCTATACTCTTAAGGAAACCGATGGCGAAATCGGCAAGGTGGATGAATTTTATTTTGATGACGTAAGCTGGACTATTCGCTACCTGGTGATAAAAACAGGTAACTGGTTTTCGGGTAAGAAAGTGCTTATTTCCCCAAAAGCCTTATTAGCTCCTGATTGGGAAAATAAAACTTTCCCGGTTAATCTTACAAAAAGTCAAATCGAAAACAGCCCGGATATTGACACAGAAAAACCTGTATCGCGTCAGCACGAAGAAGAATTATTTACTTACTATACATGGGATCCATACTGGGGCGATGGAGCCCACGGCGCAGGAATTTTTGGAGCCATGCCGGGCGATTTGTATGAAAGCGAAGTAGAAGCCGGGCCCATCGTTCCGGTGGAAAATTCCCAGCCTCAAGATCCGCATTTAAGAAGCTCTGACGAGGTGAAGGGCTACACCATTCATGCTACCGATGGTGAAATTGGAAAGGTTACAGATTATATCGTTGATGATTCAGACTGGAGAATTAATTACCTGGTAATTGATACAGGCGATTGGCTGAACAGCAAGAAGATACTTTTGCCGGCGGGCTGGATAAAGCAAGTAAAATGGGATAACAGCATCGTTATCGTGAACGTAACTGTCGAACAGGTACAAAACTGTCCTGTTTTTGACCCGGACCAGCCTTTGAATGCTGTGGATGAAAACATTCTATTTGATTATTACGGCCGGCCTCATTCGGGCATTTGAATTTAAAGATTGAATTGCCTGCAAATCAGTCTTGTTATTTTTCTTTATACTGCCTACCTTCCATAAAATCGGATTATGAATGCATTGATAATTGTAGACGTGCAAAATGATTTTTTGCCAGGCGGAAGCTTGGCCGTCGAAAATGGTTTCAATATTTTTCCCGTTATTAATGCTATCCAGCAAAAGTTTGACCTGGTGGTAGGCACCCAGGATTGGCATCCTGCCGATCATAAAAGCTTCGCCTCCAGTCATCCTGGTAAAAAAATATTCGATGAAATCCAGTTAGAAGGGCTGGCGCAGGTATTATGGCCCGACCACTGCATACAGCAAAGCCCCGGCGCCGGATTTTCCCAAAGATTAGATACAAAAAGAATTGAAGCTATCTTCCGAAAGGGAATGGATAAAGAAATTGACAGCTACAGCGGTTTTTTTGATAATGGGAAAAAGAAAGCCACGGGGCTTGCATCATATCTTGCCGGCAGAAGGGTTTCATCCGTTTTTATCGCCGGGCTTGCGGCAGATTTCTGCGTGTATTTTACGGCCATGGATGCTTTGGACTTGGGCTTTGGCGCTTCCATCATTAAAGACGCAACGATGGCCATTGACAATCAGTCTTTGCAAAAAAAATATGATTCTTTTGTCTCCAGAGGAGGGGTGTTGGTTAACAGCCAGGATATTTAACAGACTATTGAAAAAATAAAAATCAACTATTTGTGCTTTTACTGATAAGCAAGAAATAGTTGTGGAATGGTTTTGCGGGATAGATTGCGTAATCTCGTTTTGGCAATGACTTCTTCAGATTCTGGCTGATTAGCTGTAAATTTGCACTCTATTTTCAAAAAAAGAGGATTTTGACAGAAGACAAACACGATATTATTGAATTAGACGATGTTAAATTATTAGTGGATAGCTTTTACGGAAAAGTCAGAAATGACTCACTTATCGGGCCCATCTTTGAAGAAAGAATACAAAATCGCTGGCCCGAGCACCTGGCAAAGATGTACACTTTCTGGCAAACTGTCCTTTTAGGAGAACATACTTATTATGGATCCCCTTTTCCACCTCATGCTCACCTTCCTGTAGAAAGGGAGCATTTCAACCGCTGGCTGGAATTATTTTCAGAAACCTTAAGTGAACATTTTTCAGGCAAAACCGCCGAAGAAGCGATGTGGCGGGCAGGAAAAATGGCTGAAATGTTCCAATATAAATTACAGGCTTTCCGAAGTAATCAAAACAGAAGCCTTATCTGAAACCAGCGAGTGAAGAAATACAGGAATTAAATTTGCTGTTAAACCGAATTTGGGCAGTGCTTTCTTCAAAAGTAATTTTGCGCGGCCGATTTTGTACCGTTTTTAAAACCCATGATTAAGAAAGAAAAATTAAAAAAGGGAATCCCTATTTCCGTTTCATTAGCGCCCGAATTAGTTGGCGAAGGTGTTAAACCTTATTCAGATTCCAACAAAAGACGGATTTTTATTATCTGCCTGATGGCCATTGGGGTGGCTATTGCTATCAGCTTTATCGCTAAGTTTTTAATCTATTTAATTTATTTTATTACCAATGTTTCGTTCTATGGGCGATTTTCCATTGCCCATAGTACCCCGGCTGCAAACACGATGGGCTGGTGGGTAATTTTAATTCCTGCTGCCGGTGGTATTATTGTCGGATTGATGGCTTTGTACGGTTCAAAGGCTATCAGGGGTCACGGCATCCCTGAAGCGATGGAACAAATTTTAGTGAACCAGAGTAAAATAAAGCCAACCATTACTTACCTGAAGCCAATTTCATCAGCCATCGCCATAGGCAGCGGCGGCCCGTTTGGCGCTGAAGGTCCAATTATCGCTACAGGCGGCGCATTAGGATCTACACTTGGCCAAATTGCCCGCATTTCACACAACGAAAGAAAAATTTTACTGGCTTCCGGCGCCACAGCGGGCATGGCCGCTATATTTGGGACACCCATAGCAGGAATTTTTCTTGCGATAGAATTGTTATTGTTTGAATTTTCACCCCGCTCGATCATTCCGGTAACGATGGCCTGCATCACCGGCGCCGCAGGCCACCATTTTTTGTTTGAAAAAGGCCCCGTTTTTCCCGTAGGACATGAAATCGCACTGGCTTCCAATACCGCACTTTTTGCTTACAGCATCCTGGGATTAATTATGGGTTTTGTGGCTGTATTTACCACAAAAATTGTGTATTGGATAGAAGATACTTTTGAAAAAATTCCCGTTCACTGGATGTGGTATCCGGCCATTGGGGGCTTGTTTGTGGGAGTGATAGGCTATTTTGCACCAAAGACTTTAGGGGTAGGGTATGAAAACATCACCGATGTGTTGTCGGGTAATCTTACACTAAGCGTTGTTGCCTCTTTGTGCATTTTTAAATTTGTTTCGTGGGCCGTAGCGCTGGGCAGCGGTACTTCAGGCGGAACCTTAGCGCCTTTGCTTACGATAGGAGGTGCTGCCGGAATTTTAATCGCGCATGTGATTTTGCGTCTATTTCCTCATTCAGGCATAACGTTTTCGCTTGCAGCTCTTGTGGCCATGTCGGCCATGTTTGCCGGAGCATCGCGTGCCTTGCTGACATCTATTGTGTTTGCGCTGGAATCCACAGGTCAATCCAACGCATTATTGCCTTTGCTTGCCGGAAGCATTGCTGCCTATTTTGTTTCATTTTTCTTGATGGAAAGCACCATCATGACTGAAAAAATTACACGCCGGGGCGTAAAGACACCTGATTCTTTTGAGCCGGACATCCTTGAAAATATTTCTGTCGGGCAGGTAATGTGTGATGACGGGCTTATTTTAAGCGAGGATAATACGATCGGTGAAGTAAGGCAATGGCTGGAACAGGAAAGCGGATACAACAGCAATTATTTTATCGTCACTTCCAAGAACAATGAGTTTATGGGAACGATAAGCTCATCTAACCTTTGGAGCAATCATCATAATACTACAAAACCGGTTGGAAGTCTGATAAAAAGAAACAATATTTCGATTAGCGCTCACAGCTCATTGCGCGCCGCCGTAGAAATGATGGCAAGAGAGAATATTGACCTGTTACCTATTATCTCAAACGATAATAAGGTTACCGGCATTCTTTCGTATAAGGACATTTTATCAGCCTATAAAAAAGATACGGAAAACGATATGACCAAACAGCCGTCTATCTCCCTTAAAAGAAATGGTTTGAAAATCCTGGTGAAAGGCAATCAACTTATTAACCTGATCAATAGAAAAAATTAGCGGAAAATTCGCCTTGCAATAAAGCAGCAACGCGCTCGCGTTACCAGTTTCTGTATAATTCAACGTCTGGTTTTTCCATCCGGCCGCTCATTTCGCGAACGCGGATTCTAAAAACAATGCCTTCTATTTCTGACAGGTTGCCGCTGGCAAAAGGCCATTCAGGGGTAAACTTCACCGTTTCGCTGGATACATTGGGCAAAATCCTTGACAATAATATTTTTAACCCCATTTCTCTGTCAACTTTCTTTTTCAATTCTTCGAAGGCGCCCCAAAGAATTACTGATTTCCACTCGGCCATGCTCTGCATATCATCAATCTGGAAACAAACCTCAGGGTTTTTTCTCATCATTTCTAATTTCATTCCTTCAAAAGTGCGGGCGTAAATATAGCCGGAATCGTAAGCAAAGCTAATAGGCACCACGTACGTTTTTCCATCAGCATGGCACCCCAGACGCCCGATTACGCTGTTGGAAACAACACTTATTATTTCCTGCTCAGACAATATTTCAATCATAGACATCTTTTTTATAAAGATAGCCCTTGGCGATTTTTTTAATAATGACAGATGGCAGGCAGCGTGATGATGTGAATCATGTATCTTACTTTCTTTATAACCGTTTCCTGAATAAAAAAATAGTAAACCGTCAACCAACGCAGCAAAAGCACAAATAAATTCACTTTATATTTTGCAAAACATTGACCGGCTGTTCTTCTTCCGGTGTACGTATAATTCCGGTAGTTATCCATAAAAGGCCGGTCACCATAGCGAGTGCACAAAAAAACAGGATGATGTTGGCGCTTTTTATAGGCTCAACATTCATGGCTTCTAATCCCTGTAGCATTAAAATCACTTCCTGCACAATAAAGCCTGTCACGAATATGATAAATCCTGTTCCACTTACGTGGCCGCGAAAACGGTGAATAAATTCGTTGATATACCCAAGAATAAAAAGACTGATAATACCAACAAACGATAAATGCAGGTAACCGATAACTACAGGACGGTAGCCAAAGGCAAAGTGGCTGAGAAACGGCAAAGTAGAAAGTACCTGCAGGATAATTTTCAAAATGAATGCAATGGAAGAAAGCATCCATATCCACCGGGTTACGGTATTAAATGTGATACCCTTACTATTTTTAAAAACCGATATGATGCGAAAAAAATAAACAAGCACCAGCAATTGAACAAACGCAGAAACATTTGCAATCCATTCAAGAGCAGGCGGAAGCTTAAGCCACAGTACGGATAAGAAATATGTCGGAATAACCGTGATCATCATTATAATGAAAAGCCTTTTGCTCAGTAGGGCAAAACGAAATAGCCCAAGCCGGTGCATGTAAGAAAAAAACACTCCGAAACACACAAACAAAAACCAGCCATTATATTGAAAGTGCATAAAAAAATAAAGCGCGCCGAAATACAGCTCCTGAAGCGTAATACTATTGGCCATCAGGTAAGCAAGAAAAATAGCGCCCAACGAAGAAAAACCCCAGAGCAATAATGCGGCTTTAAGCCAGTTTCTGGAAAAACCGGCGTCACGTACTTTATTAAGATCACGCCAATAAAAAACAATAAAAAAGTACGAGATTAAAATCGTGATGCAGGCAAAAGTGATAGACCAGAAAGCATAACCCTGAACGATAAAAGAAATAAACATCGCATAACAGACAACCACATCAATTCCCAAAATGAGGTTGTACTTCCTGTAATTAGTTTGAATATTATTCCGCACCAGGTACCTCACCATCAGCGTCATAAGGGCTATGGCTACCCAGCCCACAAAAGCAAAATTGGAATGCCCATGCATCAGGTTTTGCTGATTTACAAAAGGAAGTGAAAACTGTATTTTATAACGCATTGTGAGACCGGCACATGCCACTACGCAAAAATTGATTAAAGCAACCTGTATCCATTGCTTTGTTCTGAAGAGATTTTTTTCCATTTATTTTACTTGGTATTAATCAATTTCTACACTTCTGAAATTATTAAAAGTCTGTTTGGCAAATAAAAAAACACTCTGCCAAACTATATTATGGATTGCTTTTTGTAAATAAATGTGTAGATAAATTGGTTTACTAATTCTTAATCACTTTAAAAATTAATATCTTAATATTGTAATCTAATTCAAAATTAAACACTAAAAGCTATGAAAAAATTATTTATTTTCTTTTCTTTGGTTCTTTCTTTGGCAATTTTAGCAGTCTCCTGCGGCAGTTCGGGAGATAAAAGTTCAAGCAATTCTGAGGCCACCGAGGCGTCAAGCGATACAAGCGCCGGCACTGCTTCTTCCGAAAACCCGCCTTATGATCCTCATCGTGGCGAAGGCAAATTTAAGGACGTACAGGTAAGTGATAAGTTGAACAAAGAGGAAGCCGAAGCAGGTGAAAAAATTTATGAACTAAAATGTTCGTCCTGCCACAAGCTTACCGACGAAAGGTTAGTAGGCCCGGGATGGAAAGGCGTTACCACCAGGCATACACCCACCTGGATTATGAATTTTGTAACTAACACCGATGATATGATTGACAAAGATCCTAAAGCGCAGGCTATGCTCGAAATTTGTATGGTGCGTATGCCGAATCAAAATCTTAGTGATGATGATGCGAGGAACGTTTTAGAATTTATGCGCGAAAATGACGGTGTAAAATAATTTTTCATTTTTAGACAACAGAAACCGGGTGCTATAATGGCTACCCGGTTTTTTTGTTGAACAGTAGAGCAACAATAATTCGTTTTTTTATTTTTAATTTTAGCGTCAGCTCTGTACGATAATAATGAGCATTTAAGTTCTTCAATCATCATGTTGTTACCACCGGGAAAAAAAATATATTTTCTTTCAGATTTTCATTTAGGCTCTCCAGATCAGCCTTCCAGCCTTTTGCGGGAAAAAAAAATAGTAAAATTTCTTGACGAAATTAAAAGCGATGCTGCCATAATCTTTATCCTTGGCGATCTTTTTGATTTTTGGTTCGAATATAAAAAAGTAGTTCCAAAGGGCTTTGTAAGAATCCTGGGAAAATTGGCAGAGCTCACGGATAGCGGAATTGTGATACATTTTTTTGTGGGCAATCACGACATGTGGATGAATGGATATTTTGAAAAAGAGCTGAACATTGATGTATCTCACGAACCAAAAGAGTATGAGTTTGATGGCAAAACTTTCTTAATTGGCCACGGCGACGGGCTTGGCCCCGGTGATCACCGTTATAAATTCATGAAAAAAATATTCAGAAACAAACTTTCGCAAAGGCTTTTTGGAATGTTGCATCCTTCCGCGGGCATCGGAATGGCAGATTACTTTAGCCGCAAAAGCAGGGCTGCCGCAGCAAAAGAGGAAGAAACGTTTTTAGGCGAAGAAAAAGAATGGTTGATTATTTATGCCAAAGAAAAGCTTAAAGAAAAGCATTTTGATTTTTTCATTTTTGGTCACCGCCATTTGCCTATCGTTCATCAGTTGAATGAAAATAGCGTGTATATCAACCTGGGCGATTGGATTCATTATGATAGTTATGCAATTTTTGAAAATGGACAGGTTTCGCTTAAATATTATAAGCCATGAAAAGAGTGTTTATAGTCCTGCTTATCATATTTTCTCCGGTTTTTTTTAAAGAAGCTTTCAGCCAAAGCGATACAGCCTTTCATTTTTTAAAAGAATATGATTACCCCGTTGCCTCATTTACCGTTGATAATATTGGAGCGCTTTATCTTATCACACCGGAAAATCAATTAAAAAAATACGATGAAAACGGCGATTCAGTTGGCGTTTTTAACCAGGTAACCCAGTATGGAAAGCTGACCTATGTGGATGCTGAAAACCCGTGGAAAACAATTTTGTTTTATCAGAATTATTCAACCATCGTGTTGCTGGATAAATACTTGAAAATAGTGACAGCCATCAATTTGCGCAAGCAAAGTATCTTTTTGGTTCATGCTGTTACCAGCTCTTACGATAATAACATCTGGCTTTTCGATGAGCAGGATAATAAATTAAAAAAGATAGATGATAATGGAAACATTTTATCTGAAACCGTAGATTTCCGGTTACTTTTTGATTCTGTTCCCGAGCCAAAAACGATGATTGACCGGGATGGCTTTGTGTATCTTTATGACCCCGAAAAAGGAGTTTATGTTTTTGATTATTACGGTAGTTTTAAAAGCAGGCTGCCATTTTTGAATTGGACTAACATGGAAGTTTTTGGAAAAACAATCTATGGATTTGATAGCAGTAATTTATATAAATATACGCCGCCGCTTCCCGGTATTTCCACCTTTCCGCTACCCCCTGAATTGCAAAACAGCGCCTTCATCAAAATAGCAAACAGGAAAATATATGCATTAAAAAACGGCAAAGTGTCTGTTTATTCTTTGCCGTAGATTTATTTTAAAGCGAGTTATTACTATCCATTCATCGAAGTCAGGAATTCTGCATTGTCTTTTGTTCCCTTCATATTTTTCATCAGCGTATTGATGGCTTCTTCAGGGTTCATATCTGCCAAATGATTGCGCAATACCCACATTCTCTGCAGCACATCTTTGTCCAGCAACAGGTCATCCCTTCTTGTAGACGAAGAAACAATATCAATGGCAGGGAATATTCTGCGGTTTGACAATCTTCTGTCGAGCTGCAATTCCATATTACCGGTTCCTTTAAATTCCTCAAAGATTACTTCATCCATTTTGCTTCCTGTATCCACGAGCGCTGTTGCAATAATCGTAAGCGAGCCACCATTTTCTATTTTACGTGCCGCACCAAAAAATTGTTTTGGTTTTTGCATTGCATTGGCTTCCACACCGCCGGATAATACCTTGCCACTGGCAGGAGAAACCGTATTGTGTGCTCTTGCCAAACGCGTAATGCTATCCAGCAATATCACGACATCGTGGCCACATTCTACCAGCCGTTTTGCTTTTTGCAACGCCATGGTACTCACTTTTACATGCTTTTCGGCAGGCTCATCAAAGGTAGAAGCTATCACTTCGGCTTTTACGCTTCTTTCCATATCCGTTACTTCTTCGGGCCTTTCGTCCACCAGCACAATCATCAGGTAGCATTCAGGATGATTGGCAGCTATGGCATTGGCGATTTCTTTGAGCAGCATCGTCTTACCGGTCTTGGGTTGTGATACTATCAAACCACGCTGGCCCTTACCGATAGGAGTGAACAAGTCGATAATTCGTGTAGAATAATTATTGGCGCCCAAAAATAGATTCAATTTCTGGAAGGGAAAAAGAGGTGTAAGATAATCGAAGGGAACCCTGTCGCGGACTTCATCAGGGCCGCGTCCATTGATGGTTTCCACTTTCAAAAGTGCAAAATATTTTTCACCTTCTTTTGGCGGGCGAACCGAGCCGTAAACTGTGTCACCTGTTTTTAATCCAAAAAGTTTTATTTGTGAAGGAGAAACGTATACATCATCCGGTGAAGAAAGATAGTTATAGTCACTGCTTCGTAAAAATCCGTATCCGTCTGGCATCATTTCCAATACGCCTTCGGCCAAAATGATTCCGTCAAATTCAATATTAAACGCAGGTTCTTTCTTTTGAAAATTTTTAGTATGATGCTGATGCCCGTTAGTAGGAATTTCGAAATTCATTTCTTCCTCTTCATCTTCACTTTTTAGAAGTTCTATCAATGCCGGAGCAATGGTTTTGGGATCAGCGAGGTGTTCTACTTTATCATCTTCCTCATCGTCCTGGCTCATGTCAAAATCCAATTCAGGCTTTTCAACCGCCTCTTCCTTTTGTTTTTTGGCGGCAGGCTTTTTCTTTTCTTCAATCTTTTTGGCTTTGGTTTCCTTCTCTTTTTCTTCTGCAACAGGCGCTTCGTCAGCAGCTTGTTTTTTAGCGGCAGATTTTATGATGCGTTTTCTTTTAGGACGTTCGGTAACCGTTTCCTTTTTGTCATTTGGGGCCATGGATGCTTGTTTATCAAGAATTTTATAAATTAGTTCCTGCTTTTGTAAATTTTTAGTGTCAGTTATTTCCTGCTGCTCAGCTATATCGAGCAGTTCCGGAACGAGCATATCGTTCAGTTGTAAAATGTCGTACATAAAGAGACTTATAGATTATAGTCAAAAACGCGCTTGAAATTGTAATTCTTAATTTTGATATTTATAATGGAATGGATTCTGTCAATACTGATGTAACCCGTAGTAAAGGAAAATTAGTCAGCTTTAATCTGATGCAATATTACATTAAAATAATAAAAAATAAATTTTTTTCTTTGCGAATCACAATTCAATCGGAAGTTCTTATCTCTTTTAATACTGTCTCAGCAAGGATTAGACCAGAAAATTTTTTTGTGCTTTATATTTGCGAATATAAATGAAAGAAATGGCAGATAAAAGGGTTCGTATAAAAGAAGTACTGGCAAAAGAGATAATTAACCACCAGTTAACAGTAATGGGATGGGTAAGAACTTTTAGAAATAATCAATTTATAGCCCTCAATGATGGAAGTACCAATGCGAACCTCCAGATAGTGATTGAGTTAGGAAAATTTGACGATGCTGTGCTAAAAAGAATTACCACAGGAGCCGCCCTAAAGGTAACAGGAACCCTCGTAGCCTCGCTGGGAAAAGGCCAGAAAGTGGAGTTAAAAGCCCAACATTTGGAAGTGCTTGGCGACAGTGATGCCGAAAAATTTCCACTGCAACCTAAAAAACACAGCCTTGAATTTTTACGTGAAATCGCCCATCTTCGCTTTCGTACAAATACCTTCGGCGCCATTTTCAGGGTAAGGCATTCGCTGGCTTTTGCAATTCATGAATTCTTTAACAAAAAAGGATTTATCCATCTGCACTCGCCCATCATTACCGCTTCAGATGCAGAGGGCGCGGGCGAAACCTTTCACGTAACAGCCTTCGACTTGGAAAATATTCCTAAAACTGACGATGGAAAAATTAATTATAAAGACGATTTTTTTGGTAAGGCCGCTAATCTTACTGTGAGCGGGCAATTGGAAGCAGAGCTGGCTGCGCTGGCCCTGGGCGATGTATACACTTTTGGACCCACTTTTCGCGCTGAAAATTCCAATACAGCCCGGCATCTTGCAGAATTTTGGATGATAGAGCCGGAAATGGCTTTTGCCGATTTGGAAGATGACATGAACCTTGCGGAAGAATTTATTAAATACATTATTCAATATGCACTTGATAATAACCGCGAAGACCTCGATTTCCTGGCAGCAAGGCTTGCGGAAGAAGAAAAACAAAAACCGCAAAGCGAACGCAGTGAGATGGGACTAATTGAAAAGCTCGAATTTGTGGTAAATAATGATTTCGAACGACTTACTTACACAGAAGCCATTGATATCCTACAAAATTCTCCTGCCAACAAAAAGAAGAAATTTCACTATCCGATTTCCGGTTGGGGCATTGATTTGCAGAGTGAGCATGAAAGATACTTAGTGGAAAAACATTTTAAAAAGCCGGTAATTCTTATCAATTATCCGAAAGAGATCAAAGCTTTTTATATGCGCCAGAATGATGATGGCAAAACGGTTGCAGCCATGGATATTCTGGCGCCCGGAATAGGCGAAATTGTGGGAGGATCACAAAGAGAAGAAAGGCTGGAAGTTTTGGAAAAGAGAATGCATGAAATGAACATTCCTGTGGAAGAAATGAGTTGGTATCTGGATACGCGCAGATTTGGAACGGTTCCGCATGCAGGCTTCGGTTTGGGTTTTGAGCGTTTAATTCAATTTGTTACCGGCATGACCAATATCCGCGATGTAATTCCATTCCCAAGATTCCCGAAGAATGTAGAGTTTTAAATGAAAATAAGAACTGGATGTATTTGTTCATTTACTGTTTTGGGAAAAATAAAAAACCGTTTTATTTTTTCCTTTACTGTGTAGCTTTCATTAAAACTCCAAACCACCGGGCCTTGGGCTTTTTGAATTCATAAGAAAACTGGAATCTGCGATAGGAAATTTTTTCTAAAAAATTTTCCAAAATTTTGGTTGCTTTACGCATCATATATTGTCATGAATTTATTAGGAGGTTGTAGCAAAGCAAAAAATAATTGCTATACCTTTAGATAAAGAATTTTCTTTGTACTTTGACAGTGACTTACACTTTCGTTATTAACATAAACTATGAAATCAATGACGATACCAGCAGTTGATTTGTCTGATTTTACAGGGGAAGATCCTAAGCTGAAAAGCTCATTCGTAACTCATCTCGGAAAGGCATTTGAAGAGGTCGGTTTTGTGGCTGTGAAAAATCATGGCATTTCCGATGAACTAATTGATAAGCTTTACACGTATGTACAAGAGTTTTTTTCGCTTCCGGCAGAAAAGAAAAAGTCGTATGAAATACCAGGGCTTGCTGGCCAACGGGGTTATACTTCATTTGGGAAGGAACACGCCAAGGGCAGCGAGGCGCCCGATTTAAAAGAATTTTTTCAATATGGCCAAACCGTTCCAAACGACCATCCCTTAAAGCCTGAATACCCTGACAACGTAAAAGTAAATGACATCAAAGGCTTTAATGAAACCTTGTTGAACGCTTACCGTGCATTTGAAAATTCCGGGAAACTCCTTTTGCAGGCAATTGCACTTTACCTGGGGCTGGATGAACAATTTTTTGATGACAAGGTAGAAGAAGGCAACTCAATAGTGCGGGCCATACATTATCCTCCCATCACTGTAGAACCAAAAAGCGCCATTCGCGCCGAACAGCATGAAGATATCAACTTAATTACTTTACTCGTGGGCGCTTCTGCCAGCGGCCTCGAAATATTGAACAAACAAAATGAATGGGTTCCGGTAACTTCATTAGAAGATCAGATTGTTGTAAATGTGGGTGATATGTTGCAACGGCTCACCAATAATAAATTAAAAAGCACGACTCATCGCGTAGTAAATCCGCCGCGCGAGTTGTGGCATACATCACGGTTTTCGATTCCGTTTTTCCTTCATCCCAAATCGTCAATGGATCTTTCAGCACTGAAAGAATGTATCGATGAAAATCATCCAAAGGCTTTTGAAGATATTACTGCCGGCGAATACCTTGATGAACGCCTGAGAGAAATAGGTTTAAAAAAATAATATTCTGCATGAAAAGAACTTTATGTAACAATTGTTAAGCCCTCGCAGAAACGCTTTGTTATAAAAAAAATATTTGATGATACTGCGAAGGCATATTCCATTTTTAAAGGCTGTTTTTTATTATACTATCTCCGCATTTGGCGGTCCGCAGGGGCATTTGGGCATGATGATGAAAACATTTGTTGAAGGCAGGAGGGATGTTACCAAATCTGAATTGATGGAATATGTGGCCTTTTGCCAGCTTTTGCCCGGCGCCTCCTCTACCCAAACCATCACGCTAATCGGCTATAAACGGGGCGGCGTTCCGCTGGCGATACTCACCCTTCTGATTTGGATATTTCCCGCAAGCATATTGATGGCGCTGTTTTCCTTTTTATTTTATTACATCAACAGCTATCATGTAAATCTTGACCTGTTTTCCTACATTCAACCGATGGCGGTAGGATTTGTGGCTTTTGCGGCTTTTAAAATGTTTAAGGTTTCCATTAAAAACACCATCACTTTTTTCATAATGGCTGTCGGCGCTATTGGCACCTATTTATTCTTTAAAACACCCTGGGTATTTCCCATTTTGATTGTGCTTGGCGGGGTGGTTACCAACTTCAGCGATAAGCGCTTCCCTGAAAAAGAAAACATAAAGCCGAGGCACATTAAATGGACCAACATCTGGCTATTTCTTCTCATTTTTCTAATCGTCGGTTTTTTAAGTGAAACGGCCCGTAAACAGAATTGGCAACATAAAAGAGCGTATAATCTTACAGAAAATATGTATCGTTATGGAAGCCTCGTTTTCGGAGGTGGCGATGTGCTGATGCCTATGATGTATGAGCAATATGTAACCCGTGAAAAATCAAATTATCTTGATAAAGAAGAATATCTTACGGGCTGGGGAATTGTACGCGCCATTCCGGGACCCGTATTTTCAGTTACTTCGTACATCGGGGGAATGGTGTTGCGTGATTATGGAACTACATGGCAAATAATCGGATGTTTTATTGGGTGCATTTTCATTTTTTTACCAAGCGCGTTGCTCGTCCTGTTTTTTTTCCCTGTATGGCAAATTCTGAAAAAATACGTAGTTGTATACCGCTCGCTGGAAGGCATTAATGCGGTGGTGGTCGGAATTATGTGGGGTTCTTTTTTATATCTTGTAAAAGACATCTCTATAACGGAATTAAACACGGTAAGCTTTGTAAATCTTATCGTAATCGTGGGCACTTTTTATTTGCTCACCTTCACCAAAATACCAGCGCCATTTATTGTTTTGGGATGCCTGCTCATTGGATTTATTTTTTGAAATAAACCGGCTGTTTATTATTTAGATAGTAAAGCAGGAAATATTGTAAGATTTTATTTTCAAAATATCTTCCCATCAAACAAAATTGCTTAAGATGAGCACGCCTATCAGGCCTGTAATAGAAACTATCGTTTCCATCATCGTCCAGGTAAGAAATGTTTGCCTGATGCTTAAATTGAAATATTCTTTAAACAACCAAAAACCTCCGTCGTTTACATGCGAAAACATCAGGCTTCCCGCTCCGATTGAAAGCACCATCAGTTCCGGGCGGATGTGTTGATTAATCCCTAAAATGGGCATCATAATGCCAACGGTAGTAAGCCCGGCAACAGTAGCTGAGCCAATGCAAACCCTGATGATTGCCGCAATCAGCCAACCTAAAATCAATGGCGATAATTGCATGTCTTTCAGAATATGCCCGATGTAAATGCTTACGCCTCCATCACTCATAATCTGCATAAAAATTCCCGAGCCCGCGATAATTAACAGAATTACAGAGATGCTCTTAAAAGCATCTTCCAGCTTCTTCATTACTACAGGGATGGCAAATCCTCTTTTCGTCCCCAAAAAATAAACTGCAATCAATACAGAAAGCAACATAGCGATATTGGGGTCGCCAATGAATTGGATAATTTTTCCCAAAAAACTTTCAGGTGAAACAAAAAAAGTCATAAGCGCGGTCACCGTCAAAAGAATCACGGGCATCAAAGCAGTCACGAGACTGATGCCAATACCAGGTAATTCATTTTGAGGCATTGATTCAATATGAAAAATAGTATTCGAGGGCGAAGGGCGGTATTTTCTTAAGGTTTTTGCAAACAAAGGCCCGGCGAGTGTGATGGTAGGGATGGCTACAATGATTCCATAAATTAAAGTTCTGCTGATGCTGGCGTGCAACTGTTCAGCGATGGCCGTGGGCGAAGGATGCGGAGGCAAAAATCCATGAGCTACCGAAAGCGCGGCCAGCATCGGTACACCAATATATAGCAAAGGCAAACCGGTAGTGGCAGCAATGGCAAATATTAAGGGCACTACTACAATAAAACCGGCCGTATAAAACAATGGGATGCCGATAATTAATCCGGCAAGCGCCATTCCCCATTGAATATTTTTTGTTCCGAATATTTTGGTAAGTGAGGCAGTGATTTGTTGCGCAGCGCCACTATCAGCCACCAGCTTGCCAAGCATGGCGCCAAAACCGAGGATAATTACCAGCGGCCCCAAAGTATTGCCAATTCCCTTCGTTACAGAAGATGAAATTTGGCGGATATCCATGCCGACTGCTATCCCAAGCAAAATGCTGACAATAAGAAATGAGATAAAGGTGTCAAGCTTAAAATACACCACCATAATTATCAACAACAAAATCGCGGAAACGCAAAGCAATAAAGGCATAGAATGAAAATTAATTAACCAGGCGAAAACGTTAAGGTTTTAAAGATAAAAGAAATCGGCAATTGGCATGCTATATTTTTTTGGAATGCTGTTATTTAAAATAAAAGACATTTGCTTTTAACTTTCACCATGATTAAGACTTTTTACAGTAAACGAACAAATACTTATGAAAACAATTTTGATGGTGCGGCATGCAAAAAGCGGCTGGGACAAACCTCTTCCTGATTTTGACAGGAAGCTCACCGGGCAGGGGAAAACGGATGCAAAAAATATGGCAATCCGTTTAGTGGAAAAAAATATTAAGATTGATTTGTTTATTTCAAGCCCCGCATTGCGCGCGCAAAAAACGGCAAGGATTTTTATGAAAGAATCAGCAGCTCAAAAAGATAAATTGAAAATTATTCCTGCCTTGTATGAGCCTTCTGTCAAAAGCTTTTATGAAGCGATTGAAAACGTTGATGACGAAGTAAACTGCATTGCGCTTTTTTCACATAATCCCGGAATAACCCAATTCGTAAACTCCCTCGATTGCCACCCGGTATATGATATGCCAACCTGTGCGGTATATGCATTTAAAATAAAATCTACCCGTTGGAAAGAACTGCAGATTGCGGAAAAAGAATTTTTATTTTTTGATTTTCCAAAAAATTACTGAATAGAATTTTAACCTCTTACATCCAAAGCATCTCTTAAGCCATTGCCCAATAAATTAAAAGCAAGCACCAAAATCATGATGGCGATTCCGGGAGCCAGCGCTAATGCAGGCCGATGAGTAATAATAAAATTATAGTTCTCTTTTAGCATGAGCCCCCAACTGGGTGTTGGCGGCTGAATACCGACGCCAAGGAAACTCAAGCCTGCTTCGATAATAATAGCGCTTGCGAAATTGGCAGCAGCAATCACAATTACGGGTCCCAAAACATTAGGTAAAATATGCCGGACTATAATTCTAAAATTTTTTAATCCCAACGCTTTTGCTGCCTGTATGTATTCCAATTCGCGAAGCGCAATTACCTGGCCGCGCACTACTCGTGCCACGCTTACCCACATTGTTAATCCTACGGCGATAAAAATTTGCCAAAAACCCTTTCCCAGTGTCAGCGTGATACCAAATACCAAAAGCAGCGTAGGCATACTCCAGATTACATTGATAAACCACATAATTACATTATCCGTTTTGCCCCCATAATATCCGGCCCATGCACCCAAAATAATCCCGATGGAAAGTGAAATCAGTACAGTAATCAATCCAACGGCGAGGCTTACACGAACTCCGACAAGAAGCCTGCTTAAAATGTCTCTTCCAAAAGTATCGGTGCCCAGCCAGTAAGTTTTTTTTTCGATAAAATTGGAAGGAGCCACTTCATTTTTTGCATATACTTGCTTTTCCTGCAATCCTTCGTCGATAAATTTTTCAACCATAATAGAATCGCCTGTTAGTTGATAGCTATTTATCGGCAAATAAATATATCGGTCTTCTTTTCCAAAAAATAAGCGTTTAAAAAAACCGGTTGACTCAATATGTTTTTCTTTTTTTAACCGGAGAAACTGCTGGCTGAATCCCGGGCGGGCGGCCATAATTTCAACAATCTGCCTGTCAGCGTTCGGTGTGGAATCGTTTCCCAGGTAATAAGAAAAAATTCCGATAAAAACAGCGAGACAAATAATCACAAGTCCGGCCATGGCGCCTTTATTTTTTTTAAGGCGCCGCCATGCATTTTGTGAAAAAGAAAACGATTGCAGCATCGCGATAAAAGTATATTTTTTAAGTCACTTATCTATTTCAAAATTGCATTCCTGTAGTTTGTTGACCATTTTTCATGTCACATTTCTTCCTTTCCATTGATAGCTTCCAAATTGGCCCAGCCAGCCCGCGATCACTGTATATAAAATATGGAAAGGTTGTGCGGGAAGAAACCACCAAAGTTGTTTTTGCTTTCCGAAAAACCGGGACACAGGAAACATAAAAAGCAATTCAGCCAATGTTTTCAGCAAAAGCGAAATAATGAAAATGGAAAGCGCTTCAAAAAAAAAACAAGATAGTATTCCTAAAAAAAGCACCCAGACATTGAGCAGGTAAACCAACAAGAGAACCGAAATTATTTTTTTGTCTGTATAACTTCCGGTTTTACTTGCCCAGCGAATACGCTGATTCATAAAATCTTTTAAAGTTTCTGCCGGGGCAGTGTTTACAATAACCTCTTTGGATTTTAAAAATGTAATTTCTTCCGGATATTGCGCCTGAATTTTCTGCATCAGCAACATGTCATCGCCGCTTGCCAATTTATCAATCCCTTCAAATCCCCCCACTTTATAGAAAACTTCTTTTTTGTAAGCGAGATTCGCACCATTGCACATGGCATGGATTTTTTTAGAGACTGCAGCGCCTGTAATTCCCTGCAGCGCCAAAAAATCAAGCGACTGAAATATTTTAAACACTTTCATAAAAAAAGAATCTTCCCGCACAGGATTAAAAGTCACCGGCATGGCTACAAACACAGGAGATTTTTCTTTATAAAAAGCAGCAATAGTAGCCAACCACCCGGGCAGTACCATGCAGTCGGCATCTGTGGTAACAATCAATTCTCCACTGACAAATTTCAATGCCGCATCAATCGATTTTTTTTTGTAAGAATTAATTGTTTGCCCTGAAACAAAATCGGCCAAATGAAGAACCCTGATATTATCCCTTCCAAAAGATTCGATTATAGAAACAGTTTTGTCGGTTGAATGGTCATCTGTTACGATGATTTCATACTTTTTCGTTGGATAGGTTTGGCCAAGAATGGATTGAATACATTTTCCAATATTTTCTTCTTCATTCCGCGCAGCAATAATTATAGAAATAAAAGGAAGTTCGCTGTATGCATTTTGAGCGACCCCAAAATCCGGGATTTTTATCCAGGCACTCCTGTAATAAAGCATCAGCCATACATACGGAATAAATAAAATGATGGTAATAGAGATTAAAAGCATGAAAAGCTTATTGTTGAAGTAGCCTTATTAATTGAACATATGGCCGACAAAAATAATTTTTTAATACCAAAAGGAATAGTTAGATTTGTATAGTTGCATAAACAACTATATGCTAAACAACCAATTTAAGAGAGGAGAGTTATACAGCTTTATAACAGGCAAGGCATCTACGGCGGTAGCAAGGAGGCTACAAAAGAATTTTAAGGATGCCGGAATAGAAATTACGATTGAGCAATGGAGTGTGTTATATCATTTATGGAAGCAGGATGGCCAAAGCCAGCAGCAATTATGTGAAGCTACTTTTCGGGACAAGCCCAGCATTACAAGACTCGTAGACAATTTGGAAAAATCCAAATTGGTGAAACGGGTCGCTTCAAAAAATGACAGGCGAAGCAATATCATATTCCTCACGAAAGAAGCAAAAAATCTGGAGCAAACCACGATGGAAGTAGCTAACCTGACACTGAATGAGGCGCTTGAAGGCGTTACCAAGGAACAGATCGAAATTGCCAAAGAAGTTCTTCAAATCGTTTATGAAAATTTAAAATAACTTTTATGAATACAACTATTAGCTATACTTCAGTAAGAGGCGGAGAGTGGCTTATTAAAGAATATAACGCCAATGATACTTTCACGCCGGAAGATTTTAGTGAAGAGCAATTGATGATTTTAGATATGTGTCTACAATTTTTGAAAACGGAAATCTACCCAATCGTTGACAGGATTGATAAATTGGAACCGGGCCTCATGCCTTCTTTGATGGAAAAAGCAGGCGAACTGGGATTATTAAGCGCGTCCGTTCCTGAAGATTTAGGAGGGCTGGGAAAAGATTTTGTAACCTCCACTTTGGTAAGTGAAGGGTTGGGTGGCGGCTACTCTTTTAGCGTGGCGATGAGCGCCCATGCGGGAATCGGAACTTTGCCCATCTTATATTTTGGAACGGAAGAGCAAAAGAAAAAATACATTCCAAAACTGGCAAGTGGCGAATGGAAAGGTTCTTATGGATTAACAGAGCCCGGCAGCGGCAGCGATGCGCTTGGAGCAAAAACGACAGCCACGCTTTCAGAAGATGGAAAACATTATTTATTGAACGGGCAAAAAATTTGGATTACCAATGGCGGCTTTGCAGATGTTTATACCGTGTTTGCAAAAGTAGATGGCGAAAAATTTACCGCCTTTATTTTGGAACGAGATTTTGAAGGCTTCACGCGCGGCCCGGAAGAACATAAAATGGGTATCAAAGGTTCGTCCACTGTTCAATTGTATTTCCAGGATTGTAAAGTTCCTGTAGAAAATGTGTTGGGTGAAATTGGCCGCGGGCATATCATTGCGTTCAATATTCTAAATATTGGACGGTTGAAATTGGCAGCAGCAGCTATGGGTGGTGCTAAACTTGCGTTGGGCAATTCAATAGAATATGCAAAAAACAGGGAACAATTCAAAACAGCCATTGCCAATTTTGGAGCTATAAAACATAAGCTGGCAGAGATGGCCATCAAAATTTTTGCCGATGAAAGCGCTCTGTATCGCACTGCCAGGTGGATTGATGAAAAAGAAGAAGAACTTTTGGCCGGAGGCAAACCCTTTAATGAAGCGCTTCTCGGGGCAGCAGAAGAATTTGCAATTGAATGTGCGATTTTAAAAGTGCATGGAAGTGAGGCGCTTGATTTTGTAGTAGACGAGGGCGTGCAAATCCATGGTGGTGTTGGTTTTAGTGATGAATACAATATTAGCCGTGCTTATCGCGATAGCCGCGTAAACCGGATTTATGAAGGAACTAATGAAATCAATCGCCTTCTAACAGTTGACATGATGCTGAAAAGAGCGATGAAAGGGCAATTGGACTTAATGGGGCCGGCGATGAATGTTCAAAAAGAATTAATGAGCATTCCGGAATTTGGAAATGGTGAAGAAAGTGCTTTTTCAAAAGAAAGTAAGGTAATTGCCAATCTCAAAAAATGTATTTTAATGGTTGCGGGCGCCGCTGTTCAAAAATTAATGAAGGATTTGAGCAACGAAGAAGAAATAATTATGAACATTGCCGACATGGCTATCGAAACTTTTGTTGCTGAAAGTATGTTGCTTCGTGTTATGAAACTCACAGATAAAACCGGCGAAGACAATGCAAAAGTTCAAATTGCCATGATGAAATGTTATCTGAATGACGCAGTAGATAAAGTGGCTAAATCAGGTAAGGAAGCCATCAATGCGTTTGCCGATGGCGATGAGCAAAAAATGATGCTGCTGGGCCTGAAACGGTTTACCAAAACAGAGCCATTCAATAGTAAAAATGCGCGCCGAATGATTGCAGATAAACTGATTGAAGAGGGGAAATATGTGTTTTAAATTCTGATTCAATATAGGTTCATCAGCTATAGTAAATCGATAAATAATTCAATTTTTTATTTTGGTTTTTACATGTTGGAAATTGGTAGTTTTGCCGTTGCTAAAGGCCACCGCTTATTACACAATAAGCGGCTTTTTTTTGGCATAACTTCTCTACGCTTCCATTTTTAAAATGATACAGCCGTTTATGCACCAACTCAGTTACGGTTATTCCTGATTTTAAACTTTCTTTATCCCTTTGTCAAACTTCTGACATAAAAATTGCAAGAGAATTGATTTATATTTATGATAAACGTCGAACATGTCAACAGTTAATTCCAAACCCTACGTAAAAAAAGAAGAAAAATTAAGCCAGCTTGCCAATACGCTTATTGGCAGTGAAATCGTAAGGCTCGGAGGTGAAATAAAACAAAAAATCAAACGTGGCGAAACCATTTATAATTTTACTATCGGTGATTTTGATTCGGAAATCTTTCCTATCCCTCAAAAACTGGAAGATGAGATTGTAAATGCTTATCGCAACAAATTAACCACCTATCCTCCGGCCGACGGCATCATTCAATTGAGAGAATCGGTTTCAAAATTTATTAACGACCGTGAAGGATTGCATTTTGATACAAATGAAATATTAATTGCTGCAGGCGGCAGGCCTTTGATTTATGCCGTTTACCGCGCCATCGTCGACAGGGGTGATAAGGTGATTTATGCTGTGCCCAGTTGGAATAATAATCATTATGTGCATTTTACCGAAGGAAAGCATGAAGTAATCGAAACCACAGCAACAAACAATTTTATGCCCACTGCAGAAGATATCCAGCCTCATGTTCACGATGCAGTTTTGATTGCGCTGTGTTCCCCTTTAAATCCCACAGGAACAGTTTTTAAAAAGGAAGAGCTGGAAAAAATCTGCGATATGGTTTTGGAAGAAAACCACAGAAGGGGAGAAGATGAAAAGAAATTGTATGTAATGTACGACCAAATGTATTGGATGCTCACTTTTGGAGATACGGTTCATTATAATCCGGTTAGCCTTCGTCCTGAGATGAAAAAATATACCATCTTTATTGATGGCATCAGCAAGGCTTTTGCTTCCACAGGGGTAAGAGTTGGCTGGGCTTTAGGACCGGAAATCGTGTTATCAAAAATGAAAGCAATTAACAGCCATCTTGGTGCGTGGAGCCCGATGGCGGAGCAACATGCAACTGCAAAATTTTTGCTGATGCACGACGCGGTAAATGAATATCTTACTAACTATAAAAAAGAACTTGAAGAAAGGCTCCAGCTCATTTATGAAGGCTTCATGCAATTGAAATCCGAAGGCTACGCAGTGGCTGCCTGTGCGCCCCAGGCGGCAATTTATCTCACGATTCAATTAAGCCTTGTCGGTAAACGAACCTATCTACCGGACAGGCAGGCAAATAATGGCAATTTACTTTCTTCCCAATCGGAAGTAACTACTTACATCCTGGAAAATGCAAAATTAGCCGTAGTTCCATTTTATGCTTTTGGCGCAGCAAAAGATTCAGATTGGTACCGGTTAAGCGTTGGCACTTGCAGAAAGGAAGAGATTCCTGAAATGTTCTCCAAATTGAAGGAAGCCCTGGATAATTTGCATTAATAGATACAGAATTAATACCAGACCGGAAAACAAAAAGGTATTAACAGAAGCAATCTGATAATACCTTTTTTATAATCTTCAAAAAAATTTTATGCGTCGGCGGAAGTCAGTTGTGGGCTGACAGCTTCTTTCACCAGTCCTTTTTCCAACAGGTATTCTGCTATCTGCACAGCGTTGGTTGCTGCGCCTTTTCTCAGGTTGTCACTGACTACCCAGCAGTTCAGTGTTTTCGGCTGTGATTCGTCGCGCCGGATACGGCCTACAAAGGTTTCGTCTTTTTCATGAGCAGATAACGGCATGGGATAAACGAAATTCTCCACGTCATCCTGAATCACTACTCCCGGCGCATTTGATAGGATTTTTCTTACTTCATCAAGGTCAAAATCGTTTTCAAATTCTATATTCAAACTTTCGCTATGACCGCCTACCACAGGAATACGCACGCAGGTTGCAGTCAACTGAATTGAATCATCCCCGATTATTTTCCGGGTTTCATTTACCATTTTCATTTCTTCCTTGGTGTAGCCGTTATCCAAAAAAACGTCAATATGCGGAAGCGCATTTTTATCGATAGGATATTTATAAGCCATTTCACCTTTCACATTATTTCTTTCATTTTCCATCTGCTGTACCGCTTTTACACCAGTGCCGGTAACGCTTTGATAAGTAGAAACCACTACTCTTTTAATATCATATTTTTCGTTAAGCGGTTTTAAAACCAGCACCATCTGGATGGTAGAACAATTTGGATTGGCGATAATTTTATCTTCTTTGGTTAAAACCTCAGCGTTCACTTCCGGAACTACCAACTTTTTGGTTGCATCCATGCGCCATGCGGAGGAATTGTCAATTACCGTAGTCCCTGCTTCAGCAAACTTGGGGGCCAGCGCCAGTGAAGTGCTTCCGCCGGCAGAAAACAAAGCAATCGCAGGCCTGGCGGCAATAGCATCTTCTGCAGAAACCACCTTATATTTTTTACCTTTAAATGTCACTTCCTTGCCTACAGATTTTTCAGAAGCCACAGGAATTAATTCTGTAACCGGGAAATTTCGTTCTTCGAGCACTTGTAACATTTTGCTTCCTACAAGCCCGGTAGCGCCCACCACTGCAATTTTCATTTTTGTTTAAATTTTTTAAGTTTGAATGCAAAGAAAAGCATAAAGTCTTTATCTTTAAATTCAAAGCTACTGATTATGCAGAAAAAGTTGATGCTCTTCCTGTTTATTTTCCTGTTAATTAATACCGTAGTAAACGGACAAATAAGCGAAAACTTTAATTTCCGCTACTTTTCAAATTCTACATGGTCGGGCGATACCGCTTCTTTTATCATAAACACCAACGCTCAACTTCAGACTATTGATTCTACCGAAAACAAAACATTTTCAATTGCCTCAGAAAACCATCTTTGTATGGGCGCACAATGGGAAATTTGGATAAGACTTTCTTTTAACCCTTCTTCCGCCAATTATATTGACTTTTATCTCACTTCATCTTTACCGCAGTTTAATAGTAATGGGGCAAAGGGATATTTTGTGAGAATTGGAAACACACAAGATGAAATTTCGCTTTACCGCAGAGATAAAGACGGCTTAATTGAAAAAATTATTGATGGCGAAGACGGAGTGCTGAACCACAGCAATAATATTTGTAAAATAAAAGTAATCCGCGATGTTTCAGGAAAATGGCTTTTGTACCGCGACCTTTCCGGCACGGGAAATTCATGGTATAATGAAGGAGCCGCGATGGATACTACTTACACCACTTCTGCATGGAGTGGCGTTGTTATAAAGCAAAGTTCCTCTTCCTTTTTTGGAAAACATTTTATAGATGACATTGAGATAAAAAATTATGAGCCTGATACCAGTGCTCCAAAAATTATTTCCGCAGTTGCAATTTCGCCCACAAAAATCGATATGCTTTTTGATGAGCCTATAGATATCTCAAGCCAGGGATTTTCTAATTATTCGGTAAATAATATAGGAATGCCCGAAACCGTTTCGCCGGATTTGCAAAATCCATCCCTGGTTCATCTTGTATTTTCAAATTCATTTACTAACGGTTACGCATACACGTTAACTGTAGACGGAATCAAAGACCTTTATGGTAATGTAACTAAATATGCAACGGCTTCTTTTAGCTTTTACAGTGCGCAAAGAAATGATGTGGTCATTGATGAAATTTTTGCTGACCCCACTCCATCTGTGGGTTTACCAGATTTTGAATGGATAGAAATTAAAAACATTTGTTCATTTCCTTTGAACCTAAGCGGATGGAAAATCAGCGATGGCAGCGCAGGAGGATTTCTTCCTTCCATCCTTCTTCAGCCGGATAGCTTCCTGGTTGTGTGTTCTTCAGCAGCAGGAGGTGCTTTAGCGCAATATGGAAATGCGGTTGGTATTTCAGCTTTTCCTTCTCTGGATAATGATGGAGAAATTCTTTCGCTGTTTGATCAGAACGGAAAAACAATTCACGCCGTTCCATATTCCTCGGACTGGCATCAAAATGAATTGAAAAAAAATGGCGGTTGGTCGCTGGAAATGATAGATACAAAAAATCCGTGCAACACCGCTACTAACTGGAAAAGCAGTCAATCGCCAAATGGAGGCACACCGGCAAAAAAGAATTCAGTGGACGGAATCAACGCAGATGACAGCAAGCCGAAATTATTAGGCGCCTTTGCTGACAATGATAAAACAATTACGTTAACATTTAATGAACCTGTGGACAGTTTACAAGCAGGTTCTTTCCACAATTTTATTTTTGACAATAATCTATCAGCGATTGATGCGGTTGCAATTCCGCCATTATTTACTAAGGTTAATGTGACGCTGAATAATGCTATCACCTCCGGAAAAATTTATACCGTGTCTGCCCAAAATATTTCAGACTGTTCAGGCAACATCATTGCCGCAAACAATTCTGCAAGATTCGGATTACCGCAAGATGCCGATTCTTTTGATATTGTAATTAATGAAATTCTTTTCAATCCCCTGGAAGGCGGCGTAGATTATGTGGAGCTTTACAATCGTTCAGGTAAAATAATTGACCTCAGTAAAGTATCCATCGCGAACAGGAATAGTACGAACGTCGTGAGCAGCATCACATCTTTGGCAGCACAGCCAATTTTATTTTTTCCAAAAGATTTCCTCGTCATTACTACCGACCCTTCCATTGTCAAAAGCCAATATGCGATGGCCAATGCTGATGCGTTTATAAAAGACGCTTCGCTTCCACCATTCCCCAATGATAAAGGAAATGTGATCATCCTAAATAACCAGGGAAACATCATTGATGAGGTAAACTATTCAGAAAAATGGCATTTTCAACTGATGCAAAATACCAAAGGTGTTTCTTTGGAAAGAATAAATTATGACGCGCCTTCTGTTCAGAATAATTTTCATTCTGCCGCCACTTCGGCGGGATATGGCACTCCGGGCTATAAGAATTCACAGTTTTATAGCGGCGATGATTTTCGTGCAACCATCACCGTTACACCTTCAGTATTCTCTCCGGACAATGACGGCAATGAAGATTTTGCTACCATAAATTATAACTTCCCTTCTGCAGGTTATGTAGCAAATATCACCATCTTTGATGCTTCCGGAAGACCGGTAAGATTTCTTGAAAAAAATTCTCTGAGCGGGCTTACAGGTTATTTTCGCTGGGATGGCTTGGACGACAAAAGAAAAAAATTACCCCAAGGCATTTATATCATTTTTACAGAAATCTTTAATAAAGACGGACGCAAAAAACAATTTAAAAACACTATCGTGCTGGCCAGGAAATCCTATTGAAATATCATTCTGGAATAAGCAGTTCCTGGAAATCACTGCTGTCACCATAAAAAATGTTGAAATCAACAAAGGCCTTTATACCATCTACGCGGCCTTTTTCACTATGCTGCCAAAACACCCACTTATTTTCAATTCTGGGTTTATCTGGCTGCAGATAATGCGCAATCCATAAAGGATATTCTTCAAATCCCGTTTGGAAATAATGTTCATAGAAATCAATGTTGGTGTAAAGAATCGGCTTTACACCGTAGTGTTCTTCTACCGCATCCAGCCAGGCTTTCACTTCCTTCTGCATTTCATTTACAGAGACGCCACGGCTCTTTTCTACATCCAACACCGGTGGCAAATCGCCTGGCTTTAAATCCACAATTTGTATAAAATTCTGGGCCTGCTTTTTTGCATTCCGCTTTGGTACAAAAAAATGATAAGCACCCCGGGTAATATTTTCAGATGCTGCTTCTGCCCAGTTGCGCCTGAATTGCTCATCCACAATGCTCGTGCCTTCGGTGGCTTTTATAAAAGCAAAGCCAATTTTTACTCCGTCATCCGTCATCTCTTTTACTTCTTTCCAGTTGATGGTACTTTGATAACGGCTTACGTCGATTCCATGAATTTCGTACCCGTTTGGGATTTCTATCTGGAAGCCGGAATAAAAAACGTGTGGCGGAAATATCAGTAAGCGAAAAATATAATAAAAGCAGGTGACGATGAGACAAAGCGCAATAAAAATTTTGAAAAATGCACCTGAAGAACGTTTCTTTTTTTTTGCCAAAGCGATTCACTTAATTTTTAACATCTCAACAATTGCTTCGATAATATTTGTAAAGTTAAAAAAACCTTTCGCCTCTTTTTAAAATATCCGGATACAAAAAAAGATTATTTAATGTTTTACTGTTTAAAATAGCAAAAAAAATGCAAGTAACTTTGTTTACTGTAGTTTCAATTTTTTAAATCATAATAATGGACCCACAAAGAACTGAAGTTTCCACGCTTGGCGAATTTGGCCTGATAGATCATCTCACAAAAAATAATGAAATAAGAAACGCGTCCACGATCTTATCTGTCGGGGATGATGCGGCAGTGGTGGATCATTTCGGTAAACAAATTGTGATTACCACCGACATGTTGGTAGAAGGAATCCATTTCGATTTGATGTACTCTCCGCTAAAACATTTGGGTTATAAAAGTGTAATCGTTAATCTAAGCGATGTGTATGCGATGAATGCAACTCCCACCCAAATAACGTTGAGCATTGCCTTCAGCAACCGCTTTAGCGTGGAGGCGCTCAACGAATTTTATGAAGGGGTATATGCAGCTTGTGATAAATACAATGTTGACCTTGTGGGAGGCGATACTACCTCTTCACAGAAGGGATTCATCATTTGTGTAACTGCTATCGGCGAAGTAGCTCCCGATAAATTTGTAACCCGAAGCGGCGCAAAAAAGGGTGATTTAATCTGCGTAAGTGGCGACCTTGGCGCAGCCTTTTTAGGACTCACTTTACTTGAAAGAGAAAAGAAAATTTTTCTGGAAACAAAAGGCGTGCAGCCCGATCTCGAAAACCAGGATTATATCGTAGGAAGGATTTTAAAACCTGAAGCAAGGCGCGACATTATTGATTTTTTTGAGCAAAAGGAAATTCAACCTACCGCAATGATTGACATTAGCGATGGCCTCAGCAGCGAAATTTTGCATATTTGCAAAAAGAGCGACGCGGGCTGTGTATTGTATGAAGAAAAAATTCCGATAAATGAAATGGCCCGCCAGTTTGCCTATAAGCTTGAGCTGGATCCGACTGCGTGTGCCTTAAGCGGCGGCGAAGATTATGAATTACTTTTTACCATTGATCAAAAAGATTTTGAAAAAATTTCCGAAAATCCAAACATCAGTATTGTTGGTTACATTACTGAAAAAGAAAAGGGCTCCGTTATCATCACCAAAGGTGGAAATACTCATCCGCTTACCGCGCAGGGATGGAATGCCCTGAAATAAATTCAATCCAAATTAAATTTACATTCCATTTCCCGGATGCTATCATGAGGCAATATTTCTTTTACTTACTTGTTCCACTTTTAGTTTCCTGCGCTGCCTCCAGGAATTATAATCCCAATAAAAAATATTCCAAACAACAACTGCAACAGGATTATACTTTGTTGCGTGAAGTCCTGGAATCAAAACACCCTTCTCTTTATTGGTACACTTCCAAAGACAGCATGGATTTTTATTTCAATGCGGGTTACAACAGCATCCGCGACTCCATGACTGAACTCCAATTTGGATGGAAAGTTATCGCACCTTTAATCTCCTTTATTCATTGCGGCCACACCAGTTTCATTATGAGCAAAGGATGGAATCATTTTATAAAAAATAAAGTAATACCCTCCTTTCCGCTATACCTAAAAGTTTGGAAAGATTCTATGATGGTGGTGGGCAATTTAAATATTCAAAACCGCCTGGTTCCCATGGGTTCTTTTGTAACTTCTATCAATGGAATCAAAAACCGCGAAATGATTGATTATATGTTTCACTTCATGGTGGAAGACGGATATTCCGAAAATATTAATTACATAAGGCTCAGCGCAGATTTTCCTTATTATCACAGAAATATTTTTGGATTATATCAAAGCTACCTGGTGGATTATACTGATAGCAATGGTGTGAAAAAATCTTCTGTTATTCCTTACTTTAAACCGGTAGTCGATTCGACCAAAAAGAAAAAGGAAATAAAAAAAATAAAATATACCCGCCAGGAAAAAATGGCTGCCATCCGCTCTTTAGAATTTGATTCATCAACGGCCTTGATGACCGTGAATGGATTTTCTAAAGGCCATCTGAAAAGTTTTTTCCGCCGCTCTTTTCGTGAACTTAGGCACAATCAAACGAAAAATCTTATTATAGATTTAAGAATCAACGGAGGAGGAGATATCATTAAATCCGCCTTTCTTACAAAATATTTAAGGAACACACCTTTTAAAGTTGCAGATACTGCAGTAGCCGTTAGTAACAGGCTGGCGCCGTATACCCGCTACATTTCAAAAGGATTTTTCAACAACATCGGGCTGCATTTTGTAACCCATAAAGAGAAAGACGGACAATATCACTTTGCCTATTGGGAACGTCATGTTTTCAAGCCAAAACGCAAAAATCATTTTGATGGAAATGTATATGTGCTTACAAACGGACTTACATTTTCTGCGTCGACCATTTTTTGCAACGCAGTAAAAGGGCAGAAAAATATTAAACTGGTAGGCGAAGAAACAGGCGGCGGCTGGTATGGCAATTCAGGAATTCTGATACCGGATATTACATTGCCTAATACAAAAATCAGGGTGCGGCTTCCGTTTTTTAAACTGGTGCAATATGAGCACGTGCCGTTGAAGGGTACAGGTGTGATACCAGACATCTACGTCGGGCCCGACTGGCAGGACATTTTGAACGGTGTAGATACAAAAATTGAAAAAGTAAAAGGATTGATACAGGAAAAGATGAAGATAGTCGCGACTGAATAATTCAGGGCTAACTTTCGTGTAGCCATCACCGTTATATAATTATGCAAATTAAAAAATAGCCTTTTTTGTCGGTTTACTATGCCGTTACTTCCCACAAACCCATCTTCACAGTAAACGGTAAAATAAATTGAATTTTTGTTTCCACAGAAGTTGACAGCAATCATAAATTAGATACAGAAACGTATTCTTCAGTAAAAAATTTGACAATATGAAAATTGGTTTCTACATTTGTTAACCAATTGGTTAAATAATATGGTTAAAAATAAAAAAGAAAAGACCGCAGAGGAAAAAATACTCGACGCCGCCAAAAAAGTGTTTGTGACAAAAGGAATGGCAGGCGCACGTATGCAGGATATAGCAGATGAGGCAGGAATTAATAAAGCACTTTTACATTATTATTTCAGGAGCAAGGAAAAATTGTTTGAAGTCATTTTTGCAGAAGCTGCTGAAAAATTATTTCCAAAAATCAATGCCATCTTTGAATCCGATGTTCCTTTATTTGAAAAGATCGAACGCTTCTGTGACGAATACATCACAATAATGTCTGAAAACCCTTATCTGCCCTTGTTTGTACTGAATGAGATCAGCAGGGACAGCGAAAAATTTCTTGATAAGGTATGGAATAAGAAAAAGATTCCCAGGCCTCAAAAATTCCTGGACCAGATTGAGAAGGAAATTAAAAAAGGAACCATCAGGAAAATCAGCCCGGTACATTTACTCATCAATCTCATTTCGCTTTCAATATTCCCTTTTGTAGGTAAGCCGATGATACAGTTTGTGATGCAATTGGATGAACTCCAATTCAGGAATATAATGCAACAGCGAAAGAAGGAGATTCCAAAGTTTATAATTGATTCAATTAAAAAATGATTTTTTATATGAATAAATTAACCGTTTGGTTAAGCAGGGGCTTTGTAACGATTCTATTATTTCCTGTTTTTGATTTCGCATTATATGGACAGAAGGCTGACACGCTTTCAATTGAAAAAGCCTACACATTGGCGAGGAAAAATTATCCCCTTATCAAACAGAGAGATCTGATCACAAAGACCACGGACTTTACCGTATCAAACGCAGCAAAAGGTTATTTGCCTTCATTTTCTGTAAAAGGCCAAGCCACTTATCAATCAACTGTAACTGATTTTCCATTCAATGTTCCGGGCATTCATATTCCACAATTCAATAAAGACCAATATAAAATGTATGCTGAAGCTGACCAGCTAATTTATGACGGAGGCGTAATTAAAAATAAAAAGGAATCCGCAGTAGCAAATGAAGCTTTAGAGCAGCAAAATCTTGAAGTGCAACTATATGCATTGTATGAAAAAGTAAACCAACTTTTTTTTGGTGCACTTTTGATGGAGGAGCAATTGAATCAAAATCTTCTGCTTCAAAAAGATATTCAAAACGGCATTGAAAAGGCCAGGGCATTGGTGGCCAACGGAGTGGCTTACAGGAGCAGTGTGGATGAATTATCCGCCCAGCTTTTGCAGGCCCAGCAGTCAAGCGTTGAAATGAGTGCGACCAAAAAGGCTTATTTGGAGATGCTTAAGCTTTTCACGGATCTGGAACAGGATACCGCCCTGACGCTTGAAAAACCCGTTGGGCCTTCGTTAAAGGAAAAAATCAACCGGCCTGAATTACAGGCTTTTGAATTTCAGAAAAAAATTTACGATCTGAGGGGCAGCCTCCTAAAAGACCAAATAAAGCCCAGGGTCAGCTTTTTTGTTCAGGGCGGCTATGGAAGGCCGGGATTGAATTTTCTAAGTAACAATTTCGAATGGTATTATATTGGAGGCGTGCGATTTAGTTGGGATTTTGGTAGTCTGTATTCTCTGAAAAACAATTTGCATTTACTGGAGATTAACAGGAATTCTTTGGAAACTCAAAAAGAAGTTTTCCTTTTCAATACGAAAATTTCACAATTGCAACAGAAAGAAATCGTGCAAAAGTTTGACAGTCTTATTCAGAAAGACAATTCAATTATCGAACTCAGAAGCTCAGTTAAAAAAGCCGCTTTTGCCCAGCTTGAAAACGGTGTGCTCAGTGCTCACGATTACATCAACCAGGTGATAGCCGAAGACCAGGCGCGGCAAAATAAAATTATTCATGAGGTTCAGTTGCTGCAGGCACAATACAGCTATCAAAACATCACAGGAAACATCAACAACAGATAATTAAAAAATTAAAATAAAATGGAAATGAAATTGCGTTTACTCATTTACGTTAGCCTGGCAAGTTTTTCGTTTTTTTCCTGCAACCCGAACGCACGTGATTTTGATGCTTCCGGAACCTTTGAAGCTGATGAAACCATTGTTTCTTCAGAGGTGGGCGGGCAAATAGAATCACTTAATATCCGCGAAGGCTCCGTTCTGACAAAAGACAGTGTCGTAGGTTATATCGATACTGTGCCGCTACAACTGCAAAAAGCGCAGGCCGAAGCCACTCTTGATGCACTTCATGAAAAGACGGTAAACGTAGCGCCGCAGGTAAAGCTTTTGAACGACCAGATAAATGTTTTGGAAGTTCAGCTTGAAAATGCGCTTCATGAAAAAGAGAGAACAGAAAGACTGATCAAAGCAGATGCGGCCACTCAAAAACAACTGGACGACATCAATACCCAAATTGCCGTTTATAGGAAACAAATTGCCGTAAATGAACAACAAATAAAAGTTCAGGAATCAGCCACCAACTCCCAAAACCGGACCGTACTCAGCCAGGCAAAGCCGTTGAAGAAGTCTATCGCCCAAATTGAAGATCAGTTGAAACGTGCTGTCATAAAAAATCCGGTAAATGGAACAGTTTTGACAAAATATGCAATGGCCGGTGAATATACCGCACCCGGAAAGGCCTTGTATTCAATAGGTGCTCTTTCGGTCATCACGTTAAGAGTGTACGTTACGGGCAACCAGTTTGCGCAGATAAAGTTAAATGAGCCCGTAAAAGTTTTTGTTGACAGCACCGAAAAAAGCTACAGGGAATATTCCGGCGTAATAACGTGGATTTCAGATAAAGCAGAATTTACGCCGAAGACGATTCAGACAAAAGATGAACGAGCCAACCTGGTATATGCCGTGAAGATACAGGTTAAAAATGACGGATTGCTTAAGATTGGCATGTATGGACAAGTAAAATTCAATTAGATTTTATGCCGGCTGTTATTGTTGAAAATATAGTAAAAACATATGGCGCTAAGAAGTCAGTGATAGACGCATTAACAGGTGTTTCTTTTTCTGTGAATAAAGGAGAGATATTCGGAATTATCGGGCCGGATGGCGCAGGAAAGACAACCCTCTTCCGGATACTTACCACCTTATTATTGGCAGACAAGGGCAAGGCTTTTGTTGATGGCTTTGAGGTGGTAAAAGACTATAAAGAAATCCGGAACACGGTTGGCTATATGCCGGGGAAATTTTCGCTGTACCAGGATTTGTCTGTGCAGGAAAATCTTGAATTTTTTGCTTCCATTTTTGGAACTACCATCAACGAAAATTATGAACTCATAAAAGATATTTATGAACAGATAGCGCCTTTTAAAAACCGAAAAGCCGGACAGCTTTCTGGCGGCATGAAACAAAAATTAGCGCTCAGTTGCGCCTTAATACACAGGCCCTCTGTCCTTTTTCTCGACGAGCCCACCACCGGTGTTGACGCTGTTTCAAGAAAAGAATTTTGGGAAATGCTCGACAGGCTTAAAGAGCAGGGAATCACGATTCTGGTTTCAACCGCCTACATGGATGAAGCCAGGCTGTGCGACAGGGTTGCATTGATTCAGAAGGGTGAAATACTTTCTATTAATACACCCGAAGGAATTATTGATGAATTTAAAAAACCTCTCTGGGCGGTAAAAGCTGATGAAATGTTTTCCCTAATGAATGCAATTCTTGCAGACCCTCTGGTTGAAAGCTGTTACTCATTTGGCCAATACCATCATGTGGTTTTCAAATCTGATAAAAACAATAGGGAGGAGCTTGAAAAAATTACAGCAAAAGGAAATTTTTCCGGGGTCGAAATACATGCTATCAAACCGGGAATTGAAGATTGCTTTATGGCGTTGATGGCTAACAGCTTTTAGCTTTTGGCATAAATCAAAAAATATGGAAAACGATAAAGTAATAACAGCCACTGAACTCACAAAGAAATTTGGTGACTTCACGGCTGTCGACAAAATATCTTTTGAAGTAAACAAGGGAGAAATTTTCGGATTCCTCGGCGCGAATGGAGCTGGTAAAACAACGGCTATACGCATGCTATGCGGATTATCAATGCCTACCTCGGGAGCGGCGACTGTAGCAGGATTTGATATTTATACACAAAATGAACTCATCAAAAAAAGCATTGGTTACATGAGCCAGAAATTTTCTTTGTATGGAGACTTGACCATACAGGAAAATATACGTTTTTATTCCGGCATTTATGGCTTAAGCGACCGGCAAATAAAAAAGAAAATCCAATTACTGGTGAAGCAGCTTCATTTGGAAGGAGAAGAGAAAACCCTGGTTAGATCATTACCTCTTGGCTGGAAGCAGAAGCTCGCGTTTTCCATCGCCATTGTGCATGATCCGGCAATTGTTTTTTTAGATGAACCAACCGGTGGCGTTGACCCAATAACAAGACGGGAGTTTTGGACGCTCATTTATGAAGCGTCCGCACGGGGCATTACCATTTTTGTAACGACGCATTATATGGACGAAGCAGAATATTGTAACCGTGTTACCATCATGGTGGATGGGAGAATTGCCGCACTGGATTCACCGGCAAATCTGCAGAAAAACTATTCAGCCAAGTCAATGGATGAAGTGTTTTTGCATTTGGCGAGAAAAGCAGTGAGAACTGAGTGAGGAGGTTTATAGTTGGAAGTTCGGTTTTGGAAGAATAAGGTCAGGATATAGTAAACAAACAAATAATTGAAATTTCTATTTAGTAAACAGACCACTGAAGGCGGGATAAACATAAGCATTTAGCGATGCCAGAAAACGAAAACATGAACCAATTTTTAATTTTAGTAAAAAAAGAATGGCTTCATATATGGAGAGACAGGCGAACCTTGTTTATCCTCATCTGGATGCCCATAGTGCAAATTATTTTATATGGATTTGCCTTAACCAATGAGGTCAAGAATGCTCAAATTGCGGTTTTCGATCAATCAAAGGATGCGACAACATCGGCCATTATTAATGAAATTAATGCGAGCCGGTATTTCCGCATTATTAAATATTTGGGATCTTATGAAGAAATTGGCGCTACATTTCGGGAGGGAAAAATAAGACTTGCAGTTGTTTTTCCTCAAAATTTTCAGCATGACCTTCTCCATAATAATTATGCCCAGATACAATTGATTGCAGATGCCAGCGACCCGAACACGGCTAACACACTGACTTTTTATGCCTCTTCTATCATACACGACTACCAGCAATCATTGGAACAAAATAAAGATTTGCCCTATACCATCAAAACCAACCTGCGCATGCTATATAACCCTGAATTGAAATCGGCTTATAGTTTCGTGCCCGGTGTAATGGCTTTGGTGCTTATGTTGGTTTGCGCCATGATGACATCGATCGCCATTGTGAAGGAAAAAGAATTAGGCACCATGGAGATTATCCTGGTTTCTCCTTTAAAGCCGTTTCGAATCATCATCGCTAAAACAATTCCGTATCTCGCGGTTTCTATCTTTAATATTGGGTGCATCCTTCTACTAAGCGTTTACGTGCTGCGGGTACCCATAAACGGAAGCCTCGCTTTGCTGCTGGTGGAAAGCATTTTGTTTACTATTACCGCGCTTGCAACCGGCATATTAATTTCCAATGCTTCCTCCACTCAACAATCTGCCATGTTTACGTCGTTGTTGAGTTTGTTTTTGCCCACCTTGTTATTCAGCGGGTTCCTGTTTCCTATCGAAAGCATGCCATGGCCGTTACAGCTGATTTCAAATATTGTTCCCGCAAAATGGTTTTATACCATAGTGGTATCTATCATGATAAAGGGACTTGGATTTTGGGCTATTTGGAAAGAAACATTGATTTTGATAATAATGACTTTAGTGCTATTGGGTATCAGTATTAGAAGCTTTAAAATGAGACTGGCATGAGAGTACTCAAATTTTTATTGCAAAAAGAATTTCGCCAAATATTCCGCGATCCTTCTATATTCCGGGTATTGTTTATCGCGCCGCTTGCGCAATTGCTCATTTTGCCTTTGGCAGCAAATTATCAAATTAAAAACATCAACCTCGCGGTTGTGGATAATGATCATTCGCAATATTCGCAAATATTGATCAACAAGATTACCTCTTCGGGCTATTTCCGGTTAAAAGAATACAGCGCTACATTTCCGCAAGCGTTGCGCTCGGTTGAATTGGATAAATCAGATATTATTTTAGAAATTCCGGCCGATTTTCAAAAAAAGCTTATTAAAGATAGC
The DNA here is from genome assembly GCA_051954975.1 of Ginsengibacter sp. GTDB lineage: Bacteria > Bacteroidota > Bacteroidia > Chitinophagales > Chitinophagaceae > Ginsengibacter. Next base: position 1,220,644 of record JBQCHE010000003.1, on the reverse strand, counting down.
GAAGCTGATTTGTTTGTTGCGGCCAATGCCATCAATGGAATCAAAGCGGGTCTTGGCTCTGCCTATATTCAACAAATCATTCAGAACTATAACCAAACCGTAAGAACGAAATGGATCCAGTTTCCACGGTTTAATCCCCAGCCAATTATTGAGGTGGAATATTCTGACTGGTACAATCCTGAAATGAATTATCCCTATTTTATGGTGCCGGGGATATTGGTAATGCTTATCACCATCATAGGTTCCAATTTTGCAGCGCTCAATATTGTGAAGGAAAAAGAATTGGGCACCATCGAACAAATCAATGTGAGCCCGATTAAAAAGACTTATTTTATTCTTGGTAAATTAATTCCATTTTGGATTTTAGCCTTAATAGTTTTAACTGCAGGACTCATCATTGCATGGCTTGTGTATGGCATCATTCCCCTGGGAAGTTACTTCACGATTTATTTATTTTCAGCAATTTATTTACTGGCTATTCTTGGACTGGGTTTACTGCTTTCTACCTATGCCCAAACGCAACAGCAATCTTTTTTGGTAGCCTTTTTTCTAATTATGATTTTTAATTTAATGAGCGGATTATTTACGCCTGTTGAGAGCATGCCGCATTGGGCGCAGATAATCACGTGGTTTAACCCCGTTACCTATTTTATCGAAGTAATGAGAATGGTAATCTTAAAAGGAAGTGGAATTGCGGATATTCGAAATCAGATTTTTGCCATAATCGGCTTTGCTGTATTCTTTAACGGATGGGCAATTTTAAATTACAGGAAACGAAATTAACAATGCATTAAAAGCTAACCTTTATTAGTTGAAGTTACTTGCTCAGTAAACAGGCAAATAGAGAGAATTCTTATTTTTTTTGGCAAAAAATTACCATTTAAGTCAATATTACCAACTGTTTGTTTTTAAATTAATATCTTGGCATAATTCTTTTACACATACACGATTTATTAACTAAAAATTTTAAAAACAGTGAAAATTAATGTTAGTTTAATGATTGCTGCAGCAGCAATGATTTTTGCCACAAGCTGTACAAGCACGAAAAAATTTAATGCGCTTTATTCCAATTATAACAAGGTGATGGAACGGAATAGCCAATTAACGAGAGAAAGCGAAGAGTGCAAAGGACAGCTCGATCATGCCAACGTACTGTTGGCGGGGCTGCGCGATCAATTAAACGCCGAACGTAACCATGTGGCCTCCTTGCAAAGTGCCCTGGACAAATGCCTTACCTCCGCCGGGCAGGGTAATGTAAATGTTTCCAAACTGGTAGATGAAATCAACGCCTCCAATAAATATATCCAGGAATTGATTGCTTCAAAAAGCAAAAGTGATTCTTTGAACATGGTGCTTACCAATAATCTCACACGGTCACTCAGCAAAGATGAAATGCAGGATGTGGATGTAAAAGTATTGAAAGGCGTAGTTTATATTTCTCTTTCAGATAATATGCTTTACAAATCCGGAAGCTATGAAATTTCAGACAGGGCCAATGCTACGCTTGCGAAAATTGCAAAAATCATCACCGATTATAAAGATTATGATGTGCTTGTAGAAGGAAACACCGATAATGTACCGATTTCAAAAACCAACATCCGCAACAACTGGGATTTGAGCACCTTAAGAGCCTCTTCTGTAGTGCAGGCCTTGCAAAACACTTTTGGTGTGGATCCAAAACGAATGACAGCGGGTGGCCGCGGCGAATACAATCCAATTGCCAGCAACGCTACACCGGAAGGCAAGTCACAAAACCGCCGCACAGAGATTATCATTACTCCTAAGCTCGACCAGTTTATGGATTTGATAGGTCATCCGCCAGCGAGCGATTCAACCAAAACCACTCCGTAACCGGAGTTAAACAAAAAAATATATAAGAAGGCATTTATAAGCAAGAGTTATAAATGCCTTCTTATTTTAGATGATGGCTGGCAGTAAAAGAATAAATAAGAAAGATTTTTATTCTAATAAATTCGGGCCAAGAGAAAATATTTTTCAGGGAATGAGCAGGATAATCGAGCCTTATCGCTATTGAATTTTTTACATGATATCATAATCCAAAATCCGGCGCAGATATCTTCTGTCCTGGATTATCCAGGTTACTTCATAGCTGCCAACCCGGTCTCTGGAATACAAATAAAGATAAACCCTTGTGCCTGATACGGTAATATACACCGCATCGGTAGTTCGTTCTACTCCTTTATCCGTGTAGGTAAAATTTAAATTATACAAATCGTTGTAGGCTGTGGCCGGAATATCAATCGTATCGCCACGAATAATCAACACAACACTGCTGATTTCTGTTTTGGGAACTTTTCCATAGGCGCCGCCATAATAAGGTCTTCGGTCAATTCTGACCAGGGTTTTATCATCATAATTCAGCTTATGCTTTGCCGGATCAAAGGGTGCAGTTTTTATTTTTGCTTTTATGCCGCTGCCTTCAATTACGATGGAATCTTTTCCTAAAGAGGTAAAGGTAACTTTGGTGAGCGGCGTTGTGGGCGCACCTTCTCCAATGCCTGCGAGTGTAAAAGTGGCAAGCTCAGCGCGGATTTCGTTGTTATGAAATCGCGCAAATGATTCCGTTTTTCTTCTTGAATCCGGTATATCATCACTTTGGGCAAAAACCTGGGAGGCAAAAAATATGGCAAAAGAGAGGACGGCGATTTTTTTTATGTCATTCATTTATTTCCTTCTTTTTTATTTTGATACCTGTGGATATCCTTTGGATATCCAATCAGTTCTAATATTATGAGGCAAATTGAGCAAATGATAGTTGGTAAATTTCATTTCCTTAAGTAAAGCAATTGCAGGCCTCACATTCGGGCAACGCGCAAAGGGACAGCATCCGCAATAAATAACGATATTGGCATCGCGACTTACTTTTTTTAAAGAATCCTTAAGCTTCTGAATGTTTTCGGGCTTATCCGTCATACCGATATCAATAGAATGAGGAATTACCACGCCTGGACCCACGCAATAAATAAGTGGAATATTTTTGTTATCGTTTAGTGCCTGAGCCAGGTCAGCCGGTTGCATTAACTGTTCGGAAGTCCAGTTTTCCGGCTTGGGTTCCTGCGCTTTGCATTGCTGAAAGGCGAAAAGAATTAAAACTGATGCCAGTAAAGAAAATACAACTGATGTTTTCATAAAGCTCTTTTTTCAAAAATAAAATAAAATTTTTCAGCAATTTTTCAATTAACTTTTTTAAAAGCGCTGAATAAGCTACTATCGCAGGGTATCTGCTGCAGCCTTTTCAGCTTTCGCTTTTTTTCTGAAAAATCCACGGAGCAGGAAATTGTGTTGCACGGCTTCCAGGTCATCGTTGAGTTTTACACTCGCAGACTGAAGATTTTGCATGGTGACCTTTAATGAGGCGGCAGTTTTTTCATCGCCTAATAACATTCCAGCCGGCGTGTTAGGATTTTTTAATCCCTCGTTAACGGTGTTTGCTGCGCCTTGCAGGCTGTTAATCACCTCATTGGATTTATCCGCCATTTCCTGCAATTTTCCGACAGTAGTTCTTAGCCTGCTAAATATAACCGTGTCGCTTACCAGGTCATTTGCAAGCGTTCCGGAATCATTTAACCGGGCTGCATACTGATTTACGTTGACAGTCAATCGCTGAACATTCGCTGATGCGCTCTTTAGAATTCCAACTGTTTTTATGAGCTCATTAGCGAAGGTTTCGTCTTTCAACAGCTTTCCAACTGACCCCTTTCCTTCCGCCATTTGCGCACTTACTACCTTAAGGTTGTTTGTAATTTCGAGCAGATTATCATTATTTTTCGAAAGAGTGGCCATCATTTCATCGGTACTAAGCAATTCGTCGTTGTTTAAAACATCGCCTTCGGAAATTTGTGGTGATTGCGCCGTGCCGCCGTAAATTTCTATTATTTTATTGCCTATCAGCCCATCGGTCGAGAGTTTGGCCTTTGCATTTTTGTGAATGTAAGGAACTGATTTTTCATTGATATTCATATCTACTTCCACCTTACCTGTTCCGATAATAAAAACATCTTCAATAGTGCCAACTTTTACCCCGGAAAACCAAATATTGTTTCCTTTTTGCAGGCCATTTACGTTTTGAAAAAAAGTTTTAACCCCTATCGATCTTTCAAAAGTGTTTTTTTGAGAGCCAAGGGTAAGTACAGCCCAAATAAATATAGCAAGGCCAATTACAATAAATATTCCTACTACGATGGCTCTTCTGTTTCCGGTCGATCTCATAATTATGTAATAAAATTGTATTTATAAAAATGTTGAATTCTTTCATCATCGCTGGCAAACACTTCATCAAACGTTCCTTTCTTAATGAATTTTCCTTCGTATAGCATCGCCACCGTATCGCCCGTAGTTTTAGCACACGTGAGATCGTGCGTGATGATAATAGAAGTGGTGTTGAATGTATGTTTCACCTGGTTGATAAGATTGTTTATTTCAATGCTCGTAATCGGATCCAGACCCGAGGTAGGTTCATCATACAGCATAATTTTCGGCCTTAAAATTAAAGTCCTTGCTATGCCTATTCTTTTCCGCTGGCCGCCCGAAAGTTCTGACGGCATCTGGTTAATCGTTTGAATAAGGCCTACTTCATTCAATACTCTTTCAATCTGCTCTTTCACTTCCTTGCGTGTTAAATGTTTGGCATGTCGTACAAGAGGAAAAGCAAGGTTTTCTCTTACCGTCATGCTATCATAAAGGGCACTGTTTTGAAAGGAAAAGCCGATTTGCAATCTTAATTGCTGCAACTCCTTATCATTCAGCAACTCTACTTCCCGGCCTAACACATTTACCTGTCCGGCATCGGGCTTTAGCAGGCCGCAAATTATTTTTATCAATACTGATTTACCCGTGCCTGACCTTCCCAAAACAGCCACATTTTCTTTGTTATGCACATCCAAATCCACGCCACGAAGTACTTCATTGTCGCCAAATGCCTTATAGAGACCCTTTATCGAGATTACTATATCATCTGTCCCTGTAATTTCATTGTTTGCCTCCATCAGTACCGTATGCTATTTGTTATTTGTACAATCAAAATTTCTTCTATAAAGATCAGGAACATGGAAAGTACCACCGACAAATTAGCGGCCTTACCCACACCCTCGGTTCCATTTTTCGCATGGAAACCCTTATAGCACCCCACAATTCCTATGGTAAATCCGTATACAATGCTCTTTATAAGTGAGGAAAAAATATCCAGAAAAGAAATTTTTTGAAATGCCTGCTGAAAAAAGGTAATAAAGCTTGTCATTTCATTTTGATGAACATTCAGATAGGCGCCCATCATAGCTACAAAACCGGTGTAAAACATTAGCAAAGGAATCATAATTGTGGTCGCTAATACACGGCTTACTACTAAAAATTTAAAAGGGTTAACCGCAGAAACCTCCATGGCATCAATCTGTTCAGTAACCTTCATAGATCCCAGCTCGGCGGCGATATTCGATCCCACCTTCCCCGCACAAATCAGTGCGGTAACCAGCGGCGCCAACGCCCGGATAATGGCAATAGCCACAAGGCTTGGCAGCCAGGAGGTGGCTCCAAACTCAGATAAGGATGGCCTTGATTGCTTTGTGAAAACGAGGCCGGTAATGAAACCGGTAAGTGAAATCAGAAATAAGGATTTATATCCGATCTCGTAGCATTGTTTAATAATTTCCTTTACTTCATAAGGCGGAACAAAAAGCTCCTTAAAAAATCGGATGATAAACTGGGTGGCGGAATAAAAATCAAGAAAGAAGTTATCTATCTTTTTTGAAATTACATTTTTTTCAACCGGCTTACTGTTCATCATGCTAAATCTGCTTTTCTGTATACAAAGATGGCTTCCTGACTTTAATTTTGAACCTTTTTATAGCGTGTCAAAGATCAGGCTAAAAAAATCAAGATTCCATATTTTTTCTTTGAAAAATAAAATACGGGCTGTTTTATTTACTATATATAATAAACTAATTTTATGAAAACTAATTCTTACAACAAAAATTTAAATTATGACGCTTTTTGGATTCCTCATCTTACTATTAATTGCCGCCATCTGTGGAGGCATCGGCCAGTCGATAGCGGGCTATAATGTTGGTGGTTGCCTTGTTTCCATTGTTGTCGGGTTTATCGGGGCTTACATCGGCCTTTGGGTAGCCGGAAAAATGGGCCTACCCGATTTTTTTACGGTAAATATTGAAGGAAAGCCGTTTCCCATCATTTGGGCCATCATAGGTTCAGCCATTTTTACCTTTTTTGTTGCTTTACTGCGCAGGGCCTTCACCGGAAGAAGCTAAGAGCCCTGTTCTTCCTAATCTGCCGGCGCGGGCTAAAAATTGCGTGAGGTGGAAATGGGTTCCCGCTTGTGGCCTTTCGGCACCTTTTCATTTTACCGGATAAAATTTTCCATTCTTTTCATGGATTTCTTCGGGATTTTTATCAACCTGTAAGAAACTGTTTTTATCTGACTTAGTTGCTAATTTGTTTTTGTTTAATTCTGAAAGCCTTCGGGCTTAATAAAAGCACGAAATCAAAAAATCATTACTTTTCTTTAAGAAAACTGCTCTTTTTATCCTACGCTCACGATTTTTAAAAAGCATCCAGTATATTTGACGCTCATCAGGATTTGAATCAAGCAATGTTTAATCTTATTTTATTTGGACCTCCCGGTAGTGGCAAGGGAACGCAATCTGAAAAACTAATTGCAAAATATCATCTCAAACATCTGTCCACCGGAGATTTGCTCAGAAATGAAATTTCCAGGAAGACGCCTCTTGGGCTGGAAGCCAAAAAAAATATGGACAAAGGCCTGCTGGTGCCTGATAAAGTGGTAATAGGGATGATAAATGACGCCCTGGATAATAATCCGGGCGTGGCAGGTTTCTTATTTGACGGTTTTCCGCGTACTGCGGTGCAGGCCGAAGAACTTGACGCCTTGTTGGCAAAAAAAAATACCTGCATTGATGTAATGCTTGCGCTTGATGTGAGCGAAGACGAACTTATTAAAAGGCTCGTTAAGCGTGGCGAAACCAGCGGTCGGTCAGACGACAGTAATGAACAGGTAATAAAAGCCCGCATACAGGAGTATCATAAAAAAACGGCCTCAGTGGCAGACCACTATAAAAAAGAAGATAAAGTAGAGATGATAAACGGCGAAGGCACAATTGATGAAATATTCCAACGCCTCACCGACGAAATAGACAGGCTGATGAAGATAGATAATTGCGATTAATCTTTATAAAGCGATCTTTAATCGTTCATTTCAGGAAATATCTCTTTATAGCTGCGATGGTTTTTACAAAAACCGTTTATTCTTCTTTTTCATCTATCTTTTAAATAGAATATCCGGGCTTTGCCGAATTCTAAGAATCTGAAATCGGGATTTCCAACTTTACATTTGCCCACCCCCGGCTTCTTACCGCATAATTTTTCGGAATTTTATGTACATTAACTAAAATCTTTTTTTGACATGAAACTCCAAAATTATGTGCTGGGCAATTGGATGGAAGGCGATGGAGAGGGGCAGCCGTTGTATAATGCAGTAAATGGACAAATAATTGCAAATGCTACTACGAAGGGTCTTGATTTTGCCTCTATCCTGGATTATGGACGACAAAAGGGAAGCACGGCTTTGAGGAAAATGACTTTCCAGGAACGGGGAAAAATGCTAAAAGCGCTTGCGCTTTATCTTTTAGAAAAAAAAGAAATTTTTTATCCCATAAGCTATAAAACAGGCGCTACCCGAGCAGATAGCTGGATAGATATTGAAGGCGGAATTGGGAATCTGTTTTCAAATGCCTCATTAAGAAGAAAATTGCCCGACGAAATTTTTGCTTTGGACGGAGAAAATATCGGGCTGAGCAAGGGCGGGACCTTTGCCGCGCAGCATATTCTGCTACCAAAGGAAGGAGTGGCCTTACATATAAATGCATTTAATTTTCCGGTTTGGGGCATGTTGGAAAAAATTGCAGTGAATTTACTGGCGGGGATGGCGGCCGTTGTAAAGCCCGCTACCATTACATCCTACCTGACAGAAGCGGTAGTTCGTGAAATCATTTCTTCTCAGATTTTACCGGAAGGCGCCTTGCAATTAATTTGTGGCAGCGCCGGAGATATTATCAATCACACAGGCGCGCAGGATGTAATCACTTTTACCGGCTCCGCTTCCACAGGCTTGATGCTGAAATCCAACCCACATGTTTTAAAAGAAAACGTGCCTTTTAACCTCGAAGCAGATTCACTCAATTGCATTGTTTTGGGAGAAGATGTTGATATAAATATGCCCGAATGGAATATTTTCATAAAAGAAGTGTATAAAGAAATGACTTCCAAAGCCGGCCAAAAATGTACGGCGATACGAAGAATTTTCGTTCCTGAAAATAAAATGGAAGCCGTTTGGAAAAGTCTCAGTACCTCTTTGTCGCAAACAAAAATTGGCAATCCTGAAAATGAAAAAGTAAGGATGGGAGCGCTCGCAGGGCTGTCACAAAAAAAAGAAGTTCTCGCACAGGTTCAAAAGCTATTGGCTTCTTCGCAAATCATTTATGGCAGCCTCGACAGCGTTGAACTGATTGACGCAGAAACCTCTAAAGGCGCTTTTATAAGCCCCCTGTTATTAAAAAATGAAACGCCGTTTTCTTCCGAAGAAGTGCATAATACAGAGGCATTTGGCCCTGTAAGCACCATAATGCCTTATAAAACCTTAGAAGAAGCCATCGAGTTGGCCAAATTGGGGAAAGGCAGCCTCTGCAGCTCGCTGGTCACAGTAAACCAACAAATAGCAAAGAATTTTATTTTGGGTTCGGGCACTTACCATGGAAGAATTTTGGTGCTGAACCGGGGTTGCTCCAAAGAAAGCACCGGGCATGGTTCGCCATTGCCTTTACTTACGCATGGCGGCCCGGGAAGGGCCGGAGGAGGCGAAGAAATGGGTGGCCTGCGCGGTATTAAACACTATATGCAAAGAGTAGCGCTTCAAAGTTCACCAACGATGCTTACAGCGGTTACAAATGTGTACCAGCCGGGTGCTAAAGCAAATATTAATGCCACTCATCCTTTTAAAAAATTTTTTGATGAGCTGAAAATTGGTGACCAGTTTATAACAGAAAAACGCACCATCACTTCGGAGGATATTGACAGGTTTGCCGACCTGAGCGGCGACCATTTTTATGCCCATCTTAATGACACAGATTTTTCTGATACAATGTTTGACCGCCAGGTGGCGCACGGCTATTTTATCATAAGCGCTGCGGCTGGCTTATTTGTTGATAGTTATAAAAAGAATCCTGTATTGTTAAATTATGGAATTGAAGAATTACGCTTTACAAAACCAGTTTATCCGGGTATGTCTATCTACGTTAAATTGACCTGTAAAGAAAAAATTGAACAGGAATTAAAAGAAATCACTCCCGAAACTAAAAACACAAAAGGAATAGATATCCCGAAAGGAATTGTAAAATGGTATGTTGAAATTTTGGATGATATGGATGAGATAAGTGGCGTGGGCACTATACTTACAATGGTTAGAAAGAAAAACTAATTTTACCATGAGAAATAAAATGGTCAAAGAAAAGAAGATTATTTTCAATCATTCAAATCTTACTTTATGATGGATGCATTTAGCAACGGATACGTAACTTCCCATACGGAGCACGGCATCACTACCATTGAGTTTTTTCATCCGCAGGGCAATTCTTTGCCGGGGAAGCTCCTGAGCGCTTTAGCACAGGAAATTCATTACGCCGGCACGCACGATGCCAAGGTGGTCATCCTCAGAAGTGGAGGCAACGGGGCATTTTGTGGGGGCGCCAGCTTCGACGAATTGATAGCCGTAAAAAACGAGAAAGAAGGGATGGAGTTCTTTTTAGGTTTTGCCAACGTGATTAATGCAATGAGAAATTGCAATAAATTTATCATCGGCAGAATACATGGAAAATGCGTAGGCGGCGGTGTTGGTCTTGCAGCCGCGGTGGATTATGCCATCGCAGTAAAAGAATCTGAAGTAAGATTAAGTGAACTCTCGCTGGGCATTGGCCCATTTGTGGTAGGCCCGGCCATTGAACGAAAAATAGGAACATCGGGCTTTAGCCAGCTTTCAATAGACGCGACACTCTGGAGAAATGCAGATTGGGCCAAGCACAAAGGTCTCTTTGCTGAAGTGCATCAATCGGTCCAAAATATGGACGAGGCGGTATACAGACTGGCAGAATCTTTGGCGCACTCCAATGCCGACGCCATTGCAGAAATGAAAAAAATGTTTTGGCATGGAACGGAAAACTGGGATACGCTTCTCAGGGAAAGAGCGGCGATAAGTGGCCGGTTAATCTTAAGCGATTTCACCAAAAATGCTATCGAGAATTTCAAAAGAAGAATCAGGAAATAACCGGAAATAATTTTAATTCACTTTTTAAAACGTATAATTATGCAATGGCGCGGCAGAAGAGAAAGTTCCAATGTTGAAGACCGCAGAGGAATTTCGGGCGGTGGTTTGGCAATTGGCGGCGGTATCGTCGGTGTAATTTTTGTTCTTGCAAAATTTTTGCTCGGTGGCGGCGATGTGAGCGATTTGCAGCAATTAGTGCCGCAGCAGCAGCAAATGACACAGGAGCAAAAGGCCGCGGAAGATAAAGAGGCGGCGTTCGTAAAAGTGGTTCTTGCAGATACGGAAGATGTGTGGTCCAAGCTGTTTTCTGATATGGGCAGAACTTATACAGATCCTACGCTTGTCCTTTTTAATGGAACCACCGTATCAGGCTGCGGAAATGCCAGCGCGCAAACAGGGCCGTTTTACTGCCCCACCGACGGTAAATTATACATCGATCTTTCTTTTGCCCAACAATTAAGCGAGCAGTTTGGCGCCAGCGGCGAATTTGCGATGGCTTATGTGGTTGCTCATGAGGTGGGCCACCACGTACAGGATTTATTAGGCGTTACCCAAAAAATGGAACAACTCCGCCAACAGGTAAGTGAAACAGAATACAACAAATATTCGGTACGATTAGAATTGCAGGCAGATTTCTATGCCGGCGTATGGGCTCATTATGATCAAAAGATGAAGAATGTTATCAATCCGGACGACATACAGCAAGCGCTTACCGCGGCAAATGCGATTGGAGATGATCGCCTTCAACAGGAATACCAGGGAACCGTTACGCCGGATTCATTTACTCATGGTACTTCCGCGCAAAGGATGTATTGGTTCAAAAAAGGCTACGAAACCGGCGACCTGAAACAGGGAAATACTTTTGCTTCGTCTGAAGAATAGAAAATTTTTTCTAAAATTATTCAGTATACAATTCCTGGCATTGTGTGCAGAAAAAACTTCTTCGGTTTGTTTTGCCACAATATTTTTTTTCAAAAGGCTGCCTGCATCTTTCGCACATTTTTTTTGTGTGGGCCAGCCAATGCTTTCTTAAAACAAATTGTTTTTTCCATTCCAGGAATTGAAAGCTATATTCCCTTGCTTCTTTTATCAGCTCGTCCAGCTTTTTTGCAGGAAGCTGGCCAATTGTCGATTCAGGATGAACGTGTATTCTATACAACACTTCATTTTTGATGATATTGCCTACGCCGGCGAAAATATTTTGGTCCAGCAGCGCATCCGCAACAAGCATGTCTGGCTTTGCCTTTAATTTCTCCTTAGCCTTTGCGGGGTTCCAACCCGGATTCATTACGTCCGCGGTCCAATCATACACTTTGTCTAGCTCCTCTTCAATAAATCTGATGGAGCACGCATAAAAATTCAATTCGCCGTTTTTGAAAATCAGCCGGAGCCTTGGCGCCGTTTCCTTTCTTTCGTTTATGCGATAGCTGCCAAATAACATAAAATGAATGCGCACTGAAAAATCGTTAAAACAAATTAAAAAATGCTTGCCCCAGCTTTTGAAATCAACTACAGTTTTCCCGTTCATTTTTTGAATATCCAGCTTACTGTTTCCTTCCACAGCAATTACTTTTCTGCCTTTGAATGCTGAGACTTCATCTTTTAAAATTACTATGGTAGGTCCTTCAGGCATTTTTATTTTTTTAATTTTAATTCAAAAGTTAAACCAATTATGGGCTACCATTAAATAAAAAATTGCATTATTTATTTATTTACTATAACATCTTTTTAAGGAAATTTACAAGAGCCATATCTTTTAAATCAACAACGTAGCGTCAATGAAACCGCTGGAAGAATGAATCAATGATTCTGAAAAGGAAAGAAAAATAAAACCATTGAATTATTAATGATTTACGATACTATCATAATTGGCAGAGGCCTGATTGGAACTGCGGCTGCAAAATTACCTCAGCCGCTTGAAAAAACGGGTAGCGCTTATCGGCCCTGATGAAGCTACCACAGCCAGGGAAAAAATTGTTTTCGCCAGTCATTATGATGCGACAAGAATCCAGGGATTGGTAGGGAAAGATGCAATCACTACCATACTCAACCAGCAAAGCGCACATGCTTTTGCGCAACTGGAGAACGAAACGGGTATTCAGTTCCGGTCTGAAGAAGGTTGTTTAACTGTATTTCCTGATAACGCGGATTTTTTTATCAAAGAATACGAAACGCGGGCAAAAAATTTTGACATTCCCTACCGCATTGCTGAAAGCGGGGATTGGCTGAAGGAAATAACTCCTGAATTTACCTTTCCCTCTTCTTCAAAAGGATTCTATGAACTTGCGCCGGCAGGGCACATTAATCCCCGCCTGCTGATACAGGCGCAGCAAATTGTTTTTGAAAAAAACGGCGGAGAAATTTTTAATGATACAGTAAAGGAAATTGTTTTTCAAAAAAATTTAATAAAAATGACTTGTTTTAATGGACAGATTTTTGAAGCGGAAAAAGTGCTGTTGGCGACCGGCGCGTTCACTAATTTCTTTCATCTTCTCAAAATCAAACTTCAATTAAAACTAAAAAGCGAATCGACTGTTTGGGTAAAAGTGGAAGAGAAAGAGGCACTGAGACTACAATCACTGCCGGCGTTATTGTATAAGATAAACCAACCGGGCCTCCAGGATATTTATTTAATCCAACCGGTAAAATATCCGGATGGAAATTACTATCTTAAAATAGGTGCAAATATTTCAGGCGATCAATTTTTTTTTACTTCCGAAGAAATCAGAAACTGGTTTAATTACTCCGGCAACTTAGATGTTAGCGGTTTATTACAGGCGTTACAAGAGATCCTGCCGCAGCTTTGCTGTGCCCAATATTTTGAAAAAAGATGTATTGTTTGTTACACACCGCATGGAAAACCCTTTATCGGGCCAATTGATGAGCGGGGTTTGTTTATGGCCGTCGGGGGAAATGGCTACGGTGCCATGAGCAGCGATGCACTAGGAAACATTGCCGCTACCATGATGGAAGAAGGCCGGTTTCCCGCGGGGATTTCCGAAGAAGCCTTTATACCTGTTTTTGAAAAATAGAAACGAATTTCTGCTATTTTTACTCCGCAATCCGGTTTCAACCTAAGTAAATTAACTTAATCGAAAATTTTATGTCACAAGGAACCATGCTTCAATATTTCCATTGGTACCTTTCTAACAACGGAAGCTTGTGGAAGCAAATACAATCAGAAGCGCCCCGGTTAAGAGAAATTGGGTTTACCTCCATTTGGTTTCCACCGGCCTATAAAGGCGCCAATGGCGGTTACAGCGAAGGCTACAACCCGTATGATTTATACGATTTAGGAGAGTTTGACCAGAAAGGTTCAGTTCGCACGAAATACGGTACAAGGCAGGAATACCTGGAAGCAATTGATGCCGTGCACGCGGCCGGAATGCAGGTGATTGTAGATATTGTGCTTAATCACAAAGCCGGCGGCGATGAAATAGAGAGAATCAAAGTGGTAAAGGTAGACCCGGACGATCGGACCAAACACATCTCTGAACCCTTCGAAATTGATGCGTATACGAAGTTTACCTTTCCTGGCCGGAATAAGAAATACACCCCTTTTCAATGGGATTTTATGTGCTTCACCGGTGTGGATTATGCGCACGATACCGGTGAAAAGGCCATCTTTAAAATTCTGAATGGTTATGGCGATACCTGGCAGGACATGATTACCGATGAACGAGGAAATTACGATTACCTGATGTATAATGATATTGACTTCAGAAATCCTGCGGTTAAAAATCATCTTGTAAATTGGGGAAAATGGTATTGGTACCAACGTAATTTTGATGGGGTAAGATTAGATGCTGTTAAGCATATTCCCACCTGGTTTTATAAGGATTGGCTACGTGAAATCAGGGATTATACCCAAAAGGAAATTTTTACCGTAGGAGAATACTGGGCTCCGCATTCATTAGATCTTCTGTTAAAATACATTGATGAAACCGATCATGAAATGAGTTTGTTCGATTGCTGCCTGCAAAATAATTTTCATCACGCTTCGCGGGCCGGAAGGCATTATGATATGCGTAAAATATTTGACAATACGCTATTAAAAATACATCCACAAAAGGCCGTAACCATTGTCGCCAATCATGATACGCAGCCTTTGCAATCTTTGGAAGCGCCCGTGGAAGCCTGGTTTAGGCCAATTGCCTATTCTTTAATTCTGCTCCGTTTCGAAGGATATCCCTGCATTTTTTACCCTGATATTTATGGGGCGCATTATCGGGATACCGGTGAAGATGGAAATGAATATGAAATATGGCTTGCAAAAGTAGAAGAGCTTGAAATGCTGATGCAGGCAAGGCACAATAATGCGTTTGGGCCTACAAGAGACTATTTCAATCACAAAAATTGTATAGGCTGGATCAGGGAAGGGGATGAACATCATACAGGATGCGCGGTAGTGTTGTCAAATGGCGATGTGGGCTATAAACATATGGAAATAGGCAGAAGATATGCAGGAAAAATTTTTGTGGATCTGCTACAGAAAAGACCGGAAGAAGTAAAAATAAGTAAAGCCGGTTGGGCCAAGTTTTTCTGCAATGGCGGATCGGTGTCTGTGTGGGTTCAAAAATAGCGCAGATCAGTAAAGGCAGAAATAAAGACTTTTTTATTCCGTGGTAGTCTGATTCACTCACTTTCTTTTATAAATAGGAACGGTGCTGCACGGTTCTCCGTACATGATGCTTTTTACTACCGGCCGTAGCATCTTTGTTATTTCTATAAAGGCGCTTTCCGGTATTTTTTTATCTCCACAACCTTTCACTACTACCCGTTTGTCTTTAAAATCTTCCGCATTGATTTGATTGATTCGCTTTAATAATAATCTTTCTAACACCTCTTCTTTTTTTCCGAATAAGATATCCTGCGACAAAGGTTGTAAATAAGTAACTGCCAGCATGTAAGCCCACAAGGGAATTATGGCATCCGCCGAACAAGTGATTGCCACTATTTTATTTTCGTATATGCTCCAATCTGCATTTTTTAAAGTATCGCGGTAGTCTTTTTCCTTTAGAATCAGCTCCATAAATAAATAGTCTTTCAAATCAAAAACCACTATTTCTCCGGCCGGGTAAAAAGCTTCAAGATCTAGGGTTTCCAGTGCACTTTGAGCTACTTTGTTGATAATAATGTCGTCCATAAAAACAGCTTTTACGTAAAGTTACAAAATGGTCTTTGACAATTTTCCTAAAACACAAAAGCCACCGGAACAGTGGCTTTTGTTTAAATATAAATTCTTTTTCCTTAGAAAAATTTGCTTCTGTAATCCTTAATATCGGCAGTCTTTTTGAGTTCCTGGAACGATTCACTAAGCGCTGATTGCACATTCCGGTTCGTTTCATCATTCAATTGAAGTTTTTGCATCGCTTCGTTCACCGGTTCCTTTGCAAAAACGCCATCTACCTTAATCACAAAAACACCTGAATTGCCTGCAATGGCCGGTGAAACTTTGCTTTGATAATTTTTGTTAAATGCAGCACCTGCTACTTTTGGCTCATGGCCAATGCCGTTAATTATCTGCGCATCAAAAGTAAGTGTGGAATCTTCCCCGGTTGTCAAAACCTGGGAGTGATATGCAGCCGCTGCGGCATCTAAAGTGGAAGGATTATTTAGCTTTTTCTTTATGATATCTGCTTTCTTGTTGTTCATGATAATTCCTTCTACCATGGGCCGGGCCACATCAGGAGCAGGAAGGCCCTCCTTTAATCTTCTATCCACTATCGCAACCACAAAATCATCTTTTAAAGAAAACGGTTCAGACACTTGTCCTTCTTTTGCGTCAAAAGCCCACTTAACTATGGTTCGCGCATCCTGCAGCGTGCCCACCTGGTAATCATTTTCCTTTATTGGTGTAGGCACATCCACTTCTTTCAATCGGTGTTTAGCCACATATTCATCAAAAGATTTCTTATTCTTTGCATACCCGGAAAGTTTTATCGCTTCTGTATTTGCATTGTTAATGGTTTCATCGCTCGGCGCTATTTCCTTAGCCATAAAAGCAATTTTGTAGCTTGGCTGAAAATCCTTCTTCTCTAAAATTTCAATAAAATGCCACCCAAATTGTGTTTTTACTACTTTTTTTGTTTCGCCATTCTCGTTAAGCAAAAAATCGCCAAAGGGTCTTGCAAAGTTGTCGCTTTGGATGGTTTGCAAATCAAAAGTCATTACGCCATTGGTTTGTTTGGCTGCTTCGTCAGTGGAATATTTTGCATCGAGCGAATCAAAATTTGCTCCGTTTTTAATCGCGGTTGCAATGCTGTCGGCAAGGCGGTGAGCGGTGCTGTCGTCCATTAGTGGCTGCTGGGTTTGCGGATTGATAGTTCCCAATAAAATATGGCGGCATTTGATGGAATCCGGCAGCACTTTGCTTCCTAATTTTTTAGCCAGCACGTAATTGCCTCCATCAATATAAGGGCCTATCACCGTGCCATTAGGTGAAGCAATTATGGAATCTTTTTTAGGAGATTGAATTGTGGATTGCGGAATGTACTCATCTGAATAAGGAATCACCGATGAATTTCTTCCCAGGAAAAATTTTGCGTTGGAATCCGCTACAAACTGCGGTTTTAATTCTTCAAGCGAATTAAAGATTCTTGCACTATCCTGGGCATTGGCGGTAGCACTGAAAGAAACATAGGAAAGCATTACACCAGGTTCCTGCTTGTATTTATTCTTATTATTCTGGAGGTAGTCCTGGATGTCTTTATCGCTCACTTTTACTGTGCTGTCGCTGATTTCGGTAAAAGGAACTGCGACGTAAGAGATTTTTGCAAATTGAGTTTTTTCTTCGCTTTGTTCCTTTACCAGCCATTTCGGTTGATACATGCTTCCGGCAATCAGCGAAGTATATTTAGTGTAAAGTGCATTTAATCTCATCGGATCGATTATTTGCGAGATAATGGCATTTCTTTGTTCGGCATTTTGGTTCTTTTTTGTCTGCGCCCACCATTGTTTTGCCTGCTCAATATCGTATTCGCCGGTCTCCCTGTTTGTAAATGCCTGCTTAAGCTGTTGAGGCGCCTGGTCGCTAAACATAATAGAGCTCATTTCGTCCGGCGTAAAAGTGATGCCTAATTTTTGAAACTGGTCATCTACCACTTTTTCGGCTACCATTTGGTTCCACACGGATTCCATAATCTGGTTATTCTGTGAAGAGCCGGCATTTGGATATTGTTGTTGCACTTCCTTTACGCGATCGTTAAAAGTGTTGACATCAATTTTTTCACCGTTCACTACGCCAACGGAAGTAGTATTTCCTCCACCAAATATAGAGCTCCCGCGCCCGCTGCTCATAGAATCCATTAATATAAAAGCAACAAGGCTTATTCCGATAAGAGAAATTACAATAACCGTCCCTTTTTCACGGATTGTCTGAATGATTGACATATTTTATAACACTTAAATTTGAAATGAGGCCGCAAAAATAGTGTAAAATAAGATAGGAACAAATTGTGGATAACGTATCAAAATAAGCGCTGGTATTGTTTTTAAAAAAAAATTCCATTTTAAAAATTTACCCAGATTTAATTTTATAAAAGATATCAACAATGGGTTGTGTGAAAATTATATTTTATGTGGGAAAAGCCCAAATTTTTAATTTCCCTGTCTGAATAAGATTTAATAACTCTTCCTCTTTTGAAAGGTTTATTTTTTTTGGGCAAATAACCCACATTTTGTCCCTTTACAACCCACACAAATTTTTTTAAAATGAATGAAAAAATTTTCAACACTTCTTTTTATCAACAGTCTGTTAAAAACCGGCGGCCTTTATAGTATTTAATCAGATAAGGGCTCGTTAAGATTTTGTGGATTGTTGTGGATAAGAAGGATATTTTAAATTTGCATCAGATTGAAAAAGTAATTTTTCCACAAATTCACATCCCTAATAATAATAGGCCTTTAAATAAAAAAGGTATTAATAATAAATACTATGGCAGATATTAACATTCAGGAAGCAAAAAAAAATTTAAAAAAGAAAGGTTTTTTGGATTTGGATATTGATGTTAACTTGGACCTGTTCTCTGAAATCGAACGCTTAAAAATTGAAAAAAATGCCGTTGTACTTGCCCATTATTACCAGGAACCTGACATCCAGGATGTCGCAGATTTTATTGGCGATAGCCTTGCGCTGGCCCAAAAAGCCCAATCAACCACTGCGGATATAATCCTGTTTGCCGGAGTGCATTTTATGGCAGAAACTGCAAAAATTTTAAATCCCAATAAGAAAGTTTTACTGCCTGATTTGAAAGCCGGATGTTCGCTCGCCGATTCAGCTCCGGCCGATGCGTTTAAAAAATTTAAGGAAAGCCATCCTGATCATATCGTAATAACTTACATCAATTGCACAGCCGAAGTAAAAGCCTTAAGTGATATCATCTGCACTTCCTCAAATGCGGAGGCAATTATCCACAGCCTGCCAAAAGAGCAAAAAATTATATTTGCGCCGGATAAAAACCTTGGCGCCTACCTGATTAAGAAAACAGGAAGGGATATGGTTTTGTGGAACGGAGCCTGCCAGGTACATGAGTTATTCAGCCTGGAAAAAATTACTAAATTAAAAATGAGGCATCCTGAGGCGAAAGTGATTGCCCATCCTGAATGTGAAGAATCAGTTTTAAAGGTGGCTGATTTTATCGGAAGCACCAGTGCACTCTTAAAATACAGCGCTCAAAACGCCGCCAATGAATTCATTGTAGCTACTGAATCGGGCATTCTTCATCAAATGCAAATTCAATCGCCCACCAAAACTTTCATCCCTGCACCGCCAGACAATGCCTGTGCTTGTAATGATTGTCCTTTTATGAAATTAAATACATTGGAGAAACTATACTTATGCATGGAATATGAAGAACCTGAAATTAGTTTGGATGAAAAACTGATAGAAGCTGCTAAAAAACCTATTGAAAGAATGCTTGAAATCAGTAAGAAGTTTGGTTTATGAATCCAGTAAAGCAATAAATATTTAAGATTTTAATTTCGTCCGCCAAATGAAAAAAACCTGTATACAACAGGTTTTTAAAAAGTCATTGCTATTATCTTCTAGACTATCCCTTCAGCAATTTTTGCTTTTATCTTACCTTCAAGTTCAGTTGCCAAATCAGGATTATCAATTAAAAGTTGCTTTACTGCTTCACGACCCTGGCCAAGCTTGGTAGTGTCGTAGCTAAACCAGCTTCCACTTTTTTGAACAATTCCTAAATCGACCCCCATATCGATAATTTCGCCCACTTTTGAAATTCCGCCACCGAAAATGATATCAAATTCTGCTACGCGGAAAGGCGGAGCCATTTTATTTTTAACGACTTTTACCTTAACCCGGTTTCCCACTGATTGATCGCCATCTTTTATTTGAGCAATCCTTCGGATATCCAATCTCACTGAGGCGTAAAATTTCAACGCATTACCACCGGTCGTAGTTTCTGGATTACCAAACATTACCCCGATTTTATCGCGAAGCTGGTTAATAAAGATGCAACAACAATTGGTTTTGCTTATGGTAGCGGTTAATTTTCTCATTGCCTGGCTCATCAAACGGGCCTGGAGACCCATTTTACTATCTCCCATTTCTCCCTCCAATTCACCTTTTGGCACCAATGCTGCTACGGAATCTATCACCACTACATCCAGCGCTCCTGATAAAATTAACCGATCGGCAATTTCCAATCCTTGCTCTCCATAGTCAGGCTGGCTGATTAAAAGATTATCTACATTTACACCTAATTTCCTGGCATAAGTGCTATCAAACGCATGCTCAGCATCTATTATAGCGCACATGCCTCCTTTTTTCTGGGCTTCCGCAATTACGTGAATGGCCAGTGTTGTTTTTCCGGAAGATTCAGGACCGTAAATTTCAACAACCCTTCCTTTAGGTAAACCACCAATTCCCAATGCTACATCCAAACCTAAAGAACCGGTGGAAATTGTTTCGTGCGGTTCCTGCGAACGTTCGTTCATCATCATCACGCTGCCTTTTCCATAATCCTTATCGATTTTATCCATCGTAAGTCTCAAAGCTTTTAGTTTATCGGACAGTTTATCCGTGGTATTTGTTGCCATGGTATTTTATTAAAAGAGTTTAAATTGTAAAGTTATCAGTTGCGCAAATATAGAAATTAATATTTATCAACACTAATAAATTTAGTAATTATTGTTAATATATTTAGTTAAGATTTGATTTAAAAATCCGGCGTGGTGTATAAAAAAGGATGCCTTCGAAGGCATCCTTTTTCTAATGGGAAGGAGGATAACTTATTTTAATTTATCCTTTATTTTTTTTGCTGCATCCAGGTGTTTTTGCAGAGTAGGAATTGCGCCGGTTATCAGATTTTTATAATCCTGGTCCTTAACTTTATCAGCCGCCTTTTTGAAAGCATCGATATCTTTTTCATGGTCCTTTACCATCATTGACATGTAGTCTTTATCGAATTTCGTACCTTTTTGTTTACTTAATTTGGTGGTATCATCCTGCTGGCTGTTGGTTATGTCGGAGGGCAAGGTCACATTTTTTTTGGCGGCAAGTTCCTGTAATTGTTGATTTAATTGGGTATGGTCTTCTACCATCATTTTCCCAAAGTCCTTTACGTCCTGACTCGCAGCATTCCTTTCTGCAATCGCACCGGCCTTTACTTCAAAAAGGCCACCCTGGGCTGCATCCTTGGTAAAATCTTTCTCGTCATCTCCTACACTCGTTGTGTCAGTACTTTTCATGTTCATTGAATTCATACTTGTATCTGATGAAGTCGTTGCCGTAGTACTATCTGTAGTGGTAGAAGAATTTGAGTTACCCTTGCAAGCTGAAAAAATCAGGGCTGCGGTAATAATTACTCCAATACTTAGCTTTTTCATAAATATGTTATTTAAGATTAATGATATATCCTGACGAAACAAAGTTTGTTCCATGCTGTATCTCATCTGAACGATGTTGAATAATACCGACTACCGATGCTAAATTGTTGAATTTTTTACATAAAGTGAGTTAGTTGCCCACATCTTTTATCGCTTAGGGGATTAAACTATTTCATTTTGGAACTTCAGGATTTGTTCGACCGCCTGTTGGAGCGTTTCGTCCTTTTTAGCAAAGCAAAACCGCAGCACTTTGTTTTGGGTGGGTTGCTGATAAAAGGATGAAACCGGAATGGTGGCTACCCCCGCCTTTTCTGTAAGTGTTTTTGCGAAATCAAGATCATTTTGTGGGGAGATTTCCGAATAATCGTATAACTGAAAATAACTGCCATAAGAAGGGATAGCTTTAAATTTGGTTTGTGACATCAAGGTGTCAAACAAATCTCTTTTTTGCTGGAAAAAACCTCCTAACCTCAGGTATTCATTTTTATCTTTTATGAAGCTGGAAAGCGTATATTGAACGGGCGTGTTCACCGAAAAGCAGTTGTATTGATGAACTTTTGAAAACTCTTGCATCAGCCACCCAGGCGCTACGCAATAGCCTATTTTCCAGCCGGTGCATTGATACACTTTTCCGAAAGAAAAAGTAACAAAAGCACGTTGAAACAAATTAGGATACTTAAGCAAACTCTCATGTGTTTTCCCATCAAATACTATATGTTCATAAACTTCATCACTTAATAAAAGAATATTAGTGCTCTCTATAATTTTTGCAAGGTGCTCTATGTCGTTTTTATTAAGAATTTGTCCGCTGGGATTATTTGGTGAATTCAAAATAATCATTTTAGTAGCCGGTGTTATTTTGTTCTCCACTATGTCCCAATCTATTTTGTATTCGGGATGCTGGCAAGGTATTAGGATGGGTCGTGCCCCGTTGACTACAATATTGGGCACATAGCTATCATAGGCCGGTTCAAATACAATTACTTCGTCGCCGGGCCTGAGAATGGTGGTTATGGCAGTGTAAATTGCGTAAGTAGCGCCGGGAGTAATGGTGATTTCTGTGTTAGGGTTTACGTTACAATTGTATAAAAGGTGAATTTTTTCCGCAATCTCATTTCTTAAGGAAAGCAGCCCGTTTCTATGAGCATACTGATTGTGTCCATCCCTCATTGCTTTAAAAACCAGCTCGATTAATTGAGGGCTGATGGTAAAATCCGGTGTGCCCTGACCTAGGTTAATCGCTTTGTGTTTGGAAGCGAGAAGGCTCATTACAGTGAAAATGCTTACTCCGGTATCGGGTAGCTTACTGTGAAACGAAGCGTGCATTTATTTACTTCTTTAATATTATAAATACTTATCCCCTTTATTTCTTTTTATTTCCGCCAGGTATTCTTTGATATTCTGTTCATTCTCTTTTTTACATACCAATAAAGCATCTGCAGTATCCACTACAATAAAATCATTTAACCCCTGTAACAAAACCAGTTTATCACCTACGGTATGAACGATATTTTTAGATGAATCAAAAAGAATAGCATTATCACCTGCGATAGCGTTTTGTTGATCATCTTTTTCAAGATTTTCATATGCACTTCCCCATGTGCCTAAGTCGCTCCATCCAAAGGACGAAGGAATGACATATACATTGTCTGCTTTCTCCAATATTCCATAATCAATTGAAATATTTACGCATAAAGGATAAATAACTTCTATCGCTTCTTTTTCCTGTTCTGAATTCATGGCTTTTTTTGCTCCGTCAAACAATTCATGAATTTCAGGTAAGTATTTTTCAAAAGCAGCAATAATGCTTTGGGTTTGCCAAACAAAAATTCCTGCATTCCATAAAAAATCTCCGCTGGCGATAAAAGTCTTTGCTAATTCAAGATCCGGCTTTTCGGTGAAGGTTTTTACTTTGTAAATATTGTCGCTTACAGATTGTTGTTCATACTGAATGTAACCATATCCTGTATTGGGTTGGAAAGGTTTGATGCCCAAGGTAAGAAGCGCATTATTTTTTCGTGTAAACGCCAATGCCTCAATACTCGTTTTTATAAAAGCAACATTATCTACGATAAGATGGTCTGCGGGAGCGCAAATTAAATTTGCTTTAGGGTTTAGTTCGTTGATTTTATAAGAAATATAGGCAATACAGGGCGCAGTATTTTTGCGCGAAGGTTCGCAAACTATATTTTGTTCTGGCAAATCGGGTAATTGCTGTTGTGTAATTTCTTTATATTGATAAGAAGTTACTATATAGATATTTTCAACCGGGATGTATTGTTGAAAACGGTCAAAAGTGGACTGAATAAGAGTTCTGCCCGTGTTTAAAATATCCAAAAATTGTTTGGGGAGGTCGACCCTGCTTACCGGCCAAAACCTGCTTCCAATTCCTCCGGCCATAATGGCAACGTAGTGATTTTTATTTTTAATCATTTTTGTATTTTAAATAATTCCTTCTTTAATGAGATCATGTAAATGTATAATACCAACATACTTTTCATTTTCAGTGACAATTAACTGGGTAATATTATAATTGCGCATCATTTCCAGAGCATGAACTGCCAGCGATTGGCTTTCGATTGTTTTGGGATGGATGGTCATGATGTCTTCGGCTTTTGCCTGTGCGTGATACAAATCTTTTTCAAGCATCCTTCTTAGGTCACCGTCAGTTATAATGCCTAGTATGTGTTCATTATTATCCATTACCACGGTTACGCCTAAACGTTTTTTTGTTATTTCAATAATAACATCCTTCAGTAAACTGTCCTTTCTTACTGCTGGCTTTTCGTTGTTTACCGCAAGTTCAGCCACACGCAGGTAAAGCTTTTTACCCAAGGTGCCTCCCGGGTGAAACTTTGCAAAATCATCCGGTTTAAATCCGCGAAGTTCCATAAGGCAAACGCAAACAGCGTCACCCATCACTAACTGCGCCGTAGTGCTGCTTGTAGGTGCCAGATTGTAAGGAGATGCTTCTTTTTTAACTGTGGTATCCAGAACAATATCGGCACATTTTGCCAGATAGCTCTGCATATTTCCACAAATTGCGATAAGGCAGTTTCCAAAGTTCTTGATTAGAGGAACTAAAATTTTAATTTCAGGACTGTTTCCGCTTTTGCTTATCACCATCACCACATCTTCAGGTTGTATCATACCAATATCACCATGGATCGCATCTGCGGCATGTAAAAATACAGACGGCGTACCCGTACTATTGAGAGATGCTACAATTTTTTGAGCTATGATGGCGCTTTTTCCTATTCCACTCACGACGAGCCGGCCATTCGATTGAAAAATCTTTAATACAGCCTGTTCAAAATTTTCGTTAATATTATCCAAAAGAGCCGCCACAGAATCTGATTCTGCAATAATTGTTTGTTTACCGGTGTTTATTATCTTATTAGCCATTCAATTAAGCCAAAAACGCTTATTGTTTAAAAATTTTATATTGATAAAAGGTTTCCTGACAGCTCCAGATGATTAATGAACAAAGAGAAGGTTTTTGTATTACTAATCCAAATTCTTCGTACCTTAACCCATGATAGCTTCAAATGTGCAATTTAAGCACATTTAACCTTAACCACTTTTTCAATTAAAGAAGTAACTTTGACAACTTTTTCAGATTGAATAGTAGAAAAGAAAAAAAATGTCCACAGTAAAAACTAAAAATCCAAAAATCCCCAAATCCAAAGTTCCAAAAACACATCCCACCAGCGAAAAAGCTAACAATACACTGCTGAAAGAGCAACTTCAAAAACACTTTGGTTTTAACTCGTTCAAAGAACCGCAGGAGCAAATAATAAAGAGTCTTCTTTCGGGAAAAGACACTTTTGTAATCATGCCTACCGGAGGCGGCAAAAGTTTATGTTATCAACTTCCGGCTATCATTAGTGATGGCTGCGCTATTATTGTTTCTCCCCTGATCGCACTGATGAAAAACCAGGTCGATTTGGTACGGGGATATAGCAGCACGGATAATATCGCTCATTTTTTAAATAGCTCTTTAAATAAGGGACAACAAAAGATAGTTAAAGACGATCTGATAGCCGGCAATACCAAATTGTTATATATTGCGCCGGAAACCTTGACAAAGGAAGAAAACGTAGCTTTTTTTAAAGTATTAAACATTTCTTTTTTTGCAGTAGATGAGGCACATTGTATCAGTGAATGGGGCCATGATTTCAGGCCTGAATACCGGCGGCTAAGGGAAGTGATGGATGAAATTGATTCTTCGCGCCCCGTAATTGCACTTACTGCCACGGCTACGCCTAAAGTACAAAGCGACATCATTAAGAATTTGGGGCTTCGTAACCCCGAAATTTTTATCTCATCATTCAACAGGGCCAATTTATATTATGAAGTGGTGCCGAAGGTGAAGAAAGACCAGGCAATAAAAAGCATCGTAAAATTCATCTCACACAATAAGGGTAAAAGCGGCATCATTTATACATTAAACAGGAAGACCACAGAGGAATTGGCGGAAACACTGATGGCGAACGGAATAAAAGCAGTCGCTTATCATGCCGGGCTGGATACCAAGCTGCGGGCCAAAAGACAGGATGAATTTTTAGGCGAAGAAATCCAGGTAATTGTGGCAACCATCGCCTTTGGGATGGGAATTGATAAACCTGATATTCGTTTCGTAATTCATTACAATATTCCGAAATCAATCGAAAATTATTACCAGGAAACGGGCCGTGCAGGCCGGGATGGTTTGGAGGGAAAGTGTTTGCTTTATTATTCGCATAAAGATGTAGCGAAATTGGAACACCTGATGCGCGATAAATCGCTTAGTGAAAGGGAAATAGGCGCCCAGTTAATCAATGAAACAGTGGCTTATTCTGAAAGCGCAGTTTGCCGGCGCAAGATGCTAATGAATTATTTCGGTGAAAAATATGAAAAAGATAACTGCGGCGGCAAATGCGATAATTGCAAAAATCCGAAAGAGCTGGTGGAGGCCAAAGATGAAGTTATCATTGCCTTAAAAGCAATAAAGGCCCTGGAAGAAAGATTTCCTATCACTTATATGATTCCTGTAATCATTGGCAAATTGAACCCGCAGATTAAAATGTACCGCCATGAAGAAATGCCGGAATTCGGTTCGGGGAAGGACAAGAATGAACATTTTTGGAATTCTTTACTTAGGCAAATGCTTCTTGAAGATATCATTAAAAAAGACATAGAGGATTACGGCGTTTTAAAAATCACAGACAAGGGGCAATCTTTTCTGAAAAAACCTGTATCGTTTAAAATCGCCTTAAATCATGTTTTTGAGACAGACGGAGACGAGGAGGAGGATAATTCAGAAACCGGCGAGGCAGGGGCGGCCGATGAAAGGCTTGTGGAACTGTTAAAAGAATTACGCCAGGAGGAAGCCAAAAAGAGAAATCTTCCACCCTTTGTAATTTTTTTGGAAAACAGCCTCATAGATATGGCTACGCTGTATCCTACTACGCTTAAGGAATTAGAAAAATGCCAGGGGGTGAGCGTTGGAAAAGCTATCAAATTTGGGAAACCTTTCGTCAGGTTGATAGAAAAATATGTTGAAGAAAATGAAATTGAAAAGCCGGATGATTTTGTAATGAAAAGCGTAGTAAACAGAAATAATAATAAGATTTTTATTATTCAGAATGTAGATAAAAAAATGCCGCTTGAAACAATTGCGAAAAACCGCACCTTAAAGCTAACAGAACTATTGGAAGAAATGGAAACCATTGTTGCCAGCGGGACAAAGCTTAATCTCAATTATGCCATTGAAGACCTGATGGAAGAATATGAAGAAGAAGAAATCATAGATTATTTTAAAGGATGTGAGACGTCCAGCCTGGAAGTAGCAAAAGAGGAATTAGCTGATGGGAATTATTCGTGGGAACAGTTAAAAATTGTAAGGATTAAATTTCTTTGTGAATATGGAAATTAACAGGGTAAAAAAGGAATTTTTATTTTAAATGAATAATTCTATTTTTGCCGCCCGTTGGTGCGGTAGCTCAGTCGGTAGAGCAAAGGACTGAAAATCCTTGTGTCGGCGGTTCGATCCCGCCCCACACCACAATAAAAAACCCTATAAGAATTGAACATCAATAACTTATAGGGTTTTTATCTTTAACAGTTGACAGATCAGTTGACAACAAGCTAATTTATTATGGGAATTTACAGTGAATACCTCAATAAGAATTTAAATTTTAATCAGTTAACTACAGAACGGAAAAGGCAATTAAAGGAAATTTCTAAACTCAGGGGCGGAAGAGATATAATTGTTTACGCAAGTGATGTGAACAATAAAAACAATGCTCCGATTGCTTTTGATTTTTCTGATATTTTGCCTTTTCAGGACCAACTATCTAATTTAAACGGAAAAGCAATTGATGTAATTTTAGAAACAAACGGAGGAATTGCCGAAGCTGTTGAAGATATCGTTCGGCTAATAAGAGGCCGTTATGAACATGTTGGAATAATTATTCCCGGAACAGCAAAAAGCGCAGGAACGATTTTTGCGATGGCTGGAGATGAAATATTGATGGGTGAATCTTCTTCATTAGGACCAATTGATGCTCAAATAATCAGTTTAAATAAAAGGTTTTCAGCAGATGCATTTTTGGAAGGACTAAAGAAAATTAAAGAGGATGTAGTGACAAGCGGGAAGTTAAACCCTGCTTACATACCAATTTTGCAAAACATATCGCCTGGGGAAATTCAACACTGCGAAAATGCACAAGATTTTTCAAAGAAACTTGTAAGAGAGTGGTTAAGCCAGTACAAATTCAAATTTTGGGATAAGCATTCTTCAACTGGCCAAAAGGTCACCCAAGCAGAAAAGGAAAAACGAGCTGAAGATATTGCTGAAAAACTTTGTAAACATTCTGATTGGTTAACTCATAGCAGGTCAATAAAAATTACCGACTTGGAGTCTATGGGATTACAAATTATTGACTATGCAAAAAATAGAGATTTAAATGATGCAATTACTCGTTACTACACTTTATTGAGAATGTCATTTGAGGGCATAAATATTTATAAGATAATGGAGACTTGCGAATCTCAAATTCTTAAGTTTCATATTCAAAACGGGCTTCCTCAACCTCCTCAGCCAACCCAACAAAAGGTTGACAATGCATTATTTGATGTCGAGTGCTCAAAATGTCACAGGAAGACAAAAATACAAGCTAAGCTTGATAAAAATGCTAAAGCAGAACCTAATGCAATTCCGTATCCAAAAAATGATATATTTGTGTGCCGGTATTGTGGAAATCAAAATAACGTTTCCCAAGCTAGATTACAAATTGAATCTCAAACTGGTAAAAAAATAGTATTTTAATTATGCAGCCAAACACAGTAACCGCAAACAATTTCAAAATAATCTTTCAGAAAATGGAGGAGGTAAAAGAAGTGCAGGGAAAAGAAATCATTGATGAAATTAAAATGTCGAACGAAATCTCAGAAACAATTTCATTGTTCCGAGATTTCCAAGAGCAACACGAGGAATATTATTTAAATTTCACGCGCTCCTAAAGTTAGTTGTCAACTTATTTCTCATCTTTATCGGATCCACTCAGATAAAAGCATAATCTTGTATTATTACACTTAGTGTATACCATACGTACTATAAGCCGTTTTTACCTGGTCGGGATCTTTCCGTTTTTCTTTTCCCATTTCTCAAAATAATCAGTAAGCGCCTGGTCTAAAATCGCCGTATTAGTTTGCCTGGATTGGAAGGCAAGGGATTTTAATTTTTCAGAGACACTTTTTCGAAGATAAAATGTGGTTCTTTCCTTTTCGTCTGCCTCTGCAGGCTGTTGTTTTGCTTTTGTCATATAACAAAAATAGAATAAACTTTGACATATTGTAATAATTAATACAAAAAAAGCCACGTTGTAGGTGGCTTTGAAAAATTATAACAACTTACTCAACTCTGTGTTTTTTGATCTGAAACTGCGTCAAATGAATGCAGACGTACGTTTATAAGTCGAGGGTTTATGGGAGGTAGTACGACAGGCCTAAGTGAACAATAAACAACACGCTTCTTTTTCTTAGATTTCTGTTTTTTCATGACTTTGGTTTTTTGTTAATGATAGCAAATGTAATAATTATTACATTATGATGTACAATAAACTGAAAATATTTTTATTAATTTTAGTAAAAAAATGGAAATGACAACAGATAGTGAAGCTTTTAAGCAAATAATGGCAAAGCTCGATAAGATTGAAAGCATGATAGCAAAACCTGCAATCGCTGATAAATGGGTGGATGAACAGGAGGCTATGAAGATTACCGGACTTGGTAAAAGCAGCCTGAGAAACCGGAGGAAAAAAAATACAATCACATGGTCCACTGAGACCGGCCGAAACATAAAATACCTCCGCAAAGACTTGGAGGAAATTATCACGAAAAACGCTACAAGATGAGCTTACTCAATACCTATATCTTTTTTTATCTCATTATCATCAACTCCCATCTTCCGGGCCATGCTTACTAAAAGTTTTAATTGCGATTCTGCCATTTGGCGCCGTTCTTTACTATACGTTGCATTGCTGATAATAGTGTATAAAATTACGACCCAGATAATGAAAGAAACTACAATAAGAAAGTAGAAAGTTTCGGGTGAAAATTGATCCATGATAGTGTTGTTTTGAATATTGAAGTTATAGTATCTGCAATAAAACGTCCTGACTAGAAATTGCTGTAATGGTGAATGCTTGCTTTGAGTATCCCCCGGGCTCTTGCTCCATTGCAAAATCTTCAATAACGATACTGAAAATATCAAGATTATTGAGATAAGAACAAATAACAGGAACGGCTGCACGTGTGCGCTTCATATTCTTGAAATTATGGGCCATGTTTTTTAAATCAATAATTTCTTTTGTGGGAGTTTGCCCGTTATCGGAAAGTAGCAAACCGTTAATAGTTATCTGCCAATCATCTTCCCCGATATATTCTTTCACGGTTCCGGTACGTCCCTGTATTTGTGTTTTCACAATGATAGAAGAATGATTAACATTGAATAGCACATTAATCATTTTTATTTCAGGGGTTTTCTTCAGCGCACCACTTACAGGATCTGTATAAGTAACACTTTGAAATGTGATATCCTGCATAACCGGAGTACCAAGAGGACCTTTGTACAGCCCTTTATCCGGTGTGAATGATTTAATTTTCCCTTCGTAAGGATTCTTTTGAATTGCCGGCGCCGGGAGTGTAGTAATATTTATGGTGCGAGCTATTTGCGAAATCGGTGCGCTCTTAAAATTGATTGGTGCAATGTCTTCTATCTCGGGCATTTTTTTAGGTTAAGGTTGTAAAATTTGTGGCCTGAATATGTTTATAATCCTACCTACCAGTTGAAGCAAAGAGCCTGATTTTACAACGCTGTCAAAGTACATGATCCATCTTTGTTGAATGATAATATCTTTAACCTTCCATCCCTCTGTATTTTCAGGAAACCTTGAACGGATATTAGCGGGAACTCTACCAAAATCGGACTGTGTTGCCGGCTCGCTGTATTCTTCGTTAATGTTCTGGTTAGTTTTCATTAGTTGGTCTACTGCCTCTGTAATCGTTTCTTTTTGCTTTTTGCCGACAAAGCTTAAAACTATGGTAGGAAAAAGACTATCGTCAAAAGAATAAGTATGTTTCAACTCTTGAGCTGTCTTTATCACGGTATCGACAAAATAACCATTGATTTTATTTTTTTCTGCAAACTCAATTATTTGAGGTGATAATTCTAAATCCATAAATAACCCTTTAGTTTGTTTTTCGATTTCAGGCAGATAAGTTTATTTTTCCAGCTTATTGCTAATATTAGCAATTTCCACTGCTGCATTCCATCCGCTTCTAATAAGTTTTGTTCCTAACCTGTTTTTTGCTTCATTAAACTCATTAAGGGCCTTATCATATGCCTCTTTTAGCGCTTTCAGCTTTGCTTCTGTCTCTTCTAAATCGGCTTTCATTTTAGCGATTTGCTCCTCAGAAGGAATTATCGAATCCTCCGATTCATGATTAGTTGTGTACTGCATAGTTTTTACTTTTGTTGAATTCATGCATTTAAAAAAAGTGGTGGCCGCTTTATGCAGTACCTAGGCAAAGGTTTCAACTCATTTCACGGTCACCGGTAAGATTCATGTATGTGTTTTTGAAAGTATAAAAAAGTGTGGCCGGTTCCTGCGGTGGTCGCAAACCTTAACCCATTTCCCGGCCACGATGGTAAAAGTCAAAAAAATTACTATTGGTCTTTTTGGAAATATAATCTCGAGTGGCTTTTAATTAACTGATTCAATGAACCTTTCATATTTTCGAATATCTCCTTTTCCTTTACTTCTGCAATAACTTCATCCGAAAAAATATTATCCAATTTTTCAATGATTGCAGCGCGGGTGAATTCTGATTCTTTAATGTTTTGTGCCTTGCATATTGCATCTAAAATCAATTCTTGATCACTGCTTAAGGTTGTTTTAATCTGGCGCCTGTAAATGCGTCTCTCAGTTTCGCCCATGGCTTTAGTTTTTTATTACATTCGGTAAAATCCGTCCGTCTTCAGTGAGTGTTTTTGATGGAGGATTACTCATGGGATGAACCGCCCAAAAATCTTTGAAAAAATCCGCGTCCCCTTCATATCCGACCGCGGCCCACTTTGTTTCCATATAGTCTTTGAACTTATTGAGAAATGCCTGGTCTTCAGGTGTTCTTATTTGGAATGCAGAAAACACATTATTTTCATAAGCCTGGTTAGGTAAATATCGCGCCGGCGCATTCATTAATTTTACAGCCTTATCGATGTGGTCTTTTTCTACATTTTCTCTCGATCCGTTGTATTTGTCCCGATATGCTGTGAGCGCGTCCCCATGATCCGGATGAGTATGATTGGTGACTTTGGACATAAAATTATCGGCATTCGTTTGTCCAATTTTCACAGCGTTCCAGTGCTCTTTATTATGAATCCCGGGCTCTTGCTTTTCTCTGGCCATTACCTGTTCAAAGTGTTTTTCACCATCCCGCTGCTCAATTATCTTTTTGTGCTTTTCGTGTTGGTTTTCGAGTTTCCTTATTGCTTGATCCATGGTGAGAAATTTTTAAAATTGAGTTTTTAAAATATTATGCAGTTGCGGCTCTTCCAGCTTCTACCCATGTAGCGCCGTCAAATACAAATGATAAGCTGCCTTTTTTACCTGCAGCAACAGAAAGAGTTCCGGAAACGCTACAATTTGCGCCTGCAGTAACGACAAGTGCGCCGCCTGTACCGTTCGTGAACATGACACGCAAACGATCACCAATGAAAGAATTGGCAATTGACGGATTGAAGGTCAAAGCGCCGGTTAAGGCAATCGGACCAATAACAGTATCCATTGCAGTAATTGACGGAGCCAATGTAGCTGCGTATGCTGGTGCCTGGTAATCCAAAGTAATTACCCTTCCTGTATTGTCCTGATTTGCGCCGGATGAAATTCTTGATGTTGCCATTGTGTTTTTTTTAATTGTAGTCTAAATAATTAATTTGATAAGGCTAAAGTACAATGGTAAAATACTTTGCAGGGATTTGTAAGTTACGAAAATTATTATGGGCTTATAGTGGGAACTACACTACATAAAATGTACTATTATAAAGCATTTCAGGTGAAATAGTTGAAACAGTTGATTTATACGTTGACAAAAAGCAACTTTACCCAACATATGTTTCTTCTAAATCTGTACCCAGTTTGATCGTATTATCTACCTCGGTTTTATCACGCCATCCATAATTTTTCAATGCGAAGATTGGCCCGGATGTGTTCATTCCGGTCAATGCTTCCTCGTAAACATTTTCGATGGTGAGACTTGCCCTTTTTATCGGGTAAGAAAACTCTTCCTTTTTAGCGTAATCCGTAAGCGATTGACGCGAATCAAACCCCAGAAATAATGCAAGTCCTGTCCATTTTGGTCTTTCTGGTGGACGATCACAAACGCTTATCCTATATTTTTCTGTTGTCTTATCCTCGCCTTTACCAACAACGCGCTCCCGCTCTTCCTCATGGTATTCGCCTTCGCAATACGTAAAGTATGCTTTTATCCTTTTCTCCAACTGTTTTGCATTTTCATACACTGGAGGTCGACCGCCTTTATTTCCCAATGCATATTTATTGCCTTTTGCTGCTGCCATTACTAAATTAAATTTAATTGTGTTATATCAAGTGCTTGGCAAATCTTTAAAAACTTTTTTAAGGATGGTTCTGATCTTCCCGTCTCATAATTCGCAATAGTTGCACGCTCAATTCCGGTCTTAATTGCCAGCTCCGCTTGTGTCAGCCCTTTATCCAAACGATGTCCTTTTAATTTATCTCCTAGAGTTTCATATTCAAGGTCTTTGATTTTGATCATTTATAGTTAGTTGTAAGTTATGAAAACGGGTTTTTTAGTTTTTACAAGATGGTGGACGCTTGGTTTCTCCTAAACTCGCTGGTAAAAGGCTTAGGAATTCGTGTCTCGTTAAAATAATTTTATCTTTTTGTCGATCCCAGGCAGAAAAGTCAAACACCCTATCACTGTTTAATATTTCCTGCAGCGGCTGATTCCATAAAATCAGAAGTTGGTACTCTGTTTCTTCAAATACTGGAGTCATATAACCTTTCGTAAAATGATGATACATTTCGCCTGGCGTTCCATATATTTTAATTAGTTTCAGTCCGGTTGGAGACACTTCTTCCGGCGCTTTATACAAGTTTATATAAACAACCATTTCTGCTTTAAAGAAATCTTGGGTGTTAGTTATTCGCGGACAATAAGTGAGCGGTATATTCATTGCTATTGCGTTTTACGTTAATATTCCAGCAGTTAAAATTGAGGTATTCTTCGTTTTTGCCCGTGCTACCGGCACCGAAAACCTCTGGTTTCACTCTTATCTTAAATTTTCTGTTTGTTCCTGTTCTCAAATTTTGGGGAACACAGACGGGAAAAAAAATATATTTAGGAACTGTTAAACGCCTTTAAATGAATAACTTATAAGACTGTTCCCAAAAAAGACGGAAATTGACGATTATTTACTGTTGTACTTATAATTATATTTTCTTTTGCTATTGCTCAAGCTATATAAAAGCTATATGTTCATTCTTTTTCTTCTATGCTACTTTTATTAATCTTTTTGGAATTTTGGGAACAAGAAATATAAATAATTAAAAAACAATAAGTTAGGTGTTCCAAAAAGCCGTTCCCAAAAAAGTATTTGTTCCCAAAAAATTGAGAACAAATACTTTAAAAAGGTAATTCTTCATCTTTTATAAACTCTCTGCAAGTGACGCTCAAACTATTAATCCGAGTCTTTCTTCTACTCTCAAATTTTATCCCTTTCTTTAAGCAATAATCTTCAAGCGCTTTGTTAAGTTGTTGAGAAGTGAAGCCTTCCTTTATATTGTTTTCAGCAATATATCGGTCCATTGCCACCTTTGTTTCGCTTACGTCTACTGATTTTTTTTGCACCCAATAATCAATATTTGAGATAATAAAGTCACAAACATAACTTTTGTGCACCTGCTCAAACTGTTTCATCCATCCGGTTTCAGTTAATTGGGCATCTGCTATTTTTCTTCCGTTTCTTAACCATAATTGAATAGCAACGATCAAAACTGTGTCGTAACCGTTCCAATCTTCATTTGTCCAATCCCTTGGGAAATGTTTCCCGAAATAAACATCTAACCCGCCGGCCTTTGTAAAGAAATTAGTAAATTCTATTGGCTTTATTCTTCGTTTTAACCCGCCATCGGTAACTTCGAAACTAAAGTTTGTTTGTATTAAAAATTTAGGCATTACATCAGAACTTATGGTGGTCATGTTTTGATATAGCACTTTACTTAACCCGGATCCGGTTGAAAGCTCTTTTAAAAATGAATATTTAAACTTTTTATCTACATCGGAAATGCACAGTATATTTTGTCCACCCCAAACCTGAAGAAAATCTTTATCCAGCTTCAATTGGCTGCCTGGTACATTTAAAAAACCTGTGGTATATTTGAATAGTTCCGAAAATACATTTTTACCAGCGCCACCACCATCTTTTGGATTTTCACATTGCTCAGTCAGGACAGTAATATAGCCGGCGGTTTCATCTTTAAATTCGTGGGCAAGAAAACCGATAATGGAAAGAATGTAATCACTGTTAGCTTTCCAATCAGTTGCTAATTTTAAAAACTCAAGATAGCATCCTCCCTCATGATAATTAAAACTTCGATCGTTTATTTTGTGACGCCATATAAGTTTATGAGTTACCGGCAATAATTCGTATGTATCTGCAGTGATTTTAATGATGCCATTTTTGTAGACTTTGAAAGCCGTATCAACTGAATCGGTAAGGATTTCATCTATATTTAAAATCGGTAAATTAGCCGTAATATGCTTTGAATGCTTTTCTAAAAAGGCATCCAGTGCATTAAAAATATCCCTATGCAAATCCGCATCCTCTTCTTTAATATAGTTTTTTAGTGTGTCGGAAAAGTGACGTGTTGCATTTTTTTCATCCAACGCCTGGAGAGCTCCGGAGGTTGATAACTCAAAAGGAATTACTTGTACTATACTTCCTTTGTAGTTTCTAAAGCCAAGGCCGGAAGCAACCGTATACAATTTAAATCTATCAACTATTATCCCCTTATCCGCACTATCAAACCAAAATTTATTGAATGGATATTTTTTTTCGTCCGCTGCCTCCAATTGTTGACGGTCCGCCGCCGCCCCCTGGCTCACATTGCTTGGCAATGGCTGTCCATTAATCACCGCGGCCTTAATTAATCGTTGCTCGACTTTTGGTTTAATCATACCATATCCACGATTTACTAGATCGGCATACAGCCTCTTTTTATCGTTGCCATGTTTCAGGACTGCCAAAAGGTTTGCCGGTGAATAACCTTTATTTTCTTCGAGCTCAGTACTCGCGGTGAAGCAATAATAAAACCGTTTTTGTAAATTGAAAGACATGGAAACACCTTTACTTTTTCCGGGCCGGGTGTACCAAATAAAATGGTTGTTGTGCTTAAAAGTGCTCCATCCTAATTCCTGCATTAGGGAAGTTGGATCGCACCGCCTGTTAAAATCCTCAAATGGATTAAGGTCATAATAGTTGTCATCGGCTTTACTAGGTTTGAAGACGGCCGGCTCTGTTTTGATTACTTCATTATAGGACCGGCAAAGAGAGATGATACTATTCCTTTCGGCAAGTGAAAGCACAGGAATAGGGACGTCTTTAGATACCGTATATCCTAAGGCAGGTGGCGCTAAAACATATCCAGCCTCACCTCTAGTTTCAAGAAAATTAACCACTGTTGGACGTGGCTTGGCCTGGAGTTCTGCAGCAGTTTTGGGACGGGCAGCCAACTTCTGGTTCCCGGGCACTGGTTCTGTGCATCTATAAAAAATATGATAGCCGCCGGATGGTGTTTTATGAATACGAACCTTTTCAAGTATATCGGGGTAAAGCGTTTTCAGGTCCGTAAACAAAGTAGCGTCAATACCTTGTTTGTACTTTACATCAATATCAATAATTTCCAAATTGCCAGAAACTTTGCCGCCAATAAGGCCGACTGCAGTGGTATTGTATTTAATGTCCATTAATTCAAATAATTCAGACTTGGATAAGGCAACTTTTTGTTGTTGTATCCAGGATCCGTAGGGCGTTTTTTCTTCACCTTTCGAATCTGGCTTATCCCTCACAGGGATGACACTTATTCCGTTGTCAATATATTTTTGTATTTCTTGCCAGGCAGGCAATAGGTCAGCGCTCATGGCATTGATTTTTTAAATGAAGTACTTTTGGGCGGGTTCGTTTTTTTGGGCGTGTTGATGTACCATTCAACAAATTCATCCATGATACTTTCCTTTTCTCAGATTTTACCCAATCTTTTTCAGGGACTAGTATGGTCGCTATTTCAATCTCATTAGTGAAGACATCAACACGAAGGAATCCAGGAATAAAACGGTAACTATTAAATGTAAAATCAATAACCTTATGAGTGGGGCCGGCCGTATCGGCATTCGAAATGCTGGAATCTTTTTGGATGGATAATTTTTGTAGTTTAGTCACGTTGGTTTTTGTAATTTTTTGACGCCAGTTTAGTTTCAGTCTCGACTGGCGTTTTTATGTAAGTGTCAACTGGTTTGTCAACCGGATCACTGTTTTTCTTTATTTTATACTTGAAAATGTGGTGTTGCTGCGAATCGAAGCCTGATATTTCACTTTAATTATTATCTTTACACGTTCAACCAGGCGACTGGTAAAGAATTTATTTCAGACCTCTTGCATTTCCATGTGAGAGGTTTTTGTTATCGGGCCATACGTCCTCAAAACTTTTGCAGCGGCCTGAACTTCAGATTTTTTATAACACACCTTTTTACCAACCAGATATTTTTTTATGGTCCCGTCCTTGGACCATCTATACAGCGTCGAAGAGCTAACTTTTGGAGAAAATAAATTGCGTGCCTCTGCAGCGGAAATCATTTTTTCGCTTTCAGCAGAAATTTGGCTTTCAGTTAATAAAAGAAGCCTGGAAAGCATGTCTTGCATTCGCTCGATTCTTTCCTCAATGATTTGAAAAGGATTATCCATTTGAAACTACCTCCTTTTTGACAGAGAAGCCTTTATCAACAGGAATCTGTTTCGTTTTTTGTGACTTTGATTTTGGCTGTGGGGTATATTTTAAGCCAGTACGCACACACTCGATAATTAAACTTTGTAGGTCCTCTACCGGCATTGAAATCAATACTGTTTTTTCCATGTCTTAAATTTTGACATGGCAAAGATTATAAAGGCGCAACTTCCATAACTTCAAAAAGGAAGTTGGAAGATTATTTTTTTCGTGGAATGAGAAACTGGAAGTCTTTAATATATTGCGTGTACGCCTTACCGTTAGGTGTTCTGAGTGTTTTACCTGATACGTTAAGATTTTTTATTTTGTCATTAATGATAGGCGCTGTTAATTCATTGCCAGGATGGCGAACGTAATTGAATTTATGTAATATTGAAACCCAGGCTGTAATGGCGCTTTTGTTACGTTTGCCCAAAAGGTATTCATATTTTTCGTTGATAATTACGGGCTTTGCATTTTGTAGAGCGGAGAGGCAAAATTGAACATCCTTCTTGTCAAAAAACCAAGATTCAAATGTGAGCATTTTGGCTTTTTCGTTTTTGGTATTAATTACTTGCCGTATCGTCTCTTGGATCTTTGAAATAACCGGGTGTAAAGGTAACCAGGATTCATTTGCAATATCGGTACGCTCTTGATCGTAAAGGGTATTGAGATAAGATTGTATGATAGCGAGAATAATTTCAAAGTCTTTTTTCGGGTGCGCTTCTTTTTGTTTTAAAATATCTTCAATCACGGCTCCCCCTAATTCAGTCATTTCGGAAAATTCTTCTTGAAAAGACGCAAACCATTCAGCGCTCTCTTTTCCATGCTCAGATAGTTTTTTCTTTTGCAAGATCCTATAGGAGTAATGTCTGTTTGTGAAGATAGTAAACCAAAAAAGCTGATCTATAAATTTTTCCTTTTCTAAAATCGTACTTTCTAAAATCATACTGAATCAATTTTTAACTAGCTATTCTCAACATTTTTTCGCTCCATCCTTTTTTGATATGGTCATTCAATCTCTTGGCGGCATCAAGTTTATTAAACCTTATATATTTCATGAATGCTTTCTCTGTTGAATGGCCGGTGATTTTCATGATATCCAATGTCGGGAATCCTTCCAGGTAAAGGTTGGTTGCAAAGCTTCGACGCGCTGTGTGTGAGCTTATGCAATCGCACAACTCAATATCCGGTTGTGTAGATAACCTTCCCTTCTCAGTCAGTCCTCCAAGCCTGCATGCTTCTTTAATGTATTCGTTAAATGTTTGGTTACTTACTGATTTGGGCAGCTTGTTAGCGCTGCTATCGTATTTTTTAAATAATTCCAATACTATCGGATTGCATGGAATTATTACAAGGGATTTCGTTTTTTTAGTGATCAGTTTTATAAAATAATCTGGACCATCTTTTACTATATTTTCAGCCTTGACGGTTGAATAATCCGAAAATCTTAAACCGGTGAAGCAACCAAATAGAAACAGGTCCCTAATGTTCTCCAGTCTTTTATTTTTAGAAAAGTCAAAACGATAAAGATCAACCAGCTCTCTTTCCTTCAAATAAACGGCATCTGTTTCTATTCTGGAAACGGCAAATTTTTTATTGAGGTATTGCATGTTGCTAGTATATCCCAAGTCAACTGCCTCACCCATGAAAACCTTTATTATGGCAATATCTTTACTGATTGCATTTTGACCTAGTCCTTTCTTTTTGAGAAATGAAACATACTGGTAATAAAAATCAAGAGTGATCGAAGCGAAATCCAGTTTAGTTTTTTGGAGCTTTTCAAATTCCTGAAGGTGCTTCTTACAGGTTGTATAAGTTTTTATAGTATTAATGCTTTTATCGCGGCCCTTGTGTTTTATTTCGTTGTTGATGAATCTCTCAATCAGTTTAAAAAGTGTCGGTGTTTTCTCGTCCTTTTCTCCTTCAATTAAAGGATTCATGAAATTATGTAAGGCTTGCCTAATCGTTTCCG
Organism: Ginsengibacter sp.; assembly: GCA_051954975.1. Classification (GTDB taxonomy): domain Bacteria; phylum Bacteroidota; class Bacteroidia; order Chitinophagales; family Chitinophagaceae; genus Ginsengibacter. The sequence goes on along the minus strand of JBQCHE010000003.1, from coordinate 1,180,884 downwards.
GCGATGGTACCCCATGGGTTAACGCCTTTGCATACACGCTATCACATTCATGCTGTAATCCTGTCAAAAAATCATTGAGGTATTGATGTCCGTCTTTTGTGGTTGCGGAATTGTTTTTTAATCGCTGCTTTTTTGGATTCCAGCTGTTAGGCAAAACACTTTCACCGGTTGAAAATACCAACCGTTTGCCGTGATAGCTTTTGTATAAAACTATGAGAGATTTTCGTGTGGAAAGTTCAGGTTTTTTTAAGTAGAAGTTTACTTCACCCATGGCATGTAAGAATTTATTTCAGCATAAAAATAAATGAAAGTTTCCACTTCGCCAAAATAGTTGACAGCTTAGTTGACAGGTTTTTGAATTAATGTGAATTTACATCTGTTTCGTGTAAGCCTTGATTGGTGCATATTGCGTAGTACCACGAACTGTTTTGAATGATTTTTGATTCAAGTAAAATCAATGTCGTTAGTGCGCCCCACACCACAAACCCCTTAATCGGGGTTTTTTTATTAAAGAAAAAAAGGTTTAACCGTTGCTTGCTTAAGGGTAACACCGATGGAAAGACAAGGTTATTTAGCAGCATGAAGAAAACACGAATCATCTAAAGGCCATTTGAGAATTAAAACTAAGAGCATGATTATTCGAAGTATTCAAAATCGGATTTATGAATTAAGAAGGGAAAGAGTAATGTTAGACCGAGATTTAGCAGCCCTGTATGAAATAGAAACGAAATTTTTAAACCTTGCCGTAAAAAGAAACATAAAACGATTCCCGAAAGATTTTATGTTTCAACTTTCAAAAGAAGAGTTTGAAGATTTAAGGTATCAAATGGAAACCTTCGAAGCAACCGATAATTCTTTGAGGTTGCAAAATGTAACCTCAAAAAAGACTGATAAATCTGTGAGGTTGCAAAATGCAACCTCAAAAGGGAGAGGCGGCACAAGATATTTGCCTTATGCCTTTACCGAGCAAGGTGTGGCCATGTTAAGCGGCATATTAAACAGCGATAAGGCAATAAGCATGAATATCGCCATTATGAGAGCCTTTGTAGAAATAAGAAAAATAATTTATCGCCAAAACGATCTGAAAGAACAAATGAAGGAAATAAAAGACCGTTTAGGCGAACATGATGCACAATTAAGCCAGATTTATGACGCAATGGAAAACCTTTTAGATGAAAGGGCAGCGGAAAAAAAATGGAATGACCGGCAAAGGATAGGATTTAAAAAATGATTTCCTGCGAGATAGGCTACAAATTGCTGTATTTTTTTTAAAAAATAAACCTCTGCAATTGTTCGGATTTTACTGTTTTCGGTAAACAGGAGGCCAAATCCAAAATATAAAACACGATTATTTCCTTAATTACTACAGAATGAATCAGAGGTCAGATTTAAATTCCGGAAAATATGGGCCTCTGTGGTTCTATCAATTATACCCTGAACTCCGAACCGCAAAATATCCATATTTTTAATTCGTTAATCCTGATAAATCCGATGACAAAATTTTAAATGCGCCTAAAAGAACGGTTCAAGAATAATTATGACTTCTTAAGAGTTTTTGCTGCCTTTTGCATTATTTTTTACCATTCGTTTGCTCTTCTTGCCAAAGACAATGAAGATCCATTAAACCAAATTACCAGCGGAAGAGTGAATTTTTCGCTCATTGGACTTAGTATGTTTTTTTGTATCAGCGGCTATCTAATCGCAAAAAGCGCTGTTAAATCGCCTACTCCGGTAAATTACCTTTGGAAGCGGTTTTTGCGAATTCAACCCTTGTTAATCGTACTCTGCTTTTTTACTATATTTCTTATAGGGCCAATTTTTACCAAAATACCACTGAGTGAATATTTTTTGAATGGGAACACTTATGCCTATTTCCGGAATGTAATGCCTCTTTTTGGTATTCAATTTTCTTTACCAGGTGTATTTACTGAATTGTACGACAAAGGGGTGAATGGTTCTTTATGGACATTAATCGTGGAAGAAAGACTTTATCTTCTAATGACCATCATTTTCTTGTATAAAAAAGATAAATCGAATTACCTGGCTTTTTTGATTCTTCTGCTGAATATTTTATACATCGTTAACCGCTATTTGTTTTCCGGAGAGATGATACCATACCTTTCCCGAAGCGCTTTTTTTTATGCACTTTTATTTTTGAATTCGGCCGCACTTTATCTTCTAAAGATGAAGTTCGAAAAGAAACAAGGGGTGTATATCATCCTAAGTTTTATTTGCCTCATCATTGGAATTTTATTTCCACATACGGATGTTTTGTATTTTATTGCATTCCCTCTTTTGATAAGCAGTGTTGCAAGTATAAGAGGTAAATTGAACTATGCAGGGAAATATGGCGATTTTACTTATGGAACTTACGTTTTTTCATTCCCTGTCCAGCAAATTTTAATCTCAAAAGGAATCGTTAATCCATATTTTTTGTTTCTTCTTACTATGGCAATAGTGTTTCCCTTGGCTGTGTTATCATGGAAATTTATCGAAAGCCCTTTTTTAAGTCTAAAGCGGAAAGTGAGATAAAATTATCTTCCAAAATCATCCTGCAGCCTTACAATATCGTCTTCATCGCTTGGATTATTATAATCAGTATGTTTCCAGATTTCGGCTACAATTCCCCACGAATCAAGTCCAATCAATCTATGCCGCTCTCCCTGTTGAAGTGTGATTATCTCGTTTACATTTTTCGTTTGAATAGCTGTTTCCCTATCGGTTTCACTTTGAATCACCCCCACTCTGCCTCCGATTACTTTCCATAATTCGGAACGGCGGTAATGATATTGCCAGCTCAACCTTTTACCTTTTTCCACAATTAGAATTTTCGGACTCACTTTTCCACTACTTTGTTTCTTTGAATCGTCCACATCTTTAAAAAAAAAGTCTATAAACTTTTGCGATTGCGTTTCATCAATAACAAAAAAGCCGCCCCATGGCCTGGATTGATCCGAGTTAACTATATTAAATCCATTTAAGTTGAGAAAAGTTTTTACTTCATGAAAAACTTCTTTTTTTTTCAATTGCGGTTCAAAATTTAAATTCATACATCAGAAAATATAACGGTTATGCATACACGAAAATCAGCAGCCCATATAGACCATTAGTATTTGAACATCACTGGGACTTACTCCACTGATTCTACTTGCCTGGCCAAGGGTTAGCGGTTTAATTTTTTGGAATTTTTGGCGTGCTTCATTTGATAACGAGGCGACTTTTTCATAGTTGAAAGAACTTGGAATTCTTTGTTCTTCTAACATACTCAATTTCTTCACCATGTCTTCTTCCTTTTGAATATAGACCTGGTATTTTGTTTGAATTTCGGCCTGTTGCAATGCCTCCTTAGAAAATTCAGAAAGCCGCTTTTTAACTTCTGGAACGGTATCCATCAAATCTTTTAGATTTACCTGCGGTCGTAATAACAGTTGAGAAATTTTCGCTTTGTCCACGGTGAGCGCTGAAGAGTTCATTTCAAGATACTTATTTATTTCAGCTGGTTCCAGTTTTACCGAATCCAGAATTCCAAAAATTTGCCCGACTTCGTTTTTCTTTTTTATTACAGCGTTCATTCTTTCCTCAGAAGCTAATCCAATGCGGAAGCTTTTTTCAGTTAGTCTGATATCTGCGTTATCCTGTCTGAGCAGTGTGCGGTATTCTGCACGGCTGGTAAACATTCTATATGGTTCGTCAGTTCCTTTGTTAATTAAATCATCAATTAGCACACCGATGTAAGCTTCATTTCTTTTTAAGATAAAAGATTCCTGCCGGTTGATTTTCTGATGAGCATTTATGCCTGCGACTATGCCCTGGCAAGCTGCTTCTTCGTAGCCGGTTGTTCCGTTTATTTGCCCTGCAAAAAAGAGATTTTCTATCAATTTAGTTTCCAGCGAACTTTTTAATTGCATGGGTGGGAAATAGTCATATTCAATAGCATAGCCGGGTCTGAACATTTTACAATTTTCTAATCCTGGAATTTTTTTCAGCGCCTTATATTGAATCTCCTCTGAGAGAGAGGAAGAAAACCCGTTCAGATAAATTTCGACGGTTTCAAACCCCTCCGGTTCTATGAAGAGTTGGTGTCTTTCCCGTTCGGCAAACCGGTTGATTTTATCTTCTATACTTGGGCAATAACGAGGACCGATTCCCTTTATCCTGCCTTGAAACATAGGGCTTTCATCGAAGCCGGATCTCAATATGTCGTGGACCTGCGAATTGGTATAAGTTATCCAGCAACTCCTTTGATTTTCAGGCTTTTGTGTGTCTAAAAACGAGAAGCCGGTCACTTCTTCATCTCCTTTTTGTTCCTGCATTTTGGAAAAGTCAAGGCTTCGACCGTCAATTCTAGGTGGAGTACCGGTTTTCAACCGCGAGCTTTCAAATCCCCACTCTACCAATTGTTCCGTAATTCCATATGACGATGACTCAGCAATTCTTCCTCCTTTCGATTGTCTGTTACCTATATGAATTATTCCGTTCAAAAAAGTTCCGTTGGTTAGAACCACAGACCGTGCCCTTATAAGATGACCTCGCGCCGTTTTTACGCCGCCGATTTGATTTCCTTCTTTGAATAGGCCGACTACCGAGTCCTGGTAAAAATCGAGGTTTGGAGTTTTTTCAAGAAGTATTCTCCAAGTATGGGAAAAAAGCATACGATCGTTTTGGGTTCGAGGGCTCCACATCGCCGGTCCTTTGCTTTTGTTAAGCATTCGGAACTGAATCATGCTTTTATCCGAGACTATCCCGGAATATCCACCTAAGGCATCTATTTCTCTCACAATTTGTCCCTTGGCAATTCCGCCCATCGCGGGATTGCAACTCATTTGCGCCATGTTTTGCATATTCATGGTAATAAGCAAGGTTTTACTACCCATATTTGCAGCGGCAGCGGCTGCCTCACATCCCGCGTGGCCAGCTCCTACTACTATAACATCATATTCCTGAAACATTGTGCAAATGTACCGAATTGAAAATTTTGATTAAAAATCGTTTCACGTGAAACGTGGGAATTGACAGTTCCACGTGGAACATTAAAATAAAGTAAGATAGTAGTCTTCTTTTTTTCGCATAAGGGATTTTTCGTCTGGAGAATGGTCTTGGTAACCGCATAAATGTAAAACTCCGTGAATCATAACCCGATACAACTCCCTGATAAATGGAACGGCAAGATTGGCGGCGTTTTCTTTAACCCTATCTACACTTATGTAAATTTCCGAAACAATTGGCAGGGAAGTACCTTCAAGATTAAAAGTTAAAATGTCAGTGAGTGTATCGTGGTTAAGGTATTCTTGGTTTAATTTTAACAAAAATTCATCCGTACAAAAAATATAAGAAAGAGATTTAAAAGTCACCCTTTCTTCGGCGAAAATGCGAGCAATAGCTGACTTTATCAAAAGAGTCTGTTTTAAACACCGGGTGGTATTGTGATAGTGAAAGAGAATTGAGCCCAAGGTGAATGAAGTTTGAATAAATTAAAAAAAGAGGAATCTTTCCCAAAATGAAATTATCAGAAGTTAAAACCGGAACAAAAGTAAAAATTAAGTCTTTTGAGAACCATGAAATCGTTTTGAAGTTAATGGAAATGGGATGTTTGCCTGAGGAGGAAATCATGGTTTGGAAAAAAGCTCCGCTTGGCGACCCGATATACGTACTGGTCTCAGGATATTCATTAAGCCTGCGCTTAGATGAGGCGGCACAAATATTCGTTGACGTCATCAATAATTGAGAAAATAAGAAATGAATATTGGATTGTATTTTGGATCATTTAATCCTGTGCATAACGGGCATCTTATCATAGCTAACCACATAGCAAACTACACCGATTTAGATAGAATATGGTTTGTTGTTTCTCCACAGAGCCCGTACAAAAAGCAGGAAACCCTTCTTAACGAGAATCACCGAAAGCACCTGATCGATCTTTCAATTGAGGGGGAAAAAAAATTGCGGACCTCCAATATAGAATTTAAGCTTCCGAAACCGTCCTATACCGCGGAAACTTTACTTTATCTATCTGAAAGGCACCCGGACTTCCATTTCACCATCATTCTCGGAAGCGATAGTTTTCTGAATGTAAAAAATTGGAAAAACTCAGATTATTTGTGGAAGAATTTTTCGTTTCTAATCTATGAAAGGCCCGGATTTAAGATAAAAAGGGAAATGATAAGCGATCAAAGAACAGTAGTGAATGCGCCGTTGTTGCAAATTTCCAGCTCACAAATAAGACAAATGGTAAGGGAAAAAAAATCGATTCGATATATGGTTCCTGAAATCGTTAAAGAAGAAATCGAGAATCACCAATATTATAGTTGACCCAGTAAAGAAACAAATTCCTACAAATTTTCTTTTCGAATAAATCGCCGTTAACTCTTAGGCGGATTTCTGTCTTTATTACGGGTATTTTTTCCACTATGCGGGGGCTTGTGTTTATGCTTCTGAGTCGAAACTCCTTTTGAAATATTTGGGTTATTTTCTTCGTTCTTTTTGCCGTGGGGTTTTCGTTTTTTATGATTATTTTTTTCTAAAGATTTTAATGTGATTTGCCCCACCACATCTACAAATTCCGGTTCTACTTCTTTTGGTTTATCACTTACTATTTCAACGGTTTCCAGGGCCTCAGGTTTTATCCCGTGTTGATTTTGTGCTTTGATACTTTTTACAGTTTCAATTGACAGTGGATAATGCTTGGTGCTTTCCGACATGGTGTACCACATCAAATTTCTAAAAATATCCTTTTTTACTAAAAAGGCTTTTCCTTTCGCCACTTCGATCACATCAGCATCATCGGGAAAATACTGCAGGGCGTCCAAATAGGTATCAAGTTCATAATTCAAACAACATTTTAATCTACCGCATTGGCCGCTTAATTTAGTTTGATTAATGCTAAGATTCTGATAACGAGCAGCATTTGTATTAACACTTTTAAAATCTGTAAGCCATGTGCTGCAACAAAGCTCACGTCCGCAACTTCCGATTCCACCAATTTTTCCGGCTTCCTGGCGGGCGCCAATTTGTTTCATTTCAACCTTAACTTTAAATTCGTTGGCATATAAACGGATTAATTCCCTGAAATCCACTCTTTCATCAGCGATATAATAGAAAGTGGCTTTGCGCGCATCCGCCTGAATTTCCACTTCTGACATTTTCAGGTTTAAATTCAATTGCCGTGCGATCGCCCGGCTTCGAATTAAAACCTGCCGTTCACGAAGTTTGGTTTCCTTCCATTTTGCAATATCTGTATCCGTAGCTAATCGCAAAATTTTTTTGAAGTCAAAAGTGTGCTCATCAAGCCTTTTTTTCTTTAACTGGAACCGCACTAATTCTCCGGAAAGGTTCACCGTGCCCACATCAAAGCCACTTATTCCTTCTACGGCCACAATATCGCCCTTTGAAAAATAATTACCTGTATTGTTTTTGTAGTAGTCTTTCCTGCTTCCCTGGTTGAAAGAAACTTCGACAATTTTGCAATAATCTTCCGGATTATCTATCGGAAGGTCTGCTAACCAATCGTATACATTTAGCCGGTTGCACCCGCCTGAACTGCATCCTCCATTACTTTTGCATCCATTTGGTTTTCCGGTTCCACAACTCGTACATCCCATATTATTGATTAAAACGATTAAAAAATTCGCAGAATTACTTAAGGTTGAATTAGTAAATTACTTTAAAAGTATTTAAGCCACTTGGAAAACCGGTAATAAATAAGGCATTTGAAATCTTGTATTGTAAACTGGCTTTTCTGTGGCCATTAAGTATTTTCTGTCAGTTAACCAAAATTACCGAATTATCTTTAATAATGTGAAAAAAGCGGATAGATAAGGAATGAAATAGCATCCGGGCATTTGCATTCCGTTCAATATAGTAAATCGACTTTTCCAATTCTTCTATCATAGATACTTTGGCTTCAAAGCTTGCAAATTTGTTAATTCGCTCACAAAAGTCCTGGTGGCTTTCAGAAAGATGAGCCGATGGTTGTTCTTCAATGTAAGAACTTCTGACAGCGTGAGCCAGTAAATGCACAAAATATTTTAAAAGTTCTTTTTGTTTTTCCCGTCCTAACTTATTTATTTCATCAATCCACTTTAAAAGCGGTTCAACCTTGTTTTTCATGATAAGGTTAAGCCAATTTCTGACATGAGATTGAAAGTCATCTTCTGAATTTTGTAATAACAGTAAGGCCTCCCGCAGATTTCCTGCAGCCACCGCAGCCACACGGAGGGCTCTTTCCCGTTGAATCTGATAATGATTAATCAAACTAGCTGCTACTTGTTCATCGGTAAAAGGCGGAATTCTGATAACCTGCGTTCTGGACAGAATCGTAGGTAAAATAGACTCTTCATTTTCGGCTACTAAAATAAAAAGTGTGTTCGCCGGCGGCTCTTCAATAAGTTTTAATAGCTTATTTCCTTCTTTTCCCAAATATTCGGGCATCCACATTATCAGGATTTTATAACCACTTTCAAAAGATTTTAAACTGAGCTTGCGGGAAATATCATCGCATTCAAAAGCTGAAATATTTCCCTGTTTATTAACGGGATTTTCAATTTTTGACCTGGAATATTCCTTTAAATAGTCTAGCCAGTCAGTAACATTATTATAGGGAAATTGATGCACAAAATCGCGCCACTCGCCGATATAATCTGTACTTAATACTTTGTCGTGCCGTGAATCTCTTTTTAATGCCGGGTAGGAAAAATGTACGTCCGGATGCATTAACTGGCTTGCTTTGAGGCATGAGCTACACTCGCCGCAGCTATCGTTAAGTACATCGCTATTGCGTTCATCCTGGCCTTCATTTTGAAATAAAAATCCTTCATTTTTGTTCGTTTGCTGCTTATTCACTCTTTCACATAACACAAACTGGGTAAGAGAAATGGCCAGCGGCAACGCGGCGCTTCCCTCTTTTCCTAAAAATAACAGGGCATGAGAAAGCCGGTTTTTTCGAACCAAATCTTTTAATTTATCTTTTACTATTTCGTCAGCCGGAATTTGATTGAATTGCATGAATTGGAATAAAGAAGCTTCTCCGAAAAGTTTGAATGTTAATAATTTTGACTCAAATCAGTGATTCAAATAGCCTAATAATTTTTCGTAGGCAGCTTTCCCTTTTGCTTCCGGATTATTGGGAATCAGGCGATCTGCGTTAAAAAAAACGGTTAGCAAATTGCCATTTTCATCATATAAAAACTTGGTAAAATTCCATTTAATAGGATCTGAAAAGCCGTGTTTTTCAGCATCAGCCACTATAAATTTATAAATGGGTGCCATATCGTTGCCCTTTACGGAGACCTTTGCGGCCATCGGGAATGTAACGCCATAATTTTTCTTGCAAAATTCCGCGATTTCATCATTGGTGCCCGGTTCCTGGCTGCCAAAATTATTTGCAGGGAATCCTACAATAACAAGTTGGTTTTTGTATTCTTTGTACAAATTTTCAAGGTCGTCGTACTGAGGAGTGTTTCCACATTTAGATGCGGTATTAACAATCAGAATTTTCTTTCCTTTGAAATTTGAAAAATCTATTGTTCCCCCAAGCAAGCCGGGAACTTTAAATTGATAAATAGATGGCGCTTTTGTTGTGGTGGAGGTAGACGAAGGAATCGCAAAAGAAAATAATATTAGGGGAAGGGCCGCAAAAAATATCTTTTTCATCTTTTTTTTATAAAGATAAGGATTCAGACAAAAACCATTTGGTAAAGATTTAGCACTAATTGCACGAATTTTGAGCTTTTTAAAATAGTCAAATAGTATGTCAGAAAAGAAAGGTATTGAAGAAAAGATAAAGGAGATCCTGAAAAAGTTCGATACGAAAGCCGTTATTTTCGACCTTGATGGAACCTTGCTAGACAATAACTCATTCCACCGCAAAACGTGGGAAGCGTATTTAAAAAATATCGAAAAGGTAATTTCACCTGAGGAATTCAACGCCTACATTAACGGACGAACTAACAAAGACGCGATAGAATACATTTATGGAAGAAAAATGAGTGAAGAAGAATCCACGAGATACACGTTGGAAAAAGAAGCGCTTTACCGGCAGATTTATAAACCGTTTATAAAGCCGGTACCTGGATTGCTGCATTTCCTGGAAATTTTGCACAAAAAAAATATTCCAATGGCGATTGCCACATCAGGCATTCAGCCAAATATTGATTTTATGTTTGAGAATCTTCCAATAAAACACTACTTCAAAGTAATTGTAAATTCATCTCACATTATTAATGGAAAACCGCATCCCGAAATTTATTTAAAAGCTGCTTCACAGCTTGATATTTCACCCAAAAACTGTTTGGTTTTCGAAGATGCTGTAGTAGGAATTCGTTCTGCAAAAGCAGCAGGCATGAAAGTGATTGCCGTAGCCACTACTCAAACAAAAGAAGAACTTTCTATCGCCGATATGATTGTGGATGATTTTAATTTTGATGGCAACGAATAGTTTCAGTAGTAAACGAACAAATAAAGCGATTTTTTTTCTGATACTAAAATATTAATTATTGCTCATAGCAGCCAATATCAGGCTTCGCGTCCCTTTTTTTATCATCCAGATCATACAGAAAAGGAGACGCCATGCCGGCGTCTACTGCCGATGAATTAGGATGATCATTAAAATGAAAATCATAAATATTTTTTGAAATATTGATGCTGTCAAACATTGGCGCTTCATTCTTTATAGAAGAAATAAACGTGGCGTTAGGAATTTCATCCTTCGCTTTGTATAAACAATGGTCAAAAGTGGCCTCAAAGCTTGATGAACCCTGCTTATTCAAAACAATCTCGTTATCAACAGTTCCTCCTTCTCCCCAAAAAATACAGTTTTGAAATATTGCATCAAGTGGCGAAGTTGGGCTGCCGGTTGTTTCGGGTAAATAATTATAAACGCTCAAAACCGGATCCACATGAGAAATATAAAGGCTCCCAAATGAAGCTACTGTGCAATTGACAAACCGGTAATGTCCCCCATGTTGCAGGCTGATATTTTTGCCGCAATTAAAAACAAGACAATTGTCAGCCTGGATATTAGAATTGATTGCGATAATTCCTGCATCATAAATATTATGAATAATGCTTCGCGAGATTTGAAGTTTTGGATCGGGCGTAGCGACGATACTTTGAACCACCAGGCCCTGGTACGCATTTTTGATTATAGAATGCACCAGTAAATTATTTTCACTGGTGTTGCCAAAATAAATCCCGGGCCAGCCTGCGGGTAAATCTTTATAATCTGCATCCAGCCTGTCTCCTGCAAATATCACCGGCTCATTCTTTGTGCCGTGCACGATTAAGGTTCCGTCTACTAAAAATGACGCATCAGCGTGCAAGTAGACTTTGGTTCCCGCTTCTATTTGCAATGTTTTTCCTGTATCCACTTTTATGCTGCCTGAAATGACATAGCGAAGTGTGTTGGTCCAGACAGTGTTTTTATCAATGATTTTATTTTTATAAAAAATGGCGTTCTGGCCATAGGCTTGCAATTGCACCCATTTATTATTTCCATTATAATTTATCTGGATGCTGTCTCTCAAAATAAAGGGAAGCGTGGAAGAAGTGGGATCAACATTTACCTGAACAAAAATATAAATGCTGTCATTTTTGTTGATTTGGATGTCAGCGATTTGCGGCGATGCTATCCCGTCCACATTGATCTTAAAGGGAGAAGACGAGCCGCCTGCCAGCCGGATGCTTGAAATTTTCAATTTCTGATTATTGGTATTGAAAACTTTAAAAGACTGTGTTATTGAACCAACATTAGTGAAAACGGTGTCAAAAGCCAATGTATCTGAACTGGTGGATAAAGAAGCATCCGGACTGGTGATAAAGCCGTCTTTGCTGCATGAAAAAAAAATTAAAAGAATGACTATGGTAACGGCCGGTTTCAAACTGTTGTATTGATGAGATTTCAGAATAGTTATTTAAACCAGCACGCTTTCGATTCTTTCAAAACCATCGGCTGGCGTCAATCCATTCCACAGGATTTTATAGATGGTTTCTGCGATCGGCATTTCAGCCTTCACTTTTTTATTGATAAGAAACATGCACTTACTGGCATTGTATCCTTCGGCCACCATACTCATTTCAAGCTGGGCAGCCTGCACCGAATAGCCTTTTCCAATCATGTTGCCAAAAGTACGGTTTCGGCTAAACAGCGAATAACAGGTTACCAGTAAATCTCCCAAATATACTGAAGCTGCATAGTTGGTTCGTGCTTGTTGGCTTTCCAGCGACGCATGATGTTCAATCGAGCCAACCACAACATTTTCAATTCCGGATTTTCTTAAAAAGCCCGCCATCTCATCGGCGCTGTTGGCAATAAGCACACTCAAAAAGTTGTCGCCATATTCAAGGCCGTGCGCAATTCCGGCGCCGATGGCATAAATATTCTTAAGCACCGCAGCATATTGCACACCATAAATATCTGAATTACAAACAGGATTTAAATACGGCGTTTTAAAATAAAAAGAAATTTCTTTGGTGACCTTTTCATCTATGCCGGTGAAAGTAAGATACGATAATTTTTCAGCAGCTATTTCTTCGGCGTGGCAAGGCCCCAGCACGGTGAAATAATTCTTTAATTCAACATCAAAATGTTTCTTAAGATATTGGTTAAGCAGAATATTTTTTTCAGGTAAAATTCCTTTTACTGCTGACAAAATCTTTTTCCCATTAAAAATATCCGCAGGCAGGGCCTGTAAAATATCCGCTACAAAAGAGGAAGGAATCACGATCACCACCACATCGCTTTTTTCAATTACTTCTCCGGCGCTGCTGGAAAAATTTAAAAGGCCGGTATCAAATAAAGTATTGCTTAAATAATGAGGATTGTAGCGGCGCTTTTTAAAACTATTAATATTTGAATCGCTTCTAATCCACCAGTTAATGTGATTTTTATTATCCGTCAATATTTTGGCAATGGCTGTGCCCCAGCTACCGCTTCCTATGATTCCGAATTTCATGACAGGTGCAATTTTTCAATGGCTATCTGAGCCGCAATCTGGCTCGCATCTTTCTTATTGAATGCTTTGGCTTCGGCGACCAGCACGCCATCTACCATTGCGCCAATCGTGAATAGTCTGCGGCCGTTTTCAAGGCTTTCATCCAGTGTTTCAAACTCAAGCACTTTGCCATGTTTATTTGCCCAGCCGTACAGTTTATTTTTTTGATTGATATCCAGGTTTTCTAAATCCTGCATAAATAAGTGAGGCGTTATGATTCTTTGCGTTACCCATTTTTTTGTTTGAGCATATCCCTTATCGATATAAATGGCTCCTGCAAGGGCTTCCAGCGTATTCCCAAAAATCTGTGATATCTTCAGCGAATGATCAAAATGATTGAAGAGGGTAATTTTTTTTAAGCCGATTTTTACCGCAATTTCATTAAGTTGATTGCGGTTCACCATTTTGCTTCTCATCTCCGTTAAAAAACCTTCATCTTTATAAGGATATCTCATAAAAAGATAATCAGCAACTATGGCGCTGATAACAGCATCTCCAAGGTATTCGAGGCGTTCATTATTTTCATCTGAACCTTCGCGCACCGACCGGTGACTAAGTGCTGTTTGATATAAGTTTAACCGGCGGGGAGAAAATCCCAATACATTACGTAACTGTTTACGAAAATTGCGTTTATTTCTTGAAAGAAAGATGTTTTTCAACAACCACACAAGAGAAATTAATTTTTGTCGCTAAAAATAATGAAAATAAAATCTATATCCTCTATCTTCTGCTTTTTTTTGAAGTGCTTAGCCGGACAAAGTCAGCAGATTGAACTATTCCCGCGAGAGTTATACAAACGGTCTAAACCGCGGGTTCGGTATTAAGAGCTACCCAGATTGTTGATGTCATCATCGAAATTGTTATCAGGCAGCCGGTTTAGTTGCGCCTTGATAATAAAATAACTTGTAATGGCAAAAGTTAGTGCCACCATAATAATTGAAAAAATATTATCGGGTTTAAAAATCATAAGGCCAAAAATCAATCCTATTATTTCGGAAACAAGCCATGAAACAATAGTATAAATTTTCCACCGGATTGGCTTAAGGCCTTTCCTTAAGGCAATCCTGCCGATTTCTTTTGTTAGAAAATAAAGTACAATTAGGTCAAGCATTGCCCGAAATTAATTTTATATTTAAATCAAACAAGAGAAATATCAAAATTTACCAGTTGCACAAATTCTTCTAATCTTAAATCAATATCCTTCCTGGAAATTTCTTTTAAACGCTGCGGCCCGAAAGCTTCCACACAAAAGCTTGCCATGGCCGAACCGACAATGATGGCCGTTTTCATATTTTCGAAGCTGATATTTTTCGTGTGATCAATGTGCCCGATAAAGCCTCCGGCAAATGCATCGCCGGCGCCCGTCGGATCAAACACTTCTTCAAGTGGCAAAGCTGGTGCGAAAAAAACTTCATTTTCATGAAACAATAAAGCCCCGTGCTCTCCTTTTTTTATGATGAGAAACTTAGGACCCATTTTTAAAATGGATTTCGCGCTCTTTACAATAGAGTATTCTCCGCTGAGCTGGCGCGCTTCACTGTCGTTTATTAATAAAACATCCACTTTTTGCAAAACTTTTTTCAAATCATCCATTGCGGTTTCCATCCAGAAGTTCATGGTATCAAGCACCACAAGCTCCGGCCTGGTGCGCAATTGCTCAATCACGCTCAATTGCAGGCTGGGCATTAGGTTTCCTAACATTAAATATTTTGCGTCCTGGTATTGCTCAGGCACTTTGGGATTAAAATCGGCAAGCACATTCAGGTCGGTAACCAACGTATCCCGTGAATTCATGTCAAGATGATATTTGCCGCTCCAGAAAAAAGATTTTTGATCGGGAACTACCTCTACACCTGACAGGTCTACGCCCCGGCTTTTTAATTCGTTCATTTCTTCTTCCGGAAAATCATTTCCTATGATTGAAATTTGCTGAACCGGGTTAGTTAAATGGCTGGCAGCATATGCTACATACGTGGCCGACCCGCCCACAATTTTATCAATTTTGCCAAAAGGTGTTTCAATAGCGTCAAATGCCATGGTGCCAAGAGTGATGATTGCCATAAGAGTTTTTTAAATCGGTGCAAAAGTAAAAGATTATAGCCGATTGCTGTATTTCAAAGAAGCCAGCGTTATATGCCGGCGTTGAACGAACGCCAAAATAAAAATTATCTTTGTTTAAATTTTTCCTTATGCTCTTATCTATTCATCCTGTAAACCCCCAGGCCAGAATTGTGAAGCAGGTTACTGAATGTTTGAAAGATGGCGGAATAATTATTTACCCAACAGACACCATTTATGGGCTTGGATGCGACATTCATCACCCTAAAGCGGTGGAAAGGATTTGCAGAATTAAAAAAATTGATCCGAAAAAATCGCAGCTTTCATTTATCTGCCGCGATCTAAGCCATCTGAGTGATTATACGAAAAGTATTGATACGCCTCTATACAGGATGCTGAAATTATATCTTCCCGGTCCTTATACTTTTATTTTGCCAGCCAGCAAGCAGGTGCCAAAAATCCTGAAAAGTAAAAAGGAAACGATCGGTTTGCGTGTGCCCAATAATGTGATTTGTCAAACTATTCTTCAGCAGCTTGACAATCCAATTCTTAGCGCATCGCTTCCCGGGCAAATGGTAGAAGAGCTTACAGATCCCGAAATAATTTATGAAACCTTTGGAAGCCTGGTGGATATTGTAGTTGACGGAGGCCCCGGGGGGATTATTCCATCTACTGTTATAGATTGCACTACCGATGACTGGATAGTACTTCGTGAAGGTTTGGGAGAATGGGCTGCATAATTGGTTCCTGGAAGAAGGATGGCGAAAGGCGATTCTGTTCAGCCATTCATTTTACAGTAAAGCAAAAAATACCCTGTTTTTTTATTTTAATCCAGGCAAATTTCTTCTTCAGTTTCAAAGGCCGGCCAAATATTAAAACTTTTGCGGTGATACCGGCATAATCCATGCACTTCGATAGCAGATCTATGTTCACGCGTACCGTAGCCTTTATTTTTGTTCCAGTAATACATGGTATATTTTTCATGAAGATTTTCCATATACTCATCGCGATAGCATTTCGCCAGCACGCTTGCTGCAGCAATGGATGCATATATTCCATCGCCTTTTATAATGCATTGATGCGGTAGTTGTTTATATTTTTTAAAACGGTTTCCATCTACCAAAAGCAATTCGGGCGTACGTTTCAGGTTGTTCAAAGCAAGATGCATTGCCTTAAAAGAAGCCTGTAAAATATTGATACGATCAATCTCCGTATTTGAAACACTTGCAACAGAATAGGCATAACATTCTTGTTCAATAACCGGCCTTAATTCAATCCGCTCCTCCCTGGTAAGCTCTTTTGAATCATTTAATAAAGGATGATAAAAAGATTTAGGAAGAATGACAGCGGCTGCATATACCGGCCCGGCGTAGCATCCCCTGCCTACCTCATCCACACCGGCTTCAAGAAATTTATTATGAAAAAAAGGAAGCAGCAAATCAGAAAAATTTGTTCAAAAGTAGCAATCACTTTTAATTAAGCATTCATTAAGTTTTCAACATGTAATTTTAAAAGCATCTAAATAGGAAAGCTATGCCGCTCGTGGCTACCTTTGAAGGGTTTATTTTATTTATAAGAGAAATCCAAAAATTACAAAACCAGAATCGATGGCTGAGATCATATTGAAAAAAACAAACAGGAATATTGCTATATGGCTTTATATCGGCGTAGGTATGCTGGTAATTCAAATTGTACTGGGCGGCATTACCCGGCTTACAGAATCCGGATTGAGCATCACAGAATGGAATCCAATAACGGGCGCGCTTCCGCCACTAAATCACGCTGATTGGGTTACCGAATTTTCAAAATATAAAAGCACTGACCAATTCCGCCACATCCATGCGGATTTTTCTTTAAGCGATTTTAAAAAAATATTTTTCTGGGAATGGTTGCACCGCAACTGGGCGCGATTAATGGGCCTGGTATTCCTGGTAGGATTTTTTTATTTCCTCATTAAAAAGCAATTTAAGAAAGATATGATCATCCCGTTTGTGATTTTGTTTTTATTGGGAATGATCCAGGGCGCTATCGGCTGGATAATGGTGGCGAGCGGCCTGGTGCCTGACCGGCTGTTTGTGGATCATATAAAATTAGCCACTCATTTTATGGCAGCGCTGGTATTGTTGTGTTATACTTTTTGGTTTGCCTTAAGCATTTCGGTTCCTTCTGCGATGAAAAATTATAATAGGCAGCTTCGAAATATTACCTGGGTCATTTTGATTATTCTTTTTTTTCAATTGATATATGGCGCATTTATGGCTGGTTTGCATGCGGCAACTTCTGCGCCCACATGGCCCACTATCAACGGGCAATGGTTGCCGGATTCTATAAACAGAATGTCGCCGGGCTGGAAGAATTTTTTAGACAACAGGATTATGGTGCAGTTTATTCATCGTGGATTTGCCTATACACTTTTGGTGCTGGTCGTTATCTGGACAGTGTATGCAAGAAAATTCAGGGGAAGTGCGTTATTCTCCAGAACAAAATTTCTACCTATGGCGCTGGTTTTGTTGCAGGTGTTACTCGGCATCGGAACCGTACTTACCTCACCATACGGCGATAATTTGGTTTGGTTTGGCGTTGCTCACCAGTTTGTAGCCATCATGTTTTTAATGTCAATAGTCTTTATGATGTACATTCTGAGGCCAGCCATCGTAGAAACAAACTTTTTTTAGCGCCAGGAAATAATAAAAAATGAAAAAGATATTTCACAATTTTTATTATTCATTTCCGATTCAGTTATTGCTGCTTCATTTCCGAAAATCACAGGTATTATTAATCCTATGGTTAATATTGTTTCTCACGATTTCCGGTTATTTCATGGGCTCTTTCGGAGCCAATACGCTGTTTCTTGCTCCTGAATATTTAGGAACCGTAAACATGGCCGGCGCTGCTATCACCGGCGTGGCTGCAGGCGTTTTTATCATGAGCTGGAACATTACAACATTCATTTTACACAGCGGAAGATTCCGGTTTTTGGCTACCAGTTCCAAACCATTTTTAAAATACTGCCTAAACAATGCTATCATCCCTGCTTCATTTTTAATCGTCTATTTCGTAGAGGCTTTATATTTTGACAGGGTAAAAGAATTGATTCCGATGAAGCAATTTTTGTTGATTGCCTTTGGATTTACCGGCGGATTTTCCCTGCTGCTTTTAATTTCATTTCTGTATTTTTTCGGTGCTGACAGAACCATCATAAGAACTCTACCCACTGTTTTAACAGATTTGGATGAAAACAAAATACCCGAAACGGCTGAAGAAAAAGTGGTGTCGGATAGTTTTGGGCTGCCCGTAAAAAATTACCTGAGCATTAGGTTTAAAGTAAAAAAAGTAAGGCCTGTAAATCATTACAGCCAGAATTTTTTAGACGTAATTTTTAAACGGCATCATTTTTCGGCAATGCTGTCCGTTTTCCTGGCGTTTATTTTTATGGTGTTTATTGCTTTTTTTCTTGACAATCGTTTTTTCCAGATTCCTGCCTCAGCAAGCATTCTTTTATTTTTCGCCATCCTGATATCTGTGATGGGAGCGCTTTCTTATTTTTTAAGAAGCTGGAGTTTATTATTCGTTATTTTCCTTTTTACTATGTTAAACATACTTTACAAATACGATGTCATAGATCCGCGTAACAAAGCGTATGGCCTTGATTACACAAAAAAAGACAGGCCGGAATATTCTTTCAAAAACCTGGAATCGCTGAACACGCCCGAAAAATTGCAAGCGGATAAAAACAATATGGTTTACATACTGAACCGCTGGAAACAAAACCAGCGCGAGGAAAAGCCACTGATGGTATTGTTTAATTTCAGCGGCGGCGGCGTTAGAAGTGCAGCCTTTTCAATGAGTGTATTGCAGGAAGTGGATAGCATCACCGGGGGCGCAATAATGAAAAAAACAACGCTCATGACCGGTGCTTCAGGAGGCATGCTTGCTGCCGCTTACTTCAGGGAATTATACAGGTTAAGATTGAATGGCGCCCGCATTGATCTTTTAAATAAAAAATATCTTGATAATATTTCAAAAGACTTGCTGAACCCGGTTTTTTCGTCCCTGATAACACGCGATCTGATTTCACCTTCGCAAAAGTTTTCGTATGGCCACTACCGTTATGTTAAGGATCGGGGATATGCATTTGAAGAGAAACTGAATTTCAATACGGATTTTGTTTTAGACAAACCTATAGGCTTTTATCAAAAAGACGAAAAGCAGGCAAGGATTCCCTTAATGATTCTGAACTCAACTATTACAAGGGATTTTAAAAAAATGATGATTTCGTCACAGCCCATCAGCTTTATGATGCAATCGCCTCTCCGTGACACAACTTCTCAAATAAGCGGTCCGGATGCAATTGATTTCGCTGCATTTTTTAAGGATAAAGATCCAATGAATCTGAGAATGTTGACGGCGCTCAGGATGAATGCCACATATCCGTATGTGCTGCCTGCGGTTTGGCTTCCTTCCAGTCCGATCATTGATGTGATGGATGCCGGATTGCGCGACAATTCGGGCGCCGAAACCTCCTATCGTTTCTTAAATGTTTTTAAAGATTGGATCAATGAAAATACGCGCGGTGTACTATTGATCCAGGTAAGGTCAAGGAAAAAAGGTAGCTGGGATAAGGGGTATAACATCGGCGGCATTTCGGAAATAATTACTAATCCCTTTACAATGATGCAAACCAATTGGTTTACGCTACAGGATTATTTCCAGGACGATGAATTTTCGTACCTCAAATCCTCTTTTGGTGATAAGCTTCAGCGTGTTTCGTTCATGTATGTGCCGAAAACTTTAGACGGAGAAGCTCCATTGAATTTCCATTTAACCGCAAGTGAAAAAAAAGAAGTGAGCGCTTCGTTGTTCCGCGAAAATAATATGAAAGCGTTGCAGCAGGTAAAAAGTATTTTAGGAATAGCAAATAGAGCGCCGCATTAGCATCAAAACCAGCCTCTTTTTTTGAAAACCCAAATCATCCATATTGGAATGATCAACATTAATCCAACGGCGATAAAAAAGCCATAAGGATTATGAAGCCACGGGATTTTTACGAAGTTCATTCCAAAAATACCACCAATAACGGTGGCCGGTGCCAAAAGACAAGTAACCACCGCCATCACCTTCATCACCTCGTTCATCTTCAGATTCACTTTGCTTAAATACAAATCCTGGAGGTTAATCATCATATCACGATAGTTCTCGGCCAGTTCATTCGCCTGCACAATATGGTCGTAAATGTCTTTAAAATAACGCTCCGTTTTTTCTTCAATCAAATCGGTTTCGCTGCGCAAGATGCCGTTTATCATTTCGCGGACGGGTGAAATATTTCTTTTTAAGAAAATCAATTCTTTTCTCAGGAAATTAATTTTTGCGAGTGTGCGCGTATCAGCCCTTTGAATAATATCTTCTTCGAGGCCTTCTATTTTTTCGCCCAATTTTTCCATCACCACAAAATAATTATCCACAATCATATCAATGAGCGCATAAAATAAATAGTCTGACTTTGCTTCTCTTACCTTGCTGCCTTTCATCCTGATTTTTTGCCTCAAGAGATCAAACACATCTCTTGTGGCATCTTCCTGGAAGCTAATTACAAAGTTTTTTCCGAGAACAATACTTATCTGTTCGCTTTCTACAGAAATATCATTTTGGTTCAGGTAGAGCATATTAAGCAAACAATAAATCAGGTGATTCAGTTCATCCATTTTCGGGCGTTGCCCCGAACTTAAAATGTCTTCAGCGATGAGCGGGTGAATACCAAAATGGTCACAGATGCGGTCAATGTCAGCCTGTTTAAGGCCATCGAGATTTATCCATACATTTTTTGAACTATTAAGATATTTAAAGGTTTCTTCAATAGAATTCAATTGTCGGCAGTCCACTTCATCGTGCTCATATTCATATACGAATATTATCGTTTTTTCGGGCTCCTGCCTTAGAGGAGCGATGGTAGGATTTACCTGTAGCACCTTTTTGGTGATTAGCCTTTCCAAAGGTTTTATGAACGATAAATACCCGTCGGTTTTCATAACAAAAATTTTTTATAGCAAGAAAAAGGCTTAGTGTTTGATACGCTCAGAATCTATTTCTATTACCGACTTAGGGATACTGCTTGCCCAGATATCGCGATAAATTTTCCAGTTACCCGACTCCTGCTGCCAAAGGGCGATGTACGATCCTTTATCCGTCTGTTTGCCCTTGCTGTTTAAAAACAAATAGGAACCTTCTTCTACGAGGATCGAACTGTCGCCCCAAATGTTAACCGAAGTTAATTTTACACTGGTAGAGCCCGACGCGATAAGATCTGAAAAATAATGGCCGATATCTTTTCTTCCTTCAATGGGCTCGCGATTTGCCAGGACGAGCCGTGCATTGGTCGTAAATGATTGCGCCATTTCGGCTGAATCTTTTGCTTTGTAAGATTTTATAAAATGCTGATTTGACTGCAAAACAGAAGCTTCAGCCTGCTTAATATCAAAGGCAGATGCGGATTTTTCTATTTCCATTTTATCCTGCTGGCTACATGAAAAGATTAAAATGGATAGTAAAGGCAGCAGGAAACCACTTATAATTCTAACGATCATTTAAACGAAAATTAAGGATTTCAAAAAGAGTACTAAAGGTAAAATGAACCACTCTAAAAAAGCGCTATTAATTTTTTTGCGTTTTCAAAGTCCTCCGGAGTATCGATAGAAACCGGACTTTCATCAGTGAGCACCATTTTTATCTTAATTCCATTTTCTAAATAACGAAGCTGCTCCAGCTTCTCGATTTTTTCAAGCGGCGTTGGCTCCATACAGGTAAATTTCATTAGGGCATTTTTTTTAAAAGCATAGATGCCGATATGTTTATAATAGCGAGCAGCAATATTTTTATCGCGGTGATAAGGGATTACGCTTCTTGAAAACAACAGTGCATTATTGTTTTGATCCACCGTTACTTTTACGTGATTAGGATTATTGATTATTTGTTCGTTTACTATGGGATACATAAGCGACGCCACTTCAATTCCTTTATCGTCATCATCAAAAGCTTTTAAAAGGTTTTCCAGGAGCGACTTTTTTACAAAAGGCTCATCGCCCTGAACGTTTACCACAATTTCAACGTCTAAATCTGCTACAGCTTCTGCAATCCGGTCGCTGCCACTTTCATGTTCTTTTTTACTCATTACGGCATGTCCGCCGTTGCTAACGATTTCATCAAAAATGATGTTGCTGTCTGTTACCACAATTACATCATCAAACAATAAAGTGGCCGCCGTATTTTCGTAAGTGCGGCGGATGATAGATTTGCCGCCAAGTATCTGCATCAGCTTTCCGTGAAATCGGGTGGCAGCATAACGGGCGGGTATAAACGCAATTTTTTTCATCAGTTTTGATTCGGTACTATTTCATCCGCTTCCATGCCGGGGCTAAATACTTCAGGCAACGTTTCACTTTCGTAGTTACAACTTGAACATTGGTAAATATTTTTGGGAGAAATGGCATAGCTTCCCAAAAGCCACGTCAGAACCGCCGTTGCAAGATTGGCGGTAGTTTGTTTGGGAACCAGTTCGATGGTGCGGTTGCCACAGCGCGGGCACACTGCTGATTGGCGGTATTCTTCATCGAATTGCTGTAATAACTTATTCGCTTCTTCAAGTTGATTATTATTCACAATTAATTTAATACCTCCAACCGCATTTGACAAAACCGGATCCACCGTCACAGTAAATTCATCTCTCAGGCAACAATCAATGCCCTCGCTCCTAAGCCGCGTCATTGTAATGTGAGCATTAAAATAATTTTGAAAAGTACGTATGACAACGAAATTCATTAATCAACATTTGAATGAATTAAAAATACACAAGTTGTTTGATAAAAGACGCGATAAAAAATTAAAGGAATGTTGAATTAAAAAAACGGAATTGAAAGACAACTCCGTACTAAGTAATCAAAGTATCAATTTAATTATTCAACATCAGCGGCATTACCAACATCAGCAACTCTTCATTTTCTTCCTGTTCTGTTGGTTTGATGATGCCCGCTTTGGTAGGAGTGCTTAATTCGATTATAATCTCAGGCGTATCAGCAGCGCCCAGCATTTCTATTAAAAATTTTGCGTTAAAGGCAATTTGCATGTCTTCTCCGCTGTATTGGCAAGCCATTCTTTCATTTCCTTCAAAACTAAAGTCCACGTCCTGAGCAGAAAGTTGCAGTTCGCTGCCGGTAATAGAAAGCGCCACCTGGTTGGTACTTTTGTTACTAAATACATTAATTCTGCGCAACGCATTTTGAAAATCATTCTTGTTCACTGTTAATTTATACGGGTTGTCTGAAGGAATTACCACTTTATAATCCGGAAATCTTGCATCAATCAAACGGCACACTAACTCTATCTCACCTTGTTTTACAAACAGATGGTTTTCATTATAAGAAATGGTTAATTGTTCGTCCGTATTCGGCAGTACATTTTTTAACAGATTTAGTGGCTTCTTGGGCACAACAAAAGATACCTTTTCCGGAGAAGATACATCGGTGCGCGAAAATCTTACCAGTCGATGCGCATCAGTAGCAACGGTGGTGATCCCACCGGAATTTAATTCAAAAAATATTCCGGTCATTGCAGGGCGGAGTTCATCAGTGCTGGTAGCAAAGATGCATTTATTAATGGCTGTAACCAAAGCTGATGAAGGCATCGACAGCGATTGGGCGGTTTCAGGCAAGGGCTCCTTTGGAAAATTGTCGGCGTTTTCGCCCATCACTTTATATTTTCCATTGTCACTTGTGATTTCAATTCCGTTGTTCTTATCGATATTAAAAGTGAGAGGCTGTTCAGGAATATTTTTCAGAGAATCGTGAAGGATTTTTGCAGGAATACAAACACGGCCGTTTTCTTTGGCTTCCACTTCCATCTGAATTTTCATAACAGTTTCCAGGTCGGTACCTACAATAGTGAGTTTATTGTTCTCTATTTCAAAAAGAAAATCTTCCAATATTGGCAAAACTGTATTTGCGCTGATAACTCCATTTATTTGCTGAACATGCTTTAATAATTGAGAAGAGGAAACAATGAACTTCATAAAAAATGTTTAGTGCCAAAGATAAAAGATTCACATTAATGATAAGAAATAAAAATCGCTATGTAAATGAATTAGGAAACATAAAACCGATAACTTTTTTTGCATGCCTTCGCTGAAAATTTGCACTGAATTTTATTAATTTTTTTCTTTACGCAATTCTTTCGTGTAGCTGAAAAAATTGCTGATGGTAAGAGCAATGTATAAAGCCATCATTACAAGCTGAATCCAGATATTGATTTGGCCTGCTTTTGAACCGGACGTGGCTAAATAAATGATTTGTATAATTATGAGCAATAATCCAATCAAAACAGCGACCAGGTACCAGTTCTTTTTTTTCATTTTTCAATTTTCATTTAAAAAAAATAAAATTACAGTCTTTAAATGTGGAAATTAGAAAAACTGCGTACAAATTCCTTTATGAATCTTTAAACCTATTTTTGTAATAACAAAAACCTTATGGAAGTAAAAACCAATAAAATCGCTTTGCTGGTGGATGGCGATAATGCCCAATCAAAAATGATGGACCTGGTCCTGGAAGAAGCTTCCAAGTATGGAAAAGTTACCATCCGGCGTGTTTATGGCGATTGGACTACGCAACACATGAATCACTGGAAAAGCCAGTTGAACGAAATGGCCTTCAACCCGATTCAAAAATTTTCATATACCACGGGCAAAAATTCAACTGACAGCGCTTTAATTATAGACGCCATGGATATTTTGCATGCAGATTTGGTAGATGGATTTTGCATTGTTTCAAGCGACAGCGATTATACAGGATTGGCGAAGAGAATCAGAGAAGCGGGAATTTTTGTGATGGGCATCGGCGAAGAAAAAACACCTTCTGCCTTTGTAAAATCGTGCGAGATTTTTACGTATGTTGAAAATCTTGAACCCAAAAATGAGCCCGCAGAAACAACCGAAAAAAAAGAAAAAGCAAAATCTCAAAAGCCAAAATCACCTTCCAACGTAAATAAAAAGCTTATCAATAAGGCTTATGATATGAGCATCAATGAAAGCAACGAAGCGTATATCTCAACGCTGGGAATTAATCTCAGAAAATTAGATCCCAGCTTTGACGTGCGAACTTTCGGATGCAAAACACTCACCCAGTTTTTTTCCAAACTTCCGGGATTTGTGGTAGTGGATAATGTAGTAAATGGTTTAAATAATCCGCTCATTAAAAAAGAAGACCACCGGAGAGCAAAATAAAAAAATGGATTAAAAGTCCGTTTACTATTATCGTAGTTGCCATGATAAAATATAATTCAAAGTTCCGGCGGATTGTCTTCCCAATTCCATAAATAACGGCTTGCATACGTTCGGTATGGGCTCCATTTCGAAGAAATCTTTTCAATTTTTTTAATCAATACTTTCTTATCCGTTTCCTTAAGATTATACAGTCTGATAACTCCTTGTTTAAGGCCGAGGTCGTCTAACGCAAAAACATCTTCACGCCCCAGTGTGAACATCAATATCATTTCAACGGTCCATTTACCCACTCCTTTAATTTGTGTAAGTAATGCAATCACTTCCTCGTTGTTCATCTTGTACAATTGTGCGTCTGTAATATTATTTTCTATAAAAAAACGGCAAACATTGTGAACGTACGATGCCTTTGCATTTGAAAAGCCAATGCTTCTGAAGGTTTCTGCGGGAGTGTCTAAAATTTGCCGGGCTGTCGGTTCCCGGCCATTATACAGTTCAAGAAATCTTTTATATAAAACTTTAGCCACCGTGGTGCTTAATTGCTGGCTTAATATGGAAGAGCACAAACGCAGATATACTTTTTTTCTTTTTTCTAAAATAAAAGGCGTTTGTGATTCAATTAATATTTTTAATTTCTTGTCTTTTGAAAGATGAGTAATATGATTCACTGACTATTATTAATTAAAAACTGGTTACTGTTTTTTTGCTTCGGGCCCTGATTTTTTTATTCCAACAGGATGTTCTTCTTCATGCAATGGAGATATCGGCACAGAATTAAATTCATTGCGATAAATTTTTACCAGCACAATAAAGTAACTGATAAGCAGAGGCCCAAACACCAGCCCGAGAAACCCAAACATGCCAACGCCCACGATAATTCCAAATATCGTGATCAACGGATGTACGTTTCCGATTTTCCGGAGCAAGGTAATGCGTGCCACATAATCTATATTGGTAAGGATAGCAAGAGAATAAATGCCAAGGCCAAAACCTTGCCATGTATGGCCGCTGGCAAATAAATAAATGGTAAGCGGTACCCAAATGACACCCGTGCCTACGATGGGAATCAAAGAGGCAACTCCGGTGAGAAATCCCCAAACAGCTACATCTTTAATTCCAAAAATGAAATAGCCCAAAGCTGCAACTAACCCCTGTATCACCGCCAGCAGAGGAATTCCAATGGCATTGGCCCGAATCATAATATCTGTTTCAACGCTTAATATTTCACGATTTTTATTTTTTAAAGGCATCATTTCTTCCAGGTATTTATCCATCGTTCGCCCGTGAATCAACATGTAGTACAACACAAAAAACATTAAAAGCAAATTCGTTATAAAATTGGCTGTCCCTGTCAAAAGCATGGGAACCCTGGAGGCAAGGTTCTTCGTTACTGTTTGCAGATTGTCGCCATTTATCAATTCGATACCCGTTGCACTTTGAATTTTTGCTGCAAAAGTTTTTGCTGCTACCATCAATTGCACGGGGTTGTTAAAAAGGTCTACCACTTTGGGAACCAGGATAACCACCGCAAAATACACCGGTAAACAAATTATTATAAGGTAAGCGAAAATGTAAAGCAATGCAGTCCACTGGCGTCGCCATTTTTTCTTTTCGACTAAAGAAAAATAAGATTTTTTACTGAGGATGTATAAAGTGATAGAGCCTAACACGCCGGGAATAAAAATATAAAAATACCTGATGATAAGAACAGCAATCAATATGATAACTGCTAAAATCAGGATTTGACGCAGGCGGTTGTTAAATCTATCCATTAAATAAAAATACTAATAAAAAAGCGTCAGAGGAATAGTCTTTGACGGAAGATTAAAAAGTTTTCAGAGGAAAATTTGATTATGTAAGCGGACCTGTGGATTTAAAAATTTTATTTTTTCCAAACAGACAAACCCTCGCTGCAATTTGCGCAGATGTCAATATTTTTACGGCTTGTCGTAATATCTTTTCGGAACTTTTTATAATTATTGTTCCGCCACACTTCTTTAAAAGATTCTTTTTTTAAGTCGCCTAACTGGTGTGAAGCATCTTTATCAAAACAGCAGGGTACTACCTTTCCGTCCCAGGTAATTACGTTCGCTTCCCATAGCCTGGAACAATGGTTTTGGAGTTTGTTTTTTGCAATATGATGTCCCTTTTTATCTTTCTTATACCGGCTGAATTTCTGATTCTCAGGAATCAGTTGATTAGGATCATTTTCATAATCATATACTTGTGCGGTTTTAAAACGAACTTCATCCACTCCAACTTCTTTAGCCAGTTTCTTTACATCCTCAATTTGATGTTCGTTGGGTTTTACTACGAGGAATTGAAAGAATACAAAAGGCGTTTTACTCTTTAGTTGTTTTTTCCATTTTACTATATTTCTGGCGCCCTCAATCACGTTTTCAATATTTCCTTCGCGGCGATATTGTTCATAAACTTCCTGGGTAGTGCCGTCCAAAGAAATAATAAGACGGTCAAGACCGCTTTCTACCGTCTTTTTTGCCATTTCATCCGAGAGAAAATGCCCGTTGGTAGAGGTGGCGGTGTATAAACCTTTAGCAGACGCATAAGAAACCATTTCCAGGAAATTCTTATTTAAGTAAGGTTCGCCCTGGAAATAAAAAATCAGGTAGATTATATCCTTATAAATTTCGTCAATTGTTTTTGTAAAAAAATCTTTTTTCAACATGCCACGCGCACGCGTAAATTGCCGCAATCCACTCGGGCATTCAGGGCATCTTAGATTGCAGGAGGTAGTAGGTTCAAAAGAAATCGACACCGGAAGGCCCCATTGAACCGGTTTCTTAACAAATAATGTGATATAATAACTGGAGTATACTTTAATCGCATTCCATAATCTCCGGGCTGTAAGTTTTGAAAGAAAATTTACAGCATCATTGTAATTCATCTTTGGCATAGCTCAAAGATAACCGCAAAAACTGAATCGATATATTACATGGGGTTTTGTGCCATGATATTGCTATCCAGCGCCACAGAATCCGTAGCAGCCAGTTGCAACAAATTTGGTTCGTCAAAATTAAGTTTGCGATGTAGAAATTTATTATAATTGGCAGAGATTACATTAAGCGCGATAAATTTCATTACGAAAAGCCGGGTTTCTTTAGGCAAATATTGTTTTACATCCCAGAAATCCGGATCAGAAATGTTGGCTTTTTTAATAGCCGATCTCACACCACCGGTGCCACAGTTAAACGCAGCTACGGCTAGTAGTAAGTCATCATCAAAATAATCCAACTGGTCACGAAAAAACTTAGCAGCCGCGATTGTTGATTTGGTGAAATTTTTTCTTTCATCCACTTTTCCTGTCTTCAGGCCATAATCATGAGCCAATTCAGACATAAACTGCCAATAGCCTACTGCTCCGGCGCTTGATACCGCATCTGCGTGAAAGTTAGATTCCAAAGCGGGAAGCACTTGCAATTCTGTGGGAAGTGCAAATTCAGTAAAAATCTTTGCGGCCTTTGGAAAATAATTTTTTCCGCGGCTGAACATATACATGATAAAATCTCTTTGCTTGTGAGCGTATTGTTTAATGTAATCTGCGCTTTCTTCCCTGTGTTCGTGAAGCGCCGAAGGATAAACAACCCTTGCAGGATTTTTAACCATTGTGGTAATCACTCCGGAAGAATCTTTAGTAGAATCTGAATAATTAATATCGCCTTTGAATTCAATGATATTTTTAGCAGAAGTGGTAAAGCCAATTATAAAAAAAATTATAATCAACGTTAATAAGCTCTTTGATCGAATATTTTTCATAAAGAATTTTTTCTAGTCAAATAATTATTTCACGTAATAAGAACGCTTCGGATAAATGCAAACCGGTTTGGTTTTAAATAAGATGAATTTATTTCAAAAGATGAATATATGTTGATTTTATTTCTGATTACTCAATTGTGCAAAAACCATGCAAATTTAGTCTGCGTCCTCGTAAAATGCAAACGTGGGATGAACTATTTACATGATATGTATCTGTCTTTTAAACATGGCGAATTATCAACTTATTAAAAACCAGTGTTTTATATACACAGGGCTTTTAAATAACTTTAACAAGTGTGTCCTCATTTTTCCGGTCCACTTTTTAAAGAATACCTTTTAAATCGAAACTTTATATTGAAAATTGATTTAAAGTAAAAAGGCCCCATGCATTTGCATAAGGGCCCCAACTAAACACCCAAAAATCTAGATGTGCATGCTGAAGGTGAACAAATTTTCCTTATCCTGACCGCAGCTATTTTGATTATAAGCTGTGCGTTTATTCAACTTTTCTAATTTTTGATTGATTTCGTCTTTTTCCTTTTGCAGAGAATCTTTCACTCTGTCGAGTTCTTTCTTATTCGCAGATTTCACCGAATCCATCTTTTGTTCCATCGTCTGAATCTGTTGGTCCTGAACATTTTTTAATGAGTCAATATTGCGATGGTAACGATATCCATCTTGCGAATTGGGGGTATTTGGAGAAAATGAATTACCGGATGAATTATCGTTCCACTCATTATCGTTTAAATTGGATCGCCTGCCATCCAAAGTATAAAGGCCATCTTCTTTCATGATATATTTTTCTCCATAATTAAAATCATAGTCGTTTTCATTGTCGTTATTATAAAAATACCAATCTCTACCATCCCAAAATCCCTGAAACCTGACACGATCTCCGTTTCCGAAATTTTTATCTATTTTAATGTAGTGCCCCACCGGAACCGCAATAGTTACTTCCACAAATTGGTTACGGAACTTATCCGTGGTATTGATAGTAATGGCTCTGTCTATCCTTAAAATGGAATCAGCCTGGCTTACGTTATAGTTGATTTTTGAGAGCGTTGTATCTGCAGCCCGTCTTGTTCTTCCGTTTGACATTTTTACAATACTCACTCTGAAACTGTCCGTTGGTGATTTGGTAATCCTGACCTTTACATTTCCTATAAATGCGGTATCAGCTGAACCGTACCCGCCGAACGGTTCAAAATTAAACCAGCCTATGCGCCTGTAATTAATGTTCTGCAGAGGCATAACTTCCAGGCTTTGCACAGTCGGATTTTGCAGGCTGATTACCTCTTCATTCAAAGAGCTCATGCTTCTGAAATCGCGCCCTACCGATACAATCAGGCCGATGAAACAAATAATTCCCAGAAACCATAAGCTCAAAAACGACCAACGCATCAACCGGTTTGAGTTCCTGATGCGGGCAAATCTTCTGATGATAAAGGTGATAATGCCAATTACGGGAACCGCGATAAAAAAGATAAGTGTTCCCCATGCAAATAAATTCTGCCAGCCATCAGTAAGCACAAAGTCTTTTAACGGGAATAATCCGATCGCTACAGTTGCGATGCCAAATAACGCAAGAATGACCACCAGGGCTACACATCCTAAAATAAAATACATAAAAATTTTGAGCAGTGTAATGATGATGTTGCCTAAGGCGCCCGATGTTCTGGAGGCCGCGTGGTGAATGTCGCGACCCATAGCTGCGCTTTTTTCACCTGCTGTATGGCCTGCCTCCATCCCCATCTTGCCTATTTTTTCACCCATCTCCTTCCCCATTTTCCCTACTCTTTCGCCTACTTCCTGCATTTCTTTTAACACAGAGTTTTTAATGGAATTAAGATCGATTTTTTCACCTTTCATTTCCAGTTTTTCAGTAGTAGTCGTTGCTTCCGGGATCACAAGCCATAAAATAATATAGACGATGAAACTGCCGGGGCTAAAAGAAAAGCTTAAAAAATGGGGGAAGGTGAAGGGTCCAAAGTGTCCCCATCTGAAAAAGAAAGTAATAAAGGGAATCAAAAAGATAAACCTCGGCAGCCAGGGGTTTACGTCAAAATAACTTCCGATTCCACTGCACACACCTCCTAAAATCTTTCCATCGGGGTTTCTATACAACCTCTTACGTACGCCATTTTCAACCTGGCTGCTTCCGGGGACGAACATCCATAAAAGAATATACGCGAGAAATCCAATTCCGGAAACGATAAACACAATTCTTACGATTACGGGGTCAATTCCGAAGTAAGCAGCAATACCGCTACAAACGCCTCCCAATATTTTATTATTTTCATCCCTGTAAAGACGCTTTCCTTTCCAGCTCCAGTCGCCCTGGTATGATCTGTAAGATTTAGCGCTTTCGCCTTCACCGGCTACATTTTCCTGGGGTTCGCCCTTTTCTGCTTCGTCAAAATCCTCGGGGCGTCCCATATTCCGGATAATGGCATTTACATCCTCATCGGTAATGCAGGTGCTCCCTGCCTTTAACCGTTCCTGGAACAGTTCGCTGATGCGGCTTTCTATATCGTTAATAATTTCGTCTCTTCCTTCTTCATTGGCAAAATAGCGACGCAGGCTTTCTATATATTGTTGCAGCAATTCATAAGAACTTTCTTCTATAGGCACTATCGTTCCCTGAAAATTTATATTGATTACCTTTTTCATTTTAATTCTGTTTATTGGTTGTTAAGTTGGTTATTGCTCTTTGTTTTTGCTTGTGATAGTTTCAACCGCTCCTGCAAGCTCAAGCCACGTTGCTTCCAGTTCTTCATAGAATTTTGCCCCTTTTTCTGTTAATGAAAAATATTTCCTCGGGGGGCCGCTATTGCTTTCTACCCAGCGGTAAGTTAAAAATTCTGCGTTTTTCAACCTGGTTAGCAATGGGTATAGCGTTCCCTCCAGGATATTGAGGTTAGCGGATTTCATAATATCAATAATATCACTCGGGTAAGCTTCACCCAATTTTATTATAGACAAAATGCAAAATTCCAAAACCCCTTTTCGCATTTGGCTTGCTGTGTTATCGATATTCATTTTTCTGGATTTATATCAGGAAACTTTAATTTCAATACAAATATATGGTGTTTCACAATACTATGCAATACATACTACCTGCTTTTTCAAAGTAGTTGGCGACAATTGAGAGGAATAAAGCCCTGAAATCCTTATGGGCATTGGGCTTTATAAACATTTGGTCCAGTAAAAAAGATCGTCTGATTTTTATGAACGGAAAAAAAGAAATATAAATGGTAAGGAGAATTTGCCTTCAAAGACAAAAATAAGTGGAAATTGAAGATATTTGAGAGGTGCAAACTTTCATTTCTATACTTCGCGGCATCAATGTAAGCGGTCAAAAGAAAATACGGATGGCCGATTTAAAAAAATTATATGAAAGTCTAGGTTTTAGCGATGTAAAAACCTACATACAAAGCGGAAATGTGATTTTTAAAACCGATTCAAACATTTCAGATATACAACTTGCTAAAAAAATTGAAAAAGCCATTTCCGAACAATATCTTTTTGAAGTGCCCGTGATTATCAGAACCAACAAAGAGCTTGAAAAAATTATTTTAGGCAACCCTTTTATGAAAGAAAAAAATATCGATGTAAAAAAACTTCATACTACCTTTCTTTCTGAAACGCCAGGCAAAGAAAAAGCGGCATTAATAAGAGAAGCAGATTTTTTGCCGGATCGGTTTGAAATTAAAGGGAAAGAAATCTATTTACATATTCCCGACAGCTATGGCGAAACGAAATTGTCTAATAAGTTTTTTGAGAGTAAATTAAAAGTGAGCGCTACTACAAGGAACTGGAATACGGTAAATAAATTATTTGAATTGGCTTTGCAGTAAACTAACAAATAAGTGATTTTTTTTATTTACTAAACCGCCAAACTTTTCTAGCCTTTCTAAACCGGTTCATTGTCAATCTCCCTTAAAATCGGTCTTTCTTTTTTCGATAAAGGCGGCAATACCTTCTTTAAAATCATTGGTAGAAGCAGATTTCTGCTGAAGCAAATCTTCTGTTTGTAATTGTTGTTCTAAATCCTGGTGAAAGCTTTTGTTTAGGGCTTCTTTGGTAAAAGACAAGGCGCGGGTGGCCGATTTTGATAATTGAAAGACCATCTTTTCTGCTTCGGAGATAAAATCTTCGTCAGGAAAATATTTATAGATCATTCCGATTTTTTCTGCTTCTTCTGCAGAAATTTTATCGCCCAGCATCATCAATGCTGAAGCTTTTTGAAACCCAATTAACCGGGGCAGAAAGAAGGTTCCTCCACAATCGGGGATGAGACCAATCTTACTGAAGGCCTGAATAAATGAAGCACTTTCGGCAGCAACAACCACATCGCAACATAGAGCGATATTAGCCCCTGCTCCCGCAGCAATTCCATTAACGGCTGCCAGAACAGGTTTGCTCAGGCTGCGTATTTTGCGTACGATAGGATTATAATGTTCAGAAACCGCTTTATCCAATGGCGGCCCATTTTCATCCAACACTTCAGCCAAATCCTGCCCTGAACTAAAAGCTTTTCCCGCTCCCGAAATGCAAACACAACGAACAGAAATATTCTTCTCACATTCATCCAATTTTTCCTGAAGCAATAAAGCCATTTCACGATTGAAGGCATTGTATTTTTCGGGCCGGTTTAAGGTGATGAAAGCGATAGAATTTTTTATTTCGAAAAGAATGGTTGTCATAAAAAGAATTTCTGCATGAAAAATAATTTCTTCAGTAAAATATTTAATGGCATTTAAAATAATCAAAAGGCTCGCCACAATCTTTACATTGATAAAGCGCTTTGCAGGCGGTGGATCCGAACTGGCTGACGACATGTGTGTTGAATGAATGGCAATGCGGACATTGTACTTCAAGGGTTTCCAAATAATTTTTATCAAAGGCTTTTGCTACGGGAGGTGCAATTCCAAAAGCTTTTAATTTTTGTTTTCCTTCATCAGTCATCCAATCAGTTGTCCATGCGGGAGAAAGCTGATGCGTAATTTTTATATTTTCAAAACCATGTTCTGAAAGCGCCTGCCTGATATGTACAGTAATAAAATCCATCGCCGGGCAACCGCTGTAGGTAGGGGTAATAATTACTTCCAACGCTTCATCATGAAATTGCACATCACGAACAATTCCCAGGTCAACAATGGATATCACAGGGATTTCCGGATCATTGACCGAACTCAAAATATTCCACACCTCACGTATTTCAGAAAGGGAATGACGCGTGTTATTTATTTTTTGTTCGTTCATTTAATTTTTATTTGAGTTCTCACCATTCTAAGCCCGGATAGGCTCTTTGCATGAATTGCATTTCGGCAAGAATATAACCAAGATGCTCCGTGTGCACACCGTTTTTGCCACCACTTTGCATCCAGATTTGTTCAGGAACAGGAAGAGTAGCTTCTGCAAAAACTAATTTTACTTTTTCAAGCCAGTCATTTTTCAGCTTACTAACGTCAATGGATACACGATTTTGTAAACTCTCTTCAAAAGCAGCCGGGGTAGACATTTCATCCGTATAAGGCCAAATATCTGCAATCGCTTTTTCCATTCTTTTTATGCTTTCTTCGGTTCCATCGCCCAATCTTATGACCCAATCGCCACTCCATCTTACATGATAAGTAACCTCTTTTAGCGATTTTTCAGCGATAGCGGCCAGTTGCTTGTCTTCCGAAAAGATCAATTTTTGATAAAAATAAAATTGCCAGGTGCTAAAGAAAAAAAGCTTAGTGATTGTGAACGCCCAATCTCCATTCGGAAGTTCAGTGAGCAATAAATTTCTAAATTCATTCGCATCTCTCAAATACGCCAGGTCATCTTCCGTAATTTTTTTATCACTTTGGTCATTGACTATTTCAGCGGCATATTGGTAAAAATTTCGTGCCTGCCCGATCAAATCCAGGGCGATATTCGTGATGGCAATGTCTTGTTCTATCATAGGCCCGTGGCCGGTCCACTCGCTTAACCGGTGACCCATTATTAAAGAACTGTCCGCAAGAAATAGCGTGTAATCCGCTAAATCATTTTTGGCAATATTTATTGCTTCACTGTCCATCTAAAAAGGTTTACATGCCATCATTACATATATTTTACTTCGTCAGGAAGTTCATAAAAAGTAGGATGGCGATATACTTTATCGGTTGCCGGGTCAAAAAGGATTTCAGATTCTTCCGGGTTAGTAGCATGAATGTATTTGGACTCTACCACCCAAATGCTTACGCCTTCCATTCGCCTTGTGTAAACATCGCGCGCATTTTCTATCGCCAGTTTCGCATCGGCTGCATGAAGGCTTCCTACATGCTTATGATCCAGCCCTTGTTTGCTTCGGATGAAAACTTCCCAAAGTGGTTCTGAATTCATTGGATTTTATTTTTTTGATTAATTAATTACAGATAAAAACCTGTGGCCTTTCTAAAGGTTAAGTTTGTCCAACTTTCTCTTTTTTAAACCAGTCCGTTCTCTTTTAGAAAAATCCTCCTGTTGCTGTTTTTCGATTAATAATAAATTCAAAGCCTTCAAAATTTCTTTAAAATTAGTATTGTATTTCTTTTCTAATTTACAGATTTTTTGGCAATCCATTAAGCCGTTTGAGGTCACAATTTGTGACCTCAAACGTTGAAACCGCCGATAACACTGTATTTCCAAGGTTGCAATTTGTGACCTCAAAAGTTTCCAAGCAATTAATCGGGCTCTAAAACACTCTCTTTCTTTCTTTTTTCTGCATGCGCCAGAGCCGCTTCCCTAACCCATTGTCCGTCTTCATGTGCCTTTCTTCTGGCGTCGAGCCGTTCTTTGTTGCATGGGCCATTTCCTTTTATCACGTTCCAAAATTCATCCCAGTTAATTTCACCAAAATCATAATGGCCTCGTTCCTCATTCCATTTCAAATCAGGGTCAGGAATGTCAATTCCTAAAATATCTGCCTGGCCTTTGCAAACATCTATAAACCTTTGCCTCAATTCGTCATTTGAAAATCTTTTTATTTTCCATTTCATACTTTGGGCAGAATGAGGAGAAGCGTCATCATTGGGACCAAACATCATCAGGCTTGGCCACCACCAGCGGTTCAGCGCATCCTGCGCCATGGCTTTCTGTTCTTTTGATCCGCAACAAAGTGTCAATAAAATTTCATAACCTTGTCTTTGATGAAAACTTTCTTCTTTGCAAATCCTAATCATCGCTCTCGCATAAGGCCCGTATGAAGCCCGGCAAAGAGGTACCTGGTTCATAATGGCTGCGCCATCCACCAGCCAGCCGATGGCGCCCATATCGGCCCATGACAGCGTGGGATAATTAAAAATAGAAGAATATTTTGCCTGTCCGCTCAAAAGCTGGTCCGTCATTTCTTCACGTGAAATATTTAAAGTTTCTGCCGCGCAATATAAATACAATCCATGCCCCGCTTCATCCTGAACTTTTGCAATGAGCGTTGCTTTTCTTTTTAAACTGGGGGCCCGGGTAATCCAGTTGGCCTCAGGCAACATACCTACGATTTCACTATGCGCATGCTGGCTAATCTGCCGTATCAACATTTTACGGTAGTCATCCGGCATCCAATCCTTGGGCTCAATCCGGATTTCCTTTTGTATTTTATCCTCAAAATGTTGCAATTCTTTTCCGCTCATAGTAAGGAAGGTTTATCTCAAAGTTACCATTTTCAACAAGGAAAATTGCCGGTGAAAAGGCTAAAAAAAGGAAAATAAAAATGGCAGAAATTTATGGCTCTACTAGGCCTGGTCATAATCTACGACTACCTTTTCGGAGCGGGGATGAGACTGGCAGGTAAGAATAAAACCCGCTTTTAACTCGCTTTTTTCGAGTCCGTAATTGGCTTCCATTTCTACGTCGCCTTCTACTAATTTTGCTTTGCAACTGCAGCAAACGCCGCCTTTGCAGGCAAAAGGAAGATCAGCGCCCAGGTCGAGGCCGGCATCCAAAATGGTTTGTCCGTTGTACTCAAGATTGAATTGAAAACTGTGCCCGTCAATTCGCATGGTTATCTCGCTGCCTTCTTCTGTCTTTTGTTCTGCCGCCTGAAAAATTTGTGTATGCTCTTTAGTGGGCGTTGAAAATAATTCAAAATGTATCTTTTCTGCATCTACCTCACGGCTCAGCAAAAAATCCCTGGCGGAATAAATAAGCGGTTCAGGACCACAAATAAAGAAATGATGTATCGAATCAAAATTTACCAGTTTTGAAAGCTGTTGCAGCTTTTTATCATCAATTCTTCCATAATTAAAATCGCTTTCAGTCTGTTCCCTTGAAAAAATAAAATGCACGGTGAGCCTTTGCAGGTATTTATCTTTCATTGCTTCAAGCTCCTCTTTGAAAATAACTGAGCCCAGCGCTTTATTTGCGTATACGAGCGTTACACAACTTTCCTTTTCGAGGGCCAGGATAGTTTTCATGAGTGAGATTACGGGCGTAATGCCGCTTCCTGCAGCGATAAAAAGATAATTTTGTTTTTGACAGGGCCTGATATCAGTATAGAAATTTCCCGTTGGCGGAAGTACCTCTACTACATCGCCGATTTTCAACCGTTCATTTGCAAAGGTGGAAAATGTTCCGGCGGCAACCTTTTTAATTGCTACCCTCAACTCGTTTTCAAAGGGAACGCTGCAGATGGAATAAGAACGCCGGATTTCCTCGCCTTCGAAGGTATTTTTCAGCGCGATATTCTGGCCGGAAATAAATTGGAATTCCTCTTTTATTTCTTCGGGAATCTCAAAGGCAACTGAAACACAATCTTCTGTTTCTTTCCGGATATCTTTTACAACCAGTTTATGAAAATGAATGGCCACTGACTCAATTTTGTGAGCTTCAAAGGTAAGTTAACCGTGTCCATCTTACAGGGCCATCCATTCTGAAATGTTTATTAAAAGCGGAAATAATCAGTTAAAAAAAATAAGGATTGGCTAATTTTGCCCTTCCAAATAAGGACCATGCAATTACAACCAGTTGACAGAGTGGAAAATATTTCAGGTGAAGATTTTAAAAGGAATTATTATCATGCTCAAAAGCCGGTAGTAATAACCGGGCTGGCCAAACAATGGCCTGCCTACCAAAAATGGTCGTGGGATTATTTTAAGGAAATTGTCGGCGATAAAAAAGTAGGGCTTTATAACAACATAAAAAGTGATGCGTATACGCCTATCAACACGGCCGATGATTATAAAACTTTTGGCGAATATATTGATATGATTCAGAAGGGGCCGGCAGGATGGCGGATTTTCCTGTTCAACATTTTTGACCATGCGCCCCAGCTCATCAACGATTTTACGTGGCCCGAACACCTGATGAAAGGGTTTGTAAAAAAATACCCGATGCTTTTTACTGGCGGTCAAACTTCCATCACCCACATGCATTTTGACATTGATCTTTCTCACATTTTGCACACGCAATTCGGCGGAAGGAAAAGGGTGTTGTTGTTCCGTCATGAGGAGCAGCACAAACTTTACAGGAAGCCTTTTGAGGTGCTGAGTCTTGCGGATTTTTCAAATTATTATAACGGCAATGGAACACCGGATTACCAAAAGTTTCCGGCTTTGAAATATGCTGTCGGTTATGATTTAATATTAAATCCCGGTGATACTTTGTTTATGCCGGCGGGCTATTGGCATCACATGGAATACATTGACAGCGGATTTGCCATGAGCCTTAGAGCGCTTCAGAGCTCGCTTACGGGAAAAGTGAAAGGGGCATGGAACCTGTTTGGCATGCGCGGCATCGATACCATGATGAAAAAGACTGCGCCGCAATGGTGGTACAATTTCAAAATCAAAAAGATACATGAAAGAGCTAACCGGGAAATAAAAAATTTTCAAATTTAGGCATTAGAAATTTGTTCAAATCAATAAATATATATTAATTTAGCGTTCCCATCTTTTCTTCCTTTTCCTATTTTATTAAAGACCGGACAGACTCCAATAAATCTGATTAATCCAAGGGTTAGTAAGAATAATTTTAATCAATTATACTTTACCTTATTCGAAAAATTTGCAGGAAAATAAACTTTTTCTTGTGGTTTCAGAGGTAAGCAAGGCCGGTGATTTTTATCACTGGCCATTTTTTTGGGGGGTAAGGTTGCGTAGTTTTCTTACATTTATTAACCACATTATCATTTGCATTAATAATCTTACAAAAATTTTAACTATGGAAGATAATAACCTGGACATTAAAGAAGATAAGCTTAATTACAAGATTGACGGAACGGAGTATTTCAATTACGTTTATTACAACGCATCCAATAATGAAAAGCGACCCGGAATAATTGTAGTGGATGAATGGTGGGGGTTGACTGATTATGGAAAAAAACGGGCCCGCGATTTGGCCAACCTGGGATATATTTCCATGGTGGTGGATATGTATGGAAATGAAAAAACCGTAGAAGATCCGCAAAATGCAGGAAAATTGGCCTCGGTAATTTACAAAGAGCCTTCACTGGCGAAGAAGCGCCTGGATGTAGCAATTGAGCATCTAAAAAAGTATCCACAAACAGAAGGTTCCAAAATAGGGGCGATAGGCTATTGTTTCGGCGGATTTGTAGTATTAAATGCCGCTAAACTTGGCTCAGACCTCAAAGGCGTGGTTTCTTTTCATGGTGGTCTTGACGGAGCCAAACCCAATAAAGAAAAAATGAAAGCAAAAATCCTGGTTTGCCACGGCGCGGATGATCCATTTGAAAATCCCAACGTAGAAAAATTTAAACAGGAGATGGAAGAAGCGGGTGTCGATTACAGGTTTATCACCTATCCCGGCGCTACTCATGCGTTTAGCAATCCAAAGGCAACGGCCAAAGGAGAAAAATATAATATGCCTATAAAATATAATGAAGAAGCAGATAAACGCTCGTGGAATGAAATGAAACAATTTTTTGAGAAAATATTTTGATCCCGGGATTGGGGGATATAGCAAACGAATCTTTACCTGCGATTTTTATTCTGCCTGGACTTATAGGTTGTTGTGGAGAGCCATATTCTTTTTTTATTCCATTCTCTACTGGGTTTGAGGCTGTTTTTATGTGAAATACCTAAAAAAATCCAATTGTCTGCGACAGTTTTTAGTTGAAATTGACGAATCCTGATGGGTTTCGTTCAGGGATTGAGATCTTCTGAAAAAGCCCGGCCGAAAAATTAAACAAGTATCGGTATGATTTTTTTCGCGGAACTTTCAAAGCAATCGTACATTTGTTTTAAATGACGTCTTCCTTTTTTACTTATGACAAGGCAAAAGTTTTGCAGGCTTTGCGGTTTCATTTTTTCAGTAGAAATGAGATTAAGATAATGATTATTATTGTCAACGTTTTTGCCATAAGCTCGGCTGTTTTGTATTTTCTAAAAAAAATTGATCCTCTTGCTTTTTTGCTGAGCTCCGCCTTATGGTTTTCATTAATGATAGCATTCTGGATTGTTCTTCCTGCAATTATTTATAGAAGGGCCAGTACGTTTAAAGACCGTTTTAGGGTGAGCTTCGAACCGCAGCATTTATTTCTCGAGAATGATCGTGGAAGTAAAAGCTGGCCATGGAAAGATTTTTCTGATTTCGTAGAAAGCGCTGGCTTTTTTCATTTATATTTTAACAGCAGGGCGTTTTTCCTGGTTCCTAAATCAGCTTTTCCTTCTGAGAGTTTGAAAGAAATCAGGAAATTTTTGAGGCAAAAAATCAAAAAATGAATTCCCGTTATTTCCCTTTTACTGTAAAACCGCAACGAAAAGCATCAAATCAATTTAATTTTTCTTCCAGCAGTTTTTTCCAGCTATTGTATAATTCGTCATACAATTCAACATTATCCGGTTCGTATTTTTGCAGCGGCTTAAGTTTTGAATAAGCTTCTTCATAAGTGGTGTAAATGCCTGAGCCGATACCTGCTCCGAGGGCCGCACCCACGCTGCCATCATTTTCGTACAGTTCTACCGCCACGCCTGTTGCATTCACAAAAGACTGGATAAAAACATTACTCAGAAATAAATTGGCTTTTCCGGCGCGGATAATGGTAGGATGCAATCCGTTTTCGCGCATAATATCGAGTCCATACCTGAAAGCAAATGCAATTCCCTCCTGCACCGCACGAAAAATATGGGACGGCGTATGCTTATTCAGGTCAATATGCTGAAGGTGCGCATCAATCAATTTATTTTGCAACATACGCTCTGCTCCATTGCCGAAAGGCAGTATAAAAAGCCCTTCGCTTCCTGGCTTTATTTCGGCAGACAGCCTGTCCATTTCTTTGTAGCTCAGATTTTGGCCACAAATCTTTTTCGCCCAGCTATACATGATTGCCGCTCCGTTAATACACAGTAAAACGCCAATTCTTTTTTTATCGGTGGTATGATTTACATGAACAAAACTGTTAACCCTTGAAAATTTATCGGAAAGTAATTTATCAGTAACCGCGTAAATTACACCGGAAGTACCACCATTTGCAGCTACTTCGCCTGGTTGAAGTACATTTAGCGACAGCGCATTGTTAGGCTGATCGCCCGCTTTATAGGTTACTTGAGCATTTTCATTTATGCCTAATTGCTTTGCAAGTTCAGGCTTTATTTTTCCATGGGAAGAAAACAGTTTTCTTATTTCCGGGACAATTGAATCTTCAAATTGAAAAGTTTGCATCACATCACCGGAAAGCGTATCATTTTTAAAATCCCAGAGGATGCCTTCAGAAAGGGCCGAGGAAGTGGTGGTTATTTCCCCGGTTAATTTCATGGCGATGAAGTCGCCCGGCAACATCATTTTATCAGCCTGCGTGAATATATCCGGTTCGTTTTCTTTTACCCACGCCAGCTTGGAAGCTGTAAAATTTCCCGGTGAATTTAAAAGACAGGATGCACAATGTTGTTGCCCGATGCGGTTGTTAGCCGCTTCACCAATCGTAACCGCTCTGCTGTCGCACCAGATAATACTATCGCGTAAAACATTTTGATTTTTATCTACCAACACCAGCCCATGCATTTGGTAAGAGATGCCAATTGCGGCGATTTCCTTCGGGTTAAATTTTCCGGAGCTGGTTAATTTTTGAATCGCCTGCAGGGTTTGTTCCCACCACATTTCGGGCGATTGTTCGGCCCATCCGGGTTGTAACGACTTTATTGGATTTTCTGAATCAGGACACTGTGCGGTAGCTAAAGCTTTTTGCGTGTCAGCATCTACCACAGTGGCTTTTATAAATGAGGTTCCGATATCTACTCCTAACAACAGCATGATGGATATTTAGTCTTTATTATTTAAAATTATTTTACAATTCGGTTTTCAATTTCTCAAAAAGAATAAAAATTTAATTCGCTTTTACAGTAAAGCCACAAATATTATTGAATCATAATTTGCGCGGTGACAGGCCTGGCCGCGCCCAGTTCAATGCTTCGTGGCGAAGGCAATGAGCCTCCAATATCAATCTTAATTTTGCCGGCATTTAAAACACTTTTGCCTTCCTCATCTATCACTTTCATCATTTCAGGCGTAATAGTAAATTGTACTTTTTCTGATGCACCAGGCTTTAACGAAATTCTTTTAAAGCCTTTTAAAGAATGTAAAGGAACGTTTTGCGCTGATTCATGAGTCAGGTACAATTGTACTACTTCATCGCTTTGCATATTGCCGGTATTGGTAACGGTTACTTCAGCGGTGATGGCTTCGTTCTTCTTAATTTTTGTTTTGGACAATTTCAGGTTACTATATACAAATTTGGTATAGTTCAGGCCAAAGCCGAAAGGATATAAAGGAGTTCCTTTAAAATAGCGGTAAGTTCTGTTTTGCATGGAATAATCATCGAAAGGCGGTAAATCATCATCACTTTTGTAAAAAGTAACCGGCAGCCTTCCGGAAGGGCTATAATCACCAAACAGCATATCTGCGACGGCAGTACCCGCCGCTTCGCCACCATACCACGCGTTTACTATCGCGGGAATATTTTGCTGTTCCCATGGTATTGCCAACGCGCTTCCTGTCATCATGATAAACACTACCGGCTTGCCGGTGGCGCTTAAGGCTTTTAAAAATTCTGTTTGAACGGAAGGTAAATCAATGCTGGTACGGTCGCCACCGCTGAAGCCAGGTGTATGAACTTTCATTTCTTCTCCTTCCAATCGTGGAGAAATGCCTCCGACGTAAATAATTACATCTTCGTCTTTAAGACTGTCTATCAGCTTTGAAAAATCAGGTTGCTCCGTAGATACAAAATCTGTGGCGCGTGAATAAAAAACATGTGCATCCGGAATTTTACTTTTAATTCCGGCCAGAACGGTAGTTACTTCTGAAGGGTGACCGTTATAATTACCCAATTGAGTATTTGCATTATCAGCGTTGGGG
Organism: Ginsengibacter sp.; assembly: GCA_051954975.1. Classification (GTDB taxonomy): domain Bacteria; phylum Bacteroidota; class Bacteroidia; order Chitinophagales; family Chitinophagaceae; genus Ginsengibacter. The sequence continues at coordinate 1,137,483 of JBQCHE010000003.1, read as the reverse complement.
CCTAAAACTGCGATATTCTTAAGGTGCTTATTTAGCGGTAAGAGGTTATTTTTTTGGCCTGAAAGGGGAGCATTGCGTAGCAACACGATGGATTCTCTTGCCATTTTCAATGCAAGGTCTTTATGCGGCTGGCTTTCAAGATTAGTAACCGGAATTTGCGCATACTTTACCATGCTTATTGGATCAAACATACCAAGGCGGAAGCGAATGTTGAATAATCTTTTTAAAGAAACATCAATATCTTTTTCCGTGAGTTTGCCGTCTTGTACGGCTTTTATCAAAGATTTGTAGGTTAGGTTACCGCATTCCACATCGGTGCCATGCAGCACAGCGTCGGTGGCTGAACTTTCAGCATTGGGGAACAATTTATGCGTTTTGTAAAAATCATCAATGGCGCCACAATCTGAAGTGACATAGCCTTTAAAATTCCATTTATTGCGCAGAATATCTACCATTAATTTATCGCTTCCGCAACACGGCTGGCCCTGATAAGCATTATAAGCGCACATGACGCCTGCTACTTTCGCATTTACTACTAATTGTTTAAAAGCAGGCAGGTAAGTGTCCCATAAGTCGTGGTTGCTTACATTTACATCAAAAGTATGACGCGACGATTCCGGGCCGCTATGTATAGCATAATGTTTTGCGCAAGCCGCGGCCTTCAGGTATTTGGGATCATTTCCCTGTAAGCCTTCCACAAACGCAGTTCCTATACTTGCAGTAAGAAAAGGGTCTTCGCCATAGGTTTCCTGTCCGCGGCCCCATCGCGGATCTCTGAAGATGTTGATGTTGGGCGTCCAATAGGTAAGGCCGGTGTATCGGCTATAGTCTTTTTTACGAAGGCTTTCATTATGAATGGCTCTTCCTTCATCTGAAGTATAGTCGCCCATTTGTTTCATCGCTTTCACATCAAAAGTAGCTGCCATTGCTATGGCCTGGGGATAGGAAGTAACAGGATACTTTGTTCTTGCAACACCATGCAAACTCTCGTTCCACCAATCGTAGGGCGGAATCCCCAAGCGCTCAATTGCAGGAGTTGAATTGAGCATCTGGTTTACTTTTTCTTCAAGTGTTAATCTGGAAACCAAATCATTTACGCGGGCATCAATAGATAACGCCGGGTTTTGGAACGGGTAATCGTATTTTTTTTGCGCATGCGCTGCAAATGTTCCTGTAATAAAAAACAGTAGAAATAAAAAGGATTTTTTCATCAAACTATTTTTGACCAGGCATCGGCTATGCGGCAACACCCAGCGGTGAGAAATAAACAAATACAGAAATTACTATTGCCAATACAATTAATGATAATATTACATCCCATTTGTTCCAGCTAGCGCGGCTGGCGGCGCGGTCTTCAGCTACAGTGGTTGCGAAGGTTAACCCCTGTATCTTTTCGGGATCAGGCTTTGGTGTAAGCAAGCTCACAATTACCATTAATGCGATGGAAAATAAGAATAACAAAATACAGAAATAAAGGAAATTGATAGTGGCAAATGAATGGAGGATTCCGGTTAAATCATTTTGGAATAATTCAAGAGTCAGTTTAATAATGCCTATTATAAAACCTGTTACCATCCCGGTTAAAGCGCCTGTTCCGTTGATTCGTTTAAAGAATACACCTAATAAAAAAACGGCTGCAATCGGAGGCGCGAGGTAAGATTGTACGCTCTGAAGATATTGGTATAGGGTTCCTGAAATTCTGCTCATCAATGGAATCCAGGCCATACCTAATAGAACTACCACGCCGGTAGCAATGCGGCCTACTTTTACCAATTCCTTGCCATTGGCCTCGGGTTTCATTTTTTGATAGATGTCCATTGTGAATAGCGTAGAGCAGGCATTATATACCGAAGCGAGCGAGCTCATCAATGCGGCCAGCAAGCCGCCGGCCAGCAAACCGCGAAGGCCAACCGGCATTAGGGCTTTCACCAAAGTTGGAAAAGCTTCATCATTAATTTCGAGGTTTAGTTTTCCCTGTGCATGAAGCGCTGCTGCGATTAATCCCGGAACCAAAAATATAAAAAAGGGCAATAACTTTAAATAGGCCGCGAAGATAGTTCCCCTGCGGGCTTGCCTTTCATCCCTGCCCGCAAGGCATCGTTGTACAATATGCTGGTCGGTACACCAATACCAAATTCCAACAATGGGCGCGGCAAATGTGATGCCCAGCCATGGAAAATCGGGATCGCTCAAAGGAGGGAACATATTTAATTTTTCCTTTGGAACTGAATCCAGCAATCCCTGCCAGCCACCTACTTTATCCAATCCGATAAACAATAAAAAGGCCGAGCCCAATAAGAGTACGAATGCCTGGATAGCTTCCGTGTACATTACTGTGTGTAAACCCCCAAGTATGGTATAGATACCGGTAATTACAACCAGAATGATGGCGCCAGTCCAAAAATCTACTCCAAGAAATGAATTAAAGACCAATGCCCCTGCAAAAATCGTAACGGACGCTTTTGCAATTACATAACTCAAAAGCTGGATAATTGAAAGCAATCGGCGTGATTGGGCATTGAACCGGCGTTCCAGAAATTCGGGCATTGTATATACCATACTACGCATATAAAACGGAACAAAAACCCAGCCTAGCACCAACACCACCCACGAATGCATTTCATAATGACCCATTACAAGCCCTGACGTGGCTCCGGTGCCGGCAAGGCCTACGATGTGTTCAGAGCCTACATTTGAGGCGAGAATGGAAGCCCCGATAACCCACCAGCCAAGATTGCGGTTGGCAAGAAAATAGTCAGAAGGAGTCCCCCTTTTTTTTCTGATAGACCAGATAGAAACACCGGCAATAATTACAAGATATAATATCACAAACAAAATATCAACTGTACCCAGGAAATGCATACGAATGGCTTTAGCTTAAAAATGTTTTTTAAAGTCTTTGGTTTTGCCAAGCTGGTTTATAAGTTAAACCAGCTTGGCTTTTTATTGAACAGCGTGTGTACTTTATTAAATAAATCGATTGATGATATTTTCAAAATATTCCTGTTTGCCGCTAATAGTTTCCGGTTCACCGTTTTTAGCAGCAAGATCCCTTAAATCTTCGAGCGTTAGTTTGCCTTCCTCAAAAGCTTTTCCGTTGCCTTTATCAAAAGAACTATAACGATCTTCGCGCAACTTTTTATAATCAGATTTTTTCAGAATATTGTCTGCAGTTATTAAAGCTCGTGCAAATGCGTCCATGCCACCAATATGTGCATAAAAAAGGTCGGCCGGGTCAGTCGAGTTTCTGCGGATTTTAGCATCGAAATTGACACCTCCCCCCTGGAATCCACCGGCTTCAAGAATGATGAGCATGGCTTCTGTTAGTTCATTAATATTATTAGGAAACTGGTCTGTATCCCACCCATTTTGGTAATCACCGCGGTTCGCATCCATGCTGCCCAAGAGGCCCGCATCAGCAGCTACCTGTAATTCATGGGTAAAAGTGTGACCGGCCAGCGTGGCATGATTAACTTCAATGTTTAATTTGAAATCGTCCATTAGATCGTACTGGCGTAAAAAGCTGATTACTGTGGCAGCATCATAGTCGTATTGATGTTTGGTGGGCTCACAGGGCTTAGGTTCAATAAAAAATGTTCCCTTAAAACCATTTTTGCGGGCATAATCTTTAGCTGTATGTAAAAATTTAGCAAGATGCTCCTGCTCTCTTTTCATGTTCGTATTCAGAAGCGTCATATATCCTTCTCTTCCGCCCCAAAACACATAGTTTTCTCCGCCAAGCTCAATGGTGGCATCCAGCGCAGCTTTTACCTGGGCTGCAGCGTGAGTCAATACATTAAAATCCGGATTGGTGGAGGCGCCGTTCATATATCTTTTGTGAGAAAAAAGATTAGCCGTGCCCCATAATAATTTTACCCCGCTTTCCTGTTGCTTTTGTTTGGCGTAGGCGGTGATAGCTTTTAATCTTTTTTCATTTTCCACCACATCGTTGGAATAATCTACCAGGTCTACGTCATGAAAGCAATAATATGGTATTCCCATTTTGGTGATAAATTCAAATGCAGCATCCATTTTGTCTTTTGCTCTCTTTACAGGGTCTTCTTTTTCATTCCACTGAAACACATGGGTGCCCTCGCCAAAGGGATCTGAGCCATTATTTACAAAAGAATGCCAATATGCACACGCAAATTTGAAAAACTCTTTCATGGTCTTGCCTCCAATTTTTTTATTTTCATCATACCAGCGAAAAGCTAAGGGGTTATCGCTTTTAAGACCTTCATATTTGATTTGCGGAATTTTTTTAAAAAATTCTTTTTTTCCTGAAATAACTGACATTTTTGTTTGTTTTTTATAGTTAATATGTATTGCTTAATTTAAAAAATCTTATTTATTATTTGTATCATTATCGCGTTCTTTCAATTTAAACATATAAAGACCGTTAATGATGACGCTGTGTTTTGCTAAAATCAAACCGGGATAATTTGAAAACACTAAAAGTACTATCCCCTTCTTTAATTTTAATATTTTTATCGGGTTCAATATTTTTAAACTTTTGAACTTTTCCCGTTACCGGCCAGGTGATTTCTATTGCATCAATTAAAGTCGCGCTGCCAATGCCAATATGCTGCTTTAAAGGATTGGCGCCAAAGCTTCCGCCTGAATTAACTTCCCTGAACACCGACCGCTGTTTGTTATTTTCCTTAAAAGTAACTTTTATTCTTGCACCAATGGCAGCCCGGTTACTGACACGGCCTTCCAACAAAATATTAATCCAATGATTGTTATTATTCTGCCCGGGATTCAGGTACAATGAATTTTCATAAGCATCGCCCACATAAGCGCCGCCCATTTTAATATAAATATCTTCATTGCCGTCATTATCCAAATCGGCAAACGCCACCTCATGGCCTTTTTGAATGTTTCCTACCCTCGCCGAAGTAGTTACATCCAAAAATTTGATACCATTAATATTCTTAAATAGTTTATTGGGCACTGCAGATTTGAAAGACGGATTGCCGGTGCCAAGATAAAAATCAAGATACCCATCATTATCAATGTCGCCATAGTTTGACCCCATTGCAAACGCAATTTTATTAAGCCCAACTTTTGCCGACACTTCCTCAAAAGTACCATCATGCTTATTTCTGAATAAAAAAACCTTGCCCGCATTATTCAACGGCGCATTTACACTTTCTGCTGCAGCATACATCGCCAGTGAGCCGTTGAATTCATAACCACAAACCAGGATATCCAACCATCCATCATTATCGTAATCCCAAAACCAAGTAGGAAAGGACCGCGATTTATTTAAACTTAAGCCTGCTTCGTCGCTCACATCTTCAAACTTTAGTGCGCCGTTTTTGGCAGACTTGTTTTTCAGCAATATTTTTTTTCCGTTAAGAGTAGAAATGAAAATGTCAGGTAATCCATCATTATTATAATCACCGGAGGTAACGCCTTTAACATATTCAACAATATCGGCTCCCGCCTGGGCAGCGACTTCAGAAAAAGTGCCGTTCTTGTTATTTAGATACAATTCACAAGGGTTAGGCTTTTCGCCGGGTATGGTTTCATTTCCAATAAAAACATCCAGCCACCCATCGTTGTTAAAATCAGCCCAGGTAGCGGTTTGTGTAGGATGAAAAGACAGCAGTCCAGCTTCTTTGGTAACATCTGTAAAAGTACCATCGCCATTATTTCTTAAAAGGGAGTTGGGCATATTTCCAAACCGGCCTCTCCAGCCACCCCTTAACACAAAAATGTCTTTCCAGCCATCGTTATTATAATCGGTTTGCATCATGCAAAGCCCGCCTGTTAACGAACTTAATCCGGTAGAATCAGTTACATCCGTAAATGTTCCATTTCGGTTATTTCTATAAAAATGCATCGGTTCATCCAGCGCCCAACTACTAATTACAATATCAGGGTATCCATCATTATTAAAATCGTCTACTATATTTCCTCCAGCCTGGCATTTAAAATTTAAGCCCAGGTTGGCTGCTACATCGGTGAAAGGCTTAATGATATGCATTGAATCATCGTTCTCTACTCTTAAAAGATATTGGGGCGGCACGTTTTGCGGATAGCCGCCGGTAGTCATGTAGGCAATATTCAAAAGCCACCTGGATTCAAAATCGCCGGGATTATCCAGCAACAACTGCTGATAAATTTCAATGGCTTTTTCTGAAGCGGATTTATCATGATGAACTCCTTCTTTCGAAATGGGATAAATACATGATTGGGCATTGTGCATGTTTATACAATTCATCCTTTCACCCAATCTTAAGTAGCAGATGGCCAGTTCTTTCAAAAAAGATTGTCGCTGCTCGAGATCGCCTTCGGTTTTTTGTAAAAGTTTTTGATAGATGTCAATTGCTTTTTGTTCTTCACCCAGTTCCAACAAGGCATGAGCCTTGCGGGTAAGCGCTTTCGTTTTTAGATTTTCATCTGAAGAATTTTGAATCACTGAGTCTGTATATTTTACCACGGCTTCCGGTGAAAAAGGATTTTCGGGGTTGTAAAAGGCAATTTTTGATTCCTGTAACAAATCTACCATATATTGATTGGGAGATTTGGTTTCCTTGCAAGAATTAAGTAGAAACGAAAGGCAAAAAAAGAAAGCCATGCCCTTAAAAGATAAATCTGTTTTATTTATTTTTTTACTACAACAATTTATGATGCAAAAGATAGGCATTTAGATTACAGGAACAGAGATTAATAAATTTCGTGAAGTATTAAATATTTAAGTAAAATAAAAATTTTTATTATTTATTGCTTGCTATTAAAAAGATAGAGGCTGCCCAATAGCCTCTATCTTTTTAAAATTACCCTGGGATAATTATTTCACCAGAGGATTGGCTGAAGTTTCACTTGCCGGTATGGGTAACATATCCACCTGGCCGGGTTTAGGGTCAGGCATAATAGACGGATAATAACCTTTTTTCCTCCATCTTAAAATGTCGATATTATTTACTTCTTCGCCACATAGTTCAACTGCCCTTTCGTGCATCACTGCTTTGATGGCCTGTTCTTTGGTGGTTAGGGTTACCGGCGGCATATTTACACCGGGCCTTGCTCTCACTTCGTTAATGTATTTTGCTGCGTCTGCCGGAGTTCCTACTTCTGCTTCGCATTCAGCCAGCATTAGCAGCACATCTGCGTATCTTATCAAGCGGTGGTTGAGTCCATCAGGATGGAATCCATCATCGGTCCAGTCCAGTATAGAATATTTACGATACACCCTTTTTTGCTTTACTCCATTGCGATTGCTTTGGGCCACATTCATTCCATCTTCGGTAAGCGCTACGCCGGGTTTAGTGCCCTCGAAGGTCATAATTTTATCGCCTGATTCAAAGAAACTTAATTTGTATCGCGGATCGTTGGGTTCAAATTCATCAAGTATCCGATCAGAAGGAACGACATTCCCCCAAACAATTCCATACTCCTGGCTGCGCATTTCACTGGCATCGGCTGTTGCGCCTTCACCGGTGTAGCCCCAGTTAAAATTATTATCGCCTTTATCTACAAAAGCCACTTCAAATACAGATTCTGCATTAAACTCATGCCCTGACGCAATATCCGCGGTGCCCAATTTTACGTCGCCATCAAAATTATGCAGGAAAGGCACTAAGGAATATTTGCCATAATCCTGCAGGAGAGCGGTTTTGGCGGCAGCATAATCGCCATTTTGCATTTGCACCCTGCCTAACAAAGCGTAAGCGGCCCCTTTGGTAGCGCGGCCAAGCTGGGATTGTGTGGGAGGTAATTTTGAAATAGCATCAGTCAGGTCGCTGATGATAAGGGTGTACACATCTGCCACCGGGGATTTGGCCTTATAGCCGGCGGCTGTAGTTACGGGCTCTGTATATATCGGCACATCGCCCCACATGGAAGCCAGTTCAAAATAAGCCCATGCGCGTAAAAATTCTGCTTCACCCACAGTAACATCCCTGAGAGCGACATTGTCTTTTACGTCGGGAGCCTTTTGAATTACAAGGTTTGCCCTGTTGATCATCTGATAGCAACCGTTCCAAACACTGGTCATTACGGAGTTGGAAGGTGCAGGAGAAGGCTGCTTCAATAATTCAGCCCGGGGAGCCTCAAGTTGTGACCCACCAGGAGCCGTTTCACTTCCTCTCATGTCGTGTGTAAAAAACCATTCACGTCCGAGAAGGTTGCCCGAACGCATGCTTGAATAGACAGCATTCACTCCATTTTGAAGTTCGGCAGCGGTTTTAAAATAGCTTTCCGTAGTGGGATTATTTTTATCCAGCACATTGAGCCTTTTGTTACATGCAACCACGACTGCTGTAACCAGGACAACGGCAATAACCCCTATTTTAATATTTCGATTCATAATATCAGGTTTTATAAACATTTTGAATTTTTTTTCATTTAAAAATTTACGTTAATACCTACCTGGTAAGCTTTCGGTTGGGGATAAACCGCGTAGTCAATCCCATTGTTTAGTGTTTGAGAAGGCACCCTGTTTCCCACCTCAGGATCATACCCTGTATATTTTGTAAATGTGAGAATGTTCTGTGCAGATACATAAATTCTGAAATTGTTTACAACTCCTTTAGTTATTGATTCTAATGCTTTTTCGGGAACTGTGTAGCTCAACATTACATTTTTTAAGCGGAGATAAGAACCATCTTCCAGGAATCGGGTAGAAGGGCGGGCATTTTGGTTGGGATCCGAAGATTCTGCTCGTGGTACGTCGGTATTTGTATTGCTTGGTGTCCATGCGTCCAACACCCTTATGCCCGCGTTGAAAAAACGGACCATTCCTTCTGTTGTTGTTCTCAAGGCATTATAAATTTTGTTTCCCTGAACACCTTGGAAAAAGACAGTCAATCCAAAATTCTTATAGCTGGCCCCAAGATTTAATGAATAGCTGAACTTGGGAATAAAGCTGCCTAAAAATGTGCGGTCGTTATTATCAATTACTCCATTGCCGTCCAGGTCTTTGAACTTAAGATCGCCGGGACCGGTTCCTCCTGTTTGAGTAGCATGCTTCTTTACATCCGCTGAATCCTGGAAAATACCCTCTACTACCCAACCATAAAAAGACTGGACCGGGTGACCCGGCGCTGTATTGGTTACGTTATAGCCTTCTGTCAGGTCTACATCAGAACCAGATTCAATATTAGGTACGCCAGGAGCTAACGAGATAACCTTATTTTTTATAAAACTAATATTGCCCATGGCATTCCATTGAAAATCGCCAATTCTGTCATTATAGCCTAATTGCAATTCAAATCCATTGTTTGTCATAGAAGCAATATTTTGATTTACGGTTGTGCTTATAAATCCTAATGACGGAGGTAGCGGAACAGCCAGGATTAAATTATCAGTTTTTCGCTGATAATATTCTGCGGATAAAGTGAAGGCATTCTGTAATAGTCCCAAGTCTAATCCTATATTAAGCTGTTTTGTCTTTTCCCATTCCAAGTCAGTATTACCTAATGCCTGAATGGAAGAGGCCGGGCCGCTGGTTAGTACATTACCAAACGGGTAATAGGCACTATTTGCACTGACGCTCACTAACCATGGATAATTGCCCAGATTGGTACCGTTAAGTCCCGTAAGTCCGTATCCGGCACGGAGTTTCAATTCTGAAATTTTTGTTTGATTCTTCATAAAATCTTCCTGGTCTACTCTCCAGCCTATGGATCCTGATGGAAAAGTTTGCCATTTCTTTCCCGGAGCCCAAACTGAAAGGCCATCCTGCCGAATAGCGCCGCTCAATAAGTATTTCCCTCTAAAGTCATAATTTACACGACCAATATAAGATATGATACTGTTTTCAGCTATTAATGTCTGAACGAAAGTATTGCTGGCATTATTCAGAGTTCTAAGATCATTTGAAGACTGGCTTCCATTCGCGTTTTCATTACGTACTTTTTGACCCTGATATTCAAACACGGCCGTAGCGGTAACATGATGTTCACCAAAGTTTTTATCAAAAGTGAGCTGTTGCGTAGCCAATTGAACTGTTGAAACAGTTCTGTTATTAGTAATCGTAGCTAAAATCGCGCTGGAGCCCGCAACAGTGCCGCTATCGTTAAATATAGGAGAAAAGCGATAATCCAAACCATTAGCATAATCTACCCCATAAGTTGAGCGGAATTTTAACCAATCTGTGAATTTTACTTCCAAATAGGCAGTTCCGAAGATCTTAGTTGTAGTTCTATTGCCGGGATTTTTCACTTTTGCATCTTCAATCGGATTTGTAGGATCGCCTCCGTCAAGTACTGAGTTTACACCCCGAAATCCATCAGAGGTAGTCGGATCATATACAGGCATGTAGGGCATCAATTTAATCACATTCACCAGGTTTGACCTTGTTTGTGTTTCATTATTATCATATGCCTGATCCCCATAAACAGCATACAAATTTTCACCGAATGTAAATGCTTTCCCGATTGTATGTTCTGAATTAATACGGAAATTATAACGCTTATAACCAACAGTGGGAGTAGTTCCTGTTTGGTCCAGAAAGCCTGCGGAAGCATAAAATCTTGAAATATCATTGCCTCCACTAAGGCCAATGTTGGTAGACGTCATTGCTCCCTGCTTAAAATATTCATCCTGCCAATCAGTAACGTTGTTGCCATACGTTGTGTTTGCACCCTGGTAAATCGGCGTGCTTGCCCACGGTTCCTGGCGCCTTGCCACTTTTTCGCCTCTGTAAGCGATGGCATATTGGTCGAATTGAGAGGGATTAAGTAGATCCAGCCTCTGGGTAACATCCTGTATACCGTAATAAGAATCAAGACTAACGTGCATTTTACTGTCCTTGCTGCCTTTTTTAGTAGTAATCATAATTACCCCGTTTGTGGCTCTTGAACCATAAATTGCTGCTGCAGCGGCATCTTTCAAAACATCAACCGATTGAATATCTCTCGTATCAAACGTTGATAAATCACGTGTGGGAAATCCATCTATAACGTATAATGGATTGGTGGAATAGGAAATGGTACTGATACCTCTAATAGAAACCAGAGGAGAGGTTCCGGGGCTACCGTTATTGGTAACCGAAAGACCCGGCACACGTCCTTGTAATGCCTGTTGCACATTAACAACAGGAAGTTCGTTAACCACTTTACCAGTAACTGTTGAAATGGCGCCGGTTACTTCTGTCCGTTTTTGGGTACCATATCCCACTACCACTACTGCGCTTAATTCCGCATTGGTAGCTGTAAGCACTATTGAAATATTTTTTTCATCACCCACAGTAACTTCCTTGGTGGCATAGCCTAAAGAGCTAACTGATAGCACGTTGCGGGGTGAGGCGTTAATGGAAAACGTTCCGTTCTGATCAGTGATAGTACCCCGAGTGGTTCCTTTAACGGTTACAGAGGCAGCTTGAAGTGATTTGCCGGACTCATCTGTAACAGTGCCTGTGACTGTCTGAGCCCGGGTTTCGTTTTGAAATCCTACACATAAAAGGATTAGGAGGACGTTAAAAAAATTTTTCCCTGCTGCGGAGAATAGCTTTCCGACCTGGTGATGTACGTTATTAACTGTCATAAGAAAAGTTGGTTTAAATATTTAAAGCTGAAATTTCCTTGTTACCATTTTTGAGATATAATGCAAACTCTCTTCAGGAAGATTTCACAGGAATGGAATCTGTATTAATGAAATCGATAACAAAAATATGAAGGCTAAATAGGAATTTAACTATACAAAACCAGGCAAATCAAACAATACCATTTCTAATCAAGCATTCATAAAACAAGTAATCTTTGCGCAAATTAGGGATAATTGTTTAATAAAGCAACCGATTGCATAATTTTTTTTTTTGAACTTGCATTACATTTGTCTACCAAATGCACCAAACTTTGAAACCAGAAAAGGAAGTAACCATTTACGACATTGCTAAAAAGCTAAACATTTCGCCCACGACGGTGAGCCGTGCACTGAATAATAATACTGCTGTAAGCGTTTCCACCCGCAAAAAAGTCGTCGCTTTAGCGGAAAGTTTAGGCTACCGGCACAATCTTTTTGCAAGCAGTCTCCGATTACAGAAAACAAATACCATTGGAGTGATTCTTCATGAGCTTAATAGCTATTTCATTACTTCTGTGTTGGCAGGTATAGAAAAAGTAGCGAGGGCAGAAAAATACAATCTTATCATTGTTCACTCAGCCGAAAGTGCAGATATTGAAATCGCCAATGCCAGCAATCTCTTTCATAAAAGAGTTGACGGAATAATTGCCTCTCTCTCTTTGGGCACGAAGGATTTACAGCATTTTAAACAATTCCGCGAAAAAAAAATACCCGTGGTTTTTTTTGATCGCGTTTTTGAAAACAGCGAGGGCGCAAAAATTATTATCAATAATTTCCAGGCGGGGTACGATGCCACAGCTCATTTGATTGATCAGGGATGCAAACGCATTGCACTCATTACGTCAAACCTCCAACGTAATGTGTATTCCGAAAGAATGCGGGGCTACAGGCAGGCGTTGTTAGACAATAAAATGAAATTTGATGACAAGCTTGTGATTGTTGACGGGTTAAAAGAAGAGGATGCAATAAGGTCCTGCAATCGCATCTTAGCCATGAAACCGATGCCCGATGGTATTTTTATCACGAATGATTTTTGCGCCTCCGTAGTAATGCAGGCACTGAAGGAAAAAGGTTTCCGTGTACCGCAGGATGTAGCTATTGTTGGCTTTAATAATGATATCATAGGCAAAGTGGTAAGTCCTAAGTTGACTACCATTGATTACCCCGGCTTTGAAATGGGTAAAATTGCAGCCCGAACATTAATTGATCATTTGAAAGGTTTATGGAATATGAATGTCACCAGCACAATGGTCATCAAATCTGAACTGATAATTAGAGAGTCGTCGTTGAAAAAAGGGAAAAAACAGTAAGCGCCAATTCTAATTTTTGATGCTGTTGAAAATCGAAAACACGATTATTTGTTGGTTCACTGATGATATTTTTGTTATTGTCTGTACATACTTATCAAAAATAGAAATCCGGGTTATTTATCCGTTTACTGGAAAATATTTTCTAAAATGATTTTCGTTTAAGCCTACCGGTTACACCTGAACACCTTCAATGAATCATCATTCACGCCAACTAAAATTAATTTCTCCTTTTTCGCATTGGTGATCATCTTCATATCTTTTACATCACCATTTATAAAAAATCCGCTGACTGATGGAGAGATATACTTAAAATTTTTATTGTCCATTCCCTTCAAAAAGCATCCATAAGAGGCATCGTATCTACCTGTAAGCTCTTCTGTTTGATATTCATTACCGGCTAACAAAATATCTTTGATTCCATCGCCATCCAAGTCTTCACAAATAACGGCATTTACTGGCGCAAACTGGGCTTCCGCGGGCAATACATGCTTTACAAATTTTCCGCCGCCTTTATTTTCCAGCCAGCAACTGCGCGTTTCATTGCAGGTTAATATCTGCAAATTTTTATTGCTCGTAAAAATATCATCAGGCGTTGCCTTCGCATAATCTTTATTAGATGAAAATTTCTTTTTGATAAGAGGCACATTCGTGGCAAGCTGGTCAAGGTTGATCCATGGAAATAATTGCCTGTCTCCATTTTCATCTTTGACATAATAAAATAAAAGCGGATCAATTCTCCCATTGTTATCGATGTCATTTGCATATAATTTCACCGGATATTTTTCGGAAGCGTTGTAAGTATTATTCAATCCTAAATTTCCCGCAATAAAATCTATATCGCCATCACCATCGACATCGGTTGCAATAAGACTTCGCCATAAACCATTCATATTTTGCAAACCGGTGGAAGCAGTAACTTCTGTAAATTTTGTCCCGTTATTTTTAAAAAAACGAATCGGCATATATTCTCCCGCAATCACTAAATCAGGATGTTTGTCATTATCCAAATCAACCCATTGTGCTGCGGTTATCATTCCTGCTTTCGACAATTCAGGACAAACTTTATTGGTAATATCTGTAAAAATTCCTTTATGGTTTTGTAACAAAAAGCTTTGCGGAGATAAAGGATATTCTTTCGACACACGGCCTCCAATAAAAATATCCGTTTGTCCATCACCGTTATAATCGGCTACCGCGACGCAACCCGCAATGGTTCTAACATTCGCGGGAATGGCATTAGGACTTAAGGTAAAATCACCTTTGCCGTTGTTCAGGTATAAACGAGGTTGGTAATATTGCGAAGTATCACTAAATCGCATATCGCCATAAGTGATTAATAAATCCAAATCGCCATCTCCATCCGCATCAAATGACGCGCTGCCTTCATCTTCTTCAAAAGGCGAACCGAGGGTGAAATTTTTTCCTGAAAATTTTCCATCAGTTGTCTGCATAAAAATTTTTGGCAATGAATTGAATCCTGCGCCGATATAAAAATCAGTTTTGCCATCATTATTCATATCACCCGTTGCAATGAACGGGCCTAACTGCGAATATTTTTGCGGCAACAAGGGCTGCTCTTCATAATCATTAAACGGAACTTCAACATGCTTGTACAAGGCATTTACAGAATCCGTGACCTCATGAAAAATTTGCTGATTAATATTTGGTTTCAAAGGTTGCCAATTCGCTGTCGCGTTTTTTTGAAACAAAGTATATGTTGAATCTGTTTTGAGATTTTGCAAAATTTGCTTCTTATCACTTGGCCAAATAACTACAACAGAATCGACCAGTTTATTTTTCCCGGTTCCGAATAAAATTTTTGTATCAACGGAAGATAAATAGCCGCGCACCGGGTATTCTTCCTGCACTTGCTCTGTGCCATTTGAATAGACAAATATTTTTGCGCCAAAACCTTTTGTATTTAAGCTATCACCATTTAATATAAAACCTGTGCTGTGACTGGTTTTAGGCTTTCCCGGCTTATGTTCATTATTAATTAGGATGAAAGCTTTTTGATTGATATTATTTACTACCAAATCAAGGTCGCCGTCATTATCAAGGTCAGCATAAGCAGCGCCGTTAGACAAAGAATTTTTATTAATACCTGATGAATCGGTGATGTTCGAGAAAGTGTAATTGCCATTATTGAGATATAAATAATTTGGCAATTCTACATGGCCAAGCGAAACAATTTTATCATTAAGCATCTTTTTGGATTCTTCTTCTGAAGGCGCATTCTTCGCCGTTTTGCTAAAGTCAATAAAATCCGCATTGATGAAATCCCTGCCGATACCATTGGTAATATGCAAATCTTTAAAACCATCATTATTAAAATCTGCAAACAAAATGCTCCAGCTCCAGTCGGTTTCGCTGATGCCCGCAAGTTGCCCGATGTCGCTGAAAAAAGGGAATGACGTGTCACTACTGTAATAATTACCATTATTTAATTGCAACATGTTCCTGGAAAACTCAGGTGAATAACCCATATTTCTTTCCTGCTGGTACCTGTCATAATTCATGAAAGAATAAATCTGCTTTTTGCGGAAATTATCTTCGGGCATCATGTCAACTGTTGCAAAATCAATGTTGCCATCATTATTTATATCCGCTGCATCAATGCCCATGCTACTGTAGCTTTGGTGTTTCACAGAACGGTCAGGTATATTCGAAAATGTGCCGTCACTATTATTCAGCCAAAAATCATCATTGGAAACAAAATCGTTGCTGACATATATATCAGGCCATCCATCCATATTGAAATCAGAAACCGAAACGCCTAAGCCATAACCGTCTTCTTTAATACCCGCTTCCTTGGAAACATCAGTAAACACAGGATGTTTCAATCCGTTTTTGTTTCCATCATTTCTGTACAACCGGTCATTAGCGGGCGAATTTCCGGAAAGATTTTTTGGAAAAAGATAGTTGGCGGAATAAGAAGCATTCAACATGTAATTGCACAAATACATATCAAGGTCGCCATCTTTGTCATAATCAAAAAAGACAGCCTGAGTAGAATAGGTAGTATCAGCAAGGCCATACTCTGCAGCCTCTTCTTTGAAGGTATTGTTGCGCTGATTAATGAATAATAAATTGTGCGAGCGTCTGCCAGATGAGTCGCCATAGGTGCAGAGATAGATGTCATCATATCCGTCATTATTAATATCAACGACGCTGATACCGCTAATCCAATCAGTGGTAGAAACTCCGGCGCTTTGCGTAATATCTTCAAAATGATTTTCGCCTTTATTTAAATACAACCCGCTGCTGACCTGGTTTCCGCAAAAGAAAATATCTTTCAGTCCATCATTGTTTACATCAAGAATACCTACGCCGCCACCCATGTATCCAAACTCATTCAGCGCACCGCCTTTCAATTTTGCCTCATCAATATTGTTTGAAAAATCAATGCCGGATTCTTTTGAAGATAAAAAAGAAAAGAGTTGATTTTTATTTTTCTCTTTACATGAAAAGACCATGAACCAAATACAGTAAACGAACAAATAAACAAGATTTTTATTTTTCATAAAACTGTAATTAGAAAATTTTTTCTAATGAGAACGTCCATCGCCCCTGTCATCATAAATCATTTGATCCAAGTTATTTACCGGCCTTTCCAGTTCATAAGGAATAGGCATTTTGCTGAATTGCTGAAAATACAGTGTGCATGCATCTTTCCATAAAATTGCATTTACGCACTGTATGCGGAGCTTTCGCTGCACTTCCATGAAACGCGTGCTATCCACATACGGTCCTGCCTTGTCCCAAACTTTTTGAAATTCACGAACCTGGTTAACACCTTCTTCATAATGATAACACAAATCATCCCACAAGGTGCGTCCGTTTTTCATCTTGTAATCCCACGGCAGATGATGGAACCATAACAATAATTTTTCGGGACAAGTAGCTACATTATTAAATTCCGAAGCCAACGGCTCATGATATTGACTCACGGCATCACTGCCTTTTGTAGTTCGGTCAAAGCCAATACCATCAGCGCCTGCATGATGATAATAAGGCGGCGTCCATTCCGGCCGCATTCCCTTTGGCGCCCACCACGGCCCGGGACCGTAATGTCCATTGGCAGACATGATATGATGCAATCCGAGCGGCGTCATAAAATTTACCGCAGCTTCCCGGCTTTCCAACATCATCTTTTTTACGGGTTGAAGAAAGTTTTTATTCCAGTCGGAAGCATAATTTTTATCATCCGATTTTTCGGAAGAATCATTATAAAAAGTAAGCTTTATCCATTCATCCGCAATCTGTTCGCTATTTAAAGTATTGTTCCACGCCAGTCTTCCAAATGCATACCAGTTGGCCTGGTTGAATTGATGGCCATTCCAATTGGTATCCAGGCCGACATTGGAAACGCCCGCAATTGCTGTATATTTTTGAAGATAAATACTTCCATCTGTACAGCGCGCCACCGTACTTCCTTTACCTTGTTGATACGTATCACTTTTCAAACATTCTTCCCACATGGTGGACAAAAAAACGAGATAATTTGCATGGCCAAGATATTCCATGGTAACCTGGAATTCCGGCATCACAGACGTTTTTTTCATCGCGCCAAATAATGGACTAAATGGTTCTCTCGGCTGAAAATCTATTGGACCGTTTTTTACCTGGATGATAACATTATCCCGAAACTTTCCATCGAGCGGCATGAATTCGTCATAGGCTTGTTTGGCACGGTCTTCATTATTCGAAGAATAAACAAACGCCCGCCACATCACAATTCCTCCATAAGGTCTCAATGCATCGGCCAGCATGTTGGCGCCGTCGGCGTGGCTGCGTCCGTAATTTTGCGGGCCAGGTTGTCCTTCGCTGCTGGCTTTCACGAGAAATCCACCAAAATCAGGAATCAAGCTATAAATTTCTTTTACTTTATTTCTCCACCATGAAATAACTTCTTTATCAAGCGGGTCTGCAGTTTTTAATTTTCCCAATGTTGATGGCGATGCAAAGTTTACTGCGAGATAAACTTTAATTCCGTAAGGCCGCAACACATTCGCAATCTCTTTTGCACGATTCAGATAATCGGCGCTCAATATTAATGGCGATGCATTCACATTATCAAGCACCGAAGCATTGATGCCGATGGATGCATTGGCACGTGCATATTCCTGCCAAAGCTTTTTGTCATTATCTGTAACGGTGAACGGATCGTTTTTTCTCCAGAAAATTGAATGGCCTGCATAACCGCGTTCGACCGTTCCATTCAGATTGTCCCAGTGATTTAAAATGCGCACTTCATAAGAAGGATTAAAAATCTCATTATTTATCGGTTCACTGGTTTGCTGACGACGCAGCAACTCATACACACCATACAAAATTCCGATGTCTGTATTAGCCTGCACCGAATTTTTCCCAAGCCGGAAACCATCTTTTTTTAAAGCTTTATCTTTTTTGATCGTAAGTGTAACAGAAGCATTGTTGTCACCCAGCCACCTGTCTGCCAATTCCTGTTTGGCAACGGATAATGTTGCAGAATTATTTTTGCAAACAACCGTTACCGGATTGGCTTTTACAGGCCGAAGCCAGAGCTCGTGGCCGTTTTGTGCATTCGCAAATACAATTGAAAAAAGAAAAATGATGCTGGCGATTATTGATTTCATTTCGGCAATTTCGTTATTAATTTATTTTTTGTTTACACCCACTTTTATTTGTGTAAATGAATGCGGAGGAAAAGTAAATGACAATTTATCTCCGCTTATTTTTACATCTTTTGTTACGGGAACATACTGATTTCTTTTGTCATAAGCAAAGGGCGCCTTCAGGTCATCACTATTAATAATACTCGCTTCTGCTTTCCCCGAAAAACCGGCATCATTACTTTCTATATCTGTCATGATGGCTTTATCCTTATTACGATTTATCACATTTATAAAAACAGTGTTCGTTTCTTTTGAATAAGCTGTTGTCACATCAAGATAAGGAATACCTCTGAATTGCGCGGTACCAAACGTATCGCACGCAACATAAGTATCCACCGAAGCGCCAAGGCAATTGTTTGAAAATGCTTTGAATGTATAAAACACAGGTGATTTGAATGTTCCGTTTTTAGGGTCGCTGGAAAGCAATGAAGTAAGCATGGTGAAGTTGGCCATTTTAACCACATCCGCATGACGAATGAAAGAATTAAGACATTGTGCAATCGGCAATACCGACATAAAGCTTCTGGCAAAAGCGCCCCATTCATCAACAGAAAGATAGATTGGATGTTTAAAATTATTTTTGGTTTCGGCGATTTCAATCTGGTTGGCAACTGTTTTTATTTTGTTATCAAAATCCATAGCGCCATCGCCCATATAATTATAGTAATTATCCGGCGAACCACCTTCCCAATAACGGTGAATGGACAAATAACTAATCTTGTCGCCGATGCCATTCAATACAGTTTGATTCCAATGAAGCCAATCGCCGGAATAATAAGATGAACCGGAACCAACAAATTTTATGGTCGGGTCAACGGCACTCATCGCTTTAGCAGCTTCTCTTGCAGTCTCCACATAATTCTCTGCCGTCTTGTGGCCAAGTTCCCAAGGCAAGCCATCCACTTCATTTCCCAAATCCCAAATCTTAACACCATAAGGCGCAGGGTGTCCATTTTTTGCGCGCAAATCTGAATAATAAGTGCCTCCTTTGTAATTGCAATATTCTACCAAATAAGCAGCATCTAAAATAGTACCGAGGCCAAGGTTGACAGCCAAAATATTTTCACTGCCAATGGATTTATTGAGCTTCATCCATTCGTCGGTGCCAACATGATTGTTGTCAATGCCGCCCCAGGCAAGGTTTATACGCGTGGGGCGCTGGTCTTTCGGACCGATGCCGTCTTTCCAGTCATAACCCATTAAAAAGTTGCCGCCTGGCCAGCGCATGTTGGTTACTTTCAATTCTTTCATCGCATCAATGTAATCTTTGCGAAAACCGTCTGCATTTGCGAGCGGCGATGAAGGGTCGTATAAATTTCCGTAAAGCGTGTTGAAATCTACTGAGTCCGGCAAGCCCATTCTTCTTCCATTAAAATGAATCGGCTCCATAAATACGCCATAAATCTTTGGGTCGATGTCGCTGATTTTTCTGTTAACATCGATTTTGATGGTTGCATTTTGAGCAAACAATGCCAAAGGCAAAAGTGAGAGTAGTGTAAAGAAAAATTTTTTCATAATGCGATTTTTTTATTGAAAAGTTATTTTTTGCTGATGATTTTTTTATTGAAACTTTATCCAATCTACCTGCACATTTGAATCTATTTTTAGTGAAACAATAAGATTGTGAACCCCCGATTTGAATGATTTTACAGGCACTTTAATTTCTTTCCAATCATTTGTTTTAGGAATATCAATTGTTGCGATAGGAGGATTATTTGCATTATCCAAATGAATTTGCAAAGTGCCACCTGTTGATGAAATTGCTTTTACAATAAGCGACTTTAACTTTTTCTTTCCAAAATCAACCGTGTTATATTGAATCCATGAATTGGCTTTTGTAAATATAGTTTTCCATCCATTAAACCTGTTGGTAGTATCGATAAAATCAACACTCACACCATCGTTGGATTTAGCGCTGTATCTATCAATTTGAATTTCCGAAGTAGCATTGGTTATACCAATACCGCGTAAAGTCGGTATGACTTTTTTAATCGTTCCGTCGTCATTAAAAAATAAACTATCAGCCCTTACAGAACGCGCTTTATCGAAGTTTGGAGAAAAATCGTTGTAGTGATAAAACAAATACCACTGATTTTTAATTTGCGTAATGGATTGATGATTGGTCCAGCAGTCAGGCCTCTCATCCATTATCACGCCGGTAACTTTGAACGGCCCGAGCGGATTGTCGCTGACTGCATATTCCAACTGTTCTGTTTTATCGGCAACATGCGGATAGGTCATGTAATATTTACCATTGCGCTCAAACAAAAACGGTCCTTCTTTCAAACCTTTTCCTGTTGGCAAGCCTTGCATGATTTCAGGCTTACCATCCAATTCCACCATATTATCTTTTAGCTTAACTCCATAAATATTTCCCAATGCAAAATATAAATATGCTTGTCCGTCTTTATCAATAAAAACATTCGGGTCAATTCCATGCACTCCTTTTATCGGTTCTGCCTGCGGAACAAAAGGCCCGGATGGTTTGTCTGCTATCGCCACCCCAATCGCAAAGCCTCTTCCGAAAGTTGAATCTTTTGGCGCAGCCGGAAAATAAAAATAATACTTGCCATTTCGTTCGATGCAGTCCGGCGCCCACATGCTATAAGCATCGGGTTTTGTCCATGGAACAGAAGTCTGACTTACCACAATTCCATCATCTTTCCAGTCCGTTAAATTTTTGGATGCAAACACATGATAATCTTCCATGCAAAACCAGCCAACGCGGCCATGGTCCGGTGTTGCAAGAATATCATGCGAAGGATATAAATACACGCTGTCGCCAAATACTCTTGCAGTAGGGTCGGCGGAATACATGTTTCTGATGAGCGGATTTTGTGCAAACGAATTTGTTGCCAATCCGATTAAACACAAAAGAAAAAAATACGTTGTTTTTAAATTCATGGCGTTGTTTTTAAGAAATGATTTTTAGACTCCTTTTAATACAAAATCCTTTTCGTCGATATTTGTTTGTTTACTGGCAAAAGCAGTTGTCGCAATATCATTGTTTACTTACCATCTGCCAGCCCACTTGCCGCATTCGCTAAAAAAATATAATCAGCGCACCCCCCCACAGTTACTTCATTTTCGCCCCAGAAAAATGGCCAGTCTTCTTTATTCTCTAAAAAATCCGGTTTGATTAATAACACACCCGGCACAATTCCGCCGGCAATAAAACTGAAGTTTGCACGATTATTCCCGTAAGTAATTTTCTTTGATTTTGTTCCGACAGAACTGACAAAAGAAATATTTGAATAAGGATGGCATCCGAAAATATAATTCAATCCTTTGTAAACATATTCAGGTCCGATAATATCCGGATAAAATTTGTTGGCGTAATAATTGGCAGTGGCAAAACTTACCACGTTGCCGCTGCCGCCCCAGCCTCCTTCTGCAATGGGCACGCCGTAAGGATTTTGTTTTGCATAATCATCACAAATCGCTTTATACTTTACCACATACTCGCCCAATTGATTTTTATAATCTTCATCCATAAATGGAATGGCCTGTAATGCTGTTTTTATTGGGCCACCGCCATACCTGCTGCCGCTCATACTTTTTAAAGATTGCCAAATGGCATCTTTAAATACATCGGCATATTGTTTATCGTGTGTGGTGATATACAACTGGAGCGCTGCATTTATTTTTAATGCACTTCCAAACATTCTTGCAAACCGGGAAGTATCTTTTTTGCTGATGCTGTCATCTTCATTCCATAACTGTTTTGCATAAAATAAACTTTGCTGCGATAAAGTATCGTCGAAACCTTTTAACGCACGACTTGATGCAGCCAAAGCAGCGGCAGTGTAATAATCGAGGAACGTTGTTCTTTCAGTAAATGCCCAGCGGTCGTCCAAAGTGCCGCTGCGATTGCCTTTGACTTCATAAGGTTTTAAAGTTGAATCGTACAAGAAATTATCTGTTTCATTAACCGCATCGCCCAAATGATGATATTGATGCAAATGCGGAACAACAATACCGCGTACGGGGTGGCCAATATTTTTTACCTGTGCTACGACGTTTAGCGTTCCGTGTTCAATCTGTTGCAGTAAGTCCGGCTTGCCATCCGGACGATGAATATCTACATAGCGTGAGGGATAATCAACAAAAGTTTCATCGCGTGTTGGTTTAAATTTTTCCCAGGTGTCCACCAAAGCCAGCAGCACATTGCAATGCGAGCCGGTCTGAATATCAAAATCACCGGCATCAAACCAGCCGCCCATAGCCATGCCGGGAATGCGCTCGAGCGGTTTATATTTTGTTTGAGTTGATGGGCCCATGCTGTAACCATCAAAATGCTGGTGATTGACAGGCGCCTGTAAGGCATCATCCAGAAACGGCGCACCATGCCATACGCGATAGGCTTCGTTCACTTCCATGTGGTCCATCTGCACGGGGAACCACACATCTAAAGTAGGATGCCAGGTATTATCATACACATTGGAATCAATGGAAAAAGTATTCGTTTTCTGATTGCCATATTGAATAAAATACAGGCCCGGTTCTTTTACAGAACTGAAATCAAACTTTGCATAATTGTACCGAAAGTATCTTCCCCAAACTTTTACATCACCTTTTAATTTCTCCACATTTTTTCCATCCGGCATCACCTGGAAAAGTGACGCAGTTTTTAACGGCGTATAATTTTTATCCAACTCAATCACCGCAACTTTTTGCTGCGAAGGATTGTAACCGACTTGTGAAAAACCGATATTTGGTTTGCGTTTCCAATTTGGAATTGCGTTAGGTTCCACATACCATGATAACACCTTTCCTGTCTTATTTGCCGGCAATAAACTACGCACAATAAACCAACCGTTTTGTGCGAGATTGCGGCCATCAAACAATATCAAATTTTCGCCTGCTGTTTCAGAAACAATCTTCACTTTACGTTCCGCATCTTCCGGAGCGAGCACCAATGTTTTTCCTGAAGCGATTGGCGAAGGCACAATAAATTCACCGCGGCCCCTGTCGTCAAAAGTGGTATGACCTGCAAACTGCGGAATCTTTTTACTGATGGGTTCTATACTCGTTTTGCTGCTTGGATATAAAGGAAAATTGCCCGGCTTTCTATCGGCGAAATACGATTTTTCAAAATAGGCAGAAGGAAGAAATTCAAGATTGAAACCTGCATTACCAACCAGCTTTTCAGGAACAGGCTTATCCAAATACACTGATATTTCAACGCCTTTGTCTTTTGCTGTAACCACCACCCGTGAATTAAAATCATATTCTTCGTAACGCAAACCCACTTCTATGCTGTTGTTTTTTCTATCTACTTTTCTGCTTATTGTTTTTGGAATCAGGTCCCATTGTTCGGGAGTATTTTGAAGACGAACAGCGCCGCCGGTAGCGGTTCTTACGCCGTGATGAATCAGTTCAATAGCAGATGTTTTTTCATCGAAAAACATACCGCTGTAATCATAGTTGAACACCAATACATTCACGCCGGGTTTTGCAAAATAGCCAGAATCATTTATCTGTAATTGTTGTGCCGATGTTTGCAACGAAACAAAAGCAAATAAAAATAACGGCGTTATTAAAAATAATTTTTTTGAGATGGAATTGAATTGCATAATATCCGGTTTTAGTAAGAAGTGATTTTTAAAATAATTATTGAACCCTGAACCAATCAAAATCCACATAACCACCTTCCTGTTTTGTAGCATAATTGAAAAGGCAGAATTTATTTCCTGTAAATATTTTTAAACTAAACCGCATCCTTAAATCTTCTCCGATGCGTTTAAAATTTTTATTGTCAGTGCTGTATTCAAAACTGGCTTTGCCCGTTGCGTTCGATGCGAGTGTGCGCAAATAAATTGTTGAAACATCGATTGGAATTGAATCAATAGCTTTTCCATTGTTCACCATCAAAATAAATTTCCGGCTTTTTTGTTGCTTTACTGCAATGAAAGCATACGGATCCTGGAAAACAGCAAGTCCCGCGATGTCGCCATCCTTCATTTTGCTCACATCCATTTTTGTGGTTGCGATGGTTGGAATGGTTTGGTCGCGTTTTGCAAAAGGCCGTTGAGTAAGCGTATTGCGCGCCATTCTAAAATCTGATGTGACGGTAGCTGTATTCAATCTTAGAAAACCAGGTCTTTTTGTAAGTGACCATTTGGTATCATCCGGATTATGATTCCAGCCCCATTGCATGCTTAATTTTGTTTCACCAAACTCATCCGATTTTGGAAAATCTTTTATTGGATAAGTTTTACCTACGTTGGGTTTTTTATAAGTAGTTACCGCTTTGCCATTCACACCGATCATCGGCCATCCGTCAATCCAAGTGACAGGTTGAAGCGAAGGAAAACGCCCAAAAGGCCCGCTGTCCACAAATAATATTGTCCACCATTCGCCGGTTTGCGTTTGAATTAATGCGCCCTGGTGAATGCCATAATTAATTCCTTTTGTGGTATCATAAATCAAAAGCTTCTGTTCGTATGGACCATAAATATTTTTCGAACGAAGCGCCACCTGCATTCCATCTCGGCCACCATAAGTGCAATACAAATAATAATATCCATTGATTTTATACACATGAGTTCCCTCAAGGCCTTTACGAATATCGCCGGTGTAAACCAACGAATCCGGCCCAATGGCAACAAGGCTGTCATTTACTTCAGTGATAGAAATTTTTCCATAGCCTTGCGCGACATACACTTTGCCATCATCATCAAAAAATAATCCCGGGTCATAAAATTCTTTTGGCAAATGCGTGATATGCCACGGCCCTTCCGCTTTATCAGCAGTCAACATGAAACCGCCTTCATTCAAAGTAATAAAGAGTAAATAAAATTTTCCGTTATGATATTTGATGCTCGTAGCCCATTGCCCGTGCCCGTAACGATTGCAACTGTCCAAATCATAACATTTGCTGAAATCGAAGCGTGGTACCGCATTGCTGCAATATTCCCAGTTAACCAAGTCATGTGATTTTAAAACTGTAACTCCCGGGAAAACAAACATTGTCGTCGTCACCATGTAATATGTATCGCCAACACGAATAACATCAGGGTCAGGGAAATCAGCCGGGATAAGTGGATTCGTGTAAGTGCCGTTTCCATTATCGCTGTGAACTTTTTTTGGTGATTGCTCCGTCGCTTTTTGACACAATGCAGGAATTGCATTTAAAAAAAGAAACAGGATTGATACAATCGTTAATTTCATATTCATCGTTGTGAGTTATTGCATTTAAAAAGACTGCGTTTATTTTTTGCTATCAAATCATTTGTAAAATGGTACGATTAATCTAGCTTTATTACTACTTTTCCGCCATTATAATTCACCACTTTACCAGGTGTTTCAGCGAAGTTTGCTCCTGTCGCTTTATTGTTTGCTACAAGTACAATATTGAATTTCCTTTCGGCAAGCATCCCGGGAAAAGAACCTTTTCTTTCTCCGATAGTTAATGTTTTCTTTTTATCATTCCAATTAAAATCAATCGTTGAATAAACACCTTTTTCATAATTATAATTATCGTTTTCGTCTTCATACAAAACGAATTTTCCATCTGCACCCGGATAAATTCGTATTTCCAGGTCATTCCATTTTTTTTCTGTGGCATATTGAACTTCAGGTCCAAAAGGCAGAATAGAACCCGCTTTCACATACAATGGAATAATATCAAAAGGAGTTTCTTTATTAATTTTCTTTCCTCCGGAAAATTTTTCGCCGGTCCAGAAGTCATACCAATCCGTTCCTGTAGGCAAATACACTTCTTTTGTTTTTACAGTGCTGAAGTCTTCCGTTGCAATCGCATTTCTTCCCTCGCCTGTCTTTTTTATATACATAGGTTCTGTTACAGGATTCACTAAGAGCGATTTTCCGAACATGCATTCATCGTTAATATCCAAAGCATTTTTATCATTTGCAAAATCCATCACCAGGGCGCGCATCATGCTCGATTGACTATGCGTAACGTCCCAGGAAGTGGAGTAGATGTAGGGTAACAACCGGTAACGGAGGTTGATGTATTTATCGATGGCATCGAAATCCCTGTCGCCCTTTTTGCCAAACTGGTAAATTTCACGCGGTGCATCGGTACCGTGAGAACGCATCATTGGAATGAATGTACCAAATTCCAACCAGCGCACATACAATTCACGGTATTCAGGGTCTTCTAATTTTTTCGGAAAGTGGCTAAGAAAAAATCCGCCTATATCGCAGTTCCAGTAAGGAATGGCTGTAAGTGAAAAATTCAATCCTGCAGAAATCTGGTCTCGCAATGCCTTCCATGACGCGGTTACATCTCCTGACCATGTATTGGCGCCATACCGCTGCTGCCCTGCAAATGCCGAGCGGGTAAAAATAAATATTCTTTTGCCGGAATCCACTGCACGCTGGTGTTTGAACAAGCCGCCCACCGTCATTAAAGGAAAAGCGTTCCGTACTTTTCTGAAAGAACCCAAATAGGTTTTGTTATCAAAGTCAGAAGGTTTAAAGTCAAGATGGTCTGGCTCGGATGAATCCATCCACCAGGCATCAATACCAAATGCCAAAAGCTTCTTCAAATATTTCCAGTAAATATCACGGGCTGCCGGGTTATAGGCATCATATACTCTTACACCAGAAGGATAATCCAGGCGTGGTGGCCATTTGCCGGAACCGGATAGTGGCCAGGTCTTAAAATTCATCAAAGCTCCAATACTATCAAGCTCCCTGTATTGTTTTGTTTTCAGCCCAAAAGAATTCCATATTGATATTGCGAGATGAGCATTCATGTCATGTATTTCATTCACCATTTTTTGTGGAGCGGGATAATCAACATTTAAAAAATCCATAGCATTCCAGAGGTAGTTATTTCCCCAGTATTGCCAGTCCTGGATAATACCATCCAGCGGAACGCCCAATTCACGGTACTTTTTAACTACGTCGACTAACTCATCCTGGCTTTTATAACGTTCTTTGCTCTGAAAATATCCAAAGGTCCAAAGGGGAAGCATAGGAACCTGCCCGGTAAGTTCGCGCATGCAGCCAACCACGCCATCTGCATTGCCGCCATACATAAAATAATAATCAATGCCATCTCCTACATCTGATTTGAAAGAAGTGCCATCAGCATTATCGGTAAAAACTGTTGGCGAATAATTATCCCAAAACACTCCATATCCTTTTACAGATTGAAAGAGTGGAACATAATCATCTGTATTGCCCTGCACCATATGTAAGGTAACATTGCGTTGACTCATTTTACCTTGTTGCTGCTGACCCAGGCCATATATAGGTTCATCTTTGTCTAATTGAAAAGATTGATGAACCGTAAAAGTACTGTTGCCGGCATCATTAAAGGGAGTAAAATCGGCACCATCTTTTTTTTCTTTTAAAAGCGGCGTTCCGGATTTGGTGAAATAAGATATTGCTCCTGATGTAAGGTCCAGGTTTATACTTAACCTTTCGCTTTTCAGATTTAATACGTCGCCGTTTTTCTTTGAACTGAAAGCGGTTTTTTGTGGAGTTGCAATAACAGAAAGGCTTTGTTTATTAAAGCCCTGGCCAATCGGATATTTTACGATCCTTACGATCGAAGGACTGTAAAATTGAATTTCTATATTTTCGGAAGCAACAGTTGCTTTAATTCCGGTACTGTTTTTTTGATAGGATTGCGCATTGATTTCTCCCAGAAAACTGAATGCCATCAATAAAACAATTACCACTTTTTTATTCATTATTGCCTGATTTTTATAGCTGAATTCATTGCTTTCTACACAGTAAAGCAACAAAAAGCTTTGTTTTTTATTTTCTTATTTTTAAACCCAGTTGATTAATTTTTCATCATCGCGGGCACATTCAAAACCGCCTCCAATGCGAGTTTTGGTTCAAGGTTTCTGTCCCATAATAAGGGGTAGTTTGTTCTCCCCGGAATAGGATAATCATTTTTCCAGCTCATGCCATCGTTCACCCCCCATAAGGTTACTCTTGCTATTTTATCTCTTCGTTTATAAAATATCTTAAACAATTCTGCATACCTGTTTGCCAAAACAGTTTGCATACTATCAGGTAATCCATTTTGATAAGGGTCCAAAAAAGTTTTAAACTCTTCCAGTTGAAATTGCTTGTCCGCCATTCCCTGGCCGATGATTTGTCCTTCTTTGGTTAAAGGAAGCACATCAACATCAAGTTCGGTTATCATCACTTTTACACCACAGGCGGCATACGCGTCAATCGCATCTTCGATGTATTTTGTTTTAGGATAATCCAAGCCCCAATGGCCCTGCATACCCACGCCATCGATACGGATGCCTTGTTTCTGCAACATCTTTATCATGCGCACAATTCCATTTCGTTTTGCAGGCCGCCATGCATTAAAATCGTTGTAGTATAATTCTGTATTAGGGGCATATTGCGCTGCAAATTTGAAAGCATATGTTACCAACGTATCTCCATTACCGAAAGCTTTTACCCATGAAGTATTTTCGCGGTAGCTCCCGTCATTATCTATCACTTCATTCACCACATCCCATGCGTTTACGCGGCCTGCATACCTTCCGGCTACGGCTTTTATGTGGCTCCTCATTCTTTCAATCTGTTCTTCTTTTGTATTGGGCTTTCCCTCTGCATTGGTAAAAAACCAAGGTGGGCACTGATTGTGCCATACCAGCGTATGTCCCATAATGAATAGGTGATGTTTTTCTCCAAAGGCAACATAATCATCCGCCGGACCGAAATTATAAACACCGGGTTTCGGATTTATCAAGGCCGCTTTCATTACATTTTCAGGCGTAATAGAATTGAATTGATTGATAACAATTTCCTGCGCACGTTTGTCTTTTCCTGAAACGATAGGGGGGTTTACGGCCACACCGATAAGGAACGCATCTTTATAAACATCTTTTAATGTTTGCGTGTTGCCCGTGTTCTGTGCATGTGCATTCATACCAAACACGCAATTCATTATGATAAAAAAAGAGGTAAGCTTTTTCATTTATTTTGATTTTACCAAACGAACATAATAAACCGGTCCCGCTTGCTGATGCCCATTTGCGCCAGTAGCGAACCAGGAAAATCCAGGCACGGTGTCCTTCAAAATTCCATTTGATTTTTTCTATTCCTTGACCCTTGTCAACTTCGTTTCGCCTCTTTGATTTTTGGTGATAATCTGGTCATCACTTACCAGCTCGCCGGTGAAATCGATACTGTTGCCGTTAAAACTAATGCTGTAAGAAAATTTCTTTCCATCCACTTTTCCATTTTCTAATGGCACTTCTCCATACCGCGATTTTATAACACCGGTAAGGCTATCTCCCTGCACTTTAAAAGTGTAATTAAATTCCATAGTGCCGTTCGGCGTTTCGCGGCTGCCTTTCCAGTTACCGTCAATTGAACTTTGTGCATTAGTAACCATGAATCCAAACAGGAGGAATGCTGTGAGTAAGTACTTCATAATAATTGTTTTTATTTTTGTTTAAAATTGGTGACTATTTTATTTCCCGTCCGGGATGTTGCTATTTGTTTGTTTTAATTTCAAATATGCTTACGGAATAAGGAGCCAGTTTCGGGGAAAATGACTTCTTAATTCCTTTGATGGTTTCAGTAACAGGAATTATTTTTTCGCGGTCAGTAATTGAATTCGTTTCCTCCGGCGCATCACCTTTTACCATCACCAAAGTTGCTTCAGAAGCCACTTTTGCGCCATCAAAATTTATTTTTACCGCTTGCTTTTTGGCAGTTGTGTTTACGATTTTCAGATAGAGCGTTCCGGTTGTATCATTCATCGTGGCTGAATAAAACAGGGTTGGAACCGATTTAGGCGCTTTGCCTTCGGCACTGTCTCTTCTTGAAAGAGGCGCTTTTTGTGTTGGTATGTTTGCAGCCGTTGCAGGAACTATTTTATTTCCCAAATAATGACTGAATAATTTTTGTACATAATAAGAAGGCGAGCCGTAACTGTTCAACGCGTCATAGCCAATCAAATCTGAATCCCACTGCCACGCCCTTTTGCCGGTTGCAGAATCTATGCTGACGTTTACAAATAATGGCGCATAGCAAGACATGATTATTAAATCTGAATTGCGTTCCATACCGGTCATCCATGCGGCGTCGCCTAAAGCCGCATTTAGATTTGTGGTTGGCTTTCCTTCTCTTGTCGCCCATTCTCCAACAAAAATTTTCGGCCCGTTGCGGTCGTAGGTATCATATTGCGAAGCATTTTCCCACATATCCCATGAGTTGCGGTAATAATGTTCATCTACTACTTTAGGTTCTTTTCCTGAAGTAACTTTCATTGATGGATACTGGGCGCCAGGAATTGTCGAAATGCAGGTCAATTGCGGATATTTTGCTTCAATAGCATTTCTAAATTGATTGAATCTTCCATCATAACTATTGCTCCTGTCAAACCAATCTTCATTACCGATTTCAACATACTGAAGTTTAAATGGTTCAGGATGCCCGTCCCTGGCGCGTTTTGCGCCCCAGTAAGTGGTAGTATCGCCAATAACATATTCTATCTCATCCAATGCATCATCCACATAAGGTTTTAAAAGTGGCCCGGCATCAATGTGGTCGCCGTCCAAAGAATAACCTGCATAAACGGCCAGAACCGGCTCTGCACCCATATTTTCTGTCCATAGTAAAAATTCAAATAAACCCATTCCGTCAGAAGCGCGATAACCCCACGAGCCATTATGACCCGGCCTGTTGGCAATAGGACCGAGCGTTTCTTTCCACGGAAAAGCATCCGTAATCTTCGGACCTTCTAAAAAATTTCCGCCGGGGAAACGTAGGAATTTTGGTTTCATATTCACCAGCATCTGCATCAGGTCTGGCCGAAAACCGTTGGATTGATTATTATAAGTTGGAGGAAATAAAGAAACGAGGTTGAAATAATAAACACCAACTCGATTGGTAGAAATTACAAAACGCGCGTCTTTCGTAGGTTTAACATCAGTAGCCGTTGTCAAATTAACTTCATACTGTTTCCAGTAAATACTTTTTTCAAGATTAATAGTTCCTTTTGCATAAACAATTTTGCCATCATTGCTTTCGATAGAAACTGTTATTGGACCCTGTGTGTTATTTTCAATTACCGGAAGCGGAGGCGTAGTCGGTTTCGGTTCCCACGGCCAGCGCGGAGGTTCTCTGCGGTCTGTGCCTTTGATGTAGAAAGATGCTTTGTAGGTTGTTGAAGGTTTTACAGGAATGCCCCAATAACCTTCATTGGCAACGCCTACATGTCCATTTGCTTTTTCAACCGTAAGCCGCAAACACGCCTGCAAAGCGCCATTGAGGGCATTTCTGCGCTCATCATTAGGAACGTGTTCTTCTGCACCTATTAATTTTATAGCCGCTTCTGATGAAGGATTTTCTTTCACAAGACTCCATCCTTCCGGCTCTGTTTTACTGTCTTTGAAAATTCTATTACGAATCAGTTCAGCATATAATCCGCCATCATAAGAATGATTAATTTCTTCCGTCATCAAACCATATAACATCGGGCTGACATTTTTGTTTGCCTGGGCGATGTTCAGATTAATTACAGGGGTTTGAGAAAAAGCGGGATTGATTGTAAAGCCAACTGCAATCAGCAACAGCAAACGAACTTTTTTCATTGTTTTTTGTTTCATCTAAAAATAAAATTTTGGGTCGCGTTAACATTTTTTGAACCACGAAGACACAAAGTCACCAAGGTTTGTTTGTGCCTCTTTGTGTTCTTAGTGTCTTCGTGGTTTTTTAGAATTCATTTTATTCTAAATTATTTGTTCATCCAGTTATTGCTTTGCATCCATTCAAATAATGGCTCCATCCATCCCGGGTGCCTGAATACAAAACCATGGTCGCCCTTTTGATAAATATGCATTTCCACAGGCACTTTGTTGTGCCTTAATTTTTCAAAATAAATAATGCTGTTGTCCACATCCACCACTTTGTCGTCCGCAGCGACTGTGATATAAGCAGGCGGCGAATTTTTATCTACCTGCAATTCATTTGAATAAAGATTAATAGTTTCTTTCGAAGGGTTGTTTCCTAACAATTGTGTGCGCGAACCCTTGTGTGCAAGGCTATCCTGCATACTGATAACCGGATATACCAAAATTTGAAAATCAGGCCGCAGGCTCGCGTTGCTTTGGTTTTCTATGAGCGGTTTATTAAAATGCGTTGCTTCTGTTGAAGCCACATGGCCGCCGGCAGAAAAACCCATAATGCCAATTTTGTTTGCATCAATATTCCAGGCGGCTGCGCTATCGCGTACCATTTTAATCGCCTGCTGTGCATCCTGCAAAGGCGCAATGGTTTTATTTACCTGGAAAGAATCGTTGGGCAAACGGTATTGCAACACAAACGCAGCAACACCTTTTTTTGCAAACTCTTTTGCCGTCATTACGCCTTCACCACCATAAACAATAACACTGTAACCGCCACCGGGACAAATCACTATGGCTGTACCACTCGCTTTATCCTTTTCCGGCAGAAACATTTGCAATGTTGGCGTAATAACTCTGCGTATCAAACCTTCTGAAGGATTTTCAGGAATATTTTTAAGTTCTGTTTTTTTTAAATTAGGAATGTTGCCGGGATAAAGATTTACGATTCGTTGCGCCTGAACCGCGAAGGGAAATAAACATAATCCAATAAAACAAAACTTTAAGAAGAATCTCATTATAAATTTTTTTTCAATGCAATAAAAAATGTCTCTTTAATCTTTGAACAACAGCGGTGCAAGTTCATGCAGGCTGCGGCGCCATGTCAGGAATTCGTGTGCGGTATTCTCAGAAATATAAGAAACAGCATTGTACCCGGCTCCTTTCAATGTTGTCACTGCATTCTTAACTGCATCGGGCCTTTCTTTGCTACCACAACTTATAAAGATGAGTTTGGGCTTTGATTTGTCTTTCAATTCATCGGGTGTATAAATCCCCCCGCTCAGCAGAGCATAATAAGAGAATACATCAGGCTTATTTAGCGTGATGGTGTGTGTTTCCATGCCGCCCATCGAAAGCCCGGCCATGGCGCGATGCGCCTTATCAGCAATAGTACGGAAATGAGCATCAACATAAGGAATCAATTCATCAACGAGCACCGTTTGAAAAGGGTCAATTTTAAATTCTTTCATGTGCCCCCATTTTAATTCATTGGTCATTCCATAAGTCATCACGATGATGAATGGTTTTGTTTTGCCTTCGGCAATCAGGTTGTCCATGATAAGATTGGCATGCCCCTGGTTGCTCCATGCGGTTTCATCCTCGCCCCAGCCATGTTGCAGGTACAATACAGGATATTTTTTAGATGTATTCTTTTCATATCCCGGTGGTGTGTAAACGAAAGCGCGCCTGGATGTATTGGTGCTTTTTGAAGGGAAAAGAATTTGCTGCACATGGCCGTGCGGAACATCTTTCAGCGCATAAAAATCCTGGTCGTGAGCGGGTATTTCGATACCGCTTTCCCAGCGGGTGGAACCGTAGAAATTTAATGTTCCCGGGTCATTGAAAGTGCCGCCATCCACTGTCAGATGATAATAATGAAACCCTTCATCCATCGGCCCTTCGGTGGTACCGGTAAAAAATCCATCCGCTCCTTTTGTAAGCAACGTTCCTCCTCTTCCACCTAAGCCGAGACTTACGCGAACACTATCAGCTTCGGGAGCTTTAATTTTAAACCGTGCATATCCCTGTGAATTAACCTGCGGATATTCCTGTCCGGGTTGGTTGAGCGTTGATGGCTTGAAGTCATCCACAACGGTTTGTGCCATACAAATTTGGCCTGCCATGATAGCAAACGAAAAAATAATCGCTTTTTTTAATTTCATTGTGTGATTTTTTTAATGATGATTCTTATTATTGAAAACATAGCGTTCTAATTCGCTTTCGTAAATTTCTATTTACTTAAAAAGCAAGGGTGCGAAATTGTATAAATCATTTCTCCACACCGGCCACGTATGCCCGCCGGGATATTCGTAATACGTGTATTTTATTTTCAGGTCATCCAATTTGCCCAACATGATTTTGCCGTTCTTGTAAGCAATGTCTTCCGGGCCGCCTTCGGAAATCCACAATTCTTTCAGGTTGCTGTTTATTTTACCGGCATTTTCTTTCAAAAAAGAATATTGCGCTTCTGCAGTTTTATCCATCATCGGCACAATCCACCCTGAGCTAAATACGCCGAGATAAGAAAACACATCCGTATTATAAATGCCTGTGTAAAGTGTATGAAGGCCGCCCATTGATAAGCCGGCGAGTGCACGACTGGCTGCGTCTGTCTTTGCACGATAATTTTTTTCAACAAAAGGAATAATGGCTTGCTTCATTTCTTTTTCAAACATTTTCATTGAACCTTCTATACCATTAGCATTAAAACCGCCCCTTCCAATATTGGCATCCGGCATCACTATCAGCATTGGTTTGGCTTTGCCTTCGGCAATCAGGTTGTCTAAAATCAAATTGGCTTTGCCTTGTCTTGCCCAGCCGGTTTCATCCTCGCCACCGCCGTGCAAAATGTATAAAACCGGGTATTTTGTATCAGAAGACGAATCGTAATCCGGCGGAGTGTAGATATACATTTGCCGCCATGAATTGGTGACCCTTGAAAAATAATTTTTGATGCGAATGTCACCATGAGGCACGTTTCCAAGCGCATAATAACGGCCACCCATAAACGGAATCTCAATTCCACTCGCCATCCTGCCCATACCATAAAATGTTTCGCTGGCCGGGTCTGCAACAGCCACGCCATTAATAATCAACGAATAATAATGAAAGCCTTCGCCGATGGAATCGGTGGTAACATTCCAGTAACCGTCGGCGTCTTTTACCATATCATATTTCTTACCCAAATCTATTTGCACCTTTTGCGCATCAGGCGCTTTTGTTTTAAATATTACCCGGTGGTCAGCCAGTATTTGCGGGTAATCAGCGCCAAGAACATTGGTCGATGCCGGTGCACCTACCACCGGATATTTTGAAAAAGTAGAAGTATCAACCGGTTTAAAAATTAATTGGGAAAACATATACAACCCGTTTTTCCAGACTTTAAATTCATGTACGCCAGGCTCGATATAATAAATGTGAGGCACATGATTTTTAACGAGATAATCATGAGTCCGTTGGCTGAAAGAAATCAGGCCGTCACTCGCGCCGCATGAAATCCAAAGGAGTTTTAAATCCTGTCTTGCCTTGGCAGGGTGAGGGACGAGTTGTTCCGGCGTTTTAGTATTTGGAGCTGCTGAGAACGCACCAATCCAGGCAAACTTGTCAAGGTTTCCTAAACCAAAATTCAGCGATTGACCGCCACCCATTGACAAGCCGGCAATAGCACGATGTTCTCTGTCTGTATAAACGGGATAATGCTTTTGCACATAAGGAATAAGGTCATTCAGCAAATCTTTTTCAAAAGTGGCAAATGCCTGCACTTTATCGGGCGCAAAAATATTTCCGGTGGCGCTGTCATTTTTCATCGCCCTTCCGTTGGGCATTATTACAATCATTGATTCCACTTTCCCTTCTGCATAAAGGTTGTCGAGAATCACTTCGGGATGCCCGCCGTTCAGCCATTCTTTATCATCGCCACCAATGCCATGCAGTAAATACAACACAGGATATTTTTTCTTTTTTGAATAACCGGGCGGTGTATAAATTAATGATTGCCGCGTGGTGCCAACGGTTTTTGATTTATAATTGAATGAATCAATTTTTCCATGCGGAATATTGGTTTGGACTACATCAAAATCAGAAGGCATTTGCGTTACAATTGCCTGTGCATGGGAAATTGTTAGTAAAAGGACAAATGCGAGAAAGAGAAAAGCGTACTTCATGTTTTGTTATTTATTAGAATCAAAAAAGCGATTATTTGTTTGTTTACCGGCTGCTCCTTTACTTTTATTTCAAAACCAGCGTATATGCTTTTCCTCTTTCCGTTGCTATATCGTAAACGAAAGTTTGTTTCAAATCAGGCAATGTGATTTTTGCTTTTTCTGAAATGATGGGTGTTTTAATTTTTTCAGTTTGATAAAAAGCATTCGTGTTATCACCGCTGGCTTTTTTCAAACCAGTTCCATTGTTCATTGTCATTTCATTCGGAACGCGCAGACGAAGGTTGCCCCCAAGGTTAGACTTGATAACTGCTTTTACAATTTGGCCATCTTTCCATTCAATATTTACAACATCAAAACCACCTCTTGCCCTTAAGCCGCTAATGCTTCCTTTTGATTTCCAAACATCAGGGAGGGCAGGCAATAAATTCAAATCTCCGTCTTCACTTTGCATCAGCATTTCCGTAATGCCCGAAGTGCAGCCGAAATTTCCATCAATCTGGAACGGCGGATGTGCATCAAAAAGATTATTGTAAGAACCACCGCCTTCCCGGTCGGTGCCAACCGGCCTGAGCTGGTTTTGAATTAATTTATAAGCATGATTACCATCCAGCATTTTTGCCCACCAGTTTACTTTCCATGCCATGCTCCAGCCGGTAGAAACATCGCCGCGTTGTATCAATGTGTTCTTTGCGGCGCTGTATAATTTCGGAGTGCGGTATGGTGAAATTTGATTCGAAGGAAACAATCCGTACAAATGAGAAATATGCCGGTGATGATCGTCGGGATTATCTACATCGTCCAGCCACTCCTGCAATTGCCCGTATTGACCAATATGCATGGGCGCAAGCCGGCTTCTTTTTTGTTTTAATGTATCGGCAAATGCCTTGTCTTTATTCAAAATTTTTGCAGCATCAATTGCGGTGGTGAAAACATCAAACACAATTTGATTGGTCATCGTTACGCCCGCATCCAATGAAGAATGCTGATGTGTTGCCGGCGCGTTTTCCGGTGATTCGTCAGGGCAAATTACCAGCCAATGATATTTCGGATGTTCAATTAAATAATCGTCATAAAACTTTGCCGCGCCTTTCAAAATCGGGTAGACTGATGCAAGAAATTTTTTATCGCCACTGTATAAATAATGCTCCCAAAGATGCTGACTCAGCCAGCCGCCGCCATTGGGCCACAGTCCCCAGAAAGCGCCGTCAACACCGCCGGTAATTCTCCATATATCTGTGTTGTGATGCGCCATCCAGCCACCGGCGCCATACATATCTTTAGCCGTTTTTTCACCAGCAACTGATAACTCTTTTACCATCTTTATCAGTGGCTCCGTCATTTCTGAAAGATTGGTTTTTTCAGCCGGCCAGTAATTCATTTCTGTGTTAATGTTGATGGTGTATTTGCTGTCCCACGGCGGATACATTTTATTATTCCACATTCCCTGGAGCGTAGCCGGCTGGCCGCCCGGCTGCGAAGATGAAATCAATAAGTATCTTCCAAACTGGTAATAAAGCGTTACAAATTGTGGGTCGTCTGCTGTATCAAAATTTTTTAATCTTTCGTCGGTTGGAAGTTTGGATGCGTCTGTAGTTCCAAGGTCGAGCTTGACTCTGTCGAAATATTTTTGATAAGCTGAAATATGCGATTTTAAAATATACGCAAAATTTTTTGGGTATGCCTTGTTCAAATATGTGACTGCTCTTTCATTTTCATTGCCACTTAAATCCTGGTAATTATTGAAATTGGTAGCGATGGAAATATAAATAGTAACCGCATTTGCATTTTTTATAATGAGAGCAGTATCGTTAGATGAAAGCGTTCCTCCATCTAACTTGAATCTTGCAATCCCTTTGAATTTGACTTTGCCTTTTACGCCTTCATGGTTAATAGTTGTACCGGCGATGGTTAATTCCTTTGATGCAGTGGTTTTTATTTCCACATTGGGCTGAGGCGTAGAATAGAAGGCGTTGAAAGAAAGGCTTCCCGGTTTGCTTGCCGTCAATCTAACCACAATGACACGGTCGGGAAACGATGCGAGCACTTCTCTTGTGTAAGTAACATCGCCCACTTTGTAAGATGTTTTTGCAACTGCTTTTTCTATATCCAATTCACGATAATAATCCGTGTAGTTATTTTGTCCATCAAAAGCCAAATGAAGTTCGCCTACAGGCTCATACATTTGCCCCTGCGACTTTTTGCTGATGATGACTCTGTTGGCGATTTGCTCTGCTTCCTTTTGTTTTCCTTCAAAAATTAACTTTCTAATTTCTGACAATGAATCCAAAGCCAACGGATTATCATTTCTGTTCGGGCTACCGCTCCATACGGTATATTCATTTAGCTGAACGGTTTCTGTGTCTACATTTCCATACACCATCGCTCCCAAAAAACCATTTCCAATGGGCAAGGCATTTTCCCAAACATGGCCTGAAGGTTGGTTGTACCAAAGCGTTAAACCCTGTTGTTTCTGGGCAAGGCAATCGGTTATCAAAAACAGTAAACCAACAAATAATACGTTTTTCATTTTTGAATTTTATTCAAAAGACCAGGCAAATGAAA
The DNA here is from genome assembly GCA_051954975.1 of Ginsengibacter sp. Lineage (GTDB taxonomy): Bacteria > Bacteroidota > Bacteroidia > Chitinophagales > Chitinophagaceae > Ginsengibacter. Next base: position 1,098,670 of record JBQCHE010000003.1, on the reverse strand, counting down.
TAATTCTATATTATTTCAATTAAAGGCTTTTATTTTAAAAAAGAAATTATCCAAGCAATTGTATACCGATAAACGTCAGCATTACATTTATAGAGCCAATGTAAGCCTTTTTTGATAAAATGAAATCGATTGCAGAAAGATTTTTACTTTATTTGATAAGCGGTTAAAATTATATTTCTGAGCATCTATCGACTATGAAAACAGGTCTCTCGATTTTGAATACTCGAAGAAAAGGCCCGGGCGATACCACCAAAATAACCTGAAGGTAAAGTACGACGAAGGTTCAAAGCAATTAATAATAGATAAAAATTACCTGGACCACACTGCGATTGCAGATTGCAGACGAGGAAACATTTGACATTGCTAAAAAGTTTTTTCAAGAACGCGCGCATTACTTCATGGGCGCGGCAGTAAACCGATGCTTTAAAATTATTATAATGCTAAGCAGAAGCATTCAAAAAAATACTGTGAAGAAGCAGTAGTAACGAATGTGTTCATACGGTTAAATGGAGGCAGATTTCGTCAAAAAATAATTCTATGTTAAGGAGGCACCCTGGTAGGTTAAATTTACAGTAAACGAAATTTTAATCGATAATCTTATTTTAAAAAAAAGGGGAGATGAAAGAATTCATCCCCCGATTACTCTTGATTATGAGAAAAACTGATTTACTGGCTTTGCCATTAGCAAGGCCAGTATTGAATTTAATTAATTATAACCAGGATTTTGATAAGCTGCCTTTTCATCAGCAGTTATTTCCATATTATCAAGCTGCCCCTGCGGTATAGGACGCAGATATTGATACGGTTCAATGGTGCGAGTTACGGTCATCGGAGTATGGTCTCCAATTCCAGAACCGCCAATCCGGTAGGTAGATGAAAGTTCCGCCCATTTTTGAGTACGAACCAAATCGTACCAGCGATATCCTTCTCCATAATATTCACGTGAACGTTCTGCGAGAATGTAGTTGATATCAATGGTTGTTGGTGTAGCTGCTACCATTTCGGCGCTGTTGTTTTCTATTTTTTCTTTATCTCCGTTGTTGTCATAACGCCATTTTCCGGCACGGGCACGAATTACATTAATTAAATCATAAGCAGTTTTTCCTGCTGTTGTGGTGGCGCCTTTAACAGCCGCTTCGGCTGCTATAAAATAAAGTTCAGAGAATTTTGCAATGTTGAATGGTCGTGTAGAACCGGCATTCGGCTGGCCTAAACCTTCCCCATTATCCGTGCGGTAAGTGCCCAGCTTCCAAAGGCCCGGGTATCTTAACCTGCTAATGCCTTCTGGAGAAATTACAAAGTCAGCTCTTCCGGGAAGCGCTCCTGCACCAACGTTGCTTTTCGATGCCCAATCACTGTAATCAATCGGGATAGTTGGTTCGCTGTCAAGAAAAGTGAGAACGGGATCACCGGGATGAATGGGAAGCCCGTTTGCGTTATAATAAGTCGGAGTGGCATCGCCGGCTTTTGGCCAGTTGCCACGATAAACGGTAACGAATGTGCCATCATAGCGGGAATCATTTGTTTTATCTGCGAACGTATTTTCGATTACCCCGATAGTTGGCGCCATGCGTGTCCATGGGCGGCCTAAATCCTGTGTAGCGGCACGTTGAACAGAACTTACAGTTCCGCTCCACGAAGGATCTTTTCCACTTCTGATCAAAGTATAGTTCCATGTGAGCATCCACACTGCAAAATTATCCGGTGCACCGCCGCTGCCATAGGTAAGGCTTCCGCCGTTATACTGTTCGCTGGTTTCTGTGTGATCTGCATACAATACGATTTCGCTGTTGCGATCATTAGGTGCATAGTTTACATCGTAATAGGTCGGTTGTAAAGAAAAAGGGCCGGGATTATCGATGGCTTCAGTGGCAATATCGTATGCCTGTTGAAAATACCATTGCGCATCATGCCCGTCAGGATCAGTCCGGTCGGCCTGGGGATAAGTAGGTATATTTTTAGGATTCTCCAGCCACCATGCATAAGTTAGATAAGCTTTTGATAAATACAGGCGTGCTGCGGTCTTGGTAACACCTCCGGTAACGCGGCCCACTTCGGGTAAATCATTTATCGCTGCTATTAGGTCCGGGAAAATGGCTTTAGTATAAACTTCAGGGACGGTGTTCCGGACAGAAGTTCTTACCGGGTTGGTATTGAACTTCAGTTCTCCTGCACCTAAATCCAATGGAACGCCGCCATAAGTTTGAACCAATAAAAAATAATCAAAGGCACGGAAAAAACGGGCTTCTGCAAGAAGCGGGGCAGCAATACCGACCTCTGTGCCGTTTTCAAGAATACCGTTGGCGGTGTTGATGTCAGAAAAAGATTCACCCCATGGAATGCTGGTTGGGAAACTGGTTGAACTAACCTTTCCTGCATCAGACATATCCATGTCTTTAAAATTACCATCGGCGCTCTGGGCATAAGTGGCTTCGTCGGTACCGGTGAGGCAGGCGTTATAATAATAAGCCTGGCCGTAGATATTCCGAAGGTGCGCATACAAAGAAGTGATACCACCCAACACGCCGTTTTCGGTTTTGAAATATTCGGGAGTAAAAGAACTGCGTGGCTGTTCATCCAAAATTTTAGAGCACCCCGATATAAGGACCACTAACAATGATATTGATCCAATAAAAGCTTTTATTTTTAAGTGTTTCATGTTCATAATTATTTAAAATGAAAGTTTAACGCCAACGATATAATTGCGGGTTGATGGTGTGTTGGTACCAATAGTAAGTATGCGCCTCATTGCATAAGACATTGGCACCGCCGCATTTTCATTACCGTATGAATTGGTTTCGGGATCCATTCCGGATTCTTTATGATAGGGAGAAAATAACACAAATGGATTTTGTACGGTAAAATAAGCACGCAATCTGGTACCTGCATTTTTCAATAAACTACGGTTAAAATCATACCCAAGGGAAATCGTTCTAACTTTCAGATAAGAGGCGTCAAAATATCCAAGAGTATTTGCGTATTTAGGATTGTCTCCACTCAATGGCGCCGCAGGGTTAGGATATTTTGCGCCGGTATTTGTTGGAGTCCAGTAATCTACTTTTACGTTGTTATTGCGCGTAGTCAAATTATTAAGATAACCGCCCCCTGAATAAAGAGAACTTAGCAAAATTCCACCATGCTGAAACATTCCTACTATTGTCAAATCAAAACCTTTGTAAGCCACTGTGGTGTTGAAGCCGCCTAAAAATTTTGGATCTACGTCCATGATTTGTCTGTCATCAGGACCAATTCTCCTGACGGGAACACCGTTGGCATCATAGTCGCCGGTGTATAAGACTTTGATCATCCCCACCTTTCCGCCTGGCTCCAATACTTCCAGGTGGCCGGCAGCGCTGTCTTCGGGTGTTGCCCAAAGGCCCACCTTTTTATAATCGTAGATTGCGTTAATGTTGTGGCCTACAAACCAGCCATTGCCTTCATCTCTTGTAGCCCCTGAAGCAAGCGCTACGATTTTATTCTTGTTGGCGTATATGTTGAAGCCCGCATCCCACGTAACTCCATCGCGGCCGCCGTCGATAATCGTACCGTTCAGGCTAATTTCAATACCTTTATTTTGAGTCTGGCCAACATTTGCTGTATAACTGCCAACTCCTGATGTGGACGGTAAACTGACGCCAAGCAAGAGATCTTTTGTGTTGGTAACATAATACTCAACAGTACCTGATAACCGGCTTTTAAACAATGAGAAGTCGATTCCATAGTTCCAGGTTTCTGAATATTCCCATCCCAGTTTCGGATTAGGAAGCTGACTCACATAGTAACCTGTGGCATAAGTATCTTCCCCAAAATTGTAAGGTCTGGTGTTTAATACGCCCAGTGTTGCATACGGAGCGATCGCCTGGTTGGAGGTTTCTCCATAACCAGCGCGCAGTTTCAATGAATTCAACCAACTTACATTTCCCATGAATGATTCATTGGTAATATTCCACCCGGCAGACACCGCAGGATAGGTGTGCCACTGGTGGCCGGGCGCCAATCTTGAAGAAGCATCGGAGCGAACCGTAGCAGATAACATATACCGATTATCATAAGAATACATCGCCCTTCCCATGAAAGAGGTAAGCCCCCATAAATAATAAGGTTGTCCATCCGGAGGTACAGTTATTTCACCGGTTGACTGGCCTAGATTATAAAACTGGAAATCATTAGACGGAATGCCTTTTGCAAACATGGATGATCCGTTATATTTCTGTTGTTCGGCAGAATAAAGCCCTGTCAGGTTGAGGTTGTGCTTTTGTGCAAAAGTGTGATCATAAGAGAGAATGTTTTCAATAGTCCAGTGATAGGTTTGTGAATTGCTTATCCCCGCTGTTGACTCAGTGATCGGGTTCACATTATTCACTCCCTCTGCTGTGAAATTTCCATTATTGCCCTGGATAAAATCAAGGCCCACATTCACACGATATTTCAATCCATCGACCCATGGAATTTTCACTTCTCCATAAATAGCATTATAGGTAGCAAAGTTCCGGGTTTCGTTTAGCCACAAACCTTTGTCATCAAGGCTGTCGATCCTGCTTTTGGTCAAAACATAGTTATCACCCAATCCGGTATTGATGGTTCTTTTTAAAGTTCCGTCAGCGTTATAAGGATTGGCTATGGGTGATGCGGCCAGTATTCCAAATAAGCCCACCTGGTTGCCCTGGCTCATATTAAAATTGTTATTGGTGGTAAAACCGAAACGAAAGTATTTACCAACATTCTGATCTACTGAGGTACGGAAAGAATAACGCTGATATTGCTGGGTCGGAATCAGGCTTTGATTTTGATAATAGCCCAACCCCACATTGTAGCTTCCCGTTTCGCTTCCGCCTGAGAGAGTTACATCATGACTGTTGATGGTTCCGGTCCGGTAGAAAAGATCCTGCCAGTCTGTGTTCACATTGTCAGCTTCATCCGTTCCGTTTGAAAGAATGCCTGCTGCTTTTCGAAGGGCTATGAATTCGGGGCCGTTCATCATGGGGTACCGGGCGAAAAGGGTTTGGTCGCCATAATATTCGTTATAAGTTATCCTTGCTTTACCGCCTTTCTGGCCTTTATTAGTTGTTATCAAAATGACGCCGTTTGAGCCGCGCGCTCCGTAAATTGCAGTGGCTGAGGCATCTTTCAGCACATCAATGCTCTTTATATCATCCGGGTTCAGATCAGCAAGCGACCCCGGAAACGGTATTCCGTCTAAAACTATAAGAGGATTATTGTCTGCGGTTAATGAACGTGTGCCTCTAACGCGGATTTGCATTGTTGCGCCCGGCTTGGTGGAGGTTTGAGAAATCTGGATTCCTGGTAAACGCCCCTGCAGGGATTGCGAAACATTTGGCGCTGGTACTTCCCGTATTTTTTCTCCACTTATGGAAGCAACTGAACCCGTAACCGCTTCTTTTCTTTGCGTACCATAACCCACTACCACCACGGCATTCAGCCCGGTTTCAGTGCGGCTTAATGACACATTTAAAAATTGATTCCCTTTTACTTTTACTTCCTGTTCTGTAAATCCAACCGATGAAATGACTAAAGTACCATTGGCAGGCGCTTTGATTTCAAAATTTCCATCGGCATTTGTGCTTGTTCCGGCCTGTTCTCCTTTTACGATTACAGAGGCTCCGATAACAGGCTGGCCGATATCGTCTGCGACCTTTCCCTTTACGGTTAGGGTATTTTGAGAATAGCCCGGCATGGAAAACACAGATAGCAGTAAAATAAGAATAGCCGCCTTCCCTTGCCAATTTCTGCATTTCTTCAGAAACCTGGTTTGATTAAATAAAACTTTCATACTTGCAGTTTTAAATTTTTAGTTTAAGAAAATTGATTTATTGTTTTTTAAAATTGATAAGCCTTCCTTTAAAAGTCTTTTTGCTTTACGGGGGTCAATTTCTTATTCCGAAAGAAAATAGCAAAATTGGAGATGCCTTTCCCTTGAGCCATATTGAATTTTTTTACGTCAGGTTCTGAAAAGATTAATGCTAGATGAAATCCCATAAATTTTTTTTTCTGTAACCACCGCCGATAGAAGATTTCATTATCTCAAAGCCAGATTTTTATTGTTATCAAGACAATTATCAAGCATTTTGAAAATTAAAAGTAAGACATTTTAATTAAAATGAAACCGATTACATTTATTTTTTAAAAAAAAGAGTATAATTTTTATTTTTACTTAGTTTTACACTATTGCTTTATATGTAAACGATTGCGATGCCAAAAGAAAAGGAAGTAACAATTTATGATATAGCCTCTGCCTTAAATATTTCTATTGCTACTGTGAGTCGTGCATTAAAGAACGATCCGGTTGTTAGTAAACCGACAAAAAAGAAGATTTTTGATTTGGCAGCCAAAATGGGTTATCGCACTAATCATTTTGCGAGAAATCTGCGGAATCAAACCACTAATACGATTGGGGTAATCATGCATGAACTCAACAGTAATTTTATGACTTCGGTTTTGGCAGGTATTGAAAAAGTAACTACCAACGCAGGTTACGATCTGATCATTGCCCACTCATCTGAAAGCTTCACAAAGGAAATTGCCAATGCAAAAAATCTTTTTGACAAAAGAGTAGACGGATTAATTGCGTCGCTGTCTTTTGACACCAAAAACCTGGATCATTATAAACCTTTTAAAGAGAAAAATGTTCCTGTTATATTTTTTGACAGGGTAGAGCAGGAAGGAAGTAATACGGTAGTTATCATTGATAACTATAAATGCGGTTACCAGGCAACGGAACATTTAATTAATGAGGGATGCAAAAAAATTGTGCATATTACGTCAAGCCTTAAACGAAATGTTTATTCGCAAAGATTTAAAGGATACAAGGACAGCCTTACCGATAACGGGATTCCATTTAATGAAGAATTGGTGATCATCAATGACCTTTCCGAAAGCGCAGCCATTGAATCTGCTATGCAAATCCTGAAGATGGATCCTTTGCCCGATGGCGTTTTTATTACGAACGATTTTGTAGCGGCGGTAGTGATGCGCACGTTGAAAGAAAATAACATCAAGATTCCGCAGGATGTGGCAATAGTAGGGTTTAATAATGACGCGATTTGCACGCTGGTAGAGCCGGCTTTGTCAACTATCAATTATCCCGGTTTAGATGTGGGAGAAGTAGCGGCCCGGAACCTTATTAATCATCTGAAAGGAATTGGTAACATGCAAAATACCAATACCATTATTATAAGATCGAACCTTATAATCAGGAAATCATCTTTAAAAAAAGATCATGCTGATTAATCATTTTTGAGGGATGTTTTTCTTGCGGATTTTAAAGACAGGTTTTGAAGAAAGATGTAGCATTCATGTAACGCAGTAAACGAATAAATAAGTTGAATTTATATTTCATTGATAAAACCTTAAATACAAAGATTCAGAATTAAACTAAAAGAAATGGAAAAAAGTGACCAGAATAAAATCGCTATTGTAACCGGCGGCGCGTCAGGAATTGGCTTTGCTATCGCTGAAAAATTTGTAAAAAATAATATTACCACCATTATCATCGGGCGCAATGAAGAAAAGTTAAAAGTTGCGAAAACCAGTCTGGGCGAGCTTTGCGAAGCGATACCATTTGACCTCAATAATCTGTCTGCTATTCCTGATTTCATAAAAAATCTTGTTCAAAAATATTCGCGGATTGATATTCTCGTAAACAATGCAGGCATTAATTTAAAAAAAGAATTTACAGAAGTAACCGATGAAGATTTTGAAAAAATCATGCATACCAATGTGCAATCTATTTTTACCATTTCGCGCGAAGTGGTAAAATCAATGATTGAAAGTAAAAGCGGAAGCATTGTCAATATCAGTTCGATGGCATCACAATATGGTTTGCCGAAAGTGATTGCCTACAGCGCTTCCAAAGGTGCGATAGAAGCAATGACAAGGGCGATGGCGGTTGAACTTTCTCCAAAAGGCATCCGTGTAAACTGTATTGCACCCGGATTTATCGCGACGGATATGTCAGCAAAAGCATTGAACAATGAGCCGGAAAGAAAGAACAAAGTTTTGTCGAGAACGCCGATGGGCGAATTGGGCGCGCCTTCAAACATTGGAGATGCAGCGTTGTTTTTGGCGGGTTCAGAGTCTGCTTATATTACAGGAGTTGTGTTGCCCGTAGATGGCGGCAATTCGATTGGGTTTTGATAATACAGTAAACAAAATTTTAAGCGGTTTTTTCATTTTAATTTTTAAAAAGTGCAGATGAAAAGATTATTTATTTTATGCTCCATTATTTTCCTTGCAAAAAATTTATCTGCACAAAATTTTATTTCTGATAAAAATGAAAATGGAAATTTTCCAATCGTCTCTCAAACCGCAACTGCTATCTGCACTGATGAAAACGATGATTGGCTGATACAAAAATCCGCTTTCCTTTTTCAAAATGATATTGAAAAAGTTTCAGAAAAAAAAACTGAAATAATTCATGCGATTCCTTCAGCAACAGCCAACGTAATTATCATTGGCTCGATAAAAAATTCTAAACTCATTCAGCAATTAATTCAATCAAAAAAAATAAATGTTGATTCCATAAAAAATAAATGGGAAGCGTATCAAATTCAAATTGTCAAAAATCCTTTCAAGGGAATTGAACGCGCGTTGGTGATTGCCGGGAGTGATAAAAGAGGAACAGCTTATGGCGTTTTTGAAATATCAAAAGAGATGGGCGTTTCGCCCTGGTATTGGTGGGCGGATGTTCCCGTAAAAGAGAAAAAAGAAATTTATGTTGCGAAAAATGTTTTCGTACATGCCAGACCGTTAGTTAAATACCGTGGTATTTTTATCAACGATGAAGCGCCTGCTTTTTCAGGCTGGACCAAAGAAACATTTGGCGGTGTAAATCATCATGTTTATGAAAAAGTGTTTGAACTTTTACTGAGATTAAAAGCGAATTATTTGTGGCCGGCGATGTGGGGAAATGCGTTCAATGACGATGATACATTAAATCCCATTCTTGCCAATAAATATGGCATCGTGATGGGCACTTCACATCACGAACCAATGTTGCGCGCGCAGCAGGAATGGAAGCGTTATGGAAAAGGCGCATGGAATTATGCTACGAATAAAAATGAATTGGATTCATTCTGGAAAAAAGGAATTGAAAACATGGACCATCACGAAAGCATCGTCACTATTGGGATGCGCGGCGATGGAGATATGCCGATGACGCAGGGAACGGCTATCGGCTTATTGGAAAATATCGTTGCCAATCAAAGACGGATTATTGAAGAAGTCACCGGCAAGCCTGCATCGGAAATGCCCCAGGATTGGGCGTTGTATAAAGAAGTGCAGGATTATTACGATAAAGGAATGCGTGTACCGGATGATGTTACCTTATTGTTCAGCGACGATAATTGGGGCAATCTTCGCAGGCTTCCAAAGCTAGATGCAAAGCTACGAAGCGGCGGTTATGGAATTTATTATCACTTCGATTATGTAGGCGGCCCCAGAAATTATAAATGGATAAACACAAATAATATTGCGCGAGTTTGGGAGCAAATGCATCTTGCATATTCGTATGGAGTTGATAGAATCTGGGTAGTGAATGTGGGCGATTTAAAACCCATGGAATTTCCGATTTCTTTCTTTCTGGATTATGCATGGAATCCTGAAAAAATAACTGCTGATGATTTGCCGGACTATTTTACTAACTGGGCAGCGCAACAATTTGGCAATAAATATGCGGAACAAATTGGCGAATTAATTCAAAAATATTCGCAATACAATGCGCGAAGAAAACCCGAATTGCTTTCGCCTAAAACCTACAGCCTGACTGACTATAACGAATTTCAAAGAGTGGTGGATGAATATAATAAGCTGGCAGTAAAAGCACAAATAATCGATAATCTTATTTCGCCGGAATACAAAGATGCTTTTTTTGAATTGGTGTTGCACCCGATTGAAGCTTCGGCCAATCTGAACGCCCTTTATTTAGCAGCGGCAAAAAATAGTTTTTTTACAAACGAAAATAACCCGGTTGCCAATTCATACGCCGATAGTGTAAAATATTTTTACGAAAAAGATTCACTGATTTCTTATAAATACAATCATGAAATAGCCAACGGGAAATGGAATCACATGATGGACCAAACGCATATCGGTTACACTTACTGGCAGGAACCTCGTGTTAATAAAATGCCGGCAGTGCAGTATGTTACCGGCAGTTCAAAAAACGAGGAGAGTGTAAAAGTTGATGTAAAATACAAAACTTCCGAACACCTTATTCCGGCTCATTCCAACGAAAATGTTTTTTATGAAAAGAACGGTTATGTTTCCATCGAAGCCGCGCATTATTCAAAAGCAGTCAACGCAAAAAATATCAAATGGAAAGTAATTCCGGGAATTGGAAAAGATGGTGATGGTATTACTACTTTTCCGGTAACTGCAAGTGAAAAGCCACTTACTAACGGTAATGCATACCTGCAATTTGATGTGTATGTTTATGATACGGGAACTGTAAAACTGAATGCTTATTTTTCGCCGACATTAAATTTTGAAAATGACAGCCTGGGCTTGCAATATGCGGTTTCCATTGACAATGAAAAACCGCAAATCGTAAGCGTAAATAAAGATGACAAAAATGGAAGAACGTGGGGGAAGTGGGTGGCTGACAACATTATTATTAAATCGACAGAACATCAAATTTTAAAAGAGGGAAAGCATTCAATCAAATATTGGATGATAAGCCCGGCGGTGGTTTTACAAAAGATAGTCCTTGATTTTGGCGGAGAAAAGCCAAGTTATCTTGGGCCGCCTGAAACGATTATTAAATCTAAAAAATAAATAGCCATGATAAAAAAAATTCCACGATTTCTTTGTGTTGCTGCCCTGTTTTTTGCAACGAGTGCTTCTGCGCAAACGCCTTCCTTAAAAGATGTTTTCAAAAATGATTTCTTAATAGGCACCGCCATGAATACACCGCAAATAGAAGGAAAAGACGTTGCTGCAGATCAATTGATCAAACAACAGTTCAATGCAGTGACACCTGAAAATTGCATGAAGGCAGAAATAATTCAGCCAGGCTGGGACAAATATAATTTTGAGCTTGCAGATAAATTGGTGGCCTTTGCAAAAAAGAATAACATCAAAGTAAACGCGCATAATCTAATCTGGCATAGTCAACTGCCAGCGTTCATGCGGCACATGCAGAGCGCAGATTCAGTACGGCAATATTTTGTCAATCATATTACAAAAGTGGCCAGCCGCTACGATGGAAAAGTGTATTCGTGGGATGTGGTAAATGAAGCATTGAATGAAAATGGCACTTTGCGCAAAGACATCTTCCTCGATAAATTGGGAGAAGATTACATTGTGGAAGCATTTCGCCTCGCGGAAAAAGCTGCGCCACACACGAAACTTTATTACAACGATTATAACATTGAGCAGCCAGAGAAACGGGCCGGCGCTATTGCATTGATAAAAAAGATCCAGGCAGCAGGCGTTCGCATTGATGGTGTTGGCATCCAGGGGCACTGGAGTGCTGGAAAAGTTCCGATGAAAGATATTGAAGAAAGCATTAGGGAATTTTCTGCATTGGGTATTGAAGTGATGTTTACCGAGCTTGATTTAAGTGTCTTGCCCAATCCGTGGGATAAAGTAACTGCTGATGTAAGCGCCACAGCAAAAGGCAGCGCACAGATGAATCCTTATACAAATGGATTGCCTGATTCTGTTCAGCAATTACTGGCAAAATCGTATGCGGATTTGTTTACACTTTTTATGAAATATAAAAAAGATATCAGCCGTGTAACCTTCTGGGGTGTGAACGATGGCCAATCATGGCTGAATGGATTTCCTATCCGCGGACGCACGAATTATCCGTTATTGTTTGATAGAAATTTTAAACCCAAGCCCGCATTTTACAGCGTGATTGCAACAGCAAAAAATCAATAATTTTTTATTTTACTTAAACCACCAATTATGAGCGCCGCCGATGTAACAGCAATTGAACAAACCGCACCCGCGCAGGTACCAGCGAGTTCGCACAAATTATCAGTTTTGGAAAAAGTAGGGTACAGTTTGGGAGACCTTGCTGCCAACCTGGTGTTTCAAACGTTGGTAACCTATCTTGCCTACTTCTATACTGACATTTATGGTCTCAAACCTGGCGATGCATCAGTAATTATTTTGACGGTAGGCCTGGTGGCGGCATTTGGCTTTAATCCGCTCATCGGCGCATTGGCCGATAGAACCCGCTCCAGGTGGGGGAAGTTCAGGCCGTGGATTTTATTTACAGCCATTCCGCTGGGCGTAATTGCTTTGCTGGCTTTCAGTACACCACATTTTTCTTACAAAGGAAAATTGATTTATGCGGTGGTCACTTATACTTTATTGTTATTATTATACGCCGCAAACAATCTTCCTTATTCAGCCCTGAGCGGCGTGATCACCGGCGATATGAAGGAACGAAACAGCTTGTCTTCTTATCGGTTTGTAGCGGTAATGTTTGCGCAATTTTTTGTGCAGGTTTTCATGCTCGCTATTATTGAAACCGCTGGTGGCGGGGATAAATCCCTCGGCATCGAAAAGGTAATGACATGGCTCGCCATCATCGGAACGGTAATGTTACTAATCACTTTTTTTACCACAAGAGAAAGAATCATTCCGAAGCCTGAACAAAAATCAAGTTTGAAAGAAGACCTTTTGGATTTGTCAAAAAACAAACCGTGGATTATTATGCTGGTGCTTACGACACTAGTGTTTATCACGCTTGCCATGAAAGGCGGCGGCTATGTTTATTATTTTAAAAATTATGTTGATAAGGAAAGCCTCACCAGTTTCGTAAATCCTATGACCCAATTTCTTTCTGGCATCGGTCTCAATTTTTTTGGTGAAGACCCGGTGTCTGCTGCCTTTGGTTTATTCAATGCTGGTGGAATTATTTTCATGATTTTTGGAATTATGCTCTCCAAAAGATTTGCGGATAAATATGGGAAAAGAGATGTGTTTGGGATTTGTCTTTTCATTTCTACTTTATTTATCATTGCATTTATTTTTTATCCACCAAAAGCGGTAGGAATAATTTTTCTTTCACAAATCTTACATGGTTTTTTTTATGGCCTTACGATTCCATTGTTGTGGGCAATGATTGCCGATGTTGCCGATTATAGCGAATGGAAAAATAACCGGCGCGCCACAGCTATAATTTTTTCTGCAATGATGGTGGGCTTAAAAGCAGGATTGAGTATTGGCGGTGCTTTGCTTACGTGGATTTTGGGATTATATCATTATGTGCCCAACAGCGATGTGCAATCTGCCGGTGCGATTCATGGAACGCAAATGCTGGTAAGTATTTATCCATCCATACCGTTTTTGATTGGTGCCGGTTTGTTGTTTTTTTATAAAATAAATAAAAAGATGGAAGTGCAGATTGAGAGTGATTTATTAAAAAGAAGGAAAGAATAGTTTAAAATTTAAAAGGTCATATCATGCCCGAAGAAAGTATCAACCATATCAACTTTGATGAACTGAATCAAAAAGCGATTTCGCAACCATTGATAAAAAACATTTACACAGCAGATCCTTCTGCTCATGTATTCAATGGGAAAATATACATCTATCCTTCGCACGACGTAGATGCCGGCGATGCTTTTGATGATTTGGGAAGCCACTTTGCGATGGAAGATTATCATGTCATCTCAATGGATTCTCCAAGCGGCGAAGCAGAGGACAATGGAATTGCTTTGCATGTAAACGATGTACCCTGGGCTGAAAAGCAAATGTGGGCGCCGGATGCGACGGAAAAAGAGGGTAAATTCTATCTCTTTTTTCCTGCAAAAGATTATGACGGAATTTTTCGTATAGGCGTGGCCGTTAGTGATTCACCAACCGGACCTTTTACTCCGCAATCGGAAGCCATTAAAAAAAGCTTTTCAATAGACCCGGCTGTTTTCAAAGATGATGATGCCTGCCTGGATGGCCCAGTCAGACAGGGAAGTTATTATATGTATTTCGGCGGTATCTGGGGCGGACAATTACAACGCTGGCGTAACGGCAGTTTTAACGCATCGAAGCCGGAAAGCCCGACAGCACATTTACCAAAAGATAATGAGCCTGCACTATGCGCAAAGATTGCCAAACTTACAGATGATTTATTGGAGTTTGACGAAGAACCGAAAGATGTTATAATCGTTGACGAGAGAGGAAATCCTTTGCTGCAGGGTGATACCGAAAGAAGATTTTTTGAAGCATCGTGGATGCACAAATACAAAGGCAAATATTATTTTTCGTATTCCACCGGCGACACACATTTTATCTGTTATGCGATTGGCGATAATCCTTACGGGCCTTTTACTTATGCAGGTAAGATTTTAAATCCCGTTGTCGGCTGGACTTCTCATCATTCAATCGTTGAATTTAAAGACGAATGGTATCTATTCTATCATGACAGCAGTTTGAGCAAAGGCGTAACCCATTTGCGCAGCATCAAGGTTACTAAAATGATACACGATGAAAATGGTTTTATAAAAACGATAAACCCATACGGCGATTTGGAGGCAGTGGTACAAGGGCCCGTTTAAAAAACAAAAATTTTGCTTATTTGTTGCTTTACTGAAAGCAAGATTCACGGAAGAGATTAAAGACTGTATAGGCGCAACAAAATAATTTTTACAAAAACCGTTACAACAAATGAAAAAATTATTGCTTCTTATCCTGGCGGTATGTATTTCAGAAATAATGATTGGGCAATCAACGGAAGTAACTATCCCCGGCTCTCAAACAAAAACATTTACTTCATCAATTGTAAACGGCCAGCAATACGTTTTACAAGTTTCGTTGCCCGCCAGCTATAATAAAACCAACCAAAAATACCCGGTGGTTTATCTCATGGATTCACAGTGGGATTTCCCTTTGCTGACGGCTTTATACGGACAGCAATATTATGATGGATTTATTCCCGAAGTAATAATTGTAGGCATTACGTGGGGCGGCAATCATCCAAATCCTGACAGTTTAAGGGCGCGCGATTACACACCCACCAATGAAAAGCGTTTGCCACAAAGCGGTGGTGCTGACAAATTTTTATCCGTCATTCAGAATGAAGTATTTCCTCTGGTCGAGAAAAATTATCGCGTTGATGAAAATGATAAAACATTAATCGGTTGTTCTCTTGGCGGATTGTTCACGATATACACTTTATTTACGCATCCTGAAATGTTTAATCGTTATGTGGCCGCCAGTCCTGCATTTACGTGGGATAATAAAATTTTGTATAAATATGAAGAGCAATATCACGCGAATAAATCCAATCCACCCGCACGATTATTCATGTGTGTTGGTGGCGTGGAAACAAGCGTCCCGGATTATCAAAAGCTTACTGCATTTTTAAACAATCGCGATTATTCCAACCTTCAAATTGAAAGTAAAGTGTTGGACAACATAGGCCACTCCGGCACAAAGGGAATTGGTTATGAAAAGGGTTTGCAATTTGTTTTCAAACGCCCTTCCATAAAATTATCTTCAAATATTCTACAGCAATACACCGGTATCTATAAATTAAATGACAGAATGACTGTAAATGTAAAGCCTAATGGGGGCTCACTCACAGCATCTGCCGGAAATAATTCATTCAAATTATTAGCAGCATCTGAAACTGATTTTTATATCATTTCATCTTTTCTAAATATACATTTTGTAAAAGATGAAAAGGGAAATGTTTCGGGCTTTCAGTTAAACCAATATGGTTCCAGCGGATTTGCGAAAAAAATTAAATGAAAAAAACTGTCTGTTTTTTGAAAATCTATTTTTAAAAAAATATTCATTTATGAGTAGCATTAAAACACGTTCATTACCAAAAATATTATTGCTTTCGCTTACAATGCAGAGCACATCTTTATTAATGGCACAAAGCGCTGATTCAGTAAAATCAGCCGTTTACGCATGGAATACGCTTCAGGCGAAAAAAGGAAAGACAAGTACGAGTCGCCAGATTTTTAAAGGAAGTACGCTCGACCTCGCTTATTATGAAATGCATGCCACCACACTGGAGCCCGGCAAAGCGCCGCATCCGGCGCATACACATGGCGATACAGAAGAAGTAATTATCGTAAAGCAAGGCATGATTAAAGTAACGATAAATGGGAAAAGCACAACGATTGGGCCTTCAAGTGTTGCAGTAATAATGCCCGGCGATAAACATGGAATTGAAAACGCCGGAAATAAAAATGCGACTTATTATATAATAAAAATGAAGTCGCAACTTCCAACTAATCGTGAGCGTGCAACAAATGCAGGTGGTTCATTTTTGGTTAACTGGGATACTGTCGCCGTTAAAAAAACTGACAAGGGCCAACACCGCGACATTTTCGACCGGCCTACTTCGCAGTTTGCAAGATTCGATGTTCATGCAACCACGCTGAATGCAGGGCAAATAAGCCATCCACCACATACCCACCGGTCTGAAGAAATGATAGTAATGATAAAGGGAAATGTGCAGATGAATATCGCAAGTAAATTTTACAAGGCCGCTGCCGGCGATGTGATATTTCTTGCATCGGAAATTCCACATGCATTAAATAATACAGGCGACACAGCATGCGAATATTTTGCATTTCAATGGAAAGATTAATTTAAAATATTATGAAAGTAAAAACGATTTATACTTTATTATTTTTTCTGGGATTAATAATTTTTAACCAGGTAACAGCACAGGTAAAGCTTCCGCAAATCATACGCGACAGCATGATTTTGCAACGCGATGCCAAAATAAATATTTGGGGTTGGGCATCAAAAGGAGAAAAAGTGAGTGTAAAATTTAACGGTAAAACTTACAGAACAAAAACCGGTAATGATGGAAAATGGAAGGTACAATTATCGCCGGTGAAAGCCGGCGGACCTTATACAATGGACATTTCAGGCAAAAACAAAATTACGCTTCATGATATTTTGATGGGCGATGTTTGGCTTTGTGCCGGTCAATCCAACATGGTGCACCAGATGAAACTGCACAGCGTGTATTATCCGGATGAAATCCCAAAGGCCAATTATCCGGACATAAGACAATTTTGGGTTCCGAATACAACAGACCTGGTAAGTCCGCAAAGTGATTTACCCGGTGGTTCATGGAAGTGGGCAAACCCTGAAAATGTCGCAGACTTTTCTGCTGTCGCTTATTTTTTTGCTAAAGATTTATACGCAAAATACCACGTGCCGATTGGTATCATCAATGCCAGTTGGGGCGGCGTTCCTATTGAATCTATGATGAGTGAAGAAAGTTTAAAATCATTTCCCGACATTCTTAAAACGATAGAAAAAAACAAAGACACGGCTTATGTAAACGGCGTTAACCGGAAAGTTTTTCCCAGCACACGAAACATGAAACGCCCTGAGGATAAGGGTTTATCAGAAAAATGGTTTTCTCCTTCCTATCAACCTAAGGAATGGCGCAGGATTGCAATTCCTGGATTTTGGGCTGATGAGGGCGCAAAAAATTTGAATGGCATTGTTTGGTATCGCCGGGAAATTGATGTGCCGGGTTCAATGACCAAAGTTCCTGCAAAAGTTTTTCTTGGAAGAATTGTAGATGCTGATGAATTATACATCAATGGTGTTAAGGTTGGTTCTACCGGATATATGTATCCACAGCGCCGTTATGCTGTGCCGGATGGGCTTTTGAAGCCTGGAAAAAATTTATTTGTGGTGCGTGTTACCAACAATTTTGGCAAAGGCGGCTTTGTTCCGGATAAACCTTATGAATTGATTGCGGGTGGAGATACCATTGACTTAACGGGTTACTGGCAATATAAAGCCGGCGTGGTAAATGAGCGTCGTCGCGGATTTGGCGGTTTTGGTATTGCCTTGCAAAATCAGCCAACCGCTTTATACAATTCGATGGTTGCTCCTTTAATCAATTATGCGATTAAAGGATTTGTCTGGTACCAGGGAGAAAGCAATACCGGCAAACCTGATGAATATGCAAAGCTGCAACCCGCAATGATTACTGATTGGCGCAGCAAATGGAATGAAGGTGATTTGCCATTTTTATTTGTACAGCTTCCCGGCTTCGGTGATTACGATTATCTTCCATCAGAAAGCCAGTGGGCATTGTTTAGAGAAGCTCAGGCAAAATCATTATCGGTTCCCCACACCGCAATGGCTGTTGCAATTGATTTGGGCGAATGGAATGATATTCATCCTGACCGTAAGAAACCCGTTGGTGACAGGCTTGCACTTGCAGCAGAAAAAATTGCTTATGGAGAAAATATCGTGTACTCAGGACCGTTATATCAATCTTCGAAAATAAAAGGTGATAAAATCATTATTTCCTTTACACATACAGGCACCGGGCTAAGTACCAACGATGGCGAAGCGTCTGCTGAATTTGCTATTGCAGGAGAAGATAAAAAATTTGTTTGGGCCGATGCAAAAATTGATGGCGATAAAATAATCGTGTCGAGTGAAGAGGTCCCGAATCCGAAATATGTTCGTTATGCGTGGGCGGATATGCCGGTAAATCCGAATTTGATAAATAAGGAAGGCTTGCCTGCTGCACCTTTCAGAACGGATGAATAAAAATATTTATGAAAAAATTAATCAGTGGAAATTACTTTTTCAGCTTATTTGTTTTTTTACTGTGCTATTCAAAACCGTATAGCCAATCTATCCCTCACCTGCAAAAGAAAGGCACCGCACCGCCTTCGACAAGTTCAGGCTAACATCGTTCTGTCATGTTGAGCTTGTCGAAACATGGAGAGAAGAATATTTGAAGCATAGTTTAATAAAAATTTTCAAGCCAATTAAATTCAACACATGAAGAAGCTCTTTCTTTTTTTAATTGTCATAATATTTTCAGAATTTGTTATCGCACAAGATACCACCATTAAAGGCGTTTCCTATCCCAAACCTTTAAACTTTACCTCGCAGCAAAACCAGGAAAACATGATGAGACTTTTGGGAATAGAGGAGTTGCGGCCCGGCCCAAGTGGCAACGAATCTGCTCCAAACCATGCAAATTACGATACCATTATAGCAGACCCGTGTCCGAAACTGCCAGATATTCTTACCACAAAAAATGGGAAGAAGGTTACTACTCCCGAAATGTGGTGGAAAGTTCGCCGACCCGAAATTGTAGAAGATTACGAGCGCGAAGTGTATGGACGAATTCCAAAAAATATGGCCGACGTAAAATGGACGGTGAAAGTTACTGACCGTGAATTTATCCGGCGCGGATTTATACCGGTTATTGCAAAAGAAATTGTCGGTCATGTGGACAACAGTCAGTATCCGTTAATCAATGTGGATATTAAAATGATGTTGGTAATTCCAATGAATGTGAAAGGTCCTGTTCCTGTGCTGATGATGTTTGGCCAGCCTTCATTTCCTTCACCCGCCCAACCTTCCAATGATGACATGGAAACGTTGAATGCAATGTTCAAAGAATTGATGGTAAAAACCAATCCCGAAGTAAAAAAGATTTTTGATAAATATCCCGCCTATACGCCTATTACGAAAACCACTATTAATTTCTTTGCACCGCAAACAGGCGACGCATCTCCTACAGAGCAATTGCTGGCAGCGGGCTGGGGTTATTGCACCATTGATCCCAACAGCATCCAGGCTGATAATGGCGATAGCCTAACAAAAGGAATAATTGGTTTGGTAAATAAAGGCCAGCCGCGTAAACCTGACGATTGGGGCGCATTGAGAGCATGGAGCTGGGGTGCAGCTCGTGCACTTGATTATTTAGAAACTGACACTTTAGTTGATGCAAAAAAAGTGGGGATAGAAGGTGTATCAAGGTATGGAAAAGCGGCGCTCGTTACCATGGCTTTTGAACCAAGATTTGCTGTTGGATTGATTGGCTCTTCAGGAAAAGGCGGCGCGACTTTGCTTCGGCGAAATTTTGGCGAAGCAGTGGAAAGCCTTACCGGCGGCGAATTTTATTGGATGGCAGGAAACTTTTTAAAATATGGCGGTGAAAAATCTTCGTTTGGGAAAAGGACCGGTTGCGATCTTCCTGTAGATTCTCATGAACTGATTGCATTAGCTGCACCGCGGCCATTATTTATCAGTTATGGTATTCCTGAAAAAGGTGATGCCAACTGGCTCGACCATCGCGGGAGTTATATGGCAACCGTAGCTGCCGGAAGTGTGTATAAATTATTAGGCGCAAAAGATTTGGGAGTTGGGAACGATTATATGAAAGAATATAAACCGCCCGTAAATGTGGGTTTACTGGATGGGCAGCTCGCCTGGCGCCAGCATGACGGCGGACATACCGATGCACCGAATTTCAAATACTTTATTCCGTGGGCAGGAAAAAATTTGAATTACGAAAAAAAATCAAAATAAAAATTTCAACAAAAAATGAAAGGCCATATCAATATAAAAAAAGCACCGATTATTTTATTCATAATTTTGTTGTGTACCGGTAATGCGTACACGCAAACAGATACTAAGTGGAATCACAAAAAATGCGCTGTGGTGCTTACTTATGATGACGGTTTGAATATTGATTTAACCAACGTTATTCCAGCGCTGGATTCTGTTGGATTAAAAGGAACATTTTATATTTCTGATTATTTCTATGGATTAAATGCGCAGATAGACGGCTGGCGCAAAGCCGCTGCAGAAGGTCATGAGCTTGGTAATCACACCATCTGGCCTCCATGCGACGGAAGCCTGCCCGGCAGAAGTTTTGTAAAACCCGATTATGACTTGCATACTTACACGGTGAACAGAATGGACAATGAAATTCTGGAAATGAATAATATTTTAAAAGCCATTGACGGCAAAGATGAAAGAACATTTGCGTTTCCTTGTGGAGATTTGAAAATTCACGATTCGGCATACCTTGATTATATGAAATATAAATTCGTGGCTGCGCGTGGTGTTACACCTGAAATGTTGCCGATTGATAAAGTCAATTTAAATAATGTAGGTTGTTATATGGAGAACGGCGCATCTGCTGATGAAATGATTGCACTGGTAAAAAAAGCAATGCAAACTCATACCTTAGTGGTTTTCCTTTTTCATGGAGTTGGCGGCGAACACAATTTAAATGTTTCATTACAAGCGCACAGCGGACTTTTACATTTTTTAAAACAAAATGAAAAAGACATTTGGATAGCGCCAATGATAGAAGTGGCTAAATTTACAAAGAAACATCAACCTAAATAATTAATAAAATTAAAAGACAATGAAGAAATTAAGAAGTGCAGATTGGTTTGGCAAATCAGATAAAATGGGATTTGTTCATCGTTCATGGCTTCGCAACCAGGGATATCCTGATGATTATTTCCAGGGCAAGCCCGTAATCGGCATTTGCAATACCTGGAGCGAACTCACGCCGTGCAATGCGCATCTACGTGACTTTGCCGAGATAGTAAAAAGAGGCGTGGTGGAAGCAGGCGGTTTTCCCATGGAATTCCCTGTTACTTCCCTTGGTGAAACATTGATGCGGCCCACCACGATGTTGTTCAGAAACCTCGCCAGCATGGACGTTGAAGAAACCATAAGAGCCAACCCACTTGATGGAATCGTGCTGCTTACGGGTTGTGATAAAACAACACCTTCCACTGTTATGGGTGCGTGCAGCGTTGATTTGCCAACAATAGTTGTTCCCGGCGGTCCGATGCTGGATGGGCATTTCAAGGGAGAATGCATCGGTTCCGGTTCATTCAATTGGATGGTAAAAGAAAAAGTGTTGGTAGAAAATTTTACTGAAGAAGATATTCATGAAGCTGAAATTTGCGTGGCAAGAAGCAACGGTCATTGTATGACGATGGGAACCGCATCCACCATGGCTTGTATGGTAGAAGCGTTGGGATTAACATTGCCTGGCGCGGCGGCAATTCCGGCTGTTGATTCCAGGAAAAAAGTAATGGCTCAACTAAGTGGAAGAAGGATTGTAGAGATGGTGAAAGAGGATTTGAAACTTTCAAAAATTCTTACCAGGGACGCCTTTGAAAATTCAATAGTGGTAAATGCAGCAGTTGGCGGCTCAACAAATTTTATCATCCATCTTTTGGCAATTGCCGGCAGAATTGGTGTTGAGCTTGATATGGAAGATTTTGATAAGCTGGGAAGTAAAATTCCTTTGCTGGTGAACCTAAAGCCTTCCGGAAAATATTTGATGGAAGATTTTTATTATGCTGGTGGATTACCTGTTGTGATTAAAGAATTAAAAAAATATCTGCACACAGATGCAATAACTGTAAATGGAAAATCCATTGGTGATAATAATGTAAATCCCGTATGTTATAACCAGGAAGTGATTGCAACGCTTGATAATCCACTGCAGGAACACGCTGGCATGGTTGTATTAAAAGGAAATTTGTGTGAACAGGGAGCGGTGATTAAACCTTCGGCTGCAACAAAAGAGCTGATGAAACATCGTGGCCGTGCGGTTGTTTTCGAAAGTATGGAAGATTATCATGCGCGCATTGATAACCCCGAACTGGATATTGATGAAAATTGCGTGATTGTTTTGAAAGGCGTTGGCCCCGTTGGTTATCCGGGCATGCCTGAAGTGGGCAATGTAGATTTACCCGAAAAGTTATTATTAAAAGGCGTCAGGGACATCATCAGAATATCTGATGGAAGAATGAGTGGGACAGCAGCGGGCACAGTCGTGTTGCACGTTTCACCGGAATCTGCTATTGGAGGAACGTTGGCATTGGTACAAAACGGCGACATGATAGAACTTGATGTGGAACAAAGAAAATTGCATCTTGATGTAAGCGATGAAGAATTAAAAGATAGGAAAGAAAAATGGATTGCGCCGCCGCCGGTAACCAACAGAGGTTATGTAAAATTTTATATTGACCATGTTCAACAAGCTAATTTAGGCGCCGACCTGGATATTTTGCAAGGTGGTTCGGGTAGTG
Source organism: Ginsengibacter sp. (assembly GCA_051954975.1). Lineage (GTDB taxonomy): Bacteria > Bacteroidota > Bacteroidia > Chitinophagales > Chitinophagaceae > Ginsengibacter. Next base: position 1,075,835 of record JBQCHE010000003.1, on the reverse strand, counting down.
CGGTAACAAGAGATTTACATTAGCTTTAAAAAAGCATTTGAAGCTCCGTAAGTTTTTTGTATGTAACGGTTACGTATAAGCGAAAATTTTTGCAAAACATTTTTAGCAGTAAAGCAGTAAATAAAGAGGATTCTATTTTTATTATTTTTTTGAATGCAAATTCTGTAGCAGTGTGTTTGTTCAGAAATTAGTGTACAATTTTGTGAGAATATAAATCTGCATTATTTCTTCGTTTGCTGCCTAATTCTTTTATTAATCTTTACAGAAATCGTAGCCACATCTTAAACGAACTTCCTGTGATTTTACAAATGCAAAGATGATAAAGGATTTACACCAGCGCCTCTTTATTGTATTTGTGCTTGTATTCCAAAGGCGATAATCCGGTAACCTTCCTAAACACTTCCCTAAAGGCTTTCATGTCGTTGTAGCCTGATTCATACATTACTTCGCTCACTGTTTTTCGCGTGGTTTCAAACGACTTTTTTGCCGATTCTACTTTTACTCTTTGTAAATATTCAATGGGCGTATTGCCGGTTGCTTTTACGAACCTCCTGTCAAAGTTTCTTCTTCCCACGGCGAATTTTTGAGACACTTCTTCCACCGATATTTTTTCAAAAAAATTGTCTTCAAAAAACTCCTGAGCCTGCTTTACAATGTCGTCTCCATGCGATTTTTGGCCATTAAAAATAGTGAAGGCCGATTGTGTTTGCCTGTCAATTTCTACCTGGAAAATTTTAGAACAATAGATAGCAGTTTCACGGCCGTAATATTTTTCAACGAGGTAGATTAAAAGATTTAAAAAAGAATAAGCGCCGCCATTGGTATATATTCCGTGTTCGTCTGTGATGAGCTTGTCTTTTTTTACATCTACCAGCGGAAAAAGATTCCTTAATTTATCTACCGAATTCCAATGAATCGAACAACTTTTTCCATCCAGTAAGCCAGAAGAGGCAAGCATGAAAGCGCCCGTGCACATCGTTGCCACTTCCGCACCATTCTTATATTGCTTCACGGTCCAATCCATCAGCAGGCTGTTATTTGCCGACAATTTTTGAAAATCATGCGCTATCGCGGGAATAATAATCAGGTCGGTGGCGGGCACATCATCAATAGAAATTTGCGGGCGGATAGCAATAAGGCCGTTGCCAATTTCTGCTTCATCTGTAAGGGGCCTGCAAGAGCAATTTTAAACAGGTCTTTTTGGCCATTAATCTTTCGGTAATGATTTGCGCGTGAGAAGAAATCGTAAGCGCCGGCAATGCAGGAAACGGTGCTGAGCGCGGACTGTGAATCCGGAACTAAAATGGTAAGATGTTTCATGAAAAGGTTTCTGAATTTAAAACAAAACTAAAAATTCTCCATGTCCAAAACAACCCCTTAGAATGTCCATTTTACCGCCCTCAAATGCATTTTAAAGACAATACTTTTGTTTGATAAAAAATTAAATATGGCTACGATGATGGTAATTTATAAGACGCCTCGCGATAAGGAATCGTTCCTTGAACATTATTTTGATGTTCACATTCCTTTGGCTAAAAAGTTGCGGGGACTGATAAAATATAAAGTAAGCCAAAACCCGGTTTCAGTCATTACCGGGCAGGATGTTTTCCTGGTGGGAGAGTTGATTTTTGCAAGCATGGAAGATATCAAATCAGCATTCGCTTCACCGGAAGGGCGGGCATGCGCGGAGGACAGAAAAATTTTAGCGGCCGATGATAAGGTGCAAATTTATTTGTATGAAAGCATTGAAGTATAAAAAAATAATTTTCACATTTATAAAAAATAGCAAATGAAACAAAGCGATTTTTCAACAACGTTTACGGTGGATGCTTCCCCAAAGGAGGTATTTGATGCAATTAATAATGTATGCGGATGGTGGTCAGAAAATATTGAAGGAGACACTGACAAAGCCAACAGCGAATTTTTATATCATTACCAGGATGTGCATCGTTGCCGGATTAAAATCACTGAACTGGTGCCCGATACAAGAGTAGCATGGCATGTGATAGAAAATTATTTCAAATTCACGGAAGATAAAACCGAATGGAAAGACACGGATATAGTGTTTGATATTGTTAGTAAAAATGGAAAAACTGAATTAACGTTTACCCACATTGGACTGGTTCCGGACTATGAATGTTATCAAATTTGCCATGATGCATGGACACATTACATCCAGGATAGTTTGAAAAATCTTATCGCCACCGGACAGGGGAAAGCAACTCCGAAAGAAGCGCCAGAGGATTCCTTGCAAAACGAAACTTCAGAAGAACCGGTAGGGGAGAATCGCGAAACAAAAAGTATTTATCACCGCTTGCTGATTAAGGTGCCGGTAGAAAAAGTGTATGAAGCGCTTACCACCCAGCAAGGGCTTGCGGGTTGGTGGACGCCGGATACCATCGCCGAGGCTGAGAAAGGCAGCATTTTAAGATTTGGCTTCGGGCCGGATTATTTTAAGGAAATGCGCGTGGAAGAATTAAAGCCATACAGTAAAGTAAAATGGCTTTGCATCAAGGCGTTCCCGGAATGGATAGGGACCACACTCACGTTTGAACTGGAAGCAGTTGCCAAAGGAACTGTCCTTACCTTTCATCATGATGGCTGGAAAGAATACAGCAACGAGTTTGCATCGTGCAGCTTTGATTGGGCACTTTTCTTTAAAAGCCTGAAATTACTTTGTGAAACCGGAAAAGGAAAACCTTACCCGGATTTTGATAAATAGTCGTCAAGAGGTTACCAGTAAAAGCATAAATAAGTTAAATTTTTTTGCTATTGTTCAACTGTAATACCACGAAGGTTTTGCAATGCGTCTTTATAAGCATCTTTGATAAACTTAGTATCGTAGCTGTAAGTAATAAAACGCATTCCTTCCTTCGCCCATTTGTTTACATCTTCCATATTGGAAAGATGAATGCCCGGAGCTACGCCGTATTTATTACATTGATTGATTATTTCCCTGAAGGCTTCTTCTATTCGGGGATGGTGCAACTGGCCTGAAATGCCCATATCGTGGCTGAGGTCCGCCGGGCCAATCATTATTGCGTCAATACCAGGCGTTGATATTATTTTTTCGGCGTTGTTGACGCCCTCTTCGCTTTCAATTTGAACTATGGTCATCAGCTCGCGGTTGGCCCACTCCAAATATTCATCCGTTGAATACTCCCTGAATAAAGTAGCGGTAGTGGAAACACTTACCCCGCGTTTGCCCATGGGCGCATATTTAACGGATTCAATAATATGCCTTGCCTCCTCGGCCGTTTTTACCTGGGGCAAAATCAAACCCTCTGCGCCGATATCAAGCATTTGCGCCATCTGGTGATAAAGCTTGTCGGGTACGCGCACGAATAGGCCCATTTTTTCATACTTCGCTATCAATGAAAAGCTACCCAGCGTTTCATAATTATAATCATTATGTTCAGTGTCTAATATGATGTAGTCCCATCCTTCAGAAGCACACAATGCAACGGCTTGTGGTGATTTCAGCACCCGAAGCATCGTTCCGAAACAAATTTTTCCTTCCCGTAATTTCTGTTTTACCATGCTGGACTTCAAACTCATGCTATCTTTTTTTAATTCTGTTTCAAAAGCCAAACGTCGCAAACCTTGGATTTTTGCCGCCAGTTTAATTGTGATTCTTCGGGTTCATCGAAAGTGATTTCGATTTTTCCGTCACACACTAATTGTGTCGGTACTTCAAATTCTTTAAATTCTTCATATCCTTTATTATAGATACGAGGCTGCAGGCGATGGCCATCTGCCCGCAATAATGCGTCCCCATAGCCGGCAATCCGAATCAGGTAGTAGCCATTCGGGTCGAGGTCTTCATACACCAGCCTGGGAAAGTTTTGAAATAATTGTGTAGAGAGGCGTTTCCTGCTCATACCTTGGTCCCACCAGGCTACATCAGTGGCATCGTCTGACCATGTCTTTACATGAGGTTCCTTGGAAATATTCGAAACATCATCATAATAACTTCCGGGGCCGGGATTATCCCAGGTATAAATAATTTGTAAACGGGCCAGTTTTTCCTGCTCAGACTTCATCTGCCGAATTTTTGCAAATTCATCAGCGAGCCACCAACGGTTGTTTAGGGGATAGTCAAGAAAATCAAGGATTGCTCCGCGCTCAGCGCCGCTGGCATTGTACTTCTTAACGCTCGTTTGCATTCCTATTGAATTAAAAAGGGCCGCGCAATAATCAATAATTTTTTGGCGCAATTCAGGAGAAACAGGATTTTTATCCGCTTCATTCACGATGCGCAATGCACTATCCATTGCCACGCCTGAGCCCATTTCCCCAGCCTTTTTAAGCACCTCGTTGGATTTACTTTCAAGGGTTTGCTCATAAATTTTTCTGCGCCGCGTATAGGTATCGTAATAGCATCGCATCACGAGTTGTTGCCAGCGCCAGTTATTTTGTAGTTGAGGATTTTGCGATTCGAGATTTTTCCAGAAAGAAAAGGTGGTTTCTACTCCGCCATTTGCTTCTAAAGGGCCAACCCAGTTTCGCTCCAAAGCCAAAATCCCGTTCGCTGCCGGTTCTGCAAGTGAAGCGCCAAAAAAGAAGCGGGCATAATCCTTAATAATGTCGGTAACTTTTTTATGGGAGTTCCAACCCAGCTGGCTCCAAACAATTTTATTTACATCGTCATGAACCCCATCGGAGTAAGAAATAAACCCATCGGTAAAAGGAGCATAGCGGTTGTGGATTTGCGCATAATAAAATGGCTGCGGGTTGCAAACTTCACGTCCTTCGGTGAGTGCATAGGCCTGGTCCCAATTCAGCACGGGATATTGGCAACGAACCGTATGCGTGATGTCGGGGTAGGAAATATGTTGGTATTTTTTGGGCAGTCTGAATCTCGTTTGAGCAAGATCCGGGCTTGACGGTCCCGTAATGACGCCGGTGAGCCATTCAGGGCCGTTATCCTTTAAATATTTGAAAAAATAATCTACCTGTGAACTATTGAAACCTTGCAGGGAAATCCACAAGCCTGCCTTCGGATGATACTTTTTTAATTCGGCTGCGATTCGTTTTAAAAATGGCATTACGTATTTGGGGTCATTTTCGCCAGGGTCGCCGCCGGGGAAAAAAACGCCGTCGAGCCGCGGGCATTCTTTATAAAACTCCGCATGTTTTTTCACTTCAGCCTCAAACAAATCCTGTTTTGATAAATCAACATCCGCAGGCGTCCAAACCCAATATTCCAGCCCATAATTGTCGCATATTTCACTCATCTTCCGGTTCATTTCCTGGCGCGGCACTTTCATATTCGGGCCGGGATCATCATCCTGGAAAGGAATATTTTCAATACTGTTTGTTCCAAATAAAGCCAGCTCGCGGATGTATTTGTCAAACTGGTCTACTGTCCAGGCGTCCCACGAATTAGCCGTATTGCGGTAGCCAAGCTGGTGGCCGCGATAAGCATATTCAGGCGAAGTAGCTATCTCATTATTCGTGTTAAATAAAATCTTTTTGGGCGAAAGTTCTGCTTTGCGAAGAAATTCGCCGATGGCAAAAATGATTCCTCTTTCATCGGCTCCAATTAACCAAAGAATCTGCTTTCCGTTCATTTTTTCAGAAACAATCCTGAATCCTTCCGCCTTCGTTTCAGGCAGATTTTTGCCATTGCGTTTGGGCACGGGTACATCGCTTATTTCATTATCTTTTATCAGGGCCAAAACAATGGCCGGAGAGTTTTCAAATTTTGATTTTGATTGTAAATGGAGGGAGGTTCGCGGCGCTATTTCCTCCTGCAAAACCCGAATTGCTGTTTCTCTTACGGGATGTGCTATTGTTGAAGAAGCAATAATGGAAGCTTTACTCAAGTCTGCTATTTGTGCTGATGAGAAACTTGTATGAAATATTAAAAAAGAAAGTAAAATTGTTTTGAAAAAAATGAATCTATTCATAATATCGGTTATTAATTTCAAAAGGCAATTGGTATAGTAAAGCAACAAATAAATAAAATTCTTATTTATCTATAATCTTAAAAACGGACAAGCTTTCTAATTTGGTTACTTTATTTTATTAAGCTCTTCTAAAGTCCATGGTTCATTTCTTCCTTTCATTTCTTCGCGTATTTTCTTTACTTCACTGCGTTTAACCACAGGAGAGCTGTTTTTTTTATTGGAAGAATTTGTCCCGAATTCGTACCGTGCATAGCTTAATACATCCGCAATCCAGCCATCCCTGTTTGCTGCCATTGAAGGCATCTCAGCCGGATATGTCTTCCCTTCCACTGGGCCGGTTAATCCACCCAGTAAAATCCTCATTGCGGTATATTTTTGGGAGGGTTGCAACGGAGCCGCTCCCACAAGCGGCGGAGCTGCCATCGTACCACTACCAGTTGCTAACCCTTTACCGTCCGCACCGTGGCAGTTAGCACAAAAAGATCTAAAAGTTAGTGCCCCGTGGAGTATGGTGTTTTTATCATCTTCTGACATACCGGCAAGCCTTCCTGAAAGTTCTTTTACCATCTGGTTTTTATCAAGCGCATCGCTGGTAGCCACGATCATTTTATTATCTGCATTGTCTTTCAATATTTCTTTGACAACCGCAACTGCCTTATCTGATTTACTTTGAGACATTGATAACAAAACCTGCACACGAACATCATCGCTGGGGTCATTTTTGAGTTTCGCTACTTCATCAATCATTTGGCTATCATTTTTCCTGAGGTATGCCTCGCTGATCCATACGGCGGTTTTTCTTACTTGTGGATTTGGATCGTTTAAAGCATGAACAAGAGTTTCTTTATCAATTGAATTTAATCCTTCCAATGTCCATAAAGCGTGTATGCGTGCCAGTTCCCCGGTATCACTTTTCGGAACTTCTTTTTGTCCTGTGGCAATGGATTTCAATTCGGGTACCACAGACTTATCACCACGAATAATAATCAGTTTTTGTGCATTATCACGCCACCAGCCATTAGGATGACCAAGGTATTTCAGAAGATTTGTAGTTGATTCATTTAGCAAATCAGGTTTAGGGCCTCTTTTAATTCCGTCATAAACAACCCTGTAGATGCGGCCACGTCCAATATTCTTAGCGAGCCCGAGACTATCTATTTTATTTCTGAGAAAAGATCCCGGTTTTGTCCAGTTACCTTGTTGAATAATTCCATGATACATATCCACAATATACAAATCACCATCTGGCCCGGTAGCACTGTTCACCGGCCGGAAATTCATGTCGGACGATGAAATAAATTCTGAACTATCATAGGCATTTTTCATAAAAGTTCCTCCTTTTATGTCATATACTTTTGCTCTTCTTACTATTCTTCCAACAGGCTCACAAACAATATAGTCTCCTACAAAATCTTTTGGAAACCCATCTCCCCTGTAAATAGACTGGCCACTGCAGCCTGTAAAATGATTGAGTGTATTATTTGGTCGAAGCCTCGCCTCGCCACCCTGTACATCAGGAGTGGCTATGATCGGCCATACCTCATCAAAACCCGGAGATAACTGATCAGGTAAATTAAGTCTTCCATAAACCGGGTTGATTTGAAAGCCCAATGCAGGCGTTTCTCCTCCGGCGCTGGAGAAAAATAAACGGCCGTAATTATCATGCGTTAACCCCCATTGGCCTTGTCCTCCACTCGGAATGCTATCTACCTGCAAGGTACCGTTGGTATACCGGAAACGCACAGGCTCATAAGTCATATACATCCAGTTGTCCAGGTTCCAGTCAAGCCCACTTCGCTGATGTTCCATGTTATTATCACTGGGAACATAATTATCATTTTTGTAAACTATCTTTTTTACATCCGCTTTACCATCTCCATTTGTATCAGTATAGCTGGTTATTGTAATTGAATTGGTTTCGTTTACCAGCAATGAATTTCCTACGCTTTGCATCATTCTTGGCAATAAAAGACTATCAACGAATATCGAACTCTTGTCCATTTTCCCATCATTATCTGTGTCTTCCAGCAGCATAATCCGGCTCAAGGGAAGCCGTTCCCCCGTTGCATCGGCATCCTTCATATAAGTAAGCATTTCTGCTACATACATTCTGCCATTCCCATCCCATGTAATGGCCACCGGATCTTGAATCATAGGCTCACTGGCGACTAATTCAATATGGTATCCTTTAGGCAGATACATGGTTTTTAGGCTTTGTTCCGGAGATAAATAGGCTGGAGAAGGATGTGCATTAAAAAGCGGTTTTTCATCGTTTTCATGGCTGGTACATGTAACAACGAATATTGACAACACTACCAGGCCAATAACCTGAAATTTAATTTTCATGCTAATTATTAATTGAGCTTTGCAGTTGCTATTTTAGTTTACTTTAAGATTGCTATAATTCTTTGTTCCCATTGCATATTCTATTCCGCCTAAGATATGCCGGAGATAAAGAGGATCAGTATATGATTCTTCCACATGGCCTAATTCAGTATAAAATGCTCTGCCTCCATCATATTCATGATACCAGGCCATAGGATGATTTCCCATCGGTTTGATCTTTCCCAGATCATAGCTTTTTTCATCAATAGTAATCAGCACATGAAGATCTTTTGCCATCCATTTAAAACTGTACCATTCATCTTTGCGTACCCATGGATTAGGAAGATGCTTTGTAGAAATATTATTCGGGTCCACAATGTGTAGTGTAGCGGTTTGCTGGGCGGGATGGGCGGCAAAATAAGCGCCGGAAAGGTTGCCATACCATTGCCAATCGTATTCACAATCCGTAGCTGCGTGGATTCCCATGTAACCTCCTCCTGCCTCAATATATTTTTTGAATGCTTCCTGTTGCTCATCATCTAATACATCGCCTGTTGTACTTAAAAAGATTATGGCTTTATATTGTTTCAGATTTTTAGAATTAAATTTTTCGGCATCGATGGTAGTGTCTACATCAAAATTATTTTCTGAGCCTAATTTTTCGATGGCTACTATTCCGTTTGCAATTGATGCGTGGTGATACCCGGCAGTTTTACAAAAGACTAGTACTTTGGGTTTTGGTTTTGCCAAAGCAGGGGAAATACTAAAGAAAAATATAGCTATTACAGTTAGCAATATTGGAAGATTATTAAAGAGAATGTGTTTTGGTTTATTTTTCATTGTCTGTTGTTGTTTTATAAACTAATAAAGATCTGCCTGGCAGGCAGGCAGATTCGGTTACTTTAAATATTCTCTAAAAAACGTATCAATTTCGGGTCGGGTGGTTATGCGCCCGCTACTTCCGGCATTGCCACGCTTTTTTCTTTTTTCCTTTTTGACCTGGTATAGATGTAGAGGAATAAAAAAGCAAATGTGAGCACCAATGGAATAATATTGGTAGCCATCACCACCTGTGGGCCTGCTTCCAGTTGAGCCTGCGCATAAGCGGCCGCTTCGGGAGTTCCTGCGGCGGCAGAGCGGTAGGTATCTATATTGGCTCCGGCGGGCAAAACTGCAGCTATTAAATTATCATAATACCCGCCCATAAAGAACATATAAATTGAAACAGCAAACATGCCTGCGCCTCCCAGCAAATTGATGCCGAGCGCTCCTGATTTTGGAATATTTTCAGAAACAAATCCCAGCATGGTAGGCCAGAAATAGGCTACGCCGAAGCCAAAAATGATAGCGCCCAGGAAAATCGCATTACCACTAAGAGTTCCTAACAAATAAATTCCAATGGTAGATACAATAGCAGAAAGAAGTAGCAATCCTGCAGGTGAAATCCGGTGAACAACAGGGCCGGCAACGCTGCGGGCGAATGCCTGCACGGCGGCCACAAGCGCAAGTATCAGGATAGCGCTCTTAGTTACATTTTGTAACAAAACGCCCACCCACTGGTTGGTAAAAAGTTCGGTGATGGCTGTGCCGAGCATGCAAATAAATAGGAAAATATAAAGCGGCTGCAATACGGCCTTGTACATTTCTTTTGTAGATACACCCGAAGATACCCTTTCGGTTACAGGGAAATCCAGCCTGAAGAAAAGGTATCCATAAATGAAAGTAGGAATGAGCATAGTGGCTACCTGCACTTGCCAGCCCCAGCCAATATTTGCAAATCCAAATGAAATCAATGTTCCAATAACAATCCCTGCAGGAAACCAAAAATGGAAGTGATTCAGCTTGGTAGTTTTATTTTGCGGATAAATTGAAGTCACTAACGGATTGCACGCGGCTTCTACTACACCGTTTGCAATGCCGATAAACAAAGTGGAAATATATAGGCTAAAAAAGCCTTGGGAAAATACAGTAAAAATAATTCCGGCCAGATGAAGTATAAAAGCGAGAATTAAAAGGCGTTTCATACCCACGATATCTACAATCATCCCGCCGATGATAATGGCCAGGGGAAAACCCCAGAAAGCGGTGCCGGCAATTAATCCCATTTGTTTGCCATCCAAATGAAACTGAACCATTAATGCATTCATCGTTCCTGCACGAATGCCAAAGGATAATGAGGTTACTAAAAGCGCAAGGCAGCTTGCTACAAATAATTTGTCGGGCTTAATTGTTTTTTCCATAACTGTATGATTGGGATTTTATAAAAGATGATTGTATAAAAACTTTTTGGTTTGAAATTTTTAGAATTAAGCTGCCTCTCTTCAAAACAGAAAATGTCCGGAAATAAAATATACTGTTATTTGTTTATCTGCTGTTCAACTTTATTTCCCGAGATTTTCTTCGCCGTTATTTTTATATGCTTTGATAATAGCAATTCGTTTAAACAAATATATCATGAATTTCTTTTGAAAGCCTGCTAAAATTAATTTATTATTTCTCTTTCAATTCCGTAAGCTGAAGATTTCGGAATGATACTTTCATAATATGGCCCGCATGCAATTGCAAGCCAATAACGCCTGATGCTTTCCGGTTGGTGGTGTCATCGTCCGTTACATCACACATCAGAACTCCATTAAGATAATGTTGCAAATGATTTTTGTTGGCTACAATTCGAAACGAATTCCATCCGTCATGTATTAACGATTTTAAAGAATCTGCACTTCCCAGAGAACCGGTTATCACCGAAGGAGGCCAGGTATTATTTTTTGCCAGCGCTTCAATGGGCTCGGTTACTGCGGGAAGCGTAACCTTTTGGCCACGAAAGGCTATAATATCCCGGCCGCGCTCTTCATAATTTTGGCCTGTATAGGTGTTAGCGCCATCAATGTCGAATTGATATCCGCGTAAACCATAAGGGACTCCTTCCACCTCACTGCTGCGGTATTGAATGCCGCTGTTTCCTTCTGCAGAAATCTGGTATTCGCCGGAAAGTTCAAAATCAGAAGGCTCGCCTTTTTTCCAAATTAAAAAAGTATTGGCTTTGAGCGGAGTGGATGAGGCTGTAACCTGTCCTACAATTGCGCCGTCTTCTACATGCCAAACGGCGGTATCTCCTTCCCATCCGTCGAGCGTTTTGCCATCAAAAATAGAAATGGCGCCGGTTGAATCCTGTGTGTTGTTATTTGCGGGTTCTGCTTTTTGTGATTTAGATGATTGGCAGCCGGCAAAAGAAAGTCCTGCCAAAAGGAGGCTGAAAAAATAAAATCGAGCTTTTAGATTATTGAACATTTGCAATATTTAAGTGGTTAAATAGTTTTTTATTTTCTTCTTTTCTAAAAAAATCATCAGATTATTTCTTCCATATCACACTGATTCTATTTCGCACCAGCTTTTGGTGGCGGCTGATTTCAATACGGCTTCGCAAATCTGCTGTGTCTCAAAAGCTTCTTTAAAAGTAGGAGAGCAGGGCTTTCCTGTTTCCAGGCTTTTAAAAAAATCGGCTGCCTGGTGAATAAACGAATGCTCGTACCCGATTCCCAAACCGGGCACCCACCACTTGTCCATATACGGGTGATCGCCATCTGTTACGTGGATGGAACGCCAGCCACGCAATTTTGATTCATCTGAATGGTCAAAATATTCCAAACGATTTAAATCGTGAAGGTCCCAGCGGATAGAAGCATGTTCTCCATTAATTTCAAATGTATACAATGCTTTGTGGCCGCGCGCATACCGGGTAGATTCAAATAAGCCGAGCGAACCGTTTTTAAAATGGCAATGAAAAATGCACGCATCATCAATAGTGACCTTTTGCATTTTCCCGGTTAATTGATGTACACGTTCTTTGACAAAAGTTTCGGTCATCGCAGAAACATCTTTGATGCTTCCGTTGAGCCAGATTGCAGTATCAATGCAATGAGCCAGCAAATCGCCTGTAACACCGGAACCTGCTGCGGCGGCATCCAGTCTCCACAAACCCTCGCCCCCTTGCGGTAAATCGGCGCTGATGGTCCAATCTTGGAGGAAGTTGGCGCGGTAGTGAAAAATCTTTCCCAGCTTTCCGGAATCAATAATTTGCTTGGCGAGCGTAACCGCGGGCAACCGCCTGTAATTGTACCAAACGGTATTTTTAACACCAGCCTTTTCCACTGCATCTACCATTTGTTTAGCCTCTTCAATATTTCGTGCAAGAGGCTTTTCGGTCAATACCATTTTTCCTGCCTGGGCTGCCGCTATTGCGATTTCAGCATGAGTATCATTGGGTGTGCAAATATCCACTGCATCAATATCGTCGCGGCTGACGAGTTTTTTCCAATCCGTCTCTACAGATTCATAGCCCCACTGGTTAGCAAAAGCGCGAACCTTATCCTCACTTCTTGAACAAACTGCTTTTAATACGGGTTGATATTCCTGTTTGGGGAAAAAATTAGGAACACGATTATAGGCATTTGAATGGGTGCGCCCCATGAAGCCACAACCAATTAATCCAATTCTTACTTCTTTCTTTTCACTCATGATATTTCCAGTTTAATGCGATTAAAAATATTTTTTGCCGGTTTTTTATTCTGCTTCATACCAGCCGTGTGCCTGTCTTACTTTAATCATTGTGGCAAGAATATCATTCCATGTTTGCTGCGTAGTCATTACTTCATTGGGGAACATACAACCGTCCCAGCAGATGTGCCTCATTTTTTTAGTAAGGTTGCCATTTTCATCGCGAAGCCAATAGCCTGCATCGTGAGGAATATCCAGCTTGCCATTTGGGTCAAGCGCCTGGCAATGGCGGCCGGTTTTATCATGAGCGCCGGCCCCGAAAACAGTTCCGTCATTTTGTGCTACATGAAAATCAATCGTCCATGGCCTCAGTGCATCGGTGAGTTTTTTAAGCGCAGCATTGAAAGTATCGCGGTCATTCCAATCGAAATCCTGCGGAAGAATTCTATCTTCAGGGCTATTTACACCTAAAAGATATAAAAGCGTGTGGGCCATATCAGCCTGGAAGCCTATATTGGGCCGGCCAACGGCTTCAAGCGTCTCAATCATTGCCTTCCAGTTATGCATGCCGCCCCAGCAAATTTCACCTTCTGCAGCAAGCTGTTCTCCAAATTCATTGGCTGCATCACATGCTTCGCGAAAGGTTTGGGCTATCAGTTTTGTATTATTTGCAGGGTCTTTAAGCCATTCATCCGGGTTGGTAGCGGAATCAATCCGGATAATTCCGGAAGGTCTGACTCCCAGTTCGCGCAATTTGCTGCCGAAGCGGCTGGCTTTGCGTACTACGTCTACAAATCGTTTGCGCTCTTCTTTGCTGCCTATAGACGAGCCGCCGACAGGCGGCCAGATGGGTGCCACGATGCTACCTATCTCAAGATCATAGGAAGATACTTTTTCAGCAAGTTTTTTAATCTCATCATCTGTACTATCAAGAGGTATGTGAACGTCGAAAAGGTCAATATCAATTCCGTCAAACTTTATTCCGTTTACCTCTGCTTTAGAAGTTAGCTCGAGCAGCGTATCTAAAGAAATGATTGGCTCTGAACCATCGCCTTTTCCTACAACGCCCGGCCAGGTAGCGTTGTGAAGCTTAGGATAATTGTTTTCATTCATAGCAAATACTTTTTTTATTATTTAATTAATACAATGGTCAATTTAGTAATTCTTTATTTTATAGTTTAGGAAGTTTAAAAAACCTAAAACCAGTAAACGAATTTTTACCTTAATTTTTATTTTATTACCAAATCCGGGTTTTCAGGCCCGAAATGTTTCAGCATCACGATGGGATCAGTGGCGGATTTATTGACAATGGTAATGCCTTCCTTTGCCGCTTTTTCACTCACGAAATATTCGTCGTGCGTTAATTGTCCATATCGGATGAGTGAAGGCGTTTCAATATCCCAAACCCCCATCGTTCCGTGGCCCTGCATCATAATCATGCCGTACGCTGCACTATCTTTTATCGTTACTGTTGCGCCGGGCTCCACTGTTAATTCCTTAGCGCTGAAAGCATGAGAGCGATAGCATATCCAGTTTTCAATATACCGGTCCTGCTGCATTGCCTCCATTGCCCTTACGGGAATGGGTGCCATAAAACGGGTTTCTAAAATGTTGGGATTGACATTCAAATCCCAATCTATTACCTCCATCAACGCATCATAATTTCCTATTTGGTCTTTCGGCGTTCCGTTCCACAATAATTCTTCAGGAATAATGGCTTCGTTCACCAATGATTGATACATGGCAAATACATCTGAAGCCTTTTGTGGCTCATACGTACACATACTTCCTGGTGCATGAAGCATGCCGGGTGGCACATCCCATCCTGTTCCGGGTTCAAGGCGGAAGGCTTGGGAGAAATTGGTAATCTTATTGTCGCCTTTTGTAAAGTTGACCAGGCATTCGCGGATTTGTTCTTTGGTAGTGCCTGGCGCAATGCCGAAAAAAGTATAAGGGAAATCGCCACCGTGATTATTCACCTGTGGTGGAAAATAATAAGCTTCGGGTTTTCCCTTTTGGCCGATTAACGCTGCCTTTTCATCGTTGTGATGAATGTGATGTGGCAGCGGCCCCATGTTATCAAAGAATTTGGAATACATCGGCCAGCTTTGGTATTCATCCCATAAACGGTCACCAATTAATTGACCTTTCAATTCATCCACGGCATCTTTCAACAGCAATAATTCTTCCTTATCACCATTGTTAAATACGATAAAACTTAACCCTTCGTGTTCCCCCGTTAGCGGGCCATTTTTAGCGGGGGTAGTAGAAGAGAACCAACGTTCATCAATGCCGCCACGGGCGCCGCCTAAAACATAATAATCATCCGGGTGTAATTTTATTCGCCTGCCGGGAACGCAAAATGAACGCGGCACCCAATTGGGTGCGAGCCTCAAAATTCCTTTTCCCTGTTCCAATGCCTGTGATGCTAAACTTCCTTTTTCCATTGCTCAATAATTTTAAGATGCTTTTTTAATAAATTCTTTAATAGCGGTTTCATCATGAAACACCTCAATTTCCAGGTCGTAACTTTTCTTTTCACCGGGAGCCAATTGCACGAGCGTTCCTTCCTTCCTTGCCTTCGCCTGGCCCCAACATGGATTATTGCCAGGTTCCAGGCCGGTAACGTATTCTCCTTCGCCCCAATGTTGCCAGTTGGTGAGCCAGGGCAACTGGTCTTTTTTAAATTTCATTGCAACCGCAATTCCTATTTTAGAATTATGCAATCCGCAGTAGCTGTAATTATTTTCATCGTGATTGATATCAATAAATGCTACCTCTTCACCGGCTCCCTCATGCGATTTCATTGGAGCAGGACACTTGCGAAAGTTATTGGGTTCTTTAAAAATTTCTTCTTTGCCATCCCCACGCGAATAAGACCATTTTCCATTCCAGATTAAATCTGCGCCCTCATCTGCCAATGGCCAGCCAAAATTGCAATGGTATAAAATCATATGCGGAACTGTTGTATTTCCGCGGTTGATGATTTCATCATGAATGCGGATTTGCGGCTTTCCCAGCGTGCCGGAAATGGTACGCTTTAATTCAATTGAAGGTCCGAAAATCTGCACTTGCTTTACGGTTCCCGTAATGCTCATTTCCATCATGCCGGACAACGGGTCAGGTTGTATAATTGATTCAATTTCTGCAGGAATATTGCTGATGGCGTCGTGGAGCCCTCTTTCTCCCCAATCATCAGATTCGGGGCCTCCGATATGAGTAAGGCCGCAGGTAACCAGCAATCCTCCTCCAAAAGTTCTTAGCCAATTCAGCCCTTTGTCGGAAAAGGGCTGAGGCGCGCTGACACCCAAACCACTTAACCAAGCAATGCCATGTTGATTATAAAATGCATCAGCGATGTCCATTGCGCGATCAATGACTATTTTGTAGCGTAAACCTGTTCCGGTATTTACCCAGGCAATACGGTTGCCGCGGCCCGGGCCGTTATCAATTACCGAGGTTTCTATTCCCCCCAATTGTTTTATATTGGATATTTTTCCTTTCCAGCTCTGGCTCGCATCCATAGTCTTTTCTTTTTTCTATTTTGAACCTGATTTGAAAACTTTATTATCCTTGTTTCCACCCGAAATCAAATAGGCCATCAGGTCTTTCAACTCATCTTCATTCAGCCGGTTTATCATCCCGGGGAGCATTACTGACACCTTTGAAAGTTTAGTGGAAACCACTTTGTTTTTATCAATTTCTGTCAACTCATTTGGGGCAAACGGATTTTGTGATACGTAATATTTGCCATCATCCTGTTTAATAAGCCTACCCATTACGGATGTGCCATCTTTCAAATAAAAATTGGTCGCGGCATATTGGTCAGAAATTTCATCACTGGGCTTAATAATAGCTTTTAAAATATCCGTGGCGGTGAAGCGGTTGCCCAATTGAGAAAGGTCTGGGCCTACGTTGCCTCCTTCGCCATTCATTTTATGGCAGGAAGCGCAGTTGGATGCCACAAACATTGCCTTTCCATCTTCAAAATTTCTGCCTGATAATTCGTTCTGAAATAATGGAGCTGCTTCTTCCATGGTCCAGTTTCTGCCCGGCCCTTTTGCATGAACTGCGTTCGCAAGCTGGATACCACGCTCATTTAATTTTGAGCCGCCGGAGATGCTATCATATTTTGCAAATTCACTTTTCGGCACATTTGCCAATGCAAATTTCCGGGCTTCATTGATGTAGCCTATGTAACTATTGCCACCTTTTCGTCCAAGGAAAATATTATAATAGGGGAAATATTTATCCCTCAACTCAGGGGTCCATCCCGTTTTTACCTGGCAAATGGCAACGGCCAGATAAATCTGCTGCGCGGGAGGGGCGCTGGCAAGCATGTTGGCAATGTCGAGTCCATATTGCGGGTTACGCAGGATTACGTTTGAAGAAGGATTAAACTGCTTTTGCGTGCTGTCATTGTCTTTTGCAGATTCCATCAGCGATAGTGTTTTGCTTATCACTTGTGGCGCACCAAGGAAGGCAAGTGTTTTACTCAATATACGGTTAGCTTCATTATTATCTGCGGGGTATTTTGCATCAAGGTACGAAATCACCGCTGGCTTTTCAGCAGCGCCGGGCATTCCCATCCTGGAAAGTGTTACTTCAAAGGTGCGCAGTAAAGCCAGTTTTTGTTCCGTATTCAGGCTGTTATAATCAATGGCCGCAAGGGCTTTAAAAATTGAATTTTTCACATCTGGTTTTCCGTTTCTTGCCAGTGCAAGCATTGCCTCTGTCAATATCACCGGGTCTTTTTCTGCCAATGCTTTTTCCTGCCATTGCGCTACCGGTTGATGTTCTACCGCCAGGCGGGCAGTATATTGGATAAACCGGTCCTGGCTTTTTAGGTACGGCCATGCAGTATTGATGGCTGCGCTATCGGGTTTTTGTTGATATTGCTCCAACTGGTGTCTCACTTTACGCGCTTCAATAACTTCTGCAGGTTCGTTGGAGGGCAGCGGTTCATTGCTCAGTTTATTATCTTTATAATATACCCGATATAGGTCTGATTCAATGCGGCGGCCGCCTGTAAGAAAGTACATCGCCCCGTCAGGGCCGATAGCTCCGTCGGTTAATGGCAGGGGCGAGCCGGAAATAAATTCTTCAGCGTTCGCCTTGTACGAAGAGCCTGATGGCTGAAGGCTGATATGATAAATAATTCCGAAAGTCCAATCAAATGAAAAGATGCCCCTGCGGTATTTTTCCGGAAAACGGGCATTCATTCCGCTCATTACATTAGTAGGCGAACCAGGACCTACATTTAAAACTGCGGGTAAATTGTCCGGGTAAACAGGGGACCATTTTCCATTATTTTCACGGTAACCATATTCAGCTCCGCTGGTAACATGGCATATCCTGGTGGGGCGATACCATGGCAAACCCATATCCCATTCCATATCTGAATCATAAGTAAACAGTTCCCCATCCTCGTTGAATGCCATATCAAAAGGATTGCGATAGCCGGCGCTGATTAAGTCCCAGGTGCTACCCACGGAATCTGTCTTTGCAATCCATCCGCCGGGTGGCTGGCGGGTGTTGCCAAATCCATTCGGATCTAATAATAAAGGAAGCAAATTATCATTCTTATAGGTGTTGGGCAAACGGTAATTGTCCATTGGCGGTAGGTCGGTAAAATTTCCCGCTATTACGTAGATAGATTTTTTATCGGGAGACAAAACAGCATTGTGAGGCCCATGTTCGCCCTGGCCTTCAAATCTTTTTAGCAAGGTTATTTTATCAAACTCATCATCGCCATTAGTATCCTGTATCCGGTAAAGACCACTTTTTCTTGTAACTGTATCTGCCTCGCCTTCATCATTTACAGTTACATACAGGCTATTAAACGCGTATAAAAGGCCATGTGCCAATCCCATTTTAACCCGTGCTTTAGAAGTATCGCCGGGCATATTCACCAGCAGCTTTTCTACTTTTACAGAATCTTTGGTAGTGTCATAGCCCACTGGCGGAAGGGTAATCCGATATAGATATCCGTATTGGTCGCAGGCAATCATTCTGCCTTTATCGTCAAACGTCATAGCCACCCATGAACCCTGGTCGTGGGCTGTGGAGCTGTATAAATGTTCGGCATGGAAATCGGGCGGTAAGACAAGCTTGGCAACTTTTGGATCTTCATTCTTTTCTTTAGAAGATTGATTGCAGGAAGTTCCAATAATAAGCAGCGCAAGAAATTGAAATAAAAGTGTTGAATGTTTTTTCCAGGATGAATTCATTTAAAAATTTTTTTTAAAAGATTATAACAATAAAAACCCAATTGACTATACTAATGTTTGGCTGCAGCAATACGTTACTTTCAAGCCTAAATAGTTTTCGATCTGTTCAATTTTAATATTTCCAGTAAACCAACTTTTAATCCGAATTTATATTTTGTTGGTTTAATTGAAGCGGCTTTAAAATTATTTAAATTTATTTTTAAAACTGTCCTGCACAGTCCTGTAAAAAAGATAGCGGCAAAAGATGTTTTTTTATTCAATACTAATCTATTTCAAAAAAGAAACTACTATTTTCAAATTAAACATTTATTCGGCAAAATTCCTTTTACGTCAGTTTTCACCAAAAATATATTGCCGCTTGCCGGATATTTTTTTAATTCTTCATCCTTCATATTTTCCCTTGCGGTGGTAACTATTAAATAATCCAGGTTTTCGCCAACAAAGGCGCATGAGGAAACCTGGGGCACGGGTATTTCTATTTTCTCCAATAACTGCCCGTTATGTGGGTTCCACCTGTATATCCCAAAGCCGCCCCAGTGTGCAATCCATAGCATGCCTTCTTCGTCAATGGCCATTCCATCGGGTGAGCCCATATCAGTGGGGATTATGATTGCATCTTTTTCGAAAGTGATGTCGCCCGCTTTTTCATCGAAATAAAAAGATTGAACTTTTTGCGTCGGGCTGTCAATAAAGTACATTCGCCTGTTGTCAAGCGACCATGCAATTCCGTTTGAGACTGTGGTTTCTTTCCATTTTTTATTAATTTTCAGATTCCTGTCAATGCGGTAAAGTGCACCCGCGCTCTTGTGTTGTTTCAAATGCATGGTGCCTATCCAAAGCCTTCCTTTAGAATCGCAGGCGCCATCATTGCAGCGGATTCCTGAATCGCCTACCACGTCTGAAATAGATTCCATTTTACCGGTTTTGAGATGGAACCTGGCGATTTTGCCATCCAATGAAATAATCAGGTTATTTCTTTTTGCCTGAACAACCAACGGAAGCCGGTGGTTAAATTTCCATGTTTTTATTTTCCGGGTTGGCCAGCCATATTCATATAAAATTCCATTTTCAATATCCACCCAAAAACAACTTTTTCTGCTTGCATGCCACATCGGACTCTCGCCAAGTATACATTGAGATTCATATAATACTTCAGCCTTGTTGCTCATGATGTGGCGGTTTTGGGCGGCCAATATTGCGAAATTTTCTTTTTCAAAAAAGCAACGCTTCTTTCTAACTGGTCCATTCCATCTACGCCATCTTCTATGCTGATCCAGCCATCGAAGCCAACACCTTTTAGAATGGTAAAAATTGCATCATAATCGTTGAGACCCTGGCCGATTTCTCCATGGCTCAACCGTTTTACATAGCCTTCTGCACCGCCTTCTTCTTTCCGAAGGTCTTCAATGGTTCCATATTTAAGATAACGATCGCTTGCGTGCATCGTAACCACGCGGCTGGCTACTCTTTGTAAAAGCTCGATGGGATCTTCGCCCGCGATATAAGTATTACTTGGGTCGTAATTGACGCCAAAAAAAGGGTGGTGCAAACTGTCAACCAATTTGCAAAACACGTCCATTTTTTGAGCAAATTCAGGATATTTCCAAAAGTCATCCTTATAATGGTTTTCAAGAATCAGGGTAATATTTCGCTCCTGTGCATAAGGAAGACATTCTGAAATGCAATCCGCTGCTAATTTTACGCCTTCCTCTATTGACAATTCAGGCCGCTTTTGCCCGGACAGTACACGACAGTAAGATCCTCCCAAAGCGTAGGTCATGTCAATCCATCGTTTCTGCTTTTCAATTTCTTTTTTACGGAAAGCCGCATCGGGACTTGTAAAGTCGGGAGAACAGCACATCATAGGAATGGTCATTCCATTTTCTTCCACCTGCTTCCGGAAAAGCTGCCAGTTGTTTTCATCTGCCATTTCCTGGAAGCCGGCATACCATTCCAGGCCTTGCACGTCTAAAGTGGAAGCAAGAGTTATCCATTCTGATACCCGCATACTTCCGTCCTTACATAAGGCATGCATAAAAGCTTTTGGAAATACGGCTAACCTGGGCATAGAAATTATTTATTTAATAGTTGTTGTGTCTTTAGGTGGATTGCGGCCGATAAAGGGATGTTGTTCCAAATCCACTACCTGCCCACTTATAGGCCCGCTTTCATCGGCAAGCCAATATACGGCAGCAGCGGCGATTTCCTCAGGCCATAAAATTCTTCCTGCCGGCGCATACACATCCGGAAGGTCTTTGTACCAGTCTTCAGCAAGGCCATGATCTTTTTTCCTTTGCTTTTCGGTTTCAGTTAAAACCCATCCGGGATTGATTTGATTGACACGCACTCCATTTTCGCGGTGCAAGGTGTCGCCGAGATTCCGGGTCATCGTCATAAGTGCCCCTTTGGACATGCTATAGGCCAAAAGATTGGGTTCGCCGCTCCAGGCATTTACAGAGCCAATATTTAATACACAGCCTTTCTGTTTTGACAATTCAGGTAAAGCTGCCTTTATCAATTCAAACGGTGCAATGGTGTTTACGGCAAGAACTTTTTGGATAAATGCTCTGTCAGTGGTATGAATATTTGAAGAAACCACCATTGCCGCATTATTCACTACTGCATCCAGTTTGCCAAAGGATTTAACGGCAATATTTACCAGCCTTTCGGCGGCGCCTTCCTTGCTGATGTCTTCAATATGCAATACCGCATTATTTTTTCCTACTTCTGAAATAATTTGTTTTCCCCATTCTTCTTCGAGCCCATGTATTACCACGCGGGCGCCTTCCTGCATACATCTTTTGGCAATGGCTTTTCCTATTCCTGTGGTGCTACCGGTAACAATAACTACTTTATCTTTTAATCGCATAATATTTCTTTAAACCGGTTTGAGCACGCTTTTTACCACTTCACCCGTATGCATTTTTTCAAATGCCGTGTGCCATTCCTCAATCGGCCATACGCCGCCGATAATGGGTTTTACATTTAGTTGTCCACTTGCAAGTAAAGTGATTACCCTTTCCCACATGGGCCAGTTGTGGCTAAAACTTCCCTGTAATGTTATATTTTTTTGAACCAGAGGGTCTAGTGAAAAGCCCATAGGTTGCGGTCCCCATCCTACTTTTGTAATTTTCCCGTTGGGTCTTACCAATTGCAGCGCTATTTTTAAGGTGATGCTTGCGCCGGCTGCATCAATGATACAATCCGCGCCAAGGCCATCGCGCTCTTTTGCCCAACTTGTTGCGTCTCCGATAATGCTTTCGCAGCCATATTGTTCAGCGATGGACAACCGGTGCCGGTCCGGTTCCAGCCCCACTACTGCCACTTCTGCGCCGCAAAGTCTTGCCATGGCGGCGCAAAGAATTCCTATTGTTCCCGGCCCAAGAACTATTACCCTGTCGCCTGGTGTGATTCTGGTATTGGCGACCACCGCGCTGTAAGCCACACAACAGGGCTCTGTAAGGCAAGCCTGCTCAAACGGAAGCTGGTCAGGTACCGCATGGAGGCATCGGGCAGGCACACGCACATAACGGGTCATGGCGCCATTTACGCCATACCCAAAACCCTTTCTTGTCGGGTCAAGATTGTATAATCCGGCGCGGGACATTGGATTGTTTGCATCGATTATGGCCGCGGTTTCGCTTACCACTCTGTCGCCTTCTTTCCATTTGGTAACCTTTGCCCCCAGTTCAATAATGTGACCTCCAAATTCGTGCCCTAATACAACAGGATAATTTACAGGCCAGCTATGGTCAGCCGTCCATTGATGCAGGTCGCTGCCACACACGCCCACATTGGCTACTTCAAGAAGTACATCTTCTTCCCCAATTTCAGGCTTATCAATATCCCTGATTTCAACGGATCCTTTTTCAGGAGCAAAATTTACAACACCAGCCGATTTCATTATTTTAATATTTTTTTTTAGTTTTTGAATGAATGTATTTTATCGCAGATAAGGCGCAATGAGCTTTCCAAATCTCCACCGGCCGTTTTAAAACTATCGTTGTCAATAGTAAGCGGGGCGCCTAAAACTACCAGCGGGGCGCCATATTCGGGGCATTGAATAGCTTGTTCCAAGGTGAGGCCTCCCACAGCCTGCACGGGAACTTTTACTGCATTTACTACTTTCCGAAGCTGATCAAGGGGACTCGGCATTCGTTTGCCGCTGGCAGCGATTCCCCGGCGTTCATCATAGCCGATGTGGTGAATCACAAAATCACAGCCTAAATCTTCCAGCCGTTTCGCACCGGCCACCATATCGTCGCTGGCAAGATTATCACCCATGACTTTGATGCCGTAATCTGCACCGGCTTTCACCACGCATTTGATCGTTTCTTCGTGTGCTCTTGCCATTACTACTACGTGGGTAGCGCCGGCTTTTGCCATCATTTCTGCCTCAAGATAGCCGCCATCCATGGTTTTAAGGTCTGCCACTATTGGAATGCCGGGAAAATTTTCACGCAATTTCTTTACACCATGAAGGCCTTCGGCAAGAATAAGCGGGGTTCCCGCCTCAAGCCAGTCAACACCTGCACGCATAGCCATGGCGGCAGTTTCCAGGGCTTCTTCAATATTAGTAAGGTCAAGCGAAATCTGAACAATCGGGTTCATCAATCAGGGTTATTTTTTAAATTTTCTAAGTAATTCGTTTCAGCTTATTTTAATGAGATATGGTTTCGATTAAGGACAAAGTCAATCGAAATAATGAGAATAAAAAAGTTGAATATTTGTTTATCTGCTGTGGTACTTCTCTATTTACTTATCCGGCAGCGGCTTTACCATGATGTCTTTAAAGAAAACGACACTTTTTGGGTCATGCCCCTGTAAGGCAAAGGTACCGCTGGAAATTATTCTTTCGGGATGGCCTTTTGGAGGCACAAAACCGTCCGGTTGCGTCCAATCGGTAACCACGATATCGTTGATTTTAGTGATCACATGCTTTCCTTCTACCTTAATATATTCGGTAAACCAAACATTGTCTTTTACATATACTTCCCTTGTATCCTTGATATCATACAAGCCCGCGGTTCTTTTCCAGTCGGTGTGTGAATTGTTCACCTGCACTTCAAATCCTTTATCAGGAAATCCCTTTTCCTGGTAGGCGGTGTGAAAATATATTCCTGAATTGGAACCCGGCCTGGTCATTACCCGGGCTTTAAATTCAAAATTTTTGAAATCATGGTTCATTACCGGCCCTTCATAATACAAATGCGAGCGGGGCCCTGCTACTTTGATAGCGCCATCTTCTATAGAAAATGTACCGGGCTTTTCGCTGGCTTGCCAGCCGTTGAGGGTTTTACCATCAAATAAGCTTATCCATCCTTTTTTACTGCTGAGTTTTCCGGTATTGGAACAGGCCATTATAATCAGTAAAGCCGGTGCGATAAACAAGAGATTTTTTTTCATTATAATTTTTATTGGACATTAAAAATAGTTCTTATAGTTTTTATTACATCCCCAATGACCAGCCCTGCCGGTAGTCTCTTTTTACAAATTGATTGGCATCGTCAAAATTGGTAATCTTCATGGATTGCGCATCCCACAATAATTTTTTTCTGCCGGGATATACTGACCTGCCTTTTGCGTTTTTGGTTTCGATGTTCCAGCTTCTGATAGCAAGGTTTCCAATCAGCACGCTCTCAGCAAACGGGCCGGCATATTCAAAATTCGAGCTCGTAGTAGCATTGCCATAACCGGCCATGCAGGCGTTAACCCATTGGAGATAATGGCCTTCCGGAATCCTGGTGATGGTTTCTTTAGGCATCGTTTCTTCCTCCATCAGCTTGGTAGGCAGTAATCTTGGCTTTTCGCCATAACAATCGAAAAGCAATTTGCCTTTTGTGCCAATAAAAAGGATTCCGCCATCGCTGTTGCCAAATGGCTCACCCGGCAACAGTTCATCAGGAACCAGTGGTAATAAGCCGCCATCGTGCCATGATAATTGAATGTCGCCTTTTCCGTCTTTTCTGGGATATTTTAAATGGATGATAGAAGCGGCGGGATATCCATCAGGAGATTTCATTTCTTTTCCATCCGGAGTCCAGCTTGTAGGAACGCTGCATTCTATTTCAGTGGGAAAATCAATTGGCAAAATGCGGAACGCAGGATCCATCATATGGCAGGCCATATCGCCCAAAGCGCCGGTACCGAATGCATTCCAGCCTCTCCAGTTCCACGGCATATACGCAGGATTATAGGCCACCTGCACAGGGCTTGGCCCCAACCAAAGGTCCCAATCAACACCTTCCGGAACGGGATAATTGCCGCTAGGAGTGGGCAACCCCTGGGGCCATATCGGCCGGTTTGTCCACGCGTGTACTGTATGAACATCGCCTATCATTCCGGCGTCGTGAATCTCTTTTCCCGTACGTACACCATCACCCGAACCGCCCTGGTTTCCCATTTGCGTAATGACTTTGTATCTCTTTGCAGCTTCAGCGAGTTTGCGGCATTCATAAATATCGTGTGCCAAAGGCTTTTGGGTATATACGTGTTTGCCCAATTGCATAGCAGCTATGGTGGCTACGGCGTGCACATTATCGGGTGTGGAAATATTGCAGGCATCAATATTTTTGCCTTCCGTTTCCAACATTTTCCTGAAATCTTTATAATATTTAGCTTTTGAATACGTCTTTCTTGATTTTTCGCATCGCCTGTCGTCCACATCGCACAGGGCTACAATATTTACATTCGGACTTTTAGAGAAATTTTCCAGGTCGCTCTGGCCTTTTCCGCCTGCGCCAATGGCTGCAATGTTCAATTTATCGCTTGGTGCTACAAATCCTTTTCCGCCTAATACATGCCTGGGCAAAATCATAAAACCCGCTGAAGCAAGCGCTGTGGTTTTAATAAAATTTCTCCTTGAATTTTCAGACAATTTGTGGTTCTTTCTAATTTTTTTCATAATTGAATTTTTAATTAGTTGATTTATCAAAAAATGAGATACTATTTATGCGCCATAATTCACCGGGCTGAGATTATACTGTGCCAATACATCAGCAGGAACGCCATCCCATTTGCCGGGAACATTTCCTACATAGCCGAGATCTTTAATACCAATCTGGCTTGTATAAAATCCGGTGGCCACGAGGTCGCGCAACCTGTCGAAAAAAACCGCGCCTTGCTGCATTTCGGGTTTTACTTTTGCGGGATAGGCAATTTCTTCCAAAATTTCCAATTGCTGGTTTTCATCGCTTCCTACAAAAGAGTGCCCGTAACGGTTGAGGCATTGCAAGTCAAGCCATTTTAGGCCGCCCCTTAAAGGCACCTGGTGAGCGGGAATATCTTTTACAATAAAATCAATAAAATCAATAACCTTGGCATCCGAAGCGCTTCCTGAAACTTCATCTTTTGGAATGATTAAATCGCCTAGCACGATTAAAGTTTGCCGTTCATGGTCATTAAAAAACGAGGGGCGTTTATGTAATTCCTTCAACCTTTCTTTTTCAAAATCCTCTAATCCTGTAAGGTCTGCATCGCCATATTCTTCTTTTGATGGCACAGCAGCCGCAGCTTTGTCATTTCCTGTTTTGCAGGCTTCAAGCAAAACCCCGGCGCTGACGGTAGATAGGCCGATTGCCTTTAATGATTGTCTCCTGTTCATTATCAAATATTTTTTTTCTGTTTTTGGTCAAGGATATATTCTGCGGTTCGCATCGAAAGTGCAAGAATCGTCCATGTCGGATTTTTGTCGCCCTGCTGCACAAATGGCGCTCCATCAGTTACAAACAGGTTTTTACAATCATGCGCCTGGCACCATTTGTTCAGCGCAGAAGTTTTAGGGTCGTCTCCCATCCGAGCAGTGCCTACCTCGTGGATGATGTCACCCGGGGTGTGAAGGCCATAGTTGTCTTCTTTGCCTTTAGCTCTTGAAGTGATGATGGCGCCCATCGCATGCATGATAGATTCAAACGTTTCCTGCATGTGCTTTGCCTGTTTAATTTCGGCATCGGTCCATTTATAATTAAAGCGCAATACGGGTATCCCGTACTTGTCTACTACTTTAGGATCGATTTCGCAGTAATTGGTTTCCCGCGCAATAGCCATTCCGCGGCCCGCCATTCCTACATTAGCCCCAAAGAACCTGCGATAATCATCTTTAAGAGATTTGCCAAAGCCGCCGCCATCTTTCATTTTTCCATCGCGCCCGGGAACCATTCCATTGATACGCGGTACGCCGCCGCCAAAACCGTACGATGGCATGCGCATTCCGCCGCCAAACTCGATATGATAACCGCGTGGAAAATCCAGCTTTTTATTATCCAAAACCCAAGGACCAAGTATTTGAGCACTTCCCACGCCGTCTTCATTGTATCTTTTCCTGTCCATTAATTGCGGCAGGAATCCTGACATGCCACCGCCGGTGGAATCATGCAGGTATTTGCCTACGATACCGCTGCTATTTGCCAGTCCGTTTGGATGGGTAGACGATTTTGAATTTAATAATATCCTTGCAGATCCGCAGGCGCTGGCTGCTAATATCACAATGCCGCCTTCCACCTGGTACTCCATCTGGTCTTCTTTATTTACATAAGAAACGCCCTTGGCCAATCCATCTTTTCCGACCATTACTTCACGCGCCATGGCATTGGGTATCACTTTTAAATTACCGGTTTTCATGGCGGGAATTACAAGGCAGGAGGACGAAGAAAAATCTGCATAAGCTTTGCAGCTTCTTCCACATTGGCCGCAAAAAAAGCAGGAGCCCCTGTTAGTATTCCCGGGGAGCGGTTTGGTAAGAACAGAGCCGCGGCCGGGAATTACTTTTACACCGGCTTTTTTTGCACCTTCCATGATAAACATTTCATTGAGGCGCGGTTTAGGCGGGGGTAAAAAAATTCCGTCCGGGTCATTTTCCAAGCCTTCGGCGGTTCCGTATACGCCAATAAGGCGGTCTACTTTATCATAATACGGTTTCACCTCATCATAGGTGATAGGCCAGTCGTCGGTGGCGCCGTCAAATGATTTTCCTTTAAAATCATGCGGCCCCATGCGAAGTGAAATTCTGCCCCAGTGATTGGTGCGGCCGCCCAACATATGTGCCCGGAACCACGTGAACTCTGTGTCGTCTTTTAACGTGTAAGGTTCGCCATCGATTTGCCATCCGCCATAGGCGGCGTCAAAATCTCCAAAGGCACGGGTAGTGCTTGCGCCGCGGCGTGGCGATTGCCAGGGCCACAAAAGTTGCTTGGAATCTTTGGCTGGATCAAAAAAAGGACCTGCCTCGAGCATTAGTACTTTTACACCGGCATTGGCTAAAACGTATCCTGCCATGCCGCCGCCGGCGCCTGAGCCGACAATGATTACATCGTATTTTTCAGCCGATTTTTTAATTTGAAAATCACCCATTCGTAAAATAAGTTTAAAAATGAAAAGTCTGAGGACTACTGTGTTTCAGGATTAATACAAGTCAAAATCAGGAATTGTGTGGTTTAGCCGCAATACATTCAAGAGTAATTCCTTGTACAAACCTATTGTTTCTTTCAGATAATTTAATGTTGAATATCATCCAATTATTATACTATCTTATCTCAAACTTCGCTTAGGTTTACTAAAAAAAGGATTAGCAGGCATCAAAATATTATCATCTTTCAACCCGCTAAACCCTCTGTCTCTATTTTAATTTTTTAGAATATTCCATAATTACCGGTGCTGCTATTTCGGCAGAGTTACCTTCATGCAGCAGAAACAGTAAACAATTAAATATCCGATTTTTTTATTTTGTTCTTTTTATAAGCTTATAAATGAAATACAGATATTATTTTAATACTGCAAGCTGGTTGTAAGTATTGCCAATTCTGTATTCGTAAGCTACCGATACGCCTGGAACGATGCTGGTAACTTTCAATGTGCCATAATAAACATCTGTCGGATTAGCGCCGTTCGTGATTTTAAATATATAAACACCTTCTCCCAGCGCAGGGTCTGCTGTGGCAGTGGGAGTTCCGGCCATAAAAGCCGTCATTGCACTGGCGGGGTTATTTTCGTTGTATAAATTTTGTGTTGAACTTACAAACGAAATATTTTTTCCGCCAGTTGCCCAACCTGAACCGCCATGCAGCATGAGTGAGCCGCCATCAATAGCAATCATCGCACTGTCATCGCCGGCAGGCACTGCAGAATTGGTCAAAAGGTTTAACCCCGCTGATGAACCGCCTAAAGTTAGCGTTCCGGATTTTTTTAAGAAAAAGTATGGATCATTATCAATGATGGTCATCTTTACGGTATCCTTATAATTTCCCTGTGCTGAAACAAATGAATAATACATAGTGTCCTTGCCAATAGCAAAATCATCGCCTGAGATCGGCACTTTATCGCCTGACATAAAATTTCCAACATTTACCCATGATTCATTGCTGCCATTCTTTTTCTTAACCTCTACCACACCGGCGTAAGGACCGGACTTGGGCTGTACGTTAACGTCGAACCAGGCAGTGCCTGCGCCACGGACAACATTAACGGCGGTACCATTTACTTTAGGAACAGATACAGTGGTAGCCTGGGTCAATTGAATTACGATGGAGGCAGATTCTGTTTTTCCTGCAAAACTAACATACACATTATCTCCGGGTTCAATTAGTTGAGCCTGTGCTCGTGTATAGGTTACTGACGCTGTTAAATCACTTCCAACATTCACTGTTTGCTGGGTTCCTTCCAACGGCAGGAGCTGTGTTGCCGTGCCTCCGCCTTTGGGAATTTGCTGTTTGAGCAATTCCACTTTCATTACATCTCCTGCTTTGGCATTGGGAAGTTTTGTGTTTACTGTAAATTGATCATCCAGCGTACTGATTCCATCAGAGGTGGCTGTGGAAATATCAGTAATTATGGCGTTGCCGTTTGAATCGGTGGGTATATCCCAGTAAGGTTGTTTTGAACAACTAACCATCAGCGCCAGTGAACAAATAAATATGATTGATTTTTTATTTTTCATTTTGAGTATATAAGAAGTTAACAATTGAAATTATTTTATTGCCCGTTTTGTTTAGGAAGGAAATTATAATTCTGTAAACATTTAGAATTTGTGGCGATTTCTCTTTGTGAAATCGGGCATAATAAATTCATGGCAGAAAAAGCAAAGCTGAAACCTGTAGGCTGATGGCCAAAGAAAGATTCAATACCTGCAAATGATCCGGAACCATCAATGAGGCACATCCTTGTACGGCGTTGATCCCAAAGCATTTTATTTTCAAAAATCAGTTCGTAGGCTCTTTCGCTCATTATCGTAAACAGGTTTACGTCTGAAGCGCGGTACTCAGGCAATTGCGCGCGTCTGCGCACTTCATTGATCCCTTTTGTAATATCGTTGTCTGAAACGGAAACTCCTAATTGCCTCAATGTCCAGTTTACCTCAGTAAGCATTGATAAAATGTCGGCATACCTGTAAAATGTCCAGTTTAAATTGGCCTGGCCTGTTACTTTGATAGCAATTGAATCATAATATTTGTAGAGATATGGTTGAGAAAACCTATCTGCCGGGCCCTGATTCGGATCATATTTGGTAGACAAATTATCCGAATAATAAAACATCTGGCGGTCTTTTATCCTAAGATCAGCCGGGTTGTATGAATTAATATAACCTATGCTCGGGATAAAGGTTCCGTATTCATCTCCGAATCTTGATACATGGCTGAGGCCTGGAAGTGCAGCAGCAACCAAGCCTGACATGTCAGAAACGCCACCCAGGTATTGGGCCTGGAAGATCGCCTCGCCTTTGTTGTTCATTAATGGGTCGTGCAGATCATGGTAAGTTCCAAGTGTATATTTTCCATACAAGGCATTTAGCTGCGTTTGTGCCTTTTGCAAAAAGTCTTTTGCGCTGGGCGTGTTTACCGGGTAAGCGGTTGCACTAAAAGCGCCGGTAGTACACCAATCCTTGTCCGGAGCTGTAGCTACTTCCTGGTACGGGTAGCCTGCACACGTAAGATATACGTCTGCCAAAATAGCCCTTGAAACATACTTGGTTATCTTTCCTCCACCAGACGGAGCATCGGGTAAAGAGCTTTCGTTGACAGCATACTCCAGGTCCGGGATAATAATCTGGTCATAAATTGTTTTCAGGGAAGTACGAGGTTGCTGCGCTTCGCTGACACTTTTTAAAACGGACGTATCCATAATTAAATCGCCGTAATATCTTACCAGCAAAAAATAGTAAAATGCACGGAGAGTTCTTACCTCGCCCAACGCTGCAGTTTTTTGGTCCGCAGACCAGTCGGTGATGCCATTAATTTTTGAAATTGCCAGGTTGCAATCCCTTACTCCCTGGTAATTGTTGTTCCAAAAATTATCATAGTTGGAAAGCATACCGCCGGCAGTTTGATTGGTTTGAAATTTCCAGAATTGAACGTGCGCATCAGAAGTGTAAGCGCCGCCTGTTGGATATTCGATAGTAGCCGGTAAATAATTACCCCAGTCACCTGCACCGCCTGTATATGAAGCGAGCGACCTATAAGTGCCGGTTACCAATGCGGTTCCTTCTGAGGCTGACGTAAAATTGTAATCACTGGTAATTCTGCCTGTGGGAGTTTCTTTCAGGAATTTTTGACAGCTGTTTACCCCGAACAAGACCGCCACAAACAGAAGGCCTTGTTTTATTAGTTTACTTTTATTCTTGATAATATTTTTCATAATTATTTGTGTTATTAATTTTCAATGTTAGAAGCTTATATTCACGCCGAAAGAGTATACAGAAGGAACCGGGTATTGGTATTTATCCGTATTAGGAACTAATGCAAATTGCTTATCCAGCGAACTTCCTTCCGGATCGTAACCTGCGGCTTTAGTACGCAGGAAGAAATTTTGAGCGTTTAAGTAAACTCTAAATCTTGAAAATCCGAGCCTTTGTATCACATTATTTGAAAATGAATAACCGATAGTTGCGTTGGAGCCTCTGATAAAAGACGCATCATACATTTCATGTGTATCAGGATAAGATTGGTAATAGGCGCCTCCGTTTCCTGGCCGCATTTGTGCTACCTGCGTATTTTGATGATCCGGGCGCCACGCATCAAGCGTGCTATTCAAACCTCCTGATACCAGTTGCCTGTCTTCAGCGGATTCATGCACGAAGGCTTTTGTTACTCCTTCTACAATCTGGATGTCAACAGATGCATCAAAATTCTTATAATTAAAAGTATTATTAAAGCCTATTATCCAATGAGGGAAGGCATTCCCGATCACGCTTCCATCTGTAAGCAAATCAATTTTGCCATCATCATTGCGGTCTAAATATTTCAAATCCCCGGGATGAAGCCCGTAGCGTGCTGCAAGCGAAGTTTCTTCGGTGCTGTAAACGCCTAGCCTGGTAAGGCCGAAAAATGAACCGATTGGCTTGCCGATTATCAATGCTGAAGTTCCATTTCCAGCCCCGGTTTCTGAATAAATAGGCGCGCCGGTGGGCCCCAGCTGAACTACTTTATTTACGTTATTAGTGGCGGTTAAAGTGGTGTTCCAACGGAAATTATGATTGGAGACGTTTTCAGAGTTTATCGTAAATTCAATACCCTCGTTTTGCACTTTACCATAATTCTGCTTAACAGTACCTGTTGAAGTTGAGTAAGGAAGGTTTACGTCGAGCAACATATTGCTGGTCAATTTATGGTAGTAGTCAAAATCCACATTAATGCGATTATTTAATAAACCAAACTCAATACCTGCGTCATATTGATCTGTAGTCTCCCATTTCAAATCCGGGTTACCCACAGAACTTGGATAAAGCCCGGTATTAGAAGCGCCGTTCAGAATCACATTAGCGGTAGAAATATAAGACTGGGTCACATAGCTACCAATTTCCTGGTTACCTGTGCGCCCGTAGCTTCCACGTAATTTAAGATTGGAAATAAACGATACATTCTGCATGAAGTTTTCCTGTGACACGCGCCATGCAATACCTGCAGAAGGGAAAAATCCATATTTATTATTTGCGCCAAATTTAGAAGAACCGTCTTCACGGCCTGTGACGGTAAAAAGATATTTGCCCTTGTAGCTATAATTCACTCTTCCGAAATAGGAATTCAGTGCGCTTAATCCATCGCCACTTTGAACCTCAGGCCGGGTGGCAGCGCCCGCAGCAATATTTGACCAGCCATAGAAGTCAGAAAGGAAATTGGTATTTCTCATATAGGAATGATCATTCGTAAATTGAGACCACGAAAGACCTAAAACGGCGCTTATATTATGATCTGAGCCAATTTGCTTATTATAATTGAAATAATTTTCGTTTTGCCAATAGAAGGTATTATCATTGGTGATTCTTGCATCTCCGGTGTGCCCATAGAGTTGCCCATAATAATTATCATACTTGTATTGGTTATAATCAATAGAAAAATCACTTTTAAAGGTCAAATCCTTTGTAATAGTCGCGGTTGCCGTTAAACTACCTGTGGCTTGTCCAATCTTTCTGTCTCCATACTCTTTATTTCTCCGGTACAAAATATTATACCATTGTTCACCCACGTTGAAATCACCGTTGGTACCCCATCTTCCCGCATAAGAACCTAACGCAGGATCATTAGGATATTTTACAGGCAAAATACTCCATACCTCCGCTGTTGACCTTGTAATGTTTCCATCATCTGTGGCTTTGCTTTTTGCAAAACCGAGTGTGGTACTGATATTCAGCCAGTCTAAAACCTTAATATCGCTTGTAAGGCGTCCTGTATACCGTCTGAAATAGGATTCTTTCATTAATCCATTCTGGTCAGAATAACCGAGAGATACCGAGTATTTGGCATTTTCGTTACCACCGCGTATATCCACGGTGTGATCAGTAGAAACCGATGGACGGAAAATGAGGCTTTCCCAGTTGGTATTATAAATTGGTTGATAATAGTTTCCATCTTTGCCCTGCAACGGTACTATATAGCTGTCTTTTCCGCCGGTCTTTTCAAAAAGCCACGGCATTTCGGAAAAGGACTGTCCGGAGCCGGAGGGCCTGAAATCTTTACCAGCATTTATAGTCCCATATTTGTTACCGTTGGCCATCGCCTGCATATATACGTACATCAGCTCGGGAGCAGTCAGCGTATAAAGATGGCGTTGTAAAACTCCTACAGAAACGGAACCGTTATAATCCAACTGAGGTTTTCCTATTTTTCCCCTTTTAGTGGTGATAATGATAACTCCATTTGCACCGCGCGCACCGTAAATAGCCGTTGCCGAAGCATCCTTTAACACGTCCAGCGACGCTATATCCTGTGGGTTTAAAGTGGCCAAAGGATTTGACACACCAACGATCCCGTCTACTACAAACAATGGGTCATTATTAGAGTTAATGGAGTTTGTACCGCGTATGCGTATCATAGGTTGTCCTCCCGGGATTCCAGCTCCGTTTTGAATTACCTGCACACCAGCAACTTTGTTTTGCAGTGCCTGGCCCAGGTTCCCTACTGGCTTATCTACCAGCCGCTCTCCTGAAACGCTGGTAACAGCGCCGGTTAAATCTTTTTTCTTTACAGTACCATATCCAATTACCACTACTTCGTTCAGTTCTGAATTAGATTGTACCAAAACAATGCTAAGGTTGGTTTGGTTATTGACCTTTACTTCCTGGCTTACATAGCCTACAAAAGAAACTTCCAGCGTGCTGTTGCCAGGAGCATCTATCGAAAAATTTCCGGATTCATCTGTACTTGTTCCTTTGTTAGTTCCTTTTACAAGAATAGTAACTCCGGCTAAAGGAGTGCCCTTAGCATTCATTACTGTTCCGGTAATCACAATTTTTAAATCTGAAGCCTTGTTGGCTGCCAATTCTTTTGCCGAAGCGGGCAATTGGACGGCCAGGAATAAAAAAAGGAAAAGCCACGCTCCTCCTTTGATCCATTTGAATGGTTTGTTTGTTTCCCTAATACAATTGAAGGGCAGATACCAATTTTTCATGCTACGTGGGTTTTTTGATTTTTGCAATAGTTAAGATGGGAGTTAAAAGAAATCCAGTAGAGTGACTTCTTTTAAGAAAGCAAAACGTTTAATGAGAAACAAAGGTATTAGGAATTAGAAATAATGCATTGCATATCTTATCCAGATACTATACTATTTTATCCAAAAGGGCTTTATCGCGGGTAGCTTTTTGGGGTAGGCAAAATCTGCATTTGTTCTGAACTTATTAATAAACTTAATTTAAAATAGTTTGTTTATCAGCATACTAAAAAATAATTGTTTTCAAATTTGCAAAAAAAATCGCTATTTGTTTAATTTTTCTTCGCAAGTAAATAATGCTTAAAATTATATATTTGAGCCACACAATCATTCGAACTGTCTTTCATCAGTAAAAAAGGCGACATCCCAAAAACCATCTGAACATTTCTCAAATATGAAAATTTATCGAACCAAAAGAGGTATTATAATAGAAAGTGCTCAAAAATTTTATGCAATAAATGAAGACTGGGATTTATTTATTAATAATGACCATCTTATCGAAAAAGTAACAAGGCACATTGCCTCTTCACAAGCGATCAACAATGGTGAGGATATTCTTTCAAAAGAATTATTGCCTCCCGTTGCCGGCCAGGAACTCTGGGCCTGTGGCGTTACGTACCTGCGCAGCAAAGAAGGGCGACAGGAAGAAAGTAAAGGCGCGGGCGGCGGAGATTTTTATGCAAGAGTATATGAAGCAGAAAGACCTGAAGTTTTTTTTAAAGCCACTTCTCACCGAATCGTGGGCCATCATAGCCAGGTAAGAATCCGGAAAGATTCTTCCTGGGACGTTCCTGAGCCTGAATTAACATTGATGGTAACTTCCTCCGGGAAAATAATCGGATATACGATAGGAAATGATATGAGCAGCAGAAGCATCGAAGGTGAAAACCCGCTTTATCTGCCGCAGGCAAAAACCTATGATGGTTGCGCTTCTGTTGGCCCGTGCATTTATTTAACTGACAAGCCGATTGATAAAAACACCGCCATTAAGCTTGACATCAAAAGAAATGAGGAAACGGTTTTTAACGGACAAGTGCTTTTGAGCCAAATGAAACGTTCGCCCGAAGAATTGGTTTCGTTCGTGTACCGGGAATGTACTTTTCCGCAAGGTTGCCTTATCATGACGGGAACAGGGATAGTGCCCGGCAACGAATTTACCTTGAAGATTGGGGATGAAATACAAATCAATATTGACCCAATCGGAACCTTGGTAAACCAAGTGGCGTAATCTTATTTTTGCAAAAAATAATACTATGCGCATCACTCCGGATAACAGGCTCAAAAAATTGATTATAATTGGCGACAGGCTTTTAATAAAACCAACCAGGCCCGACGAAAAAACGGCGAGCGGTCTTTATTTGCCTCCCGGCGTAAAGGAAAAAGAAAAAGTACAGCAAGGGTATGTAATCAAAGCTGGACCCGGATATGCAATTCCAATGCCTGTGGAAGATGAGCCGTGGAAAGCGGAAGAAGAAAAAATAAAATACCTGCCTCTGCAGGCAAAAGAGGGTGACCTGGCAATATTTTTAGTAGGCGCGGCCACAGAGGTAATGTACGAAGGCGATAAATATTTCATTGTGCCGCAAAGTGCTATATTGATGCTCGAAAGGGAAGAGGATTTGTAAATAAAAAATGTCGCCTATTTGTTCGTTTACTATAGTTTCCTTAGCGTACCGTTCTGAATTTTATTTTGTTTTATTTTACCAAAAACTCCGGAAGATTGCCGACAGTAGCACAACATAGCTGATCCATCACCTGCTGCAACTGCCGTTTTAATATTACAATCGTGTGATTACCTCCTTCGTTGCCAAGCGCAGCCGCTCCGTACATAAAACTTCTGCCTAAAAAGGCAAATTCAGCGCCGGACGCCAGCGTGCGCGCAATATCAGGTCCCGAACGCATGCCACTATCCATCATGATTTTAATTTTACCCTTATACCCGCTCACGATCCTGTTTAACGAATGAATGGTGGATTCGCCTGCATCTAGTTGCCGGCCCCCGTGGTTGGAAACTATGATGCCATCTATCCCGACGCGAATGCATTTCTCCACATCCACTTCGTTTACAATTCCTTTTAAAACCAATTTGCCCTTCCACCTGTCGCGGATTGCTGAAATCTTGTCTTCGTTTAAACGGCCATTAAAGGTTTTGTTCATAAACAAACCAAGATGGTGCATGTTCATTCCACTGGGCATATAGGGCTTCATCAGTTGAAATGACGGCTGCCCGTGAACCAATGTTTTTATCGCCCATCCCGGACGGCCCATAATTTGAAGAATATTATGCAGCGTCATCCGCGGAGGCATCGCCAGCCCGTTTTTTATTTCTTTATTCCGGTATCCAAAAGTGGGTACATCGCTGAGTATTACTAATACAGGGCAATGACTTGCTGCGCGATCTATAATCTGGTCTCTTAATGAATTTTCGGCAGGATGATACAACTGAAACCACGCCTGGCCTTCGGTAAGTTCGCTGATACGCTCAATGGTGCTGGTGCTCACCGTGCTTAACACAAAGGGAATGTTGTGTTTAAAGGCGGCGCGTGCCAATATTTCGGGTGAATTGGGCCAGATTAATCCCTGCAGACCAACAGGCGCAATGCCAAAAGGCGCATCGTATACATGACCGAAAAGCTCTGTTTTCATGTCGCTCCCGGGATGTTTTTTTAAATATTCAGGAAGAAGTTCTACCTCCCTGATCTCTGAAGTGTTTTTACGTAAATTGATTTCTTCATTACAGCCTCCATCCAGGTAATCGAACGCAAAACCCGGAATTCTCTTTTTGGCCCTGGCTCTTAAATCTTCAATGGATGGATATCGCGGATTGTATTCTAATTTCATACGTATTTATTTACCTCGGATTTGAATGAGTGCACTTTTAAAATTGGTTTGAAAACACAAAATATAATTCAAAAGTAATGAAACCATCCTGTGATGTACTGTTGCCTAAAAAATTCATCGGTCATTTTATTTTTTCAAAAATAAAAATGATTGTTATTTATCAGTTTGCTGTCAAAAAATATTTGGCAAATTAAACTTTGGCGCTCAACTTTGCGCCAGTTCTTTGTGTTCACTTATCAAGAAAGGCAGAGGGAAATGGCCCGGTGACGCCTTGGCAACCTGAAATGCATAGCATTAAAAGGTGCTAACTCCATCCCCATCGCAAGAGCGGGAGAGATAAGACAGCTCAAGTTTTAGTTTGTACATTGGTTTCCCAATAAAAACATTAACTCACCTGAACTGTCGGGTGAGTTTTTTTTTGCATAGGTTCATCGGAAATCACCTTCTTTTTTATGTGAAAGCAGAGCTTTTTTTTTTGAAAAATAAAACAAAAATGGAAACAGATAAGAAACTAGTGTTAGGATTATTCGGTTTTGGCGTAGTAGGCGAAGGCCTTTATAAAGTACTCAATTTAACGCCGACATTAAATGCGCGCATTAAAAAAGTTTGTATAAAGCATCCCGATAAAAAAAGAAACGCTCCGCCGGAAATGTTTACTACTAATAAAAATCTGTTATTAGATGATCCTGAAATTAATGTAATCGTAGAAATGATTGATGACGCCGACGCAGCCTTTGACATTGTTACTACTGCTTTTAGAAACGGCAAGTCGGTGGTGAGTGCCAGCAAAAAAATGATTGCCGAACACCTTGCTGATTTACTTGAATTGAGCAGAAGCAACGAGGTTTCTTTTCTTTATGAAGCAGCGTGCTGCGCCTCTATCCCGGTTATCCGTAATCTCGAGGAATATTATGACAATGATTTATTGCATTCGATAAATGCGGTAGTGAACGGATCAACGAATTATATTTTAACCAAAATGTTTGAGGACAGGCTTTCTTTTAAAGACGCGCTGATGCAGGCGCAGCAATTGGGTTTTGCAGAAAGCAATCCTACGTTGGATGTAGAGGGGTACGATGCCTTAAACAAATGGACCTTTTTGCTGTGCCATTCTTATGGAATATTACTGAAGCCGGAAAACCTGGTTTTTACCGGTATTCAGCACATCACTGCTGACGATGCGCTGCAGGCTGATAAAAAGGACTGCGTGATAAAACTGGTCGCATCGGCCAAAAAATTAAAAAATGGGAAAGTGGCTGCCTTTGTATTGCCCCATTTTGTAAAAAAAGACGACCAACTGGCCTTTATTAAAAATGAATACAACGGCGTGGTGATTGAAAGCTCTTTTGCGGATAAGCAATTTTTTTATGGCAAAGGGGCCGGCAGCCTGCCAACAGCGTCTGCAGTACTGAGCGATATTTCGGCTTTGCGCTATGGATATAAATATGAATACAAAAAATTGTTTAGGGATCAGCAAAATGAGCTTACAAATGATTTTTATGTAAAGACTTATGTAGCTTTTACTGACTGGAGCCACGTGCGCAAAGATGATTTTGAAAGTATTGAAGAATGGCATTCAAACGACCACAATAACTATTTGGTTGGCATTATCCATTTTAAAAAGCTCCAGGAAAATGACTGGTGGAAAAAGAATAACGTTTCGCTTGTTTTGACAGCGGATTCAATTATCGAATCGCTCGAAATTGTCAAATTGAAAAAAAGAAGCCTTGAACTCGCTGGCTTTGGCGGCGGTTTTGCACTTTCTACTTCCCTTTGAGAGCCAGGGAAGAAAAAAACGGAAGTAAATAAACTTTTCGGCCACTCGTACAATTACGATTTGCGCAGTAAATTCAGTACCTGAAAAATCAATCAGTTTTGCGCTTGTGCAGTGATGTGCTGCGGCCTATCTTTGTTCTCAGAAGTTGATTGATGTTCAACAAACATTAATCGCCAATCCAAATCCATTGAAAAATACCAGTTCCTTTAATCCAGGAAAAACCAATAAATCCGATATCAGTCAACTTCTTTTTTTGAACCTATCCTTTTGAAAAATATTATCCCAATGAAAACCGGCCCTAATCCAGCCGTTATTTATCCAAAGAAAACCTAAACCTACGGATTAAATTTTTAAAAAACTTTCGCCCAAACAGCGGAAGTTTTTTTGCATTTGAAACTTTACGATTTAGAAATCAATTCCAGACCAGGTTTTCTTGTTCTTTTCATACTTTTTATAATCAAACTTGTAAAGCCTTCCCGGCCTGTGCGGCACATTTTGCTCCTGTTCGCCCTGATCTATTAAAAAATTCATAGAAAAGAATTTTTTCCTGAAATTCCGGCGGTCCAGTTTTTTATTAAGAATTGCTTCATAAAGATTCTGAAGTTCGCGTAATGAAAATTTGTTGGGAAGAAGATTAAAGGCCAAAGGATGTTCCTGCACGCGTTTTTGCAGCCATGTATAGCAGCAATCAAGTATCTTTTTGTGGTCAAAGAGTAAGTCATTTGCTGACGCCACCTCGTGCCAGTGAAGATCATTATCCATAATTTGCAATTGGTGGTGTTGCACATTTACTAAAGAGCAATAGGCTACTGATACTACACGCCCCGCAGGATGCCGGCCCACCTCGCCAAAAGTATGTACCTGCTCCAGGAAAAGATTGTCGATGCCGGTGCGCTGTTTCAGAATCCGGAGAGCGCTTTCTTCCAAATCTTCATTGGGCTTTACCAGGTCGCCCAAGAGGGAAAATTTATTTTGATATTTTTTAAGGTCTGAACGAATGAGCAACACTTTCAGCTTGTTTTCATCAAAACCAAAAATGACGCAATCTACAGATAGGGCCACCCGGTTAATGCTTTGAACTTCGGTTAATAGGCCTTTTAAAGTTTTCGATGGTGGATACGCGATATTATTTTGAGTTGACACTTTTGCGGGAAAGTTTTAAGGCTATAATTTCTGTAAAATTAAGTTTCCTCGTTATATTAAATTATCCGAACCAAAATTTTTTTCAGAAAAAGCAAAATAAAAAATAGCGGTATTTGTCGGTTTACTGTCAAATTTTCAAATTTTTTGTAAACTTGATTTTGGCCGGGAATTTATGAAATGCAAATTTTTTATTGGGGTGACTTTTATTTAACCAATTAATCTGTACATTTAAACTTCCAAATAATACTTTAACGATATTGTTGTTTTCAGTGGTGCTATTCCGGGTTCTTTTAATTGAAAACAAGGAGCGTATTTTGAACATTGTAAATTTTAAAATTCGAATATTTCTTAGATGAAAATTACCACCCGCCTGCAACTCTCTACCATGATGTTTCTTGAATTTTTTGTTTGGGGCGCATGGTTTGTAACGCTGGGCACCTTTTTAATAAACAATCTTCATGCAAATGGTGCCCAGACCGGAGCTGTATTTTCAACTCAATCCTGGGGAGCCATTATTGCTCCGTTTATTATCGGTTTAATCGCAGACCGTTATTTCAATGCAGAAAAAATCCTGGGGGTTTTGCATATCATTGGAGCGGTTTTTTTGTACCAGGTGTACAGTATCGGTGCAGTCACTAATGTCTATCCCCCGGCAGTTTTTTATTACCTGTTACTATATATGATTTTGTTTATGCCAACACTTGCGTTGGTGAATTCAATTTCATTTAACCAAATGACCAATACGGAAAAGCAATTTCCGCCGATAAGAGTTTGGGGCACTATCGGGTGGATCGTTGCCGGGCTTGCCATTAGTTTTTTTGTATGGGACTCGGAAGCAAATATTAAAGCCGGTTTAATAAAAAACACTTTTTTAATGGCTTCCATTGCTTCTTTGGCTTTGGGTATTTTTAGTTTCACCTTGCCAAAAACACCGCCTAAAATAGCCAAAGGAGCCAAAGTAAAAATTTCGGAAATAATAGGGTTGGATGCTTTAAAACTATTGAGGGATAAAAATTACCTGATATTTTTTATTGCTTCCATTTTGATAGATATTCCTCTCGCATTTTATTATCAATATGCCAATCCGTTTCTTACGGATATCGGCATGACCAATGCTACCGCCAAAATGAGTTTAGGCCAGTTTTTTGAAATATTTTTCCTGCTGATGCTTCCGTTCTTTTTCAAAAAATTCGGATTTAAAAAGACGATTATGGCCGGAATGCTGGCCTGGGCAATCCGTTATGCATTATTTGCTTACGGAAATGCAGGCGACTTAACCTTCATGCTGATAATAGGTATTATTTTACATGGTATTTGCTACGACTTTTTTATGGTATCAGGTCAAATTTATACAGATGCCAAAGCCGGCCCGAAATTTAAGAGCGCTGCCCAGGGATTAATAACCTTAGCTACTTACGGCATTGGTATGTTAATAGGATTTGAAATTGCCGGACTGATAAAAGATGCCTACACTACTACCTCGATGGTTGATTGGAAGATGATTTGGATCATTCCTGCCGGAATTGCCTTTGTAGTATTTCTATTATTTGCATTCACTTTTCATGATAAAAATGAAAAACCTGTTATTCACAATTGATACAATATGAAAACGCAACAAACAAGACGGACCTTGTTAAAAAATCTTGCTATCGGTGCATCAGCGTTTGCGATAACGCCGGCATCCACGCTGGCTGCGTGTAACGCATCAGAAAATGAATCCGGAAAAAATATAAAATTGAAAGGCAATATCAATCACTCGGTTTCAAGATGGACATTCAATTATCTTTCATTAGATGATTTATGTAAAGCTGTAAAAGAAATTGGTTTCAATGCCATTGATTTGGTGGGCCCGAAAGACTGGCCCACTTTGCAAAAACACGGTATTTACAGTTCCATGTGTTATTCTGCCGGAGACAATAATCTTTACAACGGCCTTGATAATCCTATTTATCATGAAAACCTAATCAAAGAATATTTAGAGGTTATTCCAATCATGGCAAAAGCCGGCTATAAAAACCTGATTTGCTTTAGCGGTAAACGCGAAGGTATGGATGACGAAACCGGTATGAAAAATTGCAAAACTGCTTTGGAAAAAATATTGCCTTTTGCTGAAAAGAACGGCGTTACCATGGTAATGGAATTATTAAACAGCAAAATTGACCACAAAGATTATATGTGCAACCATGTGGAGTGGGGAGCAGAACTTTGCAAGATGATGGACTCAGATAATTTCAAATTGCTTTTTGATATTTATCACATGCAGATACAGGAAGGAGATATTATAAGAAATATTAGGGATTATCACCAATATATTGCTCATTATCACACAGGCGGTGTTCCGGGCAGGCATGAAATCAACAATTCGCAGGAATTATATTATCCTGCAGTAATGAAAGCCATTGTGGAAACAGGTTTTAAAGGATATGTTGCACAGGAATTTGTCCCTACTTATCCTGATAAATTAGATTCATTAAGAGAAGCGATAAAGATTTGTGATGTTTAATTAAACCGGCTGGATAACCCGATATTTATAAACAATAATAGAATAATTAAATAATTTAATAATTAAACAAAAAATGGCAGACAATACTTATGACGCAATCGTTATCGGCTCCGGAATCTCTGGCGGCTGGGCGGCGAAAGAACTTACAGAAAAAGGTCTTAAAACCATTATGCTCGAAAGAGGAAAAAATATCGAGCACATAAAAGATTATGTAAATGCTACCAAAGGTCCCTGGGAATTTGCGCATCGCGGCGGGCGCACCCAGGAAATGATTAAAGATTATCCTGTTCTGCGCAGAGACTATCCTTTAAACGAAATGAACCTTGATTGGTGGGTGGATGAAAAAGAGAGCCCCTACACTGAAGTAAAACGATTCGATTGGTTTCGCGGATATCACGTTGGCGGGCGTTCGCTTTTATGGGGCAGGCAATGCTACCGCTGGAGCGATTTTGATTTTGAGGCTAACGCAAAAGACGGCATTGCTATAGACTGGCCCATCAGGTATAAGGATATTGAACCCTGGTATACTTATGTTGAAAAATTTGCCGGCGTAAGCGGTTCTAAAGAAAATCTTCCTCAATTACCCGACAGCCATTTCATGCCTGCCATGGAGATGAACTGCGTGGAAAAAGATGTTTCAGCCCGAGTAAAGCAACACTATCAAAATAAGCGCCAGATGATTATCGGCCGGACAGCCAATATCACTGAGCCCATCCAGGAAAGAAGCAATTGCAAGTACAGAAATAAATGCTGGCTGGGATGCCCGTTTGGCGCCTATTTCAGCACGCAGTCCTCAACGCTCCCTGCTGCGATGAAAACAGGTAAGCTGACGGTTCGTCCATGGTCCATAGTTACCAAAATTCTGTATGATAAAGATTCAAAAAAAGCAAAAGGTGTTGAGATTTTGGATGCAGAAACCAATAAGACCTATCAATATTTTGCAAAAGTTATTTTCTTAAATGCCTCCACATTTAACAGCACCTGGATATTAATGAATTCGGCAACAGATATCTGGCCTGACGGATTGGGCAGCACAAGTGGCGAATTAGGGCATAATATAATGGACCATCACCTGGGAGTTGGTGCTTCCGGAACTGTGGAAGGATACGATGATAAATATTATTATGGCCGCAGGGCAAATGGCATTTACATTCCACGTTTCAGAAATTTATTCGGAGACAAAAGAGATTATATCCGCGGCTTTGGCTACCAGGGCGGCGCAAGCAGGGAAGGATGGTCACGCGGAATAGCAGAAATGAATATCGGCGGCGATTTTAAAGATGCTCTTTCAGAACCGGGAGGCTGGACAATGGGAATAGGAGGTTTCGGAGAAATTCTGCCTTATCATGAAAACAAGATCACATTAGACAAAAACAAGAAAGATAAATGGGGTTTAAATACGCTGTCGTTTGATGCCGAATGGAAAGATAATGAAAGAAAGATGAGGGAAGATATGAAAAATGATGCGATGGAAATGTTGACAGCCGCCGGCGTAAAAAATGTAAGTGGCTTTAATGGCGATGGCACCATGGGAAGAGGCATTCATGAAATGGGAACCGCCAGGATGGGCAATGATCCTAAAACGTCTGTATTGAATAAATGGAACCAAGTG
Organism: Ginsengibacter sp.; assembly: GCA_051954975.1. Taxonomy (GTDB): domain Bacteria; phylum Bacteroidota; class Bacteroidia; order Chitinophagales; family Chitinophagaceae; genus Ginsengibacter. The sequence goes on along the minus strand of JBQCHE010000003.1, from coordinate 1,031,086 downwards.
TGGGATGCGCCTAATGTTTGCGTAACGGATGGTTCTTTTATGGTTTCTTCCAATTGTGTAAATCCATCGTTGACATATATGGCGATGACCGCCCGAGCTGTGGATCATGCAGTAGAAGAATTGAAAAAAGGAAATATTTGATGTTGTGTGAATTCTGGTTTATCACACGATAAAGTAATTATTATATACAATTCTAAATTAAATTTTTATGAACAGAAGAGAAGCAGTTCAATATATTTCTCTCATTTTTGGAGGGACTGTTATAGGGAGCAGCGCCTTTTTAGCAGGATGTACTTCCGATAACAAATCGCAAGCTTCCATGACTTTTTCTGATGGGGACGTTGCATTAATGGATGAGATTGCAGAAACTATTTTACCAACTACCAAAACGCCCGGCGCGAAGGCAGCCAAGGTAGGCGCCTTTATGACCGTGATGGTAAATGATTGTTACCAGGAGCCCGATCAGAAAATTTTTCATGAGGGATTAGTGAAAATAAATGACATGGCTGACAAAAAATTTGGCAGCTCATTTGAAAAAATTACTCCCAAACAGCGCCAGGAACTTCTGGTAGAGCTCGATAATTCTTCGAAAGATTTTCAATCTAAAATTAACGCAGAGTATGCCAAGCTTACTGATGAAGAAAAGCATGAATTCACCATGAAGAAAAATTTTGATGGTGAAGATCCGTGGGCAGATAAAAGGCGTAAAGACCCCAATTATTTTTATACGATGTTAAAGCAATTGACCCTATTGGGTTATTTTACTTCAGAAATCGGCTGCACCCAGGCCCGCCGGTATGTAGAAGCTCCCGGAAGATATGATGGGTGTGTACCGTACCAGAAGGGCGATAAGGCCTGGGCTTAATGCGCTTGTTCCATCTTATTTTTAAACGCTGACGTGCTCAGCGTTTTTTTATTGCCAGCAGACGAGCTTTTAAACGGAATTTTTATTTTCCATTAAACACTTCAGCTAAATGGTTTTGATAAAATGCCTGCTGCTTTTGCAAATTCAGCCCAAGCTCATGTAGTTTGCTTTTGATTCCTTCTGTATTTAATTGAAGCGTAGCTGTGGAGCTGTCAATCTTCTTTAGTTTCAGGTTTGCCAAATCCATCGATAAAGATACATTTTGAAAAATCTTTTCCACCTCTTCTTTGGATTTGAATGGGTGGAACTGGTTGTTTCTGTATGAAAGGAAATCGTTGTAATACCCAATAGCTGCATTGTAATCAGACACGGCCGAATTGTATAATGCTGCATCGTCGTCCTGGCTTAGCACTTCTACCTGGAAACGGATTCTTTTGAGCTTGGTGTCTATTTTTGATGGAGGCCACCCGGCATTTTCTATTCTTAATGCTTCCCTGGCATATCGTGACAGCCGATCCATATTTTGAAGCTGGGATAAAGAATCATTGAAGTTGACAAATTTTCCTTTATTGTTTTGTGTGTTCCATCCTTTTTCGAAATCTGTGAAATTATGCGGATAATTTAATAACTGGTAAATCGGATCAAACGGAAGGTGGCTTTGTACAAATATTTCCGGATCTGCATTAAAATATTTAAATTCTGATTTTTGATTGAGGCTGCCCACCAGGCTTGCATCCCACGTAGGATCATACAATCCCCATTTACCATTAACAAAAGCGATACACCACACGTGGCCGGTACGATCAATGGATCCGCCCTGCCTGGTGAACCCTTCTACCATAAATGAATTAATTCCGCATTTGCCCGCCACATCGTTAAATATTGCAGCAAAATTTTCACAAACGCCTCTTTTCCTTCGCAGGGCAAAGGATACGCGTTGTTCATTGTCCTCATCAAGAATCACGTAATGAATGCTATCCGCATCATATTTGATGTTTGAAGTAATCCATGAATAAATTGCGGAGATTTTATCTTCATCCATGTGATAATGAGCGTTGATGTAAGAAGCAATTCCATCCGAAGTTTTTGTCTGCAAAGCAGGAATATTTACATACTTCTTTTGTGCTGTAAAAAAATCCTGCGCCATCGCCGCATGAGCGCTGAAAAATAATATTGTCAAGGCAAATACCCGGTTCATCTACTAAAGTTATACATCGTTTTTGAAAATGATTTTGTAAAAAATTAATGAACAGTAAACCAATAAATAACGCACATTTTTTATTTTGAATGGGCGATTCCTTAACAAAATCTTACAGGGAAGCCATTAATCTTTGCCTTTTAAAATTCTTCTCAGGATTGTGAACGGCTTTAAAATCCGGCTCCGACAACAATCATGAAAAATGCAATTTTACTTATCAGCGCTTTATTTATTTCAGCTTTTAGTTTTGCGCAAACTACCCCTGCTTTCGGGGTTAAAGCTGGTTTTTTATCGTCAGGCATGCGCGGCGATGCTGTAAAAAATTTCAACAACATTCTCGATTTCACCAATGGTAAAGTAACCACAAAAGATCAGCCAGGCTTTTTTGCGGGAGGATTTGCGGATATTCCAATGAGCACTAACCTTTCATTTGAGCCAGGCATTTATTATTCTTTAAAAGGATACCAGCTAAATGGTACAATTGGTTTAAAAGGAATGGATTTTTTGGGAGCCAATGCGAAAGCCATATTGCAATCTCAATATGTGGATGTGCCGATTTTGCTAAAGGGAAATTTTAATGGATTTCAAATTTTTGCAGGGCCGCAAATCTCTTACCTTGCCCAGTCAAATCTGAAAACTTCGGCGGGCGTGTTGGGTGTTAACCTCTTAAATAAAACGATGGACGTCACCTCGGCTTTTAATCGTTGGGATGTAGGATTGACCGGTGGTATTGGGTATCAGTTCGTCAACGGCTTAAGCCTGAGTGCATCGTATGATTATGGTTTATCCAAGGTAGATGCCAATCAAAGTGTGAACGCTTTTAACCGTGCCATTAAGGTAGGCATCGGAATCAATTTTTAAATTCAGCATCCCGACTTCGGCCGGGATTTTTTAAATATTGGATGAGGGACTTTCGCTCTTTTCATCCGGATGAAAATATTGATAAACGATTTGAGCCCGCGACTTACCGATAGCTTCTTCCAAATCATTTTGCGAAAGTTCTTTTATTTTTTTTACGGATTTAAATCTTTTCAAAAGGCTATCAGCCGTATTTTTTCCGATGCCTTTTATCATTTCCAATTCATTCACGAAAGTGCCGCGGCTTCGCTGGTTCCGGTGAAAGGTAATGCCAAAGCGGTGCACTTCATCGCGGATTCTTCTGATGAGTTTCAGGCTTTCGCTATCCCACGGCAGTTTAATGGATTCTGTATCGCCCGGGAAAAAAATCTCTTCCTCATTTTTGGCAAGCCCTACTACGGTTGTTTTTCCAATCATTCCTATTTCGTTCAAACCTTCCACTGCCGCGTTAAGCTGACCCTTTCCTCCGTCGATAATGATTAACTGCGGCAACGGAAGATTTTCCTTAAGCAATCGTTTGTATCTTCTGGTAACCACTTCTTTCATACTGGCAAAATCATTTATGCCGGTTACAGTTTTGATATTGAACCGCCGGTATTCATTTTTATCGGGCAGGCCATTTCTGAAAAAAACCATTGCTGCAACGGGAAAGCTGCCCTGGAAGTTTGAATTATCAAAGCACTCAATTTGTGCGGGAAGGGCCGGAAGATGCAAGTCGCTTTTTAACTGGGTTAAAACTTTTATCTTTTCTTCACCTGTTTTTTCTTCAAGGCGCAGCATTTTCTTTCGCTTTATCTCCGCCATAAAATAATTGACATTTTTTTCGGACAGATCAAGCAGTTTTTTCTTGTCCCCGGCTTTAGGCACCGTAGTTGAAATTGCTTCACCGGAAAAATCAATTTCAAAGGGAATTACAATTTCCGTGGCTTCGCTATTGAATTTTTGCCGCAGGTCAGTAATCGCAAGCCCCAGAATTTCTTCGTCTGTCTCGTCCAGTTTTGGCTCCAGCGAAATAGTGTGTGTTTGAATGATGGTGCCATTTTGCACCATCAGGTAATTAATATATGCGGTATTTTTTTCTCTTAAAATGGAAAATACGTCCACATTTGAAATAGATTTATTTACCACAACAGACCTGGCCTGGTACATTTCAAGGCCTTCAATTTTCTTTTTGATTACAGCGGCTTTTTCAAATTGTAATTGTTCTGAATAATAATTCATTTCTTCCCTGTAGCGCTGTATTACCGGGGCCAAATTGCCTTTGATAATTTGTTTTACCTGTTGCAGGCCTTCTTCATAATCTTCTTTTGATTGCAGCCCTTCGCAGGGGCCTTTGCAATTTCCAAGATGGTATTCAAGGCATACTTTAAATTTTTGCCTGAGAATATTGCTTTCAGTAAGATTCAGCTTGCACGTGCGAAGTGGTATAAATTCTTTTATAAAGCTCAATAATTCGCGCACTCTTCCCACGGAGGTGAACGGTCCAAGATATTGAGAGCCATCATTAATTTTATTTCGCGTTAGAAAAATTCTCGGGAACGGCTCATTTTTAATCACGATATAAGGATAGCTTTTATCATCTTTAAGGTTGATATTGAATTTTGGCTGGAATTGCTTTATTAATGAATTTTCAAGGAGAAAAGCATCCTGTTCGCTGTCCACAATGGTGAACTCAATATGATGAATGCGCTTCACCAGCTCATGAGTTTTATAGCCGGTGAATGTTTTGGTAAAATACGAACTTACTCTTTTTCTAATATTTTTTGCTTTACCTACATAAACAAGTTCGTTTGCTTCGTCAAAGTATTTATAAATACCGGGATTGTTAGGCAGCGTTTTAATTATAGTCTGAAAAATTTCTGGAGTCATATCATCATCTCTTTTCGGTATTACTCATCAAAGTTCCAAATCATTCTTTTCTCGTTTACTTGCGCGTCCTTTCCCGGTGCCTGTATGATATTTCTTATACTAAAATATTTGTTGGCTACCCAGGTTAATTGAGTAGTAATATCATTTCCTGCTGAATCTTTTTGTTTGACCAAATAAATTCTTTCTATAAGATGGGTTTGTGGATTCATATACACATCCCAGTGAGTCAGTTGGATTGAGTCAGGCAAAGATGGTTTTGCATCATAAGAAAAAGTATAAGAATTGATGGTTTGGTCCAGGAATGATTTTTCTGTAAAAAATGCATGCAGGTTTGCTGAATCAATCTCCGGCGATAAAAATGGAATGGCTTCTTTTCTGATGTCTTCTCTTTTAAGCCACAGGGAATCTCTTTTTCCGCCTGCTGTTACAATTTGTAGCGGGGTTACCGGTAAAGTATCCAATTCTCGTAATTGGGCTTTCAAGAAACTGGTCACCGGAAAAATATTTACTGTATCGGTAGCAGATGGCTGTGTAGAGGCAGGTTTATTTTCGGTATCACAAGCGCTTAAATAACAACAGAAGGCAAGCAAACAAAATAAAGATGATTTTTGCATCTGCAAAATTACAAATTTAAAAAGCCGTTGCAGGGTACGAAGCAACGGCTTTAAAAAAAATCAGTTAAAATTATAGCTTTTAAACAAGCACTGATTATTCAATTTACCTTGATAATCCAATTCTTATGCCATAATCAATCAAATGTTCCTTAGCGGGATAAATATTTTTGTAAGAAGAGAAAAACTGGTATCTGAAATCAGGTCCAAGATGCCACTTTATCTTTTTGCCGATAAAAGTGATGTACGAGCCAAAGTGGCCATCAAGATTGGTTTTTCTTACCAGGGATGGGTCATTTACATAATATCTTCCATCTGACGAGATCAGATAGGCATCCTCTTTAAGAACTACCGAAGGCTCCAATAGGGAGGTTAAGTCAATTTTAATTTTCTCATTTCCCCAAACATTAAATTGAACGCCCAGCGGAATCGATGCCTGTATTTTATAATTATTAAGTGATACGTGGCCAGGGCTTTGGCCATTTCCATAATGAGTAAGATAGTTTTTAGAATAAGTGCCGCCATTCTTGTCGCGGAGCATCAATGTAGCAAAAGTCGGATGCACTAAATTTGATAAAATTTTGTATCCGGAATAGCCAAGATTAAACCCGGTAACGAATTTCAAATTTTTTTCAATTTTGAGCGTCATCTCTGTCCCGGTTTCTATGCCAAACCGCGAATTCCGCAACAATTTAAATGCGCCCCTGTTCGAAAATGCAACCTGTGATGAATTGGTAACTGACGGATTTATCGATTTATTGCCAAAAGATGCCGTGCTTATAGTCGGCGTTATATAAAAGGTCCATTCAGGTTTGTTATTCTTACGTCCTTTTTTAAGTGAATTAATCGTTTTGTCTGAAGCCAAATTGTTTTCAGCCGGAGTTCCATACGGATTACTGTATGAAATCACTAAGGGATGTAAGATATTAAGAGTAATTGCCTCTTCATTGAAATCTGATAAGAGAAAACGATTTTGGCCGAAATCAACATCCTCAATAATGTCAATATATTGGGGGTTAAGAGGACTGGAAACGCCTGGAAACTGAACTAAAATTTTACCTGGTTTGATTTCTTCCAAAGTGTCTGGTAGCCCTGTGGAAAGTTCAGTGTTCTTCATGTTTTCTTTTGCAGAAATCAGATTTTCCGTGGTGGCATGTACAAGATCCGGGGCAGCCTTTCTATCAGTATTTTGCTCGACGGTCCTTTGATTGGAAAAGTTTTTTGATGCAGAAAGATCAGGCAGAAGCAATTTATTTTCTGGTTTCACTGTAACGGATCCTGGAGCGGATCCCGTAGTGGAAGTTACATTTTCATTCTTTTCTGAAATCTTTTGATCTGAAATACCTTTTGCTGAAATTGCTTGCTGAGGAGAAGAGGCATCCTGTGAAACGATGATATTTTTAGCATCGTCGTTTTTGCTGTTATTCTCTACATCTCTAAATTGGGTTGGCGAATTATTTAATTTGCTAATGGTAATAAGGGTAAATAAAAAAAGTATGGCAATGGTTATAGAAGGCCACTTACTGCCTGGGTGTAAATTATTGTAAATTCCGTTCCATACACGTTTGGACGGTACCATCTTAAACTGGTCAGCATGATCTTTTAAAGATTGCTCAAAATCGCTCATATCAAATCTTCTTTCCATTATGCAAACGTTTCTTTTATACCGACAAAGATTTAAATATTTTAAACAGATAGTTTTATTTCACCGAAGCCATCTTCACATTTTCCCTGGGTTTCTGCAATATTTTTTTCTTAATCAGAATTTCTTCCAACAGCGCCCGTGCTCTGGTATATTGTGATCTGCTTGTACTTTCTTCAATTTCCAGTATTGTAGCAATTTCTTTATGAGTAAAGCCTTCAATTGCATACAGGTTAAGTACCGTCCGGTAACCAATCGGCAATAATCTTATACACTCCACCACTTGTTTTGCCTGCAGCATGGAGGGTATTGTATTTTCGCTAATGTGGATACTTGAAGCATGTATCAAATCAACACTATCAGAGAACTTTTTATTTTTCTTTAAACTATTAATACAGGTGTGAACCACAATTTTCCTTATCCATCCTTCTAATGCTCCCGACCCTTTATACTGGTGAATTTGAGAATAGACCTTTATAAAGCCTTCCTGGAGCATATCTTCCGCATCTTCCCTGTTACGCGCATAACGATAGCAAACGCCAAGCATGCGCGGTCCGAAACGATTGTACAACGCTTCCTGCGCAGTTGAGAGGTTATCAAGGCAGCCTTGAAGCATCAGCTCTTCGGTCATAGTTTGCTTGTTTAACCCTACTAAGGTAGGACAATTTTTTACTTAAAACGCTGCACGAATATATATTTGTTAACCAAAAAATTGAAAAATTTTAACTTTAGACCTCTTCGTATTATTTTTTTTAATTCATAGGCTTTTCGGGACTCTAAAACACTGTTATGTTTAATTTTCGTCGATTAATACGTTGCCGGTCATTTGTTCGGGAATTGGCAACTTCATCATTGAAAGAATAGTTGGCGCTATATCTCCTAGTTTCCCAGGGCTAATTTTACCACGCCATTCCTTATCGATTATAAAGAACGGAACCAGATTTTTGGTATGGGCTGTATTGGGTGTTCCATCTTCATTAATGATGTAATCCGCGTTGCCGTGGTCGGCAGTTAGAAAAATTGTATACCCATTTTCAAGCCCGGTGGTTACAATTTCTTTTACGCAGGTATCAACTGTTTCAACGGCTTTAATTACAGCGTCCCAAACCCCTGTATGCCCTACCATGTCTGCATTCGCGTAATTCAGGCAGATAAAATCGGCTGATTGTTTTTTTATTTCAGGAACCAGGGCTTCGGTTACCTGGTAGGCGCTCATTTCCGGCTGCAAATCATAGGTGGCTACTTTGGGCGACGGGATCATTATCCTTGTTTCCCCTTCGAATGGTACTTCGCGGCCACCACTGAAGAAAAAGGTTACATGAGGATATTTTTCAGTTTCGGAAATCCGGATTTGTTTCTTGTTGCTATTGGCCAGCACTTCCCCTAAGGTATTTGTCAAATCATCCTTTTGAAAAATAATATTTATGTTTTTAAAAGTGTGATCATACAAGGTCATTGTAGTATAATCAAGATGCAAGGCTTTCATTCCTTGTTCCGGAAAGTCTGTCTGCGTAAGCGCCTGGGTGATTTCGCGACAGCGATCTGTACGAAAATTGAAGCAGATTACTGCATCGCCATTCATAATTCCGGAATCGGGTGTTTCTGCATTGATAATGGGTTTCAAAAACTCGTCTGTAACTTCATTTTGATAAGAGGTGGTAATTGCTGAAAAAATATTGGTGGTTACTTCGCCCTTTCTGTTCACTATTGCGTCGTAGGCTACCTTAATGCGTTCCCACCGTTTGTCGCGGTCCATTGCATAATACCTTCCTATGATGGTAGCAATTTTGCCGGTAGTTTTATCAAGGTGTTGCTGCAGGTCCTCTAAAAAATTAATGCCGCTTTTGGGATCCGTATCACGCCCATCAGTAAAGGCATGAATATACACATTTTCTATTTCGTGTTTTTTACAAATGGTAGTGATTGCCTTGAGATGATTAATATGAGAATGAACACCGCCGTTGCTTACAAGGCCCATCAAATGCAACGGTTTCTTATTTTGTTTGGCATAATTTAAACTATGCATTAATGCTGCATTATTTTCAAACTCTCCGTTTTCAATTGCTACATTTATTCTTTCCAGTTCCTGGTAAACGATGCGGCCTGCTCCAAGGTTAAGGTGTCCTACTTCACTATTGCCCATTTGGCCTTCAGGTAATCCAACGGCTCTTCCGCAGGTTACCAGCGTGGAACGAGGATATTTTTCATAAAGAGAACTAACAAAAGGTGTTTTGGCATTTTGAATGGCGTCGCTTTCTTTTTTTTGTCCGAGGCCCCACCCGTCCATGATAACGAGTATTACTTTTTTTGTTTCCATCGTTCAAAGCTACTCATATAATTAAAAAATTCCCAAATCGAGTTATAATTTTACCTTTAAGAAGATTTATAGTCAAATGAATCAAAATTTCTACCCAATGAAAAAAATCTTATCTTTTATGCTCCTCTTTGTGGCCTTATCTTCATTTACTTTGGTTTCACTTCCTGAAATTATAAGTGCGCTTAAATCGGGAAACGCCCTTGAACTTTCAAAATATTTTGATAAAACAGTAGAAATTACTTTACCCGAAAAAAGTAATTCTTACAGCAAATCGCAGGCATCCATTGTGCTGCGCGACTTTTTTAATAATAACCAGGTAAAAGATTTTAAAGTAATTCACCAAAGCCAAAAAGAAGATTCTGAATTTTGCATTGGTACGCTGGTTACGGGTAAAGGCTCCTTTCGGGTTACGATATTCACGCGGCAATCGGGCCAGCAAAAGTTAATACAGGAGCTTCGGTTTGAAAAGTAAAAATTCAGTTTATTTATTGATTTACTACTACACAGTGCAGTAGTCGCATTTGTTGTATTCAACGGTATTAATAATTGGCAGAATCAAGTTTTAACAGCCTTATGCCTTTTTTCTGGAAATATTTTTTACATTTCTTCGAATTTTACAAATGCGGTTATGTTAAAAAAGACGTCCTTAGTTATTATTTCGATCCTATGTTATGTATGGTCTTTTGGCCAGTTTAATGATTCTGTTCACCATCATTTCTCTTTTACCTCTACGGGGGTATTTAATAAAACAAAAGATCAGCAATCATTTGTATTCAACAATTCTATCGGGTATGAGGTAAATAAAAAAAGAATTGCGTACAATACCGGCGCTTCCTGGATTTATGGCACGCAAAACAAGCAGCTTTCCAATAATGATTTTTCGGCCGCTGCAAATGTGGACTATTTAAAAGATATCCAAAAGCTTTACTATTGGGCATTGATAAATTATGACAATAGCTATTCATTAAAAATAAATTATCGCTTTCAATCAGGTGTAGGTGTGGGCTTCAACGCTTTCAAAAGCCCAAAATTCAATTTTGAAATCAGCGACGGCTTTGTATTTGAAACCAGCGACCTTACCGATCCGGTAATTGGCAAAGACGTATACCAAACGGTAAGAAATTCTCTCAGAACAAAATACCGGTGGGCTTATAACAGCACCTTTAGCCTGGAAGGAACTAATTTTTACCAGCCATCGGTGAGTGATTTCAGCGATTATATTTTTAAGCTCAACAACAAGCTCTCTGTTAAATTAAATAAGTGGCTTTCGCTGAATGCAGCGATGGCTTATAACAAGATAAGCCGCACCAACCGGGAAAATATTATATTGACTTATGGTATCACTATAGAAAATTATTATTGAACGGTCGTACACTCAAAACGTGGATGCAGTAACATTTTGCACTGAATGTGCATATCTAGCCTGGCCTTAAAAACCGCATTAATTTTCAATTTTATAAATTTGTTTATGGATGTTTCTACAAATTTTCAGAATAGATTGGAAGAATTCATTGCCAGTGCGTTGAAAGAAGATATTGGGGATGGAGACCATTCTACGCTTGCGTGCATCGATCCTGAGGCGCAAGGCAAAGCAGTTTTAAAAATAAAAGACAATGGAATACTAGCAGGCGTAGATATAGCTGAGAAGATATTTCAATTTCTTGAGCCAACCGCAGTAGTCACTAAGTTTTTGCATGATGGCGATAAGATGACTTTTGGCCAGGAAGCCTTCCAGGTAAGTGCTAAAATTTCCACCATACTTTCGTGCGAAAGACTCGTGCTTAATTGCATGCAACGAATGTGCGGCATTGCTACCTTAACCAAAAAATACACTGAAAAACTGAAGGGATACAATACAAAATTATTAGACACCCGGAAAACAACCCCGAATTTCAGATTAATAGAAAAAGAAGCAGTAAAAATCGGCGGCGCATTCAATCACCGGTTTGGTTTGTACGACATGATTATTCTAAAAGACAACCATATAGATTTTTGTGGAGGAATTGTAAACGCAATTGATGCAGCTTATGAATACGTGCACCGTAAAAATATTGGCTTAAAAATAGAGGTGGAAGCTCGCTCTCTTGATGATGTGGAAAAAGTAATTCGCAATGGCAAAGCCGACCGCATCATGCTGGATAATTTTTCGCCGGAAAAAATAAGCGAAGCGTTGAAGATGATAAATGGTAGATTTGAAACAGAAGCCAGCGGCGGCATCGCTTTTGAAAATATAGAACAATACGCCGCCACCGGCGTTGATTTTATTTCAAGTGGTGCTATCATTCACCAGGCTACCAGCCTGGATTTAAGTTTAAAAGCAGAATTGGCACAATAAAATGTCGAAGAAAAAGTTATATAACAGCGGAGGAATTGTTTATTCAACGGAAAAGGATTTCAACCTTTTCAGCCCTGAAGAACCTGAAGATTTTTTGCCAAAGGAGAAGCAAAGATTGGTAATTACTCTCGACAAAAAACAAAGAGGTGGAAAAACGGTTTCGCTGGTAAAGGGTTTTGCAATGAAAGAAAAAGAGATTGAAAATTTGGCTAAAGAACTAAAATCTTTTTGCGGAACAGGAGGCTCTGCCAAAGACAATGAAATTATTATCCAGGGCGATCAAAGGGAAAGAATTCTACAATGGCTTTTGAAAAACGGGTATAAAAACTCACGTAAGGTCTAATTTTATAACGCTTTAAATAAATTATTACAATTTAAAAAACCATGATCTCAAAAATTTCTGAAGGCGTAAAGGTAAGTGTTGAAACTTTTTATCAGCCCGAGTACAGCAATCCAATTAACAGCGAATATATGTTTGCGTATCGAATCACGCTGGAAAACAATAATCCTTTTCCCGTGCAATTATTGAGAAGGCACTGGTACATTTTTGATAGCACCTCAGAGCACCGTGAAGTAGAAGGTGAGGGAGTGATAGGTATTCAGCCCATCATCCAGCCCGGCGAAAGATATCAATATGTTAGCGGCTGCAACTTGCGGAGCGAATTGGGAAAAATGCATGGAATGTACTTCATGGAAAATTTTCACAACAAACAGACCTTTATCATCAATATTCCTGCATTTGAAATGGTAGTTCCACTAAAGCTCAATTAAATCCTGGGTTTGTATTTTGACATTTCATAAATTTCTCTTGGATTCTTCTGCATTAAATCCTCCGGTTTTGTTTCAGGATATAATTTCATAAACTTCTTTACTATCTGCAATCCTGAAAAAGTTCCAATGTTTCCCGGCGCGCCCTCGCCTAATTCAGGTGTCTTGGGGCTTTCTCCGATATAATTATGCACTATGTTTTCATCGGTCTTATTCAGCAAATTATTGTTCAGAAACAGGTCCCAAATAACGGCTTCATTTTTTTCAGTATCTTCCATTTGCTTTTTGGTATATCCCATGCAAATATATTCTGGTGTATGAGGCAAAAACCGGGTAAGCAGGTACATTCTTCTTCCTCTTTCTACCATTTGTTCTATCAAAGGCCTTCCTTTTGCGCCAGACGGAAATAAATCATCCACTACATTCCTCATACAATTAACCGGGATATGTTCTTTATCAAAATTGTTAGACAAAAACTCCGGGTATTCTTCCATTCCTTCGCGACTTTTATAAAAAGAAAAATCTTTTCCCATGTGAAGCTGCAAGCCGATTCCAAAACTGTGGGTAGTTATTACATCCCCCTGCACGCCAAATGAGGTTTCGAAATTGGCATTGATGGGGGCAATAAAAGTGATGACTGATTGCGGAATTTTGTAATTGGGAAAATAATATTTTACAAACTGCAATCCCTTTTCTATTTCTTTTGTTTCTTCATCAAAGCTTTTATACAGCATTTCTGCAGAATCTTTTAAGGGCATATAATCATGGATAAACATTTTTATTCCCTGGTCCTGCCTGTTTCCCGGAATTAGTAAACTGTCAAGATCAAGGCCAAGCATGTTTGCTGTAAATGGCGGTAAAAAATCGGGATATTTTTGGAGAAGCATTTGCATGGAATGGGCAATATGGGTAGTGTCCATTGTAAAAAAATCGTTTTCAAACCTTTTTGTTTCGAGACTTACTTTAATGGAGGAAACATCCGGAATATTTGGGTTGTTGTTGCAGGAGATTAATAAACCCGCGATGGTTAAGACAATTAAAAATCTTCTCATACCCCAAATAAAAGCAAAAAAGTAAAGACAATATTGTTAAATGAAAAAAGTGCAGCAGCTATTTCTGTTTTAATTTTACACTATGAAAATTTTTATTGCACAGCAGAATTATCATATTGGCAATTTTGATAAAAACGTGGATAAGATTATAAATGCTATTGAAGTGGCAAAGCAGGCCAATGCAGACCTTATTGTTTTCAGTGAAATGAGCATTTGCGGTTATCCTTCAAAAGACTTTTTAGATTTCAGGGATTTTATTGATAAATGCTTTGAAAGTATCGAAAAGATAAAAAAAGCGGCGGACACCATCGGAGTTATCGTCGGCGCTCCCGATCGCAATCCGATAAAAGAAGGCAAGGATCTTTTTAATGCTGCATTTTTTATTTATCAAAATGAAGTGAAAAGCATCGCTCATAAAACCTGCCTGCCTACTTACGATGTGTTTGACGAGAACCGGTATTTTGAACCTGCCTTTACATGGAATGTGATCGAGTTTAAACAAAAAAGAATAGCGCTTACGGTTTGTGAAGATATCTGGAACCTGGGCGATAACCCGCTTTACAGAATCTGTCCAATGGATATTTTAATGGAGCAACATCCGGATGTGATGATTAATATTTCGGCATCACCATTCGATTACACGCATGCAGATGACAGGAGAGCTACCATTAAGGCAAACGTTTTAAAATACAAAATCCCGCTTATTTATTGTAATGCAGTTGGCAGCCAAACAGAAGTCATTTTCGATGGTGTGTCATTATGTTTTGATAAAAACGCCAACCTGTGTCACGAGCTTTCGCAATTCAATGAGGAAACCAGGGAAGTGATTTTGCTTGACGATGGCACTTTTGAAGCACCCATAATAAAGGCTGCTGGTGAAGTGGTCGATTTTCTTTCCGAACCTGAAAAGTTTACCCCGGAGCTCAACATCGGCCAGGTATATGATGCGATATTGTTAGGCATTAAAGATTATTTTTCCAAGATGGGATTTACCAAAGCTATTATCGGCAGCAGTGGAGGTATCGATAGCGCTGTTACCATTGCACTTGCCTGCGAGGCTTTAGGCAAAGAAAACGTGAGAGCCATATTAATGCCTTCAGAGTTTTCTACCACTCATTCTGTATCAGATGCCGAGCAACTAAGTAAAAACCTGGGGAATCCTTATGACATTATCCCGATAAAAAAGATTTTTGATTCGTTTATTACGGAACTGCAGCCCGTTTTTAATGACCTTCCATTTGGCATCGCGGAAGAAAACATTCAAAGCCGAGCCCGTGGGAATTTGTTAATGGCCATCGCCAACAAATTTGGATATATCTTATTAAACACTTCCAATAAAAGCGAATTGGCCACCGGTTATGGAACTCTTTATGGAGATATGGCTGGGGGCATTGGCGTTCTGGGAGATTGTTACAAATTGCAGGTGTACGAATTGGCCATGTACATCAATAGAAAGCATGAAATTATTCCCCAGAACATCATTACCAAAGCGCCATCTGCAGAGTTGCGGCCCGGCCAGAAAGACACGGATAGCTTGCCGTCGTATGAAATACTTGACGAAATCCTGTACCAGTATATTGAAAGAGTTCAGGGCCCGAAGGAAATCAAAGCTATGGGATTCGATGCCCAGCTCGTTGACAGAATTTTAAAATTGGTGAACAGGAATGAATACAAAAGAAACCAGTTTTGCCCTATCATCCGCATTTCACCCAAAGCATTTGGAAGCGGCAGAAGAATGCCGATTGTTGGCAATTATTTAGATTGAAAGAAAATAAAATCCGGCTTATTTGTTGGTTTACTATCAAATTAATTGCTGTTTTGTGAAGTTAGGAAGATAAGCCTTAAATTAGAGGAAGTCTTTTAAAACCAGATATAATTATGGAAGCATATATCATAGCAGGTTTCAGAACAGCGGTAACCAAAGCAAAGCGAGGTGGCTTTCGGTTTTACCGGCCTGACGATTTAGCGGTGGATGTTATAAAAGGATTGCTGGCAGCCGTACCTGAGCTGGAAAGCAGTAGGGTGGATGATTTAATAGTAGGGAACGCTGTACCTGAAGCCGAGCAGGGTTTGCAGATTGGAAGGATGATTAGTGTAAGAGCGCTGGGCATTTCCGTGCCGGGGATGACGGTAAACCGTTATTGTGCCAGTGGCCTCGAAACGATTGCGATAGCCACAGCAAAAATCAGGAGCGGAATGGCTGACTGCATTATTGCTGGCGGTACGGAAAGCATGACGATGGTGCCCACTTCGGGCTGGAAAACAGTGCCCGCCTACTCAGTGGCTTCTGAAACGCCGGATTATTATCTTGGCATGGGTCTTACGGCTGAGGCGGTGGCTAAAGAATACGGCATCAGCCGTGAGCAACAGGATGAGTTCAGTTTGCATTCGCACCAAAAGGCGATAAACGCTATACAAAACGGGTTTTTTAAAAGCGGTATTTTACCAATGACCGTTGAAGAAGTATATCTTGACAAGAATTTAAAAAAGCAGTCAAGAAGTTTCGTGGTGGATACTGATGAAGGCGTTCGCGCAGATACTTCAATGGAAGCATTGGCGAAATTAAAACCTGCGTTTGCAAACGGCGGTACCGTTACTGCCGGAAATTCTTCTCAAACAAGCGATGGTGCGGCTTTCGTAATTGTGATGAGCGAAAAAATGATGAATGAGCTGAAGTTGAAACCAATAGCCCGATTGGTTAATTGTGTGAGTGCGGGCGTTCATCCCCGCGTAATGGGTGTGGGGCCGATAGAAGCGGTTCCGAAGGTGCTGAAGCAAGCTGGAATGAATTTATCACAAATAGATTTGATTGAGCTCAATGAGGCTTTTGCTTCGCAATCCGTAGCGGTGATTAACAAGCTGCAGCTTGATCCTCAAAAAGTGAATATCAATGGAGGTGCAATCGCGCTTGGCCATCCGCTGGGCTGCACGGGCGCAAAGCTTACTGTGCAGATAATTAATGATATGAAAAGGCTGAATAAAAAATACGGGATTGTTACTGCCTGCGTAGGTGGTGGCCAGGGCATTGCGGGCATTATTGAAAACGTGGATTAAGTGATTCTGAAATCATTTCCTCTCCCATTTTCTTTAATGATTTCATACCATGCATTGTCAGCTTCAGATTCAGTAAACTTTTTTATTTCCCTGGTTCCATTTTGAATTAAGTCGTGCCTTTTCTGCTCGTCTTTAAAAATCAACATCATTTTATCCGCGATATCATTAAAGTTGCCAGGATTCGCATACAAAGCCGCTTCACCACAATATTCTTTCAACAAACCAATGTCGGAAACAACCATGGGAATTTGCCAGCTCATGGTTTCTAATATTACCTTTCCTTCGCTTTCATAAAAAGGAACATATAATGAGGCATAAGCGCACGAAAGCAATTTTTCATTTTCCGAATGCGATTCATTTGCTTTTACTATTACTTCATTTTTAAATTTATACGACGCCAGTAAATGGATAAATTCATCATATTTTAATCCTGGTTTTCCGGTAATAAATAAACGCATTTTGCTTCGCTGCCTTTTCTTAAAAAAAGAAAATGCTTTTAATAAATTCACCAGGTTTTGCTCCATGCTGATAATGCCGTGATAGATCAAATATTCATTTCCGTCCGCGTATTTTTCTTTTACCGCAATTTTTTCTTCTTCTGAAGCTGAGCGTATTTTTTTTATTAATGAAGGATAAATTACTTTAATTTTTTGTTGATCAATCCCGAATCGCTGCTCAATTTTATTTTTAAAAAAATGAGAATTAACAACGATGGTAGCTGCCTTCTGTAAAAACTTAGGTGTATTTTTTTTTGCGGTTGAAAATTGTTTTTTATTGAGCAATGCAGGATAAAATATATAAGTCAAATCCGGCGCAATTAAAATTTGAGGAACGTTTGTATGTAATGAAACGAAGGCTTCGCTTATGAAAATTCCGGCCTTATGTTTTTTTAAAGCTGCGGATAACTGCCGCTGATATATCATCTTCGAAAGCCATAGAACGCTTTGCTGTGGCTTAATTATAACCGGGTGAACATTCGAAGGCAGCGTTAAACCAGCAGGCTCTGAATTAAAAAAAAATAAAAATGTGTGTTCGGTATAGCGGTTTGCCATCCGCAAGAAAATTTCAAAATGACGGGACGTTAATGAAGGAGCATTGATGGCGATTCGCATTCCTTGTGATATTTTAGAAAATTTTTTCTAATCTTAGCGAAGTACTTTTAGTTTCACTGTTTCAATTCTTGTTTGGCTAACTTTTAAAATATCAAATTGAAAATCGTCTATGATGATCCGGTCTCTTTCGCGTGGTATAGACTCATGCAGATTTATTATATACCCTGAAAGTGTTTCGGTGTCCTCAGTTTTTCTAAAATTCAATTTATATTTTTCTTCAAGGTCATCTAATTCCAGGCGGCCACTAAGAAGATATTCATTTGTAGCAATTTGTTTGTCCACAAATTCTTCCTGCACATCATATTCGTCATAGATGTCTCCAAAAATTTCTTCCAGCAAATCTTCCATGGTTACAATCCCTGCAGTGCCGCCAAACTCATCAATTACCCATGCGATGCTTTTTCTTTCTTTCGTGAATTTATTAATCAGGTCAGACGCATTCATGCTTACCGGTATCACAGGTATGGGCAATAAAACGGAGCGAAGATCCTGCGGATTTTTGAAGAGGTCAAGCTGATGAACATATCCCTGCACATTATCTATATTATTCTCGTAAACCACGAGTTTACTGAGCTTGGTTTCTATAAATTTTTCCTTTAATTGTTCGATGGTAGAATTAACATCCATCGCCACCACTTCCTTTCTTGGTATAAGGCATTCCCTGATTCTTGTTTCAGAAAGCGAAAGTACATTTTCAAATATTTCATGATTCATTTCCAGGTTTTCATCGCTATCGGTCATGTTTAATTGCTGCACATAATGGTCGAGATCCATCCTGGAAAATGATTGCGTTTTATTTTGAATTTTTACGTTAAAAAGATATTTCAGAATCCATTCAGAGAGGCTTACAAAATATTTGGCAAGCCATGAAAAAAGAGAATAAAATGTTTTTATACAAAAGCTAAAAAATACTCCCGAAGTAATCGAATTACCGTTCCCCTGTAAAATGGTTTTGAAAACCGATTGAAAAAAAACCAGAACGATTGTGGCAATAAGTGTTTCTGTGGCGATGATGATATAGGGATTATCAATGGACCAATATTGCCAAACGGAATCCAGCACAGCGCTTCCCAGCAGACCATAAATTACAACAAGAATGTTGGTAATAATAAGAATGGTAATAACGAACCTGGTGGGCGTTTCTAAAAAGTACGACCATGTTTTGCCACCATAATTTCCCTGCTTCTTTCTTAATTCAATTGACAATTTATTGGCAGAAATGAAAACCAGTTCTATCCCTGAAAAAAAACCGATTAACAGCAGCGCTATTGCGATTGGTATAAGTGCCATCCAGTCCATACCTGCAAAGGTAAACAGAAAGCAGACAACGCCTTAATTATTTAAGAAATCACCTACTATTTTGTCGGCTTCTTTGCAGGCCTTTTCAAAATTTTCGTTGATGATGATGTTTTCGAAATGTTGTTTAAATGTCATTTCGTAGCCGGACTTATTTAGCCGCGCCCGTAACGATTGGTCTGTTTCAGAGCCTCGCAGTTTTAATCTTCTTTTTAATTCTTCAATAGAAGGCGGCTGTATAAAAATGGCGATGGTATTTACCGGGTATTGTTGTTGCACATGGATGGCTCCCTGAACGTCTATATCAAGCACAGGAATTTTATTTTCCTTCCAAATGCGTTCGATATCTGACTTTAAAGTGCCATAATATTTTCCTTCGTACACCATTTCCCATTCCAGGAATTCCTTATTGTGAATTTTTTCGCGAAATTCCGGTTCAGAAATAAAATAATAGTCAACTCCGTTTTTTTCGCCGTTACGGGGTTGTCGGGTCGTAGCTGATACAGAAAACGAAAGTTCTGGAAACTTTTTCATCAGGTGATTTACAACAGAGGTTTTTCCTGATCCTGAAGGCGCAGTGATTAGAATAATCTTTTTATATTTTTTTTCCATTTTCTTTTTTCCGTCTTTAAAAAGGAAAATAAAAATCCTTTTTATTTCTTCGTTTACTGCTCAACTCACTCTTTCTTCCCATTTTCAAATCTTCAAATTTGCGCATTGCATTTTTATTTCCTCATAATCTCCGCGCCCAAAGCTCTTAATCGTTCATCTATATGTTGGTATCCACGGTCTATTTGCTCTATATTTTGAATAGTGCTTTTGCCGTTTGCGCTCAACGCGGCTATCAACAAGGCTACGCCGGCCCTGATATCCGGGCTGCTCATGGTAATTCCACGCAAAGGCAACTTACGGGCAAGGCCTACCACTACGGCTCTGTGCGGATCGCAAAGAACGATATGTGCGCCCATTTCAATTACTTTATCTACAAAAAACAACCGGCTTTCAAACATTTTCTGATGCACCAAAACACTTCCCCTGGCCTGTGTAGCCACTACTAAAATAATGCTTAGCAGATCTGGCGTAAATCCCGGCCACGGATGGTCATAAATGGTTAACATCGAACTATCGAGGAAAGTTTCTATTTCGTAAATTTCCTGCTCCGGAATATGAATGTCGTCACCGGAAAATTCCAACTGAAGACCCAGCTGCTGAAATCTTTCCGGAATTACACCAAGATGCGCAATGCCCGCGTTTTTGATTACAATATTACTTTGCGTCATGGCAGCCAGGCCAATAAAAGACCCTACTTCAATCATGTCCGGAAGAATCGTGTGCGAAGTGCCCTTTAATTTTTTTACGCCTTCTATAATAATCATGTTGCTGCCTACGCCCGAAATTTTGGCACCCATTTGATTCAGCATTTTACAAAGCTGCTGAATATACGGCTCGCAGGCGGCATTGTAAATAGTGGTGATACCCTCTGCCAATACAGCGGCCATCACCAGGTTGGCTGTTCCGGTTACGCTTGGCTCCTCCAGCAAAATATAACTGCCTTTTAATTGCGAGGTATGGAGATGAAAAAAAGACTCGTTGGAAAAATAATCAAATTCTGCCCCCAGCTTTTTAAAACCAATGATATGAGTATCCAGCCTTCTCCGGCCGATTTTGTCGCCGCCGGGCTTTGGGATATATGCGGTATGAAAGCGTGCCAGCATCGGTCCCGCCAGCATTACGCTGCCTCGAAGCCTTCCTGTTTTGAGTTGAAATGAGGCAGAAGAAAGATAGTCGGGGTTTACCTGGTCTGCTTTAAAAATGCAGGTATGCCTGTCAATTCTTTCAATGGATACTCCCAACTCCATAAGCAATTCTATCTGCAGATTTACGTCGGTTATATCCGGAATATTATAAATGGTAACCTTTTCATCCGTCAGCAAAACAGCAGAAATCACCTGCAAAGCCTCATTTTTAGCGCCTTGCGGCGTAATGTTGCCTTTTAATTTATTTCCTCCGGTTACTTCAAATGATCCCATCTGAGCGTTTATAAGTTGAATTAAAAAACCCCGGCGTCATCACGTGCCAGGGTTGCAAACTTATTTTATTATTTTTTTTCAATGAATTTGATGAACTGTTTTCTTTAAAAATGTAACTAATTATTCAATCCGGATCAATATCTTTTCTTGCCAAATTTCCGGTTGCTTCTGCCATCACGGTTTTGATTGCGGTTATTTCTTGATCCGAAATTCTTTCTGAATTTTCCTCCTCCATTGCTGAATTCATCGCGGCTCGGTTCCAGGCGGTGTTTTATAAAAGGACGGTTATTAAATTCCAATTCGCCTTTTGTCATGGATGAAAGCTCTGTTTGAATGTTATCATCATGTACTAATTCTTTATGCCAGTTGCTATAAGTCAGCTTCATGTAATAGGCAATGGCATTGGCAAACCCCTGGCGCTTTTCGGCATCTTCTTCGCTTAACGCTTTGTCAATTACAATCTCAATATTTTTACCAAGATGATTGTACTTGGGATATCTTTTGGGATAAGGCAACGGATCAGGTTTTGGCCGCAGCGTTTCCCGTGTGGGCAGCGGATAGGGACTATCTACATCCAGCTTAAAATCGGTTATTAAAAACAAATGGTCCCATAATTTATGTCGGAAATCTTCCACATTTTTTAACTGGGGGTTTAAAAAACCCATTAGTTCTACCAGCGCATTGGCATTTTTCTGGCGTTTTTCACGATCTTCGATAGTCAACACATACTCTGCCATTTTTTGAATATGGCGACCGTATTCTCTAATCGTAAGATGGTTACGGGTTGTATTGTATTCCATGTTATCAACATTTTTCATTTGGCAAATGTATACATAATAAAATTAGGTTGAAAGTGCGAAAGCCATCTATCGCTGCATATATTTATAAAATGGCCTTAAATTTTTCTCTTCTTCCGAATAAAAAAAACGGTTATTTCTTTATTTACTGGTTTTTCTTTTAAAAGCGTCTTAATAGGCGAATGCATAGCCACAGGGCGATGAGTACACCAAAGGTATCGGCCGCCCAATCCAGCAAATCAAAATCACGGCTCGGTACAAAAAACTTCTGAAGAAACTCAATGGTAATTCCCCACACGATAACCGCAATGCTAACCCGGATGGCATAATTTACTTTTTGCCGGAATGGGATCTGCGACTTAAAAATGGGTATTGCAAATAAAATCACCAACCCTCCAAATAACACTGCATGAACAAATTTGTCAAAATCCGGAATTTTATCAAACCATCCTACTTCCGGAACATCCCTCGCCGGCATGAGTGTCAGAAGGCCTACAACAAAAAACCAGGCGATGCCTGGCAAAAAATAAGCAAAAGGTATTTTGTTGTTTTTCATTCCAAAGTTCTATGAAACCATTGCCTCGTACGCATCTGCGTCCATTAACTGATTTACCTCTTCGGGATTGTCCATTTGCAATTTTACCATCCATCCCTCTCCATAGGGATCTGTATTTACCTTCTCAGGCTCGCTTTCAAGCAGGGGATTGATTTCTGTTATGACTCCGGATACAGGTAAAAACAGATCGCTTACCGTTTTTACCGCTTCGACCGTTCCAAAAACGGCTTCGGCCTCCAGCTTTTTGTCTTTTGCAGAAATTTCCACATATACAATATCGCCTAACTCATGTTGGGCGAATTCTGTTATTCCAATTGTAGCCATCTCGCCGTCTACCGATATCCACTCGTGATCTTTAGTGTATCTTAAATTTTTTGGGAAATCCATTGGGATGTTTTTTTCAGATTTGAAATTGCAAATTAGGTATTTATAAGTACTTCTTAAAGTCCTTCTTTTTCATTATGGTAATTTTCATATGAATGTCAGTCAGCGGCCTGTTGTTTTTATCTTTTGCTGCATGCGCAATTTTATCGATAACGGCTAAACCATCCACCACCTGCCCGAAAACTGTATAATTCATATCCAGAAAAGGTGCACCACCTACAGACCGATACATTGCCCGGTGATTTTTAGGAATCAATATTTTAAACTTCTCTTCAATTTTGTCCATTTCATTGTTGGTAAATGTGCGGCCTTCTACAATATAAAACTGGGTGGAGCTACTGGCTTTTTCGGGGTTCATATCATCACTTTCCCTTGCCATAGCGATAGCGCCTTTCTGATGAAAAAGTGAAGTGTCAAATTCGGCCGGCACCGTATATTTAAGCCCTCCTTCGCCGAGCATCTTGCCTGCAGGCGCATTTCTGCTATCCGGATCTCCTCCCTGTATCATGAATCCCTCTATAACACGGTGGAAAAGCAAGCCATCGTAGAAATGCCCATTCACCAGCTTTAAAAAATTAGCCGTAGTTTTTGGAGTTTTATTGGAAAGCCTGACCACCATTGTGCCCGAATCGGTTTCGATCTTCACAAAGTGAGGTTGATTTGCAGCGATACTTTGTTGATTGGTTTTTTTAAATACAGAACATGACGCCAAAAGAACCAGAACGAGAAGGAAGTATAAATTCTTCATAATATCAGTGGATTTATGTGAATGAGCCCAGCTTTTCAAAATACAGCAAAATATGGTCTTTCAGGAAGTTCTCCTGCTCTGCCATATTGTATTTAGGCAATTCCTTTAGCTTTTTAAAATGGGGCCATTTATCTTCATCATATTCTTCGATTTCATAAAAACCGCTCTGGCTCAAAAGCGTGCAAACGGCCACATGCATCAGATCTTGTTTTTGTTCTTTGGAAAATTTTTTGTGGCTGCTGAAATTCCCGATTTCCTGGATGCCGATTAAAAACAGAATGGACTCTACATCAGGTTTTTTTCCGAATTTATTAAAAAGCTGTTCTTCTAATTTCCACCACCGCGTTTGTAAATCATCTTGTGCGTTCATCCGGCAAATTTAAAAAGTTAATCGGTTAATTGGTTAATTGGCGATTATTGTTGGTGATAGTACGAATCACTTTTTCAATTCACCAGTCACCAGTCACGATTCACCATTCACTGTTATATTTGCAATCAAATAACAACGCCAGCATGTTACAGGTTAATTTTATAAAAGCAAACCGGGAAGAGGTTTTAAAAGGATTGGCTAAAAAGCATTTTACTGACAGCACTTTGGTGGATACCATCATCTCGCTGGATGATGAAAGAAGAAAGCTACAGTTTGAAATGGATGAAAGGCAATCCAAAATCAATTCTTTTTCTAAAGAAATTGGCCAGCTAATGGCAAAGGGCGAAAAACGCCTGGCGGAAGAAAAAAAGCTGGAAGTAGCAAGCCTTAAAAGCTTTTTGCAGCCTGTAAGTGATCAGTTAAATGTCATCCAGAATTCGCTGCAGGAAAATCTTATCAGATTGCCCAACCTGCCGCATGCTTCTGTCCCTGAAGGAAAGACTCCGGAAGACAATGAAATAGTGAGGGAAGGCGGTGAAAAGCCGATCCTCCCAAAAAATGCGATGGCTCATTGGGATTTGGCAAAAAAATATGATCTCATCAATTTTGAATTGGGAAACAAAGTTACCGGCGCAGGCTTTCCTTTCTATAAAAATAAGGGTGCCAAATTGCAGCGCGCTCTAATACAATATTTCCTGGATTATAACACCGGCGCGGGTTATACAGAGTATGAACCTCCTTTTATGGTGAATGAAGCCAGCGCGTACGGTACCGGGCAATTGCCCGATAAAGAAGGCCAGATGTATGTGGCCACTGCCGATAATTTATTTTTAA
This sequence comes from Ginsengibacter sp., assembly GCA_051954975.1. Taxonomy (GTDB): domain Bacteria; phylum Bacteroidota; class Bacteroidia; order Chitinophagales; family Chitinophagaceae; genus Ginsengibacter. The sequence goes on along the minus strand of JBQCHE010000003.1, from coordinate 1,006,390 downwards.
TTCCAACGGCCGAAGTGCCACTCACAAATATTTATCGCGATGAAATTTTAAAAGAAGAAGATTTGCCTGTGAAGATGACGGGTTATACTCCTTGTTTTCGGCGTGAGGCCGGAAGCTATGGAAAAGATGTTCGAGGCTTAAATCGTGTTCACCAGTTCGACAAAGTAGAAGTGGTTCAGTTGGTGCATCCTGAAAAAAGCTATGAAGTATTGGAAGAAATGCTGTTGCATGTAGAAAAACTGTTGCAATCGCTGCAATTGCCTTACAGAATTTTACGCTTATGTGGCGGCGATATGAGTTTCACCTCTGCGCTTACCTACGATTTTGAGGTGTACAGCGCGGCCCAGCAAAAATGGCTTGAGGTAAGCTCTGTAAGCAATTTTGAATCGTTCCAAAGCAACAGGATGAAAATCCGGTTTAAAGCAGATGGCAAAATACAATTGGTTCATTCCTTAAACGGCTCATCCCTGGCACTTCCAAGAATTGTGGCCGCATTGCTTGAAAATAACCAAATGGAGGATGGCATCAGGTTGCCAGAAGTATTATGGAAATATTTTGGCGCGGAAAAGATATAAGATTTCAACAAAAATAAAAACCGGGTTATTTGTTGCTCTGCTGTTTTGGATGAAAGCGGGCGTCAGAAAATTACAATTCTTATTAAACCTTCCATTTTACAGTTAGTCTGTCTTTTTCAGCGATAAAACTTATCCTGCAATCTCTTTTAACAGACTTCAAAATGTCAGTTTCAAATCAACGGAAAAATCAGCATCTTTTATGGCGCGCTGCCTTTGGGCCGATGGCCGAAAATGCAAATCAAATTGGTAAAATTTCTCAACAAAATCTTTATGAAATCCTGTTGAAGACCTCTTCAAAGAAACCTGTTGCATTGCAGGTGGCAAACGGTTCATTTGATGGCCTGGTAAAAGGAATCCAGGGTTTGGGCAAGATGGAAACTCTTTCAAAAGAGCAGAAAAAGCAATTAAGGCGGCAATCGGCAGAAGATATTAAAAGCCTGAACCTGCTTTGGCTGGACGAAATGATAAATAGCGAAGCGCAGCTAAGAGAGAAGATGAGTTTATTCTGGCATGGCCATTTTGCGTGCCGGGTCATTAATATTTATTTTCAGCAACAGCTTTTGAATGTAATCCGAGAGAATGCTTTGAGCAATTTTGGACAACTGCTTCGCGAGGTAAGTAAATTGCCGGCGATGCTTTCTTTTCTTAATAACCAACAAAACAAAAAACAACATCCCAATGAAAATTTTGCCCGCGAAGTGATGGAATTGTTTACAATGGGAAGAGGCCATTATACCGAAAAAGATGTGAAAGAAGGTGCAAGAGCCTTTACAGGATGGGGATTTAATATTAATGGTGAATTCGTGTTTAGGGCTTTCGCTCACGATAATGGTACAAAAACTTTCCTGGGCAAAACCGGAAATTTTAATGGCGATGATGTGATTGACATTATTTTGGAACAGAGAGCTACCGCAAACTTTATTGCCAAAAAAATTTACAGGTTTTTTGTAAACGAAAATGTGGATGATGAAAAGGCGGCCTTTCTTGGCGACAGGTTTTACCAAAACAATTATGACATAAAAAAATTGTTGGCTGATATCTTCACAAGCGGGTGGTTCTATGAGGAAAACAATATCGGAACAAGAATCAAATCTCCGGTTGAGCTGCTGGTGGGGATTCGAAGACTTGTTCCCATTCAGCTACAGCGGCCTGAAATTCAATTGCTGTTTGAAAAAATTTTGGGACAGGTATTATTTTTTCCGCCTAATGTGGCAGGTTGGCCGGGCGGAAAAAATTGGATCGATAGCAGCGCGCTGATGTTTCGTTTAAAGCTTCCGCAACTTTTAACGGGTTCCGGCCGTTTGTTGCTGTCTCCAAAAGCAGATGATGATGTGATGATGGGAAGGGAAGGAGTTGGGGATACAAACGCTGGCCAGGATATTTCTGTAGATATCGATTGGAATTCGGTGTTTAAAGTATTCGCTGATACCAGCCGCGAAAATCTTCCGGGCCGGATCAATGATATCGTTCTTCAAACAAAAACATCTGTCAATCCAAATGTTTTAAAAAGGTATAGTGTTAATACGTCGAGGGAAGAATTTATTAAATCTACGATTGTAGAATTGATGAGTACGCCGGAATATCAATTGTGCTAAATTTTCCCCGATCCATGATAATGATTTTTTCGGGCGATGCAGGAGCTTCATTGGTTTGTCAAAATCCAGGTTCATCAATAACGGTCAGGCTTAAACGAAATTATTTATATGCTCATAAAACGAAAAGAATTTTTGCAGATCGGCACGCTTGCGTCTGCCTCCCTGATGATGCCTAAGTTTTTAAAGGCTTTTGAAAAGAAAACCCTTGTTCCACCAGGCAATAAAGTGTTGGTGGTATTACAATTCAGTGGTGGCAACGATGGGTTAAATACGGTAATACCGGTAAGAAATGATATTTATTACAAATCCCGGCCACGGTTAGGAATCGCAAAAGACAAGGCTTTGCAGTTAACCGATGAAGCCGGTATCAATCCGGCTTTACCTTTTTTAAAAGATTTGTACGACGAAGGTAGTCTTGGAATTTTGAACAGCGTGGGCTATCCCAATCCTGACAGGTCACATTTCAGAAGCATGGATATTTGGCAAAGTGCAAGCAATAGCGATGAATATTTGCATACCGGCTGGCTTGGCCGATATCTTGACGCGCAATGTTCGGGATGCGACAAACCTACGCAGGCTCTTGAAATAGATGATGTATTAAGCCTTGCTTTAAAAGGGAAAGATCTTAAAGGTCTTGCGTTGCGCGATCCAAAAAAGCTAATCAGTGCAAGCAATGAAAGATATTACAAAGAATTGAGCGCCACACATGAAAATGAGGAACCGGTTGTTGATTATTTATACAAAACGCTCAGCGAAACGCTTAGCAGTGCTGATTATATTTATCAGCAAAGTAAACTTTATCATTCTTCCCAAACCTATCCCGCTACACAATTAGGCAGAAATTTCAAGACGATTTCTTCTCTTATTTTAAGCGATATCAACACAAAAGTTTACTACGTTAGCCTTGGCAGCTTCGATACTCACGTAAACCAGGAAAATCAGCAGAAAAGATTATTTACTGAATTGAATGAAGCATTGATTTCATTTGTATCTGATCTGAAAGCCAACCATCGGTTTGAAGATGTAACAGTTATGACCTTTAGCGAATTTGGAAGAAGAGTATCCCAAAACGCCAGCGGTGGCACTGATCATGGAACCGCCAACTGTATGTTTTTTATCGGCGGTGGATTGAAACAAAAAGGATTGATAAACGCGATGCCCGATCTGCTGGATCTTAACGAAGGAGATTTAAAACACAAAATAGATTTTAAGGCCGTATATGCTACGCTCCTCAACAAATGGCTTGGGGCGAATGATGCAGAAATTCTGGGAAAGAAATATGATTTGTTGGAGTTTGTCTAAGTTTTGTTTTAAATACTTTGTGAATTATTTTACATTAAATGCTTTTTGTACTTCCCCAAGATTTTTAAGATCAACATCTTTGTGAAGAGCTAAAGCACTAGCGTCAATCAAAATCACTTTAGCAGAAATGGATTGTGTCGGTGGGTCAATCGCTTCACCCGAAACGGCGCTGATGTCAACGCCTACATACCCGTTTGAGTGAATAGCGCCGTAAGCAATGCCGTCAAAAACTTCAGGAATGGCTTCGTAGTAATTGGTGCCTGAGAATGAAAGATAAACGAGAACTGCGCCATTTTTATATAAAACATCATCAACTTCCGGCACATTCAACTGGGCCGTGTAGCTAATGCCGTTATTGTCCGTTGTCCAGTCGCCCGGCTGTATGGTATACACGGCAGAAAAGGCCTGGTCTACCTTTTCAACTTTTGTTGTTTCTTTTTTGCAGGAAGAAAAAAGTAAAAAAGCAGGGGCGAATAGTATAAATAGTTTTTTCATAATGAATTTTTTGAAATGAATGATTTTTTTATTCCTTGGAAAGCTAAGACAAATTTTATACCACCAGGTTTAATCCTGATGGGGATTGTAATATGCAGCAGTTAATCAAATTTTTTTTTGGATTATTTGTTGGTTTACTGCCATACCCCTCAGGAAAGCGTATCAATTTTGAATTTTTAAATAATCAGCATCGCGTCTCCATAACTGAAAAAACGATATTTATCTTTTATCGCTTTTTTATAAGCATCCATAATTAAATCATACCCTGCGAAGGCGCAAGCCATTATTAAAAGGCTGGTTTTAGGTAAATGAAAGTTGGTAATCAGCGAATCTGCGATATTAAAGGTATAAGGTGGATGAATAAAATGATTGGTCCATCCTTCAGAAGGTTTCAATAGCTTAGTAGCTGTAAATGAACTTTCCATTGCCCTCATGGTGGTGGTGCCTACAGAGCAAATTCTGTGGTTGGTTTCTTTGGCTTTATTGACAATTTTGCAAGCTTCTTCATCGATGCGGTAATATTCTGCATCCATTTTGTGCTTGCTCAAATCTTCCACCTCGATAGGGCGAAACGTGCCTAGTCCGGTATGCAGCGTCACTTCGGCAAATTTAATTCCTTTAATTTCCAGCCGCTTAATCAATTCAGGACTAAAATGTAAGCCCGCGGTGGGAGCCGCTACAGCACCTTCGTGTTTTGCATACACAGTCTGGTATCTTTCACGGTCTTCTTCGTCCGGCTTACGTTTAATGTATTTGGGCAACGGGGTTTCTCCCATAAAATAAAGCATTTTTCTGAAATCTTCTTCAGTGCCATCCCACAAAAAGCGGATGGTTCTTCCCCGGCTGGTGGTATTATCAATTACTTCTGCTACCAACTCATCGTTTTCGCCAAAATATAATTTATTGCCAACTCTTATTTTGCGGGCAGGGTCCACAATTACGTCCCAAAGCCTGTTTTGCCTGTGTAGCTCTCTTAGAAGAAACACCTCGATGCGTGCACCTGTTTTTTCTTTTCTGCCATACATACGTGCAGGGAATACTTTGGTATTATTTACAACAAAAACATCTTTGTCGTCAAAATAATCAAGGATATCTTTAAAATGTTTGTTTTCGATTTTTCCGGTAGCTCTTTCGATTACCATCAATCTGCTGTCTTCTCTTCTTTTAGTAGGGTTTTGGGCTATAAGATTCAGGGGAAGGTCAAATTTGAATTGACTTAATTTCATGTACAATTATTATTTAAAAGTTAATTGCCATGCCATTTACTGATTATCAGAGATATTATGCCATTTTACTGGCCATTTATCATGTTACGGCATGATTTTAAGGGCGCGAAGGTAGACTATTATATTGACATCAAAGGTTTATTTTTTGTTAATAAATATATAACTGAACGCCAAATAAATTATTAAGTCATTCATAATCCGAATAATTGTCAAACTGTGAATTTTTAAGGCCGGGCACCACGTGCAACTTGGGGTATCAAGAAAAATTAACATTTTTTTTGTTAGAATAAATAAAAACCTATATTTGTTCCGGAAAGTTGCTTGATTTACCGTTTAATTAATAACACATTATTGCCCTTTGTATCTAATGATTTAAAATATTTTTTAAATTTTTTCAGCCATTTCATTATTCATTAAATTAAAATAACATGAGAAGCCAACTTGCCTGTGTGGCAAAGTTCTTGAAAAAGGGATGCCCCCCAGGGAAACTTTACCTTTTAATTAATCTCCTGATTGTTATTGCTGCGGGTGCAAACGCGCAAAACAGAACTACAGTGAGAGGGATCGTCAATGACGACAAAGGAAATCCGATCTCCAATGCAAGTGTTTTGGTGAAGGGAACCAATAACGGAGTTACCACGGATGCAAACGGCACATTTACGATAAGTGTTCCGGACAATAAAAGCGTTCTGGTAATTTCTAACATTGGCTATACTTCAAAAGAAGTTGTGGTTGGAAATAATACATCATTAACGATAGATCTCACTCCCCAGGCGAACAGTCTGAATGAGGTAGTGGTAGTGGGATATGGAACTCAAAAAAAGGTTACAGTTACAGGCTCGGTGGCTCAGGTAAGTGGTAAAGAGCTTGAAAAAACGCCTACCGTCAATCTCTCTAATGCTCTTGTGGGTCGCTTGCCAGGCATCAGTGCCGTACAATCTTCAGGTGAGCCCGGATATGATGGATCAAGCATCCGCATAAGGGGCACCAACACATTTGGTAATACATCGGCACTTATAGTAGTGGATGGTGTTCCGGATGTTGCGGGCGGCCTTGAAAGGCTGAATCCCGCTGATATAGAAACTATGTCTGTATTAAAAGATGCGTCAGCAGCCATTTACGGTTCCCGCGCGGCCAACGGAGTAATTCTGATAACTACCAAGCATGGGAAATCGGGAAAACCACGTTTATCTTATAATTACAACCATGGTTGGGCTCAGCCTACCCGGGTTCCTAAGATGGCTGATGCTGTGGAATATGCTCAAATGAATAATGAAACTACCATTTTTGATGGTGTGCCGTCTGATGAATGGACGGCAGCAAATGAAGCCTTCAAAACTACAGGAACCTACACTACCAATGCAGGCAAAGTAGTTCGTGCCCCATTCCAGCCTGACGATATTCAAAAATATAAAGACGGTAGCGATCCATGGGGCCATCCTAATACAGATTGGTACAAAACCACATTAAAAACGTGGTCGCCCCAGGAGCAACATTCACTTCAGATAAACGGAGGGACTGAAAGCGTAAAATACCTGGCATCGTTAGGATACCAGAACCAGGATGGGTACTATAAAAATTCGGCTACTGGTTATAAGCAATACGATATGCGTATTAACCTGGATGCAAAAGTGAATAAGTGGATATCTACCGGTATCAATCTTACAGCGCGTCAGGAATTCAGGCATTTCCCAACTGAATCAGCCAATTCAATTTTTAGGATGCTGCAACGCGGAAGGCCTACCGATCCAGAGGTTTGGCCTAACGGACTCCCGGGACCGGATATTGAAAATGGCCAAAATCCTATCGTAATCACTACTAATCAAACCGGATATGACGATGATAAAAGAAATTATTTCCAGGTAAATGGCCGTGTTGAAATCTTAATTCCATGGGTGAAAGGATTAAAATTGACCGGAACTGCCACTGCTGATAAAGAAATCCGCAGGGTCAAAACCTGGCGTACTCCATGGTATCTATATTTTTGGGATCATCAAACCTACGAAGCTGATGGCGTAACTCCGCTTTTGACCAAAAATTTACGTTCTACTTACACAAGCCCACAATTAAACCAGAGCGATGAAAATTATCTGAACATATTGACCTCCGGATTCATTAATTACGATGGGCAATTTGGCGGGCATTCCATTGCTGTAATGGCTGCGGTTACAAAAGAGGTTGATAAGGAAGATGATTTCAATGCTTATCGCACTAACTTTATTTCTCCGGCTCTTGACCAAATGTTTGCTGGTGGCACACAGGGCCAGCAAGTAGGGGGCGCTGGATACGAAAGAGCCAGGTTAAGTTATTTTGGAAGGGTGGCTTATAACTACAAAGAAAAATATCTCGCTGAGTTTCTTTGGCGTGAAGATGGTTCCTACCTGTTTCCGGAGAACCACCGCTTTGGATTTTTTCCGGGATTTCTTGCTGGATGGCGCATATCTGAAGAAAAATTCTTTAGCGAAAACATTCATTTCATAAATTCTTTAAAAATCCGCGGTTCATATGGAGAGCTGGGTAATGACCAGGTATACTATGGCGGTTCTCTGCGCGAATACCAATTTTTATCTACCTACGGATTTAGTAGCTATACTATAAATAATACTGCTTTTAAAACTTTATTCGAGCAGGTAGTGCCTAATCCAAGTTTTACCTGGGAAGTAGCGAGAAATACTGATGTAGGTATAGAGGGGACCATGCTTGATAACAGGATTAATTTCGAATTCGATTATTTTTATAACAAACGCGATCAGATTCTTTGGCCTAAATCAGGCTCAACCCCTCAAACTTCAGGAATCGCAAACCTGTTGCCTCCCACCAATATTGGAAAAGCAGAAAATAAAGGCTACGATTTTACTGTAGGTTATAATGGAAATGTAAAAGATTTCAGGTTTACCGTGAGTGTGAACGGCGGCTATGCCAGAAATAAAATTTTATTCCAGGATGAACCGCCGGGAGCACCATCATGGCAAAAGGCCACCGGGCATCCATTTGCAAGCGGGGGCGGAGGTGCTTTCCTTCCTTATTTGTATGATGGTGTATTTAAAGATCAGGCTGACATTGATAAGAATACTATTGACTATAGCGGGCTTACTCCCTCGCTTAAGCCGGGCGATATGAAGTTCAAAGATATCGGCGGCCGGGATGCAAATGGTAATTATGTTAAAAAACCCGATGGGAAAATAGATGGTGATGATAGAGTAAGACTTGACAAAACCCAGCAGCCCACCTTCACCGGCGGTGTGAACATATACCTGGGTTATAAAGATTTTGATTTGTCTGTATTATTCCAGGGAGCTTCCGGAGGTTTACTTTATATCGGCACAGAATCCGGAGACATAGGCAATTATCTTGAATATGCTTACGACCACCGATGGACCATTGACAATCCAAGCAGCGTAGATCCTCGCATCGCCAACCGGGGCAACACTTACTATTCCGGTGGCAACACTTATTTCCTAAGAAATAGTGATTACTTCCGCTTGAAAAATGTTGAATTGGGCTACAACCTTCCTGCAAAACTTTTAGATCAAATTAAAATTAATGCCTTCAGAGTCTATGTGAGTGGATTAAACCTTGCCACATGGGATAAAATGAAAATCTGGGATCCTGAGTCTACTTCAGGGGATGCTCACTATTATCCGCAGGCAAGAATTATAAATGTAGGTGCAAGAGTAACATTTTAAATAAAAATCCATGAAAAAAATAAGTATAAATAATTTAATAGTATCAGCAGGAATATTGTTACTTTTTGCTTCCTGCAAAAAAGATTTTTTAAACACGATACCTCAAACCTCCATTTCGTCTGCTCTTACATGGACTGACGGCGCTTTATCTGAGGCTTTTGTTACCAATATTTATCGAGGACTTGGAAATGGCGGATGGTATGAGCAGCAATTAGCTTCCTTGAGTGATGAAACGGTCTTCGTGCACCCCGGCAGAAATATCAATACGGTTAATGAAGGCACGCTCAATCCTTCTAATCCCGGCTGGCAGGATGGCACTTATGAATGGGGAAATATGTATAACTATATTCGTCCATGCAATGTGGCCTTGGAGAATTTAAAAACAGCCACCTTCGATAATCCCGATTTAAATGCCCGGCTACAGGGGGAAGCTCATTTTTTAAGGGCATATTATTATCAGCAATTGCTCAGGTATTATGGCGCCATTCCGATTGTAGACCATACTTATGGATTGAACCAGGATTATTCAATCGCAAGAAATACTTATGAAGAATGTGTAAATTTTATTGTGAAAGATTGTGACAGTGCCGCCTTATTGTTAACAGGCAAAACCCTGGCGTCCGGCAGAGCCACTGCATTGGCTGCCATGGCTCTGAAATCAAGGGTATTGTTGTATGCTGCAAGCGACTTGCACGACATTCCTACCGCCAAGGCAAAGTCTGCAACCATAAGCAGTTATGCCAATCCTGAATTAATAGGATATGTTTCCGGCGATAGAACCGCAAGGTGGAAGGCTGCCCAGGATGCCGCCAAAGCTGTATTGGATGCCGGCTCAGGCTATAAGCTGGATTTATCTGCTCCGCTTTCACCTGATGAAGCTAAACAAGCCTATATCTCAATCGCCATGGGAGGTCAAAGTAAAGCACCGGGAATTGATGCGGCGGCAGGGGTAGAACTAATATTCATGCGCCAATTTTCACCTGATTTATATTCCGGTGGTCCCGGTACAGATGGAACTTCAGTAGGGCTTGATAACGGGCCAAACGGATATCATAACTGGGCCGGAAATGTACCGATACAGCAGTTGGTAGATGATTATCAAATGATGGATGGAACCAATTTTGACTGGAACAATGCTACCGAAGCTGCGGCTCCTTATAAAAACCGGGATCCCAGATTTTATGCTTCGATTTTATATGATGGCGCTGATTGGAAACCGCGCGATAAAATTTCGGGAAATGTAGATCCGGCCAATCAAATTCAGTCAGGATCTTATGAATCGGCTCCCGGAAAATTACAGGCCGGTCTTGACACGAGAGAAAGCACGATCGAAAATTGGAACGCTTCATGGTCAGGATACTATATGAGAAAGTTCATCGATCCGGATCCAGCTATTGTGGATAATAATACAAGGCAATTTATTCCTTATCCATTCTTCAGATATACTGAAGCTGTATTAAATTATGTAGAAGCATCTATTGAATTAGGACAGGAGGACGAAGCAAAAACATGGTTAAATAAAATCCGGTTTCGGGCAGGCATGCCGGCTATTACTTCCACAGGAGCCGCCTTACGCGATGCTTACCGAAATGAAAGGAGAATAGAACTGGTTTTTGAGGAGCAACGTTATCACGATGCAAGAAGATGGATGATTGCCCCAACTACCCTGGGTAGTAAACTTAGGTTTATAAACGTGACGGGTAAGCTAAAGCCAGGAAAAACAGCACCAACGCCTTACCGGCATGATGAAACGATTTATGACTATAAATATGTTCCTTATGTAGATAATACATTGGAAAACCGTACCTGGATTGATAAAATGTATTTCAGACCGATTAACAGGGATGAAATTAACAGGAATGATAAGCTGATTCAAAATCCTGGGTACGAATAAACCTTGCCGGATATCGCACAGTAAAGCAACAAATATTTATTATTTTTAATTATACCAGTTCGCGTAACTGGTATAATTGTTTTTACTATTTAATCATTTATCAAGAAAAACAAATTGCTTAGCAAGTTTCTGACAATCAGTACGTGTTTTCTTTTTTTAATTGCATTCAGCCATTGTAAAAACAATGAAAAGGCTGGAAGTGTTGCGCCTGCAGGTCCTCCTCTTTTCAAAATTCTTCCGTCTTCTGTTACGCATGTGGATTTTACCAACCAGCTTACCGAAGGCGCTAACACCAATGTGCTTATGTACGAATATTTTTATAATGGTGGTGGAGTGGCTGTTGGCGATCTTAACGGCGACGGATTACAGGATTTATATTTTGTAGGAAATATGTCTCCAAATAAGCTTTATCTTAATAAAGGCAAATTGCAATTCCAGGATATTACTACTGTGGCTCTTCAAGGTCGCCCTGGCCCCTGGAAAACCGGCGTTACAATGGCCGACGTGAACGGAGATGGTAAATTGGATATTTTTCTTTGCTATTCAGGAAAGCTTCCCGGGCCTAAAAGGGTGAACCAGCTTTTTATAAATGAAGGAAATGATAAAAATGGAATTCCTCAATTCACTGAACAAGCTGCCAAATACGGCCTGGCTACTCCTTCCTATTCCACACAAGCATATTTTTTTGATTATGATCGTGACGGTGATTTGGACCTTTTGTTATTAAATCATAATCCAAGCTCTTTACCGGTACTCAGCGATTCAATAACGTCTTTGATTCTAAAACAATCTAATCCTGAAACCGGCGTCAGATTGTTTAGAAATGATAATAATTTTTTCACAGACATTACTTTAAAAGCAGGGATAAGCACTTCTGACTTAACGTATGGACTTGGGGCAGGCATTGCCGATATTGATGGCGACGGCTGGCAGGATATTTACATTTCAAATGATTATTCCATACCGGATTATTTGTACCGAAATAATCATGACGGAACTTTTACGGATGTGTTGCAAAAACAAATGGGCCATACCAGTGAATCTTCAATGGGCGATGATATTGCCGATATTAATAATGATGGCTTTCCGGATATACTTACTTTGGATATGCTTGCTGAAGATAACCACCGGCAAAAATTATTGTTTTCCCCTAACAGTTATGGAAAGTTTGATAACATGCTGCAATCCGGATTTTATTTCCAGTATATGCGCAATATGCTGCAGCTCAACAATGGAAATGGCACATTCAGCGAGATAGGGCAATTGGCAGGTATTTCAAATACAGATTGGAGCTGGGCTCCTTTATTTGCAGATTATGATAACGATGGCTGGAAAGACCTGTTTGTTACGAATGGGTATAAGCGAGATTATACCAATCAGGATTTCATAAAATATATGAATGATTTTGTGAAAAGCAGGCCCAGGCTCGAAAGAAGCGATGTACTTAAATTGTTAGACAGTATGCCACCTTCCAGCGTACTTAATTATTTATTTAAAAATAATGGCGATCTCACGTTTAAAGATGTAAGCAAGGAATGGGGTATTGCGGTGCCTTCCAACAGTAATGGCGCTGTTTATGCAGATTTGGATAATGATGGCGATCTTGATTTGATAACCAACAATATCGACCAACCGGCTTTTATTTACGAAAATCAATCGAATAGGCAGTTAAAAAACAATTTTCTTGAAATCAATTTGAAAGGTGATCGGCACAATTCTCAAGGTATTGGCGCCAGAGTAAGCATTTATTGTAATGGCAAAAATCAATACATTGAACAAATGCCTTCAAGGGGCTTTCAGTCAAGCGTTTCGCCGGTTTTGCATTTTGGTTTAGGCCAATCCAAACAAATCGATTCGCTCCGGATTATCTGGCTGGGCGGAAAACAACAAATTCTTCCGGAGGTAAAAGCCAACCAGTTTATTACATTGGAGGAAAAAAATGCCAAGTTAATTTATCATCCTGCTTCTGCTCCCGCGCCGGTTTTTCAGCAAGTACAGTCGCCTTTGGATTTCGCAGATAAAAGCCCGGCTTCGAATGATTTTCTACGCCAGCCGCTGATGATTAATCCTATGTCTTTTTTTGGTCCATGCCTGGTTAAAGGTGATGTGAATGGCGATGGACTTGAAGATATATTTGCCGGAGGAGCCAACGGCAAACCGGGGGCAATATTCCTGCAGCAAAAAAGCGGACAATTTGTAAAAAAATCACAGCCTGCATTTGATGCCGATAGCTTAAGCGAAGATGTAGATGCGGTGTTTTTTGATGCTAACGGTGATGGGTACACGGATTTATATGTATGTAGCGGCGGATACGATAATTATATAGCGGGCGATAAGCTATTGCAGGATCGCTTATACCTGAATGACGGAAAAGGAATTTTTACAAAGAGCACAAATGCACTTCCGGTAATGCTTACAAGCACTAGTTGCGCCAGGGTGGCTGATGTTAACGGGGATGGCTACCCGGATTTATTTGTTGGCGGAAGGGTAGTGCCCGGTGCTTATCCTGAAATTCCGCAAAGTTATTTATTGATTAATGATGGTAAAGGCCATTTCACGAATCAGATTTCAACGCTCGCTCCTTCGTTACAAAAGATAGGAATGGTGACAGATGCAGCGTGGGTTGATTTGAACCATGATGGTAAAAAAGATTTGATAGTAGTGGGTGAATGGATGCCCATTAGTGTGTTTATAAATTCCAACGGACATTTTGAAAATAAAACAAGCGCATATTTTGATAAAGAGTACAACGGCTGGTGGAACAAATTGTTGATGGGGGATTTCAATAAAGATGGCAAGCCGGATATTGTTGCAGGAAACTACGGATTGAATACTCAATTTAAAGTCAGTGATAAAGAACCCGCCGAATTATTTTATAAAGATTTCGATAACAATGGAACCGTTGATCCTGTCTTGTGTTATTATAACCAGCACAAAAGCTATCCGTTTGTAACTCGCGATGAACTGATTACCCAGATACCAACAATGAGTTCGCGCTTTCCGACTTATAAAAGTTATGCTGATGCCACTATAAAAGATATTTTCAGCGATGAGGAACTTCAAAGCGCTCATCACCTGGTTGCAAACGATTTAAGCACTTCTTTTTTTGAATGGGGAACTGATGGGAAATTTCATAAGGAAGCGCTGCCTTTGCAAGTGCAGTTTTCTCCTGTATTCACAATCACTTCTTTGGATTATAATAACGATGGAAATCCTGATTTACTTTTTTGCGGTAATATTAACCAGGCGCGATTGCAAATTGGCAAAAGCGACGCCAATTATGGCATTCTTTTAAAAGGCGATGGGAAAGGAAATTTTGAATATATCGATCAATTGAAATCTGGTTTCAAAATTACGGGCGATGTGCGCAGCGTAATCCAAATTAATAGTGATTGGTTATTTGGCATTAGTAAAAAACCGGTGGAGGCATACCGGATTCATTCTGATTTCAAAAAAATCCGGGACAGTAAAGCAAAAAATAAATAAAATTTTTATTTTAATGGTTTGCCCAGGGCGGGCTTATCAAGCTAATTCATAGTTTAATTTTGTGATTATGCTTTATCTTAAAAAGACCCCATTTATATTTCAGAAAATTTTCTCCGGAAGAGTATGGAGAGTCGATACAGACGAAAAAATTTTATATTTTACGTTCGACGATGGGCCTCATCCCGAGGCTACCTCCTTTGTTTTGGAAGAATTGAAGAAGTTTAATGCCAAAGCCACATTTTTTTGTATTGGCAAAAATGTGAAAGAAAATTTTCCTGTGTATGAAAAAATCATTGCTGAAGGCCATCAGGTAGGAAACCATACTTTCAACCATTTAAATGGCTGGAAAACCAACGATAAAATTTATATTGAAGATATTGCGAAGGCGGCGAAAATCATCGACAGCAATTTATTCAGGCCGCCCTATGGAAAAATTACCAGCTTTCAGGCGAGAGCTATCCAGGGAGAGCGGCTACATTTAAAAACCGTGATGTGGGAGGTGCTCAGCGGCGATTTTGATCCTTCTGTTACGGGTGACAATTGTTATCTTAATGTCGTAAATAATGCGAGGCCCGGCTCTATTGTGGTTTTTCACGACAGTGCTAAATCCTTTTCCACGCTGCAATACGCGTTGCCTAGGTTGCTAAAATATTATAATGAGTCAGGATATTCCTTTCGTTCGCTGTCAAACGCAATTTAAAAAAATTGGGCCTGGGTAGATACCCAGGCCCGTTTTTAATCCGTACCCTATGAAAACTAGCAGTGAAGTTAATAATTAATTAACAATTCATCAACAATTTTTTCAAGGGAAATTTTTTTATAAAGTAACCGGAATTATAACATGAGTTGAGTTAAAAAATAATTTTTTTCCTTTGTGTTTATGAAATTGATTGATACGCACACACATTTGTACCTGAATGAATTTATTGCCGACATTGACGAGGTGATAAAAAGAGCGAACGCTGAAGGAGTAGAAAAATTTTATTTACCTGCTATTGATAGTTCAGAAACTGAGGCACTTCTCGGCCTTGAAAAAAGATACCCTGATCGCGTTTTTGCAATGACAGGCCTTCATCCCTGTTCAGTAAAAGAAAACTTTAATGAAGAACTTGATAAAATCGAAACGCAATTATCGCAAAGAAAATTTGCGGCAGTTGGTGAAACAGGACTGGATTTCTATTGGGATAAAACGTTTATGAAAGAGCAATACCAAAGCCTTGAAAAGCATATTCATTGGGCAATCCAATATAAGAGGCCGTTAGTCATCCACACGCGCAACTCCATGCAGGAGACAATAGATTTTATAAAAAGGTTTAAAGGACAGGGACTCTTCGGCGTATTTCACTGTTTCAGCGGAAGCCTTCAAAATGCAAAGGAGATTATCGATGCCGGTTTTTTATTGGGAATAGGCGGAGTGCTTACTTTTAAAAATTCCGGCCTGGCGGATGTGATTAAAGAGGTAGACCTGGAACATTTGGTGCTTGAAACCGACGCTCCTTATCTGACACCGGTTCCTTTCAGGGGCAAAAGAAATGAAAGCAGCTACCTCAAATATGTGGCGACGAAGCTGGCAGATATTAAGAATATTTCCGTTGAAACAGTAGCACGCCAGACAACCGAAAATGCCGACGCTTTATTTTCCCCGAAATAATTAAAGGCATGCAAATTGTGGGCAATGCCATATAAAATATATACCTATATTGCGTTTTTAAATACAACATAATTTATAAGAGCTGCTCAAGGGCCGTTATTTTATGCCGATTGTACCAGGGTTTGAAACTCATTTATGAAAGAGTCATCTTCTTCAAATACAAAAAAACTTTCACAGCTCGCTTCCACCGCCATTTGCGGAAATGACATTACTTCCTCCGTGTTGTATGTATCCGCATTGTGTATTGTATATGCAGGCCAATATGCGTTTATCGCCCTGCTAATCGTGGGTGTGGTTCTATTTTTCTTCCGAAAAATTTATGGAGAAGCAGTAGGCGCTCTGCCATTAAATGGTGGAGCTTATAATATTCTGCTGAATACCACCAGCAAGGGAAATGCCTCACTGGCAGCATGCCTTACCATTCTTTCGTATATGGCCACTGCGGTGCTTTCTGCTTCAGAGGCTATGCACTACTTGCACAGTGTATTTCCTTATTTTCCGGTGATAATCGCCACCATGGTAATTCTTACCATCTTCCTTTTCCTTACCATAGGTGGCATAAGCGAATCAGCCACCGTTTCAATCATTATTTTTCTCGTGCACATGAGCGTGCTGGTAATCCTTATCGGCAGTTGCATCTATTATGTAATAGTGAATGGGTTAAGCATGGCCAATTTCAATTTTCACTCTCCTCTAAAAACGAGTGTTTCGACAGCTATATTTCTTGGATTCAGTACGGCAATGCTCGGCATTACCGGTTTTGAAACTTCGGCAAATTTTGTGGAAGAACAGCAGCCGGGCGTGTTTCCAAAAACATTAAAAAATATGTGGATTTTGGTGACAGTCATCAACCCTGTAATTGCGCTGCTCGCTGTTTGCATTATTCCATTGGATGTAGTGCAAGGCCATGAAGCGGCTTTTCTTTCCTTTATGGGAACAAAAACTGCCGGCTCCTGGTTGGCCCTGGTGGTGTCTTTGGATGCAGCTCTGGTGTTGAGTGGGGCCGTGTTGACTGCATTTATCGGTGTTAACGGACTGATGAAACGCATGACCCTTGACAGAATTTTCCCGCAGGCTTTATTAAAAGAAAATAAAAGAGGAAGTTCACCCAGAATATTGATTTTGTTTTATATTCTTTGCTTTTCTATTCTCTTTATTACAGAAGGCCAATTAGCGCCGCTGGCCGGCGTTTACACAATTTCATTTTTATCCGTGATGGCTTTTTTCGGCTTTGGAAATTTATTATTAAAAATCAAACGTGCAAAATTGCCGCGGCCTGAATATGCGCCTTCTGCATTTGTGATTCTTGGCATATTGGGTATTATTATCGCTCTATATGGAAATGTAAAGCTTCACCCTGACTACCTTGTGGTTTTTCTTCAATATTTTATACCTGCCATTCTTATTATTTATATTTTTTTAAAAAGAAAGGTGGTCATTCATTATCTTCTTATTTATGCGAATTCTATTTTCGATAAAATACAAAGAGCTTCCGTTGTCAGCAGGTTTCATCTTACGAAAGAGATGCGCAAATTGAACCGTCAGCCTTTCGTTTATTTTACCAAGGGCGATAATATTGCCATTTTGAATAAGGTAATTATTTACGTAAAGGAAAATGAAATCACTCAAAAGCTCAAGATTGTAACGGTGCTGCAAAAGGAGCAGCAACTAAATGAAACATTTGTGCGCGATTTTGAAGCATTAGACCGGGCTTATCCGGATATTAAAATTGAATACATCCAAATCCCTGGCGTGTTTGGCCCGGAAATTATTGATAAGCTAAGCCGTGAGTGGAATATCCCTCATAATTTCATGTTCATTGGTTCGCCCAGCGACCGCTTTCCGCACAGGCTGCAAGACTTAGGCGGAGTAAGATTGATTATCTGATTTGTGGAAGACAATAAACATTCGAAAGGTTTCGATTTTTTCGCTGAACTTTATTTATCGGCCAGAAGATAGAAACACAAAAATTAAATGGAATCCAAATCATCTAATAGTTTATTCAAAGTAACGCTTGCGGCCCTGGGGATTGTATTTGGCGATATTGGTACAAGCCCTTTATATGCACTAAGAGTTTGTTTTGCCGGCTCACATGGTCTCACTGTTACTGACCAAAACATTTATGGCATTTTATCTTTGATTTTTTGGTCATTGATCCTTGTGATTAGCCTGAAATACCTCGTATTAATTTTAAGAGCAGATAATAATGGCGAAGGCGGCATTTTAGCCCTGATGGCACTTGTTTTACCGAGTAAAAAAAACCGGAAATATATTCTAATCCTGACTATGGGATTATTTGGCGCAGCCTTGCTTTATGGAGACGGAATGATAACTCCGGCTATTTCGGTTTTGAGCGCCATGGAAGGATTACAAATTGCTACTCCTTTTTTTGAGCCATTTATTATTCCTATTACCATTGCCATCCTTTTTGCATTATTTTATTTTCAAAAAAACGGTACTGCCAAAGTTGGAATGGTATTCGGGCCCATCATCCTGGTTTGGTTTATTACGCTCGGGATTCTTGGTATTAATTCTATTGTAAAAGAACCGTCAGTTTTATTTGCGCTTAATCCATACTACGCTTTCCATTTTTTTCAATCAAATGGCTTTAGCAGTCTCGTTGTTTTAGGCGCTGTTTTTTTAGCAGTCACCGGCGGCGAAGCTTTGTATGCGGATTTAGGGCATTTCGGCAAAAAACCTATCCGTTTGGGATGGTTTTGTTTAGTATTGCCTTGCCTTGTTTTGAATTATTTTGGGCAGGGCGCGTTGCTTTTAGTTAATCATAATTACATCACGAATCCCTTTTATTATTTAGCGCCACAATGGGCTTTATACCCGTTAGTGATAATAGCGGCTTTTGCTACTGTTATTGCTTCCCAGGCAGTTATTTCAGGCGCCTTTAGTTTAAGTTACCAGGCAATACAATTGGGTTTTATGGCGCGGTTCAAGATCGTGCATACTTCACCGGATGAAAAAGGCCAAATTTATATTCCCCAACTCAACTGGATTATCTTTTTTGCGACAGTTTATTTGGTTCTTTCCTTTGAATCCTCTGATAACCTGGCTGGCGCCTATGGAGTAGCAGTGAGTACTACCATGGTAATTACTACTCTGCTTGCTTTTGTTGCTATGAGAAGTTTATGGCACTGGAGCCTGCCCGCTGCCGTTTCTTTAGTTGTATTTTTCTTAATCATTGATGTATCTTTTTTTGCCGCCAACATTGTAAAGGTGCCAGAGGGCGGATGGTTTCCGCTGGCTGTGGCAGGATGTATTTATTTTATGATGACTACCTGGCACAGAGGTAAACGAATGCTGGCCATCCGGATAAATAAAACAACTGACCCGCTGGAAAAATTCCTAACTTATTATAAGGATAATGCTGAATGTATAGTAAAAGGTACTGCTATTTATTTAACCAGTAATCCTGAAGGCACGCCGCCTGCTTTATTCTTTAATCTGAAACATAATAAAATACTACACGAGCATATTATTATCCTTTCCATTGAGTTTGATGCGGTACCTCACGTAAATTTATTAAAGAAAGCAACCATCACAAAAATGGATGAATATGTTTCCTTAATCATTCTTCATTATGGTTATATGGATAATACTGATATCCCGGGAGCTTTAAAAATTTTGAAAGAGCGTATTGCTATTGATCTTGAAAATGCGACCTATTTCCTCGGCAGAGAATCAGTTGTGGTAACAAAGCATACAGGCATGTCGCCCTTTAGAGAAACTATTTTTGAATACCTTGGAAGAAATTCTGCACGGATAACCAGCTATTTTAATCTTCCCTACCACAAGGTTTTTGAAATAGGCTCAAGAATTAAATTGTAAAATCCAATGAGATTTGATTCTTAGGGTAGAATAACTTTGTGAAGTTGGTTTTTGTCAATAAACGTTATCTCAGTTTTATAAATTTTTGACACTTGATCAGTGGCAAACCATGCACGGTTTTCAGGAACAACAACGAACAAGCCATTATCATTTCCTATCGCTCTGAATTTTGCAAGTGGTGGTTGTTTGTCAAAGTAATCAAGCGAATAATTTTTAATTAAGGCATCCACTTCTTTATCAAAAGTATCCGCCGGAAATACAATTCCTATCTCGCTTACATTGGAGATTTGCTTGCCTGAAAAAGGATGCTCCAATTTATCTTTCAAATCAAACCTTGCGATCATTTCGAGGATATTTCCTCCGGGATCGGTAAAATAAAAAGACTTCGCATGCCAGTTTACGAAGTCAGCAACATAACCTTTATAATCTTTCAGCCACAACAGTTCTACCTTTTGTTTCACCCATTCAAATGCCTCTTCAAATTTATTGGAAGGAATATTGAAAGCAAAATGATAGAACGGATTTGCGCCTCTTGTAGCTTCTTCAAAAATTAATTTGGTTTCGCCCGCACAAATGCTAATACCTTTTCCGGATTGGATTAAATCCATTTCCAGCGTATCCTTGTAAAATGAAAATAAGGCAAAAATGTTGCTTGACTGTAATCTTACTTCTTTTATCAGCATAGTGCCAATAAAGTTATAAAGAAGATTGATTCTTAAGAATTACTTCATAAAAATCGTTGCGCCTGTCTTTCAGGTTTCTTACACTTCCATGCGCATGTAACTCATCAAGCAAAGAAAGGTCAACATCTGAGATCAGCACCATTTCTGTATTAGCTGTTGCTTCACTTTTGATACCATTGGCCGGAAAAGCAAAATCGCATGGCGTAAATACCGCCGATTGAGAATATTGTATATCCATGTTTTCTACCTTGGGCAAATTTCCAATGCAGCCGGTAATCGCAACGAAACATTCATTTTCTATAGCCCTGGCCTGCGCACAATAACGTACACGATTGTACGCATTCTGCGTATCAGTTAAAAAAGGAACAAGTAATATTTGCATTCCCTGGTCGGCCATCAATCTTGATAGTTCCGGAAATTCCACATCATAACAAATTAATATTCCTATTTTGCCGGCATCAGTTTCAAAAACATTTAATTTGTTTCCGCCACGGATTCCCCAAAATTTTTCCTCATCAGGCGTGATGTGAATTTTCTCGTATTGATCTATGTTTCCATTTCTGTGACACAGATAACCGATATTTCTTAAAGAGTTTCCCTCAAGGCTGGGTACACTGCCGGTAATAATATTCACATTATAACTAATAGCCAGTTCCCTGAATCGTTTTTTAAAATCCGGCGTGTATCTCGCGAGCGCCCTCATGGCTTCAGCTTCGCTCATATTGTTGAATTCAGCTAAGAGTGGCCCGTTGAACAATTCGGGCAGCAGAGCAAAATCGCTTTTATACGCAGAAATAGAATCAATAAAAAACTCCACCTGCGTAAACATTTCATCCATGTTTTTATAGGGCCGCATTTGCCACTGAATCAGGCCCAGCCGCACGTAGGTTTTGGCATTAAACAATGATTTTGTTTCCGCGGTATAATACACATTATCCCACTGCAGCAGCGTAGCGAATTCCCTGCTTTGCGCATCTTCGGGCATGTAATTGTTCAATACTTTTTTTACGTGAAAATCGTTGGAAAGCTGAAAAGAAAGTACGGGGTCATAAATTTCCTTATGCTTCACTTTCTGAATATATTCTTTTGGTGATAGCTCTCCGGCATATTTATGATACTCTGGAAGTCTGCCACCAAAGACAATGGCTCTTAAATTTAATTTTTCACACAAATCCTTACGGGCGTCGTACAACCGCCTTCCTAACCTGAGGCCCCGATAATCAGGATGAACGAATATTTCGATTCCATACAGCACGTCGCCATTCTTAGGATCGTGGCTATTGAAAGTATAATTTCCCGTGATTTCTGCATAGGTATGTGCATCTCCATACTTGTTATAATTTACGATAATCGATAGCGCGCATCCTACCACCACTCCATCAGCTTTGATGACTATTTGCCCTTCAGGAAATTTTTTGATAAGTTTTTGAATCGTCTCTTCCCTCCAGTAATTACCGCCCCATAAGGGATACGCAGCCTTCATGGCTGTAAGCAGTTCTTGAAAATCTTCATATTTTAAATGGTCTATCTCAATTTGTTTCATAGAATTTTTTAAAAATAAGTAAGAAATATAATGAAAATTGCCAACCGGTAAAGCTGGCAATTCTAAAACATTGATGCACATTATTAGTGCCAAAAATTTATTTATCTATGGTAACTGTTGGCGCCGGAAAAGCTGGCCCTTCTCCGTTGGTTTCTCCTGTTTTAATAAAAGGTCTCAACAAATCAAGTGGAAGAGGGAAGAGCGTAGTAGTGTTGTTTTCGGTGCCTATTTCGCGTAAAGTTTGTAGATAGCGCAGCGTTAAAGCGCTGGGTTGTTCGCCTAAAATTTTTGCGGCATCGCTCAGTTTTTGAGAAGCCTGGAATTCGCCTTCGGCGGCGATTACCTTTGCCCGGCGTTCTCTTTCTGCTTCAGCCTGCCTGGCCATTGCCCGTTGCATTTCCTGGGGAAGATCAATTTGTTTCACTTCCACATGAGTAACTTTTACGCCCCACGGCTCCGTTTGCTCATCTATGATATGTTGCAGTCTTATATTGATTTTATCTCTTTGAGAAAGGAGGTCGTCCAGTTCGGACTGTCCTAAGACGCTTCTCAGCGTGGTTTGAGAAAGTTGTGAAGTTCCTGCCAGGTAATTCTCAATTTCAATCACTGCTTTTTGAGGGTCTATTACCCTGAAATAAATAACAGCATTCACTTTGATCGAAACGTTATCCTGGGTAATCACATCCTGAGGAGGTACATCCATCACCACAATTCGCAGGCTCACTTTTACCATTTTATCAATTATGGGAATTAAAAGAATTAATCCGGGGCCTTTTACACCGCCATCTAAAACACGGCCTAACCGGAAGATAACTCCTCGTTCGTATTCGCGCAAGATGCGGATAGAACTGGCGAGGATGTAAAGAATAATAACCACAATGATTATTACCGGAAGACCAATTGGAAATTGTTGCATGTTTATTGATTTAGTTTAAGTAATTAAAAATATTTTCAGACCAGTTTCTTTTCAGGCTCTACGTATAAAGTAAGCTCTTTTATTTCTTTTACAGTTACTTTTTCATTTTCCGGTATTTTTCCCGAAAGAGAAACTGCTTTCCAGATTTCTCCCGAAACACTAACTTGTCCTGCGGGGTCAAGCTCTCCAAGTGTTAGCGCCGTTTGCCCTATCATTGTATTTACGCCTGAGGCCGGTTTTGACCGTTGCGCTTTTAAGCCCATTGTAATAAGAAAAAGAAAAAACAGCGCAGAAAATACGGTTACCGAAATGATTACACTCCAGGATAGTGACACATAATTTTCAACAGGGCTGGTGCGGAATAAAATCATCGAGCCAAGCAAAACCGAAACTGTGCCACCGATCGCCAAGAGGCCGTGGCTGACGATTTTTATTTCCAGCAGGTAAAGTATGATGCCAAAAATAATAAGCCCCAGGCCTGCGTAATTAACCGGCATGGAACTCATAGAATAGAAAGCAAGAATCAAACAAATAACACCGATGATTCCCGGAAAAATAGCGCCCGGGCTGAATAATTCGAATATAAGGCCATAGAAGCCAAGCATCATGATGATGTAGGAAATATTGGGATCGCTGAGCCGGCTTAACACTTTTTGAAAAAATCCCATTTCGAGGGATTGGACTGTGGCGTTTTTTGTGTGAAGAGTTTTAGTAATACCGTTTACCTGAACCTGCCTGTCATCCAGTTTGGTCAATAAGTCATTCGTATTGTCCGCCACAATATCAATCACATTTTTTTCCAAAGCTTCTGCTTCGGTAATGGAAACGCTGGTCCTTACGGCGTCATCGGCCCACTTTACATTGCGGCCTCTTTTCTCCGCGATGGTTCTTATAAAAGCTGAGGCATCGTTGATCACTTTCTCATTCATTACGGCATCCGATTTTCCCTGCATATCTACCGGATGCGCAGCGCCAATATTAGTGCCGGGAGCCATCGCCGCAATGTTCGCCGCTAAAGTGATGAATGTTCCTGCAGAGCCGGCATGAGCGCCGGTTGGCGACACATAGACTACTACCGGAACTTTGGATTGCATTATGCCGGTTACAATATTCCTTGTTGAGGTCAACAATCCGCCGGGCGTGTTAAGATGAATTATCAGGCATTGCGCCTGCTCTTTTTGCGCCGTTTCAATTCCCTGTTCTATATATTCTGCGGTGGAAGGGTTGATGCCATCATTCACTGTTATTGAAACTACTTTTTGGCCATGTGAAACCAAAGGAAATGCAAACCAAAAAGCGATGCAGGCAATCATCCATTGCCTGATATTTCTTTTGTGCTTGCTGTTTTCATTTGCCCGCTTCATCTTTGTAATTTACGCCAAGGGACGATAATAAAAAAATGAAGTTGACTATACGCTCCTGTTCTAACAACCTGAAATTTTGAAGATGATGCAATACAACAGTAAAGCAATAAAAAATCAGAATTTTTATTTTCTACAAATCTTCTTTGCTAAATTTTTTCAATGCAAAGAAATAATAGCCACCTATGTAGATTAGGCTTGCAAGAACCATTATCCATGTATCGGGAGCATCTTTATAAATCACTTTGTCGCCAAAGGGAATAGGAAGCATGACATCAGTAACCTGTAAAGGCAAAAAGTAGCCTATAGGAGTAAGTTCCAGCTTCATATTTATCAGCAAGGTAATCAGCCATTCGAAAATTAAACCGTAAAGAAAAAATACCGCAATTGCAGCGCCACTTTTCCTAAACAAAATGGCTAAAAACATTGCAAAAGTAATATAGGCAAAGGTTTGAATAAAGATGTACAATACGTTTTCCATGCCCGAAAAAGAAAAATGGGAACCGGTAGTAACCATCCCGAACAAAAAAGCTACGAGAAAATTAAAAATCGTGGCTGCAATAGAAAATAAAAAAGCAAATACAAATTTTACGGTAATAAATTCCTGGCGCGTCCATCCATCAATAATATTCTGACGGTGAGTTTTGAAATTAAATTCATTTGTGAGAAGCATAATAAACAGGATGCCCGGAAAATATAAAAGCCAGCTACTCATAAAGCCAACTGTTTGCCACACTTTGGGGAAAGAATAAGGCGTGCCCAGCAGCACTTTGCTGGCGGGCATGCTTTCAACCGTTACCTCGTTTATATAAAATCCGATGTAGTTAATGCCGAGGATGGCAAACAAATACAGGATGATAAAAATCCAGAATGTTTTGTAATCTTTTACTTTAAGCCATTCAATTTTGAGATGATGTAGCATACATTAATTATTGGTCAATTCGAAAAACCTTGATTCAAGGCTTTGTTTTTTGAGAGTAAGATGATTGAGTGCGATCCCGTTATTAAAGCAATAACTGTTTAGTTCTGCGAGATTGGCTTTGCCCGAAGGGAAAAATATTTTTATTACGTTTATTTCATCAACGATTCTTGTTTTCTGATCCATCATGCGCAGAACTTCCAATAATTTTTGATTATTATCTGCCGCTACTTCTACCATATCTTCTTTTGATAAAATTTCGTTTACTTTTCCTGAAACGATTAACTCTCCTCTTTTTAAAATAGCCACATCAGTACAAACTTTTTCAACCTCGTCCAAAAGGTGGCTGGCCATAATAATTGTTTTTCCTTCGCGATATAATCTTTTCATCAGTTCCCTTATTTCTGCAATTCCTACAGGATCCAAACCATTGGTGGGCTCATCAAAAATTAATACCGAAGGGCTGCCCAATAAGCACGAAGCGATGGCGAGCCGTTGCTTCATACCTAAAGAATAGGTGCTGAATTTGGAATCTTTTCTTTTAGTAAGATCCACTATTTCCAATACTTTGTCAATGTCTTCCCTGCCATGTTGTTTTATTTCCGCGGCAATTTCCAGGTTTTTAATTCCCGATAAATAATGATAAAAATTAGGCGTTTCCAACAGCGTTCCGATTTTCCGGCGGCTTTCTGCAGAGGCGGGTTCGCCGAATAATTTATACGTTCCGGAGGTAGGTTGCAAAATGTCGGTTATGGTGCCCAGTGTGGTAGTTTTACCGCTGCCATTGGGGCCAAGAATTCCAAAAACTGTTCCTTCCGGAACAGAAAAGCTTACATTTTTCAATGCTTGTATCCGGCCATACGATTTGGACAAATTTTCGACTGTAAGGATTGACATAACAATTGCTTAAGAATAAATTATTATGCAATATAAGATAAGTGAAAAAGAAATGTAATCACTCAAGGGTTGAACGGTAGAGACTATGCAGCGGGCTTTGAAAAAAGTGAAATAAAATTCGGCCTTATTTCTTCGTTTACTGCCAACAAAAAAATCCGGCATGATGGCCGGATTCTTATGGTATTCGTTTAGAAGATTAATTGCTGAAAGAGGCGTCCATGGTGATTTCAATGTTTGAATTCAACGATTTTGAAATCGGGCAGTTTTCCTTTGCATCCTTGGCACATTCATCAAACTTTTCTTTGCTGATTCCCGGAACTTTGGCATTGACCGTGAGGTGCGATTTTGAAATAGCGCCTGCTCCAAAAGTAATGTCGCATTTGGTTTCAATCTTATCGGCAGTAAATCCTGCTTCGCTTAGTACGATGGCAAATTTCATTGAAAAACATCCGGCATGGGCTGCTGCAATTAGTTCTTCAGGGTTTGTCCCATCCTTTGCTTCACCAAATCTGGTAGCAAATGTGAATGGCGCATTATCCAGCGCTTTGGTTTCTGTTGAAATAATTCCTTTTCCTTCTTTGGCTCCCTGCCATTGTGCATTTGCATATTTACTCATGATTTTTATTTTTAGTGTTAATAATAAATATTCTTGGTTTTTGTGTTTTGAGCTGAAATGAAAATAATGCTTCTCCCTTGTGTTGTCGTAAAATCATACCAATTCATTTTGCCGTGAAGGTATGAAGAAGAATTTACGACTTTGGTAAAAAAGAGTATAAGCTTTGCTCTCAAAGCTGTAAAAAGTTTTATTGAGGAAATTCAGAAGATCCTACCCGAACAATTCCCCGACCGTTAATCAAATGCCAGCTTTTGAAATCCTGGGGAGCATCCAGGCCGTCGCCGTCCAATATATGCGTTGGCGTACGGATGCGGACCGGTTTATCTGTATAAAATTCTTCGCCGGTTCTCTTTCGGTCCCAATACAATTCATTGCAATAAAGTGTGTCGCCTTTGGTATTGATGACCACTACGCTATCCCTCAGAAAAACTTTGCTTTCTGTTTCATTATATTTGGCATAATGCGCATCCATGGTGCTTTCAATACCCAGCGTGTCATTAAAAAAATCTGCATGGATGGTTTTAGTGAATTCAATATAAGGAACAGCCGTCTGGTAGCGAAGCATTAACGGTGCAGAGATGCGCGATTTGGTTTTGCTTCCGATAGTGTAAAGAATCGTAACGCCCTTTGCAGTTTCAACGCCCGTTTCCTTTGCCGTGATGCGGTTAATATCATCCAAAGAATTTTCGCATGCCATTAGTGAGCAGGCAACGAGTAGTACAACCGCTGGTAAACAATATGTATGTAGTCTCCGCAACAATTTCATTTTGAAAAATAAATACAAAGGTAAAACGCCGGGATGCAGAACGCGCCAGCTTATTGATATTTTTGCCGTATAAACCAGATATCGCTTAGAGAGAAACCGAAACTTACCTTGTACATATTTTCTGTAAGGTTATTATTATTATTTCCCCGGTTCAGGTATTCAAAAGTAAAATTCATGATGCTATACTGGTGGTCGTAAAAGCTATGTTTCAGCTTCAACGGAAAGGCGCCGCCGAGGCTGATGGAATAAACGGGAAGAGAATTTTCTATATCAATATAATCCTCGCCAACAGATAATCCTGCCCGGTATTTTACGAAATTAAAATACCCGGTAGAGCTTGAGGTAGCCGGCAAATATTGAAGGCCCAGCTTTGCGTTCCAACTGTTTTTGACAAAATCTTTTTGTCCAAAAAACCGGTATTTGCTCCATTGTGTACTTTCATAATCTACGCCAATTAATAAATGTTCGTTGGAGTATACGAGGCCTGCGCCAACGGTCGCTGGCATTTGCACATTTCCTTTTTGAAGAGGAAAATAGGTGACGGTATCAATTGGCTGTGGTGTTTCAGTTTGAGTATTGTAATTGTAAGTTTCCAGCAAATCTTCTTTATTCCCCTTATAGCTTTTTTGCATCGTTCCGTAAACGCCCAGATTCAGCGCAGCGTTTTTATTGAGCTTAATTGAATATTGCGCTCCGGCGTTCAGAAACAAGCCTCCAAAGTGGGTAGAAGATCCATAATGCGTTTTGTAATAATACAGTGAATCTAATGCGCCGGTGAATACAAGGCGGGTATCGTAAGATTTTTCTCCGAAAAGATATCCGGTATTAAAACCAATGCTGAACCGGTGAAACCGGATGCCAGTGCCTATAAAAGCCTGGTTTACGCCCCCGGATCCTTCATACGTTGTGGTAGAGCTGTCGATAGAAGGCGACGTGTTAAGCACTTTATAATTAATTTTTGAAACGGGCCTGAGGCCAAAGGCCATGCCCCATGAGATTTTTTTCTCCTGTGCCTTTTTATTATTTCTAAGCAGCGGAAATCCAAAATCGAGATAAGGTACAATTCCATTATTCGATTTAAAGGAGCCCTGTGGTTCTTTACTTTTCAAATTTAATCCGTCATATTCAACACCCAAATCAAGGGTTGAATATACCAGATCGCTATAGCTTGCCGGATTGACCGTATTGATAGAAGTAGGGTCGGTGTAGGCGCCTGAAATGCCGCCCATGGCCCTGTTGGCAATATTTGCCTGCGGTATCAAGTTGCCTATTCCGTATCTTGAATAAGGTGAATTGAGCTGTGCAAAGGAAACGACCGGTAACGCAGTCAGTAATAAAAAGACGAACTTAATTTTTGATATGCTCATTGTATTTGCTGATTGCATATAGGCCCTTCAGGATTAACCAGGGGTCGGCAAATATCTTATTTTTAAGATGTCGCACAAAATTGGCAGTATCTCCGCCGGTTAAAAGCACGTTAAATTTCTCAAACTTCGTCTTGTATTCGTCTATAATTCCATCAATTTCAGATGCCATACCCTGCAATACGCCACTTAAAATATTTGTCCTGGTATCATAACCGATAAGAGGAAAATTCCAATCTGCCTCCACGATGGGCAGCTTGGCTGTAAGGTCATGCATGGCTTTAAAACGCATTTGCATTCCGGGCGAAATACTTCCCCCGATGAAGCTATGGTATTTATTAATGAAATTGTAGGTGATGCATGAGCCGAGCGCAATTACCAATGTGTTTTGATTTTTATAAAAAAAAGAAGCATAGGCGGCCAGTGCCAGCCGATCAGCACCAATGGTTTCCGGCTTGCTGACGGGCGTGGTGAATGGTAATTTAACCGTAGCATCTAATTTTAAAAATGAACTTTCTTTTTTGAGCTCTTTTTCAATTTCAGGATTATGATAAATGACAGACGAGAGTATGGTGCGGGCTGGCTTGTATTTTTGTAAAACAGAACTGATGGTTTCCGGTTGGTCGCTTTGCAAATTCTCAACTTTTATGAGTTGTTCATTTTCAAAAACACCATATTTCAGCAGCGTGTTGCCAAAGTCGAAGCAAATTGTGGTCGGGGTCAATTATTAAAAAGTTTATTGATTGTTATGGTAGGGTTTTAGCTTTTTACGAAATATTAAATCCCGAAATATTTTTAAAATGGCCATTCAATTTAATTTTATTTTTTAAAGATTCCATTTCAGCAACAATCGGCAATACTTTGGCAAGATGCCTTTTCAAATATTCCTGCCGCTGCAGTTCGTTCATCAAACCAAGTAATTCGTATTCTTCCTCCAATGTAAGGCCTACCTTGTGGGCTACATCGTAACTCCACAAATCGGTGTTGCCGGCTTTTAAAGGTTTTTCCACATGTAAAAGTTCATGTAGCTTTTGAATGCTC
Source organism: Ginsengibacter sp. (assembly GCA_051954975.1). Lineage (GTDB taxonomy): Bacteria > Bacteroidota > Bacteroidia > Chitinophagales > Chitinophagaceae > Ginsengibacter. The sequence goes on along the minus strand of JBQCHE010000003.1, from coordinate 976,534 downwards.
ACCAGCAGCTTATCCATCAGCAACCGTTTTCCATGCTCGTGATTGTGTGGATAATTTACAATGGCCCCGCTGTATAATTTATCGGGAATCGTCTCTATTATCTCGAGGGTTCTGAAAACTTTTTTTCCCAGTGTTTTAATATCCATCTCGCCGTTTTCATATTCTTTACTAATCTCTGTAATTTCCAACAGTGTTCCCAATTCCTGCATTTGATCATTCAGCACAACGGGCACTCCAAATAATTTCTTCTGGTCAATGCATTCGCGGATCAGTTGTTTATACCTGGGTTCAAAAATATGAAGGTTCAGGTTTTCGTGGGGATATACTACAATTGATAAAGGGAATATGGGAATAAAATTTGTCATTGCGCCAAAAATAAAAACTTTACTTATTTGTGGGTTTACTGTAGTGGTTTGCAAATTACAGTTTATTTTCTCAGGCAAGACCAGGATGTGGTTTTGCGATTGAGCTGGTGTTATTGCAGGTCAGGATTTTCTTTTTTCATTTTGCCACCATTTGTAGGCCACAATGCCAATAGCAATGTAGGGAACCACCATCAGGTAAATGATGCCATCATTAAATCCTTTGGCGGGCCCATCGCCCATTTGCATCACGGTTTTGGCGCAGATAGAGCATTGAGCAATTGCTCCGTAATTGAACAAAGAAAATGCAGTTATCAGGAGTAATATGAAAGCTGTTTTTTTCATCATTTGCGGGTGCAAATATACAATGAATTGAAGAGGACTAAAAAGTTTTATAGATTTTTCCAGTAACTTCATCGCGTTTTTTACCCAATTTTTTTCAAAGTATTTATTACAATTTATAGAGTTTATGGAGCATTATGCGTCGCAAAGCCTGGAAAATTTTAAAAATTATGTCGGCATTAAATTTCAATTGTACAACAGCCTTTTTACCTCGCTTCCTTTTTACAGAATTGAAAAAACAGGAATGCTGTTGTCATTATTTTTAAATATCTGTGAAGAAGGATACAAAAAGAAATACAGCCCGGCACAAATTATTGATGAATTCTTTCAAAAGGACACGTCTTTTAAATCGGAATCTGAAAAAGTGGATTTACTTTTCAGGTTCATCCAGTTTGTTGAAAGGCAGGTGGTGCTTTTTGACGCGTTAGAAGATGCCGCTTTTAAATATGTGCACAATATGACCGGCACAGGCACATTGAAGCAATTGGAAGTTGAGGTGTTGCAGTATAAAAAGGAAGAAGAGCTGATTAATAAGCTGGAAAATTTTTCGGTAGAAATTGTACTTACCGCGCATCCTACTCAATTCTATCCCGGTTCAGTATTGGGCATCATAAATGATCTTTCCAAATCGCTTTCTGAAAATGACACGGCAAAAATCAACATGTATTTGCAGCAGTTGGGCAAAACTCCTTTTTTCAAAAAAGAAAAGCCAACTCCTTACGATGAGGCAATGAGCCTAGTGTGGTATTTAGAAAATGTATTTTTTCCCGCCGCGGGCAGAATTGTTTCTTTTTTGCAAAGGCAATTTCCTGAGGCAGATTATGAAAAGAATCCTGTGTTGAAGATGGGTTTTTGGCCGGGCGGCGACCGCGATGGGAATCCTTTTGTAAACACGGAAACCACTTTAAATGTGGCTGACGCATTGCGCGGCGCTATCATCAAATGCTATTACATCGAAATCCGCAAATTAAGGCGCAGGCTTACTTTCAAAGGAGTCGATAATCTTCTGCTCGAACTGGAAAAACAGTTATACAATAATATTTTTATTCCGGGAAACCGCACGGCCATCACAAAAGCCGACATTCTGAAAATACTAAATGAGGTAAGGGAAATATTGATATACCAACACAACGGATTGTTTTGCCACCTTATTGACGGGCTGATTAATAAAGTTCACATTTTCGGATTGTATTTTGCTTCGCTGGATATAAGGCAGGACAGTTCCATTCATAAAAAAGTATTTACCGCCCTGGCAGATTCCGGTACTTTTTTCCCCGCAGATTATGATAAGCTAAGCGATGAGAAAAAGATAGAATTTCTTACAAAAAATACCAAAGAGCTTCCTGAAAAGGATTACGGCGATCCGATTATCAACGATACATTTAAAAGTATTAAAGCTATCAAGCTGATTCAACAATACAATGGTGAAAGGGGCTGCAACAGGTATATCATTAGCCATGCCGAAACACCCTTGCATGTGTTGCAGGTTTATGGCTTGTTTATTATGTGCGGATGGAAAAAGGAAAAAATGAAAGTTGATATTGTTCCGCTGATTGAAACGGTGGAAGATTTACAGAACTCGGTTCCAATAATGAAAACGCTGTTTGAAAATAAAGAATACCGCGAACATCTGAAGCGCAGAAATAACGTTCAAACGATAATGCTCGGTTTTTCAGACGGTACAAAAGATGGCGGTTACCTGATGGGCAACTGGTGTATTTACAGGGCGAAAGAAGACCTCACGGCCATTTCAAAACAATATGGCATAGAAGTAATTTTCTTCGACGGCCGCGGCGGCCCACCGGCAAGAGGCGGCGGAAAGACACACAAGTTTTATGCTTCGATGGGAAAAAATATTTCCAACAAAGAAATACAGCTTACCATACAAGGGCAGACGGTAAGTTCAAATTTTGGAACCATCGATTCGGCACAATATAATCTTGAACAATTATTAAATGCAGGGATTTCAAACGACATATTTTCTGATCGGCACATTCCTTTGGAACAAAAAGAAGAAGATTTATTGCAAAGCCTTTCCGAAGAAGGATTTCATGCGTATAGTGCATTGAAAAACCATCCTTATTTTATGGATTACCTGGTGCAGGTAAGCCCGTTAAAATTTTACAGCGATACCAATATCGGAAGCCGCCCCACCAAAAGGAAAAAAGGGAAAATGAATATGGAAGATTTGCGGGCGATTCCTTTTGTAGGCTCGTGGAGCCAGATAAAGCAAAATGTAACCGGGTATTATGGAGTAGGAACTGCTTTAAAAAAGATGGAGGAAGAAGGGAAATTTGGCGAGTTTAAAAAGCTGTACAGGGATTCTTTGTTTTTCAGAACACTTATCGATAATTGTGAAATGGCGATGAAAAAATGCTACTTCCCGCTTACCGAATATTTATCTACTGATACCAAGTTCAGTGAAATATGGAATATGATTTTTGAAGAGTACGAAATCACAAAAAAATACCTGTTTAAGCTTACCGGCAATAATGAACTGATGGCAGATTATCCTGTGGAGCAGCTTTCAGTAGATATGCGTGAAAGAATGATTTTGCCCCTGGTAACGATTCAACAACATGCCATGATGAAAATACGTAAAATGGAGCAGGAGCAGATAAAAGATCCGTTGAAATCTACTTACGAAAAACTGGCGATGCGTTGTTCCTTCGGAATTATTAACGCCGGCAGAAACTCGGCATAGTAAACTGATAAAAAGGCCTGATTTTTATTTTACTTGCTGATTTAGAGTTGTTGAAAAAAAAATCCAGCGTATTTCACATTCAACAGCATACAGTTAAAAGCTGCGTATTCCGGAACTTATAAATAGATGTGTATAGTAAATCAACAAATCAGGTCACTTTTTATTTTAAGACGCCTGATTGATTTCTTTTCTTTTTACCAATAAATACCAATCGTTATCTAAGGCCATATAGCCAAGGTCGTAACAGAAAAAATAAACATGGCCTCTTTGTGTAGTATAGGTGTGGGTCATGTATTTAAACTGAAAGCCCTTTTCCAGCAGCTTTTCCTTAGTGGTTTTGGCGGTGTCTTCACCTTGCTTAAAAAAAGATTCCAGAATTCTCCGGTTTTTGCCAAGCGCGTTATTAATGTTCCTTACAAGATTATTTTTTGAGGCTTTAATTGGTTGTTGTAAGAATTGCGGCAATAATCATCGCAGAACTTTTTGTCTGTGCGGCCTTTGAGGGTTTTATCACAGTTGAGGCAGGTGGCAGTTTCGGTAGCTGTCATGCTTTTTGGTATTTGATTTTAAAAGAAAGTTACTGTTTTTATTTCATGTACAATCGTTTACAAACGGTTATATCCAACTATAAACGAATAAAAACCGAATAACGCTTTTGCGCCATAGCATTTTTGCACTGTTGATGAAACATACCAAAATCATCAACTGAAATAAAAACAATTTTAAAAACAGCCCTTTAAAAAACGGGCGCAAAACGCAAAGTCATGAATGCATTAAAAAACAAAGTACAACTGATTGGCAATTTAGGAAATGCTCCTGAAATTAAGAACACCGAAAAAGGCAGAAAGCTGGCAAAGTTTTCTATCGCCACCAATGAAACTTATTACAATGCAAAAGGTGAAAAGGTGGTAGAGACGCAATGGCATAATGTCGTAGCCTGGGGAAAAATAGCTGATGTAGTAGAAAAGTACCTAACTAAAGGAATGGAAGTGGCTATAGAAGGCAAACTTATGAATAATAACTATACCGATAAGGACGGTATCAAAAGGTTTATTACACAAATCCAAGTCAACGAGTTCTTGTTGATAGGGCCAAAACCCACTGCTTAGGTTCGGGGCCACGGATTACACGGGTTTTTAGGTGCGGAAGCGAGTGGCGACAGGTTCTGAAAATCCCGGCAAATTTTGTAATTCGTGGCTTTTTTTTGCCGGGTTTACCCTTTTTTAATTTTCTATATTTTTTATTTGGCGAATTGTTTCGATCTTGGCTGAATTAAGTCATATTCTCTCAATTGCCGCAGGTGTTTTTTAAAATGGAAAATTCAAACTCATTAGATCGCAACGAAATCTTCGACCTTGCTTACCGCTTTGTTACTGAAACGAGTGAAAACATTTTCCTGACAGGAAAAGCCGGTACAGGAAAAACTACTTTTCTCAAATACCTGAAAGAAAACAGTTCTAAAAATATAATTGTGGCTGCTCCGACAGGAGTTGCCGCCATCAATGCAGGAGGTGTCACTTTACACAGTTTGTTTCAATTACCTTTTAGCCCTTTTTTACCTACAATGGCAGGCAGGAGCGATTTATTGGGCAAAATGAAATTTGTCAAAAGGCGCCAGGATCTTTTGCGCAAAATGGAACTGCTGGTAATTGACGAAATCAGTATGGTCCGTTGCGATACGATGGATGCAATTGACACGATTTTACGATCAGTTCGCAGAAAACATGAACTACCTTTTGGCGGCGTGCAATTATTGTGTATCGGCGATCTGTATCAATTGCCACCGGTAGCGAAGCGCGACGAGTGGAGCATTTTGCAGGAATACTATTCTTCGGAATTCTTCTTTGACAGTCTCGTTATAAAAGAGCAAATGCCACTTCTGATTGAACTTAATAAAATTTACAGGCAGAAAGAGGATTCCTTTGTTTATCTCCTGAATAAAGTGCGCAACAACCAAATGAATGCAGATGATTTTGAAGATTTGCATAGCCGGTTTTATCCTGCATTTCGTCCCGAACTGGAAGAAAAATACATTACCCTTACTTCTCACAATAACCAGGCAGACCTCATCAATGCACGTGAATTACATAAATTACCAGCTCCGTCATTTACCTATAACGCAAGAATTGAGGATGATTTTCCTGAAAGTATGTATCCCGCGGAAGGAAGTTTGGTTTTAAAAGAAGGCGCGCAAGTGATGTTCCTGAAAAACGACACCGAAAAAAGGTATTTCAATGGCAAAATCGGGGTAGTCAAAAGATTAGATGAGGATGAAATTATTGTTGACTGCGATGGATTTGAAATTTATGTGTCACCAGAAACCTGGGAAAATACCCGTTATAATGTAAGCCGAAATGATGGAAAACTGGAGCAGGAAATTTTGGGAACATTTACTCAATTTCCGTTACGTCTCGCATGGGCAATTACCATTCACAAAAGCCAGGGGCTTACGTTTGAAAAAGTAATGATAGACGCCGGAGCCGCTTTCAGCAGTGGCCAGGTGTATGTGGCATTAAGCCGCTGCACCAGTTTGGATGGCATTGTTTTATTATCAAAAATTCCTTCCTCAGCCATTTATAGTAATGAAAATGTAATCAGTGGCCAGAAAACACTTACGCCGAAAGGCTCACTGGTAGAAAGATTTGAAGGGGCAAGGCAGATTTTTACCCAACAATTGCTGGAAGAAATTTTTTCTTTTAATAATATCAGCACGATCGTGGATATGCTGGAGCTCAGGATCAAAGATCAACTGGAAAAATTAAACAACGGAGCGGTGGAATGGTTTACTGATTTTAAAAATGAATCTTCCGCACTTAAAAAAGTCGGCTTAAATTTCATTTATCACATTGGCGCTTTTATGAAAAAAGAAGCGGTGATTGAAAAGAATGCCGATCTGCAAAGAAGGATCAATGATGCTGCCAATCATTTTGGCCCAAAGTTTCTGGCGCTTCAAAACAACATTCAAAATCACCCTTTAATAACAGAGCACAGGGAAACGGCAGCCACCATTGATGAACATCTCAACGAATTACTGCTGCGGCTTCACCTTCAAAATTATTATTTGCAATATTGTAAAGAACCTTTTTCTGTCACAACGTTTTTGCAACATAAAATCAAGTATGCGCAGCCAAAACTGAATCTTTCTGCTTATGCGAGTGGGAAAAAACAAAGCTCTTCAAGTATAGCTAATGCGCAATTGTTTGATACATTGAAGCGCTGGCGCGATATAGTTTGTGAAGATAATCACTTGCCAATCTATTTGGTAGCCAATCAAAATGCATTGAAGGAAATTACCACGTATTTGCCATTCACAAAAAAGGATCTGATGAAACTCAGTGGTTTCGGGGCGGCAAAAGCCAATAAATATGGCGATGACATTTTAGACATTGTCCGGGATTATTGCAGTAGGAACAATCTTGAAAGTAACATGGCCTCAAAAGCGGATAATCCGAAAAAAGATCGAAAAGAAAAATCCACCGAACAAAAAACCCCCACTCATCTGGTTTCTTTCAATTTATTTAAGGAAGGGAAAACCATTGAAGAAATTGCGAAACAAAGAAACCTGGCAGTTAGTACAATTCAAGGGCATTTGTTGCCTTTTATTGCCAGTAAACAAATAAATATTGATGATTTGGTTTCGCCCGATAAGCAAAAAATCATCAGAGAAGCCATTCATATTCATGGCAGCGACAGTACAAAGACTTTAAAGGATAATTTGCCAGACGATATTAGCTACGGTGAAATAAAAATGGTGATAGCGGCGGAGAAAGCGGGTACGGTATAAGAAGTCGCCTTTTTTGTTGCTTTACTACAGCTCATTTAAATTTACTCAAGCAGTTTGCTTATGCCGATGTTCCAATTAACACGGCCCAGTTTATTTGATTAATTAAAAGACAATGTCTTAAATCTGAATCCGATTTAAAGATGTCTAATAAAGGAGAAGGTCAATTAACAGTATCCGGTGAATGGGCTAGATATTTTTGAAAATTCAGCGGAAGACAATTTTGAAGGTGAACGCAGCGCAGCTGAAAAGTTAGTTAGAACTGAAAAGATGTTTGCTAATTTTTGAAACGGTATTAACTTCAAAAAAACATCTTGCCCAAATAATTTATTTCCCTACCTTTGCACTCCCAAAAAAAGTTCTTTTAAAGAAATCATTCGTTGGGAGTTTTGAAACTGGTCAAAAATGTCACACTGAGCTTGTCGAAGTGGTCATTCTGAGCCTGTCGAAGAACGCTAACACCAAAAAATTAAAACATGGCAAAAGAAATCACAGGCTATATCAAGCTCCAATGCAAAGGAGGACAAGCCAATCCGGCGCCGCCAATCGGCCCCGCGCTCGGTTCAAAAGGTATCAACATCATGGAGTTCTGCAAACAATTCAATGCAAGAACCCAGGATAAACAAGGGAAAGTTCTTCCCGTTCTCATTACAGTTTATGGCGACAAATCATTTGATTTTATAATCAAGACGCCGCCCGCTGCCGTTCAGCTCATGGATGCTGCTAAAGTTAAAAATGGCAGTAAAGAACCCAACAGAAATAAAGTAGGCAAAGTTTCGTGGACCCAGGTAGAAGAAATCGCCAAAGATAAAATGGCCGATTTGAATGCTTTCACGCTCGACAGCGCTATGAAGATGGTTGCCGGCACGGCTCGCAGTATGGGACTTACCGTAGAAGGTACCGCCCCATGGGAAAAATAAATTGTAAACAATCCTGATAGCCATCGGGAAAACTTTTGAAAACATGATTACTAAAAAAAGAAAAATTGCCAATGCAAAAGTGGATGCCGACAAAGCCTACTCTCTGAAGGAAGCGTCCGCACTGGTAAAAGAAATAAATACTACCAAATTTGATAGTTCTGTAGATCTTCATATTCGTCTCGGCGTAGATCCTAAAAAGGCCGACCAGGCAGTTCGTGGCACGGTTTCTCTTCCTCACGGAACAGGTAAAACTAAAAAAGTATTAGTGCTTTGCACTCCCGACAAAGAAGAAGCTGCCAAAGCAGCCGGCGCCGATTTTGTTGGCCTTGATGAATTTATTAGCAAGATTGAAGGTGGCTGGACCGATGTGGATGTAATAATTGCTACGCCGTCGGTAATGCCTAAGATTGGCCGTTTGGGTAAAGTATTGGGGCCAAGAAACCTAATGCCGAACCCTAAAACCGGGACCGTTACCAACGACGTCGCTGCTGCGGTAAATGATGTAAAAGGCGGAAAAATTGCTTTTAAGGTGGATAAAGTTGGAATTGTTCATGCCTCCATCGGCAGAGTGAGTTTTTCCCCGGAAAAAATAGCTGCCAACAGCCAGGAATTGATTAATGCTATCATCAGGTTAAAGCCGGCTACCTCAAAGGGTGTATACTTAAAAGGCCTCAGCATGGCCAGCACCATGAGTCCGGGTATTACGATAGATACAAAATCAGTGCAGAACTAAATAAATTATTTGCTTCAGTTATTGTTCAATAATCAAGAAGCACAAATCAATTAACATGAACAAAGAACAAAAACAAGAAGTAATAGAAACACTGAAAAACAAGTTTTCTCAGTATTCTAATTTCTATATTACCGATACTGAAAGCCTTTCTGTATCGCAGGTTAACGATTTACGCCGCCATTGTTATGATAAGCAGGTAGAGATGCGGGTAGCGAAAAACACGCTCATCAAAAAAGCTTTGGAAAGCCTTGACAACGAAAAATATTCAGGCGTTTATGATTCACTGCACCAGGTAACTGCTTTAATGTTCAGCGAAAGTCCTAAAGATCCTGCTGTGATAATCAGCAGCTTTCGTAAAGCACAAAATGGCGAAAAGCCGGAATTAAAAGCAGCTTTTATCAATGGTGATGTTTTTGTAGGCGACAACCAGTTGATTAATCTTACAAAAATTAAAACCAAGAATGAACTGATTGGAGAAGTAATCGGATTGTTAATGTCGCCAATTCAACGAGTAATCGGCGCTTTACAAAACAAACCGGAAGGCGAAGCAACGGCTAAGATAGAAGCAGCACCGGAAGCAAAAACAGAAGTTGCCGAAGCGCCTGTAGCCGAAGCTCCGAAAGAGGAAACTTCAAAAGCAGAAGCACCAGCGAAGCCGGAATCAGGCGACGCAGAAAAAGCGCCGGAAGCATAATTGTATTTCATTAGCACATTGGCACATCAGCTAATTGGCTCATTAAATAGATAAAATTTTTTTTAAAAACCCATCCACCGGATCCCCATAAAATCAGGACAAGAAGGTGGAAAAATAAAAATCAAAAAACATGGCAGACGTAAAATCATTAGCCGAAAGTTTAGTAGGCTTAACCGTAAAAGAAGTTCAGGAATTAGCTGAATTTTTGAAATCAGAATATGGAATTGAACCGGCAGCAGCAACCGTAGTTGCCAGCGCTGACGGTGGCGGAGCAGCAGCAGCGGCAGAAGAAAAAACATCTTTCGATGTAATTTTGAAAGCGCCGGGCGCTAACAAACTGGGCATTGTAAAAATCGTGAAAGAGCTTACAGGCTTAGGTTTGAAAGAAGCAAAAGAGTTAGTGGATACAGCTCCTAAACCAATTAAGGAAGGCGTGGATAAAGCCACTTCTGAAGACATCAAAACCAGGTTGACAGAGGCTGGTGCTGAAGTTGAAGTAGTATAAGACTTTGAAATTTGTAAAAAGAGCCGGGGTTTTTCCCCGGTTTTTTTTTACCATTAACCCAAACAACCCCATCAGTAGCATACATAGAATGCAAGCAAGTAGTATTGTTTTAGATATTTAGTTTTTTAGATTTGAAATGATTCTACAATCCGGCATTGTATATTTACATTTACAATGGCCGACACATCCAACCTTATTGCCCATTTTGATCTCGATTCATTTTTTGTTTCGGTAGAAATATTGAAAAATCCTTCCTTGAAGGGCAAGGCGGTAATTGTGGGCGGGCAAAATGAACGTGGTATTGTAACCACCTCCACTTATGAAGCGCGTCAATTTGGCGTTCATTCTGCTATGCCGATGAAAACGGCGATGCGCCTTTGCCCCCAGGCGATTGTAATTCCGGGCACCTACAGCGAATACATAAAATATTCCAATTGGGTAACGGATATTATAGCGTCCAAAGCGCCCCTGTTTGAAAAAGCGTCCATCGATGAATTTTATATTGATTTGCAAGGGATGGAAAAGTTTTTTGATCCCTGCCAATGGACCATCGGCTTGCGCAATTTGATAATGGAAGAAACAGGTCTGCCCATTTCTTTCGGGATTGGCAAAAATAAAATGGTAGCAAAAATGGCCACCAATGAAGCAAAGCCGAACGGGTTTTTGCAGGTGCCTGCCGGAAAAGAAAAAGAATTTTTAGCGCCCATGCCAGTGAGCAAAATACCCGGCGTAGGCGACCAATCCAATAAAATTTTAGAATATCATAATATCAAACTTATAAGGGATATTCACAACAGCTCAGTTCAAATGCTTGAAGAATTACTGGGGAAATGGGGCCGCGATTTATGGGAAAAAGCGCAGGGAACGCACACTTCAGTAATTCACCCGTACCGCGCGTCAAAATCTATTTCCAAAGAAAACACGTATATGGAAAACGTGACCGATGTTGAGTTTCTGATGGCTGAAATTGTGAGGATGGCCGAAATTATTTGCTTCAAACTGAGGCATGAAGCCAAAACGGCTGCGTGTGTTACTATAAAAATAAGGTACCCTGATTTTGAAACCTTTTCACAGCAAACCACCATACCCTATACATCAAATGACGATGAGATTATCCCTGTGGCCAAAGCGCTTTTTAATAAATTATACAAAAAAAACAAGCCGGTGCGCCTTTTGGGCGTGAAGCTCAGCGATTTTAATGATCAATATTTCCAGGCAAATCTTTTTACAGATAATGAAAGAAAGAAAACGTTGTATAAAGCACTTGATGAACTAAAAAATCGTTTTGGAAGAAGCAGCGTGGTAAGAGCATCAGGAAAATAATCATTGCCTTTTTATCCCGAAATAAAAAACAGCCGTTTTTGTTTATTTACTGTTGGCCTGCATTCAGGCATTTTGTGATTCTTTCATCATGTCGTAAATCGTCTTCTTTTCAAGAACTTTTAACGTAGCATCACGCGCTATCAACATCATTTTGCGCGTGCCGCAGGTATCTTCATCGCAATCATCACATTTTTTGTAAAAATTAAGGCTTACGCAGGGAAGCAGTGCAATCGGGCCATTCACAATTCTTATCACCTTAGCCAGGTTCAATTCTTTAGGTGAAACTTTTAGCATATATCCTCCGCCTTTGCCCTTTTTGCTTTCCAGCATATCAGCCTTTTTTAGGTCGTTCAATATTTGTTCAAGAAATTTTAAAGGAATTTTTTGTTGAATTGAAATAGCGGAAATCCTAACGGGCTCCTTTCCATAGTTTTCTGCGAGATGAACCAGTGCGCGGAAAGCATATTGTGTTTTTTTTGAAAGCATCGGGTGAGAAATATTTTAAAGAAAATTAGGCAAAAAAGGATTAAATACAAATTTAAAAATTAAAGTCTACAATTTTAGTAGGATAAACTATATTTGTACATATTTTAAAACAAAAAATAAATTATCATGAGTTTACAATTAGGGGACACCGCTCCTGATTTCACAGCGGAAACAACGGAAGGCAAAATTAATTTCTACGATTTTCTCGGCGACGGATGGGGAGTGCTTTTCTCTCATCCTGCCGACTTTACACCAGTTTGCACAACCGAGTTGGGCAAAATGGCATCGTTGCAAAAGGAATTTGAAAAACGTAATACTAAAATACTTGCAGTAAGTGTTGATCCTTTAGACAAGCATTTTGGATGGCAAAAGGATATTAATGAAACACAGAAAGTACATGTTGAATTTCCAATTGTAGCAGATGAAGATAGAAAAGTTGCCAACTTATATGGAATGTTGCATCCAAACGTTTCATCAACTTTTACTGTACGTTCATTATTCGTAATTGGCGACGATAAAAAAATTAAATTGATAATTACCTATCCTCCTTCTACAGGAAGAAATTTTGCTGAAGTTTTGCGCGTAATTGATTCGCTTCAGCTTACCGCCAAGCACAATGTTTCCACTCCGGCTGATTGGCTTAATGTGGAAGATGTGATTATTCCTGCTGCACTTAGCCTGGAAGAGGCCAACGCGAAATTTCCTAAAGGAATCAGGGAAGTAAATTCTTATCTGCGTTACACACCACAACCTGAATTATAGAAATAATTTAGTCTTTATTATAATGGATACAGTTGTTCAACGACTGTATCCTTTTTTTATTTCCGGAAAAGCTGTTTGCCCGTTAGGTGGGAAATATATTATGATGAAGGTTTGTTTTTCTTCAATTGTTGCAGCAGTGCTTTCATATCTTTTGGCAAAGACGCTTCTATCAGGAAATCTTCATTATCATAATTTTTAAAATGCAACCGGCGCGAATGAAGCGCGAGGCGGCTGATAATAGGACGTTCTTCCAAATCGCCGTGGCTTAATCTATATTTTTTTTTAAAAGAAGAAAGTAAAATGGGCTTATCGCTTCCATAAACCGGGTCACAGATTATTGAATGCCCTAAGCTTTTTGTGTGCAATCTTATTTGGTGGGTTCTTCCGGTTTGTATTTCAAATTCAACCAAAGAGTAAATTCCGTAATCCTCCAGCACTTTGTAATTGGTTAGCGAAGGTTTTCCTTTTTGATTCAACATCATCTGGCCTTTCCTCACCGGATGTTCGGCAATCGGCTCATTAATAGCGCCCTGGCTTGCCGGCATACTTCCGTTTACAATTCCGAGGTATTTTTTTTCAATCTTTCTGTGTTCAAATAGCTGGGAAAGATATTTGTGAGCCTTCTCATTTTTTGCAAAAAGTATTAAACCACTGGTATCCTTATCCAGGCGGTGGACAATAAAAATTTTGCCGTATTTGCGGCTCAAAATCTTATAAAGTGAAAGTTGTGTATCGTCGTGCCTGTCAGGAATGGTAAGCATGCCAGCCTCTTTATTTATGGCAATAAAGTCATCATTTTCAAAAATTATCGAAAGGGCTTTCACGCTGCTGATTTAGGATATATTTTATTATTTCGTTCTGTTATTCTTGGGATTCATATATTTTAAAAGGCGGATTTCTTTTTCTCCAAGATATCTCCATTTGCCGCGCTCAACATTTTTCTTGGTAAGATTAGCGTACATCACCCTGTCTAATGCCTTCACTTCATATCCCAATGATTCAAATATTCTCCGAACGATTCGGTTTCTGCCACTGTGCAATTCTATACCGATAATTGATTTATCCCTTACATCGGCGTACGCCAGCGCATCCGCATGAATTTCGCCATCTTCCAGTTTAAAACCATTTAAGATTTTTTCAAAATCTGCCCTAGTTAACGGCTTGTCCAATTTTACCTCATATACTTTTTTGATATTAAAGCTGGGATGAGTAAGCATTTGCGTTAATTCACCGTCATTCGTCAGCAGCAAGACTCCGGAAGTGTTTCTATCTAACCGTCCTACTGGATAAATACGCTGGTCAGTTGCACTTTTGGTAAGTTGTAAAACAGTTTTTCTGTTTTGCGGATCATCCGTTGTGGTGATATAATCTTTTGGCTTGTTCAGTAAAATATAAACCAGGTTTTTGGTAACAAATAATTTTTTTCCATTGTAAACCACATCATCCTTTTCATTTACTTTAAATGCCGGCTGCGTAACTATTTTTTTATTTACCGTAACTTTTCCGTCAATAATTAGCTGAACAGCATCCCGCCTGGAAGTGACACCGCAATGGGCAAGAAATTTATTCAAAGGCATTTCTGCATGTGCTAAATTCTTTTTTTCTGCGTCGCCAGTAGAAGCACTTTTATTGATGATTTCTGTTTTTTCCCGGGGATATTTCTGCTTTTTATTATTTTTTGCTGAAACCGGTTTTTGTTCAAAGCCTCTTGTTCGCGCGGCACGTTTTTCTTCAAAATGTTTTTCAATTGCTGCGGCTCTTTGCTTTTTAGCTTTTTTCTTATCCTGCTTATGCTTTTCTTTTACAGCAGCGTTATTTTTTGGATTGATAAATTTTTGGAAGGGTTGCTGACTCATTTGAGAATAGATTTACTGTTTTGCAACAGGATGATTTGGCAAATTTAGTTGAAAAAAGCTGCCCATAAGCAGTGGAGGCAAGCCTTTTCAAAAAAGCCGTCATTCCAAATTGAAATTGCGTTTATTTGCAGTTATTTTTTTCAATCATGCAATTTTCGGAAGGCATTAAACAACTTTTATTGTCTAAATATGCCGCAAATGTTGAAAAGTTTGAATGACAATTTAAAAATGTCTACTTTTATATGCGCTTTCATGCATATTTATACCTTCGTATTCTGGAAAAATGACTTCATTGAGGCATAGTAAATAGCAGATAATGGTGACTACTTTTTTAAACGCAACGATATATACCGGGAAAGACAAAATTGATGGAAAGGCGCTGGTGGTTGAAAATGATATCATAAAAGAGATTACATCAAAGGAGCAAATTCCGGAAGATTCGAAGATAATTGATTGTACAGGTTATATTATATCACCCGGCTTAATTGATATACAGATATATGGAGCAGGAGGGTTTTTATTTTCTAACTCGCCTTCCGCCCCCGCTTTAAAATCCATGACCGAAAGCCTGCTCAGTGTCGGCACTACAGGCTTTTATGTTACCCTCGCCACTAATTCGATGGAAATTTTTCGTGAGGCAATTAAAGTGGTGAAAGAAAATCCTCTTCCCGCCGTTTTGGGTTTGCATTTTGAAGGCCCTTATCTCAATCCTGTAAAACGCGGCGCGCATATAAAAGAATATATAAAACGCGCCGAAAAAATGGAAGTGGAAGAATTATTAAAAGCTGCTGATGGAGCTTTAAAAATAATGACACTTGCGCCAGAAATGGTAGACGAAGAAATCATAAAATTGCTGCTTGAAAATGGGGTGGTGGTTTCTGCCGGTCACAGCAATGCAACATTTGAAGAAGCAGTAAAAGGCTTTGACAAGGGCATTACTACCACTACTCATTTATTTAACGCAATGTCGTCTATGCATCACCGTGATACAGGATTGCCTGGCGCAATTTACCTTTCTAAAAATGCATATGCAAGCATTATTGCCGACGGAATTCATGTGGATTTTAATGCGCTCAAAATCAGTAAAAAAATAATGGGCGATAGATTGTTCCTCATAACGGATGCTGTGGCGCCGGTTGCTGACGGACCTTATCAACACGTGGAAAAAGAAGACCGCTTTACCCTTCCCGACGGAACTTTGTCAGGCTCTAAATTAACGCTGCTGAAAGCCGTACAGAATTGTGTAGCACATGCTCAAATTCCTTTAGATGAGGCGTTGCGCATGGCTTCTACCTATCCTGCCAAAGTAATGAGGCTTTCGGACAGGGGTAAAATCGAACCTGGCTATAAAGCAAACCTGACCATTTTTTCAGAAGATTTTCAACCAAAATACACAGTGCTAAATGGCGAAGTAATTTCTACTTTTTAAAAAAGTAAAAGCTATTAGTTGAGGTTTATCGTGTAAACAAATAAATAATACAGATTTTTATTTTACAATTTGCAAATCATAAATAAATGCCTGAATTATGATTAAAAGACTTTTTTACAATCGATTTTCTTTTATAAAAATAATTTTACTTTTTTTATGCATTGGATTTATTTTTTCTTTTTCACCAAAGCAAAATTCAAATCAATGGATAAGGATTAATCAATTGGGATATACGCCAGATGGCATTAAGGTAGCAGTGTGGTGCAGTAAGGATAATGTGGCTATCAACTATTTTGAGCTTATCGATTCTGCTTCAGGAAACAGTGTGTTTAAAAGCGAGGCAGGAAAATCTTTTGGCGCTTACGGCCCTTTTACAAATACTTACCGTCTTAATTTTTCTTCTTTTCATACACCTGGAAAATATTTTCTAAAAGCGGGAAATGCGGTTTCGCCGGCTTTTAAAATTAATGCCGATGTTTACAAAGGAACCGCCGATTTCTGCCTTTTTTATTTGCGCCAGCAGCGAAGCAGCTTTAATCCTTTTTTGAAAGATTCATGCCATACGCATGACGGCTACACGATGTATGGCCCCATGCCCGACAGCACTTACATCAATGTAGTGGGCGGCTGGCACGATGCTTCTGATTATTTGCAATATTCAACTACTTCGGCAAATGCAACGTATCATTTGCTGGCCGCTTACCGCGATTTCCCCAATGTTTTTTCCGATAAGAAAGAAGCGAATGGTTTGGATGGAAAAAACGGAATACCGGATGTATTGGATGAAGCAAAATGGGGGCTCGACTGGTTGTTGAAAATGCATCCGAAACCAGATTGGATGTTCAACCAGCTTGGCGATGACCGCGACCACCAGGGCATGCGCATCCCAAAAGAAGATTCTTTTTATGGCAAAGGCTATGAGCGCCCGGTCTATTTTATAAACGGGTTGCCGCAGCAACGAGGTAAATTTATGAATCACACAACTGGCACAAGTTCTACGGCGGCAAAGTTCGCAAGCGCCTTTTCTTTGGGCGCCGTTTTGTTTGATAAAACCGAGCCGGGCTATGCAAAAAAATTAATCAATCATGCGTATTCTGCTATCAATTACGCGTTGATAAAACCGGGCGTAACTCAAACGGTTTCTGTGGTATCGCCTTACATCTATGCAGAAGATAACTGGACAGATGATATGGAACTGGGCTTTGCATCGCTCTCTAATTCGCAGAAATATTTTAGAAATAAAAAGCTCAAAAATCTACTGGATTCTTCCTTTAAATATTCGCAGAATGAAAAAGTTACCCCGTGGCTTTATCGTGATACTGCCAACCATTATCAATATTATCCTTTCATTAATCTAGGCCATTACGAGCTCGCAAAACAATTGAAAGGAAGTAAAAAAGATTCGGTTATCAGTTATTATAAACAGGGAATTGAAGATGTGTGGAAGCGCGCAAAAGAAAATGCTTTTTATCGCGGCGTGCCTTTTATCTGGTGCAGCAACAACCTGACCACTTCGTTAGCGATCCAATGTTTGTGGTATCAAAAACTTAGTGGAAACAATAGTTTCAGCGAATTAGCACAAGCAAATATTGACTGGCTTTTCGGCTGCAATCCGTGGGGAACAAGCATGGTGTACGGATTGCCTTCGTGGGGCGATACGCCTGCGGATCCACATTCTGCGTTTACACATATCGGCCATTACCCGATTTATGGTGGATTGGTGGATGGCCCGGTTTATACAACCATCTATAAAAATCTGATTGGCATTTCATTGCATGAACCTGATGAATATGCAGCGTTTCAAAGCGACCTCGCCGTTTATCATGACGACTACGGCGATTACAGCAGCAACGAACCCACTATGGATGGGACGGCATCTTTGGTTTATTTATTAGCTGCCAAGGAAGCTGAGGCCAAAGATCTTTCAAAAAAAAAAATAAAATAATTTCTTACGGCGGCATTATCCGCGGCGATACCACTTTAAAAAAAATAGCGCTGGTTTTTACAGGTGACAGTTTCGGCGATGGAGGAAAGTTTATCGTAAAAACTTTAAAGAAAGAAAATATACATGGCTCTTTTTTTCTAACCGGAAATTTTTACCGGAATAAAGATTTTAAAGGAACAATTCAGCAATTGATTAAAAACGGAAACTATATGGGCTCGCATTCTGATAAGCATATACTGTATTGCGACTGGATAAAAAGAGATAGTTTATTGGTAACACAAAAACAATTTACTGATGATTTAAATAATGCTTATAAAGAATTGGCAAAATGGCGAATTGAAAAAAGCCAGGCGCATTATTATTTACCGGCGTTTGAATGGTACAACGATTCTATTTCCGCATGGACAAAAAATTTGAGATTGCAACTCGTTAATTTTACGCCGGGCACTTACAGCAATGCAGATTATACATTTCCCGAAATGGGAAAAAGATATTTTAGCAGCAAGGCGATAATGGATTCTATTTTGCAATACGAAGTAAATTCCTCAAATGGCCTGAACGGATTTATTTTATTGATTCATATCGGAACGGACCCACGGCGGACTGATAAATTTTATTGGAAGTTGCCGGAATTGATAACTGACTTGAAGTCGAAAGGATATGGGTTTGTGAGAATTGATGAATTACTGTGAAATATTTTTTTTCTTAATTGATTGTGCAAATTCGGAATGAGAACAGGTGGCGAACTAGGAGTGAAAATTTAAAAGTAAATTTGTTTCAAACCCAATAATTGATGCAAACTGTAAAAACATTAGATAAAGAGATTACCCGGTATTTAGGCCAGTTAACTGTGCTGCAAAAAGAAGCTGTGCTAAATGTGGTAAAGACTTTTGCCCGCGAAGAACCATGGTGGGATAGCGACATGTACATTGCTGAAATGAACAGCCGTTTTTCGGAAATGGAAAGTGGCGAGGTAAAAGGTATCACGCTTGAGGAAATGGAAGCAGGAGCAAGGCGGGCATACAGAAGTGGGAAAAGCAAAAAATAATGAGTTATACTTGCCGGTTTCACCCTCTAACAAAACAAGATTATGACGAGGCTTACGAATGGTATGAAGACAGGCAGAAAGGATTGGGTGAGCGTTTTCTTTAAGCAGTCAGAAATAAAATAGAAGAAATACTTCTTCATCCGGAAGCTTATGGCAGCAGGGCAATAAATTCAGAGAAGCAGAGGTAGATATTTTTCCATTCCTGATAGTCTACAAAATAAATAAACGAAAAAAAGAAATCTATATCGGTTCTATCCATCATGCTAAAAAACATCCACGAAAAAAATACAGAAAAAAATAAACAGGTTATTTATTATAATGAGGAATAAAAATTTTTTTGCACAGATTCGCTTCTTCAATTATGGCCAGGGATGTGATTGCTCCTGCTTTTATTTCTGATAATTTTTTTTCTTTTCAGTAAACGCACAAATAAGCCAGGTTTCTAATGAGCAGATAAAAGATAGTTTGGGAATAAAGATGATCGCAAACAAAAATGGCTTAACGTAGTAAGAAACCTTTACAGAGAAGCATTTAGATTAGATAAAAATGAACTCATCATTATGTGAGCGAAAGGGCTATTTGAAATAAATTTTTTAAAAATTTTTTATTTGCCTGCGCAAATTTTGTATTGAAGGCCTAACTTAAAATATTCATTTCTATATTGGTGGCTGCTGTTATAGCCATCTTTTAAAATGATTGTCTTATCGAGGCTGTAATAATATCCTGCTGAAAAAAGAAACGAGCCTTTTTCAAAATTAGTTTCTACAATAAAGCGCGGATCAATCTTTTTGATTTCAAGTTTCTTTTGAAATGCAGCCCTGGCAATCATCGGAGAAGCATTGTATTGGTCTATTGTAGCGGCATACAAGGCATTATTATAACCAAAACTTTCCTTTTCTTCTTTGATTTTTACTTTATTTAATCTTGAAAGTTGCAAACCACTTCCCACAGACCAATTTTTATTTATTGAATAATGAAGCGTTACCGGCATGTCAAAATAGGAAGCTTTTACGATGCTGGTAGTTTTGATGTTATAATATACATCAGGGCTTAGGTTAGTAACAAGCTCTTTCTCCTTGGTACTTACTTCCCTGCCACTGATGGTCGAAAACGCTGATAAGCCCGTGTGAATGCTAAATTTTTTCGACAGCGGAATCACCACGGTCACTGAAGGATGCACGTTCCAGTTTTTCAAATTAAATGATTGTGGAATATCATGTGTGGCGGGTGAAATATTGATTCCTGCGCCCGCAAATATTCTCACTTTTTTAGCTGAAGTTTTTTCTGTTTTTTTCTGAACAGGTAATGTCTTTTCTATTTCAATGGTTGAATCTATGAGGTTATCGCACGGCTGTATTTTAACCGGTTCAGGCTTTTCTATCAAAAACTTTTCCAGGAAATATCTTTTTTCATGTTGAAGCGCTTCCGAAATTTGACGCTCCCGGAATCTTAAATATTCGTTATTGATTTTTTGATGAACCAGTATTTTTTGTTGGATGCTTAGCGGTTCTGTGTTTTTATCTTCATAAGAAATTGCATTCCTATTGCTTTGACCCGGTTGATGCGTTTTTGTTGATGAAGATGATTTAGATGATGAAGATGAATAATTTGTTTGCAGGCGTGTGTTTAAAAGCTTGGTATGATTTAGGTTGTAAGGGATATAGATAGTTAAAAATAAAATCAGGCAGGCAGCAAGTGATAAAAAAAATATTTTTCTTTTTGAGGTGGAACCAGGAACTATATCAGAAGTAAGGCCATGCTGACGCAAGGTTTCATGCATTTGCTTCCAGCCTTCGTCGGCCAGCTTTTGCATTTCGTCAATATGTTTTTTATTGTCTTCCATTTTAAAAAATTTTATGAGCCTGTTGCTTCAGATTTTTTCTTGCTTCAGACACATGCCATCTTGAAGTGCTTTCTGCTATATTAAGCATTTCAGCAATTTCCCTGTGAGAATACCCTTTAAAAACATGCATCGAAAATACCTGCTGCGTTACCGGCGGCATTTTTTTTATTAAAAACAATACTTCTTCTTCAATATGCGTCGCAGGCTTTTCGCTCAAAGCATTATGCAATGGTTCCTCATTTTCGAGCTGCAAAAAATGGCTTTTGTTTTTTGCAGAACGTGCATAATCAATCGCTGTATTAGTTACAATCTTTTTTGCCCAACCTTCAAAGTTTCCTTTTTTTACATCGAAAGAATTGATATTCATAAATATTTTCAAAAAACCTTCATTAACCAGGCTGATGGTGGTTTGCTGATTTTCAGAATAGCTTTTGCATATTGAATACATCAGGGCGAAATAATGCTTGTATAGCCTTTCCTGGGCTATGGAGTTATTCGTTTTACAGGCAGAAATTATATCGTTTAATTCATGTTGCTGCAAGGAAAAAGCAAATTTTGCAAAGGTTATATTTTGATCGGTGTAAAATAACGCCGGAATGTCAAATTTGTCTTAACATTTTCGTTCCGGCGTTATTTGGGGTTTACCTATTTCAATGTAATTTTTTTCAACCAATGTTCTGTAGGCGACACGCTGTCTTTAAATGTTGCTACAATTAAAGAGTCGTTCAGCGTTTCCAATTTCCATGCAAAAGTTCTTGTTCCTTTTAAAAGCAAACTATCGTTGTCTGAAGAAAGCGCCCAAATGCCTTTGTCGTAAGGCACCGCTACCGAATCACAACCATTTTTTGAACGATCGGCAAATTGAAACTGTCCATAATAATCAAAAGCCAGTAAGGCGCTGTCTGCGCAGGACTGAATGATAGAACTGTCTTTTGTCGGGTCGCTCGTAAAAGGAACCGTCAATGTTTGCAATTGCCATACCCTTCCGGTGAGCGCTTTTTGAGCGGGCGTAAGTGAAGGGCCATCCACCTTCTTATCGCAGGAGGCAAAAGCAAATGCACAGGCAATTGCAAGGGCAAGGATTGATTTTTTATTTTTCATTTAAAGTTTTTGTTTAATTATTTAATTAGTATTCCAGCCCGCGCGGTTGCTGTTATATCTAATACGATAATTAAAAACGAAACGCTGGGTATTTTACAAAATTTTTTTTCGGGCAGAAAACAGTTATAGTAAATGAACAAATAAAGCAGATTTAGTTTGCGCAAAATGTCTTCTGTGATGGAATGATTTTTATTTCCAAAAATGCTAGCGCTAAAATAAAAATTGAGAGTTGGTTTGTTCATTCAAAGCGAAGCCCATTTTCAAAAATTTTTTTTGTTTCCTTTGCATCATGCATCCAAAAGATTTGACGATAGATGATTTTACTTACCATCTCCCTGAAGAAAAAATTGCCATTTATCCTTTAGCACAACGGGACCAATCCAAATTACTGATTTATAAAAATCAAAAAATTTCAGAAGATATTTATAGAAATGTAGCGGAGTATTTGCCACAGGATTCTTTTCTCGTTTTTAATGATACTAAAGTAATAAAAGCGCGCATTCTTTTTCAAAAACCAACAGGGGGTGTAATAGAAATTTTTTGCCTGGAACCTTATGAGAAGATAAATGATTATGCTGTAGTGCTTCAGCAAAAAAATTCAACAAGCTGGAAATGCATGATTGGTGGAGCAGGAAAATGGAAAGAAAAATTTCTGTTGAAAAAATTTTTTATTGAAGGAAATGAAATCACTTTAAAAGCTTCACTTATAGAAAAATTAAGCGATGCTTATGTGGTT
Source organism: Ginsengibacter sp. (assembly GCA_051954975.1). Taxonomy (GTDB): domain Bacteria; phylum Bacteroidota; class Bacteroidia; order Chitinophagales; family Chitinophagaceae; genus Ginsengibacter. The sequence continues at coordinate 953,964 of JBQCHE010000003.1, read as the reverse complement.
CAGCTATCCTGGAATCCGGGTAATTACTCTTTTGCCGAAATCATGGAGCACGCTGGCCAAACACCGCTTCCGCCTTACATAAAAAGAAAAGTAGAAGAAAGCGACTCGGAAAAATATCAAACCATCTACTCGCATTATGAGGGCTCGGTAGCCGCACCCACGGCGGGTTTGCATTTTACGGAATCCATTTTTTCTTCATTAAAAAATAAAAAAATTGAAACCGGATTTGTAACGCTGCATGTAGGCGCCGGAACTTTTAAGCCTGTGAAAGCACAGAAAATGGAAGGCCATGAAATGCATGCGGAATGGATTGACGTTTCTGCAAAATTTATTGAGCAATTAATCCAGCATATTCCGAATGATATTGTTTGCGTGGGAACTACTTCGGTAAGAACTGTTGAAAGCCTTTACTGGATGGGCTTAAAGGCTTTTCTGCATCCTGAAATCGAATTTGAAAAATTAAAAATAAATCAATGGGAAGTGTATGAGGGCGAATTATTAAAAACGAAATTGTCTGCTAAAGAATCATTAACTTCTTTATTGAATTATTTAATTATTAAAAAAACAGAAAGGCTTCTTATTCAGACGCAAATAATTATTGCACCGGGATACAACTTCAAAATCACGCGGTGTATCATCACCAATTTTCATCAGCCTAAATCAACCTTGCTCTTGCTGGTTTCAGCTTTCATTGGAGAAAACTGGAAGAAGATTTATGAGTATGCTTTGAGCCACGATTTCAGGTTTTTAAGTTACGGCGATGGGTGTTTGATTTTCAGGGATTGAGTAAGCGATGAGGATTATTTGTCCATATTTTTTTTGAGATTGTATCCAAAATAAAGAAGGCCTCCAACAGACACAACAGCCATAAAAATGTTGACGGCCAGGCTAAAACGAAAACTGAAAAAATAGAAAAAGCTGCCCATACAAATTGCAAACCATGCAAAGCGAATAAGGAAGCCGGTTTGCGAATCCCTGTATTTATTAAACAATATGAGGAGAGAAAAACCAATAAACAGGATAAGAAGGAGAACTAATCTTTGCATAATGTAAAGCGGATATTAGGCTAAAAACTAATCCTAATTCACCATTTTATCTGCGCAGCAACTGCTGGCAAAGGCTTCCGGCTTAGCTTTAAAAGCAAAACCCATTCCCAAAATATATCCCATTGCTTCCCGCAAAGCTTCATTGCTTTTGAAATGAGGATTGGTATTGATGTCGGCATGCACTTCCATATCCACATCATAAGTAGTGAACAGGTCGCATAATTCATACGCTATTTCAATGCTTTTAGCCACTTCTACCAGCATGCGTTCTTTGAGGCTGTATTTCTGTTCTGTTTTTTCGTTGTGGATAAACATAAAGCCGCCACGGCCCTGACGAAGGAAAACAATCACAGTGGCAAATTCAGTCTCTTTGCTTTTTACCTGGCTGTCGGTGCCGATGCATACTTTCAGTTTATTGCCTGCTTCGGTTTCTCTTTGAATGGCTTTTTCAACAGCAGTTTTGATGGGAAGTTCGATAGACTCTCCGTTAAATTTTCTCCATAACATAAAATAAGGTTTATTAAAAGTACCGATATTTTATAAATGTTGATTCACTATTTACAGTACACCGATAAATTTTTAGAAATTTTTTTCTATAAAAACAAAAGGGGACAGCCCCTAACGCTGCCCCCTAACTTACACATGAATCTACCTTACAGTTTTAAAATCCGTTGTGTTGTTTTCTGGGAATTACAAATGATTTGAAGTATATAAATTCCGTTAGGAGAATTTTTAATATTAATATTGGATACGCCAGCTTCGCTTTTTCCAGTCTTTATGATGCGTCCGCCCATATCGGCAAGCTGGTATTGATAATTTTGAGGCGCTGTGATAGTAATGTCAGAAGTTACGGTTGATGTTATATGAATCAAGCCTTTTTTTCCTGTTGCACTTTTTAAAGGAACAATATTGGAATAACTTTCCTGGCCCGTTACTGAAATCACTTTAAGCCTGTAAAAAATATTTTCATTTAATAATGGCTCATAACTGAAACTCTTTTCTGCAGTGGATAAATTGGTAAGTGTATTAAATATCGCACCGTCCGAAGAGCTTTCAAGCGTCAAAGACTTGATGGCCTCGTCGGCAATGATGCTCCATTTTAATTCATGCTTATCTTTTTCAACTTCGCCTGAAAGCAATACCTGGCTAATAGGAGTAATGCTCAACGGCGAATAGGTGCCTGCCAACCTGTAGGAGCCAAGGCTTCCATAATTGCTTGTGTTGGCATTGCCTGATCCCTTCACCACCAGGAAATAATCACCGGCCATCAAAGTGGTGTCTATTGATACGTCAAGTTTATCTTGCGGGCTGTAAACCTGTACCACATTCATATCGCTGTTGAGCAGTGTTACCTCCATATCCAGGTCAGCGCCTTCATTGTCCGGGCCCACCGAATAAGGATTTGCCGCTATTTTTATAAGGCCATTCTTTGGCAGATTTATTTTGAAAGCATCTTTATCTGTATTTGTGGTAATAATTCCTTCAGATGAAAATTCAGTATTCTTCACGGATAATAATGTCGGATTGTCTGCTGGGTTATTACTGTGATCGTCTTGCCTGTACGTGAACCCGTTTCGGGATGTAATGATGGAAAGATTATCCTGGTCTGATGTGCAGCCATAAGGTGTTGGCCCATTGTTCCATCCGGATAAATTACGGTAATAACTATTTCCCATAACGGGCGCCCAGCTTGTTTCGCCCAGTCCGGTTCCGTCATTATAGGTTGAAACTAAATTGCAATTGTCACTGTACTTTGCCTGGTGAGACAAACCCACAGTATGGCCACTTTCGTGGGTACAGCATTCTGCAATTAGTTTTGGAACATTTCCGAGCTTATTGGTGAATACAAATCCCGGCGTATCATCGCCCCAAACAAACGAGCCTGTAAAAGACACCCCACCCACATTTCCGGCATACCAGTCGCTGCTGGGCGTTACAATAATTCTGATTCTTTGTGCCAGCGGAGCCGCCAAAAACATTGTAGAATCTGTAGTAATATTAATATTAAAAGGGCGATAATCTTCAGAAATCCGGTTAAAAATATTGGTGATTTGATCATCATTTAACACTGCCGGCTGGCAATAAAAAGTAGCTCCCCCGTTCCATGAAGTTCCGGTTACGGTTTGCCCATCGAAATCAAAAAAGATGGTGGCTTTGGCGGAAGGAAAGCTGCTGAGCTTGGGCAATGAATAGGTTTTAAAAGAAATTAGAAAAATGGAAATAAGGATTACAGGTAGAAACTTTTTCATGGTAAGGAATTTTTATTTACCGCTGTTAGGGCAACGGCATATAGTTTTAAAAATCTTCTATCAGTGCATCAGTTTGAATTTTATGCATGGCATAAGCGCCATTGTCTTCCCTTTTTAATTGATACCCATCGGCATAATTGCTATTAATCATTCTGCCGACATAGGTGATGGTTTTATCGCTATTAATTCTTTTGGAAATTGCAAGAATTGTATTGTCCAGTGCGGGAGATTTTACAATTACTGTATAAAGGCTGTCGTACCTTTTTATCGAAGAGGTAACAATCCCGTTGAAAGCCAAATCGCCAAAATGTAATTTTACCTTGCTGCCCTCGGCAACGGCGAAAGCTTTGCTGAGCTCTTCTTCAGGCGTTTGTATTCTTGATGCGTATTTATAGAAATAATTATGCTTGCCTGGCACCGATTGTGAATAGCCGCAATATGAAAGCATGATGAGCGCAGTTATAGCGGCCAAATTGTACATGATTTTCATAGTTAGGATTTTTATTTTTAAAATCTTGGATGCAATTAAAACGACAATTGGTCCGAAATATTTCACTCCCAATGAAAAAATCATTGATTTGCTGAAAGTTGCGTGAAAATACCTGCTAAAAAGGTATTAATACTGGCGGGTGCTTAGTAAAACCAACGTACATGCGTGTTGCGTATCGATGTGGTTTTCACTTGCGAGCTTTTCCAGCTCCTCATTTTCTGCGCCCGGATTAAAGATGATGCGTTTTGGTTTTTGAGCTAGAATGTAGTCGTAATAAGGCTTTTGATTATTGGCATTAAGATAAAGAGTTACGGTATCAAGATTTTCAATAGGCACTTCGGTGTTAATTACTTCTACATCATTTACTTTGCCGGTACGCCTGCCGATTGCCACCACATCGTGGCCCTCAGCTCGAAGTTTATTTATCGCCAGAAAGCTATACCGTGCAGGATTGGAAGAGGCGCCTAATACTAAAGTCTTTTTATTTTCCATATAATTTTTAAAACTCTTTTGCAAGCGGAGTTTGCCCGTTTATTATCAAAAAGCCTTGCACGAATTTACTACAATTATTACCATACCGATTATAAAGCCCGTGAACGTATTTGGCCAGTAAAGGAAAAAACATTTCCAATTTTTATTTTACCGGTTCAAATTAAATGCGATTATTCGTAATTGGAAAAATACTTTTCGTAGATGAAGGATTGTCCTTTTACCAAGGCAGTTTCTGCTTTTTGATGATACAACTTCTCACCAGGACGAAGTGCATGAAGCGCGGCTGAATAAAGCGGCAAAAAACGTTCGTCCGAAACGAGCACGATTTTTTTATACGACTTATCTTTTAAAACACTTATTTCACTTCCGATAAGTAATCCGCTGAGGTAAAGATAGTTTTCTTCTGATGAAATATCGTTAAACAATCTTATAGTTCTCACATGAAAAATGGCATTTAAAAAATTATTTTCTGCACCTTCGCATACGCCGTTTTGAAACCATGATTGACCGGTTGCTGAAAAACCGCTCCCGCTTTTTACTGATTTAGATAAGATGCTTTTAGATACCAGCAACTCAAAAATCTCGCCTGTCATATAAGTCTTAATATCCGCGATGAAGCCGTTTTTTATAGTTACGTGCTTCGAATGCGTTCCGGGTAAAATGATTAATTGCTCGTTATCGGTTTCTTCCAAATTGCTACCAATTACCAGCGATTCTTCGCCCCGCATGGCATCGTCGGAAGATTTTACACCCGATATCAGCGCCATTGGATATTTAAAATCAGCCGACGGATTTTCGATGTGAACTAATAAATCGCTGCCATCCGTTTTAACAGGCAGACATTTATAGTCGAGTTCCATCATTCCCAGTGAAGAGGTTGCCATGCCGGAAATAATCACAGGAATGCCTGATAGCGAAAGACCGCTTTCACCAGCCAGCTTTGCCACTCCTTTTGCCAGAGTTGCCTGGTAAAATGGATATCTTTCTGAGTGGCTTTTCAACATCAATTCATGAGTGTTGGCGATACCTTCGCCGGAAGTTATTTCTTTCAAAATGGTGAGGGAGGGATATTCCACCAGGCGCAACCTGAAAGCAGACGTTCCCCAATCGCAACTAATGAAATTAGCCATTGTAAAAATTTTGTATAAGTAAAAATATTTTAAGCGGACTACCTGTTTTTGATATCAGTTTTTACCCTTTCCACTTTGCCCACCAGGAACACGTAGCTCATTGCACCCAAAATTCCCATCACACCAATTAAAATAATTGCCGGAGTAAAATTGCTGTCTGTTACAATATAACCAATTACAGCGGGCACGATTATTCCGGCAAGGCCGCCAAAAAAATTAAACACGCCGCCTGTCAACCCGATTAAATGTTCAGGAGCCAACGTAGAAACAAACACCCAGGTAATTGAGGCAAACCCATTTCCAAAAAAAGCAATGCACATAAATAAAATTATCAACCCCGGGCTGCTTACATAATTAGCGCCGATAATGCTGATAGTGAGCAGCAGGCCGATGATGATAGGCGTTTTTCGCGCTACACTCATGGATACTCCTTTCTTAATCATATAATCCGATAAAAAGCCTGCCAGTAAAATACCCGCAAAGGCAGAAAGAAAAGGAATAGATGCGAGAAAGCCGGATTGGATAAAATCAATATGCCTGTATTTAACCAGGTAAGTGGGAAACCAGGTCAGAAAAAACCAAAGAGCAGATCCAACAGCAAACTGACCAAGATAAATACCCCATAATTTTCTATGGCTAAAAACTTCTTTCAAATCCTTCCATCGGAATTTGTTCAGTTCTTCTTTCTGCATCCTGTTTTCCGGCTCAATCAGCGCGCCTCCCTCGCGGATATAATCCAGTTCGGCCTGGTTCACTCTTGATGACGCTGACGGGTCGCGGTAAAAAATATACCAGGCTATTCCCCATAATACGCCGACGATTCCTGTGATAATGAAAAGGCCCTGCCAGCCGGCATAATGTTCCAGTGCGATAAGTGAAGGCGTTAAAAAAGCGAGTCCGATAAATTGACCTGATGTATACACGCCAATTGCAGATGCTCTTTCTTTATCAGGAAACCAACTGGTCACTATCCGGTTATTTGCCGGATAGGAAGGCGCTTCAAATACGCCCACAGCCATTCGTAAACCAAATAATGAAACAAAGCCCCTGGCGAATCCCTGCGCGATGGTGACTACAGACCAGAGAATCAGGCTAAATGTGTAAATAATTCTTGGTCCATAACGGTCAGTAAGAATGCCTCCGGGAATTTGCAATAATGCGTAAGTCCATCCAAATGCAGAGAAGATGTAGCCAAGTTCTACAGTGGATAAATGAAATTCATCAGCAATCATTGGCGCAGCCACCGAAATATTGCTTCGATCCATATAATTGATTACCACATTTATGAATATAGCAGCCAGGATTGAGAATCTCACACGTGTCGGCTTTTTCGATTGTATTTTCGTCATAATTGTGAACCGATATATCTAAAACAGGCAAGGATAAAAATAATTTCGCAGAAACAGATCTATTTATGAGATAAAAAAAAATTCCGCCCGTTAAGCCGGCTTAATAATTAATTTTCATTTTTTTATAAATAAAACTCATCAGCCACATAGGTCCGATTAATAAAAATTGGATGTCTTTTAAAAAAGAAGGCTTTTTGCCTTCGACCTTGTGACCATAAAACTGGCCAATCCATGCCAGCACAAAAATAATTATGCAAATTAACCATAAAGGAACCGGAACGTACATTTCAATAAAATGGCAGATTAAAAGGCAAATCACACCAAATAGTAACATGCCTATGCCGAGAGCCACTGAAAGCCGCAGGTAATACAAAAAGATTAAAAAAATGGCGATGATAGCAACGTTAAGCGTGTGGGAGGCTACTATTATAGGAATCTTCACGCTGAATAACAACCCAACGATTGAGAAAAAAATTGCGGGAACGCAAATCCAGTGAATTGATTTATTAGTTTCGTTTTGATGACTTTGGCCATATTCTTCCAACCATCGATTGACTGATTTCATCGCAAAAAAAGTTTTAGATACAAATAATTGAAAGGCTATACAAAATATACTTTTTTTTGCAAACTGACAACGATTGTTTGCCGCCAATTCACAGGCGTGGCATCGTGCTGTTGTTTACATTCTGCGTTGAATGAAGTATCTTTGCGTTCCAATATTTTTTATTATGGAATCTTCAAAAAATATTTTATCCCTGGCGCTCGGCCAGCCCGTAAAACATGAGGAGTTAGAGTTAGTGCAACAAAATTCTCAAAATATTCCCGGATCCGTTAAATATATTATCAACCGGTATCGCAAAATGCCTGAATTTGAATTTGAAGAAACCGGTATGTTGATTTATAATTATCACAAAGATGATCATGAATCAAGAAACCTGGAGTTAGTGTTTTGCATGGAAGGCAACAGGTATTGCAAGGTAAAAGATACCGAGTGCAATTTTTGCAAACATTCACAATCGCATTTGTGTAGTGAATTGGTAGATACGGTGGATATCGGGTATTTCCGTTTCAATGCCGACCACCTTTCGCAGTTTGTAAAAGGAATGAGAACGAGTAACTTTTCCGAAAATGTTTTGAATTTCAGGCATACCACTTCCTTTACCAGAACACTTCCTTTATGCAACAAAACAAGAACCGTGTTGGAAGATTTGATGAACCACCGGTACTCTGATAGTTTTGAAAATATTTTTGTAAATGCCCAAACCCAGATGCTCCTTCTATATAGCATCGAATGCATGTGTGGGGAAGAAGAGGAAAGCGTAGGTTGCAAATTTTTGACAAATGAAGCAGATCGGGAAAAAATTTCTCTCGCCCGCAAAATCTTACTCGAACATATTAACGAGCCCCTTACCATAAGGGAATTAAGCCGCAAGGCTGCGATTAACGAATGCTATTTGAAAAAAGGCTTCAAAGAAATGTATGGCACCACGATCTTTGATTTTTTCCAAAGCCAGCGGATGGAACACGCCAAATATCTTTTGTATGAAAAAGGCCTGACGGTAACCGAAGTTTCAGACTCTTTGGGTTATTCTTCCATTTCCCATTTTTCCACCGCATTTAAAAAGCATACCGGGATAAAGCCCTGTGAATTACTTTTCAGATAAGGGCAAAAAAAAAACGTAAGATATTTTTCCGTTTACTGCCGTTAAACAGGGCAAAATCTTAATAAAAATGTAAGAGGCGAAGAATTAACTTCGCCTCTTTTGTTGCCTGTTGCAAGGTATATGCAAAATTTTTAATTCTTCAATACCTAAAATGGTGTTCTTCATATTGCAACGGCTACAGTATTTATAATAGGAAATACAATGCCAAAGCGATCCTCAGGACTAAACAATTTAAATCCATTAAGAATCCGTTGTTTTTAACAAACAAAATCAACTTTATTTTGGCTCATATTAAATATTTTTCAAAACCCGTGCGACCCTAACCTGCACCTAAAAATCTTTACCTTTGCATCCTTTTTAAATTAACGGAGAAGAATAGAAAATGAAGCAAAAATATCCGGAATATAAACAGCTGCATCTTACTGAAATTGCAAAAAACATTCAGGAAACATGGCAGGCAGATAATACTTTCCAAAAAAGCATCTCTGGTCGTGAAGGAAATCAGCCTTTTGTCTTTTATGAAGGCCCCCCAAGTGCTAATGGGATGCCTGGTATTCATCATGTTATCTCCAGAACTTTAAAAGATTTGGTTTGCCGCTATAAAACTATGAAGGGCTTCCAGGTAAGGCGCAAGGGCGGTTGGGATACGCACGGCCTGCCGGTAGAATTAGGCGTTGAAAAATTGCTGGGTATCACCAAAGAAGATATTGGAAAATCTATCTCCGTTGAAGAATACAATGCTACCTGCCGTCGCGAGGTACTTAAATACAAAGACAAGTGGGATGAAGTAACGCAAAAAATGGGCTATTGGGTAGATTTAAAACATCCTTACATCACCTTTGAAAACGATTATATCGAAACGCTTTGGTGGTGTTTGAAAGAATTATATAAAAAAGGGTATTTGTATGAAAGCGTGAGCATTCAGCCTTATTCTCCTGCTGCCGGCACGGGTTTAAGTTCGCACGAACTGAATCAGCCGGGTACGTATAAGGATGTAAAAGATACCAGCGCCACGGTGATGTTTGAAGTAGTGAAAAGTGAAAAATCTGAATTCCTATTTAAAGCTTCTAAAAACGAGCCGATTTTTTTTCTTGCCTGGACAACCACTCCATGGACTTTGCCTTCCAACCTCGGACTGACCGTTGGCGCCAATATTGAATATTCGTTGGTAAAAACTTTTAATCTATATACTCACTCACCCATCAACGTCATCCTTGCTTCCGTTTTAATTCCAAATTATTTTAAAGCAGAAGGAGAAAACGGATCATTCGCTGATTATAAAGAAGGCGACAAATTGATCCCGTGGAAAAAAATTGCTACTTTCAAAGGAAGTGAATTGGAAGGATTAAGTTATCAACAATTGATGCCATTTGATGCAAATTCAGCGGAAAGAATTGAAGAAATCACTCCCGGCGCCCAACCATTTAAAGTAGTTCTGGGCGATTTCGTCACCACTGAAGACGGTACGGGTATCGTTCATACTGCGCCGGCGTTTGGCGCGGATGACTTTAAAGTTGGGAAGAAAAACAATCTGGGGATTTTAATTTTGGTAGATAAAGAAGGAAAATTTATTGATGGCGTTGGGGAATTTAGCGGCCGCTACGTGAAAAATTACAAAGATGACCCACATTATACCGATGTAAACGTGGATATAGCTGTTAAGTTGAAGAAAGAAAACCGGGCTTTTAAGATAGAAAAATACGAGCATAATTATCCCCATTGCTGGCGAACAGATAAGCCCGTAATTTATTATCCGCTGGATGCATGGTTTATAAAAACCACTGCCGTTAAGGATAGAATGGTAGAATTGAATAAAACCATTAATTGGAAACCCGCTTCCACGGGCACAGGGAGATTTGGGAACTGGCTCGAAAATATGGTAGATTGGAACCTGAGCCGTAGCCGCTTCTGGGGAACTCCTCTTCCTGTGTGGCGAACCGAAGATCAAACTGAAGAAAAATGCATTGGCTCAATAGATGAATTAAAAAGTGAGATAAAAAAATCTTTTAACGCAGGGTTTATAGTTCCCGAAAACGACACGAATATTGAATCACAGGTAGAAAAAATGGTTGCTGACCTGCACAAACCTTATGTTGATAATATCATTCTCGTTTCTTCTGAAGGAAAACCGATGAAAAGGGTTCCTGATTTAATAGACGTTTGGTTTGACAGCGGCGCCATGCCTTATGCCCAATGGCATTTCCCTTTTGAAAACAAAGAACGATTTGAAAAAAATTTTCCGGCCGATTTTATTGCAGAAGGGGTAGACCAAACGAGAGGATGGTTTTATACCTTGCATGCCCTGGCAGTTTTGTTATTTGACAGTGTAGCTTATAAGACTGTTGTAAGCAACGGTCTGGTTTTGGATAAAAACGGAAACAAAATGAGCAAACGGGTGGGTAATGTGGTAGATCCATTTGAGACCCTTGAAGTTTTTGGCCCCGACGCTACGCGGTGGTATCTGATTACGAACGCTTCGCCGTGGGATAATTTGAAATTTGATACTGAAGGAACTAAGGAAGTTCAGCGCAAATTTTTCGGCACATTATTCAATACCTACCAGTTTTTTGCCCTGTATGCCAATGTTGACGGCTTTGATTTTGGAAATGAGCCTATCCCTATCCACGAAAGGCCCGAACTGGATCAATGGATATTGTCTTCCCTGAATTCATTAATAAAAGAGGTTACCACCGCTTTTGACGATTACGAGCCTACACAGGCGGGGCGGGCAATCGAATATTTTTTAGACGAACATTTAAGTAATTGGTACGTAAGGCTTTCCCGCCGCAGGTTTTGGAAACCGGTAAGCCCCGATAATCCTGAAGGAGAAAAGGACAAGATTTCTGCCTACCAGACGCTGTATTACTGCCTGGAAGTTTTAAGCGAGCTTATGGCGCCCATAGCACCTTTTTTTGCAGATTGGCTTTTCAACAATTTGAATTCGGTGACTCAAAAAAACAAAGAGCGCTCCGTTCATCTGACAAATTTTCCTGTTTGCGATGAACAGAATATTAATAAGCCACTTGAATCCTGGATGCAATTGGCCCAGGATATTTCCTCTTTAATCCTGTCTTTACGTAAAAAAGTTAACATCAAAGTAAGACAACCATTACAAAAAGTGATAATCCCCGCCATCTACCCGGATTTTGAGAAAGAAATTAGCTTCGTGGAGAATATTATTAAAACTGAAACAAATATAAAGGAGATTGAAATACTGGAAAGTGATACTAACTTTATAAAAAAGAAGGCCAAAGCGAATTTCAAAACCCTTGGAAAAAGGTTGGGATCAAAAATGAAATTGGCAGCAATGGTCATTCAAAACCTGGATGATAATGCCATTAATACCATACAGCAGGGCGATTATTTGCTCGAACTGGGTGAAAATGAATCAATTACCATTTCGCAGGAGGATATAGAGATTAGCACAAATGAAATTCCAGGCTTTGAAGTGGCGGTAAAAGGCAGCCTTACGGTAGCGCTCGATCTTGAAATTAATGATACATTGAAAAAGGAAGGATTTGCACGAGAATTTGTAAATCGGATTCAAAATTTGCGAAAAGAAAACGATTTTGAATTAACTGATAAAATACTGCTAAAAGTGCAGGAAAAAGAGGGGCTTAAAGATATAATTACTGAATTTAATGAGTATATTTGCGCCGAAATTTTGGCAGACAGGATTGAATATTCCTCCGAAATTCCAGATGGCATAATAATAGATGTCAACAATGACACTTTTACAGTAAAAATTTCTAAAAAAAGCTATTAAATTTTATGGCAACTAAGAAAAAAGCAACCGTTGTTGCATCGAAATCTACAACCGGAAAATCTGGTGCTAAATCAGCTCCTGCCAAAAAAGGTACAGCAAAAGCTGCGAAGCCGAAAGAAAAACCAGTTGCAAAAAAGCCACTCGCTAAAAATGCAAAGGCAGCCAAAGTTGCTAAAGGAAAATCGGATAAAAATTCAAAGACAACCATAAAAAAACAGGTTTCAGCGTTGAGCAAAGGAAAAAACAGCGCAGCGAAAAAAACCGCGAAACCTCCGAAAAAAGCAGTTGCCAATAAAAAGGCAGCCCAAATTAAATCGACAGAAAAAAAACCAGTTTTGAACACGAAAAAAAACCCAATAAAAAAAGAAAAAGCACCGGAAAAAAAGCCAGTTCTCGCTAAAAACAATTCTGATGCTAAATCTGTACCGTCAAAATCAGTTACCAAAGCGTCTTTAAACAACGCCGACAAACATAAAGAAGAATTGAAAAAAGCAATTGCTAAGGTGAAAAAAGAAGAAAAAGGTAAAGAAGAAAAGAAAACCAAAAAGGAATTTGTGATGCCAAAAACCAATACGGAGAAAGCGAGAAAGTATGAGCCTGAATTTACCAAATCTGTGTTAGATCAAAATCCACCTGAAAACAACGGTCCCACTATGAGATACAGCGATAGCGAATTGCAGGAATTCAGAGACCTGATTACCCGTAAATTAGAAACCGCCAAAAAGGAACTTGGTTATTTACAGGGCTTAATAACCCGCAAAGACCAAATGGGCGGCGATGAAAGTGATAACCGGTACATGACTATGGAAGACGGTAGCCTCAGCATGGAAAGGGAACAATTAAGCCAGATGGCCAGCCGTCAGATAACTTTTATCGATCACCTCGAAAAGGCCATGATGAGGATTGAAAACAAAACTTATGGAATCTGCCGCGTTACAGGCAAATTGATTGATAAGGCAAGATTAAGAGCTGTGCCTCATGCTACCCTTTCCATCGAGGCAAAAATGGGAACTGCAAAATAAATTTTCCTAAAAAAATCTAAGTGAGGGAATCGGGAATCCGGTTCCCTTTTTTGTTGCAACAAAAATAAAAATTGGGTTATTGATTGCTTTACTGCACTTTAATTTGAAGCGATGGCCAGTGAAGCCACGCTAAGTACCACGTTTTTTATTTTTAATATTTCAGTGCCGCAGGCGTCAATGGTAGCGCCTGTTGTGATTACATCATCTACCAGCAAAATGTGCTTTCCTTCCAGGTCTTCCGGATTTTTTATAAAGAAAATTTCTTCAACATTTTTCCAACGCTCCACCCTGTGCTTTTTAGTTTGCGTTTCTGTAAAAACCTTTCTAATCACATTATTTTTGATGATCGGCTTCTCAAGAACGTGAGCAATTCCGCGGCAAAGAATTTCGGACTGGTTAAATCCCCGCATTTTTTCTTTTTTTTCAAATAAAGGCAAAGGAATTAATACATCGACGGGAAACCGGTTACTATTTAACAGACTATTACCCATCATCGTGCCCAAAAAAAATCCGGCTTTTTTATTGCCGCGGTATTTAAATTCATGAATCATATTTTGAACCATGGACCCTTTTGCAAAATAAAACTCACTCATTGCTGAAGCCAGCGCCAATCTTCCCCAGAATTTTTTCTCAACCGGGTTATTTTTATGCATGGCAAAATCAGTGCGGGGCAAATCATTGAGGCATTCAATACATAAAAAGTTACTTTTTTCAATTACGTCGCTACCGCAACCAATGCAAGTGTGCGGATAAAAAAGATTGAAAACCGGAAACAGGGATAATGATGAAAATTTCATGTGAAGCAGTTGTTAGTGAAGCATTAGAATTGGGTAGTCAATAATAAAAATAAGCAAAATAGAGAAATTTTAACCAAATGATCGGAGATATTTTAACTTGATGTAAGTATAAGTTTCTCATTCTCCCTTGCTAAGAAAGTGAATTGAAGTAACTTTGCACCCTCAAAAAATTTTCCGGTTTTTCCGGATGCTTAAATTAAAATATGGATATCAGAAATATCGCAATAATTGCACACGTTGACCACGGCAAAACTACCCTGGTTGACAAAATCCTGCACAGTACCAACATCTTTCGAGAAAACCAGGAATCAGGAGAGTTGATTATGGACAATAATGATCTTGAACGGGAAAGAGGTATTACTATTTTTAGTAAAAATATTTCTGTTACCTACAAAGGAGTTAAAATAAACGTAATAGATACTCCCGGCCACAGTGATTTTGGTGGTGAAGTAGAAAGAGTATTAAAAATGGCCGATGGAGTGTTGCTGTTGGTGGATGCCTTTGAGGGCCCCATGCCACAAACAAGATTCGTTTTACAAAAAGCATTACAGTTAGGTCTTCGCCCGATTGTGGTGATTAATAAAGTGGATAAGCCGAACTGCCGTCCTGATGAAGTACATGATGCCGTTTTTGAACTTTTCTTTAACCTGGATGCCACTGAAGAACAATTGGATTTTTCAACCATCTATGGCTCAAGCAAACAAGGATGGATGAATACTTCGCTAACGCCAACTGAAAATATTTTTCCTTTATTAGATACAATTCTGGAAAAAGTACCACCTCCATCAGCGGAAGAAGGCACCTTGCAAATGCAGATTACTTCGCTTGATTATTCATCATTCCTGGGCCGGATAGCTGTTGGAAAAGTAGCCCGCGGCGTGATAAAAGAAAATCAGCCATTGTCTTTGATGAAACTAGATGGCACAGTTCAAAGGAGCCGCGTAAAAGAATTATATGTTTTTGAAGGCTTGGGAAAAAAGAAAGTGAGCGAAGTAAAAGCAGGAGATATTTGCGCAGTAGTAGGTATTGAAGGTTTTAATATCGGAGAAACGCTGGCAGATTTTGAAAACCCTGAAGCATTGCCATTGATTAATGTGGATGAGCCTACCATGAATATGCAGTTCAGCATCAATAATTCGCCGTTTTTTGGCAGAGATGGCAAATTTGTTACCTCCCGCCATTTAAAAGACCGCCTGGAGAAGGAACTGGAAAAAAATCTTGCCTTACGCGTTTCTGAAACCGACAGTGCGGATAGCTTTATGGTATACGGGCGTGGCATTTTGCATCTCAGTATTTTGGTGGAAACTATGCGTCGCGAAGGGTATGAACTAACCGTAGGACAGCCGCAGGTAATCACTAAAGAAATTAATGGTCAAAAATGCGAGCCGTATGAAAATTTGGTAGTGGATGTGCCAACTGAATATAGTGGCCGCGTTATAGATTTGGTAACCCAGCGCAAAGGCGAAATGCTGATAATGGAAAATAAGGGCGAAATGCAGCATCTTGAATTCGAAATTCCTTCAAGAGGGCTGATAGGATTGCGTTCAACGATGCTTACAAATACTGCCGGAGAAGCAGTTATGGCGCATCGCTTCCTGGAATACAAACCATGGAAAGGATATATCCCCGGAAGAAATAATGGTGTTCTGATTTCCAAAAACCAGGATAAGACTACCGGATATTCAATTGATAAATTACAGGACAGGGGCCGGTTTTTTGTTGACCCGGGAGAAGAAGTATATGTAGGTCAAATCATTGCTGAACACATTA
The DNA here is from genome assembly GCA_051954975.1 of Ginsengibacter sp. Taxonomy (GTDB): domain Bacteria; phylum Bacteroidota; class Bacteroidia; order Chitinophagales; family Chitinophagaceae; genus Ginsengibacter. The sequence goes on along the minus strand of JBQCHE010000003.1, from coordinate 938,189 downwards.
AGCCGGGAGATCTGGTGGTGAATGCCACTGAGCCTAAAAAATTAACCAATCATCGTGCGAGCGGCGCGGATGACGCTTCACGGATTGCTCCAAAAACCTTGATGACTTTGGAAGAGTGCATGGAATACATTCAACAGGATGAATGCATAGAAGTAACGCCAAAATATATTCGTATGCGCAAAGTGATTTTAAATGAAGACGAAAGGAAGAAAACGCAAAAAATGCAACAAGTGGAAGCTTAATAGAATTTAGTTAAATTTAGTTTGAAAATCTGGTCACCCAACCGGATTTTTTTATTCTTTTACTTGTTCTGATTCTTTACAGACTGGCAACTTTTATGAACAGTTTCTTTAGTATTATAGTAAAGCAATAAATAGCCAAAATATTTATTTTGCCGGGCAACGGCAACCATTCTTAACTTGCAGTAAACAAAAAAATTCGCCATATTTTTATTTTTAAGGCGTATCTTGCCCCGCTCAGTTGACATACAGGCCTGTTTGGAGACTGTAAATTTCTTTTTCCAAAACGCTTTACAGCAAAGGCTTTCAAAATAAAGAAAACAATTTGCCAATTGTAGAATTAAGTGATATTTTATTTTATCAACCAACGATTTAGAAATAATTTCATCAGCATTTGCCTCAAAAACAAATTAAATAAAATAATAAACTTTAAACTATCTTATGAGCTTTTGGCTTTTTTTGTAGTGAATAAGAAGTGAAACAATCGAGCTAATCAATTATGCAAAATAAAGGTTTATACTCTCCGGAATTTGAACATGACGCATGCGGTATCGGGTTTGTTGCTAATATTAAAAGCAATAAAAGCCATCGCATTGTTTCTGATGCCCTTACTATTCTTGAAAAAATGGCACATCGTGGCGCCTGTGGCTGTGAAATGAATACAGGCGATGGCGCTGGTATTTTGATTCAAACGCCACACGAATTTTTCTTTGATGAGTGCTTAAAATTGGGAATTCATTTGCCTTCTTACGGCAGGTATGGCGTAGGTGTATTATTTTTTCCAAAAGACATTCGCCTGCGCGAGGAATGCCGCGACATTTTTAACAGATGTTCTGAAACGCTGGGCCTTGAAGTAATGGGATATCGCCGTGTTCCCGTAAACACTGAAGATATTGGCAAGTCCGCACTATCTGTGGAGCCGGAAATAGAACAGGTGTTTATCGCTTGCCCGGATCATATTCATAGTCCTGATGAATTTGAAAGAAAATTATTTGTATTAAGGAACTATGCTACAAAAACTATTAATAACACAGTAAAAAAAGATCCGATTGGTTTTTATATCGCATCTCTTTCCTATAAAACAATTATATATAAGGGGCAACTCACCAGTATGCAGGTGAGAGGCTATTTTCCTGATTTAAGTAATAAGAAAATTGTTTCTGCTTTTGGCTTGATACATTCACGCTTTGCCACCAATACTTTCCCCTCCTGGAAATTGGCGCAGCCCTTTAGGTACATAGCGCATAACGGGGAAATAAACACGTTACAGGGTAATTTAAACTGGCTTCGGACAAGTGAAAAAAGCTTTATAACACAATTCTTTACTAAAGAGGAGATGGAAATGATTTTGCCTGTGGTGGAGCAAGGGCAATCAGATTCTGCGTGCCTTGATAATATGATTGAACTGCTGCATCTGTGTGGAAGATCGTTGCCTCACGTGATGATGATGTTAATTCCTGAAGCCTGGGACGGCAATGAGCAGATGGATCCCGTAAAAAAAGCTTTTTACGAATTTCACGCCTCATTTATGGAACCCTGGGATGGACCGGCTTCCATATCGTTTACAGATGGCAAAGTCATAGGCGCTACACTCGACAGAAATGGACTTCGGCCCTCAAGGTATTGCATTACTACTGACGACCGCGTAATTATGGCCTCCGAAACCGGGGCTCTTCCGGTAGACCCAAAAATGGTTAAAGAAAAAGGCAGGCTGCAACCAGGCAAAATGTTTGTGGTAGATTTGGAAGAAGGCCGCATCATCAGCGATGAGGAAATCAAACAAAGAATTTGTTCTCAAAAGCCTTACGGAGAATGGCTGAATAAGTATAAAATCCGGCTTGAAGAATTACCGGCGCCCCGTGTAATGTTTACTCATTTGGAGCACGATCAAATCTTTAAATACCAAAAAGCCTTTGGATACTCTACTGAAGATCTGGAACTGTTGATTTCGCCAATGGCGCTTACTGGCAAGGAGCCTGTCGGCTCTATGGGAAATGATGTTCCGCTGGCAGTTTTAAGCAATGAACCTCAGCATCTGAGCAGCTATTTCAAACAGCTTTTTGCCCAGGTGACTAATCCACCTATCGATCCTATCCGCGAAAGATTAGTAATGTCGTTAGCCACCTTTTTGGGAAATAATGGAAACTTGCTTGAGGACGATCCGCTATCATGCCACACAGTTGCCTTAAAACATCCCGTGCTCTCAAATACTGAATTGGAAAAGATCAGGAGTATCGACACGGGAATTTTCCAGGCACATACGCTGCAAACGTATTTCCTTGCCGATGGCAAACCCGGCTCTCTTCAACGCGGCATCGAGCGTCTTTGCCGATATGCTGCTGAAGCAGTAGAAGACGGATTTGAGGTGTTGATTTTATCTGACCGCGCTATTGACTCAGAACATGCTGCTATTCCTTCCTTACTGGCTTGCTCTGCTGTTCATCACCATTTAATCAAAAAAGGCCTGCGTGGTCAGGTAGGAATTATTATTGAAGCAGGTGACGTTTGGGAAGTTCATCATTTTGCCTGCCTCATTGCCTTTGGCGCTACAGCGATTAATCCTTACCTGGCACTTTCAACCATCCGGGATTTAAGGATTCAGGGGAAATTAGGAAATGAGCTGGATTCCAATGCGCTTAAAAAGAATTATAAAACAGCCATTAATAATGGGTTGCTTAAGGTATTTTCAAAAATGGGCATCTCCACATTCCAATCTTACCAGGGAGCCCAAATATTTGAAATCCTGGGAATCAATAAATCGGTAATAAATAAATATTTTATAGGAGCCACCTCAAGGATTGAAGGGATGGGGCTTGATGAAATAGCTAAAGAAACTCTTGCAAAGCATGCCTTCGCATTTAGCAAAAAAGATATTTCGTTCGATCGTCTTATAGCCGGCGGTCTGTATAAATGGAAACGCAGGGGCGAATACCATTTGTTTAACCCTATCACCATTCATTTGCTTCAGCATGCCACCAGGATGGGCGATTATAAAATCTTCAAAAAGTATTCGAAAGCGGTAAATGATCAAAGTGAAAAAGCGGTTACCTTAAGAAGTTTGTTTCAATTCAAGAAAAACCGGCCATCTATTCCTATTGAAGAAGTAGAACCGGCAGAAAATATCTATAAAAGATTCGCCACCGGCGCTATGTCATTTGGAAGTATTTCCTGGGAAGCTCACACCGTTTTAGCTATTGCTATGAACCGGCTTGGAGGAAAAAGCAATACAGGCGAAGGCGGCGAAGATGAGATACGTTATGAAAGGCTTCCTAATGGAGATTCTATGAGAAGCTCCATTAAACAGGTAGCCTCTGCACGCTTTGGTGTTACAAGCTGGTATTTAAGTGAAGCAGACGAACTTCAGATAAAAATGGCCCAGGGTGCCAAGCCGGGCGAAGGAGGCCAATTGCCAGGTCATAAGGTAGACGAATGGATAGGAAGAGTGAGACATGCTACCCCGGGCGTAGGATTAATATCCCCGCCACCCCACCATGATATCTATTCCATTGAAGATCTTGCGCAATTGATTTTTGATTTAAAAAATTCGAACCGGAGCGCACGGATAAATGTGAAGCTCGTTTCAAAAGCAGGTGTCGGAACCATCGCTGCCGGAGTTACCAAGGCAAAAGCAGATGTCGTCTTAATCTCCGGGCATGACGGCGGAACAGGGGCTTCACCCATGAGCTCTATAAAACATGCGGGTCTTCCGTGGGAATTAGGGCTTGCAGAAACACACCAGACTTTAGTAAAAAATAAACTTCGTAGCCGCGTAGTGGTGCAAACCGATGGGCAGTTAAAGACCGGAAGGGACATCGCGATCGCAACCCTGCTTGGTGCTGAAGAATGGGGAGTTGCCACCGCCGCCTTGATTGTGGAAGGCTGTATTATGATGCGCAAATGCCATTTGAATACCTGCCCTGTAGGCGTAGCCACCCAAAACCCTGAATTACGGAAACGATTTACCGGCGATGCGGACCATGTGGTGAACCTGTTTAAATTTCTTACACAGGAATTAAGAGAAATTATGGCTGAGCTGGGCTTCAGAACCATTAATGAAATGGTAGGACAGGTAGATTATCTTGAAAAAAGAGAAAATATAAACCACTGGAAGTTTAAAAACATTGATCTATCCCCTATTTTATATAAAGAACCTGCTTCCGAATTTGTGGGACTATATAAATCAGAAGAGCAAGATCATGGTTTGAATGGCATTTTGGATTGGGAATTATTAAAACTTGCCGAGCCTGCACTTGCTTCAGGTAAAAAGGTGAAAGGCACCTTTGGCATCACTAATACTGACAGAGCTACGGGTACGCTTTTATCCAACGAAATTTCTAAAAAATACAAAGGAACAGGGCTTCCGGACGATACCATCCATTTCAAATTTAACGGAACGGCAGGGCAAAGCTTTGCTGCTTTTAATACCAGAGGCGTAACTATGGAGTTGGAAGGAGATGCCAACGATTATTTTGCAAAAGGACTGAGCGGCGCCAGGATAATTATTTATCCTTCAAAACATGCAGGTTTTGTGCCTGAGGAAAATATCATCATTGGGAATGTAGCATTTTATGGAGCCACTTCGGGCGAAGCTTTTATAAGGGGAAAAGCAGGAGAACGCTTTTGTGTTCGAAATTCAGGAGCGAACGTTGTAGTAGAAGGCGTAGGCGATCATGGTTGCGAATATATGACTGGCGGTAATGCAATTGTCCTTGGCCAAACAGGGCGGAATTTTGCAGCAGGTATGAGCGGCGGAATCGCCTATGTGTATGATATTCAACATAATTTTGATGCATTTTGCAACAAAGAAATGGTTGATTTAGATGCCCCGGATAGCAATGATGAAAAATTCCTGCATGAAATGATAAGCAAGCAATATACTTTGACAGGCAGTACGGTAGCGCGGTTCATTCTAAATGATTTTGAAAATCAAATCAAATCTTTTGTGAAAGTATTTCCTAAAGATTACAAGAAAGCCTTGCTGGCAAATCTTGCTGCAAATGAAGTCGTAATCAATAAATAAAATCAAGAAATAGTTACGGAATGGGAAAAATAACAGGATTCCTGGAATTTACAAGAGAACTTCCTCACAAGAGACCTCCTGAGGAAAGAGTAAATGACTACAAGGAATTTATTGAGATGTATTCAGAACAAAAGCTGAACCAGCAGGCAGCCAGGTGTATGGATTGCGGCACACCATTTTGTCATGATGGTTGCCCCGTAGGAAATTTAATTCCTGAGTTTAATGATGCTGTCTACCGCCAAAGCTGGCAGGAAGCTTACGAAATACTTTCTTCCACCAATAATTTTCCTGAGTTTACCGGCAGAATCTGTCCGGCACCTTGCGAGTCGGCGTGCGTACTGGGTATTAACCAGCCGCCCATTACTATTGAAGAAATAGAAAAGCATATCATTGAAATTGCTTTTGAAAAAGGGCTGATAACGCCACAAATTCCTGCCGTAAGGACCGGTAAAAAAGTGGCAGTAATTGGCTCAGGTCCGGCAGGCATGGCAGCCGCCACTCAATTAAACAGAGCCGGCCATTTTGTGACCGTTTTTGAGCGGGATGATGAGCCGGGAGGCTTGTGCCGTTATGGAATTCCTGATTTTAAGTTGGAAAAATGGGTGGTGGAGAGGCGCGTCAATCTGATGAAGGAAGAAGGCATAGAAATCCGGTGCAATGCCAACGTAGGTGTGAACGTAAGTATCAATGATATCTTAAGGGAATACCATGCAATTGTTTTAGCGGGCGGTTCTACTATTCCACGCGATTTAAGCATTCCGGGCCGCGAACTAAATGGTATCCATTTCGCCATGGAATTCTTAAAACAACAAAATAAAAGAGTATCTCATATCGAGGTAAAAGACGAAGATATTTTTGCAACAGGTAAAAATGTGGTAGTGATTGGCGGCGGAGACACCGGCAGCGATTGCGTGGGCACTTCAAACCGGCAAAAGGCAAAATCCATAACACAATTTGAATTGTTGCCAAAGCCACCGGCAGGGCGTACTCCGTATATGCCATGGCCTACTTATCCGATGATTCTTAAAACAACAAGTTCGCATGAAGAAGGTGCCGCCCGCCATTGGGCCATTGCGACTAAAGAATTTATCGGTGATGAAAACGGAAATTTAAAAGCGCTGAAAATCGTAGACCTTGAATGGAAATTTACCGAGGAAAACAGGCCTGCAAGGTTTGTAGAGGTGCCTGGAAGCGAAACAGAAATTCCCTGTGAACTCGCCTTACTGGCAATGGGCTTTGTCCATCCTCAACATGAAGGATTATTAACCCAATTAGATGTAGAGCTGGATGAAAGGGGCAATGTAAAAGCTTCTGATAAAGAATTCCATACTAATATTTCTAAAATATTTGTAGCGGGCGATATGAGGCGCGGCCAATCTCTTGTGGTTTGGGCCATTAGCGAAGGAAGAGAATGCGCACGCAAAGTGGACGAATACCTGATGGGTTACTCCTTATTGCCCTCCAAAGATCAGAACATTTTACACCAGGTTGTTTAATGGAAAGTCTTCGGCTTTCCTGAGAATAAAAAACAGGCTATTTGTTGCTTTGCTATTGCGCCGGCTTAAATGGAACATGTCTTGTCTGTATTAAGATGGCTCCTTTACAGTAGTGCTTTTGATGGTTAATTGAAATTTGGTGTTGAGTGCTATTTCAAAATTATGCTCATTCAGAATTTCCATTGTGGATGCATCTTCTGTCATAACCTGGGCCAAGTGCATCGCCAGGGTTGAGCTACTAATTATATTTGCCACTTTACCTCCTGTAAATTCGATTTTAAATTTATATCCGGCTTTTCTTGCTGTTCCTGCGCGTTCAAAATCAATGCGGTTAAGATCCAGCACCTGCGATTCTGTAATTGATTTTTTCAATAAGATCCTGATAATGGGCAAATACTTTTTCCAGATGTGCGTGTACATTTAAATAGTGGTTTTATTATGAAGAAGCTCTAGCTTCCGGGGGCCTGGCGTCAAAAAAATATGTGATTTACCGCCTTTTGGTTAAAATTAAAGGAAATTTTTTATCAGGAAAAAAAATTAGTCTTTTTTCATTGTAAATCAAATAATTAATACATGCAAAATAATTTAGTAGCCAAAAAATCATCAGTCATAATAATACGAAAAAATCCTCCACAAACCATCGCGGAGGATTACCTGATTAAAAACTACACATTATTATTATTGAAGAATTACCTTTAAATATGGCTGCTTTGATGCGACATTAAATTTCAATCTTTTTTTACTATTAACTTTTGCTATTTAGCTGGTGGTGTATTTTAATGATTGATTGGCAGGAAAATAATAAGGAATAGCAAACAAGCATCATTGGTTTTCCGTACACTTTCTAAACCTTAAACCGAAATTTGTGGCGGCTGTAGATTAACTATTCATTAAATTTGTTATTGTCAACAACTTATTCAGGAATGGCTTTTATCGATATAAAATTTCCAAAATCTCTGTACCGGGCGCTGCACATTCCTGTAAGCTCTACTAAAAGACAGCAATTAAAAGTTTTACAAAAATTATTAAAACGCGCAAGATTTACTGAATTTGGTCAAAAATATTTGTTTGACCAGATACTATTAAGCAAGCATCCCGCAAAAAATTTTCAAAAGATCGTTCCCATTTTCTCTTACGAAAAAATTTATAAAGAATGGTGGTTTAGAGCACTGGAAGGCAAGCCTGATGTATGTTGGCCCGGTATTATTAAATTTTTTGCTTTAAGCAGTGGCACCAGCGATGCTTCCAGCAAATACATCCCTATTACCAAAGAATTAATTCGCGCCAATACGCTTACCAGTTTCAGGCAGTTGATAAGCCTTGCCTCCTACAACAACGTACCAAAAAAATACGTCGGCAAAGGATGGCTTATGCTTGGTGGAAGTACGCATCTTCAAAAATCGGCCACTTTTTATGCAGGCGATCTTAGCGGCATTCAGGCTAAGAATATCCCTTTCTGGTTTCAGGGCATGTATAAACCAGGCAAAAAAATCGCTAAAGTAAGTGACTGGTCTAAAAAGCTGGATGAAATTGTAGAAAAAGCACCTGAGTGGGATATCGCCTTTTTAGTAGGAGTTCCTGCCTGGGTGCAGTTGTGCATGGAAAAGGTTATAGAAAGGTATCGCCTGAAAAATATCCATGAAATATGGCCTAACCTGGCATTTTATGTCCACGGCGGAGTTGCTTTTCAACCTTATAAAAAAGGATTCGACAAACTTTTGGGAAAGCCAATAACTTACATTGAAACTTATCTTGCCAGCGAAGGTTTTCTGGCCTTTCAGAACCGGCAGAATGCAAAAGGCATGAAGCTGGCCACGAATAATAATATCTTTTTTGAATTTGTTCCTTTTGACCAAAATAACTTTGATGCCAACGGCAACCTGGTTACAAATCCCCAAACGCTGATGGTGCACGAGGTGGAGAAGGATAAAAATTATGCCATCTTAATCAGCACAAATGCCGGCACCTGGAGATACCTGATTGGTGATACTGTTCAATTTGTAGATGTAGAAAAATCAGAAATTATTATTACCGGCCGCACCAGGCATTTTCTGAGCCTGGTGGGCGAGCACTTAAGTGTAGACAACATGAATAAGGCGATAAAGCTGGTAAGCGATGATCTAAACATCTCCATAAGCGAATTTGCAGTTGCGGGTATTCCTTATGGAGATTTTTTTGCGCATCAATGGTATATCGGTACCGACGACACAATCAATTCTGAATCACTTAAAATATTGATTGACAAAAAATTAAAAGAATTAAATGACGACTACGAAGTGGAAAGAAATCATGCCTTAAAAGAAATTTTTGTGGACATTTTAAGTGAGGAAACCTTTTTAAATTTTATGAAATCCAAAGGCAAAGTTGGCGGCCAACATAAATTTCCACGCGTATTAAAAGGCAAAATGCTGGAAGAGTGGTTAAAATTTTTAGAAGAAGTTAAAGCATGACATCAAATACAGTAAAAGCACTTTTACCCGTTATTTTAATATTCATAAAATTTCTCCCGTTACATGGTTGATGTTATTGAAGCAATACTTAAAGGAATAGCAATGGGATTGTTACTGGTGATTTCTGTGGGGCCGGTAATATTCACCGTAATAAAACAAAGTATCAATAATGGAAGGGGTGGCGGTTTCAGTTTTGTAATTGGCGTGTGGATAAGTGATTTTTTGTTGGTGGTTCTAAGCAATCTTTTTTCAGCCCTAGTAACTACATTGATGAGCTTTGAAATGCAAATCGGAATTGCCGGCAGTATTTTTCTGGTAGCAATGGGGCTGTACTATATTTTTCTTAAAAAAGTGCACGTCCATCCTGAAGATGTGTCAATACCTTTAAAAACAAGCGACCATGCAAAGATAGCTTTACAAGGATTTCTTCTGAATACGCTTAACCCGGCGGTAATTGCTTTTTGGCTTACTGCTGCTACCGCAATAGCAGTTTCGCATTCTATTCGTGAGCGTATCATCATTTTCGCTACAGCCTTGGTTTTAAATATGTGCGCCGATATTGCAAAGGTAACGCTGGCAGGTAAACTGAGAAAAAAGTTAACTGTGAAAAATATCAGATTAATTAATAAAATTTCAGGATTAATATTAGTGATTTTTGGAACTGTTTTGCTGTTTGGAGTTTTGTTTTTTGTCAGAAAAATGTAATCTTATGCGCCTGATATTCATATTGATGATGTTGTTTTTGGGAGCCCAGACTTGCTTAGCTCAAAATGATTTGTTGCTACTGAAAAAAAATAACCGGACAGTTAAATCATTTTATCCCGGCACTCATATTGATTTTTCAACTGATAGCCGTTACTATGAAGCGCAAATAACCGGCATAAAAAAAGATTCTCTGTTCCTGGTTCAGTATGAGGTGCGGCGGGTATATTCCACGATGTTAGGGCTCTTTGTGTTAGATACGGTAGCGGTGTATCCATTTGCAATTAATTATAAAGAAATAACTTCCATTGGAAAAGAGGGTAATAAATTTAATTGGAGTGCATCAGGCGCTACACTATTTGGCGGAGGAGTATTGCTAACCACTGCCGGATTGCTTACCTGGGTTTTTTCAAAACCGAATACAAGATATTATGCAAGCCCCCAATTGGTAATTGGTGCGGCGGCACTGGCGGGGATTGGATATTTGCTTTTGAAAACAGGCAATAAGCCAATGAAGTTGGGAAAAAAATATACATTGCATTATATAGAAGTTAAATAGCAAAATCGTTTTTATTGGAATCAAAAAAGCCCTATTTGCGAAAACGCGGTTTATTTCGGAGGCTGGGCCGCACTTTATTGAAAATTATTTTATACGGATTTCTTCTCTCTGTTTTGTATATTTTGTTTTGCAAATGGATTAATCCACCCATAACAATAACTCAGTTAAACAGTTTGATGACCGGCCACGGGCTCCGTAGAGATTATATCGATTATACAGATATGGGCTCTAACATAAAGCTGGCAGTGATGGCCGGTGAAGACCAATTGTTCCCCGATCACAACGGGTTTGATTTCAAAAGCATCCAAAAAGCATTGAAGCATAACCGGAAGAGCAAATCATTACGCGGAGCCAGCACGATAAGCCAGCAGGTAGCAAAAAATGTATTTTTATGGCAACATGGGGGCTATTTCCGAAAAGCATTAGAAGTATATTTCACTTTTATGATTGAACAATTATGGGGCAAAAAAAGAATTTTGGAAATGTATTTAAATGTCGCGCAGACCGGTCCCGGCATTTTTGGAGTAGAAGCGGCAGCTAAATATTATTTTAAAAAGAATTCAAAAGATCTTTCCCGAAAAGAGGCAGCGATGATCGCTTCGTGCCTGCCCAATCCCGACCTTTTTACGATACATCCTTTATCACGCAGGGTGGCCGTTCGTTATCCCTGGATCATGCGGCAAATGAATAATTTGCAGGCTGACCCAGATATAGAGGCCTTATTGAAATAAGGCCCCCCATTTCATCCAAAATATTTCGTGAAATGCTATCTTGGCAGTTGGGTTATATTCGGAGATCTGAATTTTAAATTCGTATTATCTTGTAGTTACGTTTATAACTTTTTTCCACATGAAATATTTCCTGTACATGGTAATCAATATGGTCTTTTGAAGAAAAGCAAATGTTTTCAAACCAGCCAATTGACATGCGTGATCTGCCACAGCCCTCACAAGAATGGAGAAGGCAATCTGCGGCTATTCTCAAAAATGCATGACCTGTCACAATGAAGCGCATGGGACATTTTGCAAAATCAATCCCGCGCCTAAAACAATCAATGCCAATTGCATTGATTGCCACATGCCGGAGCAAGCGTCAAAGTCGATTGTTCTGCAGCTTGAAAATAATCAAATTCCTACTGCACAGTTTTTAAGAACGCATGGCATTGCTATTTACCCTGAGGCTACAAAAGAATTTATAAAAAATGAAAAAAGAAAACAAGCGGGATTAAACTGACTTATGGAAAATTCAAAGAACGCCTCTGCCCTTTATTGTCTAGGATTTCAATTGATTTCACATTGCTATCCACGGTGATAAATCTCCCGGATTGAGATAAAAATGAAGACCCGTAACCAACTTCACGTTTTTGTTTTCTTCCGTCTTTAAAATAGACCATCACCGTTTCATCCATAGGATTCAAAGAAATTATTTTCTTATCCTTATTTAATTGAAAAATTTTCAGTGGTCCTTTGTTTTGGCTCGCCGCTACTAAAAGCTTTTGCGAGTTATTTCTCAACTGAACAAGCGCTTTCCCATTACCTCCAATAAAAATACCGCTCTGAAAAATAGAACGTGGAATAAAATTGCCTGTTCCATCTCCTTTAAGCAACAAGCCATTGAATGCATCGTATCTTCCAAGAATCGGTTCTGTTCCATAATCGTTTCCATTAATAAGCACGTCAAGATTCCCATCTCCATCAAAATCATTTACGACCATGCCATTCAAAACTGAGATTTGCGCCTCCTTTGGCAATGCACTTATAGTAAACCGGCTTTTACCTTGATTTTTTATTATGGCAGATGAAAAATAATTTGCTTCATATGCTATCGCACCCTTTCGTTCCCCGGGTGAAAAAATTGAATCCATTGTGCTGGTAGCAAAAGATTTATAATTCGGGTATCTTTTCCTTAAAGCCGGCAATTGTCTGAAAATATCGTCCCGCGATTCAGCAGGAAACTCACGCCTGGTGGTATCAGACGCTGAAGTCGGGAGGAACAAAGACATTATGGCATCAAGAGAGCCGTTATTATCAAAGTCTTTAGCAAGGATTTTTACAGGATATCTGTCGCTTGCCTGGAAAAACGAATTTTTCCCCAGGTTTCCTAATATATAATCTATATCGCCGTCATTATCGAAATCTCCGGCTGCGATAGAATTCCACCATCCAATGTGTTTATTGATTCCTGAAGAAGCGGTAATATTTTTAAAAATACCATTTTGATTTTCTAAAAAAGTTACCGGCATCCATTCACCAACAAGCACCAAATCAGGCCAGCCATCATTGTTAAAATCTGTAAACAGCGCATCGCTTACCATACCAATATTTTGCAGGGCTGGAGCTACGATTGGTGTTACGTCGGTAAACCGCACCTGTCCGTTCCTGGAATCATTTCTGAATATGAAACTGGAAACCGGCCTTGGATAATTTCCTACATCTACCCTTCCGGAGACAAATAAATCTAAATCACCATCCTTATCATAATCAATAGCTCTTACGCAAAACTTACTTATAAAATTCCGCGGTAGTGCTGAACTGGATTCAGTAAAATTTCCTTTACCATCATTTACATAAAGTCTATCCTGGTATGCCGTTGTCATACTTTTAGCCTCGAAACCTCCGCTGGCAATGTACAGATCCAAATCGCCGTCCCCATCGGCATCAAATAATAAGAGTCCTTCATCCTCTCTTTCTTTCGGAGAAATATCATTACCTCTCAATAAATCATGCTGAACGAAATTTCCATCAGGCTTTTGCAAGAAAATCTGCGCAGAAAAACCAAGAGCCCCACCAACCAAAATATCATCTAACCCATTGCCATCCACATCTCCTACTGCCAGAGCAGGGCCATATTCCGAAAATTTATGCGGTAACAACCCCTGAACTGCCAAGTCATTGAAATCTTTGTACGGCTGAGTAAAACGCACTTTTAGGAAATTTGTCACATCTGTAAATGTGGCTTCAGTATCAGATTTATTAGCCTCTAAAACAAATGGTATAGTTGCTTCGTTTTCCTTCACAGCTACCATCTGGTTGGTCCTGACATTTTTTAATATTTGTGCCTTGCCCGTTGGCCATTTGATAATTAATGAATCGATCGTTGTAACATCCCCCAACCCAAAATGTGGCTCAATTTGCATAGTAGATAAATAGCCCCTGTACGGAGTTTGTTCATACACCTGCTTTTTGCCGTTATAGTAAAGTTCTATAAAAGCGCCAAGGCCATTTATGTTTTTTGAATTCCCCAACAATTTGACCGACAAAAAATGAGGGGGATTTTTTGATGAATTCATGATTGTATTTTGATATACCGAGGCTTCGTCGTTTATGTTATTCACTACCATATCCATGTCGCCGTCATTATCAAGATCCACATAAACGGCCCCGTTCGCGAATGTGGGAGTAAAGATTCCCCATTCTTTTGTCACATTACTAAAAGTCCAATTTCCATTGTTGTGAAAAGCAAAATTTCGAAGCTTTACCTGCGGAATTTGAGACAGTGTATATTGTGTGCTTGCTACCTGGGCAGAACCCATCCTGAAACCAACAAAATCATGATCAGTAATATCGCGGGGGAATCCATTAGTAATAACGATATCCCGAAGGCCATCATTATCAAAATCCGTGACAAGCGGACACCAACTCCAGTCTGTTTGAGAAATACCAGCCATATATCCTATATCGCTAAAAATGGGGTCGCCGACAGAATCATTTTTATTTACTATCGGGCCCTGGTTAAGCTGCAGGCTGTTTCTCACATATTGATATTGATAACCATACAAATCGCTGTTTAAATAAGTAAGATAATTGTTATTGCCCAACATCATTTTTTTCCTGTAGTTATCATGCGGGTTCATGTCAAGTTCTACTACATCTGCAAGACCATCATTGTCAACGTCAATAACGTCTTGCCCCATACCATTTGCGGATGTATGTTTAAAATAAGAAGCCGCCTTATCGGTAAAGGTGCCGTCATGATTGTTGATATATAAAAGGTCCGTAGGCGTAAAATCGTTACTTACGAAAATGTCCTTCCAGCCATCGAGATTGAAGTCCGCTATGGTTACTGCATGGCCATAACCTTCTGTCGTAACGCCGGCCTCTTTTGAAACGTCTGTAAAAACAGGATGTTTCAATATAGAATCGTAATCGTTACGATACAATCTTCCCGTACTTGGAAAGGAGCCGTCCGTTATTTTTGGTCGCAAAACTGAAGGATTAACGGAGTTCACTATCTCATTTACACACAGATACATATCCAGGTCCCCGTCATTATCGTAATCAAAAAAAGCGCCCAGAGTTGATGAGGTTGTGTCATCTAAACCATATTCTTTGGCCAATTCTTTAAAAACCGGGATACCATCTTTATTTAGCCCCTGGTTTACGTATAAAAGATTTCGCCTTCTCTCTGGATTTTTATTCATCGTCACACTTATATAAATATCCATCCAGCCATCATTATTAATATCCACTACAGAAATACCTTTACTCCATCTGCCTTCACCAGCTACGCCTGCTTCCGCGGTTACATCCTGGAATTTGAGATTGCCTTTGTTAAGATATAATTTGTTTGAAACCTGGTTACCTGCAAAATACAAATCCTGCAAACCATCATTATTAAAATCGCCAACACCTATACCGCCTCCGTTATAAATATTGGTTTCATCCATAGGATTCAGGGAATCAGATTCTGTAATTTTATTATTAAAATAGATTCCTGTCTTGCTGGGCGGCAGTTCATTAAACAACGTTTTATTTTTTCTGCACGACACAAATAAAATTGTAAATACAATCATAAACAACCCAAGCCCACTCCGAAAAAATTTCATCAATAATATTTATAGTAAAAGATAAAGATAAAGAGGTAAAGTTTTCACTTTACCTCTTTAAAAATACGAATGGTATCGACCTAATTATTAATAACCGGGATTCTGTTTTAAATAGACTGTACCACCGGAATTAATTGCGTCTATTTGGCTTTGCGGAATAGGATAATATTCATTCTTTCCGGCAGTGAATTTGGTACCAAGATAGTATGGAACGTAATTCTTTATATAAGCTTGGTACGCATTTAATACCTGTGCTGCTATTCCCCAACGAACGAGATCAAAGAAGCGCTGTCCTTCCATCGAAAGTTCGAGTCTTCTTTCCATAATAATAGCTTTTAATGCATAAGCTTCATCACTGAAAGCGCCGGCAGGATACAATCCAATTTTGTAATTAGCAGCCGGAGTGGTTTGCGGAGAATAGGTAGCAGAAGAAGGATCATAAGTGGCGCCGCCAGCATACACCCAGCCGGTTTCATCAGCAGCGCGTGCACGAACCCTGTTTACGAGTGCCTCTGCGGTTGTTGGATCGCCCGTGGCAAGATCAGCTTCCGCGGCCCACAATAGTACATCCGCAAAACGAATTACATTTACGTTATTCGAAGTAAGTTCTGTAGAGGCCCAATAACTTTCTGTGCTTGATAATGAACCTTTTTGGCTTTGCGCATACACGTTCTTCTTAACAATAAAGTGCCCATTGTTTGCTGGATCACGAATCCATGAATCTCCGGGCATGGGGCCCCAATCAAGATACGGAATTCCTTTTCTTCCAATTGCGATGTCAATTCTTGGATCCAAAGTTCCGGCATAGGTAGAACTATTTACATTAGTACCGCTATTATAGCTGCCATCTAACAGTGGTAATCCATGAGAATCGGTTTTATAGGCATTTCCTAAATCCTGGGAAGGGTTAAAAAATCCACAGCAAGCGCCGGGGCCGTTGTTATAGGGGAAATTCAATAAATCACCATAGTTTCCATTCGCAACGCCCTGGCCATTATTCTGAGCGTTTCCTGAGCCGTCATTCACAGACATTTGCACTACAAATACCGCTTCCGCATCTCCTTTGTGATTCTGCGCCGGATTAAAATTACTGGCATAATTTATTAAATCATACTTTACACCGTCAGAAGTAGTGCCGCTGCTAATCAGCTCATCCAGCAAAGGTTTTGCATCTGAATACTTTTTCTCAAACATATAGCATTTAGCTAAAAAAGCCTGTGCTGCCCATTTGTTGGCTCTGCCTACCTGCGGCTGAGTGGCAGGAAGGTTTTCCATAGCAAATTTAAAATCAGCTTCTATATCAGGCCATGCATCCACGTAGCCAGATCCGCTGATATTGGTGATAGATGCGGGAGTAGAGGTATCTCCTGTTACTGTTTCAGGAATAAAAGGTACATTATTGAAAACCTTTTTTAATTCAAACATTTGGAAGCCTCTTATAAATCTTGCTTCTGCAGTGATACTTTTCACTTCATCTTCGGGTATATCTTTTGCAAGTGGTAAGATTCGAAGAACATCATTTGCCCTCTGAACACCATAATAACAGTTTGTCCATTTGCCTGTGGTATAGCTGTTTGTAGGCAAAGTAGCCCAGGTTTCAATAGGAACCACATCAGGTTGGTCATCAGGGGTTGAGCCTTTATACGCATCATCGGCTGCTACACTTCCCAGTGACCAGTTAGAAATAGCTCCGCCCCAGCCGCCGTCGCCATTTCCCGGGTAACCATCCAATGTTGCATATGCTCCCACGAGAAGTCCTTCTACTCCTTGCTGGTTAGCCATGATGGCTGGGTTCAGAGACCCCACGGGTGGAATATCGAGAAATTCCTTTTTGCAACTGTAGCCTATAAAAATCAGAAGGAACAAGCCCAGTATTAAATATTTTATATTATATTTTTTCATATTAATGATTTTTAATTTTTAAAAATTTAAAATGAGGCGTTTATTCCAAACAGGAACTGTTTTTGGTTAGATGGATAGTTGCCGAAATCAATTCCGAAGTTGCTATTATCGCCCAAATCAGATTGCTGTAATTCTGGATCCAGTCCGGTATATTTGGTTATCGTAAACAAATTAGACCCTTGTATATAAATGCGAAGCTTATCAATGCCCACTTTTTTCAACGGTGAAACAGGAAGTGTGTAGCCCAACATCAAAGAACGTAGCTTGAGGAAAGATCCATCTTCCACATAAAAAGAATTAAACGACCCACTATTGCTAAAGCCTCCCGCTGTTTCCAGCACCGGAACAGTTGCTCCGGGGTTGGAAACATGTGCTGTCGGGTCAGTAACTGTGGTGGGCTGCCCTGCAGCATTTACAAGAATAGCAGACTTATTTAATGCATCATTGCTGATACCGCCCCGGAAAACCTGGGGAAAATCAGTCCAATATTTTACGTAATTAACCACCTGATTGCCTTGAGAACCATAAAAGAACGCAGAAAAATCGAAAGCCTTATAACTTGCGTTAAGATTTAGTCCATAGGTGAAATCAGGATTTGGATTTCCAATCCAGGTTCTGTCCTGGTCGTCAATTTTTCCATCGGGCTTTCCATCAGGACCACTTATATCAGCATACTTGAAGCGCCCGGGGTTAGCTGCTGTTTGTGTTGGTGATTTTTCTACATCCGCAACGTCCTGGAATAGGCCAATCACCTTGTAGCCGAAAAATTCACCAATTGCCCTGCCCGGTTGAACACGGGTGAAAGCCCCAATACGGCTTGACCCCCCGCTGGTTCTATCCTGGTATTTATAACCTGGAGGCAGGCTTACTACTTTACTTTTATAACTTGTAAGCGTACCCTGAATATCAAATTTAAAGTCAGAACCTGCGCTTCCATGGAAAGTAATACTGCCATCAATGCCCGAGTTTTGAATGTCCCCGGAATTAATAATTGGTTGACTCGCACCACCGGCAAAATTTCCTATTTGTGATTGTTTTTGGAATAACAATCCACTGATTTTTTTCTTATACCATTCAACAGACAGGCTTAGTTTATTATTAAGAATTGTAGCATCTAATCCAACGTTAGTTATGATATCCTGTTCCCACGTAGTCAAAGGATTACCGAATTGGCTCTGATAGAATCCCATTGTAGCACCCTGAGGATTACCATCAATAGAATAATAGGAATAACCTGCACCAGACGCATAAAGACTATAAGGATTAGTTGCCCCAATATTATTAATGGAGCCCAATTTTCCCCATCCGCCTCTGAATTTCAGGTCATTGATAAACGTAATGGGTTTAAAGAAACCTTCCTGCGAAATTCTCCAACCGGCAGAAACAGAAGGGAACGTACCAAACCGGTGATCGGCATCAAATACTGAAGCACCGTCACGCCGAATGGTTGCGCTCAAAAGATACTTATCATTGTATTGATAATCTAACCGGCCAAATTGGGAATATAAGGATCGTTGATAAGGGGCGTCTCCATTATTGCTTACACCGCCTGTAGGACTTCCAGTATTTAATATTAAATAGTTAGGATCTGAGCTGAAATAATTAATTCTGCCAGCAGAAAAACCACGATCATAAATCTTCTTGGCCTCAATGCCACCTAATATTTTAATATTGTGCAGGCCAATTACGTTTGAATAGGTTAACGTATTTGTCCATTGCCATAAACTATTATATCCCGCTCCTTCATTAAATGAATTGGGGTTTGTGTTCCCTTCCGCATCATTGTAGGGTGTGGGATTGAATGAATAATAGTAATAATTTTCAACGGTGCCACCGAACGAAGTATGTGCGGTAAAGTGCTTTAAAAAATCTACATCGGCGAATACATTTCCAATCATAGACCAGCTATTGCTTTTATTATTTGCGGTACGCTTTTGCCTGGCGACAGCATTTTGCGAGTTACTCAGGTGAGGCGCATGAGTGCCGGCGAAATTTCCCATAATATCGTAAACCGGAATTATGGGTGGAGTACGGTAAGTGAATGAAATTGAGTTTCCCTCGTTTTGGTTAGTAAATCCAGGATTTTGACGATATACCAGATCGGCATTTTCACCAATTCTAATATTATCTTTTATATTAAAAACTGTATTGGCTCTTACATCATATTTTTTAAGGTAAGTATTGATCAAAGTACCCTGCTGGTTGAAATAATTCATTGAAAACAAATATGCAGATTTATCGCTTCCGGCGCTTACTGTAACCGTATGGTTCTGTATCATGGCGGGCTTAAATATTTCATGAAACCAATCCGTTCCTGCCTTATTTGCTTTTGTAATTTGATTAGTATCCAAATCATAAGTATTGGGATTAGTTAGCGCATCTCCGGTCATTCCTGCTTCTGGAATAATGTAATCAGGAATAATTGGGCCCGTTTGTGATGGATCTGTTCCAAACTGGCCAGTTCTTTTGTCAGGGGTTACACCTGAATTGCTTTCCATGTTCCAGATAGCTTGGGCATAGCCTTGTGTGTTGGTGAGATTCCATACATTTCCCTTTAACGGTTGCTGGGACCCTAGGTACATGTTATAAGTAACAGTTGGCTTACCGCGCCCTTTTTTCGTTGTAACTACCACAACTCCGTTGGACCCCTGAATGCCATAAATGGCTGCGGCGCCAGCATCTTTTAATACCTGGATAGACTCAATATCATCTGGGTTAATGTCTCTTAAACCGTTGCCGGATTCAACACCATCTACAATATATAATGGTGATGAATTACCCAAAGAGGTAATTCCTCTTACACGGACTGCCGCTCCGCCTCCCGGCACACCGGAATTGGTAACAGTTACCCCCGAAGCTTGTCCCTGTAATAAAGATTCCGCGTTTCCTGCAGGAATCTTTGTCATATCGCTTACATTCACCACCGCCACAGACCCGGTGATGTCCTTTTTTCTCTGGGAAGTATAACCTGTAACCACAATTTCATTTAGATTGGTGGCACTAGGTGTTAATGAAACGGTGATGTTACTCTGGCCGGAAATGGGAACATCCTGGTCAGCGTAGCCGACATAGCTGATGCGTAAAGTCTTCGCATTTTGAGGTACACTAATAGAAAAAGTACCGTTTTGTCCGGTAGTTTCCCCGGTTCTGTTTCCAACTACAACCACAGAAGCGCCTACCAAAGGCGTTCCATCGCTTGAAGTAACCGTTCCGGTAATTGTCCGCCGCTGTGCTATGGATTGCAGAAAACATAGTAGCACAAAGAGGCTACTAAGCAGTAATCTTTTTTTCATAATCAAGTAATTAAATTTGCGTTAAAGTTTAATACCCCACAATTTACATTCTTTTTTAAATAACAATAAATTTTTTTTGTAAGCATTATGTAAAATACCTCGCCCCCGGTAATCTTCATTTTATAACACTCATGATATGGATTTTTGCTTGTATTTTTCGGGCTTATGTTTAAAATATATACACTTCAACAGTACATCCTTTTCCTGCAGGTTGCCCGTCAATCAAAATATAGGGCGTAAAAGTAAACACCCCAATGTCTTTCGGAGTGCCTCTGCCGGTAAGCTGCACTTTTTGCAATCCGGTGGTGGTGAATTTTCCGATAGCCGAAAAGAAAATTCCATCTAGGCTATTGGTGCTCATTGTATAATCGCCCCGCGATTTCACATTCACGGTTACCGCCATAATATTTTTACTCAACGGAACGCCATGATAAATGGCGCCCGGCACCGCATAACTACTGCATGATCCGTCCTCATTTGCAGGAAGGCTATGCGAGGCAGGTTCATCGGGCGAGGTGACTTGTATTGAAAAAGAGCATACAGATAAGCTATTGCCAGGCGTAAACATATAGGTGCCTGGTTGTGAGGGCTTTCCTGTTCCCTGTAACATTATCTGTTGGCTGCCTGTTGAATTGAACCTGCCTGATGAAGAAAAACTTATTCCATCTAAAGTACTTGTCTGTATTTGATAAAGCCCGGTATCAAAAACACTCACCCTCAAAATAACGGTGTTTTCGTTTGATAAGCTTTGGCCCTCGATGTATTTCCCATTTACAACATAGTCTAAACAGGAATCGGCTGAACCCTCTAATATATAAGAGAGAGGGCCGGGGCCATTGGACATCGGACCACCTTCATAACTATATTCTTTTTGACACGAGGAAAGAAATAAAATAATTCCAGAAAATATGATGATATTTTTTTTCATGGATTCTTCTTCGATTTTTCCATTCCAGCATTTCTTCTATAAAATTAACCGAGTATTCCAAAACATTTATGCGCCTTTTTTTGGAAGCTGCTTGCGGATGCATGTGTTAGTAACCGTTTGTTTTAACGGCATCCCGACTTTATAGTAAATAAACAAAAAGCATTTTTATTTTCAACAAAAAAAGTGGCGCAAGGCCACTTTAAGAAATTTGAAAAAAGAATTTTAGCTATTCTACGAAATCTGTCCACTTTTCATTTGAATTACCCGATGCCACTACATTTTCGATGAATGCCATGCCTCTTACACCGTCTTCTATCCCCGGAAAATCTAACATTTCTTTCGCCGGCTCTTTTCCTTCCAATTTAGCCATTAGCGTATGGGCAAAATTTCTGTAAATATTTGCGAAAGCTTCAAGATAACCTTCGGGATGACCGCCCGGCGTACGGCAATTTTTCAGGGCGTAGCTGCTCAATCCCGGCGAATTATTACCAGCTCTTAAAATTTGAGTGGGCTGCTCAAGCCATCTTACAATTAAAGTATTTGGTTCCTGTTGTGTCCAATCTATTCCACCTTTTTCGCCATAGATCCTGATCTTCAGATTATTTTCTTCGCCGGCTGCCACCTGTGTGGCAATTAAAACTCCGGCTGCACCATTGTCAAATTTCAATAAAACATTTCCGTCATCATCTAATGCCCGGCCTTCCACCATCACGTTAAGATCTGCACAAAGTTTAGTGATCTTCAATCCGGAAATATATTCTGCGAGGTGCGCTGCGTGCGTGCCTATGTCGCCCATAGCGCCGGCTTTTCCCGATTTCTTCGGGTCAGTCCGCCATGATGCCTGGGCATTGCCTTCTCTTTCGGTTAGCTTACTAAGCCATCCCTGCGAATATTCCACCACAATTTTCCTGATTTTTCCAAAAGCGCCTTCGGCCACCATTGCCTTCGCTTGTTTCACCATTGGGTAACCAGAATAAGTATGAGTAAGACAAAGGGTTTTTCCGCTTTGCTCCAGTTTCTTCTTTAAATCTTTTGCTTCCTGCAGCGTAAAGGTCATTGGCTTTTCAACTATTACATTGAATCCATTATCAAGGGCCATGGCCGCGGGCGCGTAGTGTGCAAAATTGGGAGTGACAATGGTGATAAAATCGATGCGTTTGTCTTCGGGCATTTTGCTTTCCTTCTCAATCATTTCTTCAAACGACAAATAGATTCGATCTTCAGGAAGAAACAATTCCTTTCCGGACTCTTTTGCTATTTCCGGGTTGATACTTAATGCGCCGCAACTTAATTCAATCAACCCGTCCATATTGGCAGCCAAGCGGTGAATGGCGCCGATGAAAGCATCTTTGCCTCCCCCTACCATTCCCATTCTTAATTTTCTCATGATAAAATTTTAAAATAAAAAAATTGGTTTTTTGTTTGCCTGCTGATAAAAGCAGTTTATTTTCTTTTTTAAAAACTAATACATTCTTTTAATTCCTTTTCGGTATAAGCCAGGTTATGCTTTTTCAAAACATCTTCCGGAACGCCATTCCATTGGTTAGGCGTGTTGCCGATATATCCGATATCTTTTACACCGATGGCAGTGGTATAAAATCCTGTTGCCGTAAGGTTTCTCATCAAATTAAAAAAGTTTACGCCCTGCTTCATCTCAGGTTTCGCCTTTTTAGGCCAGGCTATCTCATCCACCATTTCCATCTGTTGCTTTTGATCGCATTCTGTAAAAGCTTTTTGATAACGCGCCAGGCATTCCATGTCGAGCCATTTTAATCCTCCACGCAGGGGCACCTGGTATTCGGGTTTATCTTTTACAATAAATTCAATAAAATCGGGAACTTTTGCATCTGACGCGCTGCCGCTTACCTCATCCTTTGGAATAATAATATCTGCAAGAATGGTAATCGTCTGCATTTCATGAGGCGTAAAAAAAGTATAAGCGTTCACTTCTTCGAGGTGCTTCACTTCCTCTTTCATTAGCCCGGGATGCTTTTTCGCAGTGGTTGCCGAGGCTTTTTTGAGGACCGTTTTTTTATTGTCGGTCTCGCAGGCCTGCAATAGAAATCCGGAAGATACGGTTCCGAGAACCATTACTTTAAGCGATTTTCTTCTATCCATAAATATTGAAATTAAAAAAGCTACTAGATATTATTTTTCTTTAGCTGGTCAACAATATATTCAGAGGTACGCATAGAAAGCGCCAGGATGGTCCAGGTAATATTCTTATCTCCCTGCGACACAAACATTCCACCATCTACATTGAACAGATTTTTACAATCATGCGCCTGGGCCCATTTATTCAATGGCGAATCTTTGGGATTATTTCCCATGCGAATAGTTCCTGCCTCATGGATAATATTTCCGGGTGCATGAAGCCCATAATTATTTTCAGGGCCATCGTCTGCTCCCCAAATAGAAACGGCGCCCATTGCGTGTAATATTTCTGCAAAGGTTTCTTTCATGTGCTTGGCCTGTTTGATTTCATAATCTGTGTATTTTGTATGAAATTTCAAAACAGGAATTCCATAAATGTCAACCGTATCAGGATCAATCTCGCAATAGCTGTCTTTCATCGCAACTGCTTCTCCACGGCCGGCCATACCTACATGAGAGCCGAAGAAATAGCGGTAATCCTCTTTCAGTGAAGCACCATAGCCACCCGCTTCCTTTTGCTTGCCTTTCACTTTATACGTCCCATTCAAATTTTCAATTCCCCATTGAAAACCATACAAAGGCATTCCGAAACCCCCACCATATTCGATATGATAGCCACGTGGAAAATCCAGTTTTTTATTATCAAGCCACCAGGGAGTGTAAACGTGCATACCGCCCACTCCGTCTTCATTATATCGTTTTCTGTCAAATAACTCAGGAATGATACCGCCCATATCTGCACCGGTAGAATCGTGCAGGTAATGCCCTACTATATCACTTGAATTAGCAAGTCCGTTGGGATGGCGCGGCGATTTAGAGTTCAATAATAGTCTTGCAGATTCGCAAGCGCTGGCCCCGAGGATGACAGTGCGGCCCATCACCTGGTATTCCTGCATGTCTTCTTTATTTACATAAGAAACGCCCGTAGCCAGGCCTTCTTTATTAGTTAAAACTTCGCGGGCCATTGCGTTAACCACCAGGTCTACATTTCCGGTGTTAACCGCCGGCATTACTAAAGCCGAAGAAGAAGAAAAGTCTGCATAAATTTTGCAACTGCGATTGCATTGCTGGCAGAAGAAACATTGACCACGTGTATCATTAATTTTTTTTGTAAGAATAGAAAGCCTTGATGGAATCACCGGAATTCCAATGCCGGTGGCTGCTTTCTTAATCATTAATTCGTGAAGCCGCGGCTTGGGAGGTGGCAGAAAAAATCCATCCGGGTCATCTACCAAACCTTCATTGGTGCCAAATACGCCCAATAATTTATCTATTTTATCATAATATGGTTTTACATCATCATAGGTTATTGGCCAATCATCGCCCAAGCCATCGATACTTCTTCTTTTAAAATCTTTAGGACCAAAACGTAATGAAATTCTTCCCCAATGATTGGTGCGACCACCTACCATTCTTGCGCGCCACCATTCCCAGTTAGAGCCCTTTGCATTTGTGTAGGGTTCACCATCAATTTCCCATCCCCAGTAGCAGCCATCCATATCGCCAAAAGGCCGAAACTTAGTGCTGGCACCTCTCCTGGGAGAATCCCATGCATTTTGAAGTTGCTTTGAATCCGTCGCAGGACTATAATCCGGCCCCGCTTCAAGCAGGCAAACTTTTAAGCCCGCATTTGCCAACACATAAGCTGCCATACCGCCTCCTGCTCCGGAACCGATTATAATTGCATCATATTTTTTTGGCTGAACTTTTACTTGAAAATCTCCCATATCAATAAAATTGGATTTTTTTTAATCGGGCATGAAAATAGGAATTCTTGACATAATTAAGTCCAATTATTTTCGAATCCACAAAAATTTAAAATTTTTTTTGGGATTTACAGGCTGCAAAATGAAAAAAGAATCGCTTAATAATATGAAAAAAATTTCGTTTACCCATAACCGTTATATTCGCGGGCAAAATAAAAATTCAAATTATTTCCTGATTTACTATGACAAATATTTTAAAGGGAAAAAAGGAAAACGAATTATGGAATGTATGCACAAACACACAGGCTTTCATTCCAATTTGGATAATACATTTTTTGTAGTTTTATTTTTTAAAGTTCGAATATGTACACTATAGACCAGGTGAGGCAATTACAAACAGAAACGGAAAATCTTTTAAAAACAGATGGAAGCGCGGAGCAATTGCGCGATGTACTGCGGTTTCATGAATACCGCTATTATATTTTAAATGATCCCTTAATTTCTGACACTGAATATGATCTACTTTTTAAGAAACTGGAAAAACTGGAGAAGGAAAACCCGTCTTTAATTTCTCCTGATTCGCCCACACAAAGAGTAGGCAACAGCCTCAATCCAGATTTTGAAACTGTTCCGCATTTGGTGGCCATGCTTAGCCTTGAAAATAGTTATAATTCAGAAGATTTAATCGCATGGAATAACCGGTTAAAAACATTAACCGGAAATCAGAGAATAACTTTTAGCGCGGAGCCGAAATATGATGGCGCCAGCGTTTCACTGATTTATGAAAATGATTTCCTGGTGCGCGGCGCTACCCGCGGAGATGGAGTTGCAGGCGATAACATCACCACCAACATTAAGCAAATTGGTTCTGTTCCTTTATCAGCAAAATTTTCAAATTACGGAATACAAAAAATTGAGATAAGAGGAGAAATTTTGTTAAACAAAGAAAATTTTAAAAAATATAATCAATCGCTGGCTGAAGAAGGGCTGGCTCCTTTGGCAAATCCAAGGAATGCTGCAGCAGGATCGTTAAGAATGAAAGATCCATCAGCAGTCAGGAAAAGAAAATTAGAAGCTATATTATACCACGTAAGTTATATCGAACTCAACGAAAAAGGGAAAAAACATTATCCCGCGCAGCTGAATACGCATTCCGGAATTTTGCAATTATTATATGATTGCGGATTTCGCACGCCGGTAAAAGAAAAAAAGGTTTTTGACAAAATTGAACAAGTTGTTGAATTCTGCCTCGAGTTTGAAAGCATGAGGGAAGAACTTCCTTACGAAATTGACGGCATTGTAGTGAAAGTAAATGAAATCGAAATTCAGCAGCAGGTGGGGAGCACGACGCATCATCCGCGGTGGGCTATGGCATATAAGTTTAAGGCCCGCCAGGCGACATCAAAATTACTCAATGTAGAGTTCCAGGTGGGACGCACAGGCTCAGTTACACCGGTGGCAAAAATAGAGCCCGTTCATATCGGGGGCGTAACGGTTACTTCTGTTTCTCTTTTTAATGAAGGAATTATTGAAGAAAAAGATTTACGTATAGGCGACACTGTTATAGTAGAAAGAGCCGGAGATGTGATTCCCTATATCGTGAAGCCATTAATTGAATTAAGAACCGGCGATGAAACGAAAATTATTTTTCCTGCTCAATGTCCCGTCTGTGGAGACGAATTGGTAAAACCTGAAGGCGAAGCTGTTTGGCGCTGTGTAAATATCAATTGTGAAGCGCAGGTGGTAGAGCGCATTATTCATTTCGTGAGCAAAGATGCAATGGATATTAAAACTTTTGGTGAAGCCAATGTGAGAAAATTTTATTCTCTTGGTTTGATCACAAATGTTCCCTCTATTTATTCTATAGATTTTGATAAAATTGCTGCGCTGGAAGGATTCAAACAAAAGTCTGTTGACAATCTGCGGACGGCGATTGAAAAATCCAAGTCACAAAATTTGAATCGTTTGATATTTGGCCTGGGCATCAGGTATGTTGGTGAAACCACCGCCAAAACGCTGTCAAAAAACATTGATACAATTTTTGACCTGCCAAAATTTTCAGTTGAACATTTTCAACAGTTAAAGGATATCGGAGAAAAAGTAGCACAAAGTGTTTATGATTTTTTTCATAATCCAGACAATCTTCAAATCATTCAGGAGTTAGCTGATAAAGGATTAAACATGAAAGGCGATAAATCCGAAACGGTAAACGGAAAGTTGTCGGGCCAAACATTTTTATTTACCGGAACACTGCCCACACTGAAAAGAAATGATGCCGAAAAAATGGTAGAAGCGAACGGCGGCAAATTGCTTTCTTCTGTAAGCGCTAATCTGAATTACCTGGTGGCCGGCGATTCTGCAGGAAGCAAACTGGCCAAAGCCCAAAAACTAAAAACGGTGAAAATCATCAGTGAGGCCGATTTTTTAAATCTCATCCAAAGTTAGTTTTGTAACTTCATCAATAAAACTGAGCTATGATCAAAAAACTTAGCGGTGAATTATGGAAGCCTCTCAAATTTAAAGGAGCGCAGTCAATGAGGAATAAATATGCTATCTCATCGCAGGGACGTGCAGCAAGCTACAAAGAAGATGTTCTGGCTGACGGAAAGCTTCTGAATGGATCACTTACCAGCGGATACCGCTCGCTAAATCTTAGATTAAACGATGGTAGCACAACGCTTTATTTGCATCGCGAAGTAGCAAAACTTTTCAATCCCAAATCTTCTCCAAAACAGAAATATGTAGTCCATCTTAATCATCAAAAAACTGATAACCGCGCTAAAAATTTAAAATGGGCTACGCAACAAGAAGTAATTGAGCATCAGCAAAAAAGTCCGCAACGAAAGGAATATAAAAAATCGCAGGTATCACGTAAAAACGGATTAAAGCTGAATGAGTCACAGGTAAAAAACATAAAGGCAATGTTGGCCAATCCGCGTCGCAAGCTCACTCACAAGCAAATCGCTGAAAAATTCAATATTAGTCCTATGACGGTTTATCGGATAAAGAGCGGCGAAAACTGGTCTGGTATTTCGTGAGAAAACCTTCTTTATTATCCTTATTTTGCTCCCTAAATTTTTAATAATTTGATTACCGCTTCTACGCTGTCTTTTTTAAAATCTTTAAAAAAGAATAATAATAAACCATGGTTTGATGTCAACAAGAGCAAGTATCTTGAGGTGAGAAATAATTTCGAAGAATTTGTTGCTTTACTGCTTCAGAAAATGACGCTGTTTGACGAAGACCTTAAAGAATTGGAATATAAAAATTGCCTGTTTAGAATCAATCGTGATGTGCGCTTTTCAAAAGACAAAACCCCTTACAAAATCAACTTTAGCGCTTCTTTCAACAAAGGAGGCAAAAAATCAATTTATGCCGGATATTACCTTCATGTGCAACCAGGCGGCAACAGTTTTGTCGGGGGAGGACTATGGAGGCCGGAGCCGGAGCAATTAAAAAAAGTAAGACAGGAAATTGATTATTGTTTTCCTGAATTTAAAAAAATAATAGAAGTCCCTGCGTTCAAAAAAAATTATGGCGGATTGGAAAAAGATCAAAATCAAATGCTGATAAATATTCCTAAGGGATACGAAAAAGAAAATCCCGCAGCAGATTTTTTAAGAATGAAAAGTTTTGTTGCTACTAAAAATATCGCAGATGTTGACCTCACAAATCCAAAATTCATGAATCAAATTGTTGACTCTTACAAAACCCTGAAGCCTTTACTAAATTTCATCAACCGATCATTTGAATAATCTCTTTTAAAAATTGAAACGTGCGATTAAAAATTAACGGCGGGGAACTACAGTATGATTTGGCCTTGAAAAATTGTCAGGATAATAAGTAACACAGGATATAAACTTTTTTCTGTACTTACACTTCCTGAGATAGAAAAGGTTCTGGCATCGTTGATGTACATTACTCCCATCGATGCCGCCGGATACAGGCCGAAATAATTTTGACCAAAGTGGTTATTTGAAAAGTTTTTATTAAATCCATTTAAATAGGAAGGATTAATATTTATGTAAGATGGAGAAGCGGTAACATTTGCAAAGGCAAACCAATTGTCATTGATTCTCCTGTTAAGCTGAAGGCCCAGTGGCGCTGAAAAAACTGATGCGTTTCCTCCTTTAAAAAAAGAAACCGTTGTAGATAAGCCACGGTACGAACTGAAAAACCATTTTTTCGGAAACAAACTATCCTGCTGATGCTGAACACTGAAATTACGAGCATTATCATATTGCGTGAGTGATTGCGATTGGACCGCAGAAAAGATTAATAATGCTATGGCTAAAAGTATAATACGCATCCCTTGAAAATTAAACTTAAAATTAAAGATAAAAACTTCAAAGGGCAATATCAATAAGCCAATAATAACTTTCCTTTCGGTAAATTCTGTTATTAAAATTCTTCAAATCTTTCCCGATTACGTTTCATGTTATTTATTATCTTTATATGGTTGACAACAACAAGGAAACAGGTCCTTCTTATCAGGGAATTACTTTCCTGGTAAGAAGGACCATCAAAGTTTTGTACAGAAGGTGACTTTAAAAAGCCTGATCTTTTATGTTTATTACCATTCAGTTTCCGCTGTTTGATTACCGCTACATGAAGGCAGAACCGCGGCGCACCGAAAAGCCTAACTGGTCTGATGCGGGTAGAAACGGAAACAACAGGGTTCGTTATTTCGGCGAAATATTTGATCGGAAAACACCTTATCTCGGTCCGTGGGATGATGAAAAAAAATATTGCAATGCGAAGAGCGTCATAAATCTTTGCGGCCTCGGAGAAAAAGAATTTTACAAATCACTTTATACAAGCCCATCTAAATCGCGCATACTTTTTCGCAGATTTCAATCCGATGGGAAATGCCTGGCAAAATTTGAAGTAGGTTTAAATGACTCTTTTGAATATTCTCTTTCTCAAAAAAAATTAAATGCTGAAAATACTGCCACAGCTATATATGAGCAGATTACGAAATACCTGTTATGTCCTGCGAAGATAAAGGTGGGCAATAAATTGACGCCATTTTCCCCGATGATAAATTCCGGGAATTTTTTAAAAGCCGCCTATTACTGGGCTACAGCCCGGGGTAAAAAATCATTTGATCCGAAAGACATACATGACGAGGTAATTAGCTGCGAGCCTGTTTTGCTGGTGCAGTTAGATACTTCGACGATTGACATCAGCAGCATGCGTTTTGAAAAAGTGGAAATGCCCGGTTTGGCTGAAAATAAAATAAAGTTGTATTGCCAATACCTGCCCTTTAAAATCAATGATAAAAATTATAACCTGAAAACCTGGTTTATCTGTAGTGAAGGAAAAGATAATACCAATCCGATATTGCCAAATGATTTTGAAAATTATAGCAACACGATTCGCTATCTCAGAATTAATTTGCTAAGGATTCACACTGAAATTATTCTTCAAAAAAACCTGCTTGAAGTGTTCTCTTCGGTAAACGATACCTTCAAAATAAAGGACGAAGCCACGAAAGAGAGGCTTTATTTTTACCTGCACAAAATATGGCTCAATCTTTCCTCAATAAAACGCAATCAACAACCGCAGCAACAATTGATTGCTACTACCTTTCGACTGAATGAATCCTACTTCGGCGCGTCTGGAATTGACGAGCAATTGCTTGCATTGAAAGATTTCAGCGATTGGCTGAAAAATTTGAAAATAACACCCGAAAATGAACAGGTAAAGAAATATGTAGGTGACAATTCAGCCGCGTTAGAAAGTAAGAAAGCTGATGCTGCCAAAGAAATCAGCGTTTTTATTTCTTATAACCACAATGACGGCGAAATAGCCGAGCTCATAAAGCAAAAGCTGGCAAATGAAAAAATTATTGTAATTCTTGATTCAGATGCGATGCTGGCGGGCACAGCGATTGATGATTTTATAACCGCAAGCATAAAAAATACGAATGCTACAGTTTCCATCATTTCGAATAACAGCCTAAATTCAGGATGGGTAAGTATTGAAACAATAAATACCATCAGCTTTAAAACTTTTTTTCCTGGAAAAAAATTTATACCCTGCTACACCGACAAAATATTTTTAGAAAACGAATTTTTTGTGGATGATACCCAAAAAGCGATTGATAAAAAAATTGAAGACCTTAAAATAAGGATTCAGCAAAGGCTGGGTGATTCGAGTGATCTTGATGAAAAAAAGAAAAGGCTGATTGCGTTAAGAAATAATCTTCCCGTCTTAATAAATTATCTGAACAACAATTTTTGTCTGGATTTTACACCAGCAAAGCTTGAGTCAAACTTTGCAGCACTTTTAAAAGCGATAAAATCGTAAAGCCGCTTTTTATTCAACCAACAGTAAACAGACAAATATCACCGGTTTTTATTCTGAAGTAAACTTACGCCTCCATGTAACTTTCTACGGGCTCACACGTGCAAATCAAATTCCTGTCACCATAAGTATTATTCACCCTGCTTACGGCCGGCCAGAATTTATTTTCTCTAAGGTAATCCAGTGGGAATGCAGCTTTGCTGCGCGGATAAGAATGATTCCATTCATCGGCCGTAATTGTGGCTAAAGTGTGTGGCGAGTTTTTCAGCACATTATCTTTCTTGTCTGATTCACCGTTTTCAACACTTTTTATTTCTTCGTAAATGGAGATCAGCGCATCGCAAAATTTGTCCAACTCTTCCTTGTTTTCACTTTCGGTTGGTTCTATCATAATCGTTCCTGCCACCGGGAAACTGAGTGTCGGCGCATGAAAGCCATAATCCATCAGTCTTTTGGCAACATCTTCGGCTTCAATTCCGGCGCTGTTTTTAAAAGGCCGAAGGTCAACGATAAATTCATGAGCACAGGTTCCGGCTTTTCCGGTAAACAATATTTTGAAATATTTTTTCAAACGCGCCTTCATATAGTTGGCAT
Organism: Ginsengibacter sp.; assembly: GCA_051954975.1. Taxonomy (GTDB): domain Bacteria; phylum Bacteroidota; class Bacteroidia; order Chitinophagales; family Chitinophagaceae; genus Ginsengibacter. Next base: position 906,012 of record JBQCHE010000003.1, on the reverse strand, counting down.
TCAGGATAGCATATTCAGTTGCTTTTTTCATTCCGCTTTCGCCGAGCATTTTTATGTAGGCATAACTAATTAATAGAATGCTTGCAGAACCGTATTGTGCTGCACTAACTGTTCCTTCATTATTTTTTCCGGGTAAGAAAGGAGCCAGCTTTTCATTCACACAAATTGGTCCCATGCCCGGGCCACCACCGCCATGAGGAATGGCGAAGGTCTTATGCAAATTCAAATGACAAACATCAGCGCCAATAAAACCAGGCGATGTCAAACCGACCTGGGCATTCATGTTAGCACCGTCCATGTAAACCAGTCCGCCGTTTTCATGAACAATGTCACAAATTTCTTTGATACCTTCTTCAAAAACGCCGTGTGTGGATGGATACGTTACCATCAAACCCGCAAGCGAATCTTTATTTTTTTCAGCCTGTAATTTCAAATCTCCAATATCAATATTTCCCTGTTCATCACATTTGGTAACCACCACTTTAAAGCCCGCCATCACTGCACTTGCCGGGTTCGTTCCATGTGCAGAGATAGGTATTAAAATCATATTTCTGTGCGTTTCATTTTTACTTTCAAAATATCTTCTCATGGTCATCAATCCGGAAAATTCTCCCTGCGCACCGCTGTTCGGCTGAAGAGAGCAGGCAGCAAATCCTGTAATCGTTGACAATAATTTTTCCAGGTCTTTTATGATGAAATCATAACCTTCAGTTTGTGAGGCAGGAGCAAAAGGATGAATCTTGCTGAAATGAGCCCAACTCACAGGAATCAGTTCTGTGGCGGCATTCAGCTTCATAGTGCAAGAACCCAAAGGAATCATCGAATGGACGAGCGATAAATCTTTGTTCTCCAGAATCTTTAAATAGCGCATCATTTCTGTTTCACTATGATATTTATTGAAAACCGGATTTTGTAAAAAGCGGGAAGTTCTGAGGAGTGAGGCAGGAATATTATTCAGATCCACTTCATTATCAAAAGTGATTACAGAAGTGTCGATATCGCGTGCAGAATCGAAAACGCTTAAAATATCCAGCACATCATCTTTTATCGTCGTTTCGTCCAAAGAAATCGTTACTAAATTATCTGATGAAAAATGAAAATTCATTTCGTGAGCCTGTGAAATTTCCGCTAGTTTTTCACGATTATTTATTTTATAAGTAATGGTATCAAAATAATTTTGGTGAACCAATTCATAACCGCTTTCCTGCAAATGTTCCGCAAGTGTTTGCGTCAGCAGCGAAATTCTTTTAGCAATGTTCTTCAATCCTTCCGGCCCGTGATATACCGCATACATCGCAGCCATATTGGCCAGCAAAGCCTGTGCGGTACAAATGTTGGAAGTAGCTTTTTCCCTGCGGATGTGTTGCTCCCTTGTTTGCAAAGCCATGCGAAGCGCACGGTTATTTTGTGCATCGACACTTACGCCAATGATCCTTCCGGGAATGTTTCTTTTGAATTCATCTTTTGTGGAAAAGAACGCGGCGTGTGGGCCACCAAACCCCATCGGCACGCCAAAGCGCTGCGAAGAGCCAACCGCCACATCAGCACCCAATTCGCCGGGAGGAGTTAATAAGGTCAAAGCCAGCAAATCAGTTGCCATCACGACCTGCGCATTTACTGAATGAACTTTTTCAATGAAGTTGCGGTAATCTTCCACACTTCCTTCGCTGTTCGGATATTGAACAATCGCACCAAAATATTTTTCGTCTAATTCTGCCGTTTTATAATCTCCAAAAACCAATTCAATCCCAACAGGTTTTGCCCGGGTGATTATAATCTCTTTGGTTTGTTCAAATATTTTTTCGTCCACAAAAAACTTTCCTGCAGCAATGTGATCATGATCTTTATTTTTATGATTGAAAAGCATCGCCATCGCTTCGGCAGCCGCAGTTCCTTCATCCAGCAAACTTGCATTGGCAATTGGCAAAGCCGTTAAGTCACTCACCACCGTTTGAAAATTCAACAAACTTTCCAAACGGCCCTGTGCAATTTCTGCCTGGTAAGGCGTGTATTGCGTGTACCATCCGGGATTTTCAAAAAGATTTCTTAAAATAACGGACGGCGTAATCGTATCATAATAACCCTGACCAATGTAAGACTTAAAAACCTTGTTTTTATTGGCGATTTTTTTTAATTCGGTCAGGTATTCAAATTCGCTGATTGGATCTGCGATCTCCAGTTTTTTTTGCAACCGTATTTGCGAAGGGACTGTTTTATCCATCAATTCACCAAGAGAAGAAACACCAATGGTGGCAAGCATTTCATTAGTTTCGGTTTCATCAGGGCCAATGTGTCGTGAGGCAAATTCTGACGATTGTTTTTCAAAAAGATTCATAACAATTTTTGCTTTTTATTCTCACAGCAAGCCAACAAAAAAGCGCGTTTTTTATTTTGCTGTGAAAATGACCGCGCGAAGTTACAATTAGAAATGTTACTACAATTGTATGAGTTAGGATTTTAAGATTTGGTAAATTTGGGTAGTTATTAAAGGGAAGTGAACTTATCATGCAGATCCTTTAATCCTCCAAATCCTGCTCTATCTTTGCCAAATGATTGAAGACATTCTGAAAAACTGGGAAAAAAAATCTGCCGATCATCAGAAAGAATATAAAAATTTTCTAAGGCGCGCTGATAAGAACAAAGTGCTGAAACAGTTACCCGTTCTGCATGAGGAAGCTTTTGAAAAAATAGATTGTCTTTCGTGCGCCAATTGCTGCCGCAATTATTCACCGCGATTTAAAACGCCTGATATCAAAAGAATTGCGAAGCATTTAAAAATGAAAGAAGGCGCTTTTATTGAAAAATATTTGCGGGTAGACGAAGACGGAGATTTCGTTACCCAAACTTCTCCCTGCCCGTTTTTAGGAGAAGATAATTTTTGCTCGATTTATGAAAGCCGTCCTTCAGATTGCCATCGTTTTCCTTACACAGACGAAGACGTAATTTTGAAACGGCCTGCCATCACATTAAAGAATTCAACTTTTTGCCCCGCGGTTTATTTTGTGTTGGAAAAACTTTCATCCTGATGATGTGTTTCAAACAACTACATATATAAGCACCTAAATATTAATTCATCATATTTGCTTGTTTACTGTTTCCTGTAAAGTTGAATTGCACTGCTTCGCTGGTATTTGGTGAATCAGGGAGTTTAGCTAATTTTCCTATTTTCACATTCTCAAATTTTCAATTCATGGAAATAGAAATTAATAAAGAATCCATCGCCAATCGCTTTATGCGTTATGTGCAAATCGACACCCAAAGCAACCCGAAAAGCGGCACTCATCCCTCTACAGAAAAACAAAAAAATCTTAGCAAAATTCTTGTTGAAGAATTGAAGCAAATTGGAATTGAGGACGCAGAAATGGATGTATATGGATATGTGTATGCAACGATTCCATCCAATACCGAAAAGAATGTTCCGGTCATATGTTTTTGCAGTCATATAGATACTGCCCCGGATGCCAGCGGTACCAATGTAAAACCTATCCTTCATAAAAATTATGACGGGGAAGATATTGTGTTGCCCGATGACGCTTCGCAAGTGTTATCGCCGGTGGTTTATCCTTATTTAAAAAAACATTTCGGTGGCGATATTATTACGGCAGGTGGTAACACACTTTTGGGAGCGGATGATAAAAGTGGCATTGCGGCGATTATGCAGGCAGCAGATTTCCTGATGAAAACCCCTTCTGTAAAGCATGGAAAAATAAGAATTCTTTTTACGCCTGATGAAGAAATTGGCGAAGGGACCGACAAATTGGATATGAAAAAACTGGCTGCAGATTTTGCTTATACGCTCGATGGCGGCGAGGCAGGAAGCCTGGAAGATGAAACGTTCAGTGCCGATGGAGCAACCATAATTATCAACGGAGTGATTTCACATCCGGGATATGCAAAAAATAAACTGGTGAATGCGTTAAAAGTCGGCGCAGAAATTTTGCATGCGCTTCCTGCCAATGAATGGTCACCCGAAACCACGGAAAAAAAAGAAGGATTTGTTCATCCGGTGCGTTTTGAGGGCATTGCAGAAAGAGCCACGCTGGAATTTATCATACGGGATTTTGATGATGAAAAATTGGAGGAGCACGGACGGAGATTGAAAGAGATTGCCGAAGAAGTGGTCAATCATTATAAAGGTGCATCCATTGAGTTTTCAATCCGGGAACAATACCGAAATATGAAAGCGATTCTTGATAAAAATCCACAGGTCGTCTCATTTGCCGCGCAGGCTATAAAGCGCGCGGGGCTTGAGGTTAAAACAGAAAGTATCCGCGGCGGAACGGATGGAAGCCGCCTGAGCTACATGGGTTTGCCCTGCCCGAATTTGTTTACCGGCATGCAGGGAATTCATTCAAAACTGGAATGGATTGGCGTGAATGATATGGCAAAAGCTGCAGAGACAATTGTGCATTTATGTATGATTTGGGAAGAAGAAAGCTGAGGTAATAAAGGATAAAAAATTAGCGATAAAGTTGAAGGACTTTGAAATACAAAGATTCAATTTCTAATCGCTTTTCATTTAAGATGTAAAAACAAAAATGCCTTATTTCAAACAAGACAAACCCTTTAAAGTTCCAACAACGGACGGAAAATTAATTGAAGAACATTTTGGTATTGCTTCAACAAAAAATGGAAATCTGAGCATCGCGCACATGATTGCGCCGCCGGGCTGGAGCGAGCCTTTCCAAAATCCTGAATTTGATGAATACACATTGATTAGCAAAGGCAAAAAGCTTTTTGAGGTGGATGGCGAAAAGATAATTGTGAATGAAGGAGAATCTATTTTGATAAAGAAAGACAGCCGTGTTCGCTATTCCAATCCTTTCGACAGTCCGTGTGAATATTGGAGTGTGTGCCTTCCCGCATTTTCAATTGATAAAGTGCACAGGGAATAACGGCGTTAATAAATAAGTTAAAGTTTATTATATGATTTTATTGATCTTTCAAATTTGAAATTACTTTTTACATTTGTTGCTAAACCAATTTAAATGGATTTATTTTTTTTGCAGGTTGATTCAAGCGCATTAACTCATCCCGTTGCACAAACTCAAAACTTATGGGAAACCCTTGAAAGGGGAGGTGTTTTGATGATTCCGCTTGGGCTTCTTTTTCTGGCGGCGCTGTATTTCTTTTTTGAGAGGCTGATTGCCATAAAAAAAGCATCAAAAATTGACGATAATTTTATGCGGATCATTCGCGATCATGTAGTAAACAGCAATGTTGCCGCTGCAAGAAGTTTTTCAAAAAATAATGAAAATCCTGTAGCCAGAATTATTGACAAGGGAATTCAAAGAATTGGAAAACCTATCGATGCAATAGAAAAAAGTATGGACAATGTAGGTGCGCTGGAATTATACAAGCTGGAAAAAAATCTTTCTATCATTTCAATAGTTGCCCGCATCGCACCGTTATTTGGTTTTCTCGGAACTATCATTGGTATGCTGGCCTTGTTCAAAGGAATTGCCGCCAGCACTGAATATACAGCCAACACGATAGCAGATGGTATTTATATCAAAATGATTACTTCTGCTACAGGACTTATCATCGGGATTTTAGCCTATATCGGTCATAGCTACCTGGTGACACAAATACACCGGATTGAAAATAAAATGGAAATTGCCAGCGCAGAATTTGTAGATATTTTGCAGGAGCCTACACATTAAAATCACAGCTAAATAGTTATAAAAGCCTAACATGAGTATCAGGAAAAGATTTAAAGAGGACGATACCGAACTGGACACAAGTCCGTTAAACGATATCCTTTTTATCCTCATGTTTTTCTTTCTTATCATTTCTACAATGGCCAATCCGAATGTGATTAAAATGAATAACCCACGGGCATCCAGCGACACCAAAGCCAAACAAAGTGTAATTGTGAGCATCAACAAAAACAAACAGGTGTATATCGGCCAGGATGAAATTCCCTTTGACTCACTGGAGTCAGTGCTCAAAGGTCGTTTGCCCCTTGGTGATTCCTTAACTAAACCGGCCGTGGTAATCAATGCCGATTCTTTAGTGCAATGGGGCGATATTGTAAAAATCATGGAAGTGGCAAAGAAATTGGGCGCCACTACTTCTGCTTCAGTGCATAAATAGTTACACTTACCCTGCTTTTACCATCCTCTCTTTCCCATAAATATCTTTTTTTATTTCTGAAGTCAAACCTGCATTTTCAAAAATAATTTTTACTTGCGCAGCATATTCTTCATGCACTTCCACATAAATCTTACCTCCCGGATTTAAATGTGTTTTAGAAAACTCCGCAATCTTTTTATAAAAAATAAAAGGGTCATTATTTTCAACAAACAAAGCAATTCCCGGTTCAAAATCCGTAACGTTTTTTGCGAGGATTTCTTTTTCGTTCGATGGAATATAAGGTGGATTGCTCACTATCGTGTCATAAGACTGAAGCGGCTTCCACGCATTTTCATTTAAAAAATTAATTTGAAAAAAATTAATTGGCGCATTCAAATTAGTTGCATTTTTTTTTGCTACTGACAACGCTTTTTCACTTACATCAATGGCGGTAATATTTGAATCGGGCAATTCTTTTTTTAATGCAATAGCAATACATCCGCTGCCGGTTCCAATATCAATGATGTTTGCCTGCCTGCCGTCAGGCATGGTTGGTTTGCTATCTCTTTCTTTTTTAAAATCACTGATGATCCACTCAATCAGTTCTTCTGTTTCAGGTCGTGGAATTAACACATTTTCATCCACAAAAAATTTCATTTTATAAAACCACGCTTCCTTCAAAACATATTGAACCGGCTTGTGTTTCAGCAGTTCTTTCAACTCATTTTTTAATCTTTCCCAATGAGTTGCATTCAATTCCTCATTTTTATGTTCTCTTCTTTCCCATCTTTTTAAACCGGTCACATTTTCAAAAACCCAGTCCGAAATATTATCCGCTTCGCGGTCTTCGTAAATCGCTTTCAAGCTGTTTACAAAATCCATATAAGCCTTTCCTGTTGTCATTCACACAAACTTAATTATTTTGTGAAGCAATCATTTTAAAATAATTCATTTGACTAAAGACGAACAATATATGAGCCGTTGCATTCAACTGGCAAAGTTAGGAGCCGGGAATGTAGCGCCCAATCCAATGGTGGGCGCGGTTTTGGTTATTGAAAATAAAATTATCGGCGAAGGGTATCATAAAAAATACGGAGAGGCGCACGCAGAAGTCAATTGTATCAACAGCGTTGCTGAAGAAAATAAATCATTGATTGAAAAAAGTACAATGTATGTTTCGCTGGAACCCTGTGCACATCATGGAAAAACGCCACCATGCTCCGATTTAATCATTCAAAAAGAAATTAAAAAAGTAATAATTGGCTGCCAGGATATTTATAAAGAAGTGGCAGGGAAAGGAATTGAAAAACTGCGAAACGCAGGCGTAGAAGTAATTACGGATGTTTTAGAAAATGAAAGTAAAGAATTGAATAAGCGCTTTTTCACTTTTCATCAAAAACAACGGCCATACATTATTTTGAAATGGGCGCAAAGCGCTAACGGAAAAATTGGTTCAAACAACAATCAAAGAATTTTAATCAGTAATGATTATAGTAATCGGCTGGTGCATAAATGGCGAAGTGAAGAAGCAGCCATTTTAGTAGGAACGAATACCGTTTTAAAAGATAATCCATCCTTAACTGCAAGGCTATGGGAAGGAAATAATCCAGTACGAATTGTGATTGATAAAGAATTGAAAATTCCGCCTTCATCCAAAACTTTTAATGAGCAAGCGGAGACATTGATTTTTAATTTATCGAAAAATTCTGCAACAAAAAATATCCGGTTTATCAAACTGAACAATGAAAATTTCTTAAAAGAACTACTTGATTGGCTTTATAAAAATAATATTCAAAGTGTGCTGGTAGAAGGCGGCACAAAAACGCTGCAATCATTTATTGATATTGGCCTATGGGATGAAGCAAGAATAATCACCAATGAAACAATGGTGGTTGAAGGGGGAATCGATGCGCCGCAAATAAAAGATTTTAGCTTGGTACACCTCGAAAAATATTTTACGGATTCTATCACCTATTTCAAAAGAAAATAAAAATCCCTGTTATTTATTGCTTTACTGCGCAACGGAAACAACCGCGTGACGCACCGGGGGAAGGAAACAAAATGAAGTTTTTTGTAAATTTGCAACCGTCAAAGTGAATATGTTTATGTTCACTTTTTTTATCAATTACAAAAAATCAATTTCAATAAAATGTTTGACTCTTTAAGCGAGCGCCTCGATACCGCGTTTAAAAATTTAAAAGGGCAGGGGAGAATTACAGAACTGAATATCGCTTCCACTGTAAAAGACATCCGCCGCGCGTTGGTAGATGCGGATGTGAACTATAAAATTGCCAAAGAATTTACTGATACCATTAAAGAAAAAGCTACCGGTGAAAAAGTAATTAATGCGGTAAGCCCCGGTCAGCTAATGGTGAAAATCGTAAAGGACGAATTGACCGACCTGATGGGTGGCGTAGAAACTGACCTGGATTTAAGCGGCAATCCGGCAGTAGTTTTAATTGCCGGCCTGCAAGGTAGCGGTAAAACCACTTTCAGCGGCAAGCTGGCTAATTATTTAAAAACAAAAAAAGGAAAATCACCGTTGCTTGTGGCCGGCGACGTTTATCGCCCTGCTGCAATTGAGCAATTGAAAGTTTTGGGCGGCCAGATAAATGTGGATGTGTACAGCGAGCCGGAAAATAAAAGCGTGGTTGAGATTGCACAAAACGCCATTAAAGAAGCCAAAACAAAAAACAAAAATGTAGTCATCATTGATACGGCCGGACGTTTAGCAATAGATGAAGTAATGATGACAGAAGTAGCCAATATCAAAAATGCATTAAACCCAAAAGAAATATTGTTTGTGGTAGACAGCATGACTGGCCAGGATGCGGTGAATACGGCTGCTGCCTTTAATCAGCGCTTAAATTATACCGGAGTAGTGCTTACCAAACTGGACGGTGACACACGCGGTGGCGCGGCCATTTCGATAAAATATACCGTAAACAAGCCGATCAAATTCGTAAGCAGCGGCGAAAAGCTGGATACGCTCGATGTGTTTTACCCGGAGCGTATGGCGCAGAGAATTTTGGGCATGGGTGATATCGTGAGTTTGGTAGAAAAAGCGCAGGAACAATTTGATGAAGCCCAGGCAGCGAAGCTGGAAAAGAAAATCCGGAAAAATCAATTTGATTTCGAGGATTTCAAAACGCAATTACAGCAGATAAAAAAGATGGGAAACCTCAAGGATTTGATGGGCATGATTCCCGGCGTAGGCAAACAGATAAAGGATGTGGATATTAACGATGATGCATTCAAAGGAATTGAAGCTATTATCAATTCGATGACCCTGTTAGAACGACGCAACCCCGATTTGATTAATCCAAGCCGTAAACAAAGAATTGCGAAAGGATCCGGAAAAGATATTTCTGAAGTAAATCAATTTCTCAAACAATTTGACCAGATGAAAAATATGATGAAAATGATGAATAAAATGCCGATGGGCAGGCTGGCCGGATTGGGTAAAAGATAAATTTTCATGAAATCCGGATAAATGGTGAATTTTAATTAAGCTAATACAACTTTTTTTTATAAAATCACCATTATCTTTTGCAGTTTTGATGCACACATCTTATCTTCGCTGTCCTTTTTAGAAACCCAATTTAATCACAACCCAAAAAAATTTCTATTTTTTATGGCTGTAAAAATGAGATTGCAACGACATGGCTCGAAAAAGAGACCATTCTACTTTATCGTAGTTGCAGATTCACGTAGCCCTCGCGATGGCAAATTTATTCAGAAACTCGGTTCTTACAATCCATTGACGGTTCCTGCCACAATCCAGGTTGACCGTCAAAAAGCATTGGAATGGCTGCACAAAGGTGCTCAGCCAACTGATACCGTTCGTCGTATTTTAAGTTTTAAAGGTGTACTATACTTGAAGCACTTGCTTCGTGGTGTGTCCCTTGGCTTGTTTGACGAAGCTGCTGCTATGGAAAAATTTACCAAATGGAGCAGTGAGCATGATTCTGAATTTGCAAAAAGACAGGAGAATCATAAAAAAGCAAAAGCCGCAGGCCGTCCTGCATTTGTGAAAAAATCAGAAGGCCCGAAGGCTGCCCGATCAGAAGCATCTGATAAGGCTCCAAAGGCTGAAACTCCCGGCGAGTAACTGCAAACTTAAAGAAGCTTTAAAAAGCTGCCTCTCGCGAGGTGGCTTTTTTTTATTTCTTAACCTCTATTGCAAATCTTTGCTCAAAATGAGCCATATAAAGATTAAGAATTCTTTTGTTTTTCAAACGGCATTATTGTTGGACTTTCAATTTTCAAAATTTTAATAATTATGAAAGTTGCAAAAATAATTCCGGTAGTCTCTATGCTTGCAGGCCTGATGCTTGCATTTACCAATGCAAAATGCCAGGATAAACAAAGGGAAATAGAAAAGATTGACGCAAGTATCGCGGTATTGAAAGATTTTAGCCAAATGAAAGAAAGCATTCCCAAAGAATTGATGCAAATAACCGAAGGAATTATTGTGGTTCCTAAATTAATCAATGCCGGATTTGTAATCGGCGGCAAAAGGGGAAAAGGCATTGCCATTGTAAAATTGGAAGACGGCTCATGGAGTAATCCTGTATTTGTAACCATCACAGGTGGAAGTGTAGGCTTCCAGGCAGGCATCCAGGCAGTAGATTTGGTTTTGGTATTTAAGCACAGGGAAACTTTAGAAGATATTGGAAACGGCAGCTTCACGCTGGGAGGCGATGTGTCCGTAACAGCGGGGCCTGTTGGGCGGAGCAGTACAGCAAGCACAGATTATAAGCTGGAGGCAGAAGTATATTCTTACTCACGAAGTAAGGGGCTTTTTGCGGGAATCAGCTTAGGAGGTTCTGCGATTTCGATTGATAAGAATGCCAATGAAGTTTTTTATGGAAATGAAGCTGATGCGGAAACTATCTTCGCTGATACTTCTTCTTCTATTGACGCTGTTAAGCAGTTGAAAAATATGTTGAAAGAGATGTAATAATTGACATTCAAAGCCGGCTTAACCGGCCAGCCTGTAAAATTAAAATTGTTATTATTTACTTCTTTACTGATAATTGATTCTGTGGTTGACTAAGTAATTATCCCATCAGATGTCAGACATTTTACGATGGGTACAGTAAATTCAGTAGCCAGAAAATCAGTCAGTTTTGCGCTTGTGCAGCCATGTGGTGCGACCTATCTTTGTTCTCAGAAGTTGATTGATGTTCAACAAGCATTAATCGCCAATCCAAATCCATTGAAAAATACCTCCGATAATTATCGGGTCCTTAATCCCAGGAAAAACCAATAATCCGATATCAGTCAACTTCTTTTTTTAATTCAGACCTTTGAAAAATATTTATCCCAATGAAAACCGGCCTTAATCCAGTCGTTATTTATCCAAAGAAAACCGAAAATCTAAGAGTCAAGTTTTTAAAAACTTTCGCTTAACCAGCGGAAGTTTTTTTTTGACCTCAGTACGTCCGTTTCAAAAAAGAAAATAAAAATTAAAATTATTTGTGCTTTTGCCGGAAAAATTGAAAAATACAGAATGAAAATTTATAATAATCCGGAGCATCTAAATCCTTCTGAATAAGCTACCACTAAAATTTACTTCTTTTATTCCCGTAGAATTACGATGGGCACAGTAAATTCAATACCCAAAAAATCAGTCAGTTTTGCGCTTGTGGCACAATCGGTTGCATTCTATCTTTGTTCTCAGAAGTTAATTGATGTTAAAACAAACATTAATCGCCAATCCAAATCCATTGAAAATACCGATTCCTTTAATCCAAGAAAAAACCAATAATCCGATATCAGTCAACTTCTTTTTTTTGAATTCAGACCTTTGAAAAATATTTATCCTAATGAAAACCGGCCTTAATCCAGCCGTAATTATCCTTGAAAAACTAATAACCGTCAGAAATGAAATAGTTTAAAACTTTCGCCCAACCGGCGGAAGTTTTTTTTGTTATAAAAATTATTTCTGCTGATGTACATTACGAAGAAAGGCAGCCTTTCGACTGCCTTAAATTCAATTACTGCAAACATGTAAGCCGGATTCTGTGGTCCGCCAGGCGGCGGATGGTTATCATTTATCTGGTTGTTGCATTACTGCAACAATCTTGCTGCCTACCCTTCCCGTTATTCCGCAAAAGCGGAAATGTAAACGAGCAGCTTACAATGCCTTACGACATACGGGATTTACGTGGCATTGCAGTACACAAGGTTTACCCCTAATTACAATTACTTGTAATTATCGTGAGCTCTTACCTCACGTTTTCACCCTTATCAGCCAAACGGCGGACGGTAATTTTCTGTGGCACTATCTTCCCGGTTCATTGATAATCGCAGCGCCGGGACCGGCTATTAACCGGTGTGTTGCTCTATACTGTCCGGACTTTCCTTTCATTTGAAAAATCAAACGAACGATAACCCGTTTGCAGCACCCGCGAATATACGATTTTAAAAACCGGTTTCCAACAGTGAAAGTTAGTACTGAAAGTAGATTTCAGTGGCGCCAAAACCAAATCTTTCATGATATTGATTGGCAAAAGTTCTTACTTCTTTTTTTGTCTTCAGTATTTCGTGTATTTCATTTCTGAGCTTGCCGGTACCTACTCCATGAATGACAACCAAATTTGGCTGACGATGAGCAATGGCAAGTTGATAATATTTTTCAAAGTAATTTAACTGAATCGTGAGAATTTCAAAATTACTGAGCCCTTTCCAGTTGTCTATTAATTTTTCAATATGCAAATCTACCACGGAGCGGGCGGGTTCCAGCTTTTGCTGACCCTGAGAAACATTATAAAATTCAGTTGACTTGTTGTAATCAGGTACTACTTCGTCTGTCTTATCCGGATAATGATCAAAAAGCTGGAATGAAAAAGTGGGCTCATTTTTCATTTTTATTTCTTCAATCTTTTGAAACAATTGTTTCGCTTTTATTTTAAAAGTGGTTTCATAATGGTCTACTTTCTTTTTGTTTTTGTTGATCAATTCGAAATCAAATTCAAATTTTGGCGTGTCATTCATTTCTTCAAAAGCAATATCATGAAGATAAAATTCTTTAAAGGGCTGGATAGAATTATTCAAATGGAAATCTGATGAATCTTTAAACCTTACCTGGTAAGTAAATTGGTAAGATTCATTAGTTTGATTAAGAAGATGAATCTTAAATTTTTCTACCACGTCGTCTTCAAAAATGTCCTTATCAAAAACCGGCAGGAACGACAACCAAACGCCTGAATGAATTTGTGTTTTTCGAGGAACCTCTTCTTTCTTCAGGTTATCAACGTAACGCTTTTCTTTTTTTGGAACGACAATTTTTTTCTCTGAAAATCTTTTAAAATAAGGAAAATCAATCTGATCGAGATATACAGGAAATCGAACGCCATTCACCTCTACCAAAACCATTTCTGAGTTGATAACTTCTACCACTTCCCCCTCCTCCTGTGAATGCAATATCAGCACCGTATCGCCTAACTGGTATTTCATTTTCCAAAGATACTTTGATTTGATTTTGCCTGCCTGCTCCGCCGATCAATTAATAACAGTAAAGCAATATTTATAGCATTTTTTTTTTTGGAGAAAAACAATGAAAGGTAGCAAAGCACACACAAGCATTACTTAAATTTTAAAAAGATTTACAAAGGCATTCCAAATTGAATCCCTGTCAACATTGCCCCTTTGACATTTTTTTGCTGGATGAGCACTTTGAATTTTGTCCCCATATCCATTAACAATTTTTGGATTTGCCAAACTGCAGCCCGGTTATTTTCAGGATCGCGAAGCTCAAAATTTCTCAGATAATTCATAAGACCCAGTGAACGAAGAAAATTTGCCTGAGTGGTAAATCCGGAACATTCCAATCCTGCCTTTTTGCCCCAGTGGCTCAATGCAGAAAAATTTACATGCGCTGTAATATCCTGGCTGCCGATGTCGGTATAAAAAGAAGTATTTACCTGGTGATTTTTATAGCAAACGATCGTTCCTGAATTTCTTGCGGGGTTATAAAATTCTTCAGCAGCGTAACCATAATCAATCGTCAGTGCAAATCCCTTTTCTAAATTTTCAGAAATTTCTTTTATCCATTCAATAGCTTCAAGATTAATTTCTGTTACATATCCTGGCGCCAGTTCAATATGTTGTTCGTTTAAATAATCCTTTAGTTCCGGCGAAGCAGGGCGAAGAATTTCGCGAAAACCATTGTCATAATTTAAAAAGATTTCCATCAATTCCTTTTCCATTTTCACCCGGTGAACCGCAAAATTGTCCAGCAATTCATTTGATAAAACACAACCATTTACCGGCGCTATTTCGCTGATAGAATTGTACCACGAAACTTTTTCACGTAAATGACGTTGTTGGATTTTTCGCAATGCCTCACCTTTTTCAATGATGCAGTATGAAAACTGTGCGTATAGCATTGGATTATTTCGCAGGTAACAAAGTATATCGTTGCAAAGTGAGCCGGTGCCTGCTCCATACTCCACGATGGTAAATGGCTTCTTGTCCAGCATCGTCCACATTTCTTCGATTTGTTTTCCAATAAGCTCTCCAAATAGCGAGCTTACTATTGGGCTTGTATAAAAGTCTCCTTCCTTTCCAATCTTACTTTTACCGGAGTTATAATATCCAAGGGAAGGGTAATACAAAGCCATTTCCATGAAATCATGAAATGAAACCGGCCCTTCGCTTTCTATTTTTGATTGTATAATTTCTGAAAGATCCATGCGGAATTGTTTCAATTAAAAAAACAAATAGAAAGTAAAATTGGTAAATAAAACCAGTTGTACAGAATTTCGTTTAACCATTACCGTTACTCCAGAATCATTTTCCATATTTCTTCAATAGTTTGTTGCGTATAAAAGCTTTTTTTTGCACTCGCCTTATTAAAATTAATCAGCGAATTACAATTTGCCATCGTGTGGTCAGGGAAAATAGTCTCTATGATATTTGTATTGATAAGAATTTCAATACCATCCTTTTGTTTTACTTTAATGAATTGTGCCATGACTTTCTATTTTGAATTTCTTTTATTGTTTAGATTTTTTTATTTAAGATTACTGATCGCTTCAAAACCTGAAGGAGGGCTTATTTTCCGCACCAGCGCTTCTGCATTTATTACGGCGTGCTTCTCCTGCAATTCTTTGGTCAAAATTTGTTTCGCCTGTTTTTCTGCTGGCGGATTTAATTTTTCAGCCTTTTCAAATTCAATGATCTGTTTTAAAAAATCTTCCGGCAAATCTTTCATGTACCTGGAAAGCAATTCTAAAAACTCTGAAGCAAAAAACTGATCTACCTGTATTTTTCTTTTGGTGGTATGGGCAAATTTCCCAATCAGTCGACAGATATTGTCGCGTTCATCCGGGCTTAGCTGGTTTACAAATTCATAATCTTCAATTCTCTTTAAGGTAAGGATAATAGATTCAAGTGAATCAATAGCGATGACATACACATTGTAATCGCCCATATTATATACAAACTGTTTTATAGTGTGAATGGTATTTGTTGGCACTACCAGGAAAATATCCTTTTTCACTTTTTCCTGGTTTGCATATTTCCGTAGCGATTCTGTTTGCGCTTTAATATATTTTGGAAAATTTATAAGATCATTGTTTGATGGACATTTTGCATCGAACACAATAAACTCTTCACAAATCTCCAAAGTATTATCAGGGTTGCCACGAAAAGGAACTACATCAACATACCGGATAAAATGATTTTTGCAAATCATCCGGATGCTCTGCTCCACGGTTGCCTCATGCTCGCTCCATTGACGTTTCATCTTTTCGAATGATTCCCTTTGCTCCTCAAGCCTCTCATCATTGTGTTTTTTAATTTGTTCCTCCAAAGTCTGTTTAAGCTGGTTTAGCTGCCCGATGTTGTTTCTGTAATCTATCTCGCGTTGTTCTTCCGTATTTTCATGTTTCAGATTTGCATTTTTTAACTCTGACTTTTCAGTTACCAAAGCCTCCATCTTATGATTTAGCAAATTGATTTCTTCCTCATTTTTAAGATTCATTTTTTCAAAATGGTCAACGCTTTCTGTTAAAGCTTCATTCCGGGTTTCGAACTGCAAAATTTTTTTTTCAAGCAAATGCAATTGTTCCTCTTTCTCCAATAAATTTCTTTGTATCGACTTAAATTCATCAAATGCATCATAACTCAAATTGCGCAGCGATTGCCATGAAAATATCCTTTGCCAAAATGTGAGTCCTTTTATTTTAATAAAGAACAGGTTTAATTTTTCCATAAAATTGCAAGGTGAATGTTATAAAATTAATGTCTTCATTTTACCCTGATAAAAACAAGTGTGTGAATTAACAAACATCAGTAACCACTGAAGTAAGTTATAAAAAAAAATTCCGTCAAGTGGCGGAAAATTTTTGTGAAATTTTATTTCGAAATCATTTGCAAACATACAGGCCTCGGCACATGTATCGTTTTTCCGGTTTCGCTCAGCATGCCGGTTTCTTTATCTCTTTTAAAAATGATAATGCTTTCTGAATCCTGGTTGGCTGCCAGCAAAAAATTTCCGCTGGGGTCAATCATAAAATGCCTGGGATGTTGGCCCAAAGAAGATTGTGTGCCTTTAAATGCGAGCTTGCCGGTGGTGGCATCTATTGAAAAGACAGTGATGATATTCAGATCACCGCGATCCGACGTATAAAGAAATTTGCCATCCGGTGAAATATTAATTTCCGCACCATCTTTCTTTCCCGTAGTTCCCTCCGGAAAAGTAGGCAGGTCCTGGATTTCAGTAAATTTTCCATCAGCGTATTGATACGTTGTAACGGTGCCACTTAATTCGTGCATCAGGTAAGCAAATTTTTTATTAGGTGAAAAAATCATATGCCTTGGGCCACTTTCCTTTTTTGATTCAACAAAAGAGGGAGTTGATAAAGTAAGCGGTTGATCTTTTGTTTTATCAAATCTGTAGATGATTAATTTTTCCAATCCCAGGTCAGGAGTTACCAGGTATTTTTCGTCAGGAGAAAAAACGGTTTCATGTACGTGAGGCGTTGCAGTGCTTCCTGAATCGCGGTAGATAGTGTCATGGATCAACTGGGAATAAGGTTTTAAAGAACCATCTTCATTAATAGGAATTACCGCAGCAGTGCCGCTGGAATAATTAGCCACCGTGAGCCATTTATTATCTGAAGTAGTGGCTAAATAGCAGGGATCGTCGCCTCCCGAAGCAGTGGTGTTTATAAATTTCAACGTTCCGTTTGTCCGATCAAAAGCATACGCAGAAACTCTGCCTGGATTAACGCCATTGGTTTCATTAACGGCATATAAAAATTTTCTGTCGCTTGAAACGCTTACCCATGAAGGATTGGAAGCGCTGTCTGTATTGCTTACCAGCGTGGCGTCGCCTGTTGCCGCATTAAAGTCATACACATATATGCCTTTACTGGAAGTATTTGTATAGGTGCCTACAAACAAATAATAATGTTGCTCATTGGAGCAAGAGGCAAGCATTGCCACAAAAAATAAAGTCAATACATTTCTAAAAGCAATCGTTTTAATTTTCATCTTAATCAGTTGAATTTTTTTATAAATAAAATGCGCAATTGATACAATCTTAGTACTTCCTGATGATCTCGAATTTTTGAAAACCAGTTGTTTCTCTTTTTGAAACTTCTACCTTTTCTACGAAAGCCCTTTCCGGACCGGCTTTACAAAATTCGATAAACTGCTCTACATCGCTTTCCTCTCCGGTAATCATGGCTTCTACTTTTCCATCAGGGCAATTTTTTATCCATCCGCTAATATGTAATTTTTCAGCAAGGCGCCGGGACGTTTCTCTGAAAAAGACACCCTGCACTTTACCGCTAATCAATAAATGCCTTGTCTCCATATTTTCAAAGATAGGGATACAAATTTTTCCGATAGCGAAAATAGAAATTGTAATTATTTGTCCTTTTGCTACACCTACATTTAAACTCCGGCAACGCGGCGTTTGTATTCTGTCAACGCCTCATCTAACCTTTCTTTAGAGTTGGCCGCTCCCGGCGCATTGTGTGACGGATGAATATACAATTTAACGCCGCGGTCAGCAAGGATTTCAGCAACCGTAGTCACGGTCATCCACACGCAGGTGATAAAGGCCATCGTAGATACAGGCCCTATTTTATCCACATGATTTTTTAAGGTGACTGAGGCATCTTCGATGGGCGCGCAGGTATCCACCACTACATCTGCAATTTCAAAAATATTTTTTCCGGAAGAATGTCGCGTTTTTTTGCCTTGTGCTTCTGCTGCAGATCCAAATACCACTACTTTCATGCCCTTCCTTTTTGCTTCAAGCGCCACATCAATATTAACATTGTTGATGCCGGAATGCGAAAACAGCCACATCGTATCGCGTGGATCAAAGTCATAGCCTTTCATGATTTCTACGCCGTAGCCTTCTACTCTTTCCAAAAAAATAAATTGATGAACGCCCATTTGTCCGGTTATGTTCGTAAAAAAAGTTAACGGTAATTCTACAATCGGATGAAATCCTACGAAGCCCCCAATCCTCGGATACATTTCCTCGATGGGCAAGGTGGCATGCCCGCAGCCAAACGTGTGCACCCAGCGGCCACACTCTATTGAATCAGCCATAAGTTGGGCAGCCTTCTGCATATTGTCCATTTGTGTTTCTTCAATTTTTGACATTATTGCCCTCGTGTTGCTAAGCCATTCTTTTGCTAACATAATTTCAGATTTTAGTTTTTATGATTCTTATTTAACTTATTTAAAATTGCGATGCACAAAATCATCATGATAAAAAATTCAACGAAGCCAACGGTCGTCAAATGCCTGACACCATATCGCTGAACGATAAATCCCATGCAGTAATTAATGACCATGTTTCCGATTAGTGCAATTACAAATGCAATGCTGAAAGCGGTGCCTGATAATTCTTTGAACCGATCGCCCACAGAACCCAGCATGATGGGAAATCCTGCTGCCAACCCGCCCCCTATCAGGATAAGCCCGCCAACTGCGGGATAGTAAGATTTTCCAAAAGAAAGAAAAAGCAATCCCAGCAACAGCAGAGAAAATGTAATGGTCCATATTTTTTGTGCCGAAATATTTCTAAAAATACTTCCAAGCAATAATCGCATTACTGTCATTCCTACAACCGACAAAGAGAGCGCATACAAGGCTTTTGCAGGTAAAATATGGAGGTGATCCGTAAGATAGGTGGTGGTCCAGTTATTAAATATTCCTTCCAGTGCGCTTTGAAAAAAGAGAAAAAAGGCAATCAATAACAGCAAGCCATCTTTAAGGAGTAACAGGCTTTTTTTGACAGGTAATCCGCCTGCGTGCTTCGGCGGCGGAAATTTTACCAGAAGATAAACAATGCCCATCACAAATGTAGCTGCGCCGATTATCGAAACGATCAGTTCATACCTAAATTTATTTTCCAGAAAGCCCAGAATAAAAGGCATACCCAGGGCGCCAATGGCAAAAAAAACCCCGAGCAAACTAAGATTGGCGCCTTTTTCTTTTTCGCTGATGTCTGATACAAGCGCACTGGTAGCGCCATTAATAGCGCCTCCACCAAGACCAAATAAAAAAATGCACATTTTCAAAATGGAATGTGAAGGCGCATACGCTATTCCTTCAAAGCCGATAAACATGCTAAAACAGGTGAGCGCCAGCAAAACCCTGTAGCCATACCTGTCGCAGAATGGCCCGAATACCAGAGAGCCAATCAAAATGCCAAATGGCAAAATAGAAAATAATGTACCCGCCGCAATGTTATCTAAATGAAACTTTATTTTCAGATGTGGCACTACTGAACCTAAGGTAGTAATGGCCATTCCAAAAAATAATATACCGATGCAGGCTGACCAAAAAACCAATCGTTTGCTGTACATTTTTTGAATTGAGTAATTATCAAATACTGTTTTTTAAAGCCAAAAAACCTGCGCCATAAACACCTGCATCATTGCTTAATGCAGAAGGTTCAATGCTAACCTGTGTTATACTGATTGGTTGCGCCCATTTAGCTGCTTCCTCTTTAATTGCCGGGATCAAAGATATTGCCGGCCCAAAAATGCCGCCGCCCAGGATAATTTTTTCAGGATTAAATAAACTTACAAGATTCGCTATAGCCATCCCCCAACATTCTACGGCTGTTTCTATTACATTTTTTGCGAGCCAATCATGGTTTTCAAAGGCAACAAATACATCATGGGAAGTTATTTCCTGAATGGCTTTAGCGGTTAATTCCCCGGAATAATCTTTATTGTCTTGTATCATTTGCCTTGAGCGATTGGCAATGCCCTGCCCGGAAGCGAAGTATTCAAAACATCCGCAATGAATAAAGTCATTACTAAAAGGCTTTGTTAGCGCCATCCATCCGATGGCACCCGCAATGTCATTTGAACCGCGCAGTACTTTGCCGTCAATCATAATGCCTGCGCCGATACCAGTGCCTACGGCTAAAAATATTGCATCACTACACCCCTTTGCATTTCCCATCCAGGCTTCGCCCAGAATATAACAAGCTCTGTCGCTATCGATAACTACAGGTATTTCCTTACATATCTCCTTCACTTCCTGAAGCAAAGGATAATCGTTCCACCCATCAATATTTGGTGCCCACACCGTGCCTGTTTTTTTTCGGTAAATACCAGGCACAGAAATTCCAACAGCGCTTATGGAATGATTGCCTGCGTTTAACACTTTTGCAATCTGATCAGTTATCAAAGTGCCCACACGCTTACCGGTCGCATCTTTTAATGGAATTTTATTATGATATTGTAAACTGCCTTTCTCATCAAAAACAGCAAGTGCCAACTTGGTACCACCCAGATCAATTCCTAATAAAGCCATACGTTATATTCTTATCAGAAAATTGTTTAAAAATTTATTTTTGCAGGAATACGCCTGTTTCGACAGAACAAGTTAAGTATTATTGCACAAAAACGCAAAAACTTTTGAGAGTTGAAAAATATCGCTTTCGGATATATTTGTGCAGTTAAATGCATCTGAAAACATGAGCACCTGAAGAGATGCAATTTTTACAATTAAAAAACAATCAGTGGTATGTTTAAAAATGAACGGCAATCTTTCATCATCAAGCAAATCAACCTGCACAATAAAGTGCTGTCCTCTGAGCTAAGTGTAAAATTGAAAGTTTCAGAAGATACCGTGCGTAGAGACCTTGCTGAATTAGCTGAGGCCGGCGAAATTATAAAAGTTCATGGAGGTGCCTTATCCAAATCTTATCATTATCCTATTCAACAAAATTTATCATACGCGCCCGAAGCCAAAAGAGAAATTGCAAAAAAGGCAGTGAAACTGATTCAACCGGGCATGACATTATTGACAGAAGCGGGTACTACGATGCTGGAAATGGTAAGGATGATCCCGGACAACATAGAAGGTACCGTTTTTACCGTAAGTCCTCTGATGGCGCTGGAATTAGCTGCGCATCCGGCTTTGAACGTAATCGTTATTGGCGGAAAGATTGATTATACTTCTCAGATAAATATTGGAGAAAGGCCCATCAGCGAGCTTGCGGATATCAGGGTAGACCTTTGTTTTTTAGGCGCTCACGGGCTTGATGCCAAAGAAGGCCTCACTGAATCAGAATGGAATGTGACCCAGGTAAAAAAAGCGATGATAAAGTCAGCATCCAAACTTGCGGTGATTACCATATCAGAAAAATTGAATTCTATTTTTAAAATGAAGCTCTGCCCTATCCACGATATTGATTACCTCATCACAGAGTTAGACCCGAACGATAAACTACTGAAGCCTTATAAAAAAAATATGCAGGTAATATAGTGATGATTTGTTGATTTACTGTGTTGAAATGATACTGGCTTAATTTTTTATGTTTCTTTTCCAAATTAAATTGCGCTTGTGATGCCGTGGGTGTAATTCATTCTAAATCGAATTTTATGAAAACAATCGTGCTTTCGGCTTATTTAAAACTTGCCTGCATTATCATCATCCTAATTGGCGGAGGTTACCTGGTGATTATTGGGGAAGAGATTTTACTGCCATTATCCTTTGCTTTTTTAATCTCGCTTTTATTGCTGCCGGTTTGCAATTTTATGGAGAACAAATTGAAGTTTTCCAGGTCGATAGCATCGATAGTAGCTGTGGTACTTCTACTGACAGTCGTAGGTATTATATTTTATGCGCTGGGTTCACAAATTGCTGATTTGGGAAAAGAATGGCCGCTGTTGAAGGTTCAGGTTACGCAATTATTTAATGATGTGCAAGCCTGGCTTTCACGTGCGTTTCATGTAAACGTGGAGCAACAAACGGAATACCTACATAAAAGCACGGATAAGGTTTTGAACTCAGGGGAAATTATCATTGAACAAACTGTTTTGTCCATTTCTTCCATTCTTCTTATGCTGGTTTTTGTCATCATTTATACGCTGTTTATTTTAATTTACCGTAATCGTTGGATGATATTTTTAGTAGCTGCGTTTACTGAAAAACATAAAGCATTGATTTTTGATATTTCGGAGCATATAAAAAATATAATCCGGAAATATATTACAGGTTTATTTTTTGAGCTGGCCATTCTGGTGGCGGCAAGTTGTCTTATTTTCTGGATACTGGGGATTAAATATGTGTTTCTTTTAGGGCTTATCGTGGGGTTTTTTAATCTTATTCCTTATATCGGAATTTTTACCGCGCTGGCAATAAGCACCATCATCACATTTGCAACCGTTGATCCAACACATGCGTTGTATGTTGCCATTGCTGTGGTTTGCATTCATTTGATTGATAGTAATTTGTTGATGCCAAAGATTGTTGGTTCGCAGGTGAAAATTAATCCGTTGATGGTGGTGCTGGGTGTGGTAGCAGGCGAATTAATGTGGGGCATTCCGGGAATGTTTTTATCTATTCCGTACCTCGCCATTGCCAAAGTTGTTTTCGACAGGATTAAAAATCTTCAATCACTTGGAATACTGTTGGGTGACGAAGAAGTAAAGCCTCAAAGCCTGAAGGAAAAAAAGAATAAGGCGACTTTAGTAGTCGATGCCAATAAAGAGAACAAGCAGGCTTGAGGCCTGCTTGTTGTGTAAAGATTAGTTTAAATTCATACCCTGTTTTTCTTAATCTCATCCACTACTCCGGGATCTAACAGGGTGGTGGTATCTCCAAGATTTTCTAATTCGCCTTCTGCAATTTTGCGTAGAATGCGGCGCATAATTTTTCCGCTTCTTGTTTTAGGAAGGCCATTTACATATTGAATTTTATCAGGCTTGGCAATCGGCCCAATCACTCTTGACACAGTTTCCAAAATGTCCTGCTTGGAGCGTTCGTCTTCTGGATGCTTTTTCTCCGTGATTACAAACGCATAAATACCCTGACCCTTGATAGTATGCGGATAGCCTACTACAGCGCTTTCTACCACGCCCGCGTGAAGGTTGATGGCATTTTCAATTTCAGCAGTACCAATTCGGTGGCCGCTCACATTTAATACATCATCTACTCTTCCTGTTATCCGGTAGTTTCCTTTTTCATCTTTTAATGCACCGTCGCCACTAAAATATAAACCCGGATAAGCTGAAAAATAATTTTTTCGAAAACGTTCGTGGTCACCATAGGTAGTGCGCAATATACCCGGCCATGGCGCTTTCATGCAGAGGTTTCCTTTTATTAATCCCTTCTCGTCTTTCTCTGTAGCTTCTTTCCCATTTTCATCCATCAAAACCGGTTGCACACCAGGTAGTGGCAGGGTCGCCCAGCTTGGAATTGCCGGCGTCACTCCTGCAATGGTGGAAATTAATATGCCACCCGTTTCTGTTTGCCACCATGTATCAACAATTGGACATTTCTTTTTACCTACGTTATCATAATACCAATTCCAGGCTTCTTCGTTAATTGGTTCGCCTACGCTTCCCAGCACTTTCAGGGAAGATAAATCTTTTCCCTGCAGCGGCTCCATGCCGAAGCTCATCAGGCTGCGGATGGCTGTGGGGGCGGTATATAAAGTACTTACTTTGTATTTATCCACAATGTCCCAAAATCTTCCTGCATCGGGCCATGTGGGTATGCCTTCAAACATAAGACTGGTAGCGCCGGCCGCCAGCGGGCCATAAACTATATAACTGTGTCCGGTAATCCAGCCAATGTCGGCCGTACAGAAGTACACCTCCTCCGGCTTGTATTGAAATGTGTTTACAAAAGTGTAGGTAGTCCAAATCATATAGCCGGCATTCGTATGTACCACCCCTTTAGGCTTGCCTGTAGAGCCGGAAGTATATAAAATAAAAAGCGGGTCTTCGGCATCCATTTCTTCCGCAGGAAAGCTCACTTCATTATTTTTTTCAATCTGAAACAAGGCATGGTCCATTTCATCTTCCCACCATACGTCCCTGCCTTTTATCATTGAAACCGGCCTCCTTGTCCTCGTATATACAATTACTTTTTTAATTGTTTTATTTCCTATCAGAGCATCATCAATCACGCTTTTTAAAGGAATATCTTTAGTACCACGATAAGCGCCATCACAGGTTATAATGAATTCTGCTTTGGAATCGTCAATCCTGTCGGCGATGCTCTGTGCTGAAAAGCCTCCAAAAATTACATTGTGGATTGCACCGATTCGCGCGCAGCCTAACACTGCGTAAGCCAGCTCAGGCACCATTCCCATGTAAATGCAAACCCTGTCGCCCTTTTTTACTCCATTGTTGATGAGCATTTGAGCTACCTGGCAAACTCTTTTGTGCAATCTTGAATAAGTAACAATCCTGGTTCTTTCTTCCGGGTTGTTTGGCTCCCAGATTATTGCTGGTTTTTCCCCCATGGTTTTCAAATGGCGATCTATGCAATTCTCCGTCACATTTAGCTTAGCGCCTTTGAACCATTCGATTTTTGGTTCAGTAAAATTCCAGTCCAACACCTTGTCCCATTTCTTTTTCCACAAAAAATTTTCGGCCACTTCTGCCCAAAATTCTTCAGGATTTTCTATACTTTTTTTGTAGGCTTGCTCATATTCTTCCTGTGTTTTAATCTGATAAGGATACTCCATAATTTAAAAGTTTATTGGTTAATACGTTATGTTGTGACCAGGTTGGTGGTGATTTAGAAAATAATTTCTATCGCGAAATTAAAAATCTTATTATTTATTGGTTTACTATATTTTTTCATTGGCCGCTCTTTTGTTTTTCAAGCTCTTCTCTTTCTACCACTTCCGGAATGGGCGGCACCATTGCTTTATACACTGCATCCTGTATAGCGCCTCTTATATTATACTTGTATAGATTATCACTTCTTACAGGATTCACGCGGTTGCTTAAAAGTACATAAACAAGATTATATTTTGGGTCTACCCAAATGCAGGTGCCTGTATATCCTGTATGTCCAAAGGTTAAGGGCGATGCAAATCTTGAAGGATAAGGATGAGGGTCTGTGGTGGTATAATTATCTTTCTGTGGTTTATCAAAAGCAATTCCGCGGCGGCTGATGCTTGAATTGTAAGCGGTAAATAAATTAAGTGTTGATGATTTAATATATTGTTTGCCCTTAAATTTTCCACCATCTAAGAACATCTGCAGAAGTGCGCCGATATCTTCCGCATTGCTGAAAAGGCCTGCGTGGCCTGCATCTCCGCCAAACATTGCGCTCCCTTCATCATGAACATCTGCGTGAAGATGTTGGAGCCGAAAGTAGTTGTCTATTTCTGTGGGCGCCACAAGATTGGTATCAAACCTGTTGCGTGGATTAAAGCCAATAGAATGAAGGCCCATGGGTTTATAAAAATATTTGTCTGCATACTTATCAATGCGAAGCCCGGAAAGCGCTTTCACGACATCGGCCATCAAAATGAAATCATTGTCGCTGTACACGTATTTATTGGGCGGAAGCAATTTGCTGTCGACAATACTTTGATTCATTATTTTATCATAGCCGGTTTTTAAATATAAATTCTGTGCCACCCTTACACTGAAAGCCGCCGACGAGTCAGGCTGAAAATATTTCGGCAAGGGTCTTCCTGTTTCAGGGTCCACTGTCTTTTTATAGAAAACCACATCTGCTACAAGACGCGCCTGGTGCAGCAAAATATCTTCTATATTTAAATTTGCCTTATCACTTTTTCGAACCCATGGAAGATAAGTGCACAGAGTTTTATCGAGCCTTAATTTTCCTTCATCATACAGCTTCATCACGCCGAGCGTAGTGGCGCAAATTTTTGTAACTGAAGCCATATCATATATTGAATTCAGGTTTACGGGCTGCGGCGTGTCATAGTTGTAAGTGCCATATGCTTTTTCAAAAATAATTTTTCCATTGCGCGCAATCAGTACCACGCAACCGGGATACGCCTTTCCCGTAATTCCAAGATTGGCGATAGAATCAATTTCACGGCTCATTTGCAAGCCGTTAATTCCTTGTGCATCGGGCGTTGAAACTGGCAATACCCGTTTCGGCAGAACACCGCTTCCGTATTTGTAGTCGGCACAAACCGTAACAGGTAAAGTACCCCTCGCAAATATTTTTCCTTCCAGTATATCGGCAGCTACAGATTGGGTAATAGAATCATCTTCGTAGCATGCTACCAGATTATCTGAGTTGCAAAAATGTTTAAGCGCATAAGGATTTCCAAAATCAAATAAGATGGTTTTGTACCCGGCACTGTCGGGTTTTTGCAATTGATTAATAAAATCAAAGGCATAATCCGTGATGCCAAAATTATTTTTTGGATAGCGGTTGTAGTTGTGAACACTTATCACTACTGTATTGTATTTGCTTTTGATTAGATTCACCAAGGTCGGAATGCGCCCTGCATCTTCTTTGTAACTAAAATAAAATCCATCTGCTAATAAATCATCTTTTATCCGCGAAGCGAAAGTGTTGGCGCTGTCGATGCCGATGCCTACAAAGGCTATTTTCTTATTTTCGGCGGTAAGCGGAAAAAATCGTTTATCCTTATTTTTCAAAATGGTGATAGCATTTTCTGCAACCAGTTTTTTCATTTCGTCAATTCCCTTGTTTAAATCTTCCGTAAGATTTTCGGTGTTGATGGCCTTAGGATGCGCCATCCCGTAATTATATTTATACGAAAGCACTTTTTTACATTTTTCATAGATATCATCCCAGCTAAGCATGTTGCTGTCAATCGCCTGTTTGATTTTTGCAATTGCAGAATCCACGTTCTCGGGTAGGTCCAAAATATCATTGCCGGCAACGATCGACTGCACTGCTATTTGTCCGCCCGGAAAATATTTAGCCACGCCCTTCATTCCAAGTGCGTCAGTAAAAGTTAAACCATTATAATGAAGTTGATTGCGCAATAATCCGGTCACATTTTTCTTTGATAAAGAGGTGGCCGTATTAGGCGTTGAATCAATCGCTGGCACATACAAATGTGCAGTCATCACACTTGGAATACCGGCTTTAAAAATTTGCTTGAAAGGATACAGTTCAAGAGAATTTAACTGAGTCATTGATTTGTTGATAACCGGAAGATCCAAATGCGAATCCACTGAAACGTCGCCATGGCCCGGGAAATGTTTGGCACATGACAGAATCCCCTCTGCCTGCATTCCTTTCATGTATTCAATTCCATATCGGGCTACCTTAAATTTATTTTCTCCGAAAGAGCGATCGTTAATTACAGGGTTTTCAGGATTATTGTTGATATCAACCACCGGTGCAAAATTTACGTGTATGCCCATCCGTTTGCATTGCCGGCCCACCAATCTTCCGTATTGATACATCAAAGCGGAATCATTCATCGCGCCAAGCATCATCTGGTGGTTCAAAGGCGCCACGCTGTCAAACCTCATGCCCAGGCCCCATTCAGCATCAATGCATACCATCAAAGGCGTCTGGGCAATACCTTGAAAATAGTTGATAAATTCTGCCTGCTTCACCGGTGTTCCCTGGAATAATACGATGCCGCCGATGTTATATTTTTTTATTGCTGCCGTGATGGCTGAATCATAATAAACGGGGCCGTCTTTTGTAAAACTACTTTCGCGCAGTATGATTAATTGCGCGATTCGTTGTTCGTCGGTCAACGAATTAAAAACACTGTCTGTCCAATGTCTTGAAGCATCAGCAACAGATTGTGAAAAAGCTATAAATTTTATACAAGCAACAAAGAAAAAAGAGAGCAGGAATTTTTTCATCAGAATAAATACGATTTTAAGAAGAGCACACAAGTTAAAGAATAAAGCTTTTCCTAAAAAATTGGCTGGTCTTTTAAGATAAATACAATTAAATGCAAACAGTAACGCGGAAAATAATTCATTTTTATTTTTTGCCTGCATCGGCGAACGGCGTCAAAAGCGGCTGGCTTAAAAAATTGGTGTTTGCACAATTCGATGCAAAATCTGCCGTTATCAAAACAATTAATCTTTAAAACTATGAAACCCACCAAAGCTTCAGAAATCAAAGCGCTACAAATTCTATACACTGCCCTTCTTGTTGGCCAGGTATTATTCCTGATAATAACTTCCGTACTTATTTTTTCCGGAAATTTTTCAGCTGATTCTTCCCTTGGTAAATATTTAATTCAAATAATTATTGTGTGTATTGTAATTGGGCTTGCCGGCTACTTTGCAGGAACTTCGCTGTTTCGCAAAAAACTGGAGCAGCTTAACAATTCTTCCAAATCACTTATGGAAAAATTGAATGATTACCGCGGCGTAAGCATCACCCGTTGGGCGCTTTCTGAATTTGCGACCTTATTTTCAATCGTTATGGTATTCGTTACCGGTTCGCCTGCGCTGTTGTCGGTTGCCGTTCTTTTAATTGTTCTTTTTTTAACCATAAGGCCTTCATTAAGCAAAGCTGCATCCGACCTGAATGTTAGCGAAATGGAGATTAACCAGATGAATTGAAAAACCATAACCTGAACATATTTTAATCTAACTGCGACACTACCACCAGCAAAATAGCAATCACTGCCATTATTAATCCAAGAATATTTTTGGAAGAAAGTTTTTCTTTAAAATAAATCGCCCCAGCCAAAGTACCCAACAGAATTACACCAAAGTTCATAGTGGCAAATACCGTTGTAGGATTTTCTGAAAAATACTGGTGTGCCTTCAGGTAAAAATAGATGTTTAAAAAATTGAACAGGCCAAGCAATAGTCCGTAGAAGAAAGTGCCTGTTGTAATGACAATTTTATTTTTGATAAAAGAAAAGAGCGTGATAGCGGCCGCTACCATAAAGCTTCCACAGAAAATATAAAAGAGCGCGGTGGTATAAGGAATTGATTTTTGCAAAGCCACCATTTTAAAAAGTACATCGATGATGCCGTATCCCAAAAATACCAGCAACAAAAAGACCGCATTCTTTTCGCTTGAGTGCTGCGCTTTGTTCAAAATAAAAAACATAGCAATAAAGCCAATCACAATTCCCAGCCAGCGCAAAATCGGTATGGTTTCATTAAAAACCCAGTAGGAGCAGGCTATGGGAATTACCAAGGAAATCCGCTGTGCGATATCCGTTTTGATAATGCCTGAATAACGAATGGAAAGGCTAAGCAGGATAAAGACGAGCGGCAATAAAATGGAGAGTGAGACATTATATATGTTGAAAGGTATAGCGCGCAGTTGGATTTGCGGCAGGAAAAAAATCCATGTGGCGGCTATGGCGCACAAATAATTTACCGCAATCAGAAAAATATTTATAGTAGTTCTGGCTTTGATGAGCTTAAATAATATTCCAACCGAAACGCTGAACAAAATGCTGATAAATAAATAAACCATTTCTTATTCCGCGATTCAATAGCAGGCGCGGAAGGCTAAAATAAACTTTTCAAAGTTGTATCTTACAACAATTTTTTCTGTAAAGTTTGACAATGGTTGATTCTACGGTTGGCGCGTATACTTTCAGCCGACTTTCGCAAAAGAGAAAATGTCATTATTTGCCGGTTTACTGATAGCCTTTATTTTTTAAGATTAGCAGCGATAAGCTCTTTGTCGCTAACCGGAGTTATCGCCAAAAGATTGTTGTTTTCATCTTCAGTTGCATGCCAGTATTGCCCGTTGAAATAATAAAATCCGTGCTTACGAATGATATATCCTTTCTCCACTTTCACCCAGTGTGGCCACGCTTCGATAATGCGGTTGGTTTTAGGACTTAGCAAAACTGTTTTGGAAACACGAACTCTGCTAATTCTCAACGTGTCCTGGCTTTTTGCATGTGAAGAAAAAAAGAACAGGATGATGATCGAAATCATCATTGGCTTGAGTGCTTTCATGGCGCTTATTTATTTTTCTATGGTTTGGATATGTGTTGTGATTCCCAATATCATGCCATATTGGCGACTAAAAGTAGTATGCAGCAACAGTTACAAATGGTAACGCGATTTTATTCCGCTGAGAATTTTAAAATTATACGCGTTTGTTGGAAGGCTCGTCCCTACCAATCTTGCCTTTTTATCGGTCAAATAAAAGAAGGGTATACAGAATCTTTAATATCAGACTCATGTTTTTGCGAAAGCGTTTCTATTATATTTATATATTTACAGGATTAACTAAGCTTGAACCAATAACTATTACATAGGATGAAATCTTCAGAAAAAAACAGTCGGCGCCGTTTTATAAAAAATGCGGCTGCGGTAGCTGCTGGTATTTATATTGTTCCCAGGCACGTTTTAGGCCGCGGATTTATAGCGCCGAGCGATCAATTGACGAAGGGAATTGTAGGCGTAGGCGGCATGGGCCGCGGACATATTCCTTACGCCGGAACGCGTGTCGTAGCGATTTGCGACGTGGATAAAAACCATTTAGCCCAGGTGGCAAAAATGATCGGTAGCGGCGTGAAAGAATTTCATGATCACCGCGAACTTATTGCTTTGCCTGAAGTGGATATTGTTCATATTGCAACGCCGCCCCATTGGCACGGCCTTATTTCAATTGATGCAGCAAATGCGGGAAAAGATATCTGGTGCGAGAAGCCAATGACCAGGACAATAGGAGAGGGCAAGCGGGTTATTGAAGCGGTGCAACAAAACAAAAGAATGTTTCGCTTAAACACCTGGTTCAGGTTTGAAGATATTTTTTATGGGATGGGTACTACCGTGCGGCCTATAAAAAAGTTGGTAGAATCCGGGCTGCTGGGATGGCCGCTTACAGTAACGATTAGCAAGACCACGGGCTTTGACTGGAAGTTTTATTGGGTGGGCAAAACGAATTTGGAAAAAATGCCGGTGCCTCCCGAACTGGATTATGACAGATGGCTCGGCCCGGCTCCTTATAAGCCCTACAATCCACACAGGGTGCACCAGACTTTCCGCGGATACTGGGATTATGATGGAGGAGGCCTCGGCGACATGGGGCAACATTATATTGATCCTGTTCAATATTTTTTAGGGAAAGATAATACCAGCCCCGTGCTAATCGAAGTGGATGCGGAACAACAAAATTGGGATGCCGTCGGTACTTTCCGCAAACTTACCTTTACCTACGATGATGGCTGCAAAATTATTTTAGATGGGGAAGCCAAAGACCCGGATGCGGCCTACATCGCAGGGCCGAAAGGGAAATTATTCAAAGGTTTTAAATCAGACATTCCAAATCTGAAAGAAAAACTGGCTATGATGCCCGATCCTGAACCACAGGTCACGAATTTTTTAGATTCAGTAAAATACAGAAAAACATTTGCCCTTAATGAAATGAATGGCTTCCGGTCGTGCACTATAATTAATTTGGGGAAGATCGCCTTACGCCTTGGAAGGACTTTACATTTTGATCCCAATACTCAATTATTTATAAATGACAACGAAGCTAATTATCTGATAAATCCGCCAATGCGCGGCCCATGGCATATATAAAAAAATTACCGCAAAAATTATTTGTATGAAAAAATATTTTTCCTTTTTATTAATTGTGACGTTCCTGCTTTCAACTGCTTATGATTCGCAGGCTCAAAAACAGAACGAGGGCGTATTGTCAACAATCGAACTCTTCCCTTTTCAGCAGATGGGTAATGCCGGCGATGCAGTAAAAATGATGGATACATGGAAAAAGAAGGATTGGAAAAAAGCCATCAAATATCTTGATGATGATTCTCTTAAAGTGAAGGCGACCTATGCGATTAATGCCTATGTAAATGCATCGGCTTTGGACGCATCTAAAAAAAATACATTGATTGCTTTATTGAAGAAGTATTCATCTTCTGCTAAAACCGAATATGCTGATCTTTTTATTCAATCGCAATTAAAATTGTTGACAGATAGTACACATGTTCATGGTCAAAATGCTTCTTTACCAACATTACCGGAAGTAAAGCCAGTAGCGAAGATTGCTTCAAATAATGTGCAGCAATTACTGGATTTGGAGGATGCAATGGCAAAGGCTATGAATCCGTTACAGAAAAAAGATATTTTATGGAAAGCATCCAAAATTCCCGGATTCAGCAGTTTGATGTTTGCAAGTAAATCATTGAAAGATCCGGATGTTTCTTCGCAGGCTGCTTTAATTGTTACCCGCCTGGCATTGGCTGACGATAATATTAAAGGCCCCATAGTAAGAGAAGCGCTTGAAACAGCCTTGCCTCTGATTAAAGGAGAAGACAGTGCAATACTTGTAAACCGTTTGCAACAACATCTTTTAAAAATGCCCTATGATTATGGCTTTGTGAGTTTATTCAATGGAGTAAATCTTGATGGCTGGAAAGCGCTGGTGGGAAATCCGATTACAAGATCAAAGATGACTGCTGCAAAGCTACAGGCTGCTCAGGATTCTGCTAATGAAAGTACGAAAGGGGATTGGGTAGCCAAAGATGGCCTGTTGATTTTTACCGGACATGGCAACAACCTAGTAACCATTAAACAATATGGCGATATCGAAATGTATGTGGATTGGAAAATAGAACCAAAAGGAGATGCCGGCATCTATTTAAGAGGAACGCCACAAGTGCAGATATGGGATACGAGTAGAAGAGAAGTGGGCGCACAGGTTGGATCTGGAGGATTGTACAACAATCAGAAACATGAGAGCAAACCGCTTTCAGTGGCCGACAATAAAGTCGGGGAATGGAACAGGTTTCACATCATTATGAAAGGGGACAGGGTAACGGTTTACTTAAATGGTGTGCTCGTTACAGACAACGTGCCGTTGGAAAATTATTGGGATCGTTCTATGCCTCTTTTCCCAAAAGAACAATTAGAACTGCAGGCTCATGGTACGGAGGTGGCGTATAGAAATATTTTCCTGCGGGAGTTGCCAACAAATACAGTTGATACCTTAACCCCGGAAGAAAAAAAGCAGGGATTTGTTTCTTTATTTGACGGCACTGATTTAGACCAGTGGACAGGCAACAAATCAGGATATGTAGTAAAAGACGGCGCCATAGAAGTGAACCCGCAAAATGGCAGCGGAGGAAATCTTTATACGAAAGATGAATTTGGCAATTTCATTTTGAGGTTTGAATTTCAACTGACGCCCGGAGCCAATAACGGTATTGGCATTCGTGCGCCATTGGAAGGCGATGCTGCCTATGTGGGTATGGAAATCCAGGTTTTAGACAATGACGCTCCGAAATATAAGGACCTTCATGTTTACCAATATCATGGCTCAGTATATGGTGTGATACCTGCAAAACGGGGATTCCTGTTGCCCGTAGGCGAGTGGAATAAGGAAGAAATTATAGCCAATGGAAACAAAATAAAAGTGATTTTAAACGGCCATGTGATTTTGGATGGCGACATTAAAGAAGCTTCAAAGAATGGAACTTTAGATCACAAGGATCATCCGGGCTTGCTCCGCAAAAGCGGCCATATTGGTTTTCTCGGACACGGAGATGTGGTTCGGTTTAGAAACTTGAGGGTGAAAAAGTTGTAGGATTAAAGATCTTTAATTAAACTGATATAGTAAATAGATAAATAACTGAAGTTTTAATTTTAATCCAGTCCATGTTGTGTTTATCGCAGCAAAAGTTTTTTACTAAATGTAAGATTCATTTCCTTAAAATATTTGAGGCTGGCCAAACCGATTTTAAACCCAACAATAGAAATAAAGTATGAAAAGAGTAACCGTTTTTTGCGGCTCCAGTTCTGGGTTTGAAAGCATATTTGAAGAAACAGCATATCAATTGGGAAAAACGTTAGCCCGGGAAAATATTGGTTTGGTTTACGGAGGTGCAAAAGTAGGATTGATGGGTGCTTTGGCAAACGGGGTTATTGAAAACCACGGCGAAGCTATCGGGGTGTTACCGCGGTTTTTAAAAAACGTGGAAATTGCTCATGAGCATCTTAGCGAACTAATTTGTGTAGAAACCATGCACCAGCGAAAGGCAAAAATGGATGAGCTTTCGGATGGCATCATTACGCTCCCCGGTGGATTTGGAACCCTCGAAGAATTTTTTGAAATGCTTACCTGGGCGCAGTTGGGATTGCATCAGAAACCCGTCGCTGTTTTAAATGTGAACGGTTTTTTTGATGACTTGCTGTCTCTTTTTCACCTTATGGTGCAGAAAGGTTTTTTAAAACAAATGAACCTGGATATGGTAATTGCGAGCGATGACATAGATGATTTATTGCAAAAAATGAAAAATTATCAGCCGCCGTTAGCTGGAAAATGGATTCATAAAACACAGGTATAATTTGTTGATACCATCGCTGCGGTTGTAGTTTTTATTTTAGATTATTACGATTTACGTATTGGCGCTTTAAGCGCTTGAATCAGTATTTGAATCGCTTTTTCAGTAAAGTCAATTTGCACATCTGCCGGTTTTTGACGCGAGGAAATTATCTTCTTTGATTGAATCAGTGTATTTCCTTTTACTATCGCAACATGGGCGAATAATTGCTTAATATTTTTTTCAGGCACCGGGCTGGCATAGCCCGTTATTCCAATCCCATAATCTGATTTAAATAAATTGCATACCTCCTGAGCCATTTGAATAGAAACTTTTTCAGAAACACAATTTACCGCCAGCGCATGAATCGGCTCAACAAGCAGATGCCTGCTTTTTTGGCCAATGTTATAAGCCGTAATACCGCCCTGGAAAAATGTAGTTGCATTCATAGCCAGCGAAAACGCGGCTTGTAGAGTTCCTGATGTTACGCTTTCAGCTACGGCGATGGTAGCTTTTTTCTTCTGCAAAAGTCCCCCAGCCTTATCTATTAATTTTAAATAATCCTTTTGTACCATACTTTTAGGAGAGTCGTATAAATAAATTCATTTCTGTTCTATTGCTGGAATCCAAACAAAAAATATTCCACACCTTCTTTGCTGGCTGTTTTACTGGCAAAATATAAAAGCCATGTATTTATTTGTTTACCAGGTTGAAAAATGCAACCGGGGGATTTATAACAAAATGCTCTTCCTTTTGCTGAATAACAACTGGTCAAGTGAAATTCGGCCTGGCCCCGTAAATAGCAATGCCATAAAACAAGAGAGATAAAGCAAACGCAATTCCAACACATTAAATCCGTCTTTTGCGACAAAGGCATGGAACCAAAAAATAACCACGAAATTGAGAACTAAAATAAAAGAGGCGGGTCGTGAAAATAAGCCAACCAAAAGAAAGATGGTGCAAATGCCTTCGGCAAAGGCTGCAAGAAAAAAAGACAATTTAGCGCCAATGCCAATCGGGTCCATAAATTGTATTTCCTGGCCACCAAAAATTAGCGACAGTTTGCCAAAACCATGCCCATAAAATAAGGCAAAGGCAAAAACCGCGCGGAGAATAAATAAGCCTATATCCTTTCCGATTGTT
This sequence comes from Ginsengibacter sp., assembly GCA_051954975.1. GTDB lineage: Bacteria > Bacteroidota > Bacteroidia > Chitinophagales > Chitinophagaceae > Ginsengibacter. The sequence continues at coordinate 870,308 of JBQCHE010000003.1, read as the reverse complement.
GAGCGATTATTAGTAAGTGCCATAACGGAGAATTTTTGTGGTACGGCAATGATACGTAAATTATTAACGCATTTAAAATATGGCAATCAATCCTAATGCATGATTCGTATAATTGCTGATGCGAAATGGAATACAGGTTACTAATTAAAGACAATAAAAAAGGAGCCAATTGGGCTCCCTTTCGAATAACTAAACTTTATTTTAATAACTCCATAAGTTCTGTTCGTAATTAAATATTTCATTTTGAATTTTTTCACCCTGTAACAACTGAAGTATGGGCCTGTCTTTTAGTCCCGTCTGATTCTTCAGGTAAGTATCAAATGGATTATCAAGCGTGCTTTTAATAATTCTTCCATGAAACATTCTTGATTCAAACAGGTCTTCCCAGGTCATGCGGGCTCCGTAATTCTTTCCATTGTACACATAATATTTTGCGAAAATCGGGCGCATGTCGGGATAATATACCCAGAAAAGCTCAGTATCTCCAAGGTCTACTCCTGAAGCGGTTATCACCCTTTTTACAGGTGCAATACCCAGGATTCTCCAGAACAATCTTGAACTTTGTTTGTCAAAAATTACTTCTTCCTTAATACGATACTTATAAAAAGAATCAAGGTTGACTTCCTGCATGGTTTCTTTATTGCCAATTACATTTCCCAATGAATCGTAAATTGGAACAGAAACCGATCCGCCGGAAACAGCTTTTGCTACTTCTGCTTTGGTCATTGGCGTAGTGAAACGATCGTCAATAGGATTAAAAGCCGTAACACCGCCATTGTCTGGCCCATCCTGGATAGCCTTTAGAAGAATAGAGATAAACCTCTGGTTTCCGTTATCCTCGTTTGCAGAGTAACGGAACGGAAGGTTTATCTTCTCGCGGGTATCTATTTCGCGCCACAACCTTTCATCGTATGCCGCATCTTCCTGCCTTAACTGCTGATAGGGAAGCGGTGTTCTTTCGGTGATCAATCCGTTGTGAACGTCGAGCGCTGTTTCAGGCCTTAAAGAAGGCTTTACAGATTCGATAGGAAGGCTGTCAACCGGAGGAGGCGGCGGCGCTATCACAGTGGCTGTATCAACTACGGTTGGGTTGATAGTGGCATTTGATTTTTGTGCGGTGGTTTTCTGAGCTGTAGATCGCTTTTTAACGGTGCGCTTCCTTGCCTGGGCATTTGCCACATTGGATAGTACTCCAAATGAAAGCACCAGCATCAGAATTCTTAATGAGATAATTTTCATAGCCTTTTATTTATTCTATTTTAGTACAATATAAACCCTGGTCCGGGAATACTTCTTACTACGCCATCAGGCCCCTGCACTCTTACATTATCAAAAGTTACTGAGGTACCGGGAATACATCTCTGTAAAAGACCTTTCACAGCATCCAAACTTCCTCCATGTATTTCTGCTGATTGCGTATTTTGAAAGTTAGCACCTGTAAAATACATAGTTGCGCTAACAATGTTAAAATGTGCGTCGAAATCAAAATTTTCCAAATCGGCACGGGCGAAGCTCTGGTTTTTGAAAACGACTGATTGCACTCTTCCGCCGGCACTTGGACCGACCTTCACCACCGGGTCAGGAATTCTTTTCACCCTGAAGTCGTAAGTGCTTGCTTTTCCGTCGGCATTTACCGTGATGGATGCCTTTCCAACCTGGCTCACTTTTACAGTGTACTTGCCTGGCGCACCTGCAGCCGTCAATGAACCGCCAGCCATCGATACTTTGGTTTTGTCCCAACCTGTGCCTGATGAAATGGTTACAGGATTTGGAACACCAATGTAAAACACATTCATTTTGTCGAGCATCACTGCTGCACCGCCGGGGGTTCCTACGGTATAAGTCAGTGTTTGACGAACGGGTACAGGCTTTCCATCTTCACCAATGAATGAACCACTTATTTGTATGGTATGGTCGCCCGCTCCACTTACTGTAGTAGTATAAGTGCCCTGACCGTTTACCATATTTACTGCTTGTCCGTTGATCGTTATATTGCTTTTAACGCTCGAACTATATGCTCCTACTCCGGCTGTAACTTTTAGTTCCTGCCCGGGCATTAAGTAAGTCGAATTAGCGCCAACGATTACACCTACCTGGTCCATATGAACTTCCACGGCTCCAATCTGGGAATGGCAATAGGTTACCACCATATTTTCTGCATTTTTGATACTGTTTTGAAACTTACTTAGCATAGTAAGCGCTGCGACAGTAGGAGTCATGTGAAAATACATTTGAGTAAAATCCTTGTGTTGTCCTTCCCGCGTCTTAAAATTTTTGGTTTCGGTATTTACAGGGAAACTGTTTTCAAATTGCTTTCTTATTGCCGGATCAATGTTTAGCATGTTTTGTTTATACGCGTCTAATCTTGCTTTTAATTTTTCTCCTTCCTTATGAGTTTCAAAAAGACGGGTAGAAGCATCGAGGTTATCTTCCCTATAATCTTCTGTGCCATCTGCTTTAATGCGAAGGTCTGCTGCTTTTTTCAGAGCCAGTTTCAAACTGTCGAGATAAGACATCATATCTGCCGATAGCTTTTTAGCTTCCATAGCCTTGGGTTCCCAAACAGATGCCTTGTCTTTGGATTGTGGTTCATTCAGCTTTTCTTCAAGTGATTTATACAACGTGTTATTAGATTCGGCTATAACTTGGTTAGAGGCTATTAAGCTTGTGTCAACAACCTTAAATGCATTAATCACCTCGTTTGATACATTCAGGGCAAGAATGGCTGTAAGTACAAGGTACATTACATTAATCATTTTTTGCCGTGGATCTCTGGGTAGTCCTGCCATTTTTATTTATTTTTCTGGGTTGGTTTGGATTTAGAATTTTGGATTATTTAGTGGTTTACTGTCTTCCCTGCATTGCGCTAAGCATATTTCCATACACCTGGTTTAGTTTACCCAAATTATTGGCAAGAGCATTTATTTGTGCTTTTGTAGCCTGTGCATCGTCCACGGTAGAAACCATTACTTCACTGGCTTTGGCCATTTTTCCATAAAAGCTGTTCAATGTTTTGAGGTGGTTATTGCTTTCGGTAAGTTCAAGCTCATAGATGCTATTCAGAGAACCAAGATTTTTGGTCAGCACCTGCACCTGCTCATGAAATCCTTTTGCGCTGTCGGCTGCACTATTAAAGCTGCTCATGGTATTTGCTGAATTGGTATAAGCGTCTTTCATTAGTCCCAGAGCATTGGTAGCTTCTTTGGTTTTTGCAGAAAAATCACCGGTGCTTTTTACCACGTCGCCTACTTCTCCAATCTGGCTAACGGTTACTCCAAGCTTTTGGAAATTTTCACTAAGCCTTTTCATGTTTGCGGGCGTAATGTCTGCATCTTTCATCATTTTTTCCATGGATTGTAACGCCGGATTTCCTTCAGTTACGGGATGGGCAGCGGCGGCATGAGCCACTTCGTGAGGTTTCGGTTTTACCCACTCAATAACGGCATACACCAGGAATATGGCAGTTTCAGTCCACATACCTACAGTAAGCATTGTGTCTGCATAACTTTGGTGGGTCAGTTTTGCCCAGGCGGCAAAAATTACAACTGCTGCACCGGCGCTTACCAGTACGTCTATCAATGTCAGGAAATTTCTTTTAGGTTGCTGAATCATAACAGGGTTGGGTTTTTTAATTTAAGGTTTTGTTTTTCTTTGTTGGTCCGCACAAAAAATGCCTATATTAATTACTTTTTGAAATAACAATTAATACAGGCAGTAAGATGTGAACTAAAAATTTTTCTATGAAGTGATATTTAATCTTTTATTAATTTATTTTTTATCCTTTTTGCTGGTTGCCGGCGGAAGATCAATTACGCAACGGAATCCAATGTACGACTTGGCAGTATCCTGATATTCAAAAGTACGTGTGCTGGTGCGAAGATAAAAACCAACATCCTTCCAACTTCCGCCACGGATTACTTTACGCTTCATGCGGGGGGCATCCTGATCTTTTGCATTCCACCTTACGTCCGGGTTCATATCAGATTGAAAATTGTAGCTGCCTTCATAATAAAGGGAAGAAGTCCATTCTGCTACGTTTCCAGCCATACAATATAAGCCAAAGTCATTCGGCCAGTAAGCATCCGCTCTTACAGTATAAAATCCGCCATCTTCAGGATAATTGCCTCTGCCTGGTTTAAAGTTTGCCAGTAAGCATCCTTTTCGGTTTCTCAGGTAAGGACCTCCCCATGGATAAGGAGTTTGCGACCTTCCACCCCTTGCAGCATATTCCCACTGCGCTTCTGTAGGTAGTCTGAAATTAGTTTCAGTAGCCCTGTTTTTGCTGATTAAGTAAGAATTTAAAGTTTGTGTTCTCCATTCGCAGAAGGCATTTGCCTGCTTCCAGTTTACGCCTACTACAGGGTAGTTTCCAAATGCAGGATGATTATAATATTGCTTTGCCATAGGCTCGTTGTAGGAATAAGCAAAATCCCTCACCCAAACCAATGTATCAGGATAAATTGGAATATCTTTCTTGATGATAAAGTTGCTACGCGAAACGTTCGGATCTTTATTTGCTGCTGCGGCCGCATAATCAAAAGTTTCAGAATGATATACCAACTTATTAGCATCAATCTCCTTTTTACCAAATATCCGGTTATCAGGTGTAACGATGATAGCATCGATTTTTTCCAGGGTTGCTTTATCGTTCCACTTGATAGTTTTCATTTTTGTCTGGTCAATGTATTCATTTCCATCAGCTCCCTGCTTTACAAAACCCATTAGTTTAGCAGCAATAGAATCCCGCACGTAATTCGTAAACTGGCGATATTCATTGTTGGTTATTTCTGTGGCATCCATCCAAAAGCCACTGATAGATACCTGTTTATTTCGTGCTGTAAAGGTATAGTTCACATCCTCATCGCTTGGTCCCATGTGAAAAGTTCCCGGCGGAACATAAATCATTCCGGGAGGTTTTGGCAAAACATATCGGCCTGCCGGAGCTACCCCATGAAGTTGGCCATCGTTAGGCAATCCTTTGGATTTTCCAAATTTGCCACATCCGGCCAGGATAACTGCTGCAATTAGCATTGAAGTGAGAAATGTAATTTTCATATTTTTTACATTGAAGGGTAAGGACAAATGTAGTGTTTATTAAGTTTTTTTGGTCATCTTACCTGCCACTTCCCGGATATTTCCAAAGGAAGCGTGCAATATTTAACGATGAGTAATTTTAATTATTGTAAAAATGAATCAAATTAATTTCAAATATTCTTTTTAATTAATTGCAGTAACCCCGAATAACAATTACATGATACATCTTAATAAATGCCTTTCATATAATGGTTAATTTAAGCAGTCAAAGAAACAATAAAACTACGAAAAAACAATTGTAAAATATAATACCTGAAATTTTTTTTTCAGGCCAGAAGTTATTCGCAAGTTTCAGTAGTTTCCTGTTCCTTCTTTTACTCTGCTCTACTTTTATTAGCTATTGAATTACAAATCTTTATCTTTCTAATATAATTATCCGTATTCGTTTTGAAGGTATCAAATAAATTATTATTAACGTGAAAATAACAAAATAAAAATTCCCGATAAATCTTGCTTTACTGACGGATTCAGAAAAAATTGTGGATGCGCTCGCGTAACTCTACAATCCCCGAAATTAAAAAATAAAGGTTATTACACTAATTTTATCGGATCACACGAATCAGGATAAACTGATTACCATATTGAATTAATAGGATTTCGCAAAAATTAAGGCTTTCTTCAAAACATCGCTAACATTAATGGCATCATGAAATCAAAAAAAATTATGACAATTTCAGAAGCACAGAACAAAGTGGACCAATGGATTACCACCACCGGCGTCCGCTATTTCGACGAACTCACCAATCTCGGGATTTTGATGGAAGAAGTAGGCGAGCTTTCGCGGCTGATGGTGAGAAAATATGGAGAGCAATCTTTTAAAGAAAATGAAAAAGACTTACATCTTTCGGACGAGTTGGCCGATGTACTTTGGGTGGTAATATGTATTGCCAATCAGACCGGCGTGAACCTGACGGAGGCGCTGGAAAAAAATTTTGAGAAAAAAAATTTACGCGACGCTCAAAGGCATCTCAATAATTCAAAATTAAAAATCTGATACTTTTGTCATTTCATTTTCACTTTCGATAAACATTTTCTTTCTTATTCTTTCTTAATTTTTGTCCAAACCATCTTGCCGTGTTCAGAAAATTCTTCTCATTCTTTTTTATTTTAATAGCGATAAATTGCTCCTCAACGGCGCAATATAACGTGCCGCTGTACACTTCATACACTACAGAAGCAGCAAGGGCCAGGATGAAAGAGGGCCTTATTAATTATAGTATTTCCACTAATCTTGGCTTGCCGCTAACCGACTCTACTGAAGAAAACTGGCAGGAAGCATTTGCGGCCATGGAGGTTTTGCAATACAGCACACCATTTACAGAAACCAAACTGGCATCAGCATTTGACAGCATTGAAATAAGAAGCATTTCTTTTCAGCGGGCATTAATGGAAGTAGTGTACAGCAATTATCCGGCAACATTTTCAGACGAAACAATATCGCTCCTTAATAAAACCTTCGACCCCAAGATATTTGCGATGTGTGCCGAATACCTGGTCAAAAGAAATAGTAGTGAAAACGAAAGAGAAGATATTTCTAACCTACTGCTCAAAAAATTCACCGATACCGCCTATAAAAATCCGATTCTTTATATGCTGATGACACGCCTTTCTCCCGACAAAGTAAAGCCTGTGGCTATGGATAAAGTGCTGCCTGAAATTTTCAGTAAAAATTTCTTAACCAACCAGGTAGTGATGTTCAGCTTACAAAGAAAAAACCGTGATTATCCCGGTTTGGTAATCATAAGAAAGCCGGATGGGACGTTTGTAAAAGATTCGTCAGGAAATATTTTTTCTATTCCGCAATTGGCCCGCAGCATCAGCGACCTGCCAGGATATCTTACAAACGGGAATACGCCGCAGGGAATTTTCAGGATGTATGGCTTTAAAGTTTCTACAGGAAATTTTATCGGACCAACTGCCAATGTTCAAATGGGCATGCCGGTTGAATTAAGCGTGCAAAAATATTTTGACAATGCTTATATTGTAGATACCGACTGGTCAATTGATAATTACCGCCGGTTGATACCAAGAAGTCTGACCGATTTTCTGCCTTTGTATGAAACTTACTATGCGGGCCTCGCAGGTCGCACAGAGATTATTGCGCATGGCACTACTATTGATCCCAGCTATTATGCCGGTAAGCCATATTATCCTTTAACGCCGACTGAAGGTTGCTTGTGTACTAAAGAAATCTGGAATGGGAAGCGAATTGAAAGCGACCAGGAAAAATTGGTAAATGGTCTGCTACAGGCCGGTGGAGCAAATGGTTACTGCGTGGTTTTAGAGATTGATGATAAAAAAGAGCCTGTAACACTAAAAGATTTGATTCCTTACCTTTCGGTTAAGAATTAATGCAATCATTTAATAATTTAATAATTGGCAACTACTCCATTAGCAGAAAGATTAAGGCCGGATACGTTAGACCAATTGATCGGCCAGCAACATTTGACCGGCAAAGGAAGTGTGTTGCGCACTGCGTTGGAAAATCATAGAATTCCATCAATGATTCTTTGGGGGCCGCCCGGCGTTGGAAAGACTACGATTGCCAATATCATCGCCCACACCTTGCATGTTCCCTTTTACACTTTAAGCGCCATTTCATCAGGCGTAAAAGAAGTGCGCGAAGTGATAGAAAAAGCAAGGCATGAAGAAAATGCCATTCTTTTTATAGACGAAATTCACCGGTTCAATAAAGGGCAGCAGGATGCTTTGTTAGGCGCTGTAGAAAAGGGAACGATTACGCTGATTGGCGCCACCACTGAAAATCCTTCGTTTGAAGTGAACTCCGCTTTGCTCAGTCGTTGCCAGGTTTATATTTTAAAACCACTGGATAAAAAGGACCTGATTAAACTGTTGAATGAAGCCATAACAAAAGATCCCATTCTTTCCCAACAAAAAATAGAAATCGAAGAAACGGAAGCGTTGATCAATTTATCGGGCGGTGATGCGCGGCGGTTATTAAATCTGCTGGAGCTAACGATTGACCAGGTTTCTTCGGCAAATAATTCTAAAAAAATTGAAATAACCAACGAAGAAGTAATCCATGCGGCTCAGCAAAAAGTGGCGCTTTATGATAAAAAAGGGGAGCAGCATTATGACATCATTTCTGCTTTTATCAAATCCATTCGCGGCAGCGACCCCAATGCAGCGGTGTATTGGCTGGCGCGAATGATCGAGGGTGGTGAAGATGTAAAATTTATTGCAAGAAGATTGGTGATTCTTGCCAGCGAAGACATTGGCAATGCGAATCCGACGGCGTTGGTGTTGGCCACCAATACTTTCCAGGCGGTAAATATGATTGGTTACCCTGAATCAAAAATCATTTTGTCGCAATGCACCTCTTATCTTGCTTCCTCTCCGAAAAGTAATGCAGCCGTGGCAGCCATCGGCAAGGCTGAATCATTGGTGAAACAATTTGGCGATCTGCCGGTTCCGCTGGACATCAGGAATGCACCCACCAAATTGATGAAGAACCTGGATTATGGTAGAAATTATAAATATGCACATGATTTTGACAACAATTTTGCCGATATGGAATTTCTTCCTGATGAAATAAAAAACACCGTTTTATACAATCCCGGAAAAAATGCAAGGGAGGAAGAAATCAGAAAATTTTTGAAGGCCAGGTGGAAAGAAAAATATGGTTATTGACAGTGAACCAATAAATAATTGAAATTTTTCTGTTAGGGCGATAATTTGAAACGAAAGGAGGTTCGCCTTAGCAGCAAATCGATAAATAACCGGATTTTTTATTTTGAATTTTTATCACAATCAAAACTCATCACTTTCATTCCCATGATTAGCTGGCAATGCAAATATTTTACTGACTTAACCAATTTTGAGCTCTATAAAATACTTCAGTTGAGAAACGAAGTTTTTGTGGTAGAACAAAATTGTGCGTACCAGGATTGTGATGATAAAGATTTAAAAGCTTACCATCTTATGGCCTGGCATGATGAAAACCTAATAGCTTATACGCGGCTGCTTGCTAAAGGATTTTCGTATGACGATGCTGCCTCAATCGGGCGGGTGCTCACATCTCCTTCCTTCCGAAAAAAAAATATAGGTAAGGAATTGATGCAAAAATCAATTGCTGAAATTTACAGGCTATTCGGACAAACTGCCATCAAAGTAAGCGCGCAGTTTTACCTAAAAAAATTTTACGAATCCTTTGGTTTTGTCCAGCAAAGTGAAATTTACCACGAAGATGGAATTGAACACATTCGTATGGAACTAAAAATTAACAGAGCAATAAACTAAATAATTGGCCGTTTATGGGATGAGGTTGCCGTAGCAAAACCGGCAGTTAATATTCATCCTAAAACAAAGTCAAGCTATGAAAAAACGTATGCGAGGCAGGTGGCCAGCGTTATTCATACTAATTATCATAACCTGCTTGCTTTCGCGCCAAAGTTATTCGCAATCTCTGATTATCAGCGGCGAAAAAGCCCGCTATGAAGTGGGTTTCAATGTTGGCCCCTCCTTCTTCCTGGGCGACCTCGGCGGCCACAGAGGAAAAGGCAAAAGATTTGTGAAGGACCTCAATTTCCCATTAACCGAAATCATGACCGGCGGTTTTATTACCTGCTATCCCAACAAGTGGCTCGGAATACGTGTAGCAGCCCAGTATGGAAAGCTTTCGGGTGAAGACAATATCATCAACACGAAAGGTACAGATGAACTGTACCGTAAACAAAGAAACCTGGATTTCAGAACCAATATTACTGAGGCGTATGTTGCTTTTGAAGTTTTTCCGACCTTGCTGTTAAATTTATACGAACCGGATTTCAAACCCCGTGTTTTGCCTTACGGAGTTCTTGGAGTAGGATATTTTCATTTCAATCCACAAGGTTCTTTAACGGATCAATATGGCGATAAGGTATGGTATTATTTAAGGCCGTTGCATACAGAAGGCGAAGGATTTGCCGAATATCCCGAAAGAAAGGAATATTCATTAAACCAAATAAACATCCCTATGGGCGTTGGCTTGAAATATTTTATTTCAGACAGGGTAAATATTAGTTTTGAAATCCTGTTGAGAAAATCATTTACAGATTATATTGACGATGTAAGTACTACTTATGTAAATCCCGATCTATTTAATAAATACCTCACCTCACGTGATGCTGCGGTTGCAAGGCAGATTTCTGATAAAGTGTTTGCCATCGTAAATCCGGGGCTTACCCGCAATTATCCTGGAACGCAACGTGGAAATCCGAATCAAAACGATTCCTATTTCACCACTTTTTTAAAATTTGGATTCCGTCTTGGGCCAATATTTGAAAACAGCTATAACAGGCATGCAGCAGAAAGAATGAAATGCCCTCACACATTCTGATAAGCAGAGCCATTGAGTTTTCTGGCAGGTTTAAGTTCTGATTTTAAAAATTCAGCAGTAAAGCTTCTTTTATTGCCAATAAGCTTTTCAGGAGTGCCTTCAAAGAGAATTTCTCCGCCTGCTTCTCCACCTTCGGGACCCAAATCAATTATATGATCAGCAATTTTTATGATATCCATATTGTGCTCAATTACCAGAACGGTGTTTCCACGGTCCACCAACTTATTAAGCACATCGGCCAGGTGTTGAATGTCCCTGAAATGCAAGCCTGTAGTAGGTTCATCCAAAATATAAAAAGTTTTGCCTGTATCTCTTTTGCTTAATTCGGTAGCCAGCTTTACACGCTGCGCTTCGCCGCCGCTTAACGTTACTGCGCTTTGACCAAGTGTAATGTATCCAAGACCTACTTCCTGCAAAACCTTAATTTTTCGGTAGAGGTAAGGTACATTCTGAAAAAATTCCACCGCTTCATCAACGGTCATTTCCAAAACATCACTGATAGATTTTCCTTTGTATCGTATTTCAAGCGTTTCGCGGTTATACCTTTTGCCGTTACACTTTTCACATTCAACGTACACATCAGGAAGAAAGTTCATTTCAATAACCCTCATTCCTCCGCCCTGACACACATCGCATCGGCCACTTTTGACATTGAATGAAAAACGGCCAGGCTTATAACCCCGGATTTTTGCTTCGGGTATGGCGGCAAAAAGCGTTCTGATATCTGTAAAAAATCCACAGTAAGTAGCAGGGTTACTCCTCGGAGTGCGTCCAATGGGCGATTGGTCTATTTCCACTACTTTATCAATATATTCCAGTCCCTCCACTTTTTTAAAAGGCAACGGAGTCATTTTACTCTTATAGGCATGGATGCTTAATATCGGATATAAAGTTTCATTTATCAGGGTAGATTTTCCACTGCCACTTACGCCGGTAACACAAATAAATTTTCCCAAGGGAAATGTAGCAGTTACGTTTTTCAAATTATTGCCTGAAGCGCCTTTCAACACAAGCGAATGGCCATTGCCTTTTCTTCGTGAAGAAGGAATTTCGATTTCAACCTCTCCATTGAGATAGGAAGAAGTAAGCGTTTGTAATTTGAGAAAATTGCGCGGAATTGCTTTGGCCACCACTTCCCCGCCATGCTTTCCGGCGTCAGGGCCAATATCCACCAGGTAATCAGCGGCAAGCATGATATCTTTATCATGCTCCACTACCAACACGCTGTTGCCGATGTCTCTTAAATTTTTTAGCGCCTTTATCAGTTGATGGTTATCACGTTGATGAAGCCCAATGCTTGGCTCATCAAGAATGTAGGTGATGCCCTGTAATTGCGATCCTATCTGGGTGGCAAGCCTGATTCGCTGCGACTCACCACCGCTAAGACTTTTGGTAGGGCGGCTCAGTGAAAGATAAGTCAACCCGACATCAAGCAAAAATTGAATGCGCTCCCTGATTTCTTTCAGAATATCCCGTGCGATTATATTTTGTTTTTCAGTGAGCCTTTTTTCAATTCCATTAAACCACCTGAGCAATGCGACCAGATCCATTTCAGAAAGTTCAGCGATATTTTTATTGTCCACTTTAAACCAAAGGCTCTCTTTCTTTAATCGTTGGCCACCGCATGAAGGGCATTTCTCAAGAATCATAAATTTTTCAACCCAACTTCTCATTCCTTCACTGGTATTATCTGAATGAAACCAACGGCTAATCATATTTACCACTCCTTCGTAATCGCTATCAGAAGAGGTTTTTTCCGTATCGAAGGAAAAGCTTTCCGCATCGTCCTGTTTATTTTTATCCTCACTTCCAAACAAAATGAGGTTCATAACTTTTTCGGGTAAATCTTTTACAGGCTTGTCTAAACTGAACTTATATTTTTTGGAAAGCTGCTGAACCTGCTTAAAAACAAAAGCTTCCCGTTCTTCTCCCAATGGAGCTATCGCACCTTCATTAATGCTTAGTGTATCATCAGGAACAATGGCTTCCCTATTTACCTGGTACACATTGCCCAAACCTTTGCAAGCGGGGCAGGCGCCGTAAGGAGAGTTAAAAGAAAAAGCATTGGGGGACGGTTCTTCATAGCTAATACCCGACTCTTCGCACATTAATTGCCGGCTGTATTGAACGACCTGGTTTTCTTCGTTCAGCAATAAAAATAATAAGCCGTTGCCAATTTGTAATCCTTTCTGAACGCTTTCGCTTAATCTAACCCTTTGCTCTTTATTTGCAGCAAGCCGGTCTACTACCACTTCTATATCATGAATTTTGTACCTGTCCGTTTGCATTTTTGGAACCAGGTCTTTAATTTCTCCGTCAAGACGCACTTTTAAAAATCCCTTTTTGCGGATTTCTTCAAATAATTCGCGGTAGTGGCCTTTTCTTCCTCTTACGAGTGGCGCTAATACAGTTATCTTGCTGCCGGCAAACCTTTGCAGAATATTTTCAACTATTTCTTCCTCGCTCCATTTTACCATTTTTTTTCCGGTGTTGTAGCTAAAGGCTTCGCCTATGCGGGCAAAAAGCAATCGCAGAAAGTCGTAAACTTCAGTAACAGTGCCAACGGTGCTTCTTGGATTCTTATTAGTGGTTTTTTGCTCGATGGAAATGACGGGGGAAAGTCCTGTGATCTTGTCAACGTCCGGCCTTTCCATATCGCCAAGAAACTGGCGGGCATATGCCGAAAAACTTTCCATATAACGCCTTTGGCCTTCAGAGAAAATAGTATCAAAAGCCAGGGACGATTTGCCGCTGCCCGAAATTCCGGTAATTACCACCAATTTATTTTTAGGTATAGCAATGTCAATATTCTTGAGGTTATGCTCGCGGGCGCCAAACACTTCAATGCTTTCGTTCTCCGTAAAAATCTCTGTTTGTGTTTCCTTTATATTGGCCATAATTGAGGCCGACAAATTTACAATTTAATGGCGCTTTATTTGAATCCTTTTTTGTTGAAGCAAGCCTGTACCAATAATTTTGCAAAATTTTAAATGCGGCGTGGGAAGCGTTTTTTGGGCTAATTAATAAGAATTCATGTAATAAATTATTCCCTGTTTTTCGAATCTATCATAATCGTCACCGGTCCGTCATTCACCAAAGCCACTTTCATATCACCGCCGAACTCGCCGGTACTTATTTCTTTTCCTAAGTCTTTTTCAAGCTGCAGAATCATTTTTTCATAGATCGGTATCGCAAAATCGGGTTTGCTTGCTCTTACATAAGAAGGCCTGTTTCCCTTTTTGGTAGAAGCTTGTAGGGTAAATTGGCTGACTAAAAGGATTTCTCCGTCAATATCCTTTATAGACAAATTGGGAACCTGGTTTTTATCATCAAATATCCTCAGATTTACAATTTTGTTGCTAAGCCAGCTTATATCTTCTTCGCCATCTGCATCTTCTATTCCTACTAAAACCAGTAAACCGGTTTTTATCGAAGATTTTTGTTTTCCGTCAATGGTTACAGAAGATTGGGCCACCCTTTGAATTACCACTTTCATAATAAATTGCTAAATACATGCATTGAAAATAAAATAATGCCAAAATTTGTGAAACCGGCTGTAAAAAATAATTTCTTCATAGTGGAATCACTGCCCGTCAAGCTTATAAATTTATTCGATTTCTTATCCACACGCTGTTGAAAATTATAGCCCGGTATTTTCACTTATAAAAAATATTTTCGTTGTCCGTAACTCTAAAAATAATTTTAAACAAAAATACTTTTTAACCATGGCTAGAAAAAAACAAACTCAAGCCGGGCTTCGTTTTCCCCGTCATTTTACAAAAGAAGGCATTTCACCTTTTGAAATGTTTGATTATGATTACCGTACATCGGTAATTAAAAATCCTTCGGGTGAAATTGTTTTTCAAATGGACAATGTAGAAGTGCCGAGGCAATGGAGCCAGATTGCGACGGATATTTTGGCGCAAAAGTATTTCAGAAAAGCAGGCGTTCCACAGCCGGATGGAAGTACAGGTAGAGAAACCTCTGTGAAACAGGTGGCGCATCGCATGGCTCATTGCTGGAGAGTTTGGGGTGAAAGAAATAATTATTTTGCCACTGGAGAAGATGCGCAAATATTTTATGAAGAATTGGTTTTTTGCATTTTAAATCAATCGTGCGTTCCCAATTCGCCTCAATGGTTTAATACGGGTTTGCATGAAGTATATGGCATCACAGGCAAGCCACAGGGACATTATTTCGTGGATGCAAAAGATGGGAAATTAAAGAAATCCACTTCAGCTTATGAACGTCCGCAACCGCATGCATGCTTCATTTTGAGCGTGGAAGACGATTTGGTAAATGATGGCGGCATTATGGACTTATGGGTGCGCGAAGCAAGAATTTTTAAATATGGAAGCGGCGTAGGAACGAATTTCAGCAGCATCCGTGGAGAAGGCGAAAAGCTCAGCGGCGGCGGCACTTCAAGTGGTTTGATGAGCTTTTTGAAAATTGGCGACAGGGCTGCAGGCGCTATCAAAAGCGGCGGCACCACAAGGCGCGCGGCCAAAATGGTTTGTCTTGATATTGACCACCCGGAAATCGAAAGTTTCGTAAACTGGAAGCTGGAAGAAGAAAATAAAGTGGCCGCCTTAATAGCCGCCGGCTATTCCAGCGATTATGAAGGCGAAGCTTACAAAACAGTAAGCGGACAAAACAGCAATAATTCTGTTCGAATTTCCAATGAGTTCTTTCATGCACTGGAAAAAAATGGGGATTGGGAATTAAAAGCAAGAAGCGATGGCCATACGATGAAAACCATCAAGGCCAAAAAATTGTGGGACGAAATCAATTATGCCGCATGGCGCTGCGCCGATCCGGGAACACAATATGACACTACTATCAATGAGTGGCACACCTGTCCCGAAGGCGGAAAAATAAGAGCGAGCAATCCGTGCAGCGAATACATGTTTTTGGATAATACCGCCTGCAATCTCGCTTCGGTCAATCTTCGCAAATTCTTTAATGAAGGCAATAACACTTTTGATGTTGCCGGTTTTGAATATACCGTTCGCCTCTGGACCACAGTTTTGGAAATCTCGGTTTTAATGGCTCAGTTTCCGAGCAAGGAAGTGGCACAATTAAGTTACGATTATAGAACGCTGGGTCTGGGATTTGCAAATTTAGGAAGCATGCTGATGGTGAGCGGCATTCCTTATGACAGCGACAAAGCGCGTGGCATTGCCGGCGCAATTACCGCTATCATGACGGGAATCGCGTATAAAACTTCAGCAGAGCTTGCCGAACACTTAGGTGCCTTCCGAAAATATGAAGAAAATAAAAAGCACATGATGCGCGTGATGCATAATCACCGTGCGGCGGCCTACGATGCAAACGAAGCCTATGAGGGCCTTGAAATCAAACCACAAGGTATCAGTGCCAAGGATTGCCCCGATTATTTGCTTAAAGCTGCAACAAAGGCATGGGATGATGCGGTTAGACTGGGAGAAAAATTCGGATACCGGAATGCGCAAACTACCGTAATCGCACCTACCGGAACGATCGGCCTGGTAATGGATTGTGATACAACCGGCGTAGAACCTGACTTTGCCTTGGTGAAATTTAAAAAGTTGAGTGGTGGCGGTTATTTTAAAATCATCAATCAAAGTGTTCCACAGGCATTGCGCAATTTGAAATATTCAGAAACGGAAATTGAGGAAATTGTAAACTATGCCAAGGGCCACGCGACTTTGAAAAACGCGCCGCATATCAATTTTGAATCGCTGTCAAACAAAGGATTTACCGCCGTTGACCTTCAAAAGATAGAATCTTCGTTGGGTGCCGCTTTTGAAATTGGTTTCGTGTTTAATGTATTTACACTTGGCGAAGAATGCCTGCAACGGCTGGGATTTAAGGCAGAAGATTATAACAATTTTGAATGGAGCTTGTTGAATGCATTAGGGTTTTCGGATGAACAAATTGACGAAGCCAATGTATATATCTGTGGCACAATGACTGTTGAAGGCGCACCATATTTGAAACAAGAGCATTTGCCGGTTTTTGATTGCGCCAATAAATGCGGAAGTATTGGAGAAAGATATATTCATTACAGCGGCCACATTAAAATGATGGCAGCGGCGCAACCTTTCTTAAGCGGCGCTATTTCAAAAACCATCAACCTGCCTAATGAAGCGACGGTTGATGAAATCAAAGAGGCTTACCTGCTAAGCTGGAAGCTCGGCTTAAAAGCTTGTGCTCTTTACCGTGATGGCTCCAAGCTTTCACAGCCGCTCAGCAACAAAAGTGATAAGAAAAAGAAGGTTGGAGAAAATGAGGAAGAAAACCAGGAAATGCAACATGAGTCTGCACTGGTAAATATGAGCCAGCTTACTATTGATGATTTGCTGGAAGAGGTAAATAAAAGGGTTCAAAACAGTGAAGATACTTCGCTGAAGCGCCAACTGGCGATGATTGTGGAACGCCGTACTTTACCGGCAAAACGAAGAGGTTTTACGCAAAAAGCAAAGATTAACGGGCAGGCGCTTTTCCTGAGAACAGGAGAATATAGTGATGGAACTTTAGGAGAAATCTTCATTGATATGGCTAAGGAGGGCGCCACGATGCGCAGTATGTTGAACTGCTTTGCGATAGCTATTTCTATAGGCCTGCAATACGGAGTTCCACTTGAAGAATTTGTAGAGAAATTTGTATTTACACGATTTGAGCCTTCCGGAATGGTAGAACATCCGAATATTAAAACAACCACTTCCATTATTGATTTCATGTTCCGCTCTCTTGCTTATGAATATTTGGGCAGGAATGATTTGGTGCATGTTCTGGACAAACCTGAAGTAGAAAACCTGGGCAATGAATCATGGGATGAAAATTCGCCCACTATTGGCGAACGTATCCCCGAACTGAGCGATATCCGTGTGACTCCTAACACTGTTAAGTCTCAGAAGCCTCAAACAAATGAACACAAAAAAACGATTAGCGCTGGTTTAGACGCCGTAAACGCAGCCTCTAAAAATATGCAGAGCGATGCGCCGGCCTGCAACACCTGTGGCCACATTACTATTCGCAGCGGCACCTGCTATAAATGCCTGAATTGTGGCAATAGTATGGGTTGCAGTTAGAAGATTTTTACTCTGGGATTTTAAATGGCCTTCCTTTTCAAGGGTGGGCCATTTTATTTTAGTACATCTTAATTAAAAATCCGGGAAATTAGTTGGCCTTATCATCATCACCTAGTAATAAGTTAGCGCCTCCGTCGCGCATGATTTCGTCCATGTTGCGGTCATTATCTACAATGCCTTTTTCTTCCAGCATACGCATGTCTTTTGCGTCTCTTAGAAATTCGGAGGCGAAAATAAATTCGTTAAGTTTTTGATTATTATTGAAAATAATGTCTTTGTTAGAGCCTTCCCATTCCTTTGTGCCGTGATAGAGATAAAGAATATTTTCGCCAATCTCCATCACACTGTTCATATCATGGGTGTTGATAACGGTAGTGATATTATACTCTTTGGTAATTTCATGAATGAGCTTATCGATTACCATCGAGGTTTGTGGGTCAAGACCAGAATTGGGTTCATCGCAAAATAAATATTTTGGTCTTAACACGATAGCTCTCGCAATACCTACTCTCTTCTTCATCCCTCCACTTATTTCTGCCGGATATTTTTTATTGGTGCCGGTTAGTTCCACTCTTTCAAGAACATCATTTACTCTTTCCAGTTTTTTTTGAAGATTCCATTTGGTAAACATGTCGAGAGGAAATTTGATATTCTGCTCCACAGTCATACTGTCAAACAACGCCGATCCCTGGAAAAGCATCCCAATTTGCTGCCGCAATTCTTTGCGTTGCTCTTCCGACATGTTGGTGAGATTGTTGCCATCAAATACAATTTCACCTTTATCCACCTCGAATAAGCCTACCATGCATTTTTGCAAAACTGTTTTTCCGCTGCCGCTGCTGCCGATAATCAGGTTGGTCATGCCGGTTTGCATTACCGCATTGATATCCTTCAGGATTTCTTTTCCATCAAAAGATTTATAGATGTTTTTTAATTCAATCATACCAGAACTTGTGTCAACAGTAAATCAATAAATAATATGATTTTTTATTCTCCTTTTTGAAATTAAAGAATAAAAAAAGCGAGAATATAATCTGCAAATAATATAAGTATGCAACTCGTTATCACTGCTGCAGTACTTGCCCTGCCGATTTCCAATGAACCTCCTTTTACATTGTAGCCATAGTAAGAAGAGACGCTGCTGATGATGAAAGCGAAAGAATAGGCCTTCACCAGCGCAAACCAAACATTTTTTGGAACAAAATCGAGAAGCAGCCCGCGGTCATAAGTATCTCCTGACAAAATACCGCCCAATGTGCTTGCCAGTCTGCCACCATAAATGCCTAAAACCATAGCAAGCACTACGAGTAACGGAATCGTAATAAGCGCTGCCAATATTTTAGGGCCGATGAGATAAGATTTTGTGTTGATGCCCATAATTTCCAGCGCGTCAATTTGTTCGCTCACACGCATATTTCCTAATTCGCCGGCAATTTTGCTTCCTACCACTCCTGCCAGCACGATACAAACGAGTGTGGGCGCAAATTCCAAAATAACTGTATCTCTTACTACCTGCGCAATGGTTTCTTTTTGAATCACCGGGCTTACTAATTGATAGGCCGTTTGCACCGCACTCACCGCGCCCATAAATATTGAAATGATTGAAACAATCCAGAGTGAGCCCATTCCGATTTCTACAGATTGATGCATCAATTCTTTCCAATACATTTTAAAATTTTCGGGCCGTGAAAACATGCCTTTCAGCATCAACAGATAAGTCCCGATTTCAGAAAACAGCTTCATTATTTACTTCAGATTATTTTGATGGGGCCGGAGGTTTTTTAAATTTACGGCTTATTTTTCCTGCCTCCTTTTCTGACTTTAATTTGGTGCATTTCATTTGTGCATCTACTACAGCAATTAATACCATATTGTAAATGCTGCGAACATGGCTTCCCAATTGAAGAATATGTACCGGCTTGTTCAGGCCTAATAATACCGGGCCAATGGTTTCATATCCGACTACTTCCTGCAAAATATTATAGGTAACATTTCCGGAGGCAAGGTTCGGAAATATTAAAACATTTACGTCCTTATCTACCAACTCGCTAAATGGATAATTTTCTCTCAAAATCTCTTTATTGAAAGCTACGTTGGCCTGCATTTCGCCATCAATCACCAAATCAGGTTCCATCTGTTTGGCAATTTCGCGGGCTTTAGCTACCAATTTGGCTTCGGGCGAATTGCTGCTTCCAAAATTGGAATAACTAAGCATGGCTACATTGGGCGTTATGCCAAAATTCCTCACTTCCTTCGCCACCATTATAGCGATGTTGGCCAACTCTTCTGCCGTGGGGTTGAAATTAACCGTGGTATCTGCCAAAAACAAGGGGCCTTTCTTAGTCATAAGAATGTACATGCCCGCCACGCTTTTTGCACCTTCCTCCATTCCGATTATTTGCAGAGCAGGGCGAATAGTATCAGGATAATTTTTTGAAAGCCCTGATATCATTGCGTCCGCTTCGCCTGTTTCTACCATCATGCATCCAAAGTAGTTCCGGTCTTTCATTATTTTTTTTGCTTCATAAGCATTGAATCCTTTTCGCTGGCGCCTTGCAAAAAACAGGGCTCCGAATTCCATGCGCTTTTCATGTGTATTATGATTTTTGGGATCAATAATTTGCATTTCAGAAATGTCGATTCCACTTTCCTGGGCAATGGCTTCTATTTTTTCGTTATCGCCAATCAAAATAGGGAATGCCACTCCTTCATCCAATACTAACTGGGCAGTTTTCAATACTTTCTGGTTTTCAGCATCAGCAAAAACCACTTTTTTGGGATTTTTTCTTGCTTTAGCTCCTATCATCCTCAACAGATGATTGTCAATTCCAAGCCTTTCATTTAGTTTTTGTGAATACGATTCCCAATCTGTAATCGGCTGTTGCGCCACGCCGCTCTCCATAGCTGCTTTGGCCACTGCGGGCGCTACCTGTTGAAGTAGCCTGTTGTCCAGCGGTTTGGGAATAATATAATTTGGGCCGAAAAGAATTACTTTTTCATTGTAAGCCATGTTTACCAAATCGGGAACCGGCAGCCGTGCCAATTCGGCAAGGGCCTTCACTGCTGCGAGCTTCATGGCCTCATTGATGCGGGTAGCTCTTACATCGAGCGCCCCGCGAAAGATATAAGGGAACCCTAACACGTTATTTACCTGGTTAGGATAATCGCTTCTTCCCGTTGCCATTATCACGTCCTTGCGTGCGGCTGTTGCTTTCTCATAGGTAATTTCAGGGTCGGGATTGGCCATCGCAAATACAATCGGATTTTTGGCCATGCTTTTAATCATTTCAGCAGAAAGAACATTTCCCACACTAAGGCCGATAAATACATCGGCATCTTTCATGGCTTTTTCCAGTGTAAGGCTGGCATCCTTAGTATGAGCAAATTTTTTTTTCATTTCGCTCAAATCATCACGCGACGAATGAATTACACCGGTTCTGTCAAACATCACAAAATTGTCAGGGCTTGCACCAAGTGCAACATATAACTCAACGCAAGCCATAGCCGCAGCACCGGCGCCATTCACCACAAATTTTACTTTGTTAATCTTTTTTTTCTGAATTTCAAGCGCATTTAATAATGCAGCAGCGCTGATGATGGCCGTTCCGTGCTGGTCGTCATGCATAACGGGAATGCGTAACCGCTCTTTTAGTTTTTGCTCAATGTAAAAGCATTCAGGGGCTTTAATATCTTCAAGATTGATGCCGCCAAAAGTAGGTTCCAGCGCGGCTACAATCTCTACAAATTTCTCCGGGTCTGTTTCATTGATTTCAATATCGAACACATCAATGTCTGCAAAAATTTTAAACAACACACCTTTGCCTTCCATCACGGGCTTGCCTGCAAGCGCCCCGATATTTCCAAGGCCTAACACCGCAGTGCCGTTGCTGATAACCGCCACCAAATTTCCTTTTGCCGTATATTGATAAGCCGTTTCGGGACTTTGTTCTATTTCCAAACATGGAACTGCTACGCCAGGTGAGTAAGCTAATGATAAATCTCTTTGTGTTTTGGTAGCTTTGGTTGGAATTACCTCAATCTTTCCCGGCCTTCCCTTAGAATGGTAATCGAGTGCTTCCTGCTTGCGGATAATTTTCGCCATAATTATATATTAAAAACCGGGCTTCTCTTTGGCCGTAAAATTTTATTCTAAAGTAAAGATAGTTAATGTTACAAATTCATTACAGGCTCACGGCAAGCCAAGCCATAATGCCCATTCCTGTTTTGATGGCGTTTTCATCGATATCAAAAGTAGATGTGTGAACGCCGGATGTGATTCCCTTTTTCGTATTGGCAACGCCCAGCCTGAAAAAGCAGGCCGGCACCAGGTGAGAGTAAAAAGCAAAATCTTCGGCGCCCATTCTCATTTCCGTTTCTTCCACATTTTCTTCGCCTTGCAATTCGGCCGCTTTTCGTTTAGCCCTGTCCGTTAGTTCCTTGTTATTGATAACAAACGGATATCCCACGTCGATTTTCACCTCAATTTCCACGCCTGAAATTTTAGCAGTGGCTTTACAAATGTTTTTTATAATCTCATGAGCCCTAAATCGCCATTCTTCATTCATCGCCCTGAAAGTGCCCATCAGCTTCACTTCTGAAGGAATCACATTCGTAGTATTTCCCCCCTGGAAAGAAGTGATGGAAAGAACAGACGGATTGAACGGATTGTTGAAGCGGCTAACTACTTGTTGAAGATTTACGACTAACTGTGATGCCGCGAGAATGGTATCTGAAGTGAGTTGCGGCGCTGCTGCATGACCGCCTTTGCCTTTTACGGTGACATATATTTCATCAGCGCTTGCCATTACCATTCCGCCTCTGAAACTTAGTTTTCCCACTTCAAGGTTAGGGTGAACATGCAAGGCGATTATGGAATCCGGTTTCGGATTTTCCAAAACGCCTTCTTTAATCATCAGGCTGGCGCCGCCCGGATTTTTTTCTTCACCAGGTTGAAAAATCAATTTGACGGTTCCTTCCCACTCGTCTTTTAATTCATTCAACATCTTTGCGGCTCCGAGAAGGCAGGTGGTATGCACATCGTGGCCGCAAGCATGCATTACACCTTCATTTTTTGAGCGGTATTCCACCTCGTTTTTTTCAGTTATAGGCAACGCATCCATGTCGGCGCGCAAGGCTATAATTTTTTTTGTGGGATTTTTTCCTTCGATAATTCCTGCTACGCCAGTGGTTGCTATCACTGTATATTTAATTCCAAATTCCTTCAATTTCTGCTGCACAAATTTGGAAGTCTCAAACTCTTTATAGCTCAGTTCGGGATGTGCATGAAGATGGCGCCGGATCTGAACAAATTCATCAAAATATTTTTCCGACAGTGTTTGTATTTTCTTTTTCAACATGGCGAAGGCTTAGTACCGGACAAATGTAAAAAGAGTTTCGCTGATGAAACTCTTTAATTCAATTAGAACTTTTCCTCACAAAATAAAAAATCTGATTATTTATTCGTTCACTGCTGTCGTACATCAGGCCCAACTTCCACAGGCTCTTCAATATAATAGATGGTGGCACCGCCAAGTAGGTCGCTGATTTGCTTTTTGTAAACATCGGCTTCTTCCTTGGTTTTGAAATCGCCAAATTTGATGCGGATATAAGGGCTGGAATACCACATATACGGCTTTTGCTCTGGGAATTTTTTTAAAAGCTCCGCGCGTATTTTAAAGGCATAATCTTTATCATTCGTATTCAAAACCATCAGTCGGTAGCCCATTACGGTATGCGGTTGCCTTTTATAATTGACGGCATTTAATTCCGCTTCTTTGCGGGCAAGAATATTAAGCCGGTAATCTTTAAAAACCACCACTTTGTTTTGAGGAAGCGAATCAGTCGCTTGGGCAAAAGAAGAACTGCTGAAACCAATTAAAAATAAAATGAATAAATATTTCATACCGCTGAATAAATCAAAATGCAAATCTAAAGTCATCCTTTGCTTTCCCGAAACCAGGAAACGGAAATTTTGTTAGAATGACGAAAAAGAAAGCGATTGAGTTGCTAAAAGGTTTTAAATATTTTTTATTCCATTCCTTCCTTTACTATCTGCACACTGGCGCTGCAGCCAAGCCTGTTGGCTCCGGCGTTGATGAGTTCTTTTGCAAATGAATAAGACCTGATGCCGCCGCTGGCTTTGATTTTTATCGAATCAGCCAGGTGCGCTCTTATCGATTGTACGTCATGAATGGAAGCCCCTTTTTCTGCAAAACCGGTTGAAGTTTTTACATAATCAACTCCCGCCGCGCCATAAATATCACAACATTTTATGATTTCTTCTTCTGTCAAAATACCGCTTTCGATAATCACTTTAATCACTTTATTTTTATTCCTGACGATGGGCATTATGGTATTGATTTCATTGGCGATAAAATTCCAGTCGGCGTTTTTTATTGCTGAAATATTCACCACCATATCCAGTTCGTCAGCGCCGTCAACGATGGCCAAAACTATTTCAGCCACTTTGGCTTCAATGGCGCAATAGCCAAACGGAAATCCAATAACGGTTGCGATTTTTATTTGAGATTCTCCCAAAAACTCTTTTGCCTTTTTTACATACAACGGCGGCACACACACTGCCGCAAACCCATATTCCACGGCCTCTTTACAAACTTTTTCCACATCGGCGAGGGTAGTGGTTTGTTTCAAAACGGTATGGTCAATATAAGGCGCAATATTCATTTTCATAATCTCTGATTCTTTTTTTAAAAAAAATGAAGATAGGGATTTCATTCATTCTTTTCCGATTGTTTTTGTCGCCTTTATTTTTCTTTCTGCGTCGATAAAATGTCAATTTTAGCACCCACCTGTTTGGAATCATCCTCCCGTATCTTCTGCTTTTAACTACTTTTGCAGCATTCTTAATTAGGGTTATATTAAATTTAAAATGTCTTCAGAAAAAAAACAATTGAAAGGATTTGGTTCTACAGCCATCCACGCGGGTCATAAAACAGAAGGAAACAATCCACATCTCACACCCATTTACGCCAGCAGCTCTTACGTTTTCGGAACTGCCGAAGAAGGAATGCGCCGGTTTAGCGGCGAAGAGCCTGGCTACATTTACAGCCGTTGGGGAAATCCCAGCCTCGAGGAAGCGGAGAATAAAATCTCCGCTTTGGAAAGTTTTGGTATTATTGAAAATGATAAGCCTTTGCAATTAAAAGCGCGGCTTCATGCCAGCGGAATGGCCGCCATCAGCACGTTGCTGTTGGGAAACGTAAAAAGCGGCGAGAAAATTCTTTCCCATTATTCTTTGTATGGAGGCACACAGGAATTGATGAACCGGGTGCTTCCAGGGTTGCAAATTGAAGCGCAGATTATTGATTTGCGCGATTTGGACAAAGCAGAAAAAGCTATAAAAAATGACCCGAAAATAAGATTGCTTTATTTGGAAACGCCCGCCAATCCTACCATTCAATGCGTAGATATCCAGGCGCTTACCCATTTAGCCAAAAACTATAATTTGATTGTGGCCGTGGACAATACTTTTGCCACACCTTATTTGCAGCAGCCTTTTAAATATGGGGTTGATTTTGTGGTTCATTCTACTACGAAATTTTTAAATGGCCATGGAACTGCAATCGGCGGTGCGCTTGTGGGAAAAGACATTGAACTGATGAATACGAAATTGGAAAAAGTGCATCGCCTGCTGGGCGGTAACAGCAATTCCTTCGATGCTTTTTTATTGACACAGGGAATGAAAACCCTGGAAGTCAGAATGGAAAGACATTGTGCCAACGCGGTAAAAGTGGCGGAATTTCTTGAAAAAAACAAAGCGATCAGCAAAGTGAATTACCTCGGGCTTGCATCACATCCGGACCATGAAACCTCACTTAAACAAATGAAGCATCCCGGCCCCATGTTGAGTTTTGAAATGAAAGATGGGTTGGAAGCAGGCAAAAAATTTATTAATAAATTACAGATGTGCGTGAGAGCAGTTTCTCTTGGAAGTTGTGATTCACTCTTGTCTCATCCCGCCTCAATGACGCATTACGGCGTGCCGAAAGCAGACCGCGAAAAATATGGCATCACGGATGGGCTGATTCGGATGAGCGTAGGCATTGAAAATATTGATGACATTTTAAATGATTTGGAACAGGCAATCTCTAATTGAAATGGAAATTGATAATTGAAAATTATCGAAAAGTTATCATGAAAATCAACATTCGAAAAGCGGTAAAAGACGATTGCCAATCCATGATGCAATTAATCAAAGAGCTGGCTGTCTACGAAAAAGCGCCCGAAGAAGTAACCGTCAGTTTTGATCATTTTGTTAAAAGCGGTTTCGGCGAAACGCCTGTCTGGTGGGCATTTGTAGCGGAGGTGGATGAAAAAGTGGTTGGCTTTGCTTTGTATTATATCCGTTACTCCACATGGAAAGGCCAGCGGCTTTACCTGGAAGACATACTCGTAAATGAACCTTACAGGGGAAAGGGAATCGGCAAATTACTTTTTGACCGATTGTTAGAAGAAGTCAAAGAAAAAAGATTCTCCGGAATGGTTTGGCAGGTATTGGATTGGAACGAGCCTGCCATTAATTTTTACAAAAAATATACTGGTGTCAATTTTGATAACGAATGGGTGAATTGCAGTTTGTCCGGCTAAGCGGCAATTGCGATTTAACAAAATTAAAATCATGCAAATTTGTTGGTTTACTGTTGACCGCGAATCCACATTACATAAAAAAATATATTTTATGGCAGATAAAGTTTTGATAGATAAAAATGGAAAATTGAATGTCACCGACCAGCCAACTATTCCTTTTATTGAGGGTGATGGAATTGGTCCCGACATCTGGCGGGCAAGCGTACGCGTTTTTGATGCGGCGGTTGAAAAGGCCTATCATGGCAAAAAGAAAATCAACTGGTTGAAGATATTGGCAGGAGAAGAGGCTTTTAATAAAACCGGCGAATGGATGCCTAAAGCTACGATGGATGTGCTGAAAGAATATCTCGTGGCAATAAAAGGTCCGCTGACAACGCCCGTGGGCGGAGGGATCCGCAGCCTGAACGTAATGCTGCGCCAGGAACTGGATTTGTATGTTTGCCTTAGGCCTATCAAGTATTTTGAAGGAGTTCCCTCGCCGATGTGGCAGCCTGAAAAAGTGAACATGGTGATTTTCAGGGAAAATACAGAAGATATTTACGCCGGTATTGAATACATGACCGGCACTCCGGAAGCCAAAAAATTGTTGGATTTTTTACAGGATGATTTGGGTGTAAAAAAAATCCGTTTTCCTGAAAGTACTTCATTCGGAATAAAAGTGGTGAGCAAGGAAGGTTCTGAAAGATTGATCCGTGCTGCGATTCAATACGCTATTGCCAACAAACTTCCTTCCGTTACGCTGGTACACAAAGGCAACATCATGAAATTTACCGAAGGCGCTTTTAAAAACTGGGGTTATGAATTGGCGCAGCGCGAATTTAAAAATGAAGTGTACACATGGAACCAATGGGAAGCCACCAAAAAAGACCGTGGGGAAGCGGTGGCCAATGAAGATATGCGGATTGCAGCTGTTGGCGGGAAGGTTATCATCAAAGATGCCATAGCTGATAACTTTTTGCAACAGGCATTATTGGCACCGCAGGATTATTCAATCATAGCTACGCTAAATCTTAATGGCGATTATATCAGCGACGCCCTGGCAGCACAGGTAGGCGGAATCGGCATCGCACCTGGGGCGAATATTAATTACTCAACAGGCCATGCCATCTTTGAAGCTACACATGGAACCGCGCCAAGGTTTGCCAACACCAATAGTATGAATCCATCTTCCTTAATTCTTAGCGGCGTGATGATGTTTGAATATTTAGGATGGAGGGATACCGCCGACATGATTACGAATGCGGTGGGAAAAGCCATCAGGAACAAAACGGTAACCGTTGATTTTTACAACCTGATGAAAGGAGGAACTTTATTAAAAACCAGCGAATTTGCAGATGCTGTGATTAGCAATTTGTGAGCAACCGATGTGTATAGATTTGAGTATATTTGTGTATAAAATTAAGAAATCATGCGAACAAATATTGATATAGATGATAAATTATTAGAAGATGCAATTAAATGGACGGGCCTCAAAAGCAAAAAAGAAACTGTAAATCATGCTCTCGAGGAATTAATCAAACTAGAAAAAAGAAAAAAACTTCTTTCATTAAGGGGGAAAGTTAAATGGGAAGGGAACCTGGATGAAATGAGAACTTATGATAAATGGGACAATCATTGATACCAGTGTCTGGATTGATTATTTTAATGCAATCATCAATTCTAAAACAGATAATGTAGTAGAATTGATAAAAGCCAATGAAGTATTGATACTACCTGTAATTCTACAAGAAGTACTTCAAGGAATAAGAAACGATAAATTATTTAATTCAATCATAGAAACATTGGTCCCTTTGGAATTTATCAGCTATCACCAAATTGAAATGTCTATTGGCGCAGCATCTTTATACAGAAATCTGAAAACAAAAGGAGTTACGATAAGAAAACCAAATGATTGTCTTATAGCCGCGATTTGTATTGCTAACAATATTCCACTTCTCCATAATGACAAAGATTTTGATAATATTGCAAAACATACCTCACTTAAAATTCATAAAACAGAAAAATGACGAAAATTAAAGTAGCCAACCCTGTAGTAGAAATTGACGGAGACGAAATGACTCGTGTAATCTGGAAATTTATTAAAGAGCAACTTATTCTTCCCTATGTAGATGTGGATATAAAATATTTTGACCTTGGAATTCAACACCGCGACGAAACTGACGACCAGGTAACAATAGACGCGGCCAATGCGATTAAAAAATATGGAGTCGGTATCAAATGCGCCACCATCACACCGGACGAAGCGCGGGTAAAAGAATTTGGATTGAAGCACATGTGGAAAAGCCCGAACGGCACGATCCGTAATATTTTGGACGGCACCGTTTTTCGTGAGCCGATTGTGATGAAAAATGTACCGCGACTGGTTCCCAACTGGACAGCACCCATTATTATTGGCCGTCATGCCTTCGGCGACCAGTATCGCGCCACGGACACCGTCATTAAAGGCAAGGGAAAATTGACTATGACTTTTACTCCCGAAGATGGAGGTGAACCTCAGACTTTTGAAGTATATGATTTTAAAGGGGATGGCGTAGCGCTTTGCATGTATAATATTGATAAAAGCATCGAGGGCTTTGCAAGGAGTTGTTTCAACATGGCGTTAAATAAAAAATGGCCTTTATATCTTTCTACAAAAAATACAATCCTTAAAAAATATGACGGGCGCTTTAAAGACATTTTTCAGGCGATTTATGAGAATGAATTTAAATCACAATTTGATGAAGCAGGCATCACGTATGAACATCGCCTGATTGACGACATGGTGGCGAGCGCTTTAAAATGGCACGGCAATTTTATCTGGGCCTGTAAAAATTATGATGGTGATGTACAAAGTGATACGCTCGCCCAGGGCTTCGGTTCACTCGGCCTGATGACTTCAGTTTTAATCACTCCTGATGGAAAGACGCTTGAAGCGGAAGCCGCACATGGCACCGTTACCAGGCATTATCGTGAACATCAAAAGGGAAATCCCACCTCAACAAACCCCATCGCTTCCATATTTGCGTGGACAAGGGGACTGGCTTTTAGGGGGAAACTGGACAATAATGAAAAATTAATCCAATTCGTCGATGAGCTTGAAAAAGTTTGTATAGAAACTGTTGAAAGTGGAAAAATGACTAAGGATCTTGCCGTGTGTATCAGTGGTAGTAAGGTTTCACACGGAAAAGACTATTTAAATACGGAAGAGTTTTTAAAAGCCATCAATGACAACCTGGAAGAAAAATTAAAACAATTGAATTTATAATTGTGTACAATCGCATCGAATTCATGATTTAGGAACAAAATTTGTAGCAAAATTTCCGGCGAATTACTTCTGGAATGCATGTATTCATTCGATAGAATCAGATATAGAATTTAAAAAAGGCTGGAATCGGACAAGAAATTATAACATTTAGCGTTATAGTTGCAAAATTGCTTTGACAAATTAAGAAATATCACTATTGATTTTTCCTAATATTTGCAAAAAGGAAGGTATTTATTCGCTTCAATAAACGAAGCATTTAGAATTATTTCCCGGAGCTCAAAATTGAATATTTCTTTAACGCTATTGAATATTTCGTTAACGCTCAGGTTGTAAAAAAGCAGGTTAAATATTTAAGATGTCCAAAATTCTGGTTGTTGATGATGATATAGATATTCTGTCCGTGATGGAAATCCTATTGTCTATGAAAGGTTTTGATGTTGAGGTTACTTCAAGGGGTGAAAACACACTTCCGAAAATTGAAAGCTTTAAGCCCGATCTCATTTTGTTAGATGTCCTGATTTCTGGATATGACGGCCGGGCAATTTGCAAGCAATTAAAATCCAACCAGGCTACCAGCCATATTCCCGTAATTATGTTTTCAGCTCATCCTGGTGCGGCTGCTACCATCAAAGATTATGGAGCCGACGATTTTATTTCTAAGCCTTTTGATGTAAATAATCTTATGCAAAAGGTAAATTACCAGTTAAGCCTTCAGTCCAACTGAAATTAAAATATTGAATATTTATTAGTTTACTGGTAGAGAATTATTTATAGCGCCGGATATCCAGTATTTCATCACAAAAAGAATATTCGTTCTTATCATTACTGCTTACAATCAGCAACCGGTTTGGGCAAAATTTTTTAATGAGGCCATGGTAAAGGGAAATACCGTCTTCATCAAGATTCGTCAAAGGCTCGTCTAACAAAACTACCGGCGCATTGCTTAGGATAGCTTGTGTAATCTTCACCCGTTGCTTCATGCCGCTGCTGTAATATCTTATTTGCTTATGGGCGGCGTTTTCCAAGCCTGAAGCTTCAATTATCTTTTGAGTATCCAGCTCTTCGAGCCAGCCTTTCATCTTTCCATGAAAATTAAAAAATTCTATCAAGGTCATTTCTTCAATCACTTCAAGATAGGGAGCTGTAAAAGCTATTTTTTGAAAAATGTTTTCGATAGTTATGTGTGCTCCATCTTCCACATAACAAATGCTTCCTTCATTAAAAATGGTTGCCCCTGAAATAATCTGCAAAAGTGTAGATTTTCCGGAACCATTCGGGCCGGTGATGGCATAATGTTTCCTGGCGTCAAATTCAAAATCAAGATTGCGGAAAATCCAATCACGGTTATAGCGTTTGCCTATTTTGGTAAGACTAATTTTCATCCATAATCTCTTTGGAAGAAACTTTCAGAATTCCGCGCTTGCTTTCTTTAATAAATTTGAGGATTTCGGTTTTTTCTTCTGAATCTGGTAAATCTTTTTCGATGATTTGTGTGGCCTGGCTTATATTTAAACCACGCAGATAAATATTCCTGTAAATTTCTGAAATGCTATTTATTTTTTCAGAAGAAAATCCACGCCGTTGTAAACCCACTGAATTGACGCCTACATAACTCAGCGGTGTTCGGCCAGCCTTGATAAAAGGAGGTACATCTTTAATAACTTCTGTGCCGCCGGCGATATAGGTATGTGCGCCGATTTTGGAAAATTGAATGGCCGCTGCCATTCCGCCGATTATGGCATGATCGCCTATTTCAACGTGGCCTGCGAGCTGAACGGAATTGGCAATAATTACATGGTTTCCTAAAATGCAATCGTGGGCAATATGCGAATAAGCCATCAGCAAACAATCACTGCCCACTACGGTTTTCCATTTATCTTTTGTTCCGCGGTTGATGGTAACACATTCTCTGATGGTAGTATTGTCGCCTATTTCAACCACCGTTTCTTCACCGTCAAATTTCAGGTCCTGCGGAATAGCGCCCAACACCGCTCCCGGAAAAATCTTACATCCTTTTCCTATGGAAACTTTTTCGATTATCACTGCATGCGACATCACATGAGTGCCATCTTTAATAATTACATCGTTTCCAATTACTGCAAAGGGATCTACAATCACAGCTTTGCCTAATTGTGCATTCGGATGTATATGTGCAAGGGGGCTTATCATATTACGGATTGGGTCGTTTAACTATTTGAGCAATTAAAATGGCTTCAGTTACAATTTTGTCACCGACGTATACTGTGCCTTTCATTTCGCAGATTCCGCGGCGAATAGGATGCAACAATTCCATTTTGAGTATCAACGTATCCCCGGGAACTACCTTTTGCTTGAATTTGCAATTATCTATTTTAAGAAAGTAGGTGTCGTACTTGTCTTTTGTATTTTGGGGAATGGCAATAAAACCCCCGGCCTGGGCAAGCGCTTCAGCAAGTAACACACCAGGCATCACAGAGTTGCCGGGAAAATGACCCTGGAAAAATGGCTCATTGTAAGTGACATTTTTAATAGCAACCACATGGGTATCAGTAAGTTCTATAATTTTATCGACAAGAAGAAATGGATAACGGTGTGGCAGTGTTTTTTCAATATCCTGTATATCTAAAACCGGAGGAACGTTGGGGTCATATTTTGGAATATCCTGTCTGAACTTATATTTTTTAATATGCTCTTTTATTTTTTTCGCAAATTTTATATTTGAAGAGTGGCCGGGCCGGTTAGCTATAATATGCGCTTTGAAAGGATATCCCACGAGCGCTAAATCGCCTACCACATCTAATAGTTTATGGCGTGCCGGTTCGTTTGGAAAACGAAGTGTAAGATTGTTTAAAATTCCAGCCTCTGAAACTTTCACATCATTCTTGTGAAAAATCTTCGAAATTCGTTTTACCTGCGCTTCATCAACCGGCTTGTCCACTACCACGATGGCATTATTAATATCGCCACCTTTGATGAGATCGTTATCAATAAGTTGTTCCAACTCATGAAAAAAACAAAAAGTACGGCTGGGAGCCACGTCATGCTTAAAATCTTTGAGGTCTTTTAAGTCTGCATGCTGCGTTCCTAATACCGGTGAGTTAAAATCAATCAGGGCGTTGATTCGATACCCGTTGTAGGGTAATGCTACCATCTCCACTTTTTTGTCTTCATCCACAAAAGAAATATTATGCTGAATTTTATAATAAATCTTTTCTGCGTCTTGTTTCTGAACTCCTGCTTTGGATAGATGGTCAATAAAAACTTGCGCGCTCCCATCAAGGATTGGCACTTCTTCTCCATTTATTTCAATCAGCGCATTGTCTATTTGCATTCCCATCAGAGCAGCCATCAGGTGCTCTATGGTGCCTATTCGCGCTCCGTTTGATTCTATCGTTGTGCTTCTGTTGGTTTCGATCACATTATCCACATCCGCCTTAACAATGGGTTTGCCGGGCAGGTCCACTCTTTGGAAATTGATACCCGTTCCTGGTTCGGCGGGTTTAATGTTTATGGTAACGGATTGCCCGGTGTGGATTCCGGCTCCTGAAATAGTTACTGATTCTTTAAGGGTATGCTGGAAATGATTCTCTTTAGAATTAAACGATTGTCCCATGGGCACGAAAATATGAAAAGAAATTTTTTAAATAATAAAAAGCGGACGAAAATTGAATGAATATCGGCATTAGTCGGCTATCTTTTCCTTCTTTAGTTGTTCTACGAGTTGTTCGAGGTTTTTAATTCTTTTTTCAAGATCCGGAAGATTTCTGCTTAAGATTTGGCTTCTTAGTGACTGCGTATAATCATAGGCAGGGGAACCCGTTACCGCAGTATTTACGGTTTTAATAGATTTGGCAACCCCGCTTTGAGCGTTAATTTTTGTTCCATCTGCAATCTGGATATGACCCACAATACCTGCCTGGCCTCCAATCATCACATTTTTACCAATTTTTGTGCTGCCACTGATACCGGATTGAGCGGCTATCACGGTGTTCATTCCTATTTCTACGTTGTGCGCTATCTGTATCAGGTTATCTAGTTTTGCCCCGGCTTTGATAATGGTTGATCCCAACGTGGATCTGTCTATCGTTGTGTTAGCTCCGACTTCTACATCATCCTGGATAACTACATTTCCTATCTGGGGTACTTTTTTAAAACTTCCGTCCTTCTGAGGCGCATAACCAAAGCCATCCCCGCCGATTACGCAGCCGGCATGGATAGAAACATTTTTACCTATTTCACAATCATGATGAATTTTTACGCCGGGGTAAATGATGCTCTTGTCGCCGATGGTTACATTATCACCCAAAAAAACTTGTGGATAGATTTTAACATCCTTGCCGATTTTTACCTTTTCGCCGATGTAAGTGAATGCGCCTACAAATACATTTTCACCCAAAACTGCAGATGAGCAAATATAAGATGGATCCTGAATGCCGGTAAGATTTGCTTTAGCAAGTTCGGAATAAGCTGTAAGTATCACCGCAAAAGAAGAATACGCATCCGGTACACGTATTAAAGTGCAATCCAATTTTTTTTCTAATTCAAGTGAATCATTAATAATAATCACCGAGGCGTTGGTAGAGTATAAAAATTCTTCATATTTTGGGTTAGCTAAAAAAGCGAGCTGTCCCTGCGTGGCTTCTTCCAGTTTACCAAAAGAAGAAACCGATACATCCGGATCCCCTTCGATTGTTCCATTAATTAATTCAGCTATTTGTTTTGCGGTAAACTGCATCGGCCACGCTTGTTTTGTGATAATAAAAATTTAAAATTAAGCCATTATGATAGATCAAGGTTTATAAAACAAATGTAAAATTTTTTTATGGTGCCCGACAAACTTTGATTTATTAGTGCATTGTCCACGCCAGAGATATCTTTTACTGTTCCATTCTTAAACAAAATATTAATATGTTCTATCTCATGATTATAGGTGTTTATTTCACTATTACCGGTAAATACAAGGTAAGGAGCCGCTTTTTTGCTTATACTTAAATATTCTCTGGCTATATTTATTTTTTGCTCTACCAAATCAGCAGGCACAGGCTGAGTAAAATATTTCACTTTTAGTAACTTACGATTTACCAGGCCTTTAGAAAGAAGCGCTAATATTTTATCCTCATGATTGGCCCATTGTTTAATCGAAAAGAAAACGTCATAATCATCCAATGAACAATAATCATCCAAATATTCTTCAATGTTTTCAGCATTGCACCGTCGATTTAAAAATGTATTGAAAACCGTCGAAGGGGAAGTTGCGTTTACCTGCCTGGCTCTTTCAATAATTTTTCCCAGCATTTTTTCTGCACACAATACCGTTTTATGTAAATACACCTGCCAGTACATAAACCGGCGTGATACCAAAAATTTTTCAATGGAATACACACCTTTTTCTTCTATCATCAATTCGCCATTATGTACGGTCAGCATCTTAATTATCCGGTCGTAACCAATCATTCCCTCGGTGACGCCCGTAAAAAAACTGTCCCTGATGAGATAATCCATACGGTCAACATCCAATTGGCCACTTACCAATTGGTGGAGAAAGGCTTTGGAATAGTTGTTCGTGAAAATGTCAATAGCCATTTGCAGTTTCCGGCCAAACTGGTGGTTCATTTTTTCCATTATCATCAATGAGATCTGCTCGTGGCTTACTTTATGAATCAAAATGTTTTCAAGTGCGTGCGAGTAAGGGCCGTGACCTATATCATGTAAAAGAACGGCAATTTTGGTAGCCTGTTCTTCTTCAGGGGAAATGGCAATGCCTTTATTTTTCAATTCGTGCATCGCATTGCAGACCAGATGGAATGCGCCCAAAGAATGATGCAGCCTGGAATGAACGGCTCCGGGATAAACCAATTCTGCAAAAGCCATCTGGTGAATTCTGCGCAATCTTTGGTAATACGGATGAGAAATTATATGATAAATTAACTCGTCGTCAATAGTTATGAATCCATACACCGGGTCATTAATAATTTTTCTGAAAGACATTTCTTTGGATTTGTTAAAAACATCTGCAACGACAGCAAAGATAGATTTTGGGAGGGGAATAATTTATATTTGTAATAGTTCGAATCATTTGAAACCATACCCTTTTCCCCAAAGAAGGTCAAATAAAAAGTTAATGAATAGCACAAAAATTTTATGGGTAGACGACGAAATGGAGAGTTTGAAATCTCAAATTATGTTCCTGGAAAACAAAGGGTATGATGTAAAGCCAATCAGTAACGGGCATGATGCGATTGACTATGTGAAAGACCATATTGTAGATGTGGTATTGCTCGATGAAAGCATGCCGGGTATTTCGGGCCTGGAGACGTTGCAAAAAGTAAAAGAAATTAATTCGCATATTCCGATTGTTTTAATTACGAAAAACGAAACGGAAAACCTGATGGACGAGGCGATTGGCTCTCAAATTACCGATTACCTGATTAAACCCGTAAATCCTAACCAGGTTTTACTGTCTCTGAAAAAGATTATTGATAATAAGAGGCTGGTTGCTGAAAAAACCACTTCCGCGTATCAGCAGCAATTCAGGGAATTGTTTATGGCTTTAAATGACAATCCCGATTACAATGGCTGGATGGACATT
This sequence comes from Ginsengibacter sp., assembly GCA_051954975.1. Lineage (GTDB taxonomy): Bacteria > Bacteroidota > Bacteroidia > Chitinophagales > Chitinophagaceae > Ginsengibacter. The sequence continues at coordinate 834,384 of JBQCHE010000003.1, read as the reverse complement.
TATAAAAAGCTGGTGTATTGGGAGCTGGAGATGAAAAAGAGCGACAGCCCGGAAATGCGCGAGGTTTTTCAATCTCAGAAAAACGAAGCCAATCTCGAATTCTATAAATATATCTCAAAAAACTATTCAGACTGGGTAACGAAAATCGCGGCAGATGCACCCATAATGAGTAACAGCCTGATGAAATTCAAAGTTTTTCCCCACGTGGAAAAAGGCACGCCTACGTTTTTTGTTTTGATTGATAATTTAAGATTTGATCAATGGAAGGCGGTACAGCCATTATTTGCGGAAAATTTCAGGATTCAGGAAGAAGAAACCTTTTATTCGATACTGCCTACGGCTACCCAATATAGTCGCAATGCAATTTTTTCGGGCCTGTTACCTATTGAAATTGAAAGGCAGTTTCCTGTTGAATGGAAAAATGATGATGAAGAAGGAGGAAAAAATCTGTATGAGGAAACTTTTTTCCAGGCGCAATTAAAGCGGCTTCGGAAAGACGATTTAAAATATTCTTACATAAAAATTACCAATCACCAGGATGCGCAAAAATTGGTGGATAATATTCACAACTACCTCACGAATGACATAAATCTTATTGTGTATAATTTTGTGGATATGCTAAGCCATGCGCGTACTGAAATGGAGGTGCTGAAAGAATTGGCAGCCGATGAAGTAAGCTATAGAAGCCTTACGGTGTCCTGGTTTGAACATTCGCCACTTCACCAGGCATTGAAAAAAATTGCCGATAAAAAAATCAATCTTATCCTGGCTACAGACCATGGAAGCGTAAGAGTAAATACGCCTCAAAAAGTAGTAGGCGATAAGCAAACGACAGCAAACCTGCGCTACAAACATGGCCGCAACCTTAACTATGACCCAAAAGATGTATTGGCGTTCCGCGATCCGCGTCAGGCAGGGCTGCCGGTTCCTAATGTAAATTCTTCTTTCATTTTTGCAAAGCAAGATGGCTATTTATGCTATCCCAACAACTACAATCATTTCGCTAACTATTACAAAAATACTTTCCAGCATGGAGGCATCAGCCTTGAAGAAATGATTATACCTGTAATCAGGATGAGCAGTAAATCCAATCCATAGTAAAGGCGCAAATAATCCGGTTTTTTATTTATCCGGCTGAAATTTAGCGATGCGTGCAATATATTTTCCGAGCATATCAAATTCCAGGTTTACCAAGTCTCCTTTTTTCAAAGTTTTGAAATTGGTATGGCTGAAAGTATAAGGAATTATGGCCACCGAAAACTGGTTGTCTGTCACATCAAAGGCGGTAAGGCTAACGCCATTTATACAAATAGACCCCTTTTCAATCATAAGCGGCGCAAAAGAAATATCGAATTGAAACGTGAACAAAACGCTGCCATTTGAATCTGCTTTTTCCAAACAAATTCCTGTGCCATCTACGTGTCCCTGCACAATATGTCCGTCCAGCCTGTCATTGAGCTGCATCGCCTGCTCCAGGTTTATCCAATCGCCTGTTTTCCAGTTATTGGCATTTGTTTTTTTTAACGTTTCAGCAATGGCAGTCACCTGGTGTACGTTTCCTTTAATTTTTTCCACGGTGAGGCAGATGCCGTTGTGTGAAACACTTTCGTCCACCTGCAAATCCGGCGATAGCTCGCCTTCAACAAAAAATGTTTTGTTGCTTCCGGAGTTTGAAATTTCTTTTAGCCGGCCCAGCGATCTGATGATTCCTGTAAACACTTGAGTTTGATATTTTAAAAGAAAATTAAAGATTTTTAAGTTAGGAAGTTTGAAAAATTATCTATCTTTGCCCTCCTTTAAAAAAAATAAGTAAAATTTTATGTTGATAATTGACTCAAAAGATTGCGAAAATATTGATAAAGCGTTAAAGAAATACAAGAAAAAGTTTGAAAAAAGCCGTACGCTGCTTGAACTTCGCGATCGCCAGTCTTACACCAAGCCTTCTGTAAAAAGAAGAGGCGAGGTTTTGAAGGCTGTTTACAAGCAACAAATTGCCAGCGGTAAAATTGAAGTTTAGATAAAATTCAATTCTGAAAATATTACATCCGGTGTGTTTAAGGCATTAACTTTACACTCACCGGATTTTTTATGCCATTTACAGAAAACACTACGCTCAGGGAATTTTTAAATTATCTTTCTTTCCAAAAAAGATATTCTCAAAATACTGTCATTTCGTATCAAAATGATCTTTCGGCATTTTTTGATTTCGTAATGAAGGAATATCAAACATCTGATCTCTCTGAAATCAGCCCCTCAATTGTCAGAACGTGGTTGGCTTTGCTGAAAGAACACAAATACACTTCAAAAAGTATTAACCGTAAAATTTCATCGCTGAAGGCTTTTTTTAAATACCAGCTAAAACTGAAAACAGTAGCAGTGAGTCCTATGGCAACCATCACTTCGTTAAAAGTGAATAAGCGCCTTCCTTCTTTTGTGGCTGAGAAAGATATCAGCATTTTATTAAATCATGATTTTTTTGCTAATGATTTTGAAGGCAAAACAAAATCCCTGGTCTTCGAGATTCTTTATCAATGCGGCCTCCGGAGAAATGAACTTATTCATTTGAAAGAAAAGGATATTGATAGTGGCTCGTGCACCATTAAAGTGCTGGGAAAGGGCAATAAAGAAAGGATAATCCCAGTAAATAAAAGTTTAATTGATTCTATTGAGGAATATATTTCAAAAAAGCGGCAGGAATTTCCGGAGCTATCGTCGGAAATTCTTCTGGTTAATAAAAAGGGGAAGCCACTTGATCCGAAATTTGTATATAATCTGGTAAAAAATAACCTGGCTTTGGTTTCAACTGCTGATAGAAAAAGCCCTCATGTTCTTCGCCATAGTTTTGCCACTCATCTTACCAATAATGGCGCGCCCATAAATGCCGTAAAGGAGTTATTGGGCCATAGCAGCCTTGCTTCTACCCAAATTTATACCCACAATACCATCGAAAAGCTAAAGGAAGTCTATAAGCAGGCTCATCCAAAATCATAGCAAAAGGATAAAAAACACTTTTTTTCTTTTTGAAAAACCGTTCGTAAAATGTAACTTCATACTGCTAAAAAGTTTATTTGGCCTGAAAATTTTGCTGTCTTGAACACCTCTGAATTTTTCCATACTTATTTATTTCTCACTAATAAAATACGACTACTATGAACGTAAACATTCAAAGTCTGCATTTTGTGCCAGATTCAAAGTTGGTGGCATTAATTGAAAAAAAAGTCGCTAAGCTTTCACAGTTTCATGAACGAATAACGAAAGTGGATATTTTCTTAAAACTGGATAATGTGGCTCATACGATTAAAGACAAGATTGCGGAGATAAAAGTACATGTTCCCAAGCATGATTTATTTGTAAAACATTCTTCAAAATCTTTTGAGGAAAGTTTTGAATTTGCGTTGGATTCAGTAATCAACCAGATAAAAAGAAAAAAAGAAAAAATGGTAGCCTAATAAGGTAATCAAAAATCAAAGTGCGGCCTTCGTTTCATCGCGAAGGCCTTTTTATTTCAAAAAATTTATTTCATCACCGGCTCCAGCACTTTGTGGTATAATTCTTCATATTGAGGCACAATAGTATCGATATCAAATTTCAAAGCCTGGGCCAATGCGTTTTTTTTCATTGTGGCAAAGCGCTTATCATCAGACAGAATTTTAATCGCGTTTCGGCTCATGTCTTCTATATCGCCCACATTGCTGGTAAAGCCCGTCACGCCATCAATATTTATTTCAGGCAGTCCACCTACGTTTGTTGAAATTACCGGCACCTGTGATGCCATGGCTTCCAGTGCCACAAGGCCAAAACTTTCATATTCGCTGGGCAATAAAAAAAGGTCCGAAATAGCCAGGATTTCTTCCATTTGTTCCTGCCTGCCGAGAAAGCGGATGTCTGTACGGGCACAGGTTTTTCTGCACAAGTCTTCAATGAACGAACGCTCAGGTCCATCACCTACAAACAATAATTTAGAGGGAACAACCTTATTTACCTTTTCAAAAACATATACCACATCTTCTACTCTTTTTACTTTCCGGAAATTGGACGCATGCAATAGTATCCGCTCATTGTTAGGAGCGATCACTTGCTTAAATGGTGTGACAGGCTCTTTATCAAAGCGCTTGGCATCTACAAAATTGTAGATTACCTCTATTTCTTTTTCCATTTTGAAATTCTTGTAGGTTTCATCCCTCAGATTTTTGGAAACAGCCGTCACTGCTGCGCTTTCATTCATCGAAAAGGTAACCACCGGTGAATAAGTTTTATCTTTTCCTACCAGGGTAATATCTGTGCCGTGCAAAGTGGTAATTACAGGGATATCAATTCCTTCTTTCAAAAGAATTTGCCTGGCCATATACGCAGCGGAAGCATGTGGAATTGCATAATGCACATGCAAAAGGTCTATTTTTTGATTGATAATTACATCTACCATGGTGCTGGCGAGCGCGGTTTCATAAGGGGGATAATCGAACAGTGGATAAGCAGGAACGCTTACTTCATGATAAAAGATATTGGTATGGAAACTGCCAAGCCTGACGGGTTGTTGATAGGTGATGAAATGAATATTGTGTCCTTTTTCAGCAAGCGCTTTTCCTAACTCAGTGGCTAATACACCGCTGCCTCCAAAAGTGGGATAACATACAATTCCGATGTTCATAAATTATTTTTTAAAAATCTATGCAATTTACAAATCTTTCAGCCTGGTTTCTTTGCTGTGATATCTTGTGTTTTTTATAGAATGTTTATGTTTGCGCAGCCGAAAATTTAAATTGTTTTCGGTTTTTTTTACCATTAAATAAACAGTGAATGGCTCATTTATTAACGCCAGACAGCATCATCAGTTTTTTTATACTGGTACTTCTTGAAATTATTCTTGGGGTAGATAATGTGATTTTTGTAAGTATTATTATTAACAGGCTTCCTCCCGAGCAGCACAGAAAGGCCAGGTTGGCCTGGGTGATTCTTGGTGCTATAGTGAGAAGTGTGCTGTTATTGGGATTGGGATGGTTATTGTCACAAAAAGGCAAGCCTTTGATAACAGTATTTGACAAAGGATTTGATATCGCGAGCCTTGTGATGCTTGCCGGTGGGATCTTCCTTATTTATAAGTCAGTGCATGAAATACATCAAAAACTGGAAGGCGAAGATCCAAATGAAATCAAACCAAAAGCAAAAACACTCAGTTTTTCAAATGCAGTATTCCAGATTGTGTTGGTAGACCTTGTCTTTTCTTTTGATAGTGTAATCACCGCGGGAGGTACGGCCAAACATGTGGAGATTATGATAGCCGCCGTGATTATCGCGATGATTATTATGTTTACTTTCAGTCCTTATATTGCTGCCTTTATTTATAAACATCCGACGTTCAAAATGCTGGCACTTTCTTTTTTGGTGATGATTGGCCTTAGCCTGGTAATAGAAGGCTGGGCCGCCGAACAAGCTGAGGAACTTCATTTGAAAAATTATATTTATTTCGGAATGGCTTTTTCTTTTATCGTGGAAGTGCTGAACATGGTAATGCTGAAAAAGCAAAAGCGGAAAGTAGTTCATTTCGACGAGCCGGAATATCCTGTAACGAAGTAGATCTTCAAAATAATAAATGAAGATTTTACTTTAAAATCTTTTTTACGATTGCGGGACCTTCATAAATAAATCCTGTCCAAACCTGTACGACATCGGCGCCGGCACTAAACTTTTCTTTTGCATCTTTTGAAGAAAATATTCCGCCGCTGCTGATGAGTGGAATCGTTCCTTTTGTTTTTTGATGAATATAATTTGTAATCCTGTTTGCCTCTTCCCTTAAGGGTTTTCCACTTAATCCACCAGCTCCGATTTTATCAATTTCTTTTTGATGAGTGATTAAATTTTTCCTGCTGATAGTGGTGTTTGCTGCCACCAACCCATCAAGCTTTATTTCAATTGCCAGGTCGACGATATCATCAAGGTCATGTTGATCAAGATCCGGAGAAATTTTTAAAAGCAGCGGCTTTTGAATATTCTTTGTTTGATTGACTTGTTGAAGATTCGTAAGTATTTTTTTTAAAGAATCTTTTTGTTGCAAATCTCTTAGCCCTGGTGTATTTGGCGAACTAACATTTACTACAAAATAATCTACCACGTCATGCAAAACATTCAGACAAATTTCATAATCTTTCCAGGCATCTTCATTAGGCGTTATTTTATTTTTCCCAATATTGCCGCCAATGACGAGAGTGCTGTTTTGATTTTTATTTCTGAATAAGCGAATTCTTTCTGCAGCCGCCATCGCGCCTTCATTATTAAATCCCATCCGGTTGATAAGCGCTTTATCTTTTGGTAGCCGGAACAGGCGGGGCTTAGGGTTTCCCGGTTGGGGCAAAGGAGTAACGGTTCCAATCTCAACAAACCCGAAGCCTAATATCTCAAGTTCGCGCAGGTATTTTGCGTTTTTATCGAAGCCTGCTGCAAGACCTACCGGATTGGCAAAATGAATTCCGAAAACTTTTTTTGAAAAATGGTTTCCAACGGTAAAATAGTTTTTTAACGTCCATCTTACCAGTGAAAATCTGCAAAAGAACCGCAGCACATTCATCGAAAAATAATGAATCTTTTCAGGGTCAAAACAAAATAATATGTTGCGGAGGATCTTATACATTTCGGCCTGCGAAGATATGAATTCGATTATTCCATTTTAGTAAATGGAGAAATAATGAAAGTTTTTATTCTTTGATTGGGTGGGCGGTTTGTTATTTTAAATACCTCTTTATTTCAAATAAAATATTACAAGGCGTATAAATTAAAATTAGGCGTATCTTTAGAACACAAACTTTTTATTATGACAGTGAAGCTCAATCTTACGATAAATGAATCTGTGGCGCGCAGGATAAAATCGTATGCCAGCCGCAAAAATACTTCCGTGTCCAGAATTGTTGAAGAGCAATTGGAGCAAGTGCTCAAATCAGAAAAGAAAGATGATTCTTTTCGAAAATTTTTGGATAAATATGCGGGATCGATTAAAAGAGAAAAGCCATTAGATATTGATGAAGAAAGAGATAACTATATAAAAGAAAAATATGGCCTATAGCGCTTTTTTGGACACTAATATTATTATTGATTTATTAGATCCGCTTCGCCCTTTCCATGAAGAGTCTACACGCCTTTTTGAAATGCTTGATAATAGAAAATTTACGGCGTATTATTCTGAAAGTGTTGTTACAACCACCGCTTATGCTATCAGAAGAGATTATCCTAAGAATAAAATATTTGAAATTATTAATTCTTTAAATAATAGGATTACTCTTTTGCCTTGTGATCCCCGGAATATAAACGACGCTATCGGTAAATTACCACCCGATTTTGAAGACGCGTTGCTTTATGAAATCGCATTGCATCATCAACTTGACTATTTCATCACCTCCAACAAAAAAGATTTTAAGCTGATTCAAAACCCCATGCTGCCGGTAATAAACGCAAAAGAGTTTAATAAGATAATAGCGGATTGATTAACCATTTTATAAAAGAATATTATATTATTTCCTCGTAAAATCATCTAATAATTTCATCACGACGGCGCCATCTTCAGCACTGGATGGATTAGGCCCTTTATCCAAAAAGTAATTTACCACTTCCTGTATCAGCGGTTGCTGCACATGTTGAAGCGGTTCAAATAATATTTCTTCTATTATCCCATTTTTTTGAACAATTATTTTTTTGTGTTCAAAGATGGGAAAAGAAAGCTTTCCCTGTGATCCATAAATTTCGCAGACATCCTTTTCCAGTTCCTTGGTAATATTAAAATTCCACGTCCCGCTGAAAAGCAGCCCGGATTTGAATAAAATATTTCCCGAAACCATATCATCTGCATCATACAATTTATCTTGGTTAGCCGCAAATCCTGAAGCCTTTTCAATCTCTCCGAAAAACCAATACATTAGATCCAACTGGTGAGGCGCAATGTCGTGAAACAAGCCTCCACCGGCAATTTCAGGATTCACGCGCCATGCTACTTTGGGAATGGACAATGCCTCTTTCTGAAGTTGCTTCTTATAAAATTCGAGCTTAACAAAACGCGGCTTCCCAACCACTTTTTGGTTCAATAATTCTTTCACCTTTTTGAAAAGCGGTTGCCCGCGCCGGTAATGTGCAATGGAAACTTTTATATTTTTTTCAGCGGAAACTTTTGCAATCATGTTTGCCGATGCATAATTGAGCGCTACAGGTTTTTCGATGTATACTGGCTTGCCGGCATTGATGGCCGCCATTGCGTATTGTTCGTGAGAAGAAGGAGGTGTGGCAATATAAATGGCATTAACTTCTTCATCATTTATTAATTTATCGGCATCATCATACCACTTTGGAACGCCATGTCGCTGCCCATAATCTTTTGCTTTTTCTGCATCGCGGCGCATCACGGCAACCAGCGAAGAATTTTCTACTTTATTAAATGCCGGGCCGCTTTTTACTTCTGTTACATCACCACAGCCAATTATTCCCCATTTGATTTTTTTCATTAGTAATTATTTTAAACAGCACCATTTTTACAGTAAATCAGAAAATAATGCACTTTTTTTTGAAAAATTTATCGCTCCATTATTCTCATAAGCTTTTGTTCTTTTTCAATCAATCTTTGCAGCAATGCCATTTGGTTTCCGGCGCGAACAAAATTTTGGCCTTCATATTTCGCACCGTAGTAAATGTCATTATTCAAATGATCGGTGAGGAACCGCAATGCCTGCATATAAATCATAAATTTTCCGGAATATAGGAAATGATTTTTTTCAGCGGGATTGAGTTCATTTTTCATTTCACCCAGATAACCGTCGCAGATAGCTTTAAAGTAATCGTCTCTGATTTCTATTTTTGAAAAATCTTTTTCTTCCTCATTTGCCGGTGAAAGATAAGTGCGCATCATATCACCCACATCGCTTATAAAATATCCGGGCATCACTGTATCAAGATCGATCAGGCAAATGCCTTTGTCCTGATCGTCAAACAATACATTGCTGATTTTAGTGTCATGATGAGTAACCCGCAATTTAAAATCCGGATCGTGCAAAATGTTTGCATATATGTCCACAATGTCTTTATTGGCCTTCGCCTGATCAATCAGCGTTGACGCCTCTTTAATGCGCGACTGATTGCCGTTTTGAAGTGCCTGTAAAAACTGCTCATACCTCAGCGTCAGATTATGAAAATCAGGCAGCGTAATCTGCAATTTTTCTACCGGGAAGCCCGACAGGAGCCGCGTAAATTCTGCAAATTTTTTTGCTGCTTCAAAAGCCTGTTCGGTTTTTTCGACAGTGGCTATGGTATGGGAATTGGCGACAAAGAAACCGAGCCTGAAGTATTTTTTGTCAGCAGTTTTCACCAGTTCTTTACCATTCTTTGTTTTTATAAATCCAGTGAAAATATATTGTGGAAAATATTTCGCTAAATAGTCTTCGAGCAGGCGAACGTTTGAAGCGATGGCCTCAGGATTTTTAAAAACAAAATGGTTTATTTTTTGCAAAATATAATCCTGCTCATTGGTTTTTATTTTCCATGTGGCGTTTATCAGGCCTTTATTTATGGGCTCTATCTGCGCGCGGCCCATATTTATATCATACGCTGAAAGAACTTTTTCTAGTGAATCCATGACGCTTTTGATTACAAATGAGGATTAAAAATAAACATGAAAATTCAAACGATTATCTTTATTGCAAATCGGGATGGTAGCGCATTCTTTTTTGGAAATATTGAAAATTAAAAACTATGGCTTATTCAAAATTTTTTTTCATTTTCTTGTTTGCAATTTCCCCGCTTTTCATTTCTGCACAAAAAAAAGCAGGCTCCAAAAATGACAGGCCTAATATCGTTTACATTCTTGCTGATGATATTGGCTATGGCGACCTGGGGCCCTATGGCCAGCAAAAAACGGAAACACCCCATATCGATGCGTTAGCCAGGGAAGGAATGCTGTTTACACAATATTATGCGATGCCGGTGTGCGCACCGTCACGCTATTCGTTAATGACCGGCTACCATGCCGGCCATTCCTATATTCGTGGTAATGATGAATGGACGCAAAGGGGCGATGTGTGGAACTTTGAAGCCATGGAGGCCAATCCTTCTTTGGAGGGGCAATGGCCCATTCCTGACTTAACGGTTACCATTGCAAAGTTGTTGCAGAAGGCTGGCTACCGCACAGCGCTCGTGGGCAAGTGGGGGCTTGGCGGCCCGATGAGCACAGGCATTCCGAACAAGCAGGGATTTGATTATTTCTATGGTTCATTATGCCAACGCCAGGATCATCAGTATTATCCCGGGCACTTATGGGAAGATATTTACCGCGTGCCGCTCAATAATAAAATACAGGATCCGAATATAAAATTTCCTGCCGATCTTGATGCGCTCGATGTCAAAAATTATGATGCTTATTCGCAGGAAGATTACGCGCCTGATTTTATGATAAAAGCCGCTTTAAATTTTATAGATAAAAACAAAGCTGCGCCCTTCTTTCTTTATTTCCCTGACCCGCTTCCACATGCTTCCATGCAGGCGCCTGAAAGCAGGGTAGCGTATTATCATAAAAAATTTGGTGATGAAAAACCCTTTGGAGGAGGAAGCTATGTTCCGTGCCGCTATCCGCGGGCGACACGCGCAGCAATGATTTCGCTTTTTGATGAGCATGTAGGCCAGATTGTTGCTAAGTTAAAACAGGCAGGCGTATACGAAAACACAATTATTATTGTTTCGAGCGACAATGGGTCGTCTAACGAAGGCGGCGCTGACTGCGAATTTTTCAATAGTAACCGGCCTTTTAAAAATGAATTTGGATGGGGTAAAGGTTTTTTATATGAAGGTGGTATAAGGGAGCCGTTTATTGCATCATGGCCTGGAAAAATAAAAGCAGGAACAAAGAGCGACCTGGTTTGTGCCGCGTGGGATGTGTTGCCGACGTTATGTAAAATTGCAAACATTGAAAGTCCTTCAGGCATTGATGGGATTAATTTTCTTCCTGCTTTGTTAGGAAATCCACGTCAGCAAAAACATTCATTTCTTTATTGGGAATTTCCTCAATATGGCGGCCAGCAGGCAGTACGGTTAGGAAAATGGAAGGCCATCCGCTTCGACGTGCTCAAAGGAAATATGCAATTAAAATTATTTGATCTTGACAACGATATTCAGGAACAGCATGACATTGCAGCGCAACATCCGGAGGTGATACAGCAAATCGAAGACATAATGAAAAAGGAACACCGCACTGCTGAAGTGAGTTCATTTAAAATGAAAGCGATAGACGGCAAATAACTTTGTCGTTAATCAAATAACTTGAATTAGAAATGTTCAAAATAAAAATCAGGATTATTTATTCATCTACTGTTATTATGTTTGAATAAATGATAATGTGCTACCGTTATGACAAAATCAATTTATGAAATGCGCTACTATAACCTGTAAATAAAATTCAATTTCCATCCTGCTTGTAAGCAGATGTAAACAACACAAAAAGTTTGAAAATTATGCCAGGTGATTTTTTTATTTTTCAAAAAAACCAAATGTTGAAATTGAAATTTTGTGTGTTTATTTTTACTTTGTTGACTGCAAACTCTTCATTTGCGCAGTCCGATTTGCAATTGCGATTTGATTCGGACGCCAAACAATTTACAGAATCTGTTCCCTTAGGAAATGGAACGTTAGGCGCAATGGTATTTGGAGGTACCAATGTAGAAAGGATTGTATTGAACGAAAAATCAATGTGGTCCGGCGGTGTGCAGGATCCTAACCGGCGCGATGCGCACAAATATTTACCGGAAATTCAAACATTATTACAGCAAGAAAAGAATGAGCAAGCACAAAAATTATTACAACAGCATTTTGTGTGCGCTGGCAAAGGTTCCGGCTTTGGAAATGGTGCGCATGTAAAATACGGCAGCTACCAGATTCTGAGCGATCTTTTTATAAAATGGAAGGATACCAATTCTGTTATTGCAAATTACTCAAGGAGATTAGAGTTAGATAAAGCGCTTGGTATTGTTGAATGGCGAAGAAGCGGTATTCAATTTAAAGAAGAAGTCTGGGTAAGTGCGCCACAGCAGGTGATTGTGATTCGGCTTACAGCAGATAAGAAAAATTCATTGAATTTTATTTTGGAGATGAAAAGAAAAGAAAGAGCTTCTTTTTCATCTGCATCAAATTCGATTACCATGAAAGGCCAATTGGACGGAGGTGACGGCGACGCGGGGATTAACTTTGCTGCTTATGCTAAAGTAATTACTCCAAGGGGAAGTGTCTTGCCAATAAACGGTGGACTGGTAGTTAATGCAGATAAGCAGTGTATTATTATCATAAGCGCTCATACAGATTTAAATTGGCCAAATGTAGAAACGAGAGGCCCTGCGCCGCTTCCGGTAGCTATGAAGCGGGTGAATGCTGCGGCAGCAATGCCAATTGAATCGTTGCTGCAAAATCACATCACGGATTATCAATCTTTGTTTAACCGGTGTTCGTTGCAATTCACTTCTAAAGAAAATGATTCAATAAAAAACATGACGACAGAGAAAAGGCTGATTCGCTATGCAAATGGATTAAGCGATGTAAGCCTGCCTGCGTTGTATTTTAATTTCGGGCGGTACCTGTTGATTTCCAGTTCACGAAGTAAAGGCCTTCCCGCAAATTTGCAGGGCTTATGGGCCGAAGAATATCAAACACCATGGAATGGCGATTATCATTTAGACATCAATGTGGAAATGAATTATTGGCCAGCCGAAATTACTAACCTTGCCATGTGTCACCTGCCTTTAATTGAATTTGTAAGCGAATTGGTAAAGCCCGGCCACGAGACTTCCAAAGCATATTACAATGGCAAAGGCTGGGTAGCTCATGTGATAAGCAATCCCTGGAAATTTACTGCACCCGGTGAAGGTGCTGATTGGGGCTCGACACTTACGGGCGGCTCATGGTTGTGTGAACATCTTTGGGAACATTATATTTTTGATCCTGATAAAAAATTCCTCGAAAAAATTTACCCGATTTTGAAAGGAGCGGCGATGTTTTACACGAGCATATTGATAACCGATCCAAAGACAGGCTGGCTTGTGACGGCACCATCCAATTCGCCGGAAAATACATACATCATGCCCAACGGCTTTCATGGCCAGACTACCATGGGACCCACAATGGACATGCAAATCGGAAGAGAACTTTTGAGCAATACGATCGCTGCGGCAACTATTTTGGGTGTCGATAAAAAATGGTCCGACAGTTTATGTGAAATAAAATCAAAGTTGGCACCGAATCAAATCAGTCCTTCCACCGCGGGCATACAGGAATGGATTCGTGATTATAAAGAAGCTGAGCCGCATCACCGTCATGTTTCACAGTTATATGGCCTGTATCCTTATGATGAGATAAACAGGGAAACCCCTGAATTGCAACGTGCGGCTGTGAAAACTTTACTGCGGAGAGGCGATGAAGCCACCGGTTGGTCAAGGGCGTGGAAAATCAATTTTTGGGCAAGGCTTGATAGTGGCGATCATGCTTTGAGATTATTAAAAGGCTTGTTGCAACCCGCTTTTCAATCATCACAAATTTCAATGACTAATGGCGCAGGCACTTACCCTAATTTATTTTGTGCGCATCCGCCGTTTCAGATTGATGGAAATTTTGGTGGTACCGCCGGCATTGCTGAAATGCTGTTACAAAGCAATGGAAAGAATAATACCATCCGGTTTTTACCGGCTCTGCCAACTAACAATGACTGGCAAAATGGTAAGATAACAGGCATGCGTACACGTAATGGCTTTACTGTTGATTTTAGTTGGAATAATGGTAAGATAGAACAGGCAACCATAATTTCCAAATCAGGAAATGACTGCTTTATTCAATTACCTGCGGGCCTGCAAATCTTTGATGTATTTGGAAAGAAGGTGAGTGGTACATTTTTGGAAAATGGAATCCTCCATTTCCAAACTAAAAAAGCGCAAAAATATTATATAAGATAATTGTTAATCGGTTTAAGTAGTTGTAAAATGATGTGATGAGTTTAGCCAAATGGATGAGAATTTTTTAAATCAATAGAACCAAAGTTTGGAAATTTATTGCGATTGATATTCAACGGAAAAACGCTTTGCATCACGTCTCGCATATGATGAGTCAAATTAAAGATGGATATATCACATCGTTACAGATAATGGATAAAAACTGAATTGCAAAATGTTTTTACACAAATTCATAAAACAAAATCTATGGTTATTTGCTGCTTTTCTGTTTTTTGCCTGTTATAATCCGCAAAAGAAAACTGCAATGGCTACACCAGCCAAAGATTCCGCAACATCGTGTATGATGACGCCTTCACGATTTAGCGCTTCATCCGCTGATACATCTTTACAATTGAATGGCGACACATCTTTTAAAGATATGGTGTTCATTCAAGGCGGCACTTTTATGATGGGTGCGGATGATTCGCAGGCAAGCCAGGATGAGTATCCAAAGCATGAAGTAAAAATAACAGGATTTTATATCGATGCGCATGAGGTGACCAATGCCGAATTCGCAAAGTTTGTAGCAGCTACTCATTATATCACCACCGCAGAAAAAAAACCCGATTGGGAAGAAATGAAACAAACGCTTCCACCCGGAACACCTAAACCTCCTGATAGCTTATTGGTGGCGGCATCATTGGTTTTTCATCAAACAGCAGGACCGGTAGATTTGCATGATTACAGCCAGTGGTGGCGATGGGTAAAAGGCGCCGATTGGCGGCATCCGGAAGGTCCGCAAAGCAATATCACGGGCCAAGAAAACTACCCGGTAGTGCAGGTGAGTTGGTATGATGCAATGGCTTATTGTAAGTGGGCCGGAAAGCGCTTGCCAACCGAAGCAGAATGGGAATATGCAGCCAGGGGCGGATTGAAAAATAAAATTTATCCCTGGGGAAATGAATGGGTTAATGATGGCAAGGCTAAAGCAAATTCATGGGGCGGTAAATTCCCTTATTACAATGATAACAGGGATGGCTACACGAAATTGGCGCCGGTAAAATCATTTGCTTCCAATGGTTATGGTTTATACGATATGGCCGGAAATGTTTGGGAATGGTGCAGCGATTGGTACGATGTAGACTATTATAAATCTTTTGGAAACACCGTCGCAGTAAATCCCAAAGGTCCTGCAAAAAGCAATGATCCAATAGAGCCTTATACTCCTAAGAGAAGTTTACGTGGGGGTAGTTTTTTATGCAATGACAGTTATTGCAGCGGTTATCGTGTGGCTCGGCGCATGAAAAGCAGTCCTGATAGCGGTTTGGAGCATACTGGTTTTCGTTGTGTGAGAGATGAAAAATGATTTCTGAAATTTTTTTAAACCGATATTTATTTATCAATAAACAAACAAAATGAGGCCACAAAAAAGAGCGTACATTTTATTATTCATTTTATTTATTCCTTGTTTTGGAATTGCCCAAAGCCAAATTCAAATTATTCCCAAACCTGTAAGCCTTACGGCTGAAGACGGGCATTTTATTATTGATAAAAACACGTCCCTTATTTTTAAGACTGATAAAAATGATTTGCAACGGGCAGCTTTATTTTTCAATTCTTTTATTAAAAGCGTTTCAGGAATTACTTTGCCATTGAATGACAAAAGAAGTCGCTCAGTGATTCTTGAAATCAAAAAAACAGCCAACATTGGAAATGAAGGTTATCTGCTTAATGTATCTCCATCATCGATAAAAATCATTGCCAATTCAAAAGCAGGAATCATTTATGGAATGCAGACGGTTTTTCAAACGCTCCCGCAAATTCGCACCAACGTAGCATTAGAAGTGCCTTGCATGAAAGTTACAGATTATCCGGCATTCAAATGGCGTGGCATGCACCTCGATGTCTGCAGGCATTTTTTTTCTCCGGAAATGGTTAAAGAATATATTGATCTGTTGTCGGAATTTAAATTCAATACTTTTCACTGGCACCTCACAGACGACCAGGGCTGGAGGATTGAGATTAAGAAATATCCAAAATTAACTTCAGTGGGCGCATGGCGTGCAGACAGGCGCGGCATCCCCTGGAGTGATGCCAGCCCACCCAACCGGGAGAGGCAACAACTTACGGAGGATATTATACGCAGCAGCAGATTCGCGAGATAGTGGCTTATGCTAAAGAAAGAAATATTACCATCGTTCCTGAAATAGAAATGCCTGGTCACTCGGAAGCCGCCATTGCAGCTTATCCGTGGCTTTCGTGCACGCAGCAACCACAGACCACAATTACGGGTGGCGTTTACCCGCGCGATTTTCAGACAAGTTATTGCCCCGCCAATGACAGTGTTTTTACTTTTTTAGAAAACGTGTTGACAGAAGTAATGCAATTATTTCCTTCTAAATATATTCACATTGGCGGAGATGAAGTGAATAAAACGCCTTGGAAAAATGATCCGCGTTGCCAGGCATTGATGAAGAAACTGGGGTATACTGACGAAGATCAATTACAGAGTTATTTTATCAGAAGAATAGAAAAATTTTTAATTGCTCATCATCGTAAGCTGATCGGGTGGGATGAAATATTAGAGGGCGGATTAGCGCCTGAAGCCACCGTGATGAGCTGGCGGGGCGAAAGCGGAGGCATCAAAGCGGCAAAAATGAAACATGATGTTGTGATGTCGCCGGGAACACCGCTATACTTTGATCATTACCAGGCCGGGCCTGCCGGTGAGCCGGTTGCTATCGGTGGATTTAACACGCTCAAAATGGTGTATGATTATTCTCCTATTCCGGAAGAGCTTGATTCTTCTGATGCAAAATATGTCCTGGGTGCTCAGGCCAATGTTTGGACCGAATTTATACCAAGCCACGGCCATTTGGAATATATGGTTTTACCCAGGATGCTTGCGCTTTCTGAAGTTTTGTGGACACCACGAAGTGAAAAAAATTATGTTGATTTTTATCACCGGCTGCAAAATCAATTCAGGGCATTTGATGAAAAAGGTTTCAATTATTGTCCGGGCAATTTTACTGTGGCTATCAAACCATTGTCTGAAAATGGAAAATTATTCGTCAACCTTTCATCAGAAATTCCGGGAAGTGAAATATATTTTACTGCTGATGGTTCGGATCCGGATGCAACAAGTAATAAATATATAAATCCTGTTAAGATAGATTCGTCTGTGACCGTAAAGGCGGTTATTGTTGAAAATGGAGAAGTGATGGGCGTTAAACCAGCAACTCAAAAATTTGTGATGGATAAAGCCGTTGGCAGAGATGTAAAGTATGCTAATCCTCCAAGTAAATACTATCCTGCAGATGGCCCAAATACTTTGACGGATGGCGTTCGGGGCACTACTTCGCCGGGCAAATTCTGGCATGCATTTGATGGTAATGATCTTATTGCCACTATCGATTTCGGTCAGTCAATTTCAATTCACCAAATTTCAATTGGATGCCTTCAGAGTTATAACGACTGGATTTTTTTGCCGAAATCAGTAACTTATGAAGTTTCCAATGATGGAATTAATTTTACAATTGCAGGTACGGTGCATAATACAATTTCGCCAAATGAAAAAAGCGCTTTAATCAAAGATTTCACTTTGAATTTTCCCGGGCAAAACGCAAGGTACATTCGTGTGACTGCAAAGAACATTGGTGTCTGCCCTAAAGGCCATCCTGGCGAAGGAAAGCCTGCATGGATATTCGCCGATGAAATCATGGTGCAGTAAAAGAACTTTTAAGTAGGTTTTTTATTTTGGGAGTGATTCAAAAAACATGAGCAGCTATCTTTTTAAAAGACTTGCTGCTTCCGCATCCGCAAGTACACTGAAGTTTGGATGATTTCGTAAAAAACTTGCAGGAAGTTTTTCAGAAATATCTTCCTCCAAAACCTGTTTAAGAATTGAAGCTTTCTTACTTCCGTTCACCATGAGCATCACACTTTTGGCTTCCATCAAATTGGCAATTCCTAACGTTAGACCGCCGCTGATTTCTTTTTTTTCTTTAAAATATTTTTGTCCAACTTGCTGAGTAACCGGATCAATTTCAGCAACATGAGAATGCAGCGCAGGCGATACGCCTGGCTCATTCATTCCAACATGGCCATTCATTCCAAGGCCAACGATGGCAAGATCAATCCCGTTTAAGGCAAGAATGGCGTTATCAATTTTTGTGCATTCTTCCCGGGGAAATTGGGCTTTGCCGTTAAAAAATGCGATTTTGTTTTTGTCAATTTGCAGCGGATTAAACAATTGTTGGTCGAGGTAGAAACGGCAGCTTCCCTCATCATCGCCATTCATACCTAACCATTCATCCAGGCCGATAAACCAGAGTTCTGAGATATCGGTTTTATTCTTGTGAATCATAGAAACAAGCTCGGAATACAATCCCTTAGGGGTATCGCCGGATGCAGGGCTCAGCACAGTTTTTCTTTTAGCCGAAATAATGTGCATTACTTTTTTTGCTGCTTCGGCCGACATCTTTTCATACGAATCATAAATAAATAACTCCATGACTTTTTGTTTAAAAGTAAAATCAAAAAATTTACCGGGAGCAAAAAATTAATTGGTCTTTTTTGTGCTTTTACTGGTATATGAATACCTTCTAACGGTGATGGATATACGTAATTATAAAACCTATGCGGCCATTTGTCTTTTACGGGTAGCGGATGGAATTTCCTGGCCGTAAATTGCTTTACTTATCTCTTCCCTGGCATATCTCACAAAAACCCGGAATGAAAAATAGATACAGGAAAGTAGCAGCCCAATTGTAAAGCCGATAATTCCATAAAGTAGAGGTGACTTTTTCTGCACATCGTATGGCGGATCAGGGGCATCTAATACTTTAATAACCGGAGTAGCTTTTTGTAATTTGTAAGCCGCGTTTTGCTGGTTGGCAACAGCTACTGCGTATTGCTGGCGGAGCATTTGTTTTTCAGTGATAAGATTTTCAGTCGGAACTTTGAATTCCATTTTATTGGTATTTGTAAACAGTGTTTTCTGGTCAATTGCTATCAGCTTACTGTCTTTTGAATGCATTACATTTCTTAGCGAGTCCACTTTTCTGCTTGCAAATTCAAAATCTCTTTTTGCCTTCTCACGCTTCAGATCGATATAGAAAGTTGAAATCTTATTAATGAAACCATAGCTTACGGTTCTTACAATGGCTGGGCTACGTCCTGTGTAGTTAAGCACAAAACTGTTATTCTTGTTGATAGTGGCTGCCAGGTTATCTTTAAAAATCTTCATAACAGTCGCCAGCATGCTATCCTGGCTTTGGGGAATTTTTATTTGAGGCTCCATGAAGCTGCGATGGGCATTTATGTCGCGGAGCAATAGTTCACCAATAGTTTTATTTCCTGCCGAAGTATCTTTCATCAAGGCCACCTGTTCGCGTATGGCACGGCTAAGTGCCAGCTCAATAATATTTACGGAAGCTTCATCAGAAAAAGGATTGCTTGAATTATCGCCCCCATTGAAAAGTGCAGTAAGCGCCGAAGAGGCTGCATTGTTATCGTTAGATGCGGTTAATGGAAAAATAATGGCGGTGGAAGTGTAGGTAACCGGTGTTTTTAAAGCAAAAACAAAAAAAATAATTGTGAAAAACACAGTGGTGCACAATATAACAATCTTGTGTTTTTTTATCCTGGCAATGATTTCGATAGTCAGTTCCTGCGACGTCATAGCATTCTTATAATTTTGTAATGAGATAAACCAGTGCCAGAGGAATTGCGCTTATAAATCCCTGTGTTATCGATGAAGAAAGCCCTTTACCTTCGGGCCTCACAGGAACATTAATTACACTTCCCGGCTTCACTTTAGGATAAAAATGAAAGAATCCAAAGTTGTGCGTTTTTTCACTTTTACCATTCGCACGGGTTACATAAATCCTTTTTCTCCAGGGTCTTTCTGAAAATCCGCCTGCCTGGCTTATGTAATATCCGAGTTTGGGGTGATCTTTATCATAATAAATTTTCAACTGGTTTTGAACTGCGCCTTTGACTGCCACAACGGGATTGGATTCAGGAATAAAGACAACATCGCCTTCCTGCAATACGAGGTCAAATTTTGAACCGGGATTATCAATTGCATTTTGCAAATCGATGCTGATGGGTTCGGACGGAGAAGCAAGACTGTCGGTAGCCTGACCCTCAATTCGCTTACGGTAAAGAATCGCGCCTTTTGCATTGGAATTCTCTTTCAGGCCTCCGGTTCGTGCTATCAAAGAAGACAGCCTTTCATTTTCACTAAGCTTTGGATAAACCCCAGGATATTTAGCCTGCCCTTCTATTTTGATATTTTGCTGCAATTGAAAACGGGGATTCTTTCTAACGAAAACCTGGTCATACGGCTTTAGAATGATATTTTCGGTAACTGAATCCAGGTCAAGGTCCTGATTAATTGAATATGTTTTTACAACAGTTCTGGTGGGAACTAACCCTTTTTGAGAAGAATCAATATCCACAATACTTGATACTTCAATACTGCCAAATTCCGCTGAAGGTTTGAGGCCGTTAGCGAAGTATAGCAAATCCTTCAGCGTCATACCTCCGTATTTTTCATAATTCCCGGGCTTACGCACTTCACCATTAATAGAAATCAGTTGCCTGTCCGAGAATTGGTTCTTGTTAAAAACTTCAATTATATCATTTGGATCAACCGGGATATTGTATTTGCTATGGTCATTTTTATTGATGTCTGAAAGGCTTACATCAATTTTATCGGCTTTTACATTGGTAGAATCTCCGGCGCCTTTGTAGATATAAGCCCTGTCAAGATAGGTGTTAGGTGTAACTCCGCCGGCGCGGTTGATAAGATCAAACAACCGGTCGTCTTTTTTCACCTCGTATACATTCGGATAAGCTACTTCACCCTTCACTATTACCTTATTTGTGAGCCCCGGGCGGATGCTATTTACCAAAACGATATCGCCGTCGTACAATGGCTCATCCGCTAAAACATTTCCTCCCGCCTTTATAGTGTTCAGGTTGATAGTCTTAATCGTTTGTTTTTCATTTACGTTGCGGATTATCATTCCTCCCGTGGCGTACGCATCCGAAGTAAATCCGCCGGTAAAGCCAAGCAGGGCTTCAAGGCCTTCGCCCTGTTTGAGCTGGTAATACATCGGTCTTTTAAATTGGCCGCTTGCCAGCACTTTTTTATCATAAAAAGGAACAATAATAAAGTCGTTATTTTCAAGATACAGGTGCTTGCCAAAATCTCCGGCACTTAAATACTTATACACATCTATTGAATCTATTACCCTTCCGCGTCGTGAAACCAGGATCTTCCTCAGGTTTCCATACCTGGTAACTCCACCGGCCATTGCCACAATATTTAATGCATTAGTGAAAGCAGAAACTACTTTTGGGCCGGGGTTGGCTACATTGCCCGAAACCTGCACCACGATAGAGCGCGGTTGCCCCAGCGAAACAGAAATGCTGGTTGATTTGGGGATTACTTTTTTAAATCGTTCAAAAATTATTGATCTGGCGTTGGCAAATGAAAGTCCCTGCACGGTAATTTTTCCCAGTCCCTGTGGAAAAATGGATCCGTCACGGCCAACAATATAATCCTGCTCAAAATCAGCGCCGCCCCAAAGTGAAACGATAATGTGATCGCCAACACCTACGGGATAATCCGGGGGCGGCGTACTCAGTTCTGAAAGCTGCAGTATCTGGCTGTTTTGAAAGATATTACTTCCATAAACGGACTGCGGGCTCAGCAGCGAATTTTTTATGTTATCTCTTTGGGTGCTGTCTTTAATCACCACATCAGTTTTTTCCTGGCCTGCATCCGGTAAATTGTTTTGGGATTTATGCACATCTTCACCTGCCTTTTGTTTTTGCTGGTTAAAATCCTGCAGAAAATTTATCAATTCAGAAGGAGAAGCATTTTTTAATGCATTTGGATCTATCTGGAGGTCGTCCTGTTCAGTTGGAAGCTGGGCAAAAGCCGTACTGCAACATAACATCGGAATAAATACGATGCTAAGGAGCCGCAACCAAAAAGTATGCAAGGCGAGGCCTTTTGTTAGGGGAGTCATTAGGCGTTCATGTTGTCTATAATTAACAAGAACGCCTAATTGTTATTTTTATTTTAACGGGTTTTTCAATGCCTCATTGAATTGCAGCCATATTTCCCGGACAATATCCGCTGCCGGTTGTATGTCTTCTATTAAGGCGCTCACCTGGCCAATTTCCAATTCGCCCTGGTCTAAATCGCCCTCAAACATTCCTTTTTTCGCTCTTCCTTTTCCTAATAGCTTTTTAAGTTCTTCCATTGAGGCGCCATTTTGACCCGCTTTTACAATATCATTGTAGAACTGATTTTTCATAAGCCTCACGGGCGCCAACTCTTTTAACGTTAAGACAGTGCCTCCTTCGGATGAATTGGTTACCGCGTTTTTAAAATTGAGGTGGGAAGAAGCTTCTTCACTGGCCACAAACCGGCTGCCGATTTGAACGCCCTCAGCGCCTAACACCATTGCCGCCAGCATCTGCCTGCCGGTTGCAATGCCTCCGGCTGCTATTACAGGTATTGATACAGCAGATGCTACCAGCGGAATCAATACCATGCTTGTCGTTTCTTCTCTTCCATTGTGGCCGCCCGCTTCAAACCCTTCAGCTATTACGGCATCGCATCCGGCTTTTTCTGCTTTTTCTGCAAACTTTTTGCTACTTACCACATGAATAACCGTTATGCCATGGTCTTTTAAAGCCGGCGTATAGAGTGCAGGATTGCCGGCAGAAGAAATCACAATCTTAATTTGGTGGCGAACGACGATTTCGAGGTGATGTTCTATATCAGAATAGAGAATTGGAATATTCACCGCGAAAGGTTTGTTGGTAGCGGCCTTGCATTTGATTATATTTTCTTCAAGAATGTGGGGATACATACTGCCTGAACCTATAACGCCGAGGGCGCCCGCGTTGCTGACCGCACTGCACAAACGCCAGCCACTTGCCCAAACCATACCCGCCTGGATGATGGGATATTCAACCCCCAACAATTTGGAAACACGATTATTGATTAACTGGTACAAAAATTTGAAGTTCTTTTCAGCAAGAAATTTAATATAAAATACCAGTACACACGAATTGTTTTTTTAGAATGCGGCGGGGGAGTGAAAGGGGATTTTTTATAAATAGTTATCTGTCAATTAAATCTTTCTATTTGAAAAGCGCTTATATCAATTGGCGTGCTTCTTTTTTCAATTAAATCACTGATAATCTGGCCTCCGGCAGCGCCTTCTGAAATGCCCAGCATAGCATTTCCGCCATTTATAAAAAGATTTTTAAATTTTTTTGAATTTCCGATGTAGGGCAGGCCATCCGGAGATACGGGCCTTAATCCGGTCCAGATTTTATCTTCCGGAGGAAAACCTATTTGCAATCCGGGATAAAATTTTTTAACCGAGTTGTAAATTCCTTCCATCCTTTTAGCTAATATTTTGTGGTTATTTCCACTGAATTCCATGGTGCCGCCAATTCGTAACTGATTTTTCCACGGCGTTACAGCGCATCTGCCATCCACTAAAATAGCAGGATAATGGATATTTTTTTCGACATAATCATAGGTGTGGCTATATCCCTTTCCTCCTTGTATTAACAGGTTGATGCCGGCTTTTGCTGCTAACTGCGACAACCATGAGCCACCGGTTAAAACAAACTCGTCTGCGCTGAAAGTTCCATGGTTTGTTGCGACCTGTTCTATTTTGCTATGATTTTTTGAAAGGCCGAAAACTTCAGTATTTAATTGAAAATTCACACCTTTTTGTTCAAGGTAGCGCTTCATTGCAGCCATAAACTTTCCCGGATGGATGTGGGCATCATCTTTAAATAAGAGTGCGCCAAAAATATCCAGCTCCACATCAGGCTCTTTTTTCTGGAGCTCTTCACGGTTTAAAACTTCTACTTCCAGCCTGAATTTTTTTGCCGGCTGCACCAATTTCAATTCCTCTTCAAATGCTTTTTGAGAATGACACATCATCATGCATCCTTTTTCTTCCATTTCGAACACATCGCCCAATTCATCCCTGATTTCATTCATCAGCCGGCGGCTCAGGTTTAGTAATTCGCTT
Organism: Ginsengibacter sp.; assembly: GCA_051954975.1. Taxonomy (GTDB): domain Bacteria; phylum Bacteroidota; class Bacteroidia; order Chitinophagales; family Chitinophagaceae; genus Ginsengibacter. The sequence goes on along the minus strand of JBQCHE010000003.1, from coordinate 810,374 downwards.
AAATGTGGTGCATTTTTTTCGGCAGTTTTAGCATTACTGTTCTTGTAAAAAAGCAGCGCCCACCGGATGAATGACAAGTCGAGCCTGGGTTTGATATAAAAAGGACTGCTGCTGCTCAGCATATATTTAAGGCCTTCAGAGATAATGCCGGGAGAGGCCAATGGAATAAAATGGCTGGGAGATAAAAAGCCCATATTTCCAAATGAGCAATTGTCGGTTATATTTCCCCGGTCTATTACAGTAATGTCAAATTTGTTTCTTTTTTGCAGAAAGTAAGCAGTGCAAAGCCCATTTACACCGCCTCCCACTATGATTATTTTCTTCATAACTTTTATGCGAAATAGCTAAGAAACTACAGTAAACCAATAAATAAGCTGAAAAATTATTCCATCTTCAGAGCGCTACCTGGTTTCTTAGCAAGTCTTCAAAATTGTCCCTTCTTCTTATCAAAATCGCTTTGCCATCCTTTACCATTACCTCAGCAGGCTTTAACCTCGAATTGAAATTAGATGACATCTCAAAACCGTAAGCACCGGCATTATAAAATACCAGGTAATCATCTTCCCTGATTTCTGAAATGTAGCGATCTGTGGCAAATGTATCAGTTTCGCAAATATTGCCTACTACGGTATATGGCTGTTTGGCGCCGGATTCATTACTCAGATTTTCGATTCGATGGTAAGCATCATAAAACATGGGCCGTATCAAGTGGTTAAAGCCGCTATTCACTCCGGCAAAAACCGTCGTTCCTGATTCTTTCATCACATTTACTTTGGTGATAAAATAACCGGCCGAACTTACCAGGTATTTGCCGGGTTCAAACCATATTTGTAATGGTTTCCCGGATTGATAGGAAAAATTTGAGAAAGATTCCTTTACTTTTTGCGCCAGAAGGTTAATATCTGTTTCTGAATCACCGTCTTTGTAGGGAACTTTGAAGCCGCCGCCCAAATCCACAAATTCCAGTTCATTAAAGAGAGGAATGATATCAAAAAGTTTTTCTATTCCTTTCACAAAAACATCCGCATCTTTTATCTCGCTGCCTGTATGAATATGCAGCCCCTGGATGAATAGGTTGTATTTTTTTACAGTATCTATTATCTTTTGAACGTCATTTACCGGGATTCCAAATTTACTCTTATCGTGACCGGTAGATATTTTTAGATTGCCGCCTGCTAAAATATCCGGCCGCAGGCGTACGCCCACGGGATAAGAATGGCCAAATTTTTTTCCAAACTTTTCCAGATTGGAAAGGCTGTCGATATTGATGTGAACTCCAAGACGCTGCGCTTCTTCAATTTCTTCAAACGCAATGCCGTTGGAGGTATATAAAATTTTGGACGGCTCAAAACCCGCGTGCAAAGCAAGCTTTACTTCATTGATGGAACTGCAGTCTACATTCGCCCCCAGTGATTTTACATAGTGAAGGATATTAATATTGGTAAGCGCCTTACAGGCATAAAAGATTACTACATTCTGCCCGGAAAAAGCCTCTGTTAATTTCCGGTATTGGCTGGCTATTTTTTCAAGATGATACACGTAAACCGGAGTTCCAAATTCATCTGCAATTGCAGTCAGTTGAGCCGCCGATAAATCATTTGACATTGTATTTGGAATAAAAACTGTTTAGTAATGGAATGAAAATAAAAATAAAGATACTGTGAAATGGTATTGCGGGATGGCGAAAATGGTAACATTTAGTTTTCATCGATAGTATTTCCGGTATTATTAACCTCATTTTCACTTGTGGCTTTTGATTCCTCTTCTTTCTCAATCCTTGTCGCTTCGACAATTTCATGGTCTAACACTTCTTTTATTTTAGGAAGATCGTCTGCAGAATTGATTCCAAAATAATCCATAAAATTTTTGGAAGTAGTATAAAGCAACGGTTTTCCCACGGCGTCTTCTTTTCTTCCTGAAATCACCACCAGCTCCTTTTCCAATAATTTTTGAACCGCATAATCACAATTCACTCCGCGGATTAATTCAATTTCAGATTTGGTTACCGGTTGTTTGTAGGCAATGATAGAAAGAGTTTCAATTGCTGCAACCGACAATTTTTTCAGGTATTTGTCGCCGTTGAGCTGGGCAATCGTTTTGTGAAATTCAGCCTTTGTCAAAAACTGCCATCCTCCGCCACTTTCCACTAATCCAAAAGCGAAATATTCTGAATCATATTTCTCTTTGATGGTATGAATAGCGGCTTCCACCTGCTCTTCTGTAGCCCGATCTTCAATAAATCCCAGGGCACTGTTGACCAATTCAACAAGATCTGAAATTGCCAATGGTTTATCACTGGCAAATATGAGCGCTTCAATATGTGGAATAATCAACGATAGTTCCATTCGGTTTTCCCGGTTTGGCTGAACGCCATTATCTTTTATAAATAGCTATTAGCCCTGCAATGCGGCCGCACCACTTACAATCTCTGTAAGTTCTGTGGTGATTGCTGCCTGTCTTGCACGGTTGTAGCTGATTTTCAATGATTTCAATAATTCCTGTGCATTATCAGTCGCCTTATCCATGGCTGTCATCCTTGCGCCATGTTCGCTTGCGTTTGCATCAAGAATGGCTTTGTACAATTGAGTATTCAAAATCTTTGGCATCAGCTCCTGAAGCAATACTTCCTTGCCGGGTTCAAAAATGAAATCGGCCTTTGCATTTCCTTTTTTAGGAGCTGTCTTTTTAACTGGCAAAAAAGGTTCTGCGATATATTTCTGAGTGGCGGCATTTTTAAATTCGCTGTATACGAGGTCCACCGCATCCACTTCCCCTTTTGAAAAAGCATCCAGAGCATATTTTGAAGCCCGCACCACATTTTCAAAAGACAAATCTGAAAAAATATTCCAATAATCGCCTACCACTTTGTACTTATTTTTGAGAAAATGCTCATAGCCTCTTTTTCCTATCGGGAGGATAGTCACATTTCCCTTGGCAAACTGGCTGGCATATTTTTCATGGATATCCAATTTGGCCAGTTTAATAAGGTTACTATTGTATCCGCCACATAAACCGCGGTCGCTGGTGATTACAATTATTAATACTTTCTCAACGGGCCTTTCCTTAGCTAAAGCAAGATTGATATCTCCTTCGGCGTTGCCTACGATATTGCTGAGCATTTCCTGCAACTTTTGCGCATAAGGCCTCATTTGTACGATGGCGTCCTGCGCGCGTCTCAATTTGGCAGCGCTCACCATTTTCATGGCTTTGGTGATTTGCTGGGTGCTTTGGACACTTTTTATCCGGTTTCGGACTTCTTTTAATGCGCCGCTCATATTATTTTGGGTTTATGGGCTGCAAAGGTAAGTGAATGAAGGTACAAAACCATTGCTATGGCGGTTATAGCATGGTTATTTTTATTAAAAAAGCAAGAACATTTGCTCTTGCTTTAGCTATTTCTTTGCTTTGGACTAGTAATCAACAAATAATCACAATTTTTATCTTGTTGAAAGCCTGCTTTTTCCGCCGGTGATTATACCAGCATGGTTACAGGATTTTCCAGATATTTTTTAACCGATTGAAGGAAAGCTGCACCTACAGCGCCGTCAATACTCCGGTGGTCGCAGCTCATGGTTACCTTCATTACGTTTGTAACTGCAAAACCGTCTCCCTTTTTCACTACTTTTTCCTTGATAGCGCCAATGGCTAAGATAGCGCTGTCAGGCGGATTTATAATGGCGGTAAATTCATCAATATCCATCATGCCGAGGTTAGAAACGGTAAAAGTATTCCCGCTGAATTCCTCAGGCTGAATTTTTTTATTTCTTACTTTTTCGTAAAGCTGGCTGGCATCTGCTGCAATCTGCGACAAGGATTTTTGGTCGGCAAAGCGAATCACAGGAACTATCAACCCGTCGGGCACTGCTACGGCAGAGCCAATGTGAATATGGTGGTTTCTGCGGATAAAATCGCCCTTCCAGCTACTGTTTACCGCCGGATGCTGGCGCAATGCCATCGCGCAGGCTTTAATTACCAGGTCGTTGAAAGAAACTTTTACAGGGCTCAGCTCGTTGATGGCTTTGCGGGAATTGATGGCATTGTCCATGTTAATTTCCATCGTTAAATAGAAATGAGGCGCCTGGAATTTGCTCTCTCCCAAACGGCGGGCAATGGTTTTGCGCATCGGGCTGTTTGGAACGTCTTCATAGCCTTCCTGTCCAATCTGGGTGAAAGGTTGAAGCGGTTGTGCTTCCGCAGCAGCTTTTTTACCCTCAGCCTTGGCGGCCGGTGCAGGGACGTAAGAATCAACATCTCTCTTAATGATTCTTCCGCCGTCGCCGCTTCCCTGTAATTGAGACAAATCAATTCCTTTTTCTTCGGCCATCTTTTTGGCAAGCGGTGAAGCTTTTATTCTGCCGCCTTCAGCAGAAGACGATTGAGCTGCCTCCTCAGCCGGCGCAGCCGTTTTTTGCGTACCGGTGGATTTTGCTTCAGTTTTTTCGGCAGAAGAAGCTGGTTTTTCCTCAGATTCGGCCGGGGCTTGCGGCGCATTTTTTTGTGCTTCCACATACGCGCTTACATCGGTTCCTTCTTTTCCAACGATGGCAATAATATCATTCACTTTTGCTGAGTCGCCAGCCTCAACGCCGATGTATAAAAGCGTTCCTTCTTCATAGCCTACCACGTCCATAGTGGCCTTATCAGTTTCTACTTCAGCCAGCGAATCATCCGATTTCACTTTATCTCCTACCTTTTTATTCCACTGAATAATTTTTCCTTCGGTCATTGTGTCGCTCATCAGCGGCATCCGGATTACCTTTGCTCCTTTTGGCAACTCCACATTTTGACCCACATTTGCCGGTTTATTGTCAGATTGTTTTTCTTGTTTTTCTGCTATGGCTTTTTCTTCGTTCGCATTTTTCTTAGGCAATACTTCTTCATCCTTTGCTTTATCGCCTGATGCACCGCCGTTCTTCTTTTCCGCATCCAAAATGGATTTGTAATCTTCGCCCTTTTTACCCACGATAGCTAAAATTCCTTCTACAGGAACAGATTGCCCCTTTTCAACACCGATATATAAAAGCGTTCCTTCATTATAACTTTCCAATTCCATAGTGGCTTTGTCTGTTTCCACATCAGCCAAAAGGTCTCCTGGTTTTATTTGATCACCTACTTTTTTGTGCCATTCCACTATTACGCCTTCCGTCATGGTGTCACTCATTCGTGGCATTCTTATCGCTTCAGCCATAATCTATTAAAATTTTTGTTTGAATAAGAGCCGTGAAATTAATGCAAAATCACGAAATGCATCAGAAGTCATTTTTTTTATGAATCAATTTTTAAGGGAAAATGTTCCGACCAATTTGCTGGTTGGTGGATGTAATTTTTATTTTTTGCAGCGTGCTTATAAAGGAAGGAGGCTTACGCAAAACAGCTATTGCAAAAATAAAAATTGCTTTTATTTATTCTTTTACTGGTGCTGCACCTTTTCCAATTCCTCATTTGCAAATTCCATAAGGCTTTTTATATTTTCAGAAGAAAAATCAAATTTTAAACCCGCAGCCTTGTATAATTCAGGCAACGTTTTTGTGCCGCCGAGACTTAGTGCATTTACATAATTGTCCAGCGCCTTTTCCGGATTTTCCTTAAACTGTCTCCAAAGGCCTATTGCGCCTAATTGTGCAATTCCGTATTCGATATAATAAAAAGGAACTTCATATAGATGCAATTGCTTTTGCCATCCATTTTCAAGGTATTTTTCCAAACCGGAATTATCAATCACGTTACCCGAAAATTCATTAAATATTTCCATCCATTTTTTGGAACGTTCTTCCAGCGTGTGTTCCGGATTTTCATAAATCCAATGTTGAAATTTATCTATCACGGCAATCCAGGGAAAGAGAATGATCACGCGCTCAAGCTGGTGTTCTTTTGCTCTTCGCAATTCGTCGGGGTCATCAAAATATACATCCCAGTAATCCATTGAGAAAAGCTCCATTGCCATGCTGGCCACTTCGGCTATTTCCATGGGATAATCTTTAAAGGAGCTTAATTCCAAATCGTGGGTTAAAAAAGATTGAATGGCATGGCCACCTTCATGCACGATTGTCGTTACGTCGTGCATTGACTTCGCAGCATTCATAAAGATAAAAGGAGCGCCGGTTTCGGCGAGCGGCATATTGTATCCACCGGGAGCCTTGCCTTTGCGGCTTTCAAGATCCAGGTGTTTCATTTCATTCATCTTGCGAAGGCAATCTCCAAAAAAGGGCCGGAGCTTTGTAAACACTTCGATAGTTTTATCTAACAACTCTGTTACCGTTGTGAAAGGAGTTAAAGGCTCAGTGCCTTCAGCTTCTGCTTCCATGTCCCAGGGACGAAGGTGATCTACTTTTAATTTTTCTTTTTTATGTGCATGAATTTTATTTACCAGCGGCAACACGTGGAGCTTTACCGATTCATGAAAACGGAAGGTGTCTTCTTTTACGTAGTCAAATCGGCCAAGCTGCTTAAATTTGAAATCGCGGTAGTTGGTAAATCCGGCATTTAATGCCTGCTGGTTTCTTTTTGAAATTAACTGGGTAAAAAGGTCGTTTAACTTGTCTTTATCCTGGTACCTTCTTTCTGCAATCTTTTTAAAAACTTCCTCGCGCAGCTCACGGTTGTGGCTTTCAAAAAATTTGGCAGCCTGCTGAAGCGTGTACGTTTTGCCTTCTACTTCCACTGACATTTGCCCGGTAATCATGCCATACTTTTGTTGCAATACGGCAATTTCCGATTCAATGGGAACATTTTCTTCCCTGAACAATTCAATGCTTTTGCGGATAGAGCGCAAATACGTGAAATATTTATCGTGGTCAAGTTCTTTGGTGAAGGGCAAATTCAATAACTTTTTGTTGAGCTCAAAAGCATACGGCTGAATTTTAGGCTGTATCTCCAAACAAAAGAAATTGAAAGATTCTTCAAGCGCTTTGTTGGCAGTGTCGCAGGTCATTTGTATCTGGCGCCAGCAAACATCTTCATTTACGGCTGCTTCCAGCTCGCTCATATCCTTTAGCCATTTTTCCAGTTCTTGTTTTGAATTGATTTCGCGCTGTAAAAGTTCTTTAAAATAAGGCTCTATTATTTCCCAGGATGAAATGGTTAAATCCTGCGGAAGATAATGCCTTTCTAATTTTTTTATATCTGCTGTCATATTTTTTCACTTTGTGTTCCAACAAAAGCAGTAAAGCAATAAATAAACTTGATTTCTATTTTACCATTCCTTCATCTCGGTATTAGATAACAATTACTTTACACCCCTGCTTTCAATTTTGCGCGGATTTGCCTGCTGAGGCTTTACGTTTTTTACGCTTGCATTTTCCGCATGAACTGGCTTATGGGGTTTTGCATCCGGGGCGGCTTCATTTGGCTCATCTTCCTTTGCCTTAAAGTCAATTTTATCTTTTTCAATAATTGCAAACCACTTTACCATTTTTTTCATATCGCTGGCATAAACGCGGTCAAAATCCAAATCAGGATACACTTTTTCGAAATAGGCTTTTAAAGCTTTGCCATCTGCATTTGCTTCGGGCACTTGTTCTTTATTTTCTTTCATTGCTGAAAAAATTTCAGCAAGATTGGTGTTGTCTTTAGTGGTATAAACTTCAATACTTTCAAGATGAGAAAAATTGTGCTGACGCGTACTTACAAATTTGGTGGTGTTGTCTTCGAGCGAGCGCACTACAGCGCCGTCAGATTTAGAAGATACCAATTCAAACAAGCCAGGCATACCTGTTACCGAAACCAGTTTTTTATACTCCATGCTATTCAATTTATTTTTTGGGAGTGCAAGATAATTGAAATGATTTTTAGTTTCAGTTAACAAAAGATAAAAGTGACTGGTTATATAAAATGATGAGTGGTACGCTGGCTTTTACAATTTGCGGCGTCTTATCTACATAATCGTTTTTATGAAAAAAATATTTACTAACGTGATTTTTGCATTCGTTATTTCTTCCGCGGCTAAGGCTCAAACGGTGTCCGGAAAAATTGAAGATGCAGCTTCGAACAATGCAGTTGCCAACGCAACAGTTAAGCTGTCATCAATTGATTCAACAAAATCGTCCTTATTTTCAGTAAGCAACTCGCAGGGCGCTTTTGTCTTTAATAACGTTCCGGATGGAAGCTACACCCTCACCATTACTTCTATAGGATACGGCGAAGTTAAAAAGCAGGTAAGTGTGATAGGCCAAAATGCAGAACTTGGGAATATTTTTATTTCGAAGAGCGCTGAAACGCTTTCCACAGTTGTAATTAATAACACACCGCCTGTAAAGCAAAATGGCGACACGCTGGAATATACTGCAAGCCAGTATAAAGTAAATCCTGATGCTACCGGTGAAGACCTTATAAAGAAAATGCCTGGAGTAACTGTTGACAGGCAAACCGGCGCCGTAACTGCACAGGGGGAGACCGTAAAAAAAGTTACCGTGGATGGAAGAGATTTTTTTGGCGACGATGCTACGGCCACGCTGCGAAATCTGCCCGCAGATGTGGTTGATAAAATACAAGTGTTTGATAAGCTCAGCGACCAGGCGCAACTTACAGGCTTTGATGATGGCAATACGACCAAGTCAATAAATATTGTAACCAAAAAAGACATGCGCACCGGTAACTTTGGAAGAGTGTATGCCGGCTATGGCACAGATGACAGGTATAGCGGGGGAGGAAATGTTAGTTTTTTCAATAACGCCCGAAGGATATCGCTCGTAGGATTGGTAAACAATGTAAACCAACAAAATTTTTCTTCAGATGATTTGCTCGGCGTTACAAGCGGCAACCGCGGCGGCGGCGGAAGGCGCGGTGGCGGCGGTGGCGGAAATTTCAGGGGAGGCTCTTCTAACTTCACTGTCGGCCCGCAGAGTGGCATTGCTAAAACCAATGCGTTCGGCGTGAATTACAGTGACGCATGGGGAAAGAAAATTGACGTGACTGCAAGCTATTTTTTCAACAACAGTAATACGAATAACAACCAAACCATCAGCCGGCAAAATTTTATCACCAGCGATTCGTCTCAATATTATGACGAGAACACGATTTCCAATAACATTAACTATAACAACCGTGTCAACTTCAGATTAACCTATCGTATTGATTCAAACAATACGATTATTGCTACTTCTAATCTTAATTTCCAGAAAAACAATTCTACGAATCTGGTTGGAGGTACCAATTATTTTGATGAGGAAAAGCAAAATATTTTAAGCAAAACGGAAAATGATATCAATAGTAACAGCACCGGAAGCAGCAACAGCAATATGTTACTCTTCAGGCATTCATTCGCTAAAAGAGGAAGAAGTATTTCTTTAGGAATTTTTCAATCTTACAATAACAGGGATGGACAAAATTATTTGAATGCTGACAATAGCTATTATAAGTCAATTGTGAAGCAGGATACAGTAAAGCAATTTTCTAATCAAAATAATTTTACGAATCAATACAGGTTTAACCTGGTTTATACCGAACCTCTTTCAACAAAAACGCAATTGCAGTTGAATTACGAACCTTCGTTTCAAAAAAGCAAAGCAGACCAGGAAACTTTTGACTTCGATAATACCAACGACAAATATTCATTGCGGGATACCAGCTTAAGTAATAAGTTTGACAATACCTACAATACCCAGAATGCAGGAATCACTATCCGGCACGGCGACAGGAACAATATGATTGCCGCAGGGGTGTCTTATCAATACAGCGAATTAAAAAGCAGCCAGGAATTTCCAGACGTTTCTTTTATCGATAATTCTTATAGCAACTTTTTAGCCAATGCCTTTTCAAGATTTAAGCTTTCTCCAAGAAGCACGCTGAGAGTAATTTATCGTGGATCTGTGAGTCCTCCATCCGTAAGGCAATTGCAAAATGTAATTAATAACTCTAACCAGTTTTTTTACACAACAGGCAATCCTGATTTGCAACAACAATATACCAATAACCTTATAACAAGGTACACTTATACCAACAGCGCTAAGGGCCAGAGTTTTTTTGCAAACCTGTTTTTTCAAAACATTAATAATTATGTAACCAATGCCACTTATACCGCTTCAAAAGATTCCATGTTGACGAATACAGTAACGCTGTTTAAAGGCTCTCAACTTTCCAAACCGGTGAACATGAATGGATATATCAACGCCCGTTCATTCTTTACCTTTGGAATGCCTTTAAAATTTATAAAGTCGAATATGAACCTCAACGCGGGATTAAGTTATGCAAGGCAACCCGGTATGATAAACAATGTTGAAAATATTTCGGATGCTTATAATTACAATTTGGGAGCCGTTATATCAAGCAATATTAATGAGTATATCGATTTTGATTTGTCGTATGCAGCTAATATCAATACGGTTAAAAATACCATCCAGCCGAATTTAAATAATAATTATTTTACTCAATCCATAGGAATAAATACCAACTTTCTCACTAAGAAAGGATTGTTTTTAAATAATGCCATTTCGAACGAATCGTATAAAGGCTTAACAGATGGATTCAATCAAAATTATTGGTTGTGGAACATGGCTATCGGGCAGAAATTTTTAAAGAACCAGGATGGCGAATTAAAATTGTCTGTATTCGATCTTTTAAATCAAAATAAAAGCATTACAAGAGATGTTACCGAATCGTATGTGCAGGACCAGACAAACCAGGTGTTGCGGCAGTATTTTATGCTGACATTTACTTACAAATTGAAGACCTTTGGAAAAGGGAAACCGCAGGATAATAATGAGCAGCGTAGAGAATTTCGTGGATTTGGTGGTTTTGGCGGACCGCAGCCATCCAGAGGCCCCCAACTTTAGCTATAAATATTTTTGCTTTGAATGAAAGTGAACTGGTAGCACTGCTGAAAACAAAAGACAGGCAGGCGTTTAAAGAATTGGTTGAAACCTGGCAGGATATGGTTTATAACACTTCAATCGGATTTTTACAAAATGAGGAAGATGCTGAAGATATTTCCCAGGAAGTGTTTATCAGGGTATATCAATCCATTTATTCTTTTAAAGGCCAGTCCAAACTTTCTACCTGGATCTACCGGATCACGGTTTCAAAATGTTTGGATCATTTAAGGAAGAAAAAAAGAAAAAAAAGATTTGCTTTTATGCAGGGGCTTTATGGTAATAACGATAACCTTGCAATAGATCCACCGGATTTTATTCACCCGGGTGTAAAAACAGAAAGCAAGGAAAAATCGATAGCGCTGTTTAAGGCGATTGATAAATTACCCGCAAATCAGAAAACGGCATTTGTGTTGAATAAGGTGGAAGAATTGAGTTATCGCGAGATTAGCGAGATTATGGATTCCAGTGAATCGGCTGTGGACTCCTTATTACAAAGAGCAAAAAAAAATTTACAAATTCTTTTAAAAGATGCCCTGGCATAAGCGAATCTGTAACAAAATTTAATAAAAGTGAGAGAAGGTTTTATTGTAAAACAACGTCTAAAAGCAGAGACATTTAAAAAATAATTTAAACAAATGGATCGCGATTTACATAAGAAAATAGAGGAAGCGTTGCAAAGCCTTGATGGCATTGCAAAAGCAACTCCACGGCCTTTTTTCTTTACCCGCCTTGAAGCGCGCATGCAGCGTGAAAAAAGCAAATGGGATATCATTTCATCTTTTGTTTCAAGGCCGGCGATAGTTTTTGCAGGAATTTGTTTGGTTATTATTATCAATGTGGCTGTAATTCTTTCATCTTCTTCATTCAGTAATTCTTCTTCACAACCGAACAACGAAATATCGGCTGCTGATGAATATAATTCAGTAACTGCCCCTATGTATGAATATGTAAACGCTACACCATAATGAATAACATAAAGACCAAATCGCTGGTAACCATTATAGTTTTTCTTTTAATCACCAACATTGCCATGTTGATATTCTTCCTGGCCTTTAGCAAGCCCGCAGATAAAAGGCCCCGGAATCATGATATGAACGGCATGTATAAAACTTTACAAAATGAAGTTGGTTTTTCGCAGGAACAATTGAATCAATACAAACTTTTAAGAGAAGAACAGATGAAAAATGTAAGGCCGTTGTTTAACCAGGTAAGAGAATCGAAAAAAGCTTTTTATGGATTGGTTACTTCCGACAACGTAGCGGATTCTGTTGTTTCCGCTGATGCTGATTCTATTGCGCAAAAGCAAAAAGAGCTTGACACCCGCATGTTTTTATATTTTAAAAATGTACGAAAAATTTGCACATCTGATCAAACCGCAAAGTTTGATTCCGTTATGCAAAAAATAGTTGGGCGCATGGTGGGGCGGCCGGGAGAATCAAGAAAGAAACCGGGTTAACATAGTAAGGCCTTTTCAAAAAAATAAAAAAAAATAAAAAAAATGAAAACAAAGATCACAATGTTGGTTGCTTTATTTTTAACAGCAGCCACAGGCATTTATGCCCAGGGAATGCAGAGACGTACCGTGCCCGAAAGAGTAAAAGATGCGATGGATAAAATTACGCCCGCATTGAATCTCAATGCAACGCAGCAGGCTCAAACGGACAGCGCTTTTACCGATTACTATAATGCCCAGATGAAAATGTTCCAGGATGCGCGGTCATCAGGCCAGCGCCCTGACCGGTCTCAATTTCAAAAATTGACTGACGACAGGGATGCCAAATTGAAAACGATTTTTACAGACGATCAGTATACCAAATTCAAAAATGAAGTAGAAGAAAGTCTTCGCCCACAAAGGCGCCAACAAGCTTCGAATTAGAAGGTGAAAGGTTGAATGAAAAAAGGTTGCTGCAAAGCAGCCTTTTTGTTTTGAGCAATGCGCTGTATAATTGTGCTAATTTATTATGATTTCTTTAGTCTCAATAGCTTGTATAAACGCGATAGTGTATTTGTTTTTATCGTTTGGCGCAATGAATACAGGAAGATAATATTTTTCAACTTTATAACCGAAATCCTGGCGGCCTGTGTAAATCAAATAAGGAGCGTTTTTACCAAGATAATGCGATTTTAATTTCAATGGTTTTGGCTGCGTAAAAATATAAATATAACTTCCATCAGGTGCGCTTCCTTTTCCGAGATGTAAGGTATCTCCGGGAATAAACTTTTGATTATTTACCCAAATGGTATCTCCGATTTGCTTTAATTGGCAGAATGCGAAAGATGGGAATAACAATAATCCGAATAAAATCTTCATTCACTAAAAATAATATTTAGTCTTTAATATTTCGCATACAGTACAATATACACAAAACTTAGCTGACAAGAGAAGGCGAACGTTACCACAGTAAAGCAACAAATGGTTCAGATTTTTATTTCGCTGGGTGCGGCCACCAGCTCATTCAATCCTCTCAATGGATTCTTCTCCCCCGGTATTCTTTCGGCATGCCCGCTGTGTTCATCCTTGAAAGTAGTATTGACCTTTTACGCGAACTTCCAATGCAATTTGTTTCGGCTAAGGATCGTAAAATAATCCATTTAATCCAATAAAGCTGAGCCTGTTCAGTCAATATCTTATAATGACCGTCATTTCCCATACTTGCCGAAAAATTGGGCACCTATGATCCTTTTTATTTTATGCTGTAGTCTGTTTCGCAGGATTCATTTTTGTAAAATCAAAAGTGAAGGAAATGAAAGGGAAGACATTGGAAGAATTGGAGGAAGTTGTTGTTGCACGCTGATTTTATTGCACGTCGTGTGGATAGGTAAGCCTAAATTAGTCCATGTAAAATCGCTGTTTGGTGCAATTGATTTTTAGTTAGTGCAAATATTTTTTTAAGTTTACTTTAAACACTGGTAAAAGAAAACATTCACTTTCATCTTAAACTATCTTTATCGAATGCGGATAAATAGGGCCTTTATCATCGTTGCTGTTTTTTCATATTTTCAACTGTTCTCGAGCAGTGCTGCGAAAGCGCAAATGGCTCAATCCATCAATCTTAGTGGCCAATGGGCTTTTAGAATAGATAGTACAGATGTGGGTGAAACACAGCAATGGTTTAACCAACGATTCAGTAATAAAATTCACTTACCCGGCTCATTAACTACCAATGGCATTGGTAATGATATTACGATAAATACACCATGGACAGGAGATATAGTAGACTCTTCCTGGTTTTTTGAGCCTCAATACGCCCGGTACCGGCAGCCTGGAAATATTAAAGTTCCTTTTTGGCTGCAACCAACGAAATATTATAAAGGAGAAGCCTGGTTTCAAAAAGAAGTAGACATTCCAGCTTCGTGGGACCAGAAAGAAATTTTTCTTTTTCTTGAACGCTGTCACTGGCAAACGACCGTTTGGGTAGACCAAACAAAAATGGGTTCGCAAAATAGTCTGGCGGCACCGCACGAGTATAATTTAACAGCACAACTTTCACCTGGTAAACACCGGATTACCATTTGTATTGACAATAGGATTACCGACGTAAATGTGGGAGTGAATTCACACAGCATTACTGACCACACTCAAACTAATTGGAATGGCATCATAGGCAGCCTGCTTCTTATAGCAAAATCAAAATTGTACATAAGTGACGTGCGACTCTACCCCGATATTGCCAACAAAGAAGTAGTCGCAGCAATTGATTACAAAAATGCAGGTACAACCGCTTTCGGGAAAATAAAACTACAGGCGACAAATGGAAACAAAAGTGCCGAAAAATTACCGGCACTATTACAAGAGCAAAAATTTGAAGCAGACAGCGGCACAATTACTATTCATTACTCCATGGGCAATAAACCTCTACTGTGGGATGAGTTTCAACCTAATGTTTATAAAATGAACATCGCCCTCGAGAATAACCATGTTACTGATAAAAAAGACGTTGTCTTCGGCATGCGAAAATTTTCGGCAGAGGGAACTCAATTCTCCATAAACGGAAGACCAACCTTCCTGCGCGGCACACTTGAATGTGCTGTAACGCCGCTTACGGGCTATCCGTCTATGGATGTGGCTTATTGGAAACACTTATTTAGTGTGTGTAAATCCTATGGATTGAATCATATCCGCTTTCATTCATGGTGTCCGCCAGAAGCAGCTTTCGATGCAGCAGACAGCGCTGGCATGTATTTACAAGTTGAATGTTCGTCATGGGCAAACCAGGGCGCTGAAATCGGAAGCGGGAGGCCACTCGATCAATTCATTTACGATGAAAGCAACCGGATTGTAAAAGCATTCGGAAATCACCCTTCTTTTTGCATGATGGTATATGGAAATGAGCCGGCCGGCAAACATTCAACTGAATACCTTACCCATTTTGTTGAGTATTGGAAAAACAAAGATGCGCGTCATTTATATTCTACTGCCGCCGGTTGGCCGGTTATTAAAGAAAGTGATTACAACAGTACCCCCGACCCACGCATCCAGCATTGGGGAGCAGGATTGAACAGCATCATCAACCGCAAGCCACCGCAAACATCTTATGATTGGCGAAGCGTTATTGCCAAATGGAAGCAGCCAACGGTAAGTCATGAAATAGGACAATGGTGTGTTTTCCCTGACTTTAAGGAAATTCCCAAATACACGGGAATTTTAAAAGCAAAAAACTTTGAAATATTCCGTGATTTTTTAACTGAACATGGAATGGGTAAACTTGCGGACAGTTTTTTGCTCGCATCAGGTAAGCTGCAAACGTTGTGTTATAAAGCTGATATTGAAGCGGCTTTGCGCACGCCGGGTTTTGGCGGCTTCCAACTTTTGGGACTGAATGATTTTCCGGGTCAAGGCACAGCGCTCGTAGGCGTGGTCAATGTTTTTTGGAGGGACAAAGGATATGTTACCGGAAAAGAATACAGCCGCTTTTGTAATGCGGTAGTACCGCTTGTCCGCCTGCCAAAAATGGTTTACCTGAACATCGAATCATTATCAGTACCGGTGGAAATTGCAAATTTTGGCGCAAAGTCTCTTGAAAATGTAGTTCCCCGCTGGACAATAAAAGACGATAAGGGAAAATTACTTTTGGCAGGCAAGCTAAAGCAAACATCCATACCACTTGGCAATGGTATTTTTTTGGGAAATATTACGCAATCGCTGGCAAGTATTGATAAACCCTCAATGTTGACATTATCCGTGTCTGTAAATGGCCACGAAAATGACTGGACGATTTTTGTATATCCGGCGGCGCCGAAACCCATCCATAGTAATGTGTACATAACTCATATTCTGGATGACAAAGCTGTAGCGCTCCTGAACAATGGAGGCAAGGTATTATTGACATTCAAGAAGGGAACGGTGGATAGTTCAAAAGGCGGAAAGATTCCGGTAGGCTTTTCCAGCATATTTTGGAATACGGCGTGGACACACGGTCAGCCGCCTCATACACTCGGCATTTTATGCAATCCAAGAAATCCGGCCTTACAATATTTTCCCACTCATTATTACAGCGACTACCAATGGTGGGACGCGATGAGCCACTCAAATGTCATCATTCTTGACAGCGTATCTAAAAAGCTACAACCAATTATACGGGTAATTGATGATTGGGTTACTTCGCGCCCGCTCGGACTACTTTTTGAATGCAAAGTTGGCAAGGGAAAACTCATCGTATCGGGCATTGATTTGCTTAGTGACGCCGGCAACAGACCTGAGGCCAGGCAATTGCTCTACAGCCTAAAAAAGTACATGATGAGCAGCGCCTTCAATCCTGCTGTTGATGTGAGTTTGAACAAGATTCAATCACTCTATCGATAGCATGCCGGCTGATTTGCGCATTAGCGAAAGTTGCCAATACCATTTACAGTAAACCGGCTTTTATTGCTTTTTTTCTTTTGGTTAAAACGGGTTTGCAAAAATTGCTCTGTGAGCTTAAGATTCCGCAAAAAAATCTTTATTCATTTCTTCAATAAAATCTAAAATTTTTTCCCGTCCCCGCTTTTTTTCTGAGCTCGAAACAAAATGCCGCGGCAAAAATTGTTGCGTTTTTTTAAGCTCATCAAGAAAAGATTTTACATTCTTGCTTACTACGGCCTGCTTTTCTTTATCAGTTTTGGTAAAAATCAGCGAATACGGAATCTGCCACACTTCAATATTTTTTATAAATTCCAAATCCAGCTTTTGTGGCGAATGCCTTGAGTCGATAAGCACAAATACCTGCGCAAGGTTTTCTCTTTTTTTTAAATAATGCTCAATCATTTCTTCCCATTTTCGCCGGCTGCTTTGTGAAACCTTTGCAAAGCCGTATCCGGGAAGGTCTACCAAAAACCATTTCATTTCATCGGCGTCTCCGGGCCTATCTACACTGATGATTTCGAAATGATTGATCATTTGCGTTTTTCCCGGCGAGTTAGAAGTTTTGGCAAGCTTATCATTGTTGGTGAGCATGTTGATTAGTGATGATTTGCCTACATTGCTTCGCCCGATAAAAGCATATTCCGGCCTGTCTGCAGGCGGGCATTTATCGTAAGATGGGCTGCTGATAAGGTATTGGGCTTTTTTGATGTGCATACTGCAATTTACATTAAAGGTGGATGCTTAAGGCCGAAGGGTGAATGCTGAAAACGATTTCAAAAATAAAAGTGAAAGAATCGTTAACCGTAAAACTTCTTACTCCAAAAAACTATCTTTGGTGCGATGAATGTTTATCCCCACGATACAGTAGTTCCCTTTAAAAATTCAAAGGAAAGCAAGAAGAAACAGGTGGAGAGCATGTTTGATAAAATTGCTTTTCGATATGACTTTTTGAATCGCTTTTTGAGCGCGGGTATTGATGTAGGATGGAGGAAAAAAGCCATAAAACTTTTAGTTCCTTCGCAGCCGAAAATTATTTTGGATGTGGCGACCGGTACGGGCGATTTTGCTTTAACATGTTTTGAAATATTAAAACCAAAAAAGATTGTCGGCATCGATATCAGCGAAGGAATGCTCGAAATCGGCCGGAAAAAAATTGAGAAAGCAGGGTTGCAAAAAAATATTGAATTGACGAAGGGCGACAGTGAAGCAATTTTATTTGATGATGACACGTTTGATGCAATTACGGTGGCTTTTGGTGTAAGGAATTTTGAAAATCTTGAAAAGGGTTTGTCAGAAATACAACGGGTGTTGAAGCCCGGCGGCAAATTAATCGTACTGGAATGTACGAAACCACATGCGCCTGTGATAAAGCAGCTTTATAATTTTTACATGAAAACAGTTACTCCCAAAATTGGAAAATTAATTGCAAAAAATGACGAGGCCTATCAATATTTAAACAATTCAGTACTGTCCTTTCCTGAAAAAAAATCTTTCCTAAACATTTTAAACCAATTACACTATCGAAATGCGTTCTACAAAACATTGACATTAGGAATATGTACCATTTATTGCGCAGAAAAATAGTTTTGATAATAGCAACCATTCTGCTGGGTTCGGTTTCGGCTGTAGCCCAGGAGCGTCAGTTGAACCAGGAAGATCATGATAACAGGCCTTATCATTTTGGTATCAATATCGGCTACAATAAGTCGCACTTTAATTTTACCCACCACCCCAGGTTTATCCAGTATGATTCCATCCTTGATGTGGAAAGTATTAATAATCCCGGAATTAACCTGGCCTGGTTAGTAAATGTAAGAATGAGCAACCATTTTGATTTGCGCGTTCATCCACTCGATCTTACTTTTTCTGAAAAAGCATTTTTGTATTCTCAAAAATATGAGCCGGATTCTTCAGTAACCAAGAAAGTGCAATCTATCACTTTGAGTTTTCCTTTTAATATTGCTTTTAGCAGCGACCGCATTGGCAACTTTAAAGTGTATACGCTGGCGGGAGCTAAATTTGACTATGATCTTGCCAGTAATGCAGGCGCAGCAAGGGCTGAAGACCAGGTGAAGCTCAACCGGACCGACCTCAGCGCTGAAATAGGTCTTGGCTTTCATATATATTTTCCCTATTTCGTTTTATCTCCCGAAATTAAATACAGCACCGGGCTGACTAACCTTCATGCCCGCGATGCCAACCTTAAATATTCAAATGTGATTGATAAAATCAATTCCAGGATGATTACGTTTTCACTTACCGTGGAGTGATGGCTAAATAAAAAATTGTTTTATTTGTTTGTTTGCTGTAGCGCACATCTCTACCCAATAAAGGCGAAAGCTATCAGTTGGCATATTACAGAAAGCAAAATCCCTGAATAAATATGAAAGGGTTTATGATCGCTTACAATAAGCCGCGAGGTACAAACGATTCCTGTAAGCAGAAATATCAGCATAGTGGTTAGAAAAACGGAATACGTAAAACCTGAAAAAATAATGATCAGAATTAAACCGCACAAGGCACCCATCCCAAGTGCATGCATGCTGATTTTAAAATAAATATTTGCGATCAAAGCCGCTGATGAGGCCAGGAATGTGCCAAATACAAAACCTGTAAGAATAACCGGCACCTCCGGCTGGTTTCTGAAAACGAGGAATATCCAGAAATAAAAAACGTTAGTGGCTATGTAAGGCACTATGCGTTCTTTCTGTGTTTTTAATAAAACACTCTTGCTGAAGCCCAATGCTTTTAATAACACAACTACCAGCGCAGGGAAGAATATGGTGTTGTAAGCCACACGAATTACAATCATTGTTTTTTCATGGGGAGAAATTCCTGTGAAATAACCGGGTTGCACAAAGGCCAAAAACCAGGCGCCAATGGCAGGTATAAATAGTGGATGGAAAACAACAGAGAAAACCTGTGCAAAGAATCTTACAATCCAGGGAAAATGTAGTTGCGCTTCATCAACCCGGATATTGTCAAAAACTTTATTTTTTGGAGAAAAACTTTGAATCATTTTAGAGTTCTTTTCTTAAGCGCGCCACGGGAATATTCAATTGCTCGCGGTACTTCGCAACGGTTCGCCGCGCGATGTTATAGCCTTTTTCCTGTAGCTGTTCCGTTAATTTTTCATCGCTCAGCGGCTTTTGTTTATTTTCTTCTTCAATAAGGTCGCTTAATATTTTTTTCACTTCGCGGGTGCTCACCTCTTCCCCGCTATCGGTTACCAGGCTTTCGCTGAAGAAAAATTTAAGGCGGTAGGTTCCAAATTCAGTTTGAACAAATTTACTGTTGGCCACCCTGCTCACGGTTGAAATGTCAAGCATAGTTCTTTCAGCAATATCTTTCAAAATCATCGGCTTAAGGTCGATATCTTCGCCTGTCAGGAAAAATTGTTTTTGATAATCTACAATGGTTTGCATCGTGCTTAGCAAAGTATGTTGTCTTTGCTTTATGGCGTCAATAAACCATTTTGCAGAATCAATTTTTTGTTTGATAAACAGCACGGCCTCTTTTTGCCTTTTGTCTTTTTTATTACCGCGGTCATAATCCTTCAGCATATCGCGGTAGCCTTCGCTGATTCTCAAATCCGGCGCATTTTTGGAATTTAGGGTTACTTCCAGTTTGCCGTTATTGTTTACCACAAAAAAGTCAGGAATTACATAGCTCTGCAGCTTATTACTTTCTCCCACCTCGCCTCCGGGTTTGGGATTCAGTTTAATAATTTGGTTAATCACCTCTTTAATTTCTTCTTCACTCAGGTTAAGGCTTTTCTGAATTTTTTCGTAATGCTTTTTGGTAAACTCATCAAAATATTTTTCTATAATTTCTATTGCAGTAGTTACCGGCAAGCCTTCATTTTCCTTTCTTTTTAATTGCAGCAAAAGACATTCCTGTAAATCCCTGGCGCCTACGCCCGGAGGATCAAACTGCTGAATAAGAGATATCAGTTTTTCAATTTGTTGTTCGGTGGTGTGAATGTTTTGACGAAAGGCAAGATCATCACAAATAGAAGTTACTTCTCTTCTGAGATATCCGTCATCATCAATGCTACCGATAATTTGCTCAGCTATTTTTTGCTCTTCAGGAGAAAGGTTCAGCATAAGCAATTGGGTTTTCAACGTATCATAAAATGAAGTTTCCACTTTATGAGGAATCACTTTTTGATCTTCGGGGTCGCCATAATTATCATCGCGGTATTTGTAATCGCCCGGTTCATCGTCTCCATCATTTACATATTCGCTTATATCAATATTTTCATAATCATTTTCACTTCCATCATTTTCGTATTCATCCGCCGTCTCAAAATCTTCAGGGCTGTCTGTCGGTTCAGTATAGCCTTCTTCGACAGAATCAAGAGCAGGATTTTCTTCCAGTTCTTCTTTTATTCTTTCTTCAAGATGAGCGGTAGGCACCTGCAACAATTTCATTAACTGAATTTGCTGAGGAGATAATTTTTGTAATAATTTTTGTTGTAATCGCTGGCTTAACGACATGAATTTTTTTTCTTTTTATGAATAGTGCTTTTATCGGCAAATGTAAGAATATGTTGTTTTGGAACAAATTTTGCGGCAAGCTTTTGCTCTTTTTTTATTTCCGGAAATTTGGCGTTATGCTTAGCGTCTGTTTGAGATACACGAACTTTTCAAATCGTTATCGTTTTCAATGCTGTAATTCTTCTCATTTTGATATTTAAGTTTTCATTCCGTAAAAGTGGAATTCTCTTTTCTTACCTTCGCGTCCATGCCGGAGAATGATAAATATGAAGCCGTTATCGGGCTTGAAGTGCATACACAATTGCTTACAAAAAGTAAACTGTTTTGTGGCGACAGCGCCGAATTTGGTAATCCTCCGAATACAAATGTCAGCGCCATCTCTCTTGCTCACCCCGGTACTTTGCCTAAAATGAATGAAAAGGCAGTTGAGCTGGCCATCAAATTAGGACTGGCTTTTAATTGCGACATTGTGCGTAATAATTATTTTGCGCGTAAAAATTATTTCTATCCCGATTTGCCAAAAGGATACCAGGTTTCACAGCATACTACGCCTATTTGCAGAAATGGTAAAGTTTCAATTTCTGTAAATGAAGTAGAAAAAGAAATTTGTCTTAACAGGATCCATCTTGAAGAAGACGCAGGGAAAAGTCTTCATGATGTAGACCCGGATTTTACGTGCATTGATTTGAACCGCGCCGGGGTGCCATTGCTTGAAATCGTTTCAGAACCCGATCTTCATTCTTCAGAAGAGGCTTTTGCCTATGTTACAGAAATCCGGAAAATGGTGCGCCACCTGGATATTTGTGACGGCAACATGGAAGAAGGAAGTATGCGGTGTGATGCAAATGTTTCTGTAAGGCCGAAAGGGCAAGCGAAACTTGGAACCAAAGTAGAAGTTAAGAATCTTAATTCTATCCGCAATGTAAAAAGAGCCATTGATTTTGAAATCAACAGGCTTATTCATTTATTGGAAAATGGCGAAGAAATATTACAGGAAACCAGGAGTTTTGATGCCAACGACGGCACTACTTTTTCTCTCAGAAGCAAAGAAGAAGCCAACGATTACCGCTATTTTCCCGAACCTGATTTGGCGCCATTCCAAATTTCAGAAGAGCAAATTGCCGGCATAAGAGCATCAATGCCAGAACTGCCTCTAGCCCTGGAAAAAAGATTGATTAAGGAATATTCTTTATCAAAGGAAGCCGGTAAAATTATTGCTTCAGATAAAGATATGGCTGCCTGGTTTCATAAAGTGATAAGCCATACTAGAAATTACAAAGCAGTTTCAAATTGGATTATTGGTCCGGTAAAATCCTTTTTGAATGAAAACAATTCGGAGATAAAAACTTTCCCCGTATCTCCGGAATCAATGGCAGGCCTTGTTGATCTTGCCGAAGAAGGCAAAGTAAGTTTTGGTATCGCTTCCTCCAGGATTTTCCCGGTGTTATTAAAATCTTCCGAAAAAAAGCCACTGACCGTCGCCAAAGAATTAAATCTTTTACAGGAAAAGGATGGTGATACGCTGCAACAATGGATCGATGATGTTTTGTCGTCGATGCCTGATAAGGTGTTGGAATACAAAAAAGGGAAAAAAAATCTCACCGGGTTGTTTGCCGGCGAAGTAAAAAAGAAAAGCAGGGGAAAAGCGGATATGAAAGCAGTGATGGAACTTCTTAATCAAAAACTCAATCAATAAATTCCAGAATTATTCAATCAATTATAATGAAAAAGATCATGTTATTTTTAGGTGTGCTTTTCTTATTTGCCTGCACCTCTTCGCATACAAGCGGGGTATTTACCGTAAACGGCGATTTAAAAAATGCCCAGGATCAAAAGGTTTTTCTTGAACAATTATATTTTGACCAGAGGCCACCGCAGGTGTTGGATACGGCTGAAATGCAAAACGGTAAGTTCACCGTACAAGCCAAGGCTTCTGAACAGGGGCTTTACCGGCTTCGTTTTGAAAAGAACCCCGGATATCTGTTTATAAATGACAGAGATAACATTGATTTTTCAGCGGATGCAAGAGATAGTGTTTTAAACACCTCTAAATTTAATACACCCGCCAATATTACGCTCACTGCTTTTATCATGCGACTTGATTCTATCCACACCAATCTGCTGAGGGAAGATCAGCAACGTAAAGATTATCAGCAACAAGGCAATGATTCCATGGCCCTGATTGCCAACAGCGCTTTCGCGGCAAGTAACGAGCGGTACAATAACTTCCTTGCGAAATTTATCGATACTACTTCCAACCCGATTAATTCTCTTTTTGCGATTGGCTACACGCAGGATATAAGCCTGGATACAATAAAAAATTTGCTGAATCATCTGAGTGCCAAATACCCCAAAAACTCGTCAGTTACGGCGATGGTGCAACAGCTTGATCAATACATTGCTTCTCAAACCACCCAAACGCAAAATAGTGATATTGCACCGGGGAAGATGGCTCCCGATCTTACGCTGCCTGATGAAAACGGCAAACCTTTTTCATTAAGCTCATTAAGAGGCAAGTACGTATTGGTTGATTTCTGGGCTAGTTGGTGCGGCCCTTGCAGGCAGGAAAATCCCAATGTAGTATCTAATTATAATCAATTTAAGGATAAGAATTTCACCATTTTAGGTGTTTCACTCGATCAGGATAAAAAAGCCTGGCTAAAGGCGATAAAGGATGATGGATTAACCTGGAAACAAATCAGCGATCTTAAATTTTGGAACAGTGAGGCGGCAGCAAAATATCATATCGAGGCAATACCTTACAATGTACTTATTGATCCCCAGGGAAAAATTATTGCCACAGAATTAAGAGGCAGCGAATTACACGATAAGCTCGCTGAAGTTTTGCAGTAGCGCTATCAGATAAGCCTCATTGCTTTGCTGAAGGCCGTAAGCCACCAAGGAAGAATCATCCAGAAATATTCTCTAATCCAGAT
Source organism: Ginsengibacter sp. (assembly GCA_051954975.1). Classification (GTDB taxonomy): domain Bacteria; phylum Bacteroidota; class Bacteroidia; order Chitinophagales; family Chitinophagaceae; genus Ginsengibacter. The sequence goes on along the minus strand of JBQCHE010000003.1, from coordinate 786,289 downwards.
AAGAAATATGATTTGCACTATTGCGGCTATAATAAACATTACCCAGTATTTGCCGACAGGTTGATTTTCTTCTCTCTCTGTTTGTGTTTCTTCCATCTCTTATTTTTTGGCAAATATAAAAGTAAAATAAGTTAGGAGAAAATGTTTTCGGTTTTTGATTTGGGATAATCCCATAAAACAGGAATGTAGCTTATTTTTCTGTTTACTACCACTTATATCTGAAAAAATTACCAACCGGTTTTTTTGACGTTTTAAGATATAAATTGATTCAGCAATACCGGGCTGTTTAAATTTTAATGTAATTTTTTTATAGATAATCAATAAGTTATGAAGGTGTCTGTTAAAATAATCTCTGAATTACTATTTTGAATGTGGTTTAGCATTACCTTCGCAATCCTTTAAAAATTGCCGGGATAGCGGCAGATAAACTCAACCGGTTTTTATTGCTAAAAGCCAATAGAAATCACTAAAAAAGAAAAATGAGCAAATTACATTTCACCACCAAACATGCAAACGAGGCTACCGTGCAGCGTAATTGGTACGTTGTTGACGGTACTAATCAAACCGTAGGCCGCATGTGCGCAAAAATTGCGTCAGTTCTTCGTGGGAAGAACAAAGCCTACTATACACCGCACGTAGATTGCGGCGATTACGTTATTGTAACCAATTGTGAAAAGATAAGATTTACTGGCAAAAAGCTGGACGAAAAAACCTATATCAGCTTTAGCGGCTACCCGGGCGGAAAGAAAGAAGAAGTAGCAGGCGATTTATTGAAACGCCGCCCTGAAGTGATCATAGAAAGAGCCATCAAAGGGATGTTGCCTAAAAATAAACTGGGCCGTAAAATGTACAAAAAATTATTTGTATATGCCGGTGCTGAACATCCGCATACCGCTCAAAATCCTCAACAATTAAATTTCTAAATTCCACAACGCTGATTCAGATTAGCGATAAAAAATAAAAAATGGAAAAACAAAAAAACGCAGTTGGTCGCCGAAAAGAAGCAGTGACCCGTGTGTTTCTCACTAAAGGCAGCGGTAATATTACCGTAAACGGAAAAGACTACAAAGCATATTTCCCGCTCGTTTATTTACAAAACCAGGTGGAATCACCGCTGAAAACAATTGATTCTGCAGACAAGTTTGACGTAACCATCAACGCCACCGGTGGCGGGGTAAAAGGACAGGCTGAAGCGGTAAAACTGGGAATTGCTCGTGCACTTTTGCAGGTGAACCCTGAATATAAACCGGCTTTAAAGAGCGCCGGGATGCTCACCCGCGATTCACGCGCAGTAGAGCGTAAAAAACCAGGTAAGAAAAAAGCAAGAAAGAGCTTCCAGTTCAGTAAGAGATAATGCGGATACAGCGTTGCGACAAGTGACAAGCCCTTGCTGATTTTATTGATTACGCTGTCAAAAAATTAAATAACAACTAATACAAAATAAATGGAAAATAATACTTCTTTACAACAGCAGCTTTTGGAAGCAGGCGTTCACTTTGGCCATTTAAAAAAGAAGTGGAACCCTAAGATGTTGCCTTACATTTTTGCTGAGAAAAAAGGTATTCATATTATAGATCTTAACAAGACTGTTGAGGGGCTGGAAGAAGCAGCGGCAGCCATGAAATCCATCGCCAAAAGTGGCAAGAAAATCATGTTTGTGGCTACCAAAAAGCAGGCTAAAGAAATAGTCACAGAAGCGGCAAAAAGAGTGAATATGCCTTTTGTAACAGAGCGTTGGCTCGGAGGAATGCTTACCAACTTCAATACAGTCCGGAAGAGCGTTAAAAAAATGCAGGCTACTGAAAAAATGTTGAACGATGGCACACTCGACAGCATTACCAAAAAAGAACGGCTGACGCTTACCCGCGAAAAAGATAAAATGGAGAAAGTTTTAGGCGGAATTGCACAGATTAGCCGGGTTCCGGCTGCACTTTTCCTTGTAGATATCGGCCACGAGCATATTGCTCTTTCCGAAGCAAAGAGACTTAATATTACCACCTTTGGTATGGTGGATACCAATTGCGATCCGAATAAGGTGGAATTCTCTATCCCCTCAAATGACGATGCCACAAAGTCTATTGCTATTATCACTAATTATATTGTAGCAGCAATAGCCGAAGGATTGGCTGAAAGGCAAGCTGAAAAAGAAGAGGAAGCCGAAGAAGTGGAAGAAACCAATACAAGAGACATCAAATTTGATGACGGCGATGAAGATGAAAAAGGGCGCCATCGCGGAAACGCGTCTCCGGCCGGTGGAAAAGGTCGTAGCGCTGCAGGACCACAGAAACGCCGTGTTTCCGGAACCGGCCAGGGAAATAGGGGCCCGGGTGGTGCACGCAGATAAGCGGTGAAAGAAATCCCTGGAAACCGAAACAGGATTTTAAATAAATGAATCTTGTTTTATTTATCATTTTAATACCACGAAAAAATGAGTACAACAACTATAACAGCATCAGAAATAAACAAATTACGCCAGCAAACCGGTGCCGGAATGATGGATTGCCGTAAAGCATTGGTCGAATCGAACGGCAATTTTGAAGAAGCTATCGATTATTTAAGAAAGAAAGGCCAGAAAGTGGCTGCCTTGCGCGGTGACCGTGAGGCGAAAGAAGGTGTCGTAATTGCGAAAACCTCGGATGATCATAAAACCGGTTATATCATCAATGTAAGCTGCGAAACTGATTTTGTAAGTAAAAATGCAGAATACATCGCGTTTGCACAATCGATAATGGACGCCGCTATTGTGAACGATGTAAATTCTATTGAACAATTGAATGCGGTAAAGATTGGAGAAGAAACGGTAACTGATAAGGTTAATGAACAAGTGGCCAAGATTGGTGAAAAAATAAGCGTGTCAAGATTTGAAAAAATAGAAGCCCCTTTTGTAGCATCTTACATACACGGTTCTTACCGGATGGGAGTTTTAGTGGGGTTAAATAAAGCAAACGAGGAAGCCGGAAAAGATGTAGCTATGCAGATTGCTGCCATGAATCCTATTGCCATCGATCAAAATTCAGTATCGCCTGAAACAATTGAGCGCGAAAGAAATATTGCTATTGAGCAGATAAAGGCAGAAGGAAAACCGGCTGACATGGCTGAAAAAATTGCGGCTGGAAAAATTAATAAATTCTTCAAAGAAAGCACACTACTCGCACAGGCTTTTGTGAAGGATGGCAACAAGTCGGTGGCCGACTACCTGAAATCTACCGATCCCGAATTAAAAGTTTTGAAATTTAAAAGAGTGGCCTTAGGATAAATTTAAACGGAAAATTTTTTAAAAAAGCTGGTGTTAACCGGCTTTTTTAATTTATGCCAGAGACACAAAATAAAAATTCAACTTTTTTGTTCGTCTGCTGGTACGTCAGTTTGAAGAGTCTTAGTACCGCTATATTATTCATTATCGTCAGAGCCGCCGCCTTTATTGTAAGCCTTTATGAACAAGGCACCCAGATTTTTTTGTGGTGGAATATAATCTTCAAAAGTTTCCCTAACCTGCTGGGAGGCATGATTAAAACTTGTCTGCAAGCCAGCCCACATTTGCCTCCAGTCAATATTTTTACCTGCGCGAAGCGTATTATCTAATGCATCAATAATTGGCTTATTTACATTCATGGCGCCGGTTTCTTTTGTTGAAATAATGTGAGCCTCAGGCGCATATTTTAAGATGGTTTTCAGATTTTGATAGCCACCACATGAGCCAAGCATGATAATTTTAGCGCTTTCAGGCAGCTGTTCAATTGTATACGGTAAATGGTAACTATGGCCACGATGTATTACAATGCTGGGCCTTAAACCTTTCGATTGCATATAGCTTATCAAATCTGCCTGCGCTTTGGCATCTTTATCCGTTTCATTGTCAAGCGGAAGATTGGCGAAAATCAAAATCGGCTTGCCTTTTATTGACCGGATTTCAATCCATTCTTTTTTTTGTGTGATATTCCATTCGCTTCGCGGAAAGGAAGTGAGGTAACTTGCAAAAGAAGATTTTCCATCGCTATCTCCATAAAAAAATACCTGTTCTATGATTCTTCCCGAATCGTCTGCGAGATAATTATAGGCAACTGTATAAATTGGAGGTATTCCAATTTCTTTGGAAAGGTCCACGCCATTTTTTGGATCTGCAGAAAGAAAAATGGTTTTTAGAAGACCATAAATTTTCCTGCCTCTTTCATTGTCTTCTTTAATACATCTTTGCTCATTCCATTCCACATTTTGCAACATCGATTTCTGTAGTTCCGGATTGGTTATACTTCCGTAGGAATCGGCAACGTCTACCGCATCTTCCAAAGTTTTTTTGGTTTCTAATTTAGCCACAAATGCCTGCATGAGCTTATCAGAATTTTGCGGCATTGTTTTTAAAAACTCATCAAGTTTATTATAGCCGGCAGCCATTTTAATAAACTTTTTAAAATGATCAAAATTGAGCGAAATCAAAAGAGAATCTCCATGAGGAGCCGGTCCCATTTTTTGAATCATCCTGTCGAAGCTGTACTTATAGCTTGAAGTATAAATATCGTTTTCTCCGAGCACTATCATATAATATAATTCCTGAGCCGTCAGCGGCTGCAAAGCCCGGAAACGCACGGCTGGGTTGGGATTTTCATGTAAGACATTAATCGGGGTAATAAAATGTTGAATCGCTTTTGTTTTTAGCATGTCCAAAAGGCCATTAGCACCAAGCATTGCCACGGGCGTATCTCCCTTTACCATTCTGCCATAATATTCAATTTCTGTCTTAACAAGCAAGCGATAATAGCCTACGCTGTCATAATTTGCATCCGTGGTACCTGCTACTTTTTCAATCTCTTCAATTGTTTTTTTGCCACTGATAAGGTCGTCCAGGAAAGGGAAGTAAAACAGCGCTCTGGGCTGCGTGCTCAGTTTAACCACCATTTTGATGCGTGAATCATTAATGTCCTGGATTAATTTTCCCTGTGGGCTGTTTCTTGATTGTGCATAAGTATACAACTGGCTGGGACTGTTATTAAAAGCTTCTATAATTAAAGAATCCGCAAACGGCTGATTTACATAAGGCCCCAGGTTTTGGAGAATTTTATCGGGGTTGATTTTACAGAATTTTCTGAAAATAGCGATTTTACTTTCCTGGTATCCCGGGTTGTCTACAAAAATGGATGCATTGATTGCGCCCACTTCATAGGGCACGGCTTGTATTAATGGCGTCATGTTTTCGCCTTTAATATTGGCTTTTACAATTTCATCAAAATTATCTACCAGCAGCGGCGCAAGAGCGGGATTAATTTTATGCGTTTTCCACGCGATCATGAAGCTTTTTAACAGGTCTTCCACGTAGCGGAGGTAGCGTACCTTGTCATTGTTGGTAGGTATGGAATTGTCAATTTCGATATCGTTTCGAAGTACGTTAATTTTTCGAATCAGGGCGTCAGTTACCTGGATATTTACATCCGGATTAGGGCTTACCTTAATCATACCGTCTAACCGTCCGTCTGATTTATCGGCAAGCCTTTGCTCGTCCTTAATCTTATCATGAAATATACGCCGGCTGATTGGGATATTGGTAGTATCATCTGCGGCGCTGGCGCTAAGTGGTATAAAAGCAATTAAAAGGATAATGTTGAATAAAAGCCTCATGTTCATCTTTAGGTAATATAGCAAAAGTAATTCCAATCTACAAATTTAACCAAAGCAACCAGTTAGATGCGACTTTGATGCTTAAAATAAGTGCCGCTAACCACGGATTAACCTTTTATTAGGAAGACCAATCCTCACCTAATGGCTGCATAATTGTCGAAGCCGGTTTTTTATAATAACAATTTAACACCTTATCCGGTAGAAGGTTATTCAATTACGATCTACTTTTGAGCAAAAATTATTCTATGAAATATTTCGCTGTTCTTGCCGGCTTAGCATTTTTTTGTTTTTCGGCGTTCGGTCAAAAAGATTCAACATTCAAACCGGGAAATCTTTTCAAAAAGGCGGGTTCTTTAACTTCAAAATCTTCTCCTGCAAATAATTTGTCTTCTGAAGAGATTGTTTCGGGCTTGAAGGAAGCGCTTTCGTTGGGGGCGCAAAAAAGTTCGGATAAGCTATCAAAGCCCAATGGGTTTTTTAAAGATGCAGCCGTTAAAATCCTATTGCCAAAACAGATAAGAGATATTGAAAATAAAATGAGAATGCTTGGAATGGGAAAGCTGGTGGATAATGCAGAACTCAGTATGAACAGGGCCGCTGAAGATGCTTCCAGGGCGGCCGCACCGATATTTCTTTCCGCGATTAAGAGCATGACAGTAACTGATGCGCTGAATATTTTGCGCGGAAGCGATACGGCAGCTACGTCATATTTAAGAAAGACTACTTCTCCTGAATTAATTACAGCATTTAAGCCCATCATAGAGGAATCTTTGAAAAAAACGGATGCCGCCAAATATTGGAAGGATGTGTTTACTGCCTATAATCGTTTTTCATCAACGCCTGTGGATGCAGACATTAACAGTTATGTGACGCAAAAAGCATTGGACGGAATTTTTCATTATGTGGCTGTTGAAGAAGTTAATATCCGTAAAAATCCTGCGGATAGGGTAACCGACGTGTTGAAAAAGGTTTTTGCCCGGTAAATTCAAAATCGAATTAGTAGAATAGAAATCGTTAATATTTGTTGATTTACTATAAGTTTGCAAATGAAAATTGTTGAAAAACAAAATATCTATTCAAATTTTCATACAATATTTTTTAAATAAATCACGAATAAAAAAGAAGTAAAAAAATGAGTTACATTGAAAGTATTCATGCACGCCAGATATTAGATAGTCGCGGAAATCCTACTGTCGAAGTTGATGTTTTAACCGAAAATGAGTATTTGGGAAGGGCAGCGGTTCCATCAGGAGCAAGCACCGGTGTTCATGAAGCAGTCGAGCTTCGCGATAACGATAAAAAAGTTTATGGTGGCAAGGGCGTGTTGCAAGCCGTGGAAAATGTAAATAGCCTGATAGCGGATGAATTAATTGGCTGGGATGTGGCAGATCAAACTGGCATCGATGCTAAAATGCTCGAAATTGACGGCACTGAAAACAAAAGCAAATTAGGAGCAAATGCAATTTTAGCTGTTAGCCTTGCCGTTGCCAAAGCAGCAGCTCTTGAAGCCAATCTGCCTCTTTACCGTTATGTTGGCGGCACCAACGCCCGCATTCTTCCAATACCGATGATGAACATTTTAAATGGGGGAGCGCATGCGGATAATAAAATTGATTTCCAGGAATTTATGGTAATGCCCATCGGCGCCTCTTCTTTTAGTGAAGCGTTAAGGTGGGGCGTAGAAATTTTTCATTCTTTAAAAAGTGTCTTGAAAAAGAATGGTTATAGTACCAATGTGGGCGATGAAGGTGGATTTGCGCCTAATATCCAAAGCAATGAAGAAGCTATCGAAACCGTAATGAAAGCTATAGAGGGAGCGGGATATAAAGCGGGTGCAGAAGTGGCCATCGCTATGGATCCGGCGGTAAGTGAAATGTACAATACCGAAAAAAAAGTGTATCATTTTCATAAATCAGATGGCAAAGAATTAAGTTCTGAAAAAATGGTAGATTTTTGGGAAAGTTGGGTAAAGCAATATCCGATAGTGTCTATTGAAGATGGCATGGCAGAAGATGATTGGGCTGGATGGAAACTGATGACCGAAAAATTGGGCAGCAAAATTCAACTGGTAGGAGACGACCTTTTTGTGACCAATGTAAAACGGCTTCAAAGAGGAATTGAAGAAGGCGTCGCAAATGGCTTGCTGGTAAAAGTGAACCAAATCGGTTCGCTGACAGAAACGATAAATGCGGTATCACTTGCTCAAAATAACGGGTATAACACGATTATGAGCCACCGGAGCGGAGAAACTGAAGATACCACGATTGCTGATTTAGCCGTTGCGCTCAATTGCGGACAGATTAAAACGGGCTCCGCCAGCCGTACAGACCGGATTGCCAAATACAATCAGCTACTTCGAATTGAGGAAATGCTTGGAGAAAGTGCGATTTTTCCAAAAGGAGCAATTAAGTTTGGCAAATAATTTGTTAAAAAATGTGTAATTCGAAAAAATATTTTTGATCCTCAAATAGTTATAATTTATGAAAAAACTGCGGGCCATATTTTATAACAAATATTTAATTACAGGCATAGCTTTTGCGATATGGATGGTGTTTTTTGACAGGAATGACCTTCCTTCTCAGATTCGCAGATCTTCGGAACTGTATAAAACGAAGCAAAACCAGAAAAATATGGCTTTGCTCATTGCGGACACGGAAAAGGAGTTGGAATTATTAAAGACAAACCCTGAAACGCTTGAAAAATACGCGCGGGAAAAGTTTTTGATGAAGAAGGATAATGAAGATTTGTATATTGTCACATTGGACTCATCTTCAATCAGATAAGAGCCCGTTTACAATATATGTGAGCAAAAAACGTTTTAAAGACGGATAAGATGTTTAATTCAATAAAGCCCCATTTTTTTTTATGACTAAAATCACACCGGAAGATCTGGTTCGGTACATTTACAACGAGACTTCCGCTACAAAGGCTGAGATGATCAGGGTTGCCTTGCAAACTGACTGGAATTTGCGCGAGAGCTTCGAAAAATTAGTAATTTCTGAACAAAATTTAGATAATATTGAGCTTTCTTCACCGCGGCCAGAAACCGTAAATAAGATTTTGGAGTATGCTTCTAAGAAGCGTGTTCCTGTTACCTGAGTTCTCAGAATCTAAAAATTTCAACTTATTTTTATCCCGCATCAATTGCGGGATTTTTTATGACAAGAAGAGAAAAGTACCAGTTCGTTATTAATTATTTTGAAAAGAACAATCCAGATCCAAAAACCGAATTAATATACGATAATCCCTACCAACTTTTAGTAGCGGTAATCCTTTCTGCCCAGTGCACGGATAAAAGAGTCAATCTTACCACGCCTTTAATTTTTGAAACTTATCCTGACATTGCATCTCTTAGCAAGGCTACACCAGCCGAGCTCTTTCCGCTTATTAAGAGTATTTCCTATCCTAACAATAAAACCAATCACCTGATAGGTATGGCTAAAAAAGTTATGTCTGATTTTGGAGGAAAAATACCGATGACGGTAAATGAGCTGATGGAATTACCAGGCGTAGGAAGAAAGACGGCCAACGTGATAACATCCGTAATCGATAATCAACCTAATATGGCGGTGGATACGCATGTATTCAGGGTAGCGAACCGGGTAGGATTAGTGAAAGCGAAAAATCCACTGGAAACAGAAAAGCAATTGATAAAGAACCTTCCGAAAGACCTGATACATGTTGCCCATCATTGGCTCATTTTGCATGGACGTTATATCTGTGTTGCCAGGAATCCCAAATGTGGCATTTGCGGTTTACGGCCTGCATGTACTTATTATCAAAAAGTTGTAAAACCGACTTCAGAGACACAGTAAACACACCTTAAAGCATACTTTTTATTTTGTCTGTCAATTCGGTCTTTTTGAAAGGAATTCCTTTGATTTTATTAAATCCTTTTGCATCCACTAAGTATTTATCGCGGATTATTTTGATAAGCTGACCGTTATTTAACTCCGGAATTAACACTTGTTCAAAATTTTTGATAATGGCTCCCAGGTTTTTTGGAAAAGGCCTTATATAGCGCAGATGGACATGGGAAACCGCATAACCTTCTTTTATTAATTCGGCTACGGCACTTTTGATAGCCCCGTATGTACTTCCCCAGCCAATTACAAGAATTTTTCCCTTTTCTGCACCATTATCTATCTGTTGGTCAGGAATATCATCGGCGATTCTTTCGATTTTTTCCTCACGGATTTTTACCATCATTTCATGATTTTCAGGGTCGTAACTTACGTTGCCTGTAATATCTTGCTTTTCCAAGCCGCCTACACGATGTTCGAGCCCTGCAGTTCCGGGCACTGCCCATGGCCGCACCAGGTTTTCGTCTCTTAAATAGGGCTGAAAAGAGTCTTCATTTTGCTCCAGCGATTTCTTAAAATTAACTTCGATGGTTTGCAGTTCATCACTTTGAGGAAATTTCCATGGTTCCGAGCCATTTGCCAGGTAACCATCACTTAATAAAACCACCGGCGTCATGTGCTGTACTGCCAGTCTCACTGCTTCATACGCCACATAAAAACAATCAGCGGGTGTAGAGGCAGAAATTACAGGCATTGGGCTTTCGCCGTTTCTTCCATAAAATACCTGGAGCAAATCGCTTTGTTCTGTTTTGGTAGGCAAACCCGTAGAAGGGCCGCCCCTTTGAATATCACAGATTAGCAGTGGAATTTCCAGCATCACAGCCAAACCCATTGCTTCCGATTTTAATGCTATTCCCGGACCGCTTGTAGTAGTTACGCCAAGACTTCCACCGTAGCTGGCTCCGATGGCGGAACTGATGGCTGCAATTTCGTCTTCTGCCTGGAAGGTTTTTATACCAAAATTTTTATGGCGGCTTAGTTCATGTAAGATATCACTTGCCGGTGTTATCGGGTAGGAGCCTAAAAACAGCGGTAATCCGCTTTTTTGAGATGCTGCTATTAAACCATAAGCAAGGGCCTGGTTGCCATGGATGCTGCGATAATTGCCCGGCGGCATAGCAGCCTTTTTAACTGAATACCTTGTGGTAAAAGTTTCGGTAGTATCACCATAATTATAGCCGGCCTGCAACACTTTGATGTTGCTTTCCAGGATATCCGGCTTTTTGGAGAATTTTTCCTTTAAAAAAGAAATTGTATTATCAGTACTACGATTATACATCCAATATAAAAAGCCCAAAACAAACATATTTTTGGCGCGGTCTTTTTCTTTGGTGCCCAGCGAAAAATCCTTTAAAGTTTCCCTCGTTAATTTTGTGACCTCCATTTTTATTAGCTGATAGCCTTCAAGGCTACCATCTTCCAGAGGATTTACGCCTTCGGGATAATTGGCTAATCTTAAATTTTTTGCATCAAATCCTTCGGTATTGGCTATGATGATTCCACTCTTTTTTATCGAACTTAAATTACTTTTTAAGGCAGCCGCGTTCATGGCAACAAGCACATCGCAAGCATCGCCCGGAGTGTATATCCTGTCGCTCGAAAATCGAAGTTGAAACCCGCTGACGCCCGGTAATGTGCCTTGCGGTGCCCGAATCTCAGCCGGGAAATCCGGAAAAGTAGAAAGGTCTATCCCTAACAGTGCTGTGTTATTGGTAAATTGTGACCCTGTAAGCTGCATGCCATCGCCGCTGTCTCCCGCAAACTTTATAACTACTTCCGGTAGAAGTTCTTCTTTTGTTTCCATTATTTTAATTGAATCGGCAAAATTAAAAAATATACAGGCTTGTTGGATGGAGTTTGTTTTCGCAGAGCGGAAAAAAGTCAGAAAAAAATGAGAAACTTGCCTTAAGGCCTATTAGCGGATGTACATAAGTGCACGAATTTTCCAAACATACAATAAAGCCTGTGCGGAATATTAAGAATGCGGAACGTGCTTAAAAGCAGAATTTGATGTCAGGCACGCGGATAGCAATTTTAATTGGCAGTATAAATAAGCTGCAATAAAAAGCAGGTTTTTTTGTTTGTTTACTGGATTGGCTAAAGTAAAAAGCGATACCTCTTATCAATGGTATCGCTGTTTACTTTTTTGAAGAAGCGATTACCAACCTTTTTTAGCAACACCATCTTTTACAGCCTCTAATGCATTGGCTTCACTGAGCATGGTCGTCATTTTGTTGCCTTTTCCATCGTGACCCTGGGCCATATAACCGCCGCGGGAAGTTTTAGTAATTACTGCATCCTGCATGGGAACGTTTTTTTCTTTGGTTTTCATGCAATAAGCTGTTAACATTTTTGCCATCTTTGTTGGTTTATAGTTTAAAAATTAAATTAGAGCTTATAGCCTCACGGCTACCTTTTTCAAATTTAGGCATTTATAAGTATTTGGCGTTATATATTTCTTAACAAATATTCTTCTCAAAAATCGAGCGCATTTTTTACTTTTTTCAAATTTACTTTCAAATAATACTTTAAATACATTTCATAGGAATATTCAAGGCCGGTTCCGCTCGTACTTTTTTCAACCAAATCTTTGTAAGGAATAAATCTGAAATCAAAATAAACATTCTTAAACAGTTCTTTATCAAAAATGAAACTTGCGATAACCAGTTCGCGATGTTTTTCAACAAGCCCCGGATATTTTTCTGAAACAGATTGAAACAAAGCCATTCCGCGTGGGCCGATAAAACCTTCTGCATTCCAATATCTTAGATCAATTCCTACGTTTTTAAATTGGAACAATAGATGGGACAAAAAGCCATTTCCTTCGTTAAAGGGTTGCCTTTTTTGTCCCGAAACGTCTTTATAATTCACGTAATAATTTTCAAAAACAATTTTTTGAAATAGTTTTTTATTAAAATTATAAGATATGGATGCGCCGGTGGCAAAATTAGTGAGCGATTGAAGCGGCGTATGCAAGCTATCGTACTGGCCGCCTTTATGAGAATAGATTAATTGAATGGGAATATGAACATCCCAATTATTTTTTTCCCAAATGTTTAAATTGGCCACATAGCCGATATCAAATTCTTCTTTAAACTTATCTCCGGGGTGAATAGCCTTTCTCCAGTTGATAAACAAATCGTGATTATACGGCTTGGTATCCACCAAAAACTGGAATCCGTTTTCAAGCCTTTCTTTGATAATCAGCTTATAGTCATAAATAGGTTCTATATAACCATGATTTAAATTGCCTTCAATATTTCCAATAATGAAAGCAGAATGTTTTGCCTTGTATTTTACTTCAAAAGTGGGGGCGATGGTAGTGTATTCGGGCCGGCCAAATTCCTTTTGTAAATAAATGCCCGCTTTCACCATCAGTTTTGGAGAAACCTGGTATTCTAATTCAGGAATTATCTGGTAACCAAACAAGGTTCCACTCAATGGAATATTTCCAAACCACTCGGTATTATTGAGGTAATTAAGGTTGTACAAATTGAATGAAAGCTGTTGGCTATCGGCTGGATTAATAATGGTCCGGTTTTTAAAAACGGGGTAGTCTACCTGAGCCTTTGCGGTAAAAAAAGTAATCAGGGTTAGGGCCAGGAGCGTTACGGTACATTTTTTCATGAAAACTTACAATACTTAAAATTGGAACTGCAATATAGCATCATCAGCAGAAAATGACGGATTTTTAATTCTAAACGCTAAAATTTCCTTTACAAAAAAAGCTCCTCCAAATTGAAGAAGCTTTAAAAATTTTAAGCCAAACAACTAAACGTCAAGACGGGCGTACCTGGCATGCGTTTCAATAAATTCCCTGCGCGGAGGCACATCATCACCCATCAGCATACTGAAAACACCGTCTGCTTCCATTGCATTATCTATAGTAACCTGTTTTAGCGTTCTGGTCAAGGGGTTCATGGTTGTTTCCCAAAGTTGTTCACTGTTCATTTCTCCCAAACCTTTGTAACGTTGTATATGTACGGTTTCTTCTTTTCCTTCTGCAAATTGTTTTATCCAGGCTTTCCGCTCTTCATCATTAAAGGCATACGCCTGTTCTTTTCCTTTCTTCAGCATATAAAGTGGCGGCTGAGCCAGGTAAACAAAACCCTGTTCTACCAGTTCCTTCATGTATCTGAAAATAAAAGTAAGAATCAACGTTGCGATGTGGCTTCCGTCCACGTCCGCATCGGTCATTATTATTAGTTTATGATAGCGCAGTTTAGATAAATCCAGTGCTTTTGGGTCATCCGGTGTTCCGATTTTTACCCCTAAAGCGGTAAACATATTCCTTATTTCTTCATTATCATAAATTTTGTGTTCCATTGCTTTTTCCACGTTCAAAATTTTTCCCCGGAGTGGAAGGATGGCCTGATAACTCCGGTCTCTTCCCTGCTTGGCGGTTCCGCCTGCAGAATCTCCTTCCACAAGAAAAAGCTCACAGCGGAAAGGGTCTTTATCGCTGCAGTCGGCCAATTTTCCGGGTAAGCCGCCTCCTGTAAGCACGCTTTTGCGCTGCACCATTTCCCTTGCCTTTTTTGCTGCAGCCCTGGCCTGTGCCGCCAGAATTACTTTTTGAATGATGGTTTTCGCATCTTTTGGATTTTCTTCAAGATAGGCTGTCAGGACTTTGCTTAAAGTAGAATCCACAACACCCATCACCTCGTTATTTCCCAGTTTGGTTTTAGTCTGGCCTTCGAACTGAGGTTCCGGAACTTTCACCGAAATAACTGCCGTAAGGCCTTCCCTGAAATCATCGCCTTCGATTTCTACTTTTGCTTTTTCAAACATTCCTTCCTTTTCGCCATAGCTTTTGAAAACGCGGGTGATGGAACGCCTGAATCCAGATACGTGGGTACCGCCTTCAATGGTATTAATATTATTCACATAGCTGAATAAATGCTCCTGGTAGCCGGTGTTATAAATCAGAGCTACCTCAACAGTAACGTTGCTGGATTCATCGTACCCATCGCAGTAGATGACAGAAGGCAGTAAAGCCTGGCGATTACCGTTTTTGTCAATTAATTTTACAAATTCTACGATACCTCCCTCACTGAAAAAAGTTTTGGAATACGTCTTACCTTCTTCATTTTTATCTCTCAGGTCATTAAGGGTTATGCTAATTTTCTTGTTTAGAAAAGCCAACTCTCTTAACCGGCCTTCCAATATTTCGCGGTTAAATTCTGAAACTATAAAAATGGAAGGATCCGGTAAAAAACGAATAGTGGTGCCGGTGGTATCGCTTGTGCCAATTTCTCTGACAGAATATTGCGGAATTCCCTTAATATATTCCTGTTCAAAAACCTTCCCATCCCTGCTAACAGTTACATGAAATTCCGTACTAAGGGCGTTCACGCAACTTACACCCACACCATGCAAGCCACCGCTCACTTTATATGTGTTTTTGTCGAACTTTCCGCCGGCATGTAATACAGTCATTACCACTTCCAGCGCGCTTCGGCCTTCTTTTTTCATAATTCCTGTAGGAATACCACGTCCATCATCCTGAACCGTGATGGAATTATCTTCATTGATGGTAACTGAAATATTGGAGCAATAACCGGCCAGTGCTTCGTCTATGGAGTTGTCAACCACTTCGTAAACAAGGTGGTGGAAACCTTTGGTACCAACATCGCCGATATACATCGCTGGTCTTTTTCTAACTGCTTCCAGCCCTTCAAGCACCTGGATACTGTCTGCCCCGTAACCATCCAATTTTGGGGTTACAATTTCTGCTGTTTCTTCTGACATATTAGTGGGATAAAATTCAAATTTGGGAGTAAAAAATTTACATGCAAATTTACGAAATAATGCACGGAATACCTAAAGAAATGAATATTGAAAGCATTGATTTTTAGCTACAAAAACGATTTTTAGAAATACTTTAAAATCAATTTTTGTTACAAAGTAAAAATCTCTATTTTTGCACCCCTGCAACGGGAAAATTGCAGGATTAACATATTCCTCCTTAGCTCAGTTGGTTAGAGCATCTGACTGTTAATCAGAGGGTCGCTGGTTCAAGTCCAGCAGGGGGAGCAAGTAAAGGGTTTCAGCGATGAAGCCCTTTTTATTTTTATCGTTTGTTGATTATTATTTTGAAAATAGACCAGCCAACTTCTAAATGTTGTTATCACCATTTGTGGTAAACTGAATTGTGCTTAGAATGTATGTAAAAATATTTCTGCAGGAAGATTAAAATAATCTTTGAGTTTCTGCGCCATTTTTAATGTTATTTCCCTGCGTCCTGAAAGTATAGACGAAACATGCCCTTTGCTGCCTACGATTGGTTCAAGGTCTTTATTTTTTAATCCCTGTTCTTTCATTTTGTCCTTAATAACTTCCAATACATCTATTTCAGGCATTTTTACTGTCCTGTCTTCGTAATCTTTTATCAATAGTAACAAGAGGCCTAATTCATCATCCTCAGGCGTATTAGGTTCGGCGTGAAATATTTCCATGGTACGTTTTACAGCTTTCTTGTGGCCGGCTTCTGTTTTTATTATTTTCCACTTCATTTGTTCAATTATTTTAGATTCAGATTATAGGATATGGTTGCTACATCTATTTCATCATACTCCTTGTGTGTTCCAAACCAAATAGTATAACATGCCCTTCGCCTGAAATTGATTGAAACAATAAGCCTATATTCATTTCCTTTTATATTAAATACAACCCTTTGAGCGTTTATTATGCTGGCGTTTCCATAAACCGCTTTCAAGTGATTGAAATTTTCAAACTCCTGCTTTAATATCTCATTATACCATGTGAGTAATTGATTTTTTGCTTTAGGATATTTTTCCGTATAGTAAATAATCGTTTTCCGGTTAATGATATTCATAAGCAAAGGTAATAATAGTTTTCAAATTGAAAACATTAAGTTCAGGCAAATTCAATATATTGTCGCGCGCTCCATTCTGAACGTTTTCTAAAGGCTCTTTTCGATTTTGGATTATTTCAAAAAAGCTATATTTACTTCTCTATTTTTATTCAAATTAAAGTATAATGAAATTAAAATTCTTTGTTATCGCGCTTACCCTTTTTCCTTTTTTTGCTTTTGTTCATAAAGAAATTCCCAAGGATGATGGATGGAAAAATCTTTTTAACGGTAAAAACCTGGATGGCTGGCATCAGTTGAATGGCCATGCAAAATATTCTGTTGAAAATGGAGAAATTGTGGGAACTACTGTTCCTAATACACCAAATTCCTTTTTGGTGACCAATGAATTATATGGTGATTTCTTTTTGGATCTGGATCTCAAAGTGGATACTTCCATGAACTCGGGCATTCAAATCCGCAGTGAAAGTTCAGCAGATTATAATAACGGCCGCGTACATGGCTACCAGGTAGAGGTTGACCCATCTAAAAGAGCATGGAGCGGCGGTATTTATGACGAAGCTCGCCGAGGTTGGCTTTATCCCCTGGCGTTAAATCCGGCGGCAAAAAGCGCTTTTAAAAATGGGCAGTGGAATCATTATCATATTGAGTGTATTGGAAATAATATCAGAACCTGGGTAAATGGTGTTCCGGCGGCCAACCTGGTGGACGATATGACCACAAAGGGCTTTATAGCGCTGCAAGTTCATCAAATTCCGGATGCAAGCCATGCCGGTAAGCAAATCCGCTGGAAAAACATAAAAATTAAAACCAGCAATTTAAAGCCTGCTGCACCTGATAAAATATTTGTGATGAACCTCGTACCCAACACTTTATCTACACAGGAAAAGAAGAACGGCGTTACACTTCTTTGGGACGGAAAAACCAGCACAGGATGGAGAGGAATTGATAAAAAGAATTTTCCCGATTCCGGTTGGGTAATGAAAGACGGCGTACTAACTGTCTTGGCTTCTAATGGCCGGCAGGAAGGAATGGGCGGCGACATTGTTACTGATAAACAATACGGCGCTTTCGATCTTCAATTTCAGTTTAAACTGACGCCAGCAGCCAACAGCGGCGTAAAGTATTTTGTAAAGGAAAGTTACGACACGCACGGTATGTCTGGCATCGGGCTGGAATACCAGGTCCTGGACGACAAACTTCACCCCGATGCAAAGCTTGGCAGGAATGGCGACCGCACGCTGTCTTCTTTATATGATTTAATACCGCGCAAGAATATTCCAGCTGCAATGAAACCGATAGGGGAATGGAATTGGGGACGCATAGTTGTTTACCCGGATAACCACGTTGAACATTGGTTGAATGGTTATAAAATGTTAGAATACCAGCGCGGTTCAGAAGAATTTAAACACCTTGTTGGCATCAGCAAATATAAAAACTGGAAAAATTTTGGTCTTTGGGATGAAGGGCATATTCTTTTACAAGACCATGGTAACCAGGTTTCATATCGGAGTATCAAGCTCAAAGAATTAAAGAAGTAGTTCAAAAAAGAAAATTGATTATTTATTGCTTTACTGCCATTTTTTAAAATAGCTCTATTGTTTGGGGTTAGTAGTTACCGATCCTGCTCCGTTATTATTTTTTTCCCAGGTATTATATTGTGGCGAACTGCTTCCCAATCTTGTATCCATATATGGAGGCTCCGGTGGCGCTTTTGGTTTAGAAATTACTTTTGGAGCAGGAACCGTTACGGTCACTGAAGGAGGCGCAGTCACTGAATTTGAAGCATTAAGTTTTGTATCTGAAGGCTGAACGGTTACAGGAGTGTTGGTAACCGCCGGTCCGGCTTCTATTGCCGGCATTTCTGTGGCCTGCTCATTAGGAACTATTGACGGAGAAGGGCTTACAACAGTGTTGTTGGTGGAGGGCTGGTTGATTATTGTGGGCGTTCGCTGTGACGGAAGTGCCGGCGACGCGGGTGTAGCAGCTTCATTATTCAATTTCGGGGCTTCCTGTGGCCGTGGGTAATACTTATCCATCTTAGGATGAACCGATTTTATTGTAGAATCCTGTCCAAAGGTTTGTGACGAAACCACAGTAAAAATAATACCGAATAACAGAACAAGTTTTTGCACTATGAAATTTGTTTTCTTAAAGTTATTTATATTAATTCAACAAAATGGTGTTATTAAAAGTTAAACAATAAATTTAATTAACCTTTAAATAAACTTTGGGTTTGGATAATTTAATAAGAAGAGTTTCTAAGTTTCAGCACATCTTAATAATCAATTCAAATGTGAACGACACAAAAAAGCCCTTAATCTTTCAATTAAAGGCTCGTCGTTCATGGTCTTCGCTTTTTATGGGATACTATTTGCCGTCTTTTAATTAAAAATTCAGAAAAAATTATCTTATTATTTATCGGTTTACTGGCCTATTCCGCGGGAAAAACCAATAACGGAATTATAGTTTTATAGCACATATTTTTTGTGTGAATTGTTCCAAAAGTTCTTTTTAAAAATGAATGCTTATGCGCTACCATCGCCAACATACTGGAAGGATTTAATTTTAAAAATTCTTCAATTCCCTTTTCAATCTGGTCGCTTTCATAACTTTCATAGCGATGGTTGAATTTTGCAAAAGACAAATCTGCCTCCGTTTTTCCTATCGCATTTTCAACCTCCACCAATTGCCTGTCCTTTTGCACGTTCAGCACATTGATATGCGAGTCGTATTTTTCAGCAAGCTCATCTAAAATCAAATAATCTGCATGACTGATTACAAATTCACTGGCGAATGTAATTTGCCGTATGGGCTCAAATTTTGCTTTTTTCGGAATCACTAAAACAGGAATGTTTGATTTTCTTATCAGCATGGTAGTGGTACTCCCGAATTTTGAATTGCTTTTTCCTTTTCCTTTCATTCCCATTACTATGATATCAGCATGCTTCGAGGCGCTGAATTCCTGGATCACTTCGGTGGGCAATCCTTTTCGCAGGTAAGCTTCTACGATTATGTGGTATTTTTCAGATAGCCTGGTGACTTCATTTTTCATCAGCCTTTTATTGTTTTCAGACAATTCGGCTTCTGTTATAAGATAAGCCGTGGCTGAAATATCTTCTATCACCACTCTTGGAGCTACCACATTTAATAAAATTAATTTGGCGTGGAAATCCTGAGCCAATGCTGCTGCATAGGCGACTGCATTTGCCGATGCATCTGAAAAATCAGTAGGAACGAGTATATTTTTCATAACCTCTTTTGTTTTTTTGCTTTTGAAACGGGTTAAAATTATTTTAGGGAGGTCTTTTTTATATTGAGCCTCATCATTTTAAAAACTGATTTTTATCATCAGGCCCTGGTTATGGAAAATAAAAAATAAGGATATTTATCCCTTTACCGGGAGAGATGATTGCTTTATTATAACCATTACACATCGCGCGGCCTGGTCACATTTTCTATCAAATTTTCCGGCGGTGATTAATTGAAAACTATTTATATTTTTATATAAAAAATGAGAAAAATAGGTTTGGTTTTGAGCGGGGGTGGGGTAAGGGGATTTGCGCACCTGGGTTTTTTAAAAGTTTTAGATGAATTGCGCATTCGGCCGGCAGTAATATCCGGTGTTAGCTCGGGGGCAATTTTTGGAGCGTTGTATTCTTACGGTTACTCACCTGATAAAATATTGTCTTTAGCTAAAAAGAACTCTTATTTTGGGGTCTCCAATTTTTTGTGGCGAAAAGAAGGCCTTTTTTCCATGGAACCCATCAGGAAGATTTTATTTGATCTGATCCCTGAAAATTCTTTCGATGCCTTAAAAATTCCTTTATACATAAATGCTACAGATATTTTGCATAACAAAACCATTTATTTTTCCTCAGGAGAACTGATTAATCCCATTGTAGCTTCTGCTTCTTTTCCGGTATTATTTCAGGCAGTGGCTATTGAGAACAGCAAATTTGTGGACGGCGGTCTGCTTGATAATTTTCCGATAGAACCGCTCGTGGATCATTGCGATAAAATTATCGGCTCCCATGTAAACAGGCTGGGGTCAAATGATGAAAAAAACATCCAATTTTCGAAAACCCAAATGATCGAAAGATGCTTTCAGCTCGCCATCGCTAATTCGGTATATTCTAAAGTAAATAAATGCGATGTATTTGTTGAGCCTGCATTGAATGGCTTTGGTTTATTTAAAATGCGTAATATGGAAAGGATTTTTGAAATAGGGTACCATGCGGCATCGGAGCAGAAACAAAATATTGTAAGGTTATTGGAAGATTGAATGCGTTGTTATCCGTTACTCTTTGTTTTCAATAACATAAAAAAGCCGGAATTTCCGGCTTTAGAAGAGAATCGCTTTTAAGTTTTGTTCTACCTCAATTTGTGCAGATATTCATTGTCGGCAAATTGCTTTGACAAATCTTTAAGATTGCGTAAAATGCTTTTGTCAATTAATTTCCCTTCCATCTGCAGAATAAATCCACCGATAATTTGGTCGTCTACTTTATTTTCAAGCTGAACATTTTCAAAAGAAGTGCTGGCCTTAATTTTGGAAACAAAACTTCGTTTCAATTCGTTGCTTGCCGGTGTGGCAGTGGTAAGTTTAGCAATATGAATTCCGGTTATCACATTGTATTGCTCAATAAAAGAATTGATAATGCCCGGCAAGTTCGGCTCTCTTCCTTTGGTGCAAATTAATTTTAGAAAGGTGTCTGTAATATTAGAAATGTTGCCGCTGGTGATTGCGTTTATAATTTTGTACTTTTTGTCCGGACTAATGATGGGACTCTCGAGCATCAGTACAAAATCACGGTTTTTAACAACAATCGCCTTCAAAAAAGAAATATCGTTATAGACCTCTTCCAGCTTATTATATTGGGTGGCAATATCAATAAGGCTTTTGGCGTATCGCTGTGCTAATCGTGGATTATTCATGTTAAATTAATTTAGCTCGATGTTCTGAGCCAATTGCTGAATATATTTTTCCTGTTCTTCCTTGTTGCTTAATTCGCGGCGCAGCACTTTTTCACTTACTTCAAGCACCAAATTGCCTACCTGGTTTTTAAGGTCAACAATAGCGGCCATCTTTTGCTGATTGATAACACTTTGGGCGTCTGCAACTATTTTGTTGGTTTCGTTGCGCGCTTGTTCTTTTGCATCCTGGATGATTTTATCTTTCATTTCCTTTGCTTCCCTCATCATCTGGCTTCTTTCTTCGCGCGCCTTTGCCAACAGCGCTTCATTTTCGCTATGCATTTTTTCCATTTCTTTTCGCATGTTCTCGGCAGAAAGAATAGAATCAGAAATGTTTTTTTCTCTTTCATTTAAAGAATTCAGAATAGGCTTCCAGGCATACTTTCCCAGAATGAAAAGCACAATTAAAAAAGCCAATAATGTCCAGAGAATAAGGCCAAGATGAGGAGATAAAAGTTCCATGGTTTATATAATTTAATTCAATTCCAAAATTAAAAATACTGCATCCTCCACCCTGTGCTTTGGATGCAGTAAAAAATTAGTGCTTACGCTGCTACTGCTGGTTTTAACACAGCCAGTAATCCTGCGATTACAGCGAACAGGGCAACCCCTTCTACCAACGCTGCTGCAAGAATCATGTTAGCACGAATTTCGTTAGCTGCCTCCGGTTGGCGTGCAATACCTTCCACTGCACCTTTACCTATCTGGCCAATACCGATACCTGCTCCGACAGCAGCTAAACCGGCGCCGATAGCTCCACCCATGTGTGAGAATCCAGCTTCAAATAACAAGGTCATTAGTGACATAAATCTGGGTTTTGATATGAATAAAAATCTTTATAAAAATGCATGATCGTTTTTGGCTACGTCGTGGTCACTTCCTTCAAAGCCTTGGCCGATGAAAATGGCGGTAAGCACCGTGAAAATAAATGCCTGGATAAATGCAACCAATATTTCAATGAAGTAATCAAATACTACGAATAATACGGAAAACGGAGAAAATCCAAAACCGGCAACTTTACTCATTTCGCCAAAAATAAAGATGAGCGAAATGAAAGCCAGGATAACGATATGTCCTGCTACCATGTTTGCAAAAAGACGAATGATTAATGCACCGGGTTTAATCACAAACAGTCCAAACAGTTCAACGGGAACCAAAATAACCTTTACCAAAAAAGGTACGTCGGGTGGCCAGATAATATGTTTCCAGAAGTGCGGGGTTGTACTGAAAAGTATCACTACAAGGGAAATAAGACCCAGTATGAGCGTGAAAGCGATATTACCCGCTACGTTGGCGGCGCCCGGTATCATCCCGAAAAATGCATTAATGAGGATAAAGAAAAATACGGTAAGCAAATAGGGCATATATCTTTCCCATCTTGACCCCAGGTTGGCTTTTCCTACATTGTCGCGGATAAAAATAATAATCGGCTCCAGGAATCCCTGTGCCCCTGAAGGTGCTGAAACCACGCCATGGCCTTTCTTATATTTATTACCGATTTTAACCATCACAATCGTAAAGAGCGCTAAAGCAAATATCGTTTGAACTACATTTCTTGTCAAAGAAAAATCATATACCGTAACGCCTTCATCTACCGGCACAATTTTATTTTCTCCCTCCAGTTTGTAGCCGTCATAACTTTGGTCATGATTGTGACCAAATCGTTTTGATGAAAATACCGACAGGCCTTTTTGAGGAGAATACAGAATTACGGGTAAATAAATGGAAGCGTGAAAATCACCAATAGAAAAAAAGTGGAATTCATAGGCATCCTGAACGTGATTGAGTATGGACGTGGTAGGATCAAATTTTTCTTCTGCGTTCTTGTGTTCTTCATGGGTTTCCTGCGCATAAGTATTTTGTGAAAATGCGCCTAAAAAAAGGCTGAAAACCGCTACCATCAAAGACTTCATGAATTTTGAACCCATACTTCTTCTGAATTTTGCGCAAAGATAAGGTTTGATTGATGAATGCCATATTAAATAAGGTATATTTTTTATTAAAAATCCTTTTAAAAGGTGCAGGATTTTGCAGAAATGGTTTGTTCAGTTGCCAAGCCAGCGAACAATGTACCTTTGTGAAGATGAAATCAGTGAAACAAATATTCGCTTTTCCCTTTATCGCTCTTATAAAAATGTATCAACTGATTATTTCTCCATGGCTGGGACCTTCGTGCCGCTATACGCCTACCTGTTCTCAATATAGCCTTGAAGCTTTTAAAAAATATGGACCGATAAAAGGGGGCTGGCTTTCTATCAAAAGAATAGCAAGATGCCATCCATGGGGCGGGCATGGCCACGATCCTGTACCTTAGGCCGGATAAAAAAACCGATTATTTAATTGTTTACTGTAAATGCTACCTCGATTTAAGCCTGTATTTTTTGTTAACCTTGGGATTATTAAAATACTCATCCAATTCCTCTTTGTTCCTGGTGTCGTCAACAATGGTTACGTCAATTAATTGCAACTGAATTTGTTGCAGCTCATCTTTCATCTTTGCGGTTTTATTTACAATTTCAGGGTCTTTATCGCCCACCAGCGCATTGTTGGTCAATAAATATTGCAACCTTTTTATATCGTTTCTCACTAGGGAAGCAGCATTCAATTCATCATTTTTATTTGGGGCAACTGCCTCTTTCACAGGCACCAGCGCCACGCCAACACTAGGTAAAATTTTCCCTGTGGTTTTCATATCAGGCGCATCCATAGATGAAAAAACCGTGCCGCCCAGGGAAGTACTGGCTGAAGTAAGGTCAAAAGTAGTCCGTGTGTTTTTTGTGTGCTTTATTTTTTTGTCAAGCTCCCGGAAAGTTGCTTTTAACTGCAAAATGTAAATCTGTATGGTACTGTCGAGCTTACTATATTCCATTAACCGGCGCGGATAATTGATTGCCTGGTTTACAATTACTTTTACTTCGGCCGTATCGCGGTTATAAAATTTATCTACTCCAATAAATTTTATAATCAGGGATTTCTGTTTTACGTTTTCATCTTCTTTTATGAAATCAAACGGCGCGACCCAGGTAAACTGGTCGCCGCAGGAAGCGATAGGAGTGGTAGACCGGATAGGATAATTACAATAATAAGTGATGGATTCCAGCGGAAAACTGCCCTGCTCACATTGTAATTTGAAATTTAACGTATCGCCCTCATCGATGGACAAGTCATTGCTGACTGTCGGTTTAATTACAGAACGAATAATGTCGGTATTATAAAATAAAATCGAAAAGGCTGTGTCCATGCGGTCAGATGGGTCATCCAGATTCTGAACGCCAATTCTTACCTTGTATTGAATATCGTATTTGAGCTTTCCAGATAAAAAAAACGATTTTTCTGCCTTGAAATGCAAATCACCATTGTCTTTATTAATTTTTAAACCAACGGGAGGATTTTTTAAATACCAATAATAATTTACGGGATTCCTGTTAATTTCAAATTGGTAATCCAGCGTAGAATCAACATGTAGCGTAAAGTACGGACTAAAATTTTTAATTCTCAGCGTTGTATCTACCGGCCTTAGAAAAATAGTATCCTCGGGAGGAAGATGCACCGTGTCGGTTTCAGGCACTATTATCGTATCACTTTTTTGCCGGAAAGAACTGTCGGTTTGCTGGGACTCCGCCGCAGCTACTAAAAACAACAGGAACGTAGAAGACAATAAAAATTTAAAAACGGCACTCTTTAGCATGTGTGCAAAAATATAAAACAATTCGTGCGAAATCCT
The DNA here is from genome assembly GCA_051954975.1 of Ginsengibacter sp. Taxonomy (GTDB): domain Bacteria; phylum Bacteroidota; class Bacteroidia; order Chitinophagales; family Chitinophagaceae; genus Ginsengibacter. The sequence continues at coordinate 761,280 of JBQCHE010000003.1, read as the reverse complement.
TAACGAAATAAAAAAATATTATACAAAAATATAAAAGCCGATAGTGAAAATCAACAACTTAGTTAAATTAAAACTTTTTTCGGATAAAGAGACAGTAAGCGCGTAAATAACCGGTTATTTAAATTTGTCAAGTGTCATTTCAGGTGAGATAGAATTTTGTACCATAATAAGGGATACTTTCTGAGCGATTTCGCTTTTATTTTCAAGCAGCACGGAGGCATATTGTTTGTCTTTTTCCTTTTCTGCATCATTTTTGTTGCCGTCATTTCTTTTCTGAAGCACAAGTTCTTTCAAATTATTATCGGCATTTTTGGATGCCTGCACCAAAATCAAAACCGTTATCGCTTTCAAATCGCCTATGCTGGCGGTTTTTAATAGCGGATCTTTTTGAAGTTCGCGCATAAGGCTATCTGTATTTACCTTTTGGCCGGTTAATTTGCTGGCATTTTTTTCGATTAAATTCCTGATGGCGGGCTTAAGATGCTGCATAGCGTTTTGATAAAAAGCCGTTGCTTCAGAAGGCAAAATCGTATTTACCTGGCAAACAGCATCGCATGCAAAGAGTAAAAAAAGCAGAGGTAGCATATTTTTCATAAGTTAAATTTTTTGTGAAAAAATGTACGCTGTCACGTTCTGCTTTAAAAACGGCTTTGAACAAAGAATATTGGAGCGGATTCATAAAAGTTATTAACGATTTGCTTCTTTTTGACCAGTCGCTCCGGCAAAAATGATTGCCACAGGCTTGAGATTGACAAAAAATTTTTCTCACTTTAAAAAATAAAATAATGGTTTCGAATCTTAAATTAAAAGGGCAAAGCGCTTTGGTAACCGGCGCTAATAGCGGCATTGGTGAAGCGGTGGCGATTGCTTTAGGCAATGCGGGTGCAAATGTAGTGGTGAATTATATCACTCATCCCGAAAATGCTGATGCGGTAGTAAAGAAAATAGAAGCCAATGGCGGAAGCGCCATAGCCATCAAAGCCGATGTTAGCAAGGAAGATGAAGTGCAATCCATGTTTCAGCAGATGTATCAAAAATATGGAACGATAGACATCCTGGTAAACAATGCAGGTATTCAAAGAGATTCGTCGTTTGAAAGTATGACTTTGGAAAATTGGCGGTGGGTAATTAATGTAAACTTAACGGGACAATTTTTATGTTCGCGCGAAGCCGTACGTGAATTTTTGAAGAGGGGCGTAGTGCCGGAAAGAAGTTGTGCGGCGGGTAAAATTATATGCATGAGCAGTGTTCATCAGATTATTCCATGGGCTGGCCACGTAAATTATGCTGCAAGCAAGGGTGGCATTGAGATGATGATGAAAAGCATGGCGCAGGAACTGGCTCCCAAAAAAATCCGTGTAAATGCGATAGGGCCGGGCGCAATAAAAACGCCCATAAATTACGATGCATGGAGCACGCCCGAAGCAGCAGAAAAATTATTAACGCTGATTCCTTACAAAAGAATTGGCGATCCGGCAGATATTGGTAAAGTGGCGGTATGGCTCGCAAGCGATGAATCGGATTATATGGTGGGAACCACCGTATTTGTTGACGGCGGGATGCTTTTATTCCCCGGTTTTACTGAAAATGGATAATAAAAAAAAGAATGGTAAATAAAGAACTAGAAAGGCTCCAGGACAATGCGCGCAAAGAAATTCCGCTCGAAAAGTGGGGGCCTTATTTGACAGAACGGCAATGGGGCACAGTTAGAGAAGACTACAGCCAGGATGGAAATGCATGGGCTTATTTTCCTCATGATCATGCCCGCAGCCGCGTATATCGCTGGGGCGAAGATGGCCTTGGTGGAATTTCGGACAACAGGCAGCAATTGTGTTTTTCAATTGCCTTATGGAACGGTAAAGATTCGATTTTAAAAGAACGATTATTTGGCCTGGCTAACAAACAGGGAAACCATGGCGAAGATGTGAAAGAATTGTATTATTATCTTGATAATCTTCCTTCGCATTATTACATGAAATACCTGTATAAATATCCACAGCAGGCTTATCCGTATGAAGATCTTGTAGAAGAAAATGGGCGTTGTAACAGGAACCAGCCTGAATATGAAATTCTTGACACCGGAATTTTTAGCGACGATAAATATTTTGATATATTTATAGAATATGCCAAGCAAGACGAAGAAGATATTTTTATAAAAATAGAAATCGTAAACCGCGGACCTGAAAAGGCTGCTATCACTCTTTTGCCTACACTATGGTTTTATAATAGCTGGCAATATGCAGGAGAAGATAATAAGCCATACATCAACTGGATTTCAGATGAATGTGTTTACGCGCATAACCATATCATTGGCGATTATTATCTCTATTTTGGCCAGGCAAAAGAGGTGCTTTTTACCGAAAACGAAACCAATTTTCAGAAGCTTTTTAATAAACCCAATACGTCAGAATTTGTTAAAGATGCTTTTCATGATGCCATCATCAAAGGCACCAATTATGAAAAGCTGAAAGAAAGAAAATATGGAACAAAGTGTTCGCCGGTGTATAAATTTGATATAGATTCCAAAAAATCAATTTCCGTATTCCTCAGGCTTTCTGATAAAAATGTAGAAGAGCCTTTTGCTGCTGATTTCAAAGACATTTTTATAAAAAGAAAAAATGAAGCAGACATTTTTTATGAAACGATTCATCCTGATACGAGTAACGAAGATCAAAAGAATATTCAAAGGCAGGCGTTTGCTGGACTTCTATGGAACAAACAATACTATCATTACGACCTTGTGAGATGGCTCAATACGAGTGATGGCATTACACCGGTTTCTGCCGAAAGAAAAAACGGCCGCAATCACACATGGAGATATTTAAAAAACCAGGATATTCTTTCTATGCCTGACAATTGGGAATATCCGTGGTATGCCGCATGGGACATGGCATTTCACTGTATCACCTTTGCAGTGATTGACCCTGTCTTTGCCAAACACCAGCTTTCACTTTTGATGCGCGAATGGTATATGAACCCGCAAGGGCAGTTGCCGGCTTACGAATGGAATTTTAGTGATGTGAACCCGCCGGTGCACGCTTTTGCGGCGCTTCAGATTTATAAAACCGAACAAGCAATTTATGGTAAAACAGATATCGAATTTTTGAAGAAAATTTTCCAGAAACTCATCATCAATTTTACGTGGTGGATAAACAGGAAAGATGAAAATGGCAACAATATTTTTGAGGGAGGTTTCCTCGGGCTTGATAACATCGGGCTGTTTAACCGCAGCATGGTTCTACCGGGAAACGCCTACCTGGAACAGGCCGACGGCACCAGCTGGATGGGCATGTATGCGCTCGACATGATGAATATTGCGCTGGAAATTGCGTTGCATGATCCTTCTTTTGAAGATACGGCCACTAAATTTTATGAGCATTTTGTAATCATTGCCGAAGCCCTTAATGAACTCGGATTGTGGGATGAGGAAGACAAATTCTTTTACGATGTTTTGTCTATCGACAAATCGGAGGCTTTTCCTTTACGCGTTCGTTCGGTAGTTGGGCTTTCGCCTTTGTTTGCGGTAACCGTTATTGAAAAGGGCGTGTTTGAAAAGCTTCCTGATTTTACAAAAAGAATGAAATGGTTCCGGGATTATCGAAGGGCAAACCACCTGTATCTACCCAGTGAAGTTAAAAAAGATTTTAACTGGACTTTGTTGTCTCTTGTCAATAAAGAAAGGTTGCAATATCTATGTGACAAATTGCTCGATGAATCGGAATTTTTATCCGATGGCGGCATACGGGCTCTTTCAAAATTTTATGAGAAAAATCCCTATACTTTAAATTACGGTGGCAACAGCTATTCCATTCAGTATGATCCCGGCGATTCAACTTCCGATATGTTTGGCGGCAACTCCAACTGGCGCGGTCCTGTGTGGATGCCGGTAAATTATTTATTTATAAATGCGCTTAAAACTTTTGGTTTTTTTTACAAAGATGATTTAAAAGTAGAGTGCCCGGTTGGCTCCGGCAAATACTTATCATTAACCGAAGTAAGCAAAAATATTACTGCAAGGTTGTTGCATATTTTTGAAAAAAATGAGGACAATGAAAGGCCCTGCAACGGTGATTATAATTGGTTTTACAAAAAAGAAGAAAATAAAGATTTGGTTTTATTTAATGAATATTTTCATGGAAATACGCTTCGTGGTTTGGGTGCCAGTCATCAAACCGGCTGGACGGCCCTGATTGCTAATCTCATCCTTGAATTAAAAGAGGAGGAACAATCTCTTTGAGTGTGAGCAATGCAACGGATTCAATGTGATGGGTATGCGGAAACATATCAACGGGCTGAATTTTTTCAACAACATATTTTTCACTCAGCAACTGAAGGTCTCTGGCCTGCGTGGCAACGTTGCAACTGACATACACAATTTTATCTGAAGCAATTTCCAAAAGTTTGTCTATCAATTTTGGGTGAAGGCCTGCCCGGGGCGGATCTACGATTACTACATCCGCTTTGCCATGATGTGAAAAGAATTCATGATTGCAAATTTCAATTACATCTCCGGCATAAAAAGAAGCCGAACTGATATTATTTAAGGCGGCATTTTCTTTTGCATCCATGATGGCTTCTTCAATCACATCCACACCAATTATTTTCTTTGCTTTTTTGCTTAGAAAAATGCCGATGCTTCCTGTGCCGCAATACAAGTCGTACACGGTTTCATTTCCTTTTAGCGAAGCAAAATCCTTTACCACATTATATAATACTTCAGCCTGCTTTGTATTGGTTTGAAAAAATGATTTCGGGGAAATTTTAAAATTAAATTCCCCGAGTTTTTCGGTTACGAATCCTTTTCCGAAAAAAGTAATCGGTTCCAAATCGTGAAGGCTGTCGTTCCATTTTTGGTTGATGGTATAAACAAGCGTCGTAATGGCCGGAACTTTTGCCAATAAAAAGTTTGCGATTTTTTCAATTTCTTTTTTATCGTCGTTGCCAAACACCAGGTTTACCATCAGCTCGCCGGTGGTGCAATAGCGGATAACGACGTTTCTTAAAAATCCTTTGTGTTCTTTGATGTCGTAATAGCTGTACTTATTTTTTTCTGCAAATTCGCGTAAGCTATTGCGGATAATATTGTTTACATCATCCATCAGCCAGCATTCCGTGATGTCAATGATTTTATCATACAATTTGGGAACATGATATCCCAGCGCGCCGCCAGGCCATTCATCTTTCCCTAAAGTTTCCAATTCATTTTTGCTGAGAAATTTTTTATTGCTGAAAGTAAACTCAAGCTTGTTGCGGTAATGGATGTCTTTTTCAGAACCAAGAATGGGAAGCACCGGCACATCCGGCAGTTTGCCGATTCTTCTTATCACCTCTCTTACTTCCTGCTCCTTATATTCCAGTTGCTTTTTATACGGAAGCATTTGCCATTTGCATCCGCCGCAAATTCCAAAATGAATACAAAATGGAACCACTCTTTCCGGACAGAAAGTATGTATTTGTTGAACTCTTCCTTCTGCCCAATCTTTTTTATTCCTGCTTAATAAAACATCCACCACATCGCCAGGAACTGCGCCTTCAATAAAAATCACTTTGCCTTCTACCTTCGCCAATGCTTTTCCTTCGGCTGCGTAACCGGTTACAGCGATATTTTGCAGGAGTATTTTTTTTCTTTTCACGGTTGCAAAAATAAAAGATGTTGGTGCCGTTTGTTATAATTAATTGACAAACTTTTAAGAATAAACTAAAAGATTTTTCGTTTGGATTATTGACCGCAGGTCGCCACAACTAAAATGTTAACTATTACTCTTCAATAATATTTCAGATTCAAATTCAATAATTTTGTTTCTTATTTTTTGAAACCATGAAAATATTTTTTGCCCTTGTCTTTTCTGTTTTTGCTTATTCGTTTGCAGGCGCCCAGGCTTATAAAATCACCTTAAGCGCTCCGCAATATAATGGCGGCCTGGCTTACCTTACCTATTATTATGGCAAGAATATGAATGTGCAGGATTCTGCCATTGTAAATGCAAAAGGCGTGGCGGTTTTTTCAGGCGCAAAGAAAATGCTTCCCGGGGTGTATTCCGTCGTTTTGCCCGGAAAAAGCAAATTATTAGACTTCCTGGTAGCAAAGCAACAAATAATTAATATTTCTATTCCGGATACTGCTGAGATGATCAAATCATCCACCGTCAGCGGCGCTGAAGAAAACGGACTTTTCCAGGCGTATCAAAAATATATTGATGAGAAAGGAAAATTATTGCATAAAGAATTGGAAGCCTACCAAACTTCCAAAACCAAAGCCGACAGCGCACTTCATGAAAATAATTATAAGAAATTAAATAATGAATTGAACGATTATCGCGAAAAAATTATAAAGGAACATCCTGAGTCCATGCTTGCTTCGCTATTTCAAAGCATGAAGCCGGTGCAGGTTCCTGATACGCATCCCGTAACGCATGAAGATTCATTGGCTAATTATCAATATTACAAAAAGCATTATTGGGATGGAATTACGTTTATGGATGACCGTATCATTCGCACGCCTTTCTTCTTACCTAAGCTGCAGCAATACTTTGAAAATGTAATTCCCCAATCGCCGGATTCTATTATTAAAGATGCGGATTACCTGTTGCTTCTTTCACGCTCTGCGCCGGAGATGTATAAATTTTTACTGAACTGGCTCACCGATGAATACATTTACCCGAAGTACATGGGGCAAGATGCAGTGTTTGTTCATTTATTTAATAAATATCATTCCAAAGGTGTTTCTGACTGGCTGAATGAAAAGCAAATGAAAACCATTTCTGACAGGGCGTACATGCTGATGTCTAATTTGATTGGCGAACAGGCGGCAAATCTTCAAATGGTAGATTCCAGTGGAGCAGAAAAACCCTTATACAACATAAAAGCCAATTATACCGTTGTGGTTTTTTGGGATCCGTCGTGTGGCCACTGCCAACATGAAGTGCCACGGCTGGATTCTATTTACAATGCCAAATGGAAAAATGAAGGCGTAAAAATGTATGGCGTACTTACCGAGCCCAAAGATTTTGATCTATGGAAAAAGTTTATCAGGGAAAAAAATCTTGGAAACTGGATAAATGTTTATGAGACTGAAGCGCAGCGAAAAATGGTAGAGCAGGCAAAGCAGCCTTCTTATAAGCAGCTATTCGATGTGACGCAAACACCCACACTTTATTTGTTAGATAAAGACAAAAAAATAATAGCTAAAAAATTGACGATGGAGCAGCTTGATGATTTACTGGATGTAAAAGTAAAAAATCAAACTGCGCAATCCGATAAAAAATAATGTAAAGAAAATGGCGGACCCCAGGCGTAATGCCCATTCATCCTATAATAACCGTTTATGAAAAAACCGGCTCTTGTTTTTTTGTGTTTGTTATTCACCTGCTTTTCTTTTGCTCAGACTCTTTTTACTTATGGAAACCACCAGGTAAGCGCGACAGAATTTTTAAATGCCTATAATAAAAATAAAACCGACTCTGTTGCTACTTCAAAGGCGTTGCGCGAATATCTTGATCTGTATATCAACTTTAAATTGAAAGTGCAGGCGGCTAAGGAATTACGCCTGGATACGTTGCCTTCGCTTATCGCCGATCTTCAAAATTTTCGCGACCAGGTAAAGAAAAATTATCTCACCGATACCGATGAAATTCAAAAATTAGAAAATGAGGCTTTCGAAAGAAGTCAAAAGGATATTCATGCTGTTTACTATTTTATAAATACTTCCGCAGAAAGAGATTCATCGAAAGCCTTGAAAAAGATTCAGGATTTATCTGCGCAATTAAACAAAGCAAAAAATGATGCGGAGGTGATTCAGGCATTCAATGCCTCTAACCAGATGCAGGCGCAGAAAGAAGATGTGGGCTATATTACCGTATTTACGCTGCCTTATCGATTTGAAAATGTGGTGTATGCTTTGAAGCCCGGGCAGGCGAGTCCACCTTTTCCTGCAAAAGACGGATATTTTATTTTTAGGAATGTCGGTGAAAGGCATGCAGTGGGTAAAATAACGGTAGCCCAAATTTTATTTGCGGTACCTGCAGGTGAATCTGCTCAAAGGAGTAAACAGAAATTACTGGCTGATTCGGTTTACAAGGCGCTTCAAAATGGAAGTGATTTTGAAGAATTGGCCAAAAAATACAGCGATGACCGCAATACATATATGAATGGCGGCTTGATCCCGGAGTTTGGTACTGCCAAATATGACTCTTCATTTGAAAATCATGCTTTCGCACTCACGCGCGATGGAGAAATTTTAGCGCCGTTTGAAACGCAATTCGGATATCACATCCTGAAAAGAATTGCTGCTGCGCCGGTGCCTGCATCAAAAGACAATGAAAATTATTTGCATAGTTTAAAACAACAGGTTTTAAACGACAGCAGAGAACAAATAGCCAAGGAAAAATTTATTAAGGAAATAAAACCTGTAATCGGCTTGAAAAATGAAACTGTAGCAAAACCTGATTTGTGGAAAGTAACCGACAGCGCATTGCTGCAAAATAAACCAATCATTTCCGGGTCAGTAAATAAATCTACAATGTTGTTTAAATTTAATAACGGCCAAAAAGTAAAAGTTGCCGATTGGCTTTTGTACCTGAAAAGCTTAAACCGACAATGGGACGAAGATGCTGAAAGAACCTACAGCCGATTGTGGCCTGCTTTTGTTGATGAATATACAGTTGAAAATTATGCTTCTCAGCTCGAAAAATACAATCCGTCTTTCAAGGCACAAATTGATGAATTTAAAGAGGGAAACCTGCTGTTTGAAATCATGCAACGGAAGATCTGGAATAAGGCTTCTTCAGATACCGCAGCCCTTAGGGAATATTTTCAAAAACATAAAAATAAATACACCTGGAGTGCGAGTGCAGACGCAATTATTTTTTCATGCAGTACGGCCGCCGTTGCCAAAGAAATAATTGCGGAACTACAGAAGAGACGCAATTGGAGAGAAATTGTGAATGAAAATAGGTTTGCTGTGCAGGCAGATTCAGGCCGCTTCGAGTTAGGCCAGATACCCGTAGTTGAAAGAACTGCATTTGCTGAAGGTTTGATAACGCTGCCGGTAATCAATAAAAACGATGGAACTGCTGTGTTTGCAAAAATTATAAAATTATATCCCGGCGATCAGCAAAGAAATTTCGATGATGCAAAAGGACTTGTTATAAACGACTACCAAAATTATCTTGAGCAAAAATGGATCAGCCAACTTAGAAAAAAATACCCGGTTACTGTAAACGGAAAGGTTTTTCAATCGCTTTTGCAAGGCAAATAATATTGCATCTTGTCATCTTCATATTTTGCTTTTAGCAAATCTTTATCAAATTAGTTTTTTTCTTTGCCTTCGGTGGCAAACTTTTTGGAAAAGTTTGTCATCGGAATCATAACTCATTAAAAACTAAAAACTAAAGTAATGAAGAAATTATCTGTTCTGGTGCTTTGCGCCGGATTATTCACAACTGCTACATCACAAAAGGTCTACATCCAGGGAGGAGTAAATCTTGCAAATATTTCAACATCCAATTCGGGAGCTACTCAAAAAAGTAATTTGCTGACCACCTTCAATGCCGGCATAATGGCGCGTTCCAACGACGCTGAACCTATCGCTCTCGAAGCAGGCTTGCTGCTGGAAGGCGAGGGTGCAAAAGCCGATACCTACATTACTTCTTCGACCGATGATAATTATATAAAGACGAAATTCAATCCTCTTTATCTACAATTGCCCGTAAACTTTGTGGTGAGATTGCCGCTTCAAAGCAGCTCAAATATTTTTTTCAATGCAGGCCCCTATATTGCGATGGGGATAGGTGGAAAATCTAAAACAGAAACAAAAATTATGGGGAATGTTACAAAATCGTCCCATGACATTGAATTCAACAACGATAACCCATCCACAAATCAGCAGGAAGATGCCAGTTTCAATAAATTAAAAAGATTTGATTATGGTGTAAATGTGGGAGGAGGTTTCGATTTAAACAGCGTGATCCTAAAAGTGAATTACGGATTAGGATTGGCGAAGATTAACTCTACCCAGACTGACAATAGCGAAAACAATAAAAATAAATACAGAACTGTCAGCATTTCTCTAGGTATTCCACTTCATAAAAGATAATTTCAAGAACCATATAATAAGACAGCCGGTATTCAAAACACCGGCTGTTTTATTTCCAAAAACAGACCATACTATTTTTTGATTTTTTAGTAAACTGGCAAAAAAGGCTGTTTTATATTTTATGATTTTCTAAAGCTTTCAGGTTAAGCAATCTGCCTTGCCACGTTTACTACTACATGCGGTTTTCCCAACGTGTAATAATGCAATACCGGAACGCCGGCTTTTTTAAGTTCTTTCGATTGCTGAACCAGCCATTCAGTGCCTACAATTTCTACCTCTGCATCGGTTTTGCACTTCATGATTTCATTACTGAGCTCATTGGGAATATCCACGTGAAAAATTCTTGGCAATACATTCAATTGCTTTTTAGACGTGAGGGGTTTTAATCCCGGAATTATAGGAATGGTAATGCCTATCGCCCTGCAATTTTTTACAAATTCAAAATATTTATTGTTATCGAAAAACATTTGAGTGGTAATGTAGTCGGCCCCGGCGTCTACTTTCATTTTTAAATAATTCAAGTCGCTCTGGAGGTTGGGCGCTTCAAAATGCTTTTCAGGGTAACCTGCCACGCCAATGCAAAAATTGGTTTTGTTTCCATCCCTGATATCATCTTCAAGATAAATACCATGATTAAGATTAACTGCCTGCTTAATGAGATCTATTGCATAAGCATGACCATTTTCTTCCGGTTCAAATACCGCTTCATTTTTTGAGGCATCGCCCCTCAGAAGCAAAACGTTATCAATGCCGAGGAAGGCGAGATCAATCAGGGCGTTTTCAGTTTCCTGCACATTAAAGCCCCCACAAATCAGGTGCGGAACAGCATCAATTTTATAATGATTCATTATCGCAGCGCAAATGCCCACGGTGCCTGGCCGTTTACGTATCTCGATTTTTTCAAACGTTCCGTCAGGTTTCTTTTTAAAAACCTGTTCGCTGCGGTGATAAGTTACATTGATAAAAGCAGGATTGAATTCCATCAAAGGATCTAAATGATTATAAATCGATTCAATAGTTTTTCCTTTTAATGGCGGAAGAATTTCAAATGAAATTTTGGTTTCTTTGGCCCCGTTTATATGTTCTGTAACTTTCATTTTTTTAAAATAGATGCAAACTTAAGCGCTAATAATAAAAACACAAAGATCCAATTGGAGTAATTATTGCTAAATTTTAGTGTATAAAAACCGCCAGTATACCGGTTGCCACCAGCGTTGCGCCGGTAATGATTCCTGCACTGTGTTCCATTCTGTGCCAGTTTAGTTTCAGAATGCCTTTGTACGCAAATGTTACCAGCAGTACCATTCCTCCCGTAGTAATGATAAGATATAAGGCTGCAATAAACCAGATAACCCATGGCTGCTGGCTTCCGGCCAATAAAAAATAGGCCTCAATTTCCATGCAGGGCGATAAAAACATCGCGAGCACCAGGGCGATAACAATTCTTTTTTTTGAAGTCTTTTTTTTGACCGCCTCGTTAAGATGGAAATGTTTGTGATGATGATGCCGGTAAATAAACAGAATGCCTAAACCAATCAGGATAACCGGCGCAACGAAATGACTGAAATTTTCAATTTCATCGGCCATTGTCGACCCCAGAATGCTGAGTGCAAAGCCAATAATAATTGTGCTTAAACCATGGGCTATTGCTGAAATAAAAGTAACCTGCGTTACTTCACCTACTGTCCAATTTTGTTTGCGGCCAATAGCAATTACGGGCAACCAATGATTTGGAATGGTGGCATGCAAAAGGCTCAAAATGATACTCCCTGAAATGATACTGAACATCCTGTGGATTAAAGAACGAAAAATAAAAGAGTTTGCAAGATAGTTTCATCCTGTTTTTCTAAAAATTTTTTGTGGACGGCCAAAAAAAAACCTTTGCGGTTTCCCACAAAGGTTTTTCAGTGCTGTAGGGGAAGGGCTCGAACCTTCACGAGGCAGTTAGCCGTAGCACAAAGTTGAGTGGTCGACCCTGGTCGCTCCGATTTTAGTCGGAACGGCTCTATGCTATGTTTGTCCTGTTATCCTCACCCCCGAGACAAGAGGGCATGTCTGCCAAAAATTTCATCACCCCACAATTTTTAAGAACTAATCTGATGCAAATCTAATATAAACACGCTTAATAGAAAAGTTTTTTAAACAAAATTATTAAAATATAGAATTCATTCAATTAAAGCCTTATTTTCGTAGTATATTTCTAAATAAAAAAACTTTTTATGGCGGGGAAATTTAATATTGATAAACTGGATCTAAAAATCATCCAGGAAATGCTGGAAAACGCCGAGACACCTTACGCTGAACTTGGAAAAAAACTGTTCGTGAGCGGCGGTACTATCCACGTGCGAATCAAAAAACTTGAAGAACTTGGAATTGTCAAAGGTAAAAAATTAAAAGTAAACCTCGGTCTTCTTGGGTATGATATTACTGCCTTTGTGGGTATTTTTCTTGAGAAAAGTTCGTTGTATGATGCGGTGGCTGAAGAGTTACAAAAAATTCCCGAAATAATAAGGCTGAACTACACTACGGGAAATTACAGTATGTATATCGAAGTTGTTTGTAAAGACATTAACCAGCTTAGGAAGGTGCTGCACGATGACCTTCAAAAAATTAAAGGAATAGAAAGGACAGAAACTTTGATTTCGCTTTCTGAAAGCTTTAATCGTTGCGTAAGAGTTTGTGAAGAAGATTAAATGATACAGCAAACGAACAAATTTGTTCAATTTTTATTTTAACCGTACTATATGTCATTCAGTTTTTTGGAAGGCGCAAAAAAATATTTCAATCAACAAAAGGGGCTCGGAGACAAGACGCTTCTACAGCTAAGCCAGGAGCACCTTCTATGGCAGTATAATGAAAACAGCAATAGCGTTGCCATGATTATCCGGCACTTAAGTGGAAACATGATTTCCAGGTGGACTAATTTTCTTATAGAAGATGGTGAAAAGCCATGGCGCAACAGGGATGATGAATTTGAAAAAGCCGTCGAATCAAAGGAAGAATTGATTCAAAAATGGAACGCAGGATGGAATTGTGTTTTTAATGCTTTGGATGCTTTGAAAGAAGAAGATCTTGCTAAAACTATTTTTATCAGGAATGAACCGCAAACCGTAGGTGACGCCATCACCAGGCAAATAGCTCATTACTCAAATCACGTAGGACAAATTGTTTATGTCGGAAAAATGTGCCTGGATAATAATTGGGCTTCGCTGTCTATCCCAAAAGGCAATTCAAAAGAGTTTAATAAAAAAATGATGGGAAGCTGATAAAGCTTATAAAATAGTTTCGAGTTCCTTCAGGTTTTTAATGGTATAAGTGGGACAGGTATTACACTTTTCATCTGTATGATTCACAAAAACCGCGTCCATACCGGCATTCAGCGCTCCAAAAATATCTGCTTCGGGATTATCTCCAATCATTATGCCTTCTTCGTTCTTACATTTTGCCTTGTTCAGCGCAAACTCAAAAATTTCCTTTTTTGGCTTCACTGAATTGGAGCATTCAGAAGTGACAATATGCGTGAAATATTTTAAAAGATCGGAACTATTTAGCTTTAGCCGTTGTGTTTTTTCAAACCCGTTAGTGATAAGATGCAGCGAATATTTTTTATCAGTCAAATACTCCAGGATTTCGTAAGTATAATCAAACACTTTCTTTTTAGTAGGAAGGAGTTGTAAAAAATATTCACTCATATCTTTCGCCAGCTTTTCATCTGCTATTTTGAAATCCAGCAAAGTGCGCCACATTCTTCTCCATTTTAATTCGTCTACGGAAATATATCCTTTTTCATACCGGCTCCAGAGTAACTTGTTGTGGTTAAGGTAAATCTGGTAAAATTGGCTAAAAGAGCCTATGGCCATTGATTCGAGCCTGAAGTAACCGTACAGTTCTGTCAACGATTCTTCCGCGTTGGCGTCAAAATCCCAGAGGGTGTGGTCAAGATCAAAAAAAATGTGTTTATATTTCAACGAATCTCTATTTTAAAATACCGGATTAAAATTTTTTAGATTTGTCCGCCTAATAAAACGTATTATAAATATGAATATTGTAATTACCGGTGGCAGCAAAGGTATGGGAAAAGCTATGGCCGAAAAATTTGCCTCCGCCAATCATAACCTGTTTATTTGTTCCCGAACCAGGAAAGACCTTATAGAAACAGTTGATGACCTGAAGGCAAGGTACAGTGCCTCTGTTGAATATTTTGTGGCTGACCTTGCTAAAAAAGAGCAAGTTTTACAATTTGCGCAATGGCTTTTGCAAAAGAAAACAGATATCGATGTATTGATTAATAATGCGGGGCTTTTTGTTCCGGGAAGTGTATACAACGAGCCGGAAGGAAACCTGGAGCAAATGATAGAAGTGAACTTATATTCTGCGTATCACCTGACAAGAGCGTTGATACCAAAAATGATAGAAAGAAAATCCGGCCATATTTTCAATATGTGTTCCATTGCTTCTTTCACATCTTATGCAAATGGCGGATCGTATAGCATCAGCAAATTTGCCCTGGCAGGTTTCAGCAAAAACCTTCGTGAGGAAATGAAACCGTTTCATATTAAAGTAACAGCGGTTTATCCGGGCGCTGTTTATACGGCCTCATGGGAAGGTTCCGGCTATCCACCTCAAAGAATGATAGAAGTAAAAGACATTGCTAATTTGGTGTATGCTACGTCACAACTTTCGGTTCAGGCCTGTGTCGAAGATATTGTGATTCGCCCCGTTTTGGGAGATTTACCTTAACATGGCTTTTAACATAACCGGTGCTATTAACCTTTTTTTAAATTCAATAGCTGCTACTTTTGTAATTCAGCTTTTCATGGAAAAATGATAACATTTTTACAATCTACGTTTAAAATCGGCTTAATTTTTTTTGTTTTCCTTCCGGCATTTCTAAATCCCAAGATTACCGAGGCACAGGTAAAATTCAGCGTAGTTTGCCCTGAAAAAAAAATAGGTAAAGAGGATGTTTTGCAAATAAAATTCAAAGTAGAAAATGCCGCCAATGTAGAAAGTATTGTATCTCCTGATTTTAAAAATTTTACGATTGTTTCAGGGCCCAACCAGGAAAGCAGCCAATCTAATATCAATGGTAAAATCAGCAGTTATGTGGCGCTCGGCTATACTTTGGCTCCCAGCAGTACAGGCACATTTACCATCGGATCCGCTACGGCCGTGGCTGATGGCCAGCATCTTTCTACCCGTCCCGTTACTATAACAGTGGTGAAAGGCTCTGTAGCGTCGTCGCAGCCCCCGGGCCTTCAACAAAATTTGCCTCCGTTTCCACCCTTAACTTTCGATTTGCCTTCGGCTCCGTCTACCCGCCAGTTTGATGATTATATTTTAAAGCCGAATGAAAATGTGGAAGAAAAGACTGCAAAAAATTTATTCATCAGGCTGAATGTGAGCAAAAAATCATGCTACGTAGGTGAACCTGTTGTAGCTACCTATCAGCTTTATACACGCTTGCCTTCAGAAACCACCATCACTGATGTGCCGTCTTTCAATGGATTTTCTGTAAACGATTTGGATGTTTCAAGCAACTCGACCGTTCAGGAGTACAATGGCAGAAAATACAATGTATATAACATCCGTAAAGTGGAATTGTATCCGTTGCAATCAGGAGATATTACTTTGGGTTCGATGACGTCTACAAATAAAGTAACGTTCGTAAAAGCTGCGTATCTCAACCGTCGCGACAGGGGTGGATTTTTCGACATCTTTCAGAATTTTGGCCAGGATGCTATTCCGCCTGAAGGCCTGGTTGAGAAAAATGTTACCTTAAAATCGCCCGCTGAAGTCATCAACGTAAAACCTCTTCCGGCAGAAAATAAACCGGCGGATTTTCGGGGTGCAGTTGGCGAATTTTCCATCGGGGCCTCGCTTGAAAAAGATAAATTCACCACTGATGATGCGGGCGTTTTAAAGCTTACGGTTACTGGCAAAGGAAATATTCAACTGATAAATGCTCCGGCAATTAATTGGCCCGATGGCATCGATGGATACGATGCAAAAGTGAAAGACAATGTAGACAGGAAGCAGGTGCCGATGCAGGGAAGTAAAACATTTTCATATCCATTTACTGTTTCAAAGCCGGGGAAATATTCTATTGATCCTATTGAATTTTCATACTTCGATCCTGCTTCTTCTTCTTATAAAATTCTTCATACGCCCCCTTTAAATTTGGTGGTAACAAAGGGAAAGGGTATTCCGCGGAATGGCTTATCAGGAGCCGCTAATTCTTCCTCTGCGGATGACATTGTTTCTACAAAAACTGAAATCATTTCAGGTATTGTGCTGGTGGTGTTAGTGATTTTGGCTATTCTTTTTGTTTGGATAAAAAAGCGCAGAAGCGGCGATGACCTTGAAAAAAATATTGAGCTTGATGATTTAAAAAATCAGGCTACGGCGGATGATGAAATTAAAAAAACAGAATTCGCCATTCCGGAAAACCCTTTAAAGGAAGTTCATCAAAAACTTACAGATCAGGACAGCTATGGCTTTTACCATACATTGGATGCTTCTTTGAGAAAGTTTTTATCAGGTAAATTCAAAGTGCCTGAAGGCGAGTTATCAAAAAAGCGAGTGAATGAAGAATTGGATAAATGTAACGTTACCCTCAATACTTCGCTTATGCTTTCGTCTTTAATGGACGAAATACAAATGAATTTATATGCGCCTCCTTCCCATGTAAGCCAGCTCAATTCAGTTTATGAAAAAGCATCCGAAGTGATTGCTTTGCTGGATAAACAAATTTGTAGATAGAAATTATGAACTAACGATGATGCATATACGATTTTACATCCTTCACTCCATTTGCTGTTTTACATGTCGGTGTTAAATTTCCATTTGCAGTAAAGCCATTTTTAATCGTGTTTTTTATTTTGATAAAGTGAATCATTGCCGGTTGAAATAAAATCCTTATTCATTCAGTATAGAGCAGGATGCAGTTTGTTATTTGAAAAAATATATTTACATGCACACGTTCATTTTTGTTTAATTAACGTACTTATCGCCTGGTGCAAATCAAAAGAAACAATCTTAACCTTCAACAGATTAATTTTAGAAAATGAAAAAAGCGATTATTCTTTCATTTACTGTCTTTTTTATCCATTACGTTTCGGCTCAAATCAAGTGGCCCACCATTACTGAACAAACAAAGCCCTGGACACGATGGTGGTGGCTGGGCAGTGAAGTGAACAAAAATGATCTTGCCACAGCCATGCAGCAATATCATGATGCAGGACTTGGCGGGCTGGAACTTACAGCGATTTATGGCGTGCAAAATGAAGAAGATCAATACATCAATTTCCTTTCACCAAAGTGGATGGATATGTTTGATTATACATTGCAAAAAGCCAAACAACTAAACCTGGGAATTGACCTGGCAAATGCTACCGGCTGGCCATTTGGCGGCCCATGGATCGGAGACGAAGATGCCTGCAAGGATATGGTGTATAAAACCTACAGCTTAAGCGGAGGTGAAACTTTAAAGGATACTATCCAATACATTCAACAGCCACTGTTGCGCACGGAACATCCTATTAAAAAAACAATTGGTGATATTTTACAACCTATTTCCGCCAATAAAGACTTGCAGCAATTGTCAATCGATCAGATAAAATTTGCACGTCCGCTACCTTTGCAGGTGTTGATGGCCTATTCTGATGCGGGCGATACGATTGAATTAACGGCTAAAGTAAATCAGCAGGGTATATTGAATTGGACGGCTCCGAAAGGCAATTGGAAACTCTATGCTCTTTTTATGGGATGGCATGGAAAGCAGGTAGAGCGCGCGGCCCCTGGCGGTGAAGGGAATGTGATTGATCATTTTTCATCGGCTGCATTAGATCATTACCTCGCTTATTTTGACGACGCCTTTAAGGAGCGTGATTTGAGCAACTTGCGCGGTTTTTTTAATGATTCGTATGAGGTGGATGATGCGGTGGGCCAATCAAATTATACGCCTTTGCTTTTTGATGAATTTAAAAAAAGGCGCGGATATGATCTCAGGAAATTCCTTCCTGATTTATTCACCAATACACCGACCGAAAGAAGCAATCGCATTGTGTGTGATTATCGCATGACTATTGATGAGTTGATATTGAATGATTTCACAAAAGAATGGTATAAATGGGCGCATAGTAAGGGCAAAATCGTGCGCAATCAATCGCATGGATCCCCGGCCAATACGCTGGATTTGTATGGCGTGGTAGATATTCCTGAAACGGAAGGAACGGAAATACTGCGCATTAAATTTGCGCCTTCCGCGGCTCACATCATGGGCAAACCTTTGGCATCATCAGAATCGGCTACATGGTTAAAGGAACATTTTTTGTCTTCACTGAGTGATGTAAAAAAAGCGCTGGACGTTTATTTTATCGGCGGCGTAAATCACATTTTCTATCACGGCACTGCTTATTCGCCTGCCTCAGAACCGTGGCCCGGAAGGCTTTTTTATGCATCGGTTGAATTTACTCAAACCAATCCTTTCTGGCATAATTTTTCAAAATTGAATGAGTATGTTGCCCGCACGCAATCGTTTTTGCAAAGCGGAAAAGCGGACAATGATGTTTTATTGTATTTTCCTATTTATGATAAATATTCAGAGCCTTCCAAACAATTACTGTTGCATTTTGACGGCATGAAACCTGGATTTAACGGAACATCTTTTGAGCTGGCTGCAGACACCATGCAGCAAAAAGGCTATGCATTTGATTATATTTCCGACCGCCAGATAGAAAATCTTTTTGTTGAGAAAGGAAAGATTGCAACAGGCGGCGTCTCCTATCAAACTATTGTGATACCAGGCGTTAAATTTATGCTGGCTTCCACGCTGCAAAAATTGGTACGTCTTGCTGAAAACGGCGCTACTGTCATATTTTATAATGGATTGCCAACGGATGTGCCAGGCTATGCTGAGCTTGATCAGCACCGGAACTTATTCCGTGATCTCATCAGCAAAATGCATTTCAATAAAAACCAAAATGGCGCTGAAATGGCTGAAACAGGCAAGGGAAAAATTTATTTGTCAGCAGATTTAATGCAAGCACTTCAGCTTGCCGGTATCCGTCGTGAGAAGATGGTAGATAGCGGACTTGAATATGCAAGAAGGCAAAGTGAAGACGGCTCCGAATTTTATTTCGTCGCCAACCGGAGTGACAAATTTTTTGAGGGCTGGGTGAATGTACAAACGAGGGCGAACGGGGCGGCGCTTTATCACCCAATGTCGGGAGATAGTGGCGTAGCGCGGTTTAGAAAAAATACCAACGGCAGTTCATCCGTTTTTTTGCAACTTGAACCAGGTGAAAGTATCATCGTGCAAACATCGAAGAATGCGATGAAGGAAACCGCTTATCCTTATCTTGAAAGGACAGGCCAACCTATGCAACTTAATGGCAAATGGGCTGTAACATTCTTAAGCGGCGGCCCTGTTTTACCTGAAAAGCTTCAACTGGATCATTTACAGCTATGGACGGATTTCAAGGACACGTCTTACCAGGTATTTTCAGGTACTGCATCGTATGTTACTCATTTTAAAATGCCGCTATCAAAGGCAGCGCATTTTTTATTGAGCCTTGGCGACGTGCATGAAAGTGCTGAAGTATACCTGAACTCAAAAAAAGTGGCTACCGTTATCGGCCCGGTATTTTCATGTAAGCTCAATCGTAAAGATTTGAAAGAAGACAATGTGCTTGAGATTAAAGTAGCTAATAGCATGGCTAACCGAATAATTGATTTGGATAAGAATCACGTTTACTGGAAGAAATTCAATAACATCAATTTTGCTGCAAAGCTTCCGCAAGATCGCGGTAAAGATGGCTTATTTGATGCATCAAAATGGAAGCCAGTGAAATCAGGATTGGCCGGGCCGGTTACTATTACGCCAATTAAATGATTCCGGATTTGATTCTTGCTAACAATTCAATTTGCATATAGTAAAGAAACAAATAATACCGATTTCTATTTTGATGCGGTGATGAGATTGTTTTTCTTTTTGGCAGATTAAAACAAATACCGGTACAGCTCTTCCACTTTCCCCAAAGAAATCACTTCAATGTTGAATTTATTTTTCCCTAACCCTTTAGTGTTGTATTTACTCACAATAATTTTTTCAAATCCTAATTTTTCCGCTTCGGCAATTCGCTGTTCAATACGATTGACCGCTCTTATTTCACCACTTAAACCAACCTCGCCTGAAAAACAGATTTGCATGGGAAGCGCCACATCTTCATAAGAAGAGAGCAAAGCGCTCAATACGGCCAAATCAATGGATGGGTCTTCTACTTTTAATCCGCCTGCAATATTTATAAAAACATCTTTTACACCAAAATGAAAACCGCCACGCTTTTCTAGAACTGCCAACAGCAATTGTAACCTTCGTAAATCAAAACCGGTATTTGTTCTTTGAGGGGTTCCATAGACACTTTGTGTTACCAAAGCCTGCACTTCAATCAATAAAGGTCGAATTCCTTCCATCGTAGCGCCGATAGCCACGCCGCTTAGCTGCTCTTCTTTTTGGGTAATCAATATTTCTGAAGGATTAGAAACTTCTTTCATTCCCTCACTGGTCATTTCATAAATTCCCAACTCGGATGTGGAACCGAACCTGTTCTTTAATGTTCGTAAAATCCGGTAGGTATAATGCCGGTCGCCTTCAAATTGCAAAACGGTGTCTACCATGTGCTCCAGAATTTTTGGTCCGGCAATGCTTCCATCTTTTGTGATGTGACCAATTAAAAATACTGGTGTATTAGTTTCTTTGGCAAACCGCTGAAGCTCTGCGGCGCTTTCTCTGATTTGCGATACGCTCCCTGGCGACGATTCTATATAAGGCGATTGGACGGTTTGTATGGAGTCAACAATTACTAACTGCGGCTTTAGCTTTTTGATTTCTTTAAAAATGGTTTGTGTATTGGTTTCTGTTAAAAGGAAAAAATTATCATTGTTGATTTGCAACCTGTCTGCCCGCATCTTTATTTGCTGCTCACTTTCTTCGCCGCTTATATACAAGGTGCGAATATTTTGCATTTGCAAAGTGGCCTGTAAAAAAAGTGTTGATTTCCCGATTCCAGGTTCGCCAGCAATTAAAACGATACTTCCTAGAACAATACCGCCGCCGAGAACACGATTGAGTTCTTTATCGTTTGTAATAATTCTTTTTTCTTCACCGCTGATTACGTCCTGAAGCGAAATGGTTTTAATACCTCCACTCAAAGCAGAAAATTCTTTCCATTCAGATACAGGCTTTTCATTTCCTTTTACAATCACTTCTTCCACAAAAGTATTCCACTCGTTGCATGAAGGACATTTACCGATCCACTTTGCACTTTCTTGTCCGCAGTTGCTACAAAAAAATGCCGTTTTAGTTTTGCTCATTTAATTAATGTACTACTATGATTTGCGAATGTGCAAATTAATTCCCTGATGTAAAAAAAGAATATTGAATATTTATGCTTTTACTGACATTGCATTATTGCTTATGCATACTATCCAATTCTTTTTTACAAAAAGATTTTCGATTGTTTTAGTTCGATAGAATATATTTTATGACAACCGTCTTTTTAAATCTGTTACTTATAAAAAAGTAAAAGAGCCGGTAATTCTACCAGCTCTTTGTACTTACTAACCCATTAAATTCTATTGCTAAATTACAAATTGCAGAGAGATAAACAAATTAAATTTCGGCGATGTGAATAATTTTTCTAACCCTTCACATATAAGAGCAAATAGCGTTGTGAATTCATTTAATATTGACTTTCAATGGTTTATAAACCATAAATTCTACATTGGCAGTTATCAAAGTAATTATAAAAAATATTCAATTTATATTATAAACTAATTTATTTTTATGCCTTATTTATAAATAATGGAGATTTTAAGCATTCTTTTTCTTGTTTTTATGAGTTCAAATCTAATAAGCCAGGTAAAAATCAGTAGAAAAATCAGGAGCAATAAAAATATTTAAAAATGGGTCGGCTTAAGTTTTCAGCAACGGGGCAAAATAAATTTAGCGGTTAAGCCGCTTCCAGAAGATCTATTTTTATTGGATATTTTGTGAACCTTGGGATTGACCGCACACAAGATGAGATTAATAATCATTTGTAAAGCTGAAAGCCGAAAGCAACACGCAACAGGAAGCTGAAAGCCGAAAGCAGAATGCAAGGCGAAAAGAGCGATAAGAAATATCAGGTATGGCATTTGAGGTGTTTGGGTTATTTATTTTAAAACCTAAAGATTAAGATATGGAAAAGGAAATCAGAGATCCGGAATTATGGAAAGCAGCGCAGAAAAGAGCAGGATTTAAATATCATGTGCTTATTTATTTTATCATGAATATTTTTTTCTGGACGGTCTGGTATCTCAGCCTGAAAAATACTCCAACGCCCATCGCGCGAATTGAAAAGGTACCCTGGCCGGTGTGGCCAATGATTGGCTGGGGCATTGGTGTGTTGTTTCATTATTTATCTGTTTATAAAAGTCAAAACTCTTTTGCCGAAAAAGAGTATAATAAAGTTAAAAACAAGTAATATTTATTAAACCAACCAAAGAGGGTATCTATGATTCTCAAAACTATTAAAATGAAATAAACAATTTTTCTGGCTGCATTAAGTACCATTTCCGCGTTTACTTTTGCGCAAAGCCTTACATGACGAGGGCGATGAAAGCAAATTTCACAGTTGGATTGATCGATGCCGAAAGACAATTATGAAGGATTGGCCAATAATTTTAAACGAATAAACGATGTTGAAAAAACATAATGGCTGCCCTATTAATTATGCCTCTTAGTGCTAACGACGGACGCATTGAGAAGCCAGGCGGTGCCTACCAGAGAAGCCATTGCTGGATGAAGCGGGTTCGTCAATCTCAAAAGCGATCGCAATTTTAAGAGAAGATAATTCTGAAACAGCGCTCATCAAAAGTTGTTAGGGAAATCAAAAGTTCTTTTTGATAATTTTAAACCCTCATCCGATATTTCGCCTGATTGCGGTAAAGGCGCAATGGAATATTTTGTATCGCGGTATAAGTGATTTATTTGAGAGGCTCGTAAGTAAAATATATGTTCATTGTAATTCAAAATAATGCAGTTTAAAGAATTAGACCCCATATTGCATTCGCAGTTGCGGCTGGCTGTTATGTCGATTTTAACCAGTATCGAAGAAGCAGAATTTTCTTATTTAAAAGAAAAGACCAATGCTACTTCGGGCAATCTCAGCGTTCAAATCAGCAAATTAAAAGAAGCAGGCTATATCGAAATTCAAAAACAATTCAACAATAACTATCCGCAAACGCTGTGTAAAATTACCCCTGCAGGCAAAGAAGCTTTTGAGAATTACGTGAAGGCCCTACAAACCTATATGAACTTATAAATAAAAATTGGGTTTATTTGTCGCTTTGCTAATACATTAAAATTAAAAAAATATAATGATCACTTCTTCACAACTATTATGTTTTCATTATTTTATGTCTATGATATAATATTATTAAAATAAAAATGTGATTTTTTTTTACGTTTTTTGAATTATTCATTTAGTTTTGGTAAAAATTAAATGGATATGAAAAAAATTAATCTGTCTAAAACTGTACCTTTTGCGGTTCTATTGGTAATTGCCTGCGCCGCATTATTTGTTCCTTCGCTTCCTGAATTTAATGGTAAAGGCCAATATGTCCCGGCCGATATGACCTGGTTGCTCGTGGCTACTGCTCTTGTTTTTTTGATGACACCCGGACTTGCCTTTTTTTATGGGGGAATGGTTCATAGAAAAAACGTGCTCTCTACCATGATTAAGAGTTTTGTTGCCGCAGGCATAGTAAGTGTGTTATGGATAATGGTGGGGTATAGCCTGGCTTTTGGAGATTCAATCGGCGGCATTATAGGAAATCCATTTACACACCTTTTTTTCAAGGGAATAAATTCAGGCCAGCCATGGTCTCTGGCTCCAACTATCCCATTATTATTATTTGCACTTTTTCAATTGATGTTTGCCATCATTACGCCCAGTTTGGTAGTAGGAGCGGTAGCAGAAAGAACAAGATTTTCTTCTTATATACTTTTCATTGTCCTGTTTAGTTTGTTTGTATATGCGCCGATTGCCCACTGGACATGGAACCCCGATGGCTTTTTATTTAAAATGGGAGTCCTGGACTTTGCCGGTGGAACCGTAGTTCACATTTCAGCAGGTTGCGCCGCCCTTGCAGGAGCCATTGTTTTAAAAAGAAGAAAGGTGCACATTGAGCACAAAGAAATTCCTCCCGCAAATATTCCCTATGTACTAATTGGAACTGGCCTTTTATGGTTCGGCTGGTTTGGTTTTAATGCTGGTTCTGCCATGGCAGCCAACCATTTGGCCGTTTCTGCGTTTGCCACTACAAATACTTCTGCTGCTGCCGCTGGTTTAGCCTGGATGTTTTTTGATGTTTTGAGAGGAAAAAAACCTTCCGTGCTGGGATTCTGTATTGGCGCTGTCGTAGGTTTGGTTGCTATCACACCCGCGTCGGGCTTTGTAGCTATTCCACAAAGTATTTTTATCGGAGTGGTTGCTTCTATCATTTCTAATATAGCTGTTTATTATAAATCCAAATCTCCTTTGGATGACACACTTGATGTGTTTCCCTGCCACGGTATCGGGGGTATTGTAGGCATGATTCTTACAGGCGTTTTCGCTACCAAAACCATTAATGCTGGAGGAAACGATGGCTTATTTTATGGAAATCCCGCATTTTTCTTTACTCAATTGAAAGGATTAGGCATCGTAGTGGTTTATAGTTTTGCCTCTTCCTATGCTATATTCAAATTCATCAATTGGGTAATGCCTATGCGGGTAAGCGAAGAAGATGAAGAGTTAGGCCTTGATGCCACTCAGCATGATGAAAAATATTTCCAGGGTACTTTGCTAGTAAAGCAGAATGGAATCTTACATATTGAAGAAAACACCATAGAACTTTAGACTTTATTTTTTCACTTTAAAAAGTTATTCAATGCTGACAAAACTTGGCCTGGCCTTCTTTTGCCTGGTAATCTATAACAGTGCAAAATCGCAAGACACGACAAAAAATGCTTTTTTTAAACTTTCAGGAAGTGCGGATGCCTATTACAGGTATGATTTTAATAATCCTCAAAAGCCCTATAATAATTTTACGAGCTTCACTAATTCGCAAAATTCATTTGAGCTGGGCAGTGTATCTTTCAAAGCCGAACACAACGTAGGCAAAGTTGGGATGCTTGCTGATATTGGTTTTGGAAAAAGAGCAGATGAATTTTCTTATAATGATGAAAAGTCATCGATTGCTATCAAGCAATTATTTGTTACCTATTCTCCGTCTTCAAAGTTAAAATTCACACTGGGCAGTTGGGCTACTCATGTGGGTTATGAATCGGTGGATGCGTATGCAAACAAAAATTACAGCATGAGCTACCTTTTTTCTTACGGACCGTTTTTTCATACGGGATTGAAAGCGGATGTTGCTTTATCGGCAAAGTCAAATTTCATGATAGGAATAGCCAACCCTTCTGATTTAAAATATGCGAGTAATCTTCCCAAAATGGTGATTGCCCAATTTGCAACTTCTTCCAAAGATGACAAAGTACGCCTGGCGGTGAATTACCAGGGTGGAAAAAGTAGCGATTCGGCCAAACTTTACCAGGGCGATGTGGTTCTTAACTTTTCCATTTCACAAAAATGGAGTTTGGGATATAATGGCTCTGTTCAGTGGCGGCAAGAAAAAGAATTTGGCAAATGGAACGCCTCTAAAAGCTGGTATGGGAATGCATTATATATAAATTCCAATCCCAATAGCTGGTTAGCATTTTGCCTGCGTACAGAACTTTTCAATGATAAAAAAAATGTGCTTGGATTTGATGATTCTATTTTTGAAACCACGTTTTCAAGTAATTTCATTATTGATGACCTTACCATCATTCCTGAAATACGATTTGAAAACGCCGGAAGAAATATTTATACAAAACAAAATGGCGACGGCATAAATACGACCGGAAATTTTTTATTGGCCGTGGTGTATCATTTCTAAAATATTGATCAATCCATCGCTTTGTCTGGATATCGTGGTGAATAATTAGCGGAATAAAAATCTGAATTGTTCCTTGCTTTACTGTATTAAGATTTTCAGCGGAGCAGCAACATTGTTATTCACCACGATAACAGATATTGTTGATTTGATTTTCCTGAAAAAATTATCAGGTGGAATTTAAAAATGCTCAGGATAAAATACGCCGTAATAGAAAAGATTATGTGCTGTTGATTTTATAAATCCGTTTTCCAATATTGCCTGGACTTATTTTTCCAATTGTAATTGCATTCTCTTCACTCTATCTTCCAGTTTTTCTGAAGAAAGATCTTCACGCATACTGTCCACTTTTATGGGGAAACAAAAGGGTGTTAATCTTCGTGGAAAAGTAATGATGATTTTGCTTTTTTGAATCCTTTGGAGCATATCGCGCAATCGCTGTTCTTCCATTTGCTGCTCCATCACTTCATTGTAAGCCTGTCGCAACAATAAATTTTGTGGTTCATATTCGGAGAAAACATTAAACAGCAATGAAGCAGAAGATTGCAAATGACGCGCTTTTTTTTGTTCGCCCGGGAAGCCCTGAAATATCAATCCGCCAATTACTGCGATATCGCGAAATTTTCTTTTCGCCATTTCAACGCTGTTCAAACTTCGCTGAATATCTTGAAATAAATTCTCCGGAGAAAAAAGTTCATACACATTGCTGTCATCTACCGGTATCGGTTGATCACTTAACAATTCAAAGCCATAATCGTTCATCGCAAATGAAAAAGTAATAGCCGTGATTCTGCTGATGCGATAAGCCAAAACGGCTGCCATGGCTTCATGCACCAATCTTCCTTCAAATGGGAAAACAAAGAGATGAAAGCCGTCTTTGGTTTCAATCTGTTCGATTAGCAATTCGTTTTTCTTTGGAATGTGTGAAAGATATTCCTGCAATTCAAAAAGTGGTTTTAGAATTTGCAGCTCTTCTTCTCTTTCAACTCTCAATTTGTCATTTTCAATTCCTAAGCCTGCTTCATCAAATTTTTTCCGAAGCATAAAACCGAGATTGGCTGAAAGCGGCATTCTTCCTCCCTGCCAGCTTGGTATCCTGGATTTTTTTGCAGTTGATTTTTTGACGATGCACGTCATGTCTTTTATCATTACAAACTCCAGTGTTCTTCCTGCAAGCGTAAAAACATCGCCAGGCTGCATTCCAGCGATAAACCATTCTTCAATAACACCTACATACCCACCACTCAAAAATTTTACTTTCATCATCGGATCGCTCACAATTGTTCCAATATGCATGCGATGTCGCATCGCAATTCTGCGGTTGTTTATTTTGTAAAGGCCATTGATAACTTCAATTTTTTTATAATCGTCGTATTGCTGTAACGCAACACCACCAACAGTCATAAATTGTAAAATTTGTTGCCACTCTTCTTCAGTTATCTCGCGATAGCAATAAGTGGATTTTATTTCTTTAAAAATTTTTCCAGGATAAAAGCCGTCAGAAATTGCAAGCGTACTTAAATATTGAATTAAAACATCGAAGCATAAAATCCTTGGCTCACGGCTTTCAATTAATTTATTTTCCGTCGCTTCTTTTAATGCAGCAGCTTCAACTAATTCGAGGGAATGTGTGGGTAGAAAATAAACTTTACTCACTTCTCCCGGACGATGACCACTTCTTCCAGCTCTTTGCAAAAATCTTGCAACGCCTTTTGGAGAACCTACCTGGATCACGGTTTCAACCGGACGAAAATCAACGCCGAGATCAAGACTGGCAGTGCAAACCACTGCTTTTAATTTTCCGGTGTGCAAGTTTTCTTCCACCCAAAAACGAAGATCCTGTTCGATGCTTCCATGATGCAAAGCAATAGAGCCGGCGAGATCCGGACAAGCATTTAACAAAGCCTGGTACCACATTTCGCTCATGCCGCGCGTGTTGATAAAAATGAGTGTGGTCTTGCTTTTCATGATAATAGGAATCACTTTTTCAACCAGTTTAATTCCCAAATGGCCGGCCCATGGATACTTTTCTATTTCATCAGGAAAAATCGACTCAATTTGAATGGGCTTATCAATTACAGCAGTAACTGTTTTAAAATCTTTTTGTTTCAAACCGATTTGCGAAAGAGAAGAAAGCAAAACTTCCTCGGCCTGCTGAAGATTTCCGATGGTAGCACTGATGCCCCAAACATCTAATGCGGAAGGCTGAATGCTGAATGCTGAAGGTCTTGAGCTGCCGGCAGAATCAAAATTTGCATTATTTGTCAGTTTACTGTCTTGCAATCTCTGACCAATAATTCTTGATAACGCAAGCTCTACCTGCACGCCACGCTTGCTTCCCAACAATTCATGCCATTCATCAACAGCAATGATTTTTAAAGTTTTAAAAATCTCCGGATAATTTTTTTGTGCCAATAAAAGATGAAGGCTTTCAGGAGTGATGATTAGCACTTCCGGAATTTGTCTTTTTTGTTTTGCACGCTCGCTCAAACTCGTGTCACCATTGCGAATGCCGACTTTCCAACTCATGCCCAGTTCTTCAATCACTTCTTCCATCGCACGTCCAATATCTTTTGCCAGCGCGCGCAAAGGCGTGACCCATAAAAGTTGCAAGCCGTTTTTATTTTTGGTTAGATAATTTTCAGGATTCGAATTGATAAAAGAAATAATGGCGCCCAAAAAAACCGAAAAAGTTTTTCCGCAACCTGTTGGTGCATTTACTAATCCCGATTTTTGATTGATAATGTGTTGCCATGTTTCTTCCTGGAAAGAAAAGGGAATAAAATCTTTTGCAGCAAGCCATTTGCTGATTACCTCATATCCTTTTGTATTTTTTAATTCAACTTCAGTCATTCAGCAATTCAACAATAATTCAATAATAAAATAATTCAATAATCACTTCCCATATAATCTCAGCATCTCTTTCAAATCATCCAACGTATTAATTTCATCCACCGTCTTATCTTTTCTCCATCTGTTCATTCTTGGGAAGCGCAGCGCCACTCCGCTTTTGTGGCGATTGCTTGCTGCAATTCCTTCAAAAGCAATTTCAAAAACCAATTCAGGTTTTACGGTTCTTACCGGTCCGAATTTTTCTAAAGAATTCCTTTTTACAAAATAATCGATCTGCGCAAATTCTTTATCAGTCAATCCTGAATACGCTTTTGTAAAAGTGACTAATTGATCTCCATCTTTTACGGCAAATGTATAATCGGTGTAAAGATTGCTTCTTCTGCCACTTCCTTTGGCCGCATACACCATGACGCAATCAATTGTCAAAGGATCGATTTTCCATTTCCACCAGTCACCGCGTTTTCTGCCAACTTTATAAACTGAATCTTTTCTTTTCAGCATGATTCCCTCGCTGTTTCTGTTTCGTGATTCATTCCTGATTTCTGCTAGCTCATTCCATGAATCAAAATTTATTTTCTCAGAAATGTGAATCGATTTATTTTGAAAAGACGAAAGAATTTCTTCCAGTTTATTTCTTCTTTCAATCAAAGGTTTTTCCCGCCAATCTTCATAATTATATTCTAAAACATCGTAAGCAAAAAAACTGATCGGCGCTTCCTGCAATTGTTTCTTCGAAATGTTTTTTCTTCCGATACGTGTTTGCAAAACCGCGAAGGGCAAAGGCCTGCCGTCAACAGCCGGAATGATTTCTCCATCTAAAACAATTCCATCCGGTAACAAATCTTTCAAAATGAAATACTCCGGAAATTTATCCGTCATCAGTTCTTCGCCTCTGCTCCACACAAATAATTCGTTATTTCTTTTGATCATTTGCCCGCGGATTCCATCCCATTTCCATTCGGCCTGCCACAATTCCGGCTCACCCAGATTTTCAACAGAATCGTCAATCGCATAGGCAAGATAAAATGGATAAGGCTTTGAAAAGTCAGTAACAGCAGCGGTTTCGCTTAACAAATCGTTAAATGAAGTGGTAAGCGGATCCCAATTTCCACTGATTCTGTGTGCAATAATTGAAGGAGAAACGTCCACCACTTTTGCCAACGCGTTCACGATGGTTTTTTGCGAAACACCAACGCGAAAAGCTCCGGTAATCAGTTTATTAAAGACAAATTTTTCTTCGGCGTTCATCTGTTGCCAGCTCTCAACAATAAAATTTTTCTTTACGGCTTCATCTTCTTTTTCGATGCTAATTAGTTTTTGTAAATAATAACAAAGACTTTGATTTTCGCGTTGAAGCGTTTCGGTTTTTGAAAGCAACAAAGCCAATGTTTCAGAAAAATCGCCAACCGTGTGATGGCATTCGGTAAAGAGCCAATCGGGAATTTGCGCAAGTTCTATACACCATTGCCGCATGAGCTTTAAATTCACCGATCGCCGTGGTCTTCGTCCACTGAAGAGCGCAATTACCCAAACTTTATCTTCATCGGGGCCGGTTGCAAAATAGTCAACAAGGCTTTGCAATTTGTCGTTTGTTTTTGTGGAAGAACTCAGTTCCGTCACTAACTCTGCAAACAATTGCAAGCCATTATTTTTTTGTATGTCAACAATTTCATTCATACATTTTCGGCTTCTTCATTTTTGATTTCGAGCGGCGAATTGGCTTCTTCATCTTCATTACCAAATTGTGTTTTTACTTCTGCAGAGATGGCAATGTTTTTTTCATTGAGATAGCGACTCAAGGCCGATTGAAAGCCATGCGTAACAAAAACTTTTTCAGCGCCTGTTTCCTTGATTGTTGTTATTAATGAATTCCAATCTGCATGATCGCTTAAGGCAAATCCGGCGTCCACATTTCTTCTTCTCGCATTTCCTCTCACTTGCATCCAACCGCTGCAAACGCCGGTGGAATAAGGATAAAATTTTCTCATCCATGATGTTCCTTCGGCACCTGGCGGCGCTATCACAACAGTTTCTTTCAACAATTCTTTTGGAGTTTCAGGAGTGATCCTTACAACAGGATTCAAATCCCAACCGGCATCAATAAAAGTTTGTTGCATATTGTAAATTGCTCCAT
Organism: Ginsengibacter sp.; assembly: GCA_051954975.1. Classification (GTDB taxonomy): domain Bacteria; phylum Bacteroidota; class Bacteroidia; order Chitinophagales; family Chitinophagaceae; genus Ginsengibacter. The sequence continues at coordinate 730,177 of JBQCHE010000003.1, read as the reverse complement.
GAGCGTAAATCGTTTGTGTGGTTTCTTTGAGCGCCTGTAATACACGCTGCGACTTCCCGAGGCTGTAAGCAATCAGGATACTTGCTTTGCCGTTCTCCTTATTTTTAGTAATCCAGTTGATGATGTCATTGTAAATTTCCTGCTGTGGCTTCCACCGAAAAATCGGCAAACCAAAAGTAGATTCAGTAATAAAGGCATGGCATTTAATAGGCTCAAATTTGCCGCTGATGCCATCGTCTTCTCTTTTATAATCACCGCTTACTACCCAAACCTCACCCTGGTATTCGAGACGAATTTGTGAAGACCCAATGATATGTCCTGCAGGATGAAATGAAATTTTCACGCCATTCATAAAAATCGTTTCGTTCCATTCCACCGTTTGATAATGGTTATTTCCCAATCGCAATTGCAGAATCGGTTTGGTGAATTTATGGCACAGGTAAAATTGATTTCCAAAACGTGCATGATCGCTGTGGCCGTGCGTTATAACCGCTCTCTCCACCGGTAGCCACGGATCAATATAAAAATTGCCTGCCTGGCAATAAAGACCTTTATCAGTAAAAGAAATAAGCTGAGGCATACTCAAAGATTACAAATTGCCTGCCTCTTTTTGCTGATGTTAAATTTGGCAGGTTTTTAACAGTAAACGAAAAAAAATAACGTTTTTTATTTTTATCATGAGCAAACAGCCTAATCAGAACGACGATAAAGCGTAGTTTTTTCTGCATGATTGTTATCATGAAAGCAATTGCCTGCGCTCATTTGCCGGTCGCGTACTTATTTTCAATTTTGCTCTTGCAATGATAAAACCACGAAAAGAAATAAGCGAACAATTAAAACACGAGCTAATGTCGTGGCTAAGGCTTATTGAGTTTTATCGACAGGAAAATGCATTGCTTAAATACCGGCTGAGTGAGTTAGTAGACAGCAGCGAGGATAAAAAATTTTTACAGCGTGCCGAGCGTTTTCAAAATGAATTTTTATTAGAGGATGACACTTTAAAAACGCTGCTTAGAAATGTGCGGCAGTATCTGGATTGGCTGGAAGATGGGAATGAAAACGCGCCTGATATCTTAAATAATCATCATATCCTTCGTGATGAAATCCTTAGGTTTGAAAAAAATTTCATTCGTATTTCGGCAGCTTTTAATCAAACAATGCTGCAGGCGCTTTCAATTTAATTCAACATATCTTTCAACTTTTTTTCATTTAAAACTTTTACATAACCGGCCTCAGCCTCTATCAGTTTTTCATTTTTGAAATCGCTGAGTGTTCTTATCAGCGATTCGGTAGTGGTGCCGGCAATGTGTGCCAGGTCCTCACGAGAGATGTTAATCGTAAAATCTGCAGAGTCTTCTTTTTTATATTTTCTAGAAAGGTTTATGATGGCATCGGCAACTCTTTTTCTGAGCGAATTGTATGCAAGGCTTATAAGCTGTTCTTCTTTTTCAGCTACATCATGGGCCAGCAGTTTGATAAATTTTTGCGCTACTTTTTTATTATTGTTTACCAGGATTTCAAAATCTTCGCGGCCAATTATTGTAATATCGGATTCTTCCAGCGTTTCTGCAGTTTCTTTGTACGCCGTATTTTCAAGAAGGGCGTTGTATCCAAAAAAATCACCTTCATTATATAAGCTGGTGGTAAGTTCCTTGCCAAGGTCGTTGATTTTATAAGTTCTTATCTTTCCGGAAGTTAAATAATACAAACTGTGTGGATGGTTTCCCTCAGCATACACACGTTGCTTTTTTTTGAAATGATTGATCATTTGTGAATTGGTCAATTTATCAAGCGCATCCTCATTTTTTATTTCATCAAAAAAATCATGAAGTTTATTGGCGGCCTGGGCACGGCTCATTTGCGCTTTCGCTTTCTGGAGGCGGCTTTCAATGGCATTCAATAATTCAATATCAGTAAAAGGTTTGGTAATATAGTCGTCTGCACCCATTTCCATTCCTCGTCTGAAATCGTTGCGTTCGGTTTTGGCGGTCAAAAAAATAAACGGAATGCTTTTTAAGTTTTCATTTTTATTTATGAGGTGCAGAAGGCCATATCCATCCAGCACGGGCATCATGATATCACAAACAATAAGATCCGGCTGAAATTTTAGAGCCAGCTCGTATCCCGCTTTGCCATTGGCTGCTGAGGACACCTGGTAATTTGCCATTTCAAGAATTTCGCAGGTATTTTCTCTTATGTCGTTATTGTCTTCGACTAATAAAATTTTTGTCATTGTGCAAAGATTATATTTATTTCTGTTCCTTTATTGAGTTTACTTTTTAATTCTATTTTACCATTCATCATCTCCACATATTTCGCCACAATATGCAGCCCGAGGCCCGTGCCGGGAATATTGATAGCGTTGGAAGCACGATAGAATATCTGGAATAAATTTTCCTGGTCCTTAGTTGAAATGCCCATGCCCTCATCTTTTACACAAAATTTTATTTCTTTATCTGTTACTTCCGTTGTCACTTTAATCGGCTTATTTTCCTCAGAAAATTTGGCAGCATTGGAGAGAAGATTGATAAGAATATTTTTAAACAATACTTCATCAAGAAAAACGGTTTGGTTGCCGGTGTGCGTATAAATCACTTTCTGGCCTTTCTTAAAAAATTCGGTCATCTCGTTTACCTGCTGCGATACCATTTCCTTTAGATCAAAATTGGATTCGTGGCGGATAATTTTTCCATCTTCTATCTTGCCCAAAGATAAAAATTCATTAAGGATGTTATTCAGGTTTAAAACCGATGATTTGATACGCTGGATGTGCTTATCGCGTTTTTCCTGCTCGGAGGTGAGCTTGTATTTGGCAAGCAGGGAAGCTGAAGAAAGTATCGTGCTCAGCGGTGTTCTGAATTCGTGGGAAGCCATTGATACAAATGCACTTTTCATATCTCCTAAATCTTTTTCCTTACTTAACGCTTTTGTAAGCTCATCTCTTGACTCTTCCAGCTTTTTCAATGTTTCCTGGAGGATAGCGGTTCGTGCTGCCACTTTTTTTTCCAGCTCGGCATTCAACGATTCCATTTCCTTGTTCATGGCGGCCAGTTGCAGCCGCTGCTGTTTTAAAATGCTCTGCGCTTTTACCCTGGCGGTAATGTTCATAATAAATGCAATGGAAAAGGTGCCCAGTTCATCGGTGTAATTACTTAGGCTCACTTCTACTGGAATCTCCCGGCCATCTTTTGTGAGGCCAAATAGTTCCCGCCCGATGCCCATTGGCCTGCTGGCCGGCTGTTCCATAAAATGATTTCGCTCAGCTACATGCACCTGCCTGTACCTCGACGGGATAAGAATTTCCATTTTCTTGCCGATAAGCTCGTCCAGATCATCATATCCGAATTCGGTGAGCAGGTAATTATTTGCAAGTGTGATATTGCCGTCGTGGTTTATTACAAGTATTCCAAGCGAAGCATTTTGAAATATGGCTTTAAATTTTTCCTCCTCGTGAATCAGCTTATCCATGGTGTCAAATTTTTTATGCAAATCTTCCCGTGATGCACAGAAACGCAAATTTAAACTGTAATCGTATAATGCCGTTGCAAAACCGTTTGAAAGGCAGTAAAGCAACAAATACTGCAATTTTTATTTTAAAGAAGGCGCAGGTATGGTAGCTTTTTCAAATAACTTATTTTTGTTTTATGATGCTGCTCTGGATCAATATTATAAAGAAACCCACCTGATTTTTCTTCTTCTTCTTCGGGTAACTTTTGTAAAAGATTACCTTCCATTCGCAACAATAATTTTCCTTATTATAATATTATTTTTCATGAAAACTATCATTGAGCCCTTTAAGATAAAATCGGTTGAACCCATATATTTTACTACAAGGGAGCAGCGAAAAAAAATTATAAAAGATGCGGCCTATAATCCATTTTTGATTCATGCGGATAATGTATTGATTGACCTGCTGACGGATAGTGGCACCAGCGCGATGAGCAGCGCCCAATGGGCAGGCATTATGACAGGTGATGAATCTTATGCCGGCAGCAAGAGTTTTTTTCATTTTGAAAAAACAGTCCGCGATATTACAGGGATGCCAATTGTGATTCCGGCTCACCAGGGACGTGCGGCTGAAAAAATATTATTTACGGTTACAGGTGGTAAAGGAAAATATATTTTGAGCAATACCTTGTTTGATACCACACGCGCAAATGTTGAATTTTCAGGCGCTGAAGGAATAGACTTTTTATGTAGTGAAGGTAAAATCCCTTCAATACCCGCTCCTTTCAAAGGCAACGTGGATATACAGGCTTTAGAAACATTTATTAAAGAAAAAGGTTCTGACAATATTCCATTATGCATGATTACTGTCACCAATAATTCGGGAGGCGGACAGCCAGTGAGCATGAAAAACATCCGGGAAGTAAAATCAATCTGCAAAAAGTATGGAATCCCTTTGTTTATTGATGCATGCCGTTTTGCGGAGAATTGTTATTTTATAAAGATCCGCGAAGAAGGGTATGCCAAAAAATCCATACCTGAAATTGCCCGTGAATTGTTTTCGTATGCAGATGGCTGCACGATGAGTGCCAAAAAAGATGCTTTTGCCAATATCGGGGGATTTATTGCTTTGCGAAACGAAGAACTGGCAGTACAATTCAGAAATTTGCTAATTATTACCGAAGGTTTTCCCACTTATGGGGGGCTTGCCGGAAGGGATTTGGAAGCCATTGCCATCGGATTAACGGAGGTTATGGACGAAAGTTATTTGCAATACAGGATAAGGAGTATAGAATATCTTACAGAAAAATTGATCAACGCAAACGTGCCGGTAATCCGGCCTGCAGGCGGCCATGCCGTTTATATTGACGCCAAAGCCATGCTGCCCCATATTCCGGTGGAGCAATATCCCGGCCAGGCGCTGGTGGGTGCATTGTTTATTGAAGGAGGAATCAGGGGAGTTGAAATTGGTTCATTGATGTTTGGAAAATATGATGCGACAGGTAACTTGATTCCATCGATAATGGAACTGGTTAGGCTGGCTATACCGCGCCGGGTATATACCCAAAGCCATATCGATTATGTGGCCGAAGTAATTATAGACGTTTTTCAAAAGCGTGAAAAAATAAAAGGCCTGCAAATAGAATATGAGGCGCCGGCCTTGCGGCATTTTACGGTGCGGATGAAAGAGGTGGAGTAATTCATCCAACAAAATGTAATTTGCCGGCTGCACCCCGAAAAATAATTTCGAAAATTAAGACCATGAACCCAAAAAAAGATTTTGCACTATTTCTTGCTTTACTGAGTATTTGCTTCATTTCATTTTCCTTTTCCGAAAGAAAACCGCGCTTCACTTCTACACACAGCGCTCCCAAAATTGTAAACATTATCAATTTCATTCGGTTAACAGAACCAAGAGACGCTAAAATTACGGAGGAGGTGCTTTATCAAACCGTAGTGAGCCAGATAGATATCATGAGAAAATACAAGCTCAAAGGCACTTTCTTATTGCAATATGATGCTTTAATGGATATCCGTTACCAGAAATTACTAAAAAAACTTCCTTCAGATTCTTTTGAAATTGGTGCCTGGTGGGAAATGCCCAGGCCTTTCGTATTGGATGCAGGTCTCAAATGGCGCGGCAATTCTTCATGGGATCCGCGCGCCGATGTTGATTTTGCTACCGCTTATTCTATTGAAGAAAGAAAGAAGCTGGCCGATACCTACATGAAGCAATTCAAAAAAATTTTTGGGCATTATCCGTCCTCGGTTGGTTCATGGTTTATAGATGCCTATACGCTCAATTATTTATATAAGCAATATGGAATTGTGGCTTCATGCAATTGCAAAGACCAAATCGGCACTGATGGATACACTTTATGGGGCGGCTATTGGAATCAGGCCTATTATCCGAGCAGGAAAAATGCGTATATGCCTGCTCAATATGCCGCGAATCAAATTCCTGTGCCCATTTTCAGGATGCTGGGAAGCGACCCTGTGAGGCAATATGATAATGGCTTAGGTAATGAACGGCAGGGCGTGGTTACGCTTGAGCCGGTTTATAAATTTGGCGGAGGAGATTCTGCGTGGGTAAACTGGTATTTTAATCAATTTACGCAAGGCGAATGCCTGAATTATGCTTACGTGCAGGCCGGGCAGGAAAACTCTTTTACCTGGGAAGCCATGAAAAAAGGATTTGACATTCAAATGCCCTTGATTGCAAAATTGAGAGATGAAAATAAGATTAAAGTCGAAACCCTGGCTGAATCCGGAAAATGGTTCCGGCAAAATTTTAAAGTGACTCCGGCAACATCAGTCACAGTAAATGATGACGTAAAGAATGACGATGTTCGAACCGTTTGGTACGACAGCCGTTTTTATCGCGCCAATTTACTTTGGGAAGATGGCACATTACGTTTTCGTGATATTCATTTGTTCAATGAAAGTCTCGCATCTTCTTATTTAACCCAAAAATCTACCTCGACAAAAGCGTCTTTCTTCACGCTTCCTTTTGTTGACGGAAACAAATGGAGTTCCACGCAAATGCTTGCAGGCATGGCGTTTAAAGCGATGGTAAACGGGAAAGAAATTTTAATGAAAGGTGAGAAACCAAAAATTTCCGGCACAGGAAATCAGTTGCATATTTCATGGCCTACCTCTTTCGATGGAATGATTATCATGGATTTGGATGAAGAAAATATAAAGATACAATTCACCGGAAAAGAATCCATTAACTGGTTTCTTGAATTGACGACTGCATCCGGTGCGGTGCTTCCTTTTAAAAAAATTAGCCCTCATAAAATTGATGCCGAATTTGAAGGAATGAAGTATTCGGTTAATGCTAAAAGCGGTTCCTTTGCAACTGCCAGCGCCAAAGCCGTTCTTACGATACGACCTGAAAATAATCAGATCGGGCTTGAATTAAATACACTCCGCTAAGCACAATTTTTGATTATCAAAAAAATGAGTCATGCCCATTCAAAAAATTGATGTCGAAAGATTTTTGGAACTCTCACAGTCTTTTCCGGTTCTGGATGTGAGAAGCCCGGCTGAATATACGCATGCCCACATTCCCGGTGCATTTCCTGTTCCCATTTTTACGGATGAACAAAGAAAAATAATAGGCACGGCGTACACAAGGCAAAGCCGGCAAATTGCGGTCGATCATGGGTTGAATTATTTTTCAGAAAGAATGAAAATCATTCCCGGTGAGGTCGAGAAAATTTATATAGATAAAAAGCAGAAGGATGATGCAGGCAAGACGTTTTTAGTGCATTGCTGGCGGGGAGGCATGCGAAGCGAAGCAGTGGCGTGGCTTTTAAATTTATATGGCTATAAAATTTATTTGCTGAGGGGCGGCTACAAATCGTTTAGGAGATGGGTGCTCGCGCAATTTGAAAAACCATACGAATTAAACATTTTGGGTGGATTCACGGGCTCAGGCAAAACTGAAGTGCTGAAAGAATTAGCAGCGAATGGTGAAAAAGTCATCGACCTTGAAGCTATGGCCCAGCATAAAGGTTCAGCCTTCGGCAGCCTTGGAGAAGCACTGCAGCCCGGCGCTGAAATGTTTGAAAATTTATTAGCAGTTCAGTTATGGAACATCTCATTGAAAGACGATAAACCAGGCCCAATCTGGTTAGAGGATGAAAGCGCGCATATCGGCACTGTTGGAATTCCTAAGCCATTCTGGTTGCAGATGCGGCAGAGTCAATTGTATTTTTTGGATATTCCATTTGAAAAACGGCTTGACTATATCGTAAAAACTTACGGCGTTTTTGAAAGCGAGTCACTCATCGAATGTGTTTTAAAAATCAGGAAAAGGCTAGGAGGTTTGGAAACAAAAAATGTGTTACAATTTATAGAGCAGGGAAATGTCAGAAACGCATTTTCTATTCTACTGAAATACTACGATAAAATGTATGCCCAAAGCCTTTTAAACCGGGATAACCTGGATTCACTAATTCATAAGATTAGCTTACCAAATGTGGCAAAAAATAATGCATTGCTTTTACCTGAACAATAATGTATTTTTGAATACTTTAGGGTGGTTCACAAGCCGTCTTCACCATAAGGACTAACATTTTATGCGTCATAAAAAATTTACAGGTAAACTGCGGGTTTGTTTCTTTGTGTTATACATGTTACCCTTTTATGGTTTTTGCCAGGATGTGGCTGGCGTGTATACAGGCAGGCTTTACAACGACACCACTAAACAATATATCCCATTTGAGCTGGTCATAGATAATGCTAAAGGTAAAACGGAAGGCTTTTCCCATACTATTTTTGCGTCTGAAAATGGAGATAATGTGGGGGTAAAACAGGTTAAAATTAAAATCAAAAATGACGAAATTACTTTTGAAGATGAGAAATTTGTTTATAATAATTTTCCGGAACCGCCTCCGAAGGGAGTTAAAATGTTTGCCTCGTTAAACATATCCACCCACAATGGAGTTCCTGTGTTAAGCGGTACCTGGAGGACCAATGCCACCAGGCAATACAGGCCGCTTACCGGAACCATAATGCTGGAAAAAAAGAAAGATCCACAGGCCACGCCTATCGTAAAAAAGTTGGAAGATTTGGGATTAGCCGATAACCTGGCATTTTTGGCGGCTACCCCTAATACGGTTGCAGCAGATACAAAAGCCAGGGAAGATTCTATCCGCAAACAACAGGAATTAAACGCGCTTGCCAAGGCACAAAAAGCCAGGGAAGATTCTATCCGCAAACAACAGCAATTGGACGCGCTTGCTAAAGCACAAAAATCAAGGGAAGATTCGCTCCGCAAACAACAGGAAACAGATGCGCTTGCTAAAGCACAAAAAGCAAGGGAAGATTCGCTCCGCAAACAACAGGAACTAGACGCGCTTGCCAAGGCGCAAAAGGCAAGGGAAGATTCCATCCGCAAGCAACAGGAATTAGACGCGCTTGCCAAAGCACAAAGAGCCAAGGAAGATTCTATAAGAAAACAGCAGGAACTGGATGCGCTTGCCAAGGCGCAAAAGGCAAGGGAAGATTCTATCCGTAAACAACAGGAACTGGACGCACTTGCCAAGGCACAAAAAGCTAAAGACGATTCTTTAAAAAAGCAACAGGAGGAACTTGCGAGGGCGGAGCGAATAAAATTATACCGCGAGCAACAGGCAAAAGAAGAACAGGAAAAACAGCAAATTGCACAAGAACAGGCAGCAAGGGCACAGGCGGCGAGAGACCAGGAGGCGAGGGAAGATCAAGCCCGTCAATTAGCTGAAAAAGATGCTCTTGCAAAAGCCCAAAAAGCGAAAGAAGAAACTGAAAGGCAAAAGCGTGCACAGGAAGAACTACTTAGCATTCAAAAAGCAAACCCGACAGCAGGCGCTGATGTTTCAAAAAGAAAACTGGAAACGATCAGAACTGTAGTAGTAGCCCAGGATAGCCTCGTTTTTTCATTATATGATAATGGAACCGTGGACGGCGACACTGTGAGTGTTTTAATAAACGGCAAAGTAGCGATTCCGCGTGTGGGATTATTGGAAAAAGCTTATAATAAAACCATCTATCTTACACCGGATATGGGGGATTCAGTTTCAGTAGTTTTGTACGCCGAAAACCTGGGAAGTATTCCTCCGAACACAGGGCTGCTGGTGATCAGGGAAGGCTCAAAAATTTATGAGATCCGTTTTAGTGGCGATATGAATAAAAATTCAAAAATTATTTTAATTAGAAAAAAAGAATAACTGATTGGAAAATCCTGAAACCAAAGAAAAAATAAAGCTCACTCAATATTCGAGAGGAGCCGGTTGTGGTTGTAAAATTTCACCGAATGTATTGGAAGAGATTCTCAGTTCACAGTTTTCATTTCCCGGAAATAATCTGATAGTTGGAAATAACAGCAGGGATGATGCTGCCGTGTATGACCTTGGCAACGGCCAGGCTTTAATTTCCACCACGGATTATTTTATGCCCATTGTGGATGATGCGTTTGATTTTGGACGCATAGCGGCCGCCAATGCCATCAGCGATGTATACGCTATGGGAGGAAAGCCTGTGCTGGCACTAGCGATTCTCGGATGGCCGGTAGACCATCTTTCAGCCTCTCTTGCAAAAGAGGTGATGGAGGGTGCGCGAACTATATGCTCAGAGGCCGGAATAGCATTGGCCGGGGGACACAGCATCGATTCTGCCGAGCCTTTTTTTGGCTTGTCGGTCAATGGGATGATTTCAATTACCCATTTGAAAAGAAATGATACGGCAAGGGAGGGAGACCAGATTTTTTTGACCAAACCCATAGGAGTGGGTATTTTATCCACCGCACAAAAAAGAGGTGTGTTAAAAGATGATGATCTCAACATTTTGATTCACCAAATGACTTCATTGAATTCTATTGGGAGCAGGTTAGGCGAAATCAGTGGCGTGACGGCAATGACCGATGTCACCGGCTTTGGGCTTGCCGGCCATCTTTCTGAAATGGCCGAAGGAAGCGGATTATCTGCAGAGCTTACTTATTCAGCGGTATCCATTGCCGGAGGAGCTGCTGAATATCTTTCGAAAAGAATAATTCCGGATGCCACCTATAGAAACTGGAACAGTTACAGCAACAAAATCAGTTTTGAAAAAGGCGTAAATGTGATGCAAGCTTTTTCAATTTTGCCCGATCCGCAAACGAACGGGGGATTGTTAATTGCTGTTGACCCAGGCTCGGTTGACGAAGTAAAAGAACTTTTCCGGCAAAACGGTTTGGAAAAATTTGCAATTCCTGTCGGAAGATTTATCGCGAAAGATGAAAAAGCGATACACGTTCTTCAATAAGTTTTTCCACTAAACTTTCGTGGTAAAGCAACCCCGTCTGACCGAATCAGTCGGGCAGGAAATAACTCCATTTTTTATTTTGATTAGAACCCATCGACGCAGCCGGACGTTAGCATTCGCATTTAGATAGCGGGGCATAGTGTTTTTACTATAATCCATACTCTATCCATGCCTTTGATATGCCTTTGATGGGGAGGAACCCTGCTGTACAAGGTCAAAATCTCAGAACAGAAAAATCATACTTAAAAATTCGAAAATAAAAATGGCACCATTTGTGGCTTTACTGTAATTTTTCATGATTGTGAAAAATCATGCAGCCCACAACTGAAGCGAGGAAATCCTTTGTAAATCTTGATTTTTTAAAATTATTTTTGTAGAAAATAAGAATAAATGAGCACAGCAAAATCCATAGACCAGGAAATTGCAGAATATCTGCCACAGTTGAATACTAAACAGAAAAAAACAGTTCTTACTGTTGTCAAAACATTTATGGAAGAACAACAAGATTGGTGGGACGAAATAAGCGAGCAACAACAGGAAGCTATTGATATCTCCTTGGCAGAAATGAAAGCGGGAAAACTCACATCGCACGATGACGTGATGAAAAAATACAGCACATGGCTGAAGAAGAAATAATAAAGGAAGTTCTTTGGTCTGACAGTGCGAGAATCAGCTTTGATGAAATCGTATTCTATTTGCAAACAACATGGAGTGAAAAAGAAACGAAACGCTTTATAAACCGTGTGTCAAGAATGATTGCAACCTTGAAGATTCATCCCGAAATGGGCCGTCCGTCAAAGAAAAGAAAAAATGTACGTATTGGTATTTTAGACAAGCGCGCCCAAATAATCTATCATTACAAAGCCGGAAACAACAAATTGAAATTCTACTTTTTTGGAGTATGAAGCGAAATCCTGCCAAATTGAAGTATTAAAGTCAATATTATCATGGAAAGATATCAGGAGTTTTTAGATATGCATAATTATCGAAAGTCGGGTGAGGATACCTGCCAGCATGGGAATATCCTCACACATAGTAAAGCAACAAATACTTTCCCTTTTTATTTTGCCTGTATTTTATCAATAATTTCCGAAAGTTTTTTGTCCTTGTCTGTTACAATATCGCCTGCATCGTGGCTTGAAAGCCAGATGTCCAGCTTGTTATATTCGTTGGTCCATTTGGGATGGTGATCCATTTTTTCCGCTGCCAGCGCTACGCGGGTCATGAAGGCAAAGGCTTCTGAAAAGTCTTTAAACTCAAATTGTTTATGCAGCTTATTGTTTTCTTCCTTCCACATGATAAATATTTTAAAAGATTAGATGTTGCTTGTTTTTAATTTTTTCATTGGTAAGCTCTACTACCATTTGCACCGAAGGGATGGCCCTCACTGTATTCACTAACACCAGCAATTCGTCGTCTTTCATTATGTCGTCTTTCATCAGCCATAAAAAATCAAGGTGCCTGAATTCCGGCAGCAAATATTCACCGTCATCTTCATTGTTGTATAAATAATGCTTGATGGTGCCTGATTGCTCACCATATTGATAAATCGGGAAAAAATAATGCCGGTTTTTTTTATTGAGGTGAATCTCAATGCTGTTGTTGATCCTGAAATCAAAATTGAGCAACTGGTTCAGGTGCCAGCAGAAGCGGTATTGCTCGATAGAAGCCACAATGCCTAACAACCTGGTATTTTCAAAAAATTCACCCAGCATAGCTTCATTGTCAATGCGCAGTTTCATCATCGGGTTGTTTAAAAAACTACATTCAATGTAAGGGTTTCATTTCCTCTCAAAACGGTGACCGTGGTTGCATCTCCTTTCTTAAATTTTCCTAACGCTTCCATGTAACTGTATATATCGCTGACGGCGTAATCGCCAAGTTGTGTAATTACATCCCCGCCTTTCATTCCAATCTTTTCGGCATTTCTGCCTTCAATAATCGCGTCTACTCTTACGCCCTTTCCCTGGTACGCATAATCAGGCATGAAGCCAAGGGTTACTGAAAAATGCGCCATTTCCATTTTAGGCTCCTTTGTTTTTGAAAACGGCATTTTTTCATCATTATTGGTTTTTTTAAGAAGGTCTTCAATGTATTGAATTACTCTCAGCTCGCCGGTGTAATTTATTTTGTCCGCATCATCTGTGGCTTTGTGATAATCTTTTTGCATCCCGGTAAAGAAAAACAGCACGGGGATATTTTTTAAATAAAAAGAAGTATGGTCGCTTGGGCCAACGCCTGTAGAGTCAAATTTTACGTTGAGCAATTTTGTTTTTTCGGGAAGAATTTTGCTCCATTCGGGTGATGTGCCATAGCCACCAATTATTAAAGTTTTGGTAGCATCGTCCAGCCGGCCAATCATGTCCATATTAATCATATAATTTACTGCATCAAGAGAAATACCTGGATGTTCAGTAAAATATTTTGAGCCCAGTAATCCCAGCTCTTCTCCTGAAAAACAGATAAAAAGGAAATTATTTTTATTCAATTTTGAACCTTTCACCATTTTAGCAAGTTCCAATACCGCTGCGGTGCCACTTGCATTGTCGTCAGCACCATTGTGAATTTCGTGTACGCCGGGATCTGTTGCATTGTTATCGTCGCCATATCCAAGATGATCATAATGGGCGCCCACAATTATCGTGTAGGGTGCACCGTTATCAATATAACCGATTACATTATGCGCCGTGGAGGTTTTTTCGCCGATTTCAACTTCGAGATCCACGGTGAGGTTTGCCGCATTGTCGCTCAAATATTTCGCTGCCATTTTCTTTGATAAATAAACTACAGGGATATTTGCCGCCTCCATTTTTGATTTGGCGTCAAAATGTAAATCGTCCTCTTCATTGCCCGAATTGAAAATAATTAAAGCAGATGCTCCTTTCTTTTGAATATTAAGCGCCTGTTGCTTTGCCGATTCCGTAATATCAAAATGAGGATTATTTTTATTTTGTGCGAGTGTTTCTTTGATGTCCCAAAACCATGGCATTCCTTTTTCTTTAAATGCAGGAGAAACATCTCCGCCAGCCTTGCCGTTGCCGCTTATAATCAAAGGGAAATAATCCGTGCCGGCTTGTAATGAAGTATCGTTAATAATAAAATGGGTAGCCGGAAGAACTTCTCTGCCTTCCTGAATCGTAAAAGCCTGCAGATAAGAGTTGTTGTCTCCTTTAGGAATCAATCCTATGGCTTTAAACTGGTCTGATAAATATTGGTAAGCTAATTTTTCGCCTTCACTGCCGGCTCTTCTTCCCTGCAATGCATCGCTGGATAAATAAGTGATTTCAGTTTTCAGATTTTCAACAATTTTCTTCTCCGCTTTTTTTAATTTTTGCGCAGTCGCCTGTGTGGATAAAAGGATAAAAAAGATATATAGGTATTTCATCATGGAGCTATTTTTTAAGGAAGACAAAATTAAAGGGAAATCATACAGATGTTAAGATAAATTCATGCCAACAATGTGTTTCCCTATTTCGTAAAAAGAATGAATCGTTCGCCGTTACCTTTGCCAATTATTTTCATTCATTGGGCACGCAACTTAACATAGCTTTAGTCGGAAATCCTAACAGCGGGAAAACTTCGCTTTTTAATGCGCTTACGGGCCTCAACCAAAAAGTAGGTAATTTTCCCGGTGTAACGGTGGATAAGAAAACCGGTATTTCACGGATTTCCCCCTCTATGTCTGCCAAAATCATTGATCTGCCCGGCACCTATAGCCTTTATCCGAAAAGAGGCGATGAATGGGTAGCCTATAAAGTTTTATTGGAACAGGATCCGCAGATAAAGGCAGATATCATTGTGTTGGTGGCCGATGCAAGCAACCTGAAAAGAAATTTGCTGTTTTGTTCGCAGATTGTGGATTTAAAACGACCGGTGGTGATTGCGCTGACGATGATGGATATTGCCGGAAAAAATAATATTAAAGTGGATGTGGCGGGATTGGAAAGAGAACTTGGTGTTTTTGTAGTGCCCGTAAATCCGCGAAAAAACAAAGGCATCAGCCAGCTAAAGTCGGCCATTGCAAACGCAGCCAGCCATCTTGATCGTTTGCCGGAGCGCGATTTTACCGATATGAAAAGCCTGGCGCCTTGTGCCATCAAAAAGGTGCAGCATCTATTTCCTGAGGTCAGTGATTACCGCGCCATACATTATCTTATCAACCATGAAAATTTTGCGCTGGACGATCAAACCCAGGAAGCGATAGAGAATATTGAAATTGAAACGAAATTCAATCCTACCAAAACCCAGGCACAGGAAATTTTGCAGCGATACGGAAAAATAAAATCCATCATGAAACAAACCGTGGTGGAATCTGACCCTTTGCAAAAGGCTTTATTTACGCAAAAACTTGATGATATTTTATTACACCGCACCTGGGGATATATCATTTTGATGGCGGTGCTTTTTGTATTGTTCCAAAGCATTTTTGTAATTGCCCAATACCCGATGGATGGGATAGAATGGTTTTTTGCGGAAGGAAGCAAATGGCTGGCAACGCTGCTGCCCGCAGGATGGTTTTCTGATCTTTTCATCAATGGAATCCTGGCTGGCTTAAGCGGCATTATCGTTTTCGTGCCGCAAATCATGATTTTGTTTGGCCTTATTACGCTGCTGGAAGACACGGGGTACATGGCGCGGATTAGTTTTCTTACTGATAAAATTATGCGCAAGGCGGGGTTAAATGGTAAAAGCGTAATGCCTATGGTGAGTGGTCTTGCCTGTGCCGTGCCTGCCATTATGAGCGCCCGGAGTATTGAAAATAAAAAAGAAAGATTATTAACCATCATGGTTACTCCCTTGATGAGTTGTAGCGCAAGGTTGCCCGTTTATACGGTGTTGATTGCGCTGGTGATTCCAAATAAAATGTATTTAGGTTTTATAAGCCTGCAGGGATTAGTGATGATGCTGATGTATTTTTTAGGAACTTTTATGGCGCTGCTGGCTGCTTATGTAATGAAATGGTTTATCAAAAGCAGGGAAAAAAGCTTTTTCATTTTGGAATTGCCTTCCTACCGTGGTCCGCGATGGAAAAATATTGTGACTACGATGGTAGAAAGAGCGAAAATATTTGTGTTTGAAGCGGGTAAAGTAATCATGGTAATCAGTTTGCTGCTGTGGGTGCTGAGTACTTTTGGACCGCCCAAAAAAATGCATGCTGTTACGGTCAAATATGAAAATTTAGCCCAACAACATCCATCACAGGCCGCGCAATATGAAAAACTTCAAAGCACTGAACGGCTTGAAAATTCCTACGCGGGGATTTTAGGTAAAACTATCGAACCTGTTATCCGGCCTTTGGGGTATGACTGGAAAATAGGAATCGCGCTTATAACATCGTTTGCTGCCAGGGAAGTATTTGTCGGAACCATGGCCACGTTGTACAGCGTTGGCGATGATGCAGATGAAAACAGCGCCACCCTGCGTGAAAAAATGCGCGCGGCCACCTGGCCAAACGGCGATAAAGTTTATACGCTTGGGGCAGGATTATCACTTCTTGTTTTTTATGCACTGGCGATGCAATGCATGAGCACGTTGGCTATCGTAAAGCGTGAAACCCGCAGTTGGAAATGGCCTTTGATCATGCTGGCCTACATGACCGGCCTTGCCTACATTATGAGCTTTATTGCCTACCAGTTGTTCAAATAGAAAATATAAATCCGGGATATTTCCTGCTTTACTCTCCTTGCTGAAAAACTAAGCCGATTTTTTTATTTACCCTTGCAGACCGATATTTATCTTATTATAAAAAAATTAATTTTTTGACGGCCAGTTCTTCTAAATACGGTGGTATCGTTTGCTTTTCTATCGTTACTGCGGTTTATTTTTTTTCAACATGGCTCACATTTAAGGGTTTTAATGGAACCGACGACCTCCACTACGCCTTGCTTTCATCAGAATTGCTTAAGGGTAGATATCATCCTTTTGAAGGCAACGATATCTTTTCGGGAAGGATATTATTGATTGCATGGCAGGCATTTATTTACCTCGTTTTAGGAATTACTACATTTTCTACGCAGGTTGGGACTTTGCTTGTTACTATGGTTTGTTGCTATCTTACAATTTTTAAATTGGCGGGATTTAAAAATAACAGTAGCATTTTATTAGGCTGTTCGCTGTTTTATTTTAACCCGGTTTTGGTAGAAGCTTCGCTTGGCGTATTGCCCGATGTATACGTAATGCTGGCCGCAATTATCGTATATCTTCTGTGGCAGAAAATATCAGCCACGCATCGTCGCAAAACCATTATAGTTCAATCCATTTTAATTGGCTTAACCGTTTTTGCTGCGATGTTTTTTAAAGAAAACGCATTTATATTTATTCCTTTCCTCGTTTTTATCGCTGTTTTTACGGGCAAAAAAAAGAATCTCGCTGCGGCAACCATTAGTATCGCTACCTTTTTCGTTTGTGTTCTTTTTTCCGGTTGGATGTACTATCATTATACCGGTGATTTTTTCTTCAGGGTTCACCAGATCATCCATTCCAATTATCCGAATGTTTGTAGCTATGCTGCGTTTTCGACCAAAGAAAAAATTGCCCGGCTGACGTATGGGGTATGGCTGCAATTTATTGTTGAAAGCTTTTACCCGGTTATTCTTGCAGCGATATTACTCGTGCTGCGCTTTGTATCTGACAGAAGTTTTACTTTGAAAAAAGATAATACGATACTGGCATTCATCATTCTTTTTATCCTGGGTTTGTATTTCCCTTTTTCTTTGAATGGCGGCTACCAGCCTCTATGTGAAAGGCCCAGGCATTTTATTTTTCTTTTGCCTTTGGGCGTGCCCATCTGTGTGAATTTTTTTAATGAAACCTGGAAAAATCAACGGGTAATGTGGCTCTTTATTGCTGCATCTTTTATCATTTTGCTCACCTGCTTCCTTAATTCCGGGCAAAAATGGTATTGGATGATCTATGGGCTTCTGTTATTTTATTTTTTGATTCAAAAATATTCGCCTTTTTCATTTATCTGGAAGCTGCGGTATTTGTTGTTTGCTTTCATTGCATGGTTGTATATGCCTTATCGCCTTTTCTTTTTTACCAGTAATTGGTTTCAGAATATGCAAAATCTTTCAACAGAATTAAAAGGCAACTATTTTTATTTTCCCGACCACGACAATATGATGCATTGGCAATTGCTGCATGGCTTTGACGATAAAATTCATTCTATCAGCCTTGAAAAAAATCCTTTCAAAATTTTTAAGCCATACTATGAAAATTTCGACACCGCACACTTTAATGCCGGATGGTTTATTGTGAATAGTGCTTATCTACAAAATGGGAATGCTTTTTTAGAAAAAATAAATTCGTTGAGCAACGAAAATTTTTTCACCAGCAAAACTTGTAATGGCGATATCTGTGCCTACTTTATAGACACACCGTCAAAATTAGCTTTTATTAAAAAAGTGGTGGCTGATTACAGTAAAGAATGGGTTAAGAATTATTAGTTATTCGGCACAAAATTGCGTGCACTATATTGGTAATGAATTGTAAAAAATTTAAAATGGAGTTGGGTCTATCTTTTCTGTAAGGCAGACAAATATTTTTCAAGCGCCGAAACCATGCTGGGCGCTTCCTGCGCGGGGGCAAGTATATCGGGCCTTAATCCGGCATTGATGATGGCCTTGCGGGTATTATCGCCGAAAGCTCCTATCAAAGTGCCATTTTGTTTAAAGGAAGGACAGTTGTCTATAAAACTTTTCAGTCCTAACGGGCTGAAAAAACAAATTATCTGGTAATCGTATTTTTCAATGATGGCCTTGACATTGTTAGATGTAATCTGGTACAGCACAGGGATAGCGTAATTGCAGTTGTTTTCAGTAAGCCACGAGGTAATTTCACTGTCGAAAGATTGAGAACAGGGATACAGAAATCTTTCCTGGTGCTTATACTTATCCATCACCTCAAAAAGATTTTTTGTTGTGCCATCGTTGCTAAAAAACACCTTTCTTTTGCGGTATAAGATAAATTTCTGAAGATAAAGGGCCACCGATTCGGTAATACAAAAATATTTTACGTCCTGCGAGATAGAAATTCTCATCTCATCACAAATGCGAAAAAAATGGTCGATGGCGTTGCGGCTGTTAAAGATAACGGCAGTAAATGAAGAAATATCTATTTTTTGTTTTCTGAATTCTTTGGAGGGAACCGGATCGATGCTGATTGGGTTTGCAAAACTTAATTCAACATTAAATTTACGGGCGATCTCAAAATAGGGGGATTTTTCACTTTCGGGCCTGGGCTGCGTAATTAAAATGTGTCGGATTTCCTGAACTGTTTTGGGATCCCTAGGGTCAATATTTGTGTCCATTTTAGAATTCATGCAGTATGACTGCAAAGTTACTTTTTTTATTACGAAAATTAAAAATAAGAAGCAAAAAATTAGATAAAATCTTATATCAGGTAGTCCATGGCAACTTTATAAAGTATGAATAGTGGAATTATCTCAGCGCCTGCGATATAGATGAGAAAATGAAACGGCCGCAACGGAATCTTTTTTTCAATTATCCCATAGCTTTTTACATACCGCGACAGGAAGAGCAAAATAAGTAACAGGAAAGAAATATTTAATACGATTGGCAGCCATTCCGGATTAATAAAAGCCAGCAAAATGACAAGGGGCACCAAAAAAATACCTGTAATTTTATTTACCAAAAAAATGGCAAAAATATAGCCGTTCGTACTTTCCTGCACGTCCGATACCCATCCAAGAAATTTTAGCAGGCAAAATTTGATGAAATAAATGGTAGCTACCGACAAAATGCAAAATGGTAAAAGCACAAGACCTTTAAACAATTTAGGAGGATGGTAAAAGTTGAAAAGCAGCCATATGTAAATGCCTGCGGTAATGGCAAAAAATATATTCAAAATCAATGAAGGTAAGGTTGCCTGCCTCAACTGGTCTGATAGCTGTGTTTGCCGCAGCGAAGTATTAAAATAAACCCTGAATAAATTTTTAAAATAGCCTGTAAAAAAGGTTCTGAAAAGGCCAAGAATCAATAGTACGATACACAATATATAAAACAAAAATTCCTTGCCACCCGCTGCATGAGGCTGTTCTTCAAAAAAAACCGGCTTGCCGGTAGAATTGATATAAGAATTTTTAGAAATAATGATGCTGTCGTAATTGATCGCAGGTTTTATCACGGCAATGGAAGAATCTGTAATACTGTCCGTTTTTGAAAGCAAACTATCTTTTGAACCCCTTACTCCAAAAGTTGCGTTCGCTGAAATTTTTCCGTTGCTGCCTGAATCGGGCGAAACAGGATTTGAAGTTATTTGTTGGTTTACTGCGCGCGGCTTTTGAATAACCGGCTTAGCCGTCACGGTGCGGCTGGTATCCTGCTTTTTTGCACTATCCCGCTGAGTTTGGCTAAAACCGGCCATGCTAAAAAGAACAAGCGAAACAAACACCAGGAGACTGCTGAAAAATTTCATTTTCATTTTGTCAAAAATAGTTGATATATCCAAAATGTATTTTAGAAGAATTTCTAAGATCAAATTTTACGTCATTGCGCTTTCCTACCGCGTAGCTTAAGTTCAACAAGCCAAACCTTGTTTCAAATTCCAACCCGACTCCGCCGCTAATAAATGAGTTGGAATAATCTGCAGCGCTGAATTTTGTTTTTGTAAAACCCACATCAGAAAAACCGAAAAAATAAGAATTGATTCCCAGCAGATACCGGTACTCGCCGGTGAAAACCGCGTATTTATTAGCATAGATGCTTTCTTCATCAAATCCGCGAAGCAGGCGGTAGCCGCCAATTCTAAACAATTCATTTTGAAAATTCTGGGGGCTTTCTATCCATCCAAAGCTTCCGGATGTTTTAAAAGCCGCTGCTTTGCCTAAGGGAAAAAAATGTGCAGCAGAAGCAACAATCTTAAACTGGTAGGTTTTTAATTTAACAGAATCATATAAAGCATTAAAGTCAAAGTCCGGATTAAAAGGATCTTTTAGGTTCAGAATATCATTATTTTTTATGGTTTTTTTTATCCCTGCCGTAGCCGTAATATCCACCTGGTTTCCCCTTCTGGGATTTAACCGGTAATTGGTATTTTGAAATTGATACCCAACGCCGATATTGCCTGAGCGAACATCAATATTCGGCGGCAATCTTTTTGAATTGATAATTTGGTTTGTATCCAGTCCGCCAGCCAGAAGGTAATTTCGTTCGGCCTGGTAAAAAAAATCAAGCGTTTTATCCGCAGAAATAATATATTGAATGCCCAGCCTTCCGTTTAATTGCAGGTAGGAAGAATCTCTTTTCAATAAATCAAAAGAAAACTTAAATCCAAAGTTGGATTTAAAAGCATAAGGAACAGCATAGCCCAGGTTAAGCCGCGGCGATTGCGGCTGAAGTTGTTGCCAGTTCAGTAAAATATTTTCGCCGGCGCCAAAACCGTTTTTTAAATCCAGGTGAACATCTGCAGTCAGGGTTGATTTCTTTGTGATGGTATTTGCCGGTGCAAATCCGACCAGCACATTCACCTGGCTGCTTCGTTTGGGTTCAAGGTATAAATTGAGTGTGGCGCCGCTTCCGAGCATGGTTACATCCCAGTTTTGCTGCTCCTGCAGAAAGGGGAGCTGCTTCAGGTTACCGGAAATTTTTTGCAATTGCGCATTATTATAAAGACTGCCATCGTAAATCCCAAGGTAATGTTGAAGAAACAAATTTTTAATTTTCGCTTTACCATAAACGCGGATACTGTCTATGTGGTATAAAGGCCCTTTGGAAACCTGCAGCTCACCTTTTATTTTATCCCCTGTCAAAGAAATATTTTCCAGCGAAACGGAAGCAAATGGATAGCCGTTATTTTCATAATAATCACTGATTTTTTTTTCCTGTAGCCTGAGTCTGGAAAAATCCATGGGCTTATTTTCGAATTGCCTGGAATTCCATCCCGTTCTTTCGAGCACATCTTCATCCACACTGTCCGTATTAATTTGCGCCCACTTAAATTTTTCGCCTAAATACAATTTAACTTTTGCTGCCAAAGAATCATAATAAACCGAATCAACGGAGGCCACAGGAAAGCCTTTGTTTAAAAGGCTTACAGGCAATTCGTTTATATATTTTTGTGCGGTTTGTTTATTTTCAAAATCTGTTTGCAGCTTAAGCTGCTGAAAATTAAGGGAAGTATCTTTGCCTGAGGCAGCATAGGTTACCGTATATTTTTTTTGACAAAAAGAACTATGCGGATTTGCAAAAAATAATAAAATGAGCGCAGCAATAGAGCTCAGATATTTTGTGGTGGCTGGTTTCATTTTGAGCGCGTAAAGCTAAATTGAATTTGCGAAACCCGGTAGCCGCCTGATTGTAAACAATAAATTAAAATTCCTTGGCCGGAATCTATATCCATATTCCTTTTTGCAGGCAGGCATGTTTCTATTGTAATTTCCATTTTTCCACTTCCGGTGCAAACAGGAAAGAAATGTGCGAATGCCTTGTAAAAGAAATCATTTTAAGACGAGGCAGTTTAATACAAAATAAACCCGGCGACCTCGCCATCCTTTCTTCGGCTGACGAAAAAATAGAAACCATTTATTTTGGCGGGGGAACACCCAGCCTTCTTTCTGAAAGTGAAATCGGAGATATTTTAGCGGCTATTCAAAAAAATTATACCGTAGAAGATACCGCAGAAATAACGCTGGAGGCTAACCCGGATGATATCCATTCAGAAAAATTAATCGCTTGGAAAAAATCCGGAATTAACCGGTTAAGCATCGGCATTCAATCATTTGTTGACCGGGATTTAATTTGGATGAACCGCGCGCACAATGCTGAGCAGGCTTTGAAATCCATTGCGCTTGCAAAAGCTGCCGGTTTTGATAATTTTTCGATAGACCTGATTTTTGGTACGCCCGGTTTGACCGATGACGAATGGCAAAAAAATATCGCGATGGCGGTTGATTTAGATATTCCACACATTTCTTCTTATGCCTTAACGGTAGAACCCCAAACGGCGCTGCAAAAAATGATCGAGTTAAAAAAGAAAGAAAATACAGACAATGAAGCGCAGGCCAGGCAGTTTGTAATTTTAATGAATACGTTGCGCAATGCCGGTTACGAGCATTACGAGATTTCTAATTTTGCCAAACCGGGCTATAGAAGCCGCCACAACAGCAGCTATTGGAAGGGAAAAAAGTACATTGGCATTGGCCCTTCCGCCCATTCGTTCAATGGCAACGAAAGAAGCTGGAACAAAGCCAACAATATGATTTATATAAAATTATTACAACAAAATATCATCCCTTTTGAAAAGGAAATTCTTACGGAAACACAGAAATTAAATGAATATGTGATGACTTCGCTCCGCACCATGGAAGGAATGGATTTGGATTTAATTGAAAAAAGTTTTTCTGTGAATGAAAAAAACAGGATTCAAAATTTGCTGCATAGCAAAATCAAAAAAGAATATTTTCTGCAGCAAAAAAACCGCGTTATCCTTACAGATGAGGGAAAATTATTTGCAGACCTTATATCGATAACGTTGTTTGCGGATTCAGATGAAGGAAAATAAAAAAAACAGAAATTTCCTGCTTTACTAGGTCATGATTATTTCACCGCCTGCATACTCACCAGCCTTTTATAAAACCCTTCCAGCGCAATCAACATCTCATGGGTGCCGCGTTCTACGATTTTGCCTTTTTGCAAAACAATAATTTCGTCCGCATGGCGAATCGTGCTAAGCCTGTGCGCAATTACCACGCTCG
Source organism: Ginsengibacter sp. (assembly GCA_051954975.1). Classification (GTDB taxonomy): domain Bacteria; phylum Bacteroidota; class Bacteroidia; order Chitinophagales; family Chitinophagaceae; genus Ginsengibacter. The sequence goes on along the minus strand of JBQCHE010000003.1, from coordinate 706,731 downwards.
TACGGTTATGCATCAGGTTATTTATCGCATCCTGCACCAGCTTTTCACTTTCTGTATCCAGCGAAGAAGTAGCTTCATCGAGAATCAATATCGGCGGATTTTTTAAAACGGCCCGCGCAATCGTAAGCCTTTGCTTTTCGCCACCGCTTAATTTATTGCCTCTTTCACCGACGGAAGTATTATAGCCATTTTCTTTAGTGACAATAAAATTGTGGGCGTTAGCAATCTTTGCGGCATTCATGATTTGTTCTTCAGAAACATGGTCCATGCCGAGCGCAATATTATTGGCGATGGTATCATTAAACAAAATCGGCTCCTGCGTTACGATGCCCATCTGGTTGCGCAAGGACTTAAGGGAATATTTTTTTATGTCGGTGCCGTCAATCAAAATTTCTCCTTCAACGGCATCATGAAAGCGTGGAATCAAATCTGCCAATGTGCTTTTACCGGCGCCCGAAGAGCCGACCAACGCAATGGTTTTGCCTTTTTCTATTTTCAGATTAATATCCTGGAGAATAGTTTTGTCACCATAAGAAAAGCTGACATTTTTGAATTCGAGGCTTTCCTTAAAATCTTTTAATATTACGGGATTGGGAACTTCTTTTATGGATACATCTTCGGCAATCAAATGTTCAATACGCTCAATGCTGGCTGCGCCTTTTCTTATATTGTAAGATGCTGCCGACAAGGATTTTAGCGGCTGAATTACCTGCGAAAAGATTAATATGTAGGCCAAAAAATCGCCCGGGTCCAGGAATGAATTGCGCAACACCAGGCGGCCGCCATACCACAAGACACAAACGATAGCCACTATTCCCAACACTTCGCTCACCGGCGAGGCAAGGTCCCTTTTTCGGATAACGCGGTTTTTCAGGTTTAAATATTCATCATTCTGCGTATCAAATTTATGCGACTGCTTTTTTTCTGCATTAAATGCTTTTATCACCCTGATGCCGCCAAGTGTTTCTTCTATCGTTGAAAGAATGGCCCCCAGCTTTTCCTGCGCCCTTGTGCTTTTCTTCTTCAGCGTTCTGCCGATTCTGCCAATAATTAAGCCTGAGAGAGGAAGAAAGAGAATCAGGAAAAAAGTTAGCTGTGGGCTTAATACAACAAGGTAAGCAAAGAATAATAAAATAGTGACCGGCTCGCGGAAAAGCGTTTCCAGCAGGTTAATTACAGAACTCTCTACATCAGATAAATCATTGGTAAGGCGGCTCATAATGTCGCCCTTTTTTTGTTCGTTAAAATAACCAATAGGCAGTTGGAGAATTTTTCGATACATATTGGTGCGCATATCATTTACTACCGAATTGCGCACCGGTGTAAGGAAATAGATCGCCATGTATAAAAAAATATTTTTCAGAAGAATAAAAGTTACAATGAGAATGCAGATAGCGGCCAATCCTTTAATATCTCCATTGGGCGTTTGCAGCGTTTGATTCAGCCATTCTTTGAAGAAATTTATCGGGTTAATACGGGAAAGAAAGCCGGTATTTGAAGAAACGTTTGCAAGTGTATCTTGTTTTTTAAAAATCAATAATAAAAACGGGCTCAGAAGGCCAAGAGAAACTACTGAAAATATATTGGAGAGAATATTGCAGCCAAAATAAGCGAAAATTAATTTGGGGTATTTGCCAACATAACGAAAAATAGTCCGTAAACTTTTCATTAAAACTATTGAGAATGCTTAAATAAAATAAAATAGCAGCAAAGTAACTAATTTTACAATGAACGATAATTACATATCATGACAGAAGGTAAGAGACAAAAGCAAGTGGCAAATGAGATTGCTAAAGAACTAAATGACATATTTTTAAAAATGAGCCTCACTATGGTGGATGGTGGTATGGTATCCATCGCTTCGGTAAAAATGACGCCGGATTTGTACGAGGCAAGGATTTATTTAAGCCTTTTCCAGGTAAAAGATGCCCAGGCGGTTTTGGAAAAGTTTAAAGATTTAAGCAGTGAAATACGTGGTGAATTGGGCAAACGGATGCGCCACCAGTTAAGGATTATTCCCCAGCTTACTTTTTACCTTGATGATACCCTTGATTATGTTTTTAAGATTGAAAAATTGCTGGATGATATTAAAAAGCAGGATGCACACCAGGATAACGGAAAAGATCGCCAGCCCTGACTTTGTAATATAAACTTTCGTGTGATTAACCAGTAAACGAACAAATAATTGCATTTTAAATTTGCATGGCGGTATTTTAAAGCTAAAAAAAGCACGAACGCCATCAATATCATTTCGTGGGTAACCGCCGGCGTTATAGCCTTTTCTACCTTATGCCAGGTATTGGTTTTGAGTGTGTTTAATGGTTTTGAAGATCTTGTAAAATCCTTGTATTCTAATTTTTATTCGGATGTAAAAGTAGTTCCTGCGAAGGGGAAAACTTTTACACTTACCCAACAGCAGCTCCATAAAATTCATAGCATGCCCGGCATTAAAGGCAGTTCTTTAAATATTGAAGAAAAAGCGCTGTTGCAAAACCAGGAGCTTCAAACCGTCGTGCTGCTAAAAGGAGTGGATACAAATTATTACCGGGTATCGGGCGTTCCCCAGAAAATGTATGACGGCATTTTTAATACGGGTACGGTTGACAATCCGAAACTGATTTTGGGCGCCGGAATTGAAAATGCCCTTGGCGTGCAGGCAGACAGGAACCTTTTGCCCATCACAGTTTTTCTACCTAAAAAAACCAGTTCCAATAATCCCCTCGAATCTTTGAGTGAAGGAAATGCAACTACTTCCGGAAGTTTTGCTATTCAGCAGGATTTTGATAATAAATATGTAATTACTAACCTGCGTTTTATGCGGCAGCAAATGAATTATCAGCCTGATGAATACAGCGCTTTGGAAATATCACTACTCAATCCTTCCGGTTCGGATGATTTCATTGATAAGGTCCAAAAGATTTTGGGTGATAATTATAAAGTGCTCACCAAATACCAGCAAAATATGAGCCTGTATAATTCTATGCGCCTTGAAAAATGGTTCATATATGCTGTGCTCACTATGATTCTGATAATAGCTGCATTTAATATGGTCGGCGCGTTAACGATGCTGGTGTTGGAAAAAAGAAAAGACATCAGCGTATTGCAGTCGTTAGGCGCCGATAAATCTTTAATAAAAAAAATATTTTTGACGGAAGGCTTGTTGCTGGCTACTATAGGAGCGGGCACAGGAATCGTGCTCGCACTGATTATTGTTTTTTTACAAACGAAATACCATCTTATCAAATTAGCCGGCAATTCTTTTTTGATTGATTATTTCCCGGTAAAAATGCAGCTAACAGATTTTATACTCGTCATTTTGACGGCGCTGGTAATCGCCTTTATCGCGTCATGGTTTCCGGCCACCAAGGCCTCAAGGCAGATGTTCAATCTAAAATCCTGATTAAGCCTTTTAAAATAAAGTTTCGAAAAAGCTTTGATATTTCAATCTAACATCTAATTTTGCTTTCTCAAACCTCTGAAGACCCCCGTAATTCCTTTTATTCTTTTCCATTTCATCTTTTGAAAAGCGTGCGCTAACCCGGAATTTTTAATAATCCGCAAGTTGCCAAAACCCATATTCCATTAAACATTAGTTGATTCTATTATAAACATCCGTGTTCCTCGTAGAAGCCTGTCTCTGAAAATGTTTTCCAAGATTATATGATAAACATTCATATTTATCATTAACCACAGAATTATTATCTCATGATTTTTTTTACCCCGAAGGCCCATAATCTCAACAGATTAAAAGCTGTTTTTTCTACTGTGCTTCTCTTTATACTCGCTTATGCTGTGCAGGCTCAAACCCGCACTTACAGCCAGGTTTATTCAGATAACATCAAGGGCGGCACCACCATTATCGGAAATACCTTATTGCATATTATTACCCGCAATAAAGTGGATACTTTCAAAATGAATAATAACCGCGCGGATGGAAACAGCTCATATGGCAATGATGAGCAGGATATGGAATACATCGATATTGACGGCAATTCCGGAAATGGCAGTGTTACCGCAAATTCTTCCAGCGCCGACCTAATACTTCCGGCAGGAACCAATACCATCAAACTGGCGCGTTTATATTGGGGAGGCCGCGTGAAAGATTCGGAATTTGATTTGTCCTCTAAAACGAACAGAACTATAAAAATCCGGAAAGGTACTACCGAAGTCTATTCAAATGTGACTGCCTTGGGCATGGATAAAACGACCATCAGCAATACGTCCGGCTTTTCTGAATACCAGGCTTATGCAGACATCACGGCTTTTATTAAAAATAACGGGGCAGGAACTTACCAGGTGGGAAATGTGCCGTTGAGCGTGGGTTCCATATCAAATGGCGGCAATCACGGCGGTTGGAGCATCGTGGTGGTTTATGAAAATGATAATGAGCCTTATAGCAGTGTAAGGGTATATGATGGATTTCAGCAGGTTTATAGTTATGGAAATCCCACCACTACCACTGTTACATTAACCGGGCTGGATGTCCCTTCCGGAATTATGGCAGCGGATGATGCCAAAATGGGTGTAGTGGCGTGGGAAGGTGATGCCAACCTTACCGGAGATTTTTTAAGAATCAATGGCAACACGTTTTCAAATGCAACGAATGCTTCAGATAATCCATGGAACGGCACTATCACAGACAATGGAAAACATGTGACCACCAAAAATCCCAACTATACCAACCAAATGGGAATTGATATCGATATGTTCAATGTGGGCAGCGGTTATGGAATTTTACCAAATGCGAACGCTGTAACCTTGCAATTCGGAACTGAGCAGGATCAGTATTACCCGGGTGTATTTACTTTCAGCATCAAGATGAAGGACCCGACGATTACGCTGGGTAAAACCGTTACTGATGCTAACAAAAATCATTTAGCAGAAAGTGGTGAAACGCTTACCTACATCTTAAAAGGATCAAATACCGGAGTGGGCAATGCAAACGGCGTTATAGTTTCAGACACATTGCCTTCAACGATTACCTACAAGCCCGGCACGTTAAAAATAATCAGCGCTCCTGGTATGGCAGCCGGTATACAGACAGACAAAGCTGGTGATGACTTTGCCGAATACAGCTCAAACAATGGCGTTAATTCAGTTTCCTTCAAAATCGGCGCAGGAGCTACCGCTACTGAAGGCGGAACGCTGGCTGCCGGTGAATCGTATGAAGTGCAATTCCAGGTAACTGTTAACAACCCGGGAAGCGGAAAGGCTGTTCCTTCTATCATGAACATTGCCCGTGTTACTTCCCAATCTGATGCAGGCGTTAAATTTGTGGACGACGGAACGGCTATCATCAACCCTGAAGCGGGCCCGCTGCCGGTAACGCTCGTAAAATTCACCGCCAAATTATTACAGTCAAACCAGGTGCAGATTGACTGGACCACTTCGATGGAGCTTAACTGCAAAAACTTCGTCGTAGAAAGAAGTTATGATGGAAATGTATTCACCGGTGTGCAAACAATTGGGGGCAACGGGAATTCCAATGTATTACATAATTATTCCACTACGGATGACTTAAATTCATTTACCGGAATTACTGCTTATTACCGTTTGAAACAAATCGATTTTGATGGAAGAGGGTATGTTTCAAAAATTATCCCCGTAAAATTAAAATCAGCCGCTAACAAAACTATAATTTCCCCAAACCCCTTTTCAAATTATATCAACATCAATACGCAATGGCAAAATGCGGAAATAGCAACCATAAGCATTTTTAATGTGCAAGGCAAACTGGTGTTTTCAAAACAGGTTTCGTTAAACAAAGGAAATAATGACATCAGGATTGACCATCTTTCAAATCTGCCTTCCGGAAATTATTACCTCCAATTGTCATCGGCCACTCAAAAAATTATTGAGAAGATAGCTAAATAATTAAATCGTGAATCCCTTACCAAAGCCGCCCGCACAGGCGGCTTTTTCTTTTGTATCCGGAATAAAAATCCGGATTATTTATGGGTTTACTGTTCCCTGACGCAAATATGACACTATCAAAAAGGCGTGATTGTTGCGGAGCAAATTGGAACTGATTTTTTGTTCGTTCACTGTAAACAATCATCAATTTTGTATTTAAAAATTAAAAAGATATGAAAATTAAATCTTTAGGAACCCAGGGATTAAAAGCTTCTGCAATGGGCCTGGGCTGTATGGGAATGAGCGATTTTTATGGCCCGCAAAATGACGAGGAATCTATAAAAACGATTCATAAAGCTTTCGATTTAGGCATTGCGTTTTTTGATACTGCCGACATGTATGGCCCTTTTAAAAATGAAATTTTAGTCGGCAAGGCAATTAAACCGTTTCGTAATGAAATTACGCTGGCAACCAAATTCGGTATCTTAAGAGACCCCGATGATCCTAAAAAAAGAGGCGTTAACGGAAAGCCCGAATACGTGAAAAGCGCGTGTGAAGCCAGCTTGAAGCGATTGGATGTGGAAGTGATTGATTTATATTATTTGCATAGAAAAGACCCCGCAACGCCCATTGAAGAAACCATCGGCGCGATGGGCGAGTTGGTTAAAGAAGGAAAAATAAAAGCGATAGGGGTGAGCGAGTTGAATGTTGACACGCTTCGCAAAGCACATGCTACTTTTCCACTTACAGCTTTGCAATCGGAATATAGCTTGTGGTCGCGAGAGCCTGAAGCAGAAATTTTGCCGGCATGCAAAGAGTTAGGAATTGCCTTTGTAGCTTACAGCCCGCTCGGGCGCGGATTTCTAACCGGGCAAATTAAAAAGTTTGAAGACCTGGAAGAAGATGATTTCAGGCGCTCTTCGCCGCGGTTTATGGGAGAGAACTTTAATAAAAATCTTGACCTTGTAAAAAAAATAGAAGTCATCGCAAAGGAAAAAAACTGCACGCCCGCCCAATTGGCGCTTGCCTGGGTGATGGCGCAGGAAGATTTTATTTTTCCGATTCCTGGAACAAAGAGAGTAAAATACCTGGAAGAAAATGTGAAAGCGACGGAGATTCATTTATCAGAAAAAGAGATGAAAGAAATAGAAGAAGTATTTCCAGAAAATGCCGCATCCGGGTTGCGCTATACAGAAGCGGGAATGAAAACGGTCGATCTGTAAAAATTAAATTTCAACGATATGAAACAAATATCAGCATGTATAATTTCGATGCTTGCCTTATTATTTTCAGGAAATATTTTTGCACAAAACGTTTCCATTGGCGCCAGGGGTGGCATCAGTATTCCGAATTTAACAGCGGGCGGTTCCGAAACCAATCCATTGAATACCGGTTATAAATCAAGGCTCGGTGGGGATGCCGCCATCTTTGCAGCATTCCGGTTAACTCCCGTTTTTTCCATCCAACCGATGATTGAATATTCTTCGCAGGGAGGTAAAAAAGAAGGTATGCAGGCTTTTCCAACGCCACAGGAATATGCATCGATGTTTCCGCAAGGTGCGCCTGAATATTTATATGCCGATTTCAAAAGCGAAGCCAAATTGAATTACTTGCTGGTTCCCGTACTTGCTAAATTTGGATGGAACATCCAGAATTCTCCATTAAGAATTTATGTGGATGCCGGCCCGTTCGCTGGTTTTTTGCTCTCCGCTCACCAGGTTTTGAATGGCTCCAGCATTATTTATGCAGATCCAAAAGGACAACAGCCGCTGTCGCCGGAACCGCAACCTTTTGATTCTACTAAAAACATAAAAAGCGATTTAAACACTTTCAATTTTGGCGTGTCAGGAAATATAGGAATTGCTTACCGATTCAACAAAAGCAGTATTTTCCTGGAAGGCGGTGGCAATTACGGATTTTTAAATATCCAGAAAGCAACCGCAAATGGGAAAAATCATACCGGTGCAGGAACGGTTGATATTGGATACGCTTATCGCTTTGGCCGTTAAAGTGCTACGGATGAAGTAACTTATAAGCTGACGGCAAAATTTCAATTGAAAATTCTTTACTGGTAACTGCCGGGTCGCCGTCGATATGCAGGGGAGCCAGCGCAGGATTTTCGATCTTTAATTTTTGGGTTTGAAAATAAAGGATATTCTTTTTCCGGAGCGCCGCTGAGGCAACATCATGGACTTTCCCCGAAAGAATTTGCTGCGCAAAAGATAACACCGCTCTTGCTTTATTTGTTTTTTGTAAAACCACAATATCCAGCAAACCATCGGAAATACTGGCTTTAGGCGCTACCTTAAAATTATTCCCGAACTGGTTGCTGTTGGCAATGCATATGAAAAACGCCTCCACACTGATTTTTGTTTCATCCATTTCAATAGCGAACGGGTAGGTTTTTGCTGACAAAAAATTGTTTATGGCAATTTTCGTGTAAGCATTCAGTCCCCTCGTTTTTCCTTCGGAAAAATCATGCGCCACTTTTGCATCAAATCCCAGGCCGCTTACATGAACACTTAGTTTTTTATTAATCGAAAAGACGTCTGTGCATTTTGATTTTCCTGCAAAAATGATGTCAATGGCTTTGTCAACCGAATTAGGAATTCCGGCGGTCCTTGCCAGGCCGTTTCCCGAGCCAAGCGGGATGATTCCAATATTAACGGGCACATTCAAAACCGACGAGATGATGGGCGATAAACTTCCATCGCCGCCCGCAATCGCAATATCAGTTACGTTTTCAGTTCTGATTTTATCATGCAAAAAAGGATAGTTGCCGTCTTGGGAAGTGAATAAAATTTCAAACGGCATATTTCTTTCTTCACATTTCCGGATGATCGTTTTTTCCAACTGCAACTTGCTTTTAGTACCGGAAACGGGATTGATAAAAAATAAAATTTTGCGGCTCATTGATTTTGTAATTAATGAATCAGAATTTGTTTGTCAGGAATTTAACGCCTCCCACAACCTGTCTTTTAATTCTACAAGCCCGCTATTGGTAATAGACGAAATAAAAATGTGCGGAACATTTTCCGGCAGTTCTTTTTCAACCGCTTCTTTCAGTTCTTCATCCAATAAATCGCTTTTGCTCACCGCGATAAAAAACTTTTTATCCAGCAATTCCGGGTTGTATTCTTTCAATTCATTTCGTAAAATTTTGAATTCTTCGCGATGGTCCTTACTATCTGCAGGAATCACAAAAAGCAAAACAGGATTTCTTTCGATATGCCTTAAAAACCGGTGCCCAAGCCCTTTTCCTTCAGCCGCGCCTTCTATAATTCCGGGCAAATCCGCCACGCAAAAACTTTTATCATCGCGGTAGGCAACGATACCCAACTGCGGCCTTACTGTGGTAAAAGCATAATCGGCAATCTTTGGTTTTGCCGCTGTAATCACCGAAAGCAAAGTGGATTTTCCCGCGTTGGGAAATCCTACCAAACCCACGTCGGCCAGCACTTTCAGTTCAAGGCTTACGAAGCTTTCTTCGCCCGGCTCACCCGGCTGTGCATGCTGCGGCGCCTGGTTGGTTGGGGTGGCAAAATGAGAATTTCCCTGGCCGCCCCTGCCGCCACTCATCAAAATTTTTTCTTCGCCGTCTTCCAGTATTTCTACCTGTTTTCCCTCTTCTTCAATGGTAGCAATCGTTCCTAAGGGCACTTCAATGATGATGTCTTTTCCGTCGCGGCCCGTACAATTATTCTTGCTTCCGTTTTCACCATTTTCAGCGAACACATTTTTGTAATACCGTAAATGCAAAAGGGTCCACAGGTTTTTATTGCCCCGCAAGATAATATGCCCGCCACGACCGCCATCGCCGCCATCAGGGCCACCAAACGCAGTAAGTTTGTTTCTGAGAAAATGCCTGCTGCCAGCGCCGCCATGCCCGCTTCTGCAAAATATTTTTATCAGGTCAATAAAATTTGATTTTTCCATCCGGTAAATTTCGCAAAGTTTTTTTAGGAATCGTTTTTGTAATGTTACACGAAAAAAATGATTCGAATTATAAGTTTTGCGGCGGCTTTATTTTTATTCTCCTGTGCTTCCAGCAGAAAATCAACGACCGTAAATGATTTGCCTTCCTGCCTCGAAACCAAAATCAAATCAATGGCAGAAAACCCGTCCGAAGGCCCGCCACAATCGATAACGCGCTATCATTATGAAGGCCGGACCGTCTATTATATGGTAGCGCCCTGTTGTGATAAATTCAACATCGTTTTCGACAGCGCGTGCACCATTTTGGGCTACCCCGATGGCGGATTTACCGGAAAAGGTGATGGCAAGATGCCGGGTTTTCACAACGAAGCGACAGACGGAAAAGTAGTGTGGAAAAAGAAAGAATGAATTTGAATTAATCAAAATAAAATATGGGTTATTTGTCTGTTTACTGTAAAAATCTTTTGCGAATTATTTTCGTTTAGCCATGACCGTTATATGTTTTTTTTTCGCCATAAGGCAAAGGGAAAAAAACCTGGGGTGAAATAAATCTTTTGACGAAGTATTTTTCTTACCAAAAGCAAGTATCTAATCGTGAGATTGCTTCGACACTACTGGCATTTTAAAAGAAATAATTTTATATAAGTTCCTAGCGAAGACGATTAAAAATTCAAACCAGATTTTTTCCTGTTCTAAAACAGGTTCCTTTAAATAAGGCAACTACATGTCCGTGTTGGTTAGTAATGGTAATATGATATAGCCCTGTCGATCTTCCATTATGAAGTTCTTTGGCTTCGGCGGTTAACACATCATCCACATGAACCGGTTTTATAAAATTGATGGAAGTATCGAGCGCTACGGATAAATTATTCCGGTTGTTGCAGGCAAAAGCAAACGCGCTGTCAGCAAGCGAAAATGCAACGCCACCATGAACAATTCCGAAGCCATTGATCATTTCTTTTCTGACGGTCATTTTTATTTTGCTGTAGCCCTCGCTGACTTCAAGTACTTCAATTCCCAGCCATTGGCTGAAAAGATCGTTTTCCATTAAATGGTTTACCACTTTGGTGGCCAATTCATTTTTGGGCATAAAAAAATTTTGATATCAATTTACATAAAATAAAAAGCCCGAAAATGAAAAGTACAAATTCGCAGTAAACCCATAAAAAACCGGAATTTATATTTTGACATTAAAAGAACAATTAAATCAAAATTTCATTTTCAGTTCCCGCCAGAAGATAATATGGTATGATTGAACATAGAAATAATTTAAAAGGATACAGCCTTGTTACAATAAAATACAGAATTTATGAATACTGTTATTTTTTATAATTATATATTTGAAGGAAGAAAAGTCAATATTATTTATTTACCAATTAAAATTCAATTCCATGTCAGAAAAAAAACAGGATGATAAGGAATCATCCGTTTCACGAAGAAAATTTATCCGCAATACTTCTCTGGCGGCTGCTGGTTTTTATATCGTGCCGCGCCATGTGTTGGGAAGGGGTTTTGTAGCGCCCAGTGATAAGCTACTCATCGCGGGTGTAGGCGCAGGAGGTAAAGGTGGTGATGATCAGCGTCATTTTGCAAAAACGGGCAAGGCCGAAATCGCTTTTCTCTGCGACGTAGATGATCGCCAGGCAGTGCAGAACCGCAAACTTTTTCCCAAAGCAAAATATTACCACGACTGGCGCGAAATGTTTGATAAGGAGCATAAAAATTTTGATGCAGTAGATGTTGGAATTCCCGATCATAACCATGCAGTAGTAGGCTTTCATGCGATGCAGTTAGGTAAACACGTATACGTTCAAAAGCCATTGACTCACGATATTTGGGAAGCCTACATGATGGGCGAAGCCGCAAAAAAATATAAAGTAGTAACTCAAATGGGCGACCAGGGAACTTCGGGAGATGGTGTTCGCCAGTTAAGAGAATGGTATGAAGCAGGAATTATTGGTGAAGTACATACCGTTCATTGTTGGACCAATCGTCCTGTGTGGCCACAGGGAGTTCCATGGCCTACAAAAAATCCACCGGTACCCGCCGGCCTTAATTGGGATCTTTGGCTCGGAACTGCGCAGGAGCATCCTTATGAAGATATGATAGTACCGTTCAACTGGAGAGGATGGTGGGATTTCGGAACAGGCGCCATCGGCGATATGGCCTGTCACATCGTTGGTCCCGTGTTTAAAGTCTTAGGGCTTGGGTTCCCGACAGAAGTGGTAAGCAGCGTAAGCACCCCTTATGTGGATAACTGGCAACAAGCGTATTATCCGCAAAGTGGCCCGGTATCTTCTTCTTCTCATCTTAAGTTTAAAGGAAAAACCGGCCAGGATATCAGCCTGAGCTGGATGGACGGTGGCATTCAGCCACCACGCCCGGAAGAGCTTGGCCCCAACGAAGTCATGGGCGGTAAAGGTGATAAAGGAAATGGGGTAATTTTCGAAGGCACCAAAGGTAAAATGATGTGTGGCGTTTATGGCCAGGATCCTCAATTGTTGCCTACTTCACGAACTAAAGAAGTGAGCGTGCCTCAAAAATATCCAAGAGTGCCCGGAGGCGAAGATGGACATTATGGCCAGTGGGTGGAAGCCTGCCTTGCGGGCTATGGCAATATGGAAGTAGATTCACCATTTGTGGAATATGCAGTTCCGCTTACGCAAAGTATATTGATGGCCAACCTGGCTATCCGCAGCTTTGATTACAGGGAACCAACCGCTAATGGCAAAGGATTTACTTATCCCGGCCGCGGTATTACGCTTACGTGGGATGCTGAAAACAGAAGAGTAACTAATTTCGAACCTGCCAACCAATTTGTAAAACGCACTTACCGCGAAGGATGGCCTGAATTGAAATTGTAAGTTTATTTTTTAAATAAAAAAGCCCTCTTTGTGAAAGGAGGGTTTTTTATTTAAATCTATAGCGGATGAATTATTTTGAAATCAATGTTCCGAAATAATGAACGGTGCGCACCAATTGCGATACATAGCTCATTTCGTTGTCGTACCAGCTTACTGTTTTCACTAACTGGTTGTCGCCAACTGTCAAAACTTTGGTTTGTGTGGCGTCGAATAAAGAACCGAAATGCATTCCGATGATATCAGAACTTACAATATCATCCTCATTGTAGCCGAAGCTTTCGTTGGAAGCCGCTTTCATAGCTGCATTTACTTCATCGGCAGTTACTTTTTTAGCAAGGATGGTAGTTAATTCAGTAATAGACCCTGTGATAACCGGAACCCGCTGAGCTACGCCATCTAGTTTTCCATTCAATTCCGGCAAAACCAAACCGATGGCTTTTGCAGCACCTGTGCTGTTTGGAACGATGTTGGCTGCTGCCGCTCTTGCCCTTCTTAAATCTCCTTTAGGATGAGGTGCATCCAAAGTGTTCTGGTCATTGGTGTAGGCATGGATGGTAGTCATGAAGCCTGTCTGTATTCCGAAAGTATCGTTTAAAACTTTTGCCATAGGAGCCAGGCAGTTGGTAGTACAAGATGCGCAGGAAATGATAGTTTCGCTTCCATCCAATATTTCGTGGTTTACATTAAATACCACAGTTTTTACCCCGCCTGTTGCCGGAGCTGATACCACCACTTTTTTAGCGCCCGCTGTAATGTGAGCGTGGGCTTTATCTTTATCTGCAAAAAAACCGGTACTTTCTATTACTACATCCACCTGGTGAGTACCCCATGGAATTTGTGCCGGGTCTTTTTGTGCATAAATTTTAATTTCTTCACCGTTAACGATAATTGAATTATCCGTGTGCTTCACCTCAGTATCAAATCTTCCCTGTGCACTATCGTATTTTAATAAATGTGCTAATTGTTTTGGACTTGTCAAATCATTGATGGCTACAACATCTATACCTTCCATATTGTAGATTTGCCTGAAAACAAGGCGCCCTATTCTGCCGAATCCATTAATGGCAACTTTTACTGTGCTCATAATACTTTTTGTTTTTATTTTAAAATTAAGGCTGCAAAATTAAGATTTTATAAAAGAACTTTCCTTATTTTAAAAATCTATGCTTCATGTGGACGTTTCTATGAATTTTTATCAGTGTGTACAGAGCAAGGTTTATCGAAGTAACAACTACTGTTCTTTTTGCAAGAATCACGTTTCGCATTTACGTCATTTCTTCTTCTAAGCGTATAGTAAAGCAACTTTTATCCATAATTCTTATTTCAATCAAAATTGCTGCCCTAAAAAAGCAATTTGCATTTAACCGGTTTCTTCTAATTTTTTCAAACCGTCTTTATGCATTAGTATTTTTATAAGAAAGATGATGGCTGTGACGGTGAAGATGCCGCCAATTATCCAGTTTAAGAAGTTTTGATTCCCGTTCAGCAGAGTTACAATCCACTTTCCGCCGAAGATGAAAACGAAATTTCCCAGCAGTGTTCCTATCCCGATTCCGACGATATAAAGATTATAGAAAGAATTTTTTGGGGCTAAAATATTTTTTGTAAAAAGAACAGTGCTCCACCCAAACCAAAAAGGAATTTGTACGGGATTAATCGCACTTAGCATTACCCCCAGTGCGTAGCGATTAATATTATTATTCAGCACTACATTTTTAGCGGGATGAGTTTTCATGGCTGCCGCAAAGCTTCCGATAGCCAGCGCAAGCACAATGGCAACGGTAATCCACTCCATGTATCGAAACAACTTTTTTTGTTTTCGTACCCAATTAATGCCCACCAACGAAACGCGCACATAAATCATTTCAACAGTCAAAGAACCTAATGCAAAAAGTATGGCATTGTGGATGCTTTCCTGCACGCTGATTTGCATAGCCGCCACATTCAAAGTGCCCAGGGGAAGAGAACCTAAAAAGCTCACGAGCAGGCCCCAAAAGAAAACTTTAATTAATGGCATACCATCAGTTCTTTTTTGCAAAAACGGATAATGTAACCGCGACCTGGTTGCTAAGCACTATACTTTGCTCGCCTATACCAAAGTCCAGCCTGTTCATTTCGAAACTGCCGGTAAACAGCAATCCGTGTTTTTCTTCTTTCACCTGGAAGGGAAATGAAATGTTTTTTGTAACGCCTTTTATGGTAAGGTTACCGGTAAAATAATAAAACCCGGCAGCGGTCTTGTTGGTCTTTTCAATTTTTGTAGAAACTATTGTGATAAGTGGATGCTTTGCTGCATCAAAATATTCTTCTTCTGCCAGGCTTTTGTCCCTCATGCTGTTATCTGTATCGATGGTGGAAGCCACTACAGATACATTAAAACTACAGGAGGCAGGATTATCAGCAGAAAAAGCGATATCGCCTTTCAACTCCGACAAATCTCCACCTGTATTGATTCCAAAATTTTTGATAACGAAATGTACTTTACTTGCGGTATCTACGGGTGTATATTTTTGAGCGTAGGTCTTAGCCGAGATCGATAGTAAAAGCACTGCAATAAATTTCATAATTTTCATCCACTTTAAGGCAAGGTGTTTCATTTTCAGGAAATTTCCTTGTCTGCTTTATTAATTAATTTATAATATTTTTTAGTCTGACGATGAAAGCGGAGTCCTTTTAGAAAGCTCCAGTAAGGCACGCCGTGTTGATGATTATACCGGCTGATTTCAAAGAGTATTTTCCAATGCTTTAATATTTCTTTCCAGGCGGCGATTAAGCTGTATCCTGTATCATAAATGTGATTGGGTTCTGCTCCACAGCCATTATATTCCAGGATGACAAAGTTTTTTCCCCTTTTCAAGTCATCTATTGAATGGCACATGATATCATACCTGCCGTAAAAAAAATCATTAATACCCAGACTGATCTCATCCAATTGTCGAACCAGGCCGTCCGAAATTTCGGAACTCAGGTCAAAAAAATCAGCACCTCTGTTGTGATTGCCTGCGTGGCTTAATATATACACTTCATCTTTTGGAACAATTTTGCTGAAGTTGATTTCGTGTTTTTGCTTCAGTTCAGACAATCGTTTTTTGGTCTTTACATTTCTTAATAATAATTCGCCCAAATTATGTACGCCGTCACCCACCACCCGCATCGGCACTTTTTGGAGAAATCCTGTAATGTGGCCTTTTTTTTCAAACGGATAGCGATAGTAGAAAAGGCTTACTTCCAAAGGATAGCTAATAAATTCCTGGATAAAATATTCAACCGGAATTTTAGAATGGTATTCTTTTAAATGAGCTTCGCTTTCAATTTTTCTGAATAAAATTCCCTGGCCTCCCACTTCGGGCTTCACAATTAGCGGATAAGAAAATCCTTTGTTAGCGATACTTTGCATTATCTCTGCAAAAGGGATTGATGGATTTACATTGAAATAACGCGCACATAAATGTGGCGGAAGCAGATCATGCATTTCTTTCTTAGGCTCACCATCGAGGCCGCCAAAAGTGAGTTTAGGATTGCTTGGAGTAAAAAACCAAACAGAACCCGATCGGATCATATACCATAACCACACAGGCGCAATGGGGGCGTATAAAATCTTGAAAGGCCACTGTTCCCAGTTTTTTATTTTTTTAAACAATATGCTTTTTTTTTAAACAAGCGCAAAAATAAGTTGAAACCGTGCAACGTGTACGTATTCTATCAAAATTGTTTGTTGTATTTTAGCTCTTAAAATCAGGTACGATGCATATTCCAACGATGGCAGAATTGGCGGCAGAGGGCAAGAGTCCGGACATTTTGTTTTTTGTGGGTTGCGCAGGAAGTTTTGACCAGCGGGCACAGAAAATTACCAAAGCTTTCGCCACAATCTTGCAGAAAATAGGAGTCAACTTTGCCATTCTTGGAAAAGAAGAAATTTGTAACGGTGATCCTGCGCGGCGGGCCGGCAATGAATTTCTGTTCCAGATGATGGCATATCAAAACATCCGCCTGCTGAATGGTTATGGTATAAAAAAAATAGTGACTACGTGTCCCCACTGTTTCAATATTTTAAAAAATGAATACCCGGCTTTGGGCGGCAATTATGAAGTAGTTCACCATACTGTTTTTTTGCAACAATTGATAGATGAAGGTAAAATCAGGATGAAAGAGTCAGGCGAATTTAAAGGAAAGAAAATCACCTATCATGACAGTTGTTACCTTGGCCGCGCCAATAATATTTATGAGGCGCCACGCAAGGTGCTTGAGGCTTTGGATATTGAATTGACAGAAATGAAAAGATCGCGTAGCAATGGTTTTTGTTGTGGCGCAGGGGGCTCACAGGTTTTTAAAGAAGAAGAAAAGGGCACTCAAAGAGTTAATAATGAAAGAGCGCGCGAAGCGATTGCAACAGGTGCACAGATTATTGCTTCCAATTGCCCTTATTGCATGACGATGCTTACAGACGGTGTAAAATACAACCAGAAAGAAGAGGAAGTTAAAGTGATTGACCTGGCAGAATTAATTGCCGGAAGCATGGAATGAAGTTATGAGTTATAAGTTATGAGTTATGAGTGATGAATTAAATATTCATGATTGATGATTGGGAATGATTTATTAAAAGAAAAAAATAATGGCTGATAATAAAAATGAATCTTTTGAATCGAACGATTCACATAGCATTTTGCATAAAGAAAATACAGGCGAGGCGCGGAGCCTTAATTTTATTGAAGAGGTCGTGGAAAAAGATCTGGCAAGCAACAAGCATACAAGTATATCGACCCGTTTCCCGCCGGAGCCAAATGGATACCTGCATATAGGGCATGCTAAAAGCATTTGCCTCAATTTTGGGCTTGCTGAAAAATATAAGGGCAATACCAACCTGCGCTTTGACGACACTAACCCCATAACCGAAGACGTAGAATACGTCGACAGTATTAAAGAAGATATTCGCTGGTTGGGATTTACATGGAGCAATGAATATTATTCCAGTGATTATTTTGGTGAGCTGTATCTCTTTGCCACCACTTTAATCAAAAAAGGTTTAGCGTATGTGGATGACAGCACCTCTGAACAGATAGCTGCTGAAAAGGGAACGCCCACAGAGCCGGGTATAGAAAATAAATTCCGCAACCGAAGCGTGGAAGAGAATCTTCGCCTGTTTGAAGAAATGAAACAAGGCAAATATAAAGACGGCGAAAAAGTATTGCGCGCAAAGATTGACATGAAGCATATCAATATGTTGATGCGCGATCCCATTATGTACCGCATCAAACATGCACCTCATCATCGTACCGGCGACAAATGGTGTATTTACCCGATGTACGATTTTGCGCATGGGCAAAGTGACAGCATAGAACAGATTACTCACAGCATTTGCACGCTTGAATTTGTGCCGCACCGGCCATTGTATGATTGGTTTATCGAAAAACTTGGCATCTTTCCTTCGCGCCAATACGAATTTGCCAGGTTAAATATGACCTACACGGTGATGAGTAAACGAAGATTGCTGCAACTGGTAAACGAAAAATTTGTTTCCGGTTGGGACGATCCGAGAATGCCCACTTTGTCGGGTTTTCGAAGAAAAGGCTATACTCCATCTAGCATCCGTACTTTTTGCGAAAGGATTGGCGTTGCCAAAAGGGATAACCTGATCGATATAAGTCTTTTGGAATTTTGCATCCGTGAAGAATTAAATCAAACTGCGCCGCGCATAATGGCTGTGCTGAATCCTGTAAAGCTGATCATTGATAATTATGAAGACAACAAAACGGAAGAACTCACTACAGAAAATCTTCCGAACGATCCCAACAATGTGAGGACTATTACTTTTTCAAAAGAATTGTGGATAGAAAAAGATGATTTTATGGAAGTGCCGGTAAAAAAATGGTTCCGGCTTGCACCTGGGCAAATGGTTCGGCTAAAGAGTGCTTATATCGTTCGCTGCGAAAGCTTTAAAAAAGATGATGCGGGAAATATTACTGAAATTCATTGTACCTACATTCCTGAAAGCCGCAGCCATAATGACACCAGCAATATTAAAGTAAAAGGAACCATTCACTGGCTTAATGCTCTCGACGCAGCCTCTGCGGAAGTAAGATTGTACGAGCGTTTGTTTACGGTTGAAAATCCTGCTGCCGAAGAAGGCGATTTCAAATCTTATATCAATCCTGATTCTTTACAAATAATTCCGAATGCCTATATCGAGCCAAATCTTCAGCATGCTGATACCGGAAGCCATTTTCAATTTGTAAGAAACGGGTATTTCTGCATTGATAAAGATTCCCGGCCCGGGAAGCTTGTCTTTAACCGGACTGTTACCTTAAAAGAAGGATTTAAACCGAAGTAACTGTTGGTTTAGGGTAATGCTAAATAAAATCTGATGATATTTGTTCTTTTACTGCATTTGGATTTATTGCAAAGCTTCATCTAATTGCTTTTCCATTTTCAAAAGCGCATTTGTTATTTCAGTATCTATTATTTGGGGATTGTTCTCTTTGGCCTGGGTGGCATACCATATTAAAACCATAGAAATATAATCCTGCATATCTTTTCCTGCAAACTGCGTTTTGAACTCAAGAATTTTTTCATTGATCGTTTTCAAAACCTTTCTTACCGTTTCCTCATCTGCAGGTAAAATCTTTATGCGATAATTTCTGTCGGCAATCACAATATTGAGTGGAATGAGCTGCTGGCTTGCCATTGGTTATTTATTTAATACCCCGATACATTTGTCGAGCGACCTGATGTAGCGGTTAATTGTTTTTTCAAAATCAGTTTTTTCTTTTCCCTCCAGTTGCCCGGCGGATGTTTTTAAAATCGCCACCTGCATTTCCAGTTGATTGTTTTTTTCATGTACGCTGTTGAGGTTAGTTATAAGATTTTCGTTTTCTTTTTGGAGTTGTTGATTTTCTTTTTGGAGCAGGGCATGCTTTTTTAAAAGCAATTGCAATTTAGATTGAAGACTGGTGATATGATTTTCAATATTGTCAGCCATTGCTTCTTATTACAGCGTCGAATTTAGTTTGTAAAGCAGCAATAATTTTGCTCATCATTTTGTCAACTTCTTCGTCTGTCATCGTTTTTTCCTTATCTAAAAAAGTAAAACTCATCGCTAACGATTTTTTATCCGGCCCCAGTTTTTCATTTTCAAAAACATCAAACAGGCGTATGCTTTGCATCTTTTTAATATGCAAAGACTTTACCAGTTCTTCAATTTCTCCATAATGGATGCTTTTATTAACAAGTAAAGAAAGGTCTCTATCTACGTGTGGGTACTTTGACATGGGCTCAAAGGTGACTTCCTTTTTTTTGATTAAGGAAAGCAAACTGTCCCAATCAATATCAATATAATATACGGTTTGCTTTATGGAAAACCTTTCCAGTTGCGATTTCTTGACGATGCCAAGGGTAAGAATTTTTGTTCCTTTTGAAGTGGCCACAAGGCCTTCATCCAAATCTTCATTTTTTGTTCGTTCAAACTTGTAATTGCTGACGCCTGCCAGCAAAAGAATCTTTTCACTCACGCCTTTGGCAAAATAAATTTCCGCCGGCCGGGTGGGGCTATTCCAGCTTTTTGAAGCCAGGTTGCCGGTAATATAAATGGCTAATTTGCGGGTTTCAGTATAAGCGCTATTTAGGTGAAAATAAGTTTTACCGAATTCAAAAAATAAAAGGTCGTGGTTTTTCCTGTTCACGTTGTATGCAACACTTTCGAGGCCTGTAGGCAGCATGGAAGGCCGCATCACATTTAGGTCTACGCTCAGGCTGTTTATAATGGTAACTGCCTTTTCGAGCGTTTCCTCTGAAAAATATTTGCTGTTTGTAATGGAATTGGTGAAAATTTCATGAAACCCGTTGCCGGTGAGCCAAGCCGTAATTTTTTCTTTTTGCGCAGCCTCTGCCACTCCTGAATCTGTGGAAGGTGAGATGGTGATGGAAGAAGGGATTTCTATATTATCGAGGCCGTCAATTCTCATAATTTCCTCTATAATATCTGCCGGAAGCGAAATATCAGGATTGCTGTAAGGCACTTCTACCTGGATGTTATCGATTCCTTCCCGTACAATCACATAGTTTAAAGACGTTAAAATGTTCTTTACCGTATCCGGGTGATATTTTTTGCCACTTATTTTCTTGAGATAAAAATTGGATAAAGTCACTTCCTTTTTGGGCCTTGTAACCGGATATACGTCAATGATGTCTGATGAAATGGTGCCGCCGGCAATTTCTTTTATCATCATTGCCGCACGTTTTAGCACTTCAACCGTGTTGCCGATATTAATCCCTTTCTCAAAACGAACCGCCGCCTCAGTTCTGAGGTTGTGTGCCAGCATGCTTTTTCTGATAGAAGAGGCATTAAATACGGCGCTTTCTAAAAAAATATCCCTGGTAGATTCTGTAACGCCGGAGTGCAGGCCACCAAAAACACCGGCAATGCACATGGGCGTATCGTCTCCATCGCAAATCATAATATCTTCCGCCCGCAGCTTTCTTTCTTTTTCGTCCAGGGTGATAAA
Organism: Ginsengibacter sp.; assembly: GCA_051954975.1. Classification (GTDB taxonomy): domain Bacteria; phylum Bacteroidota; class Bacteroidia; order Chitinophagales; family Chitinophagaceae; genus Ginsengibacter. The sequence continues at coordinate 685,580 of JBQCHE010000003.1, read as the reverse complement.
GGGAGTGCCTTCGGCAAGCGTTTCCACTTTAATTTTGTTTCCCTTTATCCTATCCAAATCAAAAGCGTGAAGCGGCTGGCCGGTTTCGTGCAAAATGAAATTCGTAATATCTACAATATTATTAACCGGGCGCAGGCCGATGGCTTTCAGTTTATTTTGCAGCCAATCAGGTGATGGCGCCACTTTAATTCCTGAAATGCTTACGCCGGCGTATCGTTCGCATTCGTTGACATTTTTAATTTCCACTTCAAGTTTCCTCGAATGGTTGTCTGGCTTAAAATGGTTTTTGAAAGGAGAAATGACTTTGGACCCACTTTTTAAATGGTGAGACAGATATGCGCAAACATCTTTTGCGACGCCCAAATGGCTCATCGCATCCATACGGTTAGGAGTGAGGCCGATCTCAAAAACCCAATCGGCATATAACTTAAAATAATCCTTTAAGGCAGTGCCCGGCAAGATATTTTCATCCAAAACCATGATTCCTTCATGGCTGGCGCCCAACCCAATTTCATCTTCTGCGCACAACATTCCATTACTTTCTATGCCGCGGATTTTTGCATTTTTAATGGAGAATGGCTCGCCTTTTAAAGGATAAAGCGTAGCGCCAACAGGCGCCAGTATCACATTTTGTCCGGCCTGCACATTGGGCGCACCGCAAACAATTTGTAAAACTTCGCCTTTACCATTGTCAACGGTGGTAATTTTTAATTTATCTGCGTTTGGATGTGGCTCGCAGGTGAGCACTTTGGCCGTAAACAAACCGTCTAACCCGTTTTTTACCTGCTCGTATCTTTCCAGGCTCTCTACTTCAAGGCCCACGGAAGTAAGGATTTCTGATATTTTTTGCGGATCACCCGTTATTTTTAAAGTGGACTCATCAATTGGCAAATATTCAGCCAGCCAGTTATAACTAATCTTCATGTATCTTTTTAAATGTGTTCAAAAATAAGAAAGAAGTAGCTAACATTTTTTTTACCGCTTCCCAGCAAAGGAATAAATAAGCTTTTTTTATATTTCAATTATCAGAAGATGAATTCTTCTAAACCTGGGATCCTTTTTGGGTGGAAATTCTTTTGTAAACGTTCTCCGAAATGATATTTTTTGAATCCTAAATTTTTTCACGCCTTTGTTTTTCGCCGCAAAGATTTGACAGGCTTCGCTTTCATGAAAACGGGCGATTTTTTTGAAAAGAATTGCATGTTTTATCCGAATTAAAGGCTACTGATTTTAGTCGAGATTTGCCCCGAAAAGCTTACTTTTTTTTCTACACACAAGAATGTGCATAAAAATTAAAAAAGAGGGGAAACTTTTTTAAACCGGGGAAAAACACAATATAACTGTTAATAAGTGGTTACTTTTGGGTGGTTATCATGTGGAAATGGTCTGTATAAATATTAAGCCTTAACTATTTCTTAATTTAGATTTTGTTCCATTACCTTAGCTCCCCGCTTATGAAAAACACCGGAAAATTGACTTCAGATTTTAAAAAATGGGTTTGTTGAGAAAATTAAAAAATGAATTTACCAGATATAAATAAAGATAGAAAACGAAGGAAAAGCGGGCCCCTTGAACTGGGCACAATGGCTTTTGGCAAGGTGCCTCCGCAGGCAAAAGAATTGGAAGAGGCAGTGTTGGGTGCTATCATGTTAGAAAAAAATGCATTTGATATTATAGTTGAAATTTTATCTCCCGAATGCTTTTACGTTGAAGCGCATCAAAGAATTTTCAGGGCGATGCAGGGTTTGCAGCAAAAAAATTCTCCCATTGACCTTTTAACCGTTGTAGAAGAATTAAAATTCCGCGAGGAACTGGATTTGGTAGGTGGTCCATTTTATATTACCAGGCTTACCAATTCTGTATTTTCGTCTGCCAATATAGAAATTCACGCCCGCATTATTCTCCAGAAATTCATCCAGCGCGAATTGATTAAGATAAGCAGCGAAATAATCGGCGATGCGTATGAAGACAGCACCGATGTTTTTGATTTGCTGGATATGGCAGAGTCAAAGCTTTTTGACATCACCAACAAACATTTGAAAAGGGATTATGCCAGCATTGATACCGTGTTGGTAAAAACCATTCAGCGAATAGAAGATTTGAGAACCCGGCAGGATGAAATTACCGGCGTCCCTACCGGATTTAATACCATCGATAAAGTGACTTATGGATGGCAGCAAAGCGATTTGATTGTGTTGGCCGCGCGGCCTTCTGTCGGTAAAACCGCCTTTGCGCTCAATCTTGCGCGCAATGCCGCTTTGCATCCTACCAAACCTACGCCTGTGGGCTTTTTTTCATTGGAGATGAGCGCCAGCCAGTTGGTTCAAAGAATCCTGAGTGCGGAAAGCGGCATCATGCTGGAAAAGATTGCAAGGGGAAGACTGGAACAGCACGAAATGGAAGAGCTGTATAAAAAAGGAATCAACCGCCTTTCTTCTGCACCGATTCATATTGACGATACGGCAGCTTTAAATATTTTTGAGCTTCGCGCCAAATGCAGGAGGCTAAAAAATAAACACAACGTGGGGTTGATTATTATTGATTACTTGCAGCTAATGAGTGGTACGGGCGAAAACCGCAATGCCAACCGTGAACAGGAGATCAGCCGCATCTCGAGGGATTTAAAGGGATTGGCAAAAGAACTACAGGTGCCCATCATCGCGCTTAGCCAGTTGAGCCGTGAAGTGGAAAAAAGAAAAGAAGGCAGTAAAATCCCGCAATTGAGTGACCTCCGCGAATCTGGCGCCATTGAGCAGGATGCGGACATGGTGATTTTTCTTTACCGCCCCGAATATCACGACATTCATGCAAATGAGATGGGCGAATCTACCAAAGGCGAAACGCAGGTGCGCATAGCAAAACATAGAAACGGCCAGTTGGAAACCATTACATTGAAGGCGCTTTTGCACATTCAAAAATTTGTAGAAGATGATGAGGACGATTTCGGCCACAGGCTTCCTCCCGGAAACTTCAGACCCGTAAAAGACATCGATGATCAGGGCGGCGCAAAACTTTACTTCCAGGCTGGCAGTAAAATGAATGATGCCGAATTTGATGAAGACGCTCCATTTTAATTTATTAACCAAACAAAAACGGTGAAGAAAATTAATGGCTTCTCCTTATTTTTTTGAAACAAACCTTCCCGGTACCAGCGAATTTGAATTGAGCGAAAGCTCTTCCAGGCACATCAGCCAGGTATTGAGAATGAAAGAAGGAGCGGAAATTATTCTTACTAACGGTAAGGGTTACACGTTAAATGCCGTTGTCTTAAATCCGGATAAAAAGCATACGCGCGTAAAAATGATTTCCAAACAATTTTCGGAAATTACCCGGCCGGAAACATGCATAGCGATTTCACTAATAAAAAATAATAACCGTTTTGAATGGTTTGCCGAAAAAGCCACTGAATTGGGCATCTCCCGTATTGTGCCTTTAGTCTGCCACCGTACTGAAAAATCTCATTTTAAAAAAGAACGGATTACGTCAATTTTAATCAGCGCGATGCTTCAAAGCCAGCAGTCGTGGCTTCCTGAGTTGAGTGAGGTTACTTCATTCGATGCAATAGTGAACAATGCAAATTTTGAACAGAAGTTTATCGCTCATTGCTTGCCTGAGCAAAAAAAGGATTTAAAGAATGTGGTAACATCAAATGCTTCAAAAATAGTGCTGATTGGGCCTGAGGGCGATTTTACTTCGGAAGAAATAGCAATCGCCCTTCAAAATAATTTCTTGCCGGTTAGCCTTGGCAAAACAAGGCTAAGAACAGAAACTGCCGGCATAGTGTCGGCAGTTATGATAAAATAAAAATCTTATATATTCTTCTGTTTACTGGATCATATCCGGAAAATGGAAGATTATTCCTGAACTACAAGCCTGAAGCCATTTCCATGAATATTTACGATTTCGATGTTCGGGTCGCCTTTTAAATATTTGCGCAACTTGGCAATATACACGTCCATGCTACGTCCATTGAAATAAGTATCGCTGCCCCAGATTCTTTTTAAAGCAGTTTCCCTTGGCAGTAAATCATTCTTATACTCTGCCAGCATTTTCAGAAGCTCATTTTCTTTGGGAGATAACGTTTGTACATCTTTCCCAATGCCCAACTGGCGCAGGCGCGGATTAAAATGGTATTTACCCAAATCGTATTCTGCATTGGCTTCTTCCCGGTGCAACTCTTCATTGCGCTTCAGGATAGCTTTTATTTTATGAAGTAAAACATCGCTGTCGAAAGGTTTGGTGATATAATCATCCGCCCCCAGTTTGTAACCTTTTATAATGTCATCTTTCATGGTTTTTGCAGAAAGAAAAAACAGCGGCATATCCGGATCTACATTCCTGATTTCTTCTGCCACCGTAAATCCATCCATATTAGGCATCATCACATCCAAAAGGCACAGATCGAATTTTTCGCGCTGAAAGGCAGCCAGGCCAAGCCTTCCGTCCCTTTCAAGCACCACATCATAATCATTAAGTTCCAGAAAATTTTTCAGCACCATTCCAAGATTTGGATCATCTTCACAGATAAGAATTTTAGGTTTATTATTTTCCATAACTTTTCGGGTTTATTTAATTTAAAGGTATTTAGTTTTTATGAAATATCTTTTACATATTTAATGCCATAAATATTCAGGCTAAATGTATCTACTTAAAAGTTAAAACAATCTTACAATTTCAAAATTGACTTTGTAACTTTCAATAAAAAAATAACATGGATAAAAAGGCGGATTTTTTACAGGCGATAAAAAATGGATATACTTTTAAAGGAGAGACGATTAAAATCGGAGCGGGTATGCTTGATGGTGAAGTGATAGCTGAGGCGGAGGTGTTTATTCCTTTAGCCACCATGAACCGCCATGGACTAATAGCAGGCGCCACCGGTGGGGGCAAAACGAAAACATTTCAAATGATTGCTGAAGGATTAAGCGACGCGTCTGTTCCCTGCCTGCTTATGGATATTAAAGGCGACCTGAGTGGCATTGCTGCGGCCGGAACTGCCAATGATAAAATAAATTCACGCTATCAAAAGCTGCACATGGAATATAAGCCATGTACTTTCCCGGTAGACCTGCTAACACTTAGTTCTCAAAAAGGAGTAAGACTCAGAGCGACCGTTTCAGAGTTTGGGCCCATCTTAATGAGCAAGATTTTGGGGCTGAATGATACGCAGGGAGGAGTAGTGGCAATGATCTTCAAATATTGCGATGATCAAAAATTGCCCTTATTGGATTTGAAGGATTTTATAAAAGTATTACAATATGTAGGCAATGAGGGCAAACAGGAATTGCAAAAATCGTATGGAAATATTTCAACAACCTCTACCGGAACTATCCTGAGAAAAGTGATAGAATTGCAGCAACAGGGGGCAGATTTATTTTTTGGTGAAAAGAGTTTTGAAGTGGAAGATTTGATGAGAGTGGACGATGAAGGCCGCGGAATGATAAGTGTTTTAAGAGTAACGGATATCCAGGACAAGCCGAAATTATTTTCAACTTTTATGTTGCAGATGCTGGCAGAATTATATTCTGTTTGCCCTGAGGAAGGAGATTTGGATAAACCTAAACTTATTATTTTTATTGATGAGGCGCACCTGATTTTTGAAGAAGCCAGCAAGGCGCTTCTTGATCAAATCAATACTGTAATAAAACTCATAAGATCCAAAGGCATTGGAATTTATTTCTGCACTCAAAATCCGATGGATGTGCCCGCAAGTGTTTTGGGGCAATTAGGTTTGAAAATTCAGCATTCATTAAGGGCGTTTACCGCTAACGATCGACAGGTTATAAAGCAGACGGCAGAAAATTATCCTGAAACAGCGTTTTATCGAACCGCAGATCTCATTACCCAACTGGGTATTGGCGAAGCGCTGGTGACTTTATTAAGTGAAAAAGGAATTCCTACACCGCTGGTGCATACGATGATGTGTACGCCCAGAAGCCGCATGGACGTACTTACCGAGTCTGAAATTGATTCGATTGTAAATAAGTCCAGGCTGGCAGCAAAATATAACCAGGTTATTGATTCTGACAGCGCTTATGAAATGCTGACAGCGAAATTGCAGGAAGCCGCTGCCAATCCTCCGGTGACGCCTGCTAGCAAAAATGCAAAGCCGGAAGAAAGCACCTTCGAGAAAGTAGTGAATAATACAGTAGTAAAAAGCATGATGCGTACTGCCGGTACAACCATTGTGAGAAGTTTGCTGGGCTCGCTCGGTCTTGGTGGAAGGAGCAGAAAGTCGTCTTCCGGCTGGTTTTAATTCATGTCACTAAATTTTTTCAAGCCGTACGCTCAATAGAAGCCACCGTTCAGTAAATAAACCCGCAGTGTGTAAGTATAAGCGGTTTATTTTATGCTGTTTAGACTCAAATATTATTTACAGATAAAGAATTTCCTACTATATTTGTCTCGGTTTTTCATAGGATATTGGATTTTAAAGCGGGACTAGATTTCTATCTGGGTCCCCTTTTTTTTGGAAGAGTTTCTTTTAGCTATTTTTCAGCCATTTTTATTAAACCCTCCTGATCGGCAGTAACAATTTCTTCTTCCTGTAAAAACTTTAATACCATTCTGATTTTGGTTCTTTTGATTGCGCTGAGGAGTTCAAAGATTACCTGGAGAGTAACCGCTTTATGCTTCAGGATATTTTTAATTTCAAAAGAAATGGCATTAAATTCTTCCGTTGAAATTACGCTGTTATTATTATTTAGACAATTATCGCAGATGCCACATGGCGGCAAATATTCACCGTTAAAGTACTGACCGATAGCCGCGCTTCGGCATTCATCACTTAATTTACAGAAACGAATCATTGCCAGCAATCTTTTTTCATAAGCTTCTTTGCGCTTGCGGATATTTTTTTGATTGATAAATAATTCATCGGTTCTTACACGATTTTTCAAAAAATAAATCTGCGGCTTTTCTTTTTGTGGAGTGAACTGAATGATACCAAACGCAGCCAAATCATTAAGATTTTTTAATACCGATTCTTTCTTTATTCCTACCAATGTTGACAAGTCCTTTTCATTGATGAAAGCCGGAAAATCAAAAATTCCATCATAAGAACGCAGCAGACCTTTTACAGTTTCCGCATATTCCGGTTGAGCCGATTCAAAATCATTCAACTCATCTTTTGTTACAGAAAATTCAACACTCGGCGGCATAAAAAATTGTTCACTGTAAGAAATTAAGTCTTCCTGTTCCAGGATTTTCAACACGTTGTTTACGGTAATAGCATTTAGCTTGAAATTTTTTGAAAACGTATTTATATCAAAATCGTAATATTTTCCTTCGCCGCTGTTAGCGGGGATTTGTAAAAAACTACACAAATCGCGGTATATTCCCTTGATTACATCGTTGGCAGGAAACCGGATTTCAACCTGTTGTTTGAATGCCTCTAATTCACTTTCGTTATAAAGCAAAACTGCATAGGCTTTTTTGCCATCGCGGCCAGCTCTTCCTGCTTCCTGGTAATAATTTTCCAGCGCATCCGGAACATCAAGGTGAACCACCACTCTTACATCTGGTTTATCTATTCCCATCCCGAAAGCATTGGTGCACGAAATAATCCTGGTTTTGCTACTTATCCAATTTTCCTGCTTCCTGTTCCTTTCTTCAGCCGTGAGGCCGGCATGGTAAAAATCGCAGTTTATTCCATTTAAATTTAAAAGCTCAGCAATTTGTTTTGAGTGCTTTCTTGTCCGGCAATATACAATTCCGCTGCCTGCAACCTTTTTTAAAATGCTTAGTAATTTATTTTCTTTCGAATAAAGTTCAAAAGCGCTGTAAGAAAGATTGGGCCTTTCAAAAGATTGCTGAAAAATCTTAAACGATTTCCTAAATTCAAGTTTTTCACAAATGTCGCTTTGAACCTCCCTTGTAGCGGATGCAGTCAGCGCTAAAAATGGAACATCTTTAAAGCTTTCACGAATAGCTGCAATTCTTAAATATGGAGGCCTGAAATCGTAGCCCCATTGAGAGATGCAATGAGCTTCATCGATCGCTATAAGATTTACATAAATCAAAGGAAGGTATTCCTGAAATAATTCCGTTTCTAATCTTTCAGGCGAGACATATAAAAATTTAAAATTACCATAGGCTGCATTTTTCAGCGTTTTTTCTACTTCATGGAACTTCATTCCCGAGTAAATGGAAAGCGCCGGAATTCCTTTTTGCTTCAGATGGAATACCTGGTCTTTCATCAAGGCTATTAGCGGGCTTATGACAATGCACACGCCGTCACGCAGCATAGAAGGCACCTGGAAGCACACGGATTTTCCGCCGCCTGTAGGCAGCATAGCAAGCGTATCATGGCCTTCCAAAACGGAATGTATAATTTCCGCCTGCAAAGGCCTGAACGAATCATATCCCCAATATTTTTGTAAGACTTGCGGAGGCGTCAGCATCACATTAGCATGAAAATCTAAAATAGGATTAAGTTAACCTTCGGCCAAAATAAAATGCTTTGGTATAAACAAATTTTTTCATTCTATCATTACAATTCTATTTTAAGGATTGTTATGTCTTAAATTTACACCATGATAGAATTGGAGATTTATTTTGATTATAGTGAAATAGAGAAAGCCGCAAAAAAATTTTTAGAGGCTGCAGATTCAGAAAAAATTTTTGCATTTTCAGGAGATCTTGGAGCTGGTAAGACCTCATTTATTACAGCCCTTTGCAAAGAATTGGATGTTCGTGAAACTGTTACCAGTCCTACGTATTCCATCATCCAGGAATATAAAACGGAAAAAAATCAAACCATTTTCCATATTGATTTATATCGTATTAAAAGCAAGCAGGAAGCCATGGATGCCGGAGTGGAAGATTGCTTATTGAGTAATGAATTATGCATGGTGGAATGGCCTGAAAGAGCCCCGGAAATTTTTCCCGAAGCCACTGTCTTCTCTCAAATGATTATTCTGTCAGACACAAAAAGAAAATTGATTATCAAATTACCATCATAAAAATTTAAATTTATATCCCCAAAAAAGTAAATGTTTAATGGCAACGTCAAAACCTTTTGTTTCATCTTCTATTACTTATGCTACCCTGGAAGAAACGCTGGATATAAAACCTAAAGGCGCAGATTTATTCATTGGTATTCCAAAAGAGTCATCTTTCCAGGAAAACCGTATTGCGCTTACACCGGAAGCCGTGGCGGTGCTGGTGGCAAACGGGCACAGGGTAGTTATGGAAAGCAAGGCCGGAGAAGGGGCCTGTTATTCTGATACTGACTACAGCGAAGCCGGCGCTAAAATCAGCAACGACAAAAAGGAAATATTCGATTGTGATATTCTTGTAAAAAGCGCGCCGATATGCGAAGCAGAAATTGATTTTGTGAAGCCGAACCAGTTTATCATTTCGCCCATTCATGTCACAGCGATGAAGCGTGATATACTGGAGAAAATGATGGAGAAAAAAATTACGGCATTAAGTTTTGAAAATCTTAAAGATGACAGCGGTCACAATCCCATCGTTAGAAGCATGAGTGAGATTGCCGGCAGTGCGGTAATGTTAATTGCAGGCCAGTACCTGAGCAATGCCAATAATGGCAAGGGAGTGCTTGTTGGCGGAATTTCAGGGATACCACCCACGAAAGTAATTATTATAGGTGCAGGCATAGTAGGCGAGCAGGCTGCACGAACCGCCCTGGCCATGGGCGCCAGTATCAAAATTTTTGATAACAGTATTTACCGGTTAAAGCGCTTGCAAAACAATATCGGCTTGCGATTGTTCACTTCAGTTATTGAACCAAAAATATTATCGAAGCAGTTAAAAACCTGTGATGTAGCTGTGGGCGCACTGGCCGCTTCCGGCGGAAGAACGCCCATGGTAGTTACTGAAGAAATGGTAAGCCGGATGCGGCCCGGAAGCGTGATAGTAGATGTAAGTATTGATCATGGCGGATGCTTTGAAACTTCAGAAATCACTTCTCATGCCGCCCCCGTTTTTAAAAAGTTCGATGTAATTCATTATTGTGTACCGAATATCCCGAGTGGATTTGCAAGAACCGCTTCGCAGGCCATCAGCAATGTGCTGATGCCATTAATGCTTGAGATGGCCGATGATGGTGGATTTGAAAATCTTGTATGGCATAAATTAAATATCAGGAGTGGTATTTATTTATTCAAGGGCTCGCTCACTAATTTTCACCTCAGCCAACGATTCGACCTGAAATTTACCGACCTTAATTTGCTTATAGCCAGCAGGAGATAGAAAAAGTTTTCTAAAAAAGTGTAAAGTAAAAATCTGTTTTATTTGTTGGTTTACTGTTTTAGTAAGCAAAAATATCAGATATCCCTTTCCTGCGCCCGTAGCCATCTTTCAGGGATCTGGTTGCTGCTGGCGATAAGGTAATCTTTATAACTGCAGGCTATTATTTTTTTATCAGGCATTTGCATCCACCAGCGCCCTGTTTTTTTGCTTTGAAGAAATACCGTATCTACTTCTGCAAATACGGTATGGTATTCATTAAAATTCTGGCGTTCGTGCAATCCGGATTCATGGCGCCGTTTATGTCTTCCATCGATAAAATACCAAATCATTTGTGCAATCTGCAGAGCAGTGAGTTCTTCACGATCTTTGGTAGCATCAAAACCATAAAATCCCATTGAAGAAATGGAAGGGCTCATGCCGGCATAACGGGTAAGCGTACACGATTCTTCGCCTGATAAGCCGTTAGGGCTGCAATCGCTTGCAGGAGCATCGCTGTTTTTGATAGCGGTAATATCAAAACTGAATAAAGACGAATTGCGCATTACCGGTTCCATTTCAGCCAATTCTTCCTTTACCTTTCCTACCCTGAAACAATCAAATCTGAGTTTATCCATCGTTTCAAGCATGCCGGGGTGAACGAAATAACTCTGAAAGGCAATATGATTATAATGGCTGACCATATTAGGTTCGCCCGTAAGCATTTCCATCAAAAAATTTTCACTGCGCAAAGGCGATTCACTTTTCAAATCAATCTTTGCATCTGCAATGGTGGTTTCGATAATCCTGTTTAATTCTTTATAAGCATTATACTGGGCAATGGTATTATCATGCGACCCGCCGATAATCAGAACAGTTTTATTAAGCTGGAGCAATTCTTTCAGCACAATGGTGGTAGCGGCATAACTATCAGTTAAGGTTGCGCCATTTTTTATATTGCCGATATCTGCAATAGCAATTTCTTTGTGCCAATAGTGTAATTCATAAAGTTTTTTCCGGATAGCATCTGCTGAATTCCGGTTAACATTTTTTCCTTGACCCCTGAATTCATTCACCCCTGCAATGATAATTTCCACATCTGAAATGTCAGGCATTTCTTCCTCAAATATTTTTATCGTATTTCCCAACTGGTGTTCATTGTAATGGGTATCACCATTGATGGCTGCAGTTTGTATCGGAGTCAGGTATTCTGTTAAATCGTAAGTCAATCTAAATTTTTTCCGGCAAACCTAATAATAAATAAAGAAAACCGCGATGCGAAATTTCTTTTATGAAATTCAAAAAATGTATCTGAGTAATGTTTCACTTATTTTTGCAACATGGAAAATTTGCTCACAAAAATCAAAGCTTTACAGGAAGAAATTGCTAATTTCTCATCATCAGAAAAGGATCTCGCCGAAATATTCCGGATCAAATTTATTGGCTCAAATGGCTCAGTAAAATCTTTGATGAGCGAAATGAGAAACGTGCTGCCGGAGCAAAAAAAGGAAATGGGAAAAGCGCTGAACGAGTTAAAAGTTTTTGCGGAAGACAGGTATGAAGAACTAAAAAGAATTTCGGTTGATAAAAAAGAAGCGATTGAAGAATTCATCGATTTATCCTTGCCCGGAGATTCCCTTCCGCTTGGAAGCCGCCACCCGATAACCATTGTCAGGAATAAAATCATTTCTATTTTTCAACGGCTTGCCTTTACGGTTGCCGAAGGGCCTGAAATTGAAGACGACTGGCACAATTTTACCGCGCTCAATTTGCCTGAAAACCATCCGGCGCGTGACATGCAGGATACTTTTTATGTGTCTCAAAATCCGGCATGGATGCTACGTACGCATACCAGCAGCGTGCAGGTTCGTGCAATGGAAAAGGGAATATTGCCTATCAGAATTATTTGCCCGGGAAGGGTTTACAGAAACGAAACCATCAGCGCGAGAGCTCATTGTTTTTTCCACCAGGTAGAAGGCTTATACATCGCGGAAAATGTATCGTTTGCTGATCTGAAACAAACACTCTATTTTTTTGTTCAGGAAATGTTTGGCAAAGAAATTAAAGTTCGATTCCGGCCATCTTATTTTCCGTTTACGGAACCAAGCGCCGAGATGGACATTTCGTGCCTCATTTGTGGTGGTACGGGCTGTAATGTTTGCAAACACACCGGATGGGTTGAAATATTAGGCTGTGGAATGGTACATCCGAACGTGTTGGAAAATTGTAACATCGATTCTAACAGATATTCAGGTTTTGCGTTTGGAATGGGAATAGAAAGAATCACGATGCTTAAGTACCAGATTAAAGATCTCAGAATTTTTAGTGAAAATGATTTACGGTTCCTGAAGCAGTTTGAAAGTGTCGTGTAAAAGATTTTGAAGGTCGGGTAGCAGCGTGCGGTTTATATAATCGAAAATATACCATCATGACAATACCTATTGCCGTTTGCGGTGCAGGCGCCATGGGAAGCGGAATTGCCCAGGTGGCTGCGCAAAGTAATTTCGAAATCACGCTATTTGATGTGGATGAAAAGATACTTGAAAAATCTAAATCGTGCATTGAAAAAAACCTGCAGTATCTGGTGGATAAAAGCAAGATGGAATTAAAAGAAAAAGATGAAATCTTAAACCGGATAACATTTACTTCTGATATTAAAAATTGCGCTGCCTTTGTAATTATAGAAGCGATTGTCGAAAAGGAAAAAGCCAAAATTTCTTTGTTTACTGAACTTTCGCATTATAACAACGAAGAGGTAATTTTTGCTTCAAACACTTCTTCACTTTCTATTTCCAGGATGCAGCAGCAGATTCCTTTTCCTGAAAGAGTAATTGGGATGCATTTTTTTAATCCGCCTTATATCATGAAACTTGTGGAGGTAGTAAAGGGTACTGAAACAAATGAAGAAGTTGTCAAAGCCATTATGGACATCTGCATGCAAATGGGCAAGGTGCCTGTTTTGTGCAAAGATTCACCTGGCTTTATTGTGAACCGTGTTGCAAGGCCGTTTTATCTTGAATCATTAAAAATTGCAGAGGAAGAAATTGCTCCATTTGAAGATGTTGATAAAATTTTAGAAGCTACCGGTTTCAGGATGGGGCCGTTCAGATTAATGGATTTAATCGGGCTGGATGTAAATCTTGCCACAACTCAATCAGTATATCATGCATTCAATGAAGCACCGCGTTTTGTTCCATCGGCGATTCAAAACGAAAAAGTAAAACAAAATCTGTTAGGCGTAAAAACAGGCCGGGGATTTTATAGTTATAAACAGGAATAAATAATTTACATTGCCTGAATAATTTTAGAATCATAAAATGGTGGTTGAAAAACGCTCTGAAAAAAATACAGCCGAAAAGCAAATTCTTGTCACGGGAGGATCTGGCCTGGTTGGCAATGAATTGATAACTCAATTGCTTGATGCTGGTGAAAGAGTCACAGCCATTCAACATAGTTCTTCCATTCATATTTCAGATCCTAATCTTTCAATAGTTCAATGTGACATCCTCGACGTTCCGTTGCTTGAAGAAATCATGCAGGAGATTACGCATGTGTATCATGCCGCAGCACTCGTTTCCTACTCTCCAAAAGACAAAAAGCAACTTTTAAAACTTAATGTGGAAGGAACGGCAAATGTTGTGAATGCGTGTATTAATAATCACGTTCAAAAATTAGTGCATGTAAGTTCTGTGGCCGCGTTGGGAAGGATAAGAAATGGCGAGCAGGTAACTGAAAAGATGAACTGGACTGAGGAAACGAGCAATAGCATTTATGGAAAATCAAAATATTATGGCGAGATGGAAGTGTGGCGTGGCGCTGCTGAAGGGCTGCAGGTGGTTATTGTAAATCCAAGCTTAATATTTGGGGGCGCTGATTGGGAAGGCGGCTCTTCAGCCATCTTTAAAAAAGCCTATGAAGAATTTCCGTGGTATACCAATGGCGTAACAGGCGTGGTAGATGTAAGAGATGTAGTGCGTGCGATGATAGCTTTGATGAACAGCGATATTACATCTGAACGGTTTATATTGAACGGTGAAAATTTATCGTACAAAGAAATATTTACGACAATAGCAAATTGCTTTGATAAAAAACCTCCATCAAAAAAAGTAACTCCGTTTTTGGCTGAAATGGTTTGGCGGATGGAAGTGATAAAAAGCTGGGTTACTAATAGCAAAAGTTTGCTTACAAAAGAAACGGCACGCACTGCGCAGGCGAAGGTGTATTTTGATAACCGGAAAATTTTAAGCGCCCTTCCTCAATTTAATTTTACTAATATTAAAGACACAATTGAGTTTACCTGCAATCGTTTAAAAGAGAAGTACCAGCTTAAATAAAAAATTATGATGATGAATTCTTATGTACAGGTTATTGCAGTAGCGGCGTTTATTTTTATTCTTTCTTTTTTTCTCGTTCCAAAAAGATTGTTTGCACAATCTGCTTATTATCTGGTAAAGGGAAAAGTAATAGATAAAAATACTTCAATGCCGCTGGCTGGTGCATCTGTATTTGCACAAAATACCACCATCGGAGAAGCAACTGATTCATCAGGAAATTTTAAGATTTGGCTGCCCCAGGGTGGCTATTCTTTGGTAACTACTTTTACGGGTTATGAAACGCAATCCATACGCGTAAATGCATCGTCAGATAATGATAGCTTGCTGTTCGAATTGAATCCTGAAGAAAAATCTTTGGAAACCGTAACTATTTCAATAAGCAATGAGGTGGAAGATGGCTGGCAGCAGTATGGCACATTTTTTACCAATAATTTTATCGGCCAATCAGCATTTTCAAAATTGTGCTTTATCAAAAATCCCGAAGTGCTTCATTTTTATTTTTATAAGAAAAGAAATTCATTAAAAGTAATGGCGAAGGAACCATTGATGGTTGATAATTACGCACTGGGATATACGATAAAGTTTGCGATCGATTCTTTTACTACGAACTATAATTCGCAAACTAATTTATTTATCGGCTACCCTTTGTTTACAGAAATGAAGGGCACCCCGGGGCAGCAGCAAATGTGGAAAGCCAACCGTGAAAAAGCTTACAAAGGATCCATGCTTCATTTCATGCGAAGCCTTTATTCACAAACTTTAGAAGACAATGGATTTGAAATTCAGTTTATCGTGAATAATAATGGTGAAGATTATCCGGTAAAACCAGGCAATGTATATGGTGCATTGAATTACAAAAAAGATGACAGCACGAAGACCGTCGAATTTTATCCAAATCAAAACCGCGTTGCGTTAATTTATAATGACTATCCTGAAAAAGCTTATACAGAAATAGATACTACCGCAAATAAAAATTTTCAACTTTCCACTTTAATTTTTCCTGGAGGTGAAAAATTTTTCATTGATGAGAACGGTTATTTTTATGACCAGGAAGATTTGATAACCAATGGCTACCTGGGTTTTAGAAAGATAGGCGATATGCTTCCCTACAATTATCAGTTGAAAGAAGAGGAATAGTAAAGCAACAAATGTTTACGATTTTTATTTGCGTGTTAAAAAAAAAAAATTTTTAGGAAGACATCTTTTTCTCACCGATTGATTTTATTTTTTCCCAAATTTCAGGGAGCCTTTTTATCATAACGAGTTCTTTTCTTTTATTATAAAATTCCTGGATAGGCGTTCCCCAATAAGTTTTGTCAGGTTCAATACTGGACGTCACGCCGCTCTGGCCCATCACCACCGCATTATCGCCAATGGTAATAGTTTTGTTTACTCCTACTTGTCCCCACAGCGTAACGCCATCGCCTAATGCAGTGCCGCCGGCAATACCCACCTGCGCGGCTATCAGGCAATTTTTTCCGATGACTACATCATGGCCGATATGAATAAGATTATCCATTTTAGTGCCGCTGCCGATAACTGTTGAATCGCTTACACCACGGTCAATGGTACAGTTGGCGCCTATTTCAACATTATCTTCTATTTCGACTATGCCGCAGCTTTTCATTTTTTTAAACCAATGTTCACGATTCTTTTTTGTATTGAAATAAAATGCATCACTGCCTATTACCGTTCCTGAATGTATTTCTACATGATTGCCGATAACGCAATCATCATATATAGTAACGTTTGGATGGATAATGCAACCATCGCCTACCACTACATTATTTCCTAAAAAAACATTTGGCATGATGGTGCAGTTTTTACCAACTCTTGAACTATCGCTGATCATTTTTTGTGAAGGGACGAAGGGGCGAAAATGATTGACAATTTTGAGGTATGCTTCGAAGGGATCTTTCACCACAAACAAAGTTTTTCCATCAGGGACGGGCACTTCAGTGTTTATGATAATGCAGGTGGCATTGCTGTTCAGGCAGGCATCGTAATATTTTGGATGGTCCACAAAAACAATGTCGCCGTTTTTTACTTTGTGAATTTCATTGATACCGGATGCGGATGAATTGGTATTGCCTATAATTTTTGCATCTATAAATCCGGCAATCCAGGAAACAGAAACAGGAGAAGGAAATTGCATATATAAAAATTAGGCTTCAAAGGTAAAGATTGAAAAGCCACACTTCTAAATTTTGATTGGATGGAATCGTCAATTCCTTTCTCTTAAATTGAATCAGAATTTAAAAATCGTGTGATCGTTTTTTGAATTTTTAAAGTTTTATTTTGATGATTATCCACATGCAGATTTAAAATGTTGATAAAAAAATTGCAAATATTTTTTCGTAAAGCAAAATTTATTTTTAATATTGTGTAAGGAAATTTATTTCCTGTACTTACTAACCCATCAATATAACAAAGCCCGCTGAATTTCTTGCCGGGCTTTTTTATTTTTTCGATTGAACAATAAAAAATCTGCAGATTTTTTTTTAAAAAAATGACTTTCACTTGGACAACTATTTTATCATTCATAAACCATTCAACGTGCTTTCCCAATTTACTTCAACGGATGGGAAAAAGACACTGAAGGATGTGTTTGATATTCCGCCGAGATGTTGGCCAGTAGGTCGTTTGGACTATGACAGTGAAGGCTTGCTTATTATTACTGACGATAAAAAATTAAATCAGTTTTTATTGGATCCGGTGCATGCTCATGAAAGAGAGTATTGGGCGCAGGTGGAAGGCGAGATGAATGATGAACAAATTGATCGGTTACAAAGAGGCGTTGCAATAACTGTAAACGGAAAAAAGTATCAAACAAAAAAATGTGTGGTTAAAAGATTTTTACACGTGCCGGAAGTAAGTGTTAGAATTCCTCCGATTCGTTTCAGAAAAAATGTACCTGATAGTTGGATAAGAATAATTTTAACAGAAGGTAAAAACCGCCAGGTAAGAAAGATGACCGCTGCAGTTGGATGCCCTACTCTAAGATTAATTCGTTATAGAATTGAAAGAATTCGTTTAGAAAAACTGCAACCGGGAGAAATGAAAAAAATAGCTAAACAAGAATTGTATAACTTGCTTAAAATAAAAAAGACAATTTAAGATGGTAAGATCAATGACTGGTTTTGGAAGAGCAGAACAGACTATAGATGATAAAACATATCTCGTTGAAATAAAATCACTGAATGGAAAACAATTGGATGTGAATCTGAAAATCCCGCCCCTCATAAAGCCCTTTGAATTTGACATAAGAGCATTAATACAGGAATGCTTGCTGCGTGGCACAATAGAATGCCTTATAGTGATAAAGCAAAACGGAACCAGCAAACCCGTGACACTTAATACAGACCTCATTAAATCTTATTACAAACAAATTGAGTCTCTTGCTTCCGAATTGTCGATTGATACAAACGGTGTGTTGGCATCGCTGTTACGATTGCCTGAAGTAGTGAATCCGAGCAATGAAGTGCTCAACGAAGCTGAATGGAAGAATTTACGCGGGGTGATTGAAGACGCATTATTACAATTAAATGCGCACCGCATAGAAGAAGGGAAAGCGCTTGACCGTGAATTACGTTTACGCATAAAAAATATTCAAAACCAGGAAGCTGCAATCCTTAAGCTGGAACCGGAAAGAAGAAAAAAGATGAGAAGCGAGCTTATTCAGCTTCTTGAAGAAAACGTGGGCAAAGAAAATTATGACGCAAACAGGCTGGAACAGGAACTCATTTATTATATTGAAAAAATCGACATCAGGGAAGAGCAGGTGCGACTTAAAAATCACTGCGATTATTTTTTAGTATTGCTCGACTTAAATGAAATAGCCAAGGGTAAAAAACTTGCGTTTCTTGTGCAGGAAATCGGAAGGGAAATTAATACAACCGGTTCCAAAGCTTATGATTCTGAAATTCAAAAATGCGTGGTGCTGATGAAAGACGAACTTGAAAAAATGAAAGAACAAACCTTCAATATCCTTTAGGAACCGATTTATAGCAACGATGAAAACTTTCTATTTTTGTAAAAAAACCGGTTTGAAAAAACTCTTTGCAATATCAATGCTTTCTGTATTCTTTGCGTCCTGTATAAAAATTAATCTGTTTGAAAAGCAGGCAACCATTTCATCGCAGCAATGGTTTTATTCAAATGTGCCACAGTTTACTTTTCATATTGACGATACTACTTCTCTTTATAATGTGTATGTAATTATCCGGCATACCGACCGGTATGAATACAACAATATTTGGTTAAGAGTTGGTTTAAAAACACCATCGGATTCTTTTAATTATCAAAATGTAAATCTTACGCTGGCAACAGATGCCAAAGGCTGGGAAGGAACAGGAATGGATGATATTTATGAAGTAAGAAAAAACATTTCATCTGCTCCGTTCTCATTTAAGAAGCGAGGTGATTATACATTTTCTATTGCACAAATCATGAGAGAAAATCCACTGAAGAATGTCCTGAATGTTGGTTTGAGGATTGAACCTGTCAGTCGCTAAGTTTATAGGCAATACGAGTTGATTCATTGTCTTCTATTTTTGCAAAAACCTTGAAAATAATGGCTTTTTCATCCATAAAGAACAAAATAAGATCAAGGCCACTTCGCATCATTTTTATATTTTACTGGTTTCTGTTAGCTTATATTTTGGCGGCTCTTATTTTTTGGTATATTGATTTGAATGGCCAAAACCAGGAGCTTACACGCTTACGATTAAATGCAATAAATCCGCAGGCAACAAACTATGTAGAAAAGGTAAACCAGATCAAAGATCTCAGACAAAGAAAAAATACTCAGTACATTGGTGAAGGAATCACTTTCCTTTTAATGATCATCGCAGGAGCAATATATGTTTTCAAAATCATCAAAAAACAACTTGTACAGGCTGAGCAGCAAAAGAATCTTATGATTGCCATCACGCACGAATTAAAAACGCCCATTGCCATTACGAGGCTGAACCTCGAAACCATGCAAATGCGAAAACTTGAATTTGCCCAACAGCAAAAATTGATAAGAAGCAGCATCCAGGAAGCCAACCGTTTGAATACGTTGTGCAACAATATGCTTTTCATGAGCCAGTTAAATTCAGGCGATTCCAAGCTGAGCAATGAAATGCTGGACTTGTCAAATGTTGCCCGGGATTGTGTTTCAGATTTTGTGGCCAGGTATCCGGATAGAAAAATTCTGATTGAATCTGAAAATGAAATCGTCATTAGTGGTGATAAGATTTTGTTGCAACTTGCCATTAACAATCTTTTAGACAATGCGATTAAATATTCAGAAAAAGACGATGTAGTTTTGGTTAAAATCTTTAAAGCCAACAGGAAAGTAAATCTGAAAGTCATAGACCGCGGAATCGGTATAAAAGATTCCGAGAAAAAAAGAATATTTGAAAAATATTTTCGTGGCTCAGGTATGCAGGCAAAGGGAACAGGACTTGGCTTATATCTTACCCGTAAAATTGTGAAACAACATCATGGCATTATTAGTTTTCGGAATAATGAATACGGCGGAACTACTTTTGATATACAACTAAAAGCTGCAAAAATTTTTTAAAAAAACCACCGGCAAAATGCAATCAAAGAAATTTTCAATATTATTGGTCGAAGATGAAGAAAATCTGCAGGACACATTAAAATTAAATTTCGAATTGGAAGGGTATGAAGTTACTTCAGCCTATGGCGGAGAACAAGCGTTGAAAGCAATTCACAATGAATATTTTGACCTTATCATTTTGGATGTGATGCTTCCTGATATAGATGGCATCACTGTTTGCGAAAATATAAGACTTACCAATACCGAAATTCCTATCCTGATGCTAAGCGCAAAAAATCAAAGCAAGGATCGCATTTTAGGATTAAAAAAAGGCGCCGATGATTATCTCACTAAACCCTTCAGTCTTGAAGAATTATTGTTAAGAGTGAAAATTCTTATTAACAAAAGCCAAAAAATATCTGCCAAAGAGCCGGTCGCGGAGCAATATTCATTTGGTAAAAACCAGGTGAATTTTAAATCGCTGGAGTGCACCACCAAATCGGGAGAAATTGTGGCGCTTACAAAAAAGGAAGCCATGCTTTTAAAGCTTCTTATTGAAAATAAAAATGAAGTGGTTACCCGCGAAAAAATTTTACAATCCGTTTGGGGATACAATGTTTACCCTACGACGCGCACGGTGGATAATTTTATTCTGAACTTCAGAAAATATTTTGAAGAAGATAGCCGCAATCCTGAGTACTTTCATTCAGTAAGAGGAATTGGTTATAAGTTTACCAATTAATTTTGCTGACAATTTCCGGCACTATCCAAAATAAAAATTCGAATTATTTTTCTGTTTACTGCTTAGCTTTTTTTTACAAAAACAAATCTGTATACAGCTTACCGCCTGGCTTTACGGCGTACTTTTCCAGGTCTGTTATTCCTTCTTCTGCCAATACTTCTTCATCAATAAAAGTATTGCCTGTACACTTCGACGACGGCCTTTTCAAAATATAATAAGCGCTGTCGGCAATGATTTCAGGAGTTCTGCTCATTTGCACCAGCGCTTCGCCGCCTAATAAATTTCTGACTGCTGCGGTGGCAATCGTAGTTTTCGGCCATAAACAATTGGCCGCAATTTCATATTTTTTTAATTCTTCGGATAAGCCCAATGCAATCATCGTCATATTGTATTTGCTCATGGTGTAGGCGAGATGATGGGCAAGCCATTTTTTGTCGGGATTGATTGGAGGCGACAAATTTAGAATATGAGAATTCGTCCCTTTTTTTAGAAATGGAATGCATGCCTTGCTTACAAAAAATGTTCCTTTCACATTGATGTCATACATTAAGTTGAATGGCTTGAGTTCCGTTTTTTCAACCGGGGTTAATGTGATAGCCGAAGCATTGTTGATAAGAATATCGATGCCGCCAAAACTATCAACGGCTTTCTTTACGGCATTGGATATCTGATCTTCAAAACGAATATCACATTGTACGGCTAAAGCCTTTCCTCCGGCTTCCTCAATTTCATTTGCTGCCGAATAAATAGTTCCACCCAATTTTGGATTCTCTTCTACAGACTTTGCGACCACCACGATATTCGCTCGTTCTTTCGCAAGCCGCAGTGCGATTGCCTTTCCGATGCCCCGCGACGCGCCTGTGATGAACGCTGTTTTATTTTTAAAGCTCATTGACAAATAATTTTTAGAGTTACAATAAATATAGTCCTATTTTCAATGATTGTAGAGAAATCAATCCAACTGCAAATACAATTGCGGGTAGATTTAACAGGTAAGCTCCGTTTGGTTTACAAAATATTTTTTGACGAAAATTATTCAATTGCTGATGCCGGATTTATTAATAAAAAGAGAAAGATTTTATTCGCTGGATGTGTTTCGGGGCGCTACCGTTTGCCTCATGATAATGGTAAATAACCCGGGAAGCTGGGAACATATCTATGCGCCGCTTGATCATGCCCAGTGGCATGGCATCACACCAACCGATCTCGTTTTTCCATTTTTTCTTTTTGCTGTCGGGAATGCGTTGGCATTTGTTATGCCCCGACTTGAAGCAGGTGGCCACAAAGTTTTCTGGAAAAAAATAATCAGGAGAACCTTGCTCATTTTTTTTATTGGCCTTTTTCTCAACTGGATGCCCTTTGTAAAATGGAATGATGGCAGTCTTGTATTCAAAGCATGGAGTTATGTAGATGATAATGGAAATCTGCAGGGCATAAGGATTATGGGCGTATTACAAAGAATCGCTTTGGCCTATTTCTTTGCTTCGCTAATCATTTATTTTTGTAAAACCAGGATTGCATTTTTCTTATCATGCATTTTATTGTTAGCCTATTGGTTGATATGTGTTGTATCTAATCCTGCGGATCCTTACAGCTTGTATGGATGGTTTGGCACTCACATAGATAAGGCTATTCTTGGCCCCGCGCACATGTATCACGGTGAAATAAGAGAAGGTCATCCCGTGGTTTTTGATCCGGAAGGATTGGCAAGTACCGTCGGCGCAATCGTACAGGTGGTGTTTGGATATTTTGCCGGTGATTACATTATTAAAAAAGGGAAAAACGCTGAGATGTTAAACGGCTTATTTGTAGCAGGTGCATTTTTGCTTTTCGCAGGATATGCATGGGATATGGTTTTCCCAATCAATAAAAAAATATGGACAAGCTCTTATGTGGTATATACCACCGGGTTAGGAATGATTATCCTGGCTGTAATGATTTATCTCATTGAATTTAAAAAACACAAAGGCTGGCTAAGCAAATTCTTTGATGTATTTGGAAAAAATCCCCTGTTTATATTCGTCTTAAGCGGCTTCCTGCCGAGGTTGTTGGCACTCATCAGAATTCCTTTCAAGGATGTTGAAGGAAGAACAACTTTTATTACACCTTTTGGCTGGTTTTACGAGCATATTTGCAGGCCGCTCTTTCCGGGAAATCTTGAGAATGGCTCGCTATTTTATGCCCTCTGCATGATAACTTTTTACTGGGCGATTGTGTACTGGATGGACAAAAAGAGAATTTATATCAAAGTGTAGGAAAATTTTTTGCAGTAAAAGAATAAATAAGCACGATTTTAATTTTCCTTTTTGTTCCTGCGCTTTACGCTATCGGGCCGGCGCCATCTACAATTTTTACTTTATAACTTTCAGCCTGTATGCCAAACTGTTTTTTATAATCATCAATAATTTTTTCCACAAAAGATGACGCGCCTTCGGATTTTACAATATTAATCGTGCAGCCACCAAAGCCGCCGCCCATCAATCTTGAGCCGATGACTTGCTTATTGTGGCGCGCCGCATCTACCAAAAAATCAAGCTCTTTACAACTTACTTCATAAAGATTTTTTAAGCCGTCGTGTGTTTGAAACATCAATTTGCCAAAACCTTCTATGTCGTTCGACTTTAAAAGATTTGCTGCCTGTTTAGTTCTTTGAATTTCTTCGATGATAAAAGTGCAGCGGTCAAAAACTTTCTCTCCCATTTCGTTTTTAAACGGAGATAATTTGGCAACCTCATCAACGTCGCGGAAAGAATTTATATGTAATTCTTTTTTCAAAATTGACAATCCCTTTTCGCCTTCTTTTCTTCTCTCGTTATACGCCGAACCGGCGAGTGAATGATGCACCTTTGTATTAATTAAAATAACGTCGTATCCGTTAATATGAAGTGGAATCTCTTCATGCGTTACATTTCTACAATCCAGCAACAGTACGGTATCCTCTTTGCCCATCATGTTGGCATATTGGTCCATAATGCCACATTTCACTTCGGGGTAATTATGCTCAGCACGCTGGCCAAGCAAAGCCAGCTCTTTGCGAGTCATCTGAAAATTGCAGAGCTCATTCAGGCTAAAAGAAATTCCTCCTTCCAATGCAGCTGATGAGGACATGCCTCCACCGATGGGAATATTTCCACCAAAAGCGCAGTTGAAACCTTTGATGTCGAGATTTAATTTTTGAAATTCTTTTACCACGCCAAGCACATAATTTTTCCAGCCGTCCATTTGCCTTACTTCGTTCAACGGAACAGAAAGGCTTTCATTCAAATCGCAGGAATAGCAATTAATAGTTTCGGAATGGTTGATGGCAACAGCAAAAAATATTCCTTTGTCAATTGCACCTGGCATCACATATCCATCATTGTAGTCGACGTGTTCGCCAATAAGATTGATTCTTCCGGGAGAGTAATACAGGCGAGGTTCTTCTTTAAATTTTTCTTTGAAGGCTGAAGCTACCTCTGATTTTTTAGACATTCTTTTTAATTTAAAAGAACAATTTTATAAGATGTTTTGAAAAGGGAAGATTGGCCCGGCTCTAAAGTAGTAACGCCTATATTGTTATTAAATCCATCGGGCGCGCCACTTAAATTTTCAATGGCTATACTTTTCCTATGCGGCGGAGTGTACACCTGCAAATACGGATATGATTCATCAGGCAGAAGCTGAATCTCAATCTTTTTGTCGGCATTTCTTAAAACGCAGAGTGGCTGGCATTCCTGCGAGTCAAGAACAAAACAATTATCAAGAAACCTGTCGCCAAGCTTTTCAATAGTTGTAAATCTTGTGTAATCAATTAGTTTTTTTGTAGGCAGTAATTCTGTATTGAATTCAACCATTTTCAAGGATTGAAATTCGAGGTCGAGATTATTAATTGTATCGCCCAGCGTGAAGTAAGGGTGCCATCCATCCTGGATAGGAATGAGGCCTTCGTCTTTATTAACGCATTCTGTTATCACCGTTAGTTTATTGTTTTTTTCCAAACGCCACGTCACAATGCAATCGTAATTAAAAGGATAACCGGGATCATCTTCTCGGTATTCGTATTTCATTGTGACAGCGGCTTCTTTATCATTCGCCGTTTCAGAAATTACTTCAAAAGATTTGTCATAAATCAGGCCGTGAATTGCGTGTTTGTTGGGCGACGATTTCTGTTTTTCAACCACATATTCTTTGTCAGCAAAAGTAAATTTTGATTGATTGAGCCTGCACACAAAAGGCGACAGCTTGCAGCCTTTAAAACCTTTCTCAGCAAGCTGATCCTTGAATTCATCGGCACTTTTATAACCATCTATTACATTAAGCGGAATGTTGTTTTGTTCAACAACGAATTCGAGCAAAACAGCGCCACAGGCAGGCGCAATGGCGGCATAGTTTTTTGTTTCATCATTTTGCAAAACGATTTTATCAAAGCCTGACTCTTTCTTTTTCTGAATTGTAAACATGGCCGAATTTACAGAAAAGATTTTTTAATTGGTTTCCAAAATTTTCATTACCATTTTTTCTTCCGGAGAAAGCGCAGTACTCGTCTTTGATTTCTCAATATCATCTATTGAATTGAAATATTTTTCAATTTTCCGGCTCTCATAAAGCGACAAAACCAGCGGATGGACATAATAGTTTTTACAAACGGAGCGCGTATTTCCCAGGTGTTGTGATACAATATCAATCGCTTCTACGATCTTTCTTTTTGTTTCGGCTTTTGTTTCACAACAGCCAATAGATTTTAAAGCAAGGAATGCGTGGACGGTTCCTGCCCATGTTCTGAAATCTTTCGCTGTAAAATCTTGTCCGCTGATTTCCCTGATATAATTGTTTACCATCCCGGAATCAATAGAATGATGTTGGCCCTTTTCATCATAGTATTGAAAAAGTTCTTTTCCCGGCACATCGCGACACTTTTTTATCAGCGCCGCCAGTCTTTTATTTTTCAGCCTCACTTTATGCGCTACTCCCTTTTTGCCTATAAATGAAAAGGTAACCGAACCTCCGTTGAACGTAACGTGCCTGTCTTTTAAAGTAGTGAGGCCAAAAGAACCATTTGCTTTTTCGTAAGCGGAATTTCCAATCCGGATGTTCGTTCTCTCCATCAGGCTCACTACAACAGCCAACACTTTCCTCTCTGTCAAATTTTTTTGGCGCAAATCTTTCTGCAAATGCTTTCTTATCTGGGGCAACACTTTTCCCAGGTCATGAATGCGGTAAAATTTTGTGTGATTTCTCAAGGCATTCCAATGCGGATGATACCTGTACTGCTTCCTTCCTTTCGCGTCGTAGCCTGTTGCCTGGAGATGACCATTTTCTTTTTTGCAAATCCAAACCTTTTCCCACGCCGGTGGTATCACCAGGTGTTTAATGCGCAATAATTCTTCATCGTCTTTTATTAACTGGCCGTTGAAATAATACTCAAAATTTTTTCCTTTTTTTCTTCTTTCAATTCCGGCTTCCTGGTCGCTCACGTAAAGCAAATGTGCTGCCCGCGCTGTTTTTTCTTCATCTTTCAAAATTTTCCTTAGCTTGCTTTTCGACAATTGGGGAAGTGCATCTGCAACTACAGCCATTTACCTGTTTTTAATTTTCTTCTGGATTTGAGTATAATTCTCCACAAGACCTTTGAATAAAACGCGACCACAGCTTCCATCAGTTAATATTATTTTTCTGATGATGAATGCTTCTTTTTATCCGCTTCGGTTTGTGTTTTCTTATTTTGATTTTTATGTTTTTTGCCGCCAAGCGCAGTCAGATGCAGTTGTGTATCCGTACCAGCAGAAAGGCCACCGGTAATCCTGTCTTCTTTAGTTTCATCACCTAATTCATTACTGCCACTTGATGGGCGCGAAATTCTTTCTTTGTCTGCCATGGTTTTAAATTTTTGGATGAATGATTTAAATGATCGAGAAAAATATATGCCAGAATAATTTTAATTTTTACTAAACACTTATTCACGAAAGATGATGTTATTTTACAGATGAATTTTCTTGCCCACGCCTTTCTATCTTTCAACGACAAAGACCTGCTCACGGGAAATATGATTAGTGATTTTGTAAAAGGCAAAAAGAAATATGATTATCCTGTTTCAATTCAAAAGGGCATCGCACTGCACCGTGCAATAGATGAGTTTACGGATTGCCATCCTGTAACGGCGAAAGCAAAAGAATTCTTCCGAAAAGAGTACCGCTTATATTCGGGGCCGTTTGTAGATATCGTATTTGACCATTTTTTGGCACTTGATAATGCGCAGTTTAGTGAATATGATGATTTGAAGCGCTTTACTGAAGGAACTTATCAGCAGCTTCAGATGAACGCTGCTTATTTTCCGTTTGTTTTCCGGCAAATGTTTCCTTATATGCAATCGCAAAATTGGTTGTATGGCTACCGGCTAAAGGAAGGCATTGAAAAAAGTTTTGGAGGACTGGTGCGCAGATCGCTCTACCTGCATGAATCCGCTAAAGCATTTACAATTTTTATGGAGAATTATAATCAATTGAGTGAATGCTATGCTTTGTTTTTCCCTGAGCTTAAAAATTTCGCTCATCAAAAAATGCACGAACTCCAGCGTGAATAAATCATTCTATCTTTGTGAGCAAATCCGTTTTAGAAAAATCCATATCTACGCAGAAAATATAAATCATAATTATTTGTTTGTTTACTGCTATTGGGTTTGTTTTTTATATTAAAATTTTAAAATCAATTATTTTGAGAAAGGAAACTCAGTTTATTCATGCGGGCGCCGAGCCTGACAGCGCAACAGGCGCTATAATGACTCCCATTTATCAAACTTCTACTTTTGTACAGGAGGCGCCGGGCGTACACAAGGGCTATGAATACGCACGCACACAAAATCCTACGAGAAGCGCCCTGGAAACCGCACTGGCGGTTGTGGAAAATGGTAAATATGGATTATGTTTTGGCAGCGGCTCTGCTGCTTCAGATGCCGTTATCAAATTATTAAATCCAGGGGATGAAGTAATAGCCGCGAATGACATGTATGGCGGAACTTACCGGTTGTTTACAAAGATTTTTGAAAAGTATGGTATCAAATTTCATTTCATCAACATGCAGGATGCGAATGAAGTTTCCAAATTTATTAATGAAAAAACCAAACTCATCTGGACTGAAACGCCTACCAATCCAATGATGAATATCACCGACATTGCTGCCGTAGCGGCGATTGCCAAAAAGCATAATGTGCTTCTTTGCGTAGATAACACTTTTGCGTCGCCTTATTTACAAAATCCTTTAAACCTCGGGGCGGATATTGTTTTGCATTCTGCTACAAAATACATAGGCGGCCACAGCGATTCTGTTTTGGGGGCGCTTATAGTAAAAGATGAAGACTTAAAAAATAAGCTGGCATTTATTCAAAACAGTTGCGGCGCTATTCCCGGCCCGCAGGATTGTTTCTTAATGCTTCGTGGTTTAAAAACATTGCACGTGCGCATGAAAAGACATTGTGAAAACGGAGAAAAAATTGCCCATTGGTTAAGAAATAACCCAAAGGTTGACAAAGTATATTGGGTAGGATTTAGCGACCATCCCAACCACGAAATTGCCAAAGGTCAAATGAGTGGTTTTGGTGGAATGATGAGTTTCACTTTAAAAAACGACAGTATAGAAGAAGCAAAAAAATTGCTTTCGTCAACCAAACTTTTTTCTTTGGCTGAAAGCCTTGGCGGAGTGGAAAGCCTGATTGGGCACCCGGCATCAATGACACATGCAAGCATTCCGAGAGAGGAAAGAATTAAAAATGGTTTGGTAGATTCACTGATACGATTAAGTGTAGGGATTGAAGATGCCGATGATCTGATTGAAGATCTGAATCATGCGATAGGTAAAGATTAAGCTATTATTTTTAAGATTTAAATTGTATTTTTAATAGCATGAAATCACTTTAAAATAAATCTTATGTCTTACAATAAAGAAGAACTTTTTAAGTTACCAGCCGCAGAAAAATATGAACTTGTGATGGACTTGTGGGAAAGTATTGATAATAATTTTTTAGGAAAAGAAATGACGAGACAAGGACTCGAAGAAGAGATTGATAAAAGGATTGAGAGAATTGAGAAAAATCCGGAGTTGCTCATACCGTGGGAAGAAGTGTTAAAAGAAATGAGGGATTAATGGATAGATATTCTATTTCATTTTCTCCGGAGGCTAGAAACGAAGCGTTAAAAGCATACCTGTGGTACCAGGCAGAGCAACCTGGATTAGAAAAAAAATTTCGCGAGCACTTGCGTAATAAAATTGATTCTATAAAAGAAAATCCAGAAGCTTCCTCATTCGTTTACAAAAATGTAAGAAGTTCCAGAATGCAAATATTTCCCTACAATGTTATTTACAGAATTTCAAATTTAAACATACAGGTAATTGCAGTATTTCATCACTCCAGAAATCCAAGAGAGTGGAAGAAAAGAAGCTAAAAAGTCTCAAAATTTTTCTTGATAAAAAACTAGAAGAGTATAATAATGTTCATTTTATTAAAGATGATCCTGTTAGCCTGCCTCATCTTTTTGACAAAAAACAGGATATAGAAATAGCAGGCTTTTTTGCAGCTACGTTTGCATGGGGTATTCGTAAAACCATTATCAATAAAGGAATGTCCTTATTTCAATTGATGGATAATGCGCCCTATGATTTTTGCAGGCATCATACAGATAATGATTTAAAAAAGCTGGAAGGATTTTGCCATCGCACTTTTAATGATACGGATCTTTTATATTTCATTTCTTTTTTTAAATATCATTATTCGAAAAACAATTCTCTCGAATCTGCATTTTTCAATAAGACCACGCTGAATGCAAAAGACAATGTGATTGAAAAGGCGCTCAATTATTTTAATCAATATTTTTTTTCAATGGCGCATGTGCCCGCGCGCACTAAAAAGCATGTGGCAGCGCCCGACAGAAATTCGAGCTGTAAAAGGCTTAATATGTTTCTTCGCTGGATGATTCGCCAGGATAATAAGGGCGTTGATTTCGGTATTTGGAAAAAAATTAAACCTTCTGATTTGATATGTCCTATAGATTTGCACGTAGCAAGAGTTTCAAGAAAATTAAATCTTCTTTCGAGAAAACAAGTAGATTGGATAGCCGCGATTGAACTTACTGAACAGTTGCGCAAATTTGACCCGGCCGATCCGGTGAAATATGATTTTGCTTTGTTCAGTTTGGGTATTTATGAAAAATATTAATATACCAGATGGAAACAAATATTTCCGAAGAAATTATTAGTCTTTCCGGTTCATTACAGCCAGCGAATAACGACCACATTCGTGAGCAGATAATTGCATTAGTAAATACGCTTATCAATAAAGATTTTCATTCCTTACTTCAACTGCTCTATCAAATTGATGTAAGTGAAAACAAAATCCGTTCCTGTTTACAAAACGATACAGATAAACTTAGTGCAGTTATAATTGCAGACCTGATTATAGAAAGACAATTACAAAAAATAAAATCGCGAAAAGCCTTTTCGAAGAACGATACATTTTCAGATGAAGAAAAATGGTGAAATAGGTAAGGTGACCAGTAAACGAATATTTAATTACAAAATTTCTTTTACCGGTCTTGAAGTTTTTTTGGTGTACATCAGCTTTTGCACCTCTTCCTTATTTTCTTTTTCTTTTTTTAAATCGAAGGCGGTTCCAAAAATTTTATCCCACAAATGAGAGCTGACCCCAAAACCTTTTTCTTCGCTTTTATAATGGTGAAGGTGATGATTTCTCCAGATTGGCTTCATCCATTTATAACGTGGATTCCATGCATGAATGGCGTAATGCATGCTTCCATACATCAGGTAACCCAAAATAAAACCGGCGAAGAAAGAAAAAACATATTCCCTCATGACGGCATACATCAACAGAAAAATTAATGACGCTATAATGAGACTGGGCACCGGCGGCATAAAAAGTCTTTGTTTGTCCCTGGGAAATTCATGATGGTTCCCATGTAACACATAACTCATCCTTTGAATTTTGGGGTTGTCGCTCACCCAGTGAAATACAAATCTGTGCATAATGTATTCGAAGAATGTCCAGAAAAAAATACCGCCCAGAAAAAGAAAACTAACCGCCAGCACGCTAAAATCAAGTCGCGTAGCAGAATAATAGGGCAACAAAATAATTACGGGGAGATACATTGCCCAGATAACGAGTGGGTGTGTTTTTGTAAAATATTCAAGGTATTGATTCCTGAAAATTTGCGCTTGTCCTTTATTGTGAATTTTTTCGAATTTCATGCTTTCTTTGTTTCATTTTCCGCCACAAAAATAAGCGATATTTATTTCATCGGTTTACCGCCGGTATTATTAATTTTTTTATAAATCGTTGCGCTACGCCTGTTATTCATTGTGAATTTGCTCAGTTAAAACTCTTTATATTGCAGCCGCAAAAAAATATTGAATGAAGTTAGTTTCTTATCTGAGAGAAGACGATACGCAATTGGCGCTGTTGATAAATGGCTATTTATTTGATACCGATAATCTCAATCCTAATTTGCCTGTTACTATCACCATGTTTCTGAATTACTGGGAAGATTCCTTTCCAATTGCACATTCAGTAAACCGCCTCCTCGAAGAAGGTACGAATCGCTTTAGGGCCATCAGGCTGGAAGAAGCAGAGTTACTGGCGCCGGTGCTTGCGCCGACCAGTTTTCGGGATGCTTATTCTTTTCGCGACCATGTAGCAATCTTCAGCCAAACCAGGAATGCACCGATTCCTGCGGAGTTTGATCAATTTCCTGTTTTTTATTTTTCCAATCATAATGCAATCATCGGCCCTGGCGATGTTGTGTGCATGCCTGATCATTTGAAGAAACTCGATTTTGAATTAGAGGTTGCTATCGTTATCTGCAAGCCGGGAAAAAATATCAAGGCAGAAGAAGCAGACGATTATATTGGAGGATTTATGATTATGAATGATTTTAGTGCGCGTCAATTGCAAAGGGAAGAAATGAAATTACACTTAGGCCCTTCCAAGGGAAAAGATTTTGCCACCGCAATAGGGCCATGGCTGGTTACGCCTGACGAATTGGAACAATTTAAAGTTGCTCCAAAAGAAAATCATTTCGGAAATGCTTATAACCTGAAAATGAAATGTAGGGTGAATGGCGAGCAGGTTAGTGAAGGAAATCTTGCAGATATGACCTGGACTTTCGCAGAAATCATTGAACGTTGCAGTTATGGAGTTCAGTTATATCCCGGCGATATAATTGGAAGCGGAACAGTAGGAACCGGTTGTTTTCTGGAACTTAATACAAAAGGCAAATTTAATAACCCTAATTATGAAGATCGATGGCTGAAGGAAGGAGATGAAATTGAATTGGAAGTTGAGGGGCTTGGTAAATTGAAAAATAAGATAGTGAAGGCCGAAAGCGACTTTTCTATTTTAGATTTAAAAAAGATGTAAA
The DNA here is from genome assembly GCA_051954975.1 of Ginsengibacter sp. GTDB lineage: Bacteria > Bacteroidota > Bacteroidia > Chitinophagales > Chitinophagaceae > Ginsengibacter. The sequence goes on along the minus strand of JBQCHE010000003.1, from coordinate 653,366 downwards.
GATTCTGCCTTATATTTCTGCAGTTAAATTGCAGGGGATGCCGGAAAGAAATCCGGCATTTTAAATTTTCAGATTTCACCTGCCTCCTCGCAATTTATTTCGACATACGGGAATTATTCATTATCTCTAAATCCTGCAACACTTAAAAGAAACACAGACTCTTTCAGGGCAATAACTTTATGCGGTATGTTACGGTGAAGTGTAATTAACTGACCTTTTTCCAGCGGATAGGTATTGCCAAGCGTTTCAAAATTAATCTTGCCTTCGAGCACCTGCACGCTTATCAAGCCATTGGCGGTGTGTTCATCTATTACTGCATTTTTATGTAATGCCGTTAAAACAATCCGTATTTCGCCCGATTTAAAAACAGTAATTGCATTGCGATCGCTGTTTTCCCACGCAGGTTCTTTTTTAATCTGTTTTAAAAATTCGGGGATATCGATATGCACCACCGGCGCATTCACTATCCGGTCGCCCTTCGGTCTTAGTTCTGTTGATTCATTTCTCTTTATTTCCATAGTTTCAATTTTTTTCGTTTGAACGACTGGATCACGAATCGCTCTTTTTTGAAAGTGCACTTCCTTTGTGTACTGCTATATGATCAGACTTATCGCTTTTAATTTCATATTGGGGATCATCTTTACTGGCATGATGTGTATAGCCCTTATAGTCAAAATCTGACGAATGAATTTTTATAATCTTTCCTGAAACATGCCCCGCTTCAGAATTCCATTTGACATGATCGCCTACTTTGAATTTGTGTGCCATCTTTTGTTTTTTTTTCTTCATGCAAAAATTGCTCCTGAAATAAACGTGAAGTTTAAAGGTCCAAAAACAGGTAATTTTCTTCATAAATTTCTTTCTTGTTACTTTTGTTAAAATCAATTTTTTGACGGCATATACTTTGAGGCAAAAACAGAAATTCAAAAAACAACTAAAAAACACAAATGGAATCAATTGAACAAAAAGGAATTAATACTGTCCGCGTTCTTTCAGCAGATGCAGTGCAAAAGGCAAATTCGGGACATCCCGGAACGCCCATGGGGCTTGCTCCCGTAGGAGATGTGCTATGGACAAAAGTGATGAACTACAATCCAAAAAATCCAAACTGGGCAAACCGTGACAGATTTGTTTTGTCAGCCGGACATGCATGTATGCTGCAATACAGCTATCTGTATCTTACAGGATACGAAGTTTCTCTTGACGATCTTAAAAATTTCAGACAATTACACAGCATTGCCGCCGGTCATCCGGAGTATGGATTAATGCCAGGTGTAGAAGTAACTACCGGGCCGCTGGGCCAAGGTTTTGCAAACGGCGTAGGCATGGCGATCGCCCAACAATATCTTGCTTCACGGTACAATAAGCCAGGCTTCGATTTGTTCAATTATAAAATTTATGCAATCTGCAGTGATGGCGATATTATGGAAGGCGTGAGTGCAGAATCTGCTTCTCTTGCCGGCCACTTAAAATTAGGAAACCTCATTTACATTTACGACGATAATAAAATCACTATTGAAGGTGAAACTTCGCTCGCTTTCAATGAAGATGTAGGCGAACGTTTCCGCGCTTATGGCTGGCACGTTCAATCTGTTGCTGATGGCAACGATGTGGAAGCGATTCATTCAGCAATCGTAAATGCACAAAAAGAAACCGGCCGTCCTTCATTAATAAAAGTGAGAACCCATATTGGATTTGGAAGCCCTAATAAAGTGGACACAGCTTCTGCCCACGGTTCACCGTTGGGAAAAGATGAAGTAAAACTGGTGAAAGAAAATTTGGGATTTGACCCCGAAAAAAGTTTTGATATTTCTGATGACGTGTTGAATTATTATAGAAATAAGGGGAATGAAGGCCAGCAAAAGGAAGAAGATTGGAACAAGCTTTTTGCGGATTATAAACAAAAATATCCGGCTGAAGCTGGCGAATATGAATTATTAAGTGCCGGACAATTGCCTGAAGGGTGGAAAGATAATCTGCCTGTATTTAAGCCCGATCCAAAAGGCCTCGCTACCAGGAAGGCATCCGGAAAAACATTAAACGTTATTGCAGCCAAACTGCCGTTGTTGATTGGTGGGTCGGCAGACCTTTCTCCTTCAACAGATACAGAATTAAACGAGTATGAATCTTTCACCGACGAAAATCATGGTGGAAGAAATTTCCATTTCGGCATTCGCGAGCATGGCATGGGTGCCGTGTTGAACGGTATCGCGCTCACCAAAGGCTTTATTCCTTTCGGAGCTACTTTTCTTATTTTTTATGATTATATGCGGCCACCAGTCAGGCTTGCGGCCATTATGAAAATAAAACCCATATTCATTTATACTCATGACAGCATTGGCCTTGGGGAAGACGGAACTACCCATCAGCCGGTTGAACAACTTATAGGCCTTCGCTCTGTTCCGGATCTTACCGTCATCAGGCCGGCAGATCCCAATGAAACTGCACAAGCCTGGAGAACGGCTATTGAGCACGAAGGTGGACCGATTGCGCTGATTTTGACAAGGCAAAACGTTCCAATTATTGACCAGGAAAAATACACTAAGGCTGATAATCTCGATAAAGGCGCTTATATACTTTCTGATTGTGAAGGTGATCCGCAGGTGATTCTGATGGCGAGCGGCAGTGAGGTTCACCTTATTGTGGAAGCCCAGGAAAAATTGAAAGCCGAATCGATAAAAGCCCGCGTGGTAAGCTTTCCAAGCTGGGAATTGTTTGAGGCACAGAGTAATGATTATAAGGAAAAAGTGTTGCCGAAAAAATTGCGTGCACGGCTGGCAGTAGAAGCCGGATCGCCGATAGGATGGTGCAAGTATGTTACGGATGATGGCGATGTTTTGGGTATCAGCAAATTTGGCGAATCGGCCCCGGGAGAAGAAGTAATGGCTGAGTATGGCTTTACCGTTGACAATGTAGTGGCCAGGGCAAAGGCTTTATTGAAATAAAATTGGTACATCAAAATTTATGTAAATGAAAAAAATACTGATTGCGCTTGATTACAATCCAACGGCGCAGCACATCCTTGAAGCAGGGTATGAACTGGCCCGGTCAATGGGCGCTGAGGTTATCCTGATGCATGTAGTTGCCGATTACACGTATTATTCCTCTCTTGATTATTCTCCGATTTTGGGGTTTGATCAATTCAGTAATTTGGGCGCGATGCAGTTAGATTCTGTGACACAACTCGAAAACGCAGCAAATGAATACCTCGAACATTTGAAAGCCCAATTTGGATATTCTTCCATTAAAACGTTGATAAAGGACGGAGATGCCGGCGAGGGCATCGTGGAGGCCTCCGATAATCTTGGGGTAGATGTTGTTGTACTGGGAAGCCACAGCCGGCGGGGTCTCGACAAAATATTGATGGGAAGTGTGGCTGAAAAAGTGCTGCGAAAAAGCAAAATACCTTTATATATTATTCCTGTGAGCGAAAAAGACAAAGCTAAGAGTTGACAGGAAATCACATAGCAGTGAAGGCGGCTAAAGTAGTTTTGATCCGATTATAAAATAAAAATCAATCCTATTTATTGCTTCACTGTAACATTAAAAAAATAAAATTCATTCAAACCAATTAATTATGGCAAAAGACCCTTATCAAATTAAAAAAATTCTAACCACTAAGGATGGAAATTTTACTTACTATAGTCTTGCTGAATTGGAAAACCAGGGCCATAAAATCAGCAAACTACCTTTCTCAATTCGTATTCTTTTAGAAAACGCGTTGCGCAATTTTGATGACTTTACTATCACAAAAGAAAATATTGAAACGCTGCTAAACTGGAAGCCCAAGGCATCGGACAAGGACATTCCGTTTAAACCGGCGCGCGTGCTGATGCAGGATTTTACGGGTGTTCCCGCAGTGGTAGATATCGCATCACTCCGCGCAGAAGCCGCAAGAAAAGGGAAGAACGCGGAAGAAATAAATCCTTTAATACCGGTTGATTTGGTAATAGACCATTCTGTGCAGGTGGATTATTTCGGAACTGGATATTCGTATCAGCGAAATATAGATGAGGAGTATAAGCGTAATCAGGAGCGGTATTCTTTTTTGAAATGGGCACAGAAATCTTTCAATAATTTTAGTGTGGTGCCTCCCGGCATGGGAATTTGCCACCAGGTAAACCTTGAATATTTTTCAAAAGGCGTAATAGAAAGAAACGGAGAAGTTTTTCCTGATACACTGGTAGGAACAGATAGCCATACGCCTATGGTAAATGGTATTGGTGTAGTTGCCTGGGGCGTTGGAGGAATTGAGGCCGAGGCGGCAATTCTTGGCCAGCCGCTTTATTTTATCATGCCCGAGGTAATTGGTTTGGAATTGAAAGGCCAGCTTCCGCTTGGGTCTACCGCTACAGACCTTGTGCTGAATATCGCTGAAGCCTTGAGAAAATACGGCGTAGTCGGAAAATTTGTAGAGGTGTATGGCGATGGGCTCAATCATCTTTCTGTGCCTGACAGAGCCACTATAGGAAATATGTCGCCTGAATTTGGCTGCACTATCACTTATTTCCCGATTGACCATAAGACAATAGAATACATGGAGAGAAGTAATCGTTCTGCCGCTCAATTAAAACTGGTAGAAGATTATTGCAAAGCAAATATGCTGTGGCGTACCGGCAAAGAAAAAATTACCTATACAGATACTATCAAGCTCGATCTTTCTTCTATAGAGCCATCCGTGGCAGGTCCAAAACGTCCGCAGGATAAAATTCTTTTGAAAAATTTTAAGAAGAAGTTTATCGATTTGATGGATCAGAATTACGGTCGCACGTATCACGTTCCTGATAAGCAGATGTCGCGCTGGTTTGCGGAAGGAGGCGGCCAGCCTATTGATCCTGCTCCCGTGACCGCCAGCCCTGAGGTGGTGGAAGAGGTGAAAAACGGAACTAAAAAAGTTTGGGTAACCTTAGGCCATGAAAAATTTGAATTATCCGACGGCTCGGTGGCCATCGCTGCTATCACATCGTGCACTAATACTTCCAATCCCTTTGTAATGATTGGCGCAGGATTGGTAGCGCGTAAGGCCCGGGAGCATGGATTGAGTAAAAAACCTTGGGTAAAAACATCACTTGCGCCGGGTTCTAAAGTGGTAACTGATTATCTTAGAAAAGGCGATTTGCTCAACGACCTGGAATCTCTGGACTTTCATCTTGTAGGATATGGATGCACTTCATGCATTGGCAATTCAGGACCGTTGCCGCCCTATATGGCTACGGCCGTGGAAGATCACGATCTTGTTGTTGCGTCAGTGCTTTCGGGCAACAGAAATTTTGAAGCAAGGATTCATCCGCAGGTAAAAATGAATTTTCTCATGTCGCCTATGCTGGTGGTAGCTTATGCAATTGCCGGCCGGATCGACATAGATTTGACCAGGGAGCCAATAAGTTATGATTCTAACCTTCAGCCGGTTTATCTCAAAGATATCTGGCCGAGCGACGATGAAATAAATGAAATTATGGCCAAAGTGCTTTCGCCTAAAGACTTTTCTAAAAACTATGGTGAAATTTTTGAAGGAAACGAAATCTGGAGAAATTTGAAAGTTCCTGAAGATAAGCTATACGCCTGGGATAAGAATTCTACCTACGTGAAAGAAGTTCCTTTCTTTTACAATCTTCCTGATAATGCCGAGCCAACAAAGGATATTCTTAATGCAAGAGCATTGCTCGTATTGGGAGACAGCATAACTACTGATCATATTTCACCTGCCGGACAATTTAATGAGAAATCAGCAGCCGGTCAATACCTGATTAGCCGCGGAGTAACACGAGAAAACTTCAATTCATACGGCTCACGCCGGGGCAATGACGAAGTGATGATAAGAGGAACTTTTGCTAACGTTCGTATCAAAAACAAACTGGCAATGAAGGAAGGCGGCTATACGACCTATCTTCCAACAGGAAAAGAAATGTCTGTATACGATGCTTCTGTTAAGTACAAAGAAAAAAATATTCCATTGATAGTGCTGGCTGGGAAAGAATATGGAAGCGGCTCCTCCCGCGACTGGGCAGCAAAGGGAACTTTTCTTTTGGGGGTAAAAGCAGTAATTGCCGAAAGCTATGAACGTATTCACAGGAGCAATTTAGTGGGTATGGGCGTGTTACCCCTTGAATTTAGAAAAGGAGAAACTGCTGAAAGCCTGGGACTAACCGGAAAGGAAACCTTTGACATTACAGGCATAGCAGGCCCCATAAAGCCCCTGCAGGAGATGCAGGTAACCGCCAGAAATGAGGATGGCGCCTCTGTTCAGTTCACTGTGGTGGCAAGGCTTGATTCAGCAATTGAAATTGAATATTATCGCCATGGAGGAATTCTTCAATATGTGTTAAGACAATTTTTGGAAAAAAATGGTAAAGAATAAAAAATAAACTTATTTGGTCATTTACTGTCCGGAGTATCGGTTTATTTTTCACAATAAACAGATGCTCCGGATTTTTTTGCTCTATTATCTATTGTATGCAGCAGCTCTTACAATCATTTTTGAGGATTGGCCACTAAGTCGGTAATGGCAGATTCAAGAGAAGGATATAAAAAAGTAAAGCCATTCGATTTTATTTTTCTATCGCTAACGGTTTCACTTTTTAATATTTCTATACTTCTTTTTCCAAATACCAGTTTTATTGTGAAAGCCGGCACATATATAGGTATAAAAAATTTATTCCGCATATGCTGGCCAAGTTTCATCACTATCTCTTTTTGGGTGCACGGTTCGGGGGCTACTGCATTGTAATTACCATTCAGGTAGTCATTTTCAATCGCTTCGCAATACATGCGGCAAAGATCGTCAATGTGAATCCAGCTTACTACTTGCTTTCCATTTCCCAGGATGGGCGCAATTCCAAATTTAAGCGGCGCTTTATATCTCTCAAAAGCGCCGCCCTGGTTAGATAATACGATTCCGGTCCGCAATCTTACCAGCCTGGTGCCAAAAGTGGTTACGCGGGATGAGGCTGCTTCCCACAATACGCAGGTTTCTCCCAAAAAATCGTTTGATGAAGGATCCCCTTCTACATATCCTTCCTTTCTTATCAGCGGCTTTTCATCTTTTCCATACCATCCAATTGCCGATGCGGATACAAATGTTTTTACATTATGATTGTTTTGATTAAGGCAATTGATTATCAATTCAGCGCTTTTTACGCGGCTGTCGATGATGAGTTTTTTATATTCCCGCGTCCACTTTTTATCAAACACGCCGGCGCCGGCCAGGTGGATAATATGATCCGCTTTTCGAACCACCTCCGAATCAATAATTTTATCTTTTACATTCCAGAAGCTGTAGGAGATTTTCGGATTACCTGAAGTTTGATTTTTTTTTCGGCTAAGGATGACAACGTCATAATCCTTTTTAATTAAATAATTAGCAAGATGCGAACCTATCAATCCTGTTCCTCCGGAAATTAAAACGCAAGGCATAATTTTCTTGTTTAGAATTTTGAATTTTAGGTTTGCAATATCTTTGGCTTTATGAAAAAAATTATGAGCCAACTACTAAAACGAAAAAATCACAGCTATTGAGGCATTGAAAAGAGTTAATAAAACATTGACATTAGCACATACTTATTTTTGATAAATTGGTATAGCTTTATACAAATCAATTTAAAAGAACATCAGCACAAACTAGAAACCTTAAGACAAAGTATGAAAAATTTTTTGATAATTCTTGCATTGCTTTTCATGGGCCAAACGTCTTTTTCACAGCAAATTACTTACTCGCAGCCCGAATCGCAGGATACAAGATCGCTTAATTTTGAAATCATTGGAAAAATTCATGATAATTTTTTAATCTATAAAAATATCAGGAACAAGTATGCCATTTGCAGCTATGACAATTCGATGAACCTCATCAATCGCGTGGATCTGCAATTTATGCCCGACAATACCTTAAACGTGGATTTTGTAACCTATCATGATTTTTCATGGCTTATCTATCAATATCAAAAAAGAAGTACACTTTATTGCAATGCGGTTAAAATAAATGAGGAAGGGAAATTGCTTACTGACCCTATAGAACTTGATACCACGCACATCAATTTTTTTGCGGATAATAAAATCTACAGCACTATCTACAGCGAGGATAAGTCGAAGATTATGATTTATAAAATTCAGCGGAAAAATGGCAATTTTAATTTCACTACGCTGTTATTTAACGATAGCCTACAGTTGTTGCACAAATCCCGGATTCCCACCAATTTTGACGACAGGAAAGATTTGTTCAGCGATTTTTATGTAGACAATGAAGGCAATTTTGTTTTTACAAAAGGAAATAAATCTTCCACCAAAGACTTTATACAGGATCTTTCTCTGATAACAAAAAAGCCGGATGAGAACGATTTTGTTTTAAACCAGTTTGACTTGGCAGGAAACTATCTTGATGCCATTAAACTGAAGATTGATAATCTGAACAAGCACTATATCATTAACTCATTATATTATGAGAAAAAGCGTGGCAATGTGGAGGGAATTTATACGGCCGTGTGGGACGTAGATAATAAAAACATTATCACGCAAGTGTTTCAGCAGTTAGGAGATACCGTGCGCTCGGTTGCTAAATCCAATGGTAACAATAAGCTGGCGCTTAATAATTATTTTATCCGCGATGTGGTTCTGAAAAAAGATGGCGGATTTATATTAACAGCAGAAGATTTTTATTCCCAATCGCGCTACAGCCCGTGGAACCGTTATGATTATCTTTATGGTTACCCTTCTTTTTCTCCGTATAATTATTATATGTATTCGCCCTATTCTTATGGCTATTATGGCGGCTATCCTTTTTATAATTCACGCGGTCAAAACCGGTATTATTACAACAACATCTTGGTTTTAAATCTTGACAAATCCGGCCGCACAGAATGGGCCACTGTTGTCAACAAAAGCCAATATGATGATGAAACGGATAATTTCCTTTCTTATGAGGTAATGCTTACGGGCGGCCAAATGCATTTTCTGTTTAATTCCTTGGAAAGGCGTAATTTTCTATTAGTGGACCATAGCGTATCGGGCTCAGGAAAAATTACCATCAATCCTCCGTTTAGAACGCTCGACAGGGGCTACCAGTTTATGCCGCGCTATGGCAAACAGGTAAGTGCTTCGCAAATAATAATACCCTGCATCTACCGCAATTATATTGCATTTGCCAAAATTGAATTTCCATAAATAAGAAGTGTAAACTGTATTTCTATGTGAATCAGTTTTAATTTTTTATTTTTGTTTTTTCAATTAATTATTTGTTGTGACAGGAATTTTCAGGACCAATAATCCCCTCAACACGTTCCTGCTTTTTGTGTATGGAATTCTTTTAAAGTTTGCGTGGCTTTCACATCCGCAAATTCCCGTGGTTGACCCGTCTTACGGATTTTTGTTTAATGATCTTATTCGCTTTGTGAAGCCTTACTTTGATGCATTTCCTAAATCCTATTTCCTGATGGCTTACCTCCTTCTTTTTTCGCAGGCCATTATGTTAAACCAGGTTGTTATCAGCCGGCGAATGATGCAAAAACCCGATTTTCTGCCGGCGATGAGTTATCTTTTAATCACTTCATTTTTTGCTGAATGGAATGTTTTAAGTGCACCGTTAATTGTGAATTCGTTTCTCATCTGGGTTTGGTCTAAGATGAGCAATCTCAATAACAGGCAACATCCCAAGGGCACCTTATTCAATGTGGGGCTCGCCGTAGGCTTTGCTTCTTTTTTCTATCTGCCTTCCTTTGCCTTTGTAGTTTTTGTTATTTCTTCCCTCATTATTACGAGGCCGCCAAAAGTGGCCGAATGGCTCATCACTTTTATTGGCGTGCTTACGCCCTGGTATTTTTTACTGGCCTGGCTTTTTCTCACCAACAAATTGTATTCTTTCAGATTTTATGGACTTGGAGTTTCGCCAAAAAGCTATAATTTATTTTATATAGAATGGGTAGGCATCGGCCTGATTGTAATTATGATACTATCCGGAGCACTGTATGTTCAGTCTTTTATGAATAAGCAAGTTTTGCAGGTAAGAAAAAACTGGGGCCAGATGTTGCTTTACCTGGCCATTTGCATTGGAATTCCATTCATTATTTACAATTACAATCTCAGCTATTGGCTGCTTGCGCTGGCGCCGGCTTCTGCTTTTATCGGATGTGCTTTTTATTACCCGCGCGTAAGGTGGGTTCCTATGGCCATGCACTGGATAATGGTAGCATTCGTTATCTATATGCAGTATTTCAAGAAATAACAGCGCGGATTGTTTTAATTTTGCACTTTAATAAAAATCCGATTATGAAATTTGGTGTGGTAGTTTTTCCGGGTTCCAATTGCGACAGGGATGTGATTAATGCGCTTCAAAACGACCTTGGCCAGGAAGTGATTACGCTTTGGCACAAAGACAAAGATTTGTCGATGTTCGGTACTGGCGATTGCATCGTGCTGCCGGGTGGTTTCAGTTTCGGTGATTATCTCCGTTGTGGAGCTATCGCCCGCTTTAGCCCGATGATGCAGAGCGTAATCGATTTTGCCAATAGGGGCGGTAAGGTTTTTGGCGTGTGCAATGGTTTCCAGGTGCTTTGTGAAAGCGGCTTATTGCCAGGTGTCTTATTACAAAATGCACAAATGAAATTCACCTGCAAAAACACATTTATCAGAAACAATGACAATGGCGAAATTCTAAAAATTCCTGTGGCCCATGGTGAAGGAAGATTTTTTGCATCCGAAGCTGACCTGGAAGAAATTGAAAAAAACAACCAGGTGATTTATAGCTACTGCGATGAAAATGGTGAAATTCATATCGACCATTCTCCTAATGGGTCTGTTAAAAGCATCGCAGGAATCAGCAATAAGGAAAGAAATGTTTTTGGGATGATGCCCCATCCTGAACGGGCCTGCAGCGAATTGCTTGGCAATACCGATGGTAGAAAAGTTTTTAGGGAATTATTTTCTATAAATTGATTTCAAATCCATTGTTCAATATTCAAAGACTCTTCAACAGTAAACGAATTAATAGGTAAGATTTATATTTTGCATTACACATAAAAAAACCCTTCTTTACAGAAGGGCTTTTTGTTGTGGTTTCAGAAGTGTTATTATTGATTTATAAAGCGATTTGTTTTTCTACCATCATTTTTCTCAGGTTGATGAGGCCATAACGCATGCGGCCCAGTGCAGTGTTGATGCTACAATTGGTGAGCGTAGCGATTTCTTTAAAGCTGAGGTCTGCAAAATGACGCATTACGATTACTTCTTTTTGATCTTCAGGAAGCATGTCCAGCATCTTGCGTACGCGCTCGTGGCTCTGCCCCTGGATCATTTTTTCTTCCATGCCAGCTTCAGAAAAATTAAGTACTTCAAAAATGTCGTGGTCTCCGCTGGTTTTAATAGTCGGCGTGCGTTTTACCTTTCTGAAATGATCGATGCAAAGGTTATGGGCTATGCGCATTACCCATGGTAAGAATTTACCCTCTTCATTATACCGGCCACTGTTGATAGTATCAATTACCTTGATAAAGGTGTCCTGGAAAATGTCTTCGGCAAGAAATTTATCTTTCACCAAAAGATAAATGGAAGTGAAAATTTTGTCTTTGTGACGGTCTACAAGAGTGGAAAGTGCATCGGCGTCTCCTTCGAGATAAATGTGAATTAATTGAGGGTCGGTTAAACTGTTCATGGTTTTCATAACCTGTTGCAAAATTTAAGGTTTAGGGATATTGTGTAAGTTCCAATTTAGAAGAAATGGATGAAGTAACTTTGAGCGTTGGCAGAAGGTTTTTCATTGTTTCTGGAAAATTGGAAGACCAAAATTATATGAAAAAGTTACATCTCAAAATAAAAAAACAGATTTTTCGGCTAAAACGCAAAAATCGAGTGGTACCACTTGAAAACCCGCGCACTTTCACTTTTTAACACGCACCGTAAAATTACTATTCGTTAATTTTGCACCTCTAAAATGAACAAAAAATCACTTTCACCCGCGAAAACTAAAAGCGCCAAACCAGACAATATTTTTATAAAGGGCGCACGCGTTCATAATCTTAAAAATATCGATGTAGCAATCCCACGAAACAAGCTGGTAGTGGTTACCGGCGTATCCGGTTCAGGAAAATCTTCATTGACCATAGATACGCTTTTTGCAGAAGGGCAACGCCGTTATGCTGAAAGTATGAGCGCTTATGCACGGCAATTCATGTCGCGCATGAGCAAGCCGGATGTAGATTACATAAAGGGATTGTGCCCGGCCATTGCTATAGAGCAAAAAGTAATTACACGAACGCCGAGATCTACAGTAGGCAGCATGACGGAAATTTACGACTATATGCGGCTTTTATTTGCGCGCATAGGAAAAACCATCTCACCCGTTTCAGGCAGGGAAGTGAAAAAGGATGATGTGACCGATGTGGTAAATGCCATTGACGATTTGCAAAGCGGCGATAAAGTTTTGTTGCTCGTTTCTTTTCGGAAAATGCATCATCGCGATATACATGAAGAATTACATATTCTGATGCAGAAAGGTTTTTCAAGAATTTATGCAGATAATAAAATAATAAGAATTGAAGACCTTGAAGAAGAAAAAGGCCTGGAGTCTTTTTTTAATCATAAAACGGTGTATGTTTTAATTGACCGGTTAATTAAAAAAGATTTCGATGAAGAAGATAAACATAGAATTGCTGATTCGGTCAATACGGCTTTTTATGAAGGCGAAGGCGAATTGTTGCTTGAAGTAAACGGTAAAGATCATATTCATTTTTCCAACAAATTTGAACTGGACGGTATCAAATTTGAAGAGCCGGTTCCTAATTTGTTTTCATTTAATAACCCGTACGGCGCTTGTCCCGTGTGCGGCGGTTTTTCGCTCGTGCTCGGTATTGATCCGGATCTGGTTTTTCCTGATAAAAGATTGAGTGTGTACGAAAATGCCATTGCCCCGTGGCGCGGTGAAAAGTCGGGCCTCTATAAAGAACGCCTGGTAAAAGTGGCCAGGCATTTTGATTTTCCCATTCACAAACCGATCATTGATCTTACAACAGCGCAATACAATTTGTTGTGGACAGGCAATGAATATTTTGAAGGGATAGATGATTTTTTTAAAGAGGTGCAGCAAAATTTGTATAAAATTCAATACCGCGTTTTGCTTAGCCGGTATCGCGGTAAGACTCTTTGTCCGGAATGTCATGGATACCGCCTAAGAAAAGAAGCACTGTATGTTTGCGTAGGCGATAAAAATATCGGGGAGCTTTGCGAGATGCCTGTGAAGGATTTGAAGAAATGGTTTGAAGAAATTGAATTATCAGACTTTGATCAAACGGTGGCCAGGAGGGTGCTAACGGAGATTCATACACGGTTAAAAGTTTTATGCGATGTAGGCCTTGGTTATCTTACACTCAACAGATTGGCCAATTCATTGAGTGGCGGAGAAAGCCAGCGCATTCAGCTTACGCGCAGCCTTGGAAGCAATCTTACTGATTCGCTTTATATTTTGGATGAGCCGTCTATCGGTTTGCATTCGAGGGATACTGAAAATTTAATCCGGGTTTTAAAAAATCTGCAATCGCTTGGCAACACCGTGGTGGTAGTTGAGCACGATGAGATGATGATGCGAAAAGCCGATCACATTATTGATATGGGCCCGTTAGCAAGCCACCTGGGTGGTGAAGTAATTGCTGAAGGAAATTATGGTGAAATAATAAAAAATCCGGAAAGCCTTACGGGTAAATATTTAAACGGAGAATTAAAAATCGAACCGCCGAAAAATGTGCGTAAATGGAACCGTTCGATAAAAATAGAAGGCGCGCGACAGAATAATTTGAAAAATATTGATGTGGTATTTCCCTTGAATGTGTTGACGGTAGTAAGTGGCGTAAGCGGAAGTGGAAAAACTACTTTAGTAAAACAAATTCTTTACCCGGCATTAAAAAAATTGAAGGGTGAATTTGCAGAAAAGGTAGGATTAAGCAAGGGATTGTCTGGCGATGTAGATTTTATTTCGCAGGTGGAAATGATTGACCAGAACCCGATTGGAAAATCGTCGCGGAGTAATCCAGTCACCTACATTAAAGCGTATGATGAAATACGTGAGCTTTTCAGCAAACAACCGTTAAGTAAAATACGTGGATATCAACCCAAACATTTTTCTTTTAATGTGGATGGCGGAAGATGCGATGCCTGCAAGGGCGAAGGTGAACAGGTGGTGGAAATGCAATTCCTCGCCGATGTGCACCTGGTGTGTGATGTGTGTCACGGCAAAAGATTTAAAGAAGAAATCCTTGAAGTGAAATACAATGATAAAAGCATTTATGATGTGCTTGAAATGAGTGTGGATGAAGCTATTTCCTTTTTTTCAAAAGAAAAATCTTCTTCGAAAAAAAATGAAATTACAGGAGAAGAAATCGCCAAAAAGATTCGTCCACTGGCGGATGTAGGTTTGGGATATATTAAATTAGGCCAATCGTCCGATACATTATCCGGTGGCGAAGCGCAGCGGGTGAAGCTCGCCTCATTTTTAGGAAAGGGAAAAGGACAGGGAAATTTGCTTTTTATTTTTGACGAGCCTACTACCGGGCTTCATTTTCATGACATAAAAAAATTACTGTCTTCTTTTAATGCATTAATTGAACAAGGGCATTCGATCATAGTTATCGAACATAATACAGACGTAATCAAATCGGGCGATTGGGTTATTGACCTCGGCCCCGAAGCTGGCGACGAAGGTGGAAACCTGGTGTATTCCGGTATTCCGGAAGGATTAAAGAAAGTGAAAGAGAGCTGGACGGGAAAATATATTTGATTTAGGATGTCTGATACTGGATGCAGGATGTCTGATTGTTTGAAATCATACATCAAAAAATCACACATTGGACTTTTACCTGAGCCTGTTACTTTCTTTTACCAATTTCGAATCCCTGTAAATTCCACGCGCTGCCATAATTAAAAATACAATGATGAGAATGTGAAGAATAGCCCAGATATTAAAATTGCCCTGTGTATAGTTTTGGGTTTGCCTGAAATAAAGAAACACAATCAGGCACTCCATTAGGATAGCGGCAATGATAATGCGTATCTGGATGCTTCTGTGTTTGAAAAGGAAAATATTGATAATGATTCCTGTGCCGAGAGCACTTGTTAAAATAAGAATTAAAAAATTATCAGTCGCCGTTACCAAATGATAACTCCCATCGGTCGCCATCGTTGTAACCGCATCCGTTCCGTTTTGAATTGCCAGAGTGCCACTGTAAAAAGAAAATTTAATCGTTAAGAAAACAGCGATCGCCGCCAGAATCATCCAGATAGTTTGTACACGTTGTATCATAAATAAACTTTGTATGAATTAATCGTATCGTTCATCAAAAAATATACCTACGAGGGATGATATTTTTTAATGCAAATATATTCTTTAGTAAAGTTATCCTTTTTAACCTTTTTTCCTATCTCAACGCGTTAACGAAGCTGAAATTTTGTTCATACATTTATCATTCTCACTTACACCATAATATAAACTTAATTCATCATCATGAAAAGAAGAGACTTTTTTGGAAAAAGCATGTTGGCCGGGGCTTTCATGAGCCCTGCTGCTGCCGTTGCGGCCCTGGATTCATCCAATTCAAAGAAAAGCACCCACACCGTTTCGGAAAGTACTACTGACAAGGAGAAAGATGAAGTGGTTATTGAAAGGCCTGTAGAAGGCCGGCCACATGCAGGTAAAGTGCTTGGAATAATACAGCCGCATTGCGATGACATCGCCCTTTTTGCCGCGGGCACAGTGGCTAAGCTGATTCACGAAGGATATACAGGATATTTAATACGGACATCAAATGATGACGCAACCGGCGTAGGAAATAGTTATGGGGAACAAGTGTTGAATAATGAAAAAGCGAACGAAGCATTTGCAAAATCTTTAGGCATCAAAAAAATTTATGACCTACATTATCGAAATCACCGGATGGATGAATATAACATCCAGGAAATCAAAGGGCGGCTTATATTTTTGTTCAGGCTGCTGAAGGTAGATACCGTTATATCCTACGATCCGTGGGGACATTACGAAGAAAATCCAGACCATTACGTCACCGCGAAAGCAGTGGAAGCTGCCCGCTGGATGGCGGGAGGCCGGGGCGATTATCCCGAGCAATTGGAAGTAGTGCAGCCTCATTCCGTAATGGAAAGGTATTATTTTGCCAGGGGGCCGCAGCTCGTAAACCGGGTAGTAGATATCAGTAATTATATAGATAAAAAAGTAGAAGCCAATAAAGCCATCACTTCCCAGGGCCCGAGCGGAAATGCAGGTTCGCAATTAAGAAAAGCGCTAGCGGCAAAAGGTAAGAAACTACCCATTCTTGGCAACGATGACAACGCCGCTAATTTTAATTATATCAAAAATTTTGTATTGGACATAGATTCTGAAAGGTTAAGAGGTGTTCCGTCTGATAAAAAGACAGGAGAACAATACGGTTTAGAATGGGCTGAACGATTTCATTATTTTGGACTCGCAGAAAATAAGCTGGAAGAATACAGCAAAGCCAACCTTGTCAATCTATAAATTGCCCCGGGTTATAACAGAATACAGATTCCGTGACCCGGGATTAATTTCTTTACCCCAATTCCGGGTATAACGGAAATGCTTTCATAAAATCTTTCACATCGCTTTTTACAGAGGCAATTATTTTTTCATCATCAAGGTTCATCAACACTTTATCTACAAAATCAACTACGGTCTGCATGTCATTTTCTTTCAACCCGCGGGTAGTGATTGCGGGCACGCCCACGCGAATTCCGGAAGTAACAAACGGGCTTTTGTCATCAAAAGGAACCGCATTTTTATTTAAAGTGATGGCTGCTTTGTCAAGCGTTTCCTGCGCTTTTTTCCCGGTAATATTTTTATTGCGAAGGTCAATTAACATAAGGTGGTTATCAGTGCCATTGCTGATTAAATCGTATCCTTTTGCATTGAACGCCTTGGCCATCGCCTGTGCATTGGTCTGGACCTGTTTTGCATAGGCAGTAAAATCTTCACTTAAAATTTCATAAAAAGAAACTGCTTTTGCGGCAATGATGTGTTCCAGCGGCCCACCCTGGGAACCGGGAAAAACAGCCATGTCTAATAAATGGCTCATCATTCTTGTTTCTCCTTTGGGCGTTTTTAATCCAAAGGGATTTTCAAAATCTTTTCCCATCATAATAATCCCGCCGCGCGGCCCACGCAAGGTTTTATGAGTGGTAGAAGTAACAAAATGACAGTGCTCAAAAGGAGAATTTAATAAGCCTTTCGCAATCAAAGCGGCTGGATGGGCGATGTCGCACATTACAAAGGCGCCCACTTCATCTGCTGCTTTTCTTATCCGTTCATAATCCCAATCGCGGCTATAGGCGGACGCACCGCAGATAATCATTTTGGGTTTTATTTCTCTGGCTTTTTGTTCCAACATTTCATAATCCACCAAACCAGTTTCTTTTTTTACACCATAAAAATGCGGCTCATATATTTTGCCTGAAAAATTTACGGGTGAACCATGAGTAAGATGGCCGCCCATGCTTAGATTCAATCCTAAAACCTTATCGCCGGGTTTCAAAACGGCAAACATTACAGCGAAGTTGGCCTGCGCTCCGCTATGCGGCTGCACGTTCGCATAATCGCAATTAAAGATTTGTTTCAGGCGATCGATAGCCAATTGCTCAGATTCATCCACAAATTCGCATCCACCGTAGTATCTTTTGCCGGGATAGCCTTCTGCGTATTTATTCGTAAGCACGCTTCCCATTGCTTTTATCACTTCTGCAGATGTAAAGTTTTCTGAAGCAATTAGTTCGATTCCCTCGCGCTGGCGGTTCAATTCTTTGTTGATGATAGAAAATATCTGGGTGTCGTTTGGCATGGATAAAATTTTGCGCAAACCTACTAAAAGAATGCGGAATGAAGAAAAGGGTGAAGGCCTCTAAGAAAAAACAAAAGGCAGAATGACGGCATTTAGCTTTCGGCATTAAGCCTTCGGCTTTCGGCCTCCCCGCTTCTTTCCCAAACATTTACTATATTCACATTTCCTAAAAAAGTTTTTAAACTTAGAGATTCATGAAGGCCATTATCCCCGTAGCAGGAGCGGGAACAAAATTGCGACCACACACTTATACACAACCAAAAGCTTTGATTCCTTTGGCAGGCAAAACGATCCTAAGCATAAATGTTGATCAAATGCATGATGCAGGTATCAATGAATTTATTTTTATTGTGGGCTATTTGGGCGAAAAAATCCAGGATTATATTACCAACAAATATCCGCATCTTACCTGCCATTTTATTTTTCAGAATATCAGGAAAGGAACGGCGCATGCAATAGACCTGTCTAAAAAGCTCGTGAATGATGATGAAGTGTTTATAGCGCTGGGTGATACCATCTGTGAGTACGATATCAAGAAAATTCTTTCTTCGCCTGATTCGATGTTGGGAGTAAAAAAGGTGGACGACCCACGAAATTTTGGCGTTGCAGAAATCAATAGCCAGGGGATTATAACCAAAGTGATGGAAAAGCCCTCCATTCCTAAATCCAACATGGCGCTTGTAGGGCTTTATAAAATCAAAAACTCAAAGCTCTTATATAGCTGCCTTTCCAAAATTATTACCAACGGAATTAAGAGCCATGACGAATTTAACCTTACCGATGCGCTGGAATGCATGATTACCGGCGGTGAAACGTTTAAATCTTTTAAAGTAGAAAACTGGTTTGATTGTGGCAGAAAAGAATCCCTTTTAAAATCCAATTCTATTCTTTTGGAAAAATTCGGAGGCTCAATAGCTGAGCCTAATAATTTTGAAAATACCATTTTTATCCCTCCGGTTAGTATCGCTGAAGGGTGCGACATAAAAAACTCGATCATCGGCCCCCATGTGGCAATGGGCGAAAACACCATTGTTCATTCTTCTATTATCAAAGCGTCCATTATTGGATCTTTTTCAAAATTATACGATGTAATGCTTGACGATTCTCTAATAGGCAACGATACAGAAGTACTAGGCGAAACGCGTTCTTTGAACATAGGAGATAATACCGAAATCAATTTTGGATAAGGGAAATCGCATTTCATCAAGAATGCAGTAAGTGGACAAATAGCCGTAATTTTTATTTTGGAATAGCGCTTTATCGTCTTATCAACTGGATGAGTAAGATTATCATGGCCAGTATAAACAATAAAATTGAAAGACGGTTGATAAAATGCATGGCCCTTGTCATTTTTGAATAATGAACCGACGGATCTTTTTTTACAATCCATAAATATTCTCCTATTTGGCGCCATATTCCCATGGGGCAAATTTATTAAATTAGATGTTTTGTAAATCAAACATGCATTTCAACCGCTTATTTTATCTTTTCAATAATGCTCAAATTTTAGCTCTTAAAATTCCTCACTAAAATTCCACGGGGGTAAAACTGAGTGTCTTTTTTTCCCCAAAATTTCTTTTAAATTTGAATTTTGAAAAACCTGAAAAAAAGGGGGAAAAAATTATTGTGGCCCGGAACACGTGTAAAGTTGTGACAAAAAAAGACGGAGTGAAAATATTAACATTTTTACAACTTTTAACATTTCACGCTGAGAATGCTACAAAATATATTGCCTGGTCAACATTTTCTCATTATGTATTAAGTTCATAAACTTTTGTGTGAATATTAATAAAATCAATTGAGTAGCGTCGCTGGCAATCGGTTATAAACTGGGAATTTCATTTTTTGATTATTTTTATAAAAAATTCAATAGGCGGGCGAAATATTTCCTGCATAGAAGATAAATGTTCGTTTTTTATCAAGAGTTGTTTTATTTCCGGCTTCGAAAAAACGAAATATGGCACGTTATGTGAAGGTTAAACTTGCTAAAAACAATCATCCTAAATGTATTAAACAGGCGAATGCCACCATCTAACGAAATAACGGCTGCTGGTGAACAATTAATTACTTGTTTATTTAAACAATTATAATATGAATCGAATTCTTATCGTGGATGATAATACTGATATATTGTGGGTGGTTGAAATAATTCTTAAAAGATACGGGTTTGAAGTAATGACGACGCTTAAAGGAGAAGAAGTGCTGGCCAAAACTAAAGCATTTGACCCTCAACTAATTCTGTTGGATGTGTTTTTGTCGGGTGTTGATGGTATAGACGTATGCAACACGTTAAAGTCAAATCCCATTACTAAAGATATACCTGTTATTATGATTTCTGCACATACGAATTTCAAAGAAATTAAAAAGTTTTGCAAGGCAGATGATTTTATGGCAAAGCCTTTTGATGCTAATGAATTGGTAAGAAAAATAAAACATTATATAGGAACACCGGTTAAAGAGTAATCAGCCATTTTGATTGTAAAGCTTTCTCCCTCTCAAATATTTTTCGTGAATAATTTCGTAAATGGGCTTATCATTTACCTTGCTCTCGAGCCATGAAACAATGTCAAGGTAGGCAAAAGCACGGGTTTCAAATTTGCTTGTTTCAAATTGCCGGATGGTAGCAAGCAGGTTTTCAAATTCAGGTTTTAACCTGGCTGCGGACATATAAAATGATTTGCGCAGAAAACGGAAAATCTCTTCTTCTACCAAACTTAGATTTTGCATCTTGGCCATAAAGCGATATACCGTTTTTACAAGATATTCCAATAGCTGAAAATTACCTATTTCATAATGGGCTATTAAATGGAGTAAACGGGCATAGCATTGTAAATCGCTGCGCAAGTTTACCTTCCAGTTAATAATTTTATTCAGATAGTCGATAGCTTTATCATAATCGCCGGCGCCAAAATAAAGAGACGCTATCTTATAATAAAATACCAGTCTGCGATGCTGGTCAAGAAACAAATTATAAGCGTCCAGCTTACTTTCAATTTCATCTACCACCTCGAGGCCTTCCCTGAAAGTGCCTTCAAGAAAATGCTTGTTGATTTTGGCAGTGTACAGATAAACAAAAACCTGAATTTGGTTATTATCGTTCTTTTTTACGACATCAGAATTGCCAAATTCTTCAAGGATGGCAATCGTCTTTTCAAATCCGGAAAAATTCCTGAGGGTAAAATGGGCGTTGAGCAGATTATGCAATCCTTTGATGTAATTTCCCGTTTCTATTGATATCATAGAGGGCTCATTAATAAAAACATCTACCCATTTTTGCGTATAGCGGTAATACATTAAATAATCCTGGCGGATAAATGCATACCAGCTATAGCTTTGATTAAAATATAACCTTTCATAAAATCCTTCGGGATGCTTAATATCTTCGGTTAAATGCTGGTGGAAATAATTTTCTATTTCTTCTTCATCCGCACTATTACGCGCGAGCCCGTTTTTGATATACCAGCTATACAATTGCAACGCAAGGTTAGAAAGCTTTGACTGCTTAATCAGCCGTTCATTGGCATCATGAACATCGCGGGTGAGTTCATCAGCTCTGTCTTGCATGCTTCGGGTAATGTGCAGGCTTTCAATTTTCTTTTCAAGGATTAAAACTTCGATATAAAAATTTATCTGGTTCGCCCCTCGTGCGGCTTCTTTAATTTTTTCTAAAATTTTAAGGCTTTGAAGGTAAAGTCCCTTATTGTAAAGAATGCGCGCATAATCCAATTGTTCGTGCATTTGAAGGTCAATATTATCGGCGCTTTCAAGAAGGCGCAGGCTTCCAAGAATTTGCCTGTATAAATGTGCTTTTATATTAGGCAATTGCTGCTTTTTTATAGAAGAAGTTTTAGCCATTAAGACATTTTCATCATATACATTCATCTTATCGATGGCATCAAAAAGCTGCACTACTTTCAGGTCGTTATTTGAAGAATTCCTTTTAACATATAATTTAAAATTCCTTTTCTCTGATTTTTGAAGAGAATGAACCAGTTGAAATAAAGCATCTGTTGACCTGTTTGGCATTGTATCTAAATTTACAAACTATTATAACACACTGTATAAGGCTTTAATATCTTAACAAAATGTAAATGAACCCCGTTCAACTTTTGTTTTGAATTATTTTTGAAAAATAAAATTCGCTCCACAACCAAAATTGATGAATTAACTTTGCTTACAAAAATATTGAAGAAATAAGCACTTTATAAAATACAGTAAACAAAGAAAAAGCGTTAATTCGTATTCTGATTTCTATAAAAGTAGTTAAAAGCTCAACCCGCTATCCTGTTGGGCATCGTAATATAGATATTGCAGAACCCTTTGCCACAAAGGGTTTCATATTTTTGGCGTTTATTTTAGAAGTGTAAGTTCCTTTCATTTTAATTTAGCTACCATACACCTAAACTTTTAATTTCGGAGAAACGTAGATGTTTTTTCTTCCGCAAATTCATCTTTTTAAAATTAAATTATGGAAAAGATTGTCATTTTTGATACTACCTTAAGGGACGGAGAACAGGTCCCGGGCTGCAAATTAAATACGAAAGAAAAAATTGAGCTGGCCTTAAAACTTGAAGAATTAGGCGTGGATGTTTTGGAAGCCGGGTTTCCGATTTCAAGCCCCGGCGATTTTAATTCAGTGGAAGAGATTTCTAAAAATATAAAAAATGCGATTGTATGCGGGTTATCCCGTGCGGTACAAAAAGATATAGAAGTAGCCGCACAGGCTTTGAAATATGCAAAAAGGTCGCGCATCCATACGGGCATTGGCACTTCGGATTTTCATATAAAAAGTAAATTCAATTCAACAAGGGAAGAAATTTTAAAACGCGCCGCTCAATGTGTTACCTGGGCTAAAAATTTTACAGATGATGTAGAATTTTATGCTGAAGATGCTGGCAGAACCGACAATGAATATTTAGCAAGAGTAATTGAAGCGGTTATAAAAGCCGGCGCTACCACGGTCAATATTCCTGATACTACAGGCTATTGTTTGCCTCATCAATATGGTGAAAAAATTGCTTTCTTAAAAAATAATGTAAGCAATATTGATAAAGCTGTGATTTCATGTCATTGCCATAACGATTTGGGCCTTGCAACAGCCAATTCAATTTCAGGCGCTATCAGTGGCGCCCGTCAAATAGAATGCACTATAAATGGTTTGGGAGAAAGAGCAGGCAACACTTCGCTTGAAGAAGTGGTGATGGTAATTAAACAACACAAATCTTTGAATTTTTATACCAACATCGATTCTACAAAATTATATCCGATGAGCAGGCTTGTTTCTGAAACCATGGGTATGCCGGTTCAGCCGAATAAAGCCATCGTGGGAAGCAACGCTTTTTCTCATTCTTCCGGAATTCACCAGGATGGATTCTTAAAAGATTCACTTACGTATGAAATTATAAATCCCGAAGAAGTGGGTGTTGACAGTTCGAAGATTGTACTTACCGCCAGGAGCGGCCGCAGTGCTTTAGCGTATCGTTTTCAGAAATTAGGATATCAGTTTTATAAAAGTGATGTTGATGTTTTATATGATGACTTTTTAAAAATAGCGGATAGAAAAAAAGTAGTGGAAGATGAAGACCTTTCAGCATTGGCCAGCGAGTTTGAATCTTCAAAAAAAATGCAAAAAGCAGAAAGCTAAGCTAAACCCTTTACATCTCATTTGAATAGTTATGAGTAAAACACTTTTTGAAAAAATATGGGAGAAGCACCTGGTAAAAACTATACCGGAAGGCCCTGATGTAATATATATCGACAAGCATTTTATTCATGAAGTTACCAGCCCGCAAGCCTTTGCGGGTGTAGAAAAAAGAGGATTAAAAGTTTTCAGGCCAAATAAAACGGTTGCCACTGCAGATCATAACGTGCCTACCATCGATCAGCATTTACCCATAAGGGAAGAACTTAGCAGACGGCAGGTGCAGAAATTAACGGAGAATTGCAAAAATCATGGAATCGAATTGTACGGGCTTGGTCATCCATTCCAGGGCATTGTTCATATCATTGGCCCCGAACTGGGAATCACCCAGCCCGGAATGACCATTGTTTGCGGCGACAGCCATACTTCCACGCACGGAGCTTTTGGCGCTGTTGCCTTTGGAATAGGAAGCAGTGAGGTAGAAATGGTTTTCGCTTCTCAATGCATTATGCAAACACGGCCAAAAGTAATGCGCATTAATATCAATGGAAAATTGAATAAAGGCGTCTTGTCAAAAGATATCATTCTTTATATTATTTCAAAGATATCGGCAAGCGGCGCAACTGGCTATTTTGTTGAATACGCCGGCTCAACGATCCGTGATCTTTCAATGGAAGCAAGGATGACCATTTGTAATATGAGCATTGAAATGGGCGCCAGGGGCGGAATGATAGCCCCGGACGAAACTACTTTTCAATATGTAAAAAACAGGTTGTTTGCGCCTAAAGGAACTGCATGGGATGATAAAGTAGAAGAATGGAAAAAACTGCGATCTGATGATGACGCCGTTTTCGACTGGGAATTAAACATCAATGCGGAAGATATTGAACCAATGATTACCTATGGCACCAATCCCGGACTGGGTATTCCTATAAACGGAACAATTCCCACCGCGGACAGCATAGCGGATGAAGGGGATCGTAAAAATCTTGTAAAAGCGCTTCAATATATGGGATTACAGCAGGGCCAGCCGTTGAAAGGCATGCAGGTGCAAAATGTGTTTATTGGAAGCTGTACCAATTCACGAATTGAAGATTACCGACTCATAGCTTCTTTCATAAAGGGAAAAAAGAAAAATGAAAATGTGAAAGTGATGATTGTGCCAGGCTCCCACCAGGTGCGTGAGCAGATTGTGGCAGAGGGCCTCGATAAGATTTTTAATGAATCCGGGTTCCAGATTCGCCAGGCAGGATGCAGCGCCTGTTTGGGGATGAATGAAGATAAAATTCCTGCAGGTGAATATTGTATTTCCACCAGCAACCGCAATTTTGAAGGCAGGCAGGGCCCAGGCGCGCGAACATTATTAGCCAGTCCGCTAACCGCTGCAGTGGCCGCTATCACAGGTGAGGTAAGCGACATCAGGGAATTCGTTTAGGAACGGATATTGTTTTAGAATAAAAGATGATTTAAAATGCATTCTTTACAAAAAGTAACCAGCACATTCATTCCTCTTGTAGAAGAAAATGTGGATACCGATCAGATTATTCCGGCGCGGTTTTTAAAAGCTACTACACGCGAAGGCTTTGGTAAAAATCTGTTTCGCGATTGGAGATATTATAATAATGATGAATCACAGCCCAAAAAAGATTTTGTGCTGAACAAGCCTGAATACAAGGGTTCTATACTGGTGGCTGGGAAAAATTTTGGTTCCGGCTCTTCCCGGGAGCATGCAGCATGGGCCATTCTTGATTATGGTTTCAACGTAGTAGTATCGAGTTTTTTTGCAGATATTTTTAAGAATAATGCGTTGAATAACGGCATTCTTCCGGTGCAGATAAGCGATCCTTTTTTAAATAAAATATTTGCGCTTGAAAACGGCTCTACTCTTACGGTTGATGTAGAAAATCAAACCATCACCATTGATAAAACCGGCGAATCAGAAAAATTTGATATCAATCATTATAAAAAAACATGCCTTTTAAACGGATATGATGATATTGATTATTTGATAAACCTGAAAGGTGAAATAGCCCGGTTTGAAAATACCATGGCTTAAATGAAAAAAATGCGAAAACCATCTATCATAGTGCAAAATGTTGTAGTAAACGCAGATGACACCACTGTGTTGGATGGAATTTCTTTTTCTCTTCAGCAAAATGAACACCTGGCTATTATGGGTGGATCTGGCAGTGGCAAAACCATGCTCGCAAAAGCTTTGGCTGGAAAAATTCATTTTGGTGGAAATATTTCTTTTGATTCCGGAGATATAACGGGCAGGCATACACGAATTCAATTAATTGACCAGCGGTATGCGTTCAGGAATTTATCCGGCACATCCGATTTTTATTATCAACAGCGATATAACAGTTTTGATTCACAGGATGCACCAACTATTGGTGATGAATTAAAAAGAGCATCATCCGGAGAAAATAGTAATTCAGATGGTAGTAAACAAACAAATAATATAGATTTTACGCTTGCTATCCTTGGCATTGAACATTTGAAAAATTCTCCACTGATTCAATTATCCAGCGGTGAGCATAAGAGATTTCAATTAGCCAAAGCGCTCATAAATCCACCGGATTTTTTGATTCTTGATACACCTTATACAGGGCTTGATGTGGCGGGCGTAAAAGAATTAAATAAAATATTGCTTGAGATCTCAAGCCAGAGAACACAAATTATTATTATTCCCGGAACGTTTGCAATACCGGAATTTGTAACGCATGCCTGTTTTCTCGAAAATGGCCGGATAACTTATTTTGGAAGTAAAGAAGATTTGCAACTGGAGCAACATGAAAGCACCGAAAATAGTCACAGTTATAGTTCTGATTTACTGCCTTTATCTGATTTGCCTTTGCAATTTGAGTCAATTGTGAAAATGAAAAATGTTCATTTGAGTTACGGAAAACATTTGATTTTTTCAGGGCTCAACTGGACGGTGAATGAGGGGGAAAAATGGCTGTTAAAAGGCCGCAACGGTTCCGGCAAATCGTCATTACTGAGCATGATAACAGGCGATCATCCCCAGGCATACGCCAATGAAATTTACTTATTTGGAAAAAGGAGAGGAACCGGAGAAAGCATTTGGGACATTAAAGAAAAAACGGGTTTCATATCTCCTGAATTGCACGCCTACTTCGACAAAAATGTTTCGTGTTTTGATGCAATAGCTTCTGGTTTTTTTGACACGATTGGATTGTACAGAAAGCTCAATCAATCACAACATCAAATTATACTTCAATGGTTGGATTTTTTACAAGTTTCTCATGTGTCTACAAAGCCTTTGCATTCAACTTCTGCCAGTTTCCAACGAATGATTTTGCTTGCACGAGCTTTGGTAAAAAATCCGCCATTGTTAGTATTAGATGAACCTTGCCAGGGACTTGATGATAAGCAGAGCAGGCAATTTGTTTCCTTAGTAGATAGCATCTGTACTGGAAAAAACCGGACGTTGATCTATGTGAGCCATGATGAAAGAAATGTGCCATCATGTATAGAAAATATTTTCCAATTGCAAAAGAAAGACGATAAGTTTAATCCGGTTACGAGGGATACATTTGCACTGGCATAAAATATTTATTAAATGAAATAAATAAATCCGCAGAGCGGATTATAATCATGAATAAGAACATAGCAGTGATTGCGGGAGATGGAATTGGTCCGGAAGTGACCTATGAAACGCTAAAAGTGTTAACCGCAATTGCATCAAAATTTAAGCACAATTTTAATTTTACTCACCGCCTGATGGGTGGGATCGCTATTGAAAAAACGGGAGATCCGTTGCCGGCTGAAACGCTTGAAAGCTGTCTTAACAGCGACGCCGTTTTACTTGGAGCCATTGGTCTTCCGAAATATGACAATGATCCGTCTTTGAAGATAAGGCCTGAACAGGGATTGCTGCGATTAAGAAAAGATTTGCAGCTATTTGCCAATATTCGGCCGGTAACAGCTTATAAATCTCTGTACCATTTGTCGCCGTTAAAAGAAAAAAACCTGGCAGGCGTTGATTTTGTTATCTATCGGGAACTTACCGGCGGAATCTATTTTGGGAAAAAAGAGTTGAATGAGGAAGGTACGGAAGCGTCTGACCTTTGCATTTACAATACTTCAGAAATTTCAAGAATTGCACATCTTGCATTTGCAGCCGCTCAAAAAAGAAAAAAGAAATTAACGCTCGTAGATAAGGCAAATGTGTTGGAAACTTCGAGGCTTTGGAGAAAGACAATACAACAGATTTCTTCACAATATCCGGATGTTAAGGTAAATTATATGTTTGTTGATAATGCAGCCATGCAAATCATCGTCAATCCCAAACAATTTGATGTAATTCTTACAGCGAACATGTTTGGAGATATACTTAGTGATGAAGCAAGCGTAATCAGTGGTTCGCTGGGATTGCTTCCTTCCAGCTCCATCGGAGAAGTGAATGCATTGTTTGAGCCAATCCACGGGTCTTATTCGCGGGCGGCCGGAAAGGATATTGCAAATCCCATCGGCTCCATTTTATCAGGTGCTTTGATGATGGAACATTTTGGGCTAAACGAAGAAGCGAAAATGATAAGAGATGCTGTCGATTGGACATTAAGCAATGGTTTTGTAACTAAAGACATTGACCCGGTTAATTCTTATTTCACTTCTACCATCGGAGAATTGGTTAGTAATTATATTTCAAATGAAATTCCTCAAAATTCCAACATAAACAATATGGCGATAGGTCAGGCAACTATTATTTAGGAATGAGAGAATTGGTTTTCCGTACCCATGAAACGGCTTAGAAATAAAAAGTTCTTTGTTTTTTGAACCAGGTATTTTAAGTTTGCTTTTCAATCCTCGAAATGTTGACAGGCAAACTAAATAATGAATTCATAAATGTGGCAGTGATTCTGATTGCTGTCGTAGTCATTATTGTACCTGTCTTTGGAGGAGGATAAGCTAATAAAAAATTATTTAATCAAGCAGCCCCGCCTCCAAAAGAAGCGGGGTTTTTTTCACCCCTTCAATTAAAAAATCATGTATTACAACAACAAAACATTTGTTTATCTAAACGGAGAAATCATAAAAGCTTCTGAAGCGAAAATT
The DNA here is from genome assembly GCA_051954975.1 of Ginsengibacter sp. Classification (GTDB taxonomy): domain Bacteria; phylum Bacteroidota; class Bacteroidia; order Chitinophagales; family Chitinophagaceae; genus Ginsengibacter. The sequence goes on along the minus strand of JBQCHE010000003.1, from coordinate 624,812 downwards.
GATTTGTATAGCGAAACGCTTCATTATGGCTATGGCGTTTTTGAAGGCATTCGTTCCTACAAAACTGTTTCAGGGGAAACAAAAATTTTTAAAGCGCGCGAGCATTTTGACAGGCTTGCTAATTCTGCCGCAGCCCTTAACTTACCTTATCCGTGGCAGCGCGATGAATTGATTGAGGCTACTTATGAAGTTTTAAAACGGAATGAACTTGCGGATGCCTATATCAGGCCGCTGGTGTATGCTCCGGCCAATATGAGCTTCAGCCCCAATACCGAGTCATTCATCGTAATTGAAACGTGGGAAATGCAACCTTTTTTGGGAGAAAAATTATTAAGCGTAATGACCTCCGGATTTGAAAGGCCGAATCCAAAAGCATTTAAAATAGAAGCAAAGGCAACAGGGCATTATGTAAATTCCATTCTTGCAAGCCAGGAAGCGAAGGCAAAAGGATTTGACGAGGCTTTATTGAAAGATATAGAGGGTAATATAGCTGAAGCTCCTGGCGCCAATATTTTTATGGAAAAAGATGGCAGGCTTATCACGCCTCAACCGGGCAATATTCTTCCGGGGATAACAAGAGCAACCGTTTTTGAAATTTGTGAGCGCTTTCAAATACCGGTAGAAGAAAAACAAATTTCTCCCGAGGAACTCAGGGATGCAGACAGCGCTTTCTTTTGCGGCACAGCAGCCGAGGTGATCGGAATTGAAAAGCTGGACAATATCAGTTTCCCTAAAAGCTGGAATGATTCAATCGGAAGTAAAATTCAAAAAGCATATAAAGATCTCATAACCGAAAAAACAAGGAAAGAAAAATTACAGCCTGTAAATTAAACACAGTAAACGAATAAATAATCGATAATTCTATTTTACAAATGAGCGAGAAATTAGTTGACACCGAACTTAATAAGTACAGCAAAACGCTGACACAGGACGAGAATCTGCCGGGTGCGCAGGCGATGTATTACGCAATCGGATTTAAAGAAAAAGATTTTAATAAAGCGCAGGTTGGAATTGTGAGCATGGGCTGGGACGGTAATCCCTGCAATATGCATTTGAACGACTTTGCTACAGAAGTGAAAAAAAGTGTAAACAATGTAGAAGGCTTGCTGGGTCTACGTTTTTATACAATCGGCGTTAGTGATGGAATTAGCATGGGCACCGATGGAATGCGTTTTAGCCTTGTGAGCCGCGACTTGATTGCGGATAGCATTGAAACAAATGCAAGCTCGCAATATTACGATGCAATTGTTGCCATTCCGGGCTGCGATAAAAATATGCCCGGCTCCATAATGGCGATGGGTAGATTGAACCGTCCTTCTATCATGTTGTATGGCGGTACTATTGCACCAGGACATTATAAAGGGGAAGATTTAAATATCGTTTCTGCTTTTGAAGCGCTCGGCCAAAAGATTTCCGGCCACTTGGATGAAGCTGATTTTAAAGGTATCATTCGTCATTCATGCCCGGGAGCAGGAGCTTGCGGTGGTATGTACACAGCGAATACAATGGCGAGCGCGATTGAAGCGATGGGAATGAGTTTGCCCTATTCCGCAAGCAATCCCGCAATGAGCAAAGACAAAGAAAAAGAATGCGCTGCCATTGGGCCGGCCATAAAAAATCTTTTAGAAAAAGATATTAAGCCGAAAGATATAATGACCCGCAAGGCATTGGAGAATGCGATTACTTTAATAATGGTTTTAGGAGGCAGCACCAATGCGGTTTTGCACATGATTGCCATAGCCAAAAGCATTGACATTGATTTAACTCCTGATGATTTTCAAAAAATAAGTGATAAAGTGCCTATGCTGGCTGATTTTAAGCCAAGCGGAAAATATTTAATGCAGGATTTGCATGAACATGGCGGCATTCCTGCGGTGATGAAATATTTATTGAAGAAAGGTTTACTGCATGGTGATTGTATGACCGTAACCGGCAAGACAGTGGCTGAAAATTTGAAAGATGCAAAAGACCTTGACTTCAACAAGCAGGACATTATCCGTCCCCTTGAAAACCCACTTAAAGCAACAGGGCATCTTCAGATATTATATGGCAATCTTGCAGAAAAAGGAAGTGTAGCAAAAATTACAGGAAAAGAAGGAACCCGCTTTGAAGGTACGGCGCGGGTTTTTGAAGGTGAAAAACATTTGATAGAGGGACTGGAGAGCGGGCGTGTTCATGCAGGTGATGTTGTAGTGATAAGAAACATCGGACCTAAAGGCGCGCCTGGCATGCCAGAAATGCTAAAACCCACTGGCGCTATTATTGGCGCGGGCCTTGGAAAATCTGTGGCATTAATTACTGATGGAAGATTCAGCGGAGGTACACATGGTTTTGTGGTTGGCCATATTACGCCCGAGGCTTTTGAAGGAGGGCTATTGGGATTGGTAGAGGACAATGATATCATTGAAATAGATGCGGTAAAAAACACATTGAACTTAAAGGTAAGTGATGAAGAAATTGCGAAGCGCAGGGCTGCATGGAAACAGCCGGCGCCGAAAGCCACTAAGGGTGTTTTATACAAATATGCAAAATTTGTAAAGAATGCCAGTGAAGGGTGTGTGACAGATGAAGATTGATAAAAAGCGGAATAATTTTTTAAAAATTTATTCATGCAAACGCAGTTTATCCAACAAAAGATATTTGAAATAAGGGGGCAAAAGGTAATGCTGGATTTTGATTTGGCAGAATTATATGAAGTGGAAACAAAAGTTCTAAATCAGACTGTCAAAAGAAATATAGAGCGGTTTCCTGAAGATTTTATGTTTAGATTGAGAAAGGAAGAGTGGACTAGTATGCGGTCACAAATTGTGACCACATCTGCAAAAGAGTATGAAAATCAAGATATTAACCGGTCACAATTTGTGACCGGTTCGCAAAAACATCGAAGTAAATCTTATCTGCCTTTTGTCTTTACTGAGCATGGTGTCACGATGCTTGCAAGTGTATTAAGAAGTGATACTGCGGTTAAAATGAATATTGCAATTGTCCGCGCTTTTATCGCTTTGAGAAAATTTGCGATTCAGTATAAAGATATTTTGGAACAGTTGGATGTTTTGAAAGAAAGAATTAGCGGGCATGATGTGCAGCTAAACCAGATATACGAAGCATTAGAAAATATGCTTGATAAAAAAGTGGAAGAAGAAAATAAAGCGGAAGCATGGAAAACCAGGAAACGAATTGGATTTAAAAATTAATTATGTTAAAGAACTATTTTATAGAATTATCTGAATACCACATCTGGGCAAATAATCAGGTGTGCAATTGGCTCAAACATATTTCTGATGAGCAATGGAATCAGCCGGTAGTTAGTAGTTTCAAAAGTATTTATGAAACTATTTTGCACATGGCATCAGCAGAAAAAACGTGGTTGGAAAGAATGAACATGAAGCCAAATTCCCAAATGCTTGCAGTAACATTTAAAGGCTCAAAAGATGAGTTAATAGAAACCTGGAAGGAAATATCTGCCGGTTATCTGAAATTCATTACGGCCATGCCGGAAGACCAATTTCGGCAGATATTAAATTATAAAAATTCGAAAGGAATAGAATTTAATCAACCGATTTATCAATTGTTAGCGCATGTATTTAACCATGCTACCTATCATCGCGGACAAGTCGTCACCATGCTGCGACAGGTCGGGTACACCGATGTAAGCTCAACAGACATGACTACTTTCTTCAGACTTAAAAATGAATTTGCCACCCAAGTGTTTAGTAATTAAACATACCATATTTAAATTTTACGATTATGAACACCATCGAATTAGAAGAAGAAAAAAAAGCTAAAGCATCTTCTAAAAAAACGGAAAATATTACCGGCAGCGAAGCTGTAATAAAAATATTGCTTGCCGAAAAAGTGAATACAGTTTTTGGCTATCCCGGAGGAGCCATCATGCCAATTTACGATGCATTATATGATTACCAGGATAAAATAAATCACATATTGGTTCGTCATGAACAGGGTTCAATTCATGCCGCGGAAGGATTTGCTAAAACTTCGGGCAAAGTGGGCGTAGTGTTTGCCACAAGCGGCCCGGGCGCAACAAATCTTGTTACAGGATTGGCAAATGCGATGATAGACAGTACAGCTGTCGTTTGCATCACCGGGCAGGTATTTGCTCATCTGTTAGGAACAGATGCTTTCCAGGAAACCGATGTGATTAATGTAACTACACCGCTCACCAAATGGAATTACCAGGTTACGGATGCTCATGAAATACCATCTGCTTTGGCGAAGGCTTTTTATATTGCTAAAAGCGGAAGACCCGGACCAGTGTTGATAGATATTACGAAAAATGCGCAGGTTCAGAAATTTGACTTTGAGGGTTACACTCCATGCAATCACATTCGCAGTTATCGTCCTAAACCCATCGTGCGTGAAGAGTATATTGAACAAGCAGCGCAATTAATCAATGAAGCAAAGAAGCCTTTTGTCATATTTGGCCAGGGAGTTATCCTTGGAAAGGCAGAAAAAGAGTTTAAGGCATTTATTGAGAAAGGCAATTTGCCTGCGGCCTGGACCGTCCTCGGACTAAGTGCATTGCCCACAGATCATCCTTTAAATGTAGGTATGCTGGGCATGCACGGCAATTATGGGCCCAATGTATTGACCAATGATTGCGATGTGTTGATAGCCGTGGGTATGCGTTTTGATGACCGGGTTACCGGAAGATTGGATAAATATGCGAAGCAGGCAAAAGTGATTCATCTGGATATCGACCCTTCAGAAATAGATAAGAATGTAAAAGCTACAGTGCCTGTATGGGGCGATTGTAAAGAAACATTGCCGTTGCTTACGAAGCTGATTGAGAAGAAAGAGCGCAAAGAATGGTTACAAAAATTTAAAGAGTACACTCAAAAAGAAATTGACGTATGTATTGACAAGGAATTAAATCCTGAAACAGAAATCATGACGATGGGAGAAGTAATGAAAGTGCTGAATGAACTGACAAAAGGCGATGCCGTGATTGTTAGTGACGTAGGCCAGCACCAGATGGTGGCATGCCGCTATGCAAAATTTAATTCTTCAAAAAGTAATGTGACCTCGGGTGGACTTGGCACAATGGGCTTTGGTCTGCCGGCCGCTATGGGCGCGAAATTGGGCGCGCCCGATCGCACAGTGATTTTAATAGCCGGCGATGGAGGTTTCCAGATGACTTTGCAGGAACTCGGTACCATCATGCAAAATAAAATTGATGTAAAAATGGTGGTGCTTAATAATCATTTCCTCGGTATGGTGAGGCAGTGGCAGGAATTGTTTAATGATCGGCGCTATTCTTTTACCAACATTGAAAGCCCGGATTTTGTAGCCCTTGCACAAGCATATAATATACATTCAAGTAAAATTTCTGACAGAAAAAATCTTAAGGAAGAAATCCGAAAGATGCTTGAAACCAAAGGCCCGTATCTTTTAGAAGTAATTGTTGGCAAAGAAAATAATGTATTTCCGATGGTACCGCAGGGCTGCAGTGTAGCTGAAATCCGTTTATCTTAAAATCAAAAAAAACAAACAATGAACTCTGACGAAATAAAAAAAGCGCCTGTTTCTTCGTTTACTGCTCCCGGCAAGCAGGAATATACCATCACGGTTTATTCAGAAGATCAGATAGGTATACTAAATCGCATCTCCATTATTTTTTCGCGTAGAAAAATAAATATTCAAACGCTGAACACTTCTCCATCAGAAGTACCGGGCATTCACCGGTTTAATATTGTGATTGAAGAAACAGAAGATGTGATAAAAAAATTAGTGCGCCAAATTGAAAAACAAGTAGATGTATTGAAAGCTTATTACAATACCAATGATGAAATTATCTGGCAGGAAATGGCTTTGTATAAAGTGCCTACCGATGCGATTGCTGAAAAAGCCAAAGTAGAAAGATTACTTCATCAGTTCGGTGCCAGAGCGGTAGCGATTCGCAAAGACTACATTGTATTTGAAACCACCGGCCACAGGGAAGAGACTGACAGGGTAATTGCTGCACTGGAACCTTATGGCTTAATTGAATTTGTAAGAAGTGCCCGCGTTGCTATTATCAAAAGCAGTGACAGCTTTCATGAAAAGGTAAAGGAATTTGAAAAAATGCAACCCGGCGAAGAAGTAGTAGAAAATGAGTATTTAGACAGGCAGGACGAGGTGTTTACGATGTAGGCCGTCCTAAACCTTTACAAAGGGGAAAAATAAATGAATATTGAAAAAGTAATTCCGGTCTTGCGGATTTTTGATTACAAAAAAGCGATAGAATTTTATATCGATTGGCTGGGTTTTAAAATCAACTGGGAGCACACTTTTGATAAGAACAGCCCGGTGTACATGGAAATAGAAAAAGACGGGTTAACCCTTCATTTAAGTGAGCATCATGGTGATGGAACACCTGGCACTAATGTATTTGTATGGTGCAAAGGCATCGAAGAATTTCATAAAACGCTAATCAATAAAAACTATAAATACAATAAGCCGGGATTAGAAAAAACTTTCTATTCGGCGCTGGCAGTTACCGTAATTGATCCATTTCAAAACAGGATAATTTTTAATGAAAAAACAGGCGATGAATAAAAGATATTGGTTGAAGACGTTATTGATAGTAATGGCCTGTTGTTACCTGGGCAAAAGTGCAATTGCCCAAACCATAATCATTGCTACAAAAAACAATTCATTAATTTTTAAAGTAGACAGGAGTAATCATTTGCAGCAGGCGTGGTTTGGTGAAAAGCTTCAATCACCGCAGGCGGCAGATACTTCGATATATAAAGATTTGCCTGCCTTTAACCCCGCTTTTCCCGGCGGCGGAATGGGATATGTTTTTGAGCCGGCCATCCAGGTTACGCATGCTGATGGCAATCCGTCATTAGATCTAAACTATATCGCATCTTCGGTAGAAAAGGAAAATGAGAATGTTTCCATAACTCATATTCAGCTTAAAGATGCCGTATATCCGTTTTATGTAACCTTACATTTTAAGGCCTGCAAAAATGAAAATGTAATCGAAGAATGGGCAACCATCCGGCATGAAGAAAAATCTCCGGTTACGCTCAACCGTTATGCGTCGTCATTTCTTACCCTGAGCGCCAATAATTTTTATCTTACCCACTTTTATGGAGACTGGGCCAGTGAAATGAAATACGAAGAGACGAAACTTCCCGAAGGAATTTATAATATTCAATCAAAATTGGGAACCCGAGCTACCAATTATGAAGTGCCCTCTTTCATGGTTTCGCCGGATAAGCCTGCCGATGAAAATCATGGAAATGTGTTTGCAGGTTCTTTGGCGTGGAGTGGAAATTTTAATTTGCAATTTGAAAATATCAGATCGAATGGCCATGCTGGTAATTCATTAAAATTAATACCGGGCATCAATGCGTATGCCTCTGCCTATTTGCTGAAGCCGAAAGAAATATTTAATACGCCGCATTTTATTTTTACATGGTCAACAACCGGGAAAGGCCAGGCGAGCCGGAACTTTCATCAATGGGCTTTGAATTATGGAGTTTGGAACGGACATCAAAAAAGACAAACCCTTTTGAATAATTGGGAAACTACTTTTTTTAATTTCACCCAGGATACGCTGGTAAAACTGTTTGACGGCGCTAAGAAAATTGGAGTAGATGTTTTTTTATTGGACGATGGTTGGTTTGGTAACAAACATCCGCGACATGGCGATACCGCTGGCTTGGGCGATTGGCAGGCAAATAAAAAAATATTGCCGGATGGCATTCAGTATCTTGTAAAACAGGCAGCGCAAAAAGACATTAAGTTTGGAATTTGGGTAGAACCCGAAATGGTAAATCCCAAAAGTGAATTGTACGAACAGCATCCTGAATGGGTTTTGAAGTTGCCCAATCGTCCGGTTAATCTTTCGCGCAATCAATTAGTGCTTGACCTCACGAACCCCAAAGTGCAGGATTTTGTATTTGGCGTTCTGCACAATCTTCTTACCGAAAATCCGGGCATTGCTTATATAAAATGGGACTGCAACCGTTTTATGACTAACACGTACAGCAATTATCTTGCAAGCAACCAGCAGGCGTTGTATGTTGATTATGCGAGAGGATTTTACAAGGTATTGGAACGGGTCAGAAAAGAATTTCCTGACCTGGAAATGATGTTATGTTCGGGCGGTGGTGGCCGTGCTGAATATGGGGCGCTTAAATATTTTAATGAATTTTGGGCAAGCGATAATACAGACCCTGTGGAAAGAATTTTTATTCAATGGGGCTATTCCTATTTTTTCCCTGCGGCTACGGTTTGTGATCACGTCACTAACTGGGGCAGTGAAAGTTTGAAATTCAAAATAGATGTGGCCATGCAGGGCAAGCTTGGCTTCGATATCAATATTAATAAATTAACTGAAAAAGAAATTCAGTTTTGCAGAAGCGCGGTGGATAATTACAAGAGATTGCAGGATGTTTTGAATTACGGATCGTTGTACCGGTTAATCGCTCCGTACAACAGCAGCATTGCATCGCTGATGTATGTGGATAGCAGCCGGAAAAAAGCAGTGGTTTTTAATTATAACATGAATGTTCATCATGGCGATACCTATCAAAATATTATTTTTGGCGGATTGAACCCGGATAAAAAATATCAAGTAGCAGAAATAAATCTTCCGGAGGGAACGAGAGGCGCTTTCAGGCAAAGCGGAAAAATTTTCGATGGTGATTTCTTAATGAAAGAAGGCTTGACCTGGTATTTAAACGGGGCGCTTACCAGTTCTATATTAGAAGTAAAAGAAGTTGAATAAATAATTATTGATAACACACTTTTATTATTGTGATTAATCACAGTAAACAAACAAAAAAACCGGATTTTTAATTTTCAAAAACTAAAAAAAACATGGCGACATTAAATTTTGCAGGAACTGAAGAAAAAGTGGTAACACGTGACGAATTTCCCTTATCAAAAGCCCAGGAAATTTTAAAAGACGAAGTAGTAGCCGTAATTGGTTATGGTGTGCAAGGCCCGGGCCAGGCACTAAATCAAAGGGATAATGGTATCAACGTAATTGTTGGTCAAAGAAAAAATTCAAAGAGTTGGGATAAGGCAGTGCAGGACGGATTCGTAGAAGGAAAAACCTTGTTTGAAATTGAAGAGGCTTTGGAAAAAGGAACCATCATCTGCTACCTGCTTAGTGATGCTGCGCAAATCGCTTTATGGCCTACCGTGAAGAAACATTTGACTCCGGGAAAAGCTTTGTATTTTTCTCATGGATTTGGAATTACCTACAATGATCAGACAGGCATCGTTCCTCCGAAAGATGTAGATGTTTTTTTGGTAGCGCCTAAGGGTTCCGGCACGTCTTTGCGTAGAATGTTTTTGCAGGGTCGCGGCTTAAACAGCAGCTACGCCATCTACCAGGATGCAACCGGCAGGGCATTTGACCGGGTTATTGCGCTGGGTATCGCTATCGGTTCAGGATATTTATTTGAAACAGATTTTAAAAGAGAAGTTTACAGTGACCTGACAGGCGAACGCGGTACGTTGATGGGCGCTATCCAGGGAATTTTTGCAGCCCAATTCGAAGTGCTTCGGAAAAACGGGCACTCTCCTTCAGAGGCTTTTAATGAAACAGTGGAAGAATTAACCCAGTCTTTAATGCCGCTGGTTGCCGAAAACGGAATGGATTGGATGTACGCCAATTGCTCTACTACCGCACAGCGTGGCGCTTTAGACTGGTGGAAAAAATTCCGTGATGCTACACTTCCTGTGTTTACAGATTTGTATGCAAGCGTAGCTGCCGGAAAGGAGGCAAAGCGATCCATAGATTCAAATTCGCAGAAAGATTACCGTGAAAAATTAGAAGCTGAATTAAAAGAATTGCGTGAAAGTGAAATGTGGCAGGCAGGCAAAACTGTAAGGAGCTTGCGCCCTGAAAACCAGGAACCGGCTTGATTCTACGGGCTGTCCTTTCGGTAAAGGACAGCCCATTTTAAAATATTTTTCTCAATTCCTATGAGTAACAAGCATGCATCAAATGGCCATGAAATAAATTACCATCCTTTCTTCGATGGCCTGGGAGTGGCGGATGCATCTGCCCGATTAAACAATATTGTAAAAAGAACTCCTCTTGAATTGAACCGGAATCTTTCGGCAAAATATCATTGCAATATTTATTTGAAAAGAGAAGATATGCAGATGGTGCGCTCTTATAAATTGCGTGGCGCTTACAATATGCTCAGCACCTTACCCGAAGAACAATTAAGAAAAGGAGTCGTATGTGCAAGTGCAGGAAATCATGCACAGGGATTTGCGTATTCATGTAAAAAACTGTATTGCCATGGTGTTGTATTTATGCCTGTAATTACTCCGAAACAAAAAGTGAAACAAACGAAAATGTTTGGTGAGAATGCGGTTGAAATAAAGTTAGTAGGAGATTCATTTGAAGAGTGTGCGGAAGCAGCTATTGAGTATTGTAAAAAAAATAACCAGACTTTTATTCCACCTTATGATAATCTTAAAATTATTGAAGGCCAGGCTACGGTGGGGTTAGAGATTCTTGAAGACCTGAATCATGTTGATTTCCTTTTTGTACCGGTAGGAGGAGGTGGGCTTGCGTCTGGCGTCGGATCTTACTTTAAAACATTTTCTCCCTTTACAAAAATTATAGGAGTGGAGCCGGAAGGCGCTCCTTCTATGACAGAAGCTTTTAAGGCGGGTCATCCGGTGCAGCTTCAACATATTGAGCATTTCGTAGATGGAGCATCTGTTAGCCGGGCAGGTGACATTACTTATAAAATTTGCAAAGATGTTTTAAATGAAATGCATTTAATTCCTGAAGGAAAAGTGTGTACCACTATTTTGCAGCTTTATAATGAAGATGCAATCGTAGCGGAGCCCGCCGGAGCCTTATCCATCGCTGCTTTGGACGATTTCAGGGATGAAATTAAAGGGAAAAATGTAGTTTGTATATTAAGTGGCGGTAATAATGATATCGATCGCATGCAGGAAATAAAGGAACGCTCCTTACAATATGAAGGATTGAAGCATTATTTTCTGATAAGGTTTGCACAAAGGCCGGGCGCTTTGAAGGAGTTTGTCAATAAGGTGTTAGGCCCTACCGATGATATCACTCGTTTTGAATACATACAAAAGAATAATAAAGAAACCGGTCCCGCGCTGGTGGGGATTGAATTAGGCGCAAAAAAAGATTATGATCGCCTCAAGAAGAATTTGCGTCTTCATAATATTAATTTTACAGAATTGAAAAAAGATGATGACGCTTTTGGGTACCTGGTTTAAATTAAAAATCATGTTATTTATTTGTTTACTGTAAAACCGCTGTGTCTTTTCGTTTAGGCATCACCGTTAGTTGTACTTATTTTTCAATTTTCAAAATTGACTTACTGCCATCCGGTTTAATGATTTCCAAATTATAAATGCCATTTGCAATCTCTTTCCTAAGCGTAATAGTTTGTAATGAATTGCCTCGCTCAATCAAAACTTTCTTTGAAAATAATTTGTATCCCCGAAGATCAAATAAATTCAAAATGTACGTTCCGGAAGATTGATGGCTGAATTGAAGTTGAATAACGCCATTCCGGATGGGATTTGGATATACTTTAATTGATGATTCATTTCCGGTGATCACTATTTTCATTACATCCTGGTACTGTATTTCGTCATTCATTTTTGTGATGCTAATTCTGTAAAAATTATTTCCCACAGCTGGATGAAGATGGAGAAATTCATAACTATTTGCTTTTTCTTTGCCTGCATTTATGCAACCAATTTCTGTAAAATGGATTCCGTCTGTTGAATGCTCCAGCTTGTAATTTCTTACATCATCCTCCTCGTCGGTCCTCCAGGTTATCAACACACCTTTTTCTTTTTGAATCACGTTCATTGATAAAAAGAGCATATTAAGTGGCGAGCTTGTTCGGAAAATAATATAAAAACGGTTCGCGCCTGATGAATTTTTGTCATCGGTAATAGTAAAAGTTACGTCAGTGTTTTCGGTTAAATTAATTGGAGTTTCCGTTTTCAAATAACTATCCACAAGAATTGCATTAAGTCCGGGTGCTATATTTTCAGGAATAAAGCTGAATGTGTATTGTTGTTTCGGAAGGTTCCCCAATGAATAAAAAATGGTGTCAGATGATATTATTTCTTTTCTTGCTTCTATTGATAATAGTTTCCCTGATCTTTTCACGCAAAAGGTGGATGCGCCTGTCTCGAACTTAATTGCATCATTTACATCAATATCATTTGAATAATTCTGGGAGAAGGAAACAGCGTTACCATCTAAAACCGTATGATTTGATGAAAATAAATTTGCAAACAAAATTTGATTTTTTTGTTCAGCATCCCTTGTGACTAAATGATGGTTACCGCTCACTTTGCAGTCCTCATCAAACCTTACCGAACCTTCAGAATAGGTAGGATTGAATACGAAAACGGCTTGGCCAGACTGGATAAACCGGTAATCTGTACTTGTATTGTAGTTTGCTGAATTGCCGGGAACTGCTTTGTATCCTGTAACCGCTGAAATTGTCTGATATCCGCCCACTCCGTAGCCCCCGCCTAAAGTAGGATCCCACGCTATATAGGACGACTGGATATTAGATGTGGCAAGCTTTGAAAAATCGATTGCAGAAGCATAAGGGTTTCCAACCGATTGGAACTTACCTGCCGCAACTTTTACTTCGGATGGTGGAGATTGAGGGCAATATATTTTTCCTTTCGACCTGAGCACCGTGGGCGTTGGAAGTGCATCCACCGAAGTTGCCTGCCGGTCGCCACGCACAAAAATCATATACCCGTTGTTAGTTTCGAGGTTTGTATGGGTAGAGGACACTCCTGCGAAAGTTCCTGAATTTATATCGAAATACTTCATTGAGGGAGCAGGCGATGTAGCGTCAAAACCATTCATGATGCCGGTTTTATCAGTTATCCATGTTCCATAACCAGAAATAGCTGTGCTGCCCTTTTCCTGCCATGTATCGAAAATTGTTTTACCAAAAGCAGGAACTGAAACAAATTGCCAGGCCTTTTGATGGCCTTCATTGGTTGTGTTTGTATTGATGTATCGTTCAATTATAAAATTACCCTGCGGGTCATTAATGTTTACGTGTAAGCCTAACCGTGAGATGCTTGCAGAATTCTCCTTCAGGCTTAATAAAGTAATTATCGAATTTGCATACAAAGTGGAATAGTCTGTTAGTGAAAGCTCGTTATAAATTGAAAGGCTATCGTTAACCAGTAAGCCTGCAGTATTTTCAATTTTGAGATTATTGAAGATTATTTGCGGAGATACAGACGAATAAACTTGAGTGGTGGAACCTCTGAAAGTTACGGTGCCGTTGTTATGAAGAACAACAGCCTCGGATGTTTTGGAAAAATTACCTTCAATTACCAAATCGCTGGAAGGCGCGGTTTTATTTCCGGTGTTGGAGATTACGAGATTTTGATAAACTAACCCGTCCGCATTGGTAATAGGCTGGTCGCCTTTTCTTGAATAGTCAATGGTGCTTCCGGGCTCAAGAATTATTTTTTTGATATCTGAGTTGAAAGCAGAACTTTTGATAGGGATAGAAGTTATCGTTGCTCCGTTAAATCCCATGTTGGTGCCACATTTGAGCAGTCCGCCATTTTCAATTGTTACAGTCTGCGAGCCATCGCCGGAACCAGTAATTGTATTATCATTTATTGAAAATATGCCACCGCTTTTTATTTTAAAAGTCCCATCTTTATTTAAATAAATATTGCCTTCAGACATACCTACGTTCGTCCCTGTTATTTCTATATTTTGGTAATTTTTACTTCGTATAGCTTGTGGTGTGGCGCCCGAATTTTTAAATTCAACGACGCCGCCTGAAAGATTGTACGCGCCGGCTATTGGCGGATTCGTACCGGAGGCGCTCACAATTAACCTGCTGTTTCCGGACATGGAAAGATTGGTGTTTTCATTTCCTATATTTATTGCATTTATATCCCCGGTGCAATCAAAAACTGCATTGTCTTTAATTGTTAGAGTGCCGTTCGGTGAGAAAGGCCCTTTTGGAATTTTTGTACCATTTCCTGAAAAGACAAGATTGCTAAAATCGGTTCTTGCGTTAAGGTATTCGGTGCTGTCTGAATAGAGTTCTATTGTGGAACCCGGGTTGACCAATACACTGCCCGAAACAATTGACGAACCGCTACCAGAAAACCCTCCGGGATTTTTGGTTTTGAATAGTCCGTTGAGGATGATTTGTCCATTCTTATTGCCTATTCCCTGGTCACTTACGTCCAAAATCCCATTTATAGTGAAAACATTTCCTGCTACATTGTTATTAATATTAGACCCCGAAATAATGACTCGGGCTCCTGCAGGGATATTGGCACTTGATAAAAGGCTTAGATTATACTTTAAAATTATTTTCAAGGCATTCCCTTCCAAAACCGGGTTTATGCCATTCAGGATTAGTTGCCCGCTACCGGTTTGAGTCAGCGCATAATTTCCTCTTATGCCATTTCTTAAATATTTATCTCCGGTACCGGAAAAAGTAAAATCGCAATTGACTTCAAGTATTCCATTAACATAAAAAGGATTGCTGGAGCCGCTTCCCGGCGTTCCGCTTACAGTGCTTACCCTGAAGACAGGAATAACATTTGAGGGGGCATTAGGAAAGTACGTCAATCCAGGCGCTTCAAATTTTTTATTGCAATTGAACTCATACACTGCGCCATCATTCCAGACATTGCTTAAGGATGTTGCAAAATTTTCGTAACCATTACCAGTAAAAGCACTTCCATCGCCGATTTGTATTTTGCCATTGGTAGAAATATTGATGGACGCGTTTCCACTTTGTTTAATTGTAGCAGAATAATCCTGCGAACTGGTAATTTTTAAAACCCCGCCTGGAGAAATGATAATATCATCACCTTGGCCATCATTGATATTGAGGCTTCCGCCCGTTTGTAATTCCAATGTGCCCGCAATGGTAACCTGGTCAATTGATACGGGATAGTCAACAGTTATTGTGTGGCCATTTGCAATCAGGATATTTTCCACATCCTGACCCGGTGCATACGAGGACGGATTCCAATTTAAATTGTCTGTGGAGTATTCCCAATTCGAAGCTGAAGTCCACTGCCCGCTTTTTTTACTCCTGTACGAAGTTTGAACTGCAGAAATAGCCACGTCGAGCGAGAGGTCATCGATTCGCCAAACGGCTGTATTTTGAGAAGACCCCGTTCCATTAAAACCATATATCCTTATCGTAATTGATGAGGTAGTGGCCAGTGATAAAGACGGATGTTGGTAATAGTACCAATTTGAATTAACCGGAAATGCACCTGCAGCAACATCCGAATTATATGAATCAATTGAAGTGCGTATTGAGTAAGCCTGCGGGCCGGTGCTTGTTGACCTTGAACCAAAACTTATTTTTGATATTACTATCGAATAGCCGTGCTCTGGTGAAAGAGTAAATTCAAAATATGTACTCGTGTTTGGATTAAAACCCGCCGAAATAGTGGCTGCACAAGCATTAAAGCTTCCGGAAGCTCCGGTATATCCTGAAGAGGCAGAACTGGAAGAGAGCATGGTTGTTGTGCCATAATTATTTTTCTGCGATACAGGCGATACAGTAACGTTGGGGATACTTTGGTAGGGTAAATCCGTTCCGCCCGGCCCATCGAAAGTCCATTTTATGGATTGCGCATCTGATGTAAAAAAAGCTAAGACTGCAAATAAATTAAAGAGCATTTTTAAAACGGTGCCCTTTTGCTTAAAGCAAAAAATGAATAGACATTTTTCTTTTTGAAAGGAAAGGAAATCTTCCATAACAATTAGTTTAGGTATAATATATTTTTGGCCTTAGGGATACCGACAAGCTTTCAGAAAAGGGAGGGATTCAAGCAGTTACGAATTCTATGTCTAATATAATGGCTTATTTTAAATAATGCCGTTTTTATTTATTATTTTTTTTGAATTACTGACTGCACATCTTGAGTCACACGGAGGTTGCACCACCTGCTAAACTATGGAGAATAGACTGGAATAGAAAAGCCTTGAAAATGACTTCAAGGCTAGGAGAGTAGCACGTACGGGATTCGAACCCGTGATTCCTCCGTGAAAGGGAGGCGTCTTAACCCCTTGACCAACGCGCCGTTTTATTAAGGGAGGGCAAAGATAACTTCAGGGAGTTTTGTTGCCAAATAATTTTCATTCTTCAGATGGGAAAATAACCAATAATCAGCCTTGTCTAAAATTTAGGACAAGGAATGCCCTTAAATCCTGCAGGCTTTTTAATATATATAAGAGAGATTTCCATGCCGCCACGGCTTTCTGAACCTGTGCGAAGGCTGGAAACATTAATATCGTAGGTGGCGCCGATACGCAAACCGGCAAATTCAAGCCCCACATAAGGAATGATTGCATCATTGAGCCGATACCACAAACCTGCATATACGTTGGAAGGTTGTTGCGATGCTTTATCTATCACGGCCGACAATGCACCTCCAAGAACGGTTTCTGAGGCCTGATTCTGAAACTGGTAAATACCGCTTGTATGAAAGGTGAGGAGATCTGAAACAGGAAAATAACCTCCGGCGCTTATCGTGGTTCGGGTAGCTATATGCCAGTCGGCCCCAGTAAAACTTTCGCTTGGCTGATTAATATGATACATAGAAGCGCCAACATAAAAATTATTGCTTGCATCTGTAGACATAGAATATAACAGCCCGGCATTAATATCAAGATAACTCACATCAAGGTTGTTTTGATCAAATGTTTCCTGCGTTACCCCCGTAAATCCGAAGGGAGTTAACTGGTCTTCAAAATATAATTTACTTCTGTCAAGCCGTTTGCCACCATACACTCCCTGAAAACCTATTCCTAATTGTTTAAAACCATCTTCATCGAGTGACTTATGGTAAGAGGTTGAAACACCAAAATAATTATTCCTGATTAATCCTGCTCCGGCTTGGTCAGTTAGCGCTAATATGCCAATCCCCCATCTGTCATAATCCGGAAGTTTATCTTTTAAAATATCAAAATCGACACTAAGGGTAGAAGTGGTATAAGCATTATTAAATGCGGGCCATTGGTTACGGTAATTTCCCGCTATTCTTACCGTGCCGTCAAACTTTCCTGTAAAAGCGGGATTTAAGGTAAGAGGAGATGCGAAAAACTGGGAAAAATGAGGATCCTGCGCCGGGGCACAAAATGAAATTAATAGTAACACAAGAAAAGAAAGCCCGACTTTTTTCATTTTTTTACAATTCACATTCTTAAAGATAGTCGAAGGTATTGAGTTATTTCAGACAATTAAAATTGCTGTTTATATGAATTCATTTTCCTAAAACTGTATTTATAATAAAAACAGGTAAAAGTAAAAAAACCATTACACATTCCATAGCATTCTGTACATTATTTTGTGGCCGAAACTTTAGCTGATTCTAAAATATAATTTTCAGCGATTTCGTCTTTTACTGCTAAAAAATCAGTGCTTCTGTTTGAAATTTTATTGAATAGGGTTACTTTTGCACTCCTTTGTCCCATAGTATAAAGGTAGTACAACAGATTTTGATTCTGTCTGTCGAGGTTCGAATCCTCGTGGGACAACAAGGTAAACTTTAAAAGCCTTTTAAACAGTACGTTTGAGAGGCTTTTTTAATTTCTGGGGTCAATTTTGGGGTCAATTTAAGGTGTTTACTGTTCTTTACGAAATTTATCATTGGTTTACTTCACTTCCGTTGTGTAAAAACGACTTCTGACTGATTCGCTATCAATTCTAATATTTTTTGTATTATTACAGGAATATCAAATCTATTTTCGACTGCAAATACCAACCTTTAAATAATGGTCTACTTTTCTGACTTCTTTGAGATTCCTGAAGAAAAACTTCAAGAATTTGGAGCTTTTAATATTTCATTAATAAATGATCTTCCATTGTTCATTGACCCGTTCTTACTTTTTGGAAGCGACAAAGTGGAATATCAAAAGGTACATGACGAAATAATAAATTATTTAATCTTTTTAAAAGAAAAAGCGGCTACTGGAACTATGTCAAAGGCCCAAATAATGGCTTGGTATTGTTTTCCTGAAGTAAAGCAAAATTGGCTTGGATATAGCCTATTTGGGAACGGCGGAAGTGGTTTAGGATTAGATTTTGGATTTGCACTTTCTTCTAATATGCAAATCATATTTCATGATTTAAGTCGTGAAACGATTACCAGTACTTCACATTTAGAAAAGGCGGGACTGTTTTCCATTGGTGTAGGAAGAGATAATATTAGCGACTTTACTTGTAATTTAATTAAAGGTTATTTACTGGAATATTCGCAACTCTTTGCCGATACTTATCTAAATGAAAATCAAAAAAGAAAGCTAACAATAAAAAAAGCTTATTTTAATTATAAATTGGAACGGTGGATGCCAAAGGAGTTTACAGTTCCTTATTATGGAGAGGATTACGTTATTTTAACTCCCCGTGACATTTTAACTAAGGATGAGAATTGGATTAACAATCATGATTTAATCGGTGATTTTGACAATATTTGTAGCACAATTCCAAATGAACAACTGCGAGCAGAGATTCACAACTATTTTCAAAAAAGAATACCTAAAAAAGAAGATAATAAGCAACCGACACAAAAGGAAATGAATAAAGCCATTCATGAAACTATTAGGCAATTTCCTACTATTATTGATTATTATATTAAACAAAAAGAAGAAAACAAGGATGGAGCAATTGCCGCTTCGGAAATTAAAGTTGACGAAATAGAAGAAATTTTCGTAAAAAATGTAAAAGAATTAGTTAATCAATTAGCCTTGCAAACTAATTTCTATTGTGTAGCAGAGACGGATGCCTACACAGCAGCTTTGAAACGAATTGGATACTTAAAGGTTTTTATTGAAAATAATGACGGATATAAATTATTTTATCACAAAGGCCAACCCTTAAAAAGAGAGGCAGACCTTCAAAGAATTTACAGATTAACTTGGTTTGCGACAACTTTTGACGTTAATCAAGAGCCGAATAATGGGAGAGGCCCAGTTGATTATTCAATTTCAAAGGGTTCAAAAGATAAAGTTTTAGTAGAATTTAAACTTGCATCAAATTCCCAACTAAAAAGGAACTTGCTGAATCAAGTAAACATATACGAACAAGCTAATCAGACACAGAGGAGCATAAAAGTAATTTTGTACTTTGACACGTCAGAGTATCTAAAGGTAACTGCAATCTTAAGAGAACTTGAATTGAATAATGATCCTAATATAGTCATTATTGATGCAGGCCAGGATAATAAACGATCAGCTTCCACAGTATAATTTTGTGCAGTCCATCAGAAAAGCGAATCATAAAAATTCCGCTTATGGTAGTCGAGAGTAGCGCTCTGGGAGATAATAAAATTCACATTTAATGAAACGAAACTTAATCACTGAAATAACGGCTATAAAATCACGGTCAGAGTTTTATTCTAGATATGACTTGAGTAGCAGGCTAAATGACATTGAAAATGCGTTTAGTGAAAACTTAAATTACAATGGAGATTTTGACAAAGAGTTATTGAAATACATTCCTATTGCAACAGTAGCGTGTTTTGAAGCCTTTTTCAGGTCTGTGATAAAAGAATTAATTGATTTCGGCAAGCCATTTAGTGATAATGCAATAAAATTTAATCAATCGAAAAATGTAAAGTTTGACTTTGACATTATTAATGCTATTCAAACAAAGACAGTATCGGTAGGAGAATTTGTATCGCATATTTTACCGTGCAATAATTTTGACGACGTAAATTCAAACTTGTCAATTATTACGGGAGTCGATTTTGCGCAAGAGCTTAAAATTTTTGAGAGTAAAAGCAGTGATCATCCCGAGAACGATTCTTCAAAAAAAATTATCGATAATTCGGACGAGATTATTGCTGATATTAAACGAACCTTCGAGTTAAGACATATTTTTTGCCATGAATTCGCCACTAATATCATTATTAAGAAAGACGAAATTTTGAGATGCTTTTTCCATTCTAAAGTTTTTCTAAATCATACAAATGATTTTATTTGGCATTTACTTTATCCTAATGCGCCGGAAACGCAAACCGATATGAATATTGAGTCAAATGAAATTTATCAAAAGACAGAAGAAGAATTGATACGGCTTATTTTGACCATAAAAGAGGCTACAAAGTATAATACTGACATGACGATATTAAATACGGATTTATTTGATCAGACAATCGAAGAATGGAAAAAATATCGTGATATAAAAGCTAAGTCGGATGCTTCAATTGTTGAAGGTGGTTCTATGTATTCAATGATTTATTCAGCCAGTTTGACAAGAACAACAAAAGAAAAAATCGAAAGCTTACGAGATGAGTTTGAGATTAACTTACGAAGATATGTCAGGCATTAATATCCGTTTTTAACAAGTCGGGAATAACTATTGCTAAGTTAACGCCAATGGTTAGTTAATTATCCGTTCAGACGGAAATAAGGCGTTCTTTCAGTCATCAATAAATCTTTCTTCTATTCCGTCTTGAATTTTAACTAACTACGAAATTGTATTTGATTTATTGAGTAACTGATTTAAAGATCTCCTTTTTAATCATCTTCTGTCCTTTGTTTGAAAGAAGGACAATCAAAATAAAAACCCTCCTGTTTTTTCTTTACTATTGGTCAATCGAATATATCAAATAAGAATAGAATAATATCAAAGCAAAAAAAACGTTCCTTTATTCTACATACCTTTTTTCTAACTGTAAATTTTAAAAATGAGACGTTTACTATTGGTTCTACTGTTTATTACACCTTTTATTTCGAAGGCTCAAATAAAGGACACCTCGTTTGCTCAAATTGATGCAAAATTTCAAAAGGCCTCGGAAGAAATGGTTAAGTTTGATAGACAATTTAAATCGGGTGTGATCCTTGAAATCGTTGGTGGTTTGGCTGCTAGCTTTGGAGCATCTAGGAATGTTCAGCCAATGACCATATCTGGGTTGGTTTTAACTTTTTTCGGCTTCATTATTAATGTATCTAGTAGTGATCATATTAGGAGAGCCGGCCTCATTTTAAGTGGAAATAAATTAGTCATTCCCTTACATAGATATAAATAATAAACATCTCTTTGCTTTTCTAATTATCAATTTTGCAACCCTGAAGTTTTAATTATATATTTGAGAACAGTTCCAGTTAAAATCCAACTTTATTAAAACTTTAGGCAATGAACTGTTTCCTGTCGTAAACTGCTTTCATGATTTTAGCTAATAGAATAATGGAAATTGAATTTCAAAATACCAAAACAGATTGCCACAGCTTTTATAAAGCATTTTATGTAGATAAATTAAAAAAAAGAGGTTGGATTGAAGTATTAGTTTGTTTGGTCCTTGCCTTCAGTTTTACTCTGCCGGCTTATGACTGGCATGTCTTTATTGTCTTGTTCTTTTTAATAATCATAGGATTTTTTCTAATTTTTTACGTCCGTCCATACTTAATTGCAATAAGAGGCCTTAATAAATCAATCGCTAGAAACAAGGGCTTTTTAGAAAGGGTAAAATTGATTACTACAGACTCTGGAATAATTATCGAATCTTCCGGTAAATCTTTCGAATGGGATTGGCTGAATATCACGGCAGTTAAAGCATATAACAATTGCATTCAAATTCAACTTATTGATAAAAGCAGTTTTCTTATTCCTAAACGGTTTTTTGCTTCAAAAAATGAAGAAATTAATTTTTTAAAAATTATAGAATCTGGAATGATTAGAGCGCGAGAAGTTTTAAATACCTCTTTAAGGAAATTTACCACAAAGAGCAAACCTCCTTATTTACTAGGCTTGATATGTTTGGCTCCAATCCTTGGGGGTTATGCAGGTTTAGCGATCTTATTATTTGGGATATTTAAGTACAAGGATAAATGGTTTTCAATAATTGGTCTTGCTGGTATTGTTTGGACGGTTATTTTTATTGAAACTATTCCGTATGCCTCCAAACACGTATCATTCATCAGAAGCGGCTATGTGGCATTATCTCAAATTGAATTAAACACTTTAGTAAAAAATATTGAATTTTATAAGTTACAACATGGGGTATACCCTGACAGTTTAAAACAGCTTTTGAGAGATGACACACCAGCGTCGATAGTTGATCCTATTCGTGTTAATCAGGATAATCAACATGAGGAATTTAATTATCAAAAATTTGGAAACAAATATGTCTTGTATTCATATGGCGAAGATGGAATTCCACAAACGAAAGATGATTTATATCCTCAAGTTTCAACCACGGATAGTACAAAAATTGGTTTAATAACGCAAAGACAGAACTCCGGTTTAAAGACAAATTCTTCACCGTAATAGGCTGACTTCTTTGTGTAGTTCTAGATATAAATTTATGAAGCTTGAGTTGTTTTCAAATAGTTGTTTTGAATTTGAAGTCTGTTCTGTTGGTTTTTCCTTTTAGCTGCCTCATTCTCTTACATAAGAAAATAAAGCTTCGTTTTAGAAAATCAATAAAGCTTCTTTTATTCTGAAGTCAATTTTAATTGAAGAAGAAATTGTATTTGATTTATTGAGTTTCGGATTTGAGTCTTTATTTTTGCTTTCAGAAAGGGGAATGGTCTGCTACCTCAATTTTTGATTTTTTGTTTACCCGGCCTTCAACATTCAGCCAATTTTTCAACTCTTTACTTTACGATCATAAATGGCACTGGTTCTATAACATGTGCCAAAGTGTTGCAGTATTGCAACATACTTTACTATTTCGTATACTGTTTTTTATCGTTTACTTTACTCGATTTCGGGTTTAGAAGGGCTGCCCCCTTTCATTTTTTTTTATAAAAAATTTCTTAAATAGGTTATCGTTTCGTCTGCTCCTTTTTTTAGTAACATATAATTTTCTTCCGGCGTTCTGAGGTTCTCCGGTTTAGCATATCGCTTATCTATATATACCATAATTTCCTGATCTATTCCCTTCCAATATATTTTGTACCCCTGAATGATGTAATCATTGTAATTGCTTCTGAATGCCCTGTAAACATCCTTTATTTTTTCTTCGTCCATCTTCAATTCTAATTCCGCCCGGTGAGTAATTGTTAGGTTTATTTTGTCGAAATAGTTTTTACATACACAGTACCATTTATCATTCAATTTTTTTTCAGCTTCAAATTTTTTGTGCCCGAAAAATTTATTTAGTTCGTTACAGGCTTCTTCAGTTTTTTCTTTCTCATTTTTAATTATGTCGATAATAAAACCTTCCTCAACTGTTTCACGACTTTTCTTTTCCAGTTGTGCACCGTTTATGATTTCTCTTATTTCTTCCAAGGCATTTGCGAAAAGTTTATCTTCCCCAGAATACATTAATTGGCTTTTATCAAATAAAACCCCCATTTCTCTGTTGTTTTTTTCCGAATACTCGTAAAGGTTCATTGAAGTAATGATGAGATAATGTTCATTGTAGTAGCATTTACAATGAATGTTCGGGTGGTGCATGAGGTTTAGGTTGTCCAGCTTCTGAAGCTTTTCCTTTTCTTTTGGAGTTAATTTGTCTTCCCTGTAGATGATTACTGTTTCTACTCCTCTTTGGTTTGCCTCCTTTAAATAGTTATAAACTCGGTCTGAAACTTTGATGTAGGGAACAATAATTATTAATTCTTTCTCTGATGCTTCAATTAGCTTGGGAATCCACTCATTTAATGAAGCGGTGTTTAAAAAGGTAGCCATTTCTCGTTTAGTGGTGTAAAAAGAGTTGCTAGATGTTTAATATAGCAACCTATCGGCAGCAATCGGCTTATTAGCACTTAGCTTTGTTTTTTTTCTTTATTATTTTGAGAATTTCTTTAGTTTCAAATAAAAGTTGCATTTCCGTAATTCCAGTATTTGGTTGATCGGGATCAAATTTGCCTAACTTATTTGCATTTTCAATCGCCTCGTTTAAATGTGGTTTAAGTCTTAGATAAATGTCTTTGTTTTGTTGAGTATAAAACCTTTGTGTTTTTTCATAATCTTTGAAGTGTTTTTTGAGTTGCTTTATAGCATCATTACATGAAGAGAAGCATTTTGAGGTTGATTCAAAATGTAATAGTATCCAAAATTCAACACATGGGTTATTGATGATAATAGTTATATTTTGGTGACGCATGTTTATTTTAGCTTTAATCTCTTTAAAAGTTTCAATGGCAGTTTTTTCACCTCTTTTTGTTTTTCGAGTTTCAGCTATGATAGTATCAAAATCAATTATCCAAAAAACATGCTTATAGTCATTTGAAAGAGAAATCGCATTTGTAAATTGATCTTCCAACTTTTTTCTTTGAGGAATTTTTGGCTCGATATTTACGCCGAGGGATCTTTCGTTCCTCTTTAACATTTGTATATACCAAAATTCACATTCGCCTTCTACAACAATTGCATATCTTGGTTTAAGCTTTCTTGGGCTTGCTCTTTTTTTTCTCATTATGATCTTCTATTTCAATAAAATAATCTCCTAAATTTGGGGTTCCTCCCAATCGGCCCGATTTGTATGCATTTAGCACGTTGCTTGTATCTCTAATTATTGAACTGTCAAAATCTGCCAGGGAATAAAGTTCTGTTGAGCAGTTGTCGGACTTATCTGTAAACCAAATTGCATCATTCCTAAAAATATCTTTATTATTCAAAATTTCTCTGTTGTGGGTAGTTGCTATTATCTGAGATTTTTTTGAATTCATCAAAAAAGATAAAAGAAAGTGAATATATAAATCTGGGTGTAACGATGATTCTAGTTCGTCAATTGGAAATGCTACAGAGTCTTTAATTAATAAGCTTAATAGTCCTGAAAAACCATAGTATCTTTTGGTTCCCTCGGATTCTGACTTAAAAGGTAAACTATATTTATTTTTATTAACTGTGTGTTCAAATTCTAATTTTACTGAAGTGATTTTCCCTTTGTCTCTTAATGCTTTGATCTGGTCGTCGGAGTTTTTAAATTGCTTTTCCATAAAATCGAGGAAACCATCCGGTATTTCTTTCTCTTCTTCTTGAATAATGATATCTGAAATGTTAATATCTGCCTTTTTTAGAATATTAATTACAGCTTCTTTACTGATTTCAGACTTTTCTATACGCTTTGTTATATATCGGTCAAGTTGAGTTTTAGAAAAGATCATTGGCCTTAAGTAATGCGAAAACCAATCTGTAACTTCTTTTAGTTCGTGAAATTCTATGTTTGTTTTTAGAAACCCTCCCAATACTGTATTATTCCATATCGTATTTGCTTCTAGTGTCTTTTCGATTGTTTTATCTTTTTTTATCTTACTGCCATAAGTTATCGTAGAAAGTTGCTTTTGATAATCTGTTGTTCTACTAAATATATTTGCCTTGTTAGGGTTGTAAAAGTTCAGCTCTTCTCTAGCTATATGTTTTGTATTCAACTCAACTTCATAAGAATATCGTACTTTATTTTGAATAAAATCAATTGAAAATACTGAATTTTCATTTTTAGTTTTATTATCAAATAGAAACGGATTAAAATCTAGTTTGTCCGTTTTTTTTTCTGCAGGATCAAGGACGATACCCCGCAAGAATTCTAGGCTTTTTAAAACTGTGGTTTTTCCCGAAGCATTAGAACCGTATATCAATGCGATTTTTAATAGTCGAAGTTTACCTGGAGATGTCATTAAATATTGTTCTTCGAGGTGCGACGATCTATCCGCTTCAAATGAGAGAACTTGTTTCTCCTTTATTGAACCAAAATTTTGTACGCTAAAATTTATAATCATTTTTATGTATTATTATGTAATTGTTTAACAAATATAGAGGTAAAACAAACAGCACGTACATTTTTTTGCTTAAAATATGCTATCCATTAACAAAAAAGTTGGTAGTTGCTATAAGTTCTTTTGGCCTTTTTATCAAACTGTACGGTTTGCGACCGCTATCATTCCTTATCCTTTATTGCAAAATCGAAGATTATTATTTGGGTTTTTAATGTTGTACCAATAAGTGCCGTTGAAATTCGGGTTTAAACAAATTAAAAAAGCCGAATGAGGTTTTCATCCGGCTTCAAGTTTAATTTGGGTTTGTGTTATTCTGAAATTTTAAACTGATTAAATGCTGAATTTCTACTTCTTATGTGATCATACATTTTTAAAGATTTCAAAATAAGTGGTAGATCGAATAAAACTTTTCCACCCATCTTCTGAGGTTTAATATATCCTTTCTTAATCCAATTGTAAATAGTAGGTTTTGTGACCTGCAATTTTTCCATAACGGTTTTAATATTTACCAGATTAGATTCTTGATTTGCATTGGCTTCTATTTCTGTTTTCATGTCTTTGAAAAACGATTTGAATGAATCGTTAAGCAATTTTTTGAATTGTTCAATTGTGAGCGTGTTTAAATGTTTGAAATTATATAGTTCGTTATCCATTATTTGATATTTAAAATACTTTTTTTGAATAGCGCAGCAGCGAAGAGATAAGGGTACTGTTATACCAATTTAACCCGAGGCTCAAGGTGTAAAAACCCTGTATTGGCTTAATCCATTATAGAATCTTTTTAAAGAGTGAATTTGATAAGAGATTGAAATCCGTCGTACGATGCATTTCAATAAAAGAGGGTAAACAAAATTACCAAAAAAGGGGTTTAGGGATGAGCGCAATTTTCTTAAACCCAAGAAATAAAAAACTGCGTGAAGGCAAAACTAATAAAAAAATGTAAAGATCAAAATGTTATCCGTGAAAAACCACTATTCACCCCGCGGAGCGATATAATGTTAATCAAACAGCCTTTAAATTTGGCTTATCCCATACTTTGTTCATTTCTAAAAGCTTCACTTTGTCTGTAATTTTTATAATACTTCTTGAACGTTTGATACTCTTTATGTCCGGTCATATTCATTACAACTTCTGCTCTTATTCCTTTTTCTAAGGATAGTGTAACAAAGGTTCTTCTTGCTGTGTGAGATGTTACTAAATTATATTTTGGTTTTTTGATTAGAATTTTCTTTGAGCCACTAAACTTTTCTATTTCTATCGGATCATCTATTTCGGCCATTTCACATAATTCCTTTAGATATTCATTAGTTTTTTGATTACTGATTGTTGGCGGCAGTGGTCTTGTATAGTTCTCGGTTTGGTATTTTCTTAGTATCTCCTTCGCATATTGATTTAGCGGAATTTTTAAAGCATCACGTGTCTTTTCAGTTCTAATTTCAATAAAATCTTCTTTAATATTTGAGTTATTTATTTTGGCTATATCGGAAAATCTTAAGCCTGTAAAACAACCGAAACAGAAGTTATCTCTTACTTGCTGAAGTGATTTAGTTAAGCCTTCCAAATTCAATAATTTGAATAATTCATGTTCCGTTAGATAAATAATATCGGCCTCCTCCTTGATCACTTTAAAGGCTGAAAGATTTGTTTCGGCGGGTATTATTTCCATCCTTTTACAATAATTCAAAAATACCTTTAGCACCTTTATATGTCTTCCTACCGTATTATTAAGAGATTTATGTTCTTTGATTAAATAGTTCATAAACGCTTCATAAAATGATTGATTTATTGATTGAAAAGTTATTTCATGACCTCGGTATTCTGAAAAATCTTTTAGCCTTGAGAGAGTAGCGTTATAGTTTAGAATTGTACCGTGTGATTTTGTGGCCTTGGAATTTTCCATAAATTCGTAATAGCATTTGTAAAATTCATTTTGTGCTGATTGTTCCCCAGTTTTCAACCTGAATTTTTTTTCTACTACCGAAACATCATACTTTTTTTTAGCTAGCATTCCTTCCCTTAAAATTTCATTTATGTCTGCCTTGAATCCGTCAAGAATTGAATTGACTTCATTTACTTCACTTGACTTTCCTTTTACCAATCTTCCGTTTTTCCAGTTGGATTTTTTGACTTTAACTTTTGTTGGGAATTTGAATTTTTTGCCGCTGTCTTGGTACACAAGGAAAACTCTTGAAAATCCTTTTTTGTCTGCTGCCTTTAAGTAAAAATTTGTTGTCGCCATTTTTGGGGTCAATTTTGGGGTCAATTAATGTTTGATTTGTCTTTAATAATTTTTACTGCAAAATATTCTCAATCTTCTGAAGCATCAATAAAATCAATGGTTTCAGTAAATTCTGGTAAATTTCAGTATAAATTAATCAACCCCTTTATTAATCCTCGTGGGACAACATTCACACGAAAAGCCTTTTAAACCCTAAGTTTGAAAGGTTTTTTAATTTTTGAAATCGGGTAATTCATATCTTATAATCAGAAAGCCCTGAAAAAGGGTCTTCTCACAAAGGGCGGCGGAGAGAAAGGCAATGGCATTGAAGAAAGTATCATTAACAATCCAATTGAATACCAGATTGCCATTGTTTTATATTTTTCCCGCGAGGTTTTTTTTTGCCTGGATTTTATTGAACCAATTGTAATAACCACTATTGCGGCTATCATCACTACTGCATGCTCCATGCCGAAGAATCGAACTTCTCTTTCGGGCAATGCCGTTTTGAAATGATGAAGAAAATAATGCACCAGCGGACTTATAGAATACAATGTGACTCCAATTATCAATTGAATTTGCGCGATAATTGCCGTCCATTTCCTCACGCCGTTATCAAACCGGGAAAACGGATTTTTTGTTAACCAGCCTTTAAAACCCCTGTATACAGCGAAAAGCAGAGTAACGAAAACCAACCACCGAACCAAAGAATGAAGGGCCAAAATTTCAGGATACACCTAATTGCTATTAAATTTTTGCAAAAATAGCTCTCTTCCGGCGCTTTGTGGCCTTAACCGCTAAACGATGAGATTCTGCTTCACGGTTTTCGCAAAAAATCCGCTGTTTTTTTTTAATAAGTAAAATAAAAAATAGAAAACAATTTCTAAATACATTAGTTTTGTCCCATAATTCTTTCTTAGAACCTATCTACAACGCTATCTTGCTAATATTTTGTCCCGATATCTCTGTGAATGGCTTTTTTATTTAGAAACATTCACAATAAATAATAATAACAATATGAAACATTTTACAAAGAACGGTTTTAACCGGAAGATTTCTATGTTGGTTGTTGCTGCTGCACTTTTTATTACATTCGGAGGCTGCAGAAAAGGACATGATGTGCCAAAGCTTGAAATAAAAACTTTGGCAACGGGCCTAGCCGGGCCCATGGGTGTTGAGGTGGATCACCGTGGCAATATCTGGGTATCAGAAAGTGGCTCATTTCGTACGCCACCCGATCCTAAATTGGGAACTCATAACGACAATGGAAAAGTGGTGGTAATAACTTCAAACGGCAAACAGTATGATGCGGTTGTAAACCTTGAAAGCTATCAGAATGTGCATTCCGGCCAATTACAGGGAACTGTGCACATTTTATTGGATGGTAATACGTTATACATCTTATCCGGCGACCATTTATACAGTGCGAATATAGCTCGTTGGAAACCCGGCGATAAACCCATGGATGCAAGAAATCTTCCATCCGAAAATGTTGCTGCAGTAATTTCAGCCATTCCTTCCCCAAACAACCCGGAAAATGATTCACACCCATACAATCTTACCAAGGGCCCCGATGGCGACCTTTATATCAGTGATGCGGGGGCTAATGCGATTGTACATCGCAAAGGGCCAAACAATTATTCAATTCTTGCCGAAATTCCGGCAATCCCAAACCCACTCTTTAACGGCGGAGCAGGCCTGGGTGGCCCGTTTGCGCAGCCTGTGCCTACTTCCATCAAATTTGATGGACAGGATTTTTTGGTAACTACTTTAACCGGTTTCCCTTTCGCCGCCGGGCAGGCAATTATTTATCGGGTGTCAATGTCAGGCCAGGTATCGGTTTATCAAAAAGGTTTCACTATGCTTGTTGACCAGGCTGAAGGTCATTTTTCCACCCATATAGTAGTTCAATTTGCTTCTTCATTCAGCCTTGCTACGGAATTTGCTCCCAATTCAGGCGCGTTAATCTGGGCAAATGGAACTGATGCTGAAGTGCTTGCTCAAGGTTTGAATCAGCCGGTTGGAATTAAGCAGGTAAATCCTTATACCTGGTATGTAACCTCTCTTGGAGACGGTTCTGTCTTAAAAGTAAGTTATTATTAATCGATCAAAATTTAAATAGAAGAGCAGGTTGCGTTATTTGCTACCTGCTCTTTCTGTTATTAAACAGCTTTTCGGTTTGATTGCGCCTTATCAAATCTTTTATTGAGCTCTTCACAGCCTTCTTTGCAAATTCCTTCTGTTACCGTGGGCTTCGTGCCCCAAAAGGGAACTTCGTCTGTAACCAGTATGTTGAATGAGGAGGTATATCCACCGATATATTTCACTGGAATCCCATAAATAATCTGCGGAATATGATGGTGGCGAATTACATAAGAACACATAATGCAAGGCTCATGCGTTGTATATAATTTTGCCTTTAGTAAATCTTTTCTAAATCCATTATTAATTGCGTTCCTGATGGCGATTATTTCTGCATGATTGGTAACATCGCCTGAGCTTTTTCCTGATTCCACACCTTCTCCTAAAATAGTTCCATCAAGCACAACGATAGCGCCAACCGGCGAATCACCATTTTTTAAAGCCTGTTCTGCTAATTGAAGACAGTGCTTCATATATTTTTCATGCTCTTCCATAGGCATCCATTTTATTGTTATAAAATTAAAATTCTTTTTTTATTGGGGCTCATCTTTTGCAGGCTACGTAAAATTTTTTAATAAAATGAAAGTGCTGCGACAGCTTTTACTTCAGACATTTCAACATTGATAAGTTTTCCGTATTTTAATACTAACCGCACCGGAGATTTTTCGTATACCCATTGTCGTTATGATGCCTTAAAATAAAAATTTTTGAAATTTATTGCTTTGCTGTAGTTGTAAAATTCAATGGCTGGCAAGTCTGACTGCAAAAGATTTTCGATTTCAGTTTATATTAAACTTCCGGGACATTTATAAGTCATATCTGCAACAATCACCATTAAAAACTTACGGTTATGAAACACATATTTACATTTACGAAATCTGAAGTTGCAGGGTTGATTTTTATCTTCAGCGCTGCCATTGCTTCGTTTGTTTTTTCAATCGTTCATTTTATGTAGGCGATAATGCGAAAAGCGATCTTTTGTTTTTTCTTTTTTGTAAAACAACATTTAAAAAAATTTAAGTGTTGTTTTTTTTTGCGAACTCCTACATCTTTTAAAATCTATCACAACTTTCATTGAAATGCCAGTGCTTTTATGTTGCGGAAAATATTTATCATAGCTTTATAGTATCCGTTCAAAAAATAAATTTATATGAAAATGAAATTATTAATGCTGCTTTTATTTAGTTTCGGCTGTTTAGCTGCGAGCGCCCAACAAACGGAAAATGAAAAACAGTCTATCATTTCACACACTGATTCAATATTCACCGGGAAGATTATCATTGACAAAGAAAACCGCACCAAAGTATTTTTAACCGGTTTTCAACAAGTGTCTGATTCTTCCGGACTTTATATCACCACTTACACCTTTGGCTCCAGGTCGTACCGTCCTAATTTTGATATAAATGTGCGTATGAAATTTGACAATCCTCTTATTGCTGACGGCCCGGTTGGTTTTCAATATGGCCCGGTTGGAGTGGGAAGATTTTCCGGATCGGGAGCACTACAAAGTAATAATTCATTTTTGTACCTCCGGGGCCAGATAACGGCTCAGGGCCATCACTTTTTTATTAAGGTGAAAAGCAATCAAAAAATTAATGCTACCATAGCTGGCGTTGACGGCCAGGCTAGCTTTTAGGATAATCAAATCCGCTACTCATGTGGATTTTGAATTAAATGATCCGGGTTTGGAATGAAATTGAGAAATGCATGAAAGTTGTTGATATAATTTTTTTTATTGAGTTTGTAATAAAAGGCTCCTTTTTTTGAAGACGATTTGTCTTTATCTTTTTGTTTAATCAAAAGCCCTGTCGACAGCACTTTGCGGCTAAAATTTCTTTTGTCGAAAGTGGCCGCGTATACATCTTCGTACAAATCATGCAATTGAGGCATCGTAAATTTTTCGGGCAGCAGTTCGAACAAAATAGGATGAAGAGATGCTTTATATTTTAAATTGGTGCGCGCAAGCTTTACCATCTGCGTGTGATCGAAAATCAGGTTGGGTGCATTGTTAAAAGAAAACCAACCCGCATTATACTGAGTACTTATCTGGCGCTGGTATTTATGAATATCAATCAGCGCAAAATATGTTACACTAAAAGTGCGCTCAATCGGGTCGCGGTCAGGATGGCCAAACGTGTGCAGTTGCTCCAGGTAAACACCATACAATCCTGTTAACTGGTGAAGTATTCTTTTGGCTGCTTCGTCGGGGCTTTCTGTGGGTTGCACAAAGCCGCCCATGAGGCTCCACTCGCCCCTTTTAGGCTGGAAACCTCTTTTTATCAACAAAAGTTTCAGGTGTTCTCCATCAAAGCCGAAAATAATTACATCTACGGCTACCAGGTAATGTTTTTGTCCCGGGTAATGAGTCATATTTGATTTTTAATTAGATAAAAAATTATAAGAGTCAAATTTATAGAATCTAAGATGATCATTTTAATTAAGCTATCAAAATTATGAACGCAGACAGTATTTCGTGGTCAACGAGTTATCATAACTTTTTCGTCAAGACATAATACACTCTTTCCCGGTTGCCTTGATTGGTGCAACTATAATGAATTTTTTATTTTTTCATTTAATTCTTCAAGCAATGGTGTCTGGCCAGCCAAAATTTTTTTGCTCGCCTCTTCAAAAGTGAACCATCCTCCTTTATCCACTTCCGAAAAAGAATGAATATTCCCTGATTTGGGCGGCCATTCCATATTAAACAGGTTGCTTTTTATGTTATCAAAATTCAAATCAGTTTTTGCAGCCCAGGCAATAACTTTTTTTCCTGGATTCTGGATTACCTCGTTTAATTGTATAAAATCCTGTATCGGAATGGTAATTTCAATTCCGGTTTCTTCTGCTACCTCCCGCTTTGCCGCCAAAAAAGCATTTTCGTCTTGTTCAATTTCACCTTTAGGTATTGACCATGAACCAGTGTCTTTTTTTTGCCAGAAAGGTCCTCCCGGATGTACTAAAAAATATTCGGGAATAGCATCTTTTATCCTGTAAAAAAGAAAGCCTGCGCTCAGTTTCATCTTAAAAATCTCCTCTGATAGTGAATGAATAAATAATGCAGATTTTTATTTCGTTGTTATTCTACACCGCATTAGCGAATCAAATTTAGTTCAAATGAAATTTATTGAAAATATACTCTAAGGCGATTCAAGTATTTTTGTTTAAAAAATTAAATGCTTCGCTTTCCCATTTACTTGGATAATAATGCTACAACGCGAGTTGATGATCGGGTATTGGAAACAATGATTCCATTTTTTACCCGGTATTTTGGAAATGCGGCGAGCCACAGTCATGTTTTTGGATGGCAGGCTGAAGAGGCGGTTAAGATTTCAAGAGAGCAGGTGGCCGGATTAATAAATGCTGAGCCTTCGGAAATAATTTTCACCTCAGGCGCAACCGAGTCTGACAACCTGGCGTTAAAAGGTATTTACGAGATGCATGCCGCAAAAGGCAATCATATTATCACCGTAAAAACAGAGCATAAGGCGGTTCTCGATTCCTGTAAGCATTTGGAGAAACTTGGTGCAGAAGTTACTTATCTTGATGTAAATAGTGAAGGAGTAATTGACACGAATGAATTAGAAAAAAATATCAGACCCGGAACTATTTTAATTGCCATTATGTATGCTAATAATGAAACCGGCGTAATACAGCCTGTAAATGATATCAGCGCCATCGCTAAAGAGCATAAAATTCTCTTTTTCAGTGATGCAACGCAGGCTGTTGGCAAAATTCCAGTTGATGTTATTAGAGATAATATTGATGTGATGGCTTTTTCTGCACATAAAATGTATGGCCCAAAGGGAGTTGGCGCGCTGTATGTACGGCGAAAAAATCCAAAAGTGCGAATGGTGGCACAAATAGATGGCGGAGGCCATGAACGGGGCCTGCGCAGTGGAACCTTAAACGTGCCGGGAATTGCAGGTTTCGGAATGGCCTGCAAACTATGCAAAGTGGGCATGAAAGCCGAGGCTCAAAAGATTTCGTGGTTACGCGATAAGCTTGAGCAAGAGCTATTAAATATTAAAGGAACATCTGTAAATGGAAGCAGGCTACACAGATTACCAAACACTACCAATTTTAGTTTTGAAAACGCGGATAACGCAGCCATCATGAAAAAATTCAGCCACCAGATAGCATTAAGCTCCGGTTCGGCGTGTACTTCGGCGTTGCAAAGCCCATCTTTTGTTTTAAAAGCGATGGGTCTAACTGATAGCCAGGCTTTTTCTTCCCTGAGGTTTTCATTAGGAAGATTTACTACTGAAGAAGAAATTGATTTCACCGTTCAGCAATTTCAGCAATTAAATGCGTGAGTTGTTAAATGTAACCACCATTAAAAAAAATTGGAATAAGGAGATGTATTTTTGCAAAAACTGATACTATTATTTAAAGCATAGGTTTTATGATTTTTATAAGTGACAAAGCAAAAGAAAGGGTGATTAACCTCATGGAAGAAAAAAATCTTTCTCCTACTGAATTCTTTTTGAGAGTTAGCGTCCAAAGCGGCGGATGCTCCGGTCTAAGTTATAAAATGGAATTTGAAAATGAATTAAAACCCAAAGACCAGGAGTTTGAAGATAAAGGAATTAAAATAGTTACAGATCTCAAAAGTTTTCTATACCTCGTGAATACTACTCTTGAATTTAGTGATGGGCTTAATGGAAAAGGTTTTTATTTTAATAATCCCAATGCAAGCCGCAGTTGTGCATGTGGCGAAAGCTTCAGCGTATAAAGTCGATTTAAATTGATGAAATGAAAAAATCCCTTTGCGGGATTCTTTCATTTTCGGTTTTGGCAAAATTTCCAGCTCGTTTTGATACCAATATTTTTTAAAAATTGGAAAGATTGCTTTTCAAACAATAATTACAAAAAAGATCAGTGGAAATTTTTGAATGAAAACAATAAAAAAAAATAACCAAGCAATACATTAACAGTAAAAAGACAACAAAGTTTTCTGAAACGCTGCACTATTAACTTAAATTTTTGAAAATTTTTTCAATTTTTTTTTGAACACATTTTTTTCCTGAAATAATTAATTATTTTTCTTCGCTTATATTGCAGGTTTACAAAATGATATCAATTGCTAAAAAGGAATTTTACCAGTTTTTCAGTAGCCTGACAGGGTATATTACTATTATTTTATTTTTATTAGTGAATGCTCTTTATCTTTTTGTATTGAAGGATAGCAATATTTTTGATTTTGGCTATGCAACGCTCAGCTCATTTTTTGATTTGGCGCCCTGGGTATTTATATTCCTGATTCCTGCATTGGGCATGCGAAGTTTTGCTGATGAATTTAAATCCGGCACTTTTGAAACGCTGAAAACCAGCCCACTTACCAAATGGCAAATTGTTGGAGGGAAATACGCGGCAATACTGGCAGTTATTCTCATCGCATTAATTCCAACTTTTTTATATGTAATCACTATTCATTCTCTTTCGTCCTCCGGAGGCATTGATAGTGGCGCTATTACAGGCAGTTATATCGGCTTATTTTTTCTGGCGTCGGTATTTGCAGCCATTACGCTATGGTGTTCAAGCCTTACTGCTAATGCCGTGATCGCATTTTTATTAAGCGCATTTGCCTGCATCATTTTATATTTCGGATTTAATGCTATTAGTAAATTACCTGTTTTTACAGGCAATGCAGATTACTATATAGAAATGATTGGCATCGATTTTCATTACCAGAGTATAAGCCGCGGAGTGCTGGATACAAGAGATATCGTTTATTTTTTAAGCGTGATATTTTTATTTCTTTTTTCAACGCAGAAAATTTTAATTAAAAAATAAGCCGCCTGAATGAAACGTCTTGAAAATAAAAAATGGTGGTGGCTTATCCTTATCCTTGCTGTTGGATTGATAAACTACATCGCTTCGATTATTCATGAACGTATTGATCTTACTAATGAAAAGCGCTTTTCCATTTCACAGCCGGTGAAAACCTTGCTGCGGACCATCGATCAAAGGATGGAAATTTATATTTTTTTAAGAGGCGATATTCCTGCCGGGTTTAAAAAATTATCTGTTTCTGCGCAGGAAACCTTGCAGGAATTCCAGGAATATTCTAATGGGAATATTCATTATAAATTGATATCGGCAGATGAAAAAATTCCCGGTACGGGTGTGTCCTTCGCAGATTCACTTAGCGCACTGGGGCTTGTACCCATCAATTTAAAAGTGCAGCTCAAAGAAGGCGAGCAATCGCAATATATTTATCCGGCAGCCTTAATCAGCTACCAGGGTAAATTGCAGCCTGTAAATTTATACGCGGGTTCCAATAAATTTATTACTGCCCCGGAGCTTAATAGCGCCGAAGCTTTGTTGGAATATAATTTTGCAAGCGGTATAGAAAAAATTTCAAATCCGCAAAAGCCGATGATAGCTTATGCCGTAGGAAATGGAGAACCCATCGGCCCTGAAACATACGACCTGGTTGAAAATGTATTGAAGAAGAATTACCATCTTTTTATGATGGATTTGCAAAAAGAAGCAGTAATACCAGATACATTTAAACTGCTGCTGATAGTAAAGCCTTCCTTAACTTTTTCTGAAGAAGAAAAATTAAAAATCGACCAATATGTGATGCGGGGCGGTAAATTATTATGTTTTGTTGATCGCCTGAACGCTGAAGTAGACAGCCTTCAGTTAAAAAATGAAGTGATAGCCTATGACCGGAATCTGAATTTGCAGGATCTTTTTTTTAAGTATGGCATTCGTATTAATGGTGATTTATTAATGGATTTACAATGCGATTTTTTGCCCTTTAGCGTAAACGGAAAAGATCAATTTGAGTTTCTACATTGGAATTACTTTCCCCTTTTTGAGTCGCCTCAAAATAATGTGATCAATAAAAACCTTGGCCTCGTGGAAGGAAAATTTGTCAATACGATTGACACGGTAAGCTCGCCGGGGATTACAAAAACTATTTTATTAAAATCTTCCGCTAATTCAAGAACAATTGAAACGCCCGCCCTAATCAGCGGCGCTGAAAACAGGGATGCTCCAGAGGATGCTGCATTCAATAAAAGTGGATTAATAGCGGGTGTTTTGCTGGAAGGAAAGTTTTCATCACTCTTCAAAAATCGAATCAGCCGCCAGCAGATGGATTCTTTGAATTTATATGGAGTTCCTTTCCGCAGCGAAAATATTGAGAACAATAAAATGATAATTGTGGCTGATGGAGATATTGTGCTCAACGGTTCCTATCAAGATCAGTTGTTGCCGATGGGCGTAAATCCTTACACTGTTGGAACTCAATACGAATACCGGTTTGCCAATCGCCAGTTTTTAATTAATTGTATGGAATACCTGGTGAACGATGCGGGCCTGGCCGAGGCCAAATCAAAAGATTACAAGCTGCGCCTGCTCGATCCTAAAAAAACAACTGAACAGCGGGGTTTCTGGGAACTGTTGAACCTGGTGTTGCCTGTGCTTCTTATTATAATTTTTGGTTTGGTTTACCAGGCAATACGAAAAAGAAAATATACGGTGTGAAGAATAGAGAATATTTGACAGTGAACAAAGAAATCAAATGCGTTTTTATTTTGCTTTTTGTAAATCTCTGGTAAAGAAATGGTGAAGCAAAAAGCTTTGCTGCCAACAATTTTTGGCTCAATCATCATTTTCAGTTTTTTTTATTTCCGTACTTTACATTTTCTACTTTAAGTAAAAGAAAACAGGAATTATGACAGCGACAGCATGGACTTATCTTATTTTCATCATTGTATTAGTGGTTGCTGTTGTTATAGACCTCGGGCTTTTTAGTAAGAAAGGAAAATCAATTTCAATAAAGCAGGCTTTTTACCAAACTTCCTTTTGGGTTATATTGGGACTTTCATTTTTCGTTTTTGTTTGGTTTGAAGATGG
Organism: Ginsengibacter sp.; assembly: GCA_051954975.1. Taxonomy (GTDB): domain Bacteria; phylum Bacteroidota; class Bacteroidia; order Chitinophagales; family Chitinophagaceae; genus Ginsengibacter. The sequence goes on along the minus strand of JBQCHE010000003.1, from coordinate 586,911 downwards.
CCAGCAGGCAAGCCTCGAATACATCAGCGCCTACCTGATGGAATGGGGATTGAGCATTGATAATATTTTTGTGTTCATACTCATATTTGCCTATTTCAATATTCCCGCCAGGCACATTAACCGGGTGTTGCTTTTAGGAATTCTCATAGCTATTGTACTGCGCATTATATTTATTACTATTGGCATTTCGCTCGTTATTAAATTTCATTGGATACTTTATCTTTTTGGCGCCTTGCTGATTTATACGGGCATTAAAATGTTTGTGGTGGATTCTGAAGCAGAATTTGATCCACAGCAAAATGCAGTTTACAAAGTCTTGAACAAAGTGCTGCCCATTTCTCATGATCATACAAGCGGTAAGTTTACCCAAACAATAAATGGCAAAAAATATTATACACTTCTTTTTGTGGTAATGGTAATGCTTGCTGCTACAGATATTGTTTTTGCGTTCGATTCTATTCCGGCAGTATTTGCCATCACCCAAAATAAAATGGTGATTTATACTTCGAATATTTTTGCGGTTTTGGGATTGCGCTCATTATTCTTTCTCTTAAAGAATTCTTTTGATAAGTTTAAATATTTAAAAGAAGGCATCGCAATCATTCTTATTTTCATTGGAGTAAAAATGCTGATAGAATATTTTGGAATCCGTTTGCATATTGCTGTTTCGCTTGCTGTCATTGTCCTTTGCCTTGGCGGATCTGTTTTATTTTCGATTTATAAAAACAAACAAAAAAAGTGACAGCGCCCATTCATTATACCATACAGGAAATTGCAAAAATTTGCAAGGCAAAATGGATAAGCAAAAAGGATTTGCTTTCTGTGCTTGCATATGTTTCACTTGATTCGCGAAAAATTTCCTATCCTTCCAAAACAGTTTTTTTTGCGGTAAAAAGCAAGTCCGGTGACGCGAATTTATTTTTAGAAAATGTTTTCCAAAAAGGAGTTCGCAACCTGGTAACGGATAACGAACATATTGATCCGGCTAAATTCCCCGGCGCCAATATTCTGCTGGTAAGAGACACAGTGAGTGCATTACAGCATTTGGCGGCCTTTCATCGCAGGCAATTTTCAAAACAAAATTTGACTGTTATAGGCCTTACAGGGAGTAACGGAAAAACCATCGTAAAAGAATGGCTGAATCAATTGCTGGAAAAAGATTTTTCTATCATAAGAAGTCCCAAAAGCTTTAACTCTCAAATAGGCGTTCCCCTGAGTGTTTTAAATACCAGCGCGGCAAATAATCTTGCCATTTTTGAAGCGGGTATTTCCCAGCCCGGTGAAATGAAAAACCTTGAAGCTATCATTAAACCACAAATCGGGATTTTTACAAATATTGGCAATGCCCACAACGAAGGATTTAAAAATATCCAACAAAAGATCAGAGAAAAATTACTGCTGTTTAAAGATGCAGCCTGCGTGGTTTTCCCATCAGGCGATCAAAGGCTCTTGAAGGAGATGAAATCTTTCCAGAAAAAAAATAATCAGCTTCAGTTATTTTCATGGGGAACAAATGCAGATGATATTTTAAAAACCATCTCAATAAAAAAAGACAGTTCTTTTTCGGAAATCACAGCAGATTATAACAAAACAAAATTTCGAATTAAAATTCCTTTTACTGACAACGCCTCTATTGAAAATGCCATTAATTGCTGGTGCACACTGTTTATTCTGAATAAAAATATAAAGTCAATCCGGGAGCGCTTTTGGTCGCTTTACCCGATTGAGATGAGGCTGGAGCTTAAATCAGGCATTAACCGGTGTAACTTAATCAATGACAGCTATAGCAACGATTTAAGCTCACTCAGGATAGCGCTTGATTTTCTGGAACATCAAAAACAACATCCAGGCCGCACGGTAATTCTTTCCGACATTGTACAATCGGGCATAAAGCCTGTAGAATTATATAAGGAAGTTGCTTCCCTGATGCAACAAAAAAAAGTAAACAAATTTGTAGGGATTGGAAGTGATATTTTTTTTCATCAATCCTCTTTTTCCGATATAGCAAACAGAAGCTTTTTTAAAACAACTGAAGATTTTTTAAAGAATATTTTTTTATCATCATTTCATGATGAAACCATTCTGATTAAAGGCGCACGTCAGTTTGGTTTTGAAAGAATCAGCCATCTTCTTGAACAGAAAGTACACCAGACGGTGCTTTCCATTAACCTTACTTCAATCGCTTATAACCTTAAACAATATAAGGCAATGCTAAAGCCAGCGACCAAAATAATGGTGATGGTAAAGGCGTTTGGCTATGGCAGTGGCAGCTATGAAATTGCTTCGGTGCTTGAATTTAATAAAGTGGATTACCTGGCAGTGGCCTACGCCGATGAAGGCATCGATTTAAGAAATGCCGGAATCACTTTGCCCATAATGGTGATGAATACTGATGAAACCACTTTCGATGCGTTGATAAATTTTAATTTGGAACCTGAAATATTTTCGTTTCGACTGTTGAGTCAATTCTCAGATTTTTTAAAAAAGGCTGATATCGGACCATATCCTGTTCATCTGAAAATTGATTCCGGAATGCACCGGCTGGGGTTTTTGGAAAATGAAATCGAAGTGCTTACAGGCTACCTGAAAAATAATCATCTTGTAAAAATAAAAACCGCCTTTTCTCATTTTGCTGCCAGCGACGATCCTGCAGAAGATGCATTTACGCTTGAGCAGTTTAACACATTTACCAGGTGTTGCCATAAGCTCGAGAAGGTTTTAAATTGTCGTTTTGATAAACATATCGACAATACATCGGGCATTAGCCGCCATCCGGAATTTCAGTTGGATATGGTGAGGCTCGGCATAGGGATACACGGATTTGATTCAAATCCGGAAATGCAAAAAAACCTTAAAAATGTGTCTACTTTGGTAACTACCATTTCGCAGGTAAAAAAAATCAGGGCCGGCGAAACCGTTGGTTACGGACATAAGACAAAAGTGAAAAAAGACAGCGTGATAGCAGTGGTGAGAATTGGCTATGCAGATGGCTATTCACGAAGGTTTGGAAATGGCGTTGGTAAAATGATGATCAATAACTTGCCGGTTCCAACGATAGGAAATATTTGTATGGATATGACAATGCTGGATGTTACAGGGATAAAAGAAGTGAGCGAAGGAGATGAAGTGCTGGTTTTTGGTGAATCGCTTTCATTGAAAACGCTGGCTGATTGGGCCGGAACTATACCTTATGAAATCATGACAAGTATTTCGCAGAGGGTTAAAAGGATTTATTTTGAAGAATAAAAGAAAATTAAAGCGCTATAAAATGTTTCATTTTAAAAAAAGACATATTGTTTTTATCATCGGCGCAATCATCATTGCAGACCAGGTTTTAAAAATTTATATAAAGACGCATTTCCATCCGGGTGAATTCGTAAAGGTGTTGGGAAACTGGTTCCAATTGTATTTTATCGAAAATGAAGGAATGGCTTATGGTTGGCAATTTGGCGGAGGTATGGGCAAGTTAGCCTTGACGCTTTTCAGATTGGGTGCTGTTATATTTGGTGTGTTTTATCTCAAAAAAATTATTGAACAAAAATTTCATCCGGGGTATATTCTATTGGTTTCGCTGATTTTTGCAGGCGCTTTTGGAAACTTAATAGATAGCCTTTTCTACGGGATGATTTTCGATAAAAGCAGTTTCACCTCAGATGAAATTTCCGGAATTTTTACCGGCCATGGCTATGGTACTTTTTTGCATGGCAACGTGGTAGACATGCTTTATTTCCCTATCATTGATACCCATTTCCCTTCATGGTTTCCGATATGGGGCGGCAAACCATTTTCATTTTTTAACTACATTTTTAATATTGCCGATGCGTCTGTATCTATAGGCGTGATTGGAATTCTGCTGTTTCGCAGGCGTTTTTTCGGGGATGATTCAAAAAAAAATCCAGAAGAAGAGCCGCTTCCATTTGCTAATAATTAACGTATCCCGCCCGCCCTGAAGCTCAATTTTATTATCTTTGCCGACTAAAAATTCTGAGTGAAAAAAAGAACCGTTTTCCTGATAATTTTATTAATTGTTGCTGCTGACCAGGCTCTTAAAATATACGTAAAAACACATTATCATCTTGGCGAATCTACTTTGGTATGGGGCCGCTGGTTCAGAATTTATTTTATCGAAAATGAAGGAATGGCCTATGGCTGGAAATTTGGCGGCGAGTTCGGAAAAATGGCCTTAACGCTGTTTCGCCTTGCTGCAGTCATCTTTGGTATTTTTTATATCGGCAGGATTATTGAAAAAAAATTCCATCCTGCTTTTATATTTTGCGTAGCCCTGATATTTGCAGGGGCGCTGGGCAATTTAATCGACAGTATGTTTTATGGCTTAATATTCGAAGACAGCACTGCTTTTCCTTCTAACATTGCTCATATTTTTCCGGCTCATGGCTATGCAGGGTTTTTGCACGGAAAGGTGGTGGATATGTTATATTTCCCGATTATTGATTCGCGTTTCCCTTCATGGTTTCCTTTTTGGACAGGTGAGTCTTTTACCTTTTTTAGCCCGATATTTAATATAGCAGATGCTTCCATTTCTGCGGGCATCCTTACCATATTTGTTTTTCAAAAGAAATTTTTTGGAACTTCCGATCGTCATGCGGACGTGAAAACTGAAAATTTACTTAATGAAGAGATACCCGTTTCTTAATTCCGTATTTCCTTATAATTTTATACCATGAAGTTTGCTAAATACGTTTTTTGGATATTGATAGTTAGCCTGGCGGTTTCTTCCTGTGCAAAAGAATATAGTTCAGAAAAACTGAGACCTGTGCTCGGAGGCTGGCAATTCACCAAGGGCGGCATTAATTATTCCGGCTATCTCAATAATGTGTACAGCACCTCAGGCGTTGGTTCAAATGTGATGTACATCCTTGGTACCTCTGCTAATGGTGCCCAACAATTTCAAATCAAGCTGTTAGGCAGCTCTTTTCCGCCCGGAAATTATTATGCTTCAGAATTTCAAAGCGTTTTTTCTTATTCATTGCCCAGTAAAACTATTTATTATGCCAATGAATCTACCGGAGAATTTGTTGTGAATTTAATTGCGTCTGATTCTACCAATATTCAGGGAACATTTTCAGGGCTTGTTTACGACAGCACCTCTAACCCGGTTGAAATTACCAATGGGAAATTTTCAACTTATTAATCAAAGGATTTTTTCAAAAGAATCTTTGGCTGTAAAATATAAATCATCCCGATTTGTTCTTTTACTGCATTAATTAATTTTAACCAGTTTATACTGAACCACAGCGCCGTTAAACAAAGCTCTCAGAATATATAATCCCGGTGGTAAGCTGCTCACATCTTCTATAGATACGTTTGAGTTTCCTCTGTTTAGTGTCGTTGTTTTCTTTCTTACGATGTGACCATACATGTCGCAAAGATTAAATTCAATACTGCCCTGTGATGGGACAAAAACATCCATCTTTACAGCACTGCTGAAAGGATTGATGGTAGAGACTTTAAAAGGAGTATTCTTATTGTACAATGAAATGATTTTTGAAAATTTTATTTCATTGTTTACGGAATTAAGAAGTTTTAGCCGATAGTAGGCTGTATTAAAAATATCATGGGCATCATTAAAATTATAGTTTTTGCTGCCGGCTCCCTTCTTTGCTGCCTCTTCTCCAATATCGGCAAAACGAATTCCATCTGGGCTTTTTTGAACCACGTATTTCCTTAACCCGCCTTCATTTTCAGAAGACCATTGAAGCACGGCTTTGTTGCCGGAAAGCGATCCATGAAATTTTAAGATAGTTACATCCAACAGAGGGCATACGGTACTGTATACCTTGAGGAATATTCGCTGGCTTTTGTCTACAGCGCATTTGTCGTCATTTAAGTTGTCTGCAGTGGTAGCTACCTTTACCCTGAAATAGGTACCGCTATCGGCTATAGTGGGTTTGAGCACCGTATCTACGTAGTATACAAACAAGCCATTTACTAAAGTAGGCGTTCTTGTTCCTCCTGTGTTGGCAGGTATCCAGTTGATGCCATCACTACTGGTTTCCCACCGGTAATGGGTATAATTATTAAAGTAGCTTTTTACCGTATCGCTTAGGGTAATCGGCCAGCCGGCGCAAGCTGACGCGGTATCGCTCGGATTCATTATCAAATTGGGATAGCAAGTCACCAGTTTAATATCATCCAATACCCAGTCGTTGCCACCACCGCCGGCAGCATTGTTCCTGATAGAAATGGTAAAACTGGTTTCATTCGGGCCGGTTTTATACATGAAACCCCGTTTCTTCCAGTTGCCGTCCCAGGAAATATCACCTGAAGTGTAGTAATCTATATCGTTCACAGCAAAAGTCAAGTTGGGCAAAACGCCTGGCTGATTCGTGGACTTACTGTCGGCGTCAATGCCGCAATAACCACAAATATTACGTACCCACGCAGAGAATTCATAATTGGTGTTCGGGCAAAGGCCAGAGATGGTTTGCCTGAAAGCTTCACCTGTTGAGAATGCAGCATTCACAACGAGCATATAGCCGCCTGTTGCATTTTTGGCAGTTGGCTGGTTTCCTGCATTTGGGTCTGTAGAGCCGGTATGATCGCCGATGATGTCCCATACGCCAAAAACACGGTCGGGATTTCCTGTGGCTGGCCCCGTATTTACCGTTTTTTGAGTAGGACTTGTATTATTGGCGATTGAATAATTGCCATCCTGTGGCTGATTGGCAGAAAAAGTAACTTTGTTATATCCGGGAACTATGGCCGGTGTCACTCTATCCTGTACATTTCCGCTCCCGAACGAGCTATCTGCCGTAAAACTGGCGCTTGAAAAATTCTCACAAAGCCCTGAGTTTTTAATCACTTTTATTCCCGGGTAAGCGAAATGATAAGATTTTGCAGTACCGGAGGTGTCAAAATAATAATTGCCGGTAAGATAAAGCGTATCACCAAAATTAGCGGTGACTTCAAGCTGGTAGGCAACCATGAGTAGTGTTCCACCATAAAATTTTGGCTTATAGGTTCCCGGCGCTATGCTTCCTCCGCCTGAAGTTGAAGTCAGGTTTGATCCGCTTCTGGCCTTGCCTGCATTTGCGCCTATATTGACACGCACCCTGGAAACACCACCGTACGAACCATCGTAAACGCCTTCGTCATCATTGGAACCATCAGTGTATGGACCGTAGTAGGTGAGGCCTTCATTGGTTACTATTTTTAAAGAACCACTAACAAACTTTGCTCCATTGCGAATGGTGTCAATATAATATACGTTGTTGGCTGTTTTGTTCTTCACCAGCATCAGCGCATGCACCTCGATAATATCCCCTTTTTCCAAAGTGCCGCCACCGTTATTCCGGGTGAGGTTTTCGTAACTATAGCTCATTGTCACAGCCTGGCCTTTTGCTGATTCAGGTAAAGCAAACAGCATCAATGCAATAGTAAACACACAAAAAGCCTGATAAGCTTTTGCATTTCTGGCCCACCATGCCACGCCGTTAACAGCTTGAATATGTGTTTGAGAGGAAGTAAAATTTTTTCCCATACAGAACTTTTTGGTGAACTGAAGTTTGAAGCTTGAATTAAGTATAACGGTTTAGCCTCATTTTTATTTTAGACTGGACACCTTGTAATGAGAAGAAGATATATTCCATTTTTAGTACCGGAATACTAAATAATCATTTCCATCGGATGGCGAAAAAATTTATGTTTCGTGTGATATGTCGCGACAGATTATTACTTATAAAGGAAGAATTCTGTACTTATTCAGGAAGATTGGGCGTGTTGTTTATAAAAAGTGATTCAGTCATTTCTCTCACACTTGGGGGTATTCTAAAAAAGAAAGGCTGTTATCAATCATTGATAGCAGCCTTTTAATTTTTTTTATTTGGAAGGTAACGTTCCTACCATATTTGCAGGATTTACCCATTCATCAAATTGTTCGGGTGTAACATATCCCAGCTTCACGGCCATTTCCTTTAAGGTAGTATTTTCTTTATGCGCTTTTTGGGCAATTTCTGCTGCTTTGTAATAACCGATTTTAGTGTTGAGTGCTGTCACGAGCATCAACGAATTATCTACATGCTTTTTGATGTTTTCTTTTATGGGTTCAATTCCTTTAGCACAATTTTCATTAAAGCTGTTGCAACCATCCCCAATCAACCGGGCGCTGTGAAGAAAATTATAGATGATCATCGGCTTAAACACGTTCAGCTCAAACTGGCCATTGGCGCCACCCACGCTGATTGCCACATCATTCCCCATTACCTGCGCAGCAATCATGGTAATTGCCTCACACTGTGTGGGGTTCACTTTTCCGGGCATAATGGAAGAACCGGGCTCATTTTCAGGAATGCTTATCTCGCCGATTCCACTTCTTGGTCCGGAAGAAAGCATCCTGATATCGTTGGCAATTTTCATGAGGCTCACTGCAACGGTTTTTAACGCGCCATGTGCTTCTACAATAGCATCATGCGATGCCAGCGATTCGAATTTATTATTTGCGGTGATAAAGGGAAGGCCTGTAAGTTCTGCAATTGTTTCTGCTACATTCACTGCATAATCCGGCGGTGTATTGATACCGGTGCCCACTGCCGTGCCACCCAGGGCCAACTCGCTCAGATGCGGCAAGGTGTTTTTAATGGCCTTAATGCCATGATCAAGCTGAGAAGCATACCCTGAAAATTCCTGGCCGAGCGTTAGGGGAGTGGCATCCATAAAATGCGTGCGCCCAATTTTGACGATATGCATAAAATCCTTTGATTTTTGGGAGAGCGTATCTTTCAGATTTTCCAAAGCAGGTATCGTAAGGTCGTGCAAAATTTTATAAGCCGCAATGTGCATCGCCGTAGGAAATGTGTCATTGCTGGATTGCGATTTATTCACATCATCATTTGGGTGCAATACTTTTTGTTTATCAGAAAGGCTGCCACCATTCAGAACATGGCCACGATATGCAATTACTTCGTTTACGTTCATATTGCTCTGAGTGCCGCTTCCCGTCTGCCATACAACAAGAGGGAATTCTTCCTCTAATTTGCCTGTCAGAATTTCATCACAAACTTTACTGATTAAATCCAGTTTTTCTTTTGGTAAAACGCCGGCATCAAAATTTGTGATGGCCGCGGCTTTTTTTAAATAGGCAAATGCACGAATAATTTCTTTGGGCATTTTATTGATATCCTGCGCTATCTTAAAATTTTCAATGCTTCGTTCGGTTTGCGCGCCATAATAGGCATCAACGGGCACCTTTACTTCCCCCATCGTGTCTTTTTCTATTCTGTAGTCCATGGTTGTTTCAATTAAAAATTTATTGGTTATTGCAAATGTACCAATGAAAGGAGGAAAAATCTGAAATAGTGAGTGAGGTTGAATCTTGTAAAATTATTAGCCTTAAATTGATTCCGCGCGGTAAAGCAATAAATAGCAGTGTTTTCTTTTTATCTGAATTTTTTTCTATTTAAAAACCAGATTCCTTTTTTAAACTTTTGAAATACTTTAGGTTCTTTTCAAATATTGTCTTACGCTCTGATTCGGGCTATATGAATCTTACCTTCTTTCTGCACTTTCCAAATGTCATACTTTTTTTGAAGGTCGAGCCAGAACCCCGCCTCCGCGCCGAAGGCCTGTTCCAGTCTTACTGCCATTTCTGCTGTTATAGAAACTTGCTCATTTAGTATTGCGGAAAGGTGTTTTCGACTAACGCCAAGTCCCTGGGCGGCAACCGTAATTGTTAAATTCATTTCCTTTAAAATATCTTCCCGAAGAATTTCTCCGGGATGAACAGGCTTCATTCGACGATTCATTATATTAATTTTTAGTGATAATCCTGATAGTCTACCACATGAACATTTTCATGTTCAAAGCGGAAGGTAATTCGATAATTTCCAGTTACCCACACTGACCAATATCCCTTCAGTTTACCGGTAAGTTGATGTAATTTATATCCTGGAATTGCCTTCAAAGGAGCCAGTGTTGAAGCGGAATCTAATGCTTCCAGTATACGCCTTATTTTATCAACTTGTTCAGCAGGTAACTTTGAAGGATCATTTTTAAGCCAAAGTTGTTTTAATCCTTTATGAACAATTGAAACTATCATTTGCAAATATACATTGTAACCTGTAAGGTTACAAGTTATTTTTGAATCTTGAGTAAAATCAACTTTCAAATTTTATTTAAAAATCGGTTTTCTTTTTTCTAAAAAAGCAGTCGTTCCTTCTTTTTTGTCTTCACTCATAAACACCTCTCCGAACAATTTTGCCTCATCTTCAAAACCTTCTTTTTTGAAATAAAAATTTACGGCTTCAATTACTTTGGCAATGGCGATGGGCGATTTTGAAAGAATGGTTTTTAGTATTTCCTTTGTTTTGGGAATTAAATTTTCAGCAGATTCCACATAATTCACAAGGCCTACGGATTTTGCTTCATCTGCGCCAATCATATTTCCGGTCATCATCAGCTCCATGGCTTTACCTTTGCCAACTAGCATCGTTAAACGCTGTGTGCCGCCATAGCCCGGTATCAATCCAAGATTCACTTCCGGTTGGCCGAATTTTGCATTATTGCTTGCCAGCCTGAAATGGCAGGCCATTGCCAGTTCACAACCACCACCCAGCGCAAAGCCATTGACTGCAGCTATTACAGGCTTCGGACAATTTTCTATTTTGAAAAAAACATCTTGTCCCTTCTTTGAGAGCATAGCGCCTTTTGAATCGGGGACTGAAACAAATTCAGAAATATCTGCGCCCGCAACAAATGCTTTTTCACCTGCGCCCGTGATGATAACTGCTTTTATATTTGTATCGCTGTAAACCTGATCCATAGCAGCATCCAGCTCATCCAGCACGGTTTGATTTAATGCATTTAATTTATCAGGCCGGTTGATGGTGAGTGTGAGGATGCTTTCCTCCAGGTCAGTTTTTATGGTTGTAAAATTCATATCGGTTAAATTAAAAAAGTGCAGTATTTATTGCTTTACTGTTTATATCCATGAATATTCCAGTTTACGACGCCTTTTAAAGGATCGCTTTCAAGAACGTATTTTCCATTTTTCTGATTAACTGAAATTTTGCGCAAAATATTATCCGAAGGAAGACAGACATAGCCTGTAGATTGCGTTTTACCTGAATTGTAGACTACCAGCTCTATATTTTTCCAGTCAATATCGTTGGTGGATTGTGCCAGTTTCACTTTCGGAATCACAGCGCCATCGCGCACTAATATTACCGCAGGAATTTTACCTCCTTTGATGTGATGCCATCCTCCGTTATACACTTCACCACTCTGATAATTGATCCAGCTTCCTTTTGGTAAATAAACGTCTCTTTCATAAGTGCTGTCCTGGAAAAATGGCGCCACCAAAATATCCGAACCAAATAAATATTCATCTTCTATCAACCACGAGCCGGCATCTTTGGGATATTCTACAAACAAAGCGCGAACCATCGGCAATCCCAGTTCTGTGCATTGTTTAGCCTGCGCATACACATAAGGCATCAGCTCATATTTCATATTATCACTCAGGCGAAATTCATCCAAAAAAGCTTTGCCATAAGCCCACGGTTCTTTCGGCGGTGCGCCGTGCGCTCTTGTATGAGAAGTAAGAAAACCAAACGGCGTCCATCGGCGATAAAGGTCTTCCGGAGATTTCAAAACAAAACCGCCAATATCATGACTCCAAAAAGCAAATCCGGATAATCCAAAAGATAAGCCGCCACGCAAAGTAGCCAGCATGGCTGAAGAAGTGTTTTCGGCATCGCCGCCCCAATGAAGCGGATAACGCTGGCTTCCCGCCCAGGCAGAACGCGCCCAGATAATATTGTCACCGGTTACTTTTTTGGTAATGTCTGCAATCGCTTTATTATATCGCAAGGGATACAAATTATGTTCATAAAAGCCGGTTCTTCCTGATGCATACATTCCAAATTCAGGGGCAGCTTCTCCAAAGTCGACCTTGATGGCTCCTACACCCATTTTTAATAAAGAATCAATATGCATCTGGTACCAATTTACTGCCTGTGGATTAGAAAAATCAATGATAGCATCGTCATAAGGTAAATTGCCTTTTTGATCTTTTACATACAATCCCTTTTTCACAATCTCAGGAAATAGGCGGTTTTTAGGAACAAAATAAGGAAGCTGCCATAACGAAATATGAAACCCATCTTTTCCTAAATCACTGATCATTTTCTTCGGGTCTTTAAATCTTTCTTTTGAAAACTGAAAATCGGAACGCCAGTCAGTTTGAAACCAGCCTACATCCAAATGAATTACATCAGCAGGCACTTTATTTTCGCGTAGTTTGGCAGCTACGTCTCTTACTTCTGCTTCTGATGAATAGGTGATGCGGCTCATCCAAAAACCAAAGCTCCACAATGGCGGCATAGGAGATTTCCCGGTGATGTTGGTGTATTCATTTAAAACCTCTTTTGGATTGCCGATGAAAATAAATAAGTCTAACTGATCATCGCCAATCATTAAAGTGTTTACGCCATTATAGGCCTGGCCAAAGTCGCACGTGATGGGCGTAGAAGTATGCATAAACATTCCGTACCCATTGCTGCTCATAAAAAAAGGGATGGGCTTATACATTTCAGGTGTTTGCACACCGTTTGCATCGAAGGTGCATAAAACAACTTTTTGGCCATGCTTGTTGAGTTGGGTAAAAGATTCTCCGCAGCCAAAGATTTTTTCTTCCGGAGCAGCGGTAAATGACGCGGCTATGCTTCTTGACATATCTGCAGACCTTTGCACAAAAGAAAAAGGAAGAATGGGCGTATAGCTGGCGCTGTTATCTTTTGCATGAAATGTTTCTGTGAGCAATTTTCCAGTGGCATCTCTTATTTCTATATGCCATGGATGTTCGCGGATAGTGACAGAACCGAAGGCGCTGGTATAAACATATCCACCCGCGATTTTAGTATACTTCCATGATTTATCGGTAGCAGGTTCTTTTGCAAACATCAAAGTATCTTTTTCCTCTTTTACGACGAGGCCGGTGTTCATTCTTAAACGAATGGTTCGTGGCGAAACAAACTGAATGCTGAAAGGAAGCACCGGATCCTGCTGGTATTCCGACGCAGGAAAAATATTATTTTGATAAGGTTGTAAGGAAGCCAGCTCATTGTTGAATGCCATGCGGCGTACGTACTGATTTTGTTGCCATTCAACGGTGCCACTCATGGTATTTGGGTCAAATGAAGTAAGGCTGTCGGCGAGGAAATACGCATTTTTAAAATTGTGAAAATCAGGGCTAATGTCTATCGGCTGATTAACCAGTTGGCTGGAGTGCGTTTGAGCCTTGCCTGTGATTGCAATTGCAAGTAAAAACAACAGAGATGAAAAAGTTTTGGATAAAGATTTTACCACTATAAAAAAATTTTGCGCTAAAAATCAAGATATAAATTCAGCCGGGAAGATACAACAGCAGTTGAAGTCTCAGGCTGGTTAGTTTGTTGTTTTATTGTAAAGAAGATAAGGCATCTGTAATCCTGTTTATTGTTTCCTGCTGCCCAAGAACGGATGAGATTTCAAAAACGCCGGGCCCAAATTTGCCACCAACAAGCATCAGCCTGAATGCGCCCATTAATTCGCCGGGTTTTAATTTGGCCGCTGCAGCGAGTTCTTTAAAAGTGTGTTCTAGTTCGCCCGGTTCCCAGCTTTGCAATAATGAAAACGACCTCATCAATTCAACGAAAAACTGGTTTTTATTTTCGTTCCACTTTTGAAGGATAGATGCTGTGTCAATTTCTTTAGGGGCAATAAAGAAGAAGCTTCCCTGCTCCACGAAATCAGTTAGCAACGTGCAACGGTCTTTGATGAGTTCAATTATTTTTTCAAATTTTTTTTCATCTGAAATTTGAATTCCATGTTGTTCAAATATTTTTTTCACATCCTCTTTTAACCTGTCAACTCCTGATTTTTTTATCCATTCATGATTGAACCATTTGGCTTTTTCAAAATCAAATTTTGCGCCGTGCTCATGCACTCTATCCATTGAAAATTTTTCTACCATTTCTTCCAATGAAAATGTTTCCTGCTCGGAACCGTCGTTCCAGCCTAACAGCGCCAGCATATTGATAAATGCTTCATGCATAAATCCTAATTCTTTAAAGCCCTTTACCACACCGTTTTTGGGATCGTTCCACTCCATCGCAAACACAGGAAACCCTAATCGTTCGCCGTCGCGCTTACTCAATTTACCATTGCCATCAGGTTTTAATATCAAAGGTAAATGTGCATATTGCGGCATGTCTTTTTCCCAACCAAAATATTTCCATAGCAGTACGTGCACCGGCGCGCTTGGCAACCATTCTTCGCCGCGGAATGCGTGTGTTATTTTCATTAAATAATCATCCACCACCACAGCTAAATGATACGTGGGCATTCCATCGGCTTTCAATAAAACTTTATCATCCACGCCATCGGTTGGCATTTCAATATCGCCTCTGATCATGTCTTTAAAATGCACATATTCATTTCGCGGCATTTTAATTCTTACCACATGCGGAAAATTTATTTTCAAAAGCGATTCGGTTTCTTCCTCCGGTAAAACCAGTGAATTGCGCATATTCAACCTGTTTTGATAATCATATTGCACGTTGAATTTCCCTTGCGCTTTTAATTTCTCACGAAGCTTTTCTATTTCTTCCGGCGTGTCAAAAGCGTAATACGCATGTCCTGCTTTTACCAGCTGATCTGCATATTCTTTATAAATATTTTTTCTTTCGCTTTGGCGGTAAGGCCCATATTCACCGGGATGGTGAGGCCCTTCGTTTGGAAGAATATTACACCACTTCAGGCAATCAATGATGTATTGTTCCGCGCCTTCAACATAACGCGTTTGATCAGTATCCTCTACCCGAAGGATAAAATCGCCATCGTGTTGTTTGGCGAATAAATAATTGTACAACGCTGTGCGTACGCCTCCGAGGTGCAATCCGCCGGTAGGGCTTGGGGCAAATCTTACTCTTATTTTACTCATCCTGCAAAGATAATTGATTGGCTTAATCCCATTCCGGACAGTAAAAGGACAAATAATATTGATTTTTATTCCGGCATAAAGTTTTTATAAACTGCACCCATGAACGGGTTATTTACTGTATGCCCGTATTTTTGTTTGTTATATTTGTTCTTATCAAATTCTCCCTATATGAAAATATTTACGCTCTTATTTTTATTCCTTTCTTCTTCCGTTTTAGCACAGCCAAATCTCAATGACACACTACCGGTTGACCCGTACGTGAAAATCGGAAAGCTCAGCAACGGACTCACGTATTACATCCGCCAGAATAAAAAGCCTGACCAAAAAGTGGAATTGCGCCTTGTGGTAAATGCAGGCTCTATTCTTGAAAACGACAATCAGCAAGGCCTCGCGCATTTGAGCGAACACATGGCATTTAACGGAACCAAAAATTTCAAGAAGAATGAAATCATTTCTTTTCTTCAATCCATTGGGGTGGGATTTGGAAGTGATTTGAATGCGTACACCAGTTTTGATGAAACAGTTTATATTCTTCCCATACCTACGGATAAGCCCGGCAATATTGAAAAGGGTTTCCAGATATTAGAAGATTGGGCGCATAATGTTACGGATAACGATTCGGATATTGATGGCGAACGCCCCATTGTTTTGGAAGAAAGCCGGTTAGGAAAGGGTGCGCAGGACAGGATTAACCGCAAAATTTTTCCGTTGCTATTTGCCGGTTCACTATATGCAAAGCGGCTTCCCATCGGCATTGACAGCGTTGTTGAGCATGCGCCTTACGATGCGCTCAGAAGCTTTTATAAAGATTGGTACCGGCCGAATTTAATGGCAGTGATTGTGGTGGGTGATATTGAACCCTCGAGGGCAGAAGCGCTGGTTAAAAAATACTTTGGTCCGAATAAAAATCCTCAAAATGAAAGGGAAAGAATACACCCTCAAGTTCCGCCTTATAAAAAAAGTGTGGCCGAAGTGATTACTGACAAAGAAGCGACAAGCTTTATGTACAGGGTATATTATTCGCCTTACAAGATTAAGCCTGTTGTTACATTAGAAGATTATAAAAATGAATTGGTAAAGAATATATTTTCTGATTTGCTCAATCAAAGATTGCGGGAACTTACGCAGAAAGAAAATCCGCCCTTCGTGTATGCTGCCTGTGGCTTTAATTCTGAAGCGCGCGGTTATGAATCTTTTGTAGGATATATCGGCACAGGCAACAGCGATAGCCTTACAGGATTGAAAGCATTTGAGGAAGAGCTCGCGAGAGTAAAAAAATTCGGATTCACTGACGGAGAATTAAAAAGGTCCAAAGCAGACATGCTTAATTATATCGAAAGAGCCTTCAATGAAAAAAACAAAACAGAATCGTCGAATTATGCAGAAGAATACATCCGTAATTTTTTAACCAAAGAACCCATTCCTGGCATTGCCAATGAATTAAAATATTATAAAGAATTATTACCGGGCATTACCGTGGATGATGTAAATGCAGTCGTCGATATACTTAGCCAAAACTCAAATAAATTTATTGCGCTTTCAGGGCCGCAAACCAAAGACAGCAGCCGCCTTCCGACCAATGCTGAAATTCTTGCTGTTGCTGATGAAGTTCAAAAAATGGATTTAAAACCTTATGAAGAAAAAGCCGTTCAATCTTCTTTGTTAACCGAAATTCCCAAAGCAGGGAAAATTGTAAATACTAAAACGAATTCAGTTTTAGGAACAACAGATTTTACATTGAGCAACGGCATCACAGTCACTTTTAAACATACTAATTTTAAAAATGACCAACTCCTGATGAGTGCAGTCAGGCCGGGAGGTAAAAACAATTACGGGCTTGCAGATAAATACAATGCCGAATATATGATATCGGTGATAAGTAGTATGGGCGTTGGGAATTTTTCTCCGCTGGATTTAAAAAAAGCGCTCAGCGGAAAAACGGTGAGCGTTCGTCCTGAAATGTCGCAGGTAACAACCGGCTTTAACGGAAGCAGTTCAATAAAGGATGGAGAAGCAATGATGCAGTTGGTGTATTTATATGCCACTTCACCCAGAACCGATACCGCTTTGTTCAGGTCATTTATTCAAAAAAATAAAGCCCAGCTTGCTTTTCTTAGCGCTAACCCGCAGGCGGTATTTATTGATACTTTGTTCAAAGCTATGTACAATGATAATCCGCTGGCGCCGATAGCGGTTCCAAAGCCGGAATATTTTGATGCATTGAATCTTGACAGAATTATGCAGATGTATAAAGAGAATTTTGAAAATGAATATGGCATGCATTTCACTTTTGTGGGAAGCATTTCAGCAGATTCACTAAAGCCGCTTCTCGAGAAATACATTGCCAGCCTGCCTTCCGTGAAAAAGAAATTTAATTATGTTGATGACAAGGTAAGAATCGCCAGTGGCAAAGTAGATGTGAATGTATATAAAGGAAAAGAACCCAAGGCGATGATTTTCCGGGTGTATAGCGGCGAAGTTCCTTATTCTGATGAACTTAATTTAAAAGCAGAAGCGATTAGTGAAATTTTAAATATTCGCATTGATGAAGAGTTAAGAGAAAAACTCAAGGCAATTTATGGAGGCGGAACACAGGTGCAGTTTGAAAAAATTCCTTATTCTAATTATTCTTTTTTCCTGACATTGCCTACAGGGCCTGAAAAAGTGGATACACTTTTACGGGCTGCAACCGCAGAAATCCAGGATATTATAAACAATGGTCCGTCAAAAGAAAACCTGGACAAAGTGAAGAAGCAATGGGAAGAACAGCACAAGGTGAATGTCAAAGAAAATAATATCTGGCTTTCAGAATTACAGGGTTTTTATTTTCCGGGTGATAATCCTGATTATTTTATTCATTATGAAAAATACGTGAATGCGTTAACGCCTAAAGATATCCAGGAAGCTGCAAAATTATTATTGACTACGAAGAATGTTGTAACCGGAATTTTGAGGCCGGAAAAGGAGGATTAATTATTGAATTATTAAATTATTAAGATTATTGTGAGACTCATAATAATTTTTCAATTCCCAATTTTCATTTTCAATTTAATTTCTTATGAATATTGAAGAGCTGCGAAACTTTGCATTATCGCTACATGAGGTGGAAGAAAGTTTTCCCTTTGGAGAAGATACGCTGGTGTTCAAAAGAAAGAATAAAATTTTCCTGTTGGTTTCTTTGTCTTCAGTGCCGCTGCAATTCAACGTAAAATGCAATCCTGACAGGGCTGTTGAATTGCGCGAACAATTTTCATCCGTTTTGCCCGGCTACCACATGAATAAAAAACATTGGAACACCATAATCATAGATGGCGAAATACCGCGAAAAACATTGTGTGAATTTATACAAGATTCTTACGTGCTTGTTGCCGGTTCTTCAAAAAAGAAAAAATGATTTGCAGCTTTCATAAGATATAAATCCGTTTTAAATATTCATTTACTGTCTGTTTTAAATATTTCATAAATCAGGCTGCTGGCCTGCGGGATAGGGATTACTCTGCTTTTTTAATTTACTTTTGGCAACATAAAAGTTTATCGTAAGCGCCGCATGAAATTATTAGACTGGTATATCATCAAAAAATTTTTTGTTACTTTTTTCTTTTGTCTCATCGCGCTCACTTTTATTGTAGTAATTGTCGACTTAAGTGAAAAGACGGATGATTTTGCAAAGACAGGCCTCAGTTATAAAGAAATTATTGTACAATATTATTTTGGTTTTCTTCCTCACATTGAGGCCATGCTTTTCCCGCTGTTCATCTTTATTTCTGTTATATTTTTTACTTCTTCCCTCGCCAATAAGTCAGAAATAATAGCCATGCTCAGCACAGGTATCAGTTTTGGAAGATTGCTCAGGCCTTACATGGTGGCAGGCGCCATATTTACTGCTTTTCTTTGGTGGGCAAATCAATATGTGCTTCCGCCGGCTAATGAAAAGTGGGCAAATTTTAATGCGAAATATATAGATTTCAATTATGGCGGTTATGTGAATACCTCTACCCTTAGCAATAAATATTTTAAGCTGGATTCTTTTTCGTATGCGGGTATCCGTTACTATGATACTACCAGTAAAACGGGAAGTAATTTTTTTATCCAGCGGTTTGATAAGACCAATTTGATATATAACCTGAGAGCGCTGTCAATAAAATGGGATACAGGAGCCAATAAATGGATGCTGAGCAACGTGGTCATCAGAAAGATAAATGGTTTGCATCAGACCATAATAGATTCACCCTCCATGCAAATGAATTTCAATTTTAAGCCACGCGATTTGCGCCGGGATGATTATATGAAAGATAAAATGACAACGCCGGAATTAAACCACTTTATCCAACTTGAAAAAATGCGTGGCTCAGGCGATGTGAATGAATTGCTGCTTGAGAAACATAACCGAAGTGCCGTACCTGTATCAGTTTTTATCCTGACGATTATTGGCGCATGCGTTTCGTCCAAAAAAATAAGGGGTGGAAGCGGATTCCATCTTGCGATTGGATTTTTGATATGCGTCATTTATATTTTGGTGGGAAGGTTTGCCTCAGTGTTTGCACTAAAAGGAAACTTTAGTCCTATCGTGGCTGCCTGGTTGCCAAATGTAGTATTTGGCGGCCTTGCATGGTATTTATATAAGCGCGCATCCAGTTAAAAGAATGAGAATCGTTTGACCTTCAACATTTTCTTTTGTTAAAAACCTATCCGGTCGTTAACTTTATCGCACTTGAATTTTTTTTCAAAAAGAATAATAATTCCAATTCATTTGTATGGCAACAATTCAAAATAAATTTAAAGCCAAGGCAGATATTGTTTCTGCAGAAGTAAAAGATATTGTAAAAAATCACGGAGACAGGATTATTGGCGAAGTGAAATTGTCGCAGATTTACCAGGGGATGCGCGGCATTACCGGACTTGTTACCGAAACTTCGCTGCTTGATTCCTATGATGGAATCCGGTTTAGAGGTTATTCAATTCCTGAACTTAAAGAAAAGCTTCCAAGGGCGGAAGGAGGCTCAGAGCCTTTGCCTGAAGGCATATTTTATCTAATGCTGGTAGGCGAACTGCCAACAGAAGAGGATGTTCAAAATATGAGTAATCTGTGGCAACGCCGCAGCCACGTTCCCAATTTCGTGCTTGATACCATCGAAGCCTTGCCGGAAACCGCTCATCCAATGACGCAATTTGTTGTGGGAATAATGGCGCTTCAAACAGAAAGTCATTTTGCAAAAAAATATGCGGAGGGCATGAGCAAGCAGGATTATTGGCTCCCTGTATTTGATGATGCAATGGATTTAATTGCACGCCTGCCACGCATTGCTGCTTATATTTATCGCCGTAAGTATAAGGGCGGAAAACATATTCAGCCTAATGGCTTGTTGGATTGGGCGGGAAACTTTGCTCACATGCTGGGCTATGAAGATGAAGGTTTTCATGAGTTGATGCGGCTTTACATGACGATTCACTCCGACCATGAAGGCGGCAATGTGTCTGCTCACACTACTCATCTTGTAGGCTCTGCTTTAAGCGACCCTTATCTTGCATTTGCCGCAGGAATGAATGGTTTAGCCGGCCCGCTTCACGGCCTCGCCAACCAGGAAGTAATCAAATGGATTTTTGAAATGCAAAAAGAAATTGGCAGCGACCTTCCTAATAAAGAACAGATAGAAGCTTATGTTAGAAAAACTTTGTCTGAAGGCAAGGTGGTTCCGGGTTATGGGCATGCAGTTTTAAGAAAAACGGATCCGCGCTTTGAAGCACAGATGCAATTTGGAAAGAAACATATGCCGGATGATAAATTGGTGCAAACCGTTTGGAATATTTATGAAACAGTGCCACCTATTTTACAATCCATCGCCAAAATAAAGAATCCATGGCCGAATGTAGATGCACATAGCGGGGCTTTATTGGTGCATTATGGTATGGTAGAATATGAATTTTATACGGTACTTTTTGGCGTGGCAAGGTCTCTCGGCGTATTGGCAAGCCTTTGCTGGGACAGGGCATTAGGATATCCGCTGGAAAGGCCTAAATCGGTTTCTAACCGTTTGGTAAAAGCGTGGCTGGAAGGCAAAGAAGAAATCTGGGGCGATTAATAAAAAGAATTTTATTTCATTATTTTGCGGATTATATTTGCGGCCATAAAATTTCTAAATAGCTCTTTTATTGGGGGATTAGCTCATCTGGTAGAGCGCAAGCATGGCATGTTTGAGGTGATCGGTTCGAGTCCGATATCCTCCACTTTCAAAGCCGGTTGATTATTTCATCCGGCAGAACGTCCCGATTAGCAATATTTATAGCTTGCCTTTTTCCTGCCACTATTGCTTTATCTATACTCAGGCTTAATGCTCTTCTACATAATTCTTTAAAAACAGCTTCTCCATACAATTGTCTTGTGCGGCTAAGTGTACTATTCCATGGCAATGTCTCGTCAGTATCATAGACGATAAAAAACAATATATCGAGGCGAATGGTAACGTTTGAGATGGTGCAACGATCACCTTCAAGGTTTTCTAAATAGACGATTAACGTGAACTTAAAGAAAACTACAGGACAATACTGGAATGGCCTTCATTACCATAATCATTTTTTGTCCTTTTATATAATCATTGAAATAGAAGAGCTTCTTTCAACCGGCGGAAAAAAAATTTTCTGAGGAATATGTTTTTCCGCCGCCGGATGTTCGCATCCGGATTTATATAGCGGGGCATAGTGTTTTTACTATAATTCATACTCTATCCATGCTTTTGATATGCCTTTGACTGGGAGGAGCCTTGCCGTATGTCTAGTCTAAAATAGCTACAGGTTGGTAAATAAATCCTGAAATAGTTATACCGGACGAAATCGCAGCACTGAAAACCCGTATCTACCGGGTACAAAATAGGGTAGTTATACGGCAATTTGTGCGGCGCTTTAATCATTACTTCGGGAACTAAATGCACCATGTTTTTATGAAGAATTGTTTTATTTCAGTATGGAAAAAGTAATTTCTTTTTTGAATCGCCTCTATCCTGTTTCGGATTTAATGGAAGCCGCGCTGCGGGATGCCTGCCGCTTTACCAGGAAGAAAAAGTATGAATTCCTTGTTTTTGAAGGCGACGTATGCCGCTATGCATGGTACCTGCAGAAGGGGCTGGTAAGGTGTTATTATAACGTTGATGACCGGGAAGTAACCACCTGGTTTATGGAAGAAGATAATGTAATCGTACTGTTTAAAAGCCTTTTTGGGCAAAAGGAAAGCCAATACAATATCCAGGCGCTTGAAGATTGCGAACTGTTTCGTGTCCGTTTTGAAGATATCCAGTACCTGTTGGAATCCTATCCCGAAGCACGACGCATCCGCACCATTATTACGGACAGGTACAGCGACCTCAAAGATATCCGGATCAGAACTACTAGCATGCTTTCTGCAAGTGAGCGATACCATTATTTTGAAAAGCACCTGGCACATTTACTTAGCCGGTTAAAGCTGGAATACATTGCCTCCTATCTTGATATGGATGTCCGTACTCTAACCAGGACAAGAAAAATAAGATAATATTGAAATCATACTTATAAAGTTTGGACATAAGCCCATATTTCAAATGAAAAGCATTGCTACTTTTATACCAGCAACAGCGGTATAGCGACTGACCCACCGGAGAGAAAGGAATTGAACTTACCAGTTGACAATATTAGTTTCCTTAAAAACGTGAATGATGCAAAAAAAGATACCGGATATTATTTGCGGAATGCTGATTTTTTTATTTGTGTATGCAGCCATAAGCAAATTAATAGATCGGCAACATTTCCAGGCAGTGCTTGCCCAGATGCTCATGATAAGGAATGTTGCCAGTTTTATTTCGGTTGCTTTGCCGGTTACAGAATTACTTGTTTGCGGATTTCTGTTTATGCCCGCCACCAGATTATTTGGATTGTGTGCGTCTTTTGTGCTACTGATCTTATTGACGGTATACATCGGTTATATAATCTTGTTTGATCCGCATCTTCCCTGTAATTGTGGTGTGGTTTTAGAACAAATGAGCTGGACTCAGCATTTGGTATTTAATCTTGCTTTCATTTTGCTTTCTGCGACCGGGATTAAAATCTATCAAGCAAATAAAAATATTGTTGCAACACACCGGCTGCGCGTACGGCAACCGCAGGGTAAAAGCTGAAAACCTGTGAAGAGAGTAAGCATTTATTTTCATCAATAAAACAATGTTCACTACGACATTGGACTATTCATGTAATTTTTAAACCTAAAGTTTTTGTTGCTTTTTGAATTATAAAAGTATCCAATCACCATGTTAAGAAAATATGGAATTGGCCTTGGTGCCATTATTATTGCTGTGGCGTCAGCGGCCTTTACGGTTCCCAAAAATAGACATCTTACTGCCACACATGTGTTCGAATTTAAATCATCGCTTGCCTATACGGTACCCAATGTAACCCAACCGTCAAACTGGCAATACGTTGGAGAAAACGAACCTCTTTGCGGTGGTGCTGATAAAGCCTGCAGGATTGCGGTTACCGACAATTATGTAGACAATTCAACACCAATGAAATTATCTGGTGTATCAATCTCTGCTTCAATAACCGGATCAGGGGAAGCTGCTGTAACTGGCATTACTGATGCCCAGGAAAACCGGTTCTCTAATCAGGATGATGAATAAAACCGGGACTTTCAAAAACAATAAGCTGCCGTTGGGTGGCTTATTGTTTTCTATCTTTCATTCTGTGCTATGCCGGAGGCTTTTATAACATCTGCAGGTAAAGGAAGGGCATAATAATTCGCATTAGGCTGTAAACTGTAAGATTGCCCTCCAATTTCACGCTTCAATACAATGTTACCGCCTTCTTTATTTAGCCTCTTAATGTCTATCCATCTTAATCCACGCATTAAGAGCTCCTTTCGTCTTTCTTTCAAAATAATTTGCAAACCTTCTTCCCCTTGTAAATCTGTGAACGGGATATAGGTACCAGACTTGTATCTTTTACCCAGTAATGTATTCAGGGCATCAGTAGCTTCAGATATTTTTCCGGTTCTAAATGCACTTTCCGATCTGTCAAGGTATATTTCATCTGTTGCAATTCCTGTAAAATATTGGCTAGTACTTTCGGAATAAATACATTTAAATCTTGAATAACCTGCGGAGGGCCTGAAAAAGGCAACTTTTCTCAGGTCATTTGAATCATAAGAATCGTATAGAACTGTATCAATCTTTGCCCTGGAAGCAGAATTAATCAGGTCATTGGTATTCATTTCGGTATAAAAAATTGTCTCCTTATAAAACCTGAAGAATGGAATATTTGCATCAATACTTCCGTTTATATCTCCGTCACCATTGTAATCAATTAAGCTACGATTTAATTGAAGACACATACCTGAATACTTGTAGGCGCTATCATAAATGCGCATAGACAAATAAGCACGTGAGAGTAAGCCATATGCTGCAGCCCGGGATGGACGGAGCACATTCAATGGATAATCTGGTAAATAGCTGATTGAGGATTTGGCGTCCTGTAAAACTTTTTCATAACACTCCTTAACCGTAGCCCTTTTTGATGGAACGTTGAAATCTGAAGTAAGCCTTAAAACGATGCCAGGATCGGATACGGAGGAGGATGAATCATAGGCCTTTGCAAAATCCCAAAGAAGCCCCAGGAAATAATAACTCCGGTAAAATAATGCAGAGCCCTTTACATTGTTCCATTTCAATATCGATTGCCCGGTTACCGGTATTTTTTCAATCTCATCAAGACAATAATTGGCATCGTAAATAGCCAGATAAGCCTTTGCCCAGCTATTCTGGAAATAATAATCCGTTCTATTCCACGTGTAAATTGATTGCGCAGAGGAGATAAGTGCCTTGTAAGATGATTCCAAAAGAAAGTAATCGTCAGTGGAGGCTGACCCGAAACTGGGTGTCGTCTGAAGATTCATATCGCTGGTAAAATCAAGAATAGCCTGTAAATCTGAAAGTGTAGTTAGTGTGGTTAACTTACTATCGGGTTTTACAGCCAGGTATTTCTTACATGAAATTATGGCCATTAAAATAATTAAAACTATTATGATTTTTTTGCCCTTTATATTAAGTATGTGCATGACCTTAGCAGTTAAAAATTAAAAATTTATGTTTGCGCCAAAAGAGAATAGGGTAGGGGGAGTAATAGTTCCCGGGTAATCAGGATCAACACGAGCGTCATTTGCCCGCCACAAAATTCCCGCATTTGCTATGTTGAAAAACAATTTAAGCTGTTGCAAAGGCAAAATTTTCTTATTTGCAAATAGGTAACTTATGTTAACATACTGCAATCTTATATGATCGCCTTTAACTACATTAACTGAGGCTGCACTATAAAATGCATCACGCCATGAATCAAGCGGATAGACAAATGAGGGCACATTAGTTGCCACTTCATCTCCGGGCTTTTGCCAACGGTTACTGTACTCTTTATTTCCGATTCCCTGACTGACTAAGCCTGAATAGGATAATGAAGGCTTGAATAAATAATAGCCTAATTTATATGAGATGTTTACAGAAATTTCCAATTGCCTTAAAGTCCATGTATTAATCACTGATCCAAACGAGGTGGGCACTCCTGACCCAATAAAAACAACATTGCCTTCGTTAAGGCCGTTTGAAACGGCTTCATTATATATTGCCACATAATCTGTACCTGGTTTTCCATTAAGGTAGCCTTGCGGATTTCCTTCCTTGTCAAGACCTGCCCACTTATAAGCAGCGATTCCGTAAAGAGGTTTTCCAACAACCGGACTAATGAACCTGCCGGTAGCACCCAGTATTACTGTAAGATTATTATAGGTGTCGTCAAAATATTTTGTGGTTTTGCTGCTATTATAATTATAAAGAAGAGAAGTTTTCCAACTGAAATTATTCCTTTGAATGAACAAAAAAGTGATTAAAGCATCTAACCCGTTTCCCTTCATATCTGCAACGTTTTTTACAATCGTATTCTGCCTTCCCCAAGTTGTATAATCATACGGGGTGAGGCCATACAGGTCACTCCCTTTTTTGTGGTAACAATCTATAGAGCCGGAAATGCTTCTGTTTTTGGAATAAAAATCAATCCCTAAGTTCATTTGGCCGGTTTGTTCCCATTTTAGCCCGGGATTATTAATAGTATTAATTGCTGCATCCGGAAGATTTGTAATAAAATCATTCCCATACCCTCCGACTGCCAGGGCGGTTTTGCTCAAATCTACGTTTCCACTGAATCCATAAGATGCTCTAAGTTTTAAAAATGGAAGCCGGGAGAAATGATAGAAATTTTCTCTTGAAGCTTCCCAGCCGATACCTGCCGACCAAAGCGGTTTCCATTTATCGTTGGTTGTTACTCCAAAAATGTTTGAGCCATCCTTTCGGGCACTTGCCGACACCGTATACCGCTCCCTGAATTGGTAAGATAAATTGGAGTAAACCGATACAAACCGGTTAGTAGTGGCAGACAGAGAGGCCGCCCCGGGAATGGTTTGACTTCGGCCGGTAACAAAATTTGGATACCGGTTTACCAGGTCAATATTCGCATATGTTAAGGGGTCTTTATTGTATCCATAATAAATATCTGAATTTCCGTTACTTGTTACTGCCCTTATTTCGGCTCCTGCAATAGCACTTAGGTTACTTTCTTTCCAGTGTTTAGAAAAATTGAACTGTCCCCTAAGATTTTGACTTTTTTGAACCGTATTATTCAATTTTAAAATTCCCCCGACTGGAATATTATAATTCACCACCCCGGTTACCGGATCCAACTGGCTGTAAGAATTTATCAGGTTTCTTGTTTCGTAACTTTCAATATCTGCGTTGCTTTCTGAATTGGTTCGCTGCTGCTGAAACTGGTATTGGATATTTAATTCCAGTGGCCTCAGGATGTGATAACTGATCCCCGCATTGGCCACAAGGTCTTCCAGGTGTGTTGTATTCCTGTCATGTTTGTAATCATTGAGCGGATAATATTTCCAATCTAATAATTTGCCGCCCCCTGCCGTATCAATATAATCATTGTTATAGGTTTTTTCAACCGGCAAGGCATTTCCATCAGCATCCGTAAACTCAAGGTAAGAAACGTGCCTTCCATTTATTGAAGAAACAGTTGTGTAACCGTCTTTGCCCGATTTGGTACTGCTGCCTGTATAATATACATCTATATTTAAATCCAGGTTTTTCATTGGCTTATAAGTGTTGCTAAACCTGAAATTCATTTTTTCATAGATTGCCCCCAGATTATCAGTGTTTTTATTATAACTGCCCCCTATCAGCCAGGCAAGATTTTGAGATCCGCCTCTCAGGTTCAGTGAATATTGTTGCATAAAGGCAGGTTGATAGAAATATTTGCTGTATTGGTTTTTCACATCGATTCCTTTCAGCCTGTTAATCTGGCTGGCGGAATCGTTTGCAGAAATTAATCCTTTACTTCTTTGGAGAAAAATTTCTACCGCAGGGGGTAAGGGGTTATAATCCATGCTGATTGTTGAATTAAAGTATCCGTGGTTGTATAGGAATTGTTCCATTTCGATATAATCAGATGTACTCATATCGGGTAGTGAAAAAAGGTTGGGCTTACCGGATGAAATAAACGAAGTTGAAAAATCTACTTTCAACTTTTGATTGAACTTTCCTTTTTTGGTGGTGATCACAATTACGCCGTTTCCTGCCCTTGCACCCCATATTGAAGCGGCAGCCGCATCTTTTAAGATGGTGATACTTTCTATATCAGCAGGATTTATATTTTTAATATCGCCTTCATAAATAAAATTATCTAAAACGATCAAAGGGTCTAAAGGGCCATTAATAGTACTAAGCCCCCTTATTGAGATACCTGTTTTGCTTTGGGTATTGCTATTACCATAGCCTTCGTTAAAGGCCAGGCCGCTGGTAACATTTTTGAGCCTGTCGAGAATATTAGTGCCTGTTTGCTGGTTCAGTGTTTTATTGTCTATCATTGTTACTGCCCCATTAACTTCATTGGGCTTTATTTTCTGATAGCCCGTATTGATTAATACCGGCTCGAGGGTAGAAGATAACGGTTGAAGCGTTATCATCAAACCATTGCCATATTTGAGCGCCGGAATATTGGCGCTGTGGAATCCAACGTGAGAGAACTGTAAAGTATCGGGTAATTGGTCAATTACTATGGTAAAGGAGCCTGATTCATCGGCCTTTACGGCTATATTATTTTTTAATGCTCTTACTGTTGCACCCGGCAAGTATTGGTCTCCGCCTGCAGACAGCACTTTTCCTGAAATCACTTTCGCCTTTGAAATAAGCTGTGCATGAAGGCCGCAAGACAGAAGGCCGGTTATCATAAGAAGAAGAAACTTTTTGTTCATGGTAATCAGTTTTGAGGATGAAATTGCAGGCTTCCGGTTTTGGCAGACTTTTTACCGGATGAGCCGTTTAAGGCAGCTTGAATATTAGCGGCTGTTACCTCTTCTGAGGAGGTTATGGCAATTACTTTACCCTGCGGGCTTATCCATACATAATGCGGAATAAACATATGGGGAAATAGTTGCAGGAGTGCCGGATTTTTAGAAATGCTGGCTGACAGCGCAAATGAGCCGTTTGTTTTTATTTTCCAACTTCTTAGAAATGCTTTTATTTTTTCTTCATTGCTTCCGCTGTTACCTTCATTATTCACCAGCATTACCTGCAGTGTGTTACTGAATTTTTTTTGAAGGGAATCCAACTTAGGAAATCCATGTATACAGCTTCCGCACCACGTAGCCCAAAAATCCAGTATCACCAGTTTGCCCTTCAGATCAGCTAATCTTATTGTGGAAGAAGGATAATTAAAAACGTTCGTTAAGGTAATATCAGGCACCGTATCACCGATAGCCAGCGCCTTTACCGGTGGAGATTGTGCGGCAGAAACTATGGGTAATAGCATGGCCACTAAGCCAATCAAATATTTCATGAAATATAATTTTGGAATAAGAAATTATTTATAACAAAGCCAACAGTGGCTGCCCGCTTGCACACGGACAGCCGTTAGCCTGCCGGAAACACATGAGAACAAAATACCGGGCGGGCTGCTGTCAGAAATGTGTATAACTGTAAGGGTTACACGAAAATTAAGTGTAACGTAGTAGCATACACGAAATTATTTTTCATTCGGGGTTACGTGGCTTTTGGGCAAAATGGGATTGCATCCTGGCCCGTGCTTCATTAGCAATCTGCCATTGGCGGAGGCGAAGGAGCAGGCGGCAGGATTTGTACTGCCGGAACATGCGGGGGCGTGGTTTTTCAAAATGAATTTTCTTCTTCTTTTGCTCTCGATTGATACGTTGAATGGTTTCCCAATAAAGAATGGTATCGCTTGCCGGCTTTGATAAAGCTGTTTTAAGGAGTAGTTTGTATAGGTGTCTTGAACCCAATATGATATGTATTGACAGTTAGAGAATTCAACGTATACTATTTGAGTTTTTTAAGTGGAGATTTGATTTGCCGCTACTTTGAAGAAAGTATTGACAAAAAAGGGCGCAGGTCTCAACTTACCGCATTAGAGGCCGTCGGAGGCCTTGCAACGAATAAGAGAGCCCACGCCTTAACGTGGGCATTCTACTTATCGTCTCGTTGCAATTGAAATTTCCGACGTTTCTAATGCGAGACTCAAAGCGAATGCTTCAAATTTTTTATGAAGAATCGCAAATATATTCTTTGTTATTGCATAAAATCAGCAATACTTTAATGCAATAGGTCACAACTTAAGAAATTATTTTGAATCACGGTAATATATAACCGTGATAAATTTTAATAATATACAAACCTTGATAAAAAAATATCAAGGGAATAATGAATGAACCAGAAGTTGCACTATTAAAACTAAAATTTGGTGAAAATCTTCGAAAAATTAGAGAAGGAAAAAAACTTTCACTGCTTAAACTATCATACAATTGTTCATTGGATGAAAGTAATATTTCGAAAATTGAACATGGAAAGTTTGATATAAGATTGTCGACTATTTTTGAATTAGCGGCCGGCCTCGAAGTGAATCCGAAAAGACTGTTGGATTTTGATATTTGACTTTACAAATGAATAGTTTAGACTGGTAGGTTGTGCCTCTTAAAGTGATGGATAAATTGTATGATTTTTATTCTTTATTAAACGATACTGCCATCCTTGTTTGTTTTGAAGTAAACAAAGAAATATTGAGGATTTTTATTCTCTGATAATTTCGTTTGGGTATCTCTGTCATATTTTTCATTTGATTATTGATACAATTTTTTTAATAGATTGCGAATGCTAAATGTAAGCAGCCATTTAACCAAACAAAACGTTGTAACGAAATATGCCGCTTTTTAAAATCGGACAACACTTAGAACCAATCAAAGAATCGCCTTTCAAACTTGAGCGAGAAATTCAACAATTGACAGAAAAAAATCTCAACGCTTTACTGGCGCTGGAATTCATTCGCTCGGAATTTTCTTTAAATAATTTCCGTATTGACACTTTAGCTTTTGACAGAGAGGCAAGATCATTTGTAATCGTAGAATACAAGCGAGATAAAACTTTCAGTGTTATTGACCAAGGCTATGCTTATTTATCTTTAATGCTCAACAACAAAGCAGATTTCATCTTAGAATTTAATGAAAGTCAAAATCAAAGCCTGAAACGAAATGACGTTGACTGGACGCAGTCAAGAGTAATTTTTATCTCCCCTTTTTTTACAACCTACCAAAGAGAAGCAATCAATTTTAAAGATTTACCTATTGAATTGTGGGAAGTGAAAAAATATGAAAATAACACAGTCATATTTGAGCAGGTTCAGAAAGCAAGCGCAAAAGAAAGTATAAAAACCATTTCGCGTTCCGACGATACAGTAGGTTCGGTAAGCAAGGAGGTAAAGGTTTTTACGGAACAAGACCATCTCCAAAAATCTGATTTTGAAACAAGAGAACTTTATGAACAACTGAGAGACCGGCTTCTGAATATGGATGACAATGTAAGTATTCAACCGAAAAAGCAAACCGTTGGTTTTAAAATTGATAATAGTTTTTTTTGTGACGTTGTGCTTCTAGGAAGGGGGTTAAAAATTTACTTGAATTTAAAAAGTGGCGAGTTGCAAGATCAAAAAAATGTTGCCCGAGACGTTTCTAATGTGGGACACTGGGGAAACGGTTCTTACGAAATCAAATTAACAGACCTTGAAGATATAGATTATATTTCAAGTCTATTAAAGCAATCATTACGGAAGAACAAGCCAAATGCGCGCTCACATTCAGGTGGCTGAAAGAATAACAATCGACTGTAGATTTTTATCAGCTTCGGTTTCAGCAAACGAACAAATATCAGCTTTTTTGTATTTATCATAGGCTGTAGTTTTTAATCAGCGCGACGTTCGGCAGACCAGCATTGAATACCAGCCCTGCGCCCTGGACGTTAGCTGAAACAAATTCGCCGGCCTTGTAATTTAAAGCAACGCTTAGTAAGTCTTAGTTTGTGTTATGACAAAAAAAAATACACCCGGCTCAGTCATATTTAACGAATCGAAAAATTTGGGGACATTATTGAAATTACCGCAAGGTTCTTATTAATTTCAACTAAAAGCTAAGCACATGGTTTATATTTTTGAAGGCATGGATAACTGTTTAAAGGATACTTTGATTCAGTTGTTTAGAGCTACCTTATCACCACAAACTCAACTTTTAAAGTACAATAGTCCTCCAGACGGCGTCTCTAACGTTGAACTATGGCAGAAAGCTCATTTTGAGGATATGTTTGACCTAATTAAAACAACGTTAGACAACGGTTCTCGAAATTTAATTTTGAATAGAGCCCACCTCGGTGAATATGTCTATTCTCCTATTTATAGAGGATACGAGGGTAATTGGATTTTTGATTTGGAAAAATCTTTCCTAGGTAATTCTGATTTCTACCATTCAAATATCAAATTATTCGTTTTCTATGATTCGAATAATTCTAATCTCCACTTCAGAGAAGATGGCAAGAGTTTTAGTAGTCATAAGGATGAAAATCTTGACAAAGAGAGGGACAGATTTCTAAAAGCCTTTGAAAAAAGTATGATCCCGGATAAGAAACTATTTGATCTTTCAGATTATACAACTCATTTGAAGAATGAATCAGGTCAAATTAATACAAAGTCAGTTTTGAAGTTATTGTTAGACACGTGATATGAGTCATATTTATAGTGTGTTTTGCAACAGAATTTTTTCAAGTTCCAAATTTTTAAGCCATAAGCCTGATTCCCTCGTTTTAATGTATGTCTCACATAAAGAGATTATTTTTTCCTTATCTCCAAACTTGACTTTTTTACGCTCAATTTTAGTTAAACTTTCAACTACTTCACTGGAAACGCCGTAGGTTGACAAAAATAATCCCGCTGTTCGATTTTCTTTAACGACAATTCTCACAAATTTGTTAACGGCGCTTTTGCCTACCTTTTGCCCTGATCTCCAATGTTTAACTTCAATGACATAGGATTTTTTTTTGTCGATTTCTTCCAATTCTAAAATCACATCTTTGCCTCCATCTTTACTCGATGGAGTCAATTCTGCTTTAAATCCTAAACCTCGGAAAAGTTCAGCAACCGTTCTCTCCATATCAAGCCATTCTAGTTCTTTTAATGTGTTAGGATCATTCAAAATCGCCATGATTATGTGTTGCGTACAATCTTTTAAAATTTTCACAACGACACTTTCAATCTCTCCAACCTTTAGTGCCTTAATCCAGTCACCCAACATATCATAGTCAATATGTTGAAATTTCACTGGATATAAATCCTTGTCGAATTCTTTAAAATTCGAATTTTTTAGTGTATTTGATAAAAAAATGAGTGAGTCAATGCCATCAATTGTACACCCAGCAAGGAGGTCTTCTATATCGTCGACAGTCGTTGTTCTTTCTTCCCTATTGAATATAACTCCTATAGTTTGTTTTGACTTCTTTGTATCCTTAGAAGCTATATAGTCGAGATAGCCATGTCTATACATACTATCTCCATCTATTGTGTAACCCTCCTTGCTAAAGATTGGAATAAACAATCTTTTTATAATTTTTTCAATATCTCTATCGGAAAATTCTTTTGATTGAGACACTAAGTCGTTTAACAATCCGAGAGAACGCTCGACAATTTTTTGCGACATGTAATTTTATCTTTCCTCTTGATGAAAATTATTATTACAAATTTATGAACCTTAACCACTAGCATTCATTAAATTATTTATTGTTATTTTCAAAGTAAAATAATTGTTTTATCATGGGACTAAATAGGCCTACTGAATTTCAATCATTAGACGATTTATTGAATTCTACGTATTGCGACATACTTGAGAACGGTGTCCTAATAAACGACAGTAAACGAGGTCCTAATATTGAGATTATTCAGTTTGCGGCAACACTTCTAAATCCAAGAATTAGAACTTCTATGTCGTTAGACAGAAAACTTGTACAAAGTAAATTCGCAGAGTTTGCCTGGTACCTCTCTAAGGACGACGACAAAGATTTTATTTTGCCTTACATAAAAGCATACGATCAAGAGGAAAATCACAACAACAAAATATTAGGGGCATATGGATCGAAAATCTTTGGCTCTAAAGGTCGAAAATCTCAATATGAAAGAGTCATAGAGCAGATTGAGAAAAGAGTTAGAACAAAGCAGGCTTATATAGCTATTAGTGATTCAAAAGACTATAAATTTCGAGCCGAAAAACTTTACAGTCCACCTTGTACAATTGGGTTGCATTTTTATGTACGAAATGCAAAACTTAACTTAACGGTATATATGAGAAGTAACGATGCATACTTAGGATTACCTCATGACCTATTTTGCTTTACTATGCTACAGGAGTTAGTATCATTAAGAACCAATACGGCTTTAGGTGTATACACTCATTGTGCGACATCTATGCATGTTTATGAAACTCATCAACAGAAAATTAAGGATTACCTTAATGAAGGACTACATGAACCAATCGAAATGCCTTCTATGGTTGACAGCAGTGATGAAATGTCGGATTTAGTTTCAAAAGAATTTGATCCAAAAACAGAAACGTCAAATCTTCAATTAATGAACGATTATTGGAGTGACTATAGTCTATTTTCACTTAAACATGATAATAGTAACTTTGATAAATCATCTTGGAAAGAACAATTTAAGGACGAAAAAATGAAATTAATAGCAACAAATAGTATAGCACAATAAATGGAAATAATTGACCTAGAAAATTTGTGGGGGCAGGCGATTGAATACCTGCTAGATTCTGAAATTGACGCTGATAAACTGAATATATTGGCTAGACAAACAAATGATAGCATAAGAAGAATTGATGTTTATAAATCTTATAAAAAGAGAGCTCTTCAAGCAGTAAATAAAAAACTAGATTTCCTTCATACATCTATTCCATTCGTCCTAGCTCAACGATCTGACTTAGATGAAATCAATAAAGTATGGGTGCTGTACCTTGCAACTTATTTCGGAAAGAGCAATAAATCAAAATGGCAACTTTTTAATAGAGCTACTTTTGATAATAGCGGATCAATTCTGTTGTTTGAAAATATTCAAAAGGACCTTGATAAATATTTTAAATATCTATCTAGTTTTAATTTTTTTGATGGTCGCACATATTCAAACCATAGAAAATTTACCGCTAAAAGATTGACAGGCGAAAAGGGGGTGTTTGAAAGTATGGAATATTTTGTCAAAAATATTGATCAATATTCAGTTAAGAATAAAATGGACTTTCATTCTATGTACGAACTGGCTCAAAAAATTCCAAACTTCGGTAGGTTGGCAGCTTTTGATTTTTCTAGTTCATTAGTGAAATGTGGTTTGAATATTGAAGAACCGAAATCAATGTATGCAGAGCATAGCACAGGCCCTTTAGATGCACTAGGTTTACTTTTGAGGCTAACAAACAATGATTCATCATATAAATCAAAAATTAAGTTATCTTTTGATTTAATGAAATGGTTTATTGAAAATACAAGGATATTTATGACGGGTCAAGTGCTAGAAGACGCTATCTGTAATTGGCAAAAAAATATTTCAATCTATGTAAGATATTCAGGTTAATAAATTAGAACTCAACTCTTCTATATACTTTTCTATACCAACTATAAGGTGCTAATTTTTGACGGTGTATTTGGGCTACAATCAGTGAGGCTGAAATGTCGACTTTTACCGCAAGAGATAAAATATCGTTATAAGAATTACATTTCTTAATGTGAATTTTCACCTCATCCGGAAACAACAAAGTTTCAACGTAGTTGTTTGCCTCCTCCTCTTCATAAATATTGTTCGATTTTAATGAAGCTAGCAAAAATTCTTCGTCAGAATAATGGATAAGAGGAACTTTTAGACTATGCAATATGCAATGCGATAATTCATGCAGTAACGTAAACCAAAAAGCTGCATTGTTCTTATACCTATCCGTTATTACAACTAAACGATAATTGTTTAGCAAACGCTTCGCTAATCCAGAAATCCCATAACCAGATTCACTAGACTTGAACAGCAATACAACACCACATCTGTAACAAATTTCTTTCATCTTATCCAAGATGTTTTGAATCTTATTGACTTTGGTAAATGAAATGATATTTGGTATTTCATCATGCAGAGTTTCAGAAGAAAATTTACGGATATATCCTTCGTAAATAAGTTTTTCACCCTCTTTTTCACACTCTCTAAGCCAGTTTGCAAGTTTTACTGGAGATGGCTCGAATCTTTGAGTCTTGCTATATAAAATCACCGGACTTTCGAAATAATCCGAAATAAGATATTCTAATGTCGAATATTGGAAATCCACTAGGAGATTATCAATGTCAATATCTCGGGAAACACATAGGCTGTCTAAAGTCTTTTTATATTTTGAATAGACATGTGTATTTGATTGAGCAACTTCTTCAAAATAGTTCCTATAACGATTTGACCAAAACATTTCACTGCCCCCTAAAATTTTCGAGAATCGATAAGCCAGTTCATCACTGATCTTTAGTTGATCATGGATTAGTTTTCCGAATTCATCAACTGTAAGATTTAATAATTCACGAAACTTTTTAAGATCAATGTTTAAATCTGATACTTTCCTAAGTATGGTTGCACTTGGAGGTGATATTAACTGTAACTCGTTATTCATTTATATTTTACTTACTATTATCGTTGCTAACTAAATCTTCTTCTAACTCAACATTCATGATTTTTAAAATCTTTATTCTCTGTATTTTATCATGTGTTGGGTTAGCAATGGAAGTAATAGCCTTACAAACAATTTTGAAAACTCCATATTCTATGTCAATGATTCCAAAATTTTTATCAAACTTATACCTTACCGGTAAGTCAGTCAATTTGGGAGCAGCTTTTAAATCTGCAATAATTGATCTAATTATTTTTATTTCATCAATGCTAAAACGAGAATAGAGATGTGTGTTGCTCAATACTAAGCAACATTCTCTGATTTCATCACTTTCATATGAAATAAACATAGCTTAAAGCTACAACTTTTCAAACTGATCCCTTATCCCAAACAAATGTAAAGGAAAAAGAAGTTGTTGCTTACAAGACGAACAAAGGAGAAAAAGCAAAGTGGGAGTGATAGATGTAAAACCCTAATTCTAAAAAAATCTATTTTTATTTACTGAAATAATCAGTTATTTTTAAAATCGGCCGTGAAGGTAAAAAAATCAGCTTCAGCAAGTATTTGTTATATTTGTCCGTTACTCCTAAATAAAACTTCATGTTGCATTATTAGCAATAAGGTTTTTAATTTATTACCGACATTGTCTGGATGCATTTATCCATTATATACCTTTAATCTTGTCAATACAAAGCGAAGCTAACAAAGAGTTGTACCTAGTAAACTTGCATCAAAATTAGGGGTTGAGTTTTCTGGAACAGTATTAATAAAAAAAAGTTTATCAACTGGTTTATTAAATTATCAGTTCACAATCTTGTATGTAA
The DNA here is from genome assembly GCA_051954975.1 of Ginsengibacter sp. Lineage (GTDB taxonomy): Bacteria > Bacteroidota > Bacteroidia > Chitinophagales > Chitinophagaceae > Ginsengibacter. Next base: position 550,067 of record JBQCHE010000003.1, on the reverse strand, counting down.
TTACATTTTCTCTAAATAAATATGCTTGCGAAGAGCCTAAGTCAACCATTCTATTAAGAATCCAAAGATAATCTTCTATTAGTTTTTTATTGCTCTTAATTTTTGAAATGTGATTGTAAAAAAGTCGTTCAATCATTCTTTCCGCTGACCGTCCAATTAATGATCCCGTTGTGTTCGTATTAGCTTTGAAAATATCCACTAACCAACTTATTCCGTCAGGTAAAAATGTTTGTTCACCAGCAGTTGAAAATAAATTCACCATAGATTGAGTTCTTGTAGCTCCTAAATCCTTAACCATTTGATGATAAAATTCTTTCTTGTTTTCCAATACCTTCCAGTGTGTTGAATCTTTCTTCCAATCAATGTCAAGAAAGAGAGTTGGTGTAAGAAATAATTTACAGCTACTTTTAATTTTTTTAAAAAGGTATTCCCAAATGCTCCAGAAATTATCAATTAACTTTTTCTTCAATACTTCATCCGTGGAGTTTGCAATAATATTGTCAAGTCTGTAGATCACGTACTCTGGAATTTTTGAAGAAAATTCAAATAGGTCATTTCTGCCTCTTCCAAGTTTTAAATCAGTTTCGTATAGTGGATTAAGAATTAAGTCAAGGACCGCCTTTGATAACGATATGTTTGCATATAGAAGCAAGTCTCTGATATAGAACTGTGCAGCGTGTGTTCCTTGAAATGATATTTGTTTTTCATTTCTGCTTCTGTTGTAAGAATAGTTTTCTTCAGGCTTTAAATCTTCTGTCAATAATAGTATAAAGTGTTGAATAAAATCAGAAAATACTTTTTCATCTGCTGTGTATGGTGTGATTACAAATGCTCTTGCAAGAAATTCTCCTTCATTTTTTTTCAAATCAAGTGTCGAAATATCAATGGATATATTGGCAATTGTTGATTGTTCCTCTACAAACTGCTGCTCCATTAATTTCTTTTCCTTGAGTTTTTCTTCGTCGTAATAATCGTAAAAATCTAAGTTAGATTTTTTGAATTCAGAGTATTTGATGAGGCAACACCAAACCCTTTTTGCTTCTTTGGGCAACTTCTCAAAAAGAACTGTCCTTACATATTCTATAATCTGGTTTATTTCATGGTCGCTAAACGGAGCTATCAAAGTACAAGTCATTAAGGCAATTAGGTCATTTGTTTCTCTTTCGTTTTTTGAATGAAAGAATAAGTAATGAAAAGATGATAAGGCGATTTCTTTTTCCATTAAATTGTAACTTAGACTTAATCCATAATTATGATTTAATGTCTCTTGCAAAATTGCTTTTATAGAATTTTTTATTGTCTTTAAGCACCATTTTTTTTGTCCATTATTCATCTCATCTTCGAAATCGCGTAGCCCTAAAATACTTAATGAAATGGGTCTGTCTGCTAAGAAATCGGAATTCTTCCTCTCTAAATAATGGGAGTAACATTCAACCCATTTCTCAAAACTAATAGACTCTTTGAGTTCAAATGCATTTGAGATGACGCTTGAATAACTCAAAGATTTTGATTGTGCTTGAAAATAATCTTGGTTCGAATTCATGAAGGTGTTTACATCCTCTTCGTACTTGGGTTGGATAAGGATTTTGCCCTCTTGTTCATTGTGCATTTTCGCTTCCCAGTTTCTGACATCAATCTCGCTTAGTGTTTTTTTCCAGACTATATCATCATCATTTTTTTCGGTTTGTAGTCTATCAAATAATGTGTGAATTTCAGTATTTAGCACACGATTGTTAAATTGATAGTCAACAATAAAATCGGCTAATCCACGAAAATATTTTGTTCGATGTGGCAATTTTTTTGATTCTAATCTTTCGTCTAACGCAAAAGAAATTTTATCATCATTCATTGGATTACAAAGTCCCTCGTTTGTAGCTCTACTGAGATCCCAACCATAAAATTCTTTTACCGAAATAAGTGGAATTAGTAATTCTTCAATTTCTTCTGGATATGCCATCCCAACACTTACCAACACGCTAGTTGTGGCAACATTATTACTTTTATGAAGTATTAAATCAAACATTACCTTGAGGTTAGATCTGCTTCTATTAGTTTTCAACTTTGCAGTATCTAATAAATATTTTTCAAGTGACATCAGAACAGATTCAATTGCATAATGTGTTACACTCATGAAGTCTCTATATGCAACCCATAATTCCCAGCAACCGAATTGTTTTATTTTTGAACCATCACTCAATTCAATCTCAATTTGTGATAGTTTATGTTTGTGTTCACAATTACTATTGACATAAAAGTCAACCGAATAATTAATAAAATTAATTATGAATTCTAACCCAATTAAAGGGTGAGTTATGAGTAAATTGTAAACAGGTGTTTTATAAATTCCAGGTGGAAAAAAAGCTAAGTTGTCTTCAATGCCCCAACACTTTTCGTTTCTCAGCATGTCGCTTCCAATCATGTGCCCTATACTCCCTTTTTCAAATTCAGGAATAGGTTTTATTTTCCAATCTCTCCAAGCTGTTTGAACAACTAATTCAGGAAGTGCATCAATTAACGCAAAATTCCCCAACCCTGAAATACAACTATTAATTACACTTTCATAAAAGGAATTTAATTTCCATGAATCCCTATCTTCTTTGCTTTTAATAGCACGTTCAATAAGGTCTGTTATTTCTGGCTTAGCGATTGGGGCTAATTGAAAAAGGATGGAAACAAGTTCTTCGGGTTTATCCTTAATAAACTCATTCTGCCATTTCTCGTCCTCTGATTCAATTTGCTTTAAATAATGTATTACTATTTCCTTAGCATCTAGCTTCTCTTCTTCCTCAGTTTGAGGACTCTGAAACATTAGCCGATAATTCCAATCAGAAAGGAAATTGCAGATAGAACGGCTTAACAAATTTAAATCATAGATGTGCTTTCGCAGAAAACTCATCATTTCTGTCCAACCCGAACCAATCGGAAGGAGTATTGAAAAGTTGTTTTTATTTAAACTGCTCTCTTTGCAAGCAGTTTTTATCAAATGAATACATCTATTGAGAAAACTGAAATAGGTCTTGTCGTCAAGCAATTCTTTTTCAAATGCTGAAAAGAAAGAACCGCAATTCTCAGATTTAAAAACAGCAATCAAAATTTCATCTGCCCAATATCCTTCAATTAATGAATCAGAAATAGTTGCACTTATTAGTTCATTTATTTTATTGCTATCGTCAATTAAATAATCTTCAATCCAAAGTCTGAATGCTCTTCTTATTGCAGGCTCATTACCTAAATTATCAAACAACTCTTTCGGATTGGGAAACTCCTCATACTTTGATGAAATATATTTTACCAATGCCCAATCTTCTAAAATGTCATGAGTTGGAGAGTATTTTCTATTATCATTTTCTTGAAAAATTATCTCATCATTCTCTAATAAATCAATCGCTTCCTTATCTCCGTTTTCTGCTTTTGTAAATAGCCTCATTTCTTTAGCACGATTAATCGCTATTTCCATAAAGGCATCTTCTCTTTTGGCAGGAAATCCTTTTATTCTATTCGTTGAGTTCTTAACAAGCGATTTCCAAAGTTTGTCTTTAAATTCGGTTAAAGATATATTGGTGTAATCGTCATTTGATCTATCGAGAGCCAAAATTGCAAAGTCAAGGTATTTTGGACTTTGCAATAGCTTTTTGATTTTCTCATTTTTTAAAACATCCTGCAACTGCGGAAACTTTTCTGCAACAATGTTTAGGTCGATTTCGTCAAGAGGCAATACTTCTGCTCTGCCTAATTCGTTTTTATCAACTCCAAATTTTTGAGTTATCAAGTCAACTGCATACTTTCTTGACGAACCAAGAATTTTAATGTCAGGAAATTGTTTAAGTAAAGCAAGTAGTTGTTTGAATGCACATTCGGGGTCTGCTTCAAGAAGCTTTTCTAAACTGTCAATGAAGATTATTTTTTCTGGAATAAGTGCGATGCAGGAAAAAATATCTTGTAAAGTTTCATTTACTCCTTGACTGGAAAAAACATTTGCAATGTGTGGTTCATTAAACTGGTCAGCTCTAAAAACGAAAATGCTTGCAGAAGGAAACTCATTTTTTAAAACATCTTTTATTTCGGCTGACTTTCCGACTCCTGGTTTTCCTGTTACAATCGTGAATTGAAAATTGTTTACTGACTCGGTTATAGACTGACTGACTATCTTTCTGTCAAGATGAAGTCCGCCAATTGTGTTTTTGAGAGGGAGTAGAACAACTTCACTGTCGCTTCTTAATTTCTCAATGGATTTTAAATAAGGGCTAAGTTTTTTTGTGTCAAAATGTTTATAAAGTTCTTCTTCTTGAATACTGATGGTGGTAACGCTGCCTCCGTCTTTATTTAGTTTTGAAACGAAAGAAGAAATTGAAGCCCAAATTTCCTTTTCGTTGACATTGGTTTCATTGTTCTTACATAGTTTTATTAGATTGAGAAAGTATATTTCATCTACACTGTTTTGGTTTGTAAAATCATATTCTAAAACATCGAAGCATTTTAAAAATTCCCAAATTTCTTTGTCTGTTAGTGCTGTGTTGTTGTTTACCTCCTTTAGGCTTTCCCTAAAAAAGTCTAATCGGTCTTTCTTTCCTTTAATTCTGTTTGCTTCTGTTACAAAATCCGTTTCAGTTGCATGAGTGTTTGCCCAATCTAAAAGCAACTTTAAATGGTTTCTTTCCTCTTTAGTGAAACCGCTTTTGATAACTATTAATCGGTCTTTTGCTTTATCAAACAGAGCAATGTTGTTATAGTCTTTCCAAAACGCTTTAATCACTTCTTTGAAAAGAGCATTGTCTGCTGTGAATGTGATGTTGTTCTTTATCTGCACTAACAATCTATGCTGTCCAATAGCAGATTTTGCTACCACTAATAAGTCGTCTGTTTCATAACCTCTGTTTGTTGTTTGAAATGCAACTTCAATAATTTCATTTGCAAAATTCAATGGTGCATTGCCCCGAATTATTAGTGTCGTTAGAAACGCTGTTTGAATGGCTTGTTCAAAGTTTGTCCCTCCTCCTCCTTTTTGAAATACGCTTCCTTTATCTGACATGGCTATAGTTTTTTTCCAATCTTTAATTACTGTTGTTTCTGATTAGTGATTAAAGACGATTTTAATTTAATTGCGCAAAAATGTTTCACTCTACATTTTCCAGGAAACAACACTATCTTTTTTACTTTAATGTAAATTTGGTCGTTCTGCGGTTGATTGACACCACATAACTTCTTTTCAGGTCTAAATGCAACATACGCCTTTCAAGAAGAAATCTTAAGAGTTGATGTATAACAATATCCTACCTTCTACCAAATTTTCTAAAAGCTTGGATCGTTTGATAGTACCCGTAAGCAATAAAAATTCTTCCAAGAAAATCTATAATGTAAGACCAATGAGTTAAAGACAATCTTGAATATTTTGTATTCTGAAAAATAACTTCAGCATCAAAGTGCCGTAAAGGATTCATAAATCTAAGAAATGGCTCAGTAAAATCCCATTGAAAACTTATGGGAAGACCAAAAGAAAATTCTTTCGTAGAAACAACCAGCAAATAGAAGAAGAATAAAGCAATTCCAAAAGAAAAAAGGAATCCCTGTACCCAATTTCTTCCGAAATTATTTGATATGGAGTTGAGGAAAAGATTTACTTTGGTAAAAAAGTTAGAGCTTAGAAACGATAGTTGTTTATAATAACTTTTTATTTCTCTTGCTAGGTATTCATATGACCGCACAGAATCCCCCTGTTTTTGAAATACAGTTTGGAGTTGACCAAAGGCAAGCTTGCCTTGTCCATAATTTCTGGCATTCCCCTCGTGCACAGATTCAGGAAAATCAGTTTCAGAAATAAAAATTTCGTTAATCTGACTTTTTGCAAATTCAAAATTTAAATTTGAAAAATTGCTGTTATAAATTTCTGCCTTTCCTAGATTTGAATATTTGATAATCAAGGAACCGGCTTTATCAATGTGGAGATCCGATAATTTAAGTGTTCCAAAATTTTTAAAATTTTCAAACGAAAGTAATTTTAAAGATGAGTCAGCAATAATTAGAAATGATTCAAAATTGATTGTTCCATCAATATAAAGAGCACCAATTCTTGTTCCTTCGCTTATACTAACTCTTAAAGGAGTATTCCCAAAATTAATATTAATTGGGTCAGTAAAGTTTGAAGATTCAATGAGAAGCTCTTTCTTGAAAATTGCACGATTCAGGCTAAAACCTTTGATAGCAGAATTAGAGATTATCAATCGATTATTAAAAACAGCATTTGAAAAATTCAACTCATTAATATTTTGCAGATTCAATAGTCTAAAAGTTTGGTCTGAAACTAAATTTGATAAATCAATTTTCAAACAAGTTATCTCCTGAATTATTACTTCTTTCCGTACGTTTCCGGAAAATTTAAACTCCTCGCTTATAACTGTATCTGTGATAGAAAGTCTTCCCTGACTGACGCTTCTTATATTTAAGAATTTAAATTTGCATACAGTAATTGAAATTGAATTTCTGGCATCTGATTCACAATCCAATTTGTAAGGAATTGAGCAATTTTTTATTTCAATATTTTCACAAGGAACTTTTAGAGTAAAGTCATCTTCAAAAATAACATTATCAAATGTGATATTCTGATTTCTTCCACTTCCTCCGATTCTTAATCCAGATTTAAAAACACAATTCCTCACAATTATATTAGTCCTATGATTTCTTACTTCAGTAGAAAAAAAATTTTGATTTGGTTCCCTTAAAGAAAAATTTTCAATTATAATTGAACCATCTTTAAGACAGGATAAAATTTCTGGTTGAGAAGTTTGAATATTATTGACATGAGCATCTCGCCCGTAATTAAAAAGCTTATCAAGCTCTGCGCTAGGAATAGAAAATTCACGATATTCCATTGTAATAAAATTAAATTACTATATAAGAGTGCTATTATTGATTTTTTTTCGAACTCCTATTGGCTTCTTCCTGAAGGTCGGCATCGTCAATAAGAATATTACACTTCTATTATATGAGACGGACTTGTGTTTTGGTAGCAACCTTTTATTCTAATTTACAAAGGCTTCTCCTATAATACCAGCCCATCCGGTAAATACAACCGCAATCAACCTTTCAAGATTTGGTTCTGACACAATAGTTCTTACTTCTTCTCGGGCTGCAATTGCATCATTTCCTTCTTTCCATAATGAAGTATTTGGAAGATTAGTAATTCCATTGTTTCCCTGGACTGTTTCTTTCCAGCCTTTTGCTTTTAAAGCATTTTTGACACGTACATGATCAGTTTTTAGATCGTAAGTTATTAATACCATATTCTAAAATTTACAAAATGATTCGAAATAATCTTTACCTATTCTAACAGCGCTTTTAATCGATGTGGCTGCATTTAAAAATAATTGGAGAGGAAAATTTCTTCCGCAGAAGTTCTCTGCAACTTCAAGCACAATAATATTAAACTAATCCACATATTTTATTAACAACAATACCCACAATTCCATTCTTAAATTTATCCAACTCAATTTCTTTCAAACCTGCTTCTTTAAGGGCTTCCATCTCCATCTCCTCTTTCTGTCCTTGTAGGAGAAATTTGAATTCATCCAATGCGATCTGTTTGTTCGCTACCTCTAAGCTCCATTTGTTTAAATTAGCTTTCACAGAATTCAGGGCCTGCAGGCCATCCGCTTTTGCTTCTTTAAAACTATCATCTAAAGTATTCTTTGCAAGATTGATCACTTCGGTTTCTATACTTTTAAAAATACCTTCAAAATCAAAATCCATTTTTTTCAATTTAATTAGTTAGTAATAGAGGAAGGCTTTATTTTTTTGCTTTCAAGGCCAGCTATCTGATCGAAAGATTTGGCAACCAATTCCTTTTCGTCATCAACAAATGCCTGGCTTAATTTCCCCTGATCCTTCCATCGATGTATGAAACCGGCGTAGAGGTGCCCGGAGGTGTCTTCCATTCTTTGCCACATTCTGGTGGTGATGCTATTCTTTGGTCGGTTCTTTTCGTATTCGTATATTTTTTCGATTTCATTATTCACCTGCGAAACTTCCTGCAAGTGATTTGTATAGTTTTCAGTAGCGAGATTCATCACATTCAATGCATCTACCTTTATAGAAGTAGCCTGGGTATAGGCATACTGATCAAAGCCAGATATGGTTGCACAGCCGGATGATGAAATGAAAAACAAAACAACAGCAATTTTTACATAAAATTTCATTCGCTTTAATTTAAAAGTTTAAGTAGGCTTTTTAAAAGTTTTCATAGAGTAAGATCATTAATGTTTATGATCTCTTGGTGGCATAGGATCATTTCCGTAGGAATCTTTATCCCTGATTTTTCCGTCAGGTCTGTGAATTACTACTTCAGATTTTTGATGTTTAGCAATTAAAATCGCTGCATCCATTGCTTGTTTTTGTGTTTTGGTAACGGTTGTTGCTCTTCCATTACCGGCACCTTTAACTTGCCATCCACCTTGAGGACGGGGAGTTACGTGTTGATTTTTACCCATTTAATTTTTGTTTTGGGTTTGTGATTTTGCCCCAACCTTATCACGGAGTAGAGGCAGCGTCGCCGGAAAGCTTAAAAGAGTAGAAAATTAATAGCAGCAGTTCGTCAATTCTCTTTAAAGCTGCAATAGGAACCTATTGTTTTATAATAAACAACAGCTACTTTTGCAGCACAAAGTAAAGTACGGAGATGAGAAAGCTTCTCTAAGAACTCATTTCCATAAGCCCTGTATAGTTTGAGACCTGTCAGGGCTTTCCTTTTTTTGGATTTCATTTGTTGCATCTTATGCCACTATTTTACATCCAGTTGCAAATATAAATAAAGTTTGGACAAAACAGAAAAAATATTTAATTTTGTCCACATCTACTACAAATATTACTTACATTCTAAAAACTTGCCTAAATGAGATACTTTCCAGAACGCCTTAAAGCGGCCAGGAAGATGAAAGGCTTTTCTCTCCAGGATTTGGCCGGGGCAGTACAAAATAAATGGAACAAGCAATATTTAAACCGGTTGGAAAACGGCGAAGCAAAACCGGACAGTGAAACTCTCATTATCTTAAGCAAAGCTTTGGAAGTTACCAGTGATTATTTTTTTAGAGAGTCTACTATATCCCTCGAAGACATCCGTTTTAGAAAATTAAAAAAGTTACCGGTAAAAGAACAGGAAAAGGTAATTCATCGTACCATGGAATATCTTGAACGTTACCTTGAGGTCGAAGATCTGTTAGGTATCGAAAACACTATCACTTTTAAAGCCAAAGGCAGGAAAGTAAGCAATCCGGCAGATGTTGAACAAGCTGCACGAGAATTACGTGAAATATGGAAGCTTGGTATTGACGCCATATTTAATGTGATCGAAATGCTGGAGGAAAATCACATTAAAGTTCTTCCTCTTAAAGTGAATACTTCCTTCTCGGGAATGAGCACCATAATCAAAAACCTTATACCGGTAGTGGTTTTGAATGAAATCCCTGAAATTCCTGTGGTTCGCAGGCGATTTACTGCACTTCATGAACTCGCTCACTTATACTTGGATCTGTCTGGCTATGAAGAAAAGGAAAGTGAAAAACTATGCGATCAATTTGCGGGGGCTATGCTTTTACCGGCTGAAAAACTAAAACAATACTTTGGCCAAAAACGTACCCATGTAATCATGAAAGAATTGTATATGATTGCTGCTGATTATGGTATTTCTCTCGCAGCTATTATGTACCGTGCTATGAGTTTGGGAATTATATCACCTTCCTACCACAAATTTTTCATGATTAATTATAATCGTTACAAAACCAGGGAAAAGGAATTTAAGGTTTTTTGTGGTGAAGAAAAGTCTGATCGCTTTTTACAGTTATTAATAAAGGGAATTGCAGAAGAAGTAATATCTACTACAAAAGCTGCAGCCTTAAATAACCAAAAGTTGGGGGAATTCAGGAAAATTCTTGATAATACCGTAACTTGAATGCTCTAAAATGAAGATAGCCATAACTGACGCTAATATATTTATTGACCTGATAAAACTTCAGTGGCTTGGTTATTTGTTTTGCATAGATATTCAAATCTACACGACGGCCGAAGTAATAAACGAACTCATAGATGAACAATTAAAAGAGGTAAGCGTTTTTATTAAATCCGCAATCTTGAAAATTTATTCGTTTTCTTCAGATGAATTGGAGGAAATAACGAGAATGGTTGCTCCCGCCTCATTAACAACCGAGGATAAATCAGTGGTCTTTCTTGCAAAAAGTATTGGCGCCGGAGTTTTAAGCGGCGATAATCCATTAAGAAAATTTTGCGAAAAGCAAAAGCTGGAAGTAAAAGGAATTATATGGTTGTTTGATCAGTTTTTAGAATTACAATTAATTGACTGTGAAGTGGCCATTCAGAAAATGAATGAATTGCTTTCTTTTAATAATAGATTACCGGTTCATGATTGTAATGAAAGATTAAGACAATGGAAAGAAATTGCAGAATAAAATGCAGGAGAAACGCATGAGGCAAACAGGATCATCTATAAACCCCCGATGTTGGCGCAAGAAGAGGCATAGCTTTAGCTTTAGCCTTCTTGTGCCGTAGGGATGAATTATAACTTAAATTAACTAATCCTTTCCTCTCGGTAAAATCCCTTGTGCTACTGTATTTCCACTCTTCTGGCTTACTTACAAATCCGGCGACTATTGGATTTAAATGAATATGTTTCAAAACCTTATCAAACGTTTCCTGATCTTTTTATCTTTACTGGCTTATTATGCTGTTCACGCGAGGACGCTAACAGTAGTCACTAGCTATCCCGTCATTCCATTTATAAACGTTTCCACAAAATCTTTTATACGCTTTAATATTCTGTCGCCTAATTTTTTGCGCATAAGTACGCCCGGCTTTTCTCCCTCAATTAATTCTAAAATTTCATCGCGGAGGGGCTCTCTTTCCGCAAATAAATAATCCTCAATGAGCTGTTGCGTTTTTTCTGCAGAAAGGTTTTCTTCCTTCACCATTTGAGAAAATGCCTTTTGCTGCTCTTCGTTCCAATAAGTATCGAATGATTGAGAAATATCTTCTGCCTCTTTGATGTGAGGCATATTTTCCAAAATAAATTTCTCTATCAATTCGCGCTTGCTGCGAAGGGTAGCTTCTGTACTCAGTAAGTTAAATATTTCCTGCTCTGCTTTAGAGCCATCTTTTTGTTTCTGGGCTTTCAGTTTTACTAAAAGCATAATGATGTAGGCAACATTGATTTCGTCGCGGTGTATCAACTCCAGTTCAAAATCCACATCATCCAGAATAGAAGCTTTCTCTTTTTTGTCGCCACCATTTACTTTGTCGTACAGGTCAAGGTATTTGCTTTTGTAATCTTCAAATTGCTGTTCACTCATCTCAAGGCCATTCCAGCTAAAGTCTGAAAACGTGGTAAGGATGTTTTTTATCCGCATCAAATCACGAAATGCTTTTACAAATTCCAGTTCATCGTCTTCAGTTTTTAAATCGTTTACGCTGTCAACGGTAGGTGTTATTTTTATTAATTTAACAAAGGCTTCATCAAACTTAGCAGCATACTCTTCATAAGGTTTCATGATGATGGCCTCAATTGCCTCCCTGTTGCTGAATAACGTTATTGCTTCATCTGTACGGGCTTTCAGGTTTCTGAATACCACAATATTTCCCTGCGATTTTGTTTCATTGATAATCCGGTTGGTACGGCTGTAAGCCTGGATCAAACCATGATATCTCAAATTTTTATCAACGAACAGCGTATTGATTTTCTTGGCATCGAATCCGGTAAGAAACATATTTACCACCAGCAAAATATCAATCCGGTTAGCCACATTTTCAGGCTGCCTTTCGCGCTCTTTCAGCTTTTTGGAAATATCATTGTAGTAGTTGTAAAAACTTTGACTGTCTTTGGTGGAAAAGCTGGTTCCAAACGAATGATTATAGTGGTCAATAAATTCGTCCAGCTTTTCGCGGCTGTGTGTAGAATATATGCCTGGATTTTCCGCTACCATATTCAAATCTACGCTGTCATAATCTCTTTCAAAATTGATGGAGCCATTAGCATCTGCGTCGTCTTCATTTTCGCCATAGCTAAAGATAGTGGCCACATTCAGGCTGTGCTTTCCTTCTTCTTTTTTGCGCCTGAAAATATCATAATACCTTATTAAAGTTTTTACACTATTTACACAAAACATGGCGGAGAAATCTTTGCTGTGTGTTTTCCGGTCGTGGTTGGCAATGATGTAATCCACTATTTTTTCCAGCCGCCGCTCATCCTCCATTAATTCTTTCGTGTCAATGTCTTCCACTTCTATGTCAATCTCTGAAGCCGTTTCTTTGCGTTTGTACTTGCCTACATATTCGACAGAAAACTTCAAAACATTTTCATCTCTTATGGCATCTGTTATCACGTATTTATGCAAGCAATCTTCAAATAAATCTTTTGTGGTGCGCAGGCCGTGTTCGTTTTTGTTGGCATTTTCGGCTAATATAGGAGTGCCGGTAAATCCAAATAACTGGATGTTGTTGAAATAGTCTTTGATGCGTTGGTGTGTTTCGCCAAACTGACTGCGGTGGCATTCGTCGAAAATAAAAATGATTCGTTTGTCTTTCAATCCGGTCATTCGCTTTTCATACTTCAATTTAGTTATTGCCGTGTTCAGCTTTTGAATCGTAGTTACAATCAGTTTACTGTTTTTGGCTTCGCCTTTTTTATTTACATACGTACCTGCAAACTGTTGCACTAAATTGTTGGTATTGTCAGTTCCATCCACACTGCCATCGCTGAAACTATTGAACTCCTTTGTAGTTTGATAGTCCAGATCTTTTCTATCTACCACAAAGACCACTTTATGAACCTCGGGAAGATTCATTAGAACCTGGCTGGCTTTAAAGCTTGTCAGTGTTTTTCCAGAACCTGTGGTGTGCCATATATAGCCGTTTTTGTTGGAGTTTTTTACGCGGTCAATCATTGCTTCTACCGCATAATATTGATAGGGGCGAAGCACCATAGGTATTCTGAAAGCCTCATTCAATACAATGTATTTGCATATCATTTTACTGATATGGCAAGGCTCTAAAAATGCATCGGTAAAGCCATTTAGAATATTGGTGAGGCGCTTATTTTCAATATCTGTCCAATAGAAAGTTTGTTTAAAACTTTGGTTGCGGTTGTTCGCATAATACTTTGTATTGACTCCGTTGCTGATGATAAAAATCTGAACGTATTGATACAAAGCATTATTAGCGCCAAAAGAATGGCGTTGGTACCGGTTCACCTGGTTGAATGCTTCTTTCATTTCGAGACCACGGCGCTTGAGCTCTATTTGCACCAAAGGCAAACCATTGATTAAAATGGTTACATCGTACCGGTTTTTATATTTGCCTTCCTGCGCTACCTGGTTGGTTACCTGGTATTGATTCTGGCACCAATGTTCTGTTTGCAAAAATTCAAAATACAGATTGTCGCCGTTATCCCTGATAATGTGTTGTTTCTCCCTGAGTGTTTTCGCTTTTTCAAAAACAGAACCTTTATTCAGAATGTTCAGCACTTTATCAAATTCGGTAGCAGAAAAAGTCATGTTGTTATGTCTTTCTAATTGCGATTTCAGATTAAGAAGAAGATTCTTTTCCGTATGGATGGCAACATATTGGTAACCCAGCTTTTTGAGATTTCCGATTAATTGTTCTTCAAGAATTTGTTCTGATTGTTTGCTCATATTACTTCCACAATGGCTCGTTTCGCCAATTATTTAAAAACCCTAATTTGTATATTGGAATATTGGGACTTTCATTAAACAATGCCAATATTTTAGCTTTAATCTGATGATTAGGCGTTACTTCATTGCATAAATAAATCATGCAGGAAATGATTAAAAATGGTTTTTTCAACTGCATCTCCTGCAATGGAGTTCTAATCCATAATCCCAAGGGATTGTTCAAATTGTAAATCGGTCTTTTCACCATATTTCTACTCCAAAGCCTGGAATGATGTGCAATAATATTCCGGACGTAGGTAATCGCTTCTAACCAGCTTGACAATTCATTATGAAGGTTTAACCCCATTTCGCTGGCAATTGTTGCCTTTTCGGGCAGTTGGTGTTTTAGATTCTTATATAATTTTGAAAGTGTTCCCATCGATGCTACTTCTAATATTTTCCAGGCATCAGTATCCTGATGAGGATTTCGGCGTTTCTCATCTTTTATAAAAATTTCCTGGCTGCGATTGAACTCTTTTTTAAGCTCTTCCAAAGCGTTCTGATGAATCGTAATAAAAGGATTAGCAGGTAATGGGGCAGTTTGAAATAGATTCGGATTTAAATACCATAATCCACCATAAGCGATTGATAAATGATAAATGATTTTGGTACGCAATGCAATTTCTATTCGCTCAATAGCATCAAACAATATAAGACGTAAACGGCGGTCAAAAGTGTATCGGTCTAATATGTCTTCAAAATAAGTGTTTGGTTTCAGAGTATGCAACGCATAATCAGTTTGCATATCCCACTAGTAGCCTTTGAGGCGATAATAGCTGATATTTTTTAGGAAATGAACGGCTGCTGATTCATTTCGAAAAAGCATTCCTCTTTGCTTAAGCAGTGCAATTTGGTTTGCTACGGAATAAGGAGGTTTATTTGCCATAGCTTATAAAAAAAATGACCCGCTAGCAGATCTTACGGTATGCTGAACGGGTACTGTTATCACAAAGGTAAAACTTTTTTTGAAGTGACCAATGAGGTATTTGAACCATTTTCATAATCAGACGAACATCCTTTTCGACAATCCTTTTTTCACTCTTCTACTTTTTTCATCTCCTGTTATACCAAATTAATTTCACATACAGTACACGAAGAAATTTGAGGATTTTTTGTTTAGCCGAAGGAGCGGATATATCGCAATTTAAAATCCGGAAAATGAATAAACAGTATCATCATTTTAAATTCCGGAACATTTGGTCGATGGCTTTCTTTTTTTGTTCCAGGTTAGGATGTACATACAGGTTTAAAGTGGTACTGATATTGGAATGACCTAACAGAACGCTCACCGTTTTATAATCACATTTGCTTTCAATACACCTTGTGGCGAAGCTGTGCCTCAGCCCGTGAAATTTCAATTCAGGAACCTGCAATTCTTTCATCAGTTTTTTATAATAAGCCCGATAGGTTCTTGGTTCTGTTGGCTTGGCATCGTTTGTCAAAACAAAAAAAGAGGCGTTGACAATTTTTTTAAAGGACTTCAACATTTTCAATAAGTCTTTACTCATCGGAATTTCCCGGATGGAATTTTTGGTTTTGGGAGTATCAAGGATGAGTTCTGTTTTACGAATGCCTTCTTCAATGGTATAAATTCGCTGTATCGTTCTTCTTACTTTAATAATTCCATTATCGGTGTCCATGTCTTCCCACGTAAGGGCGCATATTTCGCCAATCCGCATACCAGAACAAAGGCAGATATACACCCCCAAATTTCGAAAAGTAAAGTGTTCCTGAACATAGAGCATTATTTTTTTCTGATGCGTACGGCTCAATACTTCGAGATTATGTTTTTCCCGTTCGGTAGGAAATTGAATATCGAATGGCTGGTATGCCATCCATTTATTTTTAGCCCCGAATTTAAGTATCATTTTCAGGACGATCAGGATGTCTTTAATTGTTTTGTGGCTCAAACCTTGCTCTAATTTTTGAAATACAAAGGCTTGTACTTCTGCCTCCTCGATCTGATGTTTGCCTCCAAAAACGGGCAGCAGGTGATTTTCAATTAAAAGCACATAAGCTGAAAAACTTGATTTTTTTATATACTGTTTTTTGTCTGCTTTCCATAGATTTACGATTTCTGAAATTGTTTTTTGCTGGTTCATGAACTTGATTTTAAGATTAAAAATCACAAAGGAAAAAGAATACAAACAAATGGTATAGGATTTTAATAAAGGGTAAATAATATCCTCTATGTAACGAATAACAGATTTGAATTGTAGGTTCCTAATTTGAGATTTAAGGAATTTGGAGGAGGATGGATGAGGAAAAAGTTGGGGGAGGTGGCGGAAAAAATAAATAGCGGAAAAACACCTTTAGGTGGTGAAGCAATTTACACAAGTGAAGGCGTCATTTTTATTAGAAGTCAAAACGTAAATAATGACAGCTTAGAATTGGGAAATACTGTTTTCATTTCAGAAGAAACTAATGAAAAAATGCAAAATAGTGTTGTATACCCAAATGACATTCTTTTGAATATAACTGGTGCATCATTAGGTAGAAGTTGCGTTGTCCCTAATAATTTTTCAATCGGAAATGTAAATCAACATGTATGTATAATAAGGTTAAACGAAAAATGTAACCCAAGATTTGTACAACCAATATTATCATCGGGAAAAGGGCAAAATGTCTTCCAAAGTTTGCAGACAGGCAGTGGCAGAGAAGGGTTGAATTTTGAAAATATCAAGGGAATTCAGCTTTATTTTCCAAGTTTAAATGAACAAAATAGAATTTCAGCTTTACTCTCCCTTATAGCTGCCCGCATTCACACCCAAAACAAAATAATTGAGGGCTTGGCTGTATTAAAAGCTGCGTTAAGTAAAAAGATTTTCTCTCAACAATTGCGGTTCCCACAATTTAATGAGAAGTGGAAAGAGATGAGGTTGGGAGATGTTTGTGAGGTAATTGGGGGAGGAACCCCTGATACAAACAAAAGTGAATATTGGAAGGGCAATATTCAATGGTTTACACCCACAGAAATAAAATCAAATTTCGTGTCAAAAAGCGAAAGAACGATTACGGAGTTAGGATTAAAAAATTCTTCTTCCAAAATGTTACCCAAAGGAACTATTTTACTTACAACAAGGGCAACCATTGGTGAGGCTGCAATAGCTATGGAAGAATGCACAACAAATCAAGGATTTCAATCTTTGGTCGTTAAAGAAAACTTCAACAATATTTTTGTCTTTAATTGGATTAAAGAAAACAAATATCAATTACAGAAACGAGCAAACGGTTCTACTTTTCCTGAAATTAGTAAATCTGAAATTGAAAAAATTGAAATGCAAATTCCAATTCTTCATGAGCAAGTTAAAGTTGCTCAATTATTATCTACTATTGATCAAAAGATAGAGATTGAAACAGCTATTTTAAATCTACTTACAAAACAAAAACAATATCTTCTACATCAAATGTTTATATAAACATATTTTGCATTAAATATTTTTTCTGATTTTCGTATTGCTCTAATATTTTCTTTTCCGCTTCTATTTTTTTGTTAACTGAAGAAAGAAATTTAGCAATTTTCTTTTGCTCCTCAATACAAGGTATTAAAACTATACATTTACCAATTTCACCAAGATTAATTTTTTTAGGAAAAGCAACATGAATTGTTCTATCCCATAATTCTTTTTGGAATTTTTTAGTAGAAAGATATTGAGCTAAATACTCGGAATCGCACCCTTTAGATGGTTTTATCAATGCTAAACTAACGTAGAATGAAGCGCAAACGTCCCAATCAATAAGACGAACTGTTCCAATATCACCAATTCGTGTCATTAGAATATCCCCTTTTTCAAGTGCCACTCTTTTATTCTCTTCTTGAAAAACGTCCTCACTAATGAATTTTGTATCATTGAAATTATCGGCGGTTACATTTTCAACGCTGTAAAACGGTATTCCTTTGTCAACATATATGGGTGTCTGGTGAGTTCCATCAAATATTCTCGCAATACTATTCAAGTTTGTAGTTTGCCACTCTGGAAATTTCTTTCCATGCCCATCCTCAAACTTTACTTTATGGTTAAATATCTTATCTCTGAGATTTAGAATTAAGGATTGATAATGTAAAACTATTTTGATTTGGATCCTAATTCTTTCGTCAATTAGTGATAAAAAGGAACCGATTTTTTTTTGTTCAAGAAGTATTGGAAAATTTAAAATTATTGACGAAAGTATATCTTGTCCGACGTTATATCTAGTACTTCCTCCAGATTTTGAAGTGATACTCTCCCTTGCTGAATTTGTTTTCAGAAGCTTGTTAAAAAAGATAGGATCGTAATCACCAATTTTTCTACCTCTTATTACAAATCCACCAAACGTTGCAGTATTTTCTTTATCAAGGTAAACGTTAGCAGTTCCAACCTCTTCCCTGGTTTCTGAACTCCTCTGAAAGAGTATATCTCCATATTTTACCGAATATTTTTCAAGTGTAATTCTATCAATATCTACACTTCCTACTATCTTGGAGTAAGTAATAAAATCATTGTTTAAAATGTCTAATACATTTATGAATTTAATCCCTCTGCCGTACTTTTCCTTTGAAGCATTAATTCCATTTTTAAACTCCAATAAATTTCCCAACTTCTTGGCTTCCCAGCCATCTTTAAATTCTGGGAATCTGATCCTCGGTTCACATCCTTTATTAGGAACCCTACTACCTTTCAATTTTTCTGTCATAATCTCGATTATTCTTTTGTTACCGCCACGAACATTAAGGATTTTATAAGTAAAAAAAATTAGCTTTTCTTTTTATCCCCTTTCAATAGTTTTTTCTCATCCCCATCCAATTTCCGTTGCAGCTTTTTTACATCTTCAGCAGGCGGCAGGTTCTCAGGTATTATGCCTCTTTTAGTCAGCATATCTCTTACCGCCTGATTATTGTCTATATGCTCTTTTTCTATCTTGGTTTGACCCTTCAGGTCTTTGTTTTGTACGTTTAATCCTGTCATTTCCGCGGCCAGATCTTTCGCTTTTATACTAATTGTAGGTAAAAAATCAGCCACCGGCCGGCTGTCGGGCACGCTCATTTTCTTTTTGAGCATTTGGGTATTGAGCCGGAATAATGCCTGGTCGCCTTTGCTCCTGATTATTGCAAATCCCTGATTGTCCACCCCTCTTTCATACAAAATGCCTGAAAGCTGTTTTTCGGTCTGGCTGAGTTTTTCTCTAGCCTTTACTCTTTCGTATTCTAAAAGCCGCTGTTCAACCAGTTCCGCCCGGCGGGTTTGTACGGCAAAATAATTTTGAGCAAATGCAATTTGTTCCTTTCTGCTATCTCCGTTTTGAGCAATTAGGTAGCAGGCATAACGGGTTAAAGCAATATCGTTAATTTCGCGTTCAGTGTCTGAACCTATTTCGACCATTTTCCTGACGTCAGGAAAATGGTTTTCTATTTGCTCTCCTGCGTTTTTACAGGCATCTTTTGCCCTTTGAATTACTTTTTCAAAGTTTTCCCATTTGCTATAGCCCAACAGGATTTGCATGTCTCTTGCACTCCAACATTCTATACCTTCCAACTTTGCAGCCGCTGCTTCAAATTGGTCAAATAATTGCTTTATTTCTTCTGATTTCATAATTTACTTTTATTATTTATTATTACGAAAACACCAATCCCAATTCTTTAAAATAGCCTTCAATCTCTTTATCTAAATCTGCTCTTTTGGCTTCAAGGCATTTTATTTCGTGCATCACTGCCTTGATATCTATTGCTTCTTCCTCTTCGAAAGTGTCCACATACCGTGGGATATTAAGGTTGTAATCATTCTCAGAAATCTCCTGTAGCGGAGCGAGATAGCTGTACTTTTCTATTGCTGTTCTATTTCTGTAAGTGTCAATGATTTTGTCTATATGGTTATCACGTAATATATTCTGTGTTTTTACTTTTTCAAAATCTTTACTTGCATCTATAAACAAAATGTCATCTGGATTTTCGCGGCATTTTTTAAAAACCAAAATACAAGTGGGGATGCTGGTTCCATAAAAAATATTAGCAGGCAAGCCAATCACTGCATCTAAATAGTTTTTCTGTTCTATGAGATACCTGCGTATATGTAGTTCCGCTCCTCCACGAAACAAAACCCCATGCGGCAATACAATTGCCATTGTTCCGTTTTCGGCCAAATGATAAATCATGTGCTGCACAAAGGCAAAGTCGGCCTTACTCGCCGGAGCCAGTCTTCCGTATTGGCTAAAACGGTCATCGCTGGTGAACAAAGGATTGGCGCTCCATTGCGCCGAGAAAGGCGGGTTAGCTACAATGGCTTCAAACTGCATTTCAATATGCTGTGGCCTTTCGAGCGTATCTTCCTGCTTAATATCAAATTTGCGGTAATGCACTCCATGCAGGATCATATTCATCCGCGCAAGGTTGTAAGTAGTACGGTTCATTTCCTGCCCGTAAAAATTACCTACCTCTTTAACCTCCCTTGCAACACGAAGCAACAATGATCCAGAACCGCAGGTAGGGTCGTAGACTGATCTTAGCTTTTGCTTCCCTGTTGCGACAATTTTCGCCAAGATTTTAGAAACCTGTTGCGGTGTATAAAATTCTCCTGCTTTTTTCCCGGCGCCACTGGCAAACTGCCCTATTAAATATTCATAAGCATCACCCAATACATCAGCATCGGAGCTATCTAAATTGAAATCAATTTTATCAAGGTGTGTGAGCACTTTTGCAATAATTGCATTCCTGGCAGCCGGTGTCTTCCCAAGTTTGGAGCTGTTCAAATCCATATCCTCAAAGAGATTGTCAAAATCTTCTTCGCTGGCCGTGCCCATCGTGCTTAGCTGGATATTGGTAAGAATATTTTGTAAATCTTCTAAAATGAAATTGGTTTTGCTTTCATCAAAATTTTCATTTTCATCATTATCGCCTCTGCCTCTTTTGGCCACTTCAGTAAATAGTTCTTCCGGCTTTAGAAAATACCCCAACTTCTGCAAAGCTTCTTCTTTAATGGCTTCCAGGAATTCTTTGGAATTTTTTGTTTTTGCATTGATATCGAGAAATTTTATTTTATCCTGTGTCAAAATTTCGTTGGCGAAAAGTTCCATTTTTTCGCTGAGGTATTTATAAAAAATAAATCCCAGGATATAATCCCGGAATTCGTCCGCATTCATTTTGCCACGGAGTGTATTAGCGATATTCCAAAGTTGTTGTTCGAGTATTCGTTTTTGATCTTCTGACATTTAGTTGTTGGCTTGGGTTTTAAAGTAGTGGCAATTTAATGGATTTTTTGGATGAAAAGAAGGTGGGCTCATACTATATCATTTTAGGCCTTACATGTCTCGAAAAAAATATAAAAACAACGGTTATATACAGTCCTGGCTAATACTGCATTTCCTTTACCATTTACTCACAGATATGCAGCCTGGCTTTTGGCAAAGCGTACCCGTGCCCTTCAAAAAATCATACAACTAAATCAATCCGGTTAGTAATTAGAAAACTTAGAAAATACAACTTATCACCGTCTTCCAAACCATGCCTTTTTGTTTACAGTAAAACCCGCCTGTACCGGTTTGGGCAGGCAACAAATAGAAGATGTTTTATTTGTCAATGTTAGGTGTGAAACATACCTGAAAGAAGATTCATTACATGCAACGTCCGCTGTCGTGAGACGTTGCTGAGAAGAGAACCTGCAATAGAAAAAGATATTTTAAAAGAAAAAATCAAGATATTTGTGCGCTCTAAGCAGTTAGTTTTGGTAACGGCTCTTGTTTCTACAAGAGCTTCTTTTTTTTAAAAGAAGTCGTTTTACTGAAAGCAGATATCAAAAAGCTTTCAAATGAAATTGATGAGATAAAAACTAATGCATTTACAAAAACGCTTACGGCTTTGTTTAGATCCGCATTCAAACTGAAGCGACTCAGCAAATTATTGCCTGGCTTAATATCAGGTGTTGAACAAAAGAGTAGAGCAACAGCCTTCTAAGCTGTGGGGCTTTCGTTTATGAAGAAATGAGGCAAGTTATTACTCACAGATATGCAGCCTGGCTTTTGGCAAAGCGTATCCGTGCTCTTCAAGAAATCATAAATTAATCAATACGCTTAGTTACAAAACTTACAAAATACAACTTATCACCGTCTTCCAAGCCATGCCTTTTTGTTTACAGTGAAGCCTGCCTGGTATCAGTTCCGGCAGGCAACAAATAAAAAGATTTTTTATTTGTCAATGTTTGGTGTGACGCATACCTGGAAAGAAGAATTCATTACACGCGACGTCCACTATTGTGAGATGTTGCTGAGAAGAGGACAAAGAGACAGCAGTTCTTAAAATCAATCGCCACCATGTTGCCAACAAAGTCCATTAGGGCTTTTGGTCATTCTTTTACAGCGGGTACCCGATTGGGTTTTAGCGGAACATTGGACAGCTATCGCTCGCCTGGCAGTTACGCCCGGGCTGGCTGATAACTTTTGGAAATTTCCATCGGTTACTTTAACGGGAGGATCGCAAACGCTGCATGGTGTGTATCCCGCCGCAATCGCATCAGAAAGGCTTATGGCAATAGAACTCCTGCTTAGATAACCGCAGGTTTGTACATGATATTTTTTACCGGTTTTGGTAATATAAACTGTTTGGGAAAATGCATGGCAAACAGATAACGAAAAAAATACAAGCAGAAGCAGCAGATGCTTTTTCAATTTGTTTTATTAAATGATGATATAAAAAAAGCCGTCACGCCCGTTTATTTAAATACGGGGTTTTGTTTTCATAATTACTGAATCTGATAAACAGGGTTTTTATATTTGGTTTTATAGGGGCAAGACACTATTCAATTTTATAAAGGTAATTGATTTATTGTTTGTTGTTCAGCCAGGTATTTGCCTTCGGCAAAAGCTTACGTCAGTATCTTTCTTTACCAACTGTTTTTCAATATGATGCTATTTTCTCTTAACCAGTCCTATTTGCAACGAAGGCTTTCTTAAAGCGCAAGGACACATTTTAAACTGTTATCCAGCCTGCTTTTAAAAGTATTGGTGTATGTTGCTACCAAAGGAAGCACAGATTATTCTTATGATGGCAATGGTAATCTTAAGCTTGATAATAATGAGAAGATAAGCAGCATTACCTATAATTACCTGAACCTTCCTTTTGTAATAACCATTACCTGGAAGGAACTTTTGCCACCGTTCGGTGTAAATCCGGTCGGCATCTGTAAAACGTATTATCCATACATAACTGCCTTGAGCACAAGGCTCACCATTAAAACTGCCGTCCCAGCCTTATTAATCTTATTTGTTTCAAAAGTTATATTCCCCCACCGGTTATATACCATCAAATGGGATCACTTTAACCAATGTGCTTTATTAAAAGTGGTATCGCATTTCACCGAGGCATTCTACTCGAGGCCTTCTGTGCTGATTGCCGGGGAGAAGATGGCGGCATATTCCTTTAGCACGAGCGTCTGCCATTCAAGGAATGTTAAACAATCCTTCTATTATTTTCTTGTCACTTTTCTCTTGAAAGAGAAGTATTCCCGTAAGGATATTTTTGTCTTTTCTTTTGTCTGATACATTCTTCGACGCTGCTCAGACGAAACAAAATATGCGCGGATTGTTGTTGTTTTTAAAGGTATTATGGGATCGGTTCCATAATCGGTTCCATAAGTTCGAGGAAAAGACCATCGCTTCGCGAGTTTTTCGAAGCCAACCCATATATTAAGCTGTCCTGCATGGCTGTGATTGAAGCGTTCTGTTTTTAAATCAATCAACGTTAACTAATTCCGGGCTGATATCTTCGTAATCGATTATTCTAAAAATTGCAATTCAGTAGGTGGTAAAAAGTAAAGAATAAATGGAAATGGCTTTTTAGGAATAAAGCAACAATTTTTAAAGATTTTCGTTTTACATTAAGACATTTTTTGTTTTAACAGGTATATTTGATGTCTCTAACATAAGCAGTTAGTTTTGGTAGCGGCTCTTGTTTTTACAGGGGCCAATTTTTTTCCTTTAGTCAAACGAAATTTTGAATGAGTGGATCTGTGAGCGCAGCGAACGAAGCCACGACTATTCCTAAGAATCCCCATCTCTCCTATACAAACTGTACTTCCCTACACCAGGTAACTAAACCGGGCTAAAGAATCCGGAAACACGAGGTTGCGTTTTACTTTTTTAAAGGTGACCAGTGGGAAAAGTAATGTAAGTTTCATTGCAGTGTGTTTTGTATTCATAAGACTAATGAGTTTATTTATTCCAACCTGTTTTATATAAATCAATTCCTGTAGAAAAAAATTTGCCTAAGAAGCGGAACAGCATCAAAACGTATCAAATAATATTTTGGTAGGCCATATTTTCCTGCTTTTATATTTTTTATAGCAGGATGGTTTTATCCAAGCAAAAACTCCCTTATGAGCTCTTCTTCTATTCCGGTAAACTGACTAAACTCTCTGACGGTTACAAACTGGTCTTTGTTTTTGCCAAAGTGTTTTCTTACCTGCTCCAATAGTTTTCTTGCTGTACGGGACTTTCTGCCAGTGATATTTTCTACATCCTTTGCATAAACAACGATGCGCTTTGGCATCTTTTGTTGCAAAATCGGCATAAACGGCACTTGCATTTGCAGTAACGGGGATGGCCAGCTAAAATTGTATTGCAATTGCAAACATCATGATGACAGGCTTATTGTTTCCGGGCCTTGATAACGGAAGCATCAATTTTAAATTTTAAAAATCATGGCACAACAAAAAGGGATTTTACAGTTAAAAGGAACAGTTGGCAATATTACCTTCTACAAATCGAAGGATGGTTACCTGGCCAGAGAAAAAGGCGGCATTGACGCGAAGAGACTTGCGACAGACCCGGCGTTTCAACGCACCCGTGAAAACGGACAGGAATTTGGACGCGCGGGCAAGGCAAGTAAATATTTAAGAAATGCGGTACGGTCACTGTTACAAAATACCGCCGACAGCAAAATGGTAGCCCGGCTTACCCGGCAGATGATGCTGGTAGTGCAGTCTGACCCAATCAATGCCCGCGGTATGCGGAATATACTCAATGGCAATATAACACTGCTACAGGATTTCGACTTCAACCTGAACAGTAAGCTAAGCGCAACATTGTATGCACCGTTTACGGCAGAAATTAACAGGACTACCGGTTCGCTTATTGCAGAAGTTCCGGCATTTGATCCGGTAAGCATGGTTGCCGCTCCCGCAGGGGCTACCCATTTCAAGTTACATTCTGCTGGTGTGGAGACAGATTTTGTGCAAGGTACGAGCGTAGCTGATATTAAAAGCTCGGATACCATAGCATTAGATAATGTAGCCACCACTTTACTGACTCATTCGCATGAAGTAACCCCTAACAGCACCCATCCGCTGTTTATTCTTTTGGGGATTGAATTTTTCCAGGAGGTAAATGGCTCCATGTATCCATTGAAAAACGGTGCATTCAATGCCCTCGCTATTGTTAAAGCTTCCGGAGTTTAATGCTTCTGTACTTTAACAAAGACTAACCCTCAAACCTGATAACTATGGAACCGGAGCTACAACGCGACTATTTTTCCGGGGGAACGAACGGGGCCATTGCCCTTAACGGCATTACCATTTGCGCAACAAGTGAGTTGCCATGGAAAAATAACTCTGCCCGTGTTGCGTGTATACCTGGGGAAGACACCGGTTGTATTGCTCCGGTTTCCATAATTACAGGAATAGCCAAAGGTTCTCGATTTGTAACGAGCCATGGAAAAAATAAATAATTCTATCCATCGCTTTTAACAGCCGCGAGCCTGTTTTTTATCACAATTAAAAGAAAAACTCATGAAAAAAATTACCCAGAGGTTACGGCAACCTACCCCAATATTTTTTAAGAAACTACGCAATGTGGGGCTGACCCTGGCAGGCATCGGGGCTACCCTACTTGCTGCGCCGATAACGCTCCCTGTTATAATTGCCAATATTGGAGGCTACCTTGCTGTTGCAGGCGGTGTGATTACCGCGGTAAGCCAGGCAGCGGTAAAAGAAGAAAAAGAATAATTGTATGACCGATCCAAGTTTTAGTGGCCACACAAAATATGGTACCCTTGGCGGGATCATCACAATTTTGCTTTACAATATCAGTACTGGCGACATCATCAAGTCTGTTGTTCTTGCCGGGATCGGTGCAATTGCCAGCTTTTTTGTGTCGCTCGCACTCCGGTATTGTATCCGCAAGTGGCGAAGATAAACCGAAAGACGGCTGTGAAAAGCCGTCTTTTTTTTACAGGAACAGCTTACTTCAACATAGCGTAGATGTCTTCGTAGTTGTAATAAATGGTCCCTCCGATCTTCCT
Source organism: Ginsengibacter sp. (assembly GCA_051954975.1). Taxonomy (GTDB): domain Bacteria; phylum Bacteroidota; class Bacteroidia; order Chitinophagales; family Chitinophagaceae; genus Ginsengibacter. The sequence goes on along the minus strand of JBQCHE010000003.1, from coordinate 524,081 downwards.
GAAGCGCAGGATTTTCTTTTTACGGAGGTTTTGAACCGTACCGGGCTTTACCCTGAGTATCTGGCACACATCCTTTGTTTTTAAAAGCTTTTTTTCAATGGATGCTTTGGATTGAACCACCAATGTAATTTCGTGAAGCAGTTCGTGTTTAAATTTTTCGAGGTCGTTTAACGTAAGTAGTTCGATTGGCATATAATGATTTTTGAAGGATATAAAATATATTGCCAATTTAAATGGAAATATTAAGTAGCACAAGGTGGTAAATACGATTTTTTGCGAAGTGATAGCGCTGAAGCCCACCCCGGGAATGAAAGGAATGAAGAACAGTGACCAACGATACATTCACGAGCTTCATGAAAGAAAGGAGGGTGAATGCCCGGTGGCAGCAAATACTTTTTTGGAAAGGAACAAGTGCAAAAAAAATATTGGGTGTTTAGAAAGCTGATAAGATGGTGGTAAAAAGTCTTTTTGTTGTAAATACGTAGGAATACCCAATAAATAGGGTAGAACTACGGTATTTTTTTTAAAATAAATTCTACATCTTGCCTGCTCAACAAAACCTTTTTTTATGAGTATTGTAACCACACTACCAGCTACTGATCATCACATTCCATTGCAAATTGCCGAACAAATGACCGACCGCTACCGCGCAAACTATGAAAGCATATTGGCGCCAGAGTACCGGGGTAAGAACCTTTTGGCAAGAAATGAAACTTTTAACCGTGCAGCCATCGAGCAACTGCTATCGATAAAGGATTGTGCCGGGATGCGTATTTATTACGGGATGGACGATTCTTTACAATGTCATGCGATACTTGTAGGAGTCAATGAATCAAATGAAGACATCCTGCCACTTTCTGTAACCATGCAGTCAACGACAGACGATTTCGTCTTCGAAGAAGGACAGCGATGCCCGGATTTTTGCCCGCCGGATTCGCCGCTAAATAAGTAAACAAATTGCATGACTTATTACCAGGTAGTACTACTTAGCTTTACGATTTGTGTCCCGGCCTTGTTAGCCGGGATCCGGTTCCGGAATATCGAACGATCATTCTACCCGTTCGTATTTTTTATCTGGACAGGGCTTATCAATGAAATAGTAAGCCTGATTAGCTCGTACATGGGAAGTAGTACTATTTTTAACAATAATGTCTATATTTTAACTGAAGCGCTGCTGATATTGTGGCAATTTAAAGAATGGAATTTTTTTTCGGGTTTCAGAAAAGGATTTTATATGCTGGGAGGAGGGGTTGTTATTGTGTGGTTGGCGGAACATGGAAACAGGCATGGTGTTTTAAATGTAAATCTTAATTTCCGCCTACTGTATTCGCTTATGATTGTGCTTATGAGTATCCACTTGAACAATGGGTTGATTTTTACCTCACGCAGAAGCCTGATTAAGAATCCTATATTTCTTATTTGTAATAGCTTTACCATTTACTTCACCTATAAGATCCTGGTGGAAGTATTCTGGATATACGGGCTTAATTCCACAAAGGCTTTCAGAATGGATGTGTACCTATTAATGATGTGGATTAATGTTTTGACCAATATTATTTATGCAATAGCTATCTTATGTATCCCGCCGAAACCACGCTTTATCGGGCTATAGTTATAGCCGCTTTGATCATTGGGAGTATTATAGTATATTTTATCCTTTCGGTTATCGCAGCCCAGCGGAGATTCCGAAGATTGCAAAATACAAACCTCGAAGCTGTGATCTCATCCATTGAAAATGAGCGTGAGCGGATTTCGCTGGACCTTCATGATGAGTTGGGCCCCATGCTTGCGGGGATTAAATTGCGGCTGTCGGCAATTGATGTGTTGACTGAGAAGGACGAATCAAACATGGCCCGGTCATTAGAGCAGATGGATGATATCATACGAAAGATACGGGCCATCGCTTATAATTTTAGCCCGTCGCTTTTGAAGCGTAAAGGGCTGCTGATTGCAGTAGAAGAATTTATAGAGCAACATACTTCGACGGGCGGATTAGAGGTGTTGTTAACAGCGGATCAAGAGCTTCAGGTACCAGATCAGGCCCAGATTCATGTATATCGCATGCTCCTGGAAATCATTTTTAATACCGTCAAGCATGCAAGGGCGACAATACTTCAAATTGAATTGCGCGAAGTTAAAGGCAGCATCGTAATCCGTTCGTTTGATAACGGCGCAGGCTTTGATTACAAAGAGGCGATCCGCAAAGCACCGGGGCGCGGCCTTCAAAATTTACAAATGCGGGCAGACCTATTGGGTGGGGAATTATCTGTCGAATCGCGGGTTGGAAACGGAACCCGTTATCACATTCAATTTCCAATAAAATAAAATGGAAACCATGACTAACCAATCAATCAATATTCTTTTAGCGGATGACCATGAGATTTTCAGGGATGGCTTTACTTCGCTAATAGATAAATGCACGCATATCCATCTTATCGCTTGCGTCACCAATGGGGAGCAACTGGTTCACCTGACGGAAGTTTATACACCGGATGTAGTATTAACAGATATTGTAATGCCGGTGATGAACGGAATGGAAGCCACCAAAATTATTACGCAAAAATTTCCACAGGTTGGCGTGATAGGATTTTCTATGTTCAATGATGTGCATTTATTGAAAGACATGCTCCAGGCGGGAGCGATGGGTTTTCTGATCAAAAACTCCCGCAAAGAGGAGGTGGTGGCTGCCATCAATTCGGTAAGCAAGGGGCAACCCTATTTTTGTGCTGACACTTCAGTAAAGCTTGCAAAATCCAATTCCGGTAAGCAGTTTGCCGGTAACTCAGATGATTTGTTTACCGAGCGCGAAAAGACTCTCATTTTATATGTTTGCAGGGGATTGACAAACCGGGAAATTGCAAAGAAAATGTTCCTGAGCACGCGTACCATTGAAAAAAACCGCGAAAGACTGATGGTAAAAGCAAAGGTTTCCAATGCAATGAAACTCTATTCCTTTGCAACTGCATCTAAAATAATATTTGTAGATGATGAAGGAGAGGTACATCTTGTTGAGCCTAACCAGTTGGGCTGGCTGAGCGTCGCATGAAGAGTTGATTGTTTGAAGCTTCGGCTGATATTCGTCATGCCGGAAGCTCTTTTGTTGCAGGAGCAGGCACGCCGTAACATAATATGCTTAGCCTGCTTCATTACAATGATTTGAGGTTAGATAGTTTGCGTATGGGACTACCTTATGGTGATGATTACAGTTTTTGTCAAGCACACAGCAGGCAGCAAAAAACACGCATCATTGCATGTTGTTGCGGTTCGTAGAACCCTGGTTAAAAAACAAGCTCCTAATCATTAAGTAGGAAGCAGTTTGAATAATACGGCGGACAAAAGGCGAGTGTAATCTTGTTGCCCAGGCTATAGTTTCTATAGCTAAACCCTTAACATTTTTCAAGTTCATCCATCATCAGCCTGCTGCCAATAAATAAGGGGGAACGCTCGTGCAGTTCGGCAGGGATTTTTTCAAGGATCCGCTGACGGCCATCTGTGGCTCTGCCACCGGCTATCTCCACCATATAAGCCAAAGGGTTACATTCATAAAGCAATCTTAATTTGCCGTTTGGATTTTTAGAAGTGACGGGATAAATAAAAATGCCTCCTTTGATTAAGTTACGATGTACATCAGCCACCATACTGCCGATGTATCTTTGTGTGTACGGCCCGCCATTGTATTTATTTTTTTGCTGGCATAGCGTAATGTATTGTTGAACTCTTTGTTCAAACTGAAAAAAGTTACCATGATTTACTGAATAAGTGGTACCGCTTTCAGGGCAACGGATATCCGGGTGGCTCAGGCAAAATTCCCCGATGGAAGGATCAAGCGTAAACCCATTCACGCCTCTTTTAGTAGCATATACCAGGATGGTGGAAGAACCATAAATAATATAACCTGCGGCCACCTGCCTGAGGCCGGGTTGCAAAAAGTCTTCCATTGTTACCAGGGAGCCCACCTTAGTTATGCGACGGTAAACGCTGAAAATGGTGCCAATAGAAACATTCACATCCATGTTGGAACTGCCGTCAAGCGGATCGAACAGGCAGATGTATTTGGCATTCCTGCTGGCAGGATTGTCAAAAGCCACAAAATCATCCAGCTCTTCACTCGCAATACCAGCGCAACTGATGCCATGCTGTAAAACACCCGTAAGCTGTTCATTGGCGTATTGATCCATTTTCTTTACCTCTTCGCCCTGGACATTTACCTCTCCCGTGTTTCCCAAAATATCTACCAGCCCTGCTTTATTCACTTCCACATTGATGCGTTTGGCGGCAAGGCCAATATCTCTTAACAGGCCAGCCAGCTCGCCGGTAGCTTTTGGGAAGGCCCTCATTTCGCGAAGCGTAAACTCATCAAGCGTTAATACTTTTCTGTTGACCATACTTTGAATCATTATCAGTAAATATACTTTTTATCAGTAAACAACTGGCCCGGCCGATTCAATCTCTTTACTTACCAACCCGACAAATTTTTTAAAATTCGCGGCAAAAAAGCCTGCTAATTTATGGGCCGCCTTTGCATAAGCCTCTTTATTCTGCCATGCATCTTCGGGGTTCAACAAACGGGAAGGAACTCCCGGGCAATGTGAAGGGATCATCAATCCAAATACCGGTTGCCGGTGAAAGGCCACGCTGTCCAGTTTACCATTGAGTACCGCTGAGATGATGGCTCTTGTGTATTCCAGCGGAATTCTTGTTCCTACACCATATTCCCCACCTGTCCAGCCGGTATTGATCAGCCATACCTTTACACGGTGCTTTTCTATCTTTTCACCCAGCATTTGAGCATACCGCACGGGATGAAGCGGTAAGAAAGGTGCGCCAAAACAGGCGCTGAAAGTGGGCTGAGGCGTTGTAATTCCTTTTTCTGTGCCGGCCACTTTGGCCGTGTAGCCGCTGATAAAATAGTACATCGCCCGGGCAGGCGTAAGCTGGCTTACGGGAGGCAGAATCCCAAAGGCATCGGCGCTAAGGAAAAATATATTGGCAGGCATGCTTGCTACAGAAGGCCTGGCAGCGTTATCCATATATTCCAGGGGATAGCTTACCCTGGTATTCTCCGTTATTTTTTTGCTGCTGAAATCTATCACATTGCTGTTGCCAAAAAAGCAAACATTCTCTGCCAGGGCGCCAAACCGGATGGCCTTAAAAATACCAGGCTCCTTATCCGGATCAAGATGAATGGTTTTGGCATAGCAGCCCCCTTCAATGTTAAATACGGAATCTTCATCCCAACCGTGCTCATCATCACCGATGAGCTTTCTTTCAGGATCGGCGCTTAGGGTCGTTTTGCCGGTGCCGCTCAGGCCAAAAAAAAGGGCGGTATCTTTTTCTTTGCCAACGTTGGCTGCGCAGTGCATAGTGAGCACATTCCGGTCTTTAGGAAGAGTAAAATTCAACATACTGAAAACAGCCTTCTTTATTTCACCTGTGTATTGAGTGCCCCCGATAAGTATTATTTTTTGGGTAAAATTTATGATCACAAAATTCGGGCTCCGGACGCCATCTTTGAGCGGGTTCGCAAAAAAACGGGGAAGTTGTATCAAATGCCAGTCGGGTGTTGGAAGCTCATGTTCTTCTTCACGAGGACGCAGGAACATGTTATAGGCAAAAAGGTTACAGCAGGGGTTTTCATTTACTACCCTTATATTGATTTGATAGGCTTCTTTGGCGCAAACCGCGCAATCCCTCACCCATAATTTTTTGTCTTGCAGGTATGCCATCATTTTATCAAAAAGCTGCATAAAATATTTTTCTTCTATAGGCTGATTCAGTTCATTCCAGTCGATGGAAGAACCGGTCAGCGCATCTTTAACGATAAACCGGTCTTTGGGGCTTCTTCCGGTAAATTCACCGGTGCTGATCACCAATGCGCCGGTGCTGCTCAAAAACCCTTCACCCTTTTCCACTGCCTGCATGATCAGGTCTTCCGGCAAAAGCTGGTAATAATAGTTTTCCGGATTTGTGATGAGATCATCAAAATATTGCCCCGCTATGGCTCCGCGGGAAGCTTTTGTTATCAGAGAATCATTCATTGAAAAAAAATTAGAAGTTGATTGACTTATTAAAATCAAGAGAGGCTTTGTTCAAAAAAGCGGAAGAAATGAGTAATGACTCATGTGTACATAACTCACTTATACCAATAATCCGTATTGGCAAAATTTACTTAAAAGGAAGCCTTCTTAGAATCGATGGAAGGAGCAGCGGCAAGGGTTTGCATCAGGCAGCAATAGTTGTTTACCCTGTCGTTAAAGATTTTGGAAGGATAGTCAGGCCGCATAATTACGAAATGGAGGAACAAAGAAAAGGAAATTCCGGTGATCCGGCAATTAAATTTCAGCAGAAAAATGCAGAATTAATTTTAAGGATAATAAAAGTAAACCGTTTAAGAAATGGGATTCAGGTATATAATCATAGGTTACTTCACATGTATCCTTTAAAAAAAATTTGGCAAAACATTTTGATTATTGAAAATAGTTTCTACTTTTATGCTCTGATCTTTTTAATGATGGCATTGCCTTATTATCCTGATCATAAAATCTAACCTTTGAGAAAACACGTTTACCAGATACTGCCTATCCTGCTTTTTGGCTTCAAGTCAGGTGGCGCACAAACTACAGACAGCATTGCCGGAAATATAGAAAACGTTCCGGCGAGTTTCCTTGCTAAGATTCAAAGAAAGTATTCATCTATAGAAAGTGACCTTTCTAAAAAGACTGCACGGTATTTACATAAGATGGAACCGCAGGAAAAGAGGTTGCAGCGCAAAGCGCTGAAAGCACATTCCGGTTATGTCCGCCATGAAAATATTGATTCTGTTTATACGGCTTTCAGGAGTAAGCTTTCGGCCAGTGACTCTTCGGTTGTCGATGGCCAGTCGTCAGTTGTCCACCTTAACCAATACAATCCCTTTATAGATACCCTTTCCGCCTCCCTGATCTTCCTTCGAAAATACAATATGCAAAAGAGCACTTATTATTCCAAGGCTAAAATATGGCTTCCATATGCATTTCATGAATGCTTTTATTCTAAAAACTTTTACTCGCATTACCTGAATTATAAAATATGAAAACGATCCAAATTCTTTTATTTTTATTTGTCTTTACATCAGCAGCCTTTGCTCAGAATACTGACCCTATTTCTTATCATAGCTCACATCAGATGTCTGACACAAGCTATTCTCTTAAGAAAGCCAATGGAGACAGTACGATATTTCTGTTTGAAGGAGGTGGTGCCGATTCTGCATACACAAGAATGTCTGTGAATGCCGATTCAACACAGGTGATATTTGACGGAAACAACCACCCGCCAGATACGCTTGAAGTGTGGGGGATGGGTAATAACGCCGATACGACATATAGTGATATCTTTCAGCAGAATGATTCGACTTTAATATTTCAAAAAACAAGTGGTGTAAGTGATACGGTTGCATTCTTTGGTGTAAGTAATGGAAATGCGGGCATTCAGGCGGATTGGAATGAGACTGATAGCCAACAAGCAGATTTTATTAAAAATAAACCTACCCTTCCCGGAATAGTTCTTACGACCACAGGGATTAATGGCAATGCGACACTTTCGGGCGACACATTAAACATACCCAATTACTCGGGTAACGGGGCCGGATGGAACTTAACAGGAAATGCAGGCACTACTTCGTCCGATTTTATAGGAACAACCGACAATCAACCTTTAGTGTTTAAAGTGAATAATAAATTATCAGGGTACATTGGTACGTCAAGTACATATAATTTTTCTCTAGGTATTTTGACTACACCTGATTCTTCTACAGGTATAAAGAATACTGCAATAGGCTCTGCAGCATTAGGAAGAAATGGTACAGGGTATAATAATAATGCTATTGGATATGCAACACTTTATAATAATGAAGATGGACATGATAATACTGCCAATGGGTGGTCGTCTATGGGATTTAATAGCTCAGGTGTTGGTAATACTGCTATGGGGTCTAAATCTATGAATCAAGTTGGGAGTAGTATTCATATAGGAGGATCATATAATTCTGCATTTGGCTATGGCGCTCTATCAGATAATTGGAATAATAAATATAATATTGGATTAGGATCACTAGCAGGAAGTAGCTCTACAAGTAGTAATACACTTTATATATCAGATAGTACCTATCATTTGCAATTTAAACTGGATAGTGCAGAAGGAACTGCACCTTCTGTTGTAGGGAAAGATAATAATGGATATTGGCATGTGTATCAAAACTCAATAGGAGGGGCAGGTGGTATCACACAGTCTCAATTAGATGATAGCATAGCTTCTGCAAAAGCATTTTCCTGGAATTTGAAGGGTAATGCAGGAACAAATGCTTCTGTCAATTTCATAGGAACAACGGACAATCAACCTTTAGTGTTTAAAGTGAATAATATTATTGCAGGTTTTGTCCAATCCGCAGGATCATATAATCAATCGTTTGGATACAGCGCGTTGAAAAACGTCTCAACCGGTATTAAAAATTTTGCGGACGGACCATTTGCTTTATATCAAAATACAACTGGTTATAGAAACACGGCAATAGGCTATACTGCTTTTTATAGTAATACAGCGGGTGGGGACAATACAATAATCGGAGCCCTGGCTGCACCTTATTTAAATGGATTCAATAATACAGTCATAGGGGTATCCGCTTTGAACGGGCCTAACGCAACAGTGTACACTGGCAATAATAATACAGCAATAGGTTCATCGGCATTAAGAGGAGCTTCTATGCATAACAACAATATAGGAATAGGATATAATGCAGGGTTTAATGCGACATTAGATAACACACTATTTATTTCTGATTCTACTCGAAAAATGTATTTCGCGTTGGATAGCACAGATGGGATAGCACCATCATTAATCGGCAAGGATAGTAACGGTTTTTGGCATGCATATCAAAATCCTTTAATTGCCAACGGAACTGCTACCCTTACATCGGGAACTGTTACTGTAAACACAACCTACATAAAAACCGGCGCCAAAATCTTTGTAAGTGTAAATACTCCGTCGGGAACTCAGGGATTTTTATCTGCACCAACTGCAAGTATTATCGATAATACCTCTTTTGTAATTAATTCAACCTCCGCAACGGATAACAGCACGGTTAACTGGCAAATTATAAACCCCTGATAGCACGGGAAGTTCTAAAACGCTTGAAAATTAAATCACTTATATTTTATGAAATACTTTTTGCTCCTCATACTTTTTTTGAATGTAACGCTCACTTATGCACAGCATAAATATCTTATTAAAGTAGGTACCGATCCGTTGAAAGCAGTCAATCTTTCTGACAGAAATTATGCAAATGACTCTATTGCGGTGGTAAATGGCCATTTGTCTTTATGGGACTATTACCGTACTGGAAATGTTGTAAAAGTAGTTACAACAACACCTTCCACTACTTCCTCTCCTTATTTTAACTATGTAGTTGACAATACAGATGGAAATTCTGCTGTACAGACAGTAAAAATAGATGGCTGGAATGGTAATTTTAATCTGGTAGTAAATTGGGGTGATGGTACTATTGACAGCAGTTTTAAAAATAGTTCAAGTTATACCTTGACGCATACATTTGCTATGCATGGTTTCTTCAATCCGATCATTACAGCTAATGATTACAGTAAAACGAGGGAAGTGTTTATCAATAATGGGGCATCGTCAATTAAAGTAATTGCTATTCATAATATTTCTATTTTTTCCAGCCTTTACAAGTTTTCAATTGCAAACTTACAAATAGGAAATGCGGACACTATTGCCTTTCCGCCTACTGTTGTAAATATATCGGCTAATCAAAATAATTTTACTTCTTTCAATCCCGTTCTGCCATCCGGATTAATCACACTGGATGTATCTGATAATAATTTAACTTCCTTTACGCCGAATTTACCACCCACTTTAAATGAACTTTATGTTAACTATTGTCGTTTAAACTCAACGGAAGTAAATACCATACTAGTATACCTGGATTCCTTAACGTTCAACGCTGGCGCCAAGAGGCTTAATATAGTGCAGGGCGGATCTGCTCCGCCTACAGGAGCCGGAGCGGCTGCAGTAACCTCTTTAACTTCTAAAGGCTGGACAATAACCCACGATTGATAAATAAACCTACTTAAAGAAAGACTAAATATTTATCGCTTCTTTAAGGAAAGGCACCAAAAAAAATAAAATGAAAATAATTTTAACTTCCGTATTACTATTGCTCACCACGCTGTTATGCGCACAACATAAATACGTTTTGAAAGTTAAGAGTGGCCTGGATACCGCCTTGATTAACTCTCTTAATTCAAAATTGAACTTACAGGACATTACCAATACTGGTAATGCTACAACAAATAAGATAAAAGTAGCAAATATAAACTTAAGCGCTGTTCCAACTTTCGCTAACCAGGACAGCGCTTTAAAGTCGGGATTGATTAGCGGAGATGTATACAAGCTTCCGGCAGACGCCAGTAAAAATAGCCTGCTGGCCATAGTAAACACCGCAATTGATTCCAACTTTAATTTCATCGTTGATAATTCAAACAACGATACCCATTTAAAATTTCAAATACGCGGATATTCAACTTACCTTCTTACCGTAGATTGGGGTGACGGAACTTCTTCCGAAAATTTTTCCGGCTCAGCAAGCTATACGCCCGACCATACTTATACTACTTCAGGTGTTTATCATGTTTCCTGTTCCTTCAATAACTATTCCTTAATCCAGGTGGTAAATATAGGCATTGACTTTTCTCTTACCTGTCATGTAACGGCATTTCATAATGCTGACTTATTTACAAATCTCGAAGAACTGGATGTTGAAGGTACCGGTATGAAATTGTGGACTTATTCTGATGGGTTAGCCCCGACTGTAAATGACCTATGGTTTAGTTCAAACTATATGAATTCTGTTGAATTGAACAAACTGTTGGTGTACCTGGATGGACTAACTTTTAATCCTGGCGCAAAGCAACTATATATTGGTTACCAGCAAACTGCACAAGGACCAACCGGCGAAGGCTTGTCGGCTATAAATTCACTTCAATTAAAAGGCTGGTCTATTAACTATCAACATTAGAACAAAGCAATAAAAGATATCCAATAAAATTATTCGGTTAGAGGATAAAACAACAAACTGAAACATATGCAATATAACAATACTTTGCTTCTGTGGCAATTCGGGCGATTAAATTGGAACAGAACGGTTTTAAATCTGTCAAAAATGAAAAGATATTACTTGATATCCATGCTATTCATTTCCATTTCAGTTTCAGCTCAGGATACCATAAGGATAAAGCTTCATGGCAGTGGAACAAATGGTTCGGGATGGTCGTTGACCGGAAACCAGGCGACTTTGCCGGGAAACAATTTTATCGGAACCACTGATAGTGCCGGTCTTATATTTAAGACCAATGGTATTCAATCTGGCTTTCTTGATTTTGTTAATTTCAATGCCTCTTATGGCCTGTCATCTCTTTCATTAAACACTTCGGGTAAGCATAATACAGCAGTAGGAGCCAGTGCAGGGCCGGACAATACGAGTGGTAACCAGAATACATTTTTAGGGTGGAATGCGGGGGGAGGGATTATCAGCGGGAACTATAATACGATTATTGGCGCCAATATAACCGGTCTTGATCCATCGCTTTCCAATAATATTATCATTGCGGACGGACAAGGGAATCGTCGTATCAATGTGGATTCACTGGGAAATGTTGGGATAGGGACGACAGATACCAAAGGGTTTAAGTTTGCTGTAAACGGTGACGGCATTTTCAACAGGATCAGGGTGAAACCATATGACAATTGGCCGGACTATGTCTTTAGCAAATATTACACCCTGCCTAATTTGGAAGATCTTGAGATCTATTTAATATTAAATAACCATTTGCCAGGTGTCCCCTCGGCGGCTGATATCAGCAGGAATGGAATTGACGTAGGCGCTAATCAAACGATTTTATTAAAAAAGATTGAGGAATTGACACTATATACCATAGAGCAAAATAAAAAATCCGCGCAACAGCAGCTTGAAATTGACAATTTAGAATTACAGTTAAAGAAGCTACTATTACTTGTTGAAAAAGATCGAAGTACTCAAACAGATAGCCAATAATACTGGAGATGAGCTGGAAACGAATTCTCATAGTTGCCTGTATTTTCTGTAAGGTATTTGAAGCCCGTGCTCAGCAAGCCAGCTTATTTGTTCATAATGATTATTATAAAAGAAGTCTCGATTTTGACAATCAATTCTTAAACATGGGAGATTCTGTTTTTATAAAATTTAACAGGGAAAGCTGTAAAAGCGCTTCTGCAGTTCTATTGCAAAGCGTACCGGTTGTCGCTGTGCCACGAAAAGCTGGCGTTTCCTTTCTTACGGTGCATGGCAACATAAACTATAATTTTTTATACAAAAGTCTGGTGGATACACCTTTTGAGCAAAACAACCTTCAACGGCACACTTTTCAGACGGTTTTAAATTTTCTTTTTAAGGATAAATACCCGGTTCAAATGTACATAACGAACCGGAGTAGCAATTCTCCTTATTTCAGGAATGTTACAGATGTGAATGTAAATTTCAAGGGCCGTGAGTTGCTGGAAAGAATAAAAAGCCAATTGCTGGAAAACGCTTTGGATTCCATAAAATCTGTGGACTTCTCCAAAATGGAGCAAAAAGCGCTGACAAGGAAGGAGGAGGCGAAAAATCTGCAAAGATGGATCAACAGCCCTGCCAGAGCCCAGGAGTTGATAGAAGCAAAAGAATATGGGCTTAAAGCACCGGTACAATATCCTGGTTTTCAAAATTCATTTTCAGACACATTTGACCGGTTGGCATGGAAAGGTAGCAGAGGTTTTGACCGGCGATTACAAAATAATCTTACACAGGTTTTTTCTCAAGACAGCGTGGTTAGGGGGAACCTCAAAGATACCCTCAAAGCTTCGGAGTATCAAAGAAATAAGGAAAAACTGACCAGTCTCCTTCTACAGATAAAACAGGATGATAGCCTTTTAAACCACCGGAGAAAAGTAATGAGTGATTCCGTGGATAAAATAAAAAGGGAATTGTCTGCATTACATACACCCTCCGATTTGCTTTCCTATATGAAAAAGGAAGGGATTTCCCGGTCGCAGCTTACAAAGATCCAACGAATGCTTTTAATGGTTGACCAGGCAGGGATTGGAAGAAACTGGGTGAATTATTCCGAATTGACCGTAAAAAATGTATCAGTTACAGGCGTAAACTTTGAAATGAATCCTTCCCCGTTTTATTTTGCTTTCGCCGCCGGAAAGGTTAATTATCTTTTCAGGGATTTTCTTTTCAAAAAAACTGATAATTACCCTTCCCAGTCATTAGAAATTATACGGGCCGGGATAGGTCAAAAGGAAAAAAATAACTGTATTGTTAGCTTTTATAACGGCCGTAAATCAAATTTTAATTATCTGAGTGGCGGCAATGAGGATTTACAAAGAATTCTGGGTATCTCGGTTGAAGGAAAAATCTCTTTAAACGCAAATAATTATATAATAGCAGAAGTGGCCAAGTCTTCTTACAATTCTGCAGGAGAACGGCTATCATCCAGCGGGATGATAAAAAAGGCATTTGATTTAAAGACGCATACAAATGAAGCTTATAGTTTAAAGCTATACGGTGATTACCCGCAAACCCAAACTTTAATTAAAGCTTTTTTTAAAAGAACCGGTCAAAATTTTCAATCTTTTAACGTGTCGCCGGTCAACTTAAATGCAGATTCATGGAAGGGTGAGGTAAAGCAAAGTCTTTGGAAAAACCGGGTTACATTAACTGGTGGTGTTTCAAAGAATGATTTTTTGAGCCCTGTTACTTTACACCCGTTTTCGAGTAAAACTCTTTTTAAATACATTGAAACCTCATTGCGGATACCCAAATATCCATTTATATTTTTTGGGTTCTATCCTACTTCGCAGTTATCACTATCAGATAACAATCTGTTAATTGAGAATTTATACAATACGATGAATGTCCTACTAAACTATAGCTATACATTTAAATCTGCAGGTATGAATACAAATGCTGTTTTTACGAAATTTTACAATAATAGCAGTGATAGCGGGTTCATATACTTTAATGCTGCTACATGGACAGTTAACCAAAGTGCCTTTCTTGGAAAATTTTCGCTACAATCAACAGCATCTTTATCGCTTGAAACTGGTTTCCATCTATTTACCCTTAGCCAACATGCAGGTTACCAGTTTAAAAACACATTTACAATAGGTGGTGAATTAAAATGGAGCCGATTCAACAGGTTACAAAACCTAATCGGCGGCTCGGCAACCCTCAATATCAATATTCAAAAATTTGGTAGTGTGCAATTGAATTACGGAAAAACTTTTTTACCTACTCAGAACCGGACACTCAAACCAGTTGACCAGGGACAAATCAATTTTTTTCGGGTTTTTTAAATAAAAAATAATGAGAAAGAAATTTTTTATCGTTCTACATTTTATATTATTTGGCAGCAGTGTTTTTAGCCAGATAAATATTCAGCCTGTTGTTCCTGCAACAGGATTAATCCAGAGAAGCCAGTTATGGAATGTGCTGATAATGAATAGCGATCCAACACTTAATGATTGTTCTTTGAACGTTGTTTTAACGAACCGGTCAACTGGCCAACCTGTATTGTCAGCAGTTACTACTCCCTTTTCATTGCAACAGGGAGCCAGGCAATTCAATATAAACACTTTTAATCCCGTTCAATATAATTATTTATCGGGAAGGGTCAACGGCGCTCCCGGAGAGCTTTTGCCTATAGGCGCATATACTGCCTGTTATTATTTGTCCACCACCTCCGGAAAAGGCAATAATCTTGCGGAAGCTTGTGTAGATTTTGATGTGGAACCTCTCAGTCCGCCATTATTAATATACCCGGCAGATAGTTCGCAATTGCAATTGGATCCTAAGCAATTTAGCTGGACGGCTCCATCTCCCAGGGCTATGTTTAGCCAGCTTCATTATCAAATCTTAATTACCGAAATCATAGAAGGGCAAAACGGAAATGCAGCGATCCAGGAAAATATTCCATTCTATAATGAAAATCTGCTGGGCAATTCTACAAACCTGCCGGGGACTCTCCAGGGCTTTAAACGAGGGAAATGGTATGCCTGGCAGGTTGTAGCGAGAGATGAAGGCGAGTATGCGGGCAAAAGCGATGTTCATGTTTTTTCAGTTCAACCCGATTCTTCAGGCGTCACTCTTTCTCCTGACGTTTACCTCCTATTGCAGGATTCGAAAAAAGGAACTTATCAATTAAATAACCGGAAACTAAATATTAAATATTTCTCTTTTGAAAAGAAATATAGCGGCAAAATGATGATAAGTGATGTTCAAGGCAACGAAATTAAAAGTGATAAACTAACGATCCGCCAGGGGCAAAATTATTTTCAATTTCATCTAGGTAGCCGTTTTAAAGTAAACACTCTTTATACCGTGACAATTGTTGATACACACCACCATAGCCATTCATTATCATTCAGGCTTTTAAAATAAACTGAAAAATGCTACAACTCATTGCTTACAAATTTAAAAAGCCGGCTGCTTATTTATTATTTGTTTTGTTTTATTTACAGTCAATAATTTTTCCCTTACACGCAGCTATAAGATATAATTATCAGACGGAAGGAAGAAGGGTTTCGGGTTTAAATACGGATTTCACGCCGTCATCCCTAAAACCCGAACGAACAAATCATCATCGCCTTTTAACTTCAAATTTATTTGCCCCGGATAACTTAAAGGCGAATGAGAAGATACATGTGCAAAACCGCTTTTCCAAAACAGATGAAGGCGGCCCTACCTCTCCCGAGGCAAGTACTTTTAAGGCGGTGGGTTCTGACCACCTGGTGAATTTATTTACCGGTGATTTTTCATACAGCATTCCTTTAATGGATGTTGGAGGCTACCCGGTGAACCTGTTTTACAATGGCGGCATTTCTATGGAGCAGGAAGCAAGTTGGGTCGGCCTGGGATGGAATATCAATCCCGGAACAGTAAACAGAAATATGAGGGGAGTTCCTGATGATTTTGATGGAGAAGATTCATTGATCCAAACCCAGAATGTAAAACCGAATCGTACATGGGGTGGAGAAGTTGGCGTTGATGGAGAAGCCTTGGGAGTCAAAAAACCGAAGCTAAATTTTTCATTGGGTTTTTCGTATAATAACTATTTAGGTCCCGCCCTGGACCTGGGAGCGGGGATCTCCCTTGCCCTACCTTTGCAGGAAAGTATTAAAAGTGAAAAATCCGTTCCCTCAACTGATAGTAGCGGCTCACTTGCAAGTCTTGGTTTAAATGCAAAACTCAGTTCACGTTCAGGATTAACTTTTTCGCCTTCCTTAAATGTTCAGTTGCCTATGGCAGATAATGAAGCCAACATTGGGATTGGTTTGAGTACTTCTTATAATTCACGGACTGGAATTAAAGATATCAATATTAATTCACAGATGTCTACTTATAATTTCCAGAAAAAATCTAATGGCACTTATGATAGGAATTTCTTGTCTTCTTCTCTGGAAGGTAGTACTATTAGTTTCGCACGTCCCACTTATATTCCTACTCTTCGGATGCCGATGGAATATTCTAATTATTCGGGACAGCTTGAATTTGGAGTCGGTATGTTTGGACTCAGAGGCGCCGCTCATGCCCAGGGTTATTATTCAGAATCAAAAGTGCCAGATGAATCAAAGGTGATCTATAAACCTATGGTGGGGTTTATCTATTCAGAAAAGGCAAACACGAATAAAGATGCAGTAATGGATTTTAGCAGGCTCAATGATGCCGAAGTTACTCCTAATACACCGGTTATTTCGGCACCGCAATACGCATACGATATTTTTTCAATCCAGGGAGAAGGAACCGGAGGCACCATACGGGCCTACAGGGGAGACCTTGGATTTATGAGGGATAATGAAACGACTTCAAAAGACAAAAACATTTCGATTGGTTTTGATATAGCTCCTGCCGGACATTATGGAGGTAACTGGAACATGATCAGCAGTCCTACCAAAGTTGGTGGATGGAATGATGGTAACAATACCCTGCTGAAAACAATGATGTTTAAAGGGAAGACAGACAATAGCGGATTTGAAAATGTCTATTTCCGGAACCCTGGTGAGGCCACAGTTACCAATGCTCAATTAATTGATCGGATTGGCGGTGATAACCTGGTACGGTTCAAACTGGGAGGCTCTAAAGTGAATCCGAGGCTGGAATCTCAGCTGGAATTATTTGATAAAAACACCCTTTCGTACAAAGGCCTGAAGTCCATCGATAATTCAGATACGGCACGGGATAAGCGTACCCAGGTAACTACCATGCTAACGGCATCAGAAGCATCAGTGGTTGGGCTGGAGGAAAATATCAGGAACTATTCGGGATCATTTGATGCTGATAATAATATTGAATATGCGGACATCTCAAGGACACAGGATTTCAGGAAGGGACATCATATTTCAGAAATTGATGTGCTGGAACAAGATGGAATGAGGTACGTATATGGTGTCCCTGTTTATAATATTCGCCAGAAAGATTATACCTTTTCCACCGGTAATACCGGCGATACCACAACCGGGATGGTTACGTTTACCGGCAACGAGCCTTCCGTCAATTCACCCTATATGGCGAACAGTTCAAAGCTTGACGGCTATATGATGTCGCAGGAAACCCCTGCTTATGCTTCCTCTTTTTTATTGACCGGTCTTTTATCGCCCGATTATGTAGATGTGACCGGAGACGGTATTACCGAAGATGACCTGGGAACTGCCGTAAAATTTGATTATACAAAATCGGCTGATGTTCATAAATGGCGTACCCCACGCTCCGATATAGGAGCGCCTGGATCTTCAGCTCATTTTAATGATGGCTTAAGAACAGAAAGAAAGGATAATAAAGCCATCATCAGCTATGGCGAAAGAGAGGTTTGGTACCTCGACGCCATTGAATCCAAATCAATGATCGCCATTTTTAAAACAAGTGACCGCGATGATGCCAAAGGGGTAATGAGCGGCCTGGATGGAACGATCAATCCATCAGAACATGCCAATAAAAAGCTGGACACTATTTTATTATATACCAAGGCCGAAATAAAAGCAAATGGGATCAACAATGCAAGGCCGGTCAAAACAGTAGTATTTACTTATAACTATTCTTTGTGCAAGGGTACTCCGGATAATAAAAATGGGGCGGGAAAGCTCACTTTAGCTTCGATTCATTTTATTTATAACGGAGAGCCGAGATCAAAAAAAGACCAGTATGTATTTAATTATGGCGATACCGCTACCAGCGCTGATAATCCTTCTTATGCACGGAATGCATCTGACAGGTGGGGTACCTATAAAGATCCGGATACCAATCCTCAAACGAATCCGGCTGCCAATCCTTCCTGGCTTACCAATGCTGATTATCCTTACACGTCGCCCGACAAAACTTCTGATGATCAGTTTGCAGCAGCATGGAGCCTGAAAAAGATCTTACTTCCATCAGGAGCACAGATGGAAGTGCAGTATGAGGCAGACGATTATGCCTACGTCCAGGATCGCCGTGCCTGCAATATGCTTTCTATTTATGGATTTGGCGACAGTACGGAATCTTCGACCAGTAACGCATTATATAATCCGGTCCTGACCTCTTTGGACAATTATTATGTGTATGTAAAGTTACCTAAGCCGTTGGAAGCTACGGATGCTGCAGACCAGAAGAAAGAGATCTTTGATAAATACCTTAAAACGCTTAACCAGCTTGCATTCAGGCTGTGGGTGAATATGCCTGATGGCCCGGAACCATTAACGATATATGCCACTTACGATGATTACGGGCTGTGTACGAATGACAAGGGCAAAGGAGCCAGCAATGACATCATCTATCTAAAGCTTCATCCATTGGATAATCAAAGCCCCTTATCAAAAAGCGCTATTGACTTCCTGACAGAAAATCTGCCTGGCCAGGCTTTTCAGGGTTACGATATTGAAGTAGATGGAATACAGGCGTTTTTAGAGATGGCAGGTGCTCTGCTCACTAATTTCAAAAATGCCTTTAAAAACGTGGACGATCAGATGAGAAGCGAAGGCAAAGCGAGAACGGTGGTTTTAGGCAGGTCCTTCATCAGGCTGGATAATCCTTACAAAATGAAATATGGAGGAGGAGTAAGGGTGAAACAAATTGTTGTCAAAGACAACTGGGAAAAGATGAAGGGCAAATATACTTCTGTTTACGGGCAGGATTATGATTATACCACGACTGAGAATATTAATGGGAAAGAAACGGTTATCAGTAGCGGAGTAGCTTCTTATGAGCCCGGTATAGGCAGCGAGGAAAACCCTTTCAGGGAGATCATTTCCTACAGTGATAAAATGCCTCTTGCTTCTGCGCAATATGGGGCAATAGAAACCCCGGTTCTTGATGGATTGTATCCAGCGCCATCTGTAGGCTATAGCAAGGTAACGGTCCGTTCCATCCATCGCAATGGTACACATGGAGATTCAGTGCTGAGATCAGCCATTGGAAAACAGGTTACGGAATTTTACACTGCAAGGGATTACCCGACGGTTTCAAAATATACGGGGATGGAAGATAAGGAATATCATTTTAATAGTTTTTACAATTTGCTATATAAAGAAATTACCGATAGAAAAGTGGTCTCGCAAGGCTTTTTGGTTGAAACTAACGATATGCATGGAAAAATGAAAAAGCAATCGGCTTACAGTGAAAGTGATGAAAATACTCCTTTATCTTATTCATATTATACCTATAAAAATACCGGTAAAAACGGCCTAAATGATAAAGTGGATTTCGTGCACAATGACCAGGGAGGAGTAGTCACTGAAGGCAATATAGGAGTTGATATGGAGCTGATGACGGATGTAAGGGAATTTAAAACCCAGGTGAATGATTATAATGGCCAGATTCAAACAGATTTTTTCACTTTCGTGCCATGGCCGGTTTTTGTGGTTCCTATGCTGGCTATTAAAACCAACACAGAAAATAAATACAGGGCGGTAACATGCACCAAGCTGATCAATTACCACGCGATTGTTGATAGTGTCATTGTGATGGATAAAGGCAGCATGATCAGTACGGAAACAGTTGCCTATGATGCTGAAACCGGCGCTCCGGTAATCACAAAAACGGCCAATGAATTTAATGATCCTGTTTATTCCGTTACATATCCTGCTTATTGGGCCTATAGTGGAATGTCTCCTGCTTACAAAAACGTTGACCGGCAATTCAGTAAAGTAAATTTCTATGACGGGAAGATTATTTCCGGAGCCGATACTACTGTATTTGAGAGTGGGGATGAGTTATATGTTACTTACGCGGGCGCTGGTAGTCCTGGTTGTATATCTCCATCACCAAATGTCAGCAAATTGTGGGCGTATGATAAAAATAAGGATACTACCGCGCTGACGGTTCCACATAATGACCTTGTCTTCATGGATGCTTCCGGAAAACTGTTTACAAAATCAGGCGTTAGTTTCCGGATCATACGCAGCGGAAAAAGGAACCTGCTTAATAATTCAGCCGGGTCTGTTACCATGATGGCAAACCCGATTCAAAATATTTCGGGAGCCAACAAACTGGAAATTAATAACAACTCAAAAGTGGTTGCCGCATCAGCTTCTGAATATAAGGAAAAATGGCAGACCGATAAAGACGTAATCCTGAGGAAAGTATATTATACACCTGTATGTTCAACGGTTGAACTTGATAGTCTTAGTTGTAACGGTATCCTCGAAAAAAATATCAATCCTTATGTAAAAGGGCTTACAGGCAATTTCAAACCGTACCGTAGTTATGTGTATTATGGAAACAGGAGTGATTCTGATGTTACTGTCGGGACCGCCGTTCGCAAAAACGGATACATTTCTGCTTTCAGTAACTTTTGGCAATTTAATGCCCAGCATAATCTTGTTCCTGACCGGCAATCTGCAAAATGGGTATGGAACAGCCAGGTAACAAAGGTTAATGCGAAAGGACAGACACTTGAAACAGAAGATGCTTTGGGCCGTTACAATTCATCACAATTCGGATTTAATAAAAGTCTGCCGGTAGCGGTTGTAGAAAATTCAAGATATGGAGGATCGTTTGCCGAAAGTTTTGAAGATTACAGTTTCAACGATGGAATAAATAAAACTGTAAGTTTTAGTTGTCCAGATGACCGATATATTAATTTCATCGGCTCTGCTTCGATAGTAAATACGGATAATGCTACCGGAATAAAAGCACATACCGGAAAATATGAATTGCAGGTCGGAGCAAATAGCCAGGCTTATAAATCTATTGATGTATTTCCATCAGATATTGACAATTATACTTTGCGGTTACCAAAAGATACGACTAAAGCGCTTGATTCTTTAGGCGGAAATTATTCATTCAATCAGATAAAAGGAAATTCTACTTATTCAATATTCTTTCCTAATTCCGCAATATACGCCGATGTTTATCCGTACGCTGACGCTTTCAACTATTATCAACTGTCCTGTGACACTTATATAAATATATTAGCGGCGGGAACCTATGATTTTAATATGAGCCTTAGCTCCAACTACAACCAGCCGGATCGTTCAGGCCAGTCGAATGGATTCGAGATCATGATAGTTGATATAAATCAAAACATCATAAAAGATACAAGTATCATGGAATCAACCGATCCTGCATACGGTCAAGGAACCAGCATTTCTTATAGTGTTTACTTATGTCCAGGTATTTACAAAATAGTGGGATCGGCGGTGCAGAGTTTTGCTCAACCGTCTCAGCCTTCTGATTCGCACAATTCTTATGCATGGAATTGTAGCAATTGTGGCTCTGCCGATTATAAAGATTTAACGACAGTAAACGGATGTATCTACACAAAGTCCATCGCGGCCACCGATTCAATGCTTAATCCGGTATTTAAATTTATACCGGGAAAGAAAATGCTGGTAAGCGCCTGGGTAAAGGAAAATTGTGGAACGCCATGCTTTAAAACTTCTTATGACAGCAGCAACGTTATCCTGCGTTTCGGGGGAAGCAATAATTCAGATATTATCCTCACTCCAACCGGAAATATTATTGAAGGATGGCAAAAGGTCGAGGGCGTATTTACCGTACCGCAAGATGCAACTTATGCCAACCTTATTCTAAGCAATAATAGTATGGAAGCGATCTACTTTGACGACATCAGGATTCAACCTTTTAATGCTAACATGAAAAGCTATGTGTATGATCCGCAAACGCTGAAGCTATCTGCAGAACTGGATGAAAATAATTATGCCACCTTTTACGAATATGATGAAGAAGGACAACTGGTGCGAGTGAAAAAGGAGACTTCACAGGGAATAAAGACCATCAATGAAACCAGGTCGGCACAGCAAAAAGCAATTTCTGACATTCAATAACATGAAAAATATGATCAATTATTTTATAAAAATGCAGCCTCCTTCAACAGGAAAGGTTTTGAGAACTTTTTTAAGAAGAATGATCGTGACTATTATTGCCGTTGCAATTTTTACAGGCGTGCAATCGCAGGACAAAGCCTCACTTATTAAGGAGTTTAATGAGGTGATGTCCTTTTCTGTTCAGCCTTACGTGCACTATATAACTCATACCACGATGGAAGCAAGCCCTGTTTTGCAACCGGCAGATACTCTTTCGGATACAGGAGAATTTTATAAAAATGGCAATGACATTTATTACAGAAGTAGCAACGAGGAAATGTTCCTTGAGGACAGCTTTTTTATCAGGATCAATAATGAAAAGAAAGCGATATGGATCAGCAAAGTGGATGTGACTTCCAAAGATAAAATGAACCTGTTACCGTTAAGCCACGGTAAAATACAAAAGTTGTTTGAAAAGGAATATGCTGTCAGTAAGATCGCCGTAAATAAGGAATCCTCAAGATTAAATTTTAATCCTTCCCAAAGCTTTTCCGCAATTACCACAAACATCGGATTACAGTATTCAAATAAAAATAAGACGCCGGAATTACTGCAACTGACTGTAAGTATGAAGCAACCCGCAAGCGACGAAACGGTAAAACAGGTAAAAAGCAGCGGTAAAGAAAAACAACTAATACAGGTTATTGACGGGCTTCCTTATCTCGTGCGCCGGCAGAGCGTAACCATTCGTTTTGAAGACGTCGATTACTCGAAAGAAAAAGCTATGCAAATTCCCTCATGGAAAAGCAGGATCGGTCTCAATCAGGCGGATGGCGTTTTTACCGGCAAAGATAAGTATAGCGATTACGAAATAACCAAAACATTTTAATGAATGCTGTAGCGAGCCAATGATTTTTACACCCAATACTAAACCGGCATGATCAAAGAAAAGCTGTATCAAATAAGCCTGATGGTAATTTTGTTGTGCTTCTTTCAAAAGGCAGAAGCACAGTTCGAAGAAGGTATCCCAATGCCGGCAGTTTTCGGTTTGCCAGCACTTACAGGCTCTTCCCTTGTAAATGGCGCTAATAATACTACCACTTATAGCAGCCAGGGCGAAACCAGTGCAAAGATCCTCAATATTATAACTTTAGCGATCAAAGAAGGAGAGCCGGTATTTTTTGCGACGAATTTTACAGCTACTGCACAGCTTACACTTAGCTTAACAGATGCTAATAATGACACCAGTACCCAGTATATGACTCTTACGGTCAATTATGATAAAGCAACCGGGGCTAAATATTCTGTCAGGGATTATAAAACACTCAGAGGCTATGTGAAAGTAAAAGTTAGTGTAACCGATATTAATGTAACCGGCTATTCGGGCTGGGATCCAAAACAGGTACTGGAAGTGGAAAATGAAATGCGCATAATACGGTATTTCCCATTATCATCTAATTCAACGGACCTGGTACCCGCTTTCACCACTTCACAGCCAACTGCAGATGTTCTAAACGTTGGCTGGACTTTCCCGTCAGCCGCTCATGAAAATATGACTCAATTAGAATGGGCTTATGTAGAATCGGAAATGGAGGATTATTATAATAATGATTATGACATGATCTTCCGGAATAACAGTACAAGGATTGATCTTAATTACAACGCGACAGGCTATAGTTACAATGTACCGTTGCTTTATCCGGGCCCCGGAAAATTGTATTACCGTGCCAGGGCAGTCCACCGCACTTCTAATGGCACATTGATCACCGGTCCCTGGTCGGCCGTATCAGCCTCAGAAAATTCTTTCGGTTATGCCGGCCATGAAGACTCGCTGAACTGGCAGAGCAGCACTTCCTTTGCAGAAGATGGAAAATACAAGTCGGTGATCCAATATTTTGACGGAAGCCTGAGAAGCAGGCAAACCGTTACCAAAGACAATACTACCGGCAATACGATTGTGGGTGAAACTATTTATGACCTGCAGGGACGCCCGAATGTACAGATACTGCCCACGCCGACGAACAGTAACACCATTCAATATTTCCCGGATTTTAACCGGTTCAATGGCATGCAGGCCAATGACGATCCTGCAAAGTTCTTTGACCTGACACCTGCAGCAGTAAAATGCCAGGCGCCCCCGGCTTTAGATACCGCTTATGGCAACGGGCGCTACTATTCAGCAAACAATGACTGGCTGGCTACAGAAACCAAATCACAGTTCATACCCAACGCACACGGCTATGCCTATACCGAAACGCGGTTTACGGATGATGCCACCCAGCGGGTAAAAGCGCAGGGCGGGGTGGGACCTGACCACCAGGTTGGCAGCGGCCACGAGACTAAATATTACTATGGCAAACCTTCCCAGCCGGAACTGGATGCCTTATTTGGAACCGAAGCAGGTGACGCAGGCCATTATTTTAAGAATATGGTGCAGGACGCTAACGGACAAATGAGTGTAAGCTATGTGGACATGCACGGGCGTACCATCGCTACCGCTTTGGCAGGAGATGCACCACAGGGGATTGATTCAATCATGAATGAGTCAGATTACCCATTGGCCACCGGTACGATAAAGAACGACCTGTTGACGTCGGCTACCAATATCCTCCAGGGAAATGCCCTTGTTTCGGTAAGCACCATCCTTGCTCCGGCGACCACGGCTTATCATTTTACCTATAAGCTGAATCCCGGCATACTGTACCTGATCAATGCCAATGGTGATTCTGTTTGTTTTGATTGCAAATACAATTTAGCTATTTCTATTAAGGGAGAGAATTGCGGTGATGAAACGCCCGTGGTAAAGCATTACAGCAATCTTCAACTGGTAGCAGCCGATGAAGCCTGTGGCACTTCCATGGGATTTATTGGAGAGGGGATAACCGTACCTGTTACAGAAATAGACTTTGACACCACGCTTGCCGCAGGTTCTTATGTGATCAGGAAGAGCCTCACGATCAATGATTCCTTATTCAATATAAGAAAGGACAGCGCAATGAATGCTTTATTATTGCGGACGCAGCAACAAATCTTTGATTCGGTTTATCATGTGCTTAGCACTGCTTCTGCCTGTGGCGTTGCTTCCCCGTCAGTTTCAACCTGCGATAGTTGTGTCGCAGCACTTGGCACTTTTAGTGATTACAAGATCAATTACCTTAGTTCCATATTTCCTGCAACTGCCACAGATGAAGAGATTCGCTCTTTTTATATTGCGGATTCGGTGGAATGTAATAAGGCATGTGGTATCGGGTTAAATCCACAATTTTCTACGCTGAAGGGATTGAGAGACCAGATGCTGGCAGATATGGTTCCTTTTACCGGGCAATATGCATTGGATTCTGTAAAGGATGCCAATGGAAATATCGACCTGACCCGGCTGGAAGCAAAGTACAATATTTTTACGGATAGCTATACCAGCAATGGGGTTCCTGTTACTACCGGCAAGCCTTTTTATAATAAGCCGCTTGCTGAGAATGGCCAGCCCTTCTACTATGATGATGAAAACGAGGTAGATAGTACGATACACGGAACGTACGGTGGTGAACACCATGTGATTGATACGATCGGGAAGTATCCTTTTGCATCTATTTTCCAGGATAGCTGGGCATCAAGCCTGATCCAGTATCACCCTGAATACAGCAAGCTCCATTATGCTGAAACCGTAATGAAACCGGCTTACGACTGGCTGGATAAGTTGCAAAACTGCACTTCTTACCAGCAGGCGCTTGACAGCGGTTATTCGGTTCCTGTAAATAAAAGTACCGGCACAGTGAATGACCCTTATTTTCTTTTAACCGGCACTACTGCTGATAAGGACACTATAGATCATGAACTGTACCAAAGCATTACGTATAAAGATACCACTATTACCATCTGGCAAATTGCCAACAGCAGCGTACTTTGTAATACTACTGACAGTGCTCACCGGATGGGTTGTATTATGCAGACCCGGGCAGATGGCCTGGACCCTTCTGTTACCAGCGATGCTAATAAAAATGAGGTATGGGACCGGTTTAAAACCGTTTACCTCAGTTATCGTAACGAGATGGTGTTGCGCTATATTAACGCCAATGCCCCTAATGCACTTTCGCAGGTGGATATGGATACACTGATAGCCGAAGGCAAGCAACTGTCGTTTGCCTCCGCACAGGACATTGCCAACCAGAATGGCTGGACGTGGTGGGCCAATGTAACGAATAAGGATACCACAATTACTACCGGTGTTGATGCCTATGCCACCAGCAATAGCCTGGATAACTGCACCGGTCAAAAACCCTTCTGGAAAGCACGCCTGATGCAGTGCGAGCAGATAAAGACGTTGCTTGCCAACAACAACGTAACTGATAGTAATACCGTAAACACTATTATCAATACCATTCTCGACAGCCTCGTTATGGTGTGTCATAATTCAATGACCCCATCACAGCCTTATGGCGCTTCTACGGTAAACCCGTCTTACAGCGGTGCACCACGCAGCTTTGAAGAAGTGATCAATAATGTATTTAACGCTTATGGCATTCATACCCTGCCGGGAGATAATTATTTCTGTAACCCGTTCACTGTTGATTATCCAAAGCCATTTGGCTCCAATCCTCCAATTGCGGTAAATTATACCAATACTTTGGATAGCTGCGCGTGCGGCCGGTTTGCTTCTTTAAAGGCAGAAGCAGCGTCAATTGGATATGACACGCTTAGCTTCAGTAGTATGAACGGGTTCTTTACTGCCAATTATAACGATACCCTTACCAGCGTTTTGTGGGATGGCCTTCAGCAATGCACCTCACTTTACAGGGATACCTGTAGTACCATTCTCTACAGGCAACAAGCAATGCCAGGCGGCGAACCCACCTGCGCTACCTGCACGCTAAACGTATATGACCGAAGTGATTTTGGAAAACCTTCCATATATCTGGCTAAATGTGAAATTAATTTCCTGGCAGATTTTACCAGTGACAGCACTGATGATTTTGATGCCTACGTTGATGCCACACTTCCTTTATGCGACAGTACCGGATGCGTGCCGGTTTATATGCCGGTGATCTTACGGGATTTTGTACCCCTGCCGCCGTTTTTCAACTGTGATTACATAAAACCATGCATCAGTTGCAGTACGTTGAAAGATGTGCTTACGCCTGAGTTCAGGACACTATATCCTAACTACAGCGGCGTTCCATATCTTGATTCAACGGCTACTGATGAGCAGGTAAAGCAGAATGCATTATGGGCAAGATTCTTAAATTACCGCACCGGTTTCTCCAAGAATGCGATCGATTATATGACCGCTTATCAAAACTGCTTGTCCGGAAATCCTCCGGCAAACGCCTTGTGCGCATTGGATAAGCCGATGAATGATGCCACTGATATCTACACGGCAACCGTTGATCGATGCGAAGCTGATACCACACAGGCGCAGTTTATATCGTACCTGCTGCTGCAGGCAGAGAAAGATTCCCTGATTGCCAACTTCGACAGCCTGTATATGGCCAAATGCCTGAACATAGAAAATGCAGAAGCGTTCTATGTTACCTACAGACCTAAAGAATACCACTATACCCTGTATTATTACGACCAGGCAGGTAATCTTGTAAAGACCATGCCTCCTGCTGCGGTAAAACCTAATTTTGATGAAAGCTTCCTGGATTCAGTTGCTGCACGGAGGAGCGCAGGTATTGACTATACCAATTACAGGAACAATGAACAGCTGGCTACCAATTACAGGTATAACACCCTGAACCAGGTAACCGAACAGCAATCCCCTGACGGAGGCAACAGCCACTTCTGGTATGACCGGCTCGGCAGGCTCACCATAAGTCAAAATGCCAAACAAGAGTCAGAGGAAAAGTACAGTTATACTATATACGACAGACTTGGCAGGATAACCGAAGTGGGCCAGAAACCACAAACTACAGCGATGACCCAGGTTATCAGCCAGGATACTACTGCACTGCAAACATGGCTAACCGGCGGGGGACTGAAAGAACAGATCACCCGTACCGTATACGACGTTAATTATTTTGCAGGTGATTCAATCCTTGTAGGTACAGGTACACTGGATCAGCAAAACCTACGCAACAGGGTAAGCTATACGCAGGTATTTGATACAGAACCTACGGGAACTGATCCTAACAAATGGGTGGGCAGCCACACTGCTGCTACCTATTACAGCTACGATATAGCAGGTAATGTAGATACACTGTTGCAAGATTATAAAGATGCCATGGCAATCCCGAACCGCTATAAAAAGATCGTGTATGATTATGATCTGATCAGCGGCAAGGTTAACAAAGTAAGCTACCAGCATGGATGGAGCGACCAGCTTTACCACCGCTACAGCTATGATGCAGACAACAGGTTGACAGAGGTGGAAACAAGCCACGACAGTATTTATTGGGAAAATGATGCTGGTTATGAGTATTACCGTCATGGGCCACTGAGCAGGATGATACTTGGCCAAAACCAGGTACAGGGACTTGATTATGCTTATACCATTCAAGGATGGTTGAAAGGAGTAAACAGTACAGCCGTGTTGCCAACCTTTGATATGGGTGGTGATGGATCCGGTACATCAGCAGTAGCAAGAGATGCCTTTGGATTTAGTTTGAATTATTATAACAGCAGTAATGGAGGAGATTATACTCCAATCGGAACCACATCTTCCAATCCGTTTGCAACGGTAACGAATAGCCTCCCTGTCCTTACCGATGCAATCCATACAGGCAACGACCTCTTTAATGGAAACATACGAGCCATGCTCGTGAACGTTCCGCAACTTGGAAGTGCGAACCTGTATGCATACCGGTATGACCAGTTGAACCGGATCAAAGCCATGAACAGCTTTACAGGATTTGACAATAACAGCAACCTGTTCACTGGTGGTAATCCGGCTGCTACAGAAAACTATAAAGAAAGAATTACTTACGACCCCAATGGAAATATAAGAACGTATTTACGGAATGGCGATGCAGCGAGAGTAAGCATGGACGACTTGAATTATACGTATAAAACAAACACCAACCAGCTTGATAAAGTAGTGGATGCCGCTACCGATGCAGCAGCAGGAGATTATGATAAGTATAATGACATTAAGCGCGGACAGGCAGACAGCAATTACCGGTATGATGCTATAGGAAACCTGGTAAAAGATTCTGCTGGAGGGATTAGCAACATAATCTGGAATGTATACGGTAAAATCAGCAGCATCAAAAAAACAGATAGTACAATGATTAGCTATAGCTATGATGCCAGCGGAAACCGGATTAATAAAAAGGTAACAAAAGATGGTATTACCAATACCACAGTTTATGTGAGAGACGCGACTGGAAATGTAATGAGTATATATGCGGAAGATCCTGCCACAAACAACGGACATCTTACACAAACCGAAGCAGACCTTTATGGCAGCAGCAGGCTTGGCATTTGGAACATGAGCCGTGATGTTTTTGATCTGGCAGCGGTTAATTATTCCAATTATAGTTCTACATTTGAAAGAGGAAACAAGTTCTTTGAGTTAGATAACCATTTGGGAAATGTATTGGCAACCATATCTGATAAGAAGGTTGGAGTTGATACGAATAGCGATGGAGTGATTGATTATAATACTGCAGAAGTGATGAGTGCCAATGACTATTATCCTTTCGGGATGTTGATGCCGTCGAGGAAATATTCGATTGCCAATACGAATTATCGGTATGGGTTTAATGGGAAGGAACTTGACAAGGAAACTTCATCAACTTCGACCTACGATTATGGATTTAGGATTTATAGTTCAGTCTTAGGTAAGTTTTTATCTCTTGATCCGTTGACCGGAAAATATCCGTGGTACACACCATATCAATTTGCCGGTAATACACCTATACAGGCTCTTGATATAGATGGCCAGGAAGAATTCCATTATACTTTAAGTCTTAATAATGATGGATCGACGAAACTTCATTTAGATAATGTAAAATACACGAATGATCATACAATTTTTGGCTTTAAATTTTGGCCAGATACAAAAATCGAAGGTCAAAGAGCTATTGTAGCCTATCAAGGTCATAGTTATTACATTGGGTTTAAAGGATCTTATGGCCGGGGTAACGAAAATAAATTCCTTTTATTCCAAGAATTTGCGAAAGATCCAGACGCAAAAATTTTCCCAAAGATTTTCTTTAACGAAGATCAGTCTTACAGTACTGAATTTGCTACTATGGCAATAGAAATGCAAAACAACGCTGTAATGTACGGGCAATTAAATGATGAAGCTTGGTTTACTAGTAACAAAGAAACACAAAAGGTTTTACAGGTTGGAACATATTCAGAAATGAGAAAACTAAATACAAAGTCAGGAATGTCAGCCGATCATATTCCTTCTTTTGGAGCATTAAAAGCAGATGTAGAACAGACCCTTGGACGTGAACTTACATCTGCAGAAGCAGGAGCATTAAGAAATCGATCTTTAACTCTGGTTTATGAAACTGAAATACACCAGAAATTTTCCCGAACTTATGGGGGAAGGAACAATAGAGAACAAATAAATGCAGATGCTGCAAATTTATATGAGGCTGTTCAGAAGGATTTAAATGCATTAAAACCAAAGTTGCTACAAGCTGGATATTCAGAAGGGGAAATTAAAAGTGCATCACAACAACTCCTATATCAATTTAAGCCAAAAAAATAAATTATGAATGAGTTCGTAAATTGGATTGATGAAAGAATTGAAAAAGTTATTTTAGAGCCTTCTTATAATTTGTATTTCTCGGAAACTTCTCTTGTACAAGATGACAATGTCTTCTACTTAAGTAATATAAATAAAGGAATAGAGTTAGTCTTAAATGCAGACAAGTATGTACAATCAATTCACTTTTTTGGCGAAAAAAATAAGGAGTTTGAAGGTGAGTTGCCCTTTAAGGTAAAATTCAATTTTACTCGTTCAAAAATTTTAGAGCGTTTCGGAAAGCCTTTTAGAAGTGGGGGTGGACATAATAATATTTATATTGGATATGTAAAATCATGGGATAAATATTTAACAGGGAATTGTTCGATCAGATTTGAGTATGATGAATATGATAAACATATTTTTTTAGTTACTGTCGCTTCTTTAAAATTAGAAAGCTATTTTGATTCTAAATTGCAATAAATTATAAAAAAGAATTATGCAGTGCTACTCTTAAAACCAGCATTCGTAATATATTCAAAAAGTACTTCTGTTTGTATGTTTTTACTGTAAAAAGTATTTTTCAGAATTATTTTCGTTTAATCATAACAGTTATAATCAAGCTGCAAAAGGAATCTATCCCTTATTTTGACAATCCTTCCCAAAATTACGGAACAAGTGATACCAGTACCGTGTAAAGAATAAGAAACGTAAAAAAACTAAACCGCTTACACTAGTCCTCGTTTGCAACGAGGACGGACGGCTGGAAATGATTTAGTATTTTGCAATACAATGAGTGGAGACAAATATCTAATCAGCGACAAATCAGGCTGCTATTTTGTTACATTTACGGTTATACATTGGATAGATATATTTTCACGAAGGGAGTACAGGGATATTATTGTTGATTCATTAAATTACTGTATAAAAGAAAAGGAATTGGTGGTGTATGGCTGGGTAATTATGAGCAATCACATACATCTTATCATAACCACGAAAACTGATGAAGGTAATATATCCGGTATCATCAGAGATTTTAAGAAATTCACCTCGAAAGCAATTTCAAAAGCAATTCAGGAAATCCCGGAAAGCCGGCGAGAATGGCTGCTAAATGCAATGAGCAAAGAAGCAAAAAGAATAGGTAGAGCGACTTATTATAAATTGTGGAAAGATGATAATCATGCCGTAACTATAGATGGGAAAATAGTGGGTGTAAAAAAGCGGTTAAATTATATTCATGACAATCCTGTAAGAAATGGATTAGTAGATGAACCCTGGGACTATATTTACAGTAGCGCCAGAGACTATCAGGGAAGAAAGGGGCTGGTGAATATTGAATTTGTATAAGAAAATCAACGTATGTCCTCGTTGCAAACGAGGACTAGTTAAGGCTAATTTTTTCTTTTCGGATAATAATCTAAGGATAGCGGGGGTTAATTACCCATTATTAAGGACTAGGACGATGGGGCAAAAATGGTTAAAAAAAACCGGTGCAGCCACCGGTTTTTTTATCATTAATTTTCCAGATTTATTTGCTTGCTTCAGCAATTTGCTTTTCACCTATTACCTTTTCCAATGCCTTCACGGTTTCATCAATATATAAATCGTTGCTGACGGTTTTAAGGAAATTTTCCTGTTTGGAAATCTTTGCTGTATCGCCTTGCATAGCAAGAGAATCAGGAGCTAAAGTAGTTACTTTCAAAAATGTGGGAGATTTTGAATAATCGTCCAATTTTTTTGCAGCGTCGCGGATATCCTGTTGCATCTGCTTGTATTTGTCAATATTAAGCGGTGTAGGTTCATCACGGTATTTATCAAGAACGCCTACTAACTTCTGAATCTCTTTGAAATCAACATTGTTGCTGATGTCGTTATTTACATTTGCAATCACTGAAGAATAACTATATCCCGGATTCCAAATTGTATATTGCGCTTTCGGAATCTGATCCCATGCCAGCGCATCCGGGTTGTCTTTTTCACGGAGCTTTGCATTTTCCAGGCGATCAGGAATTAAAATATCAGGAGTAACGCCTTTTAATTGTGTCGCACCACCGTTTATGCGGTAGAATTTTTTGAAGGTGAGCTTCACATCTCCCAATCCTTCGGCTGGGCGATTGAAAAAAGGATTTTCTGCCTGCGGGTCAAGCGAAACGTTTCTTTGAACAGTACCTTTACCATAGGTTGAGCTTCCAATGATAATTCCGCGATGATAATCCTGGATAGCAGCGGCAAATATCTCCGAAGCAGAAGCGCTAAGCTCATCTACCATTACGGCAAGCGGCCCTGAATACATCACCTCTTTTGTTTTATCTGACAACACGCTTGGTTCGCCATCCCGGCCTTTCACCTGCACTACTGGTCCTCCCTTTACAAATAATCCTACCATATCTACCACATCCTGCAGCGAACCACCTCCATTACCTCGCAAATCCATAATGATGCCTTCTACATGAGCGTCCTTCAATTTTTGCACTTCTTTGGCTACATCAGTAGCTGACCGCCGTCCGGAAGGATCATCGAAATTGGCGTAAAACTCAGGTAAAAAGATGTACCCGATTTTATGGCCATTATTATTAATCACGGCGCTTCTTGCAAATGTATCATCCAAAGAAATTTTACCCCTGGCTATAGGCACCACTTTAATAGAACCATCCGCCTTCTTAAGGGTAAGCTTCACTATTGAGCCCTCTTTTTCGCCACGGATAAGCTTTACAGCATCGGTTACGGCATAACCGGTAACATCTACCGGAGGAGCGTCTCCTTCGCCCACCTTTATTATTTCATCACCCGGCGTGATCTCATTCGTTTTCCATGCAGGCATTCCTGTTATCAGGCTGGAGATAGTAATCTTTCCATCTTTTTCCATAAGCTGGGCGCCTATTCCGTAAAAAGTACCACTTAACATTTCATCAAATGTTCTTTTGTCTACCGGTGCAAAATAAGTGGTGTGCGGATCCATGGTGCTGGTAATTGCATTTACAAAACTGCTGAATAGGTCGTCCGAAGAG
The DNA here is from genome assembly GCA_051954975.1 of Ginsengibacter sp. Classification (GTDB taxonomy): domain Bacteria; phylum Bacteroidota; class Bacteroidia; order Chitinophagales; family Chitinophagaceae; genus Ginsengibacter. The sequence goes on along the minus strand of JBQCHE010000003.1, from coordinate 490,070 downwards.
TTATGATTTTTGAGCGTTTCAAAATATCTTTTCATTTGCTTTGCTACCACTTCCACAGCTTCGCGCTGCAAGGTAGTGTCTGCTTTTGCGGCTTCTTTTTTATCAATGGCCGAATCCCTTTGTTCCTGCAAATCAACATATCTTACCAATACAAGATATTTCAGGCGTTTTCTTCCATAGTCATTGCGTTCTTCCGCGGTTTTTGGAAACGAACGTTTATCACTGTCGGTTTGCAAATACTCATCTTTCTTAAAGTCAAACGGATGCTTTAAAATTTCCTGGTAGGATGCGGCAACCTCGTCTATTCTTTTGAGATATACATCGCTTATGGCATAAAACGATTGCAACGGCGCTCCATGAATCTCATCATCAATGCGGTTTTCAAACTTTTTAAACCCATTAATATCCTGTTGAAAAAAAATATATTTATCAGGGTCAAGATCATCTTCAAATTTTTTCAATACTTCCTGCGAAAATTTATCATCAATCTTTTTGGGGCTATAATGGCCTTGTTCCAGCACGATGCCTACATTATGAAGAATCTTTTCATATTTTGTCCGGGGATCTGCATCACTTTTGCCCTTCACGCCATATCCTATAAATATTCCAGCCAGGATGAGAAGAATAAGGACCGGGATAAATTTTTTGCTCATAATAAAACTGATTATTGGGTTCATACGTAAAAGTAACAAAGATTAAATTTGTACTTTAAATTTAAATGTTTGAATTAACAAAGGTTTTTGCAAAAGTACAGACGGTATTTTGACAACATTTATTGTGATTATACTAACTAAAAAACCCACTTTGCAGCGGGTCTTTTTGGGGTGGATGATGGGGCTCGAACCCACGACCCTCAGAATCACAATCTGATGCTCTAACCAACTGAGCTACAACCACCGTTTTGAAGGACAGCAAAATTAAAATAAAAATCTAATCTAAAAAAAAGAAGGTTTCAAAGCCTGATATGAAAACCTCCGTTCTTATTCTCTGAACGGAAAGCAGATTTTTTAAATGAATCCAAAATAAAAAAAACGCTTTTTATTTATTTACTGTTGCTCATGCTTTATTGCTGTCTTTAAAAGCATCATCTACTATGTTCACTGCCGGTTTTGAATTTTGTAAAGCCTTGCCAATCGCATCTTCCAGGATTTGTGTGGAATCGCCAATATCATCCAAAACGATTAGTTCGGGCTTTTGATGCAAGAAAACTGAAGTGAGCTTTTTTACTGACTCAGCCTGTACGTCTTTCAATAATAAAACCATATCAAAACTGCGCAGGTGAAATAGCTCGATAGCTGTTTCATCATCAATCGTAGCAGTGCTTTCCCAACCGGCGTTTTCATTTATAAACCGGGACAGTTTTTGCAGCAATACAGGGTCGCGCCCTATGGTTAAAATCTGAATTTTTTCCATGTTGTGTTCTTTTCAATTATATATTTAAAAAATCATCGGAACTTCCATTAATAAAAATTCTGCGTCGCTGTCAGCCTTAATATTTATTTTGTCTGTCTCCCAGATGCCGTATCCATCGCGCGCGTTTAGGATCTGGTCGTTCACCTGTATATCTCCTTTCAAAACAAAAATATACAATCCGTTTTTTTCATTTTTAAACTGGTAATCGGCACTGAAACCTTTGTCAAATTTACCCAAATGAAACCATGCATTTTGATAAATCCACAAACTTTTATCATTTTGGTTCGGCGATATGATTTGCTGTAATTTATTATGCCTGTCTTCTTCGTTTAATGAAAACTGGTCATACCGGGGCGTTACATTTTTTTTATTCGGGAAAATCCAGATTTGTAAAAATTTTACGGGCACATCTTTATTCTTATTGTATTCGCTGTGCTGTACGCCAGAGCCGGCGCTCATTACCTGGATATCACCTTGTTTTATTATAGTAGTGTTGCCCATGCTGTCTTTGTGTTCCAAATCGCCTTCCAGCGGAATAGAAATGATTTCCATATTCTCGTGCGGATGAGTGCCAAACCCTTTGGCAGCGCTTACTGTATCATCATTCAAAACACGCAAAGCGCCGAAATGAATTCTTTCGGGATTGTGATAATTCGCAAAGCTGAATGTATGATAGCTGTTCAGCCATCCATGATCGGCATGGCCGCGGGTGCTTGATTTATGAAGAATAGTTTTTGCCATTTTTTATTGATTTACTGGTTATTTAATGTCTTTTAATAACACAAAGTTGGCCCTGTTCTTCACTTTTTACAATGATATAGGATAAGAATCAATATTGATTTGTGTTAAGAGATTTTTCGCGGAAGGGACAAGCGTTTTCGTATTTTTTTTTATTTGCCACTTACGAAATGAAATATGATTTCAGCGGCATTTTTGGAAGCATTGCCTCCTTCGGATAATAGCCCGGTGAGAACAGCATAATCGTGTTTCATCCTTTGCAAGGTGGCACTATCGGTTAAAATCTTTTTTAATTCTGCAGTGATATTTTGAGGGGTAAGGTCGTGCTGGATCAATTCTTTTACCACTTCTTTATCCATGATTAAGTTGACCAGGGAAATGAATTTCAGCTTTATCAGCCGTTTGGCAATTTGATAAGAAATGTTGCTCGCTTTATAGCAAACAATTTCGGGCACACCAAACAAAGCAGTTTCCAGGGTGGCCGTTCCTGAAGTTACCAAAGCGGCAGTGGCGCTCATTAACAAAGAATACGTCTGGTTATCAGCCGTTTTTACATTGTTTTGATTTTTCAAAAAACGTAAGTAAAAATCATCTTCAATTGAAGGCGCTTTGGCAATTACAAAATCGTATTCCGGAAAGTTTTCAGATGCCTTAAGCATCAATGGAAGTTTTGTTTGTATTTCCTGTTTGCGGCTGCCGGGCAGCAATGCAATCGTTTTGCCGGATGGCTTTATTTCGGGATGATTTTTTTTGAAATTATCTATCACATTCGCCAGCGGATGACCCACATAATCTACTTCAAAATTCCATTTTTGAAAAAATTCTTTTTCAAAGGGAAGAATAACGAGCATCTTATCAATATCGCGGCGGATGGCCTTAACGCGGCTTTCTTTCCATGCCCATACCTGCGGCGAAATATAAAAAACCGTTTTATATTTTTTTGCCTTTGCCCATTTTGCTATGCGCAGATTAAAGCCAGGGTAATCAATAAAAATAATTACATCTGGCTGAAAATTTGAAATATCGTTTTTACAAAACGAAATGTTTTTAAGAATGGCCGGAAGGTTTTTTAAAACCTCGGCAAATCCCATAAAAGCGAGGTCTTTATAATGCTTTACCAATTCAGCTCCGGCAGCTTTCATTTTATCTCCGCCCCACGCACGAACATCAGCGCTGGCATCCAGCTTTTTAATTTCATTGATGAGATTGCTTCCATGAAGATCGCCTGATGCTTCACCGGCTATTATGTAATATTTCATGCACATGCAATGTACGATTCAATTTGAAAACCGATACCCGGGAATTTGCTGATTTGAAAAGATGATAGGATTGAGTTATTACAAAATAAAAATTGTACTTATTTCTTCGTTTACTATAACCCCGACAAAAATTGTGATTGGATATAATCTACTACTGCGGGCGTACTCAGCGTTTCTTCAAAAACCTTTAACTGGCGGTCGGCGCCTGTGCCGTCGTCAAGTATTTTATGAACGTAGCCAATGGTATTTCTGATTCCTAAAGGCGAAGTAACATCATCAATAAAATCCAGCAATTCATAAATGAGTATGCGTGTATTTACTTCGATTTCCTTACCAAAATCAATCATGCTTCCTTCGATACCGTAGCGGCTGGCGCGCCATTTATTTTCGTTGATAAGCATGCGTGGATAAGAAATAAAATTGAGGTTTTGTGTGCGTAATTTGTAAAGCTTCGCGCAAATTGCCTGGAACAAGGCGGCTATGGTTACGGTTTCGTAAACTGTGAGCGGCACGTCACAGATTCTGAATTCGACGGTATTAAAAAAAGGATGAACCCTCAGGTCCCACCAGATTTTTTTGGCGTTGTCGATACAATTGGTTTTTACTAGAATTTTTACATAATTGTCATAAGCTTCAATCGAATCAAAAAAGTCGGGAATGCCCGTGCGGGGGAATTTGTCGAAAATTTTTGTTCTGTAGGATTTGTAGCCGGTTGATCTTCCCTCCCAAAAAGGCGAGTTGGTACTAAGAGCAAAAATATGCGGTAAAAAATAGCGGGCGGAATTGGCTATGTGTATTGCCATTTCACGGCTCTCCATTCCAATATGAACATGCAGGCCAAAAATTAAATTGCTTCTCGCTGCTTCCTGCAACTCTTTCACGATTTCGCTGTAACGGATGTGGTCGGTTATTAACTGCCTTTCCCAATGGCTGAACGGATGGGTACCTGAGGCGCCAACGGCCAAACCCAGATCGCCCGCAATCATACTAATCGTTTTTCTCAGGTTTGAAACATCAAGAAATGCTTCGTCGATATTTTGGCAGATATCAGTACCCACTTCCACCACCGCCTGGTGCATTTCCGCCTTAACTTTATCCTTTATAATCTTTTCGCCTTCCTGTACAATTTTTTGTTCATGGCTTTTTAATTCCCTCGTTTCGGGGTCTATCACCATATATTCTTCTTCAATACCGATTGTAAAATGTTTATAAGAAATAGAAGCCATCGATTAGTGGATTAGTTATTTGGTAAATGGGTTGCAGAACAGTTTTTTATTATTTTGCGATTGTTTACTCTTTGGAATACCCATTTGATGATTAAAATAAATCTTTGCCTTTCACTGCTCTTTCAACGTATTCGCCCCAGGTAAGATTGTCCTTTCCCTTCTGGTGCGATTGTGCTTTTTCAATGGCAAAATTAGCCGCAGTTTCTACTACCCAATTAAAGTTGGCCTCACCCACGCTGGCAAGTTCGGCATCCGGCGCGGGATTGCAAAAATCTATCGCATAAGGCACGCCGTCTCTTACTGCGAATTCAACCGTATTAAAGTCATATCCAAGATACTTGCAAAGCTTTAATACAATTCCTTTCATCTGTTCAAGCTTTTCAGCATCCGGCTTAAAATCAGCGGCATACCGAAGGTGATGGGGATTCCGTGGTTCGTACGACATAATATGTACGTGTTTGCCTCCGATGCAATAGCAACGATAGTATTCATCAAAAACAATTTCTTCCTGCAACATCATTACGAGCTCGCCGGTTTCTCCATGTTTCGTAAAAAAATCATCAATACTGGTAACTTTGTAGACGCTTTTCCATCCTCCGCCCGCATGTGGTTTCATATATGCCGGGAAACCAATATAATTAAAAATCGTTTCCCAATCGAGCGGGTAGGTGAGGTTTGAAAATGAAATGTCAACCGTGTCGGCAGGCAACGAACTGGACGGAATCAACACCGTTTTAGGAACCGGTACATCAATTTTTGTGGCGAGGCTGTTATTAAAAAACTTCTCATCTGCGCTCCACCAAAAGGGATTATTTATAACTGCCGTTCCGCATATAGCGGCATTTTTAAGGTAGGCCCTGTAGAACGGAACATCCTGTGAAATGCGGTCTATTATTACATCGTAGCCACTCGGTTCGCCTTGCACAATTTTATCTATGCGAACCGGTTCGGCGATAATGCCGTCTACATTTTTTTCGTTTACTCTCTTAACAAACGCTTCAGGAAAACTTCTTTCCCTGCCAAACAGGATTCCGATTTTTTTCATACAATATTTTTAGTTTGAAATTAATTCCATGAATAGAGAGGCGGAAGATTATATTGCTAATATAACAAATTTTATAACCGTCCTGATGGCAATAAAAAGGCATCTCCATAAAGATGGAGCGCCTTCAACTGTTTTTAGTGAAAATTATTGTAATGGATTTACGATTGGCCTGCAATAGAACATGATGGCTATTCGCGGTTTACCAATTTGAAAAACCTGCTTTCTTTTCCATCGCTTGTTTTATCCTGGTAAAGAAACGCTAGCTTTTGTTCCCGGAATATTTTGTACCAATCATCCCATGATATGTGCTCCAGCGACTTCTCACCGGAATATCCGGGAAAATCAATGCGGATGATGCCGCTATCTGAATCGTCGCCTACGCCTTTTACCTTGCTGGGCTTTCCATCTCTGGCCTCAGCCCATTTCTTAATTTCTTTAAGGTCGGTTGTTTTTTTTGAATCTGACATACTCTTTTTTTAGGGTGAAATCAAAATGCATGCTAAAATGCCTGAGCATGAGGTGACGGCTCATCGTTTATCTGGCATACTTTTTACCGCTTTGTATAAAAAAAGGATGGACGCAAAAAATATTCTGGCAGGTGCAATAGCCGGAACAGCCGCCATGACGGCTTTTAGTTATTTTCTTTCAGACAGAAAAAGTAAAGATTTCAGGGAGCCGGCCTTGCTTGCCAAAATGATAAGCAGGGCATTCCCTGAAACTGAAAAGTCATTTTCAAAAACGGCGGGCTGGATGATGCATGTATCCATGGGAATTTTATTTGCGTATTTATCGAAAAAGATGATTCGGAAGCTTCAATCGCCATACGACTTATCAAACCAGGTAGTTATTGGCGCGGCTAATGGCGTCACAGGTGTAATAGGCTGGAAGCTGGCCTTCTCTGTTCATCCAAATCCTCCAAAAATTCTGTTTAATAGATTTTATCAGCATTTGGTCCTTACGCATATCGTTTTCACACTTACCGCATTAGCTGTCATGGAACGTAACGAAAAGGAGTCTGCAGCAAACGAATAAATTTTATTGATTTTTTATTTGTGATATAAAAACAGTGGCGTGTATTCGACATAGCTATGTAGCTGGTTTTGACGCACAAATAATTTAAACCATTATTTTTATCCCAAAAAAATAGATGAAAAGGCTTACTTCTTTGTTTTTTTATTTCGCAGCAGCAATTATGCTTTCGCCGTCGGTAGCTGCCCAGGATTCTACTCTGTATAATAAGAATGAAGTTTTTGATCCAACCTTCTTAACGCAGCAGGGCACCGAGTTTCGGAGTGCAAATGGCGCGCCGGGCCCCAAGTACTGGCAAAACGTGGCCAGCTATACTATTCATGCTACGCTGGATGAAAAAGATACAGCTTTAAAAGGGAATGTTGCAATTAATTACACTAATAACAGTCCTGACGAATTGAAATATTTGTGGCTACAGCTCGATCAGAATTTATTTGAACCGGACTCACGCGGAGCGGCTACCACTTTGGTTTCCGGCGATAGGTTTGATGTAAAAGGTTATAAAAAAGGCGGCTATCATATTGGCGCTGTTTCGGTAATTTATAAAGGAAAATCTTATAAAATCGAACCCGTAATTACCGATACCCGGATGCAGCTTCGTTTACCTTTTGCAGTTAAACCCCACGGCGATAAAATTGTTATTAAAGTAAATTATTGGTTTTCAATTCCAGAATATGGGGCTGATAGAATGGGAAGGCTTTATACAAAAAACGGAGTTATTTATCAACTGGCGCAATGGTATCCACGAATGTGCGTATTTGATGCGGTGAGCGGCTGGAATACTTTGCCGTATATGGGTTTGGGAGAATTTTATTGCGAATATGGAGATTTCGATTATTATGTTACCGTTCCGGCAGATATGATTGTTGCGGGTTCAGGCGAATTGCAAAATTCTGCCGAAGTATTGACGCCATTAGAAATAAAAAGATTGAACGAAGCCCGCCATAGCGATAGCACTGTTTTTATTGTTAAGGAAGATGAAATTGGGTTGCCTTCTACAAGGCCCACTCAAAAAGGAATGCTCACCTGGCATTTTAAAATGCATAATACCCGCGACGTTTCATGGACGGCATCTAAAGCATTTATATGGGATGCCGCACGGGTTAATTTTCCCTCGGGGCGAAAAGGGATTGCAATGGCGGTGTATCCTGTGGAGAGCAAGGGATATGATAGATATGGAAGAAGCACGCAATACCTGAAGCAAAGTATTGAATTCTATTCCAAAACTTATTATGAATATCCGTGGAATTCCGCTGTGGTGGTGGCTGGCGTGGCTTTGGGTATGGAATATCCCGGAATTGTTTTTTGCAGTTATAAAATTGGAAAGGCAAGCCTGTGGCATGATGTAACCCACGAAATTGGCCACAACTGGTTTCCTATGATTGTTGGCTCAAATGAAAGAAGCTTTATGTGGATGGATGAAGGTTTAAATACTTTCATAAACGGGTATGCGTCTAATGCTTTTAATAAGGGGGAATATGGCGACACTACTAATACCTTTATTTTAAGAATGGCAAGAGTGATGAAGTTTGCCAAAGATCCGCTGATGACTCCACCGGAATCCATGGGGCTGGGCGATTATGGGCAATATTATTCCAAGACGGCAGTAGCACTGAATGTTTTAAGGAACTCTGTAATTGGCGCTGACAGGTTTGACTTTGCTTTTAAAACCTATATCAACAGATGGGCCTTTAAGCATCCCCAGCCAATAGATTTTTTCCGGACAATGAATGATGCAGCCGGCGAAAACCTGAACTGGTTTTGGAAAGAATGGTTTTATAAAACATGGAAGCTGGACCAGGCGGTAAAAGATGTTAAGTATGTGAAAGATAAACCCGCTGAAGGGGCATTGATTACAATTACCAATCTTCAAAAAATGGCGCTTCCTGTTGTTGTAAAAATCACAGAGGAAAATGGGAATAGTCAATTGTTGAATTTACCGGTAAACGTATGGCAAAGGGGCGCTGACTGGACTTTTAAGTGCAATACCAATTCAAAAATTACATCAGTAGTATTGGACCCAGATGAAGTGCTTCCTGATATTGACAGGAAAAATAACAAATGGCCGTCCCAGTAAAGGATTTGCTTTTTATTTTTTTGCAAAAACAGTAAAGCGGTAAATAAGCAATTTTTCTGTTTTGTTTTTTACTACAGGAGTGGTAATTTGGAATTGCGCTGAAATTGTAACTTCACAGTTCATTTTATCCATAGATTTTTTTTAACCTGGTTTCTCCATGAGATTGAAAGATTCCTTATCGCTTGCTTTTCGTACCATACGAAGCAACAAACTTCGTACAGGTATTACTGTTGCTATCATAGCTTTTGGTATAATGGCGCTCATAGGAATTATCACCGCAATCGCCTCCATGAACCAGAGCCTTACTGAAAATTTTGCAACTATGGGGGCCAATTCTTTCAGTATCAGGTATCGTGATTTTCAGATACGAATGGGCGGTAACCGGGAAGTAAAAAAAACCGATACCCGAAATCTGAAAACAAAAAAATCCAATGAAAGGAAAATCATTTCCTACCAGGAATCAAGCATGTTTAAGCGCCAGTATTCCTTTCCGGCAAGAGTGAGCATCTCTTTGCCCGGGCCGCAAAGTATTATTGTGATGAACACAAAAGTCAAAACCAATCCTAATAATTCAATGATTGGAGGTGATGAAAATTATCTCCTTCAGAATGGGTACACGCTTGCCGGAGGCAGAAACCTGAATAGCCTGGATGTGGAAAGCGGCAGAAGCGTTTGCATTCTTGGAAACAGTGTTGCTCAGAAATTGTATGGAGACAACACCTTAAAAGCGCTTGATCAAACCATCAAATCAGACGGAATCAAATACCGTGTGATTGGAGTTTTAAAAGATAAAGGCTCAAGTGCCTTTTTCAATGCAGATAATATTGTACTGACATCTTACAATAATATAAGGCGCCTTTTTCCTACGGATGGATTGTCTTACAATATAGGTGTGATGGTAAATAATATTAACCAGATGGATGCCGCCATTGCAGAGGCAAAAGGAACTTTCAGACCAATAAGAAAGCTGGCGATTGATGAAGAAAATAATTTTTACATTGATAAGAGCGACAGCATCGCCGAAGTATTCAAAAGCGCTTTGGGTTCAATCACTACTGCGGCTGCTTTTATAGGATTGATAACCCTGATTGGTGCCGCCATTGGGCTTATGAATATCATGCTCGTTGCCGTAAGTGAGCGTACCCGTGAAATAGGATTGGTAAAAGCGGTGGGAGGAAAAAGTAAAAATATAAAAGCACAGTTTTTATTTGAGTCTATCTTTATCAGCCTTATTGGCGCGGTTTTAGGGATAATTTTAGGAGTTATAGTAGGAAACGTAGTGGGATTGTTTTTGCACACGGGGTTTGTAGTTCCCTGGGGATGGGTAATTATAGGTATTGTGGTATGTTCGGCGGTAGGACTTTTTGCTGGCCTTTATCCCGCGCTCAAAGCGGCACGATTGGATCCGATTGTTGCTCTTCGGTATGAATGATGCGGAACGCGAATATTTTTTTATGAATAATAATATAGGTTTCTATTCGAAGAATTAGCTGCGCGTAAGGCTTTATCAATGCTGTCTGGGAGTGAAGTGTGCATTTATTTTTTAAAAAATTAAGGCCAGTTGAGTAACTTTCAAATATTTTATTAACTTGTGCTCCTCTACAAAATTTTTTTAACGTAAATGAGAGTTCTAATTCTTTTTTTCTTTACAATTGCATAATCAAATACTTTCACAAAATCAATAAAACTTAAACATTTAAAAATTAAACCAACATGGCAGATTTAAAGACTCCTGCAAACGCACCAGTAAACGCTACGACTTCGGTGCAGGCTAAAAAATCAAATAACATTATTTCATTATTAGCTCCCATTATATGTGTGATAGCCGGATATGTTATCTGGCGTTTTGTTATCGGTGCAGATAGCAACTTTACACAACCTGATCCAAATGGTGGTTTCTGGCCTAACCAGCTTGGCCCTAAAGGCGATTTTCCAAGAATGTATGAAGGTGGAATTATAGTACCAATCCTTATCGGTTGTTTCCTGATTGTGTTAACATTTGTTATTGAAAGGTCTCTGACAGTTTCAAAAGCTACCGGCAAAATATCGAATGCTGAATTTATCAGAAAAGTGCAGTTTTTCCTGGCCGATAAAAAAGTAGATGCTGCTATTGCAGAATGTGATAAGCAAAAAGGCTCAGTTGGAAACGTAATGAAAGCAGGCCTTCGCAAATACAAACAAATGATTACTGATACAGAGTTAGACACTGATCAAAAAGTATTGGCCATACAAAAAGAAATTGAAGAAGCTACGGCTTTGGAATTGCCAATGCTTGAAAAAAACCTGGTATTTTTATCCACCTTGGCATCTGTATCTACATTGATCGGATTGTTAGGAACGGTTGTTGGTATGATTCGTGCGTTCGGCGCTTTGGGTGAATCTGGAGGTGGAGATGCTGCACGTACTTTGTCAATTGGTATTGCAGAAGCTTTGTATAACACGGCTTTAGGAATCGGTACCTCAGCATTTGCGATTGTTACCTATAACATTTTCACTACAAAAATCGATGCCATTACCTATGGGATTGACGAGTCAGGCTTTACATTAACACAAAGTTTCGCTTCATTATACAAATAATTTTGTGGAATTTTTGAAAGTTTGAATCTTATAATTATTAAATCGAAAACTTATGGCAAGAGCAAAAATAAAACGTGGCAGTACAAGCGTGGATATGACGCCGATGTGTGATGTTGCGTTTTTATTATTAACCTTCTTTATATTGGCTGCGAAGTTTAAGCCACCAGATGTTATTGAAGTGGTTACTCCTACCTCTGTGTCTAATAAGGTAGCACCGCAGAAAGATTTTTTAACTGTAACTATCAGCAAGGACAATAAAGTTTTCTTAGCGATCGATCCTAATATTAAGGGAGATGTCCTGGATGAATTAGCAAAAGAAAGAAATATCAGTTTTTCTGCTCAGGATAAAGCAAATTTTCTCAACTCACAGTTTGTAGCAACACCAATCAGCCAGTTAAATCAGTTTGATCAGTTAAAACCTGAACAGATTAAAGGTGCTAATTTGCCGGGAATTCCGGTTGATAGCACTAATAATGAATTGACCTCATGGATTTCTGCTGCTGTAAATGCGAGAATGGGAGAAACATTAAATTATCTTATCAAAGGGGATGATGCATCCAAATATGAAACTTTTGAAAACGTGCTTAGCGCCTTTAAGAAAAATGATATTTATAAGTATAATCTTGTGACAAGTGCAGAATCTATTCCTGAAGGAAGTGAATTATATAAGAAGAATCTTGAGCAACAGAGGTCAGGTAAAAAAGCAGAATAACATTACGGAAAAAAATCTTTAACACACAAAAATTTATTACTATGGCAGAAATGGAAGTAAAAGAGAGTAGTAAGAAGGGGCCGGGCGTCAAGAAAAGTAAAAAGCAATCTACCCGCGTTGACCTTACTCCCATGGTGGATCTTGGATTTTTGCTGATAACGTTTTTTATCTTTACGACTACGGTATCACAACCCACCTCCATGAACCTGAACATGCCTAAAGATACCAAAGATCCCAACCTGGATACAAAGGTTAAAGAATCCGGATCCTTGACTCTATTGTTAGGAAAGCAAAATGTGATTTATTATTATTATGGTAATGATCCTGCAACCATGCAAACTACAGGTTACAAAAATGTCCGGGATATTATCTTAAAGAAAAAATTGTCTACGCCGGCCAATGACTTGTTTATCATTATCAAGCCTGACAAAGATGCCACTTACAAAAATGCCGTCGATATCCTGGATGAAATGGATATAAATGATATCCCCAGGTATGCAATGGTAGATCCGACGCCGGATGAGTACAGTAAAATTCAACAAACAGAAGCGGCAAGCGGTATTAAATAATAAATACCAGCAGATAAATAAATTATAAAAAAATGGAACGTAATCAAATATTAAAAGCAGATATTCTGGATATCATTTTTGATGGACGGAATAAGGAATATGGGGCTTACGATCTTCGAAAGACCTATAACAAAAGAATTACCTATGCCCTGATAGGAACAGTGGTAATTATTTTGCTTTTCCTGATAGGCTCTGCTATAGCTAATAAGCTAAAACAAGATGAAAATGTTGTTCAGGTTCATACCACTGATGCAACATTACAGAAAATAAAAGCGGAAGAACCACCACCACCACCTCCTCCTCCTCCTCCGAAGGTGCCACCTCCACCACCGGTAGCTACTATTAAATTTACGCCGCCTAAAGTGGTAAAGGATGAGGAAGTTATTAAGCCACCACCAGAAGTGAAACAAATCGAAGAAGCGAAAGTGGATGTGAAAACTGTTGAGGGAACAAAAGACTTAGGCATTGTGGCTCCTCCAACTGATATTAAAGGAACAAATGTGGTAGCAGCTCCTGTCGAAAAAAAGGAAGATCCTGATAAAATTTTCACGAAGGTTGAAATTGAAGCTCAGTTTCCTGGTGGTCTTCAAGCCTGGAGCAGATATGTGAGTCGGGCCATTACTGCTCATGTGGATGAGTTTTCTGAAGGTGATTATGGAACCTGCGTCGTTAGATTTATTGTGGATAAAACAGGTAAGGTAAGTGATGTGCAGGCTACTACTATGAAAGGGACTAAACTTGCAGAAGTAGCAGTAAACGCAATCCGGAATGGTCCAAAATGGATTCCGGCCCAACAAAACGGCCGACAGGTAAATGCTTACCGTTTGCAACCCGTTACTTTGCAGAATCCTGATCAATAAGCAAATTTTATATTTAGATATCTTCCAACCGTCTCAGGTATGAGACGGTTTTTTTTTATTTGTCACTTATGAATACTGAACTAACTTTAGGAGTAGTTTTTATCTGATTACAATTTCGGCACATTCTTTTATTACAAAAATTGAACACCTGTCAAAGTTAAATTCCAAAAGATGCAGAGCAGCCTTCGTCCTCCAACAAAAAGAATGATTGAAAAATTAAGAGAATGCCTGGAAAAGGAGATTGTCTATGGAGAGAAGGTACCATGTCTGCCCGAGGAAATGAAATCCTCGATGTCAGGCTTATACAAACGTGACCTCATCGGAACCAGGATGGAAGTTATCAACGGCAAAAAGGTCTTATGCTTATATGTAACCGATACGGGCAAAGAATTTATTACTGAATTAGATAAAAAGTTGCTCAGAAAAAAAGAAAAGAATAAGACCTGATATCAGATCTCCTTTAGTCCGTGTTATTTTTTTACCTTTCATTTAAAAATTTTTCTTGATTCTTGCAGGATTTATTGGGGAAAATTAGAATCGTAAAAAACGTTACTGTTTGATCCAATGATTTGCTGTTAAGCAATCTAAACTTAAAAAATAAATGACAATGTCTAATTTTTCGCGGGTCTTCAGTTTGTTCCTATTTGTTTTTTTATCTTTTAACATGGCCCGGGCGCAGAACGTTCCGTTCTATTCTGAAATTCAGCAATTTAAAAAAGAGGATAGCCTCAGGTTCCCACCTAAGAATGCCATACTTTTTCTAGGAAGTTCCTCGTTCAGAAAATGGACTGATATGCAGGATTATTTTCCTGGTTACCACGTTATAAACCGCGGATTTGGCGGCTCATCCTTTCCCGATGCCATACGTTATTTTGATAAAATTGTTTTACCATATCATCCAAGGCAAATAGTGATTTATGAAGGAGATAATGATTTAGCCTCTTCAAGTGATATAACAGCGGATTCAGTTTTGAACCGCTTTAAAGTTCTGTTTTACCTGATAAGAAAAAATCTTCCAAATGCCAACATCGCTTTTGTTTCGATAAAGCCAAGCCTGAGCAGGGAAAAATTAATGTCCCAAATGGCGAAAGCAAATTCATTGATTCAGAATTTTCTAAAGGGCAAAAAAAACGCATCCTTTATAGATGTTTTTCATGCAATGCTGGACGCGAGCGGAAAGCCGCGGAAAGATATTTTTCTTAGCGATGGTTTGCATATGAACGCAAAAGGTTATGCTATCTGGCAAAAGATAATTGAGCCATATTTAATAAAAAATAAATGAAATTATGCGAAGCCTGCAATTGATGGCAATAGGAATATTGCTTATTTGTTCATTTACTGTGGAGGGCCAAAATTCCAATGAAACAAAAATGGACAATTTTATCAACGCGTTGATGAAGAAGATGACGCTGAATGAAAAAATCGGACAGTTAAATTTGGTAACTCCGGGAGGCGCAGTTACGGGTTCGGTAGTCAGCAAGGATGTAGATACTAAAATCCGTAATGGCCAGGTGGGCGGATTGTTTGGAATCACAGGGCCGGATAACATTCGCAGGGCGCAGGAAATTGCTGTAAAAAATTCGCGTCTCCATATTCCTTTGATTTTTGGGCTTGACGTAATTCATGGCCACAGAACCATCTTTCCTATTCCGCTGGGCTTATCAGCAAGCTGGGATACTTCCCTGATTAAAAGGAGTGCGCGCATTGCAGCAAACGAAGCTACTGCAGATGCCCTGAACTGGGTTTTTTCTCCAATGGTAGATATAGCCCGGGACCCGCGCTGGGGCAGAATTGCAGAAGGTTCGGGGGAAGATGCATTTCTTGGTTCACAAATCGCCAAAGCGATGGTAGAAGGTTACCAGGAAAATGACCTGTCAAAAGATTCGACGGTGATGGCTTGTGTAAAACATTATGCCCTGTATGGCGCTTCGGAAGCGGGACGCGATTACAACACCGTTGATATGAGCAAAGTAAGAATGTACAATGAGTATCTTCCTCCTTATAAAGCCGCTGTAGATGCCGGCGTTGGAAGTGTGATGAGTTCTTTCAATACAGTGGATGGAATTCCGGCAAGTGCCAACCGGTTTTTATTGACAGATGTACTCCGCACACAATGGGGATTTCAGGGATTGGTAGTTTCCGATTACACGTCCATTAGTGAGATGATCAATCATGGATTAGGCGATCTTCAGGCAGTTTCTGCAAAGTCTTTAAACGCGGGAATGGATATGGATATGGTTAGTGAAGGATTTTTAACCACCCTGGAAGAATCATTAAAGCAAGGAAAAGTTTCTCTGAAAACAATAGACGAAGCTTGCAGGAAAGTATTGGAAGCAAAATATAAACTGGGATTGTTTGATGATCCTTATCGTTATTGCAATGAAGAAAAAGCCAAAACTGAATTAATGAGCGAGGCGAACTTAAAAGCGGCGAGAGAAATTGCCGAACGCTGTTTTGTATTATTAAAAAATGATAATAGCCTTTTGCCATTAAAAAAATCGGGAATTATTGCGTTGATCGGCCCGCTGGCAGATAATAAAAGAAATATGCTCGGTACATGGAGTGTTTCAGGCGATCCTCAAAAAAGCGTCACCATTATGCAGGGCATAAAAAATGTAGCGGGAAATGATGTAAATATTTTATATGCAAAAGGCGCAAACATCAGTGATGATACCATGCTGATCAAACGTGTAAATGTATTTGGGACAGAAATTGATGTTGATTCAAGAACTTCGGAAGAAATGATAAATGAAGCAGTTGAAACCGCGAGTAAGGCCGACGTGGTGGTAGCTGTTTTAGGTGAAGCGGCCGACATGACCGGCGAATCATCCAGCATGACCCATATTGGTTTGCAGCCAAGCCAGGAAAATTTGTTAAAGGCTTTGGTCAAAACCGGTAAGCCCGTTGTACTGGTATTAATGAACGGAAGGCCGGTGACACTTACATGGGAAGATGCGCACGTTCCTGCAATCCTTGATTCGTGGTTTGGAGGAACCGAAGCGGGAAATGCAGTGGCAGATGTACTCTTTGGAAATTACAACCCTTCCGGAAAAATAACCGTCAGCTTTCCCCGCAATGTGGGTCAAATACCTGTCTATTATAATCATTTCAATACAGGAAGACCTTTTCATCCCGGTGACAGTCCTAAATTTAAATCAGATTACCTCGATGTGGCAAACACGCCATTGTATCCGTTTGGATATGGATTAAGCTACACTACTTTTTCTTACAGCGATATTTCTTTAAGTGACAAAATTTTAAAAGCAGGTGGAAAAATTACTGCTTCTGTGAATGTAACGAACACGGGTACACGAAAAGGGAAAGAAACCGTTCAATTGTACACACGCCAAATGGTTGGAAGCATTGCGCGGCCCGTGAAGGAATTAAAGGGCTTTCAGCAAATTATTTTAGAGCCCGGTGAAACAAAAACGGTTACCTTTTCAATCTCCGTTGATGATTTAAAATTTTATAACAGCGACTTGAAATATGTTTATGAGCCCGGCACTTTTAAAGTTTTTATAGGCACCAATAGCGCGGACGTAAAAGAAGCGGATTTCGAATTGAAATAATTTTTTACCTGTAGTAAATAAAGAAATATTGCAGATTTTTATTTAGCTAAATAATAATTGCAATCTTGATTGGGTGATTTTATTTTGTTCGGCGGCTGCTATAAGCAATTCATCGTGCGGGTCATTTTTTAACCGCTCTGCAAAGGCTTCTATAATATCATCTGCGGATTTATCTTTTGTAAATACAATAAAATTATAACCGAAAGTTTCTTCATACACTTCATTGTCTTTTTCAAGAATTTTGAGAATGGCGGGCGCCGCATTCAAAAAAACTGCCTGTTCTTTTTTTACCCAATCGGTGTTGATGGTAGGGTCTTTTTCAATAGATTGAATGTCCCCGATTTTAATATGGTTTTGAAAAGCCTCCAGCCATTCCGCAGGGTTGCATTCATACCATTCTTCTTCGGCGTACTCCAATAAATCGACGAGATTTTCTACGGGAAAAACGGCTAACATTTTTTTTACCCACACCTCAGAATTGCAACATTGTTTGAGAAGCTTTTGCTTGCCTGCCCTGTCAAGATTGTCAAAATCAGCTATTGTCATTGGATATTTTTATCGCTTATAGAATGCTTTTAAAGAAATAAAAATAGCAAATAATTTTCTTGGCAGGCATAAATCCTGAACAGGAAGCTTGGAACTAAATTGACAACGCCGGCGCCAATTTGTTTTTGAAAGAAATGACTTCCTTTACAAGGCAAAGCGAACTATAAAATTTAATCGGCTACTTTTCTTTTTTTCTGAAAGATTGCTCAGGAAAAGCAATTACTTTTTGAACAAATAGTTCACTTATTTCCAATGCTTTTGCAATAGTATTTTTTTCTAAATCTTCGATGGGATGGTGGTTATTGTCCTTGATGGATTTTACAAATAACATGGCCGAAGGCGCTACTTTACCGATAATGGCAGCGTCATAAATGGCGCCGCTTTCAAAAGAAATCAATTTTATATTTTTTTCTTTCACAGATTCTTCCAGCAGCTTGCGTAATTTTTTATTTAATACTACCGGGTCGGATTCCTGGATGAGTTTCCATTCAAAATAAATGTTTCTTTTATCGCACGTTTTTTCGCATAGAAAATAGATTTCTTCGTAAGCTGTTGACATCAGTTCGACATCATCGCTGCGTATGTCCAGTGAGCAGCTTACTTTTCCGGCAATCTTGTTAGACAACGGATGGCTCACGTTAATTTTACCAACGGTTGCCCGAAGGTTTTTCTTTTCGCGCTTTGCATATTTTTCTACCTGGAGAATGAATTTTGCCGCTGCAGCCAGCGCATCATTTCTTTCATGCATGGCTAATGTGCCCGCGTGTCCATCTTTTCCACTGAAAATGATTTCAATTCTTTTTTGTCCATACATCGAATCTACTACGCCAACAGGCACATCAGCATCAAAAAGTGTAAATCCGGGCTCCGGATGGATTTCAAAATATGCGAGAATTTTTTCAGCCGGAATGGAATCGTCTTTAATTTTTTCAGGATCGAAATGAAGCGCAGCCAGCGTTTCAGATAACAAATGATTTTCTTCATCCTGAAGCTGCAATAATTTATTTTCAAATTTACCAGCTATTACTTTACTGCCCAGTTTGTTATAGTTGAATCTTGCGCCTTCTTCTTCCGCAAAAGCAATGAGCTCAATATCAAAAGGCAATCGAATGTTGCGTTGCTTTAGATTTTCAATGATTTCAAGCCCAACCAGGATGCCGAGTATTCCGTCGTTTTTATTTTCGTAAATACCTTTGTCAAAATGAGATCCTATCAGAAATGTTCTGCCATCAGCATTATTGTTTTTTAGCTTTCCCCGGATGTTTCCAATATTATCGACAAAAGTGTCGAGGCCTGCTTCGTTCATCCATCCTGCTATTTTCTGACTGTATTCTACAAATAAGGGTGAGCCATACAAGGGCGAGGCTTGATTTTTTTCTGTAAGTTCATTAATTCTTTGCTGAATAATGAGAGCCCTTTCCTGGAAGTTTTTCATTTTATTAAAGCAATGATTTTATAATAAAGTAAGCTTACCTCTGTTTTTCCCTGCGCGAAGTAAACGAATTTTTATAAGACCGCAGCATCTTGCCTTTTCTAAATCGCTTTATGAAACAAACCGTCAGAATTAAAATCTGCAATATTTTTTCATTTACTGCAGATGCTCCTAATGAATTCTTAAAAAAATCATATTCTTTTTAAAAACTGAATAGCATTGAAATGAAAGGATATTTTTGCTTTTTATGAGTATTGCTGTGAAAACGTTTTTTCTATTTTTTATTTGTTGTTGTTTTATTCAAACCGGTAATGGCCAAACCTGCTCAACGCTTGGCCAAACGCCCTCCACAGCTTTCCCTGTGTGCGGAACAAGTGTTTTTTCCCAAACTACAGTTCCTTATTGCGGAGGAAGATCGGTGCCCGGGCCATGTTCTGCCACAGATAGCCTTACGGATACGAATCCTTTTTGGTATAAGTTTACCTGTTTTAAAGAAGGAACATTGGGCTTTTTAATAACTCCCGTTGATTTATCAGATGATTATGACTGGCAGCTATTTGATGTTACCGGTCATGATCCGAACGAGATTTATACGAATCCGGGGTTGTTTGTTTCTTGTAATTGGTCTGGTAATACCGGCCTGACCGGCGCTTCTTCTGCTGGCCAAAAGCTAAACAACTGCGCCGGGCCAAAATATCCCACATTTAGTTCAATGCCCACGCTAAAGTTGAATCACAATTATCTTTTGCTGGTGAGTCATTTTACCAAATACAAACCCGGACAGGACGGCTACCAACTCAGTTTTGGCGGAGGCACTGCAAGTATTACGGACACCATACCGCCTGCGTTGCAAAGCTTAAGCAGCTCATGCGATGCTACCAATATTTTTATTACAACAAATAAAAAGATGAAATGCAATAGCCTTGCGGCTGACGGCAGTGATTTTGAAATTTACCCGGCTGTTGCCAAAGTGATTTCCGCCCAATCTTTTTGTGATGCGTTTGACATGGATTCGCTGGTTTTAAAATTAGACCATCCTTTGCCCCCGGGAGATTATACCATCCGTGTTAAACAAGGTTCCGATGCCAATACGCTTGTGGACAATTGCGGTACCAATATACCGGTTGGAAATTCTTTGCCCTTAAAAATTGTGCCGCTGGCGCCTACGCCAATGGATAGCTTAACAGCCCCCTCCTGTGCTCCTCAGGCTTTGCAATTGGTTTTTAAAAAAAATATTTCCTGCAATTCTATATCAACTGATGGCAGTGATTTCCAGGTGCAGGGCCCTTCGCCGGTTCAAGTGGTTAGTGCAAACGGAGCGTGCAAGGAGGGTATGACTAAAATTATTACTGTAAATCTTTCCGGGCCGATTGTAAACGGAGGTTTGTACAAAATAATTTTGAAAGAGGGAAACGATGGCAACACATTAATAGACGAATGTGCACAGCAAACGCCGGCTGGCTCTTCATTGGATTTTTTACTAAAAGATACTGTTTCTGCAGCCTTTTCTTATTCAATCAAAAAAGGCTGCAACTATGATACGGTGTATTTTAACCATCCGGGAGGAAATCAGATAAACACCTGGTTTTGGCAGTTGGATTATAACGGAACCAGTTCCTTGCAAAACCCGGTTTCCTATTTTGATTCCTTCGGAAAAAAACAGATTATTTTAAAAGTTTCAAACGGGTTTTGCAGCGATACAGTAAGAAAAGAAATTATATTAGACAACGAACTTAAGGCTTCGTTTGAAACCAATAATATTTTATGTCCCGAAGACTCTGCCATTTTTAAAAACACGAGCGTCGGGAATATAGTTTCTTATTTATGGAATTTTCAGAATGGAAACATCAGCGAAAATAAAGATCCCGGCCCCCAAAAATATCCCATCTTATTGGCAGAACATAATTATGCAGTTTCATTAATTGTTCAAAATGACCTTGGCTGTTATGACACCGCTGTTAATAGCATCCGTGCGCTTAAAAGCTGCTATATTGCTGTTCCGAATGCTTTCACCCCAAATGGCGATGGGCTCAACGATTATTTATATCCCTTAAATGCTTATAAGGCAGATAATCTCACATTTAGAGTGTATAATCGCACCGGCCAACTGCTCTTTGAAACGCACGACTGGACCCGGAAATGGGATGGTACTTTCAAAGGTGAACCCCAGGATGCCGGTGTATTTGTGTGGACATTAAAATACATACTTCGCGATACCGGCAAGCCTGTTTTCACAAAGGGCTCAGCTACTCTTATCAGATAAGTGCTGCAGAGACAAGTTTATTGTTTGATTTATAATAGTATTATCTTTTTGATACATACTAACTTTTGTCTCTTCTTTGGGGACGGGGCGATCATACGTAATACCAAATATCAATGACGCCGGAATGAACAATCCGCAGATTAAGATCCCCAAAGAATAGGCAACGTGCCTTAGATATTCAGCTATCAGAGCGGAATCCTTTTCTTTTATTTTTTTCATTTTTCGACTTTTTAAAGACTAAATGTGGTTTAACCGTTTTTCACAGGAAAATCATGATTAAGATATACGGTATTAACGACCGGTTTTTCGGCATTGCTTTTCCGGATGTGAGCGTTTTGAGAAACTGCGTTATCAGACCTTTTATAAGTGATACCAAACACAAAAGAGAAAGGAATGAACAAACCGATAATCAATACTTTGATTGAAAATGCAAGTTGATTGGCTACTTTCAGAATTGATTCCCTGGTTAAAAATTGAGTTTTCATCTTTTTAATTTTAAATTGTTTTTAATTATTTACATAACAAAGATATAGTTCTTAGTAGGTACTATGCAAAACATAGTACATTAACATGCATAAAAGCTATATGAATGGTTGTTTTTTATGTTTAATTGGTTAAAACAAAAATGAATTTGCCGGGTTAGAACGAGTTTTTCATGGCTTTTTCAAGTCATCAAAAAATTATTATTGTCTGTTTTTATACACGGCTGTACGGTAGGCGAAAGAAGTGATTTTTTTATATGTAATAAAAAAGTTGTGTATAATTGCATTATTTACCATTAATATCCTATTGTGATGAAACATCTGGTGTTCTGTTCACTTTTACTTTTATCTGTAAATTCTTCACTAAAAGCACAAAAATATTCGCTGGCCTCGCCCGACAATCAATTGCAGATTCAGGTAACCAGCGATAGCCTGTTACACATTTCGTTTTTCAATAATGATAAAAAGCTGGTTAAATCGATTGACGCCGGATTGGTTTTGTCGGATAAAACCTTGCCAGGGAAGAAATCTAAAGTCACAAAAGCGCAAAAACAAAAAATCAATACAACGATTCAACCGGTAGTGGCCATAAAAAATTCTTCGATTAAGGATGTATACAATCAGTTGACGTTAACTTACAAGGGCCAATTTTCGGTGGTTTTCCGGCTGTATGATGACGCTTTTGCTTACCGCTTTGAAACGTCCGTGCCGGATAGCATTACAGTAAACAATGAAATATGTAATGTTTCTGTTCCCGGAAATACTGAAGGCTTGTTTGCCCTTACGGACCGATGGATGAACAGCTACGAGCACATGTATGAAAAGTCGGCCGTTAACAAAATAGATAATGAGAAAACGGCTCAGTTGCCTTTTTTACTTTCTGTGGGCGATAGCCAAAAGTTGCTTATTACTGAGAGCGATTTGTATGACTATCCTGGTTTGTATTTTACCGGAAGCAATAATGACGAATTGCATTCCATATTTCCCCCGGCGGTCAAAATGGAGAAAGAAAACCAGCCGGGCAGGGGAGGATGGGATCGCATTTTCGTACCTGCGGCTACTTACGATTATATTTCCAGGACAAGTGGCAGGCGCAGCTTTCCCTGGCGCATATTTGCCGTAGCCCACAACGATCGCGATTTACTGAATAATGAAATTGTTTATAAGTTGGGCAAGCCCAATGAACTTCAAAATACAGATTGGATAAAGCCCGGCCAGGTGGCGTGGGATTGGTGGAATCACTGGAACGTGACCGGCGTTGATTTCCGTGCGGGGGTAAATACGCAGACTTACAAATATTATATTGATTTTGCGGCCGAAAACCATATTCCTTACATCATTATGGATGAGGGATGGTATAAATTAGGCAATATGACTGAACGCGTGCCTGATGTGGATGTTAAAGCAATTGCTGACTACGGAAAGAAAAAAAATGTGGGCGTAATACTTTGGTGCGTATGGCGTACGCTCGATAATCAAATGGAAGAAGCAATGAATTTATTTGAACAATGGGGCGTAAAGGGAATTAAGGTAGATTTTATGAACCGCGATGACCAGGCGATTGTTAATTTTTATTGGAGGTGCGCTAAAGCCGCAGCCAATCATCATTTATTGGTCGACTATCATGGCGCTCATAAACCTGCCGGCCTTATGCGAACCTATCCCAACGTAGTAAACTATGAAGGCATTCCGGGCCTTGAACAGGATAAATGGACAGATTCAATGGCTACGCCGGAAATGGCAGTTACTATTCCTTATATCCGGATGTTTGCCGGCCCACTGGATTATACACCGGGAGCCATGCGAAATGCGCAAAAAAGAGACTTCGCTCCAATAAACGATAATCCGATGAGTTTGGGCACACGTTGCCAGCAGATAGCGATGTATATTGTTTTTGACGCTCCTTTGCAAATGCTGGCTGATAATCCTACGGCTTATGAAAAAGAAAAAGAATCATTGGATTTTATAAAAAGTGTGCCTACCACCTGGGATGAAACGATTCCTCTGGATGGCAAAGTCGGCGATTATGTAGTTTTAGGAAGAAGGAAAGGCGAAACCTATTTTGTGGGAGCCATGACGGATTGGAACGCCCGCGATGTGGTTGTTGACTTTTCATTTCTGCCTGAAGGATCTTTCCACATTACTTATTTTAAGGATGGAATAAATGCCGATAGAAACGGCACCGATTATGAGGAAATTAAAGCTGCCATTACTAAAAACGATTCATTAAAAATTCATTTAGCTCCGGGCGGAGGTTGGGCTGCCCGAATAGAACGGTGAGCAGTAATGGAGAATCAGTAAAGCAATAAAAAAGGCGTATTTTTCTTTTACCTGTTGGGAGGATATTAAAATTGGCTTTTGAAGTCTTCGGGATTTTCATCAGGATGCTGCTCGTTATATTCAATGATGAAATTATTTGGGCCATTTCCCGTGATGATATTCATAAAATTTTGCTGCACCAACTCAAGAATATTCAGAAAAATAAAAATAGCATGGATACGGTCGTCGCAGACGTCAAATATCTTTTCAAAAGAAATAGATTTTTCTGTTTTAATTAAATCGAGCATGTATTTGCGTGTGCCTTCCATGGTGTAGTTGTAGCTAATCACCGTATGTACAGGCCGGTTTCTTTTATCCAGCAATCTTTGAGCTACCTTCTCAAAAGCCTTCATTAATTTAAACAGCGTTACTGTTTGTATCTCTGTTCCTTCTCCTGCCTGTTCGCCTATCAGCGAAAGCTCTTCTCGTATGTTGCCACGCCGCGCCATTAGCATTCTCAGGGCCTCCATCTCGCTCATTTTCTGGGAGGCCATCTTAAATTTTCTATACTCCAGAATTTTATCTACTAATTCCTGCCGTGGATCAATTTCGTTTCCTTGTTCATCAAGCTCTTTGCGTGGAATCAACATCTTAGCCTTAATGCGCATCAGCGTACTTATGAATAAAATAAATTCGCTACTGAGTTCAATATTCAGGCTTTCACTCTCGTGAATATAATTTAGGAAGTCATTGGTGATTTTTGAAATTGGAATATTATAAATATCCAATTCATCCCGTTCAATAAAAAATAAGAGCAAATCGAACGGGCCCTCAAATTGCGGTAACTTTATCTGGTAAGTTTCTGTATTCATCACTAATTAATACCTGGTTTTTTTCAAGGTAAAAAAAATCCCGGTGAAACGCTCATCGGGATTGCAAAGTTATCAATAATCACGGTCTTTTTTTGAGTTCATCCCGTATCTCTTCCAATAATTTGTCAGTAGTAGATACGGGTGGCGGCGCGGGCTCATCGGCTGCTTTTTTCTGGAAACTGGCGATAAAGCGAATCAACAAAAATATCACAAAAGCAATAACGATAAAATTGATTACCGCAGCCAGAAAGCTTCCATACGTTACTTCGCCCCACTTTAGCTCCGCAATATTGCTGGCGCCTACCGCATTCAATGCAGGAGTTAAAATAAGTGGCGTGATAATGTCTTTTACCAGTGACGATACGATAGCGCTGAAAGCAGCTCCGATAATAACTGCTACGGCTAAATCCATCACATTTCCTTTTAAGGCAAATGCTTTAAAATCCTTAATAAAACTCATATGATTAAATTTTTTGGTTAAGAATTGATTGGCACAAAAAAGATTTGTGATTAAATGTAATACATTATTTATTAGTAAAAGACATTATTTGTTCAGAAAAATAAGTCATCAAACAGACATGATTTCTTTCTCCTTGGCAGCCAAATGTTTTTCTATTAAGACGATATGTGTGTTGGTTATGTTTTGTATCTCAGCTTCGGTTTCTTTTGCACGGTCTTCGCTAAGACCCTCTTTTTGCGCTTTTTTCACTTGCTCAATTGCATCGCGGCGGATATTCCGAACTGCAATTTTAGCCTGTTCGCCTTCCGCATTACTTCTTTTTACAAATTCTTTTCTTCTTTCTTCGGTCAATGGCGGAAGAAATAACCGTATGATGTTGCCGTCATTTTGCGGGTTAATTCCAATGTTGGCGGCAATAATCGCGCGTTCAATTGGTTGCAGCATATTTTTTTCCCATGGCTGAATGGTAAGCGTTCGTGCATCAATGGCGCTTAAATTGCCCACCTGGCTAATAGGAGTTGGTGTTCCGTAGTAATCCACGGTAATACCATCAAGCATAGTAGGATTTGCTTTGCCGGCCCGTATTTTAGTTAACTCGCTTTCAAAATGCTCAGTAGCTTTTTTCATTGAAACTGTAGCATCATTAATGATATTTAATGTCTCTTCTGGCATTTCCTAAATTTTGTTCTCGTAAAATATAAAGCCAAGCCGGCTATTTTTTTAAAAGCTACAAATTTAAGTAAATGGAATGAAAAAGGAATGTGAACTCTAATTCTGTTCAAAGGGCTCGGTGATAGTAAGAATTTTGTGAGTGCCTAGAATCGGCTCTTCATGAAGATGGCCATTGGTAACCATAATTTTTTTCCTCGGTTTATTGTATTTAATAAGAGCTACCGATACAATGGAAGTGCCAGCCAAAGCGATAAAAACTACTAGCGAGCCTTCAAAACGCAGTATATAAGCCATCAACACGAGCAGGAGGTTAGTAGCTGGCAAAAGAAGAGCAATGGTCTTGTGGCTTAATCCCATGTCTAATAGAAAATGGTGAATATGGTTTCTATCGGGCCAGAATGGGGAGCGGCGATGAATGATTCTTACGCTTACTACCCGCAGCGTATCAAATAAGGGAATTACTAAAATTGAAAAGCCAAGCGCTGGTGCGGAAGGCAGAGGGATAGCAGAACCAGCGTCAGACGCGATATTTATAAATTTAATAACCAAAATAGAATTAACCAGCCCGATAAGCAGAGATCCTGTATCGCCCATGAAAATCTTAGCGGGGCTGAAATTGTAGATTAAGAAACCAACAAGACTTCCGGCAAGTGACCAGGCAATAACTGCATAAAGAAGCTCGCCGGAAAAGTAGAAATAGAGGCCGAATATAACTGAAGTAAGAAGCCCCAGGCTTCCGGCCAGGCCATCCACGCCGTCAATCAGGTTGAAAGAATTGGTAATGACCACTATTGTGAAAAGAGAAATTAAAAATGATGCCGTATGGGGAATTTCATGGACTCCTAACAAGCCATAAAAATTGTTGATTTCAATGCCGCCAAACTTAATGATAACGCTTGCAGCTATTAATTGACCCATAAACTTTTTAGTAGCTGTCAAAATTAAAATATCATCTTTAATACCCATAAAAAATATGATCATAATAGCTGCAGCAAAGTATTGAAGAACGGATGTATTTGATGGGGGAACGCCTAATAGCGTTCCGATAATAAACCCTGCAAAAATTCCTAAACCACCTAGCGTAGGAATAACTGCTTTGTGTACTTTTCTACCTCCGGGCACGTCAAATAACTTTTTATCTTTTGCAACCTCGATGATAGCCGGGATAGAAAACAAAGTGATTAAAAATGCGAGGGCACAACTAAAAATGATATTTTCCATGCAGTGGTATTAAATCCTAAACAAATTTATATTTTGTTCAAATGGAGAACAAAATATCATTATTTTTCATAACGAAAAAATATCATTGATATTTTGTTTCGCTGATAGAGTTATTCATCAGGACCGCCAGCTACAATCTGGCTACTCAGTTTTTTTAGAGGATTGCTGTGGATTTCATCAAAATACGACCTGTTTTTAATGAAGTCTAATGCTGCGAAGGTTGCGGCGGTAAAAGAAGAACAATCAGCCTTATTTTTGCCTGCGATATCAAATGCAGTTCCATGGTCGGGGCTGGTGCGAACATAAGGCAGTCCTGCCGTGAAATTAATTCCTTCTCCGAAAGCGAGCGACTTTAATGGGATTAATCCCTGGTCGTGGTACATGGCTAACACCGCATCAAACCTGTTTTGATAATTGCGCGCAAAAAAGGCATCCGCGCTAAACGGGCCAGACACAATCATGTTATAGTGTTTTGCTTCCAATACGGCCGGCCTTATAATTTCCATTTCTTCTGACCCTATTAAACCCTCATCTCCCGCATGCGGATTTAAAGCCAAAACGCCTATTTTAGGTTTTTCAATATTAAAATCGCGTCGCAAAGAAGCGTGAAGAATGTTGATTTTACTTAAAATATTTTCTTTTGTTATAAGCCCCGGTACGTCCTTTAACGCGACATGTTCGGTAACGAGGCCTACCCTGAAATTTCCAGCCGCCAAAATCATCACTACATCCTGTTGCTGAAAAAAATCTTTAAAAAAGGGTGTATGGCCTGTATAAGGGAAATCAGCAGAATGAACGTTTTTTTTATGAATGGGCGCCGTTACCAGTGCATCAATAGTGCCGTTTTTTAATGCATCTGTGCCCACTTTCAGGCTTTTGATGGCATATTTGCCGCCTGTTTCATTTAATTCACCGGGGTTAATGGTCACTTCTTCCTCCCAGCAATTGTAAATATTAATTTGCTTTGGATTTAATTTGCTGAAATCCTTGACGGAAGCAAAGTTGAAATTGATTTCAGGAATGCTTTTACGATAAAAATTAATGACCTTATTGCTGGCAAAGATTACGGGGGTAAAAAACTCTAACATCCGGTTATCTGAAAGAGTTTTAATTATCAGCTCTATTCCTATCCCATTGAGGTCGCCTGTGGAAAACCCAATAACCGGCTTGTTTTCTGTTTGAATATTATTGCTCAATCTATTTAATTTGCATGGGAAGGCAAGTTAATAAATAATGAATTTATTACCTCAAATAATAAAAACTGCTTACCACTTATTATTTCCGACATAGCTATCAATAGGCATCCGGTTAGAAATGCTTCTTGCCAGCGTCATTTCATCAGCGTATTCAAGTTCGCCGCCAAACGAAATACCCCGTGCAATCGTAGTGATTTTGACAGCGCAATCTTTTAATTTTTTACTGATGTAATAAATGGTCGTATCGCCCTGGATATTCGGACTCAAAGCAAAAACAAGTTCTTCTGTTTTTTCACTATTTACCCTGCTGATTAGGGATTCAATTTCGAGCTGGTCGGGCCCGATGCCATCCAATGGAGAAATAATGCCGCCAAGTACATGATACAGCCCGTTGTATTGCTGGGTGCTTTCGATAGCAATTACATCGCGGATACTTTCTACCACGCATATAATTTGTTGCTGCCTTCCGCGATTGTCGCAAATATTGCAATATTCCTTATCGGAAATATTTTTGCATCGTGAACAAAAATGAATTTCTTCACGCATTTTTAAAATGACATCGCTAAAGCTTTTTACATCACTTACTTCTTTTTTTAAAAGATGTAGCACCAGCCGCAGGGCGGTTTTTTTACCTATCCCGGGCAATTTTGCAAATTCATTTACAGCATTTTCCAATAAAGAGGATGAAAAAATCATTCTGCAAAATTAAGAATTACCGCTTTGAATAGGTGGAGAGAAAGACAGTAAATCGATAAATAGATTTAATTTTTATTTTGATAATTTACCTAAAGAATAATGTCCATCTCGTTATCCCAGTCGGCTCTCAAATTTAATTTCTTTGGAATGGGAGTCACCACCTCGGGTTGTTTTCTTAAATGGTAGTCCCCGGGGTCCCACGTGCCGTTGTCATTAGTATCATCCAATATACGCAACTCATATTCGCCGGGCTCAAATAATTGTCTGCTGAAAGTGGGCGACATTAATTTAAAAGAATCTACCACTTTGGTATCTTTTACAATCTGCAACACGGGGTGACTGAATTTATCAAGATTTTTGAAATTCAGTTTGATACTACCATACTCATTGCTGCGTTTGGTTTTAAAACGAATCGTATCGGATTTTAATAATGCATCGCCCAAAGTATCTGTGGCAAAGTCTTTTTCAATCAGCAAATCATACTGGGTATCCTCCTGCCAATTAGTTGAAACAGAAATTTTTGCATTATTGGTATCAATAGAAATAGTCGTGTTAACCGGATGAAATAACGTATCCGTTAAGTGGATTTTTGTTGAATCGAATGTTTTTAGAGGCACAGCAAATGTAATCGAAAGCGGCGACAGCAAATCCTGCGTGCCGCCTGCCGCCGAGAAAGTATATTTTAAAACTTTCTCTTCTCCTTTTTTAGAAGGAACCGGTGTTTTTTTTACCGGTTTCTCATTCACTTCTTCTGAATAGGCATATAATTTTTGCGGCGTTTTATCTTCAGGAATATGGATGGCGCTGTCGGCAAAAGCAAAAAGTTGAGAAGGATTATTATACATCTTTTGGCCGCTTTCATCTTTTAAAGCAAATAAATGATAGGTGCCTGAAGCGAGATTTTTAAAATGAAAATTTCCCGATGAATCCAATCGCGCTACATATCTCGGTTTCTCTTTGTACACCGCAGAGTCGCCGAGATTGTTATACAGCATCGCGATTAACGTGCTGTCGGGTTTTCCGGTTTGGGCAATAATCACATTTCCGTTTAAAGTAAGCGAATCTATGTAAGAACCGGTAGAAAAAACGTAGGTGAAATCGTGATAGGGGTTATTTTCATTAATATCCTGGATGGCATCGCCGAGTTGAAAACTATAGGTGGTATTTGGTTGCAGCGTATCACGTATTTTAATAGAAACCGTTTTTAATTTGGAAGTAATGTTCGGGATGATTTTTGGTTCCGGAGCTACCAGCAAATTTTTTTGCATATCCTGTAAATGAACATATTCATCAAAGGTTAAAACAATATTTTTTCCTTTAAAATGAACGGTGTTATTCGGAGGGCTTGCATTTAATAAAACCGGTGGAGTGCTGTCTCTTGGGCCGCCGGTAGGCATTCCAATCTGTGCGCAGCCTGTGCTTAATACAGAAAGAAAATAACAAAATGCTATCCCCGCTAAAAAGAATATTGATTGGTAAAACTTCATTTGGAAAAGCAAACTTAAACGCTTTGAGTGGATATTCGTTTTTCAGCTTCCTAAATTAAAATTAAATCTCCTGCTCTTCTTCAATAATATCGTGCAGCGCAATATGCAGCTCATTATCTTTTACAAAATTGCACCAGGTGCAATCCTCTTTTCCGCAACCGGTATAAAAATCCCTTGCCTGTATCTTATTCCAAACATCAGTTAATTGTTGCTTTACTGTGGTGATATCTGAAGGCTCAATAAAAATTTTCCGTTTTTGAAACCCTCTTGATTTATCCGGTTCTACAAAATCAAATTCCGAACTCACTACTTTCCAATCTTTTCCATCTATATTGTCGATAAGTATTTTGTAAAAAACTGCCTGCCGCCAATAATCGCCGCCCACAGGATTATCAGGATTGGGAGCCAATAATTTTTTCTTTGTGTAAGGGCTGTTTACGTCGCCGGTTTTGTAATCTACTACGTTCACTTCTTTTCCGTTAAATTCCATCTTATCTATTTTCCCTTTAATTGGAATTCCGTTTACCACGTTTTTAATATTTCTTTCTACGGCTACTATTTTATTGCACTTCGGAACATACTCGTCGTAGTAGTCAGACAGCACAATTTCGCCCTGTTCTTTTCTTCTGTCAAAAGATTCGGGAGTAAAATTTTCGCGATGCCTTTTTAAATACCACGTAAAATGCTCAAGCATCCTTTCTTTGGAAGGGAATTTTTGATCATCACTTTTTTGCATTTCTTCAAAAAGCTTTTGCAACGCATAATGCACGGCGCTTCCAAATTCCAGGGTTTCTGATTTTCCTGCCGGTATCCGGATGAGATTTTTATAATAAAAACTTAACGGACAATCAAGATAGTTATTCAGGGAAGTAACATTCATTACAAACTTTTCCAAAACAGAGGAAATAAAATCATGCTCGCTGTTATCCATCTCCGGCGCACGCTTCACATAATTCAGTATTTCGAAATCCATTAATTCTTCATCAGGCATTTTGATGCTTTCGATTTCAAGGCCGTTTCCTTCTACTATCTCGGCCACAAACATGGAATGCTCCGCATCTTTTCCATCCGCCTTCAGTTTGATAAAAGATATGGTCAAATATTTTTCAGCTCTTGTCAGTGCTACATAAAATAAGCGTCTTAATTCTTCTTCAACACTACCAGAGGGAAGTGAAGAAAACAAAGTATCCGGAATAGAATATCCGTTGCTTCCGCTTCTTTTTTTCTCCCACAAATGCGCATTCATTCCTATGATAAAAACGTGTTCAAATTCCAGGCCTTTTGAGCCATGGGCGGTCAGTAAATTTACACCTGCACTGTTGCCTGAAAACTGGAGTAGCGGTAAGGCCAGTTTTTCTTTTTTCATCACATCAAACACTTCCATAAGACCCTTTAAACTTAAAGAGGGATTGCGTGAAGTCTCGTCTTTGATAAAGTCGAAAAGGCCGGTAAGAATTTGTAAAAGCCTGACCTTGTCTTTACTTTTCATGATGTAAGAAAGTACGCCTGCATCGGAAATGATTTTTTCAAAAAGCTTTTGCATCGGAACGTTGGAAACATCACTGATAAGTTGCTCAAATTTTTTGCTGAAGTCTTTTAATCCTTCATGAATGCCGGTATCGAAAAGATCTTTGGCAATCGTATTGGCTTTTTTAAATAATAATTTGCGCAGAGAAGTTGGTTGCCCGCTATAATTTTTTTTGTTTACTTCCACCATAAGTTCTGCGATTTCTATAGGCGGGATTTTGTAAAAATCAAAGTGTAAAATTTCAAAAAGAAGCTCGTCGCCGCCAAAGGGAACATCATGCTCAGCAGCAAGATATTGCATTATCTGAATGATCTTTTTGGCAAATGGATCGTCCAGAATATTGATGCTTTTTTTTGAATAATAAGGAATGTTTTTGAGCCTGAAATATCTCATCAATTGTTCACCATAATTATTTTCTTTATAAATAACGGCGATCTTTCCCGGTTCTGTTCCATTGCTGATCAGCGTTTCAATCTTGTTAGTCACATCGGCCATTTCATCTTTAATGGTGTTATACTCAACTACAGCAGGCCGCTGTATCAACTTTTTTAATTCTTCGCGAGAACATTCTAATTCCTTGCTGAGTCCCGGAAATTTATGGATCAGCCTTTCCGTATTTCTGTCGATCAGCGATTTTGAAACATCAAGAATGGGTTTTGTCGACCGGTAGTTGTCGGTAAGAACAATCTTTAAAAGTCCTTCATAACTTTTGGCAAAATTTTCCATGTTTTCCACATTAGCACCCTGGAAACGAAAGATACTTTGATCATCATCGCCCACCACAAAGACATTGGGTTCGTCCCAAAAATCGATAAGCAATTTTACAATTTCATTCTGCGTGCCGCTTGTATCCTGGTATTCATCCACCAGGATATATTGAAATCTTTCCTGGTAATCAGCCAACACACTTTTATTTTCTTTAAAAACCGTGATGACCCAATTGATCATATCATCAAAATCATACAAATTTTGCTGCTTCATCAGGCTTTGAAAGTTGTTGAATTCATTCACAGCCGCACACAACTTTTTCATTTTCTCCACTTCATTAAAATATTCAGGTTTATAATCGCCAATCTTTGCCCCGGATCTTAAGGAAGGTCTTTTATATTTGAATTTTTCTTCGTCCTTAATTCTTTCCAGGTAGGCATCGATTCTTTCGACAATAAATTCCGGCGTCCAGCCTTCTCTTTTCATTGCCGAAAATAAATTTTGAAGATTGTGTATTTCAAAATATACATCACCACGATATCTTTTTAGCGGATTGTTTTTGGGAAGATTATCAATAAGTGTTTTATATAATTGAATCCTTTCCAGGTCAGAAACCGGATTCAATGCGGTCTTTTCAAACAGCGATAAATTTTGTTGTATCACTTCATTGCAGAAACCATGAAATGTATAGATGTTGACTTTATATGCATCCGGCCCGATAAATTGCAATAGTCTTTTGCGCATGGCGATAGCGCCTGCGTCTGTATAAGTAAGGCATAAAATATTTTGCGGAAGCGCATCGGTATCCAATAAAATCTTACCAATCCTGGCGGCTAATATCTGGGTTTTTCCGGTTCCGGGGCCTGCGATTACCATCACCGGACCTTCAATTGTATCAACTGCTTTTTTTTGTTGCTTGTTTAATTTTTGGTACTCCTCTGTAAATTTTTTTATTAAATTTTCCCTGTAATTTGGCATCTAACGAAGTTAGTTGAAAAGTCGTTTATTTACCTTAGCCTATTGGCATTTATGATAATTTTTACCGATTTTTTGATCAGGATTTTTTTTCAATCGTTCTATTCGTAATGCTTAATATCGTCGTTGCCTGGCTGCGAATAAGAGGGCGGGTCGCTGGCAGGAAATGATTGATCGAGTTCTTCATCTATCCTCTTTTCGACTTCCTGTATTTCCTGAATGTCTTCTGGTTTTTTTTCAGATTTTTTCTTCTGCTCCAAACTTGCTTTCGCTGCTTTGTCCATAATTTTTTATTTTGAAATGGTAATAATTGGGTATGCCAAGTGGAATCAAAAGCCATGCCCTAATTCAAAGGAAAAATGAATAAAAAATGTGGCGGGGACATGAAAAATAAAATAGGATTATTTATTGCTTTATTGCAAAAGCACCAGAAAAAGACCCTCAATTAGCTGAAGTAGTTACGGTAAACTTTAATATTCATTGGACTTCATTTTTTGCAGTAGCGGCCGTACTTTAAATCCGGAATCAACAAATTCCTGTAGTTGCTTTTCCAGAGAACGAAGGACAAGCGCCGTAAAATAAACAAATGCCAGAAAAATTAAAGATAGTCCTAAGGTGATAAATGGGTGATTATATTTTTGTGCGAGTATTTTCAAAGGAGAACGCAGCAGTCCGTTTACAACAAACAGGTAAAGTGATATTCTTCCCGTAAATTCGAGAAAAGACGTCAAATTTACGAACCTACGGATAAAAGGGATAGCCCAAATCAGCGCTTTTACCATGATAAGCGTGATGGTGATAGACGAAAAATACCAGAAATATTGATTCATATGTCCCAGCGAAAATATAATAAGCGACAACAGCAGAATAGTGATGGAAATTTTTATTTGCCGTTGAGTTGCAAAATATAACCCAAGCGCAAAAACGGGCAGTCGGCCTATAAAGGTAAAGTAGACGCTGGTTCCCGGAATTTTGACAAATAGGTCAAGTGTCATAGAAATTCCAATAAACAGAAATACAACAACCAATATGGAATTTGGACCTTTTTCCCTCACCAGCCATAACAGCAAGGGAAAAATAGCATATAGCTGAACAATTACTGAAAAAAACCACCACGGGCCACTGATGGTGAGGGCTTCATTAGGTACAAATCCATAGAGCAAAGTAAGCTTTAATAAAATGCTTTTTATTATCGGTAAACCCGGAAATAATTGCTGCTCAAAAATATAAATCACTACTGCCAATGCAATGCCGAGCACTAACGTGGGATACAGCTTCTTTATCCTTTTTTTCATAAAGGGTAACCAACTGATATCTTTATGCGCATACGACAGGTATAATCCATAAGAACTGATGAAAATGAACAATTGAACTCCATAATGTCCAAAATAGGAAGCAGCAAACCGGATAAAATCAAGAGGGCTTTCAACGGAAAAATCAATGAACCTTCTAAAATTATCTGGTGAAAAAGAAAATTCATTTTCACCAGTTCCGGGTGCTATCAGATGGAAGAAATTGTGAAACATTATCATCAACATGCCCACCCCTTTCATGATGTTCGTATCGCTTTTTGATAGCGGGCTATCAGAGCGTATCAGGTCAGCTTTCATAAAAAAAATTTGGGCTAAATAATTTTATTATTAAAAAGCCAATTTAAAATTAGTTAGTTTCCAATGGAGAACAGTTGTTTATAAGATTGGTTCTGATTTGCGGTAAAATTAAAATAATAATGGATTAATCAAAAATCTAGTAAAATTTTTTCATTAAAAGCCGAATTGGTTATAATCCGTTATTGTACAAAAGGGTTTTTTAAAAATCAAAAAAATAGCTCCGGCCCTTTATTTTTTCTCTGCGGAATTTTCCCCAGGTGCCGGTAGGCTTTTTCTGTTACTTCTCTGCCGCGTGCTGTGCGCATGATAAATCCTTCCTGTATCAGAAACGGTTCATATACTTCCTCCAGCGTTCCAGGTTCTTCTCCAACTGCTGTCGCAATGGTGGTAATTCCCACTGGTCCGCCTTTAAATTTATCAATCACTACGTTAAGTATGCGATTGTCCATATCGTCCAGCCCGTATTTATCTACATTCAGGGCTTTTAATGCATGTTCTGTAATTTTTAAATCGATGATGCCATTCGAAAGCACTTGTGCAAAATCCCTCACTCTCCTTAATAATCCATTGGCAATTCTTGGTGTGCCACGGCTACTTCCTGCAATTTCCGTGGCGGCGTCTGACGTAATTTTGGCTTTAAGGATTGAGGCCGAACGGAGAATAATTTTTTGCAGTGTAGCCGTATCATAATATTCCAATCTCGATTTGATTCCAAACCTGGAAAGCAAGGGCGCCGTTAGTAAACCACTGCGCGTAGTAGCGCCTATCAGGGTAAAAGGATTTAAGTTAATCTGAACGCTGCGCGCATTTGGGCCGGTATCAATCATTATATCTATCCGGAAATCTTCCATCGCCGCATATAAATATTCTTCAACCACATTACTCAGCCGGTGAATTTCATCAATGAATAACACATCGTGGGGCTCAAGGTTCGTAAGCAATCCAGCCAGATCGCCGGGTTTTTCGATCACCGGGCCACTGGTTTCTTTAATATGTACACCCAACTCATTGGCCACAATCCTGCTCAGCGTGGTTTTTCCCAATCCCGGAGGGCCGTGAAACAATATATGGTCCAAAGATTCTTCTCGCTGCTTCGCTGCCTTTATAAAAATTCTTAAATTTTCGATTATTTGCCCTTGCCCGCTAAATTCTTCTATGATAGCCGGACGGATATTATTTTCAAATTCTTTATCTGCCGGTGTCAAAAGTTCCTTATCTGAATTTAAATTTTGGTTTTGCATGCAAAAATTTTTCTACCTTGTAAAGCTAAAGTTTTTAAATAAAAAATTGCTTAAAGGCTAAGTTTTAGGAAACTATAACACCTTTCAAACATTGCTTTTAGCCACTAATCAAGTCCATACCCGAATTGCCTGTTTTATTAGATAATTTTGTATGATGAATAAAACTATGGTTCGGTACTGGGTATGTCAGGTGTTTGGGTGGGGCGGGTGGACAATACTTAATCTTTCATTTTATTATTTCTTTTTACATGATGTGTATTGGACGCCTGGTCCAAGAAGAACATTGCTTTTAGCGATTCTCCTAATACAGTTTATTTGGTATGTTGGGTCAACACATTTGCTGAGGTTTATTCTGAAAAAAATTGGATGGATAAAGTTTCCCACCGAAAAAGTAATTGTGCTTTTTGTTGTAAGCGTGATGGCAACAGGGCTGCTGGCCTATTATGGTTCAAAGACAACGGCGATAACCACAGGGTATTCTCTTGTTCAATATGATAAAAATGAGAACCTTGGAGCGGCCATTGCCAAAGAAGCTAACCTTGGATTAAAAGGAACCAAGTATTATCTCGCTCAAAAAAATAATCCGTCAGATTCTACCTATTATTCCTCTTTTCAGCAGATAAAAAGATCTACAGGTTGGTATCGCGATGCAAATGGAATCTGGAAATATGAAGAACAGCATAAGGGGCGTTTTTGGTGGGATATTATTTTTGCCTTTATTCTTATTTCGCTATGGCTTCTGCTTTATATGATTTGGCATTATCTTGAAAGGAACCGCAAAGATGAATTGGGCAGGGTAAGCCTTGAAAAAACCGTGAAGGAACTGGAGCTCAAAACCATAAAATCTCATATAAATCCTCATTTTATTTTTAATTCTTTAAACAGTATTCGCGCACTGGTCGAAGAAAATCCCAAGCGCGCGAGAACCGCCATTACCGAGCTTTCCAATATTCTGCGCAGCAGCCTGCAGGTAGAAAAACTTGAAACGGTTCCCTTACACAAAGAATTGGATATAGTCAAAGATTATCTTGCACTGGAGCAAATGCGGTTTGAAGAAAGATTAAAAGTAGAGTTCGATATCGATGAAGATACGCTGGAACAAACATTACCGCCAATGATGCTGCAGACGCTTGTTGAAAATGCTATCAAACATGGCATCAGTAAAAGAATAAACGGAGGAGTTATCAGAATTATTTCCAGGTTTTCTGACGGAAATTTTGAATTAATTGTTCAGAATTCGGGTAGCCTCGACTCGAAGTACAAAGAAGGATTTGGCTTTAAAAGTACCCGCGACAGACTGCGGTTCTTATTTAATGAGCATGCCTATTTTAAAGTGGAGCAAGTTGAAGGCCCGAATGTACAATCAAAAATTGTAATGCCGGCAGAGCATGCAAAAAACCTGGCAGTAATCAAATAAATAATGGCTATTTTTATTTTGAACACCTGAAAAAAATAAACTATGCTTAAAGTTGTTATTATAGATGACGAACGCCTGGCAAGAAACGAACTTAGAAGAATGTTAGGTGAATTTTCCGATGTGGAAATTATTGGGGAAGCTGCCAATGCCGCCGAAGGAATTGAAAAAATCGAAACTTTAAACCCTGACCTTGTTTTTTTGGACATTCAGATGCCCGGCAAAACCGGATTTGATATGCTGGGCATGATTGATAAGGCTCCTCACGTTATTTTTGTGACCGCTTATGATGAATATGCTTTAAAAGCCTTTGAAGTGAATGCATTGGATTACCTCATGAAACCAGTGGAGCCACAAAGACTTGCCGAAGCGCTCCTGAAAGTGAGACAGAAAAATGAAGAAGAATTGACCTCATACACCAATCGCAGCATATTGAGCGAGCACGACCAGGTGTTTGTAAAAGACGGCGAGCGGTGCTGGTTTGTAAAATTATCTGACGTGCGTTTGTTTGAAAGCGTCGGAAACTATGCCAAAGTATTTTTCGGAACCAATAAACCGCTTATCCTCAAGTCTTTGAATTCTTTGGAAGAAAGGCTTGATGAGAAAGTTTTTTTCAGGGCCAACCGCAAGCACATTGTAAATATGAGAATGATTGAAAAAATAGAACCTTATTTTAACGGAGGACTTTTAATTGACCTTGCCGGTGGCGAAAAAATTGAAGTAAGCCGCAGGCAGGCTGTTAAGTTTAAAGAAATGATGAGCTTATAAATTAATTATTGAATTATTTTAGTATTAAATTATTACTGCAGATATTTAATATTTTAAGACCGAAAATTAGCTGTAAATCAATTCCTATGAAATTAATTTTTGCCATTCTTCTTGCTGCTTTTACCTCTGTCTCTTTTGCTCAAAACATAGATAAGATTGTTAATGCCAAAGAAGTTTCCAGAATTGAGCATGTGCTTGCTTCTGATGAAATGCAGGGCAGAAAAACTTTCACTCCTTCCATTGACCGGGCAGCAGATTTTATCGCGAGTGAATTTAAAAAATCGGGGTTACAATATTTTGACGGATTACCAGGTTACAGAGAAACATTTTCATTAATAAAAGGAACAACGGTTTCTGCCTCTGGCAATTTAGATGGAAAACCTATAGCTGCTGAAAACATCATTGCCATTACCACCGCTGCGGATCTAAATATAAACGAGGATTCAGCATTTAAAATGGCTGTGATTGACGACACCTCCAACTTATTCAGAGAAGCTTATCGGATATTGAAAAGCAACCAAAAATATGTAGTATGGGTTAATACTGCTCATCAGAAAAATTTTGATCAGTTGAAAAGATTTAGCAGAGAAAGTTTTGAGGAGAAGGCGCCTGTTATTTTTATGTTGACCAATGAAAATCCCACCGCCTTTCATTTTAAAATTAAAAGCAATATTACGACTCCTTCGTTAGCTAATGTGATAGGCGTATTGCCCGGGAAAAGTAAAAAAGATGAGTACGTAATTTTTTCAGCTCATTATGATCATTTAGGTATCGGTAAGCCTGATGCAACGGGTGATTCAATTTATAACGGAGCAAATGATGATGCAGCCGGCACTACAGCAATTATAATGCTGGCAGATTATTTTAGCCGGATAAGCAACAACGAGCGTACGTTAATTTTTGTGGCATTTACCGGTGAAGAAATTGGCGGCTTTGGTTCTCAATATTTTTCCAAACAAATTGACCCAGCTAAAGTAGTTGCCATGTTCAATATAGAGATGATTGGCACCCAAAGCAAATGGGGTAGCAACAGTGCATATATCACCGGTTATGAAAAATCTGATTTTGGGAAAATATTGCAATCCAATTTAAAAGGAAGCGATTTCCATTTTGAACCGGATCCTTATCCCGAACAAAATCTTTTTTACCGGTCAGACAACGCTACTTTGGCTGCATTAGGAGTTCCTGCACACACAATTTCTACTTCCAAAATGGATAACGAGCCTAATTACCATAAGCAAAGTGATGAAGTGAAGATGTTGGACATGGAAAATATGGCACGAATTATCACAGCGATTGCCATCAGCAGTAAAACCATCGTAAGTGGGAAAGATACACCGGTAAGAATTGAGAAAAGAGATTAGCAAAAGAAGGCTATCCGATCATTTTCTCTGGAACGGAATGCACGGCTGAAGCCATTTCCATAATAAGCGATTCATCTTTTTCTATTGCATTGCCCACTACTATTACATCCGCGCCGGCTTTGCAATTTAAATATACCTTTTCGGGGCCTGTAATGCCGCCGCCAATTATCAGGGGGACTTTTATATTTTTAGCTACCAGCTCAATCATGCTTTCGGTGATCGGCTTTTTGGCGCCACTTCCGGCATCCATGTATATCAGTTTCATTCCAAGCATTTCGCCGGCCATCGCCGTGCACATCGCTATTTCATTTTTGTCGCAAGGCAGTGGCGTGGCATTTGAAATATAGGAAACGGTGGTTGGAGCGCCACCATCAATTACCATATAACCCGTGCTCATTATTTCCAGGCCACTCATCTTTATTGCCGGGGCACTTACTACATGTTGCCCTATTAATAACTCCGGATTCCTGCCACTGATTAGTGAAAGATATAATAATGCATCGGCAAATCTTGACACCTGGGCCGAGCTTCCTGGGAATAATACCACCGGAATTGAGCAATTTTTTTTAATGAACTGGACGCATTCATCCAGATAATCTGAAATTACCAGGCTGCCGCCTACCAGGAAATAATCCACCTTTGAATTGATGGCCAGGTCAATAAGGCGTTCAAGTTTTTCACGATTTACTTTATCAGGGTCTATCAAAACAGCAAAAGATTTTTTACCGTTTGCTTTTCTTTCACATAAGGATAAATATATATCTTTCAACTTCATTCACTGATGGTTATCTGCAAAAATGATTTTTTTTTCTGTATTATAAAAATAGCGCTACAAATTACGAATTTATTGGAAGCCAAATCCATGCCGTTAACTCGTTGCCTAATTGTTGTATTTTTATATTATGATAAACGTGCTGAAAGAAATTCGGTTTCAGACCGCCCGCAGCGGCGGAAAAGGCGGCCAGAACGTGAACAAAGTGGAAACTATGGTCGAGGGATTTTTTAATGTCGCTTCTTCAGAAATACTTTCAGAAAAGCAAAAAGAAATAATCCATGAAAAATTATCTGACAAAATCAGTAAAGAGGGAAATCTGATCGTCAAGAGTCAATCGGAACGAACACAATTGGAGAATAAGGAAAAGGTGATCATCAAACTTCATCTTCTTTTGGCCAATGCTTTAATCAGAAGAAAAAAACGGAAACCTACCCAGCCAACGCAGGCTGCAAAGGAAAAGAGAATCAGATTGAAAAAGGAAAAAGGAGTTATCAAAACTGCCAGAAAAAAAATCACCGGTTATTCTGAATAGCACATTTTTGTCCGCATTGCAGTAAAACAGCAAATATGGGCTATTTTAATTTTGAAAAGTTAAGAAGTAAATTTGCCCTCTTTTAAACCCGTCTTTTTTTGAGCAGCATAAAAAAATTAGCAGGACAAACTATTTGGTATGGCGTAAGTTCTATAGCTGCAAGGTTTTTATTTTATTTACTTACCCCTTATCTTACTTTAAAGCTAAGTGTGGATGGCTATGGCGACATGAGCATTTTGTACGCTGCCATTCCTTTTTTAAACGTGATTTTTACCTACGGAATTGAAACGGCGTTTTTCAGGTTTGCCACCAAAGAGGAGTATAAAAAAGATATTTATAGCACGGCCACCATTTCCATTATTTGCAGTACAATTTTCTTAACAGCATTATTAATTGCTTCGCGAAGCGGCACAGCGCATTTATTAAGGCTGGATAATCACCCGGAGTTTATTACCTACTCTGCCTTGATTATTGCTTTTGATACATTGGCCACACTTCCGCTGGCTAAACTCCGGCTTGATCAGCGGCCAAGGAAATATGCGTTAATAATGATCTCTAAAATTGTATTGCAAATCCTGGTGATTTATTTTTTGATATCGGTATGTCCAAAGCTGGCAAAAGAAAATCCAAACGGTTTTGTAGCTGCGTTTTATGATCCATCTTACGGCGTTGGCTACATCATTATTGCAAATTTATGTGCGTCTGTTTTTGCTTTTCTGCTGCTATCTAAAGAATTCTTTGCTTTTGAGTGGAAGTTTAATAAAAAAGTATGGACTTCCATTATCATTTATTCAATGCCACTTTTAATTGCGGGCTTTGGCGGCATGATTAATGAAACGTTTGACAGAATCATGCTTTCATGGCTTGCGCCCGTAAAAACAATTACTGCAGCCAAAGACCAGGTAGCGATTTATTCCGCATGTTATAAACTGTCGATCCTGATTACGTTATTTATACAAGCTTTCAGGATGGGCGCAGAACCTTTTTTCTTCAAACAATCAGAGGGGCAAAATCCCCAAAAGGTTTATGCGCGGGTGATGAAATTTTTTGTAATAACGATAACTACCATGTTTCTTGTAGTGTCGTTGTATATTGATATCTGGAAATATTTTTTGAGTACAGATCCGCAAAAATTAAAAATTTACTGGACTGGTCTCAAAGTGGTGCCTATTTTATTGTTGGCCAATATGTTTTTGGGGATTTATTATAATTTGTCGATTTGGTATAAACTCACGCATAAAACGATTGCCGGCGCTTATATAACGCTGATTGGAGCGGCGGTTACTCTTGTTATCAACTATTTTTTTATCCCGTATTTTGGCTATATGGCTTGTGCCTGGGCTACCTTTTTATGTTATGGAACCATGATGGTAATATCATACCTCTGGGGCCAAAAAGATTACAGAATCCCTTATGCCTGGAAAAAGCTATGCGCCTACATTGTAATTGTTGTGCTGCTTTACCTGTTTCACGTGTTAATAAAACATATTTTCCCAGGTTTTTGGATAGCTATTATTACAGCAACTGCACTTATTTTGCTTTACCTCGTTTTTGTTTTCAAAGTTGAATGGCGTGAAGTAAGTCGCTTACCGGTTATTGGTAAATTTTTTAAATCCTCCGCCCGGTTAGCAGCGAAAGAATAAATTTATTTTACAGTAAACGAATAAAAAACCCTCTTTTTTGTTTTATGGTTAATTAGCAAATCGGGCTAAAATATTCCATAATCTTAGTTGTCGTTTTGATTGGTTCATCTTACCTTTGCGGCCAAATTGAAATACTCGTTTCTTTAATAAATTTTTATGGCAAATACCGGAAAAATTAAACAAATCATTGGTGCAGTAGTTGACGTACATTTTGAAAATGTAAGCCACCTTCCGCAGATTTTTAACGCATTGGAATTACAAAAGGAAGATGGTTCTAAACTGGTTTTGGAAGTTCAGCAGCATCTCGGTGAAGACAGCGTTCGTTGTATCGCTATGGATGGCACTGAAGGTCTAAAACGTGGAATTGAAGTAGTAGATACCGGATCCCCGATATTGATGCCGACCGGCGAAGCCATAAATGGGCGCCTGTTTAACGTAACCGGCGATGCCATAGACGGTTTGCCACAGGTAAGCAAAAAAAATGGACGTCCCATTCACAGCAAACCTCCGTTATTTGAAAACCTGAGTACAGCTACAGAAGTTTTGTACACAGGAATTAAAGTAATCGATTTGATTGAACCTTATGCCAAAGGTGGAAAAATTGGATTGTTTGGTGGAGCAGGTGTTGGCAAAACGGTTTTAATCCAGGAACTGATTAATAATATTGCGAAAGCTTATAGCGGATTGTCTGTATTTGCCGGTGTAGGGGAAAGAACCCGCGAAGGGAATGACCTTATGAGGGAAATGATTGAGGCCGGAATTATGAAATATGGTCAAAAATTTATTCATAGTATGGAAGAAGGCGGCTGGGATTTGGATGCGGTAAATATGGAGGAATTGAAAGATTCAAAAGCAACCTTCGTATTCGGACAAATGAATGAACCACCCGGAGCAAGAGCCCGTGTAGCCTTGAGCGGATTGACAGTGGCCGAATATTTCCGTGATGGCGACGGCCAGGGAAAAGGAAAAGATATTCTTTTCTTCGTAGATAACATATTCAGATTTACACAGGCAGGCTCTGAAGTGTCTGCACTTCTGGGAAGGATGCCGTCTGCGGTGGGTTACCAGCCGACGCTTGCAACAGAAATGGGATTGATGCAGGAAAGAATTACTTCTACGAGAAATGGTTCTATCACATCGGTTCAGGCGGTGTATGTACCTGCAGATGATTTGACTGACCCGGCACCTGCTACCACATTTGCTCACCTTGATGCCACTACGGTTTTGAGCAGAAAAATTGCTGACCTCGGAATTTATCCAGCGGTGGATCCGCTCGATTCAACTTCAAGAATTTTAACGCCTGCAATTGTAGGTGAAGAGCATTATAATTGTGCCAACAGGGTAAAATTAACCTTACAACGTTATAAAGAATTACAGGATATCATCGCTATTCTTGGTTTGGATGAATTAAGTGATGAAGATAAATTAACCGTAAGCCGTGCAA
Organism: Ginsengibacter sp.; assembly: GCA_051954975.1. GTDB lineage: Bacteria > Bacteroidota > Bacteroidia > Chitinophagales > Chitinophagaceae > Ginsengibacter. The sequence continues at coordinate 445,408 of JBQCHE010000003.1, read as the reverse complement.
GAAGGGTTCAGCGCTTCCTGTCGCAGCCTTTCCATGTTGCCGAACAGTTTACCGGCCTGAAGGGAGTTTTGGTTTCAATTGAAGATACGATTCGTGGTTTCAATGCGATTATGGATGGTGAAGTAGATGAATATCCTGAAGCAGCCTTTAATCTCGTAGGAAATCTGGACGACGCCATTGCAAAAGGTAAAAAAATGGTGGAAGCAGCCAATTCTTAATTAGCTAATTAGCTAATTAGCCAATCAGCTAATTAATACAACTATGACTTTAGAAATATTAACGCCGGATAAAAAGATTTTTAGTGGAGATGTATATGGAATCCAACTCCCGGGGATAAGCGGTATGTTTGAAGTGCTTGATAAGCATGCCCCAATCGTGAGCGCGTTGAAGGCAGGAAAACTTAAAATATTAAAAGATAAAAACGCTACTGTCCAATATGATATTCAGGGTGGCTTTGTTGAAGTGTTGAATAATAAAGCATCTGTGCTTGTAGAAGGAGCTGCCGAAATTTAACCAGTAAAAGGACAAATAATCTAATAAAAAATCCTCTTTAGTTGTCGCTAAAGAGGATTTTTAGTTTGAATACCTTCGGATCTGGTGAACCTGTTATTTTTGGCCTTTGTCTTTTTTCTTCAGTAAATTATTGAGCGTATTTTTTATGGTGCTCTCTGCATTTTTCTTAGCATTTTCCAGGGGCCGTTCTGCAGAAGCGCTGTCTTTTTTACCGCCGATCAATTGTTTGGTAATATCTTCCTTTAAGTCTTTCACCACCTGGTTCTTAATTGCTTTAGCAGAATCTAACACTGTGTTTTTTGTACTGTCAATCTGGTTTTTTACAAATTCGGTAGCCTGCTGTTTCATTTCTGTGGCTATACTTTCCGCAGACTCTTTCAAATTGGTTTTAATAATGGGATTTGTTATTGATCCTTCCATTCGTACGCTCAGCTTAACAGAATCGCTTAGCTTAACAGGAATCCCGGTAGAGGACGCTTTCCGCGCAAGGTTATTTATTAATGCATTTCCGTGGGAACCCATTACGCTTCTCGGAAATTTCATTCCTATCATATAATCAATAGATTGATCTATTCCATGAACACCGCCGATTTCCATGGCAATATCTTTCACTTTTACATGGAATGGCTTAACCAATACTTTCCCGTTTGCAAAATCAAAGTAAGTTTTTATATCCTTCAATGCAAAATCAGTTAATTGCGAAATATTCAGCGTCTGGGCTAATTTTTCAACCGGAGCAAACTTTTTCAAAAATCCATTTAATAAAAGTACGTCGCCTTTTCCCGTCAAAGTTGTAATGTCAGGCATCATGTCGGAACCAAGTTTCCCGGTCATGGATAATTGTGAATTGATAATACCTGATATGAATTTGCCAACGGGCATTAATTTTTGCACTGTGTTAAAGGCAAAGAATGTTTTTTTTGCATCAAGGTTTTTAACGTTATAATTTAAGGCGATATCGGGATGCGATTTGTCACTTTTTGTTGAATAAGACCCATTCAGGCCTATCGTTCCTCCCAGCGCATTCATTTGAAAATTCCTTAAATCAACCATTTGGTCTTTAATGATTACGATTCCCTTTAAATTGTCATATTCCGTTTTGTCATAAACCATTTTATCCACGTTTGCATTTAAAACAAAAGACACATTTTTAGGAACTACAAAAGGCTCAGAAGTTTGGCCCTGATTTGAAACCGTGTCTGTGCCCATAAAATCATTGAGATTTAATTTGTCGACGTGTACATCCAGGTTGCCTGTGATTGGCTCATCTTTTAAAGCATATCCTATGGCATTGTCCAGCGAACCATTTGCGGTGATATTGGAAGCGAGATACTGTGCCGTTAATGTTGTAAGCGTAATGTTTTTGGGGTTAAAAATCAAACCGGCATTTTTTATCAGGACGCCTTGCGGGTAATCTTTACTTACGTAGTTCAGATCCGTAATATTTACATCGCCGGAAGTATTAATCTTTTCATATTCTTTTTTGTCAATCGCGGCTTTATTGCCCTTAAAAGTCAGGTCTGCAGCTAGCATTCCCGATAATTTCGTTCCTGGTTCCAGGGTAGTAAACTGGCTTGCCGAAGCAACGTTGAATTTGCCTTTTGCAGCTCCATCGAAATAAAGGACGGTGGCCGGATTTTTTATTAATACATTAAAGTCGATGGGGTTATTGCCAATTTCAAGATGAGCTGCCGGAATTTGAAGTACTGTGTGGTCTGCAACGCCATCCGGATTTTCAAATTTAATCTGCACGTTACTGTTGCTAATTGGCTGCGGAAAGTCGCTTGAAGAATAGTTAAGGCCAGTGATATTTAAAAATCCATTTGCAGTGAAAGGTCCTGGCTTTTGTTGCGTAATCACTTCTAAATTGCCTTTTGCCGAAACATCTGCATCCAGTAATCCCGAAAGCTTTGTATTGCCCGAGAGTTTTATAAATTTTGTAACCTGTGCAAGATTCAGCTTCCCTTTCAGCGCGGCCTCAATATATTGATCCGTGACGGGGTTTTTTAAGAAAAATGTAAAATTGAATGGATCGTTTCCAAATTCGATATGGCCCTTGGATATGTCTATCACAGTGTGGTCCGTAATTCCATCGGGGTTGTCCACTTTAACGGCAAGTCCAATATTTTTTACCGGCTGAGGCAAATCAGGATATTGAAAAAATCCTTTCTCAACATTCAGATTAATATGGTATGCAGGAATTTTTCCAGAATTGTATTCACCTTTTACAAATCCATTAAACACTACTTTGCCGCTGGTTTTAATTTTAGCAAAATCATTATTGTAGATTGCCGGAACCAGCGATAACAGCGTTTTAAATTCAGTGGAAGGTGCGTTGAATTTAATGTCCATTCCATAAGTAGAGTCATTTACAAATTGAAAATAACCTTCTGTTGAAAGCTTCAGGTTATTTAATTCAATATCATCCGTCTTGAAGGTATATTTTTCATTCCTGGTGTCTACCTGGATATCGGCATCTAATAGCGTTTTTACATTTACCAGATAAGGAATGTTTGCATAAGTAAATGAAACGGATTCTGCGGAAGTTTTTGTGGCCAGCGTGAAAAGCTCTGAAGTAAAATCCCCGCTACCGGTATGGTTCAGATGAAAAATTTCACTGCTCATATTTCCGGGAATATCAGTGTAACTTATATAGGCATCATTAATGGTGTATTTCTTTAGCGACAGTTTAAATTCGCTTTCTTTTGCAGGCGTTGCAGAAGTATCTGGTTTGGTTATGTCCCAATTTGCTTTTCCATCTTTATTAATAATTGCATGAATGCGGGGATTATCAACGGTAATTGAATAAATTTTCATTTCAGCATTACCAAAAAGACTCATGAAGTTGAGGGCTACGTCAATTTTTTTAGCGGACAAAAGAGTATCCTTTGAAAAATCACCTGTTCCGATGATTTGTAAATTGTCAAGGCCTGCTGCTACATGCGGAAAGTGCCGGAAAAAAGAAATATCAACATCCTTAAAGTCTACACGGGCATTTAAATTTTGATTAATTTCTTTTTTTGCTATTTCCATAATCTTCCCCTTGAACAAAAGCGGTAGCAGGAAGGCAATGATTATCAGAGCCAGAACAACAATAGCTGTTATTTTCAATATTTTTTTTACCATCGTTTTATTTTAAGACATGCGACGCTGCCTTATTTAGTTAGTCGCACGTGCTACAAGTTTACTAATATTAAGCTGGAAATAGATGAGAGGTTAAAGGACTAAGAATAAATTAACAGGCGCTTATTGCTGCTTTGTTTCACTCATGTTTCATTTATTCGTTCTTTTTTATGGAAGGAACTTGCTGATTATGAGGTTTTTCGGCGTAAATAAAATGATGTAATAAAGCAAAAAACCTCCTATGTAAAATAAGAGGTTTTGTTACCAAATGTTGTATTTATTAAGAGTTTGAACGTAGAAAAACGATTACTTTTTGCGCTTATTTTGTTTTCTTGTTCCGAAGATATTTCCCTCCTTAAAACCATTGCCTTCAGGGCTACCAAGCCGTGTCATCGCACAACGAAATCCGACAGTGCTGCTTGATTCATCCTGTGACATGTATCTGCGCGCTCCGGGGGAGAGCCAGTAAGGCATATCATTCCAGCTTCCACCTTTGATCACGCGGGATTTATCGCTTATTAAAGTGGTAATGCCATAGCCATAAGTTACATTTGAAATGGAGTCACCATCAAGGTAATTGATTACATCGCCTTTTTGGTAATTGCGGCGCTGTACGGTAATTGAGTCTGGAACTACCTCTTTTTTCAACCTGCCCATCGTATCTCTTACATATTCACCATTTTCATCTTTATAAAATCTTGTAAATTTATTTCCGCGGAATGGATTAATGTCATCTTCATCTATTGAAGTCATCGGGCGGTAAACATCTGCAACCCATTCGCTTACGTTTCCACTCATATTATATAAGCCATAGCCATTAGGATAGAATGAATTTACGGGGGCTGGAATAGCCGCGCGGTCATTTAACCCTCCGGCAACTCCCATCACGTCGCCACTTCCTCTTTTGAAGTTGGCTAAAAATTCGCCCTGCCAGCTACCGCGGCGATTATCACGAAGTCCATTTACGTTTTTACTCCATGAATATACCTGTTGATTAGCAAGAACTTCTTCACCGTGATTTTTTTCTTTAGTGCGGGGTTTAGGATTTTGAGCGATGATGCCGTAAGCGGCATATTCCCATTCAGCTTCAGTGGGCAACCTGTACCCGGGTAAAAGGATTCCATCTTCCAGGGTTACCACTTTTCTTGGCCTTCCGCTTACATCTTTTAAACCACCTTTTTTTGGAGCTGATTTATTATCAATGAGTTCAGGATTCATGATATAGGTATCAGTATTAAAAGTGGATTCTCCGCCACCACCTTTCATCGCAGTCAATGGAGACCTTTTATTAAGATAACCCTTATCAATTAACAATTTTTGGTTTACCCTATCGGTTCTCCAGATGCAAAAATCATGGGCTTGTTCCCAGGTTACCCCCACCACAGGATAAAAATTATATGCAGGATATCTGAAATAGTATTCAACGTACGGCTCGTTATAGGCAAGTTCGCTTCTCCATACTAATGTATCAGGCAAAGCCATTCTCATAATGGTGGTATCATTGTCAAATGTGTTGGAAAGCCAGTATAAATATTCGCGGTAATGAACGTTAGCCACTTCTGTTTGGTCGATATAAAATGAGTTAACACTTACTCTTCTCGGAACATTGTTCCAATCTCCCATTACATCCTCTTCTTTAGCGCCCATCACAAAAGTACCACCCTGGACAAAAACGAGGCCCGGACCAGTCTTTTGCTCGTTTGCCTTAAGAACATGAAAATTTCCAAAGTTTTTATCATCATAATTCCACCCTGTAACAGCGGATTGCTCATGCTTGTTTTTTCCGAAGATGCTACCGTTTTTACAGGAAGGCAAAGTTGCCAGTGCTGCCAGAACTATTAGGGTAAGGTTTCCGGCGGTTAATGATTTTGACATGTACGTTTGTTTTGCAGATTAAATAACGAAAGCTTTTCTTTCTTATTGTGAACCGCTGTTTGTACTGCGAATATAAATACTTTATTTGGTTTTGATTTATCAGGAAACTTAAATTATAGCCTGGTATTTTTTTTTGCAAAGTGTTCACACTTGGGCATTTTTTACTAATTATTTTCGCGCCGATGAATCACATTTCTTAAACATATTTACAATGTGCTTAATTCTTTTTCCGGAGGTTTTTGCATGCAATAAATTATGGCTGAAAGCGTTCATTCTGCATTGCCGGTAAATGGGCAGGCTTAATTTTAATTGGCTGTTAAAAAAAAAAAATTATTTTTACACACTTCAATCCCAACAATTATAAGAGAACTCTACCTAACAAGTACATTTAAATTTTCATGAAAAGATTCCTCTTAAAGTTAACCGCAATTATAATGTTGATTGGAGCGACTGTTTCTGTAAAAGCACAATCTGCCAATCCCATCAATGTAGTTACCACTGCTGTTCCTTTTCTTCGAATATCACCTGATGCGCGGTCGGGCGGCATGGGCGATGTTGGAATTGCCACCATTCCGGACGCCAGCTCTATTTTCTGGAATCTTTCCAAAGTTCCTTTTGCCAAAGATCAATCTGCCCTGGTTTTAACCTATACTCCCTGGCTTAAAGGTCTTGATTTAAACGATGTGTATCTTGTTTCTGCGGCTGGCTATCACCAGATAGATGATATGCAGGCAATCTCCGGTTCGGTCCGTTATTTTAGTCTGGGTAATATCCAGTTTACTGATAACCGGGGTAATGATTTACAAACTTACCGGCCCCGCGAGTTTGCTGTAGATGCAGGTTATTCAAGAAAGCTTTCTGACAGGCTTGGGCTCGGCATCTCTCTCAGATATATTAATTCTAACCTGGCCAGCGGCCAATCTGCCAGCGGATCCACCTATAAAACGGGAACTGCCGTTGCGGGCGATTTATCGTTGTTCAGCGATGGCTCCGAAGGAGGAACCGTTTCCGGTTTTAATTGGGGAGTGGCCATTTCTAACCTGGGTTCTAAAATATCTTACACAAATGATGCACAGGAAAAAGATTTTATTCCCGCTAATTTGGGTCTGGGTGCAGCTTATGTGAACGTAGTTGATGAAACAAGCAAAATTACTTTCGGGCTTGATGTAAATAAGTTATTAGTTCCTACTCCGCCAGCTATCGGTGATTCAGCGGGTTTAGTAAATTATCATAATAAAGGAGTCGTAGGCAGTTGGTTCAGCTCATTTGGCGATGCGCCGGGTGGTTTCAGTGAAGAATTAAAAGAATTCCAGATTTCTGTGGGTGGCGAATACACTTACAATGACCAGTTTTCGCTCAGGCTGGGTTATTTTTATGAAAACCCTACCAAAGGCGACAGGCAATATTTTACAGTGGGCGCGGGATTGAATTACAATGTATTTGGGCTTAATTTTTCTTACCTGATTCCTTCAGGCAATGGCGTAAACAGAAACCCGTTATCAAATACGCTTCGCTTCAGTATTCTTTTCAACCTTGGTTCCCAGAATTCGGAAAATTATTAGAAATTATTTTCGAAGTAAATATACGCCCCTATTTTTGGGGCGTTTTTGTTATTAGCCACCTGATAACAGTAAAGCAATAAATAACTAAAATTTTTTTATTACTAAACCACCATATTATGCCTGCAATGTTGCCTTTCAGAACCGGCTTCGGAATTGATTTTCACCAATTAGCCTACGGTCGCGAGCTATGGATCGGTGGTGTGAAGCTTGAACACGATAAAGGCGCCGTTGGCCATAGTGATGCTGATGTATTGCTGCACGCCATTTGCGATGCGATGTTGGGCGCATGCTGCCTTGGCGATATTGGGTTTCATTTTCCCGACACTGATACGGCGTATAAAGATATTGACAGCAAAATTTTATTAAAAAAAACGAGGGATTTAATTCACAATGCCGGGTACCAGGTAGCAAATATCGATTCCACAGTATGCCTCGAACTGCCCAAAATAAAACCTCATTCATCTCAGATGCAACAAGTAATTGCCGCTATTCTACGTGTGGAGACAACCCAGGTTTCAATAAAAGCTACTACAGCAGAGAAAATGGGATTCGTAGGCAGGGGAGAGGGCATTTCCGCATATGCCACTGTGCTGCTAATGGCCATAAATAAGTAGTTTACCTCATCTCTTCTTTTCATTTCTATCTTTGTTTTATGCATCATGTCGAAATAAAAATTGTGAATACTTCGGATAATCCCACTCCTGAATATGCTACAGAGGGTTCAGCGGGTATGGATTTGCGCGCCTGGTTGCCAGAGCCGGTGATTTTAAACCCGATGGAACGAAAACTGATTCCGACCGGGCTCTTCCTGGAAATTCCGGAAGGGTATGAGGTGCAGATAAGGCCACGAAGTGGCATGGCGATTCATCATGGAATTACTTGTTTAAACTCTCCCGGAACGGTGGATAGTGATTATCGCGGCGAAATAAAAATTATCCTTGTAAATTTATCTGCAGAACCTCATACGATAAACAGCGGAGAGCGAATAGCACAAATGATTGTGTCAAAATTTGAAAAAGCAATTTTGAAAACGGTAAGCCAGGTGCAATTAACAGCGAGGGGAACCGGCGGCTTTGGCCATACGGGTAAAGCATAATTTTAAATAAGAAACGGATGGAATCGCGTAGCGTAATTTTTACAGGGATATTATTTTTAATTGTTGCAACCGGCTGCCGTTCTACCAAAAGCCTTCGCAGTGCTATCAGCATAAAAGATAGCACCCAGGTGGGTTCTGTAATTCTGCATGACAGTTCGTCTTACAAATCTGCGGCAAAAGAGGTATTATCAGTTTTAAGCAACGATCAAATTGACTTTAAAACTTTTTCAGCAAAAGCAAAAGTTCAATACGAAGATCAAAATGGCAAGCAACCTGATTTTAATGCATTTATCCGCCTGCAAAAAGACAGCGCACTTTGGGTATCCGTTAATTCTACTTTCCTGGGCATTGAAGCCTTCAGGCTATATGTTACGCCAGATTCTCTCATACTTCTTAATAAGTTGGATAAAACGGTAGAATATCATCCGTTTAGTTTTATTGAAGGCTTTGCTCATATACCAATGGACTTTACGTTGCTTCAAAATATATTAATCGGCAACCCGGTTTATGAAGGCGACAGCATCGTTTCCTTTCGCCAAACCGAAAGTCATATTATCATTGGTACAATCGGATCCTTTTTCAAAAACCTTACAACGCTTTCGGCAGATACCAACCGGCTGGAACAAATAAAGCTTGATGACCTTGATGTGTTTCGAAACCGCACGGCCACGTTGTTGTACGGCAGTTATGAAAAAAATTCAGGACTGAATTTTGCAACCGAAAGACAAATAAATGTATCAGAAAAATCTAAAGTGGATGTTTCAATTGAGTTTAAACAATATGAGTTTAACAAGGAATTATCATTTCCTTTCAACATTCCACATAATTATAAAACGAAATAATTGTTACTTTCAGGCCTACCGCTACGTGGTAGAAATTGACCGATAATAGTTTAAATTTTTGCATAAATGCTCAATAAAATTTTTGCAACTCTTATATTTTTTTTATGTGCTGTAGCCGCTTTAGCCCAGGAACCTACCAAAGATCAACTTGAAAAACAAAGGGCAGAATTAAGAAAAGAAATCCAGGCTACGGAAAAAGCGCTCATTGAAACTCAAAGAACAACTAAGGTAAATGTTGGACAGCTCAGCCTCATCAACAGGAAATTAAATCTCCAGGATAATGTCATACGCAACATAAGCGGTGAAATTCAAAAGCTCGGTGATAATATTTATTTGTCGCAACTGGAAATCAACAAAATTAAGAGGATTCTGGACACGCTAAAAATAGAGTATGCAAAAAGCATGGTGTATGCCTATAAAAACAGGAGCAATTATGATTTTCTGAATTTTATTTTCGCGGCAAACAATTTTAATGATGCTATTAAGCGCATTGCCTATTTAAAATCTTACAGGAACTACAGGGAAATGCAGGCAGAAAATATATTAAAGACACAAGCTTTGCTGGAAGATAAAATTGAGAAATTATCTGGCATGAAAGCGCAGAAAAAAGATGTGCTGGATGAAAAAGACAAAGAACTCGAAAAGCTTCAAAAACAAAAGGAAGAAAAAGCTTCAATAGTAAACCAGTTAAAAGGACGGCAAAAAGAACTTTCAGCGCAGGTTAGAGATAAGCGGAGGCAGGATGTTAAGCTTAAAAATGCGATAACGGCAATGATCAGGCGCGAAATAGAAAGAGCTAAAGCAGAAGCCGCCCGAAAGGAAAAAGAAAGGCTGGCTGCAGCAGCAAAGAATAATAAAAGTGATGCCGCATCTGCCAAACCTTCCACTGCCTCCAAGCCCGCGTCGTCCATTCCTTCCGGCAGCGTATTGGTAAGCAGCGAAGCAGACAGGGAATTGAATGCCAGTTTTGAGAAAAATAAAGGTGCGCTTCCATGGCCAGCTGATGGATATGTAATTTCCCATTTTGGGCCAAACCAATATCCGGGCGGAATTGATTATAATAACCCGGGCGTAAGTATAGGAGTAAAATTAGGAGCACCCGTAAAATCTGTATTTGATGGAGAAGTTACGTTGGTGAATTATATGGATGATAAGCAGGTGGTGTTTATCAAACATGGAAAATATTTTACGGTGTATAGTAATCTCGCTTCTGCCAGTGTACAGCGTGGGGATAAAGTAAAAACCGGCCAGGTGATTGGAAAGGCCGGCGTAAATGATGATGGCAACGGCGAGGTTGATTTTATATTGATGCAGGAAAGTAACAATGTCAATCCCGAATCCTGGCTAAAGCGGTAGCTTCCTATCGTCGATATTCCTCATCTTAAAACTTCAATTGAATGCCATTTTTATTTGAAATAAATGGGAAAAATCCTTCGTGGGGAAACAACTGTTTCATAGCCCCAAATGCAACGCTCTGCGGTGATATAGTGATGGGCGATGATTGCAGCGTTTGGTTCAATGCAGTGTTGCGTGGCGATGTAAATTCCATAAGGCTTGGAAATAAGGTGAATGTGCAGGATGGCACGGTCATTCATTGCACGTATTTGAAATCAAAAACCATTGTTGGAAATAATGTCAGCATCGGGCACAATGCAATCATACATGGATGCGTTATAGAGGATAATGTGCTGGTCGGAATGGGCGCCATTATCATGGATCATGCTACAATAGGTTCTAATAGTATTATCGCTGCCGGCGCTGTCGTTCCTGAAAATACCATTGTTGAACCCGGAAGTATTTATGCAGGCGTTCCTGCAAAAAAAATAAAAGAGATTTCTGAAGAGTTGATAAAAGGTGAGATAGAAAGAATTGCTAATAATTATTTATTCTACGCCGGATGGTATAAGCGTTGAGAGGTTGAGGAGTTGAAAGAGTTGAGTAAACGAATAAATAATTCAAATTTTTATTTTGAAAGTTTTGTGTAACCATGAAAAAAATAATACTCCTGTTGGCGATTTGTGGATTTATACTTTCAAGCTGTTCCATTTTCAGGCGGCATGAAAAATATGGATGCCCTACAAATGGCAAAAATATTGGCGCTGAAAGAATTTTATCAGGAGATAAGGCTGCAATTAAAGCCGCCAAAAAAGCTAAAAAATTTAATGAGTAAAAATTTCTATCCCTTTTAAAACGAAACCTATGTGTTATCATTTAAAAACAAAATATGGCGGCACAGAAGCTGTTATAGATGACAACTGCGGCATCTCCAAATTTTATTCAATAGCCGGCACACTGGCCGACAACTTGAAAGTAAAATTTTTAAACCAAGTAGATGACGCCGACACATTGGATTGGGATTTCAAATACAAAAAGTTTTTTCTGACACTTCACTATAATATTTTCAATGGTGTTTCCATTCTTCCTCAAAATATTATTAATAAAGAAAAGGTAAATAAAGCCGTAATTGAAGTGGCTGATTTCTTAGAAAGAAACGCCTACTAATTAGAAAGAAATGTCTACTAAATTTCGCATGTAAACAAATAACTTACTAATAATATTCGGGGATAAATTCACCTCAAGCTCCCCGCACTTCTTGCTCCATAATTATCTGTCAAGCCAAACGTTTGCTTTTCGTTTATCTTTGGCTAAACCGAGTTTATGGTAATAAAAAATATAGCCGTGATAGGCGCAGGCACTATGGGAAACGGCATCGCGCATGTATTTGCCCAAAATAACTTTTCCGTAAATCTTATAGATGTGTCGCAGCCGCAACTGGAAAAAGCGCTCAACACAATAGAAAAAAACCTGGAGCGGCAGCTTGCAAAAAATACGATTTCAGCAGAAACGAAGAAGTCAACATTATCGAACATCGCTTCATTTACTTCTATCGAACGTGGCGTGCCACAATGCGATTTGGCGATAGAGGCAGCCACAGAAAATGAAAGTATAAAGCTGAAAATTTTTAAAGAATTAGATGCGTTGACGCCTGCGGGCTGCATACTCGCTTCCAACACTTCGTCTATTTCCATTACCAAAATTGCATCTGCCACGCAACGACCTGAGAAAGTAATTGGGATGCATTTTATGAACCCTGTGCCTGTGATGAAGTTGGTAGAAATAATCAACGGCTATTCCACTCAAAAAGAAGTTACCGACACCGTTATTGATATCTCAAAACAAATTGGCAAGATTCCATGCGTTGTCAATGATTATCCTGGTTTTATCGCTAATCGCATTTTGATGCCAATGATTAACGAAGCCATTTTTAGTTTGTACGAAAATGTAGCCGGCGTAGAGGAAATTGACACCGTTATGAAACTTGGAATGGGCCACCCGATGGGGCCGTTGCAATTGGCTGATTTTATAGGATTGGATGTTTGCCACGCTATTTTAACGGTTTTATTTGAAGGGTTTGGTGATTCAAAATATGCGCCTTGCCCGTTGCTTACTAACATGGTGTATGCGAATAAATTGGGTGTAAAAACCGGTGAGGGATTTTATAGATACTCATCCGGAAGTAAGGAATTGATAGTGAGTGAGCGGTTCAGATGATGAATGCTACTTGCCATTCAATTTTGTTAACCTGTCTAGTATTTCAAACAAAAATGTTTTATTTGTTTCAAAAAATTTCTGCTGATTTTCTATCTCTTTTTCCTGCTGGATATATTGACCTTGCGTTAATTCGTGCCTTCCGTTTTCAATCATTTGTTGAATGCCTTGCGTTGTTGTTTCCAAATGAAATTGCAGTGCCAGTACATTTTGGTTAAAGATAAATCCCTGGTTATTGCAGGCAGCCGATTTAGCAAGGGCAATTGCATTTTCTGGAAGTTCAAAGGTATCACCGTGCCAGTGAAACACAGTAATCTCGCTATGCAAGCCATTGAATAACGGATGTTGTTTTGCTGATTCTGTGAGCCGGATAGGGAACCATCCAATTTCTTTTTGCTCGTTTGTATGCACGCTGGCGCCTAAAATTTGCGCGATTAACTGGGCGCCCAGGCAAATGCCGATCACCGTCTTTCCTTTTTCAATAGCATTTTTTATAAAACTTTTTTCTTTGGGTAGCCAATGAAATTCTTTCTGATCATCTACACTCATCGGACCTCCCATAATGATAAGCCAGTCTATGCTGTTTAAATCAGGAAGCGTTTCATTGATGTAAAAATTAGTAGAAGTTAAACTGTGCCCATTTTTGATACTCCATTCCTGCAAGCTTCCGGGGCCTTCAAAGGGAACGTGCTGAAAATAATGGATTCTTAATTGATGCATGATTGAATGATAATAACAGCATGCAACATTAAATTATATTTTTAATATGGAAATTTACAATTTGTAAAGCGCCTTGTTTCACTGTTCAGAGAATTAAATTTTTTCCTCAGCTTCCTTTAATTTTTTATGTATTTGTCCAGAAAGTATATGCCAGAACATTACAAAATCACTTCCTAAACTATAAAGCGGGTAAACAAATGTGGCAGGTTTATTTTTTTCAAAAAAGAAATGCCCGAACCATGCAAAGCCATATCCGCAAAGCGGAATGACAACAAACCAAAACCATTTACCAGTAATAATTCCGAGGATGATACAAACAAAGATCAACATAGTGCCGGTGAAGTGAAGCGCCCGGCTCACAGGGTTCTTATGCTCCGTTAAATAATATGGATAAAAATTCCAAAAGCTTTGATATTTCTTTTCCATATCTAAATTTAAACCTATTTCATAAGATGAAGCTCCAGATTTTTTATCCCTTTCAATGCAGACAATACTTCATTAATTTTATTGCGGGGAATACCCGTTTCAATGCTGCAAAATAATTGCATTTCATTTGCCAGAATGTTGCAATTGAATTGCTTCAGAATCCGCATTACTTCATTCATTTCGTTATAATTGAATTGCAGCCTGTAATTGATTTGCACTGCTTTTTGAACTACAGCCGTACATTGCAACACAAGCGCCGCTGCGGTTTTGTAGGCATTGATTAAACCGGGAACACCCAATAACGTTCCTCCAAAATAGCGCACAACAACAATTAAAATATCGGTCAGCTTTTTGGAATCTATTTGACCAAGAATGGGCTTCCCTGCCGTTCCGGAAGGCTCACCATCGTCGCTCACTCTGAAATTATTTCCATCGGTTCCGAGCCGGTAAGCAAAACAATGATGTGAAGCTTTGGGATGTTCTTTCTTTATCTCCTGCAGATTTTTTTTAAAATCAGTCGTACTTTTTATAGGGAAAGAATAAGCGATAAATTTACTGCCGCGGTCCTTAAATTCAGCAACAGCAGCTCTTTCCACGGTATAATAGTAATCAGCTTCTTTCATCATGGCATCTTTTCAGGTAATAATTTTTTAATGGCGCGGTATCGTTGCGTAACTTTATCATTTTTAAATTACGCAAATATTCATATTTATCTTATGAAACGAAAAATGCATTCTGTCAAAAACCATGAGGTGCGATCTTTTGGTTTCAACCCGTGGATTGTAAATGTGATAACAGTAAACAAACAAATATCTTGAAAATGAATTTTGAAAATACGATTGAGTTTGCAAAGGACCAGGATGAAAAGGATAACCTAAAAAATTTTCGCGACCAGTTTTATATTCCTATTCTCAATGGAAAAGATTGTATTTATTTTAATGGAAATTCATTGGGCCTGCAGCCGAAAACGGCCCAGGACAGCGTGTTGGATGAATTGGAGCACTGGGCAAACTACGGTGTTGAAGGCCATTTCTATGGAAAAAATCCCTGGGCAAATTTTCATGAAACCTGCGCTAAAAAGCTACAGCCTATTGTCGGAGCGCTTCCTGAAGAAATCGTAGTGATGAATCAGCTTACAGTGAACTTACATCTGATGTTTACTACGTTTTATTGGCCCGATACTACACGCTACAAAATCATTTGTGAAAGTGGCGCCTTTTCTTCCGACTATTATGTTATTGACTCACAATTGCAACTGCATGGCCTTACTCCGGAGGACGCGCTTATCGAAGTGGCGCCACGTGAAGGAGAATTTACAATCAGGAATGAAGATATTATTTCTGCCATTGAACAAAATGCTGATGAAGTGGCATTGGTGTTTATTGGCGGTGTCAATTATTTGACGGGGCAGTTTTTTGATATAAAATCCATTACTGATGCAGCTCACAAAGCGGGCGCCTATTGCGGCTTTGACCTCGCACACGCTGTGGGTAATGTTGAATTAAAATTGCACGACTGGGAAGTAGATTTCGCATGCTGGTGTTCGTATAAATATTTAAACTCAGGTCCGGGCGCAGTTGCGGGTACGTTTATCCATCACCGTTATGTTACGGATAAATCGCTTCCACGATTGGCAGGCTGGTGGGGAACCGATAAGCATGAGCGGTTCCAGCTTAAAAGAGAGTTTAATGCGATACCCACAGCCGAAG
The DNA here is from genome assembly GCA_051954975.1 of Ginsengibacter sp. Taxonomy (GTDB): domain Bacteria; phylum Bacteroidota; class Bacteroidia; order Chitinophagales; family Chitinophagaceae; genus Ginsengibacter. The sequence goes on along the minus strand of JBQCHE010000003.1, from coordinate 429,993 downwards.
GTTGGCAACTGAGCAATGTAGATATATTAAGCATGGCGGCTCACAAGGCAGCTCTTGATATTTTTGAAACAGCCGGCTTTGAAAATATTATTGCCAAAGGAAAAAAGCTGAGCGCTTATCTTTTATTTATTTTGAATGAAATCAACCAGTCTGCGTCAAAACAATTGGTAGAGATTTTAACCCCTTCGGATGAGAAGGAACATGGTTGCCAGGTTTCAATCACTTTGCCGGAAAATGGAAAAGGCTTTTTTGATTCTTTAAATAAAAACAGCGTAATTGCTGATTGGAAAAAGCCAGGCATCATCCGTGTAACGCCTGTGCCATTATACAATAGGTTTGAAGAAGTTTTTTTATTTAGTAAAATTTTAAAAGAATTTGTGCAGCAGGGATAAGTATAACGGTAATGGTTAAACGAAAATTCAAAAATAAAAATTCTTGTTATTTATTGCTTTACCCTGAAATAGTTTGATTGATATCGAAAACTTAATAAATGAATAGAAATTTTTTAATTGACGAGATAAAAAGAAAACGAACCTTACTGTGCGTGGGCCTTGATACCGATATCAACAGAATCCCTTCGTATTTGAAAGCCTTTCCAGATGCGGTTTTCGAGTTCAACAAGCAAATTGTTGATGCCACAAGCGATTGGTGCATAGCTTATAAAATCAATACGGCTTTTTATGAATCGCAGGGCGTAAAAGGATGGGAATCTTTGGAAAAAACGGTGAATTATATTCCGGATACGCATTTCAAAATTGCTGATGCCAAGCGTGGAGATATTGGTAATACTTCTGACCAATATGCAAAAGCTTTTTTTGAAACAATACCTTTCGACGCGATAACGGTAGCGCCATACATGGGCAGCGATAGCATAAGGCCATTTTTGAATTATTCAAATAAATGGACCATAGTTTTAGGATTAACAAGCAACAAAGGCAGCGAAGATTTTCAGCAGCAGCACATTGGAAATCATTTTTTGTATGAAGAAGTAATTCGCAAAACCAGCCAATGGGGCACTCCGGAAAATCTGATGTTTGTAGTGGGCGCTACAAAGGCAGCGGAACTTTCTTCTATCCGAAAAATAATTCCTTCACATTTTTTACTTATCCCCGGTGTAGGCGCCCAGGGCGGCAGTCTTTCTGAAGTATGCAAATATGGTTTAACCGAAGCTGGTGGTTTGTTGATAAATGCATCGCGTGCAATTATTTATGCAGGCAATGATGCAAACTTTGCAAAAGAAGCGGCAACGGCAGCAAAGCAATACCAATCAGAAATGCGGCAATATTTGTAGTTCCCCGTTTAAAATTTTTAAAATTATTTTTTCTTCAAAAAATATACAGCGGCACCCCCGCGATAAAAATGAGATATTGGGCTTCGCAAAGGTGTTGCAATAATAGGTAAAATTGTGTTTTCTAACCTGCCCGGATAAAACAAAAATGAGAATTATTTTTCCATTTACTGCATTTGTCGGAGATGAAAATTTGACGTTGATAAACCGTACATTTACTCCTCATTTTTATAAAACGATTTGTGGCTTTTTCACGATACAATCTTATTCTCAAAGGTGTTTTGTTTAATGTTTTGCTATTCATTTTTTCCGGCAAATTATCGGGCCAGAATTATGTTTTTGCAAAATTATCCGGCTCGCCGATGAATACTGCGGGTTGGAATCTGCAGGGTGGCGCTTTTGTAACCAACGTAACCGGCACAGACAATTCCGAGCTGATGCTTTGTTCCGTTAACCAGCCAAGCGGAGCCATATTTTTTAAACAACCCATTAATCTTGCACTTTGCAGCCGCTGGAAAGCTGAATTTGATTTTAGAATGTATGATGGCGATGGCGCTGATGGAATCGCCTTTTGTTTTCTTGAAGTGCCGCCGGTGGGTTTTGTTACGGGTGCAGGACTCGGAATTCCTGAAACAGCCAATGGATTAAAAATTTGTTTTGATACATGGAACAATTGCATTCCTTTCAATCCTGCCACGGTACACCAGGATATGCCCAAGGTTGAAATCAGGTGGGGAAGTGGCTATAATGAATGTAACACGCAACCCACAAGAAATAATAGAGATGGCAAGATTTCCTTTATCCGTTCTTCCTCCTACAATCATGCAAAAATTATTTACGACAAGGGCAACATTGATGTATATGTAAATGACAGCCTTATGGTGAGCGGCCACCAGGAATTTAATTTTACAGGCTATCTGGGGCTTACGGCAAGCACCGGTGGTTACCATGATAATCATTCAATAAAAAACGTAGTGGTCTATACCGAAATGCCACCGTCAATTGCAGGCGCTGCCCAAAGCGGATGCCCCGGTGATACGCTGCAACTCGGCAGTGTGGCCAATCCTTCCTATACTTATTCGTGGTTGCCTTCGGAAGGATTGAGTAGCACAAACACCTCAGCGCCATTGGCTACGCTTCAAAATGATTCGGCGGCATCTGTTTTTAAAACTTATTTTGTGAAAACGGCTTTTGCCAATAATCCAGGCTGTGCTTCTATTGATAGCGTTGTTATAAGAATATTTCCAAAACCGAAAGTCAATTTTATCAGTCCTGAAATTTGCCTGCTTGATGCCGTGGCACCTTTTAAGGACAGTAGCTTCACAGAAGATAGCCAAACTTTACCCTTCAAATATCAGTGGAATTTTGGCGATGATGGTGCGGATGCTTCTAATCCTGATTATTCCTTTTCTCAAAATCCTTCGCATCACTATTCTGACGCCAGAGATTATACAGTTTCCCTGAAGGTTAGTAATGAAAAAGGCTGCATAGATAGCGTGAGTAAAATATTTACCGTAAATGGGGCGGTTCCGAAATCAATATTTGAAATTGAAAGCCCATCCGGTTTATGCAGCAATGATCCGGTGGTATTGATTAATAAGTCGACGGTGGATTTTGGCCGGATTACAAAATTGCAACTTGCCTGGGGAGATGCAAACGGAAATTTTGAGACAGATGAAACACCCTTTAGCGGAAAATCTTATCATCATGTATATCCGCCACCGCAAATGGCTGGGGATTCCGTTTTCAATATAAAAGTGGTGGCCTACTCCGGTATTTCGTGCAAAAATGAGGCGGTCCAAACGATAAAAGTTCTCAGATCTCCTGAAATTTTTCTGGATTCCATTCCGGCAGTTTGTAATAATGCACCTCAGATTTCCATCAGGCCGTATGCGTCAGCTCCCGGCTTTACGGGCAATTTTTCTTTCGGGGGAAATGGGGTTTCGGAGAATGGATTCTTCAATCCAAAAGAAATAAGCGGAACAGAAAATCCCATTATTTATGCTTTTACTGCTTCCAACGGCTGCCGTGATTCCGCATCACTGATGGTTTCGATAATCCCTCCTCCGCTGGTGAATGGCGGGCCAACTCTTTACTTATTAAAAGGTGAAAGCGGAAAATTAGAAGCCACTGCGGCAGGCACTGACTTATCTTTCTCATGGTATCCTTCGTTGTATTTAGATAATATCCATATTCTTCAACCAACCACTACTCCTTCTGAAGATATTCAATATACGCTTACCGTGACTGGAGCAGGGGGCTGCAGAGATAGCGCTGTGGCAGCGGTAAAGCTTTTGCCTGAGCCACAGATCCCCAATGCCTTTACGCCAAATAATGACGGGCTGAATGATACCTGGGGAATTGCCGGCCTGAGTTTATATTTAAAATGTGAAGTCAGGATTTATAACCGATACGGACAACTGGTATTTTTTTCAAGAGGATACTCTTCTCCGTGGGACGGCACTTTTAAAGGCCAGCCGCTTTCGTCAGACCTGTATATTTATATTATTGATACCAAACGAAGAAAAAAATTGTACAAGGGAACTGTGATGCTCATCAGGTAAATTGTCAGGCTAATTTTTTATTGTGCTGAGTTTTCTTTTGACATAGATAATTTTTTCTTTTAATTATCTTTAATTCAAAAACTGCCATGAAAATTATTTCACTTCTTTTTATTGTTGCTTTGTTACTTGGGGCGTGCAAGCCGAAAGTGCTTTCAGGGAAAGAACTGGAAAGCAAACTCATTGAAACGATGAATAATTATTTGGATACCACTCTGAAACCGGGTGTTCATGCTACAGTAAAGGATGTTGCCTACTTTGCCGAGCCTCAAAAAAAACTCTACCGTTGCCGGTTTCATGTGAATATGACTTATGAAAAAAAAGATACAACCGGAATAGTGGCAGCTACTATTAGCAACGATTTCAAAACCGTCAGCCGCATGCAGTAACGTGCTTGGGTCTGGAAAAATTATTTCGCCTTCCCATGATTAGCTTATTTCTATTAATTACGGCCTTATCTGCTGTAAATGAGCTATCTATTGAATTATATTTATAGTTCATCTGATAAAATGCAAGCTCATTCTTTATAATTTGTTAACATACGGGTGCAGCGAAAGATAGCCAATTGTTGCCTTGCAAATGTTAATAAAAACTAAACCGCATTTAAAGTAATTTTTATTTCCTTTGCGGCTCAAAAAAAAAGCTATATGAAAATACAAAGAATCTTACCCTTGTTACTTGTTGCTTTTTTGTTGCCCTTCCTAATGAATGCACAGGTGACAACAAGTAGTATAACAGGAAAAGTGACAGACAATACAGGAGCAGGACTCGCAGGAGCTACCATTTCTGCAAAACACGTTCCTTCAGGGACCGTTTACAACACTCTCTCACGTAAGGATGGATTATTTGATATGCCAGGTTTAAGAATTGGAGGTCCTTATACCATTACCGTAAGTTTTGTGGGGTACGCTACACAAACAATCAATGATATCTCATTATTGTTAGGGGAACCTCACCAACTTACTATAAATATGTCTCAGTCTAATCAGAGTCTCGAAGCCGTTGTTATTTCCGCGTCGGGCTCTCGTAATAAGTCACTAAAAACAGGTGCAAGTACAATTGTTACTACTTCCCAGTTAGCAACGCTTCCTACTATTAACAGGTCATTGAGCGATTATACAAGAGTTACTCCACAGGCAAATGGTAATGGTTTCGCAGGAAGAGATGGAAGATATAATAATCTTCAGATTGACGGAGCCAATTTGAATAACAGTTTTGGATTAAGTTCTGACCTTACTCCGGGTGGCGGCCCATCGCCAATATCTGTGGATGCGATCCAGGAAGTTTCAGTTAATATTGCCCCGTTCGATGTGCGTCAGTCAGGGTTTACCGGTGCGGGAATAAACGCCGTAACCAAAAGCGGAACAAACACTTTTCATGGAAGCGTATATCATTATTTCAGAAATGAAAATATGATGGGTTCAAAAATCGATGGCCAAAAAATTACAAAAACTCCATTGAATAATAAAATTTTTGGAGGCAGCGTAAGTGGTCCGATCATTAAAGACAAATTATTCTTTTTTGTAAATGCTGAACATGAAACAAGATCTGTTCCGGGCATTACCTATGTTGCAACTGGTTCTAAAAATAGCGGAACCCAGTCCACAACAAGCATAGAGGACTTAAAAGCAGTATATGATTTTGTAAAATCCACATATAATTATGATCCGGGAGCCTATGACGGCTTTCCTAATTTTGAGTCGAAAAACACAAAGCTTTTGGGAAAAATTGACTGGAATATAAGTGACAAGCACAGATTAACCGTAAAATATACAAACTTTAAGGGAAGTGATATGAGCCCATTAAACGGAAGCAGTGTTCCTCAAAATGGTAAAATCTTTGTGACAGGGCAATCGAGCGGTCTTTCAAGATTACCTGTTAATAGGTTTGGAACACAATCAATGGGCTTTAGCAATTCTAATTATGGTACTGATCATATAGTAAGAACAGGGTCTCTTGAGTTAAATAGCCGTTTTAGCAATACAATATCAAATCAGTTTATTGCTACTTATACCAAGACAAATGATACACGCTTTATTCCCGGAGGTAAAGTTTTCCCAACAGTTGACATCTTTAATGGACAGGGTTTAAACTACATCAGTTTGGGAACCGACCCTTTTACTAATAATAATGTTCTTGATGGAAAAGATTTAAGCATAACTGATAATTTTACCGTTTATTCAGGGAGCCATACAATTACCGCCGGGATAAATTATGAATATCAGCAAATACGGAATATGTTTATGGGAGGTTCACAAGGCCATTATGTATTTGATAGTCTTGGAGCATTTTTAAATCAGCTTCAGCCCAGCTATTACGGTTATACTTATTCTTTGGTTCCCGGCCAGCCGGCTGTTTATTCTGCCGATCTTAAAATTGGGCAAGTAGGCATTTATGTTCAGGATGAATTTAAAATAAAGAATAATTTTAAGCTCACTTATGGTATACGCTTTGATAAACCGTATTACCCCGAAAATCCGATTGACAACCCTTCAATTGATGCTTTATCCCTGCCTGATGCAGATGGCCACATGACCAATTACAATACAGGAAAATGGCCAAAATCCAATGTGATTTTATCACCGCGTGCCGGATTTAACTGGACAGTGGGGGCGGATAAAAGTCTTACTGTAAGAGGTGGAACTGGCTTATTTACCGGCCGGATTCCCTATGTGTTTTTAACGAACATGCCATCAAATAATGGAATGTACCAAAGGGCGGTATTCTATAATACTAAGAAAGATTTGGATTCTTTGGGCATTACGAAATTTGATCCTAATCCGGACGCGTATGCTGGCGAATTCTCTAAAACTCCAAATACAACCACTCCTCCTCAAAGTTTTGTAGTGATTGATCCTAAATTCAAATTCCCATTGGTATGGAGAAGCAATCTCGGCGTCGATAAAAAATTAGATAACGGTTTCACAGCTACGGTTGATTTGATTTATACTAAAGATATCAACGCTGTTGTAATGAGAAATCCTAATCTTAAACCTCCAACTGATAAATATACCGGACCAGATACACGGTATTATTACCCTGGATCAACACCTACGTATTACCCAAATTTAGGAACACCCATAGTTCTAGAAAATACACATAAAGGTTATGCGTTCTCAGCTACTGCTCAGGTTTCTAAAGCATTTACCAATGGATTTTATGGTTCGCTGGCATATACTTACACACAAGCAAAAGAAGTGAGTCCCAACCCCGGATCGCGGGCAAGTTCTGCATGGCAATCTATTGCTAATGTAAATGGCCCCAATGACCAGGTGTTAGATAATTCTCAATACGCTATTCCCCATAGAGTAATCGCTAACGTATCTTATAAAGTTGCTTATGCCAAGCATTTCGCTTCTACATTTTCTTTGGTTTACACAGGAAGCAACGGATACCTTATTAATTATGTGACTAGCGGTTCAATAGTAAGAGATGGAAATTCAGAATTGCTTTACATATATCCAAAGGGGACAGATGTACCATTTGTAGATTATACAGTTACAGATAAAGATTCCAAAGGAAACGTAATTGCAACAAGATCCTATACTATTGAGCAACAACAACAAGCTTACGATCAATATGTATCTAACAGCAAATACTTATCAGATAATAAAGGTCATTATGTGAGCCGTTATGGACAAAAAGCTCCATGGTTTAACCAGCTGGATTTTCGTTTCCTGCAGGATTTTTATTTGAAAACAGCAGGGGGAACTAAACATGATTTAGAGTTTAGCATGGATATTTTTAATCTTGGTAATTTAATAGCTAACAAAGCAAAAGGTTTTGGCTATACTGAAACCACCACAATTACAAACCCATTAGTTATGAAAAGTGTTGTAAATCAGGCACCAACCTTTACATGGAGCGAATACAATAAAAAATTGGTAAATACGCCATTCCAGGTGGATAAGAGTACTGCTAATCTATGGTATATGCAGCTTGGTTTGCGCTATAGTTTTTAGTTAACAAATAACTTTTCACCAAAAACGTTCCGCTACGTCGGAACGTTTTGCCAGATAAGCCCGGTCCAGTAAATGGCCGGGTTTTTATTATAGCCTTTCTAAAATAAAAATGACAGGATTTATTGCTTTACTGTTTGGCCGATACATGCCATATTACAACACGATATTCTGCACCAATTCACCCTTACCCGGATAATCGGTGTACCCCTGCTTTCATGCCTGAAAGTTCCTTTCATTTCCGTATCCTGTTTTATTTGACCAAATAAATTGTATTTTTAGTAAAGTTTGTAAGTCAAAATTATTTTATGCACGATAATAATTTAAAATATGAATTGCTTGATAAATTAATATCTATTGAGGATGATACTTTATTAGAAAAAATAAATGAATTCATCGGAGATGTTGATATTAATAAACCTGTTTTTAAAACTACGGATGCTCAAAAGAAAATGCTCGCAAAAAGTGAGGAAGATATTCGTAATGGAGATTTATTTTCTGATAAAGATATAAATGAAGATGAAGATAAATGGCTAAACAGGTAATCTGGACAAATACTGCAAAAAAGGCAAGAAGAGAAATACTTCAATATTGGATACACCGAAATGGTTCAAATGCCTATTCAAAAAAATTATCTCAATTAATCAGAAAAAAAGTAAGACTAATACAATCACAGCATTACCTGGGGAAACCGACAGATATTGAAAATGTCAGGGTGTCTTTAATAAGCCATTTCTCTTTGTTCTATAAGGTCAATAATCAAAATATTATTATTGTTGGGATTTGGGACAACAGAAGAAACCCAGAAGATCTGCATAAAAATCTGGAATTATAAATGCGGTTTAAACTCATCCCTTACAACACGATATTCTGCACCAATTCACCCTTACCCGGATAATCGGTGTTGAAATGTAAACCCCTGCTTTCATGCCTGAATTGCGCACTTTTTACAATTAAATATCCGACAGTAATCAGGTTTCTCAATTCGCAAAGCTGGGGCGAAACCGAGGTGGATTGATACAATTCTTCTGTTTCCAAATGCAATAAATCCAACCGTTTCATCGCACGCTCCAGCCTCACATTGGTTCTTACAATTCCCACATAATCTGTCATCAGCAGTTGCAGCTCTTTTAAGCTTTGTGTAATAAGAATCATTTCTTTTGGCACATTCGTTCCCCTTGCATTCCAGTCAGGAATTTTTTCCTCAAACTTAATAGTGTCAATTTTTTCTTTTGAATCCAAAAAGCATCTGTGTGCAAATACCATCGCTTCCAAAAGTGAATTGCTTGCAAGCCGGTTGGCGCCATGCAAACCCGTGCTGGCGCATTCGCCACATGCATATAAATATTTGATGGAGCTTCTTCCCCATTCATCCACTTTTATTCCGCCGCAACTATAATGCGCAGCCGGAGCTACCGGGATAAATTGTTTGAAAACATCAATACCCATCGATTGGCATTTTTCGTAAATATTCGGGAAATGGTGCAGAAATTTTTCGCGATCCATGTTCGTACAATCAAGGTATACAAATTCAGTTCCTGCAATTTTCATTTCGCTGTCAATCGCACGGGCTACAATATCGCGCGGAGCAAGGTCTTTTCGCTCATCGTATTTTTCCATAAAGGCTTCGCCCTTGTTGTTGCGCAAAATGCCGCCATCACCACGCACCGCTTCGGTTATTAAAAATGCCTGGCCGCTTTTCCCTGCTTCATACAAAGCAGTAGGGTGAAACTGAATGAATTCCATGTTTTCAATTCGTCCTTTAGCACGGTAGGCCATTGCTACACCATCACCGGTTGCAATGGAAGGATTGGTCGTTGTACGATACACCTGCCCGTTTCCTCCGGAAGCAAGCAGCGTAATCTTTGCGAGGATTTTATCGATTTTATTTTCGTGAAGATTCAATACATAAACACCATAACATTCAATATCCGGAGTTGATTTAGTGACCAGGTATCCAAGATGATGTTGGGTGATAATATCCACTACAAAACAATGATTGATTAATTGTATGTTCGGATAGCTTGCAATTTGTTTCAGCAGTGTTTTTTCAATTTCTTTTCCCGTTACATCCTTGTGATGAAGAATACGAAATTCACTGTGGCCGCCTTCTTTCCCTAACGCATATTCGCCTGAAGTTTCCTTGTCAAAATCAGCACCCCATGAGATGATTTCACCAATTCGCTTCACGCCTTCTTTCACTACAATTTCCACCACTTCCGGATTACAAAGGCCATCGCCTGCAATTAAAGTGTCTTCTATGTGCTTGTCAAAACTGTCATTTTCAAAATCAGTAACGCCTGCAACACCGCCCTGGGCATACTTTGTATTGGTTTCTTCGCTGTTGGTTTTGGTTAATACCGTTATTGTTTTGCCGGGAAATTCGCGCGCTGTTTTTAATGCATAAGTGAGACCGGCTATACCGCTGCCGATAACGAGAAAGTCTGTTTTCAATTTAAATCATTTGTTATTGGAAAATTAGAGCTCATAAATTTTTAAAAGATCATGACATATCAGGAGCACCATTAATTAAATTTCAAAAATAAAAATTCGCGTTATTTGTTGCTTTACTAAAAAATCATCAAACGGCAGCAGCCACGGGCGGTTCAACCCAGGCATTATTTTCTTTCAACAGACTGATAAGTTCTTCCACCGCAATTTCTTCGGGAATATTTCTTCTTATCACTTCTTTGCCTTTGTACAAAGTAATTTTTCCTGGGCCACTGCCTACATAGCCGAAATCAGCATCAGCCATTTCGCCCGGCCCGTTTACGATACATCCCATAATAGCAATTTTTAATCCTTTTAAGTGATGCGTCACGGCGCGCACTTTAGCTGTTGTTTCCTGCAGGTCGAATAAGGTTCTTCCACATGACGGGCAACTGATAAATTCTGTTTTTGAAATTCTTGTACGCGATGCCTGCAAAATTCCAAAGGCAATTGAATTCATTAATTTATAATCCGGAAACTTCGTTTTATCGGCATAATGATCGCCCAGGCAAATGCCATTTCCAAAACCGTCAATCAATAACGCACCTGTCTCAATTGCAAAGTGGATAAGGCTTTCATCCATGGTTTCTTTTTCGCTGTCGCAAATAATTATTGCCGGATTTTTTATTTCTCGTTCATTCAATTCAATAAACATTCGACGCACACTTTGAACTGCATTTTTATTTTCAGAGCTTAGACACAACACCACCGTGTTGTCACTTTTTATTTTTTCGAAGAATTTTTCTTTGTCAAATGCCGGATTATTTTTTGAATAACAATCCAACATTACAAAATTGAGAGAAGTGGATTTGTCAAAAGAATCATCGATATATTCCCGTTCGTTCAACATCGGAAAACATTTTGTTTTATCAACAGATGATTTCCATAATTCATAATTACAAATCAATTGTAAAGTTCCCGGCAATCCAAACTCAATCACATTATTTCCGCAAAAAATATAGTCGGCAGCCATATCGCTGATATTCCATTTATCTGTAGAAGAATTATAGCGGTAACCGATATCTTTTAAATCTTCGCGCCGTATCCCGTCCTTTTTGTGAAAATCAGCAACGACTACCGGAACGTTTTTTCCTCCGGTATTCTGTACTGAAAATGTTTTTCGTGTATTCCTGCCTGTTATATTCAATGGTGAAAAATTTTTGATTGGCGGAACCTCATTTTTCTCAACGTTGACTTTAGAAGGCTCATAGCGCTTTACGATGTTTTTACAAACCGGTAATTCAAATTCTGAATCTTCGGTAAGCGAAACGCGGATGGTATCTCCGATGCCGTCTTCCAGCAAAGTGCCAATACCGATAGCGGATTTTATTCTTCCATCTTCTCCATCGCCGGCTTCTGTAACACCCAGGTGCAAAGGATAACAATGACCCAGTTCATTTTGCATATTTTCAATCAAAAGACGATAAGCCTGCACCATTACCTGCGGATTGCTGCTTTTCATGCTCAACACAATATTGTAATAATTTTCACTTTCGGCAATTCGCAAAAATTCCATCGCGCTTTCCACCATACCAATCGGCGTATCTCCATATCGGCTCATAATACGATCACTTAGCGAACCGTGATTAGTGCCGATGCGCATGGCTGTTCCATATTCCTTACAAATTTTTATCAGTGGTGTAAACCGGTTCCTGATTCTTTCAATTTCTTCCTGGTAATCTGCATCGGTATATTCTATCAATTCAAATTTTTTCTTATCCACATAATTACCGGGATTCACACGAACCTTCTCCACAATTCTTGCAGCAATTTCAGCAGCGTTTGGCGTAAAATGAATATCAGCTACGAGTGGCGTAGTATACCCGCGCCTGCGCAATTCATTTTTGATATTCAATAAATTTTCCGCTTCTTTTTTTGAAGGCGCTGTAATGCGCACCAGTTCCGCACCTGCTTCAATGCAGCGGATACTTTGTTCCACCGTTCCCATCGTATCCATGGTATCCGTTGTGGTCATGGTTTGAATACGAATTGGGTGATAATTCCCAATCAGCAAACCGCCAACATTTACTTCGAGCGTTTTTAATCTTTTATATTGGGTTAATGATTCAGCAAAGAGTTCCATATTCTGAAGAATAATTTATTGCAAAAATACGACCTTAATTCAGCTATCTACCAATCCTTTTCAGGGCTATCAGGTGCGGGGGCACCTTTCATTTTATGCATTTTGTCCTGCAACTGTTTTTCATTTTCCAGCAGCGATCTCAATTTTTCTTCAGCATCTTGTTTTGATAATTTGGACGGAGAGGGCTTTGGCTCCTGGTTGTTTTTTTGTTGATTATTATTTTGCTGATCTTTAGGCTGCTGTTGTTTTTTCTGGTTCTTATCCTGCTTCTTTTTGTTGTCCTGGCTTTGCTGTTGTTGCTTTTGTTGCTCTTTTAAGGCCCGTTGTAAATTCTGCCTCGCATCTTCATCACCAGGATTTAAAATCAGCGCATTTTCGTAAGCCCTGATGCATTCCGGTAATTTTTTCGCTGCCTGTAACGCAACACCTTTATTATAATATGCTCTTTGTTTAATTGAATTGTCTTGGGTAGATGCAATGGCATTGTCGTAGGATTTTATGGCCTCCTCAGCATTATTATTTTTATACAATGCATTGCCTAAATTATAGCTGGCAGTAGAATTGGTATCTGAATTTTTCAACGCTTGTTGGTAAGCATTTTCAGCAGCCGCATAATTTTTTTCCTTGTATGCCTTATTCCCGTTAATGATAACATCTTTTGTATTCTGCGAAAATGACGGAAGGCTGATGCACAAAAGCGCTGTTACTATTACTGCTTTCTTATATTTCTTTCTCTTTTTTTCAGAGATAAAAAATTCAATCAGCAACAATAGGAAAGCAGCCCCTAAAAAATATTGAAAGTATTGTTTAAATGAAATATATAAACTATCGCTGGTGGCTGTTTCTTTTGCAATACTGGCCAATTGGTGTTTAATGTTGGAAGCTACGGTCTCTGTGTTGGTGTATAGTTGGTATAATCCGTTACCCGCCTTTGCAATTTCATCCAGTTCTTTTTCATTCAATTTGGTTATTACAGTTTCGCCTTTGTCATCTTTTTTATACTGCCCGGTGTTGGGGTCTAAAATCGGGGCGCCCTGTGGTGAACCAATGCCCACTGTGTTCACCATAATGCCTGCCTTTGCCAATTTCTTTGCCTGCTTTATGGCGTCATTGTCGTGGTCTTCGCCATCGCTGATTAGTAATACAGATTTGAATGTTTTTTCGTTTGGATCAAAAGCTGCCTCACACATTTTGAGCGCATCTGCAATCACTGTTCCCTGCGTTGGCACATCTGCGGGCGAAGCAGACGCAAGATACATTTTGGCCGCCTCATGATCTACAGTTAAAGGCATTTGCAGATAGGCTCTCCCTGCAAAAATTACCAGGCCTATCTTATCGTCGGGTGAATGATCGATTACAGTAGAAACCAGTTGCTTTGCACGTTCCAGCCTGCTTGGCTTAATGTCCTGCGCCAGCATGCTTTTGCTTACATCTAAGGCAATCATTACATCAGTTCCTTTGCGGTTGATTTTCTGATTGCTGTCTGGTGTTACAAGTCCCGCCACTGCAATAACGCATAGCGAAAAGGCGACAAGGATTAAAAGAAATTTGGTGTAAAATTTTTTAGACGAATAATCCGCTGTAAGCTCCTTTACCAATGCAGGGTCCCCAATTTTTTTGCTGGTAGCTTTTTTCCATTTTTTTAATTGAACATAAAAAAAAATCATCAGGGGAACGGCAGCTAACGCGATAAAATATTCTATGTATTGAAAATGAAGCATCTCAGCCTGCTAAATTAAAAATGAAAATGTGATTGATTTGTTCGTTTACTGTTAAATTCCTGCATGAAAAACTTATTCAGATTGAAGCAGCCTCCAATTTAACAAATCTTATTTCTGGCCTTTGAAAAAGCCCAATTCTTTCAGGCAGGATTTGGATATTTCAATCACTCTATTTTCAATATTGGTTGATTTAACCGGTGTCCTTATGAAAGTTACAAAAAAGTAAATGTGCCTGTTTTCCTCTATCCACCCAAGGTTCCACGCAAATGAATTATTTTTTTCATCTATGCCCAGACCGGTGGCGTAGCTTAAACTATACAATGAAGTGTCTTCCTTCTTCATAAGGTTAGCCACGGTTTCCTGCGCATATTTTTGAAATGGCAGTTGTTCAAAAAACAATTTGCTCAAAAATCCTAATTGTTCGTCGGGCGAAATTTTCAAATCATTGTTTAGCCAAAACGAATCCACCGGAGAAGCGATTTTGCGATTGCCATAACTGATAGAATCAAGCCACATCTGCAATGTATCCTTTCCTATTTGCCTTGCCAGTTCCTGGAAATAGGGAATAGAGTTATTTTGAAATGCTTGCTGCAGTTTCACATTTTTAGTTGCAGAAGAGTCATTTCCCAATGTGGATTGTTCATTGGTGATTCTGCCTGTTTGAATTCCAATCAGCGTTTCAATAACTTTAAATGAGGTACCGGTTGATAGTCTTTGCGTATCAAGGTCCATGTTATACACGGTGATGTCGCCCATCTGGTTATTGAGCATAGCGAAACATCCTTCTACTTTTGACGAATCAAAATATTTTTTTAAATCATCATTAATTTTCGCATGGTTTACTGAACAGGAATGCAGAATTAAACCGGTAAATAAAAAAAATAAAAAATAAAATTTCTTCATAATAGATAATATGGATTTTTATAGACTATTATTTTGATTGTTAATATGTGTAGCAGTTGCTTCGAGCGCATCATAAAATTCCTGGCCATATTTACGTATAAGGGCTTCTTTTAAAAATTGATACACGGGAACTTTCAATTTTTTGCCAAGAGCGCAGGCAGGGTCGCAGAGTCCTTGGCGCGGTTCATAGTTCACTAAATCTCCCTTTCTTGTCTTTTTAATTCTTACCGGAAAAAGATGGCAGCTTATGGGCTTTTTCCATGATATTTTTCCTTCGTTGTATGCTTTTTCTATGGCGCATTTCACAATGCCATTTTTGTCGACTATTCCATAGGCACACATGCCGTTACCAATGGTTGGAGTTACCCAGCCAAATTCGCTGTCAAATACATATTTGCCTTCAGTTTCAATTATTGTTTTTGCCTCATCCGATAAATAAGGAAGTACTTTTTCATAAACAGCATTCAATTCTTTCAATTCTTTTTTTTCAAGCGGAGCGCCAGCGTCGCCATCCACGCAGCAGCCTCCTTTGCATTTGTTCAGGTCGCATACAAATTGCTCTTCCACTACCTGGTCACTAATAAGAATATTATCTATTGCAATCATTTTACAAAAGTAAGTTGATTCCTTCTGACTTACGAATTGATATAGCAGGAGGATTGCATAGCTTTTTACAGGTGTGTGTTATTAAAATAGAAATTATGAATATTTTTTTATTCACTGCTATTTAAAAATACAGTGTGATAATAATTGCACACTTGTTTCATTAAACAGATTTCACATTTTGGCGTGGGCCGGCAAATCTCCCGACCTAAAAATGACATCGCCATTCCTGCATCCCACTCTTCGGGTGGCAATGTTTCCATAATCTGTTTTTCAATTTTTTTCGGGTCAGATCCGGTTGCAATTCCCAAACGCGGTGCAACCCGAACCACATGAAGATCAACCACTACGCCTTCTGCCTTGGCGCCGGCTTCACGCTTGATTACATTAGCAGATTTTCTGCCGATACCCGGAAGCGCTGTAAGTTCATCAAGAGTCAGCGGGATATTCTCGTCATTTTGAATTTTTTGTGCTAATGCAATAAGCCACTTTGTTTTGTTGGCGTAATTGCGCACGGAGCCAATCAGGGGAAATAAAGTTTCCGGTGTACAATGACTAAGCGCTTCCATATTTGGAAAGGCTTCAAACAATTTTGGCGCAAGTTGATTGATATGCTTGTCAGAATCCTGCGCGGATAAAACTACTCCAACCAGAAGCTGATAAGTATTTTCATAATCCAATGGATGTTTTTTCCCTTTATATTTTTTAATCAAAGGTTTGATCGCTTCAGGCCAGTTGACTTTCGGAGGCATAATTATAATTTTTGAAGTTAAATTTATAAAAATCATTGCAGATAAAATTTTCTGTGATGACAGAAAATTTTCGTGTAGGCATGATTGTTAGTTTTCTTATTCTATGTTATCAGTCGCATTCTGTAAGCGTTCATCGCTGTGATTCCCAGTTTTTGTATCAATCGATAATTTACTACAAAGCCAACCGGAGCGCCGATTACGGGCAGCAGTTGTGCCATTTTTGCAATATCTAAATAGTCGCGATATTCCTGCTGGAAATTTCTCCAGTCAAACTGGTTGATATCATCAGGTAAACTTTTGCTTTTGTTGTCCCAATCAATCATTTCGATATACACATCGCGGCGATGTGAATCACTGGAAAAAGCCAATTCAAAAATATGCAGCAGGTAAACTCTTTCCTTATAATCATTGATGTCAAACCCGTAAAGCACTGCCATATCAAAAAGTAATTTGATCTTGATTCCAATCAGAACCGGAAAATCAACAAGACCGAACAAAATCCCGCCTGCCCCGGTTACGCCGCCTTCGAGCGCTGCGGTCGTTTTATAATTTTCTATTTTTTTTCGAACCATATTTTCTCTTACCAGCAAGCTCATATTCTCCAGCGGTTTTGCGGTGATATGTTTTGCTCCAAATAAAACGCCTTTAATCATTTGCTTTATAGTTACCGTAATGCCCTTATGTATTTTTTCCGGAATCCACGAGTTGATTTTGGTTTGAACTTTTTTTGAAATATGGTTTACCAACGACGGTTTGCGCAGCATTTTCTTTTGCCATTTTTTTAATTCTTCGGCTGCAATTTGTTCATAAGATTCGGGCATAATCAAATCCTTTTTATATAAGTAAGTTAACCAATAAACTTTGAACTGTAATATTTGTCAGGGCAATAAATGAGAAGATTTATTTTTGCATTTGCCGTTGAACAGTAAATAAACAAATAAGCTAAATTTTAAAATTCAGTTCTTTGGAAAACGAAATTTTTGATATCGCTATTATCGGTGGCGGAATTGTGGGCGCCGCCACTTTTTACCAATTACAAAAACATTATCCGTTTTTGAAGATTGTCCTCATTGAAAAAGAATCGCATCTGGCCGCGCATCAAACCGGAAATAATTCGGGCGTGATGCATTCGGGACTGTATTACAAGCCAGGTTCACTAAAAGCAAAAAATTGTGTGGAAGGAAGAAAAGCGTTGGTGGAGTTTGCAGAAGAAAACAATATTCCTCATGACGTATGTGGCAAAATTGTGGTAGCGGCCGATGAATCAGAGCTTCCTTATTTAGATAAAATCTTTGCAACCGGTTTGCAAAACGGAATTGAAGGAATTGAAAAAATAAATGCAGAACAAATTAAAGAGCATGAACCGTTTTGTGTTGGAATAGCCGGCATTTGGGTACCATGCACCGGCATCATTGATTATGTGAGAGCAACGGAAAAAATGGTCGAGATTGCGTTAACCATTAATCCAAAAAGTGAACTGGCTTTAAACACTGAAGCGACTTCTTTTGAAAAGGAAAACGGCGTCAATCTTATTTTAACGAATAAAAAAAACTATCGAAGTAAATACACCATTTTCTGTGGAGGCTTGCAGGCGGACAGATTAGCGCACAAAGATCATGTGAATGTAAAAGAAAAAGTAGTTGGCTTTCGCGGAGACTATTATGAACTGACAGAAGAAGCAAAACATAAAATAAAAAATCTGATCTATCCCGTTCCCAATCCTGCTTTTCCATTTCTGGGCGTGCATTTCACAAGAATGACAAACGGAGAAATTGAATGTGGACCCAACGCGGTTTTTACTTTTAAAAGAGAGGGTTATGGAAAAACAGATTTTGATTGGAAGGACACAATTGACGCATTGACTTATCGCGGGACATGGAAATTGTTTTTTCAAAATATGAGTTTTGGTATCAACGAATATCGCCGGGCTTTTTCTAAAAAATTATTTTTAAAGACATTACAACGATTGGTTCCCTCGTTAACGATGGATGATATAAAGCCTGGCCGGTCGGGCGTTAGAGCCATGTTGCTCAGTGAAGATGGTGACACCCGTGATGATTTTAGAATCGAATATCGTGATACCAGCATTCACGTTTTAAACGCACCATCGCCCGCGGCTACTGCCTCTCTTGCAATAGGAGATAATATCAGGGAAATGGCGGAGAAGCATTTTGATTTGGCTGGAGTGACTGCGTAATTCTTCCTACATTTATTATTATGCAAGAAAATAAATTTACCATTCACACCAATTCGGGGCTTTATACAGACATGTATGAACTGGCGATGGCAGAAGCATACTTTAAAGAAGCAAGGCAGGATGAGCCAACATGTTTTGATTATTTTTTTCGAAAAATTCCTTTTGGCGGTGGTTATATTATTTATTGCGGTTTGGGAGAATTATTACCCGTGATTGAGACACTTCATTTTAATTTAAATGAAATTGACTGGTTGCATAAACAAGGATTTGATAAAGATTTTTTATCATGGCTCGAAGCTTTTCGTTTTAAAGGAACCATTCGTTCCATGCAGGAAGGAGAAATTGCTTTTCCGCTGGAACCCTTGCTGTCAGTGCATGGCAGCCTCGCGGAAGTGCAACTTATAGAAACGATTTTATTAAATTACCTCAACTTTCAATCGCTCATCGCTACCAAAGCCGCACGGGTTCGTTATGCAGCAGGCAATCGATATTTAAGTGAATTCGGATTAAGGAGAGCACAGGGATTAGGAGGCGTTTCCGCAAGCCGTGCCTCAATCGTAGGCGGTTTTGACAGCACCTCCAATATGTTTGCTGCTAAAAAATATAATATCAAAGCAGTGGGCACGATGGCCCATTCATTCATACAAAGCCAGGAAAACGAGTTAACGGCTTTTAGAAAATTTGCAGAGGCAGAACCTGAGAATTGTACGCTGCTTGTGGATACGTACAATACTCTGAAAAGTGGAATTCCAAATGCGATTATTGTGGCAAAAGAAATGCAACAAAAAGGTTATGAATTAAAAGCGATCAGGCTTGACAGCGGCGACCTTGCCTACCTCTCTAAAAAAGCGCGTAAAATGTTGGATGACGCGGGGCTTCAGAACGTTCTCATCTCAGTTTCCAATCAATTGGACGAATATTTAATTAAAAGCTTGCTGGAACAAAAAGCACCGATTGATTCATTTGGCGTAGGCACCAGTTTGGCAACGGGCCAGCCGGATGCAGCATTGGATGGTGTTTATAAATTAAGTGAAATAAATGGAGAGCCGAAACTGAAGCTGTCCGAAAATATCACCAAAGTGACCCTTCCCGGAATAAAACAAGTGTATCGTTTTACTGATGAGGCGAATGGTTTTGTTGCCGATGCGATCGGTTTGGAAAAAGATCCGGTTCCATCAAAAATGATTCATCCTTATGACATTGAAAAAAGTATGTCTTTGAATCCGCAAACTGCGACGCCGTTATTGAAGAATGTAATGAAAAACGGGCAGTCGCTATTGAAAAATGATGAGCCGAAAGATGTGGCTGCGTTTGTGAAAAATAGATTACAACAATTGCCCGATGAGCACAAGCGTTTTAATAATCCCCATATCTACAAAGTTGGTATCAGTGATCCTTTGCACCAATTGAGAAGTGATTTGAGGAAGAAGTACAGAATGTGAAAGTAATTATTGAATTATTAAATTATTGGATTACTAAGAAACTACCTCTCCTTCCAAATCGTAATCATACGCTTTTGTGATTTTCACATTTACAAAATCGCCCGCAAGTAATTTTTTTTCAGAATTAATGATGACTTCGTTATCTACCTCAACGCTGTCAAATTCGGTGCGACCTAAATATTTTCCCGCTTCTCTTTTATCAATAACTACTTTAAAAGTTTTTCCAACTTTTTCTTCATTCTTTTGATAAGAAATTTCCTGTTGCACATCCATAATTTCCTGTGCCCTGCGTTCTTTTTCTTCTTCCGGAATATCATTTTTTAAATCATAAGCGGAAGTATTTTCTTCATGAGAATAAGTAAAAATTCCAACTCGGTCGAATTCCATTTTTTGCAAAAACGATTTTAATTCTTCCACATCATCCCGCGTTTCTCCGGGAAAACCAGCTATCAGAGTGGTTCTTAAACAAATGCCCGGTATTCGGTTTTTTATTTCGCCGATAATATTTTCCATTTCTTCTCTCGTGATTTGTCTTTTCATCGCTTTCAACATCTTGTTGCTGGCGTGCTGCAAGGGCATGTCGAGATAGTTACAAATGTTTTCCCGTTCTCTCATCACATCAATTATTTCCATCGGGAATTTTGAAGGATAAGCATAATGCAGCCTAATCCATTCCAGCCCGGGAATGTCAGACAGTAAACGAAGTAATTTAGGCAATTCGCGTTTTTTATAAATATCCAAACCGTAGTACGTTAGTTCCTGTGCGATCAGCATAATTTCTTTTACGCCTCTTGATACTAATTTTTCTGCTTCGGCTACTAAAGATTCTATCGGGCGACTAACGTGTTTTCCGCGCATTAATGGAATGGCGCAAAAAGCGCAGGTGCGATTGCAGCCCTCACTGATTTTTAAATAAGCATAATGATTTGGCGTGCTTAATACTCTTTCGCCAACCAATTCTGCTTTGTAATCCACATCAAATTTTCTCAATAAAAAAGGCAGTTCCATGGTGCCGAAATAAGCATCCACTTCCGGAATTTCTTCTTCAAGATTTTGTTTGTAGCGCTCACTCAGGCAGCCTGTGACATAGACTTTATCGAGCTTGCCGCGTTTCTTTAACTCTACCTGTTCAAGAATCGTATTAATACTTTCCTGTTTGGCAAGGTCAATAAATCCGCAGGTATTTACTACCACAATATTATGATCCAGTTTTTTGCTTTCATGCTTTACGTCAAAATCTGCTGCAGCCAACTGACCGCTCAAAACTTCGCTGTCTACCATGTTTTTGCTACATCCAAGTGTGATGATGTTGACTTTGTCCTTTTTATTTTTTGTTTTCATTTCTTGTAACACGAATTATACGAATCGCGCGAATTGCATAAACGATCTCAATCATTGAATAATTTAATAATCAATAATAAAGCTACTTCACTCCTCCAAACAAACTATCCACAAAATCTTTTTTATCAAACACCAAAAGATCGGTGGCTTTTTCGCCAACGCCGATAAATTTCACCGGAATTTTAAATTGATCCGCGATGGCTAAAACCACGCCACCTTTTGCAGTTCCGTCTAATTTGGTAATGGTCAACGCCGAAACTTCTGTCGCTGCCGTAAAATGTCTTGCCTGTTCCAAAGCATTTTGTCCGGTACTTCCGTCCAACACCAGCATCACTTCATGTGGTGCGCCAGGCAAAGCCTTATTTACAGATCTTTTTATTTTATTTAATTCATCCATCAAATGAATTTTGTTGTGCAATCTTCCTGCGGTATCTATGATAACCACGTCGGCATTTCTTGCAATGCCGCTTTGCACTGCATCAAAAGCAACCGCGCTCGGGTCTGAGCCCATTGCGTGTTTCACGATCGGCACTTTCGTTCTTTCGCTCCAGATATTTAATTGGTCAACTGCTGCCGCGCGGAAAGTATCGGCAGCACCAAGCAGCACCGATTTTCCTGCCAAAGAAAAGTTATGAGCAAGCTTTCCGATCGTCGTTGTTTTTCCCACTCCATTTACCCCAACCACTAAAATTACGTGTGGCTTATGCCCCGAAGGAAGTTCATAATCGATGTAAGAAGTATCCTCGGGAGCATCTACCAAAATCGACTGAATCTCTTCTTTCAGAATCCGGTTCAGTTCGTTGGTGTTAACATATTTATCGCGCGCTACTCTTTTTTCAATTCCATCGATAATTTTCACCGTTGTATCAACGCCCACATCAGCGCTTACCAAAGCATTTTCCAAATCATCCAATACGTCTTCATCCACCGTACTTTTGCCTGCGATCGCCTTGGTGATCTTGTCAAAAAATCCTTCTTTGGTTTTTTGCAAACCCTGGTCCAGCGATTCTTTCTGTTCTTTTTTTCCGAAAATTTTATCGAATATTCCCATGCAAAAAATGATTAGAGGGTAAAAATAAATAAAGCTATCCGCAAACAAATGCAGGATAGCTTTAATAATAAGGTTTTACAGCGCAATCTTAACTTCCCAGGTGTTCTTTTATTTTGTCTTTGTGGACAATAGCTTCTTTAAAAGTGTATGAGCCGGTTTTGGGACTGCGAATGGTACGAACTACCTTGGTCCAGTTTTTAGCGTCTGCTGCTGCTTTCTGGTCTTTGGTTTTAATCGCTGTTTTTGCTGACTTTGCCATTGTATTTTAATTTGATAATGTGCTAATGTGCTAATTTGCTATTGAATCGGCTAATTAGCACATTAGCTAATCAGCAAATTAGCGAATTATTTAATTTCTTTATGAACCGTTACTTTCTTTAAAATTGGATTGTATTTTTTCAACTCCAAACGTTCAGGGGTATTTTTTTTATTTTTTTTGGTAATATAACGGCTGGTGCCTGGCAGCCCGGAAGCTTTATGCTCGGTGCACTCCAAAATTACCTGAACCCTGTTTCCTTTCTTTGCCATTTTAGTAATTTGATAATGTAATAATTAAATCTTTACTCCTTTAGCCCTCATTTCTTTTACCACACTGTAAAGGCCATTTTTGTTTATCGTGCGAATCGCTTCAGAAGATAATTTTAAGGTGATCCATTTGTCTTCTTCTGCCAGAAAATATCTTTTTTTCTGCAGATTAGGAAGAAATCTTCTGCGTGTTTTAATATTTGAATGAGAAACAGTATTTCCGGTGATAGGGCGTTTTCCTGTTACCTGACAAACTCTGGCCATAATGATCTGTTTTTTTTCGGACGGCAAAGGTAATAAAGATATGATTATTGAAAAAATAAAATTCAAATTTTTAAGGGCCGAATGGCAGTTATTTATTGACCTTCCGGCAGTAAATGGACTTTTTTGCCGTTTTTTTATATTGATTACCGGCCCCCTACCGGTCCCTTTTCCTAAATTCATTCAGGCACAATTTATGATGTCGGTTGGGTATGGAAAAGTTTGGAGATGTAATAAAAAGCAGTCAACCCGTATTAGTTGATTTTCATGCTACCTGGTGTGGACCATGTAAAATGATGGCCCCCGAATTACAAAAATTTGCCCAAAGCAATACGGGTAAATTAAGAGTGATAAAAATAGATATAGATAAAAATCCTGCTGCGGCACAGCAATTCAATATACAAGGTGTGCCCACTTTAATCCTGTTTAAAGAAGGAAAGGTGTTGTGGCGCCAATCCGGCGCTATGAGCTCATCTCAGATCTCAGCGGCCGTGAATTCACATATTTAAATCATATTTGCACGTTTTTAATCTTAATTTATTTTCAATGGCTCATTCGTCAATTAATGTTGTTTTCAATGGTGGCATGAACTTTACCGCTGATTTAAACGGGCACCAGATAGAAATTGATACCGAGGAATCTCGCGGTGGCAATAACAAAGGCACGCGCCCAAAAGTTTTGATGCTTGCTTCCCTCGCTGGCTGTACCGGCCTGGATGTGGTAGGAATTTTAAATAAAATGCGTGTATCTTTTTCTGATCTTTCTATAAAAGTGGATGCTCATCTTACCGATGAAGAAGCAGCCATTTATGATGAGGTGGTTGTTAACTATTCCATTAAAGTAAAAAAGGCCGATGAGCCAAAGGTGGAGAAAGCTGTAAAACTATCGCAGGAGAAATACTGCGGCGTTACCAAAATGTTCCAGGCGTTTGCAAAAGTTTCTTATAAAATTATTTATCTATAATTTTGTTTTCTTTTCCTGATATACCCGCAACATTTGAAAAGTGACTGCCAGTAATATTAAGCCCAATCCAAAATAAAATTCCGGTCCCAAAAATTTATTTTCTTTAAAAATAATAAATGCCAAAATAATAGAATACACTGGCTCAAAATTATAAGACAGATTAGTAGTGAAAGCACTAATATGCTTCAGTGCCTGAAGGCTTAGATTAAATGCAAACACCGTGCAAACCGCAGCTAAAATAATCAGCCACCACCAATCGCTGAAAGTGGGAAGGTAGTAAGCCGCAGGGAAAAATTTGAGGTAAAACGGAAGCAGCACAACGAGTGCGACACAACCGCCACTCATTTCATAACGAGTGACGGTATTAGGAGAAAACTGATTAAGTAGTTTTTTATTAATTATGGGAAAAATGCAGGCGAACATTGCCGAAATAATTCCGAAAAATATTCCCAGTTTGTATTCGGGATAGAAATTGAAAATCAGGTACACTCCCGCAATAGCCAGCAGGCCAAGAAATACTTCAACAAAATCCACTTTGCGTCTCATCAATAACGGTTCAAAAAAAGAAGTAAAAAATCCTATCGTAGATAAACAGGTGACGGAAACGGAAACATTGGAATATTTAATGCTTCCATAAAACGTGACCCAGTGAATGGCAATAATAGCGCCTACACCCAGCAGTTTCATTTTATTTTTGGCGGAGATGCGCTCCATTTGTTTTTTATAAGATAAAAATGCTGCGAGAATCAGGGCGCTCAGCAACATCCTGTAAAAAGTAAGCAGCCCTTCATTAAGTTGTATCAGTTTGCCCAGGATAGCAGTAAAACCGGCAAAAATAATTGCAACATGCAATTGGAGGAAGGCTTTTTTCAATGAAGTGTTGTGTGGATTTCTATTTTGGGATGATTTTAAAAGCAAAATTAGACTATCAGTTTGCATTGATGAAATATTCCTTTTGTGCCTTTTTCCAGCCTTCACGAAAGGTTAACAATTAACAATCCTTTGTGTAAAAAAAAATAAGCAGATTGTATTGTAGCTGCCATAGCTTTATATTTGCCCATCTTTCGACAAATCCTCAATATGAATTATAAACGCATCAATAACATTACCGGGTGGGTGGTTTGTGCTATCGCCTGCTTCGTTTACCTGGCTACAATGGAAGCTACAGGCAGCTTTTGGGATTGCGGCGAATTCGCGTCCAGCGCCTATAAACTTCAAATTCCACATCCTCCGGGCGCGCCTCTGTTTATCATGCTCGGAAGATTATTTATGGCGCCGTTTTCAAATCCAAATACGGCTATATTGGGCCTTAATACCATGAGCGCCCTGATGAGCGGTTTTTGTATTTTATTCTTGTTCTGGACAATAACCCATTTCGCACGAAAACTTCTTGAAAAAAATAATCCGAATGCACTTACCGACGGACAAATCTTTACTATTATGGCTGCCGGAGCTGTGGGCGCTCTAGCATATACTTTTTCGGATTCTTTTTGGTATTCGGCGGTGGAGTCTGAAGTTTATGCCAGCTCGTCTTTTTTTACGGCCATCGTTTTTTGGGCAGCGTTAAAATGGGAAGATGCAGTAACGCAGGAAAAATTAAGAGGAGTGAAAGGGAATTTTACGCCTGCCGACAGGTGGCTTATTTTAATTTTTTATATGGTTGGCCTGGCCGTAGGCGTGCATTTGCTTGCTATTCTTACTATTCCTGCCATTGTGATGTTATATTATTTCAAAAGATATAAGGTTACGAAATGGGGCACTTTTTGGGCTTTCATAGCTGCCTGCGTAGTTACAGGAATTGTACAGGTGCCGATGATTCAATGGAGCATAAAGCTTGCTTCAGATTTTGATGTCCTTTTTACCAATAGCTTCGGCTTGCCATTTTTTACTGGCTTTACTTTCTTTTTTGTTCTGATTGCTTTTCTCATTTTTGTCATGCTTCGTGTGGCCAAAAGAAAAAACTGGAACTTTTTGCGACTGGCCATGTGGGCTTTTGCATTTATCCTTTTGGGATTTTCTACTTACTTCACCACGATGATTCGTTCTAATGCAGATCCGGCAATAGACATGTTTAACGTGGATAACCCGCTCAGCCTTGAAGGATATCTGACCCGTGAACAATATGGCGATTGGCCTATCCTGAAAGGACAGGATTTTACAGATGAGCCAACCAGTCAAACTTATGAAGATACGTATGTGAAGGGTGGGGATAAATATGTGAAAAAAGGCAAAAAAGTAGTCACTGAATATGATCCTTCCGATCTTCATTTTTTTCCAAGGATGTGGGATAACAGCAACGACCAGGGACACGCAGATTACTACGCAAGTTTTGCAGGCATACAAAAGGATCCTAAAACAGGAAAATATTACGAAAAGCCTACCATGGCTGATAATATTTCTTTCTTTTTTAGCTATCAGCTCAACTGGATGTATATCCGATATTTCATGTGGAATTTTGCCGGCAGGCAAAATGACCTGCAGGGTATTGACATGGGCAACGTTCGTGATGGCAACTGGATTACCGGCATTTCTTTTTTTGACAATGCCCGCCTTGGTGATCAGAGCAAGCTGCCTCAGACCCTGAAAGACAACAAAGCGAATAATAAATTATTTGCCCTGCCTTTAATACTTGGTATTCTGGGACTTTTATATCAATATCAGAAAGACAAAGAAGATACATTAGTGGTTGGGCTTTTATTCTTCTTTACCGGAATTGCTATTGTTTTTTACCTCAACCAACCGGGTAACCAGCCGAGAGAACGTGATTATGCGTACGTGGGTTCTTTTTATGCATTTGCGGTTTGGATAGGTATTGGTGTGATGTATGTAAAAGACCTTTTTCAAAAATATATGAAGCCTAATATGGCCAATTACGCTGCTGCAGGATTGTGTCTTTTAGCGGTTCCTGTATTGATGGCGGGCCAGGAATGGAACGATCACGACAGAAGCCAAAAAACACTGGCAAGAGATGTAGCAAAAGATTACCTCGAAAGTTGTGCGCCAAATGCGATATTGATAACTTTTGGCGACAATGATACTTATCCGCTCTGGTTTGACCAGGAAGTGCTTGGCATTCGCCGCGATGTAAGGGTGATCAATTCGAGCCTGCTTGGCACAGATTGGTACCTGAATGAATTGCGCTATAAGATAAATAAAAGCGACCCTGTGCCCCAAATCTGGGACGCCAACCAAATACTCGGAAGTAACAGGGATGCTATTTATTTCTTCCCGGATCTTCCCGGAGCTAAAGTGGATCAAAATACGCCGTTGGATTTGTATAATATGATGAAAAATTATGCAGGCAGCGACGATCCTTCAAGAATGTATCAAAATGGAAGTGATTTTATCAATATTTTTCCTTCCCAAAATGTAGAAATACCTGTGGATACTGCCCTGGTACGGCAAAACGGAACCGTAAATCCAGGCGATACTGTATTATCCAAAATACAATTTACCATTCCTAAAAATGTACTTCTTAAAAATGAATCGGCGATTCTTAACATCATCGCTGCCAATAACTGGAAGCGCCCGATTTATTTTACAGCACATTATTCTGACCTTGGCTTTGGCCAGTACCTGAGGACTGACGGCCTTACTTACAGGCTGGTTCCGGTAAAGAGTGCCGATGTAAATGATACGTGGGCCTATAATGTGATGATGAAAAAATTTGCTTTTGGCGGAGCAGACAAAGCCGGAACCTATTTTGACGAAACTAACCGCCAGCAGTTGAATACGCTGAGGATGCAATATTCGCAAGTGGCTAATAGTCTTGTTGACAAAGGAAAAATTAACGAAGCCAAACAACTTCTAGAAAAGTGTGATAATAATATGCTTCAGCAGAATTTTCCGTATGCGATGCCGTCAAGGCGCGAACAGCAAAACCAGATTTCGGCTCAATTCCTACTGGCTGCCTACCGGGCGGGCGACACCGTGCTTGCCAAAAGGATATCCAATGCATTGCGGACAGACCTTGAGCAACAGATCATGTATTTTAATAGCCTTAATGAAAATCGCCAGCAATATCTGGCTTATGACAACCAGATTGTCACTCAATTGCTGCAGCAGCTGCAAGGCATGGAGCAATATTTTACCAAGCCTTTAGTTGATTTGCCATTGCCAGAAAGTGCTAATAAGGTAATTACTAATACGCCTGCGCTTCGAAATGATACCCAACCGCACGATAAAACCCAATAAAATAATCTGAGTTAAATAAAAAATCCCGGCGACTGAAAAAGTTCCGAGATTTTTATTTTAAACATACTTTACGTGGTTTTCAAAAGCATTGAAATTCGTCGGAAAGGATTTGGCCTGCTCTTCTAACTTTAAGGAATTGATAATACTACTTTACCAGTGAACGGATAAATAAAGGGATTTTTTATTTTACCTTTAGGTAAATTAATCCGTTTCAAAAATGCGTTTTAATCATTTTTCAAAATTTGATCCGAATGAAAACAGCAAGTCAACATTTGAAAACCTGCTGAATATTTTCATGCAATTGCTTACTTATACCAGCGGCGATGTGGGCGAAGCCCTGAGCTGGCTTACCGAGCTGGATAAGGAATACAACCTCACCAACGATGAATATGGAATGGGCGATTTTATTGATGAGTTGAAAGACAAAGGTTATATTGATGATAATAAAATAACCGGCGAAATAAAAATCACGCCTAAAACAGAGCAGGGCATCAGGAAGCGCAGCCTTGAAGAAATATTTGGAAAACTAAAAAAATCAAGAACCGGAAATCACAATACTTTCAAACCGGGAGCCGGCGATGAAATCAATCCTGAAACCCGGCCTTTCCAGTTTGGTGACACGCTGGAACAAATCGATTTTACGTCATCCATCCGCAATGCACAGATCAATCACGGCACAGAAAGTTTTATGATGCAGGAAGACGATTTGGAAATTCGTGAAACCGATTTTAAAGCGCAGACTTCAACCGTATTGATGATTGATATTTCTCACAGCATGATCCTGTATGGCGAAGACAGGATTACGCCTGCAAAAAAAGTGGCGATGGCGCTGAGCGAACTCATCACTACAAAATACCCGAAAGACACATTGGATATCGTGGTTTTTGGCAACGATGCATGGACGGTTGAAATTAAAGATCTTCCCTATTTGCAGGTAGGTCCTTATCATACCAATACAGTGGCTGGTCTTGAACTGGCCATGGATATTTTAAGAAGAAGAAAAAACCCCAACAAGCAAATTTTTATGATAACGGATGGAAAGCCTACCTGCCTGAAGGTAGGCAAGCGTTATTATAAAAACAGCTTTGGTGTAGACAGGAGAATCCTGAACCGTTGCATGAATCTTGCCACTCAATGCAAAAAATTAAAAATACCTATCACCACTTTTATGATCGCCAGCGATCCTTACCTGCAAAGGTTTGTAACCGAATTTACCGAGACCAATAATGGCAAGGCTTTCTTTGCTTCGCTCGACAGATTGGGCGCTTTCATCTTTAAAGATTTTGAAAGTGGGAAAAGAAAAACGGTGTATTGATTGATTAATTATTGGATTATTAAATCATTGTATTATTCGGTTTAGAAGTTTAGGAGGTGCAGAATCATTGAAAAAATAAGTTTGTAACTTCAATAAAAATGAAATGATAGAAATTACGATAAACATACCGGATGAATCTTCAGAACTTGTAAAGGAGTTAGTAGAAAAATTGGGAGGCAGTATTGATAAGCAGGAGAAAAGAAATAAAGAAATAGTAAAACCTAATAATAAGGTCCAAAAAAAAGCTACACAATCAAACAAAAAAATAAAAAAAGAAGAAATCGATCACACCTGGTTATTTGGAAAATGGAAAGATTTTGATATTGGTGCAAAAAAACTCAGGGAAAAATCATGGTAATATTTGAATCTGTCTTAGTTGACACAGATATTTTAATTAAAGCATTTAGAGGTGATAAAATCAAACAGGAAAACCTAATATATCTTAAAGACAAATATTGCATTTCCATCATCACAGCTTGTGAATTGATTAATGGAGCAAAAAGTATTAAGCAACACAAAGAATTTATTAAAGTGCTGCGAACTTATAAACTTGCTTTAATTGATGAAAAAATTTCTGAAAAAGCGTTTTCCTTGTTTAAAAAATATTCTTTAATCAAGGACATGAAAATTTCGGATTCTTTTATCGCAGCCTCTGCAATAATTAATGATCTGTTTCTTTACACTGATAATAAAAAAGATTTCAATTTTATTGAAGGAATCAAATTTTACAAAGAAAAATAACTGAATGAACATAAAAGACATAAAAACCCTCGGACAACTTAAAGAAATTAATTACAAGCCAAGGTCAGTGAAAGAAGAAATAAGGGAAAATCTTATCCGCAAGATTGGCAAAAAAGAAGTTACTTTTCGCGGTATTATTGGCTATGAAGATTCTGTAATTCCGGATACGGAAAGAGCCTTATTGTCCCGGCACAACATTCTTTTCCTCGGTTTGCGTGGGCAGGCCAAAACACGCATGGCGCGCCAGATGACAGAATTGCTCGATGAATATATTCCCATCGTTGAAGGAAGCGAAGTGAATGATGATCCGTTCAATCCGCTGAGCAAATATGCCCGCGACCTGGTTAGAGAAAAAGGAGATGACACGCCCATTGACTGGCTTCACCGGAGTGACCGATATGGAGAGAAATTGGCTACGCCGGATGTAAGCGTTGCCGATCTGATCGGAGATATCGACCCGATAAAAGCGGCTAATTTAAAATTGAGCTATGCCGATGAACGCGTAATTCATTACGGTATTATCCCGCGTAGCAACCGCGGCATTTTTGTCATCAATGAATTGCCCGATCTGCAGGCGCGTATCCAAGTGTCGCTTTTCAACATTTTGGAAGAAGGCGATTTACAAATCCGTGGCTTTAAATTAAGATTACCGCTCGACATTTTGTTTGTTTTTACCGCCAATCCTGAAGATTATACGAATCGCGGTGCCATCGTAACGCCGTTGAAGGATAGAATCGAAAGCCAGATACTCACCCATTATCCTACCAGCATTGAAAATTCTCTTTTTATTACCGAACAGGAGGCTTCAATTCATATCGATCAGGTAAAAAAAATAAAGGTGAGCGATTTAATAAAGCGATTGATAGAACAGGTTTCGTTTGAAGCGCGCGCCAGCGAATTTGTTGATAAGAAAAGTGGCGTATCTGCAAGGCTCACTATTTCTGCTTTTGAAAATGCAGTAAGCGCGGCAGAAAGGCGTGCGATTATGAACAAGGAAAAAGAGACCCAGGTTTGGATCAGTGATCTTACCGGCATCATTCCTTCTATCACCGGGAAAATAGAATTGGTGTATGAAGGAGAACAGGAAGGGCCTTACCAGGTGGCGTATAACTTACTGGAAAAATCTATTAGAACGCAGTTTGTAAAGTATTTTCCCAATCCTGATTCATTAAAGAAAAAAAGAAACAGCCGTGAAACTGTAGTTACCGAAAATCCCTACAAAGCAATTACCCAATGGTTTGATGCGGGTAACCAATTGAATATTTCTTTCGACATGAAAGATGAAGATAAGATCCAGATGCTTTATAAGGTAGATGGATTATCTGGTTTGGTAAAAAAACATTTTCCTACGGCAAATACAAAAGAAAATGCTTTGCTGATGGAATTTGTATTGCATGGCTTATCTGCTTTTTCACTAATCAGTAAAAAAGTTCTTGAAGGCAAAATTGAATTCAAAGATTTGATGGGAAGTATGATAAATCTCAGCTCTCAATCTTTTTCTGATGAGGAGCTGGAATAGTTTTATATTATTGAAAGTTAAAATCTTTTCTCCAAACTGTTTTTCGGATAGCCATGCCCGTTAGTGTGTGATAAATTTATTTAGTATTTCGTTTTAATTTGCATTTTGATAATTGTGGTAAATTTGCAGGTTCAGCAATAACCCGGGGCTGACCGGTTTTGACAGCATAGTTCTTTGTAAGTATAAGCATGTAGCGCGTTGCGTAATTAGCGCTTTAATCTGAATACGAAAACTTTAAATGGCAATAACAATTTTGCCATGGCTGCGTAATCGATAGATTCGCTTCCATTAGGGCCGTTGAGCTGGCCAGGCCTGTTGCCACGCTCTTCCGCCGACTCAAAATAAAACGGGCTGCTGCGGTTGAAGGCTGTGACAATCGCTTAAGACGATTCAGCTAAGGAATAAGTTGGTTTGTTTTGCTCCTGCTTTTTTCCGACAAATAATGCAAAAATAAACATGTAGAAGACTTACGGCGGATATGTTTGGACCAGGGTTCGAATCCCTGCAGCTCCACATTCAATATTGACCTCCCGGATGTAAAGTTCCGGGAGGTTTTTTATTATAAGCCATTCAACAATACTGGTAAATTTAAAAGAAACGCTGAAGAAATCCGTGGCAAAAAATATGTATAATTTATGCTTTTACTGTTGTCAACACTTCTTTCCTCAGTTCTTTTGCGGCTTCCACCATTGCTTTTAATGCCGCTTTTGTTTCCGGCCACGCCCTTGTTTTTAGTCCGCAGTCGGGGTTAATCCAAAGTTGCTTTGCAGGAATTACTTTCATTGCCTTATGAATCAATTCTACGATTTCTTCTTTAGCCGGAATACGCGGCGAATGGATGTCATAAACGCCCGGCCCTATATCATTGGGATATTGAAACGCGGAAAAAACATCTAACAACTCCATTTGCGAACGTGAAGTTTCAATGGTGATAACATCTGTATCCATTGCTGCAATGTCTTCGATAATATCGTTAAACTCCGAATAGCACATGTGCGTATGAATCTGAGTTTCATCTTTTACTCCGGAAGAAGCAATCCGGAAGGCTTTTATGGCCCAGTCTAAATATTCACGCCAATTCTCTTTGCGTAGCGGCAATCCTTCGCGAATGGCGGGCTCATCAATTTGTATCACTTTGATATGTGCATTTTCTAAATCAACTACTTCATCACGTATGGCAAATGCAATCTGCATGCAGGTTTCGTCGCGCGGCTGATCGTTGCGTACAAAACTCCATTGTAAAATAGTAACCGGCCCGGTCAACATTCCTTTTACTAATTTGCCCGTGAGGGATTGAGCATATTTGGTGTAATAAACTGTCATCGGGCTTTTTCTCTCTACATCGCCTACTATGATGGGCGGCTTTACACAACGGCTGCCATAGCTTTGTACCCATCCGTTTTTGGTAAACACAAATCCATCCAATTGTTCACCAAAATATTCCACCATGTCATTTCGCTCAAACTCTCCATGCACTAACACATCAATGCCAAGTTCTTGCTGCCAGTGAATAGATTCCTCAATTTCTTTTTTAATCAGCTCATCATATTGCGCACTGGTTATTTCTTCTTTTTTTAACCTGGTGCGCCAGCTTCTTACTTCTTTTGTTTGAGGAAATGAACCTATGGTAGTAGTTGGAAATAAAGGAAGGTTTAATTTTTTCTGTTGAATTGATTTTCTGTGATCAAATCCGCTTTGCCTTTTAATATCTTTTTCAGAAATCGATTTTGTCCTGTCTTTTATATTTTGCTTATGAACGAACGAAGATTCTTTTTTATTTGCGATTGCTTTTTTATTGTCTTCCAGTTTCTGTAAATTTTCTTTTGAGGGATGTTCGGCTGAAAGTGCAGCCAGTATTACTACCTCATTAATTTTTTGTTTTGCAAAAGCCATCCAGTTTTTAACTTCCACTGGAAGATTTTTTTCATCAGTTTCTAAATTTAAATCGCATGGCACATGTAGTAGCGAACAGGAAGGTGCAATCATAATTCTGTCAGCACCTATTTCCTTTTTTGCTTTATCAATTAGCCGCAATGAATTTGTAAAATCATTTTTCCAGATATTTCTTCCATCCACAATCCCTAAGGAAAGATTTAGTTTTGCTTGACGAATACCCGTTTCCAAAATATCTTCTAATTGTAAAGGACATCGAACTAAATCCAGATGTAATGTTTGCACCGGCAGGCTCAAAACGGTTTGCAAATTATCTCCATAGCATTCAAAATAAGACGCCAATATGATATGTAAATCAGGAAAGGCTTTCTTGATGTCATGGTACACTTTTACAAAAAGCGTTCGCTCCGCGTCTGTAAGATTTAGTGACAAACAAGGCTCGTCAAACTGGATGTAATGTGCATTGGCGCTGTCTAACTCTTTCAGCACTTCCAGATATACCGGCAACAGGTTTTTAATCAATTGCAGGCGATGAAAACCTTCTTCTTTTTCTTTGCCCAATAATAAATAGGAAACCGGACCGAGCAATACAGGCTTCGCATTAAAGCCTTCTCTCTTCGCTTCGCGGAATTCATGAATTATCTTTTTGGAGAAGAAACAAAATTTTTGATTGGCCTTAAATTCCGGAACGATAAAATGATAATTGGTGTCGAACCATTTCGTCATTTCCATGGCTGTAATATCATAATTTTCTTTTTGATAGCCCCTGGCCATCGCAAAAAGCAAATCAATATCAGGTAGTTGTTTATGCTCCATTAAAGAATGGAATCTTTCGGGGATAGCGCCCACCATCAGGCTGGTATCTAACACATGATCGTAATAAGAAAAATCGTTGCACGGGATAATATCAATACCTGCTTCTTTTTGTAATTGCCAATTTTGATGGCGAATGTATTTCGCAGTTTGTTCCAGTTCAACGGCTGTAATTTTTCCGGCCCAATATTGTTCATTGGCTTTTTTTAATTCGCGATGACCGCCGATACGCGGGTATCCTAAGTTGTGGGTAAGCATGCTAAGTGATTTTAGAAATTTAGGTAAAATTACGCGTCTGGATAAAAATTCTTTATGTTTCTGGCATATTTAGAATTTTATTCTATATTAAAATTATAAATAGAAAATTATTCTAAAAGTGCGATTCGGGTTTACCTTTGGCAGCAAAAAAAACTTTTAATTATGTTAGATGCTACTGATAAATCAATTCTAAAAATGTTGCAAAACGATGCGCATATCACCAACCGCGAAATTTCCTTAAAGCTGCATCTTACCACTACGCCCGTTCACGAACGCATTAAGCGACTGGAAAAAGACGGTTATATAAAAAAGTATGTTGCCATACTTGACAAAGAAAAATTGGATAAGGGCTTAACCGTTTTTTGTAATGTTTTATTAAAGCAGCATACGAATGAAAATGGTAAAAAGTTCGTGAAAGAAATCCAATCCATCCCTGAAGTAGTAGAATGTTATAACATCGCCGGCGACTATGACTTTCTTTTGAAAATCCTCGTTAGAGATATGCCTGCTTACCAAAAATTTGTATTGGGCGTATTGGGCACCATTAAAAGCATCGGAAGCGTGAAAAGCATTTTTGTGATGGGAGAAATCAAGAGCAGCACCTGTATTCCATTTTAATAATTGCTTAAATAGTTTAACAGGAAATCATACTCTTGTTTATTCAAGTACTTTTACAAACTTTTTAAGTAATGAAGCTATGGATTCCATACATTTTTATGAAGGCAGGCTGAGAGAACTGCAATTGCAATTGAAAAAGCTCAAACAAAGGAAATCTTCTTTTGCGTGGCTGCGACTTGGAGCTGTTATTGCAATTGTTGCTGCATTTTATTTTTTGTGGTCGTTAGGAATCGCATTTATCATCGCTGCCGTTATCATTTTGCTGATCGTTTTTGTTCAACTTATAAAAGCAGATTTAAGAAATCATGGAAAAATTGAACACACGGTTAAGTTGATAGCTATCAATGAAAATGAATTGCAATTTTTAAATGGGAATTATTTTGTTTTTGAAGATGGCACAGAGCATATTCCCAAACAACATGAGTATGCGAATGACCTTGACATATTCGGCAGGGCTTCTTTATTTCAATATATCAATCGGACCACATCTGAGCCTGGGAGCAGGCAACTGGCTGATTTTTTAAAGGCGCCTGCAAAAATTTATAACATTATTGACCGCCAGGAAGCAATCAAAGAAATATCCACCAAAATGATATGGAGCCAGGATTTCCAGGCAAATGGTCAAAAAAATAAAGTTACTTTTTCAACAAAAGAGCGGCTTGAAAAATGGATGCAGACCCCCGATACTTTTTCAGGATTCGGGCCGTGGAGATGGCTTCGTTATGTGCTGCCTGCGATTATTATTTCCATTGTGGTGTTATATATTTTCAGCGTGGTTGGAGATACTATTTTTTATAGTGCCTTATTTTTATTTGCCGTGATTGCTTACCAGGTTAACAAATATGTAGCACCTGTCCATGAGCAGCTATCAAAAGCTGCCGATGAAATGGGAACGCTTTACTCTACCATTTCTCTGATAGAAAATGAAGCGTTTAAAAGCCCTTTGTTGCAGAAATGGCAATCGATTTTCAGGCAGCAAAATAAAAAGGCTTCGACGGATATTCTTCGGTTAAAAAAAATTCTGGATCGCCTGGATATCAGGTACAATCTTGTCTTGTCTGCGCCGCTTAATCTTTTGCTTTTATGGAACCTGCAGCAGGTGCTGGATCTTGAAAAATGGAAAAAAAATGTTCAGAATAATTTCAATTCATGGTTTCAAACACTTGCTGACTTTGAAGCCATCAACAGCTTCGGCGTTATATGCTTCAATCATCCTTCCTGGATTTTTCCGAAAATCAATGACAAATATTTTTCAATTCATGGAAATGAAATCGGCCATCCCCTGATACCCGCAGAAAAAAGAGTAAATAATTTTATAAACATCCCTGACAATACAGAACTCATGTTGGTAACAGGTTCTAACATGGCAGGAAAAAGCACATACCTGAGAAGCATCGGGATAAATACGGTGCTGGCCATGGCTGGAGCACCCGTATGTGCGGCGTCATTTTCTGTTTCGCATGTGCAGTTAATCAGCAGCATGCGGGTTACTGATAATCTTGAAGAAAGTACTTCCACATTTTATGCGGAATTGAAAAAATTAAAAGCGATTATTGATCGGGTAAATCGGGGAGAAGAAGTTTTTATATTGCTCGATGAAATCCTGAGGGGTACCAATTCTCTGGACAGGCATACAGGATCAAAGGCATTGATTAAGCAATTAATAAAAAGGAAAGCCGCTGCTATTATTGCCACCCACGATCTTGAGTTGGCAAATTTAAAGGAAGATTTTTCCGGCAACATCCATAATTATCATTTTGATGTGCAGGTAAGCAATGATGAACTGTATTTCGACTATCGTCTGAAACCCGGTGTTTGCAATAGTTTGAACGCTTCAATACTCATGAGGAAAATTGGGATAGAACTTTAAAAGTGTGAAAGCTGAATGCCAAAGGTATAAAGCTCAATTCTTTTTGGCACTGTACTTGAATCTTTTTTGAAAAAAGATATGAATAAACTTTATGTTTCAGGCCTGATGTTTTTGTTCGCTTTTTCGGGATGTGATACGGCAAAAAGTATTTTAAGTTCTGTTGGAACTGCCAATGGAAATCTCACTACAGCGGAAGTGGTTGATGGCTTAAAAACCGCGCTGCGTGTTGGTACAGACTCGGCCACCACTAAGCTATCGGCCTTAGACGGGTTTTACAAAGATGCCCTCGTGAAAATTGTGATGCCACCGGAAGCGCAGAAAGTAGAGAAAACTTTACGGGATGTTGGCTTTGGAGGTGTGGTGGATAAAGCGGTTTTGTCTATGAACCGAGCCGCTGAAGATGCATCGAAATATGTTGGTAATATTTTTATTGATGCAATAAAGCAAATGACAATCCAGGATGCCTTTTCAATATTAAGAGGCGGCAACACCGCCGCTACCGACTATCTGAAACAAAAAACAACGGCGCAACTGACTGCTGCATTTAAGCCGATAATTTCAAAATCTCTTGACAAAACAGATGCTACAAAATACTGGAGTGATGTTTTCAGTACCTACAATCGCTTCGCCAATAAGCCCGTCAACACTGATCTTACGGCCTACGTAACTGAAAAAGCGTTAAACGGATTATTTTATAAAATTGGCCTTGAAGAACAGCAGATCCGGGAAAATCCGGCTGCACGGGTCACTGCAATTTTAAAGAAGGTTTTTGCAAATCAATAGACCAACCTGGATTATCGTTAATTATTTAGAAATAAAAATCAGCTTATTTTTTTGTTTACTATAAAATAGTTCATAGTCAAAATTATTCAGCATTACGAACCGCATTTGCCAGGGATTCATAAGTTTCATCGTAATTAGTTATTAGTTCATCATCAATAAAAAAAGTTGGAGTTGACTTTACATAACTTCTGATGCCACTTTCAATATCACTTTCAATTTTAGCCAAAACATTTTGACTTGCGCGGTCATCATTAAACTGCTCCACGTTTAGATTTAATGATTCGGCGAAATAAATCAAATTGTCTTCCATAAGCTGATCCTGCTGTTCGAAAATTAAATCATGCATTTCCCAAAACTTATTTTGTAAACCCGCTGCTTCGGCAGCCTGCGCTGCAATCATCGATTCCGGCAAATGCTCATCAGGAAAATTTCTGAATACAAACAACAGATCATTGTGAAGCTCTTTTATCAACCGTTTTATGAGCGGATAAGCTTCAGCGCTTTTCTTACACTGAAAGTCTCCGTACTCAACTAATGTAATAGTGGCGCTGGTTTTTCCCTGAATATGATCCAATGAGCCAACGGGCGTGTTTAAATTAATCATGACAAATTTTTTTAAGTGTTTCACATCTTAGTTAGAAAAAAACAAACAAGTAGTAAACAAGATTAGTGCCGTTTTAACTCAAATAATTTAAGGTTGGCTAATAGTAAATAGATTTGCAAAAATTCAAATGCATGAAAAACAATTCTGAAAAATCGAGCTGCGGCTCGCTTCCGTTTTCAAAAGACCATTATGCCGGCGCTTTATTTTCATGGAAAATCAGGCAGGGCCTGAAGTATCACGTTGAAAAGCAGCGGATGCTTGATTACATTAACTACTTCTGGAACCACTATTTTTCAGGCCATTTTAAAGAAGAAGAAGAATTACTTTTCGGCCTGGTTAAAGACCACCAGGTAAAAAAAGCCCTTGCGGATCATCAGCAGATTAAAACAGTTTTTAAAAAGATAAAAAAATCAGGCTTGCGAGATGGAGAGGATATTCTACTTGAACTT
Organism: Ginsengibacter sp.; assembly: GCA_051954975.1. Classification (GTDB taxonomy): domain Bacteria; phylum Bacteroidota; class Bacteroidia; order Chitinophagales; family Chitinophagaceae; genus Ginsengibacter. The sequence goes on along the minus strand of JBQCHE010000003.1, from coordinate 390,796 downwards.
TCTGATACTATCGATAGCCACATTCGTTTTGAAGAAAGAGTCTTGTTTCCGCATCTCTGCAAATCACTATCGGATAAACAGCTAAAAAACATTGCCGGCCAGTTGACCCGCGAGCCCCTTGTGGATAACTACCAGGATCAGTTTTGGGTAAAATCAAAATCGCTATGATGTTGTATTGCTTTTTTATATTGTTTTTAAATCGTTGTGCCTGATGATTGAGCGAAAAAAGGATATTTGTTTTTCAATTGTCTATAATGGTGAAGAAATTGAGGTGACTACTTATGAAGGCGAGTTCAGGAACCTGATGGTATTAATAAATGAAAAGCTTTATGTAGAAGATTTTGGCGAATGTAAAGGAATAGGCCGATGTGGTACATGCCTCGTAATTGCTGAAGGAATGGACAAAACCGCTTCCATAATGGAAAGGAATGAAAAAAGTACGCTTCAGAAATGCACTTATCAGCATACTAACCTGCGCTTATCCTGCCAGATAATGATAGATAATGCTTTGCGGGGTGCGCGGATAGAGATAGTGGATGATCGGCCCGATGTTCGATAGTGAGCCAGGAAATATTCCGGATTTTTATTTTACCTATTGTTTTTTGCATGTTTATTTTTTTATCGATAAAGATTGACTCTTGAAAAAATTATTCTTATTTATTTTATTTCATATCATTTCATTGCTGATGGTGGCGCAAACAACAATACCCGATTATTATATTCAGAAAAAAGAATTTACAGATTCTTTGTATCAAATTGTTCGTGACGTCAATCTTGATGGGACTTATGATGCAGGTGAAGATGGAATGGAAAAAATTTCTTTTGCGGTAATTGACTTCGCCGCTAAAAACCCGCTGATTGGTGGCGTAAATATGGATAATTTTATTTATCCGGCTTCTCTTTATAAAATGTATGTGGCGATGGAAGTGCTGAAGCAAATTGAACAAGGTACACATTCGTTGTTTGAACCATACATTGTAAGATCGCCCAATGACGTGGATGTGGTGAAAGAAATAAGTTGGGATCCACGTCCCTTGCTGCATGACCGAGATACCGTTACGATTAATTATTTATTGGACCTGATGATTACAAGAAGTGATAATTCGGCAGCTAATTGCCTCATCGATATTGCCGGAAGAAAAAATATTAATAAAACCATGCACGAAAATGGATGGGCCGGAAGTGAAGTGACAAGAAAATATCTGCCACGCAAATTTGAAGATGCCGGATATGATACGATAAGAGGAACTGTAACCTGCGCGCTGCATGCTGCTGATTTTATGTTTAAGGCATACACGAATACATTAATTAGCCCATGGGTGAGCCAGCAAATGAAAGTTTTGTTGGGGCGGCAATTGGATACAACCAAATTATCAGGAGGTCTTCCTCGTAATGTTATGTTCTATCATAAGTCAGGTTGGTGGAGTTATTTTACCAATGATGCAGGCATCGTGGATGATGGTGAAGTTAAGTATGTAATTGCACTATTGACGCCGGTTTCAGAAGAAAAGGTTCGTGAAAGAATGAAGGAGTTGTCGCGGAGGGTGTATGAATTAATGCGAAGAAAATTTAATACCAAGCAGTGATTCTTTGTTTTTTAAATTAACAGCATAAAATGAAAAGCGACAGTTCAACAACTGTCGCTTTTTTCCTGAGGTTACCAACGGTGCACTTTTGGCGTAAGGTTCTTAATAACCAGTCATAAAACTATCATCGATAAAAAATATCTTGTGATGGTAATATCTGGTAATTCAAAAGTACCCAATAGCGATTGGTTTAATTGTAGTAAAGCGGTCAACTATTTGTAATAAAAAAACTACAAATGCTGCTATCAGTCAGGAAATATAACATCGTATGCCTTTGCCAGGTGTAGCAGTTCTACCAGGTTTTGCACCTGTAATTTTTCGAATATGCGGCCTTTATACGTGCCCACAGTTGAAGTATGGAGATTCAATTTTTTTGCCATTTCCGAAACAGAATTTCCCTGCGCCATATGTTGAACAATTTCAAATTCGCGGGATGATAATTTATCAAACGGGTTGTCCGGTTGCTTTTTAGGCCCTATCGTCGCCACAAGCTTTTGGCTCAGCTCCGGGCTGATATAAGTTTTTCCTTCCAAAACCACTTCGATAGCTTTTTGTATTTCGCTGTTAGATGAATCTTTGCTGAGATACCCTTTTGCCCCGATTCTCAAAAATCTCCTGGCAAATACCTCTTCCGAGTTCATGCTAAAAATGAGAACTTTTAACTCGGCCCTGATAGCCAGGATGGTTTCAAGCGTTATAAACGAATCCGTGTCTGGCATGTTGATATCCATCAATACCAAATCATAATTTTTTTGTTTTATTTTTTCAAGGGCAGAACTTCCGTCACACGCCTCATCAATATTGCTATGAGGAATATAATCCTGTATTAGTAATCTGAGCCCTTTTCTGACAATTGCATGATCGTCAGCTAGCAAAATCTCAGGCATAGTGTACTTTTATGTTTATCCTTTGGGTGTAGTGTAAATAAATTTAATTCAATTCCTTAAAAAAGAAATTTTTTTTTGTGCCATTAAATAAGTTATAAGCAAATTTCGTTTTGTAAAAAGTAAGAATAAAATAAAAATTGACGCTAAAGATTCTTTTACTGTCGTGGTATTTAACGTGGCATTAATGTTGAACAATATAGTAATACCTGAAAATGTTCGTTTCTTTGATAAAAATTTTGACAGATTGACAAGTGAAAAAAATATATGAACAATAAATTTTTTATGAATGTGCCGGAAGATGAAATGGAATTCATGCCCATGATTCCGCTTCACGAAGAGGGTGATGGAAATGATGAACAGCCTATCCCTGCTGAATTACCACTGCTGCCTTTGAGAAACACGGTTCTCTTTCCCGGAGTTGTAATTCCAATTACGGTGGGAAGGGATAAAAGCATTAAGGCCGTGCAAGAGGCTTACAAGACTGACAAATTGGTAGGTGTAGTATCTCAAAAAGACAGCCTCGTGGAAGAACCTGCTTCAACAGATTTGGTTAAAGTAGGAACCGTTGCAAAAATTCTTAAGCTGATAAAAATGCCTGACGGTGGAACCACTGTCATTATCCAGGGTAAAAAGCGTTTTAGCATTGATGAAATTACCATGGAAGATCCGTTTTTTAAAGCAAAGATTACAATTCTCACCGAAGAAGATCTGAGGGAAGACACTGATTTTGACGCAATGGTAGGCTCGATAAAAGAACTTTCCAGCCAAATTATTCAGCTATCGCCCAATATGCCTTCGGAGGCAACCATTATTTTAAAAAATATAGAGAATCCTTCGTTTCTTATACACTTTGTAAGCAGTAATTTAAATAGTAATATCCTGGAAAAGCAAAAGCTGCTTGAAATTCAAAACATAAAGGCCAGAGCCGAAATGCTATTGAATTTATTACAGACAGAATTGCAATACGCCGAACTAAAAAATAAAGTAACCAATAAAACCCGCGCTGAGCTGGATAAGCAGCAGAAGGATTATTTTTTGCAACAGCAATTAAAAGCTATTAAAGAAGAGCTTGGAGGAGATAACGTAGCCGAGGTAAAGGAAATGCAAAAGAAGGCCGAAACAAAAAAATGGCCGGCTGCTGCGAAGGAAATGTTTAACAAAGGAATTGAAAAGTTGGAGCGGATGCATCCCTCAACGCCGGATTACTCTGTGGTTTACAATCACCTTGATTTGATGCTTGATTTGCCATGGGAAGATTATACCCGTGATCAATATGATTTCAAAAAAGCGAAAAAAATTTTGGATCACGATCATTATGGCATGGAAAAAATTAAGCAAAGGATTTTAGAATATCTCGCAGTGTTAAAGCTGAAGGGCGATATGAAAAGCCCGATTCTTTGCTTTGTGGGCCCTCCCGGAATCGGTAAAACTTCTTTAGGAAAAAGCATCGCAAATGCCATCAATAGAAAATACGTTCGCGTTAGCCTTGGCGGCCTTCATGATGAAAGCGAAATCCGTGGCCATCGTAAAACGTACATCGGTGCCATGCCGGGAAGGATCCTTCAATCCATTCGCAAAGCGAAATCTTCTAACCCCGTGATGATTCTTGATGAAATAGATAAAGTGGGAACTGATTTTCGGGGCGATCCTTCTTCAGCTTTGCTTGAAGTTTTGGATCCTGAACAGAATAACAATTTTTATGACAATTACCTTGAGCTGGAATATGATTTGAGTAAAGTGTTGTTTATCGCCACCGCCAATAATCTTCAAAATATCCAGCCCGCACTTCGCGATCGCTTGGAAATTATAGAGCTGAGTGGTTATGCTTTAGAAGAAAAAATTGAGATTGCAAAAAGGCATTTGTTGCCAAAACAAAAAGAGGCGCATGGACTAAAAGATGTATCGTTTAAAATGAGCGATTCTGTTTTAGCAAAAGTTATCGCAGATTTTACAAGGGAAAGCGGTGTAAGAGAACTCGACAGGCAATTGGCCAGCGTAATGAGAAAACTTGCAAGAGAGTATGCGGAAAAAGGTAAATTAAAACCAACGGTAACCATCAATGAGGTTGAAAAAATTCTTGGTAAATCAAGATACAGCAACGAAGTATATCGCACGGCAAACATGGCGGGCGTAGCAGTGGGCCTTGCCTGGACTTATGTAGGCGGCGATATTTTATTTATTGAATCGGCGATGAGCGACAACGGTAAAGGAGATTTGAAGTTGACCGGAAATTTGGGAAATGTAATGAAGGAAAGCGCTTCCACCGCATTGAGCTATCTTCAGTCGAATGCAAAAAAATATGGAATCAATCCGGACATGTTCTATAAAAAGAATGTTCACATCCATGTTCCGGAAGGTGCCGTGCCCAAGGATGGGCCAAGCGCCGGTATTACTATGATGACCGCATTAGCCTCGTCTTTCACGGGCCGGCGTGTGAAGCCATATCTAGCCATGACGGGCGAAATTACCCTGCGCGGCCAGGTGCTTCCGGTTGGCGGCATCAAGGAGAAAGTTTTAGCCGCGAAAAGATCGGGTATCCGGGAAATTATTATGAGCGCACAAAACGAAAAAGACATTGATGATATTAATCCGGCTTATATCAAAGGATTAAAAATTCATTATGTAAAAACCATGCAACAAGTACTTGAAAACGCTTTGGTGTAGGAAAATTTTTTCCAATAATGAGCCAGCCTGGAAATGGTTGGCTTTTTTATTTGTAGTAAATCCACAAATATCCCGTTTTCCTTTTTTGATGCGTGAAGCTATAGGGCCGTTTCTGGCTTTATAGTTGTTTGCAAACATCTTAGTTAATAAATTTTTGTGAATGGCAAAATTTTTTGGGCGGCTAATATGTTGGGTATTGTTGTTGCTGTTTACTCTGAGTGTGAAGGCGCAAAATGGCCGTGGAAACGACAGCGCTTATTACATTTATTTTCCTAACAGCATCACAGCGCGGCTATATACCTCCCAAAAATACAGTCGCTTTAATTTGAGGGCTAAAAATGCGCCCATGCTTCATTATCTGCCAAATACCACTTTCAACTTGGGCATAGGCGCTATCTACCACAATTTTTCATTAAACCTTGCTTATGGTTTTGGGTTTTTAAATCCTGGCAAAAAAATTAATAAAAGCAGGTACTTGGATTTGCAGACACATTTGTATCAACCCAAATGGGTTACGGACGTGTATGGCCAGTTATACAAAGGGTTTTATCTTCCCGGTAGTTTCAATGAGCATGTGAAAAATTATTATCGTAAAGATTTGCAGTTGTATTTATTTGGTTTATCTCGTTATTATATTTTTAATTCCAAAAAATTTTCATACCGCGCTTCGTTTAAGCAAAACGAATTGCAAAAAAAATCTGCCGGAACTTTGTTGGCAGGCGTCGAATTGTATTATGGGATAGTGAAGGCAGACAGCAGTCTGATTCCAAAATCAGCAAGTGAAAAATATCCACAAAAAAATTTAACTAAAATAAATTATCTAAGCATTGGCCCAGGTATCGGTTATGCGTACACGCAAATCATGGCGATGCATTTTTTTATTACAGGTTCCATAACCGGCAATCTTGCTTTTAGTTTTGCAAATGAGCATCTGCAAAATAATTCTTCTGCACATTTCTCACTGAATCCTGTGACGCGCTTTCGTGTAGCAACCGGCTATAATATAAATAGTTGGAACGTAAGTGCCAATTGGGTGTTTGATAACCTGACTTTTGAGGGTGTTAAAAAAAATACGGCATACTGGTTTAATACCGGCAATTTCAGGATTGTTATTGCTAAAAGACTTTATCCCGGAAGCAGGCTACAAAAGAGTTTGAAACCTTTGGATAAAGTTTTTAGAGAGTAATAACTTGCATCACACTAAACAAATAAATAACCCGCCTTTTTATTTTCTTCATTTTGGAGATGACTTTTAAAATTCATTTAAAAGTGTTAACAATTTTTTTTGAAAGACATCTAATCAGTTTTGAAAAATTCCATTACCGAAAAAGATCAAAAGAATCACCGGCGAAATTTTATTGAGAATGCTTATTTTTAGCGTTCTTAATCAATAGCAAATGAAATACTGTCTTGCACTGGATTTGAAAGATGATGATGCGATGATTGCGGAATATGAAAATTACCATAAAAAAGTCTGGCCTGAAATTATTGTATCAATTAAAAACGCCGGTATCACAGGCATGGAAATATACAGGGTTTCCAATCGCCTGTTTATGATTATGGAAACCAGCGAAAATTTTTCATTTTCTGAAAAAGAAAAAATGGATAGTGAGAATGCAAAAGTGCAGGAATGGGAACAATTGATGTGGAAATACCAGCAAGGACTTCCAGGCAGCGGGCCTGGTGAAAAATGGGTTTTAATGAAAAAGATATTTGACCTGAATGAGTAGCGATACAAATGTTATTTTTGAAAATATTTTCTAAAAACTTACTTGCATGTTTTCTTTACATAATAAAAAAGCCATCATAACCGGCGCGGGAAGCGGCATTGGAAAAGCAATTGCCATTTTATTTGCCAAACAGGGAGCGGAAGTGCACATCATTGAATTGAGCGACGAAAGTGCCAAGTCATCCGTGGAGGAAATTCAGGCAAGGGGTGGCAATGTATTTTCGCACGCGTGTAATGTAGCAATGCAGCAGGAAGTGATTAAAACCATTGAGGCGATCGGAGCGCATGCTATATTGGTGAACAATGCAGGAATTGCTCACATCGGCAAGGCGGACACCACCAGTGAACAGGATTTTGATCGCGTCGTGAGTGTGAATGTAAAAGGTGTGTATAATTGTTTGTTTGCTTCAATCCCGATAATGAAAAAAAATGGCGGGGGTGTTATCGTAAACGTTGCATCTGTGGCAGCATGGGTAGGTATTCCAGACCGGTTTGCTTATTCAATGGCTAAAGGTGCAGTAGCCGCGATGACAATGTCGGTGGCTAAAGATTATATTGCAGACCACATCCGGTGCAATTCCATTTCGCCCGGCCGCGTCCATACGCCGTTTGTGGATGGATTTTTGCAAAAAAATTATCCCGGAAGAGAAAAAGAAATGTTTGAAAAATTAGCTAAAACTCAACCCATCGGCCGAATGGCAAAGCCTGAGGAAGTGGCTGCATTGGCGCTCTATTTATGCAGCGATGAAGCTTCATTCATTACCGGCACGGATTACCCAATAGATGGAGGATTCTTAACATTGAATACCTAAAATTATAAAATGAAAAAATTGGTTATTTATTTGTTTGCTGCGTGTATCATTACTAACTGTGATGCACAAACGTATACACCAACGGCAGCAAACCTTGAAGCGCGGCAACAATTCGAAAATGCGAAATTCGGATTGTTTATTCACTGGGGTGTTTTCAGCATTTTAGGAGACGCCGAATGGGTGATGCAAAATGAAAATATTAAAGTAAAGGATTACACGCGCCTTATGGATTTTTTTAATCCAACCGAATTCAATGCGCACGATTGGGTAGCGATGGCGAAAAATGCGGGAATGAAATACATCACGCTGATCACCCGCCATCATGATGGCTTTAGCATGTGGGACACCAAATATTCAGATTTCAATATTATGAATACTCCCTATCATAAAGATGTAGTGAAAATGATAGTGGATGAATGCCATAAGCAAAACATGAAAATATTTCTTTACTATTCACTACTTGATTGGAGAAGGGATGACTATTCTTACTGGACGGGCAGAACCGGGCAGGGAACAGGCAGAACGGTGCATGGCGACTGGAAGGACTATATCAAATTCATGGAAAATCAGTTAACTGAATTGCTTACCAATTATGGAAAAATTGACGGCATCTGGTTCGATGGATATTGGGATCAGACCGCCCCTGAAGGGGCTCAGGACAGAACGCCAAGAATTGACTGGCACCTTCCTGAAATATATGCCTTAATTCATAAACTGCAACCCGCCTGCCTCATTGGCAACAATCATCATCTATCTCCGCTTCCGGGCGAAGACTTTCAAATGTTTGAAAAAGATTTGCCCGGGCAGAATAAATCCGGTCTGAGCTTTCAAAAGCCTTCCGAGCAGTTGCCGCTTGAAACATGCGAAACGATGAACAATTCATGGGGTTTTAATATTAAGGATGATCATTACAAATCAGTAAATACGCTGATTCATTACCTTGTGAATGCAGCAGGACGTAACGCCAATTTTTTATTGAATGTTGGACCGCAGCCGAATGGAATTATCCAGGAAGAATTCAGGGATACTTTGCAACAGATTGGAAAATGGATGGATAAATTTGGAGAAAGCATTTACGGAACCCGTGGAAACATTATGCCGCCGCAGGATTGGGGCGTAGTCACTTCTAAAGAAAATAAAATATTTGTACATGTTTTAAAAGATTCTATTCAGCCTGTGGTGATAAAGGGAATTAAAAATAAAATAAAAAATTGCCGGTTAATGGGCAGCGGCGAATCCGTAAAATATGATCAGAATAAAAGCGAAGTCACGATCAGCCTTGATGGAATTGCTTTGCTGCAGCCGGACACAATTATTGAAATCGAAACAAAATAATCATTATGAAATTAATACGGTTTGGAGAGGCCGGTAAAGAAAGGCCGGGAATCATCCAGGATGAAAAGTGGTATGATGTATCAGGATTTGTAAAAGACTATGACGAAACATTTTTTGCAAGTGACGGAATTCAGAAATTGCAAAGCTTTGTTGAACAAAACAGTTTGACTGAAGTAGCGGCAAATCAAAGATTAGGTTGCCCGGTCGATAAACCTTCCAAAATAATCTGTATCGGATTAAATTATGCACAGCATGCCAGGGAAACGAATGCTCAAATACCAAAAGAGCCCATCATTTTTTTTAAGGCTACTACTTCAGTTTCCGGCCCAAATGATGACATCATCATTCCCAAAAATTCCAACAAAACCGATTGGGAGGTAGAACTGGCTGTGGTTATCGGCAAGCGTGCAAGCTATGTCGAAGAAAGCGAAGCGATGGATTATATAGCAGGTTACTGCCTTCACAATGATGTAAGTGAAAGAACCTTTCAGATAGAAAGAGGCGGCCAGTGGGTGAAAGGAAAAAGTTGCGACACTTTTGCGCCGCTTGGCCCTTGGATGGCCACAAAGGATGAAATTGAGGATGCTAATAATTTACGTTTATGGCTAACCGTTAACGGTAAGAAAATGCAGGACTCCAATACAAATGATTTAATATTCAAAATCCCTTTTTTGGTTTCCTACATCAGCCAGTTTATGACTTTATTGCCCGGCGATATTATATCTACCGGTACGCCGCAAGGCGTGGGGCTGGGAATGAATCCACAAGTGTATCTTAAAGAGGGAGATGTAGTAGAGTTGGGAATTGAAGGGCTGGGAACGCAAAAGCAGCAGGTAAGAAATTGGTCAAAATAAATGCGATAAGATGATTGACACTCATGTTCATTTCTGGCAGTATAACAAAGTAAAAGACGCCTGGATCACTGATGACATGAAAATATTGCAAAAGGATTTTCTTCCGCCGGATTTCGTTCCCGTTTTAAAGGAAAATAATATCGAAGGAGTAATTGCAGTTCAGGCAGACCAAAGCGAAAATGAAAATGAATTTTTAATGGGGCTTTCTGAAGCCAATCCATTTATAAAAGGAATAGTAGGGTGGGTAGATTTTCCAAATAAAAATATTGAAAATAGGTTGCTTTACTATTCAAAATTTTCTGTTGTAAAAGGATTCAGGCATATAGTACAGGCAGAACCTGCAGGATTTTTAAAGAACAAAGATTTTTTGGAAGGTGTTGGTTTATTAAGAAAATATAACTTCACTTATGATGTATTGATTTATGAAAATCAGTTACAGGAAGCGATTGAGTTTGTAAAAAAATTTCCGGATCAAAAATTTATGATTGATCATTTTGCCAAACCGAATGTTAAACAAAAAAGTATAGATACCTGGAAGAAAGCAATTGAAAAAATTGCCAGGTATGAAAATGTGTATTGCAAACTTTCAGGACTTACTACTGAAGCAGAATGGACTACCTGGGAGGAACAGGACTTTTATCCTTATTTTGATTATGTATTGAACGCCTTCGGTACCAATCGGTTGGTTTTTGGAAGTGACTGGCCTGTGGTAACGATTAGCGGGGGCTATTCAAGATGGAAACAGCTTGTGGAGAATTTTGTCCGCGATTTTTCAAAAGAGGATAAAGAGAAGATTTTTACAAAAAATGCAATGGAATTTTACAATGTACACGAGGACTGAACGCGCATGGTCTAAACTATTATTTACATGAATTTGAATCTTGACAATAAAGTCATTATCGTAACCGGGGGCGCAAAAGGAATAGGGGAGGGAATTGTAAAAGTTCTTGCCGCTGAAAATGCCATTCCTGTAATTGTTGGCAGAAAGGAACCGGATAATTTAAAAACGCTCGAAAGCATTGACAACAAAGGATTTCAGGTGGTAGCAGAATTGACAAAGCCGCAAGAATGCGAAGCCGCTATAAAAAAGGTGGTGGATAAATATGGAAGAATTGATGGTCTGGTTAATAACGCTGGTTTGAATGACGGTGTTGGCCTGGAAAACGGAAATTATCAACGATTTGTTGATTCGCTGCACAATAGTTTGGTTCATTATTATCTGATGGCGCATCATGCGTTGCCTTACCTAAAACAATCCTTTGGTGCTATTGTAAATATTGGTTCTAAAACGGCCGAAACCGGCCAGGGAAATACCTCGGGCTACGCAGCATCCAATGGCGGAAGAAACGCACTCACCCGCGAATGGGCAGTGGAATTATTGAAATACAAAATCAGGGTAAATGCAGTAATTGTTTCCGAATGTTGGACACCCCAATACTCAGTTTGGGTTAAGACGCTTGAAAATCCCGATGAGAAATTAAAATCTATAACTTCAAAAATTCCCTTAGAAAAACGAATGACGACACCTGAAGAAATTGCCAACATGGTAGCTTTTCTGTTGTCAGACAAATCCAGCCACACTACCGGCCAACTGATTCATGTAGATGGCGGATATGTTCATCTGGACAGGGCGATTACTTAAGGCGGGTTTTGGTTGCGGGTTTTATAGTACTAACGCGCTTCCCGGTAATTTTTTGTATCGAAATTTAAATCCCTGGAGTAATTACGATATTTCTATATTCTATAGGGCCATGGTCTCCCTGCAATAAGATAGGTCCGGGTGAGCCTTCGTCACTATCAATCGCGCCGCCGGTAATGCCTGGGATCGCCTGGTTACAAATTACTTTTTTCCCGTTTACAAATATGGTTACCATCCGGCCCACCAAAGTAATATCAAAAGATTGCCATTCTCCCGCACTTTTTGCTGCCATCTCGCTGGGTGTAAGAAATCCATAAACGCCACCGAGCAATACACTTGAAGGTTCCATTCCTTTGCTATCCATCACCTGCACTTCGTATCTGCCTCGTAAATAAACCCCACTATTGCTTTCAGCCGGATACCGGAATTCTATATGCAACTTAAAATCATCAAATTTCCGGTTAGTTACAAGGTTGGAACCTGAGTGAGGGCTTTTTAAAATTCCGTCAGCAACCACCCATTGGTTTTCTCCCATTGCATGCCATTCATTCATATTTTTTCCATCAAAAAGAGCAATTGGCTTTCCCCACTTAGGTTCTTTATTTCGCTTCAAATCTGGCGCCCGCTTGCCTACCCAGTTGAACGAGTGTCCGTCTGGCATTGTCATAATGCCCGAAAGGCTATCGCCACGAAGTGTTCCTTCCACCTTCAAATCATTAGGAGAATCTTCCCATTGAGGCGGAATTGAAAAGCTCATTTTTCCATTTTCCAAAAATATTCTTGAAATGGGGCGGGCACTTCCTCCTACGCCCACAAAACTTCCCACGAGCGTTCTTAACCCCGAATGGTGTATTTCCAGCCATGAAGGCCTAAGTTGCCCATCCATATCAATCGTGATATCCCATCTACCCTGGATAGCGACAGAGTCGGAAACATTAGATTGTAATTTTTTTGCATCTGTAGTCATAGATAAAAACATAAGAAAGAAAAAACAACAAAAATAGCTTGCAATTTTTTTCATAAACTGTCTGAATTAAATTAAAAATCAAGATACTAAAATTAAATCTAAACGATTTATCCGAAGGGTAAATTTAAATTTGAAAAAAATTTCTAAAAATAGTGTTCAAAATTATTTTATGAATCAAAAAAGTTCTAATTTTCGGCCCAACTCATAAGCAGTTAGTTTTGGTAAAGTGCTCCTGTTTCTACAGGAGCACTCTATTTTAGGGCATTTCAGCCGATTTTTGAAATAAAAAGGCAGTCTTTTCTGTCTTTTAAGATAGGAAAACTGCGCTTTTAACTTTGTATGAACATTCTAATAAAATCAAATATGACTTTCGGGGCTAAAAAAGCCAATTGCTTCGGTTAATTAAAAAATTAACAAAAAAAATCTCACGGAAATATTCAGTAAATATTACGCTAATGATTCAAAATGTTTAAGTTAGGATAAAAAAGGGGGCTTTTTATCGTTTTACTGTGAAACAAAACGCATTTTCATCATAAGGAAGCATCGCACAAATTTTAATCATATACTCATTACCTTTGCCGTCCAAAAAAAATCAGTAAGTAAAAATGATGGACCTCACTCATTTTGATACAGACTCTGTTGCTAATCCTAATAACGGAATTTTCGGACTTCCCTTTGCTGAAAAAGATTCCAGGTTAATTATCCTTCCGGTGCCATGGGAAGTGACCGTAAGCTATAAAGCAGGCACGGCAAGAGTCGCTGAAAGAATCTGCCACGCCAGCATGCAGGTAGATTTATTTGACGATGATTACCCGGAAGGCTGGAAGCAGGGAATATTTTTGCGCGAGTCGGATAAAAATATTCTTATGAAAAGTGATTATCTGCGCAAAGAAGCTGAGTTGTACATCAACTACATTACCGAGGGCGAGCAACTTTGCGATAACAAGTTTATGCAAAAGGTTTTACGGGAGATAAACGAGGGAAGCGAATTTTTAAATGATTGGGTATATGAGCAAACGAAGGAATTATTGGACCAGGGCAAGCTGGTAGCAATTCTTGGAGGCGATCATAGTTCTCCATTTGGATATTATAAAGCGCTCGCTGAGAAGCATGGAGATTTTGGGATATTACAAATTGATGCACATTGCGATCTGAGAGAAGCTTATGAACATCTTACTTATTCCCACGCTTCAATAATGTTTAATGCGCTTAAAGAAATCCCACAGGTAACCAGGCTGGTGCAGGCTGGTACACGCGATTATTCTCCGGGCGAGTTGGAGTTTATAAGAAACAGCAATGGCCGCGTAGCAACCTATTTTGATAAAAATATCAAGGAAAGAATATACGAAGGCGAAAATTGGAAAAAAATAGTCGAAGAAATAATAAGCCATCTTCCTCAAAGAGTTTATTTAAGCTTTGATATAGATGGCCTTGATCCGAAATTATGTCCTAACACCGGAACGCCTGTGGCGGGCGGGTTTGAGACACAGCAGGTTTACTATTTAATCAGGAAAATAATAGAGAGTGGTAGAAAGCTTATTGGGTTTGATTTGAATGAAGTAGGAATCAGCCCTAATGAATGGGATGAAAATGTTGGCGCAAGGGTACTCTTTAAACTATGCAATCTTTTGCTGGCTTCAAATCAATCAAATGCAGTTTGAAATAGTCATTAAAAACGAAAAAATTAAATCTTACCGGACGATTGCATTTATCCTGTTGCTTATAAATATTTCGGCATTTATCCTAATGCTTTTTTATGATGCTTTTCGCTACCAGGCTGCTTCAGCAATTTTGCTAACCACAGTCTATATTATTATGCGAATCTATTTTACCAAAAAAAATCAGCATGGGCATTATCTTGACCAGGTTTTGATATTTGTGCTGGCTGGCTGCTGGCTTGGTTTGCAAATTTATTACCTAATGGCCGGGTTGATTTTTATTGGCATCATTTATTATCTCGCTTTGCAAAAAATACGAATTCTGTTCACTCCAACAGAAGTTATCAAACTTAATTTTCCGAAGAAAGTGTATCAGTGGAGTATTTTTAATAATGTGATTGTTAAAGACAACATGCTCACGCTTGATTTCAAAAATAATCATCTCTTTCAGGCTGAAATAGAATTACCAAAAAACTTAAATGAAAAAGAATTCAATCAGTTTGCGCACGTTCAGTTGATCAAAACAGAAGTTATTTCATCGCAAATAAATTAGGCAAAGAAAGACCGGAAATTTTGAATTTGATTATTACTTTTTATTAAAATATTAAGCTCTCATTTTCGCGAATAATTTTTTCGGAATTAATTTTACATCCACGAATATTTCTTAAATACAATAAATGAAATCCAAAATTTTAAAGTCTGTTTTTTTAATTCTTTGCATAACAATTTCGGTATCGCTGGTGTATGCGTGGGGTCGCTGGGGCCATAAGCACATAAGCCGCGGCGCTGTGTTTGCATTACCGGAACCGATGCAAACATTTTATTACAACCACATTGATTTTATCACAGAAAGCGCTGTAATTCCGGATTTAAGAAGAGCGCTGATTAACGACAAAAATGAACCGCCGCGCCATTTTATTGACGTGGAAAATTTTAAAACCGCAGTGAGCGATTTACCGACAGATCCAATGCAAGCGTTTAAAAAATATGATAGCAGTTTTTTAAACAGGAATGGATATTTGCCGTGGTATATAGAAGAGCTTATGGATAAATTAACTGCTGCATTTAAAAGAAGAGATAAATCAGAAATTCTGTTTCTTTCTTCTGAATTATCACATTACATCGCCGATGCACACATGCCTTTGCACACTTCTGCCAACTACAACGGGCAGTTTACCGGGCAAAATGGAGTGCATTCTTTGTGGGAATCTGCTTTGCCTGAGACTTTTGGAAGCACCTTCCATTTCAAAACGCCGCAGGCGGTTTATATAAAAGATATTCCCGGAAAAACTTTTGAAATGATCGCTCAATCGCATTCACTGGTAGACACACTTTTGGCAAAAGAAAAGGAAGTGCGCAGCAGGTTTACAAAAGAAAATATGTATAAAAAAGACAGCGCGGGTAAAGTGGTAATGTTTTATAGTGCGCCGGTTTTTTCCTACAAATATCAGAAAGAATTTAACCACGCATTGGGCGGCATGGTAGAGCATCAATTGCAATTATCAATTTATGACGTTGCTTCTTATTGGTACACCGCGTGGGTTAATGGCGGAAGACCCAATCTCACTTCCATGGACGATCCGCATCTTACCAAACAAAATAAAAAGAATTACAAAAAAGAATTGAAAGCCTGGAAAAAAGGTAAGTTGCTCAATCTTTCAAATGACCAAAAAGAAGTAAAATAAAAAAGATAGTTATTTGTTCATTCACTGCTATTGTTCAAAAAAGCAATAGCCTTTCCTTTCAAAAATCTGGATAACTTCTTTTTGAAAAATGAGAAGGCCATCAATATTTTTTTAACTTCGCCGCCTCAAAAAATGAACTTTTATTTTCTATGAAAAACTATTCCGCATCGGTTTCATCTAAATTATCAATTTCCGAAAAACAGGTTGTGGCAGTTTTGGATTTATTGGAAGAAGGCGCCACTATTCCGTTCATCGCGCGCTACCGGAAAGACAAAACCGGTGCCCTGGATGAAGTACAGATTCAACAGATACAGGAAGAAGCGAAGTTTCAGCAAGATTTTGCGGACAGAAAATTGTTTATTGAAAAAACAATTTCGGAGCAAGGTAAGATGACCGATTTTTTGCAGGGGAAAATAAATGAGGCGACTACTTTAAATGAGCTGGAAGATATTTATCTGCCTTATAAACCAAAAAGAAAAACGAGGGCGCAAGCAGCAAAAGAAAATGGGCTTGAGCCATTGGCTTTATTGTTACTCGATCAAGAAAATATAGTAATTGAAACAGAAGCGCAACCATTTTTGAATGAAAAAATAATAGATATAGAAATGGCATTGCAGGGCGCTCGCGATATCATTGCAGAGATAATAAATGAAGATGTGGAAGTGCGCGCCGTCATGAGAAAATATTTTGAACAAGCAGCCGCCATTCAAAGCAAAGTATTGCCTGACAAAGATCAGGCGGCTATTAAATACAAAGACTACTACGATTTTTCAGAACCAGTCAGCAAAATCCCTTCTCATCGGATTTTAGCAATCATGAGAGGATTTGCAGAAGGATTTTTGAAAATGACAATTGCACCGGCGGAAGAATTGGCCTTGTTAAAGATAGAAGAGGAATATATTAAAGCAGACAATGAATCTTCTGAACAAATTAAAAAGGCCATCAAGGATGCTTACCGGAGATTGCTTCAGCCAAGTCTTGAAAGTGAATTCAGATTGGCATTAAAAACAAAAGCGGATGAGGAAGCGACCAGTGTGTTTGCTGAAAACCTTCGCCAGCTGTTGCTGTCATCGCCTCTCGGGAGCAAAAGAGTTCTTGCAATTGATCCCGGATATCGTACGGGTTGCAAAGTAGTTGTGCTTGATGAAAAAGGAGATTTACAAAAAACGGATGTGATTTTCGTTCATGAAAAGAATTATAAACTGGACGAAGCGAAACATAAAATTGAACAATACTTAAAGGAGTTTTCTGTCGAGGCACTTGCGATTGGGGATGGAACCGCTGGCAGAGAAACCGAGCAATTTATTAAAGGCCTGAGCACCGGGTTGCCTGTGTTTTTGGTAAACGAAGATGGTGCATCTATTTATTCTGCATCAGAAATCGGCCGCGAAGAATTTCCTGACCAGGATATTACTGTTCGTGGCGCAGTGAGTATTGGCAGGCGGTTAATGGATCCTTTGGCTGAATTGGTAAAAATTGATCCAAAAAGTATCGGAGTTGGCCAATATCAGCATGATGTAAACCAAACGAGGTTGAAAGAAAAACTGGATCAAACGGTTGTCAGTTGTGTAAATGCTGTTGGTGTAAATTTAAACACGGCTAGTAAATATCTTTTAAGTTATGTTAGTGGCATTGGCCCTTCCCTGGCAGAAAATATAATCAGATATCGAAAAGAAAAAGGACGTTTTACCAACAGGCAGCAATTGAAAGAGGTATCGCGTCTTGGTGAGAAAGCATATGAGCAGTGCGCAGGTTTTTTAAGAATAAAAAATGGAGACAATCCGCTAGATGAAAGTGGTGTACATCCGGAGTCCTACGCTATAGTTGAAAAAATTTCAAAAGATGCCGGTGTGGAAATAAAGGAATTGATAGGTAATGAAAAGGTGGTAAAACTGGTTGACTCACGGTTATATATAAACGAAAACGTGGGCTTACACACCATCGACGATATCTTGAAGGAATTAAAAAAGCCTGGCATTGATCCGCGTGAAGAAGCACACGCATTTGAATTTGCCAACATCTATTCTCTTGAAGATGTAAAAGAAGGAATGATAGTGCCCGGCCAGGTAACCAATCTCACCCGTTTTGGTGCGTTTGTCGATATAGGAGTTAAGCAGGACGGCCTGGTTCATGTATCAGAAATTGCTCATAAATATATTTCCGATCCGGCAGAGGTTTTAAAATTAAATGATAAAGTGCTCGTTAAAGTAACTGAAGTTGACTTGGTAAGAAAACGAATTGCTTTGTCAATAAAGCAAACAATGGAAGCTCCTGAAAAACGCACGCATAAAGTATATCCTCAAAAAAACGGCCATTCAAATAAACAAAAAGCTTCGGTAAATGAAAGTGCTTCAATGGAAGATGCGATAAATGTTTTACGCAGAAAGTTTGGCAAATAAGCTAAAACAATCTTCGCTTAATTACGGCAAGACGTTTCACAGTAAAAGAAAAAATATTCAATTTTTTGTTTGGGATAATTATTTTAAAATCCCATTATGGTACATCCACACTCTGAGTAAATCCATCCAGTTGTCATTCTTTTCAAGAATGCGCGTTCCAAAACCATGCCCTCCATTTTGATAAATATGCAATTCAGCCGGTACGTGATGTTTCAATAATGCTTCATAATAACTGATGCTGTTTCGCGGTTCGACGCCGTCGTCGTCGCTGGCAAGCACAAGAAAAGTGGGAGGCGTATTTTCCGAAACCTGCAATTCGTTTGAAAAATTTTCAAGCATTTTCCGTGAGGGGTTTGTTCCTAAAAGATTATTACGGCTGCCTTTGTGAGTAACAGAGTCAATCATGCTGATTACAGGGTACCCGAGAATTGAAAAATCGGGACGCAGTGAAATGTGATTGGGATTGGAAATGTATGCTGTGTTAAAATGAGTTGATGCGGTGGAGGCCAAATGACCTCCCGCTGAAAAGCCCATTATTCCTATCTTTTGCGGATCAACATTCAATTCATTCGCATTTTCCCTTACATACTGTATTGCACGCTGCGCATCCTGTACCGGGCCGATAGATTTGTCTTCCATAATTTCGTCACTGGGCAGGCGGTATTTTAAAACGACTGCTGTTACGCCCCAATTGTTCAATATATGTGCAACCGTTGTGCCTTCAAGGTTATAGGCGAGAATAGCATATCCGCCGCCCGGGCAAATAATTACCGCAGGGGTTTTTTCCGCTGTTTTGGCTGGTTCAAAAATTTCGATTTGGGGAATGGAAACCTTACTTATCCGAATAATGCCATCGGCGCCCGTGTCAGCTTTTTCTTGATAATTTAATGCATTCATGCTGTTAGGAACCTTTTGGTATAATGGAATAACTCTTTGTGCAGAAGACATACTATAGCTTAAAATAAGAAAAAAGCAAATTACGATTAAGTTTAAATTCTTATGAATATCAAGTTTTAAAAAAGGAAATGCAGGCATATGGTTAATTTAAATTTTCTTGTATCAAATTACCACGATTCATTGCTGATACCGGTGTTATAAAAAATGAATTTATAAAAAATTATCAAGAACGCACATCAAAAAAAAATGCCGGTTAAACGTAATGCCGGCGCGGTTATAACTTATCAATTCTAAAATAGAAATTATTTTCTAATTACAATAAACTCCAATTATTAATTATCAAGCATCCAAACAGGAGAAGCTTGGTATTCAAATTCAGAACAAAAACGACCCGAAGGCCATTAAAAAATCGAATTAAATGAAAAAAAAAAAAATTTTTTGTTTTATGCAAATGTCATTATGTTTGCTCACGGATTGCTTAATCGATTAAATACTTTAAATTTAATTAACGTTGATAGCTTGGTATTTGTTTCAATTTTAAGAAGGAAAAAAAGCTGATTTTTTTTGTCAACTTGCTTAAACGTTTAAATGCCCGCAGGTAAGCTGAATTTTTTTAAGGAATAGAATAAAAAAATATTGAAAAATAATGTGGTCTAATTCAAATATTTAGCAAAATAAAAATCGGAAAATCATGAATCCTTCTAATGCTTTATGCCTCCCAAACTGTAGTACGGCAATTTATTTCAGTGGCTTATTAGTTTTGAAACATAATCCGTGTATTAAAAATTGTAAGCTAATACTTCCCGGAAAACATTCTCTGATTCATTTATAATCTTTTACTGAAAATCATAATAAAACTTAATCTTCAGTTGTCTTCACTTCAAAATTAAATAGCCATGCGTTTAAATCTTATGGAACAATATTCTGCAATGCCTGCTATCCAATGCTTAAAGTTTATCATGCAAAGGCAGAGAAAGTTAATTGTATTGCTGATTACTATGTTATTAAGCAGTTCTCTTTTTGCGCAGCAATCATCCGTTACAGGAAAAGTAACCGATGAAAATGCGAATCCTTTAATTGGCGCTACTGTTGGCGTATCCGGCACCAATATCGCTGTAGCTACGGATGCAAGCGGTAATTTTTCCATTGAAGCATCTAAAGGCCAAACGCTGGAAATAACGTATGTTGGAAAATTGGATCAGCAGGTTGTTGTAGGTAACAATCGGGTTATTAACGTCGCATTAAAAGATCAGGCCGGTTCCAACTTAGATGAAGTAGTCGTGATAGGATACGGCACGCAGGCAAAAAAGGATTTGACAGGTTCTGTAGGAGTTATATCTCAATCCAAAATGGAAGACCAGGCCACTGTTGGCATCGGACAAAATCTTCAGGGTAAATTAGCCGGCGTTCAGGTAATTCAAAATAATGGAACTCCATATAGTGGTACTCAAATCAGAATTAGAGGAACCGGTTCTTTCGGAGCATCAAGTAATCCTCTTGTGGTAGTAGATGGTATGATTACCAATGATGGATTATCAAATATTAACCCAAATGATGTTGAGAATATAACTGTTCTTAAAGATGCCGCCTCAGCTGCCATCTATGGCTCCAGAGGGGCAAATGGAGTAGTTATTGTAACAACTAAAACCGGCAAATTTGAATCGCCCGTTAAGATAAATTTGTCATCATACGCAAGTGTTGATCAAATCCGGTACATGATACCTACCCTGACAGCAAAGGAGTATGCAACGCAGATTAACGATTATTATGGAGCCGCAAATCTTCCAGTGCCTTTTACGCAGGCTGAGATTGATTCTTATGGAAAGGGTACTAATTGGGTCAAGGAAATAACTCAAGCCGGTTTCAAGCAAAATTACTCTTTATCCGTTACCGGCGGTACGAAAAACAATGCGTATGCGATAACTGCAAATTATTATAATGGAAAAGGAGTTATAAAAAACACGATGTTTAAGCGAGGCAATGTTAAGATAAATAATATCACCAAACTTTTGCCAAATTTGAAATTAGGAGTGAGCGTGAATGTTAATTACGGTGTTTCTAATAATACCGACTGGGGGCAGGCTATTGACAGGGCATTAATATTCCCGCCGACAGAACCGATTTTTGATGCAAATGGCGATTATAGCGCAGCCATACATAACGGAGAGCCTGTAACAATGCTTAATCCACTTATCGCTGTTAACTTATGGAAATATAAACAAACCTGGAAAAAATTGCTAGGGAGCAGCTACTTGGAATGGGATATTATTAAAGGACTAAAATTCAAAACTTCTTTGAATGCGGAATATTATGATTGGAATCAGGATCATTTTATACCTGCTTATACTTTTGGACCTAAGGGATTGATTGGCGACCATCCAATTGCGGAACTTTATGAAGACGGCAATCAAAATATTAATTATGAATTTGATAATATTTTGACATTTTCAAGGCAATTCAATTCGGTTCATGATTTGACTGTTATGGCTGGTTATACTTATCAGGAAACTAACGGATCTAACCTAAGCGCTTCAAGAAATAATTTTCTAAACAATGACCCCAATATGCAGGTGTTGGATGCTGGTAATAGTAATATAGCCAACGGCGGATCCAAATATTCGTGGGGAATACAATCCTATCTTGGGCGTATCAATTATGATTTTGAAGACAAATATTTATTAAGCGCCAGTTTAAGGGTTGATCAGACTTCGCGTATTGCCAGCGATCACAGAACAGGGGTGTTCCCGGGGGCTTCGGCCGGCTGGGTTATTTCAAAGGAAAAGTTTTTTGAGAATGTGCGTTTGATCAATAACCTGAAACTTCGCGCAAGCTGGGGAATCCTAGGTAATCAGGACATAGGAACTTATCCTTATCAAACTACTTTAAATTCAACAGGCCTGTATTACCCATTTGGCGCAGGCGGTAATGGAATTACCTATACAGGCGTTGGCCCTACAAGCTTGGGAAACCCGAATATCCGTTGGGAAAAGACGGAAACGTATGGGGTTGGGCTGGAAGCGTCCTTCCTGGAAAACCGTTTAAATTTTATCACTGATTTTTATAAGAGAAATACATCGGACATATTGGTACGGGTACCTTTGCTTGCTACTTCAGGTGTTAATAACGCTCCTTATCAAAATGCAGGTAGCGTATCTAATACCGGCGTGGAATTTACGCTGGGATATGCTGATCGAATTGGCAAATCATTTAAATACGATGTTAGCGTTAACTGGACATTCAATAAAAACATTGTAACTAAGGTTCCTTCTCCTATCATCAATAATTTTACTCAAACGCAGGTAGGCCAGCCAATAAATGAATGGTATGGTTATGTACAGGAAGGTATTTTTCAAACCAAAGACGAAATTGCGAAAGCGCCGACTCAGCCAAACGCGGAACCCGGAGACATCCGGTTTAAAGATATTGACGGCAACGGCGTTATTGATGCGAATGACAGAAAATTTTTAGGGCCAACGATGGCACCAAACAACTTTGGAGGCAGCATTTCGCTTGAATACAAAGGGTTTGACCTGGTAACCGGTTTTTACGGACAATTAGGAGCGCTTAAGAGTATAGATCAGGTAGGCTTTGCGATTACCCGTGGCGGTGAGCAAACTTCAGCCTGGATGTATAGGCAAAGATGGACTGGAGAAGCAACAAGCAATTATGTGCCACGGGTAGTAGCGGGCGATCCCAATGATAATTACCGTAGATCTACTTTCTGGCTCCGGTCATCTGATTTCTTTAGGCTTCAAAATTTACAAGTGGGCTATGATTTTGCGGGCTTGTTGAATGATAAGGCTGCAAAAGTAATGCACAAACTACGCTTCTATGTTGCAGCACAAAACCTGTTTTGCCTGAATTCTTATCCCGGCTGGGATCCTGAACAAAATATCAATGGAGGATATCCAATGCCCCGTTCATTTTATGTAGGCATCAATTTAGGATTCTAATAGAGGATTTAATAAAATAGTCTAATAAAGAATAAAATAATTTATCATGAAAAAAACGACTTTCTTTCTTATAGCCCTGACCGGTTTTGTTTCCTGCACCAAAAGATTAGATAAAATGCCTTATGGCGTTGTATCTACAGACAATTTTTACAAAACCGCTGCTGATGCAGAAATGGCTGTTACGGCAGCTTACAAATCATTTCAATTATTAGATGGGCAAAATACCTGGAATACGCAGGCAGGATACACGCCAATGGGTGATATAACAGGCCCTGATGTGCAGGCTCATCCTGATCTTGTAGTTTATTATCAAATACAGGAATCTATTATTTCTCCAAGTTCCGATCAGATATTAATGTTGTATCAGCGGTGTTATAAAGCTCTGTTACTGGCGAATGAAGGGATAGAAAAAATTCCCGCTATTGATATGGATGAGACTTTAAAATCCAGGTATATGGGAGAGCTTTATTTTATCAGGGGATTTTGGATGTTTCGTTTAGGGTATATGTTTGGGACTGCGCCGGTTGTTACCAAGCCATTGGGTATATCAGAATTGAATGTTCCGAATTCTGTGAGGGAAGCCAGCTTTGATCAAAGTAAAAAAGTTAATAATTATACGATCACGAAGAGCGATTTATATGACCAGGCTGAATCTGATTTCAAAATGGCACTGCAACAAAATCTTGCTGATAGAAATACCGGTGATTTGATGGGAAGGGCAGATAAAGGCGCTGTAAAAGCATATCTTGGTCACTTGTATTTATATGAACATAGATGGAATGATGCCAAGCCTTTACTTGAAGATATAATGTCTTATGGCTATCAATTGCTTCCCGATTATAATGATCTTTTTAATGGTACTCACGACAATAGCAGCGAATCTGTTTTTGAGGTGCAGTATACAGCTTTAAACCAAAAAGGAACACATAATTTTGGTACTGTGCTCAATGCTCCAAACGGGGAAGGCTATGTTGCAGGTGGCGGATGGGGATGGACACGGCCAACGCCTGACCTGGAAAGAGAATATGAGAACGGAGATCCACGCCTGGAAGCTTCTATTTTTCGTAAAAATAAAGATGACTTTTTTGGACAGGTTTTCTTAGATAAAGTAAATGGAACAGGCCTCGGAATCAGAAAGTGGTGTATTGCAAATCCCCCAAATAATAATGGTGTTACCGTGGATCCGGTTAGCTGGAATAATTCTGCTAATTATACTTTAGTGCGATATGCAGAAGTCTTATTGTGGTATGCCGAAGTAATGAATGAATTAGGCGATCAGGCAACGGCTGCGACATATCTTAATAAAGTAAGAGCCCGTACGGGTACAACTACCGATCCCAATACGGTGAATCATAATGATATTAAACAATTATCACCGGTTTCCTCATCATTAAGTTACGAGGACATGTTCTGGGCGATTGTTCACGAACGGCGCGTTGAACTTGCTTTTGAAGGTAAATTTGGTTGGGATTTAAGAAGATGGGGAATAGCAAAACAGTATCTTACTGATCCCACAAGGTGGCAAAATGAAGTAACGCCAGGTTATTTTAAATATCAGATTGGGAAAGATGAAATTTTTCCATTACCACAAATTGAAATCGATCGCTCAGCCGGCACTTTAAAGCAAAATTCCGGTTATTGATTATGGGTATAGGCTGATGATTTACAAAATAAGTAAAATCATTTTATAACTACCACGCGAATTGTCCATGGCGGGTTCCCGTTTATTGATTTCTATAAAAAATGAGTAGCGATGAACTGAAACCAGATAAGCAATTTGAGTAATGTTGCGATAGCAATCATTAGAATCAAAGAATAAGGTAATTATCTTATTGTGGCAATAATTGATTGAAATTATAAATTATATTGTTTACGAATAAAGAGTATGTAAACAGTGCATAAAAAAAACGTATGAAAAAGAATTTCCTTACGGTTTGCTTTCTTTTTAATGCATTCATTGCTTTCTCGCAACCCGTTGACCCATCGCACCATGTTCCTGAAAATAAAAATCTTACTGCATCATGGAAAACATCCTTATATGATAACCAAAAAAGGGTTTTTAAAGGCGATGAATTGCTTACGATCGGGATGCCTTGCGGCGGTATTGCTGCCGGCCAGCTATATGTGAGAGGTGATGGAACATTAGCCAACTGGTGGATTTATAATAATGCGTACAACACGGGTTATGGCATTGACTCGTTAACGCATTTTAATACCGCGCTTGGCCCATGGACAGTTTGCTACAAAACGTTTGAGCCTAAAAGCTATATTGACCAGGGCTTTAATTTAAAAATCCAACAAGGAGGTAAAACAATAAACGCTAACCTGAATAAAAAAGATTTTGATGACATATCGTTTGTTGGCGAATATCCGATTGCGACCATTAATTATAATTCTAAAACAAAAAAAATCCCGGTTGCTGTTTCATCAGAAGTTTATTCACCATTCATTCCTATGAATGCAAGAGAGTCTGCTACGCCGGGAACAATTTTAAAATACACAATCAGAAACACATCATCAAAATCCATGCGGGTTAATCTTT
This sequence comes from Ginsengibacter sp., assembly GCA_051954975.1. Lineage (GTDB taxonomy): Bacteria > Bacteroidota > Bacteroidia > Chitinophagales > Chitinophagaceae > Ginsengibacter. The sequence goes on along the minus strand of JBQCHE010000003.1, from coordinate 365,189 downwards.
CAGGCTGGCTGCAAAATTTCATTTGTCTGGATATTGAAGATGAAGTTCTCGGCTATCGCCGCAATCGGATCATTCGCCATAACGGCATTACGACTTTGGCAATGGATCTTACTCCAGCAGAGAAAATTAATGCAGTAAAAAAACCGGCTATACGGATGTTCGATGATTTCGAAAACGGGTATGGAAAATGGAAAGTAACAGGAACTGCATTTGGGACGGATCCTGCATCCGGTAGCTTTGATAATCAAAGCAGGCTCACAGGTTTTGTAGGCAATGGCGTTGTTAATTCATATTTGAATGGTGATAATTCGACCGGTAAAATGGTTTCCGGCAATTTCATTATAAAAGATGACTACATAATCTTCAAGATTGGTGGGGGCAGGCATTCAAACTCAACTTGTTTCAATCTTGTGGTTGACAATAAAATTGAGCGCGCCATGACAGGCAACAATGCAGAAACTCTTGAAGAAAAATACTGGGATGTAAAAAATCTGAAAGGTAAACAGGCTCATTTTGAAATTGTTGATGCAGAAAAAGGCGGGTGGGGCCATATCAATTTAGACGATATTGGTTTTAGCGATATGCCTGTTGCAAAAGAAAAATCTTATCCGGTTGATCACCCCTACTTTGGTAATGCATCGTTAAGCATTTTATCAAACAATGCTTTTGGTGATGCAGATTATGCGGGAGCCAATGATAACAACAATTCTGATTCTGCATCAACACCAGGCATTGATAAATTAACTGGCTCCGTTGGCGAATCTTTTGATCTTCAACCTGGCCAGACAAAAGAAATTACATTTTTACTTACATGGTATTTCCCCAATCGTCCTTCTTATTATTTTGGAAGCGATGTTACAGATATTATTCCCAATGATTGGAACCAGGCATTGCCAACGAATGGCACTACCATTATTGGTAACATGTATAGTAACTGGTTCAATAGTTCAGAAGATGTGGCTTTATATCTTCAAAGAAATTATGACAGGCTTTCAAAAGCTACTCACCTTTTTCATAATGCTTACTATAACAATTCCACTATCCCATATTGGTTAAGGCAACGTTTGTTAATGCCACTTTCTACGCTTGCAACAGAGACCTGCCAGTGGTGGGCAAACGATAAATTTTGGGCCTGGGAAGGCGTTGGTTCTTGTGTGGGAACCTGTACGCATGTATGGAACTACGAACAGGCATTAGCTCATTTTTTTCCTGAGCTTGAGCGCAACATAAGAGAGCGTACTGATTTTGGGGAATCTTTTCAAAAAGATGGCAGCGTACTCGCTCGCAATGGTTGGGGCGGCGTGCTGATTGACGGGCATGCAGGCGCTATTTTAAAAGCTTATCGTGAATACCTTAATTCAAAAGATGATATTTTTTTAAATCGCAATTGGGACAGAATAAAACGAGCAACAGAATTCATTATTCATGAAGACGGCAATGAGGATGGATTGATTGAAAAGGTGCAGGCAAACACGTATGATATTGCCTTTTATGGAGCGAACACTTATGTTGGCTCTTTATATCTTGCTGCATTAAAAGCCGCATCTGCCATGGCTACAATTATGAATGATACGGCATTTGCACAGCGTTGTTCAGAAATTGCACAGGCGGGAGAAGAAAACACTGTCAAAAGACTGTGGAACGGTGAATATTTTGTGCAGGATGTTGATCTGCAGCTGCATCCTAAATACCAGTATAAAGATGGTTGTTTGAGCGACCAGTTGTTTGGCCAGACATGGAATCATCTGAATAATCTCGGTTATATTTATCCAAAAGAAAAAGTGAAACAAACCTTACAATCAATATGGAAATATAACTGGATTCCTGATGTAGCAACGCAGAATAAAATTCATCCTCCGGAAAGAACCTATGCAGATTTTGGTGAGCCGGGTTTATTTATTTGTACTTGGCCAAAAAGCCAGCACCTGGGCGAGGATGGTGTGCGATATCGTGATGAAGTTTGGACGGGTATTGAATACCAAGTGGCCACCAACATGATTTATGAAGATATGATTGACGAGGCACTGTCTATCGTAAAAAGTGTGGATAAAAGATACAGCCCTGAAAAACATAACCCATGGAATGAAGTTGAATGCGGCGATCACTATGCGCGGGCTTTGGCTTCATGGGGCGTGATGCTGGCCCTGGAAGATTATTTTTATGACGGACCCAAAGGCATCATCAGTTTTAATCCAAAAATTCAGCCCTCTCGTTTTGAAGGATTTTTTACAAGCGCGGAAGCATGGGGAAATATCAAACAGGACCAACAAAAAAATCAACAAAAAAATTCTGTTATCGTAAAGTATGGCAATGTATCGCTACAGCAAATCACGTTACATTGCGATAGAAAACCAAATGACTTAAAAGTGCTCATCAACAGCAAAGCAATAAAAAGCAGTCATACGTTTAATGACAATAAAGTTTCAATAAATTTTGCTGAGGCTTCACTGCAGGCGAATGATGTTGTTGAGGTAATCATATCTTACTAAAAATATTTTTATTCATTCAAAATAAAATAAATTATAATGAAAGAAGAAAATAACCGCAGATCGTTTATAAAGAAAGTAACTATCGGAAGCCTGGGCACCGCCATTATGCCGGCCTCGTTTTTATCAGCGAAAGCCGGTAATAAAAAAATTATTGATGAAAATGTAAGGCAGGATTCTGAGAATGTCGGGAAAAGAAAATACAACGACACTTATGAAGGAGAGTACCTGAACCGCCTGGCCTTCCCTATCGGCGGTATTGGCGCAGGTATGTTTTGCCTGGAAGGAACCGGCGCGCTGTCACACATGAGCATACGCAATCGCCCTGAAATATTTAACGAGCCGGCAATGTTCGCAGCCATACGGGTAAAAGGTATTAAAAACGGTGCAAAAGTGTTAGAAGGCCCTGTCCCTGAATGGAAAGTTTTTGGACAGAGGGGTTCAGGTAATGGCGATGCAGGCGCTACTTATGGCTTACCGAGGTTTACTAATGCTAAATTTACTACAGCGTTTCCCTTTGGCACGGTTGATCTCCGGGACAATGATATCCCATTAAAAGTAAAGATTAGGGGATGGAGCCCTTTCATACCGGCTGATGAAGACAATTCGAGTTTACCTGTTGGTTGTATGGAATATAATTTTCAAAATAACAGTAAACAAACAATTAATGCGATTTTTTCTTTTAACTCAAAAAATTTTTTAGGTTCAGATAAAAATGCAGAAAACCGTATTAAGCCGGCAGGCAACGGATTTGTACTGGAACAGCAGGGAACTGAAGATAAGCCTCAGCTTCAAAGCAGTTTTGCTGTATTTACTGATGATAATAACACAATCGTTGATCATTGCTGGTTCCGCGGCGGCTGGTGGGACCCTCTCACGATGACATGGAATGATGTCAGGGACGGAGAGATGAATTCACGGCCACCGGTAGAAAAAGATGCGCCGGGTGCATCATTGTTTGTTCCGTTTTCACTTGCCCCCGGTGGCACAAAAAAAATACGCTTAATGTTTTCATGGTTTACGCCATTAACTACGCTGCATATAGGCGATGTAATGATGAATGAAAAGAAAGATTGTAATCCCGAAAATGGCTGCTGTGCGGGACCTTCAGATCTGGATGTCGCAAATGGCAAAAAAAATCCGTCATCAAATTATTCGCCCTGGTATAGCAGCAAATTCAGCGACGTAAATGGTGTGATTGATTATTGGAGAAAGAATTATTCTGACCTCTACAAGAAAACAAAATTATTCTCCGATTCATTTTACAGAAGTACACTTCCTCCTGAAATAATCGAAGCAGTGGCTGCCAATCTTACTATAATTAAATCACCTACGGTTCTTCGCCAATACGATGGCCGTTTATGGAATTGGGAAGGTTGCAGCGATGACAATGGCTGTTGCCACGGTTCATGTACCCACGTCTGGAATTATGCACAAGCAATGCCGCATCTTTTTCCAACACTGGAACGTTCATTAAGGAATACAGAATTTTGCGAAAATCAGAATAATGCCGGACACCAGGTATTCCGTGCCAATCTTCCTATCAGTCCTGCCAAACACGATTTTCATGCAGCGGCTGACGGGCAGCTTGGCGGTATCATGAAAGTGCATCGCGACTGGCGCATCAGCGGCGACAATAAATGGCTTGCAAAGATTTATCCCATGGTAAAGATGAGTATGGATTATTGTATCAGTACATGGGATCCTAGAAATAAAGGCGTGGTGGAAGAGCCTCATCATAATACGTATGATATAGAATTTTGGGGACCGGATGGGATGTGTACAAGTTTTTACCTGGGCGCATTAAAATCTATGATGGAAATGGGTGGTTTTTTGAAAAAAGATGTGAACAAATACAAAGATTTATACGAAAAGGGCAGGCAGTATATTGAAACTAAATTATTTAATGGCGAATATTTTTTCCAGGATATTGAATACAAGGAATTAAACGCTCCTAACCCGGCTAAAGCAAAATCATTCGGTGGTGATTATTCGCCGGAAGCAATTACTTTATTGCAAAAAGAAGGACCAAAATACCAATATGGAACCGGTTGCCTCAGCGACGGAATTTTAGGTATGTGGATAGGACGGATGTGTGCCATAGATGATTTTATAGATCCGGGAAAAATTACCAGCCATTTGCTGGCAATACATAAATACAACTTGAAAAAAGACCTGAGCGAGCACGCCAATCCTCAGCGTCCGAGTTACGCTTTAGGGAAGGAAGGCGGATTGCTCCTGTGTACATGGCCAAAAGGTGGAAAATTATCTTTACCGTTTGTGTATAGTGATGAAGTATGGACCGGAATTGAATATCAGGTAGCTTCTCATCTCATGTTAATGGGCAGAGTAAAAGAAGGGCTTGATATAGTGCGTTATTGCCGCGACCGTTATGATGGCCGCGTGCGCAACCCGTTTAATGAATACGAATGCGGTCATTGGTATGCGCGTGCCATGTCGAGCTACGGCTTGCTTGAAGGGCTCACCGGTGTAAGGTATGATGCAGTGGGTAAAACATTATATATAGATTCAAAGATTGGTGATTTTACAAGTTTTATTTCTACGGCAACAGGCTTTGGCAATGTAAGCCTGACGGCTGGCAAGCCAATACTAAAAACAGTTTACGGCAAAATATACGTAGATAAAATAATCGTCAGCGGAAAAGAAGTGAAAGCATGATGATAGTATCAAAAAATATGGTTGTGGCTTTCCGGTACATCATGAAAAACAATAAGGGAGATGTGATTGAAAATGCTATGGGCTGTTCCGCGAAATATTATTTGCATGGTTCGGAGGGAATTCATTCTTCGCTGCAGGCGCAGTTTGAAGGTTTAAAAGCCGGAGACAGTAAAATTATTTATTTGAAACAGGAAAATGGTGTAAGTGGAAACTTTAGATTCGATATCGTCATTGACGAGTTACGGCCTGCATCGAAAGAAGAAATAATGCTCGGATACCCTGTCGCAATTGATAATCTGTTTTGTGATTCGAACTGTGCCTGTTATAATAATCAATGAATAAATAAAAACGAATATACACAGCATCAATCCTAAGACATGAAGATACATTTATTGAGTGGTTTTTTAGGAAGCGGAAAAACTACAGCCATACAAAATGGCTGCAATGAGCTGATGAAAAAACAACTGAAGGCCGGAGTCATTACAAACGACCAGGGAGTGACTCTTGTGGATGGATCTTTTTTTGAATACTTAAATATACCAAACCGGCAGGTTTTAAATGGATGCTTTTGTTGCAATTATAATGATCTTGATAACAGCATACAGTCATTGATAACAGCAAATCAACCCGATGTAATTTTTGCAGAATCTGTGGGTTCGTGCACAGATATTATAGCAACAGTATTGAAGCCTTTAATAAAATTTCGCCCGGAAGCTCAAATCACCTTGTCCACATTTGCTGATGCTCGGCTGCTAAAAATTTTGCTGGAAGAAAATTCTTCTGTTTTTGATGAAAGTGTCAGGTACATTTATTTAAAACAATTAGAAGAAGCCGAAATCATAGTGATTTCTAAAATAGATTTGATAGATTATAATTCACTTCAGGAAATAAAACGGCTGATGAACAAAAGATATGGTGGTAAAACACTGTTATATCAAAATTCTTTTGACGCTGCCAATATTCATCAATGGCTTCAGGTTTTGGATAATAATCCTGCTACAACGCCTTCATCATTACAAATAAATTATGATGTATACGGCGAAGGAGAAGCAAAGCTTGCATGGCACGACCAGCGGCTTGAAATTGAAAGCATGAGCCAAAATGCTACGGGGGCTGCAACAGGTTTAATGAAAGCTATATCAAAAAAAATACATTTCAATAAATACCCCGTTGGCCATTTAAAGTTCTTATTGAACGGAGGAAGAAAATTTAGTATTACAGGCGCACCGCAGGAAGACTTCTTCGATACTATTGCAGATGCAGAAGATAATTATGCAGGGTTATTAATTAATGCAAGAGTACAAACCTCGCCTGAAGCGCTTTCTTATATCATATCAGAGGCAATTAAAGAAACAGAAATAAAATTTGGTTGTAAAATAGTGGTAAAAAGTAACGCATCTTTTCAGCCCGGCTATCCTAAGCCTACACATCGAATCACTGATTAATAAAGTAAAAATTATGAATAAATTCCTGGCAGAATTTATCGGAACTTATGCACTCGTATTCTTTGGGACGGGCACTATTATTGTGAACCAGGAAGTGAATGGTACTATAACAAACGTCGGCATCGCCATCATTTTTGGATTGATAGTAATGGCGATGATTTATACCATGGGAAATGTTTCAGGCGCACATATCAATCCGGCAGTAAGTATAGCATTCACTCTTGCGAAACGGTTTCCTTTAAACCAACTGTTTCCTTACATCTGTTGTCAAATTGCCGGCGGTATTGCAGCAAGTATGACCCTGAAATTTCTTTTCCCATTAAATGTACCATTGGGCGCAACGTTTCCGCAAAGCAGTATTACCCAATCTTTTATTTTGGAATTGATACTTACTTTTTTTCTGATGCTCGTGATTATTAAAGTGGCAACCGGTAGCAAAGAACAGGGGATGTTTGCAGGAATTACGATTGGTTCTGTTGTGGCATTGGAAGCGATGTTTGCTGGGCCTATTTGTGGCGCTTCTATGAATCCCGCCCGCTCGGTTGCTCCGGCAGTTGTTTCAGGAAATATGAAAGACTTGTGGATATATATTTTTGCACCAATTATTGGCGCTGCAATATCAATTCCCATATCAAATATTATAGTAATCGTAAAACGAGGTGAATGATTATATCAATAGATAAAGCGTGGATTAATTATTAAATCAAAATCGTTACCCATTTATGGAAAGGCGTAAATTTTTAAAGTCAACAGGACTGCTTGCGGGCACCGGTTTTTTTTCATCCCGGTTTCCTCTCATTGCAGGGCCCTTTGACAAAGACGATTTTTTACAGGGTCACTTTCCTGTTGATAAGAAGTTGGATCCCCGATGGATTCAATCTTTATACGAACGTGGCGGCGCCACTACCTACTCTAAAACTAAAAATGAGCTTCGTTATATAGGTATGCCGGTAGGTGGCATTTGCTGTGGCGGCGTATATGTAGGCGGCGATGGCAGGCTATGGCTATGGGATATTTTTAATGAAAATCAATTGGGAGTTATCACTAGGATACTCCCGATTAAACTGGAAGGATTCCACAAAAATGAAATCAGCAATGCTGACGGCACTTTATATCTTGAGCCATTAACCGAGGAAAGCCCGATGCAGCAAGGATTTGCACTTTCCATTTTCCAAAACGGAACAAATATAATAAAGAGGCTTCATGAGGATGATTGGGATGAAGTTACCTTTGAAGCTACCTATCCTGTTGCTGTAATAAAATATATTGATAACAGTTTGGCGCTTGAAGTTTCAGTACAGGCCTTCTCTCCCTTCATTCCCGGAAATGCCAGGGATAGCGGAATGCCTGCAACCATTCAATCTGTCTCACTTAAAAATATATCAGACAATCCTGTTGAAGTGGAGGTAATTGGCTGGCTGGAAAACAGGCTATTGTATAATTCCGGAAAAGAGGACTCCGGCTTCACCAGGATAAACACGGTTGAAGATAAAAAATCTCATAAGGGAGTTGCGTTACAGTGCGTAACGGCCAATCATAAACTTGAAAAAGCCCCGGGTTATGGCAATATGTGTTTTGCCACCATCGCTAAAAACGCTGTCTGTATCCCGGATGTAAAGGCAGGTAAAAATAATTACGCAAATAAAATTAAAAGCTTTATAAACACTTCCGTTAACTCGCCGGTAGCAGGCATTATTACCAAAAATAAACTAAAACCTGGACGCGAAGCTCAGGTTGATTTTATCATTTCGTGGTACACCCCCAATGTAAGTTTTCATTACAATGACAACCACAAGGACATAACGGTTAGTGATGCGGATTTTCATTATTATACTACACGTTTTGACAGCGCTACATCTGTAGCCGCCTATATTGCTCAAAATTATCAATCGTTAAAGCGACAAACTCTGCTTTGGAAAGAAACATGGTATGACAGCACCTTGCCCTGGTGGTTTCTTGAAAGAACATTTTTAAATATTTCTGCTATAGCTACCTCCTCCACGCATAGGTTTCAATCTGGAAGATATTATGCATGGGAAGGGATTGGCTGTTGCCATGGCAATTGTACTCATGTATATCAGTATGCACATGCAGTATCAAGAATTTTTCCTGAATTGGAGAGAGATACCCGTGAACGCGTTGATCTCGGTATAGGTTACGATGACGCTACCGGCATGATACGCATCCGTGGCGAAAAAACGGGGCCTTCTATTGACGGGCAGGCTGGTACCATTTTGCGGATCTACCGGGAACACCAGATGAACAGGGATGATAGTTTTTTGCAAAGAAACTGGCTAAAAATAAAAAAAGCGCTGGTATTTCTAATGAAGCAGGATAAAAACCATGATGGCATGGAAGACACTCCAATGGAAAATACGCTGGATGCCCTGTGGCATGGTGAGATTGCCTGGATTGTAGGTTTATGTATTGCTGCAATGCGTGCTGGCCAGGCCATGTCGGAAGAAATGGATGATAAGGATTTTGCTGAAGAATGCAGGCAGTATGTTGAAAAAGGAAGCCGTAATATGGAAAGCCATCTTTTCAATGGCGAATACTTTATTCACCGGCCGGATCCGGAAGTAGAGAAAAAAGAAATTGGTTCATTTAATACATGCCATATCGACCAGGTGTATGGCCAAAGCTGGGCGTGGCAGGTTAATCTCGGAAGAATCATTAATAAGGAGAAAACAATGAGCGCTTTGCATGCCCTGTGGAAATACAATTATATGCCCGATGTAGGGCCCTATATAAAAAAGCATCCGGGTGGCCGGTTCTATGCCTTGGCCGGTGAAGGCGGAATGGTGATGAACACCAACCCGCACAACGATGACAATCCGTATGGCAATGCGAAAGCCTGGCAGGTAGGGTATTTCAGCGAATGCATGAGCGGCTTTGAGCACCAGGTAGCGGCTCACATGATGGCAGAGGGGATGTCTGAAGAATCTTTGGTGCTTACGCGTTCTATTCATGATCGCTACCATGCTTTTAAACGCAATCCTTTTAATGAGATTGAATGCAGTGATCATTATGGCCGCGCTATGGCCAGCTATGGTACGTTTATTAGCGCATGTGGGTTTATTTATCATGGGCCGAAAGGGTATATTGGATTTGCGCCCAAACTAACGCCTGACAATTTTAAAGCGCCATTTACAGTTGCCGAAGGATGGGGAACCTACCGCCAGCAAAGAGATGAAAATTCATTCAATGCAGAGTTGGAAATGAAACACGGGAAATTGAAGCTTAGAAAATTTTTTGTGGAACCTGGAAAGGATCTAAAAACAAATAAAGTGGAAGTGATGATTGGTAAAAAAAACATTGGGAATAGTTTTGAACACAATGGTTCTTCGTGCGAAATAAGTTTTAATAATGACACAATGATTTATACTGGTCAGTTGATATCAATAAAAATCAGTTAAACAAATGAGCCAATTGAAATTATGTATGGTGGGAGGATTTTTAGGAAGCGGAAAAACAACGGCAATTGTTGAATCGGCTAAATATTTATTCAGCAAAAAAAGGAAAGTTGGGGTAATTACCAATGACCAGGGTATGCAGCAGGTGGATGGCTTGTTTGTGAAAGGGCACGGTATTCCCTCAGAGGAAGTTTCAGGAGGCTGCTTTTGTTGCAATTACCGGGATTTGGAAAAAAGTATGCATAAGCTGATTGATAACAATAATCCTGATATCATTTTTGCAGAATCGGTCGGATCTTGTACGGACCTCATAGCAACGGTCATCAATCCTTTGCTAACTTTTAATGATAAGTATGAAATAATTTTATCTGTTTTTGCTGATATAAGATTGCTCATACAATTTCTTAAAAATGAAAAAGATATTTTTTATAATAGCATAAAGTACATCTATGAAAAACAATTGGAAGAAGCGGATATAATTGTAGTTAATAAGATTGATCTGTTAAAAGACGCAAAATTAGCATCAGCAAAAAAAATAATTAATGCTGAATATGGCGATAAAATTATTCACTATCAAAATTCCTTGTCGCAAGAAAGTATTTCAGAGTGGTTGCAACTTGTTAACGATAATTTTTATAACACCGCCCTGCGGTCAACTCCTGAAATAGATTATGATATATATGGCGCCGGTGAAGCAGAACTTGCATGGCTGGATGAAGAAATAGGAATTGTTGCTGACGGCAAAAATGCTGTTGCTGCAGGTTATAATTTGATTAATAAAATTTATACTAAAATAGTACAGCATGAATATTCAATCGGGCATTTGAAATTTTTAATAAACGATGGGAAAAAGCAATGGAAAATCGGCTTCAATTCAATTGCTGTACATCCGGAAATTGAGGTGCCGCATCATTCAGAATCAGGCAGAATTATTATACTTATCAATGCAAGAGTGCAGGCGCCACCTGTCGTACTCCAGAAGATTATTGCTGAGGCTGTTATTGAGACGGAACTTTCGATGTCCTGCAGAATCACAGAAAACAATTTAGCTGCCTTTAAACCCAGCTATCCAAATCCAACACACCGGATAATATTAAATTATGCTTAATCGCTTAAACTTACGGTAATTTGTAAATAATAATTCTCATCAAACTAAATCAACATCATGAAAAAAAAATTATTCGGATGCCTTTGTATCAGCCTTTTTATTTCCGCAACATCGTTTGCCCAAGAAAAATTCAATGCCATTGAATCTAACATGAGCAACATCTATCGCCTGTCTGATGCAAAGACACGTTCTATCAGTCCTGAGAATTTTACAGGAGCCAAAGGCCAGGGTGGCATGGCAACGGAAGGAACAGGAAAAAACGCTTCACGTGATTTAGGGCAGGGTTGGAAAGTAAGCCCGAGCGTAGTTATTAAGGCTCATACCACATTTACTGTAGCCGAAATTGATGGCCCGGGTTCCATTCAGCATATCTGGATGACACCCACCGGCAATTGGCGCAACTCTATCATTCGTTTTTATTGGGATGATGAAAAAACGCCTTCTGTGGAAGCGCCTGTCGGAGACTTCTTCTGCATGGGTTGGGGACAATATGCCGCCTTACAATCGCTAGCTGTTTGTGTAAATCCCGGTAGCGCATTCAACTGCTACTGGCCGATGCCTTTCCGAAAAAAATGCAGGATAACTATGGAAAATATAGATGACCGTGACATGGTTTTATATTACCAGGTAGATTATACTTTAACTGATGTGCCTTCTGATGCAGCGTATTTTCATGCACAGTTTCGCCGTGTAAATCCATTGCCTTACAAAGGCGTTTATACATTGGTAGATGGTATAAAAGGCAAAGGTCAGTATGTAGGAACATATATGGCGTGGGGCGTTCATAATAATGGCTGGTGGGGCGAAGGAGAAATAAAATTTTATATCGATGGTGACACAAAATTTCCAACCATTAATGGAACAGGAACTGAAGATTATTTCTGCGGCTCTTACGATTTCGATACAAGAAAGAAAAATGCAGCAGGTGTTGAAGAAGTGAATTACACAGAATTTTGCACGCCCTATTCTGGTTTGGCGCAGGTTATCAAAGGAGACGGGCATTACCAGGTGATGCAAAGGTTTGGGCTATACCGCTGGCATATTACAGACCCCATTCGCTTTGATAAAGACTTAAAGGTTACGATACAAGCGCTTGGCTGGCGCAGTGGAGGCCGCTATCTTCCATTGCAGGATGATATTGCCTCTACTGTTTTTTGGTATCAAACCGAGCCGCATGCTGCTTTTCCGGCTTTGCCTGATAAGGATGGTTTGGAAGTAAACTAATTGTATTATTTAGAAAAAAGTTTCTAAATGAAGAGCACAATAAACCATAAAAAAGAATTTAAAAAGAAAAGAGTTTCTGACAGATAAAATTTGATTTTCGACCTGTTTTTGAATCTATCTTGTTTTGATTCTGTGATGAATAAAGAAAATACACAAAAATGCTGCGCTGCTTCCAGAGATGCCTCTGGATCGATACGGAGTGAACCAATGCTTGAAAAGTCTGAGGCCGATTCAATGGAAAAATTGATTGAGCTCAAAGGCGGAAAATTTTTGATGGGCAAAGACGATGAAGAAGGGTTTATACAAGATGGTGAAGGGCCTGCCAGAGAAATTACATTGGGCCCCCTTTATATCGGTGAAACAACCGTCACGAATTTGCAATTTTACGAATTTGTGAAGACAACCGGCTACATCACGGAAGTAGAAAGATTTGGCTGGTCGTTTGTTTTTATTGATTTGCTTGCTGAAATAGATAAAGAAAAAGATTTCCAGGTAGCGGCTCAAACGCCATGGTGGTGTGCCTTTCGGGGAGCCAAGTGGAATCAGCCTGAGGGTGTGGGTTCGCAAATCAAGGAACGGATGAATCACCCTGTAGTTCATGTATCCTGGAATGATGCGATGGCCTATTGCCAATGGAGTGGTAAACGATTGCCTACAGAAGCGGAATGGGAATATGCAGCAAGGGGAGGGATGGTGCAAAAAAGATTTACGTGGGGCGATGATTTAATGCAGGATAATACGCATCATTGCAATATATTGCAAGGCAATTTTCCGGGTTATAACAGCATGGAGGACGGATATTTTGGAACTGCCCCGGTAAAAAGTTTTGTACCAAATAATTTTGGTTTATATAACTCTTCAGGAAACGTTTGGGAGTGGTGTAATGACTGGTTTAGCCCAGACTTTCATAAAAATGGCCCCACAGTTAATCCTGAAGGTCCTCCAGGCGGGCAGGCAAAAGTGATGCGCGGCGATTCTTTTTTATGCCATCATTCGTATTGCAACCGGTACAGGGTGGCCGCACGGTCAAAGAATACGCCGGATAGCAGTTGTTCTAATATTGGACTCCGGTGTGCAAAAAGTAAATAGTCTATTTTGATGAAAATTTTTATAAAAAAAGTATGTTGACCTCCTTGAAAATTTAAACGGTTAAATTTAAAAATGAAATTGAAATGATTGGAAAGGTTTCTCTTAAGGATGTTGCCAAATACCTTGGTGTGTCAACAGCGCTCGTTTCCTATGTAATTAACGGCAAGGAAAAGGAAGCAAGGGTAAGCGATAAAATGGTAAAAAAAATTCGCGAGGCGGTTGCAAAGCTTAACTATCAACCCAACCAGATTGCTAAAAGTTTGAAGAGCGGAAGAACCAATACCATTGGCCTAATCGTTGCGGATATTTCAAACCCTTTCTTTTCGAACATTGCCCGCATTATCGAAGATGAGGCCAGGAAAAAAGGCTATGTTGTGATTATCGGCAGCAGCGATGAAAGCGCAGAAAAATCGCAGGATTTACTGATGGTTTTTCAAAACCGTCAGGTGGATGCATTTATCATTGCGCCTGCAGAAAATACAGAAAAGCAAATAATGAATTTGCAAAACAGTGGAATACCGGTTGTATTAATTGACCGGTATTTTCCTTCCTTAAAGGTTGATAGCGTTCATATCGATAATTTTAAAGCAGCTTACCAGGCGGTAGATCATTTAATAAAAAATGGCAGAAAAAAAATCGGCATTATGGCCTATGCTACCAGACTTCCTCACATCCAGGAACGAATCAACGGTTATAAGGCAGCGCTAAAAGCGAATGGCATCCGGTTTAAAAAAGAATTTGTAAAAGAGGCCTCTCATCAGAATATTGAAAAAGATGTCGCAAAAAAAGTAAAAGAATTATTGTTCCCTTCTTTAAAGGTAGATGCCTTCTTCTTTGCCACTAACACGCTGGCGGTGGAAAGTTTAAAAATTATCAATCAATCCGGAATAAAAGTTCCTGATGACCTTGCTGTGATTGCATTTGATGAAAGCGATGCCTTTGATTTTTTCTATTGCCCTTTATCTTACGTAAACCAGTCACTTGAAGATATGGGAAGAGAAGCTGTAAAATTAATCACTGAAAAAATCGGGAATAAGTCTAAAAAGCACAACAATATTATTATCAGGGAAAAGCTGGTGTTGAGAGAAAGTTCAGGAGGGCCTGCGGAATAAATAATGAAATCAATACAATGCCCGTCTAAAGAGATGAAACAGTAAACAAGCAAATAAAACAAATTTTTATTTTGCTGAGAAATAAACCGATGAATAAAATTTTATTTAAACAAAAGCAAAGCGATGACAAAAAACATTTTCTCACTTTTGATGGTAACAGCCATGATTGTCTTGTCCTGTAATAATTCAGGAAATAATAATGGTTCGGCGCGCACGGCCGATTCGTTAAAACAGGGAAGTTTTGGTTATGATGTAAATTTTCTGAAGCAACATGACGATAGCCTTATTATTTTAAGCAATGATGAAGGCAAAGCGCAGGTAATTGTTTCGCCAAAATACCAGGCGAAAGTTTTTACTTCCACCGCTGATGGCGAATCCGGCCAAAGTTTCGGATGGGTGAATTATAAAGCATTTTCGGGAACACCGGATGCGCACATGAATGCGTATGGAGGTGAAAACCGCTTCTGGCTTGGCCCCGAAGGCGGCAGGTATTCTCTTTTTTTCAAGCCTGACTCATCCATGGTTTTCGCTAATTGGAAAACGCCTGCACCCTTTGATACTGAATCCTGGAACGTAACAGATAAAAATGGCCAAAAGGTTACCATGAAGAAAGATATGGAGCTTACCAATTATAAAGGAACAAAAATGGATATTGGGGTCATCCGTTCTATACAAATTCTTTCGAATGCAGAAATATCACAAAAAACAGGTATTGATTTAGATCCTTCAATAAAAGCTGTTGGCTACCAGGCAGACAATATAATTACAAATGATGGAAAAGAAGCATGGACAGAGGCTACCGGAATGCCTTGCATCTGGATGCTCGATATGTTTAACCCTTCGCCGTCCACAGTGATTGTAGTTCCTTTTAAAAACCTGGCAGAAAAACCGTTTGAAAAAGTAGTCACCTCAGATTACTTTGGACAAATTCCGCAAGACCGGCTAAAGCACACTGATGATAAATTGTTTTTTAAAGCGGATGGAAAAAGCCGCGGCAAATTGGGCGTTGCGCCGGATTATGCCAAACCGGTGGCCGGCAGTTATGATGCGGAAAACAAATTGCTTACCATCATCATGTTTGATTTGGATTCTTCTGCCAAATACCTTAACCAGGAATGGAATACAACCAAACCCACTTTCCAGGGAGATGCGGTAAATGCTTACAACGACGGGCCTTTGGAAGATGGTTCTCAAATGGGACCCTTTTATGAAATGGAAAGCGTATCGTCGGCTGCTTTTCTAAAACCGGGAGAATCGCTTTCACATAAGCATTTCGTTTTTCATTTCACCGGAAATGAAAAATCGCTGGATGTTATTTCTCAAAAATTGCTCGGCGTGTCGCTTGAAACTATTCAAAAAGAATTTTAGAAAAAATAAAAAAACGTGTATGAGTCAGAAAAATAATTTTCCGAAAATAGGAATCAGGCCTATCATTGATGGGCGATTGGGTGGCGTGCGTGAGTCGCTGGAAGGTACCACGATGAAGATGGCAAAAAACGTAGCTGCGCTTTATCAAAATAAATTAAAGTATCCGGATGGATCGGCGGTGGAATGTATTATTGCAGATTCGTGTATTGGCGGCGTAGCAGAAGCCGCGGCATGCGCTAAAAAATTTGAGATGAATAATGTCGGCGTTTCTCTTTCTGTTACTCCTTGCTGGTGCTATGGCAGCGAAACGATGGATATGAATCCTCTCTTACCAAAAGCCATTTGGGGATTTAACGGAACCGAGCGCCCGGGAGCGGTTTACCTTGCTGCCACTCTTGCAGCACATAATCAATTTGGGCTGCCGGCCTTTGGAATTTATGGAAAAGATGTGCAGGATTTGGGCGATGAAAATATACCTGCAGATGTTACAGAAAAATTATTGTCATTTGGCCGTGCGGGCCTCGCAGTTGCATTGATGCGTGGAAAATCGTACCTGGCCATTGGTTCAGTGTCAATGGGTATTGCGGGATCTATGATAACTCCCTCCTTATTCCGCGAGTATTTAGGCATGAGGAATGAATTTGTGGATTCATCTGAAGTGCTGCGCCGGATTGAAAAGAAAATTTATGATGAAGAAGAGTTTGAAAAAGCACTTGCCTGGGTAAAAGAAAATTGCAAAGAAGGAGAAGATTTAAATCCGGAAGAAAAACAATTTTCACGCGAGCAAAAAGATAAGGATTGGGAATTTGTGGTAAAGATGACCCTGATTATCCGCGATCTGATGACAGGTAATGAGCGTTTGAAAGAGAAAGGCTTTGGAGAAGAAGCTAACGGGCACAATGCTATTGTATCCGGCTTCCAGGGCCAAAGGCAATGGACTGATTTTTTACCTAATGGTGATTTTTCTGAAGCAATTCTCAATTCCTCTTTTGACTGGAATGGCATTCGTGCACCCTACACCGTGGCTACAGAAAATGATTCACTGAACGGTATATCGATGCTTTTTCACTATTTGCTGACCAACACTGCTCAAATCTTTGCTGATGTAAGGACTTACTGGAGCGCTGCTGCAGTGGAACGTGTTACCAAATGGAAACCGACAGGTGCTGCGGCCAATGGATTTATCCATCTGATCAACTCCGGCTCTGCCACTTTGGATGGAAGCGGCCAGCAACAAAAAGAGGGTAAACCTGCAATGAAGCCCTTTTGGGAAATCACGCCTGCAGAAGCAGATAATTGTTTAAAAGCAACCACTTGGTATCCGGCAAACAATGGCTATTTTCGGGGTGGGGGCTATTCTTCCAAATTTGTTACCCGGGGCGGAATGCCGGTTACCATGTGCAGGTTGAATCTTATAAAAGGAATAGGCCCTGTATTGCAGATTGCAGAAGGAGAAACGATTGATCTTCCGGAAAACGTGCATCATATTTTAGATGAAAGAACTGATAAAAGCTGGCCTACCACCTGGTTTGTGCCGCGGCTTACCGGCGAGGGCGCTTTTACAGATGTGTACAATGTAATGGCTCATTGGGGCGCAAACCATGGAGCCATCAGTTATGGACACATAGGGCATGACTTAATTTCACTTGCGTCTATGCTGAGAATTCCAGTGTGTATGCACAATGTTAGTAAAGAAAAAATATTCCGGCCATCAGCGTGGAACGCCTTTGGTTCGGATGTGGAAGGTGCAGATTACCGGGCCTGTTTTGCTTACGGGCCACTTTATAAATAAAAACCATCAAAAAAATGAAGAAAGAAAAATCGTCACTTTTTATTAGAAATGGCGTCAACTATTTTGGCCCGTTTGTAGCCATCACCACATTATTTTTTCTTTGGGGAATAGCGCACGGCATGCTGGATACATTGGATAAAAATTTCCAGATGATGCTGCATCTCGAAAAATGGCAATCCAGTTTCATCCAATTTTCCCTTTATGGCGCTTACTTTGGAATGGCCATCCCCGCAGGATTATTTATGAAGAAACATGGCTACAAAAAAGGAATCATTTTCGGCCTTATATTGTTTGCCTCCGGCGCTCTGATAGCCGCAGGCACGGCGCCTTTGCAATCATTCATCCTGTTTTTAATATGCCTTTTAATCATCGGTGCGGGGTTGGCCACGCTTGAAACTGCCGCCAATCCTTATACCACGAAATTGGGGCCGCCGGAAACTGCGGAGCGGAGAATTAATTTTTCCCAATCGTTTAACGGGCTGGCGTGGGTAATCGGGCCGCTCATCGCTTTATATATTTATGGCAACCAGAGCCATGTTGAGGGTAAAAAAATGATTTCAATCGTGTTGCCATTTGCCATCATCGGGCTGGTAGTTCTCGCAGTGGCCTTTGTATTTACCAGGTTGAAATTGCCGGAAATAACCGAAGAAGATGAAAACATTGCTCATGGAGGAGTAGTGCCTGCAGCGGAACCCGGCGAGCTAATCACCGACGTGACTGACCCGAGGTATATTTCGAAAAAACCTTTGTGGAAAAACCGGCATTTTAAATTGGGTTTTGTCGCACAGGCTTGCTATGTAGCCGCACAAACAGGAGTCTTTAGCTTTCTAATTAATTTTGTAACCGACCACGATATGCATCCGCATTTTGATGTGGAATTAGCGCCATATTTTCTTTCATTTGGATTTTTACTATTTATGATAGGAAGAATTTCAGGAAGTGCGATGATGAAATATTTCCAACCTACGCGCATGCTTGCCTTATATTCTTTACTGGTATGCCTTCTGCTGCCTGTTGTGGGCCTTGAATTTGGATGGACGTCCATCATTGCTTTGTACGCTGTGTTTTTCCTGATGTCCATTATGTTTCCCACCATATTTGCATTGGCTATCAAATCACTCGGCAAGCATACAAAAGAAGGCGCCTCTTTTTTAGTGATGGCTGTTGCCGGCGGCGCAGTTTTTCCGCCATTGATGGGTGCTGTAGCGGATGTTTATGGCATGTCGGTGGGATTTCTCGTGCCTATTCCATTGTTCGCATTCATTTTATATTATGCCGTGGAAGGGTTTAAAATAAAGCCAGATGCAGAGATTGTTATGGTTAATAAAAGCAATTTGAAAGCAGAAAGTCGGGTAACAGGCTGAGGTTATAACGGTTATGCCTACACGTATATTCTCTATTAATTTCAAAAAGAAGAATATAGTAAACAAATAAAAAGCCCCGATTTTTAATTTGAAGTTATCATGAAAGAAGAAAATAACCGCCGTTCGTTGCAGCTTCGGACCGAAACGCAGTTGGCAATATTCTGTCGTGCAAAATGGATTTATTCTTAACGGAAAGGCAAAATAGATTTTTTTTGAAAAGCAATTTTGCAGTCTTTACGGGTGATAGCAACACCATTGTTGATCATTGTTGGTTTCGTGGTGATTTGATGGGATCTCCTAACGATGGCATGGAATGATGTAAAATCAAAAATTAGCGGTAAGTAACTACACGTATGGTGGCAGTAGGAACAAAGTAGAATGGTCTATTTTCTAATATTATAGGGAAACAGAACGGAGATATAATTAAAGACAATGCAGTAATTTCGATACCCGGTTTTTATTTATATTTACAGGAGTGTATAAACTAAAAGATCCTTCTCCCAAAAAGAGAAGGATCTTACAATTAGCTATCTAAAAAAATCAATAATCTTTGTTGTAGCCGCCGCTTCTTCCGCCGCCGTAGCCACCGCCGCTTCTTCCACCGCCGTAGCCGCCACCGCCGCTTCTTCCGCCGCCGTATCCGCCACCGCCGCTTCTTCCGCCGCCATAGCCACCACCGCTTTTCTTATAGCCGCTGCCCTCGGGACGAGGTTGCGATTCGTTTACAATTAGTTTGCGACCTTGTACTTCGCTTTCGTTTAATGTAGCGATAGCAGTTTTGGCTGCTTCTTCATCTTCCATTTCAACAAAACCAAAGCCTTTGCTGCGGCCGGTATTTTTTTCTTTAAGAATTTTTGCACTTGAAACAGTCCCGTATTGGCTGAATAAGTTACTTAAATCGTCATCAGTCATTGACCAACTTAGATTACCTACATAAATGTTCATTGTAAAAACTTTTGTTTTAAAAAATAGATTAAATAATTAATGATTCAGTAGCTACAATGAACTGAAGAAATCTTTGAGGAGAACATCAGCCAAAAGAAAAACAAACTAAACCCATTAACAGGGTATAAAGGTAAACTTTTATTTCAAATAACATTATTTTGTATAATTTTTTTTGTTTTTGTTTTTTTAACTTCTATCTGGCTGATCCTTAAGAGGGAAGATGCTTTCATCGCAAAAATCTATCTTGGTATTGGTAATTTGTTTAGCGTATTTTTATTTTACATTTGATGAAACTACCGATCTTGAAAAGCTTCTTTTTGTTTTGTATTCTGTCCTTTTCTTTTTCCGAATCTTTTTGCCAATCTAATTACTTTCAACAATTTTTAAAATATAAGATTGATGTAACGCTGAATGACGCTGAAAACACTTTAGATGGATTTGAGATTATAGAATATACCAATCACTCTCCTGACACACTTCATTATATCTGGTTTCATCTATGGCCAAATGCTTTTAAGAACGATCAGACGGCATTTAGTGAGCAATTATTAAAGTTGGGACGCACTGACTTCTATTTTAGCGATGACGCAAAAAGAGGGTATATCAATCGCCTGGATTTTAAAGTAAACCATATTCCGGCCGAACTTGAAGTTGATTCGTTACATATCGATGTAGCAAAACTTATTTTACCTGCAGCCTTGCCACCGTGTCAAACAATTACCATTTCAACACCATTTCATGTAAAGATTCCTTTTAATTTCTCGCGGGGAGGACACATTGGTCAATCTTATCAGATTACTCAATGGTATCCCAAGCCCGCGGTGTACGACAAAGAAGGCTGGCATCCGATGCCTTATCTTGAACAGGGGGAATTTTATAGCGAATTTGGGAATTTTCAGGTAAGTATTACCGTTCCTGAAAATTATGTTGTAGCAGCCACTGGAGAATTACAGGATAAAGATGAACTAAAATGGTTGAAAGGGTTGAAAGCCGAGAGCGGAAAGCCGAAAGTGGAAAGCAAAAAACAAGAATCAGAAAATAATATTGAGTCAACCCCTGGTGAAAAGAAAAAACCTAAAAAAAGATATCAGCCAAAAACCGTTAATAAAAAAGCGAAACCAACATTTTCTGAAATAAAAGGTTCTGGTATTCTGTCTAAAAAAACAAAAACCCTTACTTATGTGCAGGATAGTGTTCATGATTTTGCATGGTTTGCTGATAAAAGATTGAAAGTATTTCACGATACCTTGCAATTAAAATCAGGCAAAATCATACATGCATGGTCGTTTTTTCTTCCTGCTGATTCTTCCGTTTGGAAAAATAGTGTAAGCTTTATAAAAAAGGCGGTGCGCACCAGAAGCAATTGGATGGGTGAATATCCTTATCATACTATTTCCGTAGTGGACGCTGAAATGGGATTTGAAGGAGGAATGGAATATCCCACCATCACCAGCATTTCGCCAATGAAAGACCAGGAGTCTTTGGATATGATGATTGAACACGAAGTTGGCCACAACTGGCTTTACGGCATATTAGCTACCAATGAAAGAAAATTTCCGTGGATGGATGAAGGAATGAACTCTTACTACGACAATCGGTATTATGCATTAAGATATTCGAAAAATAAAATCGAAACAGGTAATTTTTTTAGTAAAAGATTACCCGCGGATGAAGAAAAGTTTTTATATAATATTCAAATTGCCGAAAAGAAAGATCAACCAATTGCAACCCGTTCCGAGGATTTTTCTGAAATAAATTATGATGCAATTGCTTATTACAAAACAAGCTTTTGGATGCGAAAGTTAGAAGATTTTTTAGGCAAAAAAATTTTCGATAGCAGTATGCATACTTATTACGAACAATGGAAATTTAAACATCCTTACCCAGAGGATTTTAAAAATATTGTAAGTGAGGTAAGTGGAAAAAATATGGATTCGATGTTTTCTTTATTGTCAAAAAAAGGAAGGCTTGAACCGCCCGAAAAGAAACAATATAAAATCAGTTTTTTGTACGATTTAAACCAAGCTGATAAATATAAATACATCTTTCTCTCACCCGCAGCCGGCTACAATTTTTATGACAAAATCATGCTTGGTGGATTGGTACATAATTATACTTTGCCGGAATATAAATTTCACTTTTTTGTTGCTCCACTATACAGCCAAGCCAGTAAATCGTTAAATGTCATCGGCAGAGCCGGGTATAATTTCATGAGCTATGGATTAATACGAAAAACAGAAATTTCATTGAGCGGCGAAAGGTTTTCGATGGATGAGTTTACTGATTCAACCGCTCACAAAAATTATTTGGGATTTTATAAAATCGTCCCATCGCTTAAACTTACTTTTCGAAATAAGGATGCAATCAGCAAGGTAACGAAGTGGCTACAATGGAAAACATTTTTTATCAATGAAACCCAACTTTCGTTCAACCGCGACACAATTTTGCAACAGGACATTATTAGTTATCCAAAAGTGGACCGTTACTTAAACCAACTGGATTTTGTATTTAGGAATGATCGCGCTCTTTATCCTTATTTTTCCAATCTGCAAATACAGCAAAGCAACAAATTTGTCCGTTTTTCATTTGAAGGAAAATATTTTTTTAATTATTCAACAGGAGGCGGAATGGCTGCAAGATTTTTTGCGGGAAAATTTATGTACCTCGGTTTTCGTACGCTTAACAAGCGATTTGAAACCGATCGCTATCACCTGAACATGACCGGAGCAAACGGCTATGAAGATTACACCTACAGCAACTATTTCGTGGCCCGCAATGAATTTGAGGGAGCCAGATCTCAACAAATAATGATTAGGGATGGAGGCTTCAAGGTAAGGACTGACCTGCTTTCAAACAAAGTTGGCAAAACCGACAATTGGCTGGCAGCGCTTAATTTAAACTCTGATTTGCTTACAAATATGAAATTTTTTCCAAACCAATCGGGCACAAATTCTTTAAAGTTATTTCTTGATATCGGCACTTATGCAGAAGCATGGGATAAGAATTCCTCCACAGGAAAATTTTTATACGATGCAGGCTTGCAAATTTCCTTGCTGAAAAATTTGGTCAACGTTTATATTCCTGTATTGTACAGTAAAATTTATCGTGATTATTATAAGTCGACTATTCCAAAAGACCGGTTCTTTAAAACCATTTCTTTCAGTATCGACATTCAGAATTTCCGGATGAATAAATTTTTACATTTATCAGATTGAATTTTAAAAATTTAGTTTTACTTGAAAATATATTATCTGCATCATAAAGATATTGACAAAAAAAAATGGGACGCGTGTATAAATAATGCGGCCAATGGATTGATTTATCCCTATTCATTTTACCTGGATGCAATGAGTGAAAATTGGGATGCGCTAGTAGCAGATGATTACGAAAAAGTGATGCCGTTGACCTGGAAGAAAAAGTATTCGATATTTTATTTGTATCAACCGAGGTTTACTGCATCGCTGGGTGTTTTTGGAGATAATATTTCAGCTCAGACAGTAAAATTATTTCTGGAAAACATTCCGCGAAAATTTAAATACTGGGATTTTTATTTGAATAAAAGGAATCTGTTTTCCATTCCTGAATTTCCGATGTATGAAAGATATAATTATATTCTGCCACTCACAGAAAATTATGAAACGACAAGAAAGCGTTATGCCACCAGCCATCAACGAAATATAAGGCGGTCGGTTCAGTATGGAAACACCGTTAAAACGGGAATTCACATCGAAGAAATCATTGAACTTTCAAGAATACAATCCAGGAATTTTTCGTCAATTCAAGACAAAGACTTTTCAAATTTCAAATTGCTTTTTAAATATTTAAAAGAAAAAAATCAAGCAGCAACCTACGGCGTTTATTCTGCTCAAAATAAATTGGTAGCATCCTGTGTTTTTCTTTTTTCACACGGCAGAGCTTATTATATTTTGGTAGGAAACCATCCTGATGGAAAAACTTCCGGCGCTTCTCATTTATTAATTGACGCATTTATCAAAGGTTACGCGGCGAGTGGCATGGTGCTCGATTTCGAAGGCAGTAACATTGCAAGCCTGGCTTTTTTTTATAAAAATTTTGGAGCCCAATTGGAACGATATCCGGGAATAAAGATGAACAAGTTGCCAGCCATTGCAAAATTATTCATGCAATAAAACTTTTGCAAGCTCCAGATCCTGTGGGGTAGTAATTTTAATATTTGTTTGCTCTCCCTCTACTAGATTGACAACTATGCCGTAGGCCTCCACTACCGAAGCTTCATCTGTAAACTTTTCTTTGTAATCAATAGAAAAGGCAGGCAACAGAATTTTACTGTGAAAAGTTTGAGGCGTTTGCACCAATTTCACTTTAGATCTGTCAAGAATTTTATTTCCGTTTTTGGTGAGCATCCGAAGGCTGTCAGCAGCATTGATTGCCGGCACCGCAGAGCCTGTTTCAACGGCAGTCTCATAGCATCTTTGAATAAGATTTTTTGTAACAAGACATCTTACTCCATCGTGAACGAATATGATTCCATCGCCCTCAATTAAGGAGATTCCGTTTTTTACAGAGTGAAAACGTGTTCTTCCGCCGGCGGTTATTTTAATTTTAGAAGCATCAAAAAAGCCATCAATTATTTCCTGACCATTTGCAATATAATCTTCGGGCAAAACTAAAATAACGTGCGTGTCCTCGAAAGCATCAAAAAAGGCCTTGATAGAATAATACAACAGTGGTTTATTATCAAGAATCAGGAATTGTTTGGGAATATCACTCTTCATCCGTGAACCGTTTCCTGCAGCAACGATTATGGCTGTTTTCTTCATGTTCTTTTAAACAATTGATAAAATGATGGCAAATCTAAATGAATTCATCAGCGGTATTTTAAAATAATTGCCCCGCCATTATAATTTATTTATTTAATAATTTTTTGCATTCTTCCAGGAGCTGCTCTTTTTGAATGGCCACAGTTCCTACCTGTTCACAAACAACGCCACCTGCTATATTTGAAATTTTTGCCGACAGGTCAATGTTTTTTGTGACGGCATACACCAGCGCGGCTACTGCAATAACCGTATCTCCGGCTCCGCTTACATCTGCTATATTTCTCCGGTGAGATGGAATAATTTTTTTATCAGTGTTCTTTTGATAAAAAACGCCCTTTTCCGAAAGAGTAATAAGAGATACTGAATGGTTTAGCGCGGAATACAGCAGCGAATGAATCCTTGACAGTAATTCTTCAGATACCGCTTCGGGTACCAGGTTGAGCCCTGAAAAAACTTCGGCTAAGTTTGGCTTGAATAAAGTGGCATTTTGATAAGCAAAAAAATTTTTCTTCTTTGGATCCACTGCCGTTAAAACTTTATTTTGATTGCAAATTTGAATCGTGTGGGCAATTATTTTTTCTGTAAGAATTCCTTTGTTATAATCTTCTAATATAACCAGATCTGGTTTTTCATTTAAAATAAATTTCTCAATTTGATTATTTAGTTTCTCCTCGTCATTTGGATTGAGATCTTCTACAGTTTCAGCATCAAGGCGCATCATATGCTGGTTCCGGCTGATTATCCTGATTTTATTGGTGGTAATCCGGTTTTTGCTTTCCAGGATAAACCGTGTATCAACATTATGTTCTTTTAACAGATTTTTCAGTTGCAATCCATCTTCATCGTCTCCTAAAATTGAAAGCAAAGCTACGGAAGCTCCCAATGCCTGCACATTGAGCGCAACATTTCCGGCACCTCCAATTCTTTTTTCTTTTTCATTTACAAACACAACGGGAACCGGGGCCTCGGGGGAGATTCTCTCAACATTTCCCCACCAGTAGGTGTCTAACATTACATCGCCAATAATCGCCACCTTTACTTTTGAAATTGCTTCAAATAATTTTTCAAAATCAACATTCATTCAATTCGTGATTTATTTTTTTGGCTTCGGATAGTAATAAAATAAACAGGAATTCCGGCCAATACAATTCCCAATCCCCACAAGGCATAAACAGGTTTAAAAATTAAAAGAAATACACAGAAAACACATCCCATAAATATATATAAAGCGGGAAGAAAAGGGTATCCATAGGCTTTATAGGGCCTGTTAAGGCCGGGTCTTGTTTTCCGAAGTACAAAAATACCAATAATAGTAAGCACGTAAAAAATAACAACTACAAATGCAATCATATCGAGCAGATCGTTGTATCCGCCACTTAAGCAAAGGATAGAAGCGACAATTGCCTGTGCCCAAAGAGCCCATTCAGGAACTGCTTTGTTATTTAATATTCCGGCTTTCCTAAAAAATAATCCGTCGTTTGCCATGGTATAATAAACTCTTGCGCCTGCCAAAATAAGGCCATTATTGCATCCAAAGGTGGAAACCATAATCATGGCAGCAATTATTATCGCTCCGGCGTTGCCAAAAATCGCGTTTGAGGCAGCCACAGCCACTCTGTCGCCACCAGGGAAAGCGATTTCATGCAAGGGAAGCACATACAAATACATCAGGTTGGTGATTATGTAAATGATGCAAACAGTTAATGTGCCTAAAAAGAGGCTGAGGCCAATATTCCGTTTTGGATTTTTTATTTCGGCAGCGATAAAGGTCACGTTGTTCCATGCATCGCTGCTGAAAAGGGAGCCAACCATTGAAGCAGCAATAGCTCCTATCAGGATGGTGCCGCTGATGGGGAACCAATCGCCATTTTTTACAAATGCTCCTCCTGATTTTTCCAACTGAACGGCATGAAAACCGGTTTGCCAGTTTTGATCCCAAAAATTGTCTTTAACTATTAAGAACCCAAGGATAATAAGGCCAAAAATTGAAAATAATTTTACAGAAGTAAAAGTCGTCTGAATAATTTTGCCCCCGTTTATCCCTCTGGTGTTGGTGTAGGTAAGGAAAATTATTAGTGCAATTGCTAAAACCTGCGCCGCAGAAATATGAAAATTTCCTAAGGAAAAAATAAAGATATTTTCGCCAACTTGTGGAACAATGTAGGCTGTAAAGCGACTGAATGCTACCGCCACAGCAGCAATTGTTGCCGTCTGGATTACGGTGAACGAGCTCCAGCCATACAGGAATCCAAATAGTGGATTGAAGGCTTCTTTTAAATACACATATTGTCCGCCGGCTTTTGGAAACATGCCGCTCATCTCGCCATAGCTTATAGCTGCAACCACAGTCATGATTCCGCTAAGTACCCATACGGTAATCAGCCATCCGGCGCTGCCTACATTTCTTACAATATCTGTACTGACGATAAAAATTCCAGAGCCGATCATAGAACCTGCCACAATCATTGTAGCATCTATCAATCGTAAACTTGGCTTGAAAGCAGTGGCATGTTGATTCATAAAAAAAATCCCGTTTTAAAGTAAACGGGGTTGAAGATAAATATTTATTTCACATTCCTCACTTTCACTCTTTATTTGATGAATCCAGATTATTTAGTCCCTCAATCACTTCCGGCGTAATGTTCAGCGTTGAATCTTTGTAAAACATAAAGCCGGGTTCATAAGAGAATATGTAAGAATATTTTCCATTTTTATTGTAATCTTTTAGAAAATTCTGAATGCGTGTCAGGATATCCTCTTTCATTTTTGAATTGGCATTGTAGAGGTCGTTGTCAATATTCTGTTTTTTTTCCTGTAGGTCCTGCTGCATTTTGTTAATTTCCTGCATGGCATCCTGCTGTTCTGCGGGGCTCATTGTTGCCGCCTTTTGTTGTAGCTGCATTGCGCGGGTTTGATATTTTTTTTGCAGTGCTGTAATTTCATCATTAGCCTGGGTTTGCTTTTGCTCAAAGTCTTTTTTTAATTTTTTATAATACCCGTAATTATTTTGTAAAGAATCCAAATCTATATAAGCAACTTTCGCCTTTTCATTCTGACTGGAATTTCCGGAGTTGGGCAATTTCTGGCTAGTTTGTGTTGACCGCGAATCACTGAAATGCAAATAATAAAGATATCCAACAAGAATCAACAATACGATATTAATGATAAGTAAAAAATTTTTCATGCCTTGATTTATTTCCAAGGCAAGATAAAAAAAACGAACGGTAGCGTAAATATTGTATTTTGATTTATGATACGATTAACAGCCGGAGGGTTTACACAGTAAACAAATAAATATTTCTGATTTTTATTCCCGAACCTGATGAGTTATTTTTAAAAAGCGGGTCGTTAGGTTTTAATTAAATGAAGCAAATCTTAATTTCAAGAGAGCATGCTGCGTGTTTTTTAATAGCGAATGCGTAACCGCTTTTGCCTTTTGTAAATGGATAACCCTGCCGGATTCCGGCATAATATGTAGCTCATTCATTAAACGATTCACAATTTGCGGGTCGTAAACTTCAGCGATATCGCAAGCTTTGTGAAAACTGATATGCATTCCTAATTTGTCCAGGATAGGAGAACTATCTTTTATTTCAGGGTAAAAAATAAACTTCTTTACAAAATAAAAAGTCTTTCCATTAATTTCCTTCGTATAAGCATTGTAAATATTTTCCATAATACCTGTTTGAATTTAGAAATATCAAAAAATTCTTCACCAGTGAACTATAGATACCAATAAAATATAGTGCCACTAGTGTAACAGGTTATTCAGAGGTAGGGGTTATGTAAGTATTTTATAGAAAATTGGATAATAATTATGTGTAGATTGATTTTAGTTATTCCATTTTAATAAGGGAATGATGAAAAAAATCTACAAGTGGGAGTTTCAGGGGAATTGAATGTGTACAGAGATATAAAGTGTAAATATAAAATGGCATTTTGGGTAATGCAAGCTTTTTTATAAAATATTTATCCACATGCGATTGGTAAGTCATGCTTCGAGCCGGCTTTTGCGAAGAAGTCTTCGGCATATACTGCCGAAGTTTTATATTTAGAAAGTATTTCGAGTTTACTTGCTAATTTTCGATTCAAAAATTTGGATTTCACCTTTTAAACTATTAGGTTTGTGCCCGCAAAAGATAATTTTTATTATCCAACCCACAAGAAAAATCTGGTTTTTACGTTACTACCCTGATCCCGTTCCTAACAAAAATCACTGATTATATTCACTGTGTTTTAAGTAATAAATACGGATAATAAATAGAATATGCCCAAAGTATTTTTACCTCTGTTAATTTTTATTTCGGCCTCCATTATGATTTCTTCCTGTGCCAACTCGAAGAAAGTTGTGTATTTTAATAATGTGCCTGATGCTACCTTTAAAGACACTAAAGTTCCGCGGCAATCTCCGATACAGCCAAATGATATTTTAAGCATTACGATCAGCAGTGCAAATGCTGAAGCATCCCAACCCTTTAATTTACAATCTAACAATGTAAGTCGTGCAACCACCGTTACCGGAAGTAATAATGAATCGGGCGGATATCTGGTAAATGCTGATGGAACAATCGATTTACCCATTTTAGGAGCCGTAACAGCCGCCGGACTTACAAAAGAAGAATTAAAAGCAAAGATTACTGATATTATCTTAAGTAAAAAATTACTGGTAGATCCGATTGTAGATATAAGGTATTTAAATTATGAAGTTACAGTTCTTGGAGAGGTCGCAAGGCCGACCGTAATAACGGTTCCAAACGAGAAAATCACGTTATTAAAAGCGCTGGGGTTAGCTGGCGATCTTACCATTTATGGAAAGCGGGATAATGTTTTGTTGATCAGGGAAGAAAATGGAGAAAAAATTACGAGGCATATTAATTTGAACTCAAGCGATTTTTTTAATTCTCCATATTATTATCTAAAGCCGAATGATGTTATATATGTTCAACCCAACGCAACCAAGGCTGCCACAGCAACCAGGTCAACTCAATTTTTGCCAATAATTTTTAGTGCTTTGTCAGTAGTTGCAATTGTTTTAGACAGGCTTTTAAGATATCCATAGAATTTCAAATTATCGGAAAATGCAGTTGAACAGAAATCATAACAGAGAAGAAAAGGAAACTAATTTTGTGCAGCAATTTGCGTCAAAATATATTCCCTATTGGCCTCTATTTCTTATTGCAATTTTGATTGGGTTAGTTGCAGCCCACATTTACCTGAGGTATACCACGCCAATGTATCAGGCCGCAGCTACCTTAATAATTAAAGATGAAAAGAAGGGTAATGAAGAATCCAAATTAGTAGAGTCCCTTGACCAGATTTCGTCCAAGAAAATTGTTGAAAACGAAATTGAAATTTTACAGAGCAGGAAACTAATGGAAAATGTGGTGAGAAAATTAGGTCTGTATGCTCCGGTGTATAAAAAAGGCGATGTGCATGATGTTTTGGCTTATACGCAATCCCCGGTCACCATCTTGGCGTTATATCCCGATTCCCTTCGCAGTTATGACAAAATAGATATAAATTATAACCGCGTTCAAAACACGGTAACTCTTGACCACAAATATTCTTTCCCCATAGATAGCCTGGTTACCACACCTTATGGAAGGCTTAAGTTTATTCCAAATAAGTATTTTAAAGAGGACACCGTCAAGAAACAATTATATTTTTCCTTGAATCGTCCGAAAGTGGTTGCCCCCTGGTTTTTACCTGGTTTATTCGTGCAGGCAGCAAATAAACTTTCCTCAATTGTTGAATTATATTACAGGGATGAAAATCCTTTGAGAGCCGAAAATATTTTAAATCAGCTTATTGATTCATACCAACAATCTGCTAACGAAGAAAAAGACATACTTGCTAAAAATACGCTTGAATTTGTGAATAACCGGCTGGCGCTTGTGGCTCAGGACATGGACAGTATTGAAAGAAAGGTACAGCAATATAAATCAGGAAACCAGGCAGTTGATATCAGTACGCAAGGCCAGTTATTTCTGCAAAACGTAAGTGCAAATGATCAAAAGTTAGGAGATTTGAACACGCAGCTTGCTGTCCTGGATAAGGTAGAAGAGTTTGTGAAATCCAATAAAAACAGTAAAGGGGGCATTGTACCCTCTACTTTGGGCGTTTCTGATCCCATGCTTAGTCAGTTGGTGGACAAATTATATGCTTCTGAGCTTGAATACGATAATTTAAGAAAAACAGTAGGCGAAAACAACCCTAGTTTAGTAGCCATCGCGGATAGAATCGATAAAATAAAACCCAGCATTTTAAGCAATATAAGTAGCCAGAGGCAAAGCCTTCTGGCAAGTAAACAAAATATCAACGCCACAAATCAGGCTTATAAATCGGTCCTGCAAACTGTTCCTAAAAAAGAGCGTGAATTGTTGGATATCAGCAGGGAACAACAAATAAAAAGTGATCTTTATTCTTTTCTTCTTCAGAAAAAAGAGGAAAGTGAAATCGCATATGCGTCGGCGGTTTCAAACAGCAGAGTAGTTGATTATGCGCAAGCCTCACCAAGCCCTGTTAGCCCAAAAAGAACGCTGATTTCCTTAATCTCGGTTTTATTGTTCGTTGGAATCGCCGGAGCGCTCATATTTATTAAGGAATTTCTTACCGGAAAGGTGCTTTACAGGCATGAAATTGAGTCTTTAACTACGATTCCAATTATTGGTGAAATAGCTTTTGATAAGTCTAAGGATAAAATTGTGATTGAAAAAGGAAAAAGAAGCTTCGTAGCTGAAGAATTTAGAAAACTAAGGATATCTCTTTCCTTTCTGGGAATTGATTCCGTTCACAAAAAAATATTGGTGACTTCAAGTATATCCGGGGAAGGTAAAAGTTTTATTTCAGCTAATTTGGCAATGAGCCTGGCTTTGACAGGCAAAAAAGTGGTATTAATAGATATGGATCTTAACAATCCGACCCTGAATAAAATATTAAATGTGGACAGAGAAGCCGGCACCACCGAGTATCTCGAGGGAGAAAAAGACCCTGAGGATATCATAAAACAGCTTGAGCATCACGAAAATTTGTTTTTTATTTCGGCAGGAGCCTATCTTCCTAATGACCCTTCAGAACTTTTGTCAAACGGCAAAGTGGTTGATTTGCTTAATTATCTTGAGAATATATTCGATTATATCATCATCGATACCTCACCGATTGTATTGGTAACTGATGGCTATGTATTAACCAGTTTATGCGATGCAACATTATATGTAATCAGGCATAATTATACACCAAAAATGCTAATCCGGAGGATTGATGAAAACATTCATATTAATCCCATTAATAATCCTGCTATTATTTTTAATGGAGTGAAAATGAGGGGATTTTTTAAGAACAATTATGGCTATGGCTATGACTATGTATACGGAAATAAAGATCGCAGGATTTTAGAGAAAAAAGAAGTCATCTAATAATAAATCTTATACCATGAAAAATAACTAAGCTCAA
This sequence comes from Ginsengibacter sp., assembly GCA_051954975.1. Classification (GTDB taxonomy): domain Bacteria; phylum Bacteroidota; class Bacteroidia; order Chitinophagales; family Chitinophagaceae; genus Ginsengibacter. The sequence continues at coordinate 332,913 of JBQCHE010000003.1, read as the reverse complement.
TTCACTAAAATGTGACTGAGAACGGCGAAGCCGTGCCTGGTTTTAAAAATATCAATCCTTTGAATTGCTGCAGTTTTAAATTTTAATAATTAAATTATGCAGAAGAATTGGTACCTGATTTATACAAAAACTAATTGGGAAGAAAAAGTAGCCTCAAAGCTTTCAAAAAAGAAAATCGAAAATTATTATCCTTTACAATCGGTTGTAGCTTTCAAAAATGGAAAGGCAAAAGTTCGGAAAGTTCCACTGCTCCCGAATTACTTATTTGTAAAAATTTCGGAAAGTGAGAAAGACTTTATTTTGTCCTTGAGTAAGGTGATAAATTTCGTGTATTGGAAGCAGCGTCCAGCTTTGGTGTCAGAAAATGATATTTTATTAATCAAAGACTTTACAGAAAATTTTAGTGATATAAAAGTTCAAAAAATTCAAGTGAATGGTAGCAGCTTGTCACATGTGATTGACGGCGCAACTCATTCTTACTCCGAAAATGTTTTAAAAATAAAAAATACTGTGGCTAAAGTGAATCTTCCTGTGATGGGTCTTGTTTTGAGCGCAGAAATTGGAGGGAAGAAATCTTTGCAACCTCTTTTATCGCCGGAAGCAATCTTGCACCTGCAATAAACACAGTAAACGAACTTTTAGTTCTAAATTATATTTTAAAAATACACTGCTTAATTTTTTAAGCCCTTATGGAATGAATCCGCTTAACTTTTAGAGACCTCATCTCATTTCCCCAATTTTTTATTTCATTCCAAAATCATAAATTAAATAATGAAATCTGCACTCATTACTGGTATTACCGGGCAGGACGGTGCATACCTGGCCGAATTGCTTTTATCCAAAGGTTATCAGGTTCATGGTATCAAAAGAAGGTCGTCTCTTATTAATACCTACCGAATTGATCATCTTTATGTAGATCCACACGAGGACCAGCCTAATTTCAAATTGCATTATGGTGATTTAACTGATAGTACGAATCTCATTCGCATAGTGCAGGAAACGCAACCTGATGAAATCTACAATTTAGCTGCGATGAGCCACGTTAAAGTTAGTTTTGATAATCCCGAGTATACTGCCAATGCAGACGGAATAGGGACTCTAAGACTTCTTGAAGCAGTGCGGATTTTGGGAATGGAAAAGAGAACGAAACTATACCAGGCATCCACTTCAGAGTTATACGGCCTGGTTCAGGAAGTGCCTCAGAAAGAAACTACTCCTTTTTATCCCCGCAGTCCTTATGGCGTAGCAAAGCTATATGCTTACTGGATTACTGTAAATTACCGGGAAGCGTACAATATGTTTGCCTGCAACGGAATTCTCTTTAATCATGAAAGCCCGCTTCGGGGAGAAACGTTTGTAACACGTAAAATAACCCGCGGGGTAGCTGCTATAGCACAGGGCTTACAGGATTGCTTGTTTCTGGGCAATCTTAACGCAAAAAGAGACTGGGGGCATGCAAAAGATTATGTGGATGCAATGTGGAGAATCCTTCAACAGGATGAGCCTGAAGATTTTGTAATTGCAACAGGAAAAACAACCACTGTGAGAGATTTGACAAGAATGGCGTTTTTAGAAGCAGGAATTGAAATAGAATTTATAGGAGAGGGAAAAGACGAAAAGGGAATTGTTGTATCCTGTAAAAATGATAAGTACCAATTGCCAACAGGAAAAGAAGTAGTGGCGATTGATGTTAATTATTTCAGGCCCACAGAGGTTGATTTATTAATAGGTGATGCTACAAAAGCGCGTGAAAAATTAGGGTGGCAACCTACTCACAGCCTGTCTGAAATGGTGAAGGAAATGGTAGTTTCCGATTTGGCGACGTATAAGATGAGCCAGGACAGAAAATATTTTTTATAAGAATTGTTCGATTTGCTTAAAAATGGCATTGTTAAACTCAAATATGGCTTTTAAAGAAAGGGTTTTTAAAACGGTCAATTTTATTAATGCCAAGATAAACCAGGGCCAGGAAAGGACCGTTAAGGCTAAAAAAAATATTATTGGCTCTTTTTTTCTTAAAGGTTCCAGTATTATCATAAGCATAGTAATGGTTCCTTTGGCCATCAATTATGTCAATGTATCTCAATATGGTATTTGGCTAACCTTGAGTTCCATTGTTGTTTGGTTTAGCTTTTTTGATATAGGGCTTACCCAGGGATTAAGGAATAAATTTGCCGAAGCCGTAGCTAAAGGCGACACCGAACTTGCACAAATATATGTTAGTACCACCTATGCCATTCTGACTATTATTTGTACGTTATTATGGGCAATATTTTTAGTTGTTAATCAATACCTGGATTGGTCAGGGATTTTAAATGTATCAGAATCGATGCGTGGAGAAGTATCCATTCTGGCTTTAATGGTCTTTTCCTATTTCTGTCTCCAGTTTGTGATTAGGATTATAAATACTCTTTTAATTGCAAACCAGCAACCGGCATTAAGTTCGTTATTGACCGTATTAGGTTCGTTTTTTTCACTCGTTTGTATTTTTATTCTGGTTAAGACTACTACGGGCTCTTTAATAAAACTGGGAGCTGTTTTCTGTTTTGCTCCTTTGTTTATTTTATTATTGGGAAGTATTGTATTTTTTAAAACATCGTACAAGCAATTTAAACCTTCGATATACAAAGTAAAATTCTCTTATGCAAAGGGCTTGTTCAACTTAGGCCTCATATTTTTCGTGATACAAATTGCAGGAATCATTCAATATCAAACCGCAAATTTTATCATTGCCAGGAATTTCAACACTGCTGAAGTTACTTCCTATAACATTGTTTACAAATATTTCAATATTTTGCAAATGGTGTTCGTAATTTTTCTCACACCTTTTTGGTCAGCCTCCACTGAAGCGTTTTTAAAAAATGATATTCCCTGGATTAAAAAAAGTATTAAAAAATACAACCAGATAACATTACTTTTAATTCTATGCGGTTGTATAATGCTTTATTTTTCTTCAACCGTTTATGACTTATGGTTAGGAAAAGGAAAGGTGCATATCAGCTTTTATTTGTCTTTATTCGGATTTTTATATTTTATAACTACCATGTTTGCTGACACTTATGTTTCCTTTTTAAATGGTATTAATGCATTACGAATCCAATTTATTGCATGCCTTGCAAGTCCTTTTGTATATATAGGCATAGCTATTTTACTTATTAAATTTTATCACCTGGGGCCTTTTTCACTATTTATTGCATCTATCCTTTGCAATTTTAACGGCCTCATACTTGCGCCAGTTCAATACCATATGGTGGTCAACAAGAAAAAGCAGGGCATTTGGATAAAATAAAATTATACCAATTACCGGATATGAAAATTCTGTATGATCATCAAATGTTTAACCGTCAAAAATATGGTGGTATTACTAAATATTTTTGTGAATTAATAAAACATCTTCCTGAAGGATATAGTTACCTGCTGGGCGTTCTTGCTTCAGACAATCAACATTTAAAAGACGATTTCGATTTTTTTAAAAAGTTGTATTTTCCAATTCCCCAAAAAGAATCAAGAGTCAGGGGCCATCTTAAAAGCAAACTTTATCGGTTAAATAAACTCTATTCCAAAGGTCTTATTTCTTCCAATAAATATGACTTATTTCATCCCACTTATTTTGATCCCTATTTTGTAAATATTGTAAAAAAGCCCTACATAGTTACTGTCCATGATTTGATAGTGTTTAAATTTAATAACGTGCAGAGAAAAGAAGAGCAGATGGCTGAAATGGCTAAAATAATAAGAAACGCCAGGCGGATAATAGCTATAAGTGAAAACACCAAAGCAGATCTCATCAATATATTAAATGTTGCTCCGGAAAGAATCGATATCGTTTATCATGGATTTAATAAATTTCACGTCAAAAATAATTTAAATCCGTATGGACGCTATATTCTTTACGTAGGGGCAAGGTCTGGATATAAAAATTTTAAAAATCTGGCCCAGGCATTCAAAATTCTGGTGTCAGAGGATGAGGATTTGAAGTTAGTGTGTGTAGGCGCTCCCTTCTCCAAAGAAGAATTAGAAGAATTGAAGGCTATGAAAATCCTTAAAAATACAATTGCCATAGGAGTGAATGAAATTAGATTGAATCAGCTTTATTCTCATGCGCTTGCTTTTGTTTATCCTACTCAATATGAAGGATTTGGTATGTCAATTTTAGAGGCATTTTCTAATGGTTGTCCTGTGTGTCTTAGCAATACAAGTTGTTTACCTGAAATTGCTGGAGAGGCAGGAATTTATTTCGATCCATTAAGCCCTGAAAGCATGGGAAGTGCGATTAGAAAAACAATTTATGATCCTATATTTTCTAAAAAAATGATAGAGGCTGGCCAAAAGCGGTTACTAAATTTTTCATGGAATAAATGCGCTGCTCAAACCGCGCAATCATATGAAAAGGCACTATCTTAAAAAACAGTAATTTTTTGAACTCAGTAGTTTTAAACAGTTCCGATTCTACTCCCAGACAACTATTTCTAACCAATTTATTTTGGGGCGCATTTACAGTTTATTCAGTCTGTAGTGTCTTAACAGGAAATTCTCACGTAAGTGAAAAGTTGTGCCAATATTTGCAATTACTGTCACTTGTGTTTGTATTTGGTACTTCAATATTTTTAATAAGATTAAGAATTGAGAATAACTATCTGAAGATTGTATTTCCTGTCTACGGTTTTTGGGTATTATTAACGATATTGAGAGGTATTCGCCTTGACTTTCAGTCTGTGATGTATATGCTTCTTATTCCAGACTATGGAATCTTGCTTTACTTTGTCCCCTTGATCCTTTTATTTCCACAGGATTTCAATTCTTATAAAAAAGTGTTTGACGTTATTATAATTTTTGCAATATTTTTTTTTATAAGCGATGTGTTATACATAGGAGAACTATTAGATCGATCCAGCCAAAATAAGAATGTAATTGAGAACCTCGCCTGGTGTTTGGCTTTACCATCCGGATTCATTTTGCTTACCCATAAATATCATTCCAACACGAGAAAGGTATTTGCGTTAATAACAATGGCTGTTGCTCTTTTATTTTCTGTCTACCACGCCAGAAGAGGTCTATCTCTGATCCTGGCCAGTACTTTGATTTTTAGTTTTTGGGGTTATCTTTTTTCCACAAGACAAAAAATTCTGACTATTTATCTTTCTGCCCTCGTTATTACATTTGGTCTTCTGTACGCAACTAGCATTTATAATATAAACAACAATAAGCTTTTAAATTTTATTGCCCAACGAGGTGAAGAGGATACAAGAACGGGAGTCGAATTATATTTTTACAATGATATGCATGCTAAGGACTGGATAATCGGAAGAGGGATAAATGGAGAATATTATTGCCCGAACATTGATCTGGATACAGATTACAGGTCACTTATCGAAACGGGATACCTTCAAATAATTTTAAAAGGCGGACTTGTACGTTTGATTTTGCTTTTGCTGATATTAGTTCCCGCTGTCATCTTGGGCCTGTTTTTTTCAAATAATCTACTTTCGAAAGCTGCCGCCATCTGGATATTAATAGCACTTATAAGCCTGTATCCGGCAACCGTGGAGAGCTTTGATTTGCAATACATTATCGTATGGATTTCCGTTGGGATATGCTATAACAAAAAAATCAGAAATTATAGTAACGAATATCTTAATAGAGTCTTTAGAAATGATTTCAGATTGACGAATTAATCTTGAGCCAATGGAAAAATATCCGGGGATAAGTGTGATTATACCAACTTTTAACAGAGAAGGGTTTCTGGCTGAAGCAATTAATAGCATTTTAATACAGGATTATAATGGGGTAATTGAAATTATCGTTTCTGATGATGGCTCTACCGACAATTCACTAAAAATCGCCTCGCAATTCGGTGAAAAAGTAAAAATAATTAATAAGCCAGGCAATTGTCTTTCCCAAGGCGCCGCGGGATCAAGAAACAGAGGACTTTCTGCTGCCACACAATCTTTAATATGTTTCCTTGATTCAGATGATTTTTTTCTAAAGGATCATTTCAAAAAAATGGTAATAGTTTTACTAAAAAATCCCGACCTAAGTTTTGTTTTCTGTCGTGTGCTTGAATGTACCGAAAAAAATGGCAAAAGACTTTTCCGGCAATGGACCTATCCACAAGTAAATAAAAGGGATATAAAAAATCCTGTTGTTTCACGTAGCCATATAGTTCATACCAATAGTTTTATCTTCAAAAAAGAAGTATTTGAAAATGTAGGAGTATTTAATGAAACCTACTCAAATGGTGAAGATGGTGATCTATGGATGCGTATAAGTGAAGTTTACAAGGGAGGTTTTGCTAATCATTTTGGGGCAGTTTATAATTCTTCTCATGGAGAATTACAATTAACAAAAAGAAAACAAGAAATAATTAAAAGAGATTCAATGATAATTTTTAAAAATGCAGTTCACAGGTATTATCAATTAAAATTGAAAGATACTTTTAGGATATTTAAATTAAAACACCACTTGCTAATAATATTATACAATAATAATAAAAGCATGTATTATACTAAATATATTAATTTGATATTGCACTATCCAATTTCTATTGGTTATGTAGTGATGGACTATTTTTATAATTTTCAAAAGAGAAAAGAAAATACTTTTCGTGATCTCTCCCATTATATTAATTAACAAATAATGAATTCAAATTAACTTTTCAGTAACCGAATTTATAACTTGAATATTGCATTAAGTTTTAGACAATATCAATATTTTGAGCTTTAAGAAAAAAGATACTTTAGTAATTATTGGAAGATTAGCTTACCCTGGAGATACAGCTGTTTCAAACAGAGTTCATCTTTATTGTAAGGCCTTGAAAAATGAAGGTGGCTTTCCCTTTATAATCAATTTACATTCTACTTTTACTAAGAAACCAAAATTCGGCTACCTCGCCCGCAACGAAGGCATCCCTTTCTATTTCGCACAGAAAACACCTATGCGGGAAAAAAGATTCTTAATCAGAAATATAAACAAGAGCAAAGGAATCTTAAATACAATCTTCGTGCTTCGAAAGCTAAAAAGAAAGCATCGTTTTAAAGTCCTGCTTTTTAATACTAACTTTTGGGATGAATTACTCTTATTTGTCTTTCTTAAAATGCTGAAAATAACAATTGTGAGAGAATGTAATGAAATCCCTTCGTTTGTAGATGGGAAAAAGTTTCAAAGCTATCATCATTTTCTTTTGAAATTAAAAATGAAAATGTATAATAGCGTCATCGTTATATCCGATCAGTTAAATTACTTTTATTCATCAATTTTGCCTAAAGATAGAATAATTCAAATTCCCATTCTTGTGGATTTGGACAGATTTAAAAACGTTGAATTGAAAGACCATCCGGGAAAAATAATTACTTATGTTGGATATATGGGCGGCAACAAAGATGGCCTTGAAAACTTAATAGCGGCGATGGCATTAGTAAAGAAAAAAAATGAAAAAACCACTCTTCAACTTGTTGGATCTGCGCCCGAAAGAGACATGATCCGGTTAAAGAATAAAGTAAAAACGTTGGGACTTAATGATACAATAATTTTCTTGGGTAAAAAAAATGCTGAAGAAGTTCCCTCTATTCTATTGAATTCTGATTTTTTAGTCCTCGCAAGACCCAATAGTTCGCAGGCAAAAGCGGGCTTTCCGACCAAACTTGGAGAATATTTAGCAAGCGCCAAACCAGTTGTAATTACCATAACAGGGGAAATTCCAAAATATTTAATAGATAAAGAATCAGCATATCTTTCCAAACCGGATGACATTGTGGATTTTGCCGATAAGTTGGTCTATGCATTGTCAGACGAAAATGCGGAGAGAATCGGAAGAGAAGGATATAAAATAGCAAGCAATAATTTCAATTACCAATTATATGGTAAAAAACTTTTTGACTTTTTACAAAATTGAATAATTGCCTGGACGAAAATTTTTTTACTCGTGTTGAAGACAGGAAAGAGTCTTTTATTTAAATAAATATTATGAAATTAGCCATACATGACGATTCGGGAAGTTTCAGCAGTCGGTGGATTACATATTGTCAGGAAAATAATATAAATTTTAAAAAAGTAAATTGCTATGACACGGATATAATCAATCAGATTAAAGATTGTAACGGGTTAATGTGGCATTGGGTTCAGGATGATTACAGGGCAACACTATTTGCACGCCAATTAATAACATCCCTGGAGAAAAGTAACATTCAGGTTTTCCCAAATATAGATACGTGCTGGCATTTTGATGACAAAGTAGGCCAAAAGTACCTTTTAGAAACTATTAATGCCCCTTTTGTAAAAACATATATCTTTTATTCAAAAAATGAAGCCTTGGATTGGATTAAGAAAACTTCTTTTCCAAAAGTGTTTAAACTAAGGGGAGGTGCAGGTTCTCTCAATGTAAAACTTGTCAAAACAAAAGGTGCTGCCAGGAGACTAGTTAGAAAGGCTTTTGGCTCAGGCTTTTTACCACGCAACCGATTTTCTAGCGTAAAAGACCGTTTTTGGGGACTTAGAAGAGATAAGAATTTAGCAGCCGTAAAAAAAGTAATTGGTGGATTTGGCCGATTACTTATCCCAACTGAATTTGAGCTATTCGCACCAAAACAAAAAGGATATATTTATTTCCAGGATTTTATTCCCAATAATGATTACGATACTCGTTTAATTGTAATTGGCGAAAGATGCTTTGGCGTCAGGCGAATGTGCAGGAAAGGAGATTTCAGAGCATCTGGAAGTGGCATTAAAGAATACGATCCAAAACTTTTTCCTGTAGATCTTATTGCTCAAGCCTTTAGGGTAGCCAAATCTCTAAAAACGCAATCTGTGGCTTTTGATTTTGTGGTTGATAATAATGATCCGAAAATAGTTGAAATAAGTTATTCTTTTATTATGGGATCTTTTTACGACGATTGCCCGGGATATTGGGATAGTGATCTGCTATGGCACCAAACAACTGTTAATCCTCAATATTTTATTATAGAAGACTTTTTGAAAAAGTTGGAGAATTAGTAATTTATAAATCGCGGATAAAAATATTATTTTAAAAACTGAGTAAATAAACAAATATTCAATATTTAAATCTTCTAAGATAAATGATGGGTGCTTAATCACTAAAAAATGAATTATACCAATCAAATTACCGTTTTCCTTCTTACAGATTCACTGCGGAAATTAAACTATTAAACAGAATCCTCCTTCATGAAAATATTGTTTTTTATTGATAATTTAAGATCGGGTGGTAAGGAAAGGAGGCTAACTGAACTTATGAAAGCGCTCAATTTATTGCCTGACATTGAGTTTGAGTTAGTGACCATGGATGAAGAAATTCATTACAAAGAAGTTTTAAATCTCAATATAACTATTCATTTCCTGATAAGAAAAACAAAAAAGGACTTATCAGTATTTCCTAAATTCTACAATATCTGTAAACGATACCGACCTGATATTGTTCATTGCTGGAATGATATGACAGCCATTATCGCTGTTCCTGCCTGCAAACTTCTTCATATCAAATTAGTTAACGGAATGGTTGCAGATACTCCTGTAAAGAGGAATCTCTTAAATAAAAGCTGGCTTAGAGCTAAGTTAACTTTCCCTTTTTCAGATAAAATAATAGGCAACTCTACCGCAGGCCTGGAAGGTTATGGAGCAACAAATCTAAAATCCTGTTGTATCTATAATGGAATGGATTTTAATCGTTTTGCAAATCTTAAAGATGCAAATATTTTGAGGAAAGAAATATTAGGAGATGATAATAAGAGCAGTTTTATCATAGGAATGGTAGCTGCATTTGAACCAAGAAAAGATTATAAAACTTTAATAAAAGCGGCTCTATCTCTTTTGAACATTTATTCTTCTTTAAGGTTTGTTTTAGTGGGAAACGGCACTGAGTTTAATGAAGTAAAAAACAGTGTCCCTTTAGAATTTCGAGACAAAATCTTTTTTTTAGGGAAAAGAACCGATGTGGAAGAAATTGTCAACTTATTTGATGTTGGAGTGCTTCTCAGTAATGCCAAAATTCATGGAGAAGGAATTTCGAATTCTATAATAGAGTACATGGCCTTAGGGAAACCAGTAATCGCAACAGGGGGAGGAGGAACAAATGAAGCTATTATTGATGAACAAAATGGTTTTCTAATTTCACCGGGAAATCCGGAAGAACTTGCCGGATGCATCGAAAAACTGATAGCTAATAAGGAACTAAGATCTCGTTTAGGAAACAATGCCTTGGAAATTGCCCACAAAAAATTTGATCTGAAAGTAATGACTGAGAATTATATTAAAGTTTATCAGAAACTAATAAAGGAAAATAATAATTAATGAAGATTTTAATTACAGGGGCCGCCGGATTCATAGGTTCTCATACTTGTGAGTCTTTAATAAAGAATGGGAATTCAATTATTGGCGTAGATAATTTTGACTCATTTTATTCTTATAAATTGAAAGAATTAAATCTGGAACAATTAAACCAAAACAGTAATTTCCGGTTTTATAAAGCCGATATTCGGGATGATAAAGCTTTAAATCAAATCTTTTCTTCCAACCAGGTTGATGTAGTAATCCATCTTGCAGCTAAAGCAGGTGTGCGGCCTTCCATAGAGTCTATTAGTGAATATTACGATGTTAATATTAATGGCACCATTTCCTTATTGGAATCAATGAGAAAAAATGGAATAAAAAAGATGGTTTTCGCCTCCTCGTCTTCTATCTATGGAAATAATCAAAAGGTTCCTTTCTCTGAAGATGACCGCGTGGATAACCCTATTTCTCCTTATGCTTCCACCAAAAAAAGTGGAGAGCTTTTATGTCATGTTTATAGCCATCTCTACAATTTTGACATTACCTGTTTACGATTTTTTACAGTGTACGGTCCCCGGCAGCGCCCTGATCTGGCTATTCATAAATTTACAAAACTTATTCAGGAAAATAAGCCCATTCCTTTTTATGGCGACGGTTCCTCCTCCAGGGATTATACTTACATCGAAGATATCGTAAATGGAATTTCATGTGCCCTTAATCATTTGGAAGGATACAAAATATACAATCTTGGAGAATCCAAAGTAATAACATTAAAAAAACTTGTAGAAGTTATAGAAACGATCCTTGGTAAAAAAGCCGTGCTTAATCAATTGCCAATGCAGCAGGGCGACGTTAGCAGAACTTTTGCCGATATTTCAAAAGCAAGAGCTGAAATCGGCTATAATCCAGCATATGATTTTGAAACAGGTATGAAAAAGTTTGTCGATTGGTATAAAACCATGAGCGCTAATCTAAATTAAACCTAACCGGCCAGTATGTCTTCAAAAATTTTGTTTATAAAAACTGATAGTTTTTCAAATATAAATCCTGCAGTTTTTAAAATTTTGGAAACAAACTTTCCTGAATGCGAAATTGATACTGTAGATGCATGGAAAATAATTAAGAAAGACACTTCTGCTCACCATTTTCTAATAAATATTTATTTTTTTATAAAAGAGTACGGAATAGAAATCATTTCCGGGCACAAAAAATGGAAAGAAAGGGATCAGTGGTATTTTGCGACTTCGTATATTTCAAATCTGGTTAGCAAAAAAATCAGGAAGCTATGCAAAAATAAAGATTATAAATTTAGTTTTCAGACTCAATCACTTTTCAACGGTAAGATTAAAAACATTCCAAATTATATTTATACAGATCATACTACCCAAACAAATCTCTATTATCCTGATATAGATGCACGTCAATATATGCGTTCAAAATCTTTTATTACAAAATCAGAGGCAAAAGCATACCAGGAGGCCACCACGATATTTACTTTCGGTAGTTTGGTAGCACGTTCACTTTCTGTTCAATACCACATTCCCAAAGAAAAAACTTTAGTGGTTTATGCAGGAAGTAATGTGAAATACAATACAAGTGCTATCCCTAATCCCAAAAAATATTTATTAAAAAACATTCTGTTTGTTGGCGTTGAATGGGAGAGAAAAGGCGGCCCAATATTAGTGGAAATTTTTAAAAAAGTGCTAGAGAAACACCCTGATGCTTCATTAACTATAGTGGGATGTAGGCCTAAAAACATTTCATTGCCCAATTGTGATATCTTAGGAAAAATCCCTGTAGAACAGATCTATCCTTATTATAATTCAGCAAGCGTTTTTTGTTTACCAACTTTAAGAGAGCCTTTTGGGATTGTTTTAGTTGAAGCAATGAATTATCGTTTACCGGTCATTTCAAATAATATCGGGTCTATTCCTGACTTGATTCAGAATGGATATAATGGCTATTTAATTAATAATAACATCAATGAATATACAAATGCTATTTGCCGTCTTTTTGATAATCCCTCTCTGTGCATGGAAATGGGAGAAAATGGATATTGTTATGCACAATCTAAATTTAGATGGGAAATTGTGGGTCAATCCATAAAAAAAGGCATAGATGAAAGCCTGCCGAAATCCAAACAAGAATCAACCTCCCAATAGATTACCATTTGCCAAAGCATAGTAAGAAAAGGGTTTTAATAGTCGGGCCATTACCTCCGCCATATGGTGGAGTAAGCGTTCATATCTCCAGATTTACTAACTTATTAAAAGCTAACTTTTCTTTTGACTTCATTGATGAAAGTCCCGTAAGAAAGAAGGATTATTTTAATTTAAGAAGTTTAAATTTTCTCAAGTATTTAAAGAAAATTAGGAGTACGGAAATATTTTACATACATAGTGGAAATAATCTCTTAAGGATACTCAATCTGTTTTTTGGTAAAATTTTCGGGAAAAAAATTATTCTTGTTCTTCATGGTTTTACATCAAATCCACCAAAATTTATATTTTATATCAATGGAATCCTCTACAGAATGGCTGATATTATCATTGTAGTTAACAGAGATATTAAAGAGAGATTGTTTTTGCCTGAAACGAAATGTGTTCTCAAAGAAGCTTTCATTCCGCCCAATGAGGAGGAAGAGCCGGATTTGCCGGAAAAAATTTCTGAATTAGTTTTAGAAAGCAAATCAAAAGGCAGGGTAATAATTAGTGCCAACGCTTTCCGTTTAGAAAGATATAATGATGAAGATCTGTATGGATTGGACATGTGCATAGACGTTGCAAAAAGATTAGTAGACAAAGAAATACCGTTTGTTTTTATTTTTGTCGTATCAACAATCGATCAAAATCCAGAAGGATTTTATAAAAATGAAGCATTGATTATTCAAAATAACTTAAAAGATCATTTTTATTTAACGTCCCAAAAACTATCCTTCGTAAAATTAATGCAGCAATCGGATATCATTGTAAGGCCTACCAACACAGACGGTGATTCTTTAACTATACGGGAAGGATTGTTCTTAAATAAAAAAGTGCTTGCTTCTGATGTAGTAAAACGACCGGAAGGTGTTATTCTTTTTAAGAATAGAAATTTGAATGATATGGAAGAAAAATTAGAAAAACTGATTGCAGAAAAGGATCTAGATAAACATTCTTTTGATAGGGAAAACCAGTCTCGACTAATTCAAGAGTTTAAAAGATTTTATATTGAACTACTGGAAAGAGCATGAGTAATAACCAAATTCAGTTATTCATTCGTTCATTGAATTAAAAAGAAAAAAATGTGCGGAATAGCAGGTTTTACAGGATTTAAAAATAATATTTTTTTGGCTGAGACTGCCAATAAAATTCAAAAGCATAGAGGACCCGACAATCAACAAATCTGGAACGATGAAAATATTTCACTGGCCCATACCAGGCTTTCGATTATTGATTTGTCAGAGGCCGGAAACCAACCCTTGGTGAAAGATAACCTGGTTATCATCTTCAATGGCGAAATTTATAATTACCAGGAACTGCAACAGAAACTCGAGGTAGAAAATAAGATTAAATTCTTAAGTTCTTCAGATACCGAAGTAGTCCTTGAAATGTTTCGATGTTATGGGCCAAAATGTCTCGAGTATCTTGTTGGAATGTTTGTTTTTGCTATTTATGATAAAACCAGTAAAACAATTTTTATTGCCAGAGATCATTTTGGAATTAAACCTCTTTTTTATACACAAATTGGTGGTGGGTTTGCGTTCAGCTCAGAATTGAAGACCTTAACAAAAATTCCTGGATTTGACAAGACAATCAATTCCAAATCACTGGTAAGTTGTTTAAACTATTTATGGGTTTCAGGTAATGATACCATGTTTCAACATTGCCACAAGCTTCCGCCTGCACATTATCTTGTTTATCAGAATGATGGAAGCATTCAAATAGAAAAATATTGGGAACTTGATGATAATTTGGTTAATAAAAATGAAGAAGAGACAATAGTCACTGATCTGTCTGACACGATAGAGAAATCGGTCTTGCGCCACATGGTAGCCGATGTGCCTGTCAGTAGCTTTCTGAGTGGCGGCTTAGATTCTTCACTCATTGCCGTTCTCGCAAAAAAGAAAAATAATCAATTATCTACCTATACAATTGGCACTTTGCAAAAAGATAAAAAAATAGAGCAAATGCCGGATGATGAAAAATATGCCGCAATAATTGCCCGAAAGTTTAACTTGGACCATCACGTTATTCAAATAACACCCGACATATTAAAGGAATTTCCAAAAATGGTTTCAGCATTGGATGAGCCAATTGGAGATCCTGCTGCCATTAATACGTATCTTATCTGTAAAGCAGCCAGAGAAAGGGGTGTAAAAGTCCTTTTATCAGGAATGGGGGCAGATGAAATATTCTTTGGCTACAGAAGGCAAAAAGCCACTTTACTTGCCGCTCGATATAATAAATTACCTGCTTTTATTAAAAGGCAAATTTCTACAATAGTAAAAAAATTGCCAGTTAAAATCGGAAACAGGGGTTTTAAGCCTGGTAGATGGGCTAAAAGATTTATTAGCTTCGCCAATTTGCCAATTGAAGAAGCCTATATGAGAAGTTATTCTTATTATGATCCTAAAGATTTAACTGGTTTATTAAAAAAAGAACATGTACATGCTATTCAAGAATTGAGAGAAGAACATAAGGCATTATTTTATTCGAAATATAACGGAGATATCATTAATCAAATATGCAATGTAGACATCCAAATGTTCATGCTGGGATTAAATCTAACCTACTCGGATCGGGCTTCCATGGCTGCATCCGTAGAGGTTAGAGTGCCATTTATAGATAAAATCGTCATCACAAAAGCGATGCAAATTCCCGGATATTTTAAAATAAAAAAAGGAATTTCAAAATTTATATTAAAAAAGGTAGCTGAAAATTTTATTCCTAATAAAATTATTTACAGGCGTAAGGCCTCTTTTGGCGCTCCTATCCGGTCGTGGATATCATCGGATTTAAAAGAAATGGTAGATAATCTGCTTAGTGAAGAAAGCGTAAATAAAAGAGGGCTGCTCAATTATTCTTTTATAAAAGGCCTGATTTATAAAGATAGAACAGGCGAAGAAGATAATGCTTACCAAATTTATCAATTACTGACACTGGAATTATGGTGCAGAGAATATTTAGATTAATTAAAACAGGTAAATAATAGTGAAACAACTCATTCAGAATTTTAAGACAGGAAAATTATATGTGGATGAAGTGCCTTTGCCCTCTATCTCTGAAGGAATGGTGCTTGTTGAAAATCAATATTCATTAATTAGTTCAGGAACAGAGAAAGGCACGGTTAAAGTTGCCAAGGCTAATTTATTTGGCAAAGCTAAACAGCGCCCGGACCTTGTCGCTCAAGTTATTCAAAATATTAAAAAAGAAGGGCTTTCAGCAACGCTCAACAAGGTTCAAACTAAATTGGATTCTTTAAAAGCATTGGG
Source organism: Ginsengibacter sp. (assembly GCA_051954975.1). Taxonomy (GTDB): domain Bacteria; phylum Bacteroidota; class Bacteroidia; order Chitinophagales; family Chitinophagaceae; genus Ginsengibacter. The sequence goes on along the minus strand of JBQCHE010000003.1, from coordinate 317,162 downwards.
ATATAGTACAGCCGGAATCATACTTGCCTCTTTAGATACTCACGGAAATTTTCAACCGGGAGATAGAGTAGCGTGTGCAGGACAGGATTATGCATCGCACGCTGAGGTAGTAGGCGTTCCGCAAAATCTCTGCGTTAAAATACCAGATAATGTTTCTTATGAAGAGGCTGCATTTACTACTCTCGGCGCTATAGCACTCCAGGGAGTAAGGCAAGCATCGCCCGTTGTGGGAGAAAAAGTGTGCGTCATTGGATTAGGATTGCTTGGCCAATTGACTGGTCAGATATTAAAGGCAAATGGATGTGACGTCTTAGGAATTGATTTGTCGGACAGTTTGATAAAATTGGCTAGTGAAATCAGTGTTCACAAAGCATTCCATAGACACGATCCAAACCTTATTAATAATGCGGAAAATTTTACGAACGGTTTAGGTTTTGATAGTGTTATTATAACGGCGGCGGCCCCGACTAACGATCCTGTCATTCTTGCAACTGAATTATGTAGAAAAAAAGGTAAAATTATCGTAGTGGGAGCAGTAAAAATGGATATCCCAAGGGATCCTTATTTCTATAGAAAAGAACTGGAATTGAAAATTTCCTGTTCGTATGGGCCAGGCCGGTATGATCCTAATTATGAAGAATTAGGTAATGATTATCCTCCGGCCTACGTCAGATGGACCGAACAAAGAAATATGGAGGCTTTTCTTGGAATGATTGCCAAAGGTCTTATTCAAGTCAATGCATTAATATCACACAGGTTCGAAATCGATCACGCCGAGGCGGCTTATGATATCGTATTAGGCAAGAATCCTGAACCACATATCGGAATACTTCTAAAGTATCATTCAAACGAGAAAAAAAAGCTTACGAAAATCAATATTGAAAGCCATGCGGTCGGTAAATTGAATGTAGGATTTATCGGAGCTGGCAGTTTTGCACAGAGTTATCTTATACCATCTGTAAAAGCTTTTGGGGCTTCGCTTGACACCGTGGTTACTTCAAAAGGCATTACATCAAAGAATGTCGGTGAAAAGTTTGGTTTTAATAATTGCTCGGCTGATATCAATGATGTCATTCAAAATAATGATATAAATACTGTTTTTATAGCAACTCCCCATTCCTCGCATGCTTCTTTAGTTATTAAAGCCTTGAATGCAAAAAAGAATGTGTTTGTCGAAAAGCCGTTAGCTATTTCATACGAAGAATTAGAAGAAATTAAAAATTTAAAAGAGAAATCGGCAGGCTTATTAATGGTGGGTTATAATCGAAGATTTGCGCCTGTTTCTTCCGAAATAAAAAAGTTGTTTGGAAAAACGGGCGAACCATTGGTCATTCAAATCAGGGTGAATGCAGGATTTATTCCGAAAGAACATTGGACTCAGATTCCTGAAATTGGCGCTGGAAGAATTATAGGAGAAATGTGCCATTTTATCGACCTGATGCAATTTTTTACGGAATCTCGCCCGATAAAAGTATACGCGGATTGCATTTCATCACAAAATGCTGTTTTGAAAAATGATGACAATATTGGCATAATCGTAAAGTTTGAAGATGGGTCGATTGGTAATCTAACTTACGTTGCCAATGGAGACAAAGGACTACCAAAAGAACATATTGAAATTTTCAGCGCCGGAAAAACGGGAGTGATTCACGATTTCCGCAGCGGAACATTTTATAGCGATAATAAATCGAAAAATTTAAAACTTCAGGGAAAAGGCCATCAGCAGGAAGTTCAGGCCTTTTTAAATGCTTTGAATGAAGGAAGACCTTCTCCAATTGACTTCCGGTCAATTTATTTTACTACTCTTACTACCTTCAAAATAATCGATAGCCTCAAAACGGGTTTGCCCCAGGAAATTGACATTCATGAATGATTTGGTTTCGAAATCGCTTTCAAAACTGGAAGCCTTTTGTGAGAAAGATCAATTTAGAGGCTGGGATCCCTATGACGGCCTTAACAGTTCTTTTTTTCAATCCTTGCCGGGATTTTTAAAAGGCCGGTTTCCAAGGTTAGCCTGGATACAGTTCTTTAAAAAATCTCCTGTAAATTTTAGAAATATTACCGGAGTGAAAAAAGGATACAATCCCAAAGGTCTTGGTTTATTTTTAGCCGGATATTGCAATCTTTATCAAATTGACCAGCAGGAGCAGTATCTCGACAAGATTAATTTCTTTGCTGAAAAGATTTTGGAGCTTCAGAATCAGGAATATTCCGGCGCTTGCTGGGGATATAATTTTGACTGGCAGGCGCGCGCCTTTTTCCAACCGAAAAACACGCCTACGGTTGTGGCGTCGGTATTTGTAGCAAATGCCTTATTGGACGCGTACGAATTAACAGGAAAGGCACGGTTTTTGAAAACTGCAAGGAGCACGTGCGATTTTATCTTAAACGATTTGAACAGGACTTACAGTAAACAAACAAATTTTTGTTTTTCTTATTCTCCCTTAGATTCGAGTGTGGTGTTCAACGCATCACTTTTGGGAAGCCGGCTGCTATCGCGGGTTTATAGTTTTACCAAAGAAGATATTTTAATTGAAAATGCCGGTAAATCTGTTGCTTTTTGTTGCGAATACCAACATAGCGATGGTTCCTGGGCCTATGGAACACTTCCATATCATCATTGGATAGATAATTTTCATACTGGCTACAATCTTGAATGTATTTTTGATTATATAAAATATTCCAACGATAATAAGTTTTGTAAACAACTGGATCAAGGTTTCCACTATTATATCAATACATTTTTCACAGAAAAAGGAATTCCAAAATATTATAATAATTCAATTTACCCCATTGATATTCATGCACCGGCCCAGTTTATTATCACACTCGTGAAACTTAATAGGTTTCATGAAAATAAAGAACTGGCTGATAAAGTTTTACAGTGGACAATCAACAATATGCAATCAACAAGAGGATATTTCTATTTTCAAATAAATAAGTTTTTTACATCCCGCATTCCATACATCCGGTGGGCGCAATCATGGATGTTTTATGCATTATCGACCTATTTAAAAGCAGACAAATATGCAAGTAAACAGAATTAATATCTGTAATGTACCTGTAGATGCGCTCACGATGAAGCAAACTATTGCATTGATTGATGAGGCTATCCGTGAAAAGAGGTCCATTCATCATGTCGTTATAAATGCAGTCAAGGTAGTAAATGCACAAAAGGACGAAAAGCTGAGGGATTCTATTGTCAGTTGTGATATCATTAATGCAGATGGCCAGGGCATTATTTGGGCTTCTCAACTATTAAATAAACCCCTTCCGGAACGCGTGGCGGGAATTGATTTGATGGAAAATTTAGTAGAGCTGGCGGCACAAAGAAAATACCGGATATTTTTCCTTGGTGCAAAAGAAGAAATCTTGCATAAAGTAATCCAAACCTATTCTAAAAAATACGGTAGTGAAATTATTGCGGGCTATAATAATGGATATTTTAAAGCCGAAGAGGAAGAAAATATTGCCAAGAAAATTGCAGATTCATACGCCGACATACTGTTTGTGGCAATGAGCTCACCTAAAAAAGAAATTTTTCTTAACACTCATAAGGACCTTATTAAAACGCCTTTTATCATGGGCGTTGGCGGTAGTTTTGATGTAGTATCAGGTTTCGTAAAACGCGCGCCAAAATGGATGCAGGAAAGTGGACTTGAATGGTTATACCGCACCTTACAAGAGCCGCGAAGGATGTGGAAACGTTATCTATTTGGAAACTCGTCTTTTATTTATCTTGTTTTGAAAGAAAAGTTAAAAGGGAAAAAAACAACCCAGAGTTGGATTTAAATACAAATTTCTCATTTGAAGTTTGTTTCCTAACAAATATTTGCTGTGCTCATAAGAAAGACTGATTTATTTCGTTATCTGTTACCTTGTAGTTATAAAAATTCATTAAGTCAAATTCAAATTATTTAAGTTTTGAATCGCCAATTTGAACGATATCTCCAAATAACACTTTTGTTGCTGGATTTTGTGGCGCTAAATGTTGTTTTCTTTATTCTTCAGATTGTATTTACCAACAAGTTTCACTTTGCATCATCTGATGCGTATTTTAAATATATTTTGATATCCAACGGCGCATGGCTTTTGTTGGCCTTCTTTTTAAGGACTTACTCACCTAATATAATTTTCAATTTTGAGGATTTCACTAAAAGGACTATCCAGGTTTTTCTTGTCTGGATTATTATGGTATTATTTTACCTTTTCTTTTCACGGGAGCTAACTGTCTCCAGGTTTTTTATTGTTTCTTCAACGTCCGCCTTTGGTTTCGGACTTCTGCTTAATAAATTTATTTATTTGGGAATATTCAGGTATTTTAAAAATAGCCAGTTTTTGGTGAAGAAGATTTTGATTTTGGGATACAATGAAACGGCAAAAAAATTAGCCTCTCACTTTGAGCAGGATGCACTAAACACTGAAATAATTGGTTTTGTGGAAGATGAGGAAAATGTGCAGGAATTATCGCATTATCCTGTGTTGGCAAATGTGGATGAAACGCTTAGGATCGCTAAAGAAAGAAATGTCCAGGAAATTTTTTCAACCATTACTCCTGAGCAAAATAAATACATCTATGATTTAATGTACCAGTCCGAAAAGGAATGTATCAGGTTCCGGATAGTCCCCAATCTTTCGGTTTTCGTCACACGAGAAGTGCATATCGAATATTATGGAGAACTGCCTATTTTGTCTTTAAGAAAGGAACCGTTGGATGACGTGGGAAACAGGATAAAAAAGAGAGCGTTGGATTTAGGAGTTAGCTTATTCGTTACTGTATTTCTCTTGTCATGGCTGATTCCTTTAATCGGAATACTAATTCTGCTGGAATCGGGCCGGCCGATATTTTTTAAACAATTGCGAACCGGCAAGGACAAAAAGCCATTTTATTGCTGGAAATTCAGGAGTATGCGAAAAAATAAAGACGCAGATTTACGACAGGCTTCGAAAGATGATACACGGGTTACCACGCTCGGTAAATTTTTAAGAAAAAGCAGCCTTGATGAATTCCCTCAATTTATTAATGTGCTTCGAGGCGAAATGAGCCTGGTAGGGCCGCGGCCACATATGCTGAAACATACTTCCGATTATTCCAAAGTGGTAAACGATTATATGGTCCGCCAATTTATTAAGCCAGGCATTACAGGCTGGGCCCAGATAAATGGCTATCGCGGCGAAATCTCTAATCCTGAACAAATCAGGATGAGGGTGAATAAGGACTTGTGGTACCTCGAAAACTGGACCTTGTGGCTTGACATCAGAATCTTGTTTCTTACGATATATTATGTTTTTAAGGGAGATTCAAAAGCTTATTGACCATTTTTTTGTACTTTTATCCCCTGCCAAATTATCCTTTTTAAAACTGCTACGTTTCCCGATTTCTAAAAAACCCATTAACTTATTTTTTTAAAATAAAACCTAATGAATTTACGTTCATAAAGTTTAACTATTTTTCTGAAACTGATTGATTCGAATTAGCTTATTATGTGCGGAATTGTAGGAATCATAAATAAAAACGGCACCGCTCCCCATCCGTTGTTGCTCGAAAAGATGGCTGCCACCATTCATCATCGTGGTCCTGATGAAGATGGAATTATGTGCGACGGTCCCGTTGGATTTTTTCATAAGAGACTTTCAGTCATCGACATAACAAGTGGCCAGCAACCGATGACTTATAACGGCTGTACGATTGTGTTCAATGGCGAAATTTACAATTATATCGAGTTAAGGGAGGAATTAAAAATTAAGGGCCATTCCTTCGAAACATCCTCAGACACAGAAGTGATTCTTCACATGTATGCGGAACATGGCAAAAGTTTCGTCAACCTGCTGAATGGAATGTTTGCGTTTATCATTTATGACAGAAATGAAAATGAAATTTTCATTGCCCGCGATCACTTTGGAATCAAACCCCTCTATTATTATTCTGATAATGAAATCATCGCTTTTGCAAGTGAAATAAAAGCTCTGCTGGCTCATCCGTCTATTAAAGCCGAAAGCGACCCTGATAATCTGTACGAATATCTGACGTTCCAGTTTATTATGGGCTCCGGCACTATGTTTAAGAATATTTTTAAAATATTACCCGGACATTACACCTCCATTGATTTAAAAAATTGGGAAATAAAGGAAACTAAATATTGGGAACCTGATTTCAACATCGACCACTACCATACAGAAGAATATTTCGTGGTAGAGTTGGATAAAATACTAAGGAAAACAATTTACCAGCAGTTGCGAAGCGATGTACCAATTGGCACTTATCTTAGTGGAGGCATTGATTCTTCACTGGTGACCATTATGGCGGCGCAATTGCTAAATAGTCCCATTAAGTCTTTTAGCGGCGCTTTCAACGAGGGACCTGAATTTAATGAACTTCAATATGCCCACTTTGCCGCAAAAAAAGCGAATGCAGAGCTTTTTGAAGTTTTCCCTACCGAGCAGGAATTTATTGATTTGCTTCCAAAACTAATTTATCACCTGGATGAACCCGTAGCCGGTCCGGGGCTTTTCCCTCAATATATTGTGTCACGGTTGGCGTCACAGCACGTGAAGGTAATTTTGGGTGGACAGGGCGGCGATGAAATTTTTGGCGGTTATACAAGATACCTTGTGGCTTACCTGGAGCAGGCTTTAAAAGGAGCTATTTATGAAACCAATGAAGAAGATGAGCATATAGTTTCCCTGGAATCTATTCTTCCCAACCTTCCGTCGTTGAAACAATATGTTCCCATGATGAAAAGTTTTTTAAAGCAAGGCGCGTTTGACGATATGGATAGGCGATATTTTCGTCTGATTGACAGGATGGGCTCAACAGCTGAATTTTTTGAGCCTGATTTTTTAAATGATTGCAGGCACGAAGCTATTTTCAAAAAATTTTCGGTCAATTTTAATAACCCCGGTACCAAGAGCTATTTTAATAAAATGACTCACTTTGATATGTTAGGAAGTCTCCCCGGATTATTGCAGGTTGAAGACAGGGTGAGCATGTCTGTTTCAATTGAATCACGGGTGCCTTTGCTTGACAGGCGCATAGTAGACCTCATTTCCAGAATGCCGGCTGGCATGAAATTTAAAGGTGGGGAAATGAAATATCTTCTGAAAAAAACAATAAAGGATATTATGCCGCCGGAAATCATGAAGAGAAAAGATAAAATGGGATTTCCGGTTCCATTGCATATCTGGTCCAAAAACAAGGCGAAGGATTTCATCATGGATGTGTTGTTGTCGAAAAAGTCCAGGGAAAGGAACATGATAAATACGGATTATGTTGAACAACTCATCCTCGCCGAGCAACCCTTTAGCCGTGGCTTATGGGGGTTGTTGTCTTTGGAGTTGTGGCACAATCAATTTATTGACAAATAAGATTGAACTGGTTTTTATTATAGTAAAATAAAAACTGTCATTATTTATTTTTTTACTGTCAGTTGAAGATTCAATTTCAAATGATTTACTTAGATTCTGATTAACTGTTTTAAAACAAGAACTCAAACCAATTAAATTTTTTTAAAATCGTGAAAGAAAAATTACCACTCAGTGTAGATAACTGGAAAATTTCAAAAATCGGCGTTATAGGACCTGGTATTGTGGGCATGCCAATGGCAGCTCTGCTTGCAAAAGCGAAAATCAGAATTGGAACAGACGAACCGGCAAAAGTTATCGTAGTGCAGAGAAATTCAGTTAATTCCGGTTGGAAAGTAGACGCTATTAACAGCGGCAAATCTGTGATTGGCGGTATTGAACCTGAACTGGATGATATAACCCGCGATGCAGTGGAAGCGGGAAATTTATCTGCCAGCTCAGACTTTTCAGTGCTTTCAGACGCTGATGTAATATTGGTTTCTATTCAAACAGATAAAAATGAAGAAGGTTTCGAGCCGGATTATGGCCCCATGTTTGGCGGACTTGAAAAGTTAGCGGAGGCTTTGCAAAAAAAACCGGCAGATAAAATTCCACTGGTGATTTTTGAATCAACTCTCGCCCCCACTACGATGGATACGTTGTTTCGCGAGCATTTCAAAAAATATGGCCTGGAAGAAGGCAAAGATATTTTGTTGGGAAACAGTCCAAACCGCGTGATGCCTGGGCGGCTGGTAGAAAGAATTCGCGATGCAGATAAACTGGCTGGTGGGTTGCATCCTGAAACACCGAAGTTGATTGCAAAATTGTACAGCCATATCGTTACCAACGCGCAAGTCTTTCAAACCAACAGTCTTACCGCTGAAATTGTAAAAACACTTGAAAATGCTTACCGCGATGTGAGAATTGCTTTTTCAACAGAAATAGTAAGGTATTGTGATGAGCATGATATCGATTTTTATAAGGTTAGGGATAAAGTGAATGCGATGCTTTCTCAATCCGACAAAGCATCTTCCGATCCAAACGCAGTTCCGAGCGGCGGTTTGTTAATTCCCATGTTGGGCGTTGGCGGGCATTGCTTGCCTAAAGACGGAATTCTTCTTTGGTGGAGAAATAATCAAAAAGGAAACGACAATTCTAAAAGCCTCATTCTGCAATCAAGATTAATAAATGACGAATCGCCTGTTTATACTTTTAAGCAAGCTGAGAAATCATTTGGAAATTTGCACGATAAAAAAATCGCACTGCTGGGAGTAGCCTACCGGTTTAATTCAGAAGATACCCGGAATTCGCCTACGCTTGTATTGGCAAATTATCTTAGAAGCAATAATGTGGACTACATTATGCACGATCCTTATGTAAAAAATGATGATCAGAATCTGCTGCGCTTTAAACAACAGGATCATCTGACCCACGATTTGAAAAAAGCTTTGGACTTTGCTGATTATGTATTTATTTGCTCTGCTCATAAAGAATATATTGACCATTTTGACGTGATTAATTCGCATAAAAATGTCAAAGGAATTATGGATGCTTCTAATATTTTCAGCAGGAAGCAATTTGCAGATAACCCGGAAAAGTATGCCGGCATTGGCAAAGGAACAGAAGAGCCTTCTGAAGAGTTTGTAAATTTTGTGTACGAAAGTTTCCGCGCGATGGAAAAGGGGCTGGCGCTCGAACTGGTTGGACTCATTAATTTTTATAATGAGAACTATGCTTTTGATGAATATAACAAAGTGAAATTTGAAGATGTTCAGCGACTGGCAAAAACATGCTCTACAGGTTGTGAAATTGCAGATGCCGACCCCATAGAAAAAATCCCGACCTATAAAGGGTTCTCTTGTCTTTTGGCAAAAAAAGGTTTTTCTACTGCTAAATTTCAAACTGCGTGAAAATTTTTTCTATAGTAGGGGCCAGGCCGCAGTTCATCAAACTGGCCCCACTTTCATCCGCTCTTGTAGGGCGTCATGAAGAAATTATTGTTCATACCGGTCAGCATTATGATTATGCGATGTCTGAAAAAATATTTATTGACCTGGAAATCAGGGAGCCCGATATTCATTTGGAAATAAACGGTAATGGGCCAACAGCGCAAATAACGCAAATGATGCTGATGCTGGAATCGGCCATGCTAAAATTTAAGCCTGACCTCATAATAGTTTTTGGCGATACAAACTCCACTTTTGCCGGCGCCATGATTGCTGCAAAATTGAACATCCCGATTGTTCATATTGAGGCTGGTTTGCGAAGCTACAATAGAAGTATGCCAGAGGAAATAAACAGGATTGTGACTGATCACGTTTCTCAATATTTGTTTGCACCCACCCAAACCGCAGTAGATATTTTATGTAAAGAAGGCTTAGGCGAAAAAACTTCGTTTACCGGCGACATTATGGTAGACACCATGCAAAACAATCTGAAAATTGCGCTGAAAAAATCAATGGTGCTTAAAGACCTGAAATTGGAAGACACCAAATTCAATCTTCTCACATTACATAGAAATTATAATGTTGACGATCCCAAAGTGTTGGCTCATTTGCTGAATGAAATGAGTAAGCTGGATGAAAAAATAATTTTTCCGGTACATCCGCGCACGCGCAAGATGCTGGCTGAAAATTACTCGCCGCCCGACAATATTTTGCTTACTAATCCGAAAGGGTATGTCGATTTTATAGTTCTTGAAAACTTTGCGAATAAAATAATTACAGATTCAGGGGGCATTCAAAAAGAGGCTTATATTCTTAAAAAACCTTGTATTACCCTTCGTTCTGAAACTGAGTGGGTAGAAACTGTAACAGAAAAATGGAACCTGCTCATCAATCCGTCAGACAATGATATTGCTTCCCGGATTGATTCTTTCAGGGAACCTAAATCACAAAAGGACGTTTTCGGCAAAAACGTAACAGAAAAGATGATTCAGATAATAAATGATATCTAAACGACATGAGTGAGAAAAAGACATGGGGAATTGTTGGCGGGGGGATGATGGGAATGACACTTGCCTTGAGGCTTGCTCAGCGAGGAGATAAGGTTACGATTTTTGAAGCTTCAGATAAGGCTGGCGGGCTTACCAGTTCGTGGTCGATGGATGGCGTTGTATGGGATAAATATTACCACGTAATCCTGATGTCTGATCTGAATACGAGAAAAATATTAAAAGAAATTGGGCTGGAAAACGAATGCAACTGGGTAGAAACAAAAACGGGATTTTACTCTGATGGGAAATTGTATTCTATGTCGAACCTTGTGGAGTTCTTTAAATTTCCGCCAATAAATCTTATTGACAAATTCAGATTAGGATTAACCATTTTTGCTGCGTCTAAAATAAAAAACTGGCACAAGCTGGAAAATATTCTTGTTGCAGACTGGCTTACCAAATGGTCAGGAAAAAGGGTGTTCGAAAAAATCTGGTTGCCGCTGTTGAAAGCGAAGCTTGGAGAGAATTATAAAAATACCTCTGCAGCATTTATTTGGGCTACCATCCAAAGAATGTATGCCGCGCGAAAAAGCGGTTTGAAAAAAGAAATGTTTGGATATGTGAGCGGGGGCTATGAAAGAATCAACAACGAATTTGCGAAACATCTTAAAAATATGGGTGTTGAATTTAAGTATGATTCAAAAATAGAAACAGTAAACAAAGAAATAAACGGAAATTTTATTTTGGCAACTTCGGATGGCAACACCTATCAGTTTGATAATGTTATCTCTACACTCTCTTCAAAAGAATCCGTCAGGATTGCTCCGCAACTTTCAGACAGCGAAAAGCAACAGCACGAATCAATAAAGTATTTAGGAGTAATTTGTCCATCTGTATTGCTGACAAAACAGATTTCTCCCTATTATGTGACCAACATAACCGATGCATGGCCACCATTTACCGGCATTATAGAAATGACAGCGTTGATAGATAAGAAAGAAACGAAAGGAAATCATCTGGTTTATCTTCCAAAATATGTAAATCCCGATGATGAGCTGTTTGCAAAAAATGATAACGAATTGAAAGAAATTTTTTTGGGTTCGTTGTATAAAATGTATCCCAATATTTCAGAAAAAGATTTGCATTTCTGGGGTGTGTCGAAAGCGAGAATTGTTTTTGCTTTGCCCACGCTTAATTATTCGAAAAAAGTTCCGGGGATAGCAACATCCATCCAAAATTATTTTATTATTAATTCGGCACAGATTATAAATGGAACATTGAATGTAAATGAAACGATACAGGTAGCTGAAACTAAACTGAAGGAAATTTTAAATAAATGAGTAAGAAAAAGCCATTGGCGAGCATTTCGCTGGATTTGGATAATCAATGGTCATACATGAAAATTCATGGAGACGAAGGCTGGGATAAATATCCTTCCTATTTTGATATTTTCGTTCCGCATGTATTGAACGTACTGGATGAACTGAATCTGAAGATTACTTTTTTTATCGTCGGAAAAGATACTGAGAGCGAAGACAACAGAAAGTATTTGCGGATGATTGCAGAGCGGGGCCACGATATAGGGAATCATTCTTATCATCACGAATCATGGCTGCAAACATATAGTTATGAAAAAATAGAGAAAGAAATAAGGGAAGCTGAAGAAGCCATTTTGAATGCAACCGGTCACAAGCCCACAGGCTTCAGAGGCCCGGGATTTAGCTGGAGCCAAGATTTATTGAAAGTGTTACAAAGCAGGGGCTATAAATTTGATGCTTCCACCCTGCCCACTTATTTAGGCCCGCTTGCAAGAATGTATTATTTTAAAAAATCAGATCTTTCAAAAGAAGAAAAAAAGGCACGCAAAGAACTTTTTGGAAAATTTAGTGAGGGGTTTAGGAAATTAAAGCCATATAAATGGGATTTGGGAAATGGAAAAACTATAACAGAAATTCCGGTAACCACGATGCCGGTGTTTAAATTACCTTTTCATTTAAGCTATTTAATTTATCTCGGAAACATTTCGATACCTTTAATGAATCTTTACCTAAACACTGCGATTACAATGTGTAAAATAACCAAAACGCCAATTAGTTTTTTGCTTCATCCTTTGGATTTAATAGGTGGCGACCAAATTTCGCAACTCGCATTTTTTCCTGGGATGAATGTAAATAGCGATAAGAAAGTTGATGTATTTAAGAAAGTAATTAGCCAGCTGCAAAGACATTATGAAGTGGTGAATATGGATAAGCATTATATTTCGATGAATAAAGATGTAATGAGAATTAAAAAAGTAGAATTATAAAAATCCTTTTGTAAAATAAGCCTTAAAAACAAAATAAAGCCGATGGTTACAAAAAATGAATGCTTGATTCAAATAGTTATTAACTATGAATAATTGTGTTAATACTCATAAGGAAGAGGTTCTTTTTAAAAAAAATGGTTACTCAATTATAGCATGTAAAAATTGTGCTTATCGATTTACAAAAGTAGATGACGGGAAAACACATATTAATAAAGTTTATTCTGATGGCTATTTTTTTGAGGGGAAAACCGGTTACCCAAACTATTTAAAAGGGAAGGACCTGTTGTATAAGTATGGGAGAAGCTATGCCGCTATTGTTTCGAAGTTTTTGAAACCCGGAAAAATACTTGATGCAGGATGTGCTGCTGGTTTTATTTTAAAAGGATTTATTGAATCTGGTTGGAAAGGAACAGGAATAGAACCTAATAATACCATGGCGTCCTACGGAAGAGAAGAATTAAATCTGAACATTCAAACAGGAAGTTTGGAAACATTTGAAAGCGGGGAAAGGTTTGATTTAATTACTATGATTCAGGTAATTGGACATTTTTATGAAATTGACAAGGTGATGCAAAAATTGAAAACGAACTTGGCGAATAATGGAATGGTATTGGTTGAATCCTGGGATATGGGAAGCCGTTATGCGAGGCTAATGGGGAAGAACTGGCATGAATACAGCCCTCCGAGTGTTATCCGCTGGTTTTCCGATGAGACATTGTGCCGTTTATTTGAAAAAAATGGGTTTACCCTCGTTGCTAAGGGCTTTCCACCCAAAAAAATAAATGTCAGCCATGCATTATCATTACTTAAGGAAAAATCATTCTATTTCCCACTCAAAAAAGAGTTGTTTAGCTTTTTAAATTGGATGTTTGGAAAATTAAACCTCAATTATCCATTACGGGATTTAAAATGGTATTTGTTTCAACAGAATGAAACACTAAAGAAATAAATACTATTAATTTTTATTTTGTTGTGCCATAACATGAACTATTCAGAACTAATGTTATAATTTTTAAAATGGAAATTGACTATAAACCTTTTATAAGTATTATACTTCCTTGCTTCAATGAAGAAGCGATTTTGGAAAATAATATCTCCACAATTGTTTCTTATCTGAGAGAAAGAGAGTTTAAATACAATTGGGAGATTGTTATAATCAATGATGGAAGCAGGGATTCTACCGGTAAAATTGCAGATGCACTCGCAGACAAAAATCAGCATATCAGAGTAATACATCACCCAACCAATCTGAATCTCGGAAACGCATTAAAAACAGGATTTAAGAACTCAAAAGGTGAGATTATAGTTGTGTTGGATATTGATCTAAGCTATTCAGTAGATCATATTGAGAAAATGGTGGACGTTCTAATTGAAAAAAGTTCAGATATTGTAATAGCATCGCCATACATGCCCGGTGGAAAAGTGACCGATGTTCCATTTACAAGAAGGATAATGAGTCGATGGGTAAACGAGTTTATGCGCATAGCTGCCCAGGATAAATACTATACTTATACAGGAATGGTAAGGGCTTATAAGAGAGAATTTATTCAAACGGTCAACCTAAAAACAAAAGATTATGAGGTTAATCCGGAAATTCTTTACAAGGCTATGATTTTAAGAGCCCGCGTGGTAGAAATACCGGCTCATCTGGATTGGACGGAGCAGAACAAATATAAAGACAAAAGAAAATCAAGCATTAAAATGCTTCGTGGCTTCTTTTCAGGAATTATGTCAAGTTTTATTTTCAGGCCATATATTTTCTTTTTAGCTATTGGGACAGTATTAATGTTATTGTCGCTTTATGAATTAGTTTGGCTGCTGGTTGACACACTTTCTTATATTTCAAATTCATCAGGGATCACTCCTACTTTTTCGGAAAGCCTCGCTATTCAGTTTAAGAAAAATCCGCAATCATTTATCGTCGGCGGCATTACTTTCCTTGCTGCTATTCAGTTTTTAAGTTTAGGTTTTTTATCCCTGCAGAGTAAGAGGTACTTTGAGGAATTGTTTCATTTGGGGACCTCGTTTAAGAAAAAAACAACTTGACCGAATCAGAAATCTCTTAAATATTTTTATTCCTTACACCACAAACAGATTAAAGTGATTAAAGATTATAAGTTCAATAAAAATCCATTTATACTATTTTTACCGTTTCTTATTTTATATATTATAATAATTATCATATTTTCAAACGATGCGAATTTTGGAGATGAGATAAGATACATCACCTACGCTAAAAACTTAATCCACGGTTTTTATTCGTCACCTTTTCCTCATATCGATTTAGGAAATGGGCCGGGTTACCCTCTTATCATAACACCACTTGTGGCTTTTAATGCGCCATTAATTTTAATAAAATTGATGAATGCTTTTTTCCTTTATTTCTCGATAATTTTTTTATTCAAAGCGCTTCAGCAAATTTTACCCTATAAATTTTCACTGGTATTCAGCATAATATGGGCCCTCTATCCTAATAATTTTGAGCTCATTATGTACACACTCCCTGAGGTTTTTACTCCTTCACTAATTGCAATTTTAATATTTGCAATGATGAAAGCATTTAAGAGTGCTGAAACAAAAAATACATGGAGGTATTTATTTCTTGCAGGATGTACATTCGGGTATATTATTTTGACCAAACCAGTATTTGGTTATGTGATGATTGTCCTTTTATTGTCGATGTCAATTTTATGGATTTTCAATACAAAAAGTTTAAACTATAAAAAAACTATTGCAGTTATATTGGTCGCTTTTATTGTTAATATACCCTATCTCGCTTATACCTATCATTTAACAGGAAAATTATTTTACTGGAGTTCATTTGGGGGTAACAATTTATATTGGATGAGCACTCCTTATCCCGAAGAATACGGAAGTTATTATAAATTTCCCTTTACAGACAGTCCCGAAAGAATACCTGGTAGTAAAAATCAAATTCAACTCAATCATCAGAAAGATTTTGAAAAATTACTGGAGAATCCAAAAGTCAGAGAAGCCAATATAATAAACGGACAGGTACAGGAGGGCCTTAACTACGGAATAACCCAGGATGAACTTTTAAAAAAAATAGCTATTCAAAATATCAAGTCTCATCCATTAAAATTTATTCAAAATTGTATAAGCAATGCAGGAAGGATGATATTTAATTATCCGGCTTCTTATGTTCTTCAGAAGCCAAGTACTCTGAAGAGATTACCGATTAATGGAACCTTAGTCGTTTTGGTTCTTTTTTGTCTCATTCCGACCTTAATCAACTGGAAAAAATTGTTTTTCCCTATTCGTTTTCTTTTATTTTTAAGCCTTATTTATTTTGGAGGGAGCCTTTTGGGAACCGCCGAGCCACGTATGTTTACAGTAATAGTCCCCATACTTTTACTTTGGATTGCTTTAATATTATCCAAAACGGTAAAAGTGAAATTAAGATTTAAATAAAATGTCTTGTTTTTTATTCAATTAAAAACGTGCTTATCCATTTGGAATAAAATTCCTAGAAATAAAAACTAAAGACAAATTTAGATTCAATTATAGTCCAGGCTCTAAATCTCTATACAACATAGGTCTCATCGAACCATCCATCAACTTTAATGAGTCATTTGGTTTTTTAGGAACCAGACCTTTAATTCCCATAAAATTCTCAAGAATATTGTACAGATTGGAGGTTGATATGTATTCATTGTTATTGCCCACCTTTTTGTTTTCATTTGCTACCAAATCACTATACCAGATAAAAAAAGGAACATCAAACCCTTTTTTGGTTAAGGAGTGTCTGTACGCTCCATCTTCTATACTTTGTCCATGATCGGATAAGTACAATACTACACTGCTGCTTTCCTCCATCTTTTTTATTATGTTATCCAACACAAAATCGGTGTATACAATGCTGTTGTTGTATTCGTTTTTAAATTCTTCCTTATCGTTGTGAAAAATATCAAACGATTTCGGATAGCGCATTTTGGGCTCAGCATGGCTGCCCATAAGATGAATGAATATCAATCTCTTTTTACTTTTGTCTTTTAATATCTTATCAATAAAAGGGAATAAAGCCTCATCATAAGAACCTGGAGTGGTCCAATATTTGTGTTTGGCCTTAAGGTCAATATTGGCAAAAAGATTTACGTACAAGCCCGTTTGTTCCTGATTCGAAACCCAATATGTTTGCCATAATTTCGTAGCATTTGCAAGCGCTATAATATTGTCGTTGTTTTTCGCGATTGAAAAATCCGAACCCGGATTTTGCTTACTCAGGAGTAAACAAATAGCCAGATTTGTAAATTCACCAGGAGAAACCGCATTATTATAAACAAGTAGGTTAGAAATTCTTTTATCGATCAATGGCGACGTTTTATTTGGATTTCCATAAAGCGACAAGGCATCCCTGCGGGCAGATTCTCCCAAAACTATCACAACATTCTGAATGTGATTGGAAGAATCAAGCGTAAAAGGAGGATATTCGTAATCTTCCTCGCTGCTTTTTTTCACTATTTCGAGATAATGGTTGGCCTCTAATAATGGGCCAAAACTGTTGAGAGGAGTTTGGTTAACATAGTAATAAAGATCAGATTCACCCGTTTCCTTATATAATTTATTGCTCCGGTTTTTTGCAATTTCTACTCCCACAAGATAAGCCGGAAAAATTGCGAAAATTAATGTAAATACAACCAGGCTTTTTGCAGGAAAGTATTTTTTAACAGAATTTGCCGAAAAGCAGATCAATACAAAATAGAATAATAGCAGTACAATTGCCAACCAATATCCTGAAGCCATTTCAAAGCCTTCACGGGCATTACTGCTCAAAAAGCTCATCGCCATACCCACATTAAACGTTGATCTGTAATAAGATATACTAAATATTTCCACTCCATTATTTAAAACAAAAACAAATAAAAGAAGGTAGCCAATAATTTTTAGATAAGATTGTTTTAAAAGCAGTATAGCAAGGCTGATTAAGAACAGGTTGTTTATTAAAACGGTTGTAATCCGCTTCTCATGCAAAAAAATATAAAAGAAAATATTGGGAACAATTATAAGAAAAAAAAGAAAAGCCATCTTCAAAAGAAATTCCCGGCTATAAAATTCTTTATAATTGATATTTTTAAATCGATTGCTCACTCTGTTTCTTAATTAAGCTTCATAATAGGTAATGTCTGCAGGATCATGGTTAAATTCTATAGGATTGATGATAAAGGGAATGAGAAATTTGTAGCTACAGCTTTATTTCGTTCTAAAACTATAGCTTTTTTGTTCATTTCAGATAAGATAAAAAAATTTTTTTAAAAATTATTATTGGCAGAACCTATCGTTTCATTCTGAACGTTTAACAACATCATTTTTCCCTTGTCCAAATTATTTTATATCAGCTAAAAAAAGGATTGCATCAATCGCTGTAATCCTTTAGACAATCGATTTAAACTATTATAGCTTTACCACTTTGATCGATTTCCTCATCACATTGTCAAAGAAAATCGTAACAATATACGTACCCTGGCTTAAATTCGACATATTGATTTGCTCTTTTAGATTTTCAGTTGTGGATAGCACTTGTTTTTGATAGTGTATTTTCCCTGATATATCTGTAACAGTGATGAGTACATTCGTATTTACTCTTCCTGTGTTGATATCGGCAGTGGTAATGTCGTGCACCGGGTTTGGATAGACAGAAATGGTATTATTTACTTCTTCAGGCGCCAACCTTCCCAGAGCTACTGTCACTTTCACTGAATCCTTCGCTGTCGCGCCATTTTTATCCATTACCTGGAATTCAAATTCGTAGGTTCCCTCTTTCAAATCGCCTAATTCCACTGTTGGTTTGTCGGGTGCATTTATTACACTTTCTGATGGCCCGGAAAGCTGTTTCCAACTATACGATGTAATTTCAGCGCTTCCTTTTGTGGCGTTCCCTGCTAAAATAACGGTTGACACAGGGAACAGGATAGTAGTATCTTTTCCAGCTGAAGCTGTTGGTGGCGTAATGATCGGCGGAACTGCTTTTGGTTTTACTTCCACTTTCATCGTATCATTGGCGGACGTCCCGTCGTTATCTGTCACTTTCAATTCAAATTGATACACACCTTCGGATAAATTTGTTGCCGTTGCAGAAGAAGAATTTGCATTATTTATTGTTCCATTGTTCGGCCCGGAGATTTGTGTCCACTGATAAGAAGCAACCGAACCATCACTGTCTTCGCCGCTTCCGGAAAGCTTTACTGAATTGGTGGGCAAAGTAATGGATTGATCGCTGTCTGCATTTGCTGATGGTGGCAGGTTTGCCGCTTTATTTACTATAACTTTAACCACATCTTTCCCAATGGCTCCTTTGTTGTCTGTTACGGTTAATTCAAATTCGTAAGCACCCTGAATAAGGTTAGTTGCAGTTGCAAAAGCTGAAGAAGAGTTATTCAGGCTAAAATCAGAAGGCCCTGAGATCTTAACCCAGTTATACGATGCTATGGTTCCATCGGTATCAACGCCACTTCCTGAAAGCGCAACGGAATTGGTTGGCAGCGTAATAGATTTATCGCTTCCGGCATTGGCTGTCGGTGGAATATTTAATGCCTCATTTACTTTCACGTTCACAGTATCTTTCGCAATTGCGCCTTTGTTATCTGTCACTTTCAATTCAAACTGGTACACACCTTCGATCAAATTATTTGCTGTTGCAGAAGCAGAATTAGCATTATTTATTGCTCCACTATTCGGCCCTGAAATTTTTGTCCATTGATAAGAAGCAATCGACCCATCGGTGTCAGCGCCACTTCCTGAAAGCGCAACGGAATTGGTTGGCAGCGTAATAGATTTATCGCTTCCGGCGTTGGCTGTCGGTGCAATATTAGCTGCTTCATTTACTGTAACCTGCATGGTATCTTTCGCTATCGCACCTTTGTTATCTGCCACTTTCAATTCAAACTGGTACACACCTTCTATCAAATTATTTGCTGTTGCGGAAGAAGAATTTGCATTATTTATGCTTCCACTGTTCGGCCCTGAAATTTTTGTCCACTGGTAAGAAGCAATCGACCCATCGGTGTCAACGCCACTTCCTGAAAGCGCGATGGAATTGGTTGGCAGCGTGATAGATTTATCGCTTCCGGCGTTGGCTGTCGGGGGGATATTTGTAGGTAAAGTATTAACCACTTGCACGGTATCATATCCATAAATCCCGCTATTATCAGTAGCTTTTAATTGGAATTGATAAGTACCGGCAGATAAACCTGTTATAGTTGTATTGGCTGAGTTTGGAGAAGTGATCGTGGCAGTTCCCCCCGATAGTTTGGTCCATTGATAGGAGGTAATCACTCCCTGGCCACTTACTCCTAAATCATGAGCAGTTCCCGACAGTGAGGTCGAAGTAGAAGAAATAGTTTTATCTGATCCTGCGTCCACAGTAGGTTTGGCGGGTAAAACATAAACTGAAGCATCTTCAGTAACCAGAGAAACCCGCTTATAACTAGTATTATTCGGATTAACAAGTCGGTTTGAATAATCGTAAAGTCCGGTAACCTTCATGTAATCAAATTGTGGGGTTTTCCCTACCTGTCCTGAATTTCGAAAGTACTTCTGTACTCCATTCACTTCTATTTTTATAAATGCCTTTTGTCCCGGATAACCCGCGCCTTCCCGGTAAGTTATCCGAATAGTATTGGTTTTATTGTACATATCTACAGTTGGATGAAGGAGTTTGGATTGGAGATATACGAGAGAACCATTTGGTTGAAATATCCCATCGGAAAGGCATAATGAATCGCGTGCTAACACCATTCCAAACTGACCTGAAAAATCATCATTACCATGAACATCCCACATTGTAACCCTTGCCCAATTTGGTGCTGCCGGATCCCAGGCAGCGCTGATGCTTTGCGGAAAATAAATCTTCCAAATAATTATGTAAGTTGTATTGGTGTCAATTGTAAATCCAGATAGGTTTACCTGGCTTCTTGCATACCTTGTACCGTTGGGAGCAGTAGCACCTCCATAACCATTTTCAATCGTAGTATATAGCTTACCATTCAGGCTATCGAGCATCATGCCGTTTGATCTGTCGCGTTCTAAATATAACCAGTCATCTGCTCCTGTTATTGGGTTAGGGAAATGATAAGTCCAATATTGCCTATAAGATTGATTAAAGGTGAGATAATTGGTAGTATCTCCCCGGAGATTAACCATTGTTTTAAAAGCAGGGTCATTAAATGGGATGCCCGCTGTATAAATTACATTACTAGGTAAGGGCTTATAATTAACTATTACTTTCACTCGGTCATAAACTGTAGTCCCCCCTGTTGCTGCAGAAATTTGAAAATAAAATACTCCTTGTGGCAATCCCGTTACTGTAGTTACTTTTGAGTTAGGAGAAGTGATGGTTGCGCCACTCATATAATCGGTGGATATTTCTTTCCATTGGAAAGAATCGCCCGAACTCCCGCTACCATCCAAAGTTGCAGTAGAAGTCTCGGTAAGATAGATCGTTACAGTTGGGCCTGCATTTGCTATTGGAATTTGATTGGCTTCTGTAACGCGCTTTGAATTTTCCGCACAAAGGTTTAACGATATGCCAAAGATAATTGGCAATAGAACATAGATTTTCATAGGTTTTCAAATAGCAATTCTATTTGCTATCAGGGTTTTCAGGTTAGGATTATGAATGCTGATTTAGCATATTCCTGATACTAACGCGTCAATAAAATAAATAGTATTTGCCTTGTGCAGGTCCTCAAAAATTAATTTTGGCTTGTTTAATAAGATTGGGATGATTTAAAGTTTCCATTTCCGCTTAACTTATTGATAATAAGATTGAAATATTAATTGGATAATTTTTGGATGACCAAAAAGTCTTAGTAAGGCAATTGCCGGGATTTGGAATTATTAGAGATTTATTATAATTCGAGTCAGATTTAAGGAACGCAATTACATTTAATAGCTAGGAATTGCAATTAGGTAAGGCTTTCGTTTTTTAAACACTAGTTATATAACTAAAAAGGGCCGGGTTTTTAACCCGGCCCATGAACTATCACCTTTTTATTTTTCAACCTTTCCGCTGATTAAGACTATTTTTCAAGTTTTATTACTGAACTTTTATTATTTTGAATTACTCGAAGAAAATATATTCCTTTTTGGATTGAAGAAGTGTTAATTATTTGCTGATAAGTTCCATCACTTTTAGTTCCTTTTTTTACCCAAAGAGTTCTTCCCAATGCATCTATTAGTAATAAATTATAAGGACCAGCCTCTCCTGTAATAGTCACATTAATTGAGTTGGCAAAGGGATTTGGATAAGCAGTAACTCCTACTTGTAAGCTCGTTAATTTCGAGTCATCAGAAGTAACAGCCAATTTTAAAGAATCGGAGATCGTTTCACTGCCAGTAGAAACAGTGTACTTCCGTTGGCTGTTTAATGTTGCAACTCTGTAGCAAACAGTAGACGGAATGAACTGTTTGGAAATTCCAGGTCCTGAATAGCTAGCGCTTAATGAAGCATTTACCTTCCGCTGGAAATACCCCACTGATATAGCATGCTTGCCTGCTTTCAGTCCAATTGTCCCTGATCTTTCCTGTAATGAATGTTCGCCATCGTTGTTTACTACCAGTTGGTTGTCAATATACAACTTACTTCCGTCATCTGATGAAGTATAGAATGTATATTGTCCATCTGCAGGAACATCAATAAAACCACTAAAGTTCACTGCAAAATCTTGTGGACGGTTTGCAATATAGAGATTATCATAATGCGTAACAGTGCCAGTTTTTACAGGAGTGAGTTTCGAAAAATCCGGAACTACGGTAAAATCACTTGCTTCATAATATTTATAATCTATTCCATTTACAATATTGGAAGGATTTACTGCGGGAAGTAAGCCATCTGCAATTCTGTAGCTAATAGCAGAAGGAATAGCCTGTTTAGAAATACCAGGCCCTGAATAGCTAACACTTAATGAATTATCTCCGGTTTGTTGAGTAAAGCCTACTGTAATAGCATGTTTGCCGGCCTTCAATCCAACAGAACCTGATTTCTCCTGTGAGGAATGTAGCCCATCATTATTTACAACCAGTTGATCATCGATATACAACAAGCTACCATCATCTGAAGATGTATAAAAGGTGTACTGACCATCAGTCGGAACATCAATAAAGCCAGTAAAATTTACTGCATATAGTTCTGTCCTATGAGGAATTGCAGATATATCATAATTGGTCACTGTTCCTGTTTTTACTGGAATGAGTTTTGAAAAATCTGGAACCACACTAAAATCGCTTCCTTCATAGTATTTATAAGCTATTCCATTTACAGTATTAGACGCATCAACAGCGGGTAGCAGTTCGTCAGCAACTCTGAAGAAAGCTTTAGAAGGTATTAACTGTTTGGATATGCCTGGGCCAGAATAGCTAACATTTAGGGAAGCATCGCCTGTTCGTTGGATATAACCTAATGAGATGGCATGTTTACCCGCTTGAAGTCCAATGGTGCCGGATTTTTCCACGACTCCGTGCTCCCCATCATTGTTTACTACAAGATTGTTATCTATATATAGCATAGTTCCATCATCAGAAGAAGTGTAAAAAGTGTATTGACCATCTGACGGAACATTAATATACCCGCTAAAACTAACCGCAAACCCTTCTGCCCGGTTTGATATTGATAAATCATAGTTCGTAACAGTGCCTTTTTTTACAAGAGTTAGCTTTGAAAAATCTGGCACACTACTAAAATCACCTTCATAATATTGGTAATCTATGCCATTTACAGTATTATTTGGATTCACAGCTGGTAACAAAGAATTTTGTTTAGCGCCGGTTTTTATCAAAACTACAGAAGTATATGGGGCGAGAGTAACAGATCCATTGTAGCTATTATTTTTAACATCAATGTAGTTAGCATCTAAATTAATTGTTTTCGAAGAAGACGTCGCATTGTATTCAAACCTTAAATCGTTTAGATCAGTAATACTTTTGGGTGAGCCATGCGAATTTGCATCTTGTCCAGAATAATTCTGCCATCCTGAAACGTCATAATCAGTATTAACTACTCTTATAGCACTACTTGAATCAATAGGTTTAGCATAAAAATTTCCTTTCGCAGATCCAAAGTTCTTAATATCATCCAAACTGCTTTTAGGAGGATAGGCATACATTGATAATTGCTGTGGAGTCTTTGCAAAAAAGATATTTCCCTCAATGGTGATATATCTGATGAGATAGTCCGAAGCTGAAAGAAGTTGCAAGCCTCCCTTGGCCCAACTAGCTCCTCCATTATTATAGCAGGTATTATTCTTGACAATTATATTATTTGTTCCGTGAAGTTTTATACCTGAAGTAGCCATATTTGCAACCGTATTATTGCTAATAGTTATACCTGTTCCATAAGCATCAATAAAAATTCCCCCAAAATCAACACTGGAGGGGTTCGGAGTTCCCTGACCTGCTCCAATTCCATTCAAAACGATATTTCCGTCAATAATACTTCCTTTAGCTCTGTCCCTGGCACTCATGTCAATTCCGCCACCGTCATGTTTAATATAACAAAATCCGCTTACAAAATTATGCAACACCTTTGTGTTTGGGCCTCCAAATTTAATTGCACTATAACCAACAGTTTGAACTTTATTATATTGAACAACTGAATTTGCTCCACTTACTCCAATAGCTGCTCCTGATAACAGATTTTGATCCATTCCTTCAAACATATTAATATTGTTAATATTATTATTCTGAACAGTTAAGTTATCCTGTGTTCCTGCAACTCCCATATAATTTATATAACTTATGTTATTATTTTGTAAAATGGAATTAGGCATAATACACCAGATGGCTGAAAGGCCCGCAAAAGAAATATCGCAATTTTGAACCGTAAGATTGGAACCGTAATTTGCGCAATAAAGTGCATCTGAATTTGAGCCTTTAAATTCAATATTGTCAATTACGATATAACTTTTACGATTTATAGAAATAAGATTATCTATTGAGGCTATTTGAACATTGTTGGGCGTAGAAGTGCTGTATATTCGAAGTTTCTTGGTAGAGGGATTATAATACCATTCTCCATCAACATCAAGTGTTTTAGGGTCATTCTGAATAAAAAATCCAAAATGATCCTGAACAGGATATGTATTGGGATCAGAATAATATAAAGTATTCCCTGATTGACTGGAAATAGTGCCCTTTTCTATAAAATAGGGAGTTTTTCGTATAACAATACCTGCTCCGCTCCAATTATTGGATCCCAAACTACCATCAGCAGTTATCGAAGTACTTCCTGAATGAGAAGTAATTGAAAGATACCCTGTATTTGGTCCTGTGCTGTTAGGATATCTTCCCATTGCAGTGTTTACCCCATTTACTGATACCATATTAGTGTAAGGAAGCGAAGAAACGGCATCTGTGCTTTCCCAGATATTGCCGCCTAAACTCTTCCAGGAAGTAATATTTGTAAAACCTGTGATTATCGGTTTTTCTCCCGAGCCATAAGCACCATAAGTAATCGGACTACCAGAACTCCCCGAATTATTCACTACAATTCCACCATAAAAAGTGTCGCCTCTTTTAAATAACACATTGTCTCCCGGACGGAGGTTATAAAACGAATTCAGTTTATTAATGGTTCTCCACGGTGAGGAGGGGTCTGTTCCTGAATTATTATCATTGCCTGATGAACTTGAAAGATAATAGGTGGTTGCAAAGGCACTGAATGAAAAAATAGTGAAAAATACCATTAGGGAAAATGAGAAAAAGTTTTTCATTAAGTAAATTTTTAGATTATTGATTAAGGTTAAATGGTTGCTTTTATTCTTTAGATAAAATAGTCAGTTTATGGGTCTCCACCTATTGAGTAGAACCATAATATAAAATAAATACAAGGGGTTAACTAGTTTTGAATAAGGATTTGGATTTTTTGGCACCTCTTTTGATTGCAGGTTTTATATTGAATTTTTTTAGTTTAATTTTAGCATTATTTGGGCAATATTTATGCCAATATGGGTAATTTTTGCCCTTATTTCGTGAATAAAGTTTTTGAAAAAATTTCAAATGCTCACTTTGCGTTAAATCAGTTGGCAACGTATATTAAATTCCAATAATAAAAAAACATTATATGCGTACCTGTTTTTACAGGTTTGCAAAATTTTACGAAATTTCACAAAAACCTTCGAGAAATCTTGAGATATCCCCAAATGATTGTAGAATTAACTCTTAAAAGTTGATGTTATTAGATAAAAGAAATTGAATGTAGCCACCCGAATTGTTGAGTTGAAACCTAGCTAAATGTTAATTTTGTGTTAAAGGCTATCTGGGGTGAGCTAAGACGAAAAGGCATAAGGGCAATTTTTTAATTGCAACTTTGTTATTAAATCCATGTAAACTGATTCGATGCCCTTGCCTTTAATTTATTTTCTTAAAAAATGTGCTTAACTTATTAAATTTACCGAATGGAAATTTTGCCAGGCCCACTATTACGTACTATTGACTCCCCTACGGATCTCAAGAAATTAGACAGATCAAAGCTTCACCAGGTTTGTGATGAACTTCGCCAATACATTGTGGATGTTGTAAGTGTGCATGGCGGTCATTTTGCTGCGAGTCTGGGGGTGGTGGAGTTAACGGTGGCGTTGCATTATGTTTTTAATACCCCTTATGATCAGCTTGTATGGGATGTTGGCCACCAGGCGTATGGCCATAAAATACTTACAGGCCGGAGAGATGAATTTAGTACTATAAGGAAATTTAAAGGATTGAGCGGTTTTCCAAAACGAAGTGAAAGCGAATATGATACATTTGGAGTAGGGCATTCTTCTACTTCGATTTCCGCCGCATTGGGAATGGCAATGGCTTCACATTATAAAGGTGAAGAAAAACGACAGCACGTAGCTATTATTGGAGACGGAGCAATGACGGCGGGTGAGGCCTTCGAGGCGATGAACCACGCCGGAATTGAAAAAAGTAATTTACTCATAATTCTTAACGACAACTGCATGAGTATTGACCCAAATGTGGGCGCTTTAAAAGAATATCTTACTGATATCACTACTTCTATTACTTATAATAAATTAAGGGATGATTTTTGGAAAGCGCTCGGCAAATTGCCGGGGAAGACTTTTTCAAGAAAAATGGTAGGGAAGATTGAAACGTCCCTCAAAGGAATGGTGAGCAAGAGTAGTAATCTTTTTGAATCCTTAAATATCCGTTATTTTGGTCCTCTTGACGGGCATAATATTTCCAAACTGGTGGACACTTTACAGGACATGAAAGAAATTGCGGGACCGAAATTGCTACATATCAAAACAATAAAAGGCAAGGGTTTTGAATTAGCTGAAAAAGATCAAACGAAATGGCACGCTCCCGGGCTTTTTGATAAAATTACAGGCGAGATTTATAAGAAAAAATTTGATCTTCCCCAACCGCCAAAATACCAGGATGTTTTTGGCCAGACAATAATCGAACTGGCAGAAAGGAATGATAAAATAATGGGGGTAACGCCTGCAATGCCGAGCGGCTGTTCTTTAAAATATATGATGGATAAAATGCCAAACCGGGCTTTTGATGTGGGCATTTGTGAACAGCATTCTGTTACGGTGAGCGCCGGGATGGCTACCCAGGGATTACGTGTGTTTTGTAATGTGTATTCCTCGTTTATGCAGCGCGCCTATGACCAGGTAATTCATGATGTTGCATTGCAAAATTTACCGGTAGTTTTTTGCCTTGACAGGGCTGGACTAGTGGGCGAAGACGGCTCTACCCACCAGGGAGCGTACGACATTGCTTACATGCGCTGTATTCCCAATATGATAGTGAGTGCCCCGATGAATGAAAGCGAATTAAGAGATCTGATGTACACTGCACAATTGGAGTCAACGCAGAATCCATTTGTAATCCGTTATCCGCGTGGACAAGGCGTAAAAGCCGATTGGAAAACGCCAATGAAGGAAATTAAAATCGGTACAGGCAGAAAACTTAAGGATGGGGATGATATTGCGGTTCTTTCGTTTGGCCATCCAGGCAACTTTGTAGCTGCAGCCATCCGCGACGTAAAAAAGGAAGGACTAAATCCGGCGCATTATGATCTCCGGTTTGTAAAGCCTCTTGATGAAAAATTATTACACGAAGTATTTCAGAATTATTCTAAGATAATTACCGTTGAAGATGGAACGGTAGTCGGCGGGTTTGGCTCTGCTATATTGGAGTTTATGAATCAATTTGGATATAAAACAGACATTAAAATTTTAGGAATCCCGGATAAGATTATTGAACACGCTTCACAAAGCCAGCAGCAGCACGATGTTGGAATTGATGCTGCCGCAATTGCAGAAGCTATCAGGGACATGAGTAAAATTGAACTGCATCATCTGTTAACTGATTAAATTCTGCATACCTCTAAATATAAATTCGCTTTTTTTATCCATCTACTGGAAGGCAGATTGGTTTACTTTGATATATAGCAATTGTATATTACCGCGCCTGAAGCAATTTATTATTTTCAATATATGAAATAATTTTTTCCGAAGCTCCGGCATTATTATAAACATAATATTGTGCGGCTTTGCTTCTTTTTTCCAACTCCGCTGTATCGATTAATAACCGATCTGTTGTTTTTTCTAACTCGATAGCATTTTTAATGGTTATTGCTCCTGAACTTGCCAGCATTTCCTCCGCCTCGAAATTCTTGTAATATTGAGGTCCAAAAATTACAGGTTTGCCATACACGGCTGCTTCCAGGATATTGTGAAGACCATCATCTCCAAATCCCCCGCCTACGTAAGTGATGGTCGCATAATAATATAACCTTGAAAGCATGCCGATGTTATCTATAATAAGACAGTTTGTTTCTTTTTCGCCAGAAGACAAATCATTAAGCCATTCAGAATACAAAACCGAACCGGCAAATTGTTTCTGCACTTCATGAAGATTTTCTTTATCAATTTCATGAGGCGCGATGATAAATTTTATTTCGGGGTGTGACCTTACATAATGAATCCATTCTGCTTCATCTTCTTCCCACGTGCTGCCGGCAACAATCACTTTTTTATTGCCACAAAAATTGGCTATGCCTGCAACTTCAGTAAAATTTTTGGCGATATTAATCACGCGGTCACATCTTGTATCTCCTGAAACGGTAATTTTTCCCGCATCAACTAATTTCTGGAGCCATTCTTCCGAACTTTTATTTTGAACAAAAAAATGTGTAAACGGTATCAGCATTTTCCGGTAAAAGCCGCCATACCATTTGAAAAACATCTGCCCTTGCCGGTAAATTCCTGATACCATCAATAAGGGGATATTTCTTTTGTGAATTTCTTTTAAATAATAATGCCAGTATTCATATTTCACCCACAAAACCAGATCAGGTCTTAAAATATTCATCCATTTTTTCGCGTGAAATTTGGAATCCATCGGCAGATAAAAAACATTCGGAAATTCCTTATTGTTTTTTATAATTTCAAAACCCGAGGGAGAAAAAAAAGTGACAATTATTTTGATATTGGAATTTACATCTTTTAATTTTTGCAAAACCGGCCTTCCCTGTTCAAATTCTCCGAGGCTCGCGGCGTGCATCCAAATAACTTTTTCTCCGTTAAACCCCGAAACTGTTTTCTGAAGTTGATTAAAAATTCCTTTTCTTCCCCTTATCCAAAGTTTTGCCTTGTCATTGCCCGAAGCAACAACGCGGATGCCTGCTTTATAAATCCATAGAAACAAATGATAGAAAATGATCAAGATTATTGATTTAGATGCAAAGCTAAAGGCTAATTATCTAAAACAGGAATCATCGTTAAAAGTGCCTTTACTATAAACATGATAGTAATCGCGATTCTTCTATTAAAAATTATTCTGTTTCAATGACTATCTTTGCAACCTTTAAAAAAATTAGCCTTATGAAACCGATACACATGGTGGATTTGAAACAGCAGTATTTGCATATAAAGGATAAGGTAGATGCTGCAGTGGCCGGGGTTTTGGATAGCACCATATTTATTGGTGGCCCTCAAGTGAACGATTTTGCTAAAAACCTTGCAAATTATCTGGGCGTAAAACACGTAATTCCTTGCGCTAATGGCACCGATGCGCTTCAGATTGCCATGATGGCGCTCAATCTTCAACCGGGCGATGAAGTAATTACACCTTCATTCACTTATGTAGCCACTACAGAGGTCATAGCGTTGTTAAAATTGAAACCGGTTTTTGTTGAAGTAGATCCCAAAACATTTTGCATAGATACGGAAGCCATCAAAAAAGCGATTACACCCAAAACAAAAGCAATTGTTCCCGTTCACTTATATGGCCAATCGTGCGATATGCAGCAAATTATGGCTATTGCTAAAGAGCATAATTTATTTGTAATAGAAGATAACGCCCAGGCCATAGGAAGTGAATATACTTTTGCAGATGGGATTACAAAAAAGACCGGAAACATAGGGGATATCAGTTGCACCTCTTTTTTCCCAAGCAAAAATCTTGGTTGCTATGGCGATGGCGGCGCAGTTTGTACCAATAATGACGATCTTGCTGTTAAGATAAAAATGATTGCCAACCACGGGCAGAGCAAAAGATATTATCATGATGTGGTGGGATGCAATTCGCGGCTGGATGCTTTGCAGGCGGCAATATTAAACATCAAACTTCCGTTATTGGACAGCTATATAGCAGCACGGAGAAAGGCAGCGGAATTTTATGATAATGCATTTGGTGGAAATGAGAGAATTACGGTTCCGTTCAGGGACAAAAACAGTAAACATGTTTTTCATCAATATACCTTAATTCTTGATAAAGCTGAAAATCCGGAAGCTTTTCGCGATGGACTGGTAGCTTTTTTAGCGGAAAATAATATTCCATCTATGATTTATTATCCCGTGCCTGCGCATAAGCAAAAGATGTTTGCCGCTTTTGGCGGGGCTGATTTTACGCTGGAAAAAACAGATTGGCTAACGCACCGCGTGATGTCATTGCCGATGCATACTGAACTGGACAGTGAACAGCAGGATTACATCACTAAAAAAGTATTAGAATACGTAAATAAATAAAAATGAATATTGCAGTCGTTGGTACAGGCTATGTTGGATTAGTTACCGGAACTTGTTTTGCCGAAACAGGTAATAATGTGATTTGTGTAGATATTGATGAGGAAAAAGTAAACAAACTATCTTCCGGGAAAATTACCATATTTGAGCCAGGGCTTGAGAAGCTTTTTGAAAGAAACAGTAAAGAAGGCCGCTTAAAGTTTACCACTTCTCTTGCCGACGGGATTAAAAATGCCAAAGTGATTTTTTTGGCTTTGCCTACGCCTCCCGGCGAGGACGGCTCAGCGGATCTAAAATATGTGCTGGATGTAGCCAATAAAATGGGCCGGTTGCTTAAAAAAGGGTCTTACAAAATTGTGATTGATAAAAGTACAGTTCCTGTGGGTACAGCAGAAAAAGTACGAAAGACGATTTTGAAGAGCGCCGTGCAGGCAGGAATCGAAAATGCTGAAAAGTTATTTGATGTAGTGAGCAATCCCGAATTTTTGCGTGAAGGTGTAGCAGTAGATGATTTTATGAAACCGGATAGGGTGGTTATCGGGACATCTTCTGATAAAGCAAAAAAAGTTTTAGGTGAATTATACGGCCCGTTTGTGAGGCAGGGAAATCCTATAATTTATATGGATGAAAAATCTGCAGAGCTCACGAAATATGCAGCCAATTCTTTTTTGGCTACCAAAATTTCGTTTATGAATGAGATTGCCCAGCTCTGTGAAAAGTTGGGGGCAGATGTAGATATGGTAAGAAAAGGCATTGGCAGCGATGAAAGAATTGGCCGGCGATTCCTATTCCCTGGCATTGGATATGGCGGAAGTTGTTTCCCGAAAGATGTAAAAGCCCTGGTGAAATCTTCACAGCAAGCGAGCTACCAGTTTAAAATTCTGGAAGCCGTTATGGAAGTGAATGAGGACCAGAAGGTGCATTTGATACCTAAAATAAAAGCTTATTTCAAAAATAATTTAAAAAGCAAAAAAATAGCTTTATGGGGATTGGCTTTCAAACCTAATACGGATGATATCCGGGAAGCTCCTTCTTTATATATTATAAAGGAACTTTTGCAGGCAGGCGCGTCGGTTATAGCGTATGATCCTGAAGCGATGGCAAATGTGAAAAAAGTATTAGGAGATAAAATTGTGTATGCGGACGGGCAGTACGAGGCTTTGGACAAGGCAGATGCTTTAATCATTGCAACTGAGTGGAGCGAATTTAGAACGCCGGATTTTAACCGGATGAAATCACTTTTGAAAAATCCCGTAATCTTTGATGGCCGCAACCTTTTTCAATTGTACCAGATGAAAGAATGTGATTTTCATTATGAAAGCGTGGGAAGAAGTGCGGTTAAGAGTTTAGAGGTTTAGGAAAATACAGTAAACTAACAAATAATCTCAATTTTTATTTTACTGATTTAGAAATAAAAAAATTAAAGAAATCACTTATCATTGAATAGATGGAAATAAATAATTCTGCTTCCGGCAGACAAAGAGTTTTAATTACCGGCGCTGCCGGCTTTTTAGGTTCTCACCTGTGTGATAGATTTATCAAAGAAGGAATGGATGTGGTGGGTATGGATAACCTTATCACGGGCGATTTAAAAAATATTCAGCATCTTT
The DNA here is from genome assembly GCA_051954975.1 of Ginsengibacter sp. Classification (GTDB taxonomy): domain Bacteria; phylum Bacteroidota; class Bacteroidia; order Chitinophagales; family Chitinophagaceae; genus Ginsengibacter. Next base: position 284,978 of record JBQCHE010000003.1, on the reverse strand, counting down.
TTAAACTCGAAAATTTCGAATTTTATCATTGTGATGTTTCAAAATTTATCCATGTGCCCGGAAGGTTGGATTATATTCTTCATTTTGCGTCGCCGGCAAGCCCCATCGATTATTTAAAAATACCTATTCAAACTTTAAAAGTTGGTTCCCTCGGAACTCATAATTGCCTGGGATTGGCTTTATCAAAAAAAGCAAGAATATTGGTCGCTTCTACCAGCGAAGTGTACGGGGATCCCTTGGTGCATCCGCAAACAGAAGATTATTGGGGCAATGTAAACCCAATCGGCCCTCGGGGCGTGTATGATGAGGCGAAACGCTTCCAGGAAGCAATCACTACGGCCTATCATACTTTTCACGGGTTAGATACCCGCATCGTGAGGATATTTAATACGTATGGCCCGCGTATGAGATTGAATGACGGCCGGGCTTTACCCGCTTTTATAGGCCAGGCTTTGCGTGGCGAGGATTTGACCGTTTTTGGCGATGGCAGCCAAACACGAAGTTTTTGTTATGTAGATGATTTAATTGAAGGAATTTACCGCCTTCTCATGAGCGATTATTCGAAGCCGGTAAACATTGGCAATCCTGATCAGATTACGCTGAAAGATTTTGCAGAAGAAGTAATCAAATTAACAGGCACCAAACAAAAAATTGTATATAAACCGCTTCCACAGGACGATCCCAAACAACGTCAGCCGGATATTACGAAGGCAAAACAATTGTTGAATTGGGAACCGAAAATACAACGGGCGGAAGGATTAAAAATTACCTATGATTATTTCAAATCATTACCTGAAGAAGATTGGTACAAGTTGCCGAAAGAATTTGAAAGTAAGAGATGAAAACCAACTTGAATATGCATAATCACTATTGTTTTCAGGAGTTCAGTAAAATTTAGTAAAAATAAAAATCAAACAATAATACATGTACCAGGAATTATTGGATAAAAAGAAAAAGCTGGCGGTTATCGGCTTGGGCTATGTGGGTTTGCCCATCGCGCTGGAATTTGCAAGGAAAATTTCAGTAATTGGATTTGATATCAATGCAGAAAGGATTAAGCTGATGCAAAACGCTATCGATCCAAGCAAAGAACTTGAATCGTCAGCTTTTGAAAGCTGTGATATAGAATTTACAAACAGCCTCGAAAAGTTGCGCGAAGCTAATTTTTATATAGTAGCAGTGCCAACGCCTGTCGACAAACATAATGTTCCCAACCTAACCCCAGTTATTAAGGCCAGCGAAACGATGGGCAAAGTGCTCAAGAAAGGAGATTATGTAGTTTTTGAAAGCACCGTTTATCCGGGATGCACAGAGGAAGATTGCCTTCCCGTAATCGAAGAGCTGTCTCATCTGAAAGTTTGTGAAGATTTTAAACTGGGTTATTCGCCGGAAAGAATAAATCCGGGCGACAAAGAACATACCTTGGCAAGTATTGTAAAAGTGGTTAGTGGTTGTGATGAAGAAAGCCTTGAAACAATTGCTAAGGTGTATGAGTTGGTGGTGAAAGCCGGCGTTCACAGAGCCTCATCAATCAAAGTAGCCGAGGCGGCAAAAATTATTGAAAACACGCAACGCGATTTAAATATCGCATTGATGAATGAGCTTTCTATCATTTTTGAAAAGATGGGGATCAACACTTTTGAAGTGTTGGCAGCGGCCGGAACCAAATGGAATTTTTTAAAATTTCAGCCGGGCCTTGTGGGCGGACACTGCATCGGTGTAGATCCTTATTACCTCACCTATAAATCGCAGAAGCTGGGTTACGATTCACAGGTAATTCTTGCCGGGCGCGTTATCAATGACGGTATGGCAGCACATGTTGCGCGCAGAGTACTACAGCACATTATACAAAATACAAGCGATGTAAAGAATGCGAAAGTGCTGGTGATGGGAGCTACTTTTAAAGAAAACGTGAGCGACATCAGGAATTCAAAAGTGGCGGATATTATCAAAGAACTGAAATCGTATTCTTTGCAGGTACATGTTACAGATCCTTACGCCAATAGTGATGAACTGAATCATGAATACGGGTTTGAGCTAACGCCGGATTTAACTGATGATTACGCGGCAGTGATTGTTACGGTTCCGCACAATGATTATATAAAAATGGATGATAATTCCTTTTCAAATATTACAAAACCTGAAGCGATTGTAGCAGACCTGAAAGGGATTTATCGCGGTAAAATTTCAAGCCGCTCTTATTGGAGCTTATAAAATAAAATGAATTGGAAAATAAATTCCATAACCAGGATTTAAGTGATTACTCATTTTTAGTGACAGGCGCTGCCGGTTTTATCGGTGGGCATATTGCCGAATATTTATTGAAACACGGCGCAAAAAAAGTAAGGGTAATTGATAATTTTGCTAACGGCTTTCAATCTAATCTTGATGTATTGCGACCTTACGAAGCCTTCGAATTTTTAGAAGGCGATATACGAAACGCTGAATTTTGCCGCAAGGCCTGCGAAGGAATTAATTTCGTAAGCCACCAGGCCGCGTTGGGCTCTGTACCACGCTCTATCAAAAATCCGTCGGATACAAACGATGTAAATGTCGGAGGATTTGTAAATATGTTGAAAGCGGCGGTGGATAATAAGGTGACTCAGTTTGTATATGCCTCTTCCTCATCTGTATATGGTGATGAGCCTACGCTGCCAAAAAGGGAAGCACGGATCGGCAATTGTCTTTCGCCTTATGCCGTAAGCAAAAGGGCTGATGAATTGTATGCGGATGTATTCGCTAAGGCTTATGGAATACCGGTTTTGGGTTTCAGATACTTTAATATTTTCGGTCCAAGACAGGACCCGGATGGCCCTTATGCTGCGGTAATTCCATTGTTTGTTAAGGCTATTATGAACGGGAAGTCAGCTTTTATCAATGGCGATGGTGAACAGACAAGAGATTTCACCTATGTTGAAAATGCAGTTCAGGTTAATATAAAAGGAATGCTTTCCAAAAATGCAGAGGCAAAAAATAAAGTCTATAATGTGGCAGTCGGTGAAAATTTTTCCGTAAATTTTTTATACGGCTTCATTAAAAATTATTTAAAAAGTGATATTGAACCTATTCATCGTGATCCCCGCGAAGGCGATATAAGAAATTCCCTTGCGGATATTTCCCTTGCAAAAAATTTGTTAGAGTACCAGCCTACTACCGACTTCAAAACGGGCCTTGTAAAAACGATAGAGTTTTTTAAAGATTTATATTCGCAGAAATAATTGTAAGACTGTTAATTTGCTTTAATGCCATTTATTAAAACTGAATTCCCTGGTCTGTTGGTTTTCGAACCTAAAGTTTTTGAAGATCATCGGGGTTATTTTTTTGAAAGCTATAACAAAAATATTTTTTCCGAAGAGGGGCTTGATATCAGCTTTGTGCAGGATAACCAGGCCAGGTCTTCATTTGGAGTTGTAAGAGGATTGCATTATCAATTATACCCTCATGCACAAACCAAGCTTCTTCGTGTATTATCAGGTGAAATTATCGATGCGGTGGTGGATATGAGAAAAAATTCTCCGACTTACGGTAAGGCGTACACGATTTTGCTTTCTGCTCAAAATAAAAAACAATTGCTTGTTCCCAAAGGCTTTGCACATGGATATTCGGTTATCAGTGACATGGCTGAAGTATTTTATAAATGCGACGACTTCTATCATAAGGAAAGCGAGGGTGGTATATTGTGGAACGATCCGGCTTTGCAAATTGATTGGAAAGTTGCACATGAGAAGGCACTCATTTCCGAAAAAGACAGGCAGCTACCTTTATTGGAAAATTGTAATCACAATTTTGTTTTTAACGGTTAAAACAATATGTCTTCTGAAAAGATATCTCCCACAATACTTGTAACCGGCTCTGCCGGTCAATTGGGCAGTGAAATTAAATCGCTCTCAGACAGCTTTTCAGCCTTTAATTTTTTATTTGTTTCAAGATCGGAATTGCCAATTGAAAATGAAAAGGCTGTTCAAAAATTTTTCAATGAAAATGCTATTGATTATTGCATTAATTGCGCGGCGTACACCGCGGTTGATAAGGCGGAATCCGAGAGAGAAAGAGCATTTTTAATTAATGCGGACGCGATTGGAAATCTGGCAAAAATTAGTTCAGAACATCATACAAAGCTGATTCATATCTCTACAGATTACGTGTATGATGGCACCGTTCGGATTCCATTAAAAGAAGAAAGTGCTGTAGGCTCTGTAAATACTTATGGTTTATCAAAATTGAAAGGAGAGGAGCTTACGATGAGCCAAAATCCCTCAGCGTTGATCATTCGTACATCGTGGGTGTATTCCTCCTTTGGAAATAATTTTGTAAAAACCATGTTGCGTTTGTTTCGTGAAAAAGAAGAAATAAATGTAATTGACGATCAAATTGGGTCGCCTACTTATGCGGCGGATCTTGCGTTAGTGATTATGAAAATAATTGAAAAACAACAGCAGGGCCATAAATATTCCGGAATTTTTAATTATTCCAATGAGGGTGTCACCAGTTGGTATGGCTTTGCCAACGAAATTAAAAGATTGGTAAAAAGCAATTGCAAAATTAATCCGATTCCCACCTCTTCTTATCCGACGGCCGCAAAGCGGCCCCTGTATTCAGTTTTAGACACTTCAAAAATTAAAAGTGTATTGAATATTGAAATCCCATCATGGCAAGCTTCTTTAAAAAAATGTATTGATATTTTAAGCGAAGAAAAGGTCGCGTAATTTATATCAACGGAAAAAGTGGTTACTCTATTTCCTTCTATATTTGCAGCTAAAATTAAGCGGCTTGGATACTCAATTTAAATCAGAATATTTATCTTATTCACAGACTGGAAAGTTTTCAAAAATAGTTTTGGATTATGTATCAGGCGCAGCCGGTTTAAAAGAATTTTATGAACATCCGGTGAACCTTGAAGGCATACAATCTGCAATTAAAAATAGAAAAAAATTTAAAACCAATCGCCGGTTACTGGTGGATGAATTTAGTAAACAGTATAAAGATTTCACCGGCTGCGATGCTATAAAAACAAACATTCAACTTCTTTCTGAAGAAAATACCTTTACGATTTGCACTGCGCACCAGCCTAATATTTTTACAGGCCATCTTTATTTTATTTACAAAATTTTACACACCATCAGGCTGGCAGATGCTCTAAAAAAGCAACTGCCAAAATATAAATTTGTGCCGGTTTTTTTTATTGGCAGCGAAGATGCAGACTTAGAAGAGCTGAATCATATCGTCATTGATGGCGAAAAATATGAGTGGAATACTGACCAAACGGGCGCTGTGGGAAGAATGAAAGTTGACGATGAGCTTTTAAGATTAATTGATAAAATTTCAGGAAGATTAAGTGTTGAGCCCTTTGGTAAGGAATTAGTATCCATATTGAAGGAATGTTATTCTAAAAATGCAACAATTGAATATGCTACTTTTTTGTTTGTTCACTATCTGTTCAAAGAATTCGGATTGCTAATTCTTCTTCCAGATAATGCGGCTTACAAAAAGGAAATGATTTCTGTTTTTGAAGATGATATTTTTCATCACACGTCATCTGATATTGTTAACCGCGCTTCAGAAAGGCTTTCGCGCAATTATAAGGCGCAAGCCTATCCCCGTGAAATCAATTTATTTTATCTTAAAGATAATTTGAGAAACCGGATTGTGCAGGTAAATAATCAGTTTATAGTTCATGATACAAATATTGTTTTTACAGGGGAAGAAATAAAAAAGGAATTGGGGGAACATCCGGAAGGGTTTAGTCCTAATGTGATTCTGAGGGGATTATTCCAGGAAATTATTTTACCTGATGTGGCGTGGATTGGCGGCGGGGGAGAACTTGCCTATTGGTTGCAATTGAAGAATGTTTTCAATCATTATAAAGTTCCTTTCCCCGTTTTGATACTTAGAAATTCTTTTCTAATCGTTGATCAAAAAGCTGTTAAGCTGATGAGAAAACTGCAGCTTGACGTGCACAATGTTTTCGGCAGCGAGGACGACGTTGCGAACAGTTTAGTAAAAAGAGATTCAAAACTTGTTTTGGATTTAAAAAAAGAAAAAGAACAATTTGAAAAAATATATTCAGAAATAATTTCCCGCGTAGATTTAATTGACGCCACACTTCATGCTCATGTGGAAGCCTTGCGCACTAGGCACGTTAAAAAGCTTTCGGCGCTCGAAAAAAAAATGTTGAGGTCAGAAAAAAGAAAATTTTTAGCGCAGAAAAATCAACTGGATAAGCTCTTTTCTATTTTATTTCCGGCAGGAGGTTTACAGGAACGCACGGAGAACTTTATGCTCTTTTATTCACGATGGGGAAAGGATTTTTTTAAAATTTTGTATGACGCCTCATTGACGCTCGAGCAGGAATTTTGCATTATTGAAGCGTTGCCGGAAGAGGGAAAATAAAATGCAACTATTTATTGCTTTACTGTTTTGAACCATTTTGCTTGGCAACACCAAGATGATTTATTTGCCTATCCCAAAACCGTTTTCATTCTTACATTCAAAGAATTTTTTCTAAAAAATTTTATTGCAGTCATCACCCTTTCGCTTTGAATTTTATTGAGCAATTCTTTCTGCTTTTTTCTCAACATCTTCCTTCATTTCTTCTTTATATTCACTCAATTTTTTTGAAACTGCTTCATCATAAATGCCTAAAATTTCTGCTGCCAATATTCCGGCATTTTTTGCTGCATTCAGCGCTACCGTGGCCACAGGCACGCCATTGGGCATTTGCAAAATAGAAAGCAAAGAATCCCATCCATCAATGGAGTTGGAAGATTTCACAGGAACACCGATTACCGGGAGCGTAGTGAGTGAAGCTACCATTCCCGGCAGATGTGCGGCGCCTCCGGCGCCGGCAATAATTATTTTTAATCCGCGGCCAACGGCGGAGGAAGCATATTCAACCATACGCATTGGCGTGCGGTGAGCAGATACAATAGTTATCTCATAAGGAATATCAAAATGGAGTAAAATATCAGCGGCAGCCTGCATAATTTTTAGATCGCTATCGCTTCCCATAATAATTCCAACAATCGGTTGAACTGATTTCGCCATTTTGTTTGTTTTGAAGAATAAAGGTAATGTAAAAGCCCAAGGCAAAACGCTGAAGGCTTTGGCTCAAAATTAAATGTCGATTTGAAAATGCCTGTCGTCCTTTGCATTAAGAGAATTGATCAGCGATTTGTTACAATAAGTTGCTTTTTCAAATTCACTGATATTAATAGACAAAATTGAAATTTCGGGCAACATTTGATGTAGCCTTTCAATAATTTTTCTTGAAAGATTTTCTCTTTGTTCTATACTTCTGCCTTCCATGATATTTCCAAATATGTGCAGGAATCCGTTTTTCCCCTTTCCCAGCTTATAATATTTATAAGGATTTATGCGCACCTTAATATCATTTTCGGCAAAAAGTCCGGTTGCTTCGGCTGCTTCATAAACGGCTTCCATAATTTCTGCGGGTGCTTTTTGAGAGATAATATTCTCTGAACATTCGATTACAAAATGTGGCATAATGAAATATTTATTTGCGCTGCTTATAATGTAAAAAGACTTTACAAATTGGCGATATCTCCGGATAATAACGCCACAGTGGTTTCTGCCATTTTTGCCTGGTAAAGCGCACTGTATAAACGGTTTCTCGCATCATTATAGCTTATCTGAATTTGCCGGAGCTCTACTGAAGTTATATTTAGCCTTTTGTATCTTTCGGTAGCGATTATGATATTTTCTCTTGCAAGTACGAGGTTTTTTTCTTCAAGCTCGATTGCTTTTAACGCATTATTGTAGCTGATGTAAGCATTATTTAACTCAGTTTGCAAATTATTGTTAGTTTGTGCAATAGCGATTTGTTGATTTTTAATTTGAATATCGCTAATCTGCAATTGCTTTTTCACAACGATGCCGTTAAAAAGCGGAACAGAAATGCCTATCGACCCCGATGGCCCATAGGTTTGATTAAACAGGTTGAAACCAGCGCCACTGCTGCTCCTTGAAAAGTTGTAAAATCCATTCAAGTCAACCGATGGAAGCCTTGCAGCATTAATTTCTTTTTTTTCCTGTTGTAAAATATAGAGTTGGCTGTTTGCCACAAGAACATCAGGATTATCTTTTGCAATCTTTTCCTGCACATCTGCAAATGCCGGCAATGGCGAAAGAAGAATGGTATCTGCCACGTCAAAAGTTGTGTCTGGCAATTTGCCAAGCAGATTTAGCAATGAAGCTTTTTCAACAGCAACTGATCTTTCCAGCGATAATAAATTTGACTGCTGTTCATTCAAATCTACCTGGGCCTGCAATACTTCATATTTTGCCCCGGTTCCTATTTCAAGTCTGCGCTGCGATAATGAATAACGATCTTCATACAGGCTTATTTGCTCCAATGTTGCTTTTCTCTGCTCATTCAGCGTTACGATGTTGTAGTAAGAACTGATGACATTGAAGACGGTTTCATTCAGATTTTTCCTGAAAGCATATTCGCCGTTTCTTTCCAACTCTTCCAGCTTTTTTTTGGTGGCGAACATTTTAAGCCCATCGAAAACTTTCCAATTCACCGAAAGTCCCGCATTTAAATTTTGCGAAGTATTTCCTTTTTTGGTAGTTACCGTTCCATTACTCAATTTTTGGTGCAAATTATTGATGCCCGCCTGTTTGGTTGCGGTTGCGTTTACCATCGGTATCAATCCGGTGTTTGCCCAGCTATTGTTGATAGAGCCTATCTCAATTTCATTTTTGCTGATAATAACGCCATAATTATTTTCAATGGCAATCGTGATAGCTTCCTGGGCGGTCATAAGTGTGTCCTGGGCTTTTACGTATGAAGCCCGGAAAAATAAAAACCAAAAACAAATAAATAAAAATTTATAAAAGAGCTTCATTCAGCGGTTTGTTTTTTCGTGAAAGATACGCGTAAATGGAAGGCACAACATACAACGTCAAAATCAGGGAAAAAAGGATGCCTCCAACAATTACAATACCCAGTGGGACTCTGCTGGTAGAAGCGTCTCCGATAGAAAGAGCCAAGGGCAAAGCGCCTAATGACATGGCAAGGCTTGTCATCAAAATAGGACGCAGGCGTAGGTAAGCGGATTCAATTACTGCATCAATTTTGTTCATGCCTGCTTCGCGTTTTTGATTGGCAAACTCTACAATAAGAATCCCGTTTTTTGTAACCAGCCCAATCAACATAATCATTCCAATTTGGGAAAAAATATTGAACGTCTGGCCAAATATCCATAAGCTCAGCAATGCGCCTGCCAAAGCAAGCGGCACAGTGATCATAATGATGAACGGATCAACAAAACTTTCAAACTGCGCAGCCAACACGAGGTAAATAAGAACAAGAGCGAGCATAAAAGCAAAAGCTGTATTGCCTGAGCTTTCTGAATAATCGCGCGAAGTGCCGCTTAAGGCGGTTGTAAACGTATCGTCCAATAATTTTTTTGAAATGCGGTTCATTTCTTCTATACCATCGCCTACTGTTTTCTCTGGTGCAAGCCCGGCTGAGATGGTTGCTGATTTATACCGGTTGAAATGGTAAATAGTAGGTGGAGCTGACGCTTCTGAAACGGTTACCAGATTATCCAGGCTGATATTCTCGCCGCGGTCGTTCCTGACGTATATTTTACTCAGATCATTCGGATCATCGCGATCGCTGCGTTCTACCTGTCCCAAAACTTCATATTGCTTTCCGGATCTCAGGAAGTATCCAAGCCTCCTGTCGCTGTACGCAAGCTCGAGCGCCTGGTTGATGGCATCTACACTTACGTCAAGCTCGCTCGCCCGCAGACGGTCAATATTAATTCTCAGTTCGGGTTTATTAAATTTTAAATCAGCGTCAACACCTTGGAGAACCGGGCTTTTTTTAGCTTCATCCAAAAATTCAGGAAGAATTTTTCGTATTTTATCAAAGTCATTATTCTGGATTACGAATTCAATTGGCTGACCACCATGCCTACTGGTAGAAATCGTTTGATCCTGGCTTGCAAAGGCTCTTCCCTGGGGGAAATTTTTCAGGTTCCTGTTGACCATATCCACAATATCCTGTTGTGACCTTACACGGTCTTTCGGGTCTACTAATGTTACATTGAAAAATCCCGAATTCACAGATCCTCCGCCAAACCCGGGCGCCGTAAGGCTTATCATCATTTTTTTTTCAGGAATGGAATCCTTTAAAAAATTATTCAGCGTATCCATGTAGGAATCCATATAATCGTAGGAGGTACCCTCAGGTGCGGTAACGCTAAGCCTGAACTGGCTTCTGTCTTCCATTGGCGCCAGTTCAGAGGGAATGGTTGTAAAAATGGAATAGATAATTACTATACAAATGCCCACCATAGCAAGCGCTATCCATTTTACCTTCATGAAAGAGGCGAGGCTTTTCTTATAACCATTTTCCATCGCCACAAAAAATGGTTCAGTCTTTCTGTAGAACCATGAATGACCAATTTTCTTATGAGTTAATTTTACATTCAAGACGACAGTCAGCGTGAGCGACACAAATGCAGAAATCAATACTGCGCCAGCCACCACAATGCCGAACTCGCGAAACAGCCGACCCACAAATCCCTGTAAAAAAACAATCGGCAAGAAAACGATAGCAAGGGTGATGGAGGTTGATATAACTGCAAAATATATTTCTTTGGCACCTTCTTTGGCTGCCTTGTATTTGTCCATCCCCGCTTCAATCTTCTTGAAGATATTTTCCGTGACCACGATTCCATCATCAACTACAAGACCTGTAGCCAACACAATTCCCAAAAGTGTGAGCACATTAATAGTAAACCCAAAAATATACATGATAAAAAATGCGCCAATCAGTGATACAGGAATATCAAACAAGGGACGCAAAGCGAGAATCCAATCGCGGAAGAATAAATAAATAATAATAATAACGAGACCCAACGCTATTAACAACGTTTCCTCAACCTCTGAAATGGATTTTTTAATAAACCTGGTCTGGTCGAAGGCCACATCCATTTTCAGATCCTGCGGAATCTCTTTTCTAATATCATCGAGCCTTTTATAAAATTCGTTGGCGATGGCAACGTAATTAACGCCGGGTTGCGGTATTATGGCCAGCATTATCATTGGCACACCGCTTTCTTTTAAACCGGACTCTTCGTTTTCAGGGCCAAGCACTACGTTCGCTACATCTTTTAATTTAATATTTACTCCGCCAATATTTTTTACTATGAGGTTGTTGAACTGTTCTTCTGTATTTAGTTTCCCGAAAGTGCGCACAGCCAGTTCGGTTGTATTTCCGGAAATTTTTCCGGCCGGCAATTCCACGCTTTGCGTCATCAGAGCGGCCTGAACATCGGTCATTGAAATGCCATAGGCCTGCATCTTGTCGGGTTGAAACCAAATCCTCATGGCGTAACGTTTTTCTCCCCAAACAGAAATGGAACTAACGCCCGGAATAGTTTGCAAACGCTCTACTATATTGTTTTCTGCATATTCCGTAACCTCCAGTAAGTTTTTTGTATTGCTTTGAACCGTAACGGCAATGATAGGCTGCGCATTGGCATCGGCCTTGGAAACTACCGGCGGCGCATCTATGTCCTGTGGCAGGTTGCGGGTGGCCTGCGAAACTTTATCGCGCACATCATTGGCAGCCGTTTCCAGGTCAACGCTTAACTCAAATTCTACATTAATCCTGCTTCTTCCCTGGTTGCTGGAGGAACTTATATTTTTTACACCCGGAATTCCATTGATGGCCTTTTCCAGTGGCTCCGTTATTTGAGATTCAATAATATCAGAATTGGCGCCGGCATACGATGTGCTCACCGAAATATTTGGCGGGTCAATCGCAGGATAATCCCTTACCCCTAAATATTTAAAACCGATAATGCCAAATAGCACAATAGCCAGGTTCAGTACTATGGCAAAAACCGGTCTTCGTAAGCTTATTTCGGAAATATTCACTCTTTTGAACTGTTAATTTAAAGATGAAAGTTTAATCCTGCTTCCCGGTTTGATGGAAAGCAACCCGGTGGTAATCACGGTGTCGCCAATGGAAAGGCCGCTCAATATTTCCACTTTGGCAGAATCCCTGGTGCCGGTGGTTACAATTTTAAAATCGGCATTGCCGCCATTGTATACAATCACTTTTTTATCCCTTGCTTCCGGAATAATCGCCTGCGTAGGCACCATTATCGCATCGTTGTTATCACCCATGTCAAATGCTACTTTCGCAAAAGAACCGGCTGTAATATTTTTATCGGTGTTTTCCACTACGGCATGCACCTTAAGGCTCCTGTTTTCCTGGGTAATACCTGATTCGGTGGCGAAGATTTTGGCTTCATATTTTTTAGGCACCGCTTCTGTAGTAAAGTAAATTACATTTCCCAATTGAACCTTTGGTGTAAATTTTTCAGGAACGCTGAATTCAAGCTTTAATTTTGAATCCTGCCGGATAGTGGTGATAACGGTTGAGGGTGTAATGAAAGCGCCTATACTGATATTTTTAAAACCGAGTTTTCCATCAAAAGGTGCACGGATGATTGTTTTATCAATTGCGGCCTGCATCACTTGTATATCGGCCTTGATACTGCTTACATCCAAAGCGCTCAAATCGTAATCCTGCTGGCTGATGCCTCCGATTTTCAGCAATTCTGCCTGGCGTTCCTCTGTTTTTTGCGCTACCTGTAATTGTACTTTCAGTTTCTGGAGCTGGGCCTGCAAATCGCCGTCAAAAAGCCTGGCTAATAAAGTGCCTTTTTTTACATGAGCGCCTTCATGGATAGATAAGTAAGTTACTTTTCCGGATACTTCCGGATGGATTTCGGTTTCTTCAAAAGGCAGTAATGTTCCGGCTACCTCGATACTTGAATGTAACACGGAAGGATGAACTATGTAACCTTTCACCTCCAGCGCGGGAGGATCACCGGGTTTGGCACCAGTTTTTGGAGGTTTAATCTTATTGGAATTATTACCGCATGAAAAAAGAAAAAATATGACTATCACTGCTAAAAAGCTGCTGTATTTCAATTTCATGTATAAGCTTTATTTTTCACTGAATGTATTTGACGTTTAATTTGTTAAATCCCTTCGTTATCATTTTGAAATTACCTTTAAAAGATGCTTCACTTTTCCTGCTATATGTATCAATTGCTGCCGCTCATTGCTGAGGATAGTAACGTGGCCCATTTTCCTTCCCGGCCTTGTTTCTTTTTTGCCATAAATATGCACAAAAACGTTTTCAATTTGTAATGTTTCATTTAAATTCTGATATACAGCTTCACCCTGGTAATTTTCTTCCCCAATCAGATTTACCATGGCCGAACTCATGATGGGTCTTGTCAATCCAAGCGGATAGCCAAGAATAATTCTCCATAGCATATCAAACTGGGAAGAAAAAGCAGCTTCTATCGTGTGATGCCCACTGTTGTGAACCCGTGGGGCCGTTTCATTTACTAAGACTTTATCATCAATATCCACAAATAGCTCAACTGCAAAAATACCCGCACTTTGCAGATTTTTCACCACCGCTAATGCCACCGCTTCTGCCTTCCATAAAGTTTTTTCATTCAGATGCGCAGGGCAAAGCTGGTATTCAAGTAAATTGAGCGTTGGATTAAAAATCATTTCTACAGGCGGATACACGGCAGTTTTACCTTCATTGTCCATCGCCACGATGATGGAAATTTCTTTTTTAATACTGACCAGTTTTTCCAGCACGGCTTCCTCATCAAATCCATTTTCTATATCCTGGCTGCTTTTTAGAAGTTGAACACCCCTGCCGTCGTAGCCGCCCATAGCCAGTTTATGAGCAGCCGGTAAAAAGTGTAAGTAAGCCTTTAGTTCTTCTTTTTTTGAGGTAATCACAAATGAAGAGGTGGGTATTTCGTTTTCTTTATAAAAGTTTTTTTGCGTGATTTTATTTTTAATAATTTCCAGCGCATGAGGCCGCGGGTACACTACAATTCCTTCAGCTTCCAGTTTTTTTAAAGCGTCCACATCTACCGATTCAATCTCAATAGTGATGGCATCCAGGGTTTTACCAAAATTGTAAACATCCTCGAAATTGGTAATGTCGCCCTTTGTAAAATGCGTACAAAGGTGAGCAGCAGGGCAATCAGCATCTTTTTCAAGAACAAAGGTTTCAACAGGATAATTGGCTGCAGCCTGTAATAACATTCTGCCTAACTGGCCACCGCCAAGTATTCCAACTTTTTTCATAAGAAGAAATTTTATGCAAGATAAATGTTAGAAATTTATCAATGCCCAGAGGGCTGATAAATCAACTTCGTAAAGACAGTAAATCAACAAATAATTAGCTTTTTTATTTTTTGGTAAACGATGCCTGTAAATCAGTTTTTTCAGTACAGAATCGGTATGTTTGCGCAAAACGACATTATGAAAAAATCAATAGTTATCGCCTTTGCAATGGCTGCATTTTGCCTGTCGGCACAAGCCCAGGTAAACATGCCCGCGCCCAGCCCTACAGAAACGATTATACAGGATTTTGGCCTGGGGAAAATTACGCTGACTTACAGCCGCCCCAGTCTTAAAGGCCGCGAGGCTTTTGGCGCAAATTCTGAACTGGCTCCCCTGGAAAAACCCTGGAGAACCGGTGCCAATGCGGCTACTAAAATTCATTTTAGCGACAAGGTAAATGTGGGCGGAAGGGATTTCGATTCAGGAACGTATGTTATCTATACCATCCCTCAGGAAGGCCAGTGGATGATTGTATTGAGTAAAGGAAATGCCTATCCTGGCGCGGAAGGATTTAGCACTGATAATGACCTGATTCGATACAAATCTCCCGTGATTACTCACAAGAACAAGGTGGAAACTTTTACCATGCAATTTTCTGATTTAAAAAATGAAAGCTGCGTTCTCCGGTTCAAATGGTCCAATGTGGAAGTAGGCTTGCCGATTACTACCAATATTAAAGACAGGATTCGTACTCAAATCGAAGCCGCTTTGCAGGGAAGCGCGCCTCCGTATTACCAGGCAGCTAATTTTTATGCGGACTATGATCATGATTATAAAAAAGCGCTGCAATACATCAACAAGGCCACTGAGCAAAGCCCAAAGGCGTTTTTTATGTTTTTGCAAAAAGCCAGGATTCAAAAAGAGTTAGGAGATAAAGCCGGCGCCAAAGCAACCGCGCTAAAAACGATAGAGCTGGCCAAAGAAGCCGGTAATGATGACTATGTAAATTTTGGAAACAAGCTTTTGAGCGAGTTATAATTCTCCGAAAAAAAATTCCTTATTTTTTCATTTACTGATAAGAATCAGTAATACAGGAAAAGGCTTTAAGATTGGCTATCCATCTTAAAGCCTTTTTTTATTTTTAAAAAACGACAATTTACATTCCGGGATCATCGGCGCTTGGGCCATAGCTTGCAGGAACGGGAATGTCCAGCAGGCGCAGATAAACGCCAAGCTGCGCACGATGATGGGTAGTCTGGCTGTAGGCATGACGTATGGATTCAAATTTAGTCATCGCCTGGAGTAGCTGATCGCCATTTTTGATGGTCCATGTTTTTAAAAGATCGTCTTCTTTAATTTCCTGGAGCGCTTTCAACGCTTTGTCGATTGAATTGTCCAGCAGTTGAAGCAGATCTTCTGTAGAATTCACTACTGCCGGTGTCCAGTCAGTTGAGGCAAAATCGATGCCGTCGGTGTTTACTGCCATATCTATCCAGGCGGGCAATTCTGCAATGTGCGTACAAAGCTGCTTCATAGACATGCTTTTCTGATGCGGCTTATAATCAAATTTTTCAGGCTTAACAAGATTTAAAAACTTGCGTGTTGTTTTTGCCTCGTGCTCAAGTTCTTTAATGAGGAAAGGAATTACGTTCATATAATTTTTTTTAAAATTATTTTAAACACACCATCAAGCAAAATTTTTACCAAAATCCGAACACAACCAATGAAGTCCGGGATCAATCTTTTTTCCAAAAACCTTTCTTTTTCTTTTCGGTATAAATCCGCTGTGCCTTTACAACAGATTCGACGAATTCCGTCTCAAAAAAATTATCCGGAGACAGGCCTCCTGTGGCGATTTTCTTTATAAAATTCCAATCAATATCGGCTGGAAAATATTTTGATTCTTTCAATTTTAAACCGAACATGGCTACCGCGGTGGCAAATTGCAAATCTTTGTTCAATGAATCAAAGACGACATAATTATCCGGGCACGGATAACGGATAATTTTTTCGGTACTATCGTCAGGCAGGCGAAAATGAATTTGAAAATCGGCAATATTTATGGGTTTACTGTGCGTTGAATCGAGCTTTGTTGGCAAAAGTTCAAAAATAACCGTGTTGCCCGACCCTGACCCGATTTCGCCGCCTTCAAGTTCATAATTTTTTTCGGCGATGGTGCTCTTCTTATTGTCATATCCAATAAGGCGATATTTATCAATATAAGCCGGGTTAAATTTCACATTGATACAAACATTGTTGGCAACCGAATATATGGTTTGCGTAAATTCTGTTACCAACACTTTTTCGGCCTCGCGAATATCATCTATGTATGCAAAATTGCCATTGCCTTTTTTGGAGAGCACCTCAATTTTTGAGTCTTTATAATTTCCCATACCTACGCCCAGGCAGGTAAGATAAACGCCCGACTGTTTTTCTTTAGAAATCAGGTCTTCCAGGTCGGCCTCATTATTTTGTCCCACATTAAAATCGCCATCCGTTGCTAAAATGATCCGGTTGTTTCCATTTTTTATGAAGTTGTTTTCGGCCAGCTTATAAGCGAGCCTGATGGCGGCTTCGCCGGGCGTGTCGCCGGATGCATTTAAAGCTTCAATCGCTTTTGTAATCGTTTTTTTGTGTGCGCCACTTGTGGGAGGAAGCCAGGTGCCAACGGTTCCGCCATAGGTTACTATAGATACCGTATCCTGTTTCCTCAGGTTTTTTACCAGCAATTGAAATCCTTGTTTCAGCAGTGGTAACCTGTTGGGAAGATCCATGCTTCCGGAAACATCAATTAAGAACACAAGATTGGAGGGAGGCACGTGATCCAGGTTCAGTTTTTTTGCTGAAAGATTAAGATACAGCAACCTGTGTTGGCTGTTCCATGGACAATCAGAAATGTGGGTTTCAATATTAAAAACTTTATTTGCCAGCGGTTCCTGGTAATTGAAATTGAAATAATTAAGCATTTCGTCAATCCTGACCGCATCTATCGGAATCTGCGTTCCCTGGTTGATAAAGCGTCGAACGTTGCTGTAAGAAGCTTTATCAATCCGCATTGAAAATTCGGTTTGGGTGTTATTGGTTGTGTTTATAAAATCATTTTCAGCGAGGCTGCTATAGCTTTCATTTTCATAATAAGAGATAGGGAAGATGTTACCCGTGCTGCCCCTGGTAAGCGATACCAGCTTATTCTTATTTAACTGTGAACCTATCAGAATTCTCTTAAGAACAATATGCTGGTATTCGTTGGCATTAATCCGCAGATATTGCGTTATATAACCGTCCAGGCTAAAAATCAGTGAATCCTTTGCCTGCTTTACCGGAATACCAAAACCGCCTGAAACACCACTCGAATAGAGCGATGCAGCTTCTGGCATATAAATTTTTACATTTTGCAATGGATTACCTTGTTCATCGCGCACCTCGCCCCTTATATAAAATTGAGCAGATGATTGCTGAACAACAAATACAGCAGCAAATATGGTAAACAACTTTTTCATCGAAGTCTTGAAATCAGAAAGGTAGCCCTTTTCCTAATTAAAGAAATCAAATTTTGGCGTGCAAATTAAACCAATTGATATATTTCTTTTACATTTCTTCCAAGGCCGTCGTAATCCAGGCCAAATCCCAACACAAATTTGTCTGGAATAGTAAATCCCAGGTAATCAATTTTAATTTCATGCACCGTGGCTGAGGGTTTGTGTAGTAACGCAGCAATTTTTAATGAAGCCGGATGCTGGTGTTCCAGCGTGGGAAGAAATTGCGATAAAGTTTTGCCTGTATCCACAATGTCTTCAAGGATAATTATATCGCGATTGTAAATTTCGGCATCAAGTCCAATGGCGGTGATTACTTTGCCGGTAGATTTCACGCCTTTATATGAGGCGAGTTTTATGAAACAAATTTCTGCCTCCACATTTATTTTTTTAAAAAGATCTGCTGCAAAAATAAAAGCCCCGTTCAGGATAGCAATGAATAAAGGGCTTTTGGATTTATAATCGTTATTGATTTCCGAAGCAACACGTGTTATTTCTTTATCAATTTCCGAAGCGCTGATGTATGGAACAAACTCCTTGTCATGAACTTTTAAACTGGGCATAAATTATTTTGAGATGATGAGCTGTTGACCGATTTGCAGGTTGTCGCTGGTGAGGTTATTCCATTTTTTGATATCATTAACTGTAACCCCATATTTTTTTGAAATGCCATACAGGCTTTCCTTTGGTTGTACGGTGTACGTGATGGTTTTTGCAGGTGAAGATGGCTGCTCTTCAATTTTTACCTGGGTTACTTTTGGCTGTACGTTCGCGGCTGCTAATTGATTTAATGCTGGCGGCCTCAAATATATTTTTGTTCCTTCTACCAAATAATCTCCGGGAGCGATAGAGTTGTAACTATATAAGTATTGAAGTATCACTCCATACTTCTGTGAAATATCGTACAAAGTTTCATCCTCCTGTGCGATGCAAAAATCCTGTCTTCCTTCTTTTTGTTTTTTTTCCAGGAAGACATACTGGTCTTTTTGCAAAAGGCCGTCGTTACTTAAATCATTCATGGATAAAAGTTTTTCGAGGTTGATGTTGTGCTCGGTGGCGATAGCAAGCAGGGAAGTGCCTTTGGAAGCAAGCAATGCCTTGCATCCATTAATTTTAACACTGACCGGGGCGCCGGGCACTGCATCGTTTTTTTGAACGTCGGGCGGTATTATATTTTTCGTTTGAGCTATGTGGGGAGTATTTTCAAAATGTGGAATGCCATCCAGCCCTTCCAAAGTATATTGTTCAAGATTGTAAGTTTCTATATTTTTAATCAGGATGTCAGGGTAGCGCGGATTGGTAGCGTATCCCGCTTTTTTTAGGCCATAAGCCCAATCTTTATAATCCGTAGGGTCAAGATCGAATAAAAACGCATATCGGTTACTGTTTTTAAGGAAATCAGAATGGTCGCGGTAGGAATCTTCGGCGCAGCTATATTTTCGGAAACATTCACCCGGAGCATCGTCATCATGGCTAACCGTTTCTGCTGTCCAGTTGCTTTTGCATTTGATGCCAAAGTGATTATTCGATTTTAGCAAAAGGTCACTGTTGCCATTTTCAGTTTCAAGAAGGCCCTGGGCAAGCGTAATGGCAGCAGGCACACCTGACCTTTTCATCTCTTCAATCGCCAGGTCTTTATATTTCTGCACATATTCCTGTGCGGTCATATTTTGAGCCGTGGTTTTGTAAACCAATCCCAATGAAAAAATAATAATGACGAGCGTTCTTTTCATCAGTAAATAAACAAATATTGAACTTTTAAATTCTATTTTTTTATTATCATCATGAGGCCGTCCCTCAGCGTGATAATAACCTGCTGCACTCTTTCATCTTTTGCTACATATTCATTAAAGGCATTTATAGCTATTGCATTTTTTCCTTTAATTTTTTCATTGAGCACTTCTCCGTGAAATAAAACATTATCGGCAAGTATTACTGCGCCTTTTTTTAAATGTGGCACAACTAATTCGTAATAATTGGTATAGTTTACTTTATCTGCATCAATAAATACCAGGTCCCAGTCAACATCCAGTGTAGGAATAATATCCAACGCATTTCCACGGTGTAAAATTATCTGATCGTTATGTAAAGATTTCCTAAAATAATTTTGCGCGATGTCTGCATCTTCGTCTCTTAATTCCAGCGTGTGCAGCTTTCCGCCGGGTTGTAATCCTTTTGCTAGGCACAATGCACTATAGCCCACAAAAGTGCCCACTTCAAGAATATATTTTGGTTTTATAACTTTGCTCAGCATTTCCAATAATTTTCCCTGTAAGGGCCCGCTGAGCATATTGGAATGCGCATGATGATTCAGAGTGAAGTCTTCTATTTCCTTCAGAAAATCATCTGTAGGTTCTGAAAAAGAAGCAGCGTAATCAGTGACTTTATTATCACTTAAAGCGTCAGGCATAAGATAAGTTTAATTCTTCTGTATTTTTTCTTTTAGAGAAAATCAATAACCCTATAAAGGTAAGAAGCCCGTTTACAATTATCAACTCTTCCGCAAATACATAACCATTCAGCAACACTTTGGAATATTTATCAATAAAGTAACACAAGATCGGCGTGATGATTACGATATACGGCGTGGCATGATCCATCACCTTTCTTTTTTTTGCAAATAATGAAAAAGCAAATAATCCAATCAACGGGCCATAAGTGAAAGTGGCCACTTTGAAAATAGCCGTTACAACAGAGGCGTCATTTACCGCATTAAACAAAAGCACCACCAATAAAATAATAATAGAAAATGCTACGTGCACATAAGTTCTTTTTCGAACCATTTCTTTTTCAGGAATATTTTTTCTTTTATCAAAATTTAAGAAATCAATACAGAAAGAAGTGGTCAAAGCGGTAAGCCCTGAATCAGTGGTGGCGAAGGTGGCAGCAGTTAAGCCGAGCATAAACACAATTGCCGGAACGCCTTTAAAATGATTCAAGGCAATTTCGGGAAAGAGGTAATCGGTTCTTTGCAAGCCGGTTGCTGCGTCAATTGGAATTGCGATTCCTTCGCGACTGGCATATATATACAACAATGCGCCTACACTTAAAAAGAATAAATTAATGATGACAAAAATCAAAGTGAAGCTCATCATATTTTTCTGGGCATCTTTGATGTTTTTGCAGCTTAAGTTTTTTTGCATCAAATCCTGGTCCAGGCCAAACATCCCAATCGTTACGAAAATGCCGCCGATGAATTGCTTGCTGAAATGAAATTTATTAGCCACAAAATCGTCAGTGAAAAACATCTTTGAATAATGGCTGTCTTTGATAGCTGTGAAGGCCTGGCCTATATTCATGTCGAGGCTGCTGCAAATAAAGTAAATGGATAAAAATACCGATGCAACAAGAAATACGGTTTGCAGTGTATCGGTAATGATGATGGTTTTTAACCCGCCCCTGAAAGTATAACCCCAGATCAGCAATAAACAGATAACAATAGTGAGCCAAAACGGAACACCCATTTCATCAAAAATAAAACGTTGTAATACGATCGCTACCAAATACAACCTGAATGCCGAACCAATCACTCTCGATACTAAAAATATGGCTGCCGCTGTCTTATGGCTCACCTTGCCAAGCGTTCTTTCTATCACCTCGTAAATAGAAATGAGATGCATCCTGTAATACAAAGGCAACAAAATAAATGCGACCAAAAAATATCCTACCGCATTGCCTAATACAAACTGAAAATACCTGAACTGCGAACCCGCAAGGTTGCCTACTTCGCCGGGCACTGAAATAAAAGTGACGCCACTCAGCGCAGTTCCAATCATTCCGAAGGCCACCAGGTACCATTTTGAAGAACGGTTGGCGATAAAAAAAGTAGCGTTGTCATTTGATTTTCTGGAAGTGAAATAGGAAATAATTATCAGTATCAAAAAATAACCAATGATAAATGACAGCAGCACGGATGGAGACATAACGGGGCGTTAGGAAGATTAAAAATGATTTTGAGATTCTATTTTTTAAATTTGATTTTTTCGAAAATAAATAAAATTATGTCAATTAGGTAGTAACTTATTTTTGTGATTCTCTTGCGAGGCTAAAATTATTTTTGGCTGGAGTTAAAAAGTTATGATTCAGTAAATGAACTTTTAGACACGATTTTTATTTTGCGCTTTAGCTAACGGTAATGGCTATACGAATTTCAAAAAATAAAATTTTTCAAAAAAAAATTATAAAATCACACAATATGAAGCGTATTATTTTTGTTACAGGAGCTACTTCAGGTATCGGAAAGGCTTGTGCAGAGCGTTTCGCAGCCAATGGAGATAAATTAATTATTAGTGGAAGAAGAAAAGAAAGGCTGGAAACGTTGAAAGAAGAATTAGAAATGAAGTATAATTCGGAAGTATGGTGCGCGCCATTCGACGTGCAAAACAGGAAAGAGGTTTTTGAAAATATAAATTCATTGGCAGAGGAGTGGAAGGAAATAGATGTGCTTGTTAACAACGCAGGTTTAGCGCTGGGAAAGGATTATTTTGATGAGGCAGAAATTGCAGATTGGGAAACGATGGTGCATACAAATATTCTCGGTGTGCTGTATGTAAGCCGCGCTGTTCTTCCATTTATGATTAAAAGAAAAAGGGGCCACATTATTAATATAGGTTCCGTGGCGGGTAATGAAATGTATGAGAAAGGAAATGTGTATTGCGCCACCAAAAGCGCGGTGGAAGCTATTACCCATACGATGCGTATTGACTTGTTGCGCCATCATATTAAGGTTACCAATGTAAAGCCGGGAGCAGTTGAAACTGAATTTTCAGTGGTCAGATTCAAGGGCGATGAAGCAAAGGCTGCCAGCGTATATGAAGGATTTGCTCCGTTGACCGGCGAAGACATTGCCAATACTGTTTTTTATTGCGCTTCTCTTCCGCCGAATGTCTGCATTAATGATCTTACCATCACACCTTTGTTGCAGGCTGATGGCATTTATATTCATAAAGAAGAATAGGCCTTATCTTTTAAAAATTTTGAAACGGTATGAATAGAAAATATTTTCTAAATACACAAACACGGATTGTGGCGATGCTGGTATGCACTATGCTGATGTTTAATTTGCATTCCCTGGCACAACAAAGCGGGCGTTATAATTCCTTCAGGCCCGGCCAGGATTGGATTGCGGATGATGGAAAGCCAATAGATTGTCATGGCGGAAATATTATTTATGTCGATTCTTTAAAGACCTTTTTTTGGTATGGCGAGCACTATGGAACGCCCCGGGGCGTAGCTTGTTATTCCTCAACAGATTTGTATAACTGGAAAAATGAAGGCATTGCTATGGAAAAAGGAAATATAGAAATTCTGGAAAGGCCGAAAGTGATTTACGATAAAGTGAACAAAAGATACGTAATGTGGTTTCATTATGATGGCAACCGATATTCGATAGCTGAACTGGGTGTGGCGGTAAGCGATAAACCCATGGGGCCATTTATTTTGAAAAAACATTTCAGGCCTCACGGGCATGAATCAAGAGACATAGGTCTTTATATCGATCTGGAAACAGACAAGGCTTATATAGGTTATGCCGCTGATCACGTGAACCGGACTATCCGGATGGTAGAGCTCACAAGCGATTATCTTGATGTAAGCACGAATGATGTAGACATTCAAGCGCATTGTGAAGGGCCGGGAATCTTAAAAAAAGATGGAAAGTATTATTTGCTTACCAGTGGCTGCACAGGATGGACACCCAATCCCGGACATTATTACACTTCCACATCTATAACAGGCCCTTATGAGCTTCAGGGGTCGCCGTTTATTGGAGACGCAGGAGATAATTCATTCAACTCGCAGCCATGTTATATTTTTAAAATACCCGGATATAAAAATGCTTATTTGTATATGGGCGACAGGTGGAACGGGTTTGGCGGCACTCATTCGCAATACATTTTTTTACCCATCACTATCACGGCTTCCGGAAAAATGGAACTGCATTTTTATCGTGAATGGGATCTTAGCCTTTTTACGCCGGAAAAGAAACGTTTGCAGAGATAAATATTGTTTTATTTTCATGACTCATTCTAATTCAAATAAAAATTTTAATCCCGTAAAGGCACATCATTTTTCCTATTGAAAAAAGCCATCAGGAAACCGAAAACGAGGAACGAAAATCCTGTGTAATAATCTAGAGTATTGTCTAAAGCATCAGATAATAAGCCACCGATAAGAAGTATCAATGAAATGATGATAAAGAAAGTTCCTATTACAAATCCAAGATTATTTAATTTTTTGTACATAGATTATGGATTAAAAGAAAATGATATTAAGAATAATGGTAACTGCGAGCAATATTAATCCGAGCGGCACCACTCTAAGATACCATTTATCCTGGTGATATGAAGGTTTTTCAGTTAAAGAATATACCAGCCCCACCAATTCACTGTCCGGTTTGGGTTTGGTGAATAAGCTAACAACGATGGTGGTTACAAAATTTACAATCCACGAAAAGGAGGCTACGATAAAGGCCTGCCCCATGCCGCTCTGAATTTCATAAAGCGGGTAAATCCATCCACCTTTCCCTTCTGCAAGTGTGAGTCCATGCGTAATTGCCGCTGCAATTGTTCCGGCAAGCAATCCAAAAAAAGCGCCATTGGAGGTTGTTCTTTTCCAGAACATGCCCAAAAGAAAAGTAGCGAAGAGCGGGCCATTTACAAAGCTAAATACGAGTTGAAGAAAATCATTGATATTGTTAAAGCTCTTGGCAATATAGGCGGTCACAATCGATAGCAGAATTCCGGCAACGGTCACTACTTTTCCTACTACAAGGTAATGTCTGTCTGATTTATGCTTTACAAAATACGATTGATAAATATCAAAAGTGAATACTGAATTGAAGGCAGTAACATTTCCGGCCATTCCACTCATGAAAGACGCTATCAGCGCCGTGATGCCTACTCCAAGAACTCCTGTGGGATAGTAGTGTGAAATCAGCGAGGGCAGCGCCATCGTGTAATCAATTCCTCCTTTTCCATCGGAAGGCATCGTAAAGCCTTTGGAAGCTAAAGCCGGTTGCAGCAAGGCAATGGCAATCACCCCGGGTAATACCACAATCAGCGGCATAAACATTTTTGGAATGGCAGCGATGATGGGCGTGCGCTGGGCAGCGTTCATATTTTTTGCCATCATGGCTCTTTGCACCACCAGGAAATCCGTGCACCAATATCCGAATGACATTACGAAGCCCAATCCGAAAATGAGCGACATAAAATTAATTCCCATAGGATTGGTATCCGCACTGCCCATATACTTCCAGGCATGGGTTAATTCAGGTTGCAACACCTCTTTTATATTGGCCCATCCGCCTGCATCATGCAGCGCTACTACCACAAGCGGCGACAGGCCCAGCACGATTAAAAAAAACTGCAGCACTTCGTTATAAACCGCGCTCGTAAGTCCTCCAAGGAAAGTGTAGATCATCACGATACCGGCCGCCATCCAGATGGATACATCAAAATCCCAATGCAAAATCACTTCCAGCAATTTTGCCAGGGCATATAAAGAAATGCCTGAAGAAAATATAGTCATCACCGCAAAAGAAATGGCATTTAATCCCCTTGTTTTTTCGTCAAAGCGCAGCTTTAAAAATTCCGGCACACTGCGCGCGCGGCTTCCGTAATAAAATGGCATCATAAAAACACCAAGGAATACCATTGCAAAGATGGCTCCCACCCAGTAAAAATGAACAGTCATTATTCCATACTTGGCTCCTGAAGCTACCATCCCCAACACTTCCTGCGCACCAAGATTGGCCGAAATAAAGGCCAGGCTGGTAATCCACAAAGGAATATTTCTGCCGCTCGTTAAAAAATCATTGCTGGTTTTTATTTTTTTCTTGATAATAAATCCAACGCCAATTACAAAAAGAAAATACACGACAATTATCAGGTAATCTGCAATGTGAAGTCTCATATCGATTAAATAAGGAAAAGTCTGAAAAGGCCGCAATATATTATTAATTCAAAAACTATCGTCGCGTTTTTGAAAATATCTTTCAACATCATTTATCGCAAACAATCAGGCAAGAGCAGACGAAGAACTTCTTTCGATAAGTGTAGAAGGTATCGTTATTGTTTCTTCATCGCTGTCTGTTGACTTTTTTTTCATTTGTTTAAAAAGTAATTCAGCAGCCGTTCTTCCTATTTCAAACGCAGGCTGCGAGATGGTGGTAAGGGATGGGTTCAATATGGATGCTGTTTCGATAGCAGAAAAAGCCACCAGTTTTAATTGGCCTGGTATTGCGATCCCCAACTCCAGGCAAACCAAATATACAGCCGTAGCAATGCGCTCAACAGAGGCCACAATGCCATCGGGCCTGTTTTTACTGCAAAGCAATTTTCTAATTTTATCTTGCAACTCCTGGTTGTTTTCCGCGTCAAGAATTACAACCTCAGAATGCGTGCGCATTTTTAATTCTGTGGCGGCGGCTTTAAATCCTGCGGCCCTTTTTCTGCAAATTCCCAGGCAGGATGAAATGGAAAGAAAGGCAATTTTTCGGCAACCATTTTTCAGGAGATGCGATGCGGCCATATTTCCACAGTCAAAATCATTGGTGATAACCTTCGAACTGGGAAAACCTTCAAACTCGCGGTCGAAAAATACGATTGGAATATTTTCCCGGCGAAGTTTAAAAAAATGGTCCGCACTGGAAGTTTCGCTTGTTACGGAAATAAGAACGCCATCTACCCGGCCACTTTTGCAATCCTCTATGATGTCCATTTCATTTGAAAATTTTTCATGCGAAAGATAAATCAGAACATGATAACCGTTCTGTTCTGCCACGGATTGAATGCCATTGATGGCTAATGAGAAAAAATGGTCGGCTACTTCGGGAAGTATTACCGCAATCGTTTTACTTTTCTTATTTCTTAAGCTGCTTGCGTAAGGATTGACGGTATAATTGAGGCGCGACGCACCTTCCAGCACTTTTCTTTTCGTTTGCTCACTTATTTCATGGCTGTCGTTCAGTGCTTTTGAAACAGTAGAAACAGAAACCTTCAATTCCTTTGCAAGCTGCCTCATATTTATTTTGTTCATTTGGATAGGTTGTGGTAAAACGCAACGAATAACTTTCTGATAACTCCAAAGGATATTTTAGCCGGTAAACATAGCAAATCAATAAATAACCACAATTTTTATTTCAATTTCAATCTACTGGATGTTGTTTTATTTTCGAAACTCGTTGTACACAACTAGAATATACACCAGAGCCTTTCGCTAAAGAAAAAAATTGGCCTTAGTATTTATAAAAGGAAAAAAGCTGACCCGGTGAATTGTGATCCACCAATTTTTAACTCATTATAGCGACTGGGCTTAGTTTGCGAGCGTTCCATCATCCAAAATCAAGCTTCGACAGTAAAGCCACAAATAATCTTTTTTTATTTTTCTTATTCATATTTTACCAGATATTATTCTAAAAAATAATTTCCGAAACCGGTTTCGTAAATAAAAGAAATATTTCGAAATTGTTTCACGAAAAAAATGGAAATTAGCACCGTGAATGCACAAGGAAAACGCAAGGCTTGATGCTACCCAAACAACTATTTTATTTTGGTTTGAAAAAGAACAGAAAGAATTTGAAAAAATTTCACAGGGGCGAGTAATGTATTCTGTGAAATGAATCCTCTGGGATAGATTTCAGAGTTATTATTCTTTACGGGATTTTGTTTATTGTGACTTCATTATTTCTTAATAATGAGATCATAATGGGGTAATAACGCATTTCTAATCTTGCACTCGCAATAGTTTGGTGGCATTTGGTTTAAATGCCTGGCAATATGAATTTAACCTTTATCTAAATTTTAAAAACGAGAGAATGAGAAAAAATTTACAATTTCCGAAAAAACATCCGGGCGGAAAGCTGCGTCAAAAGGTGTGTTGCGCGGCGATTACCGGTATTTTTGCCATCGCCGGTTCTCCATCATTGCATGCCGGTATAAAGCCAGCAAAGCTGTTAATGAATCCGGCAACCCAGTTTACGGTGAAGCATTCAAGTTTCAATGATGCCAAAAGGATTGATGCTTTAGACTTCATGTTTGACCATGAAGTAAACGGTATTATTACTGATCAAAACGGCAATCCATTGCAGGGAGTGTCGGTACAGGTGAAAGGCACCAATAAAGGCGTAATAACCACAGCTACCGGAAAATTTACGTTAAATGTGCCCGAAAATGCAACGCTTACAGTTTCCTCGGTTGGGTACGAGACCAAAGAGGTGAAAGTGGGCACCAGCACTACTATCACTATTGAACTTAAAGTAGCGGCATCAGATTTGAACGAGGTGGTAGTGGTGGGATATGGCACACAGAAAAAAGCAAACCTGACGGGAGCGGTAAGCCAGGTAAGCAGTGAAGTGCTTGACAACCGGTCGTTGCCAAACCTTACACAGGGATTGCAGGGACAAATTCCAAATTTAAATATTACCATGCTTGATGGAAAACCTACGCAGTCACCGTCCTATAATGTAAGAGGTACTACCTCAATAGGGCAGGGAGGTAACGCGCTGGTGTTGATTGATGGAGTAGAGGGCGATCCCAGTTTAATTAATCCCAACGACGTTGCAAGTGTTACTGTTTTAAAAGATGCCGCGTCATCGGCAATTTACGGAGCGCGGGCTGCTTTTGGCGTTGTTCTTATTACCACTAAGAGCGCTAAAAAAGGAAAAACTTCCATTTCGTATTCCTCTAATTATTCATTTAAAAGTCCGACAGCCATCCCTGATGAGGTAAACAACGGATATGAATATGCAAAAATGTTTAGCGAAGCCTATTCCGCTGGTTCCAATTATACCCAGCTTCCAAAAAATATAAATAAAACTCAAAAATTTTCGCAGGAATATCTTGATGCTTTTGAAAAACATAATGCCGACCCCAGCCTCCCAAAAACGGAAGTAAACGATCAGGGCGAATATGTCTATTATGCCAATACAGACTGGTATAAGTTATTGTATAAAGACCATAATTTTGCCACTGACCAAAATCTATCCGTGTCGGGTAGCAGTGATAAAGCGAGTTTTTATATCACCGGTCGCCTTTTTAACCAATCAGGGATTTTCAGGTATAATTCAGACGATTACAATACCTATAATTTTAGAGCAAAAGGATCTGTGCAGGTTTTTAAATGGCTTGAAGTTAACAATAATACTTCCTACTCAAATGTAAAATATCATAATCCTTTAAACGTGGGCGAAGGCGGAGGCATTTGGCGCAATATGTCTGACGAGGCGCACACTTCTGCACCTTTGCTTAATCCTGATGGCACGCTCACTTATTCAGCCGCCTATACCGTCGGAGATTTGTATTACGGTAAAAACGGGATAGACATGGTTACAAATGAAATAAGAAATACCACCGGCTTTGTTGCGAAATTTTTTCACGATAAAGTGAAAATCAATGGTGATTTCACTTATCAGAATACCAACTTTAACCGCCAGCAGAAAAGAGTGCCGGTTCCGTACAGTACCAAACCCGGAATTATAAATTACACCGGTTTAAATACAAATGATTTACAGGAGCGCTACGACAAAACAAGCTACATCGCAGCAAATTTGTATGGCCAGTATGAAAATACTTTTAATAATGTTCATCATTTTAAGGCCTTGTTAGGTTATAATTTTGAGCAGTCTATTTTTAAAAGAATCCAGGAACAACGCAACGGGCTTATTTTTCCTGATGCGCAGGATATCAGCCTTGCCCTCGGACAATCCATTACCACGACGGGAGGATGGGAGCAATGGGATATTTTAGGAGGATTTTTCAGATTCAACTATGATTATAAAAGCCGCTATTTGCTGGAAGTAAACGGAAGATATGATGGGTCATCCAAGTTTCCAACTGATCAGCAATTTGGCTTTTTCCCATCGGTTTCTGCAGGATGGAGATTGTCGCAGGAACCGTTTTGGCATGTGTCTGAAAAAGCAATTTCAGATGTAAAAATAAGAGCGTCTTATGGTTCATTGGGAAATGGAAATATCGCTTCTTATCAATTCCTGGAACAGTTGAATATTTCTCAATCTTCAAGGGTTTTAAATGGCCAAAGGCCGCAAGTCACCAGTCGGCCCGGCGTAATCCCCAGCGGCCTTACCTGGGAAACTTCCACCACTAAAGATTTGGGATTAGATGCAAGTTTTCTTAATTACCGCCTTTCATTTACCGGTGATGTATATGTAAGAAAAACCACCAACATGTTTACGGTCGGCCCTACACTGCCTGATGTTTTCGGAGCGGCCGTGCCAAAAGGAAATTTTGCAGATTTGAAAACCACCGGCTGGGAAGTAACCGCTTCATGGCAGGATCAGTTCAATGCGGGTTCCAAACCGTTTCATTATGGCATCACGGTGAATGCTGCGCATTACGAAGCGGTAATTACCAAGTTTAATAACCCTAACAGAAATTTGAGCGACTATTACGTGGGCCAGAAAGTGGGCGAGCTTTGGGGATATGTGACTGACGGCTACTGGACTGCTGCAGACGTGGATCAGGCGCAGGCAATGAACGCCAATGTGAGCAATAACTCTTCAGTATGGCTTCCCGGTGATATAAAATATAAAGACCTGGATAAAGATGGCGTTATTAGCAGGGGAAATGCCACCGTTGATAATCCCGGCGACCTGGTGCGTATAGGAAATACCACTCCTCGATACACTTATGGGTTTGGCCTGAATGCAGACTGGAATAATTTCTTTTTTGCTGCTTTTTTCCAGGGAACAGGCAGACAAGATTGGTATCCCAGCAGCGATGCTGATGCCTTTTGGGGTCAATATAACAGGCCGTATAATGCAGCCTTGAAATCCCAATTAGGGAAAATCTGGTCAGAAGATAACCCCAATGCTTACTGGCCGCGGTACAGAGGTTATGTGGCCTTATCCGGCCAGCGCGAATTGAGCGTGCTTCAAACAAAGTATCTTCAAAATGCAGCCTATCTCAGGTTAAAAAATATACAGTTGGGTTATAATCTTCCCTTGAGCCTCGTCTCTAAACTGAAAATGACCAATGCACGGGTATATGTTTCTGGAGAAAATTTATGGATTACATCGCCCATGTTTAAAATTACTGATCATAATATAGATCCGGAAAGCATTCACGGTTCCGATCGTGACCTCACTTCCGGAGGTAATGGAGATGGTCAAAATTACCCGATACTTAAGAGTGTCACTCTCGGTTTGAATATTACTTTCTAATTTCTTTAAATAAACAATTATGAACTCAACCTATAAATTATTCATTTACATTTTTGGTGTAGCTGCTCTTTTTACTTCGTGTAAAAAGGTATTAGACCAGGTACCAAAAGCAACAGCTACCAGGGATGCAGTGTTCAGCAATGAAGCGGGCCTGCAACTGTATGTTAACTCTTTTTATACGATCATTCCCAGTGCCGGAGACATTATGAGAGGGGATGCTATGAGCGATTATGCCGCCCGTACCGAGGTGCCTGATTATCTGCGGCCTAATGTTTATAATGCTACACAAAGTTCAGGCTGGGATTGGGGCGACCTGAGAAATATTAATTATTTTCTTGCCAATAATACGAATCCAAATGTTCCGGAAGATGTGAGAAATAATTACAACGGCATTGCGCGGCTCTTTAGAGCGTGGTGGTATTTTCAGATGGTAAAAAGATTTGGCGACGTGCCCTGGTATAGTAAACCACTTGACGTGAATGATTCAACAGAATTGTATAAACCACGCGATCCACGCAAGCTCGTGATGGATTCTGTATTGGCTGATTTGAATTATGCCACTGCCAACATCACGGTTACTGACGATCAAAGCAGAAGCTTGATCACGAAATGGGTGGCTTATGCCATGAAGTCGAGAATATGCCTGTATGAAGGCACCTTCAGAAAATATCATACCGAATTAAACCTGCAGTCTACAGTGAATGATTGGCTTACTGCGGCTGAAGATGCTGCTCAACAGGTAATTTCTTCAGGCAAATTCAGCCTGAACCAGGCCGGCGGGTCCACTAAATCATATCGGCAATTGTTTATTAGCACCCAACCCATAACTAATGAAGATATTCTGATAGATGTTACAGATCCCAACCTTGCAGTTTTCAGCGATGCCAATTGGTACTGGACAAGTTCTACCTATGGCAATCGCCTAAGCTTCGACCGAACATTTGTAAATACCTACCTTAATATTGATGGTACGCCGTTTACCAATATTCCGGGACATAAGACCATGGTATTTACCGAAGAAACACAAAACCGTGATGGCCGCCTGCAGCAAACTATCCGCACACCCGGATATACAAGAATAAACGGTGGAAGCGTAATACCTGCGCCGCCTGATTTTTCTTATACCTACACCGGTTACCAACCCATAAAATACAGCCTTGATGATACAAAATACGACCAGGGTACAGTAAGTATTAATTCAGTTCCGGTAATTCGTTATGCAGAAATACTTTTAAACTACGCTGAAGCAAAAGAAGAATTAGGCACATTTACAGATGAAGACTGGAGCAACACAATCGGAGCACTTCGGGCGCGGGCCGGCATTACCGGTGGTTTGACTTCAAAGCCTACAGTAGCTGATCCCTATTTGCAGGAAAATTATTTTCCTGAAATTGCTGATCCTACGCTTTTGGAAATAAGAAGAGATAGAAGCATCGAACTTGCGTGGGAAGGTTTTCGTTTTGATGACCTGATGAGATGGAAAAGAGGTGAATTGCTGGAACAGGAATGGACCGGGTTTTACGTTCCGTCTCTCAATACGCTTATGGATCTGAATCTTGATGGAAAACCCGATGTGGCCTTCGTGCAGGAAGCGCCCACCAGTCCGGTGCAAGGCGTTTATTATGTAAACGTAGCGCCCACTATCAACGGGAAGGTAAATCCGGAGCAGCTCACCAATGGAACGTATGGCGAACTGACCTGGTTGAAAAATTCACCAAGGGAATGGGCTGATAAAAAATACTATTATCCTATTCCTGAATCAGCTTTATTAAAAAATCCCAAGCTCGGCCAAAATCCCGGATGGTAAAAAAACGGCTCCTGAAAAAGGAGCCTTATTTTTGAGCACAAATGAAGAAATTATGAAATTAAAAAGAATAGTATTTGTTGCTTTACTATTGTTATCAGTGATGACGATACAGGCCCAAACCATAAGAGTGGCCACTTACAATATGCGCAATGATAACAACAGCGAAGATTCAACGCAGGGCAACGGTTGGAAGCAAAGATTTCCAGTGATTTCAGAAATGATAAAATTCCATGACTTTGATATTTTCGGTACCCAGGAATTACTTTATCATCAAATTCAGGATTTGCATAGCCTGCTTCCGGGATATGCTTTTTACGGAATAGGCAGAGATGATGGCAAACAGGCTGGTGAATTTTCTGAAATCTTTTTCAAAAAAGATAAATTTGAAATGTTGGCCCATGGCGACTTTTGGCTATCCCAAACGCCTGAGAAACCTTCGCTTGGCTGGGATGCTACCTGCTGCAACCGCATTTGCTCGTGGGTGTTATTGCAGGACAAGCAATCAAAAAAGAAATTCTATGTTTTCAATACGCATTATGATTATCAAAAAGATTTGGCAAGAAATGAAAGCAGCAAGCTGATCTTGCAAAAGATAAAAACGATCGCCGGTGATCAACCGGTTATTTTAATGGGCGATCTTAATGGCGGAAACGATTCAGAGTGGTATAAAGCAATTGCCAATTCAGGCACGCTGAAAGATACTTACAAACTGGCAAAAAATCCTTATGCAAATAATGGATCGTTTAATGCATTTGGCCGCGCCGTAAAAAGTAATGAAATTATTGATCACATATTTGTCAGTAAACAATTTAAAGTGGAAAAATGGGGAATCTTAACCGATACGTATCATGGTAGATATCCTTCGGATCATTTTCCTGTTTTGACCGTCGTAAAATTGTAGTTTTTTTCCGGCTTTAAAATTCTAAATCAAAATTCCAGTGGACACAAGAAGAGATTTTCTTAAAAAAGCAATCCTGGTTTCAGGGGCCACGGGCCTTTCTTACATGCTTCCGGAATCCATCCAGCGCGCCATGGCCATCAATCCTGAAAAGGGCAGCACTTACCTTGACGCGGAGCATATCGTAATCCTGATGCAGGAAAACCGGTCGTTCGATCATTGTTTCGGAACGCTCAAAGGTGTTCGCGGTTACAATGATCCACGAGCCATAAGATTGCCCGACAAGAATTTAGTGTGGCTTCAAACCAATGAAGCAGGAGAAACTTTTTCTCCGTTTCGGTTCGATATAAAAAATACAAAAGCCACCTGGATGGGCTCTACGCCTCACAGCCGCGAAAGCCAGGTGGATGCCTGGAATGACGGAAAGTATGACAACTGGCTTCCTTCAAAACGCGTAAGGGATAAACGCTACGCCAATATTCCCCTGACCATGGGGTATTATACCCGTGAAGACATTCCATTTTATTATGCAATGGCAGATGCATTTACCGTTTGCGATCAGAATTTTTGCTCAGCAATGACGAGTACCAATCCTAACCGTTTATTCTTTTGGGCCGGCACTGTAAAGGAAAAACAAGCAGCAGATGCTCCTGCTATTATGAGAAATCTCAGTAACGACAGATGGGGTGTTTTGCGTTTTGATACCTTTCCTGAGCGGCTGGAAGATAACGGCATTTCATGGAAATTTTATCAGAATGCGATTGATTGTGGCGGAGGTTTTACCGGTGAAGAAAGAGCATGGCTCGCAAATTTTGGATGCAATCCGCTGGAATGGTTTGCCAGTTACAATGTAAAATTTTCAAAGCGGTATATCGAAAGTTTGCAAAAGCAATTGAAATCTCTTCCTGAAGAAATCAAAGCGCTCGAAGACAAAATTCAGTCCGGTTTGTCAGGAGATGCCTTAACAAAAGCACAAACCGCAGTTTCTAAAAAGAAGGACGTGTTGGATAAGGCAAAAAAAGATCTTTCAGATTATACGCAGGAAGTCTTTGACCAGCTAAGCCAAAAAGAAAAAAACCTGTTTGAAAGGGCATTCGCCAATAATTCAAATGATCCGGATTATCATAATCTTGTTGCGTTGACGTACAAGGAAAATGGCGTGGAACGTTCTTTGAATATTCCAAAAGGCGATGTGCTTTATCAATTTCGAAAAGACGTTGAAGCAGGGAATTTGCCAACTGTTTCGTGGCTGGCTTCCGCGCAAAATCTTTCTGATCACCCGAGCGCTCCATGGTATGGTTCTTTATATGTTTCAGAGATATTAAATATTCTTACCAAAAATCCGGAGGTCTGGAAGAAGACCATCTTCATTGTAAATTTTGATGAAAACGATGGCTACTTCGATCATGTGCTGCCGTTTGTAGCGCCTAATCCGCTTGATCCTTCTACCGGTAAATGTTCCGATGGTCTTGATACTTCAATAGAGTATGTGCAACTCGAAAATGAATTGAAAGAAGGCATTCCCAAAAGGGAAGCGCGCGGGGGCCCGATAGGGCTTGGGTTTCGTGTGCCTTTAATCATTGCTTCGCCATGGAGCAGGGGAGGCCAGGTATGTTCGCAGGTGTTTGATCATACATCTACTTTGCAGTTTCTTGAAGATTTTATACAAAAGAAATTTGGAAAAGGTGTAAGGGAAAAAAATATCAGCGACTGGCGACGCACGGTTACAGGCAACCTCACTGCCGCTTTTAACTCGTATAAAAATGAGAAGGATGGCCACATTTCTTACCTTGACAAAAAGCCCTTCATCGAAAAAATTTACAATGCTAAATTCAAGGACGAACCATTAGATTTTAAGCAATTATCCAAACAGGAAATCGAACAAATCAATCGCGATCCATTTGCGTCGCCTGTGTTGCCTAAGCAGGAACCTGGAGTGAAAATATCCTGTGCACTGCCTTACCAGTTATATGCGGACGCAACATTATCAGAGGATAAGAAAAACGTGTTAATAGCTTTAGAGGCGAGGAATGAAGTTTTTGGAAAAGCTTCTGCCGGCGCACCGTTTAATTTATTGATTCCGGTAAAATATGCTGATAAAAATGGGGATTTTATAAACGTGGGAAGCCGCTCCTATGCAGTATCTGCAGGAGATGTTTTATCCGATACGTTGCCTGTTTCTTCCTTTGAAAATGGTAAATATCATGTGAGAATCTACGGCCCGAATGGGTTTTTAAGAGAGGTATCAGGAACTGCGGGAGATCCTACTTTGAATGTTATCTGCGAATATGAAAAGAAGCCACTGAAAAAGCTCAGCGGAAACATACAGTTAAATTTCAGGGCAAACGATCCGGATAAATCTTTTGAAATACAAATCAAAGACAATGCGTATAAAAATAAAATGGTATCTAAAAAATTGACTAAAAACGAATTTGCTAACGGTGATGGCTACACGATAATTTTGAACCTTCAAAAAAGCTACGGATGGTACGACTTTAGCATCTTTGTGAAAGGTTTTCCCGATTTTGAAAGGCGCTATGCAGGCCACGTGGAAACTGGTAAGCCAAGTTATACCGATCCTTTTATGGGGAGAGTTTAGATCAAAATTTTTAAAAGAATAATATTAATGATAATGGTAAAAAAGATACTTCTCCTGTTTTTTCTGATGAGCGCTTCTGTCAGCATTTTTGCGCAGCATAAAAAATATACGGTTGCCGATGCCCATGCCCATAATGATTATATGCATCCCGTTCCGTTTTATACAGCGTGGAATGCCGGATTCGGGTCGATAGAAGCAGATGTGTTCCCGGTAAATGGCGTGTTGCTGGTAAGTCACAACAAAGAGGCGTTAGACCCAAAGCGCACTTTAGATTCGTTATATTTAAACCCGCTTTTAAAAGAATTGCAAAATCATCCGCACCGCAAAGTCAACCTGTTGGTGGATATAAAAGTAGATTATAAAAATAGTTTAGCAATTCTTTTGCAGGAATTAAGGCCATTAAAAAAATATCTCGTTTCCGATAAAAATCCTCAAAACCCATTGACGATTTTGATAAGCGGCGAAAGGCCGCCGCCCGCAGAATATAAAAATTATCCGGGCTATATTTTTTTTGATGACGATTTGAAACTCTTTCATTCGCCTGCTGAATGGAAAAGAGTAGGGCTGGTAAGCCTTTCTTTTCAAAGGTATTCTCAATGGAATGGCGAAGGGGACATTCCCGCTGCTGATTGGCAAACACTTGTTCACGTTATCGACAGCGTACACAAGGCGGGAAAGAGAATCCGTTTTTGGGCAGCACCTGACAATCAAAATTCGTGGCGCAGGCAAATGGATTTAGAGGTGGATTTGATTGGCACTGATAAAATTCAGGAGCTTTCATCTTTTCTTTCCAAAGAATAAGTATTTGTCTTTGTTTGACATATTTTTCTTATCTTTTGAGGCGCCGCCGATAGTAAAGCAACAAAAAATTCAGATTTTTTTGTTGCCGCTCAGCGTTTTGTTGTAATGGTTACCCGGTTTTATTCCGGAAATTCGAAACCGGTTTCGTAATTAAAATCGAAATATAAAGTAAAAATGTGGAAATTGCTTCGTAATCACCTTTAAATACTATAGTTATGCAAAATCAAAATAATTTTTCTTCTGTTGAAACAAATCCACTGAATAGCCTTGACGAATGGGAAGATGATGTGCTGGAAAGATATCCGGAGCCTGAAGTAAAGGCCAAGTCAAAAGAAGAATACAGAAATTATGAAACGCCCGGCCGGGATACCGTGAAAGAATTTTACCGGCTGAACCATACTTACCAGACCTATGATTTTGTAAAGGAAAAGAAAAATAATTTCCTTCAGTTCAATAAAAAAGAAATGCCCGTTTGGGATGCTTTTGATTTTCTCAATCAATTGGTAGATGATTCAGATCCGGATACCGATTTGGATCAGTTTCAGCATCTTCTTCAAACATCAGAGGCCATTCGAAAAGATGGTCATCCCGATTGGATGGTATTGACCGGCCTCATGCACGACATGGGCAAGGTGCTTTGCCTTTTTGGGGAGCCGCAATGGGCTGTGGTAGGAGATACTTTTCCTGTAGGATGCGCCTATTCGGATAAGATAGTTTACCCTGAATTTTTTCAAAATAATCCTGACTATAACAACCCGGCATACAATACAAAATATGGCGTTTATGAAAAGAATTGCGGGCTAAAAAATGTGCATATTTCCTGGGGACATGATGAATACATTTACCAGATGATGAAGGATTATATTCCCGAAGAAGGACTGTATATGCTTCGCTATCATTCTTTTTATGCCTGGCACCGTGAAGGCGAATACGATTATCTGCTCGACGACCACGATAGGGAAATGCTGAAATGGGTAAAGCTGTTTAACCCTTACGATCTTTATTCAAAGTGCCCGGAACCGCCTGATATCAATAAGCTGAGGCCGTACTATGAAGATCTCATTAAAAAGTATTTGCCGGCTACCTTAAAATTTTAAAAGTGTAACGGTTTAATTTTTCTGAAATCTTCTCGTTTATTTTTGCTTACAATTTTCAACATTTAGCTGTAGTGAATTTTTTGGAACCCTGGAAAAAATAAAAAATTATTGCAATAGCAATTTAATTTTTGGCTGCCTGCACCATCAATTTTTGATTAACAAAATTGCATTATATGGATAAGGCCACCTTTAACGAATATCTTGAAAAAAGGTATTATGAACAGCTCAGCTACTATGATTCTTCCTCGAAGAAAAACCAAAAGCGGTATAAAAATATTCAATGGATATTGATTATACTTTCCACAGTAACTACTATCCTGGCGGCTTTGCCTAAAACCGAGCTTTTCGATTTTAAATACCTAATTGTAATTTCCGCAGCGCTGGTTACCATCCTTACCTCAGGTTTAAAAACATTTCAATATCAGGAATTGTGGATAACGTATCGCTCAACGACGGAGCAGTTGAAACCCGAAATCTATTATTACAATTTTGGTGTTGGCGATTATGGAAAGCCCGGCGCTGATAAAGAATGCCTTTTTGTTACAAGAGTCGAACAAATTTTGAGCAAGGAACATACGGAATGGCCAGCCGTAAAAAATCTAAAAGACCAGCAGACGCCGGAGCAAGACGGAAGCCAGTCAGCAAATGAGGGTAATAATAAAGAAACGATCTCAATTTCTACACCGGACAAAGCCAGCCCACTTGCCGCGCCTGATGCTGTCAGATTGCAGGATGCTTAAATAATTCTTCTTCATTTACTTTAAAATTTATAACGAATACTTCGATATAATTGCTTTTTGCAGAATAAAAAAATCGATTAAAGTTTCGTTTACTGTATTTCAGATACTATAAGTGGGAATTTAAATTATAAGTTAATAAAATTTCTTCTTCCCGAAATCATAAGGTTATCCGGGATTTAAGGCTTAACTTAATGTAAAACCACATCGTATGAATACAACTTTAGAAGAATTAAAAAATGTAAAATCCGATTGTTGTATCACAATCATATTTCAAACACATCGCACGATGCCGGAAAATGAAAAAGATCCCATTGTACTGAAAAATCTGATAAAAGAAGTTGAACAGCGGCTAAAAGATAAATTTTCTTCAGAATTAGTAGAACGGATGATGGAGAAATTAAATCAGCTTGCTGAAAGTATCAATCATCGCCATAATAAAGAAAGCCTTGCGCTTTTTGTGAATGACAACCTGGCAAAATATGTCCGTTTGCCATTGAATGTTGAAAATAGAGTGGTGGTTGATAAGACTTTTGCTACAAGAGATTTGGTTCGGGCGTGGCATCGCCACACGGACTATTATATTTTATTACTCAGCCGGGATAAAGCAAGATTAATTGAAGCTTTTAATGATAAAGTGGTTGAGGAAGTAGAGAAAGGATTTCCATTAATTAACCAGGATTCTAATCAGCTAAAAAGCCCGGAGGCTTCTTTTGGAAACCGCAGGACAAACCTTGCCAAAGAATTTTTTAACCAGGTGGGCAAGCAATTAAATGAGGTTCAGAAGCAAAATTTATTGCCCGTTATCATTATTACAGATGAATCGAACTATGCTGACTTTTTAAAAATTACTGATAAGAAGGGAAGAATCGTTGCAAAAATTTTTGGAAGCCGCATGAATGAAAAACCGCACAGCATCGTAGAAGCCGCGTGGCCGGTAATGCAGGAATGGGTAAAAGAAAGAAACAAAAAGCGGTTAGGGGAACTTAAAAAAGCAGTGAACTTGCGAAACGTATTAATGGATTTTAATGAAATCTGGAAGGCAGTAAATAATGGGCGCGGTAAGACGTTGTTTGTAAAACAGGGTTATTTTCAACCAGCCAGGTTGCAAAATAATCACATCGAACTAATACCGCCGGATCAATCTGAAAATGCAAATGTTGACGATATAATAGATGAAATGATAGAGATAAATCTTCAGCATGAAGGCGATTCTGTTTTCGTTAAAGGAAATGAACTTGATGAGTTCAATGGCCTGGCGCTCATAACGAAGAATTAAAACTCTGCTGATGTTTTATATTTAGTAATAGGGATGATGGGGCTATCTCAAAAGGATAGCCCCTCTTTTTTGCGGAACGATATAATTGTTCTGAAAAGATTACAAATAAAAAGCCCCGACAAAATTTCGGGGCTTTTGTTGCGAAGGGAGGGTTCGAACCTCCGACCTTCGGGTTATGAGCCCGACGAGCTACCGCTGCTCTACTTCGCGATTTAGGATTGCAAATGTAAGGGCTTAACTACTTGCAACCAAATTTTAATACTTTAGCAAATCATAAAGTTTTACTTATGCTTCGTACTGTGAAATTCTTAATGGTGTTGGGTGTGATAATGTTTACTTCCTGCCATTCTAAAATAAAAGAAAGAAGTGAACAAATCTATTCGCGGCATTTGCAAAAGCATATTACCTTAACCGTCATTAGTACGCCGCCTCCATCAAATAAAAGTGATTTTAATTTGTTGTTACTTAATAATGGTTTTGACCACGACGGCACCATGAAAATTACGGACAGCCTTTACCATGCAAAAGATGTCAAAGCGTTATTGATAATAGCCATCACGCCATTTGATGCAAAGCAGGAATTTGGTGTTGCAGGCGTAACGGATAGACAAAATAATGGATCGCTCGCTTCAAAATATTCAGATTTTATCGTAAATGAATTGCTGACGTATATTAAGAAAAAAGCAGCAGTTAGAAGTTTCAAATCAATAACTATTGCAGGCGTTGGGGATGGGGGCATTTCAGCATTTGACATTGCATGGGATAATTGGCAAAAATTTGATAAAGTGGGAGTTTTACAAGATTTTTCGAATCCAGGCAGGCCTACAGATCTTTCTGCTATAACAAACAAGATTGCAAAATCAAGAAAAAAGCCGAAACTGCACTTTTGGCTGGGAACAGGTAAAGAGCAGAATGAACTTAATAAAGAAGATTCTTCAGGAATCAATAATTTGATTGAAACGCTAAAAGCTAAAAACATTAACCAATCTTCTGTGCATGTACAACCGCCATCGAATAGCCATCAGTCTATCATTGATTTTCTTCTTTGGGTAAACAATGAAAACTAGATTTTATTCTCTTGATGATATGTTGCTGGCACCACTGGAGCTAATTTTTCTTACTTCCGGATTACCTTTAAAATAAAGATTGCTCGCGCCACTTGCAGTAGCTGAAATTGATTTATTGACGGTCACTTTTGCATCACTCGCTCCTGAAAGCTGCGCAATAAGATTATCAACCGTCAATTCATAATTTTTTAAATCGCTGGCGCCACTTGCATCCAGTTTTAAATTCGCAATTTTTCCACTTACAGAAATGGTGGAAGCGCCAGAAAGATCAAATTGAACATCCGAAATATTTACAACGCCTTTCATTTCGCAGGCGCCGCTCAACTTTACCTTTACGCTGGCTCCGGTAAAAGTACCTGTAATCATAAAATTGCAGGCGCCTGAACCTTCAACGCTTTCGATATTTTTAAAAGAAATATAGGCACGCAATTTTTTATTGCCGCGCAACCTAAAAGAATTGTTGTCATAATAAATATTCAATACGCCGTTCTTTACCTCTGTTCTGATATTATCGCGGTATTCCGGATCGGATGCGCTAACTGCTACTGCATCTTCATTTCCCTGTGATAAGTAAACATCAATGCCACCGCTTGCCTTTATTGCGGAAAATGAGCCAATTTTTCTTACTTCAACATTTTTATCGTTGATTACTGTCTGTGCGCTCATTTGTAAAGCCAGTAATGAAAACAGGCAAACCAAAATAGATTTCATATTCTTTTTTTGAGTGTAACGAAATTGATGGTAAAAAGTTACAAGTTTTTTTAAATGAATTTCCTGCACGTATCTTTGCATTTCAAAAGTATTAAACCGGGGTGCGCCTGGCCAGATTATTTATTAGGCCAGGTTGCTGAGAAAATACCCGCAAACCTGATCAGGATAATGCCTGCGAAGGAAGGACCAGATACCGATCCCCCTTTTCTTTTTCATGCATTGTACTGATCAAAAAATTACAAACATGAAAAAAGTCTTTTTAATTGCTTTACTGCTTATTTTACAACTTGCCACAAGAGCGCAAGACACTTCTACTCACAAGCTCGGTGATACATTGATGCTTGAAAATATAGAAATTACTTCTATCCGTGCTTCAGACAAAGCACCGTTTACAAAAACTAACCTGGATAAAGATCAAATTAAACAAATGAACCTCGGCCAGGATTTGCCATTTGTGTTGAACCAAACGCCTTCGGTAGTCGTAAATTCTGACGCCGGAAATGGTGTTGGTTATACCGGCATCCACATCCGGGGAACCGATGCTTCGCGCATAAATGTGACACTAAATGGAATACCTTACAACGATGCGGAAAGCCAGGGGACTTTTTTCGTAGATATGCCTGATATCTCTTCTTCAGTTAATTCTATTCAAATTCAGCGCGGCGTGGGCACTTCGACCAATGGCGCCGGTGCGTTCGGTGCTAC
The DNA here is from genome assembly GCA_051954975.1 of Ginsengibacter sp. Classification (GTDB taxonomy): domain Bacteria; phylum Bacteroidota; class Bacteroidia; order Chitinophagales; family Chitinophagaceae; genus Ginsengibacter. The sequence continues at coordinate 242,410 of JBQCHE010000003.1, read as the reverse complement.
CATTAATCTTTCAACCAATGAGGTGAATAAAGAAAAATATCTTGAGTTAAACAATAGCTATGGTTCTTTCAACACATGGAAAAATACTTTGAAAATTGGTTCCGGTTTGATCGGCAATCATTTTTTAATTGATGCAAGAGTTTCGCGCATCAGCAGCGACGGATATATTGACAGAGCTACCTCGAATCTTAAGTCTTTTTATGTAAGCGCTGCTTATATCAATGAAAAAAGCTCTTTGCGGTTCAATATAATCAGTGGCAAAGAAAAAACCTACCAGGCGTGGAATGGCGTGCCACAAAGCTATCTCGATAGTGCGCGGACTTATAATTCTTCCGGTACGGAAAAGCCTGGCGCACCTTATGCAAATCAAACCGACAATTACATTCAAACACATTACCAGCTTTTTTACAACCACAAAATCAGTTCACTTTTGAGTTATAATATTGCTGCATTCCTTTCAAGGGGCAAGGGTTATTATGAAAATTATGAAGCTGACCAGTCTTTCAAAGATTATTCTCTTCCTGATATTTTTAACGGAAATGACACTATCACTTCGACAGATTTAGTGCAAAGACTTTGGCTTGACAACTATTTTTATGGGTCCATCTTTTCATTACAATTTCATAAAGGAAAAACAGATCTCACTTTTGGTGGCGGGTATACGGAGTATGATGGAAAGCATTATAATATTGTAACCTGGGCTCAGCAAGGTTTCCCCAAAAATTATAAATACTTCAATGCACCCGCTACAAAAAACGATTTCAATTTATATGCTAAGCTGATGCAATCTTTCGGCGCGGGATTTACAGGCTTTTTAGATTTGCAGGGACACTTTATTCAATACAAAATTGATGGATTTGAAGATCGGCCCGACATCCGCATTAAAGAAAATTACAGCTTCTTTAATCCAAAAGCCGGAATTTCATTCAATAGAAACAATTACCAGGTATATGCCTCATTTGCCGTAGCCACCAAAGAGCCTAACCGCGATGATTTTGAAGCCGGCGCCAACCAGATTCCTAAACCTGAAACGCTTTACGACCTCGAACTTGGCTTCGAAAAAAAATATGCGTCACTTAATTATGGGGCCACATTGTATTATATGAGTTATCATAATCAACTGGTAAATACAGGCAAAATCAATGATGTAGGGGCTTACACGCGAACCAATGCGCCACACAGTTACCGCGCCGGCATTGAATTACAGGGAAATTCGGTAATAAATAGATGGCTAAACATCGGAGGAAATATTGCCTTCAGCGAAAATAAAATAAAAGATTTTACAGAATATATCGATGATTATGACAATGGCGGCCAAAAACAAAATCATTATCAAAACACGAATATTTCATTCTCGCCCGATATTGTTGGTGCAGCCTCAATAAACTTTATTCCGGTGAAAAATGGCGAAATTAATTTGCAGTCAAAATATGTAGGTAGGCAATTTTTAGACAACACCTCTCATGTCAGCAGAAGCCTCGATCCTTATTTTGTAGAAAATGTAAAATTCTCTTATTCGATGTTTAAAAAGATTTTTAAAGAAGTAAATTTTATTCTCCAGGTAAATAATGTTTTTGATAATTTGTATGAGTCAAATGGCTACACGTATAATTACATTTCAGATGGCCGGCTGGAAGTGGAGAATTATTATTTCCCTATGGCGGGCATAAATTTTATGGCTGCAATCAATATTAAGTTGTAGGGTGAAAGCAGAGGTGTAGATGGTTTAAAATGTTTAGAAGGTTTAGAGGTTGGGATTGTTTAGATGATGTAAATTATATTTTATAGTACACGGATAAAAAGGATTAATTTTTATTTTACAAATTAAAATGCCCTTCGAAAAAAACTGTCTTAGCTTCTGCCCTTCAGCATAGGCACAAAAGAAAAATTTGAGAAAGTTTCTTCGTCCAGCGCGCCATCAGCATTCTTTGTAATCCGCATCATTTTTTGAATGCCGTTATCCTCAAGCGGAATCACCATCTTGCCGCCGGTTTTTAATTGGTCAATTAGTTTAGGTGGAATAAATGGAGCGGCAGCAGTAATAATTATTTTGTCAAAAGGAGCAAAGGTCGGCAAGCCTTCGAAGCCATCGCCGTAAAAATATTTGATGGAGGGATAGCGTTGCCTTAATTTGAAATTTTTATTTGCATCAAATAATTTTTTTTGCCTTTCAATGGTGAAAACATTGGCGCCCATTTCTGCAAGCACCATTGCCTGGTAAGCGCTTCCGGTTCCTATTTCCAGGATTTTTTCGTGAGGCTTCACCTGTAGCAGTTGCGTTTGATAGGCCACCGTGTAGGGTTGTGAAATCGTTTGACCTTCGCCGATAGGAAAAGCCCTGTCCTGGTAGGCGATATGCTCCAAAGCAGTATCCATAAAGAAATGGCGGGGAATATTCATCATGGCATTCAGCACATTTTCATCCGTAATTCCTTTGTCCCGAATGGAATCAATCAGTTTTTTTCGTAAACCTTTATGGCGATAAGTGTCTTCAAAATTTCGCATGGCTGCAATTTAGAAAAATTGTATTGATGATTTTTAAGAATAAAATTGCGATGGGCTAATACCTACGCTGACAAAGGGCAATATTTATTTTCTTACTTTCATAAATCCGATTTTTTTTGTACCGTTTGAAGCTTATTATTAAATTTAGCACCTGATTTTTAAACCTTCGTGTATGCTTGTTATGAAAAAAGTTTTTCTTTTTATTTTTTTGGTGGCAATCTCGTTCTACGCTGAAGCGCAGGATACCACGTATGCGCAGCGGTTAGGATTTCCAAAAAATGCCCGCGTGATTATTCTTCATATGGATGATGCGGGAATGTCTTTAAGTTCTGATCGTGGCGTCGAAAAAGTTTTTGAAAAGGGCGTAGCCAATTCCACAAGCGTGATGATGCCCTGCCCTTGGGTGCCTCAAATGGTTCGTTATATTAAGGCCCATCCCCGCGTTGATGCAGGATTACATCTGACGCTTACCTCAGAGTGGAAAGACTATCGCTGGGTGCCGCTGGCAGGCGCTGCGGTGGTTCCAGGACTGGTTGACTCTACAGGCAGCTTGTGGCGTGGTGTGGCGGATGTGGTTAAACATGCAAGTGCGGAAGAGGTAGATAAGGAGATGAGAGCACAGTTGCAACGCGCAGAAAAAATGAATTTTCGTCCTACCCATTTGGATTCGCACATGGGCACTTTGTTTGCTACGGATGCATTTCTTCAAAAATATATTCAATTAGGTATCGAAAAACAAATTCCGGTAATGTTTCCCGGTGGCCATGACACTTACATTAGTGATGAAATGAAAATTCCGGATAACGTACTTCATTATTATCAAGACCTGGGAAAGAAAATTTGGGGCGGCGGCTTGCCTGTGCTTGATGATTTGCTCAACAGTAGTTATGATTGGAATCCCCCGGCTGATATCGTAAAAAATGAGAAAGCCTTAACCAAATGGAGAGTAGATCTTTATGAAAAAGAAATGCTGAAATTGAAGCCTGGCGTTACTATGGTAATCATGCATTGCACAGATCCTTCTTCAGTTTTTTCAGAAATTTCTGATAGCGGCGATAAAAGAAGGGCCGATATGCTGGCGATGCTGGATGCAGGATTTAAAAAATTTCTAAAAGAAAATGGGTTCGTTTTAACTACCTGGCGCGAACTCATGGAACGAAGACAAAAAATAAAATAACGTTTTAAAAAGAATCACAACTTCCACGCTTATGAAAATTGTTCAGTCTGAGAGCCAGGGCAAATTTATGGTTACAGCCGCTGTATTGGTAGCTGCTTTGGGTTACTTTGTAGATATCTATGATCTTCTGTTGTTCAGCATCGTGAGAATTCCAAGTTTAAAAGGTCTTGGATTTAGCGGGCAAACATTGACTGATAACGGAATATTTTTGTTGGACGTTCAAATGATGGGATTGTTGCTGGGTGGCATTTTCTGGGGAATTTTGGGCGATAAGAAAGGCCGGCTTTATGTTTTGTTTGGCTCAATATTTTTGTATTCAGTAGCCAATATTGCAAATGGATTCGTTAACTCAATCGAAAGTTACTCTGTTTGGCGTTTCGTTGCCGGCTTTGGATTAGCCGGTGAATTGGGCGCAGGCATTACGTTAGTGGCCGAAATTATGCCTAAAGAAAAGCGTGGCTATGCTACTACCATAGTAGCCGCTGTAGGCGTTAGCGGTGCGGTGGTTGGTTTTTTTGTGGCTGAATTATTCAACTGGCGAACGTCATTTTTTGTGGGTGGCGGATTAGGGCTTTTATTATTGTTTCTCAGAATAGGCGTAAGCGAATCGGGCATGTTTGGGAAAGCAAAAACGCAGGATACCAGGCGCGGCGATTTTTTATCGTTATTCACCAACCGGAAAAGATTAATGAAATACCTGCGTATTATTATTATTGGAATTCCAACCTGGTATGTAGTGGCTATTCTCATTACCTTATCACCTGAATTCGGAAATATATTAGGCGTGAAAGGGACTGTAAATGCAGGCGCTGCTGTAGCGTATTGCTATGGTGGCCTGGTTTTGGGCGATATCGTCAGCGGCTTGCTAAGCCAGGTGCTTAAGAGCAGGACAAAGGTGGTTTATATCTTTCTTGGGCTCACAATCATTTCCAGCGCTGCTTATTTTTTGTTGCACAATATCAGCCTGGCGGGCTTTTATGCTATTTGCTTTTTTCTCGGATTTTCAGCGGGCTACTGGGTGGTCTTTATGACCATCGCTACAGAACAATTCGGGACGAATATCCGTGCTACCGTTACGACAACGGTTCCCAATTTTGTAAGAGGTTCAGTAGTACCTGTTACCCTGCTATTTCAATACCTGCGAAGCCTGTTTAATGGCTCGCTGATTTACGCAGGAGCGGTAGTAGGAGTGATAACAATCGGGCTATCTTTTTGGGCGCTGCACTATGTGCAGGAAACGTTTCATAAAGATTTGAATTACCTGGAAGAATAATAATTGTAGTAAACGAATAAAAAATTAATTTTTTTATTTCGAAAATAGTGAACCACGATCCTTGTAGGCAGCAATAAGATTTAAGAAAAGAAATTTAAAAATTTGTCCAACAAGAATTTTTTATATTGCACAAAAAGCGGAAGTAGCTCACCTGGTAGAGCGACAGCTTCCCAAGCTGTAGGTAGCGGGTTCGAGTCCCGTCTTCCGCTCAAAATAGATTTTAGTTTTCGTTTGATAAAGAGGCTTCAAACTTAACGATGCTCATTGCATCTGCTGCTTTAAAATTGCCTATCCGGGTTCTTCTTAATTCCGACAAATAGCCTCCACAGCCAAGGGCTGCTCCAAAATCATTTGCCAGGCTTCGGATATACGTTCCGGTTGAACATACTACTTTGAAAGAAACAACGGGTATTTCAATTGCAGTAATTTCAAAACTTTTAATCGAAATTTTTCTTGGTTCAATGATTACATCAATTCCCTTGCGGGCCTGGAGATATACCGGTTTACCTTTTTGTTTTATCGCCGAATGAATAGGAGGAGTTTGTAAAATTTCGCCAATAAAATTTTGGGCAGCTTCTGCAATCAGCTTGGGTGTTATGCCATCAATGGATTTAAAATCGCGCGGTTCACTTTCCAAATCATACGTTGGCGTAACGGCTCCTAAAATAATTTGTCCCGTGTATTCCTTTTCCTGCGCCATGAATTGATTTATCTTTTTGGTACATTTTCCGGTACAAACAATTAAAAGCCCTGTAGCCAACGGATCCAGTGTGCCCGCATGACCAACTTTTTTTATTTTAATTAAATTCCTGATTTTTCTTACCACATCAAATGATGTCCAGTGTAGCGGTTTGTCAATTAATATCACTCTTCCTTCTTCAAATGTGTTGTGTGTCGTCATCTTAATTTAATTTCATCAGATTGCCTGTCTTGCTTTCAGTTCTAAGTATTTGTTGATAGCGTTTATCGTAAGGTTTTTCGGGGAAGATAAAATAGAAAGTATCCCATATTTGGAAAGTTCCTTAGCGATAATTCTTTTTTCAAAAGCGAATTTTTCAGCAATCGTTTTTATATAAACTTCCTCAATGTTTGTAGCGTGCGAGTTGCGCAAGTGGTCTAATTCGGAATTTTCAAAAAATATTACCAATAGCAAATGGTTGCGTGAAATGGAGCGCAAATACTCCATCTGCCTGTTTAGGCCCGATAAAGATTCGAAATTAGTGAATAGTATCAGGAGGCTGCGATGCTTGATTTTCTTCCTTATTTGCAGGTAGAGCATTTCAAAATCACTTTCCAGGAAATCAGTTTTTTGTTTATATAACAGTTGTAAAATATTTTCAGCGTGTGAAACTTTTCTGTCTGCGGCCAGGATACTCCCAAACTCATTTGAAAATGTGATGACACCTACTTTATCTTGTTTTTTTAAACAAACATTGCTCAGCACGAGGCAACTGTTGATGGCATAATCCAAAAGCGTCATTCCGTCAAAAGACATTTTCATCAACCTTCCCTTATCAATTATGCAATATACCTGCTGCGACCTTTCTTCCATAAAGCTGTTAATCATTAAACCGCCCTTCCGTGCAGAAGCTTTCCAGTTCAGCGTGCGGATGTCATCGCCTGAAACATATTCCTTTATTTGTTCAAACTCCATGCTTTGGCCTATTTTACGCATTCGCTGATTTCCTGATTCCGCATTCAAAAAGGTACCTGAAAACAATTCGTAATTACGCAATTGTAAAAAGGACGGATAAACAGGAACATCCAGGGCAGCGCTGGTCGTAAATCTCCGTTTGAAAAATTGCAGTGGAGTTGAAACAAAAAGATGTATATCCCCAAAATGATATTCGCCTCTTTGTAGGGGCTTGCATTTCCATGAAATTTTTTTCTGGCTTCTTGGCTTTAGCTTTAATTTTTTTTTCCAGTTTCTGATTTGAAATTGCTCCGGCAGCTCGTCAATTACTTCGAGCAAAACGGGGAATCCAAAATCGTTTTTTATTATCCATTCTATCGCATTCAAGTCTCCATTGCTGAACCGGTGCGGGGTAATTCGATGCGCTCCTGGAAATTTTTTGGTAAAAAATAAGAGTGAATAATCTACACAACAAAAAATAATCAATGCAAAAAATATGGCGATGGAAACAGGTTGCAATGCCGGCACATAAAAGGAAACAACAAACAAGGCCACTAATCCGCCGATGCTAATGAAGAAGCGGTTACCGGGAAAAAGATCTAGAAAATATTTTTTTAATTTTTGCAAAATATGATTCTAAAGTTAACGGGGTACTTCAATTTTTGAAATGATATCGTTTATTAATTCGTCAGGTGATAATCCCTCCATTTCTTTTTCCGGCGTTAAAATGATGCGATGCCTCATTACCGGAATCGCCATTTCAATGATGTCTTCCGGGGTAACAAAATCCCTTCCCATCATAGCCGCATGTGCCTTAGCTGATTTTAATATAGCCAGGGATGCACGCGGAGAAGCGCCGAGATATAATGAAGAATTGCTCCTGGTTTCATTTACAATTTTTGCAATGAAGGCTACCAGTTTCGGATCAGTAATTACCTGGCTTGTTATATTTCTATATTCTGTAATCTGCGCGGGTGTCACTAAGGTATCTACAGTTTTAAGCAGCGCGGCTTGCGATACTGATTGCTGATTCAGCAGGATATTAATTTCTTCTTCTATCGTAGGGTAATTCATGATGATCTTAAATAAAAACCTGTCCAGCTGGGCTTCGGGCAAGCGGTAGGTGCCTTCCTGTTCAATCGGGTTTTGAGTAGCAATCACCAAAAACGGAAAATCCATTGGATGCGTTACGCCATCAATTGTAACCTGCCTTTCTTCCATCACTTCAAACAGGGCAGACTGCGTTTTTGCGGGTGCGCGGTTGATTTCATCTATCAAAACAATGTTGCTGAAAACAGGTCCGCGTTTGAAATCAAATTCTGCTACTTTGGGATTAAATACCGAAGTTCCCAATACATCGCTCGGCATAAGATCGGGCGTAAATTGTATCCGCGAAAAATTTGTATTAATAATTTTTGAAAGCAATTTGGCGGTGAGGGTTTTTGCAACGCCGGGCACGCCTTCTATCAAAACATGGCCATCACATAAGAGCGCAATCAACAAAAGGTCTACCATTTTGTGCTGGCCTACAATTACTTTGCTTATTTCATTCCTGATATCAATGACGGCGCTGTTAAGTGTTGAGATGTCAACACGTTGTTCAAATAAATTTTCTTCCATCAGCTTTTTACTTTTTTAAAATTTTCAATCTTTACATTTAACGCAAGCAATTCTTCATTGCTTACTTCTTCCTGCTGTTGAATGCGGTTAATCAGTTCAAACAATTCTGCAGTTTCTTTTTTATCAACGCCACTTTTGCCGGAAAGAGAATTTATAAAATCCGCATTGATTACAGAGGTATTGATAAAATATTTTTTCCGAAGGTAATCGTAAAAGTAGGTTATGATTTTTTCAGAAATATTTTGATTGTTCTCATGTTGCAAATAAAGCCTGCCCACTGTTTCTGTAAATTGTACCGTGGTGTTTTTATTAGGCTTTATGATATCAATTTGTTTTTGTTTTCTTTTCAGATTAAATAATACAAATAATAAAATTCCGGCCAGCCCGGTGATGAAAGCCCAGAGCAAGGGCGGATGCTGCTTTACCACCTGCAATGAAGAAAAATTTTCATCATGATTTATATTTTTTTTATTCCTGGTGGAGGAAAATTCTTTATAATATTCATCCCAATAAACGTATTGCGGATGAAACCGGAGATACGCGGTAGCGTTCTCAAAATAATGGTAATTATCTTTTGTAAGTAAAAAATAATTGCTGAAAATTCGTGGAGCAAGATGAAGATACAATCTTCCCTGGCCCGAAAATATTACAATGTAGTTTGGAAGATTCAGCTCATTAACGCCTAACACTCTTGTGATGGATTGGTCATAGCTGGTAAAATAATTCAGGAAAGGAAAATAATAATAGCTGTATTTTTTTGAATGGAAGTCATCCCCAAAAAACATACTTACCCATGTGTCTTTCATTTTGCCGTTTACTTCACTAATGATTTCACCTTTCCGGTTTACGCTGCAATAGGCTGCATCCAGTAATTTTGGATCTACATAATCAGCAGAAATAAACAGGTCGTTACCGGCTTTCACGTACGCAATCATTGCGTTCACTTCATCCGTTGAAAGCAGAAGATTTTTCGTGATTAAAAAATACAGCGAATATGTATTATCGGTCTGGCTTTGCAGGCTATGCCATGTTTGGGTAAAGGGGCGTTCTGCAATGTTCATCCAATAATCAGGAAATTCTGATTCAAAGCCCTGGTAAGCAATAAACGCTCCGAAGGGAAGCTTATCTGTTTTGCGGTAGCTTTCTGTGAGAGAAGGCAATTTTTTTTTGTTTTGCCTGCAACCGGAAATCAAAATCAACGCCAGCAACAAAAAATTATATTTTAAAACAGAGTTCAAGTTTGACTTATACATTTTTATTAAAAGAATTGAAATCCTTTTTTAATTCCTGGTACTGTTCTTTATCAATAATAAATTTACCATACCACACATATTCGTAATTACGCGTAAGTTTTTTGAAGTCATCAAAATTAGTGTGGTGGCTCATTTCCATAAGATAATCAGAATTGGTTTTTTCAGCAGCAAAGTTGATAACACCTTTATCTGAAAGATTTTTTAAGGTTTTCAAAAATAAGTAGCGTAGTGCAACGTTGAATTCATTTTTATTTTCCGCCTCGCTTATCGCAAAATCATATTCGGATAATTCATTCAATTCCAGTAAGGAATTTTCTTCCGGCTCTGCAAGCGGTTTCTTTTTTCTAACAAATACGCCGCTTTTGAAAAATATTTTGTACGAAAGAAATGCAATAAAAAATAAGGCGAGCGACCAGAAAAAAATCCGGAGCGGCCAGCTATTAAGGGCAGTGGCGATAGAAGAAGGTGTGCGTGATGCGTTAGAGGCTCTTTTAATTTTGCCACTCTTTTCATCAACACTAACTGTATCAAATTTCACGTCCCTTTGATGTCGTAGCAAGCTATCCAGAAAATGCATGTAGGCAAATTCCCTGTTCTTTTTCCAATCCAAAATATCAAGACTGTCTTTTAAATGTTGCATCGAAAGTGCAGTATCACTATTTTCCATACCGTTTTTCTGAAACGATTGGATTATAGAATTGCCTCCGCTTGTATCCGCAGCATCCGGTATTTGTGCATAGCCCTTTATGGTAAAAAACATCACCGGCAGTAAAGCAATAAAAAAACAGGTTTTATATTTCATAAGCAATCCCATTCTTTAAAATTTTTCCCTCCTCAACACTAAAGCCTGCATTGCGCAGCTTGATGGGATACAAAACAAAGTACCAAAGCATTAATAGTAATGAACCCGCAAGAATCATTATGCTGAACGGAACCGGTAAGCCAATATCAACAGAATTTTTTTCAAAGGTATTGCTCATCAGGTGTGTAACATAGCTTTCGAAAAATGCAGCGATTATAAAAAAAGGGATGAGGCTTACACAAATTCTGACCGCATCTTTTGCACCACGCAAAAAAGATTCTTTCCGCGAATAGGTACCCGGAAACAACCAGCCCGTTCCTAAAATAATTCCGGCACAACCTGCAATCACGATAGAAGAAATCTCAATGGTACCGTGAATCCAGATAACCAACACGGACTGCCATCCCAATCCCTGTGAAAAGAAAATGTACTGAAAACAGCCCAGCATCATACCATTGCCCCACATAAACAATATGGTACCGAGGCCGAATAAAATTCCAAAAATTACCGTTTTAAATGCCACACTTATATTATTATATGCTATGGTGACGAACATTGAAAAAGGATTGTCGTCTTTATAAACTCCAAAGGGATCTCCTTTCTGGATGGAAGCAATTGTCTGGTCATAATATCCGCGCTGCACCCGGTGATCAAAATACTGGCGTGCAAAGTCGGGATCGTTCGTTGAGGAAACCACACCTATGAATACAAATGAAATAAATAATAAAAAAGTAAAGAGAAACACTTTGTGGTAGCGGCGAAATAACAAAGGCAGCTCATACCTCCAGAATTGAATTACCCTCGAAAAATTGTGCCTTTTATTTTGAAAAATATTCTGGTAGATGGAAGCGGCGATACCATTTATCCAACGCGTTACCTGGCTTCGGGGATAAAAAGTTTTGGCATAAGAAAGATCATCCAGCAGCGTAATAAAACGGTCAGCCATTTCATCAGGGTCTTTTGTTTCCTCATGTTGGTAACGGTTCCACTTGTCCACATTTTTTTTAATAAATCTTGCTTCACGCATAAAATAAAATTAAAACAACCGTTTTATGATTGTAATTATATTACAACGAACAGGCTCAAAACTTATTTGAACGCAAAACAAATTACTCATTAATAGAAATAAATTGACAATTTTTATAGTAAAGTAAATAAATTGCTCCTGATGGCACTGATACAAATTGAAACTCCTTTTAATATTGATCTTGAGTTTGAAATCGCCGAACCTTATAAGCGGCTGTTTGCCTACCTGGTGGATTTTTGCATCCTGCTCGTGTTTTTCATCAGCATGAAATATTTTTATTATGGCGGCTTTAATCTGGCAGGCGTAGACAGCCTGAAAAGCCATGTGGGACTGGATATACTCACCATTTCAATCCCTATGCTGTTGTATTCGCTTGTTTGCGAAGTGATGATGCACGGACAAACTGTTGGGAAAAAAATCTTCAACATCCGGATTATCAGCGTGGCAGGCGGTGAGCCCTCGCTGAGTCAATATACCACGCGGTGGATTTTTAAAGTATTTGAATGGCCCTTCTTTTTCGGCTATACTTTTTTTAGCCTTCAAAATATTGCTGCATATATTATATTAACCGGTTTCTGGGGAATGGTGGTTTTGATTATTATTGCCGTGAGTAAAAAAAATCAGCGGTTGGGAGATATCGCGGCTAATACGGTGGTGATTAATACTGTTTCACCGTTCTCAGTAAAGGATACGGTTTTTAGGGAAATCAGCGACACGAATTACCAGGTGAGTTTCCCGCAAGTATTAAAATTAAGTGATCGCGATATCAATACGATTAAAAACGTAGTGAATTTGTATCACAAAGAGCACATTGCCGATACCTGCGACCGGCTGGCCTGGAAGGTGCAGGAAGTGTTGCAGATTCAAACCAATATGTATTCCATCAGCTTTTTGGAAACTCTTTTGGCTGATTATAATTATTTGGCAACAAAATAATTGGTGTTTGAACAAATTAATATTCACAGTAAAGGGATAAATAATCTACATTTCTATTTTGATTCTGTAGCAATTTTTTATACGTCTACCTTGAATCTCCTTTAGGAAACAAAACTTTTTCAGGCGCCTTATTCAGTTCGGCCAATGTTTTGTTTATAATCATCGTACGGAACCTGGACGCTTCTCTTGGAGGGACCAAATAAGTAACCAGTACTTCCACCCACGTGTTGCTGTTAACATTATAGGTAACATAAGGATATTCTTTTATTTCCAAATCATTTACCGGCGAATTTTTCACCATCTGTTTCAGGTTTTTAATATTGTCATGCATTTGCGGCCCTAACTCAGCGGTGGTTACCTGCCTGATAGTTGATGCTACAAAGTCGAGGTCGCTGGTAAAGGCTACATAAAAAGAAATTTGATTCCAGATGTATTCAAAATCTTCCCAGGAATAATTGTAAACGGCTGCTTCAAGAGTAAGGCTGTTAGGAAAGCGGATTAGCCGGCCACTTGGCAAATCAGTGGAGAGATAATCGCCACCAAATTCCCATAGTGTTGTATCAAAATAACTTATTTCAATTACATCGCCTTTAAAATCGTTGATTTGGATTCTGTCGCCAATTCTATACGGATTTCTGATGATAATATATATCCAGCCTATGAAAGAACTGATAGGGTTTTGAAGGGCGAAGCCCAGAATAAGTGAAATCAGTCCGAGAGAAACAGCCGCCGCATACCAATTGGTAAAAAGAAATGAAATAATGATAATGGCTACTAATACAACACTTATTAATCTTGTAAAATGAATAAGATTATAGCGTGAATATTTGCCAGTCGATTTTTTCTGGATCAACACTTCAGCCCATTTTTCAAGCGCTAATATTACTATCGCTACAAAAGTGGCGAGCGAAAGCCTTTGCAACATCATCCTGTATTTTCCAAGCAAATCGAAAATGTGTAATTTAAGAAGGATGTAGGCGGCCAATGCGAAAAGAGAAATCGTAATGTAAGTTCCAAGCCAGAGAGTGGAAGACTGCTTTTTAATTTTGCTTTCTTTTTTTTCAATGTCTGCCTGCTGATTTTGACGGATTTTCATAAAGTGCTTTGTAAAGCCACATCAAAAAATTACAATAATAACGCCAGATTAGCCGGAAATTAAGCTTTTCACCATTATTTGAATTTGAGGCCTTAACTTTATCGCCCGAAAAAAGTGAAGATTGATAAAAAGTAGTTATTCATAAAACTTTTTTATAAAAAAATGACAGCACCGGCACGACAGTTTCTCGATTTTGAACAACCGATAAAAGAACTTTACGATCAGATTGAGGAGAATCAAAAACTCGCTTCCAAAACGGGCAAGGACAATTACCAGGCAATTATTAAAGAACTTGAAGAAAGCATTACGGAGAAGAGAAAAGAGATAACAGAAAATCTTACGCCCTGGCAAAAAGTGCAATTGAGCCGTCACCCGGACAGGCCTTATACTTTAGAATATATTTTGAAAATGTTTACCAATTTTCAGGAGTTACATGGCGACAGAAATGTGAGGGATGATAAAGCGATGATTGGTGGCTTTGCACAAATGGACGGCGAAACGCTGATGGTTATTGGCCATCAAAAAGGAACCAATACCAAAATGCGCCAAATGCGCAATTTTGGAATGGCCAACCCCGAAGGCTACCGAAAGGCATTAAGACTGATGAAGCTGGCTGAAAAATTCAATAAACCCATCCTGACCTTGATAGATACCCCAGGCGCGTACCCTGGGCTTGAGGCTGAAGAACGTGGCCAGGGCGAGGCCATAGCCAGGAATATTTATGAAATGGTGCGGCTGAAGGTTCCGGTGGTATGTGTAGTGATAGGCGAAGGCGCCAGCGGCGGCGCTTTGGGAATCGGCGTTGGCGATAAAGTTTTAATGCTGGAAAATTCATGGTATACGGTGATTTCGCCTGAAAATTGTAGTTCTATCCTCTGGCGAAGCTGGGCGCAAAAGGAAGTGGCTGCCGAACAATTAAAACTTACTTCACATGATATGCTTGATTTTGGCCTGGTGGACGGAATCATCCCCGAGCCTCTTGGCGGAGCGCACTGGGACTATGATGAAGCCGCTGCCAATCTGAAATCATATATAAAACCGATTTTTAAAAGCCTCGAAAAAATCGATCCTGAAAAAAGGATAAAGAACAGGATTAATAAATATAATAAGATGGGATTTTGGGATGAGTAATTAATAGCTAATAGTCAATAGCTAAATTTTCAATTGAAAAACTACGGATTAACAAGAAATAAAATGTCTTTAATAAATAAACTAACAGGCACCGGTGTTGCGATTGTGACTCCTTTTAAAAAAAATGAGGAAGTAGATTTTGATTCGCTCGGTAAATTGATTGATTTTATAATTGATAATGGCGTTGAGTATATCGTATCGCTCGGTACTACCGGAGAAACGCCTACGCTGTCAAGGAAGGAGCAGGTTGAAATTGTAAATTTTACTTCGGAAAAAATTAATGGCCGGGTGCCCCTCGTTTTGGGCATTGGAGGCAATAATACCAAAGATATTATTGATCGTTTTTCTGATTTCAACCTCGAAAATATTACTGCTATTTTAAGCTCGAGCCCCAATTACAACAAACCTTCGCAGGAAGGAATTTTCCAGCATTACAAGGCCATTTCAGAGCAATCGCCCTTACCGGTCATTTTATACAATGTGCCTGGCCGCACAGGAAGCAATATTACTGCGGAAACTACTTTGCGCCTTGCTAATGAATGCGAAAAGGTGCAGGGAATAAAAGAAGCCAGTGGCAACATGGTTCAATGCATGCATATTTTGAAAAATAAACCTGTTGATTTTTTATTTGTGAGCGGCGATGACCATATTTCTATGCCCCTTGTTGCCTGTGGTTCCAAAGGCGTAATAAGCGTTATAGCAAATGCATTTCCCAAAGATTTTTCAGAGATGATAAGGCTGGCATTAAAAAGTGATTTTGAAAATGCCCAAAAGCTGCACTATAAGCTGTTACCTGCTTACGATTTATTGTTTATTGAAAATAATCCGGCAGGCGTCAAGTCTTTTTTATCCGAATTAAAATTAATAGAGAACGTTTTGCGTCTTCCTCTTGTTCCGCTTTCTGAGCCTAATTTGAAGAAAGTAAAGGCTTTTTTGAGTCTAGTTTCAGAAGGGGAATAAAATAAAAATCCCAGTTATTTATTGATTTACTGTTTTAGCCGGCGTTTAAAAGCGCGGGGTAAACTATATTATGCCAAACATTTGTACTGTTATCAGGCTAAATAGCAAGCACCTTCCTCTGCGATTTCTGTATTCTCGAAGATGCTTCGCGCCTCACTTCTGAACTGATCAAGATTTTCGTACATGGATGAAAAATGGCCTAACAAAAGCTTTTTGGCGCCGGCTTTGGCCGCAATCGTTGCTGCCTGTTTGGATGTAGAATGAAATCTTTCGACAGCTTTTTGAGAAAGCTCATCCAGGTAAGTGCTTTCATGATACACTAAATCTACACCTTCTATTTTTTGAGCAATGGGGTCGTAAAAAGCCGTATCGGCACAATAGGCGTAAGACTTTGGTGGTTCAACGGCCACTGTAAGGATTTCATTTTTTATCACCTGGTTTTGTTCGTTAATAAAATCTTGTCCCATGTGTAATTGTTCGTAGAACGATTGTGGCACATTGTACTTTTTTGTTTGTTGGGGAATAATCTTCCGCAAATTTTTCTTTTCCCTGAACAGAAATCCCCAACATTCTATGCGGTGGTTTACTTTAAAACATTCTACAGACAGCGTTTTGTCATCGAACAAAACTTCTTCTTTTTCTAAATTATGAAACAACAGCGGATAGGGAAATTCCGTTTCTTTTATTTCCATCTGTATTTCTATAATCGGCTTCAGTTTGGCAGGGGCGTAAATATGCAGTTCATTGGAGCGGTGGTTTAAGGCAAATGTATTAAGCAAACCCACCAGGCCAAAATAATGATCTCCATGCAAATGCGAGATGAAGATATGATTGATCCTGCTTTTCCTGACTTTGTACTGTTTCATTTGCATTTGTGTGCCCTCACCGCAATCTATTAGCATAAAATGTTCGCCAGTTTGTAACACTTGCGCGGTTGGATGCCGGTTGTGGGCAGGAACAGCAGAGTTATTTCCTAATATGGTTACTGCTATCACTTGCTGGAATGGGTTTCTGTGGGTTGTGTATTTTTCATAAATGGTACGGTTACCAAAACCGGAAATTATTTTAAAGATATTCCCTTTCAATCTCTTCCATCTGTACAATATCAGACGCTTCGCTTTCTGTAGGTGTCACATTCAGAATTTCCAACACATCTATGCTGTCTAAAAAATCGGCGACGGCCGGTTTAAAGTGGCAGTACACCAAAGAATGATTCTCATCGTAAAATCTTTGTTGAACCACAGTCAGTAATTTAGCTATTTCCAACTCCATTTCATTTACCTGCCTGAAGTTGACAATTACGTTTGCCGGGGATTCTTTTAGGTAATCAAGAAGTAATTTATTGAGTTCTTCTGTCATATTAGCAGTCAATTTATCTTCCTGTAATGTAATGACGTACATTTTTTCTTTGGTATCAATTTTGACTTTCATTTTATCGTTTTAATGATCACTACAAAGAGTGGTATTCAAAGGTATTAAATTTAAAAACGAAAAAATGAGGGCCAGGTTTTGAAAACCGAATGAATCCTGCGATTTCCGAAAAAATTTAAGTTGTTCAACCCGTCCATAATTACCAACCAACATTTTTGATTTTTAAATTTTTAATTTTCCTTTAATAAAGACTTTTAACAAGCTGTGATTCTTTTAAACGTTATTTAGTAAAATTTATTTATTATTATTGTATAGGCTTATCGTTATTGAAAAGCATTATATTAAATTGTTAATTAAATGGACAACAATTTTTCAACACAAGTAAAAGAAATTATTTCCTATAGTCGTGAAGAAGCTTTACGGCTTGGAAATGACTTTATTGGAACAGAACATCTGGTGCTGGGCCTTATAAGAGATGGAGAAAATACGGCGATGAAGATCCTAAAATCACTTAATGTAGATTTATATGAATTGCGTAAAGAAATCGAACTTGCAGTGAAGGATAAAACGGGTAAAAATATTGCTAACATCAACTCTCTGCCTCTAACGAAACAGGCTGAAAAAGTTATCAGGATCACCGTTTTGGAAGCAAAGACCAATAAAAGCCCGCAGGTAGAAAGCGAACACCTCATGCTTTCAATTTTGAAAAATAAGGAGAACATTGCCACGCAGATTTTAAACCAGTTTGACGTGGATTACGACATGTTCAAAAGCGAATTGGGCTATGTAAAGACAGATCCCAAAGCAGATTTTCAGGATGAGGAAAGCGAGGATTTTGAAGAAGAAAGAAAATCTTACTCCCAGCAATCCCGGGCTTCTAAAAGTTCTTCAGCACAAGCCAAAACAAAAACGCCGGTGCTGGATAATTTTGGCCGGGATATTACCCGCCTGGCGGAAATGGGCAGCCTTGATCCGATTGTAGGAAGAGAAACGGAAATCGAAAGAGTTTCGCAAATACTTAGCCGTCGTAAAAAGAACAATCCTATCCTGATTGGCGAACCAGGCGTTGGTAAAACTGCTATTGTAGAAGGCCTGGCCCTGCGAATTATCCAAAGAAAAGTGAGCCGGGTTTTGTTTGATAAAAGGGTGGTATCTCTCGACCTTGCCGCACTTGTTGCCGGCACCAAATACCGTGGCCAGTTCGAAGAAAGAATGAAAGCGATAATGAATGAGCTGGAAAAAAACCGCGATGTAATTTTGTTTATCGATGAAATTCATACCATCGTTGGAGCAGGCGGAGCGAGCGGTTCACTCGATGCTTCTAATATTTTTAAACCTGCGCTGGCACGTGGCGAGCTTCAATGCATTGGCGCTTCAACTTTGGATGAGTACAGGATGTATATCGAAAAAGACGGCGCATTGGATCGCCGGTTTCAGAAAGTGATGGTTGACCAGCCAAGCGTTAATGAAACCATTGAAATTTTAAACAACATCAAAAGTAAATACGAGGATTATCATAATGTGATTTATGATAATGAGGCGATTGATGCCTGTGTGAAATTAAGTGATCGGTACATGACTGACAGGTTGCTGCCTGATAAAGCGATTGACGTTCTTGATGAAGTAGGCGCACGCGTTCACCTCAAAAACATCAATGTGCCACAGGAAGTGATTGAGTTAGAGAAAAAGATTGATGAGATTAAACATGAAAAAAATAAGGTAGTAAAAAGCCAGCGTTTTGAAGAAGCTGCTTCCCTTCGCGATACAGAGAAGCATTTGCAGGAGCAACTAGAAAAGGCAAAAGCGGATTGGGAAGAAGAAAGTAGGAACAAAAGATACCCGATAAATGAAGAAGCCATTGCCGAAGTAGTAAGCATGATGACCGGAATTCCGGTTAAAAGAATGGTGCAGGAAGAAACAGATAAACTGCGTAAGATGGGTGAAGATTTGAAAGGCGCAGTAGTAGGCCAGGATGAGGCTATCACGAAAGTGGTGAAGGCCATTCAAAGAAACCGCGTAGGTTTGAAAGATCCGAAAAAGCCCATAGGTACATTTATTTTCCTTGGTCCGACAGGAGTTGGTAAAACCGAGCTGGCACGCGCATTGGCTAAATACATGTTCGACAGCGAAGACGCATTGATACGGATCGACATGAGTGAGTACATGGAAAAATTCACTGTTTCACGTTTAATAGGCGCGCCTCCCGGATATGTTGGTTATGAAGAGGGCGGGCAGTTAACTGAAAAGGTAAGACGTAAGCCATATTCAGTAATTCTTTTGGATGAAATAGAAAAAGCACACCCCGACATTTATAATATTTTGTTGCAGGTGTTGGATGATGGCGTTCTTACAGATGGCCTTGGAAGAAAGATTGATTTTAAAAACACCATGATCATTATGACATCCAATATTGGGGCGCGCCAGCTTAAAGATTTTGGTGCCGGTGTTGGATTTACAACAGCATCCAGAATTCAAAACGCCGAGGAAAACAATAAGGCGGTAATAGAAAAAGCGCTGAAACGCACGTTTAGCCCTGAATTTTTGAACAGGATCGATGATGTAGTAATTTTCAATTCGCTTTCAGAAGAAAACATTTTTGAAATTATAGACATTTTGATGAAAGGTGTTACCGTAAGATTGAATAACCTTGGCCTTAAACTTGAATTGGCTGAAGAAGCGAAAAAATTTATTTCTGAAAAGGGATATGATTCGCAATTCGGCGCAAGGCCACTGCACAGGGCCATTCAGAAATATCTTGAAGATCCGTTAGCTGAAGAAATATTGAATATGAACGTGAAGGCCGGCGATGTATTAATTGCTTCTCTTGACAAAGAGAATGGGAAAATTGTTTTCCAGGTAAAAGGAACGCCAGCCAGTAAAAAGAAGTCTGAAGTATAAAAACGAGATGTTACTAGTTATAAAATGCCATCCTTCGGGATGGTATTTTTTTTAGGTTGATATTTTATTCTATTTTTAATTGAATTTTGTATTATGCTTCCTGACATTATTATAACAATAGATGGCTTTTCATCATGTGGAAAAAGTACTTTGGCAAAACAGCTTGCCCGCAAATTACATTACACCTACATAGACAGCGGAGCAATGTACCGGGCCATTACATTATATTTTTTACGGAACAATGTCAATTGGGCAAACAAAAATGAAATCCTGAGTGCGCTTGATAATATTACCGTCGAATTTCTGCCAAACATCCATACCGGCAATACCGAAATATACCTCAACAATGAAAATGTGGAATACATTATTCGCGACCTTGTGGTAGCAGAAAAGGTGAGTGAAATTGCTGCCTTACCCGAAGTTAGAAAGTTTGCTGTTGCAGCTCAACAAAAGATAGGCGCAAAAAAGCGTATCGTGATGGATGGAAGAGACATCGGAACAACTGTATTTCCGGATGCTGAAGTAAAAATTTTTATGGTAGCAGATGAGGCAGTACGGGTAGAAAGGAGATTCACTGAAATGTTTGATAAAAATCCAAACATTACGCTGGAAGAAGTGAGGAATAATATTGCCATGCGTGATTATATTGATGCAAATCGAAAAGTAAGCCCGTTAACCAAAGCAGAAGATGCTATTGAGCTTGACAATACAAATCTTACTCCGAAAGAACAGCTGGATTTCGCCTTGCAATTGGTTCAAAAAATTGTTGAACCGGTATAGCCACGTCTTAAAATTTCTTTTGAATCATTCCCATTCCTGATTTCGATCAGGTTTTCAAAATATCCTATTTATTTTTTCTGATTTACCTTTGTGCCATTCCAATGATTTTTATTTCAAAAAGCCAATTGAAAGTTTTTTCTGCCATATTTTTATTAACCACCATTTTCATACAAACGTTCAGCACGTATTTTATTAAAGCGGAATTTTATCTGAATCAATCTTACATAGCTGAAACTTTGTGCGTGAACCGCGATAAACCGATGATGCATTGTAACGGTAAATGCTATTTATCAAAAAAAATTACTGAACAGCAAAAAAAAGATCATTCACCGGTTTCAACAACAGAAAAATTTGACGTTCAGGTGTATTTTCTGCCTGTAGAAATTGAGGTACCACATACATTTATAATTCTTTCCAAAACTGCATGTTTAATACAGAAACCCAATCTTGCTTCAGCGAAGGTTCATTCTATATTTCATCCACCCGCAGCAGTTGTTTAAGTATTCCTTTAATTAATGTGCGACTCTCTATCAAAGGAGTCACGGTATTTATTACTTCAAATTAAACAACGATGAATAAGCGTGTATGCTTAACTGTGATGTCGTGGATGATATTCAGTATTGCATTTTCTCAAAATACGATTCATGTAAAGATTGTGGATGGGGCTACCAATCAGCCTTTACAAGGTGCCACCATTTCAGATTTACAAAACAATGTACAAACCGTCAGTGATGTAAAAGGAAATTTTACTTTACCGCAACCGAGTGACAGCGTCAAAATTTCTTCAATAGGTTATACCTCTATAACCAGTGCAGTAAACAAACAAAAAAGCCTGATTTATATTTTTCCTTCTTTTGCAAATCTAAACGAAGTGATTGTGTCTGGAAACCGGGAAGTTCAGAAGAGAACCGAAGTGCCGGTAGCGATTGATGTTATTTCCAAAACGCAGATAAATGATACAAAAGCATCCCGGTTAGACATGCTGGTAAATAAAGTACCAGGTGTTTTTATGGTAGACCTTGGAAATGAACAGCACAGCATGTCTGTCCGGCAGCCATTGGGCTACAGCAGTATTTTTCTTTACCTGGAAGATGGCATTCCGATAAGAGCTGTAGGTGATTTTAATCATAATGCTTTAATTGAGATTAACCAGGCTTCTCTGCAAAGAATAGAAGTTATCAAAGGCCCGGCGTCTTCATTGTATGGCAGCGATGCTATTGGCGGTGCGCTGAATTTCGTCACCCAGTCTCCATCGCCTTTTTTGTCGGGTAAGGTGCAGGTGGAAGCCGGAACCAGGGGCTATAAGCGCACTGATTTCAGCATCAGCAATATTTATAAAAAGCTGGGGCTTTACTTTGGAGGATATTATGCAGGTCAAAATCAAAATATTAAAGAGCACAACAATTTTAATAAAACCGCGCTGACAGCAAGGGCTGATTATGATTTTAATAATAAAACAAAACTAACTACTGTAGCGGATTACATTAATTATTATACGGATCAGAAAGGCGGCCTGGATAGCGCTCATTTTTACAATGAAGATTACCTGAGCTTTTACCGTTTCACCTACAGGAAGGTAGACGCGTTCAGGCTGAGAAGCACGCTTTCTAAAAAATGGAATGATAATAGTCACACCAATTTTACGCTATTTTACCATCATTCTGCCATTGGCCAAAATCCATTTTATTCTATTGCAGATAATCGCGAAATTCCTTCCAAAGCAAAAGGGCAGGTAAATGTGGACGCATTTAACAGCTATGGAGCGATTGTGCAGCATACCGTGAAATTTGATGCAATCCGCACGAAGTGGATAACAGGTATCAGCGCTGATTTTAGCCCCGCAACTTATTTGGCTAAGTACATCAATATCCATAAAAATGACGACGGGGTGTATGATCATTATAGTGTTACAGACAGCCTTTTGACTGATTACCGGGTCGATTTATTAAACACTGCGGTTTATACGCAGTTGGAATACAATCCATTTTCAAAGTTGCGAGTAGTGCTGGCGGCGCGGTATGATCGCCTCGATTATAATTTCAATAATCATCTACCGCCAGGCGCTTACACCGGCGCTCCTGATGCTGTAAATCATTATGATCATTTTACGCCTAAGCTGGGCTTTACCTACGACTTTGGAAAAAACCGCGGAGTGTATGCTAACTACAGCGTTGGTTTTTCTCCGCCTGATATTACTGATTTATACAGGGGTGTGCAGGTGCCCGTGTTACAACCGTCCACTTACAATAACTATGAAGTAGGAGGCTGGGTAGCTTTCGCACAAAATAAAGGTTCCGCAGAATTGTCGCTTTACCAGTTAGACGGGAAAAATGAAATCGTGAGCACAAGATTATCTGACGGAAGCTATATCAATACCAATGCGGGTGCTACAAGCCATAAAGGCGTTGAGTTGAATATAAAATATAGCCCTGTGACTGAAGTTAATTTTCGTGTAGGCGGCACCGTTGCAAAACATGAATATGTAGATTATGTTGAAAAAGGAACTTCTTATTCCGGAAATAAAATGCCGCAATCGCCGGCCTATATTCTGAATGATGAGATTTCTTATAGGCCGCATTATATAAAAGGTTTCAGGATATCAGTGGAAAGCGAAAGCATGGGCTCTTATTTTACAGATCCGCAAAATACTTCCAGGTACAAAGGCTTTACAGTATTTAACGCACGCACGGGTTATAAATTCAGTCACTTCGAAACTTTTGTAAACTGGATAAATATTTTGAATAAAAACTACGCAGTTACCGTGGAGAAAAGCGCTTATGGAACTTCTTACAGACCCGGCCAGCTTTCTACCATGGATATTGGACTTGCGTATCATTTTAATAAACAATAAACAGGACGTTCCTGTTGTTTTTAAAATCATCAATCATGAAAAAAATCATATTCTTTGTTCTTATTTTTTCAGCGGCATGGTTGTCATCATGTAATGAGAATAATTCGAAAATAAAAATTGTTGCCTCAAACGCCACACAAATAGACGCTTCAGAGGGTTCATGCCCTTATCTTTCTAAAGACAACAAAGGAAATATTTTGCTTAGCTGGATAAAAAAAGTGGATACTGCTACTTCTGAATTTTGTTATGCGATTTCCGCTGATGGAGGTAAATCTTTTGGCAAAACGACGATCATTCCAGGAAGCACCAACATTCATCCCCACGGTGAAAATATGCCTAAGATTATTTTCAAACCTTCGGGAGAAATCATCGCCGCATGGGCATCTGCAAATGCCAATCCTAAAAACGCTTATTCGGATGAAGTGTATTATTCCAAATCGTTCGACAATGGTAAGTCGTGGTCAAACCCCGAAAAGCTGGTGAAAGATACGGCAGGGTATGATCAGCGATATTTTGATATGGCCATTTTATCAAACGGCGAGGCAGCCATTATCTGGCTTGATAACAGGAAAAGTACACCGGATGAGGGCTCTGCTTTATATTTTGCTGAAACAAGCGGAAATTCCGGTTTTCAAAATGAGCGGCTCATTACAGAGCCATGCTGCCCGTGTTGCCGCACAGATTTGTTTGTGGACAAAGCAAAAAATATCCATATTGTTTACCGCGCCATCATACAGGATAGTATTCGCGATATGGAACATATTGTATCTGCAGATGATGGAAAAACATTTTCCAATCCAGAAAGAATCAGTGATGATAATTGGGTAGTTTTTGGATGCCCGCACACGGGCCCGGCAATGACGGAAAATAAAGATGGCATCCAGTTTACCTGGTTTACCGGCGGCAACGATGCGGGAATTTATTATTGCAGTTCTCCTGATAATGGTAAATCTTTTTCAAGCCGCCAAATGGTGAGTGGAAAATCTGCAAAACATTGCCAGATAGTTTCGTTGAATGAAGATGATTTGGCCATTGTATGGAATGAAAATTTCATGGAAAAAGGCGGCCCTTGTTCGCGCATAGGAATAGAAATCAGGAATGCAGACGGAGCTGATCCAGTGAAAAAATATATTACATCAGAAACAGGTAACGCGACTTTCCCTACAATAAAAAGCATTAACAAAAACACCGCCTTAGTAGCCTACACGGAATCAGAAAATAATAAAGACTTTGTTAAGTACAAATTAGTGAGATTGTGAATTAAGGTATGTATGCGTTGCCAGTAATCGAACAAATTAATGTGTTTTTATTTTCGTAAAAATGCACTGTAAAATGGTAAATAAATGGCTTTTTGATAGATGTCTCAATGCTGAAAAATAATATTGTTTTTTCTTTGGATTAAATTATTGCGATAAGATTAAATAGTATATTTTCACAAATCAGGATATTATTAAAAAAGAATACATTATGAACCAAAATCTTTCCGATTCCAAAACCAACTACACGTCGCAAATCGTAATTATAGGAATTCTGTTTTTTATATTTGGATTTGTTACATGGCTCAACAGCACGCTTATTCCGTATTTGCAGATAGCCTGTGAACTGCAAACTTCGCAGGCGGTTTTAGTAACGTTTGCGTTTTATATTTCATATGCAGTAATGGCTTTTCCTTCTTCCTGGGTTTTAAAAAAGACCGGCTTTAAAAATGGAATGATGTGGGGATTGGTTTGTATGGCTATCGGCGCATTGATATTTATTCCTGCGGCCATGTCAAGGACTTACGGCACTTTTTTGACTGGATTATTTGTAATTGGTACCGGCCTGGCTTTATTGCAAACTGCCTCTAATCCCTACATTACTATCCTGGGACCGATAGAAAGCGCAGCTAAAAGAATGAGTGTGATGGGCATTTGTAATAAAGGCGCAGGCGCTTTGGCACCATTAATTATGGGCGCCTTCTTACTTAAAAATTCAAATGAGCTGATTGAAAAATTAAAAACGTTGGATGCTACGCAAAAAGCGATTGAACTGGATGCGTTGGCATCAAGGGTAATAGTCCCTTACATCATCATAGCTGCCGTATTGATCGCGCTTGCAGTATTTATTTATTTTTCCAACCTGCCTGAAGTAAAAGCAGAGGGCGAAGACGATGTGAAAGAGGTGTCTAACCCGAACAGAAAAACGATTTTCAGTTTTCCTTATTTGTGGCTCGGTTTTATCGCACTGTTTTTATATGTAGGCGTAGAAGTGATGGCCGGCGATATTATCCAGATTTATGGAAAAGCAATTGGCATCAGCCTGGATATCGCAAAGCATTTTACCACCTACACGATGATTGGAATGCTGGTAGGATATTTGATTGGAATCGTAACCATTCCGAAATATATTTCGCAAACCAGGGCCTTGAAATTTTCCGCAGTTCTCGGTGTCATTTTTGCCTTGCTAGCCATTTTCACTTCAGGATATACTTCTGTATTATTTATTGCTTTACTGGGCCTGGCAAATGCTATTATGTGGCCAGCCATCTGGCCTTTAACGATCCATGGTTTAGGTAGATTTACCAAAGTTGGTTCAGCTTTGTTAATTGTTGGTATTGCCGGCGGAGCCATTTTACCAAAATTGTGGGCGACCATTGGCGAAGTTTATGGCTATAAGGAAGCATTTTGGATTATGGTACCCTGTTATTTATACATTCTTTATTTCGCCATGTCTGGCCATAAAGTAGGCGTGAAAAGTAAAAAAGAAACTGCATCCGCTATCGCCTGAGGAATTAGTAGTAATTCTTTTTAAAGGCTCTAAGTAAAATCTTAAATTTGCATTCGGAAATAAAGCCCAAAATGAGTAAACATCGCGATGCAGAACGGCCTGGCATTTTAAATTTATTACAAAGCAAATGCCCGCGTTGCCGGATAGGAGATATGTTTGAGAAAAAGAATCCATACTCCAAAGGATTCATGAAAATGAACGAAAGGTGCGAAGTGTGTGGCCAATATTTTGATTTGGAAGTGGGGTTTTATTATGGTTGCGGCTATGTAAGTTATGGAATAGGGGTGGCGATAAGTGTGGCAACTTTTATAGCATGGTGGATAATTATTGGAATTTCTTACGATGATAACCGCCTTCTGTATTGGCTGATTTTCAATTCAGTATTAATTATAGCCCTGCAACCCTGGCTGATGCGGTTTTCCCGAACGATTTGGCTTGCCCTATTTGTGAAATATGATCCGGATTGGAGAAATCATCCTGCAAAAACGCCCGAGCGAACCAACAACGCTCAAAAAAATAATTGGTAATATCATGCTTCCGTTTGCTGGATACCTGTTTTGGTAAAAGTAATAAGGTGTTGTTTGTATAACTTGCCGGTTGTCATTTTAAACGTTTTCTTACTCATTCCAAAAAAGGAATAAATCTCCTCGGGAGAAGATTTGTCATGATAAGGAAGATATCCATCATTTTCCTTTAATAACCTGAGAATTTTATCTGCTTCGTCTTCTACCCGCTGATAGCCTGGTTTTCCGGCAGCTACATCTATTTTATTCTCAGGCAGGATGTTTTTAATAAATCCCCGGAACTTATCACCGATAGAAATATCTCTGTAAATTTCATTGTTATGCAATATCCCTTTGTGCAGATTATTAATAATTACTTCGTAACCAATATCTGTTTTTCGATAAACAATCAGATCCACCATTTCTTTTTCGTGTCCCGTCAATTGTTCATTTGATAAATACGGTTCTATTTTTTCGGTAGCAGTAAGCCTTCCGGTCCGTTCATCCATGATGATTTTTACGAGATATTCGCCATTCTTCACCATGAAATTTTTCATTTTAGATTTAGGAATAAAAAGATCTTTCATTAATCCCCAGTCTAAAAATGCACCATGGTTCATAACATCCACCACTCTTAATTTCACAATATCGCCTAAGATGCCGTAAGGGGTTTGAGTTGTGGCTATCGGCCTGTCTTCGCTATCGTGATACAAAAAAACTTTCAATTCATCTCCTGTTTTTGTTCCGGGCGGCACAAAGCGCTTTGGTAAAAGAATTCCATCATGGCCGTCGTCCAAAAACACACCGGGCGATTTTTCTTTAATCACTTTCAGAACGTTGTATTTTCCTATTTCGATCATTAGTTATTTCTTTTATCGCGAAGTTAGGCCAAGGTTCTCTGAGGAGGCGACAAAATATTTTCTGAAAATTGTGGTATTATCATTGTGCTTGATTCGGCGTGTCACATAGAAAAGGAACAAAAGAGAAGTGGTCATCGGAGGTGACCGAACACAGCGATGCGCTGGATTTGGAAGAAGGTGTTTTTACCTGGAGCGATCCCAAAGAGATTGCTGAATCTTTAAAGAATTCAGCAGAAAAAAGTAAGCGTAAAAAGGGAACGCCTTATCAATCGGCAATGTCAATGCTTACATTTTATATTAACCGGGATGGTAAAAATCTCGGTGCAAAGCAAAAGAAAATTCTCGAAGATGCAAAAGAGGAGCTCCGCGAATTGTTTGGCAGAAAAAAAGAGTAACAGCAAAAATTATTTATTCAATTTTAAACGCTCGTAATATTCAACGGTTTTTGAAGAATCCGGGTGAGTGATTGTTTGAACATACTTATCGTTGCCATCAAACTTTAAGTCAATCAGAAACGATTCGCCGGCTATTATTGAATAGGACGAATTGAGATCTGTTTCTTTCAATTGATTAGCGCCTTCCATCGAATAGGTTCCGAAACCCACGCCGGTCGAAATTTTTCCGGTTGAATCCTTGTTGGTTATTCCGAACATAAAATATCCGTTATAGAAGGCTTTATATTCCGTCCGGTTATAGGGGAGCGTATCATTTCCTTTTACATCGTATGATTTGGTTTGCTTCCAAACGCCATCCAGTGGCGTGCTTTGTTTTTTACCAACGGTTATATAGGTTTCTGTCAATTTGGATGGTGCATTATTAATAACTATATCGGGAATAATTTGATTATAACCATCCGCAGTGGGCGTAATGGAAAGATTGTACGTCCTGAGACTGTCATTAAAGGAGCTGTCTGCAGAGGTATAAGCCAGCTTTTCAATAACACCGCTTGTATCCGATGAATAAGTGCCCACCCCAAAAGAGGCGGTTGAGTCAGAAGGAATTACCTGCGAAAACATAAAATATTTGTCTGTATAAATCTTTAATTGCTTTACCTCGGTAAGTTTCGTTTTCGTAGTTCCGTCAAAAATGGTTTGAGATACCATTAAATACGCTCCGGGCATTTTTGGTGCTTTTTTGGTAGCTGAATTGCAACTCATTGCAACCCCTACAAGTAAAAATTTTAGATATTTCATAACATCGGGGTTTATTTTAACATAAATTTAATATTTATTTTTTATACAGAGAAATGATGTATTTCTGGTATTAGCAGTAAAAGAATAAATAGCCCGATTTTTTTTATTTTAAAAAAAATATCCTTCCGGGGGCCGAAAGGATATCTAAAAGTTTAAAAAGGTAAGCTGCAAGGATTAAGCCTCCTGGTGAATTCCTTCTTTCACTTCCTCGATTAATTTCTTATTGAAAGCTTCCAGATCCTTTGGGCTACGGCTTGTTACAAGGGCATTATCTACTACCACTTCTTTATCTACCCAAATTGCACCTGCATTTTTAATATCTGTACTGATGGATGGATAAGAAGTCATCTTTCTATCCCGCAGAAGCCCTGTTTCTATCAATAATTGCGGGCCGTGGCAAATGGCGGCAACCGGCTTTCCGGATTGCATGAAACTTTTGGCAAAATTGACATATTCTTCCTGGGCGCGCATTTTGTCCGGGTTAAGCACGCCTCCGGGAATCATCAAAGCATCATAATCGTCAGCATTTGCATCTGATAAGTTTACGTCCACCGGCAAAGTGATTGACCAATGGTCGTGGTCCCATGCCTTTACATGCCCTGTTTCAGATGAAACAATGTCTACTTTAAATCCGGCATTTTCCATTGCTTTTTTGGGGCTCGTCAACTCCACTTCTTCAAAACCATCTTCCGTAAGAATAGCTACTCTTTTACCATTGTTGTCTTTCATAATGTATTTTTTTAAGATTAAACAATTAAGAAGGTTATCGCAACAAACATGCCCGATAGATTCATTGAATGCGAGTGGGAGTTATCGGTTAAAATACAAAAAAATGCAAAAACGGGAATTGAGACGCAGGTCAAAATTTGTCGAAAAAATTACATAATAAATTGTCCAGGCGTGGAATAACTATTCCGATTAAAGATTAAAAATTAATATCATTTCAGTTCAATCCAAACCGGAGCATGATCACTGCTTTTTTCCCAGCCACGAACATCGCGATCCACACCTGCGGCCACGAGGCGATCTTTTAGCTGCGGGCTCAACAGAAAATGATCAATTCTCATTCCCGCATTTCTGTCATAAGCATTTCTGAAATAGTCCCAGAAAGTATAAATATTTTCTGTAGGATATAACTCCCTGATTGCATCGGTCCATCCTTGTGACACAAGGTTTTTAAAAGCGCTTCTCGTTTCGGGAAAAAATAAAGCATCTTTCTTTACCCGCTCCGGTTTATACACGTCTGCTTCAGTAGGAATCGCATTATAATCACCGGTCAAAACTACCGGCTTCCCGGATGAAAGCAGTTGCTCAGCATGTTTGGTAAGCCTTTCAAACCATTTTAGTTTATAATCAAATTTAGGCCCCGGTGCAGGATTGCCGTTGGGAAGATAAAGGCAGCCAATAATAATTTCATCCACGGTTGCTTCAATATACCTGCTATGCAAATCTTCGTCGTCGCCGGGAAGTGCGCGCCGAATTTCATTGGGCTCAGAATGGCGCGCCAAAATGGCTACTCCGTTCCAACTTTTCTGGCCATGCCAAAT
This sequence comes from Ginsengibacter sp., assembly GCA_051954975.1. GTDB lineage: Bacteria > Bacteroidota > Bacteroidia > Chitinophagales > Chitinophagaceae > Ginsengibacter. The sequence goes on along the minus strand of JBQCHE010000003.1, from coordinate 212,228 downwards.
AGCATGGTAGCCTGCATCTTTAATGGCCTGTTCCGGAATTTTTTCACCGGGAGCCTTCAATTCCTGGAGGCAAACCACATCAGGTTGTTTTTCATCTAACCAGCGCAGCAAAACCGGTAGCCGGCCGTTTATGCCATTTACATTGTAAGTCGCTATTTTCATCGTAAATTTTTTGTGTTTCTAATCTGCAATTTATGATCTTTAGCATATAGATACGGATTCAAAATGATAAAGTTAGCACCGGATAAGAAAAAACATTTTTGGGTAGGAATGCTGATGGGTGCCATCTTTCACATTCTTGTTATTTTTTTTCTCCCACAAAATTTCTGGCTGAGTATATTAATCACATTTATCCTGATAGTCGCTTTATGTTACGGCTTTGAGCTTTTTTCGCTGATCACTAAATTAGGACATTATGAAGTGATGGACGCGATAGCCGGAATTATCGGCGGAGTCATTGGAATGGGCGTTATTCTGTTACTACAATACATTCGGGCTGTTACTTAAGCGGGACACTTTCAAATCCTGTATTCATGCGGTAGTAAAGCAACCTTGCCTACCAGCAGGCAGGTAAATAAAGATAATTTTTATTTTGCTGATTGGCAGCTAGAAGTTATAAACTATAATTTATTTCCTTCCTTTGGAAACACGACTGAAGGTTTAAATGTTTTGGCTTCTTCAAAATCCATTTGGGCATAAGAAATGATAATTATTACGTCGCCTTCATTTCCTTTCCTGGCGGCAGGCCCGTTCAGGCACACCACGCCGCTGCCTCTTTTCCCTTTTATAAGGTAAGTTTCGAGCCGCTCGCCGTTGTTGGCATTTACTACTGTTATCTTTTCGTTTTCAATCATATTCGCCGCATCCATCAGGTCTTCGTCAAGGGTTAAACTGCCTACATAATTCAAATTTGCTTCGGTAATAACGGCCCTGTGAACTTTTGATTTGAGAATCTCTATTTGCATTGTGCAAAATTATGAAATAAGGATAGAAATGGTTTTATTGATGATTTTCTTAACAAAATGCATCTTATTTTTTGTCAATCTGAATCAATCGTGCACAATCGAGCATCGCCTGGTTAACACCTCCGTTCATATTTTCATTCCATGATGCTAAATCAATGGAAAACTGGTGCATACCTTGGGAAAGATGGATTTTCAATGAATTGCTCCAGCCCCAATTGCTCCATTCGTCTTTGCCTCTTTGAGGAAAAACAAGCGTGCCCACCTTTTTTGAATCAATAGCAATTGACCGGAAAGCACATTTATTTTCTGTATTTACGGGCCCGTTTCCGTTTACATATTTTACATCAAAAAGATAATCACCATCTTGATTGATGTTGATGGAAAAATTAAGTTGTTGATTTACCGAAGTACTGATTTCAACAAAGCCGTCTCCGGAAAAACCTTTATACGCTTTGTTTGATTTGGAAGCAAATTTTTCCAACTGGATGATTTGTTCGTTTTGTGATGGATAAATCTGTAAAGGTTCGGTGGCGAATGACTCAAATTTATTTTTGTCCACGGCAATGATTTGATAAGCTCCATACGACCCTGAATCTATGGCCAGGGCACTATCTGCCGCATTTTTCAATACTTCTCCGTTTTTTAAAATTTTGATTGAAGCAATGTTTTTGGACGTATCCATCCATGAAAGCCGTCCGTTTTGCCAGGTGACAGCAGGCATCTGCGGACTGAAAAGATTTTCAACGGTATTGATTTCTTCAATAGGCAAAACGGCGTTGGCTAATTTAATAGTAACCTGGTGAGGGCCTACCAAATTTGCCGGAACTGCATAATCAGCGGTTTCTTTGCCGTCAATTGTAAATGACGCAATTTTACTTCCATGCCCCATCATTTCAATATTCAGTATGGCCTTTCTGTATTTAAAATTTGTGAGCGTTCTTTTTCCTTCAAAAGCTTTAGGTACAAATGGGGAAAACAAAAGTTTATCGGGATTAAACTGCATGCCAAATAAAAGCCTGTATACGAGGCTGATATTTCCCGACAGGCTCCAAAGCATATTGCTTGAGTTAATTTGAGTGCCGGCATAATCACCGTCAGACGCTACAAAATTTTCTTTGTTGGTAAGAAATAAAGCCGCAGGGCGATATACCGCACACATCGCCCGCACTACTGATTGTTCGTTTCCTGCTTTTGCTGAAGCCAATGCCCAGTAAGATTCTACAAACGGCCAAACTGCATCATTGTGGTAAGGTGGAATGCCGGGAATTTGAGGATAGATGCAGGTAATGCCGAAAGGCATTACAGGCGTGTTTGAAATAATACTTTTTTGTTTACCGTCATCAGCCAAATCAAAATAAACGGATAAAGCTTCGCCAAGTGCTTCCGATTTTGGCGAAAGAATCTTAAAGTCTCTTCCATACAGATATTGGCCAAAATATCCTTTGTCTTTTTGCCACAAGTATTGATTCACTCCTTTCTTGATATTATCAGCTACGCCGCGGTATTTTTTTTCATCTTCCTTATTGCCGAGTAACGCAGCCATTTCAGCCAACACCATATTGGCTTTAAAATGAACTGCATTTGTTCCGAGGCATTCTGATTCATAAATATCTGCAGGCTGCATCCAGGCGGGATAAGTTTGTTCGCGCCAGTCTAAAAAGGAAGATTCGCCTTTGGCCATACCGGTGATCGGGTCATAAATATTTTGCAAATCATCATTGATAGAATTTTTTATTACCTGGTAGGCGTAGTTAAGCCATTCATTGTTGCCCGTAACTTTATAAACTTCCCACGCCGCCACGGCCCAGATTTCCCTGTCGGTAGAAATGGGATAAGCGCCGCCGGTTCCGGTATCCTGGATAATTTTGCCGTTTTTTACTTTCTTTTTCAGGCTAATCATGGCTACGTCAGGCTGCAGAATGGCCATGGATAAAATAATGCTATAGCTGATGTCGCGCGTCCAAACGCCCGCCCATTCTTTGCCTGTGCGAAAAGTGCTGTCAGGCTCAATAGCATTGAGCATTTCTTCCAATGAAAGATTGTATAGCGCGTCTGGCAACACATCCGGCGATTCATATTGGGGAAAAGGCCTGATGTCCCGCGATAATCTCCACGTTCCGGCAGTTTTGTTTTCATCGGGATGTTGGTTCAAGGTGAGATAAATCTCATAAATCCCATCGTGATTGCTGTCAGACATTTGCAGCTCTTTATGAGCGTACAAATTGTTCCAGTCCCATGTAAGAGGCGCAACATTTCCAGCGACAAAAACCCCCTGGAAATCATTTTTAAAAATTTTTTTACCATCAAAGGTTTGATAATAACCTTTCGTTTTAAAAGATTTCAACACATCGGTCATGTCTACACGTAAAATGAGTTGTACGCCTTTCTTCAATTCAGCGTTGCCCGCCTGTTTTGTGGTGTCAATATACTGGCTCCCAAATTTGATTACCGGCGGTTCATAAACTTCTTTCTCTCCGGTGCAAATGATGCTATTGTCTTTGCCAGCGGGCGCAGCATTGTCGCCGCCATTGATGCTGAATTTAAATTTGACAACAGGACTTATTTTATCAGCGGGGCTTGCATAGTTAGAAATAATCTGATGTCTCGAAAGCGCTTTGGCCACATATGGGCCTTGTACTATACTGTCGTTGTATACAGTAAATTGCCTTGACTGATAAAGAATTTTTGTATTAACTACATTGTCTATCTCTTTGTTCATTTGATGACAACTGCTAAGAATAATTCCTGAAAACAATAAATAATAAATGTTTTTCTTCATTCATAAAAATTGTAAATTATTATTCTCAAATTATGGAAGTTTGGTAAGAATGGAAAATTAAAAACCGTTTTATTTGTTGATTTACTATCTGTAATAACTTCAATTCCATGTTTTTTTAAGATGTTACATATTTCCTGCCGAAATTTTTTTAAAATCCAATGTTCAGTAATTCGTTTTCTTCAATTCAGGTTTCAGGTGTTATTTTTGAAAAAAAGTATTGCCTTTTAAATTGAAGAATGAAATATAATTTCATCACCATTGAAGGAAACATTGGCGCCGGAAAAACAACGCTGGCGCATCTGTTAAGCAAACATTTTAATGCCCGCTTAATTCTTGAAGAGTTTGCGGAAAATCCTTTCCTTTCAAAATTTTATGAAAACCGGCAGCAGTATGCTTTTCCGCTTGAGCTTTTTTTCATGGCTGAAAGATACAAGCAACTTAAAGAATTATTGCAAACCAAAGACCTGTTTCAAAACATTACCATCTCTGATTATCTTTTTACCAAATGCCTCCTGTTTGCAAAGGTAAATTTGCCTGAACAGGAATTTTCGTTATACCAAAAATTATTTGATATCATCAATCCACAACTCATTCAACCTGATCTACTCATATATCTTCACGCGCCAATTTCTAAATTGAAGGAAAATATAAAAAAACGAAATCGCCCTTATGAACAATCAATTAGTGCTGATTATCTTTTCTCATTGCAGCAGACCTATACGGAATACATTCGCCAACACAAGATAAAAACACTGTTTATCGACGTATCTGATGCGGATTTCCTGGGAAATGAAAAACATTTTCGAACGCTCGTAGAGGCGCTTAACAAAGATTATGATATCGGTCAAAATATACTAACGCTGCCTTAATCAAAAATTTAAATGCACCTGAAGTCTGATCCGTTTGCTTCCGTAAAAGTTACTGAATACCGCAATCTACTTATTGGCCGTTTTGGCTTTATTATGGGTCTCAGAATGATGTCGACGCTTATTGGCTGGTGGATTTACCTTTTGACCAATGATCCTTTTGCGATCGGGCTGGTGGGTTTGTCAGAAGTAATTCCTGCGCTGTCACTGGCTTTGTACGCGGGCCATGTGATTGACCAGAGCGAGAAAAGGAGGTTGCTTTTAAAAGGAGTGATGCTGTATTTTTTAGCGTCTCTTTGCCTCGTTTTTATTTCTACAAAATTTACTTCTTCTCATTTAACCAGGCACGGCGTAGCGGTTTGTATCTACTTCGTAATATTTTGCACAGGCATTTTCAGGGCATTTACAGGCCCCGTGTTCAGTGCGATAATCGCCTACATTGTTCCAAGAAATGATTTACAAAATGCCACTACGTGGAGCCAGGGAACGTGGTTGTCGGCATCTGTTACCGGCCATGCCACAGGCGGATTTTTAATTGCGGTGGTGGGCATCACTAACACCCTGGTGGTAATTTGCGGCTTGATTGCCGTTTCCTTCTTCTTTTTATTTAAACTAAAGGCTAAACCTGCGGCTACGATAAAGGGCGCGGTTCGTACATGGGAAAGTGTGAAAGAAGGATTGCGCTTCGTTTACAAAACAAAAGAACTTTTTTCATCCTTATCTCTTGATTTGTTTGCGGTTTTATTTGGCGGAGCTGTAGCATTGATTCCGATTTATGCAAGGGATATATTAAAAGTCGGCTCAGAAGGATTTGGAATTTTAAATGGCGCAGCAGATATGGGCTCAATTTTAATCGTAATTATTCTAACGCTGTTTCCGGCCAAAAGAAACCAGGGCAAAAAATTCATTCTGGCAGTAGGAGGTTTTGGATTATGCATTATCGTATTTGGCATCTCCAAAATATTCCTGGTTTCATTTTTTGCTTTGATGATTTCTGGCATGCTGGATGGAATCAGTGTGGTAGTGAGAGGAACAATTATGCAGCTTAAAACGCCGGATTTTATGCGTGGCCGCGTGATGAGTGTCAATTCAATGTTTGTCAATTCCAGCAATGAGCTGGGCCAGTTTGAAAGCGGCATTACTGCCAAGCTCATGGGAACCGTGCCTGCCGTAGTTTTTGGCGGAAGTATGACCTTGCTTGTGGTAATATATACCTGGTTTAAATCTCCAACACTTCGGAAAATGCAGTATTAACAAAACGATTTAAAATTTATTTCCGTAATTAGTTCAAGAAAATAAAGTGAAGGCATACATGCAATATTTTAGGCCTGTTTCCGTTGTAAGAATGGTTTTTGATACATAGTTTGCCAGACGATAGCAGCTTGCCCGAAACCAAATAACATTGGATAATTTACTTTTACCCGATATCCTTAGATAAACTGAAAAACCATTGAAAAATCATTTCCTGATTTTGGCGTTGTTACTTGCTTTCGGACGATTAGCCCAGGCGCAGGAAGTTATCAGGCAGGCTTCATGTTTTAATGCTACACTTCAATCTCAATCAGATAGTATAAAAAAAGAAATGGCTGCGCAGGGCTTTATCCTGGTGCGCGAGGCCAGCATGTCAATGGAAAGTGGTTACGAAATGCCTGTGATAGTTCCTCTGACACAAGGAACATGGTATCACTTTGCATTTATCGGCGATTTGTCTTCAAAATTGTATGAACTGAGGATGTATGATTATAATGAAAAGCAGGTGATTTATCAAAAACATTATGGTGATGGCATGGAAAGCAATATCATCAGCTTTTCTTACATTCCGCAGTTTACAGAATACCACATGATAAAACCTGTGCAGGTAAATAAAAAGAGAAAAGAAGATATCTGCGGATACATAATGATGTTTAAAAAAGTGAAATAACTTTTTGGCTTCTTCGATCTTTCCGGTTTTCTCTCCTTTCCAAATAAAAAAAACTGTTATTTATTCATTTGCTGGCTTAAGTTTCATAAAATATTTTTTAAAATAATATCTTTATCAAAACGGCCATTATGCGAATCATCTCTTCAGCCATTATAGGAATAGCATTTATTATCGGGCTTTTTATTGTGGGTAATGCGTACAAATCCCGCTCAAAAGCACAGGAAACTATTAGCGTTACAGGATCTGCAGAAAAAGATTTTGTAAGCGACCTGGTTGTTTGGAAAGGCACCTATTCAAGGAAATCTATGGATTTGAAAAGCGCCTATGCACAGCTAAAAGAAGATGAAAATACTGTCAGGACTTATCTTGGAAGCAAAGGAATTGAAAGCAGTGAAATGGTTTTTTCCTCAGTAAATATCATGAAAGAATTTGATTATCCTTTGGATGAAAATGGCCGCTCACTCGGACAAAGATTTTCGGGATACAACCTTACACAAACGGTCAGGATTGAGTCCAAAAACGTAGATAAGATTAACCAGATTTCCAGAGAAGCCACTGAGCTTATTCAAAAAGGTATTGAATTTAATTCGCAGGCCCCATTATTTTATTACACCAAACTGACGGAAATAAAAATGGACTTGTTGGCGAAAGCCAGCGCTGACGGTAAGCAGCGCGCAGAAATAATTGCCAAAAATGCCGGAAGCTCATTGGCCAGATTGAAGAAAGCCACTCTTGGAGTTTTCCAGATTACAGGAAAAAATTCTGATGAAGAATACACTTACGGCGGCGCTTTCAATACGTCCAGCCTTAATAAAACCGGCTCTATCACCATCCGGATGGAGTTTGCCGTCGATTAATATTGTCCTCCTGTTATTTTCAATTATGGTCATTTGGTTGCTGCGTTTTTCGTGTACCATCAATGCATGGAACAGAATTGGTATATCTTTATATATGCATCCCGAAGTTTAATTTTATGGATACCACAAGCACATACCACCCGGAGCCTGTTCAACTCGCATGGATGGAAAAGGGAAGAGGCCGTTTTTTCATTACCATGAATAAGCAGGAAGTGGCCAACATGTTTGTCGGCCTTGCAGGCAACGACTTAATAGTGTATCATACAGAAATGCTGCCACAGGCCGCAGGTAAAGGATTGGCAAAGAAATTATTGGAATCGATGGTGGCTTATGTAAGAGAAAATAATTTGCAGGTTGTTGTGCTTTGTCCTTATGTATTTGCACAATTCAGAAGGCATCCTGAAACGTACGCAGACATTTGGAAAAATAAACCGGGGCAAGAAGAAAGTGGAAATACAAATTTTATAGTTGAATAAAATAAATTTTTTATGGATACAAAATGGCCGGTGCTTTCTTACAAAGAAGGCAAAGCTACTTACGATACGTTGCACATGTTTACCCAAATAGTTGGAAAAATAAAACTGGCTACACTTCCATGGGTCAACCATTCATGGCACATAACCTTGCACATCACGCCAAAGGGATTTACCACTCAAAACATGCCTTTCGAAAATAGAAATTTTAAAATTGATTTTGATTTTATTGACCATGTATTACGAATCGTCACCGATAAAAGCGAAATGCGAACTTTTTCTCTGCATGGCATTTCAGTTTCTCAATTTTATTTCCAGTTGTTTCAAATTTTGGAAAATCTCGGAATCAAAATTTCGATAAAACCTGTTCCGGTTGAATTGCAAAATCCAATCCCTTTTAAGGAAGACTACGTTCATAAAACGTATGATGAAGAACAGGCAACTGCATTTCATTCCGCTTTATTAAAAATCCAGGATGTATTTCTTAAATTCAGGAGTGGGTTTAAAGGAAAATGTAGTCCCATTCATTTTTTCTGGGGAAGTTTTGATTTGGCGCTTTCATTTTTTTCAGGACGGCGGGCGCCGAAACATCCCGGTGGAATTCCCGGTATGCCGGATTGGGTAGCGGAGGAAGCTTATTGCCGCGAAGTAAGCAGCGCTGGTTTTTGGACAGGTAATGAAAGCCTTCCTGAGCCTGCCTTTTACTGTTATTTATACCCCGAACCGGAAGGTTACAAAGCAGCAAAAGTGCTTCCTGAAGGCGCTTATTACCATACCACTTTAGGCGAATTTATCTTACCCTATTCAATAGTGCAGCAATCAGAAAATCCAGGAAAAAAATTATTGGAGTTTCTCCAAAGTACCTATTCAGCAGGAGCCGATTTAGCACATTGGGACAGGGATCTTTTGGAAAACTGATGCGACGCGCATTTAAGCGATGATTATAGTCCTGCTTCATTCGCCGAACGCATTTAAAGCCATAAATAAGCAGGATTTCGTTTGGTTAGAAAATGTTTTCTAATTCTTTTTTTACCAACCGCCCGTTTATAAAAATAGTTAATGCCAGTAAGAAGATTGCTGTTATCCAAACGCGCCAATCCAAAACAGGAGAGAGTTTTGCAGCCTCGGCAAATGGCAGTTGTGTAAACAGCCAATGAACTATTTCGGTTAGGATTATAGAAAAAAGTATAATGAAAAGATAAACGGGCAGCCACGTTTTGGTCACACTTTTAGCCAGCCATTTTGGTGAGTAACCTATCGTGAGCAACAGTTGTAAATTATGTTTGCTTTTGGCTATTATTAATTGAAGATAAAATGAAAAAAGCATGAGTGCCAACACGATGACGAGAATGCCGAAGCCCCCAATCGCACTAACAATATTTTGCAAGATGACCTTGATGCGGCTGAATTTTACTTTGTCTTTGTTCAGATGATATCCCTGCTGATCTAAATAAGAAATCAATTTAGGATCGTTGGCATCTTTTGTTTTGATATAAACCCTGGAAGCATGTACAGCTGTGTCTTTCATGAAATATTCATTGCTCCAGTTCATAAATGATTTTGGAACCAGCAATGAATTAATGCGATCGCTTAACGCAACAATAGTGCCTCTGAAGTTTTGTGTTCCGGAAGGCCCTGAGCATTCCAAAATAACATTTACTGAAGATATAGTTTTGGCGGAAAGCTGCGGCAGGTCTTGTGCCGGCGCAAATACATTATACATTTCTAAAAAATCTGAAGAAAAAATGATCGGCACCGTCAACTGGCCGGGTTGCCAGGTAAAATCTGGCGGAAGGGTATCGATATAGTTATTATCGATGCTTTCCAAAAAAAGATCAGTACTGAAAGGAATGATATTGCCGGCAGTGGCGCGTACCCTGAATTTGTTGGAGATCAATGGCGCCACACCTGCAATATCTGGTTGCTTTTTCAATTGAGTAATATCCTCATTCGTAAAGCTATTATCCTTTCCCATATTGTCATTGGTAATAGTTTTGGAAATAGAAATAAAATCATAACCACCACTCTTTCTTGGACTATTTTCCTGTAGCAGTTGTTGAATATTTACAAACATTTGTACAGAAACCAAAAGAAGAAATACTCCAATTCCCAAACCAAAATACCCAACCCATTTTGAAAAAATATTTTTCGCCGGCATGATGAAAGGCTTGATATTTTTGTAGGATAATGGCATTGGCTGGTGATAGTTGAGGGTTTAGTTGGTTTAGAATTGTTTAGATGGTTTAGATGTTTAGTGGTATAGTGAAGCCATAAATAAATTGACTTTTTTATTTTTACAGATACATTATTTTTTCGTCTTTAAAAAAATCCAAAGGTTTTAAATCGGCGAAAATCATGGCCGCGTTGCGTTTTTCACATTCTTCGTAAATTAAATCCATCGCTTTTTTTCGGTTGCCTTCATCAAGATGGCTGTAAGGCTCATCTAATAACAGAAAATCAAAGGGCTGCATCAAAGCGCGGATGATAGCAATGCGTTGTTGCTCGCCATAGCTACATGTTTTTACTTGCTGATGAAGCTTGCTTTCGATGCCCAACCTTTGGGCCATCACGCTAATTTGTTCTTCGGGATGGAAAGGATTTAAAATTCTTTTTATCTCAATATTTTCCATCACGGTATGCTTTTCAAACAAACGTAAGTCCTGGAAAATTATACTCATCTTGTTTTGCCTGAACATTGAAAAACTTTCCACAGAAAGTTTTTTTATATCCTCATCATCGTAATAAATCGAGCCTGAATAGTCTTTTCTTAATCCATATATGAAATGAACGAGGGAAGTTTTTCCACTACCGGATGGCGCTACTATGTGCAAATGTTCCCCCTTATGTATGGTGATGTTTTTTTTCCATACCTCGGAATTTTCCCAATTTTCTTTCGGGATATAATCAGGAGCAACACTATTCAGACGTATCGTCATCTGCATGTTTACAATATTCTTTCTATTTAACAGTATCTAAAGGAGGCCCAACCAGCAAGGAATCCAACTGGCGCATCGTATTTGCCTCATCTGCTTTTTCTGACTGGTGAATTAAATAAAGTTGATCAAAATAATGGCTTAATTGTTTTAAACTATTACTGTCTTTATTTACGAAATTTATATTTGTATGAAAACTGAAGCCGCCATCATCAAATTCTCCGCCGGTTGAAATAATATTATTCCACAAATTCAGGCTTTCGTCGATGAACTCTTTATGATAAGGTTTTTGACTTGCCACCGTGGCAAATTGAGTTAGAACTTTGTGCACATCAAAATAGAAAGCAACGGGATGACCGGAAAGCTCTTTATCAAAATCATGTTTGCTATTGGCTTTTCCTTCAAGGTATTGATTCGCAAAGGAAGATGAATTGCTTATGGCTAATAATTTGTCATTTGTTTGAAAATTCACTAAAGAGTCTTTGCCAAGGGCGCCTGACATTTTCATGGTGGCTGCTAAAAGCTTATTCATACTCGGCTTATCGGCTATACCGGTTGAAAACAAGAACCTGAAATCAGGATGTATTTTACCGGAATCTTTGCTGATGCTTACATCTGTAACGGTCGCAAGCCAATTGCCATCGGTTGCCTTAGAAAAATCATCCAGGTTAAATCCCATGGGTTGTGTGTAACTATTTATCATACCATCCATGCCGGTTAATTTTATCATTTCTGTAATACCGGATGGTTTAAAATTAGCCGCCAGCAATGCTATCACATTGTCCGATGGAATTTTGGCTATCATATCCATATCGATATGGTTACCCAAATTCTTTTTTACAATATCTGTTAATTCTTTCCCTACATACATTTTCTGTAACACTTCTACATGGCCGTTTTCAAAATTAATGGTGTAGGTAGTTTGATTGTCTTTCACAAATTCGTCCAACTTCAGCATTCCCAACATCCCAAGGCCACCGGCGCCCCTGATTAAAGCATCATTGTTTTGATAGATATGCATATCTCCTTTTTGACTTAAAAGCGAGGCGTACGTTTTGTTTTTCGCCAGCGAACTATCAGCTTTTAAAGAGAATAGATTTTTGCAAAGTGCGATGAACTCTGCGCTCCTGTCTGCAGGAGGAGTATTTTCAGCGCTGTCACCTTCATCGTCCCATTTCCCAAAATGATAATTTCCGTTTTCGGGATTCATTACATAAATGAAATAATTTTTATTCCAGCCCACTACATTATTTTCTTTAAGGTTCAACAAATTGACTTCGCCGTCTTTTGTGGCCGGTTGGCCTGCTGAAAAATTGTTATTGAATTGAACAAAATCATTTTCATTGTTGATTTTGCCTTCGGCTGCCACGTATTTTTTGCCATTGTGTGATGCAGTAAAAAACACTAATCCATTGTCGAAATCAATGCCACTTGATGCGGGATTTTCAAGCAGTTTCCTGCTCCATTCAGGTATTGATGAATTAGAAAGTATTTTCTTATAAATGGCAGTTTGCTGAATATCTTTCCATGATAATTTTTTACTCATCGTTTGCAGGTCAATTTGCGCTACGAATCCCGCATTTGCAGGAATCCTTTTTCCTGCTTCATTTTGCTTACCACAGGAAGAGACGAAAAGAATGACCAGGCTCAAAATGGCGGCGGATAAAAAAGATTTCATTGAAGTATTTTTATGTAAAGAATTATAGTTATTTAAATGTAAGAGTATTTTTTGAAAGACGTCAGAATCGAAGAAACGCCGCTGTTACATACTTAAATAAATCATCCTGCGCGATGGTTTCCTGGTCGCCTTTTTCAAGATTTTTTACAACGCAGCTTTTATCCTGCATCTCTTTTGAGCCGATAATAACTGCATAGCTTATTTTTTTCCTGGTAGCATATTTAAACTGTTTTTCCATTTTTGAATTTTCATAAAACAGTTCGCATTTAATGTTGTTGCGCCTCAGTTGTTGCATGAGTTGATAAGCGTTTTTGCTTTCCTCTTTTCCCAAATTAAAAAACAATACTTGCGTAGGTTCATAAATATTTTCGGGAAAAAGATTTAATTCTTCCAACACATCATAAATCCGGTCGAGGCCAAAACTAATGCCAACGCCGGGCACATCGGAAACGCCAAATAAACCTGTAAGATTATCATACCGACCGCCGCCACCAATGCTTCCCATTTGAACATTCTTTGCCTTCACTTCGTAAATCGTTCCGGTATAATAATTTAATCCCCGCGCTAAAGTAAAATCTATCTTAATTGTTGCTTTACTGTCTTCATTTAATGATTGATCCAGATAATCGAGTAAAAATTCCAACTCTTCTACTCCTTTTTTCCCCGAAGTGGTAGCACCCACAATTTGTTTTGCGCGTTCCAATTTTTGAAGATTGTCGCCATCAAGCGATACATAATTTTCAATAACGGAAATATCTTTTTCAGAAAAACCTGCTGCAGAAAGTTCTTCTTTTACTTTGCTGATTCCTATTTTTTCAAGTTTATCAATCGCAATCGTCAGTTCATTCAATTTGTCTGTGGATTGTGTTACCTCAGCCAGCGCAGCAAGAATTTTTCTATTGTTTATTTTTAAATCTATCGGAAGCTTTAATTTCTTAAAAACATCAATATAAATTTCTGTGAGCTCGGCATCACTTATCAGCGAGTGAGTTCCGGCTATATCCGCATCGCACTGCATAAATTCTCTGTAGCGCCCTTTTTGCGGCCTGTCTGCCCGCCAAACGGGTTGTATCTGGTAGCGTTTAAAGGGAAGTGTTAGTTTTCCAAAATTCATGGCCACATATCTTGCAAACGGAATAGTTAGGTCGTATCGCAAGGCCCTTTCAGTAATTTGTTTATTATTTTTTCCTGCCAGGATGTGTTCAAAATTTAGTATCGCCTGTTCTTTTTTTGACGGATTATCTAATCCATTATTTAAAATTTTGAAAATCAGTTTATCTCCTTCTTCTCCATATTTGCCCATCAGCGTTTCCAGATTTTCCAATGAGGGAGTTTCCAATGGTTCAAAACCATAAAGCTCAAAAGTGTTTTTAATGGCGTCTGTAATGTATTTTCTTCTATGCAATGTATCTGCCCCAAAGTCGCGTGTTCCCTGTGGTAATGATGGCTTCATAATGTTCGTTCCCGCTTTTTTTCTTTTGGCAAAACTATTATTTAATTGTTGGAATGTTTCTTGTTTACCGTTTTTGAATTGAGCGATTATTAAACAATAAAAGCATTTGGTGTATGGAAATTCAGCGCTTATGCATCTGTAGATAAAAACAAGTTTAACAATTTTCTTGCATCGCTGCAAAAATTATCGTCATCTATATTTTAAACAAATTAAAACAGCAGGAAGCGGGTAAAGTGTGGGAATTTCTCCAATTTATTATATCTTGCCGTTTCGTCAAATAAAAGTGATATGAGTCTTGAAGAATTCGAGAACACGCCTGACACAAAAACCAAGCGGTATGTTTTGATGAGAAGTATTACTGATTTGGGTATGGGAATTATTTACGTAGGAGTAGGAGTAGTAATTTTATTGGCCAAGCAATTTAATTTTCAAAGTGTTTTTACAGTTGGAATTCTTGCAAAGATATTTGCCGTGATGGTTATTATATACGGAGGATGGAGAATATACCGCGGACTCAAAAAAAAATATTTCAAGGAATGATGATCAGGAAGAATATAAGGATTTCAATAATTGCGGGTTCTTTGATAGCGCTATTTTCTATTTTCTTTATTAGTTGCCATCAAAACAAAAGAACGGACTTGGATACACCAAACAGTGGTACTATTCATATCAGCGTAGATGAAAGTTTTAAGCCGGTAATTGATTCTCAAATCAAAGTTTTTGAAGCCTTGTATCCCAAAGCCAAAATCATTGCTGAATATAAGCCTGAAGCAGAATGTTTTAAAGATTTGATTAAGGACAGCACCCACATGATTATTGTTACCCGCGGCCTTACCCCGGAAGAAGAAAAGTTTTACAAGGATAGCTTAAGCTATTCGCCTACCTGGTCTAAAGTGGCTAACGATGCCATTGCGGTGATAGAAAATCGTGAGTCAAAAGATTCATTGCTTTCGATGGAAGAGATTCGCGGAATATTAGATGGCAGTACCGGTGATCAAACCTTGGCTGTTTTTGATGGTCTCAAAGAAACCAGCACTGTGAGGTTCGCTGTGGATTCTATATTAAGGGGAAAACCTTTGGATCCCAAAAAAGTTTTTGCGGAAGAAGGAAGTCAGCAGGTAATTGATTATGTTTCCACTCATACAGGCGTTTTGGGTTTTGTGGGTGTAAGCTGGATTGGAAATCCTGAGGATAGCAGTCAGTTGTCTTTTCTTGACAAAGTAAGAATCGCTTCCATCAAATGTTCGTGCCCGGAAAATTCTTACATTCAGCCTTACCAGGCTAACATTATTTTAAAAAGATATCCTATGGTACGCGGTTTGTATTACATTTTAAAGGAAAATTATAACGGCCTCGGAAGTGGATTTGCTACCTTCCTCGAGTATGAAAGAGGGCAATTGATTTTTAGCAGAGCTTATCTTGCTCCTGCAAAAATGAATTTTACGATTCGCAAAGCCAATAATGAGTAATCTGAAATCAAAACCAGTAATTATAAAAAAAGTAAAATTTGAAAAAATGAAAAAAATCGGACTTGTTGTATCCTTAATTTTAACGGCTAACTTTTTGTTTGCTCAAAGCATTAAAGACGGAAGACAACTGTTGACGCGCGAAAGATATCAGAGTGCAGAAGATGTTTTTAAGCAAATTCTGGCAAAAGATCCTAAAAATACAGAGGCAGCCTATTGGCTTGGGCAAACGTATCTTGATGAAGACCGGCCTTATGTGGATACCGCTGCTGCCAAAGAGTTGTATCAAAAATCTCTTCAGGCCAATCCGAACGATGCACTGCTCACGATAGGCATGGGGCAGATTGATATTATGGAAGGCAATAAGGATGCGGCAAAAAACAAATTCGAAACAGCCATCAATAACACAAAAAAAAGAGACCTTCCCGATATTTTGTATGCAGTAGGAAGAGCTAATATCGAACCTAAAGGCGGCGATATTATGTATGGCATCGATAAATTAAAACAAGCCGCAGAACGGGATAAAAAGAATGCGGAAATATTTAACGAAATCGGGCTCGGCTATTGGAAATTACATGATGGCGGCAACGCGACTTCTAATTTCCAGACAGCCTTGTCATTAGATCCTTCTGATGCGATGGCCAACTTTTATATCGGTAGGATTTTTGAAACCCAGGGCTATGGCCAGGAGCCTATTTACATGAGATATTACGAAGATGCGATTAAAGCAGACCCGACTTATGCTCCGGTTTATTACTGGTTATACTCCTATTATTACACCCGCGACGTAAACAAGGCCGCCGAATATCTGAACAAATACATTGCAAATGCCGATAACGATTCAAGAAACTGCTATGCAAAGGCGTCTTTATTATTTGTATCCAAAAAATATCAGGAATCTATTAGCCAGGCAGACGCATGTATCGATTCTACGGGCAACAAATCTGATCCGAATTTATACGGCTTGAAAGGTTATGCATACAACGAAATGGGCGATTCTCTGAAGGCAAAAGCAGCATTTGAACAATTTTTCTCTGTAGCTAATCCTGATAAAATAGGCCCCAATGATTATAAAACTTACGGCGAGATATTATTAAAAATTCCAGGGCAGGAAGAAGCGGGAATAAATTATATTAATAAAGCGATTGAACTGGATACATTAAAAGCTAATAAAATTAAGTATGCTAAAGATGTAGCGCAAAACTTGGCAAACGCAAAAAAATATGCAGAGGCCGGAAAATGGTTTGGAAGAGTTTTGCAACTTGACAGCAGCTATGGAAAAACTGATCTCTTTTATGCAGGATACAATGATTTACTGGGACAGAATTACTTAACTGCAGATTCTGTTTTTAAACTATACCAGCAGAAATATCCTGAAGATCCTTATGGATGGTATTTGGGCGGACATGCTGTGGAAGGAATTGATACTGCAGAAACCGGAATGGCTAAGCCCCTTTATGAAAAAGTAATTGCCATTGCCGATACCACACAAGATAAGGCTTCTATAAAAGATAAGCTAGTTCCTTCTTTAAGATATATGGTGGCTTATTACTATAACATTCAACGCCAGGTAGATTCAGCTATCATATTCAATAATAAAATTCTGGAAATTGATCCTACAGATGCTACCGCATTAAAAACCAAAGACGCCCTGGAATCTGTGCAGAAACAACAAAAAGCAGCCGGAAATAAACCCCAACAGCCGGCAGCTGATACCAAAAAATAAAAAAAATAATATATTTTTTTTTCAAATTTTAAAAAACTTCCGCCAGCCGGAAGTTTTTTGTTTTCGGGGGTTGCGAATAATTAGAAAAAGTTTTCAAATGTGACAATTAAAACCGGCATATGATTTCTGTCATGGATTATTGGCAGAGCTATCTTACTTTTGCAACATTAAACTCCAGATTTTGCTAGACAATTTGTTACAAATCCAGGCCGTGAACAGCACCTCTAATTATTTACCAATCGGCATCCAGTTAATTTTTGCTTTGGGCCTTTTATCGCTGATGATTTATGGCACCAGCGTGTTAGGACCTAAGAGAAAAACTTCGGATAAACTTATCAACTTTGAAGGTGGGATTGAAATAAAAGGGAATGCAAGAAAGCCAATTGCAGTTAAATATTTTCTGGTAGCCATATTGTTTGTTTTGTTTGACGTAGAAGTAATTTTCTTTTATCCTTATGCTGTGAATTTTAGAGAATTAGGCTGGAGAGGTTTTGGGGCAATTTGTATGTTTATTGGTTTTTTTCTTACCGGATATTTCTATATAATTAAGAAAGGGGGATTAAACTGGGAAGATGAGACCTAATTGAAAATTTGAAATAGAAGAATCTGTAAAAAATATTATTCAATGAAGTTAGTTAATTAGCAAATTAGCTAATTGACTAATTGGCTAATTAAAGAAATCATGGCACGTCCTGTTCAATATAACATTACCAACAAGCCCCTGGAAAAACCGATTTCGATTGTTTCTTCTCCGGAAGGATATGAAGGACAGGGTTATTTTTCATCCAGGCTCAGTGATATTGTTGGTTTAGCAAGAAAAAATTCCATTTGGCCATTGCCATTCGCCACCAGTTGTTGCGGTATTGAATTTATGGCACTTATGGCGTCTCATTATGATCTGGCCAGGTTTGGTTCTGAAAGGGTGAGCTTTACTCCACGCCAGTGCGACCTTTTAATGGTGATAGGCACCATTGCAAAAAAAATGGCACCCGTCGTTAAGCAGGTTTATCTGCAAATGGCAGAACCGCGCTGGGTGTTAGCCATGGGCGCGTGCGCCAGCAGCGGGGGGATATTTGACACCTATTCTGTGCTGCAGGGCATCGACCAGGTTATCCCGGTGGATGTATATGTGCCCGGTTGCCCTCCCCGTCCGGAGGCTGTAATCGACGGAATTTTACGTGTTCAGGAACTTGTAGGGCACGAAGATTTAAGAAGAAGGCACTCGGATAAATATAAAGAACTGATGGAAACATACGGAATTCAATAAATTGGAATGTAAATTCTTTTTTATAAAACATACAAAATGCAGTTATGGCTTTAACGAACGAGATAGTCAGGGAAAAATTAATTGAAAAATTCGGTGAAGAATTAACCTCCTGGGAAGAGCCTTACGGAATGCTTTCCTTTACTTCAGATAAAAATCTTAATCTTAAAGTGCTGCAATTTTTATATGATGATGATACCTTGCAATTCCGTTTCCTGACCGATTTGTGTGCGGTTCACTATCCGGATAATCTCGGTAAAGAATTAGCGGTAGTATATCATTTACACAATCTGAAAGAAAATGTCAGGCTTCGTTACAAAATCTTTACGCCCATTGCCAAACCGGATGTTTTCAGTGCTACAGCCTTGTATTCGGCTGCTAATTGGATGGAGAGGGAAACGTATGATTTTTTCGGGGTGAATTTTGTCGGGCATCCCAACCTGAAAAGAATTTTGAACATTGAAGAGATGGAATATTTTCCGCTTAGAAAGGAATATCCGCTGGAAGATCAGAAAAGAACAGATAAAGACAATCAAATGTTCGGCAGGGAAGGAGTTACGCCGGCGTTTGTTTGATAGGGCAGTGGTTGTTACTGCCAGCAAACAAACAAATAGTGAAGATTTTCATTTTGGTTAAACGTCAGGACAATCGAATAATTGAAACAGGTAATTCGCAAGTCTTTGAAATAACATAGGTCAATTTAAAAAAATGTATTCTTTCATATTAAATACGGGCAAATTATCCTTAACGCTGCTGTTTTTATCTTTTTGCTTTTTGCGTCGTCAGGTTTTTAGAGATTTTTTTATTGGCGCCGCTTGCGGTGTGGTAGCAATAGCTCTTGGCGAAAGCATTACCGACGTGAAGAAAAAAAGGAAGTTGAGAAAAGGGATGGAATGTGCTATATTAATGAGTAGATAAAAGAATTAAAATCATGAATGAACACGTTACCTTGCCGGAAGGGAATGTTGAAAAACAAACGACTACTATAAACCTGGGGCCAACGCACCCTGCAACGCATGGCGTATTTCAAAATGTAATAGAATTAGATGGTGAAACGGTGGTAAGTGCCGAACAAACCGTCGGCTACATCCACCGCGCTTTTGAAAAGATTGCAGAGTTTAGAACACCTTACCAGATCACTACGCTTACTGACAGGCTGAATTATTGTTCTGCGCCGCTTAACAATACCGGCTGGCATATTGCCTGCGAAAAATTATTGGGAATTAAAACCCCTAAGCGTGTTGATTATTTGCGAATAATCATCATGGAGTTATCACGGATTTCTGATCACCTGATTTGTAATTCGATAGTAGGTGTAGACTCAGGCGCTTTTTCGGGATTTCTATATGTGATGCAATACCGCGAACTCATTTATGAAATCTATGAAGAAATCTGTGGCTCACGGCTTACCACCAATATGGGCCGAATCGGCGGTTTTGAAAGAAATTTCACGCCTCAGGCATTTGAGAAACTGGAAAAGTTTATAAAAGAATGGCCGGTGGTATTAAAAGAATTTAATGACCTCTTTATTCGCAATCGCATTTTTATTGATCGTACAAAAGGCGTAGGGCCTATTTCGGCAGAAAGGGCCTTGAATTATGGTTTCACCGGCCCCAATCTTCGGGCAGCCGGAGTGGATTATGATGTAAGAATTCATACGCCTTACAGCAGCTACCAGGATTTTGATTTTACTATTCCTGTGGGTTCTACAGGTGATTGTTACGATAGATTTCTGGTACGCGACCAGGAAATGTGGCAAAGCCTGGAAATCATTAAACAAGCCTATCGAAAAGTGCAGGAATTCAAAGGGGCCGAGGCGGAAGTTTTTCACGCTGACGTACCCGAATATTATTTGCCCGATAAAAAAGATGTATATTCTAAAATGGAGGCGCTCATTTATCATTTTAAAATAATAATGGGCGAAACCAAGATACCGGTAGCTGAAGTATATTCATCCATTGAAGCCGCCAATGGTGAATTAGGGTTTTATTTAATCACGGATGGTGGCAGATCTCCTTACCGGCTTCATTTCAGAAGGCCTTGTTTTATTTACTACCAGGCTTATTCTGAATTGACCAAAGGACAGTTATTAAGCGATGCAATAATAACTATGAGTAGTTTGAATTTGATTGCAGGAGAGTTGGATGCATGAGAAATAAGTGATGAGTTATAAGTTATCAGGAGCAAGTATTAATGAGTAACAAAAGATTGGTGTATTGAAATGCTTAACAAAAGAAATAAGTAAAGTAAATGAGCGTACAATTTTCACAGGAAAAATTAGATAAGGTAAATGAGCTAAAAAGCCATTACCCTGAGGGAAAACATAAAAGTGCTCTTATTGAAGTTTTGCACATGGCACAGGAAGAATATGGATGGCTTGATGTAAACACGATGGATTATGTGGCATCGCTGCTGAATCTTCAGCCCATCGAGGTATATGAAGTTGCGTCGTTTTATACCATGTTTAATCTTACACCTGTGGGCAAATATACTTTTGAAGTGTGCCAAACAGGGCCGTGCATGCTTCGCGGAAGCGATCAGATAATTGATTATATAAAAAAGAAGCTTGACATCGGAGTAGGCGAAACCACGAAAGACGGCATGTTTACCCTAAAAACTGTGGAATGCCTTGGCGCTTGCGGTTATGCGCCTATGATGCAGATGGGAAAATATTATAAGGAACACCTGACTCCTGAAAGAATTGACCAGATAGTTGAGGAATGTAGAAAAAACAGTGAAAGAAATAATTAACAGGAAATAATTTTTGTATGAAAAAATTATTATTAGATAAAATTGATATTCCGGGTATAAAAGGGTTTGACGTATATCGCCGTGAAGGAGGTTACCAGAGTGTGGAAAAAGCATTAAAAATGCAAACAGGCGATATTGTGGAGGAAGTCAAAAAAAGTGGCCTGCGCGGAAGGGGAGGAGCAGGATTCCCGACAGGATTAAAGTGGAGTTTTCTGGCGAAGCCCGAAGGCGTTCCACGGTATCTTGTTTGCAATGCAGATGAAAGTGAACCAGGCACTTTCAAGGATCGCTTTCTGATGGAATATATTCCACATTTGCTAATCGAGGGAATGATTGTTTCTTCTTATGCACTCGGAAGCAACATTTCTTACATATACATCCGGGGCGAATATGATTGGGTGGCTGATATCTTACAGCAAGCGATTGACGAAGCCAAACAAAACGGATTTTTAGGGAAGAATATTTTGGGAAGCGGTTTTGATTGCACCATCTACCTGTACCGGGGCGCCGGAGCTTATATATGCGGAGAAGAAACAGCTCTTTTGGAAAGCCTGGAAGGGAAAAGAGGGCTTCCCAGGATTAAACCACCATTTCCGGCAATTAAAGGCGTATGGGGATGCCCCACTGTAGTTAATAATGTCGAAACAATTTGTGCCGTGGTGCCAATTATCAATGATGGCGGAGAAGCCTATTCAAAGATAGGTGTAGGAAGATCTACGGGAACCAAATTGATTTCTGCTTGTGGCAATATTAACAAGCCAGGTGTTTATGAAATAGATATGACCATCACCGTTGAAGAATTTATTTACAGTGATGAATACTGCGGAGGCATTGCCAATGGCAAAAGATTGAAAGCGTGCATACCGGGAGGATCATCAGTACCTATTCTGCCGGCCAACCTGTTATTGAAAACGGCCAAAGGCGAGCCGCGGCTAATGAATTATGAAAGCCTTGCAGATGGTGGATTTATTACAGGAAGCTCGATGGGATCCGGAGGATTCATTGTGCTGGATGAAGACCAATGTATTGTGCGACATACTTATACCATATCCAGATTTTACCATCATGAAAGTTGTGGACAATGCTCGCCGTGCAGAGAAGGAACTGGATGGCTTGAAAAGATTTTTTATAATATAGAGCATGGCAGGGGAAAAATGAAGGATATAGATTTGCTTTGGGATGTGCAAAGAAGAATCGAAGGGAATACAATTTGCCCGTTTGGAGACGCTGCGGCATGGCCCGTTGCAGCTTCTATCAGGCATTTCAGAGATGAGTTTGAATGGCATATTTTAAATCCCGAAGAATGTTTAGTTAGAAATTATGGATTGGCACATTATGCAGATCCGTTGGAAAACAGCGTGACGGCATAATCGAAATAAGTGGCTTAATTAAAAGCAGATTAGGGTGTATGAAGAACTCTGTTGAAGAATTCAATGTGAGACGGTGATTGTTTAAAAATCACACTTCTCACAAATTGGCAATTAAAGTGATTTTTGAAATTGAGTTTTATGCTGCCAAAATTTGTTTTTTAAAATTTAAAAAATGGCTGACGAACAAAAACCGGAATTGTTTAAAATAACGATAGATGGTATCACCATCGAAGTTCCTAAGGGAACCACGATTCTAAATGCTGCGCGTAAAATCGGACCTTCTGTAGCACCGCCCACTATGTGC
Organism: Ginsengibacter sp.; assembly: GCA_051954975.1. GTDB lineage: Bacteria > Bacteroidota > Bacteroidia > Chitinophagales > Chitinophagaceae > Ginsengibacter. The sequence continues at coordinate 189,422 of JBQCHE010000003.1, read as the reverse complement.
TATTACAGTTCATTAGAGGGTAGCGGGGGTAAATGTCGTACCTGCCTTGTGGAAGTGGCGGCGGGATCAACCAAAGATCCAAGGCCAATGCCAAAGCTGGTGGCTTCATGCAGAACCGAGGTGATGGATGGAATGATTGTCAAAAATGTGACCAGCGAAAGAGCGCTGGATGCAAGAAAGGGCATTGTAGAGTATTTGTTAATCAATCATCCGCTGGATTGTCCAATATGTGATCAGGCAGGAGAATGTCCTTTGCAGGACTTAAGTTACGATCACGGAATTGTTGGAACCAGGTATGAGTTTAAGAGAAGAACTTTTGTAAGAGAAGATATTGGCCCATATATTCAGCTTCACATGACTCGCTGTGTGTTATGCTATCGCTGCCTGATGGTAGCTGACCAAATTACCGACTCAAGAAGTCATGGCATTTTATTGCGCGGTGATTCTTCAGAAATCTCTACCTATATTTCTAAAGCAATTACTAACGATTTCAGTGGCAATGTGATTGATGTTTGCCCTGTAGGGGCACTTACTGACCGTACTGCACGGTTTAAAAACAGGATATGGTTTTTAAAACCTATGGATGCGCACCGGGATTGCGACAAATGTTGCGGAAAGGTTACGCTTTGGCGACGTGGTGAAGAGGTTTTTAAAGTTACTACGCGGATGGATCCCTGGGGAGAAGTGCAACGCTACGATGGCAAGCCGGGATGGATATGCAACACCTGCCGTTTTGAAAAGAAAAAGACTTCTGATTGGGTAATTGAAGGCCCTACCAAAGTGAAGCGGCATTCTGTTATATCGACAAATCATTACGTTAAAAAACAAGTACCGCCTGATCCTTTAAATAAAGTACTTTTTGGAAGAAGCCCTATGTTATTAATGGATATTAAGAACATCAGCCAGGTGAATCCTTCTGATATTAAACTAAGCCTCTTGCCGGGTCCGGCCACCTCTACCACATTTGTTGAAAGGGATGTGGAAAATGAGATAGAACAAACTCCGGCTCAAAGATTAGCTATTAATGATCATAAAAAACCATAATTAAACCTGTTTCGCAGTATGTATTATAACCATATATTTCTCAGCATTGATTGGGCATTATTCATTGAGAAACTTGTTTTAATTGTAATTGTGGTAAGCATTTCTCTGGTCGTTGCCATGTACTCTACCTACGCTGAAAGAAAAGTAGCAGCTTTTATGCAGGATAGGAGAGGCCCTAACAGGGCTGGCCCATTCGGCATATTGCAGCCATTGGCCGATGGGATGAAACTTTTTTTTAAGGAAGAAATCGTACCCAACTTTTCATCCAAATTCTTATTTATCCTTGGGCCTATTCTTGCCATGCTAACTGCCATCATGGTTAGCGCAGTCATCCCCTGGGGAAACTATATGCATGTCCTGGGCAGAGATGTTTCTCTTCAGATAGCAGATATCAATATAGGCATACTATATATTTTTGGTGTGGTGAGTCTTGGCGTATATGGAATTATGATTGGCGGATGGGCAAGTAATAATAAGTTTTCTTTACTCGGCGCTATGCGGGCGGCTTCACAAATAATTAGTTATGAACTCGCTCTTGGGATCGCCCTGATAGCCTTATTATTACTAACCGGAACACTGAATCTTAGTGAAATGGTTCATCAACAAAAAGATGGCACCTGGAATTTTTTTAAGCAGCCCCTTGGTTTCCTGATTTTTCTGATTTGTGCATTTGCAGAAACCAATCGTACGCCTTTTGATTTGCCCGAAGCTGAAAATGAATTAATGGGCGGATATCACGCAGAATATTCCTCTATGAAGCTGGGCTTTTATTTATTTGCTGAATATGTAAATATGTTCCTGAGTGGCGCAGTAATGACTACGCTGTATTTTGGGGGTTATGATATTCCTTTTTTTAATGACGCCCATTTGTTGCAAACTCTTGGCACCAATTGGCTGGCAATTATTCAGGGAATTGTGTTGTTTATAAAAATATCATTGTTTATTTTCTTTTTCATGTGGGTAAGATGGACTGTTCCAAGATTCAGGTATGATCAATTGATGAATCTTGGCTGGAAAATATTGTTGCCTTTATCGCTATTAAATATGCTGGTAACAGGCGCATTAATTTTATTGAAACAAAATCACTGGCATTTTTAAAAGTTAGCGATACTTTTGCAACACGTGTGGTGATTTTTATAATATTAAAAAAATGGAAGCACTAACTAACAGATTGAAACCGGTGGACAGGCATAAGATGACTCTGTGGGAGCGCATTTATTTACCGGCTGTTTTTAAAGGCCTGATGATTACACTAAGGCATTTCTTTAAAAGGAAGGCTACCATCAATTATCCTGAAGAAATAAGGCCATTCAGCCCGGTTTTCAGAGGATTGCAGATTTTAAACAGGGACGACGAAGGTCGTGAAAATTGTACCGCGTGTGGCTTGTGCGCCCTTGCTTGCCCCGCTGAAGCCATAACTATGGAATGCGCTGAAAGAAAACCTGGAGAAGAGCATCTTTATCGCGAGGAAAAATATGCAGCTAAATATGAAATCAACATGTTAAGATGCATTTTTTGTGGATTGTGTGAGGAGGCTTGTCCGAAAGACGCGGTGTACCTAACTGAAACTTTTGCACCGTCCAATTATAACAGGAAAGGCTTTATTTATGGAAAAGAAGATTTATTAATACCGGATCCTAAAACAGATCCTGAAGGATTTGCCAAAGCGAGAGGAAGCAGGATTAATAATCCGCAGGGGCATGGTAACGAACGGTAAATATAAAAGCAGGTATTAATAGAAATTTGACTTATCAACTCAAGTCATTCAGAATAAAACAGTAAACGCACAAAAAAGGAAATTTTTTATTTTGTTTCAGTCGTTGGTATAAAATAGAAACCGGCCAAATAAATTGAATATTGTCGCTTTTGTTGAAAAAGCAACTAGAAAATTGATAAATGGAAATTACAAAAATTCTCTTCTGGTTCCTCACAGTTTTGGCTCTGAGCGGCGCTATCGGAGTAGTTGCGAGCAAAAATCCGATATACAGTGTCTTGTCGCTCATCGTAGTCTTCTTTGCGATTTCAGGGCATTACGTTTTGATGAATGCACAATTTCTCGCGATTGTAAATATTATAGTGTATGCCGGAGCCATCATGGTATTGTTTCTCTTTGTGATAATGATGATTAACCTCAATGCTGAAACCGAGCCGGTAAAAAATATCTACATGAAAATGGCCGGTATCATCTCAGGCCTTACCCTGATGATTGTGTTGGTAGCAGCCTTGTCTCATTCTGAAAATGCTACCATCGTGATGAAGCAAGGCACTGGTATCGGGCTCACTGAAAATCTGGGAAAAGCTCTTTTTAATGATTATGTAATCCCTTTTGAAATAAGCAGTGTATTGTTTTTGAGCGCAATGGTCGGAGCTATATTAATTGGTAAAAAAGAATCAGTAAAACAAAAGAATATATGAGGACAGGGCGAATAGCTTTATTTCTGTTTTCAGCTTTGTTGTTTAGTTCAAAATCGTTTGCGCAAATTGATCTCAACAATCTTGATTTGAAAGATTTGATCGGAAAGATAGTTCACGTTCAAAAAGGATTTGCTCCTAAATTTTCACTTGGTAACACGCCGATAGAAAAAATATCCAAAGTGCAGGAGATTTTGGGATTAAAGCAAAATACCGAGGTGAATCGGCTCTTTAAAACTTTTAAAACGGGACGCACGATTTATAAAGTGGCGGCTTATGCAGGCGGAGCGGCAGCAATATATAGCTTGGTAAGAAAAGTGGACAATTCAGTAAAATCAAATGATTATAACGGCGCCCTTTATTCAGGAATTTCGGCGATTGGGACAGGCCTGGTAATCAAATTTTTGACGAAGGGTGCGTCGTATAAAGCAGTAGATATTTTTAACGGTATTGCCGTAAAAAAAATAAAAGATATTTTTTCAATTGGGCCGTCCAGCAATACCGTGGGTGTTGGTTTGTACGTAAAACTATAATTATGGAAATTAAATGGTATATATTTTTATCGCTCATTCTTTTTTGCATCGGTATTATTGGTGCATTAACCAGGCGAAATTCCATTATTGTTTTCATGTGCATAGAATTAATGTTGAATTCAGTAAATCTTTTACTGGTGGCATTTTCAAAAATGCACATGGCTGTTCCTAATGCGTTTGGAGCCAGTATGGCCACCGGCGCGCAAATTTTTGTATTCTTCATTATGATATTAGCCGCCGCGGAAGTGAGTGTGGGCCTCGCTATAATTGTTATGCTATTTAGAAATACCCGGTCTATTGATATTAATTTTTTAAACAGATTAAAAAACTAAAATTAGTTTTCAGATAGCTGAAGCGAAAAAATTTTTTTAATTTTTAAATGCTGGTGCAGTTGGTTTATGGATGCAATTCAACTTATTTATTTAGTACCTCTTCTTCCACTTCTTGGATGCCTTATCACCGGCTTTGGAAGAAATTTATTGCCTAAGTCAGTTACAGGTTTTATTGGCAGCCTTGTAATTTTCATTTCCTTTTGCCTTAGCATTTGGGTTTTTTCCGAAGTATCTGCAGCAGGATTTACTACAAAAAATATTTCCTATTTTACTTTTATCCATGTAGCCAAACTGAACATTCCGTTTGAATTTGCTGTAGACCAGTTAACCGCAATTTTCCTGCTAATCATTACCGGCGTTGGTTTTTTAATTCATGTTTATTCAATTTCCTACATGAAAGATGAAACCCAATCGGGCTTCGGACGATATTTTTCTTTCCTTAACTTATTTGTGTTTGCCATGCTTATCCTGGTGTTAGGCGGCAATTATGTTATAATGTACATCGGTTGGGAAGGGGTAGCGCTGGCATCCTATCTACTGATTGGATATTGGTTTAAAGACCATGCCAACAACGATGCGGGACGAAAAGCATTTGTAATGAACCGCATTGGCGATATGGGATTTTTGCTGGCTATTTTTTGGCTTGTTTCGATATTCGGTACAGTTTCCTATCACGATTTATACAATCCTGAAAACGGATTGATCTCCGCTTTGTCCACGATTAATTCCCCGGAACTGGTGGGGATTTCTCTGTTATTCTTTGTCGGGGCTATAGGCAAAAGTGCACAAATACCTTTATATACGTGGCTGCCGGATGCTATGGCAGGTCCAACTCCTGTTTCTGCTTTGATTCACGCTGCTACCATGGTAACCGCCGGAATTTATATGATTGCAAGAAGCAATATTTTATATGCACTTGCCCCAACTACCATGGCTGTGGTGGCCGGCATAGGGTTAGCAACTGCCATCTTCGCTGCAATTATCGCTCTTAAGCAAAACGATATTAAAAAGGTGTTGGCCTATTCCACCGTCAGCCAGTTGGGTTATATGTTTTTAGGTTTAGGAGTTGGAGCATTTTCTGCGTCCGTTTTCCACGTGATGACACATGCATTCTTCAAAGCGCTTTTATTTCTCGCAGCAGGTTCAGTTATTCACGCCATGAGTGGCGAACAAGATATCACAAAGATGGGAGGCTTAGGTAAAAGAATGAAAATTACTTATGTTACTTTCTTTATCGCGTGCCTGGCTATTGCGGGTATTCCGCCTTTTGCAGGGTTCTTTTCCAAAGATGAAATCTTAGCGGCTGCCTATTCACAAAGCCCTGTGCTGTACATTCTGGGCCTTGGAGGTTCTTTGCTCACCGCTTTTTATATGTTCCGGTTGTTGGCAATGACTTTTAAAGGAAAATTCAGGGGAACTGACGAACAGGAACATCATCTTCATGAAAGCCCCGCCACCATGACAGTGCCTTTAATTATTCTTGCCGTTCTTTCTGCTATAGGAGGTTTTCTTGGAATGCCGCAGAGCTTTGTAAAGGATGGCAATGTGATTGGTAATTTTCTTTCACCGATTTTTGAACACTCCAAAAGATATGTGTCAGTAGCTGAATTGCCACATCAGACCGAATGGATTTTGCTGATTGTTTCTTCGCTATTGGTGATTGCTGTTTCCATCTGGGCATATAATAAATTCAAAAATTATTTAAGTCCTGCTCCTGAAAGCGGATTGGGAAAAATCATCAGCAACAAATTTTATGTGGATGAGATTTATGATGCAGTTTTTGTGCGGCCTTATCACTCCCTGTCAGCCTTTTTAAATAATATTTTTGATAAAAAAGGAATTGATGGTATTGTGAATGGTGTGGGCAAATCAGTTAATTATGGAAGTCGCCAGTTAAGATTGTTGCAAAGCGGCCAGGTTGGTTCGTATCTTCTGTTAATGGTTATCGGTTTATTGATCTTTTTTATTATTCAATTGTTTACAAAATAATATTGATGCTGGGTACATACTATACTTTTCCTGAATTGTTGATTTGGATACCTTTTGTTACAGGACTGATAGCTTTTTTTATCAATAATGGAAAAAGCGTTAAAACGTTTGCCATTATTTCTTCACTACTTTCACTCACTGTATCTGTCATTAGTTTATTTTATACAGATGTAGTTCATCATCCTGAATACTTTTATTATAACAACGTTTCTTATGTATGGATGCCCTATATTGGTTCCAGTTTCGCTGTAGGGCTTGATGGAATGGGCTTTCTGCTTACATTTTTGACCTCATTGGCCTTTCCGCTGATATTTTTGGCTATAGGAAAAAATGAGCATAAAGACCCCAATGCATTTTTCGGATTGTTGTTGCTTGCACAGGCCGGCATGATAGGCGTATTTGTTGCTACCGATGCACTTTTATTTTATTTCTTTTGGGAATTGGCCCTTATTCCATTCTATTTCTTATGCAGCCGCTGGGGCGAAGAAAAACGAGTTCATGCGACGTTTAAGTTCTTTGTTTATACGTTTACGGGCTCGCTGCTTATGTTGATTGGGATTATCTATGTCTATTTGCATGCGCCATCTGTATCTGTAGACTCAGCACATTCATTTTCTATAAATGCATTTTACAAAGCTACCTTGTCTGAATCTCAGCAGCAATGGGTTTTTTGGTTATTTTTTCTTGCATTTGCCGTAAAAATTCCGTTGTTTCCATTCCACACATGGCAGCCGTATGCTTATGAACAGTCCAACTATGCATCTACGATGACGATGAGTAGTGTAATGGTTAAGATGGGTTTGTTTGGGATGATAAGATGGCTGCTTCCTGTATTTCCTGAGGCCGTGGCAAAATATGATAATTTCATCATTATTCTTTGCATATTCGGATTACTATATGCCAGTTGCATTGCACTGTATCAAAATGATCTTAAAAAATTTGTGGCGTGGTCGTCTATTGCGCATCTGGCATTGATTGCGGCCGCTATATTTTCGGGAACGGACCTGGGCTTGCAGGGAGCCATGCTTGAATTGCTAAATCATGGCATCAATATATTAGCGCTATGGCTCATTGTAGATATAGTTGAAAAGAAAACAGGCGTAAGAAAAATGTCGGAGTTGAGCGGCCTCGCTGTAAAATCTCCGTCGCTGGCTATTTTCCTTGTAATAATTGCATTTGCCAACATAGCACTCCCGCTTTCCAATTCGTTCATCAGCGAATTCTTGATGTTAAATGGTTTGTTCGGATTGAATAAATGGTATGCAGTGTTTGCCGTGCTCGGCATAGTGCTCTCTGCTGTATATGTGCTGACTATGGTTCAGAAAGTTTTTTATGGAAAGCCGAATGCAGTTTCAGAAAGTGTAGGCAAATTATCATTGGGTCAGTATATTATTTTATTTGTGTTAGTGATTGGAATTTTGTTTCTCGGAATTTACCCGGAACCCGTAATTCACCTGACGCAATCAACCGTGACAAATGTGTTAGCCCGTATTCATTAGAAAAAATGATTTTAAAGAAAGCAGAGTTTTGAGGCGGTAAATGGAATTAGTTTTTATATAACCATAAAATAAAAGCCCTTGGCTGTTGGCATTAAATTATGAACGCAATTATTTTAAGTGCATTGTGGGGAGTTGTAATGATGATTGGAGGCGTGTTTTTTAAAAAAAGCACGACACCCAAGTATTGGGCTGTCGCCGGCATTTTAATTATACTTGCCTCGAACATCCTGGAGTTTTTGGGCTACCCATTCTTCAATGTTGATACCAAAGGCATGCTGCGTTTTGATTCGTTTGGTTTGGTATTTAATTCCGTAGCTTTTATTTGTACTTTACTTCTGTTTTTATTGAACGGGAAGGATTTTGAAAAAATCGGCCAGCATGTTTCCGAATATTTCTGCCTTATGTTTTTTGTGCTGTGTGGCTTATCTATATTGTCCTCCTTTAATACGCTGCTTTTGCTTTTTCTTGGTATAGAAATTTTGTCAATTCCTTTATATATTCTTACGGGCAGTGATAAACGAAATCTGAAAGGAAATGAAGCTTCATTAAAATATTTTTTGATGGGCGCATTTTCTACAGGACTTATGCTAATGGGAATCGCCTTGATTTATGGAGGCAACAGCCTTGGATCGTTTTATATAGATGCTATCAATTTAGGACAGGGAAATCTTTCGGTGATGTTAGCCGCCGGGCTGGTGCTGCTAATGGTATCAATGGCGTTTAAAGTTTCTGCGGCGCCTTTTCATTTCTGGGGCCCTGATGCCTATGATGGTGCTCCTTCAGTAGTTACTTCTTTCATGATGACGATTGCCAAGGTAGCTGCATTTGTAGCGTTCTTCAGGCTTTTTTCCACTTCATTTGGCAAAATACAGGAGCAATGGCAAACTTTAATTGTTATCATAACTGCTGCAACTTTGTTGATAGGAAATGTTACGGCAGTATTTCAGATTAGTGTAAAAAGAATGCTTGCTTATTCAAGCATTTCACACGCGGGCTTTATGATGTTTGCCCTTTTTGCATTGAATGACCTGGCTAAAGAAGGTTTGTTGTTATACGCTGCTGCCTATAGCCTTGCCACAATAGGCATTTTTGCAGTAGTTATCAGCCTGTCTGATTATTCTATTGAGGGATTTAATGGCCTCGGGAAAAAGCAACCTTTGCTTGCTTTCACCGCAGTTATTTTTCTTCTATCACTCACCGGCATTCCTTTAACCGCCGGTTTTACAGCCAAGTTTTACGTTTTAATGGCAGCAGTAAAAAACGGCCATCATTTGTGGCTTGTAATTTTTGCCGTTATTTGCGCAGCTATCAGCGCCATTTATTATTTTAAAGTAATACAGGCCATATATTTCAAAGAACCTGTGGCCGGGGTAAATGATAATATCCGTATTTCTTCATCCTATGGCTGGCTTTTACTTTTAACAGCCGCGCTGATCATTTTATTAGGAATTATGCCAGGATTAGTGGTTGACTGGTTATATTTTTAAGAGGGTAAGAAACATCTGATAATAAACAGCCTGGCTACCAGTAAATAAACAAATCATCTATATTTTTTTAGCAATAAGCGATGAAATTATTTAAGTGATTTTATATAATCACAGCCTTCGCATTCTATTTGCAACATAAAATAAAAATTGACCGCATTTGTTTGTTCACTATAATTTTTTATTCTGATTCATCAAAATCCTTTTCGGCCCAATTCATCCCTTGGACTCTATAATTTTTAGAGGGCTATCCTTTAAAATTCTATATTTTAGCACGGTTCAATATAAAACAGATATACCGGCTTTTTCTTATTCCCGATTTTCAACGTTAATTTTAATAAATGCAATCACAATCAGAGTTTAATCATCTTGTAGAAATTATGGACGAATTGAGAGAGAAATGTCCATGGGATAAGAAACAAAACATTCACACTTTAAGGCAACAAACTATCGAGGAAACATACGAACTTGCAGATGCAATTACCGACGAAAACTGGATAGCCATTAAGGAAGAACTGGGAGATTTATTGCTGCATATTGTGTTTTATTCAAAAATCGGCAGTGAACAAAATAAATTTACATTGCAGGAAGTTATAAGCAATATCTGTGACAAATTAATTAAAAGGCATCCTCATATTTATGGAAATGTTGTTGCAGACAATGAGGAAGCGGTAAAGCAAAACTGGGAACGCATTAAGTTACAAGAGGGAAAAAAATCCGTTCTCAGTGGCGTTCCAAACTCATTGCCGGCTATGGTGAAGGCTATGCGAATCCAGGAGAAGGTGAAGCAGGTAGGTTTTGAATGGGCTGCAAAAGAGGATGTCTGGAAAAAGGTAGAAGAGGAGCAGCAAGAACTTTTAGAAGCGGTTCAATCAGGTAATCAGAAGCACATAGAGGAGGAGGCGGGCGATCTGTTTTTTTCTATCATCAATTATGTAAGATTTCTAAATGTAGATGCAGAAAATTGCCTTGAGCTAACAAATAAAAAATTCATCAATAGATTTCGCCGCCTTGAGGAAATAGTGCAGGAACGCGGTAAGGATTTAAGTAAAATGTCACTCTCCGAAATGGACGCGATTTGGAATGACATTAAAAAACAAAACTCTCAGATTTGAATTGGTTAAAGGATAATACTTTTCTGAAAAGAAATTCATTTTTGTTAATTGCTTCGGCGTGGCTTTTCACTTTGGCATTTATCGTAGATAATTACTGGAGTGGAAGCTCACCGTCGAATGCAGCCCAGAAAGCAATTCAAAAAGATATAAGCTCAAAACTGAGCAAGAGCAACGATTTTTATTTTGACTCCGTTCTTATTAATAAAATCATCAGCGGAAAATATACGGAGGATGAATTGCAAAGCGTCGTAGACAAGAATTATTTTATTTTCATTTACAAAATCAATTCTGAAAACAAGAAATTATTTTCCATTTTCTGGAATACGCAGATTATCGCTCCTGATTCATTTGTTTTGCATGAAGATAGTGGCGTTGGCTTTCGAAAATTATTGAATGGCTGGTACGTAACCAACAGAAAAACTTTTCAAAGTCCTGCGGGGGATTTTTATAAAATTATTTTTCTTATTCCTGTTAAGTGGAACTATTATATTCAGAACAAATATTTGCACAACACTTTTATTGCCGAAAATAATATTGAGAAAGCTTATGATGTTTCGCTAACGCCTACGAGATATGGAATAAAAGACCTTCAAAACCAAAATTTATTTTATCTAAAACAATCTACAAATCCGGTAGGCCACGATAATGTGCTGGCATTGATATTGAGAATCCTTGCCACTATTTTGATTCTGATTTTTATCCATCGCTTAGCCACGTATTATGTACAAAAGAATGGATTTTTGGTGGGTCTGGCTTTACTTGTGATTCCGCTTGCGCTCTTAAGGGCTTTAAGTTATGTGTTTCCTGTTCCTATCAATTTTACCAATCTGGAATTATTTGATCCATCGATTTACGGCGCTAATTTTATTTTAAAATCGCTGGGCGATCTTTTCATCAATTCAATTCTTTTCATCTGGGTGGTTTTGTTTGTGAGATATCATTTCAAATATGATTTTTCAAAAATAAAATTTAAGTCAGAAACAGTAAGGTATGCAGCCATAATTTTTGTGTGCGTGCTGATGGTCACTATAACGTTGCTTGGCAGCTTTACTATCCGTAGCCTCGTAGCAGATTCGCAGATTTCATTTGATGTAATAAACTTTTTTACTATCAATATATACAGCGTCATTGGCTTTCTGGTATTGAGTTGTGTGGCTATAGGATACTTTTTTTTGATTACGTTGTTGCTTCAGCCGTTGAATATTTTTGTTGGAGAAAAGAGATATCAATTGTATCTCATTCTGTCTATTGTGTCATTGATTTTTTTAACGCTCGACCTTCATTCTGATCATTTAAGCTTTAACCTGGCAACCCTTGTCTGGCTGCTTGCCCTAATCTTTCTCCTCAATTTCCGAATGCTTTTATTGCAGGTATATAACCTCGTTTCATCAAGATTTGTTTTTTGGGTTTTCTTCTTTTCTGTTTCCATTACCGCAATCATAGTATTGCAAAATAGGACTAAAGAACTTGAAGACCGTAAACATTTTGCTGAGAACCTTGCTAACAAAGCAGATCCATCCGGACCTGTAATTGTAAGCATTATCCTGAAAGATTTTACGAACGATTACCTGTCGAATATTTTTCCCCGTTTTAAGGATTCTTTCGAAAACAGGTATTTGAAAGATAGCCTTATTAACGAAAATTTTTCGGGCTATCTTGATAAGTATGATACAAAAATATATACGTTTAACGCGGCTGAAATGCCTTTGTATAATGAAGATTCAACTACTTTTAATGCGCTGAATGCGATTATACAAACGCAGGGCCAGCCAACAGATATTCCCGATCTCTTCTATTATGATATTTCTTACGATAGATTTAATTATATAAGTAAAAAGAAAGTTACTAACGATGAAGGATTAAAGCTTGGATATGTTTTTATTATTTCAAAACCGAAAAGGTATAAAAGCGATGCACTGTACCCAGAGTTGTTTTCAAAGGGAAACAACAATTCGATTGAAAGCTCGCCTGTATATGCTTTTGCGGTTTATAATAATAATAAATTAAGTACCAGCTACAACGACTATCCGTTTACAACCAATATTGATAATAACGACTTTACCTATAACGAATTCAGGATTGTAAATAAAAACGGCTATGAAGAATTATGGTACAAGGCCAATGCTGATAAAGTAATTGTAATTGCGCGACAGGACAGGTTTTTCGTGGAATCGGTTACTTTGTTTGCCTGGCTGTTTTGCTCATTTTTAATTATCGCTCTTTTCTTTAATCTTGCTCATCATTTTCTAACGGAAAGATTAACCAACTCAAGCTTTAGATCTTTATTTCAATTTAATATCAGGACACAGGTACATGGCACCATTATTCTAATAAGCGTTTTCTCATTTATAGTGATTGCCACTACCACTATTCTGTTTTTTATCAATCGGTATCATAGTAACAACCGCGAAAAATTAAGCCGTACCATCCATGTTATGGAAAACGAGCTTCGAAGTTCGATTGATACAATGCCGATTAATAATTATCAATTGATGGCGCTTGATAGCTTATCGGGCAATAAGCTTGCTGAAACAATTAATAAAATTTCGAATGTACATGCCACTGATTTAAATGTATATGATTTGTCAGGAAACCTTAAAGTGTCGTCAGTTCCATTGCCTTATAACAAAGGAATTGTAAGCGAAAAAATGGATCCGATAGCTTTTTATCATTTGAATAAATTGAAAGATGTTCAATATTTCCAGGAACAAAATATTGGCAGCCTTAATTACTTAAATAATTATGTGCCGGTAAGAAATGAATCAGGAAAAGAATATGCCTATATTAATATTCCCTATTTTGAATCGCAGAATAAACTGCAGGATGAAATTTCCAATTTCCTGGTTACAATTATCAACTTAAATGCATTTATCTTTTTGATTGCAGGCATCATAGCGCTTTTCATTACCAACAGTATTACTCATTCTTTTTCTTTAATAAGCGATAAAATGAAAAAGATAAACCTGGAAACGGGCAACGAAGAAATTGTTTGGAACCGCAAAGATGAAATCGGCGAGCTGGTGGAAGAGTATAACAAAATGGTTAGGAAACTGGATGTGAGTGCTAAAATGCTTGCCCGTAGCGAGCGTGAAGGCGCATGGCGTGAGATGGCCAGGCAGGTGGCGCATGAAATTAAAAATCCTCTTACCCCGATGAAATTGAATCTCCAGTATTTGCAGATGGCAATTGAAAAAAATTCACCGGAGGTAAAAAATATTTCTTTGTATGTAGCCGGTATATTACTCGAGCAAATTGATCACCTGTCTCAGATAGCGGGCGATTTTGCTCAATTTGCCAAAATTGGCAACACAAAAAACCAAATATTTGATGTGAATCAAATGCTTGAAAATTCCATTACTCTATATTCCACAAATGACGAAGTAATTGTAAACGCTGAGCTCTATCCTCACGAAGTAATGATTGAAGCTGATAAAACTCAAATCAACCGTTTATTTACAAATCTTTTGCAAAATGCTGTTCAGTCAGTTCCGGATCACAGGCAGGTGACATTGGATATTAAAAGCAATTTGAATAGCGACAAAATAATCATTTCGATTAAAGATAACGGTAACGGAATCCGTGCGGATATGGTGAATAAAATATTTGCGCCCAACTTCACCACAAAAACTTCCGGAACCGGCCTTGGGCTTGCAATGTGTAAAGGAATTGTGGAAACCTTAAATGGCCGCATCTGGTTCGAAACAAAGGAAGGGGAATGGACCTGCTTTTATGTTGAGCTGCCTATAATCAATAACTACGACTGACACGTGGCATAACGGTTATGCCTACACGTTTTTATTTTACAGTAAAGGGATAATTAAAACGGATTCTTATTTTCCTCTTCTAAGATAGTTTTCAAATTTTTCTCTTCCAAAACTGGAAAGATTGTTCTCTGCGGTTAACATTCCTTTTTGCGCCACCAGCACACCATACCTCGTATTTTCAAATTCAGGTATGGAGTGCGCATCCGGATCAATGGAAAGTAGCACGTTTTTCGAAAGTGCATATTCAATCCACTGCCATCTCATGTCCAGCCGTCGCGGATGAGCGTTGATTTCGATAATAATCCGGTTGGCAGCGCAGGCATCAATTATGCGTTTATAATCCACAGGAAACCCGTTTCGGCTGAGAAGCAATCTTCCTGTCACGTGGCCCAGAATCGTCGTGTAAGGATTTTCAATTGCCTTCAGCAATCGGGCCATTGCTTTTTCCTTGCTCATTGTAAGATTTGAATGTACAGAGGCTATCACAAGGTCAAAAGTGGAAAGAAGAGAATCACTATAGTCAAGGCTCCCGTCATTTAAAATATCACTTTCAATGCTTTTAAAAATTTTGAAAGGAGCTAATGTTTCGTTTAAAGAATCAATGTAAGCATGTTGTTCTTTTACCTTTTCTTCTGTTAATCCATTTGCATACGTTGCCGTCTTACTATGGTCGCTGATAACCAGGTATTCCTTTTTGCTTTTCATTGCAGCTATGGCCAGTTGTTCAAGGGAGTGGATGCCATCACTCCAGTTGCTATGACAATGAATAATGCCTTTGATATCGTCGGGTTGAATAACCGCAGGTATTTTAAACGCCTTTGCTACATTAATTATTGATTCGGATTCTCTTAAGAAAGGCGGAATATATTGAATGCCGGCGCGATTAAATAGTTCTTTTTCATCTTTGGCGTCTTCGAAAATAACAGAAGGGAAATTATCCATGAAAGCGGATTTAAATTCCGGAGAGCCGGTTGTTGCAAAAACTTCTTTGATAAAGTTTGTATTTAAAGCCGAATAAATGTTGATGGAAATACCTTCATTGTATCGGTAAGAAACAGATCGATTATTATTCTCAATCAATTTGAACTCATTCAGATCATCAATAGTTGAAATAATTTGTTTCTGTGAAGCGGTGGTAACAAAGTCCAGCGAATTAACAGTCTCTGCCTGCCGTACAAATTCGCCGGTTATGGCAACTCTTTGTGGTTTAAATAATTTTTGAAAAAATGCCAGCAAATCATTTGCTAACAATTCCACCTGCGCATACAAATAATTGCCCTGCTGACTCAAATAAAATTCTATTGCGTCCTTCACATTTGCCTGTGTTTTTTTCCCAAAACCCGGATAAAGCAAAAGCCGGTTTTCGGAACAGGCGTATAAAAGTTCCCCGATATTTTGGATGCCCATTTCGCGCCAGATGATTGCAATTTTTTTTGGCCCGATTCCTTTAATTTTTAACATTTCAAAAATGCCTGGAGGCGTTTTGAGAATAAGATCTTTCAAAACTTTCATCGTTCCGGTGGAAATGATTTCAATTATTTTTTTTGAGATGGCTTCGCCGATGCCACTGATTTGAGCAATTTCTTTTTCAGAAAACGTGTACAGGTCAACCGTTAGTTGAGAAATTTTGTAAGCAGCAATTGAATAGGTTTTTGCTTTAAAGGAATTTTCTCCGTGGATATCCATCAGTTGTGAAAGCAAAGAAAACTGGCTGGCAATTTCTTTATTCGTCATGCTTTAAAAATAACAATATTCCTGCTTTCCAAAGAATGTCTGATAGAGTAATTAAATATGCCGATTTCATGTAACCCTTGTGTGTACTTAGTTACATCAAATTGATTAAATAAAAAAAGTCCCGGTAAACGGGACTTTAAAGTATCGTAAGAAAAATAAAAATTATTTTTTCTTAGGAGCTGCCTTTTTCGGAGCTGCTTTTTTTGGAGCGGCTTTCTTAGGAGCAGCTTTAGCGGCGGACTTCTTAGGAGCTGCTTTTTTAGGGGCGGCTTTTTTAGGAGCAGCCTTCTTTGGGGCAGCCTTCTTAGGCGCGGTTTTTTTTACAGCTGCTTTTTTAGGAGCGGCTTTTTTTGCAGTTGCCATGTTTTTAGAATTTAATTGTTAGTAAATAAAAACTAAAATTAAAAACATTTTGCCAACTGCCAAAACTTATTTGAATTTTTTTTATGCACTAACTTCTGTGGGAGTGACAGAAACAACAGTTTTATCTCCTTTTGTTTTGCGGAATTCAACTACTCCATCAGCAGTTGCAAAAATGGTAAAGTCTTTACCAAGTCCTACATTTTTTCCCGGATGATAAACTGTACCGCGTTGGCGAAGAATTATATTTCCTGAGGCTGCGGCCTGGCCACCAAAAATTTTTACGCCTAATCTTTTGCTTTGTGAATCACGTCCGTTTTTTACTGAACCTTCACCTTTTTTATGTGCCATTGTTCTTCGATTAAAAATTTATTAGAATGAGAATGAAAATTTTGTTTCCATTCCTTATAAGAATTGCTTATGCAATTGCTGTTACTTTAATATGAGTATATTGAGTGCGGTGGCCATGCTTTTTTCTAAATCCTTTTCTTCTTTTCATTTTAAAAGCAATTACTTTTTCTCCTTTTACCAACTCATTTATTATTTCGGCTTTCACTTTTACATTCGTATCACCGCCAATAGAAATCTTTCCGTCATTGTCATGAAGAAGCACTTCTGAAAACTCTACTTCATCACCTTGTTTCCCAGGAAGATGAGGTACAAATAAACTCTGGCCTGGTGTAACTTTAAATTGTTGACCGGCGATTTTTACTATTGCAAACATATTTTCCAATTTTTGGAGTGCAAATGTAAGACAATTTCAGGCAAATTTTAAACCTAAATCTGCTTAAATTAGGAGTTTTTTGATTTTTTACATAATACGCTGTTATTCAACGCTTATTAGCTTTACTTTTTGCAGATATAGTTGGTTTTTTTATATTCGTAGGCTACAAAATCTTACATGCGAATTTTAAGAAAGCTTTTTCTTTTTTTCTTTACTATCTATGGTTTCGCGATTTTCCTACTCTGGATGTTACTCCTGATGCCGTTTTTTCTTTATGCTTTTATGCTGAAACCGATTAGAAGCGGAAATATGATTTACCGGATTTGCCGATTTTGGGCGGATGCATTTTTTTTTTATGACCGGTATTTCTTACTCCAATATTGGAACACGCGCCTACAAGAAAAATGAAGAATATATTTTTGTGAGCAACCATATTTCCTATTTGGATATTGTGATGATGATGAAAGTGATAAGACGCCGAAACGTAAGAATATTGGGAAAGGTGGAAATGACTAAAATCCCCATTTTTGGGGCAATTTATAAGAGAGGTACAGTTTCTGTTGACAGGTCAAGCGTAAAAAACCGTTTAAAAAGCATCAACGAATTAATTGAATTTCTTCATAAGAAGATTTCGGTGTTTATCTGTCCCGAAGGAACCTTTAATACTACTCATCGTCCTTTAAAGTCTTTTTATGATGGCGCTTTTCGTATTGCCATAGAAACCCAAAAGCCAATACTGCCTGTCTTATTTTTAGATACCTATGATCGCCTTGGTTATGAAACCATATTTTCTTTGAACCCGGGAAAGTGCCGCAGTGTATTTTTAGAGCCAACTGCCACAGCCGGCCTTAGCCTGCATGACTTGCCCGAATTAAAAAAGAAAATTTTTCAGCAAATGGAGAAGTCATTGATTGAATATAATGCCACCTGGATTAACAAAAAGTATCTTGTGGAGCGCTCTTGATATATTTGCAATGATGATTTCCGGAAATCCAATTGCACAAAATCTTTTCGAAAACGAAGAAATTTCTTCTACCTGGATAGAAGTGATATTGCCTTTGGCTTTACCTACCACTTACACCTATTCTGTTCCACAATCTTTACTTCCCAAGATAAAAATCGGATGCCGCGTTGAAGTGATATTTGGAAAAAATAAGAAATATTCGGGAATTATAAAATCGGTTTCGGATAATGCACCTCCTTTCGAGACCAAAGATATTTTAAATGTAATCGATGATGAGCCCGTAATTTATCCACAACAATTACAACTATGGAAATGGCTCAGTAATTATTATATGTGTTCTGAAGGAGAGGTGATGGCGGCAGCTTTGCCCGCTCATTTAAAGCTCAGCAGTGAAACAATCCTGGTATTTAATGAAGAGTTTGGAGAAGATTTTTCAAATCTTGATGATGAAGAATATCTCGTAGCGGAAGCCTTGCTTTTAAAAAAAGAGCTAAAGACTTCAGAAGTGCAGCAAATTGCCGGTATTACACATGTCTATCCTTTAATTAAAAAATTGATCGACAAAAGAATTTGTTTTGTATGGGAAGAATTTACAGACAAGTTTAAAGAAAAGAAAGAAAATTTCGTTTTACTCAATCCTGAATTTTCTTCTGATGAATCGCTGAACGCACTGATGGATGATATGACCAAAGCCCCTAAGCAGTTGAATTTATTGCTTAGCTTTCTTCATTTTTTAAAAACAGAAGGAGAAGTATCTCAATCAAAATTGCTAAAGAAATCCGACGCTAATATATCGCAATTAAAAAGTCTAGTAGAAAAAAGAGTTTTGTTTGTTGAAAAAAGAAGCATAGATCGCTTGCCGTCTCTTCCACTGAAGATGAATGTCAATTTTGAATTAAGCGCTTCTCAGCAAGTAGCGCTTGGCGAAATAGACGAGTCCTTTGCAAGCAAAGACGTTTGCCTTTTGCATGGAATTACCAGCAGTGGCAAAACTGAGCTGTATGTAAAACAGATTGAAAAATTCGTTGCTAAAGGAAAACAAATTTTATATCTGCTGCCGGAAATAACTTTGACTGCTCAAATTATCAGGCGGCTGCAATTTCATTTTGGCGGAAACATTGCGATCTATCATTCAAAATTTAATAATAATGAGCGAATAGAGATCTGGAATAAAATAAAAACCGGTGAACTTAAGATTATTCTCGGTGCAAGAAGCGCTTTATTTCTGCCTTTTAGAA
Source organism: Ginsengibacter sp. (assembly GCA_051954975.1). Classification (GTDB taxonomy): domain Bacteria; phylum Bacteroidota; class Bacteroidia; order Chitinophagales; family Chitinophagaceae; genus Ginsengibacter. The sequence continues at coordinate 170,230 of JBQCHE010000003.1, read as the reverse complement.
ATTTAGGCTTAATTGTAATTGATGAAGAACACGATTCTTCTTTTAAACAACAAGATCCGGCGCCAAGGTATAATGCACGCGATGCAGCGGTTTTTTATGCCTCTGTTTTCAAAGCGAAAGTTTTAATGGGAAGCGCTACACCTTCTTTGGAGAGCTACTACAATGCGCAAAAAAATAAATATGCATTGGTTAATCTCAATGAAAGATTTGGTGGGAGCCAATTGCCTGAAATAAAAATTATTGATACGAAAACCGTAGCTGCCTCTAAAAAAGGCAAAGTAATGATTTCGCCTCAGTTAAAAGCGCAAATTGAAACAACGTTGCAAAGCGACCGGCAGGTTATACTTTTTCAAAACCGGCGGGGATATTCTCCATTGCTTATTTGTGGTACCTGTGGATTTATTCCTAAATGCCAGAATTGTTCTGTAACACTTACGCTGCATAAATACTCCAACAAATTACATTGCCATTATTGCGGTAATACTTATCCCAAGCCAGTTTCATGCCCTGCGTGCGGAAGTGTAAACTGGATGCAGAAAAACTTTGGCACTGAAAAAGTTGAAGAAGAACTCGCGAATGATTTTCCTGCATACAGGGTTGCAAGGATGGATGTTGACGCGGTGAAAGGGAAAAATGCGCATGATACTTTAATCAAGCTTTTTGAGCAGCACCGGATTGATATTTTGGCGGGAACACAAATGGTAGTGAAAGGTCTTGATTTTGAAAATGTAAGTCTCGTGGGTATTTTGGATGCAGATGGCTTATTATCTTTTGCAGATTTCAGGGTAAATGAAAGAGCATTTCAATTAATGGAACAGGTGAGCGGTAGAGCCGGCCGAAAAGCTGAAAAGGGACTAGTACTGATTCAGGCATCCAAGCTTGATCATCCTGTATTGCTATTTGTGCAACAACACGATTATCAAAAGTTTTATAATTACGAATTAGCAATGCGAAAGCAGTTTTTTTATCCACCGTTTAGCAGGCTTATCCGCATCATCGTAAAGCATTCCATTAAAGAATTGGTTTTTGAAGCAGCGGAAATTTTAAGCCGGAATCTTGAAAAAGATTTTAATCATCTTGTGGGACCTGCGGCACCTGTTATAAACCGTATCCGCAATAAATATTTAATGGAGATTTTACTAAAACTGGAAAAAGATTTCAAAAATCTGGTAAACCAAAAAAGGGTAATCAGGAATCATATTGATCTGGTTAGAGCCGAAAAAAGATTCAGAAATGTAATCTTTATCGCAGATGTGGACCCGCTATAATTGGCCAAAATTTTAATTTTACTTATTTGTTGCTTTGCTGTTGCTTTGAACCCATCTTTTCAAAAGACTCTTCAAGTTCTGATTCATATTCCCTTGCCATATCCATCATCTGCTCATAATGGAAGTAATAAATTCCTTTTTTATTTCTTTTGCTTTCATATATCATTGCTTTTGCCACAGTGTTTGCGCCAATCGCATGATATTTACGAAGCGGCCCAAGAAATATAAATGAAAAAAGATCCATAAGCGTTTGAATCAGTTGCTCACTAAACCTGGTTTCTTTTCTTGCACCATTCAACACAGAAGGTTGAAAGATGCATATGCTTTCATAAGGAAATCGTTTTAATGAGTTTTCTATTTTGCCTTTCAGTTGCAGATAAAAATTGGACGAATTTTCATTTGCTCCTACGGCTGAAATAATTAAAAACTTTCTGTATTGCTGTTCGATTCCTATTGCTGCTGCATTCATAGGAATATCATGATCTATTTTTTCATACATCGCTTTATCGCCGTTTACTTTTTTCTGCGTAGTACCTATGCACGAAAAAATTACATTTCCTCTCCCCATTTTTATTTTGAAATCTTCTTTATCATTGAAATCAACAATACGATCGTCTAACTTTGGATGCGAGATTTCCAAATTATGTCTTCCAAGCGTGCGAACAATTTTAAAATCCGGGTCGTTTATCAATTTCTGTACGAGCAAAGCGCCTGTTAAACCTGACGCTCCCAAAACAACTGCTATACCATCTTTCATTGTTTCAATTTTTGCTCTTAATTTTAAATTTATGCAAGTTCATCAAAATTATCCACTACGAAAATTAAATACATTTGGTATAAATGCATTCTCAAAATTTTTTTCATCCTTTTCTTCAGTGGAAGAGCTGCAGGAATTATTAAAAATACAACCTGGCGAAAGGCGATTGATTCTTGGTGGAGGAAGCAACATTTTGTTTACTAAAAATTTTGATGGCTTCATTTTAAAAAATGAGATTCCCGGGATTGATATGATGCATACTGATGACGAGTTTGTGTTCGTTCGCGCTGGGGCGGGGGTTTCGTGGCATTCTTTTGTAACTTTTTGCGTGAATAACAATTTTGGAGGAGTTGAAAATCTTTCATTGATTCCGGGAAGTGTGGGCGCTTCTCCTATGCAAAACATAGGCGCCTATGGAGTTGAAATAAAAGATGTTTTTTATGAATTGGAAGCGTTGCACCTGCAGGAAAAATTCATTCAAAAATTTAATGCTGCGGATTGCCGTTTTGGCTACAGAGATAGTGTTTTTAAAAATAAATATAAAAACCAGTTCGCCATTTTGAATGTTACTTACCGGTTAAAAAAAAATCCTGATTACAATATTTCTTATGGCGCTATTAAAGAAGAGCTAGAAAAAATGAAAGTGGATAACGTGAGCATCAAAGCTATTTCTGACGCAGTAATCAGCATACGTACTTCTAAATTGCCGGATCCGGCAATGATAGGCAATGCGGGCAGTTTCTTTAAAAATCCTTTGGTAGGAAAAAGAGAAGTGGATGCTATAACAGCATCTTTCGCAGATATTAAAATGCCTGTTTATAAAATTGATGAAAACAATTATAAGATTCCCGCAGGATGGCTGATTGAAAATTGTGGATGGAAAGGATATAGAAAGGGTGATGCGGGCTGCTACAGCAAACAGGCTTTAGTATTGGTGAATTATGGAAATGCTACAGGCAAAGAAATTTATGATTTAAGCGAAGAAATTAAAATTTCTGTAGAAGAAAAATTTGGTATTTCCCTAGAGAGAGAAGTGAATATAATTTAGTATTTAATTAAAAATATTTATTCCAGTTTTTAAAAAAGGCCTTGTGGAAAAGGCCTTTTTCATGGGTTAGTAAATGCTTACGGGAAACTGAAGTTTATTTTTTTGTAAAATAATAAGTTATTGTGCCGGTACTATCGCTGCCGGCATTGATGTTTGAAGTTGCTGAAAAACTGTTGCTGCTAATCGGCCCTAAGTCTAATTTGAAGCCGCCTTCCACGTTTCTTGGTTTCATTCCATTAAGTTTCTTAAAAATAAACTGTGCATTATCTCCCTTGCCTTCAACGCCCCAATAAATATTTTCTTTGGTACCATTGGCAAGGGTAAATGAACCGTTGCCGTTCCTTACTAAATTCCAGGTACTTTCCTTAAAATCAGTATAAGGCGCTTCATCAAAAACGGTTGACACCTTATACCCTGCGGGCATTTTTACATCAATATTTGAAATAGTCCATGTTCCTGCGAGATGATTCCTGGTGGGTTTTAAATTAGTTGCATTTTTTGAAGAGGTGCAGCTCCACGAAAGGGTAGTTAAAAATGCGACCAGGATTATAATATTTTTTTTCATGCATCATTACGTTGGTTATTGGGACAGATGCACAAATCCTGCCAAAACTATTTTGTTCCACTTTGAATGAACAGTAAGCGAACAAAAAGCAAATATTTTTATTTTGTATTCTTTAGCGGAATTCTATGGCTTTCACCGGTTGTACTTTTTTAATAAGCAGCGAAGGAATAATGAGCATCATAAAACAAATTATCAATGTGCCGATATCAACAGCTACTACTTGCCACCATACAATATCCGCATGGGCTTCACTCATAAAGTACGCTTCTTCGTCAAGCTTTATAAAGCCGGTCCACTGTTGCAGGTAACATATTCCGAGGCCTAAGATAGTTCCGGCAATAACGCCGGTGAATGCGATGATGGTTGTATTGTACAGGAAAATTTTTTGTATGGTTAAGTTTTTTGCGCCAATCGCTTTCAGGATGCCAATCATCGTTGTTCTTTCTAAAACAAGGATGATTAGGCAGGTAATCAAATTGACCACCGCTATTACAATCATAATCACCAACAGAATACTTTTGATTCTCCCCTGTAAGTTAAGCCAGTCGAAAATATTGGGATATATTTCCTCAATGGTTTTGCTGTACCATCTTCCTGGTAATTGGTCAGAGTCGTACAAATAATTGTTGACTCTATCTGTTTGCTTATAGTCTTTCAGAAAAATTTCGTACCCGCCTATCTCATCCGCATCCCAGTCATTCAAACGTTGAATTAATTTGATGTCACCAATGCAAAAATTATGATCATATTCGTCGATGCCTGTTTTATAAATACCTGCTATTTTTAGTTTCCGGGCGCGCTGGCTTCCATCATTTTGAATGAATAGTATGATGACACTATCGCCGACTGTGGCTTCCAACTGGCGCGCAGTGTAGGCAGAAATATCAATGTCTTTGCTGTAGTTGCTGTCGCTAAATGAGATCCATTTCCCGCTTTGCAAAAAAGAGTTTAACCTTTTAAAATCAAAACTGCTGTCCACACCTTTCATCAATACGCTTTCAATATCATCTTTAAATCTGATAATAGCCGACTTGGTTGCATACCGCGCCACACTTTTTACCTCCGGTAAATTTTTTAAAAAGGTTTCCAGTGTGTCGTTTCTTACGATTGGCGATTCTTCGGCGATGTTGGCTTGCGTTAAAACATTTTGTTGAACCCGAATGTGCCCCCAAAAACTGAAAACTTTATTACTAATCACATTTTGAAATCCATTTACAAAACTCAGTGCCACTATCATCACTGCCACGCTAATCATCGTGGCTGTGATGGCCAGGCCAATAATAAAACGCGAAAAAGTTTTTTGTTTGTTAAAAGCAATCCGGGCTGCTATAAATGATGAGACATTCAAAAGAACTAAATTTGATTTTTTGTAAAACTAATTTTTTTTAAAATACTTAAATGAAATCACTGAAAGTTGTTTTTGTATTCGTGCTTATTGCGGCAAACAATAGCTTGTGGGCCCTAAATCCTGACAGTGTGTATGTCAGTAATATTAAGACGGTAAGGCTTTACACGACCGGCAATCAACTTACCATTCCGGTAATTCATTTAAAAGGAAATGATGCGCTCCAATTACAATTTGATGACCTGGATGCCGATGTTAAATATTATTATTACACTTACCAGCTTTGCAACAGCGACTGGACACCGGCAAACCTCGGACAATTTGATTATTTAAAAGGTTTCACCCAGCAGCGGATTACGAAGTATCGCTTTTCGGCGATAGCCCATATCCGTTATACTCATTATGAAGTTGTTTTGCCTGATCAATCAATGTATCCCACACGTTCAGGAAATTATATTCTTAAAGTTTATATTAATAATGATACATCTCAAATTGCGTTTACAAAACGAATGATGGTGGTTGATAGCAAAGCGGCGATAACTGCAAGAGTGGTAAAACCGGTCTCTCCTGAATATTTTAATACACATCAAAAAGTTGATTTTTCTGTGGACGTCAAAGCGCTGCAATCGTTTAGTGCGCCACAGCAGATTAGCGTAGCGGTACTTCAAAATTACAGGTGGGATAACGCTATCACCAATTTAAAGCCCGCATTTATCCGTGGCAATTCGTTAGAATACAATACTCCAACTACAGCAATTTTTGGAGCAGGTAAAGAATGGCGATGGCTGGATGTAAGGGATTTTCATTTACAGAGTGATCGTGTATTGACTGCAAATTATAACAAGAGCTCAACCGATATATTTTTACGATCTGATATTCCTTTATCCACACAACGATATGTGTATTACCGCGATTTGAATGGCATGTCTACCATCGAAGCCATTCGTGGAATAAATCCTTTTTATGAAGGAGATTACGCAACAGTATATTTTTCATTTGCGCCACCTAACGGTGTGCCATATACGAATAATGATATTTATTTATTCGGCCAATTGACCAATTATAATTACATAGATAGTCTCAAAATGAAATTTAATCCTGAAAAGCATTTATATGAAACGCATTTGTTATTAAAACAAGGATATTACGATTATACTTATGTAGCTGTTGATAAAAACAATCCTTCTGTTGGGATTGATTTAGATGGAAATTATTTTGAAACAGAAAATGTTTATACAATTTTGGTTTACTACAAACCCTTCATTGGCCGGGCTGACGAATTGATTGGGGTGTATTCATTGGATTCAAGAACAGACCAACCGGCGGTAAGCTTTTAACACAAATCTGTTGTAGGGTTCAGGTTTTATTGCTTGTAAAATGTTCAATTAATAAAAAACAAGGATATTTACCCCATTCTTTAACTTTTTAATTTTAAAATCGTAATGAAAAAAATTCTTGTAATTCCTGCGATAGTATTGTCAGGATTAATTGCCTGTAATTCGGCAAACAACAGTGAAACCGTTACCAACACTGATTCTACAGCGGCAGATACCTCGCATGCTACTATGGACATGTCAATGGAAAGTAGTATGCCGGCCGTTCCTGATGGCGCCACTGTATTTTTTAAAAACTTAAAAGATGGACAAACAGTTTCATCGCCGGTAAAAGTAGAGATGGGGGCAAATGGTATTTCAGTGGACAGCGCCGGGGCAGTAAAGCCTAATTCAGGGCATTTTCATATTTTAATTGATGCAGAAGATTCAATTCCTGCAGGACAGGTTATCGCAAAAGACAGCAGCCACCTTCATTTTGGAAATGCGCAGCAGGAAGCGTCGTTAACACTTTCACCTGGTAAGCACAAGCTGGCTTTGCAATTTGCTGACGGAGCGCATCGCAGCTACGGAAATAAATTAGATCAGGTTATTTCGATTAAGGTAAAGTAAATAGAGTAAATTGATTGTCATAAGCAGTTTTATTTTTTGAGCTGCTTTTTTTATTTCTCTTTTTTCAATCAGGAAATTATTAAATGATTTTTTGAAGAGTTTCGAAAATAAAAATCCGGTTATTTCTTTGTTTACTGTTGAGTTTTATTTTTGATCCTTATATTTGCAACCGGCAAGTCTTATACGGCCAGCTCCTGCAGAACTCCCCCAGGATCGGAAGATAGCAAGGGTATGTGGTTGAGCGGTGCGATGTAAGTAACTTGCCGATTTTTTTTGGCTATCTCCCATTTTTTTCTTTCATAACCAGCTATTCCCTTCAAACAGATAAGTACATTGATATCCCTTATCCCCGCTTTCAATTTCCATCTGCTCTTTATTTCATAAATTATATATTTGCGAAATTTAAATTTTAAAAAAGCGATTATGAAGTATTTTATTGACACGGCAAACCTCGATCAAATAAAGGAAGCCAACGATTTAGGAATTCTTGATGGCGTAACTACCAATCCAACATTGATGGCAAAGGAAGGGATTAAAGGAGAGGAAGCTGTTTTTAATCATTATAAAACAATTTGTGAAATCGTAAAAAATGGCGACGTAAGCGCTGAAGTAACTGCGATCGATTTCAAGGGAATTATTGACCAGGGAAAAAAGCTGGCTGCTATTCATAAAAATATCGTGGTGAAAGTTCCGATGATTCCGGAAGGCGTAAAAGCTATAAAATGGTTTACTGATAATAACATCCGGACAAATTGCACACTAATTTTCAGTGCAGGCCAGGCTATGATAGCCGCAAAAGCAGGCGCTGCGTATGTTTCACCGTTTATTGGCCGCATTGATGATAGTGGCTGGGATGGCCTGGAGCTTATTCAGCAGATAGCAAACATATTTGCGATTCAAAATATAAAGACAGAGATTCTGGCAGCATCCATCCGTAATTCATTACATATCATCCGATGTGCTGAAGCCGGCGCTAACGTTTGCACCTGCCCGTTAGATTCAATTGTTGGATTAACAAAGCATCCATTAACAGATATAGGTCTCGCCAAATTTATGCAGGACGCAAAAAAGTTTGAATAGATTTAAATTACTAAAAGTACGTTAGGGGGATCCGCGTGATTCAAAACATCCATCGTTATTGCCTCTGCCAATCTTTTAAAAGTTACTTAGAATAAAATGCGCTGTTGTTTAAAAAACTTCAGCGCATTTTTATATTTGTAATCAAAGGGGTTTAACTCTTTTTGCTTTTAGATGCAGGATGTTCGTGCAAAATTTCTTCTAAAGTTTTAAGTTCCGGATCAGGCGACTGCTTGATATAAATTTCAAATTCTTTATAGATATCAGGATTTGATTTTAAAACAGCTTTGATATGTACTTTCGGTTTTGAAAAATCAGCAGGCAGAAAAAGCGAATTCCCATAAAATTTTCCATCGCTGCAAGTGAAAGTTAATTGAGAGGTGTCCAAGGGCAAATACCTTCCATTGCTCAGCTTGCCATCAATATTTATGTAATTGTAAGTGCCTTTTTTTAGGCTGTCAGTATACAAATGCACATAAATGCTGTCAATCTTTTGAGCATTCATTACAGATGAAAAACCTAAGCATAAAAACAACATAAAAATTCTGGACATATATAATATTTAATGAGACCATTTTAAGTAAGCGAACGTTGCATTGGTATTTCTTTTTTTATGATTTTTTTTGGATAAAGAAAAAAAATTTGCTGGTTAAAATTTTTCATTTCATCTTTGCGGCTGTCAATGAAAATCAATCATACATATAATAGCTGGTGGCACACGATCTGACGATTGTGCCGAATTGCTATTATTTGTGAAAAAAATATTACGCCCCGGCATTAAGCCGGGGTTTTTTATTGTTATGAAAAAGATCGAAATAGTTACTACCGCAAAAAAATTATTGGCCGATGTATTCACGCCCGTTGGAATATACCTGCGTCTTCGCGATCGCTTCCGTGATACTATTCTTTTGGAAAGTGCCGATTTTCACGCCATGGAAAACAGTTTTTCTTATATAGGCATTAATGCCATCGCGGGCATTGAAATAAAGAACTTTTCTGAATTGGAATATAAATTTCCTGACCAGGATCCAGTGAAAACTGTAATCAATCCGGCGCTGAATATTGCAGATGAGATATGGAATTTTATGCAACACTTTCATGTTGCAGAACCCGCGCCGATGCCGGTTAATATGGCCCAGGGCCTGTTTGGCTATACTACCTTCGATGCAATTCAGTTTTTTGAAACTATCCGGTTTAAATCCCGGCACACGACTATTCCCCTGATGCGCTACCGGCTTTATCAATACGTGATTGCCATTAATCATTTTAAAAATGAATTGTTCATTTGCGAAAACCATATTAAGGGCCTCGAAAGCGAAGCAGAGACAATCGAAAATATTATAAAGAGCAAGAATATACCAGCGTTTCCTTTTGCAACGAAGGATAATGAGACCTCAACATTAACGAACGAGCAATATGTTGACATGGTGAAAAAGGGGATCGCAAGCTGTGAAAGAGGAGATGTATTCCAGGTGGTGTTGAGCAGAAAATTTCAGCAAAAATTCTCCGGAGACGATTTCAATGTATACCGTGCGCTGAGAAATATTAATCCAAGCCCTTATCTTTTTTATTTTGATTATGGTGATTATCGTTTGTTTGGAAGCAGCCCTGAAGCACAATTAAAAATCAAAAATAACAAAGCCATTATGCACCCTATCGCCGGCACTTTCAGGAGGTCAGGCGATGATGCGCAGGATGAACAGTTAGCAGAAAAATTATTAAATGATAAAAAAGAAAATGCAGAACATGTGATGCTGGTGGATTTGGCCAGGAACGATCTTAGCCGCCTGTGCAGCAATGTATCGGTTAGCCATTTTTGCGAGGTTCAATATTTTTCACACGTGATTCACCTGGTGAGTGAAGTGACAGGTACCACCCAAAAAGATGCCAATCCTTTTGCTTTACTGGCGGTCACTTTCCCCGCCGGCACGTTGAGTGGTGCTCCGAAATATAAGGCTATGGAACTGATTGATAAATATGAAAACGATTCACGCGGATATTATGGCGGTTGTATAGGATTTGCCGGTTTCAATGGGAATCTTAATCATGCAATTATGATCAGGACTTTTTTAAGTAGGGCGAATTGCCTCAATTACCAGGCCGGAGCAGGTGTTGTTGCTGCATCAACACCTGAAAGCGAACTACAGGAAGTAAACAATAAATTAAATGCGTTAACGGCGGCTATCAAGTCTGCAGAAAATATTTAAGAGATGAAAATTTTAATTTTTGATAATTACGACTCATTTACCTACAATCTTGTTCACTTGGTCGAAAGGATTACGAATGAAAAGCCAGATGTTTACAGGAACGATAAAATATCATTGGAATCAATCAACGAATATGATAAGATTATCTTGTCGCCCGGGCCGGGCCTTCCCTGCGAATCGGGATTGCTGCTTCCGTTAATAGAAAAATTCGCACCTTCCAAATCCATTATGGGCGTTTGTTTGGGGCAACAGGCAATTGCAGAAGTTTTTGGAGGAAAATTAATAAATCTAAAAGATGTATATCATGGGGTAGCAACGAAAATCAAAGTAGATGAGCATCGGACTAAAACACAAAACGATGTTTTTAAAGATTTGCCATCAGAATTTGAGGCGGGCAGATACCATTCATGGGTGGTTGATAGCGAAAATTTCCCCACGGATTTAGAAATTACCGCCAGGGATGAAAATGGATTAATAATGGGTTTGCGGCACCGGACTTATGATGTGCAGGGCGTACAGTTTCATCCTGAAAGCGTACTGACGCCTGAAGGGGAGAAGATGATGCGGAACTGGCTTAGCATTGTATAACGGTTACCAGTAAACGAATATTAATAATGATTTTTAATTATCGATTATCATGAAAAAGATATTACAATTTTTATTTGAACATAAAACGCTTTCAAGGGAAGAAGCAAAAGAAGTTTTATTGAATATTTCCAAAGGCATTTATTCTGACACCGAAATAGCTTCGTTCACTACCGTCTTCCTTATGCGCAACATTACCATCCCAGAGCTGATGGGTTTTCGCGATGCATTGATAGAATTGTGTGTGTCTGTTACGTTGAATGGTTATGAAGTAATTGATATTGTAGGTACCGGCGGCGATGGAAAAAATACCTTCAACATTTCAACTTTGAGCTGTTTTATCGTTGCAGGAGCGGGATATAAAGTAGCAAAGCACGGGAATTACGGCGCAACCTCTATAAGCGGGTCCAGTAATGTGATGGAAACATTAGGTTATCATTTTTCTAATGATAATAAAAAGCTTCTCAAAGAAATTGAAGAAGCTAATATTTGCTTCATGCATGCGCCTTTATTTCATCCTGCCTTAAAAGTTGTAGGTCCGGTGAGAAAAAATTTAGGTGTCCGTACTTTTTTTAATATGTTAGGTCCTTTGGTAAATCCCGCCCAGCCCGGCGTTCAGATGATTGGTGTATATAACCTGGAAATGGCAAGAATTTATTCTTACCTGCTTCAACAATCTGATGCGAAGTTTACGATTATTCATAGTCTTGATGGGTATGATGAAATTTCTTTGACCGGCGACTCGAAAGTGATAACCAACAGCGGCGAACAAATTCTAACGCCCCAATTTTTAGGGAAAAGGTCGGTGAGTGCACAGGATATTTATGGAGGCAATTCAACGGACGAAGCGGCGAAAATTTTTCTAAAAATATTAAAGGGCGAAGGTAGCTGGGCCCAGAATGCGGTGGTGATGGCTAACGCAGCAATGGCTATTTTTGCTGCCGGCCATGTTAAAGATTATGATGAATGCTTTAGGTTGGCAATCGATAGCCTGGAAAGTGGAAAGGCTTATCAGAATTTTCAAAAATTAATCAGCTTGCAATAATGAATATCCTGGAAACGATTATCGGAAAAAAGAGAATACAAGTGGAGCAAAGAAAATCGTCAAAAAAGATTTCAGCGTTAGAAGCTATGCCTTTATTTCAAAGAAAAACTTTATCTCTTCGTGCAGCTTTGTTGAATGCGGATAAAACCGGGATTATTGCTGAATTCAAAAGAAAATCGCCGAGTAAAGGATATATTAATCAACATTCATCTGTAAGCGAGGTAATTGGTGATTACGTCAAATTTGGCGCCAGCGCTGTTTCTGTGCTTACTGATGAGGAATTTTTTGGAGGCTCATTATCAGATTTTCAGCAAGCGCGAAATTATGATATCCCGATTTTGCGAAAGGATTTTATAATTGATGAATACCAATTGATAGAATCTAAAGCATTTGGCGCAGATATAATTTTATTAATAGCTGCCTGTCTTTCAAAAGATGAAGTGAAGCAATTGGCTGATTTTGCGAAACAATTAGGCCTTGAGGTTTTGTTAGAAATTCATCATGAAAGTGAATTGGAGCATATTTGTGATGATGTTGACATCGTGGGCATCAATAACCGCAATCTTAAAACTTTTAAAGTGGATATTGCTCATTCTATAGCGCTTTCTAAAAAAATTCCTTCGAATAAAATAAAAATATCCGAAAGCGGACTGCACGAGGTAAGCACAATTCACCAGTTAAAAAGCGCTGGTTTCAGCGGATTTTTGATGGGTGAGAAATTTATGAAAGAAAATAATCCGGGAGAGGCATTTGCTGAATTTGTAAAAAAACTAACCAATCACCAATGAAAATAAAAGTGTGTGGCAATACAGTACTTGAGCAATTGAAGGAGTTAAGCAATTTGCCAATCGACTACGTGGGCCTTATTTTTTATCCGCAATCTCCGCGCTGTGTTCTGCAAAAGATAAAGGCGAATGATTTTAAGCAATTGAAAATTCCGGCAACGAAGGTAGGCGTATTTGTAAATGCCAGTGAGGAAGAAATTATGAAACAAGTGGAAGAGTTCGAACTTGAAATGGTGCAGCTCCATGGTGACGAAACTGCCTCTTTTTGTAATAAAATCAGTGATCAGCTTAAGGTAATCAAGGCATTCAGGATCACCGATATTGATGCTAATGTGGATTGGCTGGTACAGGAATATGATGAGGTTTGTGATTATTACTTATTTGATAAGGGCTCGGCCGGTTTGTATGGTGGAACAGGAAAAAAGTTTGACTGGGAACTCCTTCAAAATTCGGCTATCAAAAAGCCATTTTTTTTGAGTGGGGGAATCGGCAGAAATGATGTAGCAGCGCTCAAATCCTTCCACCATCCATTTTTTTATGGGCTGGATGTCAATAGCCGGTTTGAAATTTCACCCGGTATAAAAAATTTGAATCTTATAAAGGATTTTGCAGAAGAATTGAAAAACTAAATATATTTTAAATGTGGACAGTCGATGAAAATGGCTACTATGGCCAGTTTGGAGGAGCTTACGTTCCCGAGATGCTTTATAGCAATGTGGAAAACCTGCGGAATAATTATTTAAAAATTATTAATGAAGAAAGTTTTAAAAAGGAGTTCGATTCCCTGCTTCAGGACTATGTAGGCAGGCCAACTCCTTTGTACCGCGCTGAAAGGTTAAGCGAAAAATATGGAGCGCAAATATTTTTGAAGCGTGAAGATTTGTGCCATACCGGCGCTCACAAAATCAACAATACGATTGGGCAAATTTTATTAGCTGAAAGGCTTGGTAAAAAAAGAATTATTGCCGAAACAGGTGCCGGGCAACATGGCGTGGCAACTGCTACGGTTTGTGCGCTGAAAAACCTGGAATGTATTGTTTATATGGGTGAAAAGGATATTGAGCGGCAAGCGCCAAATGTGGCAAGGATGAAAATGCTCGGCGCAAAAGTAATTCCTGCAGTTAGCGGAAGTAAAACGCTGAAAGATGCTACCAATGAAGCTATCCGCGATTGGATAAATAATCCGGAAGATACTTATTATTTAATAGGTAGCGTGGTAGGCCCGCATCCGTATCCTGATATGGTGGCCCGGTTTCAAAGTGTCATAAGCAGCGAAATGAAAAAGCAGCTTCAAGAAAAAACAGGTAGTGAATTGCCCCAATATGTAATAGCCTGTGTAGGCGGTGGCAGCAATGCTGCAGGTGCTTTTTACCATTTTTTAAACGATGAATCCGTAAAGTTAATTGCCGTGGAAGCTGCAGGCCTGGGAATAGATAGTGGCATGAGCGCGGCGACTACCCAATTAGGTTCTGTCGGCATTTTGCATGGAAGTAAAAGCTATGTAATGCAAACTGAAGACGGCCAGGTTATTGAACCACACAGCATTTCAGCAGGTCTTGATTATCCCGGTATCGGTCCTATGCATGCTAATTTGTTTGCCTCCAAAAGGGCTGGTTTTATGAATGCGACAGATGACGAATCTTTAAGTGCTGCCTTTGAACTGGCGAAACTGGAAGGTATCATTCCTGCGTTGGAATCAGCGCATGCGCTTGCTGCCTTGCGCAAAATAGAATTTAAAAAATCCGATGTGGTGGTCGTTAACCTAAGTGGCCGGGGAGATAAAGACATGGATACATACATGAAGCAACTAATTAGTTAATATGCTTATTAACCAATTTGTAAATAAAGAATCATCACTATTTGTTTGTTTACTGTGATTGTTGTTGAAAACAAATTCTTATAACCATCGTTTCTGTTTGATAAAAAAATAAATAAATGGATTTCATTCAAAAATTATTTGAAAGAAAAAATAAAAATGTTCTGAGCATTTATTTCACTGCCGGTTTTCCGCATTTAAATGATACACAGAAAATTCTGCATTCGTTACAAAATCACGGAGCAGATTTAATTGAAGTAGGAATGCCTTATAGCGATCCATTGGCGGATGGGCCTGTGATTCAAAACAGCAGCATGAAAGCTTTGAAAAACGGGATGACGATAAAAAAACTATTTGATCAATTAAGGGAAATAAAAGACGAAATAAAAACCCCTTTGATATTAATGGGCTACCTGAATCCTGTATTGCAATATGGCTTTAAACGATTTTGTGAAGATGCCAAAGATGTGGGCATCAGTGGAATTATTTTACCCGATTTACCGATTTCTGAGTATGAAAATGAATATCAAAAAGTTTTTTCAGAAAATGGGCTTGATTTTATTTTTCTCATTACGCCTGAAACTTCCGAAGAAAGAATCAGAAAAATAGATTCGCTGTCTAATGGATTTATCTATGCGGTTTCTTCTTCATCTATTACCGGCAAAAACGCGGATATGAAGGCGCAGGAAAACTATTTTAAAAGAATACATGGTTTGAAGCTGAAGAATAAGCTCTTAGTCGGTTTTGGAATACGCGATCATCAAAGCTTTCAGCAGGCCTGCAAATATGCGGCCGGTGCCATTATCGGAACTGCCTATATAAACGCTATTGAACATGCGCAAAATATCGATGATGACACAAAAACCTTTCTTAACTCAATTTTACAAGGGTAGGCAGCCGCCGCAGACTCTTTTTTCCCGATAATAAAATTAAATTTGCTGTTCACATAATTTTTGGAAGATGAAGTCATTTTTTCTTTTATTATTCGTGATTCCTTTTCTTGGTTTTTCACAATCGAATTCTAAGGGATACGAAATCAGTGGTAATATTACCGGCTATCCAGATGGCGCATCCGTTTCATTTTTGAATCAGCAAACCAATGCGCTTGAAAAGCAGGGAACCATCCAGGATGGAAAATTTACTATCAAAGGAAATTTAGCGGAACCTTCTTTTATTATTTTGGTTTTTGGTGAACAACCACCCGCTATTCCGATGTTTATCGATAATAGCAAAATTTTGATAAAAGGCGACAGGAATAATCTTGACAATTTATCCATCACCGGTTCTAAAACAGAAAATGAATACCAGGAATATGTTAACGCTGTAAAGCCTTATGAGCATTTATTTACAGGCGAAGGCAACAAAAATGCTGATTCTATTCTTGCCCTGGAAAAGATTACAGAAAATTTTGTAAAAAAATATCCTTCCTCTCATGTTGATCCGGTTGCGATTATCAGGATGATGCAGATTTCAGATAATGTGAAGCTTGCGGACAACCTGTTTCAATCGATGTCGAAAGAGGTGAAACAAACCAACCTTGCCAAATACGTAGATCAGCAATTGGAGGTAGCGAAAATTAATCCGGTAGGTTCAAAGATTGCAGATTTCTCAGAAAGAGACACGGCAGGCAAAACAGTAAGCATTACTTCTTTTCGGGGAAAATATGTGCTTATTGATTTTTGGGCAAGTTGGTGTGGCCCTTGCCGTATGGAAAATCCGAATGTAGTAGCGGCCTATAATAAATACAATAATAAAAACTTTACAGTGCTTGGCGTATCGCTCGATCAGGCAAAACCTGCTTGGCTCAATGCTATCAAAATGGATGGTTTGAACTGGACACAAGTAAGTGACCTCCGTGGCTGGAGCAGCGAACTGGCAACGAAATTTAAAATTTCGAGCATTCCACAAAATATTCTTATTGATCCTAACGGAATTATTATTGCAAAGAACCTGCGTGGCGAAGCATTGAACCAAAAGCTGGGTGAATTATTTAATTAGCTAATTAGCATATTAGCTAATTAATTGCCTTTTGTATAGCTGCACGGCGTTTTCCAGTCCAAAATATAATGCATCAGATATTAAGGCGTGACCGATAGAAACCTCCAGAAGGCCAGGAATATTTTGCGTAAAATATTTCAGATTGTGAAGATCAAGATCATGTCCCGCATTGATACCCAATCCAAGTTCAACCGCTTTTTTGGCTGCAGCAACATAAGGAGCAATGGCCTTTTCTTTATTTCCTTTTTGAAATTCCCGCGCATACCCTTCGGTGTAAAGTTCAATGCGGTCAGTGCCGGTTTTTTTTGCTCCCTCTACCATCTCAATTACAGGATCCACAAAGATGGAAACGCGGATGCCGGCGTTCTGAAAAGTCTTAATCATTTCAACAAGATAATCGTGGTTTTTTATCGTATCCCATCCGTGATCTGAAGTCAACTGCCCCGTGGCATCCGGCACGAGCGTTACCTGGTCGGGCTTATTATCCAGCACTAACCTGACAAATTTTTCCTCGCGACAATTTCCTTCGATATTGAATTCGGTGGTGATGATTTTTTTTAATTCAAATACATCGGCATAACGGATATGCCTTTCGTCGGGCCGGGGATGAACCGTAATGCCATCTGCGCCGAACGTTTGAATATCAATGGCAGCTTTAATTACATCCGGATTATTTCCCCCGCGTGAATTTCTTAGCGTTGCAATTTTATTGATGTTTACTGATAACTTAGTCATAGCTGCAAGTTACACTGATCTGATTTTAAATAGATCCAAATGGTTTTTAATTTCGGGCGAATGTTGCAGTTTAATACGTTGGTATATAACGGATACCTATACACGATTTTGAAATAATTAGCAAAATAAAAACCAGTGATATTTATTTGTTTACTGCCAACTTTTATGCCGCAGCAGGGTAATTCAACATAGTGTCAATCGTTTTATCTAATTTAGAAAAGAAAAACACGTTTACTTTTGCAGTAAATTAAATACTTTAAGCATTTTTATGGGTAAGAAACCAGGAAAGAAAAAACAGCCTGCCCTTGTGAGGGGAACTTTAGAAATTACAAGGTCTGGCATTGGATATGTGATTGTAGAAGGAAGAGACAATGATTTGCTCATCAAGCCGCAGGATTTTAATAAAGCAATGGATGGCGACACTGTTCGTGTAAGAGTGAAGGATACTCGCAGGGGAAAGCATGTGGAAGGCGTGATAGAAGAAGTGATAGAAAGAAAACAAACTGAGTTCATTGGGGATATTTTTGTAAGTGAATCATTTGCTTTCTTTACGCCGGATAGTCAAAAAGGGCTACCTGATTTTTATGTGAGTTTAAAAAATTTGAATGGCGCCAAAGACAAAGATCGGGTAGTAGTAAAATTTTTAGGTTGGGAAAAAGGCGGCAAAAAGCCAGAAGGCGAGGTAGTTACGGTTTTAAAGGGAACGAATGCCGGTGATCTTGCCATGAAGGAAATTTTAATTCAAAATGGATTTCCACTGGAGTTTTCAAAAGAAGTTTTGGCTGAAGCCGGGAATTTAAACGGCGCTATTGAAGAAAAAGAATCTTTAAAAAGAAAAGATTACCGCGACGTGCTGACTTTTACGATCGATCCTGCAGATGCGAAAGATTTTGATGATGCACTTTCTATTAAAAAACTGGATGATCATGAATACGAAATTGGAGTTCATATTGCCGACGTGAGCCACTTTGTAACGGAAGGATCGGCTTTGGATAAAGAGGCGTACTCACGGGCCACAAGTGTGTATCTGCCAGATCGGGTAGACCCAATGCTGCCTGAAAGGATTTCCAACGAATTGTGCTCTCTAAGGCCCAATGAAGATAAATTTACCTTTTCAGTAATTTTTAAAATCAACAGTAAAGGGAAAGTAAAAGATTATTGGATTGGAAAAACCTTTATCCATAGTGATCACCGGTTCAATTATGACGAAGTGCAGCGGATTATTGAAACCAAACAGGGGCTTTATAGCGAAGAAATAATATTGATTAATTCTCTTGCCCGCATTTTTAGAAAAGAGCGTTTTAAAAATGGCGCTATTAATTTTTCCTCAACTGAAATCAAATTTAAACTTGATGAATCAGGCAAACCCATCGATATCATTGTAAAAGAAAGTAAAGAAGCGCACCAACTGGTAGAAGAATTTATGTTGCTTGCCAATCGCACCGTTGCTTCTTATGCATCAAAAATCAAGGTGGAAAAAGAGCCGATACCATTCCCTTACCGTGTGCATGATACACCTGATGAAGAAAAGCTGAAACCATTTGTGGCCTTTGCGCGAAAATTCGGCTACAAATTTGACATGAAAAACGAGGAAGAAACAGCCAAATCATTTAACCAGTTAATGATTGATGTTCATGGCAAACCAGAACAACATGTACTTGAGCAACTCGGAATAAGAACAATGGCGAAGGCTGCCTATACCACAACCAATATCGGCCACTATGGGCTTGGCTTTAAAGACTATTGCCATTTTACGTCTCCGATACGCCGCTATCCTGATATAATGGTTCACCGCGTGCTGCATGAAATTCTGGAACACTCTATCCACCCGGATAAAAAAATGGAACAAAAGTGCCTTCACTGTAGCCAGAAGGAAAGAAATGCGATGGAAGCTGAACGTGCGGGCAATAAATACAAGCAGGTAGAATTTATGATGGATAAAGTGGGAGAAGAAATGGAAGGGGTTATCAGCGGTGTTTCTTCTTTTGGTTTTTGGGTGGAAACGGTAAATGAAAAATGCGAAGGCCTTGTTTCTGTAAAAGATTTGGCCGAATATGATGATTTTCGCCAGGATGATGCGCAATATGCATTGGTAGGAATTCGTACCGGAAAGAAGTTCAGGATGGGTGATAAGGTGAATGTAAAATTGGTGGCTGCAAATCTTGAAAAACGCCAGCTCGATTTCGACTGGATTCCGGGAATAGAAAGCCTGAAACAAAAAGCAGCGTCTTCCAAAAAAAATAAGAAATTTAAAAAAGCTAAAAAATAAATATTGAATGAAAGCCATAAATCTATTTTATGGTTACATACCAAAAAAAGAAAAATGAGTATTGCCACTTCAGCAAATCAGAATCATGATAAAAACTCGCTTCAGTCTTTTACTCAGTTGTCTGAAGCTTTCGAAAAGAAGTTTACCAAAAGGCATTTTCCGGAAGAGCCCGGGAAATTGTATGATGCTTCACAATATTTACTAACGGTAAGGGGTAAACGAATAAGGCCTGTAATGTGCCTGATGGCTAATGAGATGTTTGAAAAAATAAATGAAGATTCATTTGCGGTTGCCTTTGCAATTGAACTATTTCACAACTTTACGCTCATTCATGATGACATAATGGATCGCGCACCGCTAAGGCGCGGGGTCGAAACCGTGCATATAAAATATGGAGAATCTACGGCCTTGCTTGCCGGCGATGTGATGCTGATAACCGCTTATGAAAATCTTAACCGTATCGATTCTAAACATCTTCATTCAATTTTAAACCTGTTTAACATTACGGCGAAAAAAGTTTGCGAGGGACAGCAGCTCGACATGGAATTTGAAAAAAGGGAGCCGGTGAGCTTTGAGGATTACGTAAAAATGATTGGATTAAAAACGTCGGTTCTGTTAGCGGCTAGTTTACAAATGGGCGCTATCTTAGGCGGAGCAGGCCTGGGAAACCAAAACCATTTATATGAATTTGGAAAAAACTTGGGAATCGCTTTCCAGGTGCAGGATGATTATCTTGACGCTTTTGGCGATCCGCAAAAGTTTGGCAAAAAGCCTGGCGGCGATATTATGGCCAATAAAAAAACATTCCTGTGGCTTAGAGCGCTGGAAGTGGCATCAACACAGCAGAAGAACAAATTGTCCGAATTATTATCCAGGAAT
Organism: Ginsengibacter sp.; assembly: GCA_051954975.1. GTDB lineage: Bacteria > Bacteroidota > Bacteroidia > Chitinophagales > Chitinophagaceae > Ginsengibacter. The sequence goes on along the minus strand of JBQCHE010000003.1, from coordinate 149,908 downwards.
GATGAAAATAAAATAGCAGAGATGCTGCAGATTTATAAATCATGTAACATAGATGCGTGGGCCAAAGAGTTAGAACAAAAATATTTTGCACTCGCGATGCATCACCTCGAAGAGATAGCAGTAGTATCAGCCCGGAAAAAACCACTCGAGCAATTAGCTGAATATTTAATGGATCGGGATGTTTGACATCCCGATCCTGGTAATTTTTTTAGAGAAAGGATTGCGCAGAATCCGGTAAAGGCCTCACCCAAATATTTCTGAAACTGATGGGAATACTTTTATCACCGTGCGCCTGTAGCTTGATTGGCGCCGGGCCGTGTGGGCTGTAGGAGGGATGACCGATGTATAATGTCGGGCCTTTTAATTCAACATTATTTTGAATTAAAACCCCGTTGAAAAACGCGGTTACTTTTGCCGGAGATTTCAATGAACCGTCATCATTGAAACGCGGAGCCGTCCACACTACATCATAGCTTTGCCAAACGCCGGGAGGATAATTTGCATTTACCATCGGTGCATATTGCTTGTAAATTGCTCCCGCCTGCCCGTTTACGTAAGTGGAATTTTTATACGAATCAAGAATTTGTAATTCATAACCCGCGTCGCCCTTACCTGTGGATGCAAGAAACAGGCCGCTGTTTCCTCTGCCCTGGCCTGACCCATCAATATTGACAGGTTCTTTCCATTCGATGTGTAACTGGTAATTCAGGAATGATTGCTTTGTCTGAATGTTACCGCCTTTTTTGTTAACGGTCATCACGCCATCGTGAATATCCCATGTCGCTGGCTTCGTCGTATCATTTGCAGACACCCATTTTGAAAGGTCTTTTCCGTTAAAAAGGACGATGGCATCCGAAGGAGCATCTCCGCAGGTTTTGCCCGGAGTAACTACGGGCGGTACAGGCGAATAAAATTCTGTTTCTTCAGGTTTCATTTTTTCCTGTGCATTGGCACTGGTAATTCCTGCTGCTATAAAAGCCAATCCAATCATTAATTTTTTGTTCATTGTTTTTTATTTTTAATTTAAAATCTGGCCAGCAATTTAAAATTTATAAGCCTTGGCGTCAGCCTTGTTGGTATGCTAAAAGTGTTATTGGCAAAATCTTTTATTAGTTGGTAAGATATCGTATTGGCACGATCTATCAGATTAAAAACCTCAAGGCTTGCCCAGATATTATCAAAGCCGCGGAAGGGAGAGTGGCTTCTTCTTAACGATTTTTCACTGAGTAACAATGCGCTGAAACCAATGTCTGCCCGGATATATGGTTCAATGATAAGGGCATTTCTATATTTCATGCTGTTAGGAATATTAAAACTCATGTTACTTCCGTAAATCAGGTTTAAATGTACTTTAAAATTTTTGTTAGTACTTAAATAATCCTGTAAAAATAATCCCATCGTCAGCCGCCTGTCGCTTGGCCTTCTTATCCAGCCAATGTTTGTTTTGATGCTATCGGCGGCCACCTGGTCGTTTGTTTGAGCACCGATTATTTCACCTTCTTTATTTTTATAAACATAATAGAAATCATTTTCAATATTTTCTTTCGACTGGCTTATCCCAATGCTAAACCAGCTTTCGGCATCTTTAACCAGTTCTGTAAATAACCTCGCCTCAATGCCTGTGGCATACGCACTTGCATTATTTTCTCCAAAATAAGACACCTGAAGATTATTGATATCATAAGGGTCCACATCGGTGAGGGATTTGTAATAAATTTCTGTGGTGAGGCGCACCGGCTTAGTGCCCGCAGTGAGATTGTAATCGAATCCGGCCACATACTGAATGCTTTTCTGGCTCTTTAAATTGGTATTGATTGTTCCGTCAGGCCTTCTCATTTCGCGATAAAACGGCGGCTGATCATACACTCCGGCGGCAGCCTTAAATACGATATCCGGCTTCCAGTCTGGCTTAAAGCTTAACCGGGCTCGTGGGCTTATCAGAAATTCTTTATTCAATGCATCATAATTAAACCTGACGCCTCCCTCTAAAGTTAACTGGTTAGCACCTTTGGAAAGAAAAATATTATCCTGCACGTACCCGCTGTATTTGTTTACGGTTAAGTTAGCTTTCGATTTTAATACTGAGCTCAGATTGAGTTGATTGGGATTAAATGGTAACGAATATCCTGCACTATCCTGGTATTCCCATTCATTTAAGTGGTCCTCAATTATAGAACGGTCGAAAGAAATCCCCCATTGTAAAAAATGTTTACCGCTTTTGTAGGTGCCTTTATGGCTTATATTATAGACGCCTATTTTCAAATCATTTCTTGCATAATTCTGAAAAATTCCCGCACCAAGCGGATTGGTGATTTTTCCAAAATCCGCGGTGGTCTTATCAAAATTTCTTTCTCCAAAAAGATAAGCCCCGGTGATGTCAGTATTTTCATTTTCGATGTCATCATACCTGCTGAACATCCATATTATTTTTAAATTTTTATTCAGATTATGCAGCAGGCTAACGCCTACGAGATTGTTTAAATAACTGTCTTTTTCCTGTCCTTCAAAAAATATATCAAGCCCGATATTAGTGGTGTAAAAAGGAGAAACCACAGATGTTGATTTTTGCGCAGATTCGGGAATTAAGGTGAATTGAGAACGCGAAAGAATTCCTAAAACTTCCAATTGCAATTTTTCAGAAAGCTGATAGGTAATATAAGCCTGCAGGTCAGAAGCCGAAGGAATATAATTGCCTTTGGTTTCCTGGCTGCTCAATAAATTCCTGTTGGTTTTGCTTCGTGCTCCGAAAAGCCAGGAAAGTTTTTTATTTTTTGAAAGTCCTTCCAAATGCAATCCTTGCTCCAAAAGGCTTATATATACCGATCCTCCGAATGCGACAGGCTTTTTATACTGTATATCTAAAACGCTGCTGATTTTATCGCCATATTTCGCTGGAAATCCGCCCGTATAAAAATCAATATTTTTTACCAGCGCAGGATTGATAAAACTCAGGCCTTCCTGTTGGCCATTAGTTACCAGGTAAGGCCGGTAAATTTCAAAATCGTTAATGTAGATAAGGTTCTCATCATAGTTGCCGCCTCTTACTGAATAGGACGATGTAAGTTCATTGTTGCTGCCGACGAGCGTTTTTATCACACCTTCTACGCCGCCGGTAGCGCCTGGCGAAGTGATAGCGCTTTTAGGATTTATTTTGATAAGCCCGGTTTCTTTCCTTTCTTTTTCCTGGCTAATGACTACGGTTTCAAGCGTTTTGCTATTTCGTGTAAGCCTAACCGTTAGTTGCTCCTGTTCGCCCGGGCTGAGATAAAATTTTTTTTGAACTTCCTGAAATCCTGTGTGTGTAAAAATAAGGGCAAACGCTTTTTCTGCCGGCACTTCAATTTTGAATCTGCCTGAATCTGACGACTGAATTCCGTTTTGTTTGCCAAGTATTGATATGGTAACGGCCCCAACCGGGTCTTCATTTTCATCAATGATTTTCCCAGATACGGTTGCCGTTTTCTTTTGGCAAAAAGATGCGAGGGCTGACAGAAGAAAGAAGATAACAATCGTTATTCTCATAAAGTGAAGATAATATTTTCAGAAATATTCCTTATTGTTTACCGTGATAATCGATGATTAATTGAAACTTCATCTTCGTTTTGTTATTTTTGAAAATGCACAAATTCGTTTTACTCTTCTTAATGGTAGCCGCACTTTTTTCCAACTGCGGACCAGCTCCACAGGATAGAAATGAGAAACTTATTGACAACGCTTCTGAAATGCCCGATACACTACAGTTACTAACCCAGTATTGGGAATTGAAAGATGCGGACAATCCAACATCTAAGGATATATCTTTTACGGCCGATGATGGTGCCGAATATGCGTCAGGAATAGTGTTTATGGCAGATTCAACCGTTCTTGAAAACCCGGTTGGTGAGATGACGTATGGAAAATACGATGTAAACGGAAATACAATTTCAGTAAATTTTGATGATAAAAGAAAAGGAACCTATCTGATTGAGCAAGTTAACAAAGAGCAACTTGTATTATCAAGAACTGAAAAAAAACACACTTCAAAACTTACTTACAAAGTCACCAGTACCCAATGGCCTGACAGCGATAAAAATCCATTTAGCCGGCAAAATTACCAATGGAGTAAAAAGCCCGCTAAACCCGAAAGCGATGAGCAAATAAAAAGCCGGGTAAAAGGCTATGTACAATTTTGCGCGTATTATTTTCAGGGATTTTTAAATGGCAATGCGGCGCAGATTGATTTTAATGCATTGCCTTCCTGCCTTAACTGGTACCAGGGCGGCATTTCAATTGAAAACGAGGACAAGCTAAATCCAAAATGGATAGATTGCTTTTATTCTAAAGCGCAGGCTTATAAGGGAAGGCAAATGCTGGAAGACGCGATTGTAAAAAAATACAAATGGGATGAAAAAGAAACCAATTGGATGAAGCAAATAGTTCCCGTGTTGCAACAGATACACGATAATTTATAAACAGAAAGGAAAATAAAATCCAGGTTATTTGTGCTTTTACTGGTGATTGATCACTTTACAAACTTTTCATTTTCTCAATAATCTCCAATGGTTTTTCAGACTTAAAAATAGAACTTCCTGCAACTAAAACATCTGCGCCTGCCTTTAAAATTTCAGCAGCATTATCAAGCGAAATTCCGCCATCCACCTCAATTTTGGCGGAAGAATCTGTGTTTTTTATTAAGGCTTTCAACTCTGCAATTTTGGCTAGGGAATAAGGAATAAAAGATTGTCCGCCAAAGCCAGGATTCACGCTCATCACCAATACCATATCCACATCGCGTATGATATCCTGAAGAAGAAACACCGGTGTGGCCGGGTTGATAGCTACGCCAGCCTTCATTCCCAGCGATTTTATCTGCTGAATATTTCTATGCAAATGAGGACATGCTTCCTGGTGAACGGTCAGGCTGTTTGCCCCGGCATCTTTAAATTCTTCCACATATTTTTCGGGTTCCACAATCATAAGATGCACATCAAAAAACTTAGCAGTCATCTTCCGCAATTGTTTTATAACAGACATTCCGAAACTGATATTTGGGACAAAACGTCCATCCATCACATCAAGATGAAACCAGTCAGCCTTGCTTTCATTAAGCATTTGACATTCTTTTTTAAGATGTAAAAAATCAGCCGCTAAAAGTGATGGAGCAATGATTGGCATCGGAATAATTTATTGTGAAGATAGTAACTCTATTTTTCCTGCTGGAGCCTTTCAAGCGCTTTGCGCGCTTCTATAAAATCTTTATCATATAGCAAGGCATTCTGATAACTTTGAATGGCTTCATCCTTTTCGTTTAACTTTTCATAACATTTTCCCATCCAATAATATCCTTCGTCAAAATTATTTTGAAGTGTAACGCCGCGGCTTAAAACTTTTATCGCCTCTTCATATTTTTTTTCCTGGTACAATGCAATTCCTTTTTCGCGGTAGGCATACATGTAAGTAAAATCAAGGTTAAGACAACTATCTAAGTACACAATTGCCTTCTGTGGTTCATTCAGGTAATTATAGTAAAGCCCCTTTATAAAATAGGCATCTTTGCCATGTTTTTCCTTGTTGCTGCGAAGCAGGTTATCTGCAATCTGTAAGGCCCTTTCATTTTTAATCTCGGCAAGCACAGTTCCCAAAGCGACAAGATATTCAGGCAGCGGGTAAATGTCAATGGCATGTTGCAATGCTTTTGCTGCGCTCAGCGTATCGTTATTCTCAAAATACAAAGTAGCCTTTATATTCCATAAATAAGCGCTGGTGCTGTCTTTCGCTATTTCTTTATCTACAATGGCAATTGCGGAATCGTATTCCCCTTCGTTTCTGTAGGCTTCAATTAAATTTTGTTTCAAAATCAGGGAATCGGGATATTCTTTGATTGCATTTTTAATGGCTGCTATTGAAGTGGAATCTGTTGGAGGATTCGCTTTTTTTTCTGTCGGATTACACGATGCAAACAGAAAAACAATACCAGCTATAAAATAAAAAAATTTTGACGGATGCATGTTGCAAATGTAGATTGAATAAATTGTTTCATTATTGTATTACCTCGTTATTCTATTGTTTTATTATCGTTTATCTCATTTTCACAATTTTCACGTTTTTGAATTTTTACATTTTGAAATTTCTTCATTGATTAATTCAATTCAATCACTTCACAGTCTTTAATATCGTTTCTATCAATGGCAAACCGGACAAGCGTTCGTACTTTTTGCCAGCCCTGCTTGCCGGCAGCGCCCGGGTTGATATGAAGGCAATTTAATTTATCATCATACATAATCTTTAGAATATGGGAGTGGCCGCTGATAAAGAGTTGCGGCTTATGAATTAAAATTTCCTTTTTCGTGGCTGGATTATACATCGGCGGATAACCGCCGATGTGCCGCATCATTATTTTCACTTCTTCACACATAAAAATCAACTGTTCGGAGTAGGCGCTTGTGATGTCGTAGCCGTCAATGTTTCCATATACGCCTTTTAAGGGCTTAAAAGATTGTAGCTGTTTAGCAATTGCCGCACTCCCAAAGTCGCCGGCGTGCCATATTTCATCGCAATTTTTGAAATGTTCAAATACGGCGGGATCTAAAAAGTTATGTGTATCCGAAATGAGGCCTATGCGTGTCAAAAGAAATATTTTTAATGATGCCAAATTAAGCATTGCTTTATGATTTTCTTCTCGGCAAAAAGATAATTCTTCTATTGGAAGGCTTCAGCATACGCTATATATCAGTTGCTTTCCCTCAAATTTTATTTTATTCTTCAACACTGTATTTATTCTCAATTTCCCGCCAATAATCGATATTCACTATATCTAAAAACTGGCCCATATCCACTGCAGTTTTTTCATCTAACGGCATTCCTGCACGAAGCGCGCCCAGTGCGCGTTTTATCGCATAGGCCACCTGGAAAATAACCGTTGTCGGATATAAAATCATCGAATAACCGAGTGCGCTCATTTCCTCTGGTGGAAGCCACGGTGTTTTGCCACCATATTCGAGGATGCTTGTAGCGAGCGGCACTCCTTTAAAAATGGAACCGACTTCCTTCAATTGTTTTTTATCAGTTATTCCTTCAATATATACGCCGTCGGCGCCTGCTTTTAAATATCCCTCCGCTCTTTTTATGGCATGGCGCAGGTTTTCCGGCTCGATAGCGTCCGTTCTTGCCAGTAAAAAGAGATTGTGTTTTTGGCGAGCGTCTACAGCGGCTTTTATCTTTCCTTCCATGTGTTTGGCCGTTACCACATGCTTTTTGCCCATGTGACCGCATTTTATCGGCGGCTTCTGGTCTTCAATAAAAATGGCAGAAACGCCCATGCGAATGTATTCCATCACAGTGCGCGTAACGTTTTTTACGTCTCCATATCCATCGTCTGCATCCACCATCACAGGCAGCGAAGAAGCGCTGATGATTTTTCTTACAGCATCGCCTTTTTCACCAAAATGCTCAAGGTCCAGGTCCGGAACGGCATGCATGGAACCAGCCAGGGCAAACCCGGCAATCTGAAATGCCTTAAAGCCCGTCATTTCAATAAGTCGCGCAGTTAAAGCATCATGTGCAACGGGCAGCAGCACTGGTTTCTCTTGTTGTAACAATTCTTTCCAGGAGATTCTTTCAATGGTTATGGCATTCATTTTTATTGACTTTAAATATTGATAAAAAGGAATAGCAAAAGACGTGCAAAAAAGTGGGTGGACCTGACTGCTCCATTGCGGAGGCTGAACACAATGCACAACAGGGCCTGGTTCATTTATTTGATGTTTCTTTTTGGAATAAAATAAAAATTTGAATTATTTCTTGGTTTACTGCTGATATATTACTGCGTGAATTTGATGGTGCTAATGCTTTTTAGAAACAGAAGATGTAAATGATAAAATCAATGACGCTCAATAAATCTATTCGACAGGTTATATAATTCAATAATTGATTTTTTCCTAAATTGAGCAAAAATTATTTTAGTATGATAAAATTCAGCGAACTAAAAAAAGGCGATTATGTTCTTGCACAATCCGACGGACAGGCCTGGCGCGCAGAGGTGGTAGATTTTAATAATGACGAAAAAGAAGTTTGTGTAAATAACGGCGTTCAGGATTTGTATTTTATGCCCGAAGATCTTTTTCCATTACCGGTAGATGAAGGGCAATTGTTAAAACTGAAATTTACGAAACATGTAAACGATGATGGTTCGGTGAAATACATGAAAGGTGCTTTCCGTATTCAAACCCCTAAACAGGATGATTTTTCCCAGTTTGAAATGTGGTACCGTGACGAAAGGCGAATAATGACTCATCCGATACCGATGCATGTTTTACAAAATCATTATCTGGCCATGACTAAAGTGCACCTTACGGATGATGTTATTTAATCAACTATTTTAAATCGGTACTCGTTAATTCAGTTTTAAAGTTGACTTCTTTAACAAGCCCAAGGTAGTTCAGTTCAACTTGCGTGGTGTTTTCTATTAATCCGTAACCAGGTGCATAATAGCTGTCTATAGTAGAAGCTAAAGCGGTGGAAGGTATCGCGGAAGAAGATAGGGAAGTGGAAACATGGTAAACATTGGAGTAGTCTTTTCCATTAACAGTTTTTGTAATTCCTTTTTCTACCACCTTATTTTGAACGGTTAACTGTATAGTAGCGCCTTGTAATTCCTGGATCTGTAAATTAAAATCCTGTTTCCAGGTATCATCTTTTGCGGCATTGTCTTTCAGGTATAATCTTTGAATATTTACTCCGCCGGTTATGGGAATAGAATCATATTGGTAATAATCATGCCCTTCTATTCCAAGGTATTTGCTTCCTCCGTATGAATAAGTATATACGTGATATTTCCTGGAGTCTATTGTAGTATCATTAGCTGTAGAAGTAATAGTGTAGTCGGATGTCGAATTGTTATCTGCCATATCGGTTTGCCGATAGGTCCAGGTACTACCCGCATTCGTATTAACATAGGTTTCGTTTGACGGGTTATCTTTGGGTGCATTGTCTTTTTTGCAGGAAGAAAAAATAAATAAAAGAGCAAAAAAAACCAGAGAAGTTTTCATTTTCTTAAAATTTGGGTTTTGCAAATATAAAAAGATGAATCAGAACGGCATATTTTTTTTAAATTCAAAATTTTAGGCCTATCTTTGCGCCTCCAAAAATATTATGGCCAAGCAAGCATTGATAAAACAAGATGGAACCATCCTGGAAGCCTTATCCAACGCGATGTTCAGGGTGAAGCTGGAGAATGGGCATGAAATTTTGGCGACAATTTCCGGAAAAATGAGGATGCATTATATCCGAATTTTGCCCGGCGACAAAGTAGGTGTTGAAATGAGTCCTTACGATTTATCAAGGGGGCGCATCATTTTCAGATATAGATAACAAACTTTTCACAGGTTAAAAAATAAGTTGAAATTATGAAAGTAAGGGCCGCAATAAAGAAGAGAAGCGCCGATTGTAAAATCGTGAGGAGAAAAGGCAGATTGTACGTGATTAACAAAAAAAATCCCCGTTACAAGCAAAGACAGGGATAAACTCTGAAAGCTGAATCCAGAAGTTGAAGGCTGACAGTAAATGAAAAAATAATTAATAATTAATAATTAATAATCAATAATTCTTATGGCGCGCATTGCCGGTATAGATTTACCAAAAAATAAAAGAGGCGAAATCGGACTTACCTATATATATGGTATTGGAAAATCTACAGCCCGTTACATTTTAGAAAAGGCTAACGTTGATTTGGATAAAAAAGTGAATGAGTGGAACGATGAGGAACAAACAGCGATCCGTAATATTATCAGCAACGAAATTAAAACCGAGGGCGCATTACGTAGTGAGGTTCAGACCAATATAAAAAGATTGTTAGACATCGCCTGTTATCGCGGATTGAGGCATCGTAAAGGTTTGCCGCTTCGCGGACAGCGCACCCGTACCAATAGCCGTACACGTAAAGGGAAACGAAAGACAGTTGCCGGAAAGAAAAAGGCACCTAAGAAATAATTTGGCTTAATGCTAAAAGCTGAACGCTGAAAGCAAAAAGCTAAAAGAGGCTTATTTTTTGAATCAATGCCAGATATCTTAAAGCCGGAAGGAGGGTTGATTCAGTCTGCCGCAAGGCAGAAAAACTTTTTAAAGATTACCTATCAGAATTTATTATGGCAAAATCCTCAAATGCTAAAGCATCTTCGAAGAAAAGGATCGTAAAAGTAGAACCTTATGGAGAAGCTCACATCGTTGCAAGTTTCAACAACATCATTATCAGTTTAACCAACAAGCAAGGCCAGGTAATTTCATGGTCTTCGGCCGGCAAAATGGGTTTCAGAGGTTCTAAAAAGAACACGCCCTATGCTGCCCAGATGGCTGCTGCTGACGCTGCAAAAGTTGCTTCAGACGCCGGGTTAAAGCGCGTGGATGTGTATGTAAAAGGCCCGGGCTCCGGACGTGAAGGCGCTATTCGCTCCCTATCACAGTCAGGCATCGAAGTGGTTATGATCAAAGACATTACTCCTTTGCCTCACAACGGTTGCCGCCCTCCCAAAAAGAGAAGGGTTTAATCAAACTATTTTAATAATTGGGTGCATTATTAATTTTCGATTTTTAAGGATGATGCACCGGCACTAAAAAATCAATAGACAACTATGGCTCGTTACACAGGACCAAAAACCAAAATCTCCCGCATATTTGGAGAACCTATCACAGGAAATGGTAAATGGTTAACAAAAAACAGTAATCCTCCGGGAATGCACGGAGCAGCAAGGAAGCGTAAAAGCCTTGGCGAATATGCGCTTCAACTTCGTGAAAAACAAAAAGCCAAATACACTTACGGCTTGCTGGAAAAACAATTTCATAATACTTTCAATGAAGCTGCACGTCGTAAAGGAGTGACCGGTGAACAATTAATCAAATTGCTGGAAGCCAGGCTGGATAATACTGTTTATCGCCTTGGAATTGCTCCAAGCCGCCAGGCTGCCCGTCAATTGGTATCTCACAAACACGTAACTGTAAATGGAGAAGTGGTAAACATTCCTTCTTTTTCATTGAAACCCGGAGATGTGATTGGCTTAAAGGATAAGGCAGCTCATAATTCTTCCATTACCTCCAATATTCGCCCCAAAAACCCGAAATTCAACTGGCTTGAATTCAACGAAGGCGAAATGAGGGGCACTTTTATTGCTTATCCAGAAAGAGAAAGTGTTCCGGAAAATATTAAGGAATCACTTATTGTCGAATTGTACAGTAAATAATACTTACTAAGGCGGATGTAAGTGAAGGGAAGAAAACCAAATTCAATCAATAAAACAAAATAAATAAAATGGCCATTTTAAATTTTGTAAAACCAGACAAAATTGTTCTTCAAAAAAGCACGGATTTCGAAGCGCAATTTGAATTTCGTCCGTTAGAACCGGGCTATGGTGTTACCATTGGTAATGCCCTTCGCAGGGTATTGCTTAATTCTTTGGAAGGTTATGCAATTGTAGGTATCAGCATCGCTGGCGCCGACCATGAATTTGCAACAATAAAAGGTATTACAGAAGACGTAACTGAAATTATTCTTAATCTGAAACAAGTTCGTTTTAAAAAGAAAACTGACCAGGACAGCGGAACAGAAAAAATTAGTTTGTCTTTAAAAAATAAAACAGAATTTACCGCAGGAATGATTGGGGAAGCATCTCCGGCTTTTGAAGTGATGAATCCGGATCTTTTAATATGCACAATGGATACTTCCGCGAAACTCGATATTGAGATTACCATTGCGAAGGGCCGCGGATATGTTCCGGCAGAAGAAAATAAAGAGAAGAGCACTCACTTCGGATATATTCCCATCGATGCAATTTACACTCCCATAAAAAATGTAAAATACAGCATCGAAAACACGAGGGTTGAACAAAGAACAGACTTTGAAAAACTCGTTATGGATGTGGTGACAGACGGTACTATCCATCCTGAAGAGGCTGTAAAACAGGCTTCAAGAATCCTGATTCAGCACCTGATGATTATTACTGACGAAAACATCACTTTTGATAATAAGGAAGAGAAGAAGGAAGATATGGTGGATGAGCAGACGCTGCAGTTGAGAAAGGTATTGAAAACGCCTTTGGAAGATTTGGATCTGTCTGTAAGAGCATTCAACTGCTTAAAGGCTGCCAAAATTAATTCCTTAAGTGAACTGGTTCAATATGAACAGGAAGATTTAATGAAGTTCAGAAACTTCGGACAGAAATCATTGAGTGAAATTGAACAGGTGTTGAATGAAAGAGGCCTCGGTTTTGGATTAGACCTTAGCAAAATAAAATTAGACGAAGAATAACCCATGTGAAAATGTGAAAATTTACCAATTTGAAAATTGGCTGCGAATTTTCACATTTTCGGATTTTCACATTTTCAAATTAACCCTGTAATTCCTGACACGGTACAGGGTAAAAAAACAAAGTCATGCGTCACGGAGATAAAATCAACAATTTAGGCAGAACGGCCAGCCATAGAAATGCGCTTTTAGTCAATCTTACCTGCCAGCTTTTTCAACACAAACATATTGTTACTACATTGGCGAAGGCAAAAGCATTGCGCCCCTTTGTAGAGCCGCTTATCACTAAATCAAAAGAAAATACTACTCATCAGCGTCGTATAGTATTTAGTCGTTTGGGCGACAAAAATGCGGTGAAGGAATTATTTGATGTGATTAGCCCAAAAATTGCATCCCGTCCCGGGGGCTATACCAGGGTGATTAAGCTAGGCAGAAGAGTAGGGGATAATGCGGAACTGGCCTTGATCGAATTGGTTGATTATAATGAAGTCTATGGTAAGGGTATCGAAACAGCGGAAACTACCGGCAAGAAAACCCGCAGGGCCGGCCGCAGCAAGAAATCTGCGCAAACTAAAGCGCCTGCTGAAGTAAAGACTGAGATTGAAGAACAACCGGTTCCCGAAGCAAAGGCCGAAGCGGCAGAGCCAACTGCCGAAGCAGCAAATGATGATGTTGAAAAGGTAAACCCGGATGAAAATACCGGCGAACCCGGAGAGGAAGAAAAAAATGAAAAATAAATTCAAAGCCTGCTTTATCGCAGGCTTTTTTATGTGACTATTTATAGTGAACGGACAAATAAGCCGAAATTTTACCAAAATAATTGCGTGTATTTTCTTTTCTTTGCAAAACTTTATTCATGTCTGATACTCAATTACCCCAACCTGCGGTTCTCATTCTCGAAGATGGAAATATTTTTCATGGAAGAGCATTTGGGAAAAAAGGCACTACTACCGGAGAGATTTGTTTCAATACCGGGATGACCGGTTACCAGGAAGTTTTTACTGACCCAAGCTATTACGGTCAGGTGGTTATTATGAACAATGTTCACATCGGAAATTACGGAATAAATGATAATGAAGTTGAGAGTGATTCCGTAAAAGTAAAAGGAATCATTGGAAGGAACCTTGAAGAACAATATTCCCGTTTTGCGGCCGATAATTCTTTACAGGAATATTTTGAAAAACAAAATATCGTAGCAATAGATGGGGTGGACAGCCGCGCGCTGGTCATTCATATTCGTGAAGCCGGTGCGATGAACTGTATTATTTCTTCAGAAAACAACGATATTCCTAAGCTAAAAAAGATTTTGGCAGCCGTTCCTTCAATGGATGGCCTTGAGCTGGCGTCAGCCGTTTCTACCAAATCGGAGTATACACTCGGCGACGAAAGCAGTAAGCTGAGGATTGCGGTGCTGGATTATGGCATAAAAAAGAACATATTAAACTGCCTTGTTGAAAGAGGTGCTTTTGTAAAGGTTTTTAATGCAAAAACCACTTTTGACGAGTTGGAAAAATTTAACCCCGACGGCTATTTTATCAGCAACGGCCCGGGCGATCCGGAGCCAATGGATTACGCCGTAGAGACCGTGAAGAAAATTTTAAATTCTAAAAAGCCATTCTTCGGCATTTGCCTTGGACAGCAGCTTCTTGCGCTGGCCAATGATATTCCTACTTTTAAAATGCATCACGGCCATCGCGGGCTTAATCACCCTGTTAAAAATATCATCACAGGCCGCTGTGAGATCACTACTCAAAATCATGGCTTTGGCGTAGACCCTGACGCCGTGCGGAAAAATAGCAATATAGAAATTACGCATATCAACCTGAATGATCATTCGGTAGAAGGCATCAGGCTCAAAGACAGGCCGGCATTTTCAGTTCAATATCACCCTGAATCAACACCCGGGCCTCACGACAGCCGCTATTTGTTTGATGAGTTTTTTAAAATGATGCAATCCTGATACGTGGTAGCTTATTTTTATAAAATATTGAGTCATGAAATTATGCATTATCAACGGGCCAAATCTGAATTTGATTGGAAGCCGCGAACCGGGTATTTATGGTTCAGAAACTTTTGAGCATTTTTTTCAAAAGCTTCGTAAGGAGTATGAGACGATTGATTTTGATTATTTTCAAAGCAATGTGGAGGGCGAGCTTATTAATAAAATTCAGCAATGTTCTGGTACTATGGAGGGAATTATCCTGAATGCCGGTGGATATACGCATACCTCGGTGGCTATAGGCGATGCCATCGCAGCTATCCAAACTCCTGTTGTTGAGGTGCATATTTCTAACGTAGAAGCGAGAGAAGATTTCCGGAAAATATCACACATTACTTCAAAATGTGCAGGAACCATCTCAGGTTTTGGATTGAAAAGTTATTTGCTGGCAGTGGAATCGTTTATTAAGAATATTTGATAAATCATTGGATTTTAAAAAGGGCTTGAATAAACGTGAGTTTGTTCGCACCACAGTAAAGCAACAAATAAACCCATTTTTATTTCTGCTGGCACTGAATTATTAAATTGGCTGTAAGACACCATCTGCATATTGCTTTCAAAAATTATTATTTTTCTTCGGAACTGTAAAAGAGAAACGACTTCCCTTATTCATTTCAGACTCGACCCAAATTTTGCCTCCCAAATTTTCAATGATTTTTTTGGTAATGGCCAGGCCAATTCCAGTTCCTGAATATTCGCTTCTGTCGTGAAGCCGTTGAAATATGACGAATATTTTGTCGAAATACGCCGGCTCTATGCCTATTCCGTTGTCTGTAACACTAAATTGCCAATAATCGCTGTGGTCTGTTGCAGCAACACTAATTTTTGGCCGGATACCATTGTTTAACCGGCTGTACTTTAAACTATTGCTAATGAGATTTTGAAATACCTGCCTGAGGGCGATTTTTGGCGCGGCAACTACGGGCAAACGTTCAATTGAGATTTCTGCATGCGTTTCTTTTACCTTTTGCTGATGCAGCTCCAGGATTTCTTTCACAACCGCATTCAAATCCGTTTTTTCATTATTAGATTCAATTTTTCCGGCTCTTGAAAATTCAAGTAAATCTAAAATCATTTGCCTCATTCTTTTGGCACCGTCCACAGCAAAAAAGACATATTTTTTACCTTTTTCGTCTAATACATCATTGTACTTTTTTTCAATTTGATTAAGAAAACTTGTTACCATCCTTAATGGTTCCTGCAAGTCGTGGGATGCAACGTAGGCGAATTGTTCCAGTTCCAAGTTAGACACAACTAATTCTTTTGCTCTCTTTTCTAATTTTTCATTTAAAGCTTTCAGCTGAATTTCATTTTCTTTCAATTTGGTAATATCCCTTGAAGCGCCGATCATTCTTATGGCTTTTCCTTCTTTATCACGGCTAATATACGCGCGGTCGTACACAAGAGCGTAAGTGCCATCCGGCTTAAGAAACCTGTATTCATCTTCCCAATAATATTCTGAAGGATTATCAAAAAGCGCCTGCCTGTTGTCGCAAATGCGCTTCCAGTCTTCCGGATGAACATGTTTCTGCCAAAAATCATCCACCTGCTCAGGACGGATAAATTCGTAGCCTAATGCACCTTCCAAAAATTTTCCAGGCCTTGTCACCTTGTTTTGAACGAGGTCCCAATCCCAGATAGAATCATTGGTGGCCCTGGCAACAATATTATACCGTTCAATACTCAACTCCAGTGCTTCTTCATTTTTTTTACGGTCATCAATATCCTGGATGCTTCCGTATAATTTGGTAATTTTTCCATTAATAATTTCCGTTTCCCCTGTAAGCCTGATCCATCTGAGGTTGCCCTTGCCTGTGCGGATTTTGACCTCCACATCGAATGGAATCGCTTTCTCAAGTGCGTCATTATAAGCTTTAATCGTTTTTTCTTTCACTAATTCGGAAGGATAGAATTCATTTATTTTTTGTAAAGTGGGATGAAAATCTTCGGGTACTTCATAGATCGCTTTAGCGATGCTATTCAAATATATCACCCCGGTTTCATAATTTAATTCATAACTACCAATACGGGCCAGTTTATTTGATTTATCCAAAAGGTCTTCAAGTTGTTTCCTTTCAGTAATATCCTGCATGCCCCCGGCTAATTTTATTGCCTTACCTTTTGCATCTCTGATGAAAAATCCTTTATCGAGCACATAAGCATAGCTGTTATCTGCCTTTCTGAACCGGTATTCAAGTATCCAGTTTGTTTTGGTGCTATTAATGGCTTCATTAATACTGCTAAGCACCCACTCCTTGTCGTCAGGATGAATATTATTTTCCCAAAACTCCTCTTCGTTATTTAATTCATCCAATTTATAGCCAAACCGGGTTTCAAAACCTTTTCCCCAAAACGCCTTGTTTTTTTCAAAATTCCAATCCCATATCACATCTGAAGTGGCTTTTGATACCATTTGATATCTCAGGGTGCTTTCTTCAAGAGATAATTCAAGAAGTTTCCTTGCTGTTACATCCTGGGCAATACCTTCAAATATGATCGGATTATTATTTTCATCTTTAATTAAATGTCCATTTTGGTGAATCCATTTTATACTTCCATCCGAAGCAATAATCCGGTATTCAATTTCCCTTTCATTCAATCCATTGAAAACGTCTTCCCGAAATTTTACATAAAGATTCTTATCTTCAGGATGCACAATTTTTATAAAATCTTCCAATGTAGGCTTAAAATTTTCCCTGGTTGATCCAGCGATTTCAAATAATGTATCGGACCAATACACTTCCAGAGTCTGAAGATTGTGTTTCCAATAGCCCAGCTTAGCAATGCTTTGGGCAGACCGCAATTTTTCTTTGTGATCTTTTAATTCATAGAGAATCCTTTCGCGTTCCGTTACATCAAATGAATCGATTACCATGCAAGCCTTTCCGTTGTATAAGCACTTGTGGCCCGAAACTTCTGCTTTAATTTTAGTTCCGTCTTTTTTAACCTGTGTAAAAATTCCAAAGCGGTTGAGGCCTTCAATTTCTGCAATGTGTTTGTGTATCTCAGCCATCCTCGGCAATTCTTCAGGCGATTTCAAATCGTTAGTTACCATTTTTTGAAATTCTTCGCGACTGTAGCCATAATGTTGAATGGCGGTATCATTAACATCGATAATTTTTCCGGTTTCTAACTCAAATACCCATTTGGGCGTTGGACTGTATTCAAACAAAAACTTATATCTTTCCTCTGATTCTTTCAGTTCTTTTTCCGCCTGAACTCTTTCAGAAACATCCCTGATGATCATGGAAGTGCGATCTGTGCCTGCTGTATGATGAAATATGGCGGAACTTATTTCTCCTAAAAACACCGTTCCATCTTTTCTGCGAAAAGTTAGCTCCCCTTTTACTTTCCCTTTTTTCCGCCTTTCTTCTATGATTTTTGCAAATGCTTTTCCTTCGGTGACTACGAGGCCTTTTCTTCCGGCATTACAAATTTCCTGCTCTGTCATTTGAAACATTTTGCAGGCTGCAGGATTAGCGGCTAACACGCGTCCATCTGTAACTGTCAATAAAATCGCATCTAAACTATTTTCAAAAAATGTCCGGTATTTTTCTTCACTTCTTTTTAATGCTACCTCGGCTTCTTTTCTTAAAGTAATATCATGAAAATTATCCACTATTCCGTTTACGGCCGGCTCGTGAAGCATGTTGGTGATAGATCCTTCTACCCAAATCCAATCGCCGTTTTTATGTTTACACCGATATTGCATTACAGGAAGCGAAATGCCAGGTTTTTCAAGGCATTCAGGAATCATTTGGAGAATTCTCGGTTGATCGTCTGGATGTACCACGTCATAAATGGAAACACGCACGGCCTCTTCTTCACTATATCCCAAAACCCTCGTGATAGTAGGGGAGGCGTATGTAACCATTCCCTCGGTGTTGATAATTACAATCGCATCCACCGTATTTTCAATTAAAGCGCGAAACCGTGTTTCTGACTCTTGCAGCTTTTCAGTGTAATGCTGTTGTTCTTTATTAAGACGCGATTTCTCAATTGCTTTAAAAATAACTTTGTTAAGGTTTTTAAATTGGGCGCTGCTTACATACTCAATGGCTCCGGCTTTAATAATTTCAATAATCTTTTCAACAGAGGCATTACCCGCCAGTATTAATGGAATGGTTTTTCTGTTTTTATTTAAAATCCCGATTGCTTTTAGTGCCGGGAGATCTTCAACCGTTTCAGCAGCTAAAATAACGTCTGGCTCAGATTGGATGGCTTTGATAAATTCTTTTTTTGACCGGACTATAATTTCATCGTAATAAAAATTGATTTTTTTCAGCGCTTTTCGAATGTCGGCAATGACTTTTTCATCATCAAAAATCAATAGAATCTGGATTGCTTTTTGCAGAGGTTTGCCTTTTATGTTTTGTTTTGATATTGTATGGTTTTGCCCGGAGGATGGTGTCATTTAGAATGAGCTTTGGATTAATAAACAGTTTAAGAGGCTTTTTATTTTGAGGGATTAAACTTTTTTATAGTAAACGAACAAATTTGCTATTTTTTTGTTTCTGTTAAACATTTTTGGCAAACCTGTAATTTTTTTTTGATTTAAAATTGACGTTTCATTGAATTATCTCTCCTGAAAAAATAATTATCTGTGATGGTTGGCTGCTCAAGCTACGTTTATAAAGTTAAATGTTTTTGCCGCATTTCTACCGATAATTGGCAAAATCAGCCAATAATCTTGTTACCGGAGAGCTTTAATTTTTGAAAAAAAAAAATATGGAAGAAAAAGAAACAATTACTGTTGCCACCGAAATCAATGTCGCAATTAATGCGGCGTGGAAAGCATGGAATAACGCGGATGATATTGTTAAATGGAATGCCGCATCAGAAGATTGGCATACTACTAAGGCTGAAAATAATTTGCGGCCGGGCGGAAAATTTTCTTACCGGATGGAGGCAAAAGACGGAAGCTTTGGATTTGATTTTGGTGGAACCTACGATAAAGTGATTCCATACCAGTTAATCGAATATACGATTGGCGATGGCCGCAAGGTAAAGGTTCAATTTTCTTCGCAGGATAATAAAACATTGATTGAAGAAACCTTCGAGGCTGAAAATCAAAATTCAATCGACATGCAAAGGGCCGGATGGCAGGCGATCCTGGACAATTTCAGAAAACATTGTGAATCGCTTTAAAAAATCAATTGGATGATGCGCCGGCATTCAAAAGCCTGAAAATTTTATTATGAAGCAGGTGCTTTATGAAAATGAATGCCGCGCGCTTCCGGCCCTGCCAATATGATGATGGCGCCCACAGCTAACACGCTGCCCGCAGCGATTTCCATAGCCGTAGCATAACCTAGGTTTTCGGCAAGGGTAGCCTCGACGTAAGGAACTGCGGCAGCTATCAAAACTCCGAGTTGATAGGCAAACCCGGGGAAGAAGCCGCGAACGGGGCCGGGCGATAATTCGTTGATGTGCGCCGGAATAATTCCCCACGCGCCCTGCACCATAAATTGCATTCCAAACGCGCCAAGGGCAACAAAGAAACCTCCTCCTGCAAGTAGCCACAGCGGTATTAGTAGTAGTGCAAGAACGACAGCCACAGCCATCATTTTTTTTCTGCCATAAAAATCGGAAAGATATCCGAAAAATAATCCGCCCAAAATAGCGCCTACCATTGAAATCATTGTGATTACTGCGGTTTGATGAGGGTCAAAATTTTTCTGTTTTTGTAAGAAAGTTGGATAGAGGTCCTGTGTTCCATGAGAAATGAGATTCATCATTGACATAAGCAACACTAAGTATAAAAATAACTTCCAGTTCTTTTTTATTGCGTTGCCATATTCCTTCCAGTTTAGAGAACGGTTAGATTTCCAGGCCTCTGTTTCTTTCACTTTGCTTCTGATAAATAAAGTAAGCAACGCAGGCAAACCACCAACAAAAAACATCGCTCTCCAGCCGAATTGTGGAAATACAAAATAATATGCAGCGGCCGCAAGTAAAAAGCCAAAGGCATATCCTTCCTGCAAAAGCCCCGACAACAGTCCCCGCCGCTTTACTGAGACTGATTCCATCACAAGAGAAGCGCCTACGCCCCATTCGCCGCCCATACCAACTCCGTATAAAAATCGCAACGCTAAAAATACCTGGTAAGTTGGCGCAAGGCCCGATAATATTTCCATTACCGAATAAAAGATAATGGAAATCATGAGGGGCGTTTTTCTTCCGATTCTGTCTGCAAGTAATCCAAAAATTAATGCCCCAACCGGCCGCATCACCAGGCTGGCGGTCAATGTGAGAGCCATTTCAGGTATGGTTACACTAAAATCTGTTGCTACTGTGGTAAGAACAAAGGTGAGAATGAAAAAATCAAATGCATCCAGCGTCCATCCCAGAAAACCTGCAAGCATGGCGTTTCTTTGATTACGGCGGTTTTCTTTACTTGTGATGGAGGCTGCATGCTCCCGCTTTGGTTCCATTAAATTGATTTTAATTTTTCAAAAATGGCTATCAAAAAATTCCTGTAGATTTTAAGCTGACGTTAAATACGGTAGATGCTAAAGTACAAAAATGAAATCAGCAATAATGCAAATTTCAAGCCTTTGCCAAATTAATTTTGAAAAAATAATAAGATGGTTATTTATGGCTTTACTGTAACGGTTGGGGTTAAACGTTTATTTAAATGATGTGAATAGGCATAACAAGCTTAATCAACTTCCTTATTATACTCGTCGCTTTATTTAGGTGGGATGCAAGCCTCGCTCAAGTTGTTACAAAAATTGCCTCACCTTATAAAAAAGTGAGGCAATCAATATCTTTCAAGCGCATTTAAACCGTGGAACCTTCTAAAATCTGATTATTTAATTTTGAAGCGAGATGTGTAGTGGCTTCGTTGGCAAGGGTGGTTATTATAATTTTTCCATTTTTCAATCCTTCAATATATCGAACCACTTCATCTTTCGGAATGCCTGATTTTAAAACCGCTTCCATTATGGTACTTGATCCTTGTGAGTCGGTGATATCAAAATCCGATTCAAAAGGGCCTGAGACAACCAGGCCCGGCCACGGAATTTTAAGATTCGTTCCGAAAGAAGAGAAATTGTCCGCTATTCCTCCTGTTATATTTTTATCGATTGGTTTGAAAAGATGCGTATTTGAAAAATCAGAATAATATCTAAGCTGGGTGTCTTTACTCATCAGCACATTGATTTGACCGGCGGCGTATCCGGCCGACCTTAATGAAAAGTAGGCTTTTTCAGCACTGCTTTTGTCATCATAAATGCCGGCGAATACATTTTTGTTTTCGCTTAAAAGGTATTTTTCCATGCGGACTTTTTTCGATTATTATTCACGGTTCTTGGACGTTTAATATAGTAAACAAACCACGTACCAAAGTTTAACGAATAAAAGAAATTACATGAAACCTATATCCGGCGCATAGTTCATATATTCAAACGCATATTTCTTCACTTAGCCTATCGATTGATATGTAGCCTTGGAAATATATTATTTGAAGGTATATTATTCTTTGTCATCCGAATTAAAGTAGTTATAAAAGAACAGCACCTGGTATTGAACCGAGTTAGCCCAGTATTTCCATGTATGACCACCAGGCCTTGAAGTAAAATCATGCGGGATATTTCTTTCTAATAATTTTTCATGCAATTCTTTATTAACCACATAAAAGAAATCACTTGTTCCGCAATCGAAAGTAAGAGCAAGTGAATTAGGCGTAAGAAGATAAACTAAATTCACCACGGTATTTTTTTCCCAATTTTCGGGATGGTCTTTAAAAGATCCGAGACGTTTGCTTAGATCCCAATTCAGGGGAAAAGGACGAATATCAACGCCGCCGCTCATGCTTCCCGCAGCGCCAAAAATGTCCTGGTGGCGAAATGCTAAATAAAATGCACCATGTCCGCCCATGCTCAAACCCGTGATGGCCCTGCCTTTTCTCGAAGCGTTGGTGCTGTAGTGTGCATCGATATATGGTATCAGCTCTTTGGTAATGTAAGTTTCATATCGCCACGAAGAATCAACAGGGCTATCAAAATACCAGCTTCCAAAATTACCGTCCGGGCAAACAAGGATCAGATTATATTGGTCGGATAAGGTTTTTATTGCCGGAACTTTTGTTACCCAATCCGCATAATTGCCGCTGTATCCATGCAGCAGATAAATTACATTATAAGAATTATTTTTTGAATAATTATCCGGCGTTATCACTACGGCTTTTATATTCTTCTTCATTGATGGGCTGTAAGTCAGCGCTGTGTCTACCGTAGCGGCAAATAAAAGATTACCTGAAAAAATAATCAGTGGCAAAAAGAAGATTTGCATCAATATTTTTCTTTGTAATAATGCAAATGAAATGTGCAGCTTCATTGGATTTTATTTTTGGCATGAAGATATTTATTCAGCTTCGGATTGGAAAGATTTTTCTGGTTGAATTTTTTATAATTACCAAATAAGAATTGGTTCACCTTGAAAATTGAATTTAGAAATTATTTTCTAAAACGCCTGCATAGCTGCATACAAAACCAAAATCAAACAAATTTGCTCGTTTACTGTATTGCGTTAAAACAAAGTAAGCTGCCACAAAATTTTGGGCAGCTTACTAAAACGGTTTTTCAATCCAGGACAAATATCTTGCCTTCGGTAAAAGTACATTCAAAATTGTTTTCAGGGGATAAGTTTTGCGAAAGAGTGTTGGAGCGGTGTAAAATTAATATTCAGATTTTTAAAATGATGGTATTATTTTATCAAATACTTACAAAATTTTATCCAAAACAGAATTTAAAATGGATAATCAATACCAATGGTAGCATTGAAATTTTCGTATCGCCATATTTTATCATCCAGGGTGCCCCCAAATAAGTGCCTGAAATTAACAGCCGGAAATTGCCAGCCATCATGCTCCAAAACATCGGGTCGCTTAAACCTGAAAGCCACGTCAAACCTGATCAAAAAATAGCTAAAATCAAACCGGAAGCCTACTCCGGACGAAAGACCAAGCTGTTTATATAGATTTTTGAATTTGAACTGCGTTGTATCTGTAGTGCCATCCGGTTTTGTATCTTTAAAATTCCAGATGTTGCCAAAATCAGTAAATAGTGCCATTTTAAATAAAACCGCATTTGAAAATAAAGGAGCTACATCAAACCGGTATTCGGCATTGCCTTCCAACTGGATGTCGCCGGTGCGATCATTAAAACGGATTTGGTTCGTTTTGTAAGGAGCCAGCGGCTGGCCACCCACACCAATGCCCCTAACCGGCCATCCGCGCATGCTGTTAGGACCACCTCCAAAATATTGTTTAAAAAAGGGAAGTGTGGTATCGTTTTTCGAAATCGGGATGCCCACGCCGGCAAATGCCCTGAATGCAAACGCGGATTTGGGATGATTAATAGTGTAAGAATAATCTATGTCGGCCTTGATAAATTCTTTTAAATATTTATTGAAAAAATTGCCGGTCTGTGGTGTTTTATCTTTTATTTTCAATAAATCCCAAAGCAATCCCGACTCTTCAATATTTATTTTCAGGTTGGTGATTAATTTGGGATTACGGGGATTGGCTTTTGCAAGATTATAACTTAAGCCTGCACCCATTACCAGCGCTGTGTTAAAGGAATACCTTAAAAAGGGGTTTTCTTTTAGTGTGCTGTCAAAACTTTTGGAGCGGTTGTACAACCGGCGGTAGTCAAAATTAAAAAGCTTCAGGCTCCACAAATGTTTCTCATTGGTAGTCCAGTTAAAGCCATAGCTGGTATTAAATACCTGCTGATTAAAAAAGTCAATCCTGTTAATGAGCGATACGTTAGTATTGATAAACGACTGGGTAGTAATAATTCTTTTATTGTTGTAACCGGCAAAAGGAAAAATAAATTTTGGAAACAGCAAAGTATTTGAATAGCTCAGTTCGTTCGAATTTATAAAGGTGCCATTGCTGTTGCGATGTACTGTATTGAATTCTACCCCTGCTTTAATTCCATTCGTCATCCGGATAGCTGATTTGGCGAGGTTTCTGTCAGTTACTACCAGGTTGGCCGACAAGCCCAATAAGTTGCCGGTGGCTGAAGTTGTAATACTGCTGGTAGCGTTGTTGGCCGAATAGCTCATTTCAATGTTGCCTTCAAAAGAATATCGTTTTAACGGAACGAGCTTCACCACCAGGTTTAACAAATTCGTATCTTTCTGCTCAAGAATATCAATGGTAGGGCTTTCCCAAACGCCAAGCTTATACAGATCATTAATGGTTTTAAAATAGGCGTCCTGCCTAAAAACACTGTCTTTCTTTAAAGACAAATTCCGGTCGATCAATGAAAATTTAAAAAGCTTTCGGTGATATTCCGCTATGTAATTCTTAAAAGTCTTTTTATGTAGCGTAGAGTCAGTGAATAAATCTCCCGTCAGATAATCGGGCAATACATAAACCTGGTTGATATAGTATTTCTGAAGATTACTACTGTCAGGCAAGTTGTTTAATTGAAACCCAAGTCGGATGGTAGGCTTGTTTCTTTTTTCCTGCGCCTCGGCTAGTAATCGCAACTGTTCAAAAGGATCTTCTGAAACACTTGTAAGGGCAGCGATGGTAGTGTCGCCGGTGGCCCTGATATCATCGGCTGTAAATTTGTAATAGCCATTGTTTTTAAAAAGATTCACCAGCCTGTTTGTTTCATCTACAATGCCTGCGCGCGATACCGGCGTGTTCGGTCTTAACTGGGATTCATCTTTTGTGCTTACCGCCAATTCCTGTAATTGCGGATTCGTAAAAAGATATGCCACAGTATCAATCATCGTTCGTTTGCCCGCATTCACATTATAAGTTATGGTTACTCTTTTTTGGTTAGTATGTTTTGTAACCGTATCGAATGAATAACTGATAGAGGGAGAATAGAAGCCGGAATTCATGAGCAACGCATGCATATTACCCGCAGAAGTGGCAACCGCGTTGGTATCAAAAACCGGCGGATGCACATAGTAATGAAAAATAAAAAACTTGTCTTTTACATTTACCCTCGCGCTGTCAACAAGCTGTGTATTTAATTTGGATTTTAAAACTACCTTTTCATCGCTGCTTATATTTTCAGCCTTCAGTTTGATATTATTTTTAAAAACGAAAGGCACATTTTTTTGATATTTTTGAACAATCACGCAACCCGGTAATATTGCAGCAGAAACTAGAATGCATAAAAATAATGAAACGGATAAGGGAGGCGGTTTGATACCTTTCATAATTTGAAACCATGTTGAGCAAAAAGATTGTCAAATATATTCAAAGTTTAAGCCTTAAAAAATTCAGAGACGCCGAAGAAGCCTTTATTGCAGAGGGGCCAAAAATTGTAAACGAATTTCTTTCTGAAAAAAAATTAAAATGCATTTTGCTTTGCGCAGTGAAAGATTGGCTGAAGGAAAATCAATTGATGTTGCAAAGTGCAGATATTTCATCTGTTTATGAAATTGATGAGCATTGGCTTAAAACTATTTCTCAATTAAAAACTCCTAATAAGGTGCTCGCGGTTTTCAGGAAAAAGGAAATTTATTCTGCAAATGTTGCTAGAAAAATTTCGATTATGCTCGATGATCTGCAAGACCCGGGAAACCTTGGTACTATTATTCGCATAGCAGATTGGTTTGCCGTCGAAAATATTATTTGCAGCGATAATAGTGTAGATTGCTACAATCCCAAAGTGGTGCAATCTTCAATGGGAAGCCTTGCGCGGGTAAATATAATTTATTCCGATCCCGAAAGCTGGCTGCATGCGCACCGCAACATACCAACTTATGCAGCCACCCTAAATGGAACCTCAATTTTTGATTTACCCAAAATTCCGGAAGGAATTTTTTTAATCGGAAATGAGTCAAAAGGCATTCATGATGATCTTCTGAAACTTTGCACGCATCGCATTACCATTCCCAGGTTCGGAAAGGCCGAATCTTTGAACGCGGGAGTGGCCACAGGCATTATTTTATCCCAGATTCTGAAATAAGGGTAATGTCGTAAAATAAAAAATTAACTTATCTCTTGCTTTACTGCCTAAAGCGCTATTATTATTTATCGCTTTTGGTGCGCAAAATGTTTGCCCTTTCGCGGCGCGAAATGCATCAAAGGTTTTCTTTTTCTTTCCTTTAAAACATATTACAAATAAATATTTTTAATAAGATGAATTTCTTTTTAAAAAATTTAAAAAGTTTTGGTACTTATATTAATAAGATGTTATTTTTGTCGAACTTTAACAGAAGCTATGGTTAATGAGAAAAGAAATTTAATAAGAAATAGGATTCTGAAGGAATTGTATTTTGAAAATAATCTTTCGTGCGCAGATCTCTCTACCAAAATTCATAGAAGCTTTCCTGTTACGTCAGGTTTTATTGAAGAGTTGGTGAAAGAGAATCTGGTCATTGAATCCGGTTATGCGCCATCAACGGGCGGCCGCCGGCCTTTAACGTATTCTGTGAATGAAGATGTGACCTACCTGGTATCTGTGGCAATGGACCAATACGTGACAAAGATTGCTGTGATGGATATGCAAAACCGGTTTGTGATTCCTGTTGAAAAGATACTTCTGCCACTCGCTGATAACACAAAAGCAGTGGCAGCCCTGCTTGAAAATCTGGTACGTGTTATCGATTCGTGCGGAATTCCAAAAGAAAAAATTGCCGGAGTAGGAATTGGAATGCCGGGATTTGTAAACGTCGAAAAAGGGATCAATTATTCTTTTCTGCAGCTACCCGGAAATAAAAGCCTTACTGATTATTTTTCAAAAGAATTAGGGCTTCCGGTATATATCGATAACGATTCCAGCCTGATTGCCCTTGCTGAATATTATTTCGGAAAAGCAAAGAATGAAAGGAATGCGATGGTCATCAACATAGGGTGGGGAATAGGCCTGGGGATGATTTTGAATGGCGAGCTTTTCAGGGGGCATGATGGATTTGCCGGAGAGTTTAGCCACATTCCTCTTTTTTTAAACGGAAAGCTTTGCTGGTGTGGTAAAGTAGGTTGTCTTGAAACCGAGACCTCGCTTTTACTCATGATACAAAGCGCCAAAGAGGGGATTGAAGAGGGTCGTAAATCGAGGTTGAAGCACCTTCCTTTTGATGATTTGGAATTAGCTTTTGAAGGTATAGCCCGTGCGGCCCAGGAAGGCGACCAGTTTGCGGCGGAATTGTTTTCAAAGGCCGGGCATAACATTGGCAAAGGAGTAGCTGTGCTGATTCATCTTTTCAATCCACATAAAATTATTTTAAGTGGCCGCGGTTCGCTGGCAGGAAAAGTGTGGCAGGCGCCTATTCAGCAGGCCTTAAATGAATTTTGTATTCCGAGGCTTCACCAGGGAACTGATATTGAAGTTTCTGATTTAGGTGCCAATGCCGAGCTGATAGGCGGCGCGGCGCTGGTCATGGAGAATTATGATTACCTGTCAGAAATTATCGATAACGCAAATAAAAAAACTGCCTGATTCAAAATAACTATAAACTTCTTTTTAACAAAAAAGCACAAATCCGATTCATTTAATACAAAAACAAATGCAATGACAAAAATTGTTTTCAAACTTTTGCTCTGCCCTATTTTTTGCGCTTTTGCGCTTGTTGCGGCAGCGCAACAAAAATCAGTAACCGGGACGGTTACTGACGACCAGGGTACACCGATACCCAACGTGTCCGTAATTTTAAGAGGCTCTACTTCGGGAGTAGCCACCAACGACAATGGAAGATTTACTATTTCGGTGCCTGGCAATTCCAGTGTGCTTGAATTTTCTTCTGTCGGCTATGTTCCAAAAGAAGTGACAGTGGGCGCTTCAAATACATTGACCGTAGTACTGAATAAAGAACAGGCCCAAGAAATGCAGGGAGTAGTAGTTACAGCTCTTGGCGTAAAACGTCAGGAAAGATCGCTGGGCTATGCTACTTCTACCGTCTCTTCCAGTGATATTGTAAAAACTGCCCCTACCAATTTTGCCAGCGCATTGTATGGTAAGGTTCCGGGATTGCAGGTGTCGCAATCACCCGGTGGCTCTACTTCCGGTGTGGTAATGCAGTTGCGGGGAGTAAACTCTATCAGCTTCAGTTCCACTCCGCTAATCATTTTAGATGGTGTGCCTATCAGAGATGGCAGTTTTAACAATGGCAATTATTGGGGCGACCAACGTGTGAGAGCCAACGGTCTTACAGATCTGAACCCTGAGGATATGGAAAGCGTAACCGTATTAAAAGGCGCTGCTGCAGCTGCTTTGTACGGTTCTGAAGGTAAAAATGGTGTTATACTCATTACAAGTAAAAAAGCCAAAAAAGGGTTTGCTGTTGATTTCAACACATCGTATTTCCAAAACGAAGTGGCTTATCTTCCCGAACTTCAAAACGTGAGAGGCGCCGGTTTCCCGGTTCCTTATGGAATTTACGCAAGCGATCCCGATGGATTTGGAAGCTATACTTTAGATGGGACCACTTATAGAACGAATTTACAGGCTGGCTTAAGCTTTGGCCCTAAGTTCGATGGTAAACCAATTTTGTCATGGGATGGAAAAGTGCGTCCTTATTCTCCACAACCGGATAGATATAAAAATCTGTTCCAAAAAGGTCAAAACTCCTCACAAAACATTGCCATAAGCAGCGGAACAGATAAAGCAGATATCCGCTTGTCTTTGACACATGATAACTTTGAAGGGGTTAGTAGAAACTCGAAGGATGAAAGATTAAATGCCAATTTTACAAGTACTATTAAGTTCAGTAAAAACTACTCGCTGGATATCATGATCAACTATATGAACCAGCATGTTCATAACCGCCCTTATCTTGTAGATAGGCTGATTAATAATTTTACCGGAATGATGCCGGCTTTTGACAACGGCGACTGGTATTTTGATAAATACAGGACCAGCCTTGGGTACAAATATGTAACTGGCACCAATCCAAGTTTAACGCCTGATGAAAATTTAAAAATTCCCAATTACAGAACCGATATTTTGGATTATGTATGGAATATGATGTCAAACAATGAAGATGATTATAATAACCGGTTGATATCAAGCATTACCAACAATCTTACGATTATAGATGGTTTAACGCTTCGTGGTAAAATTGCAACAGATGCTACTTTTAACCAGACATTTAATAAAAATCTTTCTTCACAGCCTGTACAATATGGCCCTACCGGCTATTATGCGCAATCAAACTATAACTATAATATTTTATATGGGGATTTGTTAGCTACCTATATGGGTAATATTACCAAAGATTTGGAATTTTCTATAATGGGAGGCTATAGTGGCCGCAGAGAAAAAGGGATGACAAATCTTGTAGGGACCGATGGCGGCCTTTCAGTAGAAAATAAGTTTGATTTAAGTGTGTCTTATAATACCCCATACAGCAGCAGCGGCGGTCAAAGCTACTTTACTACAGATGCTTTCTTAGGAACTTTAAATTTCAACTATAAAAACTACGCTTTTATAGAAGGAACTATAAGGAGAGACAGAACTTCCAGTATGAATCCTAATAATAACTCTTTCGTGTATCCATCAGTAAATGCAAGCCTTGTTTTGTCTGATATGTTTAAACTACCTACAGTAATTGACTACGCCAAATTGAGAGCATCGTGGGGAACGGTAGGTAGCTATCCCCAACCCTACCTCGCTAACGTAGCCTATAATACCGGCAATTTGGGTGTACAATTACCGGGCACTAATCCGGTGTTGACCACATCGACCATTACAAATCCTTATGGTAATGATAACATCCGTCCGGAAATGAAAAAAACATATGAAGTAGGGTTGGCAATCGAAACGTTTGAACGCAGATTAAATTTCGATTTGACTTATTATCACGATAACGTGTATGATTTGCTGATTAATCTTTCATTGCCACAAAGCATGGGTGCATCATCAATTCTTTCTAACGTTGCCCAGTTGTCCAATAATGGGTTTGAAGCAAATATTAATGCCGTTCCCGTACGTACAAAGGATTTCCAATGGTCTCTTAGCCTGAACTATTTCACCAATAAAAACAAAATTGTCAAACTGGCGACTGGTTCAGACGAAATTATCCATTCCGACAATGATGGTAATGCGTACCAGATAAAATCAGTTGTTGGCCATCCTGTTGGTGATATCTATGTTCATCCTTTATTGGTGAACAGCAAAGGTCAACCGATCATCACAAGCGACGGGCTTTACCAGCAAGATCCAAATAAGATGGTTTCAGGTGGTAACAGCCAGGTAAAAGGAGCAGGAGGTATGATTAACACTTTGAGCTATAAGAATTTTGCATTAACATTGGTAGCCGATTTCAAATACGGCGGTTATGTTATCCCAACCGGTCTATTCTGGATGAACAGCCGTGGCATTACAAAAGAAAGTCTGAAATACATGGATGCAGCTCATGGTGGTTTGAGTTATTACCTGGATGGGGATCTAAGAGGTATTCCTACTTCAGCAGCTCAGGGGCCTAATGGTGAAACTGTTTTACATGATGGTATGTTATTAAAGGGAGTAACAGCAGACGGAAAAGAAAATACAAATATTATTTCGCAGGCATATTACTACTGGAATATCTATAACTGGGGCGGCCCGCAATATTCTCCAAGTGCTTTATACTACTTGTATGTGCAAAAGAATAATTATATCAAAATGAGGGAAATCTCTCTTGCCTATACATTGCCGAATAAAATATCAGAAAAGGTTTGGGCAAAAAGATTAACCGTATCCGTGTTTGCAAGAAATCCATTCTATTTGTACAGAACAATAAAGGACATGGATGCTGAACAACTGACAACAGGTAATGTTTGGTTTAATAACTTAAACAACGCGGGTAGCCAGCCTTCCACAAGAACTTTTGGCGCCATGTTACGAGCTACATTTTAATAATTAAAAGATAATAATATAATAATATGAAAAAGATAATTTTAGCCATGGTGGTTGTCGGGGCTTCAGGAATTTTTTCCTGCACCAAAAAGCAATTTGCCGATGACTATATAAAGCCCACAACAGTTGCCACAACTACCGTTGAAAAGCAGTTCGCGGGATTTTTATCCTCTGACCTGGATTATGTAATGTACAAATACTGGAACTATTTTGTGATTTTGCAAAATACGGCCCTGCCTTGGTCACAAGCAGTAGGGGTAAACAATACTCAAGCCAGATATGTTCCGGGAGCTGCTGCGATTTCTGACCGCTGGTCAAACTATTACAATTTCCTTTCTCAATACAAGGAACTGCTTAACGTATACAATCAGTCAAGTGATGATGAAAAAGCTGCTAAAAGAATATACATCATCATGGCAACGATCCACTATTACGACCGTTCCGAAAAGGTAGTTGATTTGCATGGTGATATTCCATGGTCAGAAGCAGGACTGTTAAGCACCAACAAAGGCAATATAAGCGCTTCTTATGCCAAGTATGATGACGCCGCTACTATCTACACAAAGATGCTGGATGATTTAAAAGGCTTCTCAGATGAATTGAATTCTATTTCAGTTTCGCCTGCTGTAGCTACTGCCTTAAAATCACAGGATTTTATAAACAACGGAAATATTGATTTATGGAAAAAATATTGCAATTCTCTTAGAATCCGCATGCTGATGAGGGTTTCAGGTGTTGCTTCTTTCCAGTCCAGGGTGGATGCAGAAATGACTGCTATATTAGGCAACCCGACTAATTACCCCATCATAACTTCTAACAGCGACAACATCGTTATCAAAGTGTACAATCCTACCAGCGGTATCAATAACGGCAGCGGTACAGGAAGGAGCGCAGATTTTTACACAGGTCTCATTGGATGGGGTGGAGGAGACGTTCCCTCTAAGAAAATGATTGATTTAATGAATGCCAGCAATGATCCAAGATTGCCTATTATGTTTCAGCCAGGTGATAGCGCAGGTTCAACGTTTACCGGTTTGGATCCTCTGTTGAACGGAAATGCTCAAACCGATGTGGTGAATTCCGGAAAATTGGCCCGGTATAATTTTCAAAACATTTCTCAGAATATATACCTCCCTGGCATGTTGATTAATGCTTCAGAAGTTAGTTTTTATGTAGCAGAATATTATCTGTCTAAAGGCGACGACGTTGCTGCAAAGGCCGCTTACGAAAACGGCGTGAAAACATCTATTGATCGTTATGCAAGCTACGCCAGCAAAACTGTAAGTGATGGTGCAAAAACAACCTACCTTGCTTCACCGTCTGTAGCATGGGCAGGTGACAATGCAGCCAAATTGAACCTTATCGCCACACAAAAATGGATAAACTACAGTGTGTTGCAGCCATTGGAAAACTGGGCTGAGGTTAGGCGTCTTAAATTACCTGTTTTAACGTTCCTTCCCGATAATACCAATCCGCAGGAATTGCCTCCAAGCCGTTGGCAATATCCAACCAACGAGCAAACCTATAATGCGGAGAATTATAGTAAGGTGAAAGACGCGGATAAAATCAATGTAAAAATTTTCTGGGATGTAAAATAAATGTGACGCTAACCATACAAATTACATTCTTAAATTTTCTCATAATCAAGCGAGATTGCCAGCCCCTGAAAAGGTTGGCTTTCTTTTTTAAAAGACATCGGATGAAGGCAATTTTATTTAATTTGAGAGAAGTTAAAAACCAATGAGCATTTTGTCACGGGCTGAATAATTTAATAATGAAAAAAACTCATTCATATTTTCTTTTGATTTTCTCTTTCATAACGGTTTCTATGTACGGATTTTCCTTGTTGTCCAGTCCCCGAAATGAAACTTTATCCCACGAATTAGATCCTTCCGGCAAAGAACTGGCAAAAATTTATTGCTCTATGTGTCATTTGTTTCCCGAACCCTCTTTACTTGATAAAGAAACATGGAAAGAAAAAGTATTACCCAATATGGGATGGCGATTGGGCATAAGAAAACCGGGTGATGATCCATATGAGGGAATGGATAGCGCAGAAACCCAATTGGTTAAGGCACAAAATGTATATCCTTCACAAGCTGTATTGCGAAAAGAAAACTGGCAAAAAATAGTCGATTACTATACGGCCGCTTCTCCACAAAAGCCTTTACCGCAGAAAGGCGTGCTTCCTTTTCATGACACTTTAACCCAATTCAACGCAGAGGAAGTTTACATCGGGAAAAAGATAACTCCTAAAACATGTATGGTAAAATTTGATCCTTCTACTTCATTTCTATTTATCGGGGATGCGAACAATGAGGTGTATGCTATTAATAATAAACTTGAAGCGGTCGGTTTATGGAAAACGAAAAGCCCGGCGGTAGATATTGATTTTTCAATTTCAGATGTCTTAAGATTTCTATGCATAGGCTCTATTAGCCCATCTGATAAAAAAGAAGGGGCCTTAAGTATAGTTGGGCCTGGCGTGGCTGGATCAAATCCCCCAATTTATGAATTTAAAAATCTTGCGCGGCCCGTTCAATTTGCCAATGCTGATTTAAACCAGGATGGCGTTAAAGATTTAATTGTTTGCCAGTTTGGAAATCACAACGGCAAATTAAGCTGGTTCGAAAATGGCGATCCGGAAAAGAAACATTTGATCGTAGATCAGCCTGGAGCAAGAAAAGTTATTGTTAAAGATTTTAATGGAGACGGCAAACCTGATCTCATTGCGTTGATGGCGCAGGCAAGAGAGGAATTGCTCCTTTTTTTGAATGATGGCAACGGCAATTTTACTCAGAAAATACTCGCACAATTTCCGCCCGTTTACGGCGTCAGCTATTTTGAACTGGCAGATTTTAACCATGATGGCCATCCTGATATTTTATTAACCAATGGGGATAATTGGGATCTCTCACCAATAAAAAAATATTATCATGGAATCAGGATATTAATGAATGATGGAAAAAATAATTTTAAAGAGAAATTATTTATCCCTTTTTATGGCGCAAGCAAGGCTATGGCTTTCGATTTTGATGGTGACGGCGACCTTGATATCGCAGCCATTTCTTTTTATGATGATCCCGAAAAGCCGGAGCAATCTTTTATGTATTTAGAAAATAAGAGCGATCTAAGATTTACTGCCTCTACTACCAAATTAGCCGCCAAAGGCAAATGGCTGACGATGGATATCGGTGATTTTGATAACGATGGCGATACTGACGTTTTTCTTGGCTCTTTTATTTATAATATCGCTGAGTTTTCCAAACTGATTTCAAGTGGCGCAGAATCGTTTCCTCAAATTCTTTTTTTAAAAAACAATAAAATCAAATAGCTATTCAATACTTCAATATTTAAAGTTTACTCTTACTAGAAAAATCAACGAACTAATGATAAAATATTTCCTCTTTTTTTTGCTTAACTTTTGTTGTGTTCATCATCTTTTTGCACAAAAACCTTTACCATATAAAAATCCAAAACTTAGTATTGAGCAACGCGTGGATGATTTGCTTCATCGCATGACACCCGAAGAAAAATTTTGGCAAATGTTCATGATTCCTGGCGACCTCGATAATGCAAAACCACAGCAATACAGCCATGGTATTTTTGGTTTCCAGGTAAGTGCGGCATCATCAGATGGTAATAAAGCACAACAGATGCTTCAATACAATACCCGTGAAAGTGCAGCGGCATTGGCAAAAAAGATTAATGCCATTCAGAAATATTTTGTGGACAGTTCAAGATTGGGTATTCCTATTATCGCTTTTGATGAAGCATTACATGGATTGGTAAGAGCAGGCGCCACAGCGTTTCCACAGGCCATAGCGCTTGCTGCAACGTGGGATACAACACTGATGGGTGAAGTGGCAAACGCGATTGCCATTCAAACGAAAGCCCGCGGTATTCGCCAGATACTCTCTCCCGTTATCAATATCGCATCGGACGTCCGTTGGGGACGAACTGAAGAAACCTATGGAGAAGATCCGTTTCTCACTTCCGAAATGGGAGTAGCTTTCGTAGGCGCATTTGAAAGAAAAAATATTATCACTACTCCCAAGCATTTTATTGCAAATGTGGGTGATGGAGGCAGGGACAGTTATCCCATCCATTTCAGCGAAAGATATCTTGATGAAGTTTTTTTTCCTCCGTTTAAAGCCGTAATTGAACGGGCCGGCGCAAGGTCTGTAATGACAGCCTATAATTCTTTAAACGGCGTACCATGTACATCAAACGATTGGCTTCTGAACAAAAAATTGAAGAAAGACTGGGGTTTTAACGGATTTGTAATTTCTGATGCAGCGGCTGTGGGTGGCGCAAATGTTTTGCATTATACGGCCAAAGATTATCCCGATGCCGGTAGGCAGGCAATTGAAGGAGGGCTTGATGTAATTTTTCAAACTGCGTATGACCATTACAAATTGTTCATACCGCCATTTCTTGATGGCAGCATTGATAGCAATAAAATAAATGAAGCAGTAAAGAGAATACTGCGCGCGAAATTTGAATTGGGGCTTTTTGAAAATCCTTATGTTTCGCAGCACGATATACAGAACGAATTAAGCAGTGCTGACTATAAATCTTTGGCTAAAAAAGCAGCGGTTGAATCAATCGTTTTATTAAAAAATAATCGTCCATCAGGATGGAAAAAAAATATTCTTCCTTTCTCAACAAATATCCATTCTATTGCAGTAATCGGGCCGGATGCGGTAGAAGCAAGGCTTGGCGGATACAGCGGGCCGGGCAATAGCAAAGTGAATATTTTAAATGGCATTAAGAAAAGAGCAGGTAAAAATGTAAAAGTATTTTATGAACCAGGCTGCGGAAGAGAATCAAAAGAATGGCAGGTGATTGCTCCGGAGTTTTTGAGCCACAAGGTAAACAGCAAAATCCAGCCGGGACTAAAAGCCGAATATTTTAATAACATTTCTCTTGAAGGAAAGCCGGTTATTTCCAGGATTGACAATAAGATTGATTTTGGCTGGACTCTATTTCCACCTGATCCGGCAATAAACCTCGATTTTTATTCGGTAAGATGGACCGGATTTCTTAAATCACCACGTTCAGGAAATTTTAAAATCGGCCTTGATGGAAACGATGGTTTTCGTCTTTATATCAATGACAGCTTGCTGATTGAGAACTGGAAAAAGCAAACTTATAGCACATTGCTGGCTGATTATACGTTCGATAAAAATCAATCGTATAAGATAAGAATAGAATTTTTTGAACCGGTGGGAAATGCGCATATCAAATTCATTTGGAATGAAAATATCAATGACGACTGGCAGCAAAAAATACGACAGGCAGTTACTGCGGCTTCCAAAGCCTCAGTGGCAGTGATAGTCACCGGCATTAAAGAAGGCGAATTCCAGGACAGGGCCATTCTTTCTTTGCCCGGCCACCAGGAGGAACTTATTAAAGCTGTTTGTGCAACAGGCACACCTGTAGTGGTGGTTTTAACCGGAGGCAGCGCCATTACTATGAGTTCATGGCTTTCGAAAGTAGATGGCGTGGTAAATGTTTGGTATCCCGGAGAAGAAGGTGGAAATGCGGTTGCTGAAATATTATTTGGTGATGCCAATCCTGCCGGAAGGTTGCCGATTACTTATCCCATATCCGAAGGCCAGTTGCCACTGGTTTACAACCATGAGCCAACGGGCAGGGGCGATGACTATAACGATTTGTCCGGGTTACCCTTGTTTCCCTTTGGTTTTGGTTTGAGTTATACTAATTTCCGTTACAGCAATCTTCGGTTTGATACAAATCATATTGGAAAAAACGATTCCACCGTAGTTCGTTTCACTTTGACAAATACGGGCAGTGTGGCAGGTGATGAAGTGGTGCAGTTGTATATCCGCGATTTGCTTTCTTCGGTAGCACGGCCGGTGATGGAATTGAAAGGATTTCAGCGCATTCATTTGTCTCCGGGCGAAAGCAGGGAAATAATATTTTCGATTACACCAAAGATGGTAAGCATGCTAAACAGAGATTTGAATCGGATAATTGAGCCGGGCGATTTCAGAATTATGATTGGCGCTTCCTCCAGGGATATCCGTTTGAAGGGTACTTTAACCGTTCAGCCATGACAAGCATAATGAAAAATGATTAGCAGTAAATCAATAAAAAACGACATTTTTAATTTTAATCATCTTGGTGTCTGCCGTAGGAATTTAGAAAATTTTTCTTTGGAATCCACGTTCAATAAAAAGGGCAGAATAAAAATCCCTCTTAAAAATTGCTTTACTGAAAAATAGAAAACATTTTCTAATCATGAATATTTCAAACCGGTTCTGCTTTCTGACAATAAAAAACGGTGGCAATAATAACTGCCACCGTTTTATTTTCATTCAACCTTATTATGTCAATTAAACAGTCACCGTATCTTTTGGAATTGCCTCATTTCTAAACACAACAGTGCCGTCAAATACATCCACCAATACCGGTTTTGATTTATCAATACTTCCACTCAATAATTTCTTACTCAATTCATTTACGATTCGCTTTTGTATCAATCTTTTTAATGGCCTTGCACCAAACTGCGGGTCAAATCCGTTTTCCGCAAGGAATTCAAGAGCATAATCGGTAAATTGAAGAATCACTCCGTTTTTTGCCAACTGTTCCTTCAAATCATTTAATTGAATTCTGATAATTTCTCTTATATCATTTATCATCAATGGCTGGAACATGATTACTTCATCAATCCTGTTCAAGAACTCCGGCCTGATGGTTTGCCGTAACAGATCCAAAACCTGCGCTTTAGTATTTTCAACCACTTGTTCTTTGTTAGCTGGCGTTACATTTTCAAAAGCTGCCTGGATTAACTGGCTTCCCATGTTGCTGGTCATAATGATGATGGTATTTTTAAAATTTACCACACGACCTTTATTATCAGTAAGCCGCCCGTCATCTAACACCTGCAATAAAATATTGAATACATCCGGATGCGCTTTTTCGATTTCGTCTAAAAGAATTACACTATAAGGTTTACGTCTAACCGCCTCCGTTAGCTGCCCGCCTTCTTCATATCCAACGTATCCGGGAGGAGCGCCTACAAGCCTGCTCACTGAATGCTTTTCCTGGTATTCACTCATGTCTATTCTCGTCATCATGCTATCATCGTCGAACAAATATTGAGCTAAGGCTTTCGCCAATTCAGTTTTACCTACACCGGTAGTTCCGAGAAAAATAAATGAACCAATGGGTTTCCTCGGATCGTGTAAACCTGCACTGCTTCTGCGTACTGCATCTGCGACTGCTTCAATCGCTTCATCTTGTCCTACCACTCTTTTATGTAATTCGTCTTCAAGGTTCAGCAATTTATCTTTTTCGCTTTGCAACATTTTATTTACAGGTATGCCCGTTGCCTTAGCCACGCTTTCTGCAATATCTTCTGCATCCACCTCTTCTTTTAATAAACGCTTCTCACTTATCTCCTCCAACTGAACTGTGTATTCGGCGATCAATTTTTCCTGGCTTTGCAGTTTGCCGTAGCGTATTTCAGCTACTTTTCCATAATCGCCTTCACGCTCGGCTTTTTCAGCGGCCATTTTTAAATTTTCCATTTCGGCTTTGGCATTCTGCACTTTTTCCACCAGTTCTTTTTCCTGTTGCCATTTGGCTTTAAACGTGTCGCGTTCTACTGAGAGATTAGCAATTTCCGTATTTAATTCTTTCAGCTTTGCTTCATCTTTTTCTCTTTTGATGGCTTCTCTTTCTATCTCCAACTGGCGGATTTGTCTTTCAAGATTGTCAAGCCCTTCCGGCATGGAATTCATTTCCAGCCTTAGTTTAGCGGCACTTTCATCTATAAGGTCAATTGCTTTGTCCGGCAAAAAACGATCGGTAATGTACCGGTTTGACAGTTCAACAGCCGCTATAATCGCTTCATCTTTTATACGAACATGATGGTGTGTTTCATACCGGTCTTTGATGCCTCTCAAAATTGAAATAGCATCTTCCACACTGGGCTCATCTACCATTACTTTTTGAAATCTTCTTTCAAGCGCTTTATCTTTTTCAAAGAATTTTTGATATTCATTCAAAGTAGTGGCGCCGATTGCCCTTAATTCACCACGTGCCAGCGCAGGTTTTAAAATATTTGCCGCATCCATCGCTCCTTCGCCGCCGCCGGCGCCTACAAGCGTATGAATTTCATCGATAAATAAAACAATTTCACCATCGCTTTCGGCCACTTCTTTAATTACTGCTTTTAATCTTTCTTCAAATTCGCCTTTATATTTTGCTCCCGCAATCAGCAGGCCCATATCCAATGCATAAATAGTTTTGGATTTAAGGTTTTCAGGTACATCGCCGCTGATAATCCTGATAGCTAAACCCTCCACAATAGCAGTTTTACCCACGCCGGGTTCACCCACAAGGATTGGGTTATTTTTCGTTCTTCTTGATAAAATATGAAGGGTTCTTCTGATCTCTTCATCACGACCAATAACAGGATCCAACTTATTGCTTCTTGCTAATTCGTTTAAATTTTTTGCATATTTATTGAGAGCGTTGAATTGTGTCTCGGAAGTTTGGGAAGATACCGTAGATCCCTTCTTCAAGTCTTTGATCGCGGCAATTAAATCTTTTTCGGTAAGGCCAGCGTCCTTTAAAATTTTGGCCGCATTATCATTTCCCTGCAAAATCGCCAATAATAAATGCTCAACACTTACAAATTCATCACTAAATGTTTTGAGCGAAGCAGCCGCCCTTAACATCACATTATTCAAATCACGGCTAATTACCTGGGCAGGCTCGCCGCTTTGCATTTTGGGGAGTTTTTTAATACTTTCATCAATTTTGCTTTCTACAAAATTGACATTCACATTATTTTTTTTCAATAGAAAATCTACAGGACTATCTTCATCAGAAAGCAAGGCTTTTAATAAGTGCTCAGTTTCAATGTTCGGATTTCTCTCATTGAAAGCAAGCTGCTGTGCTTTTTGAAATATTTCCTGAGATTTTATAGTTAAGTTTCCTGGATTCATAATTTGTATTTTACAATTTTCTTTTAACGCGCAAATTTTAATCCAACCTGAATAGTTGATATTATGTCGTGAATTTTGAATACAAACTGACGCAAATGCAGCCTGAATCAGTTATGTATGTAATTTTTTCAGTTTCATTATTTCAAAACTCATAAGGTATTTTTGTTTAACTGTATGATACCCAAATCAGAATATAAATATTTTGTAAAACAAACTGCAGCGCAGTTGGGATTTGATTATTGCGGAATAGCAAAAGCGGAAAAACTTAATGACGAAGCCAGGCGTCTGGAATCGTGGCTTAATAAGGGTTTTAATGGGAGTATGTCGTACATGAATAATTATTTTGATTTGCGGATTGATCCCTCGAAGTTAGTTCCGGGCGCAAAATCTGTTATTACTTTATTGCTAAATTATTTTCCGGATGAACAACAAAAAACCGGAGTTCCGCGAGTTTCAAAATATGCGTATGGTAAAGATTACCATGAAGTGATAAGGGAAAAGCTCAAAAATTTTCTTAAAACATTGCAACAAAATATTGGGGAAATTAATGGACGTGGATTTACCGACAGCGCACCGGTATTAGAGCGAAGCTGGGCTGTAAAAAGCGGCCTTGGCTGGGTGGGTAAAAACGGAAATTTAATTACCAAAAACCAGGGTTCTTTTTTCTTTATTGCCACGTTAATTACTGATCTCGAACTGGAACCGGATGACCCGTTTGCGAAAG
Source organism: Ginsengibacter sp. (assembly GCA_051954975.1). Taxonomy (GTDB): domain Bacteria; phylum Bacteroidota; class Bacteroidia; order Chitinophagales; family Chitinophagaceae; genus Ginsengibacter. Next base: position 109,116 of record JBQCHE010000003.1, on the reverse strand, counting down.
ATTATTGCGGCACGTGTACCAAATGCATTGATAGCTGCCCCACAGAGGCGATTCTTCCAAACAAAGTAATTGATGGAAGCAGATGCATTTCTTACTTTACCATTGAGCTAAAAGATATGCTGATTCCCACCGATATGAAAGGCAAATTTGAAAACAATATGTTCGGCTGTGATATTTGCCAGGATGTATGTCCGTGGAATCGTTTTTCAAAGCCAACAAACGAAGCCGAATTTACTCCGCTGAATGAAGTGCTCAATTTTTCAAAAAATGATTGGGAAGAATTGACGGAAGAGTCTTTTAAAATTATTTTTAGAAAATCACCGCTAAAACGCTCAAAGTTTGAAGGCATAAAAAGAAATTTGAAGTTTCTGGATTCTTAAAAAGCAAAATAAAAATCAGGAATATTTATTTGTTTACTGTTAATAAAATATGCGTGTATGCATTACCGTTATCAGAAAACCAATCCTGCTTTCAAAATCATTCTTCCAAATTTGTAATCATATTGACTGTAATCAACCGGGCACGTACCAACGGGACATGAGGTTTTGATACCAATTTTATTTTCCAGCTTTTTATAACTATGGCCCAGAGCAAATATTAAAGAAGAATATTTATTTAAAGAAAGCCGAAAACCTATTCCAAAATCGGTATAAATACCGCCGCTGAAATCATAAGTGTTATAATAATAAACTTCTTTCCCGGGTTTATTTTTCATGGGGAAATTATATCCAAGATCGCCGTAAAAGAAAGCCTTTTTATCTTCTCCAAAATGCCATCTTCCATCCAGAAATAACGGAAGTGTTTTGTAGCGGTAATTATCTATTCCGATTCCAATTCCTGAAAACCAGTTTGAAAATTTAATTCCGTTGATTGTCTGAAACGCTGTGTTCACGTGGTTTTCGCCTCCAACCATTGCAAACTGGTTAATAGACTGGAAGCGAACTTTTTTCTTTTGTGCAGATAAAGCAGATGCCATCGCGAAAGAAATTATCAAAAGAAAGCCCAATTTTTTTCTCATGATTTACTTTTTGAGATTCCGATTTTACTAATCAAATGAATATTGTTAGCATCAGAATAATCGTATTGGTACAATCCATCTTTGGCAACCACCAAAGCGATATGATTATAAGCAATTACATCATAAGTTTCGATGTTTGAAAATTGTTTTACTAACTGTAAATCCGAAATATGGTTTGCGTTATAAATTTTTAATCCATCGCTTCCATCGCAGATGAATAAAAGATTTCCGTCTTTTGATAAGCCATGTGGATTGGTAAACGGATAGGTTTTTACAAGAGTAGGATTGGTAAAGCTGTTTAATTGCAATACATCCAGTTCATTCGTATTTCCAAAACAGGTAGAACCTGTACGAAGCGTTACATAAGCGTAATCATCATCAGCGATTACAGGGTCACAACTTTGCACATGAGAAAACTGGCCAACAAGAGAAGGATTATCTGCATTGCTGATATTGTAAACAAACATTCCATTTTGTGAGCCTACAAATAATTTATCCTTGAACTGAAAAATGGTTTCGATATTCCAACTTCCTAAGTTTACTTTTTTGCGGTAAACAGGATCATTAGGAACGGTGATGTTGAATACATTCAGATCGGAATTGGAAACGGTGTACAATCTTTTATCAACGATGGTGAAACGCGCCATGGATCCGCCTTTGCCAACCGGCGAACCGGAATTTTTGCTACCCGATGATGAATAATTAGCTGCCACATCCATATAAACTGTTGGCGGAAAAATATTGCCGCTGCCATCATTTAAATTTTCGGTTATGGTGGTATCTCTCTTAACCCAATCTGTAATTATTTTGGTAGAATCGTTATAAAATCCGTTTCCATAATACCTAAATGGAAATACGCCTTCATTGTATTTTTTGACAACAGCATTGAGCGGGTTACTGATGTCGAGTGTAACCAGATCGGTATATAAATCTGCGTACAAAGCATTTCCTTTTATCGCCAGGTCCAGGTTTCCGGGAATGTCAATAAATGCTACATTCCGCGGTGAAGCTGGATTGTTGTTATCTATCACATGTATTCCCTTGTCAACTTCATTCAGGAAAATATAATTTCCAAGCAGCACTATTTTTCCAGGATTTACCACTGGCTGTGGCGAATTGCTTTTAATATTTGCTCTTACTTCTGAAGTGGTTTTATACACCGGTAAATAATACGAATAAGTATAGGTGCGCGTGATATTATCTTTCACGCAACCATTCAATAAAAAAATAAAAGCCAATAAACTAATGGTAGAAATATAATTTTTGATAAGCTTTTTCATGATGAATCATTTTATGCTTGACCGCTGAAAATTGAAAAGCGTTGCATTGAGAAAATTATTTTTTTCCGAACAGGATTTCCGTTTGTATTCCTATATAACTAAAATGCTTTGCGCCATATAACCCTTTGTCAGAAAGGCTTGTAGCACTATAATAAAAATAAGGTCCAAAAGTCAGGGGTATTTTTTGCTCAGAAAAAAGTGTAAGCGATAACCCGGTGTGCAAGCCGAATTGTGTTTTATTAAATATAGAATTATCATTATAATAAATTCCCAGATTCGGATTGAATTGCAAAGCATTACTGCTTATTGATTCAGAGAAGTTTATTCCGCCATTCCAAAGTAAAGGCAGCTTTTTACTTTTATTGATTTGAATTTTTATCGAAACCGGAATTTCCAGGTAGTGAAAATTATTCCGGTAAGACTGGGAACGGTTAGCAGTATTATTTAAACTATATGCGGTAAAATATTGCGCAGAGGTAAGTATTGAATCAATTTTATTTCCTACTTTATTTATGAGGGAATAATATTTATAAGAAATGCCAACAGAGATTTTACTTTTTGCAGAAAGCTTTTTTTCGGCCAACACACCGGCGATAAATGCTGTCGAATTTTTTATAAGTGAAGGAAAATAATAGTAGGATGGATTTCCTCCGTTTGAATTTCCGGGAGAAGGCAAGCCGGAACTCATATCCATCGACTGATAATTTCTTTCTAAAATATTGCTTCCGATGAATGAGCTTCCCGCGGAAATAGTAACACCGTAGTCCCAGCGCTTTCCGGGTTTTTTGGCAGCATCTTTTTTCTGGGAGGAAGTATTTTTTGCAATTAATTTTTGTATTGTTTTTTCTGATTCTAATTGAATTAAAAAACTGTCGATGTTGATTTGATTTTGAAAGTTTATTGAAATGTTTTCTCTTTCATTTTTATTTTCTATTTCAACAATTGTTGTCTTTTTAATCAATTTGCTCGATGCAATTAGAGAATCTTCCTTATTTGTTCGTTTACTTAAAACCTGGTTAGGTGTTGATGTATAATCATCGCTGAATTTTCTCTGCCTTGTTTTATGGTTTGTTGCAATTTGAGAATTGGCTACTCTTGTCCTTCCGCTTGAAACACTTGCTGAGTCAATGGTGGTAAGATTATTGCCTGATTTTATTTTAGCTTTTTCAAAAGAAGAATCTTCCTTATTTCTTGCTTTACTATCTTTCAGTAATTGAGTCACCTGGTGATTTTGCGTTGGATTATTTTTTGATGAATTCAATAGCCAATAGCCGCCAGTTAAAAGAAAAATGAGCAGAACGAAAAATATTAAAATAACTTTCTTGCCTTTTTCTTTTTTCCCAAGTTGCTTTTCAACATTTGCCCATACAGCATCTGACGGAGGAATTTTTAATTCCTCCAGTTTTTGCCGTACATTTTTTTCAAAATTATTTTGTTCCATAATGGCCACTTTGTCTTTTTAAAGAAAATTTTTCAATCCATTCGATCAATAAAATTCTTGCTCTTGCATACTGCGACCTGGATGTTCCTTCGCTGATGCCCAGCATAGATGCGATTTCAACATGTTTGTAACCCTCCACGGCATGTAAGTTGAAAATGGTTTGAAATCCTGTCGGCAATTGCCTGATTAATTCCGCTAATTCTTTGGTTTGTAAATTCACCGCCGGATTTTCAGTAGACACCAAATGAAGGGGCATTTCATCAAAAGAAAGATCATAACGGTATTGTTGATTGGTTTTTAAAAAATTAAGCGCTGTAGTCACCATTATTTTTCTAATCCATCCACCTAATTCTCCCTTTCCCTTAAATTGATGTAATCTTGAAAAAACTTTTATAAATCCTTCCTGCAACACTTCTTCGGCATCGCTCAAACTCTTTGTATACCTGTAACATACGGCGAGCATCAAAGGCGCAAAATGGTCATATAGCCTCTTTTGTGCTTCCGGCTTGCGTTTCAGGCATTCTTTAAGTAATGTGTCCAAATCCATTTGTTTCAGCTTGACAACTGTTTTTGCGTTTTCGTTGCATTACAGGCAATTTTTTCCTTTTCGGGCAAAAAAAAATGCGATGTTATATCGCATTTTTTTGAAATAGTTGTGATTGTGTTACTGAATCAGCGCAGCAATTTTATCAAGCGGTATCGAGTTTGCAAAAGACATCACAGCATTTTCATCCATGCCATTAGCAGTGATAGTAATCAAAGCGCTCTTAAATGGAATTTGTAACTGGTAATTCGGTTTGCCATTTTGATTATCTCCCTGCTTTTCAAGCCGTGATTTATAGCCCTGGATTTTTACCACTTTAGTAGTTGAGTTTCTCATCATTCCTCCAACCAATGGCATGTTCAAAAAACTGTTAAGGCTGGCAATGAGTGGCGAGTTGCTGATAATCTCCACCTGGCTGCTTGTGGTATCGCCGTAAGACCGGTGAACGGTGGCTCCTACAAAACCCACATTTGCCGTAACCTGGTCATCTTTTTCTACTGCTGCCTGGTCGTTCATTTTTGCAGGTAATAATTTCAAAACTTCTTTGCCGACAATCATATCAATTTCCTGGATCGCCTGTTCTAGCGAAAAATGAGCATCAGCCAATTTTCCTGCAGCATAGGAACTTTTGGCATCAGCAATGTCTTTGGAAAAATCCTGTGCATTCACGGAAAGAGTAAAAAAAAGTATAGATATAAAAATTGAATATTTTTTCATGATAGGTGATTTTAAAGTGATTATTTTTCTCCCAATGTTTTCTTTATGTTATCTATGCCAAATGCGTTTGCCGTATTCATAACTTCATCTTCATTGGCAAAATTGATACATTCCCATACCACCATGGAACTTTGGCCAACAGGTACAATCAGCGTATAACCTTTGCTTTCGTCGTAACTGATAATGGCCTTATTGCCCTGCACTTTTACCTGTTTTACATTTTGGTCTTTCCCATTAGATTCTACTGCGTACGCATTTCCAAAATAAGCATTCACCAACCCGGAATACAACATATTATTGCCAATAGTAATGGTGCATTGCTTGTCTTTTTTATCAGAATACACGCGTTGAATCGTCATATTGTTCCAACCCCATTGTGTACTTACTACTTTATCCTGCGTTGTGTCTTTATCCATGCCATCCACATTAGCGGGAAGGGATTTTAATAATTCGTGTCCTAATTGAATTTCAATTCCCATTAGCGCTTGTTGAACAGAGTACCTGGCATCACTATAATTGTTGGCTGTAAATGATTTGTTGGCATCCTCCATTGCTGCGTTTACATCCGGCGGCGCTGTATTTTTTAAGCCGGCGCCTCCTTTATTTACGGGCCTGTTGCCGCTGGTCGATTGGCTGGAACTTTCGGAGGACGATGAATTGGCATTCTCTTCCGTTCCATTGCCTGTTTTAGCATCAATTGCTTTATTGACGGCGCTACTTGCTTTTTCTTTCAGCTTTTTTAATAATTGGGCGTTGCTCGTTGCGGGAAAAGACAAAAGAAACCCCATTGCCAGCAAAAAAATTATTCTTTTCATTGGTTAAATACTTTTAAAATGAATTTGGAAAATCTAAAAAGGCAGCTTTTTAATAGGATGGAAATTCAGGAGATAAAGCTAACCAAATATTTATTTCGAACCAAAAGCAAAATGTATAAACTTCAACTTTTTGCTGATAATATTTTTTGAATTTTATCGCGACACTTATCCTTTACTTTTGCGCAAAAAAAGAAATGGTTGAAATAAACGGGTTAAGTGAAAAAGATAAACAGTTTATCTGGCATCCTTATACGCATATCAACAGTACACCTGCGGCAATCCCCATCGTAAAAGGCGAAAAGGCAATTTTATACGATGAACAGGGTAATAGATATATTGATGGCATAAGCAGTTGGTGGGTCAATATTCATGGACATGGAAATAAATACATTGCAAAAAAAATATATGAGCAGGCGAAAAAATTGGAACAGGTAATTTTTACGGCGTTTACCCATGAGCCTGCTGTGGAACTCGCAGAAAAATTACTAAGTGTTTTGCCTGGAAATTTTTCTAAAATTTTTTATACAGATGATGGCTCTACTGCCACGGAAGTGGCGATTAAGCTTTCTCTTCAGTATTGGAAAAATGTCGGAAGCACTAATAGAACAAAAGTGCTCGCGTTTCATAATTCTTATCATGGCGATACATTTGGTGCAATGAGCGTAAGCGAGCGCGGTATTTATACTGCTGCATTTGCGGATAAATTGTTTAATGTGGTTTTTATTGACACACCTGATGGAAAAAACATTGAATCTTTAAAAGCCGAGATTGAAAAATATAAAAACGAATTCGCCTGTTTTATTTATGAGCCTTTGCTGCAGGGTGCTGAAGGCATGAAAATCTACGATGAGGATGGGTTAAATGAATTACTTGAGTACTTGCAAGGACAGAAAATTATTTGTATTGCTGATGAAGTGCTTACCGGATTTTATCGGACTGGAAAATTTTTTGCAGGCGATTACCTAAAAACAAAGGCCGATATTATTTGTTTGAGCAAAGCGCTGACAGGTGGCACCATGGCTTTAGGAGTTACTGCATGCACCCGAGAAATTTATGATGAATTTGTAAGTGATGACAAAACAAAGACCCTCTTCCACGGGCACTCTTTCACGGCAAACCCGCTTGCCTGTGTAGCGGCTATCGCGAGTTTTGAATTGGTTCAAAAAAAGGAATTTATAAAAGGGGTTAAAAACGTTATTTCGCATCATGAAAAATTTGGGGCGAAACTGCGCAAGCTGGAAAAGAAAAATTATATAAAAAATATGCGCCAGATTGGAACCATTATCGCATTTGAAATTTGCACGCCTGATAAAGACGATTACCTGAATGCGGTAAGCCAAAGCTTTACCCCCTTTTGTATGCAGCGCGGCGTTTACCTGCGCTCAATGGGTAACACTATTTATATTATGCCACCGTATTGCATTACATCGCGCGAATTAAAAAAAATATATTCGGTGGTTACAGATTTTATCTATTATCATTTGAATCAAAATCCGCTTTGATTTTCTGCAAATTTTCTAAGGTCCTCCAGGGCAGACTCATATTGCGACCCAGAAAATTTATCAAATAAAATTCCCTGGACTCTTTTCCATGGATACCAGCCCATGTCGATATTGATGTTCCAGGTAAGCTGATGTTCATTATTTAATTTAGGAATCAACAGAAATTGGTAAATAACTTTTGTAGAAGAGGCAGATTGAACCTGCACATCAATTTGATTATTCGAAGTATCCATAAGATTTAACACAATGGCTGTCCCATTTTTATTTTTTAAAGTGATGGAAGATATATAATCCGAAGAGGCCTTATTTTTTACCACAGAAATGTTTTCATCTTTAAATGCGGGATACCAGTTTTTCCACTCTTCGAAATTTACAATTTGGTTCATAATGTTTTGCCGCGGAGCATTTATTTCTACGGATTTAGCAACCGTGACTTTGGAAGGCAAGAGCAAAGCAAGCAGTAATATGATGATAAAAACTCCCAGTAAAAAAATGATAAATTTTATAAATCCCATATTATTCCCATTTAAATACTTTAATTGCGATAAAGTAAACGACGATTCCCCATAAAATAAGAATGCTTATTTCCCATCTTTCGTCCCACAAATTGTTTCCCTCAAAAGCCACGTCCCGCAGTGCATTGTTCAGATGGGTGAGTGGCATCGCCTGGGCAATCCATCTGAGCCATTTGGGAAAAACATCTATAGGGAAGAAGGTGCCCCCAATCAAAAACTGGGGAAGCGTAATGATATTAGCGAATGGTGGGATGGTGCTTTCGTTTCGTGCCAGCCCACTCACGATGAAGCCCATTCCCATAAAAACTACCAGCCCGATAAAGCTCAGAATGAGTAATTCAATAAAAGTTTCAAAGCCTTTTATCAATGTAAAATCAAATAGATACCTGCCGGCAATGATGATAACTATAGCTGTTAACATCTGAAATAAAACCCGGCTCAGCATTTCTCCTAAAATAATATATGTTCTGCTGATGGGCGTTGCAAAAAATCTTTTTAAAACCAATGTATTCCTCAGGTTAAAAAACATAAATGCTACGCCGAATACGCCGGACGCCAAAAGCGAGAAACCTAATTGACCCGGCAAAATGAAATCAATAGTTTTATATTTTCTAATGACAGCAATATCCCTTTGAAAATTAAAGTCAAAAGTAGCAACGGCAGGCCTGTTGGGATATTTTTCGTTGCTCAGCCTATTAATGATGCTTTCTACAAGCGCTTTGAATTGCGGCCATTTATCATTGCTTGAGGTGGTACTTTTTATAGTAAAAATGTAAGGTGGATTTTTAGTGGAATCTTTTTGAATATTCATAATGCCGGCTATTTTGCCACTCTCCAAATCCTTTTCCAATGATTGATGATCAGGATATTTTTTGATGGTAACACCTTTGGAATTCTCTATAGCTTTGTACAACTCATTAGAAGTGTCAGCCGAATTATCTACAGCAATCCGGTAGCTGACAAACGTACCTCCGTTGCCCATAAATCCAAAAACAAGAATAAAAACAAACGGAAATGCAAAACCAAAAACAACCGATGAAGGGCTCCTGAAGATTGCGTGTAAACTGGCTTTGGTTATCGCAAGCATGGCCCTGATCTGACTGTATGGTTTCATCAATATGAGGAATTTTATGGCGCAAAACTAACCGTGAAAAAATAAAAATTTAAAAAAACTTGAAACAAAAGACAAATGTCGTATATTTGGAAGACAAATGACGAGGCTATGAAAAGTAAAAAATATAAAAATACTGCTATTAAATCGGTAAAGGCTGAAGAACCTGAAGCTGTTTATTATCCATCGCAGCCAATCAAAATCTCAAGAGATATTTCCTTTAATGATTTTAAAAAAATGGCGTCAAAGGTAGATTTTACGCAAAAAGAATGGGCAGATATTCTTCACATTTCAGAAAGAACATTACAACGGTATGCCCATAATGACGGCTCTTTTAGCTCAGGAACTGTTGACAGAATTCACCAGATAAATAAAGTTTTCCAACGTGGTAAAGAAGTTTTTGGGAGCTATCAAAAATTTAATCTGTGGCTTCGCGATAATCCCTATATGCTGGAGGGCCGTTTGTCTATACATTCGCTTGCCAGTATTGAAGGCATCAATAATGTACTTACACAATTAGGAAGAATAGAACACGGGATTTTTGCATGATAGTTTACCGAATTACTAACGAAACGTACAAGAATGATATTTCCGGTAATGGGGCATCATTGTATGGGTCCAGGTGGAATTCCAGGGGACTTCCATTATTGTACACTTCTCAATTTATTTCTTTAAGTATTTTGGAATGTTTGGTTCATTTGAAGAAAGGAGAAATTCCACCGACACAATATCTTTTGCATATTGAAATACCGGATGAAAATGAGGTGGCAGAAATATCCGGTAAAAAGATAAAAAAGAATTGGGAACAGGAGCCTAATTATACACAGTGGCTGGGTGATCATTTTTTACAAAATAAGCAAAACGTCGTGTTAAAAGTTCCTTCTGCAATTGTTCCCCAGGAAAGCAATTTTTTATTAAATCCGCTTCATGAAAAGTTCAAAAAGATACGAATTGTTTTCTCTGAATTATTGCAACTTGATAAAAGGTTAAGTGAATATAAAGTAATAAAATGAACAGATTATTTTTAATAACAGGTGGCAACATAGGTGATAGAAAAAAAAATTTAAAAACCGCCGCTGCATTAATTCAGAAGCGAATTGGAAAAATTATCCAGCTGTCTGCAATATATGAAACGGAAGCCTGGGGCATTACGAATCAACCTCCATTTTATAACCAGGTATTGGAAATAGAAACGCTACTATCTCCGCGTGAAGTTCTTCGTTTGATTTTGAAAATTGAAGAAGAAATGGGAAGAAAAAGATCGATAAAAAATGCTGCCCGTAACATAGATATTGATATCTTATTTTTTAATCATGAAATTATCAAGGAACACAATCTTATAATTCCTCATCCTGAAATAGCGAACAGGAGATTTGTGTTGTTGCCATTGCTGGAATTAGAACCTCACAAAATTCATCCGGTTTTACATAAATCGATACAGGAATTACTTTCAGAAACGAAGGACAAGCTTAAGGTAATGCCGGTTGTTGAAGGCGCTGTATCAGAACAGTAAACACACAAATAAAATGAATTTTTATTTTGCTACTTTTCAAAAGCATCTGCGATTTTCTTAGTGTCCATGAACACCTGTACGCTGATTATTTTTTCATCCTTTAATTTGAAAACCTGTACCCAGTCTGCAGCATAGCTTTTTGAAGTTGGTTTTACTTCAGCCTCATCGTGGCCTATCACTGCTACTGTGTCTTCGTTTGTACAAAATGTTTGCGGAACAAAAGATTTCATTTTGAGGTTTTCATCCTGAATAGAAAACATTTTCATCACCTCGTCAATGCCGGTAAAGGTGCCTGAAAAAGGAATAAATGGTGCGCCGGCCCTGTTCCAGATCACATTTTTATCAAATGCTGAAAGCACTGCCGGAATGTTGCCTGTTGCAAAGTCATGATACATTTGCTGTACGATTTGTTGGTTGTTGTTCGGCATCCTGTTCAAAGTTTAGGTGATTAAAAAAATTTTTATCCGCTGTAGGCTCTGTTATCGGAATCTTATTTTGTTCATGGCGAAAGTTGTACATCCTTTCATAAATAATTTTTCTGGCCCGGTTAAAGTTGCCGATTGGCCTGTGTTCGGGAAGAGAATGCCACACATTAAAGGAAAGATTGTCACCGAACTCCCGTTGTTCGGGCGTGTCGAAAATTTGAATTGGAATCCTGATGGTGGCCAATTTATGAAAAGGAGAAGTCCATGCTACTGTCGGATCTTCTACGGGCATTCTTTCTGCGTCGGTTTGAAATTGTATGCAGAAGTCGAAGCAGATTTCATTTTTTAATAAAGTTTCCTGCATTCTCAGTCGTAAGAAATCGGGATCGGTATTATTCTGCGCGCATGAAATGTCATTTTCTTTTGATGGGAAAACTGCATATTTGACGGCGTGTGTTTCGTCGCCAAACCTGTACGGCGTGGTGCTATGATAATCCAACTCAAAAGGATGGTTGCACAGCACTTTTGTATTGGCGCCGTTTTTAAATACGTATGCATTTTTAAAAATATAGTGAACCTTTTTTAATACCGGCCCTTTAAAAGGCAGCATCGTTAGCACCTGCAGTACCTGGTAAAAATCTTCCAATTTTTTTGCAACAAATGATTTGGGATTCATAAGAATGAAATCCTGGTTGATAGCAGGGCTGTTTTCCAAGGGAATTTTTTCGCCGGGTACGTTCATAATTTTGATGGCAAACCCCCGCACATCTTTTTTGTAATCGGGAAGCGGTTTTGTGTTGCCATTGCTGAACCGGATCCAGGCAGGGAAAGAAGTTTCATTTTTAAATATTCCTACTTTTAGCTCCTCCGGCAGGCCTTTACTTATAATGAACTCAGCTTTTACGCATCCATTCATTTTAGGATGAATTTGCCTTTGCATCTTTTTTCCTTTATTCAGCCTCAACATTTGCATCTGCAATAATTCAACAATCTTTAATGCTATTTTTTCTTCGCCTGGTGTTGGATATTCTTTTCCAATAAGAAGCTTTTCTTTTGGCTTATTACTTTTCATCTATTCTTTTTTGAGTGTAAAGAATTATAAAAATGAGTGGTATCTACCGGCAGGCGCAAGCTTCAACAAGGATAGGGGATTTTTTAAAGAATTGAAGTTACTTAGAGTTTGTAATATTTACACGAATTTATCAAATTTCATTATCTTTAATTTTATCCTTCCAATCCAGGAAAATCCTGCTGCTCATACCTATTCATATTTACTGTTATTATTATGAATAAAATCTTTTCACAACAAGGTGATTGGGACGAGTTTCTGGGATTTATTTCCGCAAAAAAACTTACGGTTGTCCTGGGGCAGGAAGTATTTAAATGCAAACAGGGTGACGCACTTGTTCCTATTGATCAATACTTAAGCGGCCAATTATTAAACGCTTACCAGGTAACAGACAAGCAGGATTTGTCATTAATGAGTGCCATTGACTTTATTGTCAAAAACAATTCTGACCTGGAACTGGTAGACGTTATAACGCAGTTAAGAGAAATCGTAAAGGGAATCAACCTGGAATTTCCCCTGCTAAACAAGCTACTCGGAATTACTGATTTGAATTATTTCATCAACACGCTTGTATATGATAATATTGTTGAAAACATATATCAGAAGTTAAGAAATGAGCCGCTTACTGCTATTAACTTTTCGTTGAATGAGCCGTTTGCCGATTGCGGCAACCTGGATTGTTTGCAGTCGCCATTTACGTTTAACGTTTTTGGCTCCCTGTTAAATACCATTGATCCTGCGCTTACCGAAGAAAATATGCTGGAGTTTATCACGCAGTTCAATGAAAAAATGAACGATGTAAAAGCGGTAAATCTGTTAAATGCATTACAAACAAGAAATCTGCTGTTTTTGGGATGCTCTTTTCCTAACTGGATGGTGCGCTTTGTTTTGCGTCTTTTATCCAATCAGCCAATGTATTCGTGGGGAAGAACGCTTCGTAAAATACTGGTCGTAAATGATCCGTCGCCACTTCGGGATATGCAATTTGATTTCTTAAAAAAATACAGGGTAACTACTTACGGCGGAGACACGAACCAGTTTGTAGACGAATTATATGCTCAATGGAATAAAAGAAATCCTTCTCAGGATACAAAAAAAATGGTTTTCCTGAGCTATACGATTGCAGATAAAGAGGCGGTTGAAAATTTAAAAAAGGGTATCGAAGGAATCAGTAATGTAACATGCTGGTATGATAACCGCGAAATTTTGCCTGGCGATAAATACGAAGTTGAAATAGCCAAAAGCATAAGGTCGGCCGATCTTTTTATCCCGCTCATTTCTGAAAATAGCCTGATGCACAAGGATGGCTATGTTCAGGTTGAATGGATTACCGCAAATAATGTAAGCATATGGAGAAAACTGGATGGGAAAACCGATAAATATCTGGTACCTGTTGTGATTGATAATACCAATCCCTACAATGAAAATGTGCCAAAATATTTTTCTGAATTAAGTATTGGAAAGGTGGTTTCTGGCAATCCGTCGCCGGAGTTTATTGATCAAATCAGAGAGACTTTAAAACTAACGTAATTTATGCCATCTAATACCAGTGGGCTCGCACCGGACAACGGATTATTTATCGGACTGGAGTCGTATTCTGAAGCGCAATCCAATATCTTTTATGGAAGGGATGATGAAATAGACCAATTGACGGGCCTGGTTAAAACGAATACGCTTACGATTGTTTTTGGTAAATCCGGTACAGGCAAAACTTCTTTGCTCAATGCAGGCATTTTCCCCGTTTTGAGGAAAGAATTTTTTCTTCCCTTCAGGATTAGGCTGGAGTTTAATGAGGACAGTCCGGAACTGGTAGATCAAATAAAAAAAGTTTTAAAAGAGGAGATCGATAAATACGGATTCAGCGCCTCATCTTATCCTGACAGTAAAACGACATTGTGGGAATATTTTCATTCTGAACCCTTATGGAAAACTATCACGCCCATTTTGGTTTTTGACCAGTTTGAAGAAATATTTACACTCGCCAAAAAAACCAACCATTTTGGCTCCGCAGAGATTGCTACCTTTTGGAACGAATTGGCAGATGTGATTGAAAATTCGGTGCCCAGAAAACTAAAGGATGAATTTCTTAATGAAAAACAACAAGTAAAATACAGTTACAAAGATCCAAAAGCAAAAATCATATTCGCGTTCAGGGAAGAGTATTTGCCCGAGTTTGAAAGTGTTTCCAACAAAATTCCTTCTATAAAATATTCGAGATTCCGGTTGCTGCCCATGAACGGCAACCAGGCTTATACGGTGATCACAAAAACATGGAAATCTAAAATTGATGAAAGCGAAGCGCATAAAATCGTTGGCTTTCTTGTAAATGACGAAGATGCTGATAAAAATTACGACCAGCTGGCGATTGAGCCTTCGTTGCTAAGCCAGGTGTGTACCTACATCGATAAGGAAAGGGTTAGCCAAAATCAAAATAAAATATCGTCCGGTTTCCTTGCCCAATATCCCAAGGAAAAGATTCTCCATTCTATTTATAATGAAGTTTTAAGTGAAGGGAACCAGGCAGTTCTGGCTTCCAGCCCCGGCGCGTTCAAAAGCCCGAGGCCGCTTAATATTTTTTTAGAAGATAAGCTAATCACTGATGAAGGCTACAGAACTAAATATTCCATCAACGATATCGATAAAACACTTTTGCCTGGTATCGACGTCTTAAAGCGTAAATATTTTGTAAGGGAAGATGGAAAATCTTTAGAGCTCACTCATGATGTATTAGCCCCGATTATTAAAGACGATAGGGAAGAGCGAAGGAAATTACTGGCAGAAAAAGAAGCAAAAAAAAGAGCCAACAAACGCTTTCTGGTTATCGGGATAGTTGCAATATTAGCCGCTGTAGCTATTTGGGTGGCGATTGCCGGAAAAGCTGTGCATGATAAAGATGAAGCGGTGAAACAAAAAGCACAGATTGATGAGCAAATTAAAGCCAGCACGGACTCGCTGAATTCTCTCCAGGATTCAATAGGAAGCCTGCGAAAAACTTTAAATAATGGGGGATATGCTTCTAATAACCGAAATTCAACCTCTCCATCCGATAATCCGGAAGCTGCATTTGTTGATAGCCTGAAAATGGATTCTTTACAAAACAGGTTTATCGAAATAAATAATCAGCGTTCACAATTACGAGACGAAATTGCATTGCAGGATGCGCAGATAGCCGAATTGCTCAACAATAAAAAAGCTTCAGCACTTTTAAATGAACAGGCAAAACGTTCCATTGAGTTTTTGCAAAGGCGCGTAACATTTGATAGCATAAAGCTGGTTGATCTTCAACAGGCTTACGCAAAATTAAGTTTGGAATTCCAGGATTACCGCAGAAAGCATCCTGAGATGATAAGTGTAAAACAACCGGCAACCATATACCCCGCAGATACTAACAGCCTCAAACTGAACGTAATCTTTGAGTCAGGCAAAACAGTGCCTAACAATTTGTTGATTTACCTGCTGCCCGAAATAAAAGCAAATGAAAAGCTCATCAAACGGTCCAGCGTGTATGAAATTGGTTGTGATCCGAAGATAGCAAATGCCAAAGGCAAAAAAACTGCTGAGTTTTTAAATGGCTTGTATGTATTTTACGATGTTCCTCCTGGAAAATATTTTCTAAAAGTTTGCGCCTATTATGGAGGATACCAGAGGTATACGAAAACGACGAGTGGAAATGTAACCATCAATTTTGACGCTTCCCCACCCATAAGATAAAATTTCCCCAGCCTCACTTGTAAATACAGGTTTTATTTTGGCAACTGGCCCATTATTATCTTCTGAAACCCAGCTTAATAGCGGCTGTATCAATAGGGTAGAACCAGTAAAACGACAAATAATATTGATTCTTATTTTGAGCACGATATTTGGTTTGATACATCATTAAATAATTGTAATGTGAAGCTGGAGTAATGAATCTGTTTTATATGGTTTTTATTTTCATCTTAAAATATTAAAACAATGACTGAAAAACCCGTAACAGAAAAAACATCTTTAAGCCAGCCACTTTGGCTTACGGTGGTCAGAATTATATTGGGACTTATTCTTTTTTGGAAGGGAATTGTTTTTATAAGGGATACAGAAAGTTTACAATCTTTGATTCAAAACACCGGAATAGGCGTCTTTTCAAAAAATGCTGAAGCCTTCACTTTTATTATTGCTTATCTTACACTGCTGTGTGGCCTGTTAATATTGACCGGACTGTTTACTAAAACCGCATCCATTGTGCAAATACCGATTCTTTTTATTGCGGTCTTTTTTGTGAACAGTAAAAATATCGGAGAAAGTACATCTGAATTTATCTTATCTATAGTCGTATTCCTTTTATTGATCCTGTTCGCTATCAAAGGCAGCGGAATTTTATCAGCCGATGAATTTTTCAGGACTTATCATAAGGCCGGTCCGGAAAAAGGAAATACCGACAGATTGGTAAGTAAATTATAAATGCCGTCTTAAATCAATCCATTTTCTATCGCCACTCTTATTAGTGAGGCGGTATTGTTCGTATTTAATTTGGTAAGGAGATTTTTTCTGTGCGAATCAACTGTTAAGGGACTGATGAATAATTTATCGGCAATCTGGTGGTTGGTTAACCCTTCAGAAATCAGGTTTAAAATTTCTTTTTCCCTTTTTGTAAGAGCAGGAAAATTTCCTGTTGAAGTAGCGGAAAAAGGCCTGGCAAGGTGTTCCATGGAAACGCCTAAATACATTTTTTGGCTCAGCACGGTTTCTATTGCTTCCGCTATTTCTTCTTTGGAAGCGCTTTTTATTAAATATCCCGAAGCTCCATTTTCAATCATGCGCGAAATATAGCTGCGGTCGCTGAACGTGCTGATTCCAATTATTTTGATGAGCGGAAATTCCGCATGGATTTTTTTACAAAGATCAATGCCGCTGATATCAGGCAGATTTATGTCGAGTAAAATCACATCCACTTCATGTTTTTTTAAAAATGGAATCGCGTCAAATGCATTGGAAACCGAGCCTGCTACTTCCAAGTTTTCCAACTGATTGAGTAAGGAATGCAGGCCAGCCACTACCATCGGGTGGTCATCCACAATAAAAACTTTAGCGCGCATTTTTTTGAATTTATCATTTTAAAATTAGCTGCAGCTTCCTTCGATATTTACTGAAGTGCCTTCGCCCGCCGCAGAAACGATATCTACTGTACCATTTAAATATTCGGCCCTCGCCCTGATATTGGCGAGGCCTGCGCCGGATTGTATTTCATCCGGTTTGGCGTCAAATCCTTTTCCATCATCTTCTACTGTAAGGTTAAAACGATCGCCTTCACGAAACAATTGAATTAAAACATTTCTTGCTTCTGCATGCTTTATTACATTATTTAATAATTCCTGGATGATACGGTAAATAACAATTTCAGTGTTCTGATCCATTCTTTCTTCCAGGCCATGCGTTTGCAGGTGCACCTGAATATTTCCTGACAATCTCAGGTTTTCGCAATAGTTTTCAAGCGTCTCTTTTAATCCGAACTTAATCAATGCTTCCGGCATCATATTGTGCGAAACTCTTCGTAGTTCGGCAATGGATTGGTCTAATTGCGAAATTACATTATTGAATGACATTGCATTTTCTTCTGATAGCCATACATTTCCTTTCATATTTGACATGGATAATTTTACACCTGACAACAAGCCTCCGACTCCATCATGAAGGTCGCGGGCGAGCCTGCTTCTTTCGTTTTCCTGTCCCTTCATTACCGATTCTGCGGCTTCAAGCTTTTTTTCTTTTTCCATTTCTCTCATCCGCTGTTCGTGCAGCTTTTTTGCCTGTAAAAGAAGATGATTTTTGTTCTTATAATTTTTATAAAACAGTAAAGCAACAAATAATAATAAAATACATCCTGCGCTTAAGGAGATAATCAAAGTGCGTCTCTGCTGTAGGGTTGATTTTTGAAGCAGGTTGTCTTTTTCTAAAGAAAGAATGATAGCCTGTTTACGTGCGGCCTGGTACTGGTTTTCAATTTCATTTATTTTTTTTAAGTTGGCCGATTTATCCAGGCTATCTTTCAATTGAATGTAAGCCTGGTAAGTGTGAACCGCTTTTGCATTTTGATTCATCGCTGAATAAAGCTCTGACAGGTATTTCAAAGAATTTACCTCGCGTTTTTTATCGCCTATCTGGCGGCTTAAATTCAGCGATTGTTCTAAATAATCAATGCTTTCGCTATATTTTTTATTTTGGAAAAAAATAACTCCCAGTTCCTGTAAAATATTTGCTTCCTGGAATTTATTGTTCGATTGCCGTGAATACAAAAGCGATTTTTTATAATAATGAACGGCGCTGTCTTGTTGATTTTGGTCTTTATAATATTTGCCAATAATTCCATATTGAATACTGAAGATATAAGGCGAATTTATTTTTTTAGAAAGCGGGTCAATCTTTTTAAATAATTTTTCAGCGTTGCTATAATCTTTCAACTTTACGTAAGCAAGCGACGTTAGCATTTGTATCTGAACAATTTTAGAATCAGCTATTTTTTGTGAATTGCAGATTGACAGCGCTTTTAAATCATATTCCAGCATTTTATCAAATTGCTCTATTTCGTTGTACACATTTCCGATGTTTGTATAAGCGCTTACCAACACGTTCCACTTGTCTGGCAGGCTGTATTTTTCCAGCGATTTAATCCCGTCAAGATAATATCTGATGGCCTGCAATTGGTTTCCCTGTTCACTCATCACCGTAGCCATCGCCATTTTATTAACGCTGGAATTTATTTTAGAAAGTTCGTTGTTCGCTAATCTGTAAAATGAATCTGCTACCGAATAATAATGCAGGGCACTGTCATAATCGCTGGAGCGTAAAAAGTTAGTGCCAATGTAATTATAGGCCTGTCCTGTTTTATTAATGTCTTTTATTT
Source organism: Ginsengibacter sp. (assembly GCA_051954975.1). Taxonomy (GTDB): domain Bacteria; phylum Bacteroidota; class Bacteroidia; order Chitinophagales; family Chitinophagaceae; genus Ginsengibacter. Next base: position 90,289 of record JBQCHE010000003.1, on the reverse strand, counting down.
TCCGGGCATGATTAGCTGCCCTGTCAAGAAACATGCGTGCAGAGTCAGCATTAAAAAAAGAAAAGTCCCAACCCAGTTGCAATAATATTTCGATCCTTGAGGAGTCGGATAAATTCTCTCTTTTTAATTCATGCATTAAACTATCCTGCGGGTTATTTTTTGAAAAAACTCCCAATGGCCAACCTGTTATAAAAAGCAATAAAAAGATAAATTTTCCCGGCCTTGTAATCATTATTTTATCAAGGATTTTTTTAAGGCAATGATGGAATGCAAACGAATTTCTCTAAAAAAAATCATCTCGCCAACCGTTTTAAAAAAATCCCCTTTTTCCGGTAGTTATAAAATTCCTCCTTTAATGGGATTGTCTGAAACTCTTATGTACCGGACATTTGCTGAACTTAAAAAATCTTCGCGGATAAGTTTTCACCATAAAATTTCAAATTATGAAAAAGTTTTTTCTTGCATTGCCTCTCTCTTTATTCATCAGTTGCTTCATTCCTGTCAAAAATGTAAATGGACAATTTTTAAAAAAAATAAGAAATGAAGTAAAAAGCCGCGCTGAAAATAATATTATACGTAAGGTGGGCAACGCTACTGATCGCGCCATTGATAATACGGTAAACGGAACGTCAAATGATAAAAAGCAAAAGGAAGAAGCTACCGCAGTAAATGCTGAAAAGCCTGAAACGGATGAGAATCTTTCTAAGAGTACTACCGTCACAAAAGTTGCCGATTATAAAAATTATGACTTTGTTCCCGGTGATAAAATTATTTTTGAACCGGACTTAAGCACTGAGCCAGATGCCGAATTGCCAGCGCGTTTTATCATCAAAAAAGGAAATTCGGAAATACAAACTTTTGAAGGAGAAAAAATTTTGCACCTTCAGAAAGATGGCCAAACAACTGTGGCACCTTTGATGAGCTCAGAAAATTATCTTCCAGAGCAGTTTACTCTTGAGTTTGATATGATGTATGAAAACGATGAAGGCGCGTATTTCAGGTATGTTAGTGATTTCAATGTAAATTTTCGTCAACCGGGAGATGAAAATTATAGCGGGTATCCTCTATACCGCTTTAAAATAGATGGCACCTCGCGTGCGGTTTTCGGTGACCATAACACAAGCAGCGTAAGCTTTCCCGACGATCTCACTAAATCTATTGTCGGAAATACCTGGCATCACATTGCGATTTATGTTCGTAAAAATATCGGAAAGGCTTATATAGATGGATATCGTGTTGTTGCTACAAACACGTTACCTGTAGGTGCAGCGAAAGTAGATATCAAAGCGGATAGATATGGAATAAAAATAAAAAATGTCCGGCTTGCTGCGGGCGGCGATGACAAATACAACAAGATTGTTACCGACGGAAAATTTATTACTCACGGAATTTTATTTGATGTAAACAAATCCACTATCAAGCCGGAATCAATGGGTGCAATAAATGAGATTGTAAAATTGATGAAAGATCACCAGGATTTGAAATTTGAAATTGATGGCCATACAGACAGTGATGGAAATGATGATGCCAATATGAAATTGTCGCAAAGCCGCGCAGATGCTGTAAAAGATCAGTTAATAAAAATGGGCATCGAGGAAAATCGTTTAACTGCAAAAGGTTTTGGCGAAACAAAACCGATTGATAAAAATGATAACGCAGAAGGAAAAGCGAATAACAGGCGCGTAGAATTTGTGAAGATATAGGCTGGGAAAAACACAATTTCTGTTTATAATTTAATGTCGAAATTTTTTTATGAATTCTCAAAAATACATTGCTGTTGTTCTGCTGTTTTGTTTGAATATATCCCAGGCACTTTCACAATCTAAAATAAAGTATGCCGAAGATGCCATCGGAAAAATAAAGAACAGTTCACCGGAAATTTTTTTTAAAAGGGTAGATGCGGTAAAAAACATCAATCACGCCAAAGCGACTTCGCTGAAAAAGACGCTTGCCAAAGAATTGAATATTTTATTTTCTCAGCCCGTTTTTAATCCGCCAAAAGGCTTTGTTGTAAACACTGGTTTTGGAATTAATAATGACCCATCAAAAAAAAATGTTTTAATTCCTGAATGTGATTTTACTTTCAATTTTTATTATTTACTTCAGGATGGCACCGACGGCGTAAAAGAATCAATGGATGGTACCTCTTTGGGAATAGAAACAAATACCATTTCTCATTTTTTTGAAAAGGTGGGTAATTTTTGGGAGGATTGCTCAAAAGCGAAGGTTCCCGAATTTTTTGAACAACCTCCCATTTCAGACTCCAATGCAGATTATATTGAATTGGATTTTAGCAAATATGGATATCCTGCAATTGCGCCCAACCGCCCTTTTCGTATTGTTAAAAGAAACACCCGTCCGCTCTTTATACCATTGACCCGAAAAGAATTTGTGGAATTTCTGATAGCTAAAAGAAAATATGAAATCAGTGAATGTGAAAAGGAAATTGCATACAATATAAAGAGTCTGAAAGAACCGCAGGAAACATTGAAAAATCCACCATCCTATATGACGCAGGAAACGATAAATGCCGTAAAAGCCGGTATGCAGAGTATTCAAAAAGCGAATGAGACTTTAAAAAAGGAAATAGCAGATAAGACAGTAGAAATAAGCGAATTTCAAAATCTGGTCAGTTCAATGTCTTCAACAGACGCGGTTTCTGCTGCAAGACTTGATTATAATAAAGGAAAAACTTTAGATGCAATAGAAGGCCTCGTAAAGGTGGGCAGAATGGAGGGCGTTGGATTATACAAAATAAATCCAGGCTATTATGACAAATCACCGGCAGCGCCTGCTGCGCAGTTGATTTTCGTGTATTACCAGATTCCGAACCTAAGCATTTTTGACAAAACGTCGTATAACTATCTTGAACAAAAAACCATAAACCCTTTTAGTCAATTGGATTATCATAAGCTGAAAGAAAGCATGCAATGATTTTTGTATTGAAACAAATCTTTGTGATGTTTATATTTCGGCACACAGAAAAAAATTATCGTTATTTACTGCTTTACTATCGCGTAGTGGTTTCTACCGCAGCTAAATTTGAATATTTCAATTATCGTAAGAATTTTATCTTATTTTGAGCATCTCAAAAGTGATGAAAACGAAAATTTCTTACCATATTTTTTTTGGATTTTGTTGTGTATTCCTTTTTTGCCAAAATGTTTTTAGCCAGGATGCGCGGTTGGATTCAGCAAAGACTTATTACAAAACCGAAAGAGGCCCTTACTGGACGAAGGCTGAGTTGGACTCATTTTTAACATCGAGAACGAACAGTCGCTACAAGCTCGTTGCCCGCAAAACATCTTTCGAAAAAAGAAGTGACAGCATAATTTATTTTATAAATCTCAGGATGGATCCTGTGGCCGTTGATAATCTTAACCGTCCCTGGGAAGGACAAACTTTGCCTCAATTTGCATTTAAAGATATCAAAAATAACCTCATCAATTCAAAAAATCTGATAGGCAAACCATCAGTAATTAATATCTGGTTTACTACATGTGGTCCGTGTATCGAGGAAATACCAGATCTAAACCGGCTTAAGAATGAATATGAGGATTCGGGTGTAGTTTTTCTGGCCATTACTTTTGATAAGAAAAGCGCCGTCATGAATTTTTTAAAAAGGCATCCATTTAATTTCACGATAATGCCTGAAGCAAAATGGTATTGTGACCAGGTTGCCAGCCTTTATCCCTTAACTTTTTTTGTTGATAAGAATGGCATTATCCGTTATGCCGAACATGTGCTTCCCTTTTCGTTCGATACGCTAAAAGACGATTTAGAGGCGGTTTTGAAAAACAATTTTTAATTTCATAAAAGAATAATATTGTTGTCGTTTTCATTTGTAAACGAACCTACCAACAGTAGGCAGACAAAAAAATTAAATTTTTATTTTCCGATTAGGGATGCAGTATTAAAATCAACGCATATGCACATCAAAATTTTGGTAACAGGAGGAACCTTTGATAAAGAATATGACGAACGCACAGGCCAGCTTTTTTTCAAAAGCACTCATCTTAGCGAAATGTTGAGACGGGGAAGATGCAATGCGGATGTTGCAGTTGAAACGTTAATGATGATTGATAGCCTCGATATGACTGACAAGGAGCGTAAGATTATTGAAGACCATTGCAGGCAGGCAGAAGAAAAACACATTGTAATTACCCATGGGACGGATACCATGGAAATTACCGGGAAATATCTTTCGGAAGCGGCCATTCCCAAAACGATTGTGCTAACCGGCGCTATGATACCGTATAAGTTTGGCAGCTCCGATGGTTTTTTTAATCTCGGAAGCGCGCTTGCATTTTCCCAGACGCTTCCCCAGGGCGTATATGTAGCAATGAATGGTCAATATTTTGATGCAGCGCATGTACGAAAAAATCGTGAAAAAGGAATCTTTGAACCGCTTTAAGAAAATGCAAAACAGTATTCTCCGGGCATAAAAAAACTCCCATAAATTATTTTACGGGAGTGTTTACTGAAGGCGGAGAGAGAGGGATTCGAACCCCCGGAGGTGTTACCCTCAACGGTTTTCAAGACCGCCTCATTAAACCGCTCTGACATCTCTCCGGCGCAAAAATAAGGCTTGGTATTTAATCAAAAAACTTATTGCGTATTTTTTTTTAGAGAATAATTTGATGAAGGACATTTTCAAGCCTATAAATAAAAAAAACCGTTTCCCAAGGGAAACGGCTCTTAGATTGCCAGTCAAATAAAAGCCTTTGACTCTAAAAAAAATAGTTTACAATTATTTAGTAGAATCTGTAACTGTTTTAGTTGTGTCAGTTGCCATCGCGTGAGTAGTATCTACTGCAGCAGGAGCTGTTGTTGTATCAACGGTAGTAACTGTGGTTGTGGTATCAGAAGTAGATTCTGTAGAAGAAGAACCACTATTACAAGCTGTCATAAAAGCAGCGATTGCGAGAACGGCAAATAATTTTTTCATTTGTTTTTTAATTTTAGGTTTTTAATTATTTCTTATTTATACCCATATTTTGAAAAGGTAACCCACCCGATAAAATTTTTTTAAATTCTTTTTTGGGTTACTTTTCCGTTTTATACGTATTAATAATTAGCCGGGTGAAAACTATCGAACAGGAAACACTTTTATTAAAAGGCCTTGCAGTGAATGATACTGAAGCTATTGAAACGATTTACCGTGACAACTTTGCTGCAATCAAAAGCTATATAATAAAGAATAACGGTTATACAGATGATGCGCTCGATGTTTTTCAGGAGGCCATGATAGTTTTGTTTGAAAAGGTTAAATCCGGTTCTTTTACACTAAGCTGCCAATTGCAAACGTACTTGTATTCCATTTGCAGGCGGCTTTGGTTAAAGAAATTACAAAAGCAAAACCGGTTTAATCCTTCTCTGGAAACAATTGAGGAAATTGTACCTGTGGAAGATGATCTTGAATTTCATGAAAAAAAGAACAATGATTTTTTATTCATGGAAAGTGCGCTTGTAAAAATTGGGGAACCGTGCAAAAGTTTACTTGAGGCTTTCTATCTTGAAAAGAAAACAATGCCTGAAATAGCTGAAGCCTTCGGATATACCAATGCTGATAATGCTAAAACTCAGAAATACAAGTGTCTTGTGAGACTGAAAAAAATATTCTTCGCTCAATATAAAAATAAGGACTGACAATGGAAGAAAATTTACTACTGGATGCGATTGAGAGATATCGGAATGGTCAAATGGATAAACACGAAAAAAAGTTTTTCGAGGAACTAAAAAGCAATAACCCTGAAATCGACGAGGTAGTTGCTGAACATGCTTTTTTCCTGGCTGAGCTTGAAAGAATGAGTGAGCAAAAACAACTTCGCCATAATCTGAATGAAATAGAAAATAAACTGATTAATGAGGGTGTGATTTCAGGAAGCAAAGCGAAAGGAAAAGCAAAAATAGTTTATCTCTGGAACCGCTATCGGCGCACAATCGCCGTAGCCGCAGCTATTGCCTGCCTTGTTTCTTTAAGCACCGCGACCATCATTTCAAAATATTCTGAAAATAAAAAAGTAGCAGTGATCACCCCATTGGTGGATCACAAACTCAACCAGTTTGAATACAAATTGAACGAAATTGAACATAAGTTAAATGACGCTGCGACCACTACTCATTCTGCTGTCAAACCAAAATTTGAAGCCAACTTCAGAGCCACCGGCTTTTTGGTAGACGGAAAAGGCTATTTAATTACTAATGCACACGTAGTTCAAAATGCTAAAAACCTGGTGGTGGAAAACAAAAAAGGAGACCAGTTTTATGCAGAACAGATTTATTCAAATTCTGTAACTGATTTGGCAATTTTGAAAATCACAGATACTTCGTTTACTAAAGTATCAGACCTTCCCTATACATTTACCAAATCGGGCGCCGAACTGGCAGAACCCATTTTTACATTGGGCTATCCGCGCGAGGAAGTAGTATACGGCGAAGGATATTTAAGCGCTAAATCCGGATATTATGGAGACACTACTTCTTATCAAATAAGCATTTCTGTGAATCCCGGAAATAGTGGTGGCCCGGTGATTGATAAAAATGGCGAAGTAATTGGGATTATCAGCAGTAAAGAGACCAATGCCGACGGTGTAGTGTTTGCTATCAAGTCTAAAAATATATATTCTGCCTTAAAGGAAATTAAAAAAGATAAAGATATTACCATTAAAACGCCCACTACCAATTCCCTCAAAGGTTTAGATCGCGTAAAACAAATTAAAAAGCTGGAAGATTTTGTTTATAAAGTGAAAGGAAATTAATCCAAACGCTTGCATGAAAAGGCCCGGTTTAAAGCCGGGCTTTTTTTATATGTATTAATTTTTATAGTAAAACGGTAAATAAGCGTAATTTTTATTTTATTGAAACAATTGTTCAGGATAAGTTCCTTCTGCTATTAATTTGTGAATTTCTTCTTTCACATGCGGAGCATCTTCTTTATAAGTAACCCCAAACCATTGTGCAGAAGTAGGAATCACTTTTATTTCGCCTTTGCCATCTGCAATAAAAGCGTCTCCTATAATCGGGATAAAAAACTCTGCTTTTGGATTGCCGCCGTTTTCTTGCAAAAACCGGATAAATAATTTTTGAATGTATTCAAAAACATTTGGATCAAAACCCCAGAAATTCATGCTTACTACCGTATCGGCCGGCAAGGGAACATTGATTCCTGATTCGGTGTAATAAATTTTTCCATCCTCCGGGAAAATTTTAGTTCTTTCATTGATATGAGTCAAATTGCCGTTGATATCCACTTCGCAAACACCACGGCTAACGGTGCCATTTTCAGAAATAGTTTTTGAAAGCCGGTAACCAATGATACAATATTTTTTTGTCGATACTTCTTCAGTTAAAAATTTCACTGCCTTATCAAAAGCGTCACGGCCATAAAAATCGTCGGCATTAATTACTGCAAATGGCTCATGAATAACTTCCTTTGCACAGAGAACCGCATGCGCAGTGCCCCAAGGTTTAGTGCGCTCGGCAGGCAGTTGAAATCCCTCTGTAAATGAACTCATCTCCTGGTAAACATATTCAGTCTGTATTTTCCCTTTTAGTTTGGGTTCAAAAAGATTTTTAAACTCAGTGGCAAACGATTCCCTTATAATAAAAACGACCTTTCCAAAACCGCTTGCGATAGCATCATAAATTGAATAATCGATAATGGTTTCGCCATTTGGGCCGAAAGAATCCATTTGTTTGATGCCGCCATACCGGCTTCCCATTCCTGCTGCTAATACTAAAAGTGTCGGTTTCATTAGAAAGTGTATTTATATAGTTTATGTTGAAAAATAAATGATTTGAAGCTTTGCTTCTTATCGGTCTGCCAAATTTTTATCAATTAAATTGCCGCGAAATTAAGCAAGAAACATTTATGCCACTTTCTGTTTGCTCCAAAATTAGTGCGACGTTACAATTGAAGGAGCCTGGAATCATGGATTTAGAAGAAGATCTTTTTGAAAAAAAAGGGATCAATGTTTCTATGCTCAGGCTGGATAATATTCACCCGGTAGTTTCCGGCAATAAATTATTCAAGCTTATTTACTTTTTGAAAGACGCCATTGCATCCGGCCATAAAACCGTAATTACTTTTGGTGGCGCTTATTCAAACCACCTTGCAGCTACTGCCTTTGCCTGCGAAAGGTTACAATTAAAATCCATGGGAATCGTTCGGGGTGAACGTGCAAAAAATCTTTCACACACGTTGCAATTTTGTCTTGACCATGGAATGCAACTTGAATTTATAAGCCGGAGTAATTACAAAAATGTTGATGAGAGTTATTTAAATGAAATCACAAAAACTTACTGTGAGCATATTTTAATTCCGGAAGGCGGTTTTTCAGAAAAAGGCAAAAGCGGAGCTTCTTTGATAAATGAATACTTTGATGGCAAGCATTTTACTCATGTGGCGCTTGCCGTGGGAACGGCAACAACATTGGCCGGTATTGTTGAGGCCAATAAAGCAAACTCAAAGATTGTAGCGTTTGGAATTTTAAAAGGCATGAATGATTTACAAAAAAGATTTCGGCTTTTAAACGTAGATCCCACAAAATATTTTGTATTTATCAATGATTATCATTTTGGCGGTTATGCGAAGAAAAGTGAGGAACTAATTTCTTTCATGAATTATTTTTTCGATAAACATCAGATTCCGCTTGATTTTGTTTATACCGGCAAAGTGATGTTTGGAATATATGACCTGGCTCGCAAAAATTTTTTTGAAAAAGGCTCTAAAATTTTGTGTATTCATACCGGTGGATTACAGGGTAACAAATCGTTAGGAAAAAAAGTTTTGCATTACGATTGAGGATATTGTTATAGGTGTTTTTATAATAAGACTTTGTATTTGTGTTGCTGTTTTGAATTTCTTATTTTCTTTCAAAAAACAAATTGATACTGTTATTTTTTGCAGTAAAAGAATAAATACAACCATTTTTTATTTTATAAGCCACGATGTTTGAATTAATTTTGAAAAAAAAGTTTATGCCAGATCAAGCAGCCGCACCCAACCAGCTTAATATTGAAATTTCGGAAGAAGTATCTGAGGGACAATATGCCAACCTTGCCATTATTACTCACAGCCACGCTGAATTTGTAGTAGATTTTGTAAATGTGATGCCCGGAACACCAAAAAGTAAAGTGAAAAGCCGTATCATTCTCACTCCGTCTCATGCAAAGCGCTTTATGAAAGCTATGATTGAAAATGTAAAGAAATTTGAAGCCACCAATGGGCCAATCCAGGATTTAGAGGCAGTGGAATTGCCAATGAATTTTGGCGGGCCAACTGCCCAGGCCTGAGCCAAGCCATTCAATTTTTTGGATACGCAGAATTTACATCAAACCTTCATCTGCAAAGCTGTAATAACCTTCATCGCTCACGATAAGATGGTCCATTACCTTTATATCCAGCAGTTTTCCGGCGTTTTTTAATTTGGCGGTGAGTTCTTCATCTGCGCGGCTCGGCTTCAGGCTTCCCGAGGGATGATTGTGGCATAACACTAAAGAGGTTGCCTGCACTTCCAGCGCTTTCAAAAATATAATTCTCGGATCAACGATGGTTTGATTTATTCCTCCTCTGCTTAAGATTTCGAAATGCTTCACCTTTCCTGAAACATTCATAAAAACCACCGCGAAAACTTCATAGGTATAATCTTTTAGAGAAGATTTTAAGAAACTGGCTAATTGAGAGCTGGAATGAATGCGTTTTTTATCGAGGAGCGTAGTTCCGTGCCGCCTCCTTCCTAATTCCAATGCGGCAATGATTGTTACAGCGCGGGCTTCACCGATTCCTTTAATGGTTTTGAGATCTTTGATAGAAATTTTTCCAAGTTCATCAAGATTATTTTCGCTTAAGTTCAACACTTTTTTTGCTAAATCAAGTGCACTTTCCTTGCCGCTGCCGCTATTAATTAAAATGGCAAGTAGTTCTGAATCGCTTAAACTTTCCCTTCCTTTAGACAAAAGCTTTTCCCGCGGCCTGTCATCCATTGCCCAGTTTTTTATGGAGGTGGATGACTTGTTAGTACTTTCCATAAATCAGAGTTTATTTCCAAAAATATTAATTATAATTTCGCCAAACTAATTATCTAACAACTATTAATAGCATGCATCCGAACGTAAAACTCTTTTCGGGAACCGGCTCTCAATATCTTGCCAAACAAATAGCACTAAGATTTGGGGAGCCTTTGGGTAAAATAAATATTCAAAAATTTAGCGACGGGGAAATCGGGGTAGAATATGTAGAAAGCATACGGGGGCAATTTGTTTTTTTGATACAAAGCACTTTTTCACCTACTGATAACCTGATGGAATTGCTGCTTATGATTGATGCTGCAAAAAGAGCTTCGGCAGACAAGGTAATTGCTGTAATTCCTTATTATGGCTATGCAAGACAGGACAGGAAAGATAAGCCGAGGGTGGCCATAGGGTCTAAATTGGTAGCGAACATGATTGTGGCTGCCGGCGCCGATAGGATCATTACCATGGATCTCCATGCGCCGCAAATCCAGGGATATTTTGATATTCCTGTAGATCACCTCGATTCGTCTGCGATTTATATTCCTTATATAGAAGACCTCGACCTTGAAAATTTAACTTTTGCCGCGCCTGATGTGGGCAGTGCAAATAGGATCAGGGAAATTGCCAGTTATTTTGAAGTAGACATGGTAATCTGTGATAAGCACCGAAGAAGAGCCAATGAAATAGCAAGCATGGTGGTAATTGGCGATGTAACTAACCGTGATATTGTACTGATAGATGATATCTGTGATACCGGAGGTACGTTGTGTAAAAGTGCGGGTTTATTATTGGAAAAGGGGGCAAGAAGTGTGCGCGCCTTTTGTACTCATCCTGTTTTAAGCAATAATGCGTATGAAAATATTCAAAACAGCGTTTTAGAAGAGTTAGTGGTTTGCGATACAATTCCGATACAAAAAAAAGTCGACAAAATTAAAGTAGTATCGGTAGCTGATCTTTTTGCAGTGGCCATACGTAACGCGTATGAAAATAAAAGCATCAACAGTCTGTTTATCAGAAGTAAAATGCATAAAAAGAATCTGACTAATTGATATAAACCGGATTTTTTTCAAGACTAAACGATTTTGCGGTAAAAGCACAAAAAAGCAGGATTTTTATTTTGATTTATTCCAGCTTTTCACTCTAAATAATGCTTTAAGTTCCAATTTTTCGCCTACCTTCGCGCCTCAAAAAAAATTAAACTTAAAAATGAAAACAATTACAATCGAAGGACAACTCAGGACCGAATTTGGCAAAGCAGCCACCCGCCAGCTTCGCTCTGAGGACAAAGTGCCTGCTGTAATTTACGGAGGTGCAAAAGAAATAAATTTTTCTGCTCCGGCATCAGCGTTCAAAGGTATTATTTACACGCCGGAATTTATGCAGGCCGAAGTTCGCGTGGACGGCAATTCTTATAATTGTGTATTAAAAGATTTGCAGTTTGGTAAAGTAACAGACGACCTGATTCATGTGGATTTTCTGGAACTGGTACCTGATAAAAAAGTTACGGTAAATATTCCTATCAAATTTGAAGGCGCGCCTCAGGGCGTAAAGGAAGGAGGAAAATTGGTGACTAAGATTAAGTCATTGAAAGTAAAAACACTTCCTAAATATTTGGTAGAAAATATTGAAGTAAATATCGATGATCTGAAATTAAACGAAAATATTCGCGTGCAGGATGTGAAGCCTGAAAATATGGAAGTTATGAATTCTCCCCGTATTCCGATTGCATCAGTCACAATGACACGTCAGTTGAAACAGGAGGAGGCTAAGGCAGCGCCCGCAGCCACCGAATCAAAAGCTGCTCCCGCTGCTGAGGCAAAAGGAGCTCCTGCGAAAAAATAATATACAATCCGCACGAAATGCCCTCTTTTAAAAAGGGGGCATTTTGTTTTAGCAGTAATCATTCAAAAACGCTCTAGTGCAGTTTTGCTTACATTTGCACACTAATTTAAAATGGGTATGGATAGAAATACGGTAATAGGTTTTGTATTGCTGGCTCTTTTATTTTTTGGATATTTTTTTTATTCTCAAAAGGGACAGATGGCCGCTGAACAACAGCGAAAGCATATCCAGGATTCTTTAGATAAATTAAAGCCTAAAATAGACACTACTGCCAGAATGAAGGCGATCAGTGATTCTATTGCTGCAAAAAAAGATACCCTCGCTTCAGCCTTTAAACAAGATTCAACCGGCAAAGAGCAGTTGCTTACTGTAGAAAATAAAGTACTGAAAATTACATTCACGAATAAAGGAGGCCAACCCAAAGAAATCCTTATTAAAAATTTTAAAACTTTTGATGGGAAGCCCTTGATATTGCAGGATGGAAGTTTTAATGATATTTCTTATGCTGTGCAAACGGGCAACCAAACAGTTCAGACCTCAGATCTTCTTTTTACGCCGTCAACCGTTCAGGCAGCTGGCGATAGCAGCCAGCAAATCACTTTCACCTTGCAGACCAGTGGCGGACAATCCATTGAACATCAATATATAATTAAGCCTGACGATTATATGTTGGCTTTTAATATAAGGTTGGATGGGGCTAATCAACTCGTGCCGAATAATACAGTCAATTTATTGTGGAAGGCAAAGGCTACCAAAAAGGAAAAAGATATTGAATGGGAAACGCAACAATCTCATATTTCTTATGTCGAAAATGGAGATTATGATTTTCAGCATATTGTAAAAGGGAAAGATGATAATCAGAAATTTGACCAGCCTGTTGAATGGCTTGCGTTAAATCAGCAATTTTTTGCAGCAGCTATTGTTGCAAAAAACAAATTTAACTCCGGAGAAATTAGCTGGAAATCGCCGGAAGATACCAGCAAACATATTATCGCTGAAGCATCTGCGAATCTTAAATTGGATTTTAGTCCAGCAAAAGATGTTACTATTCCTTTAGAGCTATTTTATGGCCCGAGCGATTATAAAATTTTAAAGTCGTATGGCAACCAAATGTATAATATGGTTCCGCTTGGTAGTGGCATTCTGGCACTCGTAAAGTATATAAACCGTGGCTTTATCATGCCCGTTTTCAATTTCCTTTCCAGCAAAATTGCCAGTTATGGCCTTGTTATCGCATTGCTCACTATAATTATCAGGCTCTTGATTTCGCCTCTTACTTATCAAAGTTATTTGAGCGGTGCAAAGATGAAGCTGTTGAAGCCTGAGATAGAAGAATTAAAAACGAAATACAAGGATGACAAACAGGCCTTCGGGATGGAACAAATGAAATTATTTAAAAGTGCCGGCGTGAATCCGCTTGGTGGTTGTATTCCGGCTTTGTTTCAGGTCCCCATCTTTTTTGCTTTGTACGATTTCTTCAACTCGAACATTGCCCTTCGCCATCAAAGTTTTTTATGGGCCAAAGATTTATCTACATACGATTCCATACTCAACCTGTCTTTCAGTATTCCATTTTATGGTAATCATGTAAGTTTATTTACCATAACTGCTGCTGTTACGAGCATGCTTATTTCGGTATATGGCATGAGTAATATGCAGGACAACAGCAATCCAATAATGAAATATATACCCTTTATCTTCCCTGTGGTTTTGATTGGAGTATTTAACAGGATGCCGGCAGCGCTTACATGGTATTACACAGTTTCAAATATGATTACGCTGCTTATTCAATTTGTAATTCAAAAATACATCATTGACCACGATAAGATAATGGCGAAGCTGCAGGAAAACAAGAAAAAGCCGGCTACGCAAAGTAAATGGCAGGAGAGGGTAAACGCGATGCAACAATCCAACGCCAAGCTAAAAGCCATGAAAGAAAAGAGTGAAGCCCTAAAAAAGAAAAGGTAAGTGCAACCATTATTTGGATAATTTTATCTTTATGATTGATTTTTAGTTTTAATCAATTGAGGTATGAAATTGAAATTTATTGTATTTCTGCTTTCACTGGTTTTTGTATACACTTCTTCCATCAGCCAAAAAACATTGACTGAAGCTACTTTGATGTATAACATGTCTGTAGAGACGGGAAGCGGCGAGCCAAAAATTGCTGATATGTTTGATGGAGCTACCACCACCATTTATTTGAAAGGCAATAAAAGCAAAACTGAATTAATAAGCAGTTTGGGAAGGGAGGCCACTATTTACGATGCCGTTAGCGGAACCGGCGTAATATTAAAAGATTATAGCGGGCAAAAGCTCATGATAACGCTTACAGCTACCAATTGGGCACAAAATAACAGTAAATATGAAGGTATTGTTTTCCAGAATACTGGTGAAACCCAAAAAATTGCAGGCTTCACGTGTAAGAAAGCTATCGCAAAATTAAAAAACGGCGAAAGTTTTACTGTTTACTATACCACAGAAATAAACCTGGCAAACAAGTCGTATGACGCGCAGTTTAAGACGCTTCCCGGGCTGCCCGTTCAATATGAAATGCAAACACCTAAACTGAAATTAAAGTTTACGCTCGCCTCAATCAGTTATAATCCTATACCTGCTTCCGAGTTTGAAATACCAACCTCAGGCTACCGTGTGCTCACTTATGATGAAACAAAGCAAAAACAATAAGAAATTTTGCAGATAAAAAAAGCCTGCAAATTTGCAGGCTTTTAAATGTATAATTACTTTAAATTTATCTTCTGCTTCTTAATATAAGTTTATAACCTTCTTCCTGGGTATATTGAGGAATAAGAATTTTTTGCTTGTAAGGTAAAATATAAATGGTATTTCCTTTTTTATATGAAATATAAGCATCGCTGACCATAGTATTCCCTATTTTTTGGGAATTAGTGAAAAAACTGCCCCGGTAGCTAAGCCCTGATTTCAAATTAAAGGGAATTGAATTTTTCAAATTACCATTAGTTTCAATATTGAGCCGGGCTTTATTTTTTTTCACAAAACCACCCCTGTCTGCAAAAGCAAACAAGCATATTCCGCAAACAAGCACTGCGACTGTTATGATTCTGGAATATTTTAACATTGTGATTATTGTTTTTACAAAATTAAGAAACTATTATGAGATTTAAAAGCCGTTCGTCATAATTTTTATCTATATGAAACAAACGGAAAATTGTGAAGTTTATTTTAAAAAATGTTGGTACTTTGTAGTCATAAGTCAAATATTTATGAAAGAAAATGAGAACCAGGAGGAAAAAGAGGAAATCAGGGAATTGTTGCGACAGTATAACAATTTTAAATCCGGCAAAAAATTCAGTTTTATCGAGGAAGAGTCATTTCAGCGGCTGATTTCTTATTTTGATGAAAATGATAATTTACTTTCCGCTTTGGAAGCTGCCAACTTTGCCATTGACCAGTTTCCATATTCAGCTTCCCTTTTTGTAAAAAAGGCAGACATATTAATCGCTACTCAAAACTACCATGAGGCGCTCGATTTACTTCAGAAGGCTGAAATTTTAGACAGCACTGATATTAATATTTATATTCTGAAAACAGACGCTTACTTGGCGCTGGATTACCAGGAAAAAGCGGCCCACCTGCTTGAAGAAGCCATTACCAATTTTTCCGGCGAGGATAAGACAGAGCTTCTTTTTGAATTGGCAGATGTATATGACGATTATGAGGACTTTGATCGGGTTTTTAGCTGTCTTCAAACGATTTTGGAACAAGACGCTACTAATGAGGAAGCGCTTTATAAAATTTGCTTTTGGGCTGACTATACCGGTAAAAATGAGGAAAGCATCAAAATTCATGAAAAAATTATTGACGAATTCCCTTATTCCCATCTAGCATGGTTTAACCTGGGTACGGCATACCAGGGATTAAAACTATATGAAAAGGCGATAGATTCTTATTTGTATGCCATTGCCATAGATGAAAAATTTGATTATGCTTATCGCAATTTAGGAGATGCTTATTTACGGCTCAGAAAATACCGCGAGGCAATAGAAGCACTTCAAAAAGTATTGGAGTTATCAATGCCGGAAGAAGTAATTTATGAAGCAATTGGTTATTGTTATGAGAAATTGAAGAATCCGGCCCAGGCAAGGTTTCACTACAAAAAGGCTGTTCATCTGAATTCTGCTGAAAGTCGTTATTATTATAAAATAGCGGGCACCTACATGCACGAAGGCTATTGGGAAAGTGCTATTAAGAATCTTGAAAGTGCCATGAGTATTAATAAGTCTCAACCCGAATTTCACTTTTCGCTGGCACTGTGCTATATTGAAATTAAAAGGATTAAAGAGGCGGTAATCCATTTCACTCAATTCATTAAAGCCAGACCAAGAAATGTAAAGGGCTGGAAAGAACTTATTAAGTGCCTATACGATGCAGAATATTTTGACGAAGCCCTTGAACAAGTTATCAATGCTCAAAAAAATACTGACAACAAACCGTTGTTTATTTTTTATAAATCAGCGGTTCTTTTTGAGTTAGGTAAGTCCAAAGAGGCTTTGTTGCATCTTGAAATAGCTATGAAGCAGTCACCTTCGTCTGTAAAATATTTTGTTGAATTAAATCCTTCCCTGCTACAACATCCCGCAATTGCCGAAATCATCAGCTCTAATAAAAAACCGCGGAAATCGCGCAAAAAGTAATCTTTCAGGACGTCTAATAAATTTATCATCATAGGTGTTTTAAGTTTTTTTCACATCTTTGCATTCGCCAAACTATATTTGCGCATCTCAAAATTGAAAAATGAATTTTAATCTAAATCAAATTCCTAAGAGGATTGAAAAACCGAGGAAATTTGGAATTACCATGATCATGGATAAGGGGTTGAGCCTCGAGGAAGCCAAAAATTTGATCAGCGCTGCGGGCCCCCATATTGATATTATTAAATTGGGATTTGGAACCGCGTACGTAACGCCTCATCTTCGTCAGAAAATTGAACTGTACCAATCCTTCGATATCCCCGTTTATTTTGGAGGTACTCTGTTTGAAGCCTTCCTGGTAAGGAATCAATTTAATGATTACCTCGCACTATGTAAAGATTTTAAAGTTAACCACATGGAAGTGAGCGACGGATCCATTACCATCCCTCATGCGGAAAAATGTGGATATATTGAAAAGCTTACCAAATATGGAACAGTGCTTAGCGAAGTAGGAAGTAAAGATGCTACTAATATCATGCCCCCGTATAAGTGGATTGAACAAATGAGTGCGGAATTAGAAGCGGGAGCTTCCTACGTGATTGCTGAGGCAAGGGAAGCGGGAAACGTAGGCCTGTACCGTGATAGCGGTGAGGTTCGCCAGGGTTTGGTGAATGAAATTTTGACAAAAATTCCTGCAGAAAAAATTCTTTGGGAAGCGCCTCAAAAGGCACAGCAGCTTTATTTTCTTGAGCTGGTAGGATGCAATGCGAATCTCGGAAATATCGCTCCATCCGAAATTATCCCGCTTGAAGCGATGCGGGTGGGTTTGCGCGGTGATACTTTCCATCTATACCTGGAAAAAGAATCTGCTTAAAATAAAAACCCTGTGCTGTAATAGCATTTAAAATTTTATCATGAAAATTTACGGCTTAATTGGCCGTTCATTAGGCCATTCATTTTCTGAAAAATATTTTTTTGAAAAATTCAGAAAAGAAAATATTGTTGATTGTGAGTATCGTAATTTTGAAGTCCGCGATCTCAATATCGAAATTCCTGGTTTTAAAAAAGACGCCGGATTGCAAGGCCTGAATGTGACCATTCCTTATAAAACGGCTATTCTTCCTTTTCTTGACAGGTTATCTGACGAATGCAGCCGAATCCAGGCTTGTAATTGCATCAAAATAAAAAATGGCAAATGGGAAGGGTTTAATACCGACGTTGCTGGTTTTGAACAATCTTTTGCGCCTCATTTAAAGCCGATTCATCAAAAGGCAATTATTCTTGGCACAGGAGGAGCTTCACTTGCAGTCGCCTACGTTTTGCAAAAATTGAATATTGACTTTTTGAAAGCATCGAGGAGTAAAAAAAATGGGAATTCTGTAATTTCCTATGATGACATTACCGTGAAAACGATGAACGACTTTCAGATTTTTATAAATACCACCCCGCTCGGCACCTTCCCAAATATAAATGAATGCCCTTCTCTGCCTTATGAACACATTACGAACCAACATTATTTTTTTGATCTTGTATATAATCCTTCAAAAACTTTATTTCTTTCACTTGCGGAGAAGAAGGGCGCAACCGTTGAAAATGGTTCAAAAATGTTAGCTATCCAGGCCGAAGAAAGCTGGAAAATATGGAATGCCGTTAATCAGTAAACCGATAAATATTGAATATTTTTATTTTCAATTTGCCAGAATATCTTTCAGTAATAAGGGAATAGACTTGACTTTTTTTACTTCATAATCGAAACCCACCATTGTAGTTTTTGCGAGCGCAATCAAGACGATTTTCCCATTTCTCTCAGTATGGACTTTATAAAACAATTCAAATTCGACACGCGATATTTCTCCAACATAGAGTTCTACCTCAAGCAAATCGCTATAAAAGCATTCATTCTTAAATTCTACCGAAATAGAACTCATAATGAGGGCAATACCGCCCGCATCAAGTTCGGTAAAGCCATATTTCTGCAAAAATCTGAACCGCGCTTCGTGGATTATTTCAATCATCGCATTATTGCCTACGTGATTGCCATAATTTACATCAGTGATTCTGACGGGAATAGTGAAAGATGCCAACCGGCGTTCAGGTAAATCAATTTTTAGGCGCGACATTGTTGAAAATGATTATTGCAGCTTTTCCATATTGGAAGCGTCAACCACCAGGTCGGCGATACCTGCGAAAGTAGGAGACATTGTACTGCTCAGCATGAGCTTTTGCCATTTATCTACTTTTTTGCTCCAGGTCGGTTTTGGGGGAAAATCATTATTGGCTGCGATGATTAACGTGGCTGCCTTTGGTGAAATTTTTACCGGATGTCCCTCAGGTCCGGCTACAGTAATATATTTTTTGGGAATATCGGCGGATTGTAACTTGTTTAAAACGATTTCATGCTTTTCTTTTGGGCTGTGTATAATAGATTCCAGAATTTTATGATTCAATGCCATTGAATCTCTCAATTTTTCAGGAGAAACACTCGTTGCAACACCAGAGGGAGCCGGCGAATTTTTTTTGAAGAACAATGAGCCTAAGAAAATGATTGTCAAAGATGCTGCAGCTATTGCGAGGTAATATAATTTATTTGATTTTTTATGGCCGGTTCTTTTTATGATAGCATTGTCGTATAAATCTTCTCTGATATCGGCCCAAATATGTTCAGGAGGAGCCGCTTCAAAATCGTACAGTTTGTTTTTAAAGTTTTGCATTTTTGTAAATATAATCGCTTTACTTCTTTTCTTCTTTATCGTTATTTTTTATTCTATCCGCTCTTGATTCAATAATTTTTTTGAGTGCGCCTTTAGCTCTTGCCAATTGAGATTTGCTGGTGCCTTCAGTAATCCCTAATATATCTGCAATTTCCTTGTGGGAATATCCTTCCACCACATGCATATTGAAAACCTGCTTATACCCCGGCGATAATTCATTTATTATATTCAGAATATCTTTTGTGGCCAAAGCATCCAGCGCATCAAGTTCTGCATCTTCAATCGTGTTTTCATGAACTTCATTCACATTGTACAACTTCACCTTTTTTCTAAAATGTTCAATTGAAGTATTGATAAATATACGCCTTATCCATCCTTCAAACGATCCTTCACCTCTGAATTTTGGCAGGCTTTTATACACCTTAATAAAACCCTCCTGCATCACGTCATTTGCATCTTCTACATTTTCAGTATACCGGAGGCAAACGCCATACATTTTTGAAGAAAATCTTTCATACAGCAGCTTTTGCATTTCCGGATTTCCTTCTATGCAACCTTTTATTAAGTCGCTTTCTGAGGGAGTATGGTTGCCTCGGGTAATCAAATTTTATAGGTTTTCGAAATATCAGATTTTTAAAGTCATGAACAACTTATCAAATAATCAGTTAGCATTTCAATTGCTTTTCTTCTGTGACTAAAAACGTTTTTTTCCGACATAGTCATTTCTGCAAAGCTTTTTACAGAGCCGTCCGGCACAAAAACCGGATCGTAGCCAAAACCCGAGCTTCCTCTACGTTCTGAAAGGATGCTGCCTTGGCAGATGCCTTCAAAAAACAGGGTGTTCCCTTTCCACATCAGACAAATTACGGTTCTAAATCTTGCTGACCGGTCCGTTGTGTCGGCTAATTTACTTAAAAGTTTATCAATGTTATTTTCAAAAGATCGTGCCTCGCCGGCATACCTCGCGCTTTTTACGCCCGGTTCGCCAGCCAGCGATTTTACTTCCAGGCCAGTATCCTCAGAAAAGCAATCCTGATGTGAAAGTTCATAAATCACTTTTGCTTTTTGCTTTGCATTTTCTTTTAACGTATCAAACGGTTCTTCGATATCGATGTCAATTCCGGCTTCCTTAAGGGAAATAATATTAAATTTCCCCAATACTATTCTTTTAACTTCAGAAACCTTATTTTGATTATTTGTGGCGAAAATAATGGTGTTCATATCACAAAAATAATTTTTGCAGGCTTGCCCATAACTGCCTTTTCAAATCAGTATTTTTCAAAAACGTTTCAAAACCAGGGGCGGTCAGATATAATTGAGTTTGAAATGGTTGCACCTGGAAGTGTGGAATGTCGAAGGGTAATTGAAGTTCGGTAGTTTTGACTCCAAAAATCAATGTTTTTTTTGGGGTAAACCGCTGGTTAAACTGCTGGTAATCGCATTGATTAAAATAATAATTCACCAGGGCAATGTCAGCCATAGAAAGGTTACAGGCGGTTAAAAGTTTGCCTAAAACTTCCATCTCATCATCACTCAGAAATTTATAATCAGAATTGTTAATTATAAATAATATATGACTTTGGTTTTGCCCGAGGCTGCTAATAGAGAAATCTGGTTCAGTATTACTTTCGCTTTTTCTGTCGTCGTTCTCAACCAAACTACGAGGATATAAAATTGCACATGATTGCTGAGTAAGTAGCATATTATCCAGACTCATAAATTTTTTCTCCTTCTTTTTTTCGTTTCTTTGTGGCAAATTTAAAGATAATGACGGCCGCAGATGATATCAAAATCACAAAAGTAACAAATAGCAAACTTGCTCAACTGGATGCCAATAACTTGCCATTTGGAAAATATTTTACCGATCACATGCTGGAGGTAAATTATAAGGAGGGAGCATGGGGCCCACCGGAAATCAAACCTTACCAGCCAATTAGTATTGATCCTGCTTGTGCAGCTATTCATTATGGCCAGTCAATTTTCGAGGGTATTAAGGCTTATAAGAATGAAGAAGGCGAAACTTTTTTATTCCGGCCAATTGACAATTTTAGAAGATTCAATATTTCTGCTGAAAGAATGAAAATGCCCCAGGTTCCGGAAGAAATTTTCATGGAAGGAATGAGGCAATTGGTAAAAATTGATGAAGAATGGATACCACACAGGCCTGACCATTCCTTGTATATACGCCCATTCATGTTTGCTACTGATAATGTGATTGGCGTTAAGCCGGGCAGCAGCTACAAATTTCTGATCATCCTAAGTCCTACGGGGCCGTATTACAGCGCGCCAATGCGCATTTATGTGGAACAGGAATATGTACGGGCAGTTCGCGGTGGAGTAGGATTTGCAAAAAATGCAGGAAACTATGGAGCTTCTATGTATGCAACAGAAGAAGCCAGGAAAAAAGGCTACGACCAGGTTTTGTGGACGGATGCTTTTGAGCACAAATATGTACAGGAATGCGGAACGATGAATGTTTTTTTTATCGTTAATAAGAAAGCCCTTACTCCTGCACTGGAAGATACCATCCTGGCTGGTGTAACGCGGGCCAGCGTTATCCAATTGATCAAAGATATGGGCATTCAGGTGGAGGAAAGACCGATTAGCATCGATGAAATTGTGGATGCTTATAAAAACGGGCAATTAAGCGAAGTATTTGGCACGGGAACCGCTGCCACAATATCGATGGTAAAAGAGCTTTGTTATAATGATTTTGTAATGACATTTGAAACAGAAAAGTGGAAAATTGCTCCCCAAATCGGAAGAACGTTAAACGATATTAAAGAAGGAAAAACGGAAGATAAATACGGTTGGTTATGGAAAATTTGACAAGATTAACGAACATGTCCGAAAATGTTATAGTACTCAAATAATTTTGGTTTTTACCAAACCGACGCTTACCTTTGCCGTCCAAAAAAATCAGGTAAAAGATAATGCCTACAATTCAACAATTAGTAAGAAAAGGAAGAACAATTATAAGAGCAAAAAGCAAATCAAGAGCTTTGGATAGCTGCCCTCAAAGAAGGGGCGTTTGTACAAGAGTATATACAACTACGCCCAAAAAACCTAACTCTGCTTTGCGTAAAGTGGCGAAGGTAAGGCTCACGAATAAAATTGAGGTAATTGCCTATATACCCGGAGAAGGCCACAATTTACAGGAACACTCAATTGTATTGCTTCGTGGGGGTAGGGTAAAGGATCTTCCCGGTGTACGTTATCATATCGTTCGCGGTAGCCTGGATACAGCCGGTGTAAAAGATCGTAAGCAAAGCCGTTCCAAATACGGAACTAAAAAAGAAAAGGCCAAAAAGTAAGAGTATATAAATTATTAACCTGATTCAAAAAAGAATTAATATTTTAAAATAACAATGCGTAAAGCACAAGCAAAAAAACTTCCATTAGCGCCTGACCCAAAATTTCAGGATAAGTTGGTTACCCGATTTGTAAACAATTTAATGTGGGAAGGCAAAAAAAGCGGCGCCTACAGTATATTTTATGATGCTTTGGAAAGAGTTTCTAAAACAACGGGTGAAGACGGATATGAAATTTGGAAAAAAGCGCTTGCAAATGTTACTCCCGGCGTAGAAGTTAAAAGCCGCAGAATCGGAGGAGCTACCTTTCAAATACCCTCTGAAGTAAGAGCCGACAGGAAAATCTCTTTAAGCATAAAATGGCTAATCAAATATAGCCGCGACCGAAACGGACGAAGCATGTCTGAAAAATTAGCCAACGAAATTATTGCTGCAAGCAAAGGCGAAGGCGCTGCTTTCAAAAAGAAAGAAGATACCCATCGTATGGCTGATGCAAATAAGGCATTTGCCCATTTCAGAATTTAATAAGACCAATATTTTTAAATAGCTATCCCTTTCCGGGCACCGGAAAGGGTTTTTCATTTAGATTAGGAAGCGCTACGTTGAATTTTGGTTAACGTAATGGTTAATTTTGAAACGGTTGTGTAGAATGCTCCCCAAATTATTACATTAATCCTACTTATGGCTCAATATGAACGTTATATCGATTCCAACATAATTGTTGTTCATCACAAGCCAGAAATTTAAAACACAGCCTTTTTATTGCTTTACTGTATTTGCCACAATATCCGGATACTATTGGTTTTAAAATAAGTAAACTACTTATAAACGGATAATGCGGTATGCTCTTTGATTCAAATTTTTTTTGAAAACCTTATGAAATGAAAAAACGAATTCTTATTACTGACGATGATGAAGGAGTTCAGGATATTTTTCGACTAATATTCGAACGGGCCGGTTATGATGTACAGGTACTTGGCGAAGGTTTATCTATTCTTGAAAACAATTATAAACGTCCGGACCTATTCGTGCTCGACCGGCAATTGAGTGGTCAGGACGGTTTAAAAGTCTGTAAGTTTTTGAAAAGCCAAAACACTACAAAGGATATTCCCGTTATAATAGTTTCAGCTACCCCCGGGATTGGAAAAATGGCCAAAGAAGCCGGGGCCGACGATTTTATTGAAAAGCCTTTTCAAATAAAAGATTTGTTAGGTGTGGTAGAAAGATGGATTTAGAAAATATCATTTTCATTTTATCTTCTTGCTAATTTTTGCTGGTTTGGGCAACGGCTAAAAAAATAATTTTTTTAACTAAATTAATTAGTATATTTGACCTAAATAAATTAGTTTTTATGTCACAGGCAGGTCAAAACCTTAAATATCTTCGCAAATTGCGCGGTTGGACACAGCAGGAATTTTCGACAAAACTGGGAATTAAAAGGTCGTTGCTTGGCGCTTACGAAGAGGAGAGAGCTGATCCCAGGCTCGATGTTCTCGAAACGATTGCAGAAATATTCAAAGTTTCACTCGACGAACTTTTGTTGCAAAATATGGCAGAAACACAAGGCAGCAATTATCTTGCAAAAAGAAGGCAGATGAAAATGATGAGTGCGGATAGAAATATAATTCATTTTGTTCCGGTAAAAGCTGCAGCGGGTTATCTTGCCGGGTACGCTGACAGTGAATTTATTGATGAATTGAATACATTCACGCTTCCTATGCTCACCGGCGGTACTTACCGGGCGTTTGAAATCATAGGGGATAGTATGTTGCCAACCCCAAGCGGAAGCGTTATTGTGGGAGAAAGGGTAGAAAACGTCGAAAATGTTAAAAACAATGCAGCCTATATCGTAGTAAGTAAAAATGAAGGAATCGTTTATAAGCGCGTCGTAAAAAATAATAAGAATAAAAACAAATTAACGCTTATAAGTAATAATCCCGCTTTTCAGCCTTATCAGGTTCAGGCAGCAGATGTTCTTGAAATGTGGCAGGCTCAGGCTATCATTAATAAAGTGACCCAACAACAGAGATGGGATGTCGATTCTCTTGTCAATCTTGTGAGCAATTTACAGGACCAGGTAAGCTCTTTAAAAAAGAAGATGAATTAATTATCCATAAGTTTGTGCTTTTGCATTTATTCGGTATTATGCATCGCTTTACTCAATTTTTTAAATACATCATTAACATCAAAATTTAACTCATGATTAAGTTGCAAATTATAGGTCATCTCGGAGCTGACTGTACCACAAATGAAGTCAACGGAAGGACAGTAATTAATTTTCCGGTAGCACATTCGGAAAAATATAAAGATTCGCAGGGAAACCAGGTTGAGAAAACCACCTGGGTACGATGTGCTTATTGGACGGAAAGGCCAGCTATAGCCCAATACCTTAAAAAAGGCCAATTGGTATATGCAGAAGGAAATCCCGAAGCAGAAGGCTACCTCAATAAAGAAAACCAAAATGCGGCTTCTTTAAAAATGAATGTGTTTAGAATTCAATTGTTAGGAAATAAAAATGAATCTGGTGGAACGCCAAATCCAACGGGAAATGCTACCGGTAGCTACCCTTCTTCATCAGGGGCGAAGTCAACTCAGGTAGTGGACGACATGGATGAGCCCGCGGATGATCTTCCTTTTTAAGTTCAATGTTTAGGTTTCTATTTGGTTAGCGGCTTCTCAGTAAGCCGCTTTTTAATTTATTATTAACTTTATTTGGCTTCTCCAGTAAAGAGGTAAAAAATCTATTTTCTTATTTTTATTTTGATTACATTGTAGTGTTATAGAGCGGCTTCTGGCATTTTTAATTTGGCGTGTGAGCCAAGCCGTTCAGCGAGGGTAAAAATAAATATATAGGCTTAATTAATTTTATAAAAAGAAATTTTGCAGATGAAATTTCCAAACCTGGTTAAAGAGGAGGGTGAGAAAAATTCATTATCTACCATTGACGAAAAGAAAGTAGAAGGAAAAATCGAGATGTTGCCGGCAATTGTGGATTCATCAGAGGACGCAATTATCGGTAAAACATTGGAGGGAACCATCATAAGTTGGAATCCCGCGGCTACCAGGTTATTCGGATATGAAGAAAAAGAAGCTCTTGGAAGAAATATTTCCATGATTATTCCTTCAGACAGCCTGGTTGGAGAAAATATGATTAGCGAAAAAATTCGCAAAGGCGAGAAGGTTCAAAATCTTGAAGCTACCAGAGTCAGTCGTGATGGTTCAAAAAAATTGGTTTTATTAAATGTGTCTCCCATAAAAAACAATAAAGGAAATATTGTTGCTGCTGCTACTATATTGCGGGATATATCCGAAAGGTATCGTCACGAAGAAAAACAGGCAATCCTGGCTGCCATTGTGAATTCTTCAGATGATGCGATTATCAGTAAAACGCTCGAGGGCATTATCACCAGTTGGAACGCTTCTGCCACGCGTTTGTTTGGATTTACAGAAGAAGAAGCACTTGGAAAGCATATTTCGATCATAATTCCAAATGACCGGCTTCATGAGGAAAATGCTATTATTGAAAGCCTGAAAAGGGGTGAGAAAATTGATCATTTCGAAACAATAAGGAAATCCAAGGATGGAACATTAAGAAATATTTCATTAACCATATCTCCATTAAAAAATAGCAGTGGCAAAATTATTGGGGCTTCCAAAATAGCACGCGACATTTCAGCTCGAATTGAGGCTGAAAAACAACGGGCGCTCTATACCAAAAGATTACAACAATTAAATAAGTACAAGGATGAGTTTATGGTGATGGCAAGCCATGAATTAAAAACGCCTCTCACCGTTATCATGGCTAATCTGCAAATTTTGCTGGAGATGATGAAGGACAGTGAAAATGTGTCTTTTGTAAAAAAAGTATTGAAACAGGTAGATAAATTATCTGAGCTGGTAACCAACCTGCTCGATGTTTCCAAAATCGAAGCGGGCAAACTTGAGCTCAAACCGACAGTTCTTAATTTAAACGATTTGCTTGCCGAAGAAGTGGCCGATCTTCAGCAGACCACAAGTAGCCATACTATCTTTTTTGATAGAAGTCCGAAAGAATTAATCGTAAACGTTGATCGCGAAAAAATAGAACAGGTAATCATCAATATTTTAGACAATGCTATTAAATATAGCAGGGCTACGCAAGGAAATATTTATGTAAGCACAAACGTGGTAGGGAATAAAGTTCAGGTAGACATCAGAGATGAAGGCATCGGCATTCCGAAAAAAGACATCAAAAATATTTTTCTTCGTTTTTTTAGAGTCAGGGGTTCGGCCAGTTCATTTTCCGGCTCCGGAGTTGGCTTATATATTTGCTCTGAAATAATAAAAGGCCATAAAGGCAGAATATGGGTTGAAAGCAAGATTGGGGAAGGTTCTACTTTTCACTTTACTCTTCCGGTTTTCAAAAAAGAAAAAGTGGTGAAAATGTAAACCTTACCCTGTTTGGCTTTCTGATTCCTTTCGCACTTTTTTTTCTACGATATCTAATTTTTCGAGATAATCAATTCCATCCTGTGTAAGATGGATGCAATGCAACATTTTATTTTCGACCCGTTCTTTTTTGATTTCTATTAAGCCTCTTTTAAATAATGGAGCTACCGCATAGCTCATATCTTCCATTGTACAATGCTTTTTATTTTCACCCTCTAATTCAGACTGGCGGCAATCTTTTAATTTTTGAATCATTGATGGTGAAAGTGGCCTGAAGTACTTCATAAAAATTCTTTTAAAAAGCAATCGCCCGAACATGCATCAGATGACTAAATTCCGGGCGATGATTATTTAATTATTTTTTGCATGGAAAACAAATTTGGTAAAAACAATTGCATTTTTAATGTTACTCCTTACGAATTCAACACCCGATGAGCTTACATACCTTGCATCCGAAGGAATTTGATCAATATTTTTTGACCACGCATAAGTTGAGTAATCATTAAGAGATGCAGTAAAAGATTTGTCAGCGCCTGCCGTGATGGTTTGTGATTTTACAGCAAAGCAGAATAAAACGGGTAAAATGGATAAAATTATTTTTTTCATAGCGTAGGGGTTTTAGAAAATCTAATAAATATGTTAGGAATAATAAAAGATTATGCCACCACTAACCAAAATTGAGCAGCGTTGCATTGCAGGCTACTAAAGTCATTAGGACCAAGGTAATAGCGACGTTTGTTAAATACGAAAGCTGATCAGATATAAAAGAAGTCGAAGATTTACTTGGTAATAATTTCTACAAATCTTCGAAACACAAGCTGTGAAAAGGCTGTAAATGATTTAGAATGGAAGAAACGGAAGGGAAAAGAATGAAGCTAAAAAACAAGTTATGTCAGCAATGGACGTGCCCCAAAAGCATATAAATAATGAAAAACACTACGATTGTTCCCAGGCATCCGCCACCCAATTTTTTAGCGCCGTATGCGGCTATTAAACCTCGTACTAATTTGTTCATTGTAAATAGTCTGGTGAATAATTTATATATAAATGTAAGATAATAAAAACGGATTATGCTTAAAGTTTCCAGTCTATAATTTCATTAGTCCATTCTTCTTTGTAAGGCACGGAAACTTTTATATAGTTATCAGTAAACCCTTCCATCATTCCATTTTTATTCTGGCCTTCAAACAAAACTTTCCTGATCTCTCCTTTGTGGCTGTGGGCAAACAGTTGCATTTTTTTATACGATAATGAGCGCAAGATTTTTGTTCTTTCATGGCGGGTGTGAACAGGCACCACAGGCGTTATAGACAAAGCGTGTGTATTGTCTCTTTCCGAATAAGTGAATACATGAAAGTAGGATACATCCAAAGCGTTCAGAAAATCTACAGTTTCCGCAAAATCCTCATCTGTTTCTCCAGGAAACCCGGTGATTACATCTACACCAATACAGCACTCCGGAATCAGTTTTTTTATAAGATGAACTTTTTCAGCATAAAGTTCCCTCCTGTATCTTCTTCGCATCAATCCAAGAATTTTATTGCTGCCACTTTGAAGAGGAATATGGAAATGGGGCATAAATTTCGGACTCCCGGCAACAAGATTGATGATTTCTTCTGTTAATAAATTCGGCTCAATAGAAGAAATCCGGTAGCGGCTTACGCCATCAAACTGCTCAATATTTTTTATTAATGAATAAAAATTTTCTCCGGTTTTTTTTCCAGATCCGTCTTTTCCAAAATCGCCGAGGTTAATGCCTGTAAGTACGATTTCTTTAACGCCCTGGCTGGCAATTTTTTTTATTTCTGACAAAACATTTGCCGTTGAGTTGCTTCGGCTTTTGCCGCGAGCCATCGGTATAGTGCAAAATGAACAATTGTAGTCACATCCATCCTGCACTTTTAAAAATGTGCGGGTCCTGCTGTTTAATGAAAAGGAGGAATGAAACCCTTCCACATCTTCAATTTCGCAACTACATATTTTGGCGCTATCGCCATGTGTTAAATCTTTCAAATGCGAAGTGATGTTGAATTTTTCTGATGCGCCTAATACTAAATCCACTCCCGGAATTTCGGCAATTTCTTTTGGCTTAAGCTGCGCATAGCATCCCATAATCACCACTAAAGCCTCCGGGGCTTTTCTTTGCACTCTTCTTACCAGTTGCCTGCATTCTTTATCGGCATTATCGGTTACAGAACATGTATTGATAACATACACATCAGCTTTATCAGTAAAATCTTTGGTAGTAAAACCATCGTTCTGCAGCAAGCGCTCTACTGCTGAGGTTTCAGAATAATTTAATTTACAACCTAAAGTGTGAAGTGCTACCGTTCTCCCGTTTGACATGGCGCAAATTTAATCAATCAATACTTATTTAGTTTTTACCTTGTGACAGTAAACGATAAAATATCGAAGATATTTATTTTAACTTGCCTGCCACGTGCGTGACCAAGATGTTGGATTTTTGTATGGGAAGGGAAGTTAAATTAATTAGAACAAAAATTAACCTAAAAATGAAAGAAAAACAATTCAAAACAAATATCATGTGCGGCGACTGTGTTGCCAAAGTTACCCCCGTTTTAAATGAAAAATTTGGTGAAAGCAAATGGGAAGTTGATATAAAGAATCCGAAAAAGATTTTGACAATCGCTACAGAAAATACAACTGAGGCAGAGGTAAATGAAGTGCTTAAAAAAGTAGGGTATAAGGCAGAAGAGGTGAGTTGATTTTTAACTCACACATAGTAGTAGATTATATTTCAGTTAGCCCGAAAAATGACGTCTGAAATTACCCGACGGATTCTACCTGTACACAGGATTCACGGAATATCCTTTGTTTTTCAATAATTGTATCAGTCCCTGTTTTCCGGGTAAGTGGCCAGCTCCTACAGCAATGAAGGTGCTGTTTCTTTCAATCAGTTTTGATATTACTTTTACCCAGCGCCTGTTTCTTTCGTTTACGAGGATATGACTGGCTCTTTCACTCATAAAATTTTCGTTGGCCACCAATGCCGCAAGCTCTTGCATATTCTCAGCATTGTAGGCATTCATAATTTGTTTAAAAATTTCTTTGTAGTCATCGGCTGATTTTAACTGGTGCAACAATTCTTTGCCTGTAAAAACTTTTTGTGCAATTTTTATTTGTTGCAAAGCAGTTTCCAGTCCGCCGGTTGTGAGCCCGTTTTCGCGCGCGATTTTTAATAACTCGTGCTCTATCGATTTTTTGTCATCGCAATCAATTGCATCCACAATCATCCGGTTCATAATTTCTATGGGTGACGATTCTTTTACCTCCTGCAGGGAAAAATTAAATTGAGTTTGCAATAATTGATTCATCTCTTCCTGCTCACTTTCGGTAAGCCACTCTGAAAAATCGGCCAATGCCGGCAATTCTTCCTGCATCAACTGTATTTCATTCACGTCATCAATATTTACTTCCATGTAAAATAAATTGCATTTGCTTATTGCACTTTCTATTTTACTCTTTAAATAAAATTTTTTTGCGCATACAAGATGCATGGTGCCCAAAAGATAAGAGGGTTTTACGGAGCCATTACCCGATATTTTGTACAATAATGAATTTTTGTATTTAATGGCTTTCATGAGAATGAACAGTTAGATAATTTAAATTTATGCGCAGGTTCCGGCATAAGATTTATTTCAATTCTTTAATCATGATGTTTTTCCACGCTACTTTAATACCTCCGCCGGAGTGTATTTGCAGGGCGATAACTCCCTTTCCTTTGCCAATTAATGAATCTTTCAGATGCACCATTTTTTTGCCATTGAGCCATGTGGTTACTTCGTCGCCCTTCACTTCAATTTTCATTGTATTCCATTCGCCGAATTTCAAAGCTTTTTCACCTTCAGCATCGGGTTTTATCAACCATCCTCTTCCATAAGATTCGTAAATTCCGCCGCTGTGAAGGTCCGGTGGCGCTA
The DNA here is from genome assembly GCA_051954975.1 of Ginsengibacter sp. Lineage (GTDB taxonomy): Bacteria > Bacteroidota > Bacteroidia > Chitinophagales > Chitinophagaceae > Ginsengibacter. The sequence goes on along the minus strand of JBQCHE010000003.1, from coordinate 59,366 downwards.
CTTCTACCTGCCAGCCGCTGATTTTTGTTCCTTCTACAGACGAACGGAAAAAAACACCACTGTTTCCATTTTCTTCCTGTTTGAAATCAAGAGTGAGTACGAAATTTTTGTAGGGTTTTTCGGTTGTAAGGTAGCCATATTCTTTATCAGGGCCGCTTTCGGCAATGAGTTCGCCATTTTTTACATACCACTTTTCTGTACCATTTATTTTCCAGCCCGAAAGGTCGTGGCCGTTGAATAAAGGTTTAAATTTTTGCGCTGCTGCGCCGGATGAAAGAATAAAAGCAATTAAGCTTAATAGAAAAATTTTTTTCATGATTCGTGTGTTGAAGTATTTCCAAAAATAGGTTATGTTTAGTAATAACCTATTCGTCTAAATCAGAAAGAGGTTACTTAAGTAATGATAATTCCTTAACAATTAAAATAAGGCTTTTTCGTTCGTTTACTGTTAACTTTGGGGCTTTATGCTAAAAAAGCTTTTTCTTCTTTTATTATCCTTTGTTTACCTGGCTTCATCATCCGGGGCAACGCTCTATATCCATCAATGCATGGATAAAATAGTAGCGTGGGAAGTGAATATAGATTCAGAAAGCCCGTGCATGAATTGTGGCCAGCATAGTGATGCGCCTAAAGATTGTTGCACAGACCACGTTAAAGTTTTAAAATCGACTTTAGAGCAAAATCTTCCAGGCAATACTTACCACAAAATTGAAATATTGCCCGTTACGCTTCCCAAAGCGATTTTCACTTATAATAATCCGCTTTCTCTTCATGTAAAGCATAACTCTGCAGAGCGTTTTATTTTTCCCCGAAGTCATTTAAATTATTGCGCAGTACTCTGCACATTCCTGATTTAATACCGGTTTATTTTTCTAAATGAAGGCGGCTTTGAAGCCAGCCTGTTTTTATTCATTAAATCTTGCCAGATAGAAACTTATTTTTTTATCCGGTATGATGAAAGATTTATAAACCGTATCAATTCAGTTTTATGTGCAATTTTAAAGTAAATCCGATATATTTTTTAAAGACATTAATACAGCATGCCAGTATCAAATACATCTTTGTTTTAATTGTAACCCTGTTCACTTTTAGCCAGTCTTTTTCGCAAAAAAATATTAACGATAAGGCAGTTTCTTTTAAGGTTTTTGGTAATTGTGTGGAATGCAAACAGAGGATAGAAGGAGCGTTGAAGATAAGAGGGGTTGATTCAGCTTCCTGGGATGTCAATACGAAAATGCTAAAAGTGGTTTTTGATACTTCAAAAATTCAAATCGAAAAAATACAGTCTAAAATTTTGGCAGTGGGCCACGACCTCGAAGATAAAAAAGCAGATGATAAGATTTATCAGTCGCTTCCTGCCTGCTGTCGATACCGTGAAAAGAATGACCATAGTCACGCAACTACTGAAGGTGTTTCGGCAAATCCAGTAAGTGGTGTGGTGTTATCCGAAGATAGCAAAGGCAACCTTTCTCCACTTGAAGGCGCAAGTATTTATTGGAGTGGATCTCACGATGGAACCGTATCAGACAAGAGTGGATTTTTTACCATTCAACGTGGTGCAGACAAGGCAAAGTTGGTGGTAAGCTATGTGGGATTTCAGACGGATTCGACAGAAATCACAGGCGAGGGCCACCTTCAGATTGTATTGGCATCCAGCGGCCAGTTGAAAGGAATTACCATTAAGGGAAAACCTAAATTTTCCTATATTAATCTGATGGGCCCGATGAGAAATATGACACTCAATTCTGCGGATCTTTTAAAAGCCGCCTGTTGTAATCTTAGTGAAAGCTTTGAAACCAATCCGAGTGTTGATGTTTCTTACAGCGATGCTGTTACCGGTTCCAAACAAATTCAATTGTTGGGCCTTGCAGGTGTGTATACCCAATTGACTGTTGAAAATCTGCCAGGTCCGCGTGGGCTTGCGACGCCGCTTGGCCTGAATAGTATTGCCGGGCCGTGGATAGAAAGTATCCAACTGAGCAAAGGAACCGGCTCTGTTGCCAATGGATATGAAAGTATCGCTGGCCAGATAAATGTTGAACTGAAAAATCCTGTAACGGCTGAAAAAATATATGCGAATGGCTATGTGAATGACATGGGCAAAACAGATTTTAATTTAAATCTTGCGCATCATTTGGGCGACAGATGGTCAACGGCTTTATTGCTGCATGATGATTTTCTGAACAATAAAGTAGATTTTAATAAAGATGGATTTCGCGATTTGCCAACCGGCAATTTATTTAGTGCAGTTAATAAATGGGCGTATGAAGATCATAAGGGAATCGAAATTCAATTTGGCGTAAAAGCCCTGATGGACGATAAAACCGGTGGTGAGATGCAATATCAATTGAAAGATAAGCTATCTACCAATCATTATGGATTAGGCATCGAAACACAACGCCTCGAAGGGTTTGCAAAAATCGGGTATGTTTTCCCTGACAAACGATACAAAAGCATTGGCTTGCAGCTTTCTGGATTTGATTTTCAACAAGATTCTTATTTCGGGCAGATTATTTACAATGCACGCCAAAATAATTTTTATTCCAACTTAATTTATCAAAGTATCATTAACAATAGTTCAAATAAATTTAGAACGGGTATAAGCCTTTCCGCTGATAATTATAATGAGCAATACAACACAAATATTTTTAAAAGAACTGAAATAGTACCGGGCGCGTTTTTCGAATACACCTATACGTTAGCGGATAAATTTTCAGCGGTGGCCGGCATGCGGATAGACCATAATAATTTATTCGGATGGTTTGCTACTCCTCGGTTGAATGCACGGTATGAGCCTGTAAAAAATACCGTGATTCGTGTTAGTGCCGGCAGGGGACAAAGAACAGCAAACATTTTTGCAGAAAACATGGGTGCATTGGTAAGTGCAAGGCAGGTTAATATTATTAGCGGAACTGCGGGCAAAGCTTACGGGCTAAACCCCGAAGTGGCATGGAACAAAGGCATCAGCGTTGATCAAAAATTTCAATTGTTTAAAAGAGATGCAATGTTGAGTTTTGATTTTTACAGAAACGATTTTACCAACCAGGTTGTTGTTGATCTTGAAGATGCAAGGCAAATTAAATTTTATAATTTAAAGGGCAAATCTTTCTCAAACAGTTTCCAGGGCGAATTTAATTTTATTCCTGTGGAGAAGCTGAATGTGCGAATGGCTTACCGAAAATTCAATGTTAAAACAACCTACGGTGATAAACTGTTAGAAAAACCGTTTACCGCTTCTGACAGGGCTTTTATTAATTTGGGTTATGAAATCAAAAGCTGGAAATTTGATTATACTGTAAATTATGTTGGTAAAAAAAGAATTCCTTATACAGAAGCTAACCCAGAACAATACAGAATGAATAACTTTTCTCCTTCTTATTTTTCAATGAATGCGCAGGTGAGCAAATCATTCGGGAAAGATAAAAATTGGGAATTGTACGCCGGTGGCGAAAATCTCACCAACTATTTTCAGAAAAATATAATCATTGCAGCAGATGAACCTTTCGGCAATTATTTTGATGCTTCCATGGTTTGGGGGCCGATAAGCGGAAGATTAGTTTATGGTGGCTTCAGGTATAAAATAAAATAAGAAATACCGCGCTTCTATTCTCGTTGACTTTGTTTAAGCTGCGAAATAAAAATTTAATATTTGTTGCTTTACTGTGTTTATTTTTATATGGGAAAAGCAAATTCCGGCAGCATCATTTTATGCGCTATAACGTTCAAACGCTCCGGCCGTTGGGTGCGGCGCACGCAACATTATAAATTGTAAAATAATATGGAAAAATTTGATGTAGTAGTAATAGGTAGCGGCTCTGGTTATAATGTAGCCAGGCGTTGCGCAGCAGCAGGCAAGAAAACAGCCATAATAGATTATCAGCCTTTTGGTGGAACGTGCGCTTTAAGGGGTTGCGATCCTAAAAAAGTATTGGTGGGCATTGCACATGTATTATCTCTTAATGAACAATTAATAGGAAAAGGTATTTCCACTTTACCTGAATTTTCATGGAAGGATTTGATGAAATTTAAAACAAGCTTTACCGAACCGAAAATACCGAAAACGGAAGAGAATTTGGAGAAAGCCGGAATAGCTCAATATCATGGACGCGCGAAATTTATTGATGAAAATATCATGCAGGTGAACGATCAAAAAATCTCGGGCGAAAAATTTGTATTAGCCAACGGTGCTACACCCGCCAAACTTTCCATACCAGGAGAAGGTTTGCTTATTGACAGCACTGCTTTTTTGAGCCTTCAGCAATTGCCTGATGAAATTTTATTTGTGGGCGGCGGCTTTATCGCTTTTGAATTCGCACATATAGTTTCGAGATTTGGAGTAAAAGCCACTATAGTTCACCGGCGGGAATTGCCACTTTCTAATTTTGATGCTGATATGGTGAAACTTTTGATAAAGGCAAGTGAGAAACTGGGTATCCGGATCGTGTTAAACGCGGAGGTCAAGAGTATTAGTAAGAAAGAAGATCATTTTTTAATTCATGCAGAGCAGCAGGGAAAAAAGATAGAGTTGTCAACCCAACTTGCTGTTCATTCTGCTGGCCGCACGCCTGATATATTTGATATGGGTTTGGAAAAATTGAAGGTATCCTTTGATAAAAAAGGAGTGAAAGTAAATGACTACATGCAAAGTGTTTCTAACGTCAACGTATATGCGTGCGGCGATGCGAATGATAAATGCCTCCCTTTAACGCCCGTTGCTGCTAAGGAGGGGATAATCCTTTCTGACAATTTGATAAAGGGTAATTATAAAAAGGTTGATTATGGCCATGTTCCTTATAATGTTTTTTCAATTCCGCCTGTTGCAGCAGTAGGCCTGACCGAGCATGCAGCCAAGGAGCAGGGATTAAATGTAAACGTCCGGTTTAAGGAAACAACCCACTGGTACTCTTCTAAGCGGCTAAATGAAATTGTTTCAGGATTTAAAATTTTGATTGATAATGATACTGATGAAATAATCGGTGCTCACCTGGTAGGTCCAAATGCAGCCGAAACCATCAATATTTTTGCGGTGGCGATGAATGCAAAAGTGAAAGCCAGCGATATGAAAAAATCTATTTTTTCATATCCTACATATGCTTCTGATATTGTTCATATGTTCTGACAAATACATGTAATTTTTGCTGATTCAATGAAGCTTTTTTATTGTTGCACTTTTGCTCCGTAGGCAAGATCACCTGCATCGCCGAGCCCCGGCACGATATAACCCTTGGCAGTTAACTCATCATCAATATCGCCGCACCAGATAGTGGCTGTTGGTTCTGCCCTCTGAACATACTCAATCCCTACAGTGCATGCAAGTGCGCATGCAATGTGTATCTCAGCCGGATTGCCTACATCCCTGATATATTGAAGCGTTTTTACCAACGAAGAACCCGTGGCCAGCATTGGATCAGAAATAATAACTACCCGGTTTTCCATATCCGGGCAACTGATATAATCAAGGCTTATTTCAAAACTTCCATCGCGCTTGTGCTTCCGGTAAGCGCTGATAAATGCATTGTCCGCTTTGTCAAAATAATCCAGGAACCCGGAATGCATTGCAAGTCCTGCACGCATGATGGTTGCCAAAACAGGCTGCTTTTCAAGCACCTTGCAAACAGAGATTCCGAGAGGCGTTGTAACTTCTTTTTCAACCCAGGGCAACGTTTTACTGATTTCATATGCACAAATCCCCGCAATCCTTTCCAGGTTTTTTCTAAACCTCATCCTGTCGCTTTGAATTTCGATATCCCTTATTTCAGATATCCAGTTCGTAATTAATGAATGATTGTTGCTGAGATTTACTACCATTATTTCTGATTTAAGGACGACTTAAAGTTAAGCGGAAATTTTAAAGTTATAAATTTGAACAAATCTAAAAATTAATAAGAAATAATTGTTTATGATTTATAATGTGATAGGCTTAATGAGCGGCAGTTCGCTTGACGGGCTTGATATTGCCTTTGTTGAATTTTCAGAAACGGCTGGGAAATGGGATTATAAAATCATTTGCGCGGCTTGCATTCAATATGAAGAGAACTGGATTCAGAAATTAAAAAAGGCAGTGGATTTTTCGGCGTTGGAGTATCAACTATTGCATGCTGAATATGGAAGATTTTTGGGAGAACGGATAAATGAATTTATCAACGAGTTTCAGTTGGATCATAAAGTCAATTTAATAGCTTCTCATGGTCACACTACTTTTCATCTCCCTGCTCAAAAGATGACGCATCAATTGGGCGATGGGGCTGCCATTGCCGCAATCACAGGCCTGCCGGTAATCAGCGATTTACGATCATTGGATGTGGCGCTGGGCGGGCAGGGGGCGCCGATTGTTCCGATGGGTGAACGATTGTTGTTTCCGGGCTATCATTACTTTTTAAATATTGGTGGAATTGCCAATTTATCCATCCACAGCAAAGCAACAAATAGCGAGAATTCGCATTCTGCTAAGGATGAAATTATCGCGTTTGATATTTGTGCGGCAAACCGTGTGCTGAACATGCTTGCTTCTGAAAGAGGTTTTCAGTATGATGAAGATGGAAATCTTGCTGCACAGGGAAAAGTGAATCCGGATCTTCTGAACAAATTGAATAGCCTGGAATATTACACGCTTGCTTACCCCAAATCATTAGCAAACAGTTTTGGAACTGATATTGTTTTTCCTATTATAAAAGAATTTCACATTTCAGTTGAAGATGCGCTTGCTACTTATGTTGAGAATATTTCGATGCAGGTAAAAAATTCGTTGATGCCCTTTTTTGATAATGGAAAAATGCAATCGCTGATGATTACGGGTGGTGGCGCCTTTAATAAATTTCTGATTAAAAAAATCGCTGAACATTTAACCGGAATCAATTTTGAAATTTTTATCCCGGAAGATGATGTGGTTAATTATAAAGAGGCATTGATAATGGCCTTGCTTGGTACACTCCGGTGGCGTGAACAATATACAGTACTTTCATCAGTTACCGGCGCATCCAGAAATAGTATCGGTGGTGCACTATGGTTAGGTGGTGATGCTTAGACTTTGCAGAGAATATTTAAGATTTTATGTGGGAATATTTTGTCTATTTTTCATTTCTAAATTTTGTTTATGAAGGTAAAATTGGCGGTAGCGTCCTTAATTACTATTTTATTTCTTTCCTGCAATTCAGAAAATTCGGTAAAAGAAAATGACAGCTACAATGAAACAAAAGAGTCGTTGTTAAAGAAAGAAGAAAAAAATCCTTCCCGATTTATTGTGGTAAAAGGTAACAGCAAGAAAAATATTGTGGGCCAAACTGTAGTTAAAGGAACACTTCACAACACAGCATCAGTCGCCACTTTTAAAGACGTGGATATTAAACTGACTTTTTATTCCAAAACAAAAGCATTGCTGGAAACGGACAGGGAAACGATTTATCAAATTTTAAACCCAGGTGAATCACAGGATTTTAAAACAAAGTATTTTGCGCCCAAGGGCGCTGATAGCGTGGCTTTGGAAGTGATAGGCGCAAAAGTTATTCCAGTTAACCCAAATTAAATTTGTTCAAAATAAAATGGCCGGCTATTGCATGCCAGCCATTTCTTCAAAAAATTTACTGAATATAACGGGGATGGTTACACGAAATTATTTTTCTTTAAAATAGCTTGCATCCCACAATTCATATTTCTTATAAAGGGTTGGTAATTCTGATTGAAAACGTGCATAATCTTTTTTGTCTTTTGGCGACCAAACTACTTCGCTCAGTGCACTCATTCTTGGAAAAACCATGTATTCTAATTTTGCGGGGTTAGGGACGTATTCGGTCCAAAGATTTCCCTGGGCGCCGAGGATATATTTTTCTTCTGAAGGATCAAGTTCCTTTGGAATGGGTTCATAATTATACACTTTTTCGAGCGGCAGGTATCCGCCAATGGTAAGGCTGTCATCGTTTTTTGTTTGTGAATAATCAAAATAGCAATACGTTGTCGGTGTCATTATTACATCATGATGTTCTTTAGCAGCGGCAATTCCGCCTTTTTCTCCGCGCCAGCTCATCACGGTTGCATTTGGCGCCAGGCCGCCTTCCAGTATTTCATCCCAGCCAATGATTTTTCTTCCTTTGCTGTTCAAATATTTTTCAATTCGCTGGATGAAGTAACTCTGTAGCCCATGCTCGTCTTTCAGATTTTTTTCTTTGATTAATTTTTGACAAAAAGCTGATTCCTTCCAATAGGTTTTTGGCGCTTCATCTCCGCCGATATGAATGTATTTTGAAGGGAATAAAGCAATTACTTCATCCAGTACATTCTCAAGGAATTTGAATGTGTTTTCCGACGGTACAAAAATATCGTTAAATACGCCCCATGTTTGCTGAACCTGTTTGCCTTCGCGGCTGCCTGACCATGGAGTTTTTGGTGAGATGGCTGTGGCGCTGTCGGGAAAGCAACTTAATTCAGGATAAGCGGCAATGGCAGCAGAGGCGTGGCCCGGCAGTTCAATTTCAGGGATGATGGTAATAAAGCGATCCTTTGCATATTTGATTACCTCTTTAATTTCTTGCTGTGTATAAAAACCACCGTAACGTAAATTGTCATTTCCGGTGCCCGGATAATGTCCTATAATGGTTCCATTGCGATAGGCTCCCACCGAAGTGAGCTTAGGATATTTTTTGATTTCTATCCTCCATCCCTGGTCTTCTGTAAGGTGCCAGTGAAAAGTGTTGTATTTAAAATACGCCAGGTAATCAATGTATTTCTTTACATAATTAACATCAAAAAAATGACGACCAACATCGAGATGCATGCCCCTGTACTGAAAACGCGGATAATCATTGATAGATACCTGCGGGATGGAGAAGCCTTCAGATAATGAGATTTCCTTCGTATCAGGCATTAGTTGCAATAAAGATTGCATTCCATAAAACAATCCTTCTTTGGATGCGCTGCTCACTGTAATTTGATGAGCCGTTGCCTCCAATTTATATTCATCTTTTTTATCGCCGGCTTTTGCGAGCTTAAAAATGATAAGTGATTGTTTTCCCTTAGCTTGATTATTTTTTACGGGTAAAGTAAAGCCATATAATTTTTCCAAATAGTAATTGAACATTTTAGCAATATGCGAAGCATTTTCGGCGGCTACCACCTGTGTTAGAGCATTACAATTAAAATTACCGGAATGTACTTCCATCGATACGGGTTCGGGAACTATTACCACTTTATTTTGAGATTTTAAAGTTGTGATTGAAAACAAAATGGGAATCAATAAAAGTTTTTTCATATAAATGTAATTTGAATGAAAAGCGAATATCCTCTATTAAATCGGGAAGAACAATTTTTTAGGATCAATTGCAGTATAGCGAATTGCGAACATCCAAGCACGAAAATATTAGCAAAAAGATTGACAAAATTTGCTGAAAAAACCAGATCGCTTTTTACGTTTGGGATTCTTAAAAATAAAAATCTTATTAAAAGTTTGTTTACTGAAGTCTAAAATAATATGAGAAGCTTCTAACAACTGTAATTGATTGTTTCCTCGAAAACTGAAACCGCTTCGAATTAGCGCACCGCCAAGATATTAAATGCTTAACTTAGTTTTCTGTTGTTAGTTTTTAAAATATCTGCATGATTTCTCTACAGCATGTTACAAAGAAATTTGGCGCACGTACTGCCGTTGATAATATTTCATTTGAAGTAGCTACTGGTGAAACTTGCGTATTGCTCGGAACCAGTGGATGCGGAAAGACAACGACGTTAAGAATGATTAACCGGTTAATAGAACTTTCTGCCGGAAATATTTTGGTTAACTCTAAAAACATTAAAGAAATTGCCGCAGAAGAATTGCGAAGAAATATGGGATATGTTTTACAGCATAATGGACTTTTCCCACATTATACAATTTTAGAAAATATTGCCGTCGTGCCCCGGCTTTTGAAGTGGCCCGAAAAAAAAATTGCAAACCGCATCGACGAATTATTGGATAAAGTACATCTTCCGGAAAATATTTTATCCTTATATCCGGACCAACTAAGCGGCGGACAACAACAGCGCATTGGCCTGGCAAGAGCGTTGGCTGCAGATCCGCCCATACTGCTGATGGATGAACCTTTTGGCGCACTGGATGCCATCACCCGCAAAAAAATTACGAAAGAATTTTCGGGCCTTGAATTATTAAGAAATAAAACCATCGTTTTAGTGACTCACGACATCCGTGAAGCTTTTGATCTCGGAGATAGAATTTTGCTAATGGATAAGGGAAAAATAGTGCAGCAAGGCAAGCCTGTTGAATTGTTGTTTCAGCCTGCCAGCACGTTCGTGTCTGATTTTTTTTCAAATCAAAAAATGGAGCTGCAATTAAATCATGTTTTATTAAAAGATATTTTTAAATATTTATCGTCTTCAAACTACGATGAAAATAATTTGGTATTTACAAAAGACACGCTCAGCTTATGGGATGCTCTTCAATTACTTCACTCTGAAAAACAAAAGTATATTTCAATACAAAATGCTGCAGGAGAAATAAAGCATGCAAGCTATGATTCCCTGTTTAACGGCCTTCAGGCTTTAAAGCAACCAGGTCATGAATGACGCACCAGGCCTTTTTGATTTCATGAAAGAACAGTCCGGCAAACTGCTTGACCAGCTACTACAGCATATTGGCCTGACTTTTATTTCGTTGTTATTTGCCGTAATAATCGGAGTTCCTCTGGGCATTTATATCTCGCGAAAGAAAAAACTGGCAGCGCCTGTTTTGGCTTTTACCAACGTATTACAGACTATCCCAAGTATCGCGTTGCTTGGTTTTATGATACCGCTTCTCGGGATTGGCCCTGTTCCAGCAATCGTAGCGTTATTTCTCTATGCGTTGCTTCCTATTGTTAGAAATACGTATACGGGAATCAATGAAGTAGATGCTATTGTATTGGAGTCGGCAAGAGGGATGGGCATGACATCGGGACAAATTTTACGGAAAATACAACTCCCCTTATCGATGCCCGTTATTCTGGCCGGCATACGAACAGCAACTGTGATAAACGTAGGCGTGGCCACCTTAGCATCTTACATTGGTGCGGGCGGGTTGGGAGAGTTTATTTTTGGAGGTATTGCACTAAACAATGCGAATATGATTCTGGCCGGCGCCATTCCTGCTGCGTTGTTGGCAATATTTTTTGATTTTATTTTATCACGATTGCAAAAAATAAAACCAGGAAAAATAAAAGTGTCGTTTTGGCTAATGCCGGTTTGTATATTGCTTTTATCCTCCTTTTATATACTGCCCGATTTTTACCGAAGTAAAGTGCTCGCCGGCTTCACACCTGAATTTATGGGAAGAGAAGATGGATACCTGGGATTGAAAAAAGTGTACAAACTTAATATTCGTACAGTGGTTATCAGCGATGCGGTAATGTATAAAGCAGCGTATGAAAAGAAATTGGATGTAATAGATGGATACAGTACAGATGGACGATTAAAGGCGTTCGGTTTGAAAATTTTAAAAGATGATAAAGGCATCTTTCCGCCCTACTACGCAGCGCCGCTTGTGCGTTCGGAAATTTTGACAAAATACCCAGAATTGATAAGTGTCTTGAATCAATTGTCCGGAAAGATTAATGATTCCATAATGACGGAATTGAATTACCGTGTAGATTATTTAAAAGAGTCTCCTGAAAAAGTGGCAAAGCAGTTTTTAATGGAACAAAGTTTGTACAAAGATCCGCTTATACCTGGTAAAGGAACTATACGCATCGGCTCTAAAATTTTTGGCGAGCAATATATCCTGGCAGACATGTATTCCATGTTAATAAGGGGCAATACTCATCTGCAAGTGGAAACCAAAACGGGTTTAGGTGGAACAAAGATTTGTTTTGATGCTTTGGTGAATGACCAGATCGATATGTACCCGGAATATACCGGAACAGGACTTTTGGTAATTTTGCAGGCGCCGGATTCCGTAGTCAATAAGCTTGAGGCAGAAAATGAAAAAGTATATGCGTATGTGCGAAAAGAATTTTTAAAAAAATATCGGTTGGAATGGTTAAAGCCGATTGGATTTAATAATACGTATGCATTGATGATGCGAAAAGCCCAGGCTGAGAAATCAGGCATTCAAAGTATTTCGGATCTTGTGAATTATTTAAACAACAAATGAAATGGATTTATTACAGCGATATAAAGAAATAAGGACGTATACGGAAGATATTTGTAAACCCTTGCATACAGAGGATTACGTGGTGCAACCCATTGTTGATGTAAGCCCTCCGAAATGGCACATTGGGCATGTCACCTGGTTTTTTGAAACATTTGTTTTAAAACCAAATATGAAAGATTATATAGAATTTGATTCGAATTATAATTACGTTTTTAATAGTTATTATGAAAATGCAGGTGCCCGCGTAATACGAACCGATCGGGGAAACCTGAGCCGTCCCACCGTGGAGGATATTTATAATTACCGCCATCATGTAGACCAGGCCATGGAGCAATTTTTACAACATCCCGTTACAAAAGAGGTAGAAGATTTAATGGTAATCGGATTTAATCATGAGCAGCAGCACCAGGAGCTTTTAATGACAGATATAAAGTATATTTTGGGAAATAATCCTCTTTTTCCTGCATATAAAAAACAAACAGATAGTAAACCGGCAAATAATGCAGATTCTCATTTTGTAAAAATAAAAGAAGGCATTTATGAAATTGGTTTTGAAGGAAATGGTTTTTGTTTCGATAATGAATTGAAGCGTCATCGTGTTTTTCTTAACGATTTCAGCATTTCTAAATCTCTTGTTACCAACAAAGAGTATCTTGAATTTATGAACGGTGGTGGTTATAAAGATTTTAACCTTTGGCTTTCTGACGGATGGGCATGGGTGAAACAAACCGGAACGGATAACCCGATGTATTGGCATTTCATAGACGGGAGATGGTTCAATTATACATTAGAAGGATTAAAGCCTGTTGCCCTTGACGAACCGGTTTGCCACATTAATTTTTACGAAGCCAACGCTTATGCAGCATGGAAAAAGATGCGACTTCCTACTGAGTTTGAATGGGAAGCCGCTGCTCCTTATTTTGAATGGGGACGACGATGGGAGTGGACCGAAAGCGCTTATCTTCCTTACCCGGGCTTTGAGAAAGCACCTGGCGCGATAGGAGAATATAATGGCAAATTCATGGTGAATCAACAAGTGCTCCGCGGTGCATCTGATGTTACTTCACCTAATCACAGCCGCATCACGTATCGAAATTTTTTTCAACCTAATCTTCGCTGGCAATATACAGGAATCCGATTAGCCCAATAAAAAATATGAACCAATTTTTAGATGACGTCCTCAAAGGTCTTCAGGCTTCGCCAAAATATTTAGATTCAAAATATTTTTATGATAAAGAAGGTGACAGGATTTTTCAGAAAATAATGGAAAGTGATGAATATTATCTCACTAATGCGGAGATGGAAATTTTTTCAACCCAGCAAAAAAGTATGGCAGATGCAGTGTTGAAAAATGCGGATACACTGGATGTAATAGAATTCGGGCCAGGCGATGTAACCAAGTCCATCCACTTATTAAACGAATTATCTACCCGCAATGCCATTGATAATTACATTCCTATTGACATTTCCAAAAATATAATCTCTTTTTTAGAAAATAATTTGCCCAAACAAATTCCGGGTTTAAAAATCAAAGGTTTTGCAGGAGAGTATTTTGAAATGCTTGCGTCTGCTAAAAATATTTCATCAAACAGAAAGCTGGTGTTATTTCTTGGCGCCAATATTGGGAATTTCAAATTTGATGAGATGCCAGTATTTCTTTCCAGGCTTCGCAATTCATTGTCTACAGGGGATTTGGTGTTAATCGGCTTTGATCTCAAGAAAAATCCTAAAAAAATTTTAGCAGCGTATGATGATGCAAAAGGATATACAAGAGCTTTTAATCTTAATTTGCTTCATCGCATCAACAAAGAATTAAATGGAAATTTTATTCCGGATAATTTTGAACATTATGCCATATATGATCCTGCTACCGGGGCTTGTAAAAGTTTTCTTATTTCTCTGAAAAAGCAATCAGTAGTTGTCGGTAAAACTGAAATTCATTTTGAAAAAGATGAACCCGTTTTCATGGAAATTTCTCAGAAATATTCAATGGAGCAGATTGATAAATTTACTGCTGAGTCTGGATTGGTAGATGAGGCCCATTTTTTTGACAGCCACCATTATTTTGTGGATGTGATATTTGTATGTAACTAAAATTTGTTTGTTATAGTAAACCTGCAAATTTTAATGATTTTTATTTTACGATTAAGATGAACAAATCTTAAATTTGCACTCCCATTGCCCGATAGTATAACGGTAGTACGACAGATTCTGATTCTGTTTGTCTTGGTTCGAATCCAGGTCGGGTAACAAAAACAATGATACTGAAAAAGTATCATTTCGTTTATTAAAACGACTCCGTAGCTCAGTTGGTAGAGCAGCTGACTCTTAATCAGCGGGTCTAGGGTTCGAGTCCCTACGGGGTCACAATATAATATCTGGCAACAGGGGATCTGCTTTTAAGCATTATTATAAACTTTTATGACCGGCTCCCTGATGGCAGCGGCTTCGTCGGTACAATACCAATAAATCACGTCGGCAATTGATTCTGCTTTTACCCAATCTTCAAAATGCGCATCTGGCATTCCCTCGCGATTGGAAGGCGTATCAATGGTGCTGGGAACAACCACACTCACTACTACGTTTTTCCCTTTTGCTTCAGCATTCATGAGTTCTGCCAAACGGAAAAGCAGCGATTTTGCCAATCCATACGCAACCACCCCTTTTCCATTTTTTGAAGAAAGGCCCTGTTTGGAACCAATCATAAAAATTCTTCCATAGCCTTGCTTGATCATTTGTTCAAACACAGGCTTTGCTATATTGTATGCCGTCTCAAAATTTAATTGATATTGCTTGTTTATATCCGCAGTTGTTGTGTTACTGATGGTTCCTTTTGCGAATCCGCCAACAGTCAGGACGGCAGCATCGATGGTGTTATATTTTTCAATTATTTTATGAACAAACTTTTCTGATTCAACTTCGTCTTCAAGATTCACTATAGTTTGTTCGAACATGTCTGAAGAAAAATCTTCGCTTGTTTTTGAAGGATGTAGTGCGGTTCCACAAACGAAAAATCCTTGCTGTATAAATTTTTTGACTAAAGCATTACCAAGATTGCCGTTAGCACCTGTTACAATTACTGTTTTCATCAACTATTTTTTTTAGTGATTTTATCAAAGTTATATTTTAATGTCAGCATTTAATTACGTCTTAATGCTAATCATCCTTTTGTTCGGCTTTATTTTGTGATTACCTTATATTTGAGGATTTAGACCAAAATAATCGATATGAATTTTACAAAAAAAATTTTCCTTTTTCTTTTTCTAGGTTTTTTTATTTCCATTACAATTTTAAATGCCCAGCAGATATCGCGGCCCAAGCTGGTGGTGGGTATAGCTGTGGATCAAATGCGCTGGGATTATCTATACCGGTATTATCCCAGGTATCAGGATGGAGGATTTAAACGTTTGCTAAACGAAGGATTTTCCTGTGAAAATACTTTCATTAATTATCTGCCTTCTTACACAGCCGTTGGCCATACAACTATATTTACCGGCTCTGTTCCGGCGATTGATGGCATCACAGGAAACGATTGGGTAGATCAGATTACCGGCAGGAAATGGTATTGTACAGAAGATACTACCGTATCGACAGTAGGAAGTTCTTCTAAAGAAGGGGAGATGTCGCCACGCAATCTTTTGGTATCAACCATTACAGATGAGCTGCGGGTTGCTACTAATTTTCAGTCGCGGGTAGTTGGCGTTTCTTTAAAAGACAGGGCTTCTATTTTGCCTGCAGGTCATACTGCAAACGGCGCATTTTGGTTTGATGATGAATCCGGAAATTTTATCACCAGCACTTATTATATGAAGGAATTGCCTGCATGGGCAAATAATTTCAATAAATTGGAAATGCCCGAAAAACTTTCTGCCAATGAATGGAATACTTTATTTCCGGTTTCATCATATACGCAAAGTACTGCAGATGATGTGTCCTGGGAAGGTCTTTTCAAAAATGAAAAATCGCCCGTTTTTCCGCACCGCATTTCAGCGCTTGTAAAACAGGATAAAGGAACCATCCGTTCAACGCCCTTTGGGAATACGCTTACGCTCGATTTTGCAAAAGCTGCCATCGAAGGATACAATCTTGGTAACGGAAAAGCGACTGACTTTTTAACGGTTAACTGCGCTTCTACTGATTATGTGGGTCATAAATACGGCCCTAATTCGATTGAGGTGGAAGATGTATATCTCAGGCTTGACAGGGATCTTGCTTCATTTTTTTCTTTCCTGGATGACAAGATAGGCAAGGGAAATTATCTTGTATTTATTTCAGCAGACCACGGCGCTGCCAACTCAGTCGGATTTATGGAGGAGCACAACATTCCTGCTGATTTGCTACAATCAGGTGACATCGAAATGAACCTTGTGAATTTTCTACACCAAAAATTTGGAGTAGATAAATTAATCTCTTCTTCAATTAATTCCCACCTGAGTTTTGATATGAAAAAAATTGAAGACAGCAAACTTGATTATGAAGCGGTAAAAAAAGCGACGGTTTCTTTTTTGCAAAAACAACCAGGAGTTCAATTTGCCGTTGATATTGAAAATATTGGTAACGCATCTGTTCCGGAACCGATCAAAACCGCGATTATTAACGGTTACAATTCAAAACGGACCGGGCCGGTAATTATTATTCCTGAGCCTGGGTGGTATGGTGGGAGTTCAAAAACCGGGACGACGCATGGCAATTGGAATCCGTATGATACACACATACCTTTGGTATTTTTTGGCTGGCATATTCCACAGGGAAATACAAACCGCAAAGTAAACATGACTGATATTTCTGCAACACTTGCGGCGCTTCTTCACATTCAGCAACCTAATGGATGTGTGGGAGAAGTGATTACCGAATTGACTTCAAACATCGGCCGCAGATAAAATTTTATTTCATTTTACATAGTAAATGGATAAATAAAGCAGATTTTTTTTGCCTTAAAAAGAAAAAGCGAAAAGATGGTAGTGAGCAAACAAATAGTTAAATGACGGGAGACTGCGAACCGGACTTAAAATGCCCTGACAGTAAAATGGCAGGGCATTTTTGTATCTCATCCCAACTTTTCCAAAATTTCAGTAATCAATTTTTACATTTTCAAGCTGCGATAAGCTTGTCAATTGTAAAAAAAGAACTTTGAACAATCCTCATTTATTTCGCCTTTTATCGCTGAATAATCATCTTACGCTGCAATACCTGGTTATTGATTTGAATGCGGCATATATACACACCCGCGGCCAAACGATTTCCTTCAAATGGAAAATTGTAAATACCCGGCTTTTTTTCTCCCTCAAAAACGGTACTTATTTCACGGCCCTCCAAATTAAATATTTTAATGCTTACCTTACTTTGAGCCGAAACCTGAAAAGTAATAGTCGTATTAAAAGCAAATGGGTTAGGATATACATTCAGGTTGTCTTTGACCATTTTCGGAGCTATCTCATTTTGTTGAGCATATCTTGCAGCAGATGCACTTACTTCAAAAGGCCTCATCATATTATGATCTTCATGGCTAAGAATATGGCAGTGCCATTCATATCTGCCAGGGAGATCAAATTTTGCAATTACCCTGGTTACTTCGCCAGGCAGCATTACGTAAGTATCTTTCCAGCCATCCTGATCTACATTAAATTCTTTCGGTTGACCAATTAACCTGATATTGGTCAATTTACCTGTACTGTCCTGAGTTCCCGTAAATTTCTGATGGCTGATTGCCTGGAATTTTACAAGATGCAAATGAAT
Source organism: Ginsengibacter sp. (assembly GCA_051954975.1). GTDB lineage: Bacteria > Bacteroidota > Bacteroidia > Chitinophagales > Chitinophagaceae > Ginsengibacter. Next base: position 41,521 of record JBQCHE010000003.1, on the reverse strand, counting down.
CGGATGTGCATCAACTGTAGTGTTATAAAATTCCCATACCTCAGTATCATTCAGTTTTATATTTTCTGTAACCGGATCTTCAAAATCCATAGCGCCCCCATCTATGGTTCCCAACATTGGCTTAATTCTGTCAAATTCATCTTCGGTTTCAAATAAAAGTAATTTACGTGTAGGTCCGTTTTGAACCAACGGTGTTATGGGTGAATGAAAAGTTGCCGGCAACACACTTATCGGAATAGTTGAGTTAAGAGGTTTGTTCACCCGGAATGCCATGATCCGTCCTGTGGTTTTCGGGTCCACGGTTTCCCCCTTACGATAGGGTGATTTAGCATTATTCTGAACTATGATTGTTTGCCCCCATAATGTGGGATTCGAAAAATCAATCACCACTTCTTTGCGCTCGCCGGGTCCCAGCAGCATTTGGCTCATTGGTACTGGTGAGGTCAATAATCCCTGGTCGCTGCCGATTTGCCAAAAGGTATTATTACCCGATAAGAATAAATTATAAAACCGGCTGTCAGATCCATTAAGAATGCGAAAGCGATATTGTCGTGGCTCCACTTCAAGTACCGGCCATGCCTTGCCATTCACCAAAATAAAATTACCAAAAAACTCAGGCAATATGCTGGGTGACGGCTGACCCGGATCATCAGGCTCAGAGGGGTAATATAATTGGCCATCTTCGGTAAACATCCTATCCTGTATGGCGAGCCCCATATCATATTCGGCAGCCGGTAATTTATGCTCAGCCTGAAGCTGTTGTTCAATATTATCAGTGAGCACATAAAAGCCTGCAAGGCCGGCATACACATTTAATCTGGTAATACCCAGTGCGTGATCATGGTACCAGATAGTAGCTGCGCCCTGGTCATTGTTATAAGTATAAGGTTCATTTTGGCCTTTTACAAACTGAGGTCCTTTTTTAGTAAAGAAAGGCGTAAACCACGACAGCGGTGAGCCATCGCTGGCGGCTTCTGTATGGCCACCGTGCAAATGCGTTACAATAGGAACGCCATATTGCTGCCAGTTGGGAACATCTTTAAGCGCCCACTGGATGGTTTCGTCTATGGGCAATAAGTGAGGCAATGGTTCTAATGTGGATGGATCGTATAAATCATTTGACCAAAAAAAATGCAATGGCACATTTTGTTTGGCGACGATAGTTGGGCCGGGGTAAGTACCATTATAGCCCCATACTTTCGTTAGCATTGGCTGGCCCGTAGTTGGATTTCTTAATCCAAGGTCCTGGTAAAACTGGCTAATAGAAACGGTGAACGTGCCTCCATTGCGGCCATCTAATATGGGTGGGATGGGCAAAGGATTTACGAATTGAGGTTGTGACAATGGATTCAATAAAGGTGTTTGGGCTGTTGCCATCTGGTTTAAAAAAATGCCAATTATCAGATAAGCATGCCATGGCAGCTTTAGTAAAAGTTTAGCTTTCATGATGTAAGTTTTGTAAATTTTAAAAACATTACAAATTAGATTGGAAGGAACTGACATGCAATGATGTAAATCATCCGGTGTAGTAACGTCTGTCAATTATTTTAATAACAGCCACGTGTGCCGATTTCATAACAGATTTTCTCTGAATACAGGTGATTCTTTTCGATTTGCCCTATTGATTGCTAATAAAAATTTAATATCGAAAGAATGTCTCTATACTAATATATTTAGTATTTTTACTAAAATATTAAGCATTGAAAGGCTCATGGACATGGCAAAAGCAAATATCATTGCCCGGTTAAAAAAGGATATTCTTCCTTTACAGGGATTCAAAAATATATTGAATGCCATCGCATTGGATGGAATTCCTGCAGCAATAAAAAATGCTTTTCCAAATGCGGATTTCCCTTTAGGGGCTGTCCATGAACTAATCGCAGACAGTGCAGAAGATGCTGTAGCCACCTTTGGGTTTATTGCAGCCATACTTGCCACAATGATGAAAAACGCCGGATCGTGTATTTGGATCAATGGTTCACAGTCCATTTTTCCACCGGCATTAAAGTCTTTTGGTATCAGGCCCGATAACATCATTTTCATTTATTTAAAAAAAGAAAAAGAGACTTTATGGGCATTGGAAGAAGCGCTCAAATGCAAAGGCTTATCAGCCGTGATCGGCGAAGTGAAGGATTTAAGTTTTAATGCCTCCAGGCGGTTACAACTGGCCATTGAACAAAGCCAGGTAACGGGCTTTATTGTTCGCCGCAATCCCCGCAGCCTGAATACTACTGCTTGCCTGGCGCGGTGGAAAATAACTTCTTTACCAGGTGAATTAGCAGCAGGTATGCCGGGCGTAGGTTTTCCCCGGTGGAATGTAGAGTTATTGAAGGTCAGAAATGGCAAGCCCGGAAACTGGCAGATAGAATTTGTTGGCGGACGGTTGAAGCTTGTTCCAACAATTACGGTAATTTATCAGCAGCAACAAAAGAAAACGGGATGATATGCAGAAACGTTTTATCTCGATATGGTTCCGTTATCTCAAAACGGATTGGTGGATTCGTCGCCGGCCTATGCTTCATGATAAGCCTTTTGTCCTGGCTTTGCCTGATCACGGCCGAATGGTGATCACGGCGGCAAACAGGCTAGCTGAAAAGCAAGGGATTGATGTGGGAATGGTAGTAGCGGATGCAAAAGCTCTTATTCCTTCTTTGAAAGTGCTGGATGACCAGCCGGAAACTTCAGGCCGTTTGTTGAACGGACTTGCTGAATGGTGTATTAGCTATACGCCTGCTGTGGCCATTGATCCGCCCGATGGTCTTCTTCTAAATGTGACAGGCTGCGCCCATTTGTGGGGCGGAGAAAAATCATATATAACGGAAATATATAAACGTTTTAAACATTTTGGTTATGATATCAGTATAGCATTGGCTGATACGGTCGGCGCTGCATGGGCCATTGCCCGGTTCGGCCAGAATAATAGCATTATCGAAGGCGGCCAGCAAAACACTGCCCTGCTTTCATTGCCACCTGCAGCCCTTCGCATTGAAGCGTTTGTAATAGAAAGATTAGAAAAGCTGGGGCTTAGGCAAATCAGCCAGCTTATCAGTATGCCCCGTTCGGCTTTACGCCGTCGCTTTGGCGTACAGATCCTGCAACGTTTAGATCAGGCTTTAGGCTATGAAGAAGAAGGGATGAACCCGGTACAACCTATCGAACCTTACCAGGAACGTTTGCCTTGCCTGGAACCTATTGTAACGGCAACAGGAATTGAAATCGCCTTACAAAGATTACTGGATGCCTTATGCCATCGCCTTCAACAGGAACAAAAAGGCCTTCGTACGGCTTTGTTCAAAGGTTACCGTATGGATGGTAAAATTCAAAAGATTGAAATCGGCACCAACCGGCCATCCTGTAATTTGAAACATCTTTTTAAATTATTTGAGGCTAAAATCGAATCAATCGAACCTGCATCAGGAATAGAATTATTTACACTCGAAGCTTCAAAAGTAGAAGACCTGGCAACGGTACAGGAACAACTTTGGGGAAACAAAATGGACCTGGATAATGTGGAGCTATCTGAACTATTAGACAGGATAGCAGGAAAGATCGGGGCCCATAACATTCATCGCTATGTGCCTGCTGAACATTACTGGCCTGAGCGTTCATTCAAAGAAGCTTCCTCAATAAATGAAGCAATCCAAACTACCTGGAAGGTGGACAGGCCAAGGCCGTTGCAATTATTATCCAAGCCGGAACAGATTGAAGTCACCGCGCCCATTCCTGATTATCCACCCATGTTGTTTCGCTACAAAGGCAAGTTGCACAAAATAATGAAGGCAGATGGTCCGGAAAGAATAGAGGCGGAATGGTGGCTGCAGGATGGACAACACCGCGACTATTATTGTGTGGAAGATGAAGACGGATGCCGCTATTGGCTGTTCCGGTCGGGGCACTATGATGCAGCTAAATCGTATCAATGGTTTATTCATGGCTTCTTTGCCTAAAATATAAAAATGAATTATACAGAATTACAGGTAACGTCTAATTTTAGTTTTCTCCGGGGCGCTTCTCACCCAGAAGAACTGGTTGAACAGGCAGTGACGTTAGGTTATAAAGAAATAGCCATAACCGATCACAATAGCCTGGCAGGTATCGTGCGTGCGCATGCGGCCGCCAAAAAATATGGCATCCGTATTATTGTAGGTTGTCGCCTCGATCTTTTAGACGGCCTCAGTCTGCTGGCTTATCCAACTAACAGTAAAGCCTATTCGCAAATTTGCAACCTGCTCACTACCGGCAATCTTCGGGCAGAAAAGGGAGAATGTCATTTATATAGATCTGATGTATATCAATATGCAAAAGACATAAAATTTATTGTGCTGCCATCAACTGAGTTAAATGAATTATTTGAGTTTGATCAGTCTTTTGTAAATGGGCTAAAAGAATACGGCGAAGCTTTTGCTGGTGATCTTTCTATCGCAGCAACCCGTCGTTACCAGGGCGATGACAGTAAATATTTGTACCAGTTGTTGCAACTCTCCTCCCAATTGAGTATTCCTTTAGTGGCCACCAATGAAGTGCATTATCATGAGCCGGCCCGTCGCCAGTTACAGGATATTGTAACCTGTGTCCGGGAAAAGTGCACCATATACAATGCAGGCTTTCGCCTGCATCCTAATGCTGAAAGGTATCTTAAGCCACAGGAAGAAATGCTTCGCTTATTTAGCCATTATCCTGAAGCCATTATGCGCACTCAGGAAATTGCGGAAGCCTGTCAATTCTCATTGGACGAACTAAAATATGAATATCCTGAAGAAATCACCACGGATGGCCGTACACCGCAGGAAGAGCTTGCTTTCCTCGCGTGGCAGGGAGCCAAAGAACGCTATGGAAATGCTCTTCCTGCAAAAACCATAACCGCCATCAACCATGAATTAAAATTTATTGAGCAGATGAATTATGCGGCTTATTTTCTTACCGTGTATGATATTGTACGCTTTGCAAGGCAGCAGAAGATCCTCTGCCAGGGACGTGGCTCTGCGGCCAATTCAACGGTTTGCTACTGCCTCGGCATTACCTCGGTAGATCCTACTAAATTCGATCTCTTGTTTGAGCGTTTTATTTCTACCGCCCGCAATGAGCCACCGGATATTGATGTGGACTTTGAACATGAGCGCCGTGAGGAAGTGATCCAGTATATCTATCAAAAATATGGACGTGACAGGGCGGCTATTGTTGCTACCGTTACGCAGCAACATCAGAAAGGCGCGATAAGAGATGTGGGCAAAGCGATGGGTTTATCAATAGATACCATCAATCGCCTGTCGGCTTCCATCTGGGAATTTACGGATGAATGGTTCGAAGGAAAACGGTTGACCGAACAAGGCCTGAATCCGGGCGATCCCCATCTTCGCAAAGTACTGCAGCTTACAAAGGAGTTTATGGGTTTTCCACGGCAGTTGGGCCAGCATACCGGTGGCTTTGTGATTACCCGTGGCAAACTATGCGACCTCGTACCCGTGATGAATGCGCGTATGGAAGACAGAACCTGCATTGAGTGGAACAAAGATGATATAGATGCATTGGGCTTTATGAAAATTGATGTATTGGCTTTGGGAATGCTTACCTGTATCCGCAAAGCTTTTGATATTGCTAAAGAAAATTATGGCCTTAATCTTACGCTGGCCAATATCCCACAGGATGATGCTGCTGTGTACGAAATGATCTGCCATGCAGATACGATTGGTGTTTTCCAGATTGAAAGCCGCGCCCAGCAATCCATGTTGCCCAGGTTAAAACCCAACTGTTTTTATGACCTCGTGATTGAAGTGGCGATCGTAAGGCCAGGCCCTATACAAGGCGATATGGTACATCCTTATTTACGCAGGCGAAATCACGAAGAGCCGGTTGAATATCCTTCCAAAGAACTGGAAGAAATTTTGAAAAGAACATTAGGCGTTCCGCTTTTCCAGGAACAGGCCATGAAGATTGCTATTGTGGCGGCGGGCTTCACGCCTGCGGAGGCCGACGAGCTGCGTCGCAGTATGGCCACCTTTAAGGCAAAAGGGCTTGTGGCCAAATTTGAAGAAAAGCTAATCAAAGGGATGATGCAAAACGGGTATACCCACGAATATGCCCAACGGGTATTTAAGCAACTGGAAGGCTTCGGCAGCTATGGGTTTCCTGAAAGCCATGCCGCCAGCTTTGCCTTGCTGGTATATGTTTCTTCGTGGATCAAATGCTATTATCCTGATGTGTTTGCATGTGCTTTATTGAACAGCATGCCGATGGGGTTTTATCAGCCTGCGCAAATTGTTATTGATGCAAGAAAGCATGGCGTGGAAGTAAGGCCGGTGGATATTAATTATTCCACATGGGATAATCTACTGGAAGAAAAGGCAGGAAAATATTGCGCTTTACGCCTGGGCTTCAGGCAGGTAAAAGGCTTACGGCAGCAAGATATGGAATTGCTTATGCTGAACAGGAAAAAAAGTTACAGCAGCATGAATGACCTTCGTGATGCAGGTATTTCTGAAGCTACCCTGGAAAAACTGGCCGATGCCGATGCATTCAGATCCATAGGCTTTGACCGGCGGCAGGCCTTATGGGAAGTATCCACAAAAGACCGGCCTGTTGCCCTGTTTTCAGGGCAGCCTGCAGCAGACGCAAAAGGAGAAAATGTATCCTTGCCTCTAATGACCATGCCCGAGCATGTGGTACACGATTATGCGGCCACCTCACTCTCTTTGAAAGCCCATCCTGTAAGCTTTATAAGGGAAAAGCTGGATCAGCTTTACGTGGTATCTACCAAAAAATTATCTTCTCTTAAAAATGGGGATTGGGTAAAAGTAGCCGGCCTTGTATTGGTGCGGCAAAGGCCCGGAACCGCAGGTGGCATCTGCTTTATGACCATTGAGGATGAAACAGGATTTGCCAATGTAGTGATCTTTGAAAGCTTGTTTGAGAAATTCCGGAAAGAGGTTTTGCAATCACGTCTAATTATGGTAGAAGGTAAATTACAAATCGAAGGTGAAGTGATCCATGTGATCGTAAAGCGCTGCTACAATTTTTCTTCTTTATTGAGAACCCTTACCCCAAAAAATAATGACAACCTGCCTGTATTAACGCTCGCATATCCGGATGAAAAATCCATACCACCGGGATTGAATAAGAGATCACAAGTGCGGGAAGTTGCCCAAGAGAAGGTTTTTCCAGAAGCAAGAAATTTTAAATAAAAATATCCTCTGTCACACCATACAAGGAGCTTTGGTGAGATAAATGTTTTCTTTTAAGTTGATATAAACCCCGGCCCAGGATTTTTTGTATTAGCCAGAGTTTCGGTTGACAACACTCTATTGAGCAACAAAATAAAAATCTCAACTTTTTGTTTGTTTACTGCCCACAGGCCGCTTTTTCATAAATATTGACATATGGGTTTTGGTTATGGAAAACTGCTATCGCTCTCAGAATGAATCTGCGCCGCATTATTAATTTGATTGACAAAGATGCGCTCAAAAGTTGCTGAACCAGCTTTTGGCCGCGTATTTAGGATTAAAAGCATTTATTGAGTTAGCATTTTGGGCACAGTCGAAAAAAGCTTTTCACATTCCCAGTTTTTTGCTCCACTTTTAGTTACCAAAAAAAGATCATATGGCTTTAATCTGACCGGAACAGGTCCTATTTTTGATTAAAATTAGTTTTTAGACGGACTGGCATTGCCTGCAGTTTTTCCGATACAATTGATATAAATTTTGTCAACTATTAATGGCCTTTAAATCTGACAGCAATAATATGAATACGATAAAAATTTTTCTTGCTTCATCGGCTGAACTTTCAAAAGACAGAAAAGAGTTTGAGAATTTCATTGGTCGTGAAAATAAAAGATTACAGCCTCAAGGAGTCTTTTTGCACCTTGATATTTGGGAAGATTTTATTGATGCAATTTCAGCAACCCGCCTGCAAGATGAGTATAATAATGCCATTAAAAGTTGTGACATCTTTGTAATGCTTTTCTTCATGAAAGTGGGAATGTATACATCAGAGGAATTTGACAATGCGCTGGAGCAATTTAAAAAAGCAAACAAACCTTTTATATATACTTATTTTAAAAATGCCAATATAAAATTTGCTGATCTCAAACGTGACGAAGCAAACAGTGTATGGGATTTTCAGGACAAGCTAAAGAGTCTTGGACATTTTCAAACGATTTATGAGAATGAAGCTGATCTTAAACTCCATTTCAAGGAACAATTGGATAAATTATTTGCCGAGGGGTTATTAAAGTTGCCTCCTCAAAAGGATACTAAAACAGAACAGACTAAAACCCAAATAGAAGATAGCAAGTCTGCTGTTTTAAATCATAATTTGCCTTCCCGTAGTTATGGAACAAAATTAATTGGTCGTGAAGAATACATTAACAGAATACTAAAGGGTATTCAAGAAAACCCAATTGTAACGATTGAGGGCTTTTCAGGAATCGGCAAAACAAGTGTGGCTCTTGAGATTGCATACATTTTTCTTAATGATACTGATTTGAAATCACACCTAAGTCTGCACTTCAATTATTTGGTGTGGATTTCCGCAAAAAATAAAGAGCAACGACAGTGGTTGAACGACGTGCTAAATAAGATTGCGGAAATTTTAGAACACCCCAGTATAGGTCAAATATCCATCGAACATTTATCAGCTAAAAAAAAGGAGGTTGAACATTTGCTTCGTCAGCCAAATCATAAACTGTTCTTAATTATCGACAATTTTGAAACTATAGATGATCCGGAGCTTGAAGATTGGTTATCCTCACTTACAGAACCAAATAAAGTATTAATTACTTCTCAAAAACAAGGTCTTGAATCCTGGCGTGTAGTGAATCTCAAAAGATTATCAGATGATGAAGCGATTTCTCTTATAAAGAAATACGCTGAAGCAAAAGATTTGAATCATTTGCTATCTGTGACTGATGAGAAGCTTTTAAGTCTTGTAAAAATCACAGGGGGTAATCCATTGGCGATAAGATTAGCAATTGGGCAGATAAGTGGGGGGAAATTGTCATTGGATCAGGTAGTTGAAAATCTAACTGAAAACAATCCAACTGCCAGTATTGATGTCGTATTCGACTTAATTCATGAAACGTCTTGGGCAAGCATAGGTGCAAAAGCTCAACAATTACTTTTGGTTACTCCATTATTTACCGGATCAGATTCTATTGAAAAAAATGCACTCCAGGCTACAAGTGGATTATCTAAAGAAGAATATGATAAAGCCGTCGGGACTTTAATGGAGTGGAAATTACTGGAACCTAATTTTGATGACATAAACAGACTAGTCATTCACCCAATGACCCGTCGGTTTGTTAAAAGAAAATTATTTCAACACGCAGACTTTGAAACAAAAGCAAGGAAACTCTGGTACCAATATTACCTCAGGTTTATAAGCGATCATGTAATCCGAAAGGAGCCGCCAGTTGAATACTGGAATGTGTTAGTTCATGATAAAATGGAAAAAATAGATTTAGAGTGGCCAAATATTTATGAGGTTCTAAAATGGTCTGCTTCCGAGGTAAGTGCTGATAATGATCGGCTTTTATTAAACCTTATTTTTTTATTAGTTCATTATATGGATAGCCGGTTTTATAATTTGGAGCGTATCAAATTTGTAGAGTTGGCCACAGCAGCCGCGTACAGGTTGGAGAGTAAATACCAGGAAGCACTCCTTAGAATTGATGCGTTAGGATGGACTTATGTTGAGGAGAATAAGTTTGAAGAAGCATATAATCAAATAATGCAAGGGATTGAGCTTGCAAAGGAAGTAAAGAAACCAATTATTGAGACGAATGAATTAATGGCACTTGGTTATGCATGGGCCGCAAGGGTTAAAATTGAGCAACACAAAACAGAGCTTGTTGATGAAGCAGGTAAATTGATTGAACTTGCATTGACGTTTAATGACAATTCACAACCATGGATTCGGTTCCGGATCTTAATGGCTGCCGGAGATATATTTTTAAAACAAAATAGAAACCGGGAGGCGCTTGATAAATTCATAAGTGCTAAAGAACAAATGAGCGTATATGGTGGAGAGGGCCGCTATTATCAGATCAATCCGCGTATCGGATTAGCGAACTTAGCACTTGGTGATTTATCAGAAGCCAAACTAATTTTCGCAGATCTTTCTAACCAAAAGAAAATCTCGATTGGTAAACTATACGGCGACTACGGACTAGCTCTTATTGAATTTAAGAACGGAAATATCAGAGAAGCAAACCTACGACTTGATGATGTTAAAGAAGAACTGTCTAAGCGAACTTCGTCAAACTTACTACTAAAACTTATTAAAGAGTTTGAAAAAACTCTAAAAGAGTAAAATTGTATCACCCTTTAGACATGAACTATATGAATAATTATTTTATGTCTGAAGAAGTTATAAGTATTCTGGCGATGAGCGGTTGTTTTATCTTCCGTAAACTATGGATGGTAAACACGCTAATCTATATTTCTCGAGGAACAATAATGGTATTTTACAAATTACGGCGGCCGCATCGTTAGTTTATATCTTTGTAAGAATACGTTGTTCTTTGTAAAGTTTTGTAAGAAGTCTTTAGAAAAGTATAAATAAGTAGTTTGAGTAAAGCTTTGACTAAAAAGAGAAACCCGCTCCAGTGGCCGGTCTAATCAAATTTCGCGGACCGGACGGAAAATTGGAGCTATAAATCTTTCCCTGCGTTTATAATCGGGCGTACTGAACGGCATCTTTATTCCGGATGAACAACAGGAAGCCGACCGCGTGTTTTTCCGCCATCGCAAAAGAATCTGGAAAGATCTCTGCCGGTGCAAAACCGTATCAAATGCCTGCCCGCATTTACTGGCATCGATATTCCGGAGCAGCATGATAATGCCAGTTGGAGCCATAACTTTATCAACTGGCTCAAAGGCCTGCATTGCAAACAAAAGATCCGCAGAAGGGCACGCGATTATATGATTGCACAAATGGAATATTTAAGAAAAGAACTCTTAATCATCAGCAATGAAATCAGAAAAATGATGCGGAGCAATGATACAAAACCAACTATTATTTGCTCAAAAGCGTTCCCGGAATCGGGCCCCTGACCGCAGCCAGCTTGCTGGTAGAGATTAATCGTTATATTGTCTTTAAACATTCATTATTCCTCAATCTTTCATAAAACAATGTTGCTTTATTTAAAGAGCTAAGGCCGTGCATTAATCAGCCTTATAGTCTTGAAAGCAAATAAGGGCAAATAAAGATCAAACGATTCATGTTTGCTTTTCGGATCAAACAAAGAAACAATTTTATCGTTTAACTCAACAAGTTGAATCTGGTCTGCATAACCGTTGAATATTATATGATGCGTTTTTTTATCCGATTCGTTATTCACGATTCTGATATATAAATCGTTTCCTTTATAATACATTGCATTAATGGCTAAACCTTTGTCCAGGCTTTCTATAAAACGCCTGGCACTTTCCTCATAATATCCCATCGAACCAATAATTGGTTCATTCCATTTAATTGTTTCTTCATTTAAACCTGCTTTATCCCATTTGCCGGCGTGAGGTACAAGAGCATAACGAATAGTTGTTGGCCCGTCAACATTATAATTCCGTCCCCACAAGCCAATGCCTGCATATTGAACCGTCAATGATAAAGGAAAATTTTCTCCATGTGAATAACTGGTTACATGATCGGAAATAACGGCGATTCCATACTCGTTTTTGTTGTCGGTAACATCCACCCAGTTATCAACTATATTGTTTTTAATACTGTCCCACCTGTTATAAAAAGTATTGGGCAATTTACTTTCCGTTACGTCCAGCGGTGCGTCTTTATAAACTTTTTGACCTTTTAAATTTAATGGAAACATTACCAGTAATTTGCTGGTGTCGTTGTAAAATGCCTTATGTAGATCTTTGGAATCGTATCCGGAATTCTGTTTATAGTTTTCACCTACACCGGTAGGTTCAGCATAATCAATCCTCAAGCTGCAATCGATTTTTTTATCACCATCAGTTAATGCAATGGTTTGTATAATAGTATTGCTTCCAATCTTACTTTTTATCTGAAGTTTTATTCTTAGCGGCCCGTTTTCAAGTATTTGAATGACGGCTACGTTATCGCTATTTCTTTTCATCCCACTATTTCTAAAAAAGTTACCGCGCAAAGTATTAAAACTGTATTCCCTGGCCGGAGAAACAAATTCTTTATTGTTCAATTGCTTTGCGACCAGGCTTTTTATGCATCCGCCGTGCGAAGGATCAATAATAAGGCGATAAATGCTTGTTTCCATTTCATAGGAACCATCGCTTTTTTTAGTGATATGGTTATTCTTATTTTGAACTGCAGGCTTTTTATTCAAAATTTCGTATTCTTTAAAACCCATCGCAGGCACTGCTGCCCGGAAAAGCACGATACTTGTTGAATCATTTTTTGAGACAACTTGTGATTGTATTGTTTTTGTTTTATCAAATAAAGAAATGTTTTCTGCAATGTTTGCAGGCAGCTCAACAGAAGCAATTTCGTTCCTGTCGTTACCGCAAGAATTAAATGTCAATATTTTTTTTGTAGGTTTATTTGCGGTGTTTTCATTTAGTTTTTTTAATGAGGCATTTAGAATGCTATCGCTCGTGCATATTGTAAAACCCGTCCATTCTTTCACATGCTGCGCCCAGGTCTTTCCGTTGTGCCTGTTGTAAGGAACGATCCAGCAATCGTGATGTTGTGATAATAATAACCTTCTCCACGCTTCATCAAATTTTTTTTCGGGGTAAGGAACATTCCCATAGAGTTTTGCAAGGGCAGCCGCCTTCTCCGCCATCGTTAATTTATTTTCGGCGATGCGTACTTCCTGTGCGATTCGTTGCAAAATCTGCGAACCCCAAACAAGGCTTACCTCAATATCTTCCTGCGATAAGCGCCAATCCGGAACTTTATCATTTTTTATTAAGCTAAAATAATTACGCCATGTGGTGTATTGAGTCAAAGGAGATTTGCGATTGCCGAGCCATGGGCCATTCTTCCAGCCCGCATCCTGGATGCACATGCCAACAGGATATTTTATTCCCTGCGCAAGCGCCGCGTCAATATAATTTTTTGAATTGTTCCAGGCAATGGTTTGCCAGGTAGAATTCTTTTGAAAGGCTTCTGAAGAATAACGAGGTACCGTAAGAATGCTTGTCCCATCAGGCCCAACCCAGTTCAGCGATTCGCCGCCATAAGCGTTTACATAGCCGCCCCAGCAGGTGTTTGGATTTTTCAACACGGCATATTTAAAACCCAATGATTTTAATATTTGCGGTAAAGCGCTTGTGAAGCATGGCTCTTCAGAAGAATAGGTTGTAAAAGTAATTTTGGGAAAATGCTCTTCGAGTTTTTTCATCCCATACTGAAATTGCCTGATGATGCTTTCTGCTGAAATATTATAAAGGTAGCTTTGCGCATAAGTAGGATTTACATATTCTACTCGTGCGGCTGATGGCGTATTAATTATTTTTTTAAATGCTGCATAATTTTCAGAATCCCTTACAGCCACAGTATCCCATGTTTCAGGCTCTATTTCAAGATTAAGACGCCAACCGGTATCTTCCTTTAAAGTTTCAGTCATGAATTTAGTAACATACAGCGGATAATGTCCATACACCCCGCCATGATAGCCGTCTGCAAAATAATTTGTTTGAGCTGAAAGCCTGTAAAATCCGGATAGAAAAATTAAAAACGAAAATATGTAAAAGAATTTTTTCACAATTAAATTATTTAAGAACAAGGGGCATTAATGCCCCTTATGTATTGCTTGATTATGAGAAAAAAGAAATGCAAATTTTGATTATAGTTGCCTGCACTTACAAATTAATAGTAACCTTAAAATCGTGTATCCGCTATTCTAATGCGATATTTTTTTTGTGATAATTGAAAATTAAGAAAGTCTGTTATAAACAATCGATACAACGCACGCTTCTGAATTCCTGTTTTATCCGTCTTGACATGATGATTGTATAAATACAGTTTGAACAGTCCAACAATTTAAAAAAATCAAATAAGGTAATAACCCATTTCCATTAAAAATGTTTCACTAAAACTAAAATGCAGTGAACCAACAAATAATAAAGATTTAGATTCTGCGGCACAACAATTCAACAATCAGGCAATTCAATAATCTAACAGCCTTTACTACTGCTTGCGCAGATGATTATGTAAATATTCGGAAGGCATTATACCGAATTGCTTTTCAAAATTTTTGCTGAAGATTTTTGCTGAATTATAACCAACCGTTTCGGCTGCTTCATTGATGTTATAACCTTCGGCCATCAATTCTGCAGCTTTTTTTAATCTTGTAAGATTAATAAGCCCGTTAGGCGTGAGATCTGAGATAGCATTTATTTTCCTGTAAAAGGTAGCCCTGCTCATGTTAAGAAATGTTGCCAGTTTTTCTACGTCAAGCGCTGTATCCTGGATATTATTCAAAATAACCTGCTTCACTTCTTCCAAAAAATGTTCATCAGCTTTGGTATGTGCAATCATTTTTAAATGAGCGAGCGGCGTGTTGGCAAAATGGTGTTTTATTTTATTCCTGTTTGCAAGTAAACTTGATATCTGCATTCTTAAATGCCTTGGAGAAAACGGTTTTTCTATATAAACATCCGCGTCCAGCTCAAGCCCTTGCAATTTTGCCTGCAGGGTATTTTTTGCGGTTAATAAAATGCACGGTAAATGACTTAATTCTATATCAGATTTAACGACCCTGCATAGTTCAAAGCCGTCCATTACATCCATCATCACATCGCTCACTATTAAATCCACCACTTCATTTCTTAAAATATTCAAAGCCAATTCTCCATTAATGGTTTTTAAAATAGAATACTCATCATCAAGATTACTCTCTATAAAGTCGAGAATTTCGATATTATCTTCAACTAATAATATTACAGGCTTCATCATTTCATTTTTTGGTTTCAGGATTTACCGGAAGTTGCAGGAGAAACACATTCATACCATCTTCAGGCTCTTTAAGTATTAGCGTTCCTCCGTGCATTTCAGCCAGCGACCTACTTAAAGTTAACCCTATTCCTGTTCCCGCATGATTGGTAGTAGCTTTGATGCGATAAAAACTTTCAAACACAAAATCTTTTTGTTCATCCGGAATTATAAAACCGTCGTTTTTAAAAATAACTTGATACGCGCTCTTGTCATCCTTGCAAAAAGAAAGTTTTATATACACTTTTGAACCGGCATATTTTATAGCATTATCTATGAGATTGCTGAATATTTTATTCAGTGCTTCTTCATCAGCATAAGCAAATAAATTATCCTCAGCAGTAAAATAAATCTCTATTTTCCTTTGCGAAGCCACTCCTTTAAACCGCAGGTAATTATCATACAAAATATTTGCAATATTCGTTTTTTCAAAACTTAGTATGAAGCCATTGGTTTCAATTTTTCTAAAATCGAGTAATTGATTGGCAAGGTGCATCAGCCTGTCTGTACTGCGGCTCATCAGTTCTACACTGTTTTTTATGGAAGGCACTTCATCAATTTTGTCCATGATATTTTCCATAGGCCCCTTTATGAGTGTTAGGGGAGTTTTTATTTCATGCGCCACATTGGTAAAGAAATTTATCTTGTCTTCATAATTTTCTTTTTCTTTTTCAAAGGTTAATTTTTCCAGCTTTCTTTTATGCCTCGCTTTTGATCTGTCAATAAAAAATTTAAATACCAGGAAAGTGGTCGCTGTAAATAATATTGCATAAATAATGTAAGCCCACCATGTTTTCCAGAATGGGGGGAGAATTTCAATATCAAGTTTTGCAAAATTATTTTGCCTGTTTTTATCATCAAGATTTTTTACAACAAAAGAATAATTGCCAGGTGGCAGCTCTGTAAAGTAGGCTTTCCTGTTAGTTTTTAAATAAGTCCATTCCTTTTCAAGCCCTTCCAGTTTATATGCATAAGTAACGGTGGGGGGCGAACTGAAATTTAATGCTGCAAAATCAATGTTGATAGAGGATTGATTATATTGAAGTGTAATTTTTTTAGTGAAGGTGATGGATTGTTTTAATGGCGAATGATTACTGTCTATTGGCAATTCTTTGTTATAAACCTGGAATCCGGTGATGTAAATTGGAGGGATAAACTGACTGATGCCAATTGAATCTGGATTGAAACTGATCAGGCCTTTTACACTGCCAAAATAAAAATTACCGCCTCTGTCTTTACAGACTGAACGGTAGTTAAACTGGTCTGTCAATAGCCCGTGTGACTTACTGAAAATTTTTACTTTTTTTGTTGAGGGATTAAATCTCACAAGGCCTTTAGAAGTGCTCACCCAAAGATTTTTTTTGGTATCGCCGATTACCGCATATATCACATCGGCAGGAAAACCATCTTTGGTAGTAAAGATTTTCAATATTTTTTTTTCAGGTTGATAAGAACAAAGGCCACCCTCTGTTGCAAACCACAGCGTATTATTTTGGCAAAAAATATAATTGACAATGTTCGCCGCTATGTTCTGGTTATGATTTACAGAAAAAAAATAATGATGAATCTTGCCGGAAAAAATGTTGTAAACATATACGCCATCGCCATAAGTGCCGGCCCAAACATTGCCATCTTTATCCTCGTGCAGAGCAAGGAAAAATGCTTTGGGCAATGCTTTTATTAATTCGAAATTATTTGTGTGCGGCAAATATTTGTAAAGGCCTTTATCTGTGGCTGCGATAATATTGCCAGTACTTGTTTTTAAAAGTGCGCAAATAAAATTGCTGCCAAGCGAAGTGTTGGTAGTGTTATAATTATGAAGCCTTTTTCCATTCAAATCCAACAAATCCAATCCGTGTAAATAAGTACCTGCCCATATCCTGTTATTATCTATCAAAAGTGCGTGAATATTGGAGTAAGAAACACTCTGCTTATTTGTTTCGGGGTTAAAATTGATAAAATTACCGGTTTTGGGATTGAATTTATTCAGGCCGGCGTCTTCTGTTGCTATCCACAACATGCCATTTTTATCTTCTTTAATTTCACTGACTGCATTGCCGCTAATTGAATTTTTACTCGTTTCGTGAAAATACTTTTTAAAGGTGATATTCAGTTTGGGGAAATAATTTACACCGCCAAAATAAGTACCTGCCCAAATGCCGCCCTGGTGATCCATACATAACGAATGAACGATATTATCTGATAAAGAGTAAGGATCTTCATAATTTTTTTTCAGGTTAAAATACACGCCGGTTTTGATATTAAGAATATATATGCCGGACTGTGTCGCTATCCAATATTCATCCTTATTAATAGCAAGAATATCACGCACTATAATATCTGTGTTGTCTGTGTTAAGAGTAAGTATATCCTTATAAGTAGAAGTCCTGATATCAAATAATTTTAATCCCTGATTGGAAGTGCCTATCAACAATAAACTATCACCAACGTCATAAACAGATTGTATCCATCTTGAAACCGCATAGCCGGAATGTTCAAACATATCATAAGCGTTGTCAAAAGAATTTTTCGAAAAATTATATTTCGCAATAGCGCCGGCCGAAGTTGAAACCCAAAGGCTCTTATCCTTTAAAATGCAGTAAGAAGTAACCTCGTTGTTTATTACAAAAGTTTTTAGCTTTTTGGTTTTTTTGTTATAGCCATAAAGCGTATATAAAGTATTATAATAAACCATATCGCCATTAGTTTTTACTTCAAATACAGAGTTTATTCCGGCTTCTTTTAACTGGGTAAAGCTTTCTGTTAATTCATCAAAAACAAACAGACCTTTTTCAGTCCCGACCCATATTTTATTTTCATCATCTTCTGATAAGCTCATAATGGCATTACTGCCAATGGTGTTTTTTTTAGAAGGATCGTTTCTGAAAATTTTATATGAAAGCCCGTCGAACCTGTTCAGCCCATCACGGGTTCCAAACCACATAAAACCAAGGTGGTCCTGCATTATGCATATCACCGCATTATTGGATAAACCATTTTCTACTTCATAATGCTTGAAATAATAAGGCTGGGCTTTCAACATATCAGCACCGGAAAAGGCAAACAATAAAAGCAAAAGGAAAAGCTTTTTCATTAAGCAAACATCTATAAATTTTGGTTAAAAAAGGCTGCAAGCTAACATTCAGCGATGCATTACCAGTTCATTTTCTACATACAAAAACAGGTTATTTATTCGTTCACTGTTCGCCTGATGTAAATGATGTCTGCATATTTCAAAGCGTGGTTTTCTAAATAAAAGTCAAAGTTATTTGTTGCTTTATTACACCGGGCGGGATAGAACATTTTTTTTGCAGGATTTATTTTAAAAGAATTTATGAGACAAAAAAGGTGAAAATTGAAACAAAAAAAACAGCATATTATTTTTTAAATTATTCCTTTTGTAAGGTTATTGCTTTTACCATTTTTCACTAATGCTTTTAGAAAATTTGTATTGCTATTAAAACCCTGATTCAATGAAAAATAATTGCTTGTACGCGGATTTACCGGATGAAAATCTTTTTACCCTGATTAAGGAAAATGACCAGAGAGCTTTTGCAGAAATTTATAGCCGCTATTGGATTTACTTAACTGCTTCTGCAGCCAAACATACGCAAAACTGGCAAAAAACGGAAGACATGGTGCAGGAAATTTTGATCAGCCTTTATAGCCGGCGCCATACAATTGAATTTTCTGTATCCATCCGAGCTTACCTGTCGCAGGCTTTGAAGTTTAAGATCATGAATGAATTTCGGTCTAAATGTGTGCGGGATACTTATCGGAACACTGTTCATCATGTATATGCCGGTTCAATACAGACGAATGTTTGCCATCTGTATGAATCAAAGGAATTGGCGAATAATATTAATCGTTCGATAGATAGCTTGCCGGAAAAATGCAGGGAGGTATTTATGCTCAGCAGAAGCGAAGACCTTTCTTATAAAGATATTTCCGGACACCTGGGCATTTCAGTTAGCACCGTCGAAAAACACATCAGCAAAGCGTTGAAGGTTTTAAGAACAAACCTTGAATTCGAAGGTTTTAGTTTTAATTAAGCTATTGTTTTTATTTTTCGTTACTAAAAAGTTTTATGCAGTTAAAAAAAATTTTATATCTCATAGCCGGATCATTTTTCTCGTATAGCGTTTCTGCACAAAAGAATTTAGTGGATTATGTGAGTACTTTGCAAGGCACCAATTCCAGTTGGGATCTGTCTTACGGTAACACGTACCCCACAACATCATTGCCTTTTCCCATGCATTCATGGTCGCCGCAAACCGGTAAAAACGGCGATGGATGGAAATATACTTACATGGCGGCTACCATAAGAGGTTTTCAAGAAGTGCATCAATGCAGCCCATGGATGGGCGATTATGGCGTATTTTCTTTGATGCCTGTCGCTGGAAAATTAGTGGTGAATGAAAATGAAAGAGCATCTTCCTTTACGCATGAGAATGAAATTGCAAAACCGTCTTATTACAAAGTGAAATTTGACAACGGTATCACCACTGAAATGGCGCCAACAGAGCGCGGCGCGCATATGCGTTTTTCTTTTCCCAAATCAAAAGAAGCGTTTATTGTTTTTGATGGTTACACGAAATTTAGCCAGGTAAAAATACTTCCCGGAGAAAGGAAACTCATAGGTTATGTTACCAATGGCACATTTATTCCGAAAGGTTTTAAAAACTTTTTTGTCATTCAGTTCGACCAGCCATTTGTTTCCTACGGCACGTGGAGAAAAGAAGATGGAAGTATTCATGACAAAAATGTATTTGATTCAGGAATGCAACGTGGCGCTTATGTTCAATTTAAAAGAGGTGTGAAAGTGCAGGCAAAAATCGCTTCATCCTACATTAACCCTGAGCAGGCCGAACTCACGTTGCAGCAGGAATTGGGGAAATATACAATGCTTGAGCAAACGAAAGCCGCGGCAGATAAAATATGGAATGATTTATTAGGCCGGGTTCGGGTAGAAGGTGGAACAGAAGATGAAAAAGCAACTTTTTATTCCTGTCTTTTCAGGGCCAGTTTATTCAGCCACAAATTTTATGAGTTCAAAAAAGACGGCAGTCCTTATTATTTCAGTCCATACGATTCCAAAATTCATGATGGTTATATGTTCACTGATAATGGTTTTTGGGATACATTTCGCGCTCAGTTTCCGTTAAGCAATATTCTGCATCCAACGATGGAAGGCAGATACATGCAATCGTTGCTTGATGCGCAGGAGCAATATGGTTTCTTTCCTACCTGGTCTAATCCAGGTATGTCGGGCGTGATGATTGGCAATCATGCGATTTCACTTTTAACCGATGCATGGGTAAAAGGCATTCGAACATTCGATCCTGAAAAAGCGTTAAGAGCTTACTTTCACGAAGCCACGCACAAAGGCCCGTGGGGCGGTTCAAACGGAAGAGAAGGCCATGAATATTGGTTCAGTCTCGGTTTTATTCCTTATAAAATTGTTTCGGAAAGCGGAGCCAAATCTTTGGAATATGCTTATGATGATTTTTGTGGCTATCAGTTGGCAAAGCTAACAGGCAATGAATTTTACAAAAATATTTTCGCACGCCAAATGTATAATTACAAAAACGTTTTTGATACAGCAGTTGGGTTTGTGAGAGGCCGGGAGAAAAATGGCACCTGGGTTCCAAAAGATTTTGATCCTGTGGTGTGGGGTGATCCTTTCACCGAAGGTAATCCCTGGCAATGGTCGTGGTCTGTTTTTCATGATATCGATGGCTTGATAAAACTGATGGGTGGCCAACAAAAATTCAATGCAAAATTAGACAGCTTGTTTACCGCTCCCAATACAGTTAGGTATGGTTCTTATGGCCATGAAATTCATGAAATGAAAGAAATGGTTCTCCAAGGCATCGGCCAATATGCACACGGAAATGAACCGGATCAGCATGCGGCTTATTTATATAATTACAGTGGCCAGCCATGGAAAGCGCAAAGGCAACTTCGACAGATAATGTCCAAAATCTATAACGCATCACCAAGTGGTTTTCCGGGTGATGAAGACCAGGGTGAAACTTCTTCCTGGTATGTTTTAAGCGCCTTGGGCTTGTACAGTGTTTGCCCCGGAACTGATCAGTATGTTATCGGCAGTCCTCTATTCAATAAGATTACCATCACGATGGAAAATGGAAAGCAATTTATTATCGAAGCGCATAATAACAGCAGTAAAAATGTATATATCCAATCTGCTAAACTAAATAATAAGGATTATAACCACAACTGGATCACTTACAAAGACATTATAAATGGTGGTATTCTTCATTTTGAAATGGGAGATAAACCCAATACTTCGAGAGGAATTAATGATGAAGACAAGCCGTTTTCTGTTTCCCAAAAAAAAATAAGAAAGAAATAACTGTTGAGAATAGAGGTTGTTTGAAAAATGAGTGACTATATTATTAATAACGATTGTATGAAAAGAGTATTTTTTATTGCTTGTATTGTTTTTATATGCGTGATTACTGCCTGCAAAAAACAGAACTTTCTTGATAAAACGACCACTACGGACCTTACTGAAAATGCTGTATTTTCTGACAGTTCGCGCTCCATGGATTTTCTTGCAAACATCTATTCCAATGTAGGCTTTAGTTTCAACTTATCAAGATTTAATGGTGCAGCGGGGCTTGATGCCTGTTCGGATGAAGCCGAAGGCCCACTATCTACCGGCGTTACTACCTACAATCAATTTGCTGCTGCTTCAGTCAGCGCTTTCAATATTTCTACCGATGCATGGAATACGCCGTATTCACAAATTCGCGCCGTTAACCAGTTTTTAAAACATTTGCCCGCAGTTCCTTTTAATGATATTTTAAAAAAGAGAACAAAAGGAGAAGCCATTTTTTTACGGGCATGGTATTATGCAACCATGCTCAAACACTATGGAGGCATCCCTTTGATCGGAGATACTATTTATACAGAATCAGATAAAATTAATACTACCAGGAACACCTACGCAGAATGCGTTGATTATATAATAAAACAATGTGATGATGCGGCTTCTCTTCTCCCGCTCAGTTATACCGGCCTGGATTATGGCCGGGTTACGCGAGGCGCCGCTATGTCGCTAAAAGCGCGGGTATTATTATATGCCGCAAGCCCGTTATTTAATGGAGGTGCAGAAACAGGCGATGCCAATTTAAAAGCAATAATAAGCTACCCTGATAATGATCCCAATCGCTGGAAGCTGGCTGCCGACGCGGCTAAAGCGGTAATGGATCTTGGTATTTATAGCCTGAATGTTGACAACAATACCAAGTCCGGTTATGGTTTTTACAATTTGTTTCAAAAACGGGTAAACAGTGAATATATTTTTGCACGCCTGGAGCCTGAAAATAAAGACCTTGAAAATTTATGGCGCCCGCCATCAAGAGGCGGAAGCACTACATCAGGCTCATTTCCCTATCAAAACCTGGTTGATGCGTTTGATATGAAAAATGGTTTGCCAATTACAGATGCCGCATCAGGGTATGATCCTGAACATCCCTACGACAATAGAGATCCTCGGCTTGATTATACCGTCACGCATAATCTTTCTCTCGTGTATGTTGCCTATGATGCCTTGCGCCCGGTTTACACGTATGACGGCGAACCAAACGGTGATGGATTTGGCGCAGGTACGCCAACGGGCTATTATGGAAATAAAATGTGTAATGATAACGTAATACCTAATTATTTTTTCAATGTAACGCCACGCTGTTATCCGCTGATCCGCTATGCTGATATTTTGTTAATGTATGCGGAAGCCTTGAATGAATTTTCAGGGCCGTCACAGGAAGTGTATGATGCAGTAGAACAAATAAGGCAGCGTGCAGGCCTCAATCCATACCAGTTAAAAACCGGGATGACGAAAGACGAAATGCGCGAAGCTATTCAGCATGAAAGGCGCGTGGAGTTTGCTTTTGAAGGTTCCAGGTTCTGGGATGTGAGAAGATGGAAAATAGCAGAGCAAACGGATTCACAAATGATGACCGGTATGGAAGTTAAAAAAAATACGGATGGAACTTTTACTTATACAGTCAAAGACGTGCGCAAGCATAATTTCAGGAAGCCAATGTATTTGTGGCCTATACCGCAAAGTGAAACAGCAAAATCTCCCAACCTGTTGCAAAACCCCGGATATTAAAATCAATTATTAAACTGAAAGAAATATGCGTTTATACAAAAAAATATTTCCGTTTATTGTCATAGCTATAATGATTTCATGCGTAAAGAAAAATGAAACTTTATTGGAACCGGTAAAGGATCTTAATGCCCTTTGGAAAATAGAAAGTGTCACCCGAAACGAAACTGATATCACGAAGTTTATTGATTCATCCGGCTTCAGGCTTACGCTTTCACCTGATAAAACCTATACGCTTGAAGGTAATAATATTCCGTTTATGGTAGATGCATCTACAGGTACCTGGTCAATAGATGATCCGCAATATCCATATAAAATAACTTTTAAGCCAAAGGACAGTACAAGCACATTTTCAGGAGATGTTGCCACCCCGGTTACCAAAGGAAACAGGACACTCAACATAACTTTTAGTCCGGGGTGCCAGGCAAATTCCTACACTTACATTTTCGAAAAAGTTCAGTAATACAATATGCATTCGTCAAAAAAAATACATAAAAAGCGCTCAAGGTTGATATACCTGTTATTGTTTATTGCTTTTGCAGGCCTGATTGTTACTGCCTGCGTGTCAACGCTGACTATCATTAGCCAGGACACAATGGTAACTCCTGGCGATTCCACACATATGGTTATTGGCTTGCAATGGACACAAACAAACTATGACCGCAACGACAGGCAGGTAGTGGCGATCTGTGTTCCGAAAATATGGAACGCCGCAAAGAATACCACCATGACGTATACAAGCGATGTGGGCGATGGAAAAATGGTTGTGATACCGGATGGCATCACCGAACCGTCAAGCCACCTTTCTTATCCCAATGCGATGATGAAAAAATTCGGTATCGGCCCAAACTATATCAATGACATGGAGTGGGTTGTTTTCTGGACCGATGTAAAGTTATCGGTGGCCAATCAAACAACTGTAAACGGGAAAATTTACATCAGCATAAAAACAGCGCCGGAGTATTTAAGTTTCAGGCCGGGTTATGCCATGTGTGAAGATGAAGATGGATTATCTGATTCAAATTCCGGCTACTACCAAAGCCAGTTTGGAACCTGCATGGAAGTAATAGGAACCGGCGATGAAGACATAATGGATTTTTGTAATCCTCAAATTGGAATTGGGGAGCCTTCCAGCGCAACAGAGGATGATATTGTAACCATTAAATACAATGCCAGTCTTGATACTTCGTCATTAAAAAATCAGTCGGAAATTTATTTCTGCGCTACCGCATATACCTTGGATAATGATAGCGTAACCATTTGCCAGCCATCCCCGCAAACAAAACTTACCCGTTATGACGTGAATCAATGGCGGATAGATTTTTGGCCAAAGAAATTTTTTAACATGGAAAAAGGCAAAATAATAAACCAGGTTAAATATTATTTCACTGATAAAACAGGTACTATTAAAACAGGATATGGCAACTCAGCGGATCCGTTTAAATATAATTTTAAATGTAAATAATTAATAGCGTAAGAAATGTATAATGCTTCTATTGCCAGTTTACGTACAACCAAAAATGTGGCTAAAACCAATCGCTGTATCAAAAACATTCCGGTGTTATTATTTTTTATGAGTTGTTTTTGTACAAATGCAATCGCGCAACAGGCTACCGCAAAAGGTACGGTGCTTGACGAATATGGAAGACCGCTTTCAGGGGTTTCAATTGTGGCAAAACAAAGTAAAGCATCTGCTGAATCCGATGCTGATGGAAAGTTTAGCATACAAGTGCAGTCGAAGGATAAATTATTGCTTTTTTTATTCGGCTATAATGCTGTTTCAGTCAATGTTAACAATGCTTCTACCAACATTGTTGTTAAACTTACTCCTGATTATAAAAAACAAAATGACACCATCAATATTTTGTATGAAACAAAACCCACCTCAAAAATATTGGGTTCAGTTTCTGCTATTTACACAAACGAATTAACATCAACCCCGGCGCCCTTGTACGCTTATGCTTTGGCAGGCAGATTGCCGGGATTATACACGCAACAAACACGCGGTTGGGAAGTAAGCAATAACACCGGCCTGCTTAAACAGGATGTGGATGGATTATATTATCCTTATGATTCAAAAGGTTTAAAAGGACCAAACGATAATACCGAGATAAATCTTCGTTTGCGCGGGCAAGCCCCGGTAACAATTGTGGATGGCGTACAGAGGGATATTTATACCATTGACCCGGAAAATATTGAGTCAGTTTCGGTTTTAAAAGATGCCTTATCAACCATTCTTTTAGGCCAAAGAAGTTCAAGAGGTGTGATATTGGTAACTACAAAAAAGCCTGTATCCGGAAAGCCGCATCTTTCTTTTACTGCACAAACGGGAGCTCAAACGCCTTTAAGTTTGCCTGACCCGTTGAGTTCTTATCAGTATGCTTATTTGTATAACGAAGCACAATCCAACGAAGACAATCAACTTTCGTACACACCATCTGATTTTCAATCATACAAAGATCGCAGTGATCAATACGGGCATCCGGATGTCAACTGGTTCAACACGATACTGAAAAAGAATTCTCCAATCAGCAGGTACAGTCTTAACGTCACCGGTGGCGGCAGTGCTGCGCGGTATCATATCGGGCTTGGCTACCTGAGCGACGATGCATTGTTCAGGGGAAGCAATCCTGATTATGAAACCAATGCAACTATCAAACGCTATTCTGTTAATTCAAATGTGAATGTAGACGTAACAAAATATTTTAATGCAAAACTTCAACTGTTTGCCCGTGTGCAGGAAGACAACCAACCCGGTGGTGGCACTGACAACATCATCAGCCAGATGTACTCAACGCCTAACAATGCCTACCCGCTTTTTAATCCTGATGGCTCTTTTGGCGGAACACAATCCTATCAAAGAAATCTATATGCACAACTTACCAGTTCAGGTTACATCGAAAATTACACGAGGGATATATTTTCAAACCTGGATCTGAACTATAATTTTGACCAATTTGTTCCGGGGCTGTGGGCAAAAGTGCAAAGCAATATCTCTGTGTATGCCTCCAACTCTACCAACCGCTCTGCCGGTGTGCCTTCTTTCAAGTTTTCTGTCGGACAATCCGGCGACACCACTTATAACCGCTATGGCTCACCAAGCGACCAGGTAAATAATTTCAATCTTACTTACAGCGCTCAATTCTGGTACCTGCAAGGAGCAATAGGATATACCCGTTCTTTCGACAAAAATAATTTTAGTGGCAAAATATTTTACGACAGGAATGAAAGCATTTACAATTTTGATTTGCCTGAAACCAACCAGGATATTGCTGCCACAGCTTCTTATGATTTTGATGGAAAATATTTTGCAGAAGCAGCAATCAATTATAGCGGTAATGATCGTTATCCTCCCAATAAACAATTTGGATTGTTTTATGCGGGAGGCATTGGCTGGAACATAACCAATGAAAATTTTTTCAAAAACAGCAATTCTTTAAAATGGATCAATAACCTAAAGCTTCGGGCAACTTACGGCAAAACAGGCAATGATAATGTGGGATATTTCACCTGGCGGGAATCTTACAGGCTTGATATTGTAAATCCTACCTACCCAATCGGTATTAGCAGGGCATCACAGGCGGTAACGCAGCAAACCACGCTCGCTAATCCGAGTGTAACCTGGGAAAAGGCAGATAAATTTAATACAGGACTTGACCTGGCCTTATTTAAAGATAAATTTCTTTTCACTGCCGATTATTATACTGATAAATATTATGATCTTTTGCAAAATCGTGGTAAACAAACGTCAATTATTGGGATTGGTTACCCGTCAGAAAATTTAGGTATCAACCGGTATTCAGGTATAGAACTTTCCACCACTTTCCAGGATAATTATAAAGATTTCAATTATTCCATCTCCGGAGACGTGTCTTTTGAAAAATCGAAAATTATTTATAGCGATGAAATTGTTGAAAAATATCCCTGGAATGTAAGAACCGGCCAGCCTGTCGGAATGACTTTTGGGTACATAGCGGAAGGATTAATTCAAACACAAAGGGAAGCTGAAACAAGCGCTCATCCCGCAGGATATACTTTACAGCCAGGTGATATAAAATTCAAAGATCTTAATAACGACGGGCTGATAGATCAATATGATCAAACGGCAATTGGCGAAAAAAAGCCACTGATCTATTATGGAGTTACCGGTAGCATCAATTATAAAGGCTTTGACATAAGCTTATTGATACAGGGAGTAGCCAACAGGAAATATATTTTAACGGACAATTCTTTTGGTTTCGGCTCACAGCAGGGCTATTCTTACATTATTGGCAGATGGACACCAGAAACCGGAACCGCATCAACATTCCCCAGGCTTACGCCAGGCGGCAATCCTAACAATGATGCCGTAAGCACATTCTGGCAGCGTAATGGAGATTATTTCAGAATCAAAAATGCGCAGATTGGCTACACAATTCCTTTCAAATTAACCAACCGCCTCAAACTTCAAACCGTCAGGGTTTTTGCAAATGGGCTGAACCTTTTTACCAATGCACAATTTTCCAGGGTAGACCCGGAAGTGAACGGCCAGGTTTACCCGATTCAACGAGTTATCAATTTTGGAATCAACATTAAGTTTTAAGCAACAGCAATAATTATGAAAAAACATAGGATATTATTTGTTTTTATCACGACGCTTTTAATAATAAGTTCCTGCAGAAAATATGAAGATGTTCCCGTTGAAACGGTGACAAAAGATTATATATGGGACACCAAAGATTCTAATGGTATTTATGCAAGCCAATATCTCTTCTCTGTTTATGCTGATTTGCCTGATGGACAAAATCGCATCAGCAGGGATTTTTTAGATGCCGGTTCTGACGATGCGGTCACTTCGCAAACGGTAGCTGCGCCAATAACATTGCTGGCAACCAATGGAATTACCATTTTCAAAAATCCTGATGACGCCTGGACAAGAAGCTACGCAGGAATAAGAAAGGCCACCAATTTTTTAAACAACTTTGAGAAGGTACCCTTAAAAAATACTTACGAAAAACGTTCCTGGTTTGGGGAAGCAAGAATTTTGCGTGCTTTTTTTTATTTTGAACTTTTAAAACGTTATGGAGGCATACCCATCCTGGGTGATTCGTTACTAAACCTGGATGATAAAATTGATATACCACGAAGTTCTTTTGCCACCTGTGTGAATTTTATTTTAAAAGAATGCGACAGGGCAAAAGATAGTTTGCGTGACGATCCTGTGACAGATAACAATTATGGAAGATTTTCAAAAGATGGAGCCCAGGCTTTAAAAGTGCGGGTGCTTCTTTATGCCGCCAGTCCTTTATACAACGGCAGCAATATTGGTGATTCTTTAAATGGTTATTCAACTTATGATGCAAACCGCTGGAAGCTGGCGGCTGATGCTGCAAAAGAAATTATTGATGAAGGCCATTACAGCCTCCAGCCCAGTTTCACTGACATTTTTATTATTCAGAGAAGCCAGGAAATAATTTTTGCCAAAACCAATACCACCGGAAGAACAATAGAAGCACAAAACGGCCCTATTAATTTTTCTACGGCTCCAGGTTCAGGAAATACAAGCCCTACCCAGGAATTAGTAAATGCTTTTGGTATGAAAAACGGCCTGCCTATCACAGATCCAAATTCCGGGTATGACAGCACGAATCCTTATGTGGACAGAGATCCACGATTCAATTATACCATTCTTTATAACGGAGCGCCATGGCTAAGTACACAAATTCAAACTTTTAATGGTGGAGTTAACAGGCCCGGCGGCTCAGTCACACAAACACAAACCGGCTATTACATGCGCAAGTTTATGCCCGGTTATGAAAATGTCACCAGCTATGAAGATCATTATCACGACTGGATCTATTTCCGTTATGCGGAAGTGCTGCTAAGTTATGCAGAAGCTCAAAATGAATACAGCGGCCCGTCTGACAATGTATTTAATGCAGTGGAAAGTGTAAGGCAAAGAGCCGGCCTGGATCCATATACTTTGGATCACCGTATTTCAAAAGATTCATTACAAACCATCATAAGGAATGAGAGGCGAAAAGAATTTGCTTTTGAAGAACAAAGATTTTGGGATATCAGAAGATGGAAAATAGCCGGCGATGTTTATAATAAAGGGTTGCATGGCATCAGCATTACAAAAACTGCAGATGGCCTTGTATATAATGAGGCGCTTGCTTTACACTCAGCTTTTGAAGAATCAAAAATGTATTTCTATCCCATTCCGAATACAGAAATGGTAAGCAATTCTCAAATGCGTCAGAATCCAGGCTGGTGAAAATAAGATTTGATTAACTAATAAGAAAATGAATATAAACGAATAAACATGAAAAATTCTTTTTCATTGATATCACTGCTGTTTCTCAGCTTATGTTTTCAAAATAAGCTACAGGCACAGACAGTAACAGGAACGGTAAAAGATGCATCGGGGCCGCTGGCTGGTGTTTCAATTATCGAGGGTGGTTTAAAATCAAATGGAACAGCAACAGACAAAAACGGGAATTTTAGTATTACATTACAAGGCAATTCTCACACTCTAATAGTTTCTAGTGTTGGCTATGCTTCCCAAGAGGTAAAAGTAGCCGCTTCTCAAAAAACGATAGAAATCATTTTGCAACCAAATGAGCAGGGCCTTGACCAGGTAGTGGTGGTTGGTTATGGAACAAAAAAGCGTGTTACCAATACCGGCGCCGTAAGCACCATATCCGGGGAATCTATCCGGCACATTCCTACTCCTGCCGTTCAAAATACGCTGCAGGGAAAAGTGCCCGGAGTTTTTTCGGTGCAGCGGGGCGGACAGCCTGGCAAAGATGCATCCGATTTCTTTATTCGCGGTATTAGCTCATTAAATCCTGATGGTAATAAACCATTGATTATAGTCGACGATATTGAATATACTTATGAACAACTTTCGCAAATAAATGTAAACGAAATTGAAAGCATCTCTATTTTAAAGGATGCCTCTACTACGGCAGTTTACGGAATCAAAGGGGCCAATGGCGTATTGATTGTGAAAACACGAAGAGGTTCTTCAGGTACGCCCCAGGTTAATGTTCGCGTAGAAACCGGCGCTAATTCTCCAACAAAAGTTCCTAAGTTTTTAAATTCATATCAATCTGCGTCGCTGGTAAACGAAGCTTTACTGAATGACGGTTTACAACCCCAGTTTCCCCAGTATGAATTGGATAAATATAAATCGCAGAGCGATCCTTTTCTTTATCCGGATGTAGACTGGTATAATTCTGTATTCAAAAAGGCATCATTGCAGGCAAACACAAACGTAGATATTTCAGGCGGAACAGATAATGTAAAATACTTTATTTCGGCGGGAGCTTTCACTCAAAACGGGAATCTTAAAAACTTTACTGACCCACGAAACCAGGGCGTTGATAATAATTATTTTTATCATCGTTATAATTTCAGAAGCAACCTTGATATTCAGGCTACGCAAACCACCAAGCTGCGCCTGGATGTTTCGGGAAGATTTGGACAGATAAATGAGCCTCTGTTTTATCCTAACACTACGGCCAACAGTATTATGTCTGAAATTTATAATTACCAGGTGATAACCCCTTATTCTGCGCCTTTTTTAAATCCGGATGGAAGTTATGCCTACGCTTTCGGGCCTAATCTTTCCAATGTCCCAACACTTAATGCAAGATTGGCAACCATGGGCTACACACGAAATAGCAGGACCGATTTTAATGTGCTTTTTAATGTAAACCAAAAACTCAATTTTATTACAAGGGGCCTCACATTGGACGCCCGGGTGGCTTATGCCGGAACCAATGATATCACAAGAACGCAATCACGTACGCAAACGCCGCCGGCATATCATTATGATTCAAGTGGAAATTATACGCTTGACAAAAACAATCGTTACCAGTTGGCGCCGTTTTCACTGGCTGGCAATAATGACCTGTTTGACAAGCGGATAAATATCCAGGGATTACTTACTTACGACCGTGCATTTGGCGATAATCATTTTACAGCGCTTGCATTGTTTAACCAGGAAAGTTATGTAACTAAAAACGGAGGTTCTTTAAGTGTTCCGCAAAAATTACGGGGATCAACAATAAAGCTGGGTTATGATTATATGCAGAAATATTTGATCGATTTTAACGCAGGCTACAATGGTTCAGATAGGTTTGGAAGCGGGCATCGTTATGGATTTTTTCCGGCAGGGAGCATCGGGTGGAACCTGGCGCAGGAAGAATTTTTCAAAAAGACATTTCCTGTTTTTGAATTGTTTAAGCTAAGGGCGTCTTACGGATTGGTTGGTTCAGATGCGGTGATCGATAACCGGTATTTATACCAGCAGGTGTATGTGAGGCAATGGACTTCGAACTATTTTTTTGGAACCAACAGCAACCCTTCTACAGGAATTTATGAAGGAAGTTTGGGCAACCCTGATGTAACCTGGGAAAAAGCAAGAAAACAGGATATAGGGCTTGACATAAATATGCTGAAGGATAAAGTATCCATCACGCTCGATTACTTTAATGAATTTCGCTACGACCAGTTATTTTATCCGGGCTCTGTTTCAAACATTATCGGCATAGGCCTTGCCCGGCAAAATTTGGCAAGCGTGCGTAATCATGGATTTGAAGGTTCTATAAAATATCAAAATACGGTGGGCAAGGTTTCCTACGATATAACAGGCGTTTTTTCTTATGCAAAAAATAAAATAGAATTTGAAGACGAGCCGTCTCCTGTTTACCCGTGGCTTGCCAGGACAGGCCACCCGATCAACCAGCCGTTTGGCTACACATGGATTGGCTTTTATACCAGCCGTGATGATATTGCAAAAAGCGCAAAGCCTAATATTGATCCAAACACAATACAGCCCGGCGATTTAAAATATAAAGACCTGAACAATGATGGTGTGATTGATGAAAGAGACCAGGGACCAATCGGCAAACCCAATATTCCAAATCTCAGCGCCGGTATCACTTTTGGATTTCATTACAAGGGACTCGATCTGAGCATATTGTTCCAGGGCGCTTTTGATTATAGCTTCCAGGTAACGGGGATAGGTATTCAGCCTTTCCAAAGCCAGTGGCAGCCGATTCATCAATTGAGATGGACTGCAGAAAACGCCTCGAAGGCCAAATTTCCAAGACTTAGTTCAGACGCTTCTTATGAGAGCAGCCCGACAGCGTATCCATCCGACTTCTGGCTCGTAGATGCCATGTATGTCCGCATGAAGACAGTAGAGCTCGGTTATCAGCTTCCCAAAAAATGGTTGCCGCTAAAGATAAGCAATGCACGGTTCTATTTCAGCGGCTATAATTTATTAACCTGGACCAACTTCAAACTGTATCAGCAAGACCCTGAGGTGGCATCTAATTCAGTCGGTGATGCCTATCTGAATCAAAGGGTTTTGAATATTGGTTTGCAAGTCGGTTTGTAAAAAATCAATAATTTATTTACACGACTTGTTCTGAATAAATGCATTTCAATTCCTAAATAAAAAATCTTATTATTTCTTCGTTTACTGTTCAAATGAAGCTTCTGGTAATAGAAGTTTCATAAAAAAAATTGAAAAACTGCATCCTTATCTTATAATTAATATACACAGGGAAGAGCTGAGTTATATTTGTTGAATGAAAAGTTTATTTACATGGTTATTTCTTTTGCCCTTTGCTTTTAACGTGCAGTTTAATCAATCAACAAATCAATTAACGCCTGCTGATAAAACGGGCAACGATACTACCATTGTTTATCCGGTAATTCCGGGAGATTTTGCTGACCCGTCTGTCATCCGCGTTGGCGATACGTATTATGCCACTGGTACCTCATCAGAATGGGCGCCGCATTATCCGCTGTTCACTTCTAATGATCTGGTTCTTTGGAAACAATTGGGCTATATTTTTCCTGAAACCCCGTCCTGGGCTTCCTCTTCGTTTTGGGCGCCGGAACTATTTTATTATAAAGACACCTATTACGTTTATTATACCGCGCGAAAAAAATCGAATGGTATTTCATGTATTGGCGTGGCTACATCAAAAGATCCTGCACAGGGCTTTACCGATCATGGAATCGTTGTGGAATTTGGCAAAGAAGCTATTGACCCTTTTGTTATTAAAGAAAACGGAAAACTGTATATCACCTTTAAAGCGTATGGTTTGGATAACCGACCGATTGAATTGTTGGGTTATGAACTAACAGATGATGGACTCAAAACTGAAGGCAAACCTTTTATGTTGCTTCGCGATGATGAAAAAAAAGGGCTGGAAGGACAATGTATTGTTAAACGAAACAATTATTATTATCTCTTTTATTCGGCCGGTGGTTGTTGCGGCAGTAAATGCAGTTATCATTTAGATGTGGCAAAAGCTTCTTCATTAAAAGGGCCTTATACCAAATTTAAAAATAATCCTTTATTAGCCGATTATGATAATTGGGAATGTACAGGCCATGGCACCATTGTAAGCACTCCAAAAGGAGAAGATTTTCATTTATACCACGCGTATAACAAACAAAATGATGTGTTCACCGGCAGGCAGGGAATGTTGGCAAAAGTATCGTGGAACAAAAAAACCGGCTGGCCAAAACTGCAACCCATAAGTGGCGCCAAGCCTGGCAATTTTCGCGATGATTTTTCGAATGATACATTAAAAAATACCTGGCAATGGGATTTCAGGCATTCAACACCGATTGTAAAAATTGAAAACGGGGCGTTGCATCTATCCGGTCAAATTACCGCGAATAATAAAGCCGGTACCGCTTTAACGGTTAGACCTTTCGAAAGCAACTATGAAATAAGCACTGCGGTACTCAATAAAAATGCATCATTGAAAGGGTTAACTTTTTATGGCGACGCTGGTCAATCAGCAGGCATTGGAATTAAAAATGACACATTGCAGGTTTGGTATGTAAAGGATGATGTGAGAAATATTCTAAAAGACTTACCAATAAAAAATATAATTCCTCTTTACTTGCAAATAAAAGTGGAAGATGGTTGTAAACTTCGTTTTTATTGGGGCAAAGTTGCGGGCAAGTGGAATGAGGTATCGACGGGTGAAGATTATTTTAATGCAGATTTTACAGCGCCATGGGATCGCAGTCCGCGACCGGGTTTATTAGAGCAAGGCGCTGAAAGCGCTGTCTTTGATTTTTTTGAGATAAAGTATAATTGATTATGCCCACACTTTCAAATGAATAATTAAAAGAAATTTCTCTGTAAACATTGAGCTAAACATCTAATAAGAAGTTCTCGGATTCCTATTCACGTTCAGCTTTGGTGCGATGATATATAAAAAAACGCCAAAGGCAAATAAAACAACAGAAATGATCTCCGCCTGTGTCGGATGAAAGCCGAAAAAATTATATCGCACATCTACGCGTATCTTCTCAATGAAAAAACGTTCGACAGCCATGAGCATTAAATAAATAGCGGAAAGACGTCCTGCAATTTTCAGCCGTTTTCTTATCAGCATTAAAATGGCAAACAAGATTAACCCGGCAATTAGTTCATATAACGGTGTGGGATACACGTAAACTGCTAATTTATAACAATAATCATCCCATGTGCATCCAGGAATATAAATGCCCCTGCGCAAAATATTATGCGGATAATCATAACTCCACAGCCAATCGGGTAGCCATGCAAAAGGCTTTGGATGAAAATTATTAATACCCCAATCTCCATCACCGGCTATTTGGCAACCGATCCTTCCGAGCGAATAGCTCAGCATTAAAGAAGGCGCCAATGCATCAGCCATGTGTATGCGCTGATTGCCAAATTTGTAAAGATAAAACCATACGGCAAATGCGGCTAGAATAAGACCACCCAAAAAAGCAAATCCTTTGGAAGAAAAAAAAGTGTTTACCGGATCATTAATAAATTGATTCCAGTTTTCCATCACACCAAAAAACTTGGCGCCAATGATGCCGGACACTGCTGCGATGAGAACCGCATGAGGCACGTAGTCATGCGGATAAATTGTTTCTGTTTCTTCGTGAGGACTGTCAAGACGCTGTTTATAGCCATTGTAAAAAGTGATTAGCGCCCATGCCCCACCCGCTACGATGCCTGCAATCAGGTTGCCTTGTAATGAAAAAAAATAATCGGCATTCGTTTCAAAATCCTGATTCAATATAAGTCCAACCAATTTGAATCCTGCGATAAATCCAAGCAAAAAATGGAATACAATACGTTTTAAATCCGGTCCTTTTCCTACGATAATTTTTTGAGTGTAGCAGACGAGTTCACCATTTTTTTCCATGCGCTTCAGTTCATGCTGCCACAGCCACGCGCCGGGCAAAAAGGAAAGCGCCATAAAAAATCCTACCGAACCTATGGCCTTTAAAAACGGAATGTTTGCGCCAAATAAATCTTTTACGAGATAATATAAATTAGGATACATTATGATTTGAAGATAACAATAACCTCAGCATATGGAAATGTAATTTGCCAAAATAAAATTCCTGTTTATTTATTGCTTTACTGCTTCCAGGTATACATGTTTATTCCGTATAACTAAATTTTTCCCCGGTTGTTATCTCTTTAAATTGATCTGTTCTGAAAGGAGCAACAGGTAAGCCATCTTTGTTATACAAATCCACTTCTCCCGGATTACCACTCCATAAATATCGCACCGCGACAGGATTTTTAACTTTTGAATTATACACAACAACTGTATTCTCTTTTCTCAAATAAGCTTTCGCCCAATGAAAAACGCTGTCTGTTCCGGCAATCGCAAAACCACGCACATAGCCATACTTGTCTTTGCAGGTGAAATTTCCGGTGAAAATAATAACGGCGCTGTCGCCATTCAAAGTCATATTTTTATAAACAGGACTTGTTTCAATACTGTCAACATCATAAGCAATTTTCAGCGCGGTAATGCCAAGCCTGTGGCCAACTGCCAGCTTATTACGCGGATGTAAATTATTTGCTTCGCCAACATCAATCGTTACGGCCATGCCTGTGTTAGGTAATTTCAAAGCCACTGCCTGTGCTTCACGCAACTCAGCCCAGTCGCTGTTTTCAGGCTTTGCAGGATCTTTGCCAAGATTAGGTAATTGCACAAAAAGAAATGGCAAATCTCCTTCATTAAATCGCTTGCGCCAGTCTGTTATCATTGCAGGAAATAATGATTTATATTCTTCTGCCCTGCCTGTGTTGGCTTCGCCCTGGTACCAGATAAATCCTTTGATAGACAATGGCGTGAGCGGTGCAATGTTCGCATTGTACAAGATGGTCGGCGTACCGAAAATATAGGAATTGGCAACCAATGGCTTTTTAAATTCCTTTGAATCAATCTGCATGCCTTTTTTATACAACCATTCGCCCGCCCAGTATGGTGACCAGAACATATTGTACATTCCGCCTTTGCCGCCAGCATCAAACACACGAACTACTACAACATTATTTCTGGACTTGATAATACTATCGGGAATTTCATAACTGTGCAAATTTTGATTGCCATATCCTTCACCCACTTTTACGCCATTCACCCAGCAAATATTATAATCATCCACCTGCCCCAGGCTGATGTTGGCTCTGCCCATAAAATTTCTTGGAAAAGAATCATAGCTTTTCCTGAACCATACTGAACCATCATAATCTTTCAACTCATTATCTTCCCAATGTGAAGGCTGGTTCATTGTTTTCCAGTCGCTGATATCTGTTTCCGGTTTAAACCATTGATGTTCTAGTCCGGGATCATTTTTTAAATAATATTTTTTGTTCCAGGAAGATTTTATTTTATCAAAATCTTCGGTGATCTTTTTCATGCTCTTATGCGGCTTGAGATACGTGTTGTAAAAATTATCAAATTGCGGAAACTGGTGTATGGCTTCATTGCTCATCCATTCTTCCACAGCAGTGGCTCCGAGGTTATCACTTATTAAACCAATCGGAACATTTAAATGTTGCTGAAGATAACTTCCGAAGAAAAAGCCAACAGCCGTAAAACCATAAGCGTCTTTTAAATTGGCAACTTTCCATGAACCACCTTTCACTGTATCCTGCGGAACAAAATCGGCTCCAATACCAACTGTGAATAGCCTGATATTTTGATTATTAAAAGTTGACGTATCAGGTTTGGGCTTTGCTTCCCTTACACTAAATTGCATGTTGCTTTGACCGCCACAAATCCATACATCGCCAAACAGCACGTTGTCTAATTCAATTGTATTTTTTCCTTTAATGATTATCCGGTACGGTCCGCCTGCGGGCTGTTGCGGCAGAGTAACCTTCCATTTGCCATCAACTGTTTTTGATGAATAATTATGGTTGTTGAATGATATGCTTACCGTTTCATTCTTATCTGCCGTGCCCCAAATGTTACATGGCTTATCGCGTTGCAAAACCATATTGCTTTGAAACAAAACCGGCAGCTTCACATCAGCTTTTGCAAAAAAAGCAGTGAACGAAAAAAACAAAACAAACGTTGGTTTTATTTTCAACATTTTAATTTAAAATTTGATTAATCAATTTTTTCTATCGTGATACTATGCTGCACCGGTTCGGCAAGTTTATACATTTCATCCGTCATATCATTCATTTGTTGATGAATAGCATCGCGCTGGCTTTTTTCATGCAATTCCATATACGCATCCTTTTTCCCATTGATAAAAGGATTCTTTTTCGTTTCAGCCATCACCGAATCTGTTATGGCTTGTGAATCCTGCAGGAACCAGCCTTTGCCATACAAATAATTATAACTTATCCAGTAAAAAGCACGCAGCTTATCTTCCAGGTCTTTTCTTTTTAATTGCAACTCCATTATTTTTTTTGCCTGTTGATATTGCGGCGTATTACTCAGCAAAGCAAGATTAATTCCACTATTTAATTGGGCACCAGTAAAATTTTTAATAGCGTTGCCATCAATTTTTAAAGAATAATGTTTTGATGCATCAAGGCCTTTTATCGTAAGCATTTCTGCATCAAATTCTTTTATGAACGGGATGACGCTTAACGCTTCATATTGCTTTTGCGGATTCAGAAAAACACGTGCTGTTGAATCAATTGGAAATGGTAATGACTTAGCTAAATATTTAAAAGATATAATGCCGTTTTTATCGGCAACAGAAGTTATAGTTGCATTATCTGCTTTAATAATTTTTTTGTCGTGCGCATTTATTTCAACATTGGCAATGGGCTTATTGGCGAGGCCCTGTGCTTTTAAGAATAAATACGCCATTACCAAATGGCCGGCGTTTCCTGGATGAATCCTGTCTGGTCCTGTTAATGTAAAAGCAGTATCTGATTGCTGCTTTTTTTTATCCATTTCCGTCATAGGATAAAATAAATCCACATAAGCCCAATTGTTTTGCATAGCGGCTTTTTTTTGAAAAGCAATAATGCCTTCTATCGTTTTAGATTTTCCTTCAAAAGGCTCTTTACCATTCTTTACCGTCTCGTCATACGGCGACGTGGTCATAATAATTTTTTTAATTTTTTGGAACTGATTTACTTTGGTCTCAATTTTTTTAAACCACTTAAAAGAAGTATCAATTGCGGATTTTCTTATGCTGTCGGTTTTATTTTTATGCATCCAATATTCAAAATATTTACTGTCGTTCATACCAAAGCTTATGGATAAAACGGTCGGGTTCATTGCAAGAACATCATCATCTAATCTTATATAAATTTGCTGTGCGACATCGCCGCCGATTCCGCCGTTAAAGACCGTAATTTTTTTTTCAGGAAAATGAGTAATGTAATAAAGCCAGATATATGTTTCATAAAATCCTGCTTCGGTAATACTGTTGCCCGCAAACACCACGCGGTCGCCATTTACAAAGGGTACAGGAGATTTTTGTGCGAAGGGGCTACTGCAAATACAAATTGCAGTAAACAAGCAAATAAGCCTTTTTTTCATTTTTTATTTATTCAAATGCTTTAAATGTTAGTGTCTTAACCACGCTGTTACCTCTATCAGCAAACAAGATTGGTATTAAAATTTTATTTTAAACATCTTTTAAAAATAGAGGTATCAGGGCCATAAAGTGTCTTAATATAAACACAAAACAACATAAAAATTTATCTTTGAAAAGAAGCTTTTTTATTTCATTTATTTTTTTTGCGCTTACAGCAAAGGCGCAAACGATTACACAGGCAGATTATATAAACCCGTTTATCGCGGTCCACGGCGGCGGCATTCAAAATGATAACAAAGCCGTTGCATATAAAGACTCTGTGGCAACACTGTTTTTTAAACGTACAAAAGGTGTTATAGCAATGGATGGCGGCTTTACTGTTACGTTAAATGATGGCAAAGTTTTATGGTTGTTTGGCGATAGTTATATCAATCATTATGACAGCCTGACTCATACACTTCCTTGTTTATTCCAAGCGCGAAACAGCGCTTTGCTGCAACCATCTGCAAACGATTGGAAATGGCATAACACCACCGCTTTGTTTGATAACAACAGCAATGTCAAAACGTTTTTAAAGTACAAGGAACATCCCGATCATTTTTTCTGGCCAGCTTCCGGTTATCAATTAAAGGATACCATTTTTATTTACGGCATGAATATGAAAAATGAAAAAGGTGGATTGGGTTTTGCAAAAGCCGGCAATGATGTTTGGATAAAGCTTGCTTATCCATCTTTAAAAATTATAGGCATACAAGAATTGCCTTCGTTGGATAGCGTACAATTTGGTTGTGGCTTAATTACAAATAATAATGATGGTTACGCCTATATTTATGGCACTAAACAAAAAATCATTTCTTCAGGATTATATCTTGCACGCTTTCGCCTTAATGATCCCGAAGGTGCATGGAATTTTTGGAATGGTACATCATGGAGCAATGGTGTTCGCGAAGCAAAAGAAATTACAACAACCCCTTCCAACAGTACAACAGTTAGTAAAGTAAAAAATAAATACGTAGCACTTACAGCGGAATTCAGTTTGGGTTGTGACCAGGGTAAATATATTTATGCGTCAACGAGTGATCGTATTGAAGGCCCATTTTCAAAGCCAAAAATAATTTATAGCATCAACGATACATTGCGGGGCCATTATCCATTTTTCTATTTACCTATCGCACATCCTGACTGTATTAATAGTAAAAATGAATTGCTTGTTCATTATTCCATTAATGGATATGAACCTTGTATTGTTAATTGCAGAAATAACAAATTCGATCCTGAATATTATAGACCACAAGCCATTCGCGTTCCATTAAATTTGTTAGGTATTAATAATTAAAACTTGTTTATTAGACAGCTTGTTTGTTAATTGTGATAGGATCAATAAAAAGCCGATGCAATGCTAGCTGGTTCATGTTAACTATTTTAAAAATAGCCGGGTACAGATATTCAAGTAGATAACAACGGGTTATAATTCTTGTGCAAATTCCAGGATGGTAATCTACAACCATTCATTACAGATAACTGTTTTGTTGTTTTTAAAAAGTTAATCTAAGAGAAACAACTTAAAAGATCTTTATGGCCTTTTAAGTTGTTGCCTCTAAATTTGATCGACTTCAACTTTTTCTAAATATTAATTTATTATCCTTGAGTATTTAAATCTTTTTATTATGAGAATCAGCTTTCTTTGTCTTTCGTTAAATCTATTATGTGCTTTCAGCGCTTCTTCACAAACTTATAAAGGCCAGATTGATTCGTCAATTCTTCCAAAAATTGGCTCTGCTCATTATGAACCGGAATATACATTGGATCAGCCAGTAAGTAGCGCAATCTGGACAAATGAAAAACCGGGTTTACATGCAGCTTTTGGTTCAGAAACACAATTGTACTTCCGGACAGAAGTTCCCGAAGTTAACCGGGAAGCAATTTCATGGGAAGAAACAGGATGGCGTGGAGAAAGATTGAATACACAAATCTTAATTTGGTCTCCGGATACATTGAACCAGGTACGGTTTACTCTTAATGATTTAAAAAACAAACAGGGGAAAATCCTGGGTAAAAATAATATACAGCTTAATATGGTTTGTTATGTAGTAGCTAATTATCCATATGGCTCTGCTGATGTTACTTGTGGGGAAACACCCTATAAATACGGCTTTTTGATGCCTGACCGGTTTGAAAGATTTGAAAGATTTGATGTGCCGGGGAAAACAATAAGGCCGGTTTGGCTTTCTTTTAATATCCCAGCAAATACCGAACCCGGAACATACACCGGAACCATCCAGGTGAAGGACACAAAAGAACAGCGGGTTTTGCAGATCAAGATTACCGTACAAAATCAATTATTACCCAAACCGCATGAATGGAAATATAGGTTAGATGTCTGGCAAAATCCCTGGGCTGTTGCGGACTATTATCATTTGAAACCGTGGGGCGCCGAGCACAAAGCATTGCTTAAAAAACATTTGCAACTATATGCCGATGCCGGAGGCAAATACATCACTACTTATGGTGTACATTCTCCATGGGCAGACAATGAATATTCTATTGAAGGCGGAATGATTGAATGGATCAAAACAAATAATGGTTCGTGGAAATTCGATTATACCATTTTTGATGAATATGTTGAGCTAGCTATGAGTGTGGGTA
>JBQCHE010000002.1:582500-923533 GCA_051954975.1 Ginsengibacter sp. | reverse complement strand
TCTGACTTCGGAATTAAGCTTTATCAATTCCGATTGAACTGATTTAATTAGCGTTTCTAATGCATTTAGTGATTCGCAATCTTTAATCGGATGGCTTTGTTTTAATAAAGCAATCTCCAAAGTTTCCAGCTTCTCTATAATTGTTTTTAATAATACCTCGTTCATCAAAATCTATTTAAATTATGAATGCAACCGGTTTGATTTTTTATTCCTGCTTTTTTTACTCATTCTCCATTGATACGGAAGTGGTTGATTATTTTCTTGTGGATTGATTACCGGTAACAGAATATTTGCGTCCTTACCTAATGATTTTTTATTTTCAGCGTCAATGTTTTCTTTGGTATTCTGGTTTAAATTAGAGCTGGCTGTTGAGGGCTTAAGAGAGGTATTTAATTTCTGGCGACAAATTGCTTTTTCAAGATTCTTTACAGAAAATTTTCTATCAATTTCACTGCCCTTATATTTGAAATTCCCAATTCTAAAACTTATGCCCTGTAGCTCTTTTGTTTGCCCTTTGTATTTGTATAATGTTTCAATATTTTTTACCGCTAATTTTTCTTTGAGATTGTCAAG
The DNA here is from genome assembly GCA_051954975.1 of Ginsengibacter sp. Classification (GTDB taxonomy): domain Bacteria; phylum Bacteroidota; class Bacteroidia; order Chitinophagales; family Chitinophagaceae; genus Ginsengibacter. Next base: position 922,960 of record JBQCHE010000002.1, on the reverse strand, counting down.
GCTTCTACTTTGAGGTATCATTTCTAAAATCGCCTGGTAAATAATATAACGGTTGGCTTCTTTCTCATGTAATTGTTCAAGATGGGTAACCGATAAATCTTTTGATATAGCTTCTTTTAATCCATATTTAGTGGTCAGTTCCTGGGCGATCTTTTTGCCTCTCAGACCTATCCAATTGTCTTTGATTGTTTCGCTTTTATTATTGACAAGATTGGCAATAATATGAAGATGAGAATGATTCTTATCGATGTGCTTTGTGATAGAAAACTGGGTGTCTGCAACATTCATTTTTTGTAAGTATTCCCTGGCTATTTCTATCATTTTTTCATCCTCAATTTTTTCTCCCGGATAGAAACTTAAGATGCCGTGAAAAACTACTTTATGAAGGGAAGGTCTTAAGGTATGCTGTCTCTCAAAATCCTCAGACATTAATTTGCGATCATAACTTCTAACGCCTTCGGCATCCAGAACGACGGCTCTTCTCTGGTCCTTGCATATATATTTGCACGCTCCTGAAAATGTTTTTCCTATGATCACCTTACTTATCATCTTTTCAGTTTCTGTAATAGTTCATCAATGGAACTTTTATATTTTTCAAACATCAATACTGCAGTCAAAAATCCTTCCTGGTGGCCTTTCTTTGTAAGCTGATTTAGGTTGTTCGCGATGCCGATAAGTTGCCTGACAAATTGCCTTTCTTCCTCATCCAAAAGCGGTTTTATTTTTCCGTTTATGGCCATTTGCCGTATGAATGAAGAAATTCCAATTCCGGCTTTTGCAGCCTTTTGTTTTGCCACATAAAATTCTGCTTTTGTAAATCTTACTCCCTTTACAATGTCTCTTTTCACCGACTTTTTAGGCCGACCTCCAGAACGTGTTGTTATCGTTTCTTCACTTGTCATTTTCCTCAATAATTTCTTTTGCGACCAACAGGAGAAAAAGATTCTTTTGCATTTTCAACTTCCCGAAATTGATTAACCAGTCATTTAAATCCTTATAGCCCTTGTAAAGTTTGCTTTCATCTTTAAAATGTGCGGATCTCTTTAGAGCCAGTTTTGTATATTTTCTGCCTGCTTCATCCTAGTCTAAATACAGGTGGATGCTTTGATGTTTTTCCATTAAAAGAAGACTTCTTTCAAAAAACGAAAGGGAATTTAAAACGAGAAAATTTGTCACTTCCTGCTGCTGTTTTGATGAATGGTTTGATAGCTCATGAAATCAAAAAATCCTTCAAAAACAGTTTACCTTATCTGCAAAATTAGCCAGGTAAGTAATGTATTTTGGAGAACTACTTCCTTTGAAATATTCATTGCGTAATTCATATCCGCCTGCATTATTTTTAAATCCGACAGCGATGTATGTTTTGTTATTGCTGCCATTACTGACTCTAACTGCCTATATTCGCCATAATCTCCCCGAAATCATTAATTTTTTGTTGCGCTCTAAAATCTTAAAGAAAGAGACAAACAAACAACACACAAAAAGTAAATTGAAGTTAATTTTTATAAAACATCTGAAACGCTATATTGGTAATCAATACAGAAGATTAAGGTAAGTAAAATAAGGTAAAGTTGGGTCAGGTGGTTATTTTCCAATACAAAACTTACTGAATATATAATCCAGCCGGTCTTCATTCGTGATTTCACCGGTAATTTCGCCGAGGTAATGCAGGCACTCATTCACGTCGGTAGACAACAAATCGCCGGGCAATTTTTTTTGAATCGCCTCCTCTATTTCATGCAGGCTTTTTGACACCTGTGATAGCGCCTCATAGTGCCGCGCATTGGTAATCACTACGTCTTCTTTATTAATTCCGGCACCGCCTGCTACTTCAAATAGTTTCATTTTTAATTCCTCAATGCCTGTCTGCTGCTGTGCTGAAATAAAAACTTCGCCCTGTATATGATTGAATCCATTTTCGCGATACAAATCCACTTTATTAGCCACGACCAATAGATTCGGATTTTCCATTTTTATTTCAGAAACGATGGCCTGCAACTCATCAGTGTTTATTTTATTTACATCATAGAGGTACAATACAATGTCTGCCTGCCGTATTTTTTCTTTGCTTTTTAGCATACCCATATTTTCAATAACGTCCTGGGAATGTTGTCGGATACCCGCCGTATCGATAAGCCTGAACAGAATGCCATTTATATTTATCATTTCTTCGATCGTATCACGCGTAGTACCTTCAATGTCGCTGACAATTGCACGGTTCTCATTTAGTAAAGCATTTAAAAGGGTCGATTTTCCCGCATTGGGTTTTCCGACAATTGCCACACTCACGCCGTTTTTAATCACGTTCCCTAACTTAAAGGAGTGCAGCAAATCATTTACTGTTTTTGATATTTTTTGAATCAATAATGAAAACTGGTGGCGATCGGCAAACTCAACATCTTCTTCACTAAAATCAAGTTCCAGTTCAATAAGTGAAGAGAACTTTATCAGCTCTTCACGCAAGCTTTTTAATTCTTTTGAAAATCCGCCGCGCATACTGTTCATGGCAGATTTTTGAGAAGCCTGCGTATTGCTGGCAATTAGATCTCCGACAGCTTCAGCCTGCGTGAGATCCATTTTTCCATTTAGAAAAGCACGTTGTGTAAATTCGCCAGCCCGAGCCAGCCTTGCCCCGTTTCGGATGAGCGCATCAAGCACCTGCTGCTGAACAAAAGGCGATCCATGGCAACTGATTTCTATCACATCTTCGCCGGTGTAGGATAAAGGCTTTTTAAAAAGAGAAATTACCACTTCATCCAATATATTTTCCTGGTATTTTAAAAAACCAATATGCAACGTATTTGCCTTTTGCTCTTTAAGGTTCTTTGACGGGAAAATTTTTTGTACAATATCATAAGCCTGCTCACCACTGATTCTTATAACTCCTATGGCTCCAATTCCCGGAGGAGTGGCAATGGCCACAATAGTATCAGTCCATCCCGATAATTTATTGTTCATGTTTACAAAGATAATTTCTTTGCCACTGCCTGCAATTGCTGAAACATGTAAAGAACAGTAAAGCATTAAATATTCTAACTTTTTATTCTTCCTGCCGCTTGCCCTAAGATTTCAAAAAAGAAAAATTTAATTCTGGGGAAAAAAAAATTGATTTTTTAAATCTGATTACCCTACCTTCGCAGTAGACTATTGAAAAAAACATGATGGCAGCTACTACATTTTTTATGGCCAGGCGAAAATCTTCCTGCTGTATGCGGGTCTGTTGATTTTTGGTTTTTATCCAATGAGCTTTGCTCCTCTTTTCCTAATCCGATCCCAAATTTTAAACAATACTTTATTACAAAATGGCACCATCTTTAAAAGATCAAACCACTGAAATAGCGGCTCTTGCAGCCTCTCTGTCTATCCCTGAAGTAATTAAAGAGCTTTCCAATAAATTTCCCAGCCAGGTAACTTTGTCTTCAAGCTTCAGTTATGAAGACCAGGTGATTACTGACCTTATTTTTAAAAATAATCTTCCTGTAAAAATCTTTACGCTCGATACGGGACGCCTGTTTGAAGAAACTTACTCCGTATGGAGCGCTACAAATGAAAGGTATAATACCAAGATTAAAGCCTATTATCCTGATCATAAAATACTGGAACCATTTGTTGAAAAGCATGGGCCCAATTCATTTTATGAATCGGTAGAGCAGCGCAAAGCCTGCTGTTTCGTAAGAAAGGTAGAGCCGCTTAAGAGGGCTTTAAAAGGAAATTCCATCTGGATTACCGGAATCCGCGCCGAACATTCTGCTAACCGGCACGATATGCAACAGGTAGAATGGGATGAAGAAAATCAAATTGTAAAATACCACCCTCTTTTGCATTGGACTACGCAAGAAGTAAAAGATTATATTAATCAATACAATGTGCCTTACAACATTCTGCACGACCGCGGTTTCGTAAGCATTGGATGCGCTCCATGCACAAGAGCCATACGGCCCGGAGAAGATTTCAGAGCAGGCCGTTGGTGGTGGGAAGACAATACAAAAAAAGAGTGCGGACTTCATATCCATCATCAACAACAATCTTAAAGAAATATAATTACTTAAAAGATGAGCAAATATTATCTCGATTATTTAGGACAATTAGAATCTGAGGCCATCCATATTATGCGCGAAGTAGCGGGCCAGTTTGAAAAACCAGGCTTGCTATTTTCAGGAGGGAAAGATTCTATCACACTGGTGCACCTGGCATTAAAAGCTTTTCGTCCGGGGAAATTTCCTTTTCCGCTGGTGCATATCGATACAGGCCACAATTTTCCTGAAGCTTTGGATTTCAGGGATAAGCTGGTAAAAAAAATCGGCGAAAAACTGATAGTTGCCAAAGTGGAAGATACCATCAAACAAAAAAATCTGACAGAGCAAAAAGGAAAATTTGCGAGCAGAAATGCGCTGCAAACTTTTACGCTGCTTGATGTAATTGAAGAATATAAATTCGATGCTTTAATCGGCGGCGCCCGGCGCGATGAAGAAAAAGCCAGGGCGAAGGAAAGAATCTTTTCTGTAAGAGACGAATTTGGCCAATGGAACCCAAAATTGCAACGTCCTGAATTGTGGAATATTTATAACGGCAAAATTCATAAGGGCGAAAACGTACGTGCCTTTCCGATAAGCAACTGGACAGAGCTTGACATCTGGAATTATATCAAAAGGGAAAAGATCGAACTGCCGTCCATCTATTTTGCGCATGAAAGAAATGTGATAGAGCATGAAGGCCAGTTAGTAGCCGTTTCCGACTTTATAAAATTGGATGCAACAGACATTATCCAAAAGAAAAGAGTACGCTATCGTACCGTGGGCGACATGACTTGTACTGCGGCGGTAGCATCAAATGCCACAGATGTAGACGGCATCATTGCAGAAATTATAGCGACCAAAACCAGCGAAAGAGGTGAAACAAGAATTGATGACAAAGTATCGGAAGCTGCAATGGAAGACAGGAAGAAAGGAGGGTATTTTTAACTAATAGCTATTAGCTATTGGCTATTAGCACATTTAAACAATCTAAACAATCTAAAAACGCCGAAATAAACCATGGATATTCTAAGATTTATAACCGCCGGAAGCGTGGACGATGGCAAAAGCACCTTAATCGGAAGATTGCTATATGACAGCAAATCCATATTAATTGACCAGCTTGCCGCTATAGAAAAGCAAACAAAAAATAAGGAAAACGGGGAAATAGATTTGGCGTTGCTCACCGACGGCTTAAGGGCTGAGCGCGAACAAGGCATTACCATAGATGTGGCTTACAAATACTTTTCAACTCCTAAGCGGAAGTTCATTATTGCAGATGCACCAGGGCATATTCAATACACGAGGAATATGGTTACCGGAGCTTCAAACGCGCAATTAATCATTATTTTAATTGACGCGCGCAACGGCGTAGTGGAGCAAACCCGCCGCCATTCCATCATCGCATCTTTGTTAAACATTCCGCATGTGGTAGTAGCGATTAACAAAATGGATCTTGTAAACTACAGTGAAGACCATTACAATAATATCGTGATTGATTATGAGCAAGTGGCTAAATCACTCGGATTGAAAGATGTAAAATATATTCCAATAAGCGCCTTGAACGGAGACAACATTGTTGAACGGTCTGATAAGCTGGCCTGGTACGAAGGTGAACCATTACTTAGTCACCTTGAAAATGTCCAACTACAATCTGATGTAAACCTTGATGATGCAAGATTTTCAGTGCAATATGTGATTCGCCCTCAAGCCGCAGAACTACATGATTACCGGGGATATGCCGGCAAAATCATCAGTGGTATTTATAAAAAAGACGATCACGTAACGATTCTTCCGTCTGGCACACAAAGCAAAATTAAATCCATAGAAACCGGTGGTGAAGAAGTTGATGAAGCCTATGCATTGCAAAGTGTGGTGCTTCATCTTGAGGACGATATAGACATTAGCCGCGGTGATATGATTGTTCCTACAAGCAATCAGCCGAGAACCGACCAGGAATTTGAAGTCCTGCTTTGCTGGATGGATAATAAACCGCTGATTCCCGGGAATAAATATTTGCTTCAGCTAAACAGTAACCGTGTGAAGGCGGTTATCAAAGAGATAGAATACCAGTTGGATGTAAATACATTCGATAAAAACTATTCGCCCGAAAAAGCAGTGTTGAATGATATCATAAAGGCGAAAATAAAAACAGCCTCTCCTGTAAGTTTCGATTCTTACGAAAAATTAAGACAAAACGGGGGAGCAATTTTAATCGACGAAACGAGCTTTGTGACCGTGGGCGCCTGCATGATACAGTAACCCCAATAATTTTTTTGCCTTTAAATCCTACCAATTTAGTAGAGTAAAATATGTCAATTCTTTCAACAATTAAAACGGGTAAAGTGATAATCGCTGGCGCCGGCCCCGGAGACCCGGATCTGCTTACTATTAAGGCGGCGCGCTCGCTTCAGCAGGCAGATGTGATATTGGCAGATCGCTTAGTAAGCCAACAAATAATTGAAAATTTTATTTCGCCGCAGGCAGAGGTCATTCATGTAGGTAAACAGTGCCGCCACGGCATTTCAACACCTCAACAAACCATCAATGAATTAATGGTACACCACGCACTGCTGGGAAAGCTTGTAGTAAGATTAAAGGGCGGCGACGTTTCAGTTTTTTCAAACATACTGGATGAACTGGAAACGCTTTCAAAAAATAATATTCCTTATGAAATCATACCGGGAATTACGGCTGCATCAGGCGCGGCGGCATTTGCAGGAATCCCGCTCACAGCAAGGGGTTATGCTAATGCGGTACGCTTTCTCACGTATTATAAATCCGATGCAATCACAGAAAATTATTGGAAAGAATTGGCTGATACTGATGATACATTGGTCTTTTACATGTCGTCTGAAACCCTTTCGAAGGTGGTGGGAAAGCTCACCTGTAATCACATTCATGAAGATAAATTAATGGCAATTATTGAACAGGCCACTACGCCGTTCCAGCACGTGCAGGTAAAAAATTTATATGACTTTAAACGAGACAGTTCACAGCATTCATTTATTTCACCGACACTTATTATTATCGGCCGTGTAGTTGCGCTGCACAAACAGTATAAGTGGCTGGAGAATTCAGGCATCAGAGAAAATTACTTTAAACCGGTTACCCATCAATTTATCCCTAACAATCAATCTGAAAATATAACCCATGTTAGTTGAGCAAAAATTAAACAGTTTACTTGAGTTAATCAACACTTCCACCAATGATGAACTCATCTGGATTAATGGATACCTGAATGGAATTCTTTCAAAAAGCACACCCGCAACAAAGGTTGAAACGAAAACCTCAACCAAAAAAATTACGATTGTATACGGAACCGAAACCGGCAATTCAAAAAGGCTTGCTACCGACTTTGCAGGCAAAGCAAAAAAACGCGGGCACAATGCAAAAATCCAGGGGCTTGATCAATACCGCCTCAATGATCTTTCCAAAGAAGAATATTTTTTGGCCATCATGAGCACCCATGGCGACGGAGAGCCACCCGTTGCGGCACAAAAATTTTACGATTTCGTTCATCAGAATGAATTAAAATTATCGAAATTAAAGTACGGTGTTCTTGCTCTTGGCGATTCAGGATACCCGCTTTTTTGCAAAGCAGGGGAAGATTTGGACATACGATTAAATAAGCTGGGCGGGGAAAGGCTTGTGCCGTTGCAAAAATGCGATGTAGATTATGATGTGGAAGCTGAAGAGTGGTTTTCAAGAGTAATGAATTCTTTGAATGACAGTCCATCAGCAAGTTCTACAATAGCGGCCCCCATGGTTAAAAAATCTTCCGGAAAAAAAATATATACCGGCAGGTTATTATCGCACATCAACCTGAATGATTGGGGCAGCAATAAAGAAACGTTCCATATTGAAATAGAAGCAGAAGGCGTTCAATATCAGCCTGGCGATTCCATCGGAATTGTGCCGGAAAATAAAAAAGAACTCGTTGAAAAAATATTGCAGATTACCGGCACAGACGGATCTTCAAACATTGATTACAAAGACCAGTTGATTTCCATTTTTGATCTTTTAAAGAAAAAAATAAACATCCTCAATTTACCTGAAAGGGTGGTAAAAAAATATGCAGCAGTAGTTCAACAGGAGATTCCCTCCACAAAAATCGATCTTCTGGATTTGTTGAAAATTTATTCGGTAAAAGATTCAAATCAGTTTATAGAGGTTTTAAAAATTCTGGAACCCATTACGCCACGCCAATATTCTATTGCCTCATCGCCAGAAGCGCATGAAGGTGAAGTGCATATCACCGTAGCTAAAAATTGCTTTACCATAAACAATGAGTTACGGCACGGGCTTGCCTCTGAATTTTTATCGTTGCTAAATGAAGAGGATGAACTTCAATTTTATGTGTGCCCGAATAATAAGTTCCGGCTGCCGGAAGAAGATAAAAATATTATTATGATCGGGCCCGGTACCGGCATCGCCCCATTTCGTTCTTTTTTATGGGAAAGAGATTCCAACGGGGCCTCAGGAAAAAACTGGCTCTTCTTTGGCGAACAACATTTCTTAACTGATTTTCTGTATCAAACCGAAATTCAAAATTGGGTTGAAACCAGTTTATTAACCAAAGTAGACATCGCATTTTCAAGAGACCAGCAGGAAAAAATTTATGTGCAGCACAAAATTAAAAAGCATGCGTCCGAATTTTTTGAATGGCTGCAGGCTGGCAGCTATGTTTACGTATGTGGCTCTAAAGATCCGATGAGCCATGATGTGGAAGAAACTATACTGGATGTTATCCAATCAGCCGGCGAGCGCTCACCTGAAGATGCAAAACAATATTTAGAAAATTTAAAAGAAGAAGGAAGATATGTTACTGATGTGTATTGAGGCTAAAAGCTAACGGCTAAAGGCCAACAGCTTAAAAATTCATTATTCACCCTTCACAATTCATAACTCACCATCACCATTTACACACAATGCCAGATACAAAAAACCTACCATTATTAGAAAGAGTAAAAGTTGAAGGAGATGCACTTCGTGGCACCATTGCCGAAAGCATCAAAGACGAGCTTACGGGAGCCATGCGCGAAGAAGATACCTTGCTGATGAAATTCCATGGCATGTATCAACAAGACGACCGCGATCGCCGTGACGAGAGAGCTCAAAAAAAACTCGAACGATTGTATAGCTTCATGATTCGCCTTCGCATGCCAGGCGGCATTTTAACTTCAGATCAATGGATCGCCCTGAATAATATTGCAGGTAAAGATTCAACAAATGAATTAAAAATTACCACCCGGCAAACGATACAGTTGCACGGCGTGTTGAAATCAAGATTAAAGCCTACTCACCAGGTTTTTAACAGCGTTCATTTAGATACGATTGCTGCGTGCGGCGATGACAACCGCAATGTTACCTGCAGTCCGAATCCGGTGCAATCTCCCCTGCATGATGAAATTTTTAGCTATGCTTCCAAAATAAGCGCCATGCTGAAACCAAAGACCAGGGCCTATTACGAGATATTTCTTGATGAAGAAAAAATAGCAGATAAAAAGCTGGAAGAAGATCCGCTTTACCGCGATTCCTATTTGCCGCGCAAATTTAAAGTTGGCATTTGCATTCCACCAAATAATGATATTGATGTTTTTGGAAATGATTTGGGATTAATTGCCATCATCGAAAACGAAAAATTAATTGGTTTCAATTTTGCAGTAGGCGGCGGCCTGGCTTTCACCATCGGCAACCCTGATACGTATGCAAGGTTAGCAACAGAAATTGGTTTTGTGGAAGCAGGAGAAAAAACTTTTAAAGCCATTTATGAAGTAGTAACTGTGCAGCGCGATTATGGCGACCGTGTTGACAGAAAACAAGCTCGCCTGAAATATACTGTTGACAAAATGGGAGTGGAAAAATTTAAGGAAGAAGTTGAAAGCCGCATGGGATTTAAGTTTGAGAAGGCAAAGCCTTATGTGTTTACAAAACGGGAAGAATATTACGGCTGGCAGCAGGATGCAAAGGGAAATTGGTTTTATACTTTATTTGTAGAAAACGGCCGCGTGATGGATACGGAACAAATTGCCATAAAATCCGCGCTGTATAAAATTGCAAAAACAGGCAAAGTAAATTTCAGGTGTACCGTAAATCAGAAAGCAATTGTGAGCGATGTAAAGCCCGAAGACAAAAAAGAAATTAACGACATTCTTGAAGAATTTAAAATCATACAGCACACAGAAAATGCTTCTGTAATCAGGAAAAATTCAATGGCCTGCGTTGCTTTATCAACGTGCCCATTGGCGCTTGCAGAATCGCAACGTTATTTTCCTTCATTGCTTACTAAAATAGAAGCCCTACTTGAAAAACACCATCTTGAAACTGAAAATATTATCACAAGAATGACCGGTTGCCCGAATGGATGCGGCCGATCTTCTGTTTCAGAGATTGGGTTTATCGGCACGGGCCTTGGAAAATACAACTTGAATTTAGGTGGCGATCACCTGGGATACAGGCTAAATAAATTATATAAAGAAAGCCTTGATGAAACTTCCATTTTGTCTGAACTCGATTCGCTTTTTAGACAGTTCAAAACAAACAGGATAAACGGAGAATCCTTTGGCGATTTTACATTCCGCACTTTATTTAATTAAAGAACAATGAATCCGCAAAAACATATAGCCGGCGCTTTTTTGTTACGCCCTTTTAAAGTGATCGGTCAACCCAGGATTCAGTATATAAATATGCTTTGGGAAGGATATTGTCATTCCACAAAGCTGAGCGGGAAATGGTCTTTATCAGGAGATACACAGATAAGAACCTCACAGTGGACGAACAAATGGTCGCAATTTTTATTTCGCTATGGCGCGGATTATACATTCAAAATCGTGTAACCCTAACCGTTAGATTCGCCTCAAAAAAAGAAAAACGTAATACTTTGTGGTAGCAGAAAAAGAAAATATTATCATCGAGGAAAGCAATAAACTGTTTCCTGTTTTTCTAAAACTCGAAACCCTCCGGCTACTTATTATCGGAGGTGGTAACGTGGCCTTGGAAAAATTGCAGGCTATTGCGCAAAACTCCCCTGCTACCCGCATTCATTTAGTCAGCACCAGCATACAGGACGCGATTTACGAAATCGCCGAAAAGCTTCCTAATATAATAATAGAAGAAAGGCCTTATTCAATTTCTGATATTGAGCAATCTGATATTGTCATTGCAGCAGTCAATAACCTTATTACAAGCGAGGTAATCCGAAACGATGCGCGCATCGCTGGCAAGCTGATAAATGTTGCTGACAAACCCGAATTGTGCGATTTCTATTTAGGTTCGATTGTCAAAAAAGGAAATCTGAAAATCGCAATTTCAACGAATGGCAAATCACCAACGATTGCTAAAAGGTTGAAAGAGATAATTAATGATTTCATTCCCGATGAGATGGAAAACGTTATTGAAAACATGGGAATTATCCGCGCCTCAATGAACGGTGATTTCGATGAAAAAGTAAAAAACCTCAATGATATTACAAAGGTGCTTGTGGCCAAGAAAGTGACACTTAATAAAAGCGCGAAGCAGGCCACAAAAAAATGGCAAAAGATTGTAACGTGGTGTCTTCTTGCCTTTTTCTTTATGATATTGGGACACACGATATTGTCATTCATTCCTTTCGCAGATATCGTAGAAGGCGCTAAAAAAATCACTTCCATTGTAGATAGAAAATCTTTTCTAATGATGGTGCTTTGCGGATTTCTAGCACAAATGGCAGATGGCTCTTTAGGCATGGGATATGGAACTATCTCAACAACATTTTTACTCGCCAATGGTGTAAATCCCGCTATTGTGAGCAGCCGCGTGCATTCGGCAAGAGTTTTTTCGAGCGGTGTATCGGGCTATAGTCATCACCGGTTTGGGAATTTTAATAAAAAACTTTTTAAAGCCCTGGTTGTCCCGGGAGTTATCGGTGCTGTTGTGGGAGCAGCGCTCGCTTTTTACGCCCAGAAATATGCTGTGTATGTGCGTATTCCTGTTTCCCTTTATACTATTTACCTCGGATTTTTTATTATTCGTAAAGCGTTTAAAAAACGTAACGCCCAGGACAAGGTAAAAAGAGTGGGCTGGCTGGCCACAGCGGGCGGTTTTCTCGATGCGTTTGCTGGCGGCGGCTGGGGCTCCCTTGTGACCAGTACGCTAATTTCAAAAAGAAAAAGCCCGCGCTATGTGGTAGGCTCAGTGTGTCTTGCTGAATTTTTTGTGGTACTCGCAAGTTCCATCACTTTTTTTATTTTTTTGAAAAGTATTCCTTTATTTGATGTAGCCGGGTTAATTATCGGCGGATTGATTGCCGCACCAATTGCAGCAAGATTTGTCGGCAAGGTTCCACTTAAAACTATGTTTATCCTCGTCGGTTCGCTGGTGATGCTTACGAGCTTTTCTACTATCTGGCGGGTGGTGGCAGCGTTGTTGAATTGAGTATTCAATCCACAAAAACCTCCGTATAATACACGTCTGTTTGATTTCTCATTATTTTTCCGGAATAAAAAGCGTAAGATTCAGGAATATCTTCCAACAAATAAAACGACTTACATAATTTGCTTAATCCCTCAAAAACCAAGGTAAACCTGACAAAATCATTTACAACAAAATGCTGCGTCCAATGAGGCATTAACGCAATATTAAAGGGTTCTATCAGCTTACTTTTTTCGCCGGTATCCTGGATTAAAAAAGTGGAAGGCCAGATTCTTATGGCGCTTAACTCTTTCGAAAAAAAACGGCAATGCACTATCACGCAACGCTCGGTTTGGCGCTTCACCAATTCGTTAATGGCTTCATCTATTTCAACCTGTGGTTTAGCAATGGCAGTACTCATAGTATTTGATTCCTGGCACAAATTTAAAAAACGATTGATAGATTTTTAGAATAAGAATATCTTCCATTTGTTGCTTTACTATTATGAAAAGATATAAAGAGAAGTTCAATTAAAAAGAATACATCGCCTGCAATTTGATTTCGGATTTTTTATTTCCCTGGATTAAATCAAGGCCGCTTCCTATCTCATTTTTTTCATCATAAATTGTTTGAGCAAACCGGCAAAATAGCGAGAGTTTTTTATTCACCTTGTATCTGAGATTTAAATAATACCGGTATCCTTTACCTGAAAATACTGGTATTGAATAGGCATACAACACATCGTTTTCAAATGCGTAAATTCTGCTGTCGTAACCATCAGTTTCAAAATAACAAAACCGTGCATTTAGCGAAAATGGTTGTAAGGCAGGCTTATAAAAAATCTCTGAATAAAATAAAAATCCGTTTTCCGGCGCAGCGCCATTCTTATCTACCCAGCTAAGTTCAGCCCTGGAACCGAAAGAAATTTCTTGATTCAATGTAAATTTGAATTGGGTCCTCCAATTCTTTTTGCGCCTTCCTGTCACAGGATTCATATATAGATCATCCGGATTAAAATTGATGGGCTTGTTTTGAAATTGAAATCTCGAATGAATCACAACATTTTTTTTAGGCTGAAACGTAATTTGAGCCATGTAATCATTTCCTGACGTGGGTGCATCAGTGCGATATTTTAACCAGGGAAAATGATAAAAATCCGCATTGGCGTCTATCTTAAAAAATTCGTTTACAGAAATGGTAATGCCCGAATAAAAGCCACTTTCATTTGTAGCGTTACTGTTTTCAGTGAAGGCATTCGCATACAATGCCTGGTATCCTTTGGATAAATTCCGGTATAGCATACTCATCGAAACTTTTGAATCTGTGTTCACCACCAATCCCGAAATCAGCGCTTTATTGAGATTATTGTCTGCTGCCAATTCACCAAAAAAATAAGCGTTCTTAACTGTAATTGAATAATCGACACTATAATTACTAACGTTCTTTCCTTTAAGAGCATATTTGTTGTACCAATAATCCGGTTTGGAAATAGCATGCGTAAAATCATAATGCACCGCGTTCATGCCCAGATGAAATTTTTCAAGTGAATATGAAATGTTGCCGCCAAATCCAAGTGCACCAAGGCTTCCTTTCGTTTTGATTTCATTGGCTGTGCGATGATAACCGGAGGTTTGCAATGAAGACACATTCATATCATCAGTTAATGTATCGGGATCAAAACCCGCATCCAATTTTCTGTAACTAATAAAGCTTGTTGATTGCCAGTTTTTCTTTTGTAAAGTAACACCTACTCCACGGTTGAAGTTGATTTCGCCTGCTGAATTATAAGGCTGCAATACATCGCCCTGCCTGAGAACATTGATAATATTAGGCCCTTTATTAAATGCCATGCTTTGCCACTGTGTTAATCCCTGGCCAAGATTTACAGCGAAATCCCCGATGGCAAGTGATTTTATAATTCCCAAATTCCTGGCAAAAAAATGAGCAGAATAAAAGTCGAATCCGTTTTTTTGAGCGCCCCTGAAAAATTGTTCCCCCGCATCTTTTTCAGCAGTGAATCCATATTGCAAATAGTTACCTGAGCGGTATTTATAACGTAGTAATAATTTCTGTGGCGAACCCGGATAAAAATTTTTTACTGAATCGTTTTTTACTAAAAAGCCTTTTGATTTTTCCAATACTTGTTGTGTTCTTAGCATCAAAGATTGTTCTCCATCGAACAATCTTTTTTGGATAGATTTAATAACATCCGCTTTTGGCGCTACAGTTACATACGGGCTAAGGCGGTTTATTAAATTTAAATCCCACGTAGGAACGGCCTGGAGCTCATAAACAGATAAAAAATTTCCGAGCAATTTTCTGTAGGAGAGAAGACTCTCAATTTGAACAGGGCTTAATATTTTCAATTGCTGCAACGCATTGGCATCAGCATAATTCAGATTCACAGGATGCTTTACATAATATTGCAACTCCTGTAAATAGGAATCGTCTTCCGTTTCTGCATCTTCATTTTGCGCGGTTAAATCTTCCAGTTGCTGTTGAATATAAGCAGGCGGTTCTGTTGATATTTCCTGGCAGAGGGCAGCAGTTGAAATTCCTATTGCGAAAATGGGAAAGAGAATATAAACTACTTTTTTATAATTATTTTTCTGCCTCAATCTTTTTCTTTTTTATATCTATGATAAACATCAGGCCGGGGCTGATTCCAAACTGAGGATGGTACGACGCGCAAATGTCCAAACGAAAATTATCCCATGAAATTCCGGCGCCGCCAAAAGGTGAACTGTTTTGCGTAGCAATACCAAACTGCGCGAAAAATTGTCGCGCAAAATTGTATTGCATCGCCACATTTACATTCACAGGAACATCTTCCTGCTTGACTATTTCACCGGTGATATTAAAGATTTCAGAAACGTCATATCCCAAACCAAAGGAATAAATTGAACCCAGTTTATCATTTTCAGTTTTTGAAAATTTTCCTCCTACCGGATTGTAAATATGAATACCTGCATTTAGCTTTTCAGTTACATGCGCTATTGCACCAATTTCAAAAGTTACAGTCGAAGGATTTTCATAGCGCGGAATGCGGAAAGCATAATAATTAAATTTTATTCCAAGGTCAAGATTCTTTCCAACGCTTCTTGCATAAGCAATTCCCAGTTGCGATTCATTATAATTTTTGAAACCAAAATAATCCGCCTGGAAAGCGAAATTGCCATCTTTGGTAGGCACAGCAATTATGGCTGAATACATATTGGTTTCGGTCATTAAAAATCGGTTTTCCCCAAAAACACCAGCAGAAAGGTTTTTTATTTGAGCCAGAGAAGCCTGGTTAGAAGTAACGGAAAAAATATTTGCATGCTTGATACTATAAGCGCCAAGGCCAATATAAGGTGCGGATATTTTTGTTTTAACGGCCTGTGAAAAACCAGCAGTTGAAACAAGCAGAACACAATAGATGAAATAAAATTTTCTCAAAGCAATGCAGTTTAGGTAGTATCAAAAATAAATTTAATTACTTTCAGCCAATAGTGAAAATTCTTTTTTTAATCCCAATTAGTAAGCTAATTATCAATATTGAATCTGTCTCAAATCCTAAACGTAATTGCTAAAACATAAGAATAATCCGTCAAGCTGCTTACTTTTGCGCCATGAAATTATTAGAAGGAAAAGTGGCCTCAGCAGCCATCAAGGAAGATTTAAAAAATAAAATTGCTGCCTTAAAATCTCAAAATAAAAAAGTACCCCATCTGGCAGCTATTCTAGTGGGTAACGACCCCGCAAGCGAAACGTATGTGAATTCTAAAGTTAAAAATTGTCATGAAATAGGTATGCTATCAACGCTGGTGCGATATGAATCATCGATAACTGAAACAGAGCTATTGCATAAAATAGATGAATTAAATGAGGATGAAAATATTGACGGCATTTTGGTCCAGGTGCCGCTGCCAGCGCATATCTCAGAAAAAAAAGTAACCCTGCGCATTCGTCCTGAAAAAGATGTGGATGGTTTCCATCCTGTTAATGTAGGCAACATGGTTTTGGATTATCCTTCATTTATTTCTGCTACCCCTTACGGTATCCTTTTGATGCTGCAACATTATGGAATAGAAACTTCAGGGAAAAATGTAGCAGTTATCGGAAGAAGCCATACGGTAGGAACGCCCATCAGTATTTTATTAAGCAGGAACAACGCTACGGGAAATGCTACAGTTACGCTTTGCCACTCGCGAACCAAAGATTTGCCTTCTGTTTGCCGGCAGGCAGATATTATTATTGCTGCTATAGGAAAACCGAAATTTGTAACGGCAGACATGGTAAAGGAAAACGCTGTAGTGATTGATGTAGGTATCAACCGGGTAAAAGATGAATCAAAAAAAAGCGGCTTTGCACTAAAAGGCGATGTAGATTTTGAAAATGTAGCGTCAAAATGCAGCTATATCAGCCCCGTGCCTGGCGGCGTTGGCTTAATGACGATAGCAGCTTTGTTAATGAATACTTTTAAAGCCGCAACGCTAAAAGTTGAAAATTGAAAGTTGTGAGTTGATAGTTGTAGCTTTTAGCTTTCAGCCTTCTGCATCAAGCATCTTTCATTTAGCAGAAAATAAAAAATCGTCTTTTTTACTTGTCCACTGCGGCACCTGTGAATATTTCAATAGCAAAACAAATAAACAATTTAACAATCCAGCAATCCTGCACTCCAATAATTCAATAATTTTAATAATTCAATAATTAATGCTTCCCCCCACCCACTTACCCATCATGGAATCCTTCTACACCCTGCAGGGCGAAGGTTTTCACCAGGGAAAAGCAGCCTATTTTATCCGCCTCGCCGGTTGCGATGTGGGTTGCGTGTGGTGTGATGTAAAAGAAAGCTGGGATGAGGAAAAATATCCTTTGCAAAGCATTGAAGAGATTGTTGCCAAAGCAAAACAGTATCCCGCGAGATTGGCGGTTATCACAGGCGGCGAGCCCACTTTATATAATCTTGAAGAATTAACGTCCGAATTAAAAAAAGAAGGCTTTGCAACTAACATCGAAACTTCGGGTTCCTCTCCATTAACCGGAACGTGGGACTGGATATGTCTTTCTCCAAAAAAATTTAAACCACCATTACCTGGCATTTTAAAAAGAGCAAACGAATTAAAGATTATTGTTTTTAATAAATCAGATTTCGACTGGGCGGAAAAATATGGAGCAGAAGTTCCTGATTCCTGCAAGTTATATCTCCAACCGGAATGGGGAAAATCAGAAAAAGTAACGCCCATGATTATTGACTACATCAAACAAAATCCACGGTGGAGATTTTCGCTGCAGATGCATAAATACATCAACGTGCCGTAAAGATGCGATGTGTGTTGCTACTCTGCGACGATTAACAACATCTTAAATAAATGCGGGTTAAATTCGTTAAACTAATAAACCCCGAATGCATAAATTTTCCCTCATTATCATTTTTTGCTTTTTGTCTTTTGTTTCAAATTCACAGGGATATGACCCGATGAAAATAAATAAAAAGGCAATCACCATCTACACTTTAGCTATCAATAAGGCGCAAAACGGCGACTACACTTCTGCGATTAAAATGATAGGTGAATCTTTAAAAATTTCTCCGAACTATCTTGATGCATATTTATCACTGGGAGGAATATATGCTGATATGAATGATTATAATCAATCCGTTTCCAACTTTGAAAAAGCATTTGCTATTGATTCTGCATTCGCGCGGGATTATTATCTCCCCTACTCGATTTCACTTGCCGGATGCGGCCGGTTTGAAGATGCTTTAAAAGCAGTAACTACTTTTCTATCTTCTCCAAAATTGAATGACAGAAGCATCAGGGCAGGCGAATTCAGAAAAAAGACGTATGAATTTGCCATCAATTATGCAAACACCCATCCCGAAAAAAATTATGTATTTGCTCCTCAAAACCTTGGCGACAGCATTAATACTTCAGACCTGGAGTATTTTCCATCGTTAACTATTGATGGTAAGAAATTTATTTTTACAAGAAGGATCCAAAACAAGGAAACATTTTACGAAAGCGACCGTGTAAATGGCGTTTGGGGAAAAGCTTTTCCACTGCAGGGAAAGATAAATTCCAATGAATATAATGTAGGCGCACAAAACATTTCGCAGGATGGCGAATGGCTGGTTTTTACCGGTTGTAATTTTCCGCAGGGAAACGGAAGTTGCGATTTATATATTTCTTTTCTTACAAAAAGCGGCTGGAGCGAACCCCAAAATCTGGGGAGAAATATCAATACAGAATTTTGGGAATCTACGCCCTCACTATCGCCGGATAAAAGAGATTTATATTTCAGCAGCAGCAGGCCGGGCGGCTTTGGCGGAAGAGATATTTGGGTAAGCCACCGAACTGAAACCGGATGGACTGTACCTGAAAATTTAGGCGCCGAAATTAATACCGCGGGTGACGAAAGCACGCCGTTTATTCATGCCGATAATCAAACCTTGTATTTCAATTCATCAGGCCTACCGGGCTACAGCGAAAAGCCTGATCTTTTTGTAACGAGAAAACAGGCCGATGGCAAATGGAGCAAGCCGGAAAATTTAGGCTATCCCATCAATACCATTGGCGATGAGGGATCCATGATAGTTGCCGCCGATGGCAAAACTGCCTACTATTCCAGCGATAAGACCGATTCAAAAGGTGGTCTCGATATTTACACTTTTGAGCTGAGAAAAGATTTGCGCCCTTTAAAAACTTTGTGGGCAGAAGGAAAAGTATATGACAATAAAACCAAAGCGGGCCTGCCTTCTACGGTGATACTAACGGATGTGGATACACGAGAAACGATTAGCAAATTACAGACGGATGAAGAGGGAAATTATTTGGTAACAATTCCTGTAGGAAAAAATTATGCGTTTAATGTTCATCGGAAAGGATATTTGTTTTATTCGCAGAATTATGACATGAGCAACATTTCTTCAGATTCCGTTTTCCATGTAGACATTCCCCTAGAACCGATAGAAGCCAATGCAAAAGTGATTTTGAAAAATGTATTTTTCGATACAAAAAAAACAGATCTGAAACCCGAATCAATCAGTGAGTTGGATAATGTAGTCAGATTGATGAATGAAAATCCAAACATGAAAATCCAGATCAATGGCTACACAGACAATGTGGGCACTCCGGCAGATAATTTAAAACTTTCAACTGGTCGCGCACTCGCTGT
Source organism: Ginsengibacter sp. (assembly GCA_051954975.1). Classification (GTDB taxonomy): domain Bacteria; phylum Bacteroidota; class Bacteroidia; order Chitinophagales; family Chitinophagaceae; genus Ginsengibacter. Next base: position 903,398 of record JBQCHE010000002.1, on the reverse strand, counting down.
GGTGAATTATCTTTTGTACAAAGGAGTCCGAAAAGAACGCCTGTCTTACAAAGGCTTTGGGGAAGCGGATCCTATCGCCACCAATGGAACAGACGAAGGCCGCGCGATGAACAGGAGAACTGAATTGAGAGTAGTAAGTAATTAGGGATTATTTAGTTTTTAAGAAAAATAAACGTATGGATACTGCCACTATACGACAGCAGCTACATAAATATCTTGGTGGCTGATGATAAAAAAATTAATGCAATTTATACAATGGTTGAAGATGAAATAAAAGAAATTATTGTTGAATATTCCCCGGAATTTAGAGATGAACTGGATAAACGTGTTACCTATTATTTGGAAGGTGGCAAAATGATTTCACCAGCGACGATGAATAAAAGACTTCAAACTTTGAGAAAGAAAAGGAGGTGATAAATGTCTTATCGCCATATTTTTAACCCTGTCGCTGCTAAAGAATATGAAGATGCCTTTAAACGGTACTAAGAAAGAAGTTTTTTTGCTGCTGACAATTTTATCCTTGCTGTAGAAAATGCGATCTCTGCCATTTGCGCAAATCCTTGCCGATACCGGAATACATATAAAAATTTAAGAGAGATCACAATAAAAAGTATCCTTTCAACTTCATTTATTTTGTTGATGAAGATAAAAAATCAATTACGATTCTATTACTTTTTCATCAAAGAAATCCAAAAAATAAATACAAAAAAATTTCCAGGAAGAGAAAATAATTTTTATCTGAGTTTGACAGGTGTGTTATAAACCAGTAAACAAAGAAATATAGAGATTTCTTCTTCGAGAAAATATTGTTTTGATCCTTTAATCATTTTCATTTTTTAATTATTTTACAGCAGTTAAATTCTATCATGCAAAACGAACTGCTTTATCAAATCGCATTAACGCTTGTTCCCAATATTGGCGATGTGAGAGCCAAAGCATTAATCAATCATTTTGGAGAGGCTTCATCTGTTTTTCACGCATCTAAAAAAGCATTCGAGGCAATTGAAGGATTAGGGCCAAAAGCAGTGGATTCTATTTTGCAGTTCAAAGATTTTAGCCGCGCACAAGAAGAAATTGAATTTATAAAAAAATATAAAATCACTCCATTATTTCTAACTGATAAAAAATATCCCCAAAGATTATCGAATTGTTATGATAGCCCGCCCTTACTTTATTTTAAAGGAAATGCAGATTTAAATTGTTCAAAAATTATTGCGATTGTTGGAACAAGAAATCATAATGAATACGGCAAAAACATTACTGAAAAATTAATTGAAGATCTCGCAAATGAAGATGTATTAATCGTCAGCGGGCTTGCTTTTGGAATTGACAGCATTGCTCATAAAAGCGCTTTAAAAAATAATATAAAAACTGTAGGTGTATTGGCTCATGGATTAGACAGAGTGTATCCTTGGCAAAACACTACGTTGGCAAAGCAAATGATTTCGTCAGGCGGCTTGCTTACCGAGTTTAAAAATAATACCAATCCGGACAAACAAAATTTTCCCGGAAGGAACAGGATTGTGGCTGGAATTAGCGATGTAATCGTAGTGATAGAGTCTGGCATAAAAGGAGGTTCACTTATTACCGCTGAATTAGCAAATGGATATAATAAAGATGTATTTGCTTTTCCAGGGAGAGCAGGCGACACAAAAAGTGAAGGTTGCAATTATCTTATCAGAAATAATAAAGCCATCTTAATCACATCTGCAGAAGAATTACTCGAAAGCATGGGCTGGAAGAAAGTGCAAAAGCCTGCTCTCAAAAAACAAAGAGAATTATTTATTGAACTTTCACCGGATGAAAAAATTGTAGTAGATATTTTACAAGCGCAGGAACAGGTGCATATTGATGAATTGTATTTTAAAAGCAAGCTCAGCAGTAGCGCGGTTGCGCAGGCTTTGCTGATGCTTGAAATGCAGGGTGTTGTTTTTTCGCTGCCGGGAAAAATTTATAAGATGAATTGAATCAGGAGTAACGAATCGCGAAGTATTGATTGTTTAATTATTTAAAAGTGATTTAGTGAACGAACAAATAAAATGAATTCTTATTTTGTCTTGTTTTCCCTTCTTTTTTTAATTTCGTTTTTGATGCTATGCCAGTTTTCTTACCTTTGCTCATGGCTACAATAAATACCCCATCTTCCCACACAAAAAAGATTTTCGGAGAAGGATTAACTTTCGATGATGTGCTTTTGCTTCCTGCATACAGTGAAGTTTTACCGCGCGATGTGAATACATCAACCCGTCTTACAAAAAATATTACGCTCAATATTCCAATGCTAAGCGCTGCGATGGACACCGTAACAGAGGCTAATTTAGCAATAGCTTTGGCACGGGAAGGCGGCCTTGGTTTTCTTCACAAGAATATGAGCATCGAACAACAGGCAACGCAAGTTCGAAAAGTAAAGCGAAGCGAAAGCGGTTTGATTCTCGACCCCATCACTTTAATGCATGATGCCACCATTGGCGATGCGCTACATTTAATGCGGGAAAACAGAATCGGAGGCATTCCGATCATTGATACAGAAGGCAAACTTGTTGGAATTTTAACTAATCGCGATCTCAGGTTTGAAGACAATATGAAACGTCCGGTAAGCGATTTAATGACTTCCGAAAACCTGATCACAGCGCCCGAAGGAACTGATTTAAAAAAGGCTCAATCTATATTAAGAAAATATAAAATTGAAAAGCTGCCGGTCGTAAACAAAAAAGGAATTTTAAAAGGACTTATTACTTACCGTGATATTTTGCAGGTGCACAATCACCCGCTCGCCGCTAAAGATCAGTTTGGAAGATTGCTTGTGGGCGCAGGAGTTGGCATCACTCATGACATCATGGACCGGGTTTACGCACTACAACAGGTAGGCGTAGATGCTATTGCTCTTGATAGCGCTCACGGCCATACCAAAGGCGTTATGGATGCATTAAAGAAAATTAAAAAAGATTTTAAAGATATTGAAGTGGTTGCAGGCAACATCGCTACTGCTTCTGGTGCAAAAGCGCTGGTGGAAGCGGGCGCTGATGCGGTGAAAGTGGGCATAGGCCCGGGTTCCATCTGCACTACAAGAATAGTGGCAGGCGCTGGCGTTCCTCAGATCACCGCCTTGCTCGAAGTATATGATTCCATTAAAAATAAAAATGTAGGCATCATCGCAGACGGTGGTATCCGCTATACGGGCGATATGGTAAAAGCCATTGCAGCCGGAGCAGATTGTGTAATGATGGGTGGCGTATTTGCCGGAACAGAAGAGAGCCCGGGCGAAACCATTATTTACGAAGGAAGAAAATTCAAACAATATCGCGGAATGGGCTCTTTAGGCGCTATGGCGCAGGGAAGCAGCGACCGTTATTTCCAGGACAACGAATCCCAAACAAAGAAATTTGTTCCTGAAGGAATTGAGGGCCGCATAGCTTACAAGGGCTACTTATCGGAAGTAACTCACCAGTTTACCGGCGGTTTAAGGGCGGGCATGGGTTACTGCGGCGCTAAAGATATTCAGGCTTTAAAGGGCGCGACCTTCATTCAGATTACCAATGCGGGTATGCGCGAAAGCCACGCCCATGATGTAGAAATTACCAAAGAAGCACCGAATTACAGCAGGTAATCACCTCATTTAAAAAGAATATAATTACCTCATTTTCCCTCGGTGTCAACAGTGGTGGAAACTGTGGCCAAACCATCTGATGTTGCGGTTATTGTAATCTTTCCTTTCTTTTCGCCGGATTCTATAACAGCAAGGCAGAGTCCATTAAACGCCGTATGAGCGTCAGATTTAAATGATTCATGGTTGGTTTCGTTACCATTATCCACTCCCACAAGTGAGCCTGCTCCGGTCACTTTAAAATGTATAAGATTATCCGCATGAGGCACTAAATTTCCATTCGCATCTTCCATCTTCACCGTCACAAAAGATAAATCTTTACCATCAGCGGAAATCTTATTTCTGTCTGGCTCAAGCACCATCTTTGCTACCTTGCCTGCAGTATGTATCTCTCTTGTTAATACTATCTTTCCATTTTTATAAGAAACCGCTTTCAATGTGCCTGGCTGGTAGGGAACCCGCCACATTATATGCATATCATCCGCTTCTTTCTGCTTTGGCCCCAGCGATTTTCCATTCAGAAATAATTCAACTTTATCGGCATTATTATAATAGGCCCACACATCAACAGAGTCGCCAACTTTCCAACCACTCCAATAAGGCAAAAGATGCAGAACGGGTTTATCTGTCCATACGCTTTGATATAAATAAAAGGCATCCTTCGGGAAGCCCGCCAGGTCGATGATACCGAAATAAGAACTTCGTGCGGGCCATCCATAAGGTGTAGGTTCACCGAGATAATCAAATCCTGTCCAGACAAACATTCCTGAAACAAAAGCATTCTGCATTACAGCTTTCAATGTTGCTTCATGCGTCGAACCCCATGGAACGCGGCAATTATCATAAGCTGAACAAGTGAAATTTGCATTCATTTCTGCGCCCTTGCGGGGCCAAATAAAAATGCTGTCTGATGGCATATTATATTCTCCGCGGGTTTCCAAAGCAGAAGTAGTTTCAGTAGCGATAAATTTGCCACCGGGAAAATTCTTAAAGAAATCATTATAATGCTCATGCCCGTAATTGTGGCCTATCAAATCCATAGCACCGGAATGAGAAAGAGAATTATTTTTTGCTTCGGGGTCGTTCATTGCTGAAGTGATTGGCCTTGTTGTATCCAGTGAACGAACAATTCCAGCAAGTTCCCGCGAAATCATGGCTCCGGAACTGTCCCATTGGTCAGGAATTTCATTGCCAATACTCCAGATAATTACGGAAGGATGATTGCGATCGCGCAGAATCAGATCTGACAAATCCCTTTTGTGCCATTCGTCCCAATACAAATGATAATCGTATTTATTTTTTCCTTTTTTCCAGCAATCAAATGCTTCATCCATAATCATGATTCCCATTTTATCCGCTAACTGCAATAATTCAGGCGCCGGGGGATTATGTGAAGTCCGGATGGCATTACAACCCATATCTTTAAGCATCTGCAACTGGCGTTGCAGCGCCCTGGTATTGACAGCGGCCCCAAGACAGCCCAAATCATGATGATCACACACTCCTTTTATTAACAAATGTTCACCATTCAAAAAAAACCCTTCTTTACTATCAAAATTAAAATAACGAATACCAAAAGGCGTATCATAACTATCAAGCGTTTTGCCATTAGATTCTACAACGGAAACTGATTTATATAAAGCCGGATTCGTTGTGGACCATAATTCAGGGTTCTCTACGTTAAACTCCTGCGAAAAAGTTTTGGAAGTTTTTCCTTCGATAGATCCTTTCACTGAAGCGCTGGCCACTTCCTTTCCATTGTTATCATAAAGTACCGTCTTTAAAATTACCGGAGCAGAACCATCCATTTCATTGCGCACTGTTGTTTCTACTGATACAATTGCTTCTTTGTTATTTACATGCGGAGTAGCCACAAAAGTTCCCCAATGATCCACATGAATTTTATTTGTAGTAACCAGCCACACATTTCTATAAATGCCTGAACCCGAATACCAGCGTGAGTTAGGTTGTTTTGAATTATCAACACGAACTGAAATTACATTCGGTTTATTTCCATAATTTAAATAAGGCGTCATTTCATAACGAAACGAGCTGTAACCATATGGCCGATTGCCAAGTAAATGGCCGTTTATCCAAACGTCACTGTTCATATACACGCCGTCAAAATCAATGAACACAGATTTATCTTTATCATTTTCAGGAAGGGTAAACGTTTTTCTGTACCAACCAATGCCACCCGGCAAAGCGCCTCCACCAACGCCCGCAGGATTGTCTTTGCTGAATTCACCCTCGATGCTCCAATCGTGCGGAAGGTTTAATTCCCTCCATGAATTATCTGCGAAATTTATTTCTTTTGCCGCCGGCTCATCTCCCAAATGAAATCGCCAGTTGGCATCAAAATCTGCTCTTCGGATGGAGTTCGTTTCTTTATCGCCAGGTAATGCAAAACTGTTTTGTGTGACTGTAATTGCGGCCATAAAAACAAGTAAAAAAATATAGCCTTTTTGGTTCATGATTATTGGAATTTAATTTTTGAAAATACGAAATGAGGATGTTAAGGTACAAAGTGTTTGAAAATTGAATCGTGAAAATGTTCAGTTGGGACTATTTTTAATTTTGTTTCAACCCCATCTACAACACTTCGATGCGGTGAATTTCACCGCAAAAAAGTTGAAACGAATCAGAAAAAAATAATTAAGAAGTAATTTTCTTTTACCTAAAGCAACGCACTCAGCAAGCCTTAAATAGCTTTACGTATCAGTAAAAGAACATTTAATCCAAATTTTTATTTTGGAGATGAATTGTCAAACTTTTCAGATTTCAGGATTTTTCGCCGTTTAGCTTTTTTGTGTATTCGTCAATGATATCACCAGGCAATTTTTTTCCCTGCTGTGTTTCTTTGACGAGGGTTTCAATGTCATCCTGCAAAGTTTCGTTTTTCATATCAGGATAAGGCGCTCCTGAACCAAGCCGTTCAGGCCATTGGCGGGCATCGCTTACCTTTTGAAGGGCGGTTTTATATCTATGTTTTTTCAAAAATTCTAAAGCAAGATTCAACTTTGTTTGAACATACAATCTGTGCGCTTCATTGGCTCCTTCATAAGGAAGAACATGAATATGATCAAGTACTTTTTCTGCTGAAGCATAATTACGATTTAACAACAGGCACCGCGCGTATAGCAGGCCTGCCATGTAATTATCCGTATCTTTTTTATAGTAGGGCTTGATAATTTGTAATGCTTCTTTGTATTTTTTTTGCGTTAATAAAAAATCAGTAAGATATTTTCCATACCGCCAATCATTTTTATCGATTGCCATAGCCTGCGATAAATCAGATTGAATGGATATTGTATCTGAGCTGTTTCGTAATCTTGCGCGCAACACATAGTATGGCGAAAAATTTTGAGGAGCACTCCCCTCTTCCAATAATGCAAGGGCTTTATCTTTATGGCCATGAAAAGTCTCTATCATTGCAAGAAAATATCGGCATTTCCAATCCGCAGGTTTAGAATTATCAATCGCCCAACGCATCACCACACCGCTTTCTGCACGAAAAGGGAAAATCATGTATGCATCCCCGTTAGCAGCCTCTTTTAAATATTGACTTTGGGAAGCATTGCCGCGGTTAAGCCATGCCAGCCAATAAAAAGTCTCATCATTTTTTTCTGGACAGGCTTCCAACACCGCTTTGCTCTCTTCCTGTAAACCAAGATTTGAATACCAGATAGCCAGGCGCAAATAGGTCTGCTGAGGCAATTCATCGCGAATAAGAAAATTGAATTTTTGTCGATTTACTGCATTCTTGTTTTGCCAATACTCTTCAAAGCGAATAAAATGATTCATCGGGTCCAGGCGCAGAATCTTATCTTTTATTTTTTCCTGCTCTTGTTTATTATTCATTAGACGGGCACAAACATATTGCAATTGCATTGCCGAAATATTTTCCGAATTATTCACCAGGCTTTTTGCGGCATAATCAAAAGAGAGTGAATAATTTTTTTGAGTCAGTTTTATTTTACTCAATTCAGTATAAGCAGCAGACCGGTATTCAGGCGTAATTGCGGCAACTTCAAAGCCATCTTCAGCATCATACATTTTATTAAGCTTTAAAGACGCCAATCCATAGCAGTAGTTAGCCGCGGCGTCGTAAGTATTAACGCTTAATGCCAACCGCGCGAAGTGCCATGCAGAATCATAATTCATTTTCCGGTATTGCAAAAATGACATTTCATCCAAAGCAGGAACAAAGCCCGGTTCTTTTAAAAGAGACTTCCGGATATTAACTTCCGCTGAATCATAATGCCGCGTATCCGATTCGTATTTTCCTTTCAGATAAAAACCATAAGCCGTATTCCAATCAAAATCTTTAAAAGGTTCCAGCGGCCTATCCAGAATTTTCTCGGCGCTATCATTTTTGTTGATTACCGTACCAGCAAGAGAAATAGTGGCAATCGATTCACCGCTTTCAAGCGGTATATCTTGCTGAAAAGATTCAAGCGGAGCAAGGCTTACAGGCTTTTCCAAAATCACCTTACCTGCATTGTTCCAGACTTTCAAAGTATCCCTGATATAACTGACAGGCGAAACAAAAATGACATCCTTACCCTCTTGTTTTTTAATATTAAATACGCCGTTTAAATCTGCTCTTGCTACCCCATCTGTATTCTGAAAAGGATACCAATATTCGCTCCATGAATCTGTGTTGTATGGAGCAAAATCAAATTGTTTAAACGGGCTGAATAAGCTTTCGGCAGCGTTTTGATTATACAATCTTCCGCTTTGAATTTCTGTGTATTGGCCGCTGTTATCTGTTAATAATTTTTCCCAAATCATTCCCTGGCGCGACAAACCCCATATCCAAATCTTCTTTCCAATCTTCGCTTCGCGTTCGGCATAATGTATCATTCCAAAGTTTTCTTTTTGCCAAAGCACTCCGAAATATTTGCTGTGAGCGCCGGTAACGTGATATGATTTGGGACCGCCAAAATCATTTTGATTGTAGATGGAAATATTTTTATGATTCTCGGGATTTATAGGAAAGTCATACGCTTTGCCATCATGATAAATGTATTTGTTTCCGGGAAAAATATATTCAAGGCTGTCTGAAACTTTTTCTCCAAGATTCATCCATGTATAATAAGGCTGAGGCAGCGGCGTGCTGTTTTGCCACAAAAAACGCGTGATGAAGAAGGCCTTGTCTTTAGGTAAATTGATTTCCATATTCCACCGCGTATCCGTAAGCAAATCCAGGAGGCTAATAATGCAGCTCACGCTTCCATCTTCATTTTTTTTGGTAAGATAATTTACCGGGGTAGCCACGCCGGGCGTATGGCCTATGATACCAAAATTAGCCTCTAGCCCGCCACTCGTCCATGGGCCGCGCATTGCAATATCTCTGAATTTTACGGCATCATTGTCATAAATGAATGGCTTGTTATTTTTCTTATCAATAGCAGTCCATATTTTTCCGCCAACCTGGGGTAAAATTAAAATCCTGATAAAATCATTTTCCAATTCCACCACTTTCCAATTTTTTTGAATGGCCTTATCAGTAAATCCATCATACCTGAAATAGGGATAGATAAGAGAAAGCGGGTTAGGATCAGGATTTGGATTTGAAAAAGGATATGTGGTGAAAGTTTTATCGTATTCGCGGAAAGTCGCGTCTGACTGGCCTTTCACCACTCCCCGAACAGCAAGCAACAAAATAATATTGAAAAATATTTTTGGATAAGCGCTTTTCATTCTTATTTTTTTATTTTCTATTTGATGAAATAGTGTGAGCGACATATATCACTCAAAGAATATTGCAAAGAGTTTGTAATGGTCAAACAATGGGAAGCATCGCTTCAGCCATGATGATGCATTACGCTGATATCAAACAAAAAAATTCTCAAGCAATATCCATCAAAAAATAAAGCTAATTTATTTGTTCTTTTACTGCCAACTATTCGTAAATATTTAGGAAACCACTTTTAAGTTTTTGGGATCCCATTTGATTATTTTATTTGCAAAATAACTTTCGTTGCACAGAAGCGCCGGTGCAGCAGCCCTGTAGCCAAACAATGCGTCTTCAACTACTTTTCCTTTGGTGCGGATAGCATTGATCCAATTATAATGGTGATCGAAATGAGCGCCCTTGTATCCTTCTTCGGCAGTATAAATCATCGTATCAGGCGGAAGCATTTTTTTGCGTGAATACACATACTCTTTTTGCGCTGCAGAATTATTTTTGGTTTTTAATAAAGGATCAGTTGCATCAACAATATTGCGATTCCTATATAAAGTTACCTTATCCCATTCTACCGTCATGGAGCCTTCGCTGCCTACCATTCTGAGATAATTTGTTCCGCCTGTTCCATCTACAAAATTTACCCTGAGCGACAGGTTAAACGCGGGATGAACGTCGGTTTCAGGATAATCAAAAGTGCCCAGCATGATATCCGGTACTTCGCGTCCATCTTTCCAATAACGCAAGCCACCCGTAGCCATAACTTTATTCGGGCCGAGTGAATTGGTTATGAAATGCAAACTTGAAAATACATGTACAAAAAGATCGCCTGACACGCCGGTTCCATAATCCCTGTAATTGCGCCAGCGAAAAAATCGCAATGGATCAAATGATCTTTTTGTGGTAATAGATAAATACCTGTCCCAATCTACCGTAGCGGGCGATGCATCATCAGGAATAGGATATTGCCAGGCGCCTTCCGGCGACATGCGGGCATAAAACGCTTCGGCGTAATTGAGTGTACCAATAGCGCCTTCTTTAAGCAGTTGTTTCGCTTTTTCATTTCCCAAAGAGCTCATTCCCTGGCTGCCTACCTCAAAAACTACTTTGTTTTTATTTTGTGCATCTATTACAGCCGGCGCTTCTGAAATATCATGCACCATAGGTTTTTCGCAATACACATGCTTGCCTTTATTCATGGCAGCTACAGAAATATCCTTGTGCCAGAAATCAGGCGTAGCTACAATTACAGCATCAATATCTTTTCGATCCAAAATCTCTTTATAATCGCGTGTAGTATAAATATCGTTTCCCCAACGTTTTTTTGCTTCTGCCAGGCGGCCATCATATAAATCACAAACCGCCACCAATTTTACGCCAGGTACGGTGCGACAAGTATTGGTATCAGCGGTTCCCATTCCCCCGGCACCAATCAGTGCCACCTGAACCTGGTCATTAGGCCCATAAATATGCGGAGCTCTTATCAGTTTTTCAATATTCCTTTCAGAATTTCCGGCTGTTACGATTGAAGGGATCAGAGATGCGCCGATAGCTCCTTTGGTTGCGTTAATTATAAAAGAACGCCTTGAATTTGTAGATTCATTTTTTGCCATAGTAATTTAATTGTGCCGTTTAAACAATTCAGAATTAGAGAAATAATTTTAAAAAGATAAAATGCTAATCTAAAAAAGAATTAAATATAAGAAGGAAACTTTAAAGAAAGGCAGAGGATTACTAATCTGTGTGAATCACGAGCGGAATGATTTCCGCAAATAATTAAAAAATTGATCACTGCAGTAATCTCTTCCAGGGATTTGAAAGCAATACATTATTCTAACGGAGTGTTTAAAGTAGTAGTTGCCACTTTTACATCTTCGCCGGATACGGCTTCTACATACAATCTGTAATATTGAGGATTCGGTGGAATTTTTAGCTCGATATGCGGCTTATTGCCTATCTTGTTCATAAACATAGTATTTCCATATCGATCCACCCTTACCAAATACCATTCAAACCGAATATCTTTTTCATTAGCATTGAATAGCTTCCACACATCGCTATTGTTTTGTTTATACACCAACTGGTATAGCAGTTTACGGTTAGCAATAGCAAGTCGCGTGGTTTTTAAAATTCCTATTTCCGGTACAGGAGACTGGCTTGGTTGCTGACCTCGCCAAACATGTAGTACCTCGCTGTACCCTCGTTTCTTCCTTCCCTCCAAATCAAGAAGCCCATTTAGCTTTAGATAGTCTGTGGTTTCTATATCCTGCCATTGAGGAACAGTGCCGGATTGTTGAATAGCTGGAATAAGCGGCCACAATCGTACATCCACTTTACCCCACGTCATCCCGCGTTCCAGCGGTTCTTTAAGCAGCGATGAATCTTTTACGTTTACAGCTAACCTGTAAGTATTTATCTGAGGAATATGGGTTTTGTAATTATGAAACTGTTTTCGGCCATTTATATCCCAATCCAGGTCCATTACGATTGGCCTTGCAGTATCTATTTTTCGTATTTCCCGGCACAGATCTTTTAGCCAGGCAATGTATTTTTGTTCATAGTAAAAGTAGTCGGGCTTGTAGGTTTGACCGGCAAGCTCATGCAATATATCATCCCCCACGCTCCATGCTATAATATATTTTTTATCGAGATTATTTTTTATCATCAGGAGTATCTTTTCCTTTTGCTTGCTCATTTTTTTGTTGTTATCAATTACCTCCGGCGTAGCTAAAAACGAGAAGCGAACTATTAAATTCATCTCATTAGACATCACGGCTTTTTTTAAATCACGATCATATATGCCTGGCATCCTTCTTTCTACCGTGTTGGCACCAATGCTTTTCATATCCTTCACATCATTGTCAATTATTTTCAATCCCAGCGTGTGCCTGTTTCTGAACCAGTCATATCCTTTATCATATATAATACTTCTGACAGAAAAAGGTAAATCTTGCAATTGAGATTGAGAGTAAGTCTTTTGCCAATTTATTTTATCAACGTCTATTGGCATACTCTTTACAGGTGAATTTGCAAGCATAGTATAATCACCGGGATTCACAAGTATTGATTTTATTTCTTCAAATGTAGTATCGAGAGTTTGCCACGTTTTATCCCACCATTGAACTTTGTTTATTGTTGAGCCAACCGTTTCGGTCAACATAACCGGCAAACCTGATTTAAAGAGTTGTAAAGAATGGTATGGCCGGTAGAGTGAATCGAAGATATTCTGGTCTTTTTCAGTGCTTTGCCAGTTTGTGTCCAGTATATTTACTCCAAGCCAGTCAACAAAATTTTCGCCGGGGAAGTATTCGTTGGCTGTTGCGACATCCGGCGGATTCCATATCCATATTACCTTATCTGCCCCGGCTTCATTAAATTTCTGATGCACATACCTCCACGCTTCTTTAAAATCATCAGCGCTAAAGGCTGAATAGGCAAACAAGGAGTGCCTGTCAGCGGTATTTTTGTTTACAAACCGAAGGAATACAGGTTTATTCAAACGTGCAACCTGTGTGGCAAAAGAGAGAAACAGTTTATCGTATCTACCCTTCAGGATGTCTTGTATAGGCGTACTATTCTTTGTTGATATGGAACTGTCTTGCCATGGATTCCAAACAATGAGTGGTATGGCGCGACGCCTGTAAACCTGCTGAAAGTAATTTGTATCCAGGATATGGTTTTCACCTGTCTTCCAGTCAATTTCGGATGATATGATAGCAATATCCTTGTTTTCGCCTGTTGCGACCAGAATTGAATTTTGATTTCCTTTATACCCGGTATCCCCCTGGTATACACCGCGATAAAAAACCTGTAGCCCATTTAAGGGCTCTGGTAAAGATTGTGGCAGTTGCTGGTGCTTCCAGTATGCAAACCCAAAAAAAGCGATAACTAAAACAGAAAGCTGCAATGAATACCTTCTTAAAAACCCATGGGTTTTTTTAATAAGCCAGGTATACTGCCTCAATTTCATTCCGAAATTACTTAACCTGCTTCCTTTGCTAATATATCCTGAAATTGATACATTAAAAACCATGAAAGCGATCTGCATACTTGCCAACCCAGCCATAAAAATCGTGTAGGGGTTAAAATCCTTCAGTAACCCATAAATAATAGCCACCAGCGATATGAGTCCCACAAGTATATTTGGCACATTAAGCAATAACGGTAAGGGTTCATTATCGTTTTTTGGAGTTGGTATATAGGGTACCTTTTTACGAAGCAGGGTGTAGATAATACCGACTGTATGTATCCACCACGCACCGATTTGAAGAATGCCTCCAACTATATGAAAGCCTCGTTCTTTTACATCTGGCAGCCACTTTTGGGCATAGTGCCTGATAAGCATGCTCATCGAGAATAAAGGAAAAGCTGCCAGTAAGAAAGTAACCACGTCCATTTGTAAAGGAATGTAGCCCGTAAAAAGAGAAACTACCGGTATTAAAAAATTAATAAAAAAAATCAGGCCGCTGAGATAGTGAAATGGCAGGGTGAAATAATGAACTTTTTGCCTCCATGTAAATTTAGAAAACAACTTTGGATAGGTAACAAAAAAGAGTTCCCATGTACCGCGGCTCCATTTTAGTTGCTGTTTATAATAGGACGACATGGTTGCCGGCACCAATCCCCGTGTTAAAATCGCCGGCACATAAACCGAACGCCATCCTTTCGCATGCAATTTCATAGCTGTATGCATATCTTCTGCAAGTCCGCTGGCATGGCCTCCTATAGAGTCAAGCGCTGATCTGCGAAAAGTGCAGTTGGCACCAATAGCCTGCACTGTACCATACTTATGCATAGTCATCATCATTGGACCATAAAAGGGATAGGTTTGTTGGGCGGCGCCCTTAGCCACCAAACTTTCAGCATGGTTGTAATAAGCTTGTACTATTTGTACGAAACCAACCGAAGGGTCATCAAAATAATTAATCACCTCATCCAAAAAACAAGATGTCGGAACGTGATCCGGATCAAGCACGACACATAACTCCCCGGTTGCAAACTGTAACGCATTATTGATATTGCCCGCTTTAGCATCTTTCTTGATAATCCTGGTAACATGCTTCACCCCCAACCGCAAACACAATTCTTTCACCTTAGTATCATTCGCTTCATCACAACACCAGGCAGTGTGGGGGTAACTAATATTTTGTATAGCTGTCAACGTTTCCTCCAGCATATCAAAAGGTTCGCCAGCACAATATGTGGTTAAAACATCAACTGTATAATTTTTTCGTCGAATGGGCTTTTTATCGGAGGATATTGAAAAATAATGATACCATTCATGCAGGTATTTCATGGAGTAATATACCATGGTTATCACCAATAAAACATATAATGGGAAATAGCCGACCGCTTTGTTTTGAAACAAAACATACAATAAAAGTCCCATAGAGATAAGGCCCACGAAAATCATCATTCGGAGCACATTTTTCTCTTTACGCGACGGGGGTTGTACAGGATTAATTCTAAAGTCCATTAACGTACTACATAAATGGGGATGTTTGCTGTTGCAAAATACCCCTTTGAGTTATAAACACTTACAAACACACGATATGGCCCCTCATTTTTTGGCGCCTTAAAATCAGTAACAGCCAAAGTGCTGTCTGCAAATAAACCCGCTTCTGCGGGCGGCCCCTTTGGATAGTTCCAGTCTTCTCTGTATAATTCCCATTTATACTTAAGGCTGTCCAAAGGTTCAGATGATTGCATTAATAATGCAGCACTATGTTTTGAACCGCTGGTTATAATGATATTATTTCCGTCATCCATATTATCTATTAACAGGGATTTGATTTTGGGAGAAAGATGTGATGTTACGGTGTCTTTCCAGCCATCACTCAACGCTTCCTTAATCTCATTAGGGTTACCATTTTTATCAAAGATACTAAACCAACTTTGTGTATATTCCTGCCGGTGGCCCCAATAAAAAACGACTGATCCCATGAAGCGCGGGTCTTTAAATGGCATATACTTAGTATAAAATTCATAAAATAATTGCGCCTTGGCTGTGCTTGAATATTCTACCGGAGCCTTCCAGGCTGTCAAAGGCGCTTCCCACCCACCTTGTGGACCCCATTCAGTTATCAGATAAGGGCCATCCCAAAACAATTTATCCTTCTTAAGAATCTGTTCTAAAATTTTGAGGCTGTTATACGTATTAATAGAATAAAAGTCAAGAGCCGGAATCCGCCATCTCAAGGTAAGGACATCTCTTTTTAATACATTTATCATAGTGGTAGACACCGGGTGGTTTGGGTCAATGGTATGTATACGATCAAGAATCCTGTTGTATGCCCTGTAAAAAAATCCCGGCGTTAATGAGAAAGGTAACGCCACTTCATTCCCAAGGCACCATGCCAACAAACAAGGATTATCTTTATATCGGCTAACAATAGAGATACAGGCATTATATAAATCTGTTACATTTTTTTGATTATCATAAAAACCTGTGTCCACAGGAGGTATATCCAGCCCCACTATAACTGCTAATTGATATTTTTCAGCCTCCCTGAAAACACTTTCTAATTTGGCCGTGTCCCACACCATGATTGTGTTGGCGCCACTTTCCCATAGTTCTTTAATATGATCAGAGCCGGCTGCTCCTTTTACAAGAAAAGGTTTGCCGTCTTTATAAAACCCATACCTGCCATTTTTCTTTTCGATGCTTACTTTACGGGGGCCGGTATACGTACTGGTTCTTTGCGGGCCCCTGTTAATGTACAATAACACTATTATTGCTGGTGCCAAAACACCGAAAATCATCACAAAAAATATCTTCGGGTTAATTATTCTTCGTAAAAGTCCTGGCCGTTTAGTCAACGTCATAGTCTATTAAATACTTCATTTATATGATTAATTGGAAGTTATCAAAATACAAACGAAAATATGTTAGATTTATGGTGTTGCAATCGTAAAAAATCATTTCTTATCGTAAAAATCACACTTCCTTGGTACAAAAAGAATAAATTTTATTATGGCATTCTTTCAATTTTAGCCTCTCATTTCCACAATAAGTAATGGCTTATACGTTGGGCTCGGGAATTGAAAGGCTTTGGCGCAGTAAACAGCTAAATAACCGTGATTCGTATTTTGATCCATTTTAATTTCAAGCTTTGCGAATGTTAGTTACACAACACTTACTTCAATTTGAAAGCCGCACCATCTTTCAATTTATTTCCACTTCAATGGTTTAAACCTGATTTCTTTATACCCATCGGCTTCGTACAAAATGCCGATTGTATTTTCTGAAATTTTTACAATATCTGAATAGGCAGTATTTTTTGGATCAATTAAAAACTTTTTCTTCCAGGTTTTTCCTTCATCAAAACTGATACGTAATGTAAGACTGTCGCGGCTTTTAGTAGCGTCATTGTTGCAAAACGCCAAAACTGATTTTCCTTTTTTTGTTCCGATGTTTAACAAACTTCCTTCACAAATCGGATCCGGTAAATTATGGTCAACATAAGTGGTATCCCATGTTGCTCCGCCATCTTTGCTTAAAGAAACGATTCGATAACTGCCAGTCTGATTGCGGCTGTTCATCATCAATTCGTCGTTGGTCAATTCTGCAGCGGTGCTTTCATTAGAACCTTCAAAAGGCACAGTTTCGCTGAGATGAAAAGTAGCGCCATGATCATCGGTAAAATATCCATGCGCCTTATAATCCCGCAACTGAGGCTTTGGATCACCGGAAGAATGATTGGCTGCTACATAAATTCTTCCCTTATATTTTCCATTCTCAAATTGCAGCGCATGCCCGGGCGTATTTGCATAACTGCGCCAATCTTCTTTAAAATTCCAAAGTGGATTTAATTGCGGTTGATTAATCCTGTTCACCTGCAGGGTAATGTCCGTCGGTTCGCTCCAGGTTTTTCCATTGTCAATACTCGTTTTGAATAACACATCACGATGGCCATGGCCTTTCCTCAACTCCCCTTCATGCCCGTCGCCGGTATTATAGAAAAGAAAAATTCTTCCTTTGGGAAACCGGGGATCAGTAAGATCAACAACCGGCGCAGGATTGCCGGCCTGCAAACTATCATTGCTTGCTACAATTTGCAATGCGCTCCAGGTTTTCCCATCGTTACTGCTTCTCTTCAAAACAACTTTGATATTTCCAAAATCTCCCGCGCTGTTAACCCGTCCTTCGCAAAACGCCAACAGGTCACCATTTGGCGCTTTGATGATGGCAGGAATACGAAAAGATTTGTATCCTTCGGCGCCTGATATATACACTGAATTATTCTGCGCAAAAAGAGCTGAAGAAAAAAATATCAATGTAAAAAATGTAAAAAATGTAATAATAGTTTTTTTCATACAAAAAGATTTGAGCCTTGTCTTTGAAAAGAATTCCTTAATAATTAAAGTAAGAATAAATATCCGGTTATTTGCTGGTTTACTGTTAAAAGCGATTAATTTCTTCCAGTAATTTCCAGCAATACCATTCCTGCCTCGGCAAATGAAAAGGCCCCTTGAATAAATTTCCCTTTGCAGGCTGGGCTACGGTTCCATCACGATGCAGGTAACCAAACCATTCCCCATACTCCTTATCATGAAATTTCGTGTAGGCATAACCGTTAATCTGCTGATGCCATTGTTTATACTTTTCATTTCCAGTGATGGTATAAGCCAGCAAGGTTGCAATGATCGCTTCGTTTTGAGGCCACCAGAATTTCATATCCTGCCAGTATTCCTGGACGGGCTTACCATATACATCTCTGAAATATAAAATTCCGCCGTATTCTTTATCCCATCCACGTTCCCACATATAGTCCAGCATTTTGCAGCCAAGCTCAATAAGATGTTTGTCATTGTTCCGGTATTTGGCTTCGTGCAAAATAAACCAGGCGCCTTCAATTGCGTGCCCCGGATTTAAAGTTCTTCCGTCTATATGATCAATGATGCTTCCATCCGGCGCCACCTGTTCCATCACACACTGGATATCATCTTTTACAAAGTAAGTTTCAATTTCAGATATCCACTTATCTATCCATTCATTGGAGGCAGGCTCACCAATGGTTTCGCGCAATTGCTGTGCGGTATTCAGCATTATCATCGGAACGCCTATTCCTTTTGACGGGCGGGTATTCTCGAATTTTGGTGGAAGATTGATTTCCCCGGTTGAATAGGCAATACATTTATCAAAAAGCCCACGGGCCATTTTGGCCATTTTTTTATCGCCGCTTGCTTTGCTGTAAGCCGCAAACGCTATAACAGCAAAGGTTTCAGAAAAAAAATATCTTCTTTTTCTAATAGGTTTTCCATCACGTGTGACGTGAAAATACATTTGTCCATCTTCGGCAAAGCAATGATTCAATAAAAAATCGATGCCTTTTTTTGCCCCATCCAGCCATTCCGGTTTTTTTTCAACAGTGTTATACAAAGTCGCCAAAAGCCACGTTGCGCGTCCTTGTATCCAGACCGCTTTATCATCATCAAGCAGGCTTCCATCACGATCGCGCATCAATAAAAAACCGCCAAACTCATCATCAATGCTTTTGGGGAACCAAAATGGAATAGTATCATTGAGTAACTGATTTTTATAGAAATCCTTAAGCTTTCCGATTTCACTTTTTGAATAACTCATTTTTTATTTTTTATATCTTTTTTTGCAACAACTTACTGATCTCTTTTCCCAAAGCCTCATATCCCTCCCCATTTGGATGCAGACCATCACTTACAAACAATTTTGAGTTTATTTTATTTCCCATCAAAAAGTCTTTTCCAAAATCAACATAGTCAATATGATTTTTTAAAGACATTTCTTTTATTTTTTTATTAATCATTACAACACGTTCTTCTGATTTTGCACGGGGCAAAATTCCTACCATTGTAATTTTTGTGTTCGGCTTTCTGTTCTTAATTGCATTGATTAAAAATTGCAATCCTTCTACAATTTCTGAATCATTGTTTTTTTCAGATAAATTATTCGTGCCTATCATCAGTACCATATTTTTTCCATTGAAATCATCAAACTCACCATGATAAACACGCCACAAAACATTCTCGATTCTGTCCCATCCAAATCCGGCGTTCTGAACTTTTAATGGCTTCAAATACTTATCCCACGCCGATTCACCGCGGGCAATAGGATAAGCGGGCGTTCCTCCGAAATAGTGAATGATGGAATTTCCGATAATTAAATTCTCCGGATTATTTTGTTTAATCTCTTTCTTCACTTGCTCATGCCGCGCTATCCAATCATATCCATCCCGGTATTGTTCCACAGGAATTTCAGTGGATATTTTACCAACCGGCTCGTTTAATATTTCACGAATTTTTTGCTCATAAGCGGCTGCATATTTCATCATTCCAATATCATTCGGATGCAAGCCTTCGGTGGTAGAATTGATGTCGAAACCAATCTCCTGATCAGTAAGCAAATAAATATTGCCGATTCCTGATTTCTGTAATTCATTAAAAATTTTTTCGATAACGAGACTGCTGCGGTGATATTGATTCAATCTTGCTGTATCCATAAAATAAGGCGCATAACCAACTGCGTGCGCTACAAATAAAAGAGGAACGTCTTTATTCTTTTCGCGCAATTTATTTACTCCATAAACCACACGGCTTTTAATTTCTTCATCAGAATAACCGCCGGTAAGATTTGGCATACAATCCAAAATGTAAAGTTTCGCGTCCACTTTTGCCATCAGGTCAAAGATGGGCTTTTCAAATCTTCCATTTCCTGAAAAGCCAAGATTGATAATGGTTCGGTCGATTTTTCTTTCTAAAATATTTGTCCATGCAAGCCCTGGTCTTGATGCTACTGCGCCTTGCAGGATTGAAGTACCATAAGCGACAACCGGTTGCTCTTTTCTTTTTTCCGCAAATGCAAAAGAATCTTTTTCATTCACGCCGATCGACAACCATTTCACTGAATTATACAAAGGCAGATACAAATAAAAATCTGAAACTTTAGTTTGATTTTTTACAAGAAATAAATTTTTAAAAGTATAAGAACATGTGTCACCAAAATGGTATCTGCCAGGCGCCCAGTTCCAGTTTCCATTTACATCAACGGCGAATAAATCCAGGCCGCTAACGCCGGTTGAAGGCATGTGAGGCATCGAAAAATTGTTACTTGCCAATGTATATCTCACCGTAATTTCTGTCGCAGAAGTTTTAAAATGAATAAATTCTCCGGCAGTATTTTCAGACAAATCCCAAACGGGCTTTCTTACACTGTCTTTCATTGAAATGGGAAGACGATGAAAAATGTTGGATGAATCCAACAGACATACGCCTTCAACAAATTGAGGCTGGTGCCAGTTAATTGGTTGTTGCGAAAAAGAGATTTTCGAAAAAGAAAAGAGAAAAAGAATTAAAAGAGACCTTACCATTTGTGAAGCATTTCGTCAAAATTAAAATTCTTTGTTTGCAGTAAAGGAACAAATATTCGGAATTTAGTTTTAGGCCAGCAAACTAATGCAGAACCGCATATTTTGCAATCAACGTACCCTTCTCATTTACGTTTTCAAAATTTAGCAATCGAAGGTCAATATCAAGTCTCTCTTCAATTACAAGATTACCACCAGTCCCAAAAATTTTTGGTTCGATGGTGAGCCAGAGTTCATCAATTAATTTCTTTTGAAAAAAGAAAGTAGCCAGATGCGGACCTCCCGCCATGATCATATTTTTATATCCTTTTTGTTGGTATTCCATCACCACATCTTCCGGACTTTGATCCGTAAATTCAATCTGGCCTGGTGCTTCATATTGTTTATATTTCGATGGATGTCGCGTCATTACTAAAAGCAACCGCTTTCGGGATGGTGCGAATTTTTCCGCGATATATGTGTTGCTTCCCATCACTATTAAATCAAAATCGTTCCATATTTGCTTATAATATATTTGATCCTCCTGCGACGTCCAATCTCTTACATGAGGATCACTCCATTTTGTAATTTTTCCATCCAAAGTGGCCACAAAAACACAGATTACTTTCATAGCAAGAAAATATTTTAATACTAAAGTTGATGTTAATGCGGGGCAACATTCATTCCATACTTATCGGCTCGCAAACGATCTCCAAAAATAAAAGTTCATCTATGTTCGATTTCATCAAAATTCTATTGAGAAATATCAATACGGTTTCTTATCATTTATCATTGGGCAAAAGGGGGTTCACAAGATAACTTTGTAAAACAAAAATAAATGGCTACAACGCAAGCGGGTAGCGCAATTTTAGCAGATAACACAATAAACACATAACAAACAATTATAAAAACAAAAAACAAACAAAGACAATCATGAAAAAATTATTTTCTCTATTAATCGTAGCTTTTTTTAGTACGGCAATTTTTGCACAGGCGAAATGGAATGCAGACCTTAATCATTCCAAACTCACTTTTAGCGTAACCCACCTTGGCATATCTGATGTGGATGGACTATTTAATAAATTCCAGGCCTCTGCCATTGCGGATAAAAAAGACTTTAGTGATGCAGTTTTTGAATTGTCTGTGGACGTGGCTTCCATCAACACACAGATAGAAATGCGCGATAATCATTTAAGAAGTGCGGATTTTTTTGAAGTGGAAAAACATCCTTCGATGACTTTCAAAAGTACTTCCATCACTAAGGTATCCAAAGACAGGTACAAACTTAATGGTAACCTTACGCTTCGCGGTATTACCAAACCGGTAACTATGGACCTTTGGTACAGGGGCACTATTGAAAATCCCCAGTCAAAAAAATTAACTGCAGGCTTTCAACTAACAGGTACCCTTAAACGTTCTGATTTTGAAGTAGGGCCTAAGTTTCCGGCGCCTATGTTGAGCGATGAAGTTAAAATAAAAGCTGACGGCGAATTTATATTGGAAGGCTAAAAAAAAAGGAGTTAATTTAAAATGAACAATCTGAAAACATTCAACAAGTTTGCCAGTGGTTTACAAGAACGGGAATATTTGATGCCTGTACTTTTCATAGGCCACGGTTCGCCTATGAATGGGATAGAAGATAACGAGTTTAGTATCCGCTGGAAGAATATGGCAAAAGAAATCCCCACACCGGCAGCGGTTCTGGTGGTTTCGGCGCATTGGTTCAGCAAAGGCACGCGCATTACGGCAATGGATTTTCCTGAAACTATTCATGATTTTGGTGGTTTTCCGCAGGCATTATTCGATGTGCAATATCCTGCGCCCGGCCATCCGGCGCTGGCAATGGAAACCGCGTCACTGATCCATTCCGCGCATGTGGAACAGGATCATGACTGGGGCCTGGATCATGGCGCTTGGACCATCATACGGCACATGTATCCTGAAGCTAAAATTCCGGTATTGCAATTAAGCATTGACTATACCAAAGGCCCGCAATATCATTATGATCTTGCAAGGGAATTGTACGATTTGCGAAGAAAGGGTGTATTGATTATCGGCAGCGGTAATATGGTACATAACTTGAGGATGGTTTCGTGGCAGAATATGAACAATCCGGGCTTTGGGTACGATTGGGCTTTAAAAATGAATGATACTTTTAAGCAATTGATTGCAGATGGCGATCATAAAGCATTAATTAGTTATGAAAGCCTGGGCGCTGAAGCAAGGCTAGCTATTCCAACACCGGAACATTATTTACCATTGTTGTATTCATTGGCATTAAAAGGAAATAAAGACGAGGTTTCTTTCTTCAATGATAAGGCTGTGGCCGGTTCGCTTACGATGACTTCTGTGAAAATTGGCGGATAAAAATTTAAGATTGTCAAAATTTAAAAGTTGACAACTGTTAAGCAGCAACAAGCGGATAAGACAGAAGAATAAAAATCCTTATTATTTGCCTGTTTGCTGTAAAAACAATCAACTTATTAATCAATAAAAAAATTAAAATTATGAAATTACTGGAAAACAAAATAGCTATCATTACCGGAGCAGGCTCTGGTATTGGCAAAGCCATTTCTTTGCTGTATGCAACTGAAGGCGCAAAAATTGTAGTATCGGATATTAATGAAAAAGGCGGCAATGAAACGGTTTCAGAAATAAAAGCAAAAGGCGGAGAAGCCATCTTCGTGAAAGCAGATACTTCAAAAGTGGACGACAACAAAAACGTCGTTGACCAGGCTGTTAAGCAATTCGGTGGTTTACACCTTGCAGTAAATAATGCCGGGATTGGTGGCCCGTTAAGCCCTACCGGCGAATACCCGATTGATGGCTGGGACAAAGTAATTGCTATCAACCTGTCAGGCGTATTTTACGGCTTGCGTTACCAGATTCCGGCAATATTGGAATCAGGCGGCGGCAGTATTGTAAACGTTGCGTCTATTTTGGGTAAAGTAGGCGCCAAAGGTTCCCCGGCGTATGTAGCCGCCAAGCACGGAGTGATTGGCTTAACGGAAGCGTCGGCGCTGGAATATGCAGATAAAAAAATCCGCATAAACTCAATCGGGCCTGGCTATATTCATACCCCATTGCTCACCAATTCATTGAGTGATGATGCCATGCAAGCGTTGGTAGGCCTGCATCCTATCGGAAGGTTGGGAAAGGCTGAGGAAGTGGCTGAGCTCGCCTTGTGGCTAAACTCTGACAAGGCTTCCTTTGTAACAGGTTCTTATTACAATGTGGACGGCGGCTATTTGGCACAATAGCTTGTGAAAGGTGATAAAGAGGCTGTCTCAAAAGCAAAAAATCTGTCATATTGAGCTTGTCGAAATATAGACAGATTTTTTATCGGTGATTGTACTTTGACAAACTCAATGGGACAATCGCGGGTTCTTTTGAGACGGCCTTTTACATTTAAATCCGGGTATAAAAATCTTCTTATTTCCGGCAACGGTATTTGGATATTGTCGTATATATTCGTGTTGCTTTTGTATTGATTGGTATAGCGCAGATATTTCTTTCCATCACTGAAATAAAACTATAGTGTGCGCAGATGAAAAAAAGTTACCAGCTCAGAAAAGAAGAAGTGGTTAGCCAGCTTCAAACATCTTTTTCCGGTTTAAAAAGTGATGTAATCCCTGCATTGCAAAAGAAATATGGAAATAATATTTTGGTAGAGGCCAAACAAAAAAGCAAACTTTCCATTCTTTTAGGACAGTTTAATGATGTAATGATTATTATACTAATCATTGCCGCAGCCATTTCATTTTTTATGGGTGAGCACACCGATGCATTTGTAATAATTGCCATTATCATTGTAAATGCCTGGATGGGATATTCGCAGGAAAGCAAAGCTGAAGCCTCCATAAAAATGCTGAAAAAAATGGCTGCACAATTTGCAGTTGCCTTGCGGGATAATAAACCTGTAAGACTGGAAGCCGCAGCATTATTTCCCGGTGACGTGATTTTACTGGAAGCAGGTAGCATTATACCGGCAGATGCAAGGCTGCTTGAAGTAAGCGCATTTAAAACAGACGAAGCTTCCCTGACGGGCGAAAGCTATTCAATTGAAAAAACAACGGATGCTATAGAAAAGGATAACCTTGTGCCGGGCGACCAGCGCAATATGGTTTTTAAAGGAACCACTGTAAGCAACGGCTCAGCAAAGGCAGTCGTAACCGCTACCGGTATGAATACGGAAATAGGAAAGATAGCTGGACTGATGGATACAGGTTTTCAAAAAACACCGCTGCAAAAAAGACTTACTGTATTCAGCAAACAATTGGCTGTAATTGTCCTCATTATTTGCGCTTTGGTTTTTGTACTGGGTCTACAGAGAGGTACACCTGCATTTGAAATGTTTCTTACATCACTTTCGCTTGCCGTGGCAGCATTGCCCGAGGCTCTTCCTGTGGTTATCACAATTGCCCTTGCCCGAAGCGCCGCCCGGATGGTAAAGGAAAAGGCACTCATAAGAAAACTTCCTGCGGTGGAAACGTTAGGGTCGGTTACCTATATCTGCACGGATAAAACCGGCACGCTCACACAAAACATAATGACGGTTGAAAAACTACAGCCGGCAGACAACGAGGAAGAGCTATTGAATTATGCAATGCTTTTAAATAATGAAGTAAAATTTTCAGATAAGGATGAATTGTTAGGCGATTCCACCGAAACAGCATTGGTGAACTATGCACGCACACAGGATTATACAAAGGAAGACGCAGACGCAAAATATCCATTGGTGGCAACGCTGCCCTTTGATTCGGAACGAATGCGCATGAGTACTCTACACCAAAATGAAAATAAATGGATATTATTTACAAAAGGAGCGCCCATAAAAATGACGGAAGTGCTGTCGTCAAATAACAGCGATAAAGCGAAGACATGGTTGAATATTAACAGACAGTGGGCAGCCAACGGTTTGAGAGTTTTGTTTTTTGCCTACAGGATTTTCGAGCAGGAACCTTCAAAACCTGGGCTGCGCCTGGAAACCGACATGCAGTTCTTAGGCATGGCAGGCTTGATTGACCCGCCCCGCGAAGAAGTTGCTGACGCAATCCGGCAATGCAAAACCGCAGGAATTAAAACAGTAATGATAACCGGCGACCAGCCACTTACTGCTAAAGCTATTGGGGAAAGACTGGAAATTATTGATAAAAACGGAACTGCTATAACAGGTGCAGATTTGCATAACTTATCCGAAGAAGAACTGCAAAGGGAAGCAGAGAAAGTTTTTGTGTATGCACGGGTATCGCCTGAGCAAAAATTAAATATTGTAAAAGCCCTGCAACGCAATGGAGAATTTGTAGCCATGACCGGTGATGGCGTCAATGATGCGCCTTCCCTGAAACAGGCCGACATTGGATTGGCCATGGGCATCACCGGTACAGATGTGGCCAAAGAAGCTTCTGATATGATTTTACTTGATGATAATTTTGCTACCATCGTTAAAGCGGTAAAGGAAGGAAGAAGAATATATGAGAACATCCGGAAATTTATCCTGTATATACTTTCCTGCAACCTGAGTGAAATTCTAACACTGCTTGTTGCACCACTACTCGGCTTTGCCATTCCATTACTTCCCATTCACATTCTATGGATTAACCTGGTTACAGATGGCTTGCCCGGCATTGAACTGGTGGCGGAACCCGCAGAGAAAGGGATTATGAAGTATCCACCCAGGCCACCAAAAGAGAATTTGTTTGCCGGTGGCTTCGCAATGAGAATAATATTGTCAGGAATTGTATTAACGCTGGCTGCAATATTTATTCAGTGGTGGGCTGTAGAAAAAGGATATGACGTAATAACCCAACAAACCATGGTATTTACCACATTGTGTTTTGTTCAATTAGCCAATGCACTTTCCTGCCGCTCATTTCATCATTCGCTATTTGCAAAAGGAATATTTTCAAATAAAGCCATGTGGACAACCATCATTATAACCATAATACTGCAGCTTTTACTCATCTATCTGCCCTTTTTGCATCCGGTATTTAAAACCGCAAGTTTAGGCCGGGAAGCCATAACGATGATCGGTTTGGTTTCAATAATTTCCTTATTATGTATTGAGTTGCTTAAATTCATAAGTAATAAAATAAAACGGAGTTAATGATCTTAAAATAAAAATTGTGGTTATTTATTGGTTTACTGTTGTTGAAAACTGTATTTTTTTATAAATAAAACGAATGCCTGAATAAAAATAATCGCGGGGAGAAGGTGTTGTTGATTTTTTAAACCGCTAATTCAAAATTTTTATTTTCTTGCGGCATAAATGGCTTATGTGAAATTTTTTTAGACTTGAAAAGAAGCACAGAAATTGCGGGAGATATAAAGTTGATGAGGTGAGATTACCGCCGTATAATTATTTAAAAGCTCAAAGCGGACGCATGTAATGCCTGGTAGAAAAAAGTTGAATGGGGAAAATTTTGCAAACGGCTTTGAACATTTAATTCTTGACAATAAACATGATTCCAAATAAAAGCGTTAAAGAACAGATCATTTAAACCCTGCATATAGACACATGAAACGTTATAATTTAATTTTCGCATTGATTTTATTATTCCAAAGCTCAATAGCTCAGAAAGAACGAGCTGTTCTGGACATTATGCTAACCAATTATACCTATCCCTATGAAGTGCACTTCATGAATTTTAAAAGCCAAAACCAGGATTTAAAAATGGCTTATATGGATGTTCATCCCCAAAAACCCAATGGGAAAACAGTTGTGCTTTTACATGGAAAAAATTTCAACAGCGCCTATTGGAAAACAACCATTGAAGCTCTAGCCAAAGATGGTTATCGTATTATTGGCCCGGACCAGATAGGGTTCGGCAAATCATCTAAACCGGTTGGCTACCAGTTTACTTTTCAACAATTGGCACTCAATACGAAAGACCTTTTAGACCAGTTAAAAATAGAAAAAATTGATTTGCTTGGCCATTCCATGGGTGGCATGCTGGCTACCAGGTTTGCGTTGATGTATCCTGAAATGGTGGAAAAATTAGTGTTGGAAAACCCGATTGGATTGGAAGACTGGAAATTAGTGACGCCGTATGTTTCCATCGATAAAAATTATCAGGCTGAATTAAAAGCAAATTATGAATCCGCCAAACAATATCAACTGGTTTCTTATTATGACAATGTATGGAAGCCGGAATATGAAGAATGGGTTTACCTGCTTACAGGCTGGATAAGGAGCCCGGATTATCCGGTGGTGGCCATGATCAATGCTCAGACAACGGATATGATTTTTACGCAGCCCGTGGTGTATGAATTTAAAAATCTGAAGGTACCTACTCTTTTGATTATTGGTACCCGTGACAGAACCGCTATTGGGAAAAACAACGTGGCGGACAAAACCGTCCGCGAAAAAATGGGACAGTACCAGTTTCTTGGAAAAGAAACTCAAAAGAAAATCCCCGGCTCAAAGTTAGCTGAATTGGAAAATGTGGGGCACATGCCACATATTGAAGCATTTAACCGTTTTATTGCATTATTGAAAACATATTTAAGTAACTAAAAAATAACCAGATGTTATCCCAAAAAATCAGGCAGCTCAACAATACGCTGGATCCCTTTATAGACAAGCTTCTTCCCGGGTTGGAAGAAATATACAAGGATATTCACAGGAATCCTGAATTGTCTATGCACGAATTTAATACCACGCCAAGTAATCATTCGCCCAAATTCGCCCCTGTTTTGCACCCCACGCTCAAAACAGGCTTGCAGGCAATGATAACGGCTGCGGCGGTATGGTTGAATTAAAAAATTAATTGCCTCATGAATTACCTGCATTCGCTTTATACTTTTATAGATCTTGCCGGCACTTTCGCATTTGCCGTAAGTGGCGCCGTGGCTGCAAAAAACAAAGGACTCGACGTATTCGGCATTTTGGTAGTTGCATTCACGGTTGCTTGTGGCGGGGGTATCGTCAGGGATTTGTGCATCGGCGCGGTGCCACCTGCCGGAATATCAGACTGGCGCTACCTCGCGGTGGCTATGGCTGCGGCTATCATTACGATGAGCTTGAATTGGCTTTCAAATTGGTTGAATAAGCCAGTGCTTTTGTTTGATGCGCTGGGTCTATCGCTCTTTGCAGTATCGGGCGCGCAAAAGGCTTTGGAATTTGGCCATAACAATGAAGTGGCTATCTTGTTGGGAATGATTACTGCTGTTGGCGGCGGCGTGATGCGCGACATTTTACTGAATCGCATCCCCGCGATACTGGAAAAAGAAATTTATGCATCGGCGGCATTGGCAGGCGCGGGTGTAGTAGTGTTGGGAAAATATTTAAACTGGTACGGCGACTGGACATTTCTCGCTGGATTTTTGCTCTGTAGTACACTGCGTATCCTGGCGCTTTATTTCCACTGGGAATTACCTGTCTTTCATAAAAAACCAGATAAAAGAGAGTAAATAATGCAAATCAGTATTACTTCACCAACCATTATTCCGGATCCACTAAAACAGAAAATGTACTTGCAGGCAATCCTGCTTCATTTTCCAAATTAGCCCTGGTAAAAGGTTTGAAAGCATAAAGCACTTTAATTATTTTTTCTTTTTTATTTAAAAACAAAATCACCTGATTGTTTTCTATTTCTGCCTTTGGTGAAAATATTTCTCCCTGTGCATTCATCACTTCAAAACCAATTAGTGGTTCGTTATTTTCCGTCTTCAATTTTTTTGCATTTGAAAAAGTTATCGAAATATCTTTTCCTTTTTGAGAAACATTTTTTACTTCCGGACTGTTTGCTACAATATTTTTATGATAACTATTTTTTAAAGCAAGAAGCGCCAAACGCTCTCCTACCGGCTGTTTTCGAGTCGGATGCACATTTAATGTATCACCAAAATCACTGGAAACGGCCATGAAAATATTTGGAATTTTTAAAGAAACTTTTCTTTGCATATCTCTGAAATAAGGCCATGAAGGTCGGTTAATAGAAGATAGTTGCACAAAATAAAAAGGCAGATTTTCGTTCCACAGTTTCCTCCATGAAGAAATTAATTTTTCAAAGTTGTAAGCATACAAATCGACATTGTGCGCATCGCTTTCGCCCTGGTACCAAAGGATTCCTTTGATGGGCGTATTGATGAGTTTCGATATTCCTGCTTCATAATTATAACAGGGTTCATAGGGATGACGTTGTCGTGTATCAGTTGAATTTTCCAAATTTTTTGTAGCACGTTCTCTCACCCACGGCATAATAAAATCTGACTTTCTCCAGTTATACAATTCATCCACGAGGTAATTATCAAACTCCATTGTATGCCGGTCGATGAATGAAACTATCGGCGCGCCGCCAACGGCTACTTCAATTAATCCAATCGGAACATTTTCTTCCCGCTGGATTTTTTGTCCAAAAAAATAACCAATGGCCGAAAAAGTTGCAGCCGATTGAGGATTGCATTGTTGCCAGTTCCCGCTAAAATATTTAAGCTCGTTGGTTTTATCCAAAACGGCTGAATTCCACGCCACGTCATCCGTTTCCTGGATCGCATTAAATTGAAAAAGCCGAATATTTTTGTTCGTTGCTTTCGCAATTGCCGCTTTTCCTTCATAAGCCTGGTTCAATCGGAACAACATATTCGATTGCCCCGAACACAACCATACATCGCCTATTAAAATATTGTTGAACTCGATTTTTTTGTCTTTCGATTTTACCGATAGTGTGTAAGGACCGCCTGCCGGCAACGCATCAAAAATCACTTTCCATTTCCCATCAGAATCAGATCTCGTCTTTTTTACCTGCCTGCCCGTGGACGAGGTTTGTTTACTGAAAGAAACAGTTATCTCTTCGTTCGCATTTGCAGTACCAAAAAAGGGAATCGGTTTATTGCGTTGCAAAATCATGTCATTTGCAAAAACCCTCGGCATTTGTAATTCGCCGTAATCGCCTGTGACAGCACCATACACGGTCTTTGCGAGAATGACGGCGCCTTCTTTATTCGGATGCAAAGCATCAGGAAATAAATTGGGATGAAAATAAAAAGGTGTATGCAAATCAATCAAACCGGTGCGATTCACTTTTGCAATTTCAGGAATAAGCTTTTGAATTTTCCAATACCAATCTCTTGTTCCCGAACGAAAACGTGGATGATCATTAAAGATGGGCGTCATCAAACAGATATATATTTTGACCTCAGGATTTGCATTTCGCAAAGTATCTATCAGCCACGAATAATCACCCCGAAAATCATTGCCATAATTATTCCAATCTCTTGGATCAGTGTCATTCAGTCCCAAGTGTATGATGGCGATATCAGGATGCAACTGTATCGCCTCAGCAAATTCTTTTGTTTTGAAATAAGGATTGTGGCCTTTGCGTAGCAGTGTTGCGCCACTGTGTCCAAAGTTTTTTACGTCATATTTTTCACCCAACATTTTTTGCAGTTGCACAGGATAAGATTCGGTTACACGATTTTTCAATCCATAACCATATGTAACAGAATTGCCGATGCAGGCAACTTTTATCTTTGACGGCTGTGCAAAAATATTCGTGAGAAAAAATAAAACAGCAATGACGCATACAACAATTTTTTGTCTCATTTCAAAAAATATTTTTGCAGTAAAGAATGAAAAAAGTGTATTTTTTTTTGTTAAAAGCCGCGCAACGCTTAATCTTCATAGTTGTCCACCTTTGGCCGCAAAAAACTTACCTGCACGATTATAGCAATCAAAACAACGCCGCCCAATAAAGCAAAACTTTCACCGAGGTTTCCTGCGTCTGTTGATTTCCCCAGGATATCAGTGATAAAAGCCCCGGCAAATATTCCGGCCATGTTTAATAACCCATAAGCTGTGGCCCTGTATTTTGCCGAAACAAACTGGCACAGTATCGGCATGTTATTAGTATCGAAAATTCCGAAACCTAAGCCAAAACAAATTGCAGCGCTCACGACGCTAAACAACGAATGTCCAAACCCGATTAACAGCAACGCAGGAATGGTTAGCGCAAGGCCGATAGCGCCGGTATATATTCTGCCCCTGATATTTTTTTGCACCCACCTGTCGGATAAAATTCCACCCGCTATCACTCCTGCAAAAGATGATAGCGCAATGGTAACCGTTGCAAGAGGTCCGGCTTCGGACATCGGGATTTTTAAATTTTGCGCAAAAAGTGTGGGCGCCCAGTTTTTGATGGCCCAACCTGGCAGGCTTGGAATTGCAAAATAAAACAGGATGATCCAAAAAGAAATGTTGGAAAGTAATAAAGCAACCCCTTTAAACAGCGGGACTTTTTTAGACCCTGCCATTTTGTTCTGCAAAATGATTTGATTTTTGTCTCTCTTTTCTCTTAAAAAAAACATCAATACCAGTGAATAAGCAATTCCGATTAATCCAAAAGAATGAAAAGTAAGATGCCATGTGTAGGCTGCCGCAATCGTGGCTCCGAAGCCACCAAGCGCTTGTCCAAAATAGATCCCCGTCATGTGGATGCCGATGGCAAGCGAACGCGTCTTATCCTGGTGATAGTCGGCAATCAATGAAAGTCCGGCCGGAATGTACAACGCCTCACTAACGCCCATAAAAGCGCGCAGCCAATACACCTGATCATAAGTTGTCGCAAGCCCCATTCCATAAGTTACCGCTGACCAAACAAATAAACTTCCTACAATAAGCCATTTTCGATTTACTTTATCTGCGATGATTCCTGATATCGGGCTCATAAAACCATATACCCAAAGAAAGATGCCCATCAGGTAGCCGAAGTTAGTTGCAGATTGCAATTCATGAATATCGATTTGCATGGAAGGCCGCATCGTGGCAAGCATTTGCCTGTCGAGGTAATTGAGTAATGCTACTACCCAAAGCAGCGCCACCACTATCCATTTATATGTTTTTGAATTTTTCATCTCAAGGAAGAAATTAAAAGTTTAAAAACTGAAGTCTAAAAACTAAAATTCTAATCGCCTATCTCACTCATAACTTGTAATCCATAACTTACAACTTATAACTTTATTACCCATTATTCTTCCACCACTTCTCCCACCCATACATCCGGCGTTCTCACACCCGGTTTTATTTCTCCGTTTGAAATTATAATCTCATCGCCCCATCTTACATCAGTAGTTGTAACATGCGTGGGGAAAGGCAATTCACCGATTTTCGTCCATGCATCACTGTTACTATCATAAAGCAACAGGCCTTTATCAAAACCTTTATGATAAATGCTTAAATTATTTTTTTCTCCGGTCAGCCTTTGCTTTTCTTCGGGAGTTTTTGCTTGCGCAATTTTTGCAATCATTGTTTCAATCCGGTGAAATATTTTTCCGTTATCAAATCCGGTAATTAAAATTTTATTTTGATCCAAAGGCACGCCGGAAGCAGCAGACAAATTAGTAATAATTTTCCCGTCAGAGATATCAGCACACTTTTCCCATTCCTGTTTTTTTAAATCAAAAGCAAAAGTTGTATGATGCAAATTGCTGATTCCTGATGAAGTTTTAGACCTGCCACCAATAACGAAAATCTTTCTCCCTGACTTCGAATTTTGCGCGACAGCCGTTGCGTTTGCCAGTGGTATGGGAAAATCCGCAAGTCTTTCCCAATGAAGATTCTTATCTTTTAAATCCAACCTAAAAAAAGCGCGGGAAGAATTGTTTTGTTCATCACCGCCAACCGCATACACCACATCATCCATATTGGTAACAGCCACGTTTGTCAAAGCAAAAGGCAAGCCGGGCAATGATTTCACGACGACAGCATTTTCGTCTTTATTCCAGTTTAATAAAAAGCATTTATCAGAAATTCCATTTTGATTTTCGCCGCCCACACAAACAATTCCTGATAACGTGGACGTGTTGCCACAATAGGCAACTGGCTCGGGAAGAACGGATTTCACCTTTTTATTCCAGCAATATTTATTTCCTTTTTTCTCCAAAACGAATATTCTGTCATAATAAGCTTTCTTGCCGCCTTCCCATGGAAGTTTATCCGGAAAATTTGAACCGCCTGCAACAATCAACACATCATTGTCTACCCCATTAATCGCACCTGCGAGGCCGAGTGATGTTTTTGCATCATCGACATCGGGAACGCTGGCGATTTTTTTCCAGGATAAAGTAAGGACGGGCTCTTGCGCCATCAAATTCAAAGTTATCAATGTAAAAAATGAAATTAAAAAAGCAATTGAACGAGTCATTATTTATGATGGTTTCGTGGAGCAAAAGCTACTGAAATTTAATTGTTCCACATCTTTTTTAAACAACTCAAATTGCTCACTGTTCATATTTTTCACCGGTAAGCGAAATTCGCCACAATCAACGCCTGTTAATTTCATGTACGCCTTACCGGTAGCGATGCCACCATATTTTCCCAACAAATAAATCATGTCAATGGATTGCTGTTGCAATGCCTGCGCCTTTTTTAAATCGTTCCGATTAAATGCATCAATCAAATCGTAATAAAGGGGAGCCGCATAGTTGAAAGTGCTACCGACAGAGCCTTTTGCGCCTAATACCAATGCTGAAAGCATATTTTCGTCCCGCCCCCAAAGCATGTCGTACCTTCCATTTTGAAAATGCAGGCAGGAAAGAAAATCCATAAAATCTTCGTGAGTATATTTGATTCCTGCGAAGTTTGGAATCTTTCCTGCCGCATTTTTTAACAGGTCAATCATAGAAAAACCAACTCCGTTCAACACCGGAATATGGTAATAATAAAATGGCATGTCTGGAACCGCGTCCGCGATTTCTTTACAACATGCGGCGAGCATTTCTACATTTGCCGGCTTAAAATAAAATGGAGCGGTGAATGAAACACCGTACAATCCGCACTGCTGCGCATATCGAGCGGTGTCTTTGCTATCTTTAATACTTGTGCCGCCTACCAAAGTCATTACCTTGAAATCTGTATCATCTTTGGTTGCATCACCCCACGCTTTTATCACCGATTTCTTTTCTTCGGAGGTCATCGAAACGCCTTCTCCTGTTGAGCCGCAGATAAACGCGCCGGTTACTTTATTGTGTTTTAAAAAGCGATAATATTCCGGAATAATGCCTGTATTTAATTTTCCTTCATCATCCATTGGAGTAAAAGGAGCTGCTATCAGTCCTTCTAAATGCGCTATTTTCATTTTACCTGGTATTTAATTTTATTTTCATTTTTTTAAAAGTTTTGATTCTCGGATATGGAAGTAAAACGAGAAATAAAAATTTCGATTATTTCTTTGTTCACAGCAAAACTTGATCAACAATGAAACACTTCAACAATAAAACAATCTCACTAAATAATTTATTAATTCTATAATTCAATAATCTGCATCCCAATTCATCCCCCTTCCTTTCTTCACCGGAATAGCAGTAAACATCCATTTTACAGGGTTTTGCCAATCTTTTCCTTTGAAATTTTTCACCGGTAATTTTATTAAAATGGTATTCCATCCTTTTTTAAAATGCACTTCCGTAGGTGACCTGTAAGAATATCCTTCATCTGTCAATGGTACTTCCGAATTTCCCTTTGCTCCGGCATGTTTCCATTGTGGAGGAGCAATTACATTTCCATTCAACCAAATTTCACTTTGCCGGTTATCCCATGTTCCTTCTTTAGGATCGTCGGTGGCGGTAGAGCGTGAAAAATCATTGAATCCAATCCACATAAAGCCTGTGGTGCCACGGTCTTTCCAGATTTTCGTGTACGCATACCAGGTAGTATTTTCTTTTGGATCCTGAAGCCATGAAGTGTGCACCGAGTACCACCAATGACGTAAATAAATGGTAGCGCCGATGGCTTTCAAATCAGCGACAGAATCGCTGAGAGAAATATTTTTTTCTTCAGGCCAAAATGATTTTTTCAGATCCCCCTCATTTTCAAAGGGGCCGAATAACTTCCAATGAAGTGTACTTTGACGAACGTAAGGAAAAGAAATATTTTCAAAATACAAATGCTTGTGATTAATCAGCCTCGTTTCAAATTCTCTGAAAGCATTTACTCTTAAAGAATCTGTTCCGATATTTACTACCACACCTTTAAAACCGCCGCCCCGCCACGATCTTTCAGCAAAGGCAAGCATTGCAGGATAAACAGGATTCATTCGAAGCAAATCGCTTTCATTAGCTGCGCGACGATCATTCCACAAACAAATTTCACCGCCCAACTTTTTTTTATCTCCGTGAGTAGTATCGCAAAGTTGCCTTTCAAAGATGCTCACCACGCTTTCCTCCGGATCCATGTGATTCAGATACAAGCTTCGTGAATCGATGTAGCGCGCATTTGAATTGTCCATTCCTCCGCTTTCCCACATTTGCCGGATGGTTGAATCATCATAATTCCCGCCCGGATGCCAGCCGATAGTTTGTTTTCCCTGCTGATGAATCAAATCAGTGATCTCAGGAAGAAAATTTTTATTCGTAAATCTCACTTCATCTGCACCAATATGCAAATAAGGAAGATGATACGTGCTATTAAATTCAGTAATAATTTCTTTTACAATTTCAACACCTTTTTCACTTTGCATGTCAAAACCAAATGCCCTTGTAAATGCAGCGCTGTGGCCGGGCATATCTATTTCAGGAACAAAAGTGATGAAGCGGTCATGGCAATATTGGATCAAATCTTTGATGTCTTTTTCGCTATAAAATTTCCCTTTATCACGAATCATATTTTTTGCTTCGGTAAGCTGCGGATATTTTTTGATCGCAATTCTCCAGGCAATATCTTCTGTCGGATGAAAATGAAAAATATTGAGTTTATATCGCGACATTATATCAATCTGCCGCTTTAATAATTCAACGGACTGATAATTCCTTCCTACATCCACCATATAACCGCGCCACTGAAACGTAGGCCAGTCTTTAATTTCACACGCTGCAATTGTTTTTTTATTTTCAATCAATTGCTTTAAAGTTTGCAAGCCATTGAAGATGCCATGAAGTGTATTGGCAGATAAAGAGATTTTATTTTTTGAAACACTCAGTTGATACGCTTCTTCGGAAAAAGAAGGAGTGTTTACTTTTGCTAATTTCAATTCGATAAATGGAGATTCATTTTTCGCATTGAAAAGTACCGGTGCATTGTTACCGGTTATTTTTTGCAGCGCCGCTGCGGATTCCTTTAAGGATGCATCGTTGATAAAAATCGTTTTATAACTCCTCAGAAGAAAACTTTCATTTGTCCAATTTATTTCCTGTGGCAAAGGGATCAATGAAGGATAAGGCGAATTGCCTGCAGACGCTAAAAACCCGCCGCAGACAAGCATTAGCAAAAACAGAATTTTTGAATAAAAAATTTTTATCGCCTTTATATTCATTGATATCATTTCAAAATTAATTGCCAACTATTTGAACAAAATAAAAAAACATTCTTTTTGTTTGTTTACTACAGCCATCGATTTGCGGAGTCCTGGTTTCGGTTCGTGAAGACACGAACCGGGGACAGGCAAAAACAGAATTCTTGAATAAAAACTTTTCATCGACTTTACATTCATTGTTGCCATTTGAAAATTAATTGCCAGCTATTTGAACAAAATACAAAATCATTTTATTTGTTTGTCTACTGTAAGCAAATTAAAAAATACCGGAAACAGGAATGCTCCCGGTTTTGCTTGATTATGTGCTACGAGCCTATATTAAAATTTAGGATAGCCAGGCGTTTGTTCCAATGCCGGATTATTAGTCAATGTATTTCTATCAATTGGCCACAACATTTTGTAAGCTTCAGAAGAAGGCACCGACGTATATTCAAATACATATTTTCCGCTTGGATCCATTCTTATCAAATCGTACCAGCGCTTTCCTTCAAAAATAAATTCATGAAATCTTTCCTGCAGGATCGCTTCTTTCGGATCTGCATCAATTGCCTGGTTAGGATATCCCTGAACAGCAGGGTCATAATTGGCACCAAATGCTCTTGCTCTCACCAGGTTGATTTCGTTCGAAGGATCCTGCCCCAAAGCCACTTCGGCTTCTGCTTTTAATAAAAGAAGATCGGCATAACGATAGATGGGATAATCGTTGGTATAGGCGCGGCTTCCGGCATTTTGTTCGCCTTTATATTTACTTACAAAAGCACCAACGATCTGATAATTACCATTATTATCTAACGTGTAGGCCGCAGTAATGGAAGACCATTTGCGGCTGTCTTTATCATCAAATCTTCTGAAAGTAGCAATCTTAATCGGCGCTCGAAGCAATCCTCCCCAATTATCGTCGGTCACATTAAATTTCCTGTTTTCTGCGGAGTCATAATAATTAGCGATCAAACCAGTCTGCGGCTCAAAAGTGCCCGAAAATGGTAAGCTTGATTCATTTAATTGATTATGGATGGCATAAATGATTTCAGCATTGCCGTTATTACCTGAGGAAAATACATCTTCGAAATTGGAAAGTAAATGGAGACCAGGCACATTAGTTTGAATGTCATTCAATGCATTTAACGCAGTTGTAGCATCGGATGCACCACCACCGCGATAGCTGGTCCAGAGATAAACATGCGCTTTTAGCATCAAAGTAGCAGCCTTAGACCAATAGCCTTTTTTGTTTCTGAAAGAATAATCGTTTCCAAAACTGTTGGCAGACAAATCAATGTCGCTTTTAATCAGTGCAACAACGCTATCCTCACTGGAAACGGGTTTGGCAAGATGAGATACATCAATCGCTGTGGTAGGCTCTGTTTGAATAATCACCTTCCCCCACGATTTATACAGTTGAAAATAATAAAAAGCGCGCATGCCGTAAGCCATCCCGAGATAATAATTTTTATTTTCAGGCGTGACTATGTTTAATGTATTGAGTTTAGAAATCAGTAAATTGATCTGATTGATATTAAAATAAAAACCTCCGTAATTACTTACACCCGGATTGTTTCCATCCAATGTATTGTTCCAGAGATTTTCAACACCCTGGGTAGCTTCACCAGTGAAGGAAGAGCTTGAACCCGGATCAGTGCCGAAAATATCGGCGCGTCCTTCACCCAAAAGTTCAAATGCCATTGTATTATCTCTAAAAGCCTGCTCGATACCCGATACAAAAGCGTCTACCTGGTCAGAGGTTTTCCAATAGCTCGCATCACTTAGGCTGCTCACGGGAGCAAGGTCAAGTTGTTTGGTGCATGAGTTGATGGCAATGGCAACGACTAAAACCAGTACCGATATCTTACTATATTTTTTCATTTTGATAAGTTTAATATTTTAAAATGTCACTTGTACTCCCAAAACAAATGATCGCGGTGTCGGATAAGTTCCCTGGTAAACCCCAGGAACATTGCCATTAGCACCTGTTGGCGGTTCGGGCGAAGGACCACTAAAGTTGGTGACGTAAAACAGATTGTTGCCGCTTACATATACCCTTGCCTGGGAAAGCACTTTGGTTTTTGCAACCAGGTCGTGCCCAAAATCATAAGACAGCGTTATTTCGCGTGCGGCCAGATAACTTCCATTTTCATAAAACCGTGAATTGTTGCTGTTAAGCGCAATGCCGGCGTTATTAATTCTTGTATAATTTTTCTTTCCAAGCGGAGCGGCCACCTGGTCGGCATAATACACTTTTGGAATATCGGTATTTGGATTTTCAGGTGTCCAGGAATTTTTCTGCCAATCTATATAATTGAAAGTGCCCTGGTAGTTTCCTAAAATGCGCGCTACCTGGTCGTTGTAAATAATGTATCCTGTTGCAAATTGAAAACGTGTGT
Source organism: Ginsengibacter sp. (assembly GCA_051954975.1). Classification (GTDB taxonomy): domain Bacteria; phylum Bacteroidota; class Bacteroidia; order Chitinophagales; family Chitinophagaceae; genus Ginsengibacter. The sequence goes on along the minus strand of JBQCHE010000002.1, from coordinate 864,156 downwards.
AAAGATTAAAACCTTTGTAGGCTAACGTAGCCGTAAAACCGCCTGTCCATTTGGGAGTGATATTTCCGATATAAACCTGGTCACGGTTGTCAATGGTATCGTTTTTATCTACGTCAAGCCAGTTCACATCTCCCGGAGTAATAAAGCTGGTAGCAGTGGTGTTCGGGCCACCTATTTTAGCAACGGCATCGTAGCGGCTTCCGGCAAGCTTATTTATTTCTGCATCACTTTTGAAAATGGAAACCTGTTTAAAGGCATATACATCACCCAAAGTTTGCCCTTCCTGGTAACCGCCTACCCAACTCAATTTTCCGGATTTTGGGTCAAATATCTGGAAGCCGCCCTGGCGGTTGTTTGGCTGGCCATTCGGCGGTAATTGTAAAATTTTATTTTTTACAAAAGAAGCGTTAGCACCTACGTCTAATCTTAAACCGTTTGGCTGATTGATAATATTTGCACTGGCGGCAAATTCATATCCCTGATTTTGAAATGTTCCGAGGTTGGTTCTTACAGAATTGAAACCTGTATAGCCCGGCAGCGACAAATTAGTCAAGAGGTCGCTGGTTTTCCTGTCATAATAATCGAAAATGAATGTAATGCGATTATTAAGAAATCCTAAATCAAGTCCAAGGTCAGTTGTTTTACTTTTTTCCCATCTTAAATTATTATTGATAATTCCTGTATTGAGAAAACCGGAATTACCATTGTAAAGCCCTTGCAGGCTGTAACTTCCCTGTACTTCATAATTACTTAATCCTGCCACATTTCCATTCACACCGTAACTGATGCGTGGCTTCAAAGTGGAAACGACTTTGGAAATTCCACTATTCTGGAAAAACTTTTCTTTATGCATATTCCATCCCGCAGACATTCCCGGAAAAACGCCATACCTGTTGCCGGCAGGAAGACTGGAAACACCGTCTCTTCTGAAAACAAGCGTCAATAAATAGCGACGGTCAAAGTCGTAATTCAATCTTCCAAACTGGGAAGCGATACGATATTCGGATTTACTGCTATAGTTGCTGCCCGGGTTGAAAACTGTAGAAGCATTCACGGTAGGAATGTCATCAGTGGGAGCCTGCGTGCCCAAAACCTGCATGTTAAATGCGCGGGTATCAAAATATTCTGCGCCCAACATCAAGTTCAAGTCATGCTGTCCAAAGGAATGAGTGTAATTGATAATTCCATCATATTGTTGTTGGAAACTCCGGTTATAGTAAGCATAGGCCTGGCGATTGGTGTTTCCGGGGTTTGGTGGATTAGAAAAAATTTGAGAATAGTTTTGGGTAGCTTTCTGGAAGCCTTGGTTCAACTCCTCAAAATAGTATCCTGAACCGGTTCCCTTCACATAAAGATCCGGAAGAATGTTCCACTGAACAGAAGCATTTGCGGTAATGCGGTTCACTTCATTAGTGGTGTTTCTTTTACTCAGCCAGTATAATGGATTTCCATCATTGGTACCGTTTCCTGGATTAGGCTTGGTTTTAGCAGAATCCAGCCAGGGATTCATCGTGGGCCACAAAGCGAGGTTGCGGTACATATTATTGATCTCGCTTCCGTTTACACCAATTTGTGAGGAAGTAGAAGCATTGACTCCGGAACTCACTTCCACATTTGGTTTCACCTTATAAGAACCATTTATATTTCCTGAAAAGCGTTTGTAATTGGAGCCGACAATTACGCCGTCTTCATTATAATAGTCAAAGCTGGAATAATATTTTCCTTTATCATTTCCCCCTGATACGTTTATAAAATGATCCTGGGTTTGCGTATTTCTGAAAACAATATTTTCAATTTCGCCACCATGATCTTTGAAGATAATCGTGCCGCCATATGGATCGCCAACCGTATCCCAGCCCTGGCCCAAAAGATAGGAAGTGGAGGGGCCATATGCCCTGATATCAAATACAGCAAGGTCGGCAGAATCAGTAAGCAATCCATAACCGCGGCTTTTGTTGACATCGGTAAGAGAGCGCTGTGAATTTAAGTTTCCGAGGCGGTTATAATAAATATAATCCCTGGCATCGAGAAAGGTGTAGCCTTTCCTGGCAGAATTAAAACCTTGTGTAAACTTGTATGAAATTTCCGATCTGCCTTTTTTACCACTTTTGGTTGTGATCAGAATCACCCCGTTATTCGCCCTTGCACCATAAATAGCAGTAGCAGCCGCGTCTTTCAGCAATTGAATGGATTCTATATCTTCCGGCGGAATATCATTGTAAGAGCGGATAATGCCATCTACCACCACTAACGGGCCGCCGGGATTATTGATAGAAGCGCCACCGCGTAGCAATACCGAGGGGCCAGCGCCTGGCTGCCCGGTAGTGGTTACGACATTTAAACCGGGAAGCGTTCCTTGCAAGGCACTTCCGACATTGGCTATTGGTGCATTTTTCAAAACATTTTGATCGAGTTTGGCTACAGAGCTCGTAATGGTAGATCGGTTTTGCGTTCCATATCCAATAACGACCACTTCGCCAAGCTTGTCGGCTGCAGCAGCCTGTAAGGTAACGTCGATAGTTGAGGAACTCCCTACTTGTATGTCTTGCGAAGCAAAACCTACCGAAGAAAAATGTAAGGTAGCGCCGGTAGCCGCATTGAGGCGGTAATCGCCATTAGCATCCGTGGCTGTACCGGTGGTAGTTCCGGAGACGGTAACCGAAATTCCGGGAAGCGGCGTTCCATCGCTGGAAGTTACTTTACCTGTAATCGTTTTTGTTTGCGCTATTGTGCCCACAGAAAGCAATAAGCAGGTTATCAAAATTCCAATTTTCAAATAAGAAAATTTCATTGCCGTAATTTTTAATTATTAGTATTATGTATGACATAACAAAAATAGATATTAAATTTGCATTTGTCAAAAAAAATTTTACTTTTTTTTAAAAGCGTTAATTCTCACTTGTTTTGTTCATAACTAATTTACATTTACAAAAAAACCTCTTCATCAAAAAATGGATACGTCGGTATTTAAAAAAAATCTGAAGACAATAGACACTTCCTCGCTGGTAGACAGGGTTGAAAAAAAACTGGTAGAAACCTTGCAAAAGAAAAAGCTCAAAACGGGCGATTCAATCCCTAAAGAACTTGAGCTGGCAGAAACACTTGGTGTTAGCCGCACTGTCATCCGCGAAGCGCTGCTGCGGCTAAGAATGATGGGCCTCATTGAATCCAAAAAGAAAAAAGGCGCGGTAATCACCAGCCCTGATTTGTTTGGCATATTGAGCAAAAGCATGAATCCACACATCCTTGACCAGGATACCTTAAAAGAAATTTTTGAAATCAGGTTGGCGCTGGAGATTGGGATGGCTGATTTTCTTTTCCAGAGAAAAACCCGGGAAGACATTGAAGATTTAAAAAAAATTGTGAGCAAAGAGCCGGAAATAACGGATCAACATCTGTTCAACATCAGCCATGAGATCGCTTTTCATGGCAAATTGTATGAAATCACAGGAAACGAAACCATGAAAAAGTTTCAAAAAATGTTGTTGCCTGTTTTCGATTATGTACATCACAGCGGCTTGTTGGGCAAACCTATACGGTTGAGAAAATTTGTTTCACATAAAGAGTTGGTAGATATTTTGGAAAAAGGTACGCCCGAGCTTTTCAGAAATGCCATGCGCCTTCATTTGGAAAACCATTTCGCGAGAATTTTTGAATAATACCAAATGTGAAAATTGGAAAATGCGGGAAATTCAAAAATGCAAAATCCGGAACTACGAAGGACGCAAATAAAAATAAGAATAAGCTTTATTTGTTTGTTTACTGCTTCCAAAATAATTTTTAATGGTATTCAATACAATACTTAAAAGACAATTAACTGTCCTGCGATTTTTATAAATCCGGTTTTAATTAAATAATTTTACACAATACCATCGATTCAAAAAGATTTTAACGGCTACAAAATTATTTACTAAATTGACACTTAGCATTTCAGAATTCAAAATCCGACTATTTAAAACCATACTTTTATCGTTTTGTTCCTTCATTTTTATTTCCTCCGCGTGCTACGCGCAGCAAGACTCCTGCCATATCAGGATCAGCCTGCTAACAGCAACGCCCGGTGAAGAACTTTACTCCACATTTGGCCACAGCGCTTTACGTGTAACCGACACCGTTAGAAATACTGATATTGTATACAACTACGGCACTTTCAATTTTGACGAGCCTAATTTCTATTTAAAATTCGTAAGAGGAAAACTGCCTTTTTATTTATCTACTGATAATTTCGACAATTTCATGGCGGAATACCGGTATGAAAACCGGGGCGTAACCGAGCAGGTTCTAAACCTGACCTGCGAGGAAAAAGCCAACATCCAAATGATGCTTTTGGTAAATATGATGGGCAACAACAGGGGCTACCAGTATGATTTTACATTCGACAATTGCACCACGCGGCTGCGCGACCTTATTGAAAAAGGCACCGATTCTGCGGTTCAGTTTGGTAACGTCATTCATAAAAAAGTTACTTTCCGAAACCTCATATATGAATACCTGAATAAGAACGACAAGCAATGGAGCAAATTAGGAATTGATATTTTATTGGGAAGCAGGATGGACATTGCTGCCTCGCCATACCAGGTAATGTTTTTGCCTGAATACCTGATGAAAACCTTCGACAGCTCTACAATTGCAGGAAGGCCGCTGGTTTCGGACGAACACGTATTAATAAGGCAAAGATTTGGCGGTGAAATTAAAAACAACCTGACACATCCGTTTTTTCTTTTTGTTTGCCTTTTTGTACTGATAGCTTTTTTCAGCTTTTCCAAAAATAAAAACACTCAAAAAATTCTTGCTTCTTTTGACGGATTTTTGTTTTTTATCACCGGCTTGCTGGGCATTTTAGTGCTCTTTATGTGGTTTGGAACCGACCACTACATGTGCCGCGACAACCTCAATATTTTATGGGCATGGCCCACGAATACCATCGCTGCATTTTACATGCATTCCCGTAAAAAATGGGCGAAAAACTATTTTTTGGTATATGCTCTTTTCAATATTCTTCTCATTATTTCGTGGAAATTTATTCCGCAACATTTTAATATTTCCCTATTACCCATTATCTGTCTTTTGATTTTCAGAAGTTTAATTTTTAACTTAGGGAAAAAGTAAACCGATGAACAGCTTTCGCTATCGCAATAAAAATGTATTTTACCGTAAAGAAGGCAAAGGCAAACCGGTGATTTTGCTACATGGTTTTGGAGAAAACGGGAATATCTGGGATGCACAGGTGGAGGCTTTAAAAGAAAATAATTTATTGATAATCCCTGATTTACCCGGCAGCGGAAATTCTGAAATGCTTGATGGCACCGTGTTTATAGAAGATTATGCTGAAGTGGTAAGGGCTTTGGCTGAAGAAGCCATTTTTCAGGATGAGGAAATTAACGACGAACAATTTTCATTGATTGGTCATAGTATGGGCGGTTACATCACGATTGCCTATGCAGAAAAATATCCCGAATCCTTAAGTTCTTTTGGATTTTTTCATTCGTCCGCATTTGCAGACAGTGAGGAAAAAAAACAAACCAGGAAAAAGGGAATTGATTTTATAAAAAGCCATGGTTCCATTGCATTCTTAAAGACCATAGCCGCCAATTTATTTTCCCCCAAAAGCCAAACAGATAGACCGGATTTGATTAATCGCTTAGTCGATTTAGGACAAAACATTTCTCCGGAAGCCCTGATACAATATTATGAGGCGATGATGGCCAGGCCAGACAGAAGTCTGGTGTTGCAAAGTTTTTCCAGACCGGTGCTTTTGATTGCCGGCAAATACGATACAGCCATTCCTTTGGAGGCACTGTTGCAGCAATTTAAAATGCCTTCTATTGCATCAGTACATATCCTTCAGCAATCAGGGCACATGGGCATGTGGGAGGAGACTGACTTATCCAATTCCATCCTGAAAAACTTTTTAAACCAATTGAATTAACATCGAAAAACTATCGGCATCTCCATTTATCATTTCTTTTAAAAGTTATCTTTTAGAAAAGCTAATTTGCATATTTAACCCGGATGAAAAAAGCATTAATCATATTACATGTGATTTTGTTTTGCGCCCTAGCTTCAGATGGGCACCACATTGTTGGGGGTGAAATGATTTATCAATACCTGGGGCCGGGGGCGTCCGTAAATACAAGCAAATACTTAATTACACTTAAAATTTTCAGAGATCAGAATGTTCCGCCAAACACGGCGCAAATGCCCTCTGAAGTGTACATTGGCATATTTAATAACGATAACGGCCAACAATTTCAGGGGCCTTATCCTTATTACATAGTGCAAAAAAGCAGCGAAACTCCGGTCAAAATAAATCCTTTTCCACCCTGCATGAGCAATTCGCCAAACCTCAGTTATCATGTGGGCATTTACCAGTTTACTGTTGATTTGCCGGATAATGAAAAAGGGTATACCGCTACCTATCAAACCTGCTGCCGCGTGGACGATATTGAAAACATTACCAATTTTAATGGCAGCTCTACCGGCTCTACTTTTACCTGCGTCATCGCTCCGGGAAAGTTTAAAGACAGTTCACCGGAATTTTTAACCAGCATAGATGTAATATGTGCAGGAAAGCCTTTTCAATTGTTTTACGAAGCTACCGATGCAGATAAAGATTCTTTGGTATATAGCTTAGGAGCCGCGTTTGACGGCGGCAGCTTCAGGGATGATAAAAATGCAAACCCGGCGCCACCGCCATATAATCCTGTAAACTATATTAACGGCTTTACCGAATCGGGGCCTTTGGGAGCCGGCGCCACTATCGATTCCAAAACAGGAATCATAAGCGGCATAGCGCCGCAAATTGGCAAGTATGTTTTGGAAGTTAGCGTGCTTTCTTACCGCAATGGAGTTTTGCTCAATGAACATAGAAAAGACTTTATCATTAATGTGACCAATTGTGATTTTGCGGGGGCGCAGCTTAATCCAAGACCGGTGCTTTGCGACAGTTTTAATGTCGCTTTTCAGAACGACAATACTTCGCCGCTGAACACCTCGTTTTATTGGGAATTTGGCGATATAAAATCAGGTGCCAATAATACTTCAACCCTGAAAAGTCCCAACCATGTTTTTACCGATACCGGCACCTTTACCTATAAACTGGTGGTAAACCGCGGGCAAAATTGTTCTGATTCTACTACACAGGTTTTAAAACTTTATCCCGGCTTTTACCCGGCATTTGACGTAGATGGACAATGCATCAATTCATCCATTTTATTCTTTGATAAGACCACTACAAATTTTGGTTCGGTTAGTAGCTGGTCGTGGAATTTTGGCGATGAAACTACCACCGCTGATTCATCTAACAAAAAAAACAGCAGCTATGAATATTCAAAGGCGGGCAATTACAATATTCGTCTAACGGTAGGCAACAGTAAAGGCTGCAGCAAAACGATAAGCAAAACCATACCTATAAAAACGCAGCCCGATTTTTCATTATCCAACGATACACTGATATGCAATATTGATACCCTGCAATTGAAAGCGGTTGGCAATGGCACTATTTCATGGACGCCGGATTATAATATCAGCAGCCTGAATAGCTTCAACCCTTTCGTAAGCCCGAAAAAACCGACAGTTTATTATGCCACCCTGCATGAAGGCCGCGGCTGCATTGGCACAGATTCAGTTTTTGTAAATGTGGTAAACAAGGTAGATGTAAATTTAAAATCAGATACGACCATTTGCCTCACTGACACTGCAAGATTAAATCCTATCAGTAACGGACTACAGTATTTGTGGACCTCTTCTGATAACACCGTAACCGATACGTCGAAAAGCATCCTGGTAACGCCGGGAGGCAACACGACTTATCACCTGGTTTCCACCATTGGCAAATGCAATACTTCAGCAAACATTAATGTAAAAACCGTTCCTTACCCGCTGGCCACGGTTATCAGCGATTCAACGATTTGTTTGGGAAACAGCATCCAATTGCAGGCAAGCGGAGGAAGCATTTATCATTGGTCGCCTTCGGTTTATTTAAATAATACGGAAATCAGTAATCCTGTGGCCAGGCCAACGGAATCTATCAGCTACATGCTACAGGTGAATGATGTATTGGGATGTCCCAAACCAGCATTTGCAACCGTAAACATAACGGTCGAAAATATAGTAGCAGATGCAGGGCCTTCCGATACTTCGATTGTTCAAAACCAGCCTTTGCAGCTAAACGGCAGCGGCGCCAAATTTTATTTATGGACACCATCCACCGGACTAAATAACCCCTCCATAAACAACCCTGTGGCTATTTTAAATGAAAGCCAGAAATATACTTTACAGGTGAAAAGCCTTGCCGGGTGCACTGCCGAAGATACCATCAACGTGTTGGTGTATAAAGTGTTGCCCGATATATTTGTTCCTGATGCCTTTTCACCAAACGGCGATGGCCTTAATGACATTTTCCGGCCTGTTGCAGTGGGAATAAAACAGCTACTTTATTTTAAAGTGTATAACAGGCGCGGAGAATTGGTTTTTTCAACTACCACCCAAAACCAGGGTTGGGATGGTATTTATAAGGGAGCACCACAGGATGCAGATGTATACGTCTGGATGGCCAAAGCCATAGATTATTTGGGAAAACCAATTTTTAAAAAGGGTACTGCCGCTTTGATCCGATAAAAAGATTGCTCTCTTTTAATTGCTTTTATTTCGATAATATACCGGAAAATTATTGGTGTTTTTTACAGTAAACCAACATGTAGTCTCTTTTTTTATTTTATATAGTACTCGTCGCTGGTTCTTTTTTTATAACGCTTTTGGAACAGGCCAATGTTGTAGCCAGCCCTGATTACCGGGCTCATGTTTCCATATTGATCGCGGTAGGGTGAATTGATATCGCCATAAACATCCCACATGATGGATAAATAATAATAAGAATTTCCTCCATTTTCGCGGCCACCCGCATATCCTGCGCCAATCAAAAAGCTTTTTGCGTCGAGGCTGTATTTTTGAGTTGGGCCAACGTTGGGAATTGATTTTACGTGAATGGAATTATATTCAAACTGACCGGTAGCAAACAAAAAATTAACCGGGAATAGTCTTACAAATGCACCTGGCCCGTAAGTGGTTTGCCTTACCTTATCCTGGGAAACATAATACTTTACAGATAGATAATTGATATTAAAATTAATACCTGCATCCAGCCATGGCGTAAGGCTATAGCCAATTTGAGGTGTTATACCAAGGCTGGTTGTTCCACTGCTGAATCCCAGATTAGCACTGCCGCCGGTAAAAAGCTTGGAAGGATCAAATCCTTTTTGCTTAACTTCTTCGGTATTAAATTTATCCTGGGATTTTGCCTGGAAAAACAAAGGCAACAGTATAAGAACGATCCATTTTTTCATAATTCAGTTTTAATCTGTTTTATCAGCAATAGTTGAACGAATTTAATACAACGATATTCAAATTAATCGTTAATATGTTGGAAGGTAAAGAGCCTGTGATTCCGGTTAATGAGTTGCCCACTTCTTAAAAAAGTATTTTTAAAATGGCTCGTTGGATGAATTAACATCTGTTTATGTTTTTTGCTCCGGGTTATTTTGTTAGTTCAGTTTTAAATTGTAATTTCATTCAGAATGATATTTCTACATTACATACAGGCATTTTTAAGAGATAAGGCGCCAGCCTTAGCTCGTGTGTGTAATGCGTCTAATCCAATACTGAACAACCGGGATCTTATTCTGTTTTTTTCAAAGAATAAGGACTTAGAATCGTTTTCCCCGTACTATATCAGCAAATAAGTTACGGGGTAATTCCTTTAATTTTTAATGTATTAAACTCAAATTCCCCTCTCGGTGAGGATTTTTATCTTTTAAATAAATTAAACTAACAAATAAACATTTTATAAACTTTAAAAACGAAATATATGGAAACTGCAACTTTAAACCCGGCAACTACTCCTGTTATTCTAACAAAAACCGATTTTGAAATATTAAACAGCTATGTAAAAAACCTGCACGGAATGCAGGTAAATGAAAGGGAAAATTTTAGTAAATTATCCGGCGAGCTAAAGAAGGCGCAGATTGTGGAAGATGATTCCATGCCTGCAGATATTGTAAGACTTGGGTCTACGGTGGTTATTAAAGACCTTGTAACCAACCGCGACATGACTGTTACCATCGTTTTGCCTTCTAAAGCAGATATTAAGCAAAAGAAAGTGTCTGTGTTGGCTCCAATTGGCACCGCCTTAATCGGATTCCGCAAGGGACAGGTGGTAAGTTGGAACGTGCCTTCCGGGAAAAAAGATTTTAAAATCGTAGACGTAAACAATGCAAACCTTTCAGAATAACTGAATCTTAAAAATTCATTTATCATGCATACTATTGAATATATCGGCCTTTCTATTATTGTTTTTTTCCTGTTGCTGGCGCTGTCTATATCATGGATAAAGCGTTCCAACAGGAAAAAGCTTAATAGGAAATTGCAAAGAGAATTTGATGATTTTGTTGTCGAAAATGATCTTACCATTGATAACAAGCAGAGGTTTAACCGCAACATTATTGGTATAGACCGGCTGAATTATGTAGTGGTATTCTTCAATAATAAATCAAAAGATATTCAATCGGTACGCCTGAAAGACCTGGAGGAATGCCGCGTGGTGAAAGAAAAATCCGGGCCCGGAGGCCATATTCACCAGATTTATTTAAAATGCAACTATAAGCAAAAAGGACGCGGAGCAGTTATTTTTCCCTTTTATAATGCATATGACGACGATTTGTTTAAGATGATAGCCATTTCTAAAAAAGCAAACAACTGGGCGAAAAGAATCAATATCTTCAGGGAGGCTGCCCTGCTCAAAAACCAGCAACGCCTGACCGCTTAAATAAAAAAAATCACAAAAGTTTTTCCCGCAAAACAGTAAAGCAACAAATTTCGTAGATTTCTGTTTTATGGATTGTTCACAGTTTACAAATAAATTTGTTGCTTCAAAAAACCTTTTATTGTTATAAACCTATTGTGGTGAAGAAAGGATTATTATTAGCTGTGCTGGTTATTGCAGGATTATTCACTTTTGCCCAAAAAAAATATACGCTCAGCGGCACCATCAGAGATCAAAAAACAGGTGAAACCCTCATAGGCGCTACCTTAACGCTAAAGGGAACGAACACTTATAATGTATTGAGCAATGGATATGGTTTTTATTCAATCACTGTTCCTGAAAATGAGTATGTGGCGCTGGCCACTTTCTCAGGATATCAAACCGACACCTTTCATATTTCACTTACGGCTGACCTGGTTAAGAATATTCTTTTGCCGCCACAAGCTACCCGCCTGGATGACGTAGTGATTACTTCACGAAAAAATGACATCACCCATTCGCTGCCGGGAATGCAAAAAATTTCGATGAATGAAATAAAAAGCGTTCCTGTTTTATTTGGTGAAAAAGACATTTTAAAAACCATTCAATTGCTTCCCGGAATCAAGTCGGCAGGCGAAGGCTCATCAGGGTTTTTTGTTCGCGGCGGCGGCGCTGATCAGAATTTAATTTTATTGGATGAGGCTACGGTGTACAATGCATCGCACCTTTTGGGCTTCTTCTCCACTTTTAATTCGGACGCTATAAAAGATGTAACGGTGTATAAAGGAGACATGCCCGCTCAATATGGCGGCCGTTTGTCTTCCTTGCTGGATGTAAAAATGAATGATGGCAATGAAAAAGAATATAAGGTTAGCGGAGGCATCGGGCTCATTTCTTCGAGAATCAATGTGGAAGGCCCGATTGTAAAAAACAAAGGATCCTTCGTAGTAAGCGCAAGAAGAACGTATGCCGATTTGTTTTTAAAAATCTCGCATGATTCTGATGTGAACAAGAGCGTTCTTTATTTTTATGATTTGAATGCCAAGGCGAATTACCAATTGAATAATAACAACAGGCTGTATCTTTCCGGATACTTCGGTAAAGATGTATTGGGCTATGGCCACCAGTTTGGCATCAGATGGGGAAACAGTACGGCTACACTCCGGTGGAATCATATTTTCAATAACAAATTATTTTCCAATACTTCTTTTATTTTCAGCAACTACGATTACAATATTTCTATTAACCAAACAAATAATAATGTAGGCATACTTTCAAAAATAAAAGACCTGACGCTGAAAGAAGATTTGCAATATTATGCCGGAAGTAAAAACAAAATAAATCTCGGTTTTAAAATTACAAGGCACATTTTTACGCCGGGAAATATTAAAACCTCAGAAACATCTTCCTACAATTCTTTAATCCTCCCTGATAAATATGCAATAGACGGCGCGGCCTATGTGTCTGATGAATGGACTTTAAATGATAAGTTGAAAATCAATTCAGGCTTACGGCTTTCTTCCTTTTCGATGACAGGGCCGGGAGATTTTTACACCTATGACGCTAATGGAAACATCAAGACCATTAAATCTTACCCGAGGGGAAAAATAGTAGCATCTTATTTAAATCCAGAACCCAGATTTGCTGTTACTTATCAGCTTAATAAACAAAGTTCCGTAAAGGCTTCCTATTCAAGGAATGTGCAGAACCTTCACTTACTTTCCAATTCCACCGGCAGCAATCCTACAGATTTATGGATTCCGAGCAGCAATAATGTGAAGTCCGAAATTGCCGACCAGGTAAGCGCAGGATATTACCGAAACCTTACCAATAATCAGTATGCGTTTTCAGCCGAGATTTATTTCAAAAATCTTCAAAACCAAATCGATTATAAAAACGGAGCGATATTAGTGGCCAACCAGTTGGTAGAAAGCCAGTTGGTGTTTGGAAAAGGCCGTGCCTATGGACTTGAATTGTATTTGAAGAAAAATTACGGCAAGCTTACAGGTTGGCTGAGCTATACGCTTTCACGAACCGAGCGCAAAATTGATGGCGTAAACAATAATTCGTGGTATCCGGCCACGCAGGACCAAACGCATAATCTTTCCATCGTAGGGATATACCAGCTTAATGACAAATGGACATTATCCTCTGATTTTGTATTTTTTACGGGGAATGCAGTAACCTGGCCCTCCGGAAAATATGATATCAACGGAAGAAGAGTTTTTTATTACACCGAAAGAAATGGTTACAGAATGCCCGCTACTCACCGGTTGGATATAAGCGCTACGCTCCAAGGCAAAAAGACTAAAAAATTTGAGGGAAGCTGGACGTTTTCTCTTTACAATGTATATGGAAGGCAAAATCCTTATTTTGTTCAATTCCAGGACGACCCGGTCGACCCTCAAAAAACGCAGGCGATACAGTATTCGCTGTTCAGGTGGGTGCCATCGGTTACCTATAATTTTAAATTTTGAGCCAGATGAAGTTTATCAGAAAAAATATTCCTTTTCTCATCGCACTCATGTTCGTTTGTGGTTGCAAAAAAGTGTTGGATGTTAGTCTCAAAGAATCGGAGCCGCAAATCGTAATCACCGGTGAAGTGAATAATCTGCCCGGCCCTTACAGAATATCCATTTCAAGGTCAGTAAATTTTGCAGAAAACAATGATTTCCCTCCTGTATCCGGCGCTCTGGTTACCATCAAAAACAGCAGAATTACCGATACGTTGTCAGAAAAAGAACCTGGCAAATACTTTACGAAAAGAATAAAAGGCAAACCCGGTGAAAGTTATACCCTGCAGGTTGAACTTGACGGAAAAGCTTATACCGCCACTTCTGTAATGCCATTGCCCGTGGAACTGGACTCCATTTCTTTTTTATCTGGCAGGAAAAATACCATTTATCCGGTGGCCAATTTTCAGGATCCGCCGGGCGTTCATAATTACTACCAGTTTATAGAGTATATAGACGGCGCTACTTTAAGAAACAGCCGGGGCAATTCAGTATTTGACGACAGGCTTTCTGACGGAAGATATATTACTTCGGTTATTTACAGCGACAGTTCAGAGATTAAAACCGGCGCTACACTTACCATTCAGATGAATTGCATCGATGAAAAAGTGTACACTTATTTAAGTGAATTATTACAAATCACCACGGGTAGTGGCGGAGGATTCGGCAGCCCTGCTCCTGCCAATCCGGAAAGTAACATTAGCGGCGGCGTATTAGGCTATTTCAGCGCCAATTCGGTTAGCTCGAGAACGCTTACCATTCAATGAAGCAGTAAACAGAAAAATAATTAGATTTTAAATTCTGTGCTAAGTGAAAAGGATAGTGCCCTAAATCCTAAAATTTTTGAGGTCTTAAAAAATCCGAAAAAACCAATAGGTTTATAAAAATCTTAAGCCGTGTACGGTTAATTTATTTTTATGAAAGCCTTTGAGGAACCTTTTTTAAATGATTCCCCTTTTCGAAAAAAAGTAAAGCAGTCTATCTGCCAGCAAGGAAATAACTGTTGGCTTTTTTATTTCTTCTTTTTGAAAATGATACTGAAATTAAAAAGCGGATGCCTCAAAAGTAAAAGAAAGGCCCTGAGAATTGCATAAACGAAATTCGATTCATCTTCCCTACCTAAATAAAAAGAGGCCGCCTCGTTTTTTTGAGACAGCCTCTTTTACATTTTCAGCGCATTAGCTCATACTAATTACTCAATTAATTTATTCTTCTTCATCAAATGCCATAGCCTCTTTGGTAGTCATCAGCAATTCGTACTCTTCTTTGCTTCCTACAATCATGTTTTCAAAATCTCTTAATCCCGTACCTGCAGGTATTGGGTGACCTGTGATTACATTTTCTTTCAGGCCAAGCATGGTATCTGTTTTGCCCTGGATGGCAGCAGAAGATAACACCTTGGTAGTTTCCTGGAAGGACGCAGCTGATATCCAGCTTTGAGTTCCCAATGACGCTTTTGTAATACCTAACAACAATGGCGAAGAAGTGGCCGGCCTTGCATCACGGAATTCAACTGTCTTTTTATCTGCCCGGCGAAGGATTGAATTTTCTTCTCTTACCTCTCTTAATGTTACGATTTTACCAGGTCGCATTTTGGTGCTGTCGCCGGAATCTGTAACTACTTTTTTATCAAAAATCCAATCATTTTCAGCGTTAAAATCGAGCCTGTCTTCGGTATCACCCTCAAGGAATTTGGTATCGCCTGCATCTTCAATGGTCACTTTACGCATCATCTGGCGAACGATCACTTCGATGTGTTTGTCATTAATTTTTACGCCCTGCAAGCGGTACACTTCCTGAATTTCATTTACCACATATTCCTGAACCGCAAACGGCCCTTTGATGGAAAGTATGTCTGCGGGAGCGATTTGGCCATCAGACAAGGCAACGCCGGCTTTGATGAAATCCCCTTCCTGCGCCAGGATCTGGCGAGTCAATGGAACAAGATACTTTTTAATCACTCCATCTCTTGCCTCAACAATTATTTCACGGTTGCCGCGCTTGATATTTCCAAAGGAAACCACACCATCTATCTCAGAAACTACTGCGGGGTTGCCCGGATTTCTTGCTTCGAATAATTCTGTTACACGCGGCAAACCACCGGTAATATCGCGCAATTTACCTAACACACGAGGTATCTTCACTACCACCTGCCCGGCTTTCACCTCCTCTCCTTCTTCCATTGTAATATGAGAACCGGCAGGCAGGTTATATCCCTTGGATTCCTTTTTGCTTTCAATTATCATTGAAGGAATACGTGATTTATCTTTTGTTTCAATGATTACCTTTTCTCTATGCCCTGTCTGTTCATCCGCTTCCTCGCGATAAGTAACGCCTTCGATAATATTTTCAAATTTCAGTACCCCGTCAATTTCAGAAATAATAACGTTGTTAAACGGATCCCATGTGCAGATAATATCGCCTTTGGAAACCTTCTGGCCATCTTTTACATTCAAAGTGGAACCATAAGGAACGTTATTGTTGATAAGCAAACGGTCATTTTTAATATCCATTATTCTTACTTCACCCGTACGGCCAATCACCACTTTAATCTTTTCTCCAAGGTTATTATACGCTTCTACCGTGCGTAACCCGTCGAAATGAATGGTTCCGTCAAACCTGGCAGTCAATGTAGATTCAACTGAAGCCGAACCAGCCACACCACCCACGTGGAAGGTACGAAGTGTAAGCTGTGTACCAGGTTCACCGATCGATTGGGCCGCTATAATTCCTACTGCATCACCTTTCTGAGCGGTATAACCTGAGGCCAGGTTTTTCCCATAACACCTTACACAAACTCCACGGTGACTTTCGCAGGTAAGTACAGAACGGATTTCCATACTTTCAACGCCTGCTTCTGTGATGGCATTGGCAATATCCTCTGTAATGATGGTTCCCGCTTCTACAAGCACTTCGTCTGTCACCGGATCATATACATCATGCAACGAAGTTCTTCCTAAAATCCTGTCATACAAAGGCTCAATAACATCCTCATTGTCTTTTAAGGCCGAAACTGTAATGCCTCTTAAAGTGCCGCAATCTTCTTCATTAATCACTACATCCTGCGCCACATCAACCAGTCTTCTGGTAAGATAACCAGCATCAGCAGTCTTCAACGCCGTATCGGCAAGACCTTTACGGGCACCATGCGTAGAAATGAAATATTCCAACACATTCAATCCATCCTTAAAATTAGACAGAATCGGGTTTTCAATAATCTCGCTTCCTGTGCTTCCTGATTTACGCGGTTTTGCCATCAAACCGCGGATTCCTGCAAGCTGTTTGATCTGTTGTTTAGAACCACGTGCTCCGGAATCAAGCATCATATAAACAGAATTAAATCCTTGCTTGTCAGATGCCAGCTCCTGTATCAAGGTTTCTGTAAGGCGTGTATCCACGCGGCTCCAGATGTCGATGATACCGTTATATCTTTCATTGTTGGTAATCAAACCTGCGTTATAGTTGTCCCAAACTTCTTCTACCTCGCCAGATGCATTTTCAATCATCGACACTTTGGTATCAGGAATGATAAGGTCATTAATGTTGAAGGATAAACCGCCTTTAAATGCCATGCGGAATCCTAACTGCTTGATGTCGTCAAGGAATTTAGCGGTAGTCGGAATATTAGTCCATTTGATGATGTTACCGATGATCTCACGAAGTGATTTCTTTGTGAGCAGCGCATTTACAAAACCTGCATTTTTTGGTACATGCTGGTTGAAAATTACTCTTCCCACGGTGGTTTCAATCAATTTGTTTGTAAGGGAACCATCATGATTTCTCACATTCACTTTTACCTTAATTCCTGCATGAAGATCAACCTGGTGCTCGTTATAAGCAATAATTACTTCTTCGGGAGAATAAAAAATCTTGCCTTCCCCTTTTACCGGATCCTCCGGAGTTGATTTTTTACCCTTGGTGATGTAGTATAACCCCAACACCATATCCTGCGAAGGCAGCGTGATAGGAGTTCCATTCTGAGGATTCAAAATATTATGGGATGACAGCATCAGCATTTGTGCTTCGAGGATCGCCGCACTGCTCAACGGCACATGAACCGCCATCTGGTCACCATCAAAATCGGCGTTGAACGCTGTAGTTACCAGCGGGTGAAGTTGAATAGCTTTTCCTTCGATCAATTTCGGCTGAAATGCCTGGATAGAAAGCCTGTGCAATGTTGGGGCCCGATTCAACATAATCGGATGTCCTTTCAAAATATTTTCAAGAATATCCCAGATGATCGCTTCTTTTTTATCAACTAATTTCCTGGCGCTTTTTACAGTTTTCACAATTCCCCTCTCAATCAGTTTGCGGATGATAAATGGCTTGAACAATTCAGCAGCCATATCTTTTGGCAAACCACATTCGTGCATTTTTAATTCAGGGCCTACCACAATTACAGAACGTCCTGAATAGTCAACACGTTTTCCCAAAAGGTTTTGACGGAAACGTCCCTGTTTTCCTTTCAAAACATCGCTCAGCGATTTTAATGCACGTCCGCCTTCTGCTTTTACTGCATTTGATTTGCGGGAATTATCAAATAATGAATCGATAGCTTCCTGGAGCATACGTTTCTCATTCCTGAGGATTACTTCAGGGGCTTTGATTTCCAACAATCTTTTCAAACGGTTGTTACGGATGATTACGCGACGATACAGATCATTCAGATCAGAAGAAGCAAAACGTCCGCCATCCAAAGGAACCAATGGGCGAAGTTCCGGCGGAATTACCGGGATATACTGCATCACCATCCATTCGGGGCGGTTGTTAATTCTTGTGTTTGCATCGCGGAAACCTTCTACTACGCTCAGGCGCTTCAAGGCGTCTGCTTTACGCTGCTGTGAAGTTTCGTTAGCGGCGCTGTTACGAAGATCAAATGATAGCTGATCGAGGTCAATTCGTTGCAATAAATCGTGAACCGCCTCAGCGCCCATTTTTGCAATGAACTTATCCGGATCTTCATCAGGAAGCATCTGGTTATCCTTTGGAAGTGTGTCTAAAATATCAAGATATTCTTCTTCAGTCAGTAGGTCGCCGTAATTCTGCCCTTTATCTGCCCTGATTCCGGATTGGATTACTACATATCTTTCATAATACACGATGGTTTCTAATTTCTTAGAGCTCATCCCAAGCAAATAACCAATCTTATTCGGAAGTGATTTAAAATACCAGATGTGAACCACAGGAACCACCAGTTTAATGTGTCCCATTCTTTCGCGGCGCACTTTCTTTTCTGTAACTTCCACGCCGCAACGGTCGCAGACGATACCTTTATAGCGGATGCGTTTGTATTTGCCGCAGGCGCATTCATAATCTTTTACCGGACCAAAAATTCTTTCGCAAAACAAACCGTCTCTTTCAGGTTTGTAGGTGCGGTAATTGATGGTTTCGGGTTTTAAAACTTCACCATAGCTTCTTTCCAGGATGGAATCCGGAGAGGTAAGACCGATGGTAATTTGAGAAAACGTTGGACGTGGCCTATTTTCTTTTCTTTGCATATATTTTGTGGCTTTAATCTTTTTGGCCCTTAAAAAGCCAAAAGAAAAATTTTAATTATTTGTTCGTTTACTGTCAGCCGTAGCTGAAAGCAACTTTTATTCAAACTGCAGATCTAATCCCAAACCTCTCAATTCATGAACCAATACATTGAATGATTCTGGAACGCCAGGCCTTGGAATGTTGTCGCCTTTCACAATGGCTTCATACGTTTTTGCCCTGCCGATAATATCATCAGACTTCAATGTCAGCAATTCCTGCAGGATGTTTGACGCGCCGTAAGCTTCCAATGCCCAAACCTCCATTTCACCAAATCTTTGTCCACCGAATTGAGCTTTACCACCAAGAGGCTGCTGTGTAATTAAGCTGTATGGCCCGATAGAACGTGCATGCATTTTATCATCCACCATGTGATGCAACTTAATCATGTAAATAACCCCTACTGTGGCCTTCTGGTCAAAACGTTCGCCGGTTTCGCCATCATACAGGAAAGTATGGCCAAATAACGGAAGATTAGCATCTGCTATTTCCTTCGCTATTTCATCTACTGAAGCTCCATCAAAAATCGGGGTGCCGTAAGTTTTTCCAAGCTTTTCGCCTGCCCAGCCTAAAACAGTTTCGTAAATCTGTCCCAGGTTCATACGGCTTGGTACACCCAGCGGATTCAAAACGATATCAACCGGAGTTCCATCTTCAAGGAACGGCATGTCTTCCTGCCTTACAATTTTCGCAACAATCCCTTTGTTTCCGTGGCGACCAGCCATTTTATCTCCCACTTTCAGTTTGCGCTTTACACCAAGATACACTTTAGCCAGTTTTAATACTCCGGCCGGCAACTCATCGCCTATAGAAATATTGAACTTTTCGCGCTTGTATCTTCCTAATTCCTCGTTGTATTTAATATTATAATTATGCAACAGCACATTGATATGCTCGTCTGTTTTTGAATCTCCGGTCCAACCCAGCGGGTTTACGTTCTGATAGTCGATGTTGCTCAGATTCTTTTGAGTAAACTTAGCGCCCTTTCCTATCAGCATCTCACCAAAATTATTGCTAACGCCGGCAGAGGATTTATCCTTTAATAAAACCAGCAGTTTACTGATTAATAACTCATGAAGATCGGCGTCATTTTTTTCGTGAACCCTATCTATTTTTTCCAAAATAGACTTTTCTTTCACTTTGCCGTTTTTATCTTTTTTGGCGCGCTGGAATAATTTTTTATCAATTACCACGCCTTCAGTTCCGCTTGGCGCTTTCAAAGAAGCATCCTTTGCATCGCCGGCCTTGTCGCCAAATATGGCGCGCAATAATTTTTCTTCCGGTGTAGGATCGCTTTCTCCTTTTGGTGTAATTTTTCCTATGATGATGTCGCCTTCTTTTACATGCGCTCCTACCCTAATCACACCATTCTGATCAAGATCTTTTGTAGCTTCTTCGCTAATGTTGGGAATATCGGGAGTTAATTCTTCTTCACCCAGTTTGGTATCGCGCACTTCCAGTTCGAATTCATCAATATGGATAGAAGTAAATAAATCTTCCTT
The DNA here is from genome assembly GCA_051954975.1 of Ginsengibacter sp. Taxonomy (GTDB): domain Bacteria; phylum Bacteroidota; class Bacteroidia; order Chitinophagales; family Chitinophagaceae; genus Ginsengibacter. The sequence continues at coordinate 843,808 of JBQCHE010000002.1, read as the reverse complement.
CACCACTTTTTCACTGATAACAATTGCGTCCTCAAAATTATATCCCTTCCAGGGCATGAAAGCCACCTTAAGATTGCGGCCCAGTGCGAGCTCGCCATCTTTAGTAGCATAGCCTTCAGTTAAGAAGTCGCCTGCCTTAACTACCTGTCCGATTTTAACGGCTGGGCGAAGATTGATACAAGTGCTTTGGTTGGTTTTGATAAACTTGGTAAGCCTATAAACCATCAAATCATTTTCAAAGCTTACTATTTTTTGAGAATGGCTGCGGTTGTAGCGAACATGAATCTCATTGGCATCTACATATTCAACCACGCCATCGCCATCCGCATGAATCTGGATCCTTGCGTCCCTGGCGGCTTTGCCTTCAAGACCTGTTCCAACAATCGGCGCCTGGGGCAAAATCAACGGAACTGCCTGTCGCTGCATGTTTGAACCCATCAGCGCACGGTTGGCATCATCATGTTCCAGGAACGGAATCAAGGAAGCGCTCAAACCCACGATTTGGTTAGGAGCCACGTCCATATATTCCACTTCATTTTTTTCAAGAATCGGGAAATCACCGGTTTCACGTGATTTCACTTTGTCGTATATGAAATCCGAATTCTCATCTAAAGGCGCATTAGCCTGCGCAATTTTAGCCGTATCTTCTTCCTCAGCGCTTAGGAAATACACTTTTTTCATGTCCACATGACCATCATTCACTTTACGGTAAGGCGTTTCGATGAAACCCATTTCGTTAATCTTTGCATGAACGCAAAGAGTTGAAATCAATCCAATATTAGGTCCCTCAGGAGTTTCGATAGTACAAAGACGTCCGTAGTGAGAGTAGTGAACGTCACGAACTTCAAAGCCTGCGCGTTCTCTGCTCAAACCCCCGGGCCCAAGGGCGGAAATACGGCGTTTATGGGTGATTTCACTTAATGGATTTGTCTGATCCAGGAATTGAGATAATTGTGAAGTTCCGAAGAAAGAATTGATAACAGAAGAAAGCGTTCTTGCGTTAATCAAATCTACCGGGGTAAATACTTCATTATCACGAACATTCATCCTTTCGCGGATGGTACGGGCCATACGAGCCAAACCCACACCAAACTGCGCATACAATTGCTCGCCCACGGTGCGTACACGACGATTGCTCAAATGGTCGATATCATCAATTTCACTTTTAGCATTGGTTAATAAAACCAGGTATTTAATGATAGCGATGATATCTTCTTTGGTTAATACTTTTTTGGTGATAGGATAATCCAGGCCAAGTTTCCGGTTGATTTTATACCGGCCTACTTCACCAAGGTCGTAGCGCTTGTCGCTGAAAAATAATTTATCAATAATGCCTCTTGCAGTTTCATCATCAGGCGCATCTGCTCCGCGCAACTGGCGGTAAATATGCTGCACCGCTTCAATTTCACTGTTAGAAGTATCTTTATTTAAGGTATTATAGATAATGGCATAATCGCCGCTTACTTCTTCACGCTGGATAAATACACTCTTTACATCCAGCTCAAGTATCAATTCGATGTTTTCTTCATCAAGAATAGTGTCTCTCTCAAGAACAATTTCATTTCTCTCAAGGCTTACCACTTCTCCGGTATCCTCATCCACAAAGTCTTCTACCCAACTGCGCAATACACGCGCTGCCAACCTTTTCCCGATATTGGCTTCGAGTGTTTTCTTATCAGCTTTTACTTCTACCGCCATTCCGAAAAGTTCCAAAATGTCTTTATCAGTTTCATAGCCGATTGAGCGGAGCAAAGTAGTTACTGGGAATTTCTTCTTACGATCGATGTAGGCATACATTACATTATTAATGTCTGTCGCAAATTCCATCCAGGCGCCTTTGAAAGGAATTACCCTGGCAGAATAAATTTTTGTGCCGTTTGGATGCGTGCTTTGACCGAAGAAAACGCCTGGCGAGCGGTGCAGCTGAGAAACTACCACTCTTTCTGCACCATTGATTACAAAAGTACCGCGCGGCGTCATATAAGGAATGTTTCCCAAAAACACATCCTGCACGATGGTCTGGAAATCCACGTGTTCCTCATCATTACAACTCAAACGAAGTTTGGCTTTCAGAGGAACTGCATAAGTTAATCCTCTTTCGATACATTCTTCGATGGTATACCTCGGCGGGTCAACGAAATAATCGAGAAATTCCAGCATGAAAATATTCCGTGTGTCATTTATCGGGAAATTTTCCTTAAATACCCGAAACAGTCCCTCGTTATTACGTTTGTCGGGCGTGGTTTCTAACTGGAAAAAATCTTTAAAAGACTGGATTTGTATTCCTAATAGGTCTGGAGTTTCCGCCAAATGTTCAATTTTTCCAAAACTGATTCTTTGTGTCGGAGCTACTTTAGTTGAAGGCATATTTTAGTTAAAATATTTTAAAATGAGAGAGCCTTTAAAACGGATTATTATTTTAAATTGTACACGTACCGAAATTTAAAGGATTGCAAAAGTACACATTTTTTTGAAACTGAATAATTTCTTTGCCAAACCTTAACCATTTTTTTGAACTCTTCAAAATAAAGTTACAAACACCAGACATTTCCGAATTTGGGAAAAAGTTCTCTTTTAAGGGATATCCCGTGCAATAATTCCAACTAACTTTTTATTCTAATCGAATATGACTTAATTTTGCGGCACTTAAATAACCATTTAAAATTTAAACCATGAAAAAATTATTTTTTTTTCCTGCAGCAGCAGCAATGTTATTTTTAGCTTCTTGTGGGGGCAACAGTTCAAGTGACGAAACAACCGCTACAGAAGATACCACCACCGCACCTGCAGCCGCAGAAGCTCCAGGATCTGATATCCCCGGAATTGACACCGTTACAGTAACTGACCACATTACTCTTACAGGAAACGACCAGTTACAGTATGATAAAACTCTTTTCAAAGTAAAAGCAGGCCAAAAAATTACTTTAGACTTTAAAAATATAGGTACCCAGCCTGCAGCAGCTATGTCGCACAACGTAGTAATATTGCAACAGGGAACTGATGTACAGAAATTTGGCGAAGCCGCAGTTCCGGCAGCAGCCACCGCGCACATTCCGGACTCCATGAAAGATGATGTAATTGCCCACACCAAATTGTTAGGCCCTGGCGAAAGCGACCAGATTACCTTCACTCTTCCTGATGCCGGTGTTTATGATTTCATCTGCACATTCCCAGGCCACTTTGGCACTATGCACGGAAAGATTGTTGCTCAATAATTAATCAAATCTCTTAAACTTTTTGAAAGCGGCCTTAAATGCCGCTTTTTTTTATATCATGCTGTTCCATTTATAATTAAAAATAAAAAATAGAGATATTTGTCTACCTACTGGCAGGCAAGGTGCGCTTACAATATTAATATTACAAGGGTTTCTAAAAAATTAAAAAAATGCTACGTCCTCTACTTCTCCTTTTTTTTATTTCTGTTTTTTTAGTTTGTAGTGCTCAAGAAAACAAACAAAAGATAAATGTAATCGGCTATTATGCCGGAAGCCCCACGATGGTCGACAGCTTCCAGGTGGAAACGCTTACCCATCTTATATTCAGCTTTTGCCATTTAAAAGGCGACTCGCTTTCTGTAAGCAACGCACGCGACAGTGCTACGATCAGGAACATGGTGAATCTGAAAAAACGAAACCCTGGCTTAAAAGTAATGTTGTCTCTTGGAGGCTGGGGCGGCTGCAAAACCTGTTCAGATGTATTTGCGAGCAAAAAGGGAAGGAGGACTTTTGCAAAATCAACCAAACAATTAAACGACTATTTTGGAACCGATGGGATAGACATGGATTGGGAATATCCGGTAGTGGAAGGCTACCCGGGGCATCCATACAGTCTTGCTGACAAGAAGAATTTCACATTATTGGTAAAACAGTTAAGAAAAGAATTAGGAAAAAAGAATGAGATTAGCTTTGCCGCCGGAGGTTTTCCTTCTTATATTGATTCAGCCATCGACTGGAAAAAAGTAATGCCTTTGGTAAACCGGGTGAACCTGATGAGCTATGATCTTACCAGCGGCTTCAGCAAAATTTCCGGCCATCATACGCCCCTGTATCCTTCTCCGGAAAAAATAGAATCTGTAGATAATGGCGTAAATAAATTAATCGCTGCCGGCGTGCCGGCCCACAAAATAGCGATAGGTGCGGCATTTTATGGAAGAATTTTTAAAACAGAGGACACTGCCAATCGCGGACTTTATCAACCCGCTCAATTTTATCGTGGAATTCCTTATAAACACTTTGAGGATTTCTTCACCGACAATCCCGGTTTTACCAAATATTGGGACCCTGTGGCAAAAGCGCCTTACGCCTTTAATGCAGAAAAAAAACTATTCGCTACCTATGATGATTCGACTTCTATAAAGTTAAAAACAGAATATGCTATAAAAAACCATCTGAACGGCGTTATGTTTTGGCAACTGGCAGAAGATACTTTTTCAGATGGGTTGTTGAATGTAATTGAAGAAAGTATTAGTGAGTAGTAATAAAAAAATAATATGTTTCCCCTCCGGCTTAAGTTTCGGGATGTCCGATTTTCTTTCCGCAAACAATTGAGCCGCTGAGTACTGCTTAGCTAAAATAAAAATCTTACTTATTTCTTTCTTTACTGCCAGATCGTACGGAAGTCGGTGATTGTCAGTTATTTGTCAAATTATATGGAAAAGCGACTATAATCAAACCGGCCGTAGAAGGGCCTACCTTGCGCGGCATAATAATTGTGAAATCTTTAATAGCGCACCTTCTGAATCAAACATTTCAGATTTCCGCTTTCTGAATCAATTAGCTTTTGAATCATGTATTGCCTGGAAATAAATCGTAACCCCACAACCCCGACTAAAATTTATTTTAACAAAGGATTTGAGTACAAAGGATTTGAGTGAATGTGTTTTTGAGGTATGACTGATGCTATATATCGATTTCTTCGTTGTGTTACGAATTAAACGCAGATATCAATAATTGAACGGTTATTATTTAATGGTATGAGAGTAGAAAATCCCCCAAGTTTTATTTATCGTCTTCATTTGTTGCAATTAGAAGTCGGGCGTTTTCACTGCCTTCCTCATTCTATCAAATCCGTGGGTAACCTCAATATTGAAAATATTGTAAAATATAATAATCACTCTTTTTCATCAGTTCGTTTCGTTTTTTCTACGCCCGTTTTTCACTTCGAAAAAAAAATACGGGCCATCATAAAAATTTTTCCACCTTAAGAAGAAAATTATAAACAACGCTAACCAGGACACTCAAGAAATTTACAAAATTCAAATTTTATTTTATTATGAAAAGAAAACTAATAATCATAATTACATTTATCTTCCTTTCCGCATCTACAATCGCGCAAGTTACCGTTTCAGGAAAAGTAACCAATGAAAAAGATGGAACTCCTCTTCCCAATGTAACTGTTAGCGTTAAAGGAACTACCAGCGGTACAACAACGGACGCCCAGGGAGCTTATGAGATATCAGTACCGGATGCCAGTTCTGTTTTGGTTTTTTCCTCTACAGGTTTTACTTCAAAAGAAGTAACGGTGGGAAATCAAACCACTATTGACGTTGCGTTAAATACAAAGGCCAACGTTCTTAACGAAGTGGTGGTGATTGGTTATGGAACAGTAAACAGAAGGGATCTCACCGGTGCTGTTACAACTGTTAAGGGAGACAAATTAATGGATGCGCCGGTACCCAATCTTACACAGGCTTTAGAAGGAAAAGTTGCAGGTGTAAATGTAGATATAAATAGCAGCGCTCCAGGAAGCGGGGCAAAGGTGCGTATCCGCGGAATCGGTTCCATCAATTCAAATGTAGATCCGCTCTATGTGGTGGACGGCGTTATTGGCGTTGATGCAAATTCGATTAATCCAAATGACATAGCCTCAGTGGAAGTATTGAAAGATGCCTCTTCTACGGCCATTTACGGAGCAAGAGGTGCTAATGGAGTGATTATGATAACCACTAAGCGCGGGATTCATGGAAAAACCCGCATTACCTATGATGCCAATGTGAACGTGAATCAGTTGTATCGTCATTTAAAAACGCTCAATTCAGAACAATTTATAAATGTGTATAATCTTGCTTATGCAAACGGTGCGAAGTTCGACCCTACACATGGAACATGGGCACCACCTGCAGCGCTCAACCATGAAAATTTTCCATTGCTGTTCGATGCAAACGATAAGCCATTATATAATACCAACTGGGAAGAAGAAGTTTATAAGCCTGCCATTTCTCAAAGCCATCAGCTTAACTTCCAGGGAGGTTCGGACAAAACGCTTTACAGCCTTTCGCTTGGATATTTAGACCAGAATGGTTTGATGATTGATTCATGGTTCAAGCGGTATTCTGCCAGGTTTACGCTTGATAATGATGTAACAAGCTGGCTTAAAGTAGGGGGTAATATTTCTGTAGTGAAAAGTAAGCAACGGGTAGTATCAGATGGAAATGGCGGCCTGAATGTGCCCAGGATGGTTAGCGAGGAAGTTCCTATTGTTCCCGTAAAATACCCGGATGGGACCTGGGCCGGGAATAATGATATTCCCGGATTGGAAGGAGGGCCAAACCCGGTGCATACAGCAAACAGCCGGTTTACTTTAAATAACAACTTGCAATCTATCGGAGATGCCTATCTCTTGTTTCATATCACCAAAGACCTGGATTTCAAAACTGATTTTGGTTATAATTTAAGCAGCCAGAAAAATAACTTTTATTCCGCAGGTGATTTACCTCACCTTTCACAAGACCAGGGAGGTGTAGCGAATATAAATTCTTACAACAACACCTATTGGCAATCAGAAAATTATCTGACATGGAACAAAACAATAAACAGCCGTCAGAAATTGACCGCTTTGTTAGGCGCCTCCTGGAACAAAACCACGCAGGAAAGAGTCTATGCAGAAACGCAAAACTTTATTGATGATTTCTTCCAATGGCATTATCTGCAAGCAGGCTCTGTAATAACCCAGGCGCAATCAAGCGACTATCAATGGTCGATGAATTCTTATTATGCAAGGTTAAACTACGATATTGACGGGAAATATTTATTCACCGCAACAGGCCGTTATGATGGATCTTCAAAGTTTGGGGCTAATAATAAATATGCCTTTTTCCCTTCAGTAGGCGCTGCGTGGAGAGTTTCAGAGGAAGATTTTCTCAGGGACAGCAGAAAGATTAGTAATCTAAAAGTACGTGCCAGCTACGGCGTATCAGGTAACCAGGAAATTGGCCAATACCAGTCTATTTCTCAAATTCAGCCAAGCACCACGGTGTTGGATGGCGCCAATCAATCCACCTTACTGCCCAGCCGTTTAGGAAACCAGGACCTCAAATGGGAAAGGTCATTACAGGCAGATGGAGGCATCGAGTTGGGCTTGTTTCAAAACCGGATTACACTTAATGTGGATTATTACAACAGGGTAACGAAAGACCTTTTGTTGCAGGCTCCCATTCCATGGTCTGCAGGAATGACAAACAGTAATGTTTATTTAAATGTGGGAAGCGTTCGGAATTCAGGTGTAGAGGTGAATTTAAATACGGTAAATGTGAAAACCAAAAACTTCACGTGGTCCACCAATTTCATTTTCGCATCAAATAAAAACAAGATACTCAAGCTGAATGATAATAACGCGGATATTTTTCCGGGGCCTAATTTTCTTGGGCAAACCAATATATTACGCGTAGGCGAGCCCATTGGCTCTTTTTATGGAATGACGCGCCTGGGAACATATAGTAATTCTGAAAAAGATAGCCTGGAAGCAGCCCAACACAATCTTTTGCCGGGCGACAGGAAATATATTTATAATGCTGATGGTAGCAATTATTACAGCATCATCGGAAGGTCTAATCCTAAATGGACCGGCACTTTCAGCAGCACTATGAATTACAAAGACTGGGATTTTTCTTTTGATATCCGCTTTGTACAGGGTGTAAATACAGCCGCAACTTTTAAGCATTCAACCGAGGACAGGCAAACCATTGCCAACAGCCTAGCCACCGTTTTAAATGCATGGACTCCGGATAACCAAAATACCAGTATTTCACAAGTGCGCAATTATAAATTCGCACAGGATTCTCATTTTGATACCTGGTGGGTTGAAGATGGTTCTTTCATTCGTGGCCAAAACTTTATTTTAGGATATTCATTGCCTTTCAAAGCAACAGAAAAATTAAAAATTAACCGGTTGCGCTTTTATGCAAGTGTCCAAAACCTGTTTATAATTACAAAATACACAGGATATGATCCGGAAGTGGATACGTTTAATTCCGGGTATGGGAATAATGGTTCCTTTTCACAAAATATGGATTTCTTCTCCTATCCCCGTCCACGTGTTTGGAACCTGGGTCTGACACTTAATTTTTAATCTAAAAACTTATTAATATGAAAATAATTAAAAGTATCATTGTGCTGGCGGCCGTGCTTTCTTTCGGCTCCTGCAAAAAATTTCTTGAAGAAAAGCCAACAAGTTTTTTCACACCCTCGTCAGATTTCTCGAGTACAAAAGTTGCCAGGGCGCTGGCTAATGCATCTTATGCAAATTTGCAGGGCTTGCTCGCCGGCCAATCCGGTTCTTATGGTGGCAACACCTGGAACCTCATGGAATTTATGACCGGAAAAGCCAACTCAGATCTTGGCCAAACGGGTTTTATTAATTTTGAAAACCTCAGCTACAATTCCACCTCTTTTTATGTAGATACCTGGTGGAGGAATATGTATCTTGGCGTAGGCGCCTGCAATCTTGCCATACAGGACATTCCAAAAATTACCGCCTCAGGATTAACGGAAGAAGATAAAACAAATATGCTCGCCGAAGCGCATACTTTGCGCGCCCTGTATTATTTTTTCCTCGTGAGAATGTATGGAGCGGTGCCTAAGGTAACCGAAGTACCGTCAAATTTAAATTTGAAATTACCCCGTACGCCGGCAAAAGCGATTTATGATAGTATCATTATCCCAGACCTCCTTCTTGCAGAAAAGTCAACTTTACCGTGGCAGGACCATACAGGAAAAGTGTCTATGGGCGCAGTTGAGTCAATCCTGGCTGATGTCTATCTAACCTATGCCGGAGCTGCAATTAACGGAGGCGATTCGTATTATGCAGAATCTGCAAAACGTTCCCTTGCAGTTATTCAGAATGGAGGATACACCCTGTTTCCGAATTATACGGATATGATTAATCCTGCGACTAAAAATAAGGGTGGTTTTATTTTCCAGGTACAATATGCCGCCAGTGTTCCATCAACGAATCCGCTCACCCCACTTACCATTCCTAATTATGCCGGTATATCAAAATATGCGGATGAATATGGATCAGTTTATCCGACACCTCAATTTATCGCATCTTTTCCGGCAGGAGACAAAAGAGTCCAGGAAAAACAATTTTTTTATACGAGCTATCCAAGCATTACTACAGGAAATATAGTGCACTTTAAAAACACATACATCTATAAGTGGTTTGATGTAAACGCAGTAACCAACACCGCAAAATCTGATCTTAATTATACCTTGTATCGCCTGGCCGATGTTTACCTGATGTATGCAGAAGCGTCTAACAGGGCTGAGGGCGGCCCGAATGCAAACGCAATTTCGTATGTTAACCTTATCAGGAAGAGGGCTGATTTAGCGCCAATCGGTTCGATGAGTATGGATGCATTTGAAAAAGAAGTATGGCTGCAACGTTATTTTGAGTTGTGCTTTGAAAACAAAATGTGGTTTGATATGCTACGAACCAGGAAAGTGCACAATGATGTAACTGGAAATTGGGACGATTTTGTAGGCCACAAAACTGTTTACGGGGCTACGTTTACCGAAAGCCAGTTGCTTTTCCCGGTACCTAAACAGGAGATCGACGTTAATCCAAATTTATTGCCTAACAACCCGGGATTTTAAATCCGAATAAATAATAATAATAAGAGCCTCACAATTTTAGATCCGGTGATTTAAAATTGTTGAGGCTTTTTAATACCTGCTTGCGGCTTCGCCTGTATATAGTTGATACTCTTTCCATGGATAATGAAAAGACAGTAAACAAGCAAATTATTCGAGTTTTTATTTTGATGAAATAAAAAGAAGACGCTTCATACACGACAAATTACAACCCGTTTCTTTACTTATAATAAGTGATGACAATTTAATCTTTACCAGCCTATTCTCTCTGATAATCTTTGCACTATAGGTTACAGAATTGTAAATTATAATCTCAGAATCACCGACTTCACATCGGCTGAGACGATACAATAATGCATTCATTTTTTCTAAATGAATTGCCAACAATTGAACCCGTCCAAAGCTTTGGTATGGTTTTAGACTTATAGGGTAAACTTAATCTAAACCCTAACCATTAAAACACACAACCATGAAAAAGGTATTTTTAGTAATGATTGGCGCTGCGCTTTCATTTGGCGCTTTCGCCCAGGACACCACGAGCACCCAAACGACACCTCCTACTGAACAGCCTCAACAGCAACCACACCAACAGAAGGACATGTATGTTTTTAAGAACAGTAAAATGTGGGCCGTAAAAAACGGGAACATTGCCGCAATGGCCGATGATGTAACTCTATCTGATGGAACTGTTGTAAAAACCACCGGTGAGGTTACAAAAAGCGGCAAAACAGAAGCCCTGAAAGATGGTCAGTACATTGATGTAGACGGGAATATCGGGGAAACAACTGAAAAATAAGATGGTTTTTTCGTTTTTCATTTATTCCACAAAGAGGCTGCCTTGCAACGGCAGCCTCTTCTTTTCTCGCACGCTTCTCCATGCGATGATTTGTAGCATCAATAAGGCGATCATCATTTTTCTGCGATCAATTCATCAATTATTTTATTGAATTCTTTTTTAAATTCCGTGTAATGGACTCCGGTGGCCGGACCCGCGAAGCCACTTTCAATTTTTCTTATATTTCCTTTTTTACCTACGAAAATAGTCGTGGGAAAAGCCTTAATTGATTCCAGTTGCGGTAATGTTTTTTCGGCTCGTAAAGAATCTGAAACGGTTACGCCGGTTATCAGAATCGGGTATTGAACATTAAATCTTTTTTTGAATGGCTGCAACGCTTTCTGGGATTCGGTAAAATCGGTGGTACGCTCGTAGGAAAGCCCGATGATTTCGACTCCGCGCTGGTGATTTTTATCGTAATACTCACTCAAAAATTTTGTTTCATCCATGCAATTCGGGCACCATGAACCGAGGATTTGAATCACCACTACTTTGCCCTGGAATTTTTTATCATTAAAAGAAACTTCACTTCCGTTATTACTGTTTGGGAAAGTGAAATTTATTTTACCCGAACCGGGTTTTATTTTTGTTTCATCAAAACCATCAACCACTTCTGCTTTAGCATTTTTCTCTGCGTTCCAATCGCTGATACTTCTTGCACCCGAATAAAATTTGCCGCCTGATATTTTTTTGTCGTTATCAATTTTTGCGGTAAATAAAAAAGCATGTGCGCCGTCAAAAGTGGACAATTTTAAACTATCACCACTTACTACACCATCAAGATAGCGATAATCGCCCGTCGGATCCAGGAACGTTCCTGACAAATGAGATCCTTCCTGTTTAAATTCTGCAACAATGGTATCAGAATTATGTTTTGTTTTAAATTCCGTTACCCATCTCCCGGTAATATTTGCGACCGGCGGAGCAGAAACATGAAATCTTTCTTTCGTATCATACACCGCTTCGAAAGGCAAAGTCTGGATTCTTTCACCATACTTTTTCACCCAGATTCCTTCTAAATTTCCTTCCTTATTTATTTGAGCTCTGAAACTTGATTCAAAAAACGGCATTTCGATAATTACAGAATCAGCATGGGTTTGAATGCTGTCAACCAACAAATGTTCTTTGCCGTTTATGACATAAATAACTTTTTTTCCCGCGCTATCTTTACTTTGAAAATTAAAAACAATCTGCCGATTATCCGGCCGTTGAATCGTTGCCCTCCAAAACCCATTTTTTAATTCAATTGGTTTTTCTGACCATCGGACAGCAACCCAAGCAAAAACAAAAATGCAAAATCCAAATACCATTTTATGAGGAAACATTTCTCTTTTTTTCATAATATTTTTTGCTCTTTTTAAAACCATTTTAAAAGACGATACAAATCATTGTGTTGAAAAATCATTAATACCGCCGTTTTTTATTTTTTTGTTACTTAAAATAAAAAACGGCGGTATTTGTTTATTTAACGTCGAACCATAATCTTGTAGTTAATACATCAGGCCCCTGGTCAGCTACCGCCTGCTGGTAACTTTTTCCATTCAGAGATTGCTCGGTTCCGGGATAGATAAATCTCAAAGGAATTTGTCCGTTCAAAACGCCTGCAACAGCAGGTTCCAATTGTGGATAATCCAGCCTGCGCCATTCTGCATACGCTTCCAAACCCTGGCCAAATAAGGCAATCCACTTTTGATCGCCAATTGATTTCTTAAAGTTCGTAGCATCATATTTTACATCCGCAGAATTAACATACGCATTAGCATCCGCTTCGGAAATATTGTATTGGTCTAAAGAGGCAAGAATGGCTTGCTTGTACAAATCTTCTGCGTTTTCATTGGTGAAACCGCGTGCAGCCGCTTCGGCTCTGTCAAACAAAACCTCTGCATAACTAATAATCACTGCCGGCGCATGCGGATTGCTAAAATAGTCACCCGGCTTGGACGTTTTTGAAAAACCATAATTACTTGCATCGCCTACTAGCAATCCATTTGGAAGTCCTACATACTGCTGTGGAGTTGGATCTTTTGTTTTGTTAGCATAAATTGGTAACCGTGGGTCATGAAGTTCAATTAATTTATCCACAATGGTTTTACTGATTCGATAATCATCCCTTGTATCAAAATAATTACTGATTGGATTTTGATTGGGAGAATTCAGGTAAACCAATTGGGCAATCTCACTGTTGCTGCTGATAAAGGAACCACCTTCATTTTGAATATCTGCCAAAACCTGTTTTGAAATTTCCGGTTCGCGATCTGAGATACGAAGAGCAATGCGAAGCCTAAGCGAGTTGGCAAATTTTTTCCAGAGAGAAATATTATTGTTGTAGATAATATCGCCTGCAATCGGCTTCCCATCGGGGTTAAGTGCCGCCTGAGCAGTTTTTAAATCATTTAATATCCCTTCATAAACATCTTTTTGCGCATCATAAGCCGGCGTCAGGAATTTATCAATCTGAATGGATTGAGAATAAGGAATATCGCCGAAAGCATCGGTGAGTAATGAGAAAGCCCACGAACGCAAAACCAGCGCGACGCCCTTATAATTTGAATTTTCCTGCTCATCAGCGAGGTCAATTATTTCATTAAGGTTTACAATGCTTGAATATTCTACTGTCCAGAATTCCTGGAAATCGTTATTGGTAAAATTATACCTGTCCGGATCGGTATATTGGATCATTGCCCATTGCTGCACAAAAAGTGAGCTGGGGTTGGTACTTCGCGTAATCGACCAATACTCATCTATGGCAGATTTTGTAGCTGCCGTCAATAAATAATCCGGTTGTGCGGTTTGCGCTGCGTTTGGATTTCTGTTCACCTTTACCAGTTCCTTTTTGCATGAGGTTATTGAAAATAAAAGGACGGAGAAAAACAGTAAAGAAGCATATTTAAGTTTCATGATTATTAAAATTTAAGGTTGATATTAAAACCAATATTGCGAACCGTTGGAAGGGTTAAATCTTCGAGGCCTTGTGCATTACCGGTGTTGAAAGCGGTTTCGGGATCTATGTTGGGAACTTTTTTATAAATGATCCAAAGATTGCGGCCAACAAGAGAAACAGTCGCGCTTTGGAAACCAATATTTGCTATCCATTGTGATGGTAAAGTATAGCTCAATTTTACTTCGCGCAGTTTTACAAAAGATGCATCATACACAAATTGCTCATCCACATTGGTAAATCCTTTATAGTATCGCTGCGCTGGTAAAATGGTTGTATTAGGTTTGCCATCCTCCGTTACTCCGGGAAAAATATTCCCATCATGATAAACTGTTTCTCCGTTAGGACCTGTGGTTGCTCCGTTAGACAATTGTACTGCCTTCGAAGAAGTTTCGTTATCCGGGTAGTAATAAGCTAACCCTCCATGTGCGGCATCACGGCCAGCCATTGTAGTCGCCAGTACGCCTGTGTAAGTGCCGGTGCGGTTGGTGTTTGAATAAATAGATCCGCCAATCCTGGCATCAACAAGAAAACTTAGATTGATGTCCCTGTAAGAAAAGCTGTTATTAATTCCGCCTAACCAATCAGGAGTAAATTTTCCAAGATATTGTTTGGTTGGATTTATGGCTGGCGTTCCATCTGCCTTTACAATTATTTGCCCGGAAGCATTGCGCAAATAAGCATTTCCAAACAAGGTTCCATAAGGTTGGCCAACAGCGGCAAGTACCTGCACCGTGCGGTCTGAGCCTAAAACATAGCTTTGTAACCTTCCTTCTTTATCCAGTTCTAACACCTTGCTGTGATTCTGTGAATAATTCAAATTAACGTCCCACCTGAATTGTCTGCTTTTGATAATTCTAATAGCTGCCTGCGCTTCAAAACCTTTATTGTTTATTTTGCCGCCGTTTATCAGTTTTTTAGTATAGCCTGTTGACGGGCTCACATCCACACTTAAAATCTGGTCGATACTGTTTGTATTATACACACTCAAATCAAGGTGCAGTGCATCATTGAACAAACCTATTTCCGCGCCCGCTTCAGCAGAGGTGGTGGTTTCCGGCTTTAATTTCGGGTTCAAATCTTTGCTGGCAGCGCTTTGCTGTGGATTGGAACCAAAAGGTGCTGTGAAATTATAAACATTTATAAGTTGGTATGCATCTGCCGCCTTACCCACTTTTGACCAGCCGCCGCGCACCTTTGCATAACTTAAAACATCACTTTTAATATCCAGTGCCTGGGTTAAGATAAGGCTTCCATTTATCGAAGGATAAAAATAGGATAGATTTTCTGCGGGCAAAGAAGACGACCAGTCGTTTCTTCCGGTAAGATTTAAGAATGCATAATTTCTAAAACCAATTTGCGCAGAAGAAAATAAACTGTAGGTTTTTAATCTGCTGAAATAGTTGGATGATATGAGCGGGTCGCGCGAATTACTTAGCGTGTAAACGCCGGCCACAGCCAGCTTTGGAGCCACTTGATCATTTTCTTCATAGCTGTTGCTGCGAATATTTCCGCCGGCCAAAATATCTATTGAAAAATCACTATTAATTTTTTTATTAAAATCAAGCGTTGCTTCTGTATTGTTTTCGCTTAGCGTATAAGCATCTTCTTCATAGGAGCCGTAAGGCGTTCCATTGGTTCCATACGCAATTTTTATTTTTCTGCGATCAGTGTAATAATCATTTCCGCTACGCAAATTGGCAACGAAATTTTTACCGATTTGATAATTCAATTCAACGCTGCCGATGATACGGTCGCGCCTTTGTCCTACTGTATTTTCATAAGCAACAAAATAAGGATTGCTGTAATAACTGTTGTTCCAGTTGAAAGTATTTCCATCAGCATCGCGGTAATTTTTTAACTGGCTGATATCAACCTGACGGCCAAACCACGTGAATTGCAGCATCGTACTTGTTGATCTTTTGCCTCCTGCGCCAGGAAGATTACCGGCATCATCGCGAACGTAATTGGCAATGGCGTGTAAGGTTAATTTAGGCGTGATGTTATAACTGGAATTTAATAAAAATGAATTTTTTCCCTGCTCTGAATTCGGGATTACGCCGGTTTGTTTTTCATTATTATAAGAAAAACGAAAATCATATTTTTCGTCAGAGCCGGCAATGGCAACGCCATTATTAAATGTATAACCGGTGTTGAAAAAATTGCGAACATTATTTGGATGTGCTACAAAAGGCAGAGGCACTCCTTTTGAGTTAAACTGTGGAATCAATTGTCCGTCCAATGCAGGGCCCCAGCTTTCATCCACGCCATCGTTTATGCCGCCGCCTTTGCCATCTACGAAACTGAATTTACCGTTAGACCCTTGTCCGAAGGAATTCTGATAAACTGGCAAAACCAATAGGTTGGAAAAAGTAGTATTCGAATTCAGGGTAATACCAAGTCCTTTTTTATTTTTACCACTTTTTGTTTTTATCAAAATCACTCCCGCGGCTGCGCGTGAACCGTAGAGAGCCGCGGCATTTGGGCCTTTCAGCACACTGACTGATTCTATATCTTCTGAATTAATATCAGAAATGGCGTTGGCAAAATCCCTGGAACCACCTGTGCCCAACAACTGCGAATTATCAACCGGAACACCATCCACTACAAACAGCGGTTGGTTATTTCCATCGATAGAGGTTTCGCCGCGGATAATAATTCTTGAAGAGCCCATGTCGCCCTGGCTGTTGGTGACATTTACACCGGCAATTTTTCCAGCCAATGCATTTACCAGATTAGCTTCTTTCGCCTCCGAAATATCTTTCGATTGCAGCTCCTGAACTGCATAACCTAAAGATTTTTTTTCTTTGGAAATTCCTAACGCAGTTATGACCACTTCGTTCAAAACGTTGTCTTCTTCTTCTAAAGAAACTTTTATAGAAGTGTTGCCGGGACCAACATTTACTTCCTGGGATTTAAAACCGACAGATGAAAAAACAAGTACACTTTTACCGTGCACATTCAATTGGAAATTTCCGTTTTCATCTGTTATTGCAGATTGTTTATTTCCTTTATCAGTAACAGTTACAGCCAATAAAGGCTGGCCTGCTTTTTTTGAAATGACTGTTCCATTTACTGAAAATGTTTGTGCAGCCGCGCTTTGTGATAGCAGGACAAAAATAAATCCTGCTATCAATCTAAAGCTTTTAAATAACACCCTAAAATTACTGAGCATACTATTTGGATTAATGAATGAATAAAAAAATTTGATGAATGAATGAAAAGCCTTTACCTACCCGACAGAGCATAGCGATAGCGTCCGGACACTTCTGCAGTTCGCGATACTGCAGTGGTAACCCGCAAGTAATTGTTATACTAAAAGTAGTAGAAGGTTATTTACAACAACAAGTCTCACACATGACACAGCAATCTTGCATTGCGTGTTTGCGGTTATTAGAAACGGTTAACCAAAAATTGATCAAGCTGATCTGTTTCACTTTGTGTTGTTTTTAATTTTTAATAATAATTTGAAAATTACCATTGAAAAAGAGGTGGTTTTGTCAAACAAAAAAGCGCTTCGAAATCAGAAGCGCTTTTCTACTATGTAAAAATAAATTTTCCATTTTGCATCTGACTTAACTAGCCACGGTTTTTAATCGCGACGGAATTAGCACCATTTCTCTTTCCGCAAGAGACGGTTGCTAAGGCTTCACAGGGCCTTTCCCTCAGCCTTTCTTGATAAGTAATTTCTAAAGAACTTGTGCAAATGTAAAGCGTCTTTATTATCCTACCAAAATAATAGGATAATATTTTTAAAAAAAAAATTTGAACCCTAAAAGAAATATAACGGTCATGCATAAACGAAAATATTGAAAAGATTTCAGGATAAGAATCTCTAAAAAAAGTTTGTTTACTGTAGATTGACTTGACAATAAATTGCTGTTTCATTTCTATTAACTGCGGGCAATTGAATGAGAAAAGACTTGTCAGGTTTTCCTTGTCAAGGCAGGTTTATTGAATTGTAATTTAATAAATAGTTGACAAAATTTAATTTCTAGAAATCAGGGGGAAACCGTTCCAAAAGACGCCTGCTCTATCGTTCACTCTCCAAAAACAGTAAAGCAATAAATCGTGATGATTTTTATTTTACGGTAACGTGTCGGTGTTTGTAAAAGACAGAACGGTGGACATTTTTTTGAGAACAGTTACAACCGGAGACCCGGCTGAGACTAGATTTTCCATGTGATGACATCGACAGTAAACCGATAAATATTCCTTTTTTTTCTTTTGCAAAAACCCTACGGTGCCAGGAAAATTCTTGCCTGAACGCCGGCTCTGGTATTTATCTTTCGTGCCAGATGAGGAACCTGCCAAGAGGGATTTTAAAGTCATTCATTGCAGTGCCAGACCAATTTTTTGAGTTCAACGCCTAATGGCTCATATAAACGGCGGGCACCCTGTTCATTTACTTCCCAGACACCAGAGTGATGCAAAACGGATAGATTATCCCAATCCGGGCGATCAATGATGGGATACCAACAAACTCCCCAAAAAGGGATATCCTTAAGCAGTGAACATTCGCGTGCAATAAATCGGAGCCAATCGGGCCGATGCTCTTTTGGATGGCTTGTTTCGCTTAAAATAACAGGCTTTTCATAACGCTTGTAAAAATCAAGTATCAGTGAGCTTACGGGCTTCCACCTCGCATCATTAGATTCATTTGCCCATGGCAGAAATTGAAATGAGTCTAAAATCCATTGATTATTGTAATAGTAATTAAGACCTTGAATGTCGATAAGATGAGGGTTTCCGCCAAGCTCGCTGCAACATCTTCCTTCAAGCATATCTGTCACCTGGAACTGATATTCGTTAACCTCCGCCGCCCGCAATAATTGATCGGGCTGTATGTCAGCAGGCGGAACGACGTTCATCAATGGTTCGGTCGTTAATACCAACAAATTATTGTCAAGGTCCTTCATGGCCCTGATACCGGAAATACTTGCTTTCACCAATTCATACTTCACTTTCCATCCCACATCCCGCCGATATGGCACAGTGCCTGCCTGATCTCCTCCAAGCCAAGAAATAAAGCTAATTTCATTGATGGGTACCACAATAATAGGACTTGTGGTATCCACCTGCCGGAAGGTTCTTACAAAAGACCGGCAAAGGTCAGTAAAACGAGTTTCAAAATCAGTATCCAAAGGCGAGAGCCCATGGGGAAATCCGAAGTGACACAAATCCCATATTTGCTGTATACCATGTTCAAGCCCGATACGCTTCATTTTTATAAATTCATTCCAGTCATATTCATACGCCGCAGATTCTATGCGGCTCCATCGTATGCCTTCTCTCACCGTTTTGATGTTAAAGATTTTCAGCAGATCATAATCATCATCCACGCGATGCAAATGCCCCGTGATTTCTGCCATATCAACCCTCTCACCGTGAGCATTCACCATATCTGCACATTCATATCCTGCCATCCAAAAAGATTCAAAGGGATTACTATTCTGTTTTATAAAATGGGACAGATGGAATTGCTGATTATTCCGCATGTGCGTTTTTTTCGTTTTTTTAAATCCATTTAAATGCCAAAACAAATTTTTGACTGGATAAAAGAACATGGCTTGTTTTTGGTAGTAGTCGTTCTTGCAACTAAGGATTGGTAATTGTGTGATTTGCTCACTTTAATGAATAATGCCTTGAAAAATGAAACTGTTTCCTTTTCTGCTCTGAAAAGTGAAAAGGAGCCCCTTCGGATTTTGGAAGTTATCGGCAATGCTTCCTTCGGTGGAATGGAAAAATACATTGCCCACTTTTTATCCAGCCTTTCTCCAAACGAATTTCAGGTGGTGTGCATCTGCCCTTATGAAAG
Organism: Ginsengibacter sp.; assembly: GCA_051954975.1. Lineage (GTDB taxonomy): Bacteria > Bacteroidota > Bacteroidia > Chitinophagales > Chitinophagaceae > Ginsengibacter. Next base: position 824,348 of record JBQCHE010000002.1, on the reverse strand, counting down.
CGAATTTACCGCATTACTGCGCGATCGCGGGTATAGGGTATATATTACTCCCATAAGCGATGATCCGGTTTGGCGATCAATACAATTTACTGCGGAACTTGTTGAGCTACACCATATTGATGTACTGCACGCCCACATGCCTAAAGCACACACGCTGGCGGCTCTTGCAGGATTAATTGCTCAGAGGCCAGTAGTGTCATCGGTGCATGGGATGCATTTTTCATCATACGAACTTGGTGTCACCCGTCTTACCGGGTCCCATTTGATTACGAATTGTATGGAGGCTTACGGGCAGGTAATTGCGTTAGGTATCCCCTATCAAAAAGTGTCTCTTATTCACAATGGCGTTAATACCGGTGTGTTTACGCCTGAGGGCGACAAACATGCGTTAAAAACGAAGATAGGCCTCACCGCTGATACACTTTTAGTGGGCTATTCCGGTCGTGTTGGCTACGAAAAGGGCCCCGATACATTTATACGAATCGCTCATTTCATTCATCAGGCAATGCCCAACGTACACTTTGCTATAGCCGGCCAAGGCGATATGATGGAAGAGATAAAGGCGATGTGTAACCAGTCCGAACTGAACGACTATGTTCATTTTCTTGGTTGGGTAGATAACATGCCAGCTTTTTATCGCAGCCTTGACCTGTTAATATACCCTTCCCGAAGCGACGGAAGTTCTCTTGCCTTGCTTGAAGCGATGGCATGCGGTTGCCCGGCAGTAGCTATGGATGTTGGCGGCATCAGGGATGTGGTCAGAAACCGGCAAACGGGTTTATTGGCCTCGCCAGTGCGGTGGGAAGATTCAGCGGTGATGGCAAAGGATCTGTTGGAGAATAATTACCGCCGTAAGGCGATGGGAACGGCTGCGCAGCAAATTGCTGCCAGGGAATTTAAGCTGACCGATAAGATGAGAGAAACAGCCAATGTTTTAAAGACTGTGGCGGCAGGAAGAACAATGAAAAACAATTCTGGTAAAATAGATATTGACCGGTTAGGTGCCGAACAATCGAACCTCAGTAGAGAAGCCATCTGATCCTCATCATAGCTTCTACCGATAATTTTTGCATTATGTCAAAGCAGACCTACAGAAAAGTGGCTTTCTTTATCGTAGCTCATGCCGACGATTGGCAATTGTTCATGCAGCCGGCGGCTTATCAGCATATCGTTAATGAACATTGCAAAACGGTTTTTATCATTCTCACCGCGGGAGATGCAGGCAAAAGCAAGAAATATTGGCAAGCCAGGGAAGAAGGTATGAAGAATTCGATTCGATTTTGCCTGAGGCCAGAGGCTGATATTATCCAGTCAGACTGCTACCCCATTATTAATAGCCACAAGATATATAGGTGGACCTGTCATAACACTATCGCCTATTTTATGCGCCTGCCAGATGGCGGGTTGCAGGGAAGAGGCTTTGAAACTTACAAGAACCAAAGTGTTCAATTATTGATGGATGGCAAAATCAAAGCTCTCAGAGCCGTTGATCAATCCACGTCCTACTTAACAATTAACGAACTAAGTAATACACTTGAGCAATTAATTATTGCCCATAAGCAGCATGCAGCAGATGTATGTTTGCACTTTCCGAACCCATCTCTCAAGGACAATCCGGGAGATCATCCGGATCACATCATCTTAGGCAAAATGATCAAAGAAATTTGCCGGCGAACTCATACAAAAGGTAAACTCTACAATGGTTATTGTGCCGGGAAAAATAATTTTCATGAGAAGCAAATCCCGCTATCGGCTGATCTTTTCTGGAAGATAGGAATGTTTGCTGTGTATGAGCAAACGGTTTTTGATCTTGCAGGTTATAGCACCATCAAAGAAGATCCGAAACTCTATATGCACTGGTGCCTGGACTGAAACGAATTATCTAATACTGCTTTTATGATTTATTTCCCCAAAGAAATTCCCGATGCTGAATCAGATACTCAAAATATGCGCAACTGCGGCAGGGGACAAGCGAACGATGGCGTAGATTTTCATGGCACATAAATCGCAACTGGATAGTAACAGCACTTCCTTTACTTATTCAAAGAAAATTTAACCAATGGACACCCTATGCTTCAGTCACTTGAGATGGGACTTCGTTTATCAAAGGCCCCAGCATCTTCTCAAACGTTTTTCACAAACCAGTCGCGTGTTTTATATCGAAGAAGCACTTGATACACATGGCAGTCCCTACTACGAAATTCATCACGATAAGGAACATCCCAATTTATGGATCGTACACCTGTATGTTTCCCCCGGTCAAACAATCCACAAAACTGCTCAGTTGCAAACCCTTCTTTGTTTGTTACTCGAAGCGTTTCATGTGTCTGATTTTATCTCATGGTATTATACACCAATGGCCCTCGCTTATACTAAACACCTCACTCCAAAGTTGATTGTTTATGATTGTATGGATGAATTGTCTGCTTTCAAATTTGCGCCTGCTGAGCTGAAAGAGCTTGAAAAAAACCTGTTTGAAAAAGCTGACATTGTGTTTGTTGGTGGCGCAACTCTTTACCAGGCAAAAAAGCGTTGTCATCCCAATGTGTATCTGTTTCCGAGCAGTATCGATAAAACGCACTTTGAAAGAGCCCGTATTCCACAGGATGAGCCCGCTGACCAGGCGTCCATTCCTCATCCGAGGTTTGGATTTTACGGAGTGATCGATGAAAGGCTGCATATTTCCCTGATAGCCGAAGCAGCCGCATTGCGCCCGGACTGGCAGTTTATCCTGATAGGACCGGTCGTAAAAATCGATCCGGCGCTATTGCCGGCAAAAGACAATATTCATTATCCAGGTAAAAAAAACTATGCAGATTTACCCGCCTATCTTGCCGGATGGGATGTAGCGATTCTTCCTTTTGCTCTGAACGAATCAACCAGATTTATCAGCCCGACAAAAACGCCGGAATATCTTGCCGGCGGAGTGCCTGTCATTTCAACATCCATTGCTGATGTGGTGGATCCTTATCAAAAAAATGGACTTGTAAAGATTGCTGATACCGCTGCACAATTTGTTGCTGCCGGTGAGGAATTGCTGAAGGTTTATGATAAATCCTCATGGCTGCAGCGTATCGATCACTTTTTGAAAGACAATTCATGGGATCACACTTATTTCCAAATGAAAAGCCTGGTGGATAATGCGCTGATGCATAAGCATTCAACCAGGTTAGAAAAAACAGTCATTTATGTTTGATTATATTATTGCAGGCACCGGATTTTCCGGATCGGTGCTTGCCGAGCGTCTTGCTACGGTTTACGGTAAAAAGGTGTTATTGGTAGAAAAGAGAAATCATATCGGTGGCAACACCTTCGATTTCTATAATGAGGATGGGATCCTCATTCACAAATACGGCCCCCATATTTTTCATACCAATAGCGAAAAAGTTTTTAAATATTTATCGCTTTTTACCAAATGGCGGCCCTATGAACACAAGGTATTGGCGAGTGTTGACGGAATGCTGGTGCCGATCCCCATTAATCAGAATACCATCAATCAGCTTTATAATCTTCATCTGAATTGCAAAGAAATAGATGCATTTTTTGAGGCGAGAGCAGAGAGCATCCCGTTTGTCCGAACCTCAGAAGATGTGGTGGTTAGCAAGATTGGAAGAGAGTTATATGAAAAATTTTTTAAAGGATATACACGAAAACAGTGGAACCTTGACCCATCCGAATTAGATGCTTCAGTGGCAGCGCGCATACCGGTGCGCAATAATCAGGATGACCGGTATTTTACAGACCTGTTCCAAGCCATGCCTTTGCATGGATATACGGCAATGTTCGAAAAAATGCTACACCATCCGAACATCAAGGTAATGCTGAATACAGATTATCGCGAAATCAAGGATGTCATTCCCCATAAAAAGCTCATTTTTACCGGGCCGATTGACGACTATTATCACTACTGCTTCGGCCGTCTGCCCTACCGGTCGCTCGATTTTAAATTCGTCACAAGGGACGAAGAATGTTATCAACCCACTGGCACAATTAACTACCCCAACGAGCATGCATACACCAGGATAACTGAGTTTAAACATCTCACTGGCCAGGCCCATTCCAAAACGACCATTGTTTATGAATTTCCAACAGATACCGGCGATCCTTATTATCCTGTACCTCGTCCGGAAAACGCCGCCTTATACCGGAAGTATCTGGAGCTATCGTTGACGGAAAAAAATGTGTTTTTTTCAGGCCGGTTAGGCACTTATAAATACTATAATATGGACCAGGTGGTAGCTCAGGCGTTGACTCTTGTTCATAAATTAGAGCTGGAGCAAAAAGTAACCGATCAAGCGATTGTCGCTTAACACATAAAAGCACTATTGCGCCCGTGTTGCGAAGCGAGCCATCAGCGTAGAATCGTTTGAAACACTTCCTGATATTTTAAAAACGCCAGACATTTTTTAAGATAAAATTGATTAACTTTTTAATGTAGGGCGAGCCCCTGCAGGGAAGCAGACATTTTTCTAAACAGTAAACCCATAAATACTCCCTTTTTTTATTTTGCAAAAGCTAGGGTGCCAGCGAAATTCTTACCTGCACACCGGCTCTTGTATCTATTGTAGGTGCGGAAGAAGAAACATAAGGATTTACCCTGCGCTGGTCAAAATACAACTTCACATTGATGCGGTTGCTAATGTAATAATCCAGCGTAGGGCTTATGGTAATTTCTTTGCTGCCGTTGGTGGCAAAGGCGCTGTTTTGATCCAAGATACTGTTAGAACTTACGTTGTTCCTGATGCCAATTGCAATATTGAAATTAATTTCGTTGTCCAGCGTTTTGGTATCTTTCTTTGAGAATGGCACCTTAAACGGAAGCTTTAATCCGCGCTTGCGGAAACCGCCGCCAAAGGTAATCTCTGACGTTCTCACTTCGCTCAGTTGATAGTCGATAAGGCTCAGGCTTAACTGGCGTTGCTTCATGTAATTAAATTTCAGGTTCAGTTGGTTGGTAAAAGTCATATCTATCCCAAACAACGGAGCAAACTGTTCCTGGATGGTGATATTCGGAACCAGGAAAAAAGGAATGTAATTGTTGCCGCCGCCAGCAGTATCAATAAACGACGGATAGCCGTAATGCGACACATCCCTGTAATATAAGGCCGAAGTAAAATTATTCATTCCAACGTGTGCAGTATAGGCATGGGTTAATGAGAAATTTGAAAATATCTTATCCAGTCCCGGCACCCGGCTCAGGCCGTTATATGAAATGCTCCAATTGGGTTTTGGCAAAATACCACTGAACGGGTTCGACTTAATGTTCTTGTTTTGCTGTTTAATAAGCGCCACCTTGGTGGGATCCTGGCCCGTGTAAGCCGCAATAAAAGCAGGCACCAACACATCCACCGAATATCTGCCATAACCCAAAGCATATCCATCTGCGCCAACAGGATTTCCCTGGTTCTTATTGTACGTATTGAGTTCGCCCAATCTTTTCGACAGAATCTGCCGGTAATCCTGGAATTTTAAGAAAGTTTCAGAAATGCGGTTTGGGTCATATTTTCCAAACAATGTATTCAATGCAATGTAGCTCACACTAAATCCGCCATTTACGTAAGGACTCAAATGGCTAAAATTGTTGCCTGTGCCGGTAGTGTCCTTAAAAGTTTCCGAGTAATTTTTGCTAAAAGTTTTATCGAGCCCAAGGTTAATTGAAAGGTCCTGGATAGGCTCAAGCTGTGCTGAAACAGTGATTTTCTGATCAAAGCTCTGCACAAACAAATCATTAAAATTGGAATCGCGCGTTATCAAACCCCTGCGTGCCGCATCATTCAGCCAGTTGCTGTCGGGTTGTTTACCCAGGATAAAGTCAAATCCGGGCGCCATGCTTTTAAAGTTTTCGCCTAAAATTTTGGTACTGTCGGTATAGCCGGGCAATCTTGTATTACTGATTTGTGAAACAGATGCATTCACTGATTTTACACTGGTAAGCAATTTTCCCAAAATCCTTAACGGGCCAGTAATTTGCGGAAGTTCCTGGGCGCCGGGTTTGGAAGGCGCCGCCTTTGGTTTATTACCGGATGTAGAATCTGCCGCTTGTTTCTTTGGTTGCAACGGCTGGTCTAATGCGCGCAGCCATTTGGATTTGCTGTATAATCGTAAGAAATCCAACTGAACCGTGGCATTTTCCTGCTGGCCATTTTCTAAAAAGTTTCCCAGGTTTACCGCAAGTCTTGAAGCACCTATCCAGTTGTAATTAGCCGTATAATCCAGATGCATATTTATCCAATCTGTCAGCGGCAGCTTTGATAATGGCACATTGTATGATAAATTAATTACCTGGTTAAAGACGGTGTTTCTACCACCGGAAAAGAAGTTGTCTCTTACGGTGTCGCGTTTGGCACGGGTGTCAAGCCTGCCATCCGGTTCGTCTATCACTGCATTGTTCAGCGCTGAATAGTCGAGCGTGAGTGAATGGGTAAGCTCCCAACGTAAAATGTAATTACGGTTGAAGGTAAAATACTTATCAAAAGTTTCCGGTGTCACAAATTTATCATTACCGCCGATGCTCCGGGGCTTCAGCACGGCAAACTGCCTGAACACATCAGCTTTAAAAGTAAGCTGCGAAGGTATCGGGTTGATATTAAAGTCTTTTACCAGGTCGAACCAATGCGTTTTTGATTTTCCAAACAGTTTCTTAAATGGAGAAAAAAACTTGGGTTGCGGCATAAAATTATAGCCGAGGCTGCCCTGCTGTTTGGTAACATTATTGTATTCAATAAGCGGATTGTGCGCTTCTGTTTTAGTATACGTATAACTCACGTCAAGGTTTTCAACATCCCAAAGCTGAGGCTTTTTATTGTTGGTGCGGTTTTTATGAACGTTAGTGAAGCTTATGGTTTTGATTGATGCAAAATCAATGGCATTATTTCTTATTGAATCTCTGTCACTCTTTGAGTTGGCATCCCTGATTTTTTGTTTCAGTGTAATGTCTTTGTCAAAAGGATCATATTGCGGCGCACTGGTAGCTGTGGTGATGCTCGCATACACCGGGATTGACATGGCAGCTTTTTTAGGCAACAGTTTGCCTAATTCAAGATTCGCTGCAGCGTCAAACTGCATAAAATTATCTTTAAACCGTTCACTCAGACCCTGGTCAAGCGTTCCAAACCCGTTGCTATGCGAATTCGCAGAAACCGAAATCGTTCCCAGGTCAGAAAGATTGGCATCTACCCGGCCAAGCGAAGCCCACCCTCCCTTTTCATCAATAGAAGAAAGGCGTAACTCATTAAACCATAATTCCCCACAGGCAGAAACAGCATTTGTATTTTCAACGCCCATTAAAATGCCGCCTACCTCGGCAAGATTAGGATTTCCCATTATGGAATAGGTTTGGTCGTTGGATTCCTGTTGAGAATACAAAACATTTATCGGCGAATTTGACAGGTTTCTTTGGGTTTTAAGAGATACCAACGACTGAAGATCCAAATCCAGGCTATTCGTTTTCATCCAAAGGGTATCGTTATATTCTTTACTGTTAGGATTCAACGCCGAATTCAATGGTGTAAGCCGTAATGGAATGCGCACTTCGTAATAGTTGCTAATGAAATCGCTTCCGATACGCACTACCGCTGTAAGATCACCATTGTTCAGCGTGGTAGCCGGATTTCTTTCAGCGTGGATAAACATCTGCAACTTTTTAAATTGCCTCAAATCTTTATTTACAAATGTCTGGAACACTGCTTTTCCATCATTTTTTGCAAGGTCGCAAAATTGTAAAGTAAGGGATTGCTCATTCTGCAAAAGGTTCACGCCATTGTTACTTAAAGTCTGCACACGTTCAATTTCACTTGGCGTGCGGTAAGGAAGCGGGCTTCTTTTATCATTTTCTTCGATATTTACCGCGCCTACATTAAAATCGTTGTCAGAAGTAGGAGAATAGTTGCCTGATGAATCCAGTTTATATTGAAACTTCCTCCAGGTATTTCTTACAAGGCTTAACGTACCAAAACGAACGGTTACGCTGTCCTGGAAACCCGTAAGAAACATTCTCATAAAACGGATAGATTTAAAATCAGGAATGTTTCCCACTTTTTTATCATACCCGTCGATAGGAATTCTTAGCTGGTACCACGTTTCGTTGCGGGACGTGCCATCTACCAGCTTAACGCCAACTACTTTTTTATCAATAATATAATTTTGGCCAACTGTCATTTCCGGATCGGTAGGCGGCTTCAGATCTACAATATATTGAAAGTATTCTTCCGTTTCATTGAGCGTATTGTCGCGGTTTAGATCTTCCTGGTCGGGATATAAAGTAGCTGCTGAAGAATATTGCGACTTGTTATCTGCGATAGGAGAATTTCCCTGTGGATTATTAAAATATTTATAACGGGCCAGGATGTCGGCGCCTTCAGCATCCAGCTGTGCTCCGCGATAATACTGGTAATTATCCGAAGAAGGATCGGCCAAAGCATCCTGGTATACTTTTGAATTACTACCAAAATTTGCAGCAAGAATATCCAGGTAATCGCTTCTCCGGTAAGATCTTTCGGAACTGTCTGTCAAACCATCATAGCCCACATCCTGGAAAGGGCGGTCGGCCGGGTCGGTACTAAAAGCATTGGTTACCTGTATCGGATTCCTGGGAACATTGCCCCAGACTGACTTGTCAACCTGCGCAGGTAAATTGGGCGTAGGCAATCCATTTTCATAAAACCGCCTTGAATCTTTTAAAACGTCTTCGGAAACATTTCCGAGGTCGATATAAAATTGCCCCCCGGTGCTGGTGGGATTATTTATAAACGGATCCTGAACCCAGCATTCAATATACTGGATATTGGCGGTTTCAAAGTCAGTTTGATCAAGGCTTCTCATCAATCCGCCCCATTTGGTTCTGGGATTTAAGAATTTACCGTTAGCATTCAGATCCAGCCTGGAGGCATCAAAATTATAAGGGCCCCTGTCCGAAGGATAGTAAGAAAGGTCAAACGTAATTAATTGGTTTTGGCCAAAATCGGTAGTTCGTTGTGGAAATATTTCAGTCTGCGATACAGCACGGACGCGCGGATCAGAGAGCAGTTTTTTATCTTTAATCGGGTTGTTCAGATTTTTCGGATCCTGCAATGTAGGTTCTATCTGGTACCAGGCAATGCGGGCCCTGTTTTTGCCATAAACAAGACTGTTGCTTGAATCGGCCTCCGGAAAAAGCAGGTTACCGTCCTTATCCGTAGCACCGTGGGGCGTGGACGCGAGCGCCCAACTGATTGGTGGAAAACGAAGATCAATATCACTTTTGCTGCCTTCAAAATCGTCGATATACACCACGCCTTTACTTCCTTTTCCTATCTGTGGCGCATGCCCGGGTTTTAAAAATGCCGCCTCGCCGTATGCGTTGATGGATGAGGGCGCAGTGGAACTATAAAAAGGAAGCTTATTCAAAATTTTTGTAAGACGGGGCATGTCGCGCCTATAACTTCCGTCGAGGCCAAACATGGTGTTTCGGATGGGATCGTCGCCATAATCTACTTTTGTAAAGAATGGTCTTTCGCTCAACCGCACCATTGTTCCGCCAAGGCTAATCTGCTCTTTCGCGGTATTCTTCAGAAGGTAATCCAGCCGAAGGCCCATGTAGCTTTTCTGCTGAAGTCCGAAGGAAGCGTTGTTTTCATAATTAACCTGCACCGGAATGCCAGAACTGATGATTGCCTGGTTGATTACTTTGATGGTTCCTAAATCATAATTTATTGTATAATCAATATTCTCTCTCAATTCGCGGCCCCCGGCGGTTACCGAAACCGATCCGGGTGGAATATTGTATCCAATACTGATATCTGATGAAGAAGTGGTTTTTGCCGTACCTTCCAACACAAACCTGTCAAGATTAGGAAATTGTTCCTGCGCCACGGTTTTTATGGAATCATATAAAGGGTAATATAAACTATCTGCCCCTATTGCGGGATTGCTGAATATTTTTGGGGCTAAAGCTCTGCCAAAAGGCTCGAGTACCGGAAAAATAATTCTGCTATACGGCGATAAAACAGTATATCCTTCTATATAGTCAAATACCCCGTCAGGCTGAGGATCATTTTGGCTGTTGAGCCTGTCGAGGTTTACCAGCGTCAAAAGAGGAGTTCCCTGGTTTAAATCACCAAAGGGCACATATCTTTTAGCACCCAACCCCGGCTGCTGGTACAATACATTTAACTCGAAGTCAGTTCTGTCTAATGAGCCATATCCTACTGAATACACATTCTTCATCATCAATTGCCAAATAGGAAGCTGCGGTCTTTGGGACGTCGCTTTCAATAACTTTAAAAACAATATTTTCTGATTGCTGGTAGTAGAATCCGGCGGTACATCCTGGGAAAATTCCCCTACCTGGTAGATTTTACCATTATAAGAATATTGGAAAGCCACTGCCAAAACCTCATCCGCCTGTAAAGGCTGGCTTAATGATATAAATCCCGCTCTTCTGTTAAAGATATACTGGCTGGAATCCAGTTTTCTCGCAAAAGTCTTTTCAAAATCCTGGACGGGACTCAGCCCCATCGCCAGCAGCTGGCTATTGATAAGCGTGGAATTGCGGCTGCCCGAATTCTTAATAATTGATGAATATTCACTGTTCGTATTATTATCGGGAAGGGTTCCTGTGACAGTGAAATTGTGAAAAGGCTCGGGCTCTCCAAGGTCCATCAGGCCAACCACTTCACGGGCATCGGTAGTAGAGCCGTTTTTATTGGTAACCCAAACTTCCAGCCGTAAAATTTGAACTGGCGTAATTACCGCCGGTGCATTGCTCATCACCTTGTCATAATTCTTCCTGAAATACTGCGCCAATAAAAAGTGGCGGTTTTCTTCATATTGGTCGGCCTTAATCTCAAATTTCGTAGCCGTATTGCCCCCTTCCAGGTTCATGGATTGGCGTTGCGATTTTTGATTGGCCAGCACGCCTGTCACAAATAATTTTCCGAATTGCAATTGTGTTTTCACCCCAAAAAGAGACTGGGCCCCGGGAATGAGTGTACTTCTTAGCGGAAAGCTTACGTTGCCCGCTTCAAAGCGTTTCAATATTTCATCATCATTGCCGGTATAATCCAGCTTGAGCTGGTTGGTAAAGTCAAAATTTGCCAGCGTATTATAGCTAATGGGAAATCGCATTTTGTCGCCAATATTGGCAATCACATTCAATTGCGCGGCCATATTGAAATCAAAGCCTCCGTTTTTCCGGGCGCGCTCAGGCAACGTCGGATTTTTTACATTTTGGCCTTGATAGCCTGCCGTGATATCGACATTGCCCTGTGGTTGGATATCAATTTTTCCATTTCCGAAAAGCCTGTTAAACAAATTGTCATAAATGCTGAGTTTTGGTTTTATTTGTCCGCGATTAAGGATGCTAAGCGTATTGGCCCGCTTTTGGAAATAATTTATCTCCGCCTTTCTGGCCTCCATGGCCCTGAATTCTTCGGCGGTATAAGTTGTAGGCGTCCGGTAGTAATGAGTTCCTATTTTTTCGTAAACGGTATACGTTTGAGTTGCCGGATCATAAGCAACAGAATCTTCGATATTGGGCGGATTTTGAAAATCATAAATATTTGGCCTGGAAGAAAGAAAGTCTCCGCGGCGGTCGTGGATGGGAAAAGGAAGACTGTCGGCACCCACTGCTGAAGCTGTATCCCGTAACGGCAAAGCAGTAGAATCCTGGGCAAGCAGATGCACAGGAACTGCCATAGACAGTGCTAAAGATAAAATCCAGAAAAATACCGACCGCATATAATTTGGCGCTTCTCTCTGTATGACCATTAAGGCAAATTATTTTAGGTAGATTTCTATCAAATGGCTTTCAGGGCTTTTTTTATTAAATTTTCGAGAGAATTGATGGAGGGTTCAATCATGATTATTTTTTTGACAGCTTGCTCAGCCACTGGCCGCGAAATTCCCAAAGCTATTAAGGCATTTAACGCATCCTGTTCGAAAGTATTGCCAATTTTAGTACTTCCCGTTAAAGAAGTTGACACTTTGGCTACTTTATCTTTCAATTCAAGCACCAGGCGCTCTGCTGTTTTTCGCCCAATGCCCTTAACCCTTTCTAAAACAGCAGTTTGCTTCATCACAATGGCGTTGCTTATTTCTTCCGGCTTCATGCCTGACAGCATCATCCGGGCTGTGGCCGCGCCTACGCCCGAAACACCTATCAGCAAAACGAACATTTCTTTTTCGGTCAGGTCAAAAAATCCGTAAAGTGTATGCGCGTCTTCCTTGATTTGCAAATGGGTAAAAAGCTTGCCTTCTTCCAGATTTTGAATTTGCGCATATGTATTAAGACTGATATTCACTTCATAACCTACGCCGTGAACGTCTACATAAATTACCGTTGGGGTTTTGTACGTAAATTTTCCGGACAGGTATGCAATCATAGTTTTTCTTAGAGGCGTCAAAAATAAGGAATTCGGCTTAATGACCTAGATATTATTGGCGGAAAAATTGCCTTCAGCTTTATCATACGCTGCTTCCACATCCATTTACCTCCAAAATAATGCACACTACTGCTTTACCTTTTAGTGTTATTAATAAAAACCGCATACCTAAGAAGTTTTGTATGAATTGAAAATCATCACAAAGCTGTGGATACACAGTAAATGAATAAATAACTATGATTTTATTTTTAGAATTTTCGCTGAGATGTTTTGAATGAATAAAAATAAAACCACAGAACTACAACCTGCCCTTTCATGAAAAACCACCATAAAATCATGGAAAACCCCAATGCCGCGGCATTTAACTTTGATCTGTTTTACAATTTAAAACGCCATAACTTTCCGTAATGAAAAAAATCGTTGTTTGTTGCGATGGCACATGGAACAAACCCGGCATAAAAGACCGTGGCAAACCGGTAAAGACCAATGTGCAAAAAATATATGAAGCCATCAGCCCCGGAACGGCGCAGACGCCTCAGCTAAAATACTACGGCCAGGGCGTAGGCACAGGTTTTACCTTGGGAGATATGATACTCGGAGGAAGCACTGGTCTCGGCATAGACGCCAACATTATGAATGCCTATAAATTCCTGATGTGGAACTACGAACCCGGCGATCAGATATATCTTTTTGGCTTCAGCCGCGGCGCATATACCGTGCGCAGCCTCGCCGGCTTTATCCGGAATTGCGGCATTATGCAGCCGAGCTATCTCCATCTTATTTCAGAGGCCTACAATCTATATCGCGACCGCAGTTCCATCACACATCCGGACAGCGACTTAATGAAGTCTTTTAAAAGGACCTATGGTATCAACCAGGAAGAAACTTTTATTCATTTTATTGGAGTATGGGATACGGTAGGCGCGCTGGGCATTCCTTTAAAATGGTTTGACATATTGAACCGACAGTACCAGTTTCACGATGTAACCATCAGCAGCCAGATCAAGTATGCCTATCATGCGCTGGCCGTGGATGAAAAAAGAAAGACGTTCACTCCCACTTTGTGGCAGGTAAGCCCTAAAGCAGTTGAAGACAGGTCGCAAATATCCGAACAGGTTTGGTTTCCGGGGGTGCACAGCAATGTGGGCGGCGGATATGCAGATTCAGGGCTGAGCGATATTGCGTTGCAATGGATGATAGATAAAGCGCGCAATACAGGTCTTGAATTTGATAACGATGCCTTGCAAAACATAAAACCGGAAACGGGCGGCGAGTTAAGAAACTCCGCCTCGGGCATTTTTAGCCTTATGAGAAAACTGGTACGCACCATCAATTCGGGAGTTACTTATTCTGTCGATGAAACCGGTAAACGCGTGCAACAAAATGTGGTTCGAAATGAAAGCATCCATTACACCTGCATGCAACGTCGACATCAGCAAAATAAATACAAACCAAAAAATCTTTCTGATGCCCTTTCACGCAGCACTCCCTTTGATCCCCTTAAAGAGAAATGGGAGCAGGATTGGAATGAGTATCTAACCTGAATCCGGAATAAAATAAAAATTCTGTTTATTTCTTCGTTTACTACCAGACCAGTAAATGCTACGAAAATATTTTTTCAAAAAAACAAATACTGTTGACAAAGGGCTGTCATTAGCTGCCAATATTTTTGCTTTAACTAAAACAAACAATCATGTCACAAGCAACAAACACATTAGCACCATCCGTTCTTTCAAAAGATGAATTGTTAGACCATTGGCAGGGCCACCGCAGGCTTACGCGTAAAGTAATCGCAGCTTTTCCGGAAAAAGAATTTTTTAATTTTTCCATCGGCGGCATGCGCACTTTCTCAGAAATTACCAAAGAACTGTTAGGCATTGCCGCGCCAGGTATTGAAGAAATTGTAACCGGAAAAACAGCTTCATTTCAACGCGACTTTGGCGCCCATGCCAGCAAAGAAGACTTTTTAAAACAATGGGATGAAGACAGTGAAAAAATAAGTTCACTGTGGGCGCAGATTCCGGAAGAGCGGTTCCAGGAGCGGATTAAAGCCTTTGGACAGTATGAGGGCACCGTAATTTCATCTATACAATATTATATGGATAATGAAATTCATCACCGGGCACAGGGATATGTTTATCTGCGCGAACTGGGTATTGAGCCACCTCATTTTTACGACAGGTAAGTTAGTTTAATTTTTCAAGCGCCTGGCTAAGGATGCGGCGCACAGACAACTTCAGCGATGCGGGTTCAAGTATTTGGGCATGGTCTGCAAACATCATAAACCATCTTGGAAAGCTCATCTCCACATCAGGAGAATCGAACGCCATCTCCACCATATCGCCGCAGCTATTTTCTGATAAAAACCCGTGGTAATTACGGCCGAAATGCAGGTAAGGCGCCACGGATTTTTTTACCTTAATGCGTACTCTCGTGGTTTCTGTTATGTTATTTTTATTGCGAAGCTGTTGCAGGCTCGGATGTTTTCTGGTGAAAGGGATGTCCGTAATCGTAAGATGGGTAATGCGGTCTATCCTGAATTGACGATAGTCCTGCCTAAGGTGGCACCACGCATAGATATACCAAAACTGGTTTTCGTGGAAAACACCGATTACTTCTATTTTTCTTTCTACCGGCGTATCTGTGGTTCGCGATTGGTAGTGCAGCAATAACTGGCGACGCGCAGACATGCTTTCTGTTACATGATGCAAAGCGTGAGGCAAATCCTTATTGAACCCGTACGGCGAAGCAGTAATATCAATTTGCTCTTCAAGATACGCTATCATATTTTTTTCATCCGTTCTTAATACTGATTTTATCTTGTACATCGCCTTTTTAAAATGGCTGTTCATTAACTGATCAGTAAATTTTTCCATCAGCTTTTCTGCAGCTACAAAACTGCTCGCTTCCTCCTGCGAAAACATCACAGGAGGCAGGCGGTAACCCTCCATGATGGAATAACCCTGGCCTGCTTCGCCAATAATGGGCACGCCGGCGCTATCAAGGGTTTTGATATCTCTGTAAATGGTGCGCAACGTTACCCCGAATCGCTCGGCAAGGTCTTTTGCTTTTACTATTTTCCGGGATTGTAGCTGGATTAGAATCGCCACAATCCTGTCGAACCGGTTTGGTGCCTGCTCCATTTGAAAGAAATTTTGTAAATGTACTAATTCGGTTTTGAGAGGATGTTTTTGTGTAAATCTCCTCTAACCCAATATAAGGCTGAACTCTGTGCATCTCAAACCGACACCTCAAATATTACCGCAGAAGATTTTTTATTTACCAAAAGAAAATATAGAAAATAAATCATTAGTTTTATATAGCAAGATATAATATATGAACATTCAGCAAATGAGTGAAAAGATAAAAGTTAAAAAGCTGGGAAACTGAAATAGAAAGAGCCAGGTAAAATTTTGGAGAAAAACAAAAACAATAGCGTCACCGTCCTCAGACCTCCAGAGATTGATATTGGAAACCAACGACAAAAATCCGTCCTATAAATTACCGCCATCATTTAAATTTTCACTAATTCCCGATGGATCAATTGGTAAAAATATTGGTTGTTGAAGATGAACTGCTTGTCGGCTCAAGGATAGCATCAAAGCTGGCCAGCTTTGGGTATGAAGTTACCGGCGTTTTGCCCCACGGAGATAAAGCTATTTCACATGTAAAAGAAAACAACGTGAACATCATTTTGCTGGCCATCGACCTGAAAGGAAAAACAGACGGAATTGAAACTGCGAAAGAAATTCAAAAACACTTTTCGGTGCCGGTAGTGTATCTCACCGCTAACGCTGATGAAGCCATTTTACGTAAGGCAAAAATTATCAAGCCCTCGGTATGTAATTCAAAACCATGCAACTTACAGCACGCCATAGAGCTTACTATTTGCAGAATGGCTGAAAAGCAAACGGATCTGATAGTTGCTGTTGAAAACAATGACAGCCGGCATTGTATTTTGAAAGACCGCATATTCATCCGTAGCCGTGATAAGATGATGAAAATTATGGTACCTGATATTTTGTATATTGAAGCCGACCGGAATTACAGCCAGGTATTCACCAAACAAAAAGAATATCTTTTATCGCTTACGCTGAAGGCTATAGAACAAAAGCTTTCCGTGGACACTTTTGTAAGGATTCACCGGTCATATATTATCAATGTCTTACAGGTAGATGAAGTGGCCGAAAACCACGTAATCATTGGACCGAAGGCTATCCCAATGAGCCCCGTGCTCAAAGATAGTTTACTTAAAAAACTTCAGACTTTATAAAAGAATAATAAAACGGCTAATCTTTTTGATTTTAATTTATCCCTCTGGCGACGACTTTTCTTGTCCGAATTTCATCTCCTGATAAAAATTCCCTTCATTCACACAAAATTTACCCGCCTTCGTCCTCAGATTTGTTATCCGACTTTTCTTTATGATAAGTTTATGCGACAATTCAATTCCCGCTGAGAAAAACTGCCTGATTAAATAACGTCTATCAAATATTCTATAAGGAATTTGCTCACTACAAAAGAAATTGTTTTCGCTTATGCATCACGGCATGCCAGATGAAAACGCAATTTTAATTTCTTCTTGTGTGGTTATCAAACCTTGTTGCTGTTTCTGCCATTAACCTGGCAAGGCAAATTGCATGAGAAACAAAGAAGAATATTTTTCGATAAAGATTCACTGCACTACTATAAAGAATTTGCTCTCACTTCTAAAAAAGTCTTCCTGCACAGACATTGACTGCAGGGGCGATTCCGAAAAGCCAAATGAGTAGGAACAAATTAAAACGTAAAAAAAAATGAAAAAGATTTTTATCACCGCTATCCTGTCCCTGTCAGCAATCACCGCCATTTGCCAGGAAGAAGAAAACGGCACCATCTACATTAAGCATCCTTACATTGACGTGGTAAACCAGTCTGTCGCGGCATACGAAAATCAAGACTGGAGCGCGCTTACAAATTTGTATGCCGACACTGCAAAATGGTGGGCGGCCGGAATGCCCAAATTCATCCCGATAGCCGATGCGATGAATGATTGGAAGAAAGACTTCCAGTATTTCGATAGTGTAAAACAAGTGCCGCAGGGCTATCCCGATTACCTCCATTATAAAAAAGGGGACGCCAAAATAGTTCAATCCTGGTATACATGGACAGGCAAATCAAAGAAAACCGGGGAAGTGATCAAAATACCAATCGTAGTGTTTGACGAATTTAACGCTGATGGAAAAATCAGCCTGGAATATATATACGGAGATTTTACAAAACTGATGCAGGAAGAGGGCGGCATGTAAAAGTGTGCCGCAAATTTTTGGCGTTGGCCGTTGCAACCACTATTTCATTCAAAAGAATAAAAATAAAATTAAGCGTTATTGATTGCTTTACTGGTGAAGCAACCCTGGCAAACATAAGCCTGATAAAGAAATGGGCGATTTCGTAAAAAATTCATTTGCCAGAAAATATAACCGGATTTTAAATGCTTTCGAGCTATTCCTATGAACGCATTTTGATAGTACGAGCTATTTTTTAAAAAATTAAAAAAGGAATTATGAAAAAGATTTCAATGGTTTTTATCATTATGATAATGGGAATTATTTTGTTCTCTTCGGGCTGTGGCCAGGCACAGGAAGACAATTCAGAACCAGGCAATGACACAGCCCGAGCTCAGGCTGCGCCTCCGGCCTATGGCGGTTTTGAGAGCCAGGTAGCGTGGGGCAAACACCTGGTAGCTATTGGCGGATGCCATGATTGCCATACCCCAAAAAAAATGGGCTCACATGGTCCGGAAGACAATATGGATTTAGCCTTATCCGGAAGCCCGTCACAATTACCTATGCCTGTTGTGGACCGAAAGGATATAGAAAGTAAAGGCCTGATGGTGATGGGCAATTCACTTTCTTTTGTAGGCCCGTGGGGCGTTTCTTATGCAGCCAATATTACATCCGACACCACCACCGGCATTGGAAACTGGACAATAGAACAGTTTAAGAACGTTTTCAAAACAGGTAAATATGGCGGCGCACCGGGAGGAAGAGACTTGCTTCCTCCAATGCCATGGCAAAACGTAGCGCAAATGACAGATGAAGAATTAGAGGCAGTTTTTGCCTTCTTACAATCTACAAAGCCCGTTCATAATATTGTACCGCAACCGCAGCAGCCGGTGATGGCGATGGGGAAATAAATGATTAAAAGGTTGCCTACCCTGCAGGTTGGTAACCTTTTATAGCTTACTTTAAGAATGCTTCAAAAGTAAAAAATCGACTTATTTTTTGGTTTACTGTCTTTCCGGTAAACCGTTTTCTTTTTAAGACATACTCTTCGGCTTCTATTCTCGAACCTTACGAGAATTCTTTGTTTGAATCTAATTGAAATCGCATCAAAAAATCATCCTCTTAAAAAATTATAGCTGCACCGTTTTCGGCTGAAGCCCTGGCGAAGTGAGGATCAATTTTATTCCACCCTCTTTTCCCTTTGTATTTTTAATAAAAATCAAAAGCTTTCCATCTTTGGTTTTGCGGCGATTGCTTTTATAATCCTCATGGCTGTTGTTATCTGCACTTTCCAGTCCCGCCAATTCCGCGTCACCAATCACTTTAACGGTAACTTCGTGATCATTTGACGCCGGATGATTGGCAGCATCCACCAGTTGGACTTCTACCTGCGTCATCGTTTCAGGTTCTTTAAACAGAGGTTTGTAAATTCTTGTTTGAAATCCGATGGCATTTTTCGAAGTAAATAAGGTATCGGCACTTTGCTCTTCTCCATTTTTATATGCTTTGGCTACCAGTTCACCGGGAATAAAAGTAGTATCCCAAACAATCATTTTATTTTCCGTAAGCGGCTTTTTGCCGAAAGATCTTCCATTCAGAAATAGTTCGGCCTCATCACAATTAGTATAACAAACAACCCTGACTCTTTGATTTGCATCCCAATTCCAGGAGGGCTTTAATCTTCCGTACCTGGAAAAATTCCGATTGTTTGCATTGGCCGGAATAGGGGCGACATTTATATTTATCATCGGCTCATCCGTCCAAATACTTTTTCTGAAATAAAAATCTGCTTTAGGATTTCCGGCTAGATCGAGAAGCCCTGCACCATTACTCCGGTTTGGCCATTTACCTGCCTCACCCATATAATCAATGCCCGTCCATAAAAATTGAGCGGAAATGAAATCATTATCAGCAACGGCCTTCCAGGCTTCAAGATTTTTTCCATTTTCACTTCCGTAAATAACGCGGTTCGGATATTTTGCGTGATCTTCTTTATAGCGATATTCCTGGTAATTGTAGCCCACTACATCCAGGTTTCCAGGATAAGTAGTAGTATTCGACATCACCACTCCGGCCAAAGCAGCGGTGATGGCTCTTGAAGTATCAATTTGCCTTGCGGCATCGGCTAATTGTTTGGACAATACAGACAAACGGCTTGCGGGTGGATGATTCTCAAGATATCCTTTACCATAAATCTGGGGATTCCTGCCGGTGTTCAAAATCGGATCCGAATACGGATCGTTAGGGTAATCAATTTCATTGCCAATGCTCCACATAATAACAGAAGGACTGTTGCGATTTCTCAGAATCATATCCTGCAAATCGCGATTGGCCCATTCCTTAAAATATTCGTGGTAGCCGTCTTTGCCTGGCGTACCCACGTTCCAGCCCTCTATCCATTTATTTTTTCCGGTTTCCCATTCATCAAAAGCCTCATCCATCACCAGGAAACCTAAGCGGTCGGCCAGTTTATAAAAGTAATCCGCATGCGGATTGTGGCTCATCCTGATAGCATTGCAACCGGCTTCTTTTAATTTTACCAATCTTCTTTCCCAAACCACTGCCGGCACTGCGGTTCCTAAGGCGCCCGCATCATCATGGAGGCAAACTCCCTTAAGTTTCATGTTTTTTCCATTTAGAAAAAAACCTTTATCCGCATCAAAATGAAAACTCCGGAAGCCTACCTCATCAGACCACGAATCAATTAGCTTTCCATTGCTCAATACCTGTACAGATAAAGTATATAGTTCCGGATGTTCTGTAGACCACAATTTCGGCCTCGGTACATTGAGGGAGATGTCCGCTTTAGCGCTGTTATTTTTTGAAATGCTGATGGCTTCGTGGCCCGTTGCGATGATATTGCCCTGCTTATCTGCGATAGAAGCTTTTATTTCGGGTCTGCTGTCTTTTTCCGATTGATTTTGCACAGAAACTTCCACGTTGGCAATTGCTTTGTTATCCACTATCTCAGGAGTGGAGAAGGCTACGCCCCATTGGCTGATATGAAATGGATTCACAGCGATGAGATACACATTTCTGTTGATGCCCGAACCGGTATACCACCTTGAATCGGCAAATTCCGAATGATCCACTTCTACGGCGATAATATTTTTGCCTTTTTTATTCAGGTAACGAGTTAGGTCGTATTCAAATGCGATGAAACCATTTGGCCTTTCGCCCAGCAAGTAACCATTAATCCATACCTTACTTTTTTTATAAACTCCATCAAAATAGATAAAAATATGTTGATTTTGCATGCTCTGCGGAAGCGTAAAAGTTTTGCGATACCAACCGATTCCGGCAGGAAGATAAGCCGTAGCACTTGCCCATTGCTGGCTGAAAGGGCCTTCGATGCTCCAATCGTGAGGGAGGCTTACGTTACGCCATGCAGCAGCATTATATTTGATGGCTTCACCATTTTTTACATCTCCTTTAAAAAATTTCCAGTCGCTGTTAAAAAGTATTTTTTGCCTGGTGGTCTGCGAAAAGCAGGCAAAAGAGAAAATCAAAAAAATTGAAAAAAATGAAAATGAATAAATTGTATGTCTCATTATAAATCATTTAATTTTTAATCGTTGCCAGATATAAAAGTGACGACAGACCTCGCAGGAACAGAAAAAGTATCTTTTATATAGAAGCTTTTGCCTGGTTTTAAGTCACCCGAGTCGGAAGTGATATAAGGCTTTAACTGGCTGATGTTGCTGTTCTTAATATTTAATTTGATATCCCTTGATTTTATATCAGAATTGACAAATACAATTACCATTTTTTTATTGCTCTTATCACGATATGCAGATATCAGGAAGCTGGCGTCTGTATCTTCGGCTGCAGGCATAGAAGCCGCAATTCGTATATCGCCGGGCCTGATGAACCGGCTGAAATTTCCCAATGCCCAAAGGATTTTTGAAGGTTGATATTCACCGTCGGATTTGTTTTTGTCGATATAGATTAATCCATCTTTATAATTGTAGGCAGAAACGGCTGTCCACCATTGCCACGACGATGCATTGGCATTCACCAAATCATTATGAATCACCCTGGCAACATACAACGCAGGATTGATTCCCAGGTCTTTTCCGTTTCCGTTGATTTCGCCTGCATTGTCGCCTAAAATGCAATATTCTGACATCCAATAGCCGATATTTTTTTCAGTTATTTTTGCTTTTACTTCTTTTCTTAAAGCAACGGCTGTTGCATAAGGAGAAGTGGTGAAATAACTGTGGGCATCTATGTTTTTACTTACATTTTGCATGTCGCCGAGGTAATCCGGAGAGGCGGGGTTAAAAAATGCGTCGATTTGCCGCCCACGTTCCGGCTTGTTATGATCGCCAACAAGAAAATCAAGCTGGCCCGCTTCTGGTATCACTATTTTTGTACTGATGTTTCTCGATTGGAAAGCCTGGTTAATAGATTTTACTAGTTGGGATATTTCGTGATTGGTGTAAGGATTTCCTTCCTGTCCGCCATCTTTCCAGTCCCATTGGGGCTCATTTACCGGGCTGATATAATCAAAAGAAATACCGGCATATTGGTTAACACCATTGATAGCATCGGCAATGTATTGACTGAATGCCTGGTATTTTGTGCTGTCCAAATTGCACTTGCCGTCAGAAGAAAAGGCTTTGCCGTTTTTGGTAAATTGAATAGGAGGACTGTTGAAAAACCCAAGAAATTGTTGCACGCCCCTGCGCTGCGCGGCTTGTAAAAATTCAATTTGTGACTGTTGGTTTTTCCAGTCATACGTGCCATCGGTTTTCAAAAATGAAGGGGCTCTTCTCCATTCGTCGGCAATGCCGCTTGCGGTGCCTTGTTGTGCGCTGCCTGCTCCAAAATTGAACCGCCATAAAGAAAGTCCAATCCCTTTTACACTGCCATCTGCGGCTGTATCCATGCTAAAGAGCAAATCAGCAATAGCTTCTTTTTTTTGCTGAGGCCAGTTTCCCAAAAACTGGAACGACCATGCATCTGAGGCGCCAAAATTATCAATCGTTTGAAAAGTTTGTGAAGCGTCGATGGTAGCTTCAATATATTTTGACGAAGGCATTCCCGCTCCGGGATTTTCTTGTTTGCCCTGGCTTTTTGAGCAAGCAGAGATTAAGAGTAAACCGACAATCAAAATAAAAAAGATGCTTACATGTTTGTTTACTGCCATGAGGGGTAATTATAAAGAAGGATTAGTGTGCAGAAATATTATCGTTTGATTTGACATTCCATAAAAGTATGACGACCGATTAAAGGTCGTCATACTTCATTACCTGGCTTTTAATAGTTTGGATTTTGCTCAAGTTTTCCGTTCGAAGCCTGAATTTCTGCGCGTGGAATCGGTAGCCAATAATTTTGAACATTAAATTTTTTGCCGTCTAAAGCAATTTTTCGTTTGTAGGTGAAATTGTTTCCATCTTTATCCACCTCTATACCATAGGCCGGTTCATTTTCTTTTTGATCGGCAATTTTCCATCTCCTTACATCATAATACCTGAATTCTTCAAAAGCCAATTCTACTCTACGTTCCATCCTGATCCTCTGGCGCATTTCATCCTGTGAAAGGCCAGCCGGAAGATCGGGCATATTTACACCGGCTCTTTCGCGCACCTGGTTTACGGCAGCATACACGCTTGGATTGGGCCCTGCTGCTTCATTTTCGGCTTCTGCATAATTTAATAAAACTTCAGCGTATCTCATATAAATCCAGGGCTGCGTTCCTGCAATATCCCAGGGGTTATCAATCGGCAATTGATCGTTCATAAATTTTTTAAGATAATAGCCCGTTTTTGAAGTATTCCAGTTAGACGGACCATCCTTGCTGTCTTTTCCACCGGGAATAAAAGTTTCTACTTTACTTCCCCTGTACTGAGCTTCATTATACAAAATAGTGGCATAAAAACGGGGATCACGGTTTACATACGGATTTTGCGGATCGTAACCCGATGCAGGATCAGTAATGGGTTTGCCATCCATCATTTCATAATCATCCACCAAATTCTGTAAAGGCAGGTTTCCGCCCCATCCATCATATCCATTCGGACCGTTGGAAATTTCGAGGCAAACGTGCCTAGCTCCCTGCGCATATAACCTTTCAAAAATGATTTCAGGATTGTCGGGCGTTAAAAATAGTTTCCCATACCCGCCCTGGTAAATACTGTATTTACCCATATCCATCACGGCTTTAGCAGCATCGGCTGCGGCCTGCCAGGTGCCTGCATTATAAAGCGGGCTTGCAGCATACAATAACAACCGGGCTTTCAAAGCGAGGGCGGCGCCTTTGGTAGCTCTTCCCAATATCCATGAGTCATCATTGTCTGTAGGTAACGTTAAAGCGGCTGTATCCAACTGTGCTACGGTATAATCAATAGATTCTTTAATACTCGCCCTGCTAAACAGCGACGGATCCTGGAGATCATCGGTGAGGTTGTATTCTTTGTTGCCCATCAAAACTGCGCCGCCGTAGTTCCTTATGATATCAAAATAGCGGTAAGCCCTTATGAATTTAATTTCGCCTTCCAATCTTTTTTTATGGAAATCGCTCATATTTACTTTGTCGATATTATTCAAGGCATAATTACATTCCCTGATGCTTCTGTAGCTTCTTCCCCAGAATGTGCCTGCGATTCCGGTGTTTTCAGGAGCTAACTGCCCTCTTTGAATCAGCCAGGTATTGTCGTCGTTATTGTAAATGGATTCATCAGTCAGCGAAGACCACATCGCATATTCAAAGCCTCTGCCAAAACCCGGAGGTGTTCCTTCCGCTTCTTTATCAGTGAGCTTTACTCCCATATACCGGTTAATCACATACTTTTCAAATAAGGTGGAATCATTTAAAATGGCGGCGTCTGAAACGCGATCCGTTGGCGTTACATCCAAAAAATCTTTTTTGCAGCCAAAAAGCAACATGGCTGTTATAACCAGTGCACTAATATTATAAATTATATTATTGAATTTCATTTTTACGATTTTAGAATTGAACATTAATACCAAAGTTGACGATCTTCTGCTGTGGATAAAATTGGCCACTGCCACTGTTTCCTTCCGGATCTACATCTTTTAATTTGGTGAACGTTAATAAATTGAAAGCATTGGCGTATACCCTTACCTGTTGAATCTTAATAGACGATAACAAATGTTCGGGAAGTGTATAACCCAATTCAATATTTTTTAGTCGCAGGAACGAAGCATCATATAACCAGAAAGTGCTGTTGTATAAGCCACCACTTATGGCTGCGGACGTTCTTGTATCCACTCTCGGGTATGATCCGTTGGGATTGTTAGGGCTTGTGCGATTATCCGCCCAGCTACTATAAAAATTTCCTACCTGTCCTGACTCCGGTAAAATGTATTGGCTTACATCTGATTGTCCGGCCAATACTGCCGACAGGTCAAAGTTTTTATAGCCTGCATTTAATACCAAACCATAGGTAAGTAGCGGCGTATTGCCATATGGCGTGCGCGTCTGATCATCCGCATTAATTTGACCATCTTTATTATAGTCCTGGTAGATCAGGTCGCCTACCTTTGCACCCGGCACATGAGGAATTTTATTCAGCTCATCTTCGCTTCTGAAAATCCCGATAGCATTATAGAGTAAGTAAGTGTACAATGGCCTGCCGGTTTGCCTTTGATAAGGTAAAGCTCCCGGAGCTTCATCAATGAAGATAATTTTGCTTTTTGCATAGGTAGCATTTACCGATACGCCAAAATCAATTGTACCATTATGCTTGTAGCCTAAAGAACCTTCAAAACCGCGATTGTTCACTTTACCAATATTTTCAGCCGGTACCAGCGGATCGCCTCCATAAGGATTTACAATGCCCGTAACCTGCGGCACAGAAGCATTTCTGAAGGCAAGAATATCAGAACGATCTTGTTTAAAATAGATCAATTCAATATTAAAGTCTTTAAGGAAGTTGGCATTAAGCCCTATATCTGTTTTTTTAGCAACCTCCCATGTAATGTTAGGATTTGCCAGTTTTATCAAATCAATTCCCGACTGGATTTGGCCTCCAAGAACATAGGAGTTATTAAAGGCGTAATTATTGTAATATTGGAATTGGCCTACATTGTCATTTCCGAGTGTACCATACGAGGCTCTTATCTTCAGCATGTCGATGAAGCCGATATTCTGAAAAAACTTTTCTTTTGATAAAACCCATCCTGCTGATACTGAAGGAAAATATCCGTATCTTTTTCCTTCAGGGAATATGGAAGATCCATCTATCCTCAACTGCCCTTCCACAATATATTTTTCAGCGTAGTTATAGCTTACTTTACTTATAAAACTTCTTCTTGTAAAATTGTAGCTGGAGCCTGCATTATTTTTATCAGTGGCTGCAGCTCCACCCTGTGATAATTCGGGTGTTTGGGCAGTGGGGTAGTTTAATCTTGATGCAGAAAAGAATTCCTGCTTGTTGACGCTTTGTTCATAGCCAGCAAAAGCATCAATATGATGGTCACCGAGCTGCCTGTCATAATTCAATTTTATATTGGCGGTGGTTAATGAGTTATTAGTTTGCGATTCATTGAGCGTAGGCGCTCCACCCGAGCCGCCCGCCAATACCGGAGTGTACGAATTATCGGCTTTATTATAATTGTAAAGATTGTAGGTCTTATTAAAAGCCTTACTAAAATTAAAAGAACGATCTACTGCTAAAAATCCATCCACTGACAAGCCATCGACGAAGGGCAGTTGATAACTCGATTTCAATATGCCGTTAAAATATTGAGTAGGGTTTTGATTTAATCCACCTATTGAGGTTCCCAAAGCTACGGGGTTGTTATTTTCAATTCCTGTAGAGAGATCGCCATTCGGGTACACCGCAATTACGGTAGGATAAGCCCTGTAAATAGAACGGAAATTATTGCCTGCGCTTGAAGTGGGAAATTGTCTTTGTTCATCACGTCCTGCCAGTGAAAAGCCAATCTTGAACCGGTCAGTAATGTTTGCATCCACATTGCCGCGAAAATTATACTGGTTATATTTGGTGGCGCTGTTTTTATATAATCCGTCTTGGTAAATGGTCCCGAGCGACAGATAGTATTTCACTTTATCAGTTCCGCCGCTTACAGCCAGGTTTTGCTCATTTTGCAAAGCAAATTTCTTTAAGGATGCTTTTTCCCAGTCGGTATTTGGATAATTTATAGGGTCAGAGCCGTTCCTGAATTTGTCAATTTCTTCTTCAGTATAATTCTGGTTCAATCCGCCGGCAGGATTATTATAATAATCTATCTCATTAGCAATTGCTGCATAGGTGGCCGCATCAGCTAATTTAGGCAAAACAGTGGGCGAAGAAAATCCCTGGTTAAATTTATAAGTTACTATCGGCTTACCCAGTTTGCCTTTTTTGGTAGTGACAAGTATTACACCATTCGCAGCTCTGCTACCGTAAATTGCTGCAGAAGCATCTTTTAAAATGGAAATACTTTCAATATCATTCGGGTCAATTCTGCTAAGGCCGCCCAATTGGCCGGGAACGCCATCTACCACCACCAGCACATCATTGCTTCCTGTAGTAGCAAATCCGCGGATGGTGATATTGGATCCATCGTATCCGGGCTCACCGCTGCGGTTGTTAGCTACTAATCCTGAGAACCTTCCTGCCAATGAGTTAGATAAATTAGGCTGAGGGCTTTTCACCAGGTCCTTTCCTTTTACTTCGGAAACCGAACCGGTTAAAGTAGCTTTCTTTTGGGTACCATATCCCACTACCACCACTTCACTTCCTACCACAGCTTCAATTTCCATTACGACAGCTATCGTGGTGCTTTGACCAACAGTTACATTTTTATTTTTATAGCCAACGATTGAAAATTCGAGCACATCGCCGGGATTGGCATCGATAGAAAATGAGCCATCCGCGTTAGTGCTGGTGCCTTTTGTGGTGCCTTTTACAAGAATGGAAACGCCGGCAAGCGGATAGCCCTGGGCATCTTTCACCGTACCGCTGATTATCCGTAAAGGAGCAATCTTTACGATTGATGAGGCTTCAGCCTGCAGGTGCAAATTCGATTTGAAAATTGTAATCGTCTTTTTTTCAATGGAGAAATCAAGAAATTGATTTGCCAGGCTTTGTTTCAGCACTGCTTCAAGCGGTTCATTTTTTACATGAATACTTACCGGCCTGGCAGACTGCAACACATTGGCGTCGTAAAAGAAAACAAAGCCCGTTTGCTTTTTAATTTCTTTGAAGATTTTTGCCAGCCGCACATTGCTGGCGGATAAAGTTACGTTTTGTGCAGTTCCTTCGGCGCTTGCGGTAAGGCAACTTGCGAAGAAAAGGAAGAAAAAAATCTTCATAATCAGCAGGGATTTTTTTAAAAGGGCCCGCTTTGGATAATTGGCCTCTAAATTCATAAATTTGTTTTTGGTTTTAGTTTAAAAATTGATGATATGTACGAGTTCACAATGGACAACTAAAACTTACATGGCAGGGAAGTGGCTTCAACACTTTCCTGTTTTCATTTCAGCAATCCAAAAATTTTATTTTTTTACTTTTAAATTTTATCAGGCAATACAATTAATTTGTTTCCCTCAATTTGAAACTGAATACCATTTTTTGCTAAAATTTTCAATATTTCCGATAAATTCAGGTCTCTTTGGATTTCACCCATAAATTGCCGCGGCTTATTATACCCTTTGTAAACCACATCTACATTGTACCACCGCGAAACCTGCGACAACACATTCGCAAGGTCTGAATTATTAAATTCAAAATAACCGTTTTTCCAGCCCATCACCTCATCCAAATCCACATCATTAAAAATCTTTATTTTATTGTTTACTATTGCCTGCTGCCCCGGTTTGAGTGTTTCCTTACTGATTTGGTTATTCACTTCTACTTTCCCTTTGAGCAAGGTTACTTTAATGTCTGTTCCTTCGTCTTCAAATGCATTTACATTGAAATGAGTTCCTAATACGCGGATATTCATATCGCGATGGTTTACATAAAATGGTTTCATCGCATCATGAGCTACTTCAAAATACGCTTCGCCCGTTATTGATACTTTTCTTTCCTTTCCGGTAAAAGACACCGGATACGTAATAGAAGAGGCTACATCAAGCCATACCTTACTTCCATCAGAAAGAACCACATGAATTACTTTGCTTCCCCGCGGATTCGACAAAGTATTGTATTCCATTTTTGTTGATACTTCGCCCCGCTCGTGCGTATAGGCAATTTGGCCATTGGAAAGTTTCATCAATTGCACATTTCCCTGCAACGCGAGAGCGCCGTTTCCTACACTATCCAAATAAATCATTCTACCATTCGCAAGCCGGATGACCGCTTTATTTTGCTGAGGCGCTTTTACATCATTACTTACCACTTTAGCAATTTGCTGCGGCTTACTCTTATGATGATTTATCAAAAAATAACCAATGGCCGAGAACAATAAAATAACAGTCGCGGCTGCCCATCGTTGAAATCTTATGTGATAAAAAACCGGTCGCCGGTGCGGGCCGCCTGCATTTATCTTTTTCATCAAACGTGCCTCGATCAATTTTTGCGTCATTTCCTTTTCTCCCTTCGACCATTTCCATTCGCCGGTTTCTACGAGTTGATTGTACCACCGTTCCACCAGTTCATTTTCCGAACCGGTTGTGGTCCCTGCCTGGTATTTTGAGAGTAATTCTTTGGCTTGTTTAATATTCATCCAACTTGTAATTATTAGTTAGTCCGCTGAAAGGTGGCAGAGGGGTAAAAAAAATTAATTTTTTTTTTAGCTAAAGAAAAGAATGACTACAATTATCAGCACAAAGCTATAAGGAGGAAGATCTTTCCTGATAAAATAAAGTGCATGTTGAATGTGTTTCTTAACTGTTTCTACAGATATGCTCATTCTGTTTGAAATTTCTTTATAGCTCAGATGCTCCTGCCGGCTTAGCTTATAGGCTCTTTGCATTTTGGGCGGCATCCTGGCGATAGAGTTTCTGATGGTTTGTTCCAATTCTTTCAATTGCAGATTTATTTCTGCATTGGGATGAGAAAAACTAACAGCTACATCCGCCAGATGCACGAGATAATCGTGCCGCGTAATATTTTTTTCAATATAATGGATGCATTTGTAGCGCACGCTGGAATGAAGATAGGCTGCAACTGATTCCCTGATGTCTAACTCATTTCTCCGGTTCCAAATAGAAAGAAAAATATCCTGCACCACATCGGCAGCATCCTCCTTATTTCGCAATGCGTTGGTGGCTGTAACGAACATCTCCTCCCAGTAGCGCCTGTAGAATAATTTAAAAGCTTCCTGGCTGCCTTCAGCTATTTCATGGAGAAGTTCCTCGTCTGTGTACAACAATTCATTATAATCCATATCAGGCAATTACAATCTGTAACATTTCTTTTACAAATATCGGTGAATAACAATTGTTTTAAAAAACATCGTGTTATGGCCAGAAATTTCAATGAGTACCAGTAAACTAACCTGCCCTGCCTACCGGACGGGCAGGCTACCGGTAGGTAGACAAATTCACAAATTTTTTTATTCTTAACCTGTTAGTGTATGCATTAACAAACTTGTCAATGCCTTTCGATACGCTTTAAAAAGGCCATTTAGCGATTGAATAGCCCGGAAGTCGTATTTTTATCGCCATAACTAAAATATTTTGAATAAGAATGAATAATAAAATTTCTGCTGCAATAACGGCCGTAGGCGGCTACGTGCCTGATTACAGGCTCACAAATGCCGAACTCGAAACCATGGTTGAAACTTCGGACGAATGGATAAAAACCAGGACCGGCGTGGAAGAAAGAAGAATTTTGAAAGGTGAAAACATGGGTATCTCAAAAATGGCTGTGCCGGCGGTAAAAGAATTGTGCAGAAAAAGAGGCATAGATCCGCTCGAAATAGATTGCCTGATTTGCTGCACCGTTACGCCAGATATGACTTTCCCGGCCACTGCCAATATTATTACCTACGAAATAGGCGCAGCCAATGCTTTTGGATTTGATTTATCTGCCGCTTGTTCCGGCTTTTTATTTGGCGTAACCACAGGCGCTTCTTTAATTGAAAGCGGACGTTATAAGAAAGTAGTGGTGGTGGGCTCCGATAAAATGAGCGGGATTGTAGATTACAGCGACAGGAAAACCTGTGTGCTTTTCGGCGATGGCGCAGGCGCTATTTTGTTAGAACCTGATGAAAATGGCTATGGCATACAGGATAGTCTTTTAAAAACCGATGGCGTCGGTTGCGAATACCTGAAAATGGTAGCTGGTGGCTCTGCAAAACCCGCATCTATCGAAACCGTGATGGCTAAAGAACATTTTATCTACCAAGAAGGACCTGCCGTTTTCAAATTTGCCGTAAAAGGGATGGCAGACGTTTCTTATGAATTGCTCGAACGAAACCATCTCACAGGCGATGATATCGCGTGGCTGGTACCTCACCAGGCCAATAAAAGAATTATTGATGCCACCGCCAATCGCATGGGCCTTAGCATGGACAAGGTAATGATCAACATTCAACGCTACGGGAATACCACTTCAGCAACCATTCCATTATGTTTATGGGAATGGGAAAAACAGTTACATAAAGGCGATCTGATTGTTCTTGCTGCTTTTGGTGGCGGATTTACCTGGGGCGCAACTTTGATAAAGTGGGCATACGATACTGAATAGGCTAATCGTAAATGGTGAAAGATTAAAAGCCTATTGATGCTTAAGCGCTTTCTTTATAAGGTGTAAACTTAAGCTTGCTGATCTTCGTTGCCGCTTTTGCAAGATCGTACTTCGCCTGTAATCTTAACCAAATATCGGCTGTGCCGCCAAATACAGTAGTGATTCGCAAAGCCATTTCAGGGCTTATATCTGCTTTTTGATTAATAATATTAGACAGAGCCTGCCTTGATACTTTTAGCATAGATGCCACTTCAGTAATCGTTAGCCCATTCGCTTCTATCAATTCAGCTTTTAAAAGTTCTCCCGGATGAATTAAAGGCATGTTTCTTTTTAAGACCATAATTAAAATTTTTAATGATAATCAATATAGTCAGGATCAAAGGCATCCTGAGCTACAAATCTGAAAATGATTCGCCAGTTCTCTTTAACACTAAGGTTCCAATAACCTTTCCTTTGTCCTTTAAGTGGATGAATTCTCCAACTTTTAAAAAATTCGAAATCCTGTGGCACATTCTGAGCGCTATCTATCACCTCCAGCATTTGCTTAATTCTGTTAATCTGATCAAGAGGTAATTTTGGGCTTTTACCGCTCTCCCATAATTGTCTCAGACCCTTATGACTAATGCTTCTAATCATTTAATTTGTAAAGTTACACTTGACATAAAGAATTTCCAAACTGTTCTTCGGCGGAGTTTTCATCAAACATTCAAAAAAATAAAAAATCCGTCTATTTATTGCTTTACTGTTTTTAATATCTTTTCCAGACTATGTACACTCTCAACTTTTCAAACTTTAAAAAAGGAACAATATTTGATTCACATTTGATGAAAAAAATGATTTCTCATGGACAAGAGAGAAAAACTCAGCTCGATGGAAAAGATGATCCGCGAGCTGGATGACATCGTAAACAGTCAGACTTCATTATTAAAAAAGATCGCCCAGTTAGAAGCTGAAAATATCAATCTTGGCAACAATCTCTTAGAAAAACAATTGCCTGAAATACACTCAAAGGCCGATGAAACCTTAAATATCGCCTCAAAACTTGTGGAAGAATTTACCTCGGTTAAGGACAAGTTCATCAAAGATAACAGGCTGGATGAATTGCCGCCCGAAGTGTAGTAAACCAATAAATAATTAAGTTTTTTATTCTACATAAAAATAAAACCTGATACAATCCAATTTTAATAAGATCTAAAAATGAACAATATAAAAAACAAAGTGGCCTATATCACCGGCGGAAGCAAAGGAATCGGGCTGGGTATTGCAAGAGCGCTAACCGCGCTGGGTATGAGCGTAGCTATTTCCAGCAGGCACCTCGCCGAAACCGAAAAGGCCGCTGCTTCCCTATCTGCTGATGGTTCTAAAGTACTGGCTTTGGAATCGGATGTAAGCTCGATGGCAAGTGAACAAAAAGCCGTAAAAAAAGTTATCGATCATTTCGGCCGGCTTGACGTATTGGTTGCAAATGCAGGCGTGGGACATTTTGCTTCCATTCTTGATTTAACGGAGGATGATTGGAAAAGCATGATAGACACCAACCTCACAGGCGTGTTTCACAGTGTAAAAGCCTGCGTGGACGAGCTGAAAAAAAATAAGGGATACATCGTAACGATAGCGAGCCTTGCAGGAACTAATTTTTTTGAAAATGGTGCTGCTTATAATGCCAGTAAATTTGGGCTGGTAGGCTTTTCGCAGGCCATCATGCTGGATCTGCGGAAATATGATATAAAAGTTTCGACCATCATGCCTGGTTCCGTTGCGACTCATTTTGACAACCATACGCCAAGCGATGCAGATTCATGGAAAATTCAGCCGGAAGATATTGGCCAGATTGTTGCCGACCTTTTGCAAATGCCTGCAAGAACATTGCCCAGCAAAGTTGAAGTGCGCCCTGCTAAACCTTCGAAATCCTGATAAATTGCATAAGCAAAAAATCCTCCCGGTTTTAAAATCGGGAGGATTTTTTTAGAATTAGTTCAATTAATATTCATCATTCAAAGCAAAAACAGGCTTCCGGTACATCCACTGACCGCCGGTAAAGTCAGGAAATTCTATCGTTTGATTGCCCAACTCAATTGATTGCTCGCTTAGCGGTGTGATGGCGCTCCATGCGGCTGCATCATATACGTCCAGTGGGGTGGGTGTTTTTCTTTTTATAGATTCCACAAAAGCGTGAATCACGAAAAAGTCCATGCCTCCATGGCCGGCGCCTTTGGTTTCTTTGCTCCATCTTGCCCAAAGCGGATGATCGTATTTATCAAACCAATCTTTTTCATTATCCCATTCATCATTCTTTTTCGATTTATTCTGGATATACACACTCTGGTTCACATCCATCCACAGCCCTTCGGTACCCTGTACACGAAAACCAAGTGAATAAGGCCTCGGTGAATTGGTATCATGCTGTAATAAGATCGTTTCTCCATTCGCACAATTAATCGAAGTAGTGATAACATCACCTGCTTTAAATTTTACCTTTGCATTCGGATGATTTTCTCCTGCCACATCCACAACGTGTTTGTGAAGGCCTCTTGCCTTTGATGCGAATGAGCATAGCGTGAGGAAGCGGTTGCCGCGGTTAATATCAATATATTCAGCTATCGGCCCGATGCCATGCGTAGGATATAAATCGCCGTTGCGGTGTATAGAATGTTCCGTTCTCCATTTTGCTTCTGAAAAACCCTTTTCACCAAATTCTACTCCGTGGTCATACGTATTTACGCCATCGTTAAACAATACTCCCCGCAAATCATGCTGGTAACCGCCCTGCAGGTGAATCAATTCGCCAAATAAACCCTGCCGCACCATATTCAACACAGCCATTACGTCTCTGCGATAACATACGTTTTCCAGCATCATCACATGCGCATTATATTTTTCTGCCGCTTTCACTACATCCCAATGATCCTGCAAAGTAATTCCCAATATTACTTCGGTAGCCACATATTTCAGGCCGGCCTCAAGCGACCCCATAATCATTGGTTTATGCCATTCCCAGGGCGTAACAATTAAAACGCCATCAGGCTTTTCATACTGCACTAATTTTTGCCAGGCATAATCATCGCCGGTATAAATTTTCGGCATTTTCTTTCCACTCTTTTCTATTATCGCTTTTGACTCTTTTAACACCCTGTCATCTACATCGCAGATGGCCACCAAGTCTACATCATCTCTTCTCAAAAGTAAATCGAGATGATTTTTGCCTCTTGCTCCAACGCCGATTATTGCCATCCGGATTTTGGGAGTGTCTGCAGATGAAGCAAAAATATTTGAGGAAGGAAATACAGATAACCCGATACCGGCAAGCGCGGTATTCTTAATAAAATCTTTTCTTTTCATTGTTTTGTTTTTGATATGGATTGATTTTTCAGAATAAATATGAATGTAAATAAAATTATAGCAATGCCGCAAACATTTGCTTGCATGGTATCCAATTTCTATACTCTGCCCATAAAGGGATCAGATTTGCCTGGTGCTCCGGTTTCTACCCTACCCGCAAATCTTTTTTCAAATGTATCCTTTCCTTTAACCTTGATTGAAGTATCGTACCAGTTATGGCTTTTAGAAAGATCTAGGACAATTTCCTTTTTTTGTGATGCGGCTAGTTCAAACGATTGAAGCGGATTTTTATAACTGTTATCCACTATTTCGATCGGAAGATTTACTTCTGCTGTATTTTCCAAAATCAAAATAACATTTCCCGAAAATTTCTGCGGCGAATTATTCATTTTTTCATACGCAAAGCTTACAAGTAATGCAGGATCGTCTTTATCACCAGTATACTCCCTGAAAAATCCATTTGGCCCATACACCTTTAAATGATAGACTCCGTTTTCAAAATTTTCAAGAGGCCAATTCGCCTGCACTTCTTCACCACTACGCACTGCAAACGACGAGGCTTTCACATCTTCCACAATTTTTTGATTATTTTCCGAGAAAGAATATTTTCCGGGCACATACACGTTAAACGGCGCACCGTCTGCTTGCAATGCAGGCAAGTCATTTGCCACAGAAAAAGTGATTTCAAAAGCATTTTTATCTTTATTCAATTTCCCATCGGCGTTAAGCTGGTAAGGAAGTGCGCATGAATTTCTGATACCCGGTTCCTGGCGCGAAAGCAAGGTTGACAAAGGATTATTTTTAACCTCATTGATTTCGCCAGGATGCAATGCCCTGAAATCTGTTGGAAGCTTTTTAAATTTTGCATTATAAATTTTCTCAACAAAAGAATCTCTTTTTATAAATTCCGGCAATATAATTTCTTCTCCATTGTATCTTCTGAATGCGGAAGTAAGATCACCGGTCACGGTTCTTCGCCAGTCGGTAATGTTGGATTCCCTGATTTCTTTTCCTGTTTTTTTGGATAGAAATTTTTCTAAGAATTGTAAAGTTGAGGTATGATCAAATACTTCAGAATTTACCCATCCGCCTCTCGTCCATGGAGACGCAATCACCATTGGAACTCTATAACCCAAGCCAACAGGGCTTTCGCGCACATCCTCCTTGTCAACCGTTTCCCGCGACAATTCTTCCTGCAACGTTACATATTCCAGAGCGGTATCAATTCCTTCAGAAACTTTACCACTATTTACATCACCGGGCCGCGGCGCAGTAAAAGGAGGAATGTGATCAAAGTATCCGTCGTTTTCATCGTAATTCAGAATAAAAATTGTCTTCTTCCATACCTCCGGATTTTTTGTTAAAATATCCAATACTTCCGAAACGTACCAGGCGCCAAACCACGGCGCACTGGGATGATCTGAAAAATATTGCGGCGCTACCAGCCACGAAACAGTAGGAAGTTTTCCCTTGTTCACATCTTCTCTAAACTGGTGTAATACATCGCCCTTGGGTAACAAAATATTCCGTTCTGTTCCGTTGTCATCATACGTAAACATTTCTACCTTATGATAATCCGGATCGTTCACATTGGTAGTAAAAGCCTTTTTATGAAGATTTTTTTTATTGTCAGGTAGCTTGTCAAAATTTTCCTGGCTCCAGGTTACTATTTCATTTTTATACTTTTCAAGCTGCTGTTGCTTCTGATCAATTTTTTTCTGAATTTTCTTTGCATGATTTTTATTCGCCTTTTTCAGATCAACTTGTAAGGCGGCAATTTCATCAGGTAATTCGCCTGTTCGTTTTTTCAAAAAATCAATATGCGCTTTGTGAAAACGAACATTATACTGGCTAAACCATTCGAGGTTATTATCCGTAAAATTCGAAAGCCAGCTATCGGCTTCGTCTTCCAACTCCGTCTGTAGGCTAAGTTCATTTTGATACACGCGCCACGAAATTCCATTGTCCTCAAGTCTTTCCGGAAAAGTTTTATAGTTAGCTTCGCGGTTGTAGTATAAATCAGAATTACGCACATCGGCCGGCGCGCCGGGCTCCGGGCGAACTTTCCCGGCCCAGAAAAAAGTGCGATTGGTGGTAGTTCCGGTGAGCGACGAGCAAAAGTTTTGGTCGCAAACTGTGAATGCATCTGCCAGGGCGTAATAGAAAGGAATATCTTCACGTGAGTAATGCCCCATCGTCAACGGCATGTCTTTGTATGCCTTGTTGCCAGGGCGTTTCGCTTCAAGCCACTTATCGTATTTTCCATTGTTGCGTGCGTCAGTTTGATTGGCCCACGAATGAGGCAGGCCGCCCATCCAGGTGGCCTTGGTGTCTTTTATATTCAGCCGGAACGGCACATATTTTTTTCCTTCATTATTAATTTGCAACCATACAGGATCGCCGCCAGGCAGGGAAATAAATCTTGGATCATTAAATCCGCGTACACCCTGTAAAGTTCCAAAGCAATGATCAAACGAGCGGTTTTCCTGCATCAGGAAAACAACATGTTCAGCATCCATAAATGTGGATCCTTCTTCGGGATTGATAGCAATCGCTCTTTGAATAGACGCAGGAAGGCTGCTCCAAAGACTCATGCCGCCCGCAAGCATAGATGCTTTCTTTAAAAATTCTCTTCGTGTATCCATAGCCGTTAGTTAAATAATTATGTGTGTTTTACTATTGCCGAATACAAATTGGCGCGGTTAAAAACAGAAGGCCTTTCATTTATTTTTTCAACAAATGAAAAACCAACATCATGAAACAATTTTTTCAATGATGAAAAATTTATTGGATACGGAACCCAATGATTGGCTGTTTCCATATCATATTCCACAATCAGAAAACAACCATCTGTATTAAGACAAGTTTTTGTTTTTTCAAGAAAATCTTTTTTATTCTTTACATAATGAAGTGAATTAGCCATTAATATTCCATCCAGCTTATTAAAAGGCAAAGATGTTTTTTCAAAATTTAGTTCAACCGGTTTTATCAAAATATTTTTTAAAAAAGGATTTTTATTGAATGAAGATATGTTTTTATCCACCGCATAAATGACGCTTTCATCTTTCAACAAACTGGCTAAAGCATACGTAAAAAGTCCGGAGCCACAACCTAAATCAGCCCAGGTAGCCGCTTTGAAAGAATCGATTTTGTCCGTTTTTATTAATGCAACTCCTTCGTTCAAAGTCATCCCAATCATTTTTTATGGCCACCAAACAAAGAAGCGACGGTGCGCTCCTTTGTTTGCCTGGTCAAATAAATATACAGTAAAACGACTTTTAATGCAGATTTTTATTTCGCTCAGAATGAATCATTACCACTTCAATCTTTCAAAATCCACATCAAAGCATTTACATCATCATTTCCTCCGTATTGGCTTTGAATAGCCGCTGCTACGTTATCAGGGTTATATACAACTGCATCAGCACATTCAATTCAAAACTGTTCGTAAGTCTTTGCCATTGGTCCACATTTCCATTATAAATAAAATCTCCCTCAAATTG
The DNA here is from genome assembly GCA_051954975.1 of Ginsengibacter sp. Classification (GTDB taxonomy): domain Bacteria; phylum Bacteroidota; class Bacteroidia; order Chitinophagales; family Chitinophagaceae; genus Ginsengibacter. Next base: position 786,273 of record JBQCHE010000002.1, on the reverse strand, counting down.
GGCGCCTGAGGCAAAAAGCATATTGATTGCTCACTATTTGCCGTGCACCGTTTTTATGTTTTCTCCGACAGATTTTCCCCGAACCATATAATCAAATCCCAACAAGTTGGCAATGGTAGCTGCATATTGCGTTTGAAATATTTGCTGCTTGTTGTTCATTTCACCTAAAGGCCTGGTGTCGGGGCCCATTACCATAAACCACGTTTCATTGCTGTGCGGTGTGCCGCTGCCATGGTCTGTCCACTCAGCATCCACACCTCTTCCATGATCGGGAACAATAAAAAATGTGGTATTATTTTTATAGAAAGCATCCTTTTGCATCATCTCCCAAAGCTTTCCAATCATGGCATCGAGGTTATGAATATCATCAAGATAATTGTCATATTTGCCTGAGTGGGCATATTCATCGGTATCGCCAAAATCAATGTAAGTAACTTTTGGATGATGCGCCATGATATACGATTTCGCGAGAGCATATACATTTGCATCGAGGCGCTCATCATCGCCCCAGATTTGAGGAATAAAGTGCTGCATTTCGTTTGCAAGAATTTCTGCTTCAGTAAGATTGCTTCCGGTAATGTTTTCCCATGGAACATTGATAAGCATTGAGCTTTTGTCTTTATGCAGACATCGTCCTGTGGCGCGCCAACAAGCAAACGTAACCACTTTGCCTTTATATTCTTTTTGATTATCAATAAACTCAAGCACATTCGCATTTGGGTTGCTTCCATACTCGTTTGAATTGATCGCCGTATCCACAAAACCGCTCAAAATTTCTGCACGGCCCGGATAAGAAAACCAATATGGATTTGCCACGTTCACAAAATTACCAAGGTTGCGATTTCCATACAATTGTCCATGCTTTGCAATTTGGTTCCATGTAAAAGGCATTAATTTTTTTCTTCTTTCCTCTAAATTTCCTGACCAGTATTTTTTGAAACGTTGTAAAGAATCACCTCCGTTGTTTTTCTTATCATTCAGCAAATTAAAATCAGCGCCATTAAAAAGCTCCTGCCAGCGATAACCATCAATTAAAATCAAGACAACATTTTTTGTCTTATGCGTATTTTGAGCATGACCGAAATACACCGGGAATAGTAAAGCAACAAATAACAAAGATTTTAGTTTCACAGCATTTATTTAAAAATTAATACGATAAACCGGGAAGTATTTTAGAAATATAAAAATGAAATATAAAAATATCACCTTCATTAATTGTAAAATGTAAATTAAAAACAGAACCCAGTTCATTTTTATTCAATCAAAAACCAATTATAACCATTTGCAGGTATGGATAACCGTAACACGATATTTTTATTTTCATCAAGCGGATATTTTATTTTTTTCCCTTCTTTTTCGCTCACTGTGGCGCTGCGCGAAATCCCTGTGTAATACAACGGAACTTTAATCTCCCTGGTGATAGGCGTATCCAACGGATTATAGACCATTAGCAATCCTTTTTCTTTCAAACGCGGATTAACATGAAGCATCGCATCGTAATCACGGCCATCCGCGCGGCGCAGGTGAATGATATCCGAGTTTAAAATATCGCGGTATTTTTTGTACCAGCTAACTTGTTTTTTCACGAGCGCTTCAGTTGAAGGCGCGTCAAATAATCTCGGCCCGCGATAGCACGCCTGGGCGCCGCTTCCAAAATTCTGAACAAGATGCGCTTCATAATCTTTCAAATGTTCAGACAATGGCTCAATCGTTGCTGCCGCACCTCCGCCATGATATTGCGTAAGTGGCACAAAAGTCCATCCCATAGAAGGCGTTTTATTCCACGTGCCGTCATAAATATTTTGCCGCTCAATAATCACCTGGCGATCGCGCGGTAACGACCAGTCCGTTTCGCGATAACCCATGCCTACTTTATTAGTACCGTTCAAAAAATACCAGTCAGGCGCATTGATATAAACATCATTGTTCCTGAGCTCACGATAAAATGAAATACTCTGCCACCATTGTTTCCACTGAGAATCGTCTTTTCCATCATGGCCGGGATGCGAAGTTGAAGCGCAAATATCTCCCGGGTAAGGGCCATCATGTTCCAATAAATCAAACCCTGTTTTTTCAATAAATCTTTTTATCTTTTTGAGATACGCAATGCCCCATTCGCTTCCAAGGCACGGCGCATTTCCAAAAATTGCGCCGCCGGGCTTCCCGGTATTTGGATTAATCACATCATTTTTCGCATCAATAGTCCTACTGGAAAATAAAGAGTATCCGCCCATTTCAATTCCTTTGCTGTGCGCATAATCGACCAACGATTTAATTTTATTGATATTAGCATCACTGGTATCTTCCATATTTAGTCCGCTTCCAAAACTCAGGATTATCATTTCAAAACCGGTGGCCGCACATTGATCAACCGCATTTTTTACAACCGCCGGATCTATAGAAGTAAGGTGAAGAAAGATAGGATTTTCAGTTGCCCAGGGCGCAATGATGCGGTACATTTTTCTTTCTGCTAATCCGCAACGCTCCTTATCATAGCTGTCATACATCATCTCATACGTATGAAAGGGCTTAAATGTTTGATGAGGTTGCAAACGATAAGAAGGGCCGACAGGAGGTTTACTCACCAGGAGGCACGGCGTTTTCAAATTATAATTTACCTGCGAGGTATATAGTGTATCCGGCAGCCAGTAGGTGGTGTGGTCAGCATATTTGGAAGTCATGTCGCCGAAAGAATAATCGCTCTGCACATTGATATGCGGTGTTGCCAGGCGCCCATCGCCACCTACCACCGACTCTTCTTCCACGAAGGAAAGAATTTCATTTTTGAATGAATTGATGGTAATTTCTTTATCAGAATTATTGACAATGGTTATCCATTTGCTCATCAGCGGCACATCATCATACATTTCATAATGCACTGCTACCTGGATGTTTGCCGCTCTTTTTTCTGGCGATGAAAAATAAAAAATAATTTCTAATCCTTTTGGCGGCCATTGTTTGTTCAAAGCCCAGCGCCGCGGTGTCCACGCAAACCGCTTTTGGATATTTCTTACTTCAAAATTTTTTAATTGGAAGGCCGAAGCATCCGAAGTAAATTTATCGAGCCAGTCATATTTCATATAGGCATATTCAAACTGTCCTTTTACGCCGCCGATATTATAATCCATTCCATCTATTTCGATTTGCGCTTCAGGCTGAATAGCCCTGATCATTTCTTTCGGCGTCATCAGGTTGCGAAAGCTGAAGCAGGCAAAATAAGGCTGCATGCGAAATTCACGGCTTATCAATCCATTGGTAATAACCAAATCTTTAGCGTTTTCACTTTTGTAAACTGCCGAAGTGTATCGAGTTTTTTCTAACAACCAATCATTCGTTGTGGTAGCCGGTTTTTGAGAAGAGTAAACAGGAAGATGATTGAATTTTTGTAAAAAAATATTTTGTGAAGTGCCAATTTGTATGAACAGAAAAACCACCAGAATACACAATACGCTTTTTTTCATTGATCTGAATTTATTAGGAATAAATGTAGCAATTTGTTTTGGTTTGATTAATCCTATGAGGAAGAAATCTATGGCGATACAGCAGAGCCAACCGGCTGACAGCAGATGGATAGATAAGGGGAATTTTTATTTTACCATTTTGATTTGACGCGCCGTGAATTGCTTTTACCACTGAATTGTGTATCCCTACCGGTTACATCATTATTTGAGTTAAGCATTACATGACGCTGTATGCAATTTTTAAATCCTGTAATTTCATGTTACATTTTAGCGAAAACAGTTTAAGGCTTTCACATAAAAGAAAATCAAAAGATAGTTGCCGCCGAAAAAGAATCTCTTCTGATTACGATTGAATCATTCACAGACCCCAGAGTATACGACATGAATCAACGCTTCATATACTTTTCAGCAAAAAAACTAACGGACAATAAAATCTTATTTTGAATTTTTATGAGAATTCACAATTACATAATAAATGGCGAACTCGCACATAAGATTTATTCGGATAAAAGAAATTTTATTACCATTTCATCTCCTTCGGAGGTAAGTGAAAATTGTGTTGAATTTATTCGTTTTGAAGAAAAGAAGCAGGAATATACATGGGCCCATGCGGATGAAATAATTTTTGGAATCAGCGCGGACCATTATGTAAAAACATTGATCAATTGCGGAGAAAAAACAAAATGGATGACAAGGCACTGCACGCTAAAAGAATTGATGAATCTGTTACCTGCGCAGAATTTTGTACGCCTCAATAAATTTTATTTGCTCAACCTTAATTATTTTTCTCACATCAATGAGTGTCACAAGCTTCTGTACTTAATCGGCGGATATTCAATAGCCATTCCTCACCGCATATCTCCTTTTTTAAGCCATTTGCTAAAAAGTAGGTATACGTGAAATAAAGTCACGTAAAAGTGTTGCCAACAAAAATGCGGTAACAATATTTTTGGGTAACCATAGATTTTTAACCCCCAAAAAATACCGTCATGGCAAAGGAAATTTCAACAACAAAAATAACAGCAACAAAAGATTTGCCGACAGATGCAACAAAAGACCTTCAAAATTTGGACCTCCGGTCAAATTTCAAGGCTTTGCAGCTTTCCAACATTAATTATTTTGGAAATCTGAAAGAAAGCAAAGAAAAACCCGTAGTGCAGATTGCCGGAAATACTTTTTACGAAGAATTAAAATGCGTCAGCTATCATCCGGATTTACAATTTCTGAACGCTGCGATCGCCATCAAGCAAAGTGCGGGCTACAACGGAGGCCCATGCACGAACGGCAGTGTAGAGTATGTACGTTTTTATATTGACTACCTGCGAAACGGCAACTGGATTGATGAAGGAGTTGCCGCAACGAATGTTCATGATCTTCCGGCAGATACCTATTGCTATAACGTCCGTCTTAAGATTACACCAAAAAAATCTTCATGCTGCGATGATGCTGCCATACTTCCAAGAGTACGCGCCATCCTTTCGTGGAACAGCTTGCCCCCTGCTAATTTGCCAAACTGGATACCTGTGTGGGGCAATGTGATGGAAACAAACATACAAATCGCGCCAAGTCATAGTATATGGTGCTATATTAAAAAAGGAGTGAAACTGGATGATGCTATACAAAATCAGCTTTTAGCAAACATCGAAAAGTTACAACCCTTTATTCCGCCTATTCCGCCACAGCCCGATCCGGGGCCATTGATGACGCTGCAATATTTGCAACAGACATATAAAGGCCAGGTTGAGGATAGCCGCATTGTAATGAAACAATTCGATGAAATTTCTAAAATTTCTGCTCTTTCACCTGTTGAAAGCAATATCAATGTAACAGGATTTAACTGGGCTGACCTGGTTAACAAAATCAAGCTCCTCCAATTTAACACCACCTACGAAGAAGTGAAGTGTGTGGCCCTAAACCGCGAATTAAATACACTGCATGCCAGCGTAATCGTTAAAAAACCTTTTGGCTATTCGGGCGATTTATGCAACCAGGGAAGCAAAGAGTATGTTGCGTTTTACATGGATTTCGGGGGCGGGTACATTTATATCGGCACCTCTTCAGTGGCTGTGCACGACATATCATCTGCCCCGAACGATGGATTATGGTACAACGTGATGCATTCTGTAAATCTTCTTCCCTATCAAAAAGAATGGTGCATTGCCGGCAAAGCTAAAGTGAAAGCCATTCTTTCGTGGAATGTGCCACCGCCCCCAAATAATCCGAATTATGTAGCCTCTTACGGAGATTGGGAAGAGTGTGACGTAGAAATTAAACCATTACCAAAGAATGTTAACCCCGGCCAAACTACGGTAGTTTTGGAAAAAGTTGGAGGTATGTCGGTAGATGACATCAATGACATCACAGGATTGGCCACCACCTTCTCCGCAGCGTCTTTAGGCGGAGCCAAAAACAGTCCCTTCTATGGCACCATGGAATTAATCGGAAATATTTTCTTTGCCGGTGGTGGAATGAAATACCGTTTCCTGGTTACAAAACCCGGCAGCGTGGAACAGCCTTTAATGGATACACAAACGATAACCACCGATACGCTTGGCTCGTTGAATGATGTTGTTTTGAACCCGGATCCGCAGGGATGGATTCCATTTTTACAAACGCCGATAACAAACATTGTTGCGGATTTACTGGGACGGTATCATGCAACTGAAGAAGGCAAGCACCAAATCCGGATCCAGGCAAAAGACGCGGCCAACATTATTTATGATGATCCCAACGGAAGTGTGTCATTGTGGGTGGATGCAGAAAGGCCGGATGTTCATATTCATATTGATCCCGCAATCGGAGGAGATTGCGCAGACTTTACTACGGGGACTGATATAACCGGAACCTATAGCATGACCGATGATCATGCAGGATCATTCGCAATAAGTGTGACACCCGCTAAGGGAGCCACAGTGGATGTAGACGGCACCGGCACAAGCAGTTTAAGCTACGTTGGCGGAACATTGCCTAACGGCGGCAAATCAGGAACTTTTGTGATTCATACTGCAGGCGTTCCGAGATGTGGTTATAACGTGAGGATAGATGCATGGGACAGAACCATATTAAACTCCCACACCATCGGCTTCTACAACAATGATGTGCAGGGCTTTTGCCTTCGCGATGCGGCAACTAAATAAATAATCGCAAATACAGGACAACTAATACGAACTTACCCGGCGAAGGTGAGTTCGTATTTTTTTTAAGACGTTATCACTAGAATAAATACGTTGGCTATACGGCTTGGTAATAAACAGTAGCAGATAAACAAATAGTTTGATTTTTTATTTTCCAAATCAGGAAGTAGCACATTTAATCGAAAAGGCCGTGGCTCAAAAGCTGTAAAGTTTTTTCTTTATGCTCATGCGCCACAAGAATCGAAATATTATGCTGGCTGCCACCAAAGCTCACCATGCGCACAGGAATTTCAGTAAGGCTGTCAAATACTTTTGCCAACAGGTTTTCAGTTTTGGCAACATGATAGCCAACTATCGAAACGATTGTCTGCGCTTTGTCTATCTCAATGCTGCCAAACATTTCCAGTTCCCTGATTATATCATTGAGGTAAGTATCATTGTCAATGGTGAGCGAAACGGCCACTTCAGAAGTAGTAACCATGTCAATGGAAGTCTGGTATTTTTCAAATACTTCAAATACTTTTCTTAAAAAACCATAAGCCAGCAGCATGCGGCTGCTTTTGATTTTAATAGCCGTAATATAATCTTTTGCCGCTATTGCTTTTACGCCTTCAGAATCAGAATCCCGTTCAATCAAAGTTCCCGGAGCATCAGGCTCCATCGTGTTTAAAAGCCTAACGGGAAAATTAAAATATTGGGCTGGCCAGATGCTCGCGGGATGCAGAATTTTTGCGCCGAAATAAGCCAGTTCTGCCGCTTCGTCAAAACATAAATGTTTCACCGGCTTTGTATCTTTCACTACGCGCGGATCATTGTTGTGCATACCGCTGATATCTGTCCATATTTCGCATACAGAAGCGTCTACAGCCGCTGCTATCAAAGAAGCGCTGTAATCACTGCCACCTCTTTTCAGGTTGTCGATCTCGCCCTTTGCGTTGCGGCAAATATATCCCTGTGTTACAAAAATCTGGGTGCCTTTATGAGTATCCAGAAGCTTGGAAAGCTTTTCTCTTATGGAGGCTACCTGCGGTTCATTATTTTGGTCGATGCTCATAAACTCGAGCGCCGGAAGCCACACGTGCGCTATCTCCTGTTCGTTTAAATAAATGCTGAAAAGCTTGGTGCTGAGCAATTCACCCTGGGCAAGAATGTCTTTGTTTAAGGCTTCGCTGTAAGAAATTTTTAAGATGATATTCAAAAATTCAAAATGCTCTGCAAGCGTATCTTTCGCTTTTTTGAAATAAGATTCGTCTTTTAAAAGCTCCACAATAAAATTCTGGTAATGAGCTTCCAGTGCATCAATGCGCTGCTTGGCATCTTCCCTATCTCCTTTTGATAAGGCATCGCTTATTTCAGTAAGCGCGTTAGTAGTGCCGCTGAGTGCGCTCAGCACAATAATTTTTATTTCATCATCTTTGGTAATCAGTTTCCTGATCTCAGCCATTCTTTCCGGTTTTCCTACACTCGTGCCGCCAAACTTCATTATTTTCATGAATTCAATTTTTTATTTAAATTAAAGCGCGCGCAAAATTATTTTATATGAAAAAACTTTCCAAAAAGAAAGTTCACACTTTTTTATCCTGAGCTGGTTTTTAATTTTTAATTATAGCATATAGATTTTAGTTTTGCCCGTTAGCAAATCAACCAAAAAAGTTATAACGAATAAGTAATGGGAAGAATATTTGAAGTAAGAAAGGCAACCATGTTTGCCCGCTGGGATAAGATGGCAAAACAATTTACCCGCATCGGAAAAGAAATTGATATTGCAGTAAAACAAGGTGGTCCCGATCCTGATAATAATGCTGCGCTACGCCGTTGCATCATCAATGCCAAAGCCGTAAACATGCCGAAAGATCGCGTGGAGGCGGCCATCAAGCGTGCTATGGGCAAAGACAAATCCGATTACCATGAAGAGGTGTATGAAGGCTATGCCCCACATGGAGTGGCGGTTTTAGTAGAAACAGCTACTGACAATCCCACGAGAACTGTTGCCAATGTGCGGATGCATTTTAATAAAGGAAACGGATCGCTTGGCACCAGCGGAAGCGTAGGATTTTTATTTAATCACATGGGCGAGTTCAAAATCAAAAATGGAAATATTGATATTGAAGAGCTGGAGCTTGAGCTGATTGATTATGGCCTGGAAGAAATAGGCGAAGACAGCGAAGGGAATATCATCATCCGCACGCCATTTGTTGAATTTGGCAACATGAACAAAGCCCTTGACGATAGAAAAATAGAAGTAATCACTGCCGAATTAACGCGCATACCTACTACTACCGTTGAATTATCCGAGCAGGATGCTGAAGATGTATTAAAGCTGGTAGACAATCTTGAGCAGGACGATGACGTTCAGAAAGTATATCACAACCTGAGATAGCAATTTTGAATCCCTTTAAGCAGAAAATAAAAATTGCGATTATTTGTCTGTTTACTATTAATCTTTCAATCGCAATGGAATATTCAGTTTAATGCTGAAATTTCTTCCCATATTGAAAATGCCGTCATGACCAGTAAAATTGCCGGGGTAAGGTTCAAAATATTTTAGACGGTTTAGCCCGGACTGATAAGCCACATCCAATAAATTATTTCCGAAGAAAGAAATATTAAACATGGGCTTTCCATATTTATTCAGAACATCCGTTCCAAAACCTGCATTCAATAACTGATAGCCCGCTGTTGGCGTTTCTGTATTGTTTTGAAGAAAGACACGGTTCTGTGCTGCATACACTTCAAATTGGATTTTTACAAAAGCGTTTTCAAAAACATTTCCCATCTTGTTAATGTTAGCCCTCAATTCAGAAATGGAATGCAATGGCGGAATAAATGGTAAATATTTCGCGCTGTCTGAAATTTTGGCTTCTCCCTCAACGCCTTTGTTGACGCCATATACAGCCGATAAAGAATTTTCAAAATGCAGCCAGTCCCATGGATGCGGATGTACATCAATGCTTAATTCTCCACCATATAATTGTGCTTTTGCTGCTGCAAACTTAAAAGTCTGATTGCCGGCAACAATAACAGAATCCTGCCCTGATGCGGTTTGCAGCTTTTCATTGTAAATGTAATTCTGAATGGTATTATTAAAAATATTTGCAGTAATGGAAATATGAGTTGAATTAAAAGTAGCTCCGAAATCTTCCTGCAGGCTGAATTCAGGCTTGAAATCAAGGTTGCCGATCTGGTAAATATTCGTTCCCGGATGAACGCCATTTGCAGAAATTTCAGAAACGTTTGGCGCCCTGTATCCCCTTCCAAGATTGGCTTTGATGCTAAATTGATCATTAAATTTATACGAAAATCCAACGCTTCCGCTCATACCCGAAAATAAATGTTTGTAGGCATAAAAAAGATGATCAGCGTCGGCAGTATCGTTGCCTCTTACTACCTTGTCAAACCCTGTAACAGGATTTGTAATGGAATACAAATCATTATTGCGATAATTTCTCACATCATAGCGCAGGCCTCCCGATATCTCCAGTTTATCCATTCTTTTCTTTAAGTAGATAAATGGGCCGATATCAAATTGACGGTAAGATGGGATAATAAACTCAGTGCCCTTATTCACATTATTGTCCTGGTACATGCCGTTTGCTCCGGCTGTTATGCTAAAGCCGTTTGTTTCTTTAAAATAATATTTCGCATCATAAGTATAGGTATTTAATAAAAGATACAATCCCGGAATTTGAATTTCAGGATGACTGTATTCCCGGCGGACGCTCTTTTGAAATGCAAGATTTACCGTGAGCCTGCCGCTTCCCAGGTCAAAACTGTTTGCATTGTAAAAATTATAATGCTGCACATGTTGATGCAGCGCTGAAATTTTATACGAATTTAATTCGTCCTCACTTACAATTGGCCTGTAATCATCTGCCTCAGTAATTTGTTTGGTAAATTTCCGCGTAGCAGAATCGCGGCTTCCATCAGGAATTTCCTGCAAGTCATCAAACAATGAAAATCCAAAATGACTGTAGCCCCAGCTTTTATTGATGCCAAGATTTGCTGCTGCATCCGTTTCCCCAAAGCCTGTATTATACACTCTGCCATCATACTTGTTCTTATAGTTTGTAGCAATCTTATGCGTAAAAGTTCCGCCCCAGGTAATGTCATTTGTATTACCCGCGATAGTTAAGGAATTTTCAATCAGGCGGTTGTTGGTTTGATATTCGTTTAAAAAGTTTCCTGTAATTTTTCCTACAGCAGGCGGTGAAGCAGGAATAAGATTTACGACGCCGGCCAAAGCATCAGAGCCGTATATTACGCTGGCCGGTCCCTTCACCACTTCTACCCTGTCTACTGTGTTTTCATCCACTTCAATGCCATGCTCATCGCCCCATTGCTGCCCTTCCAGCCGAACGCCATCGTATAAAGTAAGAATCCTGTTAAAACCAAGGCCGCGAATAAAAGGTTTTGAAACATTCGGGCCGGTGGTTACTTCGCTGATGCCAGGCACAGTTGCAATAGCGTCAATAATATTTGTATTTAAATTTTGCTGCAAAAATTTTTTATTGATCGAAACAATCGGAACCGGGTTCCGGATGATGGAACTGGCTCTTGAAGAACCCGTGATAACAATGGCATCTTCTTCCACAATTGAAATTTGCATGCTAAAATTTTCAACAACATCATTTGTAAAATCCATATTTTTTAAAATGGATTTATAGCCTACATAATTTATTTCAACAAGATAATTGCCAGCCGGAATATTATTGATTACAAAGTGGCCTGTGGCATCTGCTACATTGCCTTTCCTCAGGTCAGGAATATGAACAGATGCACCTGGCAATGGTGTACCAGCCGTATCCGTAATAATTCCAGAGAAAGAAAAGCGGGCAGCTTTTTTTTGAGCAGGTAATGGAAGACATAAAAAGCTAAATACAACAATCAGGTTTATAATAGAAAAAATTTTCATCAATGATTTTTGAATAGTCGTTAATAAAATGAGCCGATCTACAGAATATAAATCAGCATAAAATGTGCATTTACTGTACCAACCAGGCAAAATATTCATTGCCTGTTGCAGAAACTAACTTATAGATGGCGGCCCTCTTAAGCCAAAGGAATCGTGTTGTGAAAATGAAAATTTTTGGACGGCGGAAATAAAATATCCACTGAAAAAAAGAACCGGAGCTTTAATAACAATTCCCGGCTGTATTGTGTATGGAGCAATTATTACATTGCTTTGGCAATGGCAATCAATTCCGGGTGCATTTATTTGAGGATGGTTTGATTCGGTTAAAGTCTTGCTTATAAAATCCGAATGGTTTGCAAATATGGCATGCAAATATTTTGTGGGCGTATTACAAAGCATAAACAAAGCCAGCAAAAAAACGCCTGTGAATTTCCTGGTATAAACAATTTGCTTCAACCTGTATTTATTATTGATTTTGCAAAGGTAGCTTTTTAAGTTTTTTCGCCGGAATTCAATACGGAAGTTTTTCATAAAGTATCAACAAAAGCGGAATAACTTTTGTGACAGATATGGTTTAAAACATTTATCTCACCATTAAAAGCCCTTATTATGCCTATTGTAAAAGTAATTGAAGTAATAGCTTCTTCAGAAACGAGTTTTGATGATGCCATCCAGAATGCGGTTAAAGAGGTTTCTAAAACAGTAAAAAATATTGATTCTGTGTATGTCAAAGATTTTAAAGTTCATGTAAAAGATGAAAAGGTATCATCCTACGGTGTGATTTGTAAAGTATCTTTTCGTGTAAATGAAAAATAAGTTTCTCCACAAAGAAGACTCATTTCGACAGGGAGCATTATGGCTCCCTTATTTTTTAACATACCTTTCCGTGAAGGTTATATATAAACTTATTTATTGTTTAGCCGTAGTTCGTAATTTGCAAGCCTTTAAACCAAAAAAAATATTGCAGAAAAAAAATGGTACAAACTTCAGAAGATATCAGATTATTGAATGAAAAAATAAATCACTCCGCGTCGTTAATTGATAAAATCCACGATGAGGTTGGAAAGGTAATTGTTGGTCAGAGCCACATGCTCGAAAGATTACTCATCGGGCTTCTCAGCAACGGACACATCTTACTGGAAGGCGTACCCGGCCTTGCGAAAACGCTCTCAATAAAATCGCTTGCCAATACAATTAATGCAAAATTCAGCCGCATCCAGTTTACACCGGACCTGCTGCCGGCTGACGTAATAGGTACCATGATTTACAACCAGCAAAGAAATGAATTTGTGGTACGTAAAGGCCCCATCTTTGCAAATTTTATTCTGGCGGATGAGATAAACAGGGCACCAGCGAAAGTGCAAAGCGCCTTACTGGAAGCTATGCAGGAGCGGCAAATCACCATAGGAAATGATTCTTATTTATTGGAAGAGCCATTTTTGGTTATGGCCACACAAAACCCTATCGAACAGGAAGGAACGTATCCGCTGCCTGAAGCGCAGGTAGACCGGTTTATGCTTAAAGTTATTATTGATTATCCGTCCAAAGCAGAAGAGCAGGCTATCATACGGCAAAATGTGCTTGGCATTCAACAGCCACGTGTAAACCCGGTAGTATCTTCATCTGAGGTATTACAAGCACGCCAGTTGGTGCGCGAAGTATATATGGACGAAAAGGTGGAGCAATATATTATCAATATCGTATTTGCCTCACGCTTTCCTGAAAATTATAATCTTTCAAAATTAAAACCATTGATTTCGTATGGCGGCTCGCCGAGAGCAAGTATCAACCTGGCGCTAGCCTCGAAAGCCTATGCTTACCTCAACAAAAGAGGATACGTAATTCCTGAAGACGTGAGAAATATTTGTAAAGATGTGCTGCGCCATCGCATTGGGCTTACTTATGAGGCCGAAGCCGAAAATGTAAATATCGAAATGGTGATCAATGAAATTTTGAAAGCGGTGAATGTTCCTTAATGAATTTGAAAATTTCAAAATTCAAAAATTTAAAGATGAATTAAAACAGTAAAGCAACAAATAACCGCGGTTTTTTTTTCGTCAATAATTCAATAATAAAATAATTCAATAATAAAGCAATAAAACAATTCAACAATAAACAATCAAACAAATTGCCTTTAACCACAGCCGAAATAATAAAAAGAGTAAAAGAACTGGAGATCGTCAGCAAGAAGATCACCACGCATCTCTTTACCGGTGAATATCACTCAGCCTTCAAAGGAAAGGGAATGCGCTTTAGGGAAGTGCGTGAATATTACCATGGCGATGACATAAGATTTATTGACTGGAACGTGAGCGCGCGGTACGCACATCCTTTCACGAAAGTATTTGAGGAAGAAAGGGAATTGACTGTCATTCTTTTGGTTGATATCAGCGCCAGCTCATTATTTGGCACTGTTCACCAGAATAAAAAAGATATGATTACTGAAACAGCGGCGGTACTTACTTTCAGCGCTATCAACAACAACGATAAAGTGGGCGTCATTTTTTTCAGCGACAAAGTAGAAGAATATATTCCGCCTAAAAAAGGCAAAGACCATGCGCTGTACATTGTAAGGGAGTTACTAACGGCTACCCCTAAACGAAAAGGTACCAACATCCGTGAAGCGCTTAATTTTTTTTCAAGGTCTAATCATCAGAAAAGTATCGCTTTTATTATGAGCGATTTTATCGATGATAACTATGAACATGCACTTCGTGTTTTAGGGAAAAGGCATGATGTGATTGGACTGAAAGTTTATGATAAGATGGACAGCCATCTGCCCGATATCGGCATGACTAAGGTGCAGGATCTTGAAACAGGAAATGTAGCATGGCTCAATACTTCAGATTCAATGATCAGGTATAAATACCATCAGAACTTTATTGAACACAGCACGGCCACCAAAACCATTTTTAAAAAAGCAGGCGCACAGTTGCTGCATATACGTACGGATGAAGATTATGTAAAAATTTTACAACAATTTTTTACAAGAAGAAAAAAAACGCATTAAAAGGATTTTGGAGAAAGGAGTTTACTATATCAAAATTATTTTTCTTACCGGGATTTTGTTTTCACTGCAAAGAGCTTTTGCCCAATCCCCCACCGTAAAAACCACTGTTGACAAAAATGATATTTTAATTGGGCAGCGGATACACTTCAAAGTTGCCACTTCAATGCCCGATAATACCTATCGCTTAGGCTGGTTTTCAGTACCCGATAGCTTTGGAAATTTTGTTCCCATCATCAAAGAAAAAATCGATTCTTCTTATTCAAATGGCAATTTAAATTTTAGCCAGCAAATAATTATTACAAGCTTTGATAGCGGCCGGCAAATAATTCCACCACTACCACTTTCTGTTTCTACGCTGGATGGCGATTCCACATTTACGATTTACACGGATTCGATACCTATCAATGTGGGCTATTCCCCCGCTGATAGCGTGCTACCTTTTCATGATATCAAAAATATTATTGAAGTTCATAAAAATTTTCAATGGTGGATATGGGCATTGATAGCGCTTGCTTTAATTATCGTGGCCCTGGTTATTGTTTATTTTATCAGAAAGGCAAGAAAGAAAAAAAGCGCTGAAATTTTTGAATCAAAAATTCCGCCTTTTGAAGAAGCGATGCAGTTACTGGATGAACTTCAAGATGAAAATTTAATCGAAAAGCAGGAATACAAAGAATATCACACCAGATTGTCAGACATCTTTAAAAGATTTTTATCAAGAAAAAATAATATCAACCAGATGTACCTGACAACAGATGAATTGCTGATAGAATTAAATCAGATGGATTTACCAAAGGATAAGATTGGAAATTTTGCCAGTTGCCTGCGCATGGGAAATGCTGTAAAATTTGCACGGTTTATTCCTGCTGATTTTGAAAACCAGAAATGCTTTTCTGAAATAAAAGAAATGATTGTAAACATCCATAACATGGAAACCAGGGAGAATAAAAATGGTATTTGATTATTTCCAGGATATTATTTTCGGGCAGCCCTGGTGGTTGCTATTGCTGCTGGTAATTCCCACGCTTATCTACTGGAAGTACCACAAAGGGAGAAAGCAGGTAGCCGCGCTGGGTATTTCATCTATCCAGGGGTTAACGGAATCAAAATCGTGGAAAAATTATTTTCAGCAATTCCCTTTTATTTTGCGAATGCTGGCGCTGGTCTGTATTATTATTGCACTGGCGCGGCCTCAGACAAGATTTGATGAAACTCGAAGAGAAGGCGAAGGAATAGACATTATTTTAGCAATTGATGTAAGCGGCAGCATGACTGCGCAGGATTTTACCCCGAACCGGATGGAAGCTGCAAAAAAGGTTGCAGCAGAATTTGTGGATAACCGCCCCTCAGACCGGATTGGCGTGGTAATTTTTGCTGGAGAAAGCTTTACGCAATGCCCCCTCACCACCGATCATTATGTGTTAAAAACTCAAATCGAAAATATCAGGAACGGCTTGCTGGAAGATGGCACTGCAATAGGGTCGGGGCTGGCCACCAGTGTCGACAGATTGAGAAACAGCAAATCAAAAAGCAAGGTTGTGATTCTTCTTACCGACGGAATGAACAATGGCGGGCTCATCGATCCGTCTACCGCTTTGGAAATAGCCAAAACCTTCCATGTGAAAGTGTATACCATCGGCGTAGGCACTGATGGTTACGCGCCTACTCCTGTAAGCACGCCCCTCGGCATCGTAATGCAAAATCAAAAAGTATCGATTGATGAAAATCTTTTAAAAAATATCGCCAGGCAAACAGGCGGGCAATATTTCAGAGCTACGGACAACCAAAGCCTTGAAAAAATTTACAGCCAGATCGACAAAATGGAAAAATCCAAAGTTGAAATAACCACCTTTCACCATTACACAGAAAAATTTTATCCATTTGTTTTTGCTGCATTGGCGTTAATTTTATTAGAGGTTATTTTGAAATTTACATTCTTTAAAAAATTTCCCTAATTAGCTGATTAGCTAATTAGCCAATTAGC
This sequence comes from Ginsengibacter sp., assembly GCA_051954975.1. GTDB lineage: Bacteria > Bacteroidota > Bacteroidia > Chitinophagales > Chitinophagaceae > Ginsengibacter. Next base: position 769,772 of record JBQCHE010000002.1, on the reverse strand, counting down.
TAATTAAAAATGAAAGCCTTAATCTATAAATCTACCGGCAGTTGGTATGTCGCCAAAAATGAAAAGGGAGAAGAATTTAATGCACGTATAAAAGGCAAATTTAAAATTGATGACATCACCTCCACCAACCCGATTGCCGTTGGCGATATGGTGGAGATTGATAAAGAAGAAGGTGAAGCATCCATCGTCATAACAAAAATTCACGACCGGAAAAATTACATCACGAGGCAATCGCCGCATAATAAGTTTAAACAACACATTGTCGCCGCCAATCTTGACCAAAGCATTTTATTGGCCACATTAAAAGAGCCTAGAACGTCTACAGGTTTTATCGACCGTTTCCTGGTAGCGTCGGAAGCCTACCATGTTCCCGCAATTATTGTTTTTAATAAAACCGATTTGTTCAAAGCAAAAGAGAAACAACATTTTGAAAAAATAAAAGCCATCTATGAAAAAATTGGTTACCCGGTATATTCCATGAGCCTCGTAACAAATGAAGGAATAGAAGACGTAAAAGAATTATTGAAAGATAAAATCACGTTAATCAGCGGCCATTCAGGCGTGGGAAAATCATCTTTTATCAATACAATTTTTCCGGAAAACGCTATTAAAACGCAGGAAGTAAGCGGCTGGAGCGGCAAAGGATTGCACACCACTACCTTCGCAGAAATGTTTGACCTTCCTTTTGGCGGAAAAATAATTGACACACCGGGCATGCGTGAATTTGCGATGATGGATATTGAACCGCACGAACTCTCTCATTATTTCCCTGAAATGAAAGCGCTGATTCATGACTGCAAATTCAATAATTGCATGCATATAGAAGAGCCGGGCTGCGCTGTGAAACCTGCGGTAGAGGAAAATAAAATCGCTCCTGAGCGATACATCAGCTACCTGAATATTTTGGCAACCATCGACAACAAGAAATGGTAAATAGAAAAGATTTTCTAATTTACAACAATGTTAGAAAAAGAATTGATGTTCCTGCCAGCATGTTGCATTTTACAGTAAGCAAAGAAATAAGACGAATTTCTATTTGGCAAAATCTTATTTGCTTTTAAAATCTCCGCGCTTCCAGGCTTTGATAAATTCTGACCAGGCAAAAGGATTGAAAATATTTTGCGGAGGTAGCTGGCCGTTATAATAGAATTTTTTCTGGTTTTGCTTAAAATAATAATTGTTTGCCTCACGGCCGCTCATCGGATATACATTCATTAAAGCTGCGCGGTTGGCTTCAGACATATTCTGCCTTGCAATTTCCTGCTGGTCGTCGGGTATTTTAACGTTGGCAAAGTCTCGTGCAAACTCTTCCCTGGTAGGATATTTTTTAATAATCGTAGCAGCGAGATAAACCGTATCCTGCACCATTAATTGAATCATACTCTGTTGATTCCCGTCCAGGTTTTTTGGAATAGTCACCAGCTTCGGCTTATAGCCAACGCTGGTAAATTCAATTTTATCTCCTTTCAAAACCACAATTGAAAAAACACCCTGATCGTTGGTGATGGTTCCCTGGTTGCGCCCCTGCACCACTACACTTACGGCGGGCAATCCCTGCAAACTATCGGCCGACATAACTACTCCATACAACTGCACTACCGAATCTTTGTAATTCTCAAATTGAGCTTGAACTGAACCGGAAAGAGCAAACAGGAACAAATTAAAAAATAGTATAGCTTTTTTCATACCTCGCGGGTAAATTTCGGAAATTCTTTGCAGAAAGTTCCTGTTTAAGTAAACAAAGTAAGGCCATCAATGGTTAAATTTGCAACCACTAATTGTTTTTAACAAAATATTGAACCATGACCGAAAATGAGATTGTGAAGGCGCTTTCCACCGTTGAAGAACCCGATTTTAAAAAGGATCTTATCACCCTGAATATGGTGAAAGACATTCATATTGAAGATAAAAAAGTTTCTTTTACCGTTGTACTTACCACACCTGCCTGTCCTTTAAAAGATATCATACAATTGAGGTGTGAAAAAGCCATCCATTCGATGGTAGATGAAAACGCAGAAATTAAAATCAACTGGACCAGCAATACTTCTTCTTCAAGAACTGATAAAAATGAACTCTTAAAAGATGTCAAAAATATTATTGCGGTAGTGAGTGGAAAAGGAGGCGTGGGCAAAAGCACGGTGGCTGCCAACCTTTCCCTGGCGCTTTCTGCAGGCGGTGCCAAAGTGGGATTGATGGATGCCGATATTTACGGGCCAAGTGTCCACATTATGTTTGGCATTCGCGGCGAAAGGCCTCAAATGCGGGACGTAAATGGAAAGGGAAAAATTGTTCCGATAGACCGCTACGGAATTAAAGTGATGAGCATTGGCTTGCTGGTAGATGAAAAGCAGGCTGTAGTGTGGCGCGGCCCGATGGTGAGCAGCGCTATTAAACAATTTGTAAGTGATGTGGATTGGGGCGAGCTCGATTATCTTGTGATAGACATGCCGCCCGGCACCGGCGATATTCATCTTACCGTCGTTCAGACTGTGCCTGTTACCGGCGCGATTGTAGTGACTACACCTCAACTGGTGGCGCTTGCAGATGCAAAGAAAGGAATCACCATGTTCAACCAGCGCGGACTAAAAGTTCCTGTGATTGGTATCGTTGAAAACATGAGTTATTTTACGCCAGCCGAACTGCCGGACAATAAATATTATATTTTCGGAAAAGAAGGCGGTAAAAATCTTGCAGAAGAATTTGATATCAATTTCCTTGGAGAAATTCCACTTGTGCAGTCCATCCGCGAAGGCGGCGATTTGGGAATTCCAGTAATGATTGGAGATGATGAAATTTCTAAAAAAGCATTCAGCGATTTTGGCAAAAATGCCGTGAGAGCCATTTCTATCCGGAATGCTCAACTACCACAAACAGAAGTGAGCAGCATACTTCAAAAAGTACACTAACTATTTTTGCAAAATAAAATTTTAAAGTATTTGTTCTTTTACTATACTTAGGAAACAAAAAAAGGAAGACGGCAAATCTTCCTTTTTTTGTCATTAATGATTCTTATTTAAACGCAATAAACTTCTGCTCCGACTTTACTATTTTTTCAAAGAAAGCCTTAAATGAAGGATAATCTTCTTTTGATATTTGCTGGCTTCTTGCATTTGAAAACTTGCGGATAACTGTTAATTTATTCGGGGTTTTCAAAGTATAGGAAATAGAGAACTTCATGTCTTTAAAAGATACAGATTCTCCTTTTGGCAATTCAACAAAACTCTTTCCATCCGGCGCTGTGATGTTCACTACTGTTTCATAAGCATCTGCGGTTTCATAATCCCAATATTCCACCGGAAACTCTCTCTTGTCAGCAGAAAAATTATCAAGCGTGGCCACGATATCCGGGTAAACAATTTTAAAAGTATTCAAGCTTCCAATTTCAGCCACTTCATTTTTTACTTTGTAACTATAGTCATAAAATATAGAATCATCAAGCTTGTCAAGCCCGTTAAAATGCACTTTATCCAGCGAAACATTGTTTTTATATCTTCCTGCTACCACCTTTTCCATTTCCTGAATTTGCTTTTCATTATCAAGATTTCTGTAGTCCTGTCGCGTAGAAGCAGAAAATGAGCCATACAAAACACTTTTGACAGAAATTTTCAAATCCTCTTCTTCCGGTTTGATATCTATGATTCTTTTGATAATATCTTTTTTTCTGTTGGCCGCATGCAAATGAATAATCTCTTCTTTTTCTGTATTTGGCTTTACAGGTATTTCCAACGCCAGGGCTCCGTTCAGAATATTAGGCAAGCTCGCAAACGGCAAATAATTATCGGTAAGCTCAATGAAATAAGGCTTATTATCCAATATGGCTTTTGCGATGCAATGATTAAATTCAACTGAAGGCAGCATCATATCATTTTCTCCATTATCCCTGGTGTCTACCAAAACCATCTGCGCGCTAATACCTGCCATTCGTGCCAGTGTTACAAACAAATTAGAAAGGTCTTTACAATCGCCGAGCCGCGTAATCAAAGTGGCAGAAGCCCTTTGAGGAACAAAAGCGCTTTGCCTGAACGAAACCGAACTGTACCTTATATTTGATTCGATATAATCGTAAATAATTTTCGCCTTTTCAAACTGCGGCATCGGCCTATTATCATCAGGAAATAATTTTTTATAAAGCGCTAATATTTCAAAATCTTTTTCAGATTTGTTGTTTGAAATATCGCTGTACCAGTCTGCAATGTCTTTCCATGAACTAACAGTGGATAAATGCAATATTGCGCCTTGATCTATTACTAAGGGCATCAGCGGCTCATCCTTCAAAGGCGTAGCTTTTATCATCTCCCAACTATATTTTTTAAAATCTTCCACATCAGTAACCGTAGGCTGAATGTTTGAATTGGTAAGAAGGTATTTGAACTTTTGTGTTGCAGGAATCAGCAAATTATATTTCGTAGCACGGCAATAAATTTTTCCGTTGAAATAATGTTTGTCCCAAAAATCTTTTGCAAACCTGCCGCTGGCATAGCTTTGAAGGCGGTATTTCATTACGATATAATCTCCTGCCTCCAGGTTGGTGAATACAATTTCATTATCATTACGCTCGCCATCAATTTTTGCCTGATTTTTCTTGATAATCTGGGCTTTTTCAATAAGTAATGATTGGTCGTTATTGTAACCGATAGAAGTCTCTTTATATTTTTCAACGCCTTTCTCGTTCGTGATTTTTAAAATCATAGTGCAGTATTGCTCATTAGCTCCATCCGGATAAATTACGGCATCCTGCTGGTCGAGAATGTAGTAGTAGCCATAATCTTTATTTTGCGCCTCATCAGGATTGTCGTTAGCAATTTCTTTATCAATATCCACCTGCGGAAATAATTTATATATCTCCGGTTTATTATTCAGCTTCCTGATTTTGCTGATGATATCATATTGATTAGGGTCGTATTTCAAAGATTGGTTATACGCATCTAATGCTTCGGCTACATTATTTTTTTCACTTTGAATATCACCAAGCTGCTGCCAGTAATCTTCATTATAAGGCGATAATACCAATGACTTTTTAATGTTGTCTTCGGCTTTATCATATTGCTTGATTGAAAAAAAGTATTGTGATAATTTGTAAAATCCCACCGGGGCAAAAGAAAAACGTTTTGCCAAATCTTCTTTTATTTCCAAACCCTTTTTGGTGTTTCCCTGGTCAATCAGAAGGTCTGCATACTTGATGTAAATATCGTAGTCGTAATTGTCTTTCATAAAATTATCATACACCTTCAATGCGCCCTTATTGTCTTTATAAACTTCCTTCTTAATATTGTACATCATGGGCAACAGCTTGGCATTGCCTGGATATTTCGCATACATCTTTTCAGCCACCTTTACAAGGTCATCATATTTTTTATCCTGCGCCAGCAGCATTAGTTCGTAAGCGTCGGTCACTTCGGTTTCGCCATACGCTTTAATTCTTTTTTCTAATGCATTTTCGCACTCCTGGTATTTCTCATTTTTATACAATTCCTCGATGTTCAAGTCATAAACGTCCACACTTTCCGGATCCGCTTTTTTAATTTTTTCCAACTCTTCCTGGTACGCAGTATTATTTTTCTCCTGGTTCAATACGGCCAGCAGTTTCATCCTGATAAGGCAATTGCCGGGAGCGATTTTCAGCGCGTCAGTTAAAGTATTGTGCGCTTCCAAAAGATTTTCACTTCGCAAATACACATCGGCGAGAAGCAAATAATTCAGCAGGTTATTTTTATCTTTTTCAATTTTTTGAATAAAATATTTTTTTGCAAAGCCCGGTATCAATTCATATTTTTTTTCACCACCGGTATTTTTTGGATAGGAAACAAAATTTGAAGAAACATTAATGTTGGATAACGGGCGGTAATGCTCATCAGTGAGCCGGAGCGAAAAGCTGGGATAAGAAGCGTTGGTATAGCCTAATTGCACCAATATGCGGTTGGCGCCTTTTTTCAAATCGTATTTTACTGAATAATTATCTAGCTCAGTGCTTCTTTCCTTTGATTCGGATATCACCAACTCATCATTCACCCAAACTTTAATTGAGCCGGCACATCCGATGCTGCAATAGACTGTTTGAGCCTCAGCGCTGCTTACAAAACTTTGGGCATATACAACCGCCGTGGCTTTATTGAACTGATACACTATTGGAGTCCACCCGTCCTTCGATTCAATTTGCGGCGTAAACCATTTTATATCCGCATTGGATATCGATTTGAAAATTGCATTGGGCTCCGGATGTTCCAATGGGCCGTAGTCTTTATAAAATCCGCTCTGCGATAAATTCTCAAAGGGGCCAACAAATTGCCAGTCTTTAATATTGCCCACCGCTTCAGAATAGGATTGCGACTTTTGAAATTCACCCGAAAAAAGATAATGCATTTTTTCGTTGTAATTGGCAGCGGCCACTAAGGTGCCCGGTGCGTTTTTGTCTGAAAGAATGGTATTCAAAAGCTCTACCTGGCTGCCAGAGGTCTTTTTGCCTATGGCTCCTGCCACAGCCTTATTCGACCATAATGCAAAAATATAAGGGTAAGGATTAGCCGACTTTTTATAAAATGAGCTGATAAAATTTTTCACTTCATCCTCTTTCCTGTTATATGTTTTCAGGTACAAATCAGTGATGAAAGCATCGTCATAATACGATGAATTTTCCATAGCTTTTTGAAGTGATTTTTCTGCTTCAGGCCTGTTGTTTTCGTTTAAATATTTCCAGGCAATTTCATAAGGGTTAGTTTGAGCAAAAATTGAAGAACCACACGCCATTAAGATGGCTACAAGGTATTTTTTCATGAAAGGTTAATTTGGTAATTGATTTTATTAAGCGGCTAAAATAATAGAATAGATTTTAAAAATTAAAATTTTAAGCCTTTTTTGTTACAAAAATTTGGAACGAAAATTCTGTTATTTTATTGTGGAACATTATAAAATACCTGAAATAAAAACTGATATTATTTACCCTTTTACTGCCAGACCTGCTTTTTCAACCTATATACTTTCGGCAACCGGCTTATATTTGCAAACCAATAATTTCAAATCAATAATTTAAGGGATGTACAGAACAAAAACATGTGGCGAATTAAGAATATCGGATGTTAACCATGAAGTGACGCTTGCAGGCTGGGTGCAAACGATTCGCAAATTTGGCAGCATTACTTTCATCGACCTGCGCGACAGGTATGGTATCACACAGCTTTTATGTAATGAAAAACTGACTGAACAATTGGATAAAAATCCAGTCGGAAGAGAATATGTGATACAGGTTAAAGGAAAAGTTTCTGAACGAAGCAATAAAAATAAAAATATCCCCACTGGCGAGATAGAGATATTGGTTGCGGATTATATCGTGCTGAACAAATCTGCAGTGCCTCCGTTTACCATCCAGGACGATACAGATGGCGGCGATGACCTTCGCATGAAATATCGCTTTTTGGATTTAAGAAGAAATACGGTGAAAAAAAATATCGAATTGAGATATGCCGTAAACCGGGCCACCAGGGAGTATTTACATCAAAATGGTTTTATAGATATTGAAACTCCTTTTTTAATTAAATCTACTCCTGAAGGCGCGAGAGATTTCGTGGTGCCGAGCCGGATGAACGCCGGGGAATTTTATGCGCTGCCGCAATCGCCGCAAACATTTAAGCAATTACTGATGGTAAGCGGATACGACCGTTATTATCAAATTGTGAAATGCTTCCGCGACGAAGATTTGCGGGCCGACAGGCAGCCGGAGTTTACGCAAATAGATTGCGAGATGTCGTTCGTAGAGCAGGAAGATATATTGCAAACATTTGAAGGCCTTGTAAAATATATTTTTAAAGAAGTTAAAAATATTGATTACACTGAAAAAGTGGAGCGAATGAGTTGGGATGATGCCATGTGGAATTATGGAAACGACAAACCCGACATTCGTTTTGATATGAAGCTCGTTAACCTGAAAGTGGAGGGGAAAAATTTATTTGAAGAATTAAACCATACTGAATTTCCTGTTTTTAAAAATGCGGAAACAGTTGTCGCCATCAGTGTCCCTGGGTATAGCGACTATTCAAGAAAGCAAACAGACGAAATTACCGAATGGGTAAAACGCCCACAAATAGGGATGGGCGGATTGGCTTTTGTAAAAGTGAATAGCGACGGAACTTTAAAAAGCAGTTTTGACAAATTTTTTAATGCGGAACAATTAAAAGCATTAGCTCAATATTCCAAATCAAATCCCGGAGATCTTATTTTGATTTTAGCCGGAAGAGAAGAAAGAACCCGCAAAGCCATAAGCGATTTACGTTTATACATGGCCGATAGACTCGGCTTGCGCAAACCGGATGAATTTAAATTACTTTGGGTTACCGATTTTCCATTGTTTGAATATGACGAAGAAGGAAACCGCTGGGTAGCAAGGCATCATCCGTTTACTTCTCCAAAGCCCGAAGATATAGAAGTGATGATCAACAATAATCCGCTGATCGAAAATGCGGAAAATTATTTAGAACATCCTTACGCAAAAATCAAAGCCAATGCTTATGATATCGTTTTGAACGGCAATGAAATTGGTGGTGGCTCTATCAGGATTTTTCAAAGAGATTTACAGGAAAAAATGTTTACCGCCCTCGGCATGAGCAAAGAAGAGGCGCAACATAAATTCGGATTTTTATTGGGTGCTTTTGAATATGGCGCTCCGCCGCACGGAGGCATCGCATTTGGCTTCGACAGGCTTTGTGCTATTTTAGGCGGCAGCGAATCCATCCGCGATTTTATTGCTTTTCCAAAAAATAATTCTGGACGGGATGTAATGATTGACGCGCCCTCTACTATTGATGAAAAGCAATTGGATGAATTGCAGATAAAATTAGACCTTAAATAAAGCAACTGGTTTTGCATAAAATTTCTTTCGGGGGAAAATTTAATTTTTTAGAAAATATTTTCTAAAACATATTATGTATTACGTCACTTATGTTTTTCCGCCGGAAAAGAGTCACAATCAATGAAACAAAAAATTATTTTATTTACCACAGGAAGTATTGTAGCGTTCTTCGGAATCATAACGCTGTTTATGAGCACGTCCGTTATTTTTGGCCTGTTTGATATCAGGGAAAAAGAAGGTAATTATGTGTTGTTCGTAGTAGTGGCCAATTTTATTTGTGCTTTTCTATACCTCGCGGGCGCTTACGGATTTTTTAAAATGAAAAAATGGACAACTCAGGTGATGAACGCCGCAGTTGTGATTTTAGTCATTACGTTTATCGGCCTTGCCATTCATATTTATTCAGGAGGCATTTATGAAGAAAAAACTGTGAAGGCTATGATGTTCCGAACGTTTTTATCAATCGCCTTTGCACTGATTTCATTTAAATATATTTCCAAAAAACCAGCTTAAACACTGCAAAAAATAAAAATCATTTATTTGTTTATTTACTGCCTGCCCTAACGATTCCGGGATACATTTCAAGCGCTTTTTCAAGACAATTCATCGCGTTATTGATGGCCTCAGTATTTAGAACATAAGCAAGCCTTACTTCATTTTTACCCAAGCCCTGTGTATTGTAAAAACCGGTAGCAGGCGCCAGCATTAGCGTTTCTCCGTTATAATCAAATGATTCAAGCAGCCATTGGCAAAACTTATCTGAGTCGTCAATTGGCAGGGAAGCCATCGTATAAAATGCACCACCCGGATTTGGACAAAAAACGCCGGGCATGCGGTTCAATCTGTTCACAATCGTATCGCGCCTTAAACGGTATTCGGCCTTTGATTTTTCAAAATAATCTTCAGGCAAATCCACAGCCGCTTCACCCAAAATTTGTCCAAAAGTAGGCGGGCTTAACCGCGCCTGCGCAAATTTAATAGCTGTTTGAATCAAGGATTTATTATGAGTGACCAGGGCGCCAATTCTTGCGCCGCATGCACTATACCGTTTGCTGATGGTATCTAAAAGAATTACATTTTCTTCAGCGCCTTTTAACAGCATTGCGCTGAAATGCTTTCCTTCATAACAAAATTCGCGATACGCTTCGTCAGAGAATAAATAAAGATCATGTTTGATAACAATACCTTTTAACACCTCCAGCTCTTCTCGACTATACAAATAGCCCGTAGGATTATTGGGATTGCAAATTAAAATTCCTCTTGTTTTAGAGGTAATTAATTTCTCAAATTCTGCAACCGGCGGTAAGGCAAAACCATTGTCTATATAAGAGGTGATTGGAATGATGTTAATGCCTGCTTCAACCGCGAATCCATTATAATTTGCATAAAAAGGTTCAGGGACGATGATTTCATCGCCCACATCAAGACAACTCATCATCGCAAACAGAATAGCTTCACTGCCGCCGGTAGTTATGATGATTTCATTATAATTCAGCCCAATGCCGGCTCTGTTATAATATTCAACCAATTTCTTTCTATAGCTTTCAATGCCGGCGCTGTGGCTGTATTCAAGGATTTCAAAATCCGAATTCCGCACTGCCGCCAGCGTTTTCGCCGGCGTTTCAATATCAGGCTGGCCTATGTTCATGTGATAAATTTTGATTCCTCTTTTCTTTGCATCTTCTGCAAAAGGAACCAATTTACGAATCGGCGAAGCGGGCATTATATTGCCTCTGTTACTTATAGAAAGCATCCCACAAAGATAATTGAGTAATTACAAGTTTTTTTCTTGCGCTGCGAATTATTCCGCTTTTGAACTTTCTAATTATTTGTCAGCAGTCGGATGCACACCGGCAGGCGCTCACATTGAAACTTAATTGGATATAGTCGTGTAAAAATATATTGAAAAAAATTTAAATATCTTTTAAATGATTCATTCTGAACGTGAGCGCCTTTACATTTGCCATCCTGAAATTTATAAAATTCTTGTACCTTAACCACTAAAAAAACCTTTGATGGATACTTTAATTACCTGTCCTAAATGTCAACACAAATTTGCGCCGCAGGAAGCCATTGCACAAGCGCTGGAAAAAGAATACCAGGATAAATTATTCCAGGATCGCAAGCGGCTTAGCGAACAGTTTGCCGCTCAACAAAAACAACTGCAACAGCAGCAAATAGAATTTGAAAAAAAGAAAGAAAAAGAAAATGAACTGTTTGCAGAAAGAATGGAAAAAGAAAAACTTAAAATGCAAACTGACCTTCAGGAAAAGTTGAGAAAAACAATCAGTAATGAGTACGAAAACCAGTTAAGGATTTTACAGCAGGCTAACACCGATAATGAAGAGAAATTAAAAACGGTTCGACAAAGAGAATTGGAATTTCTGAAAAAAGAAAGGGAGCTGAAAATCAAGGCAGAAGAGATGGAGATTCAATTGGAAAAAAAATTGGCCCGCGAGAGAGAATTGCTTATCGAACAAATAAGACAACAGGAAAAAGAAAAAAATGAAATTAAAGAAACTGAGCAATCCTTGCGTTATAAAGAATTGGAAAAGCAATTGAATGATCAGAAGAAATTAGTGGAGGAAATGAAACGCAGGCAGGACCAGGTATCTATGCAATTGCAGGGTGAAGTGCAGGAACTGGCTTTAGAAGAAATATTAGGAAATGCATTTCCTTTTGACTTGGTTTCTGAAGTTGGCAAAGGCATCAGGGGTGCAGATTGTATTCAAACGGTACGAAATAATTTCGGGCAGGAATGTGGCAGGATTATTTATGAAAGCAAGCGCACGAAAGATTTTGGCGCCGACTGGATAGAAAAATTAAAGGCCGATATGCGAAGCACCAGAGCCGACATTGCGGTGCTGGTTACGAAAACAATGCCCAAAGAATTGGAATGTTTTGGCCTCAAAGATGGCGTTTGGATTTGTACTTTTTCCGAAGTGAAGGCCCTTGCAAATGTGTTACGGGATGGCATCATCCGCGTATATAATTCCTCAAAAAGCCATGAAAATAAGGGGGATAAGATGCAACTGCTGTATGATTACCTTACAAGCAATGAATTCAGCGAACAATGGAAAGCCATCCGGGAAGGATTTGCTGCTATGAAAATGAGTATTATAAACGAAAGATCAGCCATGGAAAAACTATGGAAAGCGCGTGAAAAACAACTTGAAAAAGTATTATTAAATGCCGCTCATGTGAAGGGTTCCATTGATGGCATTTCCGGCCTTGAATCGATAAATTTAAACCTTTTGGATGAGCCGGACTTTTTTGAAAAATAAATGCCAGCTTCATTGGATTTACCAAAAATTAACAGAAAAATTGTCCGCTCACCTGTCATTTTTTTTCATTTGCGCGACAATTGGAACCGCACGGCGGAGATGGTATATTTCTTGAGCTATTTCAGGTAAACAATTTATTATTTAACCATTAAAAAAGGAGGACATTATGAATCTCATTAAAAGAAACGGAAACCCGGTAAACCAATGGCCCCTTCTGTTTGATGATTTTTTTAACCGGGAATTTTCCAATTGGGGGCTGGAAAATTTTTCAGATACAAACACCACCGTGCCGCGGGTAAATGTTAAAGAAAACAAAGACAATTTTGTAGTGGAAGTAGCTGCCCCGGGAATGGACAAAAAGGATTTTAAAGTCCAGCTTGAGGGGAACCTGCTTACAGTTAGTTCAGAAAGAACCGAACAGAATAATGAAGATAATCAAGATGAAAAATATTCCCGCAGGGAATTCAGTTATCAATCTTTCCAGCGGACTTTTACCTTGCCGAAAGATGTGGTAGACGCTGATAAAATTCAGGCGAAATATGAAAATGGATTGCTCCATCTGGAAATTCCTAAAAAGGAAGAGGCTAAAGTAAAGCCACCAAAGCAAATTCAGATTCAATAAATAAACAAAAAACTGCCTTCGGGCAGTTTTTTTTATGTTTTCAGCGCTTTTTTAATTGCCGGAACTACCTTATCGCCAAACAATTCAATAGAATGCATTACCAATTTATGAGGAACAGTTCCCACACTGGCCTGCGCCAAAAAACGGGTATTTCCAAAGAGTTCATGTTCGTATAAAATTTTATCGGTTACTTCCTGCACGCTTCCGGCCATCAGGGCGCCCTGTGGCGATCTTGCATAATCATACTGCTGGCGCGAAAGCGGAGGCCAGCCTCGTTCGCGGCCCACGCGGTTCATCATTTCTGCATAATGCGGATAAAATTCGTTTGCCGCCTGCTGCGAATTTTCAGAAACATAAAAATGATTATTCACTCCAAACTGTAACTGCGAGAGTTCTTTTCCTGCCTTTATTGCCGTTTCTTTATAAAGGTTTATAAAAGGCACAAACTGCTCTGGCCGTCCACCGATAATTGCTAACATCAACGGGAGGCCCAGTTTAGCCGCCCTTACTGCGGATGCCGGTGTTCCACCCGCCGCCAGCCACACTGGAATAGAAGATTGATACGGGCGCGGATAAACGCCCAGATTTTCAATTGACGGGCGATGCTTTCCCTGCCATGTTATCCTGGCAGATTGATTTAATTTCAAAAGCAAATCCAGTTTTTCCGTAAAAAGTTCATCATAATCCTCAAGATTGTAGCCAAACAAAGGAAACGATTCAATGAAAGAACCGCGCCCCGCCATGATTTCCGCGCGGCCGCCTGATAATAAATCTACTTCTGAAAAACTTTGAAATATCCTTACCGGATCGTCTGAGCTTAACACAGTAACTGCGCTGGAAAGCTTAATTCTTTTTGTAACCATCGCAGCGGCACCCAGTAAGATTGCCGGTGAGGATACGGCATAATCAGGCCGGTGATGTTCGCCAATTCCAAATACATCAAGACCCAGTTCATCGGCCAACTTAATTTCTTCCATCAAATCTTTTAATCTTTGATGTGCATTAATGCCACGCCCTGGCAACGACTCCGGCTGCATGTCGGCAAAAGTTATCAGGCCAAACTCCATATCATTTTGTTTTTAAAATATAAATTTGAATTTTTTGTTGCTCTGCTGCAAAGTAAATTTCGCTGGCTAACGATTTTTTCGTTTATCCATCACCGTTATACGATTAATAATCGGTATCTTCTTTTATCAACTTCAGGCCTTTCGTCCATCTCACCAATTGCCTGAGCATATTTTTTGCCGCCTTTTCAGAAACCTCATTAACGGTAAATTGATTCTCATCATTAATGTTTTGCTGAAAGAAAGGAAAGTTAACCGATTCGGTTAGGGGAACTATTTTTAATGTTGAAAGATCGCCCTTCAGTGCATTGGCGGCTCTTGTTCCTGCAGAAACACCTCCGTAACTGACAATGCCCGCAGGCTTATAATTCCATTCCTGCGAAAGATATTCCAGTGCATTTCTCAGGGGAGCAGGATAATTATAATCATACTCAGCGGTAACAAATATAAACGCATCCGCTTCTTCGATTTTAGCACTCCACCATTTGGTATGATCATGTTTGTATTTTTTCATCACGGGATGATTAGGCTCGTCCATCATGGGTAAATTGATTTCGCCAAGGTCGAGCAACTCCACATCAAAATTGCCATTCTGCTGAGCCAACCCCGTTATCCATGCCGCTACAATAGGCCCTTTGCGCCCCGGCCTTACTGTTGATGAAATTATTTTCAGCTTATACTTCATTGTTCCTATTTGATTTTTTAATCGATTTTATATCCTCCTGTAACAATTGAATTTCATATATTTTTTGAGTAGCCTTTTCCGATTTTATTTTAATTGCATTTTCCATCAGGCGCGCAAGAAGGGCCCTCTGTCACAATCAGGGGAGAACGCTCTTCTTCGAATTCTTTCCATGATTGTTCCAATACCTGGAGGAATGTATCAGGAGATTGGGCGCCGGAAACAGCATATTTATTATTAAACACGAAAAATGGAACACCATTGATTCCTAAATTTGCGGCTTCCGTTTCATCATTTCGTACTTCGTTTTTAAACTCTTCAGAACGGTACATATTTTCAAGCTTATCTTTATCCAATCCTGCAGCTACGCCTATCGTAATCAATGTGTGAACGTCATCTATGTTTTTCCCTTCGACAAAATGAGCCCTGAATAATGTTTCTTCAACATCATCGGCACGATTCTGTGATTTTGCAAACTGAATTAAACGATGCGCGTTAAATGAATTTGCAACCACACTTTCATCAGAATTGAAATGAATCCCTATTTCTTTAGCAATATTTGCCACATATTTCTGCATTCCTTCTGCCTCTGTTTTGGAAATACCTTTCACTTCGGAAAGATGTTCAGCAGTGTTTAAAGTTGTATTCGTAGCAAGGTCAGGATCGAGCTCAAAACTTTTCCATATCACCTTCACATTATCTTTATGGGAAAAGCGATCAAGCGCTTTTTCGAATTTTCGTTTTCCTATATAGCAAAAAGGACATCTTATATCCGACCAAATTTTTATTTCCATAATTTAATTTTTTTCATGATTAATTTTTTATACCATCAATTCAAATGAAAGCATCACAAATTGTTAGCCACAGAAAACGTTTCCGACATAAAAATTTGCCTTATTTCTTCGTTTACTGCTTTATGTTCGCCGTTAATGATAATTTCCGGAGAGCCAAAACCCGAAACACTTACCAATTTTGAATAGGGCAAAATCTTTTTCAATTCTGTGGACTTATTTTCATCGCCCCACATTTCTATCACAATTTTTTGGGTTGCTACTTCTTTTATGTTTGATGCGACCTCCAACATTTTTTCAGGCGGAACGGCAAGAATAATAATGTCCGCTTCCCAACAACCTTCCTTAACGCAATCCAGTGTTTCAACGTCACTGTTGGGTTGCTTTGTGGTTATATTATTGCCCAATTGTTCAAGTTCTGTTGCTTCATCAGAAACTAAAAGCAAGCGGTAACAGCCCGATGCCAATTTTTTTGCGATTGCTTTTCCATTTTTTTCAGTTGCCCCTACAACTGCTATCGTCTTCTTCACGATGGTAAATATTTAATGTAGGGCAAAGTTACACCGGGAGACAGAGTGCTTCCAATGAGATGTGATAATATTTAATGTTGATGTATATCAAGAAATGAACAAGCTTTCACACAAGAGCAGACTAATTATGAAAGCCCGTTGTATATTTCCGGGTTAACAGGAAAAAGCAACTTTTCTCCATGTAATCCCGCAATTACATTTTGCGCGGCAATGCGGGCCATACCGTTTCTTGCCTCAACGGTGGCGCTGCCGATATGTGGCAATACGGCCACTGAAGGCATTGTCAAAAGTGGATTGTTCTTATCCATCGGCTCGGGATTGGTAACATCCAAACCTGCGCCCCAAATGATTCCCTTTTCTAAGGCTTCAATAAGGTCTTCTTCATTGTGAATGGCGCCACGCGCCGTATTTATAAAGATGCACGAACGTTTCATTTTTTGAAAGGCATCCAGGTCAAATTTGCCCCTGGTTTCTTCTGATAAATTACTATGAAGCGAAATCACATCGCTTCTTTCCAATAATTGATCAAACGAAACCCATTCAGCATCTAATTCCTTTTCAGCCTTTAAATTTTTAGTGCGGTTGTGGTAAATCACTTTCATATCATAGGCGCCTTTACACCGTTTGGCCATTTCAAAACCAATATTTCCCAAGCCAAAAATGCCTACTGTTTTGCCTGCTAATTCAATACCCAAATCGGCTGTTGGTTCAAAAAATTTCCACGCGCCCTTCTTTATTTTTTCGTAGCAATAAAATGCCTTTCGCGAAACCGCCAGCATCAACAAAAAAGCGATATCGGCAGTAGCGCTGTTTAAAACGCCGGGAGTATGCCCTACAGGAATTTTTAATTTAGTGGCTTCTGCAATGTCTACATTGTCGAACCCCACGGAATGCAATGAAACCACCTTCAGATGGCGGCATTCATTTAGAAAATGTGCATCAATATTATTGTAACCCGCTGACAGCAACGCATCACTTTGCAGGCAGAAATCAATTAATTCATTTTGTGTCAGCGGCCTTTTTTGCTGCCATATATTCATTTCCACGCCTGCCTGTTCCAATATTTCAATTCCGATTGCAGGAATTTCTCTTGTGATAAAAACTTTCATTTCATTTTGATTTGACCGATGCCAGTTGGCCCCGGATGCGGCTTAATGTTTCAGGAGTAATGCCGAGATATGAGGCGATCATATGTTGCGGCACACGGTTAAGGCATCCCGGAAAATTCTCGATCAGTTTTTTATATTTTTCTTCGGCTGTTTCATTTAAAGAACTCATCAATCGTTTTTGCGTAGCGATTAAATTGTTTTGGATTAATATACGAAAATATCGTTCAAACGCGGGAATCTTTTCAAGCAATTCGTCCCATGAGGGTTTCGTTATTAATAGCAACTCGCAATTTTCCAACGCTTCTATATTGTAAATGGAAGGTTCTTCTGTAAGAAAACTATATAAGTCGGCAATCCACCAGCCCTCAAAAGAAAATTGAAGAATCGGTTCATTGCCTTTTTCATCAACGGTAAAAGTGCGCAGCATTCCTTTTTCAACAAAGGCGGTGTAACGGCAAACATCGCCTTCCTGCAGTAAATATTGTCTCTTTCTTAATTTTTTTGGAATAAAAAGTGTTTTGCAAAACTCAAATTGTTCTGCGGTGATCGGAATCTGCTCGCGTATTTTTTCAAAAATTAATTCAAACATTCGATACAAGATTAAGCTACTAAATTACATCACATAAAGTATAACTTACTAAAAGAAAATTATCTGTTATAAAATTAACCGGTTTGTAATTAGAAAATTTTTTCTAAAGTGATATACCTATCCCGGTTGAAGAAATGAGGTCAAAATATTTATGGTTTTGATTAAGGAGGTGCAGGCGTAAATTTGTCTTTCAAAAAAAAATACAAACCGAATGGAAGAGGGTTATGATATCAATCAATTTAACGCAATTGTTCAAAACAGGCGAAGTATTTATCCTTACCAGTTTATAAAAGAGAAGCCAATTCCTGACGATGTTATCCGGCAAATTTTAGAAAATGCCAATCGGGCGCCAACGCATAAATTAACGCAGCCATGGCGATTTACCGTTTTCTCCGGAAAGGGCAGAGAAGTTTTTTCAAACATGCAAACTGAAATTTATACCAAATACGCGGGTGAAAATTTCAAGGAAAAAAAATTGCAGAATCTTCGCGATTATCCGTTGTTTTCTTCGCATGTTATCGTCGTTGGCATGAAACGCACATTGCATATCTCAATTCCCGAAATCGAAGAAATCATTGCTGTTGGCTGCGCAATAGAAAATATTTTTTTATCCTTACATGCGTATAACCTTGGTGGGTATATCACTACCGGCGGCATTACCTACATTGATGAAGCCAAACCGTTTTTTGATCTTAACCTGCAAGACAGGCTGATAGGGACAATTTTTATTGGCTACCCGGATGTAATTGCCAATCCGCTCACCAGGCGATCGCCGGTTGATGAAAAAGTTAAATGGGTAAGCGGCTAATTTTTGCGGAACGGTAGTAAAAGAGCAAATTTTAAGATTTTATATTTTGAAAAAATAAAGTTTACAACAGAGATTGTACGAAAAATATCGTAGTGATAAAAACAAATATATTTGTCATATAAAATTTACTCATTTAAAAATCTTCGTTACCATGCATAATAATTTTGAATCAGATTACAATCGCTCCCGCCGTTCTTTTTTACAAAAAAGTTCTGTGGCTACATTAGCAATCCTTTTGGCCCGTCCTGCATCGTGGGCTCAATCTTTTAATTTTTTAAAAAATCCTGATTCAAAATTCTTTGGGGTTCAAATAGGCGTGATTACCTATTCGTACCGAAGCATGCCTCACGATGTAAATCAACTTTTAAAATATATTGTAGACAGCGGTATCAACGCTATCGAACTAATGGGAGATTCCGTAGAGGAGTATGCCGGCAAGCCTGCAGACAAAGATAAAGTGGCCGAATGGCGTTCTACCGTTTCAATGGATAAATTTGAAGAGATAAAAAAAATGTATAAAAAAGCCGGAGTAAGCATTTATGCTTTTAAACCAGACGCTTTAGGCATAAAAAATTCAGATGCAGAAATTGAATACGCTCTGAGAGCAGCCAAAGCGCTTGGCGCCAATGCTGTTACCGTAGAGCTTCCCAGGGATCCGGCACAATCTGAACGATTGGGCAAGCTGGCGGCAAAGCATAAAATCTATATCGGGTACCATGCCCATACACAGGCAACGGATACCGCGTGGGACACAGCTTTAAGCCAATCTCCCTATAACTCAATGAACCTTGATTGCGGCCATTATATTGCTGCAGGCGGAAATAACACAAAAGAATCATTATTGGAATTGATTAAATCACGGCACGACAGGATCACTTCTTTGCATATTAAGGACAGAAAAACGAAAGAGAGCGGAGGCGACAACTTGCCCTGGGGAGAAGGCGATACCCCAATTAAGGAAATTCTCAACCTGCTTAAGGAAAAAAAATATAAAATACCTGCCAGCATAGAACTGGAATATAAAATTCCTGACGGATCAGACGCGGTGAAAGAGGTAAAAAAATGTTTGGAATTTGCGAAGCACGCCTTAGGTGCGTAAGTAAAAACAGCATGATTAGCCAACGCGCTAACAGAGCTGAAAGGCAGGCGTGATGAAGAAAACAAGAAATTGCGTTGAGTTTAATTGCTAAATCAAATCATTTTCAATAAATAATAATTCTTCTTTCCTTTTTGAATCAGGAAGTATTTATTATTCAAAAGGCGATCTGCATTTAATTTTTCATCTATAGCTTCTACCTTTTCTTTATTGACAAAAATGCCCCCACCGGCAAGCATTTTTTTTGCTTCGCCTTTGCTGGGTAATATTTTTGTTTCCGCTAAAAGAGTAACCAAATCAATTTCTTCCAACTTTGATTTTTCCAATTCTACAGTAGGCACACCTTCCATCACCTGAAGCAACTGCTCTTCGTTGAGCTGTTTTAAAATTTCGGCGGTGTCGTTATTAAATAAGATAGAAGAAGCTTTTACTGCAAATTCATAATCCTGGCGCGAATGAACAAAGCAAGTAAGCTCTTCAGCCAACTTTTTCTGCAATATGCGCTGGTGTTCATTGCCTTTATGTTGCGCTGCAAGTTCTGAAATTTCCTTTTCCGTCAGGAAGGTAAACACTTTTAAAAATCGCTCTGCGTCAGCGTCGGCTGTGTTCAACCAAAACTGGTAAAAGGTGTAAGGCGAAGTTTTAGAGGCATCAAGCCAGATATTCCCTTTTTCTGATTTACCAAATTTGCTGCCGTCAGATTTGGTCAGCAAAGGGCAGGTAAATGCAAAGGCTTCGCCACCCGCCTTTCTGCGGATAAACTCAGTGCCGGTAGTGATATTTCCCCACTGGTCACTTCCTCCAAACTGAAGCTTGCAGTTTTTATGTTGATAAAGCCAGTAAAAATCATATCCCTGGATTAATTGATAGGTGAATTCGGTAAAGCTCATTCCATTATCTCCTTCAAGCCGCTTCTTCACACTATCCTTTGCCATCATATAATTGACGGAAATTAATTTTCCCGCATCGCGAATGAAATCCAAAAAGGTAATGTCTTTAAACCAATCGAAATTATTTACCAGTTCAGCAGCATTAGGCACCTCCGAATTGAAATTAAGAAAATGCGATAATTGTTGCTTTACTGCTGCCACGTTTTTATCAAGCACTTCTTTGCTTAATAAATTGCGTTCTTCACTTTTGCCCGACGGGTCGCCAACCATGCCGGTAGCACCGCCCACCAGTGCGATAGGCTTATGTCCGAATTTTTGCAAATGCACCAACACAATTATAGGTATAAGGCTTCCTATATGAAGGCTGTCAGCCGTCGGATCGAACCCTACATAAGCAGTGATTGGCTCTTTGGTTAATCTTTCTTCGGTTCCGGGAATGATATCCTGGATAAGCCCCCGCCATCTCAATTCTTCAATTAAATTTTTCATACTTTATATAAAAAGGAGTGCAAAAATAAAAAACCTTATGGCGGAAGCCTTAATTTTTGCATTTTAATTTTTAAGAAGAAAGAATGGGATAGTTTTACTTAATTTTATCCGTAGAAACCAGACTATGCAATATTAGGATAGTGATGTCCGTTTAATTTTTGCCCAAATTTGCACTTAAAATAAATACCTGACCATTCCCAATGAGAATTCCAACCTTAGTATCCATACTGTTGCTTGTACTGCTTCCTTGTTTGGGATTTACCCAATTCCGGAAATATTCCAATGAATTTTTAAATATCGGCGCAGGCGCCAGGGGGCTGGGCATGGGCGCTGCGCAAGCTGCCTCCGTAAGCGATGGAACTGCAGGCTACTGGAACCCTGCCGGACTTGTAAGCGTTCAGGATATGCCGAATATCAACCTGATGCACGCCAGCTATTTTGATAATATCGGAAAATACGACTACGCAAGCGTTGCTATTCCTGAAGTGGATAATAAAAGAGTAATCGGCTTTTCGTTGCTTCGCTTTGCAGTAGATGATATTCCCAATACACTGTTTCTGGTAGAACCTGATGGGAGCATTAATTACGGCAACATCACCACGTTTTCCTCGGCAGATTATGCCTTCCTTTTCTCCTACGCTCAAAAAATTCGGGACGATGATGATTTGAAAATGAGTTTTGGCGCTAACGCAAAAGTGATTTACAGAAAAGTGGGCCATTTTGCAAATGCCTGGGGATTTGGCCTTGATGCGGGATTCAAAATGCAAAAAGACCGATGGTCGCTTGGAATTGTGGCCAAAGATATTACCACCACGTTTAATGCGTGGTCTTTTCATTTTACTGAAAAAGAAAAAGAGGTTTTATACCTCACAGATAATGATATTCCTGTAAAATCTACTGAACTTACCGCTCCGCGTTTAACCATAGGCAATTCTTACAATTTCAGATTAGGATCTTCGGTTGACTTATTAGCCGAAGCCGACTTAGACCTTACATTTGACGGCAGGCGAAACAATTTAATCAGCACCAGCGCACTGAACGTGGATCCTCATGCCGGGCTGGAAGCCGCCATAAAAAATGTATTTTTTGTAAGGGCTGGCATTTCCAACTTTCAGCAAGCACTGGCTGATGGAGACACCACCAACCAAAAAAAGGTATGGATATTTCAGCCAAGCCTTGGCGCGGGTTTCAAAATCAATAACATCCAGATTGATTATGCATTTACTAACCTCGCGAACCAATCTAATCCGCTATATACGCACATATTTTCATTAAAAATTGATTTGGGAAAAAAAGAAAACTAACGGCAATTAAATCAAAGTATGAAAAAGTTTCTCATCATTATTTTTGTATCAATCACAGCAATAGCGAACGCCCAAACCTTTTCCAACAGTTGGATCGATTATAGTAAAACCTATTATAAATTTAAAGTGGGCGCCAACGGATTGTATCGTATTAGCCAGGCTACACTTACTTCAGTCGGACTAGGAAATACTCCCGCCGAACAATTTCAACTTTGGCGTAATGGAAAACAGGTCACTATTTATACCACTTCATCCAATGGGCCGCTTGCAGAAGGCGGATATATTGAGTTTTGGGGAGTTATGAATGACGGTAAACCCGATACCAAATTGTACCGCATTGCAGATTTTCAATTATGTGATCAAATAAGCCTGCAAACAGATACCGCTGCCTACTTTTTGACTACCAGTGAACAGGGAAATAATGCAAGATTTTCTGACGCCCCCAATCCGGTCGCCACAAATACATTAGCGCCGGAGCCTTATTTTATGAACAAAAAGGCTAATTATTTCAAATCACAATTAAATCCTGGCTATGCTTCAGTTGTGGGCAGCTATGTTTACTCTTCTTCGTATGATATTGGAGAAGGCTGGACAAGCCCTGATATTTATCCTTCACGCCGCCTTCAGGCCAGTTTCAGTAACAATAATATTTATACAGCGGGGCCGGGATTTTCATTAAAATTTGCCGCAGCAGGCACCGCAGTCAACGACAGAAATGTGAGGGTTAAAATTTTTAATACGGTAGTAGACGAGGTACACATGCCTTATTTCACCTATATAAAAAAGGAATTGAAAAACCTGCCGATGAGTTATTTAACTGACCTGAACAACATCCAGGTATATTTTGAAAATACTTCCACCGTCACAACCGATAGAATGGTGGTAGCTTTTGATGAAATAACCTATCCGAGCAAATGGATATTCAATAATCAAACTAATTTTTATTTTGAATTGCCTGCAACGGGAAAAGGGAATTATTTGGTAATTGATCAGTTCAAATATGGTGCTGTAGCGCCCGTTTTGCTTGATTTTACTTCCAACAAGAGATACACAGGTGATATTACCACGCCGGGAAAAGTAAAATTCGCTTTACCACCCTCGTCAGATACGGTAAGAAAATTTATTTTGGTAAGCGAAGACCCGTCAACCATCACCAACATTTCAAATCTTGAAAAACGCGAATTTGTAAATTATGGCGCGGCATCTAACCAGGGAGATTATCTTATTATCACCAATCCGATCTTGTTTACAAGTTCGGCCGGAAGTAATTACGTGGATTTGTATAGCCAATACAGGCACTCACCGCAGGGCGGCGGGTATACTACTAAAATAATTGATATTAACCAGTTAGAAGATCAATTCGCTTATGGAATTAAAAAGCACCCCTCTTCCATTAAAGATTTCATCCAATATGCCGTTAACACTTTTTCAATCAAACCCAAATATGTTTTTCTTGTAGGCAAAGGAATTGAATACGATCAATACACTGTCAAACAAAGCAGCCAATATGCAGACAAGCTGAATCTTGTACCTACATTTGGCGCTCCGGCTTCGGATGTTTTATTGGTATCGCCTTATGGAAGCATAGTTCCTTCTGTTGGAGTAGGACGACTGTCGGCGATTACCGGCGATGAGGTTGCAAATTATCTTGAAAAGGTAAAAACCTATGAGCAGGCTTATAAGTCGACAAACCAGTCTCTTGCTGATAAGTTATGGATGAAAAAGGTGATTAATATCGTTGGAGGCAAGGATAGCTCAGACAATGATTTGTTTGGCTATTATATGAACCTTTATAAAGATATTATTGAGGATACACTTTACGGTGCAAGCGTGGAGACTTTTTCAAAATCATCAAGCGCTGCCGTACAATTAATAGCGAGCCAGCGCATCAGTGATTTATTTAAAAGCGGAATAAGTCTGGTGAACTATTTTGGGCACTCTTCTTCTAATATTCTTGAATTTAATCTAAGCGATCCTTCAGAGTATGATAATGAAGGGAGGTATCCATTCTTTTTTGTGAGCGGCTGTACCGCTGGAAACAATTACATCTACGATTCCCTCCGCATCATTAATAATTCAAAATCTATCTCGGAAAATTTTGTATTGTCCAAACAACGCGGCAGCATTGGTTTTTTGGCGAGTTCACATCTTGGTATCCCGCCATACTTAAACAATTACAACATTCAAATGTTTCACCAGCTAGGCGGTACAAACTATGGGAAACCAGTTGGCGATGATATCCGAAATACCATTGAAAAACTCGGCGGCAACAATCCTTCCCTTGATTTTTTCACAAGGATGCATCTGGAAGAAATGGCATTGCATGGCGACCCTTCTATCATCATCAATCCACAGCCCAAACCGGATTACGTGATTGAAGATCAAAATATCGTTTTAAATCCGCAGTTCATTTCTGTATCCGAAAAGGAGTTTACCCTAAAGGCAAAAGCATTTAATATTGGAAGAGCTATTGATGATTCTGTTTTTTTTGAAGTGAAAAGAACTTACCCCAACGGAAGCAGTGAAAGTATTTTAAATAAAAAAATTAAAGCAATTTATTATTCAGATTCCATCGAAATTACCGTGCCTATCATTTCAACCCGCGATAAAGGTTTAAATAAGATAACAGTAACAATAGATGCTACCAACAAAGTGGATGAAATGTCGGAAAGCAATAATTCCATCACAAAAGAATTTTTTATTTATGAAGATGAAGCACGGCCTATTTATCCCGGTGATTTTTCAATAGTAAATAGATCCGACGAAAAATTATATGCTTCCACATCAAACGCAGTAGCTGCCGCAAAAGATTATGTGATGGAGATAGATACCACCTTGTTATTCAATTCTGCAGCTAAAGTTTCAAAAACAATAAATCAACCGGGGGGCATTCTTGAATTTGAGCCGGGATTATCTTTTCAGAATAATACGGTTTATTATTGGAGAGTGGCTGTTAAGCCGGCTTCTGGCGCGGCTTCTGATTATCGTTGGAATGGTGCATCCTTCATTTATCTTACCAACAGCACGGGTGGCGCTAACCAATCTCATTATTACCAACAGCTTTATTCAGACACGCAGCACCTCCATCTCGACAGTTCCAGGCTGTGGCATTTTGGAACAGTCAACAATTTCCTTGAATCAAGGAATGGCGTTTTCCCCACAGCCTCTTCTGCAGGCTCAGATTGTACCGCAGGAATCAATGGAGTGACCTTTTCTGCCGGCATCTGCCCGAACGGAATGAACAATGTTATCATTTTTAATGTGGTAGATAATGTGACCTTAAAATCCTGGAGCAACACACTGAATTTACCTGGCTTAAGTGGAAGTTTATCGACCTGCATCCCTGCAAGGCAACCCAATTTTGCTTATGATGTTTCCACTTCTTCCGGCCGAGTGGCGGCTATGAGATTTATGGATTCCATTCCGGATAACTTCTTTGTATTTGTAAGAAATATTACGGGCCCTGACTCTACCGCCGATGTTTTTGCAGACAAGTGGCAGGCCGATACGAGCTTTTTGGGATCAGGCAATTCACTTTATCACAAATTGAAATCCCAGGGCTTTGTGCTGATTGATTCTTTTTACCGGCCGAGGGCTTTCTCTTTTATCTACCAAAAAAATAATCCTGAATTTGGTCCCGGCTTTGAATTTACCAAGGGAATTTCAGATGTGCTTGATTATAAAAAACCTTTCATGACAACTGATACACTTGGCTTTATTACTTCGCCAAAATTTGGGCCCGCAGTCTCCTGGAAAGAAATGCACTGGAGAGGAAAAAGTCTTGATAATTCGCAGGACGATAATCCTTCCGTTCAAATAATTGGCATTGATACGCTTGGTAAGTCCACCACCCTGTTTGACGTAAATAAAACGCAACAGGATGTTGATATTTCATCGGTGGATGCCTCCAAATACCCTTACATCCAATTAAAAATGCGCAATGCGGATAGCTTACATTTCACGCCTTACCAGCTTTCATACTGGCGCTTAAATTACCAGGCGCCGCCTGAAGGAGCGCTGGCGCCGCAGGTGTATTTCAAATCGAAAGATACGCTTGAGCAGGGCGAGATTCTTCATTTTGGTATTGCTTTTAAAAATATCAGCCCCTATCCCTTTGATAGCATTAAAGTGAAGCTGAATATTATCGATAATAATAATGTTACCCATGTGCTTAATGTGCCACCTCAAAAGCCGCTGATTGCAGGTGACAC
The DNA here is from genome assembly GCA_051954975.1 of Ginsengibacter sp. Classification (GTDB taxonomy): domain Bacteria; phylum Bacteroidota; class Bacteroidia; order Chitinophagales; family Chitinophagaceae; genus Ginsengibacter. The sequence continues at coordinate 743,464 of JBQCHE010000002.1, read as the reverse complement.
CATCAAATTGAATTACGACATTGATACAAAAAATTACCGCGGCTTAAATACCATCTTTGTAAACTTTAATCCTGATAACGACCAGCCGGAACTTAATTTGTTCAACAACTTCCTCTACCAGAATTTTTATGTAAAATATGACAATTACAATCCTACCATGGATGTCACATTTGATGGCGTACACATTTTGAATAAGGATATTGTGTCTGCACGACCACACATTGTAATTAAATTGAAAGATGAAAATAAATCTTTAGCATTGAATGATACCTCGCTTTTAAAAGTTCAGATTCAAAGTCCGGATGGCTCCATTCGCGCGTACCGGTTCGATAATGATACGATGAGATTTACGCCGGCAAACCTGGCTACAGGCGAAAATACAGCTACCATAGATTTGATACCTGAGTTAAGCGGCGAGGATGCCGAATATGAGCTGATAGTTTCAGGAAAAGATGTGGTGGGAAATGAGGCGGGAAGAATCGATTATCATATCGACTTCAGGGTAATCAGCAAGCCAATGATTTCTAACATGATGAACTATCCAAATCCTTTTACTACTTCTACGGCATTTGTCTTTACCATCACCGGGTCTGAAATTCCTCAAAATATGCGTATCCAAATTCTGACCGTCACAGGAAAAGTGATAAGAGAAATCACACAGAATGAACTAGGGCCGCTGCACATCGGAAGAAACATCACCGATTTTAAATGGGATGGCACAGACATGTATGGGCAGAAAGTGGCCAATGGCGTGTATCTATACCGTGTGCTTACCAATTTAAACGGCCACGCAATGGACAAGTTTAAGGCCGCTGACGATGATACCGATAAGTTTTTCACGAAAGGCTATGGCAAAATGTATTTGATGAGGTAGGATGGATTTTTTCATTTCAAAAGCCACTTTTTCGGTGGCTTTTTTTTGTCCTTCCAGCAAAACAAAATTTTAATAAATATCTTCGTTTACTATGAAATTGAAAGAAAACGAACTTTATGATGTAGTCATAATAGGTGGAGGCCCGATTGGGCTGGCCTGCGGTATCAGGGCAAAAAAAGCCGGGCTTAAATATGTAATATTGGAAAAAGGCGTGCTGGTAAATTCATTATACAATTACCCGGTAAACATGACTTTTTTTAGCACAAGTGAGCGGTTAGAAATTGGCGGAGTACCTTTTGTAAGCAACAATAACAAGCCCACCCGCAGCGAAGCGTTGGAATATTACAGGAGAATTGTCACTTCGTTTGACCTTAATGTCCATTTATTTGAAAAAGTAACTGCCGTAAAAAAATCGGGTAAAAACTTTAAAATACAAACTTCGAAAAGCGAATACAAAAGTCCGAACGTCGTAATGGCAATGGGCTTTTATGACATTCCCTACCTGCTGGATGTTAAGGGTGAACAACTTCCAAAAGTGAAACATTATTATGACGACCCGCATTATTATGCTTTTCAAAAAGTATTAGTGGTTGGCGCGGCCAATTCCGCCATTGATGCGGCGTTGGAAACATGGCGCAAAGGCGCTACAGTTACGATGGTAATAAGGGGCGATAAAATTAGTGACAGGGTAAAATATTGGGTAAAACCAGATATTGAAAACCGGATAAAGGAGGGCTCGATTAAAGCGTATTTTAATTCAGAAATTAAAGAGATAAGGGAACACGAAGTTGACATTCAAACTCGCGAAGGGATTGTGACCGTTGAGAATGATTGGGTACTTGCGATGACAGGTTACAAGCCCAACTTAGAATTTTTGCAGCAAAGCGGTATTACAATTTCTGAGGATGATGTTTGTAAACCCAATTATGACGAAACGAATTATGAAACGAATGTAAAAGGTATTTACCTGGCCGGGGTAATGTGTGGCGGATTAAATACCCACCGCCTTTTTATCGAAAATTCAAGAGTGCATGCTGAAAAAATCATTAAGGATATTGTTTCCAAAAGAAGGAAACAAAACACTTAGGGTTTATTACCTCTTTCTCTTTGTATGATGGCCTGGTATTTTTTCTCATTACTTACATAAGTAAAATGCGTGGAGAAGAAACCAATCAGTAGTGCTGCTCCAATCATTACATAAATGAAGTTAGGGCCGCCGGTATCCCACAGATTGGTAAAAAGCTTCAGAAGAAAAAATATAACTAAAAATGACACGACTGTCCAGCCCATAGTAAATAACAGGTAATATTTCCAACGGGGGCCACTTTTTTGTTCGCGCCATTGTTCCATGAAACGTCTTTCAGCATTTGTAATCATTCAGTATTAGTTTTAACTCCGGATTTAGATTTTCATTTTTTAGCAGTAAAGCAGCAAAAAAGGCTATTCCTTATTCTGCCATCATTTGTTTAGCCATGCTGATTACATCTTCTTCGTTAGGTTTGCTGAAATAATCTCCGTCACTTCCATAGGCAGGCCTGTGCGCTTTGGCTGTGAGCGTTCGTGGTGAAACATCCAGCCAGCGATATCCTTCCTGAACTTCCATTACATGATTAAACATAAAAGCGGAAGCGCCGCCGGGAACGTCTTCATCCACAAAAAGGATACGGTTCGTTTTCTTTAATGATTCCAGAATCTTATGGTGCCGGTCGAAGGGTAACAAGGTTTGTACATCTATTACTTCGCAACTAATTCCCATCTTATCTAATTTTTTTGTTGCTTCCAGGATAATCCGCAACACGGAGCCATAGGAAACGATGGTTATATCACCACCTTCTTTAATTACTTCAGGAACGCCTAAGGGTACCCTGTAGTCTAACAAATTCACAGGTAGTTTTTCTTTCAGGCGATAACCATTTAAGCATTCAATTATTATAGCCGGGTCGTTGCTCATTAAGAGTGTATTATACATGCCCACTGCCTGTGTCATATTTCTCGGCACACAAACGTACATGCCACGAAGCGAATTGATAATCATACCCATGGGTGAGCCGCTGTGCCAGATTCCTTCAAGCCGGTGGCCTCTTGTCCGTACAATAAGCGGAACGCTTTGCTGCCCTTTAGTCCTATAGTGGGTGGTGCAAACATCATCGCTCAGGGGTTCAAGCGCAAAAAGCAAATAATCAAGATACTGGATTTCGGTAATGGGCCTTAAGCCGCGTAAGGCAAGGCCCATGCCTTGTCCTATGATGGTAAGTTCCCTAATGCCTGTATCAAAGATTCGTTGTTCACCGTATTTCGCCTGCAATCCGCTAAATCCCTGGTTCACATCTCCAATACGGCCAATATCTTCTCCAAATGCGATCACTCTTTTATCAGCAGCAAACAAAGCATCAAAATATCGGTTTAATACCTCGAAACCGTTTACCAGTTCTGCATCCGGCGGAATAATTGCGGGTACTTTTTCCACTCTCAAAGCGGATTTGGGACCTTCATTATATAGGTATGAATTAAAAATTTCTCTATTTTTCTTTTTTAGCTTCTCATAAAAATCTTTTACTTCACTTATAGGCTCCGCAGCCGACGCAAAATTAATAACCGAAGCAAGCGCAGTCATTACATCCCTTCGCAAAGGCTCCCGCAAGGATGATAGCTCTTTGATGGCTTTTTGAACTTCCTGTTTGTTTTCAGCCCGAAGGGCATAGGCTTCCAGCAAATGCAATGTTTCTACAACCTCTTCTTTAATCGGCGAAATGTATTTATTCCATGCGCTTAGGCGTGCAGCCTTTACAAAGTGTTTCGCACTATTTTCAATTTCATTTAATTCGTCATCATCGGCAAGTGAATTGGCGATAATCCAATCGCGCATTTGTTTTTTCGCATCCCATTTTTTCTCCCATTCCAACCGCTCAGGGCTTTTATAGCGTTCGTGGCTGCCGGAAGTAGAGTGCCCCTGCGGTTGCGTAAGTTCATCCACATGAAATAAAGCAGGCACATGGGTCTCACGAATATTTTTGATCGCTTCATCGAGAATTTCACACATGCCGGCATAGTCCCATCCTTTCAATCTATATATATTAATGCCGTTAGAATCGTCTTTTTTTTGCAATCCCGACATGGCCTTTGAAATAGAACCTTTCGTGGTCTGATATTTTTTAGGAACCGATATTCCATACCCATCATCCCAAACAAACACGGCAAGCGGGATTTGCAAAACTCCTGCGGCGTTCATAGTTTCCCAAAAATGGCCTTCGGAGGTAGCAGCGTCACCAATAGTGCAAAAGCAAACTTCGTTTCCGTTATGGCTCAAATTGGTAAAATCGTGAAGAACGTCTACCTCTCTAAACACCTTTGAGGTAAAAGCAAGTCCCAGCGCCCTGGGCATCTGACCGGATGTAGGAGCTATATCTGAAGAAATGTTTTTTCTGTTTGCCAGGTCTATCCAATTTCCTTCTTCATCTACAAAGCGGGTAGCAAAATGTGAGTTCATTTGCCTGCCTGCGCTAAAGGGATCATTATTTAGATCGGGGTCAGCATAAAGCTGTGAGAAAAATTGTTCTATAGTGGCCATGCCGCTTGCGAACATAAACGTCTGATCCCTGTAATAACCGGCCCTGAAATCGCCGGGCATAAAATATTTGGCCATTGCCACTTGTGCTACTTCTTTGCCGGCGCCAAATATTCCGAACTTCGCTTTGCCTGTAAGCACCTCTTTTCTGCTTAATAAACTCGTCTCGCGGCTTTCACATACCACCCTGTAATCCTTCAGCACTTCTTCCTTAAACTTTTCGAATGAAAGGTTTTCCAGAATGCTTTCTTCAGCGATTTGATTGGTATCCATAAGCACAAAAATATAAATAATGAATGATGAATGTTAAAAATCCGGCAACACAGCCACAATTTGCAACCTTATATGGCGTTTTAGTATCTTTGAAACCGTTTATTGAAATAATAATGAAAAAGCTATTTTCTATTATTTGCTTACTTTCTTTCACCTGGAGCGTGAACGCGCAGGCAGTTGATACTAAAGTAAGTAAAAAGGATAAAAGTACCGCGGTAAAATATCTTGCTGCAAATAATAGCGCTTCAGCAAGTACTGAAAATCTGGCTTTTGAAGAAAACCAATTCGATTTTGGGAAAATTCCACAGGGGAAACCGGTAACGCATATATTTGAATTTAGCAATACCGGCACCCAGCCGTTTGCGCTGGAAAATGTGCAGGCAAGCTGTGGTTGTACCACGCCCGTCTGGAATAAGGACACTGTATATGCAGGACAATCGTCCCAAATCAAAGTTGGATATAATGCAGCCAATACAGGGCCATTTGAAAAGTCCATCACGATTTACTGGAACGGAGGTCAATCAAAACAAATTACTATAAAAGGGGAAGTATGGGAAACACCGCTTACTTCAGCTCCTCTCAATAACTCTTTAATCACCTTAAAAAACGAACAATAAAAATCTTAAACACACTTAATTATGAAAAAATTATTATTAGTTAGCCTGCTTTTTTCATCAGTAAATCTATTTGCTCAAAAAAAAGCTGACGACATCGCCAAATTGAATACAGATAACTACGATTTCGGAAAAGTAAAACAAAATACGCCACCCACTGCTACCATTACGGTAACCAACATTGGCAGCGAACCTTTAATTATTGAACAGGCAACTCCATCATGCGGTTGCACTGTATCTGATTATACAAAAGCACCGATTGCCCCAGGAAAAACAGGAACTATCACTGCAACCTATAATGCAGCCGCCGTTGGCCCCATTAATAAAACACTTACTGTAAAATTTGCCGGCGCTGATGATGTTAAATTCGTAAAACTGACCGGCGAAGTATTAACTCCTGATGCATACGCTGCTTATGAATCCGCACATCCGTCAGCCAAAAAAGATAAAAAGCCTGCGAAAGCAAAATCTTAAATAAGACCTTTCTAAAAATCAAAATTGGCCCTTTATTAAATGAAGGGCTTTTTCATTTTCCGGAAAAATTACAATTCAGGAATTTTATTGTTGTGCTGCAAAAGATATTTAATAAAAAAATTAAGAGTTTTAAAAATTATCTCCTATATTTATCACCCTAAAAAATAAGACCCCCTGTAGAAACAGGGGGACTCTTTAACGTATTGCTTGATATGAGACTCTTAAATTAAATTTCGGGCTGATTCACAGCTTTTATAATTTGTGTAAATGTTTTACTCTGCAAATTTACCGCTTCTTCCTCATCCTAATAATTAAGTTTCTGTTATAATTATTATATCATACTAGTTTTATCATTCTCCAAAACCTTCACACACAATCATTTGCCACAGAAACAATAATGATGCCCAACCAATTTCGAAATTCTTTTTTTAAAAATATTTGGGTTTCCCTAACGGCTATTTTAATTGTAATTTAAAATTAAGGATAATTCATTAATATATTTTTGTATTTTTTTATCATCCGCGTAATTGGATGATGAAAGGTAAATCCGGGCAGATAATCCCATAATTAATCCGAGATCATTTTCACACGTAAGTGAATGAACTGCTTACTTGGCACACGTTTGAAAAAATAAGGACGCCCATAAAAAATTAAAACTTGAGGCAATAGTAATCAGGTCTCTTTTTCATATTTCAGCAAAAAGAATGAGCAGGGGTTTGTATTTATTCTTTAAAGCAACGGTTTCACATTTTCTTTCAACAAGATGCTGAGTCAAAAATTTCCCGTTTACACATTTCGCCCCAAGTGGTGAAAAATTTTCTCAATTATTTTCCATTTGCTATTTTTTCCTTCAAAAATTGGGGATTTTTGCAAAAATGATAGTTAAGACCTTACAAAATAAAAATTGGGCTTATATGCTAGTTTACTGTTTATGAAAACGCTTTATATTCAAACTACATATAATTTTCCTGGCGCAACAGAATGCGCCGGTATTTATTAAAAATGCCGTTTTTTGTCACAAAACCAAGGTACATATTACCCGGTCCGGTAACGGGAAGAATGCGCGTGTCTTTGCTGTCCATAATCCGCATCACGTCATACATAGAAGTATTTATATCAATTACTTTGTCAGGCGGCCGCGCAATGTCTTTCATCAGGCGCTTCCTGTCATCCACATTGCGGCTAAGCAATAATTCTAAAAGGTAGTCACTGTATAAGATACCTGTAAGCTCTCCTTCTGTATTGACCACCGGAAAAATATTTCTGCTAGTATGAATAATATCTGCACTCCGGCTTTCCGGCGTATCCTCTGGCCTTAACACTACAAAATCCTTTTCAATCAGATATTTCAGTTTTATTCTCCGCAAAATACCGTGTTCTTTATTTTCCTGGGCTATCAAATCGCCCCTGGCAGCGAGCCCGTAAGTATAAATTGAGTATTTGAGAATGCCCTTGTTGATAAAATAAGAAATAGCAGATACTATCATTAGCGGCACCAGAATCACATAACCGCCGGTAATTTCTGCTGCCAGGAAAATACCGGTTAGCGGAGCGTGCATCACGCCGCTTATAGATGCTGCCATGCCTGCTATAATAAAATTGGTAATATTAAGATGGGCAAATCCTGTCATGTTTATTCCAAAAGCAAAAGAAAATCCGACAAGACCGCCGACTATTACGCTCGGACCAAACATTCCGCCGTTTCCACCGCTCCCCATTGTAATAATGGAAGCAAAAGTTTTCCCGATAAAAGTTAAAATGGCAAAAAGCAAAAGCGCCCATGAAAGTCCTTGGTAATCTGAAAAAATACTGTTGCTAAGTAAAGAGGTATAATTTCCATCAAGCAATTTCTGAATATTAATATATCCCTCGCCATATAAGGCAGGAAGTAAAAAAATCATAATGCCGAGCGTAATACCGCCGATTAAAACTTTGTTGTACCTGTTTTTTATTCTTCCGAACACATTTCCCAGCCGATAATTCAGGCGAGTAAAAAAAACCGAATAAAACCCTACAATAATCCCCAATGCGATGTAATACCAAAAAGCTTCCACTACCCAGCCGCCTCTGCCTACCAGCACAAAAAGTGGTTCGGTATAAATTAACTGCGATATAACGGACGAAAAAGCTGAAGCAATGAGCAGGGGAATTACCGCCGGAATAGAAAATTCAGTCATTATAACCTCAATGGCAAAAATCATCCCCGCCACAGGGCTGTTAAATGCACCGGAGATACCTGCTGCCGCGCCACAGGCAAGCAGCAAAGTGGTTTCCCGGTAATTCAATCCGAAAAAACGGCCAATGTTAGAACCGATGGCCGAGCCGCTGGCCACTGCTGGCGCCTCCAGTCCCGCAGAACCACCGAGCCCTACCGTTAATGCGCTGCTGATTACCTGGCTGTAAATATTATGAAAGTCAAGTTTGCTGGAATTATGCGAAATAGTATAAATAATTGCCGTAATGCCGTGCTGAAATTTAGACTTGCGGATGAAAGTGCGGATATATAAAACGGTAAGCAAAATGCCTATCAGCGGGAAAAAGAAATACAGGTAAAATTTATATTTCCAGTGAAAATCATTGATCAGGAAAGCTGCGACAAAGTGTGTCAGTTCTTTTAAGACAGAAGAAGTAACGCCGCCAAGAATACCCACCACAGAGGCAGCCAGAATTAAAAATGTAGAATTAGAAATCCTTCTTTTGCTCCATCGATTGATGGCTTCAATATACCTGAGGGCTTTTTCGTAGAATTCTATTTGCAGACGAAAAAATTTAGATTAAATACGGCGAAGGTAAATACAAAAACATAAATTCTTACTTGCTGAACCGATTCATCTTTCGGCAAAAAGAGTTAATTATGGCTGTCTATTTCGAATGAAAAGACAGAGCCTTTACCCTCTTTGCTTTCAAAAAAGATACGGCCATGATGCCTTTTTATGATTTCGGCGGAGATATAAAGCCCTAATCCCATGCCGGGAAAAGTGTAGCTGTTTTTAGCTGAAACCCTGAAAAATCTTTTGAAAATGCTCGCCTGATCTGCATCAGGAATTCCTATTCCTTCGTCTATTACGCTTAACCTTACTTTGTCATCAGCGCAAAACGTGCTGATGGTAATTTTGTCGCCGCCCGGAGAATACTTAATGGCGTTGGAAATAAAGTTAACCAATACCTGTCCAATCCTGTTTCGGTCGCCCTTTACCGGATCGCAATGGTGCAGGTCAAGCACGATTTGGTGAGATGTGGTGATTCGCTGCATTTCTTCTGCAACTTCCCTGACCATTTCATTAAAATCGAATTGTTCATCAGCATAAATAAGTTCGCCCTTATCGATTTTGGTAACGTCGAGCATTTCTATGATCAGCAGGGTAAGCTTATCTATTTGCCGATCCATCTTTGCAAGCATTTCCGCAGCCTTTGGTATTTTTTTGTCGGCAAAAGTGGACTGAAGAATTTGGGTATAGGCCTTCAGGCTGGTCACAGGAGTTTTAAGTTCATGGCTGGCAATGCTTATAAATTCATCCTTTTTATTATTAGCCTCAATTTTTCGTTCAATGTCTCTTTTTACTTCTTCATACAAGCGGGTATTGTCGAGCGCCAGGGCGATACGGTTGCAAAAATCTTTTGCGAAATTAAAATCTATTTCGTCATAGAGATTATTCGGATTACATGAAAAAAAAGAAACTACGCCCGTAACTTTATGCTTTATTTTCATTGGCACGATCATAACCGATCGAACAGATAAATCTTGTAAAATTCTTTTATACTCATCATCCACGCCGCTATTGTTCAATATTTCGTCAGACACTTCAGCAATGAGTTGTGGATCACCCGTTCTCAAGGTGTAAGCAACTAAATTCTTGTCATTATTCTTAACTGTTATAGGATTTTTATTTCTGTATTCTTCAGCTATCTTCATTTTTTGCGGGTCTGAGTGCGCCATTTTTAACAGGTGGCCTTCGCCATCCTTACTCAGTTCATTGATGACTATCCAATCAGTAAAGCAAGGAATGAGCAATTTTATTATTTTATTCAATGCATCGCCGGTATCGTGGGTGGCCGCCAATTCTTCGCCGGCACGGTTCAAAAGATCCAGGAGATTTCGTGACTTTTTTATTTCAGTAATATCCCTGGTGAAGCAACGCGAGTGAATTAACTTATTACCTTCGGTATGATAATTACAACTAATCATCACATCCTTTAATGACCCGTCGCGGCAAATCATTTTTGCCTGTTCGTTTTTTAAAAATCCGTTTTTTCTCAATTTTGAGTAGAGCCCGTCAAAAAAAACCGGGTCGTAAAAAAACTTTTTCAGAGGTTGACCAATATATTCACTTTCTGCATAACCCAATAAACTTAGCTCAGCTTTATTTGCAAAAACAATAATGCCTTCCTGGTTCACGCTGTGAATACCTACCGGCGAATTTTCAATAAAACTTTGCAGGCTTTCCGTTCCAAATGAACTTCCGGGATTCGGAAGCCCGGGTTCCATATGCATTTCAGATGAAATTTTAGTTCTAAAAATTGGTTCTAAAGTAAGTAAAGAAACCCAAAAACCCGCATATACCCTCATAAATTTAAAATCGGACGCTGGTTGCGCGGCTTGCCCGCTATTATAAAGAAGGAAGCATTTATCTTTGATTAAACATGAACGATGCAAGCATCTGGGCTATTTCTTTGCTGACTTTCATCACTATAATAGTCCGGCCTTTTAAAATTAACGAGGCAATTTGGGCGTTGATTGGCGCCTGCGCTTTGCTGATATTGGGTTTGGTTGTACCCTCTGAAGCTTTAAAAGGCATTTTGAGCGGAACGGATGTGTATTTATTCTTAACCGGAATGATGTTGCTTGCGGAAACAGCAAGAAAAGAAAAGTTATTTGACTGGCTGGCGATGATTGCTATCAAAGCATCGCGCGGCTCATCCCGGAGACTCTTTCTTTTGATATACCTTGCGGCGGTATTGGTTACTATCTTTCTTTCCAACGATGCTACCGCGGTTGTACTTACACCGGCAGTGGCAGCAGCTACCCGCAAAGCCAACATCAAAAAGCCACTTCCCTATGTACTTATTTGCGCCTTTGTTGCCAACGCGGCTTCCTTTACTTTACCAATTTCCAATCCTGCCAACCTTGTAATTTACCAGGGGCATCTTCCCTCATTAGAAAAATGGATGAGCCAATACTGGCTTCCCTCTTTGGTGGCTGTGATTTTTACCTACTTTCTTTTAAAATTCACGCAAAAAGAGGATTTGGAACAGAACCTGTCCGTTGAAAATATAACACCCAAACTGAGCAAGGGAGCCAAAACTTCTCTTGCGGGAATAGTGGCTTCGTCGGTGGTATTGCTGGTTTGCTCTGCATGGGAAATACAATTAGGATTGCCCACTTTTATTACAGGCATCGTTATTTCAGTAGCTGTCAATTTGTATTCCCCGGCAAAAGTGGTTTCAGTTGTAAAAGGAATCAGCTGGTCTATATTGCCACTCGTGGCCTGTCTTTTCATCATTGTCGAAGCGCTTGCAAAAACGGGCCTCATCGAAAATATTTCTTCTTTCCTGCAAAGTGAATTGTCCGGTTCTGAAACGAAAGCGGTCTGGATAAGCGGGTTAATAAGCGGATACGGCGCAAACCTGCTGAACAATTTGCCTTCAGCTCTCATTCTTGCAGACGTAGCCGCTTTCAACCATTTTCCTGAAATTATCAGAAGGGCCATATTAATAGGAACCGACCTGGGACCTAACCTGTCGGTGACGGGATCACTGGCTACTATTTTATGGCTGGTAGTATTGCGCCGCGAAAAAATCGAAGTAAGCAGCCTTCAGTTTTTAAAGCTGGGAATTATCATTATGAGCGTTGCCTTAATTGCCGTCATTGCCTCGTTATTCATTGTTTAGAAAAATAAAAAAGCGATTTTTTTTGCTATTTACTATGCCCGCATTTCAAGTTCAACAACTTATGAGAGGCGTTAACCTTTTACTAATTTTAGTAAAGCTAACTTAGTAACTGCTGCCAAAATGGGACAAATAAAATTATTAGCAAAGTTTTTGCTAGTATCGGATTTGTCTATCAGATATGCTTACAGCCAATTTAAAAGAAATTATTAACCAGAAATGGCAAAATTGCTGGCCCGCAAGTGAGTTGCGGCCAATGGCAATAATTGATCTTATCAGTTTTCTCTTCTTCTTTAAAAGGGGTTATGAATCGAAATTATTGCCTCGTCAATTAAACGATCCTGTTGCAGATAATTTCATCTTTTCTCCAGATATCGTTAATTTTTCGTGGAGCCAATTACAAAGCGTCGAAGCAAAAGAAATCCATAAATTTTTTACAAAAAAAAATGGATTGTTTCACCTGGCAGCAGAATACGCAAAAACGGACGCGCCTTTAAGCGATTACTTCAAAACTCCCCTGCTGATTGAACCTACACCAAAACTGCTTTCTATCGGTATTGAAATCGTAAATATTATCGAATCAAGCGAACAGCCAGCAAAAGAAGATATTTTTCGCTTGTTGCTTTCAAAATGCGATGAAGATAGTTTGATCCCTGATGCTATTTTAGATTTAATAATCGAAATCGCTAAGCCTGTTCACGGCGATGTCATTTTCGATCCGTGCGTGGGGAGTGGAAATCTGTTATTAAAAGTGATGCAACGCGTACAATATGCCCGGCATTCAGGCAAAGTTGTCACAACAGGCGGTTGCGAACACAACGGAGTTTATCTTCGGATTGCTGCTATGAATATGGCAATTCACGGTATCGATGATCATCTTATTCATGCCTATTCCTCAAACGACATTTTACACAAAAAACCGTCGCTGATCCTGTCCGCACTTCGAACTTCAGATATCACTGAGTCTTCCGGCGAAACATCGCAAACCGATCCGAATATTATGGATGATATTATCGAAAGCCTGTCTCCTGTTGGCTTTGCGGTGGTATTTGTTGAAAAGGAATATTTACAAAGCGATTTGCCCGCGCACAGTATGACGCGGAAAAAATTGGTAGACCAAAATTTTCTTGAAGCAGTAATCTCAATCGATTCAAAAAACAATTCGCCATTCGCAGGCGGTTCTATTTTATTATTTTCAAAAAATAAAAACAACGCTTCAAATGTTTGGTTTTATAAATTGCACCATCATAAAAAAAACGAAACAGGCGAACAACGGGATATTGAATTAAGCAATCTGCAAGATGACGAAGTGATGCAAATTGTAAAGCGCTGGAGGCTGCGTGGCCATAGCAATGCTGTGAGCCCGGCCAATAGTTTTTGTATTGACATCAGTTTTCTGAAAGCCAATCATTATAATTTAAATTTCAATCATTATAAAATTGTAAATCAGTTTCCGTCAACCACGCTTAAAGCCCGAAAGCCCATCACTCCTTTAAAAGAAACAGTTGTGGTTACTCAAAAAGACAATCCTGGCCAGTTTTTTAAAAGCAGTTCACCGCTTCGGGTGAAAAAAAGGAAAAGAAAGATGGCGCCCGTGGTTTTGGTTGTACTCTTTTTGCTGTGCACCTCAATTGGGCTTTACTGGTTTTTTTCTAAAAACAATAAAAATGTTTTTTTCGGAAAAACTCTTCAGCCTAAGACAAATGTTTCACCAGCCAATAAGGCAGCCGTCAGCAATCCGGAAATATTATCTGCCAATCCATCGCCTGATGTCAAAAAAGAGCAAACCATACAGCCGATTAAAACACATACAATTTCAAAATAACACAGCTTGCAGAAAAAATTTGTTTTCAATTTTCGTTTATGCACCACCGTTAGTCGTAAGCCGGGCGCATAAAAATAAAAAAAACAGGTTTTTATCGCTTTACTATCGGCTTACCTTATCGGGTCGCCCTGTACGTCCATAGCGGGCATGGGTTGCCCATCGCGGGGAATATAGAATTTATGTCTTTCAACAATAATCCTGTTTTCATAAAGTTCAAAAATGAAAAGTCCTGAGCGCAAAAAGTTGGCTTTATCCAGCGTCAGAAAATTCTCTTTAATTTTTGATATTTCAAATAAAAATTGTCCATCGGCCCTGTAAAATCTTATGGAATATTTTTTATGCGCAACGTCGGGCAGCGCGATGATAACGTTATTGTCTTTGCCCGTAAAAACGTGCGGGCTCGGAATAAAAAGATTACGGTAGTTTGCGGACTTTTCTGCAACAGCAGGCTTTTCAATTACCGGCATAGAAGCTAAAGTATCTTTTCCGGGCCTGTGCGATTCTGTAAAAATATAAGACCCGCCGTGAAAGGAAATGAATAACCTGTAATATTGATCAGGCGGAATAAAATCATTAGGATCCGTAAATCCATTGATGCCGGGGCTCACATCCAAAAGGCTTCCAATCGTTTTAAAATATTTTAAAGTATCCCACGACCTTTGAACACTGATGTTAGAAACGTTTGTAAAAGGATTATTCCAGCTAACCAACACTTTCTTCCCTAACTGAGTCACGGTTATTTTTGGCAAAGTATCCTGAGCAACAGCTATCTCTTGCACGGAAAAGACAAAAAAGAAAAGCAGGCAAAATCTATACATGACAAAAAAGCGAAGCTATTAGTTTGTTAGGATTGCAAATATAATCTCTTGTTAAAGAAAATGGAATGGCGTCAAAAGAGAGTTAACAAATTAATATCATTGAACGACATAAAAGATCGCGGGTTTAAAATATATTTTATTTGGAGGCGAATGCTAAAATTATGATAATAAACGCAGTGCTATAGCGCCGGTCAAATATAGAACAGTGGCGAATAAAAAATGCATTATTTATCCGTTTACTATGTCTTCGTTTACACCGGCAAAACTACTTAGTGGAAGTTCAAAATAAAATGTGCTTCCTTTACCCGGAGCGCTTTTCAGGCCGATTTTCCCATTTTGTTTTTCTATTACCTGCTTGCAAATAAATAATCCAAGGCCCAGGCCGGGAAACGTGTTCAGGTTAGGGCCAGATACGCGGTAAAAACGTTCAAATATTTTTCCCTGTTCTTCTGCCTCGATTCCTTTTCCAAAATCCTGCACAGAACAAATAACTTTTTCTTCAAGGGTTTCTATCGATACAATTATTTTTTTGCTTTTTGAAGCATATTTGTTGGCATTGCTGATCAGGTTACTAATTACCTGCCGGATTCTTTCCCTGTCAGCATACACTGAGGCAGGCCCGTTGCTTTTGAAAATAATTTCTTGCGATTTATAAACCGGCTGCATGTCTGAAACTACCTCAGACACAAGATCGTTGAGAATAAATGATTCATTATTAAACACCATTTGTTCATTTTCAATTTTGGAAGTATCCAGCAGGTCGTTAATGAGTGCAGTAAGTTTATTAATCTGGCCTTCCATACGTTGCAGCATAGATTGATGATGATCGTCCAAAAATTTATCTGCATCCATTAAAAGCAGTTGCGTATAGGCTTTCAGAGAAGTAACCGGCGTTTTAAGTTCATGGCTGGCAATACTGAAAAATTCGTCACGCCGGTATACCAGGTCTTCCGTGTCGCGCTGGATTTTATCTTTTTGCCTGTTAAACTGCACCAGGTCACTTTTCATTTTTTTGATAGAAATTCCCAGAATATCGTGCTCGCTCCTCGGAGTTATTTTTACATCAAAATTTCCTTTGCCTATTTCACTGGCATTTTTTGCCAGTTCCACATTATTTTTATCGATTTCAATTATACTTTTTGCAAGATTTCCAATAATGCCTTTGGGCATATTTTTCAAATGAATCCCGGTGGCGCCAATCGAAATTTTAGATGCCGCAAGCTTGATTTCCGTCAACAACTTATGAATATGATTGATTACGTACAGTATAAATCCTACAACCAGGAGGATGGCAAAAACCAGGAATGAAATCATTTTTTTTTCGCTGTTTCTCTCCTGCTGGTAAAGGTTCTCCATTTTAATGTTCGCCCGTTGCCAAATCTCCTGTTGCTGCTTTCTAAGGCCTGCCATTGAAGTAGAAGATATTGCCCAGAAATTCCGAGACGAATAGGTACTGTCCAGTTTGAATGTGTTGAAAGTTCTATAGAGATAGCTCAAGGTAGCTTCAAAATCAGGCTCCTTTTTGAGCTCGTTGTATTTCTGCACTTCATCGGGCGGTGCTTTTAATAAAAATTCTTTTTCATAGGTATTAAACAATTTGTAGGATCTCATGCTTCCTAATAGCGTTTGAAACGTATTATTTTGATTAACCAACAAATTAAAAACGTTGGTGCGCACAATTCCGAGATAGGTAATCATATCGGAAAGCTTTTTTTGAGCTACAATTTCGCTATATACCGGCTTCAGAAATGAATTAGCCGGAATACTAGAAGTGAGTAAATTGAGCCTTATAATAGCATCTGTATAATATTCCGTTACGCCATAGGGATTGATTTTGTTGGAATCGATTAGCCCTCTCACCGAATCCAGTTTATCTAAAAAAGTGTATTGACGAAAATCTTTGTACGAAGGATCGCTGCTTTTACTGAGTAAAAGCAAAATAGAATCTGTTTTTTTGCGGCGTTGCAATAAGGGTTGAAATCCTGAATCGCCAAGAAGAAAAAAGTAGCTGTACCGTCTTTCATTGGTTAGTTCGGCAACCAATCCCATAACTTTTTGCGACTGTTCAATATGCTTGATATACGAACCAATCAAATCAACCTTTTGGGATTTTTCATGATAAATTATCAGGCTGAAGTAAATAAGAAAGAGCACCGGAATGAGGCCGAGCAAAAATAGTTTAGCGGTAAGTGATAAATTCCTGAAACGAACGATCATTTTCTGAAAGATAAGGCCAATTCGGTGATGAAGTTTTCTTTGTATGGTTTTAAAAGCTGTAAATCAGATTGTATGAGCTAAGATAATGAATATCAAAATATAAAAAAGGTTGTAATACACAATTTTCCGGTTCACTTTTAAAAAAGAGAGCCTTAAACCGCCACTTTTAAATAGCTTTGCAGGCGAAAAAATTTTTACTTTGACTATAATTGATTTTCTGCGACAGCCGTGGCCCTGGTACATTGCCGGACCGATTATAGGCTTATCTGTACCTGTGCTATTATTAATTGGCAACAAAAGGCTGGGCATTTCCAGCAGTTTAAGACACTTTTGCGCCATGTGTTTTCCCGGAAATATTCCTTTTCTGAAATACAACTGGAAAGAACAAATCTGGAATATATATTTCGTAGCAGGACTATTTATCGGAGGCTTTATAGGCGGTATTTTACTGAAACCAGAAACGCCAATGCCACTCGCCGAATCAACGACAAAAATGCTTCAAGACCAAGGCATCAACAGCGTAAACCACCTTTTGCCTGTAGAAATTTTTAGCTGGGCCAATATATTAACCTGGCAGCATCTGTTGATTGTAATTGGTGGCGGATTTCTGGTAGGGTTTGGAACACGCTATGGCGGAGGCTGCACCAGCGGCCATGGGATTTACGGTCTCTCCACATTGCAGTGGCCATCGCTCATCGCCGTGATTTCATTTTTTGCCACCGGCATCATTACCGCTAACTTTATTTTGCCATGGCTTCTAACATAACAGATAGCCCTAAAATGACTAATATTATTCAAATGAAAAGAAACCTTTTATACCTTTTGACAGGAATTATTTTTGGCATCACGCTCATTAAAGCAGACGCTATTTCATGGTTCAGAATGCAGGAAATGTTTCATTTCCAGGGATTCCAGATGTATGGAATTTTTTTAACGGCCATTCCCACCGGCGCGCTTTCTGTATGGCTGATAAAAAAATTCAATATTAAAACTATAGATGGAGAGCAAGTGCTCATTCCCAAAAAGCAATTCAGTTATGGCACCGTTTTCGGCTCGATGATTTTTGGAATAGGCTGGGCCTTCACCGGTACATGCCCAGGGCCTATTTACGTCCAAATTGGAAGCGGTTTATCTATAGCCATTCTTACCTTGCTGAGCGCATTGGCCGGAACATGGGTTTATAGCTACCTGAGACCAAAGCTGCCAAATTAATCAAAAGTAATTCAGACAGTAAACGAATAAATATTGCCAATCCTTATTTCTTTCTGAAAAAAATACGTATAGGCACCCCCGTTAGTTCAAAATTTTCTCTCAATTGATTTTCCAGGTAATTTTTGTATGGAGTTTTTATGTCGTTGGGATAGTTGCAAAAGAATGCAAAGGAAGGAACCGCAGTAGGCAATTGCGTTACAAATTTTATCTTTACCGCATGCCCTCTCACTACCGGCGCATGATAAGATTCCATCGCTTTTTGCATTACCTCATTCAATTTTGAAGTGGCGATTTTTTGCTGCCTGTTGTCATATACCTTTAACGCAGCTTCCATCGCTTGGAAGATGCGTAGCTTTTCGGTAGCAGAAATAAACAAAATCGGAACATCATTAAACGGAGCAAGTTTTTGTTTGAGCGTTTTTTCATAATCGCGCGCCGTATTGGTATCTTTTTTCACCACATCCCATTTATTCACTAACACTACGAGTCCTTTTCCTTTTTTTGCGGCAAGCGAAAATATATTTAAATCCTGGGCGGTAATTCCCTTTTCGGCATCTAACAATAAAATGCAAACATCTGCTTCGTCAACTGCACTAATAGCACGTATTACAGAATAAAATTCCAAATCTTCACTTACCCTTTTTTTACGCCGGATTCCGGCAGTATCTATAAGAATAAATTCCTTGTTGAACAGATTGTATGTTGTGTGGATAGCATCTCTGGTAGTTCCTGCTATGTCGCTCACAATAGTCCTTTCCTGGCCTGTTAGTGCATTGAGCAAAGAAGATTTGCCCACATTTGGCTGCCCGATAATCGCGAATTTTGGAATGGCCGATTTTTCCTCTTGCTTTTCGTCAGGTATTCTGTTACAAATCTCATCGAGCAGCTCGCCGGTGCCTGAACCACTGATGGAAGAAAGGAAAAATATTTTTTCAAAACCAAGGCTATAAAATTCTGCAGCTTCCAGCTCGCGATTATAATTGTCCACTTTATTTACTACGAGGTAAACGGGCTTCGGCGATCTGCGCAGCAGTTCAGCCATTTGCTCGTCAAGGCTGGTGATACCGGTGGTTACATCTACCATAAAAATGATTGCATTCGATTCAGCAATGGCTATATGCACCTGCTTGCGGATTTCGCGTTCAAAAATATCGTCGCTGTCGGCCACAAATCCGCCGGTATCAATAAGATTAAAAGTTTTTCCGGCCCACTCTGCTACGCCATATTGCCGGTCGCGGGTAACGCCGCTCACATTATCAACGATAGATTTTCTTTCCTCCAGCATCCGGTTGAAAAACGTGCTCTTCCCTACATTAGGCCGCCCGGTAATGGCTACGGTATATGACATAGTTTATGGTTAGTGGTTTAGATGGTTTAGATGTGTGAGAGTTTAGAAAGTTTGAAAATATAATAGCCAGGTAAATCACAATTTTTTTTTGCAAAGGACGGAAAGTATTTCCACAAAAATCATTAATTAGTGATGAGTGTTGCATGAACTTTTTGCCGAAAAAAAAATCTTTATTATTTATTTGCTTACTATAAAAAACTATGTATGGCTTGCATGAGTTTTTTGAATAGAAGCAATATCCCTGTAAAAATCCGGATACGATTTTTTTACAGCTTCAGCTTCTGATATATTAGTAATTCCTTTTGCACTAAGCCCCGCAACAGCCGTGGCCATGGCAATACGATGGTCATTATGCGAAGATACCGCTGCACCTTTCACTAAGCCTCCGCCATGAATTATCATCACATCTCCATTCAGTTCAATTTCCACGTTCATTTTTTTAAATTCGTCGCGCAGCGCCACAGCGCGGTTGCTTTCTTTATGTAATAATCGGCTTACGCCTTTGATGGAAGTGTTGCCACTGCAATAAGAAGCGAGTGCTACAAGTGGTGGAAACAAATCAGGACAATGGGTAGCATCAAACTGAAAAGCAGATAACTTTTTTCTCTTCACAAAAATTTCGTTCTTTTTCAAAACAACTTTTGCACCGGAATCGTAAAGCGCTTTCATTATATCCTTATCTCCCTGGGATGAATTCATATCTACACCGGAAAGCGTAAGCTCTCCTGCAGTGGCGCCTGCCACCAGCAAAAAAGCAGCATTGCTCCAATCGCCTTCAACAGTATATTTCGCACTCGATGATGGCAAGATTTTACGCGGAGAAACAGTAAACACTTCGTAATTTTTATTTTCAATATGGAATCCAAAATGTTTTAAAACCGAAACCGTTAAATCAATATAAGGCCGGCTTGATAAATTTTTTACGGTGATACTAACGGGAGCCGTACTCGCTTTTGCAAAAGCAAATAATAATCCCGTCAAAAACTGCGAGCTCAATGAGCCATCCACGGTAATATTTTTCGGCTGAAGTGGCCCGCGCAGGGTAACTGGCAGCTTTCCGTTATTGGAATGCACCTCCACATTAAGCAGCGGAAGAATTTCATCAAAAAAATTCATCGGCCTTTTCAAAATACTTCCTTCACCTGTGAATACAATATCAAAATTAAACAGGCCTGCGATGGGCGCAAACATCCGCATAGATAAACCGCTCTCACCAACATTCAGGATTACATTTTTTTTCTCAGCCACCGGTGAGCGAAAAATAAAATCATTGGAAGTGATTACCAGTTCGTTGGTTAATTTATTTACAGTAGCGCCAAGCCGCGAAATAATATCGAGCGCGGCTTTTTCATCATTGCTATTTCCAAAGTTATCAATAATGGTTGTTCCCGGTGTGATGAGCGCGGCCGCACACGCACGTTGCATTGAACTTTTAGAAGGAGGCGCTTTTAGTTTTCCTGATACCGGTGAAGGGTGTATAGATACGTTCATCGAATGTGTGAAGGATATAAATTATGAAAGATTAAAAAAGATTTCTTTAAGTTCTGAAAGGGGAATTTTTTTTACTGAAGCATTGCCAATTTCATTAAGCACAATGAAATTCATGTCCTTACCGGATTTCTTTTTGTCGTGCAATAAAACCTGCCATGTTTTTTCTTTATCAACAGGGAATGAAACTGGCAAATGATAAAGAGAAAGTAATTGTTCTACTTCTTTCGCTGCAGGTCTTGGAAAGCGATTTATTTTTTCTGAAATAGCGCACGCAGCTATCATGCCAATGCTGATAGCGCTTCCATGGGGCAAGCCGGCAGTATTTTCAATGGCGTGGCCCAGCGTATGGCCAAAATTCAGCAGCTTTCTGTCGCCGGTTTCTCTTTCATCATTTGCAACAATATTGTACTTTGTTTCAACATTTTTTTGAATGAGGCTGCCGATATTTTGTTTAGAATCCCGGAAATAACCAAGCGTATTTTCTTTTAAAAAATCAAACATGTCTCTATCCTTGATACAGGCATGTTTAATGATTTCGGCAAATCCATTTATCCATTCTTTTTCAGGAAGTGTTTCAAGAAATGAATAATCATACAATAAAAATCGCGGATGAGTAATGGTGCCTACCAGGTTTTTATAAACCCCCACATCTACACCATTTTTGCCACCAACGCTGGCATCTACCATACCCAGGATGCTTGTGGGCACAAATCCAAATTGCACGCCGCGCATGTAAACGGAAGCTGCATACCCGGTTATATCCGTTACCACACCACCTCCAATGCCTACAATAAACGTTTGCCTGTCGGCATGTAATTCTATCAGCCGGTTGATAATTTCATCAACGGTTTTTTGATTTTTATACTTTTCCCCGGCTCTCAGCACAATGGTTTTCCATCCTGCAAATCTTTCTGAATGATGTGAATAAATATTATCATCTGTGATTAAGACGGCTGATTCCTTCTCTACGATTTCAGTCAGCATGGTGAAATTTCCATCGAAATAAACACTCACTTTTTTTTCAGAAAATTCAAATTCTTTTTCGATCATCTTTTACTCCTGGTTCATGATTCTATTTTGATGGTTGATACTTTCCATGTGCACTGCATCAAAATATTTAGTGATAAAATCTTTGCTTAAATCAAGTTTGTCGCCTTTTACAAAAGCCTTTGCAAGAATTTCATTCCAGCGGTTGGTCTGTAAAATAGTAATGTTGTTTTCGCGCTTATATTCTCCAATTTTATTAGATATTTTCATGCGCTGGCCAAGAAGGGCCATTATTTCATCATCCACCTGGTTAATTTGCTCGCGCAATTTTGCAAGGGCATTTAAAAATTCTTTTTCATCCGTATTTTCAAGACGCCATTTTAATTCCCCCAGCATTTCAGCCAATCTTTCAGGAGTAATTTGTTGCTTGGCATCGCTCCATGCTTTGTCCGGATCAATATGAGATTCTATCATTAATCCTCCAAAATCAAGGTCGATACTTTTTTGAGAAATTTCCTGCAGGCCAGTCCTGTTACCACATATATGAGAAGGGTCGCAAATAATAAGCATATCAGGGTATCTTCTTTTCATTTCAATTGGCAAATGCCACATCGGCGCATTCCTGAATTCAGTGTTACCATAATTAGAAAAACCGCGGTGAATCATACCGATTTCCTTTACGCCCACTTTTTGCAGCCGCTCAATACCACCACTCCACAACTCAAGATCCGGATTAATAGGATTTTTTATCAATACAGGAATATCCACGCCGCGCAAGGCATCGCAAACTTCCTGCACGCTGAACGGATTCACAGTAGTTCGCGCCCCTATCCAAAGCAGATCCACATCAAATTGAAGAGCCATTTCTACGTGCTTTGCTGTGGCCACTTCCACTGCTATTGGCAGCCCTGAAACTTTTTTAGCATTTGCAAGCCATGGCAAACCTTTTACGCCGATTCCTTCAAACATGCCCGGCTTGGTTCTTGGCTTCCAGATCCCGGCGCGTAGGATGTCTACTTTGCCTGTATTGGCAAGGCGTGTTGCAGTTTCAATTACCTGCTCTTCGGTTTCAGCGCTGCAGGGGCCGCTAATGATTAATGGACGTTTATTCCATTTTTCCATCATTACATCTTTCATTGTTTTTGTTTCTGTTTGCATGGTAAAATTAATTTTAAAAATTTTATGGATGATTTAATAGGTCTATTTTATAATTCTGGAAATTTTATTTGCATTTTGCATCAATTCTTTGAGGTATTCATAATTTTCTTTCTCGAGACAGCTCTTAAATTTTCTTAGCTGGGAAATATGTTCGTTTAAAACGTCGAGCACATTTTCCCTGTTCTGCATAAATATAGGCGCCCACATGGAGGGATTACTTTTAGCAAGGCGCACTGTACTTTCGAATCCACCGCCCGCCAACTCGAAAATGGCATTTTCTTCTTTTTCTTTTTCAAGCACCGTGTTGGCCAGCGCAAAAGAGGTAATATGTGAAATATGACTTACGTAAGCAGCATGAATGTCGTGGTTTTCCGCCTCCATATAAACGATATTCATTCCGAGCGTTTTATAAAGGCTTTCAATCTTTTCCGCTGCTTCTTTATCAGTTTTGTCCTTCTCGCAAATTACGCACGACCTGCCGCTAAATGCACCCCGAACCGCCGATTCAGGCCCACTGTATTCTGTTCCCCACATGGGATGCGTAGCCACAAATCTTTTTCTTAACGGATGATGGGCCAGCGCCTGGCATAAAACATATTTAGTAGATCCGGCATCCGCAACAATTTGTTTATCGGTGATTAAGTCCATTATCTGCAATGTTACCGGAACCGTTACATCCACCGGGATAGCGACATAAATAAAATCACTTTTTTTCACCGCTTCTTCCAGGGATAATGCCTCATCGATGATACCAAGCTTTAATGCTTTGTCAATGCTTTCCTGTGTTCTGCTGACTCCAATAATGTTCTTTGCCAATCCTTTTTCTTTTAGAGCCAGCGCTAAGGATCCACTTATCAAACCTACACCTACTATAGTAACATTATCAAACATAAATTCTATTCAATCAATTTTTTAAATTTTCAATTCTTTGTATAGCTTCATCTAACTTTTCTTCCTTTGAGCAAAGGCTTACCCGTATGTATTTTTCACCTGCTGTTCCAAAGATGCCCCCGGGGGTAATAAATACATTAGCGCCAGATAAAATTTCATCGCTAAGCTCGTAGCCATTTTTATATTTTTCGGGTATAGCAGCCCATACAAAAAGACCGGCCTGGTCAGGATTATATGAGCATTGAAGCAAATCTAAAATTGAGAATACTTTGTTTCTTCTTTCTTTATAAACCGCATTTACGGAATCGTACCATTCCTGCCCCAGTTCAAGCGCCCTTGCAGCCGCCAGTTGTAATGGAAGAAACATGCCGCTGTCCATGTTACTTTTAAACCGCAATACTTCCTCTATCCTTTCTTTTGAACCAGATAGTATGCCCACGCGCCACCCTGCCATGTTGTGGCTTTTGCTGAACGAGTTTAATTCTATCACCACTTCTTTTGCTCCTTCAAGGCTTAATAAACTCATCGGATGGTCGTTTAAAATAAAGCTGTAAGGATTATCATGGCAAATAAGAATATGGTGCTTTTTGGCGAATGAAATTAAATCAACAAACATTTCCCGGGTGGGCAATTGCCCGGTAGGCATTTGAGGGTAATTCACAAACATCAACTTCACATTTTGTAAATCCTCCTTTTCCAGTTCATCAAAATCGGGGCGCCAGCTATTTTCTTCTTTTAAAGTATAAGACTTCACGTTCGCCCCTGCAATTGTGGCCGCACTTTTATAAGTTGGATAGCCCGGATTTGGAATTAAAACCCCGTCTCCAGGATTTATATACGTCATACAAATATGCATAATGCCTTCCTTACTTCCTATGAGCGGCAAAATTTCGGCGTCAGGATTCAAATCCACATCATACCATTTTTTATACCACTTGGCTATTGCATTTCTTAATACCGGGCTGCCCTTATAATTTTGATAGCCGTGTTGATTTGGTTTGGCAGCCTCATCAGCAAGCGTTTTGATTACTGATGGATCAGGAGGAAGATCGGGACTGCCAATGCCAAGATTAATAACATCTTTACCCGTCTTATTCATCTCATCTATCTGCCTGAGCTTGGTAGAAAAGTAATATTCCTGAATACCGCTTAACCTGTCGGCTACAGGAATTAAATTTTTAGAATTCGCGTCCATTATTTACCATTATTAATTTGATTGCCAACTGCCTGCGGCCATGACCTTGGCGTTTTTCCATTCTTATAAATACCATACACCTTAACCGCTGCCGTGAACGGCTTTATGCTTTCAAGTACCGTATATAAATGTTGAATTTCTGTAAACTCACAATCGGCGTGAAATGCATACTTCCAATCACTTCCAGGAATGGGCATTGATTGCAATTTGCTGAGATTTACATCCCCGTCAGAAATTTTGGCAAGAACCTTTGCAAGGCTACCTTTAGAATGATCTGTTTCAAATATGATGGAAGCCTTATTGGCATTTTCCACGCCGGAACCGGAATCTTCCCTTTGTAGCGCCCAAAACCTGGTGTAATTGTTTTTCTGGGTATGGATATCGGGAGCGATGATATCCAGGTCAAAAAGTTCTGCTGCCAGATCGCCGGCAATAGCGGCTATGTGCCTGCACCGTTGCTCATGCACCTTCTGCGCGCTGAGCGCTGTATCTTCGGTTTCAATCAATTTCCAATTGTTTTGTTCCAAAAAATCCATGCATTGCAAAAGCGCCATCGGATGAGAATGCACCTCGCGAATGTCTGACAGTTCAACTCCGGGGTTAACCATAAGATGCTGATTGATTTGAAGATATACTTCCCCGATAATCTTTAAATTGCTTTTTAATAAAAGATTGTAATTGGGGAGAATGCTTCCTGCAATGGAGTTTTCTATAGCCATCAATCCTCCATCGCTTCTGCTTTGATCACTTGCAATCTTAACTACATCCCGAAAAGTAGAGCAACAAATCACTTCAACGTCCTCTCCAAAAAACTGGCGCGCGGCGGCCTGGTGAAAGCTTCCTTCAAAACCCTGTATGGCAATTTTTTTATTCATTTGAAGATATTCGATCATATAAACAAAAATCCCGGCGATTTTGCCGGGATTTTCTATTGCTAATTTTTATTTTCATTTTTAACAAAAGCATCCCGGTCTGCGACTAAAATAGAAGCTAAAATAAAAGAAACCGGTATTTGCTTTTTCGAATGTCATTGCTGCGCAAAAGTAAGTGAGAAAATTATATCAACAAATTATTTTTTTGTTTTTTACCGAAATAAATTCAAACAATTGACAAATTTGCGATACGAAATATAAGCTTAAAGCCAGTTTTAAAGATATTTTGAACAAAAATTTTTATTGATTCTAAAAGCGATTCGTTGCGAACTTTGAAAAAACAGGATTTAGACTAACTATTTCTACCACTGACAAATTTATTTCCCTTAACATAAAAACGGTACGGAAGCTGGCTATCGGCGCCTGCACTTTCCACCCCGATTCTTTTACTGACACCAACCTGTTCATCGCCGAAATTTATATTGTCATCCAGCAAATAAATTTCATCATCCAAAAGAAACAGGCCTGAATGATGTTTAAAAATCCCAAGAGCCTTTCCTACATTACCCGGTCCTCGCGTAATAGTGGCATCCTTTTCTTTTTTCCCGGTGCGGGCAGCCATGATAGTAACCCCTTCCAAAGGCTCAATGGCTCTTATGAGAACGGCGTCTGGGATTTCCTTTTCATTTGTAACTATGTTAAGCATCTGGTGCATACCGTAACAAATATAAATGTAGGCAGTGCCCGCCGGTGAATACATGTGTTCATTTCTCGGAGTCCTTCTTCCTCCAAAGGAATGCGAAGCTTTATCGGTAATGGCTACATAAGCTTCTGTTTCTACAATCCTGCCCGAAGTGATATTTTCGTCAAACCGCGTTACCACTATTTTCCCCAATAACTCCCGGGCAATTTGTACAACATCCTTTCTTTGATAAAAAGACAACGGAACTTTTTTCATAATTTTCAAAACAATTTTACAAAGTAAAATGCTTTCTTTTTAAAAAGATTCAATTATAATTTACCGTAAATGATATACCTGATTCCTTCTTTTTTGTCTGAAAATGCCGTTGAAACCATACCTGCTTATGTGATGGAAGCCGTAAATAAATGCACAGTAATTTTTGCAGAAAACGAAAGAACCGCGCGGCGATTTTTAAAAGCGATGGATAAAGAAATTGTGATTGACGATTTTGAATGGCATACGATTCACAAAGCAGAAGAAGAGCAAATTTCAATTTTCCGCGAAAGCATACGCGATAAAAAAAACGTCGCGATTCTCAGTGAAGCCGGATGTCCGGGAGTAGCCGATCCCGGCCAGGTTTTAATCGCTGAAGCGCAAAAGATGAATGCTGAAGTAAAGCCTCTTGTGGGACCCAATTCCATATTACTTGCTTTAATGGCAAGCGGTTTGAACGGGCAACAGTTTTCATTTACCGGATATTTACCGATTGATAATGCGGCAAGAATAAAAAAGATAAAACAACTTGAAGCAGAATCTTTACAAAAAAACTGTACGCAAATTTTTATTGAAACACCTTACAGGAATAACAAATTGCTCGAATCGATTTTAACTCATGCTAATCCGTCTACCAGGCTTTGCATTGCCGCTGAGATTACCTCCTCTGCTGAATTTATCAAAACCAAGACGGTTGAACACTGGAAAAAGGAAAAGTTAGATCTTCACAAAAAGCCGGTTATCTTTTTGTTGCAGGCGCAGACCGGCTGACCTTCGCTTCTACAATTGAAAATTTACAGTAAACCCACTTTTAAGCTGAATTTTTATTTTGGACTCTGCAGGCTTAGCCCGGCATGCGGCTGATGTATTTTTCCATTTGCTTTACCTGGTCGGCAATCTGGGGTGTGGACGGATTTAGTTTTTTTACTTTCCTGAAATATTCTTTGGCGGCCCGGAATTCCCTTTTATTGATCATGATAGAACACAATTGAAGATAAGCGGCTGCTTCATTTTCCTTATCCGGAAGCCCGGCCCGGATTGCCTGGCGGATGTAATTTTCAGATTCCCTCATATTTCTTTTTTGCATCGCGAGCATTCCCAATTGCAGTTTATTAGCGCCTTCCGCTTCCTTCATAGGCATGCCCAGCTTGAGGCTTTTTTTCATGTGAGCTTCGGCGGTGTCAAAGTCCTGGTTGGCCATGGCAAGATTGCCCTTTAAAGTAAAATAAACGGAACGGACAGGTTTTATCAGAAGGCCTGGGAACCAGATGGAATCAATCACTTTTTGAGCACCTTCCATGTCTCCATTCTCCATAAAACCCTGGATGAGCCTCATCGGGCCAAACAAAAAATGGCCTACAATCAGGATGGCTGCTATTAAATATAACACAAACGAAGGCCAAAAACTAGACTCAATATTTACGATAATCGCAAGAATGAGAAAAAAGATGCCGAGGTGCAAACGATATTTAATAACAACATTTAAAAATTTCATACTTTAATTTATTTGAAACAAAAACTCTATGGTTTTATGCAAAAAAACAAATGTCGAACATTTTCGCTGAAGACTTTACTCTTTAACCAAAATTTACTTTGTGTAATTTCAAAATGACAATTTTTATTAAACAGAAAAAGTTGGATTTTGTCCGTCAGAAGCCTTATGATTTGGCCAGTAAAAAATCTTCCCTGTAAAATGAAAATTTCTTAGATCTTATCATGAATTTTAAACAAAAAAATTTATAATTTCATTCTTTTCCCCTATTTTTAATCGACGTATTTTGATAACGCTAATCATCTGCAATTATGAAGCCTCATTTCCATAAAGTGCCGTCGCAATTAGAATCTTCCTTTAGTATTCGTCGTGATACTTCGTTTGGATCGTTATGGCATTATCATCCCGAGCTGGAACTCCATTATTTGGTTAGAGGGCAAGGCGTCAGATTTATTGGTGATAATATCAGCAATTTTTCTGACGGCGAAATTGTTTTACTGGGAGAAAACGTACCCCATAAATGGCATTGCCGGCAGGAGGCAAATCAAAGTAATAACCAGCCTGGCGTAGAAGCCATGGTACTGCATTTTTCATCAAATTTTATGGGAGATGAAATGTTGTCTCTGCCCGAAGCCCGCCACCTGCCCCTGCTCTTCGAAAAAGCAAAAAGAGGCATGGTCATTATAAATGAGGCACGTGAAAAATTAATTCCACTTATTGAATTTGCTTCAAAAGCTGAAAACCTCGACCGGCTGATCGCCTTATTATCAATTTTGCAGGTTTTGTCAGAAACAAAGAATTATTACCAGGTAACCCGGGAACAAAGCTTTTATCAATCCGATAAATACGAAACCGAAAGATTAAATATTGTATGCAGCTATACCATGGCCAATTATTCACAACACATTACGTTGGAAAAAATCGCCAGCATCAGCAATCTTACGGCGACTTCTTTCTGCCGTTATTTTAAGCTAATGACCAATAAAACGTATTATGATTTTTTAACGGAAATCCGGATCAATCACGCCTGCTACTTTCTGATTGAAGATAAATTAACCATTGAGCAAATAGCCGATAAGTGTGGGTTTTATAATATTTCCAATTTTTACAGGCAATTTAAAAAGGTGATTGGAATGACGCCTCTGACTTATAAAAGAGAGTATCTTATGACTGAAAAGCTGCCAGATGCGGCTCCATTATACCAATAAAAATATACTTCTATTTGAAAGCAGGATTCAACTTTACCACGAAAATCTGAAGAAATAATTTTCCGGTGGCCTTGTCTTTTATGTATTTATTAAAGGCAAGCATCGACCCATTGTTTGACCACACAACCGACCCGGTTACTTTTTCTACGGTAGAGACGGATGGAGTCAGCCGTTGGGATTGGCCAGTAGAAAGCGCTGTAATAAATACGCTGTTATCGGCAAGATAAGCTACATATTTTCCATTCGGGCTAAAATTAAAAGGCCCCTGAATTGAGAAATCATTAAAAGAAAGCTGCCGGATATTACCACCGTTCGGTGATACTCCAAATAACTGTACAACACCTTCATCGTCTTTGGTTAAAAAGGCAATAAGGCTGCCATCACGGGTGGTTCGTAGCCAATGACGCGGTCCCTGGACGCCATTGGGCGTATAGGTGATTCTTCGCTGTCGCACTCCTGCCGGCACATTTGGCCGCGAAGTGATGGTGCCTTCCAGGGGTTTGCCGGGGTTGGCTTTTGTTATATCTCCGGGAAGATCGGCGACAAAAACTTCCGTTTTTCTTGATCCGTCGCTGTTCACTACTTCGCCCTGAAAAGCGATCGCACGCCGCTGCCATTTTCCATTATTTTTTCGATATCCTTTAGATCCAATCCAGCCTTCGTCAAAAGCCCGGTCAATTTCATCACTTCCCGGTTTGGGATTTTCTGTAACTTCAGCAACGACTACCGCAAACATTTTTCCACTATTGTTTTCGTGTGAAGAGTCTTCAGCAACATATACACGATGGCCAGGCACCATTACACCAACGGTACGCAGGTCCTTTACAGAAGTATCTGTTTTTTCCAGTTGTTGCATTATGTAATCGTTGTAGGTAAAGCTGATCCATTCACCATCAGCGCTCCAGTTGTGCGCATGTGTTCCACCGCGTAAGGCGCCCGGAGTGAATGGCGGTGTAATATCCCTTGCATCCATAAAGATCGGATGAAACGGCTTTGCTATATCAATTGCCACCCCTGTGCGTCGCGTAAAACCGTATGGATTGTTTTTGTCAGAATTCCGGATTCCGTGAATAAAAATAACCCGCTTAGCCGCAGGAGAAAAAGTAGCAGCGCCCACTCCCGGGCCGAATGATGTTTGATGGGTTGTATGATAAAGTTCGCGGATGTCACCGGTTTTTATTTTCACCATACTGATGTTTCCGGTAGATGAAATCATGGAATCATAATTACGCCCATCATAAACTATCCACTGATCATCAGGTGAAAAACATTCTGTATTGTGTATGGTATGGCCACTTGCATCATGAGTAAGCTGAAGTACACTTACATCTTTTGCAATGATTTGGGATTGGCTAAAAGCCTGCATAAAAGATATTGCTGGTAAGAAAATTATCCAATATTTGAAATTCATGATTTTTGCGTCAGACTTTACTAAGCTCATAACCTAATTCATGTTTCAGATGTTGATATTCCTGAAACAGACGATCTACCTTTTCTTTCACATCAGGAGTAAACGCTTCGGTATGGGTTCTTGTGAAGGTACTGATATTGATTCCCCGTTTTTGAAGATAATATTTAGCCACCACAGGGTAGGCATGGTGTATCACTTCCATGTGGCCCGTTAGAAATTCCTGCACTTTAGTTACATTCCCATTGGCATGACTATCATTAAAATGATCACATAACCACACAATCAATTCAGGGAAGAAATTACCTTGAATACAGGAAAGGCCTGCCGCTCCTGCTTCTAGCGAAGCTACCGCGTTTACAGCATAGGCATCGTATAACCCAAACGAGGAAACATTGTGCGTTGATTGTATTTTGCTTTTAATTTGATCAATATCGAGGCAGGTGTCTTTGTGATAGATTATTCTCCCTGTAGAAGTAAACTTCTTAAGCTGTTGTGCACTTAATACTCTTTTGTAGGGTTCGGGGCATTCATAAAAACCAAGTGGAATATTTTCTGTCTGGTTGAACAATTCAAAGATTCGTTGTTCAAAAACTTCATCGCTTTCATTTTCCTCAGCCACAAGACTGGTAACAATGATAACCGCGTTAACTCCGGTTTCATACACACGGCGAACAAATTGCGCCTGTTCGGCAATTGTTTCGCCGAAATTACCCACAGCTACCACAGGTACTCTCCCGGCCGCTATTTTCAATGTGTGATTGATGATTTGCAATCTTTCATCCGCGGACAATTGATACATCTCGCTTGATTGGCAATTGGCAAAAAGCCCCTTGGCCCCCGCTTGTATATACAACTCTGTTAATCTGCCGAGGCCGTCAAAATCAATTTCCCCATTATCTTTAAAGGGAGTCAACATCACTGGAATAAACTTACGGGGCACCTTATCCTTCATGGTGAAAAAGTTTGTAGTTTGTTATTATAATTTATTCTAATTAATTACAAAGAAATACGTTACGCTTCATAAGCCGCCTTGTTTGCCTTTCATAAGGCCTGAATTGTGGTTATCATTACAAAAGTAAAGTACTATGCAGAGCGCTCTTTAACTTATATTATCCATCAATTGTATCATCTTGTCATAAGTGTTCTAAAAATTCATCGTACTAAAAAAATGCAGTATTTTTCAGAAGTTTACAACGGGTTGCCTTTTATACCTGAATATGAATTTCACATTTTCATTCCATTTCATTTTATCCATTTTTATATGAGAAAGTCATTTGCATATAAGGGAGTAATGTTTCTTCTCGTGGTTTTTTTTGTTCAATACAACTCCTTCTCTAATACGTCAATTCCATTTTTCATGAATGCCAGTCATCCGTCCGATACCTTTCCCCTGAAAGGATTTCTTTTTGGCGACCAGTCATATCCTGAATGCCATGCATCCACTATAATCCATTTAAAAAACGGAGAATTTATTGCCGCATGGTTTGGAGGAACAAAAGAAAAAGATGACGATGTTGGCATCTGGATGACTAAGGGAAAACCCGGCAATTGGTCAAAAACATTTGAGGTAGCTAAAATTAATAATACACCACATTGGAACCCGGTATTATTCCAGGCGGCCGGTGGCAAAATTTATTTATTCTTCAAAGTTGGAAAAGAAATTCCTCAATGGGAAACCTGGGTAAAAACTTCGGATGACGAAGGCAAAACCTGGTCAGACGCCAAAGAACTGGTTAAGGGCGACCACGGTGGGCGCGGGCCGGTGAGAAATAAGATTTTAGTACTTTCTGACGGAACCTGGCTGGCCGGTGCGTCAAATGAACAAGGAATGTGGAATGCCTTTTTTGACCGAAGCAAAGACCACGGAAAAACGTGGACAGCCACGCCCTATCTCAGTATTGATCGCAATAAAATAAAGGGTAAAGGAATCATCCAGCCCACGCTTTGGGAATCTTCTCCCGGACAGGTTCATGCTTTGTTAAGAAGCAGTTCAGGGATCATCTGCCGCAGCGACTCAAAAGATTATGGCAAAACCTGGTCGCCTGTTTATGAAACTTCTTTACCCAATCCCAACAGCGGAATTGATGTGGCCAAATTGAGCGACGGAACGCTGGTATTGGCTTACAATCCTACCACCCACGACTGGGGCTCCAGGGGCAAACTCTCACTTGCTATTTCATTTGATAATGGCAAAACCTGGCCTAAAAAAGTAGACTTGGAAAACGGCAAAAAAGACGATGAATATTCCTATCCGGCGATCATAAGTTTTAATGATTCTGTCGCTGTCACTTATACTTATAACCGGAAAAAAATTGCGTACTGGATGGCCACTAAAGATTGGATATTGCAAAATGCTCTTCCGATGGAGGCCCAGCCCGCAGAACCATAGAAGCAGATTCAAAAGCAATCAAAATACATTCAAGACTCTATATCTTATTATAACTTCTCATGAGACTTATTGACATCATTGTTTTTCTTGCTTATCTTATTGGAATCACCATTTACGGAAGCTCATTTTTTAAAAAAAACAGGACTTCAGATTCATATTCGTTAGGAAGCAGTAACATTCCGGCCTGGGTGATTTCCATGTCTATTTTTGCCACCTTTGTAAGCAGCATCAGTTTTCTTGCGTTGCCCGGAAACGCTTATCTCTCCAATTGGAATGCATTTGTATTCAGCCTGTCCATTCCGGTTTCGCTTGCAATTGCAGTAAAATATTTTGTTCCCTTATACCGAAAAGTAAACAGCCCTTCGGCCTACACTTTTTTAGAAACCCGGTTCGGTCCGTGGGCGCGCATCTATGTTTCATCCTGCTATCTGCTAACCCAAATAATGAGAGTAGGCACCATTCTATACCTCTTAGCTCTTACGTTAAATGCAGTCGTCGGATGGGATATCGTAACCATTATTGTGATTACCGGCCTCACGGTAACCGTCTATTCTTTGTTAGGTGGTTTTGAAGCTGTAGTTTGGACAGACGCCATCCAGGGAATTATACTGATTGGCGGTGCGCTGGCCACCCTCGTTTATATCTTTTTTGCAATCCCCGAAGGCCCCAGCCAGGTGTTTTCAATTGCCGCAGAAAATAACAAGTTTGATCTTGGCAGTTTTGGACTCAGCCTTTCAGAGCCCACATTTTGGGTGGTGCTGGTTTATGGCATCTTTATCAATCTTCAAAACTATGGAATCGACCAAAACTATGTGCAGCGGTACATGGCTTCCAAAACAGACAAGGAAGCCAAGAAATCAGCCTTCTGGGGCGGCATGATATATGTTCCGGTGTCGCTGGTCTTTATTTTTATCGGCACTGCATTGTATTCATTTTATCATTCCGGAGCAGCCACTTTACCGGAAGATTTGTTAGGAAAAGCTGATAGAATTTTCCCCTATTTTATTGTGAATCAATTGCCGGCGGGATTAACCGGATTGCTGATCGCTTCCGTATTTGCCGCAGGAATGAGTACTATATCAACGGGATTTAACAGTTCGGCCACCGTTTTTCTTACGGATTATTATAAGCGGTTTAGCACGAAGCCGGTTTCTGAGAAGAAGGCATTGCGTATTTTATATCTTTCTTCACTCATTATTAGCATCCTCGGGATGGGCGTAGCCGTGGCGATGATCAATGTTAAAAGTGCTCTCGATGCATGGTGGCAATTAGCTTCAATTTTTAGTGGCGGAATGTTAGGTATTTTTCTTCTTGCCGCTTTTTCCCGGGTCACCAAATCAGCAAATGCACTCGCAGGAACCATTGCAGGCATACTCGTCATCCTCTGGATGAGCCTTTCGCCGCTGATATGGGGCGACGACACGCAGGCGAGCCATTTTCACAGTTATCTGACTATTGTTTTTGCCACAGTCACTATATTCTTTATAGGATTTTTCAGCGCTGCCCTTTTCCCAAAAAATAAGAGCAAAATAAGACTAACGAAAGTCTGAAACTATCAATTCTAAAACTCGCTTTCTCTAAATCTCTATTTTAAAAATGCAGTAAAGCAAAAAATATTTCCATTTTATATTTTGAAATTGTTTTGAAGCAACTAAGATAAAATACTATCAAATAAGGATTCAAAAAAATGGGATTGTTTATCGGACTTGACAGTAAACCAATAAATAATCCCATTTTTTATTCCGCATACACAAAGCGGATTTTTTATAAAATTTTGCTTTTATCCACCATAAATGCCCTTGTGCTAACAGTATACGTTCCCCCATTTGCATCTTTGTAAGTAAGATCTACGTAAAACGCACGAAAACCTTTCGATGGAAACTTCTCCGTTACCTGTATTTTGGGCTGATCGCTGATATGGAGATCTTTACTCAGCCATATTTCGTTGCGGAAATCCTTATCGTCAGAATCGGCGTACCAAATCTTAGCATCTGATAAAATATCTTTTGAAGCCTCCACAGTAATTTTTACACCGTTTTTACTTTGGGAAGTTTGCCATTTGCAAAGGGGGTAATCAGCATTTCGCATCGTAATACCGAAAAACGCGCTCAGTGCTTCAAAGGCGGATTTGCCATCACCCAGATCGTGCCCTGCATTGGGCACATAATGTATCATGTTGTAACCGGGAATGTTCTTTAAATAATTTTTTACATTGTCTATCACCCAATACGGATCGTTTGTTCCCATAAATAACATTTTCGGCATGATAAGTTTTTGCCTGTAGGAATATGGGTCAATCATTGTTACTAAATCTTTTCCACCTTCAGAGCCCATCCCTTGCACAATACCGAGTTTTACATAATCTTCAATCTCAATACTGTATTCTCCATAGGCATCTAACTGGTGCTTTAGGTTTACAGGCATATTTAAAATATCAATAACCATAGGCCCGATAGCCTGAACCCGCGGATCGCTGGCGCCAGTAAGCCAGGTAGTCCATCCCCGCTTGGAAGCGCCGGATATCACAAACCTTTTCAAAGGGTGGTTCAAATTTGTTTTTGAAAATTCCTGCACCGCATCCATTGCCTTCACCGCACTTTTCACCATAGGAAAAAGCAGCGGCCATGTATAATCGGGATCCTCCTTAAATTGATGGAGTGTATAGCTAATCAGCGCATCTTCGGTTAAATCGCCATACAAAGGCTGATTGGGCACCTGCCGGATAATGGCAATAATTGCTTTATTTTTTGCAGAAATAGAAGCGAAAACCTGTGCCAGTTTATCGTCGCTTTTTTTCCAGTTGGGTTGTTCATCTTTATCTGAACCGCCAGTGATGAACAGTAAGGCACCATCGTATTTATTTTCTTTTGGCGAAAGAATGGTTAGCTGGTGGCGCCAGGTATATTTACGCCACTGTTGAGAAGTCAATAGCAGGTCGTAGCCCTTTACTCCATTGAATTCAAATGAATCTTTTACTTCCCAATGATACATGGGTTCGGGCCTTTGCAGATAGTGCTGAAGGGCGGTAGCCGGCGTAATTGAATCCTGCGCAACTGCCGTATAAACGAAAAAAACGGGAAAACATAAAACGAGTGCGAATGACGTAAATAATTTTTTCATTTGAATTTGATTTTAGTCTTTAAATATATTCTTTATCATGTCCTTTGTAAGGCTAAACGGTTTTATAATCTCGATAGTGATGTCACCCGCTGTCAATTGCGGATAGTACGTTCATTCTTTTTGGGGTGAGGGGGCAGTTTGTAACCAATTTAATACTTCGTTGATGTAGATATCGCCTGTAAGCGGGCCCAGGCTGGTACGGCAAATGTAATCGTATCTTTTAAAGCTATTAAAATCTACCTTGTCAAGGATATAGCCAAAAGCATCATTTGTAAGCCCGAACAGAAATGGCTGCTTGGTGTGCATATGCCGTTTGACATAATATCCGATATTCGGCAAAGCCTCCCCGGGAATGGTAAGAACCTGCGCTGTTCCGATGTTTAAAAGGTTAAGCCTGGCAGCTATTGAATCTGAACCCAAGGATTTGTATGAAAGAGGGAAATGTTCTAAAATAAATTTCATTTCCTCATTTTCCACAGGAAATGTAATGGTGCGGCTTGTGCAATAAAGGTCAGGGCTGTTTTGTACAGGCGCATCGGAAATAATCCTTAAAGCTTCGTCTGCCAGCAAATCGCCAATACGGATGCATTCATTCCAGTCGTTGGCCTCTTTGCCGTCGGGTAAACGGTTATCTGCCGTAACCATACCACCCTGGGCGCTGTTCATAAAAATAGCTACTCCGCCGCCTTTTTCTGCAATTCTATCGTATAACGGACCGCATAAATCAGGGCTCAAAATATCCCGCGACGAACCTATGATTTCAGGATGGATTGCATAATTAATTAAAGTGGAGATGGGTTTTCCTTTATTCTTCCCGGCATTTGAGACCACCTGCAGCACACTGCAACGAGGATCATAAAGTTCGGGAGCATAATAGTTATAAGCAATTTTTCCTTTGGCTTCTCCTATTGCGGTTTTTAAATTGGCCGGTTGCATGTTGGCGGCCGCTTCATTGACCGCATCGGCTACTTGATGCACACACCAGTCGAGGTATTTTAAATCTACTGATGATTTTCCGTTTTTGTCGGGAAATCCATAAGCATCGGGAGCGCTGTGCGTATGAGTTGCCCCAATCAAAATATTTTCAGCTGGAATTCCTTTTATTAATTTCCTCGATTTATCTCCCAAAGCGGAAGGCCAGCCTAAATTATCTACGCTTACAATTGCAATTGTAGTTGTGCCTTTTTGCAAAACAAGCGCCCGAGCATAAAGATCCCCTTTTTGTGTATGCGATGGTTTAGGGGTACCCACCCCGCCCGATACGGGTAATAAGGGATGTGGTGTTATCACGCGGACAGCTACCCCGGCCTTAAAAACCTGGGCAGGTAAAGACTCAAACAAAAAAAGGAACACAAAAACAACACAAGCTCTTTGTAAAATCACAGTTGAACGAAATGAGAATAACCATGTTTTTAAATAAAATCCTTTGCGATAAGTTTTTCTTTTATGGACCACGCCTTTCAGTTTATGATTTTCGATTTTAAAATTCAGGCCATATATTACCATGGTTTTCCAGTGCCCTGCAAAACCCACATCTTCGACCAGGGGCTGTTTTTATTTCCATCGGCTCCAAATCCTGAATAATTGGTAGTCTCCAATTTATCAGCCGCTGCCTGTTCGTTCGCACTATTGAGGTTTTGCTCAGATTTGGGATAATAGAATCTTACAGGCAACTCGGGCGCAATGGTACGGCCTTGCACACCGTGCAACTCAGGATAACCAGTTCTCCGGAAATCAAACCATGATTCTGTGGCGCTTGTCCAGTTTGCGATCCATTTTTGCTCTACGATTTGTTGTTGGGTGTTATTAAAAACCACGCCTGGCTGTTGTATATAATCAGAATATTCGCTGCTTAATCCCCAGGTTTCCAAAGAGGACCGGATACCGGCATAATATTCATTTTCTGCTTCCGCTGAGGTCCATCCCTTAACGGCTTTGGCTTCTGCAATAATAAAATGCACTTCAGCAGCTGACATAAGACGGGCTTTCAACAGTGGTCCCTTTGAATTGGAATACATGCTATTAACCCACGAAACGTGCGGATTGTGGGAGGCCTGGTTGAGATCGGGACTTAGGTTGTAAGCCTGCGGACCGGTAAGCGCTATCGGAAGTCCCACGTAGTTAGGATCCTCGTTAATGTCATTTACTGTAAGATTACGACTGGAAAGTATATCCGGAGAAATGTACCTGACTTTCCTGCTTTCTCCATTTACCACCGTATCTGTAATGTAATCAGACCCGGGAGGGAGATCGTCAATTACTTTTAAAAATACCTGGACTTTATTGGCGAAAATGCCGATACGGGGATCATTCAAACTTTCAAGAGCTGTCACGAAAGTGTTACACATTTTTATTCTGCGATAATTACTACTGTCGCCGTTGAAAGTAGTGTTATTTGGCCAGGAATCATCATTGCTGTCGCCCGCAAAAGGCATTGCAGCATCATCAGCGGCAGAGGTAATTATCGGATAATCTGTTGGATTATTTACAATCATTTCAATACCCGCTTTAGCCTCATCAGGTAGTTTTTCGGAAATTCTCATGTAATATCGCAATGCGAGAGAATTAGCCAATTTGCGCCATTTAGCCGCGTTGCCATTGTAATACAAATCTGCACTTCCCGGATTGACTGAATATTCATTCGCGGGTTTCGAAAGCAGCTGATTTGCTGTCTTTAAATCATTCAAAATACCTTCATAAATTGATTTTTGATCATCGTATTTCGGAAAAGTTTTGTCCTGGCCGCCCTCATCTCCCTGTAAGGCAGATGTGTAAGGAACATCTCCGTACAAATCTGTCAGAAGGCCAAACATCATTGATTTCATGACAAGCGTAATTCCCTGCAGCAATTCATCTTTTGATTCCACAGCTTTATCATATACAAATTGATTATTCCGTAAAATATTGTAATACTCATCCCATGGATTGTCTCCTCCCCAATCGTAATTATTATGCGCTGAACCCCAGCCATCTTTCTGGGTATATTGCATCACGCCCGCGATGTCTCCATAACCAAGGCCCACAAAAGTTTTACCCGCTTCTGACAGAACAGTAGATAATACAAGATTCGGATTGGCTGTTTTCGGATCAGCGCCATTGGGATTTTCATTTAATTTCTCCAAATGCTTGACGCAGGAAAAAGCAAATGCGCAAAGAAAAATATATAATCCGATATGAAACTTATTAATTGACTT
The DNA here is from genome assembly GCA_051954975.1 of Ginsengibacter sp. GTDB lineage: Bacteria > Bacteroidota > Bacteroidia > Chitinophagales > Chitinophagaceae > Ginsengibacter. The sequence goes on along the minus strand of JBQCHE010000002.1, from coordinate 703,995 downwards.
CATAACCATTGATTTTAATTTTTTAAAAAGTGACATTTAACCTGACGCCGATTGGAATTACCCAGGGCATTACATTATATCTTTCTATTCCCTGCTTAAACTGAATTCCGCCTCCCTGTACATCCGCACTGGGCTGGTAGGCGTTTTCAGGATCAACCCCTATGCCTGCTGCCGTCCATAAAATAATATTGCGGCTATAAACAGAAAGCGTAGCATTTTGAATTCTCAATGAATTGGCCAACCCGGCAGGAATGCCATAAGAAAACGAGATTTCACGAAGTTTCAAGTAAGATGCAGAAAATAATTCCGGTTCTGTGAAATCCCATGGATTGGAAGCCGCGTAAGGCACCGGCAAAGTCACATTAGGATTGGAAGGATCAACACCCAAAACATTTTCTCCCAGGTTTTCAATATACCCTGTAGGATTTCCATTCGCATCAAAACCTGAAGCGTATACGCCCGGAATAATTAATCCTCCATAAGGAAGCTTGATGCCACTAAACTCAAAGGGGAAACTTCTGTGTTCGGGCGTTGGCCATCCCACCCTGGGAAAATGATTGCCATTTACAATAATCAGATCTTTAGCATGAGCCACCAAATAATCACGCAGTTCTTTGCCGGTCATACTTCCCGCATCGAAAAATTGTTTCAACTGAAGAGACGCTCTTCCATCTTCCATTCCATACCTGTAGGTTTGCGATACAAACTGCCCACCATTTCTCCAGTCGAATGACATGTTAAGACTCCAGTTTTTCCAATTGATAGAAGTTTGCAGGCCCATAATAAATTTCGGATTGAAATTTCCAATCTTGTTTTTGGTGTTATGAGCATCAATAGCTGACCATTTTGCACCTCCATCAGCAAATTCCAATAAAGGATAGCCGTAGTAAGGAGAAGACTTATCCGTTACCGTTCTTAACTTCGGCCCATAAATATCGCCCACGTCCTCGCCCACGTAAGTCCAGGCTCCACCTTTTGCATCCTCCCAAAAAGTGAAATAAGGCATTTCATTCGCAAGCTTTATTATCCTTGTACGGTTCCTGGTGAGGTTTGCGTTGATATCCCATCTGAAGTTGTTGGTTTGTATGGGCGTTCCTCCGACGGTAAATTCAAACCCACGGCTCCTTACCAGTCCTGCATTGATATTTTTTGAAGTATAGCCGGATGAAGGAGGAAGCTGGGTAGTGAAAATCTGGTTTTTATTTTCAAGAATATAATAAGTAGCCGATAAATTAAACCTGTTCTTAAATAAAGTAATGTCCAAGCCGCCTTCATAAGAGGTGGCAATTTCAGGCTTCAGGTCCGGATTAAGTAAAGTGCCGGAAGTGGATAACCTCGGAATGTTTCCCCAGGTGCCCGCATTGGACAATACACTTAATAACTGATAAGGTGAGGCATCATTACCCACCTGTGCTACGCCGCCACGTAACTTAATAAGATTGATATTTGGCGAGGTTAGCCCTGCTATTTTATTCATCAATAAGCTTAAAGAAGCCGATGGATAAAAGTACGGCTCAACATTTGGCAAAGTGCTGGACCAGTCATTGCGGCCTGTAACATCTAAATAAAATTCGTCCAGAAAGCCCAGCGAGGCTGTTCCGTAAACACTATTTGTTCCTTTCTGAAAAGAAAAATTACTAAAATCAAGCGATGCCGGTAAGATATTCTGAATTGTATAAACGTTAGGAACAATAAGACCAGTGCCGGATTTGGTAGCATTCCTGATTGAACTGTTTTTTTGATACCTGATATTTCCTCCGGCAGAAACAGAGAGATTAAATTTATCGAGATCCTTTTTATACGTGGCCAAAAAATCTGCGTTGCTTTCAAAAGATTTGAGGTTAATTAAGCCATAAGCGCCGCGGGGATCTTCCGTGTAGCTGGTAGGTATTTTAAATTCCCTCTGTTCTGTGTAAGTATCTAAGCCATAGCGGAACATCATGCTGAATTCCGGAGTGATTTGCCAATCAGCTTTTACGTTACCATATAGCCTGTCCCTGACAAAGCTGTTCTTAACTTCATAAGCCAGGAAATAAGGGTTGTTGAATTCACCATTATATTGGGTTCGTTGCTGAAGGCCCACCTGGCCCGGCATCCAATAATCTTTCAAGTCATTTATGTCAATGTGAGGTGATACTGAATACGCCCATTGAAGAGGGTTTGTTCCTCTTTCACCTGCGGGGCGGCTATTTGAATTGTTGCGGCTTAAATTGATGTTGGTGCTGATTCGTAATTTTTGATACACCTTTACGGAAGTGCTGAGATCGAGTGAATTTCTGAATAAATCCGAGTTTGGAATTACGCCTTTATTCGTCATGTTGGAATAGGAAATGCGATAATTAACCGCATCCGAACTGTTAGCAACTGAAACGCTGTTGTTGGTTGTAATTCCTGTTTGCACAAAATCTTTGACATTACCCGGATGGGACACCAAAGGCAACGGAACCCGTTTACCATTTTCGTCCAGTGGGCTATTCCATTGCACAGCCATGTATCCCCTGTCTAATTCACCTCCGTAGGTTCCGCCCACGTCTTCCTGGATTAGACCTCCAAACGGGTCAGTTAATATGTTGCCACTTAAATCTGACGGGATAGCAGAAAATTGTCCTGACCCATATTTTGTTTGCCATTCTAAAAATTTATAGGGCTTATCGAAAACCGTGCTGGAAGTAACAGAAACGGTAAGTTTATTGACGCCTCTTCCGTTTTTTGTAGTGATCAACACCACACCATTTCCCGCACGAGATCCGTATAGAGCCGCAGCGCTTGGTCCTTTCAGAATAGTTACACTGGCCACGTCGTCAGGATTGATGCTGGAGATGGCATTACCAAAGTCCACCCTGTTATCGCTTCCAACGGAAGATACATTGTTAAGCGTATTTGCAATGGGCACTCCATCCACCACAAATAGCGGCTGATTATCACTGCTCAAAGAATTTGCTCCCCGGATTATCATACTTACTGATGAACCCGGCCCACCAGTCTGATTAATAGTAACGCCGGAAACTTTCCCAGCCAGGGAATTCAAAACATTTTCCTGGGCCACGCGGTTGATATCTTTTCCATCTACTTCTCCAATTGAATATCCCAGTGATTTTTTTTCTCTTGAAATACCGAGGGCAGTGACTACTACATTAGAAAGCTCCTGGCTGGAAGTTTTCAAAATGACATTTACAGTGGTTCTTCCCTCCAGGGCAACTTCTGTAGCTTCGTAGCCAATATAACTAACCGTTAGAATTGCGTTCGGCTTTGAAACCCTGATTGAAAAACTTCCATCCTCCTTAGAGGTAGTAGCATTATTGGTTCCTTTTTCCCTGATGGTGGCGCCGCTCAATGGCCCGTTTTCATCACGTACCATTCCATTAATGATAACATCTGCAGGTTGATTCCCCGGTTTGATATCGCTGTTGTTGAAAACAGGCCCGGTGTTTTTGCCGGAACCATTTGAATTTTTCTCTCCGACGGCAACTGAAAATACCAGGCAGAAAAAGGCCAGCGGAAGTAGTTTTGTAATTTTATAATTATATTTCATAAACTTCATTTGAAGATTTAATAAAAAATTATCATGGTTGTTTTTCTAAAATAAGATTTAAAGGTGCGGCTCCAAGGCCAGGAAATTCGACGGTGAGCGAAAGGTTTAAATCATTGCTTGAAATACTATTGATCCAATGAGGGTCTTTTTCACCGCTGGCCGAAATCAGCTCCACAACAGCATCATAAATAGTAAGATCCCAGGTGCCACTATTGCCTGCAACCGGTAGAATAAGATCCGTGCAACCGGTAATTTTATAAGTGCCATCGGAATTAAAAGAATAAATATTATCTGCGGTGCAGGTGATGGCTGCCGCGATTTCAGGGCTGCCAAGTGCCTGCCCAATCAGCGGAGCCAGGGCTATCATACTTGTGCCGGCTTTAATTTTCTGGCCTGCAACTTTCACATCCACTGCAATGACCAGGTCTTTTTGCTTCCAATTGCCGATGACCCATTCACGGTTCTTATTTTTAAATTTTGCATTTTCATCGCCCGTAGAATCTTTCTTACAGGATGCAAAAAGAAATATAGAAAGCATCAGCAACGCAAATTTTGGAACGAGGCGCTTTTTTTCCATAATTTTTAATTTAAGAGTTTACGATAACAGCATTACCATCGAGATTGTGCGTTAAAACATCACATTTTTAGTAAAGCAATTTTTAAGATGATTTTTTATTTTGGCTTTTATAATCATCTTAATTTTTTTGTGTTTAAATATTTGATAAGTTCAGCCGGGTGATCAGTCTGCAATCCATCTATACCTAAACTGAGCGCACGATCCCATTTGGCAGGATTTTCATCCCTGCTTTGCACATCCAGCCACACTTCAATTTTATTATGATGAAGAATATTGATGAGACCAGTATCCTGTGCATTGTCTACCACATCAACCGGCGTTTTCCTGAGGAAATCTTGTATTTCAGAAGCGGTGCTATTTTCGGGAAGGCTTGCCATCAGCGGCATTGCCGGAGCAATTTTCTTCCATTGGCTATATTGCTCTTTTTTATTTAAATAGACCACCACATTATTTTGCATCTCTGCCCGCCTGATTAAATGATAGGTTTTAGCGACGTCTGCGTCTTTGAAATCAAGATAAATACTGATTTTCCCTTTGCATAGCGCCAATACACTTTCAAAGGTTGGAATAGAATAAGTTTGGGTGTCTTCCGGCACAACAGGCGCTATTTTCAAATTCTTTATCTTATCAAAATTTAAATTTTGAATCAGCGCGTCTTTCCCGGTCATTTTTTTAACTGATTCATCATGAAGAACCACCAATTTACCGTCTTTGGTAGTTCTCAAATCTACTTCTACATAGTCTGCGCCTTCTGCTATAGCATTTTCATAAGCAGCCAATGTATTTTCAGGAACCTGTAGATGGCTTCCGCGATGCGCTATAATTTTTATTTTATGTTGCGTTTTTGGTAATCTGTCGAAAGGCAGGCTGAAGCTCTTTTGGTGCAAATAAAAATTAAGAGTATCTGCGTACGAAGCCCGTCCGCCAGAGAGGCAAAGAAAGGCTAATATGGTAATAGTAAATTTTTCCATAAGCAACTGGAATTTCGTCATGAATATTCCGGGACTGGCCGTTAAAAACCAGCAAGCTAATACGTTGTTTTAATTTATTTAGTCAGTGTAAGGATATTGGTAAATAAAAAGTAAAAAATTACCCTGAATCCTCAAGGCGCGGTTAATTACTTCTTCTAACGAATTTAAACAAATTTTATTTAGTGCCTGTGGCAAATATTATCATTAGAATGTAGCATATTATCAAAAGAAAAGAAAGAAAGCAGCCTGCGTCCCTGTCAATCTGAATTGACTTTAAACATATCTGAGTGAGAGGGATGATCCTTGCTCAATTGACGCTTAGATCAATGTTACAGCCATGGGCTAAATCAATTTCTCTGCTTTATAAAAGCTATCAAATCTGCCATTTGTTGCCTATCGATTCTTTTTTCAAAATCGCCCGGCATAGGCGAAATATCCAAAGTTCTTAATGACCGGATGTCTTTTCTTGCAATCGTTGATTTGACGCCTCCCTGCCGATTCAGCACGATAGCATTAGAAGTTTCTGACACAATAATTCCCTGCAACATTGAGCCATCATTAAGGACTACGTTCCATAAATCATAGCCGTGTGAAATTGACTGGTTCGGGTCCAGGATATTAATCATAATACTTTCGGGTAGCCAGCCTTGCACTGTTCCGAGATCAGGGCCAAACTCAACGCCTGTTTTGCCCCTCACTTTATGACAAACAAGACAGTTTGCCACATACACTGTACGGCCTTTGGCGGCATCGCCTTTCAATTTCAGAGATGCTTCATATTTCTTTATCACGGGGCTGCGATCTTCTTTCTTTTGGGTTAACAGTGACCGCGCAATTTCTTTCAAAGAATCCGGAATGTCTCTCATAAGAATTACGGTGACCGGCCAACCCAATTCTGATTTTGTAATATTTCCTTTTGAAATATTTCTTAACAATAGAGAAAGGCGGGCAGTAGAAAAAGGCTCTGTGATAAAGGTATTAAGCGCGGCTTCTCTCGTCCGCGGCGATAAGCCTGGCCATTTTTGTAAGAGGAATTCTGATACCATCGTTCCCGGGATTTTGTTTAAAGCCCGGATGGCCGCTAACTGAAGCTCAACGGGTACATCAGGAACAATCAAACTTTTTAAAAAATTTGCGTGGGCGTTTGGGTTTTGAATAGCGATAAAATTCACGGCTTCCGTTCTTTTCTCTACCGGATTATTACGATTGGCAGCTATTTTTTGAGCTTCATTTATAAAAGCTTCTTCTATCGGATTACCAGCTTTTACAATTTCTTCAAGCAGTTGCCGCGCGCTTTTGCGGATGTTTACATCGGGATGCGTGAGGCAAATATTAATTAATAATTGCTTTTCATTGGTGAAGCCTTCAGGAAGCGTTTTCCTGCTTTTAACGCCATCCGCAAGGCCTTCCAGCAAAGGGGCTTTCCAACTTTTTGCAATTGCCGGTGAAGGCTCAACAGATTTGATTAAAAATGAATGGATCGCCTTTTCATCTTTTCCGGCGCCAATTATAGTTCCCAGCCGTGTGACAAGCGACGCATACGCGGGATTTGCCGGTTTATATTCTTTTAATAGCGTTTCAAGCAGGTTGGCGCTTTGGGAGGAGGCGCTCAGGGCAGCAATTTGCACCCATTTGTCATTGATGTCCTTAAATAAAATTTCCCGGGAGGCCCTTCCTGCTTCAAGTGTATTTACTGAGCCGAGCGTGCAAATTAATTGATACCTCACCTTCGCATTTTCATCATCCTTCAGCGCAATTAATTTCGGAATAAGGGACGGCCATTCTTTCAGGTGAAGCTCTGAAAGTTTTATAGCATTTTCCCGGATACCTGGTTGCGGATCACTCAAGGCCTGCAAAACCAATTCTTCCGATAATTGATTCATGCCTTCCAAAGTCCACAAGGCATGCAACCGCCCCAAAGCTGACAATTTATTTTGAACCATCTGAACCAGCGCCGGAATTGTTTGGCTATCGTTTCTGTCGAGAAGCAAACGCTGAGCATTACTTCTCCACCAAATATTAGGATTGGAAAGCTCTTTTACTAACTGTATACTACCTGAATCTTCCAGATTAATATTGAAAGGATGGTCAGCAGCAGGTATATTGGTGGCACTGATTCGGTATATCCGGCCCTTATCTCTTCCGTTGTACAACTTTCCGGATTCAGTCGCTTCCTTCGACATCCATTCAGGATGCTCAATAATTTCGCGATAATAATCCACGACATACAAAGCGCCGTCAGGCCCTATATACATATTTACCGGACGAAACCATGCATCTGTTGAAGCTAAAAATTCCTGGTGCTCCAATACGCGGCTCGCAGTGAAAGTTGCCCCATTATCACTAAGGCGGTCAGCATGAATAATGTTGCTTACGGGCTCGCACACAAAAGAAATATTATGATTGAATTTTTCAGGAAATGCGCCACCCTGGTAATAGGTAATTCCGCAGGCGGAAGTAATTACGCCTACATCCGTGAGTAACTGATGCTCCGGATTTTTTGTAATCGGGTACACATCGCATGCATCTCCGTGGTCGGAAACGGATTGCATCGCATCGCCAACAACCTGGTCGGGATTGCGCTTCAGGTATTGATTGGCGATTACTTCCTGGTAAATATGATTGGAATTATTTACCAAAAAATGATGACCCCATTCATCAAAAGTTTGCCCGAACTGGGTAGAACCTGAAGTTTCTTCCAAGGCGTGCTTATCGGGACGAAAGCGAACAATGTGGCCCTGGGCATTTACCGGCAACCGCGCTCCATTTGGATTGTCCGGATAGTAAATATCCCGGCCCGGATCACCAAACACTTTTTGATAAGTTTCAGATTCCTCAACACCTTCGTGTGCAAGATAAATCCAATTATCAAGGCCAAAAACGGGCCGGTTTACGAGATATTGAGGATTAGTGAGTGCAAATCCCGTGAGCATTACTTTTTTTACATCCGCTTTACCGTCTCCATTGGTATCCTCGAAATAGTACACATTTGGAGGATCGGTCACGAGGATTCCTTTTTTCCAGCGCATTACGCCGGTGGGCAGCACAAGGCTATCCGCAAATACAGTTCGCGAATCCATTTTTCCATCTCCATCAGTATCTTTAAGTAGAATTACCTTTCCTGAATTATTCAAATCCAGAGGATATCCATGCATTTCCACCACATACATTTGCCCTTTTTCGTCAATCGTCATGTCCACAGGATCTGAAATAAGCGGTTCGGAAGCGATTAATTCTATTTTAAACCCCGGCGGCAACTGAAAAGAGGAAAGCGCTTTTTCGGCAGCATCACTAAAGCTGTTGGAAGACTTAGGTTTACATCCTATGAACAGCATGAAAGCACAAGCAATCCAATAAAAAAATGAGGATATATTATTTTTCATTTTATAATAATTATCAGGACATTTTTGGATTGGCGGCATCTCATAAACCTTTTAGCACATAAGCACGGAGATTTACTTTACAATGGAAAAAAAATCAATGATTTCATTGTCCGAATTCATTGCAGCAAAGCTCAGCTTATTTCCCTCAATCTTTACATATTGGTAAATATCTCCGCTGAAATTACGCACTACCGTATAAGGCTCTTCGGGCCGTTTTTCAGGCTTCGTTGGTATGCCGACCGACTCCACATACGCGGTTCCTTCTTTATAGGAAGAAACCACTTTTCCTGCTTTCATAGGTTTGGTGCGCATATAATAGTGGATATGGCCATTCATTACTATATCTACATGATATTTATCAAACAGTGGAATCCACGCCGCCTGGATATCGGGATAAGGCTCCTCCCAATTATACGGGGCAAAATGAAACATGGCAAATTTCCACGTGGCATCGGTATTTGAAAGCTGCTCCTCAATCCACGCTTTCTGTGTATCAATAGGAGCCGTGGATTCAATCATAAGAAAAAGCGCGTTTTTATACCGGAACGAATACGTATGCTCCGGCTCAACACCGGCAGGTGCATTTTTAGGATAACTGAATAAGTCCCTATACATTCTTGCGCCCAATCCCTGGCGGGTGTCGTGATTTCCTATCACAGTCATCAACGGTTTTTTTGAAATTATTTTCCTGGTAAAATGGAAGAGATCATCCCAATGATCGCGGTGCAAACCTTCGCTGACCATATCCCCCGCTATGGAATAAAATGCTGCCTCCGGATGAGATTCGTTGGCCTGGTTAAATAATTTTTCTATAGAGGGTGAATGGTGCGTATCGCCAGTCCATATAAAAGAAAATGAATTGTCATTGGCAGGAGTGGAAAATGAATATTCCTCCGACCAACTTGTCGAGGGAGCAATTTGATATTCATAAGTAGTGCCTGGCTTCAAATTTACCAGGTGAGCAGTAAATCGATTGATGTACCTGTCGTTCATAAGGTTGCGATCCTCCATCCGGTATTTTTCTGCAGCAACTGTTTGAATCGCTTCAGCACCTTTTTCCCTGAAATTAATTTTACCTGATTGAACTGTAGTATCCGTGCGCCATTGTATATCGATAGTTGTGGCAGGATCTGCGCTCCATGTCAGCATTACCTGGTCAGGATTGGCTGAAGAAGGAAAGCTTGTCTTTCGAAAAGCGCCAACCAGATGTGTTTCTGTTCCCCGGCCCCTGATAGTGGTGAGCAATTTTTGACCTTTCATCTCTCCAGGAACATTTCTCAAAACCAGTTCAGTCCAGTCGTGATAGGTAAAAGCACTGTCTCTTAAAACCGCAACATGCTGATTAGCGGGGAAAAAATTGCTTAATTGAAGCTCATCATTTTTATTCACAGGCGCAACCGCAACAAAATAATGGAGCATATAATCTTCGAAACCATTTATACCTAAACCCACATGGCCCGCTTCAAATTTCTTTTGCCAAACCTCATAAGTCACCTGTTCATTATCCATGGTTTTATCCGTTTTCACAAAGCCGACGGATGACAGCCAAAAAGGAATGATTTTCTGTTTCGTACTCCGCATCACGGATACTATCACCGGAGCATTTACGTCAAACATCCAATACCTTGTAGCCAATATTTCTTTGTCATTCTCATTGAACAAAGCCAAAGCCTCGTCGTTGGTAAGTGAATCCAACTGCTGTTCACTCCTTGTATGGTAAAGGCGGGTGACGGTGCGATCCATCACATCTTTTACGCTTCCATTCACCGCAGTTTTAACCGTACACGAATTCATTCCCGTTATCAAAAACAAGAAAACCATTATAATGGAAGCTGAAATGTTTTTGATGTTCATTTCTGATTTCATTTAATTATTAGCGTTTGGGGGCAAAATAAAAACCCTGCTTATTTATTCTTTTACTGTCTTTTAGAAGATAATTTATTTGATTGGCGCGCTAATCACTTTAAGGTATCGGCCCATCCAGTACGGCAACAGCCATATATCGCCCGCGCTATATTCAGAACGGCCGTCATTGCCGCCGTCAAGATCAAAGCGGTTGGCATTATGGCGTGAAATGCGTAATTCATCCGGTGGCAGCACTTCTTTGGTCGTTTGCCTTCTGAAATTCGGGCTTACCAATTCAATATCCTTTCTCTGGCTGTTTTTTTGAGTCCAGGTTATTAAGTCGAGCGGATATTTTTGCAAATACCAGATTGCTTCATCCAGGTCAAAATTTTTGGTGCCGGTCAGCGCAGTCATAATATTCCACAATCCCTCTTTTTCAGGCCGTTCAATTTGCCAATGATCCAGAATAGCCTTTTTAAAATCCGCTTTCAGGGTGTCATTCAATGCATAGCGATATAAACCCCAGTATCCGCAGAAGTACATTTCATCATCGGAATGGTTCCATCCCTCTGATAGTTCTTTACTAAGTTCGTCGGCATCTGCAGGGGCATGGCCTATGTCTTTCATGGGCCGCATCAGGTTTTTTAAATAGCCGTGCTCATTCATTAAATAAAAGGCGGCCTTTTTATATTTTTCTTTTTTGGTGAAATGGTAAGCGGTCTGAAGCATGGCTACGATATTGCTTGAGTTGATTTTGCGGTCACCCACATTTTCGGGGCGGGCATTTACATACTCAGGATTCCAACGACCCCAGCGCGTTGGCTTGCCATCCCAGTCTATTAAGTAAAAATCATTTTTAACAATGGTTGACATCAGCGTGTCTATAAGCATTACTGCTTTTTGGCGCAATTCTTTATCATCCACCAATTCTGCAATCACACTGAAAGCAAAAATATGGCCGATGGCTTCGTCGCTGCTCGTGGTTGATTTCCAGTCCCACTCCGGGTCTTCGGCTCTGCGCCACGCTTCATCGTCATATTTATATCCGCGCCTTTCAAACGACCTCGATGGAAATCCGGGCACCGGATTGATGGTATAAAGCCGCTCCATTGCATCAAGCGATTCTTTTACATTTTGCAATGCATAGGGTGATTTCGTAACCGCATAATTAAAAGCTTCTCCTGCCAGGTACATGGAGGTCCACAAGCCGTCATTATCGGAATCTTCCATGCTGCCGGTAGTCACGTCGCCGTCTTTCATATTGACAACAGTAGCATTAAACCCAAGGCGGATGTGCCTTTCGCGAACCTGCTTTTCAAAAAAAGCTGCCTTATCCTGCAACGTCATTTTTTTGAAATGAATTTCGCCCAAGCCTTTTGTAGTAAGCACAAGCACCGAATTTTCAGACCCCTTTGCAATGCTGACAACGGTGTCTGATGGAATCCATCGTTTGGATGCATAATACTTGTATTTCCCATCTTTGCGAAGCTGCATGGCGCCCCCCGTTGATCCAAACCAAAGCGTACTGTCGATGTAGGCGATGGCAGTTATTTCAGGCCATGGCATCTTCTTTATTATATCTCCGGTTTGCTTTTTTGTTTTGCCATCAATTTTAAAATAACCATCTGTAGTGCCTACGAACAGCATTCCGTTTGCGGGTTCAATGCATGTTACGTTATCGCCTTTATAAATTGAACCCAGTTGATTATTTTTTGGTGAAAAAAAACTGACCGACTTATCTCCCAAAATCCAAAACACCTTGTTGGATTTGTCGAATTTGATATCCTTAATTTTTTCTCCGGGAAGATTTCCTTCCCATAATTGCTTAGAATCTTTTAAAAGAATGAGTTTGCGCCCATCAGAAATGAGGAAGGAAAAATTATCGCCACCGGCAAAAATTTTAGCGCCGGGTAAAGAATGCTTCGAAAATAATTTTCCAGCCCATGCATTGCTGAGTACAGCCTGGTTGTCGATATAAACAAGCTGGTCCTGATAGGTAGCGATTCCGGCAATTTTTTTATCCGAAGTTTGCTTATCCTGTTCGTCTTTAACAAGGGCGCCGGGAAAGAGAAACTGGCCGGCGCGCGGGCGCAATAATCCTTTTGAAGAAAGCAACTGGATGTAGCCATTTCTATCAGAAACCACTTTTAATAGCTGTCCATCGCCGTTACCGCTCAAATACTTTATGCTGTAATCCTGTATAAAAGGCTTGTCTTTGTGTTGAGGAATTTGCGATTGGGAAACACCTGATGAAAATATAAAGATGAAAAGGAGAAAAAGAGATTTTCGTTTGATAAGCATTGAAAAAGTTTTAAACTATTTAGTAATGAGCAGTAATGTGCGCATGCAACAGGACGAATCCATAAGTATGAATTCGTTTCCCGTTGCAAATATTTATAATACAGTAAACCTGCTTTTAAGCTGTTTTTTTATTTTGTAAAATGATGCATATTGAAGCATTTTGCTCCAAGAATTTCAGGGTTAATGGCGATTCAGACCCGGAAAAGTGTAATTATTTTTTAAAAGCATCCTATCATTTGATAGGACGCTTCAAATATTATTATAAGATTACCAGGGTTCATTTGTGCCCTGGATTACCCACGGTTTAGACCAGGCGCTGTTTGCACCCTGCGGGTTTGAGAAATTAGTTATTTCAAGGTCTTTTAAGGCTTTTTCCACGTTGGCTGCATTCAGATTCAGTTCCTCGCTTGAATAGATAAATCTTACGGGCAGCTTTTTTCTTTTGGCAAAAGGACCAGCCTGGAGGTCAGGATAGCCTGTGCGGCGATAGTCAAACCACGCTTCTTCGGAGGCAGTCCAACTGGCAATCCACTTCTGGGTCATGATTTGCTCCAATGTTCCATTAAATTTCACCATCGGGCCATCTATGTAAGTTGCATAATCATCCCCTACTCCCCAGGTATCCATAGAAGCTTTTACTGCATTTTCATAATAAGTTTTAGCTTCTGCGCCTACTGACCAACCTTTTAAGGCTGCTTCCGCCAAAATAAAATTGACTTCAGCTACAGATTGCAACCTTGCTTTCAGCAAGGGCCCACTGGCTTCTTTATAAATATCGTTAAGGAACGATACATGCGGATTGTTTGATAATTGGCCTGGCGTAGGGTTCAAATTATAAAATGAAGGTTCGCTGCCGATGCTTGGCGGAATGCCTACATACTCCGGATCCGTATCTACCAAAGTGTTTGCGGGAATAGCATCATGATGGATATAACGCACCCCATCGATAATTATGTCAGGATTCGGGCTTTTGGTATCACTGATTACGATAGGAATCTGAACCTTAGCCGCCCAAACGCCCAGCCTGGGATCGTTGTAAGATTCCAAAGTATTTACAAAAGTGGCGCACATTTTTATCCGCCTGAAATTGCTGCCGTTAGTTCCGTCAAATTTCAGGTTATCAGGCCACGAATTGTCGGCGTTATTTCCAATAAAATCCATGGTGGCATCATCATCGGTAGTTTTGAAATAAATACCTGAAGCCACCACATCCTGGATACCGGCTTTTGCCACATCCGGTAATTTTGAAGAAATCCTCATGTAATACCGCAGTAAAAGGGAATTAGCAAATTTTTGCCATTTGGAGGCATTGCCATTATAATATACATCCCAGCTTCCGGCCCCCTGGTTGCCTTTTTCCAACAGGCCACTTGCCGTTTTTAAATCGCTGATGATGCCGGCGTAGATGTCTTTTTGCGCATCATATTCGGGCAGCAGATTTTCTGCACCGCCTTTATCTCCGTTCAACGCTTTCGAATATGGCGCATCTCCCCACAGGTCAGTAATCAATCCGAACAGGAAAGATTTCATCGTTAGCGAAACACCCATGATAAAATCATTTCCTTCTTCTTCGGCCCGGTTATAAGCCACCTGGTTATTTCTCAATAAGCCATAATAGTTGTCCCAACTCTGGTCAGACCAGTCATAGTCATTGTTTCCGCTTGACCAGGCATCTTTTTGTGTTTGCTGCATCACGCCGGGAAAGGGTTCGTCAAAGCCTATCTGCAAATAGCTTTTGGCAGTTCCCGTTAAAACGCCGGTCATTAAAAAAGTCGGGTTCACTTTATCGGGGGTCGTTCCGTTAGGATTGATATTTATTTCTGTAAGCTTTTTACACGAAAAGATAGAAAGTATGAATAATAACAAGCTAACTTTTATTATCCGGTTTATTATCGTTTTCATAATAATTATTTTAAATTTTAATATTAAAAGGTTAGCGATAGTTTAATTCCGATTGGCATTACCCAAGGCAAGGTGTTATTAAACTCTACTCCATGTTCAAAGCCCGTTCCTGAAGGCTGAAATGCCCGCTCAGGATCGATTCCAATTTTGGCCTTGGTCCATAAAATAATATCGCGGCTGAAAACAGAAACCACTGCATGCTGAAGCCCGATTTTTTGTGACAGACTATTTGGAATTGCATAACTCAGCGATACCTCTCTTAACTTAATAAAAGATGCATCAAAGAGGGCTGCCTTTGTAAAACTCCATGGATAGTTGTCCTGGTACCTGATGTATTTTGTATCGGGGCCACCAAGATTTTCCTTATAGCCAATAAAGTTTCCATCAGCATCAGTTTCTTCAATTACTCCGGGATTAAAAACTCCATCATGGAGTGTGATGCCGCCTTCAGTGTGTTCAAATCCGCCCAACGCCTGCGTAGGGCCGCCCACCACATGAATCCCCTTAATGTATTTATCCGCGTTATCCATAAGAAACTGGGGCAGGTTTGCCTGTGGCCCAAAATATTTTATGGTGTTATCAAGAAAACGTTGCGAATGCAAATCTGATTCGGTGTACCGGTAGGTTTGCGAGATAAAGTCACCGCCATTTCTCCAGTCGAAGCTGGCCGTAAGTGTAAATCCTTTATAAGACAAGGAAGTCTGCAATCCCATAGAAAATTTAGGATTAAAATTCCCGATTTTTACCGCATCAGTAAGGCCTCCGCCATAGTCTTGCCAGCTACCGTCTTCATCAAGAATCGGATAACCATAATATTTTGAATTTTTGTCTTCCACTGTTACCAATTTGCGGTCATAAATATCGCCGATTGTCTGGCCTACATAAGTCCAGGCGCCTCCTTTAGCTTCCTTCCAAAGAACAAAGTGGTCCATCCCTTCCGTCAACTCTTTTATGATAGTTTTGTTTTTAGAAAAATTGATGTTGACATCCCATTGCAATTTTGAACTGGCCGCAGTAGGCGTTAATCCTAACATCAATTCTACACCTTCACTCCTTACCAGACCGGCATTAATTAGTTTTGCGCCGTAGCCTGAGGACTGGGGAAGATTAATGGGTAGTATCTGGTTTTTGTTGTCGCTTCTATACACAGTTCCTTTTAACCTCAAACGATTATTCAGAAAAGCCAGATCCGCTCCGTATTCGTAGGAGGTAGCAATTTCAGGCTTCAACTGGGGGTTCAGTAAAGTTCCGGGAATCACCAGGCTGGTTTCATCGCCCCATGCTCCGCCGTTTTGTGTAACGGGACTCAGGCTATAAGGATTGGTGTCTTTACCCACCTGCGCTGCACCGGCCCGGATTTTAAACAGATTTACGTATGAAGGCATTTGGAACACCTGGTTCAGAAGAATGCTTAACGAGGCAGAAGGATAAAAATAAGATCTGTTTTCGACCGGCAGTGTGCTTGACCAATCATTGCGGGCAGTTAAATCTATGTAAGCCATATTTTTATATCCGACAGACGCCAGCCCGTATACGCTGTAAATCGCTTTTTGAAATGAATAATTGGAAAAGACCAGTGAGGAGGGCAACACATTAGAGAAATTATACAATCCGGGAACTACAAGCCCGCCGCTATTGGTGCTGTTTTGAAAGTCTGTTCCCCTTTGATACATAATATTTCCCCCGGCAGATACATTAAAATCCCAGTCGCTAAATCTTTTATTGTAAGTAGCCAGCACATCAGAATTTCTTTCAGAATGAAATATCTGGTCAATTCCAAATACGCCGTTTGGATTCCTGGATTGGCTTTTCGCAATATGAGTTTCGCGGTGCTCGGAATACATATCAAGGCCATACCTCGCCATCACACTGAATTCAGGCGTAATTTGCCAGGTAGCTTTTATATTGCCGTATCCCCTGTTTCGTGAAAAACTATTGATTGCTTCATAAGCCAGGAACCACGGGTTATCAAAATCGCCGGGCGCAATTGATTTTTGCTGAACCCCTTCCTGCCCGGGCATCCAGTAATCCCTTAAATCCATGATGTTAACAGAGGGATTTAAATAAGACAATGCGTCCATCGGGTTGGTACCCCTGCTTCCTGCCGGCCTGTTATTGGAATTATTTCTCACAAAATTGATATCTGCATCAATGGTGAAATTTTTAGTAAGACGATAAGAAGTCGCAAGATTTAAAGCATTTCTGAATAAGTCGGTATTGGGCAAAATTCCCCGGTTGCTCATGTTGGTATATGATAGCCGGTACGATCCCTTATCGTTGGCATTGGCTACCGCAATACTGTTAGTGGAGGTAATGCCTGTGCGCATAAAATTTTTGGAATTATCCGGATAAGAAACCAGTGGTATGGGAATAGGGTTACCGTTGGCATCCAGCGGGCTGTTCCACTGTACTGCATTGTAGCCTTTGTTTAACTCAGGGCCTACCCATGCAGAAGATCCGGTATTAATTACCAAAGGATTACCGGGCAATGAATTAGTTGGATGGTTATCCGGTGTATAAGGCCGTTCGCCCGGGCCAAACTGACTCGTTAACAAAGGAAGGAATTTGTAAGGCTTGTCAAATACGGTGCTTGAGGTGATAGTGATTCCCAGGCCTTTACTTTTTTTCCCGTCTTTGGTAGTTATCAATACCACGCCATTTCCTGCCCGTGAGCCGTACAAAGCCGCTGCGCTCGGCCCTTTTAAAATAGTAACGCTCGCAATATCTTCAGGGTTCAGATCGGCAATCGCATTTCCATAGTCTACAGGGTTTCTGTCGCCAAATCCGCCCACGTTATTCAAGGTGTTTGCAATCGGTGTTCCGTCTACCACAAATAATGGCTGGTTATCACCGTTCAAAGAAGTGGTACCGCGAATCACCATGCTTACCGATGAACCGGCTCCGCCGGTAGAACTAATGGCTACACCGGGAACTTTTCCTGATAAGCCCGTCAGTACATTTTCATGATTCACCTCTGTAAGCTCTTTACCCGAAACCTGGGCCACTGAATATCCCAACGATCTTTCTTCGCGTTTGATTCCGAGGGCTGTAACCACCACCGCATCCAGGGAGGATTCATCAGGCGTTAAGGTTACATCGATACGGGTTCTGCCGCTTACGGCTACCGTTACGGTTTTATATCCGACAAAGCTGAACCGCAGTTGTGCATTGTCTGGTACTGACAAAGAGTATGCTCCGTTTTCATCTGTACTCACGCCTGTGGTTTGTCCCTGAACCACCACGGAAACCCCCGCCATTGGGTTTCCTTTTTCATCCCTTACGATCCCGGTAATGCGTATGTCGCTGATCGCGTCGAAATTTGCCGTTGATATATTTACAGCTTCCGAGTGGAATAATTTGCTGTCGGGCAAATTGCTGCCAGCAAAACTTCCCGATGGTAAATGAATACAAGGGATAAGAATCAGAATCGGTATTAATTTCCGGTTTAGTAAAAACCGGATACTTCTTTTTGCATTAAAAGTTGAATGCAAGGAAAATAACTTTTTCATGATGTCGCATTTTAAGTAATACAGTAAATAAGAAGGACAGGAATTTAAAGCAATCGTTAACGTCTCAACACAAGCTAAACTAAACTTAAACAAAAGTAGAAGATATACCTATTCACTTTGTATCCATTGTTGCCCATTTATTGTATCATCTTATCATAAGTGTCATGACCTTACTATTATCCGTTTTCGATAACAGAGAATGCTGCGTAAAATAAAAAAAGTAAATAAAATTGTGTTTGCTGTATTGCCTTGCAGAAATGTATGAGATTCAATTCAGAAGCATAAGATGTAGCCCGGACAAGAATCGAACTTGTATCTAGAGTTTAGGAAACTCCTATTCTATCCATTGAACTACCGGGCCGTGAATCCTGTTTTTAAAACGTACCACTCGTTGTAAGAAGGTGGGCAAATTTAGTGGAATTTTTTTTAAGAAAAACAGGACAGAAATTTGCTTGTAAAGAGGAACTATGACTTTACTTTTTGACCCTATTACGATACGGAATATTACTATAAAGAACCGGCTGATTGTTTCGCCTATGTGTCAATATTCGAGCATAGACGGTTTTGCCAACGAATGGCACCTGGTGCATCTTGGCTCACGGGCAGTGGGCGGCGCGGGCCTGGTTTTCACAGAGGCTGCCGCGGTAACGCCTGAAGGCAGAATTTCGCCGGATGACCTTGGTATCTGGAAAAATGAGCATATTCCCTTCCTCAAAAAGATCGGCGGTTTTATACAACAACACGGGGCAATTGCCGGAATACAACTGGCTCATGCCGGCAGGAAGGCCAGTACGCCCAGCCCGTGGAAAGGGAGAAAACCATTGACCGAGGAAGCCGGAGGCTGGCAAAGCCTGGCTCCGAGTGACTTACCGTATAAAGACTATGCTGCGCCACGGGAAATGTCCCTTGCCGATATTCAACAATTAATCAAAGATTTCGCCCATGCGGCGCAACGCGCCGTGGAAGCTGGCTTCCAGGTTTTTGAAATTCATGCGGCTCACGGCTATCTTATCAATGAATTTTTATCGCCCTTAAGCAATCACCGGACTGATCAATACGGCGGAGGCCTTGATAACCGCTGGAGGTTGCTTTTGGAAATCGTGCATGCCATAAGAAATGTAATCGGCGAGGCGGCGCCGCTATTTGTCAGAATCTCGTGTACCGAATGGGTTGAGGGTGGCTGGGACATCCACGATTCTGTAAAACTGGCAACCATTTTAAAAGAAAACCAGGTAGATGTGATAGATTGTTCGAGCGGCGGCAATTCGCCGCAGCAAAAAATTGAGGTGGGACCGCTTTACCAGGTTCCCTTTTCAGAAAAAATCAAAAAAGAAACGGGCATCCTAACCGGTGCGGTAGGCATGATTACCAATGCCGTTCAATGTGAAACTATTTTGAGAGAGGAGAAAGCAGATTTTATTATCATGGCGCGGCAGCTTTTGCGTGAGCCTTATTTTCCGCTGCACGCCGCCAAAGAGTTAGGAGTAGATGTACCGTGGCCCGTTCAATACGAGAGAGCCAAAATAAAATAAAGCCTTCCCGGTGGAGGAAGGCTTACAAAGTATCCAACTCTATCACTTTTTTTCTTTAACGCGCCCGTCTTTCTTATCTTTTTCGTGGCCAATGATATACCCGCCGGCTGCACCCACTGCAGCGCCGATAGCCGCGCCGGTTCCCTTATGTTTGGAAATGATAGCGCCGCCCACTGCGCCGGTAGCGCCGCCGATTACAGCGCCCTGAGCTCCTTTACTCCATCCCCTTGTTTTGTCGGCTTCGGGGTTGGTGGATGAGTTTTGCTCATTTTTTTCCTGTATCGCTTTATTTTCTTCCTTTGATTTTTTTGTTTGTCCTTCATTGGCCTGGGAGTTTTTTGGATAATACGGATAGCTTCCTGCATTTGCCTTATTGGTCTCCAATGAATCGCTGGTTGCGCTGTTATTGTACACAGTAGAATCACTTAAAAGCTGGATATTTCTCTTCGATTGACTATTGTCTTTGCAAGCCACGAAAAATAACAGAGAAAATACCGGTAAACTCAATTTCTTAACAACTTTCATAACTTCTTTTTTGGTTATGAAAAGAATTGAGAGAAAACAATGCCAAAATCAGGTGCGGAATAAACAAATTTTGTTAAACACCGATGTATATCAGCAACATCCAACAAAAAAATAGCCCCGGATGGGGCTATTGATTTTGCGTTTTATATTTTTATTCCATCACAAACCGGTTGTCTTTTTTGTCCATTTTTTTGCCGATAATATAACCCCCGGCTGCCCCGGCAATGCCGCCCACTACGGCGCCCAGACCTTTTTTCTTGCTGATCACCGCGCCGCCTACTGCGCCAGCCACACCGCCAATGATGGCACCCTGTGCGGCCTTGCTCATTCCCTTCTTTTGCACCTCTGTATCGTTTTTAGCAGATGCGGTTTCTGAAGGTGATGTAGAAGAATCATTGCCAACGCCGGTATTTTGAGCAGGCGTGGTTTGCGTAGTAGGGGTTGTTACAGGAGGAGTTGATACCGGTTGTGACACTTCAGCGTCCGGAGCCGGATCATCGCGCTTCACCGCCTTTCTGACACCTTGCGTTTGCGGTGCAGGCCTTTCGATTACAATCGTTCTTACGATGGTTTTTACGGGAGGTTTTTCGTTCACTTTTTCCCGGACAGGTTCCGCTGTGGCTACCGAATTGCTATCGGTAAGCAGATTATTCGTGTAGGCTGCTGCATCGGGTAATAATTGTATGTCACGCTGTGTATCTTTTGCCGGATCGCTTTTACAAGCGGCAAAACCTACGGCAATAAAAATAAAGAGTAGTAAATTTTTCATGAGTCATTGATTTTAAATGAATAATTTTTTAAGAACTGTTGTATTGAATAGAATTTAAATTCTTACCAGGGTTTAAATTTTCAGGTCTGTTTAAAAATTTTTAACAAAGGGATTTTTCGGAAATGAGTCATGAAAATACCAGTCGTATTACATCAGCATCAAGTTTTAGCACCCGGCAGATGGACAAATAATTGTCTTTTTGATTCTGCTCCAAGGCTGGGATCCAGTTTGTGTTTAGCTAACCGATTACTATTCATAAAAAATTACATTATGGTAAAAGAAGCTCAAAAACGATTCAAAAGAAAAGGCTTTTGCAGAAAAGAGTGACAAACTGAACACCGGAATTTCTGAAGAAAACAGTATGAAAGTAGCCGAAGCGCTTAATGAAGTGTTGGCGGATGAATTTGTGTTATACACCAAGACATTAAATTTTCATTGGAATATAGAGGGCCGCGATTTTCATGCCTTACATTTATTTCTTGATGAGCAATACCATCAATTACAAACCATTATTGATTCGGTGGCTGAAAGAACCAGGAAAGTGGGGCATTTTGCCACCGGAAGCCTGAAAGATTTTTTAGCAAACACTTCGTTGAAAGAGCACTCCGGGGCCGCTTCCGTTTCAGAAACCATGCTGGCAGAATTGGTATCAGACCACGACGCTATCATCAGGAAAACAAGGAAGCTGGTTGACGAATTTGAAGAAAAATATGATGGTGCAGGAAGCTCGGATTTTATTACCGGCATCATGAAGCAGCATGAAAAAATGGCGTGGATGCTAAGGGCAAGTGTTCCTCATAAAGGGTCAAAATAAGAAAGCCGTTTTTTTATTTGTTTGCTGATGCTGCCGCGGGAAAAAACTTACTCGGTTAAATCATAAATAGCAGTCTTCAACGGCTGCTATTTTATTAGGATTTTTTATTGAACCTCGCTATCTTACAATTAAATCAGTAACCACCAATTCATTTCCCGAATAGACGGTAAGCTTTATCGTATTTGTGGTGTTCGGGATTTCAAAAGGCACATCCAAAATACATTTGCCGCCGGGCACCTGGCTATTGATACGGATTTCACTTCCCGGAGGAATATCTGCTGAAGGCACTTCCCCGTTTTCCCAATTGGAACTCAAACTCCAATTGCCATTTCCTATAAAAGTATAAATTTTCGGAACGTTCAGAATTCGCTTAACGGATTTTGTGGAATCCATTTCGCTTAGCAAATCATTCTTTTCATAGCTGGCCTTTTGTTGCTGGCACCATGCAGGTGCACTTAGAAGAAATAACAAAATAAAAACGGGAATCGTTTTCATGGCGCAACAACTAATGAATCTAAAATATACGAATCTTAATCAATCTAATTTTCACCCTTGCCGTGGCAGTGTTTGTATTTTTTGCCGCTTCCACAGGGGCATGGATCATTTCTTCCCACCTTTGGGCCTACCCTGATGGGCTCCTGCTTTATATTTTCAGAAGGATCTATATAATCATTTTCCTGGGAAAGGTATTCGGGCCCTTCGCCGGCTGCCGCAAATTCTGCTTTGCGCTGACGCAACTTACTCATATCAGTTCTTCTTCTTCTCTCTTCTGTTATCCGTGTTTCCTGGTTTTGTTCCGCCGGAATGCTACAATGTGCCAGGAAACTAACGATATCTTTATTCACCTGGTCGTCCATTTGTTTAAAAGCGCCAAAGGCTTCAATCTTGTAAATTACCAACGGATCTTTTTGTTCATACCCGGCAGTTTGAACACTCTGTCTTAAATCATCCATCGCACGGAGGTGTTCTTTCCATGCGTCGTCAATGAATGCAAGCGTGATGTTGCGTTCCAAAGCGTTGGTAAGCTCTGCGCCGTTGGTTTCAATGGTTTTGTCGAGGTTGGCAATCGCCTGCATGCCTCTTTTTCCATCGGTAAACGGCACTGCCACATTCACAATATGAGGCCCCTGTTCCCTGCGGATATTTTTCAAAACAGGAAGCGTTTGGGCATTTATTGTCTTATTTTTTTCATTGTACCGGTCTTTGGCTTCATAATATAATTTGTTCGCAAGCGTCTGCACATCTTCTTTGTCGAGCTCTTCGTGGGTAATAGCGGTATTGATTCCAAAATTCATGATGGCAGCCAGTTTAAATTCTTCGTAGTTATCAATTTCTTTAAAAGAATTAATGATACCTTCTGCCACCGAATAAAAAGCATTATCCAGGTCAAGCGCTAACCTTTCTCCAAACAAGGCGTGGTTTCTTTTTCCATAGATAACGGTACGTTGCTTGTTCATCACGTCGTCATATTCCAGCAATCTTTTCCTGATGCCGAAGTTATTTTCTTCCACCTTTTTTTGAGCCCTTTCAATACTGTTGGAAATCATTTTGTGCTGGATCACCTCCCCTTCTTTATAGCCCATCCTGTCCATCAGCGCTGCAATTTTTTCGCTTCCAAACATACGCATCAGGTCATCTTCGAGCGACACAAAAAATTTGGAAGAACCGGGGTCGCCCTGCCTTCCCGAACGACCGCGCAACTGCCTGTCGACACGCCGGCTTTCATGCCTTTCCGTTCCTAAAATAGCCAGGCCGCCTGCTTCCTTTACGCCGGGCCCAAGCTTGATATCAGTTCCGCGGCCAGCCATATTGGTCGCAATGGTAACTGCCCCGGCTAATCCCGCTTCGGCCACCACCTGGGCTTCCTTCGCATGCTGCTTTGCATTCAATACATTATGGGCAATTCCCTTTTGCTTCATCATGCGGCTCAGCAATTCACTTACTTCCACGGAAGTAGTACCGACCAGGATCGGCCTGCCTGCTGAAGTCATTTTTTCTACTTCATCAATGACGGCTTTATATTTTTCGCGTTTGGTTTTGAATACCAGGTCCTGCGCATCTTCTCTTATCACGGGCACATTGGTAGGAATGGAGACCACATCCAGCTTGTAAATGTCCCAGAATTCTGACGCTTCTGTTTCAGCAGTTCCGGTCATGCCCGCCAGCTTGTGATACATCCTGAAATAATTCTGCAGGGTGATGGTGGCATAGGTTTGGGTAGCGCTTTCTATTTTTACATTTTCCTTTGCTTCTATTGCCTGGTGCAATCCATCTGAATAGCGGCGGCCTTCCATAATACGGCCGGTTTGCTCGTCCACGATTTTTACCTGGCCATCAATCACCACGTATTCCACATCGTTTTCAAAAAGTGTATAGGCCTTTAAAAGCTGCGTAACCGTATGTATCCTTTCTGCTTTTATGGAGTAATCATTTAATAAGCTTTCTTTTTTCTCCAGCTTTTCTTCGGGGGAAGCATCGCTTTTTTCAATTTCTGCCAGCTTCACGCCCATATCGGGCAAAATAAAAAATTCAGGATCCTCTCCCGATTTGGTAATTAAGGCAATGCCTTTATCGGTTAACTGCACCTGGTTGTTTTTTTCATCTATCACGAAATACAGCTCCTCATCTACAATGTGCATATTTTTTTCCTGGTCAGACAGGTAATAGTTCTCCGTTTTTTGAAGCTTTACCTTCATGCCAGGCTCACTTAAATATTTTATAAGTGCATTATTTTTAGGAAGCCCACGATGTGCCCGGTATAAAGCCAGGCCGCCATCTTTGGGGTCATCATTTCCTTCGCTTATTTTTTTCTTTGCGTCAATTAAAAAGTTGCTGGTTACTTTCCTTTGCGCTTCCACGATTTGTTCTACCCGCGGCTTAAGCTGATCAAATTCCTGGTTATCGCCCCGTGGAATCGGGCCGGAGATGATCAATGGCGTACGCGCGTCATCAATCAACACACTATCTACCTCATCCACCATCGCAAAATGATGCTTGCCCTGCACCATTTCTTCGGGCGTATGCACCATGTTATCGCGCAGGTAATCAAAGCCAAATTCATTGTTCGTTCCGTAGACTACGTCACTGCCATAAGCCTTGCGTCTTTGCTCACTATTCGGCTGATGCTTATCGATACAATCTACCGTGAGGCCAAGCCATTCCAACAAGGTTCCATTCCATTCACTGTCACGGCGGGCAAGGTAATCGTTGACGGTTACGATATGAACGCCGAGCCCTGCCAGCGCGTTCAGGTACGCAGGCAAAACCGAAACCAATGTTTTACCTTCACCGGTTGCCATCTCGGCAATTTTTCCCTGGTGAAGAACAATGCCGCCTATCAACTGCACATCATACGGAACCATATTCCATACGATTTCATTTCCGCCGGCTGTCCAGGTGTTTTTATAAACCGTCCTATCGCCTTCAATGCGCAGGTATTTTTTGGTTTGAGCAAGGGTTTTATCCAGCTCTGTAGCGGTAGATTCCAATTCGGCGTTTTCCTTAAAGCGCCGCGAAGCTTCTTTGACCACGGCAAAGGCTTCGGGCAGGATTTCCGAAAGCACCTCTTCCAGCTTTTTGTCCCGATCTTTCGTCATATCATCTACCTGGCGATAAATGGCATCCCTGCCGGATATATCGGCTGAATCTAACTTATCTGCTTCAGCCTTCCGAGATTCTATCTGACCATCAATATCTTTCAAATATTCCTTTATTCTTGCGCGGAAATCAATTGTCTTTCCACGCAATTCGTCGTTGGGCAGCGACTTATATTCCTCAAAAAAAGCATTGATCTTTTCTACCAGAGGGCTGATTTTCTTTACGTCTTTTTCACTTTTATTGCCACCAAATAATAGGGAGAGTAGCCCGGCCATATATGTATGAATTATTTATTTAAAAAGGTAAATGGTTGTTGTCAATTTTGATGCAGCAAAATTTTCGAAGCCAAAATGACAGCTTGCAAAGTTACTAAATTGTGCTTTTTATTAATGAACCAAGCCATATTTATCATTATTATAACCTGAGGAAGATGCCTTCAGCCGTTTGCTGGAGGGTATAAATTTTTAAAAAATACCCTTCCCCGTTGGAATCCCTTCCTGAGCTCGTTGAAAACCGGTAGCCATGAACCGGGCAAACGATATTCCCTTTTTTATCCAAAACGCCCTGCGACAGATCGCCGCTGGCATGAGGACAGTTGGCGGAAAAGGCTGTCAATTCTAAGCCTGACTTTGCAATACAAATTTTTTTCTGCAGCGCAAATATGACTGCGATATTGTTTTCTGCAAATCGCAAATCATTGATACTATCTGCAATTTTTACGAGGTTACTGCCTGTTTCCATCAATAAAAAAATTCTGCCTTGTAGGGATATTTTTGCTGATATAATTTTCGCACCTGGTTCAACACTATTTGTCTCAATTCTTTAGTGTTCGTTTTTTCCGTAGCAGAAATAAAAACACATTTTCCGTGAGTTTGGCTTTGCCATCTTTGTTTCAATTCTAAAAGCAATTGTTCTTTTACCTCTTCGGGCAACCATTGATCAAAAGTGTTTTTTTCATATTGATCCATTTTGTTGAACACGATAATAAGCGGTTTGTCAAAACTTTTTAATTCCTGAAGCGTTTTGTTTACTACCGCTATCTGTTCTTCATATTTGGGATGCGAAATATCCACCACATGCAACAAAATATCTGCTTCGCGCACTTCATCGAGCGTACTTTTGAAACTTTCAATCAAATGGTGGGGCAGCTTCCTGATAAAGCCCACCGTGTCGCTCAGCAGAAAAGGTGTATGGCCTAAAACCACCTTCCGGGTGGTGGTGTCAAGCGTGGCAAACAATTTATTTTCTGCAAAAACATCGCTCTTGCTAAGCAAATTCATAATAGTAGACTTGCCCACATTGGTATAGCCTACCAGCGCTACTCTTATAAATTCGCCGCGATCTTTTCGTTGGGTGAAAGATTGTTTCTCAATAGCTTCCAGCCTTTTGCGCAGCAGGCTTATCTTGTCTTTTACAATTCTCCGGTCGGTTTCAATTTCCGTTTCGCCCGGGCCGCGACTTCCGATTCCGGCGCCCTGCCTTTCGAGGTGCTTCCACATGCCTTTGAGCCGTGGCAGAATATATTGATATTGCGCCAGCTCCACCTGCACCTTTGCCTGGGCGGTTTGTGCGCGGGAAGCAAAGATGTCAAGAATCAAATCGCTGCGGTCAATCACTGTAATGTTGAGTTCTTTTTCGATATTAGAAATCTGGGAGCCCGTGAGCTCGTCATCAAAAATTACGATATCCACTTTTTTCCGGAAGGTAAAATCTTTTATTTCCTGCAACTTACCTTTTCCGACAAAGGTGCGGCTATCAGGATGATCCAACTTTTGAATAAACTTTTTAACTGTCACCGCTCCGGCAGTTTCTGCCAGGAATTCCAACTCTTCAAGATACTCGTTTACCTGCTGTTCCAGCTGGCCCTTTTGAATAACGGCTACAAGAACAACATGGATTACATCTGAATAATTTATTTTTTTTTCTATCAAAAGAAACTTTTTTTGAACAACAAAAATAGGCTATCCTGCTTTTGAAATCATTTTCAGAAAATACAGGAACAAAATAGGAACAAAATAATAATTGGGATTATTTGTCAGTCTACTGGCAGACAGGTTTCTTTACTACAGTCCGCTGATGGTAAGGCCCACCTGGTATAGCTTAATGGCTGGCCCTGCGCCGTCTTTTAAAAACCTGTTGAGCTGGTATGAACCAAATAGTGAAAATATGCCATATCCGACTCTTGCAGTGGCCATAAAGTGAGTGCCGTTGATAAACCGTTTGCTGTTTTCTTTCTCGGTGTATGAGTTGAGCGTAGTTCCGCCAGCGCTTAATAGTGTTTTTCCTTTGGTATGAACATTTAAAAGCGTACCTGCTTTTAAACCAACAGCCGCTTTAAAGCTTTTGTTGGGTTCTGCCGGCCTGGAGGTAAACCTGAATTCAAGAGGCACTTCCAAAAAAGTAGAGGCTAGTTTGTATTTCTTAAAATGTTCGGCAGAATCCACCGGCGTAAAAGGCAATAAAGCCGACGCTGCCTTCAGATCCACATTCATTTTTTTAAAATAAATATTACTGGTGCTGATGCCAAGGCCGATACCAAGGCTGATTTTAGGAGAATTTTTAAACGGCTTATTCAACATCACATAAGCATTAAATCCTCTTGAAAAGCCCTTTTGATGGCTGCTGATACTGTCAGGCATGCCAGACCAGTGGTCAGTAGATAATTGCAGCATGAAGTGATCGCCGGCGCGGCTTTTAAAATCGATTTTATTGTTTTTTGTAGCAGCGTGCGTGGTATCCTGCGCAAAACCAAGAGAAAAAAACAAACAACCCATTACTACAAAAACAATTTTTTTCATACGTATAATTAAGTTGGCAAATGTATTTGTTACATGGTTAAAGAAAGGTTAAATACAAATGGGTATTTGATAAGCAATAATAGTAAATTTGCAGCCACTTATGACAGAATCCAACATCAACATTACTGTGGGGCTTGACGAAGAAAAGGTGCCGCAAAATATTACCTGGAGCGCCTCAGGCAGCACCGCCGAAGGGACGCAATATGCCAAAGCCATGTTTTTAGCCTTTTGGGACGCAATGGATAAAAGCGCGTTGAGGATAGATTTATGGACAAAGGATATGATGACCGATGAAATGGCAGATTTTTTTTACCAGGTGCTGTTTACGATGGGCGATACTTTTCAAAGAGCCACCGGCAGAAAAGACCTTGCGGAAGAATTAAAAAAGTTTGCCAACGATTTTCATAAGAAATATGTTGATAAAGAAAACGCTGTCCAGTAAAGCCACTTTTAAGATGTTTTTTATTTCATTTCATTAATTTACAGAACATGTCTTTAGAAGAAAAAGTAATGGCAGATTTGAAAACTGCTATGTTAGCCAAAGATGAGAAAGCCTTACGCGGCCTGAGGGCCATTAAGTCAGCCATCATTAACGCCAAAACGGCTGAAGGCGCCGGCGGGAAAATTAAAGAAGAAGATGAAACCAAATTATTGCAAAAACTGGTAAAACAAAGAAAAGATTCCCTGGAAATCTATGAAAAACAAAACAGGGAAGATTTGGCTTCCAAAGAAAGAGAGGAGATAGAAGTAATTGAAAAGTTTTTACCAAAACAATTGGATGAGTCTGAATTAAGAAGCATCATTTCACAAATAATAAACGATTCAGGCGCTTCCACCCCTGCGGATATGGGAAAAGTGATGGGCCTGGCCAACAAACAACTGGCGGGAAAAGCAGACGGCAAAACCATCGCAGGTATCGTAAAGGAAATACTTTCTAAAAGCTGAAGGCTGAAAGCTAAAAGCTGAAGGCTAACAGCTAAAAGCTACAATATGATCATTGATTCTGCATTTTTCATCATCATGGTGGTTGCTGTTTTCAAAGGATTTTCCAAAGGATTTGTGGTAGGTATTTTTTCATTCTTTGCACTGATTATCGGGCTGGCGGCAGCCCTAAAACTTTCATCTGTAGTGGCGCAGCATCTCGAAGCTTCGTCTGGCATCGCGGGCAAATGGATGCCCTTTGTTGCATTTTCGCTCGTGTTTCTTGTGGTGATTTTATTAGTACACCTTGGCGCGCAGCTTATCAAAAAAACGGTAAGCCTTGCCATGTTAGGCTGGCTCGACAGGCTGGCCGGAATTTTACTTTATGCCATTATCTATACCATCATTTTTAGTGTGCTGTTATTTTTTGCAGAAAAGATGGTATTGTTGAAGCCCGAACAGATAAGCGATTCCAGGGTTTATGGTTTTGTATCGCCGTGGGGCCCGGCAGTGATAGACAATCTTGGAAAAATAATTCCGCCCTTCAAAGATATGTTTAATCACCTTCAATCTTTCTTCCAAAACATCGCTGAAAAATTCGCTACCTGAAGGGCTTTATAAATATAGTAGCTGTTTTTTTCAATAGAAACATTTATTTTAGCAATAATTAACGGGTATTAAAATTGCATCGAAAAATTCATGGAATATCAATTACATCAAGAAGGGAAGTTTAAATTTTTGGAAGAAGGAGAAGGTGAACCGCTGCTTTTATTGCATGGATTATTTGGCGCATTAAGTAATTTTTCACACCTGGTAGAATATTTCAGAAAGACGCACAAAGTGATTGTTCCGATGCTGCCTCTTTTCGATTTGGATTTGTTGCATACGACCGTGGGGGGCCTTCAAAAATTTGTGAAGAGATTTGTAGAGCAAAGAAATTATGAGCATATCCATTTGCTGGGAAATTCGCTGGGAGGGCATGTAGCGCTTGTATACGTATTAAAGAACCCGGAAAGGGTAAGGTCGCTGATTTTGACCGGCAGTTCCGGACTATTTGAAAACGGCATGGGCGACAGCTATCCCAAAAGGGGCGATAAAGAATACATTCGTAAAAAGACGCAGCTTACTTTTTATGATCCCGCTATGGCAACTGATGAATTAGTAGATGAGTGTTTTGAGATTACCAACAACCGGCTTAAAGTAATTAAGATTATCTCTTTGGCAAAATCCGCTATCCGCAATAATCTTGGAAGCGAACTCAACCAGATTAAACAGCCGACCTGCCTCATCTGGGGAAATAATGATACTATCACTCCCCCGTTTGTGGCAAGAGAATTCAACAAACTCATTCCTAACAGCGAACTTCACTTCATCGACAAGTGCGGCCATGCCCCAATGATGGAGGTGCCTGATGAATTCAACCAAATTCTCAGTGTGTTTCTCTCAAAATTAAAAATACCTGCTGCAACGATTATGTGATTTATCTTGTCTTTTATATTGGAAGACAGGGGTAACATCTAAATTGTAAGCTATGACCACGCTCCAACTTGCAGATAATATTTTCCCGGTAATGACATTGAAGGACACTGTTGAGAATACCCTACAGCTTATGAACGATCATAATACTTCGCACCTTCCGGTGGTTGCCGAAGAGCGGTTTCTCGGACTGATTAGCGAAGATGATTTGGAGGATGAAGCTAATGGCGCTACTACGCTGGATGCTTACCAGGATAGTTTTAATACCGCTGCCATCAACGAAAGATTCCATTTTTTAAAGGCCGCTTCTGTTTTTAACTTGTATCATAGCAATGTAATACCCGTAGTAAATGATAGTAACGAGTTGACGGGTACTATTTCTGCAAAGGCATTGCTGGCTGAAATGGGTAATTTTTGCGGGGCATCAGAATTTGGCGCCATGGTGGTTTTGGACATTGAACGCAGCCGCTTCGCCATTTCTGAAATCAACGCTATTATTGAAAGTGATGGGGCAACTATGATGCATATGAATATTGCTCCGCATCCCGCACCCGGTTTAATCCAGGTAACTATCCAGATAAATAAGAAAGAAATTGCTACCATCATTGCTACATTTGAAAGATACGATTATGCAGTGTCTTACTATTCGGGAGAAGAATTATTTGAAAATGAATTGAATATCAATTACAACAATTTGATGAACTACCTGAATGTATAAGTTTTAATCATTTAGCAGTAAAGCAATAAATAGATTGTCTTTTTAATTTCTGCAAAATTGCCCTTCCCGGCGGGTTAACTCAAAAGCGTTTACTTTTACAAAAATTATTTGAAAAGAATCCGGTTTTTGAATGTAACATAAATCGATATGCGAATAGCCATCTATAGCCGTGGATTAGAATCAGCACAGTGGGAAGGATTGAAAGTATTACTTACCGAATTTTCGCATTATGATATTGAACCTGTTATTTTCCAGGATTTTTTCAATTCGTTTTATAGCTCCATCCATTTAAAAAATAAATATTCCACTTTTAATTGCTCGCAGGATCTTGATGAAATCGATTTTATGATCAGCCTTGGCGGCGACGGCACCTTGCTGGATGCGGTCACATTTGTGGGAGATAAAGGCATTCCCATTCTTGGAATCAACTATGGGAGACTCGGATTTTTGGCAAGCATTGGCAAAGATGAGATTGGTTCGGCCCTGGAGGCGCTGATAAAAAGGACTTTTGTATTGGATAAAAGGTCGTTAGTACATCTGGATGCAAATATGCCCTTGTTTGGTGGCATATGCTATGGGCTCAATGAATTCACGATTCATAAAAAGGATACTTCGCCCATGATAAAAATTCATACGTACCTGAACGGAGAATTCTTAAATACCTATTGGTCTGACGGGCTTATTGTCGCCACCCCTACGGGCTCTACCGGCTATTCATTAAGTTGCAACGGGCCGGTAGTATTTCCCGAAGCGGCCAGTTTTATTATTACGCCGGTTTCACCTCATAACTTAAATATCAGGCCGCTGGTAATTCCTGATAATTCTATTATTTCATTTGAAGTAGAGGGAAGAACCGATGGCTTTTTATGTACGCTGGACAGCAGACGCGAAATTGCCTCTAAAGATGTGCTGCTGGCCATACGCAAAGAGGTTTTTAGCATCAACCTGGTAAGATTAAATGAAAACAACTTTCTTCAAACTTTAAGAAACAAACTATCCTGGGGGCTTGACAAACGCAATTAATAAATTTTAACGTTCTGAGTTATCGATTACTTCTTATTTGTTATTTTTAGTTGTTTATTTTGTTCCGGAAATCATGAAAAAAATTATCTTCTTTTTATTAGCCACCCTTATCTTTTCCCTGCAAGGCTTCAGCCAGATGAGTGAATATGTACAGGAAGGCGAATTTGGAATCACCGCCGGAGTTGCGCATTATTTCGGAGATTTAAACAATCGCGGGAAAATAAACCGTCCCAAACTCGCCATCGGTGGATTTATAAGAAAGCAATTTGGAAATTACTCTGCCGTAAGGCTTTCAGGGCATTTTGCCAGGCTGGGCTATAGCGATATTTATAGTTCAAATGAATACAACCTGAGGAGAAACCTGAGTTTTAATACCAATATATTTGAGCTGGCCTTACAGGGCGATTTCAACTTTTTTAAATTTAATCCGGTTGACCCGGACTACTCCTTTACGCCCTATGCCACGCTCGGTATTGGCATCTTCAATTATAACCCGTATGCCTATTATAAAAATCAAAAGATTTATTTGAGGCCGCTGCATACTGAAGGCCAAACGTTTTATAAAAACAGAAAAGAATATGGAAGCATGGCATTGTGCTTTCCCATTGGATTTGGAGTGAAATATGCCCTTAACGACAAAATCAATATCTCCTTTGAAATTACTCACCGCTTTACCAGCACTGATTATATAGATGATGTAAGCACCACCTATGTGGGTGCCGATAAATTTCCATCCACTTCCGGCGGCAAATCCATAGCAGGCATTATGCAGGACAGGTCTTTTGAAGTAGGCACACCTATTGGCATTGAAGGGCGGCAGCGAGGCTTCAGCAAGCAAAAAGATCAATATACCATAGCCGAAGTTGGCATTTCTTTTAACATTACTTCTTACCGCTGCCCGACAGCAACTCCCTAAAATATTTTAAGGGATACTGTTACACAATTTCTTACTTTTGTTTGCCAGTTTAAAGGATACCTGGCTTCCTTTTTTTTCCAACAAGATGAGTTTAAAAGAAAAATTGATTCCCGAAAGACTTCCGAGGCACATCGCTATTATTATGGATGGAAACGGCCGCTGGGCAAAAGAAAAAGGAAAAGACAGGTTGTTTGGCCACTATAACGGTGTGGAAAGTGTGAGAAATATTGTAGAAGGCTGTGCGGAATTAGGAATCGAATACCTGACCTTATACGCTTTTAGTACTGAAAACTGGGACAGGCCCAAAGATGAAGTAACCGGCTTAATGGAATTATTGGTAAAAACGATCCGTAACGAAGTAGCCACCCTGAATAAAAACAACATTCGCCTTCACGTTATCGGCAATATCAGTTTGCTGCCGGAAGATGCTCATGAGGAGTTGGCTGACGCCTGCGAAGAAACCAAAAATAATACCGGCCTTAACCTGATAATGGCGCTAAGTTACAGCAGCAGATGGGAGATTTTAAACACTGTAAAAAACATAGCGATTGAGGTAAATAATGGCTCACTAAAGCCGGATCAAATCACCGAAGAGGTTTTCCAACAACACTTGTGCACCGCGGGGTTTCCTGATCCGGAATTAATGATCAGGACAAGCGGCGAATACAGGATTAGTAATTTCTTATTGTACCAGCTTGCCTATTCAGAACTTTATTTTACCGATACTTTATGGCCCGATTTCAGAAAAGAAAATCTTTATACCGCATTGTTGGATTATCAAATGAGGGAAAGAAGATTTGGAAAAATCAGCGAACAGTTATGAATACTACGCTTCCCTGCTTTATTCAGCCCTCCAAAAGCTAACTGATTTAACAAAAACTTTTAATAATTGAAATTATCTTGCCGCCCTATTAAAATCGATTTAATGCACACGATCTACAAGATCTTCTTCTTGATAGCTATCTTTTTTACTGCCAGAAATACAGCTTATACCCAGGTTACACAAGATTCTCTTCGCCGCGCAACTGAAAATAAAGATTCTATTCCTTCTGTTTCATCTGCAAATGATACCGTGCCAAGCTCGGTAAACGTGGAACTTGAAAATATTTTCAATGCAAAGGCTCCCAAACAATACACTATATCACATATCACCGTAACAGGTACCACGTTCGATCCTAACCTGATTATATCCATTTCGGGGCTCACTGTTGGAGGAAAAGTAATCCTTCCGGGAAGCGATGATTTTGCCAATGCCATTACCAACTTATGGAAGCAGAATCTCGTGTCTGATGTTGAAATCTATCTTACTGATTTAAAAGGCAGCGATCTTTCTATCGAAATTCATGTTACAGACAGGCCGGTGCTTTCCAACTTTAAATTTAAAGGAATTTCCAAAACAGAATCCGACGATCTCAGTAAAAAGCTCGATATTAAAAAAGGCAGGGTAACCAGGGTTACTGAAGGATTTAAAGTGTCCGCCATCACTACCATCAAAAAGTTTTTTATAGACAAGGGGTTTAGAAATGTTGAGGTTACTATCAGCGAATCGAAAGACACGAAAGCTGCCAATGCGGTCAATCTTATTTTTATCGTAGATAAAAATGGCAAAGTAAGAATCAACAATATATTCTTTGCTGGCAATCATAAAGTACCCGATCTGAAACTTAAAAAACAGATGAAAGGCACGAAGGAAAAAAGCAGATTGACTTTATTTCCGGGAACAGATTATAATGTTTACGATTCTTCCAAAACGAACTACCTCACCTTTAATCAATACATTCGGGAAAACGGGTTTTTGTTTCCATCTAAAACAAAAGAAGTGCTGGATCCTTATGTGCGCTTTAAGTTTTTAAGTTCTTCCAAGTTTAACGAGAAGAAATACGTGGAAGACAAAAATAAAATCCTGGACTATTATAATTCGCTTGGCTACCGTGATGCAACGATTGTGGCAGATACTACCTATAATGACCACGGCGATTTGGATGTAGCGATTAAACTTACCGAGGGCCCGCGCTACTATTTTGGCAATATCACCTGGAAGGGAAATACAAAATATCCTGATTCCATTTTAAATCTTATCCTTGGCATTAAAAAAGGAGACGTGTATAATGCCGAAACGCTCAATAAAAAATTGGGAGTTACCCCTTCGCCTGAAGGCGGCGATATCAGCAGCCTTTACCAGGACGACGGTTACCTGTTTTTCCATGTTACACCGGTAGAAACTGCAGTATACAATGATACCATTGACCATGAAATCAGAATTGTAGAAGGGCCACAGGCCACAATTGGCAAGGTGGGTATTAGCGGAAACGACAAGACTAAAGAATATGTTATCCGCAGGGAATTAAGAACTATTCCGGGTGAAAAATTCAGCCGGGAAAAAATTATAAGAACGCAAAGAGAGCTTTCTCAACTCGGATATTTTGATGCTGAAAAAATTTCTCCGGGCATCGTGCCTCATCCCGAAAACGGAACAGTTGATATTACCTGGAACGTAGTAGAAAAATCATCTGACCAGTTGGAGCTTTCAGCAGGATTCGGCGGTGGCATCGGCCTTACAGGAACACTTGGCGTTACGTTTAACAACTTTTCCATTTATAATATATTTAATAAAAAAGCCTGGGATCCTTTACCTGTGGGCGACGGACAAAAGCTAAGCTTACGTGGGCAGAGCAATGGCCGGCAATTCCGGTCCTATAATTTTTCGTTTACAGAGCCGTGGCTGGGTGGTAAAAAGAGAAATCCTTTTTCAATTGGCTATTATGATACCAAGTACGCCAACGCGTATGACCCGTATACAGGTTATTACAATCGCGATTACGCAGACTCTTCTTATATAAAAAATACAGGCATCAGCGTGTCGCTTGGTAAGCAATTGAGATGGCCCGATGACTTCTTTTCATTGGTTTACCAGTTAAATTACCAACGTTATAAACTAAAAAATTACAACATTTTCCCCGGCTTGTTAAACGGCGTTTCTAACAATATCAGCTTTAAAATAACCTTAGCAAGAAGCTCAGCAGGCCCTAATCCTATTTTCCCGACCAGCGGCTCTAATTTTATTTTCAGTACAGAATTAACTCCGCCCTATTCGCTCTTTAGAAAAGGTGAAATGCTAAGCAAAGCCGATCAGTATAAGTGGGTGGAATATCATAAAGAAAGGTTTACAGCGCAATGGTACGTTCCGATTGGCCAGGGCCGCGGAGAAAATAAAGACAAACAATTTATTTTATACGCCGCTGCGAAATATGGCTTTTTGGGCAGGTACAATTCCGCTGCTCCGCTTTCTCCTTTCGGCCGGTTCCAGTTAGGAGATGCAGGCCTGAGCAATAACTATGGTTTGCTGGGCTATGATATCATAGCACACCGCGGCTATCCCGTTTACGATAATTCCAATCCGAAGGTTAACCCTGATCTGAGTCAGGCACGGGACTTTTTCACCATATTCAATAAGTACACGCTGGAGATGAGATACCCGTTCAGCACCAGCGCAAGCAGCACCATATACGGACTTGCGTTTTTTGAAGCTGCCAACGGATGGTTTAGTTTTAAAGATTACAATCCATTTAAATTGCGTAGATCTGTCGGCCTCGGCATGCGGTTTTATCTTCCCATGTTCGGTTTGCTGGGCTTCGATTATGGAATCGGGCTCGACAGGCTCAATCCGGGCACAGGGCTCAAAGGTGCCGCTAAATTTACCTTCATGCTGGGCCAGGAGCCTGAATAAAAAATCTGCAATTAAGTTTTGCATCAAAAATAAAAATGCTTATTATTTGTCCGTTTACTGTATTTTGAATTCAAAACGGAAATAAATTTTTAACGAATCTTATGTTAGCATGAAAAAATTACTTTTTATCGCAGTACTTATAGTAGCAACCGCCGTAAGCAGTCATGCCCAGCGGTATGCCGTCATCGATTCCAAATACATTCTTGACAAGATGCCGGAATATACTGAAGCGCAGCAAAAACTTGATCAATTCAGCAAAATGTGGCAGCAGGAAATCGATCAAAAATCAGCAGAATTAGACAAAATGTATAAAGATTATGACGCTGAAAAAGTAATGCTTAGCGATGATTTAAAGAAAAAACGCGAAGACGAGATATTTAACAAAGAGAAGGCGCTCAGGGATCTTCAGCGCCAAAGATTTGGTTACCAGGGTGATCTTTTTAAAAAAAGGGAAGAATTGATAAAGCCTATACAGGACAAGGTTTATAATGCCATACAAAAATTAGCCGTCGCCAAATTATATGATTTCATTTTAGATAAAAGTGATGGAATTACTGTTATATTTGCCGACCCTAAACTGGATAAGAGCGATGAAGTACTGAAAGAATTGGGTGTTAAATAAATGTAAAACAACAGGTGGCATGCAGCCGAAAGTAAAACTTTAAACACTATATAAAAACAAACTACAACAACAAAAATGAAAAAATTTCTCACGTCCCTTTTAATTTCCGTCGGAATATTCGGAATTTCAACGACAACTAACGCTCAAAAGATTGGATACATTAGCGCTGATGAGATTATTCAATTAATGCCTGAAGCGGCAACCGTTCAAAATCAGCTTGATCAGTACCAGCAATCGCTTTACCAGAATGCCCAGGAAAAGCAGCAGGCCCTGAACGATGCCATTCAAAAATTCTTAAAAGATTCTACCACGCTTAGCGCCAGCATGAAAGAAGTAAGAAGAAATGATCTTCAGAAACAACAGCAGGAACTGGCAGGCGAAAGTCAGAGAATCCAAGACCTGTTTGCACAAAAAAGACAGGAACTTTCAGCGCCTATCCAGAAGAAACTGCAGGATGCCATTGAAGCCGTAGCAAAAGAAAATGGCTATACCTACATTATGCCAAAAGAAGCATTGATAGTAATGCCGCCGGGTAATGACATTGGCCCGTTGGTAATTAAGAAACTGGGTTTAAAACAACCGAGCACTACGACAACTCCAGCAAAGCCATAAATAATTAATATTTTTATTTTGCGAAGCCACCCAATTAACCGGGTGGCTTCTTACTTTTGACAAATGATGACAGCTCCGATTGGCGTTTTTGACTCAGGATATGGCGGACTGACTGTTTTGAAAGAAATAAAACATCGTCTTCCGGAATATGATTTTATTTACCTCGGCGATAATGCCAGAACGCCTTATGGCTCCCGTTCTTTTGAAACCGTTTATGAATACACACTGGAATGCGTGAAATGGCTTTTCTCAAAAGGCTGCCCACTGATTACTCTTGCCTGCAACACGGCTTCTGCAAAGGCCTTAAGAACCATTCAGCAAAAATACCTTCCGGGTTATGATGCCCAAAAAAGAGTGCTCGGAGTAATCAGGCCCACGGCAGAAATAATTGGCAATTATTCCACAACAAAAAAAATTGGCGTATTGGGAACAAAGGGAACTGTCAAATCAGATTCTTATCCTATTGAAATAAAAAAGTTTTTTCCTCAGGCACAAATTTTCCAGCATGCCTGCCCAATGTGGGTGCCTTTGGTTGAAAACAATGAATATGATTCTGACGGCGCCGATTATTTTATTCAAAAAGATTTGGATAGTTTGCTAAACACCGATTCTCAAATCGATACTGTTTTATTAGCCTGCACGCATTATCCTTTATTATTGAAAAAAATAAAGCATTATTTGCCGGCAAATTGTAAAGTAATTTCCCAGGGCAAGATAGTGGCAGATAGCCTTGCCGGCTATTTGGAACGCCATCCCGAAATAAAAGACAGATGCAGCAAAACCGGACAACTGCAATTTTATACTACTGATTCAGCAACCGATTTTGACCAGCATTCGCAAATATTTTTTGGAACAAAAGTGAATTCGCAACATGTGGATTTGTAAAATTACTTTAAGGCCTCAAAATAATTTTCCCTGCTCTCCCGGCCTTCTGAAATCGGTAGTGTTCATTTTCCATCTGTCCTCGTTCATGTGATAAAGTTTACCGTATTTTTTATATTGTTGACTGACTAAGTCAGCAATACTTCCTTCACCTCTCATGCGAAGGCCCCACCGGGTATCGTTCACTTTTCCATTGTGACTTGCTTCTATCAAATGCCACACTTTATCAGCGCGGTCAGGAAAATTTTTATAAAGCCAATCATGGAACAGAAATTTGATAGCGCCATTTAATCGTATAAAAGTGTAGGCAGTAAATTTTGCTCCCGCTTCACTTGCTTCTTTCATGATCCGCTGCATCTCATGCTCATTTAGCCCCGGAATCATTGGTCCCATCATCACGCCCATACGAATGCCGGCATTACTTAATTCTTCAATAACCTTCAGCCGTTGAGTGGCAGTAGCCGTTCTTGGTTCCATTACTCTTCGTAGTTCTTCATTGAAGGAAGTGATAGAAACCATTGCTGTTACCAAATTTTTTTCAGCCATTTCCTGCAAAATGTCTTTGTCTTTTATGATCCATGAATTTTTTGTAAGAATTCCGACCGGTTGATTAAACTTATTACAAACTTCAAGTAGCCCTCGTGTTAATCTATATTTTTGTTCCGCAGGTTGATAGCAATCTGTATTGCCGCTTAACATGATCGGGTGCGATTCCCACTTTGAATTCATGAAAGTTTTTTGAAGCACCTGCGGCGCGTTTACTTTTACGATGATCTTTCTTTCAAAGTCCAGCCCCGCGCTGTAGCCCCAGTATTCATGGACATTGCGCGCATAACAATAAATGCATCCATGCTCGCAACCTGCATAGGGATTCATGCTATACATCATGCCCAGGTCAGGACTTTCTACTTTGTTCACAATGCTTTTTACCTGCTGTTCCAAATATTGCGTGGCTACATTCCCATTCTCCCAGTCATCAATTGCTTCAATTTCTTCTTTTACTTCCTGGTTTTTGAGAAAGCGGTTTGCTGTATTAAATTGTGCGCCCCGGCCCGACAAATATTCTTCGCCTTCTTCTTGTTTCTGCCGTGACACTTTAAAATGATCTTGCTTTAATTCTTTTTTCATCTTCTTTTTTTCATTTTACGCGTAATAATTTTTTCTAAAAAAGTATAGGTGTTTATGCAAATAATTCACCCTGTTTTGTAGCTACCGGTAAATTCATAAAATTGAATTGCATCACCTTTTGATATTTTCCTGGTATAATCTTGCCATCCGATTGAATGGCCAGCGGCCTTCTCAAAAGCGACATACTTTCTGCGAAAAAATGAGCGGTAAAATGTTTATGTTGATATTCATTCCAGCTTTGCTCATATTGCCATGGCAATAGGCTTCGGGCAACAGTAAGATGAGGATTATCTATAAAATGAGCTTTGTTCTCTTTGTTCAAAGTCATTAGTTGCCGTGCCGGTGCTAATTCCTTAACAAGATTTCGGATTTGTTGTTTTGATTCAATGTTTATAAATACCGTATGGCTGGGGAAACTTCCATAATCTTTCAGGTTTACAGAAAACGGACGATAACCCATTGCGATAGTATCCAAACGATTTAGCAGCCGATTTTCTACCATTTTAAATTGTAAAAAGTTGACTAACGTAACATGTGGATAAGAATGCTTTGCCTGTGGAATTTTAAATTTTCCAGAAAATTCTTCTTTCACCTGCAAAATCTTTTCATTCACATTCGCATTAGGTTTTAAGACTAATAAGTATTCGCAAAAAGGACAACGGTATATATCCGCTGGTTGGGGTGACTTGTTCATAGATTTAAATTTTTTTCTTAAAATATTTAGCATAAATTTACTAAAATTTTTAGTAATTCAAATATTTTTTATGCCTTCTGATAAATTGCACTACTCCGCTTATAGCGGCTCGAAAAGATTCTCCCAACACGACATACACAATGCCAACGCAACTGGTTTTAGCGCGGCTGCTGACAATTATATGGAACGGGGTATTGATTTAAACGAAGAACTAATAAGGAACAAGCCGGCAACTTTTTTTATGCGTGTAAACAGCAATGTCATGAAAGAAGCAGGGATTTATAAAGAAGATGTCGTGGTGGTTGACCGGTCTTTAAAAGCGGCCACCGGCAAGGTGATTATTGCCATATTTAATGGTGAATTGCTGATTCGCCGGTTCGAGAAAAATAATAATAAAATCAGGCTGCTGGCCGATGCTGATAAACTGGCGCCAATAAATATTGATGCTACCTGCGAAGATTTTGCTATCTGGGGAGTAGTCACCTATGTTATTCATAAACCGTAAATCAGTAAATCATTTTAAAAAACATGAAGGCGATCGTTGACTGCAACAGCTTTTATTGTTCATGCGAAAGAGTTTTCCGGCCTGACCTTTTTCAAAAACCGGTAGTCGCGTTCAACAACAACGATGCTGTATCATTTCCAGGAATAAAAAGGAGGAATTGTTGCTTTACTATATCCAATGAATGCATTATACTAGCGGTAAGTAGTTTTGTGGCCTCAAAAAATTATTGGTTAAAAAAACAAGTCCCCCTGTAGAGAACAGGGGGGCTTTTTAACGTATTGCTTGATATGAGACTCTTAAATTAAATTTGCGCTGACAAACAGCTTGAAAAAAATGGTGAAATTTGCCACCGTTTTACATAAGTCATTTATTAACTTATTTCTGAAACAAATTTACAGCGGAATCACTTTTCAACATAATAAACTTAAAAGGCAAAATATTATTGCATAAACAACTTTTATTTTTGAAACTATTTGCAGTTAAGCATTACAGCGAAAATCATTAATGATGCCCAACCAATTTTCAGACACCTTATTCCAGTTGATACACTCTCTTGAAAAAGCAGAAAAGAGGCATTTTAAACTTTATATTAAGAGAAGTTCAGCCAAACAAGACCTCAAAATCATTCGTCTTTTTGACGCCATTGACAGACTGTCTGAATATGATGAAAAGGCGCTGCTAAAATCATTAAAAGATATTTCCAAATCACAACTGGCCAATCTGAAGGCGCATTTGCACAAACAATTGCTTGCCAGCCTTCGGTTACTTAAAACGAATGAAAACATTGACCTGAAGCTTAGTGAACATTTAGATAATGCACGGCTTTTGTATAATAAAGGATTGAAAATTCAAAGCCTGCATATTCTTGAAAAAGCTAAAGAAATGGCCCGCACTAACCAGAAAATGAATTTCCTGGTGCAGGCGGTTTCTTTAGAGAAAAAAATCGAAACGCTGCATATTACGCGCAGTTCGGCGGATAAAACTTTGCTTCTCGCCGAGGAATCGCTCCAGATTAGTGGGCATATTGACCGGGTAACCAAATTGTCTAACCTGGCGCTGCTTCTTTATAGATGGTATATACAAAACGGACATGCCCGTAATGTGGAAGACGAGAAGGATATCAGGGCTTTTTTTAAAGATAATTTGCCGGCCGACAGCCATGCTATTAATGGGTTTTACGAAAAATTATATTTATTTCAAAGCTATTGCTGGTACGCATTTATCAGGCAGGATTTTTTAATGTATTACCGTTACAGCCAAAAATGGATAGACCTTTATGATGAAAATAAAAATATGATTTCGGTAGAAACCGGCCATTACATTAAGGGAATGCATAACCTGCTGAATGCGCATTTTGATTTAAGAAATTTTAAGGCTTTTCAAAAAACACTTGACCAGTTTGAAGCATTTGCAAAAACACCGGCAGCCAGGCAGCACGATAATTTCAGGACGCATACCTCCATCTACATCAACTTCGCGCGCATCAACCAGTTTTTGATGAAAGGTGATTTTCACGAGGGAATTAAAATTGTTCCGGAGGTAGAAGCAAAATTGAAAGAATACGAATTGTTTGTGGATATGCATCGTATCCTGGTTTTCAATTATAAATTCGCATCGCTATATTTTGGCGCTGGCGAATATGAAAAGGCAATTGATTATTTACATAAAATAATTAACGACAACCACCAGGGCCTGCGCAACGATTTGCAATGTTATGCACGGCTCATGCATTTAATTTCCCATTATGAAATCGGCAACGAGGAAATACTAGAGTCTCTTATCAAATCGGTATATAGGTTCTTCGCAAGAATGAAAAATTTAACCATCGTGGAGGAGGCGATTTTCACCTTCCTGCGCCATTCCTTTAAGGTGAAATCGTCGCTGCTAAAGCCTGAACTGGAGCAGTTTCTGAAGAAAATCAAACATTTGGAAAAAAACCGTTTTGAAACACGATCGTTTGCCTACCTGGATGTAATTTCATGGGTGGAAAGCAAGGTGTATGATAAACCTATGGAAGAAATAATTCATGAAAAATATATGAAAAGCCGCCATAGAAGGTAAAGCTCGCGCCTGTGCCAATTCTGAAAAAATTTGCAAATTATACGTACAAGTTCCGGGAAAGTTAAAATGTTTT
The DNA here is from genome assembly GCA_051954975.1 of Ginsengibacter sp. Lineage (GTDB taxonomy): Bacteria > Bacteroidota > Bacteroidia > Chitinophagales > Chitinophagaceae > Ginsengibacter. The sequence continues at coordinate 660,582 of JBQCHE010000002.1, read as the reverse complement.
ATTACTTTTGCAGCCCTTTCACAACCAGCAGGGATGGTGCCCGGCTGATAATGACAGAAACAATTTTTACTAAAAGGAAAAACATTTAACAATGCCAGGGAAAAAACGTACTTACCAGCCGCATAAGCGCCGCCGCAAAAGCGTTCATGGTTTCAGGGAGCGGATGTCAACTGCTAATGGACGTAAGGTTTTGGCAAGCCGCAGAAGAAAGGGGCGCCATAAACTGACCGTATCTGATGAACACGGAAGCAAAAAATAGAAACCCTATTCATATAACTTAATAGCCTCATTTTAGGGGCTATTTTTTTTATCTTTAATTATTTTTAAACCTAACAATCATATCTTATTACCTCCAGGGCTACTTTTAAAAGAAGGGAAAAATTAAAAAGCAGAAAAACGATTCAAAAGCTTTTTAAGGAAGGCAAATCCTTGTCAAATTTTCCGATAAAGGCAATTTATTTACCGGTAGAAAAACAGGATTTCGCCTTAAAGGCAGGCTTTGGGGTAAGCAATAAAAATTTTAAGAAAGCAGTGGAGCGCAATCGCGTTAAAAGATTGATGCGTGAAAGCTATCGTGTGCAAAAAAATTATTTATCAGAAAAATTAATTTCCGCCGGCCGGCAACTCGTTGTCTTTTTCATCTACACTTCCAAAGAATTGCCCGATTACCACCAGGTTTTTCAACAAATGCAAATCACATTAGAGCGAATCGGGAAAACCATTACTGCAAAATAAAAAATTGCATTATTTGCCGGCTTGCTGGGTTTTCGTATCGTTTAGGGCTTTGTGCTGAATATAGAATAAAAAAAGTTGATTAATTGTTCGTTTGCTCATAGAATTACCAGCCTGAACTGCTGATAATATCAGCACAATGCTGATGTCTATTCCCTGTCTGACTGAAGTATTCAGGCAGGTTTCAGCCCAACTTGCACAGTTCCTGTAAGCAGTCGTACTGGATTCCTTAATATGTGAACGATAATTTCAGATGTCCTCCTAATCCTTCCTGAACAATTCGCATGAGGGTTGAAAGGCGGATATCACTTGCATCATTTTCAATTCTGGAAATATACGATTTCGTTGTACCCACCTTTTGGGCAAGCTGTTCTTGTGTCATTTTTTGCTCTTCACGCATTTCCTGAATTAATACTCCTACTTTGAAAGCTTCAAACTCTCGTTCGTATGTTTCTCGTTTTTTAGTACCACGTCTGCCGTATTCTTTGTCCAGATGGTCGGTAAACGACGTTAGATTTTTATTTGCCTCTTTTTTCATTAAAGTATTCATTTTTAATTTTTCTGGCAAGTTCAAGTTCGTTCTTTGGTGTCTTTTGAGATTTCTTCTGAAAGGCATTTGCTATCACAATTAATTTCCCTTCATCAAAGAATGAAAAAGCTCTAAAAATATTGCTGCCCACCTCAACTCTTATTTCCCAGATTCCATCGGTGCCTGTCATATGGTCAAAATATTTCTTAGGCACTTTGTCAATCACTGAAATAAGTTCTAAGGTCCAGTTGAACTTTTTCCGAACATCCTGGGTCTGCTTTTCGTAAAAATCGAGAAAGTACCTTTTGTAGTAAAAGATGTGTCGGATAAATTTTTGTTCCACTGAGCTAAGTTAGCTAAATAGTGAACTTTGTCCAATAATATTTGAGTGTTTTTGAAAATTTAGATGGTTTCTGCTGAAACGCTGTTTCTCTTTTGCATGACCGCTTACATTTATTCTTCCGCCGCGTTTTTACTTTGCAAATGGGGATGGCCGGGTTGCTTTATCACGATGAGCAGAACGCTAATCACAAGAATTAAAGGAAGAACAGGTAAAAATCGCGGCCAGCGAAACTCCATCCACCCTGTAAAAACAGCGGTGCCTGCATAAGCAATAAAAACAATGGCTTGCAGCTCGATTCTTTGCTCCAAAGTTTTGGGGCTGGGCACTGCAGGATTGGCTTTTTTCACTTTCTTTTTGAATCCGCTTTTTATTCCCTTAACCATATTCATGCCTATTGATGTGATAGTACCGGTAAGAAAGGTGGTAATGATGCCGGGAATATTTAAGTGCCGAATCGTAGCGCTTTGAATCCCCATAGCCAATCCGGCCAAAATAATGGAAACATACAGTGCAAAGTCACTAATCACTTTGCCTTCAAAAAACCAAATATAAACCAGTATAAAAATAATAGTGGTTTCACTCGATATACCAACTGTAATATAACCTGACCAACCCTTTTTTGTATTTTCGACAATGTAAGCGCCGATGAGCGCTCCTAAAAAAAAACCGGCAAGGGCTGCTAAACGGTGGAGCGACGAAGCTACATTTCCCTGCCCGATGGAAAGTCCCAGCAATACCGTATTACCCGTCATGTTTGCTGTAAAAACGTTGTCAAGGCGGTAATAGCTCATCACGTCTACGCTGCCGGCCACACATGCCAGAAGCACCAGCATTATTTCGAACCACACTGAATCTTTTCGGTTACTATTTTTCATCAGCTTGCTGATTTGGAATGCACAAACTAATCAATGGCTCTGTGTATCCTTTGTCGCTTTTCTGAAGGCAGGAATAAAAGCCACCAACGTAATAATTCCCATCAAACCCTCTACCAAAATAGTGAAAGGTGCACTAGTAAGGTGAGCCAGCAAACCTGTAGCAAGGCTGCCGATTGGAAGCATGCCTCCAAAAGCCATTACATAATAGCTTATCACACGGCCGCGCATACTTTCATCCACATTCGTTTGCAGATACGTGTTGGTGGACGCGATAAAAGTAAGCAAACCCGCTTCACCAACCATAATGAGAACAAACGACACCGGCAGGTAGGTAATATAGGAAAACAAAACAAGGCTTACACAAAGAAGCAGCCCTGCGCCAATAATTACTTTTAATAAATTTTTCCCAGGCCTCAATCGCGCTACATAAATAGCGCCAGTCAGCGCGCCCAGGCCTGAAATAATATTGAGCCAGCTAAAGGTGGTGACGTCGCCTTTAAAAATATTTTTTGCATAGATAGGAAGCAAGGTGGTGTAAGGCATTATTAAAAAACTCATAATTGCCATGAGCAGGATAGCATGTTTTAAACCAGGATGTTGCCTCAAATAAGTAAATCCCTGGCCAAGATTTTTCCAGATTTTTTCCGTGTGTTTAATTTTTGCCGGTATTTTAATTTTCATTAAAAACAGCGTGGTAATTACAGCGATAAAACTCAAAAAGTTAATAAGGAAGCAAATGCCTGTTCCTACTGTACTTAGCAAAATGCCTGCAACCGCCGGACCTACCAGGCGGGCCAGCGTGACCATAGTAGAATTCAGCGCGATGGCATTTGGTAAATCGTTATTATTTTGAACAAGTACTATCATGAGGGACTGCCGCGATGGCGCGTCAAAAGCATTAATAATGCCCAGCATTACGCTTAAAGCAATGATGATAACTATGGTATAATGATTCGAAAGCACCGCAAAAGCCAGTAAGCCAGCCTGCAGCATTGAAGCAAATTGTGTAACTAAAAGCGTTTTGTAGCGACTGTGCCTGTCAACATAAGCGCCCGCATAGGGTGATAAAAACATCATGGGAATGCGGCTGGCAAAAGCAACGAGGCCTAACATAAAAGCCGAATGAGTCATTTCAAAAACCAACCAGCTCACGGCTATTCTCTGCATCCATGTTCCTACTAAAGAAACAGACTGCCCTCCCATATACAATTGAAAATTCCGGTATTGCAGCGCCCTGAGTGAAGGAGGTAATTTCATGAAATCATATTAAAAAATCCGGCCACCAGTTTAAAAAGACCGACGCCGAAAAGAATACAGAAAAGATGCCCCGGTAAAACCTTATGGATGGCCTTCCTTTCTTGCAAGTTCTCCTTCATCCAAATCAGATAGGTTGTCTAAATTCATTTCCGGATCTTTTTCAATATCTGCTTCCGCCTGTTCAAACGCTTCTTCAGCTTTTACCTGCTCGTCCGGCTTTTTTGTTCCGGAATCTTTTTTGGGCGATGTATTGTCTTTGTCTTCCATAATTATCAAAATTTAGGCTGAAACTTAGCATTAAATATTGTGCCACTATTATGCAAACTCAAACGAGAGCTGCGTAGCACGCGATTTTTTTATGATTGAAGGCTCGGCCAAATGATCAGCACAAATCCGAAAAATGCTGGTTTCATTATAGCGCGAAGCCACAATGATTTGAACATTACCGGCATGGGCATCAAAAATTTTCTGCACCAGCTCGGGTGAGTTATTATTTTTTGAAAGATGAGATAAAAGAAGATGGCTCATAAAGGGTGGCCGGTGGCGGATAAAAATGTCCAGAGCTTCGTGATTGCTCAAGTGGCCCATTCCTCCTGAGATTCTTTTCTTAAGATGGAAAGGATAATTTCCTTTGTGCAACATGTCTTCATCATAGTTCGCCTCCAGGAAAGCCGCGTGGCATTGTTTGAAATACCTAATCACATTTTTACACGCTTTACCAATATCCGTAAATATTCCCACCGAAACTTTTCCGCATTCAACTACAAAACTGTACGGGTCTGCTGCATCATGAAACTTCGGGAAAGCTGTCACTGACAGATTGCCGATAACTACCGGCTCGTGTGCCAGGAAAACTTTTGCCAGCGCCTGCTCAAAAATCAGCCGCCCGTTTTGCATGGTTGCTTCAGTAATATAAACGGGTAAGCGATATTTTTTTGCCAGGCCGCACAATCCATAAATATGGTCAGAATGTTCATGCGAAATAAAAACTGCTTTGATGTTTCCCATCAGCAACCCAAGCCGTTTCATCCTTTTTTCTACTTCGCGGCACGAAATGCCCACATCTACCAAAACCGCTTCGGTTTCATTTCCTACATAATAGCAATTGCCGTTGCTTCCGGAGTTAAGAGAAGTGATAAATAAAGACATTACGGCAAAGGAAAGAATTTTGAAGTTGAAAAATAAATTCTTTTCAATTTTCAATTAACTTTTGCCTGATTGCTGAAATGAATCATCAAAAAATCTCACCTTTAAAAAAACGATTATCATGAGCCTTCTATTAAACCGGAACACATTTGGAAATATCGCTAACCGCGGAAAAACTTTGTCAAGGGAAGAAGCAATCACTTTGTTAAATGATTGGGTTTTGAATGACAAGCTGCGCCTTCACATGCTACAGGTAGCGCGCCTGATGAAATGCTGGGCTGCCGAAAAAGAAGGGCTTGATGAAAAAGACCAGTGGCGATGGGAAATGGCGGGCCTGCTGCACGATGCAGATTGGGACCAATGGCCCGGCGAGCATTGCAAAAGAATAATTGAAGAGCTGGAAAGAAAAAATGTTGACCCTGAAATCATTCATGCGATCGCTTCACACGGCCCCAATCATTTTGGCGTAGAACCTGAAACCCGCATGGATAAAATGTTATACGCTTTTGATGAATTATCAGGATTGATTCATGCCTATTCTTTAATGAGGCCCAATGGGTATGAAGCAATGGAATTAAAGGGCGTTAAAAAAAGATTGAAAGAAAAATCTTTTGCTGCCAATGTATCACGGGAAGAAATTTCAGATGCGTGTTTCCGTGCAGGGGTGGAGTTGGAAAATATTATTCCTTTTATCATTCAGCACCAGGCGGAAGTTTCATTGGATTGATTGGCGGTGAAGCAACTTTTAAGCGATATTTTTATTTAGGTAAATTATTTTTTTGATGGTTTATCTTCTTCGTTCTTAGATTTTGATGGCGATTTTTTTCTCCAATTTTCTGCTACGTTTTCATGATCATAAGGACAATGCCTACAGCCATTACCGCAACAAAATCCTCTTTTTAAATGGAAATCTTTGGTAAGAATCATTAGCCCCTGTTCGTCAAAATAAAAATCTATGCCTTCTTTAAATTCTTCATTCTTCATTTTCTTCTTTCAATAGTTTTTTAAGTTCATCATCATTTTCATCAAGCTTTTCCGGCAATGAAAAGCATACATAAAAGATGCAGTTGCTTTTGGCAATGTCGAGTTTTTCATAATGGGTTTTTATGGCTAACTCTTCTGTTAGTTTTTCCATTTTATAAACGTCGCCAATGTCTGCGATCACCTGCAGGTCGTAAAGCCGGATCACCAGTTTAGTGAATTCATACAAATCTGGCGAATCCGTTTTTAAATGAATTTTTCCACCTGGGCGAAGAAACTGGTGATACAGCCTTAAAAATTTTGGATGGGTTAATCTTTTTTTTGCTTTCGATATTCTCAATTGCGGATCAGGGAAGGTAATCCAGATTTCATCCACCTCATTTGCAGAAAAATAATGATTGATTTTGTCAATCTGCGTTCTTAAAAACCCCACGTTATTCAACCCGTTTTGCAACGCAAATCTGGCGCCTACCCAAAGGCGGTTGCCCTTTACATCAACGCCGATGTAATTTTTTTGAGGATATAATTGAGCGAGCCCTGTTGTGTATTCGCCTTTGCCGCAGGCCAGTTCCAAAACGATTGGATTTTTATTTTTAAAAAAAATATTCCATTTGCCTTTTATGTCAGCAGGATATTCCAACACGTTGGCAAACGCTTTTATTTCACCAAATCTTTGTAATTTTTTTTGAGCCATACTTTGCAAATGTAATGGGAGTGATTGAAAGCCCAGAGAACAAATAGAGTTGAAATCATCCTTTGTGTTTCATTGCTCAGATTCAGGTAGCTTCGTATGTTTTATTTTGAATTCGGCAGGTTTATTGCCTCAATACGATTTATATGGTAAATCTAATATATTGTTATGATGCTTATTGCGGCTGGTGTTATGGCTTCAGTCAAGTGATGAAAAAGATATATTCCGAATATAAAAATAAGCTGGATTTTGAAGTGCTTTCAGGTGGAATGATTTTGCCGACGCAACCTGTAGCCATTGGCGCTACCGCAAAATATATTGAAGAAAGCTATCCGCGCGTGGAAGAAATTACAGGAATTAAATTTGGCGAAGATTATCTGTGGCACATACGCCACCCCGAAAGCAGCGACTGGTTTCCGGATTCGGAAAAGCCCGCAATCGCATTATGTATTTTTAAAGAATATTATCCCGGGCTGCAGGTAAGCTTTGCCGCCGATTTACAATATGCGCTTCACTTTGAAGGGCGGGATCTTACTGATGATGAAGCTTATCGTCTGCTTCTTGATAAATACAATATTGATGAAGAAGATTTTTACGAAAAGCTGCATGATGAAGAATACAAAGAAAAGGCGCATTATGAATTTGCCTTGTGCAAACAATTACACGTTACAGGCTTTCCTGCAGTGTTTATTCAATTAACGGAATCAAAATTTTACCTGGTAGCGCAGGGCTACACTGATTTTGAAACGTTGCACGAACGGATAGAAAATGTTTTAAATGAGCCTAAAAACAATTACAGCCACATGGCCTGATCCAAAATAAAATCCGGTGTTATTTATGGCTTTACTGCTGCTGCATAAATCAAGCACAGAGAAGCAAAGCGGAATTATCAAATTATTTATTCCACACTATTTTCTTTATCGAACTGTCATTTTCAAACTCTTTGGTAATCTTTTCCAACCGGTCCATATTCAGATTTTCAAACCGCAATTGAATGATAAAACCCTCGTCTGTTTTGTCGATGGAAAAATTAGAAAAATTAATAAAACCAAAGCTGCTCATTTTGTTCAAAACCATATTAGGATTTGCATTTACGGTGGTTTCGATCCGCAGGGTTCTTTTTGAAAATCTTTTCTTTATCCTGTTTTCCAAAGGTTGCAACGCCCACAAGATGGCGATAGCAAAGATAGTAGTAGCTGCCGCGGCAAAATACATTCCTCCGCCCGTTGCCAGCCCGATTGCTGCTACGGTCCATAAGCCTGCCGCAGTGGTGAGGCCTTTTATTCGTCCCTGCTGAAGAAATAAGATAGTACCCGCGCCGATAAAACCAATTCCGCTGATTACCTGCGATGCCACCCTTGAGGGGTCAAGCGCCACATTTTTTGTTCCCAAAATATCTGAAAAGCCGAAAGAAGAAACCAGCATGATTAAAGCAGAACCCAGGCACACCATCATGTGGGTACGCATGCCTGCCGTCCAGTCCTTTCTTTCACGCTCTAAACCAATCAGAGCGCCAAAAACAGCCGCGAGAAAAAGACGAAATAACATTTCCTGCCATGTTACCATTTACGAAGTTTTATTGCTGTAACTGCACATTATTCTTGCCAATTTTCCCGAAAAACGAATTCAAAATACCAAAGTGAAGCAAACTTAACCATGAACTTCTTCCACCATGTTTAACTGCATTTGCTGTAAGAACCTAAATAAGCCGGTCATTGTTTTTATATCCTGTACCACCAAAATCCCATTTCGGCCTACCTGCTTTAATTTTGCCTTGTTGGTTTTGGTTTGAATAAAATTCAGGATGCCGCCGAAGGTTTTGCTGGTAAAATAAGGCGATTCAGGATTAGCAACAAAATAACATTTCAATACCTGGTTTTTAAGAATCAATTTTTCAAATCCAAGCTCAAGCGCGATTTTACGGCAGCGCACGGTAGTAAACAGGTCTTCCACCTCGTGCGGCACCGGGCCAAACCGATCCGTCATTTCTTTATGCAAGGCTTGCACCTCTTCTTCATTTTCGCAATTATCGAGTCTTGTGTAAAGGCTTAATCTCTCTGTTATATTTTCTACATAATTATCAGGAATCAGTATTTCAAGGTCAGTATCAATGGTGCAGTCTGACACAAAATCATCTTCTTTCTGATTTTCTTCTTTAAATACTTCCTTAAACTCATTTCTCTTTAGTTCACGAATGGCTTCGTCCAAAATCTTCTGATACATGTCAAAACCAATTTCAGCAATAAAACCGCTCTGCTCACCTCCCAGCATATTTCCGGCTCCGCGTATATCCAAATCGCGCATGGCAATCTGGAAGCCGCTTCCAAGGTCGCTGTATTGTTCTAACGTGGTTAATCTTTTGCGGCTATCGGCAGTTAGCGTGCTCATTGGCGGCGCCAGCAAATAGCAAAATGCTTTCTTATTGCTGCGCCCCACTCTTCCCCTGAGCTGGTGCAAATCACTGAGGCCAAAATGATGTGCATTATTTACAATAATCGTATTTACATTCGGAATATCCACCCCGCTTTCCACGATGTTGGTACAAATTAGTACATCGTATTTATGATCAATAAAATCAAGGATAGTTTGTTCCAGCCTGGCGCCTTCCAGCTGGCCATGTGCATAGGCAATATTTAAATCAGGGCAAAGACCTTGCACCAGGGTTTTCATTTCCTGCAAACCATGCACGCGGTTGTGAATGATAAAAACCTGGCCGCCTCTTTCCACTTCATAATAAATGGCATCTCTTATAAAATCCTGGTCAAAAACATGAACCTCCGTTTGAATAGGCTGGCGATTGGGCGGAGCGGTATTGATAATACTCAGGTCACGCGCGCCCATCAGGCTGAATTGTAAAGTCCTGGGAATTGGCGTGGCCGTTAATGTTAACGAATCCACTGTCGTCCGCAATTGTTTTAATTTTTCCTTCGCTGACACCCCGAATTTCTGCTCTTCATCAATCACCATTAACCCCAAATCCTTAAACTTTACGTCTTTTCCAAGCAAAGCATGCGTTCCGATAATAATATCAATTTTACCTTCCTTCAGTTTTTCCAGCGTTTCCTTTTTTTCTTTTGACGATTTAAACCGGTTCAGATAATCCACCACAACAGGATAATCATGCAGCCGCTCGCTGAAAGTTTTAAAATGCTGGTAAGCTAAAATAGTGGTGGGAACCAGGATAGCCGCCTGCTTGCCATCAAGATTTGTCTTAAACGCCGCGCGAATAGCTACTTCAGTTTTTCCAAACCCTACATCGCCGCAAATCAACCGATCCATCGGCGATTCTTTTTCCATATCTGCTTTTACGTCGGCCACCGCTTTGCTCTGGTCGGGCGTATCTTCAAACAAAAATGACGCTTCCAGCTCAGTCTGCATATAATTATCTTCAGAATGAGCAAAACCTTTATGGCTTTTTCTTTCAGCGTATAATTTAATAAGATCAGTAGCGATATCTTTTACCTGCTTTTTGGTTTTGTCTTTTAACTTGTTCCAAACATCGCTGCCCAGTTTGTTCATTTTCGGAACCGTTCCTTCTTTTCCGCTGTATTTGCTGATTTTATGAAGAGAAGAAATATTTACATACAGAAGATCCCTGTCTTTGTAAAGAATGCGGACGGCTTCCTGTAGCACCCCATTGCTTTCAATTTTTTGCAAACCGCTGAAAACGCCCACGCCATGATCGATATGTGTAACAAAATCGCCGGGTTGCAATTCGCGGAGCATCTTTAAGGTGAGCGCTTTATTCTTGCTGAACGCCTGCTTCACGCGGTATTTATGATATCGTTGAAAAATTTCGTGATCGGTATAGCATACGATTTTCAAATCGTCATCCACAAATCCCTCATGTATCGAAGCGGGTATCGGAACAAAATTTATTTCTGTGTTTTGATCACTAAAAATAGAGTGTAATCTTTCGAGTTGTTTGGGATTTTCGGCAAAGATGAAAAGACTGTATTTTTTTGCCTCGAGTGATTTGAGGTTTTCAATCAGCAAATTAAAGCGGCGGTTAAATGCGGGCTGCTGTTTTACCGAGAAATGAATGGGATCATTTTTAGCAAAATAATTGTTCTTTCCAAATTCAATAGTGTGGCGCCCGCCAATTTGCTTTTCCAAAACATTGGCATCAACAAAATCGCTTTCTGAAATATTTTTTATTTCATTCAAATCCACTTCTTCATTGGCTGTGCTTTTGGGTGGGTTAGCGATAAATTCTTCAATCTCTTTCTGCTGCTGCTGAATTACCTGCTGAATAAAATCCCAATCTTCGGTCCACACGATTGTATTTTCGGGTAAGAAATTTAACAACGAAACTTTTTCGCCGGCGCTAAACTGTGTTTCAACATTGGGGATAATATTTACCTCTTTTAATTTACGCTCACTTAGTTGAGTTTCAGGATCAAAAAGGCGGACGCTGTCAATTTCATCACCAAATAATTCAATACGGTAAGGTTTTTCATTTCCGTAAGAGTAAATATCCAGAATGCCTCCGCGGACGGCAAACTGGCCCGGCTCATACACAAAATCGGCACGGCTGAAGCCATAATCGACAAAGCGGGCAAGCAGTTCGTCAATCTTGATGGATTCGCCCTGTCTGAACGAAATGATATTTTCTGAAAGCGATTTTGACAAAACCACTTTTTCTGAAAGCGCTTCGCTGTAGGTTATGAGCACTTTTTTATTTCCTCCGCGACTGAGCTTGGTTAAGGCTTCTGTCCTCAGCATCACGTGGCTGCTGTTCAGTTGCTGAAAGTTTTTCTTTGTTTTAAAAGAAGAAGGGAAATAAAAAATATCGAGGGCGCCCGTTAAATTTTCAACCGTATTATGAAAATAAGCCGCTTCCTCTGCATCCCTTAATATCACCAGGTGATTGAGCGATAACGCATTGGAATGATTAAATACTGCGGAAAAAACAAACTGGGAAGCGCTGCCGGCAAGGCCTGAAAGATGTAAATGTTGTGGCTGGGGCAATATTATCCTGTCCGCAATTGAAAAAATGCGGGAATCATTGGAATACATATTCATCAGCACATCAAGATTCATCCTCTGCCTTTTCTAAACCCTGCAAAATTAATTCATGATTTTTAAATGATTACATGTGCTGCAGATTTCAACTATTTTATAACAACTTATTGCCATTCTTAACCGGCTCATCGCAGCAAATCGGCAAATAATTCAAATTTTTATCCGGGAAGCCATGGACTTGTATAGCATATCTTTGCTTCAACTCTGGCCCGCATTAAGTTCATTATCGGTATTATTATTGATACACAAAAAATGTTATGTTGATCCTTTAAAGCTAACTATGAATAAAATATTTTACCCCCTAATTCTTCTTGTATCGTTTTCGTTTTCCAGTTGCACATCTGACCAGACCACCGTTCAGATAATCAGGTCTCCTTTACTCAAATTCGACCTTGGTGCCGGCAATTCATGGAAGGCAGATGGCTATACGCTTACCCAGCCTTCAAAAGTGGTGGAGTACCCGAAGGATACTTCGCTTCCTGCGCAATTTTATGACCGGTATGTGTTGACGGGAACGGGTAAAGACGATTCAGGCCACACGTTCCAGCTTACCATCAACTTTGACCTTGCCGATGGCCAGCAACTCGTCGGTTTATATAAAACAGATTACACGGTGGAAAGAGGCCTCGGCGGTGTGCAAATTGTAGACATGACGGACAAAAAAAATCTTGAAGTGTATAATCTTTGTGCTGAAGATTTACAAAACGATATCCTGCAGATAGAAAAGCAAAAGCCCGACGAAAGGATTATAACCGGTAGCTTTCAAATGACAGTTTGCAATTCGCGGGATACTACTCAAAAGTTGAGCATTTTAAATGGAATTATCAAAGACCTTAAATACTAAAAAATTAAATAATGAAGTGTTGTTTACCCCCAAAATATAAATCTTTCCTATTTGTTTTTTTACTGGCAATATCGTTTGTAACAGAACAAGCCTACGCCCAGGAAGATACGATGAGAATGCAAGTCCCGCAGCCTGTGAAACAAAATGCCGGATTTGATGTGATTGTAAAAATGAATGGCGATATAGTTTATGGCCTTGTCAAAGAAGTGGCCCCTTATTATATTTCTTATCAAAGAACCGATATTCCGGATGGGCCGGTTTATACCATTCCAAGATACGAGGTCTATGTAATCAGCTATAGAAACCAGGTAAAAGATTATATCAACGGACGAGCGGCACAGCCCGTACCGCAGGGCCAAATGCGGCCGCGGCTTCATTATGAAAATGAGCAAAGAAGCGCCAACCCGATCAGCTTAAACAATGGAAAAATAACGGTCGGCCTGGGCTTTTTAAGAAGCTTTTCAAAATTGAAAAATAAAAGCGATTATTCCACTTCGGCAAGCTTTCCCACGCTCACCTTTGGCTACGAAGTGCCTTTTAACAGCAATGTGCAGTTGGGAATCCTGGTTGGTTTTGGCACTCATAATTTCTCCGATCAAAAATTCAGCGCTTATGATAGCACCAATAATGATATCAATGTAAAAGAAAATATTTTTGGCCTTTACGTATATGCACGATACTATTTTTTAGACCCTGCCTCTCAAATTCAACCATACATACTCATCGGCCCCGGAATTACGAGCTCCAATTTGCATTCAGAAAATAAAATATCATTTACCAATGATAATACACAGACCATTTTAGTAAAATCAGGAACGCGTTCCACGGGAATTGGCATCATCGCACGGGCCGGGCTGGAGTATTATCTGAGCAAAGAATTCCAGGTATATTTTGACGCCGGCGTTGGCCTTTCCGCGATAAAGGTGGGCATATCGTACGCGTTATAAAAATGACCTCTTAAATTTTTTATTATGAAGAACATATTACTTTTCATCTTTTGCATAGTAGCCTTTTCAGCTAACGCACAGAATGATTACAGAAATACCGGCAATCGGAATGATTCAAGAAGCAGCGGAATAGCTGTTTCGCTGGGAGCAGCCGCCAATTATTATTACGGGCCTGGCAATCAAAATTTTGACAAATACCAAAGCGACCGGCTGAACTGGCAAATCAACGGTATGCTGGGATTAACCATTGCCCGCAGCCAAAGTGGCCGCCGCACTATGATTGCCGGATTCGGAAGCTTTGGGATGAACAATGATGAAACTGTAAAACAGATTTTTGAAGATCAGAAATATATTACCACCGCGACTGATCAAAATTCTGCTAACAATGTGTACAATATCGAAGGAGGCTTGTTGATTGGCGAAGTTTTTCGCGTAAGCACCGGCGTAGGGCAACAGATTTTTAATAAGCAAACGCTTGTATCTGCCGATGGAGTCAATTTTGAAACTACTTATTTGAAATACAATTCCACTACGCTTGGATTTAATTTTAATGTATCAGCCGTATCTGTCATCATCAATTGTAATTTTCAATACGGGCAGGATTACACGAAAACGGTAATTATACCCTCGGCCGGATTGATGCTGAGGTTTTAATACAACGCTCTCAGAAAAATACTTCCTTAATTAATTCTTTATGTAAAATAAGGTTTGTATTTTCCGAAAAAAAACAGATGGCACCACCAGTTTGGCGTACCGGCACTGTTATTCGTGTTGAAGATGAGACCTATAATACCAAAAGATTTTTTATTAAAGTAGATGGAGAAACTTCTTTTGATTTTAAAGCAGGCCAGTTTGTAACGCTTGATCTTCCCATACACGAAAAAGCCAACAAAAGATGGCGCAGCTATTCTATAGCCAGTTGGCCCGATGGCAGCCCCGTTTTCGAATTGCTGATTGTTTTACTTGAAGGCGGCCTCGGCTCCACCTACCTGTTTAACGAAATAAAAGTGGGTTCACAACTTACCTTACGTGGCGCTCTTGGAATGTTTACTTTACCTGAAGAGATAGATCGAGATATTTTTTTTATTTGCACCGGCACCGGCATTGCGCCTTTTAGAAGTATGCTAAATTATATGAAGCTGCACAACGTACCACACCAGAATTTGTATTTGCTTTTCGGATGCCGCACACAAAAAGATCTTCTTTATTTTGAAGAAATGAAGGCGCTTGAAAAAGATTTGGAGGGATTTCATTTTATGCCTACGCTAAGCCGCGAATCGTGGGACGGCCGTACCGGCTATGTTCACGCACTGTACGAGGAAATTTGTCGTAAAAACATCCAGGTTTGTGAAGAAATTCAACAGGTGAAACCAGCCTATTTTTACCTATGCGGCTGGAAGTTTATGATAGACGATGCCCGAAAAAAAATCAGTGATTTGGGGTATGATAGAAATGCCATCCGCCTGGAATCGTATGGTTAATTTGTTTTGAAAAAAAATTGTTATGAGAAATCCAAAAACACGGCCCATCATTATTTCCCTGGTAATTATCATTCTATCCTTTTATAATTTTTACAGGGAAGAAGGCTCGCAAAATATAAGAGCCGTTCAGATTGTAAGCCTTCTGGTTTGCGGGATGGCCATCGGGATATTTCTTAAAAGCGTTGTAGAATTTTTCCGAGATAAGAAAAGACAACAGCCATAAAGATTTTGTATAAGCAATTTTTTAAAAGTTATATCCTACGCTGGCTCCGCCGGAGGCCTGCACATTTCCGTTTCCTATCAATGGAGTAAACCCTATCCTCCAGGAAAAGCCACCGTTCACCGGTACGCGCCTGTACATAAACGCTGCTGTGCCATACAAATTGGTTCCCTTCTTTTCATAAAAATTGAAAATATCCAATTGTTTGCTTACATACGTAAAACCAAGTCCAACTTCAAACGCATTTACAGAATTTGTTTGGCCAAATATATAGTTGAGTTGAACAGGGAGAGTGAGCGCAGTACTTCTTTTATAATTGTAATTCCCATTAATATAATCGCTCTCATCCGCGGAAACAAACCCAAGGCCTACTCTTCCTCCAAATCCGAAGGGAGTCTTATTAAATCTTGAATCATAATTGGCTGAAAATAAAATGCCGGGGCCACCCAATTCGGCATAAAAACTTTTATTAGTAACGGTGCGCGATTCATCATCCTGGGCAAAACCTGCAAACCCTGCTATAACACAAACAATCAGAATGGCAATTCTTTTCATAAAGCTTTTTTCCCAAGACATTTATTTCCTGGAAAACGTTGCACTTTAATTTAATATTTTGTTTAAAATAAAATCCTTCACATCCTTCAGTAAAATCCTTTGCTGTTTCATTGAATCCCTATCGCGAACGGTAACCGTATTGTCTTCCTTAGTTTGATGATCGATGGTTACACAAAACGGAGTTCCGATGGCATCCATACGCCTGTAACGCTTGCCAATACTATCTTTTTCTTCGTAAAAGGTATAAAAGCTTTGTTCGCATTCATGTAATAAATCCTTAGCAATATCCGGCAAACCATCTTTTTTCACCAAGGGAAGAATCGCTAATTTGTAAGGGGCAATTTTTGGCGGAATGCGCAATACCACGCGGCTGTCTTCGCTTCCATCTTCCTTAATCCATTTTTCTTCTGCATACGCCATACTGATAATGGTTAAAAACAAGCGATCGAGGCCCACTGATGTTTCCACTACGTAAGGAACATAATTTCCATAAGGCTTTCCTTCTTCATTCAGGTCGTTATCATAATACTGCAATTTCTTTTTGCTCAGTTCCTGGTGCGATTTCAAATCGAAATCAGTTCTTGAATGAATGCCTTCCAGTTCCTTAAATCCAAAGGGAAATTCAAATTCGATATCCACCGCCGCATTTGCATAATGCGCAAGTTTTGTATGATCATGATAACGTAACTTTTCCGCGGGAAGCCCAAGACTTTGATGCCATTTTAGTCTTTCTGCTTTCCAGTACTCGTACCATTGCATCTCTGTGCCGGGGCGAACGAAGAACTGCATTTCCATCTGCTCAAATTCGCGCATGCGAAAAATAAATTGTCGTGCTACAATTTCATTTCTGAAAGCTTTGCCGGTTTGTGCAATTCCAAATGGAATTTTCATTCTGCCGGTTTTCTGTACATTCAAAAAATTTACAAAAATGCCCTGGGCAGTTTCAGGCCGCAGGTATATTTTGTCAGAGTCACCGGAAACGCTGCCCAGTTGGGTTTCAAACATCAGGTTGAACTGGCGGATGTCTGTCCAGTTAGCCGTTTCGCTTATGGAACAGGTAATTTCGTTTTCGTCAATTAATTTTTTCAATCCGTCGAAATCATCTTTGGCAAGCAGTTCGTCCATGGTTTTTAGCAAAGCAAATTCTTCTTCTTTCTTACCTGCGAGCGCCAGCTTTTCGGCGTGTGATTCTATCAGGTGATCTACACGGTATCGCTTTTTGCTGTCTTTATTATCAATCATCGGATCGCTGAAATTATCAACGTGGCCGCTGGCCTTCCATGTTAGCGGATGCATGAAAATCGCCGCATCAATTCCCACAATATTATCATGCAATTGGGTCATGCTTTTCCACCAATAGTCGCGTATGTTCTTTTTTAGCTGGGCTCCATTTTGCCCATAATCATATACTGCGCTTAATCCATCATATATTTCGCTGGATGGAAAGATATATCCATATTCTTTGCAATGCGCAATGATATCACTGAAATTATTTAGTTCATTTGCCATAAGTTGGCAAAGATAAGGACAGAAGGAATTGTTATTTCATTGTTCGCATTTCCTTTTTGCATCAAACCAATTTACGCTTGAAATAAATTAAATACAACGGTTATACGGAAAAGCAACACATCAATACTTTTGGCAGGACTAAACAAAAGCTTACATTACAAACGATAGTAAACAATCTTTTAGGATGATTTTTCATTTTGTAAGTTGAACTAACAGATTTGAATGTTCCATCACATAGCGTCTTTCGGCCAATGAGTTTCTAATCCCTGTGAACGAATAAATGTTTGAAAGTCGCTCAGTAAATCTTTGCTTTCGCGCACCGCATGAGGCCTTACTTTTTTATTTTGTGCAAAAGAAACCAGCATGCCTACTGCTTCACCAATGCTCCACTCAACGGGATGAAGGCGATAGCAGCCATTGGTAAGATGCGTGGTTCCGATATTTTTATTTGCCGGAAATAAATTCGTCATCCTGACCGGCAACAGCGCTCCGAGTGGAATTTGAAATGGCAGCGACGCAAAATCAATATAATTATTTCCTGAAATGGTGGGATGCAAATCGATATGATAATAGCCGGTGCCCACGCTGTCAAAAAAATCAGCAGACATTTTCCCATCAGCTTTTCCTGCGACCATTTCACGGTTGGCTTTTCCGACTTGTTCTTCAAGAACAGTAAACATCGCTCTTATGCGCCTTGACTCACGTATGTATGGATATTTGGCCATGCCATCTTCCGTACCATAAACATCTCCCCGCAAGCGAAGCCCGGGCCAGCCTGCGCCTCCATCATGCCGGGGCACTTCAGTTTGCAGCCAGTAAAACAGCGAAAGGCTTAACTGTTTTGAATTTTCGATATTCTTTTCAAATTCTTCATCCGAAACATCAATAAGATTGCCCGTTAAAAAATCATTTTGCGGCCAGTTAACTATAGTCGTGCCGCCACAATAAGTGCCAGCCACAAAATTATCGGGGTTAATAATTCGGCGATAATTAAAAAGATTAAGCACGCCATCTGCCGGCAAATTTACCGGGTTGAAGGCAAGAGATTTTGGCTGCAGCGTGGAAGGATTAGAATAAGAAAGACTCAATAATTTTCCCGGCCACGGCGGGTTTAAGGTCGGCATAAAATTTTTCCAATAATCATATTGCGCTGGCTTTTCAATTATTTGATTGCTTTCCGGAACATAATCCATTACCAGGCAATAGGTATATGCCTGGATATTTTTTGCATCCGCTATTTCAGGCGCATGCAATTCATTGGTTTCTTTACGGGATTCTGCGCCGGTAACATATTCCGTTCCGGTAAGTGGAAGCAAATCGCCTAATTCAGTAGCATCAATAAATTGTGGCGCTTTCAAAATGATTTCATTTAAACCGGTTGCTGTGTTTTTTGCTTTTAATGCTACAACCTTGTCACCCGCCACCTCTGCGCCTGTTATTTTGTGTTGCAAAAGAAGTGTGAGCTTACGCGAACTAAGATAAGGCGTCATCATCGCATACATAACGGAGAGGGCTACACGAGGTTCAAAACATAATCGTGAAACCAGTCCACCACCGGGATTCAGGTATTTTGTTTTGCGCGCCGAATCCGTCAACGGATAATTTTCTAGATAATATTCACGGACAGCCGTTCTGAAATCACGATACATTTGGGTAGCGCCATGGGTTTCAATCCAGGGATGTTCATCCGGGCAACTCAGACCTTGTTGTGTAAGTTGGCCGCCTATCCAATCGGTTTCTTCGGTAAGCACTACTGATAGCCCGTTCCTCAAGGCTGCCATCGCCGCGGCAAAGCCGCCAAGGCCTGCGCCGGCAATGATTACATCTGCTTCATAAGTTCTTTCTTTGTTACCAAAACTTTCAGTTGCTGCTTGTGAATAAACAGAATTTGACAAAGCCGCGCCTGATGCAAAAGCGCCGCCCGTTAAAGTAATAAGCTCGATAAAATTTCTTCTCTTCATGTTTGAAAAAACTTATTGCAGTTTTAAAAGAATAGAATCTGGCCTGGATTAAAATCTCATTACCGGTTTTCTTTAAATTCATAAAATCTTACCCAATCTATTTCCATCTCCACGGGAAGGTCGTCCGGATTCACTTTGCCTACCCATGAGCCGCCTAATTGCATATCCAGGAGAAGATAGTATCTATGTTCGCTGAAAGGGAACTGCCCTTCTTTATCAGTCCGGATGCGGGGATAAGTAAACGTTTTTTGCCCATTGATAAAAAACACAAGACTATCAGGATATTTTGCAACTCCATACGTATTGAATTCGGAAGGGTTAATTTTTCCGGTAGCGCCGGGTTTGGGATTTTTTATTTTGAGATTCTGGGTATAATTTGAATGAACAGTCTGGTAAGCGATAGAATCTGAGTTCAGCCTTTCCATAATATCAATTTCACCGCCATTGGGCCAGCCCGCATTTTCAGGAAGCATCCAGAAAGCCGGCCACGCGCCGCGTGCGCCATTAAGCTTTGCTCTTATTTCCAGTTTTCCAAAACCAAAAGAGGCTTTGCCTTTCGTAAAAAGGCCGCCGGTTAAGAATTGGGCGGTGTCATCAGCGAAATGTTTGTTTTGAAATCCTCTAAGGATGAGCTTTCCGTCACGCATGGCGTAGCATGAATCAAAATCGCTCATATTCCTGTTCCAGTCACTTTTTCCGCGCGGAATTTTTGACCATTTGGCTCCATCAAAAGAACTTTGATTAAAATTTTCTTCCCACGACAACTTTTGCCCGGACTGGCTTAAATGATGATTACAACTTGTGAATGCTATTGCGAAAAATAATAGTCGGGCATAAAATAATTTACCATGCATGGCTTAATTTTTAAAGGAAAATATGAAAATTTGAATGAACAATTTCTTTTCCTTTTTGTCAGCAAGAAAATACAGCCTTGCCAGTAAACCATGTTTTAAGCCTGATTTATATTTTGTACCAGGTAAATTTTGAAAGAAATCTACGGCAAAAGTGAATCGCTGCGCAAATCAAATGGCAACTTTGATTACCATTTTCCTGATGTTTCCTTCGCCTATCATCGGTGCATGCACATCTTCCGGGAAAAAGATAGCAAACTGGCCATTGGTTACTTGAAAAAACATGTCGGGCGCGTCATTATAAAATGTTACGTCCTTGTCTGCGTTATAGGCATCTTTCGGCTGAGAGCACGATTGACGAGGTTTCCATCCGATTTGTTCCTTACCATTTATACAAAGCTGGATGTCGATAAATTTATTGTGGCACTCAAATTTATTTAGAGATTCTTCACGGCTTTTTCCGGGTTTATCAGAAACAATCGCTTTTAAAATATTTTCTTCAATTACATAAGTGCCCGGCTCCAGGGTTTCTAAATTTTTAGATTGAATGTATTCAAAAGCCTTTTTAAAATGAGGATTTACACAAAAATACTTTGTGGCATTCGTTAAGCTGTCTATTATCATGATTTAATTTATTGTCAGTTAAAAGATTTGCATTATCAATCAGATTTATTTTGCAGGAATCATAAGGCTTTCTTCTTGTAAATGTGTTGCAACTAGTAATTTGTGGGTATTTTTCAAAGCCATTATCGTGAGAATTGCCGATAGAAATAAAGAGCCTGCCATAAAAATATAAGAAGCGCTGAAGCTGCCTGTAACGCCGTTCAGGTAGCCCACGAGATACGCGCCCAAAAAGGAACCCAAAGCGCCAAAACTGTTTATCAAAGCGATGGCGCCACCTGAAACATTTTTGGGCAATACTTCGGTGATGATAGCAAAAAAAGGACCGTATGGAGCGTACATAGCGCCGCCGGCAATCACAAGCAGCGTAAAGGAAAGCCAGAAATTACCGGGTCCGACAAGATAAGAAGCATAAAAAGCAATGGCGCCTATCAAAAGAAAAGGCCAGATAAAATCTTTCCTGTTTAATGTTTTATCAGAAAAATGAGAAGTGGTTAACATGGCCACGATGGCAAGAATATAAGGAACTGCAGACAGCCATCCTGTAGTTTCAATATTCATATTTGGCGCTTCATTTATGATGGAAGGCAGCCACATTACAAATCCGTACACGCCGATACTCCATAGCGCATATTGAAGGCATAACAGAATCACCACCTTGGATTTGAACGCTTCGCCGTAATTTTTTACGGGTTTGATACTTTGCTGTTCCAGCGCCAATTGCTCTTCCACATCATTTTTTTGCGATTCGGTAAGCCATTTGGCGTCTTTCACTTTATCATTCACCAGGTACCACCAAAAGAATGCCCAAACGATTCCCGGCGCGCCTTCGATAATAAACATCCAGCGCCAACCCAGGGTGCCAACCAGGTGGCCCGAAAGAATAGACATCCAAAGAATAGTAACCGGGTTACCGAGGATAAGGAAGGTATTGGCTCTCGACCTTTCCGTTTTGGTAAACCAACGGGAAAGAAATATGAGCATGGCAGGCATTACCGCACTTTCCACCACGCCTAATAAAAAACGGATGGCAATCAATAAATCCACATTGTGCACCATACCCGTCGCCATGGCCAAAGCGCCCCATAAAATTAATGACCAGAATATTAATTTTTTGGCGCTTTTATTAGCCGCATACAATGCTCCAGGAATCTGGAAAAAAAAGTAACCAAGAAAAAATAAGGAGCCCAGCAAAGAAGACATGGCTGCCGTAATATTCAAATCTTCAGCCATGCCGCCGGCCAAGGCAAATCCAAAATTGGCCCTGTCTAAGTAGGCAAGGCTATACGTAATAAAAACTATCGGAATCAGCCGGTACCAGCGCTTTTTGGGTAATAATTTTGCCATAGCTTACATAATTTTGAGTTCTTATTTTGAATAAGGTGATTATTTCTTCCCGACAGATTACCAGGTACGCTGGCTCATTACTTTATCCAAATCGGTCCTGCTCATTTTGCCCAGTTCCGGATGCTTTTTGAGCCAATTGAGAAAATCAGTTTTAATCTGGTCGGTCCATTGGCTATCGATTTGCCCGGTAGAATATTGATTGGTCTTTACCATTTCAAAGCCAAATTTATCTTTCAATGTCACGAATTCTGCCGTGCTTATCACCTGGTCGGCAAGATGGGCCGGGATAAAAAGCACGCCTTCCTTGTCGGCAATAACAAGGTCGCCGGGCAATACAATCGCCTGGCCGATGCGGATGGGCGTGTTCAATCCCATCAATACCATATTTTCAAGGAAGGAAGGATGGAAATCCCGTACAAAAGCATTAAATCCTTTTATTTCCGAAAGGCCTTCCAAATCGCGCGCGGAGCCATTAAAAATCACGCCATTTCCGGATTTGCTGAAAATTGAATTGCCAAGCGTGCTGCCCATGAGTGTGCCTCCTGCAATTTTTCCAAAGCCATCTGCCACATACACATCTCCTTTGGTAAGCACATCAATGGGCCATGAATTGGTATTGCCTTTTCTACCTTGCGCCACTCCGCGTTCCTTAATTTCCTTTTCCACGTCGGGACGGGACGGTAAATACATGGCTGTAACTACCCTTCCGATCACTTTGATACTGTCGTTTACTGTTTTCCAGCCGCCTTCAAACTGGTTGGTATAACCCAGATTTTTTAAAACGGTCCATGCATCATCAATGCCTATATTTTTGGCTCTTGTTAATAAATCATCAGCCACTTTCGGCCGGCCATCGGCAAAGCGATCTCCTTTCCATTGTGAAGTAAGAAATATCAATTCATCCTTGGGAATGGTTTGACCGATAATAATTCCCGACGAAAAAACGCATAAAATAAACAACCAAACAGGCTTATAAATTCTCATTCTTAAATTTAATTTTGACAGTAAACAAATAAATAATCACATTTTTTATTCTCCAAACAAATATTACTAACCCATTCGAAAAATTTACGGCACCCTCACTTTAATCACGATTTTTTTCACCACATCACTTCCCGGCACTTTAATGGCAGGGCGGTGCATTTCCTGCGGAGAGAAAATAAAGAAGGTGGAAGGATCCGCTTCAAAGTATTCGCCACCTTCATTGGTAAAGTTCATGTTGTCGGTGGCATTAGTATAAGGAACGATAACATTTCCCCGGATGTCTGCGCTGGGTGCCACTCCCATCAATGCCTTTCCTTTTATGATGTATTGGATATCATTAAAATTCCGGTGAGCTTCCCACTTTACGTCGTCTTTATTTTTGGTAGCCCCCTGTGATACGGTTGCGATTACATTGCCCGAATCAATAACATAAACGCCGGGTTTTAACTGAGCCAAATCTTTGGTTTTTAAGAACGCGAATGCCTCATCCCACCATTTATTATTTTTATGATACTGCCTGAAAAATTCTTCCTGGTTGATGCTTTTGTTCGGGGTTAAATTTATTCCATTGCCCGAAGGGATAGTATTGAACCATTCAGTGAAATTATTGCCGGGATTGGCATTTACAGGCAAATTTCTGCGGGGAGCGATAATAGGATTGGCAATTCCATTCAGATCATATACGATTCTTCCATCTCGTATGGTCATCTGGCACTCCAGTTTCTTATCTGTTTCCAACTTACGGCCGGTGTAATCAAATAAGCCAAATTTTCCATCCCTCAAAGTAAGAATGGCTACATCTGCACCTGAGCCAACAGACAAATTCCCGAGCTCTTCGCGATTGATTTCTTTGGCAGGATTCCAGGTGCTTTGGGTGATTACCGATTTCAGGTCCTCGCCCATCGCCAGAAATTTAGACATCGTGGTAAGCATGCCTTTCATGGCCGCATTCATGCTTCCCACATGCAGATCTGTACTGATAGAATTAGGATAAAACCCTTCCTTAATTGCCGGAATGGCCTGTGAATAAGCAAAGCTGATACCACCATATCCGACATCGAAAATAATTCCTTTTTTGCGCGCTTCCCACACAAACGGTTTTACCTTATTGGTAGTGGTATCCACAATAAACTCACGGCTGTTTAACTCGGCGAAACAATGCGTAAAAATATCTCCGGGACGAAGATGGTTCAGAAACAATTCTTCAATAGACAAAGGAGGTTTGCTGCCGCCAAAGTCAATCATTACCGGGATGCCGCCTGCAAGGTTTCCGGCAAGCACAGCCCGGTCAGTTGGTGCCCAGTCGTACCCTTCGTAATGCGCCAGTTTAAAGCCAACGATATAATTTTTATACTGCCTCGCCACCAGGGCAGACATTTTTGGATCCATATCATTTTCATTCTGCTCATAGCCACCACGCATGCCCTCGCCTACAATGTTTAAAAAAGCAAGTACTCTTGTTTGGGATACGTCGATGGTCTGTTCTTTGAACGTTGGAAAGGTGCGCCAGCCTGAGCTTCCGGCATCTACGATTGTAGTAACGCCATTCCGGAAGGTAAAGCCGTCTGGCTGAATAGCCAGGTTTCCGTTTTCATACTGGTGGTTAGGTTCTGTTCCCCAAAAATCATGAGTATGAATATCTATCAGGCCCGGCGTAACGTACATCCCTTCGGCATTCACTACCTGCAGGGCATTGGCGGGATTGATATTTTTAGCCACCATTTTAATTTTGCCGCTGTCAATCGCTACATCCATTACCTCGTCAATATTGTTTTTGGGATCAATCACATGGCCGCCTTTGATAACGATACTGTAGTTTTGGGAAAATGACCTCTGAAATGTAAAAGCGCCGAGTATCATTAAAAGCAGTAATGTTTTTTTCATATCTGTTTTAGTTTTACGATTAAGATATTGTTTGTTATTGTTGTGTTCTAAATAGCATGTTCAAGTATTTCTTTAACCCGGTTGGCAACCACATCTACTTGGTCGGGTCTTAACAAAACCACACCCACATTCAGCACTTTGTTGCCATCTTTGTTGCCCACGTTTGCCACAATGCTGGGTGTACCTTTTTGAAGAGCAGATTGCACATCACTGGCGGTCATCTTCACTACCTCCTGGTCCCAGGTAAGGTATAAAGAAGGAAAAGCATTTGCCGGACCGGGATTGACATTAGTTTCGCCTTTTACGCTTTTCACCTGCTCTGCTTTTTTCCTAATCCTTTCGATGCGGCTAAGCCAGTCGTTCCATTCTTTTTTATGGTCGCGTTCAAGATAAGATTTAAGCGCGGCGTACATGCCAAATATTTCTTCTTTGTTCACCTTCATCGGCCTCCCTATCGGCGCTTCATGAGGGCTATGGTTTAATTTTGCCGCTTCAATCAAATCCTTTCTGCCAAATAATAATCCGGCGCTTTGAGGACCTCTTATCATTTTACCCCCGGAAAAAGTTACCATATCAAACCCCATTTTTTGATACTTAAATAAGTTTTCTACAGGAGGCACATCTGCCGCCGCGTCAATAAATGATGGAATGTTATGTTTTTTGCATAGGGCCACAAAATCTTCGCGGGAAACGCTTGAATTGTCCGCTGCATTAAAGAATAGCGCCATCACGGTATTGTTATTGAAAGCTTTATCCATTTCATCGGGGCCTTCTATCTCAATAATTTTCGCTCCGCAGGTGGTGATAGCCTGGTCAAAAAGATAACGGTGACTTTTTTGCATAATCACTTCCGGCCTGGCGCTTGGCCAATTCGGAATTATTTTTATTTTTTCTGCATCTTTGCCCGTAATACAGGCCGCGGTTCCTAACAAAAGCGCGCAGGCCGCGCCGGAAGTAACCATCGCTGCTTCCACTTGTAACATCTCGGCCATTTTTGCGCCCACTTTATCCTGCAGTTCATACATATTTGCAAAATCATGGCTGGTAGAATTGATGGCTTCCATTACTTCAGGCATCATTAGCGAGCCAGACAAAAAAGTCATGGTAACGCCGGCATTGATGACCCTGGTAACGCCTAATTCATCAAATAAGTCTCTTTTTATTTTTTTGCTTTTAGGCGCCGAAAACGATTTTTCTGCGGTTAACAAATTACCCATCAAAGCGCCTGACAGCGGTAACAAGCCCAGGCCTTTGATAACTTCTCTACGTTTCATTGAAATGAATTTTTTGTTTAAAAATTTAATTAATTGCCACTTCTTATTTTTCAGGACGAAGCTTTTTTTAGTTCCTCCTTAATTCGTCCTGCCACAATTTTAACCTGTTCTGGCCTCATCATCCAGGGAGATACTGTAATAGAATTTTTTCCTCCGCCATAGGCTTCAATAGAAGGGTTCCCATTTCTTAGCGCTTCCAGTAAGCCGGCTCCTGTGAGATGGATTTTATCGGTATCCCATAAAATATCCAGGGTAGGCGTGTGATCTGCAATAGGTGGAACATACGATTTTGTGGTAACTCCGTTCACTGATTCGGCAGCTTTTGCAATAGTAGCCACACGGTTTTCCCAATCTTTCCATTCCTTATCATGATCCTGCTTCAAATACCTGTCAATGGCTACATACATGCCGATAATCTCTTCCTTATTCACCTTCATGCCACGGCCAATGGTGGCAGCATTCGGCGAAGCACTTAACCGCGCTGCTGCAATTATATCTTTTTTGCCCATCAATACACCTGCACTTTGAGGCCCCCGAATGGCTTTGCCGCCAGAAAGGGCTACATAGCTAAATCCCATGTCATTAAAAGTCCAAAGGTTAGAAACGGGCGGAACATTCGCAGCCATGTCTATTGACGCCGGAAGATTGTGTTTCCCTGCTAATGCCAGCCATTCTTCATGCATGATAGTTCCTTCCACCGCGCCACTTCCGAGGAAATGCATGGATGCAGTATTTTCATTCACCGCGCGATCTACATCGTCAGGCGTTTCTACCCATACCAGCTTTACACCGCAGTTGGTTAATGCCTGGTTGTAATGTATCTGGTGTTTTTTTTGAATAATAACTTCAGATTTCATTCCCGTGCCGGAAAGATGAGGAAGCTGTTCCGCTTTTTTCGGATCCAGCCCTGTAAGGATGCCGGCCATACCAAGAGATAGTGCGGAAAAAGCGCCGGACGTAACCATTGCTGCCTCTGCATGCGTCATCGCCGCGATTTTTTCACCCACCTTATCCTGCAATTCTTCCAGCATGCAAAAATCCTTTGAGGTGCTGTTGATTGCATCGAGAACGTAATCGTGCATCAGCGAGCCTGACATAAAAGTGATAGTACCTCTTGCATTGATAAAGGTTCGCACACCTAATTCTTTGAAAAGATCCTGCCTGGGCAGCGGACTTTTTGCAAAAGAAGATTTTGAAGTAAAAATCCCTCCTGAAAAAGGAATCAATGATGCAGCTTTGATGAGGTCTCTGCGTTTCATTTTTCGCTTTTAAAATGATTTAAAAGAAAGGTTAGATATAGGCAATACAATCCATCTCAACCAGGGAATCGCCCGGAACACCGCCCTTTGCAACAGCTACGGTAGTGCGAACGGGAGGATTTTTACCAAATCGTCCGCGGTACACCTCATTCATGCCCTGGTAGTCTGCGATGTCATTGAGAAACACACTCACTTTTAATACTTTTTCCATTGAAGACCCGGCCTTTACCAACTCTTTTTCCAATTCCTTAAGCACTATCTCCGTATGGGCTTTTATTTCGAACGGAGCTACATGAGCGCCTTTCCCGGCAATATAAACAAGGCCGTTATGAATGGTATGACCGGAAAACAGGGGAACATCCTGGGAATTGGTGATATTTCCGGCTACTTTTGCTTCACCGGTAATGGCTTTTGCTTTTGCCGCAAGCCCAAAACCTGCCACCGCGGTTACGGAAGCTAATAATTTCTTAATTGCAGATCTTCTTTGTGTTTGCATACATTGATTTTTTAGAGTTTATAAAATTGAATTTTAAAATAAAAAATTACATTATTTGCCTGCCTACTGGCAGGTAGGTTTGTTTGCTATAAAATAAAAATCTTTCCCATTTTATGTTTTACTATAAAATGAGGAGTCATTATTTTTTATTAAAATGAACTTCGCCCTCATCATTTAAAGTCATCATTTCTTTTGAAAATGGTAAAAATATTTCCAGTAAAAATTGCTTTGCATCAGCATACATCTTAACAGCTGATTTTTGTTTTTTTGTTCCCACTTCTTTTTTAAACAACTTATCCAATTGTTTGAAACGGGAGGCATACTTTCCGTTTTGTCTCATAAATTGTTGCTGCAGATAATAATACTTCCACACCTGCAGTTTCAATTTTTCATCCGTTTCAGATAGAAAATTTTTATCAGAAACAGAATCGGAAAACAATACATAACCCCATCTTTCGGGGTAATGCAAATTCACGATTCCCTGCGGCGACCATACATAATATTGTTCGCTAACCACCTTTCCCTGTTCATTTTTTTTGCGGGAATATTTCCCATTCGATGTATCAAGCTGCCATTGCACCCTGGAAAAATTCATACGCCAAATTGTGCCGTTTGATGGATTTTTACTCCCATTCTTCATGACCGACCTGAAAGGTACGGCTAATTCCAAGCTCCAGCCTTTGTCTTTGTCTGAAGGATTATTTATAGTGCCGTTCAGATGCACTGCTTTTTGCAATCCCTTGATATCCCAACTGGTTAATCCTGCACCGCCGTTTCTATATGGCTTTGGTAAAAATAAGTCCCATGTAGTTCCAAAAGCGTTTATCTGAAATTCCACATAATCATAAGTTCCGCCTCCTGGCGAAATAAACATTTCCAAAGCATTATCCTGGAACACGGGGCTATCGGTTTTTGTAATGGATGCCCATATATCAGGCTCGGTAATATCTGCATAGACATATAAAAAATTATCGTCCCAAAGCATTTTACATCTGGCCTGGTGTTTTTCATCCGGTGCTTTACCACTGGAAATATCAGTAAAAACCGGCGTCCACGGAGCTTGTGCCCAGGCCTGCTCATCACTTTTTCCGTCAATCACTATTTTTTCTGAAGTTTTAAAGACGGTGTATTGCAAAGGAGTGGTCAATAGCCTTTGCAAATCAGTCGCAGAACGCTGCGCGTACGATTCGAAACAAAAGGAATTAGTTATCAGCGCCATTATAAATAATTTGACCGTCTTCATTTTTATTCTCAGCCTTTTTTAAAAGAATAGCTATACCATCTATTTTTTTGTTATCAACTTGCGCGCTTTTGCCACATCTTCCGGCGACACAGTGCTTGCATTATTATTAAAATTTTGCCTGATATATGTTACTATCTCTGCTATTGTTTCATCCGGCAAAAGATCCAGGCTGGGCATTTTATTATTGTATGTTTTTCCTTTCACATAATATTCGCCTTCGAGGCCATTCAAAACAATGCCTATGGGAACCATTTTATTGCCAACCACCCATTCAGAGCCGCTCAAAGGCGGGAAACGGTCATTGCCCATTCCATCGCGCTGATGGCATATTGCGCAATATGTATTGTATAACCTTCCGGCCTTGTTTACATTGCCTTTGTCCAGGTTATCTGCAGTTTCATCAGGCGTTTTAATATTGGGCGCTTCCTTTTTTAGCTTTTCCATTTTTGCCAGCTGGGCGTCGCCAAATTTCTTTTTATCGCCTTTATACAAAACCCGCCAGATTTTGCCTTTCTCTGAATCTGAAATATACAGCGAACCATCCGGGCCCATAGAAAGGCCCATTGGCCTGTACTTTGCATCGCTTGTATTATAGACAGTATCCACGCCGGCAAATCCGTTGGCAAATACTTCCCACGGCCCTGAAGGCAGGCCATCTTTCATGGGCACAAATCCGATAAAATATCCACTTTGGGGATAGGGCGCGCTGCTGGTAGAACCATGAAACGCTATGAAGGCGCCATTTTTATAGCGCTCAGGAAACTGGTTACCTGTGTAAAATAATAAATCATTGGGTGCGAAATGGCCGGGGAAGCCTACAATAGGATGCGTATATTCTGAGCCTTTTCCTTCATTTTTCCCGTCGCCCCCATATTCAGGATTGAGAAAAAGCTTCCCTTTTAAATGATTGTAATAATAATAAGGCCAGCCTGCGTTCGCTCCCTCTTTCAACAAAAGAAATTCTTCAGAAGGAAGCACCGCACCCTCCCATTCGGTAAAATATTTGGGCCATTGGGCGTGCAGATAATCTCTTCCATGCATCACGGTATATAAATTATCCGACTGGTTATTCCACTCAAGCGCTACAATGCTCCGAAGCCCGGTGGCAAACTTTTGGCCATCCTTTTGAAATTGGTTGGGCTTGTTGGCATCAAAACGCCAGATACCTGCTCTCAATTCGAGGATGGGGCACGGATCCATTCCGGGTGAAAAGGGCGTTCTATCCTGCAATTGACAGCAATCCGACGGCGCACCAAATGGGATGTACATATTCCCTTTTTTGTCAAAAGCGATCGGTTTGGTATCGTGCTGGCGCGGCGGCTGTGTATCGGTCAGCATCAACTCTATTTCGCTCGTAGGTACTAATTTACCGGGCGTCAGTTTCTGCCTGAATACCCGGGTGACTGAACTAAAATAAAGATAATCATTATGAATTCTCATTTCTGTACCGTAGCTGCTTTTATCCAGATACTCATCAAAATAAGCGATGCTGTCTGCCTTTCCATCGTTATCAAGGTCCCTTAATGCCGCATTGCCGCCTTTCTCATTAGGAAACCTCAGCTTAACATAAATATCTCCGTTTGAATTTACGGCGATATGCCTTGCTGCCCCTTTCAGGCTATCTACCACCACCACGGCTTCAAAACCTTCCGGCAAAATAAGCCCGCCATTATCCGGGTCGCCGGCAGGGGAATTGGACTTTTTACAATGAAAAGAACATGCTATCAGCAGTAAGTAAATACAAAATTTCACGCGACCTATTCTCATATTATTACGTCTCATGATTACATCAGAATTGGATAAAATTTAGCTCATTCGGAACTTTTAATTACCTGTGGTTCGGCTATGCCATTTAAATCGTATACAATATTTCCGGCCCGGATAGTCACCGCACATTCCAGTCTTTGATTGCCTTTTACTTTATAGCCGTTTCTATCCCAAAAACCAAATTTTCCCTTGCGGAGATTTAAAACAGCAATATCCGCCACAGCGCCAACAGAAAGATTTCCTAACTCTTCGTGCTTTATTTCCACAGCCGGATGCCACGTGCTGGCAGCAATAACGTCTTTCAAGTCCATCCCCATCGCCAAAAACATCGACATGAGGTTTAGCATGTCTTTCATCGACGCGTTCATACTTCCGGAATGAAAATCAGTGCTGATGGAGTTTGGATATAATCCTGCTTTGAGTGCGGGAATGGCCTGCCTGAAGTCAAAGCTTGCTCCGCCAAAACCCACATCGAAAAATATTCCTTTTTGCTGCGCCTCCAATACAAAAGGTTTTAACTTCCCGGTGTTTAAATCCACAACCGGATCTCTTCTTTTTAATTCGGTAAACACATGGGTATAAATATCGCCCGGCCGAAGGTGATCGAAAAATAATTCTTTGATGGATAAAGGAGGATGGCTGTCGTCCCCGCCAAAATCTACCATTACCGGCTTATCCGTCAATTTACCGGCTTTTACCGCACTATCCACAGCTATCCAGTTGGCAGGTTCAAAATGTGCCACTTTAAAGCCTACGATATAATCTTTATACTGGTTGGCTACATACGCTGCCATATCAGGACTCATGTCCTCAATATTTTGTTCATAGGCTCCTCCCCTCATCCCTGCTCCCACGATATTCAGAAAAGCAAGCACCCGAGTTTGCGAGCGATCGATGGTTTGCTCTTTAAACAGCGGAAATGTGCGCCACCCTGAACTTCCTGCATCCACAACCGTAGTAACGCCTGTCCGAAAGGTGAAACCATCAGGAGAAATGGCGCTGGGTGCATCCATTAAATATTGATCGGCATGGTTGCCGTGAAAATCGTGCGTATGGATATCAATCAAGCCCGGAGTAACGAATAAATCTTTGGCGTCGATAACCTGTTTTGCATCTTTAGCATTTATATTTTTGGCGAGCAGTTCAATTTTGCCATCTTTGATAGCAATATCCATAATGCCATCGATATTGTTTTTGGGATCAATTACATGGCCGCCCTTTATCACAACACTGTATACCTGGGCGTTGAGTTTACCAGCGGCTGGCAACAATACATACAGAAAGATTAATAAGAAAAATTTTATCATAGCATTTACGTTAATAAGCATTTTTGAATATGGCGAATGAACCGCTAAGCTGAAGCTTGCAAAAGTTCCTGTTGAATCCTTTTGGCCACTATCTTATGCTCTCCTTTCTTTAGCATAAAAACCGTAAGGCTTATATTGTTATCAGGTTCGCCCCATGAAATCACTTCAATAGAAGGGTCGCCATTGCGCAGTTTTTCACCTAGCTGTTTCTGATCCAGATGCACGATGTTTTTGTCCCAGGTAATCGTGAGCTTCGGCGTGTGGTTGGCAATTGGCGGAACGGTTATTTCGGTAGTAACTCCTTTTACTTTTTTTACAGCATCATTGATGTAACCAATATTATCTTCCCACATCTTCCATTCTTTATCATGATCCTCATTGATGTATTTATCCAAAGCTGCGTACATGC
This sequence comes from Ginsengibacter sp., assembly GCA_051954975.1. Lineage (GTDB taxonomy): Bacteria > Bacteroidota > Bacteroidia > Chitinophagales > Chitinophagaceae > Ginsengibacter. Next base: position 628,044 of record JBQCHE010000002.1, on the reverse strand, counting down.
CGAGCATTTCTTCTTTGTTTACCTTCATTCCTCTTCCAATTGTTACGCCGTTGGGCGAATCATTCAGGCGGGCGCCCGCGATGATTTCTTTTTTTCCCATTAAAATGCCAGTGCTTTGCGGCCCGCGAATGGCTTTTCCACCTGACAAGGCCACGAAACTAAAGCCCATATCATTGTATTTCCATAAATTAGAAACCGGCGGCACATCTGCTGCAATGTCTATTGTTGCAGGAACATTGTATTTTTTGGCCAGAGCCAACCATTCATCGTGCATGATCTTTCCTTCAAGGGCATTGCAATTTAGAAAATGCATAGATGCGGTTTTTTCATTTACTGCCCTCGCCACATCTTCAGCAGTTTCTACTGAAATGATGGTTACACCTGTGTTGTGCAGCGCCTGTTCATACCCATCAAAATGGCCTTTTTGCAACAGCACTTCAGATTTCATTCCGGCTTCCTGCAGGCGGTGAGGCAGCCTTTTGATTTTTTCGCCATCGGTTCCGGTTAAAATTCCGGCCATTCCCAGGGTTAAGGCTGAAAATGCACCCGCTGTCACCATTGCCGCTTCAGCGTGTACCATTTGAGCGATTTTTTCGCCTACTTTATCCTGCACTTCGTTTAGCATACAGAATTCTTTGGCGCTCTGATCAATAGCGTCCATTACTTCTTCATGCATCAGGGATGCGGTCATTGTGGTGTAAGTGCCTGCAGCATTAATAAAGGTGCGTATACCTAATTCCTTCACCAGGTTGCGACCCTTGCCTGCAGGTTTTGACGTGCCCGCTATTGATTGCAGCGGAATAGCATTTCCCAATAGAGTTCCTCCTAACGGAAGAAGCGATAGTCCTTTGATGAGATCTCTGCGTTTCATAATTTATAGTTTGATACTGAGATAATTTTACCGTTCTAATTTTTTTGTTTCCATTCCCGGCCCGCGCTTTCAGCCCGAAAACATTCCAGGTTACCTCTGTCCATTAAAGTTACATACACTGTTCGCCCGCCTTCTCCTCCAAACGCAACGTTGGTAGGTTTTTTACCAACCAGTTGAATTTCCCTCAATAACTTTCCAGATGGTGAAATTTTTGCGATAACTCCTTTCCCGATTCGGGCCACATATAAATTGCCCTCTGCATCGCAACGCATGCCGTCTGTACTATAATCGGGAAATTCAATCAATAATTTCTTGTTTTTCACCTGCCCTTTTTTTGATAAAGAATACCTGAATATTTTTCGGCCGGCACCCACATACAATACGTTTTCATCAGGACTTACTTCGATGCCATTTGCTGTACCGTCAATACTATCCAACAATACAGCAGTTTTGTTTTTATCCACCAGCCATATCCTTCCTGTATTTTGTTTGAAATCAGGATCGCTTGCATAGACCCGGTCTTTACTGTCTATTGCCAAATCATTCGGCTGCGTCATTCGCGCTTCATGCGCATATACGCTGATATTTTTTGTAGACATATCCACCTTAATCACATTATGCATTTTGTAATCGGCAATAAGCATGTTGCCCTTCGAATCAAAGCGGATCCCATTTCCTATGCTTCCCTCCGGAAGTTCAATAAAAATGCTTGCTTCTCCCGAAGGCGACACTTTTCCAATCGTACCCTGATGGTCAAAATTAACGGCATACACATTTCCTGATTTATCTACAGCCGGCCCTTCCACGCCATGGGTGAAGGTATTGGGCTGGGTGAAATCGGCAGATTGATACAACTTATCTTTCGGCGTATCTTGCGCATTCAAATTGAATTGAATAGAAAATAAAAACAAACCCAAACTAAATGCAGAGATGACTGGTTTACGTTTTGTACAAAAGAGATTCATTAGAATGATGTAGTTTTTAAAAACAAAAAATGTCCAATTGCTCAATTTTTATTTTAATTTCCGGATACCTTAAAATGTTTCTGTAAATTATTGCTTATTTCTAATCATTCCCAACAATTCACTTAAATTAATGCTTTGAAGTTTCTCACGAACCTCTTTATTTATTTTTTTTTCTTCAGTGTTTAGCCGAACTGTTCAGGAGCCTGGGGTCCTACAAAGCTTATCCATGATAGCTACCCCGTGGTGCATAAATATGACGGGTGGCTTTCCAATCCGCCATGCCGTATTCACTCAGGCTAACATGGCCTCCCATAGAATTATTATCATTAACATTTCCACTAAACGAAAAATTTAGCCGGGACCCATTAAGGGTGTAAGAGCTCTGTACTAAAATGCTGTTCCCATATAAAGTTCCGAAGAGTTCCCTATCACCATAACTTGCAAAATGAGTACCTTTCAGTTCATTATTATTTTGTTCAAAAACGAATTTTTGATGATCAATGCCCGCAGCAAATTTCATTTCCAAATCCCACTCCCCATCAATATTGAAAGAGGGTTTACCGCTCAATTTAGGGATGACCGGGGGATGTGAGAGCACCTCAAAAACCCTGTCAGCAATTATCTTTTCTTCTCCGTCATTTAATTGTGAAGAATTGATTTCAATGTTTGGATTCAGGTTAGGAGGAAACGGCAAGAAGCTACCCATCCCACTTACGGCCACTCTTGGATTGTTGTCCCAAAGAATGCGCTCAACATCATATCCTGTGAGACGAATGATTGAAGTGTCCCATTTTACGCGTAAAGAGGGGCTCGGATTCGAAAGCTGTTCGGGCAGTGGCTGATGAACTTCCGCTGTAACTCCCTGGATTGACTTTAACCGATTAGCGATATAATTCAGTCTCGCTGTCCAAATTTTCATTTCTTTATCATGATCACGTTTTCTCCACATTTCAACTGCGGCCAACATACCAAGAATTTCCTCACGGCCGACTTTATATCCACGGCCATATCCATGATGTGGAGAACTTGTTACCCATGCAGCCTTGATCAAATCTTTTCTGCCAATCAGCAAGCCTGCGCATTGTGGTCCGCTTAAATATTTTCCTCCACTATATGCCACTAAATCCGCACCCTGGCTTATATGTGGATTAGGTAAGGGAAGCCCTTCGGCAGCAGCATCTACCAGTATTGGAACTCCGATTGGTTTAACTATTGACGATATTTCTTTTGTTGAAAGCGGGCCATTCATAGAACCTGAACCCGCTAATATAAGTACCATAGCCGTTTGAGGTCCTAAAGCAGATTCCAGTTCGTCCCGGCTCTCTACGGTGACCATCTTTACTCCCGTTCCTCTAATCGCCGATTCATAGGCAGTCCATGAATATTTAGGAATAATCACCTCATTTTTCATTCCGGAAAGATTAGGAAGCTGCCAAAGTTTATCTGGATTCCCACCAGTCAATATTCCCGTAGTTGCCATAATTAATGCGCCGGTGGCACCAGTAGTTACAATCGCTGATTGTGCACCGGTAAATTGACCGATACGCTGACCTACCGCATCCATTAATTCATCGATTTCTACGTACTCACTCGTTGCTTCACGCATGGCTTGTTCCACTTCTGGTAACATTCTACATCCTCCTATGATGGTAATAGTGCCACGGCCATTTATCACCGGCCTGACACCAAGCGATTCATAAATGCTTTCTCTTCCTTTTTCTTTAGCGTATTTCTCCAATGGCATTTTTATACCCCGGTTTTCTCTCAATAGAGACGGGAATCCGCTTCCTGTAACCCCTACCAATGGCACAAAACCTAAATTTTTAATTAATTCTCTGCGCTTCATGTTTATGATTTGTTACCGGGATAGTTTTACCAATTTAATTTTTCTCTTTCTATTCCCTGCATGTTTTACATTTTTATTCCAAAATATATTTCAGGGTTAAATATGCTTTTACTGTGCATCAACTAATTTCTTTGAAAATAAAACCCTGATTGGGCTATTTCATCAGGTTTCGATTTTTAAGATTTACTTATCCCACCATACCCTCGTTAATAAATTATCTCCATTCAATTCTGCAAACCCTTGTCTTTGCAGGGCATCCAGATAATTCTCATGATTCGTCAAATTTTCTGAATTAGGTATAGAAAACCTTCGGAACATTTTGCCACCGGTTACGTTTCCTGGATAATTTACGGGAGCGAGTACAGGATAACCCGTTCTGCGCCAGTTAGAATAAACTTCATAATCATTTCCAAATAATGACACCCATTTCTGTGTAGAGATTTGTTCTAATTGCTGCTCAAAAGTACCGGAGGAATTATAAGGGTTCAACGACAGATACTCATTAATCTGGTCTTCACTTATAGAGCCAGAAATATTTCCGACCGTAGGGTACAAGGCCCATTGAGTCATGCCCGCTTCCACGCCTTTATCGTAGGCTTGCTGTGCAGTCAAATTGCTGTACCAACCGCGCAAAGCCGCTTCTGCTAGCAGTAGATAGGCTTCTGAAGGTCCCAATATGATAATGGGAGCTGCTACATTAACAACTAAAGGAGAAGGCTCAGAATAGGTATCAAAATCGGTAGGCTTCGTGTTCAGGCTACCACTTACCATTCCGCGTTGAATATTAAAGGAATTGTCTGCCGTATAACCGGTTGAGGTCGGCACCCAAACTACTGAAATCACGCCTAACCGCGGATCTTTTGTGCTTTTTAGATAATCTATAAATGTTGCAGCGTATTTTCCGCCTTCCACATTATCTCCACCAGGACTGATGTAGTTGCCATCCAGCATAGACCGAACCTGGGGGTTTTGCGCGCCGGCAACATTTGCATACGATATCTTCGCAATATCGGCATCAGAAGTAATTACTCCTCCAGCTATCGCTTTTTGAACCCAGTTCCTGGACATATCTGCATCTACGTTGGTTAAGCGCATCGCTAATCTGAGCATCAAAGTATAAGCGAATTTTTTCCACTTAGTAACATCGCCCTTGTAGAACAAGTCTGCGTTACCAAAAGAAGGTTTTGAAGGATCCAAAGCGCTGGCCGCTGCATCCAGCTTATTCAGCATATCTGTATAGATGTCTTTTTGGGTATCGTATTTAGGTGTTAGATTCGCTTTCCCCTTCAATGCCTCGGAATAGGGAATATCGCCGGCAACATCTGTTAACTGATGAAACTCATATACTTTCAGAATCTGCACTAAAGCATTTTTATTTACATCATCCGGGCCCTGCAACAGGGCTTCTAACTGGCTTAGCCTGTTCAATTTTGAAACATAAAAGCTGTCGAACGGAGCCACTGTTCCATTAAAACTATAAAACTTATCTCCTATGGCAGGCACTTCTTTATAAGTTGAAAAATATTGCATGCCTTCGGCTAACACTGAATAGTTAAAAGCAGGGGTAGCCAAAATTGCACCCGTAAATAAGTAGTCGGGTACTGCCGTTTCAGTGGCATTCGGATTTTTATTTAAATCTGTAAGGCTTGCTTTATTACAGGATGAAATAAGAACTATGGTGACTGAAACTAGTAACAATTTTAAAAATTTTACTTTCATGATAAGTCGTTTAATTTCTTTAGAATTTAATATTTAAGTTTAATCCTATGTTGCGGGTTCTGGGTTCGCCGGTACCTGCGGTACCGGTAACATTACTTACCGTCTGTTCAAATTCAGGATCGAGACCGGCTTCTTTTACCCTTTTATCCCTGTAAATTATAGCCAGGTTTCGTGCAACAATACTTATGGACACGGATTGCAGAGGAACAAATTTTATTTTTTGTACGGGCAAATCGTAACTTAAAATCAAACTTCTCAATTTTACAAAGTCCGTATTGAACACATTTACGCTACCTGAATAATTATTGCCTCTGTTATTATAATAGGTATCTAATTGTTCTACCGGCCATAATTTGCTAAAGGGGTTTCCATCCTGGTCAACGCCTTTAAGTTGCAACCCGGCTTCACGACCAGGCAAAGTTTCTTTAGTAAGTCCAAAGCGGGATGCATACTGCCACAGATTGCTATATCCAACAGCCCCAAATTTCCCATCCAGTAAAATGTTCAGTGAAAATCGTTTGTAGTGAAAATCGTTTGTCAACCCCATCAGGTAAGGAGGATTGGCCACGCCGAGATTTGCCATCACGCTTGCTTCATAACCACTCGTTTTATTGTACACCTGAACGCCTTTTGCATCTTTCAGAAAGACCAATCCCTGCATGGTGCCATAAGGCAATCCTACCTGCGAAACAATGGTAACGCCGCCTGAAATACCGCTTCCAATAGTAAGCGTAGTAAGTCCCGGCGCAAGGCTAATAATATCATTCCGGTTCCATGCCATATTATAGCTCACATTCCACCTAAAATCCTGTTGCATGATGGGAGTGCCGGTCAACAATATTTCTATCCCGTGATTTCTCAAGGTTCCCACATTCTGGTCGCCCGCCAAATAACCGGAGGCATTGGAAATGTCAGGACGAAGAATATTGTTTGTGGTTAACCTGTTATAGTATGTGGCATCAATTCCCAGGCGATTTTGAAACAATCTCAATTCAAAGCCACCCTCTGAAGTAGTAACTGTCAACGGTCTAAGGCTGGGATTTGGCAACCTGTTAGGCGCATTTAATACCGGAACTCCATTAAATCCCCCGGTAGTTAATGAGTACGTTTGGTTAATGGCGTAAGGATCAACGGTGGCATTTCCTACCTGCGCCCATGAGCCCCTGACTTTTAAAAAGCTGATGGATTTGGGAAGTGCAAAAGCATCTGATAAAATAGCGCTTGCGCCTATCGAAGGATAAAATATTCCATTATTTCCAGGATTCAACGTCGAAAACCAGTCCTGGCGGCCTGTAACAGACAAATAAATTATTTTCTTGAAATCAATATCAGCAGAACCAAATAATGAGTTAGTACCAAAATGAGTTTCCGAGCGGGAAGGTGCATCCAGCGTAGACAGATTGGTATAGCTGATAAAATCCGGCAAAATAAATTCTCTACCGGTAATTTGTCCAAATATCGCATTATTACGTTCCCGGTTAGCTCCTACAAAAGCGCTTACATCAAAATTTTGCAAAAACGATGTACTATAATTTATTGTGGCGCGCAGCGTAGTTACATCATTTTGCGCCTGGTAAGAATTATAGTATCCTTTAGGAGTAAATGCAGATCCTATGGGCACATAATTATACCGGTCAGTAAAGAGAAAATCCTTTGCTACTGTTCCTTTAATAAATAAATCCTTAGTAAGATTAATCTGCAAGCTTCCTGAACCTATAAAACGATTTCTCTTATCATCATTTCCGGTTTTATTAACCACAAACCACGGATTTGGTGCGGCCGGTACAGGGTTCCATTCAATTTCTTTTCCGGTTTCTTTATCATATCCGGGCTTTAAAGACCTTATATCTACTGTGTTTCCCAATAAATACGTTGCCCAGCTTGGGTTTAATTCTGCATAGCCAACATTAGGCCTGTTGTGTCCTTTCTCATAATTATATTGAGCGTTACCCTCAATAGTTATAAAATCGTTTTTACCTAAGTTGGAAACAAGGCTCAGGTTAGAAGTTTTTCTGTCGAAAGTTGAATTAGGAGTTTGAGCTTTTGAGTTTAAATCTGACAAAGAAAACCTGAAGTTAAGCGCTCTGGTTCCTCCAAAGAAGGCAATGGTGTTGGTGAAATCACTTGAAGGCCGGTAAAAATTATTGATATTGTCTTTCACATGAACCGCCTTATAAGGGCGCATTACCCCGTCAAACTGTATTACAGACGACCCATCTATTTTTGCTCCGTAAGATAAACGGCCTGCACTAAGCGCCGCTGCCTGCGTAGCTGGTTTCACTCCATCGTTTCCTGAACCATACACATATTGATAGTTAGGATAAGTAGCCGGTGTTCCAACCATCAGGTTCGTGTTATAGCTTACGCCAATTCCTTTCTGCGCTCTTCCCGATTTAGTGGTAATGAGGATGACACCGTTAGCAGCCTGGCTGCCATACAGCGCGGCAGCGGCGCCACTTTTTAACACGGTGATTGATTCTATATCATCCGGATTAATGCTGGAGATTCCATCGCCAACGTCATAATTAAAACCAGTGCTACTTGCAGAAGCGCCACCGTTTCCATTATAAATTGGTGAGCCGTTTACTACATAAAGAGGCTGATTATTGGCATTTGGGTTAATAGCACCTACGCCACGAATAACCACGCGGCTGGAACCACCGGGGCCTGAAGCAATTTGCGTGGCATCTACTCCAGCAATTTTGCCGGTAAGGGCGCTGGCCACATTATTTTCCCTGGCCTCTGTAAATTCTGAACCTTTCACTTCTGCGGCTGCATACACCAATCCACGCTTTAATTTTTTAACACCGAGCGCGGTAACTACTACCTCATTGAGCGAATTATCGATTCTGTTTAATTTGACATTCAGGTTTTGTTGTGTGCCCACCTGGATCTCCTGGCTATCGTAGCCGGTATAGGAAAATACCAAGATAGTGGCCGCATTTGGAACATTAATTGAAAAGTTCCCCCGCGCATCTGTAGTGACACCGGTGCGGCTACCTTTTATCGTAACGCTTGCTCCGGGAAGTGGATTACCGTTTTCATCCTGAACATTTCCATGTACTTCTATGGGAGGCGGCGCCTCGATGAGATTGGTTTGCACCGGTTGGAAAGGTTCTTTTGCGGGTTGAATTACAACGGTATTTCTTACAATAGAATAGGTGAGATGTTGACCATTCAGACAGATAGATAACGCCTGGCTAAGGGTAGCATCTTTAATTGAAATATCAACAGGACCTGTATTGTTTATCAAAGCCTTATCATAGAAAAATAAATACCCGGTTTGGCGTTCAATTATCTTAAAGATCTCCGTTAACCGGACATTCTCCCTGATAATTGTGATCTTTTGGGCGTCACTTTTTGCATTAACCTGGAAAGTAAAAAATAACAATAATACAATCGTTAGTTTCATAATCATCCATGCTTTGGCTTTTAAAGATTTGGTATCCCTTTTATTTTGGCTACCTACGGTTAAAATCATAGTTTTGATTTTTGGTTATAAAATTTGTTTCAACGAGATTTTTAGCCTCCGCCAGCAATGCAGCGAACATTGCTGGTTTTGTTTTTTTAAGCTACCGGCTTATGTAGCAATACAGTTTATCTACAGAAGAAAACTTTCTGTTCTTTTTTCCAAGTTTTCATAGTAAAGCAGCAGATAATCATTTTTTTTATTTTATCACCGAACAATTATTTTCTTGCCTTCAACAGAAAATTTTACATTACTTAATTCCAGGATTTTCAGCACTTCGGACAACTCGGCATCTCTGCTAATTTTGCCTTCGAAAGTCCGCACCGGCACGGGGCTGTCAAATACGACATCTACATCGTACCACCTGCCTATTTCTTTCATTATTGTGGTAATGTTTGCACCGCTGAATTGAAAAAGCCCGTTTTTCCACGCCATTACTTCATCCATATTGGCAGCTTTAATTTCAATATTATTATCATTTTTTCTTAAGATTGCCTGCTGTCCGGGTTTAAGCATATCAGAAACGGGACCTTTCGTTATTTTTACGCTGCCTTCCAGCAAGCTGGTGCGCATTGAATTTTCATCCTGGTATGCGTTAATATTAAAATGGGTTCCCAACACTTCTACCTGCATACCATTTACACTTACCCGGAAAGGTTTTTCTTTATTTTTTGCGATTTCAAAATAGGCTTCGCCAGTCAGCGATACTTGCCTCGAATTGCCAACGAATGCCGTTGGAAAGTGCAATGAGGAGGAAGCATTTAACCAAACTTTGCTGCCATCCGGCAACACTACCATATACTGGCCGCCGCGCGGAGTGCTAAGTGTATTATAAGTTACCGGCATTGCAGGGTTTACAGCCATTTTCCCATTGTAAACCAACATGTCATTTTGCTTGCTAATGCCGGCGCTCTCCTGCAAAATTTTTCCATTTTGAACACTATCAAGAACGATAGCCGTGCCATCAGCCAAAATCAAACGTGCATGATTTCCACCCGGAACTATCGCTTCAGCCTTTTTAGACGGCATAACCACTCGTGCGGTTGTTTTTTGATCACTACCTTTATTTTCTATTTTATAAAAAATCCCGGAAAAAACTAAAATAAAAATCGCCGCAGCAGCAATACGTATCCATGGTTTAAGAACAAATTTATCTTTTGTCAGCGGAATTACTTTTGCCTTATCACTTTCTAAAATTCTTTGCACAATTGGGAGTGAAACATCCTGGTTCATTTTCGCTTCACCACCGCTGTTGCGGATAGCTTTTTCTAACAATCGTTTTACTTCAACTTCATTGCTACTATCGTTTATTAATGCCATCAGTTCTCCTTCTTCCTCTTCAGAACATTTATAATTGACATAGCATTCGAATAGATATTCTAATCTTGACAAAGGCATAAAATTGATTGATAGTTACTGATTAAGTGCAACCAGGAGCATTACGTTATCAGTATAAGAGTCTTCGTTATGCAGGTTTGGGGGAGTTTAAGCAAATCTTTTTTTGAAAAAAAATTCTGACACTGATTATTTGTTTGCGATTTTAGATACAGGGCAGTTACGGTTAAGGGCTATTCCAGTTACTACAATTGACTTTTCATCACACATTGCTGAATCAATTTTTCCAAAAAAAATAAAAAATAGAACGGAATAACTTTGCTTGCTAATAAAATCAAAATTTATGAAGCATAAAGTGAGGCTTAAGTTGATTTCTTAACGTCCTTCTTTGGAAAGATAATCCTCTACCTCTTTAGAAGTAACCGTAAGCTTCGTAGGATACTTCGCAATCCATGCTCTGAATTCGTTTTTAATTGTATCCGACCACTCACCATGAATTTGTCCTGAGGGATATTTTGCCTGTTGAAGAAGAAATCTCTCAAACTCATCACGTAAAGCTGTCATCTCAGAAGCTGCGACAAGCTCTTCAACAAGGAACGCGGGTACAAAGGCAACTCCATATTCATTGGCAAAAACCACATCGCCGGGAAACACGGTAACCTCACCAATTCTGATAGGTGAATTAATAGCTGTAGGTGTCATGTCTTTAATATATGATGGATCGTGGCCCTTTACCCAGGCATTAAATCCTTTTGTATCTTTTAATTCCTGCATATCTCTGACAGAACCGTAAAAAATAACTCCCTTGCCGGTTTTGCCATAAATCGCATTTCCCAGGCTGGATCCTATCAGCGTTCCGTCTTTAATTTTACCGTAACCGTCAGCAACGTATACATCACCCTTCGTCAAAATGTCAATTGGCCAAATATTAATGCCGCCCCTTTGAGACCTTCCTTCCAATTTGCCATGTACTTTTACTATACTATCCAAATCAGGGCGTGAGGGCATGAATTGCGCAGTAACAACTCTCCCCACCATCGTTTCACCCGGCTTAAGAATAATCCAATCTTTTGCCACCTGGTTGTGATACCCCTTCCTCATCAGGTATCCCCATATTTGCTCAAGGGTACAGTTTTTTAGTCTCTCCAGAGTTAAATCGGATACCTTCGGCCTTCCATCAGTAAAGCGCTCCCCTTTCCAACCAGAGGTTAGTTCTTTCACATATTCTGCGGAAGCTCCTATTTCCTGTGCATTCGTAAAAATGTTAGATGATAAAAAAACGGCTATAATTAAAATTCGTTTCATCGTTGTTGATTTTACTATTTTTTTCTTTTTTATTTCTCAGTTTTTGCCGGTATTTATCTTACCAATATGAACACGGCCTCAGGCTTCGCCTGACAGGGCAGTGTATGATTGTCTACTTCCACATACGCCCAGTAAATGAACAAAAAGCTGAACTTTTTATTCTTCAATTCAATGAGAACTTTAAGCGAATTGCGATATCTGTCGGTAGCAACAGCTATCTTATCATAAATTAATAAGTTTGAATCAGGCTCACCAAAACCGGATTTTCAAATTGGGACCTTCTTATTAGCAAGGTGTTCTACCGATCCAAGATAATTTATGGAAAAACGTTGATCTTTTTATCAAGTTTTTGCTAACTATAAATCCGATCATGAGACATTTTTTTATCCCATTCTGTAGTCGGGGCAAAAAAACTTTTATCTTTCGGACTCAGGTGCTTTTTCACTTCCTCTTCATTCAGTTCAATTCCCAAGCCAGGAGCCGTAAGTGGTAAATTAGCAAAGCCTTTTGTTATCAATTGTCTGCCGTCGGTTGTTTTAACCAGGCTTTCCCACCATGGCAAATCAATTGAATGATGTTCCAGGGCTAAAAAGTTTTGAGTGGCTGCAGCACAATGAACGTTTGCCATAAATGAAACCGGCGTTCCTGCCTGATGCATTGCCATTGCTATCCCGTATTCTTCGGCATAATCTCCGATTCTTTTCGTTTCTAAAAGACCGCCGGAAGTTGCCAGGTCCGGATGTACGATATCTGTCGCATGAATATCTATCAGCGGTTTAAAGTCTTTTAACAGGAAGATATCTTCGCCTGTAATCGTTGGCGTATCCAATGCATCCGTAATTGTTTTCCATTCTTGTGGATAATCCCATGGAATAATGTCTTCCATCCAGGCTAACCTATACTTTTCAAATGCTTTTCCTAAACGTATTCCATTATTCAGATCGAAATGGCCAAAATGATCTGACGAAAGCGGTATATCATATCCCACAAGGCTGCGAACATGTTCAACGATTTTTGCCATCTCGTCTACTCCTTTTTCCGTAATTTGAATTTGTGTAAAAGGATGTCTGGCATTTGAAAGCGACATAAAGTCTCCGCTCCATTGATTAAGTTTTCCCTGCTCCTGCCAAAATTTTTGATTTACAAGCGTTCCCGGAATATGTGCCACTTCGTTAATCCCCACATCCATTTTAAGCCACGTATATCCCTGTTCCTCAATTCTATATCTTACCAGTCTCAATTGTTCCTCTGGTGATTTAGATTCTGGTGTATCAGCATACAGCCTGATTTTATCGCGATACCTTCCTCCCAGCAATTGCCAGGCCGGCACATTATAGGCTTTGCCACATAAATCCCAAAGTGCCATCTCCACTCCGCAAACTCCACCGGCCTGCCTTGCCGGTCCACCAAATTGTTTGATAATCTTAAAAATCATTTCCACATTGCAAGGATTTAATCCTAAGATGCGACTTTTTAGCATTAAGGCGTAACGCGGATCTGCGCCATCTCTTACTTCTCCGAGACCATAAATACCCTGATTTGTGTCAATTCGGATTATGGCAGTACCCCCGAGAACGCTGGTCAATGCATAACGCAAATCGGTTATCTTTAAATCGGATGGAGCGGATGCCCTCGAAACTTTTGATGTAGTTTGTGCAATCGTGTCACCAATGTTTAGGCCCATCATCCCCGCCAATGTTATACCTCCGATCGCCGTTTTCTTTAAAAAGTTTCTACGACCAGTGGATGTGGAAGGGTTCTCCATTTCAGTTTGATTTCTTAAGATCTCCTGAGTTTCGAGTTCTTTATTTTTTTCTGCAATTTTCTTAATAATTTCTTTCATTTTTAATTGATTTATTTTAATGTTATGACCTGTTTAAAATCTTCACTAATCGTGGCTTCCCTGTGAGTACTAATGAGCGTGCCGGTGGGTTCAACAGTGATGCGAACCATGATGTCACCGCACGTTTTCAATAATTTCATTTATCTTTTATTAAAGAATGAAGATTGAGCGATGGGATTAAAAAATACAAACTCATTATTGTATTATTGTAGCAATTAAGCAAAGAAAGGTACACCTGGCGTAGCATATTTTTTTAATCCTTCCTCATTAATCTCCACCCCAATACCAGGCTCATCGGAAACGGTCAAAAACCCATTCTCAATAAATGGCTTATCGTAGGTTACTATTTCTTTCCATTTCGCTTCTGTATCACTCAAAGTTTGCCACTCCATTATTTGAAAGTTTGGCACGCTTGCACAAACATGAGCCGTTGCCATTGCTCCTAAAAACGATCCAACCATGTGTGGCGAGAAGGGAACATAATAAAGGTTAGCAAGATTCGCGATACGTTGTCCTTCGCCTAATCCTCCACATTTTTGGAGGTCAGGCATTACTATATCTACACCAGCTTCAGACAAAAGGCGCGTATACCCATAAGCGAGATAGATATTTTCACCCGCGCATATAGGAGTACTGGATTCTTGTGCAATTGTTTTATATACCTCGAGATTATCAGCTGGTACCGGTTCTTCCAACCACATTAAATTTAACGGCTCCATCATTTTTGCTACCTTTCTTCCGGTTGTAGCATCATAACGGCCGTGCATATCTACACATATATCCGCATGAGGTCCGATCGCTTCTCTAACAGCTGCGATTGAATTATACATGCGCTCTAATTCTGCATTGCTCGCAGTCCAATTAAAAAAGTCAAATTTATTAGGGTCATTAGCCTGATCGATGTCAAACTTAACAGCAGTGTACCCTCTCTTAACGGCATCGGAAGCAGCCTTAGCATAGTCATTCGGAACAGGACGATTTACTGTATATAGTTCGGTATCGCAATAAACCCGGCATTTATCTCTGAATTTGCCTCCTAATAACTGGTAAACCGGCAATCCAAGTGCTTTACCTGTCAGATCCCATAAAGCAGCCTCTATTGCACTGAGTACAGCCACATACATTCCGGATTGAGCACCCCCAAAAAAATTTGCTTTACGTAACTGTTCTGCGATGCGATTTGGGTTTAATGGATTTTGACCTTTTAGTCTTTGACCGATCTGTTTAACCACAAAATAAGTTCCAGAGACAGCATCAACTCCTTCCCCTGAACCCCAAATTCCCTGGTTGGTATAAATTTTTACGAAAAGTCCACCACCTGAATAAGCACACTTAACATCAGTTATCTTTAAGTTGGATGGCGCAGAGGGTTTTGGAACCTGGTTGATGGCTTTTTTATAACCTTCACCAAACGCTAAAGGCCCGAAGGGTAACATTGCAGCAGCTAAAGCTGATTTACTTAGAAACGATCTCCTGGAGCTTTTTGAATTAGTCATTATAAATTTCTTTTGTTTATTATTTGTTAGACCTGTTACCATGTTCTTTCTTTCAAAATTTCCTGTATTTGTTCTTTCGGTACCGGAAGTTCATTAATGTGATCATTGAGCCATTTGGAAAAATCTTTTTCAATCTCATCAGTCCAGCGTGCGTCTATCTGCCCGGCACTGTATTTACCTTCTCTTAAACGGAGGTGGCCAAAAGCATCCCTTAATTGAACAATTTCTGAGGTCTTTACAACCTTTTCTGCTAATTGAGGTGGAATAAAACTAACTATCCCTTCCTTTCCTAATACAACATCACCTGGCATTACCGTTACAGTACGGATGCGTGTGGGCTGATTAATTCCAATAATCATGGTATTCAAATCTCGGGGAGGATTGTGATAAGAAGGATCATAACTGGTAAAATAAGAAGTGAATCCTCCAATTTCCTTTAAACCCTCAATATCTCTTATGGCTCCGTCATAAACAATTCCGTTACCCGTTTTCGCGTAAATAGCGTTGCCCACATTATCTCCTATGGTAGGTCCGTTTCTATGCGCGCCAAATTGATCTGCTACATATACATCTCCCTTAACCAACAAATCTACAGGCCATGAATTTTGACCTCTTTTCCCTGCTTTTTTTCCCCTCGCATCAATAGCGCCCCATACATCCGGTCTTGCAGGCATAAATGTAGCCGTGACCGCTCTTCCAACTAACACGCTATCGGGGTTTATTTGTTGCCATCCCTCAGCTACCTGGTAACCGTAGCCTGCGTTTTTCATAACTGCCCATGCTTCTTCCTGGCTCACATTCTTCATACGCTTGAGAATGTCGTCAGGTACCTTGGGACGGCCATCCGGAAACCTTTCTCCTTTCCATTCAGGCGTTAAAAAAATAAGTTCTTCTTTGCTTATTTGCTGAGCCTTAGTTGCTTCATAAAATGAAGACAACATAAAAATCATGAAAACTAATTTTAACCGAAACATATTTTACTGTTTAATGTTGTTTTACTGTTTAATGATGATCAAAAATTATAAGACTTCAAGACTGATTCTTTTTTCTTTTTCTTCTTCAGTCAGGTCTTCTTCAGGTAAACGATTATACCACCAGCTGGAAAGCGATGAACCGGTAATATTCATCATAGGCCCGAAAACGGCTGATGCCACCCCTACGGTTGCCATCTTACCCATAGTTAATGCAAGCCCCGAAGCAAGGCCGGCATTTTGCATTCCCACTTCGAGCGCAATCGCCCGACAATCACGCTCCTGGAATTTAAATAAGCGTCCAGACCAATATCCAAAAAAGTATCCTGCTACATTATGAATAAATGTAGCTACTATCAATAACGCACCAACCTTCAAAAGGCTATCTCTCCCCGCTGCTGTCATTACCGTAAGAATTAGGGCAATTCCCGCCATAGATACAATGGGCATCGCTTTATCCAACCACTTCATCTTTCCATGAAGCAAATGATTGAATACAAGCCCTCCCACCACTGGAATAATCACAATTTTAGTAATGTCCCATACCATTTCCCAAAAATGAACTTCCACAAAGTCTCCCGCAAATACACCCATCAGAAAAGGAGTTAGAAAGGGAGCCAGTAAAGTGGATATGGTTGTTATGGATACAGATAGTGCCAGGTTAGCCCTTGCCAGATATGACATTACGTTAGAAGCCAAACCACTAGGACAGCAACCTACCAGAATTATCCCGGCTGCAATCTCACTGGGAAAATGAAACAGGCTTGTAATGGCAAATGCTATCAATGGCATGATTGTATAGTGGCAACCTACGCCAATTAAGATCTTCTTGGGCATCCGGAGTACCGTGGCAAAATCTTTAAGGCTTAACTCCGTGCCCATTCCAAACATTATAATCTGAAGTAAAGGAACGATGAGCACCGATAGCTTAAAATTGCCGATACTTACAAAATTTTTAGGATAATACATTGCAAGACTTACCACCGCAAGAATAACAACGGTGTACGATAACCCCCTTAAAACTCTATTCCCCCTAAAGGCTACCGCAATACTGGTAAAAAATAACATTAGTAACCAGCCTCCATAATTATTCGCATCCATCTCCACACTAATAATGTAAGCGATCAGGAAAAGGGCTGCCAGCAGGTAAAATAAGATATATATTTTATTCTTTGAATCGGCCATTAAGTATAGTAAAGATTAATTTTAAGAAAGAGTAAAGAAGTACAGGCACCACTCCAGGTTGCTTCCGCCTGTATTCTTAAATTTGTTTATAGTACTACCAGGAAACCTGTCATTTATCCCACCAAATCCGCGTTTCCATTTTATCTTCCCCCTGGCGGGCAATTGCTTCATTTACATTGGAGGAATTGGCTGATATTTCGGAAATAGGATACGTTAATCTCCTAATAAAAGTACCAGCAGGAATAGCTCCCGGATAGGGATTAGGGGTTAAAACAGGAAAACCACTCCTTCTAAAATTCGCCCATGCTTCAGGGCCGTTTAAAAAGGATGCAATCCAATATTGAGTATTAATTTGTTCCAACGCCGTAGACGTATTAAAAGGATTTTCGTCAAGATAGGACTGAATAGCCGGTTGTGATATAGCGGAAGCTTCATCAAATGCAGCCATTTGTTCCATGTGTGCCTTTACACCTGCATTATAATAATCCTCCGCAGTTCCGGCAGTAATCCAGCCCCTCTGCCGCGCTTCCGCAAGCAATAATTCAGTTTGGGCAGCAGTAACAAAAAAGCCGGGAGATGTTAATTTGCTTATTCTTCTGCGGTCAACCTGGCTATAATCATAAAAACTGGCTACCCCATCAGCCTGAACGGAAGGCTGTATACTTGCATTGTCCTTACCCATAGGCATACCAATTTGAATTGAAGGATCGGTAGATGCGATTGAGGAAGTCTGAGCAAGACCAGATGTAGCACCTACGTATCGAACAGCAATAGAAGCGAGACGAGGATCATGCGTATTTTTTAATTGGTCAACAAAAGGTTTAGCAAGGTAAATATTGGCGGCTTCAGTTCCGTTTAACATAGTTCCTATAGGCAATTGATAATTTTCATCATGCCGCATAAAGGCATTATCAGCATTTGAGGTTATTACTCCCCCTGCAAAAGCTGCCTTAACGGTTTCTTCTGCTTTTGCCTCGTCCACTTTACTAAGTCTCATTCCAGCTCTTAATAAAAGAGAATAGCCAAACTTTTTCCATTGATCAGTGTTACCACCGTATAATATTTCGCCGGTTTCTACTTTACCTGTATTGTTGAATGCTGCGGTTGCCTCTTGAAGTTCTTTAATAATATCTGTGTATATCACCTGTTGAGCGTCATATGCAGGTAAAAATTCCTGATCAATATATCCAAGACCTCCTTTCGTATACGGAATGTCACCATAAGTGTCTGTCAACACCATAAAGGCATAAGCCTGAAGGATCCGTGCCATATTCTGCAAATTGCTTCTTTCAGGCACTTCCTTTGTATGTCCAATAACGTCCCTTGTATTGCGGATTACGTTTTGATAATACCCTTCCCAAAGAGTTCCAAATGGATAGCTCTTATTATCCTGGTTAAAATTTGCACCAGCCAATACACCCCCGTTTGGGGAGATAACTTGCTGGACGATTCCCATTTCGTAGGTTAAAGTGACGGTTGGAAATGATGTATTGATTATCGCTGTATTCAATTGGAAAACAGGATCGATCGACGTTGGATTCGTTTTATTTATGTTCAGATCACTCAGGTTTTTATCGCAGGATGAAATGAAAATCATAAAACAAATCATACTATAGCTAAATACTTTTTTCATTAGTTTTACAATTAAAATTTTACATTAAGGTTTAATCCCAATCCTCTTGTCGTTGGTAGTCCTGTTGACTCCATTCCTACCAGGTTATCAGAGCTGTAGCCGAAGGTTTCCGGGTCAATATTATCAATCCATTTTTTCAGGATCAACACATTGTTAGCAACGAAATTTAATTTGATGCCTTTGATTGGCCATTTTTCAGGAACCATCTTGGTAAAGTCATAACCCAATGATATCTGCCGAAGCTTCCAAAAACCGCCATTATAAATTACGGGTTCAACAATTGCCTGAGACCTTAAATGCTCCCAGTAGCTTTGAACAGGTGCCACCACTGTATTTACCCCACCGGCATCATTTACACCTTTTCCAACCACTCCTCCTTCGCGGCCTTCCAATGTCATTTTATGAAGTCCGTGTCGGATTGCGTTAAAATTAGTTCCTGACAATATTTTATTTCCAAGTTTATAATCTATCAGGATAGATAAATTCACTCCTTTATAACTAAAGCTATTTAGGAAACCGCCGATCCACTTTGGCAGAGCACTTCCGAAATTAACGAGATCACTGGTCTTTTCAGGGATGCCATTAGCAGCAAATACCATGTTTCCTTTAGCATCTCTTTTATATCCGAATCCTGCTATTTGGCCCATTTCCATTCCCACGATCTGCCTTAATTCTCCATTAAAAACATGAGTGCCTACTGTGATTCTTTCGCCCGCCACGTTAGTTAATAAACTTAGAACCTTCGTCTTATTATAGGAAGCATTGGCTGTAAATTCCCAGGCGAAGTTTTTAGACCGTACGGGTGAAAGATTGAGCAATCCTTCAATGCCGACATTACGGCTTTGACCACTATTAATACGGGAGTTCACAAAGCCTGAAGCAGTGGACACCTGAGCTTGTACAATCTGGTCACTGGTTATTTTGCGATATGCAGCAAGGTCAAGGCCTACTCTATTATTAAAAAGCTTCAATTCAAGGCCAATTTCCGCTTCGGAAATATGCATAGGTCTGAGGTTTGCATTTGGGACGGGGGTCGTGTTCGGGCCTCCTGCAGGCTGCGCCACTCCCGCAGGATTATTAATCAAATTAGAATTGGTTGAATAATATAAAACACCAGCATAAGGTGGAACATCTGTATCACTTCCTACCTCAGCATACGCCAGTCTAAGCTTTCCGGATGACAGCCAGCTAAGTGAACTTAATGATTCTGAAAAAACATAACTGGCAGAAACTGAAGGATACAGGATACTCATATTTGCAGGAGACAGTGTAGAGAACCAATCATTTCTGACAGTACCATTTAAATAAAGAAAACGTTTATACGAAAATTCTGCGGAACCATAAAGTGAGTTAACTCCGCGGGTCTGTAAATCATAAAGAGGATCTTTCGCCCTTCCATTTTGTACGGTATATAAACCTCTCACTACAAAATCAGTCACCTGAACACTGTTTAAGTCTGAACGTCTACGCATTTGATTACCGCCAACGGAAACATTTGCACCAAAATCTCCAAAGTCATGATTTGCTGTGAGCAAAAAGTCTGCATTCGTTTCCCTGAATCTTCTCGATTCCTGAGTGTAAACGCCATTAACAAAACCAGCGGGCGCCGGCGCTCTTGACGCATGTCCTGTGGGGAAATTATTATAATCCTGGTCGCGCGACCAGTAATCCTGGCCAAAACGCCCCTGGATTGACAGCCAACTCAATAAATCATACTTAACTGAGATATTACCAAATATTCTATCTCTGCGAATGTTTTGGAACTGTTCCGCAAGCACCCAATAAGGATTAGTTCGATTCTTAAATCTTGAATAAACATATTCATTACCATTCGGATCGTATTTGTTTTCATCCAGCACTGACAGTGGCATTGAATTAGCCATATTGTAGATGCTTGTTGGTATGGAATTATCCTGGTTGGCTATGTTCGGTGGATTCTTATTCACTTCGTTCGAATAATTTACATTGCCGGAAAAACTGAATTTACTATTAAGGTTACAAATGAAGCCCAGGTTCATTGTCTTCCTATCGAACGAGTTGTTTGGCATAATACCTTTACTGTTTAGATCCCCTAACGATAAATGCAGGCCACCCTTCTCTCCCCCGGTTTCAAGTGTTACGGTATTAGTCAGATTCTGACCATGTCGGAAAAATTTTTCGATTATGTGACGTTGAGGCACATAAGGAACAACAACACTATCAAATAAAACCTGCGTCATTCCGGTCTCAAATTTTTCACCGAAGGACCATTGCCCTGAGGTGGGATTTGGACTCGTAGGCCTGACGCCATTTTCACCTTGCCCATATACATATTGGTAGTCAGTATAATCCAATGGTTTTTCGTCTGTATAATTTACGTTGTAGGCCACACCGATTCCTTTGCCTTTGCCTCTTGTCTTCGTTGTAATCATAATAACCCCGTCTTTCGCGCGCGATCCGTATAAAGCAGCCGCCGCTGCACCTTTTAGAATCGTCATAGTTTCAATATCATCCGGGTTTATACTGCTTAGTCCATCGCCCCCGTCGGAAGTATTTCCACCTCCCCTAACACCAATAGAATTATCGCTGCCAGAGGAATTTGGATTGGTTCCAAAATTGGTATTGTCAATAGGGATTCCATTAATGACAATTAAAGGATTATTTTGGCCGGAAATAGACGACTGGCCACGAATACGGATTTTTGAAGTCCCAGCAGGACCTGTTCCCAAGCCAGAAATATTAACACCGGCAATTTTACCTTCTAATGCATCCATTAAGTTAGGCGAGCGATTCACCGTCAATTCATCCGGCTTAACTGTTGAAGTTGCATATCCGAGACTTCTGGCCTGACGATTAATTCCGAGGGCAGTTACCACTATATCATTTAGAGAGTTGTCTAATTGAGACAATACTACATTTATCGTCGCATCACCATCTACACGGACTTCTTTGCTTTCATATCCCGTATATGAGATAACGAGTGTAATTTGATTATCCGGAACAGAAAAAATAAAATTACCTTTTGCATCGGTTGTTACTCCTCGACGTGTTCCTTTAATAATTACACTTGCATTTGCCAATGGATTCCCCTTCTCATCCTTTACATTTCCATGAATTTCAATTGGTGGTGGCAATGGCTCTAAAAGAGGTGCTGAAACAGTTTGGACCTGCCCATGCATCATTCTTTCCCGGCTGATGACCACCGTGTTCATTACTATGGAATAAGTCAAGCTCTGCCCTTTTAAACACGTTGACAACGCCTGGTCCAAAGTTGCGCTTCTAATGGCAATATCAACAGGATGGGTGTTCTTCAACAGAAGTCTATCATAAAAGAAATGATACCCTGTTTGCTGTTCAATATGTTTAAATACGTCAGAAAGGGGAATGCTATTCCTAACAATTGTTATCCTTTGGGCATCAGTTTTGGCACTTACCTGGAAAGTAAAGAAACACATCAAGATTATTGTCAGTTTCATAATCATCCATGTTTTGGCTCGTGTTGATTTGGCACCATCCTTATTTTGGTACCATACAGATAAAATCATAGTTTTGATTTGATTTTAGGTTAATAATTTGTTGAACGCAGTTTTAGCCTTAGAGCCAGCCATGCCGCAAACATTGCTGGCTTTTTCTTAACGATCAACCACTTGGAAATTCTATTTTTATCATTTTTATTGATTATTGAATTATTATTTTTGTTCCCTGCACGTTGAATTTTACACCAGTTAATGCTAAAATTTTCAATACGTCCGACAACTGTGCATTCCTACTTATTTTACCTTCAAATGTTCTTTCGGGCACTTTTCCCGAATAGATAATTTCTACGTTGTACCATCGCCCAATTTGACGCATAATATTTTTGATGTCAGCCCCATCAAAGTCAAACAAACCTTCTTTCCAGGCAATCACTCCGTTCATATTTGTCTTTTTTATTTCAATCTTTGGGTCGCCATTTTTTAACACCCCCTGCTGGCCTGGTTTTAACAAACTAGAAATTTTTCCCTTTTCAATTTTTACGCTTCCTTCCAGTAAACTCGTTTTAATAGCGTCTTCATCTTCATAAGCATTTACATTGAAGTGAGTTCCCAATACTTCCACCTGCATTCCTCTCACTTTTACATGAAACGGTTTTTTTTTGTTTTTCGCAATCTCAAAATATGCCTCTCCTGTCAACTCAACCTTCCGATCGCTTCCCGTAAAGGCCGTTGGAAATCGGATAGAGGATAAAGCATTAAGCCATACTCTGCTTCCATCTGATAAAACCAATTCAAATTGACCACCTTTTGGTGTGGAAAGAGTATTAAAATTTACTGAAGCGTCTTTTTTTAAGGGTTTAAATCCGTCATATATAAGTAAGGCCCCTTTTTTCTTTATTTTGCTATTACCACTTATAATATCGCCATTTTCTATACTATCCAATACAATGGCTTGACCGTTTGCCACTGTAAGTACAGCATGATTACCACCGGGTTTTATTAAAACTTGTTTTGAAGCTGGAGCAATGTTATTTGCGATTAATTTATTTTCAGTTGAAGGCTTAGAGAGCCAATAAGCAAAGAAAGAAACGAATAAAATTATGGAGGCAGCAGCAGCAACTTTCATCCAATTTAAAGAAAAAACATTTTTGCGTTTTACAGCAGTTTTATCCTGAGCACCTGATTCAATGATATTTTTAAGTATCGAAGCTGCCACATGCTCTGGCATTTGGACTTCGGTTTTCATCTTTTCAATTACATCATCAATTAGCTTTTGAAAGTCTTTTTTATTCCGGGCGTCCGCTAACAAATTCATCAATTCCGCTTCCTCATCGACAGAGCAATTCTGATGTAAATAACAGTCAAATAAGTATTCTAATCGTGAGACTGACATAATAAATAAAGGCTAATTCGGTCTTGCTAATTTCTTCTCTATTTATAAGAGTGGCTAAAGAAGGCTTTTGGGTAGGTGATTCTAAAAAATTATTTTGAATCTTCAAAAAGATGGGATAAGAAGAACATGAGCCCAAGAGAAGAACTTAAATGAAGCATACAGTAGGCTCGAATATTTTTCATGGCTTGAGCGAGATGAAACTTTACCGTTTCAGGCTGTATTTGGAGCAGCTTAGCAACTTCACCGCGTTTCAAATCGCCGTCTTTTATCAATTTATACACTTGCTTTTGTTGATGAGGAAGCCGATCGATCGCCTTTTGAAGCAGAGAAGTCATTTCTTTGCTAATCAAATATTCGTCTGTACGGTTATCAATGAGAGAGGCATCCATTTCTGCCAGCAAAACCACTTTGTAGTTTTTACCAATCTGTTTTAAAACCTTATACGTTTCATTTCGGGCAATAACATAAATATACGCGTTAAAATTCCCAATCTCATTTAATGTAGACCTTTTCGACCATACTTTTAAAAAAACATCTTCAACAATTTCCTCAGCAACAGTTGTTGAATGCGTAAGATTTAAAGCCACTGTATAGATCTTGTTTCGGTAATGATCAAACAACTGGCCAAAAGCAATCTCATCACTTTGGGCGACGAGTTGAATTAATTTTTGTTCGTTATACGATTGTTCAGTAAGCAAAGGCAGAAAGTTAAAAAGACGTTAAAGCATAATCGAAAATAAGGAAAATGAATTAATTGAAAAAACCGGTTTACTGGCGGCGAAAGCTTCGGATACCGATTGTTTAAAAGAAGTAAAACTTTAAAGACAGGCGATTTGGTGGAATTTCTTTCCAAGCTTCTAGTTTGTGCCGGAGTTACCAGTGTTTTCTTGTATTCCTTTTGGGATCGGTTTCTCAATACTTAAAGTTTATCATCCGAATTGGCAGTTTTACAGTAAAAATGAAATGCTGAAAATATTTTTTTGATGGCTGCGTGAAGGCACTCAATGCGCTTCCAAATAATCGTTCAATTCTTTCCTGGTCATTGGTAATTTGTTATCAGGATAATTTTTAAGCCAGTCAGAAAAATCTTTTTCTATCGTTTTTGTCCATTTACTGTCAATTTCGCCGGCTGTATATTTTTTTTCACGCAACCGCTGAAACCCAAACTCGTCGCGCAAATGAATAATTTCGCCGGAGAGTACCAAATCATTTACCAAATAGGCAGGGATAAAAATAGTCCCGTATTTGTTGGCCAATACTACATCTCCGGGCAGTACAATAGCCCTTCCAACGCGAATCGGAAAATTAATTGAGGTCAGCATTTCCTGTTGAAGGTAGGAAGGATCCTGGCCACGTGTCCATGCATTAAAACCTTCAATTTCATTTAAACCTCCTTCATCCCTAACTGAGCCATAAAAAATGACGCCGTTGTGTGAGTTGGCGTAGATTGCATTTCCTAAATTGGAACCTATTAGTGTGCCATCTATAATCCTGTCATAGCCATCCGCCACATACACGTCGCCGGGTTTTAAAATATCAATAGGCCAGGAGTTGGTACCACCAGAGCTATCGCGGCCTTCAGACAATCCTGCTGTCCTGATTACTTTTTTAAAATCCGGGCGTTCAGGCATGTATTGAGCGGTAACCACGCGCCCGGTCATTGGGCTATCGACATGAAGAATTTTCCAATCTGCCTCAAACTGGTTTTCAAAGCCATGGCCTCTTAAATAACCCCATGCTTCTTCCATCGCCACTTTTTTTAGCCGATGTAAAATGGCATCCGAAACTTTCGGGCGGCCATCCTCGAACCGAGGGCCTTTCCATTGTGAAGTCAACGTTTTAATGTATTCGGGGGATGCCCCTACTTGCTGCGCCTTTGAAGCATAAAAAAATAAAAACAAAAAAGGGATTGCAATAAAAATTTTTTTCATAAATATTTGATTTAAACAGATAATAGCTCACGATTTCTCTTCTTACTTTTCCGGAAATTTTGATTGGTAGGCCAGAGGAAAAGATTCTCCTTAGCTATACGTCCTGTCCCATGAGCGAAGTGTATCCCATTCAGGCGTCGGCTCAAAAAAGCCGCCTCCTTTTATCAAATGCTGTTTCACTACCTCATCATTTAATTCTACGCCCAGGCCTGGTTTTTCAGGAACCTGCACATATCCTTTATTAATGATAGGCTTACTTACGCCTTTTACCAGATCGTCCCAGTAGGGGTAATAAATGCCATTATCTTCCAATGCAAGAAAATTTTGAGTAGCAGCAGCCACGTGCACGCTTGCCATGTAGGAGATGGGTGTAGCATAGTGATGAAGCGCCATAGCGATGCCATTATCTTCGGCATAATCGCCGATTTTTTTGGTTTCTAAAATTCCGCCTGAAGAGTTAATATCAGGATGAATTATATCTACTGCGTGGTTATCAATCAAAGGTTTAAAATCGCTGAGCAGGTAACAATCTTCGCCGGTAAGCGTTGGCGTAGTTGTAGAATCAGTAATCTGTTTCCATTGTTCTGTATAAAACCAGGGAATCAAATCTTCCATCCATGCCAGGTCGTAAGGCTCCATGGCTTTGGTTAGCTTAAGTGCTTCATTTACGCCTATGTGGCCCCAATGATCCGTACACAACGGCACATCATAGCCCACTGCGGCGCGTACATCCGCTGCAAATTGAGCCAGGTAATCAATTCCTTTGGGGGTTATCTGAACTGCAGTAAACGGATGTTTTGTCTGTGCAAAACTCGTAGAACCGTTATCTCCCCACTGATTCATACCACCTTTCTGCTTTTCCCAAAAATCAGCATTCACCAAAGCATTCGGAACATCTTTAAGCAATTCTATGCCCATATCCATCTTCAGCCAGGTGAAGCCCATGTTCAGACGTTCTTTCATTTTTTTTGCATAGCCATCAGGCGTTTTTTCAGTAGCGGTAGTATCGCAATATATCCTGACCTGGTCGCGATATTTTCCGCCTAAACATTGATAAACGGGAATATTATACACCTTCCCGATAATATCCCACAAAGCCATTTCCACTGCACAAACGCCTCCCGCCTGCCGGCTCGGCCCGCCGAACTGCTTAATTTTTTTAAAGATCATTTCAACATTACAGGGATTCATCCCCAGTATCCTGCTTTTTAATTCCAATGCATATCGCTTGTCTGCTCCATCCCTTACATCGCCCAGGCCGTACACGCCCTGGTTGGTATATATTTTAAGAATAGGACAAATTTCGAAATCAGCAATACGCATGTCGGTAATTTTGAGATCGGAAGGGGCTGAATACCTGTTTATTTTCTGAGTGGTATAATCGAGCGTTTTTTCAATCGGGGCAAAAGAAAACGCCCCTAAAGAGAGGCCACCAATTGCGGCTTTTTTCAAAAAGCTACGACGATCATCTTTTGCTATTTCATGCGACGATTGACCTGCCGGTTCCATCACCGGTTCCAGGTTTTGCATTTTTGAAAATAACTTTTTTGCAGTTTGCTTCATGATCTAAAATTTATATTATGGACGAATTTTATTTTCAGAAAAAGTTGATTCAAATTTTTACAAAGCATTTTTTACACCCATTGAATACGCCTTATCAAACGGTGTTATACCTGGAATATCAGGCAATGAAGTAAAAAACAAAAACAGGAATTAAAAGCATCATATCAAGATATAGCGTGCAATACGACCTGATATTTTTCATTGCTTCAGCAAGATGCGATTTTATGGTTTCCGGTTTCAAATTTAAAACATAAGCCGCTTCGTCTCTCTTCAATCCATGCTCTTTTATTAAACTGTACACCTCTTTTTGTTTTTGCGGAAGTCGCGTAACGGCTTCGTGCAACACGGTTGAATATTCTTTATTGATAAGGTAATCTTCAATGTTTTCATTCGCCGCAATCTTATTATCTTCAGTGAGAACCACGGTTTTGTAGTTTTTGGCTATTTGTTTCAGCGTTTTGTAGACCCGGTTCCTGGTAATCACAAAAAGATAGGCGCTGAAATTTTGTATTTCCATTAGACCGTTCCTCTTCAGCCAGATTTTTAAGAAAACATCTTCAACGATTTCTTCTGACAAAGTAGAAGAACGCGTTAGCCGTAAAGCAATGCTGTACAATTTGTTTTGGTAATGCGCGAACAGTTCCCTGAAAGCCATTTCATCTCCCTGTGAAACAAGAAGCAGGACTTCATTCTCATTGTATTTTTTATCTGTAATCAAAATCAAGCAAGACGATAAGTAACAAATAAAGCAGAACCGAAGTTAGCTAAAAAAGATAATCTTCAAATCAAAAATTATGGCTGTTTATTTTTTGAATGCAGCGGATTGTGCAACCGTTTGATTTAAAATAATTTTAGCGCCTTTTTATTGCTTTACTGGCAAATGGCTTGAAGAATCAGTTAAGCACAAATGAAAATCACACATTTTGCATTGAATTTTTTATGCAATGTATTATCTTCGCCGCCCAAAAAGTCGGGGTAGCTCAGCTGGTTAGAGCATCGGATTCATAACCCGAAGGTCGGCGGTTCAAGTCCGCTCCCCGATACTTTTTCATTAGATTTTCTATAAGTCAGATTACGA
This sequence comes from Ginsengibacter sp., assembly GCA_051954975.1. Lineage (GTDB taxonomy): Bacteria > Bacteroidota > Bacteroidia > Chitinophagales > Chitinophagaceae > Ginsengibacter. Next base: position 599,986 of record JBQCHE010000002.1, on the reverse strand, counting down.
TTCTACTTTTCGAATTCTTGCATTCATTTTTTCCACAGTAAACCGATAAATAAGCAGAATTTTTATTTTCAAACTAATCTTTTTTTGAAAATAAAATATCGCTCACTTAGCACCCGGAGGGCAATATTTTTTTAAATATTCGGTATATAAAGTGGACAAATGAATTTGTGTGCCTTCGCCCTCTGAAATAGAATGGGTGCGATTAGGATAAGGCATAAATTGAAATTGCTTATTGTATTTTATTAATTCGTTCAGCAAGGCTTCCGCATTATCATATTGAACATTATCATCGCCTGTGCCATGAATAAAAAGCAAATTTCCCTGTAAATTTTTTGCATAATGAATGGCCGATCCTAAAATATAGTTTTCTTTATTTTCCGGTATCAGCCCCATGTATCTTTCCTCGTAAATATTATCGTAATATAAAAGATTGGTAACTGCCGCTATTGATATCCCTGTTTTGTAAATCTCGGGATGTTGAAACATCAGGTTCAGCGTGGAAGATCCTCCGCCACTCCAGCCCCAAACGGCTACCCGGTCTTTATCAAACCAGGGTTTTTCCAATATCTTTTTTGCCGCCATGGCCTGGTCACGAATATTTAAGCGCCCGATCTGTCCATAGATAGCCTTGCGCCACGCAGCGCCCCTGAGCGATGGCGTTCCCCGGTTGTCTACCGATACCTGGAAATAGCCGTCTTTGCTCATATTGCCCTGGTATAAAAAATTATTCTGCCCGCCAAATCTATCGTCTACAGTAGATGAGGCCGGTTCGCCATACACGTAAAAGACCACGGGATATTTTTTGGTGGAATCAAAATTATCGGGGTATACCATCCAGCCATCCAAAGTAATGCTATCCTCGGTGGTTACTTTAAAATATTTTACATTACTGTTCTCATCTACTTTTAAATTATTAGCAATACTTCTCTGTGGGTCCAAAGGCTTGCCGTCCGGTAATGAAATCCATTCGGAGGCAGGGTAAGTTTTGTAATTTGAAAACCAGTGAACGGCAAACTTTGCGCCCGGGGAAATATTATAATCATGAGTACCTGTTTCATTTACAGGCGAAAGCGATTCCAGTTTGCCTGAGCCATTCAGCTTAGTGCGGTACAGGTACAACTGGGTGGCATTATCAGGAGAAGCCATGAAATATACATAGCCATTTTTTTCATCGATACATTTGATGTTGTCAATATCGTAATCGCCTTTGGTAACAAGCGTTTCTTTGCCTTGCCGGTTTACAACGTAAATATGTCGCCAGCCATCTTTTTCTGTTACCCACAAAAAATCCTTGCCATTATTGAGCCAATCCCAGCCGGTAGGATCATCATTATTCCACCTGGATTTTATGTCAATAAAAGCTGTGTCGTCTTCCGTATAAAAATTATTGGCTGCGCCTGTATTTACATCACAAAAAAACAATTTGCTTTCGTTTTGTTTTCTGTTCAATTGCTGTAACACCACCTGTGATGAATTATCGGCCCATTCCATACGGGGAATATAATGCTGCTGCGGATCGCCCGGAATTTTCATCCATTTAATATTGCTATTATCGATATTGGCCACCCCAATACGAACCGGGCTGGGCGGCTGACCTACCTTAGGATATTCAACAGGTATCACGACGGAATAAACAGAATCAGTAGTGTTCAACATATAATAATCGCGCGTTTTTCTTCCATCCACCTGCCAGAAAGCAATTTTCTTACTATCAGGACTCCATCTAAATCCATCACGGCAACCGAATTCTTCTTCATACACCCAGTCAAAAGTTCCGTTGATGAATTTTCGTGTACCATCTACCGTTAGTGCCTTTATTTTATGAGTGGCGAGATCTTCTACGTAAATGTTATGGCCGCTTACATAAGCTGCATATTTGCCGTCCGGAGATATTTTTGCAAACATGAGTGACTGGGAAGGAAGCGATTTACCCAACTGGAAAAGCTTGTTGGCAGCCACATCCAAAACCCAGTAATCTCCACGCGTATGATATCTCCAAACTTTTGCTGTGTTGGTAAATATCAACAACTGCTTATAATCTGAAGAAAAACTGTAAATATTAAATTGCAAAGGTTGTGTTGCACCGGCGGGAATTAATTGCTTACGATCCACCACTATGGTTGGTTCACCACTTTCGATATCTGTCTTTATAATGCTGCCATCTCTTATAATCAAAGTACTGTTGCCATCTTCAGTCCAGTAAACGCGTTTTGGCCTGAATTGTGAGAAAGCTGAAAGGTTGCCAATTATAAAAACAATGACCAGTAAAATTTTAAGTGGATTTCGGTTCATAGACTATTTTTCGGGTAAAAATAAGAAAACAGCATTAGGCTTTTTTCCCTTTAACATAAAGAAATACTTTTGCCTATGGCTGAAAAAGAAAAAATAAGGATGGATAAATTTCTTTGGTCGATACGGATTTTTAAAACACGCAGCCTGGCTGCCGAGGCTTGTGCAAACGGAAAAGTAAAAAGCAATGGCGCTGCCGTAAAACCCGCTAAAACCGTAGCGGTGGGCGATCAATATGAAATAAAAACCAGTTCCAAAAAATGGAAAATTGAAGTAACGTCGCTAATTCATAACCGGGTAGGTTATGAAGAGGCTATCAAACATTACATTGACCTTTCTCCTGAAGAAGAAACAGATAAAACGCAGGCGAGCGCATTTATTTTTAATACCGGAAAAAGGCAGAGCAAGCAGGGCCGGCCTACCAAAAAAGAAAAAAGACGACTGGATGATTTTTTACAATAAAAAACAGTATTATTTATTTCTTTGCTAAGGGCAATGAAAAATAAAACCGCGATCCTTTGCCCGGTTCGCTTTCCACACCAATACTGCCTTTATGTCGACGAATAATTTCAGACGCGATAAACAGCCCGATACCAAAGCCGGGAAAGGTTTTCTCGCTTTTTCCTTCCACCCTGTAAAACCGCTCAAAAATCTTCCGCTGAAAATTTTTCTCGATGCCTATGCCTTCATCTCTTACAGAAATCATAACACTCTTTTCATTCATTTTTGAAGAAATATAAATATCCCTGCTTTTCGGCGAGTATTTGATAGCATTGGTAACCAGGTTTATAATTACCTGGCCTATCCTGTCTCTGTCGGCATACACCCTGATTTCTGCACCAGGTGAAAAATTAATTTTAAAATTCGGATATACTACGCTTAGCTCTTCTATCACTTCTTTTAAAAGAATGTTCAAATCAAAATCCTGCTTAGTAAAAGTGAGCGAACCGGTTCTTATTTTTGAAACGTCTAAAAGGTCGGCGATAATGGCAATCAGCTTTTCAATCTGGTTATGGATCCGGTCAAGAGAAGTCTTCAAAAAATCATCCCGGCTATCCTGGTACATGCTTTGGAGTATCTGGATATATCCTTTCATAGAAGTGATAGGCGTTTTCAATTCATGGCTGGCCATACTGATAAAAAAATCTTTGTGCTGTTCCTGCAGTTTCATATTCTGAATATCAGTGCTGGTACCAATCCATTGTTGAATATGGCCAGTTTCGTCGTAAAGAGGCACAGCACGGCTAAGTTGCCACCTGTATTGACCATCAAACCGTCTAAACCGGTGTTCCATGGAAAAGTCTTTTCCGGTAGCCACGGCTTTTTTCCAATGCTTCATCGTTCGGCTTAATTCATCCGGGTGAACTATTTTTAACCATGCGCCTTCCTTTACATCTTGTTGAGTAAGACCTGAATAATCATAAACAGCCTGGTTAAAATAGTTGATGGTTCCTTTGTTATCAGCGCTCCAAACGAACTGCGGCATGCTGTCGGCGAGCAGTTTAAACCTGGCTTCACTTTCTTCTATTTTGTGCCTTGCCACCACCTGGTCTGTGACGTCAATGCCCACCACCATAATCCCATACACTTTTCCCTGGCTATTATACAGCGGATGATATTCAAAATTGACGAAAACTTTTTCAACGTGCCCAAACCGGTTAAGCCTCACAGGAAACTCGTAAGCGGAAAAGGGCTTGCCGGTATAATAAACATTGTCTAATAAAGTTTTTGTTGATTCGGGGTCTAACTCTGTAATGGAATCAAGGACCGGCTTATTCAACATTTGCTCTTTTGTTTTACCCATCAGTTTCAATGCCCTCTCATTGATTATTTCGACCACATAATCCGGACCGATCAAAATAGCGATAGCTATAGGTGCATTTAAAATCAATCGCCTTAATCTTCTTTCACTTCTTTCTAATGCCTTGCGATCCTGGCGCTCACCGGTAATATCCCGGGTAGTTCCGATTAGTTTTACAGGTTTGCCGGTTTCATCCTGCAACAGCTTTGCCATTACCCTGATATAAATGATAGAATTATCAGGTCTTACCATTCTCACTTCGTAAAGGTATCTGCCCGTTTTCAACGCATTTTTGAACGCTTCATGGAGTATGTGTTCATCAGAAGGGTACACTTGCTTTCTGACGAGGGATGGCGTCAGTTTTGTTGCAACATCATGTCCCAAAATTTGGCAAAGTTTATCGCTATAAATAATCTCATCGTGAATTAAATCCAATTCCCAACTGGCAATCTCCGACGCCTCAATCGCAAGCTTTAACCGGTCTTCGGCTAACAGCGATTTATTTTTTTGAATCACATTATCTCCGTTTGTAATGCCTTGAGAAGTATAAATGCCTATTATTCCCTCAAATTCACCGGTGATGGTTGGGATAGGTGAAAGGGTAAATTTGCTGTAAAAATTGCCTTTAAATAACTCTGTTTGACTGCTTGAATTATTGATGTGAGTGAGATTTTTAAAAAGTAAATTTTCTATCTGAGTCTTCAAAATTTGCCAGAGTGCTATGTGGCTTTCGCTTGCAGAAATTCCGATGGCATCAGTTTCTTTTTCATCAACCGCTTTCGATTTCCTGTAGCCATCATTGTAAAATAAAATGAAGTCCCTTCCCCAAAGCAGAAACATGGGTATTGGGGAATAAAGCATAATGCAGAGTGAAGTAATCAATTCGCGGGGCCACGTTTCAATATCACCGAGCGGGCTATCAGACCAGTTTTTATTGATAATTTCGCTTCCTGATTCACCGCGTTTGGCCAGTAAACGAAATTTTTCAAACAATTCCGTATTTGGTGTTGATTCATCCATCCGATATAAGGATTGTTTCTTTAGGTATTGTAAGTTATATTATTTTATTAGAAAATTCAGGATTGCTCTTTGTATCTGGAAATTTTTCCGGACAGAAAGTCAATGAAAGTAAATTCTTTTATCGCACATCAGTTGGTACATTTGGTGTATGAAAATTGATATCCTGTCGGTAGTTCCCCAGTTGATAACGGGCTTTTTTGACCATTCTATTTTAAAGAGGGCAAAAGAAAAAGCGTTACTTGAAATCAATGTGTATAACCTGAGGGATTTTACAGATTATAAGCATGGCCAGGTGGATGATTACCAGTTTGGCGGCGGCGCGGGCTTGGTGCTGATGATTGAGCCATTGGTAAATGCGATTGAATCGTTGCAGAAAAAAACTGTTTATGACGAAGTAATTTTTTTAACACCCGATGGTGAACGCTTTCACCAGCAAATGGCGAACAGTTTGTCGTTAAAAAATAATCTTTTGCTGATTTGTGGCCATTATAAAGGAATAGATCAAAGAGTCCGCGACCATTTTATCACCAAAGAAATTTCCATCGGCGACTATGTGCTTAGCGGCGGCGAATTAGGTGCAGCCGTGTTAGCCGACGCAATTGGCAGATTAATTCCGGGAGTTTTAAATGATGGAACTTCAGCGCTTACAGATTCTTTCCAGGATAATTTGTTGGCGCCGCCCGTTTATACAAGGCCTGAGATATTCAGAGGATGGAAAGTGCCTGATATCTTGTTAAGCGGCAATCACGCTAAAATTGAAGAATGGCGTTATGAAAAAGCTGTTGAAATTACCCGCGAAAAAAGACCGGATTTAGGGTAAAAGCGGAAAGGCATCAGGCATTAGTTTTGAGCGTTTCCAGCAATCCCAATTCCAGCCCTCTGATTTCCGCAAGGCCTCTTAATCTCCCGATGGCTGAATAGCCAGGGTTCGTTTTCTTTTTCAAATCGTCGAGCATCTGGTGGCCATGGTCGGGGCGGAAAGGAAGCGACTTATTGTATTTTTGTTGAAGCAGCAAAATCTCTTTTACAATCGCCACCATGTCATTATCGCCCCCAAGATGGTCAGCTTCATAGAAATTGCCTTCTTCATCCTTTGCCACATTTCGTAAATGCAAAAAGTGAATTTTTTCACCAATATCTTTCACCATTTGTGGAAGGTTATTATCAGCAGAAGCGCCAAGAGAGCCGGTGCAAAAGCAAACGCCGTTTACACTGTTATCTACTTTATTTAAAAAATACGAAAAGTCTGAAGCCTTACTGACTACGCGCGGAAGGCCAAGAATAGCAAACGGAGGATCATCCGGGTGAATGGCAAGCTTCACCCCGCTTTCTTCTGCGGCTTCGCTAATTTCTTTTTGAAAATAACATAAATTATCTCTCAGGCTGTCAGCATCAATATCGGTGTACAATTCCAACTTTTGAAGCATCTCTTTTGTAGAGCCTTTTTTTTCTCCTGGAATGCCGGCCATTACCACATCTGCCAAAGCTTCCAGTTGCTGCTTTGAGTAGTTTTTATATCTTTCTTCTGCCTGTGTGGCAATATTTTCCGGGTAGGAAGCTTCCGCGTTTTTTCTTTTTAAAATATATATATCAAAAACCGCCAAATCCACCCAGTTAAAATAAAGTGCCAGCGATCCGTCCGGCATTTTATAGCTTAATGTAGTTCTTGTCCAGTCATTAACGGGCATAAAATTATACGTGATAACCGGGATGTTGCAGGCTGCCACATTCCGCACCGAAGCCTTATATTTTTCGATATACTCTTTGTAATTGCCCGTTCTTGTTTTGATACTTTCATGCACAGTAATACTCTCAACCACAGACCATTTCAAGCCTTCTTTCTCCACTTCAGCTTTTCGTTCATTGATTTCATCGATAGTCCATATTTCACCATGAGGGATGTGGTGCAATGCGGTAACGATGCCTGTAGCGCCGGCTTGTTTCACATCCTGAAGGCTTACGAGTTCGTCCGGGCCATACCAGCGCCAGGTTTGTTCCATTTTAAACATTTGATTCCATTTATTTTTTGCTTACCAATTGATCAAAAATAAATATTTCTTTTCTCGTAAGAAATAAAACTAAAGCAAACAGTAATTAGTGGAATGTTTTTTGAAAATGAATTTCAAAAAACTACTATGAAAACATTAAAAAGTTACAAAGTACAAGGAGAAAAATTGGCAGAAAAGCAAAGAAAGTTACAGGAGCAGGTGATGCAAAAACAAAAAGAAAAACCTGAAAAGAAAGAATCCAAAGCCATGCAGGCCGGCGCAAGAAAATATCCCGAACCGCCGGTGGATAAGCAGCATTTAAAAAAACCTGGTAAAGAAAAAAATCTGGACGTGCAGCCCATGTTTGATGCGCCGTATTATAAGGGCTCAGAAAAGTTAAAAGACATGGTAGCTGTGATTACAGGTGCGGACTCGGGTATTGGAAGATCAGTTGCCGTGCTGTTTGCCAGGGAAGGGGCGGATATTTCTATCGTTTATCTTAGCGAGCATGAAGATGCCGCCAAAACAAAAGAGCTGGTAGAAAATGAAGGAAGAAAATGCATTTTAATTCCCGGGGACGTGTCAGATAAGGAATTTTGCCAGTTAGCCGTCAGGGAAACTATTGATAAATTGGGTAAAATAGATATACTGGTAAACAACGCCGCTTTTCAACTTCATGTAGAAGAGTTTGAAGATTTAACGGAAGAACATTTTGACCTCACCTTAAAGACTAATCTATACGGTTATTATCTGATGTGCCATACCGCCGTTCCCTTTATGAAATACGGAAGCGCTATCATTAACACAGGTTCAGTCACGGGCATTTCAGGAAACAAATATTTATTGGATTATTCAATGACAAAAGGAGGAATCCACGCGTTCACACGTTCGTTAAGTTCTAATTTAATCAGCAAAGGAATTCGCGTAAATGCAGTTGCACCCGGTCCTGTATGGACGCCCCTGAATCCATCTGACAAAGAAGAAAAACAAATTGCAAAATTCGGAAGCACTACGCCAATGAAACGGCCGGCTCAACCCGAAGAAATTGCACCGGCCTATGTATTTCTTGCCTCGCCACAATGTTCAAGCTATATCACGGGTGAAATATTACCTATCATCGGCGGTTACAAAGGCGGATAATCAAACAAACGCCAGTAAAGCAAAAAATAATATGAAATTTTATTTACAAGAGATATAACGGTTATGCGTACACGATTTGGTGTTTGTTTCTAAATAAAAGAACCGGCCCTTTTGAGCCGGCTCTTTTATTTAATACATTTCCAGGATTTAATTATTTAATAGGAACAGAAACTTTTAAATTTTCCCATTCCACAGAAAAGCCTTTTTGATCCACATCAAATTTCATTCTTTCATTAAATGAAGAAGATTTCTGCGGTTTGGCGGTAACTTTCAAAACGTCATTTGCAGGATCATCTGTAGTGCTGCCATCCATTTTAATTCCCCATTGTCCTGTCTTTGAATTGAAAATAAAAGTCCATTTGTCTTTTCCCGGAATAGCGTATAAGCTATATTTTCCGGCAGGCAATTTTTTCCCACCTACCATGATGTCCTTACTGGTTTCAAATATGGTGGCTTCATTAGCGCCCAACCGCCAAACCTTGTCGTAGGGCACAAGACCGCCCCAGATGGTGCGTCCTTTTACGGCAGGGCTGCTATAGTTGATAGTTATGGTAGATCCGGCCACAGTTCCGGTAGCTGTTTCGGGAGGGCTGGCTCTTTTAGATTTATCCTGCTGTGCAAAAATGAGGCTGGACATGAATAATCCAACGAATGTTAAACCAATTCCTTTTAAAAATATTTTTTTCATTTGGAACGTTTTAAGAGTTTAGAATTTTTTTTCTAAATAAAATTAAGGAATTTGAATTCAATCCGCCAACAATTATTTATTCGGCAAACTGGAAATGTAAGCGCGCAAACAATGGCAAAAACTGGTTTTGCAAATTGAAAAAATCATAAACGCTTAATTGTTTTATCTTCATTAAAATTTGTTTTATGAAAAAAAATCTACTCATTTATTTTCTGCTTTCCCGTTGTGAAAACGTAAGTTAAAACTTTCACGAGTCGAATTTCAGAGCATGACTTTTTTTAATATTGTAGTTCATCGTGAATTTTAAATTGATTTCCCATATCACTTGCATACATGTTGCGCTTCTAATCTTTTCGCAACATGTCTCTGCCCAAATCGAGGTAAGCGGAAATGTGTTCGATAACTCAAAACTATATACCGTACCTTATGTTGGCGTATATAGTACTTCCGGCGCTTCCGACGTTACCGATTCGGCCGGCGCTTATCATTTGAATGTAGCGTCAACAGATTCGATTTATTTTACTTATGGCGGTAAATCAACCATGAAATTCCCCGTAAAGGATATTAAAAACTACAATTCATTTGATATTTCACTGCACGCCAAGGTGGATCAAAAATATAAACTGCTGGACCCTGTGACTGTCTTCACAGATAATTACAAATTGGATTCTTTAGAAAACCGGGAAAAATATGCGAAGATTTTTGGCGATGACAGGCCGCGTATCAATTCCACTTACGACCCCGGCGGAACTGCAGGCCTTGACCTGGACGGCCTTATAGGAGCGTTTCAGTTTAGAAAAAATAAACAACAGGAAGCATTTAGAAACAGGCTGCTGGAGGAGGAACAGGAAAAATACATTGATTATCGTTTTTCATCCCAAACCATCTCTAGAATCACTGGCCTGAAAGGCGATTCCCTTATCGCTTATAAAATTAAATACCGGCCGGATTATTATTTTGTGGCCAACAGCACGCTTGCGCAATTTTATCAATATATTCTTCAAACCTCATACGCTTTCAGGAAAAAAGAAGACCACAGATATCAATACCAAGGCAATTAAGCAAGCTAATTTGCGTTTAAATTTTAGAAACTTTATTCATACCTTTCAAAAAGTATTTATAATATGTTGGAATTAAATAACTTTAGGTAAAAATTCAATACATGAAAAAAACGTTTACACTCTTAACATCACTTATCTGTTTTGCAACTTTAAATGCCCAAACGCCTTCCTGCAGCTCGAACCTTCTTCCCGCAAACAATGCCTCAGGCGTGAGTCCGGCGCCATACATTACACTGAAATGGAACCCGGTAGCTGGCGCAACGTACTATAATGTATACTTCAATGCAAAATTGCCACCTACCAAAATTACAGGTTCAGCCGTGGTGGATACATTTAATATCACAGATGCGCAATACAACACTAAATATTATTGGTATGTGGTTCCCGTGAATGCCAATGGCGCCGCTATGAATTGTGGTGTAACCACTACTTCTTTTACCACGGGCTCACAGCCTGTTGCGCCTGCAAATGATAATTGCGATGGAGCAATAGATATTTCCACTGCAGTTACGGCAAGCACCTTAGGCGCTACGCAAAGTCAGCCGGCCGATGCCTGCGGAGGCTATACGGGCTTCGCAGACGATGATGTTTGGTTTCAATTTACTGCTACTTCAACAGGAACAGTAACTATCATTCTTTCCGGTGGAAGTAATTTTGATGGCGTTTTGGAATTATTTAAAGGAAGCTGCGGGTCGTTAACTTCCTTAGCCTGCAGCGATCAAAATGCAGAAGGTGGGAATGAATCAATCACAATAAGCGCCGTGGCGGGCACTAATTATAAGGTGCGTGTCTATAGTTTTGGCTCAGCAATAGGCGACAGGGGTGATTTTTCTATCGCAGCCACAGGCGAGCCTTTGCAGGTTTCTCTTATCGATTTTAAAGGAGAAAACATCAATGGAAATAATGTATTATCATGGTCAACAGCCTCAGAAACCAACAATAAAGGCTTCCAGGTGCAATATTCTATTGATGGAAAAAACTTTCAAAATATTAGCTTCGTAAATTCGAAACAACAAAGCGGCAATAGCGCTTCTGTATTAAATTACCAATTCACCGATTCAAAATACACCAACGGAAACGCCTATTACAGATTGATTCAGGTAGATAAAGATGGGAAATCAAATTTTTCAAAAATTATCCTGATAAAAGGCAAACAAATCGCCGCATTAACTTTAAACGCGGTTTATCCTAATCCGGCCAGGGAAAAATTAAGCCTTACCCTATCCTCACCGGTAAATAGCAAGGTTGATATTTCAATTGTAGACCTTACCGGTAAAATACTGCGCAGGCAGGCCTTCCAAATCGTGAAAGGAGGAAATAATGTTGAAATGCAAACTGCATCATTGGCGGCCGGAACCTATTTTATTAAAGCCACCTATGAAAATGAAACGCAAACAGCGGTAAGCAAATTTGTAAAACAATAGCTTTCAAAAACGGGATTAGTACAGTGAACAGATAACTAATCCCGTTTTATGTTTTCCTGAAACAGATTGGTAAAACCACAGACCTCCTGCTGTTTGGTCTTTTAAATGCAACAGGTATCCGCTTAAAAAAGAGCAATGAAAATTTTGGGCCTAATTTTTCTTTTGATTGCTACTTCTTCTGTAAAGTCTCAGAATTATAAAAAAATACACAGAAAGGCGGTAGTGGCTGATACGCATAATGATATTATAAGCACCTGCATTGAAAAAGGATACCGGTTTGATGAGAACCTGGAAGGCAAAACACAGAGTGACCTTGACCGAATGAGAAAAGGCGGTTTGGATATCCAGGTCTTTTCGATTTGGTGTGATGGCAGTCAGCAAAATCCGTTCGCATTTGCCAATCGTGAGATCGACACTTTGCAAGCCTGGGTAAATAGAAATCCTTCTAAAATGGCCGTGGTTACCAATGCTGCACAAATACAAAACGCTGTAAAAAAACATAAGCTTGCCTGCATGATAGGCGTAGAAGGTGGCCACATGATAGAAGATGACTTAAATAAGCTGGATAGCCTTTACAACCGCGGCGCACGTTATATGACGCTTACCTGGAACAATAATACCTCCTGGGCTACCAGTGCCGAATATGAATCGGGGCACAGGAAAATCAGCGAGAAAATTGATTCCACATCGCAGCAAAAAGGATTAAACGATTTTGGAAAAGCAGTGGTGAAAAGAATGAATGAGCTTGGAATGATGATAGATTTAAGTCATACCGGTGAGCAAACTTTTTGGGATGCAATAAAAATTTCCACCAAACCTGTCCTGGTTTCTCACAGCGATGCTTATACGCTTTGTCCCGTGTTTCGCAATTTAAAAGACGACCAGATAAAAGCGGTAGCTAAAAATGACGGGGTAATCTGTTTGAATTTTTATCCGGCCTTCCTGGATAGCACTGTGGAAGCAAAAGCAATAGCTTATTTTAAAAAACACAGGGAAGAGAAAAAGGAGTTGATGTCGTCAGGTAAAAAGGATTTCGAAGCAAATGAAATTATTGCAAAAAAATACCCGCAGGAGTATGAAGAATTGCAATCGCCGTTTCATCTATTGTTCGACCATCTCGCTTATATCATCAAACTGGCCGGAGTTAACCATGTAGGCTTAGGCGGCGATTTTGACGGGATTTCAATAACGCCGCAAGTATTAACCGACGTAAGCAAATATCCGCTGATCACAAAAGAGCTTGTCAAACGCGGCTATTCAAAAAAAGATATTAAAAAAATTTTAGGAGGAAATTTTATCAGGGTATTTAAGGCAAACCAAATGTAGTACTGGCGCAAATCAAATCAACTATATTTTTGCAGTAAAGCAGGAAATAACCGGTTTTTTATTTTTCTTCAAAGCCTGGGGATACTAATTTGAAGCTCATTTTTTAAAGCAGACTGAGCCGCGTAATACCCGCAAAAACCATGAACCCCGCCACCGGGCGGCGTTGAAGATGAACAAATATAAATTCCCTTTGCAGGCGTTTTGTAAGGCGAAAGTCTTATTGCAGGCCGGGTAAAAATCTGCGTGATAGTAGCTGCGCCACCATTGATGTCGCCACCCACATAATTCGAATTGTAATCCTGGATGTCGTGCGTGTTCATCACATGCCTCGCAAGAATACAATCCTTAAATCCGGGAGCAAATCGTTCTACCTGGTTTTCGATTGCTTCAGTCATGTCTTTTGTTGAACCATTTGGAACATGGCAATACGCCCAGGCAGTCTGTTTTCCGGCAGGTGCACGCGAAGAATCAACTACGCCGGGCTGAACAAATAATACAAATGGTTTATCCGGAATTTGATTTTTAGAAATTGCATTTTCACTATCGCAAATTTCCTGGAGGCTTCCGCCAATATGGATGGTGGCTGCTGCTCTGCATTTTTCATCGGTAAATGGCACGGGCTGCGATAGCGCCCAATCTATCTTAAATACTCCGGCGCCATATTGATAATTGCGCAATTGCCATTCATATAATTTAGAAAATTGGTCGCCCGCAATCCTAAGCAATTGTGCTGGCGTTACATCCAGCAACACCGCTTTAGTGTGAGGCAACTGTTGCAATGAAGAAATTTTGAATCCTTTTTGTATTTCTCCTCCATAGCTTTCAAAGCTTGCGGCCAGCGCATCGGTAATTTTTTGAGCGCCGCCTTTTGGTAAAGGCCACCCGTTTATATGAGCCACTGTATTTAAAACGATGCCAATAGAAGCGGTGGAAAGTTTGTTTAAAGGAAGGATTGAATGTGCCGCCATGCCCGAAAACAAGGCCTGCGCTTTCGCGGTTTCAAAATGATGTTGCGCAAAATGCCTGCCTGAGTTGATGGCCTGGATAGCAAATTTTAAATTATTTTTTGAAAAAGCGCCTAAATAAAGCGGTCCCAGAAAAGCTGATCGGATGGAAGGCCATTGCATCACTAGTGGTAAAAAGATTTTTTCGTAATTTTTAGCATCCTTGCCCAGTTGTGCGGCAGTTTCATAAATTGAAGTGGAAACGGCCACCGAAGAACCGTCGTCAAAAGGATGGGCCAATGCATACGGTGATTTGAGATATTGAACGCCAAACTGGCTCAAATTCAAAGATTTAAAAACAGGCGAGTCTTCGCCCAACGGGTAAACGGTGGAGCATACGTCGTGAATATAACCTGGGAACGTTAGCTCAGCAGAACGCACGCCGCCACCCAATATTTCTTTTTCTTCAACTAACAAAACTGATATTCCGGCGCGCTGTAAAGTAATTGCCGCTGCAAATCCATTTGGCCCCGAACCAACTACCACAGCATCATAATTCGATTTCACTTTTCAAAATTTATGAGAGAATAAAGCAAAAATCAATCTAATTTTTCGTAAACCGGAAAAATCATCCTAAGGTAAATTGAGATACGTAGCCGGCAAAAAACGGTATTGATATTGTGAGTGAATCCAAAATATGAAAAGAACAATTTCTTCACATTTCAGGCCACCGTTCGGTTCAATAAATAGTTCGCGCTCGTATTGGCTTACCAGGTTTTTGATTCTCAGGCTTTTGGGAATCGTTTATGCAGTTGCTTTTCTGGTCGCCATAAACCAAATTTTACCATTGGTTGGGTCTCACGGTTTATTACCTGTTGATATATATCTTGATCGAGTACGCACAGGGTTGGGCTCCGGTTTAGCCGGTTTTTTGCGCTTACCTTCACTTTTTTGGTTCGCACATTCCGACACAGCGCTTCTTATAATAGGATGGCTTGGATTTCTGCTCTCTATAGTTTTAATTGCGGGCTATGCAAATGCGCCGATGATGGCCACTCTTTGGTTTTTCTATATGTCATTTGTTCACATAGGCCAGGAATGGTATGGATATGGCTGGGAAATCCAACTTTTAGAAACGGGATTTCTTGCGATATTTCTTTGCCCTCTCATCGAAATGAAGCCTTTTCCAAAAAGGGCACCTCCGTTTGTCATTATCGTTTTATTTCGCTGGCTCATATTTAGAATCATGATGGGCTCAGGATTGATAAAATTTCGTGGTGATGAAATTTGGCGAAACGGAACAGCTTTATATTACCATTTTGAAACACAACCCTTGCCGGGGCCTCTAAGCAGGTGGTTTCATTTTTTGCCAAAATCCATTTTGAAAGCGGGCGTTTTATTTAATTGGCTTGCCGAGTTAATAGCGCCAATATTTGTCTTTTGGCCCAGAATACTCCGGCATGTCGCAGGTGTCGTTATTATTCTATTTCAATTTACCATTATTTTGAGTGGCAATCTTTCTTTCCTGAATTGGCTAACTATTGTGCCTGCAATCGCTTGCCTTGATGACGATTTCTTGAAAAAAATTCTTCCGGCAAATTTAGTTCGGAAGGCAAAAGAAGCACAATTGCGTGCTGTTCCCTCCCGCGGAGTAACTATCAGCGCCTGGCTCGTAACTTGTTTAGTTATCCTCTTAAGCGTTCAACCCGCTTTTAACTTACTTTCTTCACGGCAGGTTATGAACACTTCGTATGATCCATTTGAATTAGTAAATACCTACGGCGCATTTGGAAGTGTTGGAGAAAAGCGCTTTAATATCATTTTTGAAGGCACCAGCCACTCAAATCCACTTGATACTTCGGGCTGGAAACCTTACGTTTATAAAGGTCTTCCGGTAAACCTTGATCAGATGCCGCCCCAGGTGGCGCCATACCAGCTCCGATTCGATTGGCAAATGTGGTTTGCGTCAATGTCATCGCCCGAGGAATATCCATGGGTGTATAATTTGATTTGGAAACTTCTTAATAATGACCCCAATGCCGTTGGACTGTTTGCTTCAAATCCCTTTTCCCAAAAAGCCCCGACTTATATACGCGCAATATTATTTCAATATTCATTTGCTAAACCGGGAAATCCGGAGCACAATTGGTGGCAACGCAAAATAATAGGAACCTGGATTGCTCCTTTATCCGTAAGGGATCCTTCTCTGATTCAATTTCTTAAAAGTGAGCGCTGGTTGCGTTAATCATGCCGGTAGAGCTATTAATAAGTATTTTAGCCCAATACAAGAAGCCGACTGTAAACAAAAAACCCTCTCAGGATTCCTGAAAGGGTTAAATAAATTATGGCAGCTACCTACTCTCCCACATTGTTGTGTAGTACCATCGGCCATGAGGGGCTTAACTTCTCTGTTCGGTATGGGAAGAGGTGAACACCCTCGGCAAAACCACCATAAAAAGATTGCAATAAACCATAATCTGAAAGCTTAAAGTTAACTGCTAATAAAATTAACATAAAGGGAAAGTTGCAATACCAATAAAAAAATAAAAAAGCTTACGGACAATTAGTACTACTCGGCTTTGACATTACTGCCTTTAGACCTGTAGCCTATCAACCCCGTCATCTACGGGGGCCCTTAAAAGAAAACTCATCTTGTGGTTGGTTTCACGCTTAGATGCTTTCAGCGTTTATCCTATCCGTACATAGCTACTCTGCGCTGCACCTGGCGGCACAACAGATACACCAGCGGTACGTACGACCCGGTCCTCTCGTACTAAGGTCATGTCCACTCAATTTTCTAACGCCCATCACAGATAGGGACCGAACTGTCTTGCGACGTTCTGAACCCAGTTCACGTGCCACTTTAATCGGCGAACAGCCGAACCCTTGGGACCTTCTCCAGCCCCAGGATGTGACGAACCGACATCGAGGTGCCAAACCTCACCGTCGATATGAGCTCTTGGGTGAGATCAGCCTGTTATCCCCAGAGTACCTTTTATCCTTTGAGCGATGGCCCTTCCATGCAGAACCACCGGATCACTTTAGCCGACTTTCGTCCCTGCTCGGCCCGTATGCCTCACAGTCAAGCTCCCTTATACTAATACGCTCTATGTACGATTACCAACCGTACTGAGGGAACCTTTGCAAGCCTCCGTTACTTTTTAGGAGGCGACCACCCCAGTCAAACTACCCACCATGCACTGTTTCCGACAAAGTCGGATTAGATTCTAAACGTTTAAAGGTTGGTATTTCAACGTTGACTCCACAATGGCTAGCGCCACTGCTTCACAGTCTCCCAACTATCCTACACATCAAAAGTTCAAAATCAATGCAAAGTTGTAGTGAAGGTTCATGGGGTCTTTCCGTCCCGTGACGGGTAACCGGCATCTTCACCGATACTACAATTTCACCGGGCTCGTGGAGGAGACAGTGTACAACTCATTAGACCATTCGTGCAGGTCGGAACTTACCCGACAAGGAATTTCGCTACCTTAGGACCGTTATAGTTACGGCCGCCGTTTACTGGGGCTTCAGTCAGAAGCTTTGGCTTGCGCCGAACATCCTTCCTTAACCTTCCAGCACCGGGCAGGTATCAGGCTCTATACGTCATCTTTCGATTTTGCAGGGCCCTGTGTTTTTGCTAAACAGTTGGTTGTACCATTTTACTGTGACCGCATCGCTGCGGTACGCTTTATCCCGAAGTTACAGCGTAAATTTGCCTAGTTCCTTCTCCACGGCTCACCCGAGCGCCTTAGAATACTCATCCCGTCCACCTGTGTCGGATTACGGTACGGGCCGCTATAGC
>JBQCHE010000002.1:0-577500 GCA_051954975.1 Ginsengibacter sp. | reverse complement strand
AACTGGTTGATGTTAATTAATGTCGTACCATGGCTTCAAACCGGCTTCTGTAGTAGGGATCTTTTATTTGAGATTCCAATGTTGCATATTGGTCAGAATCAGAGGTGTGCGCATAGGCAGCATCAAAAAACATATACTTGCCTTCATCGGTCAGAAAAAGATAGGATAAATCCTTTATCTGTGCAGTACTAAAACATTTCGATTTAAAATATTTTTTAGCCGCCTTAATCATGTCTTCTTTATTGTCTTCAGAGGCCATTTTTTTCCGCAATCTTAAAAAATCCTCGTTATCGGCAAAGGATTTACAATCGGAATTGACAGTAGAAGCTGTAACCACTTTTGGCAATACTTCTATCTTGTTCGCCGGCTTCTTTTCTGCCTTATCGCTTTCTTTTGTCCCGGCATTTGTATTTTTAAACCCACTGAATAAACCTTTTTTTTCTTCCGGCTCTTTTTCTTCTCCTGTATCTTTTGATTTTTCTTTAGGGCCAATATAAAACACCTGCTCAGGGGCGGTCTGGCTTTTAGCAGCAGCATTATTAGAAAGCGAATCCTTTCTTAATACAAATCCGCTGCTTTTTTCTGCGCTTGAATCTATTTTGGTCGGTGTAATCGTAAGCTGATCAACTTGCGGCTGAGATTCCGTTTGATTTTGATTTGCTAAATTAAAATCCGGGTTATTTGTTGCTTTACTGCCTGCATCAGTTTCATTCTTTGCTGAAGGCATAAACACGCGTACCGTGTCCTTTGCTTCAGCTGAATTATCGGCATAAATCAATTGAAGGCCGTTTTGGTCTTTTTTGCTGAGTATTTTCGACACAGAACTATCCTCACCCGGCACCTCTTTAGCTTCGACTTCAGGCGATGTTGCAATTATTTCATTGCTGTCTGCCGCCGGTTTATTATCATTCAAAGGAGTAGGACTGCTATTGGCGATAGCGTGGTCAGGCTCCCTACTTTCCGTTGACGAATCCTTTTGCGTGGCCACATTCATCGTATCATCCGGTTTTGAAGAATTATTTATTGCAATATCGTGGTTTTGAAGGATTGACGAATCTTGCACCACGGTAGCCAGCATCCTGGTAAATTCATTATTTTCTTGTGTTACAGCAACAGCAGTGGAACTGGTGTCCTTATCGCCGCTGATCAATGCGAGCGTTTCCAGGTTAAATAATTGCAACCCTTTGTCATCGAAATGCTTTATGAGAAACCCCTGGTTACGATTATCAACGGAAACTGTGAAACGCTCTTCCGGATATTCATTTTTTGGAAACCCCACATTTATCTGGTAGGTGCCGTTGGTTACGTTATGTAGAATAACATAACCTTCCGAAGAAGAGCTGATAATTTTTCTATCCACTCTTACATAAAATGGTTTTCCGTTGTCCGTTTGCAGGTAAACAAAATGATCCTGCTGCGCCTCTGCACTCCACGTAAAGAGCATTGCCAGAAAAACAAAAACCAGCTTTTTAACTTGACAAATCAACATGGTAGCAAATCTATCCAATATAAATAATTAAAATTGACATGCGGGCGAAAAATAAGAAGTTTTTATAATTCCTGTTACATTTGTCAGCCTAAATATTTTGTATGAAAAAAATACTGTTTGTGCTTTTGTTGTCAGGAGCAATTTCTGCATCAATGGCGCAGGACACGCAAGACGAGCCCACAACCGACACTGCCTGGAAATCAATTTACCGTGGAACTTATCCCCGGATTAACGACTTGGTGCATACCAAATTATCAGTAAAATTTGACTACCCAAAGCAATGGATGTATGGCGAAGAATGGGTTACGCTGCAACCTCATTTTTATCCGACTGACTCACTAACGCTTGATGCCAAGGGAATGCAGATTAATGAAATTGCTTTAATAAATGGCAAATCAAAAACTCCGTTAAAGTATTCTTATGACAGCATGCAATTACGAATCACGTTGAACAAAACTTACAAAAAAGATGAAAAATATACCCTTTATCTTAATTACATTTCCAAACCTAACGAACTAAAACTGCCCGGAAGCGCTGCAATTACCGATGCCAAGGGCTTGTATTTCATAAATCCATTAGGCGACACAGACGAGCACCAGGAAATCTGGACCCAGGGAGAAACCGAATCAAACAGTGCGTGGTTCCCCACTATTGATAAGCCTGACCAGAAAACAACGCAGGAAATCCTGATGACCGTGCCTGCAAAAAATGTAACGCTGAGCAATGGTCTTCTGGTAAGCCAGCAAAAAAACGCCGATGGCACAAGAACCGATTATTGGAAAATGGATCTTCCCAATTCTCCTTATTTATTTTTCATGGGCGTAGGCGATTACGCCATCGTAAAAGACAAGTATAAGAATATGGAAGTGAACTATTATGTTGAAAAAGAATATGCGCCTGTAGCCAGGAAAATTTTTGGCGAAACCCCGGCTATGATAGATTATTTTTCCAAACTTTTAAAATTTCCGTATGTATGGCCGAAGTATGACCAAATTGTGGGTCGCGAATATGTAAGCGGCGCAATGGAAAACACAACCGCAACCCTGCACCAGGATGGAGCCTATCAAAATGCGAGGCAACTGGTAGATGGAAATGTTTGGGAAGATGATATTTCACACGAGCTTTTTCATCACTGGTTCGGGGATCTTGTAACCTGCGAAAGCTGGAGCAACTTAACGCTCAATGAATCTTTCGCCAACTACAGCGAATATCTTTGGAGGGAATACCGGTATGGAAAAGATGATGCCGATGCCAAAAATTTTAAAGACATGCAGGACTATCTCTTAAGCGGTAGTAACGACAAAAATTTGGTAAGATTCTATTACAGGGATAAAGAAGATGTTTTTGACGCGGTAAGTTATAATAAAGGCGGCCGCATTTTACATATGCTAAGAAACTACGTGGGTGATTCAGCCTTTTTTAATGCGTTGAATGAATATCTTACGCGGTATAAATTTAAGCCGGCAGAAGCGCAGCAGTTGAGGCTTGTATTTGAAGATATAACAGGACAGGATTTAAACTGGTTCTGGAACCAATGGTACTATGGTAGCGGTCAGCCTGCACTCGACATTTATTATGATTATGCTAATGGTAAAGAACGGGTAATCGTAAACCAGGTTCAGCCATCAGGCAAAATTTTTAAGCTGCCCACTTCAATTGATGTTTATACTTCTGGGGCCAATAAAAAAAGATATAAAGTATGGCTGCAAAACCCTTCAGACACTTTTTATTTTTCAAGCGCCCAAAAGCCAAGCCTCGTAAATGTAGATGCCGACAAAGTTTTGCTCTGTGAAAAAAACGATCATAAATCTGCCGCTGAATTTGAACAACAATACAAATACGCAGGCAACTATCTTGATAGAAGAGAGGCGCTTGAATATTTTGCAAAAAACAAATTGAGCAACGTTGCGTTAGGATTGGATGATAAGTATTGGGGCTTGCGCCTGCTTACTTTACAATTCCTTGAGCAATCAAAAGGCTATGCAATTCCGTCGGTATTGAATGTGATAGAAAAAATGGCTACTGATGACCCAAGCAAAAAAGTACAGGCAAAGGCAATAGAAATGCTGGCAAAAATAAATAGCCAAAAGTATTTACCGGTTTTTGAAAAATATGTAAACGATTCTTCGTACTCAGTAGCAGGCGCTTCCCTGGAAGGCCTGGTAATGCTGCAGCCGGCAAAGGCTTACACGCTCGCAAAAAAATACAGCGCCGATGCCTTAGGTAAATTGGGAGCCGTAGTAGCCTCAGCTTTTTATAAAAACGGGGCTGAAGAAGATTTCAAATTTTTATTAAACTATTATAGCAATCAACCAGCGTCCCAGGATAAAATAATGAGCTCGGTTACCTTTGGCAATTATCTTGCCTCGCTCAAAAATGCAAATGATGTAAGAAAAGGTGTAGATGAAATTATGAAATTCAGGAATCAAATCCCCCGGCAATATCATACCTATATTGATCCAACTTTTAAGAATGCGTTCAGCAAAATCAGCCAGCGGCAAACAGCAAACGGCAATGCAGATTTGGCCGCCTATATTGATGGATTACTGAAATAAAATACAGGTAAATAAAATGAAAGAGCAGGCGATTTGCCTGCTTTTTTATTGAGCAAAAATACATTAGAAAATTTTTTCTAAATGTAAGATAATCCCCCGGCTTATTGCTTCAACCTCACATATTTTTCAATGTTCATCCTGTTTACACCTGCATTGTCTACCTTTTCAATACCGCTTTGCGTAAGTGTATCATTTTTGATAGTTATCGCAAATGTAAAATCATGTCCTTCCCATTCTCTTTCCTTGCAATATTCAAGATGCTCGGTGTAGGTGCTGTCTTTTAAAGAATAGCTGCCTCCGCCCGCGTCAAAAGTTTTTGCAGAATCAGGCGCATTGATGTCATGGCTTAAAAAAGCAAAATGGTCTTTGTTGATTATCTTGATAAACGATGTGTTTTTCGTGTAGTCAGTAACCGTTGTATCGCCCTTTTCGATAAGAGTGCCCGAAAGCAATTTCCATGTACCTTCTATTGGCAAAGGCAGAGTGGTTGGCCCTTCGGGCGAACTCTTTACTTTGCATGCAGCAAATAAAATAATTATTGCAAAAAAACTTAAAGCTGGTTTCATAAAATTGATTTTTAAAAATATTCAATGAATAATCGTCAGTTTAAACTAACGCCCATCTGATGCGGTTTCAGGTGATTGAGAAAATAAAAATTCGCTTTTTTTATTCTTTTACTGTCTTTACATCATACATCTTTCCTGATCACCAGGCGCGAAATGGGCTTCCATAAACGCCTCGACATATCAAAATATTCAAGGCAATCTTTGCCGATTTCCAGTTTGTAATCGAAGGCTTTAATGCCTTTTACAAAGTAACCGGGATAAAAGAAATCAAGCCGTTTCTGTTTACAATATTCAATTTTTTTATAAATAAGGTATCTGCCTATACTGTGGCTTTTATAATCCGGATCATAAAAACTTACCACGCCTGCGGCACTTTTTTTTCCTATATCAAACACCCCCGCGCCTATCAGTTTGTCTTCATCGTACAGGTTGATGCCCCATGAATTAAAAATGATAGCGGCGCTATCGCCAAAAAGAAAATTGTGCAGGCTTACGGCTCTTCCCGGAGGAAGCGAATTGCGGTATTTTTGAAAAAGCAGTTCATAAACTTCATCATACTGAAAAGGCAAAATTTCTATCTTAAAATTTTTGTTTCTTTTTTCCAGCTTTTTAAAACTGATTGAGGGAACATAATTCCTAAGGCGGTTTCTCAACCATATCGTCTGAAAAAAGAGCGCATCTCTTTCAACAAAATCAGTTGTAAAGACACATTGGCCCATCCTGTACCAGCCCGCTTCAAGGTAGTTATCCAATTCTTCGGGAGTGATGTGGAGGGGAAATTTGAAATCCTGGATCATTAATGTAAAATTTACATGCAGGAATGACCAATTGCATGTTCCCAAAAAACAACTCGTTAAAGTATTATAAATACGTCAGTGAAATTAAAATAAATAATTAAAAGATGATCTGCCATTTAAATAAAAATTGAGCCTCATGTATTATACAACAAAAAAATTTTCGCGCGTAAGAAACGTTTGATAACTGCCCGTATAGCCTTAATTCACTTATTTTTGAAAATTGTATCATAAATAAGTTTCATAATTTTTTTTAAATGAAGATTCAACCGCATTTTTTAAGAAACCACACTTACTTTTTTGCAATAATGTTCCTGTGTCTGCAGTCATTTCAAAATTGTATCGCCCAAAAAAAATATACCCGACTTATTTGGTCAGATGAGTTTAATTACAATGGCGCATTGGATACCTCCAAGTGGAATTACAATTTAGGCGCCGGAGGTTGGGGCAACCAGGAATTGGAATATTATACGAACAGGACACAAAATGTAAAAGTGAGTGACGGTAAATTGCACATCACCGCTTTGAAGGAAAACTATGAAGGAAGCGAATATACTTCAGCACGAATATTAACTAAAGACAAGTTTTCATTTAAATATGGACGGGTGGTGGCAAGGGCTAAATTACCAACAGGGGTGGGCACGTGGCCTGCTATCTGGATGTTGGGAAGCAATATCGATTCCGTTGGCTGGCCTGCCTGTGGTGAAATTGACATCATGGAGCACCTGGGGAGAGATCTAAATAAGATATATGGCACGCTTCATTATCCTGGTCATTCAGGGGCACATGCCAATGGCAAAACAACCATGATTGCAAACGCAGGTGAATTTCACATTTATGAAGTGGAATGGTCGCCTAAAGAAATAAAAATCTCAGTTGATGGTAAAGTATATCAAACCGTAAAAAATTCAAAGGAAATTCCTTTCAACCACAATTTTTTCATTATCATCAACATGGCCATGGGAGGCAACTTTGGTGGACCTGTAGCTCCTGACGTTTCAAAAGAAACCATGGAGGTGGATTATGTGAGGGTGTATCAATAAAAAAAAGGATGCTGCGCCTGCATTAGTGAAGCAACCTGCCTACCGGTAGATAAACAAATCATCGCAATTTTTATTTCGGGCCAATATCAATTAATTCATTTGGAAATTATGGTGGCTGTGTAGTTTTTCATCATCTTCCAGTTTTAACTGCCATTTCCAGGCTGTAGCCATCATTTCATCAAGAGAAAATTTTGGATCCCATTTCAATTTTTCTTTCGCCAGCGAATTATTGGCATAAATCGCCATAACATCGCCGGGCCTGCGCGGACCGATTTTGTAATTCAATTTTACATTGCTTATTTTTTCAAAAGCGTAGATGGCTTCTAGAACAGAAACTCCCGTGCCTGTGCCGAGATTATACACATCGCAAGGGCTGTCATTGCGGTTCTCCATCAGCATTTGCAAAGCAAGCGTATGAGCATGGGCAATATCACAAACATGAACATAGTCCCTGATGCACGAACCGTCTCTTGTGTCATAATCATCGCCATAAACGGTTAAGGCTTTTATTTTTCCCACAGCAGTTTGAGTAATCACCGGAACCAGGTTTTCAGGTTTTCCCAAAGGCAATTCTCCTATCAAAGCAGAGGGGTGAGCGCCAACCGGATTAAAATACCTCAATAAAATACTTTTAAGTCCGCCGGTTTTGGTTACATCCCTTACTATTTGTTCGCCCATCTGCTTGGTAGCACCATAAGGCGATTCTGCAGGTTTAATCGGTGATTGTTCGGTTACCGGAATTTTATCAGGTGCGCCATATACAGTGCACGAAGACGAAAAAATGAAATGCGGCACATTAAATTCTTTGGCGCATTTTAAAATATTGATGAGTGAAATCAAATTATTTTCATAATACAGTAATGGCTTTTCAACTGATTCGCCAACAGCCTTGAATGCGGCAAAATGAATAATGCCTTGTATATCGGTATTTTCCTGGAATACGGCATATGTATCATCAAAGTTAGCCAAATCAACCTTATAATTCTTTACCGTAACTCCGGTAATCTTGCGGATACCTGTAAGCAATGAAGTGGTTGATCTCGAATTATTATCTATCGAAACAGGATGAAATCCATTCTCTATAAGGTCTGCAATCGTATGTGCGCCAATATATCCGCAACCACCGGTAACAAGTATTTTAATCATACTACAAAGTAAGATAAAATTGATTAGAAAACAGGCCGCAGGATCAACTTATTTCAGGAAAGGATATGAATGATATAGTAAACCGCAGCAGCAACCAGGGCGCTCACCGGAATGGTGAGTATCCATGCCCAAAGTAAATTAATAGTGACTCCCCAGCGCACGGCTGACAAGCGTTTTGTAGCGCCAACTCCAACGATAGAACCAGTGAGCGTATGAGTGGTACTTACCGGAATTCCTAATCCGATTGTAAGAAAAATCGTAAAGGCACCTGCGGTTTCAGCGCAAAACCCTTCGAGAGAATTTACCTTTGTAATTCGTGTCCCCATGGTTTTTACAATGCGCCAGCCTCCCGACATGGTTCCAAGCGCTATAGCAGAATAGCAAGCAAGAGGCAGCCATTCGGGCATCGCCATTTCCGGTATGGAAACCGTAGATCCGTGTACATTTTTCTCATAAAACCATATTGCGGTCAAAATTAATCCCATTGTTTTTTGAGAATCACCTCCTCCGTGTGCAAGACTAAGGCAGGCAGAAGAAAGCAACTGAAGACGATGAAACCATTTTTCCGCTCCTGCCGGCCGCGACCTTTTGGCAATATTTACGGTAATCACCGTGATGGTAAATCCCAAAAGAAGTCCGATAACCGGAGCAAGCACCATAAATATCAGGGCAATAAAAACGGGATACGTATTCACACCAGCAAGCCCGCCTGCAGCGAGGGCAGCCCCCGCAAGCCCGCCAATCAGGGTGTGTGAAGAGCTGGAAGGAATTCCATAATACCACGTAAGCATATTCCAGCTGATTGCTGCGATGGTAGCTGCAATGATCGTTTTAAAATTAATAATGTTTTCAGACATAATGTTGGCAATCGTGCCTGCCACTTTATGTTCACGAAAAACAAAAAACGCAATAAAATTAAAAGAGGCTGCCCAAAGCACTGCCTGGAAGGGCGTAAGAACTTTTGTGGAAACGATAGTCGCGATAGAGTTGGCGGCATCGTGAAAACCATTAATATAATCAAAGACGAGAGCAAGAACAATAATCGTAATCAGGAAAACGAGCATATATTTCTTTTAAAATGCCTGAGGCTAAATGCTAAGGGCCAAAAGCAAGCCGCCATCTTTAGTTCGAGTTCTGTTATTTTTGCTTTTTGCTTTCGGCTTAAAGCATTAAGCGTATTTAATAATAATAGATTCAATCACATTGGCGGCATCTTCACATTTATCTGTCACAATTTCCATCACCTGGTAAATCTCCCTTTTTTTAATTACCTCTTTCGCATCGGGTTCATTTTCAAAAAGCTGTTCAATACTAAGATCAAAAACATCATCCGCCTGGTTTTCCACGCTATTAATTGCAACCATAGCATCTGTTATCTTACGGATATTCTTCATATCTCTTAGCTCAGTAACCGCTTTGCGCACTTCAATACAGCTATTTAAAATTAATTCAGCAAGCTTGTGAAAGGTGGGATTGTCGGGATTTACTTTATAAAAATTAATTTTTTTGGCAGCCGAGTGGATGTAGTCGCAAATGTCATCAAGGGAAGTAGCCAGGTAATGAATATCCTCCCGGTCAAAAGGGGTAATAAAATTTCTTCCCAACTCCGTGAAAATCCTGTGCGTATTGTCATCATTGACATGTTCCAGGTCTTCAATTTGTTTAATTAAAAGTGTTCTTTTGGAAAAATCTTTTTCATGTACCAGCTCATTCAGCTTCTCAGCCATTTGAACTACCGTTTCAGATACGCTTTCAAATAATTGAAAAAAGACTTTATCCTTGGGTAGAAAAAATTTTAAGATAGAATTTCCCATGAGGGCAAAAATAGAATACAATCGTTGTAAAACCGCTTTTGTGACCGAATAATTTACAAAAACATAATATTGGCAATGCCGCGCTGCCCTTTTGCGTTTACATTCATTATTTTTGAAAATTCCGAATTGATTCCGAATGACGATAAAAACTCTTTTTAAAGAAAACACTGTATTTTTTGCCGGTTATCTTTTGCTTTTGTTTTTTGCGCTATTTATATTATTTGCCAATTCGAAGGCAGCGGGTTTTGTATTATTAAATCCTTACCATACCCGATTTCTGGATTTCGCTTTCCAGGGAATTACGCTGCTTGGCGACGGGCTTTTCTCGATTGCTTTTTGCGTGGTGCTTTTACTGATAAGAAAAAAATATGTAAGCCTGCTCGTATTTATAAGTTACGCGTCTTCCGGTATCGCCGCCCAGGTTTTAAAATATTTTATTTCCGAACCGCGCCCGGCGATTTTCCTGGAACATTCCAATTATCATTATTTTATTGAGAATGTAACTTTACATAATTATCACTCATTTCCCTCCGGGCATTCTGCTACAATTTTCGCTTTGATATCCATTGTAGCTTTTGCTTCTAAAAATAAATTATCCGCTATTCCCTTATTAATCATTGGCGCGCTGGTAGGTTACAGCCGCATGTATCTCGGTCAGCATTTTATGGTGGATGTTACCATTGGAAGCCTTACAGGCATTTTGTTTGCCATAATTTCGTGGATATTGTTGTATCCATTTTATCAAAAACGCAACAAAAAAGCCGGTGAATCATCACCGGCCGTAGAATAAAAAAATAAGTTATTTGTACATCTGCTGTGCTTAATCAATATCTTCTTCAAATTCTTCATGCTCTTCTGGCTTATATCCTGCCTTTAGTTCGGCCAATTTCTTCTTGCCGTAAGCGGCTTTTGTAATTACCACATATAAAACAGGAACGATAAAGATGGCAAGTGAGGTAGCAGCAAGCATTCCTCCAAAAACGGTCCAGCCAATGGTTTTGCGCGATTCAGCCGCAGCCCCGGAAGCAAAAGCCAGTGGCAAAACACCAAGGATAAATGCAAAAGATGTCATCAGGATAGGTCTTAAACGTAATTTAACTGCTGAGATAGTAGCTTTCATTAAATCCATGCCAACATCTACCCTGTCTTTGGCAAATTCCACAATTAATATGGCATTTTTTGCGGCGAGCCCTATCAGCGTTATCAATCCAATCTGTGCATAAATGTTATTGGTGAGGCCTGGCAGAAATGTGAGCGCAATGATAGAGCCCAATGCGCCAATAGGAACTGCAAGCAATACCGAAAATGGTACAGACCAACTTTCGTATAGCGCAGCAAGGAAAAGAAAAACAAAAATGATGGAGATAGCAAAGATCATCCCCGCTTTGTTGCCGGATTTTATTTCTTCGCTGCTCATTCCTGAAAATTCATAGCCGTAACCTGTGGGCAAATATTTTGCCGCTGCTTCTCTCAATGCATCAATCGCCTGTCCGCTGCTGTAGCCAGGAGCTGGAGTTCCGTTTATTTCAATGGAACGGTAAATATTATAGTGAGATATCGCGGTGGCGCTTTCTATAAGCTTGGTTGTAATTAAAGAACTTAAAGGAATCATATTTCCCTGGTTGTTGCGGACATAATACTTTCCGATTTCACTAAGTGACGAACGATAACTGCTGTCTGCCTGGGAAACTACCCTGAAATTTCTTCCATATAAATTAAAATCATTGATATAGGTACTTCCCAACAAGGTTGACATGGTATTGTATACATCTGCTACCGAAACGCCCAATTGTTTTGCTTTTTCACGATCTACATTTACCTGGTAGCTCGGCGTATTGGCTGTAAAAAATGTATAAGCCCCACCGATTTGAGGCATTTTATTTAACTGGCCTAAAAAATCCTGGGTTACTTTGGAAAACTGCTGAATGTCGTCTGTGCTGGTAGTTTGCTGAAGTTCAAAAGTAAATCCTGCGGTGCGGCCAAGCCCTGGCACAGCAGGTGGCGCTATTACCAGGATTTTCGCTCCTTTTATATCGGCAGTTTTTTGATAAATCTTTTGCATCACGGCCTGCTGGCTGTGTTCACTTCCTTTGCGCTGATCCCAGTCTTTTAAATGAATGAACATTGTTCCCACATTGGACTTATTGGAAGAACTAATCACATTGTATCCGGCTAATCCGCCAGCTTCATTTATTTCAGGTATGTCTTTCAACCTTTCCTGTATTTCCGCCAGCATATCAATGCTCCGATTAGTGGAAGCGCCTTCCGGCATTTCGTAAGTGAGGTAAAGCCTGCCTTCATCTTCCTGTGGAATGAAACCGGTGGGTTTTGCTTTAAAAAGGAAAAACAATCCAACAAAAATCACTACAAGCAACACAATAATATATGGCCACCTTCTTATCCAAAGTGCTACGCCTCTTGAATAAGAATTGGTGGTTCTTCTAAACCAGTTATTATAAGAAAAAAAGAATTTGCCCAGCAAGCCTCTTTTAGCTTTTTCATCTTTAGAATGCTTGAGCATTAAAGTACATAAAGCCGGCGTTAATGATAAGGCGACAAATGCAGAAATGATAACTGAAACAGCGATTGTAATGGCAAATTGCTGGTACAATCTTCCAACTATTCCGGGTATAAATCCTACGGGAACAAATACGGACGCCAAAATAAGTGCGATGGCGATAACCGGCGCTGAAATTTCCTTCATCGCTTTTTTGGTCGCGTCTCTGGGCGATAAATTATTATGGTCAATATTGTGCTGAACCGCTTCCACCACAATGATCGCATCATCCACTACTATTCCGATGGCGAGGATAAATGCAAATAAAGTAAGCGTATTGATCGTAAATCCAAACGGCACAAAAAAGATAAACGTTCCGATCAGCGACACAGGAATGGCCAACACAGGAATTAAAGTCGCACGCCAGTTTTGGAGAAATAAAAACACTACGATTACCACCAAAGTAAGCGCTTCCAAAAGTGTAGTAATTACTTCTTTCATTGAAGTTTTCACTACAGAAACTGATTCCGAAGGAACTGAAAAATCTATATCGCTGGGAAAAGTTTTTCTTAATTTTTCAAGCTCTTTATTAATGCCGTTAAAAGTTTCTAAGGCGTTGGCGCCCGGCGCCTGGAAGATCAATAAAAATGTTGCGGGTTTACCATTTACTAATGCGTTATTTGCATAAGTAAATTTTCCTAATTCTACTCTCGCCACATCTTTCAGGTACACAATATTTCCTGTAGCCGGATCAGTGCGGATTATGATATTTTTAAATTGTTCAGGAGTATTGATACGGCTGTTGGTTAATATGCTGTATTCAAAACTTTGAATACCAGGCTGGGGAACACCGCCAACTGTGCCGGGCGCTATCTCAAGATTTTGTTCATTGATAGCCGTCGTGATATCAGCAGGTGTCAGTTTCAGCGCAGCCAGTTTTTCCGGATCGAGCCAGACACGCATTCCAAAATCGCTTCCAAATGCAGTGATATCGCCAACTCCCGGCACCCGTTTCAACGCATCTACCATGTAAATATTTACATAGTTGCCAATAAATTTTGAATCGTGGGTTCCGTTGGGTGAATAAAAAGCAAGCACTTCAATAAAGCTCGGATTACGTTTCAGCACCCGGACTCCCAGCCTCCTTACCGCATCAGGCAAAGTAGGAAGCGCTACGTTAACCCTGTTTTGCACATCCAAAGCAGCTATATCTACATCGGTGCCAACATCAAAAGTAGCAGTTATGGAGCTGCTGCCGCTTGAAGTACTGTTGCTCGTAATATAAGACATACCGGGCGACCCGTTAATCTGGGTTTCCAGCGGCGTTGTCACCGTTTCTTCCACCGTTTTCGCATCTGCGCCGATAAAGTTGCCGCTAATTGAAACCGTTGGCGGCGATATATCCGGGTATTGCGCAATCGGAAGATTGGTTATTGAAATAATACCTACGAGCACGATTACAATCGAAATCACAATTGCTGTAACCGGTCGTTTTATAAAAGTTTCTGCGATCATTTCAAGTTCTTAATTCGTTAACTTATTTTCCAAGCGACTCTAAACTTTGTAAACCCTCTAATGTTCTTAAAACCTCCTAACAACTCCGTCCTTTCTATTCATTATTCACTCACTTTCACAACTGAGCCATTGTGTAAATTTTGTATCCCTACGACAACAATTTTTTCACCAGGCTTTAAACCTTCTTTTATGATAATACTATCTCCTATTTGTGTTCCGAGCGTAACCAATTGCTGATGCACTTTTGAGCTATCGCCCAATACATAAACAGAAAACTCGCCTAATTGTTCGTTTACTGCGTTGTAAGGGATAATAGTCGCATTTTTAGTGGCAGTATTTTTCACTCGTACGCTGGTATTCATTCCGGGCTTCAGCATATGTTTTTCATTCGGGAAACTTAACCTTATTTTTATGGTTCCTGTCTGAGGATCAACGGCGCGGTCAATAAAATCAATCTTACCGGGATAAGGATAAATATCATCGCCAAAAGCGATGGTGAAAACAGAATCTTTCACGTTGTCTTTTTGTTGTTCCAATTCAGAAAAGCGATAAATATTTTTTTGATCAACGGTGAAATCAACCGCTATAGGATTATCCGTTGAAATAGTGTTTAATACCGTTTGGCCTGCAACCACTGCTGTTCCTTTTTTCACCTGCGAAATGCCAATCGTGCCGGTAAAAGGTGCATAGATATTGGCAAACTGAACATTGGAATGAAGGCTGGCAACATTTGCTTTTGCCGCATCTACCTGTTTTTGAGTAGCGGCTAAAGTTGCATTGGCATAATCCACCTGTTGTTTGGCGATAGCGTCATGCTTTTCCAACTCATTATATCGCGCAGCATCTTTTTGAGCTTTCATCAGGTTGGCTTTCTGAACTTCCAGGTTTGCCACTGCCTGCTCATAATTGGCTTTATAAACCTGGTTATCGATTCTATATAAAAGCTGGCCTTTTTTCACATTTTGCCCATCTTTAAAATTGATGTCAGTGACGTATCCGCTCACCTGCGAAGTAATGTTTATTTCATTTAAAGCAGTAACCGTTCCGGGATAAGTATCGTAATAAACCGCGTCGGTATTTTTTACCGTTGTAACGGTTACAGGAACTGCTGGGGGTGGCCCTTGTTGCTTTTGCGAATTATTATTACCACAAGAAGAAATAACAAAGCCTGTTGCAAATACTAAGAAAATATGTTGACTGATTTTCATGATTGTATTTTAGTATTTGATATTTCCCAATGATTGCATCACATCTATTTTACTGGCCAAAACCTGGTAAAGCGCGTTGTAATAATTTATTTGGGCGGTTCGTAAATCCGACTCAGCGGTGATTACATCCAGGTAGGCTTTCACCCCCGAACGATATTGCAATTGAATTACATCATACACTTCAGTCGCCAGCGAAAGATTTTCTTTCAAACTATAATAGTTATACAAATTACTTTTATAAGTAGCCAGCGCATTCTGGTATTGTGAATTAATTTGATTTTCATAACTCCTGATGTCGTTGCTGGCCTGTGTGATCTGGAATTGCGCCTGTTTTATTTGCTGCAATCTTTTGCCGCCCTGGAAGATAGGCAGGCTGAGCGTAAGGCCCACGAAAGAATTAGGATATCCCTGACTGTATAATTTTGAAAATTGATTATTCAAAAAGTTCAAATTATAATTTCCAAAAGCAGACACATCCGGAAGAAAGCTCCATTTATAATATTGAAGATTGTATTCCTGCAATTTCTTTTGCGTCTGCAATTGTTGAATTTCAATCCTGTCATTGTAGTCCACAGTTTGCAACGTATCCATCAACACTTCATTTTCCATTTGGGTTGTGTCATAATTCAAATCCAAAATTTTCGTGGTGGGATATCCCATCAAATCTTTTAAATATGCTTTTTTTGCTTTCAAACTTTCTTCACCCGATTTCTTTTGCGCCTGCGCATTGTTCAAAGCGATGGTAGCTCTTTTATAATCCGTTTTATCTACAATGCCCGCCTGGTACTGATAATAAGCATCTTTTAAACTTTGATTAATTCGCACAATATCTTCATCGGTAACTTTTAATTGTTGCTCCGTAAGTATCAAATCATAAAAAGCTTTACTTACGCTTACGGCCAAATTAATTTTATTATCTTCTGTATTTTCACTTGCTGCTTCACGAACATCTTTTGCTGTCCGGGATGCCAATAAAACATCGCGGTTAAAAATATTTTGAGTCAATGAAAAGTTGGCTCCTGAAGTATTGTAGCTTCCGGAATGGGAAACATTACCATTAAAAATAAAAGTGGGTAATTGAATATTATGCTGCAAATTGTAAGTAAAATTTACCTGCGGATACCAGTCAGATAATTTATTTTGAATCTGCGCTTCAGTGATTTGCTCGTTAATTTTTGCATTCTGAATATCGGGATTATGCTGTAATGCATATTGGATACAATTTTCAAGAGTAGCTTCTGAAAGAGTGGGCAAACTATCATTTCGCTGGGCAAATAAAGTCCCTGAAGTGATTATCAAAATTCCATAAATCAAATAAAGCCTTTTATACCTTAAAAAAAATTTCACTATTTGATTTGCCATATTCCTTTGTTCATTTAACCACCATTGTTTTAGGGCGCTTTGACGTATTTAAACAGTTATTAAACAGGCCAACATCCTTAAATCTAAACTAAGTATCCAGGAGCTTTTAATAATACCGGTTGCTCCCTGTTATTTTTAAAGGAGCGCAAGTTATGCAGAAAAAAAAATATAAACAGCCAGTTAATCAGCAAATATTACCGTTTAGAAAAATTGATGCATATATGACTTTAGAATTATTTTTCTATTAATTCATTTTTTATCCTGAAGCTTTTAATGGAAGAAATTCTGGCAGGCGCTTTTTGCTCATCAATAAAAAACTGCACTTTACTTACCTCTTCTTCCGGAAATGACAAAATTCTTTTATGGCCAATAGTGGTGCCGTTAAGCTCTTTTATAAGGCTTCCGCTTTTGTCAAAAAGCTTTATGGTAAATTTGGCGCATTGTTGTCCGTTCAATAAATTTTCCTGTAAAACAAGGCAGTTTATTTTAGAAGGTTTGGAATAATCAATTTGGATTGATTGATTTTGAGGATTGCTGAAAACCACAAAATTATTTTTCGAGTTATTATCCAAACTTTTTATAGCCGATTTTTTAGTACCGGAAACAAAATATTTGTTAGCATTTTTAGACAAATCATTTCCAAAACTTTCCTGCCTCAATTTTTTAAACCCTATCAGGGAAGCCGAATCATATTTGGTGATTAGCCCTCTTCTATCCGGTGGAACATTTAAAATCAAGTTGGCGCCACGGCCTACACTTTTTAAATAAATCTCAAAAAGTTGCTCAGGTGTTTTTACCAAAGAATCTTCTTTTGAATGAAAAAACCATCCGGGCCTGATGCTGACATCGCATTCTGCCGGAATGAAATTTCTCCCAAATTTATTTCCACGATTCAACGTATCTGTTGACGGCGCACCTGCACCTCGTTTGAAACCTGCTGTATCCAATAAATCCCAATTGGTTTTTCCCGCAAAGCCTTGTTCATTACCGCACCAGCGTGCATCAGGGCCAATATCACTGAAGATAATTGTTTGTGGAGAAAGCTTCCTCACCACTTTCTCAAATCGCGCAAAATCATATACCTGCTTTTTTCCGTTTGGTCCTTCGCCGTTAGCACCATCCCACCACAATTCCCAAATAGGTCCATAATTGGTAAAAATTTCTTTCAGCATATTTACAAAAACATCATTGTAAGCAGGCGTTCCGTAGGCAGGATGATTCCTGTCCCAGGGAGACAGATACACGCCGAATTTTAAACCATATTTTTTGCACGCGGCCGACAACTCTTTCAGCACATCGCCTTTGCCATTTTTCCAATCGCTTTCCCTTACGGTGTGCTGTGAAAATTTACTTGGCCACAGGCAGAAACCG
Organism: Ginsengibacter sp.; assembly: GCA_051954975.1. GTDB lineage: Bacteria > Bacteroidota > Bacteroidia > Chitinophagales > Chitinophagaceae > Ginsengibacter. Next base: position 560,140 of record JBQCHE010000002.1, on the reverse strand, counting down.
TCATGATGTTTGGCCGTGATTATAATCCCCTTTGCACCTGCTGCTTTGGCAACGCGGCACCATTGGTCGCAATCCAAACCTTTTGGATCGAAAACTTCTGCATTTTCAGTCCCTTTGCCCCATTCTAAATCGGTAAAGGTGTTAGGCCCAAAATGCATAAAAAAATAATACTCCATATTTTGCCAGGCCACCTGGTATTGGGTCGGAACAGGGTTTACTCTTTTATCAGTTTGTGAAAAAACGGTTTGAAACAGAAAAGTGAACGCGATAAAAATTATATTCTTTTTCATTCGGATTATTTATTCGGAAAATTTCCTGAAAGATATTTGATAAATGTGTAAAATTTAAAAATGAAAATAAGTTGAATTTTTGAGCAAAAATAAACTGTCAAAATAATAAATCCGGTTATTTGCCGGTTTACTGGTTCGGAACTTCGAAGATCAAAAAAAAATCCATTAAAAATTAATTCCATAAGCGCATTCTAAATTTTATCTTTATGAGAGGCAACCGAATGACAAATTCATACGATTAAATAAAAAAAAGTAAAGTAATTAATTTGCTCTCTGCTGAAGAATTGATATCACATATCAGGGGCTGCAGCCTCAATAACCGCGAAAGCCAGAAAAAAATTTTCAGCTCATTTTACGGCTATGCCATGTCTGTATGCTCGCGCTATACCAGTAAGCAGGAGGATGCAACAGAAATTCTGAATGATGGTTTCCTGAAAGTATTTAAAGAGATTCACCGGTTTGCTCCCGCATACAGCGATGTAATGAATTCATTTAAAGGTTGGCTTCGGAAAATCATAGTGTATACTGCCATTGACCACAATCGGAAATATTATAAATATGAGATGGCTACTTCCTTTAATGAAAAAGATATTGAGATTGCCAATATTGAAGAAAGCGCTTTAGACAAAATTTCCTATGATGAAATTATCAAAGCAATACGGAATTTGTCACCCGCCTACCGCACGATTTTAAATCTGTACATCATCGAAGGATTTTCTCATAAAGAAATTGCAGAAAAATTGGGCATCTCTACAGGCACTTCCAAGTCAAACCTGTCAAAAGCAAAAGTGCAGTTGCAAAAAATATTATTTTCTCATCAAACAGTTTTAATAAAAAATGAAGCCTGATAAATTTGATATAAAAATTCAGGAAGCCGCTGCACAAAACGAAGCCGCTTACGATGAGCAGGCATGGAGCGCAATGGAAAAGCTGCTGGATGAAAAAATGCCTCAAAAGAAAAAGGATAATAAAAAAAATTTTTGGTGGTTTCTGTTGCTTTGCATTGTGATATCGGGGCTTTGGTTAACGTTGAGACCAGCAGAAAACCTTAAGATCACAACAATTTCTGAAAAAGTAACAGGAGCAGATACCTTAACAAACAGCTCTGACTATGATTTAAAAAATAAAAAATTGTCGGCTCACCAAAAAGAAAATGAAAAAATAATTTCTCCGGACCAGGCTTCGAAGCTCCAAGCCCGGAAATCTTTTTCTGAAAAAAAGCCGGGACTTACGTTTTCGATAAATCATAGAGATGAAATAAATCACACCGATAAAGTCAATTATAAAGATGAAATCAATCATACGAATGATAAAAGTGTTGGCAGTGAAAAAGAAAATCCGTCCAGGCCGGACGGGATAACAACAATTAAAAATAATTCTACTGATGGTCCTCATTCTGTTAATAAGATAAACCCTGCGGAAGGCGCCAATGAACCTAACTCAGCAATTGAAGAAACTCAATCTGAAAAGCCAGATGTTAATAAACATATTATCGCGATTCCCAACAAAAAAAATGATTCAATAATCAATAAAAAAGATCCGCAGACTACCGCCAAAAGGAATAAAGAGTCCGCCAGCAGGAATCAATTTAGAAAATCTTTTCTAATCAGTATTTCTGCGGGTCCCGATATAAGCGCAGTGAACATAAATAATTTAGGCAGAACCGAACTTGTATACGGCGCTGGCGTCGGGTATATCGTCAATAAAAGATGGTCGGTAAGAGCCGGATTTTACGTGGCAAAAAAAGGATACGGCGCCAAATCTTCAGACTATCATCCGCCCGCCAGATTTTGGAACTATTATCCTGACCTTACCTCTATTGATGCAAATTGTAAGGTATATGAAGTGCCGCTGCTGGTGAATTATAATTTTAGCCGCAATGCCAAACATCATTGGTTTGTTTCCGCAGGCGTGGCTTCCTATTTTATGAAGAAGGAAGATTACGATTATATATCAAAATCGCCTTCGGGGCAAATCAGTTATAACAACTATACAATCCGTAATGAAAATCAACATTACTTCTCTTCATTGAAATTATCTGCCGGATATGAAAAAAAATTAAGCAGTAAAATTTCTCTAACAACAGAACCTTATCTCAATCTTCCACTTACCGGAATTGGCTATGGAAAAGTAAAACTCTACAGCGCAGGAATCCTGCTTTCTCTGGATGTAAAACCGTTTTAAAAAAAATAATTAGTCCGCAGCTTCGTAAAAAATAATTTTTGAATTTAAATGAATGAGGCAACCGACAAGATGAATTGTCCGATTTAATAAATGAAGTCGGATATGAAACTTGAATTAAATCCGGCGATGCATTTTGTTGCATTCTTCAAAACCTTATTCTTAAACTCAAACTATTTTTATGAAACTCAAAAGAATTTTTATGCTGGCCATCAGCGTGGCTATTGTCAGCTTACTTTCATGTTCCAAATCCCAAAACAATTACGGCGGTAGCCAGCCACCTCCAGCCGCAAACGGCGATGGAACTTATAATATTTTCAACATGGCTTTCCCGGCTAAGATAACCGTGAAAAAAGGTGCTACGGTCAAGTGGTTTAACAAGGATGGATATGCACATACAGTAACTTCTGATGACGGCACTACTTTCGACAGCGGCAACCTGGCTGCGGGAGCTACTTTTTCTTATACGGCCAATACCGTAGGCACTTTTGATTATCACTGTAAAATACATTCAAATATGAAAGGGACCTTGGTAGTTACCGAATAATAAGAAGTAAAATCGTTTCTGATGCAAAGAAAATCAAAAAGAAAAATAGCCGTTTTCGTTGCTTTACTGATGGCTTTATCGGCATTCGTTGGTTACGGAATCTGGAACAAGCCGCACCGCGATGTCAAAAATGCAACACCTGTGAGAGTCGATGCTGTGACGCTTTATAAAATTCTTTCCGGAAAAAATTCTTCTAATAAATCAGATTTTAATAACAAAGTATTATCAGTGTCTGGAACAGTAAAGCAGGTGCTGGAAAATCATCTGGGGCAGCAGGTAATTCTTCTAAAAACAGATATCGAGGAAGGCGCAGTGAATTGCACCATGGAAGAAAAATTTGAAAACGTAAAAGCAGGAGATTCTGTTTTGCTAAAAGGAATTTGTATCGGATACAATGCCGGCGATTTAGACCTGCCAGGCGATGTTTTTTTAATCAGATGCTATCATGCCAGCTAAAATAAAAAATTATGAATATAAGAAACGCTCTCCTCGCACTGCTTATTTTTTCTGTGAAACCTACGTTCCTGGCGGCACAGGTCTATTTCACAAAAAATGGAAGCGTTTCTTTTTTTTCAAAAACTATCCTGGAAAATATTACGGCTACTAACAACGAAACGATCAGCATTTTAAACAGTCAAACCGGCGAAATCCAATTTTCCTTGCTTAACAACGGGTTTCATTTTCCTAAAGCAAAAATGGAAGAAGATTTTAATCAGGACTATATGGAAAGCGAAAAATATCCGCGCTCCACATTCAAAGGCATCGTAAGCGACATCAATAAAATTGATTTTAACAACGATGGAACGTGGACAGTGACAGTTACCGGCGATTTGCAGATACATGGCATCACCAAAAAGATTTCCGTTCCCGGAAAAATCAGTATTACAAATGGAAAAATCAATGCCGCAGCTACTTTCACCGTTCCGATTAAAGATTATGATATTAAAATTCCTTCCATTGTTTCAAATAAAATTTCAGAGAAGATTACCATTTCAGTCAACTGTTTGTATCAAAAAAAATAAAAAATATTTTATGCGCTTCGTGAAAATAACAGCAATTATTTTTTTATACCTCATTATTTTTCCTGCAAAAATTTTTGCACAAGACACTTCAAATCTTATCAACCAATTAGAAAATGAATCTGTGAAAAACCGGACCTTTTATGCCGCTGCTACTTTTAAAACTACGCGGATTGTAGACGGACAATCTGTAGAAAGTTTGCCGAAAAAAGTTTTAGATGTGAGAATCTCTCACCGCTTCGGCCCTGTAAGCAGCGGCATTTATAATTTATTTGGGTTAGATAACGCCACGATGCGCCTGGGTTTCGATTATGGAATCAATAATAACCTTATGATTGGAGTGGGCCACAGCACGTATCAAAAAACGTATGATGCATTTTTAAAGTTCAGGATATTGCGTCAGTCAACGGGCGCCGTAAGTATGCCTGTTTCGGTATCTTTTGTGCCGGTGATTGCGGTCAATACATTAAAGCAGTTTGATTCTTTAAAAACCAATTTTAATGACCGTACTTCTATGGTATATCAATTATTAATCGCAAGAAAGTTTTCTGAAAATTTGGCTTTGCAAATTATGCCCACTCTCATCCATGCTGATAAAATTTCATTCAATCATGTAGATCAAACCATCTTCGCCATAGGAATTGGAGGCCGGCAAAGGCTTTCAAAAAGAGTAAATCTGAATGCGGAATATTATTATCAACTGCCCGGGACAAAGGCGCCCGGCTCTCATAACGTATTTTCCTTCGGTGTAGATATCGGAACCGGCGGCCACGTATTTCAACTGGACTTTACTAATTCCGCAGGCCTCACTGAAAAATCTTTTATTTCTGAAACAACGGGCCGGTGGGATAAAAGCAACATCATGTTCGGATTTACTATTTCAAGAGTTTTTCAATTGGGTGAAAAAAATAAATAGAATTTAATTTCCTGAACACATTATTATTTTTTTCTTCTGACAAAATAAAAATTTTGCTTATTTCTTCGTTTACTGTAGATAATTCCTGTCTGCATAAGGCTTATGCTGTTTCCAATTCATTTGTTTAAGTTTGAATATTCATAGCTATTCAACAAATAATAAATGAAGAAGATTTTTTTGCTGCCACTCTTTTTGATTTTCATAATCACATCCTTCGCACAACAAAAACATACCTTCGAAATAAAAGATGGCAATTTTGTGTATGATGGTAAACCGATTCAGATTCATTCCGGTGAAATGCATTTTGCAAGAGTGCCAAAACCGTATTGGAAACATCGTCTGCAGATGATGAAAGCCATGGGGTTAAACACTGTGGCCACTTATGTTTTCTGGAATTACCAGGAAACATCACCGGGAGTTTGGGATTGGAAAACAGGCAACCACAATATTGCTGAATTTATAAAGACGGCGCAGGAAGTGGGTTTATTTGTGATCCTGAGGCCTGGCCCGTATGCCTGCGCTGAATGGGAGTTTGGTGGCTATCCATGGTGGCTGCAAAAAGAAAAAGATTTGGTGATCCGTTCCTATAACAAACCATTTTTAGATTCATGCAAAACTTATATCAATCGTCTTGCCGCGCAGGTAAGAGATTTACAGATTACCCATGGCGGCCCCATCATTATGGTACAGGTTGAAAATGAATTTGGCTCTTACGTGGCGCAGAGAAAAGATATTCCGCTGGAAGAACATAAAAAATACAGTGCTGCAATCAAGCAAGAATTATTAGACGCAGGGTTTGATGTTCCACTTTTTACGTCGGACGGTTCATGGTTGTTCAAAGGTGGGACCATTGCAGGTGCTTTGCCAACAGCCAATGGAGAAGACAATATTGATAATCTAAAAAAAGTGGTGGATGAATTTCATGAAGGAAAAGGCCCTTACATGGTGGCAGAATTTTATCCCGGCTGGCTGGACCATTGGGCCGAACCTTTTCAAAAAGTATCCACAGAAAATGTGGTGAAACAAACAGAAAAATATTTGAAAGCCGGCATTTCGTTCAATTATTATATGGTGCATGGTGGAACAAATTTTGCTTTTACCAGCGGTGCGAATTATGATAAAGAACACGACATTCAACCGGATATTACGAGCTATGATTACGATGCGCCCATAAGCGAAGCCGGTTGGGCAACGCCAAAGTATAATGCGTTACGTAAATTATTTTTTCAAAATGTTTCTTACAAAATTCCGCCGGTACCTGCGCCCATTCCTGTTATTGACATTCCTTCTATCAAATTAAATAAGACGGTTGACCTTTTTGCATTGAAAGAAAAAATGAAACCTGTAGTAAGCGATACGCCGCAAACTTTTGAAGATTTGAACCAGGGTTATGGTTATGTCTTATACAGCAGACATTTTACGCAACCTGTTAATGGGAAATTAGAAATAAAAGGATTGAGAGATTATGCGCTTGTATATGTAAACGGAGAAAAAGTTGCTGAGCTGAATCGAAACACAAACACTTATTCATGCGATATTGATATTCCCTTCAATGCTACGCTGGATATTTTTGTAGAAAATATGGGACGTATCAATTACGGCGCAGAAATAGTACACAATTTAAAAGGCATCATTAGCCCGGTAACAATTGATGGCAATATAATCACAGGCAATTGGAATATGTATCAATTCCCGATGGATCATGAGCCGGATCTGCATCATAACGGTAATGCGTACACGAAAAACCATCCGGTCATTTATGAAGGCAGTTTCACATTGGAAAAAATGGGCGACACTTTTTTAGACATGGCCAAATGGGGAAAAGGGATTGTTTTTGTGAACGGACACAACCTCGGCCGTTACTGGAATGTTGGCCCGCAGCAAACTCTGTATGTGCCTGGCTGCTGGCTTAAAAAAGGCAAAAATAAAATCACTGTTTTTGAGGAACTGAATACTCAACAGCAAAATGAAATACACGGGGTAAAAACGCCGGTTTTGAACGAGTTGAAGGAATGATAATTTAAATTGATTTTTTTACAATCACCCCGCCCATCCTTCCCTATCGAGGCTGCGGTATTGAATGGCTTCAGCAAGATGTTCCGGCTTTATTTCATCGGTACCTGCAAGGTCGGCAATCGTTCTGCTTACTTTCAAAATACGATCGTAAGCACGCGCAGAAAGATTTAATTTTTCCATCGCTACTTTTAGCAGATTGGATCCTACCTGTGAAATCACACAAATTTCCTTAAGCATTTTGCTGCTCATTTGCGCATTGCAGTATACGCCGGGATTGTCTTTATATCTTTCCGCCTGCTTTTCCCTCGCTTTCACCACGCGCTCACGAATGCTTTCAGATTTTTCGAAATTTTGAGTAGACGACAATTCACTGAAAGCAACGGGAGTTACTTCCACATGCAAATCGATCCTGTCCAGCAGCGGCCCGGAAATTTTATTCAGGTATTTTTGAACAGCGCCCGGCGGGCAGCTACATTCTTTCTCAGGATGATTGTAATAGCCACACGGACATGGATTCATCGAAGCGATTAGCATAAAACTGGAGGGAAAATCAAGCGCCACTTTTGCCCGCGAAATCGTAACCCGCCTTTCTTCCATCGGCTGGCGCATCACCTCCAGAACGGTTCTTTTAAATTCAGGCAATTCATCTAAAAACAAAACGCCGTTATGTGCAAGAGAAATTTCGCCGGGCTGAGGCATTCCGCCGCCGCCCACCAAAGCCACATCAGAAATGATATGATGCGGCGAGCGAAACGGGCGCTTGGAAATTAAGGTAGCATCTTCGGGAAGTTTGCCGGCCACACTGTGAATTTTAGTTGTCTCCAAAGCTTCCTGCAAAGTAAGCGGAGGAAGGATAGTCGGCAAACGCTTTGCCAGCATGGTTTTGCCAGCACCCGGCGGCCCGATTAAAATTGCATTATGCCCTCCGGCTGCTGCTATTTCCAATGCACGCTTGATGTTTTCCTGTCCTTTTACATCACAAAAATCTATTTCAAAATCACTTTGCGCATTGGCAAATTCTTCACGCGTATTGACTACAGTTGGCTGAATCGAATTTTCATCAATAAAAAAATCAATCACATCGCTGATGTGGCTTACGCCATATACTTTCAGCTTATTTACCATCGCGGCTTCACGTGCATTTTCTTTAGGAAGAATCAAACCCTTAAATGCCTCTTTCCTTGCCTGGATGGCAATGGGTAGCGCTCCTTTAATTGGACGTACAACTCCATCAAGGCTCAGCTCGCCCATGATTACATAATCAGTCAGCTTTTCTGCATTTTCCAATTGCTCGCTGGCGCCAAGCGTAGCCATGGCAATGGGCAAATCGAAGGCGGTGCCGCTTTTGCGGATGTCTGCCGGCGCAAGGTTCACCACTACTTTTGTTCTCGGGAAATGATAGCCGTTCGTTTTGATAGCGCTTTCCATTCGCTCCAAACTTTCCTTTACTGCGTTGTCTGCGAGGCCGACAATAGTTGTATATTTTCCGCCACTCACATTTACTTCCACCGTGATAGTAATAGCTTCTACCCCATAAACAGCGCTGCCGAAAGTTTTGACTAACATGAAGAATTAATTAGTGGAATGAAATTACTGAAAAAATATTTCTTTTCAGACCGAATAAACAGAATCACAGATTTTCCAGCAATTCAATCACTTTTTCTCTTTTCAAAATCAGGTATCCAAGCCTGTCGCTGCTTACACCATTTTTTAAATTATAATTAAAGATGAGTTTATCATCAGTGACCTCGGTTTCAAAATATTTAAAATCAATATTTGGATAGCCTTTCAGGCTTTCGCCGATTTCATAAAGATGGGTTGATAGAATAAATAAAGATTTTTTTATTTTGATAAGGCCCTCTACCACCACAGTGCTGCATTTCATTGCATCCTGCACGTTAGTTCCTTTAAATAATTCATCAATCAGGATTAGCCATTTTCTTTTATCATTTACCTTGATAATGGTATTTTTTACACGCTGTACTTCATTGTAAAAAAAGCTTTCACCTTTTGAAATATTATCTACCACATTTATGTTGCTCAGCAAGCCATCAAACAAAGAAAGACGCATCGATTCTGCGGGCACGCCCATACCAATGTGCGCCAGGAAAACCGCGCTGCCAACGGCTTTTATGAAAGTGCTTTTACCGGCCATGTTAGCGCCAGTCAAAAAGATAAAATTGTGATTTTGATTTAATGCCACATCATAAGCCACCGGTTCTTTCAATAAAATATGATACAAATTTTTTGCATCCAGCGCGGGTTCCTCAGAAGAAACAAAAACAGGAAATGACAATTTTAATTCGTTTACTGCCATCGCCATTCCATACCAGGCATCTAATTGCGAATAAATATCTATCAGTTCAAAAAAGTTTTGCTTGTAATGATAACGGACATAATACGCCAGCGCAAGCATCTGGCTGTTGTTCATATCTTCCGCTTTTTCTTTTTCAAAAACAATTTGAAACTGATACCTTTCAATCAGCACGCTTGCTTTTTCCAATACCCGCTTTAAATTTGAAGGAGCGTCTTCCCGCAAAAAAACAGAACAGACTTGTTTTATTCCTTTTAAAAAATCAAAAACATGGCCTATAGAATATTTTACAAGCGAATAATCAGGGCCATGAAACAGTTTGTAGGCGTAGGCGGAAAGAGGTGAGGGCCTGGAAGGGGGTTCATCGATAGAACTTTCATAAAATTTATAAATCATCATTACCGACCCATTGCTCACCGAAAGCGGCCACTGCTGCTGCTCGCGGATAATCAGCTTTAGAGTTTCCTGCACGTTTTGGATGGATTCAATGTCATCTAAAGAATGGACAAAGATATAACGCAGTCTTTCGCGGCCGCCCGTTGTTCGGGTAAGATTTAATTTATTAAAAACCGAAAATTCGTCCTCACTGTTAAAAATAGAAAGGTCATTTAACGTGGTTTTGTCTGTTTCCATCCTATCTGAATTTTGATAAAGCCGCTATTCAAAATAAAAATTCCGGATATTTATTGCTTTACTGTAAAAAGTAATTTAAAAATTGAACAACAATCTTTCGCCCTTGTTAGATTCATCAAAAGTGATATTCCATAAACCGTTCTCTTGCCCATGATTTGTAAACACGCAATTTCCATTTACGAAAGTATTCGTAATTGTTGCAGGAAATGTGCTTCCTTCCAAAGGACTCCAGCCGCATTTATATAAAATATTTTCTTTTTTTACAGAAAAATTTTGATTCAGGTTCACCATCACCAAATCAGCAAAATATCCTTCCCGGATGTAGCCACGTTCTTTTATATTAAAACAATCTGCAACGGCATGGCTCATTTTCTCGGCGATTTTTTCTAAAGACAATTTTCCTTGTTTATAATAAGACAACATCAAAAGCAACGGATGTTGAACCAACGGCAATCCCGCTTTTGCATTTTCATAGGGGCCTTGTTTTTCCTCCCATGTATGGGGCGCATGGTCTGTGGCAATCACGTCCAAACGGTTGTCCAGCAAGCCTTTCCACAGCGCTTCTTTATTTTCCGCAGCTTTGATAGCCGGATTACATTTTATCAAATAGCCAAGATTTTCATAATCGTCTGCAGTAAAATGCAGATGATGCACGCATACTTCTGCCGTGATCCTTTTTTGTTTTAAAGAAATTTCATTCGTAAATAATTCCAGTTCTTTTGCAGTAGTAATATGAAGAATATGTAAACGGCTGTTGTATTTTTTCGCCAGTGATGCTGCAAAAGATGAGGAAGCATAACAAGCATTTACATCTCTGATAACAGGGTGGTCCGAGGGCTGAAGATCGGGCTTTATTGCTTTAAGGTTTTTGTAGTTTTCTTTAATAATTTTTTCATCTTCGCAATGCGTAGCGATCAGCAATTCGCTTTCGCTAAAAATTTTATGCAACGTTGGTTCGCTATCCACCAGCATATTTCCCGTGCTGGAACCCATAAAAATTTTTACGCCGCAAACCGCATTTTTTCTTTTGTTCATTTTTAATACTTCATCAGCATTGTCATTGCTCACACCCATGAAGAATGAATAATTGGCTAACGACGTTTGTTTGGCGATGTTGTATTTATTTTCGAGAAGTTCATGAGTAAGCGCATTCGGGATGGTGTTGGGCATTTCCATGAATGAGGTGACGCCGCCCGCCACAGCCGCTTTGCTTTCGGTGTAGATATTGGCTTTGTGTGTTAACCCAGGTTCACGGAAATGAACCTGGTCGTCTATCACTCCCGGAAATAAATGCCGCCCTTCGCCATTTATCTCTGAAACTTTTTCTTTTACCGAAATAGAGTTGTCAATTCTTTCAATCCGCCCGTTTTTGATATAAACATCCTTTTCAGAAATATTGTTTTCGTTTACTATGGATATATTTTTAAAAAGATAATTTTGCATACCTTGAAATTTAATCAATAATACTTAACCCGATGCAAAATATAAAAAGAGTAATAACTCTGTCTCTATTTTTTTATCCCGCTTTTATTTTCGCTCAAACCACTTACCTGCCAGAAGGCTCAAAACAATATCACATTCTTGACCGCCTGGAAATTAAAAATGGTCAAAATACCCAGTTGAATTTTTCGGCTCAAAAGCCCTACAGTCGTCGATCTGCAGTGCAGGAAGCCGAATATTTTGATAGCGTCAATAAACAAATGAATTCTAAAATCAATCTCACGCCTGTTGATGAATACAATCTTCATTCGCTTTTGATGGATAATTCTGAATGGGTAAGCGGGTCCAAAGAAAGTTTTCAAAGTAAAAAATCTTTGTGGAATACATTTTATACCACAAAACCTAACTTGCTGGAAGTAGATACGAAAGATTTCTTCCTCGCGGTGAATCCTGTGCTGGACCTGCAAATCGGTGGAGAATCAGGGAACTCACAAAGCCTTTACTATAACAAGCGTGGCGTTACTTTGCGCGGCCGCATCGCCAATAAAATTGGCTTTTCTACAACGATAACGGATAACCAGGAGCGCGGTCCTTCTTTTTTTCAAAATCGCGTGGACGAGTTTAATGCAGTCCCCGGGGTCGGCTTTTATAAAAAGTTTAAAAACAATGGATTTGATTATTTTGATGGGAGAGGTTATTTCACTTTCAACGTGACCAAATATATTGATGTGCAATTTGGCTATGATAAAAATTTTATAGGCAATGGCTACAGAAGCCTTTTCCTGAGCGACTTTGGAGATAGTTATTTATTCCTGAAACTAAATACAAAAATCTGGAAGTTTGATTATGAAAATCTTTTCATGGAGCTGATGCCTCAGTTTACCAAAACGGGCGATAATCTTTTGGACCGAAAGTATGCAGCCATGCATCATCTGAGCATTAACATTGGCCGTTCGTTTAATGTGGGCTTGTTTGAAGGTGTGGTTTTTGGTAGAAAAAACAGGTTTGATTTTGAATATTTGAATCCTATTATTTTTCTACGTCATGTAGAAGGAACCATTGGAAGTCCTGACAATGCTTTAGCAGGAATAGATTTTAAAGCCAATGCTGCGCATCATTTTCGGTTTTACGGGCAATTGCTTTTGGATGAATTTCACGTTCATGAAATTGTAAAAAATAATGGTTATTGGGCAAATAAATATGGCTACCAGCTTGGTGCCAAATATGTAGATGCCTTTAATATCAAAAACCTTGACCTGCAGTTAGAAACCAATCATGTAAGGCCTTTTACCTATTCACATAATGATTCGGTTGCTAATTACACACATTACAACCAGCCTCTTGCACATCCGCTGGGAGCCAATTTCCAGGAGTGGGTTGGCGTTTTAAAATATCAGCCTGCACCAAAATGGTACGTGGATGCGCGCGCTATTTATTACAAGCAAGGGCTTGATTCATTGGAATTAAATTTTGGGTCAAACCCATTTGAGTTATACACTTCCCGGTTTAAAGATTATGGATATTATATCGGTGATGGCCACCAGGTAAAATGCCTGAACGCCTTGCTGAGCCTGGCTTACGAGTTTAAAGAAAACCTTTTTATTGAAGGCAATTTGCTTTTCAGAAAATATACCGGCCTTGAAAATTCCAGTTCATTTAATATAGGAATAAGATGGAACGCTGCACGAAGAGATTATAATTTTTAAACAACTGGTGTACCAGGAGAAGCAAAAAAACAACGGTTTTAATTTTATTCAATTGTTGATTTAATAAACTTTGCCACATTATCATGCAATTGCTTAAGTGATTCAGGATGCAGGTACACCATGTGGCCCGACAAATAATAATCGTATTCTATATTTTTTTGCAGGTGAAACGGCATTGGAAGATGCTTCATCTCATAAACGCCTTCAAAATACGGAGTGCCTAAATCGAAATAACCCATATTGAGCATCACTTTTAAATCCGGATTATAAATCATGGCATGCGCCAGGTCGTTCATCACATTCGGAAAACCTACATAGCCGCTTCTCTTCATATTCCATGGGCTAACATTTCCAAACGTTTTGTATTTCATCCCTTTTCCAAAATTTAATTCAGACCTGATATAGTTGTTGAATGTGGCCGTAAACGCAGCATCGATATAAGAATCCATTGGATCATAGTTAGGAGTTTCGGCGAGCGGGTTCATTGCGCTTCCTGAAAATCTTGAATCAAGCCTGCCTGTTACTTTACTTTCATCTCCGAGAAGTTCATGTTCAAATTGAGGTCCGGTGACTCTCAAATTGGCCTTGCGTAAATATTTTACGGGCAATCCGGTATAGTTGTGCAATTTTTCGGCAATCTGGTTAAAATAATTCGAGTCAATCATGGCGCCTTTTCGCAGCGCAACCGTGTATTCATTTAAAGCAAACTCTTCTACTTCTTTCAGGAAAGGCTCCAGCTTTTCAGGCTGATTCGGCAGCTTGTGATGATACCACGCCGTAGCGGCCATTGAGGGTAATGCCAAAACATAGGGCTGATCGTTGCCAGGATTGTCACGTGCTATATCGCTCATGTTTGCATAGGTCAATAATTGAGAAAGCAAAATCACACCGTTGAGCCCTACCCCATCGTTTTGAAGGAGATCAGCCACGGCTGCTGAACGCAGGGTGCCGTAGCTTTCGCCAAAAAGAAATTTCGGCGAGTTCCACCGGTTGTATTCCGATAAAAACTGAGTGATAAAATCCCGGAATGCGTGCGCGTCCTGGTCGATGCCAAAAAAGTCTTTATTTTCCCCGGCGCCGCCTCTTTCTTTCGTTATCACTTCACCAAAACCAGTTCCCGGCGCATCTATGAAAACCAAATCGCTCACATCCAAAAGGCTATAATCATTGTTTATGGTTTTATAGGGTGCTTTGGTTCGTGAAGTATCTTTTAAATATACTCTTTGCGGCCCCCAGGCGCCCATGTGAAGCCAGATGGTGGAGCTTCCCGGCCCTCCATTGTAGATAAACGTGAGCGGCCTTGTGGATGCATCCTTTACATCGCTTTGGAAATAAGCAACATAAGACATGCTTAGAGTGGGGGAATCCAACTTGTTTTTTAGAATAAGCATTCCCGTAACAGCCTTATAATTAATGCGTTTTCCTTCCACTGTAACAGAGCTTTCTGTCACCGATGTATGAGGCTTTTTATAGTTAACTACGGTGTCTTTTTCAATATCAATTTTTACGGTAGTATTTTCTTTTTTAGTTTGGGAAAAAGAAGTGAACCCTGTTGCGATCAGGAATGCAAAACAAAATGCAGTTTTTTTGAGTATCATAAGAGTGAAGTTATAATTCTATAAAGAAATTGCAGTAAAACAATAAATAATTTAAAATCTGATTGTATCAGTAGCGCGAATCATGTGAAAGAAAATAGCAAAATAAAAGAATAATTTTACATCGCTGCCAGCTGTACTTTTTGCTGAAGCTCAATTACGCTTTCTTTAAACAGCACATCCGTATCCATCAAATCTTTTACGGTTTGGCAGCTGTGGATTACAGTTGTATGGTCTCTTCCGCCGAAATGTTCGCCAATAGTTTTTAATGAGTTCTTTGTAAACGCTTTAGCCAAAAACATCGTAATCTGGCGTGCCTGCACAATCTCACGCTTTCTTGTTTTTTGAAGCAATTTCTCGTACGGCACATTAAAATAATCGCACACCATTTTCTGGATAGTATCTATTGTGATTTCTTTGGAAGAAGATTTTATGAAATTTCGTAAAACTTTTTTAGTCAAATCAAGATCAATTTCCCTTTTATTCAGCGAAGATTGTGCCAACAGGCAAATTAAAGCACCCTCCAGTTCCCGAATATTATTTTGAATATTATAGGCTATATATTTCACTACCTCTTTTGGCATTTCAAGCCCATCCGTTCTCATTTTTTGCTCGAGGATCTCTATTTTTGTTTCATAGTCAGGAATTTGAAGGTCAGCGCTTAATCCCCAACGAAACCGGCTAAGCAGTCTTTCCTGTACGCCTTCCAGGTCTTTAGGTGGTTTGTCAGTCGTAAGCACTAACTGTTTTCCGCTTTGATGCAGGTGATTAAAAATTGCAAAAAAAGCATCCTGTGATTTTTCTGCCCTGTTAAAGAATTGAATATCATCAATAATCAAAACGTCTATCAACTGGTAAAAATGAATGAAGTCATTAATAGCATTATTTCTGCCATGGTCAACAAACTGGTTAATAAATTTTTCAGAGCTCACATAGAGGACTACCTTATTATTATGCAGATTTTTTACTTCATTACCGATTGCCTGCGCGAGATGTGTTTTTCCAAGTCCTACGCCGCCATAGATTACTAATGGATTAAAAGAAGTGGATCCGGGTTTTTCTGCCACAGTTTTTCCGGCGCGCCTGGCCACGCGGTTACAGTTACCTTCAATATAAGAGTCAAATGTATAGGAAGGATTTAGCTGCGGATCAATCTGCATCTTTTTAAGGCCCGGAATTACAAACGGGTTCTTAACAGGATTCGTTATCACCAAAGGGAAATCCATTTCATTGTTTGAATAAGATTTGTAACCATGCCCCGGCACATCCATAGTTAATGGCTTGTTTTTGCTGTTGCCACTATCCATCATAATGCGATATTCAAGCCGCGCATTTTTTCCTAATTCTCTCTTTAAAGTCTTGGCCAAAAGATTCACATAATGCTCTTCGATGTATTCATAAAAAAATTGGCTGGGCACCTGGATGGTTAGAACATTTTCTTTAAGTAACACGGGTTTAATCGGCTCGAACCAGGTTTTGAAATGCTGCCACTCAACTATATCCTTTATAATATTGAGACAATTATTCCAGACTGTTTCGCAAGCATTATCCATTATTTCCTGAAGCTATTTTAATATGTTTTTGAAAAGGCTCTCCAGCGGGATTTTATTATAAAAATTATTACAAAATATGTTTGTAAAAATTTCGACCAACAACTCAGCGAATATCAAAAGAATTTGTTGAAAAAAAAATTTTTTATTCTCTGTTTTTTGACAGTGAAAATTAAAAAACGCTTTCAAAAATTTAAATAAAAATGGAATAAAATTCCGGCATAATTTTAAAACCTAAGGCAGCATTGAATTAGCAGAATTCAGAGGCGGATTTTGAAAAAAAAATCACACTTTTTTATGTGCATCTTTTATGTGGAAAAAATTATTTTTTATTTTTTTTGTGTGTGCAAAAATTTTTTTGACAAAACCAAACAAAACTGCATCTTTATTCGAATTGAAGATACCTTTAAACAAAATTTGAATTATCATGAGTTATGAATTAACCGGGAAATTATTTGCCAAATTTGATACCGTTCAAAAAACAGAAACATTTAAAACCCGCGAGTTTATTGTAGAAAAATCTGAAGATATAAACGGCAAACTTATTACTAATTATATCAAGTTCCAATGCGTGCAAGACCGCACTGGCATTGTGGATCGCGTGAATAAGGGTGACGAAATAAAAGTCTATTTTAATATCAAAGGAAGCAAATGGGAAAAGAATGGCAGCGTCTCTTATTTTAATAATCTGGATGCATGGCGCATCGAACAAATATTAAACCCTGGCAAAAATTCCGATGCGGATAATGAATACTTTGAGCCGCTTGACACCTTTACTTCATCCACAGAAGATGCTATTGATGACCTGCCTTTTTAGCACAATGATGGGTGCAGATAAACTTAAGTATGCAACAAAAAATTACACTCAAATTACTGCCTTCTGAAGCGCAAAATGAAAGTATAATTTTAGAACGCATTGCACAATTTCTATCCAAAAAAATCAGCGCTGTTTCGGGGTTTCAAATTATTAAAAAATCAATTGATGCCCGCGGTAAAAATGTTTGGATTCACCTATTGGTGAATGCTTATGTTGATGAACCGGTTCGTGCAAAAAATGAACTGAAATTCGCCTTTAAAAATGTGAAACATGCCACCAAAAAAGTAATCATTATCGGGGGCGGACCCGCAGGAATTTTTGCAGCTTTACAGCTTATCGAAAACGGAGTTAAACCCATCATTCTTGAAAGAGGAAAAGATGTCAGAGCGCGGCGAAGAGACCTCGCAATTTTAAACAAAGAAGGTATTATTAATCCGGAAAGTAATTATTGTTTTGGTGAAGGAGGCGCAGGCACTTACAGTGATGGAAAATTATATACACGAAGCAATAAACGGGGAGATGTTAACCGTATTCTGAACTTATTTGTTCATTTTGGCGCCAGTGAAAATATTTTATCGGATGCGCATCCGCATATCGGTACTAACAAGCTTCCTGCTATCATAACTGAAATGCGCAAACAGATTTTGGATTGTGGCGGAGAATTTCATTTTGAAAAAAAAGTTATTGATTTTGTAATTGAAAAAGATGAAATAAAAGCGGTAAAAACTGCTGATGGCGATTGCTCACCTGCTGATTCGTTTATACTTGCCACAGGCCATTCAGCCAGAGACATTTTTCATTTACTACATCAAAAAAAACTTCAGATTTTACCAAAGCCTTTTGCTCTTGGTGTACGCGTAGAACATCCGCAGGAGCTCATTAATTCCTTGCAATATGGGAAAAACAATCCGCAGCAACCTTTTCTTCCACCCGCCTCGTACAGCCTGGTGCAGCAGGTGGACGGCAGGGGAGTTTTTTCTTTCTGTATGTGCCCGGGCGGCATCATCGCGCCCGCATCCACTAATGAAAATGAATTGGTAGTAAATGGCTGGAGCCCTTCGAAAAGAAATAACCCTTATGCTAACAGTGGAATGGTAGTGCAGCTTGAGATAGAAGATGTTATAAAATACAATGCAGCCCAGTCAGATTGGCCAACAGCAGGTGATTCTCCTTTCGTAATGATGGATTTCCAACACAGAATCGAACAACGTGCTTATGAAATGGGTGGCGGCAATTTTGCAGCGCCTGCTCAGCGAATGGTAGATTTTACCCAGGAAAAGTTGTCTTCCTCACTTCCAGCCTGTTCCTATTTACCGGGCATACATTCCGCATCCATTAGCGAAATATTACCATCGTTTGTAAATGATAAACTGAAAAAAGCTTTGCGGCAATTTGGCAAAAGATTCGTTTCCAAAAACAAGCAGTTTGGTTATTTTACAAACGAGGCAGTGCTGGTAGCCACAGAAAGCCGCACCTCTTCGCCGGTGCGAATTCCGCGCGACGAAAAATATTCACACCATCCCCAAATAAAAAATTTATTCCCCTGCGGCGAAGGGGCGGGCTATGCCGGCGGAATTCTAAGTGCTGCGATGGACGGTGAAAGAGTGGCACTGGCTTGTTGCCGCTGATATTTTTGGGATTTTAGTTTAAAATAAAAAACCGAATTATTTCCTGGTCTGCTGCCTTAAATAAAGTTTTTGTTAATAGTCCGGTCAAACAACGTAATTATTATTAATTAATCCATCAAATATATAAATTAGCCCATTCAGATCCCCAATTGATATGTACCACTCATAAAAGTTTACGCATGACGCTTTAGCAGCGTTTAATATCTTCGCAGCTTTCTTTTTTTTCTGCCAAATATTTCATTTTAAAAATCAATAATGACTATTCTTGAATTACAACATCTGAAAAAATATTATGCTACCCAAAAGGCGGTGGATGATATTAGCTTTTCCATACCCGAAGGATGCATCTTTGGTTTACTGGGACCAAACGGAGCAGGAAAAACCACGTTGCTTAGAATGATTACCGGGATTTTTTATCCCGACAGCGGCGAAATTTTTTTTGAAGGGAAAAAGTTCAATCCCACCAACGACATTGCAAAAATCGGCTACATGCCCGAAGAACGTGGCCTTTATAAAAAAATGAAAATCGGGGAGCAGGCTTTATATCTTGCGCAGCTAAAAGGGTTGAGCCGCCATGACGCGATGAAAAAAATAAAAGAGTGGTTTGTCAAATTTGAAATGGAAAGCTGGTGGAACAAAAAAGTGAATGACCTTAGCAAAGGCATGGGACAAAAATTACAATTTGTGACTACCGTGCTTCACAACCCTAAACTATTGATTTTGGATGAGCCTTTCAGCGGACTGGACCCGGTGAATAGTAATTTGATAAAGGATGAAATATTTAAGCTGGCCAAAGATGGCACTACCATCATATTCAGCACACACCGCATGGAACAGGTGGAAGAGATTTGCGATAAAATTGTTTTGGTTAATAAAGGCAAAAAAATATTAGATGGAAGTGTAACCCAGGTAAAAGATGATTTTAAAGAACATATTTTCAAAATCGGGTTTGACGAATTGCCACCGCAATTTTCAAGTCAATCTTTTGATGTCATAAATAGCAAGGGTAATTTTTTAAATGTAAAAATTAAAGATGGAAACAAGCCGGTGCAGGTATTGCAGGAATTTTTAGATCACAAGGCTTCCATCCATTCGTTCAATGAAGTGCTGCCTTCGCTGAATGATATTTTTATAAAACAAGTGAGCCATGAAAATAGTCGGCCAATTTAGTTGTGGCAAAAAGACCAACCCATTCACTAAATAACCATTAACGAATTAATCCATCAACCATGAACAAAATTTGGCTGGTAATAAAAAGAGAATATCTCACCAGGGTAAGAAACCGGACTTTCATTCTCTCCACTATTTTACTTCCTTTATTTTTTATAGGATTCATTTTTGCATCGGCGTATTTTTCTGCTACCAGCATGGAAAAGCAAAAGGTGGCCGTGTCAGACAGCAATGGTATTTTTAAAAATAGTTTCCAAAGCAGCGATCTGATTACTTATGAATTTCCTCCTGACGTAACTGCCGATAATTTTAAAGAAAAAGGCTATTCGGCTTTTCTGAAAATTCCGGACAATTACAATTCTTCATCCGATTCCATCGCTCTGATATCTACCAAGCAATTAGGCATAGACGCGGAAGATAAAATAAGAGACCAGATAAACACAGCGATCCGCAACCAGGCTTTTTTAAGAAATAATATTGACAAAAAAATTCTGGATTCTATTAACAGCGTTGATGAAGACCAGATGTATAATTTCAGAACGATTGTAAAACAGGGCAATAAACAAGAGATATCCAATGCCGCCCTTTCTAGGGGAATTGGATATGGCTGTGGCTTTCTGATATACATAACTTTATTTATTTATGGCGCTGCAGTGATGCGCGGCGTGATGGAAGAAAAAATGAATCGCATTGCGGAGGTTATCATCAGTTCCGTACGACCTTTTCAGTTAATGATTGGAAAAATTTTAGGAATTGCCGCTGTCGGCCTTACGCAATTATTGATCTGGCTTGTTCTAATCCTAGTCTTGGCATCAGTTAGCACCGCGCTTCTTTCGCCAGAAACTTTACATCACGCCCAATCCATGAATGCTACTATGGGAGCAACAACGCCAAGTTCTGCCGGAATGAATTTCATAAATGCAAAAAATACTTTTTTTTCCGGCGCACCATGGGGGCTTATCATTCCTTGTTTTCTTTTTTATTTTATCGGCGGCTATTTATTTTATGCTTCGCTGTTTGCCGCGGTAGGCAGCGTGGTAAATGAAGATCCGCAGGAAGCGCAATCACTGATGTTGCCCATCACCATGCCCATCATTCTTTCGTTCGTAATTATGGCCACTGCGGTTGGGAAACCCGATTCGCCGATTGCGGTTTGGGGAAGTATCATTCCGTTTTCTTCGCCAATCGTAATGATGGCGCGCATTCCGTCGGGCAACGTTCCGGGCTGGCAAATATTGGTTTCGATGCTTTCGCTGGTGGTCGGATTTATTTTGACTACGATGCTTGCTGCAAAAATTTACCGCACAGGTATTTTGCTCTATGGCAAAAAAGTTACTTTCAAAGAAATGGGCAAATGGTTGTTTAGAAAAGCGTGATGCTAAAAAATAATTTTAAAAGGGTTGATAATTTTTTTAAACTTATCAACCTTTTTTCTATCAGAACAAAATAAAAATGCTGCTTATTTAATTGTTTACTGCGTAGCGTTTTTCATAAAAAGTTATTGCCCTAACACCCACGCGAAGATCAATGGTGCTACGATGGTGGCATCGCTTTCAACAATAAACTTTGGCGTGTGAATATCCAGTTTACCCCAGGTGATTTTTTCATTGGGAACCGCTCCTGAATAAGAGCCGTAAGAAGTGGTAGAATCTGAAATCTGGCAGAAATAACTCCAGAACGGTACATCATGCCATTCCAAATCCTGGTACATCATTGGCACCACGCAAATGGGAAAATCACCTGCGATGCCGCCTCCAATCTGAAAGAATCCAAGGCCTTTTCCGGTTGATAATTCGCGGTACCATTCGGTTAGTTGCTGCATATATTCGATTCCGCTTTTCATCGTAGATGCTTTCAATTCGCCCTTGATAACGTAAGAAGCAAAAATGTTTCCCATGGTGCTGTCTTCCCAACCGGGAACCACGATAGGAATGTTTTTTTCAGCCGCCGCCAGCATCCAGCTATTTTTCGGATCAATTTCGTAATACTGTTCCAGCACGCCGCTCAGCAACATTTTGTACATATATTCATGTGGAAAATACCGCTCTCCTTTTTCTTCCGCCTCTTTCCAGATTTTAAAAATATGTTGCTGCAATCTGCGGAAAGCTTCCTCTTCAGGAATACAGGTGTCGGTGACACGGTTATAATGATTCTCCAACAAATCCCATTCTTCCTGCGGCGTAAGATGGCGGTAATGAGGAACTCTTTTATAATGAGAATGCGCCACGAGATTCATAATGTCTTCTTCCAGGTTAGCGCCGGTGCAGCTAATGATGGATACTTTATCCTGCCGTATCATTTCCGCAAATGATATTCCTAATTCAGCGGTGCTCATCGCGCCGGCCAGCGAAACCAGCATTTTTCCGCCCTCATCAAGATGCGCTTCGTAACCTTTGGCAGCATCAATCAACGCGGCAGCATTAAAGTGCCTGTAATTGTGTTCTATAAATTGTGAAATAGGGCCTTTGCTCATGATCTGTTTTTTGCGAAAATAATTTTTTTTAAACAGATGATTGTTTACTAAAAGCTAATTCAAATTTGAAAGGCAAAGTATGATGACAATAGTTATTCATTAAAAGATTGTAGTTTTAAATTCTATTTTTATTTGATTTTTTTAAAAAAAATATAGAGACTCGGTCTCGCAGCTTTACAAATTAAAACCACCAAAATTGAAATTTATATTATTTGTTGCTTTACTGTTTTGTGTAAATATTTTATTTGCACAAACCACCATTAATCGCGATCCTCAAATAGAGAATATGGTGAAGCAAGTTTCCGCTGATTCGCTTCGATCTTATATCAACACGCTGGTTTCGTTCGGAACAAGAAATACCTTAAGCACGCGAAGCAGCAACACAAAAGGAATAGGCGCTGCAAGAAATTGGGTGCTCAAAAAATTCAACGAGTTTGCAAAAAATTCAGAAGGAAGATTAACAGCGAAAATTGACACCACCACTATCTCACCCGATAGCACAAGAGTGGATGTTTCCACACTTTTAGGAAATGTAATGGCAACTCTAAAAGGAACGGATCCTAACGACAAAAGAATTTTTATTATCAGCGGACACTTAGATTCCAGACGTACTGATGTGATGGATAGAACCGGAGATGCACCCGGAGCCAATGACGATGGAAGTGGTACGGCAGCCGTAATTGAGTGTGCAAGAATCATGAGCCGTTACTCCTTTCCTGCAACAATCATTTTTGTAGCTGTAAGCGGAGAAGAGCAGGGGCTGCTTGGTTCCACCTTTATGGCCGATAAAGCAAAAAAGGAAAACCTGGATATTGCAGCCGTGCTTAATAATGATATCATTGGAAGCAATAACAGCAATGAAACCAACATCATCAACAATACAAAAGTGCGCGTATTCAGCGAAGGTATTCCCACGAATGCGACGGAAAAAGAAATCGCCCGGATAAGAGCGCTGGGCCTCGAAAACGACAGTAAGTCGCGTGAACTGGCTCGCTATGTAAAAGAAATTGGAGAGCGCTATGTTGATAACCTTACTGTGGTAATGGTGTATCGAAGAGATCGCTTTTTAAGAGGCGGCGATCATTTGCCCTATCTTAAAAATGGATATACCGCAGTAAGAATTACAGAGATGAATGAAAACTTTAACCATCAGCACCAGGATGTAAGAAAAGAAAATGGAATCGAGTATGGCGATCTGGTTCAGTTCATGGACTTTGAATACTTAAGAAAAAATACTGCGCTCAATCTTTGCAATTTGGCTAATCTTGCCAAAGCGCCTTCAGTTCCGCAAGCTGTAAAAGTTGAAGTGAAAAATTTATCCAACAGTACTTTGCTTTCATGGAATGCTCCGAAAACCGGAACAGTAAAAGGATATTATATTTTGATGAGAGAAACAACGAGCCCTGTTTGGCAAAAGAAAATTTTTACTACAAAAAATGAAATTACTTTGCCTTACTCAAAAGATAATTATTTTTTTGCGGTGCAATCTGTAAATGAAAGTGGAAATGAAAGTTTGATGGTAATGCCAGGCTTTTGAAAAGCGTTTCCCTAACAGGCAATTTTATCCACTCTGTTTTTATGCCTGCCACCTTCAAATTCAGTATGCATAAATACTTCCAGCATTTTTTCCACCAATGTTTCTCTTACAAACCGGGCCGGTATGCAAATGATGTTTGCATCGTTATGTTTTCGCGCCAGATCTGCAAGTTCTTCACCCCAGCAGATAGCTGCCCGAATGCCTTGGTGTTTATTAGCAGTAATGGCAACGCCATTTGCACTGCCGCAAATCAAAATACCAAATGCCGCTTCGCTATTTTCTACGGCTTGTGCAACAGGATGAGCAAAGTCGGGGTAATCAACAGAATCTATTGAATACGTTCCAAAATCTTTCCACTTCACATTTTTTCCATCCAAAAACGAAATGATTTCTTCTTTGTAATTGTAGCCTGCGTGATCGCTGCCGATAGCTACCGGTAAGGATAAATTGAAGGGGCCCATGGATATTTTATTTAGGCGATAAAGGTAAAAAGTTATCCAGAATTAACAGTTGATAAATTGTAAAACTGATTTAAGTTTTCTCAAATTATAATTTTTCAATTTCCTTTGCAGAGATTGTAAAAAATCAAAGCACTTATTTTTCCAAACAAAATATTTATATGAAACTGATCGAAAACCGGGTAGCCATTGTAACAGGAGGCAGCCGTGGCATCGGCGAAGCCATTGCGACAAAATTTGCCGAAAACGGCGCTCATGTGGCATTTACTTATGTGAGTAGTGATGAAAAAGCAAAAGCCCTGGAAGAAAAATTGCTTTCATTTGGAGGAAAAGCAAAAGCGTATAAAAGCAATGCTGCCAGCTATGAAGAATCTGAAAAACTCGTAAATGAAGTAATTAAGGATTTTGGGACAGTAGATATCCTGGTGAATAATGCAGGCATTTCAAAAGATAATTTATTGCTCAGAATGAGCCAGGAGCAATGGGATGAAGTGATGCAAACCAATTTGAAAAGTGTTTTTAATATGACGAAGCAGGTAATCAGGCCGATGATGAAAGCACGAAAGGGAAGTATCATAAATATGAGCTCAATCATCGGGATGCGTGGAAATGCGGGCCAGTCAAGCTATGCGGCAAGCAAAGCAGGAATTATAGGATTTACAAAATCTGTAGCTGCCGAGCTTGGAAGCAGAAATATCCGCTGCAATGCTATAGCACCCGGGTTTGTTGAAACCGACATGACGCATTATCTGAAAGAAGGCGATGCAGCAAAATCATTTTTGGAAAAAATTCCTTTGGGCCGTTTTGGAAGCGCTGAAGAAATTGCCAATGTCTCTCTTTTTCTTGCAAGCGATTTAAGCTCATACATTACTGCCCAGGTAATCAGCGTATGTGGTGGATTGAATCCGTGAAAATGCAGAAGACAGAATGTATAAGGCGAAAGGCACTAAGCTAAAAAAATTTTAATCAAAAAATAAAAATGGAAACGTACAGAAAGCTTTTAAAAAACAACAGTGAATGGGCGGCTGCTCAGCTAAACGAAGATCCTGATTATTTTAATCGACTTGTGAACTTGCAGACCCCCGAAATTTTATGGATAGGTTGTAGCGACAGCCGTGTGCCGGCAGATAGAATTACAGGCACACATCCCGGTGAAATATTTGTTCACAGGAATATTGCCAACATGGTGGTGCCCACTGATCTCAATTTATTAAGCGTGTTGCAGTTTGCGGTTGAAATATTGAATGTACGACATGTGATTGTTTGTGGACATCATAACTGTGGCGGCGTGGCAGCGGCCATGTCTAACGACAGCCTGGGCTTACTTGACCAATGGATTTGGAACATAAAAAATGTATACAGAATTCATCGCGAAGAAATAGATGCCTGCAAAACAAATGATGAGAAAAAGCATCTATTAACGCGGTTAAACGTAAAAGAGCAGGTGATGAATTTGGCGAAAACCAGCATCATACAAAAAGCCTGGAAGAAAAAAAAATTACCCCATTTGCATGGCTGGGTATATGATCTTCGCGATGGAATCATCAACCCCGTTTTTGAAATGGAAGCTTGCACTCCGGTCGACCCTATTTACGAGATTAGCAATATTTAGGAATACTTTTTCAAATAGAAGTGCCTTAATTTGTACTTTTGAGGTAATAAAAAACGTCTGGTAAATGACATTTCTTGGAAACATAGGCACTTTTTTGTTGAAAATCTTTAAGGCGATATTTGTCAGAGAAAAAGATTGTTGCAAGTAATCTTCAATATTTTTAAACCATACTCCCAAAAAATTTTCGAAGTTTTCCCGGCAATTAACGCTTCGTGGATAGCTATTTTCTTATTTTAGAAGTCTGTAAAAACTTTTAAAATAAAAAATGTGATTATTTGTTGATTTACTGATCACAGATAAGTATCGTCGCGATCTTTCAACAATAAGAGAATGTAAAGCTGAATGGAAGTATACAATATCATAACCCTGATAATAGTGTTGGCAGCCGTTTTTGCTTACATTAATATCCGGTTTACCAAACTTCCCTCCACCATTGGCATCATGCTACTATCTCTTGTGGCTTCCCTTATTGTAATTGTTTTAGGTATTATTTTTCCGGCGTTTTTTTTACAAACCACAAAAGCAATCAGCCTGATAGATTTCCAGGCGGTGCTGCTCCACATTATGCTGAGCTTTCTTTTATTTGCAGGCGCCATTCATTTCGATTTGAAAAAATTACAATCTGAACGACTTTCTATTATCACTTTTTCAACAATTGGCGTTATCATTTCAACCTTTGTGGTAGGTGCTTTATTGTATTGGGTAACACAAATGGTAGGCCTGTCGGTGGATTTTTTGTATTGCCTTCTGTTTGGCTCGCTTATTTCGCCAACCGATCCTATCGCAGTAGTGGGCATTCTGAAAAAAGTAAATATTCCTTCTTCTCTTGAAACAAAAATAAGCGGAGAAAGCCTTTTCAACGATGGCGTGGGCGTCGTGCTTTTTATTTCGTTTTACAAAATTGCCCAAATCGGGTATGAAAATATCTCTGCTCTTGATATAGTGTGGTTGTTCGTCCGCGAAGCAGGTGGTGGTATACTTTTCGGGTGGGTGCTGGGTTATATAGGATACCAGGCTTTAAAGACAATCGATAATTATGTAGTGGAAGTGATGATAACACTTGCTATCGTCATGGGCGGTTATGCACTGGCAGAAATCATTCATGTCAGCGGGCCTCTTGCGATGGTAATGGCAGGGCTGATTACGGGCAATAAAAGTCTTCATAATGTTTCCAGTGAGCTAAGCAGCGATTACATTGGCAAATTCTGGGAAATGGTTGATGAAATGATGAATGCTATTTTATTTCTCCTTATTGGTTTTGAAATGTTAGTAATCCCTTTTAATGCCACTCTACTATTTTTAGGTTTTCTCGCAATTTTAATTGTTCTCTTCGGGCGGCTCGTTTCTGTTTGGCTTCCCATCACCCTGTTGCGCTATAAAAATTCTTTTGCCCAATATACCATACCATTATTAACGTGGGGCGCACTGCGCGGCGGCATTTCCGTGGCCCTTGCCTTGTCAGTTCCAAAATATATGTATGGCGAAATGTTTTTGTCCATCACCTACATCGTCGTTTTATTTTCTATCATTATTCAAGGTTTAACTATTGGAAAGTTTGCAAAAAAATTCGTGGAAAAGTCTAAAGAACCACCTGTACTTTCTTTAGATTAAACAGTATCATAATTAAATCTTTTGTGATTCACTCGTAACCTGTTTTGTTATATTGCGTCTTTCATCTTAATTTTACACGCTTTCGGGCAGATTTGTTTATTGTTCAGCCCGAAAATTTTTAAGAAGTTGTATCAACTTAAACTGAACTAATAAACGAAAATTATTCTACACCATTCTTCAGGATTTTGAAAATTTCGTTTAAAACTTATAGCTGATTCAATTTTTGGAAATTGGATTTTTTTGATGGGATTTCCCGTCTTAAAATAAAGTTGTGAAATGAAATTAACCAAATTGTTTAATGATTTTTTTGAAAGTGAAAAAGGAGGCGTTCTACTCATCGCCTGTACTATCATTTCCCTTCTACTTGCCAACTCTTCTATCAGCGAATCTTATTTAAACTTCTGGCATTTTCATTTTGGCGGTTTAAGTACAGAAAACTGGATCAATGAAGGGTTAATGGCCATCTTTTTTTTCCTCATTGGCCTCGAACTAAAACGCGAAATTTTGGTTGGCGAATTAGCCAATGTAAAAAACGCAATGCTGCCGGTGTTTGCGGCCGTTGGGGGCATGATAATTCCCGCGGGCATTTACACCATATTTAATTACGGGACTATTACGCAATCCGGTGCGGGCATTCCAATGGCAACGGACATTGCATTTGCGATTGGCATCCTTTCTCTTTTAGGAAACCGTGTTCCGGCTTCTATTAAAATTTTGCTGACCGCAATCGCCGTCATTGATGATCTTGGCGCTATTCTGGTGATAGCAATTTTTTATACAACGTCATTATCGTTCACCAACCTGTTGATCGTTTTGGTGATTTTTGGAATTCTTCTTTTATTAAGTTATTTCAAAATCCGCCGGTTGATTTTTTATATAATTGGTGGAATTGCAATGTGGTATTTTATGCTTCATTCCGGTGTACATTCTACGCTTGCAGGAATTTTACTGGCAATCACCATTCCATTTGGAAAAGGCGAAAAAACTTCTCTTTCTTATAGATTGCAAGACTGGCTTCATAAGCCGGTAGCCTTAATTATACTTCCACTTTTTGCATTAGCAAATACGGCCATTGTTTTTGAAACGGGCTGGGATACAGGCCTGGCAGAACCCGGCAGCCTCGGAATTTTTGCAGGATTAATTGCCGGAAAACCATTAGGTGTTTTTTTATTTAGCTTTCTTGCAGTATCAACCGGCGCGTGTGCCTTGCCATCCGGTTTAAAATGGAACCATGTTTTAGGAATTGGTTTCCTGGCGGGCATTGGTTTTACAATGTCGATTTTCATCACGTTACTCGCATATGAAGATGCAATATTAATTACCGAATCAAAAATATCAATTGTTCTTGCATCGGTTGTTTCAGGAATTTTAGGTTATAGCTGGCTGAAACATGTTTTAAAAAAACCGAAAACCGTTGTTAGTAAAAAAATACAGTGATTTAATATTTTAAATAAAATGAAAAAAACAATACGGGACTGTCTCAATGAACGCATCTTAATTATTGATGGCGCCATGGGCACGATGATCCAGAAATATAAACTGGAAGAAAAAGATTTTCGCGGAGAAAGATTTAAGGACTGGCATAAAGATGTTCGCGGCAACAATGATTTGCTGAGCCTCACGCAACCACAAATTATCCAGGCGATTCATAAAGCTTACCTCGAAGCAGGTGCAGATATTATCGAAACAAATACATTCAGCAGCACTTCCATTGCGCAGGCTGATTATGAAATGCAATCGCTGGCCTACGAATTAAATGTTGCTGCGGCAAAATGTGCCAAAGAAGCGATTAATGAATTTACAAAAAACAGTAAAGCAACAAATAACTGCAAATTTATTGCAGGCGCGATTGGTCCGTTAAATAAAACCCTGAGCCTTTCTCCGGATGTAAATAATCCCGGTTTTCGTACAGTTACTTTTGACGAAGTTGCGGATGCTTACTACGAACAAATTCGTGGATTAGTGGATGGTGGTGTGGATCTTCTTTTGATCGAAACGATTTTTGATACGCTGAATGCAAAAGCAGCTATTTATGCAATCAAAAAATATTTCAACGATACGAAAAAAGAAGAATTGCCCATCATGATCAGCGGAACCATTACGGATGCCAGCGGCAGAACGCTGAGCGGGCAAACACTTGAAGCATTTTACATTTCTGTTTCTCATGCAAACCCCTTGAGCGTTGGATTGAATTGTGCATTGGGCGCAAAAGAAATGCGTCCGCACATTGAGGAGTTAAGTCAGATTGCTGCGTGTTATACTTCCGCGTATCCCAATGCAGGATTGCCCAACGCATTCGGAGAATACGATGAGCAACCGGAAGATACCGCGCATATTTTGGAAGAATGGGCAAAGGAAGGTTTTGTAAATATTGTGGGCGGTTGTTGCGGCACAACGCCGGATCACATTAAACACATTGCTGAAGCGGTGAAAAAATTTGAAGCAAGAAAATTGCCGGTGATTGAAGAAGAATTGGAAGGTGTTCAGGAATAATTTGAAGTCGCAAATTGCGACCTTAGAACAGTAAACGAACATTTACAGTGATTTCTTATTTCAAATGAGCCGGGAAGAGGAAGAATTTGAAGTCACAAATTGTGATTTCAAATTGAAAAAGCAACTTTGATATGCCAATTTGGAATATCAAAGTTTTAGAGTAATGAATCTTGAAATCACAGTTTGCGATATCGAGATTAGAGGTCAAGATGAAAGGCTTGGAAATTAAAATGTTTGATATCACAATTTGTGATATCAAACAATTGTTGAAAAAATTTATATTATTCGTGGCCAGAAAGTAATGGTGGACAGGGATCTAGCGGAAATGTATGGTGTGGAAGTAAAGCGTTTGAATCAGGCTGTAAAGAGAAATATTTCCCGGTTTCCTGATGATTTTATGTTTCAGTTAAGTCAGGATGAATTTAAGAACTTGAAGTCACAATTTGTGACTTCAAGTTGGGGAGGTATAAGAAAGTTACCTTATGCTTTCACCGAACAAGGCGTAACAATGCTTTCAAGCGTTCTCAATTCTGAAACGGCAATCCAGGTGAACATTCAGATTATCCGCTTGTTCACAAAAATGAAACAACTCATTCTAGACAACAGAGACCTTTGGATGAAGATTGAAAAAATAGAACAGCATTTGCTGAAAAATGATGAAGAGATAAAGACCATTTTTGCTTATTTAAAAAAATTATTGATACAGGAAAATAAACCGCGGAACCCGATTGGGTTTAAAGTTCCCGGAAAAACAAAATAAAATGTCAACAGAAAAAACAATAAAACCTTTTTTAAGGTTGTCAGGCTTAGAACCGCTCGTAGTAAGGCCTGAGAGTCTTTTTGTAAATGTCGGAGAAAGAACCAATGTGACAGGTTCGAAAAAATTTGCAAGATTAATCACAAATGGAAATTACGAAGAAGCGTTGTCCATCGCGCGGCAACAGGTTGAAGGCGGTGCGCAAATCCTCGATGTGAACATGGACGACGCACTGCTCGATGGAGAAAACGCAATGGTCACATTTTTGAATTTATTGCAGGCAGAGCCTGACATTGCCAAGATCCCCATTATGATTGACTCTTCAAAATTCAACATTATCGAAGCGGGATTGAAATGTGTACAGGGAAAATGTATTGTCAATTCTATTTCACTCAAAGAAGGTGAAGAGAAATTTCTTCGCGAAGCTTTTATTTGTAAAAGTTTTGGAGCCGCTGTGGTGGTAATGGCTTTCGACGAAACCGGCCAGGCGGATACGTTGAAACGCAGGGTGGATATCTGTCAACGGGCTTATAAAATTCTCACTGGAAAAGCAGGCTATCATCCGGAAGACATTATTTTCGACCCAAATATTTTTCCTATCGCGACAGGAATTGAAGAACACAGTAATTATGCGGTTGATTTCATTGAAGCAACAAAGCAGATAAAAAAACTGATGCCACTCGCGAAAATCAGTGGCGGTGTAAGTAACATTTCTTTTTCTTTTCGCGGTAATGATAAAGTGCGTGAAGCGATGCACGCGGTTTTCCTGTATCATGCTATTCGCGGGGGAATGGATATGGGCATTGTAAATGCGGGCCAGTTGGAAATTTATGAAAACATTGGACCGGAATTAAAAGAACTGGTGGAAGATGTGGTACTTAACAGAAAGGCCGATGCGACAGACAAATTACTCGCTTTTGCAGAAACCGTAAAATCAAAAGGAAAGGAAAATGTAAAAGATGAATCATGGCGAAATGGCGATGTTTTCAGTCGTTTGACGCATTCTTTGGTAAATGGGATTACTGATTATATTGAGCAGGATACAGAAGAAGCACGACTTCAATTTCCAAAACCTCTGGATGTAATTGAAGGCCCGCTGATGGATGGAATGAACGTAGTCGGCGATCTTTTCGGAAGTGGAAAGATGTTTTTGCCACAGGTGGTAAAAAGCGCACGAGTGATGAAAAAAAGCGTGAATTATTTATTTCCTTTTATTGAAGCAGAAAAAGAAAAAACCAAACAGGCAAATATTGAAGCGGGAATTTTAAATGTGGAAGGAGCCGGCCCTGCAAAAATATTAATGGCGACGGTGAAAGGTGATGTGCATGACATTGGCAAAAATATTGTGGGCGTGGTGCTCGGTTGCAATGGCTATGAAGTGATTGACTTAGGCGTGATGGTTCCTGCAGAAAAGATATTGCAGGTAGCGAAAGAACAAGATGTGGCGATGATTGGATTGAGCGGACTCATCACTCCATCGCTTGATGAAATGGTGCATGTGGCCAAAGAAATGAAGCGAAATAATTTTGAACTTCCCCTGTTGATTGGCGGCGCTACTACATCGCGATTGCACACTGCGGTGCGCATTGCACCGGAATATGACAACGGCGTGGTCCATGTTTTGGACGCATCAAGAAGCGTAACTGTCGCAGGAAATTTGTTGAATAAAGAAAACAAACAGGAATTTTTATCAGGAATAAAAACGGAATACGAAAAACTGAAAAATGATTTTGGAAATAAAAAGTCAGCAAAAGTTTTATTGCCTTTTGAAGAAGTTATAAAAAACAAATTTGCGATTGATTGGAACAATTTCACTCCTGTGAAACCAACATTTACCGGCGTAAAAGTTTTTGACGATTATGATTTGAATGAAATTTATGAGTACCTGGATTGGCAACCTTTTTTCATTGCCTGGGAAATGCATGGAAAATTTCCACAAATTTTATCTGATGAAAAGATCGGACCGGCAGCCACAAAATTGTATGAAGAGGCGCAGGTTTTTTTAAAAAAAATAATCAAAGAAAAATGGCTAACTGCAAGAGGTGTTGTTGGTTTTTGGGAAGCAAATGCCATCTCCCATGATACGATAGAAGTAAAAAATGTTGACGGAAATATTTTCAACCTTGAATTTTTGCGCCAGCAGATAAAGAAAGCACCGGGACAACCGAATATTTCTTTAGCTGATTTTATCAAACCATCTGGTGGTGATTACCTTGGCGCATTTGCCGTTTCCATCCATGGCCTTGAACCGCATATTGAACGCTTTATCAAAGAGTTTGATGATTACAGCAAAATCATGTTGCAGGCGCTGGCAGACAGGATGGCAGAGGCTTTTGCAGAGTTATTGCATGAAAGAACGAGAAAAGAATTCTGGGGATATGCAAAAGATGAAACACTCTCCAACAAAGAATTAATTGAAGAAAAATATGCGGGAATTCGTCCAGCGCCTGGCTATCCTGCATGTCCGGATCATACTGAAAAATATAAACTTTTTGAATTGCTGGACGCCACAAAAAATGCGGGCATCACTTTAACTGAATCATTAGCAATGTATCCTGCGCCGTCTGTTTGCGGATGGTATTTTGCAAATCCTGAAAGTAAATATTTTGGAATAGGAAAAATTGCCAAAGACCAGGTAGAAGATTATGCACGAAGAAAACAAATGACTGTTGAAGAAGTGGAAAGATGGCTGAGGCCACAGTTGGAGTATTAAAAAAGCGCCCATTAAAGACGGCTATAAATTTTTATCTTACTTTATCTTCCTATCAAATTTTTGTAGAATACAAGAATGAAAATCATTTCTTATAACGTTAACGGAATAAGAGCCGCTATTAAAAAGGGGTTTATTGAATGGCTTAAAACCCAACCCGCGGATGTAATTTGCATCCAGGAAATTAAAGCCCATGAATCAGATATCGACCGTGCTGCTATTGAATCCGCGGGTTACAGATCCTGTTTCTTTTTGGCACAGAAGAAGGGCTATAGTGGAGTGGGTATATTATCTAAAACAGAACCGGATAATATTCTGTATGGGCATGGCAGAGAACAAAGTGACTTTGAAGGCAGAATACTTAGAGCAGATTTTGGCGATATATCCATCATCAGCGCTTACTTTCCTTCGGGAACTACCGGAGAAATACGGCAATCTTATAAATACATTTGGCTGGAAGAATTTTTAGATTATCTGAACGAACTGAAGAAGACAAGACAAAAGTTAATCGTTTGCGGCGATTACAATATTGCACATAAAGAAATCGATATTCATAATCCCGTGGGCAATAAAAAAACCTCAGGATTCCTGCCGAAAGAAAGAGCCTGGTTCGATAAGTTTTTAGCCAATGGATTCACGGATAGCTTTCGCCATCTGAATAAAGAGCCACATCATTATTCGTGGTGGAGCGTGCTACGGCCCAGCGTGCGGTTAGAAAATAAAGGTTGGCGTATTGACTATATCAGTGTTTCCAATAACCTTCAAAAGAATATTCAAGAAGCAAAAATTTTTCCGGAGATAAAACATAGCGACCATTGTCCTGTTTTTTTAAACATAAATTGTTAGAACGTGTTTGTATATAATGTTACTATTAAAGTTGAAAATGAATTTTTAGACGATTGGATACGTTGGGCAAAAGAAGTGCAAATTCCTGCAATACTGGCTACCGGTTGTTTTTATAACTATCGTTTTTACGAATTAATGGAGTTAAACGAAGCAGATGGCAGAACATTTGTTTTACAATTTCTTGCAGATTCAAAAAGCGACTATAACAGGTATATGCAAATACATTATTCAAGCCTACGGCAGCATTCAAGAGAAAAGTGGGGCGACCGTGTTGTTTCTTTCCGCACGCTTCTTAAAAATGTGGAATAAGTGTTTACATTTTTTTTCAAAATGTTTTATTCGTAAAAATACCCTATCATCAAACGCTGACTATTCAAGCATTGCAAGCAAATAAGACCTTACAACCCAGTACAGCATTAGGTTACAGCGCCTACAGGCAGATTATTAGCAAATAGTAACTTCACGTGGTCCGGGCTCAAATGCCCTCCAACAGCGCATTTCAGGATATCAATCTTTTAAAAAAAAAATTGGAAAGATATGATTGCATCAAAAAACCTTATATATTTGTTGCTGTTTAAAAAATCAAATAAAATCAATATGAACAAAGCTGAATTAATCGCCAAGATGGCCGATGACGCAGGAATTACAAAGACACAAGCTAATGCTGCTTTAGATTCATTTACTACTGCAGTTACCAAAACTTTAAAAGGTGGAGGGAAAGTGACTCTTGTTGGATTTGGTACTTTCTCCGTAAGCAAAAGAGCTGCGCGCAATGGCCGCAACCCACAAACCGGTGCTGTAATAAAAATTAAAGCAAAGAAGGTTGCCAGGTTTAAGGCAGGAAAAGAATTGTCATCGAAAATCTGATTTTCGCGAAAATTTCTTAAAGCAAGATGCAGTACAATATTGTATCTTGCTTTTTTTATTCGCAACTATTAATCTTACATTAACAAAAATCACTTACATGGGACGTGGAGATAAAAAAACAAAGAAAGGAAAAATTTTTATGGGATCATTTGGTAAATCAAGGCCTGTAACCAAATCCAAATCAAAGGCTGCGGAAAAATCCAGGGATAAAAAAGAAGCCTGATTTTTATAGTAGGCGAATAACGTCAACAAAAAACACAAAATAAAAAGCTGCTTTTTGTTGCTTTACTATACAGACTTCCAAAAACATCACGGCGCTAACCTGTGTATTATCCAATCGTTATTTTCAGAGCGGAAGTATTTTAGGCGGTCGTGCAGCCTTCCCGGCCTGCCCTGCCAAAATTCAATAGCATCTGGTTGTACAAGATAACCTCCCCAGTAGTCTGGTCGAGTCACGTGTTTGCCTTTGAACTTTTCGGCATACTTTACCAGGTTTCGCTGAAGATATTCTGCGCTTTCTATCACGCTGCTTTGAGGCGAACTCCACGCGCCTAACTGGCTTTCGCGCGGCCGAATGGAAAAATATTCGTCACTCTCCGCGGCGTTGACTTTTTGTATAGTGCCCTCAATTCTTACTTGCCTTTCCAATACTTTCCAAAAGAAAAGCAGCGCCACATACGCGTTCTCTTCAATCTCCCTTGCTTTGCGGCTTTCATAGTTCGTATAAAAAACGAAACCGCGTTTGTCAACACCTTTTAGCAGAACGGTTCTTGCAGAGGGGCGACCTGAAGCCGTGCAGGTGGCCAGCGTCATAGCGTTGGGTTCATCCACCTGTTGCTCTATCGCTTCATTCCACCATATTTCAAACTGGTCGATAGGATGCGGCTTGACGTCTTCTTCTCTTAAAGATTTCAACTTATAAACTTTTCGCAAGGATGCGATGGAGGGAATATCGGCCATAGTATTACTGTCTTTATAGGTGAAATTACACAGTTCAATCAGCTTAATCAAAACGAAAAATGCTATTGAATGCGCCTGGTTTTTTTATTTAAAAAGCATTGACGATAAAGTTACCGGTAGCGCACGCTGTTTATTCCAACTGATTTATTGTCAAAACGAATCAGTAAAGCTATTTTCCTAAATTGATTTTGGTAGCATTCACTACCATTTCAAGGCTGGAAATCATTTTTGCCTTTTCTTCTTCCAATAACACGAGCCGCCTTTCAAGTTCATTCAACCTCGCAATTCTGTTTTCCATTTCTTTTTGCT
This sequence comes from Ginsengibacter sp., assembly GCA_051954975.1. Lineage (GTDB taxonomy): Bacteria > Bacteroidota > Bacteroidia > Chitinophagales > Chitinophagaceae > Ginsengibacter. Next base: position 523,685 of record JBQCHE010000002.1, on the reverse strand, counting down.
GAAGATGCGTTTGAACGATTTGATTTTTCAAATCTTCATTTTCAATTCTTAATCTTATATTTTCTGCTTCCAGGTTTAAAAATTTTTTTTTCTCGTTGATTTCCGATATCAATGATAATTCCAGTTCCTTTTCCCTTTCAACTGCCGCCTGAAGCTGTTTTTGCAAAACATTAATATTTTCATGGCTGGTAGTAAGCTCATGCAGCCTTGCGTCATAATCACTTTTCAATTCAGCCCATGCAGCGGTACTTTGTTCGGCTTCATTAAACCGGGCTTCCATCTCTTCCAGCCTGGCCCGAGTGTCATCCAGCTCATTTTCTAATTTTTCTTTTCTTTCATTTTCTTCATAGTATAGTTCTTTCCAATCTTCTTCCTCTTTAATTGCAGAAATAATTGAATCCTGGTTTGTTTCATATTTTCCTTCCAGAATTTTTAACCGTTCCTGCATTTTTGAGAATTGAATTTCGTAAAATGAAGAACTTTCTTCTACCTTTTGCAATTTATTCTTAAGCTCATAAATTGCTTCAGACCTCGGCGCCGGGCTGTTAGCCGAAAACTTTTTTTTAAAACCGGGAAAATTGCTTTTGTCTGCAGGCAGCCAATCATAGCTGCTCATAATCATTTTGTAGGAAAAGATGAAACAGGCAATTAACACTACAAGGGAAATAATCCACCAAATCCACATAGGGTAGTCTTAAATTTTTATAAAAATACATACTAGCGGGGGCTAAAGATGTGATTTTCAAAGGATTGGTTTTGGTGCTACTTTAGAAAACTTTCAATTTTTATTTTAAGCGGGGGCTAAATTAATACAAATTATCCAGTTACCAAAGTCCCCACCTTTTCTCCTGTAATAACCCTTAATAAGGTTCCCGGGGTGTCCATATCAAAAACAATTATAGGAAGCTGGTTTTCCATGCATAAAGTAAACGCTGTCATATCCATCACCTTCAGATTTCTTGCAATACAATCGGCGAAAGTGATGGTCTCATATTTTGTGGCCAACTTATCTTTTTCGGGGTCAGCAGTGTATATTCCGTCTACTCTTGTCCCTTTTAAAATAACGTCTGCACCAATCTCGATGGCCCTGAGCGACCCTGCTGTATCCGTGGTGAAATAAGGATTTCCTGTCCCTGCTCCGAAAATAACCACCCTGCCTTTTTCCAAATGCCTGATAGCACGGCGCCGGATATAAGGCTCAGCAATTTGCTCCATTTTAATGGCGCTCTGCAGTCGTGTAAAAACACCTACTCTTTCAAGGGCGCTTTGTAATGCCATTCCGTTAATGACGGTTGCGAGCATACCCATATAATCGCCCTGAGCCCGTTCTATGCCGGTTTCGGCCTCGTTCATTCCTCGGTAAATATTGCCACCGCCAATTACAACTGCTACCTGCACGCCCAATTCGGTTATCAGCTTAATATCCTGTGCGTATTGAGAAAGCACTGAACTATCAAGACCAAAATTTTTATCACCCATTAAAGATTCACCGGAAAGTTTCAGAAGGATTCGTTTAAACTTTGGAAGCATATATTGAACGAAGTTGTGTTTTTAATCGCTGCAAGATAATGGATAAATTTTTATTTATGCCTTGTGAGTAGCTGCAAAAAAATATTTCCACACTATATATCGCAATATGTGATCCGAGCTTAAAACAAAAAATCAAATCGATTTATTTTAGCAAAAACAACAGGTTATTTCAAAAACAAATAACCTTTTATTGAAATGGAACCCGATTTTTTTTAGCTTGAAAAATATTTTAATTCAATAATATCGTGTGGAAGGGATTTTGTGTTCCAGGCATCATGGATGCACAAAGCCGCGCCTACTGCCGTGGCCTGTGCCATCGACGCAGCAAAAATTTCAATGCCGGGAAAGGCCCGGGCGAGCAAATTCATATAAATTGCGTTGTTGCTGAATCCTCCATCTACAAACAGGCGCTTTACCTCTGTTCCTTTCAACACCAAATCGGTGGATAAATACTGCTGGGCAATAATATCGAGCATTAACTGGTGATAGGCTTCTTCATAATTTTTAAAAGAAGACAAATCCCTTGCAGTAAACAAACAAATATTCTGAATTTTTGTTTGCTGAATTAATTGTTCAAGCGAGCCGTTCTTATTTGCAAGCGCCTCGACCATTGTGGGATTAAAATCCATTTGCCGGTACTGCGCAGCACTTTGATTGAAATGTTCGCTGATTCTTTTTATCTGCTGCTCGTGTTCATTTCCTGCAAAAAGCCGCGAAGCTTTTACCGGCTTGCCTTCATAGCTCATAAAACAAAGACAATCATTCCGCAGTTCTTCCCTTGTTAAGGGTTCATGATTAAATGGATTTAAAGAGATACACCACGTGCCGGTAGAAATCAAAATAAATGGTTCATGAAAATTCATTAAATAAGGAATGAGCGCAGCAGAGCTATCATGCAAACCTATACCAACGGAATAATTATTTCCCGGAAATGAAGCAGGAACCACTTCTGTACAAGAATGAATGGGGGCCAGTTTTTCGTATATGCCCTCCCGTTGTACCCAATCATGATATTTATTTCTCTGAAAATCCCAAAGATTGGTATGGCATCCGATACTTGTGATATCACTGTAAACTCTTCCTGAAATCAAAAAGCTTAGATATTGAGGAAGATGCAATGCATATTTTATTTGGCTAAATACTTCCGGCTTTTCATATTTTATCCGGTATAGTTGCATGCCTGAATTCAGGTTGCCCAATACCGGTGAAGCAGTACGAAATGAAAATTCTTCTTCACCTCCGTAAGTATCATAAAATTTTCTTTTCAGCGCCTCGGGAAAAGGCTTCAAATAACTATATAAAGGAGCAAATGCACGTAGCTGCGCATTGAGATAAACAAAGCTGGCGCCATAGCTTGTAAAATTTATCGCCCTGATATTAAATTCTTTTATGCGGAATACCTCGCGCAATGAATCAAACACCGAAAGCTTGAGGCTATCCAGGTTTTCACAAGGAAAATTATCTTCATCCACCGTTTCAATAAAGCGGGCAGAACGTTCAAAAACTATTTTATAATTTTCATCGAAAAGAAAAAGTTTTTTGTTGGTTTTGCCTACGTCGAATATAGCGATTACATTTTTCATGAGAGATGAGAAGTGAGAGTAATGATAGGTGAGAGTGGTGAGAAGTGATAGTGGTGAGACTGAATGACATTCACCATTTACACTACTCATAATCCTGTCGCTGTCGCTTTGCTTCCTCTTTCTTTAACCAGGTTTGCTCTAACTTTTTCACTGCGAAATAATTCCAAAGGTTTCAAGGCCGCGCCGGCACGCAACCTGGCTTCAGCTACCAGTGCGCGTACATCGGTCCTGAAAGCCTCTTGCAATAATTCCTGTGCCACTACTACATCGTTATTATTTTGAGCTTCAGTTAATTTTTTTCTGTCGATAATTAAGGATTGAGCATAGGCATTCATGATAGCTTCCACCGACTGTAATAAATCTTCCAACGGATCTTTTACATTGTGAGATGCATCAATCATCCACGCTAAATCATTGGCATGATTCATATTCCTGGCATCCATTCCTTCTACGAGCTCATTAAAAATCAAAAACAATTGATAAGGCTTTATGCTTCCCACCGTAAGATCATCATCGCCATATTTTGAATCATTGAAATGAAAGCCTCCTAATTTTTCTTCCATTAGCAGTAAAGCAACAATTTGTTCAATATTGGCATTTGGCAAATGGTGTCCCAGGTCAACCAATGTATAGGCGTTCGGCCCCAGCTTTGAAGTAAACAATAATGACTGCCCCCAGTCGCCTACTGTTGTTGAATAAAAATTAGGCTCATAAGCCTTATACTCCACAAATATTTTCCAATCAGCAGGCAGCGCCGCATACACTTCGCGCAAGCTCTCCAGTGTATTTAGAAAAGCTTTTCTAAAATTAAGTTGCCCCGGAAAAGTAGATCCATCGCTCAGCCATACAGACAATGATTTTGAACCCAACGCTTCCCCGTATTTTATTACCTCAATGTTGTGATCTATTGCCTGCTTTCTCACCTCTTTGTCGACATGTTGCATTGAACCAAATTTGTAACTTAACTTTTGTCCCGGCTGGTCCTGGAACGTATTCGAATTCATTGCATCAAAACGAAGCCCGTGTTGTTCCGCAAGATTTTTAATGTCATTTGCATTTGTTGGAATATCCCATGGAATATGTAATGAAATGGCGCCGCTTGACCGGTTAAGCGCATGAAGCAAACCAACGTCTTCAATTTTTTCTTCAAGGCTGCGAGGCTCACCGCCTCCGGCAAAACGGCCAAAACGTGTGCCACCCGTGCCTAATGCCCAACTTGGAATCGCTACCTGGAAAGCTATTAATTTTTTAATTACTTCTTCGCCGTTATTTATCTGGTTTGAAATAAATTCTAAATTCTCTTTATGCTTTGCCAGATTTTCTGAATTGCTTTTTTCGATTTGTTCTTTTCTCAAAATCATTCTCAATTATTTTAGGATTGAATTTACGGTAAATAAAATACTTCTTTTAATAGAACAGACACCGGTGAATTGTCTGGGTTCGTTTCCATGATGTCCTTCATATAATTCCACCATCTTTTCATAACGGGCCGATCAGGTAAATCGCTTAATTGTATCTCATCTTTAATCGTAAAACATGCAAACAATATATCAGTTTCTGCATCGAGGAAAATTGAATATTCGGATATCCCTGTGTCTTTTAAAAGTGCTTTTAGTTCGGGCCATATTTCATCATGCCGTTTTTGGTATTCGTGCTCAAAGCCTTTCAGCAATTTCATTTTTGAAGCGATACGCATAAATTCATTTTTTTTAATCAAATGGCCGACCGGTTAAAAAACCATCGGCGATTTGATTGTTGATTATGAGAAAAAACTATCGTACAAATGCCGCCGCAATACCACCATCGACGTTCAATATATTTCCGGTTGACTTATTAAGTAATCCTCCTACAAAGGCGAAGCACGCATTGGCAATATCTTCCGGCAGAATGGTTTCATTAAGTAAAGTTCTTTTTGCATAATAGGCCGGCAATTCTTCTACTGTTATGCCATACGCTTTGGCACGGCCTTCAGCCCAGCCATTTGCCCAGATGTTGGAATTTGAAATCACAGCATCAGGGTTTACAATATTTACCCGGATTTTATCGTTGCCTAATTCTGCAGCCATCAGCCTCGAAAGATGCGCCTGCGCTGCCTTTGCAGAGCCATAGGCAATATTATTCGGTCCGGATACAATAGAATTTTTAGAAACAATATTAATGATGTCGCCACCAAAACCCTGGCTTCGCATTACGTGTATGCATGCCTGTGATACCATGAATTGGCCCTTTACTAAAATATCATACAGCTTATTCCAATCATCTAATGTATGTTCTTCGATGGGTTTTGAAATGCTGATTCCTGCATTGTTCACGATAATATCCACGCCGCCAAACTGAAGCGCAGCAGCCGCTACAGCGTTTTCTATTGTATCATGATTGGTAACATCCAATGTTATGGATGCTACATTGTCTTTTGTAAACAATTTTTCAAATTCGCTACGCGTTTGGGAGATTCTTTCTTCATTAATATCATTGATAACTACACAGGCACCTTCTTCTGCAAATTTTTTGGCAATGGCCTTACCGATTCCACCGCCGCTCCCGGTTACGAATGCCACCCGCCCACTCAACGGTTTTGGCTTGGGCATTCTCTGAAGTTTTGCTTCCTCCAACAGCCAATATTCAATATCAAAAGCCTCTTGTCGCGGTAGAGAAGTGTAATCAGAAATGGCTTCAGCGCCTTTCATCACGTTGATGGCATTGATGTAAAATTCTGCAGCTACGCGGGCTGTTTGTTTATTTTTTGCGAAAGTGAACATACCGATCCCGGGATATAGAATCACAACCGGATTTGCGTCGCGTATCTCCGGGCTATTTTCATGTTTACACTTATTATAATAATCAGTGTACATCTTCCGGTACTCCTCGAACTGTGGCTGAAGTTTTTTCTTCAAAACAGGAATATTGTCTATTTGTTCGTTTACTGCAAGGTTCAATACCAGTGGAGAAATTTTTGTGCGTAAAAAGTGGTCAGGACAACTGGTTCCCATTGGCGCCAGTTTTTCGAGGTCATTGGAATTAATATATTCCAACACCCTTTCATCATCCGTAAAATGCCCGATCATTTTTGTTTCAGAAGAACAAAATCCTCGTAAAACCGGCGCCAGCAAAGCCGCTTTTTTTATGCGTTCTTCTTTTGGTAATGACTTAATTTTTTCGCCGCCAAATGTTTTGCCTTTCTTTCCATAATTGTCTTGAAGATATTGTGCGCAGGTTTCAATTACTTCAAGTGTATTGATATAACTTTCATAAGAAGTTTCGCCCCAGGTGAACAATCCATGTGAGCCCAGCATGATGCCGCGTATTCCGGGATTTTCGTCTAAACATTGCCGTAATTTTAAGCCGAGATCAAACCCAGGCCGTTGCCAGTCTACCCAGCCGATAGTGCCATTAAACAACTTGTGTGTTATCTCTTTGCCATCTTTTGCTGCCGCTATCGCGATGGCAGCGTCGGGATGTAAATGGTCGATATGTTTGAAAGGTAAAAAGCCATGGAGTGGCGTATCAATCGAAGGCGCTTTTGATTTCAAATCATAAATGCAATGATTAAATAATTCCACCATTTCATCTTCATGTTGCAGCCCTTTATACACATTTTTCAGTCCGCGCAAACAGTCTACATACAAAGCTGCCAGGCCGCTTCTCTTCATGGTTCCAAGGTCTCCGCCGCTTCCCTTCACCCACATCACCTCTGCATCTTTTCCGGTGGTCGGGTCAATGGCCATAACTTTGCACGACGTATTGCCACCGCCATAGTTGGTTAACCTTAAATCGGCGCCCAACAAATTAGATCGATACACCAGTAAGCCCACTTCATCGCCTTCCAATTCTGCGGCTTTGTCTTTATCCCATAGGTAACTTACGTGCTTAAATTCTTTTGTGGTTGTGCTCATAATTTTATTTATTTCTTTTTAATCAAATCTTTTTTTAACCGAACGATAGTTTAAACGATTAAGTTTAGAACATACATAGTTATTATTCTTTTTTTCATTTCCCCGCTCACTGGTGCAGGGCATTGCCATATCCCACCAATATGACTGAAGTAATGATGGTAACAATTCCTACAATAATAGTGGTTTTTGTTTTTGAACTTACCCCTTTCCATTCCTTTAGCGCAAAGCCCCAGAGATTGGCCACCAAAATAATAAACGACATATGGAGTATCCATGAACTTGCGCCATTTCCTAGTTTGCTTTCGCCCATTCCGTAAAAGAAAAACTGCAGAAACCACAGCGTGCCCGCCAAAGCGCAAAAAAGATAATTGCGTAGCAAAGGTGTTTTTTTATCTACATAATCTCCAAAAGTTTTATTGCGGATATTCAGATACATGCACCAGATAAAGTTGGTGGTAAGGCCGCCCCAAAGCAACACTATATAAATTACATTATTGCGGTATAAAAAGTTGCCGGTTTCTCCGGGATTAGCTGCCTTCCATGCATCGTTGGCCACTTCGGCCATTTTTGAGCCTGCTTCAATTCCATAATTAAAACATGCGCTGAGAATACCGGAGATAATACAAACTATCAATCCCTTTACCAGGTTAAATTCTTTTACACTTTCCTTCTTTTTTTCTTCAGGCAATTCACGTTCTTTTAATACGCCGGCCCTGCCGCAAATAAAAATGCCCAACAGGCAAAGAACTACACCAAGCAGCACTATCTGTCCCCAATGATTTGAAATTAAATCGGTAAATGTAACTTTTCCCTCAGATGGATGAAAATTATAATAAATTGACGGGGCCAATGCGCCAAATGCCGAAGTGAACCCGAGAAGTACAGAATTACCCAGCGACATCCCTAAATATCGCATTCCAAGCCCGTACATCAAGCCTCCTATGCCCCAAAGCACACCCCAGAAATACGTCCAGCCAAAGGTGGAAGCGGGCGTATTTGAAATAATAGTCCCGAAGTGTGGAATAGTGAGCCATGCAGCAATGGGCGGAACAATCAACCATGAAAAAAGCCCCCCAATGATCCAGAAGTTTTCCCAATGCCACCCTTTTACTTTATTATAAGGGACATAAAAACTTCCTGAGGCAGCGCCACCTATAAAATGATAAAAAATACCAAGGATTATCTGCATGCGTCAAGTATTCGCTATGAAATTGTATTTGGGAATAAAAATAAGCGAAAGCAATTCAATAATCATCATGTACTGTCATGGGCTTGGAAAAGACTAAAAATTATAAAGATTTTTTAGCCAAAATATACAACATGAAAATACAGCCTGTAATCTGCAAGCCACGACCGGTGACGACGCGTCGCGCCAATGCCCGGGATTGGAAACCGCAGAAATAACAATGAGAGAAAATTATATAGAAGGTAATATCCCGACAGGATAGAAAACAATTATGGTATAGCCGGAACATCAGCCAATAAGCGTTTAAGCCGGGCTGGAGTAAGCACAGAGGAACAAATAGCGTTAAATTATTCTACGGTTTTGCAATGATCTTGAATCGCTTCACATTGAGATTACTGTACAATTAATTTATTGTACTAACCTTACGGTATCAGCAGTGGTAACATTGCCTGCAGTCACCTCAATATTTTTAAGTGTATCTGGAATATAACCGGTTGCTTCATCCGGCGCAAATATTAAAGTATAACTGTTGGCAGGAATGCCCCAAAACTTGTAGGCGCCCGATGCATCCGGAATGGCGCCCAAGGTATCAGTCCCTGCAATAGCCGTCACGCGGGCATTTGCAGCTTCCGGCAATACTACTCCCTGAATGGCACCACCAGCAGCCCGTGCAAAAGTACGGATCACAGGTTTTAAAAGATATTGTCCACTATTGCCTGCTTTCACAATAGAACGCGCCGCATCAAAATCCATTACCAATTCATAAGGGATGCCTGGCTTTACATCAGCATCTACATTTAATTTAAGGCCCGATTGCTGGGCAGAAGGTGTTTTTAAATCCACTGTACTTCCATCTTCTAACACGAGCTGGTTGTCGTCTCCCAAAATTAAACGGATTTGAGAAACCTTACCGGCAGGTACACTTACTCCTCCCAGGAGCGTATCCTTGCCGTTGCGAAGCTGCAGCAGGTCATACTTTCCGGGATTCAACAAGGGCACGGAAGTCCATCCGTTGTCAGATGTATCACTACTATTTTTCACCATCATTTCCTTTATATCAATCCATACCGCCTTGTAATCAGCGGGAGCATCAGTGAGGTAGACATTAATTTTTGATGTTTGATTGCCTGAATTATCAGATTTTGAACAGGAATTAAGCATATAAGAGAGTATCGCAATTCCTAATAACGGAAGTAAGATTCCGTGGCGTTTTTGTTTCACAGAGTAATAATTTAGATTAACAGAAAGGCAAAATTCGTTCCAATACTTGCAATAGGTTGCTCAAAGTGATTTTGTCCGGTAAAATAAACCTCCGTTTCACAAGCCGGAAGCTTCGAATTCACGTTTCAGTCAATATCGAATAAAATAAAAATTACGAATATTTCTTCTTTTACTACACCAGTTCAAAAAAAGTTGAAACGCCGATTGCATCTTTTAATAAACAGTGATTGTCCGCTATTTATTTTTCACCAACCGTACAGAGTATACCGGTCCTGCAGAACTTCCATCCTGCGCTACAAATTTTATTCGCACCTTTTCTTTGCCTTTTATAAATTCCTCCGGAATGGCGTAGGAAACTTCTTTAAACTGTGACAGATTCCATTTGCCCGTATTATCTTCCGTTGTCAATTTCTTATCGTCGATATAAATATCAAACTTATGGCTGCCCCATTCAGCGCCCCAATAACGGACCATCAAACTCAGGTTTTGTTCTTTGTTTGTATTCATTTCATAACTAAAATAGCCACCGCTAAAAGCCTCACGAAACATCTGGTCCTGGTTGTTGCCGGCTCTTGATTTATCGCTTTTCATTTGATGGTCTACTTCGGGCTGCTGTTCGCCGGGATGCACAAAATCGACCGTGCGTTTTTCCAAATCCAGTTTTTCTTTTTCAGATACGGCAATAGAATCAATATATTTTTTATAGCCCTCACTGCTCAAAGCCATCCAATACATCATGTATCTCGCATCGTATATTTGAAAGAAAGGCTGCAATTCAATCTGAATCGGGTTAATCACTTTTATGTTCTTAACAGTAAAATGGAGCGGTTCATTTTTTACAGGAACTAAATCATGAGTAATTGATGAAACATTATCATCAACAAAAATGGGCGCTTTATCCACCGGTAATTTTTTACCACTCGGTATATGTCCCCAGCGGCTGTCATCTGCTATCAATCCCTTCAAATCCTGGGTTCCTGTTTTTGCGCCGAGCAAAATCGGCCCGTGCATAATCGCAATGTATTGCGGAACATTCGGTAAATGTGAGAGGGTGTTATGCATCGGCAATGTAATTCCTATTACATCTCCTTTTTCCCATTTGCGATTGATGCTTACATAAGAAGAAGGATGATTGGCAAATGAAACGTTTTCACCATTTACGGTAATTTTTAATTCGCCATCTTTTACCCACCACGGATAACGAACCATCAGGTTGAATGGCCGGTTTGCTTGTGTAATAAGCAGCTTCGTTTTTTCTTCAAAAGGAAATTTGGTTTGTTGTGTGAGCTGTATTTCTTTTTCTTTCCAGTTTAATTGAGATGGGATGAAGAGATTTACAAACAATGAATCGCCGGAATGCGTGTAAATAAATTCATTGTATTTCCCATGATTTTCCATGCCTGTGCCAACGCAGCACCACATGGCCTCATTGGGCGCAGAGTATACGCGATAACTTCTCGGGCGGGCCGGCGTAAAATAAACATAGCCGCCGGTTTCAGGATTTTGAGTGGAAAGAATATGATTGTATATCGTGCGCTCATAATAATCTGCATATTTTGCTGAGGGATTTTTTCTGAACAAATCTTCAGTAAGTTTCAGCATGTTGTTGGAATTGCAACTTTCAGGGCCTTCTACATCATTGATGAAATCGATACACGATGCAGCGCTTGGAAAAAATTCACGCCGACTGTTGCCGCCAAATGCTAATGTTCTGTTTGAGGTAACCGTTTGCCAAAAAAAACTTCCTGCATCGGCAAATTTTTTATCGCCACTTAGTTCTCCGATTCTTGCAAACCCAATTGCCTTCGGCACTTGCGTGTTGGCATGTTTATTATCCAAATTGTCAATCCCTTCAGATAAGAGGTCAAGCATTTGATGATGAGAAAATCTTTTGGCAGCTGTTAAATATTTTTTATCACCGGAAATAGCATAGGCATCTGCCAATACTTCGTTCATGCCACCCTGCTCGGTGTCAAGCATTTTTTGCATCTGGTCTTCCGTTAATCCTGAGGTAATATGAATGGCCCAATCGCAAAAATGTAAAAAGATGTTTTTTGCCTGTTTACTGCCAGCATAAATGTAAGCATCTCTTAATCCTGCAAACATCTTATGCACATTGTACCATGGCACCCAACCTGCATGAAATGCTTTAAAATCGCCGTCCTGTACAGATTTCCAAACGGCAGCGCTGTTTGGAACGCCACCCACATAACCCACTCCCCAACTGTTATGATTCCTCGTATTGGCATCCTGGCATTTTTGTAATTCGGCAATCATGTAGAGCAACCTTTTTTTACATTCTGCGTTTCCGGTAGCGGTGTTGATTGCCATCGCCGTTAAATAATGGCCACCAATATGGCCATCCAAACCCGCCCAGTTTGTATAGCTGGAATCTTTAGGTGTTAGCCCTGCTTCTTTTAAATACGGCGCTAATAAACGGTCAACTTTATATTTCAAAAGAGTTTGAATATTTAAATCGCGTGCACGCTTAAACGGACCGTCTAATAATTTCACATCGCCAAGGTTAAATTCATTTGGGTATAGCTTCTCCTGCGCCCAAATATTTCCATAACATAAATTCCCAATAATTATCAGGAGTAGAATTGCCTTTTTCATTCTTTGAATATATTTCTTATTGCCAACTTTTTAAAATTACTTAATCATTTTGAGCTGCCCGATCGAAACACTAACTAGTCCAATTTTTAGGATGAAGCAAATGAAATTATGCATGCCATTCAAAGGGCATGTTTCAAATCATGCATCGACCAATTATTAAAAATAAAAATTTTACTTTTGTTGACACAATATTTACCTGATGTTACTAATTGTATTAAATGCGTTTTTTTGCCTTGCTTTTGCTGCTTTTGCCTATGTAAATCTCAATGATAAGGACTCCTGGCTGTGGGTAAGCATTTATATGGTGGCATCCATTTGCTGTGGCTTCGCAGCTTTTGGCAGATTTTTCCCAACGGTGTATCTTGTAGCTATTGCTTTCTATTTAGTTTATGCTATCCGGCTTTTTTTTATAAAAGACGGAGTGAAGGATTGGATTACAAAATATCATACTCCAAGTTTGGTAGAAAGTATGCAGGCAACCAAACCTTATATCGAACAGGCAAGAGAGTTTTTTGGATTGCTCATTGTCAGCGGTGCTTTGGCAATAAATTATTTTGCTTCTATGTAAATGAAACACACAGGAATTATGAAAGGAGAGATGAATACGAAGATTGACGGATTACTGATCAGGATTATCGAAAGAAATGTAAATGGCGAAACTTATGCATGGCTTCTTAATAAAGCAGCCGACTTAAATGGTAAAAACAATAAAGACCCGCTTACCATCATCTTTACGTCCATCCCACGTAAAACAGGGAAAAAAGAAATCGTGATTGAAGAAACAGAAGCTAAAGAAATTAATGCGATTTTGCCAGGCTTCAGGATTGATCATTGGACAATTGACAGGCTATCCAGGGTTTGGCTATTGAGCCAACTGGAAATTGATGATAAAGAAAAATATATTAGCCGAATTGAAAGCTTGTTTTCACAGGCAGAAATGAATGAGCTGGTAGCGCTTTATTCGTCTTTGCCACTTCTTTCTTATCCCGATGCGTGGAAATTAAGATGCGCGGAAGGTATCAGGAGTAATATCGGGACGGTGCTGGAAGCGATTATGTATCATAACCCATATCCGTCCACTTACCTGGATGAGCTGGCATGGAATCAATTGGTAATGAAAGCTTTTTTCACCAATAAAAATGTAAACAATATTGTAGGACTCGATGCAAGAGCGAATGCAAATTTAGCAAACACTCTTTTTGATTATGTAGAAGAACGCTGGTCAGCAAATCGTACTGTGAACCCGCAAATCTGGCGCTTAACAGCCGCGTATTTTGATGAGCCTCATTTTTACATGATCGAAAAATTATTTAACGAGGGGGATGAAACAGATCGCAAAGCTGCCGCACTTGCTTGCGCTGATAGTTCCATTACAAAGATGAATTTGTTACTAGATCGGCATCCGCAATATAAAGAAGCTATTGCTGAAAAAAGGCTGAGCTGGCAGGTTATAGCAGATAAACAGATATTTTAAAATAATTAAATAAAGTAAATTATGTCGTGTAGTACTGATGAAAGGGAAACCGCGGAAACACAGAAAAGTATACCGCTTGATTTGGATGCCATAAAAGGAATGCGTTTTTTTGATCCTCATATTCACATGGTGTCAAGAACCACTGACGATTACCAGGCGATGGCCGATGCCGGAATTGTCGCTGTTATTGAACCAGCATTCTGGCTCGGGCAGCCCCGAACCGGCGTGGATACTTTTCGTGACTATTACAGCAGCCTGATAGGATGGGAAAGATTTCGTGCATCTCAGTTTGGTATTAAACATTATTGCACCATTGGGTTAAACTCTCGCGAAGCAAATAATCAAAAACTGGCGGAGCAGGTAATGGAAATTCTTCCGCTTTTTATCTATAAAGAAGGCGTGGTGGGAGTTGGTGAAATAGGTTTTGATGATCAAACACCTTCCGAAGAAAAATATTACAGGCTGCAGCTTGAACTCGCTAAAGAAGCAGGTTTGCCTGTGCAAATCCATACGCCACACCGCGATAAGAAAAAGGGCACACAGCGCAGTATGGACATTGCAATAGAGCATGGGTTAAACCCTTACTCTGTTATTGTAGACCACAATAATGAGGAAACCGTAAAAGAAGTGCTCGACAGAGGCTTTTGGGCCGCATTCACTATTTACCCTTTTACAAAAATGGGTAACGAACGGATGGTCGAAATTGTGAAGCAATATGGCACAGAGCGCATTATAGTCAACTCTGCTGCAGATTGGGGAATCAGTGATCCGTTGGCAGTACCTAAAACTGCGGCTTTAATGAAAATCAGCGGTATTGATGTCAAGGATATTGACTTGGTTTGCTTCCGCAACGCTATTACCGCTTTCGGACAAAGCGGACAAATTATAGAATCCGATTTAGACGACGTTCGCAATATGGACCAATCCAAAAAATTTGAAGGTAATAGTGTGCTTCGCGGAGGCCAGGCGCCCCGTATTAATAAATCATCGCTCATCATTAGTTAATTTCCTGAATTGAAAAGAAGCAAAGGTTTTCTTCAGCTAATGAGGCCCGCCAATATAGTTACTTCCGTCGCCGACGTACTGGCCGGAATCGCTATATCCGGGTATTTAGCAAATGAAAATTTCTCTGCTACCTACATTTCCTCCATTTTACTTTTAAGCATTTCCACTATCGGGCTGTATGGAGGCGGCGTTGTTTTCAATGATGTATTTGATGCGGAACTTGATAAGGTAGAAAGACCTGAAAGACCTATCCCGTCAGGAGTTATATCGAAAGGAGAAGCCTCATTACTGGGCATTATTTTGTTTGCAATCGGTATAATAGCTGCAGCAATTGTAAGTGTGTTATCAGGCTTAATTGCGGTGTCAATTATTATCGCTGCCCTCGTTTATGATAAATGGTCAAAACATCATGCATTTGCGGGCCCATTCAATATGGGATTGTGCCGCGGCTTAAACCTTTTATTAGGCATTAGCATTATTATACCTGCTGTTTCGGCTTGGTGGTTTTTGGCAATAATTCCTATCATTTACATAGCTGCGATTACGATGGTCAGCAGGGGCGAAGTACACGGCGGCAGTAAAAGCACTTTATATTTTGCAGGATTATTTTACTGCTTAGTGATTGCCAGCATCTTGTTTTTATCATCCGGCAGAGACATGCTTTGGTGGTCGGTTATTTTTTTAATTCCATTTTCGTGGATGATTTTTTCAGCATTAATAAAAGCGATTAGGCTAACTTCTCCCCAAAATATTGGCAAGGCAGTCAGGGCCGGAGTGATCGCGCTGATTGTAATGGATGCTTCAATGGCTGCGGCATTTGGGGCTATCGTTCTTGCCTTCTTAATCATACTTTTGTTACCGGTTTCTTTATGGCTTGCAAAAATTTTTGCAGTTACGTAAATAGTTTTTTAGAAAAATGCTAGAATCTTTTTAAATATTTTATGAATTATCTCGGGCAATCTTTTAATGTGCAGTTTGATTACAGGGTTTATTTTACTACAGGTATTTTCAATACTTCGAATAGTGATTTTGATTTTTTTTTGAAAGAAAGAAGCTCGCCATCAACACGCCAAAAAATACTTTTTGTCATAGATGATGGTGTTATCCACACACACCCGCAATTGGTGAATCAAATTCAATCTTATTTCAAAAAAAATCTTACCGTATCGTTGGTAGAAGATATTATCATAATACCTGGAGGCGAGCAGGCAAAGAATAACTCACAATATTTTGATTCCATAATTGAAGCGATTGATATAAATGGCATTGACCGGCATTCTTATGTGGCAGCAATTGGTGGCGGTTCGCTTTTGGATCTCGCCGGATTTGCTTCGGCTGTCGCCCACAGGGGCATTAAGCATATACGCATTCCCACTACCGTTTTATCACAGAATGATTCAGGAGTTGGCGTAAAAAACGGCATCAATTATAAAGACAAAAAAAACTTTATAGGTACTTTCGCTCCTCCTGTCGCTGTGTTTAATGATGATAGTTTTTTGGCAACTTTGAGTGAAAGAGATTGGCGATCAGGTATATCCGAAGCCATAAAAGTTGCCTTAATTAAAGATGCAGCTTTCTACTCCCGGATTGAAGAAAACATCGAAAAATTAGTAGCCAGGGATCGAAGGGCAATGAACGATTTAATTCGCGAATGTGCAGCCTTGCACCTGCAGCATATTGCTTCGGGCGATCCGTTTGAACTTGGCTCCTCCCGTCCTTTGGATTTTGGTCATTGGAGCGCACATAAGTTAGAGCAATTGTCGGATTTTCAAATCCGTCATGGAGAAGCAGTAGCAATGGGAATTGCACTGGATACGCTTTATTCCGCCCTATCAGGGCGCTTATCGATGGAAAAGGCAGAAAGAATTCTTCACCTTCTCATAAAAGCAGGTTTTGAAATTACCAATCCATTATTGGATATTCAAAACGAAACAAGTGAAATTTTAAAAGGTTTAGAGGAGTTTCGCGAACACCTCGGAGGCCAGCTTACAGTGATGTTATTGGCTGATATTGGCCTCGGTGAAGAAGTTCACGATTTGAATCTTTCGTTGCTTAAACAAGCCTCACAAAAGTTGCAGGAATATCAGCAAACCGGTAAAATAAAAAATTAAAGTAAAAATATGTTTACTGTAGCAGGGCATCTGACTTATTGCACCAACATCCACCAGGGCGAAAATTGGAACGATCATTTTGCTTCTATCAAAAATAATTTTCCTTTTATAAAAAGAAGTATCGCACCTCACAGCCCGATGGGAATCGGATTGCGCTTATCCAACCAGGCAAGCATTGAATTGATCAAAGAAGAAAATCTTTTGGAATTTAAAGAATGGCTTAAAGAGCAGCATGCTTATGTATTTACCATGAACGGCTTTCCTTACGGAGGATTTCATAACACCGTTGTTAAAGACCAGGTACATACGCCCGATTGGACTACCGATGAAAGAGTAGATTACACAATTCGTTTATTTGAAATTTTATCAGTTTTATTGCCTGAAGGAATGGATGGAGGCGTATCTACTTCTCCGTTAAGCTATAAACTTTGGCACAAGAACAAAGAGCAGTTGGCTCATTGCAGCGAAACCAGTACCAGGAATGTAATCAAGGTAGTTGAAGCTCTTATCCGGCTTCATCAGTCAACAGGAAAATTATTACATCTTGATATAGAGCCAGAGCCGGATGGCGTATTGGAAAGCGGCGAACAATTTATCGCATGGTTCGAAAAAGATTTATTACGTGTAGGCATTCCCGTTATAAAAGACACATTGAACATTTCCGCACAGGGAGCAGAAGATTTAATAAAAGAACATGTACGCTTATGTTTCGACGTATGCCACTTTGCAATTGGATATGAATCTCATAAAAATATCATCAGTGACCTGCAGAAACGTGGAATAAAAATTGGTAAAATTCAAATAAGCGCTGCATTAAAATCAAAAATGGATTTGAATGAAAGAGATAGCATACAGCAAAGTTTTGAAAATTTCAATGAGCCTGTTTACCTGCACCAGGTGGTAGCAAAAACTATTGATGGAAAATTGCTTCGCTATCCTGATCTGCCTGCAGCATTAGAGGAAATAGACAATCCTACTTTTGAAGAATGGCGCGCACATTTTCATGTACCGATATTTACTAAATCTTTTAATCTGCTATCTTCCACACAAGATGAAATAGCTGAAGTACTATCAATTCAAAAAGAAAACCCTTTTACCAATCATCTTGAAGTTGAAACCTACACATGGGACGTGCTTCCGCCAGATTTAAAATTGCCTTTGCAGGATTCTATTACCAGGGAATTGCAGTGGGTTCAAGGTATACTCGATAAAAAATAGTGTAACATTGAGATAATGAAAAAAACAGTTGTTATAGATGTGGTAGGCCTTTCTCTTTCCATAATAGGAGAACACATGCCTTTCTTAAAAAATTATATTTCTAAAAATAATTTAAGCACTATTGATCCGATGCTTCCTGCAGTAACTACGGCCGTGCAATCAACCTATATTACCGGTAAATGGCCTTCTGAACATGGAATTGTAGGAAATGGCTGGTACGATAGAGAAGATTGTGAAATCAAATTTTGGAAGCAATCCAACAAGCTGGTTCATGCAGAAAAAATATGGGAAAAAGCTAAAAAGCTGGATCCAAACTTTACGTGTGCCAAAATGTTTTGGTGGTATAATATGTATTCTTCGGCTGACTTTGCTGTTACTCCGAGGCCAAATTATCTTGCGGATGGTAGAAAAATTCCTGACTGTTATTCGCATCCCGCTGAGTTGCGCGACAGACTTCAAAAAGAATTAGGGCAATTTCCGTTATTCCAGTTTTGGGGGCCAGGAGCCAATATCAAATCCACGCAATGGATAGCGGATGCTTCCATTCTTACTGACAAATGGCATGACCCAACTCTTTCGCTAATCTATCTTCCACATCTTGATTATTGCCTGCAAAAATTTGGCCGGGATACTTCAAAAATAGGGGAAGAACTAAAGGCAATAGATGCTGTAATTGCACAATTAGTAAATTATTTTGAAAGTAAAAATGCAGAGATAATTATTCTGTCGGAATATGGCATTACGCCAGTAAATAACCCGATTCATTTAAATCGTTTATTTCGCGAAAACGATCTGTTGCAAATACGTATGGAAAGAGGATTGGAACTGCTCGATCCTGGTGCGTCAAAAGCCTTTGTGGTAGCAGATCACCAGGTGGCTCATGTGTATATCAATGATCCTTCGGTAACTAATAAAGTGAAAGGTCTTTTGGAAAAGGTTTCGGGGATAGAATTAATTCTGGATAAAACGGCGCAACAAACTTATCATATAGAGCATGCACGCAGCGGGGATTTGGTACTAATGGCAGATGCGGAGAGCTGGTTTACCTATTATTTCTGGCTCGATGATGCTGTTGCGCCGGATTATGCGAGAGCCGTGGATATTCATAAAAAACCCGGCTACGACCCGTTAGAAATGTTTATGACCTCAAAACTTCGGGCAGGCTACAAACTACTGCGGAAAAAAGTGGGACTAAGGTATGTGATGGATGTGATTCCTTTAGATGCCACGTTGATAAAGGGTTCGCATGGAAGAGTAGGTACTCCTGCTGAATTTCATCCGGTTATTATTACGAACAATTCTTTACAAAAAAATATTGGCGCCACGGACGTTTATAAGGTTATTTGGAACACTCTTAATTAATTTTTGAGGCTCAGCATTCACGATTTTTTATTTTTTTAAGATCAACAAAAGTTATAGAATAAAGTATCTCGGCCGGAAAGCAGGATGAAAAATAATGTCACAAAAAAAACGTCAGTAAACGAACAAATACCGTTCATTTCTCTTTTGCCGAAATTCAATAATCTCTAAACACGACAACATTCACTTTCATTAACGTCCTCAAACGCTACTTTCGTAATTGGCCCACACGCATTAAAAGGAATACTGCAAATAATTTTAGACAGTTATTTTGAAATAGAAACCTATTCAGTAATTAGTTTTTAAAGGATGAAAAAACCTTTGAAAGGAATTAAATTAATCTATAAAAATCATTAGGGAGCTTGATTAAAAAAAACATAAAGCCCATCTTTACCCGCAACTATAATATCCTTTCTACCGCTATCATGCAGGTCTGCAATGGAGAAAAAAAGGCCAGTACCTTTTCCTATGCCAAGCGGTCCGTAACTAATTACATTTTTTACAAATGACTCTCCATTCCATTTGAAGTAATATAAACCAATTAGATCGTTACTACCAGGGTCATTACCATTGTGAGCACGATAGCGTTTGCCGGTGATTAATTCATTTTGCCCGTCGTTATCAATATCCGCCCATTCCATGGTATGGTATTGGGAATTGAAAGGATCAATAGAATGTTTTATCCAATGCCTTTTTCCTGCCTGATCTGTTTTTTGCTCGTACCAATCCAGGCCATAATTATGGGCCTGCCCCACTATCAAATCATTCTTGCCATCCTTATTCACATCTGCCACGATTATCGGGACACTCGCGGTTCCCAACTCAAATTCTTTATGAAAAATCCATTTCCCTTTCAAAACGTCTTTCGGACTTTCATACCATCCATCGCTTACGATAAAATCACCGGATCCATCACCATTTATATCTCCAAAGCCGAGGCCGTGTTCCTGTGCAGGGCCTACTGCCACTTTGGTAAAGTTCCCCGTCGGTTTATTTTGGCCATCTCTTTCAAGACGATAAAACTTTAAAGGATTATTGGGCGTGTTAGGCACAATTTCAGGAATGCCGTCCTTATCTATATCCACCCCCATAATACATTCCACGTTGCCTGTAGTATCTATTACATGCAACTTCCATTCTCCGCCATTACCCGGATTTTCCCGCCACCAAATACTCTTGCTAAACCAATCTCCTGTTACATAATCCATTTTTCCATCGCCATTAACATCAAGCGGAATGGTAGCAAAATCGTCCCAGTATTGCCCATCGCCACTGCGATTGAGATGGCCAATAAAATGCCTTTTGATAAAACCAGGTCCTTCGTACCAGAAAGTACCGGAAACAATATCAGAATATCCATCATTGTTTACATCCAAAACACCTACCGACTCAAAGCTTTCCGCAGCAATCATTTGCTTTTTGAATTGAACCTGGGAAAATGCATCAGAAGAAGTCAAAAGAACAGCATAAAGGATAAGATAAGTCCGCATTTTTTTATTCATGGTTCCTACTTTTCATTATAGAATAACGTTCTAAATCTTCGAAGATCTGCCTTTATTACATTTCATTATGTTGCTGATCATTGAATATTAATATCCGGGAAGTTCGATTAATTTATCATTCTTATTCAACTCACTTCTGGTAATAGGAAAGAAATACGCTTTATTATCCCATTTTCCTGGCCGGATTACTATTGGGGTAACAGTGGGAATAGTGGCAGTCGTATGATCCGGGTTCAATTTGTATACAATCTGCACTCCATGCACATCATGGTAAGCGGCTGGCCCGATCATCCATCTGCGAACATCAAAAAATCTTTGATCTTCATATACCATTTCTATCCTTCTTTCATTTCGATAATCGGCCATTAATGCTGATCCGGTTGTTGAAATATCTGGCATAAACGCTCTTTTTCTAATCATATTTAAATAAATCTTGCCTTCATCTTCCTGCCCCAATTCAATAGATGCTTCCGCATAATTTAACAAAATTTCACCATAACGAATCCATCGCAGGGTTAAATCCTGATATCCTTTTTGGATGTCAACTGATTTATTTAAAAATTTGAGCATGGTAGCTCCACATTCATTGCCATTCCATGAATTGGCAATACTGTTACGTGTATCAAGCCCATATACCGGAACCATTGCACCATTACTCCATGTTTCCCAGGTTCCAAACTGCCCTACTCCTACTGGATCATAAGCAACTAAATCAGCAGGCCGTTGTCTGTATTTATTTCCCTCAAACAGTACAGTTGCATAGAAACGAGGATCTCGATTCTTATAGGGTTGTGCTGCTTCAGAAGGATTGTTTCTATCAAATTTGCTTCCGTCTGCCATGTTATATGCGTCCACCAGATCGTTTAGAGCACCCACTCCTCCATTTCCATACCAGCCATTGGGAGCAATACCCCACCCGTTGTATCCTCCTCCTGTAGAAGCTGAACTATATTTTACAAATATATCTTCCACGCTTTTAGTGGAGGTAAAAAGATCACTATAATTCTGCGTTGCTTCTTCAGCAGAAGCAGGGTTAGGTTTATATAGGCTATACACTCCCATATCTATCACAGTTTTTGCTGCATCTTGCGCAGCTTTCCATCGGCTCGCAGCATCACCGTCTGTATAACCTAATAATTCCGGATGAGAAAAACCACTGGTTACGCTACCATTTTTTTCGGGATTATGTAAATCACTTGCTGCATAAAGTAGTACTCTTGATTTCAAGGAAAGAGCAGCACCTTTAGTAGCACGGCCATCATTATCTCCGCTTTGTATAACAGGAAGCATGCTGGCGGCAGAATCTAAATCACTGACAATAAAGTTTATACAATCTGCATAAGAACTTTGCGCGATTTTAAACGAATCATTCAAGCCATAAACATTTTTAATAATTGGAACACCCCCATAATAATTGGTCAATCTAAAATAAAAATACGCTCTAAGAAAATGAACCTCGCCTAACATTCTATCTTTAAGAGTTACTCCGTCAATTAAAGTTGGATCAAATGTAGCCTTTGAAATATTTTCTAAGGCAACATTACAATGCCTTATAGCCCGGTAAGAGCCTGTCCAGTTACCATATTCGCCATCATCCTGGGTGATAATCATATTATTAAAATTGAGACCATCGGCATCCCGGCTTCTTGATTCATCCACATTTCCGGCATTCATAGCCAGCCCTGCCGGGATTTCATTGTAAATACCATTAATGAAGGTGGCGGTTAATGCCGGATCTCCCCACTCATCAGAGCTTGAAAACTCTGTAGGTGATTTTTTATTAAGGAAATCTTTATTGCACGATACGATAACAATTGCAAATGAAAACGCTATAAGTTTATAAAGTAAATTTTTCATTAGATCGATTTTAGAATGTTACTGTTAAACCAAAAGATAATGTTTTGTTCAATGGATACACCTGGCTATTAACCCAAATTGACCCCGGTGCAGTGTTTGGTGATTCAGGATCAAAATCCTTTAAGCCCGTCAATGTTAACAAATTTAATCCGCTGGCGTATACGCGAAATGCTTCTAATCCAAACTTTTTAAGAAACGTCTGAGGAAGGCTATAACCGATTTCCAGGTTCTTTAATCTCATATAATTGCTGTTTCGAACCCAATAGGTATTGTTAGGCCATCCGTCTGCCATCCAGTATTGAGAAGTACGGTTCCATGCCCTGGGTTTTTTTGCGTCAATATTTTCCGGAGTCCAGCGGCCGATTACGTTATCCATTCTGAAATTACCTGCTTCACCTGAAAACTCGGTATAAGCTCTTTCGGCACCGGTAGCACCTTGCACCAGGAGAGACAAATCAATATTCTTATATTCTAAATTTAAACTCAACCCACCTGTAAAAGTTGGTATATCCGTTTTGTAATCTCGAACTAAATCCAATCCATCAATTTTGCCATCACCATTAACGTCCTTAAAAATGATATCGCCAGGTTGTGCCCCAGCCCAATGAGGATATTTATCCACTGCAGCCTGGTCTCTGAATATGCCAATTGCCTGGTAATATAAGTGTGAATTCATGGGATGGCCGGTTGTTTTTTGATAATCAGGAATTCCAGGTGTTTCATCCCAATTCAAAATTTTATTTTTAGCATAGGATCCATTAATTGAAACTGAATACGTTAATTCTCCTATTTTATTCTGATACCCGAGCTGGAATTCAAATCCCTCATTAGCTACCTTTGCAAAATTTTGCTGAGGTAAGCTTAATCCGGCAGTAGCCGGTATTGAAGCATTTTTCCACCACAGGATATTTGATCGAACATTATAAAAGTAATCGGCTGATACACTTAGCTTATTTTGTAAAAGTTGCGCGTCAAAGCCAATATTGGATTGATTGGCCACCTCCCATGTGATATTTGGATTTGGCACACGGACCTGGCCCGAAGTATTTACCACTACATTTTGATTAAATGTATAGTTGCCGTTGTAAGCAAAATTATCAGCAAATTGATAAGGGGCTATCCGATCATTACCGGTCTGTCCCCATGATCCTCTTATTTTTAAATCATTGATGAACCGGATATTTTGTTTCCAGAAATTTTCTTCGGATACTCTCCACCCTAACGAGATTCCGGGGAAGAAACCAAACTGTGAGCCTGAAGGGAAAACATAAGATCCATCTTCCCGGAAAACAAATTCGGCAAGATATTTTCCTTGGTAATCATAGTTAAAACGACCAAAATAACTTAAACGGGCATTATTTAAATAAGGATCGGCTGATCCTCCATTATCTTTTAATAAATTTCCACCTGCAAACATCTGGTCAATCGCTGTTGATGTAAAATACCTCCGGAAAGCATTAAAATTCATCGAAGCGCCCGAAATTCGTTCCACTCCAAGTAACACCTTAATGTTATGCTCAGTATTTATGCTATGCTGATAGTTAATCAAACCTCTTAATGTTGTGCTGTTGCCATCTGTCATACCTTGCCATAATCTGGCGTCACTCACACCTCTTTGCCCTTTCACCAGTAAAGGAACATGGTCAGCATCATAAGATGTGCCATCCCATGTGTATACATACCAAGGTTTCTCAAATTGTTTATGATTTAAAATGTTCTTATCATAACTGGCAGTTCCACTTAGTGATAAACCGTCTATCCAGGGAATTGTAATATCTAGCTTCAGGTTGCTCTGCAACAGGTAAGTCTTATCTAAAAGATAACCAGTGGCGTTTGTCGTTGTAAGAACCGGATTTTGCCCATATTCCACATCGGGGCCTGGCAAGCCATTGGGCCAATATGCAGGCAAGTAAGGATATTGCCTGTTTAACGCCCACCAGGTATTTAAAGCATCACCGCCAATCCCCGTACCAGGGTAATGAGCATTATGCTGCCCACCTGAAAAATCAACACTAAGGTGAATATTTTTAGATATACTTGCGTCCATGTTACTTCTGAAATCGACCTGAGAATAATAATTGGCGCTATGATAAAATATACCATCCTCGTAATTAGTGCCCCCGGAAACAAAATACTTTACCTTGTCAGTTCCACCTCTTAAAGAGATATTAGCATATTGCTGGATAGACCAGGGTTTTATCACGGCCTTGAACCAATCAGTGTTTGGGTGGCCCCAGGGATCAGAGCCATCCTTATATTTCTGAATATCCTCATCAGTATATTTTGGAGGCTGGCCCTGATACAATTTAATTTCGTTGATCATCTGGGCATAACTGGCAGCATCCGCCATTTTAGGTAGAACTGTTGGTTGGTTCCAACCCTGATTAAGGTTAATCTGTATCTGAGGAACTCCTAATTTTCCCCGTTTTGTAGTAACTAATATTACGCCATTTGCGGCTTCAGAACCATAAATTGCTGCAGATGCGTCTTTTAGAACAGTAATAGATTCAATACTTGCAGGGTCTATGCGATCTAATCCCCGATTCTGAATGCCATCTACTATTATAAGAGGGGAATTATCACCCAGTGTATTTACTCCCCTGATCCTCAATAAAGAGCCATCATTTCCAGGTTCTCCTGTCCTGGAAACCACTACCAGACCAGGCAGCCTGCCAACTAAAGAATTTGAGACGTTCGGAGCAGGAGATTTCCGTATCTCATTTCCACTTACTTCAGCAACAGAACCGGTAAGAGTTGCCTTCTTCTGCGTACCATAACCTACTACTACTACCTGTTCAAGCGAATTTACCGAAGGCTGCAATGCGATATTTAATACACCTTCTGAAGTTACAACGGCGTCCTGATCAACATATCCAACGTTGCTTATTGTCAACACTGCTCCTTTTGCAGCTTTTATAGAGAATTTTCCCGACCCGTCAGTGGTGGTACCGCCGGTTTTTCCCTTGATGGTAACGGAGGCGCCAGTTAAAGGAGTCCCATCAACCGATGAATGTACACTACCGGTTACTGTTTCCGTTCCCTGGGCAAAGCAAAACGAAGCGAATCCGCAAAAAAAGACAAAAAGACTTACTCTTTTTAATCTGGAAAAATGCAAGGATATTTTCTTTGGCATTGTAAATTTTTTTTTGATTAATTAAAAGTTTTTATTGGAGATCAAGCAAGAATAACAGTGTACTTAGAAAACTATATCGGTCAATTATGGATTATGCCTTGACTTTTGATTATATTATTAAAAGCCGCAAAAAAGGCATTTTATACCATGGCAATTAATTTTAAATTAAGATTTGAATATGATTTTAATTACGATACGATTTCATACGAAAAATAAACCGTAACAGTTTCAAGCAATGTGTTATTTAACGTAAATTTATAAGCCTTATCTTGTTTAACTGTCCTGTCCTGTCATGCTTTGTATTCACTAAAGTTTCTCACCGTAATCTCCCTGACTAATCCAGTACATTGAAGAACGGCTCACAGCAAAACAACAAATAGAGCCAATTCCTATTTTACTTTCTGCTAATCGTAAATATTTGCACCGGCCCTATCAGCCCGGAAGGAAGCAAGATTGAATTTGCCTGGTAAAAAGGCATCGTAGTATAAGTAACTTTACTTGATACACCTGGTTGTGCGTCACCAATTAACCTGTTTACCCAAAGATTAGTAATTTTTACTTCTACTTTATTTTGTCCAGCTTTAATTGCATTTGATACGTTGATGCGGAAAGGCTGTTTCCAAAGAATACCCAGCGACTTTCCGTTCACAATTACTTCAGCAAGATTTTTTACATCACCAAGGCTTAACCACAATTCTGAATCTTTTGTAAACCATTGTGCTGGTGCCGTAATTGCTTTTGTATAAGTAGCTGTTCCCGAAAAATATTTGATACCAGGATCAGAATTTTCTGTGAAGGAAGTAAGTTTATCAAATGTGGCGCTTGCAGGAGCACCGCGATCTTTTTGGAAACTTACATTCCACGGACCTTCGACGGAAGTAAGCTCCTTTACTTTAACCACAGGCAGCTCCACGGAATTTTTTACCGCTTTATCTTTAAACACGACAAATAATGCATCGTTAGGTTCCATGTGTAGTTTTACTCTTGTTGTTCCCTCTGCAATTGTGTAAGACAACGGTTCTGTTTTACCGGTTTCGGCAAACCATAGTTCAGGAATTTTTCCAGTCATGCGAAATGTTGCTTCCACATCTTCTATTCTCTGGTTTCGATTGTTCACCCAATAAATATCGCGGTCTGATAATTTGCGATGCACAAACATCAGCTTTGTATCAGAAGAAGGTTTCGTGTATTCAAAATCAGGTAGGATATTTAATTGATCCAATACTTCCGAAATTGTTTTACCGGTGAATACTTTCGGATTATTTGAATGCCAGATAGCTTTTACGGTATTCTCAAATTCAGCCTGATCATCAGAAAGGCTGAGTGTGCTTTGGGGTTCGACACCACTTATCGCAGCACCATCTTTCACCAATTTTTGGATTTTTTTCAAAACAGGCAAAGACATTCTTACTGCGTTACTATCCAATACAAGCAAACGATAGCTCATACCACTTGGTGTAACAAGTCTTCCATCTTTTACCGATAAAAGGTTTATTAAAGCATCCGGATTGATAAAATCATAATTATAGCTTTCAGGAACATCAGGTAATTTTTTTCCGAATAAAGAAGTGATATTATTGTCTTCTCCATAATAATATACCACATCTGCAACAAATTTTCCTTGCTGTAATAAATAACTACTACGTGCAAGGTAGGTTGTCCACGGTTTTGCTTCCTCTGCCCATGTTTCATGTCGTGTGAACCATTGACCAAATGGCCCGAGCCCGAGTCCTGGAATTTTATCATCTGTAGGTTGATGAACAGAACAATGAATAACGAATCTATTTAAACCGTTGGCCAGTTCAAGATCGGCAGTAGATTTTAAATTTTCGGGAGAATAAGACCAGGCTTTGTCGGGAATACCTAATGCAGTTAAAGATTCTGCCGCTACAAGATTCTGTCCGTAGATATGAGCTACAGACGCTGATTCCCGGATATCAGCTTCGTACCCCACCTGGTCACCTCCGTTTATAAATTCATTTTTAGTCCACATAGCAGACATAGGAACAAAAGCTTTTCTCTTTACATCCATGCCATCTGCAATAAATGCCCTGCCGCTTTCATGAGATTCTGAATACCGTTTCATGCCGTAATTCGCGAGAATCTTTGTCAAATTATCATAGTGGTATTCGGCTACCATTTCACTTAAAGTGTGGCGAAAGTCATACAAAAATTGTTCGCTGGCTTTCGAGCTTTTTATA
Organism: Ginsengibacter sp.; assembly: GCA_051954975.1. GTDB lineage: Bacteria > Bacteroidota > Bacteroidia > Chitinophagales > Chitinophagaceae > Ginsengibacter. The sequence continues at coordinate 495,796 of JBQCHE010000002.1, read as the reverse complement.
ATTTGCCCGGTGAGCACAGGAAGCCATGGAATTATGCTATAACCACGACGTTTTAGAAATTCTGAAGGAAGGTTTGCCGTCCAGTTCTGGGCGCCGGCCTCCCAGCTATCGGTGACCATAAATTGCAATCCGCCTTTTTTTCCCATTAATCCACCCGTTGCATTTTCATATTGACTAAGATAATTAGTGAAATAATTTTTTACCGCCACAGGATCCAGTTTATCTGCTTCCAGGCCCGTAGCTTCCGGCGAAGCCGGGTGATTGGTGATTCCTAATAGCGAATAACCAAAACGCACTACTTTCCACTCGCCGGCCGGCACAACCCAGTTCAATGTGCCATCAGGATTCATTTTATCTGTCAAATCAACGATATCCGTTGTTGCTACCGCATCTTTAGTTGGCGCAGTTATCTTTGAATTCAAATCGCCAACTGCTGCAAACGCATCCTTCTCTTCAAAACAATTAATCACATCAATAGGATGCAATTCAATTTCCGCAATCTCTGTTCCTGGAGGTATTTTTGGTGCACTTGGCTTCCCTCCTAAAAACGCTGCCGCAAGATCGGGCACCGGTGGAGGATTTTTCACGGTAACACGGAAATATTTTGCCGTCGTTTGAGGAATAGATATCGTTTGTTGTAAAATAGCGCCTGGCGGTATGTGACAGATAAACTTAAAATTTGTGCCATCATCGCTTGCCTCAAGTGTCCTCGCATCAGGTGCAGAAGCGCCTCTGCCAAACATGCCTGGCTCTCCCCCGCCCACCATTGTTATTGCTTTAATAGTTTGCGGTTGTGGAAATGCAAACTGAATCCAGGCAAAGCCTTCTACAGAATCTCTTGGCAGAAGAACGCTTGCCGCTAAATCACCATCCGTTAATTGTTGCAATGTAAAACTGCCCCCACTGGACGTTACTTCTGCTCCTAATTCGCTTAATGATTTATCTGCACTTGGAACTTTAAATGCCACTACTGCTATGTCTTTGTAGAATACGGGAAGTTTTGAAGCATCAATAGTTTCTCTAAATCCCGGCTGCATAATGATATTCTGGAACGGACCAGTGATGCCCTTTTGTTGGGATAGCCGTATGTTACTCGTTCCACCTTTCAAACGCATTTCCGTCCAAACAATTTTTTTCATCCCATCCTTTGGCTTTACCCAGGGGCCTCCACTTTCACTCCAGCCCGGAGATCCGGCAATTGCCATTTCCAAATGCAGCGAGTCTGCCAACTTTGTTGCAAAATGAAATGCATCCTTCCAACCAGGAGTCATATATGTCAAGCGCTTTTCCACTATCTGTGGAGTCATCAGGCTTGCGTCAAAATTCTGAAACCCGCCAATGCCTGCCCGATGCATCCATTCAAGATCCTTTCGAATTCCACCTTTAGTTATATTCCCATTCATCCAGTGCCACCATACACGCGGCTTTGCAGCATTTGGTGGCATTTTAAAACTTTCGTACAAAGAGTCGGTGGAAACATGTTCTTTGTTTTGCCAATTGTCAAAAAAACCTTCGATAGACTTACTTTTGCCTTCAATTTCGATAGTCGAATTAGATACCATGCTCCTCCGTTCGTCGGTTATTTTTGTGATTTGCCCGGTAGCCTGCTGTGCAAAAGCAGCAAGAGTTAAAAAAAAGAAAGACATTAAAAGAATTAGTTTTGCAGATAAAAACCGATTTGTAAACTTTTTCATTTTGCAATTGGTTTGATTCATTTATGGCGGTTGCTGGAGAATAAAATGGTAATGTACAAACGTCAATTTATTCAACTATCCTGTACAGTATGTAGCTTACATACCGAGACTGCCCGACTCAGTAAATAATACAATACACAATCAATCGGGAATGGCTTCAGAAAATATATACCAGTTTTTAAAAATAAATGAGGAATCTATCACTCCAAAGTATCTGCAGATCGCTAATTGTGTCATGCATGCTGTACAAATAAATGCTGTTACAAAAGATTACTTGCTACCTTCTATAAACGATTTAACGTATGAGCTTGAAATATCACGTGATACTGCAGAAAAAGCGCTACGTTACTTAAAATCCCGGGGCGTAATTGGTTCTGTTCCCGGCAAAGGATATTTTATTGCCAACACTCATTTTAAACAATCTATAAAAGTTTTTCTACTGTTCAATAAACTGAGCGTACATAAAAAAATCATTTATGATTCTTTCGCATCTAGATTGGGCGACCGGGCTGCAATTGATTTTTTCATTTACAATAATAATTTTTCTCTCTTTAAAAAATTGATGCAGAAAAATAAAAATAACGATTATACGCATTATGTAATTATCCCTCATTTTTTGGAAGGGGGTGACAAGGCCAATGAGGTTATTAATGAAATTAAAAAGGGTCAGTTAATTTTACTGGACAAATCTATTTCCGGTATCGACAGAGAATATGGCGCAGTTCATGAGAATTTCGAACAAGATATTTATCGTGCACTAAAGGCGGCGCTTCCTCAACTGAGTAAATACCAGACTATCAAAATTGTTTTTCCAGAATATACTTATCATCCGGTGGAGATCCTGAAAGGCTTTCATTCCTTCTGTAGTGAGTATGCATTCAATCATAAGGTAGTTCAAAATATCGAAAAGGAAAAAGTGAGTCGCGGTGAAGCATTTATCAATCTAATGGAAGACGACCTGGTTATTTTGTTGGGAAAAATACAGGGAACGGATTTAAAAGTGGGAGAAGACATTGGAATCATTTCTTATAATGAAACACCCTGGAAACGTTTTATGCTGAATGGCATCACAACTATTTCTTCCGATTTTAAAAAAATGGGTGAAATGGCTGCCGATTTAGTTTTAAATAACAGCAAAGAACAGAAAGAAGTGCCTTTTTCTCTCACATTAAGAAACTCACTCTGATTTATAATAAACTAATTCTTTGCAATGCCGATTATATTCCAACTAATTTTAATTGTCATCGCTGGCTTTAACCTCTAAAACTTGCGAAGACTGTCGCGCAAAATTTTAGCTTCTGGGAATGAATTGCTATGCAGCATGGGGCAGGACGGTCATTCCCGGGAGTTGACTAAATTTACTTTTTAAATATTTGTTAAAAAGACATATCTTAAGGCCGAAAATCTTTATTGCTTGAAATTGTTTGTATCCGAACCAAATTTTCATTTTAAAATCAAAGTTAAATGACAAAAAATTCTTGTGCATTAAAGCGAATATTTTTAATAGCCGCTGTCGTCTTAGCTGTTTTTCAACAGGCTCTTTACGCCCAACAATCCCCTCATGTTATCAATGGAACTGTTACTAATGAAAAAGGAGAACCGCTGGAAGGCGTAGTAATTAATGTAAAAAACTCCAACGAAAGCGTAGCTACCAACGCCGCCGGGCGATTCATAATCAGCATCAATAAAGCCACGGCTGTTTTGGTAATCAGCCATGTAGGCTACGCTGATAAAGAAGTAGAAGTAACGCAGAATTCGAATAATTTGGCCATCACACTTTCTATCAGCAGCAAAGAATTGGGTGAAGTGGTGGTGGTAGGATATGGTACTGTCAAAAAAAGCGACTTAACCGGCGCCATATCCGGAATTAGCCAAAAGGAAATTCAGGCCAGGCCTGTAGCCAACGCGTTGGAAGCAATGCAGGGAAAAGTGGCAGGCGTTGATATCACTTCCAATGAAAGACCCGGAACAGTCGGCGATATTACCATCCGGGGAGTTCGTTCGCTTACTGCCTCCAACTCGCCCCTTTACGTTGTGGATGGAATTCCGTTGATTACCGGCAGCATTGACAATATAAACCCTAATGATATCGAGTCTATTGATGTGTTGAAAGACGCATCCGCAACTGCAATCTATGGTTCAAGGGGTGCCAATGGGGTAGTTATCGTAACAACCAAGCAGGGAAAAGCCGGTAAAACCACATTAAATCTGAACAGCTCATTTACTTTTGACAACCTGATGGACAATGAAAAAATGTTCAACGCAGGAGATTTTATCACATTTCGCCGGTGGGCTTATTACTATGCTGGTTTAAATCCTGCAACAGGCATTAGCACCTACCCACGGGGAGACGAACCGAATATAGACCGCGATCGTACTTATTTTAGTGCAACTGCCGACCCCTATGCATGGGCAAATATAGCCCAGGGTTGGAGTTCAGGCACATGGGACCCGTCAAAGGTAAAAACCACTGACTGGATGGGCCTGGTAAAACAACAAGGATTAACTTCTGATAATACAATCAGCGTAAGCGGGGGAACTGATAAGATCAAAGCTTACGGTTCATTTGGATACTTAAATAACAAAGGAACCATCAAAGGACAATCTTTTGAAAGATACACCGCCAATACAAACGTAGATATAGCTGCCACAAAATGGTTTACATTAGGCAGCCACGTTAATGTAAGTTACGGCAAACAACAATATGGGCAATCTGGTAGAGGCGTTTCAACCGTGGGTTCTCCACAGGGAGGCCTGTATGAATCTGCTCGATCTATTTTCCCTTTCGCAGTGCCCTACGATTCGGCTGGAAACAGAATTTCATTTCCCGGAGGGGATAATGGAATCAAGACTGTTGTGGATGAGTGGAAATATAATATAGATGAAAGGGTTACTCTCAGGGCTTTTGGAAGTTTTAGTGGGCAGGTGGATTTTGGTGAAATTCTTCCGGTGTTAAAAGGCTTAAAATACCGCCTGAATTTTGGTCCGGATCTTTCCTATTACCGCGATGGAATTTTTATTGACGCTAATTCTGTGGCCAACGGTGGCAGCAGCAGCTACGCCTCATTAACCAAAACGAGCACTTATTCTTATACCCTGGACAACCTTCTTTATTACGACAAATCGATTGGCGAACATACGTTCGGATTAACCTTGCTGCAAAGTCAAACACAATATGTTCAGGAAACCAGTAACATTACAGGCCTGGGCATTCCCTTGTCGTCCCAGTTATGGAATGCTTTGACCAGCGGTACTGTAACCAATCAGCTAAGCTCTTCCTCCGATATTATAAAACAGCAGCTCTTATCTTACATGGCCAGAATCAATTATAATTTTAAGGATAAATACCTGTTGACAGTTTCCGCCCGCCAGGATGGTTCTTCTGTGCTGGCTAAAGGCCATAAATTTTCCTGGTTCCCTTCTGCAGCTTTGGCCTGGAGAATCAGCAACGAGCCATTTATGCACGTAAGATGGATTGATGATTTAAAACTACGTCTGGGCGCAGGTGTTACAGGGAACTCAGCGGTTTCTCCTTATCAAACCCAGGGCGGTGTAACTTCTCTTTTCTATCCTTTTTATACGGCAAGCGCTGCGGGATCAATCCCGAGCACTGTTTTTGCAAATAAGCAATTGGGATGGGAAAAAACTACTCAGTATAATTTAGGAATCGATTACTCTCTTTTTAACAGGAGAATTACCGGAACAGTTGATCTTTATACCTCAAGCACTTCCGACCTGCTGCTGGAAAGAACTATTCCTTCCGTAACAGGATATTTAACCACATTTGCAAACATCGGAAAAACCGCCAATAAAGGTGTAGACATTTCCATAACTACCACCAATATCACGCAAAACGATTTCACCTGGACTACCACTCTAAATGCCGCATGGCAAAAAGACCATATCGTTTCATTAGCTAACGGCAACCAGGATGATATAAATAATGGCTGGTTCATAGGGCAACCTAATGGCGTAATATACGGGTACAAAGCGCTTGGTTTATGGCATGCAGGAGATTCTTCCAATTATAAAGCCTTTAATCAAAACGGTAATGCATTTACACCAGGCAGTATCAAAATTGAAGATGTGAACGGCGACAATAAAATTGATGCCAATAATGATCGCCAGGTAATTGGCTGGACCAGGCCAAGATGGGTAGTGGGAATGACAAACACATTTACCTATAAGGGATTTGAATTGTCAATCTTTTTGTACGGCAGATTGCATTATATGTATAGCTATGGCGGAGAACCAGAAGCAGCCCGCTATGTAACAAGGAAAATAGACTACTACACTGAAAACAATACCAATGCGTATTTTCAAAAACCTATATTCAATGCGGGAGGCGCAGCAGGCGATTCCTACTATGCTTCATTGGGATATATGAAAGCATCTTTTATAAAAATCCGCAACATCTCGTTAGGATACCACTTTAATAAAAATGCCTTATCGGATATAGGCATCACCAATTTAAGAGCCTATGTGCAGGTTCAAAATGCGGGAATGCTATATTCCCAAATTAAATTCCTTGATATGGATGTGGTAAGCCCGACATGGAACAGGGGAATTACTGTTGGAATCAATGCTTCATTTTAACAAAAAAAATCGATAGACATGAATAGCTATAAATTAAATAAAATATTCCTCGCTGTTACAATCGTTTTCTCATTAATCTCCTGCAAGAAGAATTTTTTGACGGAAACGCTTACGACTGAAAGAAGTACTGATTTTTATAAAACAGACGAAGGAATAACACAACTTGCCGTGGGCACCTATTACCAGGTTTTCAATGTTCCGGAAAATGGCGAGTGGTATTATTGCGCTTCCAATTATGGTACTGATGAATTTCACATAGGTGGTGATCCTTCCAATTCACCCTGGAATAATTATGACCAGACTTTTAATTCAGAAATCATTACCGTAAATGGCAATACAGCAACAGCAAACGCCCAATGGGATGCGCTTTACCTCGGAATAGGCGATGCAAATCTGTTAATTCAAAACGCAAGGGAAAGCAAATCAACTGCGGATGCTATCAAAAAAACGGCCCTGGGAGAAGGTCTTTTTATGCGTGCCTATAATTACTTAAGATTAGTTTCTCAATATGGTGGAGTACCATTGGTTACTGTACCTACTACTACCACCTTTACTTTGGAATTTACGCGCGCATCAGCAAAAGACGTTTTTACTCAAATCATATCAGATTTAGACAGCGCTTATAACCTTCTTCCTACCGGTGGTGGCCCATATCATATCACCAAAGATGCAGCCGCTCATTACCTGGCAAAAGCTTATCTTTCAAGGTCAAGCGAAATTAACAGCGATTGGAATTCTTCTACCGTCACATCAGATTTGACAAATGCCGTTACGCTGTGCGACCAGGTAATTGCTAACCATCCTTTGGCAGCTAATTTTAGTAGCTTATGGAATTTTACAGGTATCAATTCGGCAAACGAATCTTTACCCGAATTAATACTTTCTGCTCAGTTCACTAATGACGTAAACACCAATTTAGGCAACGGTAATACACAACATTTGTATTGGGTTTCAAGATATGATGTGCAGGATCAGATGGCCCGCGATTTAACCGGTGACAGGCCTTTTAGCAGGCTCGCCACTACTTATTACGATTATCATTTGTACGACATGGTGAATGATTCCCGTTTCTGGAAATCCTTTAAAACAAAAAGTGCAGTCAATGGAAAATCGCCCGCATCGCCTTATGTGCACGGAGATTTGGGAATTATGTTTGTAATAAACCAGCCTGGCGACACCCGTTTTTCATTATCAAAAATTTCTAAAGCAACCTCCGGTACCAATCTCGTAACTGATGTTTATGGAACAGGAAAACCTATACCGACAACTTATGTGGCATATCCCAATGGCACTACAACGGATGGTGCGCTTTACACAGACCTTACCACTGCCGGCCAAAGCTTTCCTTCTTTAAGTAAATATATGGATGGATCAAGAAATGCCTTAAATGATGTAGCCGGACACAGAGATTTTATTTTAGCACGGTCGGCTGAAACCTATTTGATTGCTGCCGAGGCAAAGATACGTCTGGCCAAAGCAGGCCAGGGAAGCTATTCAGACGCCTTGCCCTATATCAATGCAGTGCGCACAAGGGGGCAATACGTAAGCGGTGAAGATCGGGCAGCGTACTATGATGGTGGAAACACTTTGCAATCAGAATCCCTTCAGCCTGCCGGTGTAGGCAATTCTTTTTATGCAGGCAATTCGTATTATGAATCGAATAATATTCCCCAAACCACGGCGGCTTCTGAAAGCCTGGCAATCACTGATGTGAATTCTTTGCCTGCACAGGATGAATATATCATCAGTAAATTAGGGCTTTCTGATATATACGACAAAATGATTTGCCTGGTGCTGGATGAACGTTCACGCGAATTGATGGGCGAATATCATCGCTGGGAAGATCTTTCACGAACCAAAACTTTGGTAGCTCGCACCAGGGCATTCAATCCGGAAGCCAGCCCTAACATTAAAGATTTTCATGTGCTGAGGCCTTTGCCACAAACGTTCCTGGATGCCATTCAGAGCAGCGGAAAAGCATTAACACCTGATCAAAAACAAGCAATCCAAAATCCTGGCTATTAAGATTCCGCTTTAAATTGAAAAGGATGGCCAGAAAAATTTGGCCATCCTTTTTTATGAAATTACCCGGCTAATTGTACAGTTACTAAAACCATAGCTTCATCAATCTTTTTTTAAAAAATAAAAAATGACAAAAAATATCCTTTTACTGTGTGTGATACTGATACCGGCAATCACATTTGGGCAGAAAGATGCGATGCTTCATACTTCAAAATCAGATTACCCAATTCTGTATGGCGTGATGCCTAAAGAAGATATTAAAGCTTATGTAGACAAAGTTTTTAATTATATCGCTTCTGTTACGCCTGCGCAAATGATAGACAAGCAATCCGGGAATGTTGTAAATGATGTCGACAAGGCAAACGGAAATACGGAATTGGAACACGGCGATTTTTCTATCACGAGTTATGAATGGGGCGTTACGTATTCAGCACTTTTATCCGCATCAAAAATTTTTGATGAAAAAAAATATGCCGATTATGTAAAAGAAAGATTTTCGTTCATTGCCAAATGGGCGCCGGTGATAAAAAAATTAAAAGAAGAAGGTGCCTATAAAAATACACCCTATCCTTTACGTCAACCGATTGACCCGCATGCGCTCGATGATGCCGGTGCAATGTGTGCCGCGATGATTAAAGCCATGCGCGCTGGTATCAATTCTGATTTGAAGCTACAAATTCAAACTTATATAGATTGGGTTGCTAAAAAACAATACCGTTTGCCAGATGGAACCTTAGCCCGAAACCGCCCGCAAAAAAACAGCTTGTGGCTCGACGACCTTTATATGGGTGTGCCGGCGCTGGCGCAGATGGGCAAAATGACCGGCGACAATAAATATTTTGATGATGCAATCCTGCAGGTAAAATCATTCAGCAAACGAATGTTTAATAAAGAAAAAAATCTTTACATGCACGGATGGGTTCAACGTATGCCAACACATCCTGAATATCACTGGGCAAGAGCCAATGGCTGGGCATTATTGGCGATGACAGAACTTCTTGATGTTTTGCCACAAAACTACCCCGGAAGGCAAGATGTGTTGAAACAGTTTCAGTCACTGGCTTTCGGGCTTGCTTCTTATCAAAGCGGTTTTGGGTTTTGGCATCAGTTGCTCGACAGAAACGACAGCTACCTTGAGACTTCTGCCACTGCCATTTATGCGTATTGCATTGCACACGCCTGCAACCAGGGCTGGCTCGACCCTGTAGAATACGCTCCAATGGCAATGCTGGCTTGGAACGCTGTTACAACAAAAATCAATGACAAAGGGCAGGTGGAAGGAACATGCGTTGGAACAGGGATGGCCTTCGATCCGTTATTTTATTATTACAGGCCTACTAACATTTTTGCAGCGCACGGATATGGCCCCGTGATTTATGCGGGCGCTGAAATGTACAAACTCGTATCGAAAAATAAATTTGAAATGAACGATAGTTCGTTGCAATACAAAGAATGATTAAAGCACCGGATTTACTTTGTTGTACAGCTTTCCAACAAAATAAAAATTCGCGCTAAAAGTTGGTTTACCGTATTCCGTTACGCTCATTAAAAGCTTAAACAAAAAGGCTCTTTTGTATACTATTTTAATTTATACACTTCGCTTGCTGCCAGCAAAAAGCACCCGAGGCCAAAATCTTCAAAATCAGGAACATGGTCGTAACCTACGGGCTGGCTGTCTTTCGGCTCTTTCCCTGTGCCCTGCACATATCCAAGAAATCCGCTTGGATGAACGCAACTTTCCAAAGCGTTCCATGCTTTTATAACCACGGGTAAAAACTTTTTTCTATTCAGGATCCCATGATTAATTCCCCATGCCATTCCATAAGTAAACAATGCAGTGCCTGTCAATTCTTTTCCTCCAAAATGCGTAGAATCCATGAGACTTACATTCCAGGAGCCATCATTTCTTTGCAGCGGAACAATTGCATTCATCATCTTTTTATAATCATCAAGATATTCCTGGTAATGCCGGTCATTTTTTGGCAACACATCCAATACCTTCACCAAAGCCGCTACCACCCAGCCATTGCCCCGACTCCAGTAACAATTTTCTTCGTTGGGTTCCATGTACGGCGGCACAAAATCTTTATCTCGCCACCATAATCCGTCTGTCGGATTATACAATCCATTTCCGCCCTGCTTTAATTTCGTGTAGACATACATGTTATACATCCGGTTAAAGTAGGAAGTGTCTTTATACACATGCCCCAGTTTCGCAAAAACAGGCATCGCCATCTGGAAGGCGTCTATCCACCACCAGTCATCAATCTTATCAGTCGCCATCATCGAATCGATAGAAGTTTTTATATTTTTGATTCTTTCTTCTTTTTTATCTAAAAGATATAAATCAATATAAGTCTGACCACACGCCTGGTTGTCGCCATTCCTCGTTGTTACGCCGCCTCTTAAATTCCAATTATGTTTTTCACCCCATTCCACAGCATAATCATAATAGGCTTTCTTTTTATCGATGTTATACAATGCCATTAAACCTTCATAATAAACCGCGCGTGTCCAGATATTGCTGGGATAAATTTTATTTTTTGCAGGAATTGGTATTTCAGTTGCCGGGTCGGGCCATTTGTTCATGAAATAACTATTGGCTAATTCTGCAACTTTTAAAATTGTTTTTTTAGGAGGAATCTTTTGCGAAAATGTGTCGGGCGAAAAGCAAAGGAAAACTGCTAAAATGATGAACGTAATTTTTTTCATAATGGCGACAATTAATAATCAGTAATTTATTTTCTATGGCATTTTAATTCTTTAGCCGCTCCTGGTTGGCCTTACCATTGGTGTCAACTGAGATTCCGCCTCGTTCATCAATGGTAAGATTTACGTTATTGAATTTCCAATCTTTGGTAAATTCAAACTGGCCAATTGCCGCCGCTGAAATATCGCAGTTGGTAAAAACAAAATTTTCCAACACAGATTTTTCATAGCCCGAGCCAACAAATGCATGGTTCGCATGAGTAACTTTTACATTTTCGACATACACATCTTTTGCATGCGGAATGCCTCTTTCCGGCGGTCCCACCTTATGCAACATGGCTTTCCAATAATCGGGAATTGAATCATAAATGTAGCCTTTCGGTAATTCGGAATAACTGTACGAAGGATTCCAATTGAGATTTACCTGGAACGCATTGTTCACAGAATCCATCACGGTGTTGGTAAAGTGAATATCCTCGATGGTTCCACCCCGCGTGAATGCAGATTTAATCCGCAAACCATTGTCGGTGTGTTTTGCAAAAAGACCGGTAGCCAGCACATGCCGGATACCGCCTGAAGTTTCGCTGCCTAAGGTCACAAGGCCACTTCCCCGACGCGCCAAACATTTTCTTATCACAATATATTCAGCAGGCTTGTTTACACGAAGGCCATCCCAATCACGGCCAGCTTTCAAACAAATGTTATCATCATTGCAATCAATATCGCAATTCTCCACAAGCACCCACGTTGAAGAATCGATGTCAACACCGTCAGTACTCGGTCCATGGCCATCTTCGTTGTTCCGGATAACTAATCCGTCAACCGTAACATGGTCGGAATACAAAAGCTGTACGGTCCAGAAGCCGGCATTTTTTAAAGTAATTCCTTTCAAAGTAATATCAGAAGAATTTTGTACCAACACCGTTCTTACTCTTTTTGCATCATAATCTACAATCCAGCGCAAGCCTTTTTCATCGTATTCTTTTCGCATCGTCCAATATTTATCCCAGCAAAATTTTCCTCTCGCATTCACAATACCATCGCCGGTTACCGCTGCATTTTTCGCATCAATAATATTAATCAATGCAGAAGGCCATTTCATTTCAATGCCTGCGATGCGCGTGTTGATTTCAGGATAATCTGCAAAATTTTGTGAGCCTAGCAATGTAACGGTCCTGTCTATACGTAAATGCACATTTGTTTTCAGATAGATTGCGCCGGTTACATAAGTGCCGGGATTAAATGATACAATTCCACCTCCGCTTTTTGCACATTTGTCAATCGCATCCTGTATTTGTTTTGAAATTACCTTCGATGTATCGCTTTTTGCTTTCACGATAAAAACTTTAGTCGCGGAAGGAAATTGTTTAGCGCCTACTTGTGACGTCCAGTTCATTGCTACAGCTGAATCTTTTTGTGCAAAAGAAAAATCGCTACTCATTAAAAGAACAGCAGTAAACAAACAAACAAGTGGATTTTTTATTTTCATGATGCAAGCATTGTTAAAAAGAATTTCAATTTGCAGAAAAAAAATGGTTCAGGCATCCTGCACATACATGTTGTGAAACCAGCACACAATCTTATGAAGGAATTTATCACGCAATCCAACTTTGCAGGCTGTTATAACGAACGGGATAAAAACTTTTTAGTCTTCCCTAATACATCCACAATTGTTTGACGAAAAAAATTGTAAAAATAAAGGCCGCATAACAGCGGCCCATCCATAATTAAATAAAAGAGAGTTAAACATTTACCGCGTACTATCCATCGGGCTCTTCGATTGCTTCATCGGCATGTGCATCTTTCCTTTATTTTGGGTTTTACTCCAAATCTTACCGTTGCTTCCTATTCTTTGGCCGTTCTGGAGATCTTCGGTTTTTCCATTTTTCCACGTCACTTTTCCATCGGTTGAAATGGTAGTTCCATTGCTAAGTGTTACATCATTTGTTACAGCGCTCATCGTGCCATTATTGCTCATCATCAATTTACCATTTTGCATGGTGTAGTAACTGTGGCTGGAATGAGTCATTTGATGATGCTTTTTGGGAAGATTGGCGTTGTGGCTTACCTGGGCGGACGCGCTAAAGCAAAAAGCAATAGCAACGACAAAAAGGGTGATCGTTTTCATAGTTTATACATTTTAAAATTTCGAAAAAAAACTACTTTAGCGAAACGGCAAATCTCGTACCATCAGTAATTATATCGGATAGGCCTATCCAATTAAGAAAAAGTTTGTGGAAACTTTTAAACATTCCACATGTTCGGTTTGGCGTTCCGAAATTATAAGGTTTTCCAATTTTTGTACTTCCTGAAGTGCATTGCTAAAAAAAAATCCTGCGCGAACAACGCAGGATTTTTTCTTGAAATATTTGTTTATTTACTTTTCGTACGGAAAATTTCTGGCCACTTTTTTCATCATTCTTGTTATCAGTTCATCACTTGAGCTCATCACATCGTCATTCATGGCTTTATAAAAACGCCAGAGCAAATTACCATCGGCGCCATTGTATATTTGTAATGTTAGTGCACCACTTCCTGTTTTGCTGCCAAGGCTGCCAAATAAAACTGTTTTAGCGATTGCGGCGCCCTCTGAAGCTGTTTTTTCGTAATCATATTTGGATTTGATAACCGCATCCACTCCCAAAATTTTACAAATCGAATCCTGCGTAAGCAAATCCAATTGGTCATAAAGTCCTTTGGCTTTTAACAGCGCATTTGTACGCGTAGGATCCTGGAAGGTTACAGTATATTTATCTGCTTTCCGAAGCAAATACGTATACATGGAAGATTGAAGATTAGTCTTAAGGCTTTGTTCCTCACTTTTAGTAGCCGATGAATCATAATGCTTGGGAACGCGCTTATACACAATCGATACATCATAGGGCAATATGGCAACTGTCTTTTGCTTTTCAATTTCAGATTTTAAATTGGGCGCCGAATAGGTTTGTTTTGCGGCTTCAAATTGAGCAAATGAAGTGTGGGACACAAAGAAAATAAGCGAAAAAATTAGAATTGTAGTTTTCATAAACGTAGTTTTTGAAATGCAATATAATGAAGCTGTTTAATTCAAAAATTTTTATTTTTCCATCAGGCTTTCCATTCTTTTTCGTGATTTATTAAATATCATGATTCCGTTTTTTTTGCCTTTTCTGTTTAGCTTTTTTTGTTCTTCAGGCAACTGGTTTTCGGCTTTGCATTTTTCGCTGCAGCAACCTGCATATTTTTCTGCGCACGCTTCGCATTGAATAAAAAGAAGGTGACACGCTTCGTTGGCGCAATTGGTATGAGCATCACATGGAGCGCCGCATTGATGGCAATGGCTGATAATTTCATCACCTATTTTTTCGCCCAGCCTGCCATCAAATACAAAATTTTTCCCTAAAAATTTATTGGGTAGTTTTTGCTCCTTTACTTTGTTGGCATACTGGATAATGCCTCCTTCAAGGTGGTACACGTTTTTAAAACCCTTGTGCAGCATATAAGCGCTTGCCTTTTCGCAGCGAATGCCACCGGTGCAATACATAATAATATTTTTATCCCTTTTGTCAGCAAGCATATCTACCGCCATGGGCAGTTGCTGCCTGAAAGTGTCAGAGGGAACTTCAATGGCATTTTGAAAATGCCCAACTTCAAATTCATAATGATTGCGCATGTCTACTACAATCGTTTCCGGATCAGACGTGAGTTGGTTAAAGGAATCCGCATCTACATACTTCCCCTTTTTGCTCATGTCGAACCCCGGATCGTTTATTCCATCGGCCACAATCTTTTTGCGCACTTTTATCTTAAGCACCCAAAAACTTTTTCCATCATCATCTACAGCTACGTTTAACCGGACGTCTTTTAAGAAAGAAATGGTGTCTAAATATTCTTTGAATTTTTCAAAGTTGGAAGCAGGCACGCTTGCCTGTGCATTGATCCCTTCCTGCGCAACATATATTCTCCCAAAAACTTTAAGGTCATTCAGATTTTTATACAACTCATCGCGAAAAGCTTGCGGATCGTGAATTACAGCGTATTTATAAAATGAAACGGTAATGCGGCTTTCCGTTTCTTCATACAATAACTTTTTGAGTTCCCTTTGAGAAACACGATTGTGTAATAAAGCCATAATAAGTATTTACCCGGTTTTTACCTGAGACATTTACAGGATGAATCAGACCTTAAAAAAGGCGGATAAAATGATTCACAAAGATAACCTGTTTCATAATTTTTAGAAAACAGGAACGGGATTTGATTTAATGGTGGGTAATTATTATGACAAATAGTTAACAATCACCTTAAAAAGTACCTTTATGAAAAAGACAATTTTTTTTATTGCTGCCTTATTTTTAATGATAAGCGCAAAATCGCAGGGCGTTCATTTCGGAATTAAAGGAGGCTTAAATGCTTCTTCTTTAAATTCAAGTCCCACTAATAAAGATATGCAGACTAAAATCGGGTTTAATGTTGGCTTATTGGCGCATATCCACACTGCAAATAAATCGTGGGCTGTTCAGCCGGAGCTTTATTATTCTGCCGAAGGGGCAAAAATCAAAGCCAATAACGATGTATCGACGAACCTCGGATTTATTAATATTCCGGTGCTGGCGCAATACATGTTTGACAATGGATTCAGGCTGGAAGCTGGCCCGCAATTAGATTTATTGATGAGCGCCAAAAATAAAAGTAACAACACTTCCACCGATATCAAAGACAATCTGAACACCGCAGGTTTTTCAATACCCGTGGGTGTTGGATACCTTACCCAAACCGGTTTAGGCTTTGATGCCAGGTATAATTTCGGAATGAGCAATATTTACAAAAATTCAACTGACAAAGTAAAGAGCAACGTTTTTCAGTTTGATATTTTTTATCAGTTTTCACACACAAAAAAATAAAGACAGATTTTAATTTCGCCATTAGCAGCCATCAATTATTAAAAATTGTTGGCTGCTTTTTTGTAAAAAGTATTCTATCTCACTTTAAGAATGTTTTTACATTTGATAAAATAATGCGTTTTCATGGCTAAGAATAAATATTCGACACCACCTATTCCTTCTTTCGAAAAAATCAATTCTGTACAAAAAGTACTCATTTGCCTGGGCATTGCCATTGCGGCTTATTTAATTCTAGAAATCAAAAATATTGATGTGCTTACACATGTCATTATTGGATGGGATGTGTTTAGCTTATGCCTGTTGATAATGACCTGGATTACTTTCTTTATTACTTCAGCCAAACAGATAAGAATTCAATCGAAAGTGCAGGACCCGAACAAGTCAGTTATTTTTATCATCATTTTAATCTGCACGTTAGCCAGCTTTTTTACAGTGCTGCTTTTAATAGTCACCAAAAAAGAAAGTGAATCAAAAGCAGCATGGGAATTGCCCATCGCAGTTGCGGCAATGATTTTCTCATGGCTTCTGATTCATACCAGCTTTACGTTGCGCTATGCGCATATATTTTATGGCGACCATGAAACCGAGCCGAATACCCATGCCGGCGGCCTCGAATTTCCGGGAGATACGTTGCCCGACTATCTTGATTTTGCTTATTATTCCTTTGTGCTGGGCATGACTTTCCAGGTGTCGGATGTGCAGATTACGTCGCGGCGATTCAGGAGAATGGCTCTTTTACATGGCATACTCTCATTTGTTTTTGATACCATCATGATAGCACTTACCATCAATATTCTGGCATAAAATAAATTCGTATTATTTGTCTGTTTGCTGCCATTAAAAGATGGCACGAATGGCAACTCTTCCGGTATGAATTACAGGATTTTTGGAAGGCTTCCGGCCATCATATTGTAAATTCAATTCAATATTGCCCGCGAGTCTTTTTGTCAATTCTACATTCCACAGGTAATTTTTCCCCGGCATCAGGCCGTTTAATAAAATATATCCCACGGTGCTGTTGGCATCGCCTTTAAAGTTTATATTGTTTAAAGAGAATCTTGCATTTATGGTGCCGTCTGAAAGCACATTGTATTTTACTTCTGCCGCTAATTGATTATTCAAAGAAGATTCAGCGCCTCCCATTGAATTTTTCTTTTTATCATAAGTATAAATTAGGCTTACACGAAAATCACTTTTATAAATGTAGCTGATAGTTGGTTCAGCCGAAATCTCATCTACACGGTAATTTCTGTTTGTAAAAGAAGGCGTGATTAACTGGTTGCGGATATATTTGTTGGTAAGCCCGGTGGCTATATTTTTTGAAAGATTCCATCGTGCGCGGATGGAAAGATCACGAAGCGAATTACTTTCAAAACCGTAATTCAAAAGCGACTTGGTTTTGTTCAGCCTGTGGGTTACGTCAATTCCCCAAACCGGATCTTTGCGATTAAAATAAACTGAATTACTCAAAAATGAGGTTAAAGAAATCAAAGACGAATCCACAAGATTTTTTTGAAAAGGATTAAAATCGAAAGCGCCGTTAGAAACTTCTTTTTTGTTGATTTGTAAGGTAGAATTAGTGCTGAATCTCTTCACGAAATTTACCAGCTTTCCTACGTTTTCTTTTCTGATTACCTTATCAGGATTAATGCTGAGGTTGTAATTGAACTGAATGTAATTTGCCTTTACATATTCATTGGTAGGCGTTAATACGCGGATCCATTTTTTTTGATCCTGGTAAATGGCTATTTCAAATTCGTTTAGCTGCGGAATGCCATCTTCGTTATAATCATTCCATGTATAATAGCCCTGGCCCGCCGGCACTTCTATATAAGTGTATTCCCTTTTTTGTTCCTGGCCTGAACCTAACTCGTACAAAACATTTCCCGACAGCAAACCTTTCCATTCATTCATCGCATATTCGGCACGGCCAAGAAGGCTTTTGTCGCTTTTTTCATTTGAATAATTTTTATTGTTTACCTGTAATTCGCGGTAGGTAACATTCATCCGAAACTGCCTATGTTCATTTTTCATCAGTTCTGTCATCACATTAATATTCCGGCTTTCGTCCTGGCTGATTAAATTTTTTCGCAAAGGAATTTTATTTTCCCTGGTGGAATAAGTGATGCCCCACTTGTTCATTTTTTTTTCAGAAGATTTGATATACACCTGCCAGGTATTGAAAGCAAAACTTATGGGCATTAATGTATCAACACTTTTTGCAAGCTGTTGATTATTTTCTGAAGCATATGCGGCCCCGATTTGAATGTTATGCAGTTGCTCAAAAGAGCGATAAAGATTAACGGTTGGCCTTATGTACGAGCCTGATTGAATTGGGCTGTTAATATTAGTGACATAGAATTTATTATCAAAATGCCATTCCTTTATTACCATCCTGTTTTCAATGGCATTTCTTATACCATTAAATTCATCGCTCCGATGGTAATTGGTAAAGCCATATCTAAGATAATTATTTTTTAAGTCATTCATTTCAAACGAAGCACTTATTAAATTTTCTGTGGCAGCAGGCGCATCAAAAGGCAAGCTCCAATCGCGGTTAAATTCAACATTGCGCAAAGTTTCCAAAGGTTTAAATTTATCCTCCACGTATTCATAGCCCACATTTGCTTTAAAACTGATTCCTTCTTTCAGGTTCCTGAACAGCGGATGCTGAATGGCGTAATCCACTTTTGTTGCCACGCCTCTGCCTTCATCATTTCCTTTTGTTGAAAACGTATTTACATCATAGTTACTGAGCGCCATTTCTATTTTAAGGGAAGAATTTGGATTAAAATAATATTGGGCAGCTACGCTAACCAGGTCATGCTTTTTAGGAGGAATAAGTAAAATTACGGGCTCCCAGCTTCCCTGCTTTTCTCCGTTTAACGGTGCTACAAATTTAAAAACCCTTCCATTGGCGTTGCCATCATTTACAGGCACATAATTTCCACGGCCATCGCCAACATTCGTAAAAGAAAGATTGTATAATGAATCTTTCTGATTGGCGGAATATTGATAAATGGTATCTTTTACGCCATTGATTATTGTATCCGTTCTTTTGTATAAAATTTTATTTACAGAAAATGTATCCGGCATTGCATTGGGATAAGTTGCACTATCAATGTGGTTTCCAATTTCTGAAAGAAATTGTTTTTGCGGCGTAGTCAGCGATTGATTGATAGAGGAGTTTTTTGCATCCGCGTTGGAGTAAGCGCCGACACTCACTTTTAGCTTATTATTGATATTAATTTCATCGTTTCCATAAACCATCGAATTCAAATAATTCTGGTTGGAATATTCAAACTCTACCTGTATGCGGCTATCTTTCGTAATTAAACGTTTAACCGTAAACGTTAGTTCCGCCGTGTTATAATCAATTACATAATCGTGGTCCTCTCCGCGTGTAAGCAACTGGCCGTCTAAAAAAACTTTTTCGGTTCCGGCAAGCACGGCAAAATACAATTCGTTATTGGCGCCGTAAAGTTTGTAAGGGCCCTGGTTTCCTTCAATCGGCGTTATGATATCTTTCATGTAGTTGCCTTTGGCAATGGCGCCGCTGGCCAAAAAAGAATTGGTACTGTTTTTTCCGATTGCATTAATAGTGGAGAAAGAACCGCCTTGCAGTCTTTTGGAAAAATTGAGAAAATAATTTTGATTTTGCCTGATGTCAATATCGCCAAAGCTTGCCTGCCAGCCATGTTTTTTTATTTGTAAAAAAATGCGGTCGAAATCGCGGATGTTTTGCGTGTTTCCTTGTGGCTGAATGGGAATATTATTGTCGCTGATGGCGGCAGTAAGTTCAAGGCTGTCGCCGATAAAACCGTTTAATTGTAGATTTAAATTAGAGCTGACAACTGCGTCCTGGTTGTTGCCAATTGTAATGCCACGGCCAAAGCTTCCGTTGTAATTGATGTTGCCAAAATCAATGATTTTATTTTCGAATTGGTTGCTCTTTAAAATATAAGGCTTTTCGGTAGTAAAATTGAAACGGATGCTGTCGTAATTAAAACGCTGCGTTTTGGCGTTCAGCTTATAAGGGAAAACGCGGTAAGAAATCAAAACGCTGTCAGGTAGATTTTTTGATTTCCAAAGTAAAGAAGCGTTTACATAATCTATTTCGTAAGCATTGGCTGGAATGCCCGAGATTATTAGCGTATTAGGAATGATGCTGTTTGTATCAAGAATAACGGGGCTTACACTGGCAGGTATTTTCTTACTTCTCAGGTTACTCAGTGAAGGAGGATTTTGCTGCGAAAAACCATTCGTCCAAATAAACAGGAAAATGAAAAAAATTAGGGGGTTTACTGGTTTCAAGCAGCATATTTTTTACAAACCTTAAAATTAAAGGATTTCAGGCAATTGCCTGGATGATAAGGTTAACGTAAAAGAAGAGCCTTTCTATATATTTTCCCCGATTTTAACTGTAAAAAACAGAATAAAAAATTAGTTTATTTATTGCTTTGCTATATATGGATGCCTTATGCTTTCTCATTCATTGGATCTACCATGCGCACGGGCCTTTCGTGTATTTTGGAAGAGAGCGAAGCGCCAAGATATTCGCGGTTCATTCTGGCGATATTTTCTACAGAAATTCCTTTAGGGCATTCTGCCTCACAATTATATATGTTGCCACAATTGCCAAATCCTTCTTTATCCATCTGGTCTACCATATTCAAAACCCGCGAAACTTTTTCAGGCTGGCCTTGTGGCAACAGAGCCAATTGTGATACTTTAGCGCCCACAAAAAGCATCGCCGAGCCATTAGGGCAAGCGGCCACGCACGCGCCGCAGCCAATGCAGGCTGCAGAGTCAAATGCTTCATCAGATTTTGCCCTGTCAACTAATATATCGTTGGCATCCGGGGCATTCCCTGTATTAACTGATATGTATCCACCGGCTTCTATAATCCTGTCGAAGGCGCGCCTGTCAACCATCAAATCTTTAATCACGGGGAAAGCTACTGAGCGCCAGGGTTCCACTACTATTGTGTCGCCCTCTTTATAAGCCCTCATGTGAAGCTGGCAGACTGTATTTTTTTGCCATGGGCCATGTGCACGGCCATCAATATACATACTGCAGGTACCACAAATCCCCTCGCGGCAATCGCTGTCGAATGCAATGGGATCTTTCCCTTCACTTATCAATCTTTCATTCAGCACATCAAACATTTCCAGAAATGACATTTCAGAAGAAATATCTTTTACTTCAAAGGTTTCAAAATAGCCTTTGGCTTCTGCATTTTTCTGACGCCATACTTTCAGTGTGAGATTCATATTGTAGTGTTCCATATCTAAATTATTTTATTGTTGTATTATTTTATTATTAAGGTGCGCTTAATAAGGAAGTTTTTCATTAGTAAATTTAATTAACGAGTTTATTGATTTTGGCAACTTATTTAGTTCACCAAAAATATAGTCATATTCTTCAGTTGTTATTAGCTTTCTAACTTTTGCTTTTTCATTCCAATCCAAGCTTTCTTTCAAAGACCCTTTACTATAACTATAAAATTTAATTTTGTCTTTCTTGAAATGTCTGCCAAATCCTTCTGCGATATTTGCGGAAATAGAATCCGGAACCTCCGCAAACTGAGCTCCTACTGCTTTTTTTGGAAATGATTCCCAGTTAATTACAATAGACCAAATGTAGTTACTTAGGTGAAAAGCAATGCGGTAACATTCTATATCATTTAATTTTAAGTAATTATCAGGCATATCCCCTTAAGCGTTCAATAGTAATTAAATTAATCACCTAATAATAGAATAATTAAATAATTAAATAGTTTATTTATAACTCCTCTGGCTTGGCTGCACCAACTCAAAAGTTAAAGGCTCTTTGTTTAAAATTTCTCCTTCAGGTGTATATTCCCAGGCGGCTACATAACTGAACTCTTCATCGATACGCTGGGCTTCTCCATCAGGTGTTTGGCTTTCTTCCCTGAAATGGCCGCCGCAGCTCTCTCTGCGGTTTAAGGCGTCTCTGCAAATTAATTCACCCAATTCTAAAAAGTCGGCTACCCTTCCTGCTTTGTCCAGTTCTGGATTCATCTCCGTAATCTCACCGGGAATTCTTACATTTTCCCAAAACTCTTTTCTTAAAACCTTTATTTCTTCAATGGCTTCTGTCAGGCCTTTTTCATTACGCGCCATGCCGCTTTTTTCCCACATGATGTGGCCAAGCCGTTTGTGAAAACTGTCTACAGATTCAGTTCCTTTTATGTTCATCAATTTCTCAATTCTTTCTCTTACGGCGTTTTCAGCTTCTTCAAATGCAGGATGACTTGTGGGTATAGCCGGCGTTCTTATTTCGCCAGCCATATAATTACCGATTGTGTAGGGAATCACAAAATAGCCATCAGCAAGCCCCTGCATCAGCGCGGATGCACCAAGGCGGTTGGCTCCATGATCACTGAAGTTTGCTTCTCCCAGGCAATATAAACCAGGAACGGTGGTCATCAGTTCATAATCCACCCATAAGCCGCCCATTGTATAATGCACCGCAGGATAGATTCTCATCGGTACTTCGTATGGGTTTTCGTCGGTAATTTTTTCATACATCGCAAATAAATTACCGTATTTTTCTTTAATAACGCCTTTACCTAATTCCCTGATTTCAGCCTCGGTGGCATTTGTTAATCCTTTTTTATGCGCCTCCGTTTTACCATATCTTTTTATCGCATCTGCAAAATCGAGATAAACCGCCTTTTTGGTAGTACCTACGCCATAACCCGCGTCGCACCTTTCTTTTGCAGCACGGGAGGTAACATCACGAGGTCCGAGGTTTCCAAAGGCCGGGTATCTTCTTTCCAAATAATAATCGCGTTCGTCTTCCGGAATATCGTTGGCTTTGCGGGGGTCATCCTTCTTTTTTGGTACCCAAATTCTTCCGTCGTTTCTGAGGCTTTCACTCATCAATGTAAGTTTACTTTGATGGTCTCCTGTAACCGGGATGCAGGTTGGATGAATTTGAGTATAGCATGGGTTGGCAAAAAAAGCGCCTTTTTTATGCGATTTCCAGGCGGCAGTTACATTGCTTCCCATCGCATTGGTACTTAAAAAGAAAACATTTCCATATCCGCCGGAACAGATAAGAACTGCATGTCCAAAATGTCTTTCGAGTTCTCCGGTTACCAGGTTCCTGGCAATAATTCCTCTTGCTTTACCATCAATTTTTACAATGTCGTGCATTTCATGGCGCGAATACATGGTTATATTTCCCAATGCTACCTGGCGTTCCAGTGCGCTATAGGCACCCAGCAGCAATTGTTGCCCCGTTTGTCCTGCAGCATAAAATGTGCGCTGCACCTGCGTTCCTCCAAAAGACCTGTTGGCAAGAACACCGCCATATTCCCGTGCAAATGGAACGCCCTGTGCCACGCATTGGTCGATAATATTTCCACTTACCTCAGCTAACCGGTAAGTGTTAGCTTCCCTCGATCTGAAATCACCGCCCTTTTCTGTTTCATAAAAAAGCCTGTAAACAGAGTCGCCGTCATTCTGATAATTTTTTGCAGCATTGATACCCCCTTGCGCAGCGATAGAATGCGCACGTCGTGGACTATCCTGGAAACAAAACGATTTCACCTTGTAGCCAAGTTCTGCGAGCGTGGCAGCGGCGGATGCGCCTGCAAGCCCGGTACCTATTACGATAATTTCTAACTTTCTTTTATTAGCCGGACTCACCAGTTTTACGTGGTTTTTATAGTTGGTCCATTTTTGATCCATTGGACCTTCCGGTATTTTTGCGTCTAATTCCATACTTTTTATTAAATGTTTTGAAACTTTATTTTTGAATTCCCACACTTCGCACTCTCTCACGGCTTGCTATTGAAGCCAGCCTGCCATAAAAGCTATCGGCATTAATGCGAACAGCAGGCAGATAACTACTGAATAAATAACGCCAATACCTTTGATAATATAAACCCATCGCCGGTGATTGATGCCAAAAGTTTGAAATGCGCTTTGAAAACCCTGAAGCAGGTGAAACAAAAGGGAAGCAAGGCCAATCATATAAAGTATAAACCAAACCGGATTGGTAAAAATTTCCTTCATTTCCTGGTAAAGATTTACCACCGGCCCGTGAAAATACAATTCATGCTTGGTGCTGGCCCAGAAATGATATAAGTGCATTACCAAAAACAACAAAACGAAAGTGCCCAGCCATCCCATATAGCGGCTGTACCATTTAATTTCTTTGGGATATTTTTGTTTGTTGTAACCTATTTTCCTAGCTGCTTTATTTTGTTGCCATAATATCAATCCCTGGATAATATGCAAAACAAAAACGGCAAAAAGTCCCACTTCCAAAAAACGGACAAAATAATTATGCAGCATAAAATAGGCTGCTCTATTGAATGTTTCACCTCCATCATTTACAAAGATTAAGGCATTGAGAGAAGCATGTACAATAAGGTAAATTATTAGAAAAAAGCCAGTTAGCGCCATTAAAATCTTTTTACCTATCGATGAAGTGAACATCTGTTTCCAGGTCATAGTGAAGAATGTTAAAATTTCAGATAGGCAAATGTACTACATGCACTTTAAAAAATGTGGAAGCGTCGCTTAACGAAAATTGCATAGACGATAATCTATCACTCTTTTCATGAACCGTCATTTATCAGCCAGTACAGTAAAAGAATAAATAAGCAGAATTTTATTTTTGAAATTATCCGTCTAATCTTCTTAATAAAATATTATCTACCTGGTTAAAAAATACATCAGGCTTCATAGTGCGCCACGCGGGAAGATTCAGCAATTCAACATAATTATTAAGCCTTGCCTTGATAAAATCATATTGGGTTTGAGGGGGCATATTTACCAGCACAATCCAACCGTTTTTATCTTCTACATCGTCGCGCCATTCTTCGTAATAGCAATCGTCGCTGCTGTGAAAATTGAGTACGTTTTCTGTTATCAAAATGAATTTGCGGATACCCTGCAGCATGAAATCGTCTATTACATCCCTTTTCAGCCGTGCCACATCGTTTTCTATTGCATCGTTCCATTCGCCAATCATTTCGATGATTACATATTGTTCTTCATAATCCGCCATTAGCACTTTCAGGTATAAAGTGCGGCTGCCAAATTCGTCCCATAAAGGATGGATGTAATAATTATAAACCGTATTAGAAAATTCAAATTCATTATACTCCCGCCCAAAAAAAGGAGAACGCAAATCATTTTCGGATGAGTATAAATATTGCCAGTTATCGTATGGTTCTATGTCCTGCATCTACACAAATTTATTACTTAAAATACAAAAATTTTGTCAAGACCGTGAGCAAATAATTGCTTTTGTACAGGCAATATTTTTATTTTTTTTTTGCAGGAAAGCAATTTACGTTTCACCACTTTTTTTACAACAATCGATAGCGGGGTTTTATCTTTCTGTGATTACCTTTATCCGGTTTAAAAAAAAAGTGTATGTTAAAAGTAGGTGTATTTGGGGTTGGTCATTTGGGCAAATTTCATCTGAACAATTGGAAAGAAATTCATGAGGCGGAGCTAACCGGCTTTTACGATCCATCCGAATCAAATGCTGTGGAGGTTAAAAAGCAATATGGATTAAAGCAGTTTAAAAGCACAGATGAATTAATTGAATCCTGCGATGCAGTGGATATTGTAGCTCCCACCACGGAACATTACGCCTTGTGTAAAAAAGCCATTTTAAAAAGCAAACATGTGTTTGTAGAAAAACCTCTGGCGCACTCAATGGAGGAAGCAAGGGAAATTGTTAAGCTGGCTAAAGAGGCTAATATTAAATTCCAGGTGGGTCATGTGGAGCGCTTTAATCCTGCGCTGCTGGCTGCCAGAGAGTATGGCCTGGAGCCCATGTTTATCGAGGCGCATCGCCTGGCTCAATTCAACCCCAGAGGAACGGACGTAAGCGTTATTCTTGATTTAATGATTCACGATATAGACATCATACTTTCGCTTGTAAAAAGCAATGTAAGAAATGTATTTGCCAATGGGGTAAATGTATTGAGCGAAACTCCTGACATAGCCAACGTGAGAATTGAATTTGACAATGGATGTGTGGCGAATCTTACTTCGTCAAGAATCAGCATGAAAAAAATGCGCAAAATGCGTTTGTTCCAGAAAGACTCTTATGTGGGCATAGATTTTTTAGAGAAAAAAACCGAAATTATTAAATACAAAAGTCCCGACGACAAAAACGTATTTTCTTTTGATATTGACACCGGCCATGGCAAAAAAACAATCGCAATTGCTTCACCCATTATTAAGGAAAATAATGCAATCAAAATGGAGCTTGAAAGTTTTGTGGAAGCAATCAACAAAAACAAAATCCCTGTGGTGTCAGAAATAGACGGATTAAGGGCAATGGAGGTAGCCCATCGTATTCTTGAAAAAATCAGCCGGAACCGGGTAATATAAATAATTTATTCAGATATCTTGCAAAAGCGTTTACACACAGGTTTTTTTGCTTTAGGTGATGTAATGGCGTCCGTAGCTGCGTGGACGGTGTTTTATTACATACACCGGAAAATAGGATATGAAGAATTTGATTTTTCGCGCAAATTTATAACAGGCTTATTTTTATATCCCTTAGGCTATGTGGTGTTGCACCATTTATTCGGCGCCTACAAATCGCTTTATTATAAATCCAGATTATTTGAATTATTCTCCACGCTGATAAGCACCTTCATTGGCAGCATCATTCTTTTTTTTATTTTCCTTTTTTATAAAAAACACCAGGACCTTTCCACTTTTTACAGCCAGTTTTTTATTCTGTTTGCTATCCAGTTTGTTCTTATCTACCTCGTCCGGTATTTTTTTCTTACACATATCCATAAACAGATTCAAACGGATAAGGTCTGGTTTAATACCCTAATTATCGGGGATGAAAAAAAGGCAAAAAGTCTTTTCCATATTATTGATTCGAATATAGAAAAGACGGGCTACCGGATTTGCGGATATCTCGCGGAGCAAGCCAACTTGAATCAAAACCAAATTTCTTTTTTGGGCTATTTTTCTGACGCAAAATCAATTATTGACGAATATAAAGTTGATGAAGTTATTGTTGCCTTGCCGGAAAACAAACGAAGTGAATTGGAAAAAATTTTGCAAATACTTGCTGAAAAAGAAGTGAACGTAAAAATATTATCAGACAAGGTGGATATTCTTAGCGGCAATGTGCGCACTACAAATATCATGGGTACGCCGCTGGTCGAAATTCATACAGGCCTCATGAATGCGCAGCAGCAAAACTTTAAGCAATTGGTGGATATTTTTTTGAGCGTAACGGCCATTATCTTTCTGTCGCCCCTAATTATATATACCGCAATCAGAACTAAATTATCCTCTGAAGGAAGCGTGATTTACTCGCAGGAAAGAGTGGGTTACAAGGGCAGAAAGTTTTTCATTCACAAGTTTCGTTCCATGGTGGCAGATGCTGAAAAAGATGGCCCAATGCTGAGCAGCCGGAATGATAAGCGCATTACCAAATGGGGAAAAACGATGCGCCGCTGGCGGTTAGATGAATTGCCACAGCTATGGAATGTTTTAAAGGGCGAAATGAGCCTTGTGGGGCCGCGGCCCGAAAGGCAATATTATATTGACCGTATTATCGAAACCGACCCGGAGTATAAATTATTATTGAAGGTGAAACCCGGCGTAACAAGTTGGGGTATGGTAAAATTTGGCTATGCAGAAAATGTAAATGAAATGATTCAAAGGATGAAATATGATATCATTTACATTGAAAATATTTCGCTGGCGCTGGACTTCAAAATAATGATACATACCGTCAGGATTATTCTTCTTGGAAAAGGAAAGTAATCATAACAGTAAAGCCACAAATAGCTTAAAATTTTTTTTCGCCATAAAAAAACCCTGCAAAAATGCAGGGCCTAAAAAAAAAAATTTGAACGTATTATTCAGCTATCACTTCAAAATCAATTTCGGTTTCGTGGCCTTTACCAAAATCTATTTTCGCTTTATAACTTCCTAATTCTTTAACATCATCCAGAATAGCGATTTTGCGACGGTCAATTTCATAACCTCTTTGTTCACGAATGGCTCTCGCTATCTGAACTGAAGTAACGCTACCGAAGATTTTTCCGCTGGTACCGGTTTTAGCGCCGATTTTTAAAGGAGATTCCTGCAGCACGTTTACAACGCTGTTAATTTCAGCCAGCAATCTTTCTTCCTTCTTCGCCATTTGCTTTTGGCGCTCCGCCAATCTTTTCAAATTAGAAGGGCTGGCTTCTACCGCAAATTTGTGAGGGATAAGATAGTTTCGGCCATAGCCGTCTTTTACGGTCACCAGTTCATTAGCGCCGCCCAGGTTGTTTACGTCTTGTATTAATATTACCTGCATTGTTTTGCATTTTTACCCAATCCCGAAAGCTTTCGGGACTTTCTCCTTGTTGGATTAGGGTGGTGAAAAAAATTATTTCATTAAGTCTGTAACGTAAGGAAGAATAGCCATTTGACGGGCTTTCTTAACTGCATCGCTCACCTTACGCTGGTATTTCAGTGAATTACCGGTGATGCGACGGGGAAGCAGTTTTCCCTGTTCATTCAGAAACTTTTTAAGAAAATCGGCGTCTTTGTAATCGATATACTTGATGCCCAGTTTTTTGAAACGGCAATATTTTTTTGGCCGTTTTTCAGCTTTTATCGCTGTAAGGTATTTTATTTCATTTGCTTTAGCCATTGTTTACCTCCGCTTTTTCATTTGCTGTAGATACGCCATTCCTTCTCTTAGCATTGTACTCAACGGCGTATTTGTCGAGCGCAGTGAACATGTGGCGAAGTACTGATTCATCGCGCAAAAGCTGGGTTTTCAGCTTTTCATTGAAGTCGGTTGGCGCCTTATATTCCAATACCCAGTATAAACCGGTGGTTTTTTTCTGTATTGGGTACGCCAGTGATTTAAGCCCCCAGGCGTTCTCATGAACTACCTCTCCTCCGTTTTCAGTAACTAACGAAGTAAACTTATTCTGGGCAGATTTGTATTCTTCCTCAGAAAGTACAGGGGTAAAAATCACCATCAATTCGTAATTCTGCATTAATCGTGTTTTTTAGCTGTGTTTAAACAAACGGTGAAAAAATTTATTTTGGGCGGCAAAGGTAAGTCATTTTCCTTTTGAAAAAAGAATTTAGCATGCATAATTTATTTATGCCTTTAGCCGGATTTAAAAAATTGACACTATGGGAAAATTCCTAATTCTGCGTAGGAAGTGGCTACTTTATTAATGGCAACCACATAAGCAGCCGTCCGCAAATCGGGGATGGCAGGTGTTTTTTGCCAAACGTCCACGATTTCCCTTGTGGCCATTATCATGGTTTCTTCAAGACCGCTTCTTACCAAATCCACTTCATCTGCTCCATGTACGATAAAATCCCGTTCCACCGGGGAAATCTTTTTCCCGCTAAGGTTTTCAACCATGTCCACAATATGATGATTCATATTTTCGGTAAAGCGCTTTTCAAGCCGGCCATACCGAACATGACTTAGATTTTTTAGCCATTCAAAATAACTAACAGTAACTCCACCTGCATTCAGATACATGTCGGGCACAATTAATACGCCCTTTGGATTTAAAATATCATCTGCCTCAGGGGTTAAGGGCCCATTGGCTGCTTCGCCAATAATTTTTGCTTTTATCCGGTCTGCATTGCCTGCATTAATTACATTTTCAAGCGCGGCAGGTACCAGGATATCACATTCCATTTCAAGCGCATCCGCTGATTTTTCAAAATTTTCGGCTCCCGGAAAATCGAGAATGGAACCCGTTTTTTTTCTGTGAGCCCAAACCTCTGCTACATCCAGGCCATTATAGTTTTTAATAGCGCCTTCATATTCAGCAATACCAACGATAATGGCACCGGCCTGCTGAAAAAACAAAGCGGAATGGTAACCTACATTTCCTAAGCCCTGGATGCAGATTTTTTTACCCTTTATGCCTAAAGGAAGCCCTGCTTTATCCATAAGTGTGTGCATGTTACAGATTTCCGTAAGTCCATAAAATACACCAAGGCCTGTAGCTTCCCTTCTTCCTCTTACGCCGCCCTGGGAAACAGGTTTTCCGGTTACGCAGCCCTGCGCGTCAATCTCACCGGGATGCATGGCTACATAAGTGTCGAGAATCCAGGCCATTTCTCTTTCGCCGGTTCCATAATCAGGCGCAGGCACATCTGTTCCCGGGCCGATAAAGTTTTTCTTAATTAATTCAGCGGTGTATCTGCGCGTAATTTTTTCAAGCTCATAGGGAGTATAATCACGCGGACTTATTTTTATGCCGCCTTTAGCACCGCCAAATGGAACATTTACAATGGCACATTTATATGTCATCAATGCAGCAAGGGCCATTACTTCGTCCTGGTTAACGGCAAGGCTGAACCGGATACCTCCTTTGCATGGAGTTTTATGATGAGAATGCTGTACCCTGTAGGCCTCCAATGTTACTATTTCGCCGCTTTCTCTTTTTATAGGAAAACGCATCTGGTAAACGCTATTACATTGTTTGATTTGTTGCAAGATGCCACTATCCCACGATGTAAATTTTGCTGCTTTATCGAAGCTTCTTTCAACATTTTGAAAAAAGCTATAATTCACTTTTTCCGACATGATTTTATTTAAATGAACTATACAAACTATTATTTAAACTCCTTTTCTTTTTTTGACACTTTCAAATCTATCCTTATAAGGTAAATAAACAGGACAATCAATATTACAAGACAAACCGCCATTACCACATAAATTTTATTATGGCTGCGCATCACGTCATCTACCGATTGCCCCGGTTTAGATGACTGTGCCCATAAAAGCGTTGCGGAAAAGCATAACAAAGAAGAGAGCAAAAACCTCTTAGAAAACAAATTACTCATTTATCAAATTTTTATTGGAAAGCAGGCTTAACCTGATTTTTAAACTGCTTATCCAGATTCCCAAAAGCAGCCAGCCAAAAACAGCAGGCCAGAAAATCATTTCCATGGTTGCATCCAGGCTTCCTCCTCCCAGGGCAGGATTGCCGCCACCTTTGGCGCCTTCCATTCCACCGGGATGAAGTGATTGTACCATGCGGGGTACAATCATTATTAAAGGGATATAAATAAAAAAAGCAAAAATGTTATATACTGAAGATACGCGGGCTTTTTTATCTATATCGTTCATTGAGCCTCTTAAAACAAGGTAGGCAAGATATATGAGAATGGCAATTGCCACACACACCTGTTTTGGATCGTTACTCCAAAATTCTCCCCAGGTATATTTTGCCCAGATAGCACCGGTAGCTAAGCCAAGCAAACCAAACAGAATTCCCGTTTTGGCAAACTCAGAGGCATAGATATCATATTTAAATTTTTGTGTTCTCAGATAAGCGATTGAAAACGCTAACGACATGGCAAGCAGAACCATCTGGCTAAACCACATAGGCACATGGAAGAAAAAATTACGGATGCTTTGATGAAGATTCCCGATAATAGGAACGCGAATTAAAAATCCGGCCGAGAAAGTGAGCAATAGAAAAAGAATGCACAATATCTTCCACCACTTTAATTTCATGAGAATTTTTTGTGAGGCAAAATTAAGAATATTATCATTGAGTTCTTCCAATTGTTTGATTGCCACGGCTTATTTTAAACATATTTAACCAATCCTGAATGCGCATGGATAATCTGCAACAAATGATTTGATTTGCCGATGAAGCAGTTTCAAATTATTCAATCAAATAAGATTTTTTTAAACAGGTTATCAGTCTTTCCATAAAAACGGGAACAACACAATTGACAGAACGATTACCAGCACATCAAGACCGGCCAAAAGAAGCGATATTTGAAAAAGCGCTCCTTCCCTGAAAATCTCTCCATAAGCAGCCCTCGACAAACGAATTAATAACAGCAGTTGAGGAATAATCAAAGGAAAACCCAGAATAGCCATAATGGCCGCATTTTGCTGAGCCTTGGCTGCAATGGCCGACATGAGCGTAAACACAAGACTTAAACTCGTTCCGCCCAAAAAAGCGATTCCGACAAATTGCAAATAATTTAAAACAGGATTGCCCAGAAGAATTCTGAATAAAAGCAGGCTCAGCAATACCATCAAAAGCATAATAATGATACTGTAAATTAATTTTCCAATAATGAAGTGGACCGGGCTTGCGATTGTATAAAAATATAGCATGCGGCCTTTGCTTTCCTGCATAAAACTTTTGGCCACTGCGTTAATACAAACAAATAATTGTATCATCCAGAATAATCCGTTGTACACTGTACTTTCCGGCTGCCCCATAGCGAGATACAGCACAAAAATAGTGGAAGCTACATATAGCAGAATGCCAAAGAAAGTATGCTGCTGCCGTAGTTCCAGCAGGAAATCTTTTTTTAGAAGGGTAATTATTTTTGACATTCGGAAGGATTAGAAATGGTGGGATTGAATATCACGTTTTTAAATCAATTTGCGGTTTTATGGATTATGAAGTATGTTATTGCAAATCTAATTCTAAAATAAATCTGCCAGTAAAGCAACATATAATGAGAATTCTTATTTTACTTTTTATACCAATAACTAATAAATCAATCACTCCTTCAACTGCGCACATATCCTGCACCTGGGCTCATAAATATTTTTTTCGCCTAATAACACCTGCGGCCCGGTATTTATTTTTCTATAGCTTACATTGGCTATATTGCCACACACCACACATATTGCATGCAATTTGGTAATATAATCGGCTATGGCTAACAAGTTAGGCATTTGGCCAAATGGTTTTCCCTGGTAATCCATATCGAGGCCGGCTACAATCACCCGCATACCTTTTAATGCAAGCTGCTCGCACACTGCAGGAATCTGGTCATCAAAAAACTGTGCCTCATCGATGCCCACCACATCTACATCCTGCGCAAGTAAAAGAATCGTCTGAGAATTATCTATTGGTGTTGACTGAATTCTATTTTCATCATGGCTTACTATTTTTTGCTCATCATATCGCGTATCGATAGCCGGTTTAAAAATTTCCGCTTTCAGATGAGCAATTTCCACGCGCTTCAAACGGCGGATCAATTCTTCCGTTTTGCCGCTGAACATGCTGCCACAAATCACTTCAATCCAGCCTCGTCTTTCACCCTTCAAAATGGGTTCAATAAACATTTTTTGTATTTAGTTTTAATTTCAATTAGTAACTTAGCCCCGATTGCAAGGTTAAATTGATTTTGCCTGAAATCAAAAACAAAGATTTTTCGCTTTATAATCCAGTGACTATTTTATGGATCGGCTGTCAACACTTCTCAACAAATTACAAAAACAAATGGACGAGAATTCGCCTGCAAGAGAAATGTTACAAACTGTTCAGATTTTACAGGCGGAGTTAATAAAAAAAGTTGAAAAAAAACAGGAATCGCTTAATGAAAAAATATCGGTAGTGATGCCTGTAACTTTTAATTTAGTAGAAATTGAAAAGACGCCTGCCGGCGCTTCCGAAGAAAAGATAGTGCAGGTGCTGGAGGTAGATGAGAAAGCTATTGAGGAAGAATTGCAGCAAATTAAAAAGAAAGCACAGGCAGCCAATACCCGCCCGGCGCAAAATCGTTCCGGATTCTTATTTGATCCCCTTGAAGAAGTTCCCACGCTGGCTCACCAGGATCAGGTTGATAAAAGAAAAACAGGCGAGCTGACTTTCGAATATCCTGAATCGCTGAATGACCAGCTTAAAGAAGAAAAAATAGAACTCTCACAAACGCTCACATCCTCGCCAATTAAAGATTTAAAAAAAGCAATCGGAATAAACGATCGTTTCTTATTTATTAATGAACTGTTTCGCGGCGACGTAGCCATGTATGAACGAAGTATAAAAACGATCCAAAATTTTTCCATTTACGCAGAAGCTGAATTTTGGATAAGAAGAGAACTGAAAGTTAAGATCGGCTGGCTCGACAGCGACCCGGTTGTAAAGCAGTTTGACCAGTTAGTTAAAAGAAGGTTCGCGTAAAAAAAATCTGCATTATTTATTGCTTTACTGCCGTTCAACTATTGAGCTAAGCTTCATTGTTTATTATTTTTTCCGCAACTACTACCAGGTCGTCTAAAGAGACAGTAATAGGCATGGAACCTATCAGCACAATTGCCTTTTTGCCACGTATTTCCGTGACGGTTCCGACCTGCTGGTTTTGTTGCATTTTTACTTTATCGCCAACGTTTACAGGTTTGTTGATTTCAACAAATTTATTATCAATTTTTTGCTGTTTCTTTTTCAATATTTGCTTTTCAGGTTGCTTATAAAGGGCTGCCTGCATCATTTTAATTACCTTCTTTTTATCATCTGTCTTTTTCCATTCAGCTACCAGCGATTTTAATTTGCGATCCATCTCCTTCAGATAATTGTATTTGGATTCATTAATCCGGTTTTGTTCTTTTAAAAGTTCTATCTGCTGCTGATGTTTTTCCTTTGCAATTAACTGGTTTAAATTTTTTTGCAATTTTTCATTTTCTGCAATCAGCTTGCTGAGATGTTTCTTTTCCAGCTCCATCTGCTGCTGATCCTGCTCTGTTCTGTTAAGCAATTTATCCAGCGAAAAATGAGCATCATCCACCAGCTTCCTGGCTTTTTGTATTAAATCTTTTGGCAGCCCAATGCGTTCGGCAATTGCAAAAGTATATGAGCTTCCGGGTTGCCCGATAACAAGGCGGTACAACGGTTTCAGATTTTTTTCATCGAAAGCCATGGCGCCGTTTATAATGCCGCTTACCTTATTTGCCATCACTTTCAAATTAAGATAATGCGTGGTAACGATGCCTAATGAATGTTTTTTTGCCAACTCCTCCATGATTACTTCTGCAAAAGCGCCGCCCAGGTTAGGATCGCTGCCGCTACCCAACTCATCTATTAAAAACATCGTTTTCCCGTTCGCATTTTCCATAAAATACTTCATGTTAAAAAGATGGGACGAATAGGTACTTAATTCAAATTCGAGGCTTTGTGTGTCACCGATGTGAATCATCAGTTGTTTAAAAATCCCAAACTCACTGTCATGGCTACACGAAACAAGCAATCCGCATTGAACCATAATT
Source organism: Ginsengibacter sp. (assembly GCA_051954975.1). GTDB lineage: Bacteria > Bacteroidota > Bacteroidia > Chitinophagales > Chitinophagaceae > Ginsengibacter. The sequence continues at coordinate 460,866 of JBQCHE010000002.1, read as the reverse complement.
TGCAGGAGCCCAGCGGTTTTTAACGTTACCGTTTTCCCGCCGGCATTAGGGCCGCTGATTACCAAAATTCTTTTTTTGTCATCCAGTGAAAGATCAACCGGAATGGTAGGTTTACCGGATTTTTGATTATAAATAAATAGCAGCGGATGAGTTGCATTTCTAAGATGCAACATCGGCTTATCTTGTAATGAAGGGAGATTTCCATTATAATCCAAGGCAAGCTTTGCCTTTGCTCTTATGAAATCATATTCGCCAATCAATTGATGATAAATGTTCAACAAGGGATGATACGCGCGCATCCTTGTGGTAAGCTGTTGAAGTATTATATAAATTTCCTTTAGCTCTTCATTCTCTAAAGCTACAATTTCGTTATTCAAATAAGTGGTTTCTTCCGGCTCAATAAATGAAGTGCGCCTGCTGTCGCTTTCTCCGTGCAAAATTCCTTTCACCATTCTTTTCTGCTCGGCAAACACAGCCAAAACTTTTCTTCCATTCATAAAGCTCTCTTCTATCTCCGTCAGGTAGCCCAGCTTGTTTAAGCGGCTCACAATTTTTGCAAAAACCCTTTTTAATTCAGTGCGTTTCCTGTAAAGGGCTATTCTAATTGATGAAAGCTTTTCAGAAGCATTGTCTTTAACCATTCCTGTCTCATCGATTATTTCATCAATTAAAACGGTGATGTCTTTTTCAAAATAGGTTTGGTCTATAATGGCAGCCAATGAAGGGAAAGCCACTTTTCTATCCGGTGAAAACCATCTGAAAATTTGCTGGATAGCCAGGGCCAGCTTTTTTATTTGAAGAAATTGATCTCCGGAAAGCACAGATGATTCAATACTCAGCAGTTTTAATTCTTTCGCAAGGTCTAAAACCGCATCATCCGGAAAGTTCAAATGATTTTGAAAAATATGTTTGTACTCATTGGTTTGTAAAAGCTCTGGCTCAATAAATTTCCTGTTGGTATGGATACGCAATTCATTTGCTTTATTGGTTGCATAGGCTGAACGGCAATGATGGGCAAGCAACAACTTTATCTTGTCAAATTCCAGTTGTCGGCCAGCGGATTCGGGAAAGAGTTTCATTTATTAAAAGCTCCTTTTTGGGTTGCAGGTAAATGTAAGATAAGTTTGGCGGAGGAATAAAATGGCAATTTCATTTAAAACTAAAGTAGTTTGAAGCCGGATAAAAAAATTGCTTATTTGCTGCTTCACTGTATAGCTGAGGCTTCAGTTCCGGGATTATCGCTGTTTAAAACAACTTTCCATTCACCATCTTTTTCTTTCTTCCAGATGTTGACATAAGTGCCGGTTAACGTGGTATCCTGAAAATGCAATTCAAAAGTGCCATAGGTATATCCAAAATCGCCGGAAGAAGCAATCTCTGCATGAACGGGTTTCCATGAGAGCGTATAAGCCGTGTCGCTTAGCTCGCTTATATACTTTATTGCATCGGCACCTACTATCGGCAAATGATCAGGCCGCAATAGCGTGCCTTCGTCATCAATGTATTGTAAATAGGCTTTTTTCATCCCAATCTGCCGGCACATATCCGAAAATTGCAAATCAGCATTAAGCATTTCGTGCGTAGAAGGCTTGCCGGAATTTTCTTTTTTTACATTGCAGGAAAAAAAAATAAGGAAGATTAAAAAAAGAAAGGCATTATATAAAAAAGTATGCTTAGGCATAAGTAGTAATTTACAAAAAAGGCGAAAGCATTTTTCAATACCATCGCCTGAGCGCAGGAAATATCACCTGCATCTGAAAGGCTGTGACACCTTTTAAATTATATATGCAATTTATCTTTTTTTGCCAACAATTCTTCAATTGTTTCCTGGTACATTTCATCCGGAACGCAACAGTCGACCGGGCACACCGCCGCGCATTGCGGCTCCTCATGGAATCCCTGGCACTCGGTGCATTTATCAGGCACGATATAATAAATATCATCAGCGATAGGAGGATTTCTTTGATCTGAATCCATCACGCTGCCATCCAGTAAGGTAACACCCCCTTTCACTGAAGTTCCATCAGCCAAAGCCCATTCTACACCGCCTTCATAAATTGCATTGTTGGGACATTCTGGCTCGCAAGCCCCACAATTGATACACTCGTCTGTTATTTTAATTGCCATTATGATATATTTTAAGCAGTTCTGCGAGGTCAGAATTATTTCCGAATTTTGGCCTCCGTTAATAACTACAAATATAAAGATAATTGAATCATTATGGGTTTATCAGAAAGAATTCAAATATTAGTGCGGCTTGGCAAATTTCTATTGACGAATGATGAAGAGCTGACAACAGTTAAGCGAAAAGCTTTTGAGAAAAATAAATGGTTCACGGAAGAATTTATTGATTATGCTTTTAAAAGCATTTCTGAAAGTTATCTCGACGAAACAAAATTGAAAAATTGGGTAAATTATTACCATATTGACGATAATATTTATCCGCGCAGAATAGGAATTGTGATGGCTGGCAATATCCCACTGGTAGGGTTTCATGATTTTTTATGCGTTTTTGTTTCCGGCCATTACCAGGAAATAAAGCTGTCTGACAAAGATGACGTACTGCTTCCTTTCATTATTAAAAAACTGGCAGAGTGGGATGCAACAAGTTCTTCGCGGATAAGAATCAGCGAAACCTTAAAAAATTGCGAAGCATACATTGCTACAGGCAGTAATAACTCTGCAAGATATTTTCACCGTTACTTTGGAAGATACCCGTCAATCATAAGAAATAATAAAACCTCGGTTGCCCTATTGACCGGTGATGAAAGCGAAGATCAATTAATCCTGCTGGCGGATGACGTAAATCTGTATTTTGGATTGGGCTGCCGCAATGTTACGCAATTGTGGGTTCCTGAAAATTACAATTTTGAATTATTGCTAGATGCATTCAAAAAATACAATTACTTTAAAGACATCACCAAATACCGGAATAATTACGATTACAATCTCGCCTTGTTCATTATGAATAATAAATTTTACATGACAAACGACTCTATTATTCTGTCTGAGAACAGCAACCCTTTCTCGCCCGTAAGCGTACTTCATTATTCTTATTATAAAAATGAAAAAAATCTTTCCCGGCGATTGAAAGAAAATCCGGAAATACAATGCATTGTTGGTGAAAATGCTGTAGCCTTTGGTAAATCGCAGCAGCCAGGATTGTTTGACTATGCTGACGGAATTGACACTATGGAATTTTTATTGGGATTATAACTTTACCGGGGAATTTTTTTTAAGCTATCTTTCCCATGAACTTTTTCTAAAAAAACATCAATTTTTATTCTTCGATAACAAAACATTATTTACATAATTGAAAAGTATTTTTAATTTATTGTTAAAGGTAAATAGACGGTAAAATTTTTGATTACCGTTACTTTAATTTTAATCGCGGGCATATAATTTGAGGCAAAACAAAATTGGAAAGCTTTCATCTTACCCTGAATTGTATTCTGAAAACTATTTGATAACTATTAAAATAAAATTTTCCATAAATGAAAACAAAACATGTCCTCTTAACTGTACTGATAAGCGCTATCACCACTTTCGCAGTTATTTTTACTTTCAACAAAATTGATCACAACAAGAACAATCCGAATTTTCAATCTACCCTTCCGGCAAATTACAAGTATGCAGGTTTCTTAGACAGTGGCAATAGCCCCATGGGTGGGCCCGTTGATTTTACGCAGGCGGCTGCAGCAGCCATCCCCACCGTGGTTCACATCAAAACTCTGACTAATGCTAAAACGGTAAATAACAATTTGCCTCAGCAACAAAATCCATTTTCAGATCTTTTCGGCGACGATTTTTTTAACCAGCTATTTGGTCAGGGGCAAAGGCAAAGAATGCTGCCGGAAAGAGCGTCTGGTTCTGGTGTTATTATTAGTGATGACGGCTATATCGTTACCAACAATCATGTAGTCGCCGGTTCAGACAAAGTAACGGTGACTATGAGCAACAGGAAAACTTATACTGCAAAAGTAATTGCTGCCGATCCTTCCTACGATTTGGCAGTAATAAAAATTGATGCAAATAATTTGCCCTTTATGCTTTATGGAAATTCAGCCGATACTAAAATTGGCCAGTGGGTTTTAGCAATTGGGTATCCTTTATACCTGGACGCTACAGTTACGGCCGGAATTATCAGCGCTAAATCAAGATACCTGGGACTAAACCATGACAAGACCGGCGGTCAGCAACTGGCAGTTGAATCTTTCCTTCAAACCGATGCGGCTGTCAACCCGGGAAATAGCGGCGGAGCACTGATAAATACAAGTGGCCAATTGATTGGTATCAATGCTGCGATAGCTTCTCCTACGGGGTATTACAGCGGATATTCCTATGCCATCCCTGTTGATATTGTAAAAAAAGTAGTGAACGATCTTATAAAATATGGAAGTGTTCAGCGTGGGTTTTTAGGAGCCGCATTCGTAGATGCGGGCCGCCTTACCGATCAGCAAAAAAAGCAGGCAAATGTTCCTGAAAATGTAGATGGAGTTTATATTACGGATGTAGTAGCCAATGGCGCAGCCAAAGAAGCAGGAATTAAGCCGGGAGATGTTATCGAAAAGATTAACGGCAATACAATTAATTCCGGGTCTGAATTGCAGGAACAATTGAGCAACTACAGGCCAGGCGATAAAGTGGATGTAACGATTAGCCGCGATGGAGCCGAAAAAACCATGAAAGTGACCCTGAAAAACAATGCAGGAACTTATTCCATTGTTAAGGCTGCTCCAATGGTGGATAAACTGGGCGCCGAACTGGAAACTTTAGATCCTCAAAAAGCAAAACAATTAGGATTACCGGGAGGAGTAGTGGTTAAAAAAATTAATGACGGCGTACTTAACGATCAAACCAGGATGAGAGATGGCTTTATCATCACTAAAGTAAATGGTAAAGATGTGAAAACACTGGACGATTTGAAAAAGGAGATAGGCAATCAAAGCGATATTACTATTACCGGCTATTATCCCGGATATAACGAACCATTCGAATATCCTTTATCAATGAATAATACACCTGAATAAAAAGCTTTAGGTAAAATTTAAAAAAAGGCCGCTGCATTGCGGTCTTTTTTTTGCCTAAGAGTTTTATTGTAACTATAGTAAAGCAACAGATATGTCGGATTTTTATTTTGCAATAAAAAAAATGCGGCATTTCTTTTGAAAACAAATAAATCAGGATACTTTTATAGGCCTTAACTAATTCTTAAAATAAAACCAAACTAAATGAATTACTATCTAAGTGCTTTTAAACAATATGCTGTTTTTTCCGGAAGGTCACGTCGCAGCGAATATTGGTATTTCGTATTATTCAACATGATTTTCGCAATTGTCGCTATGTTTTTGGACAAGCTGTTCGGCACCACCTTTTCCATTAATACTATTGGCAGTACTTCCAGGCTGCCTTACGGATATTTTTATCTTCTGTATTTTCTCGCCGTTTTAATTCCCAGCCTTGCTGTGGCAGTGCGCAGGCTTCATGATATAGGCAAAAGCGGCTGGTTTTTTCTAATTTGTCTCATACCTATAGTGGGCTCAATCTGGCTGCTAGTGTTAATGTGTATTGATAGCATTCCGGGCCCAAATCAATATGGAATTAATCCGAAAGGCATTGGTAATTATGATGAAATTGATCAGGTAGGAAGCTATCTTCAAAAATAAATTACTTTAGTTTTTTACTGCGGGTCCTCCATTCAAAATTCTAAATTTGAACCGGGGGACTTTTTTATACCCTTTCTCTTCTTCAACCTAATAACTAACAACGGGATTGTTAATTTTTTTTAAAAGCCAAAAGAAATTTTGCAAATACGAAACTATTCGTACATTCGTACTACGAAACAATTCGTAGTAAATCGAACAGCATGAAAAATATAAAGCCAACAGAAAGTGAAATGGATATTTTAAAAATCCTTTGGGAGCAAGGCCCCTCTACCGTAAGGGAAGTGCACGACATTTTATCCGAAAAAAAAGAAGCCGGGTACACCACCACGCTAAAATTAATGCAGATAATGAATGACAAGGGATTGCTCACCCGCAATGATGAATCGAAGTCGCATGTTTATTCGGCAGCAGTAAAAAAGCAATCCATTCAAAAAGAAGTGGTGGGTAAGATGATTGATAGTTTTTTTAAAGGGTCGTCAGCAAAACTCATCATGCACGCATTGGGAAATCACCGCGCCTCAAAAGAAGAAATACGCGAGATTAAAAATTACCTGGATGAAATAGAAAACCGCAATAAATCTTCCAAAAAGACTTCCTAATTATAAATATAGAAGTAAAACAATTATCCAAATCAAAAGCGATACACATGAACCAGGCAAACCTTCTGTTTTCTTCAATGGCACAAGCGATTGGCCACACCTTAGTGCTTAGTTTAGCACAGACATTCATCATTTTTATTTGCCTGCGAATTATTTTAAAACTTATTCCCCATTCTGCGTCAAATATTAAATACAATCTTTCCTATTGTGCATATATGGCAATGGGCGTATGGTTTATTGTAACATTGGGTCATCAGTATTCTGTGGCGCACGCACAACTCAATTTCGTTTATGCAGCGGGCATTCCTTCACATGATGATATTCTGAACGCCGCTGCCGGTCCGGATGCATCAATGTTATTTTCCATTTCATTTTTAAATGAATACCTGCCTTTGATTGCGGCTTTTTATGTATTGGGTATTGGATGGTATACTTTACATTTTCTACTGAATTTTATAAAAATTAATCAACTGAAATCAACCAAAATTGTTGAACTGGATTTTCATTGGCAACAAAATCTGAGGCGGCTGGCCAGCTACATGGATATCAAAGTTCCACTGCAGGCATTTTTTTCAACCCGTGTAAACACGCCGATGATGATAGGTTTTATAAAACCTGTAATACTGCTGCCTTTTTCTGCAATGAGCAAATTGTCGAATGAACAATTTGAGGCGATTTTATTGCACGAACTTGCCCACATCCGCCGCAACGACTATTTGTTGAATATCATCCAATCGGCATTCGATATAATCCTGTTTTTTAATCCCTTTGCGTGGTGGGTCACTAAATACATCCGGGAAGAGAGAGAGAAATCGTGTGATGAAATGGTAGTTCAATATTCTACTCCTTTTCATTATGCGCGGGCTTTGCTGTCATTGGAGGAACCTCTAAAAAAGCAATCGCTGGTAATGACAGCAGTGAGCAAGCGTTCTTATTTATTACACCGAATAAAAAATATTATGGAAATGAAAAACAACCAATTAGGCCTTCGCCAAAAATTAATCACTCTTTTGATTATTTCAATCGCCACTATTTCGGTGGCGTGGTTAAACCCATCAACAAGTCCTGCGTTTCAAAAAAACATTTCTAAGATAGAACCGAAGGATAGGATGAAGGCAACAGCGCCGCTCTTTTTTAATTCAATGAATTTTTGGCCGGCATCAGATTCGTTGCCCGAAAATGTAGCGCCTGTTCCTCCAAAAGCCCCGGCGCCTCCGGTCGCTGCCGTCCAGGGAAAGATGCCTCCTCCGCCTCCGTCTCCGCTTGCTCCGCCAACCCCTCCGGCTGTTCCGGCGCCGCCAATGCCAGGTATGGCCCCATTGCCGCCAGCGCCATTACCACCTTCCCTAAAAAATGATTCTCTTCCACCGATGATGAATTATTTTGATAGTAAAGCGTGGAAACAGCAACAAAAAGTCATCAAAAAAAATGCTGAGCAGATGCACAAATTGTTTGAAAGTGACGCATGGAAAAAGCAGCAACAAGCTATTAAGAAAAGCGCCGAACAGATGCAGAAATACTTTGAAAGCGATGCATGGAAAAAGCAACAGGATTTGCTGCGCGAAAATGCTATCGCCATGCAAAAATATTTTGATAGTCCGGAATGGAAAAAACAGCAGGAACTTATCCAGGAAAATGCAGGCAACATGAAAAAATATTTTAATAGCCCGCAATGGAAAAAACAACAGGAACTCCTTAAAATGAATAGTGAAAAAATAAAGAAATATTTCGACAGTCCGGAATGGAAAAAGCAACAGGAGCTTCTAAAGAAAAATGCGGAAAAAACACAAAAATATTTCAACAGCCCCCAATGGAAAAAGCAACAGGAGCAATGGCAACATTTTCAAGATTCGCTTTTTAATAATCCACAAAATAAACCAGCTCAAAATAGCCTGCAAAATTTACAACATTCAATAGAAAAAATACAGCAGAATTTGTCAATTCGCCAGGGATAATTTTTTCATATTATACTTAACATGTTACAATTTCTCTAAAAACACTTTATCTCATTTGAGTCAAATTGCAATAAAAGCTGAGACAAACCGTTAATACATCACTGCAATTTTTAAAGCAAATGAATAACCCGTTATGAGAATAACTTTGAAATTCATAGTGGTTGTGTTAGGCATTATCACAATTTTATCATCCTGCGCCGGCTCTAAAAATCCATCAAGCGCTCAGCACCATCGGGGAGTAAATAACCGCCATTTTAGCGGATATCAATAATCATCGCTACAAAACAAAAATCTTCAGTATTTGGGTGTTTACTGACGGCACACCGCCGGAAAGTTTTATATCAATTTAATTATCTTGCCGAAAAAAAATTGTCTGCTCCTTTCCAGTTCCCATTTCATAAACAAACACTGTGGCTTTCCCCCGAAAAATGTATTTTTTGGGAAGAACAGAAAATTTTAATCCTTTCGGATTTGCACTTGGGTAAATCAGGGCATTTCAGAAAATCAGGCGTTGCTATTCCGCAAAATATTTTCAAAAAAGACCTTCAAACATTATTTGCACAGGTACAATTTTTTAATCCGAAAACAGTGCTTATTACAGGCGATTTATTTCATAGCGTTGCCAATAAAGAAATTGATTTTTTTTTGAAATGGAGACATGATATGCCTTCTTTACAATTTATTTTGGTAAAAGGCAATCATGATATTTTGGCAAAAAAGAAATATGAGGAGGCAGGGATAGAGATTTTTGAAGACCATTTATTTTTGCAGCCCTTTTGTTTTGTGCACGATATTTTGAATCATTGCGCTGAGCCCGGAAAGTCCCAGTTTATTTTTTCGGGTCATATTCATCCGGGGATAAAATTGAAGGGCCAGGGCCATCAAACACTGATGTTCCCTTGTTTTTATTTCGGTGAAAAATTTGCTGTATTACCTTCGTTTAGCGCCTTTACCGGCCTTGCAAAAATGCATCCTTCCATTAACGATTATATTTTTGCAATAGTCGAAAAATCGATTATCCGGATACAATAGGAAACCCGGTAGAAATTATCAATTTTATAAAATATTCAGAAAAATAAAAAGCATACAACCTTTTTAAACGATGCACCGACTTATTATTAGAACTCTGATTTAAGATTAAATGGTTAAGGTTTTAATTGTCCGGGCTTTTTTTAAAGCCCGGTTTTTTTATGCTACCGTTTTTTGCAGGTATCCAGCTTCTGACATGTCCGGAATTTCTTCAGCTTTATAGTCGCCGTTGTCCAGCTTCTTTTTGGTTTCCTCAAATGCCTTCAATGTGAGATTTACATCTTCATCAGTGTGGGCAGCGGTCGGAATGATTCTAAAAATAATTTCACCTTTAGGAATTACAGGGTATACTACCACAGAGCAGAATATATTGTAATTTTCGCGTATATCCATCACCATATTTGTAGCTTCGGGAAGCCCACCCTTCATATAAATGGGTGTTACAGGGCTGTTGGTGGCACCAATGTCAAATCCTTTTTCTCTTAAACCATTTTGCAGCCTGTTTACGATGTGCCATAATTTTTCGCGCAATTCAGGCATGTTTTTCAACATTTCCATTCGCGTTAGCATGCCATCCACGATGGCGATAGGCAAGCTTTTAGCATAAATCTGCGAGCGCACGTTATATCTTAAATAATTAATCACGTCTTTTGGCCCGGCAATAAAAGCACCGATACTTCCCATGCTTTTTACGAAAGTGCTGAAATATAGGTCTACGCCTTCCTGGCATCCCTGGGCTTCATCAGTGCCTGCGCCGTTTGGACCCATTGAACCAAATCCGTGTGCGTCGTCGATGAGCAATCTAAAGTGATACTTATTTTTAAGCGCCACAATTTCCTTTATTTTTCCCTGTGTTCCGCTCATTCCATATACACCCTCGGTAATAAGCAAAATGCCACCGCCGGTTTTTTGAGCCATTGCTTTGGCGCGTTTTAACTGCTTTTCGCAATCCTGGATGTCGTTATGCTTGTAGGTATAGCTGTAGCCAATGTGAAGTCTTACGCCGTCCACAAGGCAGGCGTGTGCCTGGGCATCATACACAATTACGTCATGCCGGCTAACAAGTGCGTCAATACAACTCATGACTCCCTGGTAGCCAAAATTGAGCACCATTGCATCCTCACGGCTTACAAAATCAGCAAGCACTCTTTCCAGTTTCTCATGCAATGCAGTATTACCACTCATCATTCTTGATCCCATGGGATTGCCTAACCCGTATTTTTGCGCCGATTCCCCATCAATTTTTCTTGCAAGCGGGTGGTTTACCATTCCTAGGTAGTTATTGAGGCTCCAAACAATTTTTTCCTTTCCACGGAAAAACATCCGGTTTCCAAGTTCTCCTTCCAGTTTGGGAAAAGCGAAATATCCATGAGCCCTCTTAAGATGCGAGCCTATTGGGCCTGCATCTTTTTTCATCTTTTCAAAAAGGTCATTCATCTAATTTATTTTATGTTATTTTAATTGAGCGCAAAAAATCATTCAGGCCAGTTACTGTAGAAGGAATGGCGTTTCCATAGCAGCTATTTTGTAATGAGTTCCAAAATAAAATTGACAAGGATTTTAAAAAATTTGTTGCAAAAGTAATAAATATTAAAATATGATTTGCTTAGGCAACCCAGTAAAACAATAAATAACAGGAGTTTATATTTTATAATCCGTTAAAAATTTTTGGAATATCTTACTTCAAATGATAAAAATCAAACAGTTGAGGACAGAATCCCATTGCCAAATAAAAATGGCCGGATAATTTATTTTCCGGCCATTTAGAGCATTTGATTCGCCAAACCTATTTGGTTTTAGAAAATTCGCGGTAGATACTCATTTTATTGTCACTAATCATTACCTGTTTTACAAATTTCGCATTCTCCAATGTAACCAGATAAGCTGGTGCGTCAACGTTTTGTATACTTTCCAATTCTTTTACTACATAAATATTATAATCCAAATATTCGCGCCGTATCTGATCTCTCAAATCTTTAGGCAAATTGTCTTCCCCATAGCTTTTCACGCTTCCACTCCAGTTGCCTTTTTTATCGTAGTACACTGTATAATTTATGCCATCCCGCTGAAAGGCAGCAACGAAGCAATCGCTCTCCTCTGTCCATTTTGCATTATTTTCTTTGTATTGTTTTGTCAATCTTTTAACTGCTCTAAGGGCATAAGGATTTACGTTATCGAAATTCGATTCATGAAAAGCTACAGGCGACTTCAGCTTGTTTAACCAAGCTGTATTATCAAACGCAACTGTCTTTTTTACCTGGGCAATGCTATCATTTGTGAGCGCCATGGCCGAAATCCATCCGGCAGCTATGGCTATAAAAAATGTTTTCATGTTGATTGTTTTTATGTGCGGGCCACTAAAAAATCCTTTTGAGAACTAAACCCGTTAATGGTTTACATGGCAGATCTTTTGTATTTATTTTTAACACTTGATGTTCCATCGTTGTTCACATGCAGTATCCACATGGCTTTTTCATTTTGAACAATGACTTCATAATAATGATCAAATTCGTCAGTCACATCCGTAACAGAGTAAATATTTTTCCCCTGATATTTTGCTTCAATTTTCTGACGGATGTAGGGATTGAGATCTTCTGCAGTGTAATTCCTGATAGTTTTAATCACATTCCCATTCACATCATAATAGATGCGGCATGCAGAATTTTCTCCTTCATTGAAATAGACCATATAGAAATTTCCGACTTTGCTTAAGGAAGGGTTGGCAATTTCCGGAAAATGGCTATGAAAGATTTCCATGATTTTTTCCGGGCCGTCAATGGAATTTGAATCTTTTTTAGCGGCTAGAATACCTGTACTAATCGCGGTGATAAGGCATAAAATAATAAGCTTTTTCATAATCGAAATTTTTAAAAGTGAAAGAATGAGCCATAAAATTATATGCTTTCAAAGCCGGTGAAAAGTCATTTTGTATTGGCGGTAATCCGCGCCAGTACTGCATTTTGTTAAGGCTGCGTTAAGGAAGAGTATGAACCATTTATTATTTGTCCTGAAATGATATTTTTTTCGGTTGAACTGTGAAACGGTCGTTTATGAAATAAAAAATATTTTATTAAGAATTGTAGATGAGCGGAAAATAAAAAAGAAGTTGACGCGAGTATCAAAGAAAAACTTGAATATTTCAGAAGGAAAACTTCGGATTTCTTAAGCAGATTTAAAATGAAATGTTTATAGGTTTTGGCCGTGGAATCAGCCAAATAAGTTGCTGCTTAAATACCTGTCGCCGCGATCGCAAACAATAAATACAATCACTCCCTTTTTTAATTCTTTAGCAAGCCGAAGGGCCGCCGCCGCAGCACCGCCGCTGCTGGCTCCGGCAAAAATACCTTCCTGGCGTGCCAGTTGCCTGCATGTTTCATCGGCATCCTGCTGTGAAATATCCATTATTCTATCCACCCTTTTTGCGTCAAATATTTTAGGGATATATTCAACCGGCCATCTTCTTATTCCGGGAATGGAAGCATCTTCTGTAGGCTGGCATCCTACAATTTGAACAGCCTTGTTTTGTTCCTTCAAATATCTCGAGCAGCCCATGATGGTGCCCGTCGTTCCCATAGCGCTCACAAAATGGGTGATGTCGCCATTCGTATCTTTCCAGATTTCCGGACCTGTGGATTTATAGTGCGCTTCAGGATTATCAGAATTGGCAAATTGGTTTATAACGTAATAATCTTTATGTGATCCTCTTTCTTCTGCATAATCACGACACTCTTCAATAGATGGCAACAAAGTCACTTTTGCACCATAAGCCTGCATAGTGAGCACCCTTTCGCGCGTTGAATTTTCAGGCATTACCAGTTCTATGGAAAGACGATAAATACTTGCCATAAGCGCCAGGGCTATGCCCGTGTTGCCACTTGTTGCCTCAATAATTTTTGTTTGCGGTTGAATATCGCCACGCTCAAGAGCGTTTTTTATCATATTTAAAGCAGGCCGGTCTTTTACGCTTCCACCGGGATTGTTGCCTTCCAGCTTGGCAAATATGGTTACATCAGGATTGGGGTTAAGTCTTTGAAGTTGTACTAAGGGCGTATTTCCTACGGCATCTAAAATAGTGGGCATTGATTACACGTTGTTATTTACAAATTTATTTTCAACTATAGTTATCTGAGGATTCGTGACAACAAGAGAACCCGGAGGCACGGATTGTGTGAGCCACACATTACCGCCGATAACCGAGCCTTCGCCCACCAGTGTATCGCCTCCCAGAATGGTGGCATTTGAATAAATAATTACATTGTCTTCTATATTGGGATGCCGCTTTTGACGACTCATCGCTTTTTTAATACTTAATCCTCCAAGCGTAACGCCCTGGTACATCTTTACGTTTTTTCCGATAACAGATGTTTCGCCGATCACGATGCCGGTACCATGATCCATCATAAAATATTCGCCTATTTTGGCCGCAGGATGAATATCAATACCGGTTTTACTGTGAGCATATTCAGTAAGAATTCTGGGTATCAGCGGCACATCAAGCAAATGAAGTGCATGGGCTATTCTATAAAAGCAAAGCGCATAAAAACCAGGGTAGGCCCTGATAACCTCAAATTTAGTTTTTGCTGCCGGGTCGCCCTGGTGAATGGCATCTACATCTGTATTCAGTACCCGGTAGATTTCTGGTAATTGCTCAAAAAAATCAGCGCTTACTCTTTCATGATTACAATTGGTGCATGCTCTAGTGGCATCAAGAATTTTTTTTAATTCATGCTGCAGATCAGACAGCCTATGCTGAATAGCCGCCATGTCCGGATAACTGCATTTAGACATCTCAGGATATAACAGGCAGATAAGTCCCAAAGCCCAATTTGCAATCACTTTATTGGAAGGCACTTGCTCTTTTTGCTGCTGTTTTAAATAGATATTTCTTAAAAAGTCTTCTGTCATGTTAGGCCTTTCGTTTAAAGATCCGTAAAATTAGTTTTTTCATTTCAAGTTTTGTTTTGTTCACAAATTTTTAAGTTGCAGCAATCAACAGTAAAGCGATAAATAACCTGGCTTTTATTTACAACGCCCAGCTTTTACAGCAAAAATGTAAGACAATTTGGCGGATATCAATCGACTTGGGGTTCATTTAAGTGTTACGATTTTTCAATTGGGGATCATAAGCAGATTTTCATGAAATTCAATACCAGCAAGCGTTTTCACAATCTTTTCACACCATTACCATGCGTATTTTATCAGTAAAATGATTGCCGGCAGGCTCTTACTGGTTCTAATTTTGCTAAATCATCCACAATAATTGCATCCACTAAAATGCAGATGGATGAAAACAAAAATGAAATTTATGAATTTAGAAAATATAAATTTGGTAAAAAGAGGCGCATTCTGGACAAGCCTCCTTAAAACCGATCAATTGAACGATACCTATTTGAATGGCGAAAGGCAAATGCGACAATACAGGATTGCCACCAGCGTCTTTTTCTTTATTGCCGGCTTAACATTTGCGACCTGGGCCAGCCGCATTCCCGCCATCCAGGCAAAATTGCAATTAAGTGACGCCGGGCTTGGAGGAGTTCTTTTTTCGCTTCCTGCAGGGTTGATGTTTAGCCTTCCCTTGTCCGGATGGCTGGTTTCAAAATATGGAAGCCGTCCGATGATGATAGCCGGTGCTTTGATGTATCCTGCTATTTTATTATTGCTGGCTTCAGCGGGTTCGGTATTTATTTTATCGTTGTCGCTTTTTCTTTTTGGGGTGTTAGGCAACTTATTAAACATAGCCATGAACACCCAGGCAGTTGGGGTGGAAAAGCTATATGGAAGGTCGGTAATGGCTTCGTTTCATGGCCTTTGGAGCATCGCCGGTTTTAGTGGTGCCCTCATCGGAACTTTATTTGTTTCGCAGGGCATTTCTCCATTTTTTCACTTTACGATTGTGGCCGCGCTTACCGGCATGCTGTTGCTGTTGTTTTATAGAAACACCTTACCCAAAGATGCAGGAAATAGTGAAACCCAGAAGCTTTTTGTAAAACCAGACAAAGCCATACTTCTGTTAGGGATGATTGCATTTTGTACCCTGCTTTGCGAAGGTGCAATGGCAGACTGGAGCGGAGTTTATTTCAAAAATATTGTTGAAGCTCCCGCCTCTATGATCACCTTAGGATACGTAGCATTTACTGCAATGATGGCCCTCGGCCGCTTTTTGGGCGATGGACTGGTTACGAAACTGGGAATTAAAAGCATGTTGCAAATAAGCGGTTCGCTTATTACTGCTGGTTTGTTACTATCTGTATTGTTTCCGAATATTGTTACTGCCACTGCGGGGTTTTTATTGGTAGGTTTTGGCGTTTCTTCTGTGGTGCCAATCGTGTATGGTCTTGCGGGAAAATCTAAAACCATGTCGCCTGGAACGGCTCTGGCTTCTGTATCCACAATTGGTTTCCTGGGATTTCTGATAGGCCCTCCTGTGATAGGTTTTATTGCACAGGCAATCAGCCTTCGATGGTCTTTCACGCTAATAGCAATATTAGGTTTCGGAACCGCTTTATTGGCACGTAAATTAAAATTACCCGAGGCAAATGATAGTTCCCATGATATGAACCCGATTAAAAAAAATGAAATGAAAACAATTAATAATAAACTTGACAATCCCCGTCCGGGCTTTGTGGCATGGCCTGAAAAGGCTAGTTCACAGAACAAAAAACGTGATAACAATATTGTTCACGGACGCACAAGAAGTGGAGGCTATGTAGCTTATCCAAAAATGTGAAGATGACTTAGCATAGCATATTTTAATAAACCTAAAACTAAAAGCCTTTTCTAAAAGTTAGAATAGGCTTTTTTAGTTTCTATTGTGTTTATTTTCAATTACAAGAATTACTTGATTTGAAAAAATATCCTAATTTTTGGATAAATTTTCCCATTTTTCACATAAATCTAAAAATGTATGATTGGTAACTATACATGGCACCAGATATACCTGGATCGCCTGTCTTTTAGCCAAAAACTGGCAGACCGCGTAGCTAAAGTGATTGGATCGTGGACATTCATTATTTGGCAAACGGTATTTGTAATTGGCTGGATGTCGCTAAATATTTTTGGAGCTATTCGTCATTGGGACGCTTATCCTTTTATTCTTTTGAATCTTCTTTTTTCCACACAGGCTGCGTATGCAGCTCCTATCATCATGATGGCGCAAAACAGGCAAAACGAGAGAGACCGGGCGCAGGCACAAAAAGATTATGAAACGAACACGCAGGCAAAATTGGAAATAGAGGCACTCCAGGAAAAGCTCAATTTTATTGAGATTCACAAACTTGACAAGATTATCAAGCTGCTGGACGAATTACAATCCAATAAGTGAATGCATCATTCAATGAGCTGCCGACACATATTTACCGCATCTAATATGGAGTAAAGCAATAAAAACCTGGATTTTATTTTCGCATATTTTAAATAAGTTGATAAAATACTCATTCAATTTTCGGAATTAGTTTTACTGATATTGAGAACCGTAACATTTTTTTTCATTGTTAGAAAAAAAAATCTAATTTTAAAACATCTTCTCTTTCCCAAAGAAGAACGATTACTGTGGTGTTCCTGTTATAATCCAATCTTATTGCAAGACCTTTTTCGCTGCCTTTTGTAAAAAGAAAAATCTCCGCCATAACAAAAACGAGCGTATTGTTTCGAAAGAAAACGTCTGATTTTAGAAGCCAATAAGCCCAATACTGATAAATCAATTATAACATGGCAAAACCAAATTTGGAAAAACTGAGCCCGCAAAGGAAACAGGCCTTCGAGAACCTGAATATCAACCCCCGCAAAAGAATAATCTTATGCCTTGATGGCGGCGGCATGCGGGGAATTCTTACGATTCAACTGCTCAAGAAATTAGAAGAAATAGCCGGTATTCCCTGCTACGAGCTTTTTGACATGGTAGCGGGCACTTCTACAGGCGGTATTATAACAGGCTTAATCGCCACCGGACATTCTGCAGTGGAAATAGAAAAAATGTATGTGAATTTGGTGACTGAAGTTTTTGACGAAAGGCTTTTGGGTAACAGGTTTGTAAATCCTCCCGCTTTTACGAAAGAAAAATACAGATCGCTTTTAAAAGGAATTATCAAAGACATTAACCTGCAGGACGCCTGCCGGTTACACGACCTTGATTTAATGATAACCGCACAAGATATTTCCGCCTCAGAAGAAACGTTCTTTTCATGTTTCAAACAGGATGATGGAAGCTATTACGGCACCTATAAGGATGTGCTGTTGCGCTCAGTAATGGAAGCCACCATGAGTGCACCAACCTATTTCTATCCGCTTGAACGCTTTTTAGATGGAGGCACTACAACGTATAATAATCCTTCTTTAGCAGCTTTTATGGAGGCGGTTTCTTACAGCCGGGCCGATAAAATGTCAAGCCTTTCAGCGTACCAGATTGCTGATATTACGCTGTTTAGTTTTGGAACCGGCATCTCAAAAGAATTTATCAAACCGAATGATACCATAAATCCACATGGAATTGATGTAAAATTTTGGCTAAACTGGCTGATGACCCACATGGGCCAAGACGCAAGCGCCATGCAGGTAAATACTTTCAGATCGCCGATGATTAGCCAGACGATTGATTTTAGAAGATATCAGATTTCACTTGACCCGACAGCAATTAAAAAAATCCCGAATATAGATGCACTTGATGAATTTAAATATGGAAGCAAATGGCTTCATGATTTAAATGAAAGTATTTTAGGAGACATTGATATGGCTGACGTTACGAAATTTGATTTGATGAAAACTATCGGGCAGCAAATGGCCGAATATATCGTTCAGTCAGGAAATAATTTCAGAAAAGATCTTATCAATGAGCGATGCAACGATTTGCTCGTTACAGCATCGGGCGACATTATGCGTATTCAAACGCAAATGAGCAGTCCTGAATGGCTGGACAATTTTAAAGCATAAAAGTATTGTAAGATGAAGCCTGTTACGACCATTGATGGAGTAATTGCTGAACTGGAAGAAATCATTCAATGGTATTTGGTGCAGAAAAGCCGTATTGGCTATTTCGCCACGCTGTACCAACGCATGAGGGTTGCAGTAATACAGGCCATTATAGCCAATGAATTCCAGCATTTAAAAAGATGGAGCAATTAGATATCATTTTTGTTGTCAGGATAGTAATCCTTAAAAAATAAGCAAAAATCTTACATCCAATTCCCTTTGACAAACCCTTAGACTTCGATATCCGATCTTTTAAGGTTTTATAAAATGTGAAAGTCATGGCCCAAAAACCAACCACAGCAAAATCTGTATCTGTCACCACTTATCTCCTGATTTCTGGCGTAAGCCTTATTGCCGCAGTAATAATAGGCTATTATTACTTCCATTCCCTAAAGCAGGCGGGCAATGAAAAGATGGACGACAGGGTGTTTTACCTGGTGCTCATTCTGTTTGGCATAGCTGCCAGTGCGCTCATATTTGGCATCATGAATTCTTATGCCAGTCTCAAAGGAATTCAATCCAACGTAACTTATAAATTTACCGGGCCGATTGTAGGAGTTATCCTCACAGTGGTGGGAGGTTTTATGCTTCCAAAAGGCACATCGGACCAGATACTTTCTATCAGGGTTTTTAACGAGGACAATCATCCGGTTACAAGAGGCACGGTTACCATTACTTTTCCTCATTATCAACGGTCTTCCGCCATCAATAACGACGGACTGGTGGTTTTTCCGGACATTCCCGAAGACCAATTGCGAAACGATATTATCATAAATGTGGTGAGCGATGGATACGACAAT
The DNA here is from genome assembly GCA_051954975.1 of Ginsengibacter sp. Classification (GTDB taxonomy): domain Bacteria; phylum Bacteroidota; class Bacteroidia; order Chitinophagales; family Chitinophagaceae; genus Ginsengibacter. The sequence goes on along the minus strand of JBQCHE010000002.1, from coordinate 441,853 downwards.
GTTACACTTGATACATTACTTTCAGGATTTAGCCCGGTTAAGATCACACTGAACCAGGCAAAAGTAATCAGGTTGGCAGGTACCGTGAAAGACGCAGCAGACCGTCCCATAAGAGATGTGGAGGTGCAGGTGGATGGTACACCTTACGCTGCCAGAACCACCAACGATGGCAGTTTTGAGATTCCGATTCCAGGTTACCATTTTGGCGATAGGGTTACACTGGTTACCTCGCATAGCTCCTATGAAGATAAATCGAAAATTTTTGAAATAGAATCAGGCGAAATTGACCATATAGAATTCGTGCTAAACCCGGTTCCCTTAAATAACCCTAAATCTTCACAAAAATGAAAACGAAAATTTTATTTGTGACGGCCCTGGTCTTCATGGTTCATTTTTCCAAAGCCCAGGAAGTGATTATTAAAGGCACACTGCGCTGCCTGAATAATAATGGAGTGGCTACCTCTACCAGGGGAGCGACCAACATAGTAGTGATTCCGTCTTTTAATCCCTCGGCTTCTGTGGCTACCACTACTGATCCGCAGGGATTTTTTCAGATAAATACAGGCTGGAAAGCAAATGATTTACTAGACAAAGAAGTGACACTGTACATCATTACCAAATGCAGCAGTTGCAAAAAATTGCAAAGGGTGTTTATTTCTGAGGATCTTGATAAGCGAAATACAGACCCTACGAAATTGTATGTAACAGTAAAAAACTGGAAACTAGTGGAGAATTGTGAAAAAATTGAGTTGCCTGACATTTTATCGGAGCAATTGCTGGATTCAGCGCATGGTTTGCCTGCGCAAACCATAACCGGCAAGGCTCCCGGAAGCCAGGCAATAGCTTCAGGGGGATTTTTAAATTTGTTTCAAAAGCTATTAACTGCCGCAATCGTTCAGCCCGCCACGGGACTTTTCGTTGCGCATAAATTAAATCCCGGTAAAATCAAATACGGCGAATTTTTACAAGCCTCGGCCATGACCAACACCGATAATACCGGCTTTAATTTTTCTCCTTCAAGAAATCTGTCAGAGGCTGTTTTTTTCAATAGCGCTGCCATTGCAAAATCACTTACTGCCAATAACATAAGCGTGCTTACGAATTTTAAAAACAATGTAAAATTTTCAGCATTTCATAAACTAAATCCTAAGTTGTATTTGGCACTGGGTGGAATTTATACAAAGCAGGATGAGTTCAGGGGCGTGGAATATATTGGTTCTTTTCCTGTTGATGACCCAATCACCAAAACGGGACATCCTGCCGAAACATTAAAAGAATTTGCTGCTTTTGCTTCGGCAGCTTATAACATTAATTACAAGCTTAGCGTAGGTGTTACTGCCAAATCTACCTGGCAGCAATTCACTAAACCAGTTTCATTATTTATAGCTCAGAATGATACCGCCGTTAGCAATACATTTACTGATGATACTACCAAATTAAATCGTTTTGATGCTGATATTTCTATTAATTATGAAATTACCAGTTTTTTGCAGGCGGGATTTACAGTTATGAATGTCGCAGGAACAGAATTATATGGTGATTTGTATATAAAGGATTCAGTAAAACCGATTTACAAAAACCAGCGTTCTTTTGGCCTGGGAGTTTGTTATAAAAATGAAAGATTTAATGTGGGGGTTGATGCGTTGTATGCCGGCAATGAGTTTTATGATGCCTCTGTCGGAGTGAATTATGTGCCTTTTAATAACAGCTTAATCGCTGCCGGATACGCTTTTAACCAACAAAGTTTTTCTTTTTCTTTCAGATTTAAAAACTTTAAAATTGCTTATATCAATGACAATCACCTCATGATAAACGACGTAAAAGTTGGTAAATCAAAAGCTTTTAATGGTAAAATATATTCAGGTTTTGTTTTTGAATTTTAAATTCAATCCCTGTAATCTTTCCGGCAACTTTTATCGAACTATTTTTTTAAATTATCAGTAAAGAGGCAAAAAAGAATATTTCATATTTCGTATAAGATTCAAAATATTCCAGGCGCTTCTTAAACAGGCGCCTTAAACCTTTTGGGAGACGAAGCATCTAACCTGGAAATGAGTAAAATGAAAAATTTACGAATTATTATTCCGCTGATATTAATTTCAATCTTTGTTTCTGTTTCGGCATGCAGGCCTTCACGGGTAGTGGTTAGAGACAGGCCGCCCGAGCCTCATTTTATTCAGCCTTTGGCGCCAGGGCCAAATTATATATGGCATAGCGGGGAATGGATAAGATATGGTAATTCATACCTATATCGCAAAGGCTTTTGGTTAAAAGCGCCATCATACAGAAAACACTATGTTGCGGGCCATTGGCACAGGAAAAGAGCAGGCTGGGTTTGGATTTCCGGCCATTGGCGATAGACGCGTTTCTTAATTTGTTACTGTTCATTTTTTTTAATTCTATTTTTAAATTTCAATTCTTACACTATGTTTAAAAAATCTCTGCTCGCAGCATGCCTATTATTTTCCATGCAGGCATTTTCTCAAAAATATTATAAGGCAAACCACAGCCCGGAAAAGTTTTTTCGTATAGGAGCCAAAGCCGGCGTCAATATCAATAAAATATCTGGCGAATCTTATAAAGAAGGCTTTTATTATAATTACCTGTTAGGAGGTTTTATGCAATTTAATTTTTCGAGAACGCTTGGCTTTCAGCCGGAAATAAATTTTGTACAATCTTCTTCTGAATTTTCTAATAGTGCAAGCAATGTGTATGACGATCTTTTTAAATCTGGCGACCAACGTAAAGCAAAACTGGATTATGTAAAAATTCCATTGCTGTTAAATGTAAATGTGGGGCAAAGCAACCGGGTAAAATTGCAATTAGGCCCCCAGTTTGGAAGCTTGCTGAATCAACACGTTGACAACCTGGATACTGATAGGAATATTTTCAAAAAGAGTGATTTTTCTGCAGTGGGCGGATTGTGGATTCAGCTCCCGCTTGTGAACCTGGGTGGACGATATGAAATCGGGCTGAACAACATTAATGATATTGATAACTCGGAAAAATGGAAAAACCAGGCTTTTACAATTTTTGTGGGAATCACTTTATAAATAATCATTTTCATAAAAATTCTAAACTCATCCTACGTGATGGGTTTTTTTGTACATTCAATTACAAAAACTGTATTGGATGAACCAAATAGCGCTTGAGAACTTGCTTTTTATCGATATTGAAACCGTTTCGGAAAAAGAACATTACCATTTGTTAGACGATAACTGGAAAGAATTATGGAATGAAAAAATAAGCAGGCAACTGCCGGCAGACACATCGCCTGAAGAATTTTATCCGATGAGAGCCGCTATTCTGGCTGAATTCGCCAAGGTAGCGTGCATCAGTTTTGGGTATTTCAAAAAAATAGACAACGAGTGGCAATTGCGTATAAAATCTTTATGCTCGGAAGATGAAGATCAACTTTTAAATGATTTTCTAATTACGCTGAAGAAATTACATCTCAACCATCAGAGATGGATTTTGTGCGGGCATAATATCAAAGAATTTGATGTCCCGTTTTTATGCAGAAGAATGCTGATTAAATATATTCCGTTACCCTCCTTTCTTGACTTTCAAAGTATGAAGCCCTGGGACACTCCGGTTCTTGATACGCTGCACCTATGGCGCTTTGGCGATTACAAGCATTATACCTCTTTAAAACTTTTAGCCGCAGTACTGGGCATTCCTTCTCCAAAGGATGACATAGATGGCAGCCAGGTGGGAAATGTGTATTGGAAAGAGAAAGACCTGAACCGGATTTCCATCTATTGCGAAAAAGATGTGGCTACGGTCGCCAATATTATTTTAAGATTTAAAGGCTTACCCTTATTGAAAGAAGAACAGGTTATTTTCGTTGACCGGTAACAATATAAAAAAAGCAGGAATTTCCTGCTTTACTGTATTAAAAAAGCTGCCAGAGCTGACAGCTTATTATCTTTTAAAGAACTCCAATTTTCAGGAAATTTTCTCTACCTGCATGTAGCTCAACTCCACGGGCGTAGCGCGGCCAAATATTTTAACCTGTACTTTTAATTTTTTCTTTTCATCGGTTACCTCTTCAATCACTCCATTGAAATCGTTGAATGGGCCATCGATAATTTTTATGGTTTCGCCCACGATGAATGGTTCGCTCATTGTCATACCTCCGGCATCTGCCATTTCATCCACTTTGCCGAGCATTTTGTTGACTTCTGACTTTCTAAGGCTGATAATTTCACCTTTTGAACCTTTGCCATCTGTTAAGAAATGCATTATGTTAGTGGTGTTGCTAAGATGCTGAACCATTTCGCCGGTAAGCTTGCCATCAACCACTTCTATCATCACATAGCCTGGATAAAAATTCCGTTCCCTCATTACTTTTTTGCCATTCACTACTTTATACACCTTTTCCACAGGCAAAAATACCTGGAGGATATCTTTATCCCATCCTTCCCTGATGATGTCTTTATCGAGATATTCTTTTACTTTTCTTTCTTTACCACTTACCACCCTCAGAACATACCATTTGGTATTCTTTTCGGGAGATGCAGACTTAATCTCATCCGAAGCGACTTTTTGTTCGTTTTCTTGATTTTCTTCTGACATGATTATTTAAATAAGGAGTAAATAAATTTTAAAACGCCATTTGACACAAAATCCATTAAGGCCACAATAGCTGTAATGATAATCGTTGCGGCCAGCACTATCATCGTTGATTGTTGCAATTCTTCCCATGTTGGCCAGGTTACCTTATGCATTAATTCCTTGTACGAATCACGAATGTATAATGCAACTTTATTCATAAATATTAATTTGAAAATTTGAAAACTTGAAAATTTGAAAATGAATTAATCAGTACATTATCAAATTATCACATTTGCTTGCACGGGCACAAGGATTCGAACCCTGATCAAAGGTTTTGGAGACCTCTATTCTACCATTGAACTATGCCCGTAAAAATCAAATTAGCTAATTAGCAAATTTGCTAATTAGCTAATTTATAATTTTAAGGATAAAAAAATCCTATTTTATAATTTCTGTTACCTGGCCTGCACCTACTGTACGTCCACCTTCACGAATCGCGAATTTCAAACCTTTTTCCATCGCGATAGGCTGGATCAATTTTACGGAAAGTGAGGTGTTATCACCCGGCATCACCATTTCAGTTCCTTCAGGTAAAGTTACTTCGCCAGTAACGTCAGTAGTTCTGAAATAGAATTGTGGACGATATTTGTTGAAGAATGGAGTATGACGACCGCCTTCTTCTTTGCTCAATACATACACTTCACCTTTAAATTCTGTATGCGGAGTAATTGAACCCGGTTTGCAAAGAACCATACCGCGACGGATTTGATTTTTTTCAATTCCACGAAGTAATAAACCCGCATTATCTCCTGCTTCACCCTGATCAAGTAATTTCTTAAACATTTCAACACCGGTAACGGTAGATGTCAATGGTTTTTCCATCAAACCTACGATTTCAACGGGTTCGCCCACTTTAATACGGCCCCTTTCAATACGGCCTGTAGCTACAGTACCACGACCTGTGATAGAAAATACGTCTTCAACAGACATTAAGAAAGGCTGATCAACCGGGCGGGGAGGCAGAGGAATATAAGTATCAACCGCATCCATCAACTCATTGATTTTTTCAACCCATTTGTCATCACCGGCTAAAGCACCAGTGGCTGAACCTTGTATAATCGGTGTATTATCACCATCAAATCCATAAGAAGTTAACAACTCGCGGATTTCCATTTCTACCAATTCCAACAATTCAGGATCATCCACCAAATCCACTTTATTCATGAACACTACTATACGCGGAACACCTACCTGGCGAGCCAGAAGGATGTGTTCTTTTGTTTGAGGCATTGGTCCGTCTGTAGCAGCAACTACCAGGATCGCACCATCCATCTGGGCAGCACCTGTGATCATATTTTTTACATAGTCAGCATGGCCGGGACAATCCACGTGTGCATAGTGACGGTTTGCTGTTGCATATTCAACGTGTGCTGTATTAATAGTGATACCCCTTTCTTTTTCTTCAGGAGCTCCATCAATATCTGCATAATTTTTTTTCTCCGCTAAACCTTTTTTAGACAAAATATCGGTAATAGCGGCTGTAAGGGTAGTCTTTCCATGATCAACGTGGCCAATGGTGCCAATGTTAACGTGGGGTTTATCCCTTTTAAAACTCTCTTTTGCCATTTTTTTTGTTTTTAATTTTTGTTATAAAAATTTAAATATACTATCCTCTACCCGAAATGAATAGTTATTTTTGGAGCGGAAGACGAGGCTCGAACTCGCCACCTATAGCTTGGAAGGCTATCGCTCTACCAAATGAGCTACTTCCGCTTATTCTTAATCCTTAAGTCGTAATTCTTAATTTACAACAGACCTCTTCAATTCTATCGCGCTCTCTCCAAAAAATAATCTTAAAAGAGCTGTTGATGAGAATTGAACTCACGACCTCTTCCTTACCAAGGAAGTGCTCTACCCCTGAGCTACAACAGCTTGAAAGAAGTCAAACGTGCTATTTCAAAAAACTCTTTAGTGGGCAGAGTAGGGTTCGAACCTACGTACTCGTGAGAGAACAGATTTACAGTCTGTCGCCTTTAACCGCTCGGCCATCTGCCCATTTTTAATTCCCGGATTTTATAAGAAATCCGGAAATTATCCACAACGCTCACTATTTTAAGAGCCAGTAGAGGGATTCGAACCCCCGACCAGCTGATTACAAATCAGCTGCTCTGACCAACTGAGCTACACTGGCATATACTGGTTTTACGTTCTTAGAATGAACTTGACACAAAAAAACTACCTATAGGGCTATTTTTTGGGAAGGCAAAGGTAATGGAAAATGTTTAATGGAAAAATTTTGGAAAGAAAAATTTATTACAAATAAACGTCTATTGTTCCCAAAATCCGGGCTACAAAAATGCGCTTTTATTTTATCAGATAATCTTTATGTTTTCAGGAATTATCATCTTCCTATTTTTGTTTAACTTTTATTTCATAATTACCCTCTTTTACTAAGCCATCCAAGAAAATTCCGGATTCTTTTTTAGCAGGTATGATGTAAGTGAAAAAAGCAAAAGAAAAAGCAATGACAAACCGACAAATATTTCTAAACCACATTGGCCAAACTTCACCGGACCCCCTTGCCCTGGAAATTGTGAGCGCGAAAGATTGTAAACTTTATGATATAAAGGGCAAACCATACATCGACCTGATTGGAGGAATAAGCGTATGTAACATAGGCCATTCAAATCCAAAAGTGATTAATGCTATACAGCAACAGGCAGATAATTTCATGCATGTGATGGTAAATGGCGAATTGATTTTATCACCACAAACAGCATATGCCAAAGCACTTGTTGAAAATTTGCCCTCTTCTCTTAATTCGGTTTTCTTTACCACATCAGGAACAGAAGCTACGGAAGGAGCAATGAAACTGGCCAAAAGATTTACAGGCCGAACCCACATCGCCGCTTTTAAAAATTCTTACCATGGGAGCACCCAGGGCTCACTAAGCATTCTCGGAGATGAATATTGGCGCAATGCTTTCCGGCCCCTGCTGCCCGGAATTGTGCACCTGGAGTACAACCATTTTGATTGCCTCGAATCCATAACTAAGGAAACGGCATGTGTCATTGCTGAAACCATCCAGGCAGAAGCTGGAGTAATCGTTCCGGAAAAGGAATGGATGCAAGCACTACGAAAAAAATGTACTGACACAGGAACCTTATTGGTTTTGGATGAAATTCAATGCGGTTTTGGAAGAAATGGAACACTTTGGGCGTTTGAGCAATTTGATATCGTTCCTGATATATTGCTATTGGGCAAGGCCCTTGGAGGCGGGATGCCATTGGGCGCCTTTATTGCAGATAAAAAAATAATGGATTGTCTGACCAATAATCCTGTATTAGGTCACATCAACACATTTGGTGGCCATCCTGTTTGCTGCGCCGCCGGCCTTGCTGCTTTTGAAGTGTTGCAGGAAGATAAACTGGTCGAAAAAGTTTTAGAAAAGGAAAAGCTTTTCCTTTCTAATTTGACAAATATTCCCGGAATAAAAAAAATCCGAAGCCGGGGGTTAATGATTGCGTTGCAATTCGAAAGCTTTGAACAAAATAAAAAAGTAATTGATGGGTTATTAGAAGAAGGTGTTTTTACAGATTGGTTTTTGTTTGCATCGGAATGTTTAAGAATTGTTCCCCCGCTAATCATAACCGACAACGAAATCAGGACATCCAGTGAAGCAATAAAAAAGGTAGTTTCTTATTTGCAATGATTCTTAAAAAATTAAAGATGAGCCGTTTAATAAAATCTTTTGGCTGGGCCCTGAATGGTTTAAAAGACTGCATTCTTCATGAAAAAAACTTTCGAATCCAATACATTATTGCGCTTGGAGTATTGGTCGCCGGATTCTTTTTTTCAATTTCCTTAAATGAATGGATGATAATCCTGTTGTCGTTTGCGATAGTCTTATGTTTTGAAATTATCAATTCCGCGATTGAAAAACTCTGTGATTTGGTAATGCCCGAATATCATGCCATGATAAAAAAGGTAAAAGACATGTCTGCTTCAGCCGTGCTGCTTGCTGCAATTATCTCCTTTATTATAGGTTGCATTATTTTTCTACCGAAGGTCATATCCTTGTTTTAGAAGATTTGCAATTAAGCTTTGGATTTTTAATTTTATAAAAATCTTATAAATGATTAGACTTTTCCTCGTTTTGATGGTGATGATGGCCAGTGTTCGCAGCTATTCGCAAAGCTGGAAGGTGTATCCTTATAAACCAGAAGGAAGCCTCATATCATTTCCTGCTGATGAGGGCCACCATACCACAGAACCCATAGAATGGTGGTATACTGCAGGCCATCTCGCAGGAGCACAGTCAGGGAAGACTTACAGTTATATGCTCACTTATTTTTATTATCCGGCTTCCTCTTATGGCGGTTTTCGGATTCTTAATATAACTGATGAAACAACAGGCGCCTTTTACCAGGACGCGAAATTGGTGCGGTACACTGCACTTTCCACTACGCATCTTGATATTCACGCATCAGTAACCGGCGGTGGTAACGAATTCTGGACTACAAAAATTGATTCACAAGGCAACCTGATTCCATTTGAATATAATATTAATGCGGCTTCTTCGGCTGCCAACTTTCAACTGGACTATATAAGTACTAAAAGGCCTTTGATTCTGGCAGATAGCGGCTACCTGAAGGAAGGGCTTGCTAATTACACCTATTATTACTCTCAAACCACAAACCAGGTTAGTGGAGAACTGACTTTAAATGGCATTACAGAAAATGTAACCGGCACTTCGTGGATAGACAGGCAATACGGCGATTTTGACCGGCTTATGGGCGAAAAATATGAATGGTTTTTCCTTCAATTATCCAACGGAATGGATATAAATGTTTGGAATGTATTTACTGCAGATAATAAACTGCCGGCCAACTCCAAATACCGTATTTTATCTTCTTATGTAAATGACAATACGCAATACACTACAAGCGATTTTAAAATTGAGCGCTTAGGATTTAATTGGATGCCCGACAGCCAGATGTGTTATTCGAATAAATGGCGGCTCACATCGCCAATTAACAAAATTGATATTACCTTTTCCGCAAAAGACAATAATAATGAAGTGCAATTTCCTTTTCGTTTTTTTGAAGGAGCTACTGATGTTTCCGGAACGGTTAACGGTGTGCAGGTAACCGGGTTTGGCTTTGCGGAACTTCTCCATTCTTATGAATCGCCCTCTATCAAAATTACTTATCCGGACACGGGGAGCTATGATATAAAAAAAGCAATTTCGTGGCATGTGCAAAATCCGGATGAAGGGAATCCGTTAAGTTACGACTTGTATTATAGCGTCAATAATAAAGAATCATTTATACCCATCGTCACCTCTATCCGGGATACCTTTTATTTATGGAATAATGTGACTATTGGTAACCAAAGTAAAATCTGGTTCAAAATTGTGGCACATTCCATTGACGGAAAATTACAAGGGACCGCTATTAATGAAACTGTAATAACCGGAACAAGCAATCAATTAATAATTTATCCCAATCCGGCAACAGATTTCATCTATTTCGCTCCGGAATTTCAATTGAATAACCCGGAATGCATCATCGTGAATGAAAGCGGGCAAGTAGTTGCATCTTACAAAGCCAATTCGCTTACGTCAAAAATCGATGTAAGTTTTTTGCCGAAAGGAATCTATTTTCTAAAGACGGGCGATGCGAAAAAAATCGTAAGAAAATTTATAAAACATTAAAATAAAAATCCAGGATATTTTTCCGTTTACTATAGCTACCCTATGTAATAAATCAATTATTTTTAAAAATCAAGCCCCATGCTGAAATAAAAAATCGGTTTGCCCCTAAAAAAACCATTCATTGGCCAGCCAGCATCAAATTTCAGAAAATATCCTAAAAGCGTGCTGCGCGCACCAAATCCATATCCGCCAAGGAAAGGGCCGATGCCTGGCGCCTTCAAATTGACCGAAACGGTAGGATTTTGCGGATCTGTGTAAGTAATATTTGGTCTTCCGATTTTATCGTAAGCTCCATTCCAGGCAGTGCCAAGATCAATAAACTGGATTAACTGGAAATTTCGGATAAAGGCGTTATTAATGGGCTTATCCAAAAAAGTAGTAAAAACCGGCAATCTGAATTCGCTATTGATAACGGTTGCGTTATTTCCATTTGCTGCATTTTGAATAAACCCGCGAAGATTCACTGCCAAAGATTGAAATGCATAATTCTGATCAGGAGCAGGTTGGTTGGATGGATTGAAGTACCTGTAAGTCACATTTCCATCTTTTCCTCTTTTTTGATTTGAGCCAAACATAAACCAGTTATCTATACCGCCCAGGTAATAAATCAGTTTTTGATTGCCCCAACTGAAATCCCCGGCAACTCTTCCTGCCCAGATAAAGTTTCTGTAAATAGGATAATACACCCGCCCGTCAAACCCGAGATTTAAAGTGGTGCGGCCCACAGCATTCGCCGGAATTTTATTTATTTGAGTATTATAATCCAGATAGATTTTATACCGCGCGCCATCCCAAATGTTCTGCGCAGGATTTAAGGTATTGTCATATACATATTCCAAATGCATCAGTCCATAAGCATTTGCGTTTGCCTTAGCGGACAGCGACAATGGATCAATACCGCTGACTACTACATTATCCCTTCTTACTCCAAAATTCAAACGCAAGCTTCTTATTTCATCAAAGGGATAGGAAACGCTTGCCTGGTAAAGGTTAGAATACACTTTGCCCGGATAATATCCTGTGCTGTCTCCAAACGTTACCGACTGCACATTGCGGTAATACATTAAACCCCAATCTACTTTCTTTCTCAGGTTTGAAAACTGGAACAGCCAGTCATTGTCTTTTAAATTGGTGGATAAGCGGAAGCCTCCTGAAATTTTAATATCCTCCATAATGTCTGCAGTTCCGAGGTTGATGATTCCATTCAGGCCATTATTACTCGAAAGGGTAATGGGCCCTGAGCCGCCGGTGTAAATCTGGTATCTTGTTCCCAGCACATTATTATTAAATCCCGCAATGATGTAATCTGCTGCAAATTTCCTCGGCTTGTAAGGGTATAATCTCGCGGTCGAAAGCACCAACGATTGCTCAGGATGTGCCTGGTTTCTTAGCTCAGCTATCCTTGCGCTGTCCTTGTTTTCAGGCTTAAACTCATGTTGAAAAATGTCTTCTTCCTGCGTAACCGGCTCAGGCGCTGCTATTTCTTCTCCCGAACCCAGACGATTTTTAGCCATCACTTCTTTCATATAGGTAGTAGCCCTGGCTGTTACATTGCGCCTGCGCAGTGTATTTTCATCTATTCTTAATTTATAAAGAATCTTATCATCGCTTTGGCGCGTTACTTCACTCACCTGGTGATCCTCGCCCGCTTCCCTGGTTTCCAAAATGCTGCTTTCATAGTTTGAAAGTGGAAACACATACGCCGAATCATGAGAAATAGCCACTACTGCAATCGAATCCACATCCAGCTTGTGATACACCTTTAATGTCGAATCTATTTCGGGAATATCAGGGTTTCTTAAAATTTCATCCCCAATCAATACAAGCGTATCAACGCCGGTAGTGCGGGTTGTAAAGAACCCGGCATAGCGGTTTTGAATGCCACTCATATCGCTAAGAAAAGTAAAATAGGCATCGCTATAAGTGGACGGATAGCGTGCATCACCAAATTTCAATTTTGTTAGCTGGCTGATTTGGGCCACACCCGGCCTGCCGGTTTCAAAGTTTGTAACCAGGAAAATATTAAACCGGTTATTCATCAAAGCCGTATCGCCGCCTTTGGCGTCTGCCGATGGCCTGTTGCTTGAAAATATAATTCCGGTTTTGTTGGGCAGGTTAATGTAAGATGGATCAAGGTCGTCGTAAACATCGTCTGTTACCTGCTTTACCGTTCCGTGAGCCACATCGTAGGTGTAAATATCAGAATGCCCGTTTCTGACAGCGCTGAAAAGTAATGTCTGGCTGGTAACCATATATTTCATATCCTGCACCTGGTCAAATACCCCTGTAATATCCCTGTCTATTGGCTTTTGCCTTGAAATAACATCATACACAAACAGCCGTAATCTTCCTTTGTCTTCATACAAAACAGAAAGCCTTTGGCCTTTAGGGTCCCAGGCCATCATAGGATAATTCGGGTTTACCTCATTTTGCCGGGTTTTTACGCCAAACTTCAGCAATACTTTCTGCTCGCCATCTTCATCCAGGATTAAACTGTATTTTCCTTTTTTGTATTGCACCACAGCAAAGGAATTGTTTCGCTTGTGAGGGTTTACATTAAAATGAAAATAATCTACTCTTTTGCCAACAGTATAACCGGTTATCTCACTTCCTTTCGGATAATTTTTTCTATGCGCAATGTCATTCTCATATTTTTCCTGCTCATACTGCATAAAATTGGCCAGCAAATCCTTAAACCTTCTCACCTTGGTAACCTGTTGGGTAGCGCGTTTTAAGCTTTTGTACACCCTTGCGAGGTATAACAAATAAGATGTATTTTCCTTTTTATACTTCTCTTCGATATAATACCAAAAGGCATGACCGGCCAGCAGGGGCTTATCAAAAGCCAGTTGATAAAAAGTTTTGTACTTACCACTTAAGATTTCATTTTTTAATTGATCATCGAGCTGCGGACTCCAATTTTCACCTACATAGGCAATGTAGCCGTCAATAAGCCATTGCGGAAGATCCAATAAAGCGGCATTGCCGGCAACCTCGCCGAGGTCTTCACCAAACAAAATGTTTTGAACTAATATTCCCGCTATTCCTTCACGTATTTGCTTACGCAGGTCTGCATGGTTGCTGGTATAATAAATAATCATCTTATTATTGACCAGCTTGGTAACGCCGCCGGCATTTTGCCAATCCTGCCCCAGGCCGATATTACTTTGTTTCATTTCATCAAACGTATTATACACGACGATGTTGGCGCGGCGCTGAAGGTTATACTCAACAAATTTTTCAATACCCGGAAGCTCTTGTTCTGCCACCTGCACTACATATTTGGCGAGTTCCTGGCCATCCTGGTGAAAGTATGCGTTAAAATTTAACGTCTGGTAATATTGCCATTTAAATTTTTTATATTGAACCCTGTTTTTGCCAAACTGAACCGTGCTCACCTGGGCATTTGCAAAACCCATCGCCAGTAGTAAGGTGAAAAAGGGAATAATTTTTTTGTATATTACTTTCTTGTGATCTTGCATTGCTTTACATTATATATCGCCCTAAAATTAATCGTTTCGGCTTAATCAATAAAATGAATTTATCCTTACGGCAAACACTAAAAATATGTTTCAAATAAAGCGTTTTACTTTCAACCCGGTGCAGGAAAACACATACATTCTTTATAATGAAAACAATGAATGTATTATCATCGACCCGGGCTGTTATTTTGATTCAGAAAAGGAAGAATTTACGACTTTTATTAAGAACCATAAACTGGAACCCAAATTATTATTAAATACTCACTGCCATCTCGACCATGTATTTGGCAATAAATTTATTGCAGAAGAATATAAATTAACGTTAAATACTCATTTACTGGAAAAAGAAATTCTCGAATTGGCTCCTGCGTCCGGACTGATGTTTAATCTGCCTTTTGATAATTACCAGGGCGATGTGATTTATTTGAAAGAAGGGGATGTGATTTCTTTAGGAGATGACGAACTGGAGGTGATTCATGCGCCAGGGCATTCGCCCGGAAGTGTTTGCTTTTATTGTGAAAAACAAAATTTCCTGATTGGAGGAGATGTGCTTTTTCAAAACAGCATTGGCCGCACCGATCTACCTTATGGAAATCACGAAGCGCTTATTAAAAATATCAAAGAAAAACTTTTCAAACTTCCACCCGATGTAACAGTTTATCCCGGCCACGGCCCGGAGACTACCATTGGGAGTGAAATCAAAGAAAATCCGTATCTCCAATAAAACTAGATTTCACTGCAATCACTTTGCAGTAAAAGGAAAAATAAACAGGATTTTTATTCTCAGGATTTTTGATTACTCAATTCAGCGAAATATTTGTGGAAATAAGGAATGGTTTCGATGCCTTTGTTAAAATTTTCGATACCATATTTTTCGTTGGGCGAATGAAGATTGTCGCTGTCCAGGCCAAATCCCATGAATACGATTTTGACATTCAATTCTCTTTCAAGAATCGTACAAATTGGAATGCTCCCACCACCTCTTACCGGCACGGGAGTTTTTCCGAAAGTAGTTTCAATGGCATGCGAAGCTGCTTTATATCCGGTGCTATCGATGGGAGTAAGATACGGCTCTCCTCCATGATGACTAAAAGCCTTTACGGTAACTGAAGAAGGAGCGACAGATTGGAAATAGGCCAGTAGCTTTTGGGTTATTTTTTCCGAATCCTGGTTGGGAACCAGGCGTGCAGAAATCTTTGCCGTAGCTTTTGAAGGCAAAACGGTTTTGGCTCCTTCTCCCTGGTAGCCTCCCCAAATGCCGTTCAGTTCCAGCGTAGGCCTTATGCCGGTTCTTTCGATAGTAGTATATCCTTTCTCGCCCCAGATTTCTTTTGCACCTGTTTCTTTTAAATAATCCGCTTCGCTAAATGGCGCCTGGTTCATTAGGCTTCGCTCCTGCTCAGAAACCTGGACTACATCGTCGTAAAAGCCCGGAATAGTGATATGATTATTTTCGTCGTGGCAGCTTGCAATCATTTTTGCCAAAACCGTAATGGGATTGGCCACAGCGCCACCATAAGTGCCGCTGTGCAGATCGCGGCTCGGACCTGTAACTTCTACTTCAATATAAGAAAGCCCGCGAACACCAATATCCAGCGAAGGATTTTGCATGCTCAACATCGAGCTATCGCTAATAAGAATTACATCGGCTTTTAAAAGTTCTTTATTTTTTTCAACAAATTTGCCAAGGTTGGGTGAACCCACTTCCTCTTCTCCTTCAATTATAAATTTAATATTGGTAAAAAGTGTGTTCGTTTTTGCCATTACTTCAAGCGCTTTCACATGCATAAAAAACTGGCCTTTATCATCTGCGGAACCCCGAGCAAACACTTTTCCGTCTTTAATCACCGGCTCAAAAGGCTGGCTATCCCACAATTCCAGTGGCTCAGGAGGCTGCACATCGTAATGGCCATATACCAAAACAGTGGGTTTATTCTTATCAATTATTTTTTCCGCATACACTACAGGAAACCCATCCGTTTGCATCACGCGCGCGGTGTCAGCGCCTGCTGACAGCAAAATGTTTTTAACCGCCTCCGCACAAGTAGCCATATCTTCCTTATGTTCTTTTTTGGCGCTAACAGATGGAATTCGCAACAATCCCATCATCTCATTTAAGAACCTGTCCTTGTTCTTTTGCTGGTATTCCTTCCATTCTTTCATTGTTCATTATTTTTTAGTCGGGGTTTACGAATATAAATCTTTTTCAAAAGGATATGTTAGAAGAAATATAATTACCAAAATCACAAAAAAATCATTATAAAAAATTTGGATTTGAATGCTGGTATTCTTTACATTTGCACCAGATTGCTTTTCAATTTATCAGCCTTTGTTTTAGTTGCTATCAAATGGTAGCCTCTATGCAAAGGCTGAGACAATTTAGGGAGAACCATTTCACTTTTTGTTAAGCAGTTGATTTACGCAGGTTAAATATATTTTTCATCCAATTTATGGCTGTTCTTATATTCTTAAATAGCCGGTAATAATATTCCTTATTAAATAACTGTGAATCGTGCATGGCTTTATAGGTTAGGAAAAATCCTACCGGCGACAAAACGATTACCGGCAGCCACATGCCGATAATCGGTATCATCACATGATCTTTCGTAAACTTTTCTCCAAAAATATTCAGCAGGTAAAAGATCATAAAAAACAGCAGCGCCATCACCAAAGGCATGCCCAGTCCTCCTTTACGAATAATAGAGCCTAACGGAGCACCGATAAAAAATAAAACGAGGCATGCTACAGACATTGATAGCTTTTTGTGCCACTCTATCTGGTGTTGTGTAAAATCTGATTGCTGCGCCTTATAATCTGAAACAGAAACTTCCAATAAATTGCGCGTATTATTTACCTGGTTTATTGTTTGGTCAAAAACGGAGGCTTGCAATGAATCGGGTATCAGTACGTCAAATGAGTCAATTTTTTGCGCAGGTATTTTTTCGTCAAAGGAGGTAATTTCTTTTTTACTCACCGCGCTGTCTTTATATCTTGAATATCTTACGTATGAAGAAAGTTCTGCTAAATTTCGCTTATACAAAGAATCCGGAACGTGCTTTAGCGAATCAAGATCCACGTTTAGCTGGCGCATCGTTTTCATCCGGATATTATTCATAAAAAGGCTGTCTGATGTCTTTTGAAGATTCAACTGGCTCAGGTCAAAAAGCTTATCATACTCTTTAAAGCGCAGATCTATAAATTCGTTATCCTTATAATTAAAATTTCCATTCTCCTGGTAACGGTTGCCATTTCTCAATTGGAACTGGAGAAATTTTTTGTTGGTAGTGACAGACATTTTTCCACCTTCAGAAATTATAGTATTATCCTGTATGCTGTTGGTTTGTTCATAAATAAGCACTTTATGAAGCGTACTGCGGTCGTTGTCTTTTTTATCTACCTTAATTGAAAATCCCTGGAAACCATTATAAAAAACGCCATCTTTCAAATCAAAGGCGGGGCTTTTTTCATAGATATCATGATATATTACGGCAAATTTCAAATTAGCAACCGGCGCAATGTAATTGGCAAACAAAAAAGCCACACCCGAAAGCAGAACCGAGACAAAAAACAATGGCTGCATAAACCGCAATAGAGATATTCCGGATGACTTAATGGCCACGAGTTCAAAATTCTCTCCCAGTTTCCCAAAGGTCATTATCGAAGAAATCAAAATAGATATAGGCATAGCAAGTGTAACCAAAGTAGCGCTTGCATAAATCAAAAATTCTGTTAGCGTAAGTATATCAAGGCCTTTGCCCACAAGGTCATCAATATACTTCCACAAAATTTGCATCATAAACACAAACAGTGTAATGAAAAACGTGGCAATAAAAGGCCCCACAAAGGCTTTCAATATTAATTTGTCAAGTTTTTTAAACATGGAATGTAATCCGGCCTTGAGTGTTTTGTTGTAATTTTCAAAAATGAACGAAGCAGCAAAAATACAGCTTTCAAAACGCGAAATGGAATTGGTAAATAACACCGAATAGATTTTTACAAAACAATTAATACTTAAAAAAGTGTATCAAATCCTCGGAAATCTGCATCATCATTTTAAAGACGTGGTGATAAACGAAAAAGAGTTTTTGCCCGCAATCTGGCAAAAACCGGGAGGCAAAATTTCTAAAGGCGAAAATTACAAAGGACTGCCTTACGCTATATTAGATTATCCTGCGGCATTCAGTAAGAAAAACATTTTTGCGGTAAGAACCATGTTTTGGTGGGGAAATTTTTTCAGTGTGTCGCTACATCTTTCAGGGAAATGGCTGGATAAGATAACCAATTTTAATAAAGGAGTACGTTTTCTCTGCGAAAAAAAATTTTGGATCTCAGTACATGATTCCCAGTGGGAGCATCATTTTGAAGAAGACAACTTTGTTGAGATTGATAAATTAAGTGAAGATGAAATTGTAAAATTCGGTAAGAAATCATTTTTAAAGATCGCTAAAAAAATTCCCTTAACGGAATGGAATGCTACGCCTGCATTCCTGGAAAACGGATTTGCGGAAATTATCCATTTTATTAAAATCAGCTTCCCAGCCGATGAAACAAATCTTTCACCTGGGTTTCCCAAAGCTGGCTTTGATCTTTAATTTCT
This sequence comes from Ginsengibacter sp., assembly GCA_051954975.1. Classification (GTDB taxonomy): domain Bacteria; phylum Bacteroidota; class Bacteroidia; order Chitinophagales; family Chitinophagaceae; genus Ginsengibacter. The sequence goes on along the minus strand of JBQCHE010000002.1, from coordinate 423,501 downwards.
TTCTTTTCAGCAAAATCACTAATCACCAAAATTGTTTGATTGGTAACCTCAGATTTTTCTATGCTAAATTGAAAAAACTCTTCTTCAGGTGAATCTAACCAATGAAATTTTATAAACCTGTTTTCCTCGGTTTCTAAAACCTTTGCTTCTTCAGCGGCTCCTCCGGACCATGAAAAGCTAAACACATCCCCTTCGTCTTCTACCTTATCGGCAAACCATTCCTGCAAACCCGAGGAGGTAGAAAGGAATTCATATAGGATGGCGGGGGAACATCTTACAGGGTACTCGACGGTATATTGTACTTTTTTACTCATCTTCATATTGATAAAGTCATTATCTGCAATAATAGAAAATAAATTAACTAACAAGCCATATTTATCATTTTTTTTATTAATTAATTTAAAAAAACCATATTTTATACCGCGAATAAAATAATATTCTTTTCCTGCATACTTTAAGAGGCAAAGCAAACGTTGATTATTGTACAAAAACATTCAAAAAAAACCTTGTTTGTTTTTAACTATAAAATAATCACTCTATGAGTTTGCGTCAATTAAAGATCTCAAGGTCCATCACCAACCGCGAAAGCGAAAGCCTGGAAAAATATTTGCAGGAAATAAGCCGCGTAGAGATGGTGACCCCCGAAGAAGAAGTCAGGCTGGCAAGGCAAATAAGGGCCGGTGATCAAAAAGCTTTGGATAAGCTTACCAAAGCGAATCTCCGGTTTGTAGTTTCTGTGGCAAAACAATACCAAAACCAGGGACTGACGCTTCCTGATCTTATCAATGAAGGCAATTTAGGCCTTATTAAAGCAGCTCAAAAATTTGATGAAACGCGTGGTTTTAAATTCATTTCTTATGGAGTGTGGTGGATTCGCCAAAGTATTATGCAGGCGCTGGCAGAACAATCAAGGATTGTACGATTGCCTTTAAACAAGGTGGGCCTTACCAAAAGAATCAGCCATGCTTATTCACAATTGGAACAGGAATTTGAGCGGCCGCCGAGTGTGGAAGAATTAGCCAGCTACCTTAAAATAGATATTGAAGAAATTTCGGCTACGATGAATGTAGCAGCCCGGCACCTGAGTATGGATTCACCGCTCAGCGAAGGCGAGGAATCAACGCTCATCGATGTATTGGTAAATTCAAATGCTGAAAGCGCCGACAAGAAGATTATGTTCAGGGATTCGTTAAAAAAAGAATTGGAAAGATCTTTATCGTTACTATCGCCGCGACAGAGAGAAGTTATCTGTTATTATTATGGAATTGGCATCGATAATCCCGTGAGCCTTGAAGACCTCGGCGAACGATATAACCTTACCAGGGAAAGAGTGAGGCAAATAAAAGATAAAGCACTTAAAAAACTTCAGACTGCGGCATGCTCCCAACTTTTAAGGGATTATATGGGCGCATAAGTTTCATACGATTTTAATTTTTGTCACCAGTTAGACTATAGGTAAACTCACGTGAACGTACTAACCCGCGTTCACGTTTTTATTTTCCGCAAAAAAAAATCTGCTTAATTTGTCCGTTTACTACAGGTGAGCGATGTAAATACTTTCCGTCGAATTCTTCATGCCACTTCGTTGTCTTTCGCCACAAAAAATTAGGCCCGATATGCTGAAATTAAAAAATACTTTCAGACCTTTCAGCGCGCAATTAAGCTGAATAAAGAATGAATGAATATTTCAAAATAGGAAAACTGACAGCCACCTTCGGTACAAACGGACAATTAATTCTTCGCCATCACCTCGGAAAAAAAACCAGCCTTAATGGACTCAAAGTTTTTTTTATTGAAGAAACTACAAATTCTTTTTTGCCTTATTTTATTCAATCCACAAAAATCAAAAATGACAGTGAAATATTTGTGTCTGTTGAAGGAATTGATTCAAAAGAAAAGGCCCAGGCTTTATTAAAAAAAGAAGTATGGCTTGACGAGCCTGCGTTTAAAAAATTTGCCGCTAAAACGTCTCCTATTTCGTTCCTGGGTTTTACGATTATGGATAATAAAAAAGAACTCGGCGAAGTGCTTGAAGTAGTAGAGCAGCCTCACCAGGTATTGTGCAGAATAGTTATAGACGGTAAGGAAGTGTTGATTCCTGTTCACGAAAATTCTTTAGAAAAAATTGACTCCAAAAACAGAAAGTTGTATGTGACTTTGCCCGAAGGATTGCTGGATGTTTATTTAAAAATTTAAAAAGATATTGTAAGGGCTTTCAACAATGCAAAACCTGCAAAAAATAATCGTGCAATATTTATCTACCTACTGGTAGGCGGGTTGCTTTACTGTTTCAGGTGGATTTAAAAATATAATTCCTGTATTTTCTATTACATTTATGCTCTCTTGACAATCGAAAAAACGTATATCGCTTTATGAAATTACAATTGATAGATTACCTCATTATCGGAATTTATTTTCTTTTTGTAATTGGCATTGGATTTTTATTAAAGAAAAAAATTAAGACCGCCAGCGATTTTTTAATGAGCGGACGAAGCATACCACTGTGGATAACGAGCCTCGCATTTATTTCAGCAAACCTCGGCGCTCAGGAGGTGCTGGGCATGGCGGCTAATGGCGCTAAATACGGCCTTTATACCGCTCACTTTTATTGGTTGGGTGCGGTATTCGCCATGGTATTTCTCGGATTGTTTATGATGCCGTTTTATTATGGAAGCAAAGCCAGGAGTGTTCCCGAATATCTTAAACTTCGCTTTGACGAAAAGACAAGAACCTTCAATGCTTTCACTTTTGCGGCGATGACTATTTTTTCGTCCGGGATATCCTTATATGCACTGGCCATGCTGATGCAAACCATTTTGGGATGGGATTTTAATGTGTCTATTTGGGTCGCAGCCGGCATTGTATTGGTGTATACATTTTTGGGTGGCTTAACCAGTGCTGTTTATAATGAAGTGCTACAGTTTTTCCTGATTGTTTTAGGAATTGCGCCGCTGGTATTTATCGGCTTTCACCAGGCAGGGGGCCTGGATGGAATTTTAGCGAATGTTGAAAACGCAAAACTACATTTATGGAAAGGAATGAGCAATCCCGCGGCCAACCCCATGGGAACCGATGCATTTAGTTTGATATTTGGTCTCGGTTTCGTATTGGCATTTGGCTATTGGTGTACAGACTTCCTGGTAGTACAGCGGGCAATGATTTCACATAATCTGAATGATGCAAGAAGAACGCCTATCATTGCGGCATTGCCTAAGATTTTTATGCCGCTGATTGTGATTGTGCCCGGCATTCTTTTGCTGGCTTTGCAAAAACAATATGCAGGTTTTGACCTTCCTAAAAATATAAATGGCCAAACGGATTATAACATGGTACTTCCGCTGCTTCTGTCAAAATTATATCCCAGTGGCATTTTGGGAGTGGGTATTACGGCGTTGATTGCTTCTTTTATGTCGGGAATGGCAGGCAATGTCACTGCGTTCAACACCGTATTCACTTACGATTTATACCAGAGCCACATTAAGCCCAACGCAAGCGAACAGCATTATTTGAATGTAGGCAAGGCTACCACCGTTATCGGAATCTTATTGTCTATTCTCACAGCGTACGTTGCCCGCGGGTTTAACAGCATCATGGACTTACTGCAATTGGTTTTCAGTTTCGTAAATGCTCCTCTATTTGCCACTTTCGTATTGGGAATGTTTTGGAAAAAATGTACACCAAACGGCGCTTTCTGGGGATTGTTATCGGGTACCGCTACAGCAGCGCTCACCTATTCGCTCACCATGGCTGAAGGCAAAGGCGGAAGTATTGCCAATCTTCACACTTTTTATTCAGGAACCAGCCAGGCTTTTAACATAGCATGGATAGCATTTACCGTTTGCCTGATTGTAACTTATCTTATCAGCTTATTTACTGAAAGAAAACCTGAAAATCAATTGGTGGGGTTAGTTTATAGCCTTACCCCGAGGCAACAGGACAAAAACCGCGTGTGGTACAAAAATCCTTTGTGGCTCGCCGTTATCGTTTTGACGATTACATTAGTATTAAATATCATTTTTTATTAAAAGAACAATATAAGAATGAAAAAATTTTTCGATCTCCGCTTCGTAATTGGTATTTTTTTCCTCTCTGTTGGCATCCTGTTATTGATTTACAGTATCGTAAGCCCAAGTGCAGCACATCCCGAAGTTAACAGGTACAGCTCAATTTTTTTCATTGCTTTTGCAATCGTAATGATTCTATTGTCTTTCGACAAAAAGCCGGAGGATGAATTATAATTTAATTAGAAAAATTTTTCTAAAAATATTTGGAGCAAAAAATCTTGCTTATTTATTGCTTTACTGGCACGCCGGCTACACTTTCACATATATTCTCTTCTTATTAAGCCACCAGCCAATACTCCAGCAAAACAGCATAAAGGTGATGGCAAAAAGAAATGAGCCAAAAGGGCCCGGTGCAATTAGCTGGAAAAAATGTGTATTTACAAATCCAAATAAGCTTTCCCTGCCAACCGGAATCATAAAAAGAATCACCACAAAAATTTCAGACAGTACATAAATAAACAGTGGGTTTCTTCCAAAGATCATAAAGAAATCCGGCCATTTAATAGCATTAAAGTTTTTCATCTCAATAATATAAACAAGCGCCGAAATCCAGATTAAATCTATGCCTGAGGTTAGTAAAACAAAGGGGCTTGTCCATAATTTTTTACCTATCGGGAAAACAAGGTTCCAGCACAGGGCGATAAAAATTAAGAGCGACCCTGCAAGCAATAATTTAGCAAGGCATTCAAAAGTTTTTCCCTTTTCCTGGATGAATTTCCCTGCTAAAAAGCCTATCACCACGTTCACGATTGCCGGAATGGTGCTTAACCAGCCTTCCGGGTCAAAAGGAATGCCTTCGCCGTGATACAGATGATCATTGCCCATCAAGAATTTATCAAAATAATACCCGGCATTACCCATCATGCTGTAAGGCTGGTTGGCGTCGCCGAAAGCGAGTAGGATAAGCCAATAACCTACCAAAAGGATAATACTTACAATAATCACTTTATTTTTTGACAGGTATTGAACTATGAGCGAACCAAAAAAATAACATAAAGCTATACGTTGCAAAACGCCCATAATCCTCGTATGGCTCATCGGCGCTCCGGTGATATGGCCATGTGCATCCAAGTTAAAAAACGGAAACCAATACATCAGGTAGCCTATTAAAAAAATTAAAATAGTTCGTTTAATAATTTTCTTTAAAAACGCAGCATTGCTAATAAGTTTGTATTTGCTCTGTGAAAAGCTCATCGCATTACCCACTGCAAATAAAAAGGAAGGAAAAACAAGATCGGTCGGCGTAAAACCAAACCAGGTGGCGTGCTCCAATGGAGCATACGGGCTTGCCCCGCTTCCCGGAGTATTTACAATAATCATAAAACATATTGTCATTCCCCTGAAAACGTCTAATGCTAAAAAACGCTCTTTTATTGGCTTCATGCTTTGTGGGTATTTTTAAGAAGTTATCGGTCAGAAATGGTGGAGCGTATAATTGATTTGCCATCGGGCGTAAAAAATACATCACCTATCTTTTTCTGCAACGTATTATTTGAATCGATGTACTGAACAGAGAGCCGGTATCTGATTAACTTTTTGAAATCATCGTTGGCGCCGGCCTCCACGGTATCTTCTCTAAAGGCGGTGATATCATAACCATGAACTTTTTGAAGTTTGGATCGAATTTCGTCTTTGGCCATTAACTGGCGTTTGTCGCTTTCGAAATTGGCGCTTTCACAAGCCGAAAAAACGGATATCGCCAAAAATAGAAAAAGCGCTTTGGCAATCAATTGCCCGTGCCGCAAAGATTTCATTTAAATTTCAATTTTATTTTTTAATTGCCTCAAGTGAGCCACAGGTATGTGATAAAAGGAAAATTGTCAAGCCGGTTAAATATCTCATCAAACAACCGGCTTCAAATGTAAATAATTCTGTGAATCATTCAACGGAATTTTCTAAAGTCAACGTGAATGTATTGTGTTTTCAAAAATCAATTAGTTTTACCGCCAATCGTTTAACATGGGACCCATCGCAGAAGATATTCTTGCTTTTTTTAAAAAAAACAACCGGGAGGCTGTAATTGGTTTTGACAAGCTGCCCAGGTCAGGCGGCGATCGCATCTATTTTCGCATCCGTACAGAAAAAAAATCCTACATAGCCACCTACGATGAGAATGTTCGCGAAAGCAAAACATTTTTATATTTCACCGGGCACTTTTCTAATATTAATTCGCCCGTTCCGGAAATTTATTTCTGCTCGGAAGATCACAAAATGTACGTGCAGCAAGACTTTGGGCCGGTATCTCTTTTAAATGAACTGGAAAAGCATGGCAGCAATGACTATGTGTATTCATTGTTTCAAAAAAGCCTGAAAGCACTTGCATGGATGCAAATAAAAGGTTTTGACAACCTCGACTATTCTTATTGCCTTACCTCAAAAAAATTTGGAAGGCAGGCAATTTTGAGCGACCTGTTATATTTCAAATATTATTTTCTGGACACGTTAAAAATACCGTACGACAAGGAAAAACTGGTACATGATTTTGAAAAATTAAGCAGTTATCTCACCAAGGTAGAACATAAATATTTTATGTTTCGGGATTTTCAGAGCCGCAATATCTATATTGAAAACAATGAAGTTCATTTTATAGATTACCAGGGCGGAATGAAAGGCGCTCTTCAATACGATGTGGCTTCCTTATTATGGCAGGCAAGAGCCAATCTCTCAGATGACTGGAAAGATTCCCTGCTGGAATATTATATGGATTGTGTATCAGAAATCTTAGAAAAAGAAATTGACAGACCCCGTTTTATTAATCAATACAATGGCTATGTGTTAATAAGGCTGATGCAGGTGTTAGGCGCCTATGGTTTTCGCGGGTTGTTTGAAAGGAAAGCACAATTCTTAACCAGCATCCCGTTGGCATTAAGCAATATAAAATGGTTTGTCGGCAACAGAAAAATCGGAATCGAATTGCCCGAATATGAAAGGATTTTACAGTTAATAGTTCAGGATGAAATTATCAACCGTTTCAAACCGTTGCAGGCAGACGATTCTACGCCGCTGGTCGTAACCATCAATAGTTTTTCCTATTTAAAATCAGGATACCCGGCAGATAAAAGTAAAAATGGCGGCGGCTTTGTTTTTGATTGCCGCGGGCTTTTAAATCCCGGCCGCTTTGAAGAATATAAAAAGATTAACGGACGCGATAAACCCGTAATAGATTTTTTGGAGCAGCAAACAGCCATGCCTGAATTTATGAACAGCGTTTGCAACATCGTTGATATTTCAGTAGAGAATTATATCAAAAGAAAATTCTCATCGCTATGCATAAGCTTTGGCTGCACCGGTGGCCAACACAGAAGCGTATATGCGGCCGATGCACTTGCCAGGTATCTTCGAAACAAATTCAAAGTAAAAATTGAATTGAACCACCTGGAACAGGGAATTCACGAAGTAAAGGGTTTTGAAAAATAATCATACATGAAAGCAATGATACTGGCGGCTGGATTGGGCACACGGCTAAAACCGTTTACCGATAAGCATCCCAAAGCGTTGGCGATGGTGAACAATAAAACCATTCTTCAAAGAAATATAGAGTATCTGGCCTCATTCGGAATCAATTCTATTATCATCAATGTTCATCATTTTGCCGATCAGATTATTTCTTTTATAAAAAAAAATAATGGCTTTGGCCGTAACATTTCATTTTCTGATGAAAGAGATGAAGTGCTTGAAACCGGCGGTGGCATTAAAAAAGCTGCGTGGTTTTTTGAAAAACAAAATGAGCCGTTTGTGGTGATGAATGTAGATGTATTAACTGACATGAACCTTCGTGCAATGATTTCGCTACATCAAACCAACAAACCATTGGCCACCCTAGCCGTTTCATCCCGAAAAACATCTCGTTACTTTTTATTTAACGAACAAAACATTTTGTGTGGATGGAAAAACGTAAAAACCGGGGAGCAAAAAATAAGCAGGCAATCGTCAAAATATATTGAAAAAGCCTTTAGCGGCATTCACATTATTTCAACTGAAATTTTTGCTTTAATCAAAATGCAAGGCAAATTTTCGATGGTGGATGTTTACCTGGAACTGGCGAAAACCCACTCTATTCAGGCATTCGACCATTCAGGCTCACGGTTTATTGATGTAGGCAAACCGGAAAGTATTTTGGAGGCAGCTCAAATTTTCCCTGAATAAAAAAAGGAGTTTTTTATTCTTTTACTGTTCACAACAACACAGTAAAATTTAATGAAACCAGAAACTACTTTGCTAAAAAATCATTGATAATTTTAGTTATCTGGTCAAATTCCAACAAGAATCCGTCATGGCCATAATGTGAATGAATTTCAACAAATTGTCCGTGGGGAATGTACTTGCCAATCAACTTTTGTTCATTTACCGGAAATAAGATATCGGTAGTAATGCCGATTGCTAGGGCTTTTGAGTTAATGGCTGACAACGCGTTTTTAATGCTGCCCCTCCCACGGCCCACATTGTGAGCGTCCATCCCTTTACTCAAAAAATAGTAGCTGAATGCATTAAATCTTTTTGCCAGCTTTTCACCCTGATATTTTTGATAAGACTCACTTTTAAAATCTTCAATCTTATCTAAATTGTCCTCGTGTTGAGTAGCGTCGTACGTTTCATAATTTCTGTATGAAATCAAAGCCATGCTGCGCGCAGCTTTCATGCCTTCTATACCGGCATGTTTATTTTTTTCCTGCCATGTGGTATCTGCTTCTATACACATTCTCTGCGAGGCGTTTAAAGCAATTCCCCAGGGAGAATGTTGGGCATTGGTGCCAATCGGAAAAATATATTCAAATAAATCCGGCTCTTCTATTGCCCATTCAAGTAACTGCTGTCCGCCCATTGAACCGCCAATCCCGATTTTAACCTTTTCGATACCCAAAAATTCTTTCAATGGCTTATAAGAACGAACCATATCCCTTGGCGTAAAGAGGGGGAAATCATGATAATAAATTTGCCCGGTTTCAGGATTTTTATCAAAGGGACCAATGCTGCCATAGCAGCTTCCCGGCATATTTACACAAACAATAAAATATTTTTCCGGGTCGAATAATTTTCCTTCCCCGGCTAATCCCGGCCACCATTCTGTAGGAACACTGTTAGCTGTAAGCGCGTGGAAAATCCATACCACATTATCCCTTTTCTCATTCATTTTTCCATAGGTAGTATATGCTAAATGATATTCAGGAAGAACATAGCCGGATTCAAGCGTAAGAGGCTTCTGCGAAGAAAAAATACTTTTCGTCAAAATCTGTATTTGAAAATTTTTTGCAAAAATAAATGATAACCACATTGCCCGCAAACAAAGTCATTTGCAGGCAATAGGGTTATCAGGCAATACTTAGTGCAGTCTTCTTATTTAGGAAATACCTTTTCGAACGCTTGCTCAATATCGGCTTTAATATCGTCGATGTGTTCAATACCCACGGCTAGCCGAAGCAGGCCCGGAGTTACGCCGGCAGATAGTTGCTCCTCATCAGATAATTGCTGGTGAGTAGTTACTGAAGGCTGTATAATGAGTGTTTTTGTATCACCAACGTTTGCCAGGTTGCTGATCATTTTTAAATTATCGACAAACTTAGTCGCATTTTCTTTGCTGCCCTTCACTTCAAATGAAAGTACAGCGCCGGCGCCCTTCGATAAATATTTTTGGGCATTGGCATAGTGAGGGCTGCTTTGAAGGCCCGGATAATTTACTTTTTCAACATTCGGATGCTTTTCAAGCCATTGAGCTATCGCCAGCGTATTCTGCACATGGCGCTCCACGCGCAGCGAAAGGGTTTCCAGACCCTGGATCAACAGGAATGAATTAAACGGAGAAATGGCTGGCCCAAAATCCCTGAGCCCTTCTACACGGGCGCGGATAATAAACTGAATATTTCCGAAGGGACCTTTGCTGCCAAAAACATCATTGAAAACCAAACCATGGTATCCTTCGGATGGTTCAGAAAACATCGGATATTTTCCGTTGCCCCAGTTATAATTACCACCGTCGACGATTACGCCGCCGATGCTGTTGCCATGACCGCCAATCCATTTGGTAGCGGCCTGAACTACTACGTTTGCACCATGTTCCAACGGCCTGAACAAAAATCCTGCGCAGGCAAATGTATTATCAACAATCAAAGGCAAATCGTATTTTTTTGCCAGGGCAGAAAGCTTATCAAAATCAGGAATGTTGAAATCAGGATTGCCAATGGTTTCTGTGTAAAGAGCTTTGGTTTTTTCATCAATCAGGCTTTCAAAATTTTCAACATTATTGTCTTTTGCAAACCTCGCTTCTATGCCAAGGCGTTTTAAAGAAACTTTAAATTGGTTGAACGAACCTCCATACAAAAACGGGCTTGAAACAAAGTTATCGCCGGATTGTAAAATATTGGTTAAAGCTAAAAACTGCGCTGCCTGTCCTGAGGACGTAGCCAATCCAGCAACACCGCCTTCCAAGGCCGCCACACGCTTCTCGAAAACATCTGTAGTGGGATTCATGATGCGTGTATAAATATTGCCAAACTCTTTTAGTGCAAAAAGATTAGCCCCGTGTTCTGAGTTTTTAAAATTGAATGAGGTGGTTTGATAAATAGGAACAGCCCTTGAACCGGTGGTAGGATCTGGCTCCTGGCCCGCGTGCTGCTGTAAGGTTTCAAAATGTTGACTCATAAATGAAAATTTATTTTTTAAAAAATGAAATATTTATAATGGACAGCGCATAGCGCCGGCGATAGATGATATGAAGATTTTTATGCCTTACGGCATACAACGGTTATACATGCAAGTATTGCAGCAGGTTGAGGATATCATTGAAATTAAAAGATGATTTATAATTAATATCCTACAAATATAGTAGGGAAATAATAAGAACAGCAAATTTTTTTTATTTTGAAAAAAATAAGGCATGGTAAAGCCACAAAAAGATCGGTTTTATATTTCCTGTTTCGACAGTATTTTTATCCCCAGGTTTCTTCGAAAAGAAAATTAAAAGCAAGGATAAAAACATACTGCCATAGTCCTTGCAGATAAAATACCTACTTCACTTTTCAGGCCCGAGTTCGCTTTAAATCAATCTTTTGAAATTATTAAAGAGATTTTAATTATTATTTTTCAAAAAAAATTGCTCGTAATTTCGTAGCGATGGCACTGGCACTCGATATCCCTAAATATACGATGAACGAAGAAGAAGAAAAGAAAGAAATTCTTCGTAAGTACCGTGCTTTGCTCCGTGCCCTCAAATCCAAGTTAAAACCCGGCAGTAAAAAGCAGATAAGGGTCGCGTTTGAAATGGCGGCTGAGGCGCATAAAAATATGCGGCGCAAAAGTGGAGAGCCTTATATTCTTCACCCATTGGCAGTTTCAATGATTTGCGTGGAAGAAATCGGCCTTGGCGTTCGCAGTACGATTTGTGCTTTGCTTCATGACACGGTTGAAGATTCAGATGTTACGCTGGATATGGTATCACGCGAGTTCGGCCCGGAAATAGCAAAAATTGTAGACGGCCTGACCAAGATTTCGAATGTGCTGGATGCCAATTCTTCCCAGCAGGCAGAAAATTTTAAAAAGATATTATTAACGCTTACCGACGACCCCAGGGTAATTTTGATTAAACTGGCCGACAGGCTTCACAATATGCGAACGCTCGGCAGCATGAAGCGCGAAAAACAGTTAAAAATCGCTTCCGAAACAGTGTATGTTTACGCGCCACTGGCTCACCGCATGGGCCTTTATAATATCAAAACCGAGATGGAAGATCTCTCCATGAAATACATGGAGCCCGACAGCTATCGCTACATTGCAGAAAAGCTGGCAAATACCAAAAGAGAACGCACACGGTACATTAATGATTTCATCAGGCCGTTAAAAGAAAAATTAAAGCAGGCCAATTTTGATTTTGAAATCTATGGCCGTCCCAAAAGCATTCATTCCATCTGGAACAAAATGAAAACTAAAAGTGTTTCATTTGAAGAGGTGTACGACTTGTTCGCGATACGAATTATTTTGAATTCGCCTCCTGAAAGGGAAAAAGAAGATTGCTGGAAAGTGTATAGCCTGGTAACTGATGAATACAGCCCTTCCACCAAACGGCTGCGCGACTGGTTAAGCAATCCTAAAAGCAACGGCTATGAAGCGCTACATACTACCGTGATGGGGCCGCACGGCAAGTGGGTAGAAGTGCAGATACGCACCAAACGCATGAACGATATAGCAGAAAAAGGATTGGCTGCCCATTGGAAATATAAAGAAGGTACCACCGTTGAAAACCGGTTTGACAACTGGTTTAAGCAAATCCGGGATATGCTTGCTGCACAGGACACCAATTCTATTGACTTTTTGCAGGATTTCAAAGTTTCGTTCCTTGCTGAAGAAATTTATGTCTATTCCCCGAAAGGAGATATCAAAATGTTGCCGAGTGGCGCTTCCGCCCTGGATTTTGCTTTTGCCATCCATACTGCCGTAGGCGAAAAATGCATTGGGGCAAAAGTGAACCACAAGTTGGTGCCAATAGGCTTCAAATTAAGAAGCGGCGACCAGGTAGAAATTATCACTTCCACCAAACAAAAACCAAAAGCGGAATGGCTGAAAATGGTGGTAACAAGCAAGGCCCGCGCTAAAATTAAAGATTCATTAAAAGAGGAAAAAAGAAAAATAGCGGAAGAAGGAAAAGCCATTCTGCACAAAAAATTAGAGGCAATGGAAGTGCCGATGAGCCAGGGAAATCTTGATGAACTTGCAGAATATTATAAAGTAAGTTCACACCTTGATCTACTTTACGACATTGCGGTTAAAAAAATCGACCTCAGCGAGCTAAAGGATTTTAAAATATTAGGCGACAAACTTTCGATTCCGAAGGTGGTGAAGCTCCCTGAAGAAAAACCGGAACTTAGTAATAAAAAAGACAAAAAGGATAATGAGCTAATCATCTTTGGCGAAAGCAGCGATAAAATTATGTACTCACTTGCCAATTGTTGTAAGCCCATCCCCGGCGATGATGTGTTTGGATTTGTAACACAGGGAGAAGGATTGAAAATTCACAGAACTAACTGTCCAAATGCGGCCAGGTTATTATCGAACTACGGCCATCGTGTGGTAAAAACAAAGTGGGTTAAAAATAAAGAAATCTCTTTCCTCACCGGCATCAAAATAATTGGCCTCGATGATGTAGGTGTTATTAATAAAATCACTAACCTTATCAGCGGAACGCTGAAAATCAATATCAACGCGCTTACTATTGAAGCCAAAGAAGGCCTCTTTGAAGGAAATGTAAAAGTATACGTGCATGATAAAGATGAGCTTGATACACTGGTTACCAATCTAAGCGCTTTACCAGGCATCGAAAGCGTGGAAAGATATGATATGGAATAGCTTTTCTTTAGCAGTATCCCAATATGAAAATCTGGCATCCTCTGCATTAGCGGCGCGAAGAATCTGTAAAATGTTCAATATTGCAGAAGTGCATGGATTGGTCATTCCGACTCAAAAGGATATTTCAAGCCTATTTGCGCACGGATGGCCGTCATTGTTTCCTGGATACTATTGGAACGCGAATGAGGAATAATATCACTTTCAATACTTCCTGATAAGATTTTATCGTTGGCATGCTGCATTTCAAAAATAAACCCATGTGAAGTACGATTGTCTTCGTAGGTTTCTACATGCTTAAATTCTTTATCAAATACTCTTGCAACGCCGGCCCTCCAGAAATCAGGAATTTCAATGTAGCCTTCTTCGCCAAACAACTTTAATGTATTGCCCATGCGAACCACCATAGAGGTAAATAAATCAGCCGTGATATCGCCGTATTGAAAAGTCATTCCAACGCTTTCATCCACGCCTGTATTAGTCAACACACCTGATGCCGTAATTTGCTCCGGGGATTTACCGGCAAAATAATACGCCAGGGAGATCGGATACACTCCGAGATCAAGAAGTGCGCCACCAGCAAGGTTAGGGCTATACATTCTTCCTTCCATATTTTTTTCCATGTTAAAAGCAAAGTCTGCCTGGATGACTTTTAACTTTCCGATGCGGCCCTGCTCGAGCCATTCTTTGGCTTTTTGAATGGCGGGTAAAAAATACGTCCACATGGCTTCCATCAAAAAAACATTCTTCTCTTCTGAAACAGACACCAATTTCTTAAACTGGCTATCATTTACAGTAATCGGTTTTTCACATAACACGGCTTTTCCATTTTGCAAACACCGCATCGCTTGTTCAAAATGAAAATTGTGAGTGGTAGCAATGTACACAGCATCTACACTTTCCTTGTTAAATAACTCTTCATGACTTATCGCTTCCGGAATATTGTATTCGGTAGCAAAAGCGGCGGCCCTTTTTTTATCGGCCGATGCTACGGCTATCAATTCCGCATTTTGCATCCATTTAAAATCTTTTGCAAATGCATTGGCAATTCTGCCGGCTCCCAAAATCGCCCAGCGGATTCTATTTTTTTCGCTCATTGTTTTTAGATTGTGGCTGAAGATAAAAATTCAATTACAATTCATCAAATGAAGTTCAATTGACATTATGTGTATGTGGCCATATAGTCGAATGCGAAATAAAAATCTGAATTATTTGCTGGTTCATTACAATGATTCGTTATTTACCTTCATTGTTAAATTGAATTTCAAAAAATTATATTATTGAGACAATGAAATACCTCTGTTTTTTATCACTTCTATTCTTTTCTTCTTTTTCCTTCGGCCAGCAACGTTTAGATTCATTAACCATTGAAAAAATAATGAGCGATCCAAAATGGATTGGCTCCTCACCGTCCAAACCCTTCTGGAACGCGGATGGTAGCAGATTATACTTCGATTGGAATCCGGAAAATGCGCCCGCGGATTCATTATATTATATCACTAATGAAAATAAAGCTCCTGTAAAAGTCACTGCTTCAGAAAAGCAAAAGATAGTGGCTGCCTATAATGCGGTTTATAATTTAGACAGGTCTGCTTATGTATACCCGCTTGCAGGTGATATTTTTTATAAAGAAATAAAAACAGGCAAAATCCATCGTATTACAAATACTGAAGAAACAGAATTCAGCCCGCAGTTTTCTTTTAATGAAACAAAGATTGCTTATCATCAAAACGAGAATCTATATGTATGGAACATACAATCAGGCGAGACGCAACAACTTACAAATTTTGTGAAAGAAGACAGCAAAACAGAAGATGAAGAAAAACTTTCAAAGGAGGACCAGTGGCTTAAAAATGAACAGGTTCAATACATGAAAGTTTTGCGGGAAAGAATTGAAAAAAAGCAACTTCAAAAAATTTACGACAGCATTCATGAAAAAAATGATTTGAAAAAAATAATTACCGGCAACAAAACCGTCCGGGATCTGGCGATAAGCCCTGACGGAAGATTCATCAATTATGAATTGTATCAATCAGTGGGAAAGCCAAATCCCACGGTTGTTCCAGACTATATAACAGCATCGGGCTACACGAAAACCATACCTGGACGCCAAAAAGTTGGGCAGCCTGAGGGCACTTATCAATTCTATATTTATGACAGGCAGACGGACAGCATCTTTGAAATAAAGACTGATTCGATAGAAGGTATCAGAGACATTCCTGAGTTTATCAAAGATTATCCAACAGATTGGGCAGAAAGAAAAAAGGAGAATTCATTGCGCAGCGTTTATTTTGCTTCCGCCCAATGGTCACCACATAGCAAAAACCTTGTGCTGGATATTCATGCACAGGATCATAAAGACCGGTGGATTATGCTATGGGACACGGCCACAAAAAAATTAAAATTGTTGGATCGGCAGCATGATAGCGCCTGGATTGGCGGTCCAGGCTTATGGAATACCGGATGGATAAATGACGATGAATATTGGTTTCAATCAGAGGTGACGGGCTTTTCACACTTGTATTCGGTAGATGTGAACACTGCGAAAAAGAAAACATACACTACGGGCAACTATGAAGTATTGGATGCGCGGCTTTCCAATGATAAAAAATATTTTTATGTATCCACCAATCAAAGCGAGCCTGCGCAGAAGCAATATTATCGTTTACCCCTCACCGTTAGTAAGGCTGAAAAGATAACCGGCATGGTGGGTGGAAACGAAGTAACTCTTTCACCCGATGAAAAAACAATTGCCATATTGTATTCGTATACTACGAAACCGTGGGAATTGTATTTGCAGGAAAATAAGCCTGGCGCAAAGCCAATACAAATAACTCACAAAGCAGAAAGTGATGAATATAAATCATACCCCTGGCGCGATCCGGAGATATTTACCTTCGCTGCACGGGATGGCGCAATGGTGCATGCAAGAATATATAAACCTGCAAAAGCCGCTGCTGAAAAGCCCGCTGTAATCTTTGTTCATGGCGCAGGCTATCTGCAGAATGTAGACAAATGGTGGAGTTATTATTTCAGGGAAACCATGTTTAATAATTTATTGGCAGACCATGGATATTATGTGATGGATATTGACTACCGCGGCAGCGCAGGCTACGGGCGCGATTGGCGCACAGCTATCTATCGGCACATGGGCGGCAAAGACTTAACGGACAATATAGATGGTGCAAATTATCTTGTGAAAAAATTTGGCGTAGATCCAAAAAGGATCGGAATATATGGAGGTTCTTACGGAGGATTTATAACGCTTATGGCAATGTTTACCACGCCGGATATTTTTGCTGCCGGCTCAGGCCAGCGCTCTGTTACAGACTGGTCCAATTACAATAACGGCTACACTTCCAACATCCTCAATAAGCCTTATGAAGATAGCATTGCTTACAAAAGAAGCTCGCCCATCTATTTTGTAAATGGTTTAAAAGGGCATTTGTTAATGTGCCATGGAATGTTGGATCAGAATGTGCATTTCCAGGATATAGTAAAAGTTACTCAAAGATTAATAGAGCTCGGCAAAGATAATTGGGAGCTGGCTCCTTACCCGATGGAAGATCATGATTTTGAAGATGCATCAAGCTGGACCGACGAATACAAAAGAATTTTTAATTTATTTGAAGAGGTTTTGAAAAAGCCGGAATAGTGAATAAATAAATAGGACAGAATTTTATTTTCATTCATACGGGTAGTTCAATTGCAAATCCCCTTACAATCGCGGAAAACGCAAAAACCAATTTGCTCAACGAACAAGCGTCAATTCGCTTTAATAAAAACACTTTTCGTAATTTTCAGGTGAATTTTAATTTACCTGGTCTGGTTAAGAAATTGCAATGACCTTCTCGATTAGAGTTCTCACAGTAAAGTTATCCAGGTACGCTCCTGCACCAGCTTGAGCGTTAGAATTTTACAGAACAAATTGATAAATATGCCGAATGCATTAGAGGGGTTTTCCAAAAAAAACAAAGAAGAAAAACTGGAGGTGATTGGTAATTTTTTTAAAAACAAAACAGAAGTTATCCGGTATTTTAAAAGTTTCCATCATCATGATAAAGCCATCCAGGAACTCATTGAAGAATTTAGCGAAAACACGATTTCCAATTTCCATTTGCCTTATAGTGTGGCTCCAAATTTTTTGATTAATCAAAAAGTATATACGCTGCCGATGGTAATAGAAGAAAGCTCTGTGGTAGCAGCAGCTTCGCATAGCGCAAAGTTCTGGTTTTCATATGGCGGCTTTAAAAGTGAAATCGTGGCCACTGAAAAAGTAGGCCAGGTTCATTTTATATGGAACGATGATCTACCATTATTACAACGCAGTTTTCCTGAACTAAAACAAATTCTCATCTCCTCAACAGATTCCATTACAGAAAATATGCGCCGGAGAGGTGGAGGAATTACGGACATTATTTTAAAAGATTTGTCCGGTGAAGAGCCAGGACTGATGCAGCTTTTTTGCACTTTTGAAACAGTAGATTCAATGGGTGCGAATTTCATTAATTCGTGCCTTGAACAATTTGCAGTCACCTTCAGAGAATGGTACGCCTCACAGCCTGGCTTTTCAGGCAATGGCCTTGAGATTATCATGTGTATACTTTCGAACCTTACACCCGGCTGCCGTGTAAAATGTTGGGTTGAAACATCGGTAAACAATTTTAATAAGGCTGTTCCCGGCTTAAACGGCCAGGAATTTGCACGCCGCTTTTATATGGGAGTAAGAGTAGCGGAAGTAGACCCGTTCAGAGCTGTAACACACAATAAAGGAATTTTTAATGGCGTGGATGCTATCGTTTTAGCCAGCGGAAATGATTTTCGGGCGGTGGAAGCTTGTGGACACGCGTATGCAGCTTCAACCGGAAAATATCAGCCGCTGAGTAAAGTAATTTTAGAAAAAAATAACTTCAAATTTATTTTAGAATTGCCTCTTGCACTCGGTGTGGTGGGAGGATTAACTAATCTTCATCCTTTAGTAAAATTATCATTAGAATTGTTGGGGCATCCTTCGGCAAAAGAGTTAATGAGCATTGCCGCGGCTGCAGGCCTCGCTAACAATTTTTCCGCTGTAAAATCCCTGGTGACAACAGGCATACAGACGGGCCACATGAAAATGCACCTGTTTAATATTATGAAACAATTAGAGGTGCCTGAACAGTATAAACAAAAAATAGTAGAGCATTTTAAACACGAAAAAGTTTCAGTATCCGCAGTCAGAAGAATAGTAGAAAATTTAAAAAAAAATGAAATGTTGATGCCCTCCGTGAAGCCGGTAAATACATAACTAACCACCATGAACTTTTATGCCTCAGGAAAACTCTTGTTATTCGGTGAATACCTTGTCCTCAAAGGATCTGGATGCCTTGCCATCCCACTAAGCTATGGCCAAAAAATGCAGGTGGAATCTTCAAAGAACGATTTTTTTAAATGGAAGAGCAGCCACAACGATGTTGCGTGGTTTTCATGCGTTTTTTCTGAAACCCTCGAAACTATAAACACCTCAGATTTGCCGAAGTCGCAAATGCTCATACGTTTAATGAAAATCATAAAAGAGACAAATCCCAGCTTATTTGAAAACGGTTTAAATTTTCACACTGAAATGAATTTTCAACATAGATGGGGCTTTGGTTCCAGCTCAACGTTTGTAAGCTTGTTGGCGCAATGGAGTAAAATGGATCCTTATTTTTTATTGGAAAAATCTTTTGGCGGATCAGGGTGTGATATTGCCTGTGCAACGGCAAATACGCCAGTAATGTATGATATGCAAAGCCACCAAACGGTGCCGGTATATTTATTTCCAAAAGTCACTTCAAAAATCTTGTTTGTATATAGCGGCAAAAAAAAAGACAGCAATGAGGCAGTCAAACAATTTAGCGCCCAAAGAGTATCTGACGATGATATTGAAAAAATGAAAAGGATAATTATAGCTGCAGCAAATGCCACTCAGGTAGATGTATTTGAGGAGGCGATGGAGGAAAGCGAAAAACTGCTAAGTCGAATTTTAAAACTAAAGCCGGTAAAAGAAATCTTGTTTCCCGATTATCCGTATGCCATTAAATCTTTAGGCGCGTGGGGAGGCGATTTTTTTATGGCAACATTTCGAAAGGAGGTTGAAGCCAGGAAATATTTTGAAGAAAAAGGTTACACCACTTTATTTAATTACAATGAACTTATAAAAAAATAATGCCAGGTACAAATACAGAGATGATAAAGGTTTCATGGCGCTGCCCTTCTAATATTGCTATAGTAAAATATTGGGGCAAAAAAGAAAATCAGCTTCCCTGCAATGCTTCCGTTAGCATGACGTTAACCAATTCTTTTACGGAAATTGATACGCATCTTTCTGAAAAAAAATCAAACGAAGAAATTGCTTTGAATTATTTTTTTGAAGGAAAAAAGAACGAGCAGTTTGAGCAACGTTTACTCAGGTATTTAATAAGTATAAAGCCCGGTTTGCCTTTTTTAAGAGATTGGGGTCTCACAATACATTCTAAAAACAGTTTCCCGCATTCGGCTGGAATCGCGTCTTCTGCTTCGGCGTTTGGAGCGCTTGCTCTTTGCTTATCTGATTTGTCGTACAATTATTTTCAGGAAAAAAAAGAAGGAGATTTTTTACAAAATGCTTCGCGGCTTGCGCGGCTGGGAAGTGGAAGTGCCTGTCGCTCTGTTTATCCTGGCTTCGTTCTTTGGGGTGATAGTAAATACTCTCCCGGTTCATCGGATGAATTTGCAGTACCAATAACCGGCATCCATCAAAATTTTAAAGAGTTGCAGGATGCAATTTTAATTATTGAAAATGAACCAAAAAAGGTTTCAAGTTCTGCCGGCCATGCGCTCATGACGGATCATCCATTTGCTAACAACAGGTTTGCACAGGCAAATCAGCGCGCTTCCAGAATGTTAAAAGTATTATCCACGGGCAATTGGGAAGAGTTTATTTACATCGCAGAATCAGAAGCATTAACTTTGCACGCCATGATGCTCACCTCTAAAGATTATTATCTCCTGATGAAGCCAGGCACTTTAACGGCCATCGAAAAAATAACTAATTTCAGAAATGACACAAAAATTCCTGTTTGCTTTACGTTGGATGCCGGCCCGAATTTGCACGTGCTTTATCCCGCTTCTGATAAATATGTGGTAAACGAATTTTTAAAAAATGATCTGAGGGATTGTGTTGAGGAAATCATTTTTGATAAATTAGGAAAGGGCCCTGAAAAAATAAAAAGTTAATAGCCAGCGATGGAAAGTTTCAATTCAAAAGTCCTGTTATTAGGTGAATATAGCGCGCTCTATAATAGCATGGCGCTGGTAATGCCGTATGATAGGTTTTCAGGACAACTCACCTTTGTCAACAGGGACACAACAAATAAATTTGCTTTTCGTTCCAATGAATTTTTAAAAAAGTTTTCATCATTTGTTGCTAATCATACCGATGAAAATTTTGTTTTGGAAGTAAAAAAGTTTGAACAGGAAATTGAAAACGGGCTTTTTTTCAACAGCAATATTCCGCAAGGGTATGGGCTCGGAAGTTCCGGCGCTTTGGTAGTGGCAATATTTTTAAGGTATTTAAAAAAGGCTAAAGAATTTAAAGATGAATTAAAGCATCTCACTTTAGAAACAGCCCAAAAACTCAAAAAAAGTTTAGGCCAGATGGAATCTTTTTTTCACGGAACCAGCTCAGGGCTTGACCCTTTAAGCATCATCCTGAATAAGCCCATTCTTTATAAAAGCGCCGACGAAATTTTACCGGTATCAATTCCTGAATCAAATAAAGATGGTGACAATATTATTTTTCTCCTGAATACAGGCATTTCCCGGCAAACATCAGCTATGATGCAGCAATTCAAAAGTTTTTGCGAAGAAACTGAATTCAGAAATAAAATTCAGAACGAGTTGGTAAATTATACCAACGCCAGCATTCAATCCTTCTTAGAAAATGACTCACCCACATTATATAAAAACCTTGACCAGCTTATCCGTTTCCAGCTCGGAGAAATGAAATTTTTTATTCCTTCCCCTTTTCAAAATGTAATTAAGGAAGGAATCAACAACGGAGATTATTTTTTAAAAATTTGCGGGGCCGGGGGCGGTGGCTTTATGCTTGGGTTTACCGGCAACTGGGCCAAGACGTCCCAAAAGTTAAAAGTCTTTTCACCGCAAATTATTTATCGGTATTGATAAAATAAAAATCATTGAAATTTATTTGTTTACTGGCATAACGGTGATGGGTAAACGAAATTCACAAAAAATTTTACCACTTATTTCTGCACTATTCCGGAAGTAAAAATTATATTATTTTCCATTTTTCACCCGTTGGGAAAGTATAAGCCTTACGGGATTCTTTTTTCATCTCGATGCTGTACCCCGGTAATTTTGGTGGCATATAATTCCCATCTTTAATCACAACCGGATCGATAAAATGTTCGTGAAGATGGTCAACATATTCAGTAATCCGGTTTTCCAACGAGCCGCTAATGCAGATGTAATCTATCATTGACAAATGCTGAACATATTCGCACAAGCCAACGCCACCGGCATGCGGACACACAGGAATATTCAATTTGGCTGCTATCAACATCACCACTAAAACTTCGTTCACACCGCCCATTCTGCAACTATCTACCTGGCAAATATCAATAGCGCCGCTTTGTAAAAACTGCTTAAACATAACCCGATTCTGGCAATGCTCACCTGATGCCACTTTAATGGGAGCCACCGCTTTCTTCACTGCCAGGTGACCAAGAATATCGTCTGGGCTGGTGGGCTCCTCTATCCACCACGGGTTAAACTGCGCCAACAGCTTCATATTTTCAATTGCTTCGTTTACTTCCCATTTTTGATTCGCATCCATCATCAGCCTGATGTCATCACCGATTTCTTCCCTTATGACAGAGGCTCTCCTCACATCTTCATTTATATTACCGCCTACTTTCATCTTCAGGTATTTCCAGCCTTCCTGTTTTGCCTGCCTGCTGAGCCTTCTTATTTTTTCTTCTGAATAGCCCATCCAGCCTGCAGAGGTAGTGTAAGCCGGGTAGCCGTTTTTTAATAAGTTATCTGTTCTTTCCTGCCTGGAACCGGATAATTTTTGCAGCATGGCGAGCGCCTCTTCCGGCGTGATGGCATCGGTGACATAGGTAAAATCTATACAACCCACAATTTGTTCAGGCGTCATATCTGCTATCAGCTTCCAAAGAGGCTTGCCTTCTGCTTTTGCATACAAATCCCATACAGCATTTACAAGTGCGCCGGTGGCCATATGGATAATTCCTTTTTCAGGGCCAAGCCAGCGTAACTGCGAATCGCCGGTTATCATACGCCAGAAACCTGCCATATCTGCTGTAATTTCATTTAAAGATTTTCCTATCAGTAGATAGGATAAAGATTTCATCGCAGAAATACACAGCTCGTTACCACGACCCAATGTAAAGGTCAAGCCATGGCCCTCCAAACCAGGACGGTTTGTTTTCAATATTACATAGGCAGCCGAATAATCAGGGTCTTTATTCATGGCATCCGATCCATCAAGCGATTTACTGGTAGGCAGCCTGATGTCTTCGGTTTCTACAGAAACAATTTTAATTTCCATGCGCAAATTTTAAAGATGAATGAGTCAGGAAAAAAGAGAAAGACGTTTACCTAAATATAAATCCAAACAATATTGCTAAAAGGAAGAAATTGAAATGGCAAAAACTGCATACACAGTAAACGGGCAAATAAGTGCTTTTTTTATTTTAATGAATTAAAAAAGTGACATTGCCGGTTTTGCCGAATTAATGCTTAAAGTGCCTCATCCCTGTAATGACCATCACCAGGTTATTTTCTTTACAAAAAAGAATTGAATCCTTGTCTCTTATTGATCCGCCCGGTTGTATGAACGCTGTAATACCCGCATCATAAGCAAGCTTTACACAATCATCAAAAGGGAAAAATGCGTCGCTTGCCACCACAGCATTTCTTAAATCAAACTCAAACTGGTTCGCTTTTGCAATGGCTTGTTTCATGGAATCCACCCTGGAAGTTTGTCCGCAACCTTTTCCCAAAAGTTGTTTGTTTTTCACAATGGCGATAGCATTACTTTTTAAATGTTTGCAAACAAGATTGGCAAAAATTAAATCTTCTTTTTCCTGGGGTGTAGCATTTCTGCCGCCTTCCTCTTTCCATTCAGCAAAATTGCCTTTGTCATTATCCTGGATTAATAAACCATTTAATATCCTTTTCGACTGTTGTACTCCTTCAGGAAATTTTTTCAATTTCAAAAGAATGCGGTTCTTCTTTATTTTTAAATCCGCGAGGGCATCCTGATCAAAAGAAGGCGCAATCAATACTTCGAAAAACAAATCTTTTAAAGCTTCCGCAGTTTTTTTATCAATAGCCGCGTTGGCAATCAAAATACCGCCAAAAGCGCTTTCCGGATCACCCGCCAGCGCAGCAGTAAAAGCATCTGTTACTTTGTCTTTTTGGGCAATTCCGCAAACATTGGTGTGTTTAAAAATGGCGAATGTTACCGCTTCGCCCGAATTATTTTTGAACTCATTCATCAATTGCAAAGCGCCGTCAATATCTACAAGATTATTATAAGAAAGTTCTTTACCACTCAGTTGCTCAAAAATTTCATCCATGTTTCCAACATAGAATCCTTGTTGGTGGGGATTTTCGCCATAGCGCAAGGTTTTCTTTTCATCAGAAAAAGGGTTGGAAAAATCGGAATGATTAAAATAATTGGAGATGGCAATGTCGTATCGCGTGCAAACATCAAACGCTTTTCTTGCAAACTCTTTTCTTTCTTCCAAAGAAGTTTGCGCGTTTTTTTCAGATAAAATTTTTTGAAGATTTTTATATTCATTCTTGTCGGCGATCACCACAGCATGTTTAAAATTTTTAGCCGCTGCGCGAATCATCGACGGGCCGCCGATATCGATTTTTTCAATTATGGCCGCTTCATCACTAGTGGCTTTTACCGTTTCTTCAAATGGGTATAAATCCACGATCACCAAATCGATTGCGGGAATTTTATATTGCTCCATTTCTTTCAAATCGCTTTCCACATCGCGCCTGGCAAGAAAACCGCCAAACACAACAGGATGAAGTGTTTTAACGCGGCCTCCGAGTATAGAAGGATAACCCGTGAGCGATTCAACAGCAATACACGAACCGCCGTTTTCTTCAATGAATTTCTGCGTGCCGCCTGTACTGTAAATGGTAATATTTTGTTGATGAAGCAAAGGGATAATTTCTTTCAATCCCTCTTTATTAAATACCGAAATGAGAGCCGATTTTATTTTTTGTTGCATTTGTAGACACAAATTTTTTCATTTATAAATTGATAACGAAGGCACCCTGTTCCAAAACAGAATGGAAGTGCAAATGTAATTCTTCGCATTCTTTTTTCCATTGCTCAATTTTGTATAATGAATTGGAAGCATCGAAAATGTAATTTTTGCAATCAAAATTTTTGGCGATTTGCGTGATTTTTATTCGTGGATTTTTTGAAATAATGATATAATCAATTTTTATTTTTTCATCACTTTGAAAATCACAATTTGAAGAATCGATTAACAATATTCTGCTTGAATAGAATTGAAAATAATTATTTTTTACAAACAACTGTCCTGGTTTTGCAGAGGCATCATTTAGCTGCAAAGCAATACGCACGGGCTTCAAATTGTAGTTATTCAGAAGTTTATCGTGCACAACTTCGTCATCGCCGGCATAATAGAAATTATTTCTTTCAATAAATTGTATTGCTCTATGTTGTGGAATATTAAAGACAATAATTTTCTTTTGCTGATATAAATTCCACTCCCGATGGGTTTTCAAGATAAAAAATAACAAAAGAAGTGCAGTAGAAAATTTGAAAGCATTTTTATTCTTTTCAATGAAAGCATACACCACGCAGGTAATAAATAAATATAACAATACGGTTTCAATTCTGGAAATTGAAACGCCCTGCCACAAAGAATAAGGAATAGTATCAAAAAATACCACAGAATGATTCAGCAACCATAGCAGGACAAACACAATTTTTGCCATGTAAAAGGCCAGCAAATGCAGTGGCGAAACTGCGATTAAAAAAAGGCATCCGAATAATATTAAGGTAGAGAGAGGAATGGCAATAAGATTAGCCAATAAAAATAATAATGGCAACTGGTGAAAATAATACAGGCACAGGGGAAGCGTAAATAATTGGGCTGCCAAGGATACGGCCATTATTTCCCATCCTTTTTGCAGCCACTTGTTTTTAAAATAAATCCACGCTGATATTGGCTTTTGAGCCACTACAATACCAATGACAGCCAGGTATGATAATTGAAAGCCAACGTCCCACAAAACAAAAGGATCAATACATAGCAACAGAAAGGCAGATGCAGCAATTGAATTATAAACAGAGCCTTTTTTGTTAAACGCAGTTCCAAGTATGATGAATGAAAACATAAGAGCCGCGCGCAATACAGAAGGTGAAGCGCCAGTAACAAACGAAAAAAACCACAAGCCTGCAACGATGAATAACAGCCGCATAGCTTTTGATTTTTTTGTGAAGGGCAAAACTGAAAACAGCCAAAAGAGTATCGAATAAATAATACCAATGTGCAGCCCGGAAATTGCGATAATATGCACCACGCCTGCATTGCTGTACGCCTGTACTAAATCTTTATCGAGGTCGAGCTTATATCCGATTAATAAAGCTTTTGCAATTGCCGATTCATCATTTTTACCCAAATATTTTTCAAGAGTTGCAACTGTTTTAGCACGGACGGAAAAAATTATTGACGCCCACAAATTTTTATCTTTTGAAGACAATAAAACCCATTCATTTTCCCTTAAAAATACCTGCTGATACAATTGGTGATTTGCACAATATTGACGGTAATCAAATGCAGCAGGATTGCCCGGATTAGGAATCTTGCTTAATTGTTTGTTTACTATAATTTGATCGCCATATTGCAATTTCTGAGCGCCGTCTTTGGAAAAATAGGCCAAAAACATCCCGGTTGTTTTTATTACTTGCCCATTTTGAACAACCTCATCAGCTTTTAAAATAGCCTTAAAAGATTTTGGCTTTTCTTCCAATGGCTCAGCAACGGAGGCAATCAAATAATTCTTTTCACTTTTGATTTTTCCATACCAGTTGCTATTATTTCTTACGTCCTTATTCCAGGTAAAAAAGCAACCTGAAAAGAAAAGCAGTAACGATAATAATATCCCGCCAGCCATTCTGAAACGAAATCTAAACGCTTCAGGAAGAAAAGACAACAAAATCAAAAGCGCTGCAATAGTGCTGCAGGCAGAAAGCAGAATTTGAATTGTAAGTCCAAAATGAACCTGTGCAATAATTCCGAATATAACGGGGATGAGTACGCGAACAAACGGAGCTTTTTTCCAGGCAGGTATGTAATATGATTTTCTCATAAAAGCAGTTGCAGGAATTGAAGGATAAAGTCAGGAATTTGGTAAAAAAGATTTCAATTCAGGACTGAAGATACATTTTTAATAAATTTATTCCACAATATTTAGATTTGTAAAGGTTGCTTTTAAAGTAATTCTAAATAGCTGTGGTTGTTTAAATATATTTGAAATAGATAAATTAAAATTCTTGACGCAGTCGCAACAAATTCAATTTGAGCCAGTTTATTCATTCCTGACCAAAAAGCTGGAAGCAGAATTGCCCGCTTATCTTCATTATCATAATGCACAACATACTAAAAATGTAATTTCTGCTGCGGAGCAATTGGCGAAGGCAGAAAAAGTACAGGAGCCTGAACTAACCATATTAAAAACAGCAGCTCTTTTTCATGATTGCGGCTTTTTGGAAACCTACAGCGAACATGAAGAAATATCATGCGAAATGGCCAGGAAGTGGCTTCCGCAATTTGGATACACAAATGAAGATATAGATTGGATTTGCGACCTTATACTCACTACCAAATTGCCCCAGCAACCCAAAGATAAACTGGGAAAAATTCTTTGTGATGCAGACCTATATTATATGGGAACTGACAGCTATTTTGTTACTGCAGATAAATTATATAAAGAATTACGTGAAGCCGGCATAGTGAAAAATAGAGAGGAATGGAGCCGCGAAGAATTGAAATTTGTAGAGACGCATTCTTATTTTACTCATACCGCGCAAAGCAGGCTGGGAGCTCGATTGAAACAAACTGCGGATCAATTGCGGCGCAGACTGGAAAAGAACGGTGAATCTAAAAATTTCATTGAAATCAGCGCCTGGCTTAGCGATGCCATGTTTATTGTTTCAGGTGTCTTGCTGGTAGCATTTTCTTTGAAAGGATTTTTGATTCCGAATCATTTTTTTGACGGCGGCGTTACGGGCATTTCGTTATTGATCAGTGAACTGTATCACTTTGATATTTCATTCGTAATTATGCTGGCAAATCTTCCCTTCATCATCATTTGCATCTATGCCATCAATTTCAATTATGCGCTTAAAACTTTTATTTGCATTTTGTTGCTGGGTTTTTGCCTTTATTTTTTTCCGCATTATTCAATTACTTCAGACAAATTATTAGTGTCCGTTTTCGGAGGATTTTTTCTGGGAGCCGGAATTGGCTTAACCATGAGGGCTGGCTGTGCTATTGATGGAATTGAAATTCTGGCTTTGTACACCTGGAAAAAAACAAGTTTCACGATTACCGAAATAATTTTCGCTATCAATATCATCATCTTTGGTGTGGCAGCTTTTGAATTTGGACCGGAGGTGGCCTTATATTCTGTGCTTACCTATTTTGCGGCAACGCGCACGGTAGATTATGTGGTGGAAGGTTTGGAAGCTTATATAGGCGTTACGATTATTTCGGGCAAAAGTGAAATCATTAAAGACCGCCTGGTAAATGAAATGGGAAGAGGGATTACCATTTATAAAGGAGAGCGGGGATTTTTACCAGGTAAATTTGAAACACACTCTGATTGCGATATTATTTTCACTGTAATTACCCGGCTTGAAATCCGCAAGCTTAAGAATCTTGTAAGTGAAATTGACCCGCGCTCTTTTGTTTTTGCAAGCACTATAAAAGAAGCCTCCGGAGGAATAATTAAGAGAAGACATGTTCATTAAAACCAGTAAACAAACATTATTCGACAATTCTTAATTTGGCATAATTCAACATAATTTTTTTCTCTCCATTGTGTTCAAACTTAACGGTGGCAATCGGGTTATGCGCGGCGCCTTCCATTTTCAACACCTCACCAAAGCCAAATTTCTGATGCTCAATTCGCTGCCCGGCTTGTAAATGACTTGTATCGCTTGGAGCAAAATCCGGTGAAGGGATGTGCTCCTTTACTTTTATTACCGGTGTGGAAACCATATAAGCCGGCTTTTCCGATTTAGCTTCCCTCTGTTGGTTTCCGGCAGATGATTTTGACCTATCAAAAGCATTCCAGTAATTGTTATTTTGATTGATACGGGCATTTCCACCTGCAAAAGATTTATCCAGTCTTTCCGCCGGTAATTCATCTATGAAACGGCTTGGATCGTTTTGGGTAAGATTGCCAAAGCGATACCGGTTGTTGGCATAAGTAAGCCACAACCTTGACTTAGCACGGGTTACAGCTACATAAAAAAGGCGCCTTTCTTCTTCCAGCTCTTCGCGGGTATTGATGGCCATTGCGTTTGGAAACAAGGTTTCTTCCAGGCCACCTACAAATACCACAGGAAATTCAAGCCCTTTGGCCGCATGAATGGTCATTAATTTCACCACATCGCTTTCGCCTTTGTCGTCATCAGCGTCTGTGAGCAAAGTAATTTGTTGCAAATAGCTTCCAAGGCTTTTATCCAGCAATTCACCATCTTCGGTTGGCGTTTCGGTGTATTCTTTAATGGAATTCAATAATTCCTGCACGTTTTCGTAGCGGGCTAATCCTTCTGTGGTTTTATCATTAAATAACTCTTTCACCATGCCGGTACTTTTCCCCACCAAAACTGCCAGGTCGTACGCATTTTTCTTTTGCAATTCACTCTGAAACATTTTTATCATTACCACAAAATTGCTGATAGTTTCAAGAGTAGATGCCCTGTAACCGAATGCAGCAGCGTTTTCCAGTACATGCCACATCGAAACATTTTCCTGGTTTGCATAAAGAATCGCCCGCTCAACCGAAGTTTTACCGATGCCTCTTGCGGGATAATTAATAATTCTTTTCAAGGCCTCTTCATCGCCCGGATTAACAATTACGCGCAGATAGCTTAAAAAATCTTTTATTTCTTTTCTCTGATAAAAGCTAATGCCTCCATAAATGCGGTAAGCGATATTCATTCTGCGCAGGCTTTCTTCAAAGCTGCGGCTTTGCGCATTTGTTCTGTACAAAATAGCGAAATCGGCATTGCGAAAATGATTCCTGAGTTTTTGTTCCTGGATAGCATCAGCAACATATTTGCCTTCATCGTTATCGGTGGCTGTTCTTACCAGTTTTATTTTTTCGCCTTCAATATTGCTTGTCCAAAGCTTTTTAGGAATCTGGCCCTTGTTGTTGGCAATAATGTGGTTGGCCACATGAAGAATATTTTGTGAGCTGCGGTAATTCTGTTCGAGCATTACCACTTTTACTTCATCATAATCCTTTTGGAATTGTAAAATATTTTCAATGGTAGCGCCACGGAAACTATAAATGCTTTGCGCGTCATCGCCCACTACTGCCACATTTTCATGCATAGCGCCCAGCAACTTTATGATTTGATATTGAGCCGTGTTGGTATCCTGGTATTCATCAATCATGATATATCTAAACTTGCGCTGGTATTTACTCAGGCTTTCGGGATGGCTTTTCAAAAGCTGGTAAAATTTGAGGAGTAAATCATCAAAATCCATCGCCCCGTTCTTAAAACAACGATTGCAATAAGCCATATAGATTTGGCCAATCATCGGCCGGTTGGCTCGCATATCTTCATGCTGCAGGGAAAAATCGCTGATATATTCTTCCGGCGTTATAAGGCTGTTTTTGGCTCCCGAAATGCGGTTATAAACTGTGTTGGGTTTGTAATGTTTTTCGTCAAGATTCAATTCCTTTACCACCGTTTTCACAACGCTTTTTGCGTCATCCGTATCATAAATGGTAAAGTTGCGCGGATAGCCTAATTTGTCGGCTTCCGCCCTCAGAATCCTTGCAAAAACAGAGTGAAAAGTGCCAATATATAGATTACGCGCTTCATTATTACCAAGTATATGGCCAACCCTTTCCTTCATTTCCGCCGCCGCCTTGTTGGTAAAAGTGAGGGCTAATATCTGAAAGGCATCCACACCGGTAGCCATCAGGTGTGCAATCCTTGTAGTTAAAACCTTCGTTTTGCCACTGCCCGCTCCGGCCACTATCATGATGGGGCCATCGCGATGAAGTACCGCTTCGCGCTGCGAATCATTCAATCCCGATAAATATTCCTGCATGTGTGCAAATTTACGAAAAGAGGTTTGGAGCAAAGAGTGAAGTGGAAAAATATTGAACCGCTATGCTGCAATTTTATATAGTTTTAAATTCACGCTACCTGTGAAACTTTGGAAAAAAAATTTGCGGCGATAAGCAAAACAAAAACTTGAATCATTTATTTATTTACTGGCTGCGCCGTGCACTTTAAAGAACAATGTTTCATTTTTTTCTGCAAAAAGTGGCTTCATTTCTGTTTTTAATTTTACTTTTACCGCGTTCTAAAAATTGATGATTAAATCTGTTTGAAAAATGGTTGATGTAATTCTCGGGCTCCAGTGGGGCGATGAAGGGAAAGGAAAAATTGTTGATTATTTTGCGCCTCATTATGATATCGTAGCCCGGTTCCAGGGCGGCCCCAATGCAGGCCATACCTTATACGTCGGCGATAAAAAAATTGTGCTTCACCAGATTCCTTCGGGGATTTTTCATGAAGATAAAATAAATCTTATCGGAAGCGGAGTAGTGCTGGATGCAGTTACGCTTCAAAAAGAATGCGAGTCTGTAGCGGCATTTGGAACAGATTACCGGCCGTCTTTGTATATCAGTGAAAGGACCCACCTGATTTTACCAACACATCGTGCGCTTGACAGAGCAAGCGAGTCAGCCAAAGGACACGAAAAAATCGGATCTACCTTAAAAGGTATCAGCCCGGCTTATATGGACAAAACCGGAAGAAACGGGCTGAGGGTAGGCGACATATTAGCGGGCGATTTCCGGAAGAAATATGATGCCTTAAAAAAGAAGCATGAGCAATTGTTGCAAAATTTTTCTTTTTACGAAAATATTTCTGCAGATGAAGAAGCCTTCTTCGAATCCATTGAGTTTTTAAAAAGCCTGAAAATTGTCAATGGAGAATATTTCATAAATGAAAAAATTCAGTCCGGCAAAACCGTATTGGCAGAAGGCGCACAGGGAAGCATGCTGGATGTTGATTTCGGCACATTTCCCTTTGTAACCTCAAGTAACACCATTACAGCGGGCGTTTGCAGCGGCCTCGGTATTGCTCCGCAAAAAATCAAAGAAGTAATTGGCATTACCAAAGCGTATTGCACACGGGTAGGAAGCGGACCTTTTCCGACAGAACTTCACGATGAAACAGGCGAATTGATTAGACAAAAAGGACATGAATTTGGCAGTACCACCGGAAGGCCAAGAAGATGTGGCTGGATAGATTTGGTGGCGCTCAATTTTGCGTGTATGATCAATGGCGTTACACAATTAGTAATGACAAAAGCTGACGTGCTTGATACCCTGGATGTTTTAAAGCTCTGCAACAAATATTCAATCAACGGGCAGGAAACTTCCCAGGTTCCGTTTCAACTGGAAGGTTCCAACGTAAGACCGGAATATAAAGAATTCAGTGGTTGGGAATCAGATATCACCCAAATAAAAGCCTACAAAGATTTACCTTCTCAAATGGATAATTATATAAATTATATCAATTCAACACTTGGCGTCCCGGTAAAATATATTTCAAACGGGCCCGGTACAGACCAGTTAATTATAGCAGAATGATGAAATTATTTTTTAAAAAATGTTTCATTATTTTTGGTTAATTGAAAATGATATTGAAAATTTACAGTAAAATCCTTGGAAAATTATGAAAGCAAAATCCGGAAAAGAAAATAAGATTCCAACCCCAAAAGCCTCAAAAAACGCTGCAAAATCTTCTGCTAAAAAAGCGTCAAAAAAGGAACAGGATGACGATGAGGATGATTTTGTTGATGATGACGAATTGCCCAAAAAGAAAGGAAAAGCTTCTTCCAAAAAGAAAGCTGGCGATGACGACGATGATGATGATGTAGAGATTGAAGATGATTGGGAAAAGACAGATGAAGACGATGACTTCGATCCTGATTTTGAAGAATTTGATATTCCAAAATCAAAGGGAAAAAAATCACCCAAAAAAAGCAAAGACGATGATTTTGACGTAGAAGATGATTTCAAATCACTCGACTTGTTTGATGATGATGATGATCTTTTCGATGATGATGATGAGTTTTAAATAAAACTTTCTATCCGATAAAGTATTCGTTGGTTGGTTTATCAGTTTACCGTAATCATATATTCGGTTTTAGTAAAAAAAATACTTTTCCCAGACGGAAAAGTATTTTTTTTGCCATCCTGCGGTTAAAAATTTATACTTACGTCCTCGCAAATAATCAACCTGATGTAAGGAGAATAAAAAATAAAAGAATTTCTTTGTTTACTGCGAAAAGTTGGATTTTACATCCTGTAACAAGTGCGTTACGCTTTCGTTTAAGATCTCAAACTTTTTAGATTTGAATATTTCCATTTTTTCTGAAGGCAACTGCAGTTTATAGCTTGAGCCGGTTGAGAGAACATGGTTGAAACCCGGATTATAATGATCAAAATCTTCCTGGCTCATCGAAATATTTTTGGCGATTATTTCTGCGTTATATCTTCCTGCTACCTCAAGAGACACCGCCCCATGTTTTTCTGCCTCGGTAAGATTTGCCGTAAACCGGCTACTATCTAACACTGACAGATCCGAATAATTAAAATTCGAATTTGCTACGTTTCCATCGGTATTGCCCGTTTCCATAACATAATGCGTAGCAATAAATTTTTTAACATGGTTTCGCGATTCTTCAGGCAGATTATATTGCAAATCCCAAAAATTGCGGCTGCCGGTTTTTCTGATTGCGCTGAAAACCCGGCCTTCCCCGCCATTATAAGCAGCGATTACCAACAGCCAATCCTTAAGATCTTTATATAAAGAAAGAAGATACTTTGCTGCCGCATTTGTGCTTTTAAAGTAGTCGACGCGGTCGTCTTCGTTTTGGTTAACTATCAGGCCAAAATCCCTGGCCGTGTAAGGCATAAATTGCCAAGGCCCACGGGCTCCTTTTATTGACAGGGCGTTAGATTTTAAGTCACTTTCAATTACCGCTAAATATTTCAATTCTCTTGGTAACCCATACTGGCTAAGGATTCTATCAATCAGATTGAAATAAGTGACGCCTGTTTTTTTAAGCTGCAGCAAATAGCCCTGGTGCGATTGCAAATAATCCTGCATATAAGTTTCTGCATTAGGATTCACCTGTGAAGAATAGGGAATAGAAGAATTATAAGAATAATTTTTAAAAAGATCTTTAAAGCCGTATTTGGTCACGTTGGCCAGGTAGTCAACCTTGTCTTTTTTCAGATTGCTTCCTGAAGCAATTACTTCAGTAATAACTTTATTTTCAGTAGTGGTGTCTACCGGAGGTTTAGGAACAATTGTGTCCGTTAAAACTCGTGAAGCATCTGCAGTACGCGCTGCCGCCATAAATGGCTGAAGCAATAACAGCAGAGAAATTAAAATCAATGTGATTTTTTTCACGAAGAATAACTTTTATAATTTTTTAAAGTGTTTTTAGAAAATTGCAACAACTTTGCTTCATGATGCTTATCAGCCAGTAACTGAACACCAAAAGGCATCCCGTTTGAATGCCTGAACAAAGGCAGTGAGATTCCGGGAATGCCCGTTAAATTTGCATATACCGTAAAAATATCCGCTAAATAGGCTGCGATAGGATCCTTTTCCATTTTCCCTGCTTCAAAAGCAGTGGAAGGAACTGTAGGTAAAATAATAAAATCATACTCATTAAAAATATCCCTGGTTCTTCCGGATAGCATATTTCTCACTTGCTGGGCTTTGGTAAAATACGCATCATAATAGCCTTCGCTCAAAACAAAAGTACCCAGCATAATGCGTTTTTTTACTTCTTTACCAAATCCTTTGCCGCGGTTTCGTTTATAAAAAAGCGCAAGATCTTCAACCTCATCCTTGTCGCGAAATCCATATCTAACGCCGTCATACCTTGATAAATTGGAAGAGGCTTCTGCTGTGGTAAGAATATAATAAGCGGGAACAATATAATCTATCAGGTCAAAATCTATTTCCTGAACTTCGCAGCCATCTTTTCCGAGGGCGTCAGCCAATTCGTAAATAGATTTTTTAATCTCCGGATCAAGGCTTTCATGCTGCATTGCATTCTTAAACAAAGCAATGCGCGGCTTTTTCAAATTATTTGTATTATCGCCAGGCAAAATAAAATTTGCATTCATTTGTTGATTTACTGTGCTGTCAAATTCATCGGAGCCGCTTATTACATCCAAAACCACTTCTATGTCCTGGATGTTATTGGCAAATACCCCTATCTGGTCAAAAGAGGAGGCATAGGCAATGAGGCCAAATCTTGAGATAGTTCCATAGGAAGGTTTCATGCCCACAATTCCGCAAAAATCGGCAGGTTGTCTTACTGAGCCTCCGGTATCGCTGCCAAGGCTCACCATGCACAACCCGGCCTGCACTGCTACGGCAGAACCACCGCTGGATCCGCCTGAAACTTTAGATTCATCGAGTGCATTTTTCGCCCGTCCGTATACGGAGTTTTCATTGGTATTGCCCATGGCAAATTCATCACAATTGCAGCTTCCTATAATGATTGCATCTTCCTTCAATAATTTATTTACGCAGGTAGCATTATAAATTGAGGAAAAGTTTTGCAAAATTTTTGAGGAAGCCGTGAGCCGGTGGCCTTTATGAGCAATTACATCTTTTAAGGTAATGACTACGCCATGCAGCTTCCCGGTTTTTTTACCTGATTTCCTTTTTTCATCAAGAATGCGGGCTTGCTCTAATGATTCCAATTCATAAACATCAATGATGGCATTTAGCTTATTGGACTTAATCCTTTCCAAATAACAATTTACAACATCAACACAATCTATCGTTCCGGCGTTTAATTGATTTTGAAGCGTTTCAATATCCTGGTATGAAAACAATTGAATAATTTTTTAATTAAAAAAGGTTCAGATGTTCACCTTTAATAGATGCGCATCTCAACCCTTTATTTGAAAATAATAGAAATATTTATTTTACAGATTCCGTTTCTTTTACTAATTCCCTTTGCGCTGCCTCAGCGCGTTTATCTTTTTCCTTCATCCCTTCATCCAATTCCCGTTTTACACTTTCTTTTGCATCATTAAATTCCCTTACCCCTCTTCCTATTCCCCTCATAAGGTCAGGAATTTTTCTACCGCCAAAAAATAATAAAACGACAAGCAGAATTAATATCCACTCGGTGCCACCCGGCATAGAAAATAAAAATTCAGGTTTAAAAAATAATAAAGTCATGGTTTTAAGTTTGAATACAAAGATAAGGGAATAATTTTCTCAGCCATAAATCCTACAGTTAAATACGGTTAAATCTTATTTTAAATATTTTAACACATTTTGCCTAACCCATTCTGAGTTTTAAGACAGTTAATTGAGATTTTTTTATGGGCAAAATGCTGCATACACCCATAAAAAAACCGGGAAGGATGCTTTCCGGTTTTTTTATATCTCTTACAACTTTTATTTGATTCTCTTTTCCTTTATCCTCGCACTTTTACCGCTTCTTTCACGAAGGAAATATAATTTAGAACGGCGAACCTTTCCTACTTTATGCAGCTTAATACTTTCGATGCTGGGAGAAAATACAGGGAAAAGCCGCTCAACGCCAACGCCATCACTTATCTTTCTAACAGTGAAGGTAGCAGTGCCCCCTTCGCCCTGGCGTTTTACCACATCGCCTTTAAAGCTTTGAATTCTTTCCTTATTACCTTCTACAATTTTATAATTTACAGTAATATTATCACCTGCTTTAAATTTCGGAAAATCTTTTTTGTTGGTTAACTGGTCGTGAACAAATGCAACTGCATTCATGGCTTTTTATTTTAGGAGTGCAAATGTAAGGCAATTTTTGTAAATTGTAGCAAGAAAAGATTATAATTCAGGTTTTTAAAACCAGCCCTTCATCCCCATCCTAACGCGCAACATTCACAGCCCTTTTCTCGCGGATTACAGTAACCTTAATCTGGCCGGGATATACCATTTCAGTTTGAATTTTTTGAGCTATTTCAAAGCTCAGTTTATCGCTTTCACTATCTGTAACTTTTTCTGATTCAACAATCACCCTTAGTTCTCTGCCCGCCTGAATTGCATAGGCTTTTTCCACGCCCTGGTAGGCTAATGCCAGGTTTTCAAGGTCTTTGATTCTTTGCAGGTATTGCTGCATTATTTCACGCCTTGCGCCGGGCCGGGCCCCGCTCATGGAATCGCATGCCTGCACCACGGGTGATATTACGTATTCCATTTCAACTTCGTCATGATGGGCTCCAATTGCGTTGCATACTGCTGGATTTTCACCGTATTTTTCGGCAAGCTTCATTCCCAAAAGAGCATGGCTTAATTCAGTTTCTTCATCAGGCACTTTTCCAATATCATGCAGTAATCCTGCGCGTTTGGCCAGTTTGGCGTTCATTCCCAGTTCTGCTGCCATTATCCCACAGAGATTTGCTACTTCACGACTGTGCATTAATAAGTTTTGCCCATAAGACGATCTGAAGCGCATTTTACCTACGATTCTAACCAGTTCTTTATGAAGCCCATGAATACCCAGTTCAATAACAGTCCGCTCGCCAATCTCCATAATCTGATCCTCAATTTGTTTTCGGGTTTTTTCAACTACCTCTTCAATGCGTGCAGGATGAATTCTTCCATCAGCAACCAGCCTTTGCAACGACAACCTGGCAATTTCACGGCGTAACGGATCAAAACATGATAAAATAATGGCTTCAGGCGTATCATCTACGATAAGGTCTACGCCTGTGGCAGCTTCTATGGCCCGAATATTCCTTCCCTCACGGCCTATGATAGAGCCTTTTATTTCATCGCTTTCCAAATTGAAAACGGTAATAGCATTTTCAATGGCTTGTTCTGAGGCAGTTCGCTGGATAGTTTGAATTATAATTTTTCTGGCTTCTTTATTTGCCCTAAGTTTTGCATCATCCACTATCTCCTGCTGGATGCTTAGCGCCTGGGAGTTTGCTTCATTTTTAAGTGTTTCAATTAATTGTGATTTAGCTTCGTCCGCTGTCAGGCCCGAAACTTTTTCAAGCCTTTTGATATGTTCCTCTTGATGTTTTTCGAGTTCGGTTCGTTTAATATTAACTACTTCAATCTGGCGGTTGAGGTTTTGTTTAATAACCTCATTTTCCTTGAGCAACTTTTCAAGATTTTGATCCTTTTGATTGAGTGATTGTTCTTTTTGTTTTACCCTGTTTTCCGCATCGCTTAGCTTTTGATTTCTTTGATTTACTGTCTTTTCATGTTCCGCTTTCAACTGAACAAAATGTTCTTTTGCTTCCAGTTGTTTTTCTTTTTTTAGCGTTTCAGCTTTTGACTGTGCATCCGAAATGATTTGTTGTGCCTGATTTTTTGCGTTTTCGAAGATTTGTTTTGTATTTTTTGCAAATATGATTTTTCCCAGTAGAATGCCAATAATTAGTGCGACGGCTCCTACGATTATGGGGAGAAGTTGTTCCATTGTTTTTTAATAGTTTTAAGTCTGTTCATAATCTGATTCCTCTTTAATTTCCCAAATTAGATAGTAATTTGGTTATAAACGAAGATAATAAATTGTAAAAAGAATGATGGTAATTAATCTGTTATATCGAAACAGGTGAAAACTGAAAACAGGCAAAAGCCTATCAATACTAAAAATTACAATAGAAATTTGAAGAATATTACGGCTTATATTTCTTGATTATAATCGATGCATTGTGGCCTCCAAAACCAAAAGTGTTACTCAGTGCTGCATTCACCTCTCTCTCCTGCGCTTTATTGAATGTAAAATTCAACTTGGGATCAAATGCAGGATCATCAGTAAAATGATTGATAGTTGGAGGGATTACGTTTTTGGTAACGGCCAGAATACAAGCCAGAGCTTCTATAACACCTGCAGCTCCTAGGCAATGCCCCGTCATTGATTTCGTAGAGCTGATATTTAAATTGTGGGCACTTTCGCCGAATACTTCCAAAATTGCTTTTGTTTCTGCAATATCTCCCAAAGGAGTAGATGTGCCGTGAACATTAATATAATCAATATCTTCAGGCTGCATTCCTGCCTCTGACAAAGCAATACGCATTACGTTTTTTGCGCCAAGCCCCTCAGGATGCGGCGCAGTGATATGATAGGCATCTGCCGTGGCACCGCCCCCTGCAATTTCACAATAAATTTTCGCGCCTCTCGCCAGCGCATGCTCTAATTCTTCAAGCACTAAGATACCTGCCGCTTCTCCCATTACAAAGCCATCGCGATCTTTATCGAAAGGCCTGGAAGCAGTTTTGGGATCATCATTTCTTTCGCTGAGCGCCTTCATCGCATTAAAACCACCTACACCCGATTCGGAAATAACTGCCTCACTTCCGCCCGTTAAAATGATATCTGCTTTTCCCAATCTTATATTATCAAAGGCATCGATAATGGCATTGGTACTGCTTGCGCAAGCGCTAACTACAGCAAAGTTAGGCCCCCGAAAACCATATCGCATTGAAATTTGTCCGGCTGCGATATCCAATATCATTTTAGGAATAAAGAAAGGGTTAAAGCGGGGCGTACCGTCGCCACGAGCAAATTCCATTACGTCGTCTTGGAAAGTGGTAATACCTCCTATGCCACTTGCAAAGATGACACCTACCCTGTCCGGGTTTGTATTTTCTGCCGAAATGCCCGCGTTTTTAACTGCTTCATCACTGGCAATTAAAGCAAATTGTGTAAAACGGTCTAATTTCCTGGCTTCCTTTCTATCGAGAAATTCAGTGGGTTCAAAATTTTTAACTTCGCAGGCAAACCTGGTTTTAAATTTTGAGCAATCAAATTGCTGAATATAGTCAGCGCCGGAAACACCTTTAGCCAAACCTTCCCAATATTCAGAAACGTTTTTACCTAAAGGTGTTATGGCCCCCAACCCGGTTACTACAACTCTTTTTAATTCCATAAGCTTACCTGCAAAGTTAAATGATGTGATTACTTAGCATGCTCTTCAAGATATGCTACTGCCTGGCCCACGGTGGTAATGGTTTCCGCCTGTTCGTCCGGAATGGAAATATTAAATTCTTTTTCGAATTCCATAATGAGTTCAACGGTGTCCAAACTGTCGGCGCCTAAATCGTTGGTGAAAGATGCCTCAGTAGTTACCTCAGCTTCATCAACACCTAATTTGTCAACAATGATTTTTTTAACTCTTGTTGCAACGTCTTGCATGATTGTAAAGTTTAGTTAATATGGCCACAAAAATATACTTTTTGTGATAAAAAAAAATAATAACTATTTCTCTCGAAAATGAGTATTTTAAACCATGATGTATATAGCCGTAGTTTGCTATTGTGTTATAAATGAATTCGTTTGGAAAAGCCTTATGCATTATTGACTTCGACTTCCCTTTTAATAATTTAAATGTGTCGGATTCTTTTTTTCGCTGATTATTCTTTTTCTCAACGATAAAATCTTGTATTTTTATCGATTATTAAAAGAAGATTTTTTATGCCAATTAAGCAAATAGATTATGGCACTAAAGAATACGACCAAATGGTTGGCCTTAGATATGAGATTTTGCGCAAGCCATTGAAACTTTCATTTGAAAAAGACGAACTTGAAAAGGAAAAAAACGATATTCTTATCGCCGCTTTTGAAGAAGACAAAATACTGGGATGCTGCTTATTAAAAAAAATAGATGACAACACGGTGAGGCTTCGCCAAATGGCTGTAGCAAACAATTTACAGGGCAAAGGCATAGGAGCAAGCATGATGTATTTTGCTGAAAATGTGGCGCGGGATGCGGGTTTTAAAAAAATCAGAATGCACGCAAGAAAAACTGCTGTAGGATTTTATGAAAAACTCGGATACACTGTTATAGGAAAAGAGTTTACCGAAGTTTCAATTCCCCATTTATTGATGGAAAAAAAATTACGCCTGATTGATTAAAGAAACTCAATTCCTTCGAACTTGTTCTTTTGAATATACTCCAATTTTTAGACGATGTATCAATGAAGGCAATCGTGGGAACTGCTCAATTTCCCATTATATAAGGCCGGAAACTTATTAACGCCAGTAAAGCAATAAATTCGTCAATTTCTTATTTTCAAACAGCCTTATACAAGCTTTTCTTAATTTTAGTTGATACAAAGAATATGGCTCCTGTAATTGTTTTATTTGGATTGGCTTTAGTTGTTGTATTTTTTATTTTGTATAAAAGACCTGTAAAAAAAGTAACTCTTCCAGAAAATTATAAGGATATTTTACTTAATCATGTCTCTTATTACCAAAGACTAACGGAAAAGAGCAGGCTACGCTTTGAAGAAAAAATGAAGGATTTTCTGAGTTATGTCCGAATCGATGGAGTTGATACCAGTGTGGAAGATCTTGATATACTTCTTGTGGCTTGCAGCGCCGTTATTCCTATTTTTGGTTTTAAAAACTGGAAATACTACAATTTAAAAAACGTTTTACTCTATCCCGCTACGTTCAACAAAGAAAATTTCCTTGCATCGGGCTATGAAAAAAACACACTTGGCCTGATTGGTACCGGCCCAATGCAGCGAATAATGATTTTATCAAAACCTGCTTTGCGCGAAGGTTTTCTCAACGGCCTGTCTACTTCAAATACCGGAATTCATGAATTTGTGCATTTACTGGATAAAGAAGACGGCGACGTAGATGGATTGCCGGAAACTTTGTTCGCAAAGAAAAATAGTTCAAAATGGTTTTCGCTAATGAATCAAAACATTGAAAAAATTATGCTTCAGCAATCTGATTTTAATCCCTATGGCGCATATAACCAAGCTGAATTTTTTGCCGTTGCTTCTGAATATTTCTTCAATCAACCGGTAATGTTCAAAGAAAAGCATACTGAGTTGTTTGCATTCCTATGCACCTTATTCAACCAGGATCCGAGTGTCCCACAAT
This sequence comes from Ginsengibacter sp., assembly GCA_051954975.1. Classification (GTDB taxonomy): domain Bacteria; phylum Bacteroidota; class Bacteroidia; order Chitinophagales; family Chitinophagaceae; genus Ginsengibacter. Next base: position 381,863 of record JBQCHE010000002.1, on the reverse strand, counting down.
AATTTATCGGCGGTTAATATAAACTTTTTCGATGTGTTTTTCTCCCTTATTATTTGTGATCATTAATACATACATACCTTCAGCGATGTGCTTCGGAATATTTAAAGTATTAATATTAACCCCATAAGTGTCAAACTCTTTTTTAAAAATTAATTTTCCGGATAAATCTAAAATACTCGCCATTATTTTATTCCCGTTGCTAAAGTTGTCGTTATTCCGAATATAAATTTTATCGTATGCCGGGTTGGGGTAAATAATAATTGCTTTTAAATTAAATTTTACAGACACCACTGAAGAATAACAAATTTGGCCCGATTTGTTCACTTGTTTTAGTCTGTAATAGTTATTGCCATCTTCAGGCAGGTAGTCGATAAACCCGTATTCTTTTGATTGTGAATGGCCTCCAACAGCTTTGACAGTTCCTACGGTTTCGAAATCACTATTTCCCTTACTTCTTTGAACTTCAAAATAGTTATTGTTTGCATCATTTGCAGTAATCCATGAAAGTACGGCGCTCCTATTATTTTGATTTTTTCCTGTGAAAGTAAGTAAATTAGAATCAAGGACTCCGCTGATTCGTAGAGCAACGTTATCTACAACCGCCGTATCCAGCAGAGTATTATTTTTTGGGGTATAGGCAATCCCAACATAAGGATTGGTACCCAGCGCCAGGGTTAATGAATCTAATTTAGTCCAATCGGTCCCATTAGGCGAAGAGTAGAAGATATATTTGTTGCCTCTATTATAAATTCTTAACCAATACGGAGCACTTTGAACATAGGAAATTCCATAATTAGTAGCAGCAATATTTTGTTTTTTACGTTGTGTTATAATTATTCTGTTATAAGGAATAAGGCTTAAAAAAACATACGCTGATCCGGGGTCAAGACTTTGTCTAAACAGAATACCGACTTTTGCAGAATCATCAGTATTTTTTATGGATTTTACACGTATGGTCATTTCGGTTTCGTTTGTTATTACCTGCTGAAATACATAGTGAAATGCATCCTTCGTATTCCAAATATCGTCGCCTGACGCTGTAATGCTGAATGTTCCATTATCAACGCAAACATCTCCGGCAAAGGCCACATAACCTATATCAGCGCTTTGCCACATCGGAGGTAAAGTGGCAGAACATTCTGAAGCCGGAGGTGGATTAAGGCCATACACGTTTAGTTTGTTGGAAAAAGTGGCCATATAGACTTTTCCATTGGCAATGGTAGGAGGAACAAATTTTGGATGTTTGCCAACTGAATCACGTTTGCTGTTCCAGTTACTGTTCCATAATTCATGTGTAACATCCATAGCATCGAAAGCTTGTAGCGCGCCGGGGACCACCATTTGATTTGGATTGCCAGTAAGCGTTCGGTTTACCCATAAAATACCTGTTCCAGGCTTAGATCCATTTGAAGAAAGAGACAGAATACCGCCGGGCATATAGGCATACGGTAACATCGCAATGCCATATTTAGTATTTAGTGTATCAAATTTCATTTCAGCCCTGTTAAAAGGAACTTGTTGTAAATAGCCCCTTTCAGCCCATCCGTAAATATATTCATTGTTATAAATGTCCTTATAATAAACCGGTGAACCATACAGGTGGCGTGTATTGTAAGTGCCTGCATCGCCAAAGTTCAACCTTTGAATTACGTTTGAGTTATCAGCTTTGAAACCGCCCATTTGAGCGTTATCAATTACATACAGACCTCCATCTTTGCTTCCCGATAAAGATAAATTTGTGCCAGGTACCAGCAAGGCGCCGTTAATACCATAATCTTTATCGGCATCATTTAAATATTGATAGTTAGACGGAGTAAAAAAGTCAAGCACTTTTAATTCAGGTGAAAGTTTGATAAGGCTTGAGCCCCTGTTAGTTGTATCATTCGGATTGCCGCCGATCCCCGTAGTACCATTTCCTGTTGTAACATAAATATTTCCATCATCATCAACAGATGGCGCTTGCCCACTCATCCATATTCCAGCGTGACCGCCTTCAGGCGTTGCGTTATAAACATACTTTTGATGAAGGTTAGTCGCATCATAACCCATTACCCATCCATGATAAGGACGCCAGTCGCAATGGGATGCCCATGAAATATACACCGTATTACCATATAATAAAAGACCTGGCCGTTGGTTTTGTGTCTGGGCATTAAAAGTAATATTGCCACCCACACTGCCATCGCCTGAGCCTTGGACAGTGGCAGTTATTAAGACCGGGCCTCCACATTTTTCTGCCCCTGTGGTTACATCAATCGCATGTAAATACTGAACATAATCTTCGCTCGTTTTACTCTTGCTTCGTGCCACCACATACAGTGTATTCGTTGCCGTATCTATTGCCGGAGTTCCAACAATTCCCATATTGCCACTAAAATCTGCGTAATGGCCGCCACAAGCTCCTGTCATATCCGCTTTATTTACCGGCCTGTAATTAGCCGGATCATAGGTTAAATTAACCTTCCAATAAGGTGAACTTGCATTTGGATCATCAGCATCAAATGCATATAAGGTATTATTAACTGTGGCGACAAATACAACATTATGAACTCCTCCGGCTATGGGCAAATTACCCAGAACCAGGGGTTGCGCATAAATTTCATCATCTACATCGCGGGAAAAAATTTTTCCGAAATTCCCTCCGCTTACATTGTCTGTCGCAAGTATGGTTTCTTTATTATTCCACCCGGTTCTTTTTAAGTCATTGTGATTCATGATCACATCTGCCTGGCCATAAGTTTCTGTATGCACAATAAGAAATGAAAATATAATCGGAATCGTACAATAAAGTTTTGGGAAATTAGTATTCATTCACGTGTTTTCCTGAAGAGGTTAAAAAATATATTGGGGGAGATCGGATTATATGCGAGTTAGGTGGCTTATTTTTATATATCCAACTATTATTTCGCTCAATTTACATGGTTAGCAACAAAAGCTATTAGTGTCAAAAATACTAATTCTTTGATTATTATCCCCATATATCGAAAAAATAAAAGGTAATATTTCCATAATCAATGCAGATTTGAAAGGTAAGCATAAGAAGGGTTTCAATCTTTGAAGATATAAAATAGAAATAATACAAGCAAGCGTAATATTGAGTTTTATTCCCAACCGGTTGCCAATACGTCGGCAATATGCAGCGTTGTTAATGGAATTGATTTCTTCTTAATGATACCTTCGAGGTGCATCAGGCAACTAAGATCCGTAGAAATTATATGGGTGGCGCCTGTGTTGATCACATTTCCGATTTTTTGATCAGCCATTGCCTGTGAAATTTCCGGAAATTTAGTAGAAAAAGTACCTCCAAATCCACAACAAGTGTCATTTTCAGCCACTTCAATCAACTCCAGCCCTTTCACTTTGGAAAGTAATCGCCTTGGCGCGTCTTTAATTTTACATTCTCTAAGCGCAGCACAACTGTCGTGATAAGTAGCTTTCACATTTAATTCAGCTCCATAGTTCTCGATATGAACTATTTGTATTAAAAACTCGGTAAATTCAAAAGTCCTTTCTGCCAGGATTTTCACCAGGTTATGTTGAGAAGAATTTTCAAAAAGACTTGAATAGTAATTTCTAACAAAACCAACGCAAGAAGCTGAAGGTGCTACGATATAATCAGAGTCCTCAAAATCTTTAATGAATTTTGCCGCAACGCTTTTTGCGTTTTCTAAAAAACCGGCATTAAACGCCGGCTGCCCGCAACATGTGTGGTTGGTATTATATCTCACATCGCAACAAGCTTTCTCAAGCACTTTCACCATATTCATCGCCGTCTCAGGATACAGGTGATCAACAAAACAGGGTATAAATAATTGAACCTTCATAAGTAAGAATATAGAATAATTGCCTAAAATTCTATTTACTATATTTCAGAGTAATCATTTTTAAAGCAGTTAAGGCTGCCTCTTCGCCTTTATTTCCATGAATACCGCCTGTTCTTTCATCTGCCTGCTGCTGGCTATCTACGGTAAGAACTCCGAAAATAGTAGGTACCGGCAAAAGCAAATTGAGTTGAAGAACGCCATCAGTGATTGCTTTGCACACATAATCAAAATGGGGAGTGCCCCCTTTAAGAACACAACCCAGCGCTATAAATGCCTGGGGTTTTTCAAACTTATTCTGATACGTGTCCCAAAAATTTTTTATAGCAAATGGAATTTCGAATGCTCCGGGAACACTGATGATTCTATAATTAGTCATCTGGTATTCATCTAAGATGCTTTTGCATCCATCTACGAGTTTATTTACTATTTCCTGATTCCACTGGGTGTGCACAATAACAATACAGGCATCCTTCGGAAGAATGCCTGTATCAATATCATAAAGATTTTGGTTGACTATTGCCATTATTTAAAATGTTATTCTGAAAATTCTCCAAGCCTTGCAAGGTATCTGTCCACCTCTGCTGCTTTCGGCGATAATGGATAGTTTGTCTTAATTTTTTTGAAAAGGTTTATGGCTTCTTTTTGCTTGCCAATTGACTCGGCAAATAATCCAGCCCTAAAAAGAAATTCAGATGAAGTGTAAGTATCCTTTTCATTCACGTTCGCGGCTTTCTGATAATAATCCAACGCATCATCATTTTTATTTAATTCGGCACTTGCATCTCCCATCATTCCGAGTGCGCGGCTTTTTATCTGATCTGCTCCGTTGGCATCAAAATTTTTCAAAAACTTGATGGATTTAGCATACTGTCCTAACTGCAAATAGCAGGCGCCTGCATAATATTCACAAAGGTTAGCGGCAGGTGTGCCAGAATATTGATTAATAATTTTCAAAGCACCGGGGTTGGTGCCATCGCCATTTAAAACTTTTGTTGCCAACAATATTTTTGCAGAATCAGTAGCCCCGGTAAATTCACTAAAATATTTTTGGGTAACGAAAACGATTTTATCAGCCTTTTCTTGTTTAGGCACTTTAAACATGTATTTATAGACCATCCAGCCAATAAACAATATTACTATTGCAGAACCGATATAAGAAATCGGTTTGTTGTAAACAGCCCAAAAACCACGGACTTTATCAACTACATCTACCTCATGTGTATGTGCTTTACTCGCAGCCATTTAAATCTTCTATTTTATTTTTTGGAAAATATTAATCGGTAATGAAAGGATAATCTTCTTCAGCGTATACATCTTTGTATATTTCGTCATCATCCGGGTAAGGACTTTCGTCGGCAAATTGAACGGCTTCCGCCACCTCATTTTTTACTCTCTCGCTTATTTGCTCAATTTCTTCGTCGGTAACCCCAAAATTTTCCTGCAATTTGATTCTGGTGGTTTCAATCGGATCTTTCAGCTTATATTCTTCCATTTCCTCTTTGCTTCTGTATTTGGCTGGATCACTCATACTGTGGCCTTTATAGCGGTAAGTCTTTATCTCAAGCAAAGTGGGTCCGCCTTTTTCGCGTGCTCTTTTCACTGCTCTGGATACAGCCTCATGAACCGTTTCTGGAATCATGCCATCCACCTGGTCGCCGGGCATTTCATAGGCGTCAGCTAATTTATAAATATCCAACACATTAGAAGTGCGCGCTACTGAAGTCCCCATGGCGTAATTATTATTCTCACAAATAAAAACTACCGGCAATTGCCACAACATGGCGAGGTTAAAAGTTTCATGCAAAATTCCCTGCCGTGCCGCGCCGTCTCCAAAAAAGCAAAGAACCACATTTTCAGTATCGAGGTATTTTTCAGCGAAAGCCAGGCCCGCACCGGTACCAATTTGAGCGCCCACAATTCCATGACCACCAAAAAAGCCATGCTGCACTCCAAAAAAGTGCATACTTCCACCTTTTCCCTTGCTACATCCCGTAGCTTTACCGTATAATTCGGCCATACACTCTTTAGCGGTTACTCCTTTGGCAATGGCAAGTCCATGATCGCGATAAGCAGTAATAAACTTATCCTCAGGCGTTGTGGCGGTCATGCAACCGGCAGCAACCGCCTCCTGACCGATATAAAGATGACAAAAGCCCCGGATTTTCTGCATTCCATACATTTGGCCTGCTTTTTCTTCAAAACGGCGAATCAGAAGCATGAGCTCGTACCAGTATAAATAAGTTTCTTTAGAAAACTTTGTAGCCAAGGTTTTTAAATTTAGGTCGCAAAGATAATGGAAAACGAGATAATTTCTATTGTAAAATCAGAATATACCAATGGCTATTCTTTGCTTTTTGGCCGCCTGGCAGAAAAGCCTGGTATAGCAAACCGATAAATAACGTTTTTTTATATTTTCGTTTTTAAATGCCAATACGCAATTATTATACTCCTTGTCTTTTAAAATCTTTTTAGCTATTTTTTTACCGGGAAAACGGAAATATTACATTTGCTCCATGAAAATGGAAGAGATTTATGGAATTTACAAACGGTTTCCTAACGTCCAAACCGACTCGAGAAAACTGCAAAAGGATGAAATATTCGTTGCGCTGAAAGGCCCGAATTTTAATGGAAATCAATTCGCAAAAAGCGCATTGGAACTGGGGGCCGCCTATGTAATAGCGGATGAATTTCAATGGGAGGATGAAAGAATTATTTATGTAGAAGATGCATTGAAGACGCTGCAGCAATTGGCAAAATTTCACCGCGAACAATTTGATATTCCCTTTATCGCCATCACGGGAAGCAACGGAAAAACCACCACCAAAGAACTGATTCATGAAGTGCTTGCTACCACCTATAAAACCTACACAACAGCCGGAAACCTGAATAATCAAATCGGAATTCCGCTTACGATTTTAAAAATAAAACCGGACGCGGAAATGGCTGTCATCGAAATGGGCGCCAACCATCTTCATGAAATTGCTTCGTATTGCGAATATGCCAAACCCAATTTTGGATTAATAACCAATATAGGCAAGGCGCATCTTGAAGGATTTGGCGGGGCCGAAAATGTAAAAAAAGGCAAAGGCGAGCTTTTTGATTATCTCAAGTTGCATGGTGGAACTGCCTTCGTCAATGCCGACGATCCTGCTGTTTTTGACATGGGAAAAAAGCTGAAAGATGCCGTTTGTTACGGTAGCAACGGCGGCAACATTCACGGCGAAATTTTGGAAACCGACCCTTTTTTGGAAATAAAAATCAGTGGAAAAAGTTCGTTTACTATCCAATCGCAACTGGTAGGAAATTATAATTTGCCCAACCTGGTGGCCGCTTCCTGCATTGGTGAATATTTTAAAGTAAGTGATGAAAATATCAAGAAAGCCATTGAAAATTATCAGCCTTCCAACAGCCGCTCACAATTAATCACCAAAGATTCTAACACGATTATTTTAGACGCCTATAATGCGAACCCCGGCAGCATGAAAGCCGCCATAGAAAATTTTGCGAATATGAAAGGCGACAAAAAAATTCTTTTGCTGGGCAGTATGATGGAACTTGGCGTGGACAGTCAAAAAGAACACGAAGAAATCGTTTCCTTAATAGATAAATACAAATGGCATGCGGTAGTACTTGTTGGCAAACAGTTTAATGATGTAAAGCAACCGTATATCAACTTTGAAAATTCGCGGCAGGCAAATGAATGGTTTAAAAAAGTTAGCCCACAAAATTCACAAATCCTGGTAAAAGGCTCGCGCAGCATGCAGATGGAAAGAGTTTTAGATTCTTAAAGGCAGTAAACTAGTAAATAAAAAGAATTTCTATTTTCGGTAAAAAAGCACAGGATATTTTGTCTTATCACCATTCAGCAACGCTTCCATCTTTATGTCGCCAAACGGGATTTTTCCAGTTATGGCCTTCCTTAGCCATTTTTTTTACATATTCCTCATCAATTTCAATTCCAAGGCCAGGCCCGGACGGTATTTGTACATATCCTTCTGCATATTCAAAAACAGATTTATCTTTTAAATAATCAAGCAGGTCGCTTCCCTGGTTATAATGAATGCCAAGGCTTTGTTCCTGGATAAAAACGTTATGGCACGTGGCATCTACCTGCAGACAGGCAGCAAGCGCAATCGGGCCCAGCGGGCAATGTGGCGCCGCAGCCACATCGTATGCTTCAGCCATCGAAATAATTTTTTTACATTCTGTAATGCCTCCTGCATGGGAAACATCAGGCTGAATGATATCAGCATAACCCTCTTTAAAAAGATTTTTAAAATCCCATCGGCTGAACATTCTTTCGCCGGTTGCAATAGGAATAGAAGTATGTTGTGCAATTTCTTTTAAGGCTTCATTATTTTCCGGGAGCACGGGTTCTTCGATAAACATGGGATGGAATGGCTCCAGTTCTTTTGCCAATACTTTCGCCATAGGCTTATGAACCCGCCCATGAAAATCTATGCCAATGCCAAACGAACTTCCACCTGTTTCTCTTGCAGTTGCTACCCTTTCCAGTGCACGTTCTACTTTTTCAAAAGAATCAATGTATTGCATTTCCTCGGTTGCATTCATCTTTATGGCAGTGAATCCATTAGCCATCGCCTCTTTTACTCCAACAGCAATATCGGATGGCCTGTCGCCTCCTATCCATGAATAAATTTTCATTTTATCCCTCGCCTTGCCTCCCATTAGTTCATAGATTGGCGCGTTGTAAAATTTGCCTTTTATATCCCATAAGGCCTGGTCAATACCTGATATAGCGCTCATCAAAACAGGGCCGCCACGATAAAATCCGCCGCGATATAGCGTGTTCCAATGGTCTTCTATCCGCAGCGGATCTTTGCCAATCAAATATTGCATTAATTCTTCCACCGCTGCTTTAACGGTATAAGCCTTTCCTTCTATAACAGGTTCGCCCCAGCCTGCAATGCCTTCGTCAGTCAGGATTTGCAAAAAAAGCCAGCGTGGTGACACCTGGTATAAATTATAGCTTTTGATTTTCATAATAACACTATTAATCCTGTTTGATAATGTCAACAAACTGTTGAGCTCTTGCACTTAGATTTTTTAGATAGGAATCATTAATTTCCTCCCTGCTATTCACCAGCGAGCTGCCGATACCAAAAGCAGATGCCCCTGCATTTTTGTAAGCTTTTATATTCTCAAGCCCGATACCTCCAGTTGGCATCACCGGAATATTATTTAAGGGCGCCAGGAGATTTTTAATATATTCCGGGCTTGGGGAAGGAAAGATTTTTATTAAATCTGCCCCATGCTCATAGCCGGTATAAATTTCAGAAGGCGTAAAAGCTCCGGGAATGCTTACCACTGCACTGTCCAGCGCAGTTTTGATTACTTCCGTATCGGTAATAGGAGAAATTAAAAATTTTGCACCTGTATCTATGGCTTTTCGTGCATCCTTCACCGTTAGTACAGTGCCGGCGCCTATTAGCATTTTATCTTCATATTTAACGGAAAGCGTACGTATAAGATGCAGCGCATCTGCGGAATTAAGCGTTACTTCAAGCAGGCGAATTCCACCTTCGTATAAGGCTTCTGCGATATTCGGGACATCGTCTTTTTTAAAGCCGCGGAGTATGGCCACTATTTTATGTTGCAGAATCGTATTTAAGATAGTCACTTTGTTATCTGTTCTTTTTATGTGGTTGCATTTTAGAAAAATGTGAAAACGCTCTGTATCATTAGTGGAATTTTTTTAAGCCGAACCTGTTTTTTCTTTTACAATCGCATTCAAAAATTTTAGCCTACTGAAAATTAAAACTCCCCCTATAAATGCCGACACTACGAGTATAAGGAAAAAAATCTTTTTATCGGTAAAGTCATTCCAAAAGCTGGTCATAACTCCCGCAAGTTTGCCCCCGATGGAAGTGGACAAAAACCAGCCACCCATCAGCAGTGCGGTGAGCCTGGCAGGTGCCAGCTTTGACACAAACGATAAACCGATAGGACTTAAAAGTAGTTCGCTGATGGTAAACACAAAATAGGTTCCCCAAAGCCAATACGGAGAAGTTTTATCCTGGTAAACTGAAGCTACCGACATGATAGCAAATACCATTACAAGCGAGGAACAGCCGGAAATAAACATTGCCAAACCAAATTTGGTAGCAGTGGTGGGTTCTTTATTTCTCCTGCGCAAATAACTGAACAGCATCACCAGCAAGGGTGTGAGAACAATAATAAATAATGGGTTAATAGATTGAAATAATTCGGTGTTAGCTAATTTCTCGCTGTGATTGGGCGGCCACTCGCTCTTCGGCACATTATTAAAATACGGATCAGGGCCCAGTTCCTGTACAATCTTCGTTTGATTGTCCACGATATTGCCATCTACCAGCTTTGAACTATACTCATTGTAGGGAGATGCAATCTCCGCATGGTCTTTTACATCTACAAGGTGCTCATCAACTTTATTTACCATGCGGGGCGTATCGCTTACGGTTTGCAAAAACCCAAGAGAACCTGCAATTTTTTCGGCAGTTGGCGACACAGTTCTGTCGGTATAATTTTGCGCCCACAAAGTAAGCGAAGTAGAATTTTGATTATAAATAGTCCAAAAAATAATTGAAATGAAAAATATAAAAAGTAAGGCACCAATTCCCCGCTTGTCCGAGCCTTTGGCATTTACATAAAGTGAAATATAAAATGCGATGATAGGAAGGCATGCGAAGATAAACGCATCATTGGATTTGCTCCCCAACAGTGTAGAACCAAAAACCATGGAAGGAACTATCCATCCAATAATAGCAGCAATTACGGCAGGCAAAAAAACGTAGCCCAATATTTTACCAATCGGCATATCTTCCGGCCGCTTTTCTTTCTTTATCTCCCCCACCCGCACCCGCTTTAGAGAGGTGGCCAGAACAATCATTCCTATCACAAGACCCACGCCGGCTGCGGCAAATGCATAGCCCCATCCATATTGATTTCTTAAATAGGCAGCCACAAAATTGCAAAAGAGTGCGCCGATATTTATGCCCATATAAAAAATATTATAGGCATTGTCTTTTAATGGTTTCAGATCTTCACGGTTGTAGATATTCCCAAGAATAGTAGAAATGTTAGGTTTGAAAAAACCATTGCCCACAATGATAAGCAACAGGGAAACATAAAGCGCGATATTTCCCGGAAGGGCAAGGCCAAAATAACCAAGCGCCATCAACGTTCCACCTAAAAAAATAGATTTAATATACCCCAAATATCTATCGGCAATCAAGCCACCGATAAAAGGCGTCAGATACACAAGCGCGATAAAGCTTCCTACTACGTCAGCGCCCATTTTTTCAGTCATTCCTTTGCCGCCCGTTTTATCGTCAATCAAATAAAGCAATAAAATTCCTACCATCAGGTAATAAGCAAACCGCTCCCACATTTCCGTCATAAAAAGTACATAAAGCGCTTTAGGATGCTTGCCTTTTTTTTGTTCGGCAATATCGGCAGGAATTGTTGTGTCTTCCATACTGTGTTTGGTTTAAAATTATTTTTAATGAATTCTAAAGTACACAGAATTTAAAAAAAGCTGCTAATTTTTATTGCAGGCAGATATATCTCTCATCGTTAGCACCAAAAACCTTTCAGATAGTAAAGCGATAAATAGGGCTTTTTTATTTCTTTTAAAATAAAACTATTGTTATTGGCTGGTCAAAAACCGATGCTGCTTAATGAATGCCATGCATCTTTTTAATCAGCGATTTCTTCAATCCAAACATAACAAGCCCGGCGGCTATCGGAATTACAGTAAAAATCATAAAGAAGGTAGAAATGGAATATTGTTGGGTGATGCTGTCGATAAGGCTTCCTGTAAGGCCGGCCAAAGTATTAGCAATAAAAGTGGCCACAAACCAAATTCCAAACATGAGGCCGAGAATTTTTACCGGAGAAAGTTTGCTGATATAAGAAAGGCCTACGGGGGAAACACAAAGCTCGCCTAATGTGTGAAAGAGATAAGCAAGAATCAGCCATACCATGCTTACAGAAGCAGTTTGCGCGCCCTTTTCAATAGACAATCCGCCAAAGGCCAGGATGGCAAATCCAATACCGAGTAAAACGAGGCCCAGCCCGAATTTTACAGGCCCTGAAGGATTAAACCTGCTTTCCCAGATTTTTGAAAATAAAGGCGCAAAAGTGATGATAAAAAATGAGTTTAAAATGCCAAACCACGAGGCAGGCACCTCTGCTACAGGAGCGGTAAATTCTTTATTAAGCATCCAGATGATGAGTCCCCAGATGATGATAAAACTTAAACCAAGAAATGCATTTGACAACGCATATTTCTTAAATGTTTTTTTGAAAAGATTGATTAAAACAATGGTAAGAATAATCATAGGCACCACCACCAGCAGCGTATTTACCCATTTAAATACGGCGGCGCTTTCGCCTGCTAAAACACGGTTTGTGTAGTCTTTTGCAAATATGGTCATAGAGCCTCCCGCTTGTTCAAAAGCCATCCAGAAAAAAATAGTGGAAACGGAAAAAACCACAATTACAAAAATCCTGTCGCGGATAATCTTTTTTGATAAATGACTTTCTTCCACAATTTCCTCAGTAACCGGATTTGCATGAGGATTTACCTTAGCTAACTCTTCTTCTTTTTTCGGTGAAAGGCCAATGTTGCCAAATATTTTTTGAGCAAAGGAAAATTGCAGCATGCCTAAAAACATAAATATCCCCGCTAAACCAAAACCATAACTCCAGCCCACTTTTTCGCCAATATATCCGCACAGCAAAATGCCAAGGAACGCACCCGCATTCACGCCCATATAAAATATCGTATAGGCTGAATCCTTTTTGGAACCTTCGTTGGTATACAACTGGCCGACAATGGATGAAATATTTGGTTTAAATAAACCATTTCCAAGAATTAAACAGGCAAGGCCTGTATAAAAAAAAGCGTGGGTTTCGGCAGCCATGCAGGCATGGCCAACAGTCATTATGATGGCGCCAAGTATTACTGCTTTTCTATAACCCGTAAACTTATCTGCAATCCATCCGCCGATGATAGGCGTAAGGTAAACGAGGCCTGTGTATACTGCATAAAGCTGCAGCGCCTCTTTTCTTTCCCAGGCCCATCCGCCATCTATCAAAGATGTTACGAGAAACAAAACTAATAGCGCACGCATTCCATAATAGCTAAACCTTTCCCACATTTCGGTAAAAAAAAGGATAAATAACGCCGGAGGGTGTCCTGTATTTTCGCTTGTTTTCTGCATAAGTAGCTATTTACGTGTTTTTGATAAATTTTAAAAGCTTTGTGGAAAAGAAGATTGTAAAATAATAATTAATTTTAAATGCGTGCTGCATTTTAGATAAATTGATGTTAAGAGTTTTTCAGAAGTAACAGAAACGGTAAGTTTCATAACTTGCAAATCTTTTTCTTCATATAAAATCAATTTGTTTTGAATATTCTAATTCTCGGATCAGGCGGCAGAGAACATGCTTATTGCTGGAAAATCAGCCAGAGTAAATTATGCGATACATTATGGATTGCGCCAGGCAATGCCGGCACTGCTGAATTGGGACAAAATATAGAAATCAATATCAATGATTTTGAGGCCGTAAAAAAAGTGTGCCTGCAAAGGAAAATTGATTTGGTAGTGGTAGGCCCTGAAGAGCCTTTGGTCAATGGCATTTTTGATTTCTTTTCCTCAGACGAAGCATTAAAAAATATAATAATCACCGGGCCATCAAAAGCAGGCGCCCAACTGGAAGGCAGCAAAGCTTTTGCGAAGGCATTCATGAAAAAATACTCAATCCCTACGGCAAAATACAAGGAATTTGATATCACAAATTTTGACGAGGGAATGCAATACATACAGCACCATCCGTTGCCGGTGGTACTAAAAGCCGATGGCCTGGCTGCCGGGAAAGGCGTAATTATCTGCAATAATTATGTAGAAGCGCTAAGTGAATATGAGCTGATGATTCAAAAATCTAAATTTGGAAACGCAGGCAAAAAAGTAGTAGTAGAAGAATTTTTGGATGGAATTGAACTAAGTGTTTTTGTATTGACCGACGGCAAAAACTATGTAGTGCTGCCCGAGGCAAAAGATTATAAAAAAATAGGCGAGGGCGACAAAGGCCCAAATACAGGTGGAATGGGAGCTATCAGCCCCGTGCCCTTTGCTACCGATCATTTCATGAAAAAAATTTCCGATCAGATCATTGAGCCAACCATCAAAGGATTGCTAAGGGAAGAAATTGATTACAAAGGCTTTATTTTTTTTGGTTTGATAAAGGTAGCAGAAGAGCCGGTGGTAATTGAATACAATTGCAGAATGGGCGATCCGGAAACGGAAGTGGTTTTAATCCGTTTAAAAAATGATTTGGTTGAATTATTAGTTGCCATGCATCAGCAAAAATTAGATAAACAAAAAATCGAAGTTGAAAAAAATGATGCAGTAACCATCGTCGCTGTCAGCGGCGGCTATCCGGGCGATTATGAAAAGGGCAGGGAGATAGAATTCAATTATCTTGAAAACCCCGAAGCTATCAAACATATTAATGACGAAGGAATGGGCACACAGGTTTTTCATGCAGGCACAAAAAAGATGGGCGACAAAACCGTTACCAATGGAGGAAGAGTATTGGCCGTATCGGCAATGGCAGATGGGTTGGGCGATGCAATTGAACTTTCCAAAAGTATCCTGGATGAAATTTCATTTGAAGGAATGAACTACCGTGGTGATATAGGTTATGAGTTTGTAGATTAAATTTTTTAATTCTCTTCAGTATACCGGAAATCATCTTCATTTATTTTAGCGGCTTCCCACCCGATAATAGCAGTCTTCCTTGCAGTTCCCCAATGATAGCCGCCAAATATTCCTGAAGACTGAATTACACGATGGCAGGGAATAAGCCACGCCACGGGATTGGCTCCCACTGCCGTACCTACAGCGCGGGATGCGGCCGGCATTTTAATGTCTTTGGCAATTTTGCCATAGGTGGTCAGTTTGCCAACAGGAATTTTTAATAAGGCTTCCCATACTTTAAGCTGAAATTCGGTTCCCCTGAGGTGAAGCTTTATCAGCGGTAAATTATTCCAATCTGCAAAAAAAATTGCGGCTGCATTTTTTTGAAGCTGGTCTGCCTTTTTTTGGAACACTGCATTGGGAAATTTGCTTTTTAAGGCCTGAACCGCGTCTTCTTCTTTATCGGTAAACGAAAGCTGACAAATCCCTTTAGCGGTAGAGGCAATAACGATTTTACCAAAAGGGCTTTGAAAAAAATCATAATTGATACATAAGTTTTCTCCGCCATTTTTATACTCGCCGGGCGTCATCCCTTCGATGCTGATAAAAAGGTCGTGCAGGCGGCCACTCCCCGAAAGACCTGATTCAATCGAGGTATCAAAAAGTGTTTTTTTATTTTCAAAAAGTAAAGATTTGGCATATTGAACACTAATGTATTGAAGAAATTTTTTAGGGCTGGTACCTGCCCACCTGGTAAACATTCTTTGAAAATGATGTGGGCTCATAAAAATATGCGCCGCCATTTGTTCCAAAGTAGGTTGGGATTTAAAATTGACTTTAATGTAATCAATGGCAGCGGCTATTCTATCAAAATCAATTTTTTGCTGTTCTTCCATTTAAATTTTTTTATTCGTAAGGCACAAATATAAATCTGTAAGCAGGGCTTTCCGACCCGTATATTGCTATTTTTTTTTTGAACAAAACACCAAAATAAAAATTAGGCGTATTTATTGCTTTATTGTGTTGTCATTTCAAAAATGGCGTTTTTTTTTATATAAAAATTCGCATTAAAACAATTTACAAATTTCAATTACGTTCCATATAAAACCTTCAATAGTATTAGGTTGTAATTCCAAATTATTTCCACAACTTTGCAGGCATTATAAATATTCAATACCTTATTAACAGATGGGCCTTTTTAATTTTTTCACACAGGAGATTGCGATAGATTTAGGAACTGCCAACACGCTTATCATTCATAATGATGTGGTAGTTGTAAATGAGCCGTCGATAGTAGCATTGGATCGCAACAACCCAAAAAATATTTTGGCTGTGGGCAAAAAAGCATTGATGATGCACGAAAAAACCCATGAAAGTATCCGTACCGTTCGCCCTTTAAAAGATGGAGTTATCGCTGATTTTAATGCTGCAGAGCTGATGATCCGCGAGATGATAAAAAAGATTTACCAGAAAAAACCTCTTTTTCCCCCGAGCTGGCGCATGATGATTTGTATTCCCAGCAGCATTACCGAAGTGGAAAAACGTGCAGTAAGGGATAGCGCAGAGCAGGCCGGAGCAAAAGAAGTTTATTTATTGCACGAGCCTATGGCTGCCGCCCTCGGAATTGGAATCGACGTGGAAGAGCCGGTTGGAAATATGATAATCGACATAGGTGGCGGTACTACCGGCATCACGGTGATTGCGCTTGCGGGAATAGTTTGCGACCAATCGATAAGAGTGGCGGGCGATGAGTTTACTGCTGATATTATGGAGGCATTGCGGCGGTACCACAGTTTATTAATCGGTGAACGTACGGCCGAACAGATTAAAATTCAAATAGGGGCTGCAATGAAGGATATAGACAATGCTCCGGACGATATGCCTGTAAACGGTCGCGACCTTGTGACCGGGATTCCTAAACAAATAATGGTAAGCTACCAGGAAATTGCGGAAGCATTGGACAAATCTATTTTCAAAATTGAAGAAGGAATTTTAAAAGCCCTCGAAACCACGCCTCCTGAGCTGGCTTCTGATATTTACAGAAGAGGATTATATTTAACCGGCGGCGGCGCCCTGTTGCGCGGGCTCGACAAAAGGCTGGCCGCTAAAATTAAATTACCGGTCCACATTGCCGATGACCCGCTAAAAAGTGTAGTGCGGGGTACAGGACTCGCCCTGAAACATTACGATCGATATCCTTTTGTGATGCGGTAGTTTAAAAATTGCATGCGCTTATCAAAAGATGATAATTAAATTTGCACCAATAATTATCCTACACTTCAACTAAATGGCTGTGCTGTTAAATGCAGCCCGGATGAAAACATGCGAAATATTTTTCTCTTTATCCGTATTTACTTTACATTCATTTTCTTCCTGCTTTTGATGGGTGTTTCAATATATATGCTCTTCAGCTACAATAGCTATCATCATGCAGTCTATTCAAAAACCGCCAATGAAATCACAGGCGCTATTAATAAAAAATACAATGGCATCGAATATTACTTCCAGCTAAAAAGAACAAACGATTCGCTGGTGAAAGCCAATGAGGTATTATACAACAGGCTTCGCCAGGATTTTGAAATACCCGATACCGTTAATAAAATCGCTATTGATTCGATGCTGCTTGACTCCACCTCTATGGCAAGGAAATATCTGTATATGCAGGCTAAGGTGGTAAGCAATTCAGTAAATCGCCCGAACAATTATATTACGCTTCACCGCGGCGCCCTGCAGGGAATCAAGCCGGATATGGGCGTGATAGGAATAAATAATGCAGTGGTCGGAACCGTGGTGGACGTTAGTGACAATTATGCGGTCGTAATGAGTTTACTACATGAACAAAGCAACCTGAGCGCGCGGTTAAAAAAAGGCGGAGAAACGGGTATCATAAGTTTTGACGGAAAAAGCCATGAAATTTTATACATGAAGGATGTGTCGAAATTTGCGAAAATTCATTCAGGCGATACAGTGGTTACCAGTGGCTTTTCTGATAAATTTCCCGGGGGATTATTGGTGGGATATGTGAAGGATATTATTAATGATAAAAGCAGCAGCACTTACACTGTAAGGATAATACCGGCGGCTAATTTTGAAAGTTTACAATACGTGTTTATTGTCAACAATCTGCAAAAAAAAGAACCGGAAGAATTATTGAATAAGGTAAAAAATAAATGAGCAACTTAGTAAAAAATATTATCCGTTTTTGCCTTTTTGTACTTGCACAGGTTTTTATTCTCGATAAGGTGCCCCCGTTGCATCAAATGGCAACACCCTATATTTATTTCCTTTTCATATTATGGCTTCCTTTTAAGATAGGCCGAAGAATGCAAATGCTAGTTGCTTTTGCGTTAGGCTTTGCCGTGGACAGCTTCAGTAATACTTACGGCATGCACGCTGCCTCCTGCGTATTGATTGCCTATATCCGGCCTTTTCTTATCAATCTTTTGATATCACAGGAAGGGGCAGAGAGCAATTACAATGAACCGTCTGTTCAAAGCATGGGTTTCACACCTTACCTGACTTACCTTACTATTCTGACTTTTATTCATCACATTTGTCTCTATTTTTTGCAGGCCTTGCAAACGGGTGGTTATGTATATTTCTTTTTAAAATCGCTAATCTCTACAGCGATAAGTTTGTTATTAATATTGTTAATTGAATTACTATTCCCGCGAAAACAAAAATTTAGGACAAATACAATATAGAACTGTTTTATTTTTGTAACCGATTCACCGCTTATCGTTACCCTCAAAATCAGATGTAAACTGTGTTTAACCAATCCCGCAAAAAGATTATAATCGCCATGTTTCTGCTTGTAGGGCTGATCATTATTTTGCGGCTTTTTAGCCTGCAGGTAGTTGATAAAAAGTATTCCGTAATGGCCAATGAACAGGGAAGATTCAGGATGGTGGTTTATCCTAACAGGGGAATCATGTTTGATAGGAAAGGGAAAGCCATTTTAAGAAATACGGTAATTTATGATTTGATGGTAACGCCGTCCAAATTGTACAGCATGCATTTGGATACCGCAGGCCTTTGCAGAATCCTGAATATCGATACTGCGGAGTTTAGGAAAAGAATTATAACGGCAATTATCCGGAATCGCAGCTACAGGCCATCTGTTTTTGAAACTTCACTCTCAGAAGAAAAAATAGCCCGCATAAATGAAAGCCTTTACAAATTTGTCCCGGCATTTTATTTACAGGAAAGGCCGGTAAGAGATTATACGTATGATGCAGCCGGAAATATTCTTGGATATTTATCGGAGGTTGATTCCGGCTTTTTAAAGCATCATGAAGGCGAAGGATATCAACCGGGCGATTATGCAGGTAAAACCGGCCTTGAAAGAAGTTATGAAAAAGTATTGATGGGACAGCGTGGAATAGAATATTGGAAAAGAGATAATAAAAACCGTCTTACCAGCCGCCTGGAAAATGGGAGGTATGATACCGCTGCGGTTCCAGGCCAAAATTTGCACATGTCGTTGGATATTGAATTGCAAATACTTGGCGAACACCTTATGGAAAATAAAGTAGGCGCCATAGTAGCGATTGATCCAAAGACAGGCGGCGTGCTTGCGATGGTGAGCAGCCCTACTTACAAGCCCAATTTATTAACAGGTGCAGACAGGAGAAAGCATTTTTCACAACTGTATCTTGACCCGCGATTGCCTATGTATAACAGGGCCATCAGTGCCACCTATTCGCCTGGCTCAACATTTAAAACATTGCAGGGACTGGTAGGTTTGCAGGAAGGCGTTATAAGCCCATCGACCCGCTTTTTATGCACAGGTGCGTTTTATGGCTGCGGAAGACCAATGGGTTGCCTCGACCCCGGCAACTTTAATCTGAAAGAAGCGATTACTGTTTCGTGCAATACCTATTTCGCTAACGTAATGCAACGCTGTATTAATAATCCAAAGTTCGGATCAGCAGACAGCGGATTAAGGGTTTGGGATAAATACATGTATGCATTTGGATTAGGTAACCGGCTGGGCATTGATATGCCATTTGAAAGAAGCGGAATTATACCCACACCAAGAACTTATAACAGGATGTACGGCGAAGGCCATTGGAATTTTTGTACATTCCGTTCAGTAAGTATCGGGCAGGGAGAAGTGAACGTAACGCCGTTGCAAGTGGCCAATGAAATGGCCTACCTTGCCAACCGCGGATGGTTTATTACACCACACATGATAGATTCAATTGATGGCGGCGATGAATACCACATGCTTGATTCATTCAAACTGCGTCATCATCCGCTCAATATTCCAGATACAGTTTTTGAAGCAGTAGCAGATGGCATGCAGGGTGTAATGGAAAGAGGCACAGGCGCCGCCGCTAAGGTGCCAGGCATCATTGTTTGCGGAAAAACCGGGACTGTTGAAAATTATTATAAGGGAGTAAAGCAAAAAGACCATGCCTTTTTTGCTGCTTTTGCTCCGCGAAGCAATCCTAAGATAGCCATCGCCGTTATATGCGAAAACGCCGGATTTGGCAGCAGTTCGTCTGCGCCAATAGCCAGCCTGATGATTGAAAAATATTTAAAAGATTCTATTACTGAGCCCGACAGAAAAGCGATGATTGACCGGATCGCAGGCTTAAACCTTATTCCAAAGCGCATGCTGGATGCTATGCGCGAAAGAGATTCCATCGCCAGGGCAAAAAGCAAAAACGCCATGCTGGCCAAAGACTATATTAAGTCTATAAAAGATACTACCGGTATGGAGGATGTAGACAGTACAGATGCAATGGAAGAATTAAATAAGATAAAAGCCAATGACAAAAAAACGGATTCGCTGCCGGCAAAAAAGCAAAGCTTTTCCAATAATAAACCCAATGCTATATTACCTGATAAGCAAAATAAAAAAGAAGAAAATTAATTCGTTTACTATATCAACTTCATTTAATTAATGCGTGACCAGGCTATAATATCTAAAGGAATTGACTGGCTAAGCGTTTGGCTTTATATCATCCTCGTGGCTATCGGCGTGCTTTGTATTTTTTCTGTAGAATATCATGGTAATGAAAATTTCTGGGGAGATTTAATAGCGTTGAAAAAAAATTATTCCCGGCAGGTGCTATTTATTGGCATTTCTGCTATAATAGCCACGTTTATTTTGCTCACCGACAGTAAATTTTTTACTGCTACGGCCAATTTAAGCTATGCATTAGGAATCGTTTTGATGATGGCTACCTTTGTGCTTGGTAAAGACATCAATGGTTCACGTTCATGGATTCCACTTGGATTTTTTAACCTGCAGCCTGTTGAAACCTGTAAGATTTTTACAGCGTTGGCGCTCTCAAAATATTTATCACGCCCCGAGACGAATTTCCAAAGCATCCGTTCGCAGTTAATCGCCGCGGCTATTGCCCTTACGCCGGCTGTATTTTCGCTGCTACAAAATGAAACCGGTTTGGCATTGGTGTATTTTGCATTTTTTATACCGATGTATCGCGAAGGGCTTCCGCCCGTATATCTTATCGTTGGCTTTTCATTCGCAATACTCGTAGTGGCTACTATTTTAGTGGAGAAAAATTTACTTGCTCTTATCCTTACCATTATCGGTGCAATTGTAATTTATTCTTTGAGAAAGACAATTAAGCGTGATAAAATGGTGCTGGCAGTGGTGGTTGGCCTTTGGGTATTATGTGTAGGCATACAGCGGTTTGCAGTGCCTTACATTTTTGAACACGTCCTGCATCAATACCAGGTAGAAAGAATCATGAATACTTTTGGTGTTGATTATGTTCCTACATATACTTCATCGGACGTAAACAAAGGAGGCCAGCTAAAAGAAACGAAGTCAGAAAAAGCAAAGGAAAATTATAATGTAAAGCAATCAAAAATAGCTATTGGCTCCGGAGGTTTGTGGGGCAAAGGTTTTTTAAAAGGCACTCAAACGCAGGGAGATTTTGTTCCTGAACAGCATACGGATTTTATTTTTACTTCTGTAGGTGAAAATTTTGGATTTTGGGGAAGTACACTTGTCGTGCTTTTATATGTTTCTTTTATGCTTCGCATCGTTTTTCTTGCAGAACGACAACGAAGTACATTTACCAGGGTGTATGCCTACAGTGTGGCTGCCATTATATTCTTTCACGTTTCCATTAATATTTGCATGACGGTTGGCCTGGCTCCTGTAATAGGAATTACATTGCCACTATTAAGCTATGGCGGATCATCATTGCTTACCTTTACCATATTGATTTTTATCTTAATCAGGCTGGACGCAGACAGGCAAATGGTTTTAAGATAATTTTATTTCAAACAATTTAATTACAGTATGTCAAGAATAATCCCGCTGAGTGAAGGCGCTTTTACTGTTGATCAAACAAAAAAATTTATTCCATTTGATAAGGAAACAGATAACCTCCAGGATCGAAAAAAAGGAAGCCTGTTAGTGGAAATCCAGCCGTTTGTAGTGATTACTTCAAACGACATCATACTTTTGGATAGCGGCCTTGGCTTTGCCGGCGAGGATAGCCGATTGCAAATACATAAAAATCTTGCTGAAAACGGCATCAATTCAGATGATGTTACAAAAGTTCTTATGTCGCATCTTCACAAAGACCATACAGGCGGAATGGCACGCCCTAATAAAAAAGTTATAAGTTTTGAAAACGCCACTTATTATATCAATAAAAATGAGTGGGAATACGCCTTCGAAAAGGGTTTACCCTCTTACCATGTAAACAATTTTGCGTTGCTGAGCAAAAAAGAAAATTTAATTCTGACAGAAGGAGATGGAATGATAGATGACTACATTTCGTATACGGTTACCGGCGCACATACGCCTTATCACCAGGCATTTAAAATCAATGATGGAGGTTCCATCATTTTTTATGGCGGCGATGTAGCGCCGCAGTTACAACAAATGAAAAACCGTTTCAAAGCGAAATATGATTTTGATGGAAATGCTTCAATGGAACTGCGACAAAAATGGTGGCAACAAGGGCAGGAAGAAAAATGGACCTTCTTATTTTACCACGATATCAAACAGCCAACGTTTTCTTTCGAATAGAAATCTATAAAAAAATAGGGCCTGCCCTAAAAAGGGCTGGCCGTTGCTAACCTATGAAAAACACCGTTGCAAAAATAGGAGAAAAAGATAGTTCTCCAATTTTTATTATTTTTTTTATTAATACGCGTTTGTTTCTTTTCAAAATTAAAAATATTGGTCGAATTTCCATAAATAATTACTAAATCAGCGTATTAATATAGTTATTTCAACCTTTTTACCCCCTTTTTGCACTTTTCGCTGGGTATTTTGCACAAATATTAACTCAAATTATCTCCATTTTTAAAATTTTGCGCCTTGCCCTTTTTTAGGAATGGATTGAATAATAAAATCCCTTATTTGTTGATTTGCTGGCGCCTGGTCGGCCTTCCGCATATATATCATGTGCCCGCTACGAAAGCCTTTCCAACTAATACGATCTTTTAATTTGCCACCCGGATCCAGCTGCCACAAACTGTATTTCGCATTAAAATAATCACAGGCGCCATCATAATAGCCGGATTGAACCAACAGATGAAGAAACGGGTTTTGCGCCATTGCCTGCCGAAGGTTCTCTCCGGTGTTGTTGTTTTTATCATTCCAGGGCCAAACCGAGCCAAACATATTGTATTTAAGATCTGTTTTATAATTTAGTTCATCTCTGAGATAAATATTCATAGCCGGCGTAAAAGCGTGTAGCCATGCCGCTAGTTCGGCATTGTAGTCTGGAGACACACCGGCATCCTGCCTGTCAATTCCGCGATACCTCGAATCTAATCTTCCGATAGTAAATCCTTTATCGCGCAGCAGATCTTTCCAGAAAAAACCATATGGAATTACCAGGTTGTGCTGCAGAATCACTTTCTCAGATAAGCCTGAATAGCGCGCCATTTTGCTGGCAATGGTTTGCTTTTCAGAATCTGATAATGCGCTTCCTTTCGCCAGTGCCGGAATCAGTTCGTTCATTGTAAAATTTTCCACTTCAGGCAGCATGTCAGTCAAATCTTTGTTTTGCAAATCAGCGGGAAGCATTTTGTGATACCAAGCTGTAGCGGCAAAATAGGGAAGGCGCAACGCTTCGCCCACAGGACCATCCCGTTTAATCCCCAAGTCTGTAGGCGACACTAAGATCACACCATCCAAATACATCCATTCCTGGTTAGCCAGCGCAAGCGCAAGGCCTGAAACCCGCGTAGTTCCATAGCTTTCACCAATTAAAAATTTAGGAGAAGCCCAG
Source organism: Ginsengibacter sp. (assembly GCA_051954975.1). Lineage (GTDB taxonomy): Bacteria > Bacteroidota > Bacteroidia > Chitinophagales > Chitinophagaceae > Ginsengibacter. Next base: position 358,097 of record JBQCHE010000002.1, on the reverse strand, counting down.
CGGTTATTGCGTGTTACAAAAGTCCTGATCCACTCAGCGAGGTATTTGATATCTTCATTTACACCAAAAAATTTTGAACCTTGCACGTCTTCATTCACTTTCCTCGAATAGCCCGTATTTACCGGATCCACATAGACAATATCGGCTACATCTAAAATAGAATTCGCATTATCATGAAGGCCATACGGTTCTACGGGAAAACCTTCATCATCTACATTCAATATTCTCGGGCCCGTATAGCCAATTTCCATCCATACCGAAGGTGTGCCCGGGCCGCCATTGAACGAAATCACCAGCGGCCTTGCACTGCGATCTTTTACATCCGACCTTTCATAATAGGTATAAAAAACAGAAGCGATGGGCTTGCCATTTTCATCCCATATAGGCAAAGTGCCTGATTTGGCAGTATAGGGAACTACCTGTCCTTTTATGGTAATAGAATTTTTTATAGTAACGGACGAATCCACAATCACCATCGGGTTTCTTTCGCTGCTTTGCTCTTCCTTAGCTGTTTTCTTTTGAGCCGATCCATTTGTGCAAAAAACAATCATCAAAAAAATAGTTATAAAAGTCTTCATGTATTTTATTTTTTAAAAGTTTTCCATTATTAAAAACCAGGCCGCCTGTTGATTTTTTTAATCAATCCAGGAATCGTTGACAGTAAAAGAATAAATAAGCAAGATTTTTATTTTCCGCCGGATTGCATTGCTAAAATTTCTTCAATCATTTTCCTGTCATTGCTGAGGCGGGGCACCTTATGTTGGCCTCCCAGTTTGCCTTTACTTTTCAGCCATTTATCAAAAGTGTTTTTTTCCAGAGAATGAATAAGGGGCATGCGCAAAGCTATATTTTTATGGCGCTTAGCCTCATAGTCGCTGTTGACTGATTTTAAAGCGTCGTCTAATTCAATTGTGAAGTGATTCAAATCTGAAGGTGGCTTTTCAAACTCAATTAGCCATTCATGAGCGCCATTGTTGTGTTCAGAAAAAAAGACCGGGGCCGCCGAATAGTCTTTAACAAGTGAATTTGTTTTTGCAGAAGCCACCGCGATAGCATTATCCGCATTTTCAACAATTACTTCTTCTCCAAATGCATTCATAAAATGCTTCAGTCTGCCCGACACTTTTATTTTAAATGGTTTAAGGCTGGTAAATTGAATGGTATCACCAATAAGGTATCGCCACAGGCCTCCGTTGGTAGTAATGACCGGGGCATAATTTTTATGTAACTCTACTCTTTTTAATCCAATGGTATTTGCGCCCGGTTTTCCATATTCATCCACGGGCAGAAATTCATAAAAAATTCCATGATCCGTATAAAGCAACAAGCCTTCATCATCAGGCATATTCTGAGCAGCAAAAAAGCCTTCGCTGGCATTGTACATTTCCAGGTAATTAATAGGCTCACCAATTAATTTATTAACCTGCTCACGGTAGGGCGTAAACGAAACTCCGCCATGCATATATAATTCCAGGTTGGGCCAAACTTCCTTCAGCGTTTTTTTCCCGGAAATTTCAAGAATGCGTTTTATCAAAATAATCGTCCATGTAGGAACGCCTGCAATTGAAGTCACATTTTCATGGACGGTATTGACGGCAAGTTTTTCAATTTTACTTTCCCATTCATCCAGCAAAGCAATTTTCAATTCAGGTGTACGAATCCATTGTCCCCAAAATGGTGTATTCTGCATAAGCACCGCACTTAAATCGCCGTATTGAATGTCTTCAAAAAGGTTGGACACCTGGTGGCTGCCGCCTACTACAAGGCTCTTGCCGGTCAGTAAATCGCTATCCGGAAAATTTTTATAATAATTGGTAAGCACATCTTTTGATCCTTTAAAATGATTGTCTTTCAGGCTTTCGTCACTTATGGGAATAAATTTACTTTTATCTGAAGTGGTGCCACTGCTTTTGGCAAACCAGTTAATTGGCGTATTCCAAAGAATATTTTGCTCACCTGCCATCATCCGGCTAATGTAGGGTTTAAGGTCGTTATATTCGTGAATAGGAATCGTATTTTTAAAATCCTTGACGGTAAATAACCTTGAAAAATGATATTTTCTTCCTATCTCCGTGTATTGGGCCTGTGTTACCAAATGTTGTAACACGTTACGCTGAGCTGATACGGGATGTGCAATCCAATTTTCCAAGCCCCGAAGGCGCATCCTGGCTAATTGCGATATGACAGGACTTAGGATTTTCAATTGATTGGTTTATTGATTAATTCGTTAATTCGTTTGTTGGTTAATTCGTTGGTTAGTTTATTAGTTCACGGGATTATCGGTTGAATATGTAATTTAATATAATAATCATTAATCAAATAACCAGGAATCAATCAGCAACCACAAACTGCTAACCACTAATCACTCACTTAAACACGTCTGAATGTAAATAATCTTTTCTTTTTAGCTCAAAATTTCTTCCGAGATAAAGCTTGCGAACCTGTTCATTCTTTGCCAATTCTTCTGCAGTTCCTTCTACAAAAATTTTGCCTTCAATCAAAAGATAGGCTCTGTCGCAGATAGAAAGAGTTTCATTTACATTGTGATCGGTAATCAGAATTCCAATATTTTTATAGCGAAGCTTGGTGACTATCGATTGAATATCCTCAACGGCAATAGGATCTATTCCTGCAAAAGGTTCATCGAGCAAAATAAATTTCGGATCTACTGCAAGTGCACGGGCAATTTCAGTGCGTCGCCGTTCACCGCCGCTCAATACATCGCCGTTGCTTTTTCTGACATGATCCAGATTAAACTCTGCCAGAAGCGTTTCCAGCTTTTCTTTCTGTTCCTTTTTTGAAAGTTTGGTCATTTCAAGCACTGCGGCGATATTATCTTCTACAGTCAGCTTCCTGAAAACACTGGCTTCCTGTGGCAAATAACCCAGGCCCAGCTTGGCTCTTTTGAACATCGGAAGCCTGGTAATATCAAGATCATTTAAAAAAACATTTCCTTCATCCGACTTTACCAACCCAACCACCTGGTAAAAAGAAGTGGTTTTACCCGCACCGTTAGGGCCAAGCAGACCTACAATTTCCCCCTGGCTTACGTGAAACGATACTTTGTTATTCACTGTCCGTTTACCGTATCTTTTAGTAAGATCCTTTGCAAAAATTGTCTGGTTCAAATGATTTTTTTTACATGGTTATAATAAAATCGAACTGAAAATATAAAATGTTAATGTGCCTCCAACCAATTTTCTCCCACACCTAATTCTGCTTCCACCGGCACCTCATTAGGCAGCTTCAATGCATTTTTCATAGATTCTAAAATGATGGGCTTTATGTCCTCCACTTCTGATCGGAGCGCATCGAATACCAATTCGTCGTGCACCTGCAAAATCATCTTCGATTTAAAATTATATTTTTGAAACTTACGATGAATATCAATCATGGCGAGCTTTATCATGTCAGCCGCAGTTCCTTGTATAGGAGAATTAATGGCATTTCTTTCTGCATAGCCACGCACCGTCCAGTTGCCGGAATTAATATCTTTTAGCCACCGTTTTCGTCCCATTAATGTTTGCACATACCCGTTCGTCTTACAAAAAAGTTTCATTTCGTCCATGTACTTTTGAATGTGGGCAAATTCTTTTTTGTAAGCTTCTATGATTTCTTTGGCCTCGGTTCTGCTGACGTTAATATTTTCAGCCAGGCCGAAAGCGCTTTGCCCATAGATAATTCCAAAATTTACGCTTTTTGCCTTGTAGCGCATTTCCTTTGTCACATCATCTTCGTGCACATTAAAAACTTTGGCGGCTGTGGCTGTATGAATATCTTTTCCCTGCCTGAAGGCGTCAGACATAGCCGGATCGCCACTTATGGCAGCCACAATGCGTAACTCTATCTGTGAATAATCAGCGGAGATGATTACATAATCACTATTTCTCGGAACAAATGCTTTTCTTATTTCACGGCCTCTTTCGGTGCGAATGGGAATGTTTTGCAAATTGGGGTTGTTACTGCTAAGCCTGCCGGTAACAGCGATTGCCTGCCCGTAACAAGTATGCACCCGCGACGTTTTCCTGTTGATTAATTGTGGCAACGCATCAACGTAAGTGGACTTTAGCTTCGTGAGTTCCCTGAAGTTCAACACGTCTTCCACTATTGGATTTTCTTTGGCAAGCTTTAATAATACATCTTCGCCGGTAGCATGTTGGCCCCCTTTGGTTTTTTTTGTTTTTGAATCAATCCGCATTTTTTCAAACAATACTTCTCCCAGTTGTTTGGGAGATGCCAGGTTAAATCTTATGCCAGCTTGTTCATACACACTTTCTTCTGATTTTTTTGCATCCGCTTCCAACTCTTTTGAATAAAGCTTCAGAAAACCGGTATCCACATTTACGCCCTCATATTCCATCTCCAGCAGTACTTTTATCAAAGGCGACTCTACTTCTTCAAATACCCTTTCAACCTCCTTTGACTTCAGCATTGGCGCAAAAACATTTTTTAATTGCAAGGTGATATCAGCATCTTCTACTGCATATTCCTTAGCTTCTTCAATCGTTACATCGCGCATAGTGCCCTGGGTTTTCCCCTTTTTGCCAATGAGTTCAGTGATAGAAATGGGTACATAATCCAGGTATTGAGCGCTGAGCAAATCCATGTTTCTTCTGCCTTCACTTTCTATCACGTAGTGGGCAAGCATGGTATCAAATAATTTTCCTTTTACATCGATGCCATACCATTTCAAAACAACCAAATCATACTTAATATTTTGTCCCACCCATATTTTCGATTCATCGGCAAACAGTTCAGCAAACTGACTTACAATTTCTCTCGTTTTTTGCTGGTCAGGCGGGCAGGGAATGTAATAGCCTTCTCCTTTTTTGAATGAAAAACTTAGCCCCACCAGTTCTGCTTCATTAGGATCAATGTGTGTGGTCTCAGTATCAAAAGAAATTTCTTTTTGACCGGATAACTCCTCCACCAATGCCTGAATGTCTTCTTTGCTTTCAACAAGCACATAATTGTGTGGTGTGTTCTTGATATTTCTACCCGCAGCAAGGCCGGTCTTTTCTTCAACTTCCTGTTTTTCTTCTTCCTTCTTTGAGGGAATAGGAATTTCATTGACGTTTCCAAACAAATCAGTTTGAACAACCGTTTTTTCCACGACAAAAACATTGTATTCTTCACCCAAAATTCTTTTACCTAACGTTTTAAATTCCAGTTCAGCAAAAATGGCTTTCAGCGCTTCAAAATCGTGAGGTTTTACTTTAAAATTCTCTTCATCAAACTTGCAGGGTACCTCTGTGATAATGGTAGCGAGCTTTTTACTCAAAATCGCCATCTCTTTTCCGGCAACAATTTTTTGTCCCAATGCCCCCTTTATATTTTCTGCATCGGCAAGTACATTTTCAAGCGTGCCATATTGGGCAAGTAATTTAGAAGCAGTTTTTTCGCCGATGCCAGCTATGCCCGGAATATTGTCGCTGGCATCGCCCATCAATCCTAAAATATCAATTACCTGTTTTACATTTTTTATACCCCACTTTTCACATACTTCTTTTTCGCCCATTATTTCTACCTTACCGCCCTGGTAGCCGGGTTTGTAAATTTTGATATTTTCAGTTACCAACTGGCCGAAATCTTTATCAGGAGTTACCATAAATACCTGGTAGCCGTCTTTTTCTGCCTGCTGAGCCAGGCCGCCGATGATATCATCTGCTTCATATCCATCGCATTCAATGCAGGGGAGATTAAATCCTTCAATTATCTTTTTAATATCGGGGATAGCGGCAAGCAAATCTTCAGGCGCTTCCTGCCTTTGCGCTTTATAGGCCGCAAAATCAGAATGCCTTTCTGTTGGTGCAATAGTATCAAAAGCTACTGCAAGATGAGTTGGATTTTCTTTGCTAATTAAATCGTATAAAGTATTGGTAAAGCCAAACTGGGCATTGGTATTTTTTCCTTTTGTAGTAATGATTGGGCTCCTGATTAAAGCATAATAAGCGCGGTAAATCAGCGCCATCGCATCAAGAAGAAATAGCTTTTTTTCCATCAGACAAAAATAACGATTACAAAACAGTATATAGAGGGGTGAATGTAAATGGCTGGTTAACTTTGACAAATCCATTAAAAGCGGCTGGCAAGATAATAAGGCAGCATATCGCGCCATGTGGGCCAATCATGCCGCATATCACTTCCCCAGATATCCAGTTCATAATTAATTCCCTTATCGTACAAAACTTTTGCAAATCTTCCTGAAGCGCCCGGATCTTCAAATTCACCACTTCCCGATAAAATATGAATGTGATTGCTTTTGCGGATATTATCCAAATACCAGCTATCAGTAAGGTTAGGCATATAATTCATCGGTGAATTAAAATACACCTGCTCATCATCATAACCTTTTGTGTATTCATGTAAATCATACACACCGCTCATGGCAATTACGCCGCTGATCAAATCGGGCCTTTTCAAAAATAAATTCATACTATGAAGCGCGCCAAAGCTTGCGCCGCAGGTGATTACGGGCGTTTCCGCCGACGTGTTGTTTTTTATAAATGGAATTACTTCATCAAAAACATACTGATTGAATTCATTATGACGAATGGCTTTATGCGCCCCCCACATTGTTGGATGCATCCAGCTTTCACTGTTCATGCTATTGATAGAAAATACTTTTATTTTCCCCGATTCGATAAACGGCGCTACAGAATCTATCAATTGAAACCGCTCATATTCCAGGTAATCCGCCGCAGCCGTTGGGATTAACAAAAGCGCAAAACCATAATGCCCATAAGTGGCGATGGGCATTTCCCTGTTTAGCGAAGGGCTGAACCATGAAGTAAGCTCTCTTTTCATTATCAATTCTGAATTTTGTTACACGAATTAAATTGAATTACACGAACGTTTAAAAAACTATTGTTGCTCAGACTAACAAATTTTAATGAACTTTTTTTTGCTTCACAAAATTTAGAAAGCAAAATAAAAATCTTTATTATTTATTGATTTACTGAAATGCTGTTGATAAAATAAAGAAATTTCACGTGAATAATTTTTATTTAATTTCATCAACTTTTTTAAGCTCAATGAAATGGAAAAAGCAAACTCGTATTGCGAAGCCGTGATGGTAATGGATAAAAACAATGTGCATCGCATTTATCATGATCAATATTATGGCTTTCCGATAGCTGACGATAATGAGTTGTTCGGAAGATTGATACTCGAAATTAACCAGGCCGGACTGAGCTGGACCACTATTTTAAACAAACAGGAAAACTTCCGTAAGGCATATAAAAGCTGGAATATAAAAAAGATTGCTTCCTTTGATGAAAAAGATTTTGCAAGACTGATGAATGATGCAGGCATCATTCGTAACCGGCTTAAAATAAATGCAGCCATTGAAAATGCAAAAACCGTTTTGCAATTGCAAAAAGAATATGGTTCTTTCAAAAAATGGATTGAACATCATCATCCGAAAACGAAAGAAGAATGGGTAAAGATTTTTAAAACCACTTTCAGATTTACCGGTGGCGAAATTGTAAATGAATTTTTGATGAGTACAGGATATTTGCCCGGGGCGCATACAAGCGAATGCCCCGTGTTTAAACAAATTGTAAAAGCCAGGCCGGCATTTATGAAGAAATGAAATCCTTTATCACCTGCGCCTCATTATGTTCTTCATCTTTAGCAGCATATAAAAGAGTCACTTTACCTTTTTGAATGTAATCCTTTAAGATATCAACCGCTTCTTTATTTTGTTTTAATTCCTGCCGGTATTTTTTTTGAAAATCCTTCCATTTATCGGGGTCGTGGCCAAACCATTTCCTGAGTTCATTAGAGGGAGCAATTTCCTTTAACCACAGGTCTAGAGCGGCTTTCTCTTTGGTAAATCCGCGGGGCCAAAGCCTGTCTACCAGGATGCGGTAACCATCTTCTTTTGAGCCGGCTTCGTAAATTCGTTTGAGTTGAATGTTCATATTTTGCTAGTTGAGATATCGTAAAACTACGACAGAGGCAGTAAATTCAGTATTTCCAAAAATGGTCATTATTGCTCTTGTACACCAATCGGTTGCATTTTATCTTTGTATTCAGAAGTTGATTGATGTTCAACAAACATTAATCGCAAATCCAAATCCATTGAAAGCACTTATTCCTCTAATCCGGGAAAAACCATAATCCGATATCAGTCAACTTCTTTTTTTTAAAAAAATTCAGATCCTAAGAAAGATATTATTCCAATGAAAACCGGCCTTAATCCAGCCAAAAAATTATCCTGAAAAAACCGATAACCTTTAGAAATAAAGTATTAAAAGCTTCCGCTCAAAAAAGCGGAAGTTTTATTTTATGCTGATGCCGCAAAGCAGTAAAGCAAAATATATTTGGATTTTTTATTTTATAGTTCTTTTATCTGCCTGATCATTTGATTGGTAAATCCCCATTCATTATCGTACCACGCCATTACTTTACACAAATCGCCATCCACCACCCGCGTCATTTCGGCGTCTACTATAGAAGCAAAAGAGCTCTGAACAATATCTGAAGAGACGAGTGGCGCGTCTGAAACGGATATTACCTCTTTATACCTGTCTGTGGCGGCTTCTTCTTTTAAAATATTATTGATTTCTTCCACCGTTGTGGGCCGGTCTGCAAGAAAAGTAATATCAGAAATGGAACCGACCACTACGGGCGTTCTAACTGCAACGCCATCAAATTTTCCCTGGTATTGAGGCAAGGCTTTTGTTGTGGCGATTGCCGCACCTGTAGTTGCAGGCACAAGGTTCATAGCTGCAGCGCGGCCCATTCTTAATTTTTTCTTTGACGGGCTGTCTACAATACCCTGCGAAGCGGTATAAGCATGTGTGGTATTCAAGATCGCCTTTTTAATTCCGATTCTTCTGCCGAGAATTTCGATTATGGGGCTTATGTTGTTGGTGGTGCAACTTGCACATGAAAAAATGGCCACTTTACCATCTTCTGTATTGACTCCATGAACTATTGTGGGCGTATCCACACTTTTAGTAGGACCTGAAATCACGACGTGCTTTGCCCCGGCAAATAAATGCTTTTCTGCGTCTTCGCGATTGGTAAAAAGGCCTGTACTTTCAATAACGATATCTACTCCCAAATCTTTCCAGGGCAATTGGGAAGGATCTTTGACAGACAAATAGGAAATCGTTTTATCAGCCACTTTTAATTTATCAGCCTCAATGCTTACTTCTTTATCATATTGGCGGTAGGCGCTGTCATATTGCAACAAGTAGGAAGCATTTTCGAGCGTCATTAAATCATTTATCGCGATTACTTCCATATCCGGAGTGTTCATTATCACCTTAAGAGCGGCGCGGCCTATCCGGCCAAAGCCGTTGATTGCTATTTTTTTCATTGATTAAAAATTACGTTTGATGTATATCAGCTTTAGGCAGTTTGTTTGGATCTTTTTGACTCGATCGCTTTTAATAAAGTTTCGTAAGATTTATTGAATTTCTGAACGCCTTCCTCTTCCAGCTTTTGGGTTACCTCGTCAATGTCAATATCGTTTTCTTTTAATTTTTGAAGCACCATTTTTGAATGCATCAAATTATTCTCCAGGTGATCCTGCACTTTGCCGTGATCGCGGAAAGCCTCGATGGTTTCAAGTGGTAACGTATTAATCGTATTGGGCCCGATAAGCGCTTCCACATATTTTACGTCACTGAATGACGGATCTTTGGTGCTGGTGCTTGCCCATAAAACTTTCTGTTTTTTGGCACCCAGTTTTTCAAGCCTTTTAAATCTTTCTCCAAAAAAGACATCTTTATATTTTTCATAGGCAACTTTAGCCGAAGCAATAGCCACTTCGCCCACCAAATCATCTAATTTTTTCTCTTTCAGAATTGGATCAAGCATTACATCAATCCTGCTGAGAAAGAAACTGGCGACAGATTCAATATGGTCGATTGACTGGTTATTTTTCAGACGGTCTTCAAGGCCGCTCAGGTAAGCGTCCGTTACTTCAAGATAGCGGGGAATGCCAAACAATAAAGTGATATTAATGTTGATGCCTTCACTGATGCACTGCCTGATGGCAGCCAGTCCCTCTTTCGTGCCCGGAATTTTTATCATTACATTTTTTCTGCCAACTGTTTTCCATAGTTCCCTTGCCTGTTTTATGGTGCCTTGTGTATCATTTGCCAAAAGCGGCGACACTTCGATGCTCACAAATCCATCGGTGCCTTTCGCTTCATCAAACACAGGTTTTAATATATCCGCGGCGCGGCGGATGTCTTCCGTTGCAAATCCAAAGAATATTTCTTCATTGCTCTTATCCTGTTGTGATAATTTTTTGATGTCCTCGTCATAATCTGAGCTTCCCTTAATTGCTTTTTCAAAAATCGATGGATTGCTGGTAATTCCGGACAGGCCGTCTTCATCAATAAGCTTCTGAAGCTTGCCATTGTTCATCAGTTCGCGGTCAAAAAAATCAAGCCAGATACTCTGACCATGCTCATGAATATTTTTTACGTTGTTCATTTGAATAATTTTATATTTTCGGATGCCCTTAAAGCCTCAAACTATATGCCACCATTGTCCTTAATCATTTCAAAAGTGAAGTACAGGCAAGAGTGATTTTGTATTTACATTTGCCTGTATGTCCATCGTAGTATCACACCTTACAAAAATATATGGCGCGCAAAAAGCTGTGGATGATATTTCATTTACGGCTTCTGATAATGAAATTGTTGGTTTTTTAGGGCCCAATGGCGCCGGTAAATCAACTACGATGAAGATCATAACCGGTTATCTGGCTGCCAATAGCGGCGAAGCGGTGGTGAACGGCATTAATGTGAGCGAGGCACCGGTAGCGGCGAAAAGACAAATTGGCTATCTGCCTGAAGGCAACCCGCTTTATTATGAAATGTATATCCGCGAGTACCTCAATTTTGTAGGCGCCATTCATCATGTAAAAAATGGATTAAAAAAAAGGATTGAGGAAGTAATTGACATTGCCGGGCTTCAACCGGAAAGTAACAAAAAGACAGGTCAGCTTAGTAAAGGCTACAAACAAAGAGTAGGACTTGCTGCGGCGCTTTTGCATGACCCAAAAGTGCTGATATTGGATGAGCCCACCACGGGCCTCGACCCGAATCAAATCGTGGGCATCCGGCAGTTAATTAAAGATTTAGGCAAAAATAAAACCGTGCTTTTTTCGTCGCACATTCTGCAGGAAGTAGAAAGCGTTTGCGACCGGATAATTATCATCAATAAAGGAAAAATAGTAGCAAATGACACATTGGCAAATCTGCAGACTGCCAATAAAGGGTCTTTTACCGTTTTTGTAGAATTTGGGAAAAAAGCAGATGCCACAACTTTAAAAAATATAGATACTGTAGAAAAAGTCGAGGAGAATGAAAACCAATATCGTTTGCAAACACCTGACCCTGAAAAGGTAAAAAAATTGCTTCTCGAATACAGCCTTGGTAACGGATTAGACATCCTTTCTTTAAAAACTCAGAGCAAGAGCCTTGAAGAAGTGTTCAGAAATTTAACTACATAATTGAGTCACACGGTGTCAAATTCTCATACATTTCTTAATAGATTTGACATAAGATGAAAAAAACATTTTTGCTTGTCACATTCTTTTTGCTTTCAGCTGCTCTTTTAGCTCAAAAAATTGTCGGAAACTGGGAAGGCAATATTGAAATAAACGGTAATCAAATTCCAATAGAATTTCATTTCTTTAAGAATGATGATGGACAAACAGAGGGTAAGTGGGACAGTCCAAAACAAAAAGCCAACGATTTGCCCTTCAGTGAAATCCGTTTTGATGAAGACAGCGTGCATTTGGGAATGAAATTGATTGGAGGCAGTTATATCGGAAAGTTTGTCGGCAATGATTCTATCAGTGGAATGTGGTCGCAAAGCGGTTATGAGTTTCCTTTACATCTTTCAAGGGGAACAAAAGAAATTAAAACCGTTACCCACCAACATCCGGGCGAAAAAGAAATAGCAATTTCGTCTGCATCAGGCAGTAAACTATATGGGACTTTATTATCGCAAAACAACCAGCAACCAATCGCTGTTATCATTGCCGGCTCCGGTCCTACTGACCGAAACGGAAACACCGCTTTGAGCGACGCCACAAATGAATACCAGATGCTTGCCTATAGTCTGGATTCGCAACACATAGCCTCATTTCGTTTCGATAAAAGAGGCGTAGGCAAAAGCATTCCCGCAGATTTTTCCGAAGGTGAGCTCGTGTTTGATGATTATGTAAAAGACGCCGAAAAAATTTTTGATTACTTGCACGATACGCTTGGGTTCAAAAATATTTATTTTGCCGGTCACAGCGAGGGCTCATTGATTGCAATGCTGGCGGCGCAAAAAAAGAACGTGAGTGGTTATATTTCGATAGCCGGCGCCGGAAGACCTATTGATGAAATTTTGGAAGAACAGTTGCAAAAAGCGCCGTGGCCCGACTCAGTAAAGCAACAAATAATTCCGATTTTTAATCAGTTGAAAAAAGGAAATAGGGTAAACAACATTCCTGAGCCGCTTCAAATGTTATTCAGAAAATCGATTCAACCTTACATGATTTCGTGGTTGAAATATGATCCGACCGTAGAAATTAAAAAACTCACATGCCCTGTCCTGATTATACAGGGAACTTGCGACATCCAGGTAAAAGTGAAAGACGCTCAAAATCTTCATGAAGCCAATAAAAGGAGTATTCTTAAAATTGTTCCAGGCATGTCGCATACATTAAAAAATGCCGGCGCTGATTGTGTGGATGAACAAAAAACTTATATGGATGGTTCAATGCCGGTGGACAGGCTGATGGCAAAAGATATTGTTGAATTTATTAAAGCCGCAAAATAAAAATTGCAATATTTATTGCTCCACTACGAATTCTTTTCAGTGAAAAGCTTTTGAATGTCGCTTTCGAGCCGTGCCAGTTCAGTGGGTTTCAGCCCGTCGTAGATGCCACGCACTCTTTTCTGCTTATCTACCAAAGCGATAAACTGCGTATGTATAAAGGCTTCATTGATATTAACGCTGTTGTTGTTCGGGTTGTCGAGCAGGTAACTTTGCCGCGCCATTTTATATAAAGAATCTTTGTCGCCGGTTACAAAATACCATTTAGCCGGATTATGATGATCATCCGGAAGCATTTTTTCTTCGTAAGCTTTCAGCAAGGGAACCGAGTCAGTTTCAGGCATCGAACTGTGGGAAATCACGGCAAAATCTTTATGCTCTTTAAATTTATCATAAACGCCTTTCAGATTAAAATTCATTTTTGGACAAATGCCTTTGCAGGTAGTGAAAAAATAATTGGTTACATAGATATCCCCCTGCACCGTTTTGCCGGTCACCGTTTGACCATTTTGATCCGTAAATGAAAAATCCTGAACATAGCTCATCACTGGAAGCTTAACATCAAAAAAGCCTTTTGTAAATGACAATGAAACATAAAAACCGGTGAGCAATAGTACGGCAAATATTGAATAGGTAAGTATCTTCTTTTTCATAGCGCAAAGGTACAGATTCTGCGTTGGCGCAATGGTTAAGATTTGCAGAATGACTTACAAGTGACTGATACATTTTTCCGCACAACTCCATTTTCATTAATTTTACAAACTTCAATTACTTATTTATGGATAAAAATTTATATGATTTTGGAATGGTTGGCCTTGGCACCATGGGAAGCAACTTATTGCTCAACATGGCTGACCATGGTTTTTCGGTAATCGGCTATGATAAAGACGCGGAAAAGACAAAAGCTTTTGAAGAGTCAGCTACAGAAGGAACCACAGTTAAAGGTGTAAATACGCTGGAAGATATGATTTCACAACTGAAGACACCGAGAAAAATAATGATGCTGGTTCCGGCAGGTAAACCGGTAGACAGCGTTATCAGCGAATTAAAACCTTTACTGGATAAAGGTGATATCATTATTGACGGCGGAAATTCTCATTATACTGACACATTAATAAGAATAAAGGAGCTCGAGAAATCCGGTTTTCATTTTATGGGAATTGGTATTTCAGGCGGCGAAGAAGGCGCGCGGAAAGGGCCGAGCATCATGCCCGGCGGCGATAAAGAAGCTTATAAAGAAGTAGCGCCTATACTGCAAGCCGTAGCCGCGAAGGTTAACGGCGAGCCATGCGTAGGCTACCTGGGTCGTGATGCTGCAGGGCATTACGTAAAAATGGTACATAACGGTATTGAGTATGCGATAATGCAGCTCATCAGCGAGTGTTATGATTTGATGCACCATGGGCTTAAATTAACCAACGATGAATTGCACGATGTGTTTGCCGATTGGGACCAGGGTGAATTGAAATCTTTTCTTTTAGAAATCACCGCTGAAATTTTTCAGAAAAAAGAAGAAAAATTACAAACTTATCTGGTAGATAAAATTTTAGACAAGGCAGGCGCCAAAGGCACCGGCAAATGGACTTCACAAGAAGGGTTGAATCTTCCGATGCCGATTCCTACTATTGATGCTGCCGTGATGATGCGCAATCTTTCCTCCTTGATTGACGAGCGAAAAGAAGCTTCCAAAATTTATAAAACAAATCCTAAAGAAATAGCGACCGACAGGAACGAATTTATCAGCCAGCTAAAAGAAGCGTTTTATTTTGCTACCATCATCAGCTATGCGCAGGGCCTTGCCATGCTTACTGTCGCTTCTTCAGAACTAAATATGGATATTCCTTTGCCCGAGGTGGTGAGCGTATGGCGCGGCGGATGTATTATTCGTTCGGCAATGTTGGATGAGTTCAAAAAATGCTACCAAAATAAAGATTTGAAAAATTTATTGCTCGATGAATCCATAGCGAAGAAACTTTTAGATAAAGAAAAATCCATACAAAATGTAGTTTCTTTGGCGGCGCTTAACGGATACCCTGCGGCAGGTTTGATGGCTTCACTGAACTATTTTAACGCCTATCGCCGGAATCTGCTGCCCACTAACCTAATACAGGCGCAGCGCGATTTTTTTGGCGCCCACACTTACGAGCGGGTTGATAAAGAAGGGATTTTCCATACCATATGGGAAGAAGTTGTAAAAGGATAATGTGAAAATCCGAAAATGCAGAACAGGTTTCAGCAGTAAAGCAACAAATAAATCCAAAAAATTATTTTCTTCAGAATTAAAGTTTAAATAACAAAACGAATGTTAGACTATAAAAAATTATCACCTACGGTATTATTCATCTTTGGTGGCAGCGGTGACCTCAACTACCGGAAGCTCAACCCTGCGTTATATAACCTTTTTTTGGATAATGCCATGCCCGATCATTTCAGCATTGTTGGTATCGGCAGATCAGAGTTTTCAGATGCTGATTACAAAAAAAAGCTAAAAGAAGGTATTGATCAATTCTCAAGGATAAAAGATACGAATGGTACATGGAAAGAATTTTCCAAACACCTCAGCTACCTGAAAATGGATGCAACCAATCCGGAAGAATATAAAAAGCTTTCTAAAATTGCGAAGGAAAAAGAAGATGAAGCCGGCAACCATCCGAACGTGATATTTTACATGGCGGTAGCGCCTCAACTGGTGCCGCAAATTGTAAAGAACATCGCCACGATGAAAGAATGCCAGGAAAGAAAATATACCCGCATCGTAGTAGAAAAGCCTTTTGGGCACGATCTCAAAAGTGCCAGAGATATGAACCAGATGCTCCTCGAACATTTTGAAGAAGAGCAGATTTACCGCATCGACCATTATCTTGGAAAAGAAACCGTGCAAAATATTTTGGCGCTTCGCTTCGCCAACGCCCTATTTGAGCCGTTATGGAACCGGCACTATATTGACCATGTTCAGATTACGGCTTCTGAAACCGTAGGCGTGGAAGGTCGCGGCGGATATTATGAAACTTCCGGTGCCTTGCGCGACATGATTCAAAATCATATTCTGCAACTGGTGTGCATGATAGCGATGGAGCCGCCTGTATCTTTTAATGCCAATGAAATCCGAAATAAAAAAGTAGATGTGCTCAATGCCATCCGGCGCATCGCGAAGGACCAGGTGCAGGATTATGCTGCGCGTGGCCAATATGGTTCCGGCTGGATGCAGGGCGAAAAAGTTCCGGGTTATCGCGAAGAAAAAGGAACCGACCCAAAATCGGCAACTGAAACCTTTGCAGCAGTTAAATTTTATATTGATAACTGGCGGTGGGAGGGCGTTCCGTTTTATGTGCGCACGGGCAAGAGGCTTCATGAAAAATCTACTGAATTAACCATCCAGTTCAAGCCGGCTCCTGATTTTGCCTTCCCAAAAGAAGCTACGGAAACATGGCGGCCCAACCGGCTATCAGTAGGCATTTCTCCCGAAATGGACATCTGCCTTACCTTCCAGGCTAAGAGGCCAGGACAGGCTATGGTGTTGAATCCGGTAAATATGATTTTCAGTTATGAAGATACCTATAAGGGTGAAGAGCCGGAAGCTTACGAAACGCTTTTGTATGATGTAATGGACGGCGACCCTACTTTATTTATGCGTGCCGACCAGGTGGAAGCCGCCTGGGAAGTGGTAATGCCTATACTGGAGGTATGGGGCAAACGCAAACCTTTAAATTTTCCAAATTATTCGCCAGACTCGTGGGGGCCTGAAGATGCTGAAGCGCTCATTGCAAGAGATGGCCATAATTGGATTTCACAACCCTCAAAACAAAAAGAAAAATGAAACTGCATGTTTTCGACAATCCTGAAATCCTGAGTGAAAACCTTGCTGAGTGGATTTGTACACTGGTTCAAAAAACATTGAAGCAACAACAGTCTTTTTCGCTGGTACTTTCAGGCGGCAGTACGCCAAAAATCCTTTACGAAAAACTGGCTTCGGAAAAATATAAAGGCCACATAGAATGGGAACGTGTGCGTATCTTTTGGGGCGATGAAAGAGTAGTGCCTTTTACAGATAATCGCAACAACGCAAAAATGGCGTTTGATACTTTGCTGAATAAAGTAAATGTATTGGCATCCCAGGTTCATATTATGCGAACAGACATTGAGCCTAATTTTTCGGTAGCAGAATACAGAAAAATGCTTCATACTTATTTTGACAGCACCCATCACAGTTTTGACCTCGTATTATTGGGCATGGGCGATGATGGCCATACGTTGTCACTTTTTCCGGGTTCCACAATTATAGACGATAATTATCATTGGGTAAACTCAGTGTTTAATGAGCAGCAGGAAATGTACCGCATTACCCTAATGCCCGCCCTCATTAATAAAGCCAAAAAGATTGTTTTTATGGTAGATGGCGAAAAGAAAGCAAATATGCTTGAAAAGGTTTTGGAAGGCCCGCAACAGCCTCAGCAATTGCCTGCTCAATTGATTCAGCCGGCTTCGGGCGAATTGCATTGGTTTTTGGACAAAGCCGCAGCAAAAAACCTTCATAACATCCCGGCATAATCTTCGCGTTAAATGGTTGGTAAGTTTCCGCCAATGTTTAGATTCCTTTAGGTATTTTACCGCGATTAATCTTTAACTTTGTTACCTTAAAAAAGTTGTTATGATAAAGACCGGCAATACCGTTGTGAGTATTTATACCGAAATGACTCCCAACCCTGAAACGATGAAGTTTGTAGCCAACAAATTATTATACCCGGGAAAAAGTGTTGATTTTAAAAACGAAGAGAGTGCTTCTGCTTCTCCCCTGGCTATGCAATTGTTTACCTTCCCGTTCATAAAATCCGTTTTTATTGCAAGCAATTTTGTTACACTTACCAAAACCGATGATACCGAAGACTGGCAGGATGTAATTCCTTCAGTGAAACAGTTTTTGAAAGAATATCTTGAAGAAGGAAATGAAATTATCAATGAAGAAGAACTGGCAGCCCGCAAGCCTGAGAGCACCAATGAAATTCAATTAAATGATGGCGATGTGGTAAAAAGAATAAAAGAACTACTTGAAAATTATGTGAAGCCTGCCGTAGAAATGGACGGCGGCGCCATCCAGTTTTTAAGTTATGAAAATGGCACCGTGAACCTAATGATGCAGGGAAGCTGCAGTGGTTGCCCCTCATCAATGATTACGTTAAAAGCCGGGATTGAAGGGATGATGAAAAGAATGATTCCTGAGGTGAAGGAAGTGGTGGCTACTTCACGCTAAAATATTTTTTAAATAATTACATGGAAGGCATCTTTTTCAAGATGCCTTTTTTGCGACCAGTCTGTTTTGATTCAATAAAAATTCCGGTTATTTGTTCGTTTACTGTTTACTTCACATGTGATTGTCTTGTAAAACCTGTCGCTGCTTTCAGTTACTTTTGAGCCTAAAAAATTTTACATTGAGCTTACCTGAAATTTTTCATGCTTTCGTTGATGGAATGAAAGAAACCACCTGGCTTGAATATATTGCCGTGATTTCAGGTATTGTCAGCGTTTGGTTTTCGCGCAGGGAAAATATCTGGGTTTATCCTACAGGGCTTGTCAATACTATATTTTACATTTATCTCAGCTTCAAAGGAAGCTTGCTTGGCGAAGCTAGCGTGAACCTGTATTACACCATTATGAGCATTTACGGATGGATATTATGGGCAAAAAAAAATCAGCAGCAGGAGCACGTGGTAAACATTACGTGGAGCAATAAAAAAGAATGGGTGCAGGAGCTCTTATTTTTCGCCGCATTTTATCTCGCCATATTTTTTGCGCTTTCTTACCTGAAAAAAGATTTTGCACCCGGCGCTATTCCCTGGGCGGATGCATTTGCAAGTTCCACGGCCTTCACCGGCATGTGGCTGATGGCGCGTAAAAAAGTAGAAAGCTGGTATTGGTGGATTGCAACTAACATTGCATCCATTCCTTTGTATTTTGTGAAGCACTATGTATTTACCAGCGTGTATTATATCATACTCCTAATAATGGCCGTCTGGGGATTGATAGAATGGAAAAGAAGAGCCAATGAACATTTGTTGAAAATCGAAGAAATCCCTGAATGGAAGCAATAAAAAAAATCGTAGTAATCGGTCCCGAATCAACAGGCAAAAGCACACTTTGCGAAAAGCTGGCGGCGCATTACAATACGCTTTGGGTTCCGGAATATGCGAGAGAATATTTGGAAAAACACGGAACTGATTATACTTATGAAGATTTATTGGCCATAGCAAAAGGGCAAATTGAGCTGGAAGAACGAATTAGTTCAAAGTTGAAAGTTCAAAGTTCAAAGTTCAAAGTTCAAAACCCGATACGAAATTCTCAACCAACCATCAACCATCAACGATCGACTTCGCTCTTTATTGATACCGATATGCACGTCATGAAAGTATGGGCAGAATACGTTTTTAATAATTGCCACAATTGGATTTTGAATCGCATTGCAGAAAGACAATATGATTTGTATTTGCTTTGCGATGTAGACCTGCCGTGGATTGAGGATAAATTAAGGGAATATCCCGACGAAGGCATAAGGAAAAAATTATTTTATTTCTATAAAGAATCAATGGCAAGTCAATCCACACCATGGCATATCATTTCCGGAACTTATAAACAAAGATTACAGCAGGCAATTGATGTTATCAATGAAAACTTCACACAAAAAATTGCTCAGAAATAATCTTACCATTTTTTACTTTATATACAATCAATTCATTCATGGCAGTCCGTTTCTGCCCTTTCATGGTAACATCCATAAATAAGCCAAGCGCAATCACATCTCCCACTACGATAGGCGCAGACGCTTTACAACTATGCGTTTCCTCTATTAGCGATTGAAATTTCTTTCCTTTTTCTAAAATGGCGTTGAGTCCTTTTGTTTCTTTTTCAAATCCTGCGGCGGCGTGCGGTTCAATGCTAATGGCATCTTCGGCGAACAATTCTTTTTGAGCTTGTTCAAAATTTCCTTTATTACAAAGTTCGGCGAGCCTTTCTGCGATTTGTTGCGTTTTCATAAGTTCATTTTTATTTGAAAAAAACAAAAAACTTACCAAAAAAATGTTTAAAAATTTTATGTTGCGTAGAAGACAGTAAACCAAGTTTTATTACTTATTTTTATTCCTATTTATAAATAAAAAAACTTTCTGTATGGAACAAACTGTAATCATTAAAGACACATCAGCAAATCCGGCGCCGCTGGGGCTTTTTGCATTCGGGCTTACCACCGTTTTACTAAACCTGCATAACGCCGGTATTTTTGAGATGAACTCTATGATTCTTGCCATGGGAATATTTTACGGCGGTATTGCCCAGATAATTGCCGGCATCATGGAATCTAAGAAAAATAACACGTTCGGCTTCGTAGCCTTTGTTTCGTATGGCTCATTCTGGCTTACGCTGGTAGCCTTAATTGCAATTCCCAAATTTGGCTGGGTACCGGCCGCTTCTCCGTCGGCTATGGTTGCATACCTCATTACATGGGGCGTCTTTACAGGATTGCTTTTTATTGGTACGCTGCGCGCCACCAGAGCGCTGCAGTTTGTTTTTGCTTCGCTCACCATTTTGTTTTTCTTATTAGCCTACGGCGAAACAGAAGGAGGCGCATTCGTTAAAACTTTTACAGGCTATGAAGGCATCGTTTGTGGCGCCTCTGCTATTTACACAGCCATCGGCTCGCTGCTCAATGAAGTATATGGCAAAACCGTTTTACCTCTTGGCGCGATAGATAAAAAATAATTTTATGTGAATTTGCTAAGTCAAATTTTTTATCTTCATTGCCCACAAATTTTACAAAACGTACAAAATTGATTTCATGAAAAAGGCCCTGGTTGTTGTTTCGGCTCTGTTTTTTATTTCTGTTTCTGTTTTTGCGCAGACTAAAAATGTATCGGAGATGCTGGTTCCCATGCCAGTATCAGTATCTTCAGGCACAGGAAATTTTCAGCTTACCGGCAAAGCTACCATCCATGTAATGTCGCCAGACAAAGATGCAAAGCGGGTAGGTGAATTTATTTCGGCAAAATTAAAACGTGCTACCGGCTTTGATGTGCCGGTGGTAAATTCAAAGAAAGCATCAGGCGGTATTAATTTGTCATTAATCAAAGATGAGAAATTAGGGAAAGAAGGATATCATCTGAATGTTACTCCTGCAGAAATTACCATCAACGCCAACACGCCTGCCGGTTTGTTTTACGGAATTCAAACTATGTATCAGTTATTTCCTAAACAAATCAATGATAGTTCCGTCGCAAAAAATGTGAAATGGAACATTCCTGTTTGTAAAATCACCGATTACCCAAGGTTTGGCTGGAGAGGTTTGATGCTAGACGTGAGCCGTCATTTTTTTACCAAACAACAGGTAAAAGAATTTATTGACCAGATGGTTCTTTTTAAATACAATCTTCTGCATCTTCACCTTACGGATGATGAAGGCTGGCGCATTGAAATCAAAGGGCTTCCGCGCCTGACAGAGGTAGGCTCAAAAAGGGTTCACAAAGTAGGGTACTTTGGTACTTTCACTCCTCCGAAACCTGATGAACCGCTTAATGACAGCGGCTATTACACACAGGATGATATCCGCGAAATTGTAAAATATGCGCAGGACCGTTTTGTAAACATCTTGCCCGAAATTGATGTTCCGGGCCATAGCCTTGCAGCAGTGGTTTCATACCCGGAATTATCGTGCACTGAAGGTGCTGATAAATACCGCGTGCGCTCTGGCGAAGAAATCATGGATTGGTCGCACGGACAGCCGCCGGTAGCATTGGTGGATAATACACTTTGCCCTGCCAACGAAAAAGTGTACGAATTTTTAGATAAAGTGATGACGCAGGTAGCTGAGCTTTTTCCTTTCGGATATATCCATTGCGGAGGGGATGAATGCCCTAAAAATTTTTGGGAAAAAAGTGATGCAGTGCACGATTTGATGAAGAAGGAAAACCTCACCAATATGGACCAGGTTCAAAGCTATTTTGAAAAAAGACTTGAAAAAATTGTAGAATCAAAAGGTAAAAAGTTTATGGGATGGGATGAAATATTGCAGGGCGGATTAGCGCCCAGCGCTACAGTGATGAGCTGGCGCGGAATGGAAGGGGGCATAGAAGCGGCAAAGATGAAGCACGATGTGGTAATGAGCCCTACTACCTTTGCTTACATTGATTATATGAACGGAGACCCTATCATTGAGCCGCATGTATATGCTACTTTAAGATTGCAAAAGGCGTATGAGTTTGAACCCGTACCGCCGGGCGTGGATGCTAAATACATCCTTGGCGGACAGGCGAATCTGTGGACAGAGCAAATTTACAACATGCGCCATCTTGAATATATGCTTTGGCCGCGGGCACTCGCGATAGCAGAAAGCGTGTGGTCGCCCAAAGGCAAAAAGAACTGGGATGATTTTTCTGCCCGTGTTGAAAAGCAACTTCCAAGGTTTGATGAAGCACATATCAAATATGCGCCAAGCATGTATGACCCGATTTTCACTGCCTCCAAAGATGAAAATGGCAAATTGAAAATTGAATTAAGCACAGAAATTAAGGATTTACAGATTCATTATAGTTTTGATAATTCTTTTCCTGATAATTATTACCCAACCTATTCTACTCCATTAACGCCGCCCGAAGATGCGGTAATGCTGAAAGTAGTTACCTACCGCGGCGATAAAAAAATGGGAAGAATTATTGCTATGCCAATCGCCGAATTACAAAAGAGAGCGGATTCAGGCAAGAATTATCCATAAGTTTTAAATGAAATTAAAAATTCTGTTTATTTATCGGTCTACTATAAGTTTTATTTTATGGAAGGCATAAGTGATTGAAAACGGCAAATAAAAAATTGGGCTAACTTTATCGTTCAGTAACTAGAAAATTATTCATGCAATTTCATTTTATCACATCAAACCCAAATATTCTAAATGGCAAACCTGTTATCGGCGGTTCAAGAATTAGTGTAGAAATGATTTTAGAATGGCTATCAACGGGAGGCTCTGTTGAAAAAATTTATAACGAATACGCTCATTTACCTAAAGGTTCAGTTGAAGAAGCTATAAGATATGCGGCACAATTTTCAAAGAATGAAATTTTACTCGAGGACGAAATTTCTTCTTCATGAATGCCAGTTTACGTTTTTTTGCAGATGAGAATATTTCCACTGATTTAATCAATTGGATTAAATCGCAAGGCTATGAAATAACAAGTGTTACAGAAGAAAATCTGCAAGGAACAACAGATATAAACATTATAGAAAAATGCCTTGTTTTAAATCGCATAATACTAACACAGGATAATGATTTTGGAAAATTAATTTTTACAGCTTCCATTCCATTTTATTCTGTTATTTATTTGAGACCTGGACATTTTGATGGGAAATTTCATATTCCTACTTTACAAACTATTTTAAAAAATGAGAAATTAATACAAAAAGGAACTCTAATCGTTGGCCAGAGAATAGATAAAAAAATCAAAGTCAGAATTAAACAAATAGAATAATTTCAATGAAAACACTTAAAGGACCCGGCATTTTTATCGCCCAATTTATTGGCGATGAGGCGCCATTTAACGATTTAAAAAATATTTGCCAATGGGCTAAAGACAAAGGTTTTGTTGGCGTACAGCTTCCGACCAATGACGCACGGTTTATTGATCTCGAAAAAGCGGCTGAAAGCAAAACCTATGCGGACGAATTGAAAGGAACCGTAAATAGCTTTGGCCTCGAAATCACAGAGCTTTCCACTCATTTGCAGGGACAATTAGTGGCCGTAAACCCCGCTTATGATGCGCTGTTTGACGGTTTTGCACCCGAGAAATTACGCAATAATCCAAAGGCCAGGCAGGAATGGGCCGTTAATCAATTAAAATTGGCTGCCAAAGCTTCCCAAAACCTGGGGCTTAATGCTCATGCTACTTTTAGTGGCGCATTACTTTGGCCCAATGTATATCCCTGGCCGCAGCGCCCGGCTGGTTTAGTAGAAGAGGGATTTAACGAACTCGCCAAAAGATGGTTGCCGATATTAAATACTTTTGATGAATGCGGCGTAGATGTGTGTTATGAAATACATCCCGGTGAAGACCTGCATGATGGTATTTCTTACGAAACATTTTTAGAAAGCGTAAATTTTCATAGCCGCGCCTGCCTGCTTTACGACCCTTCGCACTTTGTGTTGCAGGCGCTTGATTATCTGGCTTACATCGATTTCTATCATGAAAGAATTAAGGCTTTTCATGTGAAAGATGCAGAATTTAATCCTACCGGCAAGCAAGGCGTATATGGAGGTTACCAAAGCTGGATTAACCGCGCAGGCAGATTCCGTTCCACTGGTGATGGGCAGGTAGACTTTAAATCAATTTTCAGTAAATTGGCCGCCTATGATTATGACGGATGGGCGGTATTGGAATGGGAATGTTGCTTAAAAAATTCTGAAGACGGAGCCAGGGAAGGCGCTGAATTTATAAAAAAGCATATCATCCGTGTTACAGAAAAAGCATTCGACGACTTTGCCCAAACCACCAAAGACGAAAATTTGAATCGCCGGGTATTGGGGCTGTGAGAGGGTGAGAGTGAATTGAGAATTGAGAGATGGGAGTTGACTATATTTTATACATCAAGTTTCTCATTCTCTGACTACAAATCTTTAATACAATTTTTTTAAAAAAAAATCTATAAAATCGAATTCATGAAAAAAATTATTCCGGTTTTTCTTGCCTCAGTTATTTTGATTAGTTGCGGCTCATCCAAAAATTCTATGAAAAGCGGCTCACAAAATTCTCTTACTTCAAAAGAAAAAACCGAGGGATGGCAATTATTATTTAACGGGAAAAATACAGATGGCTGGCACAATTACGGCCATCAAAAAGCCGGCAATGAATGGAAGGTGCAGGATGGCGCCATTCATTTAGATGCTTCTGAAAAAAATAGAGAAGGGGGTGACCTGGTGAGCAATGAAGCATACGGCAATTTTGATTTGAAGCTGGAATGGAAAATTTCTGAAAAAGGCAATAGCGGCATTTTATTTTATGTTCGTGATGACCCTGCGAAATACAAAGAAACTTACCACACTGGAATTGAAATGCAGGTTTTGGACAACGGAACGCCGATCCGCCTCGGCCAACCCGATGGAAAAATTTATACGCACCGCGCAGGCGATCTTTACGACTTGCTGGCATCAAAAGAAGTAGAAAAACCTTTAGGCGAATGGAACCAGATAGAAATTAAATGCGTAAACGGCAAGCTTGATTTTTATATGAATGGCGAGCATACGCTTTCCACCACCTTGTGGGATGATTATTGGCAAAAAATGATTGCCATCAGTAAATTCAAATACATGCCTGATTTTGGAACTTTCAAATCGGGTAATATTGCTTTGCAAGATCACGGCGACGACGTGTGGTTTCGTAATATAAAAATCAGGCGGTTGTAAAATAAAAATTGCTCATTTTTATTGCTTTACTGTAATTGACCATGAAAAAAAAGTTTGAGTTTTTATTTCTGACATCACTGTTTGCTGTTGCCACACTTCTCATCACACAAAGAGCACCCGCACAAACGATTCCTGAATTCAAAGTAAAACTCACTACCGGCGCTTCTGTTTCATCCACAAAGGCATCTCATCAAAAACCTTTGTTGCTCATTTATTTTGCGCCAGATTGCGACCATTGCCGCAAACTGATGGACGAGCTTTTTCCTAAAATGAATGCACTTAAAAACACCGAAATCCTGATGGTAACATTTGAATCACTGAACGACGTAGCGTGGTTTGAAAATCATTACCACACAAAAAATTATCCCAACATTAAAGTCGGCGTAGAACAACCTGTCTTCTTTTTGAAAAATTATTATCGCCTTGAACACACGCCATTCACGGCTTTATTCGACAAAAATGGAAAGCTGTTGGTATCTTACAAAGAATTTACACCCGTAGGTGAATTAATGAAATGGGTGAAAGAGGCCGGTAAAAAATAATAATGAAAACTTTTGCGGATAAAGTAATTTCTTTTAATAAAAATATTCGTTACAAGGGCCAGCTTCCTGATAAAGTAAGCATCATGAACCCTTTTAAGGAGAATAAGGAAGCGCTGCGGATCTCTTCTGAATTTTACAGGAAATTTTACGATGATTCAAATAAAAGGCATGTCATTTTTGGGATTAATCCGGGCCGGTTTGGCGCAGGAATTACCGGTGTTCCATTTACAGATACCAAAAGATTATGGAGCGAATGTGGAATCGAATTCCCCGGCGACCCTACCCACGAGCCATCGGCCACTTTTGTGTATGAAGTAATCAACCAGTATGGCGGCGTAAGAAAATTTTATGGTGATTTTTATATCCAATCGCTTTGCCCGCTTGGATTTACCATCACAAACCGGCTGGGCAAAGAAATCAATTATAATTATTACGACAGCCAGGAACTTACCCGCTGCGTATACAATTTTATGGTAGCCAATATTAAAAAGCAAATAAGCTTTGGCATCCATACAGATATTGGCTTCCTGTTTGGAACAGGTAAAAACGCTACGTTTTTCAAGAAGTTAAATGATGAATTTCAATTTTTCAAAAAGGTGATTCCATTGGAGCATCCGCGTTTCATCATGCAGTACAAATCCAAATCGAAAGACCTGTATGTGAAAAAATATATCGATGCTTTTAAACAAGCTAACGGTTAACAGTAAACGAAAAAATCGAGCGTTTTTATTTTTCAATACATCGGTCTGCGCTTCACAACCTTCTCTTTAAAACTGTTACCAGTTTATACTATTTTTAATTATTGCTTTTTAAATATTGTCTCTCTTCTCATTTAGCTTCTCACCGCTATTTTAAAAATCTTTATCCTCTTTTTTTAAGGTATCAAGGGGAAATCTTAGCAGATTTCGCAGTCGATAAAACATGACCTTGCCACGACACGGTACTGACAACTATCATATTTCTTCCTGCACTAACTCATATATAAGCTTGCTATTTCACTGGACTTTTGTTCTGTGATTTTAAAATAACGAGCAAGCAAAATGAAAAAAATAATTTTCTCCGGATTGATAGCAGGTGTGGTTTTGCTGATTTTAAGCATACTCGGATTGTACCTGAATATGTTGATATTCCCGGACCTGGCGATGCAATACTTTCAGCCAACTTTTAATGAGCAATCCAGCCGCGTCATGCTTTATTTTATTCATCCCTTTATAATAGCCATGGCTCTTTCATGGTTTTGGAACAGAATCAAAGAGATTTTAAAGGGTTCTTTTCTTACACGGGGAATTGAGTTTGGAATTACCTACGCGCTCATTGCCACTTTTCCTGCAATGTGGCTGGTATTTAGTTCGATCACAGTTTCGTTGCAAATGGTAGCTACCTGGTTTGTGTTGGGCCTGATACAGGCAATAATAGCGGGCCTCGTATGCGAAAAGATAAACCCCTGACAAAAGTTAAAAACGACAAAAAATATATGCTAACAATTAGAAAATAAAAAAACCATGAAATCTTTAAAAAGTATTTTAGCCATAGCGCTAATCTTAACAGCAAGTCATCTTTTCGGACAAACCAATTATGTTCTTAACAAAGATTACAAATTAACAATCAACGGAGGCTCTAATCTTCACGACTGGACGGAAAACGTGGAAAAGGCCGCTGTAAACGCCAGCGTAACCTGGAACAGCAATGGCACATTTACGCTGAACGGACTTACGGTAGTTGTTTATGTACAATCAATTAAAAGCTCTGAGGGGGGCGTCATGAATGGAAAGACCTACAAAGCGTTGAAGTCTGACAGCTATCCCACCATAACTTTTACGCTCACAGCGCCTTTACAGGTTAGCCAGGGAGGCACCACAGTTGTAGCTACCGGTAATCTCAATATTGCAGGCGTTACCCGTGGCGTTACCATCCACGCAAAAGTAAATTCAACCGCCAACAACAATATTACTATTGAAGGTGCGGTGCCACTTAGGATGTCAGAGTTTGGAATAGATCCGCCGAACGCTCTTTTTGGTGCTTTAAAAGTAAGCAACAATGTAACCATTCAATTTAAAACAAACCTCATAAAATCATAATCAATCAAATTTTAAACAACCAAATTTTTTAACCTCACAAATTTTATAAAATGAAAACCTTAATCAACAAAATTTCAGTAGCGGTGCTGGTACTTTTGTCCTCTTCTGCGATAGGGCAAAAAATCCAATACTTCCGCCCGAATGATAAAGCCGGCCTGAATGTATTTGAAACTTCAAAAAAAGATACGGTAGCTTTTAACGGACTTGCCGTGAAAGTCGGTGGTTTCTTTTCCCAGGATTTCCAGGCTTTGAAACACGAAAATAATGCTACGCCCAAAATCGGAACAGATGGCGTTAACGCTAATCAATTGATTGCATTAAAAAATGGCTTTAACCTGGCGATGGCTAACCTGACCATTGATGCCCAGTTAAGCGACGGTATCCGTTTAAACCTGACCACTTACCTGTCAAGCCGTCACCACGAAGAAGCATGGGTTAAAGGTGGATATATCCAGTTCGATAAACTGCTTTTTTTGAAAAGCGATTTGGTCAATTCGCTGATGGAAAATATTACTATTAAAGTAGGAGATTTTGACGTGGACTATGGTGATGCGCATTATCGCAGAACTGACGGAGGCAATACTTTTTATAATCCTTTTGTTGAGAATTATATCATGCCTGCTTTTGCTACAGAAATTGGTGGTGAAATTCTGTACCAATCCAAAGGTGGATTTCTTCTTTCAGGCGGCATTACAAACGGACAATTAAATCCCACTGTAGTTGACCCTTCTGCTATTGATCCAAAAACAGGAAAAGCTAATGTTACTGCTCCCGCTTTTTATGGTAAAGTAGGAGTTGACAGGCAGTTCACCAGTGACTTAAGATTCAGGCTTACCGGTTCTGCTTATACTAATAAAAGCAATACCAGCAATACGCTTTTTAATGGCGACCGTACAGGGTCTCATTATTTTTACATCATGGAAAATACTACAGCAACAACAGATGGCAATGCTTTTTCCGGAAGATTTAATCCCGGATTTAGTCAACAGGTGAACGCTGCAGTGATAAACCCTTTTCTTAAATACAAAGGACTGGAAATATTTGGTACTTATGAAGTTGCCAAAGGAAGAACCATAAAGGAAACCAGCATGCGCAAAGCAACCCAGGGAGTCGTTGATTTACTTTATCGCTTTCCGGCAGAAAAAGAAAACTTCTGGATAGGCGGAAGATACAACACCGTAAAAGCCGCCATGGCTGGTAATCCGAATGACATTACTGTTAACCGGATGGTTGGCTCTTTTGGCTGGTTTATGACAAAAAATGTAATGGCAAAAATTGTATATGTCGACCAGGAGTATAAAAATTTCCTTCCAACTGACATCCGCTCCGGAGGCAAATTTCACGGTTTAATGATAGAAGCCTCTGTAGGATTTTAAACAGGGATAACCACTCCCTTTTTTATCAGGCCATTGTTTCATCGAACAAAAAAGTGGTGCGACAATGGCCTGTTTTATGGTTTGTCAATTCAAGTTAATATGCCTGCCCTAACCATTCTTTCATTGTGGATCAGCCTTATCAGCTTTTTTCCCGGCACAAAAATGCCAAAGGAAATAAAACCACTTACCATAATTTATTCTTTTGAAAAGGGAAGCAAGGTTAGTATTGATGGCACTACCAATGTGAAAGATTTTTTTTGTTCTTCAAGTAAGTTGTTCGCGCAGCAAAGCGCAAAATTAAACAGGGAAGATTCAGCAAGAATCGGATTTGATAACGCAGCCCTTGATTTTAATATAAGTTCTCTCAATTGCGGCAACATAGGTATCAACAGGGACTTAATGAAGGCCATGAAGGCAGACTCGTACCCGCTTATCTCTGTGAAATTAACAGACGCACAAATAGATGCGGAAAAAAAACTTTCTCCTGACTCCTGGACGACAATTAAAATCAATGTTTCCATTTCTATGGCCGGAATTACTAAAAATGCGTTTATAATCGTACAGGGCAAAAAAATTGGCAACAACTATTACCGCTTTGTGGGCCAGCATTCAATGCAAATGACGAGTTTTGGCGTCGTACCGCCCACCGCTCTTTTTGGAATGGTTAAAGTGAAAGATGGAATTATTGTGAAGTTTGATTTAGTAATTTCTGCAAGGGCCGTGAATGTCTAAAAAAGAAAAGTACCTGTTGGCAGTAAACCAACTTTTATTCCCTTTTTTTATTTTGTATACTACGCCTGATCCAAATCATAGACATGGCTAAGGACGATCAATTTTTTTCTGCCCGGAATAGTATAATTTTCACGATTATTTATTTTTAAACATTATGCAAATGAAAAACTTTCTCGTTCCGGTTGATTTTTCCGAAGCCTCGCGAAACGCTGCCAGATATGCTATCTCTTTGGGTGAGGTATTAAAAGCTAAAATTATTTTTGTAAACGTAGTTCCGATAGGCCTGCTGATTGAAGATGAATCTTTACATTCAAGAATTGCAGCGCAGGCGCAACTTGTAGAAAGCAATAAAGATTTTTTATCAAAAGACATTATTGCGCTTTCCAAAAATCATTCGGTTTCAACGGAAGGCTACGTGGCAGAAGGCCCGGTACCAGAAATGATTTTACAGATGGCGCATGAACATCAGTCTGATCTTATCATCATGGGTATGAAGGGTAAAGGGAAAAGTTCCTCTATTTTTGGAAGCAACACTACTGCTGTTATCAAAAAATCAAATGGTTCAGTGATGGTAATTCCGGAAAGCGCTTCATACGAATCAATCGATACCATTTGCTATGCCACCGATTTGAACGACAACAAAGAATCAAAAGATATTTCCATTCTTCTTAAAATCGCGGAAAAATACAATTCCACCATCCAGATACTGCATGTGCAAAAACAAGAAGGTGAAATAAGTGATGAAGAGTTTATACAAAAGATGAGGGTACATTCCAACTTTGACGGGCTGCAACGAAGTTTTCACGTGGTGACAGATTCAAACGTTATCAATGGCATCAACAATTATCTTGAAAGCAGCCCGGCGGATGTTTTGGCAATGACGGCACGCAAACATTCGTTTCTTGAAAGATTGTTTGGAACTGTCCATACAAAAAAGATGAGTTATGAAACTAAAATACCTTTGCTGGTATTAAAAGAAGGATAGCAAAACGTGGCATTTTGATCTCATGACTTACAAAAAATGTTGTACAGAAAAAACCAATGTTTAGGCCCAAATTATTTGATACCTTAAAAAATTATTCCCAAAAGCAATTTGCCAATGATCTGCTCGCCGGCATTATTGTGGGCATTGTGGCTTTGCCATTGGCCATTGCCTTTGGCATTGCTTCAGGCGTAACACCGGAGAAAGGCCTCATTACTGCTGTAGTTGCAGGCTTTATTATTTCTGCGTTAGGTGGAAGCCGTGTGCAAATCGGCGGCCCTACAGGGGCTTTTATTGTGATTGTTTATGGTATTGTGCAAACGTATGGCATTAATGGTTTAATTATTGCCACATTTATGGCTGGCATCATGCTTATCATTTTGGGAATTGCGCGGGCAGGCGCCGTTATCAAATTTATTCCTCATCCACTTATCATTGGGTTTACCAGTGGCATCGCACTTATCATTTTTTCATCCCAGGTGAAAGACTTCCTGGGATTGAAGATGGGGAATGTTCCTGCAGATTTTCTTGAGAAGTGGCACATGTTTTTTTTACACGCCGGCAGTATCAATTGGTATGCATTATTGATATCCATCGTTACCGTGGTCATTATTATCTTATGGCCAAAAGTTACCCAAAAAATTCCAGGATCGCTGATTGCCATCATCATTACTACTGCCGCGGTACAGGCTTTCAAACTGCCTGTAGAAACTATTGGAAGCCGCTTCGGAGTTATTTCTTCTTCTATACCCGCGCCCATCATTCCTCATGTGAATTTTGAAACATTCAAACACCTGGTAGCGCCGGCATTCACCATCGCCATGTTGTGTGCCATAGAATCGCTTCTGTCGGCAGTAGTAGCAGACGGCATGATTAGCGGTAATCACAGATCCAATATGGAGCTAATAGCCCAGGGCACCGCCAATATTTTTTCATCCATATTTGGCGGCATACCGGCTACGGGCGCTATTGCGCGCACCGCCACCAACGTGAAAAATGGCGGTCGCACTCCTGTTGCCGGCATTGTTCACGCCATCACTTTGTTGCTTATTTTATTGATCCTCGGCAAATGGGCTTCCTATATTCCTATTGCCAATCTTGCGGGCATCCTTGTCGTGGTAGCTTATAACATGAGCGAATGGAAAAATTTCAAATCCATCCTGAACGGACCTAAGGGCGATGTGGCGGTTTTGCTCACCACTTTTCTGCTTACTGTTTTGATTGACCTTACCGTCGCCATTGAAATCGGAATGGTGCTGGCTGTTTTTTTATTTATGCGAAATATGATAAAATTCAGTGACGTAAGCATTCTTACCCAGGAAATCGGGGATAAGGAATTTGGATTCGATTTGGTAGATGGAAAGTATCAGTTGCCCAAAGAAGTCGAAGTTTTTGAAATAACCGGACCTTTATTTTTTGGCGCTGCCTATAAGTTCAGGGACGCCATGAAATATATAAAAAAGCATCCCAAAGTGCTTATTATTCGCATGCGCCATGTGCCCATTATTGATTCAACCGGCATACAGGTGTTAAAAGAAGTGATTGGCAACTCTGTAAAAAATCGAACAAAAATTATCCTTTCAGAACTGGAAAATGATCAGGTTGAAAAAGCATTAAAAGAATCGCGCCTGATGTTCGCCGTTGGGAAAGCGAATATTCTTCCCACTTTCGAAAAGGCGCTTGTTCGTGCGGAAAAAATTTTGGCCGATGCAAAAACATATGCTGAAATCCGTGTATAGCTGCAAACCATTCGCTGCAAATTCAATAATATCAACGGTTCAAAGTATCAAAACAGCAAATTCTTTTCTTTACTAATTCAGACAGTAAAGCAACAAATATTAATAATTCCGTTTTTCGAAATCCGCCGGCAATTGTAAGTGATAGAAGTTTTCTAAATTTGCCATCAATTTTACAGAATATATAACCGGGCTTACAATGAGATCCATTTTCGTTTACCCTGTACCGTTATAAAAAAAAATTTCTCGCTTTTGCCGGAGCGAATTCCAATGAAGAAAGTTTGACTACACAATTAAAACCCAGAATAAAATGAAAAATCAAAAATCCTATTTTCCTTTACAAAAATTAAGCAGCCCTGCCATTTTTTTTCTTACGATGATGTTGGTCATGTTTTTTTCGGCCTGTAAAAATTCCGGCAATACATCTGTTCTTGACAGGAAAAATGATGGCGATGGAGATAATTTGAATAAGGTGACCCAGGAGATGGTAGCACCTCCCAATCTTCCAAAATTTGACCAGATAGATAAAGATGGACCCAAAGTAGTGCAAGTAACTTTTACCGTGCAGGAAAAAAAGGTAGAAGTGGCCCCGGGCGATTCTATGTGGGCCTTCACATTCAACGGCACCATTCCCGGCCCGATGATTGTAGTTCACCAGGATGATTTTATAGAGTTGACTTTGAAAAACCCTGCCACCAATACCCAAATACACAATATTGATTTCCATGCATCCACCGGGGGGGAAGGCGGTGCAGAGTTTACCCATGTTAACCCCGGCGAGCAGGTTAAATTGCGGTTTAAAGCAACACGCCCGGGCGTGTTTGTATACCACTGTGCTCCGGGCGGATTGATGACTCCAATTCATATTTTATCCGGAATGAATGGCGCCATCATGGTGTTGCCCCGCGATGGTTTGAAAGATGAAAATGGCAATCAGGTAACGTTTGACAAGGCTTATTATATTGCTGAGCAATATTTATATCTGCCTAAAGGGCCCGATGGCAAAGTAATAGAATATGCCAAACCACAGGAAAGCATACAGGCAATAGGCGACCAGATGAAAACCTTAATTCCTACCTATATTGTTTTTAATGGAAAAGTAGGCGCATTGCTGGGTCCTAACAAAATGACAGCGAAAGTGGGTGAAAAAGTTTTATTCATAACTGCTGAAGCTAACAACGACAGCCGTTTCCACCTTATTGGCGGCCATGCTGACCTGTTCTGGCCGGGAGGTAAGTTTAGCAACAAACCATTTATTGATTATGAAACATGGGCAGTTCCCGCAGGCTCTGCAGCAGCAGCTTTATACCAGTTCAGGGAGCCCGGCACTTATACTTTTGTAAATCATAACCTGATACAAGCCGTAGCATTCGGTGCGGTAGGTCAAATAAAAGTGGAAGGCAAATGGGACAGCACTTATATGAAAGTAATACAGAAAGCTTCGCCCATTCAATAAAGATTAAAACAAGTTACTTTAATTCGGCCCTGGTTTCAGGGCCTTTTTTTATGGGAAGAAGAGGAGTGAAAGAATTTCAGATGATCATCATCTTCCAAACATTTTATCTAATTCCTGTTTTTTAAATTCAAGAAACACCGGTTTGCCATTTGGGGTAACATTATTGATTTTACAACGAAACAAATCTTCCACAAGGCGCTCCATTTCTTTATCTGACAACTCCGTTCCCCCTTTTATAGACTGCTGCCAGGCCATTGAGCGAAGTAATTTTTCTCTTTTGCTAAAGCTCATTTCCAGGTTAAAGTGCTTGTATTGTTCAAGTATTTTTTCAAGAGCATCTTTTTCATTTCCATCTTTTACATCAGCAGGCGAACCATGTATGATGAAGCTGTTTTTCCCGAAAGGCTCTACCTCGTAGCCAAGGATGCGCAGGTCAGGAATCAACTCCTCCAGCAAAACCGCATCCGGCGGCGCCAGCTCAACCGCTGCAGGAAAAAGACTTCTTTGAACAGCAATTGGCTTGCCCTTCATGGCCTCTTCAAAACGTTCATACAAAACTCTTTCGTGCGCATTCTGTTGATGAATCAGAATAAAACCGTTTTCATTTTGCGCCGCGATAAAGCAATGCTGAATTTGCAACAGCGGGCCGGTAGTTGGCTTTTTTTGGGCAGAAGCCGCATCATTATTTTTAAAAAAAGGAGGCGAATTATTGGGTGGGTTTCTTTCATTTTCAAAATTGCGAAATGAAGAAGTTTCTGTTTTTTGATGCACTATCGCCTCGTCCCAGTTTTTCAAATCACTTTTGGTTTCAATAAAATGAGCCTGGTTTTTTTGTGAAAAAGTTTTATAAAGCGACGACCCTGTAGCGGTAAGTTGTTGCTCTTTGGTAAAAGGCTTGCTTACTGCTTCGCTTTGTTGAATCGCCATATCCAGCTCAAAATCCAGCGTCGGCGTTACGCTGTATTGCGCCAGCGCATGTTTTACCGCAGACTGCACAAAGGCATAAATCAGTTTTTCATCTTCAAATTTGATTTCCTGCTTGGTCGGATGCACATTGATGTCAAGACGCGAAGGATCGATGTCGATAAATAAGGTGTACATCGGAAAGCTGTCTTTGGCAATCATGTCGCTGAAAGCGTTCATCACCGCATGATTAAGGTAAGCGCTTTTAATAAAGCGGTTGTTCACAAAAAAATATTGATCACCGCGTGTTTTCTTTGCTGTTTCTGGCTTGCCGGCAAAGCCATAAATATTCATATAATCCGTTTCTTCTTTCACACTTACCAGCTTAGCCGCATAGTTATTGCCAAGAATTTGCAGAATACGTTGTTTTAAGGTTCCTTTCTCCAGGTGGAAAACCTGCTGGCCGTTGGAAGTAAGCGAAAAAAATAAATCCGGAAAAGCCATGGCTACTCTTATAAATTCATCTATGATGTGCCTAAGCTCCGAAGCATTGCTTTTTAAAAAATTTCTTCGGGCAGGTACATTGAAAAATAAATTTTTCATGCAGATGTTTGTGCCATCATTCGTGGCAACCGGTTCATGGCGTTTCACCACGCTGTTTTCAATCTCAATAAAAGTGCCTATCGCATCTTCCCTGCGTTTCGATTTCAATTCCACCTGCGCCACACCCGCGATACTGGCGAGCGCCTCTCCGCGAAATCCCATGGTTTTGATATGAAAAAGGTCGTCGATATTTTTGATTTTGGAGGTGGCATGTCGCTCAAAGCTCATCCTGGCGTCTGTTTCGCTCATCCCCTTTCCATTATCAATTACCTGAACGAGGGCCTTACCTGCATCGTTCACGAATAATTGAATCTCCGTAGCACCGGCATCTACTGCATTTTCCAACAACTCTTTTACAGCGCTTGCCGGCCTTTGAATTACTTCACCGGCAGCTATCTGGTTGGCAATGTTTTCGGGTAATAAGGTGATAATGTCTGCCAAATCTTTTATTTTAATTACAAAATTAACTCTTATTTTACGGAAGGCCGGTGGCACCTTCCGGCTTTTTATAAGATGAACAAAGCCTTTTGGAGGCATTGTCGTAAATTTGTTTCAATAATTTTTTTGCATTGAAATATAATCAAACTACATTAAACAAGCTTGAAAAAATCCTGGAAGAATCAGGCTATATCGTGCGTTATGAGCGAGGTTCTTTTCAAAGCGGCTATTGCATCCTCGAACATAAAAAAGTGGTAGTGCTCAATAAATTCCTGATTCCCGAAGGAAGAGTAAACACGCTTCTTGATATCATTCCGTCTCTTATGGTTAATTACGATTCGCTCACGCATGAATCCCAGAAACTGTATGATGAAGTGATGGCAAAAACAGAAACATCCGGAAAATAGTTCATTCTTTATCGAATATATTTCCATTGATTCCCTCCTGAATATTTAATAGCTTTGAAGCGTGAGTTACCCCGATCTTAGAATTACCTTTTTAGGAACCGGCACCAGCGGTGGTGTTCCCATGATTGGCTGTGATTGCATCGTTTGTTCATCCGAAAATCAAAAAGACAAAAGACTTCGAAGCAGCATCCTGGTTCAAAGCAAACACACCACCTTAGTGGTGGATACCACGCCTGATTTCAGAACGCAAATGCTGCGCGAAAATGTAAAGAAATTAGACGCTGTGATTTTTACACATCCACACAAAGATCATATCGCCGGACTGGATGATATCAGGGCGTATAATTTTTTTCAAAACCGGCCCATGGATGTGTACGCTAATGAGCTCACACAGGAGGCATTGCGCCGCGAATTTTATTACGCTTTCTCCGAAAAAAAATATCCCGGCATGCCCTCAATTAATTTGCATACGATTTCGTCCCAGCCTTTTTGTGTCGGTGATATCCCTGTCATTCCTATCCTGGTTTATCACTTACATATGCCCGTGCTGGCCTTTCGTTTCGGAGAGGTTACGTACATCACTGATGCGAACAGGATAGATGATGAGGAAAAAGAAAAAATTAAAGGCAGTAAAATCCTGGTGGTAAATGCACTGCGAAAAAAACCACATATTTCTCATTTTACGCTGCAGGAGGCGATAAATTTGGTGAACGAATTGGAAATTCCAACCGCATATTTTACGCATATCAGCCACCAGCTTGGGCTTCATGAAGAAGTTGAAAATGAACTGCCACCAAATATTCACTTGGCTTATGATGGATTGAAACTGGATGTAAAAGGAAAATAAAAAACGGGATTATTTGCCGCTTTACTGCATCAGAGTGTGCTTTCCTGCATTTCAAATTGCATATTATGAAGATTAAAATAATGGCCTTGCAACGCCATGAGTTCGTTGTGTGTTCCCATTTCCTTTATCTCTCCCTTATCCAGCACGATTATTTTATTCGCCTTGCGAATGGTAGAAAGGCGGTGCGCAATTACGATAGACGTGCGGCCACTGATAAGTTTATCAATCGCATGCTGGATTAAGATTTCACTTTCACTGTCAATTGACGAAGTAGCTTCGTCTAAAACGAGGATCGACGGATTATACAAAAGCGCGCGGATAAACGACAGCAACTGGCGCTGGCCAAGAGAAAGCGTAGAGCCGCGCTCCATCACATTGAAATCATAATTTCCCGGCAACTGCATGATAAAATCATGTACGCCGATGATTTTGGCTGCTTCTATCGCATCGCTTTTTTTGATATTTGGATTTCGTAAAGTGATATTATCCAAAACCGATCCGCTGAATAGAAAAACATCCTGCAATACCACTGCGATTTTGCTTCGCAAAAAATCTATATCATAATCAAGAATGTTGTGGCCGTCAATTTTGATTTCACCGTGGTTTACAGGATACAACCTGTTGAGCAAGCTAATAATGGAGGTTTTGCCGCTGCCTGTGTGGCCTACAATCGCAAGCGTTTCTGCCGGCGCAATTGAAAAATTCACATTCTTCAAAACAAATTCTTCTTTGTTATAGGCAAACCATACCTTGTCAAAATCTACTTGGCCTTTTATAGGAATTGAATGAATACCGCTGTGTTTGTTTGTTGTAACGTCTTCATTTTCCAGCACTTTAAACACACGCTCGCTCGCTACCATGCCCATTTGCAATACATTAAATTTATCGGCTATCATCCTCAACGGCCTGAACAATAAATTCAGGTACATGATAAAAGAAATAATTATACCTGGGTTGGCAGAATAATTTCCGCCCCACCACACCAGCAGGCCAATAGAAAAGGCAAGAACAATTTCTACAATCGGGAAAAAAACAGAATAAGCAAATATGGCCCTGATGTTGGCATTGCGATGTTGCTTATTGATTTCTTTGAATTTATTAAATTCTTTTTCCTCAACAGCAAACGCCTGCACAACGCTCATACCCGTGAGGTGTTCCTGCACAAAGGCATTTAAGGCAGCCACTGCGTTTCTTACTTTAATAAAAGATTTGTTTACGCTTTCTTTAAAAAAATAAGTGGCAATGATTAATATCGGGAATGGCACAAGGCTGATAAGCGATAATCGCCAGTCGGCCGTAAACATAAAAAGCAGTATGGCAATGATGGAAAGCAGATCAGAAATAATCGGGATGAGCCCGTTGGAAAATATTTCGTTGATGGATTCGATATCATTGATGGTACGCGTAGTTAATGTACCGATAGGCGTTCTGTCGAACTGCCGCAAATTCAGGCTCAATACTTTTTTATAAACCGTAACCCGCAAATCTTTTACCACCGTTTGGCCAAGCCACGAGGTAAGATACCTGAAGAAAAAGCTCAGCACCGTTTCTACCAGCAACAAACCTATTTGTATGATGGTGATTAAAATAAGCCAGCGGACGTTGCTGTCTTTGATAAAATGATTGACTGTATATTGTATCAGGTAAGGCCGCAATGGCGAAAGAACCGCAAGAACTACCGACAACAAAACAGAAGCATATATCTTGTTTTTATAAGGCAAGGCATACGCAAAAACTTTTCGAAGGGCGCTCAGATCCAGTAATTTTTTTCTTTCTTTATTTTCCGCCATCAGGCAAATTTAAAATGAAATTAGCAGATGGTTTTTTGGTTTTATTGAGCCGTTGTTCATCCATCGTTACGGAAATTTGTCTCTGACTGTATCTGGTGGCTTCTTTCCATCTCATCCATTATTTGCAATGTTTGTATGCTGATAGTGCATACTTTTTTTATCCGCTCAATTATCTTTTGCTTTTCATCGGACGAATCATTTAATTTTTCATCCGGCGAACTATTTGAAATTTTGTTTTGATATTGATTAACGATGATTTCCAAGACACTTTGATGGCCCAATTTAAAATTGAAGGCGCTCGCCGGAATAGGCTGCAGGACTGTACTTTCATCTAAAACCACCCGCCCCTCTTCTTTTACTACATAAGGAAAAGTGGTTGAAGACGTTTTACCGGTAAATGCTGATTTTTCCAATGGATAAAGCGCAGCGTTTTCATAATGCATGTGACACGTCATTAATTTTTTGCCCCATCGAACCCAGTGCCCGAAATTTTGATAAAGCGGTATGTGGGGAAAATCGTGTTGCAGGTTTTCTTTATATTTCTTGCGGTAAGGACGGTAGTGCAAAACGGCGTACACATAATAAAAAATATTTTCTTTGCAAACCGGCTCGGTGCCTGCCATTGGTATTTTGAAGTCGTCTCTTATATCCGGGCTGTTGGCATAACAAACGGGCGAAGCGGATTCATTGCTTTCATAATGGTCTTTGAATTTTTGTAATGCTTCGTCGGAAATATTTATAGATTTTTTGCCATCAGCACTATAAGTATACAAGGGCAGAAATTGGCAATTCGTTGCTGCGAAACCAACAACAGCATCGGAAGAAAATACAAAAAAACCTATGGAAGTAGCCGGGGTTGGGAAAAAAATATATCGATTCTCGCCATTGTTAGAAGGCTCTTTCGCAACATCAAAAATTTTTTGGGTAGCGCCATCTGCCCGCTCATTCAGCGACAAATTAAAAATTGCCTTATCTGCTGTATCAGCGGCGGCTGCATCTTTTAAAATCGGAATTAATAAAAGCCAATCATTTATAGGCGTGGATGGGTTAAAGTGATTCATCAATAAATAGTAAAATATTTTCCGGGTTATGGTAATACTGCGTATAGAAGTACTAAACGCACTCCTTCAAAGGTACTAAAGTAAGCGCGAGGTTATTTTATTATTGATGAATTTTGGTGGACCTAATCTTTCAAATAAAATAAAAATCAGGATTATTTATTTATTTACTGGCAAGCCTTCAAAGCGTTCGTGCCTTATTAAAATCATTTGTAGCGCACGTGAATGGATCAAAAACTTTAGAAAAACAATTCTAAAAGCCCGGATAATTCTTAAATTGTCGCCATTAAGTAAATTATCATATGAAAAAAATTATCTCTGTTCTTTTTACAGCCATTTTGATTGCCGGTTGCGCTGATAAGCAGCCTTCCTGTGAACCGCAACCAAGAAATCCTGCGCTGGCTTCCATCGATTCTATGTCTGCCAAACTTAACTGGCCCGCCGACCTGAACATTATGGGCTTTTCCGGGCCAGATCTTACGCCCAGCCCTGCGTGCCTTGCCGTGGCTGCCTCAGGCGAAGTGTATGTAGGAGTTGATATGATAGGCTCATTGGGAAAAAAACCCGGCCAGGGAAGAATAGTAAAACTGGTAGATTGTAACAATGATGGTATTATCGACAGGCATACTGAATATGCGGTAGTGGATGACCCGCGCGGCATAATTTCCATTGGCGATAAATTGTATGTGCTGCATACTGTTTTTACTGATACCACCGCAACAGGCATGGCACTCGATGTATATGAAGATAAAAACAATGACGGCCTGGCTGACGGCAAACCCAAAAGAATAGTAGATCACATGAGCAATCCTACTTACCTGGCAAGCCGCGGCACTGATCATGCTACTAATGGCATCCGGCTGGGGATAGATGGATGGATATACATCGCTGTTGGCGATTTTGGTTTTCATAACGCGGAAGGAACAGACGGTAAAAAAATAACCATGCTGGGCGGTGGTATTGTGCGGGTAAGGCCGGATGGCACTGAGATGGAAATATATACTCATGGAACCAGGAATCTTTACGATGTAGCCATTGATCCCTACATGAATATTTTTACTCGCGATAACACCAATGACGGAGGCGGCTGGAATATTCGTTTCAGCCACATGATTCAAACCGGCGAATATGGTTATCCTGTTTTGTTTAAACATTTTACGCAAGAAATTATTCCCGCCCTCGTAGATCTTGGCGGCGGATCGGGCACTGGCGCATTGTTTATGGATGACGCCTCATGGCCTGCGAAATACAATCATGTTCCGATGATGGCTGATTGGGGCAGAAATGAATTGTACATTCATCGCCTTACTCCGGATAATG
Organism: Ginsengibacter sp.; assembly: GCA_051954975.1. Classification (GTDB taxonomy): domain Bacteria; phylum Bacteroidota; class Bacteroidia; order Chitinophagales; family Chitinophagaceae; genus Ginsengibacter. The sequence goes on along the minus strand of JBQCHE010000002.1, from coordinate 316,601 downwards.
GTTCGTACACGCAGCAACAGGAAGATTTTATTCATCTTCCTCAGATAACTGATGTAGATGTGGACGCTTCCGGGCGGATGTATCTTTCTGCCTGGGATGGCGCCGGCTATTCGGGTGATTCTACGAAAGGCTTTACTGTAAGAGTAGTTCCTAAAGACTGGACTTATAAGCCGTATCCTGATCTTAAAGAGGCTTCTGTAAGCGAATTAATTTCCCTGATGAAATCAGGAAGTAATGTAGGCAGAATGTATGCGCAACAGGAATTATTAACCAGGGGCAATGACGGGAAGGAAGCCGCCTTGAAATTAGCAATGGATAAAAGTGCGCCTTTATATGCCCGTGTTGCAGGCATGTATGGCTATGCGCAAATGGCGCGTGAAGATGCCGTGCAAAACCTGGTTGCGCTTTCGAAAGAAGAAAGCATGAAGGCGTTTGCGTTGCGGGCCCTCACAGATAGAAAAGATTTTCTAAAAAATGTACCGATCGAACCCTTTCTTGAAGGTCTGAAAGACACTTCAAAAAGTGTTGAGTTTGCCTCTATCATCGGCCTTGGAAGACTAGGTAGGCCTGAGGCCGCGCAGGCATTGCTGAAAATTCCTGTTCCGCCATCTTTCGTGGCCCCGGAAAAAGGAACGGAAGGTCCACATGCTACGCCCAATTCAGCAATCATTCCGCCGCATCTTGCTGTGAGAGCGCTGGTAGCCTTGCATGCCGTGGACGCCTGTGTGGCAGCCATCGGTACAGAAAATAATACGCTCGCGCTGTGGGCGCTTCAATACATGCACGATCCAAAAGCCGTTTCAGGACTAATGGCGGCTTACCGGAACAGCCAGGATGAAGAATTAAAAAGTAAAATTCTCGCGACGCTTGGCCGGCTTTATAATGAAGAAGCGCCGTATGACGGAACCTGGTGGTGGAGCACCCGGCCGGATTCACATGGGCCGTATTACAAACCGGTTACCTGGGCCGGGTCTGATAGTATAAAGAATTTTTTAACGGACGTTTGGAAAAAATCCAATCCGGCTCAAAAACAATTTTTTGCCGATCTCAATGGCAAGCTTCGCATGGGTATCACCCCATTTGGCGGGAATATGGAAGAAGCGGTGGCAAAGGAGGAAGCGCCAAAAGTAGACCTGAACAAGATCAGGAATAAAAAAGGGCAAATTGGTGAATCATCTATTGAAGATATTATGCTTGCGATGGATCATATCAAAGGCAACCCGGCAAACGGCAGAAAATTGTTTATGCAACAGGGCTGCAACACCTGCCATGCGCTTGATAAGGGCGAAGTGATGAAAGGCCCTTTCATGGGACAGATCGGTTCTATTATGACACGCAAACAAATTGCTGAATCTATTCTTAAGCCCAATGCCTCCATTTCGCAGGGTTTTTCAACCGTGCAGATCGAAACCAAAGACGGCAAAAAAGTGCTGGGGTTTGTTACTGACGAGTCAGCGGGTAAGCTTACGCTTCGCGATATCACTGGTACAGTGCATCACATCGACGTCAAAAATATTAAAGAGAGGAAGGAATTAAAATATTCCATGATGCCCACCGGAATGGCAAATGCATTGTCGTATGAAGAATTTGCTTCGTTGATTACTTTTTTATCGCAACAGAAGAAATAAAGTGTTTGAAAAATTAAAAAGATTTGTTTTCCACAGCAATCATCTCTTGTATAAGAAGAAATACAAATTGAGGGCATTTGTCTGTTTTACTCGCAAGGGTTGACAACATTGAAAGGTAAATAACACGCTTCTGTAGGGACAAGGCATGCCTTGTCCCTACACAGGAGCATGAAAAAGATTCCAGGCAATTGGAGACAGGAATTTCGTAACTTGAATCCTCATGAAAATAATAACACTTTGCGTTTGTATAGTTCTGGCGCAATGTGCCCGCGCACAGGATTCAACTATTTTCATAGCTGCCGATCAGTATGTTTCCGAAGTGGCGACTCCTGAAAAAATCTACCACTATCCAAATTTTATAGTCGGTAAAATTTTTTTTAGAAATAATACAGTTTCAGATGCCCGCCTCAACTACAATTACCTCAACGGGGAAATTGAATTTATCTCGCCCAATAAGGATACGCTGGCTATTTCCAAAAAACAAATGTTAGACATCGAACGGGTAGTCATTGACACCAGCACATTTTTTTATAACGACGGCTACCTGGAACTGGTGGACCAAAACGATGTAGGAAGGCTGCTAAAAAAGCAGATGTATGTGGTAGCCAAACGGGAAAAAATAGGTGGCTATGGCCAGCCATCATCTACTTCAGCAATTGACTCGTATGGCAGCTTCAAAGACGCCTATGGTACACGACAATTCAATTTGAAAGTAAGGGAAAACATTACGCTGGTATTAAGAACCAATTATTTTTTTGGCGATCGATATCACGTGATACTGCCGGCTAATAAAAAGAATCTTTACAAAGTTTTCCGCTCCAAAAAAAATTTCATTGATTCTTACCTGGCAGCTAATGATGTTGATTTTAGAAAGCCCGGCGACATAAAAAAATTATTTACTTTTTTGTCGAAAGAAGGAAGCCATTAAAAAATTTTTTCCTTTATTTTTACCGACTATAACCATCACATCTAAATTAATGAACACTAAAAAGCGTATAGGCGCTCTTGCCTTAATCCTCGTTGCGTGCTTAATGGCGTGCAATGCCAATAACAATGATAAAAAGGAAACTGAAACAAGGGCCGCCACTTCCGGACGCCAGTCAGACCTCAAAGTACCCGATGGCTTTTCAGCAACTGTGGTTGCCGATTCATTGGGGCCTTTAAGGCATTTGGCGATTGCTACTAACGGTGATGTGTATGCGAATTTCAGTGCTTTGCAGGATGGAAAAGGAATTGTGATACTACATGATACCAACAGCGACGACAATCTTGATAAAATAAAGAGTTTTGCCAGCTATCCCGGCACCGGTATTGCCATCAAAAATGGTTATTTGTATTCAGCTTCCAATAGTGGGGTATTTAGATATAAGCTGGATGAAAAGGGAAATCTGTTATCTCCCGATCAGGCCGAAGAAATTGTTTATGGGCTCGTAGACAGGAAAAGAGATAACTCAAAATCCATTGCAATCGACGACCAAAATAATCTATATGTATCAGTGGGCTCTTACAGTGATGCATGCAGGGAAGAAAATTCCGGCAAAGGAATTGCGGGCTGCCCTCTTTTGGATTCTGTGGGCGGAATATGGCAATTTAAAGCCGATAAGCTTCACCAAACTTATGGGGATGGAGTTCATTATGCGAAAGGGATAAAAAATGCAGTAGGCGTTGCCTGGAATACTGTCACAAATTCTTTATTTGCCACTCAACATGGGCGTGGCCAATTTGATGACAAGTTTCCTCAGTATTATACGTCTAAGCAAAGCCAGGAATTGCCTGCAGAAAATTTGTATGAATTGCATGCCGGTGATGATGCGGGCTGGCCGTTTATTTACTACGATCCTTTTCAGAAAAAATCAGTGCTGGCGCCTGAGTATGGCGGCGATGGGAAGAAAATGGCTTCGGTAAAATATCTTGACCCGGTCGTGGCTTTTCCGGCCCATTTCGCTCCTGATGATTTATTATTTTATACAGGCAATATGTTTCCTTCAAAATATAAAAACGGCGCATTCATTGCGTTTCACGGCCAATCGTCGAGTCTTAAGCAAGGCTACCTTGTAGCCTTTGTTCCATTTAATGATGGCAAGCCTTCCGGCAACTGGGAAGTTTTCGCAGATAATTTCGCCGGTGTAGATTTGAAAAATCCTTCAGGCCCCATTCAACATCGGCCTACCGGTTTGGCACAAGGCCCTGACGGAGCATTATATGTTTCAGATGATTTGAAGGGAACCATCTTCCGGATTTCTTATAAAAATTAAGAAAACTGATGTCTTTGCAATCAGTAAAGCAATAAATACACGTTGTTTTTATTTTAGGCTTATCTAAAATTTATTGAAAAGGCTGCTTCAAGAAAAATATTTTTTGAAGCAGCCTTTAAATATTAATAACAATCTTATCTCCGATAATTTTCGTGTAACCAGTCCCGTTATACAATATAAAAAAATATAAAATTTATTGCTTTACTGGCTTTTCAAACCTAAAAATATTTTGTAACACCCGGCACGGCCACGGGATAAAGGCCATCAGCATCCGGCAGGATAGGCGGTGTTGCATCAAAAGCATATCTCTCAGGCATGATATTAATACCTGAATTGATGGCCTTGTCCCAATCAATCACCTGGCCTGAATAGGTAGACATGCGGCCAAGCAATGAAGTCATGGTGCTTTTAGCCGCGCGTTCTGCATCCCAAAATTTAAATTCACCTTTGGCAACGGCAGCAAACAATTCATCATGCTCGGCCTGGTAAGGTTGGTTTTCCAGTTTCTTATCAAATTGATAAATGGTTTTCCCTCTGTTATCTGTGATGCGGGCTTCATCGCAAAACACTTTTCCTTTGGTTCCAATTAATAGTTCGTCCACCTTGCTCATTGTGCCTTTTATGTGGCGGCACTGGCTATTGAGGATGGCGCCGTTTCCGTAATGGAATTCCACATAGTGATGATCAAATATTTCTCCATAGTCTTTTCCTTTGCGCACTTCGCGGCCGCCCATGCCCTGTGCCTGCACAGGATAAGCTTCCAATGCCCAGTTTACTACGTCAATATTGTGAATGTGCTGTTCGTTAATGTGGTCGCCGCAAAGCCAGTTAAAATAATACCAGTTGCGCATCTGGTATTCCATTTCGGTCCATCCCGGTTGCCTTGGATGCACCCATACGCCATCATTATTCCACCATGCCTGCGCCGCTACGATTTCGCCGATAACCCCATTGTGCACCCGCTTCATTAATTCGCGATAAGAAGTCTGATACCTTCTTTGCAATCCTACCACTACATTTAGTTTTTTCTGTTTGGCAATTTGAGCGGCCGCCAACACACGCTGAATACCTGCCGGATCAGTGGCTACAGGTTTTTCCATAAAAATCTGCTTGCCTTGTTTTACAGCTTCTTCAAAATGAATAGGACGAAAACCCGGAGGTGTGGTGAGAATGACTACGTCGGCTAAAGCAATTGCATTTTTATAAGCATCAAAGCCAGTAAACTTATGTTCCTCTTTTACATTGACACGTGTTTTTGTTTCGGCCATTTCTTCAAGAATATTTTGATAGCTTGTGTCCAGCCGATCCCTGAATGCATCAGCCATTGCCACGAGCTGCACATTTTGTTTAGTACTCAGCGCCTGCACGGCAGCGCCCGTTCCACGGCCACCGCAGCCAATTAATGCAATCTTTATTACATCATTTGCCCCCGAAAAAAAGTTAGCTTTTGTAAGCACAGGAGCCGCCAGTAAGCCGCCTGCCAGCAGTGAAGAATTTTTGACGAAATCACGGCGGCTTTGCAGGTTCGTTTTAGGATTGTTGAGTTTCATTCTATTGTATTTTGTTATGAATAATGATTTTTAAATTGATTTGCTGCGCTTAATCGTGCCCGAGCGCTTGTGTAAAAAATTCAGTTATTTCATTGGGTGATGGTTGTTGCAGGGGCCTCACAATCCTGAATCCAACGAAAGGAGCATCTGCTATCCACCACTTGCTTTTCGGAATTTGTGGGTCGCGGGCATTCCACTTTCTGCTGGAAGCAAGCCTGGCTGCGCTTCGCAGATTAGAACCTTCATCACGAAAATGTCCACCTTTCAGCGTTATTGGATATTTGCTTTGGGGCTTCATCAATGGGTTTTCATGATTATTTTTTATTTTTTCAAAATAGTTTTCATCATATTGATCCAACGTCCATTCAGCAACGTTTCCATACATATCATACAATCCCCAGCTATTGGGCTTAAGCTTTTTGATTTGATGATATTTATTGTTACTGTTGGCAGCATACCATGCATAGTTTTTTAATTCATTTTCATCATCGCCAAATGAGTAAGCCTTTTCAGAACCGGCGCGGCAAGCGTATTCCCATTCGGCTTCGGTAGGCAGGCGATAAAATATTCCCGTTTTATTGTACAGCCATTTGCAATACATTAAAGCTCCATATTGGCTCATGCTGTTCGCCGGGAATCCGCCAGATTTTCCCATACCTAATGTGAAATCAACGTAGGGCGGGCTAGGCCTGGTTACACCATCCGGCAATGGGCCTGTATCGCGGCTTTCATCCAGGAACAAAACAAATTCATCATAGGTTACTTCATGCTCCTCCATCCAGAAAGCATTTAATTTAACTGCTGTGGCAGGCCCTTCATCCGCGCGATGTCCTTGTTCATTTTCAGGGCTTCCCATCCTGAAAGTACCAGCCGGAATGGCAATCATTTTAAATGAAACATCAGTGCCCGGAATAGTTTGTGTGTAAGATGTAAGATCGTTGTTGGTATCGTTTTGAGCAAAACCCTCAAAACAAAAAGTCGTAAAAGCAAAAATTAAAAACGCAGTAAATTTTCCAATCATTTTAAGCCAGAAGTTTTGTTGATGAAGATAATAAATTAAACACAGAGCCAATTGATTTTAATTTTCAAAATAAGATTCAAAATTGGGCGTGCTTTTACGGATCAATTTCCCATTTTGTAATTCAGAAATCAACAGAGCAGCTCCGGGAAATTTTTTTATAAGTTTAAAAGATTTTTTTTCAGCCAACACACTGCAGGCAGTAGCAAGCCAATCAGAAATTGTTGCATCTTTTGCGATTACGGTCACGTTGCGTTGCCGCGTCATTCCTATGCCTGTTTTGGGATCGATAATGTGCGAATATCGTTTGCCGTTGATATCGAGATGCTGATAAATGTCGCCTGAAGTCGCCACAGATGTGTTTTTCAACAATAATAAACGAGGCAACAATGCTTCTTTTTCTTCCGGAATAGTGATACCTATCCGCCAGCCTTTGCGCCTCGGCGGCGCTTCACCGATTGCAATTTTGCCACCCGCATTTACCATCGACGAATTAAATCCTCTCGATTGAATTACATTCAACGCAGCCTGAGCCACATAGCCTTTTCCTAATCCTCCAAGGTCTAATAACATTCCTTTTTTTTCTAACCAAACAGACCTTTCTTTATCATTCAAATGTATAAACCGGTATCCAACTTTTTGCATCGCAACTTTAAGAGAATCGGGGTCGGGCAACCGTTTTTCTTTTCGCGCCTTCCGCCACAGCTTTACTACCGGGCCCATGCTAATGTCATAAGTTCCATCGCTCAGCCTTGCCGCTTCGATGGAATATTTTAAAATATCAAATAAAGACTCGGATACACGTACATAACGGTTTCCGCCACTGGTTGCATTCAGGCGGTTCAGTTCGCTGCTGTCAATATAATCGCTAAATATTTCATTAAGTGAATCGGCGCATTGAAATGCCGTGGATGCTGCCTGTGCCGCTTTGGCCGAATCATTTGCATAGATGGAAATGGTAAACGGCGAACCCATTGCGGGCTTTTCAAATACAAATTTTTGTTGCCCGATTGCCTGGTTAATAAGCACAAAGCCAATGACAAAGATGAACGCGGAAATTTTTTTTATTGAAGCAATCATTCCGTTCGATATAGGCGAAACTTTAAAATAAAAATCGCGGATATTTTTTGTTTACTGCAAAAAGGTATTGAAGAATACAACCCAGGGATTACATAAAATTATCAGAATCTCTGTAAGCCTTTATCAGCGCCGTCTCGCCTTCTTTTCCCGGAAGTGAATTCCCATGTTCCATTCCGAGAATCCCCCTGTATCCTTTATTATAAAGATGTTTAAAGATGTTCTTATAATTAATTTCTCCGGTGGTAGGCTCTTTTCTTCCGGGGTTGTCGCCAATCTGGAAATAACCAATTTCATCATACGCATAGTCAATATGGTTGATGAGATCGCCTTCATTGCGCTGCATGTGATAGATATCGTACAAGATTTTGCACGAAGGGCTGTTCACTGCCTTGCAGATTTCGTAAGTCTGATCTGAAGTGCGAAGAAACAGGTTAGGAGTGTCGCTAAGCGCTTCCAGTACCATCACGATATTATGGGGCTCCAGTATTTCAGCGCCGCGGCGTAAAGCTTCAATCACATTTCCCGTTTGAATGCCAATCGGCAGTTTTCTCTCAAAATCACCGGGAACTACAGTTGTCAGTTTTCCATTGATTCTTTTTGAAACCTCAACCGCCTGCCGGCAGCCTTTTAAGAAAATATCAATGTGTTCCTGCTTTCCGGCGGCGAGCGTATTGGCGCCGTTTCCCCCTTTATCCAAAACAAAAACACCCATGCTCATTCCCAATTTAGCGAGTGCGTTTCCGATTTTCTCTTGCTCGGCAACCGGCCTCCCGCTCATGCCATTGTCTTCAATAGCCCGAAACCCCATATCATAGGCATATTTTATCTGGTCGATAAAATCATTGCCACCATTGTTTTTAAACATGCCATCATGAATGGCGTAGTTCATATTAAATGGTTTGTCGGCAGTATTGATTTTTTTTTCCGTGGGATTTATTTTTTCGTTCTTTATTCCGGAAGCGGCAGCGAGGCCAGCAGTAAAAACCGAAACGCCTGCAAGGGCTGCCTGTTGCATAAAATTTCTTCTTTTCATTCTTGTTGTTTAGCTGAACAATTTAAGAAAAACTTTTTGAAAAGAAGGCAGTAGGCAGTTCACTTTTTATTGTTTACATTTTATTAGAAAGTATTTTCTAATCCACTTTACCTATGATTGTCCAGTCTTCCTTGCCCTGTCCTTTTTCTATCCACTCGTCCATCAGCTTAGCCACACCGGGGATCACATTTAAAGTAATGTCTTTTTTATCCGCTTCCTTTATAAACAAGCCTGCATCTTTCCTTGCCATTTCCAATCGCCACGAAGGATCACTGAAATCATTGCCGGTCATTCGTTTCATTCGTGAAGGCAGAGACCCGCCGGGGTTCCATTCTGCGAACAATTGCATAAGGTCTTGCTTGCTGATGCCCACAGCATTTGAAAAAGCAATCGTATCTGCCAGCGCGCCATTAAAGCCAATAAGAAACAGGTTGCCTGTAAGTTTCATGGCGGCAGCGCGGCCCACCACTTCGCCAAAGTTCAAAAGCTTACCCGTGATGGCGGACAATTGCGGACTGAGTTTGTTTATCAAATCCTGATCGCCTGAAACCAGCATATAGCCTGTGCTTTCAAGCGCGTTTTTCGGGCCCATAAACACCGGAGCATGCTGAAATTGAAATCCTTTAGAATTCCAGTATTTGGTACGCTGCTGGGCGCCTTCAATGGATGTGGTCGTGTGGTCGATTATGATGGCGCCGGGCGTAAGGCCTTTTTCTGCTTTTGACAAGGCTTCATCCACCGTGGCATCATCCTTTAAGGCAACGTGAACGACCTCTGCGCCCTTCACTGCTTCGGCAATATCCTCAAATGCTTTGGCGCCATATTGTTCAAGATCTTTTGCTTTAGAAAAAGTGCGGTTCCATACCTGCAACTGGTCGCCCTTATTTATCATAGCCCTTACAAAACCGGCTCCTAATAATCCTATTCCTAAAAATGCTTTCATATTGTGGTGGTTTTTTATAAAGATAAGCAACCATCAATAACCATCCAGGATTAAAATCAGGAGCCGTTGTTGATGCGAGTCAATTAATTTTCCGCTATCAGATATTTGTTGTCTTCAATGGGCGATTCACTTTTATATCAAAATTCATTTCTTTCTGGCCACGCAAAGCTTTTATCCTGTAATCAGTTTTATTTTCTGAATTCCTGATTTCTGATCGTATTTTATCTACATCGTTTATTTTTTCGCCGTTCATCTCTGTAATAATATCACCTTCTTTCAAACCTGCTTTTTCTGCAGGTGAACCGGAAGTAACCTTTTGGATTTTTACACCACTGCTGTCGGGCGTGTCCTGTATTTGAAGGCCCATACGCGGACGATCGTTATTAAAATTAAAATCAAAATTGCCTCGTGGCATAGGAAACATCCGGTATCCAAAATTGTTTCCGTTCTGCAATTTGTTTAATAAATCATCATTCAATCCATTGAAGCTTTGAAGGTTAGCCGGAGTTTTTCCTAGCTTAACCTTTACTGACATTTCTTTATTGTCGCGCAAATATTGAATGGTTACTTCATCGCCTGGTTTACGGCTTTCAACCGCATTTTTTAAATCTTCCGGCGACGTGATGATGTCATCATTTATCTTGGTAATAATATCGCCTTTTTGCAGGCCGGCTTTTTTTGCGCTGCTATTGTCGAGCACATTATTGAGAATAACACCTTTATCCGTTTTGGCCGAGATTACACCCAGGAATGCGCCTTCTGCATTATCCTGAAACATAAAATTTTGAGACATGCCGGGAACGAAACCATTGCCTTCCCCGCCCATAAAATTCCGTTTAAAAACTTTTACGTCGCCTTTGTATTCATTTAGCGGCTTGCCATTTATCGTCACCGTATTCTTATCAATTTCTATGACTGTTTTTCCTGAATCCAAAGGATTTCTGCTGATTACTATTTGTTCCTGATTTCTATCTTTCGGTAGATTCTGTTGTGAATAGCCACTGAAAGCAATCAATGAACAAGCCAGTGTAAATACTGCCGGTACAAATTTTGTTTTCATTTCTTTATGTTTTAAATATTAAAATATTGGGATTCACAAATTAAAACGGCAGAAATAAAAATCAATAATTTTTGGCGATTAATAGATTAACGTTAACATAAAATTGAATACGTTTCCGTATAAATCAGAGCAGATCTTTTACACGTTGAATTACTTCTTCTAACCTTGAAGCATCCTGGCCTCCTGCTGAAGCAAGCGTTTTCTGGCCGCCGCCACCGCCTTTTATCAAGGGCGATACCTGTTCTTTGATTATTTTAACGGCATCTGTATTTTTAGAAGCAATGAATTTTTCATCCACAGCTACTACTACATTGGCCTTTCCATTAATTTGCGCACAAAGAATGATCAAATAATTTTCGTGATTGTTTAGCACAAGGGTTGCCAGCTTTTTTAATGCGCCAACGTTAGACACCTGTACAAGCTGACCGACAAAATGAACTCCATTTATCAAAATGAAATTTTCATTTAATTGTTCTTTTGCTGTACCAAGCAATTCCAACTCCATTTGATTTACCTGTTTATATAACTCATCTCTTTCCGCCACCAGGTTTTCCAACGCTTTCACACTATCCTTAGGATTTTTTAATTGCTGCTTGAGTAATTTTAATTCATTCAATTCGCTATTGATAACATCCTCAGCCGCTTTGCCACTCACGGCTTCGATTCTGCGCAAACCAGCTCCCACGGCGGTTTCATTGGTTATTTTAAAAAATCCTAATTCACCGGTATTGCCAACATGGGTGCCGCCGCATAGTTCAATTGAATATTGCGGATCCATTATTACTACACGCACCACATCACCATATTTTTCGCCGAAAAGGGCCATAGCGCCGGTTTTCAGCGCCTCTTGCTTCGGCATTTGCCTGATTACTACCGGAATATTTTCTCTTATTTTTTCATTTACAATTGATTCAACTTTTTCAATTTCTTCATTTGTCATTTTACTGAAATGAGAGAAATCAAACCGCAAATATTCTGCATTCACCAAACTTCCTTTTTGCTGCACATGCGTTCCCAACACTTTTCTTAATGCCGCATGCATCAAATGCGTAGCGCTGTGATGAACGGCCGTTTTTCTTCTCTTTTCAACATTTATTTTTGCGCTCACATTCGCATCAATGTTTGAAGGAAGTTTTTCAGTAAAATGAAGAATAAGCTGATTTTCTTTTTTGGTATTTACTACAGGAATTCTTTCTTCGTCAAAAATCAATTCGCCTGTATCGCCCACCTGGCCGCCGCTTTCTGCATAAAAAGGAGTGGTGTCTAAAACGATTTGAAAAAGTTCTTTTCCTTTCGTTTTTGTTTTTCGATATTTTAAAACTTTACTTTCTGTTTCAAGCTTTTCATATCCGACAAAACTATTCCCTTCAATTTCATTTACAACGATCCAATCTTCGGTGTCAACAACAGATGCCGTGCGGCTGCGATTTTTTTGCTGCTGCATTTCTTTTTCAAAACCAATTTCATCAACAGGCAAATCGTTTTCTGCTGCAATTAACCGGGTAAGATCAATCGGGAATCCATAAGTATCGTACAATTCAAATGCAGTTTTCCCGTCAATATTTTTTTCTTCTTTTAAAAGCAATTCCAATCTTTTTAATCCTGCTTCCAGCGTCCTCAAAAAATTATTTTCTTCTTCATGTATCACTTTGGCAACAAAATCTTTTTGCTCATTCAGATTCGGAAAAACATTTTTGAATTGTTCCGCAATCAGAGGAACGAGTTTAAAAAGCAACGGCTCTTTTACATTCAAGTATGAAAAATAATATCTTACGGCTCTCCGCAAAATCCTTCTTATAACATAACCTGCGCCTGTATTTGAAGGTAATTGCCCGTCAGCAATGGGAAATGCTATCGCACGAATATGATCGGCAATTACACGGAAAGCAACCGCTTCTTTTGAATCAGAATAATCATATTTTTTTCCGGAAATTTTTTCTATCGATTCAATTGTTCCTATAAAAATATCCGTGTCGTAATTGCTTTTTTTATTTTGTAACACGCGGACAAGCCTTTCAAAACCCATCCCGGTATCTACGTGTTTTGCCGGCAACAATTCCAATGATCCATCTTTTTTCCGGTTGTATTGGATGAATACGATATTCCAGATTTCAATTACCTGGGGATTATCTTTATTAATTAAATCTTTTCCGGCAATTAATTTTTTTTCTTCGGCGCTGCGGCAATCCACATGAATTTCCGTAGATGGCCCACATGGGCCGGTGTCACCCATTTCCCAAAAATTATCTTTTTTATTTCCGAAAATAATCCGGTCTTCACCAACATTTTTTTTCCAGAAATTAAGAGATTCATCATCGCGCGGCAATCCTTCCTTTTCATCGCCTTCAAATACAGAAACGTATAAATTTGCTTCAGGTATTTTGTAAATTTTGGTAAGCAACTCCCAGGCAAAATCAATCGCCATTTCTTTAAAATAAGGAGGCGGTTCTTTAGTTGCATTTCCGAAGCTCCAGTTGCCCAACATTTCGAACATGGTATGATGATAGGTATCAACGCCCACTTCTTCCAAATCATTATGCTTTCCACTTACGCGCAGGCACTTTTGAGTATCCGCTACCCGCGAATGAGGCGCGGGCGAGTTTCCCAAAAAATATTCTTTAAACTGGTTCATTCCTGCATTGGTAAAAAGTAATGTCGGATCATTTTTAATTACAATTGGTGCCGACGGAACAATTTGATGCTCTTTGCTTTTAAAAAAATCAATAAAGCGTTGTCTTATTTCTCCACTGCTCATCATAAAGGGTGCGAATTTTTTAAGATCGGTTTGGCGTTTAAGAAAGTATATTTGTTATAGAAAATGTTAAACGCAGCAAAGGTATTTGGTTTAAATCCATTTACAAACTGTAAAGGCCTGGCGAAAAATCTGTTTTAATCTTTAATCCGAAAATTCTGAATATGCCACTTACGCAAATTAGCTTTTCATTTGAGGAGGAAGAAAATGATCAAAATGCAACAAAGGAAGCAGTAAAGCAACAAATAAAGCCAAAATCCAGGCGGGGACGAAAAAGCCTGAAAGAATACAATGCCGAGCCAGACGTTGTAAATGTGCCTGAAGATGAAATACTTTTTCAAAAACAATATTATTCTATAGGGGATGTGGCGGAAATGTTTCACGAAAACACTTCGCTAATCAGGTACTGGGATAAAGAGTTTTCTATTTTAAAGCCGAAAAAAAATAAAAAAGGCGACCGGTTTTTCAGGCCGGAGGATATCAAAAATCTTAAAATGATTTATCATTTGCTCCGGGAAAGAAAATATACTATTGAAGGTGCGAAAGAATTTATCAAAAACAACAAGGCCGCCGGTGAAAAACATGAGCTTATCGAATCCCTGGAAAAAGTGAAGATGTTCCTGTTGGAATTAAAAAATAATCTTTGATTTATCTGTATTTTCAGAAAATAAAATTTCCCTATTTCACAAATCCATTAACTTTCAGATACCGTGTATGTGCTAACTTTGTTATTTTAATACAAACAAATGACTGAAATTGCTATCGCTCCCCAGAAACTAACCGCAAAAGATTTTGCCACAGACCAGGAAGTGCGCTGGTGCCCCGGTTGTGGCGATTATTCAATACTGGCGCAGGTTCAAAGAGTTTTTCCCACATTAGGAATTCCAAAAGAAAACTTTGTAATTATCTCAGGCATAGGATGCAGCAGCCGGTTTCCCTACTATATGAATACGTATGGAATGCACAGCATTCATGGCCGGGCTACCGCTATTGCCAGCGGCTTGAAGGCAACACGCCCTGAGCTCAGCATCTGGATTGTAACCGGCGATGGCGATTCACTGAGTATAGGAGGAAACCATACCATACATCTGTTGCGGCGCAATTTTGATGTCAATATACTACTTTTTAACAATGAGATTTATGGCCTCACGAAGGGACAATATTCTCCCACCAGCGAACAAAAAAAGGTTACCAAAAGTTCACCTCTTGGCAGCATTGACCATCCCTTTAACCCGTCAGCGCTTGCTTTGGGAGCTGACGCAACATTTGTGGCCAGAACCATGGACAGAGATCCCAAACATTTGCAGGAGATGCTGTTAAGATCTGCGCATCATAAAGGAGCGTCCTTTCTTGAAATATACCAGAACTGTAATATTTTCAATGATGGTACTTTTGAAATATTTACAGATAAAAAATCCAAACCAGAGGAAACCATTTTCCTCGAACAAGGCCAGCCATTAGTGTTTGGAACGGAAAAAAATAAAGGAATCCGGCTGGATGGATTACAGCCGCAGGTAGTGGAGCTAAAAGATGATGTTAGTGTAAATGACCTGTGGATTCACGATGAAAAAGATTTTTATAAGGCGCAGATATTAACAAGGATTTTTGAAGATGCTAAAAATCCCGAACACCATTTTCCCAGACCTTTTGGTGTATTTTACGAAACTGAGCGTCCTTGTTACGAGGATATTATGGCCAATCAAATTAGTGAGGCCAAGGCAAAAAGCACTGCCGATCTTGACCGTCTCTTAAGGGGAAAAGAAGTATGGGTAATAAAAGAGTAAATCTTTTAATTTTTATTAAACAAAAACACAAAAGGTTTTAAGATCTTATTGCTCAATGTTTCGCGTACCATCTTCCTGTTCGAAGAAATTTTGTATTTGTTTACGTTAATCACTTCGTAAACGGAAACAAGGTTTTCAACCTTCTCAGCATAAAACAGAAGTTCGTGAAGTAGCTCTACTTCCTGCTCAATGGATTGGGGGTTGGATTTTTCTTTGAACAATACCAATAGATCTCTGTTGAATTTGTCCATTTTTGATCGGTTTTTAATAGCCTACCATGCCGCTATTATGTGGACATCCGCATTTGCTTTTGCGCGAGGCACTACAGCTCATCGCAATTACAGAAAGGATTACCAATAATATTACCAAGGTTTGGGTTACGTTTTTCATTTAATATCTGAATATTTGCGAATGATGAAAAGCCGCTAATTGATAAAACAAGCGATTTCTCATCAAATCATAATACCAAATTAAACTATTTTCACCAATAAATATTGTAAATTTTTTGAAGAAAAGTGAAAATTTATACATCCCGCACTTGAAACCCCGGGTTATTGTAGCGCCCCTGGACTGGGGACTCGGACATACAACACGCTGTATACCAATTATTAGAGAACTTATATTTTTAGACTGCGAAGTTTTTATCGTGGCCGATAAAGGGTCACTTTTACTTTTAAAAAAAGAATTCCCCTCCTTGCAATTTTTGGAATTCGAGGGTTACGAAATCAGCTATAGCCAAACGAAATGGTTTTTTAATTTAAAATTGCTTTTCCAGGTACCGACCGTTTTTTATAAAATATTGCGCGAAAAGCGATGGCTGAATCAAATCGTAGAGCAGTATCACATTGATGCTGTTATTTCGGATAATCGTTTCGGGATGTACAGCGAAAAAATACCATCTGTTTATATCACTCACCAGCTTTTTATTAAAACAGGAAGTCGTTTTTCAGAAAAAATTGCACAAAAAATTCATTATTATTTTATAAAAAAATATTCTACGTGCTGGGTTCCGGACCGGGAAAATAACGGACTGGCTGGTGAACTGTCGCATCCAAAACTTTTACCCGCTAAAGTCTCTTATATAGGGCCATTATCCCGGTTTAAACCGATTGCTGATGTGTCCGATATTTACGATTTGCTGATCATACTTTCCGGGCCGGAGCCTCAACGGACGCTTTTTGAAAAACTTTTGTTGAGTCAAATAAAGCAGCTAAAAGAAAAAATCATTTTTGTCCGGGGTTTACCGGCGGCAACGGAGAAACCAGCCCATTTTAACCAGGTCATTATTGAAAATCATCTTCCTGCGCATGAATTAAACAGGCTTCTGGCCGAATCCAGGTTGGTTTTGTGCAGAAGTGGCTATACATCAGTGATGGACTTATCGGTTCTTCAGAAAAAAGCCATTTTAGTACCCACACCGGGGCAAACCGAACAGGAATACCTGGCTGAATATCTTTTTAGAAAGCAATATTTTTATTCAGAAAGTCAGAAAAACTTTTCAATTATAGATGCTATAAGAAAAGCGGATTCTTTCCCATTTAAAAAACCCGGGTTGCAGATGGACGCCTATAAGAAAACGGTTGCTGAACTGGTAGCCTGTCTAGGGTCAAAAATGCGAAAATAAAATAGGGGTTATTTGTTGCTTTACTCTTTTTAAACCGCTACAGAATCGCTTCCACCGGTATTTGGCTCTTCAACAGGAACAAGTGTATCAATAGTGGCCAATACAGTAATACCGCCTTTTACTTTCTGATTAAGAGATACATTTAACTCAGTGCCCACAGGCAATAAAACGTCCACGCGGCTGCCAAACTTGATGAATCCCATTTCATTTCCCTGCGAAACGTATTCGCCCACTTTAAGATAATTTACGATTCGTTTGGCCATGGCACCGGCAATTTGCTTTACGAGTATAATGGCGCTGTCGCTTTTAATCACTACCGAATGGCGCTCATTTTCAGTAGATGACTTTGGATTCCATGCTACTAAATATTTTCCCTTGTGATATTGGCTGTATTCTACCGTTCCCGACATGGGAATCCGGTTTATGTGCACATTAGCGGGGCTCATAAAAATAGATACCTGCAATCTTTTGTCTTTAAAATATTCAGGCTCCATAGTCTCTTCAATCACTACCACCTTGCCATCTGCCGGACAAATAACCTGGTGATGGGCAACAATAAAATTCCTTTTGGGCGATCTGAAAAAAGAAATGATAAAAAGCAGCGCAACAAGACTCACCCCAAATACCACCCATGATAATAAAGGATTTTGAGCGCTGAAGAAATAAAAGAAAATAATATTAATTGCGCCAAAAATCAAAACTGCAATAGCAATGGTGCGGTATCCTTCTTTATGAATGTTCATTATCCATGTTTAAACCACAAATATAAAAATTGAACAGCAGACTATGCCGTTTAATTCCCTATAAATATTGCATAATATACAAACACAAAGGGAATGGCCACCAGCATCGAATCAAACCGGTCTAAAAATCCGCCATGTCCCGGCATGAGCGAACCGCTATCTTTGACATTTGCCATTCGTTTCAATTTGCTTTCCAGCAAATCACCCAACGTTCCAAAAATGCCGCAACACAAGCTGATAACAATCCAATCGGCCACAGTATAGAAAGAAGTGAAATAACCAATCAATGAGATTACAAAAACGCAAAGAATGATCCCTCCGTAGGTTCCTTCTTTTGTTTTTTTAGGAGAAATGGAAGACAAGGGCGTTTTGCCTATGAGCGATCCTACAATATAGGCCATGGTGTCGTTTATCCAGATAGAAAAAACAATGCCGCACGGGATGGCTTTTAAGTATTGATCGCTAACCGCCTCAGGATTATTTACTCTCATCCAAATCATCAACACGATGGGAAGAGTGATATAAAGCAGGCCCAAAGCGCTTTTCAATTTATAGCTTGCCGGGTCAATTTTCTTAAGCAATCTTACAAATTCTGCCCAGCATCCAAAATGAATGATTGTAAATAATACGATAAAACTCCATTTATTCCAAAGCAACCCGGCAAGCATTACCAATACAAATATGATTGCGGTAAGTGCGCGCGTTCGGAACGTTTTTATGTCAAAGGCCATTTAAAAAGTATAAAAAGTTTACGCTATCCAATTGTGCCAATCATCCGGATCTTCTTCAGGCATCCTGTATTTTTGTTGTTCTGCAAGCGAAAATTCACGAAATTTCTGAAAGGCAAAAATTAGTAAAATCAAAGCTATCATACCGGCCCAGACAGGAAAGTTTTCTTCAATATCTTTTGATTGTGCAGCAGGCCCCGATGTCGTTGTCACGATATAAAGCACCGTAACCTGCACGCCATTGTATAGAAAATGAAGAAGTATACTTAGCCAAAGACTGCCGCTGTAGTAAAATACGAGTCCCAGAAAAACGCCAAGAGCGAATCTTACAAAGAAGCCATAATAAGAAATATGCACCGCGCTGAAAATAATGGAAGTCAGGATAATAGCCGCCCACGGCCCTTTGAACCATCTGGTTAAGACATTCTGAATTCCTCCTCTGAAACAAACTTCTTCGAAGATAGCGGGCAACAAGGCAATAATTATCATTGAAATCAAATATCTCGGGAACGAGTTTATGTTGATCAGGGCCTTTTCTTCAGTCATACGCTGCGCTTCCTTGGCCTTGAAATAAACTTCCCAATTATGCGGAATGGGAATCAACTTTGTTATTTCTGCCAAGGCACCGGATAAAGGAAACGTAAAGATCAGAATAGCAATAACCATCAGTACCTGCCGGTAATTAAACCTGGTATTGAAGCCCATAAATTTTGCGGGATGCCGGTAGCAGATTAAGGCAAAAAGATAAACAGGGAAAAAAAACATCAAAAAGGTGGAAACCGCCTGCATCCACATGATGGCATTGTAATATTTCGGATCAAAAATATCTGTTGACAAGGTACTTACTCCTCTTCCTGTCATCATCAACCAAATCACGACAGAAATTATAGAACCTAACACAACGCCGCCTCCTGTCAACCCCAACAGAATTCCAAATTGAGACGAATAGCTAAATTTTCCTGAATTTCTGTCTGTCATTTTTAATGAAAGTATTTAAGTGCGTAAATTTACAGCCGAATTTTTTTTAAACAGATTTAAATGAGCGCTTTATGATAAACGGAAATAAGGCCGAATTTACATTTAAACCAATTATCTGAATTGATTAAAATAGGTAACATCCAGCTTCCTGATTTCCCATTGCTGCTCGCGCCAATGGAAGATGTAAGCGACCCCCCCTTTCGCGCGGTTTGCAAAGATAATGGCGCTCACCTGATGTACACAGAATTTATTAGCAGCGAAGGCCTGATACGTGATGCCATCAAAAGCAAAAAGAAATTAGACATTTTTGATTACGAAAAACCCGTTGGCATCCAGATTTTTGGCGGTGATGAAGACAGCCTTGCGCTGGCAGCAAAAATTGTTGACGCCACGAATCCCGACGTCTTAGACATCAATTTTGGTTGCCCGGTAAAAAAAGTAGCAATGCGTGGCGCGGGTGCGGGTGTGTTGAAAGACGTGGCCTTAATGATTCGCTTAACTGATGCGGTAGTCAAAAGCACTTCACTGCCCGTGACGGTGAAAACCAGGTTGGGATGGGATGAGGACACAAAAAATATAGAAGAAGTAGCTGAAAGATTACAGGATGTTGGCATCCAGGCATTGGCTATCCACGGCCGCACAAGAATGCAGATGTATAAAGGCAGCGCTAATTGGGAATTGATTGCGAAGGTGAAAGAAAACCCAAGAATTACCATTCCTGTTTTCGGAAACGGCGATATTGATTCTCCGCAAAAAGCCGTGGAATATAAAAACAAATATGGCGTAGATGGAATTATGATTGGGCGCGCGGCCATCGGCTACCCGTGGATATTTAATGAAATTTCACATTATGTAAAAACCGGCGAAATCCTTCCTGCGCCTACCGTTGAAGAAAGGGTGGCGGTTTGTAAAAAACACTTGATAAAATCTTTTGAATGGAAAGGGCCTGTGGTGGGCATCAATGAGATGCGGCGCCATTATACCAATTATCTCAAGGGACTGCCAAATATTAAAGAATACCGTGGAAAACTGGTAACCTTAAAAGAAGTAGATGAAATCTTAGAAATTTTAGATGATATCGTAACCCATTATTCCGGTTATGAATTTGAAAAAATGCCCATTGAGCTAATCAATTATCATGAAAAATGCCCCGTTTAAGATTTAAAATAGCGTACGGGAAAAATATTATATTTTAATATCCATCGGAGAAACAGAAGACGAAAAAACTGCCTCAAGCGTTCCCTTCTCATCTACAAGATATTTATAAAAATTCCATTGTGGCTCTTCATCATTCCATCCGTTTTTATTTTTATCGGTAAGCCATTGGTAAACGGGTTGTTTTTCATTTCCTATCACATCATTTTTTTTGAACAAGGGAAAAGTAACCCCGTAATTTATTTTACAAAAACTATTAATCTCATCATCGCTTCCTGGCTCCTGGCTTCCAAAATTATTTGAAGGAAATCCAAGAATAACAAGGTTTTCGGTTTGTTCATATAGTTTTTGAAGCGCTGCATACTGAGGCGTATAGCCACAAAGAGAAGCAAGGTTTACCACCAAAACTTTTTTATTTCTAAATTTTTCAAAAGAAATTTCCTCCCCGTTAATTTGGGTGGCTTTCAAAGAATAAAAACTCTGTGGCGCCTGCACTTTGTATTTGTTTTTGTAGATAAGAATTCCTTTGCCTGTCAATTTGGAGAGTTTCATTTGTAACGGATATAGCGAAGTGATAATTTTTCTTTTCAGGGTCATGGCGAATTATTTAATTACATCCCGGTTATAGTAAAGCAGGAAATAGGCCGGATTTTTTATTTTATTTTTCTGAATTCCCGAAGCAATACTTCCTGGAGCTAAACTTTTATCCAAAATTTCAGAAAATCACTATAATCTGTCTGAACCACTTCGTATCCCGGCGGGATTTCACTTCCAAAACTATGATACGTTACCAACCGGGTGCCGGCTTGCTTTTTGTTCAATTGTTTATACAAATACCGGTTGTAAAAATTATACAGATCTTCTGAATACTTAATAGCGTAGTCAATTTTTTGAGTACCCGGCACATTTTCATAAAATGAATTGTAAAAATAAAAATGGTCAAATTTTTTAAAATCGATATTGCAAATATTATCGCAGATAAAAGAAACATTGTGAAGGTTAAATTCCTTCGCCAGCCCGTTTGAAATATCGACCAGATTTTGGCGCTGCTCTACGCCAAAGAAATGTGTTTTTGGGTATTCATGCGCAGCTACAATGCAAAATTTCCCGGCACCGCTTCCGATATCCAGCACTTTTGCTTCAGAAGAAATGGCCAGAAATTCAGCCGCTTTTTTTGCCACTTCAATGCGTGTCCAATGCTTATCTGCCGCTTCTCTTATGGCATCCGGATAAAGAGAATTAAAATTCAAATCTGATGCAAGCCAATTCTTCATTTAATTAAACGCTTATTTGTCAAAATATAAATCCGCACTATTTATGGCTTTACTATTTTTTTTTATAACGCTGCTCTTTCACTCAATTCCAACCAACGGGTTTCTTTTTTATCAATCAGCACAATGATATCATTTATTTTTTCAGAGGTTTCCTGCAGTTTTTCAAAATCCGCAGAACCGTTGCTCAGTTTCACCTCAAGCAATTCTTTTTCTTTTTCCAATTCTGCAATTTCATCTTCCAGGTTTTCAAATTCGGTCTTTTCCTTGAAAGAAAGTTTTTGCTTTACAGTAGCCTGCACATTTTGCATTTTGTTTTCAGTGCTTTGCCCTTCGCCTTCCGCTTTTTGCTTTCTGCTTTCTGCGTTTTGCGGCTTATTTTCTTCTAACTGCTTCCACATCCGGTATTGAGAATAGTTACCGGGGAAATCTCTGATTAGGCCATTTCCTTCAAAAGCAAAAAGATGATCCACAAGCCGGTCCATAAAATAGCGGTCGTGGCTTACGATCAAAATACAGCCAGGAAAATCCTGCAAAAATTCTTCCAATGTTCTTAATGTTTGCAAGTCCAGATCGTTCGTTGGTTCATCGAGAACGAGGAAATTTGGGTTTTTAAAAAGAATACTGAGCAAATGCAAACGCCGCTTTTCACCGCCGCTTAGTTTGCTCAAGGGCGTAAATTGTTGCTGCGGCGTAAATCCAAATTTTTCCATGAATTGCGAGGCGCTGATTTTGCTTCCATCGGCCAAAGGAAAGTATTCAGCAAAATCTTTCACAAATTCAATCGCCCTTTTATCTTCTTTATATTGCAAACCTTCCTGTGAAAAATTACCGAAAACAATCGTTTCTCCATGGTTTATCTTTCCACTGTCGGGAGGTAGCAGTTGCAAAGCTATTTTGAGAAAAGTAGATTTACCGGTACCATTTTTACCTACGATTCCAATTCTTTCACCTTTTTTAAAGGTGTAATCAAAACCGCGCATGACAACTTTATCGCCATAGGATTTATACACTTTTTTCATCTCCAAAACCTTTCCGCCCATGCGTGTCATCTTCACCTGCAATGAAACTTCAGCCACTTCTTTTTTCTGGCTCACCCGGTCGGCCACTTCTGCAAAGGCATCCTGGCGGCTTTTCGATTTTGTGGTTCGTGCTTTTGGCTGCTTACGCATCCACTCAAGTTCTTTCCGGAAAATATTTTTATCTTTTTGAAGCTCGCTTTGCTGTACCTCCTGCCTTAAAGATTTTTGCTCAAGAAAGTAATCGTAATCGCCTTTGTATACATAAATCTTTTCATCGTCCAATTCAACGATTTCATTGCAGACTGCGTCAAGAAAATAACGGTCGTGCGTTACCAACAGCAAAGTACTTTTATTGGAGGCTAAAAAATTTTCGAGCCACTCAATCATTTCTACATCCAGGTGGTTAGTAGGCTCATCCAGTATTAATAGTGATTTTCCTTCGTGAAGCTGGGATTCAATCAAGGCCTGCGCCAGCGCAACTCTTTTGCGTTGGCCGCCGCTTAAATTTTTCACCGGTTCATTCAGATGATGCAGGTTTAATTTTCCCAGGATCTGCTTCAGGTCGCTTTCAATAGTCCAGGCGTTTGCTTCGGTCAGTTCCGTTACCAATTGGCTGATCCTTTCTTCGTCATGCGATTCACTGTCCAAAAGCATTTCATATTCTTTCACCAGCTTCACAATTGGATTATCGAGATTTAGAATGTTGTCCCAAATGGATAAATCATTTTCAAAAGCAGTTTCCTGCTGCAGCATGATTACTTTCACCTCCTTATGAATCCAAACCGTTCCGGAATCGGCGGTTTCTTTGCCGGCAATAATTTTCAGCAGCGTCGATTTTCCGCTTCCGTTCCGCGCTACAAAAGCGATCTTATCTCCTTCTTCAATATAAAAGCTGATGTCCTCAAAAAGAGTGCGTATCCCGAACGATTTTTTTAAATTTTCGATTGAAGCATAATGCATAGCCTGCAAAGGTAAACCGGAAAATAGTTAATTGGTTGTTATGCTAAACGGTACTCAAAATAAGAATCGGCAATAAAAATTGGTTTACTGGATAATTTTAATACAACCTTGGCTCCATGTTGTCTAAAGAGCAATACAGAAATTAATCAATATTTTTGCAGGCCTTTTAAACTTGAAAATATCAAATGAAAAAAGTAATATTAATCACCGGTGGCGCGGGTTTTATCGGTTCACATCTTACAAGGTTATTTGTAAATAAATACCCGGATTATTCAATCGTAAACCTCGATAAGCTTACCTATGCCGGCAACCTGGAAAACCTGAAAGACATAGAAGATAAACCCAATTACACTTTTGTAAAAGGCGATATTCTCGATATGGAACTGGTAAAAAATCTTTTTGAAAAATATCATTTCACCAACGTGCTTCATACCGCCGCGGAAAGCCACGTAGACAGGTCTATAACAGACCCTCTTGCATTTGTAGAGACGAATGTGTTGGGCACCGCTTCTTTATTGCAGGTAGCAAAAGACGCATGGAAAGATAATTTTGAAGAGAAATTGTTTTATCATATTTCCACTGATGAAGTGTATGGAAGCCTGGGCGAGGATGGATATTTTACGGAAGAAACCGCTTATGATCCCCGCAGCCCGTATTCTGCTTCCAAAGCGTCTTCAGATCATTTTGTAAGGGCTTATTATCATACCTATCAATTGCCAGTGATTATTTCAAATTGTTCTAATAATTACGGTCCTTTTCATTTTCCTGAAAAATTAATTCCGCTTTCGATTCATAATATCATTAATAATAAGTCGATTCCGATTTATGGAAAAGGTGAAAACGTGCGCGACTGGTTATATGTAGAAGATCATGTGAGAGCGATTGATACAATTATGCATAACGGAAAAATTGGCGAAACGTATAATATCGGCGGCCACAATGAATGGAAAAATATTGACATCATCAAAGAATTGTGCAGGCAAATGGATGAAAAACTGGGAAGAGAAAAAGGCGAATCAGAACAACTGATCACTTTTGTGAAAGACCGGGCCGGCCATGATTTGCGCTATGCAATAGATGCTACAAAACTGAAGGAAGAATTAGGCTGGAAGCCATCTCTACAATTTGAAGAAGGTTTGTCAAAAACGATCGATTGGTACCTGGAAAATGAACAATGGCTGAAGGATGTGACAAGCGGGAATTATCAGAATTATTATAAAGAACAATACGAAAAGAGATAACTAATGAAGGGAATTATTCTCGCAGGTGGCTCCGGCACCAGGTTGTATCCCATCACGATGGGGATCAGCAAACAACTGATGCCGATTTACGACAAGCCGATGATTTATTATCCGTTGTCAACCCTGATGCTGGCTGGAATCAAAGAAATTTTGATCATTACTACACCTGAAGATCAGCAACAATTTAAAAGATTATTGGGCGATGGAAGCCAATGGGGATGCGAACTTCATTATGAAATGCAGGAGAAGCCCAACGGGCTTGCGCAGGCATTTGTAATCGGAGAAAAGTTTATCGGAAAAGATGCGGTGGCTTTGGTTTTGGGCGATAATATATTTTATGGCAGCCGCTTTTCTCATTTGTTGCAACAATCGGCAAATCCGGATGGCGCTGTAATCTTTGCTTACCCGGTGAGCGATCCGGAAAGATATGGAGTGGTAGAATTTGACGAAAATAAAATTGCAGTAAGTATTGAAGAAAAACCAAAAAATCCCAAATCAAATTATGCAGTTCCTGGTTTATATTTTTATGATAATACTGTCGTGGCCATAGCAAAAAATATTGATCCATCCTCAAGAGGCGAATATGAAATCACAGATGTAAACCGAAAATATTTAGAAGAAAAAAAATTAAAAGTTGCCGTGTTGGATCGCGGGTTTGCATGGCTCGATACCGGTACTTTTGAATCGCTTCATGATGCCTCAGAATTTGTAAGAGTCATCGAAAAAAGGCAAGGTTTTAAAATTGGTTGCTTGGAAGAAATCGCCTACCGGATGCATTTTATTAACAAAAAACAATTAATGAATCTTGCTAAAAAATTTGAAAAAAGCGGGTATGGTGAGTATTTAAAAAACATTGAAAAATAAAATTATTTATGAGTTATTATGTTCATCCTTCTTCCATTATAGATGAGAATTGCGAAATCGGAGAGGGCACTAAAATCTGGCATTTCAGCCATGTAATGTCGGGCAGTAAAATCGGCAATAATTGTAACCTTGGTCAAAACGTGGTGGTTTCTCCGAAAGTTGTTTTGGGAAATAATGTGCGTGTGCAAAACAATGTAAGTATTTATGAAGGCGTTATTTGTGAAGATGATGTATTTCTTGGGCCAAGCATGGTGTTGACCAATGTGATCAATCCGCGAAGCGCTGTAAGTAGAAAAGACCAATACAAAAAAACACTCATCAAAAAAGGTGCAAGTATTGGCGCCAACGCCACGATTGTGTGTGGAAATACGATTGCCGAATTTGCATTTATCGGTGCGGGAGCTGTGGTTACCAAAGATGTTCCTGCTTACGCACTGATTGTAGGAAATCCCGGCCGGCAAAAAGGCTGGATGAGCGAGTATGGACATAAACTGGAATTCAACTCAGAAAATATTGCAGTTTGTCCTGAAAGCGGACAGGAATATAAACTGGAAAATGGCGAGGTGAAAAGAATTAAATAATTTTATTTGCGGAATAAAAATTTATCATAAAAGTTCGTCTACTGCTTGTGCCAATCACGTGAATTAAATACGAGAGTCAATAATGAAAAATTTTGCATTGATAGGTGCGGCCGGATATATTGCACCACGCCACATGAAAGCGATAAAAGATACCGGAAACAATTTAATCGCAGCACTGGACAAAAATGATTCAGTAGGAATCCTGGATAGTTATTTTCCGGAAGCTGATTTTTTTACCGAGTTCGAGCGCTTCGACAGGCATATTGAAAAATTAAAACGCAAAGGAATAAAAACAGATTTTGTAAGCGTATGCAGCCCCAACTATTTGCATGATGCGCACATTCGTTTTGGTTTGCGTGTAGGCGCCAACGTTATCTGCGAGAAACCAGTAGTGCTCAATCCCTGGAATATCGATGCGCTGGCCGAAATAGAAAAAGAAACCGGGCATAAAATTTTTACCATTCTCCAGTTGAGATTGCATCCGGCAATAATTGCCCTAAAGGAAAAAATAGATGCTGAAAAAACGGCTGTGGTACATGATGTAAACCTCGACTACATTACCAGCCGCGGCCATTGGTATTATGCAAGCTGGAAAGGAGAGATTGAAAAAAGCGGTGGAATAGCCACTAATATCGGTGTTCATTTTTTTGATATGCTGATGTGGATTTTTGGAGAAGTGAGAGAAAATGTAGTGACAGAACATACCAAAGACACCGCGTCAGGAATTTTAATTTTGGAAAAAGCCAATGTAAAATGGCGGTTGAGCATCGATGCAAAAAAACTTCCTGAAGACGTGAAAAAAGCAGGCAAGCGCACTTACCGCACCCTGGAGATAGATGGCGAATCGTTTGAATTCAGCGACGGCTTTACAGAACTTCATACCAAATCGTATGAACAAATTTTAGCTGGGAATGGATTTCCATTAATGGAAACGAGAAAAGCAATTCAACTGGTTCACGATATAAGAAAATACAAAAATTAATCCACGGAAGTAAAGCAATAAATAAACCTCTTTTTTATTTAGAAATCGCTAACCCGTTTTCAATCTTTTTATTGAGTCATTCCTGTTCGACAAATTGTTTTCATTGAAACTGATATCATTTATTTTATCAGGGAAGCAATATCCATTGATTTCTTCTTGCCCTTATTGAAATAAGAAAAAGGGCGCTGCAATTACCGTTCTTCGCATTTTTTTGTACATTACACATGAAAATTAAACACGCGTGCCTTTACATTAAAAAAACCGATTAATATCCGATTACTAACCCCTTCGCTACCATATGGCCAATCAAAATATTATTAACTTCGCTGCCAATTTTAAAATCCGGATCTACTGACCAGAAGAAATAAAAGTTGAAACCATGAACAAAGTCAGAACAACTGTCATTTTTATAGTTATGCTTATGTGCGGACTTTCTTCTTTTGCCCAAATTGGTTTTTTGGATTCTAAGGATTTAAGCAATATAAACATAGATAATTATAGCGACAAACAGATTCTGTCTCTTTATAACCAGGCTCAGGCCTCGGGGTTTTCCAATGATGAATTGATAAGCAAATTATCGGATAAGGGAATGCCGTCTTCTGAAATTGAAAAGTTAAAGGCAAGGCTGGAATCAATTGCTCCCAAAAAACCAAGCGACATTTCAAACCAAACCTCTTCATCCTCAGAAGAAGTTGGCCACATATATGATACCTCGGGTAAAGCGCCGCCCATTCAAACGTTTCAGAATGACAATACCATTTTTGGTTCTGAACTTTTTACCAGCAACAGTCTCGTGTTCGAGCCCAACTTAAGAATTCCTGCACCGGCGGGTTATGTTGTAGGACCTGATGATGAACTCATCATTTCCGTATATGGATACAGCGAAAAAAAATATAACCTGACCATAAATGAATTAGGTGAAATATATATCCCTAATGTAGGCCCCATTTATTTGAACGGCCTGAGCATTGAAGAAGCTTCTCAAAAAATTAAAACAAAGCTGGCTTCTACCATTTACCGGGCTATTAATACAGGAAAGACCAAAGTGGTGGTCACGCTCGGAAAAATAAGAAGTATTCGTGTTACCGTGATCGGCCAGGCAAAAAAGCCCGGAACCTACACGGTTTCATCCTTAACCACTCTTTATAATATCCTCTATTTGTGCGGCGGGCCTACTTCTATGGGCAGCTATCGCGATATCGAAGTGATTCGCGGCAACCAGTTAAAAAAACGGGCCGACTTGTACGACTTTTTGGTTGATGGAAATCAAAAAGATAATATTATTCTCCAGGAAGGAGATGTGATTCGTATACCTTATTATAAAAAAAGAGTCACCCTTTCAGGAAATGTAAAAAGAGAAGGCAAATTTGAATTACTCGAAAATCAAACTTTTAAAGACCTTTTAAGATACAGCGGCGGATTTACAGATAATGCGTATAAGGGAGCCGTAACCGTAATCAGGATTACAGATTCAGTGAAAAAAATAATCGATTTGAATTCGAATAATTTCGGCGACTTTGTAATTAACGGAAGCGACCAATATATCGTAAGAAAATTGCAGGATGAGTTTGCCAACCGCGTGTTTATTTCAGGGTCAGTTTTACGTCCGGGCCCTTACCAGTTGACGCCAGGGCTCACGATTGCCTCATTAATTCAAAAGGCCGGCGGATTTAAAAGAGAGGCTTATACCGATCGCATTTCCATTTTCAGGTATTTGGAAAATAAAATGCCAACGATGGTTTCTGTAGATTTTAACAGCGATAAACAGGATAATGAAAATTTGCAACTTGTAAAAGACGATTCGGTTGCGGTACATTCCATATTTGAATTCCACGACAGCAACTATGTGACCATTGAAGGAAATGTACGCAAACCGTCTACATTACCATGGCGCCAAAATCTTTCGCTCAGGGATGTATTGCTTGCTTCAGGCGGGATTGCAGAATCAGGAGATTCAACAAATATTGAAATAACAAGAAGGATCAAAAATGCCAATGTGAATATCGCCAACCATAATGAAAGTGAGATATTTAATATTAACCTGGAAACAGAGGGTGAAAAAGCGGAAGACGTAACCCTTGAGCCCTACGATATTGTGATTGTAAAAACCCTTCCGGGATTTAGTACCCAGCGCACCGTACTTTTAACAGGCGAAGTAAAAAGTCCGGGCCGGTATGGTTTGCAAAAAAGTGGTGATAAAATTGATGATATCATTAAAAGAGCAGGAGGTTTTAAAGCCTCGGCAGATAGCTCTTCCGTTACTATTCGCAGAACTATTCAATCTGATTTGTCAACGGCGGAAAGGGAAAAATTGTTTCAAAGAATTTTAAATATAAATCCCGACAGCCTTTCATTGCATCCACGGGTGCGGGATGAGATATATAAATCGTATGATTTGATAAACGTTGATCTTACTAAGGCGCTCGCAGATCCAAAAAATTCTGAAAATTTAATTCTGGAAGATGGCGATGTTCTGACTATCAGCAGAAGTTCTAACCTGGTAAAAATTTCCGGCGAAGTTTATAACCCTACTATTATACCTTTTAAAGAAAATAAGAATTTAAAATATTATGTGCAGCAAGCAGGCAATTTTACTCCCTTTGCAAGAAAAACAGGAGCGTTGGTAATTTATCCGGATGGGAAGGCTGCTTCTGTAAAACATTTTCTTTTCTTCAAATCTTATCCTTCTGTAACGCCCCGTTCTGAAATATTTGTACCGATGAAGTCAAAAAATAACAGAGCAAGGCTTGGCGCGGGAGAATTGGCTTTGATTGTATCAGCAATGGGAATAGTTGCCAACGTGATAATTTCTGCTACCAAATAATTAATTATCAAATAAGAAATAAAATCATTGGAAAACAATAAACCAGATATTGAACAAAAGAATGTTGTTCCGGTAGTAAGGGATATTCAATTGTTTTTCCATTTCATTTTCAGAAATTGGCTGTTGTTTTTGATTGTTGGCATCATAGCGGGTTTGGGCGGAATGATTTATGCCGCATACCAGGAGCCTGAATATAAAAGCCATTTGACCTTTGCATTAGATGAAGGCGAAAATGGAGGCGGAGTGGGAAACATTTTAAGCCTGGCTTCCCAGTTTGGCTTCAGTATTGGAAGCGAAAAGGATATTTTTTCCGGCGATAATATTCTTACCATTTTGAAAAGCCGCAGGATGGTTGAGAAAGTATTTCTTTCGGTAGATACATTTAATGGTAAGCCCTATACATTAATTGAATATTTTTTAGAAAAATCAGGGCAGCGAAAATCAAATTCAAAAATAAAAAACATTCATTTTAGTGTGGGTGAGCCGAGGGCTTCGCTTTCTTATCAACAAGATAGTTTACTGTATAAAACATATCTCAACTTTTCTGATAATAACATCATAGCTGAAAGACCTGATCGGAAATTGGGAATTTACCAGGTAAGTGTGATAAGCCATGACGAAAAATTTACAAAAGATTTTACGGATCGCCTTGTAGCCGAAACAAATAATTTCTATACCGAGATAAGAACTAAAAAAGCGAAGGAAACCCTAAACGTATTGCAGGGAAGAATGGATACCATGAAAGCAAATTTGAATTCAAGTATACAGAACAAGGCTGCCATTCAGGATGTGAACGTTAACCCAGCATTTACAGGAGCAGAAGTGCCTGTTCAAAAACAGCAAACCAATATTCAGGTGTATGGTGCTGCTTATGCTGAGATGTTTAAAAATCTTGAATTGGCTCGTTTTCAGTATTTGAATGAAATTCCATTAATGCAAATTATCGACTATGCCAATTATCCGATGGAAAAAATAAGATCAGGCAAATTGAAGATGGCAATTCTCTTCGCTGTTTTAGCAGAATTATTAGTTCTTGGCTGGATCGGATTACGTAATCTTTTTAGCACAAAACCATGATTTAGTTAAATCAAATATTTCTATTGAGGTTCTACCCAGACAAACTTATTACCTGCATTATCCTAAATTAAAATGGATTTATTTTCAAGGTTTAAGAAAGATTATTTTAATTATCTGGTCAGTATCATACTGCCCGCATTAATTTCCGGTGTTTCTGTTCCTGTTTTTAAGCATTTACTTGGAGCAGCTGGTTATGGAAAATTTTCAATCTGGTTCAATGCTATCCTAATAATTACAGCAGTTTCTTCCGGCTGGATTACTCAAAGCATTATCCGCTTTTTCCCGGCGAGTGACAACAAATATTTCTTTTCAAAAAAAGCCATCAGATTATCCTTAGAAACACAACTTGTTTGTTTTGTGCCTGTTTTTTTTACTTGCTGGTTTATCAGTAAAGACATTTTTTTGGCAATTTTGTGTTCCCTGGTTTTATTAACGACTTCCCTCCAGTTTACTCTTCTACCGGTTATTCAATCTGGCTTCTTATCAAGGAAAATTATTACATCAGAATCAATCAGGATATTAACCTATGTGGGCCTTGCAATACTTCTTTTAAAACTGACCGGGATTTCCTATATGTACTCTTTATTTATTGCTGTATTTATTTCTTATACATTTTCATTGGTCTATCTGTTTATACAGGCTCATAAATTTTTTCGACAATCGGACAATATATCATTAAATAAAGAAAAAAATACACGTCTTCTTAAGAGTTTTTTTAAATATGGGGCGCCGCTTTCCTTGTGGTTTATTTTTTCTTACCTCTTTTCTTATATTGATAAGCTTTTCATGTATAAATATATGGGTGCCGAAGCCCAGGGTAATTATCAGGCCATTTTTGATTTGCTATATAAAAGCATTTCTCTGATTATTTCACCGGTCATTACATCTGTATTTCCCATTCTCACTGCGGCTTACCAAAAAGGTAATAAAGGGCAAATAAGAAAGCTTATAAAGAAAATTATTTATTTTGAATTGGGAGGTTTTTGTATCACCGGCGTTTTATATTGGTCTTTCGGAGCTAGATTGTTATTACATATTCTAAAGACACCAGACACGTTTTCCTTCCGTCTTTCAGGGTTTATAGTTATTTGCGGTGCCTTTGTATGGCAATTGGCTATTTTGGTTCAAAAAAGATTTGAGCTGAAATTTAATACCCTTTATTTATTATTAATGGCAGTTATTACTTTTATAATCGAGTTGATTTTCTATATTTTATTACAAGATCTAAATAACCCATTGATTTATCCATTGGGATTCTTATTGTCATCGGTAGTGTATCTTTTTTTAATTTCTTTTACTGAATTGCTGGCATTTTCAAAAACAATAAAACTGAATTTGAAGTATCGTTCGTAATCTGACTATATCTGAATGACAGAATTCTACAACATATTAACTAGTCTGACTTTTATCCTATTACACTTTTTTTTATTTGCAGCGAACTTCCATATAATGAAACGAAAAATAATACATCCCGCTGTGTTGTTTTCATTATTATGGTTTGTTATTTTATTAGCTCATTTTGTTTTTAGTTATACTTTGCTGAATGAACTGTACCCATTACATACCTCAACATACCTGCTTCTTTTTATTGGCGTGGTTGCTTTTAGTGCGGGTTCTTTTTTCCAAACAGTTATTTGGCAAAAAAATGAATTAAGGTACTCAACCGCTTTGGGTAAAATACAGGGAGACGAGCCAAGTACAACATTACGTTATATATTGTTGGCAATAATTGCAATTGGATTACCTTTTTATATTATAGCTTCTTACCGGTTATTTCTTATTTCTAACATAGATAATTTTTTCGTTGGCCTAAGAACAGAATTAGTTTACGGTAACACAGACATTGGCCTTACCAAATATTTAATTTCGCTTTCGTTTGTAGTTTTTGCAGTCAATCTGTATGCTTATTTTATAAAAAAAAGCAAACGAAATCTGACGTTGGCCATTTTTTCATTTTTAATTACTATTACTTATGTTATTTTTTTTACGGGAAGAGGGCTTTTTTTAATGATCCTGGCTATTTATGTCGGAATCGCTTATCTACATAATAAAAATTTTTCTTTTAGTAAATTATTGTTGATTTTTAGTTTATTCATTCTCCTGTTTATATCTTTTGGAATCATCTATGGAAAGGGAGGAAGCAAATTTGCTTCTCTAAAAGAGAATATTGAACCGGTGACTGAAACTACTGCAATATATTTGGTATCCTCTTTAAACGCCCTTGATTTGGAATTACAGGATAATTTTGATGTTGACTATTCCGGAAATAACTCCCTGCGCCTATTTAAAAAAATTGCCGAAAAACTGGGTTTGGTTCGAAACGCCCAAGTTGTCAAATTGGAAGCAGAATTTGTTACAGTTCCCTATCCTACCAATGTGTTTACGGTTTATAGCCCATATTTAAAGGATTTTGGAAGATTGTACGCGTGGATTATGATTGCAATTTTTGGCTTTCTTCATACCTGGCTTTATGAAAAGGCCGCCAGTACTAAAAGTTTACGTTATTCGCTTTATTACTCCTTTTTATTATTTCCACTATTAATCAGTTTCTTCATGGATTTTTATTTGTCTATTTTCTCGACCTGGGTACAAGTTGTTTTTTATACAGAAGCTTTTTCCTTTTTTAACACCTTATTCGTTACTAATGTTAAAGAGGGTAAACAGTAAGCCTAAGAATTTATAATTTTTTAAAATAGAGAAAATATGCTTTGAGAATTGGGGCCAGACTGAGTTTTCCTTCTTTTGTCGCAGAATCAATTATCCTTAGAAAAGGCTCAATTAAAAAAGACATAATGACCAATGTGAGCGCTTTATATTTTCGTAAATATTTACGCCAATAAATGCTTCTGGATGATAAGGAATAATAAAGCCTTTGACTTTTTATCTCTTCGCCCGAGCCACCGCCTTTATGATAAATTAAACATTCGTGATTATAAAAAGATTTAAAACCTTCTTCAGCAATTCGCTTGCTTAAATCAACATCTTCATAATAGGTAAAATAAGATTCATCCATAAATCCAATCTTATCAACAATGGCTTTTCTAATCAGCATATAGCTTCCCATCACGTGATCCACATCCCTGCTTTCGGAATGATCCCAGTCCATCATAATAGGCGCAGGTAAAAAATAACGTGGAAAAACTTTTGATAATCCGGTTACTTCAAATAGCGCTGTTTTAAATGATGGAAACCTGACACAACTGCGTAAAACGTTGCCTTTTTCACCGACT
Source organism: Ginsengibacter sp. (assembly GCA_051954975.1). GTDB lineage: Bacteria > Bacteroidota > Bacteroidia > Chitinophagales > Chitinophagaceae > Ginsengibacter. The sequence goes on along the minus strand of JBQCHE010000002.1, from coordinate 282,218 downwards.
TGTTTTGGGCCTGTAGCTCCATATTCGGGATTATGGTTCAGAAAATCAACGAGAATTTCCAGAACCCCGGGATCTGAAACGGTATCAGGGTTTAGCAACAAAATATAATTTGCTTCCGCTGAACTTACTTCATACGCCTGGTTACATGCTTTTCCAAATCCTTCGTTTGTTGGGTTATAAATTATGTTGTTAAGTTTTCCCTCAAAAAGCGACCTGGAATTGTCCGTTGATGCATTATCAACAATAATTACATTGCATCTGAGTTTGGAAGATTGATAATTTAAATAAGGCTCAATAGCCCTCATGGTAAGCGAGCCAGAATTCCAGTTCACCACAATAATGTCAACCACTTCAGGCATCAGTAAATATTTTTTTTGCGTACCATCAATGTAATACCTGCCACATATTTAAAAAAGAAAAAATACAGGCTGTTCCTAAAACTTCTGAAATTTTTTAATTTATAAACTTCGAGAGGCCTTAGTTTAAAAACTGATCTTAGTTTTTGCTTATAATACAGTGAGGTGAAATCAAATGAAGGCTTTAACCTGCACGACTTCGCAGTTTTTGTAATTTCCAGCGCCGTCTGATAATTTACCTCGTAAAATAAATAGTCTGCATGCCTTTCTGAAAAATGTTGAATTGATGTGCAAAGTTTTTCTTTTTTATGAACCCTATATTTCCCCAGACCAAGATAGCTGGCTCCTTTAATCCAATGATAAGTACTCGTCCAGCTTTTAAACTTATGTACAAACGGAATTAATAAATGGCCTTCATAAAAATAATGCTTCAAAGGAAAAAGATGAAAGGAATATCCATCTTGCTTCATTGTCCGTTTTATTTCATTAAAAAAAAGATGTTGATTAAAAACGTGTTCCAACACCTGGTTTGAATAAATGATATCAAAAAAATTATCTTCAAAGGGCCAATGGTCCTCCGAATGAATAAGCCGCAGATTAGTGTTCCATTCAGAAGAAAATTTTGTCTGGTTTAACAGCTCAAGTGTTTTTTTAAAATAATCTCTCTCCTGTATATGAGAATCTTCTACATCCAAACCATAAAATTCAATTTGTAAATCCGGATACCTTGGAGGAACTTCTTTCAAAAGCGTACTCAACAGTATCCCGTTTCCGCAGCCAATATCCAGAATCCGTAAAGTATTGGGTTTGTTGAGGCTCAATTTATAAGAAATAATTGTATTAACGATTGCATAAATATGCAGATGAGTGATACTTATAAATCGTCTTCCGCCAGAAGGTGCCATTGTCATGTTAAATTCCTTAAAATTTGGTTTGTTTGGTAAATCGATTTTTCGCTGAAAATTAGAATTGGCACAAGCTCTTTCGCTCGTGATTCCGCAAGTCAAACACCAATTTTGATCGTGATACCTATACAACAATTTCCGACAAAATAAATAAAATTTGCATTATTTGTTAGTTTACTGAGTAGGTGAATTTACATCTATCATAGGTAAATGTGAAGACCACCAATGATACTAATTTATTATTGCAGCAAGTTACCCAATATGGTTTTAATCGTCGGATAATTAAGCTCTTAATTTTGAATATCTTTATTAATATCCGACTTTTGCTCGTCAAAAATTCTTAGATGATAACTTCATTAGTCACAGGAGGCGCAGGTTTTATTGGCGCTCATATTACAAACGAGCTTTTGGAAGCAGGTCATCGGGTTATTGTAGTGGATGACCTGAGCGGCGGCTTCAAAGAAAATATAAATCCAAAAGCGGCCTTCGTGCAAGGTTCTGTTACTGATGAGGAATTAATAAAAAATCTTTTCGAAAAAAACAACATTGATTATGTCTTCCATCTGGCAGCTTATGCCGCGGAAGGGCTTAGTCATTTTATACGTAAGTTCAACTACGAAAACAATCTTATAGGCAGCATCCATCTCATTAACGAGAGCGTTAAATCAAAAGTGAAGTGTTTTGTTTTTACCTCGTCAATTGCGGTTTATGGCAGTGGCCAGGTTCCAATGACTGAGGATACCACTCCGGCGCCTGAGGACCCTTACGGAATTGCAAAGTATGCGGTAGAAATGGATTTAAAAGCCGCTCATGAAATGTTTGGATTAAACTACATCATTTTCCGGCCGCATAATGTGTATGGCGAATTCCAGAACATTGGCGATCGATACCGGAATGTAATTGGAATTTTTATGAACCAGTTGCTGCAGGGCCGGCAACTTACGGTGTTCGGTGATGGAATGCAAACGCGCGCATTCAGTTACATCAAAGACGTAGCTCCCTATATCGCCAATTCCATAAATTTTCCTCAAGCTTATAACCAGGTTTTCAATATAGGAGCTGATAAAAATTATACCGTTAAAGAACTTGCTGAAATAATTATGAAAGTTATGAAAGCCAGTAGTGGAATAAGATATCTTCCCTCGCGGAATGAAGTGTTGGACGCGTATTCAGATCATGCAAAGGCAAAAAAATTCTTTAATATTCCCGAAGAGTCATTCACCACTTTACAAAACGGAATTTCAAGAATGGCTGCCTGGGTGAAAGAGGTGGGCGCAAGAGAAAGTGCAAAATTTAAAAATATTGAGATCATTGACAAATTACCTGGTGTTTGGTTGGAAAATTAACCCCTAATGAAAAATGTTTTAATCGTTTGTGTTTATCCAAAAGATAAAGTTCCGGGCCAGCGTTTCAGGTTTGAGCAATATCTTGATTATTTATCAGCTAACGGTTTTAATATCACGTTTTCCAATCTTCTCAACGAAAAGGACTATTCTTTTTACTACAAAAAAGGAAACTATTTAAAGAAAGCTTTCCTGGTTTTGAAGAGTATAATAAAGCGATATAAAGAAGTAAAATCTGCTTCCAAATATGATATTATCTTCATTTTTAGAGAATGCTTTTTTTTAGGAAGCTCTTATTTCGAAAGAAAATTTGCAAAAAAATCAAAAGTAATTTTCGATTATGATGATGCCATTTGGATCACGTCCACCGTTTCAGAAAACAATAAATGGTTATGGTTTTTAAAGAATCCCAATAAAACAAGGCAAATCATAGAAGTATCCCAAATGGTTTTTGCTGGGAATGAATATCTGGCAAAATACGCCAGGCAATTCAATAATAATGTAGTAATCATTCCAACTACTATTGATACCCACAAATATCTTCCGGCATATGATCCGCAAAAGGATAAGATTTGTATTGGCTGGAGCGGATCCTTTTCTACGATTGTCAATTTCACAACATGTATTGAGGCTTTAAAAATAATAAAGGATAAATACCAGGATAAAGTTTATTTTAAAGTTATTGGCAGTGCCGATTATTATAATGCGGAATTAAACATACAGGGATTGCCGTGGAGAAAAGAATCGGAAGTAAAAGACTTGCAGGAAATAGATATTGGGATTATGCCGCTTCCCGATGATGATTGGACAAAAGGCAAATGTGGTTTAAAAGGCTTACAATATATGGCGCTCGCTATACCCACTATTATGTCGCCGGTTGGAGTAAATTCAGAAATAATTGAATACGGAATAAATGGATTTCTTGCTTCAGATACCAATGAATGGGTGAACAAATTGTCCTTATTAATTGATTCAAAAGATTTGCGGAAAACAATGGGTTATAAAGGCCGCGAAACTGTGGTATCAAAGTTTTCAATTGAGTCTAATAAAAATTTATACTTACAATACTTTACCGAAGTAGCTGAAATGTCTTCTAAATGATAATGAGCTATAATACAGAACTGTTACCAGGCAATCCATCAAACTACATGGCATTCTCCTCTCTTATTCAACATCAATAGCAGTAAACAAATAAATAAGTCAGATTTCTGTTTTTCTCTCCTTTTATTTATCCCAAAGAAGACCTTTAAGATCTGTCCTTCCTCCATATACCTATTTTCTTTAATACAAGACCATTAAGAATTCGCTATTTGAATTTTTTACGAGAATCAATGAAATAAAATAGACAAGATAATCACAATCTGGGGCGCAAAATGTCGTTTATATACGACAATAACCTACCTGACAATCAATATTTCATTATCAAAGGGTTAAATCAAAAATGAGATGAACATAACCCAACAACTGAATATTTTTATAAAAAAACCGGCAGTAAAGTCTGCCGGCATCTATACTTTTTCCAATTTTTTTTCAAAATCGGTTGGGTTCTTTCTTCTGTTTATTTATTCAAATCCTCGTTATTTAAACGTGGATGAAAATGGTTTATTGAGCCTGCTCACCGGCGCCATCGCTATCTTTGTTCCGTTTTTGTCATTAGGAATAGTGCATTCAACCAGTGTTGAATTTTTTAAACTCAAAAAAAATGAATTTAAAGACCTCTTCACCACCGGATTTGTATTTCCATTCATTGCCCTGATTCTTGGAATGGCAGGTCTATATTTTTTTAAAACTGACTTAAACAACAGCTACCAGTTTCCTGCCAGTTTTGCCTTTATTATTCCTATTATCGCTTTTTTTACATTTTGTAACGAATTATTGGTAACGCTCATCCGAAGTAATGATGAGCCCATCACTTACCTGAAGATGTCTCTTTTGCGGTTAGTCATTGAAGCATCTTTATCGATCCTGCTCGTTGTAAATTTTGCTATGAGGTGGCAAGGCCGCGTGATAGCGATGATTTTGGCCTGCACTGTTTTATTTGTGGCAGCATTTTTTTATTTCAAAGAGAAGGGATACCTGTTTGGCAGGATTAAATTTAAATATTTAAAAGATGAATTAAAATATGGCGTTCCCATAATTATTTTCCAGGGAAGTTCGTTTTGTTTATTCAGTTCTGACAAATTTTTTCTTTCTTATTTTGACGGTAATGCGCACGTTGGCATTTATGCGTATGTATGCACTTTTTGCGCTGTATTGTCTGTTGGATGTACCGCTGTTCTCAATTATATTTTGCCAAAAATTTACGAACATTTATCACAGCCAAAAATTAATTATGGCCAAATACGAACGTATTTCGTCTATTATTTTTACTTTGCTTTTTCTTCACTTCTTTGCATTATTGCCTTTACGCCTTTATTATACAAGTATTTTATCAACGAGAAATATTATCCAGGCTTAAGTTATTTATACCTGGTTGCCATCGGTTATTTTTTTTGGAACATAAATTATTTTTTTTATTCTTTTTTGCTTTATAAAAAAAATAAAAAAAAGATTTTTTTACTCTCTCTTTTTTCTATCGCAATTAGTATAGGTTCTAATTATGTCTTCATAAAAAACTGGCACTCACAGGGAGCTGCTTTTTCAGTCCTTATCAGCTTTTTTCTCGTTTTGCTGGTTACGTTGTTTTCAAACAAGCGCGAAGCCAAATTGATTTTACTGAATGCAATTTTTAAAGAAAAATAGCGACATGACAATATTTGTAATAAATATGAAATCGTCAGTGCGCCGCAGAAAAATAATGGAGCGCCAACTTAATCGGCTGGGCCTGCCTTTTGAAATTTTCGAAGCAGTTCAAGGTGATACACTGACAGAACAGGAAACACTATCGTGGTACGAAAAGGATTTTTATAACAACCGCCCATCTTACCACACAAGCGGGATGGTTGGCTGTACGTTGACGCATTATCTTATCTATAAAAGAATAACAGAACAGAAAATCGCCCGGGCGTTAATACTTGAAGATGACATGATTTTAGGCAAAACATTGCCTTCATTATTAAAGGAAATTTCAAAGAAAATAAGGAATGATGAAGTGATCATGCTTTTTTATCAATCGTATTTTCCCATAAATCTTTGCAAATCATCCCAACAAAACGTACAGGGAGAATTTAGTTTATACCAGGTAAATAATTTAAAAGGCCTGAGGTCAACGGCAGCTTATATTATTACCTATGAAGCCGCAAAAAGCATGATGGATGGATATTTGCCGATTTCATTTTTCCCCGATGACTGGAAAAAATTTTTCGATAAAAAGTTATTGAACGGCGTCAGATTAATTTATCCTTTCATTCTCACAAACGCCTATGAACCCACTACCATCAGTCCTAATCTGAAAGGGGGCAAGTTGATGAAGTATTTTTTGTCGATGGTAGAAAAGCTCAAAATCTTTCCCATTTACCAGGCATTAAAATATCGAAGAAAGATGAATACAAAAAAATCAAGGCAGTGTTTTTTAATTAATGAGCCATCTGCAGATTTCAGAGAAAAACTTGACCATAAACATTATATCAATGAGCCGTTTTTTACCGGAGCTTTTTAGATTCGTTTACCGTTTTGGAGTGGCAAAAGGGATGCTCTTATTTTTCAAAATAAAATGGGGCAAACAAACTAATATTCACATCCCGGGAATTTCTTTTCCATTTACGCTAAGAAAAGGCACCTCTGATTACGAAACTTTTTACCAGGCAATTGTTCATAATCAATATTCGTTCAACTACCCGGTGAAGGCGAGAATTATAATAGATGGCGGCGCAAATATAGGCCTGGCAAGCATTGCGTTTAAAAGTATTTTTTCCGGCGCTACTATCGTAGCCATTGAGCCGGATAAAGAAAATTTTATTCAGCTTAATAAAAATCTTCATCATTATTCTGATATAAAAACAATTAACAAAGGCTTATGGAATAAAAAATCAATCGTTCAAGTTTCCGATAAATACAACATCGGAAAATGGGGTATGGTAACTGAAGAAATTGAAACCGAAACAGCAGATAGCATCGAAACGGTTACCATTGACGAAATCATTGAATCGTATAATATCGACGAAATTGACATTCTTAAATTAGATATAGAAACTGCCGAACGCGAGGTGTTCTCATCAGGGTATGAAAGTTGGTTGCCTAAAGTAAAAATTATTGTGATTGAACTTCACGATTCAATCTGTAAAGGTACTGCTATGCCTTTTTTCAAAGCCATAACAACTACTTTTAAAAATTTTAGTTTTTATCAACTTGGCGAGAATACAATTATCGTTAACGAAGAAAAAACAAAAACCAATTGATGAATTAATGAAACCCACTTTATTAATTATTATTGATAATCTGAAACGGGGCGGTGCAGAATCTTTATTGGTTGGTATTCTGCCTTCTTTAAACAAAATATATTCTGTAATTATCGCAACGCTTTCTGATGAATGCGACTTTGAAGATCATAAAATTATTTGTTCAAAAAAATATAGTCTGGGGTTTAAAAGCAAGCTTTCATTGGTTTCCTGCATTATAAAATTAAAAAGGATAATAAAGCAAACCAATCCATCACTCATACATAGCCACTTATTTTACAGCTCGCTGGTGGCAAAAATTTCCTGCCCCGAAAATATTCCATTGATTTATTCTTTACACAGCCAAATGAGCAAAAATGTTTTTAGTGAAAACAAAGCATTTCTTTTTCTTGAAAAGTATACACAAAGACCAAACCATTATCCCCTGGCGGTTTCAGAAACAGTTCTTCGGGATTATGAAAAATCCGTCGGCACCATTCGAAAAAAATTCGTCTTACTGAATTATGTGTCTGATGAATTTTTTGTGGCTCAATCGTTCCTGGCAAAGAATGCAGGAAAAGATAAGCTGAAACTTATTGCCGTCGGAAATATCAAGCAGCCAAAAAATTATTCGTTTTTGCTCAAGGCTTTTGAAGAATTAAAAGATTACCCTGTATCACTCGATATTTACGGAGGTGGCGGCGATAAACAATTCAAGGTCTTACAAGCCCAGATAGACAAATATAAATTGCCGGTTTATCTGAAAGGAAGTGTGAACAATATTTTTGAAATATTACCACTGTATGATTTATATGTTTCGTCGTCCACTCATGAAGGATTCGGAATTGCAGCAGCAGAAGCGATGGCGGCCGGACTTCCTTTGCTATTGTCGGATATAAGGGTGTTTCATGAAATTTCTTTCGGCAATGCACTATTTTTTAATCCTGAGGATCCGGCGTCGTTTGCTCAATTGGTGATACAAGTGCTGAATCATAATTATGATCTCAGCCACTTTTCACAGAGAGGAATAGAAATATCAAAAAAATATTCCAGCAAAAAATATCTTGAAGAGCTGCTAAAAATCTATCATTCAGCGTCGCAAGTACCGCTCCAAAAATTCATTAAAACAGATGCCGAGAGTCCTTTTTATTTCGTATGATGGAATGACCGATCCGTTAGGCCAAAGCCAGGTGATCCCTTATTTAGCCGGACTTTCAAAGCTTGGATATGATTTCACTATTTTGAGTTGCGAGAAATCCGTGAACTATTTAGTGCACAAAGATGAAATAGAAAATCTTCTGCATTCGGCCGCTATAAAATGGGTGCCGATTGCGTACCATAAAAAGCCTCCCGTTTTTTCTACAGTATATGATGTAATTCAATTGTATAGAAAAGCAAAAAAGCTGCATTTACAATTCCCGTTCGACATGGTGCATACCCGACCCGGCATTCCTGCTTTGATTGGTTTAAAAATGAAAAAAAAGTTTGGCATAAAATTCCTAAATGACATAAGAGAGTTCTATGCTGACAGCAGGGTTGACGGCGGAATCTGGCATTTAGAAAACTTTTTCTATAAAAAAATTTACAGCTTTTTTAAACAAAAAGAAAAGCAGGCAGTTACAAGAAGCGATGGAATCGTTTGCCTGACATATGCTGCGGAGAAAATAATTAAGTCATGGCCTGAATACAAATTGAGTATTCCTTTACAGGTAATTCCCTGTAGTGTCGATTTGGATTTGTTCCATCCTGTTCATTTTGATGAGGAATTTAAAAGACGTCTGCGTGCGGATTTAGATATCAAAGAGAATGAATTTATCGTAAGTTATTTAGGCTCTGTCGGAAGCTGGTATCTTATGGATGAAATGATCCGTTTTTTTGAAATCATCAGCGACCGTAATGCGAATGCAAAATTTTTATTTATTTCTCCAAATGCGAAAACCGTGATTTTACGGTTAGCAAATAAATTCCATCTGGACGAAAAAAAAATTATTGTAAAAGAGGCTAAAAGAAATGAGGTTCCTGCATTATTATCATTAAGTAAATTTTCTGTTTTTTTTATAAAACCCTGCTATTCCAAACAATCCTCTTCCCCCACCAAGCACGGTGAAATTATGGCGATGGATATCCCGCTAATTACGAATTCGGGTGTTGGCGATGTGGCAGAAATTGTAGAAAAATCCCAATCCGGAATCGTGCTTTCCGAATTAAATGAAAGTCAGTATGTATCTGCAGCCATTCAAATCGCTGAAGGAATCGCATTTCACAATCAACCCATCAGGAACGCTGCAGTTGATTTTTATGATCTTGAAAATGCAATTGAAAAATACAACAAGATTTATCAGCACATTTTGGCAAAATAAAAAGAAAGATTATTTCTTGCTCCACTGTTATTTTTTTCTTCCCACCGCATGATAAAAGGGAATTCCGGGACTGATTATTATGTCGGTAAGGCCAGCATCTTCCATCATGCCGATGACCTGTTCTTTCGAAAACCTTTGTTCAAGCCGCGTTCCAAACCGGTCCAACGCGTCATTCCGGATCATAAAAAAAGAACGGTTTTGATAGCCATGAAGCGGCATTCGTATGGCAAGATGCTTAAAACCGAATTTCTTAAACAAACGACCCAATAATATAAAAGGCATATAAAATACAACAGCCAAAATATCGCAGACAAAATGTTTAATTTTTGCCGGCAGCCGACTAACGGTTCTCCGAATGGCATCGCTTGAATAAAAAAGTGCTCTGTAAACAGGACCCCGCCGGTCTAGATTATAATACAGGTAAACAAAAAAATAGCCTCCCGGCTTTACCTTTTTTACACAGTCAATCAAAGCCCGTTTTGTATTTGGAATATGATGTAAAACCCCAATGCTCATCACAAAATCAAATGCTTCATCAGCAAAAGGCAGCGTTTCGATTGAGGCTTTTGATAAGCGCACATTTTGTAAATCCCCTAATAATTTATCTGCAGCAAATACCGCTTCACTCGGATCTACAGCTTCTATAAAACCAACTTTGGGAGCAAGATATTTTGTCCACCGGCCCGTTCCGCAACCAATATCCAAAGCGTATGTGTCTGAATTTATCATTTCAGAGGTAAGAATATCAAAGTATTCTTCGCCGCCTTTCTTTACCAAATCGTCATCATGCAAGTAAAATTTCAGCCACTCGTTTCCAAATTCGTCCACCACTTTTTTATCTATATTTTGTCCTTCAATATCGAAGACATAAATTTTTCTTTCACTTGTTTGAATGATTTTTAGAGGAGCGCGGATAAATTCACTTTTCATGATGACAACCAGCTATTTGAGTTTGGCAAATTAAGTTCATTTAGATAATAGAAATGAATTTTTTCGATTAATATTGTTGGCGATGGCTTATCAATGATTTTAAAAATTTATTGTTACATGGCTTCATTAAATTACAGGATTAAGGCATTTTACAAATTTTAAGTATATGACTCATTGCTTAATTTTCCTTTTTAACTCACAATTAATAACTACTCCTCGCAAACAAATTTCTTTAGATAGAAAGAGAAACGTAATCCCCAAAAAATCTTACAATTTGTAAATTTGTCTTCAAGCCAATGGAAGGCAGCTTAATTTACTATAATCATATTGAATGAACTCAGCCGACATTACCCAACTCGCCATAAAGCGTCATGACATTGATGCTTCACATTTTCAACATGCCTATTCTGAAAAAGAGAATGTATTAGGCAAAAGAGAATTGGCCTTTCTCAGAGGCAGGGAATTGGTATTGGATGAATTGGCTTTAGTACTGAATTGTCTTCCCAAAGGAAGCAGGATACTCGATGTGGGTTGTGGCACAGCGCATCTTACTCATTGGATAAAAGAAAAGGGATTCGATGTTTGTGGCATTGAACCTTCTGCAGAAATGTTTAATTATGCCAGGAAAAATTTTCCGGAAATAGAAATCAAACAAGCCATTTCTTCCAAAATTCCATACGAGGATAATTCTTTTGATCTTATCGTTGCATTTGAAGTATTAAGATATCTCGATAAACAAGAGAACAAAAAAAGTTTCAGTGAGTTCCACAGGATATTGAAACCTGGTGGCAAATTTTTTGTAACCCAGGTAAATCTCTTCAGCACTGACTTGTACTTTATTTTTCACAATTTGAAATCTGTTATTTGCAAAATAACCCACAAGACGCATCATCATTGCAATTTTACTACAGCGGGCCAACAAAAAAAGCAAATTAAAAATACAGGATTTTCAGAAGTGCAAACCGTTGGCAGATTTCTTGGCTCTTCCAGAATATTTTATAAATTCGGAAGAAGGCCTGGAAATATGTATCAATCATTAATTAAAAATTTCTCAAAAAATCAGAGGTTCAAAAATTCATTTCGGAAAAATCTTACAGGGCATTTAATAGTCATTGCAACAAAATAAGCACTTTAGCTAAAATGACATTAAAATTTAAATAATCATATTTAATGGCAAAGGGAAAATTTGTAATCTCTCTAGATTTTGAAATTTATTGGGGTATAAGAGATGTAATAAGTTTGAATGATTACAAAAAAAATCTTTTGGGTATAAGAGAATCCATGCCTCTTCTCTTAAACCTGTTTAAGGAATATAATATCAATGCGACTTTTGCCACAGTAGGCTTTTTATTTTTTCAAGACAAAAAAGAACTCTGTAAAAATTCGCCAAAGGGAAAACCCCATTATTTTAATCCCAATTTATCACCCTATTACCATGTTCAATCCATTGGAAAAAATGAAAAAGAAGATCCTTTTCATTTTGGAGCCAGCCTGATTGACCAGATTATTGCGGCAGGACAGGAAATAGGGTCTCATAGCTTTTCTCACTTTTATTGTCTTGAAAAAGGCGCATCATTGCAAGCCTTCACGGAAGACGTTACTGCCGCAATTCAAATAGCTTCGCAAAAGAAAATTGAACTAAAGAGTTTTGTATTTCCCCGTAATCAATACAATGAGGACTACATAAATATTTGTAAGGAGATGGGATTTACTTCGTTTAGAGGAAATGAAAGGTCCTGGCTTTTTTCTTCTGAAACCCGTGGTCCATTTATGAATTTTCGCCGACCTCTCAGGCTGCTGGACTCATATATTAATCTGAGCGGGCACAATTGTTATCCGATTCAATACATGAAAAAATATCCAATTGTAAATATTCCTTCCAGCCGGTTTTTGCGACCTTTTTCCAAACGCCGTAAAGCTTTTGAAAAATTAAGACTAAAAAGAATTACTGATAGCATGAACTTTGCAGCAAAAAAAGGATTGATTTATCACTTATGGTGGCACCCTCATAATTTTGGAATTAATCAGCCAGAAAATCTCTCCTTCCTTGAAAAAATATTAATGCACTATAAAAAATTAAATAAGGAATTCGATTTTGAAAACAAGAATATGCAGCAGTTAGCAGATGAAATAATGTAATGACTTCTCCGTAAACAATCCAGCGCCTACTCAAAGTGGCAATATTCCCAACCCTTGCAGCGTTAATAATAAAAAATAATGAAGCCGCTATATGCCTTCAAAATTTCTTATTGTCGGTTCGGGATTTTCGGGTGCTGTATTAGCCCATGAGCTTGTAAAAAAAATGGATTGCCAAATTGATATTTGGGAAGAAAGGAATCACATTGCCGGCAATTGCCACACATCCCGCGATGAAGAAACCGGGATTATGGTTCATCGCTATGGTCCCCACATTTTCAATACGGATAAAAAAGAAATTTGGGATTATGTAAATTCTTTTTGCGAATTCCGGCCGTATGTCCATCGTGTAAAAGGAATTTATAACGGCGAAGTATATTCGTTACCTGTTAACCTGTTTACCTTAATCCAATTCTTTAAAACTCCGCTCACTCCTCAAAGCGCTAAAGATTTTCTGAATCGCATTGCCGATAAAACCATCACAAAACCTGCCAATTTTGAAGAACAGGCTCTGGCTTTTATAGGTGAAAAACTGTACACTGCTTTTTTTAAAGGTTATACCAAAAAGCAATGGGGATGCGATCCGAAAGAGCTCCCCGCAACTATTTTAAAGAGGATACCGGTACGATTTAATTACGATGATAGCTACCATAAAAATTTATATACTGGTATTCCTGTGGAAGGTTATTCGTATCTCGTAGAAAGAATGTTGGATCATCCAGACATTCACCTTCATCTTTCGAAAAAATTGTTGCCCTGTGCGGATGTGACAGGCTACGACCATATTTTTTATACAGGACCACTAGATGGATTTTTTAATTATGAATACGGAAGACTGGGCTACCGAACCGTTACTTTTGAATCTTCCGTGCATGATGGCGATTACCAGGGCACCGCGCAAATGAATTTTTGCGATGAAGATGTTCCATATACGCGCATTACCGAGCATAAATTTTTTACTCCGTGGGAAACATTTGATAAAACAATAATCTTTAAAGAATACAGCAAAGAAACCTCTGTGGGTGATATTCCTTATTATCCCAAAAGATTAAAAGAAGACAATTTCTTACTAAAAAAATACCGCCGGAAAGCCGAATCGCTTTCCAATGTTTCTTTTCTTGGCCGTCTGGCAACCTACCGGTATATGGATATGCACGAAGTAATCAGGGAAGCGATTGAATTTTCCGATGCTTTTACAACCGCCTATCATACTGGTGCGCACCTTCCTTTATTTCCGAATGTGGAATATTGACGAAGCTGTACAGGCAATAATAACATCCGCAAACCGTTTGATGAGGTAGTGCTTAATGTAATCCTCAAAACAAATTCTTATGGAAACGGTGATAGCTGTAGTGGTTACTTTCAATCGTCAAAAATTATTGGCTGAATGCCTGGAGGCGCTGAAAAGTCAAACACGCAGCATTGATAAAATATTGGTGATTAATAATGGCAGCACCGATTCAACCGAAAATTGGCTGGCCGGGCAGCATGGAATTGATTATTTTACCCAGGAAAACATTGGCTCTGGCGGAGGATTTAACACCGGAATTCGTATGGCATTCGAGAAAAACTACGATTGGATTTGGCTGATGGATGATGATGGTTTTCCCAGGGAAGATGCATTGGAAAATCTGTTGGAAGATTGCGGTAATAAAATCTGCCTGAGAAATTGTGCCGTTATCAACAAGGACGATAAGAACAGTTTTGTATGGAAAACGGGAAATTATACCGGGCTTGATACAGTAAACAAAGAAATAATTCATAATTATGCGCATCCTTTCAACGGCACTTTACTTCACAGGGACATTATTAAAAAAGTAGGCCTGCCTAAAAAAGAACTTTTTATCTGGGGAGATGAAACGGAATATTATCATCGCATCATTACCAAATTCAAAATTCCTTTTTATACCAAAACGAACAGCATTCATTATCATCCGGCCAGCGCCTATTCCTATAAGAAAGATTGGGATTTTTATACCAACTGGAAAATATTTTATTATGTACGAAACAGATTTCACATTTTAAAAACGCGGTACAGCGGTAAACCGTTCATGGCCTTTTTTAGCTACCTTTTTTTTATTGTTTCTTTTTCAGGCCTCATTCTTCTTTTTCAAAAAAGTAATAAACTACGGAAGATTAATTTTATGTTTTGGCCTATAAAAGACGCCTTCAGTAACAATTGCGAAGCCACACCCGCGTTGATTTTGCAAAGATTATCCGAAAAAAAGAAACATGATTCTTCGCACTATTTTCAACTGCCTTACAGGAAGCTTGGGGTTGCTGTATATCATTCAAGGAACGGATTACATGAACTGGAAAAAGCATAAAACTTCTACATGAATTTTGTCGATTTCATATTGCTTCCTGTTTATATTTTAATTCTTTATTTTTTTTTTCGTTCTAAAAGAAGAAAATACACCGATCCTTTATTACAAAAGTATCATCGTCAGGGATTTTGGATTAAAATAACCGCAAGCGTTTTATTCATTCTTTATTATTCATACCTCACAGTAGGCGACACGACTGTTTTATACCATTGCGAAGGCAATAATCTTTATCATCTTATTCTGAAAGACCCTTCTAATCTTAAATACATTTTTAAGCCGGGAAAAGAATTTGATTTGTCGTTGGTAAAAAATCCTTTCAACAGGGGATATTTCAGGGATGAATCCAATTATATGGTAATCCGGCTCGATGCCATTTTCTCATTCTTTTCCTTCGGAAGTTTTGCCGTAATCAATTTATTTTTTGCCGCGCTCGCTTTTTCGGGGTTATGGAAATTGTATTTATTTTTTTATGAACAACGTCCAAAGTTGCATAGACAATTTGCTATTTCTATTTTATATTTTCCCACGCTTGCGTTCTGGAGTGCTGGTTTATTAAAAGATTCGTTGTGCATCGCAGCCCTAGGCTGGCTCACTTACGGGCTTTATAATTTGCCTTTTAAAAAGAGAGCGCTTTTTAAGAATGTACTCATCATTTTTATATCAGCCTATTTTCTTACGATTATTAAAGTTTACATTCTGTTGGCCTATGTTCCATTTTTCATTTTGTTTATTATTCTTAAAAATCTCCAGCATATTAAATTCAAGCTGTTCCGATATTTTTTGGCGCCGCTCTTAATCGGATTGAGTATGTATGCATTTACGCAAACGCTTACTGCGTACAATGACGATCTTGGCGCTTATGCGGTGGATGATTTAACATCCAGTATCTCCAATTTAAACAGAGTAATTGAAAGCCGGACAGGCCGCGAAGACGCCGCTTCTAATTTTAATTTAGGCGCCGAGTTTGATGGGTCATTCGGTGGCCTGGTAAAAATAGCACCGTTTGCAGTTGGCACTACCTTCTTCCGGCCATTTATTTGGGAGGCGCATAAGATTTCACAATTAATGGCCGCATTAGAAAGCTTATTGCTCATGTTTTTCACATCGTATATTCTTCTAAAAGCCGGCTTTCTCCGGTTTATCAAATGGATTTTTAAAGATCCGCTTCTGATGTATTGTTTTCTTTTTGCTGTAGTCTTTGGAGTGTTTGTAGGGGCAAGCACATTAAATTTTGGAACGCTGGTACGGTATAAAATCCCTTGCCTGCCATTTTTTTCTATCTCTCTTTTTCTGATTTATGAAAAAGTAAAAGAAAGATCTGCTGCAAAAAAGTTGAAGGAAGCTGAATTGATTAACGTCTCTTCGCTTCAGCCTTCCATGTTATGACAGTTCAAATCAGCAGTAAAGGAATAAATAATCCGAATTTTTATTTTGGCAGCGTACCGACCATTTCAATTATTAAAATAAACAATAATAGAGTTATTTTGTCTAAATAATTTAATTCCTTAAAAAAGATGTGCGGTATTGCCGGAGCTGTCAATTCATCATTTTCTTACGCAGAAGTAATCAGAACGCTGAACCATCGCGGCCCCGATGAATACGACAGTTATCAGTACAGCAATGTTGATCTGTTTCATTTACGGCTTTCCATTCTTGATATTTCATGTGGCCAACAACCCATGCACCTGGGTGAAAAGTATACGATTGTTTTCAACGGAGAAATTTATAATCACCAGGAATTAAGAACCAAATTTAATCTCAACGCAAAAACTTCTTCCGATACCGAAACACTTCTTCTTTTGTACGAACGTTTTGGAACAGGCTTTTTGGATTTTATTGATGGAATGTTTGCGTTTGTAATTTACGATAAAATAAAAAATCAGCTTTTTATTGCCCGCGACCGTGCCGGCAAAAAACCTTTTTATTATTTTTTTGATCATAAAAAATTTCTGTTTGCCAGCGAGTTGAATTGTTTGAAAACAATGACGCAGCTTGAGATTGAGCCTTCTCATTTTTATCAGTATTTGAGATTGGGAAGTTTTTACCGGCAGTCTACCCCTTATAAAAATGTAACGGAATTAATAGCAGGAAGTTTCCTGGTCGTGGATTGCAACACTCTTTCAATAAAAGAAACCCGCTGGTGGAACATTCATAAATTTTATCAAGCTACATGCGGCGACAGCCTGGAAGAATGTATTGCACAAACAGATCAGATGCTGCATGTTGCGATAAAGAGAAGATTGGAAACAAGCGACCTTGAAGTGGGCAGCTTTTTGAGCGGAGGTATAGATAGCGGCGTGGTAGTGGCTATCGCCAAGCAATACCAGCCTAACATAAAAACCTTCACCGTTTCTTTTGAAGGAGAATATGATGAAGCGCCCCTTGCTGCTTTGGTAGCTAAAAAATATAACACAAAACACACAGAAATTAAATTATCATTTGACAACTTAAAAAATGATATTGAAAAAATTTTATCTAATTACGGCGAGCCTTTTTTTGATAGCTCAATAATACCAAGCTATTATGTAAGCCGCGAAGCTAAAAAGCATGTAACGGTAATTTTAAATGGCGACGGCGCCGATGAATTGTTTGGAGGATACAGGCGCTATGTGCCTTTCAGCAAATATGATTTTTTTGATAGTAACCGATTGGTCAAAACCTCAGCATCGCTTTTAAGAAAAATAATGCCTTTGGCCCATAACAAAAAATCAGTTTATAATTATTTAAGCAGGCTGGTTTCACTAGCCTCAAGTTCTGATTTGGAAATATATTTTTCTGCGGGCTCAGATATATTTGAAGGTTTTCAGCATCAGCTTAAAAACGAGAATGAGAGCTATCTTCAACCGTTGAAAAATGATTTTGAAAATATTTCAGATAGCAACTTATCCGGCCTTAGAAAAATTATGAACCTTGATTTTGATACCGTTTTGCCGGATGATTTTTTAGTAAAAATGGATATCGCCACCATGTCTAATTCGCAGGAAGGAAGAAGCCCCTTCCTTTGCAGGGAATTATTGGAATATATTCCTACCATTCGTGATCAGTTTAAGATAAACGGAAAAACTACCAAATACATGCTCAGGCAACTGGCAGGTAAATACCTTCCGGAGGAATTGATAAACCAGCCCAAACGTGGCTTTGAAATTCCATTAAAAAAATGGCTTGATAATGAACTTAAAGAAATCGTGCTCGATTATCTTTCGGGAAATAATAATTTTTATAACAACTTTGTTAAGGGTAATTTTGTTACCAATCTTCTGAAGAAAAAAATAAGAATCACTGATGAGAAAAGAGCAAAAATTTTATGGACTCTTTTTTCAATGGAGGTTTGGTCCAAAAAAATTTACCATGAATCGTGATTACCAAAGTAAAAAAATTGCTGTCATTGAGAATAGTCTCTTTTCTACATACACGATGAGGGATAGTTTGATGAAAACACTCTTGCAACAGGGACATGAAGTCACCGTATTGACTCATACAAACAGCTTTGTTGCTCATGTGGAAAAATCGGGATTAAAAGTGATAAACATCGGCTCAGGAAATCTCAATCCGTTTAAAATTTTTCGTTATAACCTGAATCTTTTCCTGGCGTTAAAAAAAATAAACCCTGATGTTTGCCTTACTTTTAGCATCAGGCCGGCCATCTTTGGCAACTTTATTACCCGTTTTCTCAATATCCCGACTATTACCAATATTACCGGCGTTGGACCTCTGTTTACAAGCAAAAATCCTGCTTACCGGATAGCACGTTCCATTTATGGATTTGCCTTAACAAAAACCAAAAAGGTCTTTTTCCAGAATTTTGATGATATGGATCTTTTTATCAAAAACAGATTCGTAAAAAAAGAAATTGCTAAAAGGATTCCCGGTTCCGGAGTGGACTATAACAAATTTAGTCCCATAGAAATTACGGAAGCAGCGCATTCCGGATTTGTGTTTCTTTTTATCGGCAGGCTCATCAAGGATAAGGGCATTTTTGAATTTGTAGAAGCAGCACGCTTTATCAAAAAAAAATATCCCCACGTTTTGTTTCATGTTATTGGCCCTTTCTGGCACCAGAATTTAAAATCAAACACTATTTCCAAATCCGACTTGCAGGGCTGGATAATGGAGGGAATTATTGAATATGAAGGCGAGAAAAAAGACATCCGGAAATACATAGGAAAGGCAGATTGTATTGTTTTGCCGTCTTACCGCGAAGGCACTTCAAATATTTTGCTTGAAGCGGCAAGCATGGAAAAGCCCATTATCACTACAAATACTACCGGATGCAAGGAAACAGTTGATGATAAAATAACTGGGTTCTTATGCAATGTAAAAGATAGGCACGATTTGGCGCTTAAGATGGAAATGATGATTTTGCTGAGCCCCGAAGAGCGAATTGAAATGGGCAAAAAAGGCAGGCAAAAAATGATAAAAGAATTTGACAAAGAAATTGTAATTAAAAATTATCTCGATGCCCTGCAGGAAATTTTTAATAACAAGCAGTTTATTTTTTCGGCGCAATTGCAAACACTGAGCTAATAAAGCCGCTGGATTTAAACATTCCATTCTAATAGTAGTCTTACAAACAGTTTGTTTATTTTTGTTGCAGACATAAACATTTATGACCCAAGTCCAAAATGACCAGGAACTTTTGGCGCTTTTTAGAGAGCCAGCGACCAAAGAACAGGCCTTTACAGGTATTATTAAAAAATACCAGGAAAAGTTGTATTGGCACGTAAGAAGAATGGTAATCAGCCATGATGATGCCGATGATGTGCTTCAGAACATGTTTATCAAAGTGTGGAAAGGCCTTGATAATTTCAGGGAAGACAGCCAGCTATATACCTGGTTGTATAGAATAGCCACTAATGAATCGCTTACTTTTTTGGCCAAGGCAAAAAAAAGAAATTCCATTTCAATCAGCGATGATGAAAATGGATTAAGCAACAAGCTAAAAAGCGACAATCATTTTGATGCCAACAAACTGGAATGGAAACTGCAGTTGGCGATACAATCGCTTCCCGAAAAACAACGCCTTGTATTTAATTTAAGATATTATGATGAAATGCCTTACGAAGAGATGAGCCACGTGTTGGAAACCAGTGAAGGAGCCTTGAAAGCAAGCTATCATCATGCTGCCAAAAAAATTGAAAATTATATTTTAAATAATTAAACTAAGTAAACAAAAAATAGTCTGAAGAACGGAAATGAAAAAATCAGAAGAAATATCAGTTGAACTAATGCACATAAGCCCTGCTCTTGCCAAAATAGAGAAGGTAAATGTTTTTGCAGTTCCGGAAGGATATTTCGATGGATTGGCGGAAAAAATAGTTACGACGGTTTTTTTGCAACAGGAAAAAAAAGAGCCGTTTCAGAAAGTGCCCGAGGGTTATTTTGATTCTTTAAGCAGTAGAATTATTTCAAAAATAAAGGAAGAGGAAAAAAGCGCTGATGCGGAGATTAAAGCGATTTCGCCTGCATTACATTACCTGAAAGAGGAACACGTTTTTGACCTCCCTGCCGGCTATTTTGACAATTTGAGTGATAAAATTTTGAACAGGATTAAAAACGAAAATGGCAAAGTAGTTGTTCTTAAGTCTTCCAGAAAATGGTGGAAATATGCAGCGGCAGCAGTTATTGCAGGAATAATTACTATTTTCTCTTTTCAGTTTATTAATTTTAAAAGCGGGGATACGAAAACGAATTCCATCGTGTCTACAAAGATGCCGGCTTATATGCAGTTAGCCTCCCATTACAAAACCGCTAAAGAAATAAACCAGGGCATCGAATCTTTATCCAACGATGAAATAGCCGGGTATCTTGAAAAAAACACAAGCATCCTGGATGACGAAGAGCTGATAAAAAATACCGACACAAAGGAACTTCCCACACCGGATGATTACCTGATAGATGACAATGCTTTAAGTAATTATCTTCAAAAGATTAATGTAGAAAGCAAGAATTAAAATAACCGAGCGATGAAAAAATTTTTACTTATTATCATAGTAATGTGTGCAGCTATTTCTTTTGCGAAAGCCCAAAATGGGCGCGAAAAGATCCAGGCTTTGAAAGTGGCTTTCATTACCCAAAAGCTACATTTGACCCCATCTGAAGCGCAAAAATTCTGGCCTGTTTATAACCAGTATGATAACGAAATCACTCAGCTTCGTGCTACCAAACGAGATGGTGATGTTCTTGAGAATGAAGAAAAGCTTTTGGATATCCGCAAAAAATACAAGCCTTCTTTTGAAAAAATTTTAGGGCCCGAAAGGTTAAATGACCTTTATAATGCAGAAAGGGATTTTAGAAAAGTATTGATTCAACGGCTTAAGGAAAAAGGAAGATAAATCACAGAATACAATTTATTATTATTTATTGGCTTACTGGTTTTTGTTGCATAGAAAAATGGCGAAGAAAATAGTCTTTGCCATTTTTTGTAAATAAATTTTACGAACTCCCTTGTCTGCTTGAGCATCTCAAAAATCGAAGGGTCAATAGTATTGTTAGATTGCACTTTTTTAACAGTATTAAAAAAAACTAAACTGCCCCAAAAGCGATGGTCTGAGGTATAATTTTTCCTCTTTTTACTTTTGAAATTGGATTTGCTTTGCATACCTTTGCAGCCTTAAAAAATAAATATATGGTTGACATAAAACCCGATGAAATTTCGGCGATTCTCAAAAGCCAACTAAGCAATCTTGACGTAGAAGCCAATTTGGAAGAAATAGGCACTGTATTGCAGGTGGGCGACGGTATTGCCCGTATTTACGGATTGAATAATGTAAGTTCCGGCGAATTGGTTGAATTTCAAAATGGTGTAAAAGCCATTGCGCTTAACCTTGAAGAGGATAATGTGGGTGTGGTTCTTATGGGTGAAAGTGGAAATATCAAAGAAGGAGATACTGTGAAACGCACAGGCAGAATCGCTTCTATTAAAGTGGGCGATGGCCTTGCAGGAAGGGTTATCAATACACTGGGTGAGCCAATTGATGGCAGAGGCCCAATCACTGGTGAGTTATTTGAAATGCCCCTTGAGCGCAAAGCACCGGGCGTTATCTTTCGTGAGCCGGTAAAACAACCACTTCAAACCGGCATTAAAGCCATAGATGCTATGATTCCTATCGGCCGCGGACAACGCGAGCTGGTAATTGGCGATCGTCAAACAGGTAAAAGCGCCATTTGCATCGACACTATAATTAATCAAAAAGAATTTTTCCAGGCTGGAAAACCGGTATATTGTATTTATGTGGCTATCGGGCAAAAAGCCTCTACGATTGCCAACGTAATGAAAGTACTGCAGGATAATGGCGCAATGGAATATACAACTATTGTGGCTGCTTCTGCTTCTGAGCCGGCTCCGTTGCAGTTCTACGCTCCATTTGCCGGAGCAGCGATTGGGGAATTTTTTAGGGATACCGGCCGCAGCGCGCTGATCATTTTTGATGATTTAAGTAAGCAGGCCGTTGCCTATCGTGAAGTTTCCCTTTTATTAAAAAGGCCTCCGGGACGTGAAGCTTACCCTGGCGATGTGTTTTATCTGCACAGCAGGTTACTGGAAAGAGCAGCAAAAATTGTTTCTAAAGATGAAATAGCTCAAAAAATGAATGACCTTCCTGAAAATATCAGGCACCTGGTAAAAGGCGGAGGCTCATTAACCGCGTTGCCCATTATTGAAACACAGGCCGGCGACGTTTCAGCG
Source organism: Ginsengibacter sp. (assembly GCA_051954975.1). Lineage (GTDB taxonomy): Bacteria > Bacteroidota > Bacteroidia > Chitinophagales > Chitinophagaceae > Ginsengibacter. Next base: position 259,861 of record JBQCHE010000002.1, on the reverse strand, counting down.
TATATCCCAACCAATGTAATTTCTATCACGGACGGACAGATATTTCTCGAGGGTAACCTGTTTAATGCGGGTATTCGTCCTGCGATTAACGTGGGTATTTCTGTAAGCCGTGTAGGTGGTAACGCCCAGATTAAGTCCATGAAAAAAGTGGCCGGTACTTTGAAGCTCGATCAGGCTCTTTATCGTGAAATGGAAGCCTTTTCAAAGTTTGGAGGCGACCTGGATGCGGCTACCAAATCTGTGTTGGACAAAGGAGCAAGAAATGTGGAAATATTAAAACAGCCTCAGTTTACTCCGTATCCGGTTGAAAAACAGGTAGCAATCATTTATCTCGGTACAAACGGCCTGATAAGCAATGTAGCTATTTCCAAAGTACAGGATTTTGAAGAACAATTCTTACTTGAAATGGAGAATAAATTGCCAGAAGTATTAGCTGAATTTAAAAAAGGAAACCTTCCTGAAGAAGGCGTAAAGAAGATGGTAGAATTGGCGAAAGGCATTTCAAAACAATTTGAATAAAAGCAGGCGATTGAATTAATATAAAAAAAGGAAGAGCTTTTCTTCTTTTTTTTATGCTCAAAATTGTGGCCTCGTGCTAATCAGGTAAAATAAAAAACAGGCTTATTTATTTGTTTACTGCAAGCTTTAAAACTTCACGCTTAATCCTGCTGCCATTAATGATTTTAGCTGCAGCCCGGGAGAATCGTGGTTTGGTCCAAATAATTTGACATCGTCATCATATATTAGGTCAAGACCTAAGCTGGCTGTCAGCACTTTTGAAATTTTCGCTGTAAACATATTATTCATCAGAACGTCTACATTTTGGGGATTGTGCTCATAGTTAGAAAATAGGTCGAGCCGTCCTTTATAGCTGATGGTTTTTGTAATATCTTTTAAATAATTAACGCTTACAAAGGCACCGATTTCATTTTTGCTTTTTTCTCCGGGAACCACGCCATAGGCACCTTTTGCCGAAAGACTATCGTTGGTCACAAACGTCCATCTTGAAGTAATCGGTGAAATAAAAATAGAAAGCCCGGTCGCAGGTTTATAATCCAACCCAAGGCTTAACAAAAGATAGCCGGGAGCCATAAAATCTGAAAGCAGTTCTTTGGAACCATCACTGTGATAATTATAGCCTCGTGAAAATTGCGAGTGAAAATTAAGCAGGGCCGACAAGCTTAATTTCGGAGCGATTTCATAACCCACTTTGGAAAGCAAATCTATCCTGTCATCATTTTTGCGGGTGCCAAGACTGGTGGTATTTACCAATCCGTAATTCAAATCCAGCGTATTGTCCCAGCTATATCTTTCTTTTTTATAAAAGGCATACAGCCCCACATACGAATTAATCGAAAATGAAAAATTATCACCGCCTGCCGCCCAATTGCTTTGGCTCCCCTGGGCGAGATTTAAATCAAACTGCCCGCCGGTGTTCCATATCTTGCTACTGTCGATTTTTCCTTTTTTAATTTCTCTTGAAGATTGAGATTGCAAATCTCTTACGGTTTGATCCTGCGCCTGGCAACGGTTTGCATCAGCTATCAGCATGCAAGTTAACAACGGCAAAAATGCCCATTTTCGTAATTTTTCTTTCATTGTAATAGGGTTTGTAGATTTCTAAAATCGTGAAAGTAATACGAGAATCGATATTGTAGATGTTTGTTTTTATCGGGGAATTGAAAGAAATTAGAATATTGAAAAATTTTTACCTAAATAAAACAAATGATTTATTTTGTGTAATAATTAGTTTAACCTTATAAAAAACGATTATCATGGACCAATTAATTCAAAAATTAAAAAGCGCTCATGGTCTTTCCGAAGAAGAATCCCGCAAAATATTGAGGACTATTGCCGATTACCTTAAAGAAAGATTTCCTATGGTAGGCGGAGCTATAGATAATCTTTTTCAATCCGGAACCACACCTTCAGCCCCAGGAACCACACCCCAGGATATTCAAACCAACGCTGCCGACCCCATCAGTAACAACAACGATCTCAAAGAAAAAATTTCAGAATTCATACCCGGCGCCAATGAAGAAAACATTGAAGATTTTGCTAAAAAAAATCTTAGATAACGATTTAGCCTCAAGCGGGAAAATTATTTAAGCACTTCCCTGGCAATTACAATTTTCTGAATCTCACTTGTGCCCTCGCCTATCGTACATAATTTGCTATCCCGGTAAAATTTTTCAACCGGGTAATCTTTTGTGTAACCATAGCCGCCAAAAATCTGAACAGCGTCAGTTGCAATTTTAACTGCAATTTCACTGGCGTAATACTTAGCCATTGCGGCTTCTTTCGTCACGTTTTGGTCTTTTGTTTTTAGGTCGCAAGCCTGATCAATCAATAATTCTGCAGCTTTTATTTGCGTGGCCATATCTGCCAATGTAAATGAAATAGCCTGGAAATCAGATATAGGTTTTCCAAACTGGTGCCTTTCTTTTGAATATTGTAACGAGGCAAGATACGCACCTTTTGCGATGCCCAGGCCCAAAGCAGCTATCGAAATTCTGCCGCCATCGAGAACCTTCATCGCCTGCCGAAAACCATCGCCTACATCGCCCATTCTGGCTGAGTCAGAGATGCGGCAGTTGTCAAAAACCATTTCGGCTGTTTCGCTGGCCCGCATGCCGAGCTTATTTTCCTTTTTTCCGCCTTTGAATCCTTTAGTGCCCCGTTCTACGATAAAAGAGGTAGAATTATCACGTGTATGGGGTTCTCCCGTTCTGCAAATCACGACTGCCACATCACCACTTTTGCCATGCGTGATCCAGCTTTTGGTGCCATTTATCACCCAATCATCACCATCTTTTTGGGCAATGCACCGCATGTTTCCTGCATCGCTGCCCGTGTTAGGCTCGGTTAAGCCCCAGGCTCCGATATATTCTGCAGAACAGAGTTTTGGCAGGTATTTAATTTTTTGTTCTTCATTTCCAAAAGATAAAATGTGGCCTGTGCATAAAGAATTGTGTGCAGCATAAGAAAGGCCGATTGAGCCACAAACCTTCGCAATTTCCTGGATGGCCGCGCTGTATTCAAAATAGCTGAGTCCGCTGCCGCCATACCGTGCAGGAACCAATATGCCCATAAGGCCGAGTGCGCCTAATTCCCTTAAAATATATGCAGGAAATTCCTGCGTTTCATCCCATTCCATTACATGCGGCCTTATATATTGCTCTGCAAATTTTTTTGCGGTTTCTGCCACCTGTAATGTCAATTCATTTGTCGCAAAATCCATAGGTAAACCACTTTTAGTAACGTGCAAGGTAGAACGAATAAAATAATTCAGCGGGTTGCAATATTTTTTCAAATAAGCTTTTTATGAACTTCATTAAATATCGTTTAATGTAAAAAAGAAAAAAGAAGCTTATTTATTGTTTTACTGCGCGCGTGTAAAATATTCTAAAATAAAAATGCTCTATTTATTCAACCGAAAGGTAAGGTGAAAGCTTGCTATATAAGTCGTCAGAAACAAGCATCAGCTTCTTCAAGTCATTTATGTCAGTATAGTTGCCGTGCTGCTGCCGGTAGGTAACAATTGAATTCGCGACAGCATATTTGATATAGGGATGCGCTTTCAATTGATCAAGAGTGGCCAAATTAATATTTATCTTTTTTATTGCTTTACTGTTCAAAACGAGGTAGGGCCTGATTTTTTGAAATGTAGAATCGGGAAGATTGTAAATTTCACTTATTTGGTCAATTGAATAAAAGCCACCAAGCTTTTCTCTAAAGCTTACGATTCTATTTGAAAGTTTGCTTCCAATTCCGGGTAAGTCAATGAAAGCTGCAGTATCCGCAACGTTGACATCTACCGGTAAAAAAGATTTTTTTTTCGGATACGCTGGTAAGTTGCCGGGTTGGCCCCGCGAGGCTGGAAAATCTTTTTTTATCGCCGCAATAGACACGTAGGGCATTAATTCCTCGGCATCTTTTTGGCTGAGACCATATATTTTTTGAATATCCCGGGGTTTATAAAATTTGCCGCCTTTCGCTATATATTTTTGAATGGTTTGCGCAGTTTTCTTTTTAATGCCCATCCTCAGCCAGTCATTTTCAGAAGCCGTATTTGGGTCAAAATAAAAGCGTTCTTTGGTTATCGTAGTTTCATTTTGATAATGCCGCCTGAAAGTATTTTGATTTTCGTAGCTTTTTACCTGAAAGTTTTTTCTCTCCGCCGCTCTTGCCTCCAAAGCAGCAATTTCCGTTGAAAACTGGTTTGCATTTACCGCTTCATTTTTCACAAAAAGGAAAAAGAACCGTGGTGCAACAGCAAATAATATTACTGCAATGATAATGAAAATGATTCCCTGGCGTTCTTTTTTGGTAAAGCTGAAATAGGCTGTAAGTAGCTTCCACATACAGTTAGTTTTTTGTAAATTAATAAAAAAACCAATGCTGCGAACTACTTTTTGAATTACTTATTTGATAGTATTTTCTGATGCTTTCGCTTTTTCTTCTGTAAATGCCTTTTCAGGCCGCATTTGCGGAAACAATAACACATCCTGGATAGAGGGCTGATTAGTGAGTAGCATTACCAGCCGGTCAATTCCGAAACCGATACCACTTGTCGGTGGCATGCCATATTCAAGCGCTCTTAAAAAGTCCTGGTCAATATACATGGCTTCGTCGTCCCCGCGTTCCATCAGCCGTGCCTGCTCTTCAAAACGTTCTTTTTGTTCCAAAGGGTCATTCAGCTCGCTGTAAGCGTTTGCAATTTCTTTTCCATTGATAATCAGCTCAAAACGCTCTACAAGCCCTGCTTTACTTCGGTGTTTTTTAGTAAGGGGACTCATCTCCACAGGGTAATCAATGATAAAAGTGGGCTGCACAAAATGGGCTTCACATTTCTCAGAAAAAATTTCATCAATCAGTTTTCCTTTACCCATCGTCGCATCAGCATGTATGCCCAATTGCAGGCAAACCTGCCTGATTTCATCTTCACTTTTGTTGCTGATGTCAATGCCGGTATATTCTTTTATGGCATCGTACATGGAAATTCTTTTGAAGGGCGCTTTCAAATCAATTTCAACATTTCCACTCATTACTTTCGTAGTGCCATTTACGGCCATTGCAGCATGTTCCAATAATTGTTCGGTCGTTTCCATCATCCACAAATAATCTTTGTAGGCCACATAAAATTCAAGTATGGTAAATTCAGGATTATGCGTTCTGTCCATCCCCTCATTTCTGAAGTTGCGGCTAAACTCATATACCCATTCAAAACCACCAACGATTAATCTTTTCAGGTACAATTCGTTCGCAATCCTCAAATAAAACGGAATATCCAGGGCGTTGTGATGCGTTTTAAAAGGCCTGGCAGCAGCGCCGCCCGGTATACTTTGTAAAACGGGCGTATCCACTTCAAGAGCGCCCCTTTCATTTAAAAAGGTACGCATGGCATTCACCATTTTTGTTCGCTTAATAAAAATTTCTTTTACATGGGGGTTCACTATCAGGTCGGCGTACCGCTGGCGATACCGGAACTCGGCATCAGTTACCTCATCGAAAGTTTCACCATCTTTTTCCTTTACCACGGGCAGTGGCCTCAGCGATTTAGATAAAATAGTAAACTCATTAACATGAACGGAGATTTCGCCGGTTTTGGTAGTGAAAACAAATCCTTTTACGCCGATAATATCGCCAATATCCAGTAGTTTTTTCCAAACAACGTTGTATAAAGTCTTGTCTTCTCCCTTTGCAACATCATCTCTGCGAACATACAACTGAATTTTGCCGGTACTATCCTGCAATACGGCAAATGACGCCTTTCCCATATCGCGGATACCGAGTATTCGGCCGGCGAGGCACACTTCTGCAAAATCCTGCTTATTCTCTTCTCCTTTAAAATGATTTTTTATATGAACTGCGGTAGTGTTCACCGGGTATAATTCAGCCGGAAAAGCGTTGATTCCTAATTCTGTAAGTTCTTTTAATTTTCCCCTGCGTATAATTTGCTGCTCAGAGAGATGTTCTGTATTCATATTTTATTGATAAAAGCCGCCTTTAAAAGACAATTTAATTTTTGCAAAGGTAAAGTATTGAAGTGTCAGTGAAGGTACCGGCGGATAATTTCGACAATTAAAAAAAAAGGCGGGATGTATGGCCCACTGTAAACAAAAATGCATTTCGCCACGGCTTGAAATGCATTTATAAAAATTATGTGTGTGTTTGGTTAAAAAACCAACCACGTTTTTAAAGAGTTTCCTTTCGCTTTTTAAGTGTATCTATTTCTTTCTCTAATTTTGCAATGGTAGCTTCAATATTACTTAACCGCTTCCCATTTTTAGATATTTTAAAAGTAGGGTGAACTGTTTTAAGTTCTTCCTTATATTCAGCGAGCTGTTCTTTAAGGGTCTTAAGTTTTCCAGCAATTTCATTGTTGCGGACAGGTCTTGCCATGATTAGATTTTTGGTACAAAATATAAAATTAAAATAAAAAAACTTATTGAAACAGAAAAATAATTTTAAGTGTGATGTGTTCAACTTTATTTTATTCCGTTATTTATGCGAATGTCTGGAAATCTACATTTTATATTGCGGCTTCCGGGTTAAAAATAGGAATACTATAACACACAATATAATAATTTAAGAGGGTCAACAGGCGGATTAGTGTTAATTTTGCGTTTTTCCAATATGAGCGACGAAATAAAACATGAATGCGGCCTTGCCTTTATACGGCTGCGAAAACCTTTTTCCTATTTCAGGCAAAACTATGGAACAGTTCTTTACGGTCTGAATAAGCTTTACCTTTTGATGGAAAAGCAGCACAATCGTGGCCAGGACGGCGCCGGAATTGCCTCAGTGAAAATGAATACTGAACCAGGCTATCCCTTTCTGCATCGCATACGAACTAATGAAAACCAGGCCATCGCCCATCTTTTTTCCCAAATTGGCAGCCAGGTAAACGAAATCAAAAAATACCATCCGGATATTGAACAACATCCCGGACTTATGAAGGGCCATATTGATTTTTTAGGCGAGTTATTATTGGGGCATTTGCGCTATGGCACCCAGGGAAAAAATGGCGTAGAATATTGCCATCCTTATATTAAAAGAGATACTATTCCTGCCCGCAACATTGCAATGGCAGGAAATTTTAACCTGATAAACAAACAAGAACTTTTTTCACTTATTAATAGCCCCAGGGCAGAAGAAGACAAGGGCAGCGACCTGGCTGCTATGATAGACCTGGTGCAGCATTTTTTAATAAAAGCTGATGAGGCCTCTCCTGAACATGTGGACATAGCTTCGGTGTTGAAAAAATCAGTTCCTTATTTTGATGGTGGTTTCACTTTTGGCGGCCTCACCGGCGAAGGAATTGGATTTGTAGTAAGGGATGCGCACGGTATCCGCCCATGTTATTATTATGTAAATGAGGAAGTAATAGTGGCGGCCAGCGAAAGAGCGGCCATTCGCACTGCCTTCAATGTAGCGGAAAATGAAGTAAAAGAGCTTATGCCGGGAAATGCGCTTATCACCCAACCGAATGGTGACTATTCAATCGAGCAAATTCTTGAGCCTAAGGAAAGAAAAGCTTGCAGCTTTGAGCGCATTTATTTCTCAAGAGGAAGTGATGAAAAAATTTATCGTGAAAGAATTGCATTGGGATATCATCTGAGCGAAAGGATATTGAAGGCCGTGGATTATGATTTGAAAAATACCATCTTTTCCTTTATTCCTAATACTGCAGAAACCGCCTTTTATGGAATGATAAAAGGAGCCGAAGATTATCTGAACAAAATTAAAATAGAAAGAATTTTAAGCTGGGGCAAAGATTATGACGAAGAGAAACTAACGGAGATGGTTAGCCGGAAAGTGCGGATGGAAAAAATTGCTATCAAAGATGTAAAGCTTCGGACTTTTATTACAGAGGATAACAGCCGCAACGAGATGGTACAGCATGTGTATGATATCACTTATGGCACTGTTAGAAAAGGCATTGATACTTTGGTAGTTATTGATGACTCTATTGTAAGGGGCACCACACTTCGTGAAAGCATCATAAGAATGCTTGCCCGGCTGAAGCCCAAAAAAATAATTGTAGTTTCTTCTGCGCCTCAAATCAGGTATCCGGATTGCTATGGAATTGACATGAGCAAGCTGGGCGAATTTGTTGCCTTCAAAGCAGCCATAGCCCTTATTAAGGAAAGAAATATGGAGCCAATGCTGCAATGTATTTTTCAAAAATGTAAAGAACTAAAACGAACCAATCAGCTAAATACACAAAACATGGTTCGCGAAGTTTATAAGCCATTTACCTTAGGCGAACTGGATAAAAAAATTGCTGAGCTAATCACACCGCCTGAAATAGATATTCCTGTAGAGGTGATTTATCAAACCATCGAAGATTTACACGAATGCTGTCCAACTAATACAGGCGATTGGTATTTTACGGGCAATTATCCTACGCCCGGCGGAAACCGCGTGGTAAATACAGCTTTCATGAATTATATGGAAGGCAAAAACGAACGGGGATATTAATTAATAATGATTGGATTATTTTTTAATACACGTTCAACTTTGTAAAATTTCATACACTCTTACCTCAATTACTTTCATTCCAAAGGTTTTCATAAAACAGAAGACTTATTTAGCAATCTTCAAATGAGATAAGCCCCATTTTTGAAACTTGGGCAATCAATATTAACCCCTTTCTTTATTCATAATGGAATAATTTTGGTGATATCTTTTTCCAAATGAACCAAACACCTGAAAAATATTTTATCGGAATAGACATCGGCACCGGAAGCACCAAGGCGGTTGGAATCAATCTAAAGGGCGCAATGATGGCCACTTCGCAGGTATATTATTCTGCTGAAGACCTGCACGACGGATATTCGGAACAAGACCCTGAAATGATATGGGAGGCCTTTAAAAATTGCGTAGTACAATTGATTGAAAAGATAAAATATCCACCGGTTTCTATAAGTTTCAGCAGCGCCATGCATGGCGTGATGGCAGTAAACGAACAAAAAAAGCCAATTTCTAATTTGATAACATGGGCAGATACACGAAGTGAAAAAATAGCAGAACAAATCAGGAAATCAAAAGAGGCAAAAAGCATCTACAGAGTCACCGGCACCCCGATTCACGCAATGACTCCGTTGTGCAAAATCATTTGGCTCCGGAAAAATAACGCCGCGATATTTAAAAAAACCTACAAATTTATTTCGATAAAAGAATTCATCTGGTTCAGATTATTTGGGGTTTACGAGATAGACTATTCCATCGCTTCGGCTACCGGCTTATTTGATATTAAAAAATTGCAATGGAATAAGGCTTCTTTAAAATTATGCGGAATAACTACAGCACAACTGTCTGAACCAAAGCCCACAAATTTTATCAGGAAAAATGTGGACGATTCAATTTTAGATACACTTTTTATTTCTTCGGAAACTTCTTTTTGCATCGGGGCAAGCGACGGTTGCCTCGCCAACCTGGGAAGCTATGCAATGGACAAGGGTTCAGCGGCCTTAACGATTGGTACCAGTGGTGCGGTCAGAATTGCAAATGAGAAGCCCGTTTATAATTATGCTGAAATGACTTTCAACTATTTGCTGGATGATAAAACCTTTATCTGTGGCGGGCCGGTGAACAATGGAGGCAATATTGTACAATGGTTATTCGAATCTTTTTTAAAAATAGAAAAACCATCGCATGAAGATTACGACGAGCTTTTTAGGCGCATAGACGCCATCGACGCCGGCAGCAAAGGTTTGTTGTTCTTACCTTATTTGTATGGAGAAAGAGCGCCGGTTTGGGATGGCAGCGCCAGCGGTGTTTTTATGGGAATAAAACCGTCGCACACACAGGATTATTTTTTGCGTGCTACGCTGGAAGGAATTTGTTATTCCATGAACGAGGTAGTACAAATAGTAGAAAAGTCAACACAAAAAATTGATAAGCTCATCGTAAGTGGCGGATTAATCCGTTCCAAAATATGGATGCAAATCCTGTCAGACATCACAGGAAAAAAACTTTATGTCATCGAAACACAGGATTCATCGGCAGTTGGCGCGGCATTGCTCAATATGAAAACAATGAAAATGATTAAAAGCTATTCTTCCTTAAAGCCGGCGGTTAGCCAAATCGTAAAGCCGGATTTGAAAAATCACAAAAGGCATGAAGCAAATTTTGCTGTGTTTAAAACCCTATATCCCTCATTGAAAGGTTCAATGCACAGAATGAATGAAAATAAAAAATAACAATAAAAGTTGCTTTACTGCCACGCATTTTCCAAAAAGCGAACCCAGTTTTTCCACATGATATTTTCAACGTCTTCCTCCGAATATCCCCGTTCTTTCAATATGGATGGAATTTTTTGTAAATCCGCAATGCTGTTCAAATCAGCAGGACATTGCTCGGTTCCGAAAGCGCCATCCAAATCAGTTCCGATTCCTGAATGCAAAGAGTTGCCCGCCAGTTGGCACACATGGTCAATATGATCGATAACGGTTGAAATAAAAACGCCTTCCTCTTTTGGTTTAGATTTTCCACGAACCCAGTTTGCTTTCAGCATCCATGCATCAAAGGCGCCGCCAATAACCGCCCCGCGCTCTATCAACGCTTTTATTTGTTCGTCAGAAAACTGGCGATTGTGGGGAACCAGTGCCCGACAATTGTTATGACTCGCCCACACATGACCATTAAAATTTTCCAGGGCTTCCCAAAAACTTTCATCACATAAATGCGTAGCATCTAAAATAATATTTAGCCGTTCCATTTCTTTAAGCAATTCCCGGCCTTTATTTCCAATTCCACCTTCGGAATCTGTTCCGTAAGCATAAATTCCGGGACCATAATGCGCAGGGCCAATGGCGCGAAGGCCAGTTTGATACGCTTTTTCAAGATAGTCCAGATTTACAATTGAATCTGCGCCTTCGAGACTTAAAATATAACCGATTGGCAATTTTTCGTCCACTTTATTCAACCATTTTCCGACATGATTTTTCAACGAAACCGCATTTGTGATTTGCAACATTTCGCCGGCGTCTTCCATCGCTTTATACCATGCAAGCTGTGCTTGGGTTTGCGCCCAGGCTTGCTGCTGCGAATGCCATCCGGGTAGTTTTGAAGTTGGTTTTACGAATCGTGCAATCTGCGTTGCCACACAAATGCCAATATTTCCTTTTTGCATTTCGGGGAAGCAAACCGTTCCATTTTCGCGGTCAGGCTTATCGGTTAAGCCCCTTTCTCTTTCACGAATTTCCTGCAACGGCCGCGTCAGGTCGCGGTTCCATTCCATCGCATTCATGCTGAGATCGAGGTGGGCATCAAAGATTAATTGTGACATTATATGTTTTTTATTATCGCCTCATTATTTCAGATAGCTCCATACAGAATGGAAATGAGTGTATGTATTGATAAAAATCTATTCGTCTAAATTGCTTTCAATATCCATACTTTGATGTAACACTCTGATAACTTCAACTATTTTTTCCGATTCATTTATGCGGTAAAAAATGAAGTGAGAATTTATTTTGGAACGAAAATATCCTTTTCTGATTTTACTGTAATCCTTTCCCGACTTTGAATTTTTTGAAATGTATTCGATTTCGTTAGCAACTGATTGTAATATTTATCTGCCTGTTCAATTGACCAATGTTCAAAAGTATAAAGCCAAATCTCTTCCAAATCGAGCGAAGCCTCATTACTAATATTGTAATTCATTTCTCTATTGAATGTTTTTCGTGCAGTTTGTTCAAAAAATCCTCCCGGTTAAATCCGGAAACAAACCCCGACCTTTCTCCCTTTTTCAATTCTTTTATTAATTCTGCTTTTTTACTTTCTTCAAATTCAAATAGTCTTAATGCAGCCTTAATTACTTCGGTGGCCGATGAAAATTTTCCGGAATTTACCTGCTGGTCTATAAATTTTTCAAAATAGTCGCCTAAAGATATTGATGTGTTTTTAGCCATGAAAAAGACTTTTTACAAATATACGCCCACAATATTTTTAATTATTCGAATGCTTTGGAACAACTAATAAGTAATCCTCTTCCTCCTCGCCACCACATTCCACTTATCAATTACTTTTCCATCTTCAACAATTACAGCTTCATCATACAAAGCCACCGTCGGACAAACGTGATACGGAACACCATACAATTCATCGCCCACATTCCAATTTTCCCAATCTTCTACTTTAACCACAAGATGTTCTTCGCTTTGCGATTTGATTTCATAATTTTTAAGATTCAGAAAAAAGATTCTTTTCCCGATTGGATTTTCTGCTGCTACCGATTTATGACCGAGGTCTGTGGTAATCAATCCGGGGGCCGGTTTGGAAATAATCCTCGTCAATAAAACGGCTGCAAATTCAAACGGCTGTTCGGCTAATAGCTGGTCATATCCGTAATCCCACAACAAACAAGTGCCAGGGCTGCGATCGACTTCAGGGTTCAACGCATGAACGGTAAAGGTTGGTGTTCCACCTGCAATAACTTTTACTTCAGGCAAATTAGAAATCTGCTTTATTTGCTCTTTTACTGTATTTATTTTTTCAAATGCCTTCTGGCAATTTTGTTTCCTGGTTTCAAAATCTGCATCGCGGATATGGCCGTCGTATACATGCAATCCATAAAAATCAAGATTCGGTAATTGCTGAATTTGTTTGAACAATTCGATTAATGGCTCATCCGCTGTAATTCCGGTTCTGTTCATGCCATCATTCACGTCAATAAATATATTGGCTTTGAGGTTTTCCTTTTGAAATAAATCGTTTAACATTTTCGCAGAATCCAGGTTATCCACTAACGACGAAAAATCTATTTGCGGATAATTTTTTATAAGCGAAATAAAGCGTTTTGCCTTTTCAAAATTCAATTGATAAGCAAACAAAATATTTCCGGCTCCGGCTTCGGCAAGCATCTCTGCTTCAGCAACGGTAGCGCATTTAAACTTCCTAATGCCTGCATCCAATTGCATTTTCACTATCTCAGCCATCTTATGCGTTTTCACATGTGGAACCAGCCTTTTCGGATCGCCAACAATCTGAATCATTTTTTTGATATTACCGGCAACCCGTTCCTTGTATATTAATAGCGCCGGAGAGTCAACCTCATCGGGGTGATTTAGCAGAAACCATTTCTTGTCATGCATTTTCTTCTATGTCTATTTCAGTAACAGATTCGGAAATTACAATTTCATCTTCATTATCGGCCAGCTCAAAAACGGCTTCTATTTCCACAGAAATATTATCCGGCAAGGAGCCCATACCTACAGCACTTCTGACGCCCACACCATTTTCTGTTCCCCATACTTCTGCAAATAATTCGCTGCAGCCGTTGATGACAAAAGGATGCTGTTCAAAATTTAAGGTACAGTTTACCATTCCAAAAACTTTGACCACTCTTTTAATGCGATTTAAACTTCCAAGGTTAGATTTTAAGGTAGACAAAATGGTAAGTCCGGTTTGTTTCGCCGCCACCTTTGCTGCTTCGGCGTTGATATCAAACCCTACTTTGCCTTTTATCAAAACACCTTCCTCCAAAACGGGGCCATGACCCGACACATAGATTAAATTATCTACCTGCAGCATTGGCTTATAAACACCGGCCGGTTTAGGCGCCGGGGGCAACTTTTCGCCTGTTTTCAAAAAGTTTTCATCGGGACTTTGAAACATGATTTATGAATTTTAAAAATTGAAAGATAAATAAAGGTAAAAGGTTTTTCAGAAGGATGTTACTGCTTGTATATCACAACGCCATTATTGAATCCGGGATTAAATCTTTCTTACCTTCACGCACTTTTTTTAAAATTTAAAATAATGCCCTCACACCAGGCAAAACGAACATTAAAACTTGCCGGCCCTATCATCCTCGGAGAAGTGTCGCAGATGATGCTGGGCATTATTGATACGGCAATGGTAGGCGCTGTAAGCTATAAGCAGCTTGCAGCAGCCGCGTTGGTGATGAGCGTGGTCAATATCCCGTTTGTATTTGGAATAGGAATTACTATTTCGGTTTCTCAAATGGTTTCGATGGCGCATGGCAGAAGGGATGGCAGGCTGGTAAGTCATTACCTGTACAATGGTTTTTGGCTTTGCGCCGTTTCTGCTGTTGTCATTTCTTTAGCGATTGAACTTAGCCACAATATTCTGTTTCATCTTGACCAGGATCCTGCAGTGGCGCAACTGGCTTTGCCTTATTTGCAAATAATGGGATGGTCTGTTATTCCGATGTTACTGTTCCTGGCGCTCAAACAATTTACCGACGGTTTGGAACATACCAGAACCGCGATGAATTTGTCTCTTGCAGCGCTTCCTTTAAATATATTTTTGAACTGGCTGTTGATTTATGGTAACTGGGGCATGCCACGGCTGGAGCTTACCGGCGCGGGATGGGCCACTTTAATTACCAGGATATTGATTTTTGTTTTTTTGGGGTTAATTGTATTGCATCATAAAACGTTCAGAAAATATATCGCCATCAGAAGCCTTGCCTGGAAATTGAGATGGCAAACCATCAAAGAATTGCTCCATATTGGTGTGCCCAGCAGCTTACAAATTTCTATGGAAGCCGGAGCCTTTGCAGTTTCAGGCATCCTGATAGGAACCATAGGCGCTATACCGCAGGCCGCCCATCAAATTGCGCTAAGCTGTGCCTCGCTTACCTTTATGGTATCCATCGGCCTTTCGCAGGCCGGAAGTATCCGCACCAGCAACTCGTTTGGTAGAAAAGACTGGCCGCTTATTCAATCTATCGGAAAAAGTACACTTGTGATGGCATTGATTTACGGCACATTCTGCGCGTTGATCTTTATTGTACTTAGAAAACAACTTCCGCTATTTTTTAATGATGATGCTGAAGTAGTTTCAATGGCTTCTTACCTTCTGGTATTTGCAGCGCTGTTCCAAATTTCTGACAGCACGCAGGCCATTAGTGCAGGATTATTAAGAGGGATAAAAGATGTAAAGGTGCCCACCGTTTTTGTTGCTGTCGCTTACTGGGCTATTGGTATTCCGGTTGGCTGCCTTCTCGCCTTTTATTTCAATATGGGCGCAGCCGGCATCTGGACCGGATTTATAACAGGCCTTACCTTTTCAGCCACATTTTTAACCTTAAGGTTTAAAAAGATGGTGATAAAAAATCGTCGCAATAAAAATCAGCCTGATACCAATTTAGAAAAGATTTTCTAACAGTGCATGAACAAATAAAGTGACTTCTTTTTTTCTTATTCAATATTATTCAACGGGCTTTGCGACTCGTTTTTGATCGAAAATGGCGTTCCTGTAAGCTTTTCAATTTTTTTTCGGCCTTATCCACTTTAAATCTTTTAACCGGCTATTTCTATATACCAAATAATTTTTAGATGTGACTATATCCTTCCAATTTTAATTTATTTACAACTACACCTTTTGTTTCTTCGGGCAAAAAATCGTATTCATAATATAGCAAGGATGCTTTTGGCTGGTCTATTCAGCCGTAGCGGCATCGGGGCTTGTGCATCAGCAAAAGCACAGGATCAGTAAAGCAACAAATACTGTAAAAATGTATTTCATGTATGATTGTTTTATTGTACAAGCGTATTCCTTTTTAAATGGTAAATAAAGCAAAAAAGTAAGGCTGAATTCTAAAACAGTCTTGCTTAATTGTCGATAAAAAAGTCAAATATATTTTTCCGGTTAGAATTTATAACGCAAGTTCATCATAAAATTCCTGGGCTCGCCTGGCCATTTACTTACATTATTATAAGCCGCCATCCAATAAGTTTTATCGAAAAGATTTTCACCTCTTAATGCAAGGGTAAGCTTTTGGAAAGTATATTGTATGCCTCCATTAAAAATTATGTATCCCGGCAAAGAAACAGAAGGATCCAATGTGGTTCTTTTACTGCCTTGCAAATATCCCGCAGAAATTGCCACGCCTTTTAACACTCCGTCTTTGAATTCATATTTTAAATGGGCACTTCCGGAGTTGCGCGGTGAATTTTCTAATCGCTGTCCTATTTGCGAAGGAGTTTTGCTTTCTACAATTTTTGCATCACAGAATGAATACGAAAAACTTGCGCTCAGCGATGCAGTAATATTGCCATTTGCTTCTAATTCTACACCTCTCGATCTTACTTTTCCTTCCTGCACAAAGAGATCAGGATTGCCAATATCGTTCGCATTTACAGCCACGTTTTCAACAGATAGCTGATACATTGAAACGGAAGCGGCCAACCTGTCCGGAAAAAAAACAGCCTTCATACCTGTTTCAAAAAGTTCGCTGATCTGTGGTTTAATGGGCTCATCAAATTCCTGGTTTGTACCCGATGCTTCAAACGGATCAAATCCTTTGTTATAAGTGGCATAGGCGCTCAAATTTTTTCTCACTGCGTACACAATGCCTATTCGCGGAAGAAAAACCTGCTGCTCAATTTCGTCGTCGTCATCTTCACCCTGGCCTTTGTAAAATTCTTCGCGAAGGCCCACCAGCAGTTTCCATCTTTTAAAGCTGATTTTATCCTGCAAATAAACTCCTTGTGTGTGATATACATCGCCATCAACTTCTGTTGCGTCTGAATCAAAATCTGAAACCTGGTAAGTATTTACAGGCCGCTTCACATAGCGGAGATTTCGTAAACTGAAGGTACCGACTATGCCACTTCCTTCTCCAAACTGATCGGGCAGCTCGTAATATTTTTGATCCAAATGAATGTTGCTTTGTATGTAATCGTAACCCGCCACTAACTGATGATTCAGCCCGGCTGCTTTGAACTGGTAGGATAAATAATTGGAGATGGTATTGGTAACGGTATGATGTTTCCATTTTGTAAAATAAAGGGCGATTGAATCATTGGTAATATAACCATGAAGGCCATGGTCGGCCACATTTTGCTGCGTCATATAATTAAGATAACCCACGTTATAGCTCAGGCGATTATTTATTTTATAAGAAAATGAGGCGATAGAAGCGAGGCCCATTTCACGCAAATAATCTCCGGGCTGGCTTACCGTGAGTTTTATAGGCGTGGCCAAAAGATGGTGGCTATCCCGCATTCCAGGCTGTCCCCTGTCAAGAATCGTGTGGGTGTGCGAAAGTGAGAAATCAACATTGAGCGAAACCTTGTCGTTTGAAATAAAAGATAATGACGGAGCTATCTGATAAGCTTTTGAATAAAAAACATCACGAAACGATTTTGAATCGTCATAGCCTGCATTAATACGATAAAGAAGTGTTTTGCTTTTGTTGAGTGGCCCGGTATTATCGCCGGTGATCCTGAAATGATCCCACGAGCCGGCGAAGAGATTAATTTCTGATTCTTTTTGTTGTAAAGGCTTTTTGGTAACAAGGTTAATGGTACCTCCCGGATCTCCATTACCGTACAAGGTAGAAGTGGGGCCTTTAATAATTTCCACTCGCTCGATATTTACCAGCATCGAATTCGTGTACGTGGTGTTATATCCGCGCAAACCATTAATATCCCTGGCATTTTCTGCCCTAAAGCCCCGGATTGTGTATTCATCATATCCTGAATATTGATTGACGCCGGCCGCGCCACTGATTACATCTTTTACATGAAAAGCCATTTTATCTGCAATCAATTCTTTAGTTATGGATGAAACAGATTGCGGAATATCAATTGCCGCCGTTTGCGTTTTATTTACAAAAAAAGAATAATTGCTTTGGTAAGAATGCAAGGTGCGGCCTTTAATCTCCACAGTTTGAAGCTCGGGCACGTTTAACTGCAGGTGAATGACGCCCATATCAAGAGCACTCCCTTCGTTAATTTGAACAGGCAATCTTAAAGCACTGTATTCTGTGGAAGAAATAATTAAAGAATCAAAACCGGGCTGCAACCCGGATAGAATAAAGTATCCGCTGTTATCAGTATAAGTGAATTTATTCAATTGTTGAAGCGCAACCGTTACTGATTGGGCGGCCTTGCCATTGCTGTTCAAAATTTTTCCATATGCCGAAGCCGAGGGTTTTTGAGACAAGGCTGATATATGAAATAATATTAAAAAAGAAGTGATGGTATTTTTCAAACTCATCCTTTGGTTTAAGTTTTATGCCATTACACAGCGGCAAAAATATAGCTTAAACCTTTTAAACAAAAGCCACAACAGTAAAACGGCAAATGCCAGATCTTTTTATTTTGTTGTCATAACATTTAGTAAGCGGTAAGATGTACGATTGCTATTTAGATTCCCAAACGTTATTTTTCCTGTCGCTGTCCGGTAACACATGTTGCGGGTCGATGGTGACGGATGCCACTTCCCTGGGCAGTTGCAAACGAAGGGTATAAGTATCGCTTTGCAACCACGTTTCAACCGGCAATTCAATATCCTGTTTGCTGCTATCTTTTAAAACAATTTCAACGATGCAGGGCATTGCCATTTTTTGCAAATTCACAATCGTCACGGCCACGTCCGTTTCCGACTCCGGCTTTGGATACGTAACGGATTGCACTGCCAAATCCAATTGCCAGTTGTTGTAAAACCATTCTTTCCAAAACCACGAAAGGTCTTCCCCTGCTTCATTATTCATTGTTCTGAAAAAGTCATCCGGCGATGGATGCTTGTAAGCCCAGCGTTCTATGTATTTTTTAAATGCATAATCAAACCTGTCATGGCCTAAAATTACTTCGCGCAATAAAACGAGGCCAAACGCAGATTTAAAATATTCAATAGGATGCCGGTATTTTTCAGGAAACTGGTCGGCGCGCGCCATGATAGCAGGAGCTTTGGGATCTTTGAGCCAGGGAACAATCTCGTCCGCAGGATTTCCTTTGCCCGGTGCATATTCTCCATCACGTTTGGGCGCATACTCACCGTTATTAAAATTATCAGACGCATACACATCTATAAACGTATTGAAACCCTCATCCATAAAAGCATAGCGGCGCTCATCGCTGCCAACAATCATCGGAAACCAGTTGTGCCCAATCTCGTGTGCAGTCACCCAATACAACTCTTCACCCTTGTCATTAATGCCGTCAAAAACAATTCCTGGGTATTCCATTCCTCCGGCAACTCCGGCTTCGTTAACAGCTACCGGGTATGGGTACACGAACCATTTTTCAGAAAAATATTCTATTGATTTTTTTAAATATTCTGTTGCTCTTCCCCAGGCATCTTCTCCCGCACTTTCCACGGGATAAACCGACATAGCCAAAGCCTTTTTGCCTTCCGGCAAATTGACTCTTGCCGCATCCCACATATATGCCGCAGAAGCGCCGAAAGCCACGTCGCGCGTGTTGTTCATTTTAAAATGCCAGCTCAGCGGTTTCTGAGTTAATTTTTTTCCGGCGGCATTATTTACTTCTGCTGCCGTACGAATCATTAGCGTTTTATCACTTTTCCTTGCGGCGTTTAATCTTTCAATCTGAGTTGGCGTAAGAACTTCTTTTTCATTTTGCAATTCGCCGCTGCCAGCTACAATCATTCCGGCGGGAACTGTAACGGTGTAATCAAAATCACCATATTCACAATAAAACTCACCGCTGCCGAGAAATGGCAATGTGCTCCATCCTTCCAAATCATCATACACGCACATACGCGGATACCATTGCGCTATTTCATAAATTTTTCCATTTTTTGTGGAGAAGAAATCATTTCTTCCGCCAAAGCTTCCGGGAATTGTATAATGATATTTGATATGAATATTTATTTTTTCTTTGGAAAGCAGTGCATTTGATAAACGAATCTGCATCCGGGTATCATTGATAATGTAATCAGCCTTCATAATTTTGCCCTTGTATTCAATGGTTACAGTTTCAAATTGATAACCATCAGTATGTTCGCGACTGCGACGGGCTGTGTAAAAATTGGAACGCGCTTTATCACGATAAGTATTTTGGTCCAATTGCAGCCACAGGGAACCCAGGTTATCAGGGCTATTATTTGTGTAAGTAATTGTTTCGGTACAAGACAAAATATTTTCCACTGTATCAATCGCAGCATGAAGATTATAATCAGCGCGGTTTTGCCAATATTTGGGGCCCGGAGCTCCGTTTGCTGAGCGGAATTCATTACCATTTTTAGTAAAAAAATTTTGGGTAAATAATTCTTGCGGATTAAAAACAGAAACAGGATTGTTTTGCGCCGATACATGTATGTTGCATACAAGAAAAAGGGCAGGCACAAAAAAAATTCTTAAATGCATCTTTTATTTTTTAAAGATTGAAATAGCGGGTAAAGATAAAATTGAAGGTTAATTATTGCAAAATAAATAAGATTGGGAAAATAGGTTCCGCGCCCATGCATCAGTAATGAATTAATTTTTGCAACATCTCATCCAATCGTGATTTTGCCAAAAAGTTTTTCTCTAAATCTGTGTTGAATGGAACCGGTGTGTCAAGCGATGCACAGCGCATCACAGGCGCATCTAAAAATTCAAAACAATTTTGTGCAATCCAGGCCACGATTTCCGCGCCAATGCCGCCCGTAAGCGTATCTTCATGCAGCACCAAAACTTTTCCAGTGTTGTTTACAGAATTTCTGATTGCTTTGTAATCCAACGGCACTAAGGTTCTCAGGTCAAGGATGTCTATCGAAATTTCGGGATGCGCATCGGCATATTCCGTCGCCCATATAACACCCATTCCATAAGTGATGATACTAACGTCCTCCCCTACACGTAATTTTTTTGCCTTCCCTATTTCCACTTCATAGTATTCTTCGGGAAACTCAGCGCTGATACTTCTGTATAAAGCTTTGTGTTCAAAAAACAGAACAGGATTAGGATCATTAATCGCAGCAATCAGCAGTCCTTTTGTATCTTGCGGCGAAGAAGGATACACCACTTTTAAACCGGGCGTATGTACAAACCACGCTTCATTACTCTGGCTGTGAAACGGGCCTGCGCCTACGCCTGCGCCGGTTGGCATTCTTATAACCACATCTGCATTTTGGCCCCAGCGATAATGAATTTTTGCAAGGTTATTTACAATTTGGTTAAACGCTACAGAAACAAAATCCGCAAACTGCATTTCTACCACGCTCTTAAAACCTTCGAGCGAAAGGCCAAGCGCAGCCCCAATGATAGCACTTTCGCACAAGGGCGTATTTCTCACCCTTTCTTTCCCAAATTCGCTTAACAAGCCCTCTGTAATTTTAAAAGCGCCGCCATATTCTGCAATATCCTGCCCCATTAAAACCAGGTTGGAATGTGCAATCATGGATTGACGCAGCCCTTCACGGATGGCGTCTATAAAACGGTATCCTCTTTCCAAAGGAGCAGAAAAAGCTTTTTTGTGTTCGTCAAACTTGATTTTATTATCATGGAAAGAAACGGTTTCCTTTGCATACACATCTTCTGTTTCCCTTTTGGAAATTTCATGATTTGATTGAAAAAATGGACTGGAAGATTCATGCATATGGTTCAATACCGCTGTGGTTTGGTCAATATAATTCTTCAACCCATCGCGGATGGCGGCAAGCTCAATATTAGTCAGCACATTCTGTTCGATTAAAAAATGTTCATAATTTTTTATAGGGTCTTTTTCAATCCATTGCTCAAACATTTCTTTGGGAACATATTTTGTGCCGCTCGCTTCCTCATGTCCGCGCATACGGAAAGTCATGCATTCAATCAAATAAGGTTTTTGATTTTTGATGCAATAGTCACGCACGCCTTTTACGGTGTCATACACGGTAAGAATATTATTGCCATCAATCTGCACGCCCTCCATTCCATAGCCTTTTGCTTTATCCACTAAACTTTGACAACGGTATTGTTCACTCACAGGCGTGCTTAATGCATACCCGTTATTCTCAATGATAAAAATTATGGGCAAATCCCAGACAGAGGCCACATTCAGCGCTTCGTGAAATTCTCCTTCACTTGTTCCTCCTTCGCCGGTAAAAGCAAGAGCGATTTTTTCTTCCTTTTTCAATTTGTAAGCCAGCGCCGCGCCATCCGCAACAGAAAGCTGCGGCCCAAGATGAGAAATCATTCCACAGATAAAATGTTGCCTGCTTCCAAAATGGAAACTTCTTTCGCGTCCTTTGGAATAGCCATCCGGCGCGCCCTGCCATTGTTTTATCAAATCGGGCAAAGGCATTTTTCTTGTAGTAAAAACACCAAGATTTCTATGCAATGGCATAATCCACTCATCTGGCTGAAGCGCAAAAGCCGCTCCTACCGAAATGGCTTCCTGCCCGATGCCGCTAAACCACTTGGAAACTTTTCCCTGCCGCAGTAGCAACAGCATTTTCTCCTCAATCATTCGCGGCAAAAGAATGGCTTTGAACAGCTCAATCAATGTTTCATCTGATAAATTGTTTCTGTTGAATTGCATGATGTAAATTTCTGCTTTATATTATTAATGCGTTGGTTTTACTAAATAAGTTTTGTTGAAGGCCTCCAAATTGCATCAATCTTAATTGAAAAGAAAATAAAAATCCTGGGTATTTATTTCTTCACTACGCAATTCATTTCCAACCATCATGCATGAGATGTATTTTAATACTTATTCCTTGTATATTGAATCAGCAGTTTTGGATTTCAAATTGTTTTTTTTACTTTCGACATTTATCTTTTCTATATTTAATAACTCAATTAACTGTTATGAAAATCATCAAGACCTTAACTTCTGCCTTCATTGTGCTTTCTTACTTTGCAATTCAGGGAGTGCCTCTTTCAAGTTGCACTAAAACTAATACAGTTCATGACACAACTACGGTAACTATTCATGATACTACCTCTTTGACAATACGAGATACCATTACTGTAAAAGATACCGTTACAATTACAGGCGATCCTGGTGACTTATCTGATGGCCTGGTCGCGTATTATAATTTCAACGGGGGAAATTTAAATGACAGCAGCGGTCATGGCAACAATATCGTTTTCAACAATGCAACTCCAACTGAAGATAGATTTGGTAATCCCGAAAGCGCCTATTTATTTGATGGCAGATCATCGTATATGACTGTAAAAAATAGCGCGAGTATTAATCCAAATAAAATCTCAATGTATGCAATAGTAAAAGTTTACGGCTTTAATCAACAAAATTGTCATGGCAATCAAATACTTTGTAAAGGATATCCTTATAATGTAAATGGATTTTACTCATTAGCCTTTTATCCATATAATAACACTATTGGCGGTAGTTGTAATCCAAATGCCGATACAACAAAAGAGTTTTTTGCAGGCGGCTTTGGAGACAATATACCGTTAGGCGTTGCCGCAGGAAGTTGGGGCAATTCTTCAGCCGATAGCGTTTATGTCCAAAAGTATCAATGGTATACATTAGTATTTACTTATGATGGAACAACCTCCAAGTTTTATGTAAATGGCGCTTTAGCGAGAACAACTGTAAATACAGGAACGGTAACTTTTACGCCAAATTCAAATGATTTATTTATTGGCAAACACGAAAATCCGTTATATCCTTATTATTTTAATGGTGTTATTGACGAAATAAGAATATACAACAAAGTAATTACAAATCGCCAAGTTCAATATATGAGAATTTTCAAAGACAAGTATTTAAGGGTGAACAACAAACTAATTCATTAGAACAAATTTTCTAAGATAATAAAAGAGACTGCCAATTACTGAAGGTTTGTTTATAATACATTCTGGTATATATCTCAATTTCAATAGCTACATTTGTTTCAAAAAATGATAGAAACTTTTGCAAAAGGGACGAATTTCTTGTTCGGAAAAGTAATTCATAAAGGGAAAGTATTTGTCGGAAGTTCATTAAAATATCTTAATCGTACGAGAGAAATCGATCCGAATTATTTCGATTATGTACGTCTCTCAACCCTGGAATTAATAAGTTTTGAAATAAATAAAAATAAACTTGCCGGCAATACGGCCGAATTGGGCGTTTATAAAGGAAAATTTGCAAAATACATAAATCAGTATTTTCATAACCGGACATTATACCTGTTTGATACATTTGAGGGATTTGATCACAGAGATGTAGCAAGTGAAAATAAAAATAAATTTTCTTCAGGGGAACAAGACTTTTCTGATACTTCGGTAGACGGAGTACTTAAAATTATGCCTTTCCCCAAAAATTGTGTTCCCGTTAAAGGTTTTTTTCCAGAATCCGCAAAGGATATTGATGATCAATTTGTATTCGTAAGTCTTGATGCAGACCTTTATGAACCGATATACGCTGGCTTAAATTTCTTTTACCCTAAATTGGTAAGTGGGGGTTATATATTTATTCACGACTTTAATAATAGTAATTATAAAGGTGCAAGAAAGGCGGTGGAGCAATTTTGCAGTGAGCAAAAAATTAATTTTATTCCCATACCTGATTCGAGTGGATCAGCAATTATTGCTAAATAAGTAATCTACTTCAATACGGCTCATATTACAAGCAATTCATAAAAATCATCTGCCTGCAGATATTTGTTAGCAAGCTGCTGCAGTTCTTCTTTTGAAATGTGCTTAATCGCATCTATAGACTCATAAAAATAATTTTCATCAAGGTCATTTAAAATCAGATTTTTCCACCTTGCAATTACCTGAAAAGGACCATCAAGATATCCGAGATTGATGCCCATCATATAATTTTTTACCAATAAAAGCTCTTCATCATTTACGGCTTCATTTCTCAGTAATTCCATTTCATTGTATACTTCTTTAATCGCTGCCTCGCAAACCTGTTTGCCCGCTTCGGTGCTCACCATCCATGAAGTATCTGCAATATGATTCTGAAGAAAACTATGAATCCCGTAGGTATAACCTTTCTCTTCACGGATATTGGCCATCAACCTTGATCCGAAATAGCCGCCAAACAAAGTGTTAAGTACTACTACTTTTTTAAAATCAGGATGTTTTCTTGCCGGGAAAGGGCGCGCGATGCGGATAGCGCCCTGCACGCCGTTTTCATCGTTGCTCACAAAACGCTTTTTTTCAACCGCTGGTTTTCGTATATGCACCGGCGTTATCATCTGCTCATTTAGCAATAAATCACCAAACTGGCTGTCAAGAAGCTGCTCAAAATCTTTCGGTAATTTGCCCGCTGCAAATATGCGGCAATTGGATTTGAGATAATATTTTTTAAAAAAATCTTCGAGGTCATCTTTTTGAACCGCTTCAATGTCTTTTGCGTTGCTCACTTTTCCATACGGATGTTCAGGGCCGTACAAATATTCATCTATAAGCCTATCAGCCACAAAATCACATTTTAAAAGATTCACTGAAAGACGCTGGATACTGTTTTGTTTAAAAATTTCCAGCTCGCTTTCAGGAAAAACAGATTGCGTAATCAACTCCCGGATTACCGGCAACAATTCTTTTAAATGTCGCGAAAGGCAATGCAGGGTAATGGATGCGGTTTCGTTGTTACAATGGCGGTTCAGATAGGCCCCGTAATACTCAAAAAACTCTGTAATTTCAAAAGCGTTTTTTTCTTTTGTGCCATTTTTAACCAGGTAGTTTGTGGCCGCAGCCACAGTTGTCTTGCCTTCATACACATTTCCTGCATTGAAAACAAAATCTATCATGGCCACTTCTTCGGCGCCATCATTGATATAATACACCGGAGCACCATTTGACAATAAAAATTTGGTACACGACGGAAGCTTTATCGTATAATCAATAGCATCTTTAATAGGAGGGGTAAGGGTTCTGTTGAGCATTTTCTGCACTATAATTTAAATAATAACTTTTTTGATGATAAATAGATGAAATAAAAATATTTAACTCTTCTACCCGATAAATAATCCGGTAACTTTTGTGTAAAATCTGACAGTATCCGGCGGGAATTTTTTCGGGAATAGGCCTTCCTTTAAAAGGCTGGGAAGCGAGGCCTTCAGCTTTAGAAAATATTTCTTTAATAAACTTTTTAGCGGCAATTTCTGAATCCATTTCAATGTATTCTGCAATTGAACTCAAATCTTTTATGGCAGCGGAAGTCCAGACTAATTGAGCCATTTTTTCAATTTCTTTTTGGCTTCATCGGTATTAAATATTCTGCCGTTTCTTATATCATCTTCTGACTGTTTTAGCTTTTTTTCAAGAATGACTTTATAAAAAATATCGTTCACATCCTCAAGAGATAACGACCTTGTAATTTTTATTACTTCTTGTTTTATATCTGAATTTGCCATGGCGACCAATTTCTTCAAATTTACTCTTTTTTATGCACCGCATACATTCATTAAAAGTAGACAGACTAAGCAGCGGCCACAAATCCAAAAATAAAAATCCTCAAAATTTATTGCTTTACTGTTGAACGGTAATAAAGCGTATTGCTGTTTTCGTCAGAAAATATTTTTTTACATTCTTCCAGAATTTCTTCCCTGGTTACCGCATGATATTTTTCCAGTTCAGTGTTCATCAGGTTGGCATCGCCCAACAATTCATAATTGGCAAGGCTGTTGGCGCGGTTCATCAAGCTGATGTCTTCAAAAGCAAGCATGCTCTCCGTTTTATTTTTGACTTTTTCTAACTCAGTCACGCTTATCATTTCTGTTTTTATTTTCTCCAATTCTTCAAATACAGCATGTTCCCCTGTTTCCGGAGAAATGCCTTTTATCAATTTACCGCTGATAGTTAGTAGCCCAGGATCGATACTTCCCATGTGCGAACAATCGATGTCGCTAAAAAGCTGTTTTTCCTTCACCAGCTTTTGAAACAGCCTTGATGAAGTGCCGCCCCCAAGAATTTCAGTAATTATTTCGGCAACATAATAGCTGTCATCAAGCCTTGCGCCCATGTGCCATGATTTGTACAAAGCATCCAGCGGCACCGGCGCCGCTACTTCCATCATCCTTGGTTCTTTTTGTGGTGGCTCCTGCCTGATATTACGCACGTATTTATTGCCGGCCGGAATATCTCCAAAATATTTCTCTGCCAGTCTTTTCACCTGATCTGTCGAAACGTTTCCCGCTACGGTAAGTATGGCATTGGAAGGCGTGTAGTGTTTGTAAAAAAAATCTTTCACTTGCTGCAAAGTCACCTGCTCAATATGACTTACATCTTTTCCAATCGTCATCCATTTATAAGGATGAATTTTAAACGAGAGGTCACGAAGCTTATGCCATACATCCCCATAAGGTTTGTTGATATAATGCTCTTTAAATTCTTCAATTACGACTTTTCGTTGCACTTCCAGAGAGTTGGGACTAAACGCAAGCGAAAACATCCGGTCGCTTTCCAGCCAAAAGGCGGTTTCAATATTTTCGGCGGGCAACTGGCAAAAATAGTTGGTAAGGTCGTTGGTAGTATACGCATTATTTTCGCCTCCGGCCATCTGCAGCGGTTCATCGTAAGATTCAATGTGAAGGCTTCCGCCGAACATCAAATGTTCGAACAAATGTGCAAAGCCGGTGTGTGCCTCATCTTCATCACGCGCGCCCACATCGTACATTACATCTACTACAGCCATTGGCGTACTTTTATCTTCATGTACTATCACGCGAAGCCCGTTGCCCAACACAAATTTTTCAAAGTTTATCATAGCTGCAAAATTGCGGCAAATGGGAAGATTTCCCAAATAGATGGTCAAAAACAAAAAAACGGCAAACGGAGGTATTCAAATATAAAATCAAAAACTTACTGGTTCACTTTATTCTTCCGATTTTCAAGCGAATCATTATAGGGCCTTTATCTCTCATAATAAGGACCGAAGTTTTGTATCCTGTTCTTTGCAAAAGGTTTTTATAAGTTTCCAGGTTTCCTGAAAAATTATTATCAATTCCCATAATAGCGTCTCCATTTTTTAGCCCCGCCCTTGCTGCCGGCGAGCCCTTTACAATATCATCAATATAAATCTGCCCGTCCAGGCTATACATCGTCATGCCGGTATACGAATAATCAAATGGATCTCGAAAATGAGTATTGGGTGTAAGATGAATTTCTCTTTTTGGATAATTAAGAATAAGGTTGAATCGCCTGAAAATATCATCGCCCATAAGGCCGGCTCTCTGCGGATAGGCAAGCACGTTATACTCATCGTCAAAAAGGTAGGTAGGTACTTTTCTGAATTTATAGTTTCCTAATTGCAGCTCTTTGATGACGGTTAACCGCATTCTTTTTTTACCACCCATTCCCTGTACCTGAATTTCAACAGGCTTCCTTTTTCTTATTAACACAGAACTGTCTTCATTAAATTGCGTGCTTATCAGGAAACAAAGGCCCGCTCCGGTATCAAAAAAAAACTTCTCGGTAAATTCTTTTGAATCTTTAAACGTTACCGGAAAAATCGGTAAACCCTGGAATTGGGGACGAAGCAACAGGCCTTTTGATGGATAAGAAATATATCCTGGCTTATAAATACTAATTTTCAGGCTGTCAAAATTTACTTTTACGATATATCTTGAAAAAAAACTATAGCCAATGATGCCGTCGATTTTTATTCCATATACGCTGGACAAAACATCATAATCGTTGATATAAAAATCAAGGCTGTCTACCTTTAATCCCGGAAAACGCAATGATTGATTAGGTGCATAATCTACTTTGCGCACGCCCGCAATACCATAGATATACCTTCCTGAAGGAACATGTGGAATGTTGTGAGTGGCCGTAGTAGTTGAATCAAGTGAGATTCCGCCGCTGCCGGTATCAAGTATGTAATTGAAAGAATCGGTGATATTATTGAACTGCGCCCTAATCAGAATCACTCCTCCGTTCAATTGCCTGAAAGGAAATGAAGTAATGAACTGGGCTGGCTTTTCCCAATACATTTCCTGAGCCGAAGCAGAAATGCAGAATAGAAGCAAAGCCAAAAAGGTGAGCAGTTTCATACGGGATAAAATCTAAATTTAAGATTTATGCGTGTATTTTTGTTCAGCAAATACATTATTTCTCCAAGAAGATAAGGATAAAAAATTACATGAAAACATCAGATTTATTAAACAAGGCCTTACGCTTTGAATTTCTTTCAGTTGAAGAAGGAACTTTTCTGTTTAAAAACGCGCCTTTAGCTGAGTTAATGGCCGTTGCCGATGAATTGAGGCAAATCCAGGTGCCCCACGGAAAAGTAACATGGATAATTGATAGGAATGTAAATACTACCAATGTTTGTATTGCCAATTGTAAGTTTTGCAATTTTTACCGGATTCCCGGGCATAAGGAAGCGTACGTTACCGACATCGAAACCTATAAAAGGAAAATTGAGGAAACTTTCAGATACGGAGGCGAGCAGTTGCTGTTGCAGGGCGGTCATCATCCGGATCTGGATTTGAATTATTACGTTTCGTTATTCAGGGAACTAAAAAAATTATTTCCAAAATTAAAACTGCATGCGCTCGGGCCGCCTGAGGTAGCCCACATCACTAAAATTTCAAAATCAACACACCACGAGGTTTTGTTAGCGCTTAAAAATGCTGGCCTCGATTCTTTGCCGGGCCCCGGAGCCGAAATATTGACAGACAGGGTAAGGCGGTTGATAAGCAAAGGAAAATGTGGTTCGCAGGAATGGCTGGATATTATGCGTGAAGCCCATAAAATCGGGCTCACCACATCAGCAACGATGATGTTTGGCCACGTGGAAACCATTGAAGAGCGATTTGAACATTTAGTAAAACTCCGCACAGTGCAGGCTGAGAAACCAGAGGGCGCAGTCGGCTTTTTAAATTTTATTCCATGGACATTCCAGGATGTGGATACTCTGCTGGCAAAAATCAGGGGCGTGCATAATCTTACTACACCCGAGGAATACATCCGGATGATAGCCATGAGCCGCATTATGCTTCCCAATGTAAAGAACATCCAGGCGAGCTGGCTTACAGTAGGCAAACAAATAGCTCAAATTTGTCTTCACGCCGGTGCAAATGATTTTGGCAGTATTATGATTGAAGAAAATGTAGTAAGCGCAGCCGGAGCGCCGCACCGCTTTACCGCCAAAGGCATACAGGAGGCCATCCGCGAAGCTGGCTTTGAACCTCAGCTTAGAAATCAGCAATATGAATTCAGAGCAATGCCGGAAGTAATGGAGGAACAGGTGATTGATTATTAATTGTTGATTTTTAATGAATGCAAGTTTTTACTCCCGAACAGTCGCTTCCAAAAATAAAACAATATTGTGCTTACCAGGAAAGGTGCCACATGGAAGTACGAGAGAAGTTATATTCATTTGGCCTGCACAAAAATGAAGTAGATGAAATTATTTCAACCTTAATTACAGAAAACTATTTAAATGAAGAGCGCTTTGCCATTCATTTCGCCGGGGGAAAATTCAGGATGAAACAATGGGGCAAAATAAAGATAAAACAGGCCTTAAAAAATAAACAAGTGAGCGAGTATTGCATCAGGAAAGCCTTAAAAGAGATTGATAATAACGAATACCGGAAAGAATTTTTCAAACTGGCAGAACAAAAACTGAAAACATTAAAACAAGAAAAGAATATTTTTATTAAAAAAAGAAAGCTGCAGGATTTTTTGATGCAAAAAGGATATGAAAGAGAGATGATAACAGACGCGATAAAAAATATGTAGAAAAAAAATAAATCGGCAAGCAAACCAAAAACCAATTGACAAAGCGATGGTTCCCTCGCCGATGAATCAATTCAAACGAATATGTTTCCGCTTACAATTACCCTTATTCAATCAAACATTTTTTGGGAAGATAAAAAGGCAAACCTTGAAATGTTTGAACAAAAAATTGATGCAATAAAGGAGAAAACGGAAATTGTGATTCTTCCCGAAATGTTCAATACAGGCTTCAGCATGAAACCGGAGATTTTAGCGGAAACTATGGAGGGAGAAACTGTAAGATGGATGAAAAGAGTTTCTTCTGAAAAAAAAGTAATCCTTACCGGAAGCGTAATGATTCAGGATTCAGCGCCAAATCAGCAACAAAAAAAATATTATAACCGGCTGATATGGATGTTGCCAAATGGTGAAATGGGTATTTATGACAAAAGACATTTGTTTGCCTTTGCGGACGAAAATGAACATTATTCCGCAGGCAACAAAAAGCTGATTGCCTCTGTGAAAGGTTGGAAAATTAATTTGCAGATTTGCTATGATTTGCGTTTTCCGGTATGGACACGCCAGGAGCCTGACGCCACAGAAAACCAATACGACGTGCTCATCAATGTGGCCAACTGGCCCGAAAAAAGAAACCTAGCCTGGCAAACCTTATTGCGCGCAAGGGCCATAGAAAACCAATGTTATGCCATCGGCGTAAACCGCGTAGGCGAAGATGGAAATAGGATTGCCTACGACGGGAACAGCGCTATTATCGACCCGTTTGGAACAACAATTTATGAGAAAAAAAGCCAGGAAGACATCTTCACCTATACTTTGCAAAAAGACACCATTTCAAAATGCAGAAACCATTTTCCATTCTTAAAAGATGCCGATGACTTTATTATAAAAAAATAATTACAACAGTAAAAGGATAAATATCCAACATTTAGTTTTGATGGATAAATTGTTGCTATTATCAACTTTTTACAAGGCAAACTGAATTGGTTTCATGCTGTTTAAAATAAAAAAGCCGGCTATCATGGTTGATATCCGGCCTTTAATATTATCGAAGTAAACCTAGGCTACTTTAAGCATGCTTAACTTGCTGATGCTGAATTTGCGTTCAGCATATTCCTTGCTGACGGTAAATGTTTTTACTTTTTGAGAAGGCAACTCGTACATTGCATCAGTCAGAATACTTTCGCAAATGCTTCTTAAGCCCCTCGCGCCTAATTTATATTCCATCGCTTTTTCCACCATAAAGTCATAAACATCATCTTCAATCACCAGGTTAATTCCTTCAAGTGAAAATAATTTTTTGTATTGTTTGATGAGCGAGTTTTTAGGCTCGGTAAGAATATTTCTTAAAGTAGTAGCGTCGAGCGGATTCAGGTAAGTAACCACCGGCAGTCTTCCTAATAATTCGGGAATTAATCCAAAAGATTTAAGGTCCTGGGCATTTACAAACTGTAACAAATTTTTGCGCTGATATTCCTGTAATTCTTTATTTACACTAAACCCGATGGCATTTGTATTGATTCTTCTTCCTATCAACCGGTCAACTCCGTCAAACGCGCCGCCACAAATGAAAAGGATATTGCTGGTGTTTATTTTTATCAGTTTTTGCTCAGGATGTTTGCGGCCTCCTTGCGGCGGCACAAGCACTTCAGTGCCTTCTAATAATTTCAGCAAGCCCTGTTGAACTCCTTCGCCGCTTACATCCCTGGTAATGCTGGGATTGTCGCTTTTGCGGGCAATTTTATCAATCTCATCAATATATACAATTCCTTTTTGCGCTGCATTTACATCAAAATTGCATACCTGCAACAGGCGGCTTAAAATACTTTCCACATCTTCGCCCACATAGCCTGCTTCAGTAAAAACTGTTGCATCCACAATCGCAAATGGCACATTTAAAATCCTCGCTATAGTTTTTGCCAGAAGGGTTTTACCGGTTCCGGTTTCGCCCACCATAATGATGTTGCTTTTTTCAATTTCCACATCATTATCGATTTTCTGATTGAGCCTTTTATAATGATTGTAAACTGCTACAGAAAGAATTTTCTTAGCATCGTCCTGGCCAATCACATATTCGTCAAGGAACTTTTTAAGCTCCATAGGTTTTTTTACGGCAAGCTTATAGCCGGAATTGCCGGTGTTATGGTCCTGCGGTGCAATTTCCTGCATGATAATTTCCTGCGCATGCTCGATGCAATTCTCACAAATATGCCCTTCTTGCCCTGCAATTAAAATTTTGACTTCATCACGGTTTCTTCCGCAAAATGAGCAATGTAATGTTTGTTGTTTAGCCATTTGGTTACAGATATTTGTAAAGAAACGAAAGCTTCTTTAGTTTGTTTTAATATGACAGCAAAAACTGTCAAAATGATGCATTATAATTTTTTAATAATGGCATCTACTATGCCGTATTTCTTACTCTCTTCAGCATCCATCCAGTAATCGCGGTCGAAATCCTCCATCACCTTTTCATAAGTTTGTCCACAATTTTCCGCCAATATTTTAGCCCCGATTTCTTTTGCCTTCTGAATTTGCACCGCCAATATTTCCAAATCAGCGCTTGTTCCCTGGCCTCCGCCGCTGGGTTGGTGAATCATTACTTCACCATGAGGAAAAATGAAACGCTTTCCTTTTGCGCCCCCGCTCAACAGGATGCTTCCCATGCTGGCAGCCATACCCATACAGACGGTGCTAACGGGTGAAGAAATCATTTGCATGGTATCATAAATCACCATGCCGCTGGTAATAACACCTCCGGGGCTATTGATATAAAAGGTAATTTCCTTGCCAGGGTCAATTGCATCAAGATATAAAAGGCGATTGGTGATATCACGTGCGCTTTTATCGTGCACCTCGCCCCAAAGAAACACTTTTCGCTGTTCGATAAATTTTTTATCAAACATCATTCCACCCATCATCTTTTCGATGGGATTTTCCGTCGCGGGTGTTTCAGGCTCTTCCTCCTGTTCAAATCTTATTATATTGTTATTATCGTAATTCATATCAGAGTTTTTGTCGGGTTATTTTTTTTCTTTTCTTGCATTAGTCACTAACACTTCATCTACCAAACCGTAGTCTTTTGCCTCGTTGGCCGTCATCCAGAAGTCACGGTTACTATCCTTGGCCACTTTCTCTAAACTTTGCCCGGTATGATTGCTGAGAATTTCGTAGAGTTCATGCTTAATCTTTCTGACTTCGTTAACGGTGATTGCCACATCTGAGGCCTGGCCTGCTGCTCCGGCACTTGGCTGGTGCATCATAATGCGCGAATGTTTTAAGGCGCTTCTTTTTCCCGGTGCCCCTGCGGCCATTAATACGGCTGCCATACTTGCGGCGATTCCTGTACAAATGGTAGCCACGTCGGGGTTTACAAACTGCATTGTATCATACAAGCCTAAGCCTGCATAAACACCGCCTCCGGGTGAATTAATGTAAAGCTGAACGTCGCGGTTTCTGTCGGTACTTTCTAAAAAAAGCAATTGTGCGGTAATAATATTAGCCACCTCATCATTTACCGGGTAACCCAAAAAAATAATCCTGTCCATCATTAAACGGCTGTAAACGTCCATAACCGCTACGTTCATAGGCCGCTCTTCAATGATATTGGGGGTTAAATTCGTTATATTATGTTTAATATATCCGTCCAGTGTATTGCTGCTAATGCCCAGATGCTTCACAGCATATTTTTCAAATTCTTTTCCTGTATTCATAAATAAAATTTAATGTAATTACAATTTACTTGCCGTTGAAGTTCCAAATTTTATGCTAACAAAAAAAATAAGACAAAAGGACAGGAAAGATGTAGGATATCTGATTTGAGGATGTCTTACCTAAATCAGGTCATCCTTTTAAAACACAGGAAAGAAACAAACAATAATATTTTTTTAAAAAATTTATCTAAAGAGAATGAGAATATAGTAGAGCAACAAATAAGAAAGATTTATTTTTTACCAAACAATCTAAACTATTCTAAACTATTCTAGACTCCTCTCAGCACCTCAATCTTCTTAATGGTGATGATGATGGTGCTCCTGCATTTCCATAAATTCTTCAGAAGAAATTTCTTTTTCTTCCGGAGTAACCTGCGATTCCAGCCAGTTGAATAGTTTTTCAGCAACAATTCTGCGGTACGATGCATCGAGTTGCTTTTCATCATTCATCATCCTGTCTACATAGCTATCAAGCCATGAAGTATCCTCTCCCAGGTTCATTTGGCCAAAATAGCGGGAAATTTCTTCCTTCATGCTATTACGCAATTCTTCCTGCGATACTTCAAGATTATTATCCTTAATAATTTTATCACTGATAAGTGTCCACTTCAACTGGTCAACAAACTTTGGATATTCTTCTTCTACCTGTTCTTTACTTTTTAATTTTTCACCGCCCACTTCTAACCATCGCTTTAAAAAAGTTTCAGGAAATTCAACGGGAGCCTCTATCAAGGTGTGATATAATTGGTCCTGTAGCTGATTGTGGCTGGCTGCATCCCATTGTTTTTGGATTTCTTCTTCAATATTTTTACGGAAATCTTCTTCAGTTTTTATTTCTTTCCCGGGAAATACCAGGTTAAAAAATTCTTCATTCAATTCTTTTTTTTCTACCAGCCCGATTTTGGTGATAGTCATTTTGAAATATTTTTCGACGGAAGAAGCATCTTCTTTGTCAAGGCCAAGGTCAGATAAAATCCACTCTCTTTCCTTGTCAGGAAACGCATCTTTTAGCTGGAGAACAATGGAATCGCCTACTTTTTTGTCCTGCAGTTTTTGCTGGTAATCCTCAGAAAAATATTTTAATAAAATAGAATTGTCTTTTGAAATCCCGCCTTCTGCCACATTTCCTTCGGCATCACTTTCTTCAAACTGTACATTTAATACATTTTCAGGAGAAGAAACTGTTTCAGCATCTTTAAGGTCTCCGTTTTTTGTGACAAGTTTTTCAATTTCTTCATTCACCATTTCCGGTGTTACTTTCACTTTGTACAAAACCGGCTTTGTTGTAGAAAGCGCGTCCAGGCTAATTGCCGGCTTAAGCCCTATCTCAAACGGAAAATCATACTCTTCCGGTTGGTTCATATCTAATTTACGCAGGTCGCTCTCCATCGGCAAAGGCTGCGCAAACATTTCAGGCTTTTCTTTTACAAGATAATCCTGCAGTTCTTTTTCCACTGTTTTTACCACTTCATCAGAATATATGGAGGCGCCATACATTTTTTTAATCATGCCGGCGGGCACCATTCCTTTTCTGAAGCCGGGAATGTTGGCTTTTTTGCTATAATTTTTTATTGCCTTTTCAAACGCAGGAAGATAATCCTCTTTTGAAAGTTTTACTGTCAGCTTATCGTGAAGATTACCGATATTTTCTTTTGTAACACTTGCCATGGCTCTAAATTTAAAAAACCGTTCAACACGGTTTATGCTTTTCTTTTTCAGAAAATTAGTTGAAGAAAGTGCGCATGGAGGGACTCGAACCCCCACACCTTGCGGCATCAGATCCTAAGTCTGACGTGTCTACCAATTTCACCACATGCGCTTTTAGGGGCGGCAAAAGTAATGGTTTTTTTTAAAATATCATCTTAAGCGGTTTGTAAAAAATCAAAAAACCGGATGAATGTTAATTCACTTAAAAGTTAATGGATTAAAGGGTAGTATTTACATGTGAACTGCGCGGGTTTCATTGTATCATTTTAATTGTAAATTTGAAAAAAATAATTCATGGAAACGGAGTTATTAAAAAGGATTACAGTCAACCCGGGAATATTTAATGGCAAGCCGATTATCAGGGGAATGAGGTTTACTGTTGCTGATGTATTAGGGTATCTTGCGGCCGGAATGACGCAGGAAGAAATTTTAGCTGATTTCCCTTACCTCGAAAAGGAAGATATAACGGCAGCCTTAACTTACGCACAAAAAAAAGTGGATCATCCAATCATTTCAGTTCAATTAGATGCAATCAAATAATCTTGAATTCTGGATTGATGTAAATCTTCCACCTGCAATGGCTATTTGGATTCAGCATGATTTTGGTTGTTCTGCCAAATCCTTCAAAGATCTAAAATTTGAAAATGAACAAGATATAGTAGTATTTACGGAGGCCGCAAAAAAATTAAATACTGTCATTATTACCACAAAAGATATCGATTTCAAAGTCCTCGCTGAAGAAATGAAAATTCGTCCCAGGATTTTATATTTGAACGTCGGAAATATTTCCAATAAAATACTCAAAGAAATAATTTATAAATCACTTAAAGATGTTATTAAAACTTTTTTAGAAACAGAAAACTTTTTTATCGAAATCAAAAAACAAAAATGAGCCAATTTTCAGAACACAATTTCAAAAATGAAAAAGCCCTTGTAAGGGTTGATTTTAATGTACCACTTGATAAAGATTTTTCTATCACCGACGATACCCGGATGCGCGCGGCTGTTCCTACAATACAAAAAATCCTCAAAGACGGTGGAAGCGTGGTATTGATGTCGCACCTCGGAAGACCCAAAAACGGTCCTGAGGAAAAATTTTCGCTGAGGCATTTGTTACCACACCTGAAAGAATTGTTAGGAGGAGTAAATGTTTTGTTCGCAGATGATTGTATTGGCAATGATGCTGTAGAAAAATCAAAAAGCCTACAACCGGGCGAAGTATTGTTGTTAGAAAATCTTCGTTTTTACAAAGAAGAAGAAAAAGGAAATGAAGAATTTGCCAAAAAACTTGCTTCACTGGGAGACGTGTATGTCAATGATGCTTTTGGTACCGCTCACCGGGCTCATGCTTCTACGGCGGTAATCGCTCAATTTTTTGCAAAAGATAAAAGAATGTTTGGCCTGCTGATGAACGCTGAAGTTTCCAATGCCGATAAAGTGCTGAACAGCTCCGAAAAGCCTTTTTTAGCCATCATTGGCGGCGCCAAAGTTTCAGATAAAATCTTAATTATAGAAAATTTGCTGGAAAGAGCTACAGATATTATTATTGGCGGCGGCATGGCCTACACATTTTTCAAAGCAATGGGCGGCAAAATAGGAAGCTCATTGTGTGAAGATGACAGGCTGGATAAGGCAAATGAATTATTACAAAAAGCCAAACAGAAAAATGTTTCTATCCATCTGCCGGCCGATTCCATTATTGCCGACAAATTTGCCGAAGATGCCATGGTATCCGGAGCATTGAGCAATGATATACCTGATGGATGGATGGGGCTTGATATCGGCGAAATGGCCTGCGAAACTTTTTCAAAAGTAATTCAACACTCAAAAACCATTTTATGGAACGGCCCGATGGGTGTATTTGAAATGAAAAAATTTCAACATGGCACAAAATGTATTGCCGAAGCTGTGGCAGAAGCTACGGCAGACGGCGCTTTCAGCCTTATTGGCGGCGGCGACAGCGTTGCAGCCGTAAATGAATTTGGGCTTGCCGACAAAGTGAGCTATGTATCCACCGGTGGAGGCGCCCTGCTGGAATACTTTGAAGGCAAAGAGCTACCCGGTATTAAAGCCATCAACGGTTAATAGCTGAGGCAGGTTTGCAGTAAATGAATAAATAACATTTTTTTTATTTTTTTATTTTCCGTTGAGGTAATAAATATTTCATTTAATATGGAATGATATATCTTTAAAAAAAACTGAAAACTATGAAGTCGAAAACTACGCTGTTTGTCATATTGGCCATTGTTGTCATCTTATTATTCTGGGGATGCGGAAGCTATAATGGTTTGGTAACTGCCAACCAGGAAGTACTTACCAAATGGAGCAACGTGGAAACCAATTATCAAAGAAGAACTGACCTTTACAATAGTGTTATAAAAGTGGTACAAGGGTCAGCCAATTTTGAAAAAAGTACTTTAACGCAGGTGATAGAAGCACGTGCGAAAGCCACCTCTATTAAAGTAAATGTTGACGATCCTAAATCAATGGAAGCGTTTCAAAATGCGCAGGCTGGTTTGCAAAGCTCGTTTGGCAGATTGCTTGCTGTAGCAGAAAATTATCCCGATCTGAAAACCACGGCTCAATTCCAGGGATTTCAGACCCAAATTGAGGGAACTGAAAACAGGATAAATGTGGCCCGGCAGGATTATAATGCATCGGTGCAATCGTATAATTTAAAGGTAAAACGGTTTCCGGGCAACATTTTCGCCGGCATTTTCGGATTCCATGAGAAGGCATTTTATAAGGCGGATGAGGGAAGTGAAAAAGCGCCTGATATTAATTTTGACATTAAATAAATTGTAAATCTGCATGTGGCGATTTTCAAAGAAAAAGCCTTTCTTCACTGAAGAGCAAAATGAAAAAATTGTGAACGCTATCAGGGATGCTGAAATGCAAACCAGTGGCGAGGTAAGGATTTTTGTTGAAAATCGCTGCAAATATGTAGATGCGCTGGATAGGGCAAAACAATTATTTGATAATTTGGAAATGGGAAGGACCGAGCTAAGAAACGGAGTACTTTTTTACATCGCTATAAAAGACAGGCAACTCGCCATTTATGCAGATGAGGGAATTCATAAGGCTGCCGGGCCCGATTATTGGAAAAATTCAGTAAAAGACATTCTTTCCGTTTTTAGCAAAGAAAACATAACCGAAGGCATCATAGCTTCCATATCCAAAATAGGGCAGGCGCTAAAAACTTACTTTCCTTATGAAAAGGAAATCGATAAAAACGAACTTCCCGACGAAATTGTTTTTGGCAAATAATGCATCGTAACTTCCCATTCATGAAAAAATTATTTTTACTGCTTTTTATTATCATAGGATTTCAAACGGCTTTTTCACAAAAAATTGAGCCAAAGCCTAATCCTCCAAGAGCAGTAAATGATTTCGCTCACCTGCTGGAACCTTTCCAGGTTCAGGCTTTGGAGCAAAAACTGGATGCGTACAACGATTCTACTTCCTCAGCCATTGTGATTATTACGGTTCCCAGCCTCAACGGCTACGATATTGCTGAAGTTGCCCTGAAATATTTGCGCGACTGGGGCATCGGTGTAAAAGGGAAAAATAATGGCGTAGTCATTATGGTTTCAAAATCCGACCATAAGGCCCGGATTGAAACCGGCTATGGGATGGAAGGCGTGCTTCCTGATATTCTCGCCAAGCAGATTATTGATGAAAGAATGATTCCCTTTTTTAAAAACGAAGATTATTATGCGGGCCTGAATAATGCTGTTGACGCCATCAGCCAGGCTGCTGCCGGCGAATACAAAGCAGACCCCAATGCAAAAAAAGGAAATAGCTCGTTGATTGGGAAAATCATTCCGCTTGCAATTATTTTCATTATTATTCTTTTCATTTTTTCAGGCCGTGGCGGTGGCGGTGGTGGCTCTTATATGAGCCGCAGGGGCTCAAGAAGCTTTCTTGGAAATGCTTTGCCCTGGTTCTTATTAGGCAATATGCTGGGAGGCGGTAACCGGGGCGGTGGTGGCTTTGGCGGCGGCGGATTTGGTGGAGGTGGCTTCGGTGGAGGCGGCTTTGGGGGCTTCGGCGGCGGAAGTGGCGGCGGAGGCGGCGCCAGCGGTGGATGGTAATTATCCTGGAAAAAATTTTCTACTACTTTTTAATTAAGATACGATGCGACTAAAAACTCTTATAGTCATCACCTTACTGTTGGCTTTTGCATGGCCGGATAGACTCTTTTCTCAATCGCTTACAGCAATACAATCCGAAATTCTAAAGGATTCTTCATTGAATCGCGTAAAATCAATGGCTGCCGGTTTGATAGAAACCGGCTTTAATGCAGGAAGTGGTTATGGCGAAGTGTGGATTAGAGATTTTAATACTTTCATTGAACTTTCATGCAAAGTGATGCCCCGCGATTCCATAAAAGACCGGCTCAGGGTATTTTTTCAAATGCAGGGAGACGATGGAAATATTGTGGACGGTTATATTCCGAAGAAAAAAGCTGGTGTAGGCTACGATTATATCTATAGTAAAAACGCGCCCGATTTTGCAGGGCATAAAAATACGGTCGAAACTGACCAGGAAACGTCCTTAATCCAGGCAGTTTACAAGTACGTAAAGGCAACAAACGATCAAGATTTTCTCAACGAAAACATTGATGGAAAGTCTGTGCACTCGCGCCTTTCAGATGCGCTTGATTTTTTAATAAACAAGCGCTATTCGCCCAAATATGGCCTGATATACGGCGCTACTACAGTAGATTGGGGCGACGTGCAGCCTGAAACAAACTGGGGTGTAGTGCTGGATTCAACCAGCCACCTCGCAATTGATATTTACGACAATGCTATGTTGGTAATCGCTCTCAATAATTATATTGAATTATTTCCCAAATCTGACAGGTGGAAAGAAGTAAGGCATAAGATTCAAACCAACATCCGTAAATATCTTTGGGATGAAAAACGTCAAAAATTTATTCCGCATATTTATTTAAACGGATCGCCATTTCCGGCCTCTTTCGATGAAAATAAAATCAATTACCACGGGGGAACGACCGTCGCTATTGAAGCGGGCCTGCTAAATAAGAAAGAAATTCAAAACGTAAATGAACAAATGCTTCGTGACGTAAAATTATCGGGCGCAATGTCAATAGGCCTCACTATTTATCCACCTTACCCCGAGGGGTATTTTAAAAATAAAGGGATGTATCCCTATGGCTATCAAAATGGCGGCGACTGGACATGGTTCGGCGCGCGCACCATCACACAATTGGCAAAATATGGGTTCTTAAAAGAAGCTTACGAAGAAATAAAACCCATGATAGATAGAGTGATTAAAAATAACGGATTTTACGAATGGTACACTGTTGACGGGAAACCGGCGGGCTCAGCCAATTTCAGAGGTTCGGCAGGTGTTCTTTACACAGCAATTACTACTTTGCAAAACATCGCTTCGCAACCATAATTGATATTTTCTGTTAGCTCTTTTGATTTGAAATTAATTGATTCAAATACCCGGAGGTAACCGGGTTGTTGTTAATTTCCTCCATTCCCTGGTAATTCAATAATTTATTCGCAACATCCTTCATTGCATTGATGGCATATTTCAAAAAGTTTGGCCCAAGGCTCACCCTGGCCACACCTGTTTCTTTCAACGCAGCAAATCCCGGAATTCCGGGAAGCATTAAAATATTTATAGGAAGCTGCACTTCATCCACGATTGATTTTATCATTTGTTGTTCTTTCAACAA
Organism: Ginsengibacter sp.; assembly: GCA_051954975.1. Taxonomy (GTDB): domain Bacteria; phylum Bacteroidota; class Bacteroidia; order Chitinophagales; family Chitinophagaceae; genus Ginsengibacter. The sequence continues at coordinate 218,391 of JBQCHE010000002.1, read as the reverse complement.
AATGGGATAAAACCCATCAGCACCCGAATCTTTGTATAGTTTTCCTCTCAGGATGGCCTCGTTAAGTTTTTCTTCATCTGGCAAATTATTTTGCTTTACAAACACATCCGTCCGTGCATTTATAAAAAGAGAACTCCCCATTTGAGAAGCTGTGTGTTTTATCAAATGAATTTTTTCAGCCTGTTCTTCCTTAGCTACCAATTTTTGTTCCTCGTGTTTACTGTCTTCGAAATTTATTCCCGCAATTCCCGCGTCCACCAGTCTTTTTATATTTTCTTTTAATTCACTATTGCTTTTTGCATAACCGCTTTCTATATCGGCTGTTACAGGAATGCTCACACTTTGCACAATCCGCTTTAACAATGAAATTAATTCAGTAAATGGGTATTTTTCTCCATCCTGGTAACCGTTGCTCAGTGCAATAGATGCGCTTGCAGTAGCAATTGCCTTAAAACCCAAATCCTGTAGAAGCATTGCCCCAAGAGGATTCCATATATTTGGAAGTATCAAAATTTCGCCATTATGATGAAGCTGGTAGAAGGGATCTTCTTTCGATTGAACAATATTTTGTGACATCTTTATTTTTTTTTAATGAACAAAATTGGCAGTTACGAAATTACTTTAAGTAGAACAGTGCAATTTTCTAATACCGGAAAAAATAGTAAATGGAAAAATAATCCTGATTTAAATCGCGCTATGTATTTATAAGCCAAATTGCCAAGCGCAGGAAAAGCCTGAAATTTTATTCAATTCCATTTATTTTTGGGGGATGAAGATATTTATCTCTTACTTAAAACCCTACAAGTGGCTGATTGTACTAGCACTTTTTCTTGCAGCCACCAACCAGGTATTTTCACTGTTTGCGCCATGGATTAGCGGCAATATCCTTGACCTTTTTGCAAATCATCCTCATGTTTTTCCGGATAAAACTCCAAGAACAGAATATGAATTCTTTTTTGGCAAGGGAAAATATCACGGGCTTATATATTTTCTCCTGTTGCTGATTGGCACTGCCATGGTAAGCCGCATTGCAAAAGCTTTCCAGGATTATTTTGGGAATGTTCTTGTTCAAAAATTTGGAGCTACCATTTTTACTGATGGACTCAAACACAGCATGCGTCTGCCCTACCAGGATTTTGAAGATCAGAGCAGCGGGGAAACTTTGTCTATCTTAACAAAAGTACGGGCAGATACAGAAAAATTCATCACCAACTTTATAAATGTATTTTTCATCATCATCGTCAGCATCGTTTTCATTTCAATTTATGCATTCCGATTAAACTGGGTAATTATGCCGGTGTATGTCGTAGGAATTTTTGCAATCGCTGTTGTAACCAGCCTTTTGAGCAAAAAAATAAAAGTGATTCAAAAAACAATCGTGAGGGAGACCAACGCATTGGCAGGCACTACCACCGAATCGCTCAGAAATATTGAACTTGTAAAAAGCCTGGGGCTGACAGACCAGGAAGTGAACAGGCTGAACAACAACACCTTCAAGATTCTCAACCTCGAATTAAGAAAAGTAAAAAGCATCCGCACATTAAGCTTTATCCAGGGGACGATGGTTAATTTTCTGCAACAGGTGATTACATTCACTTTGCTTTGGTTGATTTTCAGAAATTCAATAACGCCGGGCCAATATCTGTCACTCACTTTTTACAGCTTTTTTCTTTTTGGCCCTATGCAGGAAATTGGCAATATTATCATTTCTTATCGCGAAGCAGAAGCTTCGCTGGGAAATTTTCATGACCTGATGGCTAAACAGCCTGAAATAAAACCTCAAAAACCCATTACCATTCGTCATATTGAAAAGCTGGAATTTATCAATGTCAGGTTTAAGCATCTGTCGGCGCAGCAGCCGGCGTTAAGTGACATCAGCTTTGAAGTAAAGAAGGGCGAAACCATTGCATTCGTAGGCCCTTCAGGGTCGGGAAAAACGACGCTGGTAAAGCTTTTGGTAGGTTTATATATTCCTCAAAACGGCGACATTTTATATAACGATGTTAACAGGGAAAATATCGATTTTGATGTGCTTAGAACTCAAATCGGATTTGTAACCCAGGATACGCAACTATTTGCAGGAACCATAAGGGAAAACTTATTATTTGTGAACCCTTCCGCCTCCGATGCAGAAATGATGGACGTGCTGCGAAAAGCTTCGTGCAATACCCTGCTTGCCCGCGCTGATAAAGGGTTAGACACGTTGATTGGCGAAGGCGGTGTAAAAGTTTCCGGAGGTGAAAAACAAAGATTGTCGATAGCACGCGCACTCTTGCGCCATCCGCATTTGCTTATTTTTGATGAGGCCACTTCTTCATTGGATTCGCTAACTGAAGAAGAAATTACCAATACCATCAAAGAGGTTTCATCCAAAAAAGAGCAATTGACCATTCTGATAGCCCACCGGCTTAGCACAATAATGCATGCCGACAGAATTTATGTGCTTGAAAGAGGTAACATCATCGAAACGGGGAACCATGATCAACTATTAGGCAAAATGGGATTGTACTATGCTATGTGGAGGCAGCAGATAGGCGAACGAAAAAAATTAAACATTCAGCCCGAGATGGCAAATTAAAAACAATCGGTATTTCTTCGTTTACTTATTACATGTAATTTAAAACCTGCTTTTTTATCCCCAAAACGCATGAAAATGCCTTTTTACAAAGAGCAAGTTTTTTATTTTCTTTTTTGAATTTTCAATGCTACTTTTGCAGCCCTCAATTACCGTAAAAGGAGAGGTGCCTGAGTGGCCGAAAGGGCCGGTTTGCTAAACCGTTGTACGGGCTTAAACCTGTACCGAGGGTTCGAATCCCTCCCTCTCCGCACTATTTTTTTGAGTATTCGGGGCGTAGCGTAGCCCGGTCATCGCGCCTGCTTTGGGAGCAGGAGGTCGCAAGTTCGAATCTTGCCGCCCCGACAAGTAAAGAGGCTGTCTAATCAACAGCCTCTTTTTATTTCAGGAATTCCCGTTTTATAAAAGAAAGGAAATGTCTTCGCCCGGTGTGATTTGCTTTTTTAAGAATCCTTCAGGGTTTGCATCTGAAGTAAAGATTACGCCATCAACCTCTCCAAAATATTTTAAATCATTGTTTGCCATTTTTAAATAACTTCCTTCCGGCAGGCCTACAACACAAGTGTTTGGATTCAGTTTCACAAACTCCACCAACCGGTCATCGCGGCTTTCACCATTAAATCCATCGATTTTTTGATTGAAATAATGCGGATTTATCTGAAATGGAAATACGCCAAGCGCTTTGAATGATTGTGGTTCAATAACAGGCATATCATTGGTTGTGGCAATAGACGGGGCTAAAATATTGGACCCTGCGCTCCAGCCTATATAAAGAGTGCCGTTGTTCACTTTTTCACGGATTAAAGGCAACAAATTCAATTTGTATAGATCGTGGATTAATTTAAAAGTATTGCCTCCGCCGACCATTATAGCGTCGGCATTCTCAATGACAGAAGTTGCTTTTGAAGCTGCAACAACATGTACGGTTACGTTAAGATTTTTTAAAGCGTTCTGAACTTGTGCTGCATAGTCGTCATACTTTTTATTTACATCTGCAAAACCTAAAAAAGCAATATTTACCCGCCCGCCCCGCAGGCTGGCCGATTTACCACCAATAAATTCATTGATGACCGGCGCAGCTTTTTCAAGGTAACCGGAGTTTCCCACACGCGAACTACTGAATGCGAGTATATTTTTTGAAGTCATTGCTCTTTGAGTTATAACGGTACCGCATATACGAATTTACTGTTGCAGTATCAAGTCAATCCTATCGAGTTCTTCTTTTGAAAAATGAATATTGGCAGTTCCTTTAATACTGTCTGTTACCTGCGTGGGTTTGCTCGCTCCGAGTATTACAGAAGTAATTCTTTCGTCTTTTAAAACCCAGGCCAGCGCCATTTGTGCCAATGACTGGTTCCTGCCGGCAGCCACTTTATTCAGCTCTTTTATTTTTTTGACTTTTTCTTCTGTGATTTGCGATTCTGTGATGGCGCCGTTTTTAAGATGGCGGCCAGCCCTTGAATCTGCAGGAATGCCATTTAGATATTTATTAGTAAGCAAGCCTTGCGCCAGGGATGAGAAAGTGATACAACCAATCTTTTCTTTTCCTATCACCTCCAGCAATTCATCTTCGATCCAGCGATCAAACATATTATATCGGGGCTGAATAAGCAGGCATGGAGTGCCTAACTGATGTAACAAGTCAATCGCCTTTTTTGCTTCAGACGGTTTGTAATTTGAAATTCCTACATAGAGGGCCTTTCCCTGGCGTACAACAAGATCCAATGCGCTCATCGTTTCTTCGAGGGGCGTTTGGGGATCAGGGCGGTGATGATAAAAGATATCAACGTAATCTAACCCCATTCGCTTCAGGCTTTGGTCGAGGCTTGAAATAAGATATTTTTTTGAACCCCAATCGCCATAAGGGCCATCCCACATGTAATATCCGGCTTTGGAAGATATTATTAATTCATCCCGGTATGATTTAAAATCCTGTTTAAAAATCTTTCCGAATTTAGATTCGGCAGCTCCTGGCGGTGGACCATAATTATTAGCCAGGTCAAAATGCGTAATTCCATTATCAAATGCAGTATGCAGAATACTACGACAATTTTCGTAGTCATCTTCGGCACCGAAGTTATGCCAGAGGCCAAGTGATAAAACGGGTAATTGAATGCCGCTGTTTCCACAACGCCGGTAATTTATTTTTTGGTACCTGTCTTTGCCCGGTTGATATTCCATAATTTTTTTTATTTAAAGAATAAAAAATGTCTTACAAAACTAACAACTGAAAAATAAACAAGTACGTTTGACCCAAAAGAGAATCTAAAAAAACTTACAATTGAAGTTTAATCTCTTCATTACTCTTATCAAAAAAATGAAATTCGGTAAGATGGTAATTTGTATTAGGACGGATTTTTATTTTTTGCCTGAACTTGAGGCTCCATTTCATTCGTTTTGAAGGAAAGCCTTTTGTGAGATAAGCATATAAAATCGGATGTACCTCGATGGTCAATCCTTTATGCTTTTGCATAATAAGATAACTAAGGTTTTTTTCGATTTCATCCTCAAGAACCAATGTGGAAGACACCTTGCCTGTACCGCCACAACTAGGGCAAAGTTCCATGGTATTGATGTTGGTTTCGGGCTTCATGCGTTGACGCGTTATCTGCATAAGGCCAAACTTGCTAATAGCAAGAACCGCATGTTTTGCCCGATCTTTCCTCATAAAAAGATCCATTTGCTCTGCCAGCTTCTTTTTATTTTCGGGCAGCTTCATATCGATAAAATCAACCACGATGATGCCGCCAATATCTCTCAACCTTAACTGGCGTGCAATTTCCGCAGCCGCTTCAAGGTTGGTTTCAAGTGCATTTTGTTCCTGGTTATTGCCAACACTTTTGTACCCGCTGTTTACGTCAATAACATGCAAGGCTTCAGTATGTTCAATAATCAGGTAGGCGCCGCTCGGCAGATTTACGGTTTTTCCGAAGGAAGCCTTCACCTGTCGTGTAACTCCGTAGGCATCAAATACAGGGGAACCGTTATTATGAAAAGAAAGTATATCCAGCTTTCCTGGGGCAATGCGATGAAGGTATGCTTTAGTGTCGTTGTAAATGTTCTTATCATTCACCACTATTTTATTAAAATCCTCTGTGAGCAGGTCGCGCAGAATGCTGTTGGTTTTGCCTTCTTCGGCAAGGATTTTAGTAGGTGGGACAGCGCCTTTGAGGTTGTGCTGTATGTTTTTCCATGTGGCAATCAGTCCCAGCAAATCGTCATGGAGCTCAGCCGCAGGCTTTCCTTCTGCTGCCGTGCGAACAATGACCCCAAAATTTTTTGGCTTTACCGCTTCTATAATTTTTTGTAATCTCTTTCTTTCTTCTGACGAATGAATTTTCCTGGATACTGCAATAATGTCGTTAAAAGGCGTAAGTACTACATTCCGGCCTGGTAACGAAATTTCGCAACTAAGGCGCGGTCCCTTTGCTGCTATAGGTTCTTTTAATATTTGAACCAGGATATTTGGTTTTCCGCTCAATACTTCAGCGATTTTGCCGGTCTTTACAATTTCAGGCTCTACCTGGAAATTTTCAAAATTCAAGCCTTCCGGCGATGTATCATTCATCGCCAGCTTGGTAAATTTCAAAATAGAGCGGACGTATGGGCTTAGGTCGGAATAATGAAGAAACGCATCTTTTTCAAAGCCAACATCAATAAATGCAGCATTAAGTCCCGGAATTAATTTTTTTACTTTCCCTAAGTACAAATCCCCAACACCAAAGCTTGCATTTGCATTTTCATTATGCATTTCCACGAGCTTTTTATCCTCAAGTAGGGCTATCTCCACTGCCTGGGGCGCAGCATTTATAATCAGTTCCTTGTTCAAACTTTAAATTTCTTTATTCCGTTTTTAACAACAGAAGCAACAGGATAAAGCCGGATGTACCGGCAAGCGAAAGTAAAGAGTGCAAATAATTACCTCTTCTTATGTCGGTTTTTTCTTAAACGCTTTTTACGCTTGTGAGTTGCGATTTTATGGCGTTTTCTCTTTTTACCACATGGCATAAATAAATAATTTTAATTTTTTTTATAAAAAGACAAATAAAGTTTTAATCTACTTGCCATTGTTTACTTTGCTAAAAACTATTGATTTTCCTTCAATGCTTTTATTCGTTCGTTGATCTCTTTAGTAAACGCCGGATTATTAACCAGGTGCTCACTTTGCTCATACCATTTAATTGCATTTTGCTTGTCGCCTGAAGCGGCATAAGCATCGGCAAGCCAGGAAACGGCTTCAAGGTTGTGTGGGTCGAAATCCACTACCTTTTTTAACCTTTCGATGGCTTTGTTGTATTGGGACGAAATAACACCTCCAATTCCTAAAACCATCTGGGCCTGCATATTATTAGAATCTTTTTTTACTACTTCCAGCAATTGCTGAATTCCTTTCATCGTTTGTTCAGCATTTCCTATCATCCCCTCGCCATACACGTAGCAACTTCCCAGTCCAACTTTGAGATCATCATTTTCAGGATTCAGCTTGATTGCTCTTTCAAAAAGGTCGGCTGCCGTTTGCGCTTCCCACACTTTTTGGGCCGCATCATCCTCCCGTTTCATGTTCTCCAAAATTAACCGGGCTGCAAAGGTGAGCTTTTTTTCCGAATTATCCAATTTGGCAGCCTCGCTAAGATAGTAGGCGTAGGGGACGAAACTTCCAACTGAATCCTTCCAAAAATTAGCCAGATTAGTATATTGATTAACTTCCTGATTTTTCAAATCGCCCCTGCTGATATTATTTTCAATATTGTTTACAAAAACGAGACGTTCAGGCGATAATCTCTGTTTTTCGGCAGTGAGGGAATCTTTTATATTAAACTGAGGCGTTTCGGCCTTTGACATGGCCGGCATTTCTTTTTTGGTAGTAGCTGTTTTTCCAAAGAAAAAAAGTACAAATACTAATATAACTGCAAGCCCTGCTAAGATGATTCTTTTATTCAAAATTTGTGTCTTAATTTTTCAGGCTGCAAAGTTAATGTATTAAGGGCTTTTAGGAAAGGTTCTTTCCTTTGATTTGATCAACAAATTCTTTAGAAGGTTTGAAGGCGGGAATATAGTGTTCAGGAATTTCTACCGCAGTATTCTTTTTGATATTGCGGCCTATTTTAGCAGCTCTTTTTTTGGTGATGAAACTGCCGAAACCCCTGATGTAAATATTTTCACCGTCACTTAGTGATTTCTTCACTTCCTTGAATAAGTTTTCAAGCGTTACAAGAACATCTACCTTAGCTATTCCCGTATTTTCGGATATCCGGTTAATTAAATCTGCTTTTCTCATTTTAAACTCTTTTTAGTTAGATGAAAATTAAAATGTGTTTTTTAAACATCGATTCAACCAGGTAAGACAAATTTACCAATCTTTATTGTAATATCTTGGCTATAATATCTTTTGTGTATGTTTTTTTTTATTATTTCATAAATCTGGCGAATCGGTTTTCAAACCTGAACATAATATACTTATTTCGCTTTAATGGAAAATCTTAAATTTTTTTCAAAAACGCTTCTTAAATGGAATCAATCTGAAAATACAAGGCAGATGCCATGGAAGGGCGAATCGAATCCTTACCGCATTTGGATTAGCGAAATTATTTTGCAACAAACCCGGGTGCAGCAGGGAATTGAATATTATAATCGTTTTATAAAGGCTTTCCCCGACATCAAATCGCTGGCAACTGCTGATGAGGAGTCAGTTTATAAATTATGGGAGGGATTGGGATATTATTCAAGGTGCAAAAATTTAATGGTGGCCGCCAAACAAATTTATCATAAAAAAAACGGAGAATTTCCGCGCAACTACCAAGAAATCATTGCCCTGAAGGGAATAGGAAATTACACTGCGGCAGCCATCGCCTCCTTTGCCTTCCAACTTCCTTATGCGGTTTTGGATGGAAACGTATTCAGGGTTTTATCAAGATTTTTTGGAATTGAGATTCCGATAAATACAACGCAAGCGAGGAAATATTACGGCGAACTTGCCCAATCACTTCTTGATAAAAAAAATCCCGGCATCTATAACCAGGCATTAATGGATTTCGGCGCCGTTATTTGCAAACCGGCGGCTCCATTGTGTTTGGAATGCCCGTTTCGAAAAAAGTGCGTTGCCTTCCAACAAAAAAAAGTGGATGTTTTGCCCATCAATACTAAAAAGCTTACTTTAAAAAACAGATTTTTCAATTATTTATTGATTCACTATCAAAACACTTATTATGTGCATAAGAGAACCAACAAAGACATTTGGCAAAACCTGTATGAATTTATTTTGATTGAAACCAAACGGTTGATAAATGATGCAGCAGTAAACGAACAAATACGTCACATTTTAGATCCGGACGACTATACCATCAATTTTATTTCAGGCGTAAAAGTTCAAAAGCTCACACACCAGCTTATCAGCGGCCGGTTTATTCACATAGAAGTACAAAAACCGGTTTCTTATAAAGATTATTTGCCTGCAGATAAAAGCCAGTTGAATTTATTGCCTTTCCCGAAATTCATCGCCTCTTATTTAAAAGATAAAAATGTATCTTTAAATTGATTTTTTTAAAGGAGAAAACACAGCGTTATGCGTGGACTTAATAAAGTAATGTTAATTGGCAACCTGGGCAAAGACCCGGATATTCAGTATCTTGAAGGTAACATTCCTGTATCCAAATTTCCCTTGGCCACTACAGAAACCTATAAGGATAAGAGTGGTAAAGCTATTTCACAAACTGAATGGCATAATATTGTTTTATGGCGTGGCCTTGCAGAGCTCGCTCAAAGATATTTGCACAAAAGCAGCCTTGTGTATATAGAAGGCCATCTGAAAACCCGCTATTGGGAAGACAGAGACCATAACAAAAAGGCTATTACAGAAATCATCGCTGACAATCTTATTTTGCTCGACAAACGAAGCGACGCCAATCCTGATAATCCAAAGGAAAACCCAGACAGGCAGGATAGCACCACAAGCAACCTTGCTGAAAACGATATCTGAACACAGAATTCAACGATTCTTTATTTTTAAATCTTAATTTGGTCATCAAATAGTTTGCAATTGCATACAACACTAGTCATTATCAACACTTCGGTAACTACCATCCTATTTTTTACGCTCCTGGTGCTTTTTATCCTGTCATTTTTATTTTCGGGCTCCCAAATGGCTTATTTTTCATTGACGCTGAAAGATATCAATATGCTTAAAACGCGTCAACAGCCTTCCTACAAAAGGATTGTGTCCTTATTGGAAAATCCAAAAAGCCTGATGGCGGCATTGCTTATCGCCAACACCTTCGTAAATATTGGGATTATATTAATTTCTAACCTCCTGCTTGATCAATGGATTATAACTCTCGGGTTGCATATTATCATTAATTTTCTTTTAAAAATTATTATCATCTCGCTCGTCTTAATTTTATTTTGCGAAGTGCTTCCAAAAGTGTGGGCTGCTCATCATAAAATCTGGTTCGCTTCAACAGCATCCATGGTCGTTGATATTTTTAACAGCATGCTGTCAAGAATCAGTTTGCAACTGGTGGCCATGGATTCTTCTATCGAACATGCGTTCACGTCAAGAAACGAAATAAAAGACGATTCACAATTGGATGATGCCATCGATTTATTGCCCGACAACAAAGCCTCCAGCGAAGAAAAGCAGATTCTAAAAGGCATCCGGAAATTCAGCAATACAACTGTGAAGCAAACCATGCGGCCTCGCCTTGATGTGACAGGTATCGAAGCTTCCTTACCATTTAGCATCGTTTTAGAAAAAGTAAAAGAATATTCCTACTCCCGGTTGCCCGTTTATAAAAATAATCTTGACGAAATTGTTGGAATCCTCCATACGAAAGATTTATTGCCACATCTTAATGATAATAATATTGACTGGCATCCGTTGATGCGGCCAGTATTTTATGTGCACGAACAAAAACTAATTGAAGACCTGCTGCAGGATTTTAGAAATAAACGAATTCACATGGCCGTGGTCGTTGACGAATTCGGAGGCACATCGGGCATCATTACGCTGGAAGATATTATGGAAGAAATCATTGGCGACATACAGGACGAATTTGATGATGAGCAAAGCGGCAATAAAAAAATTGACGATTATAACTATATATTTGAAGGCAAAACAATGATCAATGATCTTTGCAGGGTCTTAAAAATTCCAACCCACACCTTTGACCTGTTGCGGGGCGAAAGCGATTCATTGGCTGGCTTGATTTTGGAAATCGCCGGAGAATTTCCGGCGATAGACCAACAATTTGAAACCAACAATTATGTTTTTACAGTGCTTGAGATTAATAAAAACCGCATTGCAAAAGTGAAAGTTACCTTAAAACAAAAACAAGGAAAGTAAATCCTATTTAACTGAATTAAAATCCGGATGATGCGGCAAATCGTTTATTTCCTGTTTGTTTTGCTTATTCTCAGTTGCAACTCAAATTATACCTCAAAGAAGACAGGTTATTTCAAAATTGATTTCCCTGAAAAAAAATATACTTCGTTCAATCAGCCAGGCTATCCTTATACATTTGAATATCCGGTGTATGCTAAAATCGCAAAAGATTCCAGCTATTTTGAGGAAGGCTCCAAAAATCCCTATTGGATCAATATTGAGTTTCCAACTTTTAATGGCACCATCTTTATAAGCTACAAACAAATAGGAGGCACTTCGGTTTATAAAATTAAAAACAGCGATGGCACTTACCGCGATTCTGTGGGTATCAACAGTTTTGATAAAATGGTGAACGATGCATTCAACCTTACCTATAAAAATGATGTAAAAGCCTACTCTATTGAAGACAGCCTGATGCACACGCCCAATAATATTACGGGTGTTTTTTTTAAAGTATCAGGTAATGTCGCCACTGCCAAACAATTCTTTCTTTCTGATAGTGTAAAGCATTTTTTAAGAGGCGCTTTATATTTTGATGCCACTCCTAATGAAGATTCGCTAAGGCCTGTGAACGCTTTTCTGCAGCAGGACATGAAACATCTTATCAATACACTGCAATGGAAGTAGGCTTTTTTTATAAAGAACGCTTATCAGAAAAAGTAAAAAAATAAATATGTATGTTTTGCTGTTTAAAACTTTTTAGCTTTACCATTTTTTAAAAAGACATTTTAAAATGGAGAAGTTGAAAGATTTATCCCGCCAGTTAGAGGGTGAATTATTTACAGATGATACCATACGCCAACTATATGCTACCGACGCTTCAGCTTACCAGGAAAAACCTTTGGCTGTAGCCATCCCGAAATCAGTTGCCGATTTAAAAAAGATAATATTATTCGCCGGAAAACATCATACGCCTATTATACCAAGAGCCGCCGGCACCTCGCTTGCAGGCCAGGTAGTGGGCAAAGGCATCGTGGTGGATGTGTCAAAATATTTTACCAAAATTATTGAGCTTAATGAACAGGAGCGTTGGGTTCGTGTGCAACCTGGTGTTATCCGCGATGAACTGAATATGTTTTTAAAACCCTGCGGCTTGTATTTCGGCCCTGAAACTTCTACAGCCAACCGGGCAATGATGGGAGGAATGGTGGGTAATAATTCGTGCGGCTCCAATTCAATTGTTTATCGAAGCACACGCGAGCATTTGCTGGAAGTAACTACGTTGCTTAGCGATGGCAGCGAGGCAGTTTTTAAAACAGTAAGCATAGACGAATTTCATGAAAAATGTGAAGGCAACAACTTGGAAGCTGCTATATACAAAAATATAAGAACCATTCTGAGCAATTATGATAACCAGCAGGAGATACTAAAAGAATTTCCGAAGGAAACGGTTGAAAGAAGAAACACGGGATATGCTTTGGATATTTTGATGAACTCAGCGCCATTTATAGCAGGCAAAGAAGATTTTAATTTTTGCAAATTGATTGCCGGCTCGGAAGGTACACTGGCTTTTATCACAGAAATTAAATTAAATGTGGTGCCTCTTCCTCCAAAGGAAACGGGCTTGATGTGTGTACACTTTAATTCCATTGATGAGGCGCTGAAAGGAAACTTAATCGCCTTGAAATATAAACCGCGCGCCAGTGAACTGATTGACCATTATATTTTAGAGTGCACCAAGGAAAACATTGAGCAAAGTAAAAACCGGTTTTTTGTACAAGGCGATCCGGAAGCAATTTTAGTAATAGAATTTACAGCGCCCACCCATGAAGGCGTAATAGAAATTGCAAAAGAGTGCGAAGCAGAAATGCGTGAGATGGGATTTGGTTATCACTTTCCGCTGTTATTTGGAGAAGACACAAAAAAGATATGGACTTTACGAAAGGCAGGCCTGGGCTTGCTTAGCAATCTTCCTGGAGATGATAAAGCTGTTCCTGTAATCGAAGATACAGCCGTGGACACCGCCGATTTACCGGCGTATATTGAAGAATTTAACGTCATCCTGAAAAAGTACGGTTTATATTCTGTTCATTATGCGCATGCCGGTTCGGGCGAACTTCACCTGCGGCCAATTATTAATTTAAAAACGGAAGAGGGCAACCGTTTATTCCGCGCCATCGCACAGGAAATTGCAACCCTCGTAAAAAAATACAAAGGTTCGCTAAGCGGCGAGCATGGCGATGGCAGACTACGTGGGGAATTTATCAAACAAATGGTAGGCGACAAGAATTACAAATTATTTGAAAATATCAAACACACCTGGGACCCGGATAATATTTTTAATCCCAATAAAATTGTGGATACACCGCCGATGAATACGCATCTGCGTTATACGCCCGGACAGAAGACGCCAAAGTTTAATACCGTATTCCGGTTTCACAACCAGGATATTTTACAACATGCTGAACAGTGCAACGGTACCGGCGAGTGCAGAAAGACACATCTTACCGGCGGCACTATGTGTCCTTCCTACATGGCTACTAAAAACGAAAAAGATACTACGAGGGCAAGAGCAAACATCTTAAGAGAATTTCTTACCAATTCCACCAAAGTCAACCGTTTTGATCATGAAGAAATCCATGAAGTAATGGATCTTTGCCTTAGCTGTAAAGGCTGCAAATCTGAATGCCCTTCAAGTGTGGATGTAGCGAAATTAAAGGCTGAATTTCTTCAGCAATATTACGATGCCAACGGCGTGCCTTTCCGAGCAAAGCTCATTGCCAATTTTGCAAAGTCTGCTAAAATAGGTTCTATTGCTCCCGGCGTGTATAACTGGATGGTGACTGCTCCCGTAGTTAGTAATATGGTAAAACGCTTTTCCGGCTTTGCATTAAAACGTTCGATGCCTACTTTATATAAAACCAGTTTGAGAAAATGGTTTGAGAAAAGAAAAAAGAAAGCTAACGGTAACGAACACACGAAAAATAAAAAAGTCTATTTATTCTGCGATGAGTTTACAAATTACAACGATACTGAAATCGGCATTAAAGCCATTCTTCTTTTAGAAAAACTCGGTTATGAAGTATTGATGACTGACCATGAAGAAAGCGGCAGAGCGTGGATGTCAAAAGGCCTGATAAAGCACGCCAAAAAAATAGCTAACAAGAATATAAAAATATTCAGTAAAATTATTAATGAAGAGACTCCACTGTTGGGCATAGAACCCAGTGCCATCCTTACTTTTCGCGATGAATATATAGATTTGGCCGATGAGCCTAATCTTGCCACGGCAAGGGCGCTTGCTAAAAACGTTTTTATCATTGATGAATTTATCGGCCGGGAAATCGAAAAAGGAAATATCAAAAAAAGTTCGTTTACTACAGAAAAACGACATATCAAACTGCAGGGGCATTGCCATCAAAAATCGCTATCATCCACTGCGCCTACTTTAAAAATGATGTCCTTACCGGAAAACTATTCTGCAGAAGAAATCCGCTCCGGCTGCTGCGGCATGGCTGGTTCTTTTGGCTTTGAAAAAGAGCATTATGATTTATCTATGCAAATTGGCGAACTGGTATTATTTCCAACGATAAGGAACACTGCGCCTGAGGTTATTATAGCTTCGGGAGGAACCAGTTGCCGTCATCAGGTAAAAGATGGCACCGGTGTAAAGGCTTTGCATCCTGTGGAAGTACTATATGAAGCGCTGGTATAACTGTGTTAGAGTAAAGGCACAAATAATCATCATTTTTATTCTGTTCTCTTTCTTTTCTATAAGAAAGATGCGTTACTTCTTTACACTAAAAATTTCATTTTTGGAAACAATCTTTACTTTATCACCACTCTTGAGGGTTTTCGAAACTACATCATAAGGGCCTGTAACCACTTCATCGCCCTCTTTTAATCCATCAGTTACTTCTATATAATTAATATCCTGGATGTCGGTTTTTACTTTTTGCATCTTTACCTTACCCTCCGGCTGCACGATAAATACCACGATCTCCAAATCATCAACGTTGGTTGTATTAGCCGACATGTCATCACTTGCAGGCTTGTTGGCGCCCGGCGCTTTGGTAGAATCATTTTTTTCCCTTGTAGTTACCGCATTGATTGGAATGGATAAAACATTCTGATGCGTTTTGGTTTGAATATCTGCGCTGGCGCTCATTCCCGGCCTGAACGGAAATCTTTTCCTGGTCGGCCCTTCCAGCAAATCTTTATACGAATCGGGATTTAAGCGGATATACACTTTGTAATTGGTGACATCGGTGGTTGTATTCGCAAGGTCGCTTTGCGTAGAAGCGCCATTGCTGCTGCTCGCAATTTGGGTAACCACTCCGGTGAATTTTCTGTCGTTATAAGCGTCTACTTCAATAGTGGCGCTATCGCCAAGCCTTACCTTGGGAATATCATTTTCGCCAACATCTACCCTCACCTCCATTTTGCCCATGTCTGCTATGCGCATCATTTCTGTTCCGGCCATCATCGAACTTCCCACTACTCTTTCTCCCTTCTTTACGCTCAGCAACGAAACAATCCCATCCATCGGCGAAACAAGCGTTGCGAGCCTTAAATCTTTATTGGCTTTTTGCAAGGCAGCCTGAGCACTTTGAACACCAGCCATGCTTCCGTGTATGCCTTCTTTTGCCGCATTCAGATTTGCAATGGCTGATTTATAATTGGCTTCAGCGGTGTTGAACTCATTTTTTGAAATTACTTTTTGATCGTACAATTGCTTTTGCATATTGAAGGTTTCCCGCGCCTGCGCAAGATTGGCTTCCAAAGCGCCTATGGATGCCTGCGCATCGGCTAACTGGGCCTGTTGTTGCTTTACTACGGCTTCCGCCTGGTCTTTTTGTGTCAGGTAGATATCGCCATAAATTTTGGCCAGCACCTGGCCTTTTTTAACGCTGTCGCCTTCGGCCACATCCAGTTCTACAATTTCACCTGAAATATCCGGGCTTAATTTAACTTCTATCACAGGATAAATTTTGCCGCTGGCATTTACGGTTTCTACAATAGTGCGGTGCACCACTTTTTCGGCAGTTACTTTTATTCCGTTATCTTTGCCGATTATGCCTGCTTTCTTCAGCACTATCAACGCCACAATTAGGATTACCAAAACAATAATTATCCATTTGAGAGTTTTATTCATAATGAGTTCCGGCTTTTTTGAAATAATGTGATTTATATAATTTTTGAAACGCGGTGCTTTCTACATCATAATTGCATGATCACAAAAGTTCCGGTCAGTTTTAAATTAATTCATTTTAGTTTTTGGTTTAAACTGGTTTAAACTATTATCTGTTATCAACACGTTTTGCCGGGCGTACAAATTTTTTACTCCAGTTTTAGTCCCTGTCCTTTATAATACTCCAGCACTTTCATTTTAAATATATAATCAAACTGGTTAATTACATATTGAAGTTTGGCTGTAAATAAATTATTCTGATTGGTTATCAGGTCAAGCGTTCCTATCATCCCGACATTATACCTCAACAGGGTATAATCATAGCTTTTTTGCGCTGATTCCACGGCTTTTGATGACGAAGCAAATTTTTGCCTGGCCACGATTGCCGCATTATAAGCCTGGTAAATATCCTGTTTTAAAGTTTGATTATCCAGTTGTTCCTGGTATTGCATATTCCGCAAATTGATTTTAGAACGGTGGTAGCCGGCCTTTGCCTGCCATCCATTAAAAATCGGGACACTCAAACTTATACCGATGGTTTGCCCAAAGTTGTCATTAAACTGAGTGCCAAATTTGGGAGAAATAATATATTTTTTTTCTCCGTTTACAAATGAGGGCTGTTGGATGTTGTAATCGTTAATTACGTTGCCCATGGCATCCATTACTACAAAGCCGCTGGGCTTATACCCATTAAATACCTGCGTAAAGTAGGGTGTTCGTGAATATCCGTAACTGGTGCTCAGGCCACCAAATGCAGATATGCTGGGATAAAGCGCTCCTTTAGCCGCCAGCATATCCTTTTCAGCCGCCTTTATATTAAAGTCGTTCACTTTTTGTTGAGGAAGATTTTTTAATGCGGATGCATACACGTCTTCGGGTTGTAAATCACCAATAGGTTGCAGCGGTATTTTGTCAATGGGCGGCTCATCTACATCAAATGAATCGGCTGCATCAATGTTCATATAAGACATCAATACATATTTAGCCTGCGTAACATTTCCGGCAGCGGTAATTAAATTAGAAGTGTCGTTGGCCAATTGCGATTCAATCTCTACTGCATTTAATTCGGGCAAAGAGCCGGCAGCAACCTGTTTATTTACGATTTCCAACTGCGACCGGGATTGCGTTACCTGAACTTCTGCAATTTTTTCCTGCTCTCGCGCCAGCAACACCTGCAAATAAGAATTGGCAACAGATAAAGCGATGTCGTTCTTCAGTTTATCAGTCGCGGCCCTGGAAGCTGCCAGTGACCATTCGTTGGCAAGAATTGTGTTTTTTTTCGAAAACCAGTTAAAAATTTCGGCGCTGGTTTGAAGATTCAGGCCCACAGTAAAGTAATTCTGATTTTCTAAAATACCGGTAGAAGGATTTTGTGATTTTCCAAAACGGTAGCCATCGCTGTTAGAAAAATTGGCAGTGGGTATTTGGGAAAGCTTGCTTTGCTTGTAAGTTATTGCGGAAAGGTCAGACTGCAGTTCGGATTGTTTTATTGAAATATTATGCGCCATCGCATAATCCACACATTCCTGCAGCGTCCATTTTTTCTGTGCAGAAATATCAGTAGCTGTAAAAAGAATAAGTACGAATACTATAAATTTTTGCATTCGCAAATATAAAAGAACGCAATAAAGTAAGTGCACAAATGAGCTAAAATTATGATAAGTGGCAAAAGGCCTCCTTAAACTGCCCTATTCATAAAAATCTTTCAAGTTGATGACGCCATGTTATTAAAACCCCTTTCCAAATCTTCAATTAAATAATCCGGTTCTTCAAGGCCCGCGTACATTCTTAACCTTCGGTGAACTTTATTACTCGGATCAAACTCATTTGGCTTTATGGATGCACATCCGGGAATGATGAGCGATTCATGACCGCCCCAACTTACGGCCATTAAGATGTACTTCAAGCCCTCGCAAAAATTCTCAATCTCCCTGATGGTTTTTGCTTTCAGAACAAAAGAAAACAATCCGCCTGCGCCAAGCATTTGTTTTTTGGCGAGTTCATATTGAGGAAAGTTTGGATTAAACGGATAATGAATTTCTTCATCACGGCTTTCCAGGAAGCTGATAATTTTTTTAGTGGTAGTTGAACTCTTTTCCAAACGCGATGGAAGCGTTCTTAATCCGCGAAGAATGAGCCATGCATTAAAAGGCGAAATGCCGATTCCCATATTGAGGTATTCACTGTTAAAAATCTTTTCAATCAGTATTTTTTTGCCGCTTAATACGCCCGCTACCACATCGCTATGGCCGTTTAAATACTTGGTAGCGCTTTGCAAAACGAGATCAATGCCAAAATCAATTGGCCTTTGATATAATGGGGTACAATAACTGTTATCACAAATAGTAATAATGTTTTTTGAACGCGCCAATTTGGAAACCGCTTCCAGGTCCTGCAAATAAAAACTCCAGCTATTAGGAGTTTCCAGGTAAATAATGCGTGTGTTTGGCTGCACGGCAGCTTCAAAGTTCTCAATAGCCCTTCCATCCACATACGTCACTGACACACTGAATTTCGGCAAAATGTTATTGAACAGTTTTTGCGCCCATGTGTAGGGTTGATCGACAGAAATAATATGATCTCCGCTTTTAACCTGTGACAAAACAGCCGCAAATATGGCCGAGGCGCCACTGTTGCATACCAGGCAATCTTCTGCTCCATCAAGCGCAGCAAGCTTTTGAGATAAAATCCGGACAGTGGGGTTTAAGCCGCGGCTGTATAAAAAAGTGGAATATTCATCTTCAAATGCTTTTCGAAGCTGATCCACTTTGTTGAACGAAAAATTACTGGTTTGAATAATCGGCGGTGAAACCGCATTAAAATAATTTTCACGATCTTCTCCGAGCTCATTGATGATATAGGAAATTAATTTTGAATCCATTAATTCTGTATTTAAACTTGAGTATGTATATTTTTTCAAAATAAAATTCTGTGGTATTTGTTGCTTTACTTTTCATCAGGTATTATCCGTTTGATTTATTGTTGGATTTTTTTTAAAATTTTCTGCTACAAAATATAAAACAACAAACGCAGCTAATACCGCGAGCCCCACCAGCGATATTTTGGTACGGGTCACCAAAATACTGATGCCAACAAATACATAAGCTGCAATAAAAATCAAGGGCAGCAGCGGGTAAAATTTCATTATGTAAATGCCGCTGTTATCAAGGTAAGCAGTTCTTTTCCGGATGATAAAAATTGAGCCGGCCGAGAACGCCATTCCAAAACAATCCAAAAAAATAGTAAAGCTCAGGATGGTATCAAATTCCTTCGCCCAGAAAATGATAAAAACGGATAGGATTGAAAAAACCGTAAGCGAAGTGGTAAGCGCTTCCGTTTTCCTGTTTCTTTTTTTAAACGCCGGCGACAAAATATGGTCATCACTCATGGCCGCCATTACTCTCGGGTTGCTCATCAGCGAAATATTTACATAGGCAAGCACACTTAAAAAAAGTAACACCGAAAGGATTCGTTCAGCATTTTGGCCAAAAACTTTTGAAGCCATTATTGCCGCAATATTTTTTGCTGTCTTTAATTGTTCAAAGCCAATTACATTTACATAGGCATAATTGATAAGAAAATAAAGCAGGATAATAATAATGATTCCGAAAAATATGCCGCGTGGAATATTTTTTTTCGCCTGAACTACTTCTTCCCCAAAATTGATTGTTTGCTGATAGCCACCGTAGGTAAAGCTTACCGCCACAAGACCAACACCAAACGATTTTAAATATTCAGTCCAGGCAGGAGAAACGCCGGCTGCGGAAATAACAGCCATATTTGCAGAAGAAGCATTGCTGGCGAAAAATAAAGGGCTTATCAGCGCAATTACCATCAGAATTTTGATAACGGTCAAAATGTTTTGAGTGCGGGCGCTCATTTTTAATCCCATCAGATTAAGCCCATAAAAAATAATGACAGCGCAAACTGCAATGGCAATTTGCAGGTGTTGAATATAAAGCGCGTTTTCGGGGTTAGATATCCATTGCTGCCGTTGTGACGCCGGAATTAAAACTCCTGTAATATATTCACCGCCCACCAGTGCAACCGCCGCAAGCGAGGCCGCGTTGGAGACAAGAATAATACAATTAATGGCAAAGGCAATCGAGGGATGATACGCAAAGGCAATCACTTTGTAATAACCGCCTGTCACCGGCATACGGCTGCCGATTTCTGCATAAGTAAGCGCGCCGCACAATGCAATGAATCCGCCCACAATCCATGCGGCATAAAAAACGGCCTGACTGCTCACGGCCATGGCTACATTGGAAGGTGTACGAAAAATTCCCATACCAATTACGAGGCTCACCATAACGATTGTGAAATCAAATAGCGAAAGCTGCTTCGTAAGTTTCATTAAGGAAAGATAGAAATATTATTGGTTACTTTTGTGCCTGATTAAGCACATATCTCTGATGAAGCATTTCCTTATAATTTTTGTATTACTTCCGTTTTTTGTTTCAGCTCAACACATTTATAACGAAGATTCGGCCCTGATTTTAGAAAATGTGATTGTAAAAGCGTATGAACAAAACCGAAGCCTGATAAAGGTCGCAGCGCCTGTAAGTGTCATCGGGCAGTCGCAATTAAACCGTTTTGGCAACTTGTCAATTTTACCTGCTGTAAATATTACGCCAGGTGTAAGCATGGAAGAAAGATCTCCGGGAAGCTACCGGCTTAATATCCGTGGCAGTTCGTTACGCTCGCCATTTGGTGTGAGGGACGTCAAAATTTATCTGAATGATATTCCACTTACAGATCCGAGTGGCAATACGTATTTAAATCAATTGAGCTTTTACAATTTCAATTCAATAGAAATTATCAAAGGGCCTGCCAGCAGCTTATATGGCGCTGGCATTGGAGGAGCAATGCTTATTCATACATTGCCCGATGTATGGAATGCGGGAGCATCAATTGATTATTCAGCAGGGAGCTATAACACGCATAGCATAAATGCCAATGTAAAAACCGGCGATGCCAACCGCGGAAACAGTTTCAATTTTTCTCATCAAACCAGCGATGGATACCGGCAACAGGCAAAAATGCGGAGAGATATTGCGAGCTGGGAAAGCCAATTGAAAGTAAGCGACAAACAATCGCTTCATGCTTTTATGTCTTACAGCGATCTCTACTATCAAACGCCCGGCGGCCTGAATCTTACTCAATACAATGCTGACCCTAAACAGGCAAGGCCTGCGGCGGGGCCGTTTCCCGGCGCAGTACAGGCAAAAGCAGCCATCTATCAAAAAATATTTTTGACTTCATTTAGTAGTCAATATGTGTTCAATGATCATTGGTATAACAAGACTTCAGTATATGGATCTTATACCGATTTTATTAACCCCGGCATCAGGGTGTATGAATACCGCCAGGAGCCGCATTTTGGAGGCAGAAGCGTATTTGAATTCAAAAAGAAAATTAAACAATCCGACCTCCAGATTGATTTCGGCGCGGAGGCTCAAAAAGGATTTTTTAATACAAGAGATTATAGCAACTTACGCGGCACTGCAGATTCATTACAATCCGACGATAATTTAAACAACTGGCAATACATGATTTTTGCCCAGGCAAACCTGGAATTGCCCAAAGGCTGGTCAATAACCGGCGGCGCCAGCATGAACAAATCTTCTATCAGTGATGTAAATCTTCATGCAAGGCCTTCCACCACACAGGAAAGAATTTTCAAAAATCAAATAGCGCCACATCTCGCCGTTCTTAAGCAATTAAAAAAACAAATGTCAGCCTACGTAAGCATTGCGCGCGGCTTTTCTCCGCCCACTGTTTCCGAAGTACTCAGGTCGGATGGTTTGTTTGGAAAAAATTTGCAACCGGTAGATGGAATGGATTATGAATTAGGATTCAAAGGCGCTACTTTAGGTAACAAACTTTATTTTGATATAAGCGCCTTCCTGTTTGATTTGAACAACACCATAGTGCAACGAATTGATGTGGACGGCGTTTATTATTATGTGAATGCAGGTAGTACCAAGCAAAAAGGAATAGAAGCGTACTCTTCGTATCAATTAACAGACAGGCCGCGCCATTTTATCAGCGCTACGAAAGTATGGGCCAGCTATGCTTTACACGATTTTCATTATGGAAATTTTAAGCAGGTAAATGATGATTTTTCAAAAAATAAATTGCCAGGCGCAGCGCCAAATGTAGTGGTGGCAGGCATTGACGTGCAATCAAAAGCCGGCCTCACTTTAAACGTAACTTATAATTATTCAGATAAAATTGCGCTCAACGATGCCAATTCTGTTTATGGTTCATCCTATAGCCTTTTAGGTGCGAAACTGGGATTTAAAATCAATGTGGATAAAAAAACCGGCGCTATAATTTTTGCGGGCGCGGATAATATTTTGGATACAAAATACAGTCTGGGTTACGACATAAACGCAGCAGCCGGACGATATTACAATGCTGCGCCCGGAAGAAATTTTTATGCGGGTGTGTCGCTAAAATTTAATCAGTAGCATGCAGCGTCTTACAGTAAAGCAATAAATAATCCGCAATTTTTTCCTGCTCATTTTAATGTTAGCAGCCTCGCCATTTTTGAATTTCAATTTTTTTGCTTTTACATTTGCAGCCTGATTGGTTTCTCCGCCTCAGGCAGAGAATTAAAAAGGGAATCCGGTTCAATTCCGGAGCTATCCCCGTAGCTGTAAGGCAAGTGAATTAAGGGTTTGGACAATTAAAGATCAATTCATCGTTGGCCATCCCATTCACCGTGTTGAATCTTCATACCACTGTTCGCCCGTGGCGGATGGGAAGGTGTTCAACATTAGCCAAGCCAGAAGACCTGCCAGTCACGAGTCAACAATTCGAAGCTTTCGGGTGAAAAGCATGGAGTGTAAAAGCCGGGGAGGCATTTATATTTCTTTCTTTAATCGGAAGCAGTCACAAAAAAAAATTTTACGAATGAAAAAAGGATTTTTTATTGCGGCTGCTGTATTTATCAGCAGTTATGGTTGGGCACAACAGGATTCTTCTGTTACCACACTGGACGAGGTAGTGGTTACACCCACAAAGTCGTTATTAAAACAATCCCAAACAGGCAAAGTAGTGAACGTAATCACACGCGAAGAGCTACAAAAAAGTTTTGGCAAATCGTTAGGTGAAGTGCTCAACAATCAACCCGGAATCACCATAAACGGAGCGGATAATAATTTGGGAACCAACCAAACGGTCTATACCCGCGGCGCATCATCTGCCAATACATTAATCCTCATTGACGGCGTGCCGTTGTATGATGCAGCGGGCATCAGCAGCGAATTTGACCTGAATAATTTTGCATTGGACAATATCGAAAGAATAGAAATTTTAAAAGGAGCACAATCTACCTTATATGGGTCAGATGCTGTAGCCGGCGTGATTAATATCATTACGCGCAAATCATCTTCAAAACCGCTGAGCCTGAACGTGGACTTTTCTGCCGGTAGTTATCAAACTTACAAAGAAGGAATTTCATTGAGTGGCAATAACGGTAATGGACAAACGTTTTTTGCATCCTACAACAGAATCTACAGCCGTGGATTTTCGTCGGCTTACGATTCTACTGGAAAAAACAATTTTGACGATGACAGTTTTAACCAGGATGCTGTAATGCTGAAGTACGGCCTAAAACCATTGAAAAACACATCGGTGCATTTTTTTGCAAAATACAATAGCAACCATGCAGACATTGATGCGGGGGCTTTCCGGGATGACAAGGATTATACGAATCACAACACCAATTTTATAGCAGGCTCTTCGATAGATTATAAACTCAATAAAGGCTTTATCAGGCTGCAATACAATTATAACCGCTTCAACAGGAATTATGAAGATGATTCTACAGACGTAGGCGGTTTTTCAAAATATCAAAAAGGAAAATATAATGGTTCTTCCCACTTCGCTGAAATGTATGCAAATCTGCATCTTACAGACCATATTGAATTGCTTACCGGCGCAGATTTCAGGCAAAATTCCAGTGACCAGTTGTATATTTTTCTTCCTGATTATGGCTTTCCGGCTGTTCCCATTTCGTCGGATTCTGCAAAGACCAGCCAATATAGCTTGTATGCGTCTTTGATGTTGAAAAAGCAAAAAGGGCTCAATGCTCAAATTGGCGGCAGATACAATCACCACAATATCTATGGTTCCAATTTTACCTATTCATTTAATCCGTTTTTTGTTTTTAAAAATCATTATAAAATTTATGCCAGCGCTTCATCCGGCTACCGCGTGCCATCAATTTATCAATTATATTCAGAATATGGAAACAAAAATTTAAAACCGGAAGTCACCACCAGCTTTGAAGCAGGTTTCCAGTATTTTTCAAATGACATAAATGCCAGGATAACTGGCTTTGCCATGAACGGAAAAGATATTTTTTACTTTTATACTGACCCAATCACTTATGCCAACAAATATATAAATGCGGATAAGCAGCAGGATTACGGCATAGAAACAGAAGCGCATTTCAAGCTATCACCCATATTTTCTGCTAACTTAAATTATACCTATGTGGATGGTAAAATTTTTACTGCCGGCAGCGCAGAAAAAGATACTTCGTACTACAATCTATACAAGAGGCCAAAAAATGTTTTTAATTTATCCCTCGGTTTACAGGCTTCCAAAGAATTATTTCTTTCTGTAAAATTCAAAACCGCAAGTGAATCGTTTGAACCTCAATATAACAGCCCGTCTTACAAGTTAAATGGATATTATACTTTGGGATTGTATGGCCAATATCAAATCAAAAAGATGTTTACACTTTTCGCCGATTTACAAAATATTACCGACCAAAAATATTTTGTGACGCGCGGATTTACGACGAAAGGATTCAATGTAAATGCAGGAGCAACAATCAACCTGTAATGCCCGTTGACAACCGAAAACAAATATAAAGCCTCTGTGCGCTCTGCGCCATCTTTGCTACATTTGAAAAAAAAAGAATGCCCAGCATTGCCAATATTTCTAAAAGTGAATTACTCACGATAAGCTTCACCTTATTCGCAGTAATAGACATATTAGGTTCAATACCGGTATTGATTTCATTAAAAGATAAGATGGGCGGCCAGATACGTTCGTTCCAGGCTACCATTGCTTCGGGAACGCTGATGATACTTTTCCTGTTTTTGGGCGAACAATTCCTAAACCTGTTAGGGCTGGATGTTCATTCTTTTGCAGTTGCCGGAAGTATTGTAATATTTATCATCGGCCTGGAAATGATTTTAGGAGTGGATTTTTTTAAACAGGAAAAAAATCCAAAAAGCGGAAGCATGGTTCCTATAGCCTTTCCCCTTATCGCCGGCTCGGGAACGCTCACCACTATTATGTCGTTAAAAGCCGGTTATCATGATATCAATATTTTGCTGGGCATACTGATCAACTGCGTTGTAATTTTTATTGTTTTAAAATCGCTAAACTGGGTGGAAAGGGCTTTAGGCCCAAGCGGGCTTTCCGTGATAAGAAAATTTTTTGGGGTGATATTAATAGCCATTGCTGTTAAAATATTTGGAAGTAATATTGCAGCCTTCGGGCAATAGCAAATGATAAATCATCCGGCCTCGTAGTACAATGGATAGTATAAGAGTTTCCGAAGCTCCAGATACAGGTTCGATTCCTGTCGAGGCCACTTTAAGGTAAAATTAAAAAGAATCAAAAAGAATTAAAATATTGAAAACCGCTACAGATAAAGGTTACAGCAAATATTTACAAAGTTCGATTCCCATTAATTCCCATCTTTTGATTTACATTTTGTTTTACGGTTAAAAAAATAGGGATTATCTTTTACGTTATGGATATCCCTAAAATATCTGTTGAATATAAACAGTTGGGATAAAACCGGATGTTTTGTTTTTTTTTAATTATTCTTTTATGCACTGACTTTACTTTTTTGTTTTGGAAAATTTTATTTAAATAAAATTCTGTTTTATATGCCAATATCCAGAGGAAATATCTTTTTCATTGAGATTTTCGAAGAGTAGTAAAGAGCGAAAATATCTTAAAACATTTCCGGTTTTTCAGTATTAATTTATCGGTCCACTAATGCCTGTTGTAATAATCCAGGGTGATATAATTGTAAATGAGCCAATTGTCTGCATTTTCTTTGGCAATAAGTTGCATTGTACTGTCAGTAAGCGATTTGATTGTCATTTTTGCGTTCCAATCGGCAACATTATTACCTTCTGCTTTATCGTGTATGACTTGAGCACCAATAGTTGCCAACTGGTTTGTAGCCGTGTATAACATGAATTTTCCTGTTCCTGACAAATCCGGAAACATTTTATTATCCGAGCTAAAGTGTGCATCGCCAATCAAATCAAAAGTCATTGTACCGTAGTCGCCCGCTGCAACTCCTGACCAACCTATATCTTTAAATGCAGGGTCCCATTCCCATCCTGTACCACCAAAGTAAAATGGACTTGTGAAATATTTACTTACACCATTAGCATCGACATCCATTACCCATGTTTTCGATTGTCCAAAGCCGCCTGTAAGCGCTGTCCACATTGGTGTGTTTACCGCATTTTGATCGAGCGAACTTATAATAACTGTCGCTGTATCAGCCTGAACAAATCCTCCGTCACTCTCCACGCCGTAAACAAATTTATAAGATCCGGGAAAAGGGATATTGACAGTGTCTTCTACCCGTAAAGATTGTCCATAAGGAGTCATCCAAACAGGAGTAACGTTTGGCGTCAAACTGGTTAAAATAATATTATTGGGATTCGCTGATGAAGGCGTAATGGTGTACTTCAATGCATTTTTATCGAGAACATTACCCAACTCGTAATTTTTCGGCCTGCAGGAAGAGAATAACAACACGGATCCTGAAAAGGCAATTAAAATTATAAATTTAAGTTTCATGGCTTTATATTTTTAAGTAGTTAATTTATGTTACCAACCCGGGTTTTGTTTCAGGGTTCCAGAGGATAAAGTAATCTGATCACTGGGTATTTGTTGAAATCCACCTGTTGCTTTGATATTTGCCTCCAATTCTGAAGCAGAAGGCGGATTGGCCGTGCCATCATTAAAATTTGAAACTGTTGTATTGGATGCAATAGTAGCCGCAGCCACATCAATACCCTGGCGCAAAAGATCCCAATAACGAATGCCTTCACCCGCAAATTCTAACCGCCTTTCTTCTAAAATATCTGCTTTGGTAACAGAGGACGCCGGAGCAACTGTAGAATCTGCTCTTTCGCGTACCTGGTTGTAATAGGCTACCGCATTGGGGCTTCCTAATTCTGCCGCCATCAGCAAAACATCTGAATAGCGAATGGCGAAAAAATCCTGGTATTGGCCGGTCTGAAAATTTGAAACAACAGAAGTTCCGTTCTGATCACATAGCATGGCATACTTTTTCAAAAAATAGCCTGTGTATTCACGGCAATCACTTGATTTATTGTAAGCAAGATTTTCGTCATTTACAGAAAGTATGGTAGCAAAGCGACGCGTATCGGTGGGCACATACGCGTTCCAGAGTTTAGGATCTACGGTACATCCACCCCACCCGGTCTGGTATGGATAAATACTTTGTGAACGTATTCCCTCCATCACCATCCACCGGTTGCCGGTAGCATCCGCGGACCAATTGTCTGTTGAAGAATATTTTATGGAAAAAACAACCTCGGGATTTTCTTCACCCGCATAAGGAACGTTTTTGGCGATTGAAGCGGCTGGCCACAAAGTGTTGAAATCGCTAACCAATGAATGCCCGCTGTGCGCAATTACGTCTTCGGCAGCAGCCAAAGCTGTAGCAGCGGTTTCGTCGCCAATCGTTGGCTTTCCATAGTAACCGGAATAGAACAGGTAGGCACGTGCCAATAAAGATTCTGCAGCCCATTTGGTAACCCTGCCACTTGGTACACTTGTGTAGGGATCCGAAGGAAGACTATCGCCGGCGTACCGTAAATCACTCATGATCTGTGTAAACGTTGCTTCGGGATCGGCTTGCGGCACATTATCGCTTGTTGGTGTTATGATCAAAGGAATGTTTCCCCACAGGCGAACCATATCCAAATAACAGTAGGCACGAATAAATTTAGCTTCGGCAGTATATTTCTTCCTCAGCGCCGTGCTGTCGCCCCAATTAACATTATCGATGTTTTGGAGCAGTACATTGCAACGGTAAATAACCTGGTAATACTGCTTCCATCCAGAGCTATGGAAGGAAGCATCGGAAGGTGAAACATTTTTATCAAATTCATCGATCATTTCCCATCCATAGCCGTCAAAAGCTCCTGTACCACCAAAACTATTATCAGAAAAAACTTCCAACTCAGCCGGGATTGCATCGCTGTTATAAATTAAATCAAGTCCGTTGTAACATCCTGTCAGCGCCGTAAATGCATCCGAAGGTGTTTTATAATAGGTAATATTTGTTTGTACTGCATCAGTTAGTTCGGTCGTAAGAAATTTCTTGCACGAGGTAAATGTTATTATCCCGGTGATGATAATTATATATCGTTTCATGATTATATTTTTTGCAATTAGAAAATAATATTTATGCCTCCCATATAGACTCTCGGATGAGGATAAAACCCGTTGTCGATACCCTGTCCAAAACTGTACGTCCCCGAGGCATCATAAGAAGATGCACCTACTTCAGGATCCATACCATTGTATTTTGTAAACGTGATTAGGTTTTGAACGGCCACATATAAGCGCAGCTGGCTCAGGTATTTCCATTTTACGACTTTGGCGAGATTGTATCCGAGTGTAATATTTGAGACCCTCAAATAGCTTCCATCATGGATATAGAGATCCGAGAATTCCACCCAGTTCGAACTGTTTTGGGTTATCCGTGGCATTGTATTCGACGTGCCCTCTCCGTGCCAACGGCTAAGAATATCCGTGGTCCAGTCGGCCCACTGGCCGGGACTACGATAAGACTGGACTATTTTATTGCCGGCTACCCCGTTGGTATTAACCGAGAGATCAAAGTTTTTGTAATTAGCCGAAAATCTGAAGCCAAAAACGTGGTGCGGGTTTGGATCACCGATGTTTGTTTTATCATCCGCATTAATTACATCATCACCGTTTAGATCCATCAACTTTACATCCCCTGGATGTGCATCAGGTTGAAGCGGTCCGTTTTTACCACTCCACGCCAGAACATCCTTTTCATTCTGAAAAATTCCCGCAGTTTTATAACCCCAGAAATAACCAATAGGATTACCTGCTGAAGCACGGAAAAATTCAGGACCATTGACAAACAGGCTATTTGTACCACCATGAATAATCCCATCGGCAGTAGGGATATTATTTACTAAATTTTTATTATAAGCATACGAACCGGAAACACTATAGCTAAAGTCTTTCCCCACGTTTCCATTATAAGATAATTGAACTTCTACTCCCTTGTTGGTAACATCGCCACCGTTAATGAAAGGATTGGTGGAAACACCGGCAGTAGCCAGGAGGGGAGCAGCAATTAACCAGTCCTTTGTGGTTTTATTGTACCAGTCCAGGCTCATGTCTAACCTGTTATGTAAAAACCTGGCATCTATGCCAACATCAGTCTGTCGTGAAGTTTCCCATTTAGTGCTTTCAACGCCAATTGTTGATGGATAAGAACCTTGTGTCAAGGTGGTATTATCATTGCCAAAATTGTAACGGGCGTTTGATAAAGAGATTAAAGAAAGGTAATTAAAAGCTGAAATACCATCATTACCATTTGAACCCCAACTGGCCCTTACTTTCAGGAAGTTTAACCAATCACCAGTGGATGCCATGAAATTTTCGCTGCTTACGACCCATCCTGCAGAAAGTGATGGGAAATAGCCCCATTGATGACCGGGGGCAAACATGGTTGAACCGTCCGCACGGAAAATAGCAGATGCTAAATATTTTTCTTTAAAACTATAATTTACACGTCCAAAGAAGGAAGATTGTGCATACACTGCATTTGCATTTCCTGATAATGACATACCATGGGTTACGGTTTGCCTGTTGGCAGCAGAAGTATCGGAACTCATCGAAATAGAAGTAACCATGGAATTACTCAGATAGCCACGGTCAAAAGAACTGAATAAAGTAGGTCCTGTATTATTCCCGCTGAACCAAGTTCCCTGGTATTTCCGGATTGCACTACCGGCAAGAACGTCAAATCGGTGGTCTTTAACACTAACCACATAGTTGATCGTATTATCAAAGTTCCAGGTATATCCCTGCGAACCACCCTGGCCAATGCTTTCATAAAGATTGTAAGCATACACAGATAACTTATCATACTCAGGTCTATAGCTGTGATTAGCAGAAGAAGAGTAATTGATGCCAAAAGTTGTTCTTATTCTTAAATTCTTTACAGGCTGCAGTTCTGCATAAAAATCTCCTATCACTTTTTGCGTCTTGCCGTCATTCTGGTTATTATAATGCATCAATGCATAAGGATTCGCTTCAGTATTATTCCAAACTCCGCCGTTATATACTGTGGAATTAAGGCTGCTCAGATAATTGCCTTTTGCATCGTACATAGCCAATAAAGGGCTTGTACCTATCGCGCTCGCCAAAACATTACCGGAATATAATCCACCATCAGCAATCCCTTTTTGATCTATGAAAGAAAATGTGAGATGTTCTCCTACTTTCAATGCGCCATCGTAAAGTTTACGTTCAGAATTTGTGCGGAAGTCATAGCGCTTGTAATCGGAAAGATCAGAACCACCGATTATTCCTCCCTGTTCCGTATAGGACATTCCCAATGAATAAGATGATACATCAGTTCCACCATTGGCAGCAAGGTTGTAATTCTGCATGGGCACATCAGAAGAAAATATCTGGTCTAACCAGTCCGTTCCGTGAGCAGGTAAATCTTTGCTTCCTTGTGCCAGTGCGTCAATTTGTGCCTGAGTGAATAGAGGAGCTTTACCGCTGTTAAGGGCCGCTTCATTTTGCATGGCAGCATACTGCTCCGCGTTTAACAAAGGCAGTTTGCGGCCAATGTTTTGAATGCCGTAATAAGCGTCAAAAGAAATTTCTCCGTTCTTTTTGCCCATCTTTCCGCTGCGGGTCGTAATGAGGACAACACCGTTTGCCCCATTGATACCATAAATAGCGCATGACGCAGCATCTTTTAAAATATCAACCGAAGCAATATCTGAATTGTTCAAATAGGTAATGTCATTGGTGATAACACCATCTACCACATAAAGTGGACTGGCATTTCCAATGGTTCCAACGCCTCGGATATTTACTTTGAAGCCACCACCGGGTTGCCCGGAAGTGGACGTAATATTAACGCCTGCCGCTTGTCCCTGCAAAGCCTGTAAAGCATTTGTTGTGTTTAGCTTTACAAGGTCCTTCCCTTTTACCTGGGAAGTAGCACCTGTTACCAGTTTCTTCTGTTGGACGCCATAGCCAATCACAACTACATCGTTCAACCGGTTATAGTCTTGATCAAGCTGAACCTGCAGATTTTCAGTAGAGGCCGCTACCTCAAAACTTTGCGCGATAAACCCTGTGAAGCTAACGACGATCGTTTGGCCTATTTTTGCAGTAATGGAAAAATGGCCTCCGGAATCAGACAGGGTAGCGTTTGAAGTGTTTTTTACAGAAATGCTCGCCCCTGATATAGGTTCTCCGGTTGTTTTACTTAATACTTTTCCTGTAATTTTTCGTGCACTTGTTTGCGAAAAGCTTTGCAAACCCATAAACAGGAAAGACAGAAGTATCCATACCAGTTTAAATGCCCTCCTCATAATTTTGTTTTTTTTCATTGCCGACAATTTTGAAGTGATTAAACATTAATACATATTTTGATATATTTCATTTGTGTTTTATAAGAATTTTTTCGCCGTTATATTTTACTTCAGCATCCGCTTTTCTTCCAATATCAAATCCAATATTTCTATCTTTATCTATCCACGTAATTTTAAAAACCCTGTTTTTCAGCATACCCTCAAACTCACCTTTCCTTTTATCGATGGTTAACATTCTTGTGTGTTCGTTATAATTGATGGGAATGTTTGTGTATTCACCTTTTTCATAATTGTAATTCGTTCCTTCATCTTCATACAAATTGAAAGATGCATCGGCACCTGTGTAAACATTAAGCGTAACGGGATCTGCAGGTTTTTCAGACGTGTATTGCAACGCCGGTCCAACCGGGATAATAGATCCTGCTTTCACAAATACCGGCATCCTTTCATAAGGTGCATCTGCAAGGATTTTTTGACCCCCTGCATACCATTTTCCGGAATACAAATCGTACCAGCCCGCGCATTCTGGAAGGTAAACGGATCTGCTCCGTTCTTTGTATTCAGATACCGGATTTATAAGCAGAGAAGGGCCAAACAAATACTGATCTGCAATATTTAGCACGGCTGTATCTTTAGCAAAATCCATCACCAGCCCACGCATGATGGTGTAGTTTTCATGATATGAAGCTCCGGCTAAAGAATAGATATAAGGGAGTAAACGATAGCGAAGTTTATCGTAATAGAGAAAACTTTGATAAGCTGGATGAGTTTCTGGAGCGATGTTGAATATCTCACGATATGGAAATTGTCCATGAGCCCGGAACAAAGGAACAAATGCTCCGAACTGGTACCAACGGGCATTTAATTCTCTCCATTCTTCTAAACTTTCTGCATTAGGATTTTCAAATTTCGCAGGCACTACAAAACCTCCTATATCCATGGTCCAATAAGGCACGCCCGACATCGAAAAATTTATCCCTGCAGTTATTTGATTTCTCATATCCGTCCAGGTCGAACCGATATCACCACTCCAAATAGCAGCAGCATATCTTTGTGAGCCCGCAAAGCCGGATCTTGTAAGTAAGAACACCCTTTGGTTACGATTGGTGCTCCTTTGTCCTTCATAAATCCCTCTTGCATTCTCCAGAGGATAGGCATTTAAAAACACAGCTGAAGAACCGAGAGCCGTAGGTTCCATTAGCGATTTTCTTGTTTCCGGACTAACGTTGGATAAAATATCCGGCTCGCTGGCATCCATCCACCACGCATCGATTCCTTTACTGTAAAGCTTTTTATTGATGAGGTCCCAAAATCCTTTTCGTGCGCCTGCATTAAATGCGTCATAAAAGGTAGAAATATATCCTTCACCTATCCAATCCCTTTGGCTGTCCGCTATGTTTCTTTTGTATAACCATCCGTTCTTATCGAATTCATTGTAAACTGAAATGCCTTTATAAAACTTAGGCCATACAGATATCATCAAATGCGTATTATATTTTTCATGCAGCACATCAATCATACTATCCGGAGAAGGGAAACGTGTTTTATCAAATTCCTGGCTACCCCATTCTGCTTGACGCCAATAACTCCAGTCTAAAACAATGTTGTCGATTGGAATTTTTCTTTCGCGGAACTCCTTTACCGCAGAAAGAATCTCATTTTCCGTTTTATATCTCTCGCGGCTTTGCCAAAAGCCAAAAGCCCATTTCGGCATAATGGGTGCTTTACCTGTGAGATCGCGGTAACCCGAAATCACACTATCCATATTATTTCCTTTGATAAAATAATAATCTATTTGCCGCCCGGCTTCAGAAGAAAATCCAAAAATATTACTTTGCTCAGTTGAAAGAGGCTCCTGCCATTTTAAAGATATATAAGATTCGGCACCCTCAGGCGTCCATTCAATCCTGATCGGTGTTTTTGCGCCACTTTTCAAATTCACCGGAACAATTGATGTTGCCGGATTCCAGCCTTTACGCCATCTATCTAAAACCAATTTTCCCCCAATCCAAACTTTCAGCGAGCCTCCAAAAGTGAAATGAAACTGATGTAGTCCACTTAGATCACTTGCAACATCCCCTTCCCATGTAACTGAACCGGTTGCCGAATTAAATGCTTTTGGAAGCTGAATTTTTGAGTCTCCAAGGAACTCCATATTGATAGTCGATTCTGCTCTTTGGGTGATGATTTCTTGTGGTTTATTTTTATCATTGGCATAAGAGGCTGTGAGCCATCCCTCTTCACCCTTTTGAGAAAAAAGCCGCAATGAATTTAGCGAATGAAGAGGCCTGATATCTCCGGCAGTTGTCAGGGAATAATTATCCCAGAGAATCCCGTAGTTATTTTTTGAAATCATAAATGGAATAGCCACTTCGGTATTATTTTGAAAGAAAGTAACCTGCTGGCCGCGATAATTCATAACTCCTTCCTGATGTTGTCCCAACCCATACCAGGCGTCGTCTGGTTTTGCTTGGAATTGCTGCATGATCCTGTATAAGCGCGAACCATCAAATATTACGGGTTTAAAAGAATTTTCTTTGGTAGCAGGTTCTTCACTGAGTACTCTTGTACCGTTTTGATCCAGGAAAGCAACCTGGCCCGTTTTACGATCTATGATAACGGAAACCTTTTTTGTTTTAAGCGTCAGATTTTCTTCAGAAGAAATTACATCGAAGGAAACCCGAGGTATGTTATTGCCAACAATAATCAGGCTTTCGGTGGGAGTAATTTCTTTTCCGGGGGCTTTTGTAACTCTTATAACGTCATTTGACACTACTTCAAGTTTGACGGCATAAGAAGTGCCGGTGGAAGCAGAATCAGTAAAAACAACTATACCGTTGTCTGTCTTAATATAAGAGGGTGACTGCGCCAGCAGCGCAGTAAAAGGCAAAATACATAGGATATTTAGGAGTACTAATCTTCGATTCATATAAAGCAATCGTTCATTTAAGAGGATGCCGTAAAATTATCTCTATGCGGTTTATGACATGGGGGTCAAATGTTGCAAGATTGGGTATTAAATGTTGCAATCTGATGATTTTCAATAGCTATATTGTATCAAGCGGATTTGATATGAAAGAAAAGTGATTAAATGTCCTTCTCCACTTTACTGGCTACGTATTGTGATGGTGGCACTTTAAATTCCTCTTTGAAAAATTTAGTGAAGTTTTTTGGATTATTAAACCCCACCTCATAGGCAATTTCTGCTACAGACATTCCGCTTTTTTCCAATAACCGGGCAGCTCTTTTCAAACGAATCAAGCGAATAAACTCTATCGGGGTTCTGCCGGTAAGTGAGAGAATTTTTCTGTACAAGGTAATACGGCTCATATACATGTCACGACTAAAATCTTCAACGGAAAACTCAGGGTCATCTATATGCTTTTCAACAATTTCCAATGCTTGTTTCATGAACTTTTCGTCAACTGGTGTAATGGTAACCTCTGCCGGATTTACCTCAATTTGCTTTTGAAACCTATTCTGCAATAATTTTTGCTGTGCTATCAGATTCCTGATCCGCGACGCAAGGATTTCAAAATTGAAAGGTTTAGTGATGTAGTCATTTGCACCCGCTTTCAACCCCTCAAGTTGCTTTTCCTCACTTCCCATAGATGTGAGGAGAATAACGGGGATATGAGCTGTAAGCGTTTCTGATTTAATTTTCCTTGCCAGTTCAACCCCATCCATTAAAGGCATCATAATATCACTCACTATAAGATCAGGATTCAGCAATTTTATTTTTTCCCAACCTTCTTTTCCGTTGTTAGCTTCTTCAATATGATATTGCCCTTTCAGGTTGTCCTTTAAATAAAAGCGAAGATCTTCATTGTCTTCTACTATTATTATGGTTTTCTTTCTCCCTCTTTTTGGGCTGTCTTCCGATACTATTTGTTCTTCCTCCTCTGTTGGTATAGAATTGGCTGTAACCCGGGTTGATGCGTCAAATATTTTTTTTGCAGGAAGTAAAACAGTAAAACAACTGCCACGATTCAGTTCGCTTTTTACGGTGACGATTCCATTATGAAGTTTTACAAATTCTTTCGTAATTGCAAGGCCAATGCCGGTTCCCTGGTTTACCATGCTTTCTGGAACATCTGATTGGAAGAAACGTTCGAAAATCATTTCCTGCTTATCTGTGGGGATTCCTATGCCTGTATCTTTCACTTCTATAGCGAGCGTTCCATCAATGTCATTATTTTCCCGGGGGTTATATAAGAGGTTTATACTCACGCTGCCCTCCTCATGGGAATATTTAAAAGCGTTTGAAAGCAGGTTGAACAGGATTTTTTCAATTTTATCTTTATCAAAGTAAATTTCCAATCTCTCAACATTAGAAGAAAATGAAAGTTGAATTCTTTTCTTTTCTGCGATGTCCATAAAAGAATTACTGATATCCTTACTGAACATAATAATGTCACCTATTGCGGGATGCAATTTTAGTTCTTGCACCTCCATCTTTCTGAAATCGAGCAGTTGATTTACCAGGTTTAATAACCGTTTCGCATTTCGCTGTACCAGGTTCAACTGCTTTTTCTGCTCTTCATCTTCAGTTTGCTTAATGATTTTGTCTAATGGAGCAAGTACCAGGCTTAACGGAGTCCGGAACTCATGGCTTACATTGGTAAAAAATTTTGTTTTTAACTGATCGAGGGCTTGCACTCTCTCTGCTTCCCTACGTTGATGTGCCACTTCATAGCGCATATGTATTCTGTCCAATGTGATTCTCCGGATAATGATAAACAGTCCTGCAGCTATCAAGACATAAATTATATAGGCAATTGGCGTTCTCCAAAATGGAGGTTCAATAATGATTTGTAGCTCTTTTACATTACTCCAGGAATTATCGCTATTCAAAACCTTTAATTTAAAGGTATAGTCACCTGGATCGAGGTTTGTATAAGTGGCAGTCCGCTGGGTGCCATCAGTATACAACCAATCCGAATTAAATCCTTCCAGCATGTATGCATATTTATCGCGGGCGCTGTGAGTAAAATCAAGCGAAGTGAACACAACGGAAAAAACATTTTCTTTATGTCTCAATTCAATTCCCCGAAGTTGCGATAAAGATTCCTGAAGTAAAACACGGCCATTAATCATCTCCCCTGGAGCAACATTGTCATTTAATATCTTTAAACCGGTGAAAACAATTTTAGGATGATAAACAGGCTTTTTAATTGCTGAAGGAGTAATGATGTTAAATCCTGAAGGTCCGCCAAAAATCAATTGCCCTTCCCTCGTTTTGAGCGCTGCATACGCATTAAATTCCCGGTTCTGCAGGTTGTTTTTTTCATCATAATTGATCACCGAAAGCCCAATACTCTTTTCTTTTTGTTCAGGAATAACATTACATAGCCCGCTTGGTGTGGATATCCAAAGGGTCTGATTATGGTCTTCGAGAATATTTAATACCATATTATCCGGCAACCCATCAGACATTGTGAATGGTTGAAATTTTTTGGTTTGTCCATTAAACAGATTCAAACCTTCCCGGGTTCCTACCCACATTCGTCGTTTGCTGTCTTCTAAAAGAGAGATAACACTATTATTGCTTAAACTTTTTTTGTCGTTTGAATGCTGATATAAGAATCCGGTGTTGCTATTTTTTTTA
The DNA here is from genome assembly GCA_051954975.1 of Ginsengibacter sp. Lineage (GTDB taxonomy): Bacteria > Bacteroidota > Bacteroidia > Chitinophagales > Chitinophagaceae > Ginsengibacter. Next base: position 181,008 of record JBQCHE010000002.1, on the reverse strand, counting down.
AAAACGGCGATCCCATTATCAGTTCCTACCCATAAATTCCCCTTTTCATCCTGAAGAATTCCGGAAACAAAATTTGAAGGAAGAAAACCCGGTGTCCCCGGTTTATTCTGAAAGTGCTCAAACTTGTTTTCCTTTCTGTCAAAACAATCCAATCCCCCTCCCAAAGTCCCGACCCATAAATTCTGTTCCTTGTCTTCAAAAATGTCCCATACTTTATCATCTGCCAGACTGGAGGGATTGGTATCCTCATGCCTGTAATGAGTAAACTTCTTTCCATCGAAACTGTTCAGGCCTCCGAAGAAAGTTCCAACCCAGAGTATTCCTTTATGATCGATGCACAGGCCTACGATTACATTATTGCTGAGGCTGTTTTTATCTTTTGGGTCATTCAAATACTGTTTAAATGTGTTGTTTTTTCTGTCGAAATAAATCAATCCTCCGCCATTGGTACCGATCCAGAGATTACCCGCCTTATCTTCAACAAAACGGTTTACATCGTCGTAAGGGAGGCTGTTTACATTGGATTCCTGATGATGACAAAGGGGAAATTGAACAATATTGCTGTTTAGATAATTAACTCCTTGCTTGTAGGTTCCCAGCCAAATGATACCCTCGTCATCTTTATAAATTGAAAGGATCGAGTTTTGGCTAAGGCTTTTCGAATCTTCAGGATCATTTAACAGATGACTGATCCTAAAGTTATCTCTTTTGTTGATTAAAGTCACTCCTACATTGTCAGTTCCAACCCATATCAAACCATTGTCGTCTTGCACGATTTGACTAACCAGATTAGATCGCAACTGGTATGGTCCAGCGTTTTCATTAAATTGTTTAACCGAACTATTTTGTGGATGAAAAAGATATACCCCACGAACGTAAGACCAAATCCAGAGATCCCCATCATTGTCGATTAGAAGATTGTAAGGAAAATTACCGTTGGTAATCTTTAGTAAAGAAGTTGCGGATAATATAATTTTATCTGATTTTAAATTATATTCCTGCAAAAAACCATTTTCATATACCAGCCATAATTTTCCATCTTTTGTTTCTTTTACTGAAGCAATCTTTGTATTTGGACTCAATTCAGGAAAATGCGTAAAACGTTTTGCGGTTTTATTTATTCCAGAATACAAGTAGAGATAATTTTCTTCGTAAAGAAACCAATACCTTCCATTATTCCCTTTTACAATATTGCTGACCTGACCGGATGGAAGGCCCAATGAGTGTAAATACTTATCAATCTCTGTATCAAATTTTTCGGTTGCCGCATTATAAATGCAGGGGCCTCCTCTTGTGGACAACCACATTTTATCGCCAGGAAGTTGGAAAAGAGACAGGATATCATTATCTTTTAATGAATATTTGTCGCCAGGGTTTTTATGAAATATTTTAAAAGAATACCCATCATAACGGTTAAGTCCCGACATTGTGCCGAACCACAGAAATCCATCAGAATCTTTTAATATCGTATTAACCTGGTTATTTGAGAGACCATTATGAGTATTAAGCTTGGAAAAATTAAAGCTTTCACTTTGAGCAAAAGTGAAAAGCGATTGTATTGACAAACTAAGCGTAATAAGAAAACGCATTAATTTTATTTCAAGGAAAATTTTGGAGTCTCTTAAATTCTTTCGATATTTTGATAAAATCATAAGTAGGTTAGCAAGATGAATGGGGTCAATATTCTTATACAATGAAAAAATTGGTACAAGAACAATCAAGTTGATAATCGTATCGAAATTAACATTTTCCGATTATTTTTAATGAAAACGTTTGCACAGATTATTCTTTATCTAAATTAAAAAGTCCCTTGCTTTTTCGATTTTGGCCTCCTCGAGACGACCAAAAACATTCAATCGGAAAATAAGCTTAAATCCATTAATTGCTGAAGCTTTTGAAAGTATCATCAGCTTTTACTTAAATCGTCAACTAGTAATTATAAGTCTTAAGTTTGAGACTATGCCTGGAAGGCGGATTAAAAAATACTCCACTCCCAAATGTCATGAACGCCCTATTAATATAGGACACTGATATCAGTCGGGCTTTCTGGTTAAAACTAAAATCTTCATTTTTTGTTCGTTTACTATTCAATGATTTGTTATGTATCGGAATTGCATCCGATTTATAACCACTTTACGTTTTATTTATTTACTAATTTCATGTTAGCATCGCTGATGCGTTGCCCTACATTCGGATATTTCTTTAAAACGGTTTCTATCGATATAAAATCATTTTCATCTAAAATAATATCCACTGCCTTAGCATTTTCTTCCAGATATTTTCGTTTTTTCGTTCCGGGAATAGGGATGACGTCTTCCCCTTGTGCCAATACCCACGCTAAAGCCAGTTGAGCGGGTGTACAATTTTTTTCTTTCGCAATAGCAGCAAATTCGTCTACCAGTTTCTGATTGTTTTCCCAATGTGCTTCATCAAAGCGCGGCACGCTTCTTCTCCAGTCGTCCTTCGCCAACGAATTATTTCCATTAAGCGTAGCCGTAATAATACCTCTTGCCAAAGGACTATAAGGAACCAATGAAATGCCCAACTCACGGCACGTATCCAAAATTTCTCCTTCCACATCGCGGCTCAACAGCGAGTATTCACTTTGCAATGCGGCAATGGGATGGACTTTAGACGCGCGGCGGAGCGATTCAGCAGAAGCCTCGGATAATCCGATATAACGAATCTTCCCTTCTTTTACCAGGTCTGCCATAGCGCCAACGGTTTCTTCAACAGGCACTTGCGGATCTACACGATGCGAATAATATAAATCAATGGTTTCTATTTTCAGCCGTTCCAGGCTTCTCTCTACTGCTTCTTTTACATAAGCCGGCGAGCCATCAAAATAAGTTCCTGGTGTGTTCGCAAAGCCGGTGCTTCCTTCTTTTTGGCGGAAACCAAATTTAGTGGCAATGAAAACTTTGTTTCGGTTGGGCACTAAAACCTTCGAAATCAATTTCTCGTTTTCTCCAAAGGCGTACATGTCTGCGGTGTCCCAAAAATTGATTCCTAAATCTAATGCCTTGTGCAAGGTGGCTATGCTTTTTTCGTCATCAGGGACTCCGTATGCATGGCTCATGCCCATACAGCCTAACCCGATGGCGGATAAACGTTCTTCTGTTTTTCCTAATGTTCTGTATTTCATCTTAAATCTTTAAGAGGCAAAGGTAAGTGCGCATCCGATAGCCGAAAATGGTCGGGCAGGACAACCTTAGTGGCGAAATGTGCCATTTTCATAGCGGTGTACCGCTTGTCGGGGGCTCCTCCGGGCTTTTACACGCAAAATAAAAATTAAACTTAAATATGGCTTTACTGTTCATTAAACAGGTTTCCGAAGAAAATTCCCCGAAAAAATAGCTGCCACACAATAAACCACTTTTTGAATCGTTGTACCATTTCCGATGATTTCTATACTTAAATTCATTCCCCTATGATCACAATTGGCTGCATACTTCTTATCGCTTTAATGATGTTTGGCGCTACTTTGCGTTTAATTTCTTTTATTTCAAAAAGAAAAAAAGTAAAACTATGTTCACGGCTAAGTAAAGAAGGTGCAAATAACGGCCTCATTTTTTGCAGCCAGGAGGTTCTGGCAAATACCGTCATAGGAATAGATGGCATTCACCGAAAAATCCTTGTGGTGGAACGAAAGGCGCACCATTATCACAGCACCATTATATCGTTGGAAGAAGTGCACCATTGCCAGTTATTCAGCAACGAAGGCCTTATTAGGCGCAAAAACTTTAGCACCCTGAGCGCGTATTTAAAAAGCGTTGTATTAGAGCTTCGGTTTGAATTTAATAATTCACATGAAACTGCTTCCATCATTTTTGCAAAAGGATTAAATACTTCAAAAAAAGAGCTTGAACTATTGCGCGCCAAAGCAGAATTTTGGTCTGTTATGTTTTCAAAAATGCTTACCTCTCACATGAGTGCCAGAGCCTGATTAAATGTCCCGTTACATCTCCGTATTTTCAGGTCATTTTAATGCCATTTTTAAATCACGTTATTATATAGAGCCTTTAAGCTTGTAAGGTCTGTCTGAAAAAAGACATTCCTTTATTTTTATATAGCTTCCACTTGCTTCAAATTCAATTAAGTTCTGGCTGGCGAATATCTCCGTTTATTCCGCTGCTACCAATTGCTTTCATATAATCGGTGTAATTTCGTGACCATTATGGAAAAATCAGACGCATTCAACTCTGCAGGCCTTCGGTTTCGCGAGGCGATGAAAAAAGAACAACCACTCCAAATTGTGGGGGCTATTAATGCGAACCATGCCTTGTTAGCGGAACGTGCAGGATTTAATGCCATTTATCTTTCCGGTGGCGGTGTGGCTGCGGGCTCGCTGGGCATTCCTGATTTGGGCATCACTACTTTGGAAGACGTATTGATTGATATCAACCGCATCACGAATGTAACTGACGTGCCTTTGATGGCAGATGTGGATACCGGCTTCGGACCTTCTGCTTTTAATGTGGCGCGGACCGTAAAATCATTGATAAAAGCCGGCGCTGCGGCCCTTCACATTGAAGACCAGGTAGGCGCCAAACGCTGTGGCCATCGTCCGGGAAAAGAAGTGGTGAGTAAAGAAGAAATGGTGGATAGGCTGAAAGCAGCTGTGGATGCGAAGACCGATGCACATTTTGTAATTGGCGCACGCACCGACGCTTTTGCCAAAGAGGGTTTGGAAAAAACATTGGAAAGGGCGGTTGCCTATAAAGAAGCGGGCGCTGATTTTATTTTTGCAGAAGCGGTTCCTGATTTATCTTACTATCAAAAGTTTGTGGATGCCACTGGAATCCCTGTGCTGGCCAACATTACAGAATTTGGAATGATACCGATGTACACGGTTGACCAACTGCGCAATGCAGGTGTCGGGTTAATTTTATACCCGCTTTCTGCTTTTCGCGCGGCTAACAAAGCGGCTGAAAATGTATATCATCACATTCGCAAAGACGGCACGCAAAAGAATGTGTTGGATACGATGCAGACAAGAGAAGAATTGTATCAAACAATCGGCTACCACGATTACGAACAAAAATTAGATAATCTTTTTAAACAAAATAAAAATGTCTGATAATACCGAAACCCCGGCCTTCAGGCCGAAGAAAAGTGTAGCGCTTTCGGGCGTTGTAGCGGGCAACACTGCTTTGTGCACTGTCGGAAAAAGCGGCAATGATTTACATTATCGTGGTTACAATATTCTCGACCTGGCAGAAAAAACGCAGTTTGAAGAAGTGGCTTATTTGCTCATTTATGGTGATTTGCCCACTCAATCTGAATTGGAAAATTATAAAACCAAATTAAAATCTTTGCGCGGTTTGTCGCAGGCGGTTAAAAATATTTTACAACAAATTCCTGCTACCGCGCATCCTATGGATATTTTACGGACTTATGTTTCAGCGCTTGGTTGCGTGGAACCGGAAAAAGATGACCATAATATTTCCGGAGCAAGAAATATTGCTGATAAATTGCTGGCTAGCTTCAGTTCGGCATTATTATATTGGTATCATTATTCACATAACGGAAAAGAGATTGAAGTAGAAACAGATGACGATACGATTGGCGGCCATTTTTTACATCTTTTGCATGGAAAGAAACCTTCGGAATCGTGGATAAAAGCGATGCAGATTTCATTGAATCTGTATGCGGAGCATGAATTCAATGCCTCTACGTTCACAGCGCGGGTAATCGCCGGAACCGGTTCTGATATGTATTCGGCTATAGCGGGTGCCATTGGGGCATTGCGCGGCCCGAAGCACGGCGGCGCTAATGAAGTGGCTTATGAAATTCAGAGCAGGTACGCTTCTCCGGAAGAAGCAGAAGAAGACATCCGCAAACGTTTGGAAAAGAAAGAAGTTATCATTGGATTCGGACATCCGGTTTATACCATCTCCGACCCACGGAATGTGGTGATAAAAAAAGTAGCCAAACAACTTTCAGAAGAAGTAGGCGATATGCATTTATACAATGTTGCCGAACGCCTTGAAACGGTTATGTGGAATGAGAAAAAAATGTTTCCCAACCTGGATTGGTTCTCGGCAGTATCGTATCATCTGATGGGCGTTCCCACATTAATGTTTACGCCACTCTTTGTTGTATCAAGAGTTACAGGATGGAGCGCTCATATGATGGAACAAAGACAGGATGGAAAAATCATCCGGCCAAGTGCTAATTATATTGGCCCGGAGAACAGGGAATTTGTTGCGATTGAGAAAAGATAAGAAATCATTTACGGTAAATAATTAAAGATAAAAATGTCATCTGCTATTTCAAATGAAAGACCACAACCCGATAAAGTTTTAGTTGATATTGTGGATTATGTATTGAACTATGAAATCAAAAATGATCTTGCCTGGAAGACAGCGCACTATTGTTTGTTGGATACATTGGGTTGCGGATTAGAAGCCTTAACTTATCCTGCATGTACAAAATTATTAGGGCCAATCGTACCGGGAACTATGGTTCCGCACGGCGCTAAGGTTCCGGGAACTCAATTCCAATTAGACCCTGTGCAAGCTGCTTTTAATATCGGCGCTATTATTCGTTGGCTCGATTTTAATGATACGTGGCTGGCTGCGGAGTGGGGACATCCTTCTGATAATCTTGGGGGAATTCTTGCAACGGCTGACTGGCTTTCACGAACCGCCATTGCTAATGGAAAGCCGCCATTAAAAATAAAAGAGGTTTTGGAAGCGATGATAAAAGCGCATGAAATTCAGGGTGTGCTGGCTTTGGAAAACTCGTTTAATAAAGTGGGGTTAGATCATGTTATTTTAGTGAAAGTGGCTTCTACGGCGGTTGTTGGAAAATTAATCGGGCTTACGCGCGATGAACTAATCAATGCAGTTTCGCTGGCTTTTGTCGATGGACAATCATTGAGAACTTATCGTCATTCACCCAACACAGGTAGTAGGAAATCGTGGGCAGCTGGTGATGCCACTTCCCGTGCTGTTCGTTTGGCGTTAATGGCAAAGACCGGTGAGATGGGCTATCCTTCTGTGTTGACTGCAAAAAACTGGGGATTTTATGATGTGTCGTTCCGCGGAAACGAATTTAAATTTCAGCGCGATTATGGCTCTTATGTGATGGAAAATGTTTTGTTTAAAATTTCCTTCCCTGCAGAATTTCATTCGCAAACTGCCGTGGAAGCGGCTATGGCTTTGCATGGCACGCTCGCAGATTTAAATAAAACCGTCGGTGAAATAAAAAAAATTACCATTCGCACACATGAAGCGGCCATTCGTATCATTGATAAAAAAGGGCCGCTGAATAATCCCGCCGACAGAGACCATTGCATCCAATATATGATTGCCGTTCCTTTGATTTATGGAAGATTGACGGCTGCGGATTATGAAGACAGAATCGCCGCCGATGCACGGATTGATGTGCTGCGTGATAAAATGATTTGTGTGGAGGATAAACAATTTACCAAAGATTATCACGACCCGGAAAAGCGTTCGATTGCCAATGCATTGACAGTTGAATTAAATAATGGAGAAGTTTTACCGGAAGTAGTTGTTGAATATCCTATCGGCCATAAACGCAGAAGGGAAACTGGAATTCCTTTGCTGCTGGAGAAATTCAAAATAAATCTTGCAAGAAAATTCCCTGAAAAACAACAGAAAGTTATTTTAGATGCCTCAATGGATTATAGTAAACTAACAAATATGGCTGTTAACGAATTTGTGGATCTGATGGTGATTTAGTTGTAAATGGTGAACCGTCAATGGTGAATCGCGAATCCACTTTAAGCTCAATACAGTAAAACAATAAATTTGGCTGATTTTTATTTTCATATTTTTTCTATGATTGTTTCAACGTACTATTTTAAAAATAAAGAAAAGTAACTTAGCGCCGCTTGATTTTCTTGTCGATCGGAGATTATTTTATTAAGACAGGAAAGGTTTAAAAAGTAAAACCTATCACAGGTTCATCTCTACATAAAAAAACAAAAAATATTTATGAAGAAGTTTTCTTTTCTATTGTTTGGTGTGGCCATTGTAGCCCTGGCAACTTCCTGCAGGCAGGACCCTCAAAAAGTTACCGAAAGAGATGGTGTAAAAGTGCCTGATCATGTCGTGATCGTAATAGAAGAAAATCACGGGTATGATCAGATAGTTGGATCAGACAGCGCAGCTTATATAAATAAGTTAGTTGCTGAAAGTGCCGTGTTTACCAATGCGCATGGAGTGACACATCCCAGCCAGCCTAATTACTTAGCATTCTATTCAGGAACAACGCAGGGCATCAATGGTGATCAATGCCTGAAAGATTCAACGCCTTATACGACGCCCAATCTGGGAGCGGCGTTGCTTCAAAATGGATATACCTTTAAAGGATATGTGCAAACAATGCCTTCTGCAGGGTATCTTGAATGTGGCTATGGAAAAGGCGAACTGACAGGCCAGAGTTTATATGGAAGAAAACATTGCCCCTGGGTAAACTGGCAGGGCGATAAAAAAAATAACATACCTGATTCGTTAAGTCAACCGATGACTGCTTTTCCCAAAAATTTTGATGATCTTCCTACTGTCTCTTTTGTAATTCCCGACATGGACCATGATATGCATAACATAGGCGCACCGGGAGATTCAGCATGTATCGTAAGAGGCGACAACTGGTTGAAAGAAAATCTCAGCGCTTATGTGGAATGGGCAAAAACACATAACAGCCTTTTAATTCTTACGTACGACGAAGACCAGTTTACTGCGCAAAATCGTATTCTCACTTTATTCGCAGGCGACAATATAAAACCCGGAAAGTATTCTGAAAAGATCAATCACTATAATGTGTTGAGAACGCTTGAAACCATGTATGGCCTGCATGTGCAGGATAGCAATGTAGTAGCTATAAAAAATATCTGGAAAAATTAATAGGCAGGTTTTTTCACGCGAAGGCTAAAAGCGTTTATGCATTACCGTTAGTTTGCGGTAAAGGCGATACCCTTTTTGAAAAGATGTTCTCTTCCGGAAGAAGATCATTTATTCGGCGCCGAAAAATTCTTATCATCAGCCGAAGGGCCATAGATAGAAGGCACGGGAATATCATTCAATCGCATATAAACGGTAAGCTGCCCGCGATGATGAACCCAATGATTAAGGGTGACGCCAATATCAGTTATCTTTTTTGAAGTATACAAAATCTGGCCATTTGCCTTCAGCGTAAAATCTCCCTGCAGATCTTCATCGCTCGCATTTTCCAACGCTTTCCTGGCTGCTGTCATGTTTTCTTCGAAGTGATCTACGAGTTCTTTGTTGGTTTTTGGCGCAGCATGTTTGAAAGTAGCGAAATCTATTTCGCCATCAGTCACCATGTGAGTAATCCATAAAGGAATTTCGGCCACCAGCAAAGCCAGGTAGCCCATGTCCATTGACTTTGGGTGAGGCTTGTATTCAAATAAGGATTCCGGAATTCTTTCAAGACAAGCTTTTGTTGCCGGATATTCACGATTTAGTTCCTCAAGAAAATCTGCTGTTTTTGATGTTGCCATTGTATTTTTTTTACTGCGAATTTAAGATAGTCACGAAATGTTTTTACCTCATCACGCCAAAAAGATAGTGAGTTATTAAAATAAAAATCACAGGAATTTGTTGGTCTGCTGGTAAATATTTTTGTGTTGTCTGAAGGAAACGAAAATTATGCCGGCATTTATAAATAGGAAATCTTTTCTAAATTGCTTTACATTTGACGGATAAAAAAAATTGCATCACCCTGATATTTTTCAAAAAAAAAATTAAAAGAAATCATGAAAATTACAAGCATTTTCCTGGTTGCAGGAATTCTATCTTTTGTTGTAGCCTCCTGCAATAACTCTGGCAGTGATAAAAATTCTGATATAAAAGCCGGAGTAACCAAAACTTCCTGGGGCGAATTTGATGGCAAAAAAGTGGAGCTTTTCACTTTGGTAAATCATAAAGGCGATACTGTTACGATTACTAATTATGGCGGAACAATTACTTCATTTGTGGTGCCTGATAAAAACGGAAATCGCTCAAGCGTTATTATCGGTTTCGATAGTTTGCAAACCTATCTGCAGAAACCGCCTTACTTTGGCGCGTTGGTGGGCCGTTACGCTAATCGCATCGGGGGCGCACAGTTTACTCTTAATAACAACGAATACAAACTGAACCCCAATGATGGAAAAAATACTTTGCACGGCGGCCTTAAAGGATTTGACAAGGTAGTATGGGATGCAACAGTTCCTTCGGACAGTGTTCCTTCTATCGAATTAAATTATGTAAGCAAAGATGGAGAGGAAGGCTTTCCGGGCAATCTGAAAGTGATGGTGAAATACACGCTTACTGACGATCATGAATTAAAAATTGAATACAATGCTGAAACTGATAAGCCAACGCCGCTTAATCTTACCAACCACAGTTATTTTAATTTGTCGGGCCGCGTAACCAATTCCATCCTTGATGAAAGCTTATGGATTGATGCAGACAAATACACGCCCGTTGACAGCACTTTAATTCCGACCGGTGAAATACTTGATGTGAAAGGAACTCCGTTTGATTTTACCTCAGCCAAAAAGATTGGCGTTTCGATTGATTCGGTTAAAGGCGGCTATGATATTAATTATGTATTGAACCGTAAAGATTCTTCTTCCCTTCAAAAGGTGGCCGAGGTTAAGGATTCTATCAGCGGCCGCATGATGGAAGTGTATACTACGCAACCCGGACTACAATTTTATACAGGCAATTTTTTAGACGGAAAATTCACTAACCGCTACGGAAATCCGATTACACAGCATTCCGCATTGTGCCTTGAAACGCAGCATTTTCCTGATTCTCCGAACAAACCAGGTTTCCCTTCCGCTACTTTAAATCCCGGACAAAAGTTTCACCAGGAAACGGTTTATAAAATAAAAGTGAATAAATAGATGGCTGATTACGCTTTTATTTTCGATCTGAACGGAACGATGATTGATGATATGGAATATCACGCCCGCGCATGGTATGATATTTTAAATCATGATTTGAAAGCCGGGCTAACGGAGCAGCAGGTTAAGGTAGAGATGTATGGAAAAAATGCCGAGCTGCTTGAAAGAATATTTGGGAAAAGTTATTTTTCTCCCGAAAAGGAACGGGAAATTTCAAATGAAAAAGAACGCAGATACCAGCAAGCATTTCTTCCTCATCTTTCTCTTATAAAGGGGTTGGATTTGTTTCTTCAACAATGTCAGAAAGATGGAATCTTATTGGCTGTAGGTACGGCAGCCATTCCAATAAATGTCGATTTTGTTTTAGATGGATTGAATATCAGGCATTACTTTAAAGCAGTTGTAAGTGCAGACGATGTAGTGAACAGCAAACCCGATCCTGAAACATTTTTGAAATGTGCGGAGATTTTGAATATCCTTCCACAAAATTGTATCGTATTTGAAGACGCGCCAAAAGGCGTGGAAGCGGCTCGGAACGCGGGTATGAAATGCGTGGCAATCACAACCATGCATCCAAAGGACGAATTTAAAAATTACAATAACATAGTTTCTTTCATAAAAGATTACTCATCCTCTAATCCACACCATTTTTTGCAATTGCTTGAAAGGAAATCATAGCAAACGCACAAATGTGCCACGCTTTTATTTTACAACCTCAGAATTCAGAATAATTGTTCTGAATTTTTTTGTGTGGTAAACAAAAAAATGTATGTTTGACAATAATAGCGTCATTGCGAATTTTATTCCACTGATGGATTGCTTCAGCAGTAATGAAATGAAAGACAAAGCGGGATAAAGTTTAATCTTAGCACATTTTAGTACAAAGTCAATAATTTAAATAAATCAACTTACTATGCGTATTAAGCTCTTCATGATTGCCGGAATGATTGTTATTGCTTCGATGGCTTTTTCTCAGCCTGCTGCTACCCTGAATGTTAATGTAAACGCAGGAAAAGAGATCATTTCAAAAGATATATACGGAATGTTTTCCGAACATCTCGGCCGTGATATTTACGATGGCTTTTGGGTAGGAAAAGATTCAAAAATTCCCAATAAAGACGGCATCAGGCTGGATATTGTCAAAGCTCTAAAAGATATCAAAGTTCCACTGATGCGCTGGCCCGGCGGTTGTTTCGCCGATCAGTATCATTGGATGGATGGAATAGGCCCGGTAAATAAAAGGCCCCAAACGGTCAACATGAGTTGGGGAGGTGTTACAGAAAATAATGAATTCGGCACTCATGAGTTTATGGAACTTTGTGACCTTATCGGTTCCCAGGCTTATATAGCCGGCAATATGGGAAGCGGCACTGTAAAAGAAATGGCTGAATGGATAGAATATGTAAACTCTCCTCTTGAAAGTTCCGTTACCAAAATGAGAAAAGAAAATGGCCGGGAAAAGCCGTGGTACGTGCCTTATTGGGGCGTTGGAAATGAAAGCTGGGGTTGTGGCGGTAATATGACGCCCGAGCAATATGCAGATATGTACCGGAGATACGCCACCTTCTGTCATAGCTATCCTGGCGCACCTTTGAAAAAAATCGCAAGCGGGCCAAATGGCGACGATGCGCATTGGATGGAAGTATTGATGAAAAATATTCCTCATCATTTAATGTGGGGTGTTTCGCTGCATTACTATACTATTCCCACCGGCAACTGGGGCCATAAAGGCTCTGCCACTGATTTTGATGAAAACCAATATTTCAGCACCATGAAGAATGCGCTTCACATGGATAACGTGATCAACAACCAGGTGGCGGTGATGGATAAATACGACCCGAAAAATAAAGTGGCTTTGGCAGTTGATGAATGGGGCGTTTGGACTGATGCCGAACCCGGAACTAATCCCGCTTTTTTGTATCAGCAAAACAGCCTGAGAGACGCGCTGGCTGCGGCTTCCACTTTAAATATTTTTAATAATCACAGCGACAGGGTAAAGATGGCAAACCTGGCGCAAACAGTAAATGTCTTGCAGGCATTGGTGTTGACAAAAGGGTCACAAATGGTCCTTACACCAACTTATTATGTTTTCGGAATGTACAAGGTTCACCAGGATGCCACATTATTGCCTACGCGGTTGGTATCTCCTAATTACGTTTCGGGAGCCGACTACATCCCGGCTGTGAATGCCTCTGCTTCAAAGGATTCCACAGGCGTTATTCACATTTCGTTGGTAAATATCGACCCTTCAAAAACAATTACAGTACGCACAACTTTTGAAGGAAGCAATTGGAAAAATATAACAGGTACTGTTTTAACTTCTGCTAAATTTAATGATGTCAATACATTTGATAACCCTGATAAGGTAAAAGTTTCAAAATTTTTAGATGCTAAAAAAGATAAGGACGAACTGGTAGTGAACCTTCCTCCCAAATCAGTTGTAGTATTGGAATTAAAATAAAAAACTTTAAAAATTTAGTGCTTAATGGAACAAAAATTTGTAATTGGAGTTGATTATGGAACCGATTCAGTTCGCTCCGTGATCGTGAATGCAATGAATGGTGAAGAAGTAGCTTCTTCTGTTTTTGCCTATCCCCGCTGGAAGCAGGGATTGTATTGCGATCCGTCAAAAAATCAATTTCGTCAGCATCCTTTGGATTATGTGGAAGGATTGGAAAAAACGATCAAAGAATGCGTGGAAAAAGCAGGAAAAGAAGTCGCTGAAAAAATAGTGGCAATTTCTGTGGATACTACCGGTTCTTCGCCGGTGGCGGTGGATACAACCGGAACTCCATTGGCATTGCTTCCTTCCTTTCAGGAAAATCCAAACGCCATGTTTATTCTTTGGAAGGATCATACGGCTGTTAAAGAAGCAGGTGAAATCAATGAAAAAGCGAAGGAATTTGATACAAATTATCTTCAGTATGTTGGCGGCATTTATTCTTCAGAATGGTTTTGGGCAAAACTACTTCACATATTGCGCGAGGATGAGAATGTAAGAGCAGCCTGCTATTCGTGGGTGGAACATTGCGATTGGATTCCTTTTCTGCTTACGGGCGGAACAGATGTAAAAGACATGAAACGAGGCGTTTGTTCTGCTGGCCACAAAGCCTTGTGGGCCGAAGCTTTTGGCGGATTTCCGCCCGATAAATTTTTTAATGCTATCGACCCTTTATTAAACAATTTCACTTCAAGATTATTTACAAAAACATATACTGCCGACCAGGCCGCTGGTCCACTATCTGAAGAGTGGGCACAAAGGCTGGGACTTCCAAAAGATGTGATAGTTGGTGTTGGCGCTATGGATGCACACATGGGCGCAGTAGGCGGACAAATTGAACCGTATTATTTAAGCAAAGTAATGGGCACCTCTACCTGCGATATGTTGGTCGCTCCTGCAGAAGAGGTTCATGAAAAACTGGTGGAAGGAATTTGTGGCCAGGTTCCCGGTTCTGTTATTCCCGGAATGATTGGAATGGAAGCAGGGCAGTCGGCTTTTGGCGACACCTATGCATGGTTTAAGAACCTTATGTCGTGGCCGTTCGGCTTGCTTCGCGAATCGAAAATAATAGACGAAGAAAAGATTAATGAGCTGATTGATGAAGCCACACATAAAATAATTGTCAGGCTTTCAGAAGAAGCTGAGCAATTACAGTTAAACGAAAACGATGAATTATCGGTGGATTGGTTAAATGGAAGAAGAACCCCGGATGCCAACCAGTTATTGAAAGCCGCTGTTACGGGCCTCAGCCTCGGGACAGATGCACCCCGATTTTTTAAAGCGCTGGTAGAAGGTACTTGCTTTGGCGCCAAAGCCATCGTGGAAAGGTTCGTACAGCAAGGTGTTGAAGTTAAAGGATTGATAGGCATTGGTGGCGTAGCCAAAAAATCTTCTTACATCATGCAAACCATGGCCGACGTAATGGATATGCCCATAAAAATCCATCGTTCCGAACAAACGTGTGCGGCAGGTGCGGCCATGTTTGCGGCCACAGCAGCAGGAATTTATGACAAGGTAGAAGATGCAATGAAAGCGATGGGGCGCGGCTTTGATAAGGAATATTTTCCCAATAAAGAGAAAGTATCTATTTATCAAAAGCGCTATCAAAAATACCTGGAGTTAGGAAAATTTATAGAACAACAAACCAAATAAAAGTGTCTCAAAAAAAATACGAACACATTCAGCAGGAAGCTTACGAAGCCAATATGCAATTGCCAAAATTGGGATTGGTGTTATTCACTTTTGGAAATGTAAGTGCCGCCGACAGAGCTCTCGGTGTGTTTGCGATCAAGCCAAGCGGCGTGCCTTATGAAGTATTGACTCCCGAAAAAATGGTGATCGTAGATTTTGAATCCAACATTGTGGAAGGAAATTTAAGGCCATCCTCCGACACAAAAACGCATGCAGTTCTATACAAGCACTGGGAAAAGATTAACGGTGTGGCGCACACGCATTCTGTGTATGCCACTTCGTGGGCGCAGGCACAAAAAAGCATTCCCATTTTTGGAACTACGCACGCAGACCATAACACAGTTGACATTCCGTGCGCGCCTCCCATGAGCGATGAAATGATCCAGGGAAATTATGAATATGAAACCGGCTTTCAAATACTGAATTGGTTCAAAGAAAATAACTTAAGTTATGAAGAAGTAGAAATGATCCTGGTAAGCAACCACGCGCCATTTACCTGGGGCAAAACTGCTGCCAAAGCGGTTTACAACAGCGCTGTCTTGGAAAATGTGGCGAAAATGGCTCACCTCACCTTATCAATAAATGCTGATGCAGCGCGCCTTAAAGATGCATTGATCAAAAAACATTATGAAAGAAAACATGGCCCCGGAAGCTATTATGGCCAGCAATAAATGAAATTTTTCTTCACCATATTGCTTGGAGCTTTTACTTCAATAATTCATGCACAAAACGCGGCCCTGACGCCGCCGAGGGGTTGGAACAGCTATAATTGTTTTGGCTCTGCCGTTCATGAAGACGAAGTAAAAGCGAATGCGGATTACATGGCAAAAAATTTAAAGCCCTTCGGCTGGCAATATATTGTCGTTGATTTTTTATGGGCTTACGATAATCCTCCTTACAGCAAAATTGGAAATCCCGAACAAAAACGTTTATACGACGGATCTTACATTCCCTGGTTAAAAATGGATGAATATGGCCGCCTACTTCCTCAGCCGGATAAATTTCCATCCAGTTTCCAGGGCAAAGGATTTAAGCCGCTTGCCGATTATGTTCATTCTTTAGGATTAAAATTCGGTATTCATGTAATGCGCGGAATTCCAAGACAGGCCGTTTGGGCAAAAACAAAAGTATTAGGAACCAACGGAATTACTGCCGATCAAATAGCCGATACGAATTCAACCTGTAGCTGGCTCAATCACATGTACGGCCTTGATATGACAAAAAAAGGAGCGCAGGAATACCTCAATTCTTTGTTGCAATTATATGCTTCATGGGGTGTTGATTTTATTAAAGTAGATGATATTTCAAGGCCTTATCACAAAGCTGAAATTGAAGGTTATAAAACAGCTATTCAAAATTGCGGGCGGCCAATTGTGTTAAGCATTTCACCGGGCGCTACGCCTTTGAAAGATTCAATGCACGTGATGGCGCATGCAAATATGTGGCGCATGGCCGATGATTTTTGGGATAGTTGGAAAGAAATTTTGGCGATGATGAATTATGCCAAACAATGGCAAGGTACAGGCGGGCCGGGCCATTGGCCGGATTGCGATATGTTGCAGATTGGAAAATTGTCCAAGCGCGGACCGGTTGGCCCGGAAAGATACAGTCGCTTTACCAACAGTGAATTGCGGACGCATTTTACCTTCTGGTGCATTTATCAATCGCCATTAATGATGGGCGGAAATATGCCGGAAGACCGCCTCTTTGACGACAGCCTTCTTTCTAATGAAGAAGTAATTTCTGTTGACCAAAATGCGGAACATCCACAATGTATTTACCAGGATAGCGCGAAAGCCATCTGGATTTCTCATGTGTTAGACAGTAAACAAATAAATATTGGCATTTTTAATTTAGCCGATCGACCCCAAAATATTTCTTTCTCATTTAAAGAGATTGGTTCTTCTAAAAAAGCTACGATAAGAGATTTGTGGAAAAGGAAAGAGTTGGGTATTTATAAAAATAAATTTCAACAAACGATTGATGCGCATGATGCGTTGCTGTTGCGCATTACACCGGAATAAATTTTTAGAAAATGAAAAAATTTTTTCTGCTGTTGATTCTTTTTGGTGCCTTGCATGCAAGTGCTCAAAAGAAAGATTACCCCATCCGGGCAGTTGTTTTTAACCAGGTAAAGCTTTCAGATAATTTCTGGTTGCCGCGACTGAAAATCAATGAAACCGTTACGATTCCTGCCTCTTTCGAGCGGTGTGAAAAAACTGGACGTGTAAAAAACTTCGTGATGGCTGCAGAACATACTGGGAAGTTTTGCACGATCTATCCTTTTGATGATACGGATATTTATAAAACCATTGAAGGCGCTTCTTATTCTTTGAGTTTATTTCCTGATCCTAAGCTGGACAAATATGTCGATTCATTAATCAAAATTATTGGCGCCGCGCAGGAGCCCGACGGATATTTATACACTGCACGCACCATTAATCCCAATGATGTCGGCCCGTGGGTAGGAAAAGTGCGCTGGGAAAAGGAAAGAGAACTCAGTCATGAATTATATAACGCCGGCCATTTGTATGAATCAGCAGCAGCGCATTATTTGGCAACCGGCAAAAAATCTTTATTGAATATTGCTTTAAAAAATGCTGACCTCGTGTGCTCTGTTTTTGGCCCTGATAAGAAACATGTGGCCCCAGGCCATGAAGTAGTGGAAATGGGTTTGGTAAAATTATATCGCATTACCGGCAATGAAAAATATCTCAACACAGCAAAGTTTTTTGTTGAACAAAGAGGCCATTATAAAGGATATGATCCCAAGAGTAAAGATGAATGGAAAAATGGCATGTACTGGCAGGACGATAAACCGGTGGTTGATCAAACAGAAGCTGAAGGCCACGCCGTTCGTGCAGGATACTTATATTCTGCGATGGCAGATGTAGCCGCATTGACCGGTGATCAAAAAATGCTGCAGGCGGTTGATACGATCTGGAATAATTTCGTTTCAAAAAAACTGTATGTGCAGGGCGGCGCCGGAGCCGTTGGCGATGGCGAAAGATATGGCGCCAATTATGAATTACCGAATACCACTGCTTATAACGAAACCTGCGCAGCCATTGCGAATGTTTTTTGGAATGAAAGAATGTTTTTGCTTCATGGCAATTCCAAATATATTGATGTGCTCGAGAAGATTTTGTACAACGGGTTGATATCAGGAATTGGCCTTGATGGAAAAAGTTTTTTCTATACCAACGCCATGCAGGTTACCAACAGTTTTACACATCCTGATTTGGAACCGGAGCGTTCCGGGTGGTTTCCCTGCTCCTGCTGCCCGACAAATTTGGTAAGACTCTTACCTTCCGTTCCCGGTTATATTTATGCGCAGAAAGATAACGAGGTTTATGTAAATCTTTTTATCAGCAGCAGCGTTTCGATGAAAGTTCAGAACCAGGAAGTGGCCATCACGCAGCAAAATAATTATCCGTGGGATGGCGATTTGCAATTCATCATTAATCCAAAAAAATCTTTTGCTTTTCCAATGCTGATCCGCATTCCGGGCTGGGCACAAAACGAAGCGATTCCATCGGATTTATATTCCTTCAAAAATAATTCTGACAAAAAAACAATCATTATTGTCAATGGAAAAGAAACGCCTTACGAAATGAAAAATGGCTATGCCGTCATCAACAGAAAGTGGAAAAAAAATGATGTGGTAGAGGTGAAGTTGCCCATGGAAGTGAGAAAAGTAACCGCCAATTCCAACGTAAAAAATGATATCGGAAAAGTGGCTCTGCAACGCGGCCCGATCATGTATTGCGCTGAATGGATTGATAATAATGGGAAAGCCGCCAACATTGTATTGCCCGCCAACACAACGTTCCAGGCTAAATTTAATCCTACACTTTTAAATGGAATCGAAACCATCCATGCTGAAGTGCCCGCGGTAATTGTCAGCAAAAATGGCGAAAGCATTCAAACTGAAAAACGAAAATTTACTGCCATTCCTTACTACGCCTGGGCTAACCGGGGCAAAGGTGAAATGATGCTGTGGTTTCCTGAAAAAATAAAAGACGTGCTGTTAGTAGCTAACGAATAATTTTTAAACAAGATAAAAAATACATAATGATTAATCTGAAGAATCTTGAAGTGTGGTTTGTTACAGGAAGCCAACATTTGTATGGAGAAGAAACGCTGAAAAAAGTGGCGGAACATTCACAAATTATTGCAAAGTTTTTGAACGATGATTCGCGCATCCCGGTGTCTGTTATTTTTAAACCAACGGTAAAATCGCCTGAAGAAATTTATAACATTTGCTCCGAAGCCAACACCACAAAAAATTGCATTGGCATCATCGCCTGGATGCATACATTTTCCCCGGCGAAGATGTGGATTGGAGGACTAAAGATTTTACAAAAACCATTGTGCCATTTGCACACGCAATTCAACAGTGATATTCCCTGGAACGATATTGACATGGATTTTATGAATCTCAATCAAAGTGCTCACGGCGACAGGGAATTTGGGTTTATCATGAGCCGGATGCGTTTGAAAAGAAAAGTGATTGTAGGTTTTTGGCAGGATGCAAAAGTGCTGGAAAGTATTAATGTTTGGGCCCGTGCCGCCGCCGGTTGGAACGATTGGCAAGGAGCAAAATTTGTCCGTTTCGGAGACAACATGCGTTTCGTAGCGGTAACCGATGGCGATAAAGTGGAAGCCGAAATGAAATTTGGTTATTCGGTAAATACGCATGGAATTGGCGATTTGGTAAAAGTAATTAATGATGTCGCGGATGCTGATGTTAGCCATTTGATACAGGAATACCAGGACAATTATAAGCTGGATGAAAGTTTGAATCCGGGAAATGAAAAACATCAGTCTTTGTTAGATGCTGCACGCATTGAATTAGGATTGAAATATTTTTTAGAGCAAGGAAATTTTAAAGGATTCACTGACACTTTCGAAGACCTTCATGGATTGACGCAATTGCCTGGCATTGGTGCACAACGTATGATGGCAGCGGGGTATGGTTTTGGGGCCGAAGGCGATTGGAAAACAGCAGCATTGGTTCGCGCCATGAAAGTGATGGGCAGCGGATTGAAAGGAGGCAATTCTTTTATGGAAGATTATACCTATCATTTTAATCCTGATAAGCAAATGGTATTGGGATCGCACATGCTGGAAATTTGTCCTTCCATCGCTCATGGAAAACCTTCCTGCGAAATTCATCCTTTGGGAATCGGAGGAAAAGCGGACCCTGTTCGGTTGGTTTTTAATGTTAGTGGAGGCGACGCATTGAATGCTTCCGTGATTGATATGGGAAACCGTTTTCGTTTATTGGTAAATGAAGTGGAAGCCGTGGCTCCGGTCCATGATTTGCCAAAATTGCCTGTCGCGAGAGTTTTGTGGAAGCCTAAACCGGATATGGCAACTGGTTGTGCTGCATGGATTTTGGCTGGTGGCGCTCATCATACTTGCTTTAGTCAAAATCTTACTACAGAACATCTGGAAGATTTTGCGGATATGGCGGGAATAGAATGTTTACTTATCAGTAAACAAACAAATATCCGTGATTTTAAAAATGAATTGAGATGGAATGACCTAGCAATAAAATAAAATGAATCATAATTTTTAATCAGAATTCTTCAATCAGTAACAAAAGACAAAATAATTACCATGGCTACTTTTTTCAAAGGATTTTTTCTTTCCGGCGGATTAATTTCATTAAACTGGGCGGATTTGCTCATCATCATTATTTATTTTCTGATTGTTTTAGGAATTGGATACTACCTGGTACGATTCACCAAAACCGGGGATGATTTTTTTCTTGCCGGAAGAAAGATGACCATGTGGATTGCAGGGCTGGCTTTTATTTCCGCTAACCTCGGCTCGCTGGAATTGATGGGCTGGGCGGCAGCGTCTTATCAATATGGAATTCTGGCGGCTCACTGGTATTGGATCGGTGCCATACCGGCCATGCTTTTTCTCGGTATTATCATGATGCCCTTTTACTATATTTCCAAAACACACTCTGTTCCGGGTTATTTGAAATTACGTTTCGGCAATAGCACCAGTATGCTATCCGCCATTTCATTTGGGTTTATGACCGTACTGATGAGTGGCGTAAATATGTTCGCCATGGCCCTGGTAATGAAAGTTATTCTTGGCTGGGATTTAAACTTCAGTATCTGGGTATCTTCTATTACAGTAATGGTTTATGTACTATTAGGAGGTTTGCTTTCTGCCATATTCAATGAGGTGTTGCAATTTGTGCTCATCTGGGCCGGCGCCTTGCTGGTTCCTATTCTCGGGCTGGTAGAGGTTGGCGGATGGAAAGGTATGGTGAGCAGAATCCAGCATAATCTGCCTGGTGGCGATTACACACACATGTGGAGCACCTTAGGACATTTTAACGACAATCCGATGGGCATTCAATGGATTGGGATTGTATTTGGTTTAGGATTTATTATTTCTTTTGGATACTGGACTACTGATTTCCTGGTCGTTCAAAGAGTACTTTCTGCGAAAGATCTGCGTTCAGCCAAAATGGCTCCTATTATTGGTTCAGGGTTTAAAATGCTGGTTCCTTTGATAGTGATATTACCCGGTCTGATTGGTTTGGCAGTAATGCCAGGCTTGGTAGGCCAGGCAGAAGCAGCGGCCACGGGCGCCCAAAGCTATAATGAAATTCTACCTTTAATGATGGCACGTTATTTAGGCCCGGGATTATTAGGATTGGGAGTAACTGCACTTATTGCGGGTTTTATGTCGGGCATGGCCGGCAACGTCACGGCCTTCTCCACCGTATGGACGTATGATATTTACAGGCCGCTTCATTTTAAGATTACTAAGAAAGAAGCTACCGATAAACATTATGTAAAAATCGGCCGGTGGGCTACATTCATTGGAGTGCTCATCAGCATCGGCACTGCCTATTTGGTAGAAAATGCCGCCAGCATAATGGATTATGTTCAGGCTTTATTCAGTTTTTTTATTGCACCGTTATTTGGTACGGTCATATTGGGCATGTTGTGGAAAAGAACCACATCTGCAGGAGGCTTTTGGGGATTACTTGCCGGCACGGTTGCATCAGTCGGCATGTGGGCATGGGTAAGATTAGACCCACGAGCACTGGCAATCATCACAGGTTCTGCGGATGCAAAAGCGATGGCAGAAGATATGTACAGGGCACTGTGGTCATGGATTATTTGTGTCCTGGTAACGGTCATAGTTAGTTATGCTACCAAACCGAAGCCTGAAAGCCAATTGGTTGGCCTTGTAAGAAGCTGCACAGAATTGCCGTCAGATAAGCATCTTCCATTGGCTAAACGTCCCATTTTTTGGGCCGGAGTGGTATTTGCAGCGTTTATTGTATTACAAATTATTTTCTGGTAAAAAATATATTTTATGCACGAAGAAGAAGGATTTTCAATATGGTTTTTTGTAGGGATAATGTTAGCCATTTATGGCCCCATTATTTTAATAGCCAACATCCCGGGGCTTTCTACAAGTCAAAACCCGCATGTTGTGTTGGAACAATTGCATGCAGGAGTGTGGTGGGGCATTTTACTAACAATACTGGGAGCGCTCTTTCTTTATCTTCATTGGCCGGGGAAGGAACCTTCCGTCCTTGATGAGAAAGATAATAACATTCTTTCTGATGAGGTGAAGGATAAAAATTAATGTGATTTAAAATTTCGGTATGTCATCAGCGATGTCTGGCGATGCGGGATTAAATCCTCATATTAATTTGTAGATTTGCACTCCTTTTTAAAAAATGGAGACTTGTCCGAGTGGTTGAAGGAGCACGCCTGGAAAGTGTGTATACCTGCAAGGGTATCAAGGGTTCGAATCCCTTAGTCTCCGCTGAAACCAATAATTTAAGGTAAACAGAATTAAAGAGCTCCCGTGAAACTCAGTATTTACGGGAGTTTTTAATTTTAGGTGTACTTACTTTTACTCCATTTTACCGAATAGTTTGTGGAGTAAATCGTGGAGTATTACTTCTCTTAACTATTTACTCCACAAACTTTACATAAGTCTTTATTTATTAACATTTTATAAGAACGCAACTCCTTTTTAGCAATAAGCTAAAGGATAATTTTATAACTATAAAAGTGTTTTATGGATAAGAGTTTTGGGTTACTTTTTCACCTAAAAAAAGAAAACAAAAATAACGACGATGAACTGACAGTTATATGCGAATTACCGTTGATGGCCGCTATTGCGAAATGAGTACCAAAAGAAAATGTAGTTCCAGTAGCTGGAACGCTTCTGCAGGAAGAATGAATGGTAAAAGCGACGAGACAAAAGCATTCAATTCTTATCTCGATACACTTCAACAAAAGGTATTTGAAGCCAAGCGTAAATTAATTGAAACCGACAAAGAAATTAGTGCAGAAAGTATTAAAGATTTGCTCCTTGGTAGGAATAAACAAAGCCCGCAAATGCTGCTTGAAGTTTTTAAGTACCACAATGAGCAGATAGGTGCATTAGTAGGACAGGAATATGCGTCTGGAACTTTGGAGCGATATAGGACTTCCTATAGACACACACGATCTTTTTTAGAATGGCGGTATAAATTAAAGGATATTGACATTTCTAAATTGAATTATGAGTTCATTTCTGAATATGAGTTTTGGTTAAAGAGTGTTCGTAAATGTGGGCACAACACAACAATGAAATACCTGAGCAATTTTAAAAAGATTATCATTAGATGTATTAAAAATGGGTGGCTTCAAAAGGACCCGTTCATAGGTTTTAATATGGCTAAGAGGGAGGTTGAAAGAACCGCTTTGACTGAATATGAATTGGAATTATTAGAAGCAAGAAAATTTCCTATCCAAAGACTAGAACTGGTTAAAAACATTTTTCTTTTTAGTTGTTATACTGGTCTGGCCTATGCTGATGTTCAAAAGCTAAAGCGTTCAGAAATTGTTATTGGCATAGACGGCGAGAAATGGATTTTCACAAAACGTCAAAAAACTGATAGTGCTTCAAGAATCCCGCTGCTTCCTGTTGCATTGAGCATTTTACGGCTGTACGAGGATGATCCCCAATGCAAATTGCGTGATAGAGTATTGCCGGTTTTAAGTAATCAAAAAATGAATTCGTATTTGAAGGAAATAGCAGATTCATGTGGAATTAATAAAAACCTTACGTATCATATAGCCAGACACACCTTCGCAACAACTGTCACATTAAGTAATGGAGTACCTATCGAAACGGTTTCTAAAATGCTTGGCCATCGAAATATTAAAACCACGCAGCATTATGCAAAAATTTTGGATAAGAAAATAAGTGATGATATGAAGGATTTGCGGCAAAAGTATCGACGATAACAGTAACGTTTATCACGTCTATTTTACTTGCAATTCATCTACGCTGATGAGATGCAATAGGCAAGTCGCAGGTATTTTTCTTTCAGTATTTCCTGCATTGTTGCATCCGGCCGGGCTGCCGTGTTTTGCAGGCTCCTATATTTTTGTGAGCAGCAGCAATAGAATGCATGACCTTGCATAATTTCCTTTGTAGCAGTAAGATAATCCGACGGCGATGGTGAACTAAGTAGCCCTCATAACCGGCACTGAAGGCAGGCATCACCGCCTCATCATGGTACTGCCATGAGATAATAACTTTCGCCTTTCGGTAGGCTATGGCAAGTCTTCCTTTTATAAAGCCTTCCATGCCGCTAAGCGCAACATCGGTAACTATTATATTATATCGGGCTGATGTGTAGCAGAGGCCAGCAGCAATCCACAGCAGTGGCAGCTTTGGGCACCAGTTCTAAACTCTCTATCTGTTAAAATATAGTACTGAGTATTTCCCCAAAAGATTGGATCGCTATGCGCAACTATAAGCTTTGCAGGCAAGGTGTTAGTCGTTAGTTAGAAATAGTTTTACGGGAACATAGATTGGAATTTTTTTTGGATGTGCGAGGGGGAGTGACTATCCTTGATTATGAATATTATGGCAGCAAAGTTTAATCATTTTAAACTTACTACTCAGAGCAGGTGAATATATGCAACTGAATAATGTTGAATATTGTGAAAGTCGCTTTGCAGGGGGACTATCCAATTAATTATATGAATAATTAATTAATAATTCTACTCTTGATAAATCAATTAAGTTTCGTTTTTAAAAAACTAACAGGATTATCACATGCAATTATATTGAATAAATCATCTCCCAAGTATTCCCTAAGTTTAATGCTCATCTCTCTTTCTGAACCAGCCTTAGATACCACAAAGAAATCTGTTCCAAACAGAATTCGATCCCTTACTGATAGATTTCCATTAACTGAAGTTTGATAATGTTCACTTGTGAGCAGCATTTTGATTAATGGAAAAGTCCGTTCATCGCTTAGTGTATAACTTATATCAGCATACAGTTTTGGAAACTTATTCATCATGTCGCAAATGACGCTGAACCAGCTATAGGCTTTATTTACTATTTTGCCATCGCTGTTAATTTCGTCAAACCAGGGATTATTGATATCTAAAGATCCGGTATTCTTATGATATACAGGTAGCCAGGGATCGGTCAGATATTTATTCCATTCATCTTCTCCACCAAAATGACCGATACACATTTTTAGATTTCTAAAATCAGGCGCATCACCCCCCCAGTATTGTCTAAGTATGTTTATATCCATCAAACAATAGAAATTTAGGGGGTGCGTAAAGTTGAGTGTAAAATCAATTCCTTTTTTTCCGAATAGTTTTTGATGACGGGCGATTGGATGATGAATGGATTTTCCAAAGGCCTCGATTTTGGTTCCCCGGTAAAAAACTACTCCAGAGATACAGTGGGTCGTGAGAGGAATATCATGCTCAAGCGCATATTTATATACATCCTTTAGTCGTTTATCGAAGGGATAGTAGCCTAATGCGGGATAGATTTTGATTCCTGTAAACTTTTTTTCTTCAATTGCATCCCTGACAATGTCAGTAACATTTTGTCTCCTGGGATCAGCGAAAATGAAGGGGTATATAATGTCTTGGTAATTAGCCATAGATTTAATTTCTGCCAACTCCAAAATTTGTTTGCTAAAATCATGAATGGGCTTTCCTGCATTCATGAATTCCATATCCATTGTCAGTATGACAAACCTTGTATGACCAGGATAATATCCCATCAGAACGTCAATCATCTGTTGCTGGCTTTTTGCAAAGTCAAAAAACCGGATAAATGATAGGTATCTATTTAATGATTTGTCAATATTAGGCGCAAACTGCTTGAGTAATTTAACTACCCATTTTTTATTCAGCATCTTTATGAGCCACCTAATCGTATGATGCTTTTTTATCCATCTTATTGGGAATAAAAATGACAACCAAAAAAGTCCCTTCCCGAAATTATCCGGAACATGGTTAATTGTGAAAGAGTGCGCATGGCAGTTGTAGTAGTTTTTTTGTAGCATATCTTATGTCTGTAAATGATTATGTAGTTGATGTTACCGTAAAATCAAAATAGTTTACAAGAATCATTAATGCAATTCCCGCTATTAGTTGTCCAATCCAAAATATCATGGTTACGTTTACTAGTTTACTTTTGTTTTCCCCTTTGATTTTAGCTTTACTTTCTTTCCGGGTGATAACGCATTTATCAAAGAATTTTTCCCATCCGAACTCAAAACCAATAGCTCCAGGCTTTTGAAGAAATTCTTCTTCAATTTTCTCAAGGTATTGGCCCATAAAGCCGATATTCTTGTATAGATAAAGCACACTAAGTCCATAAATAATGGTGCAGACAATTGGGACAAGACAAATTATTTCTTTGACTAAGAAAGGTTGGTTACCTGTTTTAGTTAATACAAAAACAGAAGTAGCAGCAAAAATTACCAGTGAGAATTTTTCTCTTGCATGTATTTCTTTCAGAAGTTCTGCTATTTCAGCAGAAAGTTTGTCGTATTCTTTAATAAAGAAATCTTTTCGGGTATTCATCACGTTAAAGATTATGTTTTCGCCTTGCTCTCCGCTTTATTGAGATAGTCTTAATTCTCGCCTGAATCCAGGTAATAACTTCACTTTTATTTACTCGACTTCTTTCCAAAAAGCAGCCCACCAAAGAAAGAAATAAGCGGAACAAGAATAACCGTAATTGTAGTTTTTGGATCGTCAACTAAAAAGTCTTTCCATTTATCTAAAAATGTTCTTGCATCTACAGTTACAAAAATTCTTATTGTTTTTTCCAAAATATACTCCCGTGTATTATCTGGGTTAGAATAATAGAATTTGAAATTTAATATACTTTTTTCTGTCGAGTGCATTGGTTTAATAATCCATTCCCATTCCAGTGATTTTTTATTTTTAAAGTCAAGCGGCTGATTTGTGTTCTTTGATATCTGCTTAAAATCATCGCTATCAAATTCGAGCTCAATTCCCATATTTTCATAAATATCAATGCTATCTCCTTTGATGTCACGATCAATTGTTGATTCCCGGATTTTCGGATTTTGAAGTTTAACCTTATTCCGAAAGTTTACGATCGCTTTCGCAATGTCATCTTTTGTGATTGTTGCATCAACAATGCACGGTACGTGTGTGATCATTTTTGTAGGACAATAGACAATTGCATATCCCTTTGGTTTCGGGTTTTCATAACTAGTGTCTACACTTGCGGGATTTCTGTTTATGTCATCATGCTCCTCGTGTATTATCAGTTCTGAATCTTTTGTAAGTTGCATGCTATCACTATCCCTTGAAATCGGCGTGGAATCCATAGCGACAGCTGTACTGTCCTCTGTAGTTTCAGTGCTTGAAGACCCTCCGTTGCAGGCGACTAATACAACCGAGATACCGAAGATCATGAACAATTTTTTCATTGCGATTGATTTTTGGTTTAGTGTCTAAGTTTTGCATATTTCTCGCAATTCCATATGTCTAAGCTTTTTACAAGAGTTGGTGGCACTGGTCGTACACGCATTTCCATTTACATCATTCACTACCTGAAAAGCCAATAGTTCATCGTTTTGCCGCTGACTTGTTTTGCCATTTTTCTTAGTCGTCTTTTATTTGGGCTGATTCCTCCAATAAACAACATATTGAGGTCATATAGAAGTTCTTTGCCTTCAAAAATATAGCTATGATGAATTCCTGTCGAAATAATATTTGAAGCATCAACTGTGTCAATACCGTCTGCGATGTAAATATCCGCCCCTCCTTCCCCTAAACGTTTCAGACCGATACGCAGTTTTTCCGACAGAAACAGGGCCTTGTCCTGGTTTGAAGCGTATAATGTTCTTCTTGTACCAATTCCTTTAAATTCGGGATAAATTTCATTGTTAAAAACATCTCTGTCTATATCCGGCGCAGCCAGAACAATCTGGGCAATGGTAGCAACGCTGTTTTTAAAACTATCTTTTTGAATCAATTGATTCAGCGAACGAGTTAAAATTCTGTTACCCATACTGTGAGCAATAAAGTGCAATTCCTCGACATGCGTATGTAAAACAATATCTTCAATAAACTGAGTTAAGGGCGAGACACTCGCATCCGCTCTTTCAATATCCCTCAAATAATCTAGAGCTTTTCCTCCTGAAGGCCAGCTAAAAAACCCTGTGATCCCTGGAAAAGGTATGTCATAAGCTATTTGCCCACATCGCCACGCCGACTCAGCAAACGAAGTATTAAATCCATGGACAAAAATGAGAGCCGCTTTTTTATCGGAATTATTAAAGCCTTTATTTAAATAATTATAATAATCAGAATCAGTAAGTGGTTCGATTGATCTTAAAATAATGTGCTTTGCAGGATTTTCACTCTGCCTCCACCACAAAATTTTACCCGGCCTTTCCAATGCCCCCTGTTTATGACCTGGAGGAATAGAAATCACACACAAGCCTTGTTGAAGTGCACTCAATTCGGAGCCATAATAATTATCGGTCTTATCGTCATCTTCTCTGTTTCGATTAGTGCCATAAAACACGGTTACATCACCGCCAGGATCTATTTCAGGAGTAGGATTGTTGTTTATATTTCTTATATACGTATAATCCCGGTATCCGCTTTCTTTTCCACCGGGAGGTGATCCCACTCGTGCCCGGGTGTAGCCAGACAAAGGAGAGAGCTTGAAGTTATCCAGATTGTTTTGTCCATGGTAGTCGATAGATTTATAGTTCTCAATCCAATCTGACAAATGATATTGCCAGGGAATATTGAATTCTGTTTGTTCCGCAGTCCTTGACTCATCTTCCTTACCAGTATAGGTAATATCCCGGACATCAACATCAAAAGTTGTCGGCTCTTCTGGAGGGTTTAATACGAGATCGCCGATGATGTATTTGAAACTCTCTTTATTTGAAGTCGCATGAATAGAAAAAGAACCAAGATACATTTCTTGAATCTTAATAATGATCTCACCCGTTACACTTTTACTCTTGCCAGTGTATGTTCCATGCAATTCGAAATGCAATTTGTCATCAGAAACTTCTTTTTTTAGGGTGATGTCTCCGCTAAATGCTGAAGGAGAAAAGGCACTTCCTTTAAGAACGTTTTTATGGCCATCAATAAGTAGGAATGCATTTGTCACTATAGACGATGAGTCAAACCTCACGTAGTAGCTGACTAATGGCTTCTTTGTTTTAAGATTTTGAACGGCTTTCATATAATAGACGGTTTTAAAAAACTTGTAGTCTTAATTTGATCGATATTTGTCTCTGACTCCTTCTCTCTTATAACTCGGCAAATCTTTCGCTCATTTTCTGATTGATCTCCTCCAACGAAAAAGTTTTTAAAGGATTGGCGGTTTTACGTAATTGAACATGTGGGGAATCCTGCAAACTTGTCCAGAATAACCCAGCATCAAGACCAAGTTTTTTAGCTTCATCGGCATAAACCATAAAACCATTTAATCCGTTTACAACTTTTGTAATGTCCCATACCGCTTTGCCATTAACTACCCAGAAGCAATCAAGTGCTTCTCCCCACTGATGCCACGAAAGGCCGGGAAGCGCATTGGTAACAGGATCGCCGTGCTGGGGACCGACGCTTTCAATACAGTGAGCAAGAAAATCTGCACCCTGGCTTCGGAGTTCCGTAATTTTTTTGAGTATCACTTCTTTTGTTCGGGATTGCCGCCAATATTTTGCCTGGATAAAGGGATCCCGCAAACCTTCATTTGGTCTCATTTCTATGCCTCTTGCTTGACAGTTTGCAAGAAGAAGAATTACTTTTTCTTTGAATTCAGGAATAAGAAGATTTATGTCGGCTGCCATAGTTTTTAATTTTATGTTAGAAAAACTTATCAATAAAAACAGTCAAATTTTTCCCCGGTTGTATTTCTTTAAAAATATTCTTTAAGTATGTTGTAAGGTGAAATTTTTAAATAAAGGGCTTGTTCAAAATTCTTATTGAAGCTCAATAAACCACTGAAATTCATTTCCACATGTACGCCCGGTAGTCACATTTTCCCAATCCCCGAAACAATCTAACTGGTTATTAAAAACAACTACTGCATGCCTGGGTGAGTAAAGTATAGCCCCAACTTCCGGTAGTTGAGTGTTCGCGTTAAAATATTGAACTCTATTAGTTCGAATCGACAAACCCAATAACCGATAACTATTATCTGTACAATAACTTGTCCTGGAAATGAAAGTAAGAGAGCGCTTGAAATCTTTGATAGGCCTGAATTTATAGGTTTCGCCATTTTCGTATTCACAATCCCAGTAGCCATTTTTCTCTATGTATTTGGCTAAACAGGCATAGTATAAGTAGGCGTAAAATATTACGCTGTCTTTATTAGCATATTTAATAGAGTCATTAATCTTGAAGTCTGCATGATCAACAGCCTGTATGCGCTCATTTTCTGTGAGAGTCAATTTCTCACCATTCAGATATGTAATTTTATACTGATTATCCTTTATCGAAAACCTGACCACATTATTAAACCCGTATTTAAGCATTGCTGCCTTTATCAATGCCACAGAAGCACAGTTATTCGCATTACCCTGATAAAATGTTTGAACAATTTCTGCTGGTTGAGGCTGTTGAGCAATTAGATTGCCAACTAGATTGAAAAATGAAAAAAATAAGATTACTTGCTTCATGATACTTATTATTTTGATTTAATGGCTTATTTGTTTTTCACCTTATTTTTCAATGTAAAAAAAGGCATATCAACTGCCAGGAAAAAATTTCCTCTCCATGATGGATTATTGACAATGGTGCTATTATCTGAATCGATTTTAGAGAGACCAGGTCCATATTGTGCTCCAATGCCAAGTGACAGTGGCAGATTAGCACCAAAGCCATAAACCAGATACCCTCCGGGAGAAAATATTTGTCCAAGTTTCACTTCGTAGTCTTTTTTTATTACTGTAGCGTCTGGATTAGTATTGGTAGGGGCAGGTTCTTGTTTTAATTTATAATCTACT
This sequence comes from Ginsengibacter sp., assembly GCA_051954975.1. Classification (GTDB taxonomy): domain Bacteria; phylum Bacteroidota; class Bacteroidia; order Chitinophagales; family Chitinophagaceae; genus Ginsengibacter. The sequence goes on along the minus strand of JBQCHE010000002.1, from coordinate 149,604 downwards.
ATTGCGCCCAGGTCAAATAAAGAAGTAAATAAACTTATTGAACCTCCTTTGCCAAAACTTGTAAAGCCAAGAGTCCACGATAAGCCAATAGGTGCAATTACACCAAATTTGTCTGACCAAGTACTGTTAATGTTATTCTTGTTATTGAAAGACAGATAAGCTCCCAAGTAGGTTTGAACTGATATATTGCCAGCAGAATATTTTTTTATAGAGGAACTGCCTACCGGAAGTATAACATTTTCTAATGCAGCCTTGACTTCTTTTTCATCTTTTGCTTCCACGATATTAGCCATGAACAAAGCATATGGTTTTACCTTTTCAACAAAAGCTAATAGTTTATTCAACTTATCTTTCTTATCGCCGACTGTAGCGCTATTTTCATTAACAAGATCATGTACGGTTTTCAATATGTCAATTGCATCTGTTACTGCTTGTGTATATTCTTGGGTATAGCAATCTTTAAACAGGTTGTTTGACTTTCTGGCAATAGATAAGTAACGATCATCAATAAGGCTGTCATTAAATATCTTGATAATACTGAACGAGTAATCAACAGCGTCAATAGAAAGATTGATGTATTTGTAATAGTCTTCGTCTGAAATTTTTTCATGGGACAGTGTTTTTCTCTTAATCTCAATATAATTGTCGTTGAGCTTATTGGCTAATACAAGAAACTCAGTGACTTTATTTTGGAATACCAATATCTCATTCTGATAATTTGCCATTATATCATCCGCAAAAGAAGTTGTTCCGGTGGATGTGTAAAATGTGATCGTATCATTTTTACACTGCTGGTAAATAAGTCCTAAATAAATTTTAAGAAATATTGAATCTTCTAACATTTTCTTTGCCTCCGAAAAATCAACCCAGATCTTATGCGTAGATGGGTCTTTTTCTCTTAAACTTTCAGAGAAAATAGAAGCTAACTTTACAGTATTTCCAAAATTCTTAAAAGCCTTAGAGTAATCTGTATTTGTGTTGATGTCTTTCCATTCAGGAAAAAAAGAAAATTCTTTAATTGCATCAGCCGCATTAGTAGTTTTTGTTTCTAATTCCTGAATAATAGTCAACGATCTTACAGCCACTTTTACTTCAGGAAATTTTCTTAGGAGTGTTTGATAACGCGGCAATTCCAGCACATCATCTAGGTGATGTGTGATTTGCTTTAAGTCTTCAAAAAAGCCAGTGCGCAGAGCAGGCAGCATCTGCGGATAGGTAAAGCTTAAAAGCTTATTTAAATTACTCGTTGTTTTAGGAAATAAGATTTTAAACTCCTCGTTTTCATCGGCAAATTTCTTAAACCTATTAAAAAAGGTTACTGTCAGTTCTTGCTTGGCTCTATCAATTAAAACATCAGCAATAGCATTCGCATATTTAGTGACATCGAGGCCGCCAATGGAGGTTGCAGAAAATCCGGAAAAAGTTCCCGAAAGCAAGGACTGCGCAATCCCGCCACTTGGCAAATAAGGCGAAAGAAAAGGGTTGGGTGCCAGCAGACTTTTTATCACTGAATCATCTGATGTTATTGAAGGATAATAGGCTTTTAAAACCTTTGTCAAATTATCTATGCCTTTGAATTTATTTAAAGAATTAAGGCAACTGTCTCTTATAAATTTGGCATCGTAGTAAGCAACGGTTTTTTTCTGGCTATGAGCCTTAAAGCCAATGGCTAAAACCATCACCAAGAAGAGCAAATGTCTTTTCATATTTTTCGTTTAAATGTTTTCAAAAATTTTTACTGGAGCAATTAGTTTTTGATTCGGCATCTCCTTTACAACATCGAACTCCGATGTGATTAATTCCTTAATTGATTTTGCAGAATATGTTTTGCCCAAAAATTTATGTCTTGAAATTATCAGCGCACAAATACCTGCAGTGATTGCCGCAGCTTGAGATGTCCCGTTTGGAAATAGTTCAGGAGTACTTTCTTTTATATAACCTAAAATTTCTTCACCAGGAGCATTGATTTCGGTTTTCTCGTTTAACAATGTTACGGGAGATAAGCCACCCAGCGTATTGGTCGCCCCGACAGCCAAACAGTCTGTACACAACGCTGGAAATTTACCCCCTCTAATAATTTGATCACTATGAAGATTGTTTCCTATAGAGGCGACAACGATGATGTTTTTTTCAAATGCTCTAGTAATTAAGTCGCAAGTATTTTTATCAAAAGGGCCGCCTTGACTTATTGAAATTATGTCGACGCCTTGCCTTATTGCCCAATCAATGGCATCGAATAAAATATTTAACTCAAACGTGTCTTCTTCTGAGATTTTCGCTATGTATAATTTACATTCTGGCGCACACCCAACAATGTGGTTTATATTTCTTGCCCCAATTAAAGATGCGCAGTAATTACCATGTCCAAAAGTGTCCTCTATGGTAACGGAACTTGGGAATTCAGAGTGAACAAATTCCAAAGCCACGCCTTCTCTAATTTCAAGATTTGATTTGACGTAGCCAGAGTCAAGAACTGCAACTTTTGCTCTTGCTCCTCTTTCGTTGTATATTCTCCATATTTTTGGTATTTCTAATGATTGTAGCCACCAAGGGGTAGTTTCAGATGAAATCAACCACTTCTCCGAAGCCCAATGTCCTTCTTTGTTCCCATACCACGTTCCAAGAGCATTAGTGATTTTTGTTATGGCGTCAAAAAGTTCATCCTTTTGAAGTATACCTACCACGTTCCGCTTATCCGCAAAATCCAGAACCGGGCTGGTTCGTTTGTTAAGCTTGGGCGCTATTACTTTCAACTGAGGCATTAAAACAAGCTTTTGTCTTTTAAAATATTAATATCAAAATCCGAATTGCCTTCAATTTTACCATGCTCAGTATATTGCCACATAGTCCAGTCATTCCAACCAACAGGCAATTGCAGTTTATTCGTGTCGTTCAATCCATACCGTGGTAACCATAATTTGCATTTTCCAATAGTATGATCAGGGGGTAGATGGCTGTCGAGATAAGCCTTACCGCTGTAAATCATAGGTTCTATTCCTGTCTTGTTTACTACATGATTAATGAACGTATCAATCCACCGTAAAAAGTCACTCTCGCTGAGAGGCATATTTTCATTCTCAAGATCAAGAACCAGTGGTAAATCCGGAGTCCTGAGTGTTTTAAGAAGATTCATTGCTTCATCGGTTTCCGCGATAGCGTCGCTTATAACTGTACCGCCATTGCGCATATCAGGATGGCAGAAATGATAATACCCGATTTTAAACCCAAGTTTCTTTGCTGTTTCAGCATTGGTCTTTGCCATTGGATCCGGAGTACCAACTCCTTCAGATATTTTAATGTAGACAAAACTTATCCCTGCTGTTTTAACTGCCCCCCAATTTATTGTCCCATTATGATGCGAAATGTCTATTCCCACGTTGTATTCGTCGGGAAGATTAACCGGCAGGTCTTGGACTTTAATTGATATGGTCGGTGGAGCATCTAACACAGTGACGCCCCCACTCCAGTAATAAGCATTGTCCCTGTCCCTATACCATTTACCTAAAACATTTGTTGTTTCTTCCACTGATTCAAACCGAAAGCCTTTCACTACCGTGCCAAGGATATTTAACTTGTCAGGAAAGCTTCCAGGAATTTTGCTGCGGCGGTTTAATCTGTTGACATTGACAATTAACTGTGCCATATTATCCTACAGCCTCCTCACCTGGGCTGGTATTTACATTCACACTTACAGGAATTGTTGTCTGTGAAGGTGCATTTAGTGTAGCAGAGTCAGAAATATCGCTGTCATCTATCTTTGTACCCGAGCCTCGTATTTTTATCAGCTTGCTTAGCAGATCAAACCAAAATGGAGCACCGAGTGTAACGGCAAAAGCAGTGAATAGCCAGCCTATGAATGTTTCCCAATCCCCGGATTGGTTAGGGGCATAAACAAAGTATTTACCCTTTCTTGCACTTTTAATAAACGCACAACGCTCTTGCAATTGATTCATTCGCTGGTATTCCTTGATCTGTGGCGATTGCTTCAGTCGGATTAGCTCACTGCTATCAATCAAAAGAAGTGCTTTGAATGCCGAAATTTTAATTGCAAGGCTATCCGCCTTGTCTCCAAATCGAATTTTAATTGAATCTAATTCTGATTGATGCTGTTTCAAATTGTTTTGCACTGTATCCATTCTTGTGTATATAGCTGCCACCTCACTTTTTAAGCCCTCCGCTTTAGTATTGAATGCTGATGTAAGCGAATCTTTACAAATTTTACAAGTGTCTATCCAAACACGACCTAAACCCAACACCGTGTTTGCCTGTGTGGCATCCTCAGCTACTGCATTATAAGTACTTTGCAAAATGGAGTCAGAAGCTGATTCTCCCCTGCGCTGCCGCTCTACTTCCGGAGCAAGTTTATCCTGGCTCTCAATAGCCAGTTTCACCAATTGTTCCCGGGCGTTTTTGTCCTTTGATAGTACCCGGTGAATGGCGATGACATCAACATTAAAAATGACAGCGACAACAAACCCGATAAAAAACAGGATGATTCTTGTGTAACGCTTATACCAACCCGTAGCCCTCGCCATTGTATCATCAAACCATTTTTCAAGCTTTATTTCGAATGTGTCAAGATCAGCTCCTGATTCCTGCCACAATGATTTAAGAAAGAGTGAAGTGTTTCTGTTGATTTTTACTTTTTCAAACTGCAACAACTCATTGCTGTGAATGTCTTCATTTTGTTCTCTCAAAACTTTAATTGCCGGATTTGCTTTATCCGGTTCGGGAGAAGTTTCATTCTCTTTTATGAGATTAATAGGGAGCTTATATATGGTTCCCTCCATAATTGACTGATGAATGACTTGAAGCATTTGCGATTCAGGAAATCCAAAACCTTTCAACAGATCAATCATTACTTTGGAAAAATTCTCTGGTTTGAGGTAAGCGGGTTTACTATAATAATTATCTTCTGCAAGGTATTTGATGAGTGGGTGTGCGTAAAACCACGGGGCAATGGTTTTCTTTTTTAGAAGATTCCACAAACCAAACAAATGAAGGACTCCCTGCAGGCGGTCACCATACTGCATCTTAGTTGATGTCTTGCCGTCTTCCAACATCCTAAGTATCGCCTTTTCTAACACTTTAGCACGAAAGGCAAATCGTGTGGCAATTATTTCCTGCATAATAGTAGCCAACAAACTGTAAAGAAGAAAAATGAAAACAAGGCCAATAAAGACATCTAATGCAGTGTTGCTAAACATGTATAAATATTTTCAGGTTGCAATTGATCTTGTTAAGTCATCGATTGGGCCTTTTTTTTGATGATTTTTTGGAGGCTCCCTTTTAAAATCGAATTAATCCAAAACTAATTTCGTTTTATTTTTATCCCGCAAAGGGAAATCTTGAAATGTATCATGAAAAAGCGTGAAATTTTTCATGAAAAAACTACCCAATCATTTTTATAACTTTAACGAATGACTACCATTGGCTTAGTAGATGACCACAAAATATTCTGTGAATCTTTAGCGAGTCTTATTAATGATCTTGAAGGATTTTCGGTGGGCTGGTGTACACAGGAGGGAGAGAAAGCCATTCAATTTTTGCAAAATGGAAGGGCTCAGCCGGACATCATTTTGCACGATATAAAGATGCCGGGAATGAGCGGATTGGATGTTGCTAAGCGGCTATTCGAAAATAAGAGAGACATACAGGTTTTAGCGCTCACTACGGAGGAAGATGATAACACCGTAATACAAACACTGGTAACATTCATAAGCAATCGAAAAGCGGATTGCCAATAACAATGCACCGCAACTATATGAACGGGAAAAAGAATTACTCGATTACCTCCACGGACTTGAGCTATGCAGAGATATCAAGAAAGGTTTACCTGAGCGAGTCAACAGTAGATACCCACCGGGCAAGGCTATTCGAAAAGTTTGAGGTACGAAACCGCATCGGGCTAATATTAAAAGCTTCTCACCTCGGGCTCGTCACGCTTTAACCCCTTCGTGACGAAAAACATGCTTCATTTAAAGTGGATAGAGCTAAAAACGTGTGGTATGATCATGGGATTGGCAAAGGTGGAAGCCTGGTAGATTTTTTGATAGAAATGCATCAATGTGATGTGAGATAAGTGCTATTTAAGGCAAAGAAATATCTCTACATTGTGGGATGAATGGTGCTATGAAGTCCATTTTATCGCTGGTGAAAAAGAAAAAATTTACCGTGCTGAAGGCTTTAAAAATAACGCTGGTGACTATGAGTTGTGCAACGAATATTTTAAAGAAAGCAGTGCTCCAAAATATATTTCTTACATCGATAATAAAGCAAATAATATCTCAGTGTTTGAAGGCGTTTTTGACTTCCTGAGCTACCAGTTTATCCCTCAAAACCAGGAAGATGTTCTGACAAATTTTCTGGTGCTTAATTCACTCTCTTTTTTTGAAAGAAGCGGTTTACTAATGGAAAAACATGAACACATTCACCTGTATTCAGACCATAATGCAGGAAAAAAGTGGCTGGAATTTGCGCAGAACAGATCCCGTAAGTATACCGATGAAAGCAAATTGTACGCAGGTCATAAAGACCTGAATGCATGGCATATCAGCTGTGGTAACGTACAGCATCAACAAAATATAAGACATTCAATGCTTAGACATCTTTAAAAAAGTTTTTATAAAGCAAGCGGTGTTTTTGTTGCACAAAAACTCAGGCTCGCTTTTTCTCCCGTTGGTCGCAAAAGAAAATTACTGAGGATAATGATAAGTGAAGAGAGACAGATTAAGCATACGGGTGGAAGGCCTAGGAAAGCAGTCAAAAAGGAAATTGTCAAAGGGATCCGCTTTACCAAAGCAGAATATTTTATCGTTAAACAGAAAGCTTCAAAGACAGGTACGAACGTTTGCAATTATATCCGGGAGATGGCTATTAATGGAAAAATAATTTCTCAATTAAGTGAAGACGAAAGAAATTATGTCAGACAGTTAATAGGCATGGCTAACAACTTAAATCAGCTCACAAAGAAGGCTCACCAGGAAGGTTTGTTTAGCGTGATTTTTTTACTCGAAAAATACAAAAATTTAGTCGATGAAATCTTAGAAAAAATCAAGGCAAAATATAAGCAAAGCAGTGATAGAAAAAACATTTTATGGAACCTGCAAATATGTGTGCAGAGATCAAAAAAGAGCGGTTGTTTTAAAGGCGGAAGGAGTTCGTGATTATGATGCAACAGGTTAAGGACAAACGATAATTGGGAAGAATGGATATTATTTGTTTTACGGGGAATTGAACAAACTGCAAAGGAAACAATTCAACAAATCCGGGAGATAAATAAACTTTTTCAAAAAACAACAGAAAAAATCAAACTGGAAGTGCCGAGGCCTTTCAATAAAGAACTACTGGAACTTTTATTTGAACAATCCTACTGCAAAATCGACTACGTAGTGGAGAGATTGAACATTTCAAGAATTACGGCATCGAAATATCTCAAAGAGCTAAAAGCAATTGGTGTATTAGAAGCAAAACAGGTTTGGAAGGGAACACTTTATGTCAACACCAAACTTTTTGATTTGCTGAAGACTTAACAAGCCCCTTAAATATTAATGTTAATAAAAAACCTTCTTTTATTTATCTTTACGCAACAATGTTATTGTTAATAATAAAGGCCATTTGAGTAATTCGTGGGAGTAGTAATGTTTGAAGTTTTTAAATTATTGATTTTAAACGATTAGCGAGGATAGTTCATATCCCTTAGTCTCCGCTTCTTACCACTCTGCATGGCCGGAGCGGTAAGAAAAGAATAACAAAATATAAATCACGACTATTTATTGCTGTACTGCTTGGTAACCCGGAAACATTTTAGGCGGTAACTACTTTTACAAAAATTTCCTACCATCTTTTCTAAGACAGGATTAATATTGAGGAATTTATAATTCTGTCAATTATATTATAATTTTTAATTATCTTGTTACCCAATTCTTATAAAGACCCCAGCTCTCCTTTGATTTTCACTTAAAATACAGTATCCATTTTTGATCTTAAAAGATAAGCGGATGATTTATTGGCTTTCTCCGCAAAAACAAAATGGAACAGATATTAAAACCCCCGCCCCTTAGCAATAAAGCAAATATTTGTAAAAGCATTTGCCTGCTGCTGGTTGCCATCTTCCTTTCTTTCAAAAATAATGGCCAGAAGATCCTAATAAATGACAGTGCGTATGTTTTTTCAAATTATTTGAATCCTGATCAGCAAATTCAGCACATTTCCCCGGGCGAATTACCTTTCAAAAAATACAAGGAACGAAATATAAATCTGGGCTTAACGGGTTCTGAATTTTATTTCATCATTTTAAAAATCAGCGCTACCAAATCAACATCGAATCAATACCTGACGATTGACAACACAAGCCTTGATACGATTAGCATTTACCGGTTGCACGAAAACAGCCCTGATTTATTATTATACCGGGGAGGGCAACTGGTTCCCTTCAATGACAGCAGCAAATATGCGTGGCACACGGTTCCGCTTCAAATCAGCAGCAGTCCTTCATTTTATTGCATCGCAGTAAAATCTTTCCAAAAAAATATTAACATTCATTATAAAATCATCAGTCAAAACGAATTAATGCAGTTTTACCTCGCTAATGAAAGAATCATATTTTTCTACATTGGAATCGCATTTATGATTTCCGCCGTAATTCTGCTCGCATTTTTCCTTTTTAAAAAACCTGTTTTTGCGGCATACTTTGCTTATATCATTTGTATCTCTGCATGGATTATTTCCCATTACGGCAGAATCTATCCATACCTCTATCCCAACGCGCCCCTTTTGAATAACGTGGTGAAACCCATGACCAGCCTGGGCGCGGGACTGTTTCTTTTAATCGTATTGCAATTGGTTTTTGCCCAAAATCTAAAAAGCAAGACTTTTCTCAGCGAGTCAATACGATGGGTAAAATTCGCGTTGTTAATAACGATCTCAATTATGCCGTTGCTTTTGTTTCCGCATTTAAATGAGCGATTCATGGCTTCACTGTATATGCTCTGGCATATTGAGCTGCTAATGCTCATGGGATTGGTCATTTTTATCCCTTTCCATTTTTTTAAAGAAACCAATATTGCAAAAATATTTTCTGCTGCCATGTTGGTCATTTGTATGATGACTTCGTTTCAGCTATTTTCCAATGCCGGCATTTTACATAATTATTTTTTAAATGAGCATGGAATGTCGCTGGCCATTTTGGTCGAAAATTCAATAATGGCTTTCGGACTGTTTTACGGATTACTGGAAGAAAGAAAAATGAAAGAATTGCAGGTGCTTACCCTTGAATCAGAACAGATGAGCACATTAAAGAAATTAATTACACTGCAGGAGCAGGAGCGTAAAAGAATAGCCGGCGACCTGCATGATAATATCGGGCCCCTGCTTGCCGCGCTCAAAATAAATTTCAGACGGCTTATTAGCGCTAAAGAAGAGCAAAAGCAAATGGAGCTGGTAGAAAAAACAGAAAATATTATTGATGACTCCATTACAGAAATCAGAAACATAGCACACAACCTGATGCCAAAGTGCCTTTCGGCTAAAGGCCTGATAAACACTTTGGATGATTATTTTGAAAATATGGAACAACTGTACAGCAAGAAGATTTTTTTTAAACATGATGTACAATCAGTATTTGAACCTGAGTTGCAAATGAATGTTTACAGAATTACCAGCGAATTGGTATTGAATGCCGCCAAACACAGCGAAGGGCAGGAAATTTGCGTTTCCATTGAATCAAAAAAACAAATCCTTTCGGTTAATATCCGTGACAATGGGCAGGGTTTTAACCTAAAGCATAATGGAAACAAAAACTCATTGGGCATACAAAGCGCCGAAAGCAGGGTACACTATTTAAAGGGAAAGTTCAGGCTTCAATCCCAGCCAGGCGCCGGATCTACAGTGAATATTGAAATTCCGTTATAAATTTACGATGCCCATGTGCGCAGCTTTCAGCACGAGGCCAATTCTGTTTTTTACCTCAAATTTTTCGAAAAGCCTTGCCCGGTAAGTGTCGATGGTGGACTCACTCAGAAAAATCTTTTTTGATATTTCGGCATAGCTCATATCTGTGCATAAATATTGAAGCAATTCATTTTCGCGTTCACTCATTTCCGGGCTTTCCTTTCGGGTTATCTTTTTTTCAATATGCTTATGAATATTTCCCGTAATGATGGGCGTATAGTAATATCCAAATTTTATTACCTGGTTCAGGGCAATGTTGAGCTCTTCTGAGCTGATATTTTTTAATAAATAGCCTTTTATTCCATACTGAAGCATTTGGATCACCGTGTTATCATCTTCTTCCATAGTAAGCGCTAATACTTTGGTATTTTTCTTATTTTCATAAATCCACCTGGCCACTTCTAATCCGCTCACCGCGGGCATTACAATATCCAGCAAAACTATATCCGGTAAATTTTTTTCATTCTCCAATAAATCAATGGCTTTTTGGCCATTCTCAGCACACCACTTCACGGTGAAGCCTTCAAAATCGTTAATGAGGCCTGCTAAAGAATCACAGAAAATTTTATGATCATCTATCAAAGCGATGGTAGTCATTTATCAAATATAGATCATTTGGTGTGACGATTTTTATTGAAATTTTGGAGGAAAACTCCGAAGAAAATCATGGATTTCCCCGGCTTGATAAAGGAGAATAAAGATAAGTTTGAAAGGTAAAGAACCGCAAAATATAAAGAGTTTGAGAATTGTTCTCTTTACCCCGGCTTTACGGCAAGCCTAAGATACCGGCTTTCAATGTTTTGCTGATATAAAATTCTAAAATCAGGGATAATCATGTTTAACAATGTTGCATTAGATGTCTTTATAGGATTGATTTTCGTGTTCCTGCTGTATAGCCTTCTGGCCACTATCCTACAGGAAATAATCGCAACTCGATTTGCTATCAGGGCTAAAGTGTTGGAAAAAGCTATTCTGAGAATGCTTGAGGATGGAAAGACTACCGGAGATATTCCCTACCTGGACAGGATAAATGGAATCTTACATATTTTTAATCTGAAAAGCCTGATGAAAGGGAAAAAGGTCGCTCCCTGGTTTTATGCGCACCCACTTATTAAATACCTCGCTGAAGACAATTGGTATAGTAAACCGGCATATATATCGTCAGCCAATTTTTCCAAGGTTATAATGGATCTTCTCAAAGGTTTTGATGAGGCCGGTAATCAAAATCCCCGAACACTTCAAGATTCTATCATGGCTGGCGTCATTCACAAGCTTCCTATTAACTTAAATGATATTGCAAATCCTGCCATAAAAAATATACAAAACTCATTAAGTGAAACAACAGGTAACACGATTGCGATTAATCAAAATACTGCCCTGTTTATTAAATCGCTTTGGGAAGATTCAGGCGCGGATATCGCCTTGTTTCAGCAAAAGTTGGAACAATGGTTTAACGATACCATGGAGCGCGCAACAGGATGGTTTAAAAAATACACAAGGATTATACTTTTTTGCATTGGATTAGCAATTGCCTATTTCTTCAATGTGGATACTTTAGCCATTCGACGCATACTTACCAATAACCGTACGGCACGTGAACAAATGGTATCAATGGCTATTGCCAGCCAGCAACATTTAAACCCGGATAAATTATTGCCGGGAGACAGCACGCGTCTTGATTCTACTTACAATCTTGTGGCAGCCGATGCGGAAAAGTCTAATAATGTTTTAGGGTTGGGCAGGCCTTGGAAAGACACTTTACATATGTGGAAAGACAGTATAAAGAGCACAGAATTTAAACGAAGGCTTGATGCCTTACCACAGCTAATTCCTTTAACAGAAGACAGCATCGAACGCCTGAAAAACAATATTAAAAATGCTTCAGATGTAGAATCCACCCTTGTATCAAAAAAAGATAGCTCAAAAAACAACGCTGACAGCACCCGCTCATCGATCATAATCGATTCGCTTAGGAATTCTATCCAAAAAGATAAATCCCTTTTGGCGAAGCGGTCGGCATCACTAAACCAATATTTGAAATTGCAGTATTTTCAGGATAGATATGATTACATCAAAAGCACCGTAGGCGATAAATGGAACCTTTATAGCCCAAACCAAAAAGGTGGCTGGGAAACGTTTTTAGGATGGATTATTACCGCGATGGCCGTGATGCTCGGAGCGCCCTTCTGGTTTGACATGTTGAGTAAAATGATCAATCTAAGAGGTACGGGTTCAAAAGTGGATAGTACCGACATGGTTGCCCAGGCTAAAGTGGCGATTGTAAAGACAAATTCGAACGTTCAGAATTCCGCTTCTGACGCTAATACCACTTAAAAGAATAAATGATAAGATTCAGATAAATAAACTGATTATTCCAAGCTGGCAATAACGCAGAAAGAATTACTAAACATAAAATGATGCCCACTACCCCCACTTCAACCTTCCACCTCGGTATTACCATGGCCGGCGCCGGCTCTGCTGGCTGCTATACCGGCGGTGCTATGGATTATCTTTTTGAAATTCTTGATATGTGGGAAAAAGCAAAAAATAGAAATCTGCCGGGCTACGAACAATGGTATGATGCAGTACCACAACACAACGTAATGATAGATGCTATGGGCGGCGCTTCTGCGGGGGGCATGACTACCATTATGTCTGCCATATATGGCCTCGAGGGAAAAATAAACCCGGTAACGGACCCTTCCAAAACAGGTGGCGAAAGGCAAAATATTTTTTACGACAGTTGGGTAAACCTCGACGATGATGACAAACAGAAGACACTCGACAAAGCCTTTGAAAGAGATGATTTGAATGATAACAAATTTGTGTCTTTGCTCAATTCAAAAATTATCGACGATATCGCTGATAAAGCCTTAGATGTGCAGGGAAGCCTGCAACAGCAGGTAAATAATCTTCCGCCTTATTTTTCTAAAAACCTGGATTTACTTTTGTCGCACACCATGCTGCGTGGCATTCCATTAGGTATTAGTTTTTCTACGAACAGCGACACAGTTAAAGGTGTACAGGGAATTGAACACAACACATTTGAACACTTCATAGTTTCACAATACAAGCTAAACAACGGTGAGAAGCCGAATGCAAATTTCTTATGGTTAAATCCTTATGAAAAACCATACGCTGATGCTATATCCCTGACCACCAAAGCCACCGGAGCCTTTCCGGTTGGCCTAAAATTCAGGGAAGTTGACCAAACTATCTTTACAGACGATTATATTAAAGCGGTTACAGAAAGAATTATCTATAACCGGTTTGGGCAAGTCGATAATATTACTCCCCTGAACTGGGACAATTTTCCTGCTCCTTTCAATTTCGTAACCGTGGACGGGGGCGCCATCAATAATGAGCCTTTTGGCGAGGTGCTGGGCATTCTAAAGCACCGGTACGATGAATGTTATGAAAACGGGTATCCCAAATATGGCGTAGTGATGATTGATCCTTTCCCTGATATAGTTAGCAAAGATGATGTTTATAAAGCACCTGCAGATTTGTTTTCAGTGGTGCCTGGCATCATCAATACTTTGTATGAACAGTCCAAAGTAAAAAAAGCAGACATCGTAGAAGCTGCTATGAGCCCATATTTCAGGGCCGAAATATTTCCCCGGAGATCAATGTCAGAGTCAGAAGCAGACGCGCACCCGATTGCCTGCGGTACCGTATATGCCTTTGGAGGATTTCTTGATATTAATTTCCGGCATTATGACTTTTTCCTGGGAAGGGATAATGCAAAAAATTTTTACAGGTATTATTTTTCTTTCGAATATACAAAAGATGTAAACAATCCTTCGGCAAGTATCATTCATCCGATTCACCAATCATGGACAGACGAGATGATTGATATGTTTAAGCAAACCGGTCCTGATGGCAAAACGTATCTGCCGGTAATACCCGATATGAACCTGCTAAAGGAACGGAAAACCGGTAGTGAAAAAAATAAATGGGATTATTCTGTAAAGACAAAGCCGGTATACGATCCCACTCCATTGTTTGATCAGCGAGGTGCAATTGAGGATCGTTTTGAAAAAATCCTGGATATTGTTAAAGCAGCGTTGGTTCATAAAAATGCGTCCACAAAAAATACAGAAACAGGAAAATGGATGGATAAGTACTATCACAGTACCTGGTTCGACAAAGTAAAAGGTTATCTTTTCAACAGAGTATTAACCGGTGGATTCAACACGGCAAAACCTGGCCTGGCACGCAACGTAGCAGAGATGGCGGTAAAATACGTTTTAACCGATTTGGACGAAAAAGGTTTTTTAAAAAGGGTAGAAGATGTATAAAAATTTTATGCTTATCCGATGCACTATGATTTCAACCAGTAACTCAAAAAAAGTAAAACATATTATTTAACCTCAAAGCCATTCGCCATGCCATTTTTCGATTTTCATATTCACCCAACTTTAAAGTCACTATTTTCTGAAAATGATCCCCAGGGCCAATTTAAAAAACACAGCCCGTGGACGCCGCTCGACAAAAGTAAAATTCCTTTTCTGCTTAAATGCTGCACGGAGTTTCCTTACATACTTCAGTCGCAGGGCGACCTTGCCCAATTGGCAGCCTCAGATTGCAACCTGGTTTGCGTAGCCTTGTACATGCCTGAAAAAGATATGTTGACCGCCGATCTCTTACAACAAAGTACTGAAGGACCGTTAGGAATTTATTTGCAAAAACATAAAATGGATACGCTGCTGAATGGTAATCCATACCAGCTTTTGCGATCAGATGACTGGAACACGCTTACCGACGCGTTGCAATTCGGCATCACCAATAAAAAAGTGAAGCTCATCACCAAAAGAAGCGATTATGACGAAAATGATTTATCTACCATCCATGTCGTTTTTTCGGTTGAAGGTTGCCACTCGCTTTCTTCGCAAATACAAAATTTTGATGTAGACGCCATCATTAGCAATATAGATGACCTGCGAAAGAATGCAGCACTGCTTTCAATTAACCTGACTCACATGGAACAATCGCCGCTTTGCAACATGGCTTTCGGCATGCAATTTTTAAGTGATGAAGGTTTCCGGCCTACCGGATTTAAAATTGAAGACAAAGGCATAACGGTGCTTAAACATTGCTATGAAAGCAACATCATGATAGACATAAAGCACCTAAGCCTTGGCTCGCGGCAACATCTGTATGAACTACGCCGCACGCCTGAATTTGCCGGCATCAACCAACCGATCGTATGCACTCACGCAGGCTTTACGGGCATCTCAGTTAAGGAAATTCCGGATTATCTTTTTGCCGTCAGGGATTTTGCAAAGAAAGGATATACCGTCTTTTGGCAGGGAAAGCCCGCAAAATATGGCGACAGCCCGCGGCCCTGTTTCAATGCATCGAGCATCAATTTATATGATGAGGACATTATGGAAATTCTTCAATCAGGAGGAATGATAGGACTAAGCATGGACAAACGTATTTTGGGATTCCAGGAATTTGAGAAAGAAAGCAATGGCAGAGATGATTTTCCTTTAGAAACAGAATACATTTCCAATAAGGAAAAAACTTTGTTTTTAGGGAAAGGTAAAGTGACTATCAGCAAAGCCTTTGCAGATCCGGAAAAAATTATGGGCTGGGATGAGATTGAGGAAGGAGGTGAGGTGAACCCCATGCTAAGCGACTATCACTTGAAACATTTTATGGCACATATCCTTCACGTGATAGCACTGGCACAAAAAAATAACTACGATGTGATGACGGCGCTTGACCAGCTTTGTATTGGCAGCGATTACGACGGGCTTATTAATCCCATCTGGGTTTGCGAAACTGCCAACAGCCTTGAACATTTTAAATCTGAACTGGAAGACAACTTCGTTTCATTTGCTAAAAAATCGCGTATCAAATTACCCGAAGAGTTTGACGTAAAAACGTTTTCAAAAAAACTTTTCTTTGAAAACGGAAGAGATTTTGTGATGAAACGACTGGATATTATCAATGGATGAACTTTCGAAATGAAATACATTTGAGTTTTCAGAAAATCTCTTTAATGGGATAAAAGAACAAATAAATCATATTCAGTCTGGCACTACAGGAAATCCTTAGAATAAAAAACACAGGCATTTATTGCTTTACTGTTCACATTTGCAGGTTGGTTGGTAAAGCGCCGCTGGCAATCCTAAAAGAATTTTTTGTATTGAATTGAATATCAAACTGTTGCATCAAAAAGGGTGGCGTTGGCCATGCATTTACCGCCTTTAATTTGTTTTTAGAAGAATGACGCTTCTATATAATTTTGCGCCCGTAAAAGGTCCCGGAGAAGTAACATTTTTCAAAATGGATACTGAAAGGATAATGACAGCTAACTATTTATAACAACTGCTATTTAACCCTTCATTCTTCCCGTTCGACTTATTTAATAATTAAAAAAGACTTTGTAATGAACACTACTATGAAACGGCCTACTTTGCAGGTGGACAACTATGAACAACAGGAAAGACTATTACGTCAAACACCCGCAAATGAAAATAGCCAGAAAAGAAATTTTACTACCATAGACATGTGGAACAGAAACCGTAAAGTACGCTCCGCAAGCACCATGCTAAGAAGATGGCATCTTAATTAAACCTGAATGAAAATTGAAACGCCCCGGTAACCAACCGGGGTTTTTTATTTCACTGCGTCGGTGACAATTTAAATTGGTGCTTTTCCATGAAAGTTTTGTGCTTTTTCATGACGATGATTAAGGTTTTTACTTTTTTAAGAAAAAACAATTCAAATAAATTTGAAGTACGATGCCAATTTTTTTCTTTGGCCCAAACAGATAAAAAGTAAGCGATTAAATCATCCTTTATGAAACTAAAATTCTTATTGAAATGCTGGATTATCAGCCTGGTTTTGTTCAGCTCTGTAGTAAGCTGCCGCGTAATGCTGATTGGCGCTTACGACCAGGTAACCGACGAAAGCATTCAACAAATACAAACAGAAGTGTCGACATTATTGGTTAAAATTGAAAAAAATATTACGGACAATACGCCGGACGAAAACAAATATGAAAACCTTAAAAGCGATTACGACCAGATAGAGGGAGAAATAAAAAGCTTGCAGATAAGAACCAATTCATTACCTAAATACAAAATTATCAGCCAGCAAATTGCCACGTTGGAAGACAATATTAAAAGCCTGGAAGCCTTTAATAAAACGGGTTTTACCAGTATAGAACCTGTGCAGGTAATTGATTCAACGTTCCAGGTGCAATTTTCTGCACTGATTGCTTTACAAAATGGATTGAAGCGGCAAAAAGCCTCTCAGTAATCCCGTTACCTACCTTAAAATTATGATTATGGCTCAAATAGATTTTAAATCCCTTACAGATACCATACTTGGCGCACTGAAAAATAGCCTCGGCGATAAATGGCAGGCAATCGGCAGCCTGGCTACCACCTCTGCGAAAACCCTTGCACATAACCTGGTGGAAATAGAAAAAATGTCGGTAAACAAAAAGATTACCCCCGAGCAGGCAAAGCTGTTATTTAACATGCAAAAGAATGCACTCACTACAGTGTTGTTGTCGGAAGAAGGGCTGGGCTTGCTGGCGGCAGAAGCGGCCATTAACGACGTTTTAGACGCGATAAAAGGAATAGCCAATAAAGCTTTGGGCTTTGCATTAATTTGAACGCATACAGCTATTATCCACAAAAATATCTATGCATTTAATTAAGTTAGAAAATATTTTCTAATTCAGCAGCATATCGCAAACATCAGATAAAAATCAAATTCACTCCTCTTCCGGCAAATAACCTTCATTCGAAACCTGTAATCGCAAGCATCTTGTAAAACGGTCACGTTTCAGTGTTTTCAGCAGATAATACACTGGCTTTTACAGTAAAGCAAGTTTTAACCCCATTTTTATTTTTTAAATCAAACTCAAATACTGGGAGACGTTTTATAAAAAAACAATAGATTTGATTATTGTATTCTTCAATCATGCAAAGACGTTTTGCCCAGCTTGTCGTTAAAAGATAAATTTTGCTCATAAGTTAATCAGCAGGTAATGCAGAATCGCCTTGCCTTTAAGCGGCATTTGGTGCGTTTGTGAAAAGAACTTTTGTGTGCGGCTTGATATTTTTAAATCTGTTCATTGTTAATTTAAATAAAAACAAATCCATGGAAAAAAGAAGAGAATTTATCAAAAAAACTTTGATGGGCACTGCCGGCATTGCAATAGGGGGTTTTGGTTTTAGCGCAAAATCGTACGCCTCCATTATCGGAGCGAACGAACGTATCAATCTCGCCGTTATTGGCATTCATGGCAGGGGCGTGGCGCATATTGACGCCTGGTGCAAATTAAAGGACAGCCAGAATGTAAGGCTGACTACATTGTGTGATGTTCATGAGGAATTTTTCCCGTCACGTTCAAAAATGGTAATGGACCAAAGTGGTGTAAACCCGAAGACAGAATATGATATGCGAAAGGTTTTTGATAACAAAGATATCCATGCGGTATCCATTGCGATGCCTAACTTCTGGCATGCTTTGGGAACCATCTGGGCATGCCAGGCAGGCAAGCATGTATATTGCGAAAAACCTGCGATGCATAATGTTTGGGAGGGCAGAAAAATGGTAGAAGCTGCACGCAAGTACAACCGGATAGTGCAGGTAGGATTTCAGAATCGTTCAATCGCGAATGTAATAGAAGCCATTCAATTTCTTCATGACGGAGGCATTGGCAAAGTATTTATGGCGCGTGGCCTTTGCATAAAGCCGCGAAATTCTTTTGGCATAGCGCCTGACAGCAAACCACCGGCTTCACTTCATTACGATCTTTGGCTTGGGCCCGTTACCTGGCGACCTTACAATGAAAAGCGTGATATTTATAACTGGCACTGGTTCTGGGATACCGGCAACGGCGATACAGGCAACCAGGGTCCGCACCAGTTTGACATTGCGCGCTGGGGGCTCAATAAAAATGAACACCCCGTATCTGTTCATTCCACCGGCGGCATCTACGGATGGTCTCCGGACGAATGCGGCCAGGAAACGCCCGACATGCAAACCTCCGTTTTTAAATACAAGGACGGCTCTATACTTGAATTCGCAACCCGCGGACGGCAATCAAACGGCGAGGGCAGCCTTGGAATAAAAATCGGCAATATTTTTTATGGCACTAAGGGATACCTGGAAATTGACGGCTCTACATGGAAAGCATTTCATAGCGGAGATAATAAACCTTTTGCAGGCTCAAAAAATGAAGGCACCAGCAATGAGGCTATTTCGCTTGCAGGCCCATCCGAGACCGAGCATTTTTCTAACTTTTTGGATGCGGTACGTTCGGGCAATTATCACGATTTGCATTGTGATGTTAATGAAGGATTTTTCTCAACTGTGCTGCCCTTGACCGCCAACATTTCTTATCGCCTTAAGCGTGACCTGGAATTTATGGGTGGTGATATGGATCGTGAGAAGTTTGTGAACGATGCTGAGGCGAACGAACTGTTGACACGAGCCTACCGGCCGCCTTACGTGGTTCCCAACGAAGTTTAAATTTATTTCTGATTCACATTTATCATCACTTTCATTTTTCTAAATATGAATTTCCGAACATTGCGTTCTTTTTTTGCTCTGATGCTTTTTTTCTTCTTATTTCCACCAACGGCAACATGTCAGGCCATTAAACACCAGGATAAAAAAACGCAAAAAGTAGAACTGATAAATATAAAAGCTGAGCAAAAAGTGAATGTGATGATTGGCGGTAAGTTTTTTACTTCTTACTGTTATTCGGATTCTTTAATGAAACAAATTCTCTACCCGATACTCACAGATGGAGGTAAGGCGGTAACACGCGGATGGCCTATCAAGCCGCGGCCTGGTGAAAGTACTGACCATCCCCACCAGCGGGGCCTGTGGCTGAATTATGGCGATGTGAATGGCTATGATTTCTGGGGCAACTCGCATGCGATTGAGCCGGAAATAAGAAAAGTTCAAAAGGGAAGAATTAAGCATATTAAAATTGAACAACTGTCTTCCGGTGCAGAAGGAATACTGGTCGCGGATGAAAGTTGGCTCAGCCCTTTTGGCAACCAGGTATTGGCAGAAAAGACAACTTATCATTTCTCGGCAGAGGGTGCCACGCGCATTATTGATCGGATCACCACCCTTACCGCCACGGACAGTGTAGTAACTTTTAAGGATACGAAGGAAGGTATGTTTGGCATTAGGTATAACCGGTTTTTAAAACTACCCACACAAAAATCAGAATCTTTTGTAGATGCTTTAGGAGATACGACCACTATTGCGCCCACTTCACAGGAAACCACGGGAAATTATCTTAGCAGTGAAGGAGTTACCGGCGAAAACGTATGGGGCACGCGGGCTAAGTGGATGCATCTTTATGGAACCATTAACGGCGAAAAGGTATCGCTGGTAATTTGTGACCATCCAAAAAATTTTGATTACCCCACGTATTGGCATGCGCGGGGATATGGCCTCTTCGCTGCAAATCCGTTTGGCGCGCATGATTTTACTGATGGCAAATTGTCGATCAATTTTACGCTTTACAAAGGGCAGTCAATCACTTTAAGGTATCGCGTAATTATTAGTTCGGGCGAACATCTTTCCGAAGCCGAAATAAGCAGGCTGGCTAAAGACTTTTATAAAAAATACTGATAACATCATCTCATTTTTAATAATAAAATTGTTATCAACAGTACCCGGATGACGATTCAAAGACTAGTATACAAATTGTTTCTAATGAAAAAAAATACTGTAATTTATCTGCTTGCTTTTGTGCTTATTGGTACATTTCAAAAAGCGGATGCTCAAAATAATTTTGATTTTACCTTTCCCCAAAAATTGGTAGCATCGCTTCCGTTAGCCGACTATGCCGCGTTGACACAAGTTTACGATGATCATGATTTAGAAAACAGGATTGTTACTTTTCGGGATGAACGACTATTGTTCAGTCGTGGAATCAATACAGTATTTGATGAAATGCCTGTTTATAAGAATAAAGCAGAATGGGAAAAGAGAAAAAGATCTTTGCGACAGCAAATCCTGGTTTCGGCCGGTCTGTGGCCTATGCCTCCGTCCAACCCTTTACATCCGCGCTACTATCATAAAATCGAACATGAAAAGTATTCAGTAGAAACCGTATCTATTGAAACCTATCCCGGTTATTTTTTGGTTGGGGATATCTATAAGCCAAAAGGAAAGGGGCCATTTCCTGCTATTCTAACTCCTCACGGCCATTTTGAGTTCGGCCGTTTTAATAACGACAGCATCAACTCAATACCTGGCCGCTGCATCAATCTTGCACTCCAAGGTTATATTGTTTTCAGTTATGATATGGTGGGCTACGATGACACAAAGCAGGTATCCCACCTCTTTGCCAACGACAGCATCTCGGGTTTATATGGCATCAATTTATTAGGGCTGCAATTGAGAAACAGCATTCGGGCATTAGATTTTCTGTTAAGACTTCCGGGTGTAGATACAAGCCGGGTAGGCATTACGGGCGCTTCAGGAGGCGGCACTCAGACATTTTTGTTAACCGCTGTTGACAACCGGTTCAAAGCTACTGCACCGGTAAATATGGTGAGTAATAACATGCAGGGCGGCGACTTATGTGAAGGAGCGCCCGGATTAAGAATCCATACATTTAACGTAGAAATCAGCGCAATGGCTGCGCCTAAGCCGTTTCTCATGGTTTCAGATACTTACGACTGGACGTACAACACAAGAAATATCATCCTGCCGATGGTAAAGTCTATTTATAAATTGTATGGTGCAGAAGACAAATTATCGAATGCACATTTTGATTACCGGCATAATTATAATAAGGCCAGCCGGGAGGCAGTTTATGAGTTTTTTGGAAAATGGATGTTGCACGATAGTGACGCAAATCATTTCAAGGAAAAACCATTCGTGGCAGACAGTCCAAAAAAATTGCTGGCATTTATGAATTACTTAGACCCTGACAGAACCAAAACATTTAAAGATTTACCCTCATCAGCATATCACGATGTGCCCAATAACTTAGATGAGGATGGTTTAAAAGCATTGCTGAAAGATATTTTTTCAAAGCAGTTAGAAGATTATTGGCCAAAAGATCGCAACAGTCTTACTGCATTTCACTCAATATACGGAACGGCTTTCCGTCATTTAACAGGCTTTGTTGAACCGGAAGCCACGGAGTTTAAAATTGTGGGAAGCACAAAAGGAAATAATTTTATTGCTACCCGTTTTTTAGTTTCAATAAAAGATAAGAACAACTGGATTCCCTGCATTCTTTACAGCCCATTATCCAAATCAAAATCAACCGTGATTGTAACTGCCGATGAAGGAAAAGATTATTGGGTTGAAAAAGACAGTGGCACTCCCAAAAATTTTATACAAAAGCTCTTGGCTATGGATTGTAGCGTATTGGCGCCTGACCTGTTTAAACAGGGAGAGCATATTTTACAACCGGAAACAAAAACACACAGAGATGAAAATGAAAAATATTTTACTGTTTATAACCTGACCGACAGGCAGGAACAAATCCAGGATTTGATCACTATCCTTCATTTTATAAAAAATTCCAAAGCGCTTTCTCAAAACATCAATGTGTATTCCGCCGGCAATTCCGGCCTCACCTCTTTATTATTAGCCACAGTAACCAATGATGTAAGCAAATTTATTCTTGACGGCAACCACATTAATCCCTTATCAGATCAACAAATGTTATCGTTAGAAATTCCGGGAATTATGAGGGTAGGAGGTTTACAAACTGCGCTTGGCCTGTGTGCCAACAAAAATTTGATTTTGTACAATGCAGATCCATCACTTGTGTCTTCGGGGGCAATCGAATTGAGCTCATTAGAAAATAACAACAGAAATTTTTCTGTCATTACCGGAAACCTCGAAGAAAATAAGGTTATAAATTTATTAAAGCCGGGCTCAGATTTTGCTGCTGCTCAAAAAGAAAATACAGATGATTGGGAAATTTTATTTGATGGAAAAAATACGGATAAATGGCGGTCAAAAAATAGCGATACTTTTCCTGCAGATGGATGGTCGATACAAGATGGAACTTTATTCCTAAACAAAAAAGGGGCGGGCGATATTATTACCCGTGAAAAGTTCAGCGATTTTGAGCTTCAGCTTGATTTTAATCTCACGTATGGTTCCAACAGCGGAGTAAAATATTTTGTGGGCGAATTAAAAAATTCCAAAACCGGTGAGGCGACGATTAACGGGCCAGAATACCAGATTATCGACGATTATAATCATCCCGAGGTAAAAAATCATAAACACGATATAGCCGCAACGGCTTCGTGCTATTTATTATATAAACCTGAAAACGTTCATCTTCGTCCTGCGGGGCAATGGAATCACATCAGGATTGTTGCTAAAGGAACGCATGTTGAACATTGGCTAAACGGGGTGAAGGTATTGAGCTATGAAAGAGGCAGTGCTTATTTTCTTAAAAGAAAATCGCTGACAAAATTTAAAGATTATGAAAACTACGGTGAATTAAAAAGCGGATATATTTTACTGACTGACCATAGTGATAAAGTCTATTTCAGAAACATTAAAATAAAACGTCTATAAAATTCATTTTCAGAAAATGATAAGCACAAAATGATGAAGCCTGTATATTAAAATCTCTTATTTTCAATTAAAACATTTATGAAAAAAATTATTGTAGCAGCTCTTTTTCTTTTTGTAGCCACCAGCATCCGGGCGCAGCAAAAAGTAATTCAATTATACAATGGAGCTGCTCCTGGCTCTGAAGGATGGACGTATAATGAAAAGGTATATAAGCCGGGTACTAAAGAGGCATTGGTTTATAACGTGTCACATCCTACGCTTACGGTTTATCCCGCTGATCCGTCAAAAGCTACGGGCACTGCAGTAATTGTTTGCCCCGGTGGCGGTTTTTATATTTTGGCAATTAATCATGAAGGAATAGATGTAGCCCGCTGGCTTAACGAAAAAGGGATTACTGTTTTTGTCTTGAAATACCGGCTTGGACAAAGCATGACAGATAATCCCGGGCAGGAACTCGGTGAAAATATGAAAAAGGCGGATTTTGATAAAAAGATTTCGCCAATCATTTCGCTAAGTGTCGCAGATGGAAAGGCCGCTATTGAATATGTCCGGAAGCATGCTTCGGAATATAAAGTTGATCCTCAAAAAATCGGCATCATGGGATTTTCAGCAGGGGGAACAGTTGCGGCTTCTACTGCTTTTAATTTTACGCCGCAGAATCGTCCTGACTTTGTAGCGCCGGTTTACGCGTTTATGCCTCCCTCAATGCAGGGAACTGTAGCAGATGATGCGCCTCCGCTATTTATTGCTGCAGCAACTGATGATGGACTAAATCTGACTTCGCACAGTGTAGCCTTATATTCAAAATGGCTTGAGGCAAAAAAGCCTGCAGAAATACATGTTTATGAAAAAGGAGGCCATGGGTTTGGAATGAAAAAACAGGGAATACCTACCGATACCTGGATAGACAGATTTGGTAACTGGCTTGCACTTCATGGATATATAAAAGAGCATTGACAGAAAAAGTCATTGCATATTTATCCTTAAATTCTTTTAATGACCCTGGCCGGTAAGAAAATTATAGCTTTTAGCAAACTGAAGACGCCGTCAACAGTAATTCCAATGAGCCTGAACGGCAACATGAGCAACCATATAACCGGGAATAATATCAATGCCAAAAGGGCCAGCGGCCAGCACAAAATTAAAAGCAAAATCCACAAGAGGAATGTAAGCATTGACTAAAGTTATTTATTGTTCCATTTAGAACAAAAATAAATACATAAATGGCCATTATTGACTTTGAGCGAATTCAGTGGCTGCAAGTATTTTCAAAAAAATATTTGAGCGTAAAATAAAAATCTTAACTGTTTGTCCGTTTACTGGAATTTTGTTTGAATCACCACTATTTTTTCCCGATCGCCATCCGAAAATTCGTCATCGTTTTTCTTTGGCGCTCTATATAATGCCAAACCCAAAAAACCAACAATAGCGAAGCAATCAGATAAAGGGATGGAAAAATAAATCCTAAGCCGGTTAACAGAAAGGCAAACACCAGGAGCAGGCCCGTAAATAAATGAGTGATGGCTGTATGTGCATTGCTTGGAATCAAATCCGCAGAATTTTTATCATAATTTTTTTGAGCGTACCGAATTGCCTGAACAGCAAAAGGAATGGAAAGAAAAGCTACATAGAAAGTATAAGGTGCATAACCTAGCAAGGGTAATAAAGCGATTATGGCATAAGCAACCACGAAACAGGCTACCAAAATATTCTTCGCTTTTCTTTTTCCCAAACGCACTACCAGCGTATTTTTTCCGGATTTCCTATCGGATTCCGCATCCTGGAATTGATTGATCAACAGCACATTTGAAATAAAAATAGCAACAGGAAGAGAAATTAAAAATGCCTGCAAAGAATAATATCCTGTCTGCACATAAAACGCGCCCATTGTCATCATTACGCCAAAGGTGGTTGCGATCAGAAATTCGGCAATACCGGGCGCTAAGTTGATAAGGGAAAATTTACCTTTTTCACCCGTATAAAATAAACCTGCAAACAACCCGTAGAATATCAATGGAATCAAGCCCCAGCCACTCAGTGCTACCAGATAGGCGCCAATTAAAAAAGCAATCACGCATAAAACGATTCCGAAAAATCCCATGTCTGAACGCGAAACAAGTCCGAGTTGAATCATGCGCGAGCCTCCTGTGAACGGGCGGATGCCTTCTACATTTTCATTATCTCTTTCGGCATCCTTCCAATCGTTTATCATGTTAGTGCCCGCCTGAATCATAACGCCACCAATAAGCGTTAGCAAAAACAACATGATATTAAATGTGTGAATGGTATAAAAGGCAATGGCGCCACCGAGTAAAAGTGGAATTAAAGAAGCGGTTAAAGACAAAGGCCTCACTGCCTCTTTCCACGCCCGCGCCTTGGCTTTAAGATCATCCCATGTACTAAAAGACTCCCTGTTTTCAGGAAATTCAAATATGGTGGGCTTTTCTCCCTGCAAAATTTCAGGGACAAAGCGGTATTTAACCACGAATGGTTTTATACGGATAAATTCCAAACGATCGGTGGCATTAATCTTTGCAAAATTAGCTACGATAGGCGACCGCAGTGTCATCAGCCTGAGGGCCTTTTCGCGGTCTTGTTTGTCGCGGATAATTTCTGCCCTGCCGATGACTTCGCATTCTTCCATTTCTAAAAAAGTTTTCCCCTGGTGAATCAGCAAAGCCGTTTCCGGAATGTTGCTCCATTGTATCACCTTAGGATCGCCTTTCATACTGCTAACATAAATATTGAAATCGTCATCTGCGCCAAAATGCATCATTCTCTGGCGCGGTGTGCCCATATTGGAAGTGCCTACTGCGGCCACTTCTGCGCGCGATAAATAATCCAGGACTTCTTGTTTGGTTCGTTGTGCCATAGGTTAAAATTTTTTGTATTTACAAAAAAGAGGCTAATTAAATTATCTGGTCTTCACAAAATTACCTATTTCATTGGCCATAAGCTTCCTTTATCAGGAAATTTAAGATAATGAGTTAGCAATTTTGCAGTAAAAGAATTAATAAGGAGGTTTTTTATTTTCGCCGGGCAATGGAAAAAGAAGGCCAATAGCTACCTTATTTGAATTCCCTTTGTTCTTTCCATAATTGGTTAAAAGTTTTATCGCTGAATTTTAGCGGCGCGTGATGCTTTTCCCAGTCTTTAAATAAAGAATTTACCAATTTTGATTTCAAGGAATGGCTGCCTTTGTTCATCAGGCTTCTCTTCAAAGAAATGGTTTTCCAGATTTTCCAGGCTGTCTTTTCAGAAAAGGAAGCAAGGCCCGATTCCACACTTTGCCTGCGATTATCCAATAATAAACCATGAATATTGATTTTAACTGGGCAAACTTCGGTGCAGGCACCGCAAATAGAAGATGCAAAACTTAAATGCTTATAATCTTTCATATCCTGCAAATGAGGAGTAATGACGCTTCCTATAGGGCCGGTGTAAGTTGTGCCATAAGCATGCCCGCCGATATTTTTGTAAACCGGACACGCATTCAGACAGGCGCCACATCTGATACAATAAAGGCTTTCCCTTTGCCTTGTATCAGCCAGAATACGGGTACGGTTATTATCTAAAAAAATCACATACATTTCTTCCGGACCATCGGTTTCGCCAGGTTGTTTCGGGCCGCAAATAATGCTATTGTAAACCGATACTTTTTGCCCGGAACCGTAGGTAGACAGCAGTGGCCAAAGCAAAGACAAATCAGTAACTGATGGGATCATTTTTTCAATTCCTGCAATTACAATATGAGTTTTTGGAAAGGATGAACTTAATCTTGCATTTCCCTCGTTTTCGGTGAGCGAAATGCCGCCGATATCAGCGATGACAAAATTAGCGCCTGTAATCCCTATTTCTGCCTGTGCGAATTTTTCTCGCAGATTTTTACGGGCTACCTGCGTCATTTCAGCGATGGAAAGTTTGGACGGTGTGCCCAATTTTTCTTCAAAAACCCTGGCCACATCTTCCTTGCTTTTGTGCAGGGCCGGCGTAAGAATATGATAAGGAGGTTCTCCATCCAACTGCTGAATATACTCGCCCAAATCCGTTTCAACACTTTCGATTCCGTTCTTTTCCAAAAAAGCATTTAGTTGAATCTCTTCGGTGACCATGCTTTTGCTCTTCACAATCGTCTTGCAATTTTTTTCTTTACAAATAGCAAGAATTTCGTCTAAGGCTTCCGGTGAATTTTGCGCCCAAATTACTTTACCACCCCGTTTAGTGAATTGCATTTCAAACTCCTCCAGGTGTTGGTCTAGCGTTTCAAGAGCACGCCATTTCATATTTTTCGCTCTTTCTTTTGCGAGGTTGAGATCTGCAAATTGCAATTCACCGTTCGGCATTGCTTTATTGTATTTGCTGATATTGAAATTTATTTTTTGCCGGTGCTCAATATCCGCGGATTTAATGGTGGCTTTGGCCTTGAAAATGGCTTCGTTTTCTGTCATGTTATTTACTTTTTTTATTTCAGCACGCCCAATGCCCTGCCTACTTTTGTAAAGGCTTCAATCGCCTTATCCAGGTGCTTTTGCTCATGTGCAGCACTTAATTGGACGCGGATTCTCGCTTGTCCTTTGGGAACTACCGGAAAGAAAAAACCGATTACATAAATTCCTTCATCCAATAATTTGGCTGCAAAATTTTGCGACAATACTGCATCGTAGAGCATAATCGGTACAATCGGGTGTTCACCGGATTTGATATCGAATCCGGCATCGGTCATTTTTTTTCTGAAGTATTTTGTGTTGTCTTCCAATTTATCACGCAAGTCAGTGGTTTCATTTAATATATCAAAAACAGCAATCGAAGCGCCTACAATATTTGGAGCCAATGTATTACTGAACAAATAAGGCCGGCTGCGCTGGCGAAGCATCTCTATCGTTTCCTTTTTGCCTGAAGTAAATCCGCCATTGGCTCCGCCTAACGCTTTTCCTAAAGTTGATGTGATGATATCAACTCTTCCATTTACCCCGCGATATTCTGGTGTACCTCTTCCTGTTTTGCCAATAAATCCTGTGGAATGCGAATCGTCAACCATAACCACTGCATCATATTTATCAGCCAGGTCACAAATTTTATCAAGCTGAGCAATCGTTCCGTCCATGCTAAAAGTGCCGTCCGTAACGATTATCCTGCTTCTCGCTTCTTCGGCTTCTTTTAATTTACTTTCCAAATCGGCCATATCATTATGCTCAAAACGAAAGCGTTTTGACTTGCACAAGCGAACGCCGTCAATAATGCTTGCGTGATTCAACGCATCCGAAATAATCGCATCTTCTTCTCCAAACAAGGGCTCAAAAACGCCACCGTTCGCATCGAAACAAGCAGCATACAAAATCGTGTCTTCAGTTCCTAAAAATTCAGATATTTTTCTTTCAAGTTCTTTATGAATATCCTGCGTTCCGCAGATAAAACGCACGCTGCTTAAACCATAGCCGTGCTTGTCTGATGTCGCTTTGGAAGCTTCAATTACTTTTGGATGAGCTGCTAATCCCAAATAATTATTGGAACAAAAATTCAAAACCATTTTGCCGCCCACTTCTATTTCGGCGCCCTGGGGGCTGGTAATAATTCTTTCATTTTTAAAAAGGCCACTATCTCTTATTTCTTTTAGCCCGGCTTTTAATCTCTCAGAAAAATTTGTATTCATACCCGTTGTTTTTTGAGAGTACAAACCTACAATGAAAGGTTTAGAATCGGGTTGCTCAAAAAATTTTTAAAGAAATGTAACTTTATTTTTATTTGCGCGTATAATAGAAAACAACGGCTGGTGAAATTTAAAAATTGCCTGATTGTATGACCGAGAAAGAATTTAATGATTGTGTAAACCTTTATGCGGATAATGTTTACCGGTTTATTTTGAAAAACCTGAAGCATGAAGAAGATGCACGCGATGTGGTACAGGCGTCGTTTGAGAAATTGTGGATTAACAGGGAAAAAGTGGATAATGACAGAAGTAAATCGTACTTATTCACTGTGGCATATCATCAAATGATTGACCTTATAAGAAAAAATAAAAGAGTAAAGCTGGAGGAAGACTTTTCCTCTTCTTTACAAACAACAAGAGAACCAGAAAGCGAAATAAAAAAATTACTAAATGAGGCTTTATACCGGTTAAGCGAAACACAAAGAAGCCTCGTTTTGTTAAAGGACTATGAAGGTTATTCCTACGATGAAATTGCAGAAATAACCTCCCTAAGCATCAGCCAGGTTAAAGTGTACTTGCACAGAGCAAGGATACAACTGAAAAATTATTTGGTAAAACCTGAAAATGTAATTTGAAATGAATATCAACAAAAATAATTACGAAGAATATTTTTTATTGTATGCCGACAATGAATTGTCAAACGCAGAAAGAAAAATGGTCGAGGTTTTTGTAAAAGAAAATCCGGAGTTCAGGGAAGAATTTTGCATGCTCAAACTGACTATAAATATTCCTGATGATGAGATAAGGCTTGAGGATAAGTCTTCTTTATTCAAAAATGAACATTCTTTTCTCACTAAAGACAATTATGAAGAAGCCTTCGTCCATTACCACGATAAGGAACTGTCAGAAAAAGAAAAACTGGAAACTGAAAGCTTTTTATCACAACATCCGAAATTAAAAAGTGAATTTGAACTAATTGCCAAAGCAAAATTATCGCCTGATACTTCGATTGTTTATCCCGCAAAGCAAGAATTGTATCGAAAAGAAAAATCCGGAACGGTGGTTACTTTGATGTGGTGGAGATATGCTGCAGCCGCCGTTTTGATTGGATTTGGTATTTGGGTAGCAGCTCCTTACTTTAATAGTCCGGCAAACAATCACCCTGTAGTGGCCGGAATTAATAAAACAAACAACCCCAAACCTGCAACAGAAGTTATATTGCCGAAAGATGCTGAACCTATAATTCATCAGGTAGCTGCTACATCTGTAAATAAAAAGGTCACCGATAAAGCAACAAACGAGTCTGATTTACAAAGGATAGTTATGCATGCGAATCCGAAAGATAAGCCTGCAAAAAATGAAATTGCGAAAAATACAGTGAATATCACTACTCCTTCTTTGACAAAAAATATACAGGAATTAAAAAAAGAACCTGTGGAAGTAATAGCCCTTAAAGCATCCGATGAAAAAAAGGATCCGTCAAAGGACGATATTCAAAAAGCAGTTGCTATGCAAGCCAAATCTCCGGTGGAAGTTACAGAACCGGAAATGAAACCTGATTATGCACACACTGTGGCTTATAACGAAACCTCTTCCAATAATAATTATGTTTTTTATGATATTCCTGCGGAAGAATTTAAAAAATCCAAAGTGGGCGGTTTTCTTAAAAAAGTAAAACGAATCGTTGAAAGAACGAATCCAATCACGCGCCTGCTGGAAGGCAATGACGAGCCTGTTGTTGCTAACAAGTTTTAAAAAATTTTAATCATCATATACATTAAAAATGAAAAAGTCAATTTTAATATTAGCAATAATATGCACAGCCCTGAGCGGTTTTGCCCAAATAGATTCAACACAGCAGAATGATCAAAATGATACGGTTCGTATAGGCGGTATGATCATTCTGAAAAAAGGAAATCCGGATGATGACAAAAAGCGTGTAACCGTTACTGTGGGCGATCACAAACGTCCCGACCATTCAAACATCAGTACTTCCTCTTTTGTATTTGATATCGGCTTCGCAAACTGGACAGATAAAACCAATTACGCCAATGCAATTGCAAGCAATGACCTTATAGGTACACCTGAATTAGGCGCTAATGATTTTAAAGTGAGAACCGGCAAATCGGTAAATATCAACTTATGGTTTTTTATGCAGAGGATGAACCTCGTTAAACATGTGGTAAATCTCAAATATGGTATCGGCCTTGAATTGAATAATTATCGTTTTAAAAACGACATCAGGTTTAGTGAAGGAGGAATCAACCCCTATCACCCGGCTCAAAACATTTCGCATGCTTTTGTATTCAGGGATTCCATTGATCTTTCCAAGAACAAACTGGCAGCCGATTATATAACCGTACCATTGATGTTGAATTTCAGAACCAATCCAAATTACAACAACAAAGGGCTCAGTATAAGCGCCGGGGTGAGCATGGGTTATTTATACAGCAGCCGTAACAAGCAAAAAAGCAGTGAGCGTGGCAAAGAAAGAAATCCTGGCGATTATGACCTCGATAAATGGAAATTTTCTTATATAGGTGAATTAGGGCTTGGGCCGGTTCATTTATATGGCTCTTATAGTCCCAAATCTATTTTTAAAAATGATTTGAACTTCACGCCTTATAATATTGGTTTACGTTTTAGTAACTGGTAAAAGTTTCCCTCCGTAGTTAAGCAAAAGCTGCCCATTTTTTGTGGGCAGTTTTTAATTTTACGCAAAATAAGAACTCGAATTATTTGCTGGTTTACTGTTTTTATTTACTCAAATGCATGCTTCGCTCGCGATATAATTGCCTGAAGTAAGGGTCGCGCAGGTCCTTTATAAAACGAATGGCTTCGCCGGTGCTCTTCATTTCCGGCCCTAATTCTTTGTTGACTCCCGGAAATTTATTGAATGAAAATACCGGTTCCTTTATGGCAAAACCCTTCAGCTTTTTTTCGAAGGTGAAATCTTTAAGCTTTGCTTCGTCTAACATAATTTTAGTGGCTATATTCAAATATGGAATCTGGTAAGCTTTAGCAATAAACGGCGTGGTGCGCGAAGCCCTGGGATTGGCTTCAATCACATACACTTCGCCATCTTTTATTGCAAACTGGATGTTGATTAATCCTTTAATTTCCAAAGCCCGTGCAATTTTTTCGGCATATTCTTCCATCGTTTGAACGATCAGAGGAGACAAATTAAACTGCGGTAGAACTGCATTGCTGTCGCCGCTATGAATTCCGGCAGGCTCTATATGTTCCATCACGCCCATCACATGAAAGGTCTCTCCATCAAATATCGCGTCGATTTCCGCTTCCTGGCAGCGGTCGAGAAACTGGTCAATCAGGATTTTGTTGCCGGGTAAATGTTTTAATAAACTCAACACGCCATTTTCTAATTCTTCATCATTTAAGACAATTCTCATTCTTTGTCCGCCTAAAACATAGCTGGGCCTTACGAGCACCGGGTAGCCAACGCGATGAGCGATCTCAATTGCCTCATCAGCATCGTAAGCCGTTCCATATTTTGGATAAGGAATTCCCAGTTCTTTCAACATGTCGCTAAAGCGGCCACGATCTTCGGCGATATCCATATTATCATAAGAAGTACCGATAATTCGGATGCCTTTTTCATGCAATTTTTTAGCAAGTTTTAAGGCAGTTTGGCCACCGAGCTGCACAATGACGCCATAGGGTTTTTCCAATTCAATAATTTCCCAGATATGCTCCCAGAAAACTGGCTCGAAATATAATTTATCGGCAATATCAAAATCCGTGGATACGGTTTCAGGGTTGCAATTAATCATAATAGCTTCCATGCCGCATTCTTTGATGGCCAGCAGCCCGTGTACACAACAATAATCAAATTCAATTCCCTGGCCAATGCGATTTGGGCCACTGCCGAGAACGATAATTTTTTTCTTTTGAGAAGGTACAGATTCGTTGTAAGTGATGTTATTATTCATTTGCTTTTTTAAGCTCTTCTGTTATTATTTATTCTCTTCTGTTATTATTTACTGATGTTTCTAAATAGCCCTTTACTCGAAGGTGCTATAAAAATAAGGCGTCTTTGCTTCAAATTCAGCACTGCAGGTGTCCACCATTTTGTAAACTCTCGTAATGCCTAACGCCTTTCTTTTTTCATACACGTCATCTTCCGTACTTCCATCTTTCATGATTTTGGCGATTTGCTCATCCCCAAAGCCAAGGTGCTTGGCTTCTTTTAATAATTCAGGAGAAATATTTTCCAGGGTAGATTGAGCAATAGCTTTTTCGCAAGTCACTATTTTTTGAATCTGGTAAACGAACCAACGATCGATACCGGTAGATTCACAAATTCTTTTCACACTTACGCCAATCATCAAGGCGTCTTTTATACGAAATATCCTGTCCCACTTCGGCACTTTTAGATACTCAACAATATCTTCAGCATGCATCAGGCTTTTGCCATAATAACCCAATCCTACTGCATTATTTTCGAGGCTTTGACAGGCTTTTTGAATGGCTTCAGCAAAACTCCTTCCTATAGCCATCACCTCACCCACTGATTTCATCTGAAAACCAAGCGTATCATCCGATCCTTTGAATTTGTCAAAGTTCCATCGCGGAATTTTCACAATTACATAATCCAAAGCGGGTTCAAAATAAGCAGAAGTGGTCTGGGTGATTTGATTTTTCAATTCATCCAAAGTAAATCCTACTGCCAGCTTTGCCGCAATTTTTGCAATCGGGTAACCCGTTGCTTTGCTTGCCAGCGCGGAAGAGCGGCTTACGCGCGGGTTAATTTCAATGGCAATTAAGTCTTCGGTATGTGGATTCAGCGCAAACTGTACATTACATCCGCCTGCAAAATTTCCCAGGTTTCTCATCATGGAAATGGCGGTGTTTCTCATCTTTTGGTAGGCGGTATCGCTCAGCGTCATAGCCGGCGCCACCGTAATGGAATCCCCGGTATGAACGCCCATGGGATCAAAATTTTCTACCGTACAAATGATAACCACATTATCATTATCATCGCGCAAAAGTTCCAATTCAAATTCTTTCCATCCCATCATGCCTTTTTCTACCAGCACTTCATGCACCGGAGAAGTGGTAAGAGCCCGGTTAAGCGCCTCATCTAAACGGGATTTCTCAAACACAATGCTTCCGCCCGTGCCGCCCAAAGTATAGGAAGGACGTAACACAAGAGGAAATCCTATTTCCTGGGCAATTTCCTTTCCTTCTAAAAATGAATTGGCGATTTTGGCAGGCGCTACAGGAATTTCCATTTCCACCATCCATTCACGAAATTTCTCGCGGTCTTCCGCTTTATCAATGGCTTTTATATCTACGCCAATTAAACGGATATTATTTTTTTCCCAAATTCCCATTTCATCGGCCTCTTTTGCAAGATTCAACGCCGTTTGTCCGCCCATAGTGGCCAGCACGGCGTCTATCTGATATTCCGTGCCTTTATTTTCATCAATTATTTGCTCAATGCTTTCGGGAGTTAAGGGAAGCAGGTAGACTTTATCGGCCATCATGGGGTCGGTCATAATGGTAGCAGGATTGCTGTTAATGAGCAACACTTTTACACCTTCTTCGCGTAAACTTCTGGCTGCTTGTGTTCCTGAGTAGTCAAATTCGCAGGCCTGGCCTATAACGATTGGGCCCGAGCCTATAATTAAAACCGTTTTAAGTGATTGATCTAATGGCATGAAATTATAATGTGTGGGCGCCAAAATTAAAGCAAACAAATTAAATGCGCAGAAGAATCCCTAAAAATAAGAGAGGATTAAGGCTTTTATAACTGGTATATAAAATACAAAACCATGATATTTATTGTTTTACCGAGGCCGAAGCAGAAATCCGAAAGCCGGTATTCAAAATCTCCAAAAGAGTTTATAAAAGATAATGCCTGTCTGTTCCATAAAGGTTTTTGAACATTTTTTTGAGGATATAAATTTTATCAATCCATTCATCCTCGCCTTTTTCCTTAAACTCATCCATGTAATGTTCCACTTTTTCCACAGTTTCTTCCGCATTATCCAGCAGTTGGTGGGTTTTATCAATGAGATAGTCATAAAATTCGTTTCTCTTTTCTTTGGGCATGCTTAAAAATTTGATCAATGCAAAGCCGCCGGCGGCTCCCAGTATTATCGCGGCTATCTTGTTTGATTTTGCCATTTCATTAAAGTTTTAAGTTGGTAATTTTGTAACTATGAGTCATTTGTCTATTAAGAATTACAATCTACACAAACCGTTCCTGTTTTTAAGTTTCCTTTTTCTCTTCTCATCTGTTAGCGCCCAATACTTTAAAGAAAAAAATTATCCTAAGAATTATTTTATCTATCCTGTAAAGGCAAGAATAAGCCTGGCTGCCAATTTTGGTGAACTTCGCACTAACCATTACCACATGGGGCTTGATTGCAGAACCGACCAGGTAGTGAACCGCCATGTGGTAGCCGCAGCCGATGGATACATTTCACGGGTTTCTGTGGCTCCTTTTGGATTTGGCCAGGCGATTTATATCCGCCATCCTAATGGGCTTACCACGGTTTACGGACATCTCAACCGGTTTTTTAATGCTTTGGAAAAATATGTGAAGAAGCAACAATATTTGCAGGAAAAATGGAATGTTGATCTCCAACTGACACCCGATCTGTTTCCGGTAAAACAAGGCCAGTTTATTGCTTATAGCGGCAACACCGGCGGCTCGATGGGGCCACACCTCCATTTTGAAATCAGGGATACAAAGACTGACAAAGTTTTAAATGAACTTTTATTCGGATTGCCCATTCCCGATAATGTTCCGCCAACCATTGTGAGGCTTGCTATGTATGATCGTACAAAAAGTACCTACAGCCAGTCGCCACGTATTTTCGGGCTCAGAAAGGCAGGGACAGAATACACCACCAACGATGCCGTTATTTCCGTTCAATCGGATAAAATAAGTTTTGGCATTTCAGCAAATGATAAGCAGTCAGGATCCAACAATCCAAATGGCATTTATGAAGCCGTTGTATTCCTGGATAATATCCCCCTTAGCGGTTTTCAGCTCGACAGCATCGGGTATGATGAAACAAGGTATGTAAATGCCAATGTAGATTATAAAACGCATGCAGCCGGCGGCCCTTATATTCAACATTTGTCACGGCTTCAGGGCTATCCCGTGGGAGTTTACCAGGATATCAATGGCGATGGAGTAATTCAACTGGCAGATGCAGCGGTTCACGAAGTAAAAATCGTAGTGAAAGACCCGAATGGCAACGCTTCGGTTCTTCGTTTTAAAATAAGGAAAAGCCCAACTCCACCAGCCGCGGACCCTCCGGCCACTAATTCCCCGGTTGAATTTCAACCCAGTCAGGTAAACGTTTTTGAATCTGAAAACCTGCAGCTTTATTTGCCGGTTTCCGCCCTGTACGATTCCGTTGAATTTTCACATTCACAAAAAATTTCACCCGCGCCAGATCTTTACTCTCCTGTCCATTCGATTTTCTCCGGGTTAATTCCGTCGCAGGATTTTTTTACCGTTCGTATTAAGGCCAATAAACCAGTTCCTGAAAGCCTGCAGGATAAAATGCTCATGCGTCAAAAGTGGAAGGGCAAAGAGGAAGTGGTAAAAGCCATTAAGGCAGGAGATTGGTATTCAGCCAAATTCAACAAATTTGGCGATTTTGAATTAGTTGCAGACACAGTCCCGCCCGTAATCCATGTAGATTTTCATGACAACGCCAATATTTCCCGATATCATACTATCGTGGTCGCTCCGACTGATAATAATAATGTTATCAAAAATTTTCGCGCAGAACTTGATGGCCAATGGCTGATGTTCAGCAACGACAAAGGAAAAAAATACATCTACCATTTTGATGAGCATTGTGGTCCGGGCAGGCATGAATTAAAGATTACTGTTGAGGACGAAGCAGGAAATACCACCCAAAAAATATATCATTTCAACCGATAAATAAAAAATATGACTACACTATCAGAAGGCCAGAAAGCGCCAGAGTTTACTGCAAAAGATCAAAACGGCAATTCCATTTCATTAAAAAATTTTCGTGGGAAAAAAGTAGTTCTTTATTTCTATCCAGAAGATGATACGCCCACCTGCACCATTGAAGCCTGCAACCTGAGAGACAATTATTCAGATTTGAAAAAAGCGGGCCTGGTAGTTATTGGCGTAAGCCCCGACGACAAAGAAAGCCACAAGAAATTTGAAAAAAAGTATGAGCTTCCTTTTATCCTGCTTGAAGATCCTTCCAAAAAAATCATTGATAAATACGAAGTATGGGGCGAAAAAAACATGTACGGCAAAAAATTTATGGGGTTATTAAGAACTACATTTTTAATTGATGAAAATGGCATTATTATGAAAATTTTCAAGAAGCCGAAATCAAAAATGCACAGCGAAGAAATCCTGAAATTTGTAAATGGCCGCTAACACACAGCCGGCAATGAAATACAGGATAAAAGAAAACTCATGGATCGCTAAAATTGCGGCAGCTAAATTAAAATCGGCCAGCCTGGCCATAGTAATAGGCAAAACGATTCATCTTCACCGCGTGTCTAAAACAGATTTTTTAAAAAACAAAAAATGGGTGAGGCATGAAATGTGCCATTTGCAACAATTTAAAAAATACGGCTTTTTCAATTTCATTTACCGATACCTGGCTGAAAGTCTCAGAAACGGATATTATAACAACAGGTTTGAAGCAGAGGCGCGACAAGCTGAAAGCGAATAGAATGAAAATAAAAAACAGCACAATTTTTCCATTTACTTGTATCACACCAGTCCCTTGAAAATAATTTCATCAAAAACAAACCTTCTTTCCATAGTATCCCGGGTTATTAGTTCGCCGGAGGAAGAAACTCCCTCTATCCGCGTTTGGAATTGTATATTTTGTTTTTGTAACGCCACCATTTTACTACGGGCATATAATCGATTGTTATATTCCACCAGCATTTTATTGAATTCACCTTGCTTCAAATTTTCTACCTTTTGTAAGATAATTTCATATAGTTTTTCTGCAAGCGGCATCACCTCAAAGTTTTTACCGGTAATTTTTTTCAAGGAAGTAGCCGGATTTTCAAGTTCAAATTTTTCCTGGTTGATATTGAGCCCCATTCCTATCACACACCACTGCCAAAATTTGCCATGAATTACGTTTTCTATCAAAATTCCACCTGCCTTACTGTCATTGATAAAAATATCATTCGGCCATTTTATAAAAAGATTTGCTAAAATGATATCTTCAAAAAGAGCGCAGCAACCTAATGCCGCGGCTACGCTTATTTCAAATTGGCGGCTGATACTCAGCCATTGCATTGGAATTGCTACGGAAAGTATAATGTTTTCACCCCGGTTGCTCAGCCACTGTTTACCACGTCTTCCTTTGCCCGCCGTCTGCTCTTTTGAAAAAACAGCAATTTCGCTGTGAATCCGGCGTTTTTGAATCAATGCCATGGCATAGTTGTTGGTACTATCCACGGTTTCAAGCGTTATGAAATTTCTGTGTGTAATTGACATGAAAATGTATTAGGAAGAAATAGTATTTTTGATAAAATAGACACAAATTTTTGCGGTGAAAGGCGCAATCTAAGAGAATAAATTTATTTTTGCTGATTGCTGAATCAGCACTTAGTTAAACGAACACATTTGAATAATTTAACATTACTGGAAAAAAGAAAAAAATCTACCATAGCAAGGATTACGCGGAACAGTAAGCTGTTTAAAACCATAATCCATGCCATTCAAGAAAAAAAAGGTGAAGAAATCGTAAGCCTCGACCTTAAAAAAATTCCGGAAGCTGTAACAGATTTTTTTATAATATGTGAAGCGACCAACCCCATTCAATTGAAGGCCATTGGCGATTTTGTAGAGGAAGAGGTTAAAAATAAATGTGGCGAAAAGCCTTATAAGCACGAGGGGAGGCAAGGTGAACAATGGATATTAATTGATTATGTAAATGTTGTTGTTCATATTATGCTTCCCGAAACAAGAAAGTTTTACAAGCTTGAAGAAATGTGGAGTGATGCAACGGTAGTTGAGCATTAAAAACCAAAAAAATTATAAATAACCTATTCTTATTCTCAGAAAGAAGAATCAAGACAAAAATATTGCAGATGCAATTAAATATGGCAACTGAAGAACAGAAGAAAAAACCATTACAAAGAAAGCTGAATTCAAATCTCACGCCGGGTACACCGGAAGAAGATCCCAAAAAAAAACCAAAATTAAGTATTTATTGGGTGTACGGGATCATTTTTGCCGTTATCATCGGTTACAACCTTTTTCGTACTACAGCCAGTACCGGCGTCCAAATTAACGATACGGATTTTTACACCATGTTGAATAAAGGGGATGTAGATCAGATAAAAACTGTAGGCAATAAAAAACTGGTGCGTGTTTTTATCAATCCTCAAAAAATGCAGGAGGATGCCGGATATTTCCAAAGTGTATTTGGGGCAAATTACGATGAGGCAAAGAGGATAAAAGATGCACCGCAGGCTTATTTTACGATTATTAAAGATGATGTTTTTGCCACCCAGCTTAACCAGTTTTATAAAGATCATCCTGATGTGAAGCGCGTGCCCGACAAACCCGGCGATGAAGGAGAACTGTTTGGCCAAATTGTCAGCACCTTATTGCCTATACTTTTAATAGCGCTTGTTTTTATAATGATGATGAGAAAAGTAGGCGGAGGAGCCGGCGCAGGTGGGCCGGGCGGCATTTTTAATATCGGCAAATCAAAAGCTACACTTTTTGAAAAAGGTACTAAGGTAAACATCAATTTTAGTGATGTGGCCGGCCTTGATGAGGCGAAAGTGGAAGTAATGGAAATTGTGGATTTTCTGAAAAATCCAAAAAAATATACCAACCTTGGCGGAAAAATCCCAAAGGGCGCATTGCTTATTGGCCCTCCGGGAACGGGCAAAACTTTACTGGCCAAGGCTGTGGCAGGAGAAGCACAAGTGCCTTTTTTCAGCCTCAGTGGTAGTGATTTCGTAGAAATGTTTGTCGGCGTGGGCGCCAGCCGGGTAAGAGATTTATTTAAGCAGGCAAGGGAAAAAGCCCCATGCATCATTTTTATCGATGAAATTGATGCGATAGGACGTGCCCGTGGAAAGAACATGATGATGAGCAATGACGAAAGAGAAAATACGCTTAACCAACTGCTGGTTGAAATGGATGGTTTTGGAACTGACCTCGGCATTATCATACTCGCGGCTACTAACAGACCCGATGTATTGGATAGCGCCTTGTTACGCCCAGGAAGGTTTGACAGGCAAATATCCATTGACAGACCCGACCTTGTTGGAAGAGAAGCCATTTTTAAAGTTCACCTCATTCCCATAAAAGTTTCACAAACCCTTGATACGCATAAGCTAGCCGAACAAACTCCCGGTTTTGCGGGGGCAGATATCGCCAATGTGTGCAACGAGGCCGCTTTGATAGCTGCAAGAAACGGCAAAGAAGCGGTAGATATGAGCGATTTCCAGGACGCGATTGACAGGGTAATTGGAGGATTGGAAAAGAAAAACAAAATTATTCTTCCTGAAGAAAAAGAAATTATTGCCTACCATGAAGCAGGCCATGCCATTTGCGGATGGTTTTTAGAGCATGCCTACCCTTTATTGAAAGTTACGATTGTTCCGCGCGGCACCGCGGCCTTAGGCTATGCGCAATACACGCCAAAAGAACAATATCTTTATAATACAGACCAATTGCTAGACCAGATTTGCATGACACTTGGAGGAAGGGCCTCTGAATCCATTTTCTTTAATAAAATTTCTACCGGCGCCAGCAACGACCTTCAACAGGTGACTAAAATGGCTTACTCGATGGTTACGGTTTACGGGATGAATGAAAAACTGGGCAATGTAAGCTATTATGATCCACAGCAGGAAAATACCTTCCAAAAGCCTTACAGCGAAGAAACCGGCAAAATGATCGACGAAGAAGTTAGGAAGTTGATTGAAACGGCTTTCGAAAGAACGAAAAAATTGTTGACCGAAAAGAAGCAGGAAGTGGAAACCATAGCGCAGGCTCTATTAAAAAGGGAGGTATTGTTTAAAAGCGATGTCGAAGCATTGATTGGTAAAAGGCCTTACGACAATAAAAAAGCGCTTGATTTTGTGGACAATCCAAAAGAGGCAGTAATAGATTCTCCCATTCATGTGGATACCAATGATATGAATATTAATTCCTAAGAATGAAAGTTTCTTCTTCGAAAGAAAAAATATTAAAAAAAATAAGAGAGGCACTGAGTAATCCGGTGCCTTTGCCTTTTCCAAAAAGCGAGGGAAGCACCGCTCTCTTTCCGCAAGCAAATGAAGATTTGGAAATTTTGTTTGCAAAAGAATTTACAGCACTTTCAGGAAAATTTGCTTTTTGTATCGATGAAAAAGACGCCCAGCAGCAATTGAAACAACTGATTGCCTATCAAAAATGGAAAAGCATCTTTTGCATTGAAAAACAATTGTCCCCACTATTTCCTCCCACTCAATTTCCGGCAATCAGCGATATTTCGCTTCCAAATTGTGATGCGGCTATTACTTCCTGCCAATATCTTGTAGCCCGCACCGGCGCTATTGTAATGAGCAGTGCCAAAGAAAGCGGCCGCACTGTTAGCGCGTATTCACCCGTTCATATTTGTATTGCGTATGTTGACCAATTAGTGTTTGACAGCCGCGATGTGCTCAAAGAATTAAAGGCAGCACCTAATTTGCCATCTTCTATTACATTTGCGGCAGGCCCCAGCCGCACAGCGGATATTGAAAAAACGCTCGTCATCGGTGTTCATGGCCCAAAAGAGGTGTACGTTTTCCTTATAGACCAGCGCTCTCAAAAGTGAAATTTTTAATTCCTCATCAAAGGGAAAAAAATTTTTTTTAATAAAAGTAATTTAATACTTTTATTATTCATTTACCCTATCTTTGCATTCAAATTAATTTAAACGATAAAATATTATGGCAGCTTCTTTAGAATCCGAAAATATACTGAACGTCACACTCCTGGAACCGCGGCTAAAACATTCCACCATCTTTTCGAGGTTTGATGAATTAATTTCCGGCGAAAGCCTTATTCTTCATAATGATCACGATCCAAAACCTCTTTATTATGAATTGTCAGCAGAAAGAGGTGATATTTTTGACTGGGAATATCTTGAACGGGGACCAGAAACCTGGAAAATAAAAATCACCAAAAAAGAAGAGGATACAACCGAAGAAGAAGATATTTTAAATGCTACTTTGCTGCATCCGAGCGTAAAGCACCAGACCATCTTCCAAAAATTTGATTCGCTGCAGCCAGGCGAAAGTTTTGTGCTTCATAACGATCATGACCCACGCCCCCTGCGTTTCCAATTAGAAAATCTCAGAGGCAATATTTTTAGTTGGGACTACCTGGAACAAGGCCCTGAATGGTTTAGAATAAAAATTACTAAAAACGGGCCCATAAAACCCGAAAATAAAGTTCAAAAATCAGAAAATGTGTTAGATGTAACCGCTATTGAGCCCCGGCTAAAACATCCAACTATTTTTGCAAAATTTGATGAATTAAAGCCGGGAGCCAGTCTCATTATTCATAATGATCACGACCCGAAACCGTTGTATTACCAGCTTTTGGGCGAAAGAGGAAATATTTTTACCTGGGAATACCTGGAACAAGGCCCGCAGGTATGGGAAATAAAAATTACTAAACGCCTCGAAGGCGAAGCCGAAGAGACGCTCGGCGAAATTGCTGCAAAAGATTTGCGCAAAGCCGAAGTGTTTA
Source organism: Ginsengibacter sp. (assembly GCA_051954975.1). Classification (GTDB taxonomy): domain Bacteria; phylum Bacteroidota; class Bacteroidia; order Chitinophagales; family Chitinophagaceae; genus Ginsengibacter. The sequence continues at coordinate 106,714 of JBQCHE010000002.1, read as the reverse complement.
ATAAATATGGGCTTGACTTTTGCTGCGGCGGAAAGAAAACTTTGAAAGAAGCTTGTGAAGAAAAAGGTTTAGATGTTACCAAAATAGAGCAGGAATTACAAAATAGCGATAAAAGTTCGTTTACTGCGCGGCCGTTGCCCTATAACGATTGGAATCTTGATTTTTTGGCAGATTATATCGTTAACACCCATCACAGTTATGTGAAGAAAACAATCCCTGATATTCGCACGTATGCTGACAAGGTAGCTAAAGTTCATGGCTCCCGGCATCCTGAATTATTGGAGATAAATAAATTAGCCCAGGAAGTGTGTGATGAAATGTCGGAACACATGATAAAGGAGGAAAATGTTTTGTTCCCTTATGTGAAACACATCGTCAGCACCAAAAACCAGGCTCACGAAAAATTTGACAGTCTTGATACTGTAAAGGAGCCTATCGACATTGCAGTAACTGAACACGAACTGGTAGGAGGCAATATGGATAAAATCAGAAATCTAAGCCACAACTACCAGTTGCCTGAAGATGCCTGCGCCAGTTATTCTTATTTATTTAAAACCCTGGATGAATTTGAAAATGACCTGCATATTCATGTTCACCTTGAAAACAATATTCTTTTTCCAAAGGCAATAGCCCTGGAAAAGAACTGATGAATTACTAATTGCTTAACACATGAGCCGGCCAACAGTTTTCATCTGAATAATGATGTGATATTTGGATTATATTTTGAGCATTATTCAGATGAGGCTGTAAGCCGTTCAATATTTGTAAAGGTGAGCAGCAAAATATTACTGACTCAAAATAAAAGCAATGAAAAAAACCTTGGTCTTCATTTGTATTACGGCTTTTCTTTTCGCCTGCAATCAATCTTCCGTGTCCAATGGCGCAGAAGAAGCTCATCATCATGATGTCTCTGAAACCACAGAATTAACCTTGAATAACGGCGCAAAATGGCAGGCAGACAGCAATACAAACCGGCATTTGGCTGGCATCAAAACCATGGCCAATATGTTCAAGGTAGCGCCATTTCCTTCTGCAGACAAATACCAGATTTTTGGGTCAGATATGCAAAGAAAAATAGATACGCTGGTTCGCGATTGTACTTTAAAAGGTGCGCCGGATGAGGCATTGCATAAATGGATGATGCCCATTCTCCGGCAATCGCGTAATTTGAAAAACATTAACGATACAGCTAAAGCGAGGTTGATTTTTGATTCTATTGATAATAGAATCAATATTTATTATGACTATTTTGAATAAGTATGACCATAAATGCCAATACAAAAATTTCGAAAATTTTAAAACAAAATCCAGATGCTTTGGAAGCAATTATCAGCATCAATCCTAAGTTTGAAAAACTGAGAAACCCCTTATTGCGAAAATTAATGGCAGCCCGCACCAGCATAGGAATGGCTTCAAAAATCGGCGGGTTTGGTGTAGAAAAGTTTTTTGAAAAATTAGAGCCATTGGGCTTTCAGCCAGATAGAACGGCCGCAGAGGAAAACCATTCGCAAAAACCAAAACTACCTGCTTTTTTCAACTCTGTAAAGCCAGCCGAAATTGTTGATTTTGATGTAAGACCAATTATTGACGCAGGGAATGATCCTCTTTCCGCTATCGTTGCCAAAGTAAAAAGCATTCCCAAAGGAGGCGTATTAAAAATTATCAACAGTTTTGAACCAACACCATTAATCGCCTTACTGCAAAAACAAGGCTTTGAATCGTTTGTGGATAATGTGGCTGATCAATTGGTGGAAACCTATTTTTATAAAAAGAATAATGAAACCCCAAAATTTGAACAGCAACAAGATAATTCACAAGGTTGGGATGATTTGATAAAAAAATTTGAAGGCAAAATGCAAACCGTGGATGTGCGGCATTTAGAAATGCCTCAACCGATGATGACTATCCTGGAATCCATTGAAAAACTGCCCGCTAACCACGCCTTATTTGTTTACCATAAAAGAATTCCTGTTTTTTTATTGCCTGAATTAAAAGAAAGGAAATTTGATTACAGGATAAAAGAAGAAGCGCCAAATGAGGTAAGGCTTCTTATTTTTACAGATTAGCATGTTTCCTGGCTCCCCAAATACCGGATTGGCAAAAAATACTTCCTACAAGGTGGTATTGCCTTTTTACCTGTACGCCGGATTATGCTTTTTTACAGCATCGCTGCTATTGATTTTTTCTTCATCTGCTTTTTTGCAACATTATTTTCACCCTCATACCCTGGCTATTACGCACCTAATGGCCTTAGGTTGGGGCACTATGATGATACTGGGCGCAAGCCATCAATTGGTGCCGGTTCTGATTGAAGGCAAATTATACAGCAATACTTTGGCCTATTTGTCTTTTGCATTTGCAGGAATCGGAGTCCCACTTTTGGCAATTGGCTTCTACAACTTTGATTTCAGTTGGCCGGCACAGTATGGAGCTATTCTGATAAATACGGCCCTCCTTTTTTACCTGGCTAATATCGCTATCAGCATGGCAAAAAGTAAAAATGAAAACGTACATGCTGTTTTTGTTTTCACAGGCACACTCTGGCTGATCATCACTACCATAGTCGGTTTGTTGCTGGTTTATAATTTCACGTATCCTATTTTATCCCGCGATTCATTAGCCTATCTTCCGTTGCATGCGCATCTTGGAATCGTCGGCTGGTTTTTATTGCTGGTAATAGGAGTGGGCTCCCGGCTGATTCCGCTGTTCCTGATTTCAAAATATGATAACCGCAAAATTCTTTGGTGGATTTACGGATTGATAAATTTTGCGTTACTTAGTTTTATTATTTTGTTTTTATTTGTTCGGATTCCTATATTGAATCTTATCCCGCTTGTTCTTGTTGCTGTGGCAATTTTTCTATTTGGTTATTATTGCTACCATGCTTATCATCAAAGGCTTCGCAAAAAAGTGGACAACCAGGTAAAGATTTCTCTTCTTTCTGTAGCGATGATGGTGCTGCCAATACTCTTATTATTCACTGTGATATTATTACTATTATTTTCCGCCGAAAATTTTCACTTAATTCTTGTGTATGGCTTTTGTATTTTCTTTGGATGGATTACTGCCATTATTTTCGGAATGACCTTTAAAACATTGCCTTTTATCGTTTGGAATAAAGTGTATCATAATAAAGCCGGACTTGGAAAAACCCCCAACCCGAAAGAATTATTTAACGATAAGATATTTTTGATAATGGCGGTCTCTTATCTTGCCGGTTTTGTTTTGTTTATCACCGGCGTTTTATTATCCAGCGAAACAGTTGTAAAAGCTGCTGCTGTCTTATTACTGATTGCAGCCGTTTTATTCAACGGAAACGTTTGGAAAGCGATTACCCATAAACCCGTAACATCATGAATGAAATTACCAATGATGAAAAAAAATGTGAGCTTGCTTTAGGCGCGCTCAAATTCGTGATAGACCCAGAAATTGGGCTGAATGTAGTAGACCTCGGACTCATCTACCAGATTGATTTTGATGAAATTAAAAAAGAAGTTTTCTGCTCTCATTCCCTTACCACGCAGTTTTGCCCCATGGGCGAATCTATTAATGAAGGTATCCTCAATGCGCTTCAACATACCTTTCCGGACTACAAGGTAGAAGCAACCATTACTTTTGATCCGCCATGGAATTCACACAAGATTTCAGAAGAAGGCCTTGAATTTTTAAACAGCTAAAGATGTTAAGCAAAACGTGCAAATCAGCAATAAAGGCTGTAGTTTATCTATGTTCCAGATATGGCTCGGGTGAAAATGCGAGCATCAAAGAAGTAGCTGAGGTCATTAATGCCAGCGAACATACGGTGGGTAAATTATTGCAAACGCTTGTGAAACAAGATATCATCAAAAGTCTGAAAGGCCCTACGGGTGGATTTTACATTTCAAAAACCCAGCGAAACCAGCCTATTATTAATATTGTGGAGGCTATAGATGGAAAGGAAATTTTTAAAGAATGTGGCCTGGGGCTTAGCCAATGCTCTGCCAAACACCCTTGCCCGATTCATAACGGCTATAAAGAGGTTCGCGAGTCACTGGAAAAGTTATTCAGGGAAAAAAATGTGCTTAGCTTGTGCGAGCCTGTAAACAATGGCCTGGCCTATCTTATAGGGTAATGAACAGTAAACGGACTTTTAGATAAGATTTTTATTTTGCTTTCATCCACACACAAAATGGATATTTTTACTCTTCGAGAAGTTTCCTGATTTTTTCCAATTCAATTACATCGATAACGTCCTTAGGGCGATTGGTAGCTTTTTTATTTCTTATAAGCTGATTAATGTTTACGAAAGGAACTTTGATATCCAATATTTCAGCAATAGTAGCTTGTTCGAGCGCTTCATCGAATGAAACATCCTCTAATCCGGCCATAGCTGTAATGATGTCTAACCTAAGGCCGCTTCCAATATAAAAATCTGTCCATCCGGGGACGAACTCAATATCGTCAAATGTATGCTCATCGTACCCGAACTGACTGAGCGCTTTGCCAAGGTTTCGCCTGTTGATGAGTTCATCTTTGAGCCAGATATCAATATCGCCTGTTGTCCTGGCGAAGCCGTGAAGGTTTACGGCAAACCCGCCTATCATAATGTACGCCACATTCCACTCATTCAATGATTTCCAAAAATTTATGAGGTCATTATCCAGGTTATCCATAAAATGAAAAACTATTTTTTTACGATAAGCGCATTCTTTAGCATGAAATGAATCTTCATCAACCTTGTAAAAAAGAAGAACTTTTCGGTATCTGTTCTTTCTATTGCCTCTCTTATTCTTTTTTCTTCTGCTTCCGAAATACCATTTGATTTGTTATTTTTTGATATCGTTCTATTTTCAGTCATGTAATGAAATTAATAGTTATTTTTTACTCATGTCCAATAAACCAATCGTATTAAAAAGTTTAAAAGCGAAGCTAAAATTTCAAAATGCAAATAAGCCAAATGCAATTATTGACCATCATCCCTTCATCGTTTTCAACTCTTCCTGCATCCTGAACATTTCGTCGCGCAATCTTGCCGCTTCCATAAAATCCATATCCCGCGCAGCTTTTTCCATTGTTCGTTTTATTTGCATAATGGCTTTTTCCATCTGCGGAATGGTTTTGTATTCTAGCTGCTCCTCGGCAGCGATCGTCGCAAAAGTATCGTCTATAGCATAAGGAGAATCCGTTGTTCCTTTAATATCGAGCACTGAAGTCTGCCCCATGATTTGTTCGACTGATTTTGTGATTGTCTTTGGTGTAATATCGTGCTCAATATTGTATGCGATTTGCTTTTCGCGCCTGCGGTTCGTTTCGTCTATGGTTTTTTGCATACTTTCTGTCATTGTATCAGCATAAAAAATCACTAATCCGTCTACGTTCCGCGCGGCCCTGCCGGCGGTTTGCGTCAGCGATCTTTCATTTCGCAAAAAACCTTCTTTATCTGCATCCAAAATGGCCACCAGCGAAACTTCAGGAAGATCCAGTCCTTCACGCAATAGGTTTACCCCTACCAGTACGTCAATTTCTCCCAGCCTTAACTGACGCAGTATTTCTATCCTGTCCAGCGTATGCACTTCGCTGTGGATGTACTTTGATTTTATATTAATTCGTTGTAAATATTTATCCATTTCTTCAGCCATGCGTTTGGTTAATGTGGTCACCAACACACGATCGCCTTTTGAAACCCTCTTATCGATTTCATCCAATAGGTCATCAATCTGGTTCACCGAAGGCCGTATTTCTATTGGAGGATCCAATAATCCTGTAGGCCGAACCACCTGTTCCACCACAATTCCACCGGTTTTTTCCAGTTCAAAATCTCCGGGAGTGGCGCTTACAAAAATGGTTTGATTGAGCATATTTTCAAACTCATTAAAATTCAACGGACGATTGTCTAACGCCGATGGCAAACGAAATCCATAATCTACCAAAATTAGTTTTCGGGAACGGTCGCCGCCATACATACCACTGACCTGCGGTATGGTTTGATGACTTTCATCAATAATGCACAAAAAATCATTCGGAAAATAATCCAGCAAACAAAAAGGCCGGGTGCCCGGTTCTCTTCTGTCAAAAAACCTGGAATAATTTTCCACTCCATTACAATAGCCCAATTCTCTAATCATTTCAATGTCATAAGCCACTCTTTCAGAAATTCTTTGGGCTTCAATATATTTCCCCGTTTCCTTAAAATATTCAGCCTGGTTCGCAGCTTCATCTTGTATTTCATACAAAATTTGCTGCAATTTATCTTTTGGCGCGATATATAGATTAGCGGGAAAAATAGCCGCGTTCTCAACTTTTGCAATTCTTTTTCCCGAGCTCAATTCAAGCGTTTCAATACTTTCAATTTCATCACCAAAAAAAGTAATCCGGTAACCATTATCCATATAAGGCAAATTGATATCTACCGTATCGCCCTTAACCCGGAACGTTCCTCTTGCAAAATCGCCCTGAGTTCTCGAATACAAACTGTTGACTAACGAATGCAAAAATCCCTGCCGACTTATCACCTGGCCTTCTTCTATTCTCACCACGCCTTCGGCAAAATCTTTGGGGTTTCCGATTCCATAAATACAACTTACACTGGCCACAACAATAATATCTCTTCTTCCCGTTAAAAGCTGCGAAGTTGCCGCCAGTCTTAATTTATCCAATTCTTCATTGATGCTTAAATCTTTTTCGATGTAAGTATCGCTGACAGGCATATATGCTTCCGGCTGGTAGTAATCATAATAAGAAACAAAATAACCCACCGAATTATCCGGGAAAAATTGGCGGAACTCTCCATACAACTGCGCCACCAAAGTTTTATTATGAGTAAGTACCAGGGTAGGGCGCTGCACATTTTGAATCACATTCGCCATGGTAAAAGTCTTTCCGCTTCCGGTTACACCCAATAAAGTCTGGTATTTTTCTCCTGTGAGCACGCCCCGGGTAAGTTGCTCGATAGCCTCCGGCTGGTCGCCCGCGGGCTTATATGGTGAATTAAGTTGAAACCGCATAGGATACAAATTTACATCAAGGGTATAACTTATAAATTTAAGTTCCCGTTATTTAACCGAACAAAAATTTTGATTATTTTTTGCTTTACTGGCCTTCAGCCATACGAAATGTTTCCGTTGTAAATACTCAAATGCATCATTCGCTCTAGCATCTAGTTTAGACTAATTGTACTATTTTACCTGTGAAGGAAAATTTTTCTGCACCCAAATAGAACTTTTTATTGTTTGCTTCATTGAGCTTGCAATCTTGTCATCGATACATTTATATCTATTTACAACATTATTTGACCCAGTTTAAATTTTTTAACAGGAAAGAATAAAATCTTCTCTAATTTTATGAAAAGAAATGCTTGAGGAATTAAAAACGTTTGCTCAATTACTTGATTGTTTTCAAAAATTACGAATAGTACTTTGCTGCTAACACGCGAAATCGTCGTACCGATCGCAGCCTCCAAAAAATGGAGAGCAAAAATTTTGAAACCGATTTCCTAATAGAGTTGATAGGTTGAAACGTAACTCTTTTCCGATTCATCTTCAAACTTGATTGTCGCTTAATCTTTTAAACTTAAACCATCAATTTTTTATTATGAGAAATAATAAATATCCGGTTATGGCAAAAGAAATGTTTGTCACCGCTTTTTTTATTTTGATAAGTTTCCTACCGTCTTTTGCTCAACAAAAAACGATTACCGGAAATGTTACTAACCTCACAACAGGTGAGCCTGTAGTTGGCGTTACAGTTTCGGTAAACAGTTCTGACGAAGCCACACAAACCAATTCTAAAGGAGATTTTTCCATCGCCGTTTCCTCTTCTGCCCGAACACTGGTCTTTTCTTCTGTTGGGTATGAAACAAAAGAGGTGGATTTAAATGGCAGAACTTCTGTGAATGTTCAACTGCAGATCACTAATTCAAAGCTGAATGAAGTAGTGGTAATTGGTTATGGTTCGCAAAAAAGGAAAGACCTCACCGGGGCAGTTAGCAGCGTGGGAGCCGAAACGATTGAGAAAGTGCCGGTAACTACGCTTGACCAGGCATTGCAAGGACGCGCCGCAGGCGTGCAGGTAACTAATAACGATGGCGCCCCCGGAGGAAATATGACTGTGTTGATTAGGGGCGTAGGGAGCCTTGCGAGTTATGGAAACGGCCCTTTATACGTAGTAGATGGTTATCCTGTGAGCTCAGGAATAAATAATATAAACCCGGATGATATTGAGTCCATACAAGTATTAAAAGATGCCTCTGCGACAGCAATTTATGGAATAAGGGCGGCAAATGGCGTAGTGCTGGTAACCACTAAAAAAGGCAAAAAAGGGAAAACACAAATTTCGATAAATGCGTATAATGCATTTCAAAGCAGGCCGAAAAGGTATGATGTGCTGAACGCAAGCCAGTGGGCAACCTTGGCAAATGAAGTAGCTGATGCAGACTCGCAACATAATTTTAATGAATTGCCCATATGGCGTACGCCTTCGGCGCTTACCGATATAAATTGGCAGGATGCGCTTTACCGCCAGGGACTTACTCAAAACTATACCGTAGCAATCAGAGGAGGAAGCGATAAAGTGCAGGCGTCCACCTCTGTAGGATATTATAATCAAAAAGGAATCGTGCTAGGATCTTATTTTAAAAGATTTACACTAGGGCTTAATCTCGATTACACGCCAACATCCTGGCTTCACTCTTCCACCAGCGCCAGGTATGCGTATGAAAATTCCAATACGCCATTTGGAACCAATAATTTAACTCAATTGACCGAACTACCGCCGACAATGGATAGCGGTAATAAATTTACCAGCCTTATCAAAGACGCCAACGGCAATTACGGATTCTACAATCCTAAAAATACTTATGTGGCCAAATACGGCAACCCGGTATACAATATTGAAAACAATCAATACAGAAACATCAGCAATTATTTTCTTGGAAGCAGCTCACTGGAAGCCACTATTTTCAGGGGTTTAAAAATTAAAACCAATGCAGGTGTAAACATCACCACCTATGATGGCGCTTATTTCCAGCCTGAAGATGATCGTTTGAACGATCAATACAATTTGGGCGGTCCAACTCAAAATGCATTTTATTCACAACATCTGAATCAAACTTTTGAATGGTTATGGGAAAACACTATTTCTTACAACAGGACATTTGGGGACCATATGATAAATTTTGTCGGAGGCATATCGGCTCAGAAAAACACCTGGACAGGAATGGGTGGAAGCGGTATTCCACCAAATGGAGTCATCAGGGACCTGTCCCAGGTAAGAAACCTCCAGTTGGATGTAAATAATCCGCCCGGTTCCAATTCCGGAAACGGCCAGAATATTTACACCTTGGCTTCGCAATTCGCCAGGCTCACGTACGGATTCCAGGATAAATACCTTATTACCGGAACCATAAGAAGAGATGGCTCATCAAAATTTGACACAGGCCACCAATATGGTGTATTCCCTTCCGGTGCCGTAGCCTGGAAAATAAAACAGGAATCGTTCTTAAAGAATGCAAACTGGCTGTCAGAACTGAAGCTGAGAGGTAGCTATGGAGTCGTAGGAAACCAGGCAACTATTCCGCTGTTCCAGTACCAGGCCTTATATTCCACCGGCGGGCCGGCTACATTGAATCCCGGCAATCTCGGCTATCCATTTGATAAAATTTACCAGGGAGGCATCGCAGCAACCCAACCGGCAAACCCGGATCTAAAATGGGAAACCGATTATCAGACTGATATCGGGCTTGATGCAAGTTTTCTCAATGGTGATTTGTCACTCACAGTTGATTGGTTCAACCGGAAATCAAAAGATTTTTTATTAACACTTGCTGCGCCTGCTCAATCAGGGTATAATTTCCTGACACGCAACGTAGGAAGCGCTGTAAATAAAGGAGTAGAATTCGCGATAAATTATAACCACACCGTAAAAGAATTCACTTATGGTATCGGATTAACACTTACCACAGTAAATAATACTTTAACCAGTATTACCTCCGGTACGGATTTCGTTACCAACTTTGGAGGACTTACTTTGCCGGGAATAGGATGGACCACATTCACTGAAACCCACATCGGGCAATCTATCGGTGAATTTTATGGATATAAGTCTTTAGGCATTTTCCAATCGAAGGAGCAGGTTGATAAATTAAATGCGGCTGCCGCGGCCAAAAACCCGGCAAACCAGTATTACCAAAAAAGCGCTACAGGCGCAGGCGATCGTTATTTCGCAGACACCAATGGTGATGGGCACGTAACCGCTGACGACCAGGTAAGCCTGGGTAGCCCACTTCCAGACTTCTATGGCGGGCTAAACCTGGATGCTTCTTATAAGGCATGGGATTTCAATATTTATTTTTACGGGGTATATGGAAACAAAATTCTGAACTATCAAAAAAGCGCTTTGGAAAGTTTTCAAAACAGGAGCTTTGTAGGTGTGCAAAACGTAAGCCTAGCGTATTTCAAAAATCATTGGACTCCCGATAACCCATCTAACACGTACTCAAGAGCCACTTATAATGATGATGCAGTAGGGAGCAATGTGCCTTCAAGTGCGTGGATTGAGGATGGTAGTTATTTAAAATTGAAAAACATTACTGTGGGATATACTTTCCCTTCGTCAGTGATTAATAAAATCACCGCATCAAAATTAAGGGTATACGTTTCAGCTCAGAACCTGTTTACCGTCACCAAATATTCCGGGCTCGACCCGGAGATAGGCATGCAGAATGGAAATGCTACCCAAAATGGCGTTGATAACGGAACCTATCCTTCTTCGAGATATTTTACAGTTGGCCTTAATTTAATTTTTTAAATCCAAAAGCAATTAATGATATGAAACTGAATAATAAAAGCTTAACAATAATAGCGTTGATAGCTATTGGTGGAATTCTTTTGATTCCGGTAAGCTGCAAAAAGAATTTCTTATCCCAAACAAATACCTTCTCCTCTTCGGCTGACGCAACGTTTCAAAAACCTTCAGATGTAATTGCGGTGGTCAATAGTATTTATGATAGTTATCAAAATGCCGATTTACTGAAAAAATCAATATGGTATTACGCCAACTTCCAAACCCATGATTGGTATAACTATGGAGCCGATATTGTATGGAACAATTATCAAATCAATTCAGACTTTGGTGCGCTTTCCACTTTTTGGAACAACGCCTATATTGGAATTGCAAGGGCCAACAACGCTTTGGACATCATAGCCAATGCCAAAACTAAAGGAATTATTACGCAGGCTTTGGCCGATCGCCTGACGGGCGAAGCTTATTTTTTAAGAGGAATGACCTATTATTATCTGGCAGGTTCGTTTGGTGGAGTACCCCTGGAATTGAGCGCGACTACTACAGGGCTTACTCCGCGCTCTTCCCAGGATTCCGTATTCAGGCAAGTAGTATCTGACATGAAACAGGCAGAACAATTGCTGCTGTCTAAAACGGAACTAGCGCAGGAAGATTTGGGACGAGCTACAAAGGGAGCAGCGTACGGATATGAAGGCGCTGCGAATATGTGGTTGAAGGACTATACGGCTGCACTGGCTGCTTTCAATAACCCCGAACTCACCAACAATTACCACTTATTGCCCCATTTTGCTGACGTCCATGAATTTGACAATCAGAATAATGATGAATCGCTTTTTGAAATTCAATTCGATTTACCCGCCGGAGGTTCGCAAAGCTGGGATGGAAGCTGGCAAAACGGTGGTGAACTGGCATGGATAGATGATTTTAGCTGGCCAGAAGAAGTTTCCAATTTTGGTTATGACTATGGAAATCCGGGTCTGTGGTATTCGTACCAACCCGGAGATTTACGTAAAGCGCTCACTATTATCGGGCCTGGTGATTCAAACGTAAGCCCAGGTATTATAGCACGGGGTGGTATCAGGAGCTACCCATTGGTAGTCTCAGGCTTTGCGGCCGGCGATCCGCGCTATATTGGAGCTGATGGAAAAATTATTAATACCTGTGGAACGCTCGCTAATCCGTGGTATGGAGTATCAGACCAAAAACGTTCTGGTTATTATTGCGCTAAAAAATGGAGAGATCCGACCCTAAATGGAAACTCGGGCAATCAAACCATTTTTGGTTCGCAAAATCAAATATTGCTTCGCTATGCTGAAATTTTATTGGATAGGGCTGAATGCAAAATTCATTTAGGAGATATTCCGGGAGCAATGGCGGATATAAAATTAGTAAGAGACCGCGCCTGGGGCGGCACAGCTCCGGCAGTAATGCAGGACGGCGCAAATTGGGACGGTTCTCCTTCTACCCCGATTACAGATCCAATGCAAATGGTGTTAAGCGAATACAGGCATGAGCTTACAGGTGAATATTCCCTGTTTTACAGCCTGAGAAGAGCAGGTGAAGGTGTGGCTGCGGAATTTATTCATAAAAATTATGGAACAGATGAAACTTCTACTCCGCAGCCTTACCCTTATGGGCCAACTGCTGACGGAAAGGTCCATGGTGTTTGGCGTACTTCGCTTCCTGCCGGCCATGATTTGCTGCCCATACCCCAAGCAGCCATTGGCTTAAATCCTAACCTGGCTCAAAATCCGGGATACTAATTTTTGTGTTGTATTTATATAAAGGTTTCCCCTTAATGGGAGAACCTTTTGTTTAAAACATTTTTATACCATAAGGCCTCCGCATTTTCTTCTGAAAGAGTTTTTATGCGCTAACTTCCACTTATGAATAAATTCGGAATTTTATTTTGCATCGTTTTTTTGTTACTGGAAAATTCGTGCAAAAACAACGAAACACTATTCGAAAAAATTTCATCTTCTCATTCCGGTATTACTTTTAATAACACCATCACAGAAAACGATTCTCTCAATCCCTTCGATGTGGTGAACCTGTACAATGGTGGCGGCATCGGCATTGGCGATTTCAATAATGATGGCCTGCAGGATATTTACTTCGGCGGTAACCAGGTGCCTGGCAAATTATATTTAAATAAAGGCGACTTCAAATTTGAAGATATTACCAAAACAGCCGGAGTAGAGGGTTTGGGAAGATGGCAACGCGGTATAACCGTTGTTGATATCAATAACGACGGGCTATTGGACATTTATATTGCCAATACAATTGATAAGGATTCGCTGCGCAGGCGAAACATTTTATACATTAATCTTGGGCCGGATAAAAACGGAATTCCTCATTTTAAAGATATGGCGCATGAATATGGCCTGGATATCCATGTTCAAAGCACCATGGCTTCTTTTTTTGATTTTGATAATGATGGCGACCTGGATATGTATCTCACCGTTAATGAAGCTGCCAATGGAAATAATACATCCGTTTTTTTAAAACGAAATGACAGAAATACTGCTGAAAATAAAGGCAAGCTTTATAGGAATGATTATGATTCTACAAAGAAACATGCAGTGTTTCACGATGTTTCCGACCAAGCAGGCATCATAGATGAAGGTTATGGACATGCTGCCAGCATTTGCGATATCAACCAGGATGGATGGAAAGATATACTTGTAGCCAATGATTTTTATTCAAGCGATATCCTTTACATTAATAATCATGACGGCACATTTACCAACAAAATCAAAGATTACTTTAAACATACTTCCTTAAACGCTATGGGGCAGGATGCCATCGACATCAATAACGATGGCCTGCCGGATATTATCGAACTTGATATGAACCCGGAGGATAATTTCAGGAAGAAAATGATGATGCCAAAAAACAACTATGCCACTTATCAAAACTTTGACATCTTTTCTTACCAATATCAATATATCAGAAATACCCTGCAATTAAACCAGGGACCTTCGCTGCAGAAAAACGATTCTATCGGCCCCCCTGTTTTTAGTGATATTGGGTTCATGAGCGGCATATCACAGACTGACTGGAGCTGGTGTCCGCTTGTAATGGATTTTGATAACGATAGCTACCGCGATTTAGTGGTGACCAACGGCTTTCCCCGCGATATATCAGATCACGATTTTACCACTTACCGCCAACAAATGAATGGAATCACCAGGCCCATGGAAATGCTTCAGCATGTGCCGCAGGTTAATCTTCATAATTATGGCTTCCGCAATAATGGCAATCTTACTTTTACCGATGTCACTTCCAGCTGGGGGCTTGAGATGCCCACCTTTTCCAACGGAGCGGCGTATGCAGATTTTGATAATGATGGAGCGATGGATATGGTCATAAACAATATCAACAGTGAAGCCCTTTTGTATAGAAACACTTCGCGTGACCACGACAGCTTCAATACTCACTTTTTACAAATAAAATTTAAGGGAAATAGCCGGAATATCGATGGCATCGGGGCCACAGCTACTATCTATTATGATCATGGCAAAATACAGGTCTATGAAAATAGTCCGTATCGCGGATATATATCTTCCAACCAAAATATGGCTCATTTTGGATTAGGCAAAAATGCGTTCGTGGATTCCATCAAAATTGAATGGTATAACGGTAAGGCACAAACGATAAAAAATGTAAAAGCCGATCAAAGAATGGTAGTCAACATCATTGATGCGCATGAAATCATTGTTCCCACCCACATCGCTATCGATTCTGCTGCGCTTTTTGAAAACATAACTGAAAAGTCAGGGATACAGTATAAACACAGGGAATTTGATTTTATTGATTTTAATATTCAGCCCACCTTATTGCATAAATTTTCTGATTATGGCCCTGCGCTTGCTTCAGCGGATCTTGATGGCAATGGATTAGATGATGTGGTAGTGGGCGGAAATGGAAACAGCCCTGGCCGGATATTTTTCCAACAAACGAATGGACGCTTTTCTGAAAAAATATTATACGATTATCAAAGCAATACCGACGGAGAATTTAAGGACGAAGGCATTTTGATTTTCGATGCAAATGCAGATGGAAGGCCGGATATCTATATCACTTCAGGAGGTTACCAGTTTCGCCAGGGAAATCCAAATTACCAGGACAGATTGTATATCAATGAAGGGAACTTGCAGTTTAAGTTAGATACTAATGCCCTGCCTCAAATTTATACAAGTAAGTTTTGTGTGCGCGCCTTTGATTATAATCACGATGGTAAATTGGATTTATTTGTTTCTGCCCGTGTTGATCCGTGGAATTATCCGAAACCCGTGAGCAGCTTTATTTTCAGAAATGATTCAAAGAAGCAAAAAGCCAAATTTACCTTGGTTACAGACGAAGTAGCTCCTGACTTAAAAAATATCGGGATGGTTTCTGATGCTCTGTTCACCGACTTCGATAATGACGGGCAACCTGATCTGATTCTAACCGGCGAGTGGATGCCCATTACCTTTTTAAGGAATGAGCATGGAAAATTTGTAAAAATAAAAACAGGGCTCGAAAATAAATTGGGCTTGTGGAATTCAATCGTGGCGGGCGATTTCAGGCATACAGGTAGAATGGATTATATTGTCGGCAACCTGGGGTTAAACAATATTTTTAACGCAAGCGATTCGTTTCCTCTTTATATCACCGCGGGCGATTATGATAATAACGGAACTTACGATGCTTTTCCCTCTTATTTTATAAAATCTCCAAATGGAGAAAAAAAAGAATATCCCCTTTTTTCGAGAGACGATATGGTGAAGCAATTGATAACGCTAAAAAATAAATTTCCTGATTATAGCTCATTCGCGAATGCTACCATGCAGGATATTTTGACTTCGCAGCAAATGCAAGCGTCGCAGAGATTAAAAGTCAATTATTTACAATCGGCTTTTTTAAGAAATGACGGAAATGGAAAGTTCACTTTGATACCGCTTCCAAAAGAGGCACAAATCTCTATCCTGAACGGAATGATAGTGGATGATTTTGATGGCGATGACAATCTTGATATGGCAATCTCCGGAAATGATTACGGAACGGAAATTTCATCGGGCCGCTACGATGCGTTAAATGGCTTGGTTTTATCAGGTGATGGCAAAGGCAATTTTAAACCGCTTTCTATTTTGCAAAGCGGAATTTATATTCCAGGAAACGGGAAGGCGCTGATACAGTTTATCGGAGCCAAAGGAAACTTGTTGGTAGGGGCAAGCCAAAACCGCGATGCACTACAAATTTTTAAGCTGAAAAACCCTGTGCAACATTTTCCCGTTTTGCCGGATGATGTAAGCGCTGTCATTACCTATAAAAATGGGCTGATTCAAAAAAAAGAATTCTATTATGGCTCTTCTTTTTTATCACAATCAGCAAGGTTTTTACCGGTAAGTCCGCAAATGAAAAACATCACTATTACTAATAATTCAGGCGCCAAAAGAACAATTGATTTACCTTAAACCTATACATATAAGATAAAAAATCGCAATAGTTATTGCTTTACTATGCACCACAGTAAACGCATAAATAGTCTCATTTTTAATTTTGACCGCCAACGTGCTATCCGAATATATTTTCGTGTATCCACTTTTTAAGTAAGCTTTAATTTTGATGATAGTAAAAAAAGCACAAGTGAAAATTTTGTAAGTTTGAACCATAGAACAATTATGAAAATTCAAATCAACCACAAGAGCAAAGTGCCTCTTCATTTCCAGGTAGAAGAATTATTAAGAAAAATGGTAGAATCCCCGGCATTTAAAAACGGCGCATTTTTTCCGAAAGAAGTTGAACTGGCAAACCGGCTCGGCGTTTCAAGAAATACAGTAAGGCAGGCCACCAATAAATTGCAAAATGAAGGCCTGATCGTGCGCAAAAAGGGAGTGGGCACTAAAAAAGCCGGTAAAAAACATTTGGCTACCGGGCTGGATCATTGGTACAGTTTCACCCAGGAAATGAAAGAAAAAGGAATCGAAGTGATGAATCTTGAATTGAAAGCGGAATGGGTGCTGGCGGAAAAAAAGGTAACTGATTTTTTCAATATCCCAAGAAACAGGAAAGTATTGAAGTTATCCAAACTCAAGGGAACGGAAGGCGATTCAATTGTATTTTTTGAAAGTTATTTTCATCCGCGCATTGGCGTAAACGACAAAGACGATTTTGATATTCCGTTATATACGATGCTTGAGCAAAAATATGGTGTCATCGTGGTGCGCTCTTCAGAAAATATCAGCGCAAGGCTTGCAGGTGATATCGGAAAAAAATTAAAAATTGCCGCTTCTGCTCCGGTGCTTTTAAGGGAAAGATTTGTTTATGATGTAGGTGACAGGCCTATTGAATATAACGTGGGCTATTACAGGTCTGATAAATTTATCTATTCCATCGACATTAAAAAAGCCTGATAATATTATTCTTTGCGATAGTTTGCCTTAATTATTGATCGGTTTGATAGAAGAGAACCTGGCATTGTTCATACGTCATACCGTAAAATAAAATTTTTCATTACCCATTCCAACCCTGAAAAGTTGCTTAATATGGATATGTAATAATTCTCCTGAAAAGTACGTATGTTTGAACATTCTGATATTTGAGAAATACCGTTTTATTTTTTCAGTCCTAAATGATATTATGCAAAATACTTTTAAAGCCCTGATTGTATTGTTGTGTTGTGCATCTGTCCATTGTGCTTCAGCACAAGGTGTTTTGGATTATGTAGATCCCAACATTGGAACAGCCCATAGCCGCTGGTTTTTTTACACGCCGGCAGCTCTGCCACATGGTATGGCCAAATTGGCTCCGTCTACCAATGGACACTATGGCAACCGTTCAGGTTGGGAAGCCGTCGGTTATGATGCCCGGCAAAATTCAATTGAAGGTTTTGTTCAGTTTCATGAATGGCAGATAGGCGGCGTTTCCATAATGCCTGCGACGGGTGAATTAAAAGTGAAGCCTGGTGATTTGGACAACCCCAACAGTGGCTACCGCTCGCGGTTTAATCGCAAAAATGAAATTGCAAAGCCGGGCTATTACAAAGTTTTTTTAGACGATTATAATATTACTGCAGAACTAACGGCAACGAAAAGAGTGGGCTTTCATAAATATACTTTTCCAAAAAGCGACCAGGCAAGAATAATTCTTGATATTGGAAATGTTCAGGGAGAAAGTGGGCCTGTAACCGGCGTCTCTGTAAAAATGGTTGACGATACGCACTTCCAGGGTTTTGTAACCACTTATCCAAAATATGTTCAGAAATATGATAGCGGTGGCCGCGTGTCTATGTACTTCTATGGACAGGTTAGCCGCAAACCATTATCCACCGGCGGTTTTAATAATAAGGGTATTCAAAAAGGGGCAAATTCTTCTGAAGGTTTGGGAGCCGGACTTTTTCTTGAATACAAAACAAAAGAAAAAGAAGTTATTGAAATCAAAATCGGCCTTTCTTATACGTCTGTTGAAAATGCAAAAAGGAATCTTGAAACCGAAGCCGCAAATCTCACATTTGATGAAGCCCGTAAGCAGGCATCAGAAATATGGCAGGGGGAGCTGAGCAAAATATCAGTAGAAGGACAAAAAAAGGATAAAATAAAATTCTATACCGGCCTGTTTCATGCCTTATTGGGCAGGGGAATTGCCAGTGATGTAAATGGCGACTATCCAAAGCACGATGGCACAATTGGCCATCTGCCCCGCACCAGTAAAGGCGGTGTTAAATATGAGGTGTACAATACAGACGCTATCTGGGGCGCCTTTTGGAACCTGACTCAGCTTTGGGCTTTGGCTTACCCACAGCATTATACCAATTATGTACAAACGCAGTTGGAAATTTATAAGGAACGCGGTTGGTTTGGCGATGGCATTGCTAACAGCAATTTTGCATCAGGCGTGGGTACTAATTTTGTAGGCCTTGCGATAGCAGCAGCGTATAATGCAGGAATCCGCAATTATGATATTCCACTGGCGTACGAAGCCATCAAAAAAAATGAAACAGGCTATAAGCAACGGCCGGTAGGATCCGGAAAGTTAGACGTAAAAGCTTTTCTCGATAAAGAATATTCCCCCACACTGGAAGAGAATATTACAGATAGCACCGGTTCGCAATTTGGCGCCTCTCATACGCTGGAATATAGTTTCAGCATGTTTGCAGCAGCACAAATGGCAAAATCTTTGGGGAATAATGATGACTATAAAAAGCTTATTCGTTACTCAAACGGGTGGCAACTGATTTTTGATTCGTCCCAAAAATTAGTTCATCCAAGGAATAAGAATGGTGCTTTCATCGATAAATTTGATCCCTACCAGCCGTGGCGCGGCTTCCAGGAAGGAAACGCGATTCAATATACTTTTTATGTTCCCCAAAATCCGGCAGGCCTTATTAAAAAAATCGGAAAGGAAGAATTTAATAACCGCCTGAATGAAATATTTGAAGCATCGCAAAAAAGCGGCTTTGGCGGAGGAAAAGAAATAGATGCTTTTTCCGGAATAAAAGCTGTTTACAACCACGGAAACCAGCCATGCCTTCACATTAGCTGGCTGTTTAATTTTTCCGGCAAACCCTGGCTTACACAAAAATGGACCCGCGCGATTTGCAATGAATTTTATGGAACTGAACCCATTCATGGATATGGCTATGGGCAAGATGAAGACCAGGGACAATTGGGTTCATGGTATGTAATGTCGTCACTTGGCCTTTTCGATGTAAAAGGATTTACGGACAGGAGGCCCATTATTGAACTGGGAAGTCCGCTTTTCAACCAGGCCTTGATTCAGTTAGGGAATGGCAGGAAATTGATCATAGAAACAAAAAACAACTCCACAGAAAACGTATATGTACAATCAGCAGAATGGAACGGCAAGCCCTTGCGCAACTGTTGGATGTACAGGGACGAACTGATGAAAGGTGGCAAATTGATATTTGTTATGGGCAAAAACCCCAATAAAGAATGGGGAAGCAAAGTTCCGCCGCCTTCTGATCAATAATGATCCGGCGAAGAAAAGCTCTTCCTGCTATTAAATAATAAAATTTTTCGCATGAAAATTTTTTATCCTTCAGTTATTTTTCTTGCGACACTCGTTTTCTGTTCATGCAAGCAGCATGATACATTGTTTCGTTTGGTCTCTTCTTCTTCTTCCGGAATTACATTTAATAATAAAATTGTGGAAACCGATTCTGTTAATCCTATTGATTTGACTAATGTGTACAACGGCGGTGGCGTTGGTGTTGGTGATTTTAATAACGACGGATTACAGGATATCTATTTTACCGGCAATCTCGTATCTAACAAACTATATTTAAACAAAGGCCATCTAAAATTTGAAGATATTACCACGGCTGCCGGGGTGGAAGGCCAGGGTAAATGGTGCCGTGGCGTGGCGGTGGTAGATATTAATAACGATGGGTGGCTGGATATGTATGTATGCGTTGCTATGGATAAAGATCCGGGCAAAAGAAAAAATATTCTCTACATAAATAAGGGCCTTGATAAAAACAAAATTCCTGTGTTTAAAGATGAAGCGGCTTCCTATGGCCTGGATGATACCACTCATTCAACAATGGCAAATTTTTTTGATTACGATAATGACGGAGACCTTGACATGTACCTTGTTGTGAATCAAATTTTGCCCGACGTAAATCCGGCGATGTTTAAACGGCAAATTACCGACGGAAGCTTTCCAAGCACCGGCAGATTGTACAGGAATGATGCAGATTCGAACCTGCATCACCCGGTATTTATAAACGTTACGAAAGAAGCCGGCGTCACTATTGAAGGATATGGCCATGCAGCTACCATCGCAGATATTAACCAGGACGGGTGGAAAGATATTTTCGTAAGCAATGACTTTCTACCAAATGATCTGCTTTATATAAACAACCACGATGGCACTTTTACGAACAAAGCGGCTTCGTACTTTAAACATACATCTGCAAACGGAATGGGCCAGGATGTTATTGATATCAACAATGACGGCCTTAGTGACATTGTGGAGCTTGATATGAATCCCGAAGATAATTACAGGAAAAAAATGATGTTAGGTTCCAATAACTACCGCACATTTTTATATTCTTCAAATTTTGGGATTCAGGCACAATATGTAAGAAATACCCTGCAACTAAATCTTGGCCCCAGGATTAATGCAAATGATTCCATTGGAGATCCCGTATTTGGTGATATTGGTTATTACTCGGGCATTGCTGAAACTGATTGGAGTTGGACCCCTTTAGTCACCGATTTTGACAATGATGGCCTGCGTGATATAATAGTTACCAACGGTTTTCCAAAAGATATTACCGACCATGATTTTATAGATTACAGGATGCAATCATCGCCTCTTACGCCTGTTTCCGAATTGATGGCTCATATTCCCGAAGTTAAATTACATAACTATGCTTTTTCAAACACAGGCAATTGCATGTTTAAAAATGCGACGAATGAATGGGGACTAAAGCAACCATCTTTTTCGAATGGGGCTGCTTATGCTGATTTAGATAATGATGGCGACATGGATATTATCATAAACAACATCAATGACGAAGCTTTTGTGTATGAAAATACAGCCATGAATTCGAAGCAAAAAAACAATCATTATTTGTCAGTTCAGTTAAAGGGTGATTCCTCAAATGTAAACGGATTAGGAGCCTGGATAGAATTGTATTATGGAAAAAACCACCAGGCTTACGAACAAACACCGTATCGCGGTTACTTATCAACGGTTCAATTAAATGCTCATTTTGGCTTTGATACAAATGTTTTGGATTCTGTAATCATCAAATGGCCTGGCGGGAAAATGCAAAAGATGGTAACCGTTCAGGCCAATCAAAATCTGATAGTTGATATCAAAAATGCGAACAAACCCTACGAATGGAATCCCGGTTCGATGGCTTCAGGAGCACTTTTCAGGGATGTCACCAATTCATCGGGCGTGCATTATTCACATTCTCAAATTGAATATATCGACTTCACCATTCAAAAATTAATGCCACACCAGTTTTCTGCGTATGGGCCGCCGCTTGCTGCCGGCGATGTGAATGGCGATGGCGTCGATGATTTAATCATTGGCGGCAACTCATCAGCCGGCTCAGTGGTTTTATTACAACAAAGCGATGGTTCATTCTTACAAAAAACGCTAACAACACCCAATGAAAACCTCGATGGGCAATACCAGGATATGGGCACTGTTTTGTTTGATGCTGACGGAGATAATGATTTGGATCTCTATATTGGAAGAGGCGGTTATCAAAGCAAGCCTAATACGAGGGCCTACCAGGACCAATTTTATATAAACAATGGAAAAGGAAATTTCACTTTAGATACGACAGCCATTCCCATTAATTTAGCCAGCAAATCGTGTGTGCGCGCAATTGATTTTGATCGCGATGGAGATCTCGATCTTTTTGTTGGAGGAAGAGTGAAACCCTGGAACTATCCCGCACCGGTTTCCGGTTTCATTTATAGAAACGATTCAAAAAACGGGAAAGTAAAATTTACAGATGTAACCGAACAGGTGGCAAAAGATTTATTAAACATCGGCCTTATCTCCGATGCAATTTTTACAGATTTCAATAATGATGGCTGGCCGGATATTATTATAGCAGGCGAATGGATGCCCATCACATTTTTACAAAATAACCACGGTGTATTTAAAAATGTAACAGATTTATCAGGCATTGGAAATAAAACAGGCTGGTGGACCAGCATCGTTTCCGGTGATTTTGATAATGACGGCGATATAGATTATGTCATCGGAAACCTGGGCGAAAACTCATTTTATAAGGCATCCGAAAAATATCCCGTTTCAGTGTATGCAAAAGATTTTGACAATACGGGTAATTATAGCGCCTTTCTTTCCGGTTTCATTCCTTCAAGCCAGCAAGACACTACCAAAAGAGAGTTTCCGGTCAATAACCGGGATGATATCATTAAACAAATGATAAGGATGAAAGCTTCCTATCCCGATTACAAGTCCTTTGCAAATGTTACGATGGATTCTTTTTTTACAAAAGAACAATTGACAGGGGCTTTAATATTGAAGGCAAACGATTTTAGCTCCTGTTATTGCAGGAATGATGGCAACGGAAAATTCACTTTAATTCCTTTACCGTTTATGGCGCAGCTTTCTGCATTAAACGGGATGGTGGCAGAAGACTTTGACGGAGATGGAAACCTGGACGTAGCAATTAATACCAACGATTTCGGCGCTGATCTGAATTCAGGTCAATACGATGCTTTAAACGGATTAGTCGTAAAAGGCGACGGCACAGGCAATTTTGCACCGTTGTCCATTCTCCGAAGTGGAATTTTTATTCCGGGAAATGGGAAAGCATTGGTGAGATTAAGAAGCAAAAGCGGAAAATTACGCCTTGCTGCTTCGCAAAACCGCGGGCCATTAAAAATATTTGAGCTTAAAAACGGCAGCATTCAAATCCCTATAGCTAATGATGACGTAAGTGCTGTGCTACATTTTAAAAATGGGAAAGTGCAGCGGCGCGAATTTTATTATGGTTCTTCCTTTAATTCGCAGTCAGCGAGGTTTATCAGTATTGGTGAAAACGTATCGTCTGTCAGTATTACCAATACAAAAGGTAAAGAAAGGCTTTTGAAGTTTTGAGAAAAGGCTCTGGATACCCCACAAAATAAAAACAGATTATTTTTTCATTTACTATCCTCCTTTATCTCCAACGAAAAACTTGCATGACACGCAGCAGACGAATAAATCTTGAAGAATTGTATTTTGCCTTTTATTGATATGATGGAAGTCTTATGCTTAAAAATTTTTTGAGAAGAAATAAACAGTGTCGTCCGCGCGAAAATTTTTAACTCATGGCCAAAAAAAACGGCGGGAGAACCCGCCATTCTTTAATTGACTATGAAAATTCTACCTCAAAAAAAATTATACTCTTACAACTTTAGTAGCCGGGGTTTTGCTTAATCATGTTGTTGCTCTTTTTAATTTCATCATTCGGAATCGGGAATAAGTAATAATAATCCCCTTTCCATGGCGCTCTTACCTCCGCTTCAGGAATCACGCCATAGGTAAACGATAATTTGCCCAGCAGATCCCCCGGCTGTGCGCCGGTCCAATCCATAGTTACCTTGCTCAATCCGCGGATCGGTATATCCACGTGGCCGGGGGCAATTTTCCAGCGCATCAAATCCCAAAATCTGGAATCTTCCAGGTTTAATTCGATGGCTCTTTCATTCCTGTAATCTCTTACGAGATCGGCGCCGGTGCTGGTTATTTCGGGCATGTTAGTAGAAGGCCTTTGCCTCACCAGGTTTATATAATGGCGCGCTTCGTCCTCATTCCCCAGGGCTATCTGGATCTCCGCATAATTCAGGTAAAATTCTGCCAACCTCATAAAAACAACGGCCTGGGTATAAGGATAGTCATAGCTTGCACGCGGACCGGAAAATTCATCCAGTTTTTTGAAAGTATAGCCGGTTTGTACCCTCCAATGAAATGGCGTCAATCCCTTCACCCAATAGGTCTTCGAATCCCTGCCAAAATCAAATAAGTCCTGGCCGTTGTGCGGATCTACTTTGTTAGGATTTTGATAGGGAGGCTCATTATTGGGATTGGGGTTTGCATCTTCCCAATATTCATACACTCTTGTAGTACTTTTGGCGCCATCGTTTATGTTAAGTGGGCCTGCTCCGGGATAAATGATAAGGCTTTTAAAGCGGGGGTCGCGATTTTTCCAGAAGGCTTGCGGATCATACCCCGCGGCAGGGTTTACGGTAATTCCATCGGCCAGGTAAGGATATTCGCCATTTGTCATCTGGAACATGTTGATAAAAGTTTGGGTAGGCACCAATCTTTGTCTGGCATCAAAACCTGCCGGCCAATAATCATAATTGTAACCCCAATCAGGTATCCTGCTGTTTACAGTCGTGCCTTTTCCAAAAATTACTTCATCAGTTTTTATAGGATTAAAAAACAGGTCTTCGTAAGTGGGATGCAGTGTATAGCCCAGGTCAATAACTGCTTTGGTAGCGGCCTCTGCAGCCTGCCATTTTGAGATATCATTGGTAGGATTGTTTAAAGGGCTCGCCATGTATAACAGCATTCTTGCCTTAAGCGCCATCGCTGCGGCCTTGCTTATCTTTCCCGACTGAGGGGTTTGGCCGTCCAGCAAGGTTATCGCCTGGTCGCATTCACTTAAAACAAAGGCTGCACATTCGTCGTACGTATTCCTGGGTACGTTAAAGCTGGAATCCGTTAAGGTAAAGCTTTTGGTAATTAAAGGAACGCCACCGTAAGTACGGATTAATTCAAAGTACATCCACGCGCGCAGGAAATGCACTTCGCCCTTCATAGGATCAAGAACGGCGGCATCTATTTTTGAATCCTCCGTGTGCTCAAAAAACAAATTAGCCTTGCGGATATAACTATATTCTTCATTCCAGATATTGGTGAGATCGGTGATATTATCGGCCGATATATTTCCCTGTAAGTATTCCCTCATGCCTGTAGCCCTGTCGTGGGTTTCCGGCTGGTCAACCGCCACGTCAGTTAATCCTTCGTACGCTCCGGTGCCTGGGCTCCATGGTGGCTTTATCCCATTATAGATGTTATACACATAATTTTGAAGAAACGATTCATCAGCGAATACTACATCTTCAGATAGAGAATTTAAAGGTCTTTTATCCAGTAAGTTTTTTTTGCACGAACTAAACCATGCAATTAAGCCGCCGAAGATGATGAAGAAAATCGCCTTAGTCAATCTGTGATTTCTGATTGAATATTTCATAATGTTTTATTTAAAAAGTAAGATTAAGGCCTACATTCACTGTTTTCATATTTGGATAAACTCCGCCGTTTGAACTTAAAAATTCAGGATCGCCAAATCCATATTTCTGAAGATTATTATAAACCATAAAAAGATTGTCTGCCGAAACATAAAACCTTAAAGAAGAAAGTTTCACTTTTGAGATCAGACTCGTCGGAAGTGTATAACCAAGCTCTACAGATTTAAAACGAAGAAAAGTAAGTGTGTGATAATAAAAGTCGCTGTTTGAAGCTGCCACACCATTAGGGGAAATCATCGGCAGCTCTGAATTTACATTCTCAAGCGAATAGCTGTTTTTGGCAACATATTCTAACCCGTTGCCATTCGCTCCCGAATTAAAGCCATTACTTAACCGCCATTTTGCGCCACTTTGGCCTTGTAATAAGATGCTTAGAGCAAACTTTTTATAATCGAATTCAAAATTAAATCCCATCTGCATTTTTGGAAAAGAGCTGGCGTCATATCGGTAGGTGTCATTACTATTAATAACGCCATCACCATTAAGGTCTGCAAAAATCAACCCGCCAAGCGAAGCACCGGGATACTGTATATTATTATCAAGATCTTTTTGCGATCTGAAAATTCCAATGGCCTTGTAAACCAAAATAGCACCCAAAGGATTTCCTTCTAATTTCTGGTATTTTTCTGCAAGAGGCGCTTCATCAAAGAAGATGATTTTGTTTCTGTTGAACGACATATTGCCGTTAAATGAGAAATATAGTTGCCCGAATTGATCGTGGTATCCCGCCTGGAACTCAATACCCTTGCTGTCCATTTTGCCGATATTTTCATCAGGCAATGAAAGACCCGTATATCCCGGAATGGAAGCTTGTCGTTTACCTAAAATATTTGAAGTTTTACTTTGATAAACGTCTACTTCGAATGTAATCCGGTTATTTAAAAAGCCCGCCTCTAAACCCAAATCGGTTTTTTCACTCACTTCCCAGGTAATATTAGGATTGGGCGTACTAGTGGGTGCTATACCTCTTACATCGGTTCCATTTACCACCCAACCTGTAGAATAGCCATAGGCGCCGATATATTGGAACGGGTCAACTCTGTCATTCCCCAGCTTGCCCCACGACGCTCTGAGCTTCAGATTACTGAATATGTTCTGCGGAATGAAAGATTCCTTACTTAGCACCCACCCTAAAGATGCCTGCGGAAAAAATCCAAACCGGCTGTTTTTTGGAAAGATAGTGGAGCCGTCATATCTCGCGCTTAAACTTGCCAGGTATTTGCTCTTATAAGCATAAGTAGCGCGGCCGAAAACATTTTCGCGGGCAGATTCCGACGCACTTCCATCGTTATTCCAATTTAACCGATCGGTGCTTCCTGCAAATAGCTGGTCAATCAGTGGTGATTGGTAGCCCAGTCGCTGCGCCCAGAAAAAGTTGTCCTTATATTCACTCTGTTCATAAGCTACAAACACATTTATATCATGATCATCATGGATGCGTTTAAAATAGGAAAGTTTGATATTTTCTGTAATTCTTTGGCTTCTTGCAAAATCTTCCCTTAAGCCGATATCTTCAATAACCCGTGATGGTTTCTTCACGATATTTCCATCGGCATCTTTTTCATAGTAGAACCAGGTATAGTTAAAAGTCTTATTGTAATTTAACGTCTTATCTATTGATGCAAATCCTTCTAAAGACAGCCCCGGAACAAATGGCATGGCATATTTAAAATTAATAATCCCCGAGGCCACATCGGCTGTATAGCGGCGATAGCCGGGGCTTAACAAACGCGCAGCGGGATTGGATTGAGACCAGCCTTGTCCCGGATACCGGTAATCACCGTCTATATATGCTTCCTGCAAAGGGCTTGTAACAGCCAGGTATTCGAGCGATCCGCCCGGGCCGGCCTGCGGTGTTTGCGTATATTTTTCCCTGAGCGAAAGGTCAATGCCTACTGAAAAACTATTAGTCACCTGGATATCCATGTTACTTCTGAAATTATATTGCCTTAGCTTGGTTGTCTTGTCGCCACGAAGGATGCCTCCCTGCGAAACAGTACCGATAGAATTGAAGTATCTAAATTTTTCGGTACCACCCCGCATAGTGAGTGAAAGCCTGTTCTGGCTTATGGGTTTTCCAATCAATGCATTCCACCAGTCTTCCGCTCTTCTGTCGCCATTCTTAAATGATTCCACAAAATCATCGGGGAAATCGGGAGGCGTTCCTTCCAATTTCCGGCGATCATTAAGGACTTTCATATATTCAAGCGCATTGGCTGATCTTACTTTGGAGGTGGGCGATTGCCATGCCTGGTTGGCATTAAAATCGAAAACAGGCTTACCGGTTTTTCCACGTTTGGTGGTCACGAGGATTACGCCACCTGCCGATTGGGCTCCATAAATAGCTGCTGAGGCATCTTTCAACACAGAGATAGTGGCTATATCATTCGGGTCCAATCTATTCAGACCATCCGGGTCAGCGTTTGCTACGCCGTCAATTACGATTAAAGCGGAACTGTTTCGATATGTATTCGCTCCTCTGATCAAAATTTGTGCATCATCAAATCCCGGCACAGAGCTTCTTTGATTCACATATAATCCAGCCAACCTTCCGGATAGAGAGTTTGACAGCGACGCAGCATTTGATTTTTCTAATTGTTCTCCAGTGGTTTGTACTACGGCATTGGTTAACTCAGATTTTTTTTGAGTACCATAACCAACGACAACCACTTCATCAAGTTTTTTGGAAGATAATTGTAAAACGACTTCCAACTCTGTAGATGACCCCACGGTAATTTCCTGGGTAACATATCCGACCGCCGAAAAAACAAGAACGCTGCCTGGCCCGGAAACTCTTAAAGAAAATTTACCGGAAGCATCTGAAACGGTGCCCTGAGTTGTTCCTTTTTCTATGATATTCACAGCCGGTATGGGGTTTCCTTTATCGTCCAAAATGGTGCCCGTAACTGTCACAGCTTGTAAAATGCTTTCTTTACTATCCGGCGGTAAAAAATTTTTACCTGGAGTCGTCTTAGCTGCAGCAGAAGAATTCGCAGATAATAATCCGATGGTTATCAGAATGAAAACTGAAACTTTCAATCGGGATCCACGATCTATTAACATATAGCTCATATAATTGTTGATTTTATTATTAGAATTTGAAGCCTTAATTGTAAAGCCGTAGAACTGAGCTGAAATCAAAAAATTTTAAAATTTCAGCCGTTTAAAAATATCTGGAAGCACACGTTTTATCAAGTAATATGTTCAAACATACTAACATATTTTGATATGGCAATTTTTTTTATCATTTTTTTTTTAGCTAAATGCATTTTTTTATTGATACCGGTAAAAATGGATTTTAGTAGCGGGAATTGGATTCAAATACCTCTCCTCGAAATGCGCCTGGTTATCAGTCAGCTATCTCCGCCAATACACTACGAATCCAATTTTTACCTGTCAACATGATAAGCGATTCGGCATTACTTTAAAATCTTCTGTAGGTTGATAGATCAGAATAAAAATGTTCAATATTTGCGCATTTATTGCAAAAAATCTGAATTTGCATTTTCATTACCGGGTCCGTTCTATTAGTTTTTCGGCATAGAAGGTGGCGCATCTTCAGGCTGGCTTCCCCAGTTTTTATTAGGTTTATCGCCCATTGTCAATACTAAATTTCCTCCTTTCACTAAATCTGCGTGATAAAACCAGGGTTTGCTCAACGGTTTACCGTTCAAGGTTGCAGATTGTATATAACAATTTTCATCTGAAGCATTTTTAGCCTCTATGGTGAAGGTTTTGCCGGGATAGTAAGCCGGGTCTAAATGAATCACGGTTTTTCTGAAAAGAGGGCTTCCTATTTCATAAAAAGGCTTAACAGAAGCGCCACCGCTTGTTTCAAACAAGCCCATAGCGCTCATAACATACCACGCGCCCATTTGTCCTTCATCTTCATCGCCCAGCCAGGCGTTATAAGGATCGTGGCCATAATACCTGTTTTGAATTTCCCTAACCCATTTTTGTGTAAGCCACGGCTTCCCGGAATAATTAAATAAATACGCCGCCTGCATATTCGGCTGGTTGCCATGATTAATGTAGTAATCTCCCATTCTGTCGCCCGTGGCATTAAAATCTGCATCCCTTGATTTTTCAAATCCTTCATTCAATCTTTCATTAAATTCATCTTTGCCAATAAGATCAATAAGCCCTTGTACATTTTGGGGAACAAAAAAAGTGTATTGCCATGCGTTTCCTTCTACGTATCCGTGCGATGTCATTGGCGTAAAATTTTCCATCCATTTTCCGTTCGCATATTTGGGGCGCATATATTTTGTTTCGGGATCAAAAATATTTTCATAACTCTTAGCCCGCTTCATGAAAGTTGCATAATCATTCGTTTTCCCCAATGCCTTTGCAAGTTGCGCCACACACCAGTCGTCGTAAGCATACTCCAAAGTATTTGAGGTGGCCCCTGAATCAGCCGGCATGTATCCGTATTTAATATAGGCATCGAGGTGTTCATTGCCTGCGCGGCCACCACACGGATGCTTTATTCCCTGCACGGTTTGCTGATGAATAATAGATTCATACAATGTATTAATGTCATAATTCCTGATACCTTTCTGATAAGCGCTTACCATCAGCGGAATTTCATGGGAGGCCACCATTATACCAGAATATTCAATACCTGCGGCGCCCCGGGATAGCCAGCCCGCGTCTTTATACATTTGCAGTTCCGACTTTACCCATTTGTTGGCAATAGAAGGATTTACGAGTGTCCAAAGCTGGTTTAGATTCCAGAAAGTATTCCAAAAAGCATCGCTTCCAAGCATCGGGGAATTTGGATCATCGAGCTTCTGAATTTTTTCGCACGGGTCACGGTATTCGCCGTTTACATCACTCCAGATGGTGCGGGCACAATAAGAACGGTAAAGGTTTGTATAAAATTTTTTCAGGTTCACTTCGGTTCCACCCTCCACAGAAATTTTGCTTAAAAGATTATTCCATGTCTCTCTCGCGCTCTTTCTTACTGCGTCAAAATTCCAACCAAAGGGCTTCAATTCAGTTTCCAGATTAAGCCTCGCATTTTTAATGCTTACCAGAGAAATGGCAGTTTGCAGCAAAACCTGTTCTCCTTCTTTTGTATCAAAGCTTACATAAGCGCCCACATCATCTTTTCCTTTTATTTCTGATATGTCTTTCTTCATATCTTTCCCTTCCCATCCGCCAAAAGTTTTAAAGGGCTTATTGAAACGTGCAACGAAGAAAACTGTGTAATCATTAAACCCTGCGCTGGTTTGTTTTGAATAGCCTTCAATTTCCGTATTGCTTACTTTGGTGATGGTAGCGTCTAATACTTTAAAAGGATATTCAGCAGGAAACAACAAATTAAACAACACGTTTCCCTCGGTTGTTTCAGGAAAAGTAAGCCGGAAAAACCCGGTTCGTGTAGTGCTGGTAAGCTCTGTTTTAATTTTATAATTCATTAGTTCTACAGAGTAATAGCCAGGGCTTGCTTGCTCAGTACTTTTGTCGATGCGTGAGCGGTGGCCCGCTGTGCTTCCTGTAGTTGTTGGTTCCTCGGCAGGATAAATGCGTGGATTGATAACGCCAACGGTGGGCATTACGGATAACCCGGCCATTGTCCACGAGTGAATATGGCTAAATCCTGCAATGCTGGCGATGTTGTATTCGTAACCGGATTTCCATTGGTTTCCCTGGTTGTCAGGACTCAATTGTACCATGGCAAAAGGAAGGCTTGTTCCCGGATTGAGCATCCAGCGCGATTCGGAAGTTCCCATAAGAGGATCTGCATAATCAACCGGTTGCTTTTTCTGTGCGTCAGAAGACAAGACAATCAAAGCCAACGAAAAAATTATTCCTGCATTTTTTAAGAACTGGTGCATGACATTTTGATTTAAATAAATTAAATAAGGAGGGATATATTGTCCAAATGTATGAACATATATTTAATTTGAAAAGTATTTTTTTATCATACATTGAATCCTGTGTGCATGTTACTTCTTTGGCTTATTTGTTATTAGGTAGATTTATTGAAAATTGATAATAAAATCGGTAGAACGGTTATAATACCGGATCAAAAGAATATTGGGAATAAATATCACGCCTGGCGCTGATTAAAAAGAAATTTCTGTTTAATTTTTACGCACCTATTTTCCCGATAATCCCCAATTCTCATTTGGCTCAGGCCCCATCTTCAATACCAGCGAACCACCTTTTAATAATTCCAACGCAGGAAATTTGAAAGAATTTAATGTGCGTCCATTCAGAGTTGCGCTTTGCACATATTTGTTTTTTCGTGAAGCTCCCTGTGCTATAATCGTAAATTTTTTACCTCTTCCAAATTTTCCACCAAGGTCAATCTCTATCTCCTGGTAAAGCGGGCTGGCTATTTCATATATCGGGCTTGCGCTGCTGCCGCCATCTGTTTGAAACAATCCGATAGATGCCATGATAAGCCAGGCGCTCATCTGGCCCTGGTCTTCATCGCCCAAATAAGCGTTAGAAACTCCGTAACCATAGTATCTGTCAATTATTGAACGCGTCCATTTCTGTGTTGACCACGGCTTTCCTGCCCAGTTAAAAAGAAAAGGAAAATGCATAGATTGCTGATTGCCCTGCATCACGGGGTAATCCCAATACTGGTCGTTCATACCGTTATACCGCCAGGGCTCACTGGCTTTGAATCCCCATTCCAACCGGTCAATAAATTTTTTATTGCCAATCATGTGCACCAAATCGGGAACATCCTGCGGTACAAAAAATGTGAGCTGCCACGCATTGCCTTCCACGTATTCTTCATTTGCACCGCTGCGGAAGGGGTCAAAGTTCGGTGTCCATTCGCCATTGCTTAATTTCGTGTGGCAGTAACCGTTAGTATCGATGGTATTTTTCCACCATTTTCCTCTCGCGTCAAATTTTTCATAAACATCAGTTTTACCCAATGATTTTGCTAACTGGCCAACCGTCCAGTCATCATAAGAATATTCCATCGTGTTTGAAAATCTCCCTTTGTCTGAGGGAACGTACTGGTGTTTTTCATATTCAATAATATCCCGGTTGCCTGCAAAACCTTTGAAGACTTTCTGTGCAGGAGTCGTTTGCATTTTTACGGTGGCCTCTAACAATTTATTCGCATCAAAATTGCGGATACCCATCTGGTAGGCAGAAACCATTTGTGAGATCTCATGTTCACCCACCATCACAGGAATGTAATTCATGCCCGCAGGACCTTTTGCAAGCCAGCCGTTTGCATCATACATGGCCAACTGCGAATTGACCCATCGGTTGCTCCATTCAGGCGTTACAAGATTCCAGAATTGATTGAGGTTCCAGAAAGTATTCCAGAAAGCATCGCAACCTAAAGCCACATCATCCTTATTTTTTAACTGCTGAACTTTTCCATCTGCGCTGCGCCATTGGCCATTCACATCGCTCCAGGTGTTACGGCTACAAACAGACCGGTACATTGAATTATAAAAACGCTCTTTTTCAAGGCGGTTAGTTGTAGTGATTTTAACCCTGTTAAAAATATCATTCCATATATCAACCTGGTGCTGCCTGATCGCATTGAAATTCCATCCAAAGGGTTCGGTAATTTCGGTTTTTAAATTTTCATCTGCATTATTGATGCTTACCAACGAAATGCCCGACCTTACCTGTACGACCGGATTTTGTTTGGTGTCAAACTCGACAAACAGGCCCGCGTTTTTACTGTTATTTGTTGAAAGAATGTCAGCATATTGAACGGTATTATTCACCCAATTTCCTACCCCCTTTATCGGTTTATCAAATTCGATAACAAAATAAATCGTATAATCCTGGTCGGCATCATGGCTCCAAACGCCGGGTGAAAACTGGTGCACTGTTCCTTCAATCCTGTAATCGCTTACTTTCTTTACTTCTACCTCTTTAAGCTGATAATCGTATTCCGCAGGAATATGAAGGTCGATTAAAATGCGCGAGCTGTCTCGGTTTGAGGGAAATGTAAACCGCTCAAAGCCACATCTTGTGGTAGCAGTCACTTCGGCCTTTATGTTATAATCTTCCAATTGAACTTTATAATACCCAATAGGCGCCTCTTCCGTTTTTTTATCTATCCGCGAACGATAGCCCGATGCAGGATCATGTTCATTTCCTATTTGAGTTTTCAATGGACCGTTCGTAGCAAATATTCCCAATCCTGCCATCGTCCATTCATGTATGTGGCTAAACGTTCCCACGCTTTCAAAAGTGGGCTCATAACCAGCCTGCCAGCCTGCATTCTGATTATCTGGGCTCATCTTTACCATGCTAAAAGGCATCCACGGGCCGGGTGCAATCATCCACCGCGAATGAGCGGTTCCCATTCTTGTGTCAACATAATCGGCCGGTGTTTGTAATTTTTGAGGCGATCTTTTCACCACACCTTTCTGAATAATTTTTCCATTGCTCAAAATTGAATAATCACTAACGGTAGCGATTTTTACTGCAGGCATCAACGCCTCAAACTCATAATTGCCCTGTTCAACGATTTCTTTAAAAATGTTTTTGCCATCCAACATCACACTTAGTTCAGGGCTGCCCTGAAGATGTTCTGTATTTACCAGCAAAGGCTGCATTCTCTTACCTTTATTTTCCAATTCATACGTTGCAGGCTGTACATTGCGAACAAAAAGTTTTTGAGGCTTTGAAAGGGTTACAGCCTGTGGGCCCTTCAGACTCACCTGGTCAAATAATATCCACGAACCTCCTATCACACGAATGGTGATTTGGTTTCCGCCTTTGCGGATAATATTTTTTTTAATCGGGATAGTTATGGTTTCCGGAGTAGCGCTGTCAAGGTTTCCGGTTAGTGACGCTGTATCTGTAATTGGTTCATTCTGTCGAGGATACGGTTGCGCTTTTAAGTTAAATTTATTTGCCCCTAATTGGATTTCATTTTCCTGGCCGTTAATTAAGACTTTTACCAGTGGCAAAAATTTCTTTGCATAATCCAGTAATGTAATCTCCAGTTTATATTCACCTTCCGCGGGTAAATTCGTGACGCCAAACAAAATATTCACTTCGTTGGTACGCCAACCAGATGTAGGCCAGGTGCCGCCCCAGGTATCGGCGGGCCCGGGTAATACATAAGGAAAATCATTTTTTTCCTTATTGTATCCTATCAAAAAATATTTGTCTTCGTAGCCAAAATCATGGCCTACGAAATCCCGAAAGCCGCCGGGAGCGAGCGCAAATTCAGCAGCAGAGTGGTCAGCTTTTCCAATGCTCCAAATACTGGCCTGGCGCGATTGGGCAAAACATTGCAAAGAAAAAAATGCAAAAAACAGACAGCAAATGTTGGGCTTTATTTTCATTATATGATTTTAATTGTGGTACTTTAGGAGGCTCTTTAGTTGATTTTAATTTCCTTACTAATATTTTGAAATAATAAATATCTAAAAAATAAAAAATTGGACTA
The DNA here is from genome assembly GCA_051954975.1 of Ginsengibacter sp. GTDB lineage: Bacteria > Bacteroidota > Bacteroidia > Chitinophagales > Chitinophagaceae > Ginsengibacter. Next base: position 71,737 of record JBQCHE010000002.1, on the reverse strand, counting down.
TGTTTGTATGTGCGAACATACTTCAATTTTTTTTCAATTCAAATATTTTATGAATTACCACCTAAAGCATTCTGACATTGATAATTCTTTTCTTAGAAATTCCTTCATTCCTATAAATGAAACAACAAGCTGCCCGCCGTTTTAAAAAAGCGGCGATAGGCGCTCCAACAATTTTTTAATCTAACCTACACGAAAAAATAAAATAAAAATATTTATCTACGGAACATGAATCAATTGAAAAAATCAAATTTTGAAAAATTTCCTTCAATAGAAGTGAAAGGGCATAAGTGTATTGAAGGCTGGAAAAGCATTACCAACAAAATAATTGCAGTAAACGATCATCATCCAGAAAATAATTTCCTGGTTGTGGTTGAATGTTACCCCGGCGTATACGTAAATGAAGTAGCCACGGCAATTCAACAGTATATCCCTGCAGCGAAAGTTTACGATGCTTCACAGGCAATGAAGCCTGGCGATGAGATCGAAAAAATGGTGTATCCCTTTGTAACCGACGATCCGGTATTTGGCTACATGGCTCCGCTGAACCTTGAAGATTTCTTTGATGCAAAAAAGGTTCGTTTACTGCAGGATGAAATTAAAAACACAGCAAACGGACAAATAAGCATAATTCTTGGTTTGGGCGCATCCATCATTTGCCCTGCACCGGATTTGCTTTTTTATGCGGATATGCCGCGCTGGGAGATACAGCTTCGGTTCAGGCAAAATACCATAAGCAATATAGGCGCTCAAAACCAGCAAGCAGAATTTTCTTATTTATACAAACGAAGTTTTTTTGTTGACTGGAGAGTTTGCGACCGGCATAAAAAAAGAATTATGAAGAATTGGGATTTTGTGCTTGATACTACGATACCCGGTACGCCCAAGTTAATTTCCGGCACAGCAATTCGTGAAGCATGGGAAGAAGCGGTCAGCCGGCCTTTCAGAACAGTCCCCTTTTTTGATCCGGGGCCGTGGGGTGGACAGTGGCTAAAGGAGGTTTGCGATCTTGATCGCGATACACCAAATTTTGCCTGGGGTTTTGATTGCGTGCCTGAAGAAAACAGCCTACTATTTTCTTTCGATGGTATTTTGTTTGAATCGCCGGCAATTAATCTTGTTTTTGCTAAGCCCGAAAAACTGTTGGGCAAAAAAGTATTCGACGCTTTCGGCACGGAGTTCCCCATCCGGTTTGATTTCCTGGATACAATGGAAGGCGGCAATCTCAGTCTGCAGGTACATCCTTTAAGGGAATATATAAAAGAAAAATTTGGAATGCCTTATACACAGGATGAAAGTTATTATATCATGGATGCAAAGGATGACGCGTATGTGTATCTTGGCCTGAAAGAAAAAGTAGTTCCTGAAAAAATGGTTCACCAGTTAGAGGAGGCACAGGAGAATGGCGATGATTTTAATGCGGAAGAATTTGTGCAGAAATGGCGCGTAAAAAAACATGATCATATTTTAATCCCCGCAGGAACGGTTCATTGCTCGGGCGCTGACACGGTGGTGCTCGAAATAAGCGCTACGCCTTATATTTTTACATTCAAGCTTTGGGATTGGGGCAGAATGGGGCTCAACGGAAAACCAAGGCCCATTTCAATTGAACATGGAAAAGAGGTAATTCAATGGGATCGGACTGCAACGTGGACAAAAAAAAATATCATTAACAGGATACAAAAAATTAATGAAGGCGATGGTTGGTTAGAGGAAAAAACCGGGCTTGATCCGTCTTCATTTATCGAAACCAGGCGGCATTGGTTTAGTAAAAAAGTAATTCACCACACAAACGGCGTTTTTGCGGTACTCAATCTCATAAAAGGCAGGGAAGCGATCGTCGAAAGCCCCTCCGATTCATTTAAACCCTTTGTAGTTCACTACGCCGAAACGTTCATCGTTCCGGCTGCAGTAGGTGAATATACTATCACGCCTTACGGTGAAAGTAAGGGCACTGAATGTGCTACTATCAAGGCTTTTGTAAGGACTGGAAATTTAATTGATTATCGCATTAATTAACAATATGGCAAATACAATCAACAAAGGATATGTATACAAAGCGACGATTGTAGCAGCAGTCGGCGGCCTTTTATTTGGATATGATACCGCCGTAGTAGCAGGTGCTATCGGATTTATCCAGATGAAATACAGCCTTTCGCCGGAAATGATGGGCTGGGTAGCTTCGTGTGCCCTCGTAGGTTGCATAGCTGGCGCACTCTTTGCCGGAAAATTAAGTGATGTGTATGGGCGGAGGAAAGTGTTGATTTTGTCAGCAATACTTTTTGCCGTTTCCTCCATCGGCATTGCCATCCCTTTAAGTCTTGACTGGTTTATATTTTTTCGTTTAATTGGCGGCTTAGGTATTGGCATCGCCTCCATCCTGGCGCCGATGTATATTTCGGAAATTGCTCCCGCGAATATAAGGGGCGAGCTGGTTTCTATCAACCAGCTCGGCATTGTTTCGGGAATACTGCTTATCTACTTTGTCAATTATTTTATTGCAGGCCTTCGCGATGAAGCCTGGAATATATCAACCGGATGGCGATGGATGTTTGGGTCAGGTGCCATACCTTCTGTTATATTTTTAATCCTTCTTTTCTTCGTTCCTGAAAGCCCCAGGTGGCTTTCTCAAAAATCCAAATGGGAAGAAGCCGGTAGCATTCTTACCAAAATAAATGGTTCGGAAAAGGCAGAGAGAGAATTAAAAGAAATAAGGCAATCCCTCGCGATAGAGCAATCTTCGTTTGCGGATATTCTAAAACCGGGCGTTCGTACGTCTTTACTGATAGGGATTGTATTATGTATTTTTTCACAGGTTACCGGCATTAATGCTATCATGTATTATGCACCGGAAATTTTTAAATCCACAGGGGATGCTTCTTCATCAGCCCTTATGCAAACTGTTTTGGTAGGAGTAATTAACCTGCTCTTTACCCTGGTGGCGATTAAATATGTAGATAAATGGGGGCGGAGAACCTTGTTGTTAATAGGGGCCGGCGGAATGGCCATTTGCCTTGCCATCGTAGGAAGTGCTTTCCACTTCGGGTTTGCCCAGGGTTACCTCGTGCTCATAGCCATACTGGCGTACATTTCTTTTTTCGCGATTTCTCTCGGGCCTCTTGCCTTCGTGGTGATTTCAGAAATATTCTCTAACAAAAACCGGGGCATGGCTATGTCTGTGTGTGTTTTCTTTCTTTGGGTTTCTGTATATGTTGTGTCGCAAACATTCCCGATGCTACTGGCTTCAATAGGCAGTGCCTTTACATTTTGGATTTATATGGTGATGTCAATTTGCGCTTTTGTTTTTGTACTTAAATTCATTCCTGAAACAAAGGGGAAATCGCTGGAAGAAATAGAAAAGTATTGGCTAAATCAACCCGGTAAAAGCACCGCTTCCTCCCTGTCTTTAGAAGAATCTTTCTAAATAAATCAGGCTTTTGTATTAAATCCATAGCAGATGCATTCTAAAATTTTGTTTCTTTCTTTTAGCCTTTTACTGATAGGTTCGCAAGCTATGGCAGGCCCTGATAACATTGCGCCGTTGGCCAAAGTGACTGCCTCTACCTCGTTGAACGAAAAATTCAAGGCCTCAAATGTCACCGATGGAATTATCGGTATTGATGGAAAAGGAGAATGGGCTTGCGAAGGAATTACTACTGATTGGGGTTACATCCGGTTTCCATGGATTCAGCTTGACTGGAATGAACCTGTGCTAATCAATAAAATTCTGCTTTTCGACAGATCAAATCTGTCTGACCATATCGCCGGAGGCAAAATACTATTCAGCGACGGAACTACTATTTGGGTAAACCAAATTCCTAATGATGGCACAGCAAAACTGGTACAGTTCGATGCCAAAAAGATTACGTGGATTCGGTTTGTCACCACCGATGGTAATGGCAAAGATTTAGGCTTTTCGGAGATTGAAGTATACCCGGCTAATTCAGACAAAACGGATTTGGTTTCATGGGTAGATCCCTATATTGAAACCAACAGAGGAAGGTATATTTTTTTTATAACCGGCCAAACACCATTCGGAATGGTAGGCGCCGCGCCGCTTACAAGAAATAAAAACCAAAATGGGGGCGGCTATAATTATAACGAAAATGAAATACTGGAATTTAACCAGATACACAATTGGATGATGTCGGGTATTGGTATCATGCCTGCGCTTGCCTCTACAAATGTCACTCATGGAGATAAGGGGTGGAAATCAATCTTCAGCCATGATGATGAAATTGTTCAGCCGGGATACCAACGGGTCTTCTTGCAAAAACCGAAAACCTGGGTGGAATTGACGGCCACGGAACGGGTAAGTTTTTACCGCTTCACCTATACAACAGACACGGCAGGCCGTATCATTATTAATCTGGGCGGGCATATCGGCAACAGCACCATGGAAAACGCTAAGGTGCAAAAAATAAGCGACACTGAACTGGAAGGCTCATTCAGCTCTACGGAAAGATATTGGGGCGGACCGAAAGAGGTAAAAATATTTTTTGTGATTCAAACCGATAAACCCTGCAAATCATTCAATGGATGGAAGGGGCACAATTTTCTTCAAAATATCGAAACATTAGAGGGGGATAGTGCAGGGATTGCGCTCGATTATGACGTAAAGGCCGGAGAAAAAATCCAAATGAAGATTGCGATATCTTATACAAGTGTCCAAAACGCAAGAAACAATTTAAATGCAGAATGCACCACGTGGAATTTTGACTCTGTAAGAAACGCAACAAGAAAAATATGGAACGAATGGCTTGGTAAGATTGAGATAAAAGGCGGAACAGCAGCTCAAAAAACCAAGTTTTATACAGACCTGTGGCATTCATTGATGGGGCGGCACAAAATCAATGATGTGTCCGGCGATTATCCCGACAGGACTACGGGGAAAAGAGAGGGGAACTTCACAGATGCCATATTTAAAATAAAAACACTACCCAAAGACAGCAAAGGGAATCTTGTATATAACATGTACAACTCCGATGCATTTTGGCTCACTCAGTGGAACCTGAATATCTTATGGGGACTTGCATGGCCTGAAGTAGAAGATGATATATCCGCCTCACTTATTCAATATGCTGACAATGGCTTTCTGCTTCCCCGCGGGCCGTCCGGGGGCGGTTATTCTTATATCATGACGAGCTGCCCGGCTACAAATCTTATTGCAGCTACCTTTCAAAAAGGATTGCTTACAAAAGAAGACAAGTATCATGCGTTCAAAGTTATTAAACAAAATCATTTACCCGGAGGCATGCTGGGCAGCAAAGACGACATTGAATTTTATACTAAAAACGGCTGGTGGAAAAATAATGCAGGCATCACAATAGAAGCTGCGTTCCAGGACTATGCCATTGCCCAAATGGCGCAAAGTCTTGGAAAAAAGAAAGACTACGAATTTTTTCGTAAAAGGTCAGACGGTTGGAAAAAATGTTTTAATCCTGCGGAAGGATTGATTTTTCCAAAGGATGAAAATGGAAAATTTGTGCATAATGACCCACTGAGTGGAAAAGGATGGATAGAAGCAAATGCCTGGCAAGCCACCTGGGGCGTATCACAGGATATTCCGGGACTGGCTAAATTAATGGGAGGCAATGACAGTCTTTGCAACAAACTGAATTATGCGTTTGAAAAAGCGGAACCCCAGGATTTTGTATTTGCCTATAATGATGGATATATTAGTTATGCAAATCAACCGGGCCTTTCTGATGCGCATGTATTTAATTATGCCGGCAAGCCGTGGCTTTCTCAATATTGGGTTCGCAAAGTGCAGGAGAAAGCTTACGGGGGAATAACCCCCGACCTGGGCTACGGGGGCCATGATGAAGACCAGGGCCAGATGGGCTCGCTCAGCGCGCTGATGTCCATCGGTTTGTTCAGCCTAAAAGGAACCGTATCGCAGCAGCCGGTTTATGAAATTACAAGCCCTGTTTTCGACGAAGTAACCATAAGCCTTGACAGCAGCTATTATGCCGGTAAAAAGTTTATAATTAAAACTTACAATAATTCTAAAGAAAACTGCTATATTCAAAAAGCACAGTTAAACGGAAAGCCTTTGAATAATTTTTGGTTTTATCATAAGGATTTCGCCAAAGGAGGATTGCTCGAAATTTGGCTCGGTCCAAAACCCAATACATCATGGGGTATTTCTAACATGCCATAAATAGTTTACATAAAGATGAATGAAAAGGTGATTGGCGTTGATATTGGCGGTTCGCATATTTCCGCAGCGGTGGTAGATCTTCAACACAGGAGCGTTGTAGAAGATTCGCTTCTGAGGAAACCTATTAATTCAAAAGAAGGCGCGGAGCAAATTTTAAATTCATGGGCTGAAGTAATTGAACAATTATTTTCAAAATATCCTTTTGTTTCAAAAAAAATAGGCATAGCTATGCCTGGCCCGTTTGACTATGAAAAAGGTATTTGCCTGATTAAAGGCGTGGATAAATATGAAAGCCTTTTTAACCTGAATGTAAAAAAAGCGTTGGCAAAGCAACTTCAGCTTGTAGAAGAAAATATTATTTTCATGAACGACGCCAGGTGTTTTCTAGAAGGCGAGCTTTTTGGCGGCGCGGCTGTTAGTTGTGATAATGTGCTTGGCATTACATTGGGCACAGGCCTTGGCTCATCTGTAGGCCACAGTAAACGCACTTTTGAGGGCGATTTATATTGTACGCCTTATAAAGATAGCGTGGCAGAAGATTATTTGTCAACCCGTTGGTTTTTGAAACGCTACAAAGAAACGACCGGGCACACCGCAAAAAACGTAAAAGAATTAAGCGAAAGAATTGCAGAAGAGCCTAACATAAAGAACTTGTTCGTTGAATTTGGAAAAAATCTCGGCGAAGTTTTATCCGGGTATGCGAAAAAGCACAATTGTAAAACGATTGTGATCGGCGGCAATATCGCGAATGCCTGGGACTTGTTCATTCCTGAAACAAAAGCCTTCTTAAACAGGATTTCCGAAGCCTTTGTTGTAAAAAGAGCCTCTCTTGGCGAAGAAGGCGCGCTGACAGGCGCAGCAAGTCTGTGGAAATAATTATCAATCTTCTATTTAATAAAATAAAGAATCTGTGTATTTATTCGTTTACTATAGAATATAACAGTTATGGTTAATCGGCACACTTCTCTATTCTTCCAGGACGGAGGCAAATCATGATTTTCGATAGTTTTGAAATGCTATAATTTTTGCAGGAGTCGAGAAGGCATCCAGAGAGAAGTTTAGAAAGCTCTTATTCAGCGGTCAAAGTCAAAAGGAATCTCCATGAGTCTGTTTTATGAGATAATCAACAATGGCAGGGAAACGATTTAAAAACGTTATGGACCAATTCGTTAGCCGTTTGCTTCCAAATATTCTTTGTATTCTTCTTCCCATTAATAAACGGCTCGCAAATTGTTGATTCCACTGCATACAATATCTTTTTTCCATTACGTTCCTGGTAATAATTCCCTGCAAAAACTGATGTATTTGGACGAATGCTATTTTGCTGCTATGTAAGGCCATGCTCATCCCGTTGCCACACAGTGGAGTGATCATTCCTGCTGCATCACCTATCATCAGCATATGATTCTCCACCTGTGATTTTCTATCAAAACTTATTTGCGAGATTGTAAGTGGCGCATCAAAAAGCATCCTGCTCTCTGACCATATTTTTTCAAGGTGCGGGTTCTGACGTAAAACCAATTGCTCCATCTCTTTAATGTTATTATGGTTTTCTTTAAGGTTTTCAGCAGTTGTCAGGTAGCATAAATTATAGTTGCCATCTTCAATTTTTACAATCCCACAATAGCCGTTTTTAAAATTGTGAAGGGCAACTGTGTCAGAAGCAAAGTCAATTTTAATGTGGTACTTTACCCCTATGTAATTATTGAGTTTATTTTTTGCTGCAATGGCGAAGGGCCGTTTCCATTTTATATCGAGATTACTGCGCTTGCCAAAGCATCCGCAGGCCAGTTTTGCCCGGTAGGATTTTTCTGATGTTTCAATATTGAATTTATTGTCTGTGAACAGTACCCCGTTCACCTTTGTGCTTTCCTGAACAATAACACCTTCTTCCCTTGCGATTGTTAATAACAAATTATCTAATTTATAGCGGCTGATACCAAATCCTCCAAGGGGTAGTGTACGTTCCAGCAGTTTTCCATTTGGAGATGATACCTGCAAACGGGTGATAACTGGTACATTGATTGTATCAAGATTAACACCAAGGTAATTCAAAAAATCCCATGCCTCCATACTGATAAATTCCCCGCATACTTTATGGACCGGGTATTTTAATTTTTCAAATACAATAACCTTGTGAGATTTTCTCGCTAATTGGATGGAAACAGCAAGGCCTGCTAATCCTCCGCCAATAATGGCAACGTCGTATAAATCTAAATCCGCCACTATACTATTTTTTATTATCCGAGATAATTAGCCATCGAAATGCCCACTGCCAATCGATAGTGTAATATGGTATACCGGCACTGGAAAATAATTGCCTCCATTCTTCCTTTCTAAAACTGCGGGCTACGGACAAGCATGCATCATTTTTTACCAGGTCGGACCGGCTGAAAATCCTTGTAATATATTTAATAAGATACCAGGCAAGCCAATGCCGGTGCAAATCATTAATGAAAAATCCCAGCCGGCTGTTTTGTCGCAGCCATTGCAACATTATTATCAATTGTTCATTGGTGAAATGGTGACAAAAAAGCGAGGAAAAAATAATATCCGGTTTGTTCTCTCCAAAATTTACCTTGCTGAAATCATTACATATCCATTCGCACGGCATTTGGGGGTATTTTTGTTTTGCGAAGGTGATACAAGCAGGGTTCAAATCAATGCCTATAAAGCTAACCGAAAAATTATGTTTTTTACAATACTTGTAAATAGCAAAAAGATTATCACCTCCGCCACAGCCAATCTCACAAACAGTTAGAGGCTTAGTGTTGATCATTAATTTTTTTACCCCTTTTATTGTAATAGAGTGACCGCCAAGCCTGGAATTGATAATGTTCAATTCTTTCAGAGTCATGGCCATAACGCCAGGAGAGATATTGTCACCATCCATTAATTCTTTCTCGTAGCTGCGTTGCTGAAGGTTTATCATAGGGATAGTATAAAAGTTTCCACTGTTAGCCCCGGACCAAATGCTGCTCCGAAAATGTTTTCACTTGTCTTTTTTTTGATCTCCTTCATTATTTTTTCCAATACAAACAATATGGTGGGCGAAGACATATTACCGTAGTCTCTAAGTACATCATAGCAGATTTGCAATTGTCCGTTCGCTAAATCAAGCGTTTCATGAACGGTTTTCAATATTTTTTTTCCTCCCGGATGTATAGCCCATTGCGTAATATCTTTCATGCAAAGGTTCGCTTCTTTTAATGCCTCCTGCACGATACCGCTAAAATTTTCTTTTATTATGTTTGGTATCTCACTACTCAATAACATTTGGAACCCACGGGAAGATAATTCCCAAGCCATGTCCTTTTCCCCTTTAAAAAAGATATTTGAATAAAACCTATCAATTTTCAGACCTTCTGACTTTTCATCGCCTGTTACCAGTACGGCAGCAGCACCATCAGCAAAAAGCATACTGCTGGTTATATTATCCAGTGTGGGTTCTTTTTGGAAGTGTAGCGTACATAATTCGGTACATATTATAAGAACATTTGCCCTCCTGTCGGATTTGCAAAAAGCATCGGCAATTTTTAAAGCATGAATGGCACCATAACATCCCATAAAATTGACAGAAGTACGAAAAATATTTGTCGGTAATTCTAATAACTCTAACAAACTGAGGTCGAGTCCTGGTGCACTCATTCCTGTACAGCTTACTGTAATGAGATGGGTGATAGAACGGTCAGAAAAATTTTCCATACATGCATGAATCGCGTCCAAAGAAAGAGGAACTGCATAATGCTGATACCATTGCATTCTTTTCTCCAGGTTTGGGAAAGGTTCAAGATCTTCAGTTGGATTGTAAAATTGCCACGCGGAAGGAGGTGCACTATAATCAGGAATGACTGAATAGCGAGTTTCAATCCCCCCCTGGCGATAGAGAAACCTTACTTTCCGGTTTTCATTTTCAGGTAAGGCATAAACCCGCTGCATAAAATCAAGAATAGATGATTGATCATGCTTAAATGAGGGTACGGATGTGCCAATTGAAATTATTTTACTCAAACTATTTGCAGATTAATAAAATGATAAATGCTGTATTCGTACATGCAGAGGCAATCCAGGTCATCTTCATCGTATTTTTAAAATTGGCGGCCTCTTTGTGCGCCTTCACTTGTAAGAACCATCTTATGAAATAAACGATAACCGGAATAAAAAAGATGCCTACTATAATTAATTTATTTATTTCGTGCAAAGCCATAAAATATTGGACCATGAAAACCCACCCAAAAACATAAACGAGGGCGCAAAATATAAATGTGCCTGTGTATCCCAACTTGTAACTAATAGATTTTACTCCGTCAGACAAGTCTTGTTTATGCTGGTAAATCTGCGTTAAAGGATAAAACCCTCCAATCAGTAAAGCGCATATAACCATTCCCTGCCAGGGTACACTCACCTTATTGTCCGCGCTGCTCCCATAATAAACGAGAAAAAATGTTAAGGCACCTTGGAAAATAATGACAGTGAGGTATCCGATAACCGGGAATTTTTTTAACCTAATACCTCGATAACTATAAGCCTTTGAAGCACCGATATATAACAGGGTTATAAATGCAAACGGAAGACTTATTAAAATGCTCAACAGGATTGCTATTGTATCTAATATGATGGTAATAAAAAAAAGGTCACGTGTGGGAAGAGGAGGTTTCTCCAGGCCTCCAATGCTTTCAACGTCCTGGTCCATATAACTATTATATCCGTTACTGGCAGGATATATTAGCAAATGTAATATTATAAATATAAGAATCGCTTTACCCCACCGGATATCAGCCACCTGGGATAAGGCAAAAAAATACAACGGGGATAAAAATAATGAAAATGGTATCCTGAGTAATTTGATTGTAGATGCGGAAAGCATATTGACGAAATTGCTTCTGAAAGGTAAGATGATTGCCGGAAATGTGTCGCTTTAAAAGAAAATAACATCGCCCTATCCGGCTCCCGAAAAAATATGACAACAAGGCAACCTTTATGCATTTAATTTCGATTAAATGTTCTATAACCCTTTCAATTTGTTATCAGTAAATGAACTAAGAACGATTATCGGGGAATGCATCCTGAATAAAAGAGAGAGCCAAAAAAAGTTATATAACTCCTTCTACAGCTATGGTATGTCCATTTGCGACCGGTACACAAAACGAAAGGAAGATGCTATTGAAATTTTCAACGATAGCTTTCTCAAAATTTTTAAAGAAATACATAGATACGTACCTGCCTATGCAGATGAAGTAAATTCATTTAAAGGTTGGATTAGAAAGATACTGATTTACACAGCCATTGATCATTCAAGAAAAAATAACAAACATCATTTTACAGCGGAAATTGAAACGACCCTTATTTACCTTCCGGAACGGGAAGAAAATGCATTTGACAGAATTTCTTATGATGAGATCATTCGTGCCATTCAACATCTTTCGCCTGCTTACAGAACGGTTTTGAATTTATTTATAATTGATGGGTTTAGCCATGAAGAGATAGCAGAACAGTTGAAAATTTCAATAGGCACTTCTAAATCAAATCTTTTTAAAGCGAGGCAACAGTTACAAAAAATACTAAAGAACGATAATAAAATATTAATAGCAGAAAATGTTGGATGACGAAAACGATAAGAGAATAAAAGAGGCTGCAGAGCACTACCATCCCGGATATGATGATAAAGCCTGGGAAAAGATGGAGCAACTTCTTGACGAGCATCTTCCACAGAAAAAAGAAAGAAAAAAGATTTTTTTCATTCTTCCCTCTCTGTTGCTCGTGGGTATCCTTGTGTTTTTTATCGTGATGAATAATAAGAAATCAGAGACTTCAAGTATTGCCGAAAATTTATCTTTAAAAAATAATACCGAAAAATCTTTGACAGAAAAATCGATTTTAAATTCTAAAGAAAAAGCTTCTTCTTCTTCAACCACACCTGTAAAACCTTCTTCTGACGAGAATAAAAATGGTCATCGATCAATTGTCGTGTCTCAAAAGGCAAAATCTGTTTTCACCAGTTCTATTCATGCAAATAAGGAGCAAACTCCTTTTTATGATAGTAATTCAGCAATACAAGAGAATGATGTAAAACAACCAACGGTTTCAAAAACCAATAATGCTGATGAGAAAACTAAAGCAACCTCTTCAGTGGAATTAAAAGTTGAAACTGCGAATAAAAATGATTCTATAACAAGATTTACAAACATAAATAATTCTAATTCCAAGGTTGCAGATCAAAATATTGTTACTGAAACCGAAAAAGAAAAAACAACACCTGCAATAAAAAAATCAAAGAAAACATCTTCCGGCTTTTCAAACAATTTTGGAGTTAGTATTTCGGCAGGCCCGGATATCAGTGGCGTTCATGCAAATAAAATTGGCAGATTGACAGCGATTTTTGGAGCGGGTTTAAATTATCCTGTTTCAAAAAACTTTAGCATCAGAAGTGGTTTTTATATTTCCAAAAAGATTTATTCTGTTGACGGAAATGATTATAATCTGCAAGGCGGAAATACAGGATATGGCTATCTCGAAAATGTAGATGCGAATTGCACGGTGTATGAAATTCCACTTAAAATTGATTATAATTTTAAAAAGTTAAAAAATCACAACTGGTTCATTTCAACAGGACTTTCTTCCTACCTGATGAAAAAAGAAAATTATGATTATTATTATAAAACGCCTGCGGGGCAGCTTTACAATAAAGATTATACAATAAATAATAAGAATAAACACCTTTTTTCTGTTGTAAGTTTTTCAGCCGGTTACCAATATTATTTAAACAATCATTTCTCAATAGCTGCTGAGCCTTATATCAATCTTCCATTAAAAGGTGTCGGAGAAGGAAAAGTAAAACTGAATAGCGGCGGAATTCTATTGACATTAAAGATGAAACCGTTTTTGAAGAATGAGAAATAGCTCTTCAATAATCCAATCTTCTAAAAGGTAATTTCCATTTAGATCAGAGAAACAAAATGGGATGAGAAGAAAATTTATCCGCGATATTTCCGCAAATTCTTTTCAGGTAATCATCAACCAGGTTTGCGGGCTATCAATCTTTTATGTTCTTTCCGTTTATTTTTCCAAAAACGACTTCGGCGAGATCAACTGGTCGCTTGCCATTTTGCTTACTGTCTTCAGCATTCTATCGTTTGGTATTGATCAGCTGATGGTTAAAAAAATTGCCGCAAAAGAAAATCCTGCATTAATCCTTTCTGTTTATCAATTTCATGTAATCATTACAGGCATTGGATTTTACGCCTTCATGCTTCTTGCATATTTTGTCTTCCCTCCTCTTTTTCTAAAGCATGAGTTGGTATTATTTTTTGGAATCGGAAAGCTGATGATCTTTTTTGCTTCGCCTTTTAAACAATTGGCAAACGGCCTGGAAAAATTCAAGGCTTTATTTTTTATGTCGATTTGCTCAAACGTTGTGAAGGGAATTGCATTAACGATGCTCGCTATCTTTTCACATTTAGATCTCCGTTTAGTGGTTCTGATTTTTATTTTCAGTGATCTTGCCGAATGGCTTCTTTCCATTTTGATCACTAAAAAATATTTGAAAATTTCTTTTTCAATCAAGTGGAACAAAAGTTTTTATTTCAGACTTTTAAAAGAATCGTTGCCACAAGCAGGAGTAGTAATTTTCACTTCAGCAATTGCAAGATTTGACTGGATATTTCTCGGAATTCTTGCATCTAATATTGCACTTGCCAATTACAGTTTTGCATTTAAAGTCTTTGAAGTGGCTACGTTGCCTTTGCTCGTGATTGCACCGGTTTTAATTCCACGTTTTACCAGGATTTTTCATCACAAAGAGAAAAATCATTCTGAAAAAATCGATGATCTTTTTGTGTTGCTAAAACTTGAAATAATTATTGCTTCACTGGTTGCATTACTCCTTAATATTCTCTGGATTCCAGTAATCGATTTTATAACGAATGGCAAATATGGAATGGTAAATCGTTATACAATCCTTATTTTGTCGGCTTCCATGCCTTTTATTTACATCAACAATTTTTTGTGGACAATTAATTTTTCACAAGAGAAATTAAAAATGATCTTTTATGTTTTCTTCATCACTTTTTTAGTCAATGTAGCAGGAAACATTTTTTTAATTCCCTACTTTTACGCTGAAGGCGCAGCATTCGCTTATCTTATTTCGATTGCAGGCCAAAGTGTTTTGTTTTGGTTCAAAAGTTCAGTACCCGAATTAAAAAGAAATATCCTTCCGTTTCTCCTTGTTCCATTCATTGCAATTGCAGCAGGAAGCTTATCCATAAAGACTTTTGATAACATTATCCTGGTTTTTTTGCTTTCCATTTTTATTTTCTTTCTCCTTCTTCTTTTTACGAAAGTTTTATGCAAAAATGACTGGCTGGCGTTTAGAAAAATCACCGGTTTTTAGATAGCAACCGAAATTAAAAAATCTACGTTTAGAATTTCAGAATGCCATTTTATAAAAATCATTAGAGATTGTTATTAAAAAGATTTTCTGCTGAAATTGATAAAACATTTAAAACAATTGACTGGAGGCTTTTACTATTCCTCGTCCTGTTTTTAAATGTGAAGCTGGTTGTAAAACTGGTAGCTGTTTTTTTGATTTATTTATTGCAGTTCAATTTCAGATTTTATTTCAAAATCAGGAATTCAAGGCTTCCGGTTTTTTATTTGGTTGTCATCGGAATTGCAATATTCAACTGGGTTCTTACAGCGGGATTTACAAACATTAATTATACGATAGCTTTTCTTACAGGAATATTTTTTTGGACACTTTGCATTCTTGCAATGCACCAGTTAAAGTTATCTGTTGAACAAAATGCAGAGGTTGTTATTCACCGCACAATCATTGTTTTTTTTCTTTTAAATGCATTGATTTCAATTTCAACCTATGTCATCATTGTCATTCAAACCGGCGCCATCAATCCTTATCTCTACCAGGGTGAATATCAAAAATATTTTATCGGAACCGGCGATTATATCCGTGGAATTTCTTTCGACACATCTACTACAAATGCAGTGTTGAACGGCTTTGGGGTGATTTATTTTCTTTCAAAAAAGAATGTAAAAATGATGATGCTTTGCATGATCATTTTGTTGATGACAGGTAGCAACATTACCAATTTTCTTTTAGCGGCTGTTTTATTGTTGATGTTTATTTTCCAAACAGACCGCGATCAGAAAAGTCTCGTATTTATTTGTTTACTCTTTCTGGTAATTTTTCTTGCAAAAGTTTCACCGCAGAATAATAGTTATGTCAGCAATTATCTTGGAAACATCATTAGTCCTGGAGAGAAAAAAACTCAGGCTGAACGTCTTTTACCAATAAGATTGAGGCCAGACAACACTTTAACTCCGGAGGAACGAAATGAGAAAATAGCAACACTTTACCTGGATAGTTTGTACCGTTTGCGCAATGAGAAGGAAAATAAGATAATTGTCCATCCTGTTGCTTTCATTCAAAAAATTGAAATCCCAACTGCAGATATTAATTCCGCTCCATATCAGCACAGATCAATTATTACGCCGGTTGAGGAGAAAATGAGGCAGTTTATTCAGCTGCATTCAAACGAATTAACCTTATCTGCAAATGAAAAATATTTTTCAAAACTTCCGGGCAAAATCATTGCCTACAAACAAACGTTTGATTTTTTTAAACAACATCCTTCTAAAATTGTTTTGGGAAACGGTATCGGGAATTTCTCTTCAAAATTGGCTTTCAAAACCACAGGACTGAATATAGCAGGAGGTTATCCGCAAAAATTTATTTACATCAATGAACCTTTTCTTAAAAATCATCTCGACCTCTACCTCAGTTATTTTACAAAGCCAGACGGTTTTCATTCAGTTGCCAATAATCCAAACTCAGTGTACGTTCAGCTTTTAAGCGAATATGGCGTGTTGGGGTTATCAGCATTCTTCATTTTCTATTTAGGATTTTTCTTAAGAGATTTTAAAAAGCTCACTTACGGAATTCCATTGATCCTCTTTTTATCAGGAATTTTTTTTGTGGATTATTGGTTTGAACAATTATCAATTGTGGTGTTTTTTGAATTGTTGATGTTTTTAAATATGAAAGAGGAGGTAGGAAAATGAGAAAGGAAACAACAGCAAAAGTGACCGTTCTGATGCCTGCATACAATGCAGGAAAATATATTGGTGAAGCAATCAAATCTGTTCTGGATCAGTCCTTCACTGATTTTCAGCTGCTCATTATTAATGATGGTTCAACTGATGACACAGAGGAAATAATTCATTCATTTCACGATGAAAGAATTGTTCTAATCAATCAATCTCATAAAGGAATTGCTGCTGCGCTAAATAAAGGGTTATCAAAAGCCAGCTCCGTTTACATTGCAAGGTTTGATGCGGATGATATTTGTTTTCCTCAAAGATTACAACAACAAGTTTCATTTTTAGATTCGCATCCCGCCTACATTACCATCGGTTGTGATGCAGATTATATTTCAGAAGATAGCCAACATCTGTTTGATTTTAAATGCACTGGCCATACACATGACGAAATTATTCAAAAGATTTATTCATTCTGTCCTTTTATTCATTCGTCTGTGATGTATCGAAAAGAGGCTGTAATTAAGTGTGGAGGCTACTCTGAACATGCGCACAATTTCGAAGATTATTTTCTATGGATACAATTATTGAAACATGGAAAGTTTTATAATCTTCCGGAACAATTAATTAGGGTTCGTTTCAATCCGGCGTCTGTGACCATTGATGAAAGATGGCGCGGCCGGATTTTTAGGAAGATGAAAAAAGAGATCATAACCAAAGGAAAGATCACCGAACAGGAAGGATCTCATTTATTTAATATTATTCAAAGCCAGGATCTTAGAAATATCAAAGAAGGTTCTTATTATGCTTTGTGCGGCAAGAAATTTTTACTGGACAATCGCCAACCAGGAAAAGCAAGGCCGCTTTTTTCAAAAGCAATCAAAAGTTATCCCTATCGCTGGGACAATTACCTGTTTTACCTGCTTAGTTTTTTCCCACCAGTTATGATCAATTGGCTGTACCAGATCAAATCCAAAAATTTATTGTAATGATGAAAGTCGCATTCATATCACGCTCAACATTATTTACTGTAAAAGGCGGGGACACCATGCAGATGCTGGAAACAGCGCGTCATTTGAAGAATTGGAATGTGGATGTTGATATTAGATTGACTAATGAAAAAATCAATTACCAGGAATATGACCTCCTGCATTTTTTCAATTTGACAAGGCCGGCAGATATTTTATTTCACATTAAAAAATCTGAAACGCCTTTTGTTGTAACGCCATTATTAATTGATTATTCAGAATTCGATCAGCAATACCGAAAAGGAATTTCCGGTAAAATATTTCGCTATTTATCATCTGCACAAATTGAATATTTCAAATCATTTGCACGCTCTATAAAAGGGCAGGAAAGAATAAAATCGTTTTCCTATTTATTGAAAGGACACAACGCCTGTATAAAATATATTCTTGTGAAAACCGCCATGGTACTGCCTAATTCTGAGATGGAGTATCGCAACCTGGTTCACCTGTATTCTCTTTCACCTTCTTTTTCGGTTATTCCAAATGGCATTGATACTGATTTGTTTTCATCATCAGGAAACGAAGAAAAAGACCCGAATCTTATTTTGTCAGTAGCACGTATTGAAGGATTAAAGAATCAATTGAACCTGATCAAAGCAGTCAACGATTCTAAATTTCAACTTTTTATTATTGGAGATGCCGCAATCAATCAAACTGGTTATTATAAAAAATGTAAAAAAACCGCTTCATCAAATATTCATTTCATTGTTCATTTGCCGCAACAGGAATTGATTCAATATTACCGGAAAGCAAAAGTTCATATTCTGCCCAGTTGGTTTGAAACGTGCGGCCTGTCTACATTAGAAGCGGCTTCTTTGGGATGCAACATTGTAATTACCAACCGTGGTTATGCTTCTGAATATTGCAATGATTATGCATTTTATTGTGATCCTTCCTCCCCGGTTTCTATTCGTGAAGCAATCGAAAAAGCAAGTAAAGAGAATTGTAATAAAAATTTCCGGGAGAAAATATTCGCCAACTACACCTGGAAAAATGCAGCACAAAAAACTTTTGATGCTTATAAAAAAATCCTTTCAAAATGAAACTCAAAATTGGAATAATTGGTTGCCGTGGCATTCCTAATTTTTATGGAGGCTTTGAAAAAATGGCCGAATGTATTTCAGTCGGATTAGTGAATAAAGGCCATGATGTAACCGTATATAATTCACACAATCATCCTTATCAGCAAAAAGATTTTCACGGTGTCGAAATAATACATTGTTATGATCCGGAATACAAAATTGGTACCGCCGGTCAATTCATTTATGATTGGAATTGCATTCAACATGCAAGAAAGCAAAGCTTCGATGTGTTGCTGTTTTTAGGTTATACAAGCAGTTCTGTTTGGGGAAGATTTTTTCCAAAAAAACCGGTCATCATTTCTAACATGGATGGGCTTGAATGGAAAAGAAGCAAGTACAATTATATGACGCGCCAGTTTTTAAAGCAGGCGGAAAAGTGGGCAGTAAAATACAGTCATTTCTACATTGCTGATTCACTTGTGATCCAAAATTATTTGCAAAAAAAATACAACATTCAATGTAAATATATTCCATATGGCAGCGAGATTAGTTACCTCGAAAATAATTCATTGCTTTCGTATTACCATATTTGCAAGAAGGAATATTTTTTGTTGATGGCTCGGATAGAACCCGAAAATAATATCGAAACAATTCTGGATGGTTTTAATAAAAGCTCCTCTAATAAAAAATTCCTTGTGATTGGAAACACGAAAAATTCCTTCGGACACAAAATCCAAAAGAAATTTGAGTCAGATAAAAGAATTCTTTTTGCGGGAGCGATTTATGATAATTCAATCACACATACTTTAAAATATTTTTCCAGCCTTTATTTTCATGGACACAGCGTTGGCGGCACAAATCCTTCTTTGCTCGAAGCAATGGGAAGCAGTTCATTGATTGCAGCGCATCAAAACGAATTCAATCTTTCAGTTTTGCAAAAAGACGCCTATTATTTTCAATCGTCAAAAGATGTGGAGCAATTAATTGAATCTGTGAAACGCGATAAAAAAGAAGAACAAATGGTTCAAAATAATCTATTAAAAATAGAAAGGAAATACAACTGGGCAAGCATCATTGAGCAATACAACGATTTTATAATTGAATGTTTTTACCAACATCAAAAATGAAGAAACTATTTTTTATAAATGACACATTGGAAAACAAGATCAGCTACTTTCTGATTAGTTGTTTCCTCATTGCATTGCCATTTCAACATTTTTTTAGTGAAATCTTACTCAGTTGTTTTGTGATCCATACATTGATTCATGTTAGAAAAAAAAATCTGCGGGCACTGAAAAATAAAGTGATTTGGATCATCGCTTCTATATTTTTCCTAAGTTTATTTACCATTAGTTACAGCAATTATGTTGCAGAAGGATTCAAAGAAATCGATCATCAACTGGCTATTTTATTGTTGCCGCTTTGTCTTTCGTTAACCAATTTAAACTTAGAAAAATACAAAATTTCATTACTCAAAATCTTTGCTTTCACCTGCACCATCACCATTGTTTATTTATATTTCCATGCATTCAGGGTAATTCATTTTTATCATTATTCGTTGTCAACCATTTTCAGCAGAGCCTTCCTCAATCAAAATTTTTCATCGCCAATTGATTTACACCCTACTTATTTATCAATGTATGTAGCACTTTCGATGAGCATACTGCTTTATCTTTTCTTTCTGAAACCAGAGTTTAAAAATGGAAAATATATTTTGTTGACATTGATTCTTTTTGCAGGTCTGATACAACTTTCCTCACGCTCTGTTGTTATTGCCACTTGCATCATTATTCTCATTGCAGTGCCGGCTCTGCTATTGCATGGCAAAAAAAGATGGCAATATTCTATCGCTTCATTGCTCGGATTATTCTTTCTTTTTTTCGCGATTACAAACATTAACGCACTTAAGAAAAGGTACATCAGCGACCTCAAAGATGATCTCAATAAAAACGCTGTAACGCCCGATCTTACCGAAACCCGGATGAAGAGATGGGGCCTTGAATTGCAATTGATCAAACATTCTCCAATCGTGGGTTATGGCGGCGGATCTGAAAAATATCTTTTGAAAAAGAAATATTTTGAAAACAAATTTTATCGTTCTTACCTGGTTGAATTAAATGCACATAACCAGTATTTCAGTTTTTTGATAAAAGCGGGGATCATTGGTTTGCTTATTTATTTATACGTCATTTATTTTTCATTTTCAAAGGCGATAAAATGGAAAGACTTTATATTTTTATCATTTTTAATTTTAATCTCGGTAGTTTCTATTTCTGAAAATATCCTTGATGTAAACAAAGGCATCTTCTTTTACAGTTTCTTTCTCTCTGTATTCTTAATAACTGGTTTCAAAGAAAAAATAAATATCGAAAAAGGTTTGGGTTAAAAAAGCAACCTCCGTTTGTTTTATTCCGATTTAATTGTAGACTATTTTTTGCAACATGAAACCCTTATCAGCTGTAATTATTACCTTGAATGAAGAAGCAAACATCGGCCGCTGCATTAATTCTCTTTGGTATGTGGCTGACGAAATAATCGTCCTCGACTCATTCTCTTCCGACGATACTGTTTCGATTGCAAAGGAGCGCGGAGCGATTGTAAAACAGGAAATGTTTGCAGGATATAAAGAACAAAAAAACCGTGCTCTGAAATTAGCAAAGTATGATTATGTTCTAAGCCTGGACGCAGACGAAGCGCTTAGTCCCGAATTAATTGCAGCAATCCTAAAAGCAAAAAGAGATTTTCAATTCAAAGCTTTTTCAATGAATCGCTACAATCATTATTGTGGCCGTTTTATCAAACATGGATTGTGGTATCCTGACAGAAAAATCCGGCTCTTTGACAAGCGGATTGCAACCTGGGGAGGAATGAATCCTCACGACAAAATAGTATTGTGTGAAAACAATAAAGTGCAATTTCTAAAAGGCGACATTCTTCATTACACATTCAACACTATTGGAGAACATTTGGAGAGAAATGAAAGAATGAGTTCCATTGCTGCACAGGCAATTTTTGATTCCGGGAAAAAGAAACATTGGTCTAAAATTATTCTCAGCCCTTTATGGTCTTTTATCAATGGTTATTTTTTAAGGCTTGGATTTTTAGATGGGTATTATGGATGGATCATCGCAATACAAAATGCACACCTATCTTTTTTGAAGTATCAAAAGTTACAGCGCATAAAAAAGGAAAATAAAAGTTCATTAGTCACAGCTCTTAATTCAATTCATTGAACAACCTCTGTCGCAACATATTGAAAACATTGGCATATTTTGATGTTTTTAATTATCCCTTGACGGCTGAAGAAATCATTCAGTTTCTTCCGGGAAAAAACACCAAATCTGCTTTTCATGAATCACTAAAAAGTTTATTTGAGGAAAAATTGATTTTCAAAATCAGCGGATTCTATTCACTACAAAATCGTGAAATCCTTGCCAGTATAAGAATTGAAGGAAATAAGCGAGCGACATATCAATTAAAAATTGCAAGGAGGATTGCAAAATTTTTAGGAGGCTTCCCATTTGTCAAAAGCGTTTGTGTGTCAGGTTCTTTGTCAAAAGATTTTGCAGATAAAAAATCTGATATTGATTTTTTTATTATCACAGAAGCGGATCGTTTATGGATTGCACGAAGTTTTATGCATCTGTTTAAAAAACTCAGTTATTTGGCTGGAAAACAACATTGGTTTTGCATGAACTATTATGTGGATGAGAAAGGGATGGAGATCATCGAGAAAAATATTTTTACAGCAATGGAAATTGTTACTCTGAAACCAATGCAGGGAAAAGAACACTTCAAAAGATTTATCGGTGCTAACTCCTGGACAAAAAATTATTTCCCTGAACAAAGAATATCTGTTGTTGACGATCGGATAGAAAAAATAAAACTTCAAAGGGTTATTGAAAAAATATTTCACTCAAAGTTTGGAGATGTGATTGAAAAATGGCTAATGAATGTAACCGATAAACGCTGGAAAAAGAAGACGCAACGAAATAAATTGAACAATCATGGGGAAAGGATATCAATGATCGTAAGTCCTCATTTTTCAAAACCCAATCCCGATATTTTTCAACTAAAAATTATAAATGAATATGAATTACGTGTAAATCAATTGTTGAGCTCTTATCAGCTTATTGAAATTGAACAGTAACTCTTATTTCTTTTGAAGAGAAATGATATAGTAATCGCCAATGTATTTCCAGGGCCATTTATTTTTCAACGCATTTTCTTTTTTACAAAGCAATGAAAATACTTTCGGAAATTTTTCTGCAAAATTTTCAATGTAAGAAGGAGGAACAATCGTACAAAGACCTTCAATACTCAAGAGATCAAAATCTTTCTTTAGATGTTTAATCACATATGAAGGGTTGTAATACCAACATGTAATATGTGTTTGCTCGACTCGGGCTCTTACACCATTTTTACTGAAAAGCCGCCGCGTAGCGGTTTGCAGCTTGCCTTTAAAAATTAATAAAAACTCCCACAGACAAAATTTTGGAAGTATAACCAGCGTCACTATTCCTTTTGGTTTTAGTAATCCGGTAAAAGAGGCAAGCACTTTATCTAACTCGCCGGTGCAGTTTAAGCCCGCGAAATTTGAAAAGATCAAATCATATGGTCCTTGATTCTTTAGATTTTCTAATGCAGTAAACGAACAAATTTCACTGTTTATTAATTTCTTTAAATGTGCATCGTGTACTTTTTGTTGAAGAGCTTCAATCATTCCAACGGAGATATCAGTTGCATGAACATGACAATTTTGTTCAGCCAACCAGATGGCATCTTCACCGGTGCCGCAATTCAATTCTAAAATATTTTGTCCTGGAAAAACAAAATTTGAAAGATGATCCCGGACTCTTTTTCTTTTGTATTGGATAATTGAATTGCCGGAATATAATTTGTCGAATTTGTTTGCCTGCTGTGTAAATGCGGCAGCAGCAAGGCTTTCATTTAGATTAATATCAACAGTCTGTATGTTCATTTTTGAAGTTGCAATAATTTTATTTTCTCAAAAAATGCTGATGGAACATAATAAATGCCAGACAACGCTTTCTTTAATGTCAAATAATTGATCTTCAAAGGATCAGAAAAAAGTTGTTTAAAATTCTCAAACGACAAATGCTTTCTATAACTTTTATGAACATAAGTATGAAGCTGTTTATAAAAAGCGGGTTGATAATTATTGTGAAACATTAAGGCCATTTCATCCGAATCCGCCCAGTTTGTTTTCTCTTTCAATTCTGATTTTACTTTTTCAAAAAAAACTGTTCCTGGCAACGGATAAGAAACAGAAATGCCAATTTCGAAAGGCAATAATTGATTGATCATCGAAATTGTTTTTTTAATGTCTTCATAGGTTTCTGCCGGATAACCAAATTGAATAAAAAAGGAAGGTTTGATGCCGTTCTTTTTTAATAGTCGTGTGGCTTCATAAATCTGTTCCACTTTCGTTCCTTTATCCATGGCATCCAGAATTTTTTGTGATCCGCTTTCTGCGCCCATCCAAATATTATCACAGCCTGCTCTTGCCAGGTCTTTGATCACGTTCTCTTTTAATAACAAATCAACTCTTCCCTGCATTTTAAATTTAAACGATAACTTTTCTTTTTCAATTAAATTCGCAAACTCATTTATCCATCCGGGTTTCAGGCCAAAGATGTCGTCACAAAACCAGATGTGATCAAAATCAAATTTAGCTTTTAGCATTATAAGTTCGTTTACTACATTTTCAGGAGAACGCGTATTGTACCTGTTTCCATAGATCGGTTTTGCACACCAGTTGCATTTGAAAGGACAACCTCTTGTAGTGGCTATATTCATTGAAAAATAACCGGCGTGTTTCATCCAGGATTGCCGGTACGGCTCGATGTCGATTAAATCCCAAGCCGGAAATGGAAGCGCGTCCAGGTCCCTGATCACGCTCCGCTTTGCAGTTTTAGTAATTGAATTATTTTTTTTAAAAGCAATTCCTTCAATAGTGGAAAAATCATCATTTCTCTGAATCGAATTGATCAGTTTTAATAAAGTAATTTCCGCCTCGCCGATCAAAATAAAATCCGCGCCTTCTTCCAGGTACATTTCGTACCGATCACTGGAATCAGAACTTGAAACAATAACAGTACAACCCCTTTGTTTCGCAAGATGAATCATCCGGAAAGCCGCTTCTCTCATATTCGTTAGACACATTTTAGTGAGGTAATTAAATCCATCATCATAAATCACAAAAAATGTCGGATTTATTTCTTCAAGTACCGGCATGATCTCCTCGGGTGCATGAGAAAACATGGTATCAAAAAATGAAACGGCATAACCACTTTGACGTAGGAATGAAGCTGCATATAGAGTTCCCAATGGGGCATACGGTTGCCCTATCGACCATTGTTTAGGATCGAAACGAAGAAAATAAGAATGAGAAAAAAGTATCTGATTCATTTACAAAAAGATTTTTTACAACCTTGTTCGCGGTGCAAGATTGAGATAGCAAACGCATTTTTTACAAACTTCATTTTTGTCCATATCCAGGGTCTTTCTGAAGCTGATTGCTTTGTCACTATTTAAAATTTGATCCAGAGATTCATTGTGGATATTTCCATAAGATTGATGAAAAAAACAAGGCTTTACATTTCCATCAGCTTCAATGACAGTGGACACCCACGGCGCGTTACAGCGCTTAAAGGGAAAATCATTCAAGCCATAAAAGGCAGCATAATAACTATAAATGTTTCGGATCTTTTGTGGTGATTCAGCAATAAAATTATTTTCAAAATCATGCGAGTTATGGATCAATAAATTCTCAATGATATTTTCAAGATCAGGCAAATCTTTTTTTGACAAAAGAATTTCATGCTGGCGTTTTTCGTCCCACATAAGTTCACGGTTAAATGCATGGCTGCTAACATCTGCTGGTAAAAAGCTAATTTGTTGCAAACCGATTTCTTTTGCAGCCTCAATAATTGTGAGCCACTTTCTAAAATTCAATTGGTGAATAACAGTTCGGCCGGTAATTTTAAAATCAGGATTTAATGTTTTTATGGCTGCAATTCCTTCTTTCATTTTTTGGAATGCACCGGGAATATTCCTGATCCTGTCATGTGTTTCTTCATCGCCATCAACAGAAACAATAATATCATTCACATAGGCTACCAGCATCGAGGCATTTTTTTTAAGCGTAAGTCCCGTTGACAACAAACTCACCTTTATTTTCTCCTTATTTAGTATTTCACAGAAGCGAAAAAAATGTGGGTTTAATAATGCTTCTCCGCCTGACATCAACACTTGTTGTGTTCCAAACTTCTTTAGTGAAGACAACAATCCCTGGATATCCTGTTCATTTAATTGTTTCAGGTTACGATTTCCCTTCCAGATATCGCACATCACACAGCGGCAGTTGCAAGCGCTGTGAGGCATTAGGATAACAATCGGCAAAGCCGTAATCCTGCTGGTTTGCAGCGTTCTGTGACGTTGATAAGTTTGATATAATGTTTGATTAAACATAACCATAATTATTTTGGATCACTATCCAGTAAAAAGGATTTTTACGAAACATCAATTTGCTGATCCATGAGTGTGGATTGTGTAAAATCTTATAGTTATACGGTTTTAAATCACACAAACGATGATGAAAATAATATTTCGACATCTGCGGAAATCCAAGCTCTGAAAAATATTTCCGCGTTCTTTGCTTGGCAGAGAAAACTTCTTCGTTTGCATAAAAAGGGCTGTCAAGAAAATGTATTTCGCCTTGCAGCGTTAAATGCTGTAATGCAGTATTGACAATTTCTTTCAATGATTTGAAATACTGAATAGAAGCAGCAAACACTATCAGATCAAACTTCTGATCAGCAAGAATTCCTGAGCGAATGTCACCATAAACAAAATCGACCTGTGCTCTTTTTTGAAAAACTTTTTTTGCTTTTTTTAGCTCTGCCCTGTTAACATCAATTCCTGTAACCGTTACTTTTGTTACTGACGCCAGCTGTGCTGTAAGCCAGCCGTTACCGCAACCAATCTCAAGAATGTTGCAAATCCGGCCCTGCTTTTTAATGTAATGCAAAAGATGATCACAACTTTTTTTTCTGATCTTCCATTCTTTAAAAAGCGGACGAGAGCGATCAACCCTCGGAAGCCTTACAATTTCGTTTTCAGTAAAATACCTTCCTTCTTTTTTTCTTAAGGAAATATAGAGTCGCTCAAATTCATTTCGACCCAATGAATCAACTTGAAAGACGTTGCTGTTTATGATCCGTAAATGGTTCAACACAAATTGTATTAAAGTTTAAAATCCCTGGATTTCGGGTTGCCGGTATTTCCACACTCGTTGTAAAAATTTTATTTCATAAGGATATTGGTAAAAGTTAGTTTTATATCTGAAACCAGCTGCCAGCTTCATTATGCGGCGTTTTAGGTTGTTCAGACGGATATCAGAAACAGTTGGATAACAACCATTCAAAACAGTTTCAAAATTTCTGATCTTATCAATCATCTCAGGCTGCAGCCACGGTGTTAAAGGATTTTTCCTTAAATCAAATTTTTCCCATTGTGGACTTATCCAATCTTCTAGATGCTGAGGATAAGCAAACCCGGAAGCCAGCACTTCATTGTACAATTCTGAACCTTCTGTTGGCACAGGACTGTAGGTATATAAAACAATCTCTGTTTTTGGATTTACTGCTTTTACCTTTTTTATAAAATTAATATCGAATTCAATTTGTTCCATCACTTCTTCTCCAGTGGCAGCCGGAGTTCCCAACACAAAAGAATATTCAGGAATAATATCAAACTTTTTCAGTCGCTCGGCAAAGCGAATAATCTGTGCGCCGGATTGCGTTCCTCCTTTGTCCAACTGATGCAAGACTTTATCATTGCCACTTTCAGCTCCAAAAAAAATTATTTTGCATCCCGCTTCACGAAGAAGCGATAATGATTCATCTTTAAACTTATCCATTGTATCAATCCGCGCCATTCCCCACCAGTTCATCTTTTCAGGCTTGATCAGTTTTGCAAATGCAACGGCTCTTTTTTCAGAAACAAAAAAATTGTTGTCGTGAAATTCAATGGCATCTGCTCCCCATTTATCCTTGATATATTTTACATCCCGATAAACATGCTCTGCAGATTTCGCTTTCCATCTTGCTTCGTAAGTTGGGACCACCGCACAAAATGAACACGTAAAAGGACAACCAATGCTCGAATGATAAGCGAGTGTTTTATTACCTAAATACGTTTTACCAAGGTATTTTTGAATCGGGTAAATCCTGTCTAACTGATCGTAAGGCAAAGGCGGAAGTGTATCCTGATCTAACAAATCCTGTTTCTTATTTTTAATGATCGCGCCATCATATTTGTAGATCAGATTTTTAATTAACTCATACGGTTTGTTAGTTTCCAGTGCGTCAATCAATTGCGGAAAAGCCTTATCACCAGGGCCGTTGATCACAAAATCAACATACCCGGAATTCAACACCACCTTGTAATGACTTGTCGGGAAATAACCGCCCCAGATCATGATCGTGTTTTGAAATTCTTCTTTGATTTTTTTTGCAAAGGGAATCGCTTGTTTGGTTTGCGGCCCAGGCATCACCGTAAAACCAATGTATCTATATTCGCCCGTGGCGAGGTAACTTTTCATCTTTTCATAAGGCTGCTGTTCACGGTTTCCATCAACAATCGTCCATTCATAAACTCCATCAACAGAAGCAGCGATATTCATTATAGAATTGGGAATGCGATGTTTGGCAACAGCACTCTGTGGATTGAATAAAAGTACTTTGTTCATACTTTGTTCTAATCGAAAGAATACTGGTGAAGGTTGCCAACCTTGGAAGTTGGCAACCATTACAACAACTTTATACGTTTTCATATTTATCATATCACTGTTATCTGGCAGAAAAAATTAAAGACCAATGAACCTATTTCAAAAATTCAATGCTTTTTTCTTAAAAAGAAATGTAGGTCCAAAAATAAAAAACGCAGATGCAGCTTATGATCTGTGGGCATCGAGTTATGATGCACAACCCGACAATCTCATGCTTGCCTGGGATGAGGAAATCTTTTCATCCCTTCTGAATGATATCAATTTGCAGAATAAAATAATTGCGGATATCGGCTGCGGAACAGGAAGGCATTGGCAAAAAATATTCAATCTTCATGTGAAGAAATTAATCGGCTTTGATGTTTCAGAAGGAATGCTCAAAATATTAAAACAAAAGTTTCCGAAAGCAGACACGCATCTTTTAAAAGATGACCATCCGGATGAATTGAAAGATCATTTCTGTGATTTTATTGTCTCCACACTCACCATTGCACATATTGAAAACGCAGAAAACGTATTGACAGAATGGGAACGAGTTTTAAAACCGGGAGGAGGAATAATTCTTACCGATTACCACCCAACGGCATTGGCGAAAGGCGGGAAAAGAACTTTTAATCACAATGGTGAAACCGTGGAAATAAAAAACTATGTCCATCCAATTGACAAAATAATAAACATAGCAAGGCAACTTGATCTGCAGGTAATTCGTTTTGTTGAAAAGTCAATTGACGAATCGGCAAAGCCTTATTATGAAAAGCAACATGCAATCGCTGTGTATGAGGCCTGGAAAGGAATGCCGATCATTTATGGAATTCATTTAAAGAAGCCGGATGTGGTTAAATAATGTCAACATTATTGGAAGTGAAGGACTGCAAAATATTCAGATTGCAGATGGAAAAATAAAATGTATAACCGCTGAAAACAAATTTTCTGTCAAGCGCGAAGAAATTAAAATCGAATTTCAAAATGCAATTGCTTTTCCTGGTTTAATTAACTCTCACGACCATCTGGATTTTAATTTATTTCCTGAAACTGGAAATCGCATTTATAACAATTATACAGAATGGGGAAAGGATATCCATTGTCAAAATAAAGAAGCGATTAATGAAGTTTTGAAAATTCCGCAATCGCTGAGGATTCAATGGGGACTTTATAAAAATTTGTTGAATGGAATTACAACGGTTGTAAACCATGGAGAAAAATTACATATTCCAAACCCTTTTATTACTGTGCTACAGGACAATCATTCTCTTCATTCTGTTCAGTTTGAAAAAAAATGGCAATCAAAACTGAATAATGTTTTCGCGAAAAAACAACCTTATGTCATTCATGTTGGTGAAGGAACAGACGAAATGACTCATGAAGAAATAAACACACTCATAAAAAGAAATTTCTTCAATAAAAATTTGTTTGCTGTACATGGAGTCGCAATGAACGCTGAACAGGCAGAAAATTTTGATGCATTGATCTGGTGCCCTGCTTCCAATTATTTTTTATTAAATAAAACTGCTGACATTAAAAACTTAAAAACAAAAACTTCAATTCTTTTCGGAACGGATTCTACATTAACCGCTTCCTGGAATTTATGGGAACATCTGCGTATGGCAAGAAAAACAAAGATGATGACAGATGAAGAATTATTTCAAACGTTGACAAAAAATCCTGCTGAAAAGTGGAGACAAAAAAATATTGGATCCATTTCAATCAATAATAGTGCTGACGTTGTAATTGCTAAAAGTTATGTCAATAAAGAGTTTGACCCATTTTACTCAATAAACCCTGAAGATATTTTGTTGGTTTTGCATGAAGGAGAAATTCGTTTATTCGATGAAGAAATTAAAGATGAACTGACTGATGCAAAAATTGCAATTTCAAAATTTAGTAAAATATTTATCAACGGGAAAGGAAAACACATTTATGGCGATTTACCTGAATTAATAAAACTGATACACTCCTACAATCCTCAAGTATCATTTCCAATCAGTATTTAAAAACAATTTTGTATGATAAAACTGGTTGATCTTAATTATCATTCTCACCCCAAAATTTCAAATCCGGCAGAAGTATTGGAGATACAAAAAGCTTCCATCGGTTTTGTTGAGTTAATTAAAGAAAGATTGTCGATTCATTTGATCAAACACATGGACTTTGAAGGTGAAAGAAATATAAATGGTGTATGCTATTCTTTCTTTAAGAGCAAAAATAAGTTTTGGCATATTCCTTTTAAAACTCACCACTTTATAAAAAAACAGAAGCCGGATATTGTTCTGATCCAGGGTTTGGTTTTTCCACTTCAACTCATCGCCTTGAGATTTCAATTAGGAAAAAGAACAAAAATAATCGTGCAACATCATGGTGAAAAAGCATTTACAGGAATAAAAAAAATGTTCCAAAAAATTGCTGACCGTTATGTGAGTTTTTATCTATTTACAAGTGTTGAAAATGCAGAGGAATTTATAAAAAATAAAATAATATCTGGTAAAAATAAATGCATTGAGATCCTCGAAGCTTCTACATTTTATATGCAAAGTAATAAGCTGGAATGCAGGCAAGAACTATGTTTGATTAATAGGCCAATCTTTTTATGGGTAGGAAGATTGAACTTAAACAAAGATCCTTTCACTGTTTTAAATGCATTTGAAAAATATGTTTATTTATATCCTGAAGCGAGATTATATATGATTTATCAGACTGAAGATTTGCTGAAGGAAATTCGAAAAAGATTGGATGAAAGTTCTTTGCTCAAAAATTCTGTAATTCTTAAAGGCAAAGTAGATCATTCAGAACTTGAAAATTGGTTCAATGCTGCTGACTTTTATATTTCAGCGAGCCATAAAGAAGGA
Organism: Ginsengibacter sp.; assembly: GCA_051954975.1. Taxonomy (GTDB): domain Bacteria; phylum Bacteroidota; class Bacteroidia; order Chitinophagales; family Chitinophagaceae; genus Ginsengibacter. The sequence continues at coordinate 40,820 of JBQCHE010000002.1, read as the reverse complement.
AGTGGTTATGCATTAATTGAAGCCATGGCGTGCGGCTCTGTTCCCATTGTAACATCAATTCCATCTTTTAAAAAAATAACTGCGAATGGAAAATTTGGATTTCTATTTGAACCGGGAAATCCGGAAAGTCTTTTAAAAGTTTTATTGAATTTAAAAAATATAGATAAAGAAGAAATGTCGGTTTCTGTTGCGAATCATTTTAAACAATCTCTTTCGTTCAAGTCAATTGCGGATGATTTATTTGAAATCTGTGAAAAATTAATGACTAAATAATCGAACAACTGATTTCGCTGAATTATTAATAGAATAGGGCATTACAGATTCATGTCTGAGATCACAAACCATTAAAATTTCCAATGCTTTTTCAATCATTTCTTCTTTCGTTTTCACTATATGCCAATGATCAAAATCAACATTCATTGGCTTACAAAAACTAATGACATGGCAACCGGCATACAATGCTTCCAGGCAAACCATGCTAAAACCTTCATAAGAAGAAGGATGAAGAAAAATTTTGGTTTGTTTCATCAGCAGCAACAGATTTTGATGAGCCATTTCACCATTTAAAAAAACATTGTTGGAGAGATCGCATTCCCGCACTTCTTTTTGTAACACAGGTCCTTGTTCGCCTTTGCCTGCAATGATAGAACAAATGTGAGGAAAATGTTCTTTTAAACGGAAAATACAATCAATGAAAATATCATACTGTTTCAAAGGAATTAAAGAACCCGCGCCAAGCACGTCAATCGTTCTTTCATAACAAGCATTCTCAAATAATTCCCGCTCAATTCCATGTGGAATAATATGAGCAGGACGAACTAAATAATTTTTAAAAAATTCATCCGCAATAAAATCAGATATTGCGATCAGTTCGTCGGAAGACGGTCTTATCTTAGCAACAAACTTATTTCCGGCTTTTGCGTCCTGTCCTGCAATCCAGCAGTGATGTGGTATCCCAAATTTTTCTCCAAAACGATGGCCAATAAAAGCACATTCACCAAGCCATAAAGAAAATAATCCGGTCACGTTATTCTCATCTTTGATTTTCTTCAATCTTCGCCACACACGGAACCATAAAAATCGTCTTGCTAATTTTCCTTTGTTCCTTCCTCCAAATGAAAAAACGGTATTCCCATTCCATATATATTCTGCCCATAAATAAGGATATTGAAAAGTCACAACAATGATTTCGATACAAGAAAAATCTTTGTTGATTGTCCTGATAAGACTTTGAAGAAAAGGAAGGCATGAAGTATCCTGTTCGTCTTCAGGAAAGCCAGGAGTCAATATCACCAATGAGCGCTGATCTTTTTTCATCTAACGAAATAATTTTGTTGCAGAATAAAAGGCTTTCTTTGTTGTGGGTAATCAAGATGATGATCTTTCCGCGGCTGGCTAAATCACTGAAATATTTAATCAAACAATCTTCCGAATATCTGTCAAGTTCACTAAAAGGTTCGTCAAGAATGATGAGATCAGCATCTTTATATAAAGCTCTGGCAATCGCAATTCGCTGCCGCTGGCCGCCGCTTAAATTTTTTCCTTCTTCTGTAATGATCTTATTGTATCCCTCCGGAAACTTAGACACAATTTCTTTCAATCCTGTAACCCGCAGCACTTCTTCTAATTTTTGAAAATCGAAAACGCTTTCATTCAAAGTGATGTTTTTCAAAATAGAATCATAGATCAGTAACGGCTGTTGTTTTACATAAGAAATATTTCTCCAAAAGGCCTGTCTTTGCTGCATTTCAGCTGGAATTCCATTTATAAAAATTCGTCCTTCATCAGGTTCTAAAAAACCCAATAATAAATTCATCATCGTCGTTTTCCCTTTCCCTGAAAGCGCTGACAAGCCAATGAAATCGCCTTTTGCAATAAAAAAAGAAAGCTGTTTCAAAACAGGCTCGACTTTGAATTGGAAAGAAACATTTTTAAATTCAATGGAATGTAACGGCAGTTTTTTTTCAGAAATATTTTTAGGACTAAGCGATTTATTTTTCACCAAATCATCAATTGTAAATTCATAAGTTTTTATTTGTCCACTACTTATTAAAATTTTTACAATGCCTGGAATTATCTTGTAAGCTGCTGCGATAAAGGCTCCTAAAGTTATTATTGAAATTGAGTTTGTATTAGCAGTAAACGAATGAATAAGAATCAGAATCAGCAATCCTAAAATGGCAAATATTTCAATAACCCTCGATGGCATATTCTGAACTACTAATTGTTCAGAAAGAACATCATTAAATTGTGATTGCGATACGTTATACCTTTTTGCAAAAAAGGGTTTGCTGTTATATAAATTACTTTCGATAAAACCTGTTAAAGCTTCCTTCAGGTATTGAATCGTTTTTTCACTGATGTCCTTTGCTGCTTTACGAATTGAGTTGATTTTTTTTTTCATTAAAAAGCCAATGAGAATAATTGGAGGCGCAAGAATGATAAAAAGCAGGGCGAATAAAACAGGATTATAAATTAGGATTGCTATAATTGTTATCAGGATCAAAACAGACTGGCTTACGATCTGTTGAAATCCTCCCAAAACATAATGTCCAAATTCAATAGGCTGCTGGCCGATTCTACGTATATGGACCGACGAATCAATATTGACGTAATTATTATAATCCCCATTAAGATAACCGGCTAAATTTTTTTCGGAAAGCCTTGATGATACCTGGTAAATAAATTTTAATTGCATCCGTATAATCCGGAACGCAAAATAATTTTTTATGCTGAACAGAATAAAAAAAAGTGCAATCAGGAACAGCGGAGAATTTTTAAAAATATTAAACGATAGATAGGTTGATGTAGAGCTTGCCGGATTTGTATAAAATTGGATCACCAACAACAACATCCCCAGGAAAACTATATCCAATATGCTTACCAAAATATTGAGGAAAATAAGTTGTAATACTTTACTCTTTTCCTCTCCGGTGAGAATGGAGAATATATTTGTTATCGTTTTTTTCAAGATCTGGAATTGTTATTAAGCTATTATTGTGGCAATACAACTTTTAGTTTTAAAGACATTACTTACAATGCCGTTGCATGCAAAATCGTGCTACGGCATTTTGTTTTTCCCGTTACGTTTGCGGTATAAGAACCCTTTCCAATACTTATCGTGATTTAAAGTAAAAAGGTTGTTCTTTTCTGCGTTTCGAAAAATATTCCCATGCGAGGCAACCTTATTAACAAAAAGATTGCTCTCCCTAAAAAATGCGATTCGTGGAAACCAGACTGTATAAGACTTTCATTCTTTTCAGAAAAACTTAATATTAATGACTTTCATTTGAGCCTTATATGTGTATGCCTGTAAATGATTCTGCCTGTAATTATCCGCCTATAAATGCTAAATGGGATTGTAAAATTGTTACAGCCATATGGCGATAACATTATTAAAATACTAGTTGTAAATGCAGATATGCCCAAATTTGTTTGGGTTGCTGCGGTTGGTAATGTTTGTGGGCCCACCAGGACTTGAACCTGGGACCACCTGATTATGAGATTCTAAATTGGCTTTTTTTAACTTTACCTAAGTTGACTTATTTTACCTGAAACGCAGTGTAGTAAAGAGTTTCAGAAAAAAATAATTTTTCAAATTCACCCAGCCTTTTGTTATTTAACCTACTTTTGTTTGCAAATTGTTTGCAAATTGTTTGCAAATTTTAAGGCACTTTTTTATACAAGCTTTTCGCTCGTTTCTGTTCTTATAACAAGCTATAAAAATAAAAAACCATTTACTTCTTCATAAAATTTTTCCTATGGTTACAGTAAACATTTTTCATGATTTGCGCAGGGTTAAAAAAAATAATTTGTATCCTGTCAAGGTTAGGGTAACTTTTGACCGCAGATCAAAATATATGGAAACCGGCATTGATCTTTCTAAAGAAGATTTTGGAAAATTGTCTTCCAGACGCATCAGTAAAGAATTGCTTGACATTAAAGAAAATCTTTTAGAATTGGAAGCGAAGGCAAATTCAATAATAAAAATCGTTCGGCCATTTAACTTCCCTGTTTTCATTGAAAAATTTAAACAAAAAACTTATGACGCGACATACGTTGAAACTGTTTATGTAGAAATAATAAATAAATTAATGGCCCAGTGCCGGGTCGGTACTGCTGATAATTATAAATCCAGCCTTCAAAGTCTGCTACTGTTTAAAAAAAATCTACGGTTCGAAGATATAAGTGATACTTTTCTGTTTAGATATGAAACGTGGATGCTTGAAAGAGGCCGGTCTATAACAACAGTAGGCATTTATTGCAGGTGTCTTAGAGCAATATTTAATGAAGCGATTTACCGAAAAATTATTTCACTAGATTATTATCCTTTCGGCAAAAGAAAATACCAAATGCCCGTAAGCAAAAACATAAAAAAAGCTCTCAGACTTCAAGATATAGGCAAGATCTATTTTTATCAGCCAAAACAGGATAAAGGATTAGAAGCAAAAGCCAAGGCTTTTTGGTTATTTAGCTACTTTGCTAACGGGATGAATATGAAAGACATTGCTTTACTAAAATTCAAAAATATTTCTGACGAATTTTTATCTTTTGAAAGGGCTAAAACAATAAGAAGTACACGAACAAATCCAAAGTTAATTACTGTATATATTAATGATGATATAAGAGCAATTATAAGAAAATGGAGTAACTGGGATAAGAGCAGGGAAAACTATGTTTTCCCAGTCTTAAAACCAGGATTAACTCCCTCACAACAAAGAGATCGTATTAAAGAATTTACAAGAGATATAAATGACGGAATCAAAACAATATGTTTTGAAACAGGAATTGAAGATCATGTTACGACTTACAGTGCCCGCCATTCTTTCTCTACCGTTTTAAAACGTTCGGGGGCCAGTATTGAATTTATTTCTGAGGCACTGGGACATACAGATGTAAAAACTACTGAAAGCTATTTGGACAGCTTCGAGAATGAAATGAAAAAAGAATTTTCAAATTCTTTACTTGCATTTAAAAATGTTGGTTAATGCATGCGAAGTTGGTGAGTATTTTCAGATGCTTCTGTAAGTGATTTACTAAGTAATGGAAAAGATTTGGCCGCTGATAAGTACTATTAATGATGGCCAAATGTGCTTTTTAATTGAACATTTGGCCGTTAATAAATCAAGCAATGCCGACCAAATCTGCACTTTAGATTTTCGATGATGCCTTGAAATGAATTATTGACCCTGCCGATCTTCTATTATTTTATGTGGGCAGATAACAGATTAATCAATTTCTTTAGTAAGCTGTTCTGTCAACTGATGCAATTTGCGGGCTAATGATTTTTTATCAATCAGCTTAGTTTCGTAATCGGCAATCATCGCTTTTGATAAGTTCCGTGCCATTGCATATTCCACTACTTCTGTATCTTTTCCTTTGCATAGCAATACGCCAATGCTATTTTTCTCGTGTGGCCGTTTTACATCGCGGTCAAGCGCCTCGAGATAAAAATCAAGCTTGCCCAAAAATTCCGGTTGAAACTCTTCAATCTTCAATTCAAACAATACAAGGCATTGCAGGTCACGATGATAAAAAAGCAGGTCAGTATAATAATCTTTATTACCCACCTGCAGCCTGAATTGGTTGCCCATATAAGCAAATCCTTTCCCTATTTCAAGGATAAATTTTTGCAGGTTTTTTATAAGAGCCTGTTCAAAATCCTTTTCTGAATGAGCATCGGGCAGGTCGAGAAATTCGAAGATGTAAGGGTCTTTGAAAATGCCCTGTGGAATCTGGGTCAACACCGATGACACGGATTTATCAGATAACATGGTTCGTTCATAAACGGCAGCATTTAATTGACGTTCCAGTTCCCTTACTGAAAGCCTTTCTTTGATGGCATGAAGCAAATAAAATACCTTTTCTTCCGGTGATTTTGTTTTATTAAGAATATGAAGATGAGCCGACCATTGTATTTGTGTCAACACTGTTGTCACAAACTGACCTGGTTCTGAATATTTCTCTAATTGTGACAACGATGTTGTCACAATTGAATTATTGCTGACAACAACCCTTTTAATGGATCTGGTACTGCTAACAGAAATTGGAGATCTGAACAGAGGCGGTTATACTGTTTCTTATGAGCAAGTACTGGCCAACGCAGACGGTATAAAACCAAGTTCAACAAATGGTTTTATACCAATACTTCCCAGAAAATCAAACAAGGCATCGATGTACATGTAATTATACTCAGGGTTTGCAATTTGCTTCAATGCAGGATTTTTAATTTCTAATTGCGGGTAGAAAGGACCTGTATTTGAATGCGAAAACTCCAGTTCTCAAATTGATAGCATTACGCATCTTAACAAAGTCCCTCCATTATCACTTCTTATAATCGTATCGAAACCAATCAACATCGATATACCCCTTGTCCTCTTTACTATTGAAATTAAAAACCCCGATGCGATCTCCCCGATAACTACCCCAGGTCAATTGATAACTACTCCCAAAAGCTTGATAAGATTTACCATCGGTACTAAAAGCATAATGATTTATTCCGTTGGCATCCCATGTTGATCGAAGCCAGACAGGTTTACTATTAACTCTTACCCCTAAAGTATCCTTTCCATTGTTGTCATACACCAAAGTCCGTGTTCCATTTTCCTGTTTGATACCAAATAAGCTATTGCTGCTGGTTGAAAAATGTGTTAATCCGGCAAATTGACCATCAGTCATGTGGCCAATATCTATTTTCACAGTTGCAACATTGGAAGGCGTACGCATGCTGCGTTGTGTGAGGGTGTTTCCAGCGCGAAGTATAATGCTTCTTTTATTGTTTGAATGGATGGGCATAAAGGCATAAAGCCGAAGAAAACCTTTGTGTTCTGTTAAAGACCATTTGTCGGCTCGAGGTTGATAATTCCATTCCCATTGAACATTTAATCTGTTGGTGCTGAACTCATCACTGCTTTGAATAGAAATCGTTCTTTTATGTGATATCGGTTTTCTACCTGTCCAAACCATATGACCCATGGTATCAGTACCTACTTTACCAATAATCGGCCATCCATCAATCCAGTTAACAGGCAAAAGACTGGCAGGTCGTCCTTCCCAATCTCCGCTACCATGATGTGTCAGGAAATACCATTTGCCGGTGGGTGTCCGCAATAATCCTCCTTGGTTGGGTTCTCTATCAAGCTGCTTATTAACGTGGTTTAATTGTTTGATTTCCCAGGGGCCGTAAATATTTTCGGAACGTTCAATCATGATCACACGCCCTTCTGGTTTCACTTCGCTAAAATAGTGATAATAACGCCCATTGATTTTATATAGCTTATTAGCCTCACTTCCATTAGATTGATGTATGATAGAGTCAGATTCCATGATCAGGCTTCTTCCATCAGGCGTCATTTTAAATAAATGTATGTTATACTTTTTATTTGTTTTGGAATCAAGAGCAAAATTGGTGGCAATAAAATAGAGTTGGCCATCGTCATCATAAAACGAACAGCAATCATCCCATCCTTTTACCTTCCATAGTTGGTGAAGAGGTTCCCAAGGCCCCGCAGGATTAGTGGCAGAACTCATAAAAAAACCGCTATCCGGCGTCCCAAAATATACCCAAAATTTATTTTTATAGTACCTTATGGAGCCCGCCCAAATGCCTTTGCCGTAACAATTCATCCGGTCCCAGTTTAGTTCTGGACTTATGAAGCAGAGGTCGTCAACCACATGTCCGATAATTTCCCAGTTTACGAGATCTATGGAATGAAGTACCACCATGCCAGGCGAAAATTGCATAGTAGAAGCTATTGCATAATAATTGTCCCCTACACTGATGGCATCAAGGTCACTGTAATCTCCAGGAAGAACAGGATTAACATAAGTTCCATTTCCCTGGTCGCCCCACTTTCCATGGATTTGAGCATTTAAGGATAAATTTGCCAATATCAAATAACACAGGAGCAATCTGAACTGAATCATGGTAAGAATAGATTTTGTTATACTTTCATAAACATCCGAATAAATTATACAAAAAAGGCGGCTCTTTGAGCCCAGTCATAAGGAATACTGGATTTGATAAGGCAGCCTGCAACCTTGACAGCTCAAAGATTTCATGAATATTTTATCAACACGTCATTTAAGTTATTGTAAATACCCCAACTAAAAAAGCAATTCTTTATCTTTAAGCATAACTTTCATCGATGACATTACTGATGATTTTTATTTTTGAATTTGCGAAAAATAAACTGATCTTTTAAAAACTAAATAATTTGTTTGTGTTACTTTAAAACAATTTTGAAACAAAGGACCGGAACTTCTTTTACCGGGATTTTAAAATCCTTTTTGATAATTAATGCATTGCCCTTCTGTTTCCAGTGAATCGTTTTATTGCTTCCCACCAAAGTAACAGAACCAATTTTCTTATCCAGATCTTTTGAATCTTTTCCTAAAGAATTAATTTTAATATCGCTGGTGGGCTGGCCTAAACAAAATGCATACAAATCATTGCCTTTAGTCGTGAAGCGAATATCCTGCGAGCTATATTTTAACTTATCTTCGTTAAAACTGGAGCTTTTTACAACAGTTTCTTCGATCGGCTTTTCTCCATAAATTTTCCACGGGCGTGTTCCATAAATTCCTTCTCCATTTAAGGAAGTCCACATTCCTATTTCATGTACAATATTAATTACGTCTGGTTCAAGGTTGCCTTCCGGTGTTTGAACAATATTAATTAACAGGTTTCCATTTTTGCTTACGATATCCACTAACATCTGGATGACTTCTGTGGCAGTTTTATATTTTTGACCGGTACGATAATACCAATCTCCGATGGAAGTATCTGTTTGCCAGGGAAACGGACTGATCGAATCCTGGACACCCCGCTCCACGTCCTGCAACCCACATTCCGTCTGAAGGCTCTTTACAGGTATATACCGCTTCAAGCATTCCTTTATTTTTTGCTATATCTTGGTTATAAAAATGGCAAGCATAGTTTTTCCATATTCTCCAAAAGGCAATTGGCTGTCGGAATAAAGAAGGTCAGGATGATAATTATCTATTAATTCTTTGACGCTGAAAAACCATTCCCTCTGCCATTCTTTATTGATACTTAGCCATCCATGATCATTGGAATCTGCTTTGGCGTGATACAAATCCTGGTATATAGGATTGCTGCCATCATAAGGCACTCCTTTCATTGGGCCTGAAGTGTCGGCACCGTGACTGGGCTGAAACCAGGTAAAGCTCGCAGCCAAATGTTCGGAGACTCCAAACTTCAATCCTTCTTTTTTCGCAGCTGCCTGCCATATTCCTACCACGTCTTTTTTAGGGCCATAATTCACCGAGTTCCATTTATGAATTTTTGAATTCCAGAGAAAAAAATTATCATGATGCGTTCCCATGCTGACAAAATACTTTGCACCCGCCTTTTTATAAAGTTCCATCAGCTTTTCAGGATTCCATCTCTCAGCCTTCCATAAAGGGATAATATCCTTATACCCAAACTTTGAAGGATGCCCATAATGTCCTAGATGATATTTGTAATCCGGACTTCCTTCCTGGTACATTTTCCTGGCATACCAATCGCCCTGCCGGGGCACAGCCTGCGGACCCCAGTGAGCCCAAATTCCAAATTTTGCATCCCTGAACCATTCAGGATATTTATATTGATGCAAGGATTCTTCGTTGGGTTTAAACGGTCCTTTCTTGGTTCGTTGCGTCACATATTGAGCTGAAGCAAATATTGTTAGTATTATTACAGAAATGGCTGTGAGCAGTAGTTGTTTTAATAGTTTATGTTTCATTTTTTTAGTTTTAAAATATTTCCATTTATTAGCCAGAATGCTAAAATTTTTCAATTCGACAAACCGTTAAAATGTTTATACTCAGCAATAACCACCTTTTTTTACGTAGGTTGCCTTACTTTACTACCTGCCTGGACGATCAACCCACGATCTCAATTTATCTAACAAAAACTGAGAAAATTACCGGGCACTATTAGTTATGTACACATTTACTATTTTATTTGTATAGGATTACTAAAAAAAGTTGCCTGTTCCTTTAAAAAGTTTTTAAAATAACCTAATGAAGTAAAATTTTTATCGGTCTTTTCCCATGCAGAATAAAACCTGTAAACACCAGCCCTATCATTGCTCATTATTTGAGAAATATAATGTGTGTCAAAGATTTCAGACTTATACTCTACGGCGCCAGTCTGATTTTCTTTAGGAGTTTCCCCTACTGTTACAAAATTTTCTTTTGGAACTAAAATGGCCATTCCAAGTTCATCGTGATTCTCTGACTGCGGGCCATAGCTATACAATATTGCTGCACTGTCAACTGTCAAATGATCAGAGTTGTTATCATAAAAATCTGGTATGCCAGTAACCAATTCTATATTTGAAGGAGCATTTTTAATGGAAACCTTTGTTTGATAAAAATATTGACCACCCCAAATACTCGTTTCATCAATAACCTGTACTGGCTTACCGGCCAAAGACCATTCATATTTTATTTTAAAAATAGCTCGAACAGGGCCATCTGCTATTTCCTTGTACGTTTCATTTTTTATACTATTTCCGCCCAAACGAATCAGTGTATCTTTTCCATTTTCTTTGAACTTGAATGCAATAGCTCCCGCACCCAGTGAATTTCCAACATGTAAAATATCCATCCCCCAGTTAGATAATTGATGATAACTATTATTTACATTTATACCTATTGTATCCATTACCATACCCGGAACAATTTTTCCAAATATATCCTTTCCATTGCGGGTATCGAAGTATAGGCGAAAGGCAACTTTATCATTTTCCCACGACGGACCTTCTGTTAAATATGGAGGTAAAGGTGTCATACTAAAATCAGTGGGAGGATTTTTATCGGGCATGGTATCATCAGTTATTAGAGGACCAAAACCTCTGCCGGCAAGTTTTTTCTTCTGCCTTACATGGGCCATTACCGTGGCAGATTTTGGCGTTCCTTTATCTGAAACTGCAATTGAAAACTTTGCTTCTTCGGAAGCCTTTAAAGAACAAAGAAATACAGCTTCGTCCCAGTTTCCATCTCCATCCATATCATCAAATTGCACTACCATATCTTTTCCACCAGGATCTTTTATAGATACAAACTTCCCTGAAGCGATTGTCCCAACTTTTTTCTGTAACATCTCTCTTTTTAATACAATCAATGCATCTTTCCGGTCTATGCTAACCGGATTAGTAATACTTAATTGAAAAGAAGAAGTTCCGGAATCACATCCAGAAAAAACCGTAATTAATATTGACACTATTACGATATTAAATTTTAATTTGATCATGATATTGTTGACAATGATTTAACAAGATAAACTTCATCCTAACGGTTGATGTAATTATTTTTTAATCAGAAATGAATGCGTTATCATTTCTGAACTTTGATATAATGGCTCAATCGTTCTTCCCCATTGATACGCAACTACAATTACCTTAACCGGGTATTTACTTCTATAAGGAATGTCAGTGAACTTGAGTGTATTTCCTATTATCACTACCGGCCCTGAAACAACAAAATAATTTACTGGCAACCCAGAATCAGAAGTTGCATTTAATTTCAAGGATTTTATTCCAGCTTTTTGATTAACAATAATGGGAAAATTAATTTGCTGCGGCTTACCGTCTATAAGTTTTGCAGGAATAATTATCTGTCCGGGTTGTACTGCATGGCGGTATTGTGCATCGCCCGGATGTTCTTCAATTATCCAAATCGCTCCACCAATGTTTCCCCGGTTAAATTGTACTTTAAATTCATTGTGGCCTGTTTGTATTGCCGGCCCATCACTCAACTTAAATTTAATTGTTCCTGTGGCGTGCCCCAGTGTACTTCCTGAACCGATTAATCCACGTGGTATTTCTGAAAGAAAATCTGCTTTCACACGAAACGTTAATCCATCCTGCTCGGGTTCAAATTTTAAACGGGCGAATCCGAGTTTACCCACATTGAGTTGCTTTCCATCCTGGAGAAAAGTGAGCATTTCCTTTTTTATTTTTTTGCGGTCACCTTCAAATGCTACGGCAGCTTCAGCGATTTCTTTATCAAAAAACCAGTAAGCGTTTTTAGGATCGCCTTTATATTTTTGGTATGGTGCAGCACTAAACTGATCGGGCTGCATCCCTCCTGAATCAGTTAACCATCCATTTTCTTTTTTGATCTTTTTTAATGTTATGGGACCACATGCGGGATAGGAATCAGGCAGGCGATACTTGCATGCTTTACGAATATATAATGAGATGAATTTTGTGTCATTTTGTGACCAATCGAAGTGCCCCCCTCCAGGATCAGTTACAACTCCCACCAAATTATTTTCATTCTTATTCCTCAAAGCAAGAGCGCTCTCTTTTACTACAGGCCAAAAGAAATCACGGTCACCGGGTTTTGTTGCGGGATCGGGTACACGATATTGCGGCCATTCGGTTGTTTCCCCCACAAGATAACAGGTAGGAACTGCCTCATAGTCGAGCGTTGAAGGAAAAGGAATTGTTTTGATAGCAATAGCGGCAATTGTTCTTTCCGGAAATTGGTTAGGTAAATTCCAAGCAAAATGGCCGTTGGCAGAATGGCCCATGGAAATAAACGGCGCATATTCAACTTCAGAATAGCCTGATTCGGCAGCAAAATCCTTCATCATTTTTTGTAAAATCACCCCTTCTCCAGGTCGCATATCAGCGGTAAGATTCGGTTCTCTTTCACTTTCTCTCTGAATTGGTCCTACCCAAACAATTCCAAGATGCTCTTCTTGAGCAGTTTTACGGATGAGCGGATCCTCCAGCCAGTCACGCTCTAAAAGATTGGAAAGAGCTATGATGATTCCATGAACTTCTTTACATTCCGGAGGTATCCATAAATAAGCACGTCTTGACCCAACCATAACTGAGTATTGATATACTGAGTTGTAGGGAGATTTTTGAGCAGAAGCTGGTGCAGTTAGAAATGAAATAATTGTTGTGAAAATGAAACCACTTAAAAAACGTTTTACAATTGATAACTTTAATTTTATGTTCAATTTACTGATTCTTCCGTCCCTATCAATAGGACAGTTTTTCACTTCGTCCAAATCCTGCAATGATATAGAATCAGGTTGAATATTTCGAGTACATTGTGGCGAAGTAAATTTCCAAATGCTCGAAAAAGGTTCTTTAAATACTACTCGTGAAAAATTTTTTGTGACTTCCTTGCCTATTATAAGCATACCAGACATAGCACTCATTCCGTTGATAAAATTTCTTCTCTTCATTGCGAAAATATCTTTATGAATGTTTTAAATTAATCGTAATGTTTCATTGAAGATTTTTTACTGAAACATTATCAAATTGTAAAATGGTAGAATTAGTTTTAATTCCTGATGCAACCGGTATTCCTATCAACAAAGATTTTTTCAGCGGCACTGTCTCAGTTCCTACCTTGATCCATTCTTTACCATCATAAGAAGAATAACCCGTAAACGTGTTTCCCTTCCGTTGCAAACGAAGCCAAACATAACCAGTTAATCGGCCCCACGAAACAGCAGGTGCTTTTAACGAATAAGGTGTTTGATTCATATTTGTTTCAGTCTTTTGCCTGTTTTTTATAAGCAATTTTTCCTGCCATACAGGAGCTTCTATTTGTTCAGTTTTTTGCGGATAAATTAATAAAGAAACAAAAGAAGCCTCCTCAGTTAATGCTGTACGCATCATTAATCCCATTTGAGAAAATTGCGAAGCTGGTTGCGGAACAAACCTCGCGGTTATTTCACCATCTCCATTTAAAGCTTTATAAACAAATTGACATTCGTCATGGGAGCTATCAATACCCATGCCCGTTCCTTCTATCCGGTAAATTGAGTCATCAAAATTCACTGAACCACGAATTCTAACTTTCCCTATATCCTTATTTCCCCATGGTGAAGGCAAGCCGGCAGTAATAGTGGTTTCATAAGCATTTCCGCTTTCTCCCTTTCCATTGATTGCTGATACTGTATAGTAATAAGTTACTCCTGGCTTTACTTTTTTATCGGTATAATTTGGTTTTGAAATATTCTTTGCAATAACTGAATAAGGGCCGCCACTCTTGGTTGCTCTTTTCACACTATACCCGGTAGCTCCTATCGAGGCAATCCACTTCAAGGTATTTTCTTTTACAGAACCTTTAATGACAATCGCCGCCGGTGTAGCAGGAATTTCGGAAAAAAAATCATTTGTTGATGAGGGAGCAATACTGTAATATAACGTACCGTAACCCGGGTGGTCTGCACCCGGCCTACCCGGGCCTTCAGGCCTTACTTTCTCTGCAGCCTGTTGCGTATAGGGTGCCGAAATTCCCATCCTGTTTACAAAGTGATTATATACCTGCTCATAGATAGCACGTAAACTGCCTCTGCCTTTGTTTGAAATAACCGCATGATGGTATTTACCTGTCCTGTCAAGCGTTTCAGAAAAAGGCACTTCATTGCCTAAGTTATATTTAGCTACATATTCAAATCCTTTTAAAAGACGATTGTCATCGTAACCATACAGATTCAATCCCTGGTGCCAGGCAATTTCACAACTTTCAGCAAGCAGCCCTATCCCTAACTGACTATGTTGCTGGTCACGCCCACTTTCCTGTAACTGACCGGTATCATTGATAATATAATGCGTTAGCCGGCCATTGCCCTTGCCATTTACATAGTATCGTAACGCTCTTTCAAACATCGGCCTGTCGTTACAAAAAACTGCTATTGCCATAACTGTTTTTATCGCAGCAGCATCCCAGTTACCATTTGCAAATGGAGCAAAATCTTCAAGCACGGGATAGATCACTTCTTTGAAATGTATTTCCGCCTGTTTGATATCTGCTTCTGACCAGCCGGCATTGGTATAACGGATTATCTCTGCAGCATTCACCATTTTGAATGGGCCTAATCCAGCCATTAAAATAGCATCGCGGCCGGTAATGGATTTAAGTATTGACGACCATGCGTTAATAATTTCAATAGCCTTATCTGCATACCTCTTATCTCCAGTAATTGCCCACATAATAGCATTCTGATGTGCTGCATTAGCATCACTGTCATAAGTACCCTGGCCTACCGTTGGATTGCGTCCTACCATCTCCATTGGGCCCTGCATTTTATAGGTGAATTGAGATACAGGATTTTGAATAAAGATTTGATAACCTGAATAGATGGGTTCTTCTTTATTAGCTACGCCTTCTTTCATTCGCTCTAAATCTTCCCGGCTATGCAACAAGCCGGGATGTACAAAAGATTGTGCTTTTGCAAATGTCATAAAGCAAATAAGAAAAAGAATAGTGAGTAATTTAAAGGCCTCGACTTTTATTTTTACTGGCTTGATTTTCATCTATTTTGTTTTCAATTGATTTTATTTATATACCAATACACAACATATCTTTCCCTATTAATATCATACAATGGCCTTAGAGTTACACCTTCTTTAATTGATTTAAAAGTTAAAGGCTGTCCTTCAACCGGCTGTATGTATTTGTCGATATGAGTTGTATCCAGCGTAAGGGTAGTATCAATATCGTCAGGTACTTGATAATTGTACGTATAATAATCATTGTGCTTAGTCGGGTCTGAGTAGGGTTCTCTGTCTTTAAAATTTTCGGTGCCCATTTTACCTGCCAGCACAATTGGGCCGTAAGCAATAGCAGCAATATGTGGATCATTATTGGCAGCAATGGTATGTAAATGCATAGGATAATCGACTTCGATAACGTCCCCTTTTTTCCATTTGCGTTTAATAGAAATATAGGTGTCGGGCAATTGCTTCACTTTCATTTCTTTACCATTCACTTTCACTGAAGCACCTTCTGTTGCCCATGAAGGACAACGGATATTTATGGTAAGATCTAAATTGTTTGCTGAATCAAAAGTATATTTCATCGTGCCATCATCCGGGAACTTCGTTTCCTGCTTTAGCTGCAAACCTTTTTCTTTCCATCTTAATTCTGATGGAATAAAAAGATTAACAAACAGGGCATTATCAGAATGATAATAAATAGCCTCGCCATACTTTGCCTGGTTCTCGAAACCCGTTCCTACACAACACCAGAATGAACTGTCAGGCGTGCTATATACCTTATGCGCACCGGGCAGCATCGGCAAAAAATAAGCAATCATACCTGTTGCAGGATCCTGCTGCCCAAGTATATGATTGAACAAAGCTTTCTCATAATAATCTGCATATTTGATATTGCCAGTGTGGATGTAGAGATGTCTTGTCAGCTTCAGCATATTATATACATTGCAACTTTCACCGGTATAACCTGTTAAATGATCTGATATATCATCCGGCTTAAAAAAATGTTCCTTGTCGCTATTGCTGCCCGTTGCAAAAGAATGACGTGAAACAACCGTTTGCCAGAAAAATTTAGCGATAGAATCATAACCACTTTTATCTTCTATTTCATAATCACGGGTGATGCCAATGAGTTTGGGAATATAAGTGTTAGCGTGATTGTCTTGCAGGATATCTTTTCCCACTTTTAAAGGATCAAGCATTTTATGATCATAAAAAAAATCTCCCAGCCACTTATCATGTTCGTTATTTGTAATAGCATATAAATTAAAAAAAGTTTCATTGATGCCACCAAACTCATTGCGAAGCATGATGGTTCGCTGCTGAGATGTTACTGGTTGTAATTTTTGATACGCCCATGCAGCCATTCTGTTGGCTATATCGAGTGCCTGCTGGTTATTACAATAAAGGTATTGATCTATTAAACCGGCTAATATTTTATGCAAAGTGTACCATGGCGCCCAAACTCTTTTCCCTTCGATATTACGGTTAATAAACTCCTGCGGAAATGCACTGAGATAGCCTCCCTGGTTCAATGTTTTTTGGACACGTGCCAGCACACTCACGATACTATCTGCTTTCAATTTATACTTTAGATCGGCGGTTGAGGCATACATCAATGCAAGCCCTGATAGTATGTGCCCTGTAGTATGTCCACGTAATTCACAATCCAATGATTCCCATCCGCCCAATTTTTTTATCGCATCATAACCACCTTCGGGTGCATCATACATTCCGGCATTCACACAGAAGCTGTGCAGCAAACTGGTATTGTTGATTGACATGATCCAGTTTTGTTCTCTTATCATATTGTCTTTAAATCGGCTGTCTAACAGATGAACATTGTTAAGGTCAAAGCTGTAAACAGCAGGTTTTAGTTTATCTTTTAAAGCAAACTTTCCCGCATGCTGACCTGGATAATGTGATTGGCCAGGAACTGATAAATAACAAAAAACCATCATCACAATTAAAAATCCTTTTAGATTGTTTTTCATGATTTTTTATTTAGCATGAATAATTTCTCTTACTGTTATTGTCAGCACCCGCTTGCAAAAAATATCCATGCCCGGATTTTATTTTGAAGAGAAGAAAAATCGTAATTTGAGGAAGCGTTTTTACTTACCCGAAGGCGCTGATATTGCGCATAACTGCCAGGAGCAAGCGAAAAAAGAAACAATAATATTAAAATAACTTTAAACATAATCTCATTATTCATCGCGTTCCATAAACTAACGTTAAAGATTAAATTCCATCTAAATTTTTCTACACTATTCCCAAATCTTTTTGAATTTGCTCTAATGTTCTCCCTTTCGTTTCGGGCATCACTTTCCAGATAAAAATTAGTGACACCAACGTCATGAGGCTATAAAACACAAATGAGTAAAAGCCACCATTGGCACTGCCTTCCACCATCATCGGAAACGTCCATGATATGATGGCTGCCATTATCCAATGCGTGAAACTACCCAACGAGCCTCCCTGGGAACGAACTGAATTTGGAAATATTTCTGAAATAAATACCCAGATAACCGCGCCTTGTGAAAATGCAAAGAAGGCAATAAAACAGATGAGATAAATAAGAACATTAGTTCCCATAGTACCGCCAGGGCTGAAAGCATAAGCGGTTAAACCTAGAAACACGATCATTCCTGCGGCTCCAACAAGCAGTAGTGTTTTCCGTCCAAATTTATCAATCATCGTCATGGCGAGTAATGTAAAAAACAAATTCGCTGCACCAATATAAACGGGTTGCAGGTAGGCCTGTTCTTTTGAAAATCCTGCCATCTCAAATATGCGGGGAGCATAATACAGAATTGCGTTTATCCCTGATAGTTGATTGAACATGGCCAGGAGCATTGCATATAAAATTGGTTTTTTATATTTACCGTTAAATAAACTTTCTTTTGTTCCTTTCTTTGATAAGGCGTGTTCTTCGTGAATTAATGCAAGCGCATCATACTCGCCCGTTTTAGCAAAAACAAGTTTGGCTTCCTCATCCCGGTTGTTTAAAACCAGCCAACGCGGGCTTTCAGGAATACTCCTTAACAACAAGGCGAATAGTGCAGCTGGCACTACCATTATTCCCAGCATCCATCTCCACGAATCTTCACCAATATTTACAAATAAAAAGTTAGTTAAATAAGCTACGAAAATTCCTGTAACGATCATTAATTGGAATGAACCGGCGAGCCTTCCCCTTTGACTGGCGGGTGCAATTTCTGAAATGTACATTGGTCCCACCACTGAAGAAGCGCCGACAGCGATGCCACCAAAAAACCTGGCTATAATAAATAAGATCCAAACGGGGGTAACTGCGCACCCAATTGCTGAAAATAGATATAGAATGGCGATACCTGACAATACTTTTTTTCTTCCAAATCTTTGTGCAGGAATTCCAGCTGTCATAGCGCCGATTACAGTACCTATGAGACTGGACGCAACTGTAAATCCCTGCCAGAAAGCGCTTAAAGACCATAGTTGTTGAATAGTTTTTTCTGCACCTGAAATTACAGCAGTTTCAAAGCCAAATAAAAAACCGCCCAGTGCAGCTATCAATGCAACCCGAATGACATAGCCCGATGCCGACTTATTTGATGTTTCTGTATTCGCTGAAGAAATTTGCATTATTTGTTCGTTTACTTGTGACAGGTATGTTATAAGTTTATTCTAAATCCGTTAAATCCATTACAATTCAAAAAAATTAAAATCGTTCCTCAAATCATTTCTGTGGTGTTAACCAAATTGCCTCTCCTCCTGATGCAATTAAATTCATGTCTATCACAGCTGATGCATCAACAAGTTTTTGACTTATTCTCACTTTTGTTTTTGTTGTCATTGTTGAATCATCTGAATAAAATGTTGCCATATATTTTTTCCCCTTTTGCAAAAAGTCAAAAGGCAATTTCAAGGTTCTTGCATCATCATTGGTTATTGTTCCTACAAACCAATCATTGCCTTTTCGCCTTGCTGTAGTTATATATTTGCCGGGCTCTCCCTGGATAACTTTGGTTTCATCCCATGCAGTTGGAATTTTTTTCCAGAATTGTAATTCAGGCTCATTATCATCATCAGAAGGTTTATCGTACCAAAATAAAGTTTGAATTGGGCTATAATAAATTGTAGCTAATGCCAACTGATGTGCATGGGTGGTTTTGATTCTTTTATCAAAATAACAAATGGTATAATCAGCGGGACCAGCAATGTATCTGGTAAAAGGCACGATGGTATTATGTGTTGCATCAGGCATTTCTTCATTGCCGCGGATGCCTTCCGCAGTCATTAAGTTCGGCCATGTTCTTTGTTCGCCGGTTGGCCGCCAATCATCATGCACATTGACCATAATTTGATTTTCTGCTGCTTTTTTGAACATATCCTCTATCCATGTTGTCCAGCGATACGAACCTACTTGTACAAAACCAAACTTTACCCCTTTAAGTCCCCATTGATGATAAACTTTAAACAATGAATCAGACTGAGCATAAAGTCCCTGCAGATTTACATACAACCACACACCAATACCTTTTTCTTTTGCATATTCAATGATATAAGGCAAATCAAGATCAGGCTTTGCCACTTTTGTTGCATCAGAGCCGAAACTAAACGGAGCTCCATACCACCCTGCATCAAATAAAACATATTGAAGATGATGTTGCACAGCAAAGTCGATATTCTGTTTTGCATCCTGAGTGGTTTGCCTCATTACCCTCATAATTTTTCCCGGCTTTATCCAACTAACATTTTTGATCTTTGACGGTTCGTTGAGATTTAAAATGATATCATCGTTTTCGATTAAGTCACCAGGCTTTTCTGCAACCATTATTATTCTCCATGGAGTGGCAAATGGAGAAATCAGATCGGCAGGTGTGTACATGGAAGTAACGATCGTATTCTTCTTTGTCTCACTCAGTTTAAATTTCGTTCTTGCATAATCAACCATTGCAGCTTCAGTAAGGCAAGCATACAAACCATTTGGTAGTTGCAACGTTAATGGACGTTCGCCTTCATCAGGCCAGTTTGCTATCGGCAAAAGTTTATAAGGCCCTTGTGCCCAAGAAGTGAACCATGCTTTTGTTCCTTCTGGTAAAGAGAACGCTGTATTTTCTGAAGTAATTCTGTAGTAAGTTCCTTTTACATTTTCAGGAAAGAAATATCTTAACGCTATTCCTTCATTGTAAGCACGGATTTGCACATCCATTCTGTAGATGGGGTTATCATCTTTTACCATCCCGATATCAATGGCATTATAGTGATCTGTTACTTCACTCCGCTCCCCGCAAACAGGCTTCCATGATGTATCTTTTGAATAAGAAATTATTTCCTTTACAACAAGATTTTCGCACCACTTTTTATGTTTATCAACTTTCAAAGCCATGGCGCTTTCCGAAAGATGATTATCCAGTTGAATGTCTAAAGTGGATTCCTTAATTATAGATTGTCCTTTATAATTAACGCTATAATACATTACCCTTTTTCCTTCGTCATCCTGCTTTTGATAGAACTCAACTTTTAAATTTTTATCCGGTGAAGAAACTGTTGTCCTGCTTTTATTGATAATATGCAATTGCGCAATGCCAGGAGTTGTTACGAGCAAAACTGTGACTATGGAAAAAATCTTTTGACGGACATTAACGATTTTATTTTTGTTCAAGGCAAGCATTTGTAAAAATATTTAGTTATAAAAGTTATTTATCATCATACCTTTTTTCATTTATATCGAGCGAAACCATTCGCTTTTGTCGTAATTTATTTTTTTGATTTTATCATTCAGCATATCCGGCGCAAACACTATTTTATTGTAGGTGCATTATCCGGCTGTAGGTAATTCCATTCGCCCGTTTTTACATTTATCGTCCACGGTTCAGGTTTAGGCACATGTAGCTGTCCATTACCAATTTCAAGGGGCATCCATATATACCGGGAGTCCCACTGTGTGGCAGGTTTCCATTGATCTGCCATAAAAATAACGGTGGTTTTTTTTGTACCAATCACCTTTAAAAGCATTGTAGATTGTGAGTTGTAGGTGTTTGTTTCGGGCGGAGCAATATCTTTAAACTCACTCCAGGGACCTTCCAAAGATTTTGCCGTTGCATATTTATTTGGATTAGGCCGCCATCCCGTAAGTGCCGAACCAATTGAATAGTACAAACCCTTATAATGAACAATTGCCCCGCCTTCCATGTGTGCTTTTATCAAACACATTTCTTTATCAACATTCATATAGTCATCAGAAAGCCTGGCGATGCGAAAGCCAAAGGGACGATCTTCGAAAACCAAATAAGCAGTGCCGTCGTCATCTATAAATTGGCCTATGTCACGACTCTCATGACCAAGGGGACGAAAGCTTTTTACATAAGTAAAATTGCCATCGGGCTTATCACTTACAGCTATTCCAACTTTTGCCAGTTTATAACTTCTATCATCCAAATGAAAATACATCACATACTTTTTAGTTTTCTTATTATAGAAAACCTTTGGCCTTTCTAAAACCCATCTGCTTCCAAGATTCTCGGGATCGCTCATTTTAACTACATCTCCTCTAAATGTCCAGTTCATAAGATCTTCAGAGGAGTAACAACTTACGTAACGGAAGTTGGTATCAAGTCCTTTGGAACGTTCTTCACCATACCAGTAATAAGTATTTTTTATTTTAATAATGCCGCCACCATGAGCTTGTATATGATTGCCATTATTATCTTTCCAGGTTTCACCGGGATAAATTTCTTTCTGTTGAGCAACGATGCTGCTGGTTATAATGAGAAAAAAAATTGATAAAAAAAGTGCCTTTACTGTTATCATTCTTAAAAGTTTGCCGGTCATAATATTATTTATTGCGTTTATAATTTAGCATAAATACTTTTGCCTTCTTCCAATTTTTTCAATCGCAGCAATGCTTCCAGGTAATAATAATCTGCATAAATAATGGAAGCATCTATTTCGCCATTTGCAGGTTTATTGCCGGTAGAATGCAACAAAAACGCACTATTAATATCCCTGCTTTGATATTTATCTGTAGAAAGCTCAACCAACATTTCTTTAGCCTTTTCCCTGTAATTTTTTGCTTTGTCTTTATCGTGCACGAATGTGGAAAGTTCCAACAAAGCGGAGGCCGTAATAGCGGCAGCAGATGCATCACGTGGTGCATTGGGAATTGAAGGATCATTAAAATCCCAATACGGAATTAAATCCTTTGGCAAACGTTCCAGGTATACGTCAGCTACTTTCTGTGCAAAATCCAAAAATTTTTGCATTTTTGTTTCGCGATAACACATGGTAAATCCATAGATCGCCCAGGACTGGCCCCTGGCCCACATCGAGGAGTCGGAATAACCCTGATGCGTAATTCTCTTCAACACTTTTCCTGTAGTGGTATCGTAAACAACCACGTGATAAGAACTGTAATCCGGGCGGAAATGATTTTTCATCGTTGTTGTAGCATGAGCTACAGCGATATCACATAATTGCTTTCCGCCGCTGTTCTTGGCCGCCCAGAATAATAACTGGAGGTTCATCATGTTATCGATGATCGTATTATGCGGCCAGCCCATCTTTTTGACCATCGAGGGCCAGGAAAGGATCGTGCCTACTTTGGGATTAAATAACGTCGCCAGGCTATCCGCCCCGGCTAATAACACCTTTTTATAATCAGGGTTTTTAGTGAGCCTGAAGCCATTTCCAAAACTATTATATAACATGAACCCAAGATCATGATCAAAATGAGGGCCGTAGGCATCCACCGTTAAGGCGCGTGTAAATCTGTCCGCGCCTGCCTTCCATTGCTGATAGTGGGTATACTGATATAAATACCATAATATGCCCGGCCACAAACCACTTGTCCAGTCTTGTATACTGCTATATTTCCAGTTTTGATCACCTTTCGGAATGTTTCGTGGCGACAGGCTAACTGAGGATGTAGCCGCTAAAGTTTTTTTTGCCTGTCGGATACAATAATTCAATTGCCGATCTACATTAAAGGCCTTTTGCTGTGCACTCGCATTGATAACAAAAGCCAACATAATGAAAAGCTCAATTCCTGTTTTTACCAATATTCTCACTAAAAAATTATTATTTGATTAATATTCATTTAATTTAAAAGAGCACACAAACTACTCACTGCCTCCTCCGGACCCGTACAGTATTTTCACTACAAATCATTCATCGGGCTTAAAAAATTACACCATTATGCGTGATCTTTTCAATATTTTGATCTGAATCGAAATTGAGGCTGTCCAGGCACAGTTGTCTCAAGACATATTTCTTATCTTGAGGAAAAATCTTGTGATATAAAATGTAATACTGTCCATTTTTTTTGAAAACGGTATTATGACCAGGCCCAATGACGCTACTGTCGGCGGTCGTACTGAGAATCGGACTGTTTTTCCCTTCTTCCCAGGGTCCAAAGGGAGTTTTTCCAATTGAATATCTTACATTATAAGTCCCGTTAATCGCTTCACCGTTGGAATACATCAGGTAATAAATTCCTTTCCTCTTCAGCATGAAAGGAGCTTCAAAATAGTCAGGTGGTGTAATGTTTTTTGGCTTTCCACTAAATGAATGCATATCCTTGTTAAGCTTCACGGCAAAACATGCTCCATTGACCCAGTTTAATCCTGAGCCCCAATACAAATAAGCCTGTCCGTCATCATCAATAAAAGCTTCTGCATCAATCATGTGATACCCACGAAAATAGTTCCGGCTGATTAAAGGAGTTTGATCTTGTTTTATATTTCGCCACGGGCCCAGTGGCGAATCACCAATTCCTGCCCAAATTTCACTACCCACAGAGACATACATGTAAAACTTTTGGTCTTTTCCCTTAACAACTGATGGAGCCCAAACTTTATTTTCATTTGAGTTTGGACTCGTGCATGCCCTTTTCGAAGGCCAGTTGATTTGATGTGAGGTAAAATGAATGAAATCAGAAGTTTCCAGGACAGCCAAATCATTTCCTCCCCAAGGATCCTTTGTAGCGTAGATATAATAAACTCCTTTATCGCATATAATGCTTGGATCGGCGTAGTAACCATCGACTATCGGATTGGTAATTTTTACTTTTCCAGACTTGCATCCAGAAAAACATAATATCAATATTTCTCCAATTATTAAAAACGGAAGTATCTTCTTCATTAGACTGTAATTAACTTCTCCTGATTTTTTTATATTCCATACTCGCCATCAAAATGATGCATGTTCGTATTTTCATAAAGGCCGCCTTCGGTTTTTTAAATCATTAATTACTTCCATGTGAATTAAATTTGATAAAATCAACACCTTCGACATACTTTCCTAATATTATATTCCCTTGTTTGGCATTTTTAATAAGCTGTCCGTTTACTTGGAGGTTTTCAAAAACCACTCCTTTAACCTGGCGGCTCTCGCCCCAGCCTTCTATAACTGATGGAGAGATATTGATACCGTTGTAGGTAATATTTTTGAAATGAATGTTCTCTATCCCACGGCCCGGTCCTGTATTATATTTTTTATTAAAAAACACGTTCAAATTAAAAAGCTTTCCTTCCGTAAAATCATCAACATGGATATTTTCAAAATAAACATTTCTAATAAGGTTATTATCCCCGTCGCTAATGGCCATACAGCCCTGATATTCCGGGTCATGCTCATTTTCTTCAAGTATATTAATATTTTTAAACCTGATATTTTCCAAGGTATCTCCTGCAATTTTCGTATTCCCGTGGGTTCCGATGTTAATGGGATGAGCTACATCAGCCCATAACGATGCATCCGTGATCGAATAATCCTTATCGTTACCAAAGTATTGCCAGCGATGGCCGTAAATAGCAATACAATCATCCGAATTACGTAGAAACACATGATCTACTTTGATGCCGGAGCTGCAAAAGAAATCAAATCCGTCGCCCCAACCCTGATAACTAAATGATTTCACATTGTGAATGTGGACATCTTTCGAATTTCCAACAGTAATTGTATTATATCTGGGATTAACAAAAGTAATCCCCTCAACACTAACATTCTGGCAACTATCAATTAAGATACCACTTGCTGGCTTGTCAATAATTCCCCGTCCAAGGATTTTGACATTTTTCACATGATAACAAACCAACCGGCCCTTTACGATAGCGTTTCCACTGATATAAACGGTTGTATTAGCAGGTATCACATATTGTCCTTTTAGACTATCTGCCGGTCGGTGAACACCCGGCCCGAAGTAAATAACATTAGGCTTTGACGTATCAGGAATATTCTGTTGAATTGGATTGGCAAAAAGATGAAGGTTGTGAAGTTTGTCTCCATTGAATTCAACAGAAATATTCTCCGGTTTCGTTAGGAAAAAGGTGATAGAATTGCCATTTTTCAAATATTTGATGCGATACATGAAAGGGCGTATGTTAACAGTATGAATATTACCATTATTTTTTCTTACGAAAACCTGCACCTTACCAGAAAAATCAAAATATACCATCGAGGCGTCCTGCGGCCTTTCCATATCTACTTTGACATTGTACTCATACAAGTTTTTCCACTGGCCACCGGGGTTTCTAACCATAACCGTATAGTCGTTATTATGCATTGAATAATAAGCGTCGTGCGGAATAGAATAAGTAACAAGTCGCTGTCCACTTGCAAATCGAGATAAAAATAAAAACACAATAAGAATTAAGGATCTTATCATAAACATCTAACTGTTATTAAAAATTCATTAGAAACAAGCATCAAAATACATTTCCCGATTCAAAGAAGCCACTATGATCTGATCGTTCAAATACTGATTTCAGGGTTTATCTGGAATACATCAATGTACCGAATCCTAACTGATCAAATCCACCACTATTAGGTCCGTAATTACCTCCTCCTCCTTCTGGTCTCACGCTCTTCGCAGCCAGTTGTGTCCAGGTAGCTTTTAAACCTTTCAACTTTACATAATGATTATACACTAGTTCCCACATTGGGCGCACAGTCCCTCTTGAATCTGAACTAATTACCGGATTGGACACTCCTTCACAATTAGTATAGGTGGTATAAGGAACCCCCAGCTGTGCCACATTATATTTAGCAACATATTCGCAAGCCTTCAAGAAACGGTTATTATCCAAACCAAACAAATCATCTCCCTGATTCCACGCCATTTGACAAATACTTCCCATTAAAGCTACATCCAGTGTACAATGACCTTGGTCCCGGCCACTTTCTTGCCATTGAGCGAGCGAATCACCATAGACAGGATTAATCGCATTGTATATATTTCCTGAACCTATTCCTTTTTGAAAATAATTAATTGCTTCATTATATATCGGTCTGCGATCCGTCAATACGCCTATTGCCATTTCGGAAGCGAGAGCGCACAAGTCCCAATTTGCCCAGTAATGAGAATTGCAAGTGCCCCAGTGGGTTGTTAAAAAAGCATGATTATTTGAATAGAAAACATTAATCATAAAGTCTTTGAATTTATTAAAATCTTTTGCATTCCACCCTGAATAATCCCGCAATATTTCACCGGCATTTGCAAATTGATACCCATAAATTCCTCCTGCCAGAGCCGTATTGGAATTTCCTGAAATGGTTTTACAAATTGCAGCCCACGCATTTAAGATATGAATAGCAGCATCTGCATAAGAATTATCTCCTGTAATTTTCCAACGAATTGCTAACTGGTAAGCGGCAGCTACATCATTAAAAGCTCTCGAATAATTGTCAGGTTTAGGCTGCTCTCTTGAGCTACCACCCCGGATTAAGGTATCCACCGGATTGGGAGTATAAGTCGCTTGGCAGTGAGAATTAGCTATTAATATATTCCAGTCATCTATCCAGGGAGAAGCGCTTTTATCAACTTTAGTTTTTATCCGGTCAAAATCTGCCTGACTTTGCAGTAATCCGGGATGTATAAAGGGAACATTATCGGCAAGTGTATCAATATACTTAACTGTGGAACCAGTTTCAGTTGTATCCGGATTATTACTATTATCGATAATATTATTATGTCCTTTTGAACAAGATAGGTACAGTAATACTATAAGGCTTGAAATACTTAATAAGAAAACTTTTTTCATTATAAATTCTTTTAAGATTAAAAGGTATTGGATAAGACTGCTCTTATCCAATACATCTTTTTTTACTTGTTAATAAAATCTTGCAGCTCTTGTGTACTTGCAAATGTTCTTATCCACTGTACGTTGTAACCCGTTGCAGGGTCATCTTGCGGCACGTCGGCTATTTTGAATTGAAAAGTAGAAAGTGTAACTTCCTCATTGGCATGTAAGGTGGAACCAATTGTTTGAGTTGACAAATCCCAATAATAAACATCTTTACTCGCATAATCGGTTTTAAACTTATTACTACCATTACCGACCGAACCAAGATTGGTATCGAAAGTAATATTACAGGTAGCAGGCTTATTAATTTTAACAGCAACTATGGAATAGTCTCCCGTATGCAACGTAACCGTTCCATTACTCCCATTCATGGTTTGGGCTAAATCGGCTCTCTTCTTTCCGGAGGTCTGGGTAAATGTAACATTCAAAGCATTGTCGTTGACGGTCCATGTTCCTCCTTGCTGTGGGGTCCAACCTTCATTATTACCATCAATTTCAAATTCATAAATAAGTTTTCCTGTGGGAAGCGGTTTGTTCTCAACTTGTCCATAAAATTCAATTTCAGCAATATCGCAATTCCCACTGGGTGCATAATAGTAGATGTAACGATAAGTTTCAGAAGTTGAAATGGTTACATTTGTATAAACTCCCTCAGTGGGTTGTTGAGTTATAGTGTAAAGAGTTACAGCATCATCAAGTGTAGGATCATTCGCGCCTCTGATTTCGCCACTCATCATACGGGCAGGGTAACCGGCACGCGGAACGTAACGTACTAAAGTAAGATGAGCGCCTTTGCCCGACCCAAAATCATACCCCACATAGCCAGTGGAGGTTGGCCCATCTACAAAAGTGTTGAGGTTGCTATCTAAGGCTGCTGCAATTGTCGTAGCCGGGTTATTACCCCATGAACCTGAATGTCCTATTAAACGACCTTCTATTTTTTCATCCCCAATAAAAAATGCCGGACCAGTAATCTGAAAAGAACCAAATGCAAGAACAAGTGTACCGGATGAAACATCGGGAACTTTAAATTGAATTTGTATGTCAGAAATGGATACAATCTCAGCTTCTGCACTACCAATCAAGACCTTCACGTTGGATGCGTTTGTACCGAAATTCTGGCCGGTAATGGTAACAACTTCTCCTGCTTTAGCCCGGGTAGTACTTATTGAACTATAAGTTGGAGCAGGAACTACCTTAAATGTGCCAATTGAGTCTTCAGTGTTTGTCCAAACCTGCAGGCTCACTTTACCTGACACAGCGTTAGCAGGAACCTTAACTACAATCTGCCTTCCGTTACTACTTATAACACTATCAGCCAGAATGCCGCCAAACCAAACTTTAATGGCGCCGGGGAGTGAATCAAAGTTATTGCCGGTAATGGTTACATAAGTACCAGGAAAACCCGTCTCCGGACTAATTCCTGAGGTTGTTTGAGGGGGGTATGTAAACTTTCTGAATTGTGGCCCTTTTTCACAACTGCCCGCTATGGTAATAATTACAGCCAATAATAAAAACAACCTTGTGTTGAATATTTTTTTCATAATAAGAAATATTTATTTGAAATAGAAAATAATTAATAGCCAGGGTTTTGAAGCAGCTGTGGATTCAGTGAAATCTGGGTAACAGGGATCGGGTACAAATAATCCTTTTTAGTCACTGAGTGATTTTGTTTGCTGTCAACTACAACACAGTTGAGTTCTCCGGCCGGGGTTTGTGTGACTTCTTCACCAAACACGTACGATGAAGGTTTATACTTCGCCGCAATAACACTATCCTGGCCTGTTGACGAAGCAGTTTTGAAATCAGTAAAATAAGTTGCACCGCCTATTACCATCCCCAAACGTGAAGGATTCAAAGAAGATTCCAGAATTCCCCAACGTTTCAGGTCGTCAAAGCGTTTACCCTCACGATAAAGTTCCACAGCTCTTTCCCTTCTTATTTCTTCTTTCATATCTAAACCGTTTGCTGTTGCCAAAGCATTGGTAAGATGTGCCACTCCTGCACGATCTCTCAACTTATTGATGGAAGCGTCCAATTGAGCATCTGTTATCGAACCATTGAGTTCAACCAACGCTTCAGCATACATTAAGTACACTTCTGCCAAACGAATGATGGGATAGTTAGCTGATTCGGTATTATCAGTTCTGCGGCTTCCGTAACCATATACTGCATATTTGCTATTGCCGTAACCACTGCTGCCCAAACCGCCAAAGTCCAATGTAACAGAACCCGCAGCAGGAGCCGACCCATTACCATACAAATAATTAATTAAACGGAGATCCCTGTTTTTAAATTCGTCACCTGTTTTATGATAGCCCTGGAACAAAGGCGATTTATCCGGAGGTAAACCATCTTTGCAAACTGCCATATCTACAAACTTGCGGCTGGGATATAATTGCCAGGTTGTCCATGTAATATTTTTCCCGCCCTTCTTAAGGGTATAATCATAAACATTATATAGAATAAACTCACTGTTGGTCGATTTATCAAAACCACCCGGATTACTGCCGGCATCCTCTAAATTGAAAAGATACCAGGAACTTGCATTTGTCATACTCGGAACAGAATTCTTATTCCATATTGAATAATCTCCGTTGTCCATGATGTCTTTGCAACTGGTTACTACATCGGTCAAATACTTATTTATATTCCCGGGGTCGTATCCAGCCTTACCTGCTCCCACAGTTGTACCATCACCATCAGGATCCTGACCAACATATTTTTCCCAGGTAGCTTCGTACAGTTCTACATCTGCTTTCACCGCTTCGGCTGCCCATTTACTTATCCGGCCTTTATCGCTTGAAGAAATAGTTTGTTCAGTTGGTAATTTCGGAATTGCATTATCTAAATCATCTAAAATTTGCCTCACTACTTCATAGCGACTGTTGCGTGCTGCAAACAATTCCGGTGAGGTTACGTCAAGTGCTTTGGTTACAATGGGTACCCCACCATAAGTTTTTAGCAGATTAAAATAAGCAAAGGCCCTGAAGAAATAAGCCTCGCCTACATACTCACTGATATCGCCACTACCACTATATGCTGCTGCTTTTGATAACAGGATATTACAACTGCGAATACCAGAATAATTCCAATTTGCAGAAGTACTTGTTGTAATTGTGCCGTGGCCAATGTCGTAACCGTTGCCGTTCGTATTGGCAGACAAATCTGAGTTGTTATCCATAGAGCCAAAATCCCAGCCGGGCAATTGACCGTAAAAGCCAGTAGCGTAAGTTTTAAAGTCACCGGGTTGCCTAAAGTAAACTGCATCGGTAAACTGCGCCGTAGGCCTGAGATCAATAAAACTTTTTTTGCACGAGGCAGCGCCTAACGCTAAAATGCCTATTGTAATATACTTAAATACTTTTTTCATGATTAAATAATTTTAGTTTTTAAAATCCAACATTTACTCCAAATGACCATGTTCTGGCGAAAGGATACCCCGAGTTTTGAGAAGTTTCCCCCATTTCAGGATCAAAGCCATCTTTGATATGCACCAGTTCCCACAAGTCGTTTCCCGAAAAATATACTCTTACTTTTTCGAGCTTAGCTTTCCTGATTAATGATTCAGGCAAGCTATAGCCCATGATCAAAGCTTTTAATCGGATGTATCGATTGTTTTGCAACATGAAATCATTATTAACATAGTTCCATTTTGCCCGGGTATTATTCACAGTTAAACGAGGAAAAAAGGCATCCGGATTATCTGTTGTCCATGTTTTACCCAGAAACGAAGGATTTTGATTTGTCCATACTGCAGCAAACGGATAAGACATATAGCCATTCCTCATGATCAACTGCTTTAACTGACCTTGGAAAAATGCGCTTAAATCGAAACCTTTCCAGGATCCACCTAAGTTGATTCCAAATGTATAATGGGGTGTGCCATCGCCTGCATATACCAGAGAACTCTTTTCATTGCCGGATCCTGTAATGTTACCTGTACCTGCTACATCAACTTTTCTGGTATCGCCAGGACGTAGCGCCACAGCTATATTGTTTTGCGGCAACCCTACTAAATCTGGACTGGACCCATACTGGGCATAATAGGCGTCTACTTCTTTCTGATTCTTGAAATAGCCGTCTGTTTTATATACAAACCAGGACTGATAAGGGTATCCGTTTACAATACCATTTTCTCCGGGATTGTAACTATCAGCTCCCTGAGCATCCGTAACCATGGTTTTGGTATTACTTAATGTAACTGCAATATTGTATGAAAACTTCCTCTGTGTTTCATTCCATTTCAGAGTGGCTTCCCAACCTTTGGTGTTGAAATGACCACTATTAGTTTTAGGCGCTGATCCTCCTAATACTGAAGGATAGTTTACATTGATCAACATTCCAAGATTATCCTTGGTAAAATAGTCAACAGTGGAAGAAAGGCGGTTTCCGAAGAAGCTGAGATCAAGGCCAACGTTCTTTTGCACTATTCTTTCCCATGTTCTGGAATAGCTGACTAATCCATTATTAACTAATGAAGAAGAATTTTGTAAGGCAGCAGGTAACCCTAAAACAGTTGTACCAATCTTTACAAGCGACAAGTAATCAAATTCACCAAGACCTGCAGCCTGATTACCTGAGCTACCATAGCTTGCTCTAATCTTTCCGAAATTGAGAACGGAACTAATACCCTCGAAAAACTTTTCTTTGGTAAATATCCATCCTACAGAAGCACCGCCATATTTCTGGAACTTATGACCAGTTGCAAAGCGGGAACTTCCATCAATTCTTCCTTGGAGCTCTAACAGATATTTATCTGCATAGCTATAATTCAATCTGCTGAAATAAGCTAAGTTGCCATATTGCGAACTATACCCGTCATTAGTTTGTGTCGCTGTTGAAGCCAAACTAATATTTTGCACACCCAAATCAGTAAAACCAATACGGTTTGCTGATACCCAATTGTAATTTGTTTTTTGGGCTTCTATACCTACTACCGCTGAAATAGAATGCACTTCTTTAATTGATTTACTGTACCGCGCTAATCCTGAGTAATACTGAGACATACTTGTCCATGCTTTTGTATAATAACTCGTTTTGGTAGTGTCAAGAGCACCTGCCCATCCGGTTTGTTTACCATACCAGTTATACACCGGAACAGCTAAAAGATATTTCTCCTGATTAAAGCGTTCATTTTGCACAGAGGCTAAACCTTCAATAGAAAGGTCTTTATAAACCTGGTAAACAGCTTTTAAATCTGCTCTTCCTGTAAGTGAATTTTGATTATCACGGCCACCATCACTTGTTCGGGCAGCCGCATTTCTGTTAGCTCCGCCATCTACACCGTTAAAACAGGCAAACCATTGTCCGAATGGATTTTGAGCGGGAAAAAACGGCATATCATATCCATACAAAGTATTATCAAGACCAGCAGATGGGGTGCTTGTTTTAGCATCAATCAGGCTGATACCTGTTTCTAATTTCAGTTTTTTTGATAGTTTGATATCATAATTAAAGCGGGCATTATATTGCTTTTGTCCATCATAGGCTGTTGCCAGGTTGCCTTTGTTATCAGCCATTCCAAACGACAAGCGATAAGAGCTTTTTTCGTCGCTGCCGGAAATGCTTAAATTGTTTTGATAAGAATAACGGGTAGCAAACATTTCGTTAATGCGGTTGGCATTAAAAATAAAATAGTCAACAGTAGGCCATGTAGAAAAATGGTAAGCACCTTCGTAACCTGATTGCATCTTTAGCAGATTGTCTTGATTTCCCCACACCCACCAGTTAGGATTCGTTTCTTCTTTGTTAGCTTCGAGCCACATAGTAGCATATTGCTGCATGGTCGGAGAATAGCCCGTAATTCCATTTGTTGTAAATCGCAAATTGCTTGACAAATCATATCTGGTTTTTCCTTTACCCCGTTTCGTCGTAACCAATATAACGCCGTTTGCAGCAGCACTTCCATAAATCGCTGCTGATGCATCTTTCAACACTGAAATACTTTCAATATCATCAGCGTTCATGTTTAAAAATGAAAAAGAGTTTAGAACAGGTACACCATCAACAATAATTAACGGAGCGCTACCATTTACTGAACTGAGACCACGTATCACAAAATTTAAACCTTCATTTCCTGGCCTTGGGGAAGTTCTGGTAACCAACAAGCCCGGTGTTTCACCTTGCAATGCTAAACCAATATTAGTAACGGCACGGCTTTCCAATGTTTTGCTTGTAATTTGTTCTACAGAACCTGTGAGTGTAGCTTTCTTTTGTTTTCCATAACCTACTACCACAACCTCATTCAGTTGTTGGCTTGTGCTTTCCATTTGCACCTTCATAAATGAGGAGGTAACCTTTACTTCTTTTGTTTCATATCCGACATTACTGAAAACCAATGTCGACTGACCTGTAACATGAATTGAAAATTTCCCATTAATATCAGTAGCCGTACCATTTCTTGTATCTTTTACTATTACTGATACATTAGATATAGGTGTTGAGGTTTTTGAATCGACCACAGTGCCTGAAATTGTTTTTGTTTGCCCAAATGAGGAAAGGCTGAAAAATGCTGAAAAAATTATTATCAGCATTGATAAAGCAATCTCCTTTATTTGGAATTGTTCAAAATTTCGCATAAGCATAATTTTTAATTTGTTTTAATAAATGATTGTTTGTTTTTTAATTTTTTTTGGATCGATGGTTTTCGAAGGTGAACTCCTTTATTTATTCTTTTTTATAGTTAATGTGAGGGACTGAAGATTCACGCACTATCAAATTGGTTTTCAGCACAATTGTTTTCTTTTTTTCATTTTGATCTTCCATTATTAGGGCTTTGATTAACTCTTTTACAGTTTGATTTGAGATTTCCTCAACAGGCTGTGCTGCCGCTGTTATTGAAGGTGAGAATAGTGAAAAATACGTGTTATCATCAAACCCAACAATACCAATATCATCCGGTACCTTTAATCCCAATTCGCGTATAGCCTGAAGTCCACTTATTGCCAGATAGTTGGTCGCGAAAAAGAGAGCATCTATCTCCTTATTTTTCAGAAGAAAATTCTTAATTAATACTATTATTTCTGCAGGAGCTGTTTTATATATCACCCGATGAATATATTTGGGAAACTTATTTTCCTTTATTGATTTCAAGTAACCACTCAACCGATCCATCATTTGCACCTGTTTTGACTGAAGGGTAACAAATCCAATATTTGTGAAGCCATTGTAAACCAGGTGTTGAACACTTTCATAAGCGCCCACAAAATTGTCGACAACTATGTTAGTAGTTTCCAGTCCGGGGAAATACCGGTCAAACAGAATAACCGGTTTTGAGTCGTCTATCAGTTCCTGTATGTCATCCTCTATTCCGGGAGCGGGAGCAATTATGTAACCGTCAACCTGCCTTTCCCTAAAAATCTGCAGAATAGCTTTTGCTCTTTCAGTATTGTTATTCGTACTTGAATGAAAAATTTTGTAGCCCAATTTGTATAAGTTCTCTTCTATAATTCTCGCAATGCTTGAGAAAAACGGATCTGAAATGTCTTCAACCAACATTCCGATAATTTTAGTTTTACCAGTTCGAAGACTTTGGGCAATCAAATTGGGATGGTACCCAATTTCCTTAACGTAGATTTGAATCTTTTTCTTCATTGCACTACTAATCTTCCTTTCTTCTGCCTTTCCATTTAAAACAAAAGAAACGGTTGTTGCTGATATATTCAGATGCTTAGCAATATCATGAATCGAAATTTTTTTATTCATATAAGCAAATCTTTCAGTAGGAAACTATATTTATTACATTAGTTGTTATGTACAACCAGTTCAAATGCGCGCCTTCATAAATTATTAGATAAAAAATTCAGCAACTTGAACCCACATTTATTGTTCTGATTTTTATTTCTTCAATAGCAATTCAATAAAACAACTCTCCGCTCTCACAAGCTTTCATAAAAAAAGTTTCGATCTCACACGCTTTTAATTTTTACGGCTAAAAAAGTAATAATTGCTATATTGACAATTAAAGGTAATATTAAACTAAATCGATTTCGTTAATCGATTTAGTTTTATTTACGCCAACGTTGGCATGACGATAAAAAATGCATAATTTCGAAAAATTCAAAATCTTGTATTTCTACCTTTTGCTTTTATGAAGTCAGAATCTATAACTATAAAAGATATTGCCAATTTATTAGGGTTGTCATATTCTACAGTTGCAAGATCCATAAAGGATAGTTATCAGATAAGCGAGGAAACAAAAGAAATTGTGAGAAAGTGTGCAAAAGAACACAATTACAGACCAAATCTTATGGCCCAAACGTTGAAGGGTAAAAAGAGCCGCTGCATTGGCCTTTTATTAAGCCAGATACCAAATAATTTTTTTGCTGAAGTAACAGGGGGCATAGAATCAGTCGCGTCCAGCAAGGATAATATGGTTATCATAGCACAGAATTACGAAAGTTATAAAACAGAAGTTAGAAACTTCGAGAATTTAATATCAAGATCAATAGATGGGTTGCTTATTTCGCTTTCGTCTGAAACAGAAGATCTGAGCCATTTTCAAAAATTAATAAATGTAGGTTTTCCAGTTGTTTTCTTTGATCGGGTTCCCGAATCAATACAAGCACACAAAGTTATTGCGGATAATTTCCTAGGTTCGTATGAAGCGACCTTGCATTTGATAAAGAAAGGATATAAAAAAATTGCGCACATAACCAGTGCTCCAAATTTATCAATCACAAAAGAAAGACTGGAAGGATATTTGAAGGCCATTACAGATTCGGGGATTCCTTTAAATGGGAACTTTATTAAATATTGTATGCACGGGGGATTTATTTATGAAGAGATCGAAAATGCTATTAGCGAATTATTTTCATTAGATAATCCACCAGACGCTTTACTTGCCGCCTCCGACAGATTAACAATTGGAAGTTTTAAGTTAATCAATAAATTACGGATTTCTATCCCAGATCAACTAGGTTTAATTGGATTCAGTAACTTCAGTTCCCCGGAATTATTCCTCCCTCCACTAACCACCGTTAGACAACGCGCTTTTGAAATGGGGAAAGTTGCTACAGAATTGCTGTTTCAATTAATTGAAAGCAAGAAACCTATTGTGGATTTTCAAACTAAAAAAATAGCTACTGAATTATGTATAAGGAACTCTTGCTGAAATTTCAAAACTATTTGATTACAGTTATTAATTAGTTTTATTTCAGGTTTATATTGACTTAAATAATCTACACATCGCGGGGAAATACTATTTAAAGGTAGGTCCTGATGATACTTCAAAAACACTCGCATAATGGTTTGGCAGAATCGTTCAGGTAGAAAAAAGCGTTTTGATTAATAGAAATGATACTTCTGTTTCCAAATCCGATCAATTAGATTTCGCTATCCCTGCTTCAAAAATTGCCGCACTTTCTTCCGGTGAATTTATTACTCGCCACAGTCCTTCAAAAAAATCAACTATACAAGAAGCATAGCCAATTATCAATCGCGAAATCACAGTTAATCCAGTTCCAAAAAAACTGTCCCGAACTATGAAAGTTCCATTGCAATTTTTAGTGGGCTGTATTTGCTTTTCTTTATTTATTGAAGAATTGAATATGGAAATTACTTCTGAAATTGAGAACCTGAATATTCGATCGGGATTTGAAGTAATTAAAAGCTATTTCATTAAAATTTTGAAGAAGAAATTAATTTGTGCTGAAATTGAAATTTATTATAAAGGAAATGAAATTATTAATGTTTCTGAAAGTTCTGAGGACATTGATAAAATAAACAGTAGCATTGTTGATAGTGTGCGTTTTGAATTTGCGAAAAGAGAGATATTAACTTTCAAAGGAAATCCAGAAGGTTCATCCGTTTTGAATACTTTTGAAGATTTACTTCCAAAAGAAAAAAATGTTGTTGGAAAAATATTTAAATCAGACGAGGATTTAATTGATGACTTACTCAAAATAAAGAATTCAAAGCATTCTTATTAACTCAAATATCTTTCATCACAACACTTGCCTTCAGTTCTCAAAATCAGATTTGTGCTTACCCCTTTTTTTTGTTTTTGCTCGATGGAAAGAAAAGTACCATATTATTTTGGAAGACGCTTAATAGTGAAAGAGGCAACTTACATCTGGCATTTTGAAAAATAAATGGATGCTCTTAGACAAGGACTAAAAGAGATTGAAACTATACTCCAGCAAATAAAAGCTACTGGCAAGCCCGATTATATCAGAAAAGAGGATTACAATTTTAGCCCGATTGTTCGCGATTATACTGATGCAAAAAGTGGGTTCGCTGTTTGGAAAGGAACGTTAGAAGAAAGATTAGTTTGATTAGCAATTTAATTGCGGGCACTGTTTGTACCATAATCATTTCTCATAAAGCAATTTAGTTATGCCAGGGAGTATAGAATCTTTAATCAAAGAAGGCATCCGCGGATTTAATTATCTAAATCGTACATGACAGCAGGCATTTTTTGTTAATTTTTTAAATTATCATTTGGAATAAAAATTCCCAAACCTTAGTAAAACCTTCCTACTTTAATTTCATTTTACTCCATCTAATAGCATTTATTACTAATCACTGAACCTTCTGTTAACAAGGACTTACTGACACCTCATCAAAATTTAGTGAGGTATTGATTATATTAATCAGCGTAATTATTTTTGATCGAGGATTTCTATTTGTGGAACATGAAAATGAAGAAGTATGGAAGAAACACCAATGCTGTTTCCAATAGCTCCATCCGAGTTTTGGAAACAAATCAAAATTATCATCGAAGAAGTAATAGCTGAAAAATTAACCCAGCAAAAAATCTCCCCACTCAACAATCACCTTCCGGAAAAAACTTTACTGAAGTCAACCGATGTCTGTGAGATTTTCCAGGTATCCAAGCCGACACTTTATAAATGGTTGAGACAAAAAAAATTAAAAAGTTTTAAGATCATGTCGCGCAGATATTTTCTGCGTGCAGAGATCGAAACTTTAATAAGTGGGCAGGAGAAACCGGTAACCTCAAAAGGAATTAATCACCATTAAATGTGTAGCCATGAACTGTGAACAAGCCAATCAAATTGACCTGGTGGATTACCTGCATTCCATCGGCCATGAACCATCAAAGATCAGAGGCAATGATTATTGGTATCACTCTCCTTTAAGAGATGAAAAAGAACCATCCTTTAAAGTTAACCGAAACAAAAATGTATGGTATGACCATGGCCTCGGAAAAGGAGGAACGTTGGTAGATTTTACCAAAGAACATTTTCATTACGATACTATAAGCGAAGTACTACAAAACCTTTCTTTTTTTCAAGGGCAAAATCTTTTTCAAAACAATAATAACAGACCGCCGTTCCACTCGTATGAGCATAATATTTTTGACGGCGATACGAGAGAAACGGCGATAAGGGTAATAGCCGCAAAGCAGCCCCTACAAAACCCGATACTTTGCCGCTATTTAAAGCAAAGAAAAATAGAAAAAAATATTGCAGATAAATACTGTTATGAAGTCCGGTTTACTAATGGCAGCAATAACAAAACATACGTCGCAATCGGATTTAAAAATAATGCAGGCGGATATGAATTACGCAATGAATATTTCAAAGGGAGTAGTTCTCGAAAGTACATTACTTACCTGGATAACGGGGCAAATAAGGTAACAGTTTTTGAAGGCTTTTTTGATTTCCTAAGCTATCAAACCATTCATCAAAACCAGCAGCAGGAAGTGACAAATTTTCTCGTTTTAAATTCACTTTCCTTTTTTGAGAGAAGCCTTCTTTTAATGGAAAAACATCAAAGCATTCATCTGTATTTAGACCAGGATGAAGCAGGCAGAAAAAATACAAAGCTCGCCTTAAAGAGATCGCTCAATTTTAAAGATGAGAGCAAACTTTACAAAAGCTATAAAGATTTAAATGACTGGCTGATCAATTTCGGAAAGCTGAAAATGCAGAAAAACAAAAAGCTGTTCGTGCATAGACACCTTTAAAAATCTTTCTTAGCAAGCGGTGTTTTTGTTGCACAAAAACTCAGCTTGCTTTTTCTCCCGTTGGTCGCAAAAGAAACTGCAGAGGAAAATGACAAGTGAAGAAACGATAACAACACATTGCGGAGGCCGGCCGAAGAAACCGGTTAAACGCGACATTGTAAAAGGAATAAGGTTTACGAAATCGGAATTTTTTGTGGTAAAACAAAAGGCTGCAAAAGCCGGAATTGGAATTTCTTCATTCATACGGCAGATGGCCATAAACGGAAAAATAAAACCGCTTTTGGACGAGGAAGAAAGGCAATTTGTCAGGCAACTTATCGGCATCGCGAACAACCTAAATCAGCTTACAAAGAAAGGCCACCAGGAAGGATTTTTGACAGCAGTATTGATGTTTGAAAAATATAAAAATTCCATTGATGAATTATTAGAGAAACTGAAAAGATGATAAGTAAAGTGATCATAGGGAAAACATTTTCAGGAGCGTGCAAATATGTATGCAAGGATCAAAAAAGAGCGGTCGTTCTGGATGCCGAAGGCGTTAGAAGTTATGATTGGAAATTAATGTCTGAGGATTTTGAGAGACAGCATGCCTTAAGACCTTCCCTTCATAAAGTAGTTTTTCATGGCATCTTAAGTTTCTATCCGGGAGAAAAAATTGAGGATGAAAAAATGATAGAAATAGCCAGGGAATACTTACAAAAAATGAATGTTGCAGACACCCAGTTTTCTATCACAAAGCACATCGATAAGAATTATTCTCATCTTCATATTATTGCCAATCTTGTCAATAATAAAGGCGAAACAATCAAAGACAATTGGATAGGCCTGAGAGGCAAAAAAATCGCCCAGGAGCTGACCACTAAATATGGATTAAAAGAAGCTATATCAAAAGATTTATCGGCTACCCATCTTGAACAATTAAATGAGAAAGAAGCCAACCGTTATGTTATTTACCAGGC
Organism: Ginsengibacter sp.; assembly: GCA_051954975.1. GTDB lineage: Bacteria > Bacteroidota > Bacteroidia > Chitinophagales > Chitinophagaceae > Ginsengibacter. The sequence continues at coordinate 604 of JBQCHE010000002.1, read as the reverse complement.
AATTTTAGAAATGCTACCTCATAGTAAAAGTCTTGACCATCTTAAAGAAAAATTAGCTAATAAAAATATTGAAACATTGTACAAATACAAAGGGCAAACAAAAGAGTTACAAGGCATCAGTTTTAGAATTGGGAATTTCAAATATAAGGGGAGTGAAATTGACAGAAAATTTTCTCTAAAGAATCTTGAAAAAGCTATTTATCTCCGGGAAATAAATACATCGGTTAAGCAGTCAGCAGCGATTTCAATTTCAAATGGAACTACCAAAGAAAATATTGTTCCTGAAATTAAAAAATCATTAGATAAGGGCACCCATATTTTACTCCCCGAAGTCAATCCGCAGGAAAGTAACCAGTCATCTCCCTATGAATGGAAGTTGGGTAAAAAAAGAAAGAAGAAAAAATCAAACCGGCTGAATTAAAAACTTAAATAATTCGTGATGAACGAGGTGTTATTGCAAACGATTATAGAGAAGCTGGAAACTTTGGAGATTGCTTTATTAAAACAAAGCCATCCGATTAAAGATTGCGAATCACTAAATGCATTAGAAACGCTAATTAAATCAGTTCAATCGGAATTGATAAAGCTTAATTCCGAAGTCAGA
>JBQCHE010000001.1:0-2874 GCA_051954975.1 Ginsengibacter sp. | reverse complement strand
ACGTAGGCCTCTAATGCAATTGGATAATCCATATTAGTGTAGTTTTTTTTATTATCTCTCAAGTCGTCCAGCAAAAATTTCAGCTCTTTTGCAGCGTCGCTTTGTGCAGTTTCATAAGTGTTGGAATTTGTCGCATGCGCTTATTAGTAGTAGTAAGACAGCTTGCACCTTACACAATATTATACGAAACTTTTCACCTTTCCAAGCTGAAGCCAGATATTGATTATCAGTAGCTTTCTATTGCGCATTTTGTATTGTTGTTGCGTCAATACGGATTTTAACATTTCAGGTCTTTCTGTACAAATCGTCCAGCGGACTTTGAATATTTACCAGCATTTCTCTTTTTATATGCAGGTATCTTTCCGTGGTCTTTATATTAAAATGACCCAAAATTTCTTTGATATATTTTACATCTACACCCTTTTCGAGCATATGCGTGGCAAAACTATGCCGCAGGCCATGAAAGCTGATTGTTTTGCTGATGCCCGCTTTCATCTTCGCATTGTAAAAGATGGTTTGTGCAGAACGAATTGAATAGGGTTTACCCGGTTCATCCCCTTCAAAAAGGTAATCGGTAGGCTTTGGCTGGCACAACCTGTAATAATTTTCCAAAACATCAAGCAACAAAGGACTAAGAGATACATAACGATCTTTCTTGCCCTTGCTGCAATACACAAACAACTGTTTGCGCCCGCGATCTATATCCTGCAACCGCAGATTAATTACTTCGCTTACCCTCAGGCCGGCGCTATAAGCCGTAAAGAGGATCGCCTTGTGTTTTAAGTTACTAGCCGCGTTAAATAATCTGCGTAACTCTTCCTCGCCTAAAACCTTAGGTAAAATCAGGTGCTTCTTGGGGCGCGGTATCTCCCAAAAGAATTTCTCTCTTCCCAACACTTGTTCGTAGTAAAACTTCAAAGCATTTATTCTTGAGTGCAGGGTGTTTTCGCTCAGTTGTAATGTGGAATAACAGTAATGAAAATAATCTTTTAACCGCGACACGCTAAAGTGATCCGCTGGTGTATTTTTTATGGCCTGCAAAAACTGCCTGAACTCGTTTTCGTAAGTCCTTATTGTACTTTGGCTATAGGCTTTTAAAAGCAATTGTCTTTTGAACTGCTGCAAAGCTTCTTTATTCTCTTTGCTTAGGGCGTGTAAGTAAACCTGTGGCCGGGAAATTTTTGAATTGTCCGTCCGAAATTTTTCATCTTTAACTACTTTAGGTTGGCTACCGGTAATAACTGCAGCCTCACCCAGGCCGCTGCGTTTCTTTTCCAGCAAAAATTTTTTCAATTCGGTTATCTCTAACTCTGCCTTGCTTTCCAAAGCAGCCTTCAGCCGGAGATAGTTTTCTCCGTCGCACGGAATATACCAACAGGTATTGGTTTTGCTCCATCTTGCACCTGCTTCTTTTTGTATCGATTGCTGAAGCAAGGCATTTTTTTCAAAATAAATTCCAATGCATTCCAATCCGCGGTGCTGAAGTGGTTTTACGGTCACTACCTGCATAAATCAGTTGAATTTGTTTGGATAAGCCTGTCTCTTAAGCGGCGTGGTTTAAAAAGGCACTTCTTCGTCCATCGTTTCTGATATCGGGTTAAATCCGCTTTTTTCTTTTTTATCTAATAATACCAGCTTTTCACCAACTACCTCGGTCACAAATTTTTTTTCGCCTTCTTTTGAGGAGTATTGCCTGCTTTGCAGGCGACCTTCAACATACACGAGACTGCCCTTACGAAGGTATTGCGACGCCAGGGCAGCCAGTCCGCGCCAGAGGATTACTGTGTGCCAGTCAGTCCTGCTGTGCGATTCACCGCTTTTCAAGCGAAAAGTTTCTGTGGTGGCAACAGCGATTTTCGCTACCATTGTGCCGTCGGCGAGCGTTTTTGATTCGGCGTCTTTTCCGCAATTGCCTACCAGTATCACTTTATTGATTCCTCTCATAAAAAATAGTTTTAGTACGGTTGGGTGTGGCTGATTGGTTATGGCTTCGCCGCCCTGGGTTACACAGTTTTTTGAAAAATGGCAGCCATAAAAAGATCAGGCTCATTTACAAACTCACGTTTTGGCCATCTTCGGCACACTGATTTGCCTGCGATACCATCGTTGTATCGGGTTTCTTAATGATTAAAATGTACAGGATTCAAATTCTGTTAGTTTCACAACGTATATCAGCCGTTTTGATTGTTTAAAAGTAGGGATTAATTTTTTAAATAGTAATTTTTTACACGGGTTTTTTAATTGCTATAATATAGCTTTCCTCTTACGTTTTTAGAGGTTGTCAACTTTTTTTTGCCTTGAAAAATGAGCGCACAATAGCCTATCGCCATACAAATATTTCCTTAATACCCTGCAGAACCTTCCTTAATAGATGGTATGCATCATTTTAAAGCAAATAAGATTGATTGCAAAAGCCAGGCATTTCCATGCGTTTGATTGCAATTGATTGTAATTTTTCAACATCAAGTTTTTCTGATGAATCGAAATTTAGAGATATATGAATTGTATTACATGAGGTTCTTTCATTTAATGAAATATACCTTTCAAATGGTGAAGTTTATTGTAAAAATTTAGTTCATTATTGTCCTTAATAAACCCGGATGCACAGATACATTCCGCTTTTCCATTTTTTACTTTTTGCTCATTATAATTGAGTGCTTTTAAAATGCTTTTACTTGTATTTATTCTTGCAACCATTTGTCAGAAATTTGATTAATTTTTTCTTTGATTTCACCCATCTTCTTAAATAATATTTCTTTGCTTTTTTCATTTAAAATTGCCCATACTTTTATCTCCGAAATTTCATCTAAAGTGTGCAGTTTTTTTACGGATTGATTGAAATTATTTCCGATAGAATTCAATTCACTTCTGAGC